>CALNYT010000010.1:0-4642 GCA_942490885.1 uncultured Clostridiaceae bacterium | reverse complement strand
GGGTATAGGATGTTTAGGAAAGATAGGGAAATGAACAGTGCAGCAAGTAAATGTAGAGGAGGGGGGGTATTACTTTATATCAGGGAGGATATAGTGGCAGTAGAAGTGTCAAGCGAAAGGGATAAGATGAATGAGTCGGTTTGGGTGAGGATAAACAAAGAAGGAAGAGAAGACGATTCGGTGGTGATTGGTGTATGCTATAGAAGTCCGGCATGTCTGAGAGAGGAAGCTATAAGTCTCATGAATTCAATAAGTGAGCATGCTGGTAATTCAAGGTGTCTAATCATGGGAGATTTCAACTATGCAGATATTGATTGGAATTTGTGGCAAGCGGGTAGTTTAGGGAGAGAGTTTATGGACTTTGCTCATGATTTATTCCTCACACAGCACGTAGAAGAGGGAACCAGAGAAGGAAATGTGTTAGACTTGGTGTTCAGCACAGAGCCGGAGATGGTGGAAGATGTAAAGGTAGTGAACCCAGTAGACAATAGTGATCATTGTGCGGTTTTCTGGAAATTGATTTTAAGAACAGAAATAGAAGGAAGAAATCAGGTGGCATATGATTATGGGAGAGGGGATTATAGTAAGGTGATAGAGGAAATGAAAAAGGTGGACTGGGAGAAGGAATTCCAGGGAAAAAAATGTAAATGATGCGTGGCAGAGATTTTTGAAGAAGTTCTTAGGTTGTCGGGAGAAGTATGTACCCAGAAGAAAGGTTAAAAAGAGAAAGATGCCAAGATGGATGAGAAAGGGGATAGGGAAATTGATAAGGAAGAGGAACAGAAAATGGGAGAAATTTAAGGAATGGCCAACCTTTAGTGCAAGGATTGAATATAATAAACTCAGAAATAAGGTTACCTCTGAAATAAGAAAGGTCAAAAGGAATTTTGAGCAGAATTTGGCTGAGCAAATAAAAGATAATCCGAAACTTTTTTATGGGTATGTAAGGTCAAAGAGTAAAACTAAGGTTAAGGTAGGACCATTGGAGAACAGTGAAGGAATTATAGTAGGAGATAACAAGGGGATGAGTAAGATGTTGAATGAGTACTTTTCTACAGTATTTACGGATGAGGAGTTGAATAGAATGCCAATACCAAAAGAGAGAGAGAAGGAAAGAGAAGGAAATGATGTAAGTATTGATTGGATAGAAGTGACTGAGGAAAAGGTTGAGCTGGCGATAAGAAACTTAAAGGCGAATAAGGCGGCAGGAGTTGATGAATTAGAGTCAAGCTATGTAAAGGGAAGTATGGAGGGGTTAGTTAGGCCATTGAGGATATTGTTTGAGAAGTCATTAACAGATGGGAAGATTCCGAGAGAGTGGAAGGAGGCAAATGTAACCGCAGTGTTTAAGCAAGGAGCTAGGAAGAAACCGGAAAACTACAGACCAGTGAGCCTAACAAGTCAGGTAGGAAAGGTGATGGAAAAGATTATAAAGAAGGAGTTGGTGACATATCTGGAGGGAAATGGACTGATTTGCGAGACGCAGCATGGCTTTAGGAAGAATAGGTCTTGTTTAACCAATTTGTTAGATTTTTTTGAAGCAGTGGCAGGGGAAGTAGACAGAGGAGAGCCAGTGGATGTGCTGTATTTTGATTTTAGGAAGGCTTTTGATAGGGTCCCACATGAAAGGTTATTACTGAAGCTGAAAGCGTTAGGAATAGAGGGAAGACTTTTAGACTGGATCAGGGAATGGTTGAAGGAGAGAAGGCAGAGAGTGGTACTTGGAGGCGAATTTTCAGATTGGACTACGGTTACAAGTGGAGTACCCCAGGGATCGGTGCTAGGTCCAGTGCTGTTCGTGATATTTATAAATGATATAGATGAAGGGATCAGGAGTAGAATATGGAAGTTTGCAGATGATCTGAAGATGATGGGAAAAGTTACAGCACAGGAGGATATAGAGCAGATAAAGACAGACATAGGTAAGCTTGTTGAATGGTCCGAGGATTGGCAGTTAAGTTTCAACCTGGATAAATGTAAAGTCATGCATATTGGAAGTAAGAACAAGGAGCAAGGATATGTAATGAATGGGAAGGACTTGAAAGCAGTATTAGAGGAGAAGGACTTGGGGGTGATAGTTACAACTGACTTTAAAGTAGGAAGGCAATGTGCGGAGGCAGCAAAGAAGGGGAATAGGATTTTGGGAATGATAAATAGAACGTTCAGTTGTAAGAGTAAAGGTATAGTGAAGCAACTTTATAAGTCACTGGTGAGGCCGCATTTAGACTCGTGTGTACAGGTATGGAGGCCGCATTTGAAGAAGGATATAGAAGTGTTGGAGAAGGTACAGAGAAGAGCGACGAGAATGGTGGATGGATATAGAGGTATGGAATATGAGGAAAGGCTGAGACGGATTGGATTGACAACTTTAGAAATGAGAAGAGAGAGAGCGGACTTGTTAGAGGTGTTTAAAATTCTGAAGGGGATGGAAGGACTAGACAGGGAACATTTTTTTAAAGATGCTGTAGAAGGTAGAGAGAGTGGGATTGTGACAAGAGGGCATTCAATGAAATTATACAAGAAGAGGGTTAGATTAGAGGTAGGAAGGTGGAGTTTCGGAAATAGGGTAGTGGAAAGATGGAACTCTCTGCCAGAGGATGTTGTGGAGGAAGAGACAGTGAATGGATTTAAAGGAAAATTGGATAGATTTTTGGGGAGCATGAAGGGGACTATATAAGCGGACACGCTTCTTCCCCGTTTTGCCGCTGGCAGGGTTTACCTTGCAGTAAAAAATTAAAAAGGTAAAACAGAAAAAAAAATACATACATAACAAAGCAATAAAATGGCAAAATCAATAACGTATTTTTAAATTCAAAAACATATCCTTTTTTTTTTACTTTTCCATTCTAATTGTTATCAAATAAAACATTCTTTATTTATTTTTTCTTTCATATTATTTTTTAAAGACTGCTTTTTTCTCTTGTCAACAGACTTTTATGTATTTTTTGTTTTATGGGCTGGGTTAGCCAAAAAATTAAGAAAAATACTAAATAGTAACTATAATATTATAATATTATTTACATATATTATTTTATTTTATTCGCCATACCTTTATACATAGGGTCTCTGTTTTATTGGTTTATCAACAATTTTAAAGAATGATATAACCACCGTATGAAAGTTGAATGTATTACCAGTAAAACTGTAAAACTATACAACTTAACAGACTGCCAGAGCATAGTAGACTGTCCAGTGGCATGGCAGATGTAATCTTGGGGGGGGGGGGGGTAGATCCATCTTGGGAGGAGGGGGGGAGTTGCCCAAAAATCACCCATATACAATGTAAAAACGTGCAAAAAATCTAAAATCTAAAACTCGTTATAGTTGGTAGGCCTAATTAAACAATTGAAGGATGGCTTTTGCAGAGTGCCAGTTCAAAACGATACTAGCTGTTTTGAGATAGCTGAAATCAAAGCACATTCAACCATATATCTTTCTTCTTCATTGGAACATTTAAACCTGCATTATATCACACATCAAATAGCAATTTCAACTTAGTATAAAATAAGGATATATATATATATATATATATATATATATATATATATATATATATATATATATATATATATATATATATATATATATATATATATATATATATATATATATATATATATATATATATATATATATATATATATATATATATATATATATATATATATATATATATATATATATATATTATTTCGTTTACTCCTATAGCAAAAATATCTAAAATCGGTCGCTTTTAAATATTGATAATGCTATATATATAGTGAACGAAATTTTCTGTCAACCCTTCTTTCGGATCAACAAGCGGAGTTTAATCAAACTTGCACCTGCAATTCTGACTTCGGACAGCGACAGGGTGCTAAACTGCTTAATTCATACTATAAACTTGACAACTTTTCATTAGGGCTAAAAAACGTTAAAACTTCTGCCCCTCATAATTATTTTATGATTTTATTTTTTGATTTCAATTTTGCACTTGCGACTAAACGGTAGTATTATTTATAACGGCCGGTGCTTGATATAAGCTCCTTAATGGGCATTCACATATTTAAGTAGTTGTTTGGTTTAGTCTAAATGATTTTTTTGCGCTTAGCCAGAGTCTTAGATTTTTTTTCTGCGCTTAGAGAGTCTTCTCAAATCTAGACTGCGCTGTGGAATTTATGTGCAAAAGCACTGGTTTAGCCTAAATGATTTTTTTCTGCTCTTAAGCAGAGTCTTATGATTTTTTCCTGCGCTTAGCCAAAGTCTTCTCAAATCTAGACTGCGCTGTAGAATTTGTATGTAATAGCTTATTCTTTAGTTTTAGAATTGTTGACAGTAGCACAAGTTATTAAAGTCAAGGAATGTGTTACAAACAGTGGTTAAAGCAAGCCAGGGGCCCTTAGGGGCCTCAATAACTTGGCTATTAGCAATCCGATTTCTTAATAATTTGGCTTTAAATGTGAACAATGTTCTGGGAATATGCAACTAGGCAGTATTTCTTTCCCAGGGTCACCCAGCCCCCAGAATATTTATTTTTTAAAAATTTTACTTTTTATGTTATTTTTTTTTAACACGTATTTTGGCCAAAATTTTAGCCCATATAGCCCCTATATTTGTAAACAATTAACAATTAAAAAATTTAACAATTTTATTTCAGTTTTTT
>CALNYT010000009.1:0-2360 GCA_942490885.1 uncultured Clostridiaceae bacterium | reverse complement strand
TGCAGAACCAACTGTAAAAGATAAAAAAGATTGTATAATAGTAATGGATAAAAGAACATTAGAAGATAGAGTTGAGTATTTAGAGAACTTCCAGATTACAGCAAAGGACTTAGTTAATTTACCTTGTAAGTTAGGTGCGGAACGTATAGATAAGCTAGAAGAAGATATAAAAGGCTTACGCAAGGTTATTATAGAGTTACAGGCTGAGATAGAAATATTGAAAAGCGATCGTAAGAACTTAAGTATGTTATGTAGAGCATTATCTCAAAAGGTAATAGAAGAAAACAAAGTTGCATTAGATATATTAAAGGATAAGTAGAAATGATAAAGCTTAGAAACTTTGCATTTGCATATACAGGAAATTGCAGTCTTGTTTATTTTAGTTTATGGTGGTATAATGAAGATTATAGAAAGTATAATATTATAAAGGATAGATAAATGAGAAAAAGAGGAATAGGTAAATATATTATGTTAGTAGTTATGGTTCTATTAGGTTTAGCATTATATGCAAGAGCTGATACATATGTAAATGGTTACACTAGAAGTAACGGTACTTATGTTAACTCTCACTATAGAAGTGATTACAACAGTAACAAAATGGATAACTGGTCAACTAAAGGTAACTATATAGTAAGAGAACCCCGAAAGAAGTTAGAGAAAATGCTAGAAAAGGTGGCATAAAGTCTGGACAGGTTAGAAAAGAGAAAAAACGCATGCGAGAATCTTTATAGTGATTTGTCATATGATGTGCGAATACTTTTGCAACTCCATAAGGGCTTCGTGGTCTAAATGGAGTATTTTCATCATGTGCTCCGGGACAATCTCCCAAACATTTCACTTGATGATGCCTGATAGAATTTACTTGGTGCATTTTCCTTCACTGAATCTAAGACTCTTAATGTTCCCAAACCTGAAATATCCGCAGTCAAAATTGGTTGCTCAAATGAAGCCCAACAAATGATTGTGCCGCTAAATTGTAAATTTCATCTGGCTGGGATTGTTTAATTGCAGATTGAATTGAGGTTGAATCTGATAAGTCTGCTTTTATTCTATTTACATCATCAAATGTATTCATCTCATCTAATCTTTCAAAAACATTTGTGACTAGTTCGTCTAAAAGTCCCATAAACATTGTATCCTTTTTTAAGCAGGAATTGACTTAGATAGGCTCCATCTTGACCAGTGAGTCCGAAAATTAATGCATTTGTCATTTTACTTCTAAACCTGCTTTCTTTATCTTATCTAAAAAATTCTCCGAATCCTTTTCCACCTTGATCATGGCCTTTCCATACCTCGATTGCAAAACTTTTGTTGGGGTATTTATTCAAAATTGGAATAACTTGATCAAAAGGCAAATCTCCCTCACCAAATTGCAATCCTTCCCCCATCCACATCTTCTGCATCAGATAAATGAAAATGATCAACAAATGTCTCTATTTTTTCCAATTCATTTTTCACTGAAATATTGTTTTTATTACAATATAGGTATGAATGACATAAATCATAACATACTTTCAAATTTGTCTCCATACAATATTTGACCATCTCTGATGAAGAAAGAAAACAATTACTATGCCATCTACCACCAAAAAACCACGCATAAGGAGGCATATTTTCCAAAAGAAAATTCACGCCTTTAAAATCAAGTTGCTCTATTGCATCTACCACACTATCTTTCATTCTTTGAATATCTGATAAAGGCAACTCGTTTAATGAATATCCACCTGGATGGACAATTACTGTAGGTGTTCCATTAAACTGTTCATTAATCACTTTTGTTTTATCAATTGCTTTTTGAATCAATTCAATGGTTTTTTCTTGTGAGTGAATCTGATTGGTCTCTCCAAAACTTACTATGTCTAATAATTTCCTTTCAAAGTATTCATAACAGTGAACAATTAATTTTTGAGAATATCTTCCATCTAATTCTAAATTAAGATCGCTATCTGAAAAATGAAATTCAAGTACATGGGGGTTAAATTTTAGCATGTCATTTAGATCATGTTTCCTTACTTTCATTCCTAAAATCAATTCAGATCAGAATCTAGAATATAGTCTCCTTTTTCTATTTTTCTTTTAGATTTTTTATTTAAAATTTCATAATAATGCTGAGGCGATAATCCCTTTGCAGGGCCTTTTACTTCAATGTTGTCTTCAGAAAACTCTTCTCCAAAATTAATTATTCTAGAGCATACAAGACTTTTCCCCAAAACTTCTCTTTGCAGTACTTCTCCCCTAGTCATTTTTTTTTCTGGTTTTCCAATTGCAATGTTTGATTCTCTAATATTTTGCACAAGTTGTTTGAATTCATCTGGTTCTAATGATGCAGAGTGATCTAAGCCTTCCATTTTCTTATCTAA
>CALNYT010000007.1:0-1847 GCA_942490885.1 uncultured Clostridiaceae bacterium | reverse complement strand
TTTATAAATACCTTTTATATAGTTATTGTATTTTTTGATTTCATAGATAATAAAAACCACGCATATGTTTTTCATCGTTGCGTGGTTACTTTATTCACTTATTTAATTAATTAGTATCACTGTTCTAATTTTTAAGCAGTTTCACTTAATTTATGATATTCACGTTCGAATATCTCACTATCAAATTCCCCTTCTGTTTTAGCAATAATAATTGTACATACAGCATCTCCTGTAACATTGATAGCCGTCCTACACATATCAAGTATTCTATCTATACCTATTATAAGTGCAATTCCCTCTACTGGCACTCCTATCTGAGTTAAAACCATTGATAACATAATTAATCCCACTCCTGGGACACCAGCTGTACCTATTGATGCCAAAGTAGCCGTGATAACAACTGTAATAAAATCGCCTAAATCTAATGGAATATTATATATCTGTGCTATAAATACCGTTGCAACTCCTTGCATTATTGCTGTACCATCCATATTTATTGTTGCTCCTAATGGTATTGTGAAAGATGAAATTGATTTAGAAACCCCTAAGTCATCTTGAACAGTTTCTAATGTAACTGGTATCGTTGCGTTACTACTTGCTGTAGAAAATGCCACAGTAATTACTTTCATGAATTTTTTCATAAATTTAAAAGGATTAATTCTTCCTAAGACTGTCAACATACCTAGATACGTGATTGTAAAATGAATTATCAACGCTAATATTACTGTCAACATATATTTTCCAAGATTGAACATAGCCCCATAACCTAATGATGCAAATGTTTTAGTTATAAGAGCAAAAACGCCTATTGGTGCGAATAACATTACTATCTCTACAAGCTTTAAAACAAGAACATTCAATTCTTCAAATACGATTTTAACCTTTTCAACTTTACTTCCTAATAAACTTATTCCTATTCCAACTAATATTGCAAATATTATAATCTGAAGCATATTTCCTTCAGCTAGTGATCTGATTGGATTAGTTGGAATTATATTTTTAAGTATAGTTAGAAATGAATCTGCAGTACCTACTTTATATTCTGCTTTAGCTAAATTCTCAATTATTAATCCTTTACCTGGATTAGTAATTGATGCTAATCCGAAAGCGATACTTATAGCTATTGCTGTGGTTGTTATATAGAAAAGTAATGTTTTTCCTCCTACTCTCCCTAATTTCTTTATATCTCCTATGGCTGATGATCCACAAACTAATGAAACAAATACTAGTGGAACTACCATCATTTTAATTGAATTTATAAAAATTCCACCTAATAAATCCAACACACCGTTAATAAGAATATTTTCTACAAAGCTTGTCTGATTAAACTTATATAGAATACCACCTAATACCAACCCTAAAATCATAGCCAATAAAATTTTTAATGTTAAATTATTTTTTTTCATTGATTGCCCCCCTTTATGTTTTATAATTTTAATCTTGATAAATTAATTAATCATTGTTATACCCATTTAAATTAGTATCTACTCAATTAACCACTTTAGTTTTAAAATAACATTTAGCAGGATAACTACATTTGTTTTTTTACCAAAATAATTATTTTCTAAAAAACGAGAGATACAAATCATCAATTTGCAAAATTCTTTACAGATGCATTTGAAACCTTTTTATTCTGTGCACTCTCAAGATATAGTTTACACTATCGCCACATCTTTTGCAAGTTCATTTTGCCATTCTTGCATTTACTTTATTGTGTTAAAGTATTATTTATATGCAATCTTACCTTTAACTAGACATCTATGAAAATATTGTTATACATAATCACTTAGTAAGTATTCATTCGTTTAAATCAAAAAACCAAGTGCAAAAGCACTTGGTTTTTAAGT
>CALNYT010000006.1:0-1548 GCA_942490885.1 uncultured Clostridiaceae bacterium | reverse complement strand
TAAGTTACAAATAGACTTGTCCGCCACGACCTCAGTGGCATAGCCTATCGAGGGAGAGCAACAGTAGAGCGTTCAAAAGTGGCCCCCAGTGGCATAGCCACCTCCAAGTTGTGCCAATAAGAAAGCTCTGATGCAGGTTGCCCTGCCAAAAGCGGCAATAGATGCAACGGTGTAACCCAATCTATGCAGAAAGTTGGGGGGGCAAGCAGCTCAGGATCACAAATCCAACCGGGCTAGTAAGGGTATGGCAGTTGCAGGAGCTGGGCCCGATGGGCCTTCATCTTGAACAGGGTGCGGGATAGACAAGATTGGTCTGCATGGCCAAAGACCTGGGTCATACAATCAGGGGCGTCCAGGTGGGCGTACAGGGATGCCGGCAGGGCCGGGCATCGCGCCCGCAGTGCATCGTACACAGGGCATTCCAAAACAAAGTGCTTCAGGTCCTCAACATTGTCACTAGTCCCAGTCCGTGCTAACACCGCCTGCCTGACGGCAGGGTCAGCGTTAGGCCCGGAGCAGAGCTGGCAGAGGCGGAGGTGGCGCTCCACACGCCGCCCCTGACGGCCCTGTTCCACTTCAAGGTGCGCGCAGCCAGCGCGCAGCTGAGAATAGTTGCGCAGCACAGCAAAGGAGCCAAGAACTTTGGTGTGGGGCGGGGCGGTGGCCCGGCTGAGGTCCTCCCGTGCAGGATCAAGAGGCAAAACCCAAGCCATGTGCGTGCACAAAGCAACACGCCTAGAGGGGGCAACGCGGGGGTTGGGGTGTGCAGAACCCTGCCAGCGGGCCAGCAGCAGCCTGGCCAAGGCCCGCTGCACTTCCACCTCCTGCCAGCGAAGCTCCTGCACCCACGAGAGGGGTTGCTGACGCCAGTCAGCTTGCAAGAGACCCAGCCGGCTGAGAGCAGTCAGGACACGGAATGCCCAACAGTCTGTGTAACCACCGCAAGCTAGCTTCACGTCCTCCACCCACGCGCAACATGCCAAGGTACCCAGCGCGTCAACACGGGCTGCCCCCATGCGGTTCCACCACCGCACAGCCAAGACCACCCAGTGAAACATGACAGGCAGCCGGTGCATATCCCTGTACAGAACGTCCAGGGAAGTGCTCTTGCCAGCCCCACACAGGATGCGCAGATAAGAGGAATGCACCTTCTCAGCCTTCAGATCAGTGCCTAGCGGGCTAGCAGCCAAGCGCTTGTGAAAGTGCTGCGGGCCCCAGATGTGTGAGGCATAGGACAACACAGGCTCAACCAGCACATCAAACATCCGCGTCTTGATGTCAAGCTGGGTCAGGTTGGCACGCCGACACTGGGTGAGGAGGGCGTGCATAGCCTTGCACCCTGACGCTGCCAGGGCATCAGAAGCCCCCGCCAGCCCCTTGGTGGCATGCACCCGCACCCCCAGATACGTATACTCGTTCTGCACAGACACCTCCACCCCCCTGAACAGCAGCCGGAACCCACTGGGCACCTTGGCCTGTGCCCGCCGAAAAACCACCGCACAGGTCTTGCGAGGGCCCATGTTGACTTCCATGTCGAATATGCGACAA
>CALNYT010000005.1:0-2581 GCA_942490885.1 uncultured Clostridiaceae bacterium | reverse complement strand
TCCGGCGGCACGCTGACGGTCGACAATGCGGGCGGCGGCAATGCGGTGACGACGGTTGGCGCGGGCACGATAGGTCTGACGGCGAATGGCGCGGGCTCGGATGTCCTGGTTAACGATGGTATTGCGAGTGCGACGGGTTCGATCACGTTAACGGCCGGTGATGATGTCGTGTTTGAAGCCGACGGCGACATCACGAGCACGAGTGGCGCGGTTCAAGTGACGGCGAGTGGCGGCACGACGGGTGTGCTGACGATGGTTGATGGCACGCTGATCAATGCGGGCAGCGGCACGATCGATCTTGATGCGACGGGGACGATCCAGTTAGGCGGCTTGCAGACGACGAATAGCACGGGCACGGCGGTGCAGATCGACACGACGGGCGGTGACGTTGTTGATGGCGGTGATACGGATGTGGATATCGTTGCCGACAGTGGCACGGTGGTGATCAATGCGGTGACGGGTGTCGGCGCGGCGGCGGGTCTCGGGGCGAATGGGTCGATCGAGACGACGGTTGGCGTGCTTGATGTTGATAACGCGACGAGTGGCAATATTGATATTGTCGAGACGAACGCGATCACGGTATTGAAGGCAGCGCAGGCGACGGCGGGGTCTATCAGTATCGTGTCCGGCGGCACGCTGACGGTCGACAATGCGGGCGGCGGCAATGCGGTGACGACGGTTGGCGCGGGCACGATAGGTCTGACGGCGAATGGCGCGGGCTCGGATGTCCTGGTTAACGATGGTATTGCGAGTGCGACGGGTTCGATCACGTTAACGGCCGGTGATGATGTCGTGTTTGAAGCCGACGGCGACATCACGAGCACGAGTGGCGCGGTTCAAGTGACGGCGAGTGGCGGCACGACGGGTGTGCTGACGATGGTTGATGGCACGCTGATCAATGCGGGCAGCGGCACGATCGATCTTGATGCGACGGGGACGATCCAGTTAGGCGGCTTGCAGACGACGAATAGCACGGGCACGGCGGTGCAGATCGACACGACGGGCGGTGACGTTGTTGATGGCGGTGATACGGATGTGGATATCGTTGCCGACAGTGGCACGGTGGTGATCAATGCGGTGACGGGTGTCGGCGCGGCGGCGGGTCTCGGGGCGAATGGGTCGATCGAGACGACGGTTGGCGTGCTTGATGTTGATAACGCGACGAGTGGCAATATTGATATTGTCGAGACGAACGCGATCACGGTATTGAAGGCAGCGCAGGCGACGGCGGGGTCTATCAGTATCGTGTCCGGCGGCACGCTGACGGTCGACAATGCGGGCGGCGGCAATGCGGTGACGACGGTTGGCGCGGGCACGATAGGTCTGACGGCGAATGGCGCGGGCTCGGATGTCCTGGTTAACGATGGTATTGCGAGTGCGACGGGTTCGATCACGTTAACGGCCGGTGATGATGTCGTGTTTGAAGCCGACGGCGACATCACGAGCACGAGTGGCGCGGTTCAAGTGACGGCGAGTGGCGGCACGACGGGTGTGCTGACGATGGTTGATGGCACGCTGATCAATGCGGGCAGCGGCACGATCGATCTTGATGCGACGGGGACGATCCAGTTAGGCGGCTTGCAGACGACGAATAGCACGGGCACGGCGGTGCAGATCGACACGACGGGCGGTGACGTTGTTGATGGCGGTGATACGGATGTGGATATCGTTGCCGACAGTGGCACGGTGGTGATCAATGCGGTGACGGGTGTCGGCGCGGCGGCGGGTCTCGGGGCGAATGGGTCGATCGAGACGACGGTTGGCGTGCTTGATGTTGATAACGCGACGAGTGGCAATATTGATATTGTCGAGACGAACGCGATCACGGTATTGAAGGCAGCGCAGGCGACGGCGGGGTCTATCAGTATCGTGTCCGGCGGCACGCTGACGGTCGACAATGCGGGCGGCGGCAATGCGGTGACGACGGTTGGCGCGGGCACGATAGGTCTGACGGCGAATGGCGCGGGCTCGGATGTCCTGGTTAACGATGGTATTGCGAGTGCGACGGGTTCGATCACGTTAACGGCCGGTGATGATGTCGTGTTTGAAGCCGACGGCGACATCACGAGCACGAGTGGCGCGGTTCAAGTGACGGCGAGTGGCGGCACGACGGGTGTGCTGACGATGGTTGATGGCACGCTGATCAATGCGGGCAGCGGCACGATCGATCTTGATGCGACGGGGACGATCCAGTTAGGCGGCTTGCAGACGACGAATAGCACGGGCACGGCGGTGCAGATCGACACGACGGGCGGTGACGTTGTTGATGGCGGTGATACGGATGTGGATATCGTTGCCGACAGTGGCACGGTGGTGATCAATGCGGTGACGGGTGTCGGCGCGGCGGCGGGTCTCGGGGCGAATGGGTCGATCGAGACGACGGTTGGCGTGCTTGATGTTGATAACGCGACGAGTGGCAATATTGATATTGTCGAGACGAACGCGATCACGGTATTGAAGGCAGCGCAGGCGACGGCGGGGTCTATCAGTATCGTGTCCGGCGGCACGCTGACGGTCGACAATGCGGGCGGCGGCAATGCGGTGACGACGGTTGGCGCGGGCACGATAGGTCTGACGGCGA
>CALNYT010000003.1:40000-45281 GCA_942490885.1 uncultured Clostridiaceae bacterium | reverse complement strand
ACTCCCACGTTTCCGCGGGATTCTTGGGATGTCAAGCCTAGGTAAGGTTCTTCGCGTTGCTTCGAATTAAACCACATGCTCCGCTACTTGTGCGGGCCCCCGTCAATTCCTTTGAGTTTTAGTCTTGCGACCGTACTCCCCAGGCGGAATACTTAATGCGTTAGCTGCGGCACCGAGGTTCGACCCCCGACACCTAGTATTCATCGTTTACGGCGTGGACTACCAGGGTATCTAATCCTGTTTGCTCCCCACGCTTTCGTGTCTCAGCGTCAGTTACAGTCCAGAGAGTCGCCTTCGCCACTGGTGTTCTTCCTAATCTCTACGCATTTCACCGCTACACTAGGAATTCCACTCTCCTCTCCTGCACTCTAGATAACCAGTATCAAATGCACCTCCGGGGTTGAGCCCCGGGATTTCACACCTGACTTAATTATCCGCCTACACACTCTTTACGCCCAGTAAATCCGGACAACGCTTGCCACCTACGTATTACCGCGGCTGCTGGCACGTAGTTAGCCGTGGCTTCCTCCTCGAGTACCGTCATTATCGTCCTCGAAGACAGGGCTTTACAATCCGAAGACCTTCATCACCCACGCGGCGTTGCTGCGTCAGACTTTCGTCCATTGCGCAATATTCCCCACTGCTGCCTCCCGTAGGAGTCTGGGCCGTGTCTCAGTCCCAATGTGGCCGATCACCCTCTCAGGTCGGCTACGCATCGTTGCCTTGGTGAGCCGTTACCTCACCAACTAGCTAATGCGCCGCGAGCCCATCTCAAAGCGGATTACTCCTTTAATCAGAAAATCATGCGAAACTCTGATATTATGCGGTATTAATCTCCCTTTCGGGAGGCTATCCCCCTCTTTGAGGCAGGTTGCTCACGTGTTACTCACCCGTCCGCCGCTAATCAGTTTCCCGAAGGAAACATCATCGCTCGACTTGCATGTGTTAGGCACGCCGCCAGCGTTCGTCCTGAGCCAGGATCAAACTCTCAGTTTGAAAAGTTTTTTTCCCAAGCTAGTACTTGCTTGCTTTTGAAGAAATTATATTTCTTCTACCTGTGTGTTTCTTTTATATCTCATGGAATTTAAGGCTTGCATTATACAAATAATACAAATTTCCTTTACTCTGTTTAATTTTCAATGAACATCTTGTTTGCCGCTTTAAGCGACTTCCTTATTGTATCACTTGACAATTTTCATGTCAACACTTTTTTTGAAGCGTTTTTCCGTGATTAACATCGCTCTGTTGCAGCGACAATTAATATCTTATCATAAAGCTATTATCGCCTTCAAAATAAAACAAACTTTATGATAAATTATAGTTATTATAGTTCTAATAGCTATTATTTTCTCCATAATTCTTATAATGATATACCAGGTAAAGTTATATGGAGTTATTGATTAATTAAGAATTTTCATATGGAGTTTTCAAATATAGAATCGATTCTGCATACGAGAATGAAAGTTAGCCCATAACAAATCTATAACTTGTGTGCTATCAATGGGAACCCCCTTGACCGAATGCACAGGTAATTGTGAAAAATCTTTGTGCATTAACCCGCAACCATTACTTAAATATTATTATCTATTTGTTTAATAAATCAAATAGATTCCGCACTAAGATTGGCGAATAAATAATATGATATTCTGTGGTGTTTGTGTAACAATATTACAGAATAAATCAATACTTTTATTTAGATTTGTTACGTGATTTTTTAAATAACATTTTAAACAAGTCAAACATTACACCATATATTATGAAAGTTATAAAATGCGCAATATATAAATATATAGACGTTTCACCTATCACTGTTCTGGTTTTTATCATTGGTCCTGAGTTTATAAGTTCACGAAAGCCTTCAATATCATATAATCCTTCTAATATACCATTAAAACCTATTAACAATATATTTTTTGAATCCCCACCTGTAATTTGATTATAAATCAAGTAAATACTAAATATCATAAAATAAAATGTGAAACTAGTAAATATGAATCTAATTACCTTTTTCATATCATCCTCCTAAATTCTTCAAAACCATTATTTCTAGTTAGCGTTTTATCTCATTAACTATTTTCCCTTTTACATTATACTCATTAACTATTTTTGCCTTCTCCAATCCCCAATTTTTTAATACTATATTTTCTAGCTCCATTTAAATCTCCTTATTTTTATGATTAAAATATTCTTGATATACGCTTTTACTAATCCATTTATCAGCAAGTTCACTTGCTTCTTCAATTGATTTTATATCGGACATATCATATATTGGCCATCTTCTGATATGCTTTTATCAGGCCGATGTTGTCCACAATTTCTACAATGATTATGCATTTTTAGATCTCCTTTTAATCTTCAAAATTCCATCTTTTCTTGTTCACTCATACTATTTTGTTTTTGCATCTTCTATTATTGGGTAACGAAGTTTAACCACAACGACCTCCTACTCATTACAATAAAATTAGTATTATTATTTCTATCTATTTGATTATACTCAATATAATCATTAATTTCAAATTTATAACAAATTATACATCTATTTCTTCGTTTTAGATTTATTTTTTGCGAACATTTCTTGTTTTCACTAATATTATAATTTCAAATATAATGGTTATGTTTTAATAAAATGTTGATCTTAATATAAGAATATATTCAACTTAGAATTTGAATTCCCTTAAAAATAAAAAAACCACACAACATATTATTAGCTGCATGGTTACTTTATTAATCAATATAATACTTTAGTATTTAAATTGTTTGACTTAACTTATCGACCTCACGTTCAAATATTTCACTATAAAATTCACCTTCAGCTTTAGCTATAATAATTGTACATACAGCATCACCTGTAACATTAATTGCAGTCCTACACATATCAAGTATTCTATCAATACCTATTATAAGTACAATCCCTTCTACTGGTACTCCTATTTGGGTTAAGACCATTGACAACATTATTAATCCAACTCCAGGAACTCCTGCTATACCATCCATATTTATTGTTGCTCCTAATGGTATTGTGAATGATAAAATCCCTTTAGAAACCCCTAAATCCTCTTGAACTGTCTCTAATGCAACAGTAATTACCTTCTTGAATTTTCTCATAAATTTAAAAGAATTTATTCTTCCTATGACAGTTAACATACCGTGATACGTAAATATAAAGAGATTCATCAATGCTAATATTACTGTCCCCATATACTTTTTAAGATCAAATATAGCTCCGTACCCTAATGTAGCAAATATTTTAGTTATTAGAGCAAAAACACCTAATAAATCCAAAACACCTTTTAATAAGTCGTCTAGTAAATTATTTATATGCAACAAAAAAACACTTACTAAAAATTAGTAAGTGTTTTTGGTGACTCACCAGGGAATCGAACCCTGGACACCATGATTAAAAGTCATGTGCTCTACCGACTGAGCTAGTGAATCACATTACCTGGCAACGTCTTACTCTCCCACACCGTCTCCAGTGCAGTACCATCAGCGCTATAGAGCTTAACAATCCTGTTCGGAATGGGAAGGTGTGTAGCCTCTATGCCATAGTTACCAGATTAGAAGGAATGTTCCTTCAAAATTGCACAAAGTAAGTAAGATTAAGTCTTCGATCTATTAGTACTGGTCAGCTACATGTGTTACCACACTTACACCTCCAGCCTATCAACCTCGTGTTCTTCGAGGGATCTTATTGCACTAGGCAGGGAAATCTTATCTTGAGGTGGGCTTCACGCTTAGATGCCTTCAGCGTTTATCCCTTCCCGACATAGCTACCCAGCTGTGCCGCTGACGCGACAACTGGTACACCAGAGGTCAGTCCATCCCGGTCCTCTCGTACTAAGGACAGCTCCTCTCAAATTTCCTACGCCCGCGGCGGATAGGGACCGAACTGTCTCACGACGTTCTGAACCCAGCTCGCGTGCCGCTTTAATGGGCGAACAGCCCAACCCTTGGGACCAGCTACAGCCCCAGGATGCGACGAGCCGACATCGAGGTGCCAAACCTCCCCGTCGATGTGGACTCTTGGGGGAGATAAGCCTGTTATCCCCGAGGTAGCTTTTATCCGTTGAGCGATGGCCCTCCCACGAGGTACCACCGGATCACTAAGTCCGACTTTCGTCCCTGCTCCACTTGTAGGTGTCGCAGTCAGGCTCCCTTCTGCCTTTGCACTCTTCGCGCGATTTCCGACCGCGCTGAGGGAACCTTTGAGCGCCTCCGTTACTTTTTAGGAGGCGACCGCCCCAGTCAAACTGCCCACCTAGCAATGTCCGATGACCAGATTCATGGCCACTCGTTAGAATTCCAGTACTGCCAGGGTGGTATCCCAAGGACGACTCCCCTGAAGCTAACGCCCCAGTTTCCTAGTCTCCCACCTATCCTGTACAGACAATACCGAAATTCAATGCTAAGCTACAGTAAAGCTCTACGGGGTCTTTCCGTCCAACCGCGGGTAACCAGCATCTTCACTGGTACTACAATTTCACCGGATTTACTGTTGAGACAGTGCTCAAATCATTACGCCATTCGTGCGGGTCGGAACTTACCCGACAAGGAATTTCGCTACCTTAGGACCGTTATAGTTACGGCCGCCGTTTACTGGGGCTTAAGTTCACACCTTCGCTTGCGCTAAGTGATCCCCTTAACCTTCCAGCACCGGGCAGGCGTCAGCCCCTATACATCATCTTACGATTTAGCAGAGACCTGTGTTTTTGGTAAACAGTTGTTTGAGCCTATTCACTGCGGCCTACTCTCGTAGGCACCCCTTCTCCCGAAGTTACGGGGTCAATTTGCCGAGTTCCTTAACAGTAATTCTTCCGCCGGCCTTAGGATTCTCTCCTCATCTACCTGTGTCGGTTTGCGGTACGGGCACCAAACTCCTCCTTAGAGGCTTTTCTTGGCAGCGTGGAATCGGATGCTTCACCATAAATGGCTCCCCATCACGCCTCAGCCTTAAGATCAGACGGATTTGCCTATCTGATCAGCCTAAACGCTTAGACGCACTCTTTCAGTCGTGCGCTCATCCTATCCTCCTGCGTCACCCCGTCGTCAAACGGAGTTTGGTGGTACAGGAATATCAACCTGTTGTCCATCGCCTACGCCTTTCGGCCTCGGCTTAGGTCCCGACTAACCCTGGGAGGACGAGCCTTCCCCAGGAAACCTTAGATATTCGGCCTGTAGGATTCTCACCTACATCTCGCTACTTATGCCAACATTCTCACTCCTATACAGTCCACCGCTCCTTACGGTACGACTTCAGCCCATATAGGAAGCTCCTCTACCA
>CALNYT010000003.1:20000-30000 GCA_942490885.1 uncultured Clostridiaceae bacterium | reverse complement strand
ATTGTCAATGCTATAATCAAATAATGTTTACCTTTCATTTATTAATCACCCTTTCTCCAAATTATATTTATTACCCTTGATTATCCATTGTGATTTTATACCTATTCTTGATTTAATTTGTTATATATTAATTAAGAAAATATTACATTAAAGTACAACCTTAATTCTTCCAAAATAAAAATAACTGTTACAGAATGATTAATTCATCATTCCGTAACAGTTCAATAGAGCTATGAGTAATTATACTAACCCTCTTACTTTCAATAGTTCTGCTGTAAGCATAGCTCCACCTGCAGCGCCTCTTAAAGTATTGTGTGAAAGACATACAAACTTATAATCAAATATATTATCTTCTCTTAATCTACCTATTGTTATTGACATTCCTTTTCCTTCGTCTCTATCTAATGCTGTCTGTGGTCTATCCTCTTCTGTTTTATAAACAAGAAGTTTTTCTGGAGACATTGGTAATCCCTTTATATCATCATCTATATTAAAGGTATTCCATTTTTCAATTATCTCCTCTTTTGAAGGCTTTTTCTTAAATTTTATTGATACAGCAGCTAAGTGTCCTTCTGAAACAGGAACTCTCACACATTGAGATGATATAATTGGTTCTTGTGCATTTTGAATTTTTTCTCCTACAACTGCTCCAAGTATTTTTAATGACTCATTTTCTGTTTTTTCTTCTTCTCCGCCTATATAAGGTATAATATTATCATGTATAGACGTATATTCTTCTAATCTTTTTCCACTACCTGATACAGCTTGATACGTTGTCAAACTTATTAATTCAGGCTCAAAATCTCTTAATGCATAAACAGCTGGTAAATAACTTTGTAACGAGCAATTAGGTTTTGCTACAATAAATCCTTTTTTACTTCCAAGGCGCTTTTTCTGTGCTTCAATAATCTCTAGATGTTTATTGTTTAATTCTGGAATCAGAACTGGCACATCTTCTGTACCTCTATGAGCTGAGTTGTTTGATACAACAACTACATCCTGTTTTGCATATTCTTCTTCAATTTTTCTTATTTCATCTCCACTTAACTTTAAGGCACAAAATACTAATTCGACCTTCTTACTTATTTTGTCTATATCTTGAACACTCTCCAATGTCATATTCTTAATATACTCCGGAATATCCTCATTTAATTTCCATCTACCTTCAATACTTTCGTCATATTTCTTTCCTTTAGATGAAGGACTTGCAGCAATAACCTCTACTTCAAAGAATGGATGATTCTCTAATAATACTGCCAATCTTTGACCAACAAATCCTGTAGCTCCCAATATGCCTACTTTCACTCTCTTCTCCATTACTTAGCCTCCTAAACTGTTCTATATTATTATATTCATCTACTTAATAAATTTATATCTAAGTTTTAAATCTCATTTTTTAAGTTTTCTGAAACTTCTATTATAGGTTTCCTAGTTTCATAACTTTCTATCATACCATCTATATATAATTTATATTTTAAAGGTGCTGGATTAGGTTCTTTAAATAGCATATCACAAACACTATATAATTTATTCCAAATATCAGCTGCTTCTTTATGCTTATTTGCATCAATGCATTTATACATTTTTATAAATTCTTCAGTCATTACATGCGATGATGCCAAAATTCCTCCATCATACCCTGATACTAAAAATTGAAATAATAATTTATCCTCTCCAGTTAATATAGAAAAACCCTTAGGCTTATTTCTCAATAATTCTAATGAATTTAATATATTGCCACAACAATCTTTTAAACCTACTATATTAGGTATTTTGCTTAACTCTAATATAGTATTATTTTCAATATTGGTACCCGTTCTATGAGGGATGTTATATATAATTATATCCTTTTCAGTATTTTCTGCAATCTCTTTATAATATTCTTGTATTCCTAACTGATTTGGCTTTATATAATATGGGCAAGTTATTAAGAATCCTTTAAACTTATATTTATTCATATTCTTAATCTCTTCTATAACTTTAATAGTAGTATTACCACTTACTCCAAAAAAGATATCTATTCTCCCATAAACATATTCTATTGTTTTCTCTACTATCTCATATATTTCCTCTTTTCTAAGAGCATGAGATTCCCCTGTTGTTCCCATAGGAATTATAGCTGTTACCCCAATATTTATATAATTATCTATCAACTTTCTATAGTCTTTAAAATTTATACTATTATCTTTGAATGGTGTTATTATTGGAATTACTATGCCTCTAATCATAATTTCCTCCAAATTCTAATATTATATAATTATTTTATTATTTCTTTTTACAACTTAATTCTCATTAAATGCTTGAAATATTGTAAATAGTGCTATATTATATTTTTATTATGAAAAAGGAGATTAACTATGGACATAAACGGGGAAAAAAGAGGTTTCTTAAATGAGAATTTTAAAATGTTTTATTTAAAAGATAAGAAGAGAGATTCTTTTGAATACCATTTTCATGATTTCCTTAAAGTTGTGATTATGATTTCTGGAGATGTAACATATCTAATTGAGGGTAAAGCTTATAAAATGCAACCTTGGGATATTCTTTTTATATCTAATAACGAGATACATAAACCTATTATACACTCCTCCACACCCTACGAAAGATTTATTTTCTGGATAAATTCCGATTACCTTTCAAATATAAGCTCTGACAAATGTAATTTAAGTAACTGTTTCACATCTCATGATAATACTAAACTGAATCTCTTGAGACTAGGTACTAAAACATCTATTATTCAAAATATTCTATACGAAATGCATAAAGAGAAGAGTGGTGATCTATTTGGAAATGAACAATTACTAGATGCTCTTTTTATAAAACTCATAGTACAGCTTAATAGACTTACTCTAGAATCTTCCCCTGAACCTGCAGATACTTATATGACTCAAGATGAGAATATATCAAATATACTTAAATTCATCAATGATAATATTATATTAGATTTATCTATAGATATGATTGCAAAAGAATTCTTTATAAATAGATATTATTTAATGCACAAATTCAAAGAGTTTACTGGATTCACTATTAATAATTATGTAACTCAAAAAAGATTGATTTTAGCAAGTAGCTTGTTACGCCAAGGGAAAAACCCCTCAAAGATATCTTCTTCTTGTGGATTCAAAGATTATTCTAATTTTTATAGATGCTTTAAAAAATTCTTCGGTATATCTCCAAGTGAATATAAAAAGTTAAATACCTAAGCAGTACAAAAACTAGACTGTTTCACTTTAAAGCACAAAAAAACAAAACCTTTTACATCTGTAAAAGGTTTTGTTTTGGAGGCGCCACCCGGATTTGAACCGGGGATAAAGGCTTTGCAGGCCTCTGCCTTACCACTTGGCCATGGCGCCATATACTATTAAAAATAAAACTGGTGGCTAGACCAGGAATCGAACCAGGGACACGAGGATTTTCAGTCCTCTGCTCTACCGACTGAGCTATCCAGCCACAAAATTGGCTCCGCGAAGAGGATTCGAACCTCCAACCTATCGGTTAACAGCCGAGTGCTCCACCGTTGAGCTATCGCGGAATATTTTTGTCATTACAAATATTGTATTGACACACTGATATTTTACCTAGATATTAGGTTTTTGTCAATAGTTTTTAGAATATTTTTTGTTATTCTAATAAAGTTTTAATTTTATCACGTTCATCATACATCTTTAGCTCTGTATATATTTTCTGTAATCTTAATAAAACTTCTCTTTTATTCCCTACAATAGAGTATAATTGTTCAGTTACTTCTTTAGCCATCTTAACATCACGTCCATAAGCATCCTTCCACTCATCATATCCCTCTTCATCTCTTAATCTATATCCATCTGTATATATAGCTGAAAGTATATTCAATGCATGAACATTATATGATTCTTTAGTAATATACTTCTCAAACCAATCTATTGCTTCAACATAATTTCTTTTAAGGATTAACTTATCTCCTTTGTTCAATTCATTACCCTCTATATATATTTTATCCTCTTTGATGTTAGGAAATAATCCTCCACTTTCAAAATTAAAATAATGATAGTCACTTTTATTATGGTATGCTATTCTAAATTCATAATCCCCTCCTAAATAGAAAGTTTCAAATAATTGATTAGGAAAGAGACTATCATTCAATGGGTATTCATTTATACTTCCTAGTGCATTTCTCTTAATAAAATCAATGTCAACAATAGCTTCTTTCTCCAGTATCTCTTCATGAGCATTCCGATAATTATAGTCTCTACGGTCTATTATATGTCCATCTTTATTTTTATATGAATACACAGGAATTATATAATAATTAAACTCATCATCATCTATAGGGTTATCCCAAGTGATTTTTATTTCATTATCACTTATATATTTCACTGAGGTGACTTTAACAGAATCAAACATCTCTATATCCATCTCAATATTTTCATTACCTTCGTAAGTCAATTCATTATTTTTCACTCTTATAGTTTTACCATATATTTTTTGCCATGTTGACATTATGGTTAATTCATATTCTCCATCTGGAATATTCTCTATTTCATATTCTCCATTTTGATCACTTATAGCAAAAGGATATCTGTGGTTATTAAAGAAAAGATCATTAAACATTATGTCACCTGATCTAAAAGCATTTGCACTAGCTTTTCTCTTTAAATACACTATAACACCCCGTTGTGCTTCCTCATTATACGTCACTTTTCCATGAAGATAATTTTCTGTTTTTTCAAATGACGTAATTTTGTCTCTCACCTCACAAATTGAATAAAACCCTCTAAAAATACTTACATCATATTTCATCTTATTAAGTTGTTCAATCTTATCTTGAATATTTTCTTCACAGTAATTTATATTTTTAATATCTTCTTTCCAATTATGTTCATTTCTAAAAAAAGATATTGTACCTAACATGAGTTTATTTATTTCCTCATATTCTTTATACTCCAAATTATTCTTTATGATTGCTTCTGCCTCTTCAAATCTCGATAACTCAATATACATAGCAGCTAAATTAATTTGCCTGTATATTTTTAATTCCCAATCTTTAATATAGTCAACTTCCTTCAAAATATTAATTGCCAACTCACTATTTCCTGCAAAATAATTCATTATGGCTACATTAATTTCATATATTGCAAGAGAGTCACTTTCTTTTCTATTCTTCATTATCTTTTTATAATCATCGTTGATACCATCAATACTTTCAACAGTAACTAAGCTACCCCCTACTGTAGCTATTCTTCCTATACTCACACCCTTCATAAATGTTATATACTCTTTATCCATTATATTTTTCATCTTTTTCAGTGAAGCTTTTATGGCAACTTCACTACTATATCCGTCGCTAAACCATCTACTTTCTACCCTATTTTATACAGTTTAATGAATGTTCAATGGTAAAATTTACAATAATATTATAATTCATCTCAGTTTTTTCTCAATTTTTTTATTAATTACATAATATTAGTATTCACCTCACCAACTCAAACTCACTACACAATTGTAGTGAGTTTGAGTTGGTCTTAATACTATAGAATCTAAAATTGAACTACAAGCACTTCATACTCTTCAACTTTATCAAATCCGATTTTTTCAGCTACCCTAACAGATGGTAAATTATCTGCCCAAGCATCCCAATGAGGAATTAAATTTCTTTTAGCAGACTCTTTAACATACTTTAAAGCCACTTCTGCTCCAATACCTTTCTTTCTCTCTTCTTCAACAGTAAAAATTCCAATTCCACAATAGTCCTTACTGAAAAATTCACCAGTGCACCATGAAATTAATTTTTCACCATCAAGAGCGCAATACCCAAACCCATTTTCAATAAACCCTTGAAGGTCTCCCCACATGCCATTAATCTCTTCTTTTAAATCTTCTATATTTTCTAAGTTATCATTCTTAAGAATTTCTTCATCAATAGGTTTAATTTCACATGAAAGGCTCGCTATTTTTCTATCATCAATTTTATCTATATCATATCTATATAAAACTCTTTTATCTTTTTCAATCCTTAACCCATTCAAACCTTGAAGTAGTTCATTTTTCCATATATCCGATGTGAACGAAATTAAAATCCACTCATGAAATTCTTCTTTTAAACTTTCAGTTAATATATTTCCCCTTATATAGCTAACACACTTTTTATATTCTTCTTGCGCAGCTGACTCTCCACCAATATATAGTACAAAGTTACCTCCATCAAAAATTACATATAACTCAGGCTCCTCTAAACTATTTACATATATTTCTCCAGGTGTATTCCCTTCAATGATGGATTCAAAAACAAATTTCTTATTATTCGAATTAAATAATTTTTGCACCTCTTCAAATTTACCATTTAACTTGTACATACTTAATCCCCTTATATATTTTTTTGAATTCTATGATTGCTATAGATATACCAGTTCGCCGTTTTCTTTATACTAGTCCATAACTCGTTAATTGATCGTGCTTTTTGAACTTGTACAAATTATGTTTCCTATGGTTTATCTTAATTGATTTTTACAGTATAAATCATATTACAAGTGCTTACCTTTATCTCTTCTCATTATTTTTTCAATGAATTTTTCCCGTTCTGTATACGCTTTTCTTTCATTAACTCTATTATTCAAATATCCTACTTCCATTCTCATTAATAGATAGTTTTCATAACGTTTTTTATCAAGGGTTCCATATTTTAAAGCCGAAGTAATTGCACACCCTGGCTCTTTTTTATGTGAACAGTCCTTAAACTTACACATACTCTCAAGGGCTATAATATCCTCAAACATTTCATCTAGTTCATTTTCGCTGCTCCATATTTGAAGTTCTCTCATACCAGGGGTATCTATAATAACACCTCCACTTGGTATTATTACTAACTCTCTCCATGTTGTTGTATGTCTACCTTTGTTATCACTTTCTCTAACTTCACCTGTTTCTAATTGATTACACTCTAATAAAGCATTAATCAATGTTGATTTTCCTACACCAGATGATCCGAATAATCCTATAGTTTTATTGTTACTTAAGTATTGTCTTAATTTATCCACTCCTACCTTATTTACAGCACTAATGGAATGGATATTTACCCCTAGCGAAATTTCTTCCACCTGTAATATCTTCTCTTCTACTTCATCACATAAATCAATCTTATTAAGAATAATTACAGGGGTAGCTCTACTATTATATGCAATAAGAAGAAATCTTTCTAATCTCCTTAAGTTAAAGTTATTGTCCAAGGCTACTACAATAAAAATATAATCAATATTAGCTGCTACAACTTGTTCCTCAGTTGAACCACCCAAGGTAATTTTTCTCCCCATTACATCCTTGACTTTTCGCCCTCCCGAAACAGGTGCTTTTCTTGTAAAACTACTCTTTCTATTTAAAACTGAATAAATAACACCTTCTTTTTCTTGATTTATAAGTTTAACTGCAACCCAATCTCCAACTGCCGGAAAATCACATATACTATTTGCGTTGTGTCTAAGTTTTCCTGATATGGTTCCACTGCATTCTCCACCTTCGTGCATTAGAATATATCTTCCTTTTTCTTCTCGTATTACTCTAGCACGGATATACCCATCTTTCTTTATGTTATCAAACTCTTCTTGAAATATTTCATTCCACCCTAATTTAAATAAATCCATTATTTAATAACCTCTTTTCAATATGATTGCTATTCTTTGAAATTCTCAACTAAATTCTCTCAAATATTAATTTAAAACATTATTTCCTATTTATAGTATAATTGATATTTTTTATTTTAGGTATGTAAAGAATGAGTATAAAGTATTTTCTACTTAAGGAAGATAAGCAAAATTTCAAAAAATCCTTTGTATTTTACAAATTGCAAATACTTTAGGTTGTGTTAGGGAATAAAGTTGATAGTTATTTAAAACACTAGGATTTAATAGATATTTTTGATTATATGTAGGGAAATAACTACATTTAATGGCATTCACATGTTTTTTGGCGAATCTTCCAAACAAACTGTTGCTTTCATGCGTGTTAAAGGCATAGAACAACTATATTCATTTGTGAAAAAAATGGTTGGGATCAAATAACAGAAATTAAAACTCAGCATTGGGGAGGAAAAGAATGTGATGTAACAACAATTGATGGTAGTATTATGAGATTCTTTCAGTTAGATTAATAATCACATCACTAATAAGAAGTTTTGGAGTGTTAATACTCTAGCTGAAGAATTTTTTCTTTCAGTCCATAGTATACAAAAAATTGTATATATGAAAAAACTCACTACATAATTGTAGTGAGTTTTTTGGAGGCGCCACCCGGATTTGAACCGGGGATAAAGGCTTTGCAGGCCTCTGCCTTACCACTTGGCCATGGCGCCATATTTTATTGCAAATAAAAAAAAACTGGTGGCTAGACCAGGAATCGAACCAGGGACACGAGGATTTTCAGTCCTCTGCTCTACCGACTGAGCTATCCAGCCATATAAAAAAATGGCTCCGCGAAGAGGATTCGAACCTCCAACCTATCGGTTAACAGCCGAGTGCTCCACCGTTGAGCTATCGCGGATCATTAGACCTGGCAACGTCTTACTCTCCCACACCGTCTCCAGTGCAGTACCATCAGCGCTATAGAGCTTAACAATCCTGTTCGAAATGGGAAGGTGTGTAGCCTCTATGCCATAGTTACCAGATTAGAAGGATGTTCCTTCAAAATTGCACAAAGTAAGTAAGATTAAGTCTTCGATCTATTAGTACTGGTCAGCTACATGTGTTACCACACTTACACCTCCAGCCTATCAACCTCGTGTTCTTCGAGGGATCTTATTGCACTAGGCAGGGAAATCTTATCTTGAGGTGGGCTTCACGCTTAGATGCCTTCAGCGTTTATCCCTTCCCGACATAGCTACCCAGCTGTGCCGCTGACGCGACAACTGGTACACCAGAGGTCAGTCCATCCCGGTCCTCTCGTACTAAGGACAGCTCCTCTCAAATTTCCTACGCCCGCGGCGGATAGGGACCGAACTGTCTCACGACGTTCTGAACCCAGCTCGCGTGCCGCTTTAATGGGCGAACAGCCCAACCCTTGGGACCAGCTACAGCCCCAGGATGCGACGAGCCGACATCGAGGTGCCAAACCTCCCCGTCGATGTGGACTCTTGGGGGAGATAAGCCTGTTATCCCCGAGGTAGCTTTTATCCGTTGAGCGATGGCCCTCCCACGAGGTACCACCGGATCACTAAGTCCGACTTTCGTCCCTGCTCCACTTGTAGGTGTCGCAGTCAGGCTCCCTTCTGCCTTTGCACTCTTCGCGCGATTTCCGACCGCGCTGAGGGAACCTTTGAGCGCCTCCGTTACTTTTTAGGAGGCGACCGCCCCAGTCAAACTGCCCACCTAGCAATGTCCGATGACCAGATTCATGGCCACTCGTTAGAATTCCAGTACTGCCAGGGTGGTATCCCAAGGACGACTCCCCTGAAGCTAACGCCCCAGTTTCCTAGTCTCCCACCTATCCTGTACAGACAATACCGAAATTCAATGCTAAGCTACAGTAAAGCTCTACGGGGTCTTTCCGTCCAACCGCGGGTAACCAGCATCTTCACTGGTACTACAATTTCACCGGATTTACTGTTGAGACAGTGCTCAAATCATTACGCCATTCGTGCGGGTCGGAACTTACCCGACAAGGAATTTCGCTACCTTAGGACCGTTATAGTTACGGCCGCCGTTTACTGGGGCTTAAGTTCACACCTTCGCTTACGCTAAGTGATCCCCTTAACCTTCCAGCACCGGGCAGGCGTCAGCCCCTATACATCATCTTACGATTTAGCAGAGACCTGTGTTTTTGGTAAACAGTTGTTTGAGCCTATTCACTGCGGCCTACTCTCGTAGGCACCCCTTCTCCCGAAGTTACGGGGTCAATTTGCCGAGTTCCTTAACAGTAATTCTTCCGCCGGCCTTAGGATTCTCTCCTCATCTACCTGTGTCGGTTTGCGGTACGGGCACCAAACTCCTCCTTAGAGGCTTTTCTTGGCAGCGTGGAATCGGATGCTTCACCA
>CALNYT010000003.1:0-15000 GCA_942490885.1 uncultured Clostridiaceae bacterium | reverse complement strand
AAAATCTTTCATTTCCATCCCCTACACACTTAATAATTCTTTCATTCAGATGTTTTCTTCCATTAAAATTATCTACTAAGCCAATCACAGTATTATAAGCCATAGAATTCATAGTAAAATCTCTTCTAATAAGATCTTCTGTAAGATTATCCGTATATTCTACATTGCTTGGTCTTCTATTATCAATATACTCATCTTCTACCCTATACGTAGTTATTTCGTAAGGTTCTTCATTAATTATCACCGTAACGGTTCCATGTTTTATACCTGTTTCAATAACACGTAATCCTTGTTTTTCAAATGTCTCCTTAACTAATTGTGGGGATGCATTTGTTGTTATATCCCAATCCTTTGGTTTCAACCCTAATAATGAATCTCTTACACAACCACCTACAATAAATGCTTCTTTATCAATTTTATATAGTTCATCTATTATTAACGATGCTTCTTTAGGTAAAGTTATATTCACGTTCATATTATCCCTCCTGTTCAACCGATAATTCCCTATTTATATTTTTCTTAATGATTTTCCTTACTATAATTGTATTGATACAAACCAATATTAACATAACATAAAATATCATTCTGAATGTATTATCTAAACCAATAACATCTCCTAATTTTCCTACCACAGGGAACAATGCCACCATAAAAAAACTAAAAATCATGCTTCTAAAAGATAAAATTGTTGCTCTGTTCTCACTAGGTATTAATATATTTATATAGTTTCCAACTACAACCCATATAATCATTTCACATAATCCCATTAATATATAGAATACATATGAATATCTAGTAAATGCTATTCCCCCTATACTTATTAATAATAATATAGGCACATACAACAGTATACCTCTATCTTTTAATCTACCTTCAATCTTATCAATGATTGAGGCAAAAATACTGCAGAATAAAGCTCCTATTGAAAAAACGATTCCTATCTTAAATTCATTTAATCCGTTTCCTTTCCAAAAGTTCTGTAGATAGAAGAACATAGTTGTATTTATACATCCTACTGTTTCCGAGAATAGCATAAAAAACACTATTTTATCGTTGGCTCTAACAGCGTTGATACTGTTGGTAAGTTGATCCTTAAATGTTCTCAATGGATTTTTAAATTCTTTTTTCTCATTTACTTCAACTTCTTTCATCCATATAGCAGAAAGAAATGCCATTATAATAAATATGAACGAAACATAGAATACCATATTATAGTTCATAATTGCTAATATCCCACCAATAATAAACGCTGCTATAGAAGCTACATTCCTTACTAATTCTATTTTACTACTTACCTTTATATAAGTCTTCTCTTCCCCAACCTCTTTAAGTGAATCATAAATTAATGCTTCCCCAGCACCTGATTCAAGATTATATGATAAGGCACTCAAAATGAATGATATCATAAAGATATAATAACTATTGCCAATAAACATAATAATTAATGAAATAAAACTAATTACACTTCCTATTACCCTACTAGTTTTCCTTCCAAAAATATCTGCGACCATACCTGTTGGTATTTCCATAAAAAACGAAGTGATATGAAATACAGACTCTAATATCCCAAGCTGCAAAAGAGATACTCCTTTTGTTGCTAAATATATCATCCATAATCCTCTAGTAAGATCTAAACAGCTAAAAAAAGTATAAAGATAGTTTTTAAATATATTTTTTTTATATAAATTTTGAATACTCATAATTGTACTCCTCCAGAATTAATTTAAATTATCAAATAATCCTCCATCCTAAGCACATCCAACCGGATCAATTAGAGTGTTGAGAAGCACTGCCCAAATTTTAAGAAAACATAAAACCCTAAGCAGTAAATACTACTTAGGGTCAATTTCACATTTATATTACATACATATGTGTAAAAATAGTATACTACTGATTAACATATTATTAAATTTGGACGCACTTCTCCCTTTGGAGCACCAAATTTAAATGTAATATTATGGAATTCAAACAAATGTTCCATAATAGAGTTAATCAATAATGCCATTTCTACACCTCCTTATTAAATCCTTGTCTTATATTATTATATTCGAAAAATTAAATAATTTCTACTATATTTTACGTGAGCCTGTGTTACTTTTTTATTCATTTACTTAATTCTATTTTCTAATATAGATTTCATCTCACTTACAATTTTCTCATTTAAATAGTACCTACCCTCATCACAACTAATGAATATCCCATTTTCAACCATACTATGAAAAATAAAGTTTTCTCTAACTCCAATCTCTTTTGGTTTTACAGCAGTTGCAATGTTAAATGCTCCCGCTGTAAAAAATCTATTAATAAATTTTTTTTGTCTAATCCTTACAATATTAGCTCCACTCATAATATACCTCCGTTAAAATAAAGTTTACAATCTCACAAACTTTTAATACTCTGACTTATTATTCATAACATTTTTTCCATATTTAATAAAGTGAAACTTACTGTCCTTTGCATAAATTATTTATCCTCATTTTATTTAATATCCCCAACGAATTGTTCTGTTTTGTACTGTAATGTATACAATGTACAAAAATGCCCTTCTAATGTAATCAAATCATCAAATGTACCTTTTTCAACAATATTACCATCCTTAATAACAATTATTGTGTCATATTGCTTCAATATATTCTTATTTAACTTATGTGTAACAGTGATTATTGTTAAATCTTTAATCTGAAGTATATCATTTTCTATTTCATAGGAAATTTTATTGTCAAGAGCAGCATTTATTTCATCGAGGAGTAAAATAGGCGTTTTTCTTATTAACGCTCTTGCTATTGCTATCCTTTGTTTTTCACCTCCAGATATGCTAGATGCATTTTCTCCAATAAGACTATTTTCCTTATGTGGCAATTTTTCTACAAAACCACTTAAGCCTGTAACTTTCAGTGTGTCTATTAGTTCCTCTTTACTATATTCTTGATAAAGAACTACATTCTCCTTAATCGAATTATCAAATAGAAAAACATTCTGATGAATCATTGTAATTAAATTATATAACTCTTGTGATTTAATATCTCTGATGTCTACTCCATCAACGAGTACTTCTCCAACAAAATCTTGATAATATTTTAGTAAGATTCTCAAAATTGTAGACTTTCCACTTCCACTTGCACCAACAATTGCAATCTTAGATCCTTTATTAACCTTAAATGATATATCCTTTAATATATCATTGTTATTAAAATCAAAACTTACATTTTTAAATTCTAAGCTATTGTTAAAAGATGATTTGTCTATCCCAACTTCTTGTCCATTACTATATTCTAGTATTTTACTTACTTTTCTCTGTATTGGTTTTACAGAGCTAAATTGATTAAACGCCGATGTAATTCGACCTATTGGGTTTAAAATATTATTCATAAGTTGCATAGCTGCAATCATAGTACCTATAGAAATCATATCTTTTATACTAAGATATGTACCTATACTTACAGCAGTGAAAAAAATTAAAAAACTAAAAAAGGAGGAAATAGTTGCTATAATTCCTGCAAAAACTGATAATCTATATTTTTTATTTTCAACATCATTATTACATTTTTTAAATTGCTTTTCTATATTTGTATCTATGTTAAAACATTTTATAACCTCAAAACCCAATAGCATATCCTTTAACTTTATAGTAATATTTGACAACGCATTAGAATAATCATTCTTATAAATTCCTAATTTTTTGTTATAAAATTGAGGAATTATAACTAACACTATACTTGTAGTAAAAACTCCAATCGCCATATATATGCTTAATTTAATCATAGTAATAACTGCAAAAATAAAAGAAAAAGCACTTGAAATTATAATGAATATTCCCAGAAAATAATCTCTCTCAATTATTGCTAAATCATTATTTATAATTGAAACATATTCACTACTATTTTTCTGTAAGAATTGCCTAGTATCTTCTTTCAGAATATTTTTAAATACATCTTGTCTTAACTTAATCATTATTTTTTTCATAAACCTTGCTTGAACTATTTTTCTTAAATAAATTATAATATAATTTATCGAAAATACTAAAACCGAGTATTTAATAATTATTTTGAATTTATTCAAGTCTTTCATTGTTGCAGTATCTACAATTTCTTTGAGCATCAATGCAATGGCTATACTGAATGCTGATTCAAGTATTATAGCTATTATGTTAAAAATAAACGAAAATTTATATTTTAGTATATATTTCTTCATAAACATTACTTTTTTCTGCTCTTCTTCATAAATAACCCCGAAAATATACCGATTAAACCACACGCAATTATAATTATTATAGAAATGTACTTCTCCATATTTCACCCTCCTATTATAATAGTGACATCTTTATATATTGAATGTTAGCTATAATATCTTTCTTCTAAATTATCATCAGCTAATGAAAGACTCATTAACTTTGTTCTATCTACAGTAAGCAGGTATTTGAACCAACGTCTAATCCTTAAAAAATAAAATTCTTTCATTATTAAAAATTCGTACTAATCTCATAACAAAAATTGATGCCATAAATATATTTGTTAAGATTATTAATAATACTTTCTTTAAAGTGAATATTGAGAAAATACTCATCTGTATTAAATCATAAAAGTTAATTATAGGTATAAAATCAAGCCAATAAATTACTTTGCTATAAATATTTAATGCTCTTAAATCGCTAGCAAAAACTAAACTTAATGGTATGACTAAAAGCAAAGGAACATAAACAAGAAATACTTGCGCTTGTTTAGAACTTTGGGAAATGAATCCCAACAGCAGCTGAAACAAAGAAAATACTATCGCAAAACCAAGAAGCACTAAAGCCAACATTGGTATCTTACTAAATAAATTTATGTCTAGTTTCAAGAATACCTGAAATAACAATGCAAACCCACTATATAGAGGTAAAAATATAGCAATAGTAATAAAGTAACATGATACGAAATTTGAAATCCACTTTCCTAGCACTATTTGAAAACTTTTTACGGGTGAAATAAGTAATATTTCTAAAGTACCTGATAATTTTTCCTTTGTTGTTAAATAATATGCATTAGAATTATTTATCCTCATAACTAGCAACATAATAACATAAGCACATATCGTAGCTATCGATTTAAGTACCATTGTTGAGTAATCTCTCGCTACAACTATGGAATCTATATGGATATTGGTCAAATTTATGTTAGGAGTAATAGCTAACTGAGTAACCCTTATAATATTATCTTTTATTATTTTAATATAAGGATCGTTCTTATTATCTTCATTCTCAATAAAGGTTATATTTTGTTTAGAATCATCCCAAATAACTCCCAATTTTAAATTATTTACTCTTACCTCTTCAACGATATCATCCTTTGGCTCTTCAACTATTGTATATGAATCTGGTAAACCTTTTAACATATCTTTTAACGAATCACTATTCACCGCAAGTGTAACCTTTTCATCTTCGTCCTCTATAATTGCTCCCGAAATACCTGCAATGCTTCCTATTACAATAATCACAATTAATGGAAACAAGATGTTGAGAACAAGATTCTTTTTATCTCTAAGCAATTCCTTAATTTCTTTCAGTGCAATATGAAAATATGGCATTTTGTATCATCCTTTTTATATATTATTTTGAATTTCAACATAAACCTGCTCAAAACTTTTTTTATCATATTTTAATTTTAAATTATTAACAGTATCATCCTCATATATCTTACCCTTATTCATAATTATCACCTTATCACACAAATTCTCAATATCTTCAGCTATATGTGATGTAATAATAAGTGTTTTTCCTCTTTTCTTTAGTCCAATAGTATACTCACGTATTTGTTTTCTTGAAACAATATCTAATCCACTAGTAGGTTCATCCATTAGCACCACTTGGGGATCCATAATTAACGCTCTAATAAAGGAAATCTTCTGTTTCATCCCTTTAGAGTATGTTTCTACTCGTTGATTTTCAAAGTCCACATTTAAACCATTGTACATATCCTTCGCTCTTGCAAGAGCAATATCTCTGCTTATACCAAATAATTTTGCAAAGTATAAAATATTTTCCTCACCTGTTAACTGCTCGTACAATCGAGGCGTTTCAAATACAAATCCTATTAGTTTTCTAACCTCGTTAGGTTGCTTTATAGCATCAAAGCCTCCAATTCTAATACTCCCGTTGTTTGGTCGATATAGCGTTGCTAGTAATTTCATAATAGTTGACTTACCTGCACCATTATTTCCAATCAGACCATGGATAGTATTCTTTTCTACTTTAAAACTAATATCATTCACACTATAAAAATTATTTGTTTCATATTTTTTTGATACATGGCTTAACTCAATCATAAAAACCCTCCTCTCATTATATGCTTGGGGGAATAAATGCCTTAGTCTTTCCTAATAGAACATCAATAAATCTTTGGTAATATTCTCTCAAGTCATATGTTGTTAAATACTTTGTGTTTATTATAGGATTATCCATAGTAAACTTATCTAAATTTGGGGTTAATATACTAATACCGTATTTTTCAGCATCATCATAAATTTGTGTTCCGGGATACGGTGTTAAAATACTTCCAAAAACATTTGCCTTATATTTTTCTCTAAGCTTTAGCGCAAATCTTATTGTTTGCTGAACAGTTTCATGAGTATCAAAGGGATGTCCCATTATAAAAGAAACATTTATACTAAATCCTATTTCAGAAGCTATTTTTACAGCATTTTCTATTTGTTCAACGGTTACATGTTTACCAATCTTATGTAGTATTTCATTATTTCCACTCTCCATACCAAACTGAATTTTCCTGCATCCAGCATCAAATAATTTTTGTAAAAGGTTTTCACTAGCTACATCAGCTCTTGATTCGCACCCCCATATAAACTTCTTTCCTGAAGCTATTAATAAATCACAAACTTCAATTGCTCTCTTCACATTTATAGTAAAAGTATCATCTATTATGAAAAACATATTAGTATCATAGTCTTTTTCAACCTGCAAAATTTCCTTTACTATATTGTCTGACGATCTAAAGTATATCTCTTTACCCCAGTAAGATCTTGATGAACAAAATATACAATCTCCTGGACATCCTCTTGAAGTCGATATTGTGATGGGATATACATATTTTTTTAAATTAATAAGGTTTCTGTTAGGTATCTCTAATTGATCCAGATTTTTTATTCTCTCCTTATGCTCTGTTAGATATATTTTCCCATCTAATAAAAAGCTTATTCCTTTTACCTCTTTTATATCCATTTTATTTCTAATAACGGAGTCACACAAATCAGCCAATGCATATTCCCCTTCTCCAAAGATAACATAATCAAACTTTGATTCATTTAGTAGCTGTTCGTAACAAAATGTTGCACATGCTCCGCCCCCAGCAATAACTACATTGGGCAATATATTTTTTATTGATTTAGCAAGAACCTTAAGCGCTGACCATGATTCTACAAATGTTGAAATAGCGACTACTTTAGGATTTAGTTCCTTTAATTTATCTATAAATTCTTGCTTTTTATAGAAGTCTACAGCCATATCTATTACACTAACTGAGTATTTCGCCTTTTCCAAATGAGAACCTAAGTATAGCAACCCTAACGGTGGCATGGAGACTACATCCGCTAATTCTTTTTTATATCCCCGATTAGTTGGAGCATTAATAAGTAATACATCTATATTTTTCATTTTCATTTTCTCCTTCTTATCAATTAAATCTATATCACTAATGCTCTTTTGAAAATTGAAGTGTTTTCAATGCATTAAATGCCTTATCAACATTTAAAAATTTAATATTCTTGTTCCCTATTTCTATATGATTTGTATTATCTAATAGAATAGAATATACTTGTTCTGATGACAAACTTTTATCTTTAGCTTTTAAAAATGCTGCAGCACCAGAAACAAATCCACATGCCATAGAACTTCCAAAATCATATGTGTACTTATTACCTATATCAGTTGTAAATATATACTCTCCGGGAGCGTATATGGTATCTTGTCTACATTGATTATTTTTAGATGAGCTATACAAAGTAATCGGATTTCTCCGAACCCCACAGGAAGCAACAGAAATCACGCCCGAATAAGCTGCAGGATACTGCATTGGTTTTCCACATCCATTTCCTACCGCACTTACAATTACAATTGAGTTATTTAGCGCTGTTTGAATAAGTTCTCTTTCTTTGCGAAAATAATCGCCATTTTTATTAGTTACGATATCCATTTCATTCCTTTGATATCCTATACTAAGGTTTATAATGTCTACTTTATTGTTTATTGACCATTCTATAGCATTAATTATGTTTTTTATATCTGCCCTTCCTCGCTTATCCATAACTTTTAATGGAATTAATTTTACACCACTTGCTACTCCTGCAATTCCTTTTCCATTATTTTTCTCAGCCCCTATTATTCCAGCTACTCTAGTGCCATGACCAAAATCATCTTGTGTATCATCATTATTGTCAATAAAATTATATCCTTTAATAACCACGCTTTTTAAGTCTTCATGATTAGAATCTATCCCAGAGTCTATTATAGCTATTTTTACATTAGAAACTTCATGTTTAGTCGTTTTAGTCCATGCATCTTCGGTGTTTATAAATCTAAGTCCCCATAATAATTCTCTATGCTCATCATTCATCAAATCATATACAGTATTATTTTGTTTCAAAATAAAGTTATTCATAAAATTATCATTTCTTCTTAACAGGTTGGAGAGGACTCCATAGTATTTGATTATAATTTGATTTTTCATATTCGCACAGTGGATACTTCCCATTTATATCTTTAGTATGGAAAAGAGATTGTGCTCTACAACCGCCCAGACAAAAAATCTTATACTCACATTCCCCACACTCTTCTATATTATTAGTTTCTATAATAGGTTTAACCGTTCCTTTGAAATCTTTAATCTTTCCAATCGAATACTTTCCTATATGTAACGCATGACAGGGGTATATATCTCCATTTATATCTATACTTAATTCATTAATTCCTGCTCCACACCCCGATTTATGTATAACATTGAACACATTATTCATGCATCTTTGAGCATCTTTAACAAAAACTATATTAGACTTATGTTTCTCTTCATGTTTTAATTTGTTATTCTTCCACGAATTTATTATGGCTACTCTTTTTCCTAAATGAAGTTGCTTTTTTTGCAATTCATCTAAAGTATACTGGAAATGCTCAGATAAATCCTCTCCATTTTTGCCGATATGTATAGGCTCGTTTAACATGAATCCTAATGCGCCACTATTATGAGCAAAAACAAGAATCTTCTCTAAATTATCTATATTGTATTTTGTTGGGGTGGTTGCAATTATAAAAGGCACTGATTTTTCTTCACATATCTTTGCTGCACGCACGGCACCATCGTAAGCACCTTCTCCACGGACTCTATCATTTCCATCCTTATCAAAATCATCTACTGATATCATTATATAATCACAATATTCTTTTAATAATTCTGCTTTATTTTCATCTAATAAAACACCATTAGTCCATAATATAGTCCTACAATTATAAGATCGTAAAACTTTAAGTATGTCTTCTAGTTTGTCATGAAGTAGAGGTTCCCCACCTGTAATATTCACTAATATATCGAGGCCTTTGGATAATGGAGTCATCTTTTCCATCACTTCAGTTACTGTTTGAATGCTTATGAATTCTTCCTTATCATTATTTTCAAACGAACATTTATTACAATAGGAGCAACTTAAATTGCAGGCATTTGTTATATCTATAAATAAGAATCTTAATCTTTCATCCACATTAGACTGATATTGATGATTAACTTTCTCAAAAAGGATTTTATTCTCCATTCCAGCTTCACAAAAATTTAAAATATCTTTTTCAATTATTTCTCTTGGTAAGATATACTCAGCTGCTATTTCATCTATCACATTATCTACAGTTTTTTTACCATCTAGTTTATCAAGTACATCCTTACTCGTTTTACTAGTCTTAAACCAAGAAAAGTATTTATTAGAAAAGAACAGACAAAAACCACCTTTTTCTTTTAAGCTAAAATTATCTTTGTCAAAATATAACTTTTTTCTAAGAATTTCCATTTACTACTTCCCCCATTTCACTAGAGTCATTTACATGATTTTCTGAATTGTTGTTGTTCATAAGATGAATAATAACATCATGATAATAACGTAATTTTTCTATTGTAATATTTTTAGTGCTAATTATCGGGCTATCGAGTTTATAATTATCCCATTTATCAGTATATATTTTTATCCCTAATTCTTCTGCTCTTTCATATTGTTCTGTACCCGGGAAAGGAGTATTAACGCTTCCCATAACGTATGCTCCGTATTTGCTTTGAATATACTTAACAAATTTAATTGTTTTCTCAATAGTTTCATCCGTATCAAAAGCATGTCCTATTATGAAAGATGCTGAGATATGCATTCCATACTTATGGGCAAGGTTAATTCCATTTTCAATTTGCTCAATTGTAACCCATTTCTTCAACTTCTTTAGAATCTCATTATCTGCACTTTCAAGACCAATTTGAATTTTTTTACACCCATTCTCAGAAAGCATGGACATTAATTCATCAGTAATTACGTCTGCTCTTGATTCACATCCCCAGACAAAATTAATTTTTGTATCTTTTAACATCTTACAAAATTCATAAACCCTTTTTGATGATGCAGTAAAAGTATCATCAGTAATATAAAAAACTGTAGCCCCATATTTGTTATATAAGTACATTAGCTCATTAAATACACTTTCTGCTGAACGTATATGAACCTTTTTCCCCCAAAATGCTCTAGAAGAGCAAAATATACAAGCGCCTGGACAACCCCTTGCAGTACTAATAGTGTATGGTACTAAGTACCTCTCTATATTAACAAGTTCTCTATCTGGAAACGGAAGAGAATCTAAATTTTCAATTCTTGCTAAGTTCTCATTTATATATAATTCATCATCTTTAATTTTATAAATAATACCTGGCACATCCATTAAATTTTTCTCAGAATTGCCAAGAATAATATTACATAAATCTAAAACAGAATATTCTCCTTCACCTCGTATTACATAATCAGTAGCGCTCTGTTTTAATACATCGTTATAGCAAAAAGTAGCAAATGCGCCTCCTGCAAAAATATTTACTTCTGGAAGTATTGTTTTTATCAAACTGCACACAACTTTTTGTGCCTTCCATGATTCATTATATGTACTCATTCCAACTATTTTAGGTTTTAAATCATTTAATGTATTGATAAAGGATTCTTTTGAGAAATTCTCAACTGCAAAATCAATAATTTTAACCTTGTAACCATTTTCTTTTAAAACTGTTCCAATATATAAAAGCCCCAAGGGAGGCATACCATTACTTTTTGCAAATTTATCCTTATACCAACTTGTTGTAGGAAGATTGAGTAATAAAACATCAACATTATCCATTACAATAACCCCTTTATTTTATTTTAAACTAGCAAGCAATTATTATATTACAAGGTTCTGCCTGCCAATTAGATTTTAAATTTACTAACCGAAAATTGCATCAAATTCATTTTGAACATCGATAACTTGCACCAGATTATATAAATGTAACTGTTTTACTGCACTTTCCAGTTCTTCCCAAGTTATATCAGAACAAACTTTATCCCAAAGTTCCCCTATTGAGCTTTCATAATCTATCGACAACCAAATTTTAGTAAAAATCTGGTTTAATGTAACATTTCCGCCATCTTGAGTACATATCTGAATGAAACCATCATTTCTTAAATACCAGTTATTGCACTCCAATTTAATGAGTTGCTCTTTATTAATATTCATAGATACCCTCCAATCTGCATTACAAATGCTCTAGCAAATACATAAATCCTGCGACTGCTATGTTTCTTGTTTTTATTCTTAAAATTTGTTTTTATTCTTAAAGTTTCTTTTTATATTTTAATACATAAAACTTCAGTATTTTTATATAAATCACTTGTCCTAAATAGATAGATTCTTATGTTTATAAATATATGTATTCTGTTTCTCCTTACAGTAGTATTTATTGCATAAATGAAAAAAAGAATGCAATAATCTTCAACCCTACAACTAGTAATTTGCTGTTTTGTCACAAAATCTATAAACAACATATTTTCTCTAAAATACTTAATTACTTTTATTATTTTAAAATACTGCCTTTGAATAAAAGGCAGTATTCCCTAAGCACTTATAACATTGAATTATTCATAAATTAAATACAAAAATTTTTTTAAAGATAAGTATTTAATTTATATATTCAAATTTGAGAATACCTATATGAAAATATGCATTTTGATTCTAATAGTATTTCATATGCACTTTTTCCACTTCACAAATTTCATAAAGCTCTGGACCTAAAAATCCACCATTACTTTTATGATAATATTAATTATGAATAATTCAGTATAAATTATGTTTAGCCTGGAATTGCTGGACCTGGAATTGAATCAGCAACTATTGCACCTGCAACCCCACTTGCAACTCCACCTACTACTGAACCAACTACAGTTTCCAACCAAGAAGCTGGAGTATACATTTCTGTATCAGTATTAGATGTAACTAACTCTGTTGACATGTAAATTTTCATATTAGCCACTCCTCCTTTTTTAAAATATGATTCACCAAATACTTCATAGTATTTATGTAAATCAATTCTTTTATCAAATAAATTATATCATAACTTATTTTGGAATAATATATATTTTTTTCATTGTTTTAAATTTATTAACATTATATGCCATTATTTTCATGTTCAATTACGTTGAATCTAAAGGTAAGCAGTAACATAATGCTACAGGTATTAAAAAGAAAGTATACTTGAACTTTATAAAATGCTAATACAAGAAATGATGATTAATGATTTACTCAACTTTCGCACACCAAAAAAGCTAGTTTCTCCTTGATAAAACTAGGTAATGTTGATATAAAATAGTCTAAAAACTCGTTAATTTGAGTCTTTGAAAGCGATAGCTTTTCGTACAATGCAGATTTGAGTAAGTTTAGGATAACTTGAATAGCTTCAAGAAATTTAATATCTTCAAGTTCATCACAGCAATGATAAAACAGACCACCAACTGTTCGGAGATCAGAATTATTTCTACTCTCTATCGCTAACATTATATATCTTGTAAAAACTATTGAAGTATGTGAAATCATAGCATCATAAGAACGGCATTGAAATTCTTTTGATAAATTAAAAAAAGATTTATTCATCTTGAAAAATACTTCAATATCTCAACGTTTGCCTTAGATTCTTATTATTTCTTCATCACTTAATGTTGTATCTGTTGAAATCAATGCTAACCAGTTACTAGATTTGTTTCTGTCTTTGACAAAAACTATTTTTGCTATTATAGGCGTAGCCTGCTCATCTTCACCAACTTGTACAATTACAGATGCTTTAATTTTAGCTTTGCCACGTTTTTTCTTTATTTTAGTAGATCAATCATTACATCAGGAGATTTCTTAATAGCTTCTTTTCTGATTTTATAGCCATTAGATCTTTTATCTACTGAATCATCGATTGAACAGATACGATTTTCTTCTTTCTCTGAACTCAGTAAAGTAAAAGCTAGAGGTAAGAAGGTGTTCCCATCAGACCAGCCTAAAGTAAGCATTCTGAACCCTTTTTTATACTTTCTATCAACATGATCAAATACTTTTGCTAGAAGCTCAACTGACTTACTTCTGGCTCTGCTATAGTAAGAATCGTCAACAATAAGAACATTAACTCTATCATCAGCTGTTAATGGATTAATCTTATCTTTTATTATTTTTGAAGATAACAACAATAAGAACTTTCTCCAGTTATAACTGGTAGAGTTTAAAAATCTATATACTGTATCTTTGCAAAATTCAGATGTGCTATTTTTAGACTCTAAAGTTCTGAAAAGATTTTTCCCATTAAATATCAGCATAAAAATAAACCTAAAAATCAGAATGCAAGAAAATCCTTTTTCTTTTTTGAAATTAGATTCTCTTAAGATTGAATTTATCTTGTTATCTTTAAAAAATCTATTTATTGTAGAATCAAACTTTTTTTCAGTATTATTGTTTGGTATAATTGTATTCGTGGAGAACATTCCTTTCTTGGTGGTTGTTTGTGGTGATTCAATTATACCAAATGGAGGAATGTTCTTCTATTTTTTATACTATTTTTCTTGAAACCACGGGCTAGCGCCCTAAAATACAAGTGCGAAAGTTGAGTGATTTATATTTAAAACTATTTATGAAGTGATAAAAGATAAGAGTTATTCAGGATTTTATTCTTTAATACGGATGTATATTTCATCTTTAAGAAAAGAAACTATTCAAGACTAAAGTAAAGCAAAGACTTGAACTAATCTATTAGAGATATCCTAGTCTTTAAATTCTAAATTTTACACTTTTTATTAACTAGATTAAATTGTAAAGCCATTCAAATGATTATATAAATGAAATTTTTGAAGTAACAAACGGAGTTGATTTTTGAGATTTTAAAAATTCTTTTTGAGATTATAACTTTTGTGTAACATTACACAATTATTCTACTGTATATCGATATTATGTATGTAATGAATTCACAATCTAATGACTTAATAGTTTTACATAAAATAAAAAACACTTACTAAAAAATTAGTAAGTGTTTTTTGGTGACTCACCAGGGAATCGAACCCTGGACACCATGATTAAAAGTCATGTGCTCTACCGACTGAGCTAGTGAATCAAATATCAAACCTGGCAACGTCTTACTCTCCCACACCGTCTCCAGTGCAGTACCATCAGCGCTGTGAAGCTTAACAATCCTGTTCGGAATGGGAAGGTGTGTAACCTTCACGCCATTGTTACCAGATATTGAACTACTGTTGTTGTTGTTGTTGTTTTAACGGATTTATAATATCTAACTATAAAACATAGCACATATTCTTATAAATATATATCTATATTTCATTAAATATTATAGAAGGAATGTTCCTTCAAAATTGCACAAAGTAAGTAAGATTAAGTCTTCGATCTATTAGTACTGGTCAGCTACATGTGTTACCACACTTACACCTCCAGCC
>CALNYT010000002.1:5270000-5275726 GCA_942490885.1 uncultured Clostridiaceae bacterium | reverse complement strand
AATCGATGTTTCTTTCTCTTCCTCCGGGTACTTAGATGTTTCAGTTCCCCGGGTTACCTTCCTTAGACTATGTATTCATCTAAGGATACACATCGTTCAGATGTGTGGGTTTCCCCATTCGGAAATCTGCGTTTCACAGCCTACTTGCGGCTACACGCAGCTTATCGCAGCTTATCACGTCCTTCATCGGCTCCTGATACCAAGGCATTCACCATGCGCCCTTTGTAACTTAACCTTACAAATTGCTGATTCATTTTACAATGAATTAGTTTTATACCTATCTTGTAGAATTTTCATTCTACAAACATGTTTATATTAATCTTACTTTGTGCAATTTTCAAAGAACATAGTTATTTAAGACCAACACAAGTTCGTCTTAAATAATTGAGGAACTTTCGTTCACTCAAAATTAAACAGAGTTCAGGACCTTATTTTCCGTTATGCAGAAATGTTTCATTCTGCGGTCTCCCTAGAAAGGAGGTGATCCAGCCGCAGGTTCTCCTACGGCTACCTTGTTACGACTTCACCCCAATCACCAACCCCACCTTCGGCCGCTGGCTCCTTACGGTTACCTCACGGACTTCGGGTGTTGCCGGCTCTCATGGTGTGACGGGCGGTGTGTACAAGGCCCGGGAACGCATTCACCGTGACATTCTGATTCACGATTACTAGTAACTCCAGCTTCATGTAGGCGAGTTGCAGCCTACAATCCGAACTGAGACCGGTTTTTTAGATTTGCTCCACCTCGCGGTATTGCGTCTCACTGTACCGGCCATTGTAGCACGTGTGTAGCCCTAGACATAAGGGGCATGATGATTTGACGTCATCCCCACCTTCCTCCCGGTTACCCGGGCAGTCTCGCTAGAGTGCTCAACTTAATGGTAGCAACTAACGATAAGGGTTGCGCTCGTTGCGGGACTTAACCCAACATCTCACGACACGAGCTGACGACAACCATGCACCACCTGTCACCAAGTTCCCCGAAGGGCACTCCCGCGTTTCCGCGGGATTCTTGGGATGTCAAGCCTAGGTAAGGTTCTTCGCGTTGCTTCGAATTAAACCACATGCTCCGCTACTTGTGCGGGCCCCCGTCAATTCCTTTGAGTTTTAGTCTTGCGACCGTACTCCCCAGGCGGAATACTTAATGCGTTAGCTGCGGCACCGAGGTTCGACCCCCGACACCTAGTATTCATCGTTTACGGCGTGGACTACCAGGGTATCTAATCCTGTTTGCTCCCCACGCTTTCGTGTCTCAGCGTCAGTTACAGTCCAGAGAGTCGCCTTCGCCACTGGTGTTCTTCCTAATCTCTACGCATTTCACCGCTACACTAGGAATTCCACTCTCCTCTCCTGCACTCTAGATAACCAGTATCAAATGCACCTCCGAGGTTGAGCCCCGGGATTTCACACCTGACTTAATTATCCGCCTACACACTCTTTACGCCCAGTAAATCCGGACAACGCTTGCCACCTACGTATTACCGCGGCTGCTGGCACGTAGTTAGCCGTGGCTTCCTCCTCGAGTACCGTCATTATCGTCCTCGAAGACAGGGCTTTACAATCCGAAGACCTTCATCACCCACGCGGCGTTGCTGCGTCAGACTTTCGTCCATTGCGCAATATTCCCCACTGCTGCCTCCCGTAGGAGTCTGGGCCGTGTCTCAGTCCCAATGTGGCCGATCACCCTCTCAGGTCGGCTACGCATCGTTGCCTTGGTGAGCCGTTACCTCACCAACTAGCTAATGCGCCGCGAGCCCATCTCAAAGCGGATTACTCCTTTAATCAGAAAATCATGCGAAATTCTGATATTATGCGGTATTAATCTCCCTTTCGGGAGGCTATCCCCCTCTTTGAGGCAGGTTGCTCACGTGTTACTCACCCGTCCGCCGCTAATCAGTTTCCCGAAGGAAACATCATCGCTCGACTTGCATGTGTTAGGCACGCCGCCAGCGTTCGTCCTGAGCCAGGATCAAACTCTCAGTTTGAAAAGTTTTTTTCCCAAGCTAGTACTTGCTTGCTTTTGAAGAAATTAAATTTCTTCTACCTGTGTGTTTCTTTTATATCTCATGGAATTTAAGGCTTGCATTATACAAATAATACAATTTCCTTTACTCTGTTTAATTTTCAATGAACATTCATCGCCTTGTAGCGACTATATCAATATATCATTTTTTCTCATTATTGTCAACTTTTATTTCTTTATGTTGAAATTTGTTGCTGACAACAGATATAATCTTATCACAATAACTATTGTATATAATTCATAATAATTTAGTTTTGAACGTTTATTTTGATGATACTTTATATTCCTTTGTTTTTGAGTACTTTTACCTATATAGACACACTAGGATTAGTTTCCTTAATTTTAAATTAATATTTAGGATAATTTAATATATTTTACAAATAATATATTTATAATTTTTTAGAAAGGAGCCTTTAAGATGAATCAAAAAAAAGAGAAAATAATAAAAACCCCTAATTCAGATAAAGAAGGAAAACTTATTTGGGATGAATCCGAAAAAACAAATCCATATAAAGTATATACTTATACAGACCCACTACCAGAAGATCCGAAAAAAAAATAAAAAAAATTAGAACCTTATAATCTTATGATTTGAGGTTCTACTGTTCTCAATTTGATATTTATTTTCTAGGAAATCTAAAATGATAAGTTATAGGAGAATATTTTTCATGCCATTTAATTAAAGAGTTATTTTCACCAGTTTTAGGCCCAGAATTGTGTATGATATATGGTACACCGTTAATATCTCTCCTATCTGATATTATAGCTATATGTTCAGCTGGATCACTAAAAATAACAATATCACCCCGTTGCCACTCTTTAAGATTTTCTACATCTCCAGGTATTATTTCAGTTGTTAATGTATCCGCGTATTTATTAAAAAATACAATCAAGTTTTTAACTCTCCTAAAATCAATATTAGGATCTGGATTTCCCTCAACTCTAGGATAGGTTTCAATATTTAAATTAATATCTTTATCAACCATATCTTTTAGATTATAACCTGCATCTTTTAATGCTCTCCATATCACATCAGTACAAACACCTTCATTATCGGGTGGATATCCCCCTGCATAATATTTATCAATATATTTAGCTTCTCCAATTTGATTCTTTGCTCCTGCTAATATATCATCCATATCATTTATACCATCACCATCTTTATCTATAGTGCACTCTATATTAGAGATCTTAATTTTATTAAAATAGAATTTCAGTTTCCCATCCTTTATTATTGTTCTACTTATTATCACGGTAATACATATAATAACTACACTAACTATAATATATTTATATCTTCTCTTCATATTCCCCACCTTATTTTTATTTTATATTTACCTATATATAATTATATTATATAGTAGTTCTTCCTATTAAAGTATTTGTCCATTGCGTATTAATTATAAATTAATACGCAATCTTCTCATGTACCTTTATCATGCACTCTTACTACCTTCTCCTGGCTTTTAATCTTATTTTTTACTTCAGCTCTCAATATTCATTCAAATTATCTTAATATCATACAACCCCCGTTTATGTATAAAATCAAAAACACTTGCTAATTTTTTAGCAAGTGTTTTGATATAGTTAATTTTAGTTTTTTTATGATAATAAAAAAAGACACCCACTTAAATGAATGTCTTTTAGTGATCCACTATGGAATCAAGACCTGGCAACGTCTTACTCTCCCACACCGTCTCCAGTGCAGTACCATCAGCGCTGTGAAGCTTAACAATCCTGTTCGGAATGGGAAGGTGTGTAACCTTCACGCCATAGTTACCAGATATCTATTAAGTTTAGAAGGAATGTTCCTTCAAAATTGCACAAAGTAAGTAAGATTAAGTCTTCGATCTATTAGTACTGGTCAGCTACATGTGTTACCACACTTACACCTCCAGCCTATCAACCTCGTGTTCTTCGAGGGATCTTATTGCACTAGGCAGGGAAATCTTATCTTGAGGTGGGCTTCACGCTTAGATGCCTTCAGCGTTTATCCCTTCCCGACATAGCTACCCAGCTGTGCCGCTGACGCGACAACTGGTACACCAGAGGTCAGTCCATCCCGGTCCTCTCGTACTAAGGACAGCTCCTCTCAAATTTCCTACGCCCGCGGCGGATAGGGACCGAACTGTCTCACGACGTTCTGAACCCAGCTCGCGTGCCGCTTTAATGGGCGAACAGCCCAACCCTTGGGACCAGCTACAGCCCCAGGATGCGACGAGCCGACATCGAGGTGCCAAACCTCCCCGTCGATGTGGACTCTTGGGGGAGATAAGCCTGTTATCCCCGAGGTAGCTTTTATCCGTTGAGCGATGGCCCTCCCACGAGGTACCACCGGATCACTAAGTCCGACTTTCGTCCCTGCTCCACTTGTAGGTGTCGCAGTCAGGCTCCCTTCTGCCTTTGCACTCTTCGCGCGATTTCCGACCGCGCTGAGGGAACCTTTGAGCGCCTCCGTTACTTTTTAGGAGGCGACCGCCCCAGTCAAACTGCCCACCTAGCAATGTCCGATGACCAGATTCATGGCCACTCGTTAGAATTCCAGTACTGCCAGGGTGGTATCCCAAGGACGACTCCCCTGAAGCTAACGCCCCAGTTTCCTAGTCTCCCACCTATCCTGTACAGACAATACCGAAATTCAATGCTAAGCTACAGTAAAGCTCTACGGGGTCTTTCCGTCCAACCGCGGGTAACCAGCATCTTCACTGGTACTACAATTTCACCGGATTTACTGTTGAGACAGTGCTCAAATCATTACGCCATTCGTGCGGGTCGGAACTTACCCGACAAGGAATTTCGCTACCTTAGGACCGTTATAGTTACGGCCGCCGTTTACTGGGGCTTAAGTTCACACCTTCGCTTGCGCTAAGTGATCCCCTTAACCTTCCAGCACCGGGCAGGCGTCAGCCCCTATACATCATCTTACGATTTAGCAGAGACCTGTGTTTTTGGTAAACAGTTGTTTGAGCCTATTCACTGCGGCCTACTCTCGTAGGCACCCCTTCTCCCGAAGTTACGGGGTCAATTTGCCGAGTTCCTTAACAGTAATTCTTCCGCCGGCCTTAGGATTCTCTCCTCATCTACCTGTGTCGGTTTGCGGTACGGGCACCAAACTCCTCCTTAGAGGCTTTTCTTGGCAGCGTGGAATCGGATGCTTCGCCATAAATGGCTCCCCATCACGCCTCAGCCTTAAGATCAGACGGATTTGCCTATCTGATCAGCCTAAACGCTTAGACGCACTCTTTCAGTCGTGCGCTCATCCTATCCTCCTGCGTCACCCCGTCGTCAAACGGAGTTTGGTGGTACAGGAATATCAACCTGTTGTCCATCGCCTACGCCTTTCGGCCTCGGCTTAGGTCCCGACTAACCCTGGGAGGACGAGCCTTCCCCAGGAAACCTTAGATATTCGGCCTGTAGGATTCTCACCTACATCTCGCTACTTATGCCAACATTCTCACTCCTATACAGTCCACCGCTCCTTACGGTACGACTTCAGCCCATATAGGAAGCTCCTCTACCACTCTTTCGAGTTCATAGCTTCGGTGGTAAGTTTTAGCCCCGGACATTTTCGGCGCAGGATCTCTTGACTAGTGAGCTATTACGCACTCTTTAAATGAATGGCTGCTTCTAAGCCAACATCCTAGTTGTCTTTGAAATCCCACATCCTTTACCACTTAACTTACACTTTGGGACCTTAGCTGAT
>CALNYT010000002.1:5262500-5265000 GCA_942490885.1 uncultured Clostridiaceae bacterium | reverse complement strand
CCACTCTTACTCCATCACTATTTATAGTAAATAACATAAATAAATTTAACAGTACTGCACTAATAAATATTGCAATAAAACCTTTAAAACTTCCTTTGATTTCATATTTAAAAAGTTTACCCATATCTCAATCCTCCTCTATTCAGCAAATATATCTCTATATAATTCATCAATTGATTTATTGTTTTCCATTCTTAAATCCTCAGCTACTCCATACTTGATAATTTTTCCTTCACTTATAAAAGCTACATCATCAAAAATCCTCTCAATATCCTTAACTAAATGGGTAGTTATTATCATTGAACTATCTGGATTATAGTTATTAATGATGGCATCAAGGATTTTTTCTCTAGCTACAGGATCTACCCCTGCTATAGGTTCATCTAATATATACAGTTCTGCTTTTCTAGATAAAACTAAGCTTAAATTTAACTTTTCACTCATTCCTCTTGATAGAGAAGTTATCTTCATTTCCTTATTAAGCTTCATAAACTCAAGAAGTTGATTCATTTTTTCTTCATCAAAATCATCATAAAAATCCTTGAACAATTCAATAGCATCCTTAATTTTCATCCATTTATATAAATACCCCTCATCTGGTAGATATGATACAATTTTTTTACTCTCAACACCTGGCTTTGTTCCATTTATCAATATATCACCTTTGGATTCCTTTAAAAGGCCAGCTATAATTTTAATTAGGGTAGTCTTTCCACTTCCATTTGGACCTAAAAGACCAAATATTTTTCCTTTCTCCAATTTTAAATTTAAACTATTCAATGCTAACTTTCTTCCATAGTTTTTAGATAAACTATTTATATCTAAAATATTATTCATCACCACATCCCCCTTCAACTTTATTTGAAACCATTTGTATAATTTCGTTCCTTGTAAATCCTAAGTGATTCATCTCACTTATAAACTTTTCTAGTACATTTTTCCCCATATGAACCTTTAATTTTTTTATAATACTCTCATCTTCAGTAACAAACTTCCCCATTCCTCTCTTTGTATATGCTAAACCCTCTCTCTCAATCTCACTATATGCTCTTTGAATAGTATTTGGATTTACCTTTATCTCAACTGAAAATTCTCTTACGGATGGCAATTTATCTCCTCCTTTTATATCACTAGATGCTATTTGCATCTTAATATGATTAATTATTTGAATGTATATAGGTTCTCTTTCATTAAACTCAATTTTCAATTTATCACCTCACACATAATATAACTACTGTATTAATTAAATAATACACCTATACACCGGCAACGTCAATAGTTTTTTGTTAATTATTTTATATTGTTTTTAACATGATATAGATATAGACATATATATAAATGCTATTGAACGTAAATTTTAAGTCTAATATACGTTCAACCAAAAATAAAAAGTGTACAACTTTGTACACTTTCTCATATCCTACTCACTTTAATTTTTAATTTTATATAACATTGAATTTCAAGCATTACTTTAAAATCACACCAAATATTTTGTATAAAAAAAACACTTACTAAAAATTAGTAAGTGTTTTTGGTGACTCACCAGGGAATCGAACCCTGGACACCATGATTAAAAGTCATGTGCTCTACCGACTGAGCTAGTGAATCAAACGACCTGGCAACGTCTTACTCTCCCACACCGTCTCCAGTGCAGTACCATCAGCGCTATAGAGCTTAACAATCCTGTTCGGAATGGGAAGGTGTGTAGCCTCTATGCCATAGTTACCAGATTTGAAGGAATGTTCCTTCAAAATTGCACAAAGTAAGTAAGATTAAGTCTTCGATCTATTAGTACTGGTCAGCTACATGTGTTACCACACTTACACCTCCAGCCTATCAACCTCGTGTTCTTCGAGGGATCTTATTGCACTAGGCAGGGAAATCTTATCTTGAGGTGGGCTTCACGCTTAGATGCCTTCAGCGTTTATCCCTTCCCGACATAGCTACCCAGCTGTGCCGCTGACGCGACAACTGGTACACCAGAGGTCAGTCCATCCCGGTCCTCTCGTACTAAGGACAGCTCCTCTCAAATTTCCTACGCCCGCGGCGGATAGGGACCGAACTGTCTCACGACGTTCTGAACCCAGCTCGCGTGCCGCTTTAATGGGCGAACAGCCCAACCCTTGGGACCAGCTACAGCCCCAGGATGCGACGAGCCGACATCGAGGTGCCAAACCTCCCCGTCGATGTGGACTCTTGGGGGAGATAAGCCTGTTATCCCCGAGGTAGCTTTTATCCGTTGAGCGATGGCCCTCCCACGAGGTACCACCGGATCACTAAGTCCGACTTTCGTCCCTGCTCCACTTGTAGGTGTCGCAGTCAGGCTCCCTTCTGCCTTTGCACTCTTCGCGCGATTTCCGACCGCGCTGAGGGAACCTTTGAGCGCCTCCGTTACTTTTTAGGAGGCGACCGCCCCAGTCAAACTGCCCACCTAGCAATGTCCGATGACCAGATTCATGGCCACTCGTTAGAATTCCAGTACTGCCAGGGTGGTATCCCA
>CALNYT010000002.1:5247500-5257500 GCA_942490885.1 uncultured Clostridiaceae bacterium | reverse complement strand
ATAGGTGTGGTTAATGAGCAAATATATACACAAATAATAATAATGATTTTTTTGCTTATATTTTTCTTAATTATATATACAACTAAACAGAGTAATATAAACCTAACACAGCAGATGTAACTGAATTAGTTACTTTTTCCCACTCTAACATACTCCATCCCATTAAACAATATAACATTAAATTAATATAACTTATTCCTATCAAAAGAACACAAACTATAGATTTTATAATATTATCTTTAAATTTATTCATTGTTATATAACCCTATCGTAGTGTTCTATGTTTACTAAAGTTGAATTCAAACCATTTATCATATCCTTTTGAATATTTATTCTTAACCTCTTCAATTATTTGATTTATATCATCCTTATCTATTTTATTAGTATAATTAATTTTCTTATCTTCTATTAACTTATTGAGCTCTGCAGTTCCATCATAAACTAATGTTCTAATATACTCTTTATCTAATACTCCAGTCTTATTATATATTTCAATATTTCTCCTAACTATGAAGCTATCCATATTAAATATATTTAATCCCATATACATTAATAATGTTAATATAATTATCAACCTCTTCATAGGTATTAATTCTATCCATAACGATAAGAAGATAATAAATATTATAATAGCCAATGTAATTATAGCAAATTGAACGATAATCCTAAGCCTTGTATATCCAAAAGCTTGAACATATAATACCATTCTATAAAATGCTGAAAATAACATATTATATGTAAATATTATTATAAAAGAGCATAATACATTGATTACCTTGTTCTTACTATCAATCAATTTCTCCGTTAGTATCTTTACAATTAATATCAATACTAAATTTATTATAGTTACCATAACTAACTCAAAGAAGCCTTGTCTTGCATAACTTGAGTATATCATTCCATCTGGTAATATTCCTTCACCACCACCATATAAATATGATACTTGAATAATGGAAAATAAAAAGTATATGATATTTAATCCTATAAGTACAATTATAACTGTTTCATACATGAATATTGCTTTTGGCTCTTTTCTTTTAACTCCTATAACATAATCATATTTTAAACTCCATATAAAAATAGTATTATATATAAAAACTAAAATGAATACAATAATTCTAAATATAGTTTCACCATCTATATTATCGTAATTAAATGAATTTGATAAATCTATGATCTTTAGTTTAAAAATTTCATCTGCGGACATAAGTAGTGGTACTATAACTACTAATAATCCTACCAATATTACTATTCCTTGAATTATATATTTTCTATTTTCCTTTTCCTTTTTATTTTTTCCTTTTCTTCTAATTTGGTCTGTAATGAATTTTGTTATCCTACCTAAGTTTTCAAAAGGTACAAACATAATCTCTACTGCTTTAATAATTAATGCTTGATCTAAATTATAATTGTATTTACCTATAAGTACTGCACTGTTCAATACAATCATAATAATGATAAGATTACACAGCATGAACGCACTATTTGTATAAATACCAAAGAACATTGAAAATATTATAGATATACTTATAAGAAAATAAAACTTACTATTCAAGTATATTATTTGTTTCTTAGTTATAAATATTGTAGCTCCTATGATCATCAATGTATAAATACATACCGAAATACCTAAATGCTGAGATACAAAAAAATATTGAAATAAAAATGCTGTTATAATTGAAATAACTAATAGTATTCCTATTTTATTACTTTCACTACTATCTATTTTATCTTTTAGAATATTCCTTTTTACAGTTGTAAAATAGTCTTTATTCTTATTTTTAAACTTTTTATACTCATTACTACCCTTTATTTCTGTGACAAATTCATTTTTTATCCCTCTTGTTTCTAATTCAATACTCCCTTGTATAATATAAACTTTTTGATAGTTACTCAATTGCTCAACATTCTGTGAATTAATCATAACAAAATTCTCTTCATGGATTTGGTCTAACTCTAACATATATGTAGTTATATCACTTCTTACCTCATATGCAAATTGAAATAATATATCCCCTCTCCCTGAAAAATCATTCTGAATATTATTTTTCAGCTGCTCTTCTCTTCTATTTTTATCCTCACAATGGAATTTATAAATCTCCATTTCACTGGCATCTTTACGTAAATATAAATTCCCCTTATATAACACTAATCCCTGTATTAAAGATATTGCCATATTTCACTCCTCCTAATGCTGCAATGTCTTAAAATATATTTAGAACTCTACTTTCAATTAAAATCTTCATTGTTCTCATTTATTTTCTACTATTTATAATATTAACCAATTTTTATCAAATAAGCAATACTTTATTTATTGTTTTCCAATAATTTTTTATTGAAAAACATAATAAACAAATATTTTTACAGATTTTTTACAGTTATTTCTTAAAATTAATCTAAATTTACAATAAATAATGTAAAATATACTTAGAGAGACTAATTTCTATAACTAAGAGGAGGTTTAAACAATGAAAAATTTTGATCTATTATTAGAAAAATATGCAAAGTTAGCTATAAAAACAGGTGTTAACATCCAAAATAATCAAACACTTGTAATTAATGCTCCAATTACAGCAAGTGAATTTGTTAGAGCAATATCAAAAGAAGCTTATTCATCTGGAGTATTAGATGTTCACGTTGATTGGCATGATGAAGAAATGTCACTAATAAAATTTAATCATGCACATGACAATGCATTTGATTATTTTCCTGCCTGGAAAGCCACTAGCAAAGAATATCTTGCCAATGAAGGTGCTGCATTTTTGTCAATATCAGCTTCTAATCCAGATTTACTGCAAAATGTAGACCCAAAACTTATTGCTCGCTCAAGAAAAGCTCAAGGTGAAGCAATGGAAGGCTTTAGAACAATCATGAACAAAGGAAATGTTAGATGGTCTGTAGTGTCTATTCCTACTGTTGAGTGGGCTATGAAAGTATTCCCAAATTTAAATGAAGAGGATGCCCTTGAAAAACTTTGGGAGAATATATTTACTATAACAAGAGTAGATTCTGATGATCCTGTCGAGGCATGGAATAATCACATAAATCTAATCAAAATCAAAACAGATTTATTAAATAATAAACAATTAAAATCTCTACACTTTAAATCTACTGGAACAGATTTAATTATGGAATTGCCAAAGAATCATATATGGATTGGTGGAGGACTAACTGATCATAATGATATATACTATATACCAAACATGCCTACAGAAGAAATTTTTACAACCCCTCTTAAAACAGGTGTAAATGGAGTAGTATCTAGTACTAAACCTTTGAATTATGGTGGGAATCTTATTGATAACTTCTCTTTAACCTTTAAAGATGGTAAGATCGTAGATTATTCGGCTGAGAAAGGCTATGAAACTTTAAAGGGCCTAATTGAAACTGATGAAGGATCTCATTACATAGGGGAAGTAGCATTGGTTCCTAATGATTCGCCTATTTCTAATACAGGTTTGATATTCTACAATACTTTATTTGATGAAAATGCCTCTTGTCATCTAGCTATCGGTTCTTCATATCCTATATGCATCAAAGATGGTACTACAATGAATAAAGATCAGTTAGGGCACCATGGTTTAAATACTAGTATTACACACGTTGATTTTATGATAGGCTCAGAAGAATTATCAATTGATGGTATAACAGAGTCTGGAGAAATAATTAGTATATTCTCAGAAGGAAATTGGAGTAAATAATCTTAATATAATAAAAGACAAGTAGGAAATTACACCTTGCTTGTCTTTTTATTATTTTTCTACCCAATCTCCAGTTTCCGGATTTATATAGAAGTTAAGAATTGTACCTCTTGAATCTTCTACTTCAACTCTATAATAGTAATTATCTACAAAAACTGATGGTCTAATCATTGTTTTAACCTTCTTACTTTTATGTTCAATATCAACTACTGTTACTGATTCATTTTGAAATCTAGTACTCAATACTTTTTCAATAGATGCTTTATAAGAATACTTAGGTATAGCTACTATAAATATTAGTACCATTCCAAATAAAATTATCTTATTTATATTGTCCATAATCTTACTCTTTTTATTATTTAGAAATAGATACACCATTACTACTATAGGAATTATACTTATAAAAAGGGCAAAATCGTCGATTACTCCTACATACCAAAAGTTGTTGATTGCATATGATATGATGATAATTACTATGTAATATATTATGAATTTAAGGGATTTTATATAAATCACCTCCTATTTTATTTAATTCCATTGATTTCATCTTTCATTCTATTAAAAAAATCCTTCATGAATTTGTCTCTTTCATCAGCTAATAATTTTGCCGTATCTGTAAACAATCTATCTTTTATATTTTTCATTTTGAGTTCATATTCTAAATTCGGTGCATGAAAGCTAGGATCTTTAAGTCTCATATTCCCATAAGTATTTGTTTTTATATACTCATCTACTGCGGTATCATTATATATTCTTTGGTTAAACTGTGAAGATACCATAAAACATCTTCCAACTCCAATAGCTCCTAAAGAATCTAATTTATCTGCATCAAATAATATCTTCTCTTCTATCTTTATAGGAATATTATTTCCTCTATATCTGTGACACCTTATACAACTCTTAATCCCATCAATCTTATCTTGTTGATATCCTTTGTCCTTCAATAATTTTTCTGCCATATCTGCCCCTATTTCAGCATGATTAATCTTACCTGTTTTATCTTCATCTTCTTTTTTTCTTCCTATATCATGTAGTATAGCAGATAACTCTAAAACCTCCATATCTATGCGGTAATTATTCTTCTCCCGTTTAGCTATATGTACTGCTAAATTATATACTCTAATTATATGATCTATATCATGGCCTCTACTACCTAATTCCTTTTTCATTTCTTCAATTACATCATTATATCTATTCATAACCTCACCCCACATCTCATGTTTCTCATGTTTCTCAATATATTTTATCACGTACTTTTTTCTATTACAAACTTTACAATTTTCATATGTGAAAATCAAATTTCACCTTCACAATATATTGTACTAATAAAATACTTTACTACAACATGTATTGAGTAGTTTTTTTAAGCATATAACTCTTTTTTATTTAAATATACAGAAAATAACGTTTGAAATCTAATATGGTTTGCAAGTATAATAATAAAAGTGGTTTTTTATCGAAATGTATTAGACTATTAATATGACACTATGAATGGAAGGAAGAGTTAATATTGATATCTTACCAAGAGTTATTTAATCGAGTTAAGTTCAGTGATGAGGAGCGATGGAATATGATAATTGTTGATGGTGTAGTTGGTGTCGGTAAGTCTACACTAATGAACATTTTAGCAGAAGAAAGAAATATGGTACCTTTTGAGGAACCCGTTGTAGACAACCCTGTACTAGAAAAATTCTATCATGATAGAGAAAGATATAGTTTTCCTCTTCAAACATTTTTCTTAAACAAAAGATTTGAGCATATAAAAAAAGCCTCTTCATTGAAGAATGCAATATTAGATAGAAGTATATATGGTGATGTTATTTTTGCAAAAATGCTTAACGATACTAAAGAAATGTCAGATGAAGAATTTGATATTTATAATGATCTTTTTCACCATATGCTAAAACATATTCAAGCTCCCAAGTTAATGGTGTATTTGGATATTTCTGTGGATAATGCTATTAGTAGAATTCAAAAACGTGGTAGAGATTATGAATTAATCGTAGAAAGAGAATATTGGGAAAGACTTAATAATAATTATACTACTTATTTTGATAATTATAACTTCTCTCCTATCTTAAAAATTAATGTAGATAACATTGATTTTGAAAATAATTTAGAAGACAGAAAATACATTCTTTCTGTAATAAATGAAGCTCTAAATAAACTTGAATCAGGAGGATGTTAATATGTTAGTTATTGATGGTGTAGTTGGGGTTGGTAAATCCACTTTGATGAAAATTTTATCTGAAAAATACTCACTTATTCCTTTTCGTGAGCCAGTTGTTAATAACCCCATATTAGAAAAATTTTATCATGATAGATGTAGATATAGCTTTCCTCTTCAAATTTTCTTTTTAAATAAAAGATTAGAGCAACTTAATGAAGCAGCTCAATCTAAAGGAGCAGTATTAGATAGAAGTATTTATGGTGATTTAATTTTCGCTAAGATGTTATGTGATAATGAAGAACTCTCTAAAGAAGAATATAGTATCTATCAAGAGTTATTTGCTAATATGTCCGAACATATTCCTAAACCTAAGCTTTTAATTTATTTAGATATTTCTGTTGAAAATGCTATTACAAGAATTGAAAAACGTGGTAGAGATTATGAACTTATAACAGAAAAAGCTTACTGGAAAGAATTAAATAAAAATTATACTGAGTTTTTTAGATCATATGATTACTCTCCAATACTTAAAATCAATGTAAATGATTTAGATTTTGAGAACAACTTAGAACATAGAGATTACATATTATCCGTAATTGATGATGCATTAAATAAACTTGAAGAGCAGTCAGCTTAAAAAAAATAGAGCTAATATTAGCTCTATCTTTTTTTGTTTTAATTTATAAATGTCTCTTTTACTCGTTCTGAAAATGTAAAATATGGAATTATTACAATTGCAAAAATTAATTGCTCTTTAATCCCACTCAAAATATATTGTAAATCTAACCTTGCTTCAGGTAAGTTAGCTAACATATACATATATATAATACCTACCAATAAATAAGTAATAAGTAATCCTATATATATTTTAGGTGCGCGTCGCTTCTTTTTAATATAATTTATCATAGTAATTATTCCAATGAAAAATATTATAGTGCACGCTATTCCTTGAAAGAAAACAGGTGCAACCAATACTTTTTTATCCCCTATAGCGTTCATATCTATCATACTTATCACTGATAAACTCTCAATTATTATTCTAAATGCATTAAATAATATCAAAATTAATACCCCTAACGGTACTAATAATAATCCCTCAATAATCCCCGGTTTTACATGTTCATTTTCCACCTTATTCATACTATTTCCCCCTAATAATATTAGAATAATTTAATTTTTACTTTGTTGTATCTCTAATTATTAATTCTGGATCATATAATACTTGTTTCTGGAAATCTTCTTCACTTTTTTCAATTAATTTCATTAATATTGAAACAGCCTCTTCAGACATCTCAGTTGCATTTTGTCTCATTGTTGTTAGTGCTGGTACACTATATTCTGAAAGTGGAAGATTATCAAATCCCACTACCATTACTTCATCAGGTACGCTAATTTTTAAATCACTCATTGCCTTCAACACACCAAATGCCATTTCATCAGAAGCAACAAATAATCCGTCAGGCATTTTTTCTTTTCCCATTTCAAAACATATTTTATAGCTATGTTTAAATGCCTCAACATTTTCATATACTTTAATATTATCTTGTGAAATATTATAATCCTTAACAGCCTTAAGAAACCCTTGCTTTCTATCATCAAAAGCAATCAATTCTGGATCTCCTATCATTAAACCTAGCGATTCACACCCTTTCTTTATAAGGTGTTCTGTTGCTATATACGCTGATTTAAAATGATCTACATCCACATAAGAACATCCTTCTTCATTGTTTTTAGCCATAGAAACAAAAGGAATATTCAATTTCTTTAATAATTTTATCTTTTCTAGGCTCTTCTTAACACTGAAAACGATAGCACCATCAACAAATCCTGATTTTAATATTTGAATATTCTTCTCATTTTCTTTTGCATTCTGTGTATCGAATTGTAGCATAAATGCATTAAATCCATATTTCCTAGCTTCATTGATTGCACATTGGAACATATTTGAATAATACTGTCCTGGATGCGGCTCTTTTTCTCTTTCTATCAATAAGATTATATTTCTTACAGATTTTTTTCTTAAATTCTTAGCAAATATATTTGTCTCATATCCTGTTTCATTTATAATTTTTTTTATTATAGATCTAGTTTCTTCTTTTACATAACCTTCATCATTTATAACTCTTGAAACGGTTCTTATTGAAAAACCCGATAATCTAGCAACATCTTTAATTGTTAAATTTCTACTCACTGTGCATCCCCTTAATTTCTAGTATTTATTATATACGATTTTATAAGTATCACCATTATTATATCATAAATTTTCATAATTTGATTGCATTTTAAAATATTTGCTCTATATACTCGACATATATAGTTCTTATAGGATATTTTTTTAGATTTTGATATATTTTAAACGAAAAAAAAGCTTAGATTATAAAATCTAAGCTTTGGTGGCTAGACCAGGAATCGAACCAGGGACACGAGGATTTTCAGTCCTCTGCTCTACCGACTGAGCTATCCAGCCATAAATGGCTCCGCGAAGAGGATTCGAACCTCCAACCTATCGGTTAACAGCCGAGTGCTCCACCGTTGAGCTATCGCGGATCATTAGACCTGGCAACGTCTTACTCTCCCACACCGTCTCCAGTGCAGTACCATCAGCGCTATAGAGCTTAACAATCCTGTTCGGAATGGGAAGGTGTGTAGCCTCTATGCCATAGTTACCAGATTAGAAGGAATGTTCCTTCAAAATTGCACAAAGTAAGTAAGATTAAGTCTTCGATCTATTAGTACTGGTCAGCTACATGTGTTACCACACTTACACCTCCAGCCTATCAACCTCGTGTTCTTCGAGGGATCTTATTGCACTAGGCAGGGAAATCTTATCTTGAGGTGGGCTTCACGCTTAGATGCCTTCAGCGTTTATCCCTTCCCGACATAGCTACCCAGCTGTGCCGCTGACGCGACAACTGGTACACCAGAGGTCAGTCCATCCCGGTCCTCTCGTACTAAGGACAGCTCCTCTCAAATTTCCTACGCCCGCGGCGGATAGGGACCGAACTGTCTCACGACGTTCTGAACCCAGCTCGCGTGCCGCTTTAATGGGCGAACAGCCCAACCCTTGGGACCAGCTACAGCCCCAGGATGCGACGAGCCGACATCGAGGTGCCAAACCTCCCCGTCGATGTGGACTCTTGGGGGAGATAAGCCTGTTATCCCCGAGGTAGCTTTTATCCGTTGAGCGATGGCCCTCCCACGAGGTACCACCGGATCACTAAGTCCGACTTTCGTCCCTGCTCCACTTGTAGGTGTCGCAGTCAGGCTCCCTTCTGCCTTTGCACTCTTCGCGCGATTTCCGACCGCGCTGAGGGAACCTTTGAGCGCCTCCGTTACTTTTTAGGAGGCGACCGCCCCAGTCAAACTGCCCACCTAGCAATGTCCGATGACCAGATTCATGGCCACTCGTTAGAATTCCAGTACTGCCAGGGTGGTATCCCAAGGACGACTCCCCTGAAGCTAACGCCCCAGTTTCCTAGTCTCCCACCTATCCTGTACAGACAATACCGAAATTCAATGCTAAGCTACAGTAAAGCTCTACGGGGTCTTTCCGTCCAACCGCGGGTAACCAGCATCTTCACTGGTACTACAATTTCACCGGATTTACTGTTGAGACAGTGCTCAAATCATTACGCCATTCGTGCGGGTCGGAACTTACCCGACAAGGAATTTCGCTACCTTAGGACCGTTATAGTTACGGCCGCCGTTTACTGGGGCTTAAGTTCACACCTTCGCTTACGCTAAGTGATCCCCTTAACCTTCCAGCACCGGGCAGGCGTCAGCCCCTATACATCATCTTACGATTTAGCAGAGACCTGTGTTTTTGGTAAACAGTTGTTTGAGCCTATTCACTGCGGCCTACTCTCGTAGGCACCCCTTCTCCCGAAGTTACGGGGTCAATTTGCCGAGTTCCTTAACAGTAATTCTTCCGCCGGCCTTAGGATTCTCTCCTCATCTACCTGTGTCGGTTTGCGGTACGGGCACCAAACTCCTCCTTAGAGGCTTTTCTTGGCAGCGTGGAATCGGATGCTTCACCATAAATGGCTCCCCATCACGCCTCAGCCTTAAGATCAGACGGATTTGCCTATCTGATCAGCCTAAACGCTTAGACGCACTCTTTCAGTCGTGC
>CALNYT010000002.1:5225000-5242500 GCA_942490885.1 uncultured Clostridiaceae bacterium | reverse complement strand
TACTTATCCTCTTTAACTGTAACTGTTTCCGCTTCAACTTTTATAGTTTCTTCTTTATCAATCTTTTTGCCTGCGAAGTATGCTGGTAATTCTAATCCCGCTTGACTAAAAACATCCTGAAGTGGTGGTACTGACTTCATCATTCCAGATAAGAAGTTTGCAGTATTTGATCCTCCATCACCATTTGCATTCATACTATCCCAAACTGTAACTTTATCTATCTTAATATTCTTTATAGCCTCAACTTGTAACTTAACAAGCTCAGGTAATCTATCTGCAATCATCAACATTACTGCATCTTGAGAGTTATTTCCTGATGCCTTAACAAGCTTTTCAAAACCTTCAGCTTGTTTTGATAGAATTTCCATAGCACCTTTTGCTTCTGCTTCCATTTTGAATAATATCGCATCAGCTTCACCTTTTGCTCTTCTTCTAATTTTTTCAGCTTCAGCTTCTGCTTCAATTTGAACTTTTTCCTTCTCTACTTCTGCTCTAACAATGACATCAGCCTGGTACGTAGCTCTTTCTTTCTCAGCACGAGCTCTTTCAGCACTTTGCTCAGAAGCATATGCCTCTTCCAAAGCTTTTGCTCTTTGAACCTTTTCTGCAGCAACAGCCATTCTCTCTGCTTCTGCTTCTTTTATTCTCTTATCAGCCTCTGATTGAGCAACTGTAATTTTTGCAGTGTTCTCTCCTTCAACTGCTTTAGAGTTTGCACTTGATACTCTGATTCTTTCTTCTCTTTTAGCTTCAGCCTCACCAATAGCACCATCTCTGTTCTTCTCAGCAACACTCTTCTTAGCATCATTTATAGCTTTTGCAGCAGCTTCTTTACCAAGAGCATTAATATACCCTGATTCATCATTAATATCTGTAATATTAACGTTGATTAGTTTTAAACCTATCTTTTTCAATTCAGCTCCTACGTTATCAGTGATATTTGTTAAGAACTTATCTCTATCTGAGTTAATTTCTTCAATATCCATAGTAGCAATAACTAATCTTAGCTGACCAAAAATAATATCTTTAGCTAAATCTTGAATGTGATTTATTGAAAGACCTAATAAACGTTCTGCAGCATTAGTCATAACCCCTTCTTCTACAGATATACCAACTGTGAATCTTGAAGGTACGTCAACTCTAATGTGCTGTTTACTTAATGCATTTTTTAGATTAACCTCAATTGACATAGGTGTAAGATCTAAAAAGTGATAACTCTGAATAATTGGCATTACAAATGCCGCGCCACCATGTACACACTTAGCTGTTCTTGTTCCACCTTCTAAATTTTTACCTGTCTTACCATAGATAACTAATATTTTATCTGATGGACACCTCTTATATCGTGATAAGAAGGCAATTATTGTGATAAATAATATTGCTACTATTATTGATATTCCTATTATAAATCCCATATTTTACTCCCCTTTCAATGCTAATATTTTTTTAACTTGTAATAAACCATCTTCTTGTACCCCGATAACTTCAACTTCTTCACCTGTTTTAATCTCATCATCCACACTCACAGCTTCTAATTCTCTGAATGATCCTTGAATAATAAGGTTTATACAGCCAACCCCCTCTCCTTTCTTTGGAATTTTAAGATATACTTTTCCTTTTTGCCCAATGGCATTATTTTTATCCATTAGTCCATTAGCAGTTGCCTTCATAAGTAATGATAATATTACTACCAAAATAGCTACTACTATTGAAGCTACTGATATACTTAAAATAAGTGTAGTAATAATTCCTCTTCCATCTCTTGTAAATAAAATCCCACTCCACGAGAAAATTGTAAAGAAATATATTATATTTCTAAGATTTATTACTCTCTTCCCTAACGGAACTATCATGTCATCCCCATCAAAGTCAAATCCTCCCGAATCTACTTCACCGATTCCAACATCTTCAAAATCAAATCCGCTCTCTCCTATTCCTAATAATAGAGCTCCAATTTGAATTAGAAATACTACTGTAAACGGTATAGCTAAATACCAATAAAACTTTTCATTCATCGGTATACTCGACCACCATGTGTTCATTAGCTCACCCCTTTTTAGTTATTGTAAATATTATCCTATAAATACTATATCATATACATTTTGATACCTCAACTACTGTTTTCACCCTTTTTAAGTCATATCCCTTCTTATTTTAAAAGTTATCTTAATTAACTTAATATATCTTTAATTATCTCTTTATATCGTATGTTTAACTGTTTAAACTCAAATAAAAAGATTTGAATCAATTCAAATCTTTTTATTTGACCTCTTTATTAACTTTTTCATCACTATATTCAATATCTTTATATATGAAATCATTAATTATCTTCCCTACTGCGGGTTTATCATAGTCAATTATCCACCCTTTATGTTCTAGCAAAATATTATTACTTAATTCCTTAGGAGGTATAAACATCTGGTTTATATTTATGTTTTTAAAAGAATATATCAGGTATGATAATTTTAGTGCTTCATTAAATGATACATCTGTTTCAATTGATTTTAATAGAACCTTAGCTATACTTGGATATTTAAACAATGATAACTTTTTTGATTTCTCTATCGTTATACCGACTATTTCCCTTTGTCTTTTTCCTCTATCATATATTCCTTTTCCAGTATGCCTCATTCTCGCATATGCTAATGCTTGAGTTCCATTAAGATGATTCATTCCTGTATTAACTACTTCTACTATTTCTTTTTCTTTTAATCCATACATACAATTATTTAAATCTACTATCTCATCTTCATTTAACTCTACATCAATTCCACCTATAATATTTATAATTTCTTTAAATGCTGCAAAATCAAGTACAACATATTTATCAATATTTACATTAAAATTCTCTTCAACTGTTTCTCTTAGTAAATCGGCACCACCATAGGCAAACGCATGATTAATTTTTTGGTCAGAATATCCTGGTATTTTTGCATATGTATCTCTCATAATAGATATAAGTTTTATCTCATTATCTACTTTATCTATAGAAAATATCATTATAGTATCTGATCTTGATTTGTTATCTCCCTCTCTAGCATCTGATCCAACTATCAATATATTCATGATATCTTGGTTTGTACTTTCGTAATTTTTCTCTATTCTTTTAATATCTTCATTTTTTGCCTTTGTAACTTCCACAAAAGAAGTATTATTGGATTTTTTTAATACTATTTTCCCATACTGAAAACCTATTATTCCATATGAAATTATTAGTACACTTACAAATATAATAACTAATCCTCTTAAAATCCTTTTACTATATTTCATGTAATCATCCTTTTTTTATTAGTTCATTTCAAAAATAGCTTCAATCTCTTTGTTTATATCTCTCAGTATAGAGTTATCTTCCTCTTTATTAATTATTTCTATTCTTTTCTTCTTATTTAATTTCAAAGGCCAATATCTGCTCTTTTTAACATTAAATCTTTCATATTCATCTTCACAATATTTTTCATTATAGAAAATAAAATCATTTAAAACTTTACTATTTTCATTTATGTCATTTAAGAGAACCCATCCTTTATTTCTATACATTGTTCCGTAACTCAATTTATCAGTTGGAATGTATAATTGCTCCACATTATCCAGAGGAATTTTTGATATAGTATATGCAACATTTACAGTATCATTTATCTTAAGATCAGCATCAATGTATTGGAAAATATCTTTCGCAATAAATGGATATTTTAAAAGAGATATATCTTTCAATTCTTCAATCAATGTGTTTACTACATATCTCTGTCTTTGTGTTCTATCATAACATCCTTTCCCAACTTTTCTTATTCTTGAATATGCCAATGCTTGATATCCATTAAGTTTTTGTTGTCCCGGTGATTCAATTAACTTTATTTTTTCTTTGGCTTCTTTTTTTTCATTTATACTTAATTCATTGTCCTCATTTATCTCTAAATATATGCATCTATTAAGTTCCTTGATTTCATTTTCTTTTATATCAATAGGGATTCCACCTATTGTGTCAATTATATTTTTAAATCCACTAAAATCAATAACTACATAATTATCAATTTGTATATTATAATTTGTTTCTAAAGTCTTTCTTAAAAGTTCCACTCCTCCAAATGCATATGAATGATTGATTTTGTCATAGTCATGATTAGGAATTTTAACATATGCATCTCTCATTATTGAAGTAAACTTTAATTTTTCTCTATTCTTATCTATGCTTATAAGCATTATAGAGTCCGCTCTAGTAATTTTTTCTCCACCTCTATCATCTATTCCTACAACCAATATATTTTTAATTCCATCAATCACATCATAATTGGTATCAATTACTCTTGCACTCTTCTGTGAACTTTTATTAATGTATCTCTCTTCTTTTATATTTTCATACATACATAATATACCAATATATATAATTACACTAAAAAAAATAATACCTACTATACTCATCTGTATCAACTTTTTAATGTTATCCACACCCTTTTAAACTCTTTTATTTAACTAATTGAAGTTTATAAGAGTATTTTTAGTTTATCTAGAAAAACTTATACAAAAAACCTTTCTCAAATTATATAAGAAAGGTTTTTTATTAAAAATTTTATATTTTTTGTATTATTTAAGCTATATACACTTTTAACAATTAATTTATTCATACATATTTTTAGTTACATAATATGTAGCATGATCTCTCCATTCACCATCAATAAATAAATAATTTTTATTAATTCCTAACTTTTCAAACTTACATTTTTCTAAAACTCTTTGAGATTTAATATTATCGGTTAATGCTGAAGCCTCTACTCTATTCAATTCTAAATCTCTAAATGCGTATCTAAGTATTAAATTTACAGCCTCTTGCATATACCCATATCCTTGATAATCAGCATCTATTGAGTATCCTATACTTGCACTCTTGAACACTCCATAAATAATATTAGATATTTTTATTCTTCCTATAAACTCATCATCTAAAAATATACCAAATGGTACACTCTTTCCATTTAAATATCCTACATAATCATCTATAAGAATTTCTCTCTGAGCTTCTATAGTAAAATAGTCAGCATCTCTAAGTGGTTCAAATGGTGCTAAATGCTCTTTATTTTTTATACAGTAATCTGTATACTCATCAGTAATCTCAGGAGTTAACAGTTTTAACTCTATTCTAGGTCCTGCTATGGTAAATCTTCTCTTCGTTAGACCTTCTTCATAACAAAAGCTATTGATTCCAAAAATTAATTGATTATATATATTTCCATTAGCTTGATAAGCCTCTTCTAAAATACCTTCTAATGCAAAGCCATGATTTAAAAGTGTTACTATGTCCGTATCCGGATTAACAATCAATGATAATTTGTTAAATCCTAAGTCTTCAAATACATACTCTGATATTAGATCAATTATTTCATCTAATAATCTTTTTCTTTCGTCTTCTTTAAATACTCTTATCCTAATTATAGCAATCTTGTCTTCTTTGTTTAAATCAAGCTTTCTTACTATTCCTATATTTATGCCGTGCTTATTTTTTATTATACTTTCTTTTTTTTGACCGCCTAAATCTTCTATTATTATAGCTTTTCCTTTAATCATATTAATTCTCCCTAATTAAATAAGATGTTCTTACGTTTACAAGTATTATAAATGCTAAACTAATCATTAAACCTAATGGTATGAAATAAAAAGCATTATATGAACCAATTATATCATTTAATTTACCAAATCCAAAACTTAACATCATTTTAACTCCAGATGATGCTGTAATAACAAGCCCAATAACAGCTGAAGATTTTTCCTTGAAAAGATTACTTATTACTACAATAACTGTAGGATAAACAATTGAATAGAAAAAACCTGAGATTGAAACCAATATTAAAAATTTATCTCCAAGTATAATTCCAGTAAAATATAATCCAATAGCACATGCCATATAAATCATAATACTTTTTAAATAACCAATTTTTTCAACTACAAAACCACCAACTAACCTTCCTATTGTGAGCATTAAAAAGAATATAGACATGTAATTACAACTCTTTTTAATTGAAAATTCATAGTTTTGTGTAAGATAATTAATAAACCAGCTTCCAGTTTCTAATTCTGAAAAAACATAAAACCCTAATGCAAATATAAGGCAAATTATTATGAACAGCTCGTTTTTAGAATATTTTTTCTTACCTTCTTTATTATTAACCTTTTCAGCCCTTGGTAAATCAGTTTTGAATAAAAATATTATAAGTATAATGAAAATTATACTTGAATAAAAATATATATTTCTCCATGTAACATCATTAACCAACATCTTAGCTCCGATAACTTGGGCCGATGATGCTCCTAAACCATAACAAAGATGTGTTAAATTCATTAAAATTGCTTGAAATCCTATTGATATTAATGGAACAATTGTATTTATAGCTATACTTGTTAAAGCCAAACTAGTATTTAAAACAAACATACTAAAGTATAGTGTATATTTATCTCCAGTTACCTTAAGTAATACTAATGATATTATCATTGTCATTAATCCTAAAATAAATACTTTCTTTTGCCCATATTTCTGACATAATATACTTCCTATGAAGCTAAATATCAGATATGCAAAAGTACCTAATCCATTAATAAATCCAACACCAGTATCTGTAATCCCAAGATTATCTTTGAATAATGGTATAAAGACACCTTTAAAATTCTCAATTAATGCTATTGACGTCATTATTGCAAAAATAAGTGCTATGCTACATATTTTCTTCTTGTCCTTCACTTCTTCTCCTCCTATTCCCCCTAAAAATATTATAGCATCAAAAAAAGAGCACGCAATGTCTAATTACGTACTCAGACTGTGAAAAAGCCCAATCTCGGCGTCACTAAGGCTCTCTGTGCTGCTCAAGTACTAACTTGTACATTCCGCTGCTCGTTCGCCTTGTTCCTTGATCTTGAGCTTTTTTCGCAGTCTGAAACTCTGAAGATTCAAAACAGAGTTTCAGACAAAATATTATCATTGTTTTATTCTATAATTCGTGTACAAAAATTCCACTTCTTAATTTTGGTTCGAACCAAGTAGATTTAGGTGGCATGATTTTATCTGCATCTGCAATATCCATTAAATCTTCCATAGTTGTAGGATACATTGAGAATGCAACCTTCATACCTTCATTAACTCTTCTTTCTAATTCACCAAGTCCTCTAATTCCTCCAACAAAATCAATTCTTGGATTAGTTCTTGGATCATCTATTCCTAGTATAGGATTTAATAAATTCTTCTGAAGTATAGATACATCTAATCTATCTACTGGGTCATTTGCATCAAAAGTACCCTCTTTAGCAGTTAACTTATACCATTTATTGTCTAATAACATTCCATAAGTCTTCTTGTCTTCTGGTTTATATTGACCTTCTCCCTTATACTCTTCTATGATAAATTTATCTTCTACCTTTTTCATAAATTCTTCTGAACTATTTCCGTTTAAATCTTTAACTACTCTGTTATAATCCATTATATATAAATCATCTTTAGGGAATATAACTGATAGGAAGTAGTTGAATTCTTCTTCTCCAGTATAATCTGGATTTTCTTTTCTTCTCATCATTCCAACCTTAACAGCTGATGCTGATCTATGATGACCATCTGCAATATAAAGATATTCTACTCCAGCAAATAATTCAGATAATCTATTAACTAATTGCTCATCATTAATTACCCAAATAATTTGTTGAACATTATCTTCCTCAGATGTAAAATTATATTCAGCTTCGTGATTCTCAACCCAATCATTTACAATTTTATCAATCTCAGCTCTGTTTCTGTATGTTAAGAATATTGGTCCAGTATTTGCATTAGTATAATCAACATGGTTAATTCTATCTTGCTCTTTTTCAGCTCTTGTAAGCTCATGCTTTTTGATGATATTGTTCATGTAGTCATCAATTGAAGCACATGCAACTATACCTGTTTGAGGTCTTCCATTCATGATTTGTCTATATATATACATGCTTGGTTTTCCTTCTTGCAGATATGTTCCTTCTTCGATCATCTTTTGAAGATTTTCGCTAGCTTTCTCATATACAGGTTTGCTATGAATATCGATTCCAGGTTCTAAATCTACTTCAGGTCTATCTACATGTAGAAATGAGTATGGATTACCCTTTACCATCTCTCTTGCCTCTTCTGAATTCATAACATCATAAGGTAATGCAGCAACCTTATCAACTAACTCTTTTGTAGGTCTAAATGCTTTAAATGGTCTTACTACTGCCATCTTAAATTCCTCCTAAAAATAGATTATTATATTATCATTGGTTTATATTATTATGTGTTTATATTATTTATTTTTTGCAAATTCTTTTATAACATCTATTGTTTCTTGCCCTATTCTCTTCTGAGCTTCCGCTGTTGAAGCACCAATATGAGGAGTTACAGAAACTTTTGGATGATTAATTAATTCGATATTCTTAGTTGGTTCTTCTTCAAAAACATCAAATGCAGCTCCTGCAAGTTTACCTTCATTAAGAGCTTGAATTAATGCTTTTTCATCTACAACTCCACCTCTTGCACAGTTAATTAAAAATGCATTATTTTTCATTAACTCTAATTTTTCTTTAGTGATAGTTGCTCCATGTTCTTTACTGAATGGAATATGAAGAGAAACATAGTCTGATTTCTGTAATAACGCATCAAGTGTACAGAAATCATAATTATCATATCCTTCTGCTTTTCCTATTATGTCAGTATAGCAAATATTCATTCCTAGAGCTTCTGCTCTTTTAGCAGTTTCTCTAGATATTCTACCAAATCCAACTAGTCCTAATGTTTTTCCTGCAAGTTCTACACCACTATAAGCTTTCTTTTCCCACTTACCATCTCTCATAGTAACATTCGCAATACCAATAAATCTTGAAACTGCAAACATATGTCCAATTGCTAGTTCAGCAACTGAAGCACTACTTGAATTTGGAGTATTTCTAACCTTTATACCCTTCTCTTCTGCATATCTAAAATCTATATTATCAATTCCAACACCAGCTCTGATGATTAACTTAAGTTTTCCTTGTGCAGCTACATCAATAATTGGTTTTCTTATCTTAGTTTTAGATCTAATAACAACAACATCAAATGCCTGTAACGCTTCTCCTAGCATTTCTGGTTCATAGTATTGCTCTACAACCTCGTTACCCATATCTCTAAGTTGCTGTGCAGCACCTTTATCCATTCCATCTGTTACTAATATTCTTAACATGAGAACCCCTCCTAAATTACATTAATATGAATATACAGTTCATATTAGAAATCTATATGAACTGTATATTATTCTAGTAGTCTCTTTTACTACTTAAGGTCTAAAATTTCTTCAATAATAGCAAGTAATTCTTTGATTTCTTCTGGAGTAGTTTCAGCCATATGTGCGATTCTGAATGTCTTATCCTTCATCTTTCCATATCCATTTGAAATCATATATCCTCTTTCAGCTAATTTCTTATTTAAAGCTCCTACGTCAATTCCCTTAGTATTTTCTATGTTAGTTAATGTTTGAGACATATACTCTTTGTTAGGGAAAATAGCAAAATGTTTTTCTGCCCAAGCTCTAACAATTTTTGCCCCTTCTAAATGTCTATTATATCTATTTTCTAAGCCTTCTTCATTTATAATTCTATCTAATTGATAATCTAAAGCAAACATATGCGCTAAAGAAGGTGTTGATGGATATTGGTAATCTTTCTTTTGAATGTAATCATATAAGCTTAATAAATCTAAGTACATACCTCTAAATTCAACAGTCTTAGCTCTTTCAACAGCTTTCTTTGACATTGAACAAATAGCTAATCCTGCTGGAAGTCCTAGAGCTTTTTGAGTAGATGTCATAACTATATCAATTCCCCACTCGTCAGCTTTAATTTCTACACCTGCAGCACAACTTACTGTGTCTACACAAACAACAACTTCTGGATATTTCTTGTAAACCTTAGATAACTCTTCCATATTATTCATAACACCTGTTGATGTTTCATTCATAGTAATTGTTATTAAATCATATAATCCTGTTTCTAACGCTTCTTCAATCATCTCTGGAGTTGTTGGTTGCCCCCATTCTGATTCATACTTATCAGCTGGTACATTGTTAACCTTCGCCATATCATACCATCTATTACCAAATGCACCTACTGAAAATACTGCTGCTCTCTTAGCTGTACATGAACGGATAGCACCTTCCATTAATCCACTACCTGAACTAGTTGATAGTAATATCTCTTCTTTAGTACCAAATACTTTTCTCATATTGTCACTAATTCTTCTTTGTAAATCTGATGCCTCTTTCGTTCTATGGCCTATTTGAGGCGTAGCCATTTTCTGTAGTACATCTTCTCTAACATCTACTGGTCCTGGTATAAATAATCTTTTATGCATAATACACCCTCCAAGGTTTTTCAAATAATTTGATTTTATAAATAATTGAAAATTCATATTCATTTTAACATTTTGCAAGTAATTTCTCAACATCTTAAATTTAAAAATTTTTTCTTTCTTTTTAAAAAACAAACAACTCTATTCAGAATTTTTATTCTTTTCCGAAATAAAGTTGTTTATAATTCAATTATTTAAATATTAAAACACACTTCATACGACTTTGTTATGCTAATATTTCCTTAAATATAGTTAATAGGACATGCTTGATGAAACCTCATCATATAAATCTACTTGGCAAACATTGTTAGAAAGATTCTTGCAATTATTACAACTTTTACAGTTTTCACTTCCTACCGCTGAAATTAACCCACTTTCAGTAGGTGTATATCCATGACAATTTGTTGCAACAGCCATCATGTTTTCTAAGCTTCCTATAGTATCCATAATAACCCTCCTAATGTAATTGAATTTTTTCTTTAATCTCGTCGAATAAATCCTTTTCACATTTTCTTCTAATGTAGTGGACACAATTACTACAACTTTCCGTAGTAGATCCTAAACTCATGCCCGAAAACATCTGAGAAAATAAATATCTCGGATGATATCCATGACAATTCTGAGCTACCGTCATTTTTAATTCTTCTGAAACCACAGCATCACTCCTAAATCATTTCTGCATATGGACTATAAAATAACAGCCTATATATTAATATTTAAAATTAGTATCTCTTTAATTTTTATTTTTTATCCGTAATATATTCATATATATATTCTTGATTAATGTATTATTATTAAATTAAAGACTTTTAAAGAAATCTACTTTTTATATTCCATAATATACATATTAAAATTTTGAAACCTAAAAATTTTTGAAACGTATATATATTATACTGAATTTTATTTACTGTTTTAGTAATTAAAATGTTAGCTTTATAAATTTATAATATTGTTATAACTTAATATTTCTTGAGTTCAACTCCTGTTTGATATTATAAATCTATGGAGCAATCATGAATTTCAGTCAAAAAAATTGCATTTCATCACTGAAATGCAATTTTTTTTATAAATCATATATTTTTGAATATTTATCATTCAAGTATTCAATAAAATACTTAGCTTGTAATTCTTCCCCTGTAATATTTCTTACCAATTCACTAGGAGAATATACTGCTCCGTGTTTATGAATATTTTCTCTTAACCATTTAAGTATAGATTCAAAATTACCATTTTCTATTTCTTCCAACATTTTAGGATTTTCTTTAATTATTTTATTTCTAAATTGAGCTGCATATAAATTTCCTAATGCATAACTTGGGAAGTATCCAAAAGATCCATCTGACCAATGCATATCTTGAAGTATTCCTTCACTATCTTTGTTTGGTCTTACCCCTAAATACTCTTCATATTTTTCATTCCACAAATCCTTTAAATCATCAACTTCAACTTCTTCATTAAATATAGCTTTCTCTATTTCATACCTTATGATTATATGTAGACAATAAGTTAGTTCGTCTGCATCTATTCTTATTAAAGACGGTTCTACTCTATTTATTTGTTCGTAGAATTGAGGAAAAGTCATATTTTTAATATCCTCGAAATACTCTTGAAGGTCTGTATAATAATATTTCCAAAACTGCTTGCTTTGACCTATAATATTTTCATAAAATAATGATTGAGATTCATGTATACCCATTGACGCTCCATCACTTAATCCTGAATTATATAATTCTTCTTTAAATCCTTGTTCATATAAAGCGTGTCCACACTCATGAATACATCCAAGTATTGCAGGTCTTAAATCTTTATCATTATAATGAGTAGTTATTCTTACATCCCCATAACCTAAATTTATTGTATATGGATGCATACTTTTATCTAATCTTCCCCCATCAAAATCAAAGCCTAAATCTTTTATAACCTTCAAACTAAATTCTTTTTGCTTTTCTATTGGGTAATTTCCAATCAGCATGTCCTTGTTTTCTTTATTACTTTTCTTTATCTTATCTAATATTTCTCGTATGCCACTTTTTAATTCTTCAAAAAGTTTATCTAATTTATCTACTGTCATTCCTTTTTCAAATTCATCTAAAAGAGTATCGTATTTCTTTTCATCAGCCCCTATGAATTTCACATACTCTTTTTTCATATTTATTACTTTCTCTAAATGAGGTTTAAATATTTCAAAATCACTTTTTTCTTTAGCTTCTTCCCATGCTGCTTGTGACTTAGAACTTATTACAGCATACTCATGTACCTTTTCTGCAGGAATTTTTGTTGCTTTCTCATACTCTTTTTTTATTTCTCTGTACATCGCTTTATCAACAATATCTAACTCTTCATACTCGATTTCATTTAATAATTCTTTTACACAATCACTTGTCATTAATTTATGCGCTTCTGTTGACGCAAATCCTAAAAGTTCACTTCTATAATCTATTGATTTTTTTGGTGCGTTGACACTCATATCCCAATACATTATAGAACTCATTGAATTAAAATACCCCATTTTTTTAATTATTTCTTTTAACTCTTTTACTGAATCTTTCATAATAAATCCCCCTTACCTTATAGTTGATTCTGTTTCTCTACAATACCTTACTATTAAACATTCCCCAAGATTTCTAGGACATTTTACACATAAACAATCAGTTTTGTTTCCATTACAATTTTTTTCTTTATACTCTGAACATCTTAAACAATTAATCGCTATCATTACATTAGTCCTTTCTTTCAATACTTATTGTAACTATTGATAATATTAATATATAATATAATTATATATTAATTAAGCTCTAGGGAATAGGTCTGATTATATTATATCAAATTTTCTATAATTATTTTAGTTTAAGGAGGAATTTAATGGAAGTAACCACGAATAAGAAAATGCCGAGAAAAATTAAAAGGAAAATGTACTTTGCATATTATTTGATGCTATTATATTATTTGATATTCATCATTATAGGTCTTGTATTTGATACACCTAGTAATATCCTTCAAGGATTCAAAAATATACTCTTTGAATCAAATCTACTTCTAACTGATTATATTGAATTGGGTGGGATAGGGGCTGCATTCATTAATTCAGGTGTACTTTCCATTCTGTTCATTTTACTTCTATTTTATCTAGGTATTAAACCTAATGGAGCAACTATAGCCGCACTTTGGCTTATTAGTGGTTTTGCGTTCTTTGGTAAAAATATTATTAATGTATGGCCTGGAGTTTTTGGAGTTTGGTTGTATTCCAAATATCAAAAAGAACCATTTTTAAACTATGTATTAATAGCCCTTTTTGGAACAACACTATCACCTGCAGTTAATGAATTAATTTTTATGGACGTCTTACCATTACCAGTGTCAATATTTTTAGGTGTATTAATAAGTATTTTCATGGGATTTATTCTCCCACCACTTACATCTTATTGTATCAGACTCCATCAAGGTTATAATTTATACAATACAGGCTTTGCTGCTGGTCTATTAGGTACTTTATTAATGTCAGTACTACGATCATTCGGAATAGAATTCAATAGTAGATTATTATGGTCAACAGGGAATAATAATCTTTTCGCTATATTATTGTTATTCATGTTCATATCTTTGTTGATTATTGGATATGTACAAAATGGTTATTCATTTAAACATTTAGATAAGATTTTAGATCAACCTGGTAGGTTGGTTACTGACTTCTTTTTAATTTATGGAAAAGGACCAACGTTTATTAATATGGGATCTCTTGGTATATTTTGCACACTTTTAGTATTATTAATTGGTGGAGATCTTAATGGACCTGTAATAGGTGGGATTTTTACAGTGGTAGGCTTTGGAGCATTTGGTAAACATTTGTTTAATGTTACCCCCGTTATATTCGGAGCTTTATTAGCAGGTATGCTTAAAGGCGGTGTTACCTCTGCAGGTATACTATTATCTATTTTATTCTGCACAACCCTAGCACCAATATCAGGACATTTTGGTTGGATTTTTGGAGTTCTTGCTGGTTTTTTACATGTTTGTGTTGTGAGCAATGTTGGCTATTTACATGGAGGAATGAACCTTTACAATAATGGTTTTGCCGGTGGCCTCGTCGCAATAATTCTTGTACCCATTATAACTTCATTTAAAACTAAAATGCACTCAGCTGTTGATAAACCGTCACATACTGTTCTCAATAAACTCTTATCTAAAGAGACTACGAAGGGAGGCAAATCCAAGTAATTGGAGTACACATTATGAAACATATTTATCAAAAAAATATTAAAGTTATAGATGAGCTTATGAGTTTTTGTTATAAATATGGTGCTACAGATATCCATATAGATGTTACTTATGAAGATGAATCTTTTTACATAGAGGTTGAATCAAAAATTTTAAACCTCTCAGAAGATGTCTTAGAAATTGCGAATAGAATGTTATCTTCTCCTAGATGCCATGAAATGGAATCATATTATTGGGGTCTCTCAGGAGATGATGACACTGATACCGAGTTAACATTAGTAGGTATGATGAGTGATGATGCTCGTATAGAATATGTTGCTGAAACTAGTAACCTTAAAATAAAAATTGTTAGACACATATAAAAAAATCACGGTCGCCCGTGATTTTTAAGTTGAGAGTGATGAGTTGAGAGTTGAGAATGTAGGATGTTTTTGCTTGAGCAAAACCTACATTTCACTCTCCATTTGTTTTTCTATTTATGTTGTAATATTCTCGTAATTATATTTTTTCCTATTATATCTTCTTTCATATGATTTAAAGCTTCATTTAGAGGTATCCACATAATATCTTCAACCTCATCAGACTTTTTAATCTCACCACTTTTATAATCAACTACATATGTAAGCATAACTATTCCCTTATTCTGAATAAAATCACTACCTAAATATCTGATATTCTCAACTTCAATACCAGCTTCTTCTCTTACTTCTCTGTAAACAGCATCTTCTACTTTCTCATTTTGCCCTACATATCCAGAAACAAGAACTTTAGAATCTTTAAATATATAACTCTGTTTCAATAGTAGTACCTCATCTCCCTTTATAACTGCAACAACAACACAGGGTTTGGGAGTGTCAAAAAACATGATATCATGTACTTCGCAATATGGAATATAGCCTTCATCCCAACTATATTTATCTATAAGTTTTTCACCACAAAATGGACAGAATTCAAATTTCATATTACCCTCCGATTTATAATCTCACTTCTATTTCATTACTTAATATAACCTCATCTTCTTTTACAATACATTCATAAGCCATTATATCTACACCCTTTAAAGTTATTCACATACAATTATATTTATCCACAGTTTTATCAAATATATCACCAATTTCTTAGTATATTGTTTATAATTATATCATATTTAATCCTGTGAATAAATAAAAAGGCACAAGCGTGCCTTAAAAACAAATTGAGAATGTTTGAAAACCTAATTATATAATATAAGTTATCCACAGTCTTGAAATTTTATGATTATATAAAAAAAAAGTACACTATTGTGTACTTTCTGGCTGGGATAGCAGGATTTGAACCTGCGCATGACGGAGTCAAAGTCCGTTGCCTTACCGCTTGGCGATATCCCAAAACAATGGTACGCCTTAAGAGATTCGAACTCCCGACCCACGCCTTAGAAGGGCGTTGCTCTATCCAGCTGAGCTAAAGACGCATATTATTTAAATGGAGCGGGTGATGGGAATCGAACCCACGCTACCAGCTTGGAAGGCTGGAGTTCTACCATTGAACTACACCCGCGTATTGTGTATATGGAGCGGTAAACGAGGCTCGAACTCGCGACCTCCACCTTGGCAAGGTGGCGCTCTACCAACTGAGCTATTACCGCATAAATGGTGCAGGTGAAGGGAGTCGAACCCTTACACCCGAAGGCGCTAGATCCTAAGTCTAGTGCGTCTGCCAATTCCGCCACACCTGCACGCTACCTGGCAACGTCTTACTCTCCCACACCGTCTCCAGTGCAGTACCATCAGCGCTGTGAAGCTTAACAATCCTGTTCGGAATGGGAAGGTGTGTAACCTTCACGCCATAGTTACCAGATATACAATATTAAATTGTATTTTGTTTAGAAGGATGTTCCTTCAAAATTGCACAAAGTAAGTAAGATTAAGTCTTCGATCTATTAGTACTGGTCAGCTACATGTGTTACCACACTTACACCTCCAGCCTATCAACCTCGTGTTCTTCGAGGGATCTTATTGCACTAGGCAGGGAAATCTTATCTTGAGGTGGGCTTCACGCTTAGATGCCTTCAGCGTTTATCCCTTCCCGACATAGCTACCCAGCTGTGCCGCTGACGCGACAACTGGTACACCAGAGGTCAGTCCATCCCGGTCCTCTCGTACTAAGGACAGCTCCTCTCAAATTTCCTACGCCCGCGGCGGATAGGGACCGAACTGTCTCACGACGTTCTGAACCCAGCTCGCGTGCCGCTTTAATGGGCGAACAGCCCAACCCTTGGGACCAGCTACAGCCCCAGGATGCGACGAGCCGACATCGAGGTGCCAAACCTCCCCGTCGATGTGGACTCTTGGGGGAGATAAGCCTGTTATCCCCGAGGTAGCTTTTATCCGTTGAGCGATGGCCCTCCCACGAGGTACCACCGGATCACTAAGTCCGACTTTCGTCCCTGCTCCACTTGTAGGTGTCGCAGTCAGGCTCCCTTCTGCCTTTGCACTCTACGCGCGATTTCCGACCGCGCTGAGGGAACCTTTGAGCGCCTCCGTTACTTTTTAGGAGGCGACCGCCCCAGTCAAACTGCCCACCTAGCAATGTCCGATGACCAGATTCATGGCCACTCGTTAGAATTCCAGTACTGCCAGGGTGGTATCCCAAGGACGACTCCCCTGAAGCTAACGCCCCAGTTTCCTAGTCTCCCACCTATCCTGTACAGACAATACCGAAATTCAATGCTAAGCTACAGTAAAGCTCTACGGGGTCTTTCCGTCCAACCGCGGGTAACCAGCATCTTCACTGGTACTACAATTTCACCGGATTTACTGTTGAGACAGTGCTCAAATCATTACGCCATTCGTGCGGGTCGGAACTTACCCGACAAGGAATTTCGCTACCTTAGGACCGTTATAGTTACGGCCGCCGTTTACTGGGGCTTAAGTTCACACCTTCGCT
>CALNYT010000002.1:5162500-5220000 GCA_942490885.1 uncultured Clostridiaceae bacterium | reverse complement strand
ACAAATAGAACACGGATCCGAATCAGTGAAGTTTCCACACTGACTACAATATTTTATAGTACCTCTCGCTTTAACCAGTGCTTGAGCAAACTCTCTTACTTCATCTTCTGGAAGGTTCAACACATGCAAAGTTAATCTCTGTGCTGTTTTTTGACCTATACTAGGTAACTTTGCGAACTCTTCTATAAGTTTTTCTATGGCAATAGGATAAAACTCCATTTATTCACCTCTATAAAATTTAGAACATTCCAGGCATGTTCATACCACCTGTTAATTTGTTCATCTCAGTTGATGTTTCTAATTCTGCTTTCTTAGTAGCTTCATTTACCGCTGTTATAATAAGATCTTGTAACATTTCTACATCATCTGGATCTACAACCTCTTCTTTGATTTTAATATCTACAAGTTCTCTTTTACCTGTTACAATTGCTGTAACAGCTCCACCACCTACTGATGCTTCAAAATGTTTCTTTTCCATATCTTCTTGCATTTTTTCCATCTGTTTCTGGAATTTTTGAGCTTGTTTAAGCAAATTATTCATGTTAGCGCCTCCACCCATTCCAGGGAATCCACCTTTAGCCATAAATATATACCTCCTTGAATTAATATTCTACATTATTTATATCCACCTTCTATTATATAATATGGATATAAAATGACAAATAGTATTTTATAAATTTAATTATTCTTCAATTATTATAGCATCTTTACCAAATGTATTTATGAGATGTTGTTCAGTATCTACTTCTTCATCATTATCTTCTTGTATACTATATTTTATTCTTACTCTCTCATTTAGTACCTCACTAAATATTTGTTCTACCTGACTTTTGGATGGTTCTTTTTCCAATCTTTCTTTATTGAAAGCAAATCCTTTTTCGTAAGTTATTTCTATAATACCATTACTACATATTATCGGTTTACCCGTAAATAAAGCTGCGTATATAACCATTTTTCTTCTTGCTTTAAATAAATCTAAAATGTTCTTCCATTTCTTCTTTATATCATCAATTGTTATTTTTGAGTCAGTATTAACTGGAACATCTGCATAATTAAGTGTTTCTTTAATATTCTTTTTATTAGCCTTTGATATATTCTCATCCTGTTTTATTTTCTTCACTGTAGCATTTGTTATATTTATATCTCCACTATTAATTTTTTCTTCTAATTTATTTAATCTTGATAAGATAACCTCATTTGAGGTATCGTACTCAATCTTTATTAACTTAATTAATGCTAACTCTAAAAATATCCTTCCTTGTCTACTCCATTTACATTGTTCTTCTGCCTCTTGTAGAATATTGATATATCTCATAATTTCTTCAACCCTGATTTTGCTTCCTTGATCCTTTATTATTTCAATATTCTCTCTTGAAAGATCCAATATTTCTTCTGGGTTGTCACTGATTTTACTAATCAGTACATTTCTAAGGTGCATTATTAAATCCTTAATAAATATATATATATCTTTTCCATTATCTATTATATTATCAACTTCCTTTATTGCACCCTCAATATCTTTATCAATTACTCTATCAATTATTCTTACCATATTATCATTAGTTACAAACCCTAAAATATCTATCACTTTCTCATATTCAACAGCTTCTCCACTCATTGATATTACTTGATCTAGGATACTTAGAGCATCTCTCATAGCCCCATCACAAATTCTTGCAATAAGCTTTAAACTCATATCATCAGAGTATATTCCTATATCATCCACTATTTTTCTTAAGCTTTTAAAAATAATTTCACTTTTGATTCTTTTAAACTCAAATCTCTGACATCTTGAAAGTATAGTTATAGGAAGCTTTTGAGGATCTGTTGTTGCTAAAATAAAAATTACATATGATGGTGGCTCTTCAAGTGTCTTAAGAAATGCATTAACTGCTCCTATGGATAACATATGAACCTCATCAATTATATAAACTTTAAACTTAGCTTCTTGTGGGGGATATTGAACTTCATCAATTAACTCTCTAATATTTTCAACTCTATTATTTGATGCAGCATCTAATTCAGTAACATCTATAGCAGTACCTGAATTTATCTTTTTACACATTTCACATTCATTACATGGCTCACCATCTTGTGAGTTTAAACAATTTACTGCCTTAGCTATTATTTTAGCAGTAGATGTCTTTCCAGTTCCCCTTGTTCCACATAATAGATATGCATGCGCAGTTTTGTTATTTTTAATTTGGTTTTTTAGCGTAACAGTTACATGTTGTTGACCAACTACATCGCTAAATGTTCTAGGTCTCCATTCTCTATATAATGCGGTATACGCCATTTTCCTCACCTCTAAGTTATATATTTAATATATAAATTTATACAAAAAAACTCGACCTCAAGAAGTCGAGTTAGCTAGCAATTTAAACCGTACACCTTACTTTGACTAGTACTTATAAGCGTTACCTACACAGTTAACTCGGATCAGGTTATCCTGTGTCACACAGAGGAACTTGCTTATCGCTGCTTCCTTCCGGACCTGACGAGGTTCACAAGGCTCTGTTGCACAGGGCCCAATCGTCAACGCCACTTATGTAGGCCAGACCATACAAGCACAAGCCTAGGTAAGGAATTCATTCCTGCTAGAGCGGGTTGCAGGTTACAGGGCACCGCTAACTCCCCAACTAGTACGGCATTGGCGGAAAGAGAGGGATTCGAACCCTCGGTAGAGTTTCCCCTACACACGCGTTCCAAGCGTGCTCCTTAGACCACTCAGACATCTTTCCATTTCAATTTTTTAATACAAACACAATTATACTATCAATAATATATAATTGCAAGTTATAAATCCTTAGAAAAAAACGGATACCATTTAATAGGTACCCAAAAGTTTATGGAATATGGATTATAGGCGGATAGGAATAATAAATTCCTACGTCGATATAAACTCTAAAAGAGCTTGTATCGTCATTGTATAAGATTTAATTAATTTTTAAATCAAATTAAATCTTATATTAAAACTCTATATTAAACATTTTATAACAAAATGTGATTATTTTCAAGATAAATTTTCAAAAAAATAAAGTAAGGCGCAAAACCTCACTTTTTTTTATAATTTAACTATTTTAGTATATTATCTACTTTTGCCTTATATACGAACCTTAAGGATTCAGAATTTTTATTGAACTTTTTGTCATTCTCCACATATTCTTGTTTTAATTCTTTTAATTCATTATTCAATATAGGTTCCCATGATGTACTATCCTTACTTTCAAAATTACTCATTTGTTCAACTCTTAAATTATAATTATTTTTAATCTCACTAACTAACGTATAGATATTGTTATTTCTTATTTCATTCTCTTTTTCCACTTCTGAATCAAATTCTTTCAATATACTACTTATTTGTTGTTTTTTATTTTCATATTTACTTTTTAATTTATCTATTTTAGATTTGTTTGTCTGCTCTATATTATTTATATCCTTTATTTTATTTTCATCTAATTTCACTGTTTCGGCAATTTTATTCTTACTTGCTGTTGCTTCTTTATTATTCTTACTTTCTTGTGCTAAATATTTTTCTTCTATTTTGTCTTTTTCTAATTTAAATAGCTTCTCTTCTTTTTCTTGTTTCAACTGCTTTACTTCTTGATCATATTCACTAGGTTCTTCTGTTTCTTTTTCATCACTATCACTATCATCATCATATCCAAAGTCATAATCGAAACCATCATCATCTTCAGCTTCGTCTTTATCACTATTTTCAATATCATTCTTATTATCAATATTGTTTTTTGCTACTTCATATTCTTGTTCAATCTTTTTCTTTTTCGCATTATAATTCAATTCAATAGTATTAATTGCTACCTCATATTCATCTTTTATCTTATTAAGTCCAATTTCATCCTTTTGTTCTATGTCCATTTTGCTATTACTATATTTTTTTTCAATTAGATTCAACTCAGATTTTTGCCCATTATTAATAATTGCAAGTTCTTGATTATAGTTTTTATCTAATTCATTAAACAAATATTGCTCAGTTAATCCCTTATATAAATCTGAATTAGTCTTATCTCTTTCTACATTTATTTCCTTCATTAAATTATCATATTTTTCACTTCTAAGCTTATTAATATACTCGATAGTATCAAGACGTTGAGCTTCTTCTTCTTTCTGCAATTCTTCTGCTTCTTTCTGAAGTTCAGCTTCACTTTTAGGTTTATCTTCCGCCTCTTTTTCACTATTTGTAATATTATTTTTTTCATCCGCACTGGTCTCAGTATTTGTTTCATTATTTGAAGTGTTATTTTTATTTGCATTTTCACTGTTTTTCCCACAAGAACTTAACATTGTTACAGATATTAAACCTACCAATAATAATTTACTAAATCTCTTACCTCTCATAGTATGTACCCCTCATATTAAAATAATATAATATTATATTTCATTAAATATATATTAATTTCCTTTATTCTCTTAACTATTCTATTATTCTATTATTTATTATCGTTAAATTTCAAAAAATCTTTATTTGTAGATTAATACCAAAAAAAAAGCATGGCAAACCGTGCTTAAAAACAAGTTGAGGGTGGTGAATTGAGAGTTGAGAACGATGGATGGTTCTGCTTTACAGCAGAACCTACATTTTATTGTCCAAGGAACAATAAGACTAAAATTTCACTTAGTGAAATATCAATCGTTCTCCACTCTCAACTCTCAACTATGTTTTCAAACTTTCCTCTTCATTTTTCATTCTTAAAAAATTGGACTAGAATAATTTCATATAAGTAGATAAATGTTACAGTTCTTTATCATTTACATTATTAAGCCAATTTTTGATTTCTGGAATTACCGATTCAATTGTTCCATCTCTAAATGGATTCTTAAGATTTGCTAGTTCCACAAGCTCTAGGAATGGTTTACTTCCTCCTGCCTTACATAAAGTTAGATAATCACTCCAAGCTTCTTCTCTATTCTGATTTGATTTAACCCAAAATTGGAACGCACAAACTTGAGCAAGTGTATAATCTATATAATAGAATGGTGTTGAGAATATATGTCCTTGCCTAAACCAATATCCTCCTCTATTTAATATATCATTATCTTCATAATCTCTATCAGGTAGATACTTCTTCTCTATTTCTCTCCATTTAGCTTTTCTCTCTTCTGGAGTTGCCTCAGGATTTTCATATACAAAATGTTGGAACTCATCAACAGTTACACCATAAGGAATAAATGTAAGTGCTCCACTTAAGTGTGCAAATTTATACTTTAATTCATCCTCTTCAAAGAATAAATTCATCCACGGCCAAGTAAAGAATTCCATACTCATTGAATGTATCTCACATGCTTCATATGTTGGGAAACCATATTCAGGCACTTCATACACTCTACTACAATATACCTGGAATGCATGGCCAGCTTCATGAGTTAAAACATCTACATCTCCAGCAGTTCCATTAAAGTTAGAAAATATAAAAGGAGATTTATATTTACTTATATACGTACAATATCCTCCACCAGCTTTTCCTTTCTTGCTTACTAAGTCTAAAAGTTCTCTATCTAACATGAAGTTAAAGAATTCTGATGTCTCTGAAGATAATTCATCATACATCTTCTTACCATTATTAACTATCCATTCTGGATTTCCTTTTGGTATAGCATTCCCTGTTGTAAATTTTAATGGCTCATCATAGTACTTAAGAGAATCTAATCCTAATCTCTCAGCTTGACGCTTCTTAAGTTCTACAGATACAGGCACTATATGTTCTAGCACTTGTTTTCTATAATTAGCAACCATATTTGAATCATAATCTGATCTCATCATTCTCATATAACCTAATTTTACATAGTTGTCGTATCCAAGAGTCTTAGCAATTTTATTTCTAACCTTAACTAATTTGTCATAAATCTCATCATATTTACTCTCATTCTCTTTAAAGAATTCAGCAACTGCTTCATTAGCATCTTTTCTTACTTGTCTATCTTGTGATTGAACATATGGTGTCATCTGAGATAGATTCTTTTCCTCTCCATCAAACATAATTTTTGCTGATGAAGTAAGTTTTGTATACTCACTCACAAGTTTATTCTCACGCTGCAAATCTTCAATAATCTCAGGCTTAAATGTTTTTATAGACATTTCTGCTAAATTAAATAATTGTTTACCCCATTTTTGCTCAAGTTCTTTTCTGAATTTTGAATTTATTAGCGCCTCATAGTATTCATTTACAACTCCTTGATACATAGGCATAGCTTCATCTATGAAATCTTGTTCTTTTTCATAGAACTCATCTGTTGTATCAATTGTATGTCTTATTCCTACAAGTTCACTCATTGATTCAACTTCATTTCTCAAATCAATAATCTTTTTCATAGTTTCATTCTGATTGTCAAAGTTATCTGCTGATTTAAATTCGCTAATCAGCATCTCCATTTCACTCTTCACCTGATCCATATCAGGTCTAGTGTATTTGTAGTCTTGAAATTTAATCATACTCTCCCGTTGCTAAAACTCTATAAATCTCTATAAAGTTTGCAACAGTTCACCTCCTCCTATATAGAATGAATTTAATTTTGTTACCATGTTCATTCTAAATATATTAAATATCTCTATTTGATTTTATCATAATTTTCTAAAAATGATGTTAAAAAAATTAAAACTACTAAAATAATAGTAGTTTTTGTATTTTTATACTTAATAATTATTCATTTATTAATTAAAAAATCCTTCTAATTCATTGAATTTCTTGTGAGTTATTAAAGCATCCGTTTCAAAATTACCGAATTTAAGTATATACGTCCATCTTCCATAAGGATAAATATTTGTAATTCTTGAAATATTTACGATATAAGATTTATGAGTTCTCATGAATTTATTAATATCCAATCTTTCTTCTATATGGCTTAAACTTTCCGTTGTTATCACCTTTTCTTTTTGTGTATAGATAACTGTATTGCCATCTTCCCTCTGAATAATAATAATATCTTCAACATTGATTAATTGCATACCCTCTTTATTTTTTATAATTAACCTACTCTTCTCTATATCTGCAATCTTTCTAACATCTTCCCCATGGATATCATTACATACCTCAATTAATCTTGTAATAGTATTATTAAGTCTCTCCATATCAAATGGTTTAACCAAATAATCGAAAGCATATACATCAAAGGCTTCCTGCATAAATCCCTCATAAGCTGTTGCAAAAATAATCTTTGTTTTAGGATTTATATCGAATATTCTTTTTGCACACTCACATCCAGACATTTCTGGCATTTCTATATCCATAAATACCACATCTGGTTTTTCTTCTTTGAATAACTCAAGACCCACAATCCCATTCTCAGCTTCCCCAATTACTTCAAAATTTTCATTTTTGGAGAGTGCCTTTCTAAGCACTCTCCTCATTCCAAAGTCATCATCCACAATTAATACTTTTATCATTTATCTTCGTCCTTTTGGTTTTCCTAATATTTCACTTAATAATATTCCTTTTACTAGGTCATTCTTATTGTTTAGAATCTTATTAACTTTTTTCTTTTCAGAAGAAACCTTTGGTTTTACTGTTGTTTTATTTGGTGTATTAATTTTTAATTCTTTCTCTCTATATAATTCTTTTTCTATTTCCTTCATAATATCATCTTTATCATAGGATATCTCATTTTGATTAATATTATTATCACTCATACTTAACACCTAATTTCAATTATTCTTCAATTGAAGTTTCTTGATCATCACTTATATTAGAAATTGATTTTCTCATATCTGTATCTGCAATAACATTTTTCATATTATAATAATCCATAACTCCTAAATTACCTTTTACTAAGGCTTCTGCCATAGCTTTTGGTACTTGCGCTTCTGCTTCAACAACCTTAGCTCTCATCTCTTCAACTTGTGCTTTCATTTCTTGTTCATGTGCAACAGCCATAGCTCTTCTAACCTCTGCTTTAGCTTGTGCAATTTTTTTATCTGCCTCAGCTTGATCAATTTGTAATTTTGCTCCAACGTTTCTTCCAACATCCACGTCTGCAATATCTATTGATAGAATTTCAAATGCAGTACCTGAGTCTAATCCTTTTCCTAATATAGTTTTAGATATTCTATCAGGGTTTTCTAATACATCTTTATGAAGTTCTGAAGAACCAACTGTAGTAACAATACCCTCACCAACTCTAGCGATGATTGTTTCTTCACCAGCTCCACCTATAAGTCTATCTATATTTGTTCTAACTGTAACCCTAGCTTTAGCATTAAGTTCAATACCATCTTTAGCAATAGCTGCAACTAATGGTGTCTCTATAACCTTTGGTGTAACACTTGTCTTTACTGCTTGTAATACATCTCTACCTGCTAAATCAATTGCTGTAGCTTTATCAAAAGCTAAATCAATGCTAGCTCTTTGTGCTGCTATTAACGCATCAACAACCTTGTTTACATCTCCACCTGCAAGAAAATGACTCTCTAACATATCTACTGAAAGATTTAACCCTGCTTTATTACCTTTTATTAATGGGTTAATAATTTTTGCTGGTCTTACCTTTCTTAATCTCATACCGATAAGAGATCCTAATCCAACTTTAACTCCTGCTGCTATAGCGGAAATCCATAATCCCAATGGTATAAAACTGAAAAGTACTGCAATTACTAAAAATAAAAGTGCTATTACTACTATTGCTCCAAATATTCCTGCACTCGGCATATTAAATCCTCCTCATTTTTCATTTAATTTATTATTTACTTTCTTTAACAACAATTCTTATTCCATCTACTCTTATAACTTCAACTTTTTTCCCTTTTTCAATGAAACCACCATCAGCAACAGCATCAAGTTTTACTCCATCTATACTAATGGAACCTGATGGTCTTAGTGTAGTTAATGTCTCAGCTATTTTTCCTACAAAAAATTGCATATCTTCTTTATTTATACCTTTTTCATTAATTGTATTTTCTAGTATTATTCCTTTTCCAAGTTTACCCTTCTTGGCGAGGTGTACTATTATACCTATGACAACCCCTATAAACATTGCAAATAAAATGAACATAACCATCAACTCAATAATACTATTTGCAGTTAAGAATATACTAACAATCACGCATATACTACCAACTGCTCCAAACAAACCAAATCCTGGTGTGAATATCTCTAATATTATACCTGCTAAACCAACTAATAATAATATCCACGCTATAGTGGTAAGATTACCAAAGAAACTTATTATAATATCTAACAATTTATTATCACCTCCTAGATAACTTACTTTCATTATATATTAAGTTAATACAATGCTTAATAGATTCTCTCCTTAAACATCATTTTTCAAACTAAACTGTCTAATGTTACACCTCAAAGTTTATTGGGATTTTAAATTTAAAAGAAGTTCCCTCGTCGTCGCTAATAACCTCTATCGTACCTTTTTGATTTTGAACAATCTCTTTAACTATTGCAAGTCCCATTCCTTGTCCCTTGCTTCCCTTCGTTGTGAAACTCGGTTCAAATATTCTATTTATGATCTTTTCATCAATTTTAGAGCCTGTATTCTTTACAATAAATATATACCAACTCAATTCTTCATAGATTTCAAGAGTTATATCTTTTTTATCTAAATCACTACTATTTAATTCATAAATAGCGTTATCCATTAAATTACTAAGAATTCTACATATCTCCCATGATCTATTCTTTATATAATCTAGTCTTGAGTTTATTTTTAAAGTAATACTTATATTTTTGTCTTCTGCATCTACTATTTTTGCTTGTATCAACGCATTTATTGCTGCATTAGATGTTCTAAGTATTTTACTTACTTTCTTTATATCTTTATATACTTGCTCAATATACTCCTTCGAATCTTCAAATTCACCCATCTGAATCAGGGAATATACTACCTGTAGATTATTTAAAAAATCATGTCTTTGCCCTCTTAAGGTATTATTTAACTGATTTATTCTTTCAATATTAACCTTTTGTATATCTACTTCTCTTTTAGATATAGACATTACCCAAATATTTCTTACGCTTATTATTAAATTAATCATTATTATAGCTGAAAAAGTTATAACTAAGTACCCTACTATATTTGCTTTTTTCTCTGACAATTCTCCAATAATATTTGATTTATAATATATCCATAAGAGAATAATAGTAAATACCTCTATTATATTTACTGCTATAAGTAATTTTCTGGCTTTATCAATATTTAATGACTGAATTTTAAAAATTTTTCTTATCTGCAAGCCCTATTTCCCCCTCTTAGCCTTAAAAAAACTTGTAATTAATTCACTACACATATTATCATACATCCAAGTTACGTTAACCCAATGATTAAAATTTTCATTTTGTGTTATGTTTATTACGGATCCACAAGCACCAGTCCTCTCATCAAAGGTTCCAATGTATAAATCTTTAATTCTTGCTTGTACTATAGCCCCAGCACACATTGGACAAGGTTCTAGTGTAACATACATACTACAATCAGATAATCTCCATTCATTTAAAAACTTGCTAGCTTTTTCTATGGCTACTATTTCAGCATGTAAAAGTGCATTTTTCTCACTCTCTTTAATATTATGTCCTCGTGCAATTATAACTTTATCGCTATTTCTTACAATAACTACTCCTACAGGAACTTCATTCTTGTTCCTTGCTTTTATTGCTTCATTATAAGCTTCCTTCATAAACTTCTTATGCATCTCTATATTTTCATTTTTATTCATAAAACTTGCCATTCCTTAATTTTATATATTTCCATCAAAAATTATAAATATTTTATTACCTTATACAATAAAATAAATATATAAATCTATTAATTAGCTATTTGTTATTTATCTGATTTATGAAAGGATGCTAACTATATGAAAAAACTATCTCCTTTTAAATTGATTATTATTATAATTATACCAATATTTCTAATAATATTCTCCTATTATTTATATGTAAGTTCTATCATTAATAATAATAGTGCTCTGATCTATCCTGGAGTTGATATAAATGGTATAGATATATCTTCTCTAGATAAAGATTCCGCAATAAAAAAAATACAATCTCATTTTGAAAATGAAGTAATTGAACGTAAAGTTACATATTTAGTTGAAGATAACAAATATTCTTTGAGTTTAAGTGAATTGAACCCTGAATTCAATTATGACGAAACAATTGACTTAGCTTTATCATATGGTAAGAACTTAAGTTTCTTTAACAAATACGACTTAATAAAAAACCCTCAACCTAAAACTTTTAATTTAATAGTTAAGTATGATACTAAACCTCTTTCAGGTATAGTGAAAAAGATTTTAGATGAGACCTCTTGCAATCCTATTAATGCCACTATAAGAAGAGAAGGTGAAAAATTCATTATTACCGATGATTCAAAAGGGAAATCTATTGATTATGAAGAATTAATAAATATTTCTGTTACACAATTTAATAAAAGCAGTGTGAATGATGTTGACATCCCCGTGAAGGTCAATTATATAGAGCCCTCAATAACAGCTGCTGAATTACGACAAATAAATGGTCTTATTTCTTCTTATACTACAAAACTGGCTGGAAGTTCTCCTCAAAGAATAACGAATGTTACTCTAGCTACTAATAAGATTTCAAACAAATTATTGATGCCAGGAGATGAGTTCAGCTTTAATAATACTGTAGGAGCGGTTAATTCGGCTAATGGGTATCAGGAATCTAAAGTCATAATAAACAACAAATTGGTTCCTGGAATAGGTGGTGGTATATGTCAAGTGTCTAGTACTCTTTATAATGCTTTATTGAAAAGTAACATCTTACCTACAGAACGTCATCATCATACTTTACCATCCACTTACGTTCCACTGGGTTTAGATGCTACTGTAAGTTCAAATTATCTTGACTATAAATTTAAAAATACACTTCCTTATCCTATATTAATAACTGGTTCTGTAAGCAATAATAGCTCTATCACTTTTAATGTTTTCTCAAGTACTAAACTTAACGAATCAAATTATTCTATCTTAACTGATGTAACAAATGTGATTCCCAATCAAACTAAATATATTAAAGATCCTACTCTCCCACTTGGAACTCAAGAAGTTGATGTGAAGGGAACAAAAGGATATAAAGTAGATGTATTCCTTGTAACAAAAAAAGGCGGGCAAGTTGTATCTAAAACTCTGATTCATAAAGATTTCTATAAACCTGTTGATAAAATTATCAAACAAGGCACAAAAAAATCTTATCCTGCATTCTATGATTTTATGAATAGAGATCCTTTTAATTAATGGAGAATTGAGAATTGAAAATGAGATCAAAAAAATAACCATCTAAGAGAATATCCTAGATGGTTATTACCTATGCTTAATGCATGGCACACTCGAGAGGATTCGAACCACCGGCCTTCCCCTTAGGAGGGGGACGCTCTATCCTACTGAGCTACGAGTGCAAATTATTACCTTAGAATACAGTTTATAATAAAATTATCTTAATGTCAACACCACTCATTTCTATTTAAATACTACTAATGAATCAAATTTATTATTTTTTCAAAAAAATAAATGAAATATTGCAGATTTTTAAAAAATAATATGCTAAAATACAATTAGCAGAAGAAGAGAAACTAAAATTTTGAGGTGATTATATTGAGAAAAGTTCATATAACCGAGACCATTTTAAGGGATGCTAACCAATCTCTTATAGCAACTAGAATGAATTTTGATGAGTTCGCACCAATCCTTCAAGAAATTGATAATGCAGGATATCATTCAGTTGAATGTTGGGGTGGAGCTACTTTTGATTCATGTTTAAGATATTTAAATGAAGATCCATGGGAAAGATTAAAAAAGATAAAATCAGTTGTTAAAAATACACCGCTTCAAATGTTACTTAGAGGTCAAAACATATTAGGATATAAACATTACCCTGATGATGTAGTAAGAGATTTCATTAAGATGGCTGTATATCATGGAATTGATAGAATAAGAATATTTGATGCATTGAATGACTTTAGTAATATTAAAGTTGCAATGGATGAAACTAAAAAACAGGGAGCTCATGCTCAAGGAACTATAGTTTATACTGTAAGTCCAATTCATGATGTAAATAACTATACAAATCTAGCTAAGCAACTTGAGGAAATGGGAGCCGATTCTATATGCATTAAGGATATGGCAGGTCTTATGATGCCAAGTATTGCTTATGATGTTGTAAAGAGCATCAAAGAGGCTGTTACTATCCCTGTATACTTACACTCACATTGTACTAATGGACTAGCTGAAATGACTTATTATAAGGCTGTTGAAGCTGGAATCGATGGTATTGACTGTTCAATCTCTGCTTTTTCAAGTGGAACAGCTCAACCACCAACTGAAACTATGCACCAAGCACTAACTACAGCTGGATATGATACAGGTTTGGATTTAGATATATTAACAACAATAAATAATCACTTTAAACCAGTAAGAGAGAAATTCCTTGAGTCAGGCGGATTAAACCCTAAAGTTCTTACACCTCAACCAGAAGGTCTTGTTAACCAAATCCCTGGTGGCATGTTATCAAATATGATCTCTCAGCTTAAAGCTCAGAACTCTCTTGATAAATTAGATGCAGTTTTAGCAGAGGTTCCAAAAGTAAGAGCTGATCTTGGTTATCCACCACTAGTAACTCCTATGAGTCAGATGGTAGGAACTCAAGCTACAATGAACGTTTTAACTGGTGAAAGATATAAGCTTATTCCAAATGAAGTTAAAGCATATGTTAAAGGAGAGTACGGTAAAGCTCCTGGAAAAATTGATGCAGAATTATCTAAAAAAGCTCTTGGTTCTGAACAACCACTTACTACTAGATATGCTGATACATTAGAGCCTGCTATTGAGAAAGCTAAAGAGGAACTTAAAGGCATTGCTCAGAATAAAGAAGATGTTCTATCTTATCTAGCATTCCCTCAAGTTGCAATGAGCTACTTTGAATATAGAAAAGAAAACCCATCTTTTGAACAATATCAAAAGATGACTGATTCAGAAACAATTAAATAATAATCTACTTAAAAATCACCTCCAAATCTCTATTGCTATATATTGATTTGGAGGTTTTATTGTAATAAATATATATTGAGTTTTTTGACAAAGTAATATAATATTATTTAAATTCTATTTTCCATCTTCAGAGTTTCAGGCGACTCATTGTCACTATTCTGTAATCAATTGTTACCTTTCTGTAATCCTTTTATATAAGAAAAGATTTATAATTTAGACATAAGGTTGTTGAAGAATTTTTACAAAAGAAATTATACGATTTATTTATTATTTATTGTCTATAATTTGATCATAAACCCTCTGAAAACAGGAAGATCTCCCTCTTCCTGTTTTTGTTTTTTGAAAAACAAAAATAAAGGCCAGAGGCCTTTTAATTGAGAGTTGAGAATTGAGAATGATGGATGTTTCTGCTTACTCAGAAACTACATTAATTCTCAATTCTCCATTATCTTTTTACAGTTCCGCTTCTAACATATCAAGTAACTCTTTAAATCTATCCATTGTATCTTGAACTGGTTTAGTAGTTGTCATATCAACTCCAGCTTTTTTAAGAATATCAATAGAATAGTCACTTCCACCACTCTTAAGGAATCCTTTATATTTCTCAACTGCCTCTTCACCATCTCTTAAAATAGCTGATGTAAATGACATAGCAGCTGAATAACCTGTTGAATACTGGTAAACATAAAAATCTCTATAGAAGTGAGGAATTCTAGTCCATTCTACTTTAATAAGGTCATCAATAACCATATTATCGCCATAATACTTTTTATTAAGAGTAAAGTATATATCATTTAACTCTTCGCTTGTTAATGGAGTTCCAGCATCTATTAACTTATGAGTCTCTCTCTCAAACTCAGCAAACATTGTTTGTCTAAATATAGTACCTCTAATTTGTTCTAGTTGTTGGTTTATATAATATAATTTCTTTTGCTTGTCAGTTTCTTTTGAAATTCTATCATTAATTAGAAGGCATTCATTTACTGTTGATGCAACCTCAGCACAGAACAAAGTATAATTTGAATACACATATGGTTGTTCTTGTCTTGAGTAATATGAGTGTATTGAGTGTCCCATCTCATGAGCTAAAGTAGATACATTATTATATTCAAAGTTATAATTTAATAATACATATGGCATTGTATCATGACTTCCCCATGAATACGCTCCATTTCTCTTACCCTTATTCTCATAAACATCTATCCATCTATTCTCTATTCCTTCTTGGAATATATTAAGATATTCTTCTCCAAGTGGCTTAAGACCTTCTTTAACCATCTCAACCCCTTCTTCGAATTCGATATGCATTTTTGGCACATCTATTACAGGTACATATAAGTCATACATATGCAACTCATCTACACCTAATAATTTTTTCTTAACATCAACATATCTATGAAGAAGATTAATATTATTATTAATTGTCGCTATAAGATTATCATACACACTTACTGGTATATTCAGTGGACTTAACGCATATTCAATAGAGCTATCGAAATTCTTAGTTTTAGCCATGAATGAAAATTTCTTTGAAGATGACGTTAATGATGTTGCTATTGTATTTTTAAATGAATCATATGTACCAAATAATGCTTCAAAAGCTTCTTTTCTAACATCTCTATTTTTAGATATTATATATTTAAAGTAGCTACTCTCAGTGAAATCAACTTTTTCCCCTTCTTCATTAGTGATTTGAGGGAATTTAAGGTCCGCATTTGTAAATATGTTATATATATTTTGTGGAGCTCCAAAAATATCACTTGCTGAAGCTAATAACGCTTCTTCTTTCTGAGAAAGAACATGTGGTTTACTTCTTAAAATATCTTCAAGCATAAACTTATAAAGCTTTAATTCTTCTTTCTCTTCCATAAACTTTTCAATTGTTTCTTGTGGTAGTGATAAAAGTTCTGGCTTCATGAATGAACTATAACTACTAATCTGAGCTCCAAAAGCTTGAACTTTACTTTTAAGTGCTTGATATTGATTTTGAGTTGTGTCCTCATCACTCTTAAGGAATGCATAGATTAATAGCAAATCAAATTTTCTACTAATCTTCTCGTCTAACTGTATGAATTCATACAATGCATCTGCAGTGTTAAGTTTCCCTTCATACTCTTTAAGCTTTGGCGCTAAAATTTTTATTTCTTCAAAATCCTTGTTCCATGCCTCAATATCAACATAGACTTTTTCAATATCCCACTTATACATAGGGTTTATTTCACTTCTGTTTTTTGCCAAATTAATCACCTCTTTTTAATTCTTTCCAATTTAAATTATAACACCATTGATAGTTTATTTCATAGAGTGATTAATTATTTACTTAATAATGTTTTGCTATTACTTTAAAGTGTAATAGAAAAACATCTAGAAACTTTCATTCAATTCTCCATCATCCAGTAAATCTTTCATATTATCATATAGGCCTTTTATAATACTTTTCAATCTTTCCTCACCTAAAAAAATAGTTATACCCTTAGGTGATACTTTTAAAATCTTTTCTATAACCCATTCTTGTTGTTCTTCTCCTGAATTTAATATAGCATCTTTTGCTAACTTTTTTGCTGCAAGCATATATTTATATGCTTCTCTCTTGAATTTTTCCCACTCAAGAAAAGCATATATCAATATATTTATTAAAAGAACTATAATAAATCTACATTCCCATACAAAATTAAATAAATCACTCATATCAATCTCTCCTTATCTTTTAATATTTTCTTCTTTTATATATCTACATAGTTTTTCAAAAGCACTTTGAGTTCTATTTCCTAAAATTCCATCCTCATTGAGTCTTTTATTTTCATAATCAGTGACTCCATTTCTATTCATGTATTTCTGTAAACCTAATATATCTATATGGTTTTTTGTGTGTATTTTTTTCTTTATCTCTTCAAGTGGAAAATTCTTCCCAGGACAATCAGTTTGGAATAGTTCTTTATGCCCTCTAATTTCTTCAATATCATATCTGGTCATAATGTTTTTACATAGCTTAACAAGCACATTACTTTGTTTATTCTTTATCTCTTCTTTATTAAAATTTCCTTCAAGACATATCCCTATTGATTGGTTATTATTTCCTAGGCAGTGTGCACCAATTGAAGCTTCTGGTCTCCCCCTATATACACTACCGTCTTTTTTTATAAAATAATGATACCCACATCCACTCCATCTGTAGTCTAAATGCCATCTATGAATATCCTCTATAGTACATTCTGTTGCCTCTGCATGGTGTATAACAATCAATGATGTTTTTGCTCTCTTATCAAGCTTACTATTAAACTTCAGACCACTTTCTATAATCTTCACCCTATCACCTCCCCAGATAATCTTTAATATCTTCAACATCCTTCTTAACATCCTCTACAATATTCAAACTTGCAGTAAGCTCTCCTATTATTTCCTGATATCTCTCTTCTCGCATATCAGAAAACTTATCTCTATCTTCCTGTTTCTTTAATATATAAATAAGTAAAAAAACAAAGAGCCCGTATCCGAGCCCTTGTTGTAAAGCCATTACTATTAATTTTTCCATTATTACCTCCTTTGAGTGTTGATAATCATTTAAAACCGCTTCTATCATTAACCTAACTTTATTTTGATTCAAGCTAAGATAATCAAATATTTTTTCTTAAGTGAAAAGAGTACTTCTTTTTAAAATATTCTTAATTATGTTATAATTTTCTCTGCAATCTCTGTTGCTATCATTTCATCCAGTTTTGATTGTACAACTACTCTATATTCCTGAATTTTAATATCCGTAACTTTGTATGCTTCCTTAGTTTTACTATTAATTTCTTTCTTAGTTATCTTTCTTACTAGCATATCAACTAAATATGTTTTTAACATTAGATCAACCCCTCCTGTTCGAGCATCGCATCTTCCAAAGATTGAATTCTTATTCTATCTGCTGATTTATCTTCTTTTAAAGTTTCAATCTCAGTATCTTTCTTTTTTAGTTCCGAAACTAATACTTCTGTAACTCCTCCAGCCCCTTTTTCCAATAAAAAAGCTTCAAGATCTTCAAGTGTTTCAAATTTTCTATTCATATATAATCACCTCTTTAATTATTTTAATGCTTGTATTTCTTTTGTAATTAAAAATAATGCATCCCAAATATTATTAATCTGGTCAGCATTAGTCTTGGTTATATCTGCCATACTTTCTCTAACTGCGGCTATATTAATAGCGTATGTTGCAGTTATTTCAGGACACATACCTTCATATTCAACTATTATATGTCCATCTTTAAAGCAAGGTATTTTATTGTAGAAATCTTTAATTACTTTGGTTTCATAAAAATCTTCTATTGTGGCATATATATTTAAAACAAAAGAGTAGAAAACTATATAGTTCCTACTCTTTGTTTTAAATTATGTTATTGTGTTTATCTACCCCATATACCTATAGAATATCTAGCGCCTATATGCTCTCCCGCTACTCCCTCTTTACCTATGAAAATTGAATAAGTATGTCCTGCCTTACCAGAAAATTCTATTGTTTCTGTTTTACCAACTTGTTTCATCCCATTAGCATGTATCATCTCGCCTGTTAATCTATCTTCTATCATAATATAGAATGGTGCAGTTTTACTTATAGGCGTATTACCAGTTAAAGGATAAAACCTTAATATCATATGTCTATCTTCTCCACATGCAAAAATAAAATAATCTTCATCCCCATAATGACTATATGCCGCTTTAACTATAGTATACTGCCCATTAAAAGGTATAATATTAGCCGTTGTTTCTGTATCATTACTTTCTACTTCATATTTTTGGTCAGTTATTGGCACATAACCTGCATAAGCAAACGCTGAAGTGAAAGTTAAAAATATAAATAATAGTGCCATCATACTAGGTAATAAAATTTTTGAAGCTATTTTTCTTTTTAACATAAATACCCCTCCTTGAAATTATTGTCTGTTAATGTATATAATAACTTATTAGGTTTGATATGTCAATTTTTTTGCACTTTGTAATATTCTGTTTTGACAAATTAACTATACATTTTCCTATTGTACAATAAATCCACGATTAATTAATTCTTGTTTTACACTGTCTCTGTACTTTAAAGGTACTTGTATTTTACCCTCAATTTTTTCTAAACTTCTTAAATCTCCTTCTAATAAATCAGCATACAACTTAATCATCATACATACATTCCCTCCTTGACTTAATTCTGCTATTACTAGTTGTAGTTCTAATTTATCATTCATTTCACTCTCTGCCTGCTCTGCAAGTGCTAATTTCAAACTTAAATTTTCTTCTGTAAGTTTTTTATTCTCTTCTTTATGTTTGCCTTACTTCTTTTGTCAGTACTTCTGTGATTCCACCGACTCCCTTCTCTAATAAAAAAGCTTCAAGATCTTCAAGTGTTTCAAATTTTCTATTCATATATAATCACCTCTTTAATTATTTTAATGCTTGTATTTCTTTTGTAATTAAAAATAATGCATCCCAAATATTATTAATCTGGTCAGCATTAGTCTTAGTCATATCTGCCATACTTTCTCTAACTGCGGCTATATTAATAGCGTATGTTGCAGTTATTTCAGGACACATACCTTCATATTCAACTATCATATGTCCATCTTTAAAGGCTTTCAAGTTATTATTAAAATCCTCAAGGACTTCAACTGTATAAAATTCTTCTTTTGTGTTATAAACAACCTTAGTATTATTTGTAGATAACCACGTTTTAAATGTTGCTAAATCTGTTGCTTTATTTTTATTAATCCTAATGTATAGTTTATTGTTAGAATTTGCAAATAAAATACATTCTTTATCTTGATTTTTAAAATCAGTCCAATTGGGCTCAACAATAAATTTATCACATAAAATATTAATGTTTGCGATATCATCTTTGTTAATTCTAAATGCATTTGTATTTGTAGTTGTATAGCCAGTCATTTCCCATGTCTCAGAGCCATTTAGCAGAGTTTCCTTATTACGGAATATAACTGTATTGTTCACTATCTCGTCATGAATTCCGTTAATTCCATGTAGTTCTACTCCAATATCTTCTGAGTGTTCTTCATATGGTGTGTATCCTGTTGGTGCTATAGAACCTTCTATAAATTGAATATTTTTAAATTCAACTTTATTTAGATTGGAATTGTTTCCTCTTGTTAAGAATCTAATATTGATTATGCTATTATTGCCACTGTTAAAATATGTATGATTATTTTCTTTAGGAATATAACCAATAATTTTTTTTATAGGATAATCAGAGATTTCAATTCTACCAGTATAAGAATCTTCTTGACCACTTATAAATATTGAAGTAGAGCTGAGAGAGTACTGCGTGTTTTTCCTAACTTTTATTTGCATATCAATTATACCTGCACCAATATTCTTAGAGGTTGTTTTTAATATAAATCCTGTACTTGTAATATCAAGTGATGTATTATTATACTGTTTATAATTTGAATTTTTATTAAATAAGTTTTTACCCAATGTCTTTATATTGCGTATCAAGCTCCCCTGGATATCGCTAACATAAGGATATTTTTCTAAGAGTTCTTGTTCAGATAAAATATAATCTTCAATAGGGATTTCATATAATGAGTAAGCAACAAGTTTAAATGACATATCAGCAACGGCCGTAGAACTATTTTGAACATAAATGTAAATATCCTGAACTGTCTTTGTTGCTTTAAACTTAACGCCTAGCCTATAGAAATTATCAGTTAAACTGTGCGTTTCAGAATAATTCCAATCTTCTGTTGTGCCATCATTATATATAATTCTAACACGAAGTTGGACAGTGAAATCTAAGTTACTCTTCTTTACATAGATACTAGAGAAATAACTTTTACCCACAGTAATGTAATTCTTTATATTTTGATATGCACCCACAGCACAACCACCATTTGCTATAGTAGATTTTATACTAGGAAGTCCCATAAACATGTCTGTACTATCTTCTATAAGAGTAGAACTGAACCATCCCCACCAGTCCGTTGCATTATTTAAGATTACTAATGGTGCTAAAGTTCTACCTTTAATCTTCTCAACAGCTAAACTCCCACCCTCACAATTTTCAAGTTTATTAAAACTCTCTTTGTAAGTTTTAGTATCAAACTGTTGCGACATAATTTCAGCCATTTGTGCATCAACCCTATTCACCTCAGCAGATATTTTCCCATCTACTTCATTCTTCTTATAATAATCTGAGATAAGCTGATCATGTTTAGCTGCTCCCCCTGATTTTCCTAGCTTATCGGATTGAAGTGCTGTATCTGCCTTCATGCCTTGCTGAATTGTTGCAAAATCAGATGGACTTTTTCCTCCAATTGTATCTGCATTACCTCCATCCGCAGGTAATTCGGATGGAATGTCAGTTTTAAGAGCTCTTTTATTTAACTCACCATCAATAACATCTACGTTATAATTTAGATCATCTATCTTTATAACATCAGTTCTATCAGGCTTTTTTAAATTGTAATGTGTTGTATTTTTCATAAAACACCTCCATTATTACTTTTTTGTTCAATTTCTTCTATTTTAAATCTCATCCTTTAAGTTCCCCAAAGAACATTCTCTACATCTTGCCATGTTTTGTCCTCTACTATACCCCATATAAGATACTTATACTGTATTTCATAATCAAGATGGGCTGGGATTAAGCTATCAATCAGACTTTTAAATCCATTTATATTTTCTGGTATTCCATCCTTATCAATGAATTTAATTATGAATTTACCTTCCCTAGGCACCTCAATTATATCTATAGTTCCACCTGAGAAGTTACCTGCTATCTCCTTGAGCTTTGCTTTAGTTATCGCTCCATTCCCCTGTATTTTTGCAACTATAGCCTCTCGTCTGAACTGTTCACCTTCTTTTTTATTCTCATAAATATCCAAGAACTTTTCCCATTCATCAAGACCTTTTCCTTTAGTACTCTTTTTAACGAAACATTGATTATTTAAATCTTCAATAGCATTAGTCAAGTTGTTATAAGCAAACTGAGATTTATCATATATCTCTTTTATCTCAGAAATTTCGTATAAAAAAGGAGGTGCCATATCCTTAAGATTCATGGAATATCACCTGCCCAATAACTGCAACTTCATCAGTATTTAATATAATATTATTATTATCTTTCTGTGTAGTATCATCACTGCTTATTACAAGATTGATGCAGTCTTCCACATCTTCAACTTGAAATATATTATTCAATATTCTAGAATATCTAACCTCATTCACCTTAAAAGCTATACTCCTTAAATACTCTTCAATATTATCAATAATTCTTGATTTAATATCCTCTACATTTGCTCCTTCACTAACCTTCAAAGTACATTGAACATCAATACTAACCCCTTTTGCTTTCACAACTGCAACATCAACACCAATTGGTCTAACTTTATCAATATAATCATTCACATTCTTAACAACACAGTCTGCTGGAGGTTGCTTATTATTATCTATCACTATAACCTTCACTGTTCCAACACCATCATATTTGGGAATTATCCTACAATCACCCACACCATTAACAGAATTAGCCCATAACTTATAGTGACCAATATTCCCGCTCGTTACAGGGTTTCTTACTTTATGATGCAGCCGCTTTAATAGCTCTTCATCACTTTCTTCATCCTCTCCTGAGAATATTATTTTTGTTACAGATGCAGTAGTTAAACCTTCAATATTGTTTACAGGGATAAGCTCCTTCCCTTCAATATTTGAAATCTTCCCTGAAGTATCACATATAAGTTTTCCACTTTCAAATACTGTAAAAGATAATCCCTCTACATAAAACTTACTGTCTATTGGTACTTCCAAATTAAACTGTCCCTGAATTATTGATCGTTGAGCTTCCTTTCTTGATACACCAAATTCCTCTGCCCTCATACCTAAATATTCACCATTACTAGTTTCAGCAAAAGCTAATTCTATAATGCTATCCATATCCATATATGCCTTTTCAAGAGCTAAAGCTATTGGTGCTAGGGCATCATACAATATAGATCCTTCTCTTCCATCCATTCCTGTTGGCACATTTAATTTCATTTCATCCATAATATCATCAAATGATTTGCTGAACATTACAACACCTCCTTTACATTAATCTCTCCAAATACAGTATCAACCTTGAATTTTACCATCAAAGATTCTCTATTATCCTCTAGAAAGAAGAATTTAAAATCATACACCTTATTAATATCTTTATTTTTTATTAAAGTATCTTTTATCTCTCTCTTAACATCACTGATCAATAAATTTTCAGTGGGTGAATCACCTATCAATTCCTCAAGGTCACTTCCGTAGTCAGTATATATATCATAAGCACCTTTATTTGTCTTAATAACCTTATGAATATACTGTTTTACAGCTTCTTTTCCCTGAACAACCCCACTTATTCTTCCCTTTTCAAAGTCTATTCCATATGTCTTTCTATAGATACTTTCATATTCAGTATCACTTTTAATATTCATGTTGGGTATTATATTCATCTCACCCCTCCAATTGCTCTTATCTTTACTCAACAATATCCATAAGAAAATATTGCTGACCTCCTTGTATTCGCATAACCGCTACCTTATCTCCAACTTTAGGTGCTACCTGAACTTCCACACTTTTATCTGTATCGTTAATCCTTACTTTGCCTTTTAATTCTGTAATCCTCTTAGGTATAAAAAGATCTTCTCTATCTAAAACAATTTTATTGTTATTATTTAAAGCTATTCTTATATCTGGTAAACAGCTAGTAACTGTTCCAATATATAATTTCATAGGATTCATACCTTCTACAGCTTCAATGGCTGCTTCTTTTATAATATCAATCATCATTAATATCACTCCTCTCAACCTTAAGTGACATCATATGCTCTCCATTATTAAATGTATGGTCATCTTGTACTACCTTAAAATATCCTTCTGTATCTATAGCTGGAGAGGATATAAATATAATCTCCCCACTGGATACCTCTATATTACCTAATGCTTTTAACCTCACTTCTTCTTTCTTCTTGCTTTTTTCCTTCAATAGTTTATCTGCTCGCTCATTCATCTGCGCTTTATTAACATTCTCCTTAACCTTTTCAAAGTACTGAAGAACCCCAAACTGCTCTTGTAATTCCTTATTATCTGATTTCACATCATCATCATTATCCTTAGAAACTTCTTTCACTAACTTCACTCTATTCTTTAAATCATCAATTGAAGTTGTGTAATCAATACTTATAAGGTTTGCTCCTTCTTCAATTATTATTGCTTGCTTAGGAGTATCAATCTCTTTAAAAAATATTTTTCCCATTCTAGAGAATAGTCTATATTTCTTACCAGTCTGCTTAAAGGTCATCTCAATGGCACTCTTAATACTATCAAACAAAGTTTTATTCTCTAGTATTAAGGTTTTTATATTAAACCCACTATCATCAACCTCTCCCATAGGAATACTGAAATCTGTGCATATGATTTTGATAATATCTGATGCTTTTTTGTTATTGAATTTGTAAGTCTGTTTATTCTTTTTTAGATATATTCCCATGTCATAACATTTTACCTTTAGGTCTTCTCCTTTACTGTTTCCAACTGAAAAGACAAATCCCTGAAAAACTTCTTTATCTTCAACTTTAAATAGAATGCAAGCTCCTTCTTTTAAATATGGCAACCCTGTAATTTCACCAGAGATATCTAAAGTCAGCTCTCTGCACGCCTTTGATATCTCTCCTTTTACGGATACATTTTTTATTACATTGCTAATATCATAGGTTTTCTCTCCCCTACCACAAAATACACTTATCATGGTAATCTTAAAACCTCCCCTGTATATATGGTGTATGGTGCTTTAATATTATTGATCTCAGCAATTTTTGTCCAATCATCAATCCCTAAATCCCTAGCAATCTTTTTTAGGTAATCCCCTGCTTTAATTTTGTATTCTCTTTCTTTATTGTTCTTACTCATTGGACCATTCAATACAATCCCTTTACTTCCTGGAAGAGAAAGATTCCTAAACTCTTTAACTGTCATATCATAATGTAATGTTCCAACATCTCCACTTTTCTCTTTGAAAGATAAATTCTCCACAGTGACCAACATATTTATTGATGTATTTGTTATCACAAACCATAAAGGTAATACCCCTCTGTTCTCTTCAATAAACTCAACAACCTCCCATGGATTAGGTATATCAGTATACTCACAATAAGGGCCATACCTTTTAGGTAATATTGATGATAGTTTTATTTCTATAAGACCTTTCTTATTTAAAAGTGTTGCTTCTCCAACAGACATCAAGTCTATTTTCTTATTCCTTGACTTGGATGTAATATCAATTTTTTCTGGATTTACCGGTAACCTATACTTCCTTCTTCTATCCAAGGACTTTATCCATATTTCATAATTAAATTTCTCATTATACTCCTGCATAAGCATAAGCACCTCCTGTATCCAGTTCACTCTTAAGCATATCTTCTAACTTAGTAATTAATCTATCCTCATCAGCTTCTTTAGTAACATTTACTTGTCCAATTAGACTTTGGATTTCATAATTATTACTACTGCTGTTGTCGTAATTTTTTACTGATGAAGTTGATTGCATCATATTATCTGTTTCTGTTGGTGATAGGTTACTAGCAGATGTCATATCCAAATTACTCATTTCCAAACTGTTATTAATATTAGGTGTCTCTTCTTGAATTCCTATTGAAGGTGGTTCCTTAATCTTTGATACATATTCCTCTTCCTTTGCTCCTGATGCCTTATCTATCATCTTCTTTTCCTTTTCTGGATCTGTAAATTTGACCTCGTTTATCTCCTTGATGTCAAATCCTCCACCTCCAAGCCAATCAGGTAACTTTATTTTATTTAAAGCCCTTATAAAGAAATTAATGACCTTTATAACTCCGTTTATTGCGACCTCAGCCCCTTTTTTCATTCCACTCCACAGTTTATCCATAATCTTTCTAGCAGTCTCACTATGAGTATATAGATAAATAAGAGCACCTACCAAGAGCATAACCGCTGTAACTATAAGAATTATTGGATTTAAGTTCATAATGAAATTGAATATTTTCTGAGCTATAGCTGCAGCTTTTGTTGATGCTGCCACATTCTTAAATGCTTTTACTGATTCCCATGCTGTTCCTATTGATTGCTTCATTGCCCCAACTGAGTTCCATGTTTCTTGAGCTGAAGTAATTGTTTTCACTATACTCTCTTTAGTTGCTATTATTGATTCTTTAGTTGCTATAACAGCATTCATAATTGCTTCCTCTGAAGCATCATTTGCTGTTATGGCTTCCCATGTAGCTCCGATAGATTGCCTAAGTCCTTCAGCATTCTCAACTGTTGCCAGATAATTACCTCTGGTTGCCAATGCATTCTTATTGACATCAGCAGTCGACTTTATAACCCCTACAGCTGATGTTCCCATATTCTCTGCTGCGGCTGCAACCTGATCCATGGAAGCATAGTCCACATTCTGATCTACTGCAAATTTCACCTTTATCTTTTCTTTCAAACTATTGAGTTTCTTATTTACACTTTCTACTACAGATTCAGCTTTTGTTTTTAGTGGCTCTAATGCTTCAGCTACCTTAGTACCTATTTTACTTGTAACTGATCCAACCTTTGATACCAATGGCTCAAAGGCATCTGCAATTTTACTTGTAATATCTTCTACTTTTGTAACCAAAGGTTCAAATGTGGTTGAGAACTTATGCTTAATCTTATTTAACTTTGGTTCAAAAGCTTTATACATCTTATTAGCACTTGCTGCAACATCCCCTATTAATGAAGCTGTTGCCGCCCCTATTTCAGAATAGGCTGATGTTATTTCACTAATAATTGCACTTTCTCCTGCCACATCAACTGCAATGGTGACATTGTTTGCCGTTGACATTATTCCATTAACCCTATTATCAAACTCCTGTATCCTCTTAGATGCAGAATCAATAGCTGTGCCTACATCGTTCCAAATGTTCACTAGATTTGTTAGTTTAGCCATAATTTCACCTCCTCATTCTTGCCATCTCCTTATCCTCTTCCTCGATTGCAATCTTTTCACTGGCAATTATCAACGCTCTATGGTATTCATCCATCTCATAGAAAGTTTGCGGTAATATATGATGTTTTTGAAATAAGCGGTGAAAAAAGACTGCAAAAAAATCACCGCTCTTTATTAGTTTTTTCCCTTTTCCACCAGTTCCTCAAATGTATCATCAAATCCATTTATCTTAAATGCAGTCTCAACCCATTCTGAGTATTCACCTGGCATCTTAAGGATTTCTTGTACAAGATCATTTGGATCTATACATTCATAAGATTCTAACAATGTACTATCTTTGAAATTAGGAAATATCGTGGATTCAATACCAACCATATTAATAAATCTCTGATTATTGAACTTCTCAATCTTCTGTCCTTTTGTGTGTATTACAGATGTACATTCCTTTTTTATTTCATTTAGACGTTTTGAAGCGATTGCTCTAAATTTGAATGGAATGTACTCCCCTTCTTCATTCATATACCTCTTAGTCACTACTCTTTCAATCTCTGGTAGATTCTCCTCTTTGCCTTTTAAAAATAAATTTATATCCATGTTATTAGCTCCTTTCTTCTTTCACTTAATTTAAAAAGCTAGCCTATTTTATATAAGCTAGCTTACTATTATTTATAATTTATAGATGCAACTACTCTGCGCTTTACACTTGCTCCTTAAGTCCATCTCCTTGAATATAGAAATCTTCCACTGTAAATGCAAGTTCATCTTTAATAAGCTCTCCTTCTGCGTCCAAACTGATTAATTTAGCAGAATCAATATTAATTCCTACAAGAGCAATCTTCTCTTTTCCTCTTCCTGATGCCTTATCATCTAATATTGCAACACCGTTTAAATATACATCTTCACCAGTATCTTTATATCTTTGAAGCATCTCTGCAAATTTTGAAGTAGCATGATATTCTGTCATTGTTCCTGTAGCTTTAAGTCCTATACTTCTATGACCTATCATTCTCTTCCCTAATCTTTTAACTTCAACCTTTTGCTTTTCTACAGTCAATTCAAGTTTAATACCATTTAAAACCTCTTCTCCATCAATGAAATATCTACCCTCTTTTGCTGAAATTGTATTCATTGTACTATATGCCATGTCCATTCCTCCCTATATTAATTAATCTTCACTTCAAAATAGATTTTTTCCATACTATCTACTGGCTGTATATTTGCCACTGCATATACCTCATCACCAACTGATTTATTTACATCAATCACAAAATCCTTACCAGGAACAAAGTTCTTTATTGCGCCACCATTCTGTAGATTTAAGAAATAATTATCTACTGCTGATGATAAAACTGCGTGTCCATCTTCATTATTATCTAACTTTCCAATATAACTATCTCTAAATACTCTTGTAAGATCATTATTGATAGCATCTAATGTTCTCATTATTCTATTCTTAGAGAACATTTTCCCTTTATTAGGGGTAAAGCTTTTTAGTGAGTTTATATCTTGCTCTACCTTAACCCCAGCCCCATCAAATTGAAAAACAAATTCTCCATTCTTTAATGCTTCTTTATATTCACTATGTGTTTTTCTAGGATTAACATCAACTGCACCTGTATACTTTGAATATGTTAAAGATTCAGTTATATCTGCACCAGCTGCAGCAGCTGCAACCCATACAGTACTATCAACTGCGCTTAACTCAGTTCCATCTTCAAGAATTATACCGTTAGTAACATTTATAATTCCTTCATAATCAGAATCAAATCTACTTAATACCCCAACAACCTTCTTGCCTTCATCATCTCTTAATCTTCTAATAAAGTTAGTAAATATTGTTTTTAATGAACTCTCATCAGTAGGTAATGCAATAGTATCAAATTCTTGTACCTCACTGTGATCCATGAAATCTAAATAATCATTATCAGATGCCTTTGTATCAGTTCCTCCTGATAATGTAGTTCCTGCAGTAGCACTGATTGCTCCAGTTCCACTAAAAGTTACATATCCATTCTCTTTAAACTCTTCAATATTTTCAACAACCTGTTCATCTACAAGTTTCATATTGAAGTATGTCTCAACTGTTTTTTTAGTTGAAGCACTTATATCAGTGCATTTTATTGTAATATTATTTCCTTTTACACCGCCATGTACTGCTGTTACAATTGTTTCTGGTGTACCCCAAGTTGCTGTTGCTTTAACTCCATCATTTAATCTATAGGCAATAACCTTATTTGCTCGTTTCATTGCCTCTCTAATATAAATAACCTCTGGTTCTATAACTTTATGCCCAAAGTTTTCAAAGACGTCTTTCTCTTTTTCTATTACCTTAAAAGATTTACTCTCTCCCCAACTACATATTATTGGGATTACAACTGTTCCTCTTTCACCTGATTCAATTCTAGACAATGCAGCTGACTCAAAATTCACATATAAACCTGGTCTTCTTTTACTAACTCCTTTTTCAAATGTTCCTCCTGCCATAAATATCGCACTTCCTTTCTAATTATTTTATTTTTGTATCAAAACTTATTTTCCCTATCTTAGTTCCCTCTTGCTGCTGACTAACTCTCTCCTCTAAGAAACTCATATTAATCATTATCTGTGATTCTTCTTCCCCTAGTTCCAATGTTGTTATTCTTACTGGAAAGCTTTTAACATCAATTTTGTCTAAGATTCCCACACCTTTCTCATATGCAGCTGCTAAATCTGATTCTGATAACCTAATCTTCATATCATATGAGAACAATTTGTTTGAACTTTTCCCACTCTGAACAACTATTTTAGGTATTAAAAAAAGCATATTCGGCTCTTCAACTCCATCTGGAAGTTTTCCGAAATATGCTTCAACATCATTTAATTCTTTAAATTTATTTATTATGTTGTTTATGGTAATATCTTTGACTATCAATTTATTTACATTCACCTCCTTTATAGAGATTTCAAATAAAAACTAGATTTATACATATATCAAAATCATAGACACCTCAGACCTGTACGTATAACTTTAGTTTCAACTGGAAAACTTTATAAGATTATCGCCTTAATGGACTTAATAATTACTCTGAATAAGTGAAGTACTTATGTGTTTCTTTATTTTGTCCATGATATAAGTATAGACCAAATAATTTCAATTATCTTTGAATAAATATATAATTAATCTCTAATTTTTCTATAATATTTATTATTATCTCGCCATACTTAATTATATCGTCCATTTTATACAGGTATAAAACAACTATAACTGTTTTATATTCCCATTTATTTACTGTTAAATGCTATAATGACTGCAGTGTAGAAATTACTAGATTGATGGAGGTTAGTATGAAACTAAACGATAATTATCTTAAAGAACACTTAAAACATGTTTATTGGTTAAATGGAGGTCCATGTGCGGGCAAAAGCACCATGACAAAAAAATTCATTGAGGATTTAGGTTGCCAAACCCTAGATGATGATATTTTAAAATACAGGCCATATTCTTGTCCTATTGAATACAACACTCTTCAATATCCTAATCCTAATTTAGATTGGGAAAAGTGGTTTAATAGACCAGTAGATATTCATTGTCAATGGTTACTTGACTTACCAGCGGAAATGATGCAATTCTTCATAATTGACTTATTAAAACTTCCCGATGATAAACCAATTATTATAGATTTAGGTATAATGCCAGAATATATATACTCATCAGTTAGTAAAAAAAGGCTGGAAAAAATTCCAGCCTTTTATTTACTATCTATGCAATTTCAACATCAGCTTCTGTTACATCAATAATTTTTGCACTCTTTTTCTTAACAAGTGATCCACCTGATGAATAGAATACATTTTGTGTAATTATCTCATCCATCAAAGAATTTACTTGCTCATCACTTATGTCCTCTCTAACTTCATTGATAGTTAGTGTTGTAATATCATCATTAGTAGTTACAAATTTCATGCTTAATTTTTTCATAATCTCTCTCCTTTTATTTTGATAGTTTTTTTTATTGATTTCTTAGAAATAGCCCGTCCATTTTGATTTGCTAATATTATTCACTAATCAAAAGATTGTCATTAACTCTCTGGATGTACTTTACTGGATAAGGTATCAATGATGCTATTTTTGAACCTACTGCATATATAGCTTCATCAGCTGCATCAATCTTAATTTTTGAGAATCTGAAATTTTTAATCTCATCTCCTCCTGTTTTTTTTGTTCCAGTCTTAACTCCTACGATTAAATCACTGTCCACTCTTGTGTTTGTTACTGACATAATATAATTCCTCCTCTATATTTGTTTTGAAAGCTTTACTGTTTTATGCTTTCATAAGGATATATGCAGGAGCATTAAAAAGTTATAGATTTATTTCAAAAAGGCGCGTTGCACGCGCTTCGCTAGGGAAACCTATGTTTCCCTTCGACACAACTATCGTTGCTGAGCACCCTTCTTAAACCGGCAGGGGAAATACTTCCCCTACAACCTCTTCATTTTTTTATTCTTTAGAAATTTAACTGGTACAATTTTACACAAACATGCACCCCGTTGATATAAGCAATATTACATGTGATAAATTCTTTAGGAAATTTTTCAATTTCCTAAAGAATAAAAAAATAAGCACGATGCATTACTTTTAAGCAACATATCGTGTTTATTATTTATTTTAAGTTATTTATATTAAGTTATTTATATTAAGTTATTTATATTAAGTGACATATCTTATCTAATGCCTTCTGTTCTATCTGTTTTGCTCTTGAATATGATCTATCAAGTTTATAACATACCGTTTCCCATGACTTTCCTTCTATATATTTCAACTTTAAAACATCTACTTCTCTCTCATCTAATACTGTAAGGGCATTATCAATCTTTCTTAACTCTCTCTCCTTACATCTAATTGTAGATTTAATATCAGTGATTTTCTTCTCAGTATTAATCACTTGATCTTCAACGCATGAAGTAATCTTATTTGTCGGCGATAATTTTTCTCTATATTGAATAGCTTTTAAGCTAACGTCCTCAACCTCTTCCAATTCAATTATAAGTCTATCAATCTCAGCTCTTAAATTCCTATAATCCTTTATTTTATCTATTACCTTCATTTTATTCCTCCCTTTTAAATTACATAAATATTTTATATATATAAATTTGTTTCACTAAAAATATTTTATCGAACATTTGTTTTTATTTTATACCTTTTGTGAAATTTTATCAATGCTTATATACCAATATAATTCATTTTAAACAAACATACGTACTTGTTTTGTTCTTATTTACTTGTATTTTCTCAATTTTTCTTTAAATTTACTATAATTCACTGTTCCATTTTTTTCTAGTGAACTTATTAATAAGAATACTTATCTTGAAATTTGAGCTAAAAAAATAGGAACAGTATGTATATTCTACTTGTCCTATTAAATATTTATTTATTTTATTACTGATTTTTAATGTTGTTCTGCATATATCCTTTTAGAAAGGCAGGCGAATATTATGTTTAAAAAATCCGAAATAATATCTTTGATAGTACCTTATGCTGAAATGCTCCATAAAGAATATAATCTACTTCCTTCAGTAACCATATCTCAAGCTATACTTGAAACTAATTGGCTCCGTCACAAAACTGGAAATAATGTATTTAATTTAGTATGGCATAAGGGAAGTAATTTTGATTACGAAATAGCTATATCTCACGAATGGTTTAAAGGATTGCAGGTTCCAACAGTATGTCGCTTAAAAAAATACCAAAGCTATAAAGAAAGCTTTTGTGATTATGCTTCAATAATAACTACCACAAAAAAATATATACCATTTGTTAATGCTGTTACATATAAAGCTGCTTGTATTCAACTTTACAAATGTGGTTACTGCACAGATCCTGAATATGCTTCCAAGTTAATTAGTATTATTGAGGAGAATATGCTTTATGAGTATGATTGTATTGATGATAAAGTGATTACAGTAGTTTAAGTATAAAAAAACAGAAGAACATTCCTCAATTTGGTATAATGCGTTATCAAATTGTGTTAGTTGATATAGATGAACTTCTTGACCTTCTTTCAGAATCTTTTAAAACTGCATAAAGGACATTTCATTGCATGGTGCAAATATTCTTCACACTTCCATCTGTAATAATTTCCCAAGCAATATTTGAGACTGGATGACTAATTTTTATCTTCAATATACATCTAGTGTGGGAAAAACGAAAATAAGCCGATTCTCACAAAAGTGAGAACCGGCTTATATCAATTCTTTATGGTACACTGGAAGGGATTCGAACCCCCGACCAACTGGTTCGAAATTATTGTATTTTTATCTTATTATGTGTTTTTATAATTCTTTATTTATCAAGGTTTATGCTACATTATATTTTATATTATCATTTGTTATACTTCTCTTTTTCCCTTGAGTTGTGTTATGGTTGTGTTATCAAAAATTTATTCTTTTATTTAATTAGAATATGTATATATACATTAAAATTAGTCAATAATATTACTGCAATTGCATATATATTATTAGGTACCTATTTATATAATGTATTACAAATACGTTACCTGTATGTTGACATGTATTACAATTTGTGTTACATTATAAGTAGCTCATTTACCTAGTAGTAAAAGGAGTTCCTGAAGACGTCTAATTTTCATTAGGCGTCTTTTGTTTTATATTTATAATATCTTATATTTCTCATATTTCTTAAGCTTCTTTTTTAATTGGTGATCTCTTTCAATATAAAATGAAGATATTAATAAATTATAATCTTGTCTTTCTTCTATAATTACCAAAAATTTATAATCCTCAAATAGTAAATGCCATCTTCTTTTCCCTTTATACAATTCAGGCCAATATTTTATTTTATTACATCCATTACAATTATCACTACACAAATGATTTTCAATAATCTGTCTTATCCACGCTACTCTTTCACATCTTCTTAAATCCGGAATTCTATCATTTGCATCCTCTGGTGTTTTTGATGAATCTACAGAAGTTACATGAAAATATGCTTGCTCTTTATCTGCAACTGTAGGATGTTTTCTTATATTTACTGGCTTTTCTTTATAGTATGGCTTACTATCTATAAAATCTTTTTTAAATATTTGGTAAAGATAATTATCATATTTATACCAATTTACACCAAAGTCATCCATTAAAACCAAAGGAGATAACCATCTACATGAAATTTCATTATCACTCATTAAATCACCTCGTTTTTCCTAAGATGGATCCCATAAAAAAATGTTCACTTTTTTCGAAAATAAACTAGTAGAATGATTTAAACTCAACCCTGAATATTCTTTCATTTCATTCACTAATCTTAATTTAGCATCACTTGTATTTAATCCCCTATTTAAATACGATACTGCTCCAATTAAAATATCTACTAATTGCATTAATTGTATCTCTGACGAATCTACTGGCTGAATTTTTTTAATTATTTTTGCCTCATAATCTCTATATTTATTACATAAATACATTTTAAGAACATTACATTTTTCGTGTGTATGAGTATCCTTTATATCTATATATATGTTATAACTTTCATTAGAATCCAATATACTACATAGCATTTGATAATACATCTTATCATAAAAAGTGTTATGGTCTTGTCCAAATTCTTTATGTCTTAATTTTGATTTGTCTGATACTATTAAACACCTAAAATGTAAATTCTCATTATCGAAAAAAAGTTTTAACAATTCTGAGTAGAACTGAATTTTATTGTTAGACACTTTTACCCATTTGATCTCAAAATTAGGCTTTATATTATGCTTAATTTTTAAATTTTTTATTTCTTGGGATATCACCTTTACTTTATTTTTATCACACCAAACTCCACCTATAACCATTATATTACTATTATCATTTTCTAAATGACAGCTTTCATCACAATATACATTAATCAAGTTACCACCTCCTAACTATAAATTATACTACATTGTCCTTATTACTGTTCATTAAAATATTACTACTACTCAAAATTTCTTTAACAAATCATGTTTCTAATCATTCTAACATTTTTATTAATAATTATAAGTATATTTTTATAATTAAATTTACTCTGTTGAAAGTGTATTATCTCATTTTAATATTAAAGTCAAAATGAAACAATATAAACACCATATAAAAAACATTAATAATTTGATATATGTTTTTGATTTTTCTCAAAATCCTTACACTTTTTAGACAAATTATAATGGCTTGGAAAGTCCCCGTCTTCAATACTATTAATTTGAGTTTCTGTGTACCCTATCTCATTCAACAACACATTTTTATAAAAGTCCCATAATTCATCTGATTCCTCGTCATATTTTAGTATTATCTCTATTTCTCTACTATCATATCCCTCTTCTTCTAATCGTCTAAATCGAAATTCTTCTCTAAAGTCTCTTGGTCTAATATTCTCTAAAAATCTTAGAATGATTAACTGCGTTACCTCTTCAACGTTATCAGCTCCCCATTCATCTGCAACTATTTGCAATTCATCATATATATTTTGATCAATTGATATTTCAGTTAGTTCTTTTTCATCATAATAAAACCCATTTCTATAATAATATCTTTTTTCAGATAGTCCTTCTACTTCTGCCTCAACATCTATTGATGACATGAATCTAATCATTTCCTTTAATTCATTATTACATTCTTCATACCAAAGTTGCTGTTTTTTATCATAAGTAAATCCCACAGAGTTTAGCTTTTTATAAATTGAACTCTTACTCATAGCTTTCTCTTTAGCAAGTACTCCTATTTTTTCACCATCGTTTAATCTTTCTACTATTTCTATTACCTCAATCAGTTCTTTTTCTGTCAAATTAATTATACACTCCTTTTATAATAATTTATTGTATGTTCCAATCTTATTAGTATTTATCGTGCTACCTCCTTAGTGATATTATAAATGTTTTTCTATGTTTTTTGTTAAAAATTATCAATATTTCCACTTCATATGGTGTGGAAATATCTACTTATAATTAGGAATTAAATTAAGCAATCCACCCCTTGTTCTAATTTCCTTTATATTCTTTATAGACTACTAACCATTTTATTTCTGACAAGTCTCCAAAAATAAAGAGGACACATGATCAAATGAAATGAATCTTAAATTTATTAAGATAAGGGGGGATTCATATTCCCCAAATAGAAATGTGGCAATCTATCTCCCCATTATAGGAATACAGATCACCACATATTCACCAATCATTTATTATAATTTAATTCAATTCCTTTGTTTGTCCAAATCAACATTGAGTTGTTTTGTGCAACATTAAGTATTTCCACTATACACTAGTCTCTTATATTACGTAACAATTGTTCTAAATAGTTATTAATATTTTATAACACCATTTAAATCTACTTAGATTTTAAATATCATATAAAGAGAATAGAGTTTGTGAAGTAGCCGTTATCGGAACAATCATATTGTTCTGCGAAAGTCAAAAATTAACTGATTATTAATTAGGATTCACATCTTCTACATGAAATTTAGTAATTACAAAAAAATTATTGAGATTACTAGAATACTTCTTAATATCATTGTTTTCCGATGACAAAACACTCTGTTCTAGCTTTTCTACAATTTCTATAAATGTTCTGAACTGCTCCATGAAATAAACAATTTCACTTTCACAATTGTTTGTATTTAAGCTCGATTCTTTATTTTTACAGCTATCTAGACAAGAATTAAATATTGATTTAAGTATGTTCGTAGTACCCTTTAACCTCCCTGGAGTAAATGAAACTAACGATAGAATATCCAACTTATCTACTGCAATGAATCTTTCAATCTCATCATTAATCTGCTTAATTGTATTAATATTACATGCAAGATTATGTTGATTTTTTTCTCCAATAACTTGATACACAGTATTATTCATAATTTGCCCCCTTCAGTTATTTTCATAACTAGTAAGTTTTTAATTGTAGTTTGTAATCTTGTTAGCAATTTTGACTTTCGCATAACTACTATCACTTCGTATTGCGAGTTAACTCCCACATATGGATGTAACCCGTATTGTGATTAAGATTCTTATAGATGATTTATATTCTTTTGTAAAATAATTCCACATCGAGAAGCAGTATATCGAATAATATGATTATATTATCATTTATTTACTTTTCAACAAACATTTTAAATTTCCTCCAAATGAAAGGAGCCAAAATATATTTAGATAGGGGGAAATAGTAACAGAATAATTTTTTTCACTTTATAAAGCACTCTTTGCAATAACCTTTAAATAGTCTCATTGCTTAAATATAGCCACTGTACAGCTTTTAAATTAACAATTATTTCAATCATTTATACGTGAGCGGAGGATAGTCAAAAATTTTATTGCAACTAGACAATTTTCGGTGCGGAGCCCCAGTAGTGAAAACACCTTTTCACAGTACCTTTTTTTATCTTAAATACCCTATACACCTATTTAATCCTTTAACACTTCATATTTAATTAACTTTCCATATCTAAATAATTATTTAATATTAATCTCCTCACTTAAAATTACATTCATTAACTTAATAACACATCTAATCTAAAGAAGTGTATTAAAAAGATACCTAATATCTATACATCTAACATTATTCATTTACAATTTTTGAAACATTTTTCTTATGAAACTTTCCTTTTCATTAGATTGTATTGTAGCTGCAATCATTTCTTGCACCTTACTATTTTCTGACTTTTGTGAATCTATTCTGTTGTTATCTTCCATTTCTTTTTCAATATCTTCTAATACTCTTAAACATATGTTATATAATGCTTCCTGATTCTTATCATTTTCTAGCTCTTTAAGTATTCGTAAAAATGCAATCAAGATTAAGCAATATAATAATAATGCTTTCAAAGTACTTCCTAATTGTGTCATAGATTCAACAAACAATGATATGAATAAGTTTACAATAATTGTTATGAACACTGTTCCTAAACCAATAATAATGTTTCTGGATACACTTGCATTCTTCTTTGATTTTGAATATAATCTTTCTCTTTCTACTTTTGTATCAAATTTCTCATTATTATTCTCTTTTAACTTTTCTAAATATTTATTTTTTATATCATTGTACAACCTGTCATAATCACTATAGCTCTCAGTATCATTTAAATGCTCTTCAAATACATCTTTATATTTTTCATAAAAGCCTTCTTGCTTTCTTTTCTTCTTAAAATTAGATTTGCTTCTAGAAATATTATATTTAGTTTGTTCCGTTACAAACTCATTATTTCTTTTTTCATTTTCAACTTCTTCTAGTATTTCTAAACAAAGCAAATAAAAAGCCTTATCTTTTTTAAACTTATATTGATCATATCTTTTAGCAGCACCAAGAATCGTAACACTTATTATAAACCCAATAAATATTGTATTGATTATATCTTGTGAATAATATTCTATTTTACTGAATCCAAACCATGTAAGACAACCCGAAATAAACAAAACTCCATAAGCCGTAACTTCTGACAATGTATGACTATTAATTCTATATTTCAATGTTTTTTTCTCATAACATAGTTTATTTCTATCTTTATTATTGTATTGAAGTTTAATTTCTTCAATTAATTTTTCATAAGTCTGTTTCTTACAATCTTTCTTTTTAACATTAAAATACTTTCTATACCTCCTTGTTAATGCTCTATTGACATGTTCATAATTTTCTTTATCTTTTTTCATTAACTCAACCTCCTGTCAAAAACACTTATTCTACAAAGGGAAAATTAATCCTTTAAATTATTGTTTAATATTCTTATGAACATATCGTTAACCACTCAATTTTCACTTTATAAAATTTTTCTTAAGAGAATTTTGTGTAAAAAAATAGGCTACGTGGTGTAACGTAATCCTTTTAAATAAAAATCTGACTATGTGGGCATTATCCATTCCTCTTATACTTTTATTCTATTGCTTATCTAAGTCCATATCATTTTTCTTGTCATTCTGTATTTTAAGTTCTTTATTAATTGCATTTATTATTTTACAGGAACTCATTAATTTAGTACCAGTTGCATGTGCAGTTTGACTTGGATATCCTGCCATTATTGCTGCCTTCTCAATATTTCCAAACTCAACTAAGTATTTTACAAAGTCTTTTTGCCTTTTTTTTAATGGCGCATTTTCATCTCCATGTACTTTTGAGTTCTGGTATATAAATCTCATCATTAATAAATATGGATTATACTCCATTACAAAACCACAATCCTGACATTCTAATTTAATTGTATTTATTACTTTCCATAATGTATTCCAATTATAATTCTCCTTTAAAACATTGTAATAAATATCATCATTAACTAATATAAAAAATTCTGATTTACTACACATCAAACATTTAATCTTCTTTTTCTTAATAATTTTTAAAACATCTTCAACTTTAAAATTATATTCCTCCATTAATATCACCTCCACTAAATCATATTAGGAAAGTGTTAATTATATTCTATATTCTCTTTATACTTTATACTATATATCGTTTAACTAAAAATTAAAGAAAAATTCGTTTTACATTTTTTGCAACCTTAGTATTTTAGGGATTTTAATTCTCAAAGTTACTTGTAATATAAGGTGTAATGAAACATGTACTATATATCGTTAACGTTGAATATCGACAGAACAATTTTATATGAGATTCCATAAATTAGATTAAACACTATTCAGGAGGGTTAATATGAAAGATAAAACATCAATAAAGAAATTGGCGGTTTCCTTAACAATCAATGTTTTATCTACTTTTTCCATTAGCTTTACTATAAAAATTAATAAAGCTTAACTCATATTCATCTTATTAGGATTATCAAGCCCTTGTTACACGAGTAACAAATATGCTTAATTATTTTTTAGCCTTTATGAGAGGAGTAGTTCTTTATTACTTCCTCTCTCTACACTTAAAATAATTTTAATCAGTAATTCTGTAGAAGTACTAATAGATAATATTCCTTGTTTTAAATGTCTAGTGCTATTTTCTTTGCAATAATAAGGATCGTTATTACAAATCCAAAAGAAATGCTCAAGTGCTATGTCTAATGAGACTATTGCATTATCCATTAATGTCAAATTCAAAATCATCTCTCCTTAAGGGTCACTCTTTACATAACTCAATAATTTTCAATTTTATCACTAACTAAGATAATATCTATTAAATTACTTAAAAAAATATCACTCTAAATATTAATGTATATTTATGTTAGTATATATTTCTTCTATATGTTCAAGATTTTTAATTATATGATTTAAAGTTGAATTTCCTTTAGGATAAGTATTCATTAAAATCTCTACAGCCTTAACAGAATATTCATGTGCTAATTCATATTTTCCCATTTCTACGTATATTAATGATAAATTATGGTAATAAATAATTAATCCTGGATGGCATTGACCCATTATTCCTTCAAACAAAGCTATTGCCTTTAATTGAAATTTCAATGATTTTTCTAATTCTCCAAATTCAATATAAATCATAGATAAATTATTATATGGCGTTGCCAATTCAGGATGCTTTTCATCTAATACCTTTTCATAAATTGCTATAGACTTCAATTGAACTTCAAGTGCCTTATGAAGCTGTCCTAAATCTTTATAAATCATAGATAAGTTGCAATATGAAGATGCTAAATCTGGATGATTCATCCCCAATACTTTCTCTCTAATTGAACTTGCTTTTAAGTGAAATTCCAATGCCTTCTCAATTTCATTTAAATCATTATATATCGTTGCTAAATTATTATATGAAGAAGCTAACTCTGGATGTTTTTTATCCAACACTTCTTCAAATATATCAACTGCTCTTTTTGAAAACTCTAACGCATTCTCAAACTCGCCTAGATACTTATAGCTACTTGCTAAATTATCATATAAAATAGCTAGATCTGGATGTTTTTTACCTAAAACTTTTTCAAATATTTCAGCAGCTTTCAATTGATAATGTAATGCTTCTTCAATTTGTCCTAAATCACTCAAAATTAGTGATAAATTATTGTATGAATTAGCTAATTCTGCTTCATCTTTGACTGCTCCCGTTTCTTTAAATACAAGCGTTCTTATTTCAATAGCTTGTAATTGATAATCAAAAGCTATTTCCAACTCTTCTAAATCATGATATATTGATGCTATATTATTATAAAAAATTCCCAATTCTGAATAAATTCCATCCACCGAATTTTCTAAAATTTCAATTCCTGCTAATTGCATCTTTAACGCATCTTCAAGTTGCCATAGAGACCTATAAATCAAAGACAAGTTATTATATGAAATAGCTACTTGTGGATGACTCTTACCTAACACTTTTTCCCTAATTGCAAGGTCTCTTAATTGATATTTTAATGCTTCTTTGGATTGTCCTATTTCATCAAGTGTAATTGCTAAATTGTTTACTAATAAAGCAATACTAAGATTATCTTCATTTAAATAATTTAAAATACTTTCTCCAAGTGTTATATAGCGTTTTTTACTTAATCCCCCTTCATCTACTTTATTTCTTAATCTAAAAGAAATCTCTTCAATTAGTTTATTACATTTTTCTGTATTAGGATTCAACTTATATCTTATTGTTTCTTGAATTAATGGATGAATTTTTATATTAAATCCAGATTTATTAAGACATCCTTTTTTGACTAAAGAATTTATGCTTTTGTTAGTTTCTAATTTCAACCATTCTTTTATCTCATTAATCTGAAAATCTATGGACGGTAAAATAGATAGATTCATTAGAACTTCCTTTTCTTCATTAGAAACTTTTGCTATATCAAATACTTTTAAAAGATATTCAAAAAGTGTTAAGCTTTCTTTTTCATTGTCCCAAAAAGTGCTAATTTCCTCATTAATTATTCCATCTAAATTAAATCCTTTTTCTTTAAGCTTTTGATACAGTGAACTTATTGATAATGTAGCCTCTTCTGCTGTATGAGCTAGTAAGTCCACTGTTAATGTATGTTTTCCTGCAAGATTAATTATTTTCTCCAGTCTTTCATCATCTTTCTCTACATTATAGTGTGAATAAAATATTTTTTTACAACTATCCATGCTTAAAAAATCTAATGAGAATTTCTTGAACCCTTTAAAATTAATCCTAGAACTAATAATAACCTTAACAGGTATAGAAATACCACGAGACAGCGCATGCGGCCTTCATTCTTTAAGAAGTTCCCTCGCACGTACTATGCTTGACAATAATGCGCCACTTCCTGTTATTTCAAAAGTATTGGGGCATCAAAATATACAGACAACTAGTATCTATCTAAAGATTGATATGGAGGGTCTCCGTAAATGTGTAATAGATCCTGATGAGGTATTCAAATATGAAGAATAAATATAAATGGGAAAGTGACTTTGCTAAATATATAAAAGAATTTTTAAACGAAATGCATATGGTGGGATTTAAGTATAAATCCCAGGAAAGATTGTTAGAGAGATTTGATGATTATTGTTATAGTAATGGATACATAGGAGCTCACTTGAGTAAAGAAATGGTTGAAACATTTTGCTATGGAATAGATTACGAAAAAGATTCCACTCATTATGCTAAAGAAAGAATTATGTGTAGTTTTGCTGAGTTTTTACAGAAGAATGGCTTAGTTGCATATATTTGCTTAAAAAAATCTGCAACAAGTAAACGTTCTTCATTTGTACCATATATTTTTTCAGAAGAAGAGCTAAAACGTATATTTACCGAAATAGATACATATCCATCTACTTACAACAGTAACCGACATTTAATTGACCCATTATTATTCCGTTTACTTTATGGCAGTGGGCTTCGCCTTTCTGAAGCGTTAAATCTAAAGTGTAAAGATGTAGATATTGAATCAGGAACTATTACAATTCTGCAAGCAAAAAATAACAAAGATAGAATAATTCCCATTGCAACAAGCCTTATTAACAGATGTAAAAAATTCGAAGAAATATTGCATACATTAAGCGATAACGATACTTATTATTTCAAGAGTTCATGGAGTGGTGCACGTATTGATAAAAGTACTATCTACCGACGATTCCGAGACTATTTATGGAAAGCAGGTATTTCCCATTCAGGTAAAGGACCTAGAGTTCATGATTTTAGACACACATATTCTATTCATTGCCTAAAGAAATGGGTTTTATCAGGTAAGGAATTGACAAATCTTATGCCTTACTTGTCAACCTATTTAGGACATTCGGATTTTAGGGCAACAGAGTATTACTTACGGTTGACAGCTGATTTGTACCCTGATATCATACAACGAACTGAAGCTACTTTTGGATATTTAATTTCGGAAAGGAATGCGGACAATGAAGAAAAATGATTTTCCAAAATATCTGTCAGAATTTCTTTCACAGTACCTACCAGGGCAAAAAAATGTCAGTGTTAATACGATAGCTTCCTATCGGGATGCTTTCAAACTATTTCTAATCTTCTTTGAATCCGATAAAAAAGTGCTTATTGAAAATATAACTCTTTCACTTATAACCAAAGCTGTGGTTATAGAGTTTCTCAATTGGCTTGAAGAAAAAAGGCAATGTTCGATTGCCACAAGAAATCAGCGCCTTGCGGCACTCCATTCATTTTTTCGATATGTACAAAAGGAAAGTCCAGAAAATCTTTTTGAATTGAAAAAGATTTTAGATATATCGATGAAAAAGAAATCAAAGCCAATGATACCATATCTCACAGCTAATGAGATAAAGATCCTTCTTCAGCAGCCAGATATCAACACAATAAAAGGAAGAAGAGATTTAATGTTGTTAGTCTTACTTTATGATACTGGTGCAAGAGTACAGGAATTAATCGATTTAAGATGGAAGGATGTTAGATTGACATCCCCAGCAGTCATAAAGCTTCATGGAAAAGGTGATAAAACAAGGCAAGTTCCTATTATGGGCAACACTCAAAAGTTGTTACAATCTTACCAGTCAGAACAAAAAAAGTACTTTGGAACTGCTGAAACAGATATTGCACTATTTTATAATCAACAGCACAAGAAACTATCTAGATGGGGCGTATCATATATTATAAGCAAATATGATAAGGTGTCAAAATATAATAAAGATTTCTGTATCGATTTTGCAGTAACACCACATGTGCTTCGCCATAGCAAAGCAATGCACCTCCTCCAAGCAGGAGTAAATCTTATTTATATACGTGATTTTCTTGGACACACAAGCATTAGCACAACAGAAATCTATGCCAGAGCTGACAGTGAAATGAAACGAAAAGCACTAGAAGAATCATATATTGAGTTGACAACTGAAGATTTGCCTAAATGGGAAAATGACGGAGATTTGATGAATTGGTTGAAAAAACTTTGTAAATAATCCTATATATTATGGTGAGTGTTTTAATGCTGAGTCTTTATACTATAAGGATTTAACTGATCACTCACCATAATATAACACTCCACATAATGCCTATTTATGGTGAGCTCACCATAAAAGACATACTTATGCAACTAGATTGTTTGAGAATGATGTGCCTTTAAAAACAGCTCAAATATTAATGGGTCACAGCAACATAAAAATAACCGCTGATATTTATACTCATGTAATGCCAGAGGAAAAAATAAAAGCAGTTGAAAAAATTAATAGTTTATTTGCCTTATAGCCTTACGGGCTATTTTCTTTTTTATCACTATTAATTGTGTTATTTGTTGTGTTATTTTATATGTTTTTTTCTGGGTTGTGTTACGGTTGTGTTATTTTGCATAAAAAATGACCTTTCGGAAACCCGAAAAGCCTTTTATATGGTACACTGGAAGGGATTCGAACCCCCGACCAACTGGTTCGTAGCCAGCTACTCTATCCAACTGAGCTACCAGTGCATGAACGCATTTATTATGTTATCACAAATACGTTTATAAATCAATAGTAATATGTTTTTTATATTGATTTATATTGATTTATATTGATTTATATTGATTTATATTGATTTATATTAATTTTATACTACTAAATAGCAATATTTAAATACATCTTTTCATTATCAACGAAAAATGTATGACATTCATCATTAATTGAAAAATCTTTCTCAAAAGTTATTTGCGGAGGTGAAATATCAATATCATTTCCGCCAGATAATTTCATCAATGCATTCCCTGCTGTCATATTTAAAAGCTCCCCCAAAGCACTCTTACCCATTTCATCTACTGATGATACATCCATTCCACCCATCATCATAGATATGATTTTAAGCGCAAGCGTTTCTGTTATGAGAAGATCTATTTTTCCCTCAATATCTTTTTTTAAATCTATTGAAATAACTATATTTTCACACAATATATTATCTTTGTGTCTATTAATATATTCATATCTCATTCCAAACATATTTAACACTTCTTCACTAGCTTTTAAAAATGCACCGCCTATATCCATAAAACCCCCCTAATATAATTAATAATACCCTATTACAAATAATTATATAAAATTCTACATATTTTTTCAATGATATATTAAAATCTCTTCATAATTTTACGGTTTGTAATGTTTTACAACAATATTATTTATATCTTATATTGTTAATAATGTCTATTATAAACAGTATGAAAATTCACTTGTGTTATCTTTATATAAATTCAAGTTTTTATTATCACTTCTAATATCCATATAAATAAGTGTAAAAATAAAAAACACCCAATATACTATTGAGTGTTTTTGGCGGAGAAGGAGGGATTTGAACCCTCGCGACGCTTCCGCGCCCTACTCCCTTAGCAGGGGAGCCTCTTCAGCCACTTGAGTACTTCTCCATATAAAATTGGCAGAGAGAGTGGGATTTGAACCCACGGTGCGCTCATCACGCACGCCGGTTTTCAAGACCGGTGCCTTAAGCCAGCTCGACCATCTCTCCACGTCCTAACGACAAGATTTATTATATCAATCTATCAAAATAAAGTCAATACTTTTTTTTTATTTTTTTATCATTTTTCTTAATGATTCATTTTAAAAAAAATAATAATATACACTTTTGATCCATTAAACTTTATTGATAAAATATAATCGTTATTTCTTAGTATTTAATAAATTATTAGTAGATTTATATATTACACTAATGAATGTTACTAGATAAAATATAAATAAAAAAATGGCAGAGAGAGTGGGATTTGAACCCACGGTGCGCTCATCACGCACGCCGGTTTTCAAGACCGGTGCCTTAAGCCAGCTCGACCATCTCTCCATATTTCCTACAACAAGATTTATTATATCAACTTATTGAATTAAATCAATACCTTTTTATAAATTTTTTTATATTTTTTTATGAAATTTTTCAATTTCCTTAATAATAAAAAAACACCCAATATAGATTGGATGTTTTTGGCGGAGAAAGAGGGATTTGAACCCTCGCGACACTTCCGCGCCCTACTCCCTTAGCAGGGGAGCCTCTTCAGCCACTTGAGTACTTCTCCATATAAAAAAAATGGCAGAGAGAGTGGGATTTGAACCCACGGTGCGCTCATCACGCACGCCGGTTTTCAAGACCGGTGCCTTAAGCCAGCTCGACCATCTCTCCACATTTCCTGCGACAAGATTAATTATAGCAGTGAATATGTTTTGTGTCAACATATATTTTATCACTTTTTATTATTTTTTGTCATTTGCTTTGAATTTATCAGGTTAAAACGTTCCAAAGTGAAGAAGTAAGGCTATTTTAATTTATATCATACCCGAGTAATCGATTATAGAGATTCCAACTCAAATCTTTATTTATACGTGTCCATAACTCATTGATACGCTGAGATTTTGGAACAAGTATAAATAAATTTTTGTACTGGAATCTCTATAACTAAAATAACCTTAAAACTTATATTTAACTTTTTTATTAACCTATTTATACTAATTGTTTTTGTATAATATTTTTAACATAGATTATTTTATATATTCTCTTCCACCCATATACATAATTAATTCATCAGGAATTGCTACAGTCCCATCTTTTCTTTGATAATTTTCAAGTATTGCTGCAACAGTTCTACCTATTGCTAAACCAGATCCATTTAATGTATGAACAAACTTTGGTTTAGATTTCATATCATCCCTATATCTAATATTAGCTCTTCTTGCTTGGAAGTCTTCAAAATTACTACAGCTTGAAATCTCAACGTATTTATTATAACTAGGCATCCATACCTCAATATCGTATTTAAATGCAGCTGTAAACCCTAAATCGCCTTTGCATATCTTAACTACCCTATAAGGTAACCCTAATCCTTGTAAAACCGATTCTGCGTCTTGTACAAGCTTTTCAAGTTCATTATAAGACTCTTCTGGTTTAACAAATTTAACTAACTCTACTTTATTAAACTGATGTTGTCTTATTAATCCTCTAGTGTCTCTTCCTGCTGAACCAGCTTCTGATCTAAAGCATGCGCTATATGCTGCGTACTTAATTGGAAGCTCCTCACCCTCAATGATTTCATCTCTATGCATGTTCGTAACAGGTACCTCTGCTGTAGGAATTAAGAAATAATCATCTTCTTTTATCTTGAATGCATCTTCTTCAAATTTAGGTAGTTGCCCTGTTCCTGTCATACTAGTTCTATTAACCATATATGGTGGTAATACTTCTTTATATCCATTTTCCTCTGTATGCGTGTTTAAGAAATAGTTTATTACTGATCTCTCAAGTCTTGCTCCTAGTCCCTTATATACTGTAAATCTTGATCCTGTAACCTTTCCACCTCTTTCAAAATCCAGTATATCTAAATCTACTCCAATATCCCAGTGTGCTTTAATATCAAAATCAAACTTTTTAGGTTCTCCCCAAACTCTTATCTCTACATTATCGTCATCAGTATCTCCATTTGGTACATTTTCGTTAGGAACATTAGGTATCCTTAACATAAGGTATTCAATCTTTTGATTAATTTCTCCTAACTCAACATCAAAATCTTTTATTTTATCAGATAAATCCTTCATAGAAATCATTAATTCTTGAATATCTTCCCCAGCCTTTTTCATCTTAGGTACCATCTTTGATTTTTCATTTCTTTCTTGCTTCATTTCTTCTACTGTAACAAGCATTTCTCTTCTTTTTTTGTCAAGTTCAATAATTTCATCTATAACTGATACGTCAAAACTCTCGCCTCTACCAGCCATTGAATTCTTTATTTCTTGTGCTTCATTTCTTATCCTTTTTAAATCTAACATATTTATCCTCCTAGATTTTTATTATGATTAAAATTTTTTAGGGCAACAAAAAAAGTCCTACGTCCCCCTTATAAAGGGACGAAAGACTCCGCGTTACCACCCTAATTGATTATTTTACTAATCCACTCTATAAATAACGACATTGTGCCGTACTGCTCATCACAGTCCCTCAGAGGTGGATTCTTCTTATCTAACGCATCAGTTCTCACCATCCACTGACTCTCTTAAGCCTTAAATAAAAATACTTGCCTCTTCACAGGTTTTAAAAATTTCAATTTTTCTAATGTTTCTTTAGCTATTATTTTACATCTTAATTTTTTTATAGTCAATAATTATTCTAATATATTTTTTGTACTCACAATATCAAGTCCAGTATTTAATATATTTTTGCACAAAATATCGCCAACTTCTACTGGGGGACCAATCCTTAATATACTTAAAGCTTTTGAACAACTTAACCATAAATCTTTATCTAGTGGCTTGCTACTTTTTACAGGAACTACAGTTGCCACCTTTGAACCTTTTACTCTTACAACTGAAGTAAAATACTCTATTCCATTCATGTTAATCCTCCATCACATTACATTTCATCAAATTCTTTTATCCTGCTTAATATTATTCTAGAGTTTTTAGAATCTTTAACTATCTCAGTTATGTTTTTATTAGTTTCTCTTGCTAATATATTTACTATTTTATTTAAACATTGAGCTCCATAACAATTTCCAAAGGATGCTCCAGTTCTTCTCTTTACACCTTCAACGGTCCTTGCTCCTAGTGGTCTTCTTATGGAATCAATGATTTCTCCTTCAGTTATATAATTACACAAACATATCATCTTTCCATATCTCTTATCAGCCTCAATTATTGTTCCTCTCTCTTCATCTGTCAAATCACTGAATTTAAAATATTCTCTTCTCTTATCAATGAATTCTTTTTTTAACTTACAGTTCAAATTACTTGTAACTGTTTCACATACTATTTTAGAAATAGCAGGAGTCATAGTTACTAATCCGTAATGTTTGCCTCTTATTTTTATATATCCATTATCTATAGAACTATCATCAATTAATATATCTTCTTCATAATACATTGATTCATAAAATGATTTAACATCCTTAAACTTAATCCCTTCCATCAGTTTAGAAAATTCTTTTAGAAGCTCAAAGTTATATATATTATTTTTTGTTTTTATGGCACCTATTGTCTTATTTTTGTTTGCAGGAACAATAAATGCTTTATCATTATTTTCATCGATACTGAATATAATATTTGAAAACTTATTATCAAACTTACTATCAAATAAAAAGAATTTAAGTTCTTCTTTATTAGGCTTAGTATTCTCACATTTATCAATTGTATAACTAAAGTTATTCAATGTATTTATTACTAATTTACATTTAAATTTATTCTTACTTGTTATAACCTTAAATCCTTGAGAACTTTTTTGTATGTCTATTACCTCTTCTTCAAGTTTAAAGTTAACATCATTAACAAAAGCAATTTCTGCATATGCCAGTGCAAGATCAAATGGACATATAACTCCTGTCTTTTTAATGTATAGAGCTTTGTTTATATCTTTCTTGAAGTTAGGTTCCATAGCATATACATATTCTTTATTTAAAAGTTTTACATCCTTTATTCCTCTATCTATAGCTCTATTATATATATCTTCTATTCGCTTTTCTTCTTCGTCATTTCTAGCCACATATAATGTACCAGTCCTCTTAAATGGAACATTAAATTTTGAAACTAGCACGTCAAGCATATCATTTCCTATACTTTCCAATTCACTTGCTAAGCTATTATTACTTTCCGCTCCACTATATACAATAGATGTATTGATATGAGATATATCATGTGCTATATCATAGTTTTTTTCAATAAGTGCAATATTTAAATTATACTTTGACAATTCATATGCTATAGAACACCCTATAAGTCCTCCACCTAATATAACTACATCATAATCCATAGATATCCTCCGATATTTAAATTTATTCCAATTTTAATTATATCATAAGTATACCCTTTAATAGATATAATTAAAATTTGTATTAAGTCATTTGTAACCATCATAATCATACTAATAAAAAAATGCGTTTATTACGCATTTTTTTATTAACAATAACTACTTATTCAATTTTTCAATTATCTTACCTAATTGTTCTATTAATTCACCATATTTAGCCCATTCACCATTTTTCATTGCCTCTTTTGATTGGTCATAAATCTTATTAGCTTCTTTTATAAGTATTTGCTTATCCTCACTAAGGTCTTTAAATTCATCACTTTTTTCCGCATTATCTTTATCAGTTATTTCTTCTTTATCTTCTTTATCTTCCTTATCAGGAACAATAATTTCTTCTTTAAAGTTAAAGAGATTCTTCAATGCTTCTTCTAATGATTCACCCTTTACAATCTTATCTTTATATGAAAGTATAATAAACTTAACCTGTGGTATGCTCTTTCCACCCATAGCTCTTAAATATACTGGTTCTACATATAATAAAGAATCTTTGATTGGTAATATTAAAGTATCCCCATATATAACTTCCGAACCCTTTGCATCCAAAAGTGTAAGTTCTTTAGAAATGGTAACATCCTGATTAACTTTCTGATTGAATAATGTTGGACTATACACAGTTTCTCTTACTGGGAATTTTATAAGATTCATCTTACCATAGTTCTCCCCATCCATACGCCCTGCTAGCATAGCTACCATATTAGCACGGTCTTTAACATTAAAGTAGTTAACGAGTGACATCTCAACATTTTCTTCCCCAGGTATCTTTAATACCATATAAACTGGATCAGTTAAATTATCTTGATCTTCAACTTTTTTATTGTCCTTTGCAATTTCCCACGGATCTTCATTCTTTATGAATATCTCTGGATCTGTTACATGATACTTACCTAAAATATTACTCTGTAACTGGAATAACTCACTTGGATATCTAAAGTGACTTCTTATCCCTTGTGGCACGGTTGTTTCAAACATTTCTGGAAATATTTTAGAGTAAGTCATTGCAATTGGATCATTTTCATCTACTATATAGAATTTAACATCCCCTCTATATGCATCTATAACTACTTTAATAGAATTTCTAGAATAGTTTATTCCATTTGTTTTTTCTGAAAAAGGATATCTACTTGATTTTGTATATGCATCAATCATCCAATATAGCTGTCCATTATCAATAAATAAATAAGGATCTTTATCGTAGCTTAGGAATGGAGCTATTTTAGTTACTCTATCCATAATATTTCTATTAATTATAATTTTACTATTATTTTTAATATCTTTTGATAATAAGAATTTTGGTTCCTTTTCTTTTAATGCAAAAATAAGCTTATTTAATGCTGTCATTTCTATTCCAGCATCACCTTCATAATTAGCTGAAACATTTTGATCTCCTTTTGGATAATCTAATTCATTTACATCTGTATTAACTATTACATATTGATTTGTTTTCTCTCCAAAATATATTCGAGGGTTTTCAAGGTTTATATCACTTTCATTTTTTTGAGGAATTTCATCCATTACAAATACTAGCTCTCTATCCTCAGTTAATTCATTAACTTTGTTCATTACCACACCATAACCATGAGTGTATACTAGATGATTATTCTGCCACTTATTACTGCTTTCATCTTGCACATTTACATCAATCTCTCTTGGCGCTAAGAAAACCTGATTATACTCTCCATTAATCATATATCTATCTACATCAACACCATTAAATGTGTAATATTTTTTTATATACTGAACCTCTCTATAAAATTCAAGAGTAGGTTGAAAAGATGTAATCTTAATATTATCGATTATATCCCTATTTTTCTCAATATCAGCATAAGTTAGTGTATTCTCTATTTCAAAATTAACCGTATCTATACTATCTAAGTTATAAGCTTTTCTAGTGTAATCAATATTGTGTTCTATATATGGTTTTTCAAGTTTTATTGCATTAGAGTCAACTACTAATTTTTGAACTATGCCCGCCGTTATTCCCTCAAGAGGAATTAATGCAAATAAAATTACAACAGAAATAACTCCTAGTTTATATTTTTTCTTCACTATACTTATAAACACTATAATACCTACAATAACACCAACTATAGCTATTATTAAGTAGAACTTTTGTGTTACTTTTACATCTGTATAACTTGCTCCAAAAACAACTCCTCTAGCTGAATATACTAAATTCCATGATTTAATTAGGAAACCCAGGGTCATATTCAATATGAATATCATTGCAACAACTGCTAATTGAATACCTGCGAATTTAGTAAACTCATTTTTAATCGTTTTAATATCAGTGGACTTCTTACTTGCCCACTCACTTGCATTAGAAATAAAGAAAACAACTAAAGTTACCACTATCATAAATATTATAATTCCTGTCAATGTATTATGTAGTGATTCAATCAAAGGTAATTTAAACACAAAGAAAGATATATCCTTATTATATAGAGGATCTTTAACATTAAAATCTGAAGCATTTATAAATTCTAATATTTTATACCAGTACTTATGTGCAAAAGAATACGAGAATAACAACGACAATGCTGCATTTGCAGCAATAAATATTCTTTTCTCAATCTTATTCTTTTTTACATCTACTTCTCTAATAAATTTTACTCTGTTCATACTGTTCTTTATACTCTTATAATAAAGCCAAATTATAATATAAAAAACAACAAACATTGGAGCCATAATCTTTAGTATTGAGAAAAACTTTTTAAAAAACACTGATAAATATCCAATATTATCAAACCATATTATATCTATAGCAATATTAGTAAATCCACTCATAAACAATATTATAAGTACAATAGCTCCTATAAAAACACTTAATCCAACCTTCTTTTTCATTATATCCCTCCTAATTATTTATCTCCCCCATTAAGTAATTTACCTAAAGCTTTTTTTCTTATTTCTATTGCTCCCACTGGACATAATTCTTGGCAACAGAAACATCTTATGCATTGTTTCATATCCCATACTGGCCACACGTCTTTATTTTTATCCTTTTTCATCAATACTGCTTTTGGTGTTTCAGGACATACCTCAACGCATCTATTGCACTTAATACATTTATCTTTTATTAAACTAGGATAGGGTGCTATCATACCTCTCAAAAAATTTGTTACCGTTGGGTTTATGAAGTAAAAATTTCCTCCTTTTCTGCATAGTTCAAAATCATTCACGCTCATTGATTCTAAGGTTTCCCCCAATATTTTAATATCCTTAATAAGTACAGGCCCCCATTTAGAATCATATACTTCTTTAAGTATTGGCGTTTCTAGTGGATCTTTGTATCCCATAAGATATGCTGCAATTGAATCTACAGCGCTTAAACTTTTTCCCATGATAATTGATTTCATATCATATGGCTCTCCATTTTTAGGTCCATTACCTTGCATTGCAACAATCCCATCCATGATTGCATAATCAGTTTCAAGCACTGAATTTAAATCCAAAAGCATCTTAGCAAAATTATTGGCTTCTGGCATCCTAGTATGCCAACTAGCTTTTTTCGTGCCTACAATACACCCAAATTGATTTTTAATTGCTCCTGTAAAATACGCCATAGCATGAGTTTTCATTTTAGGTAATGTAATCAAAACATCTGCCTCATATGCTTCTTTAGATACATTCCACGAACTACATCTAATAGCATTCTCTAGGGTGACATGTACTTCTTCTTTAAACGGAACAAATTCTACTCCATATTTATTTGCAACTTTAATTAATCCACACTTTTCAGCAGCTTTTCTAGTGTCTCCAAATCCAGGTGAATCACCAAACTTTATATTGCTACTATAATCTTTTAATACTCTAATGACCCCTTCAAAAAAAATATCATTGGTTACTACTGGAGACCCAACTCTTTCAATACTTAATAAATTTGGCTTTAATAATATATTACTATTTTGAGGTATTATTGTTCTTATATATTCTTCTCCACCTAAAAGTTCAAATCCTTCTCGTATTTTTCTTTCTACTTTATTTGTATCATAGCTATCGCATTTTAAAAGTGCTACTCTATTCATATTATCATCTACTCACTTTCATTCAATAAATATCCTTTCACTTTCAATTCATCTAATATCATATCCATTATTTCATGGCTATCTGCAATAATAGTATGTAGATGTATTCCCTTAGTTAACGATAGTAAAGGTCGTGCCTCCTCATTTTGTAATTTTTCAATAAACATTTCAATATCATACAAATTCTTTAACATTAACACTGCTGTGATTTCACCATACACAGGATGTTCTACAGTAACATCTTTAATTTTTCCTCCATATTTGATTATAGTTTTAAGCTCATCATATATCTTATCTCTAGGATGGTTAACAGCAATAATTTTTGAAATACCTTCATTATCTTCTTCAAATGGGATTGTATATCCATTTGGTGTAGGAATTATACTATTCCCAACAGCTCTTAATATAGCTATATCCTTTACAATTACCTGTCTTGTAACACCATAGATTTCTGCTAAATGCTGACCCTTTATAGGTTTGTCACTTTCCAAAAGTTTATTTAATATTTTTTCCCTTCTGTCATTAGATATCACTCTCAATTTCCTCCTTTATGTTTGTGAATCAATCTCTTTAAGTAATTCAATCTCTTCTTTATTTACTGAGTGAATGTTATCAGAATGATGAAATCTTATTATATTGAGAAATTCTTCTGAATATTCTTTATTTAATAAAATATTGTATCCAACTTCTGCATGATTATAGTATATATATATCTTTTTATTCTTACTCTGCTTTAACTTATTGCTAAAAAATTTATCTAATATAACTATTATACTTTTTTCTATAATATTCATAGGACATTCTATCTTACCTATATCGTGTAATAATGCTGCTTTTATTACTCTTTCCGTATCAATATTGTCATTATATTTTTCCTTTATAAGCTTATCACTTATTCTCTTTGCCACAGTATAAGTATGTATCTTTTCATAACTAGTTAATTTTTTAAAAATATATAATTCCTCACTATTTAAATATTTATTTATAAATTTATAATCATCATTTCCGAGTCTACAAAATACTCCTCTAAAAAATTGTTTTATTCTTATTATCATTAAAGTATAATACTCCCAATTTAATTTTTAATTATATTATATCATTGTTATAGTGCTTATCAATGAATTAAAATGATTTTACTTGAATAAATACCCTATTAAATTCATCTTAACTCATAAAACATATATTTGTGAAAATAAAAAAAAACAGCCTTTAAAAAGACTGTTTTGGTGGAGGTAAGGGGAGTCGAACCCCTGACCCCCTGCGTGCAAGGCAGGTGCTCTCCCAACTGAGCTATACCCCCAGGTATTTATTTAAAAGAGTTACAGCCTTAAACAAATAAGGCTGTAATGGTGGACCATCAGGGACTCGAACCCCGGACCTACCGGTTATGAGCCGGTTGCTCTAACCAGCTGAGCTAATGGTCCTTATTAGACCTGGCAACGTCTTACTCTTCCACACCGTCTCCAGTGCAGTACCATCAGCGCTGTGAAGCTTAACAATCCTGTTCGGAATGGGAAGGTGTGTAACCTTCACGCCATAGTTACCAGATTAGAAGGAATGTTCCTTCAAAATTGCACAAAGTAAGTAAGATTAAGTCTTCGATCTATTAGTACTGGTCAGCTACATGTGTTACCACACTTACACCTCCAGCCTATCAACCTCGTGTTCTTCGAGGGATCTTATTGCACTAGGCAGGGAAATCTTATCTTGAGGTGGGCTTCACGCTTAGATGCCTTCAGCGTTTATCCCTTCCCGACATAGCTACCCAGCTGTGCCGCTGACGCGACAACTGGTACACCAGAGGTCAGTCCATCCCGGTCCTCTCGTACTAAGGACAGCTCCTCTCAAATTTCCTACGCCCGCGGCGGATAGGGACCGAACTGTCTCACGACGTTCTGAACCCAGCTCGCGTGCCGCTTTAATGGGCGAACAGCCCAACCCTTGGGACCAGCTACAGCCCCAGGATGCGACGAGCCGACATCGAGGTGCCAAACCTCCCCGTCGATGTGGACTCTTGGGGGAGATAAGCCTGTTATCCCCGAGGTAGCTTTTATCCGTTGAGCGATGGCCCTCCCACGAGGTACCACCGGATCACTAAGTCCGACTTTCGTCCCTGCTCCACTTGTAGGTGTCGCAGTCAGGCTCCCTTCTGCCTTTGCACTCTTCGCGCGATTTCCGACCGCGCTGAGGGAACCTTTGAGCGCCTCCGTTACTTTTTAGGAGGCGACCGCCCCAGTCAAACTGCCCACCTAGCAATGTCCGATGACCAGATTCATGGCCACTCGTTAGAATTCCAGTACTGCCAGGGTGGTATCCCAAGGACGACTCCCCTGAAGCTAACGCCCCAGTTTCCTAGTCTCCCACCTATCCTGTACAGACAATACCGAAATTCAATGCTAAGCTACAGTAAAGCTCTACGGGGTCTTTCCGTCCAACCGCGGGTAACCAGCATCTTCACTGGTACTACAATTTCACCGGATTTACTGTTGAGACAGTGCTCAAATCATTACGCCATTCGTGCGGGTCGGAACTTACCCGACAAGGAATTTCGCTACCTTAGGACCGTTATAGTTACGGCCGCCGTTTACTGGGGCTTAAGTTCACACCTTCGCTTGCGCTAAGTGATCCCCTTAACCTTCCAGCACCGGGCAGGCGTCAGCCCCTATACATCATCTTACGATTTAGCAGAGACCTGTGTTTTTGGTAAACAGTTGTTTGAGCCTATTCACTGCGGCCTACTCTCGTAGGCACCCCTTCTCCCGAAGTTACGGGGTCAATTTGCCGAGTTCCTTAACAGTAATTCTTCCGCCGGCCTTAGGATTCTCTCCTCATCTACCTGTGTCGGTTTGCGGTACGGGCACCAAACTCCTCCTTAGAGGCTTTTCTTGGCAGCGTGGAATCGGATGCTTCGCCATAAATGGCTCCCCATCACGCCTCAGCCTTAAGATCAGACGGATTTGCCTATCTGATCAGCCTAAACGCTTAGACGCACTCTTTCAGTCGTGCGCTCATCCTATCCTCCTGCGTCACCCCGTCGTCAAACGGAGTTTGGTGGTACAGGAATATCAACCTGTTGTCCATCGCCTACGCCTTTCGGCCTCGGCTTAGGTCCCGACTAACCCTGGGAGGACGAGCCTTCCCCAGGAAACCTTAGATATTCGGCCTGTAGGATTCTCACCTACATCTCGCTACTTATGCCAACATTCTCACTCCTATACAGTCCACCGCTCCTTACGGTACGACTTCAGCCCATATAGGAAGCTCCTCTACCACTCTTTCGAGTTCATAGCTTCGGTGGTAAGTTTTAGCCCCGGACATTTTCGGCGCAGGATCTCTTGACTAGTGAGCTATTACGCACTCTTTAAATGAATGGCTGCTTCTAAGCCAACATCCTAGTTGTCTTTGAAATCCCACATCCTTTACCACTTAACTTACACTTTGGGACCT
>CALNYT010000002.1:4752500-5157500 GCA_942490885.1 uncultured Clostridiaceae bacterium | reverse complement strand
AATTGCTTTGGTTCATTATTAACTAATGCAATCATTATTACACCAAAGGTATCTCGCATTCTTGTATGCTTATATAATCTATTTAAGACAACATTAGGATTTGAATCTCTCTTAAGTTCGATAACTATCCTCATACCTTCTCTACTTGACTCATCTCTTAAATCACTTATACCATCTATTTTTTTATCTTTTACAAGATCAGCTATACTTTCAATTAACTTAGCCTTATTTACTTGATATGGTAGTTCAGTAACTATGATTTTATTTCTTCCTTTTTCTTCAATAATTTCTGATTTAGCTTTAACTAAAATTTTCCCCCTACCTGTTTCATAGGCACTTTTTATACCTGCTTTACCAAGTATAATACCCGCTGTTGGAAAATCTGGTCCCTTGATAACTTTCATTAAGTCAGCTATTTGACAGTCAGGCTCATCAATCAACATTATAACCCCATCTATAACCTCTCTTAGATTATGAGGTGGTATATTAGTCGCCATACCTACTGCAATACCTGATGATCCATTAACTAAAAGGTTTGGATATCTAGCTGGTAACACCGTAGGTTCTTTTTCTTCTCCGTCAAAGTTATCAACAAAATCAACTGTATTCTTATTAATATCTCTAAGCATCTCTGCAGTTATTTTTTCCATTTTAGCTTCAGTATATCTCATTGCAGCTGCCGAATCTCCATCTACTGAACCAAAATTTCCATGACCATTAACAAGTGTATATCTTATTGAAAAATCTTGTGCCATTCTAACTAACGCATCATAAACAGCAGTATCTCCATGAGGGTGATATTTACCTAGAACATCTCCGACTATTCTCGCACACTTTCTATAACTCTTTTCTGGTGTAAGATTAAGTTCATGCATGGAATATAATATCCTTCTATGAACTGGTTTTAAACCATCTCTTACATCAGGAAGTGCTCTTGAAACTATAACACTCATTGCATAGTCGATATATGAGTTCATCATTTCTTTTCTAATATCTATCTCTTTAATATTCCCTATATTATTTAAACTCAAGTTTTTCACCTACTTTCATTGATATATAACGCATTAATAAATCTACATTTTGATTTCTTTAATAGCAAATGGTTCAATGATATTAAAGGAGTCAAAATGTAAAAGCTTTATTGCGTTATGTTTACACTACACGTCTAAATTTTGTACTTTCTTAGCATTTTCCTGTATGAACTCTCTTCTAGGTTCAACCTTATCACCCATCAAAATAGTAAAAATCTCATCAGCTGCTATTGCATCTTCAATCTCAACTCTTAATAAAGTTCTGTTCTCAGGATTCATAGTTGTATCCCATAACTGTTCTGCATTCATCTCTCCAAGACCTTTATATCTTTGAATATCAGTGTTTTTATCTTTACCACCAATTTGATCTAATATCATATTTAGTTCTTTGTCACTATATGCATAATATTCTTTTCTATTTTTTGCTACTTTGTATAAAGGTGGTTGTGCAGCGTAAATATGTCCTTCTTCAACTAACTCCTTCATGTATCTATAGAAGAATGTTAATAGTAGCGTTCTGATATGAGCTCCATCTACATCGGCGTCAGTCATTATTATTATTCTGTCATATCGGATTTTTGATATATCAAATTCTTCTCCAATACCCGCTCCAATACCCGCTATCATAGATCTAATCTCTGCATAATTCAATATTTTATCAAGTCTTTGTTTCTCAACATTCATTATTTTACCCTTAAGAGGTAGGATTGCTTGGAATCTTCTATCTCTTCCTTGCTTAGCTGATCCTCCCGCTGAATCTCCCTCGACAAGGTATATTTCACATTCTTTAGGATTTCTTGATGAGCAATCAGCTAATTTTCCAGGTAACGCTGTACTTTCAAGTATATTCTTTCTTCTTGTTAATTCTCTCGCTTTTCTTGCAGCTTCTCTCGCTCTTGCCGCATTTAAAGCCTTATCCACTATTATTTTTGCAAGCTGAGGAGTTTCCTCTAGTACTGCACCAAAATGTTCGCTAAATATATTATCAACAATACTTCTTACTTCACTATTTCCAAGTTTAGTTTTAGTTTGACCTTCAAACTGTGGATCTGTAAGTTTTACAGAAATTATAGCAGTAAGTCCTTCTCTTATATCTTCACCAGTCAGATTTTTATCATTTTCTTTTAAGAAGTTAAATCTTCTTGCGTAATCATTAACTATTCTTGTTAATGCGGTTTTAAACCCACTTAAATGAGTTCCACCTTCAACTGTATCAATATTATTTGCAAAAGAGAATAAATTTTCAGTATATGAATCATTGTATTGAAGCGATATTTCAAGACTATAATTATCTTTTTCACCTTCAACATATACAGGTTCATCATGTAACGTTTCTCTATTTCTATTTAAGTACGCAACAAATGACTTTAGTCCACCTTCATAGTGGAATTGCTTTGATTTTTCTTCTCTCTCATCGTTGAGTAGAATTTTTATACCTTTATTCAAGAAAGCTAACTCTCGTAATCTTTGAGCTAACGTATCGAAATCATATTCTATCTCTTCAAATATTTCTGGATCAGGTTTAAAATATGTTTTAGTACCACTACCTTCTCTTTCTGCAATTACAGTAAGATCCGTAACAACTTTACCTCTTTCAAACTCTTGCTTATATACTTTACCATCTATAGTTACCTCAACATAACATTTTTCTGATAAAGCATTAACAACTGATGCTCCAACTCCGTGAAGCCCTCCTGATACTTTATAACCTTCACCCCCAAACTTACCACCAGCATGTAATACTGTCATTATTACTTCTACAGCTGGTCTTCCCATTTTAGGGTGTATTCCTACTGGTATTCCTCTACCATCATCTTCAACTGATATTGAATTATCTTTGTGAACTGTTACTTGGATTGTTTCACAGAACCCTTGCATTGCTTCATCGATACTATTATCAACAATTTCATATACTAGATGATGTAGTCCTCTTGAACTAGTGCTTCCAATGTACATACCAGGTCTTTTTCTAACAGCTTCTAAACCCTCAAGTACTTGAATTTGACTTTCATCATAAACTTTGTTTTCTTTCATAGAAATCCTCCTATTAACTTGCTATTTATGATATGTGATTTCTGATCTTTTACTTAATGTTGAAGATGATATAGGTGATAAAAATATTTTGCTCATATTATTTACTTCTGCAATAATAAAAGACTTTGGTCTTTCATTGTTGATTCTTTCTACAAATCCATCTTCTTCTGCCATTCTTAAAAATTGAATAGTATCGTTGTTGTATACTGTTGATTCATAATCAAATATACCGATTACATCCTTAAGAGGGACCACGATATTTTCACCTAAATGTAAGAACATTACTCTCCTCCTTACGTTATCTCATCTATATGACCTTTATTAACAAGAAAAACCTTAGTTTCTCCTGAAATATGTTCACGAATATCTGAAACTCCTGTACATGTTATAAATGTTTGCACATCTTTTATTGAATTTAAAATATATCTCTGCCTGTTATTATCTAATTCCGATAATACATCATCCAATAAAAGAACAGGATACTCTCCAGTGATATGTTTTATAACCTTTAGCGATGCAAATTTTATTGTTAAAACAGCCGTCCTCTGTTGTCCTTGTGATCCATATATTCTTGTATCTGTCTCATTGATTATTATTTCAAAGTCATCTCGATGTGGTCCAACATTAGTAGCTTTGTTAAACATGTCTCTTTCTCTGTTTTTAATAAATAATTTATATAGTTCTTCTTCTGTAATATCATTCAAAGCGGAAATATATCTAAATTCAATTTCCTCTCTATTTTTGGTAATTTCTCTATGCATTTCTTTTCCATAAAGGTTTAAATTTTTAATATACTCAATTCTATCTTTTATTAGTTTAATTCCAAAAGAAGCTAATGTCATATCATATATGTCCAATAAATCTTTATTTTTAATCTTCTTCAGAGCAGCATTTCTTTCTCCAAGAACTTTTTTATATTGAGTTAAATTATGTAAATATGCTTTACTTAACTTGCATAACTCTATATCTAAAAATTTTCGTCTATACACAGGAGATTCTTTCACAATCTTTAAATCTTCGGGAGAGAACATTACTACGTTTAATGCTCCTATTAATTCAGATAGTTTATTAACCTTTATAGAATTGATATTCAAACCCTTAGTACCATGTTTGAATATTTTCATATCGATTTTTTTATTCAATCTTTCTTTACAAACATAAAGTTGAATGTACGCAGCTTCCATGTTCCACATAATAAGCTCTTTGTCTCTTTTTGTTCTATGTGATTTTCCTAGTGAAGCTAAATATATAGATTCAAGAATATTTGTTTTTCCTTGCGCGTTGTCACCTATAAAAATATTCACTTCTTTAGTAAGTTTTAAATCTAACATTTTATAATTTCTATAATTAATTAATTTTAAATATTCAATATACATATTAACACCTATTAATATTATAGCATAATAAATCAAATAATCCTATTAAATTTCCGTTTATTTCGTCTTTTAAACTTAACAATATCCCCCTATTACTTAGGGGGATAAATCCATCAGAGCTCAATTTGGAGCTTTTTAAACAATTTTATATTCTTCACCGTTAATTTTAACTATATCATCTTTATATAATTTTCTTCCTCTTCTTGTTTCTAAGTCATTATTTACATATACTTGTTCATCTTGTATAAGAAATTTCGCCTCTGATCCTAAAACTGCTACTTCAGCCCATTTTAAAAATGCATCTAATTTGATATATTCTGTTTTGATTTCAATGTTCTTCATGAACTCACCTCAAATATTATTATTCTACCATTCTTACTGGTAATAGTAAGCACGTACAGTTATTTTTGCCTTTGTTTTTGACAATACACGGATTTATATTGGTTGAAAATTCCATTTCAACTTCTTCGCTATCCATAATTTTTAAAATATCCATAAGGTATTTTGAGTTAAATGCAATTTTTAAATCATCACCTTGCAAATTTATATTTATTTCTTCTCTTGCCATTCCTAATTGAGAATTGGACGTTATAATCATTTTCTCTTCTTGAATATCTAGCTTTACAAGATTTGTTTTACCTTCTTTTCCAATTAAAGATGCTCTATCTATACTGTTCAATAAATCATCTTTACGAGCTACAGTTTTTAATAAGTACTCTTTTGGAATTATTGAATCATATTTTATAAATTCACCTTCAAGTAATCTAGAAATAATTTTAGTTTTTCCAAGATCAAATAAAATATGATTTGTAGTGAAAAGAATATTTATACTTTCTTCAGTATCCTCTAATATCTTAGATACTTCACTTAAAGTTTTACCCGGTATAACATTATTTAATTCAATATTTGTATCAATATATTCTGTTCGTATTGCAACTCTATAACCATCCATAGCCACTAAATTAACTTTATTATCTTTAACTTCAAATAAAACACCAGTAAATATAGGTCTAGTTTCATCGTGAGCTGCTGCAAATATTGTACTTTTAATCATATTCTTAAGCATATCTTGAGGTAACGTAATTGACGTTTCTTCTTGAATTGTAGGGATAGCTGGATAGTCATCCGCTAACATATGCACTAAGGTTGCATTTGATTTAAGACATTTTATTGTTAAAGTACTATTTGGATTAGTTGATATTTCAATAATATCGTTTGGTAATTTTCTAATTAATTCTCCAAACAAACGAGAGTCTACAACAATCTTACCTTCTGTATGAATTTCAGCATCAACTGTTGCTTCGATTGTAAGATCTTTGTCAGATCCTAATAAGATTAATTTCCCATTTATAGCTTGAATCAAAATTCCTTGAAGAATTGGCATAGTTGATTTTCCAGTAACAGCTTTTTGAACTTTAGATATTGCTTCCTGAAGAATGTTTTTTTGTATAGCAAAATGCATAATATAACCTCCTAAAGACAAGTAAATTGTTAATAACTTTTATCTTAAATATAGATAAGTATTTCTTTAAAAATATAGTAGTAATAGTAATAGGGGCTGTGGATTTGTGGATAAGTGGCCTTAGCCTTAAGAAACAGCTATTTTGTTATTAAAAATGAATGTGGATAACTAAATAGAAAGTATTTAGGTTTATCCACAGATATCCACAACGCATTTTATCTAATTTTTTAATTAACATGTTAATAACGTAGTATTATAAACATACTGTTAATTATCCACATATTAATTTTGTTTAATCTTTTTTATTAAATCATTAATTATATTTTCTAGATTTTGATCAATTTTAATATTTGTTGATATTTTTTCATAAGCATGAATTACTGTAGTATGATCTCTACCACCAAATTCTTCACCAATTTTGGGTAAAGACATATCAGTAAGCTTTCTGCTGAGATACATAGCAATTTGTCTTGGATGAGAAATACTTCTTGTTCGTTTAGAAGATTTCAATTCTTCGATCTTTAAGCTATAATAGCTAGAAACAACATCTTGGATTAAATCAATTGTTACTTGTTTTGATTGCTTACTAGAAATAATATCTTTAAGAGCTTCTACTGCCAAATCAACGGTCATATCTTTTCCTGTTAAAGAAGAATAGGCAATAAGTCTTATTAAGGCGCCTTCTAACTCTCTTATGTTAGCTTTAATTTGTGTAGCAATATAAACAAGAACATCATTATCTATATCTAACTTTTCATCATCAGCTTTTTTCTTTAAGATAGCGATTCTTGTTTCAAAATCTGGAGCAGCTATATCTGCAATTAAACCCCATTCAAATCTAGATCTAAGTCTATCCTCAAGTGTAGGTATTTCTTTTGGTGGTCTATCACTTGATAGAATGATTTGTTTATTTGCTTCATATAGAGTATTAAAAGTATGGAAGAACTCTTCCTGGGTACGTTCTTTACCAGCAATAAATTGAATGTCATCTATAAGAAGTACATCAACATTTCTATATCTATTTCGGAATTCTTCGTTTTTATCGTCCTTTATTGAATTAATAAGTTCATTCGTGAATTTTTCAGAAGTAACATAAACAACCTTACTATTTGGATTATTATCTAATATATAATGACCGATAGCATGCATAAGGTGAGTTTTACCCAATCCAACTCCACCGTAGATAAAAAGAGGGTTATAAGCCTTAGCCGGAGACTCTGCAACAGCTAAAGAGGCTGCATGAGCAAATCTGTTACTATTACCTATTACAAACGATTTAAACTTGTATTTTGGATTTAATGATGAGCTTAGAACATTAGCAACTATATTATCTTGGATTTTAACTCTAGGTTTTTTAGGCTCCATAACTACATCATCAGTATTGATGATAAATTCTAAATTGTATGTTTTAGATGTAGTGGATTTTATTGAATTTATTATTAAATCATTATATCTACCTACTAAAATATCTTTAGTAAAATTATTTGGAACCCCTAGTTGTATAGTGTAATTATCCATAGACATAGGCGTGATACTTTTGATCCAAGTATTATAGCTGACTTCCGTAAGCTCATTTTTAATTATATCCAGAGTTCTATTCCATAATTCTTCAAGCTGGGTGCTCATAGTAAATCCTCCAAAGCAAAAAAATTTATTTAAAAGTTATAAACATATATATAACAATAATATTAACAACTTCTATTGCATATTATTTTTGTTGACACTTTATCTAAAAATATTCACAGCTGTTGATAACTACTAATAAAAACATTTGAAAATAAATTATAATTTTAGTTATCAACACAAAAAAATATAGATTATTAACATAAAAAAAGGTTTATTATCAAGAAAAATTACTAATTATAATAATAAGCATATAAAAGTTAAACAAGTTATACACAGAATTATCCACAAGTTGTGCATAACTTAATAAAAAACAAACTTATACACAGTTCACTCTTAATAATATCAAAAGAAAAGAAGGTATTCAAGAAGTTATCCACAAAAACTAAAATTTAAAATATATTTTTATTAACAGTAAATTTAAATTATAATAAGAATAGTGGCTTGACATAAGTAATTGGTGAATATATAATTTATATAGTATTTTATTATTTACAATTAGAATAATTAACTTGATTAATAACGATTGTAATGCAGAAAAATAAATCCCTATATTTAAAGAAAAGAATCGAAGGGGGTGTTTTACCTATGAAGATGACATACCAACCAAAAAAGAGACATAGAAAAAAAGAGCATGGTTTTAGAAAGAGAATGAAAACTAAAGCTGGTAGAAACGTTATTAAGAGAAGAAGATTAAAAGGTAGAAAAAGCTTAACAGCATAAGGGCCGCAACTTGTGGCCTTTTTCTGCAGATGCAGAAAAAAAAGGAGTTACACGAATGAAAGAAACGAAAAAATATAGAATAAGGAAGAATTACGAGTTTAGGACAGTATATAGGAGAGGTAAATCTTATTCTAGTAGATACTTAGTTTTATATGTAAAAAGAGGGAATAAAGATTTAAATAGAATTGGAATCTCCGTAAGCAAAAAAGTAGGAAATGCTGTTGTTAGAAATAGAGTAAAGCGTTTGACACGTGAAAATTATAATAAGTATAAAGATAATATAAAAGTAGGATATGAGTTTATTATTGTTGCAAGAAGTATTAGTAGAGACGCTAATTATAAAGAGATAGGTGAATCCGTTAAGGTACTTTTTAAAAAGGCAGGGCTATACGAAGAATGAAAAAATTCTTAATTTTTATTATCAAATTGTATAGAAAATATATCTCACCTTTAAAAAAACCATGTTGTAGATTTTACCCATCATGCTCACAATATGCTATTGATGCGATTTCAAAACATGGGTCAATAAGGGGAGGTTTCATGGCTATAAAAAGGATTATTAAATGTAATCCATTTAATCCAGGAGGATATGATCCTGTTAAATAACTAGGAGGCGTGAATTGATGAATATTTTGGTGCAACCAATAGAAGCATTTTTTGAATTTATTAGAACTTCCATAGAAATAGTCATAAAAAACCCTAATATTTCGTATGGTTTAGCGATTATAGTTTTAACTGTAATTGTAAGATTATTATTACTTCCTTTAACACTAAAACAAACAAAATCAATGAGCAAAATGACAGAAATACAACCAGAGCTAAAAAAGCTGCAGGATAAATATAAAAATGACCCACAGAGATTAAATCAAGAAACAATGAAAATGTATAAAGAACATGGTGCAAATCCTATGTCGGGATGCTTACCACTATTAATTCAAATGCCTATAATTATTGCACTGTTTACTGTTTTTAGAGAACTTCAAGGTATTGAAAATGTTGGATTTGTTCTTACCCCATGGATTAAAAGTTTAGCAGTTCCAGATCCATACTTTATACTTCCAGTAGTATCGGCAGCACTTACATTTATATCAATGAAGTTATCGTCAGCTGGTACTGGAAATGCACAAATGGGGACTATGAATATAGTTATGACAGGATTTATTTTATATGTCAGCCTTAAGTTTAGTGCAGCATTACTATTATATTGGGTTATAAATAACTTAATTCAGTTATTACAAACGTTCATTATTAAGAAAATGAAAAAAACGGAACCTACTAAAGCATAATAATATATTACGTAGGGAGAGGCAGGTGTATGTTGAGTGAAATCTATTGAGGTTACAGCAAAGACTGCTGAAGCAGCAATTGAAAAAGGTTTGATTGAACTTAATACTACTAAAGAAAATGTTGACATTGAGATACTTGATCAAGGAAGTAAAGGCTTCTTAAATATTTTTGGGGTTAAAGAAGCAGTTGTCAAAATTACATTAAAGAAACAATTTGATAAAGAGGCTAAAGAATTCTTAGACAAAATATTCACTCACATGGGTGTAGAAGCTAAAGTAGAAACGAAAGAAACTCAGGAAAGCTTAAATGTTGAAATTTTAGGTGAAGACATGGGAATTTTGATAGGATATCGTGGAGAAACTTTAGATGCACTTCAATATTTGACTAGTTTAGCGATTAATAAAGACACTAATGAGAAATATAAAAGGGTAATACTTGACACTCAAAATTATAGAGCAAAGAGAACAGAGATTTTAAAAGGGCTTGCTATTAAGAAAGCTAAAAGAGCAAAAATGTTCAATAAAGCTATAAAATTAGAGCCAATGAATCCATATGAGAGAAGAATAATTCACTCAGCTCTGCAAAATGATAATTATGTGAAGACCTTTAGTGAAGGTGACGAACCTTATCGTAGAGTTGTAATAGAACCTAAAAGGAAGAAAGCCTAGAGGCTTTCTTTTTTTCTTGAAAATAATACTTTTTTTTTGTAGTATGTATATTAGGATTCATTAATGTTAATTATTATTAATTAACACATGGAAAATACTAATTAAAGATTATATAGTATAATTCAGTATAATAATTAAGAATTTTATTATAAGAAGGTGAGTAGATATGAAAGAATTTGATACGATTGCAGCAGTTGCCACTAGTATTGGTGAAGGTGGAATTTCTATTATTAGAGTTTCAGGAAATGATGCATTAAAAATAACTAAGAAGATTTTTGTCGGTAAAAATAATAGAGAATTAGATAATATCAAGAGTTATACAATGAGATATGGATTTATTGTAGATGGTGATAGAAATAAGATTGATGAAGTAATTATATCATTTATGAAGGGACCTAGAAGTTTCACAGCAGAAGATACAATTGAAATTAATTGTCATGGTGGAGTAGTTGTTACTAATAATATTTTAAATGAGGTTATAAGAGCGGGGGCAAGGTTAGCAGAGCCTGGAGAGTTTACAAAACGTGCATTTTTAAATGGTAGAATAGATTTAAGTCAAGCAGAGGCTGTAATTGATATTATTAGAGCTAAGACAGAAGTTAGTGCAAGATCAGCGTTACAACAATCAGAAGGAAAGATTTCCAAGGAAATAAATGAACTTAGATCTCATTTATTAGGGATAATTGCTAATATAGAAGCTACTGTAGATTATCCTGAAGATGAATTAGAAGAGGTAACAGCTGATATAGCAACAACAAAATCAAGTGATATTTTAAGAGAAATTGATAGACTATTACAAAGTGCTGATGAAGGAAAGATATTAAGAGAGGGAATAACTACAACATTAGTTGGAAAACCTAATGTTGGAAAATCATCTTTGCTCAATACAATTTTAAAAGAAACTAGAGCAATAGTGACGGATGTACCTGGTACTACAAGAGACATTATTGAAGAATATATAAATTTTAAGGGTATTCCAATTAAGTTAATTGACACAGCCGGAATCAGAGAAACAGAAGATGTTGTGGAGAAAATTGGGGTAGAAAAGTCGCGTCAAATGATTGAAAGGGCGGACTTAGTACTATTTGTTTTAGATAACAGTAGACCAATTGATGAAGAAGATAAAGAAATATTTGAGTATATTAAATCAAAGAATTATTTAGTGATTATAAATAAAATTGATTTAGATAAAGAGATGGATATAAGTGAGTTAGATATTGAAAAATTTAGAGTCATTGAAACTTCTATTAAAGGTGAACTAGGTATAGATAAATTAAAGCAGAGTATAGAAGAAATGTTCTTTGGGGGAAAAATTGATTATAGTGATGTTTATGTAACAAACAATAGACACAAGCAAGCATTAATTAGGGCTAAAGAGAGCATGAAGCATGCCATAGATGCTTTAAGTGTTACCATGGCTATAGATTTAGCTTCTATTGATTTAAGGGATGCATGGAGACACTTAGGTGAAATAACTGGAGATACACTTGAAGAAGATATAATAGATAAAATATTTGCAGAATTTTGTTTAGGAAAGTAGGTGAAGTAATGACGTATTCTGGTGGAAAATATGATGTAATTGTAATTGGAGCAGGTCATGCAGGATGTGAAGCTGCTTTAGCTTCTGCTAGATTAGGATGCAAGACATTAATGTGTACTACAAGTTTAGAGAGTATAGCAATGATGCCATGTAATCCTAATATTGGAGGTACTGCTAAGGGACATTTAGTTAGAGAGATAGATGCTTTAGGTGGAGAGATGGGAATTAACATTGATAAAACGTTTATTCAATCAAGAATGTTGAATTTATCAAAGGGACCAGCAGTTCATTCACTTAGGGTGCAAGCAGATAAACATAGATATTCGCAAGAAATGAAAACAACTTTAGAAAAAGAAGATAATCTTGAATTAAAAATGACTGAAGTTGTTAAAATTACACATGAAGATAATAAAGTTACAGGAGTTATTACCAAGAATGGAGCTTACTATGAAAGTAAGGCTATTATTATAACAACGGGAACTTATCTTAAGTCAACAATAATAATTGGAGAAAACCAATTTAATGAAGGGCCATCGGGATTATTACCAGCTAATTATTTATCAGATTCCCTTAGTGAATTAGGAATAGAATTAAGAAGATTTAAAACAGGAACTCCTGCTAGAGTTCATAGAAGATCTGTAGATACTTCAAAGATGACAGAACAACCAGGGGATTTAAAAATAGTGCCATTTTCTTTCATGAATAGAGACATAGACAGAGCTCAAGTATCTTGTTATTTAACATATACTAATGAAAAAACTCATGAGATTATAAGAAATAATATTGATAGATCACCATTATATAATGGAACATTAAAGAGTACGGGACCAAGATATTGTCCGTCTATTGAAGATAAAGTGATGAGATTCCCAGATAAGGAAAGACATCAAATATTTATTGAGCCTGAAGGCGAGAATACTGATGAGCTTTATGTTCAAGGTATGTCAAGTTCACTTCCAGAAGATGTTCAGATAGAGATGTTGAGATCCATAGAAGGATTAGAGAATGTTGAAATTATGAGAATTGGATATGCAATAGAATATGATTGTATAAACCCAAAGCAATTAGATTTATCTTTAGAGATAAAGCATGTTGAAGGTTTATTCTCAGCCGGACAATTTAATGGAAGTTCAGGATATGAAGAAGCAGGATCACAGGGAATTATAGCAGGGATAAACGCTGCTAGAAAAGTTCAAGGGAAACAACCTGTTATTCTTAAAAGATCTGATGGATACATCGGTGTATTAATCGATGATTTGGTTACTAAAGGGACTAATGAGCCATATAGAATGATGACATCTAGGTCAGAATACAGACTGCTGTTAAGGCAGGATAATGCGGATCTTAGATTAACACAATTAGGGTATGATATTGGATTAGTTTCACAAGAAAGATTGAATTTATTTACTAAAAGAAAATTAGAAATAGATAATGAAATAAATAGAATAAAAGAAGTACAGATTACAAATAAGAAAGAAGTTAATGAATGGCTAAAATCTATGGATTCTTCAGAATTAAAAAAGCCAATTTCTTTATATGAATTAATAAAAAGGCCTGAGTTGAATTATGAGATGGTAGAGGAATTAGATAAAGATAGAATGGAATTGCCAATAGATGTTCAGCAACAAGTTTCGATATCAGCTAAATATGAGGGGTATATTCAAAAACAACTTGAGCAAGTTAATCAATTTAAGAAATTTGAAAATAAAAAGATACCAACAGAACTTGATTACAAGGATGTAAAAAGTTTAAGAATAGAAGCGATGCAGAAATTAAATGAAATTAGACCAGAGAATCTAGGGCAAGCATCAAGAATATCTGGAGTATCACCAGCAGATATCACAGTGCTTATGATTTATTTAGAACAAAATAAAGATAAATAGGGGCGTATTTATGGAATACTATAAATTATTTGAAAAAGCTTGTGAAGATGTAGATATTAAATTTAATGAAGATATGTATAACAAATTTATGAAATACAAAGAGCTTATCAAAGAGTGGAATGAAAAAGTTAATTTAACAGCAATAACTGATGATGAAGAGATAGTAAAAAAACATTTTATAGATTCTATAAAAGTTTTAAAAAATGATGGACTTAAACAAGGAAATAAAGTTATTGATATTGGTACAGGGGGTGGATTTCCAGGAATACCTCTCAAAATTGTTTTGCCTGACATTGAAATAACTTTATTAGACTCTCTAAATAAAAGAATAAAATTTCTTAATATCGTTATAGAAGAGCTAGAACTTAAGAATATAGAAACTATACATGGAAGAGCTGAGGATTTTGGGCAAAACCCTAAATATAGAGAAAAATATGATTATGCTGTTTCTAGAGCAGTAGCTAATTTAACTTCCTTAAGTGAGTTTTGTATTCCATTTGTTAAGGTAGATGGAAAATTTTTAGCTATGAAGGGTCCAGCTGTTGAAGAGGAATTAAACGATGCAAAAAAGGCAATAAATGTTTTAGGGGGAGAAATAAAGGTTGTTGATAATGTGGTTGTTGAAGGTAGTGATTTAAATCATAATTTAGTTTGTATTTTAAAGAAAAAAGTCACTCCAAAAAAATATCCGAGAAAAGCAGGAATGGTAACTAAAAATCCAATAAAATAATGATAAAAAATGGAAGTTGAGATATTTAAAAGAGGATTTTTTGTTTATATATAGAATTAAATATAATGCAGTGGAAGTTTTATGAGGGTAACTCTTAAAGAGTTAAAAAGATCAGAGGGATGGTTAATTATGGATAAAACGGTAAGTTATATAAGTGTTGAAAAAATTATTCCTAATAGAAGTCAACCAAGACAAATTTTTAAAGATGATGCATTAAATGAATTAGCACAATCAATTGAGGCTTATGGAATAATTCAACCTATTTCAGTAAGAGAATTTGATGAAAGTACTTTTGAAATAGTTGCAGGAGAAAGAAGATTTAGAGCAGCGAAATTAATTGGATTAACAGAAGTACCAGTGATTATTGTGGATTTAAATGAGAAAGATAGTGCTTTCGTTGCTTTATTAGAAAATGTTCAAAGGGAAGATTTGAATTTTATTGAAGAAGCTGAAGCTTATAGTAAATTATTAAGAGATTATAATTATACACAAGCACAATTGGCAGAAGTGATTGGAAAAAAACAATCAACCATAGCAAATAAATTAAGAATACTAAAGCTACCTAAAATTGTAAGAGGTATGCTAATAGAGAATGATTTAACTGAGAGACATGGAAGAGCATTACTTAAATTACCTAATGAAGAATTGCAATTAGAAGTTCTAAAAAAAGTAATTGATAAAGAATTGAATGTTAAAAATACTGAAGAACTTATTAAATTCGAACTTCACAAATTAGAAAATCAAGAAATCGCAGCTGATGGCAAAAAGAAAATCAAGGGAATTTTCTCCCCAAGAATTTATATGAATACTATAAAACAAACTTTTGATAAGTTCGGAGTAAGTGCTTCTTATCGAAGTAAAGAATTAGAGGATTCAATAGAAATTGTAGTTAAAATACCAAAAAAGTAATGTTTCACGTGAAACATTACTTTTTTTATTACCTATTTACTTAAAAAATTACTTTCAAAATATTAGAAAAAATAATATAATTAAAATATAAGACTCTATATAGAGATTCCATATTGAAAATTAACTTATTCAATTAGTTTATTTGTAATTTTAACCAAGGTAAGTTAGATAAATACTCAATTATTAATAGTATAATATTGTTAATAAAATCTTTGAATAAATAAAGTTTTAACTTGCAATCTCTATACAAAAAATGAATATATAAAATTTCTAATAAAAGGTCTTAAATGTTTTCACTATAAGGATGGGGAAGTTTAATGAAAAAAATATGTATTTTTAATCAAAAGGGTGGGGTAGGAAAAACTACAGTAAATATAAATCTTTGTGCTAATTTAGCTCTAATGGGACTCAAAATTTTAGTGATAGATATAGACCCGCAAGGGAATACTACTAGTGGTTTAGGGATAGATAAAAGAAAAATTAATAGATCAATGTATGATCTGCTTACTAATAGAGATATTAAATTTAATGATGTTATAGTAGAGAGTGAGTTAATAAGTAATTTTTTCTTGGCTCCATCAACAATGGAATTAGCTGGTGCAGAAGTTGAGTTAATAGGGTTAAGTAAAAGAGAAGTAATACTTAAAGAAAAGATCAATGAAATTGAGAATGATTACGACTATATATTTATTGACTGTCCTCCTTCTTTAGGATTTTTAACAATAAATGCTTTAACAGCATGTGAAAGTGTACTAATTCCAATACAGTGTGAATTTTATGCTCTTGAAGGTGTAGGACAACTTGTAAATACAATTAATTTAGTAAAAAAATCATTAAATCAAGAATTATCTATAGAAGGCGTATTATTAAATATGTATGATTCTAGAACTAGATTAAGTTCAGAAGTTGTAGACGAGGTAAAAAAATATTTTCAGGATAAAGTTTATGATACAGTAATACCAAGAAATATTAGACTAGCGGAAGCTCCGAGTTTTGGACTACCTGTAGTTCTTTATGATAGAAAATGCAAAGGTGCTGAAGCTTTTAGCGATTTAACTAATGAATTTCTGAGTAAAAATAAAGGAGAAATATAATGAAAAAACATGGTCTTGGGAGAGGGTTAGGAGCGTTGATACCTGAGAATAGTACAGAAGCAGGTAATAATGAAGGGTTAGTATCTATACAATTAATTAAACCTAATAAAGATCAACCTAGAAAAAACTTTGATGATGAAAAAGTTGATCAATTATCTAAATCTATTAAAGAACATGGAATAATTCAACCTCTTATTACATATAAAGATGGAGAAAATTATATAATTATAGCAGGAGAAAGAAGATGGAGAGCTGCTAAAAAGTGTAGATTAAAAGAAGTACCTATTGTTGTAGTTGATAAAAAAAGTGATAAGCAAGTTTTAGAATTATCCTTAATTGAGAATATTCAAAGAGAAGATTTGAATTCTATTGAAGTTGCTTTGGGATATAAGAGTTTAATCGAGGATTTCTCTCTTACACACGATGAGTTAAGTGAGCGAATAGGAAAATCAAGAACTTCAATAACAAATACATTAAGATTATTACAATTAGATAGTAGAGTTCAAGAGTATTTAATTGATAAAGTTATAACCGAAGGTCATGGAAGAGCGTTGTTAAGTTTAGAGAACAAGGAACTTCAATATAAAATATCACAAAAAATTATTGATGATGGGTTAAGTGTTAGAGATATTGAAAGAATGGTAAAAACACTTGGGAAAAAAAGCAATAAGAAAGATAGAGAGGATTATTCTATTTTTTTAAAGGATTATTCAAATCAATTAGAAGAAAAACTTGGAACTAAAGTTGTTCTAAAGAGTAAATGTAAAAACAAAGGGAAAATTGAGATAGAATATTATTCTATAGATGATTTAGAAAGATTAATGAAAATATTGAGTTAATGTTTCACGTGAAACATTAACTCTTTGGTAAGCACGCAGCGCGTGCTTTTTTTAAATAACATTAGAGGAAGTACTTTTCCCACCTATAGTTTTTATTATAGAGTGGTAGACCCCTTTAGAAATTATATCAGCTAGTTTCATAACAACATATAATCGTGTGTTCTGAAGGACCATAAATTCTAGACCACCGGATATATTAACTATTCCTGTAATACTAATATCCCCTATTTGAGGTAAATCCTTATTCATTGCCGCACCAGGTCGTAATGGTATATTTTGAAGAGAAATACTACCAATACTTTGAATACTACCTAAGCATGCATCAATAGCAATTATAAAGGGATTATTATAAGTAGAATAGATTAAATTTATATTTTCTTGTAAATTCTTAGAGTGAACAGGTGTTTTTAAATTTCCATAAACAAAAACATTATCACGATCTAAGAATTTTAATTTTTCTCCGACTAATGGGCCTAAACTATCACCTGTAGATCTGTCTGTACCAATACATAAAATAACAAGGGGACGTCCACTCTTCACCACAGGTTTAATGTAATTAGAAATTGAATCGCGTAAAGTATTAATACAATTATTTGAATTAGAATTTATAATTTCCTTTTTGTGCATAAACAAACCTCCCTATTATTGTAAGTATTCCCGATAAGGAGGTTTGTATACAAATTTATTCAAATTTATGTAATTTAAATATGGAATCAATACAGTATTTTATATCAATTGAATCATTAAAGAATCCAAAGCTTAACCTTAAAGTTCCATGAGGATAAGTATTAATAGTTTTATGAGCCAATGGGGCACAATGTAATCCACTTCTTGTGACAATACTATATTTATGATCTAACTCAAAAGAAAATAAAGAATTATCAAGTTTGTGAGAATTTATTGAAACTGCTGAGGTTCTCAAATTGGAATTAATGGAACCATAAAAATCTATATAGGGCATATTTAGTAAAGATTCAATAAGTTCATTATTTAAATCAATTTCATGTTCTCTAATAGTTTTAATATTTGTATTTAATATAAATTTAACACCTTCATTTAGGCCGGCAATTCCAGGTGTATTTAAAGTTCCACTTTCAAATTTATCAGGAAGAAAGCTTGGTTGAACGATTTCAGAAGAGCTACTTCCAGTTCCACCAGTAATAATTGGGGATACAACCTTATTGAAATCATCTGTTATAACAAATCCACCTATTCCTTGAGGGCCCAATAGTGATTTATGACCAGTAAAACAAAGAGCACTAAAATATGTATCTGAAAGATTTATATCAAGTACACCAGCACTCTGGGCACTATCAATTATAAGATATATCGATTTTCTTTTACAAATTTCACCAATTTCTTTAATTGGCTGAATAGATCCTATAATATTTGAACTATGAGATAATACAAATAATTTAGTATTAGGTTTTATATGATTCTCAAAGGTAGAAGGAGAGATATAACCATTTTTATCACATTGAATTATATCTAATTCAATAATACCTTTTTCATATAGATAATTAAGTGGTCTAAGGACGGAATTGTGTTCCATTGAAGTAGTTATAACATGCCATCCTTTTTGAACACAACCATTGATGAGCATATTTAGAGAGTGAGTAATATTACTTGTGAATATAATATTTTCAGGAGAATCAAAATTAAATAATTTACAGAGATTCTCTCTACACTCAAATACAATCCTACTTCCTTCTAAATTTGAAAAAGACGCACTTCTACCAGGATTACTACTGATACTATTTAAACAGTTAGTAACACCAGTTATAACTGAGTTAGGTTTAGGAAAAGAAGTAGCTGCATTATTTGCATAAAGTTTCATAAGACGTCTCCTTTTTATATCAATTATTTTTAATATACCTTTAATCTAATTTAATTAAAGAAAAGATTAATAATTGAAAATGTTTATTAAAATATAATAAAGAAATTTAATAATAATACATAAATCACATTATGAATATAAAATATTTTATTGTATAATATTATTATAAATTATAATCGGTAATATAGAAATAATTAATTAACCAAGGGGGGTATTTAGAGTGAAAGATAAAATCATAGATTGCACAGGATTAAACTGTCCTATTCCTGTTATAAATACAAAGAAAGCGTTATCATATATTCAAGAAGGTACTATTGAGGTAATTGTAGATAATGAAATAGCAAAGGCTAATATTGAAAAATTAGCAAACAATCAAAATATGAAATATGATGTTATAAATTCTGAAGGAAAGTTCATAATTAAGATAACTAAAGAATTATCTGAAGAACAAAGAAAATCTATAAAAGATAATGAGAAGTTTACTATAGTAATCGGATCAGATGTAATGGGACAGGGAAGTGAAGAATTAGGTAGAATTTTGATTAAGGGATATATATTTGCTTTAAGCGAAAGTGAAGTTAAACCTACGGATATAGTAATGCTTAATGGAGGAGTACAACTAGCGGTTGAAGGGTCAAATGTTATTGAATCTCTAAAAAAACTTGAAAATCAAGGAACAAAAATTCAGGTATGTGGAACTTGCCTAGAATATTTTAAAGTTAAAAATAAGTTAAAAATTGGAGAGATAAGTAACATGTACAATATAGTAGAAACTATGAACTCTTCAGATAAAATAATTAATATATGATTTAAATAAAAAAACTAACGTTTAAGGGAATTTGATGGTGAAAAAATGGATAAAAATTATTTAATAACATTTAAAAATACACATGATGCAATTAAGGGTGAGAGTATAGCTAATAAAAAAAATGTAAAAGTAAAAGTAATGCCTACACCAACGAAAATAACAATGAGCTGTGGAATAAGTTTAGAAATGAATCATGAGAATATGTTAATATTTAAAGAGGAAATAAAAAAGGAAAAAATGAGTATAAACAATATATATTTAATTGAAAATAGTAGGTATACTGTTATTGATATAAGTAATATTTAATTTTATTGTTCCTTGGACAATTATGGTTTACTCGTTTTATCAAGGATGAAGCCTTGTATTTTAAATTACAATATTTTATCATTGGATAAAATAAGAAAAATATCCATCGTTATCCATTCTCGATTTTTTAGTATGTTTTACGTCGTAATGTTTCTCTATAACAATTTTTACATAAAATTTTAGTTAAATAAATTTTTGTATATTATTAAGTATTGGGGTGATAAATATGAAAGAGTACGGGCTTGGTGATATAGTAGAGATGAAAAAAGGTCATCCTTGTGGTGCAAATAGTTGGAAAGTAATTAGACTAGGAGCAGATATAAAAATTAAGTGTACAGAATGCAATAGAATAGTTATGATTCCAAAAATAAAGTTTGACAAAGAGATTAAGAAAATATTACTAAAAGCAGAAGAGTAGAAATTACAAAAAATAACTTGCTTTTTTTGAAGAAAAATGTTATTCTTTTAAAGTGATTTTCCCTGCTGTAATAAATTACAGCCGTTAGTCCGAGGGGAGGAGGTGAAATAAAAATGAGATCTTATGAAACTATTTTCGTGTTAAGACCTACTTTAGATGAAGAAGCTATAAATGCTAATATTGAAAAGTTCAAAGGCATCATTGAAAAGAATGGTGGAGAAATCGTTGAAGTTGACACTTGGGGTAGAAGAAAATTAGCTTACCCAATTAAAAAGGTAAACGAAGGTTTTTATACTTTAGTAAACTTCAAATCAGATTCAGAATTACCTAAAGAGTTAGCTAGAAATTTCAGAATTTCTGACAGCGTTATAAGACATATTATCGTTAAAGACGAGAAATAAGGTGGTGTAAGCTGTGAATAAGGTTGTTTTAATTGGTAGATTGACTAAAGATCCTGAATTAAAATTTACTCCTGGAAACGGAACTGCTGTAGCAACGTTTAGTATTGCTGTAGATAGAAGGTTCAAAAGTGAAGGGCAACCTACTGCAGACTTTATCCCAATAGTTGTTTGGGGTAAACAAGCAGAAAATACTGCTAACTATATGAGCAAAGGTAAACTTATTGGCATTAGTGGTAGAATTCAAACTAGAAGCTATGATGCAAAAGATGGAACGAAAAGATATGTTACTGAAATAGTAGCAGAAGAAGTTCAATTCTTAGGCGGAAGACAGTCATCTGAGGATAACAATGATTTTGGCGGAGGATTTGGCGAAAGTAGCAATGCTAGCGCATCCTTCAAAAAAGAACCTGATTATGGGAATGATGTTACTCCAGTTGATGATGATGATATTCCATTTTAGTTTCTAATAAAGGAGGGAAGTAGGAAATGGCACTTAGAAAAGGTAGAAGAAAGAAAAAAGTTTGTGGATTCTGCATGGATAAAGTTGTAGCTATCGATTATAAAGATGTTAACATCTTAAAGAAATATATAACCGAAAGAGGAAAAATTCTTCCAAGAAGAATCTCTGGTAACTGCGCTAAACATCAAAGAATGCTTACTTTAGCAATAAAGAGAGCTAGAAACATAGCATTATTACCATTCACTATGGAATAATATATTGCAGCTTCATAAGAGGCTGCTTTTTTAATACCCTAAACAGCAAAAGGTAAATATTGAAAAATAGATTTACATAGCTTGCATAATCCTATAAAAAAAACTAAAATATACTTATAGGTGTAAAGGGGTTGTGGTTATGAAAAAAGATGATTTAAATATAATGGCAAGTGTTAGTTTGATAGAGAACCTTAAGGCTGATTTAATTTCTATAATTGGAGATTTATTTAAATTACTGGCAAAAGGAAGTAATATAGCGCAAGATGCTATATTAGAGTGTATTTCTGGAGCGGTGATAGTATTGTATCTTTTAGCAAACAGATTAGGCTATAGTCCGTATAATGTTGATCAATGCGTTAAAAGTAAGTTGAAAGATGGTATCATGGAACAAGATATTATCGAAAAAGAAGGAAAAGATCTAAGTAAACTTCTAAAGCATTTTGAAAAAAAATAGATTTAAACATCTATGAAACATTTAAGGAGGATATGGTCTTTTTTATGGAGAAACGTTATGATTATTTAATACCCAATATTAATATTTATATGATAATAATATTTATATTAACCATTCAATTATATATTTTGGAACACTATAGTTCGTTTTTTTTGATGATTATAGTTAATATAATATTATATGGATATAATATTATACTTAATAGAAAGAAAAAAGTTGAATGGAAAGAATATGTTGAGAATTTATCTAATAAATTAGATGAAGCTGGCAATAATTTATTAATGGAATCACCAATTCCGCTAACGATTTTGAGTAATAAAGGTAATATAATCTGGTATAATCAGAAATTTTCGTCAATTTTCAAAGGAAAAGAGATTTTAGGTAGCAATATCAATGATGTGAGTAAGAATTTAAATGTTAAGCATATTATTGAAGGAAACAAGGAAAATTTTAAATATGTAAAAATTGAAGAAAAGTACTTTGATATCTATGGAAGTGTAATTAAACTTGATAAAAATGAAAAAGATAAAGACAAAGACAAAGATAAAGATAAAGATAAAATAATTTTATTATATTATTTTGATGTAAGTGATAAATATCACTTAAGAAAAGAAAGAGAAGATAATAGAGAATCAATTATCTTAATAGAAGTAGATAACTTTGCAGACGCTCTTAAGAGTACAGATGAGTTTTATGCACCTCTATTAGCAGCAGAAATTGAGAGACAGATATTTAGTTATGCTCAATCAATGAATGCTATGATAAAAAAATATAACGAGAGTAAATATATTTTATCAGTTCAAGAGATGCAGGTAAAAGAAGCTATGCAAAACAAATTTGATATTTTAGATACAGTAAGGGAAATTAATTTTGGAAATAAACTTACTGTAACATTGAGTCTAGGAGTTGGAAGAGGAGGCTATACCCCTCAAGAAAACCTAGAGTATGCACAAGTTGCTAAAGATTTAGCCCTTGGTAGAGGGGGAGATCAAGCTGTTGTTAAACAAAAAGATAAACTATCCTTTTATGGTGGTAAAACAAAAGAAGTTGAAAAGAAAACTAAGGTTAGAGCAAGAGTGATTGCGCATGCGTTAGTTAACCTAATAGATGAGAGTAACAGAATATATATAATGGGGCATAAAAATCCTGATGCAGACTGTCTTGGAGCATCAGTAGGGTTAAGTGCTGCTATTAGAAATTTAAACAAGGAATGTTATATTGTTCTAGACAAAAATATAAATAGTATTAGTACCATGATGGATGAAATATACAAAGATGATACTATTTACGAATCATTTATAAGTAGTACAACAGCATTAGAGCACATAGATGAAAATAGCTTATTGATAATTGTAGATGTGCAGAATACAAACCATATTTTAAGTATGGAAGTATGTAATAAATTTGACAAGAAGGTTATAATTGATCATCATAGAAGAGGTGCAGATTATGTTAAAGATACTATCCTAAGCTATGTAGAAACATATGCTTCATCTACATGTGAGATGGTTGCAGAGATTATTCAGTATATGGTAGATAGACCCAAAATGAAAAAAGTAGAAGCTATCGCAATGTTAGCAGGAATATGTATTGATACTAAGAATTTTTATTTTAAGACAGGGGTAAGAACATTTGAAGCTGCTGCATTTTTAAGAAAAATGGGTGCAGATACGATAGAAGTTAAAAAACTTTTCGCTGAGGATTTGGATGAGTTTTCTGAAAGGGCAGAAATAATAAAATCAGCTGAAATTATTAATGATATAGCGATTGCGTTATGTCCTGAAAAGATAAATAATAATGTGATAGTTGCAAAAGTTGCTGATGAACTATTAAATATCGCAGATATAGAAGCCTCTTTTGTACTTGCTAAAATAGGAGAGGATGTTATTATTAGTGGAAGATCTTTAGGGGATATAAATGTTCAGATAATTTTAGAGAAGTTTAACGGTGGAGGTCATTTAACAATGGCTGGTGCAAAAATTAAAAATTCTTCTATTGGAGAAGTTTATAAACAATTAAAAAAGATATTAGACGACTATGTTAAGGAAGGTGAAGAATAATGAAAGTTATTTTATTAAAGGATGTTAAAGGTAAAGGCAAAACTGGTGATGTAGTTAATGTTTCTGATGGATACGCAAGAAATTTCCTATTTGCTAAAGAGCTAGCTAAAGAGGCTACTACAGGAAATATAAATATGCTAAACAATCAAAAAGAGAAAGAAAGAAAGCAGAAACAGGAAGAAATTGAAGCTGCGCAACAAAAAGCTGCTGATTTAAAAGGAAAAGAAATAAAAATCATAGCAAAATCAGGGGATAACGGAAAGTTATTTGGAGCTATAACTAGTAAAGACATTGTATCAGAATTGAAAAAGAAATTTGGATTAGACATTGATAAAAAGAAAATTGTTATGGATACAATCAAAACAGTTGGGGCTTATGATATTGAATTAAAAATTTATCCTAAAGTGTCAGCTAAAATGAAGGTTATTATTGAATCCGTATAACATTGTGAAGGGAGGAACACTCTAATAGCCGTTGGAGTGGTACATTTTGAGCGAGATAAAAAAAAATGGATTAGATGAGAAAATAATTAGCGAACAATATTCAGTAGATATTGAATTAGAGGTTCTCCACGAACTTATGAAGAGAGTTGTTCCAGCAGGTACAATAGAATCTAGAATTGTGAAATTTAAATTAAAGAAATTTATGGATAGTGAAAATCCAAGTGAAAAGATATATGCAATAAATAAGGTAATTACTGACGGAAAAGATATAGAGATGGTACCATCTGATAATGAACTTGAAAGTGCAATTAAAAAAACTCATGAAATAATGGTAGATAAAATTGCCCAAAGATATGTACAGAATCAAATTGAAAATGAAGTTGAGCAGGCCTTGATGGAAAAGCAAGAACAGTATATTGATGATATGAGAGTCAGTATTATTAATAAAAAAAGAGGTCGTGAAAACAGTAAAACTAAGAACAAATTAGAAATGTTAGAGAAGTTAGATACAAGAGAGCTGATTAGAAATATACAGGGTAAATTAAGACCAACTAAATTTGAGGAAATTATAGGCCAAGAAAGAGCTATGAAAGCTATTTTATCAAAACTAGCATCTCCATTTCCTCAACATATTATTTTATATGGTCCTCCGGGGGTAGGTAAAACTACTGCTGCAAGATTAGCTTTACAAGAATCAAAGAATTTAAAATATACTCCTTTTAACAATGAGTCTAAATTCATTGAAGTGGATGGAACAACTTTAAGATGGGATCCAAGAGAAATAACAAATCCTTTATTAGGATCTGTTCATGATCCTATTTACCAAGGAAGTAAAAGAGACTTATCTGATGTAGGAGTTCCAGAACCAAAGCCAGGATTAGTTACAGAGGCTCATGGTGGAGTATTATTTATTGATGAAATAGGAGAGCTAGATAATATACTTCAAAATAAGCTTCTAAAAGTATTAGAAGATAAAAGAGTAGAATTTTCATCATCATATTATGATCCTGATGACGAAAATACGCCTAAGTATATTAAATATCTTTTTGATAAAGGCGCACCAGCTGACTTTGTTCTAATAGGCGCGACAACAAGAGAACCTTCAGAGATAAACCCTGCATTAAGATCAAGATGTACAGAGGTGTTTTTTGAGCCACTATTAGGTGACCATATAGAAGTTATTGTAAAAGAAGCTGCTAAAAAGATAAATATAGAATTAGGTGAAGAGGTTGCTGAAACAATAAGTGAATATACTATTGAGGGAAGAAAAGCGATAAATATTCTTAGTGATGTATACGGATATATGATATATAAGAAAGGCCTTTCACCACATGAAGAAATTAAAATCGAAAAAGATGACTTGATGGAAGTAATTTCAATATCCAGATTAACATCAATGAATAAAGTAGATAATAGAGGTAAGTCTGAAATTGGAAAGATATATGGTCTTGGAGTTTCAGGATTTTTAGGTTCTACAATAGAAATAGAAGCAGCTGCATTCAAAGCCAAAACAAAAGGAAAAGGCAGAATAAGATTTAATGATACTGCTGGTAGTATGGCAAAGGATTCAGTATTTAATGCCGCTACAGTAATTAAATCAGTTGCTGGAGTTGATATTCATGACTATGATATCCATGTGAATATAATTGGTGGAGGAAAAATTGATGGACCTTCTGCAGGGGCAGCTATCACCTTATGTATTCTAAGTGCTATTCAAAACAAACCTATAAAACAAGACATTGCTATTACTGGAGAAATTTCATTAAGAGGTAAAATTAGACCTGTAGGTGGAATATTTGAAAAAATATATGGAGCTAAGAGAAAGGGTATAAATAAAGTTTTTATACCTGAAGAAAATAAGAATTCTGTACCAGTAGAATTGGAAGGAATTGAAGTTAGAATTGTTAGCCATATAGATGATATAATAAAAGAAGCGTTTGTTGATTAAGTAGATAATAAAATACATCAAGTAGAATATATAAATTAGATTTAGATATGTTCTATTAGAGTAAAATTAAAGGAGAGTAGTGTATGGAAAATACCTTAAAGAGTTTACCATATAATATTGATGCAGAACAATCAGTTATAGGGTCAATGCTTAAGGATAATGATACTATTCCACAGGTTTTAGAAGGACTTAATGATGAGGATTTTTATAAAGAAAGTCATAAGATTCTTTTTAGAGCAATATCTGAACTTTACCAAAGTAATTCACATGTTGATATGATAACTCTTGTTGAAAAGCTTAAGTCAGAAGATAAATTAGAAGGAGTAGGTGGAATAAGTCATATTACAGAGATACAATCTTCCACATTACTTACAACAAATTTATCATCACATATTAAAATAATAAGTGATAAATCTACATTAAGAAAATTAATAAGGGTATCAAATGAGATAATTGAAAAAAGTTATAGTAATCAGAATGATGTAGAAGGTGTTCTTGATTTAGCTGGACAGAGAATCTTTAATATTGCAGAGAAGAGTGCAAGTAGTGATTTTGAGAGTATAAGCACAGTTCTTGCTCGCGGACTAGATGAAATTGAAAAAATATGTCAAAATGAAGGTGTCATATCAGGAGTTCCATCCGGATTTCCAGATTTAGATGAAATGACAGCTGGTTTTAAATCGGGAGAAATGATACTGATTGCAGCTAGACCATCTATGGGAAAAACTACATTTGTACTTAATCTCACAGAACATGCAGCTCTGAGAGCTGGAAAAAATGTTGCTTTTTTTTCACTTGAGATGTCTAAGGAACAATTAGCGTATAAGTTACTTTGTTCAGAGGCTAACGTTGATATGTTAAAATTAAGAACTGGTAACTTAGAGGATAAGGATTGGGAGAATATAGCTAAAGCTACTGGACCACTATCACGAGCTAAGATTTTCATTGATGATACTGCTGGTGTCTCAGTAATGGAAATGAGATCAAAGTGTAGAAAATTAAATATGGAACATGGTATTGATATGGTGGTAATAGACTATTTGCAGCTGATGTCAGGTTCAAAAGGTAGTGAGAGTCGTCAGCAAGAAGTATCTGAAATATCAAGATCAATTAAAGCCTTAGCTAAGGAAATAGAGTGTCCTGTAATTGCACTTTCTCAGTTATCTCGTGCACCAGAGCAAAGGGCTGATCATAGACCAATGCTTTCAGATTTAAGAGAATCAGGATCTATAGAGCAGGATGCCGATTTAGCTATGTTCTTATACAGAGATGAGTACTACGATAAAGATACTGAAGATAAAAATATTGGTGAAGTTATAATTGCAAAACAGAGAAACGGTCCTGTTGGAACAGTAAAATTAGCCTGGTTGGGGCAATATAGTAAATTTGCGCCACTTGAAGTTATTCATCAAGAATAATTTTGTAAATACAATTAAAACTGTTATATAATAGAAATATACATAATGTATATTTCTATTTTTATTTGGTTAGATATAGACATAGAAAAGTAATAATGGAGGGTGACCAATGTACGAGAAAGTATTAGTTGCAGAGGATGAAAGTGATATAAGAGAATTGTTAGAATTACATCTTCTTAAAGAAGGATATAAAGTATTGACAGCTAAAGATGGGGAAGAAGCTCTTCAAATTTTTAATAGAGAGAAAATCGATATAGCATTACTAGATGTTATGATGCCTAAAGTAAATGGATTTAAAGTTGTAAAATCTATACGAGAATTTAGCGATATTCCTATAATATTTATTACAGCAAGAGGGGAAGAAGAGGATAAAATATTAGGGCTTGGGTTAGGGGCAGATGATTATGTAAGTAAACCATTTAGTCCTAGTGAAGTGATAGCGAGAGTTCAAGCTCATTTAAGAAGATATTTTAGTTATTCACATAATAAAAGAGAAGAGCTTACATATGGTGATCTAATTCTTGATAAGAAGAGTTGCGAAGTTAGAAAAGGTGGGGATATAATACAATTAAATGCTAAAGAATATAAACTTCTTTACTTATTCATGGATAATGTTGGTAGAGTTTTTACTAAGAAGCAGCTATATGAAAATGTTTGGGAAGATGATTATTATGGTGATTCAAATACAATCATGGTACATATAAGTCATCTTAGAGATAAAATAGAGGGAAATCCCAAAAATCCATCATATCTTAAAACGGTAAGAGGGATTGGATATAAAATGGAGAAAAAATAATGAAAATGAATAACAAAAAAGTTAAGTTATCAAATAAATTATTAGTTAATTATGTAATCATAATAATTCTATTAATTCTTTTTTGTATTACTATTTTCTTTGGATACATAATTTTTAAATTTTTTAATGAGTCTCCAATGATAATTTTGGATGATAATGAATATGAAATAGTATTGAAAGAGAATGAAGATATAAGTAAGATAATTGGATATGGCGGATTTTATGAAATAATAGATAATAATCTTATAATAATTGATGAAGAAAATAGTAACTTCAAGGAAGGGTATGAATATACACTAGTTGAATTTCTAAAGATTATAGTTAGTGGAAAGCGAAAAGATTATAATACTACTATAAAATTTGATTTAGAGACGGATAATATGGTCATAATTGGATTACCCAGCAATATGGAAGATATAGGACTGACTGATGGTGACTTAAATGAGGCAAAGTTAACAAACTTAAAACAGAAGATTTCAGTATTTGTAATAGGTTTATTTATTATGGTATCAGTATTACTTTATTCTAAAATAACATCTAAAACATTTGTAAAGCCTCTTACAGATTTATTAAAGAGTATTGATAAGATGAAGGAAGGCGATTACTCAGTAAGAACTGATATTAAAGACTCAATCCAGGAAATTGTTGAAGTAAAAAAAGCATTTAATCATATGGCAGAAAAAATTCAAGATGAAAGCGAATTAAAGAATAAATCTGAACAAGTTAGAAAACAAATGATATTGGATATATCCCATGATTTGAAAAATCCGTTAACAAGTATACAAGGTTATTCAGAATTCTTAATAAAAAACGATAATGTGAGTAATGAAAAGAGATTAGAAATGCTCGATATAATAAATAGAAATTCTGTGAGAGCAAATAATCTTATTAGAGAATTATTTGAGTATTCAAAGTTGGAAAGTGAAGAATATAAAATCAAATTTGAATTGGACGATATTTGTGAATTTTTAAGAGAACTCATTGCTATTTACATTCCTCAATTTGAAGAAAAAGAATTTGACTATGAGTTTTTAATTCCAGATAGAGAAATATTAGCATCATTTGATTGGAAGCAACTAGATAGAGCTATAAGTAATATTATAAATAATTCAATAAAATATAATGATAGAGGAACAAAGTTATTTATTTCACTTGTTGAGAGAGGAGATAATGTAATAGTTATAATTAAAGACAATGGTCACGGTATTCCAAAGGAAATGAAGAATGTAATATTCAAGCCCTTTATTAGAGGAGATGAATCTCGTAATTCAAAGACTGGTGGTACAGGGCTAGGTTTAGCAATTGCAGAAAATATTATAGAAAGGCATAATGGGGTTATTAATCTTAATGATACAGATAGTGGGTGTGAGTTTGAGATTAAAATACCTAAAAAAAATAATCATATTAAATAATATTAATCAAATATTTTGAATAACCTTGTTAATTAGGGAGGATTGTATGGATAAAAATAAGATAAAAAATATTTTAACAGTAGGAATACTGTTAACCGTATTGATGGGAATAAATGCATTTTTTGCATACAATATCATATTCCATAAATCAGAAGATGAAATAATTAAATCAACTAGAGATGAAATAATGGTATCGGTTGAAAATTTTAAAAAGATAGACAATAAAATAGATGAAGAAGTTAACAAACTTAAAGGACATGAAATAATAGACGAAGATTATAAAAAATTAAATCAGTTTATTAAAGAGCAAAAAGATACATATATAGGACTTGAAAATATAGGTCAAAATAATAAGCTAAAGAAAGAAGTTTTCCAAATAAGCGGGTTAATGGAAGACAGTTATGATATGAATATTCTTATACTTACAAAATTAATTGAAAATAATATCGAAGAAGTCGAATTGTTTAATATCAGTAAAAAGTCAATAATTAAAACTCTGGAAGATTCATATATTCAAATATATGCAAATATTGAGAGAGAAATAAATCCTGTAGATAGGGAAAAATTAGCAGAAGAAAACATAAGTAATATAATATTAGGTCATTGGGAAGATGAAATAAATGAAGTAGAATATTTTTTTAATAATAATAATGAGGTTATTATTGTAAATAATAGTGGAACAATAATAAGTGATTATAAATTTATTAATTTTGAAAATGGCGTTTTCAAAATAGTGATAAATAGTGATAATAAGAATATAGAAAAAAATATTCTTTTAAGTACAACTAATAAGTCAGCCAAAATTAAAAGTATATATAATAAAGAAGAAAGTTTGGAATATTGGTCATATATCAATTCACTCCAAAAACCTAATTAATGATTAAGAGGTGTAAGAATGGGAAAAATGAATATTTCACTATTACAAAATGGTGATAAGATAAGAGAAGTATATCTAATTAAAGACGTAACAAGTAGATTAACTAATGGAAGTAATAATAAATTTATGGATATAAATTTAGTAGATAGAACTGGCATGATAAATGCTAAGTTATGGAAATGTAGTGAAGAGCAAGAGGAACAATTGAAAACTAATAGATTAATAAAGATATGTGGTAATGTACTAGATTGGAAGGGAAAACTTCAAATTAAAATAGATTCATTTGAATTAATTGAAAATATGGATGAATATGATTTAGATATATTTGTTCCAACGGCACCTTATAAATCTGAAAAGATGCTTGAACATATACAAGATGAAATTAGTAAAATTGAAAATAAGGAGATTAAAAGATTACTTGAGTACATTTTAGAAGATAAGAAAAATGATTTATTATACTATCCAGCAGCAAAATCAAATCACCATGCTATTAAAGGTGGATTACTATATCATACAGTAACTATGATGAAGTCAGCTCAAAGATTATGTGAAGTATATAGTTTTCTAAATAGGGATTTATTGATGGCGGGAATAATTGCACACGATATATCAAAAATTGAAGAAATGAATGCAAATGAACTGGGATTAGTAAATGAATATTCAATTGAAGGTCAGTTACTTGGACATATAACAATGGGTGTAAGATATGTAGAGAGAATATCAAAAGAACTTAATATTGATAAAGAGGTATCTATGTTAATTCAGCACATGATTTTGAGTCATCATTATGAAGCTGAATATGGAAGTCCTAAAAAACCAATGATTCCGGAAGCAGAAATGTTGCACTATTTAGATATAATAGATGCAAGGATGTATGATATGAAAAAAGCAATTGAAACTTGTGAAAAAGGTACTTTCTCAGAGAAAATATATTCCTTAGATGGAATTTGTGTATATAAAGATAAACTTTAATGCGAAAATAAATTGTTAAATTACGATTAATATTCGTAAAAATAGTTGACGATAGATGAACACTTTGATAATATACTGAGTGTAATTATGAATTTGAATGTAACTTAAGTTAGTTAAAATAAAAATCTACTAATGTAGAAAGTGAGGAATTTATATGTCAGTGAATATAGTATTAGGAGCTCAGTGGGGAGATGAAGGAAAAGGTAAGATGACTGATTATCTTGCTGAAGAGGCTAATGTAGTTGCCAGATTCCAAGGAGGAAATAACGCAGGGCATACTGTTGTAGTAGGAGAAAAGGAATATAAGCTACATTTAATACCATCAGGGATATTACATGACGATAAATTAAATATTCTTGGGAATGGTGTAGTTATAGATCCTAAAGCTTTATTCACAGAGATAGAGTATTTAGAAGAATTAGGCACAAAGGTGACGCCAGATAAATTAGCTATTAGTGATAGAGCCAATGTTATTATGCCTTATCATAAAGAGTTAGATAGATTAAATGAAATTGCAAGAGGAAAAGATAATATAGGTACAACAGGAAAAGGAATAGGTCCTTGTTATACTGATAAGGTTGAAAGAAGTGGAATAAGAATGTGTGATTTATTACAAGCAAATGTTCTTAGAGAAAAACTTAAAAATAATATTGAAATAAAAAACAAAATAATTACTAATGTTTTTGGCGGAGAGGCACTTGATTTTGAAAAAATTTATGATGAATATCTGGAGTTTGGTAAAAAAATAAAACCATTTATTAAAGATACATCAGTTATAATATATGATGCCATAAAAGAAGGTCAGAATGTACTATTTGAGGGTGCTCAAGGTACTTTGTTGGATATAGACTACGGAACATACCCATATGTTACATCTTCTAATACAACAGCAGGTGGAGTGTGTAATGGAGTAGGTGTAGGACCAACTCTAATTGAGAGTGCAGTAGGAATTGCTAAAGCGTATACAACAAGAGTAGGTAAAGGGCCATTTCCTACAGAACTTGATAATGAAATGGGAGAACATATCAGAACTGTTGGACATGAATATGGTGTTACTACAGGAAGATCAAGAAGATGTGGTTGGTTAGATATCGTTATTTTAAAAAGTGCTGTTAGAATATCAGGTTTAACAAGTCTTGTAATAACTAAAATTGATACATTAGCTGGAATTGACAAAATAAGTGTATGTGTTGGATATAAACTTGATGATAAGGTTATAGATTATTTCCCAGCTAGCCTTGAAGATTTAGCAAAGTGTGAGCCTGTTTATGAGGTTTTAGACGGATGGGACGAATCAGTAGCAGATGCAAGATCATTTGATGATTTACATCCAAATGCTAAAGCATATATAAAGAGAATTGAAGAATTAACAGGTGTTAAGGTTGCGATAGTATCTGTTGGACCAAAGAGAGATCAGACTATTAGAGTTCATAAAGAACTTTAATAAAAGCATAGTTGAGAGTTTAGAGTTTAGAATGATGGAGATTCTCTACGAGAAATTTTAATTTTATTGTTTCGTTGGACAATATGACTTTGCTCGTTTCATTTGGGATGAAACATTGCATTTTGAATATAAAAATTTGATTAATAGTATGATGATTAAAAGGGAACCTTTTGGGGTTCCCTTAATTGCATTTGTTGTTAATAATTATTTAAGTGGATTTTTTGATAGTGAAACTCGTTTATTGTGCAATACAGCACTATTTAAGTTTGTACTCTTATAACCTTATTGCAACTCAAAATCTTTTTCTTCTAACTTTTCATAATAGTCTTTTACTGGAGTATAATCAGTAATTTTATTATTTTTCAGATGTAACATAGTCAAATTGATTAATTCTTTTAATGAATCAATATTGTTTATTTGATTGTAAGATATATTTAACATAGTCAAATTAGTTAACTCTTTTAATGGTTCAATATTATCTATTTGATTGCCAGCTAAAGCTAATTCAGTCAAATTGTTTAATTCTTTTAATGATTCAATATTATTTATTTGATTCTCATTTAAGAATAACTTACGCAAATTAGATAATTCTTTTAAAGGTTCAATATTATTTATTTGATTGTAAGATAAATCTAACATAGATAAATAGTTTAACTCTTTTAATGGTTCAATATTATTTATTTGATTTTCACCTAAATATAACTCAGTCAAATTGGTTAATTTTTTTAATGCTTCAATATTGTTTATTTGATTTTTAATTAAAGATAACTTAGACAAATTAGTTAACTCTTTTAATGGTTCAATATTATCTATTTGATTTTTAAATAAATATAACTCACGTAAGTTGATTAACTCTTTTAATGGTTCAATATTATTTATTGGATTGTCAACTAAATATATCTTAGTCAAATTGGTTAACTCTTCTAATGGTTCAATATTATTTATTGGATTGTGAGATAGATCTAAACTTTTTAAATTAGTCAATTCTTTAATAGGCTCAATATCCTTAATTTCATTTTTCTGCAAAGTTAAAGTAGTCAAATTACATAAATTCTCTATTCCTGAAATATTGCTTATTTTATAGGAATTAGCGGATAATACTGTTATTTTTTCAACATCACTTTTTAAAAGATTACCGCTAGATTTATAAAGTGTATTTCTTATTGCTTCTTCTAATCCTTTATCCTCAAATGTAATTATAGTGTTTGTCTCTTCTTCTAGCGTAACATCCTTTTCTTCTATTTTATTAACTTTTACGCTTAATTCATTAGATGTTTTTGAGTTACTAATACTACAACTAGTTGTCAGTCCAATAGATGCTATTATCATTACTAATAAATATTTATTCTTTTTCATTTACGTAAATCCCCTTTCTATAACTGCATACTATATAATAACTATAAATAAAATTTGTTATTATTTAGCTAAAATCTACTACAACATTAAAATGTTTCATATCTTTTTATTATACAGAAACTTCACGAAATTTCCAAGTATTTAATATTTATGATAAATTTTGTATTTAAAACACAATATTTTATCCCACGGATAAAATGAGTAAAATCCCATTGTTCTAAAGAACAACAAAGATATAGCTTCTCACGCAAGTGAGAAGCATCCTTCGTTCTCAACTCTCAACTCACCACTCTCCACTAAAAAAAAGCACGCTAGTGCTTTTTAGTAAACGTATCCTGTACCGAATGATTTAAGAGGTATTTTAAACTCAGGAATACCTGTTGAATAAGGTGCTATTTCATAAAGATCATAATAGACAACTAAATTATCTTTTTCTAAATAAAACTTAGTATCATTAGAAATATTGCTTATTAATGATTTTGCATTTTTAAAATAAGATTCAGGGTCAAGATCGATATCTTTATGTATCTTTTTTATAATTATATCGTTATAATCGAAATTCTCTTTAAATAAGGATGATAATGTAACTTCTGTATTCTTTGATAAATTAACTGTGGTGGAGTTATAATAATAATTCCCATGAGCGCCTCCAGTATACTCATAGAAACCCATTAAGATACTTAGCATATATTCATTGTTTAACTTAATCTCATAGTCTGTAGACACAATATAAGGGTTTATAGTGAAACCTTCTTTTTTTGATTCATCGTAATACCTTTTAGATAAGGTTTCAATATCATCTTTAAGTACGTTGGCTTGAGTATCAAATTTTTTATTGATATTATCTTGCAATGATTTATAGTTTAAGCCAGTAATCACTGGGATTTTAAGATTTGATTTAAAATAATCAGTTTTATATTTAACTTCCTTAGTTTTAATAGTAATAGGTGAAATAGCAAATACTATATTACATAAAGAAAACATAAAAATTGATAAGACTAAAAATGTTTTTCTGAAATTCATACTAATAAACCTCCATAATAATTATTTTGGGATTAAATACCCTATATATTTATTTTTTGTTATTTAATAAAAAATATTCAAGCAATAAAAATTTTCTTACTTAAATTTACGAAGGATAATAAAAGGTGTTATAATATTTTTAATACATTAAAAACAAATTAAAAAAATTAAGGAGTGAGATCATGAAGATTACAAAAGATATGACTATAGGAGAAGTTGTTAAAAACTTCCCAAAATCACCTGAAGTTTTAATGGGATTCGGAATGGGCTGTGTTGGATGTCCCTCAGCACAAGCAGAAACTATCGAAGAAGCTTCAATGGTACACGGTTTAGATTTAGAAAAATTATTAGAAGAGTTAAACAAAATAGCATAGTAAAAGGATAGTGCTAAGCTATCCTGAGTTTGTTGAAAAAGTCACAAAATATTGTTTTTACTCTGTTTTCTATCTTCAGAGTTTCAGGCGTTGAAAAAGCTCAAGGTCAAGGAACAAGAGGAGCGAGCAGCGGAGTGTACAGATAGTACTCGAGCAGCACAGTGAGTCTTAGTGACGAAGAGATTGAGCTTTTTCAATAGCCTGAGGATAGTGCTAAGCTATCCTATTTTTCTTTATATGAAGGAAAAATAATGAATTGAGGTAAATATATGAAAAAACTGATTAAAATTTTAGCTATAATAATTATTGTATTATTGAGTATATATATTGGTATAAATTTCAATGATAAATATCAAAATTTTATTATTGAATCAGAAACTATAGATGATTATGGAACTTGGCATATAAAATTTGAGTCTAAAGTAAATTTAGATAATATTAGAGATTCAATTAAATTAATTGATGAAAGTGGTCATCAAAAAGAAATATATTTAAGTTATAGTGATGATAGTGAAAATTCAATAATCATTAAGCCTAAAGAGGAATATGAAATAAATAAGAAGTATAAATTAACTATTAATGATATATCTGTTAAAAATGATATTAAGATTAATAATTACTTTTCACAAGAGTTTAATGTTAATATGAAACCTTTGGAAGTATTAGATCTAATAATTGATGGGAAATATAATATTAATTTAATATTTAATCAGCCTATAATCAAAAATGAGAAAACAAGTGAAGCTATAAAAGTAATAAATAGTAAAGGAATATCACTAAACATTAATATAGACTATGCAAACAATAGTGATAAAGAATTATCTGTTGAAATAGTAGATAACCTAATACCTAATGAAGAATATAATCTAGTGGTTAAAGGAGAAATAATTACTAAATACGATAATATTATGTTAAATGGAATAAATAAAAAATTTAGGGTTGAGAAAATAAAGTTAGATAAAAGTTTAGGACTTGGTACTTATGAATCAGATAGAAAATCTATTGATAGGAATTATGCGTGGTATATAGATCAAGGAAATACAGGGGTGTATTCAGAAAACAATAGTGGACCAGCTGTAGCAGTAATGGCAAAAAAATGGGCAAATATAGAACTCGATATAGGAATTAATAGAGCTAGAGAAATTTACTATCCAGATGGTAGTGAATGGTTTTTAGTAACATTAATTGATTTCTTTAATGAGTTCTCCATACCAGCTAAAGTATTAGAAAATGTAAATAACCAAAATATAAGAAAGCAAATTGATGATGATAATATCGTTATAGCATATATTGATCCTAAATATATACCTTATGAGAGTGATGAAGATAGTCATGTTAATAACTATAAAACTCAAGGCAAAAAGCATTATATAATAATAAAAGGATACATAGTTGTTGATGATAAACTTTATTATGAGGTATATGATCCATATAATTTTGGTAGCGTATATAAAGATGGTACACCAAAGGGAAAAGATAGATTTTATTATCAAGAAGACTTAATTAAATCAATAAAGAATACATGGAATAATATTGTTATTATATCATCAGAATAGACGAAAATAAAAAACAGAGTTGAGAATTAAGAACTAACGTTCTTGACTTTCAACTCTCAATTTGTTTTTAAGCACGCTTAGGCGTGCTTTTATTTTGAAGCGTTTTTACCAGCAACAGCACCGGAACTCCAAGCCCATTGAAGGTTATATCCACCACAGTCACCATCAACATCAAGAATTTCCCCACAGAAAAATAGATTTTTTTCTTTTTTTGATTCAAGAGTGAGAGGGTTTATCTCATCAAGAGAGACTCCTCCACTGGTAACTTGAGCAGAATCGAAATTCTTTGTTCCTGTAGCAATAAATTTCCATGATTTGAGTTTATTAACAATAATATCATGTTCATCTTTAGTTATTTCCCAACAAGGTTTATGGATATTTTGTATACCACAATCTTTTAGAAATATAGGTATTAATTTTTTATTCATGATACCTATAAAAGAGTCAAGAATACTTCTATAACCGATAATACCCCAATGTGATTCTAAAAATTCACTTAAATCCTTAGAGGTCATATCAGGAAAAATATCCAATTCAATAGTACAATTTGAGTTTCTTGAAATTATTCTACTAAGTTGAAGAATTGGAGGACCAGAAATTCCGTAATCAGTAAACAATATTTCTCCATATTCAGAACGAAGCATACGCTTATTTACAAAAACTGAAGCTTTCCCATTAAATTTAATTCCGGATAATGATTTAAGTTTTGGATAATTAAGAGTAACTTGAACTATAGCTGGTAGAGGGTTTATTATGGTATGGTTAAAAATCTTAGCATATTTATAACCAGATCCATCAGAACCTGTCTTTGGATATGACTTACCCCCAGTTGCTATAATTAGCTTATTACATGAATATTCATCATTATTTGTGACAATTAAAAATTTATTGTCTTTCTTAGATATATTAATTATATTAGTATTTAAATATAGTGGTATAGATTTATCATTCAAAGAAAATAGCAGCAAATCAACAACAGATGAAGCTTGTAGTGATAGGGGATAAAGTTTATCATTATCAAGCAAAGTTAAATTCAAGCCGATTGATTTGAAAAAATCTATGGTATTGGTCAAAGAATAATTTGATAAAACATTTTGTATAAGCTCTTTAGATGAATTGGTATGATAACTAGTTATATCTATACTATTATTTGAAATATTACATCTACCATTTCCTGTTGTAAGAATTTTTTTTGCAGCTCTATCTTTATGTTCTATTATGGCAACATCACTACCCATATCTTTTGCTATTAGAGATGCCATAATACCAGAGGCTCCCCCTCCAATTACAATAATATCATGAAACAAAATAATCACTCCTTACTTGTTCTCTGTTCTTTTATCTTTGTTCCCTATATACGTATTATACCTAAAAAAACAGATAAATAAAAAAAGATTTGAAAAACTGTTGACATATTGGTGAAAATTCGGTATGATATTGCTTGTCGGGTTTCGAGATAACTTCTCAACAAACACTCCCGGGTTAAAAAAAAAGTGTTGACAAAAATCATCACACAGGGTAAAATAATCACTGTTGGTGAATAACAAGGCCCATTGGTCAAGCGGTCAAGACACCGCCCTTTCACGGCGGTAACAGGGGTTCGATTCCCCTATGGGTCACCATAATATGGGAGCATAGCTCAGCTGGGAGAGCACCTGCCTTACAAGCAGGGGGTCACAGGTTCGAACCCTGTTGTTCCCACCACATTATTTATAATGATTAAGAAAAGTAGAAAATCATATTGTCACAAAAATGTTTTTGGCTTTGAAAGATTTCAAGGTCGAGGAACGAGGTGAACGAGCAACAGAATGTACATAGGTACTTGAGTAGCGCAGTGAGCCGAAGTGAGAAAGAGATTGGAAGTTTTCAAAACCAAAACATGGCCCAGTGGCTCAGTTGGTTAGAGTGCCGGCCTGTCACGCCGGAGGTCGAGGGTTCGAGTCCCTTCTGGGTCGCCAGTTTTATAAGAATCACATTAACTATAACTATCACAATTATGTAATCCTTTGTAAAAAGGTTCATATAAAAGCAAGGCCCATTGGTCAAGCGGTCAAGACACCGCCCTTTCACGGCGGTAACAGGGGTTCGATTCCCCTATGGGTCACCATAATGTGGGAGCATAGCTCAGCTGGGAGAGCACCTGCCTTACAAGCAGGGGGTCACAGGTTCGAACCCTGTTGTTCCCACCACATTATTTTTAATGATTAAGAAAATTAGAAAATCATATTGTCACGAAGAGTGTTTTGGCTTTGAAAGATTTCAAGGTCGAGGAACGAGGCGAACGAGCAACAGAATGTACATAGGTACTTGAGTAGCGCAGTGAGCCGAAGTGAGAAAGAGATTGGAAGTTTTCAAAACCAAAACATGGCCCAGTGGCTCAGTTGGTTAGAGTGCCGGCCTGTCACGCCGGAGGTCGAGGGTTCGAGTCCCTTCTGGGTCGCCATTAAATTTTTAAGTATTAAAAAGTAACGAGATAATGAGAAAATCACAATATATTGTCACAAAGATTGTTTTAGACTTTGAGAAGCTTCAAGGTCGAGGAACAAGGTGAACGAGCAACGGAACGTACAAATGTACTTGAGTAGCGCAGTGAGCCGCAGTGACGAAGAGATTGAAGTTTCTCAAAGTCTAAAACCGTGCTGGCATGGCTCAATTGGTAGAGCAGCTGACTTGTAATCAGCAGGTTGTAGGTTCAAGTCCTATTGCCAGCTCCATTTAAAAATTAAACAAGGCCCATTGGTCAAGCGGTCAAGACACCGCCCTTTCACGGCGGTAACAGGGGTTCGATTCCCCTATGGGTCACCATAATGTGGGAGCATAGCTCAGCTGGGAGAGCACCTGCCTTACAAGCAGGGGGTCACAGGTTCGAACCCTGTTGTTCCCACCACAATCTTTATAAGACGAAGAAAAATAACAATGTATTGTCACAAAAATGTTTTTGGCTTTGAAAACTTTCAAGGTCGAGGAACAAGGTGAACGAGCAACAGAACGTACATAGGTACTTGAGTAGCGCAGTGAACCGAAGTGAGAAAGAAATTGTAAGTTTTCAAAGTCAAAATATGGCCCAGTGGCTCAGTTGGTTAGAGTGCCGGCCTGTCACGCCGGAGGTCGAGGGTTCGAGTCCCTTCTGGGTCGCCATTAAATTTTTAAGTATTAAAAAATTAAGAAGGTAATGAAAGAGAAAATCCTTTTGTTATGAAAATTCTTCAGGCGTTGAAAAAGTTCAAGGTCGAGGAATGAGATGAGCGAGCAGCGGAGTGTACATAGGTACTTGAGCAGCACAGCGAATCGAAATGACGAAGAGATTGGGCTTTTTCAACAGCCTGAACGTGCTGGCATGGCTCAATTGGTAGAGCAGCTGACTTGTAATCAGCAGGTTGTAGGTTCAAGTCCTATTGCCAGCTCCATTAAGCTTTCAACATTAGTTGAAGGCTTTTTTTATTTTATAAGAAATTATATTTACACATAGTTATCCTTATTTGATAAACAGATTGTTCTAAGATGATTTATGTTATAAAAAAGCTTACCACTAATAGGTAAGCTTTTAGTTCTAACAATTTCTTTTACGATTAAGGTGTATTCGTAAATCTTCTCCAAAAAATTTATGCGTAGTGAAATTTCCAAATAATCTTGAAGTAAGTCTTTCTGAATATCTTTGTAGTAACTCATCTAATTTTAAATTAGTTGAAATAATCATTTTTTTATTTTTAAGAATTTTTTTATTCATTAGATTATACATTTCAGTTCTCGTGAAATCATTGTCTGATTCAGTTCCTAAATCATCAATTATAAGAAGATCACAATTTATTATAGCATCTTCTAGAAATTCGTTCTTATCAAACCTAATTTCTTTTAGAGTATTTATTAATTCATCAGCTGTTTTATAAATAACCATATAACCTTGATCTAAAAGTTCTTTTGCTATACAGTTAGTTAAAAAAGTTTTTCCAGTACCACAACTACCAAAGAAGAATAGATTTTCATTAGTAAATGAAAAATCACGTATATATGTTTTAGATTTGATTAATATCTTTTCCATATTATTTCTAGGAATCCCTAGATCACTAAATCTATGATTATCAAAATAGTCTAATCTAAAATTTGAGAAATTATTAGACGCAAGTATATCTTTAAGTTCAGAAGTAACATAATATAATCTAACAAGATTTTTACTAAAACACTCGCATTTCTTAGGACCAATGTATCCAGTATCGCTACATTTTTTACATTCATATATTTCGTTTAGGTAATCCATAGGATATCCAAATTGGACTAGCAGTTCACTTTTTTCAACTTTTAAATCTGTTATCTTGTTTTTTAAATCTGCTAAATATTCTTCTCTATTAGATATTTCTCTAAAAGGACTAGTTGATAAATCTAAAAAGGATTTAGTAATCATAGTATCAATTGTCTTTATTTTAGGAATTTTTGAGTATACTTCAGTCTTCCTATTCGTTAAAAGTTCCCTATTATGTTTTCTTTTTTTATCATACATATTAAGAACTTTTTCTTGATATCCTTTAATCATCATTTGACCATCCTAATAATTTTTTTTCTAATTCTTTGAAATCATAATTTCTCTGTTCAAAGTTACCAAAACTTCCTTTAGTTTTTATAGTAGAATTAGTTTTAAATGATTTCTTATTTACTCTTTCAATATCTTGTAATGTTTTAACATTATTTTTAAACCAACTATTAAGGATTGCATCAATATACTTTAACTCAGCTTTGTTTAAACGTTCAAAACATATATCACAGGCTTTGTAAATAATTTCAACAGGAAATTTATAAACGTTTATCCATTTTTCTAACATTTGTTCTTGAGGTATAGCAATATTGTCTGAATTTAATCCAAGATATTTAAGAACTTTTCTCATAGTTATTCGTTTGTCTTCATTTTGTTTAATAAATTGTTGAGCATCACTTATATTTAAAATTTTAGCGTCATGCCATGCAATGGCTATTTTTTCAATATATCTGAAATCTGTCTTACCTCTGGAAACGGAATATTGAATCAATAATAGGATTAGTTCTGGAGAAAAATTGAATTCTTTTTGCCAACCTAGGTAAACTGTCATTTCTTTAGAAGACAAAGGTCGACCTATCAAAGCTTCAATCTCAAAAAACATACTTTTAATAGATGAATTATCTAATTCGTGCAATAAATTTACTGATTGATCAACTTCTGAAATATTACAATTAGAAAGATCTAAAAATTCTACTCTATAATTATCATTTGAATCAATTGGAGTAAGGTTAACAATACCCTTCTCATGCCAATACTTCCAAGCATTTAACACGTCAGTTTCTAATAAATTCAATGAACTTGATATTATATTTGTAGTAGCTCCTAATTCTCCACTCTGGCAATATTTTAATCCTAGCAAATAAACCTTAATATATTCTCCACGAGCATCAGTCATATATTTATCAATAAAAATATTACTCACAAAAGTATAATTCAACTGTTTAGAACCAAGCATAAAAGTACTCATTTATGCACCTCTTTCTATATTAATTTCAAGCAAATCAATAATATAAACATATTTAATTATATCAGATAGAGTAACAATCACAAATAGATTTTTGAGGAAAAAGTGTTAATATAGTGTCAACATGATATAATATTAATAGGATTAATTACAAAACATATACAATATAAGGGTAAAATATGATATTATACTACTAAAGTTCTAATATAAATGATAGATAAATATATATACGATAAAAAAGATAATATTATTCTATTTATTATAAAATTATATTGAGGGTGATTATTTTATGGATCTTGTAAATATGTTAGGAATATTAAGTGAATCATTATTAAAGGTGTGTTTGCTATCTAGTGGCATGGTAGTTTTATTAGCAATAATAGCTATGATATCTAAAGGGAATATAATAAGAAAAACAGCTGCGATGTTAGGAAGATTAGTTCTATTTATCTGGTTTATACAAATAGGTTGTTCTATATACTATTTATTGAACGGAATACAATAAATTTCAGACATGCTAAGGCATGTCTGATTTTATTATGGTATACTTTTTATAAGGCGTATGAAAACAAATAACTAGTATACTGACTAGTTATTTATTTGGATATGATTAAAGGGTAAATATAAATATTTTTTTATTTAAGGAGAGAGAAGTATGGAAAAACTACTAGTAATTGAAGATGATGAATCGTTAGCAATTGGGATTAAATATACATTAGAAAAAGAAGGATTTAACGTAACAGTAAGAAACTGTATAGGTGATGGAGCAAAAGCCTTTGAAGAAGATAAATTTGACTTAGTTCTTTTAGATGTAATGTTACCTGATGGAAATGGCTTTGAATTATGTGAAAAGATTAGAAAAAAATCAGAAATACCTATAATCTTTCTTACTGCATGCGATGAAGAAGTTAATATAGTATTAGGATTAGATTTAGGGGCAGACGACTATATAACTAAACCTTTCAGAGTAAGAGAACTAGTTTCAAGATTAAGAGCTGCGTTAAGAAGAAGTAACATAAAAAAAGAAACTAATGAATATATAGATAGAATTTCATCTGGAAATTTAACATTAAATTTAATGGAAAGAAAGTTAATGAAGAGCGGTAAGGAGATATTCTTAACTACTATGGAATATAAGCTTATTGCTATGTTTATGAAAAGTCCTCAAAAGACTCTTAGTAGAAATGTGATACTTGAGAAACTTTGGGATATAAACGGAGAATTTGTTGATGATAACACATTATCAGTTTATATAAGAAGACTTAGAGAAAAAATTGAGGATGATCCATCTAGACCAAGATTTATAATCACGGTTAGAGGTTTAGGATATAAATGGAATCAAGGGAGCAAATAGGTATGAATATAATGCTAGATGTAAATCCTGAATTTAAGAAAACTATTAAGAAATTATTAGTTATATTTTTAATGTTTTTAGTAACTATCAATATTATATTTATTTCTGTTAATTATAAGATGACTTATAGATTAAATCAAAGAACATTTCATGTAATGGGAAAAATAATAGCAGAAGATCCATTAATGGAAAAAACATTATATGATGGATTAACTGAAGAGTTAGATGATAGGTATATTCAAAGTGGAAGTAATACATTCATGAAATATGGATATATAGATAGTAGTAAAATACAGCAGTATGACAGTATATTAGATATAATCAATGTTTCTAAATATACAGTTAATCTGTTAATAATATTATTATTTATATTATGTTTTGTATCAATTCGTTCAGTATTTAAAGAGGTGTATGAATCTATAAGGAAATTAACGCATAATGCAGAAAGAATAGTAGAAGGTAATTATACTATTGTTATTAGCAATGAGAAAGAGGGAGATATATCAAAATTATCTTTTCAATTTAATCAAATGAGTAAAAGACTTAAAAGGACAGTACAGCAACTAACGGAGGAAAAGGAATTTCTAAAAGATATGATTTCTAATATATCACATCAATTGAAGACACCCTTGGCTTCTTTGAAGATGTTTAATGAGTTGCTTTTAGACGGAACATTAGAAGAAAAAGAAGTTGCTGTTGATTTTTTACAAAAGAGTCTAGTACAGATTGATAGGATGGAGTGGTTAATTCAGTCTTTATTGAAAATAACAAGATTGGAAACTGGTGTAATTGAGATAAATAAAAAAGAATATAATTTATCTAAAACTGTTATTGAAGAGGTAAAAGCCTTAGAATATAATGCGAGCATAAAAAATCAGAAACTTTGTTTATACTATGATAGTGATTATGTGTTTTTGGAACATGATAGAAGATGGCTTGGAGAGGCTATGAGAAATATTATTAAGAACTCCATAGATTACACAAAAGAAGGTGGAAACATAGAGGTTCACTTACAAGAGAGAGAAAGCTTAATAAGAATTTCAATAAAAGATAATGGAGTTGGAATTCATGCAGAAGATCTTCCTAAAATATTCAAAAGATTTTACCAAGGACAGAATACACTTAGAAATAATCAAAAAAGAAATGGTACAGGAATTGGGTTATCTTTATCAGAGGTAATTGTTGAAAAGCACGATGGATATATAGAAGTAAAAAGCGAGGTAAATAAAGGAAGCGAGTTCACAATAATATTTCCTAAGAGGTAAAAAGAGGGGGGATATGAGATGGAAGTTGTTAAAGTAAAAGATCTTAGTAAGATATATACTGAGGGATACACAAAAGTGATGGCACTTAGAGGTGTTAATTTATCTGTAAAAGAGAAAGAATTTATAGCAATAATAGGACCTAGTGGATCAGGAAAAAGTACTTTACTAAATTTAATTGGTGGATTAGATGAACCTTATGAAGGTAGAGTAATAGTAAATAATAAAGATATCTATAAAATGAGTGATGAGGAATTAACAATATTTAGAAGACGAGAGATTGGGTATATATTTCAATTTTACAATCTAATACCAACCATAACTGTTAAGGATAATATATTATTACCATTAAAATTAGATAATAGGGAAGTTGACTCTAAATATCTAGATGAGATTGTTGCTTTTATGAATATAAAAGATCTGCTTAATTTTTACCCTAGTTCATTGTCTGGAGGACAAAAACAAAGGGTAGCTATTGCTAGAGCATTAATTACAAAACCATCTATTATTTTAGCAGATGAGCCAACAGGTAATCTTGATACTAAAACAGCTAAAGATGTAATAAACCTTATGAAATTATCGGTGTTAAAATATCATCAAACTTTAATCATGATTACTCATAATCCTACTATTGCATCACATGCAGATAGAATTATTAAGTTAGTTGATGGAAGAATAATAGGGGGAAATTAAGTTGTATCTAGATAATAAATCTTTTAATAACAGAAAGATATTATATTCTAATAAGGTTAGAACTAAATCGATAATTATAACAACAATGGCTATAATTGCCTTAATATCATTGCTTATATTTATAAGTGATGGCATGGTTTTGGAAAAAATTAAACATGTTGAAAGTATTTATGGTAAATATCATATAGAAATACGTGATATAAACAGTAAACAGTTAGAGATAATTAAGAGTAATAATAATATAGATAAAATCGGAATAGTTAATAACTATTCCAATAATACAATTTCTGAAAAGTGGATAGTTGCAAGAATTGGATATTATGATGAAATAAGTAGAGAATTATTGAACATAGAACTAATAGACGGTGATTACCCAAGAGAGAAGAAAGAAATTGCTTTTGAACAATGGGTTTTAGAATATTTAGATACAGAAACACAAAAAAATATAGAAGATTATGTAACGTTGAATAATGCTAGCTTAAATGAGAATGATTACTTGAGTGATTTACCTGATTATTATAAGATTGTTGGAGTATTGGGTAATAGAGAACATAAAAAAGATACAAAGCTTACAGTTGGTCTAGTAAGCGAGGAACAGACATACGAAATTGATCCTTTAAAAAAGACGTATAATGTGTATATGAAATTTGATGATATTAGGCGAATGGATAATATTGTAAATGACTTAATAAAGTATAATCATATATCAGAAAAAAAAATAACTCTTAATGTGAATTATATTAATGAATTAAAAAATATGAAAATTATAGAAACATATAAAGTGTTAATAGCGTTAATTATAATTCTAGCAGCAACATTAATACTAAATAATATATATGTAAACTTTAACTATGATAGAGTAAGATATATAGGTATTTTAAGAGCTATAGGATGTACAAAAAAACAATTGTATCAAATGATTATATCAGAAATAATATTTATCAATCTTAAGGCAATATTTTTTGGTATGATTCTAGGGATTATTACTTATATACCATTGATAGAGATACTAAAAATATATAGTATACAATTACCAATTAATGCAGTAAACGTATCAAATATCATATTAGTAGGTATATGTTCTGTAATATTAATTATAACAATAGCTGTTATGAATATTATAAGAATAGATAATATGAATATTTTTGATATGTTTACTGTAAATTCAAAGATTAAATATATTAAAGATATAACATATAATAAATTCTGGTCTTATATTATCCAGAGGGTAGGAATAACAGCACAATTAGCTATCAAAAACTTATGGAGTAATCCTAAGAAAGTTAAAAAGGGAATAATTTTTATAAGTACAGCGTTTGTATTTTTTATTATAATAAATTCAATTATTCAAAAATCACCCTATGATGTGGGGAATTTGAATACTGACATTATTCTAAGAACAGATGGAACTGGTTTTACTTCATTTGATTATGAAGATCTTTCAAAAGTAAAAGGGGTAAAGGATGTCTCAACTTTTCAGAATTTAGAGGTTTATGTAAATATATCTAAAGATGACAAAAGGAATAGGATTAAATATGAGATAGATCAAAATTCTTATTTGCCATCAATTGTAATAGGATTTCAGAAAAATATATTTAAGAATGTTAAAAATAAAATTGGTAGAACTGTTATGGATGAGTTATCACGCCAAAGAAAAGTAGTTGTAAATGAAGCGTTTGCTGAAAAATATCCCGAACTTAAGATTGGAGATAGTATTGAGATTAGTTTTCCATACTTAGATATATCAGAGATAAAATATATACCAATTAATTTTGAAGTTATAGGTATCGTTTCTTATGATGATACAGATTTTGAGTATAATGACACAAAACCATATATATTTATACACAAATATATAATTAATAAATTGCTAGATTATAGATTCTATAAACAAGTTAATATAGATTTAGCTGATGGATATAGTTTATATCAGAAACAAAAAATAATGTTAGAGATTAATGATATTGCAACTAAGAAAAGAGGGGTAACTCTTTCTAATTCTTATGTAGATAAGTATAAGAATTATCAAAGAAATACAATAATAATAACAATTATTATTCTATTTATAATCACATTATTTTCAGTTTTAAGTATAATGAGCTCATCCAATGAACTAATTATGAATAGATCAAGAGAATTAAGTATTTATAGAATTGTTGGAATGACAAAAAAACAATTAAAGAAAATGGTTATTTTAGAAGGGTTTTATTTAGGTTTTATAAGTTCATCCATGGGAACTATCATGGGTGGAGTAATAGTATATGGTATAAAGACTAATAGTAATCTTATAGATCGGATTCCATATGGATTGATAGCAATATTATTTATAGGTGTAAATTTGATGAGTGTAATATCGGGAGCATTATCTTTTAAGAGTATAGAGAGTAAGAAGCTTGCAGAATGTATAAGAATGATAAAGTAAAAGAGGGTAGGCTATGAGAGATTACAATGATTTGAAAGAGCTTTTGTTAAAAAAATTGAATGGAAAAGGATATAATGCATATAAAGAGATACAAGGGGAAAGCTTTAACTTAGATTTTTTTCAAATTAAATTTGATTATATACAGGGAGATCCGTTTGCATCACCTTCTAAAATTAGAGTAATTATTGAAAATAGTAAGAATGGATTTCCTGGGAAATATTATGAAAACAAGACGAGAGAAATTGCTTTCAAAGATTATTTGACAAGAGTATTATCTAATAATATTTATTCCATCTATGATAGAGTAAACGGATCTGGAAAAAGCGGGCTTATAGCAATTGACAGACCAGGTCAAGAAGTAATTGATAGAACATCAATAAAGATTAATAAAACTTCCATTGAAGCTAGATTAGAGATAGGATTACCTGCTTTTGGTAGAAAAATTGCTGGTAAAGAAGCGGCGGATATGATTTTAGGATATTTACCTAAGATTATTGAAAAATCAATGGACATTAAGAATATAAATGAAGGCTCTTTAGTGAGACATATAAATCTTGCAGAGGATCAGGAGTATATAAGGGAAGAATTAAAAAAGAATGAGTATTGTGCATTTATTGCGGATGAGTCTATCTTACCTAGAGAAAGTGGAATATCAGATAGACCGTTGAAACAAGGAGCCATAAGATTTGTTTCTCCTGAATCAATGAAAATAATATTTAATTGCCCTCATAGAGGAAAAATAAGTGGAATGGGAATAAAAAAAGGAGTTACATTAATAGTTGGTGGAGGGTATCATGGTAAATCAACATTGCTGAAAGCACTTGAAGTAGGAGTATATAATCATATTGCTAATGATGGTAGAGAATTTGTGATTATGGATAATTCGGCGGTTAAAGTTAGAGCAGAGGATGGAAGAAGTGTTGAAAAGGTAAATATTTCAGCCTTTATAAATAATCTTCCAAATGGTAAAGATACTTATAAATTTGAGAGTGAGAATGCCAGTGGAAGTACCTCACAGTCATCTAATATAATTGAAGCTTTAGAGATTGGAGCACAAACACTTCTTATTGATGAAGATACAAGTGCAACAAATTTTATGATAAGAGATCATAAAATGAAAATGTTGATTCATAAAGATAAGGAGCCTATTACTCCATTTATTGATAGAGTTAAAGAATTAAGCAAAAACTATGGAGTATCAAGTATATTAGTAATAGGAAGTTCAGGAGAGTATTTTCACAAAGCTGATACAGTTATAATGATGGATGAATATATGGCTATTGATGTAACTGATAAAGCTAAAGAGTTATTTATGAAAGAAGAGCTTATTGAGAATGAAGAAGAGTTTGATATAACTTGTGATAGAGTTATAATGAAAAACAGTTTTCCTTTAATGGAAGGAAAGAGCAAGATAAAAGCTAAAGGAATAAACACAATTCTCATAAATAAAGAGGAAATTGATTTATCATCTGTTGAGCAGATTGTGAGCACAAGCCAGACAAATTGCATAACAGAAATCATAAAATACTCAATAAAAAATCTTATTGATGATAGAAAAAGATTAAAAGATATAGTGAATCAAGTATATACCATTATAGAAGATAAGGGCTTAGACGAGATATCATCCAGTAAAGGACATCCTGGGAATCTTGCCATGCCGAGAAAAAATGAAATTGCTGCAGCTTTTAATAGGTATAGGAAACTGAAGATTAAATAACCCCTGGGGAAAATACCCCTGGGGAAATAACCCCTGGGGTATTTTCCCCAGGGGTTATTTAGAGTATTTACTAAAAATCTCTTTCATTTTCAGTGAGTTATCGGACATTACTTGATCATAGAAGCTTATTCCATCAGAATTTAGCTCATATGGATTAGCTCCTGCCTGTAATAGTAATGATGCAATCTCACAGTTATTAAAAACCAATGCTGCTGATAAAATATGCTCACCTTCTGAGTTTTTAGAATTAATATCTACTTTATTACTTAAAATAATCTTTAATACTAAATCTTGATTATTTGACATTACAGAACTATATAATAGATCTATATCATATTCTGATTTAGGTATAGAGTTATTCTTTGCTATTAAGTCATCTTTTGTTGACTCAAGACTTGATTTTGATAGAGCTGTTTTAACAACAGATTCAACAAAAGATGTTATACCCTGAATATCAATGTTTTCAGAACCAATAGAGCTTAAATCAAGGCTTTCGTTAACAACATTATTTACATATGAAGAAACATCAGATATATACTCATTGACACTCTCATCAATATATCCTTCAGAAGCTTCAAATTTATTAGTGTCTTTTGCAAGCTGAATAGAATCAAAAATAATTTTTTTAACTCCTTCAGCAGTAATAATCTTTGAATCCTCTGATTTCTCTGATTTAGGTGTTTCATGTTGTATATTTATAGAAGAATCCTTAGAATTAGTGGCTACCTTTTCAGATGAAGTAGACGCATCATAAACAACATCTTCATTTATTCCTTTTTTGCCACAGCTTACTAATGTAATACATACAAATAAAGTTACTAAAAAATATCTTATTTTCATTTTATACCGTTACCTCCTCATGTATCATCTAAAACAATGTTAACAAATGGAAATATAATTCTTATAGTTAAGATGTAAAATAGTTGTAAAACTACATTTAAAAGAGGACATAGAAGGTTGTACCTTTATCTAACATACTCTCAACTACAATTTTACCATTATGTAAGTTCATTATTTCAGTACATATAGATAAACCCAGACCAGCACCGCCGGTTTCTCTAGAACGTGTTTTATCTATTCTGTAAAAAGGATCGAATATTTTACTAATATCATCTTCGCTCATGCCTATTCCATTATCTTGAACAAAGATACAAGGTTTATTATTATAATCTGTAGTACCAAATAAGATGGAACCACTTTCTCTTGATGCATTGAATGCGTTGTCTATTAAGTTAAATATAGTTAATGTAATCATATCCTTATTAACATTGAATAGGTATTTCTCTGATGATAACTGTAATTTTAATGAAGTGTTAGAATCTTTGTATTTTATTTTCATTGTAGTATATATTTCGTTTAAAACAATTGAAGCATCTATTGTTTCAAATTCCATTTCTTCTTCTTTTAACCTAGCTATATTAAGAAGGATTTTTGATATGTTCAATAATCTTTTCCCTTCAGAATTAATAAAATTCAATCCTTTATCAAAAGATTCTTTATTGTAGTCCATATTTTTCAAAAGGTCAGAAAATCCAATAATTGAAGTTAAGGGAGTCCTTATCTCATGAGAAAGATTATCTATGAAACTTTGTTTCCGTTGATTTTCATCCTCTAATGTTGAAATCTTATCTTCTATAACATCAGCCATAATATTAAAGTAATTTGATAACTGTCCTATTTCATCATTTTTATTATTTTTAAGGTCAATTCTCTTTGAATAATTCCCAGATGAAATGTATTTTACAATACCAGTAAGTTTTGTTATTGGTTTCATTAAAAATGAAGTTAGTATAAGCGTCAATATGATAAAAATTATAGAAACAACTAAGCTGATATTAAGAATTAATCTAGAGTTTTCTTTAGATACCGTGTCTACTACTGAAATATCTCTTATTGTCTTAAAATAGTAGGCCTTATTACTAAAACTGAATTTATGGTAAACAATCATATAGTAGGTTTTATCAATATGCTTCAATATATAAGAACGTTCAAGTTTTTTTATGTCATTCAATTCATTTTTATCAAGGGGAATGTTACTGGAATAGTTAGAAGCAATATTACTACCTGATGATGTAACTATAGATAATAACAAAGTAGAATTCCCAAAAGTATTTACAAAATTATCAGAAAACTCTTGAAAAGATGAACTAGAATTATCAATAGATGAAGTATATTTCAAATTAAAAGCAAGGTTTAAATATATTGTTTCTTCAATATTCAAATTCCTTGTTATTTCAGTAGTTAGCATTTTGTCATAGGTATTTTTAGATATAAGAAAATTAATTGATAGTAATGCTACCGTATATAGAGAAAGACACATAAGAACGATTTTGTATTTAAATTTCATGGTTAATACTCAAGCTTATAACCAATTTTAAATATGGTTTTAATTCGTTCAGTATCAAGTTTATTTCTCAATTTTTGTATGTGCATGTCTACAGTACGGGTATTACCAAGATAATCATATCCCCAAACATTACTTATGAGTGAATCTCTAGAAAGAACTATATTTTTGTTTAAAATCAATTCATTTAATAATTCAAACTCCTTTAAGGTTAAAATCACTTCTTCTCCATCTTTTGTGACGGAATGTTTGTGTAAATCAATAACAATATTATCAAAGGTGTAAATATCCTCAACAGACATATAATCAGGAGGACATCTTTTAAGTAAAGCCTTAACTCTCAATAATAATTCCATACTATCAAAGGGCTTTACTAAGTAATCATCAGCTCCAAGGTTATAACCCTTTATCTTATCATTTATATTATCTTTTGCTGTTACAATAATCACAGGTACTTTTAATTTAGATATATCCTTCATTAAAGAAAAACCATCAATTTTTGGAATCATAAGATCCAGTAAAATAACATCATAGTGATTGTTATTTATCAATAAAAGACCATCTTCGCCATTGCAAGCTGTTTCAATATTATAGCCTACCATAGATAGATTCATTTTTATAAGCTCGCGAATTGGTTCTTCATCTTCAATAACCAAAATATTAATCATTCAACCACTCCTTAATATTTAATTATAGGATAATTATAACAAAAAATAATTTAAATTCCAAAAAATAGTGATTATAGATATATATTTAAAATTTCCTTAAATTACATTTTTTAGTGTTGACAAAAGAATGTTTTGTGATATACTTTGATTATCAAAGTAATAAAAATGACATTAGATAAGGTGATAAATGTGAACAAGTCTTTTGCGGTATTAAATGAATTATTAGTTGATATTTTTAATGATATATTGATTATTGAACAGAATGCTCTTGCAGAGGGTAAGTTTAATGATTTATCAATAACAGAAATCCATACCATAGAGGAAATTGGAATGTATGGAAGTAGGACTATGTCCGAAATTGCTATGGATTTAGGGATTACAGTAGGGACATTAACAATAGCTATGAATAATCTTGTTAAAAAAGGATATGTTAATAGACAGAGAAGTGATAGAGATAGACGAGTTGTTGAGATATCATTAACTAGAAAAGGTAAGTTAGCTTTTAGAGTACATGAAAAATTTCATGCAGATATGATAAAGAATACGATAGAGGGGTTAACAGAAGAAGAAGGAATTGTGTTAAACTCATCCTTAGAAAAATTAAATAAGTTCTTTAAAAGTAATTATAATATTAGAAGAACAGGAAAGAAGGAGTAGGTATGAAGAATGTAAAAATCATTGCTACAGGAAAATATACTCCGAACAACATAGTTACTAATTTCGATTTAGAAAAGATAGTTGAGACTAGTGATGAATGGATAGAAAGTAGAACGGGTATATCAAAAAGAAGAATATCAAATGGCGAGGATACTTCACAATTAGCATTTAAAGCAGCAAAAAATGCTCTTGATAAGAAGGGTATTTTACCAGAAGATATTGATTTGATAATTGTAGCAACATGTTCGCCTGATTATCATGTTCCAAGCACAGCATGTATAGTTCAAGGATTATTAGGAGCACACAATGCTGTAGCGTTTGATATTACAGCCGCATGCACAGGATTAATCTATGGATTAAAAATTGCAAAGCAGTTTATGATGGAAGCTCGATACAAAAAGGCTTTGGTAATTGGAAGTGAAGTATTATCAAGGTTGTTAGACTGGAAAGACAGAAACACATGTGTTCTTTTCGGAGATGGAGCTTCATCAGTAGTTCTTGAACAAACTGATGAAAATATTGGTATCAAAGATATTGATATATACAGTGATGGAGCAGCAGGAATGTCATTGATATGCAAAACAAGACCACTGAGAAATTTATACGTTGAAAGTGATGAAGAATTAGATCACATACAGATGAGTGGAAGTGATATATTTAGATTTGCAGTTAAAGTTATAGCTAAGAATATTACAGATGTGTTAGAGAGAAATAATATAACTATGAATGATATAAAATATATCGTTCCTCATCAAGCAAACACAAGAATTATAGAGACTGCGGCTAGAAAGCTTAAAGTAAGTAGTGATAAGTTCTACACTAATCTTTCAGAATATGGTAATACATCCGCTGCAAGTATTGGAATTGCTTTAAATGAAATGATGGAGAAGAATTTAATCCAAAGAGGCGATAAGTTCATCATGATTGGCTTTGGTGGAGGATTAAGTTGGGGTTATGCCCTAGTAGAATATTAAAAGGTTTGACAATCAAATAATTTGATTATATTATAAAAATAATTTGAATATATTATAAAAAAATATAACAAAATAAAACAAAATGTTAAATTTTAAGGAGGAAGAAACATGATATTTGAAAAAGTTAAGGAAATTATTGCAGATCAATTAGGTATTGATACAGAGGAAATTAAAATGGAGACTAAGTTAATTGATGACTTAGGTGTAGATTCATTAGAGATATTTGAAGTAATAATGTCTTTAGAAGAAGAGTTTGAGATTGAGATTCCTAATGAAGATGTTGAAGGAATGAAATCTGTAGAAGAAATGGTTAAATACATTGAGAGCAAGAAAAACTAGTAAAATTATATAAGTATTGTTGAAAATCAGACGAAGAGTGAGTAACTTTTAGTCTGGGTAGGGATCGTTTAAAAATAACTTCCACTAAAGTTGTTTCAAAAAGTGGAAGTAATTTTTAAGCCGACCCTTATCTTAATATAGTAGACTTATATTTTTACAAGGGTTTAAAAAGTGAGAGTACAAATATTAAGATAATAAGTCACTATCTTTATGTATAGATAAGGCATATGAGAATAAATAGACGAGCATATGACTAGTTAGTTATTTGAATATGCCAAAGTCAAGGAGGAAACATTATGTTTGATACTAAAATCTGTGAAATATTTAATATTGAATATCCTATTTTTCAAGGAGGTATGGCATGGATTGCAGATCATAATCTAGCATCAGCTGTATCAGAAGCTGGAGGATTAGGAATAATTGCTGCAGGAAATGCTCCAACTGAATGGGTAAGAGAGCAAATTTTAAAAACTAAAGAAAAGACTAATAAATCTTTTGGAGTTAATATAATGTTATTAAGTCCATATGCTGATGAAATTGCTCATTTAGTTTGTGAGTTAGGAGTTAAAGTAGTGACAACAGGTGCAGGAAATCCAGGCAAATACATAGAGATGTGGAGAGAAGCAGGAATCAAGGTTGTTCCAGTTGTAGCATCTGTTGCTTTAGCCAAAAGGATGGAGAGAGCAGGAGCAGACGCTGTAGTAGCTGAAGGCTGCGAGGCTGGAGGTCATATTGGAGAATTAACCACTATGGCATTGATTCCACAAGTTGTTGATGCTGTGAATATTCCTGTTATTGCTGCAGGGGGTATTGGTGATGGTAGAGGCTTAGCAGCTGCTATGATTCTAGGTGCAGAAGGAATTCAAGTAGGAACTAGGTTCCTTGTTGCAAATGAATGTTCGGTTTGCGATGCATACAAAGAGAAGGTTATTAATGCTAAAGATATAGATACTGTTGCTACAGGAAGATTTACAGGTCATCCTGTAAGGGTATTAAAGAATAAATTATCAAGAAAAATGGTAATGCTTGAAAAACAAGGAATAAGCATTGAAGAGTTTGAAGAAGCAGGAAGAGGAGCATTGAGACTAGCAGTTGTAGAAGGAGATATAGCAAATGGCTCGGTAATGGCAGGACAAATTGCTGGATTGATTAAAAAGACTCAAAGTTGTAAAGAAATAATAGAAGAGATCTTTGATGAAGCTAAAAAGGTTGTGGAGGGCGTAAGATAATGAGTAAAATTGCACTTATATTTTCAGGGCAGGGAGCTCAATATGCTGGAATGGGAAAAGACCTTTATGAAAATATTGAGGAATGTAGAGAAATATTTGATATTGCAGATAGAGAATTAGGTTTTTCAATAAAGAAGATTTGTTTTGATGGTGAAGAGGGAAAAATTGATAAAACAGAATATACTCAACCAGCAATTCTAACAACAAGTATAGCTGCTCTTAGAGCTTTTGAAAAAGAGGGAATAGAGTATCATGCAGTAGCTGGATTGAGTTTAGGCGAATATTCAGCACTTGTAAGTAGTGGAATGATATCATTTGAAGAGTGTGTAACCCTTGTTAGAAAAAGAGGTCTTTTCATGGAAGAGGCTGTTAAGGATATAGATGGTACATTAGCTGCAATAATTGGACTTGATATAGAACAGGTTGAAGAATTAGTTAATAATGCTAAAAAAGAGGATGTATTACAGATATCTAATTTAAACTGCCCAAAACAAATTGTTATTGGGGGAGAAACTGCTGCTATTGATAGAGCTGTTGAAATTGCTAAGGAAATGGGAGCAAAGAGAGCTTTAAAATTAAATGTAAGTGGTCCTTTTCATACTAAATTACTTAAAGAGGCTGCGGAAAATCTTTATACAGAAATGAATAATATAGAATTCAAAGAGAATTCATTACCTATATATATGAATGTGAATGGTGAAAAGTTAAACAGCGGTGATGATATCAAAGAAATAATGAAGCTGCAAGTAATGAGTAGTGTATATTGGGAAAAATCAATCAGAAATATGATTGATGATGGAATAGATACATTTATTGAAATTGGACCAGGAAAGGTTCTAAGTGGTTTTGTTAAGAAAGTAGATAGAAAATTAAACTGTATGAATATAGAAGATTTAAAAACATTAGAGAATACATTAAGCAAATTGAGAGGAGAATAGCTATGTTAAATGGGAAGGTAGCTTTTGTTACTGGAGGCTCTAGAGGAATAGGAAAAGCTATTGCTTTAAAATTAGCTGAAAAAGGTGCTAATATTGTTATAAATTATAGAAGAGATAACCCTGAATTAGAGGAGTTAAAGAAAGAGTTAGAAAATAAAGGTGTAAAAGTACTATTGCTACAAGGTGATGTAAGTGATTTTGAAAGAGTAAAAGAAATGATAGATGAGGCTCATAAAGAAATGGGTTCATTAGATATATTGGTTAATAACGCTGGTATTACAAAAGATACTTTACTTATGAGAATGAAAGAAGAAGATTTTGATAGAGTAATTGATGTAAACCTTAAAGGAGTTTTTAATTTCATAAAGCATATAACTCCAATAATGATGAAGCAGAGAAGTGGAAGAATAATAAATATGACTTCTGTTGTAGGAATCACAGGAAATGCAGGTCAGTTAAATTACGCAGCATCTAAAGCTGGAGTTATAGGGGCAACTAAATCAGCTGCTAGAGAACTGGCTGCAAGAGGAATAACAGTGAATGCTGTTGCACCTGGATTTATTGAAACAGATATGACAGATGAATTAAGTGATAGAGTGAAAGAAGCAATTCTAAATTCAGTACCACTAAAGAAGATGGGTAAACCAGAAGATGTGGCTAATTTAGTAGCATTCTTATCAAGTGATGAGGCTGCTTATGTTACAGGACAAATCGTCAATGTTGACGGCGGAATGGCAATGTAGAGAGGAGTGTTCTAAGTGAATAGAGTAGTAATTACAGGAATAGGTGCAGTTACACCATTAGGTACAGGTGTAGATAAATTTTGGAGCAATGTTAAAGAGGGTAAATGTGCAATAGATTTTATTGAAAGCTTTGATACTCAAAATTTTAAAGTTAAAATTGCGGCAGAAGCTAAGGATTTTATCCCAGAAGAACATATTGATAAGAGAGAAGTAAGAAAGCTAGATAGATTTACACAGTTTGCACTTGCTGCATCAACTGAAGCAATTAAGGATGCAAATATAGACTTAGAAAAGGTAAATAAGGAAAAACTAAGCGTTATTATTGGATCAGGAATAGGTGGATTATCAACCTTAGAAAAAGAGCATGAAAAGATGGTTTCAAAAGATACAACTAGAGTATCTCCATTTATGATACCAATGATGATAAGCAATCTTGCAGCAGGGAATGTTGCAATAAAGTTTGGAGCAAAAGGAATATGTAATACTGTTGTTACAGCGTGTGCTTCTGGATCAAACGCAATAGGAGAAGCATTCAGACATATAAAGTATGGATATTCAGATATTTCGATTACTGGTGGATCAGAGGCTGGAATAACACCTCTTGCAATGGCTGGATTTACAGCTTTAACAGCTTTGAATGCAAATAATGATCCAAAGAGGGCTTCAATACCTTTTGATAAAGAGCGTTCAGGATTTGTTATGGGAGAGGGAGCAGGAATACTTATACTTGAATCTCTTGATCATGCAGTAGCTAGAGGAGCAAAGATTTATGCTGAGGTTGTGGGATATGGAGCAACATGTGATGCTTACCACATAACTTCTCCAGCTCCAGGTGGAGAGGGTGCAGCAAGAGCTATGATTATGGCTATTGAAGAAGCGGGAATTGCTAAACAAGACGTTTCTTATATAAATGCACACGGAACAAGCACACCATATAATGATAAGTTTGAAACAGCTGCTATAAAGAGTGTCTTTGGAGAAGCTGGTTATAAAATACCAGTAAGTTCTACTAAATCAATGATTGGTCACTTATTAGGGGCTAGTGGAGCAGTTGAAGCAATTGCATGTGTAAAATCCCTTCAAGAAAATTTTGTTCATGAGACTGTTGGATTAAAGGTTGATGATGAAGAATTAGATCTTGATTATGTAAAGGGAAAAGGAAGAGAGCATACAGTTAACTATACTCTTTCAAATTCCCTAGGATTCGGTGGACATAATGCATCATTATTATTTAAGAAATGGAGTGAATAAGCATGGACTTTAATAATATAAAGGAACTTATTACTTTAATCAGTAATTCAAATTTAAATGAATTTGAACTTGAGAAGGATAGCTTAAAAATAAAGATGTCCAAAGGAACAAGTGGAGAAGTAAGAATCATAAGTAACGAAAGATTAAATGCTCCTCAACAAGAAGAAAAAGAAATAGCTATGGAAACTGTACCTTCGAATGTGCAAGTTAAAGATGAAATAGTTAAGATTGATACAAATATAGAAGATGATGCTAATTTCGAATATATTAATTCACCAATAGTGGGAACATATTATGGATCTCCAAGTCCAGATGATGCTGCCTTTGTTAAGGTAGGGGATATGGTATCTAAGGGACAGCCACTATGTATTATAGAAGCGATGAAACTTATGAATGAGATAACAGCTGAAGTCAGTGGAGAAATCGTAGAAATTCTTGTTAAGAATGAAGATATGGTTCAGTATGATCAGCCTATCATGAAAATCAGGAGGAAGTAATCAATGGGTAATAAGAGATTAGATGTAAAAGAGATTATGGAAATTATACCACATAGATATCCATTTCTATTTGTAGATTATATAGAGGAATTAGAAGAAGGTAAAAGTGCAGTAGGATATAAGAATGTAACTATGAATGAATACTTTTTCCAAGGTCATTTTCCAGGAGAGCCTGTTATGCCTGGGGTTATAATGATAGAAGCGTTGGCTCAGGTAGGTGCTGTAGCTCTATTGAGTTTGGATGAATTTAAAGGTAAGATTGCTTACTTCGGTGGAATAAGAAAAGCTAAATTTAGAAAAAAAGTTACTCCTGGAGATACGCTTAAGCTTGAGGTAGAAATTATCAATAGAAAAGGACCAGCTGGAATTGGGAAGGCAATTGCTAGTGTTAATGGAGAGACTGCAGTTGAGGCTGAACTTATTTTCGCAGTAGGGGTGTAGTGTATGTTTAAAAAAGTTTTAATAGCAAATAGAGGAGAAATTGCAGTTAGAGTTATAAGAGCATGTAGAGAACTTGGGATAAAATCAGTTGCAATATATTCAACGGCTGATGAAGATGCGCTACATACACAATTAGCTGATGAGGCTGTATGTGTAGGTGGACCAAAACCAGCAGATAGTTATCTAAATGTGAAGAACATAATAAGTGCTGCAGTTTTAACTGGTGCAGAAGCTATTCATCCAGGGTTTGGATTTTTATCTGAAAATGCTAATTTTGCAGAGATATGCAGAACATGTAATATTAACTTCATAGGACCTACTCCAGAAACCATTACAAGAATGGGAGATAAGGCCAATGCTAGAGATATAATGATAGCAGCTGGTGTACCAGTAATTCCAGGAAGTGATGGAGTTATTGAAAACGAAGAGGTAGCTAAGGAAACGGCTAAGAAAATAGGATATCCAGTAATGGTAAAAGCATCAGCTGGTGGTGGCGGTAGAGGAATAAGAATTGTTAGATGTGAAGAAGAACTAGCAAATGCATTTAATACTGCAAAGAGAGAAGCAGAACTAGCCTTTGGTGATGGAACAATGTATATGGAGAAATTCATAGAGAATCCAAGACATGTTGAAATCCAACTTCTTGGTGATAAACATGGAAATGTTATTCATCTTGGAGAGAGAGATTGTTCTATTCAAAGAAGAAATCAGAAGATTATTGAAGAGGCTCCTTGTGGTGTAGTAAGTGAACAATTAAGAAAAGAGATGGGTGATGTGGCTGTAAAGGCTGCTAAAGCTGTTGAGTATGAAAATGCAGGAACAATTGAATTCCTATTAGATATACACGGTAATTTCTATTTCATGGAGATGAATACACGAATTCAGGTTGAACATCCAATTACTGAAATGATTACTGGTGTTGATATAGTTAAAGAACAATTAAAGGTAGCTTATGGTGAAGAACTTAAGCTAACACAGGAAGATATAAAAATAAATGGTCATGCCATTGAGTGTAGAATAAACGCAGAGGATCCAGAGAGAAACTTCATGCCTTCAGCAGGAACAATTGAAATCTTAAATTATCCTGGTGGATATGGGGTAAGATTAGATAGTGCAATGTATAACGGATATACTATACCACCTACATATGATTCTATGGTTGGTAAACTAATCGTCCATGGTGAAGATAGAAATGAAGCTATCAACCGTATGAAAAGAGCTCTTGATGAGTTTGTTCTTAAAGGAATCAAGACTAATATTGATTTCCATTTAAAGATTTTAAATGACAAGAACTATACTGAGAACAATCTAGACACAGGGTATATAGGGAGATTTATGGAATAGGAAGGTTTCTATGTCATTGTAAAAACTATAGATATGAAATTTTAGTATAGTGGAGAGTTGGGAGTTGAGAGTGGAGAACGATGGAGATTTCACTACGTGAAATTTTGATTTTATTGTTATTGGAACAGGGAGAGGTTGCTCGTTTTATTTGTGATAAAACATTGTATCAACGAATACAATATTTTATTTGAAGAATAAATTAAGGTAATTATACACTAAAAGACAATAAGATGTGGCTTTTACTTCAGTAAAAGTATCAATCGTTCTCAACTCTCAACTTTCAATTCTCAACTACGCACGAAGTGCGTTCAAAGGTTGGTGATTATATGGGAATTAAGAAGTTATTTAAGAAGAAAAGCAAATATATAGAACTTACAACTGTTGAGGCAGCATCAGAGAAGATTCTACTTAACGAAGAACATGGTCAAATTAGTAATAATATGATCATTGATGAACATACTCCATCTATACCAGAGGGTATGTGGCAGAAATGCAAAAAGTGTGGAACCATCCTTTATAATAAGGATTTAGATAAGAATTATATGGTGTGTAAAGAGTGTGACCATCATATGAGAGTTGATAGTAGAAAAAGAATTGAAATGGTAATAGATAAGGGAACCTTTGTTGAATTAGATAAAGATATGATAAGCAAGAACCCTCTTTCATATGCTGGATATGAAGATAAAGTAGGAACTTACAGTGAGAAGACTGGTGAAAATGAAGCTGTAATAACTGGTGTGGGACTTATAAATAGTGTTAAAACAGTAATAGGAGTTATGAATTCAGAGTTTATGATGGGGAGCATGGGAAGTGTTGTAGGGGAAAAGGTTACAAGAGCCATAGAACATGCAACAGATAATAAACTTCCAGTTATTATGTTCACAGCATCTGGTGGAGCTAGAATGCAGGAGGGGATGTTCTCTCTTATGCAGATGGCAAAAACAAGTGCGGCAGTAAGTAGACATAGTGAGGCAGGACAACTGTATATAACTGTTTTAACTGATCCAACAACTGGAGGAGTTACAGCGAGTTTTGCTATGCAGGGAGATATAATCTTAAGTGAACCAAAGGCTCTTATAGGATTTGCAGGTAAAAGAGTTATTGAGCAAACAATAAAGCAGAAGCTTCCAGAGGAATTCCAGAGTGCTGAGTTCTTGTTAGAAAAAGGGTTTATAGACAAGATTGTAGATAGAAGAGAGATGAAAGTAACTTTAGGAAAGATTCTTAAAATGCACGTATAGATAAATTACTTCGTAGATTTATCTATACAAAGAATAAAGAAGAGAGAATAAAGAATAAAGAATAAATATTGATGATACTCTTCATGCTTCAGAGTATCTTAAATTTAATTCGTAGTAGGTATGTACTGCTAAAGGTAGGTGAGAGTATGGTACTTGATTTTGAAAAGAAGTTGTATGATCTTAAGGATAAAATAGAAGAATTAAAAAAAGTTTCTGAGGAACAAGGACTAGATCTTAGCGCAGAGATAGAACTTATGGAAAAGAGACTTGATTCTATGAAGGAAGATGTCTATACAAAACTATCTGCTTGGCAGAAGGTTAAAATCGCTCGATTGAATGAGAGACCAACAGCTATGGAATATATCGAAGAGGTTTTCGATGATTTTATAGAACTTCATGGAGATAGAGGATATGCTGATGACCATGCCATTGTAGGTGGATTAGCTACTTTAAATGGAATTAATGTTACTGTAATTGGGATACAAAAAGGAAGAGATACTAAAGAGAATATTTATAGAAACTTCGGTATGCCTCATCCAGAAGGATATAGAAAAGCTTTAAGACTTATGAAACAGGCTGAGAAGTTTAATAGACCTGTTATATGCCTTGTTGATACTCCGGGAGCATATTGCGGAATAGGTGCTGAGGAGAGAGGTCAGGGGGAAGCTATAGCTAGAAACTTAATGGAGATGGCTAACCTAAAAACTCCTATAGTTTCAATAATAATAGGAGAAGGTGGAAGTGGTGGTGCATTAGCATTAGCTGTTGCAGATGAAGTATGGATGCTTGAGCATTCAATCTATTCAATTCTTTCACCAGAGGGATTCGCAACTATATTATTCAAAGATGCATCAAGAGCATCAGAAGCTGCAGAAACTATGAAAATTACATCTCAGGAATTATTAAATTTCGGAATTATAGATAGAGTTATTAAAGAGCCACTAGGTGGTGCACACAAAGATAAAGCAGCAGTATGTGAGAAGATGAAAGCAAATCTTGTTGAAACAGTGACAAGATTACAGATGGATACTACTGAGAGTCTACTTACTAAGAGATATAGTAAGTTTAGGCAGATGGGTGAGTTCTTCGAATAATTTATAATTTTTACCACATATTAAAAGCCGTAGTTCTTTTGGGGAGCTGCGGCTTCATTTGATATAAAATGTTTTCTCATTATCAAAAGCTTATATCAATTTACTTGAACTATGTTTTGTCATAAAGATTAATGTAATCCAAGGTCCTACTGTCATTCCAGTCCATACATTTTTTTATAAAATGTATCAGTATCTAATATACTTTTATCAATTAATATCACTATAATCGCTCCAATTATAACAATAGGTATAATTATGAAAAACACATTTTGAACAACTGAAATATTATATTTTATTAGAAGAGGTTTAATTACAAAATGCCCTATAAACCCTAAAATAATTAGGTATATAATAGTGGTAATTAATCCGTAAAGATATATTTTATCATTTGGGGATGGTACTAATAGTTTTAATATCTCAAGAAAACTTCCAAAACACAGGATAGCAAAGCAAATAGCAAATACCAAAGATAAAGGTCTCATACAAATACTCCTTGTATGATTAATTTGAACTACGTTTATTCACTTTTTGTGTAGGACCATCATTTAATAGATATATAAATATTTCATTACTGTATAAGTTATACATACAAGTAAACAGTAAATTATGAATTTAAATAATCAATAAAATCTCAAAAAATATAAAAGTAGCAGAAAAGTAAATGGATTTACTTAGGCTTGAAGCAAATAAAAGAAGGCAACATTAAAGATATTTAGAAAGAATTGCAATATAAACAGTTGTAAATATAAATGGGAGGATATGGATTAAAGGATATATATTTTGTTGTAAGTATCATTAAACTTAAAATATCGATAACATGGGTAGGAATTATTTTAAATGGAAAATTTACATTAAAGAGGCGTTTATGTAGTAGGGAAGAATATAAAATTGATATAAGCTAAGAAAGTTTAATCAACTTTATAAGAGTGTATTTGATTGACAAACTTATTTAGCTCATTAAACTTGTTCTTCTGCTTTCCATTTGAAATATGTATAAATTAATTGTATGAAAAATGCAGAAATTAAAAATATAGGAAAAAGAATATCGCCTGTATAAAACATGTAGATTGACAACATAATAATGAAAGGAGTTATCCATAAAGTTCTTATAAATTTTCTTCTGTTGCTTAATTTCCCATAAAGAATTTTAAACCCTTTATCTACTTTATTATTATTCATTAATTCTCACCACCATTTTGTATCATAAATAAAAGTTGTTTTTATTACTTATGTATTTATTAACAATTAGTCTAAATCATTTTTTTATTTTAATAACATATTAAAGATGATTAGAAAAATTATTATTTATATTTGGAGAATTCAAAAATTATCTTATAAAAACTGAAACCAACAGTAATCGTAGTATTATCTAGGTTTGATGTTTATGAAGTAATTATAATTTTATCTTAATATCAAAAATTATTTTTTGTACTTATAGTTATGAATTATGTAAATACATAGTAGAATAAATTCCATAAATGTGAAAATGTCTGATGAATTATTTAGTATATTTGTAGCAGCACAAAAAAGTAAAATAATAAATGATATTCCAATAAAAATAAAACAAGTGGATGACTTTCTGATAAAAGTATTGGTATTATCAACGGCGTATTTCTTTAAATATTTATTTTGTAATTTTATATTTATTCTTAATAGTACTCCATAAATTATACAATAAATTGAAATAATTATCAGAATAAAGGAATATATATTATTCATTATAACACCTCTTTGTAAAAAAAATAATGAGTTAATTGATAACTCATTATTTTTTTATATTATTCGCTGAAACCATCAGCTAATAGTAGAGTAGAAACTTCAACACCTTGACAACCGTTTATTACCAATTGAGGATTTCCAGTTGCAAAGCCAACAGCCATTTGTCCACCTCCGTACACAAATCCGATAGCGGCTGGAATAACCTTTGTCCAAGAAATTCCCCCATTAATAAGTTCTAGTTCATTATTATTTATTGTAACAAAATTATTATTTGATAAATTCATGATTTAATCTCCTTGCTAATAAGTGAATTATTAGGATATTTTCAAAGATATCCTTGTTTTTATGAAATTATAGATTTTTTTAGACAACTTCTCATGATTTATCATAATACGAGAGGTGACTGTCACCCTTGTGGGGAGGTTCACCGACGAACCTACTACAGTTATCAGTTCTTTTTTGAGGTGAAATTAGAATAAATATATATTACGCATATTGACATCGGTAAGACAATTGCTGGAATTTTTGAATATTTATTAAAAACTATACTAACTAATATAAAAATAATACAAATAACTAGAACTATGTAGCTAAATTTTAATGTAGTTATTTTTTTTTTTTAAAGTACTCATATTTTATACTCCTTTGAAATTAAAAATTATTGATTTGCAAATAATAACTAAGGTATATAGGTTGTTAATAATCAAGATTTGATATGAAACTATTTATATAAATAGAGTCAAAGATATATGTAATATTACATATATATTTGAGGTTTAAAATTTTAAATTCTACTCATTATCAAATGCGTCTACTATATCAGCAACACCAGAGGCAATTGAAAAAGCACCTGCTGTTGTTGTTCCAGGTTCTGGTACAACAACACCAACAACCCCGACTCCTACTTTAACGACACCTGTGAATAAATCCCAACCATCGATTCCACCATCAATTTGTAAAAGTTCTTTACTATTTAATTCTTGCATAAATATCAACTCCTTAGATTAAATATTATTTTACAATAGAATAAAGCGACAATTTTCAGTAACGGTATTAGTTTCCTCCATTTACACCATCTTTTAAATGGCCAACACCATCAGCAAGTACAGCGACAGCTGTCATAGTTCCAGCAACTGTAGTAACTACACCCCATACCACTGGTGATAGCACTACTTCAAGTGTACCTACAAAAGCGTCAAGTGCATCATTTCCACCATTAATTCCTTCTAATTCATTAAAATTTAATTATTTAATCCAATTTAGATGGGTCAGTTATTTCATTTTATATTTCTTGATTTTCTTTTATATTCATAATGAACACTCCAAATTAGTCATATATATACAAACATTGAACTTTTTTTCAAAAAGTTGTAAGTAAATTATACTTATAACAACAATATTTGTCAAATACTATTTTTATTTTACATTTATTTTAAATAAATCCATGTAAAAATATTAATTGTTTTATATAATTATATAGCTGAGGGGGGTATATACATATGAAGAATATATTTAAAAAATACGTCTGTATACGGCAACATGATATTAAAGATTGTGGAGCGGCATGTTTAGCTACAATATCAAAACAATATAGATTTAAGACGCCCATCTCTAAGATAAGAGAAGTTGCGGGAACAGATAAACAAGGAACCAGTGCCTATGGATTAATCAAAGCTGCAGAGCAATTAGGATTTTCAGCTAAAGGTGTAAAAGCCAATAATAAAGAAGATATATTCTCGGAATTTCCCCTGCCTGCTATAGCCCATGTAATTATAGATGGGAAACTACTACATTACGTAGTTATACATGAAATTTCTAAAAATAAAATAATTATTTCGGATCCCGCAAAAGGTATTGTTAAGTATACTCCAGAGGAGTTTTTTAAGATATGGACAGGAGTTTTAATTTTTATGGTTCCTAGTGAATCATTTAAAAAGGGGAATGAGACAAAAGGATTATTTTCAAGATTTTTTCATCTAATGATACCACAAAAAAAATTGATAATTAATGTATTTTTAGGCTCTATACTCCTTACCCTATTAGGAATAATGGGTTCTTTTTATTTCAAATTTATAATTGATGATATATTACCCTATGGATTAGAAAAAACCTTGCATATTTTATCAATAGGATTTGTAGTTTTAACTATCTTTAAGATTGTGATTAATGCATTTAGAACACAGTTATTGATTTATTTAGGGCAGAAGATTGATATACCATTGATGCTTGGGTATTATAATCACGTTGTTGAACTACCTATGAGTTTTTTTGGAACAAGAGAAACTGGAGAGATAATATCAAGATTTAATGATGCATCAAAAATTAGAGATGCATTATCAAGTGCTACATTAACTATAATGATTGATACCATAATGGTTGTAGTTGGAGGAATTATACTATATAGCCAAAACAGTATGATGTTTTTCCTTACACTTATACCATTGATTTTTTATGGAGTAATAGTTTTTGCATTTAACAAATCTCTAGAGAATGTAAATGAAAAACAATGGAGAGTAATGCAAAATTAACATCGTATTTAGTTGAATCATTAAAGGGAATAGAAACAGTTAAGGCATTTAATGCTGAGAGAAGTGTAAACTTGGAAACTGAGAAAAGATTTATTGGACTACTTAGAAGTGTGTTTAAAAACGGTGGTATAAATAATGCACAATCATCACTCGAAGGGCTAATACGAGCAGTTTTTGGGATATGTATACTTTGGATAGGAAGCTACCAAGTTATGAATGGAAAGCTTTCAATTGGACAACTGTTATCATTTAATGCTTTATTAGCATATTTTTTAAACCCAATTGAGAACTTAATAAATTTACAACCACAATTAAAATCAGCAAAGATAGCTGCGGAGCGACTAGGTGAAATATTAGATCTTGAACTTGAAAAAAGTGAAGACGAAGATAAGAAGATAAATCCTCAAACACTTAAAGGGGATATTAATTTTAAAAACTTATCATTTAGATATGGAACAAGGCAACTCATTTTAGAAGATCTTAATTTACAGATAAAAGCAGGTGAAAAAATTGCCCTTGTAGGAGAGAGTGGATCAGGAAAAACAACATTAGTTAAACTCTTATTGAACTTTTACAAGTGTGAAAAAGGTGAAATCCTTATAAATGAATGCAATATTCAAGATATAAATATAGAATCTCTAAGAGATAAAATTTCATATATTTCTCAAGATATTTTTATGTTCAAAGGAACTATAAAGGAGAATTTAGAGTTTGGAAATGACGAGCTTGATATGGAAGACATAGTTGAAGCATGTAAGAAGGCAAAAATTCATGAATACATAAATAGTCAACAAACAAGATATAACACAATGGTTGAAGAGAATGGATCAAACCTTTCAGGTGGACAAAAACAGAGACTTGCAATAGCAAGAGCTATATTGAGAAAGCCAGATATTTTAATTATGGATGAGGCAACAAGTAGTTTGGATTCCATAACTGAAAAAGCAATAGAAAAGACAATGTATGAATTTAGTGAAAATATAACAACTATTATGATTGCTCACAGATTGAGCACAATAATGAGATGCGACAAGATTTATGTTATGGAAAAAGGAAAAATAATCGAAGCAGGAACACATGAAGATTTAATAAATAGAAGAGGACATTACTTTAACTTGTGGAAAGACCAACTTCAAGAGAATGATAAGTTGGAAAAATCAATGGAAGAAGTGGCAGCAACGAATGAGATCACTAATAATAATTTATTGTGCATGCCGATTATACCAACAGCACAAATTATTTCAGCAAATCAGCTAGTACAAACTGATAATGAGGGGGAGGAGTAGATGAAGAATATAATTCAGGACATAAATGAATTATCTGATAGTAGAGAAATTCTTGAAGCCAAACCTCATCCTTTTACAGCAATATTTATCTATCTAGTAATATCTTTAATAATTACTGGAACAGTATGGTCCTATTTTGGAGAAATAGATATAGTAGTTAAATCTAAAGGAATTGTAAGGCCTACAGAAAATATTAGGGATATAAAGAGTAAAGTTATGGGGAGGATAGATGAGGAGTATATTGAAGAAGGACAATCAGTAAAGAAAGATGATACTTTATTTGTAGTTAATCATGATCTTCTTGATATTAAGAGAGATTCTATAGAAGAAGAATTAACCAAACTTCAAAAAGAAATAGATAACTTAAAAAAGCTCAAAAAAAGTATAGAAGATAAGCAAAACTACTTTAATAATGAAGAAGATACAGAATATTATAGTAAGTATCAAAAGTTTAATGCTGAGTATTTAAAGTTAATTGCTGAAATAAATAAGGTTAATGTTGAATCAAGTAAGGGTATATTAAATAATGATATTTCTTACTCAGAAATCAGCAAAAATACTGAAGATTATAATAGGGATATAGAAGGATATAAATTGTTAAAGGAATCAATCTTACAAGATAAAAATTTATTTGGTGAGGTTGAAAATAATAATATTTATTATATGCAATACATTGATTATATAAATAACATGGAAAAATTAAATCAAAATATTGAGAATAATAAGCTTGCAGCAAAAGATTTAGAAGATAAAGAAAAACAAGTTGGAGATAATGCTGGTATTAGTTTGGAACAACTTGATATAAAGTTAGAGAATTATAATAAAGAGCTAGAGAAGTATAAAAATTCATATATGTCAGATGTAAAGAAAATGATTAAAGATAATACTGAAATTTATACTGAACTAGGTTATGAGATAAGTTCATTAGAAAGTCAAGAAAGTATAATAATTGAGGAATTAAGATATTTAAATGACCTTAAAGACTCAATAGAAGATAATAGGAATAAGTTTGAAAAAAAAGATACTAGTTATAGAAATAAAAAGTATCTTAATAGTTATTATGAATATAAAGAACAGGTAAAGATTTATGAGGAAAAAATAAGAAATCTTGAAGATGATAAAACCGCATTAGAAAATGAAATTAAACAGATTAATAATGACATTGTTATTTTTCAAAATACTATAAATGTATTACTAGAGGATAAGAATAAAGCTTTAGCAGAGGGCGATAGTGAAAAAGTGAGTAATATACAATCTGAAATTGAAAAAAAAGAGAATCAAATAAGTATCAAAAACCAAGAGGTACAATCAATAAATAATAGAGTAAAGTCTATTGAAAACTCTATTATAAATTATCAGAGAAAATTCGATGAAATAAAAAATACCAATCTAGATAATGTAAATTCATTGATAGAAGAGCAAGAAAAATTAGAAAACAGTTATGAGGGACAGTTAAACAGCAAATATAATAAACGGAAGAGAGTTAAGGAAGAGCGTGATGGATGGGAAAAACTTGAAAAAAGTATAAAAGAAAGTAAGGAGTTTTTTGATAAAAAAGATGAAGTCTATCTATTAAAATATAAAAATTATAATATAGAGATTGAAAAGTTCCAGAACACTATCAATGATGTTCAGTTACAAATAAAAAATCTAGAAATGGAAATGAAACAAGTAAAAGTATCAAACGAGAATAAGAAGGAAGAAATTAACATAGCTAAAAGAAAGATAAAGAATGATATACAGCAATATAAAAACAAATTGTTTATAGAAATTGATACAAAAATAAAAGATCTAAACAACAATATTGAAAAATACAAATTTGATAAAGAAAAAATAAATAATAATAACAAGGTGTATTCAGCCAATCATGCGTATACTTCAACTCTTATAAATCAGTTTATTATGGATAACATTGTAGCAATTAATAACTTATTAAAATCAAATGAAGACCAAAAGTTAGCATATGATAAGGAACTTGAAAATGTTCAATTAGCTATTGAAGATTATATAGTTAAAAGTCCGATTGAAGGAAGAATAAGTATAGTAAGGGATATAAATAATAAAGAGTTAGTTAATGTTGGAGAACAAATAGTTTCAATAATATCAGAGGAAAATCCATATTATAATGTGGAGATATTTTTATCTAATAAAGATATTTCAAAAATTAACACTGGTGATAAAATTAAATTTAGCTTTGATGCTCTTTCATATAAGGAATTTGGATATATTGAAGGTGAAATCACTTCTATAGGTATAAATTCAATAGTTGATAAGAATAGTGGGATGAGCTATTATCCAGTAGAAGCTAGGGTTAAAAATATACCTATATATAGTTATAAGGGTGATAAGGAAGAGATAAAGGTCGGCATGACATGTAGAGCACAGATAATAACTGATAATAAGAAGATACTTTATTGGTTATTAGAGAAGATAAATTTAAGAGATTAAAAATAAATAATGAGTTATGAATGTTGAAAATGTTTAATTCAATTTAATATTTACTTTATAGATAGAAATTGATATAATTTATGTAATTCTTTTATACTAAAGCCTTCTACAGAACTTTAAATCAATTGGCCAATTGATGTTAAATAAAGTTTTGTGAAGGTTTTTTTTATTATAGAAGCATGGGTAGCGTTAATGTGGAAAATGTTATAAGTGGTGCACACAAAGATAAAGCAGCGGTATGTGAGAAGATGAAAGAAAATCTTGTTGAAACAGTAACAAGATTACAGATGGATACTACTGAGAGCTTACTTACTAAGAGATATAGTAAGTTTAGGCAGATGGGTGAGTTCTTCGAGTAATTTTTACAATAATATTTTAAGCCGTAGTTTCTAAAAATAACTACGGCTTAAAATTTATCTTATATTTATTTTTTGAGAAATGAATTTTATATAATATGCCAATTTTTGAGTTGATGTTACAAGATATTAGTTCTATTATTTTTTTGATTTTGTCTATAATGTCTCCTTGAAAATTTAATCATTAAGGGTTTGTATATATTTTATTGCTTCATTCAATTGAGAGGCCCTGTCCATGGTTAATTCTTCTTCGCGTTCAACTTCATCTTCAATTGAATCATAAAATTCAAGAGGATTTCCGATCGTGATATCTGGAGTTAATCCATTTTCATTAAAACGATCTTGATTTGGTACATCCATAATACCAGAAATGAAAAATAAACCTGTACCATCATTGAATGTATTTGTTGCAGATTGAATATCTTTTCCGTAGGAGTTTGTCCCAAATGTAATTACGTTATCACCTAAGTTTGATTTTAAAGAGGCTATGAGAACCTCAGATGCACTTGCAGTTTTACTGTCCATCAGTATACATATCTTATCAAATTTTAATTTCTCCGAATTATTTGCTTTTATTGTTTTAGAATATACAGGGGAACCATCTATATCAAAAGTCTTTACTCTATAAATAATACTATCTTTTGGTATCAGGTGGTTAACAATTTTACTCATCTCATCCATATAACCTCCTGTATTACCTCTAAGGTCAATTATAAGATTATTATATTTTTCCATATCATTAATCATGGATTTAAAATACTTATATGTATAATTGTCTCTAAAGGTGGTTAATTTTATATAGAAAGTAGAATCATTTATAGACTTAGACTCCATATTTTCAAAACGATCTTCACGAGTTTTCTTTATAGAATCAATTTTTTCTTTTCCGAAATAGTTGTTATAAACAGCGAATTTTTCATCTTCATTTTTGCTGATGTTGTTCATTATTTCTTTTATTATGTAACTGTCAAAATCTTTTTTTAAGTCTCCTGTGTAAGCATTACCTAGAGATGTTTCAAATAGTTTATTTAAAAGTTGTTTGTCATAATAGTTATTTATGAAACTATTTTTAGCAACATAAACCTTATCAGTCATCTTAGATATAAAACGTGGTAAAAAAAATCCAATTAATAGTCCTATTAATATTGGTAAAATATATTTGTGTCGAGTTTTTTTCTTCATATGTATTATTCCTCCATTAAGTAAAATCAATATTTAACTTGAGCTTTATTAGCGTTGCTTATATGATTATACCTATTGTCTATATAGCCACTATATTTATCCATATTAAGCATATTAAAAATTCAATTACAAAGAAAATATTTATAATCAATTCGATAGTTTTTATCGTAACAAGTGGAGTTGTAAAAAGATTTGTAAAACATAAAATATAGCAAGATAATATCTTGCTATATTTTATTATAACATACTTCTAGTATTTAGTTTAATCACTAAGTGCATCGCCAACAGCTTTAAATGCACTGCCAATATGCCCCGAGATATCTTTACCAGTGGTTCTTTCAACTACTTCATTTACAACAATTCCTACGACAGCTGCAGCAACAACAACAACAATAAGAAGAGCAGTAAGCTCACCACCATCTACGGCTAATAATTCTTGTTCGTTTAATTCATTAAAGTTATTCATAATAAGTACCTCCATCAAAGTCAATTATTTTAATATAAAAGTTAAGATTATTTACTCAGCCATTCTCCTAAAGTTTTAAAAGTATTATTTATAGCATTAAGAAAACCTTGTCCGCCTTCTATTTCAAATAATTCTCTATCATTCAAATTTCTAAAATTATTTTGATAATATAAATTTTAATCACATACCGTTATCTAGAAAATCACCAACAGCATTAAATCCATCACTTACAGTATCCATTATATGATCTCCAATACTTTTACCAGTTTTTCGTTCAACATATCTATCTACGCCTACCGCAGCAGCTGTCACAACAAAACCAATAGCTACTCCACCCGCAAATCCTATGCCACCATTAATAAGATGTTCATCTTCAAATGATAAATCAGAAAAATTATTATTTACTATTAAATCATTATTCATCTAGAAAGACTCCTTTTAATTATTTATTAGAATATTAGTAAATTATTAAAAAACATAATCTATAGCATCTGCAACATGATTTCCAAGATCTTTACCTGTAGTTCTCTCAACTATCTCATCCACCACTTCATATACGATATAACCTACAGCAGCGCCAGCAATAGCTATTAAAACCCCTTCACCGCCATTGATGTCTTCTAACTGATTCAAATAGTTACCGTTATGTTATTGTGTGATACTCTTGTTTTACCATATACTATGGCAATCTACGATAAAGAAAACATGAGTAAGATCGAAATGGCAATTGAGTTTATAAACTCCTTACCGCAACCAGTAAATAAGGGTTATGTTTTATGTGATAGTTGGTATAGTAACAAAAAATTATTCAATGTTTCTAAAAAAGCAGGCTACGCCTATATCGGAGGACTAAGAACAAATAGAGTAATATACCCACTAGGTCATGAAAGACTTGGAATTAAGCTTAACCATATGTCTAAGATATTAACTAAGGATGATGTCAACCTAGTCAAAGTTGGCAATAATGAGTATTACGTCTATACATACAGGGGCAAGCTTAATGATGCCAAAAATTCTTTAATTGCTCTTTGCTGGCCTAAAGAAGCTCTTTTTAAGGATGGTTGTTTAAGAGCATTTATAACTTTAGATACCACTCTTACTACAGAAGAGTTATTAAATCACTATAAACATAGATGGCCAATAGAAACATTTTTTAGAGAAACTAAAAAACATTTGGGGTTAAATCATTATCAAGTTAGAAGTAATCGTAGTATAAACAGATACTTCTTGCTGCTAATGATGACTTACGTATACTGTGAATTAGAAGTAAGTAATGATACATTAAATTTTAGCTCTGGACTTAAAAGTGCAAGGAACCAAGCTAAAAAAGAACAAGTATCTTGGATTTTTAATCAAGCTTCCATAGGAACTTCTCTTGAAGCTATTTTTGAAACATTGAAAATAGCGTAGGTAGCTATTTTGAATTTTATATGGTAAAATATGGTTATTAATTCGCTCATTTATAGTAAATAAATATAAAATTATTAAGTGGATATGGAAGATGTGTATGAATCAATTATTTAGTAGGAATGGATTTACAAAGGAACTTAGTGAATTAGCAAATAATTCTCATGGGAAGTTGATTCTTATTGAAGGGTAACACTTCATTCAAGATTTGAAAACAATATAGAGATTCCAACTCAAATCTTTATTTAGACATGTTCATAACTCGTTGTTATGTCGAGATTTTGGGATATGTATAAATAAAGATAATAGCAATAAATGTTAAATCTCTCTATTAAAATTTATCAAAAAAATTGATTATTCATGGTAAAATATATTTTAATAATAAAATTTGTAAAAAATATTTTGATTTTACATTAACACAAAAAAATGCTTGCAAAAAGGTGTGGAGGCATATATAATTACTAAAGATACTGCGAAAAGTGGTAAAAAAAACTATTTAATGAACTTTAGGAGGAAAAGTATGAAAAGAATTAATAAGGTTTCCGTGCTTTTTATGGCACTATGTCTAGTACTAACTGTTGGGTGTGGAAGTAAAAGTATAAAGGAAATCACACTAGGAGAAACAAAGGATAACGTATATACTAATGAATATTTTGGATTAGAAGCAAAACTTATTGAAGGATGGATAACTCTAGATAGGGAAACGATTAAAAGTTTAAATAAAGCTTCAACTGAAATAATGGCAAACGGAGATGAAAATAAGAAAGAACAACTTGATAAATTAAGTGAAGAAAAAACACTTACATTTTTAATGCAAAACAAGTATGAAGTCGGTTCTGTACCGTTTAATCCAATTAACTCAATAGTAGTTGAGAAATTATCATTTTTACAGGGTATAAATAGTAGTGAAAAATATCTAGCAGTTGCACAAGAAAACCTTAAAGCTGTAGAAGCTTTAAAAATTAATGTATCTGATGAAATAGTAACTAAATCAATCAATGATGTAGAGTGGTCTTTATTAGAGGCAAACATCGAAGTAGGAGATGGTACTACTTATAAGCAAGAATTATATTGTGTATTAAGAGATGGATATGCTGTAGTTGTAACAGCATGTTACATTGATGATGAAGAAAAAGAACAAGCAGAACAATTTATTCAGAGTTTAAAATTCAACGAGAAATAAATAAAAATTTATAAAAAACACCGAAAAAGGGGCTGTCTCGCTATAGAATATAATTTCTATAGCAAGACAGCCCCTTTATGCTTATATTTTATAAATGCAAATAATAGTAGATTCTCTATCCTCAATATTACGTATATATTTATGGAGTGAAACATTTATTCTATCAGCAGAATGTTGAGCAATAAATAGATTAGTATAAGGAAACTCATCTGTAACGGCTTTGTTATGTATTACCTGTGTATGATATGGATGAGGGTCCTTTTTTAAGTTAATATATTGAATTACATCTCCAATTGATAATTTATCATATATTCTTTTAGTGAAGCTAACTATTGCTTCTTCAGCAGGAATCTCTTCATAGTAAGCTGCTCTATATTTCTTAGTATATGGATTTGCCCAATGTATTCTGAAATAATGGGCGTTACGCCAAGTAAGAGATATTTTGGTTAGATTACTAGGATTAATAGAATTACAAAACCAAGAGGTAGCAGCAGACCATAATCCATATTTTTGAGAAAGACCGCCAGCATATATTGCTTGAGAGATAAAATTTGTACAATCATTCTCTTTGAAATAAGGAAAACTCGGGTTTTTAGACAATGCATATTTTTCAGCGTAAAATTTGACTTTATTTCTATCATAGTAATTAGATCTTAAAGGATTCAATGAAAGTAATATATTAGAAAAGTTATCCACAATATCAACACCTAAAATAGTTACATTTAAGTGTATAAAAAAAAGGGCATAAATATGCCTCATAATGGTTAAAAAAGTAGACATGTTAGCAAGAGAGGGATTGAAGGATGCCTACATGTCATCAACAAATTATCCACAAATTATCCACAATAATATATATTCTACTATATGGTAAAAAATCCTTCTTTTTATAAAAAAAACTATCAAAAAACTATAAAAAAAACATTATCAGAAAATTTGTTCGCTAAATATATTGACAATTGAACAAATGTTCGGTATTATATGATTATACCAAAACAAAGGAGTTTCCACATATGAATAATAATGCCTTATTAGTAAGAATTAATTATATTTCAGAGGACTCACTAGGGATTGACACAATAGATAATTCATATAGAGCTCATGTAGTAAGAAATGAGAAAACAGAAGAGAATAAGAAATATATGTTATGTAGTGGCATAATAAATAAAAGAAGCGGAACAATAATATATAATGCTAGAAATAAAAAAGAAGCAAAAGAGATTGCTAAGAATAATATGATGACAAATCATGAGCATAGAAAGTATAGAGAAGTTAAACGAGATATAGTTACAATACCAAGTAGATTAATTAATTCTTAATTACAATGATAATAAAATTTGTTTCATATAAATAAAAAAGAAATAAATTTTAGTTATAAATATTTTATAAATGCATATAAATACATATATAAGTATCTTATAAAAGATAACAAAAACAAAACTCAACTCATTGGACCGAAAGGTCCGTTTTTTTTTCGTTAGTGATAATACTAATACTATACTGTATAATAGTTATAGTGACACTAAAATCTATTGGAGGTGAACCTAGTCAAGAGTGGCTAGAGTAATATGAGAAGAATAAATAGAAATGATGATTGTTGGTGTGGAAGTGGAGTAAAATACAAGAAATGCCACATGGAACAGGATGAAACCTTAAAAAAAATAGGAAATGAAATAGGTATGAAGATACCAAGAGATATCATTAAAACTCCTGAGCAAATAGAGGGAATAAGAAAAAGTGGTGAGGTAACAAGAGGAATCTTTGATTTAGTTGAGGCGAATATAAAAGTTGGAATGACAACTGATGAGATAAATACATTAGTACATGAGTACACAATTAATCATGGTGCGATACCAGCTCCACTTAATTATGGTGGATTCCCAAAAAGTGTATGTACATCTATAAATGAGGTAGTATGTCATGGAATTCCTAGTGATAGAAAACTTGAAGAGGGAGATATAATAAATGTTGATGTAACATCAATATTAGATGGATATTTTTCAGATTCAAGTAGAATGTATATAATTGGTGAAGCTAAAAAAGAGGCAGTTGATTTGGTTGAAGCAGCTAAAGAAGCACTTCAAGTAGGAATGGATGCTGTTAAACCATACGGATATGTGGGTGATATTGGAGAAGCTATAAACACATATGCAAAATCAAAAGGATATTCAGTAGTTTATGAATATGGAGGACATGGTATAGGAGTTAAATTCCATGAAGATCCGTATATAGCTCATGTAGGTAAAAAGGGAGAGGGAATGATTCTATTGCCTGGTATGGTATTCACTATCGAGCCTATGTTGAACCAAGGCAGACCAGGAACAAGAATATTAAAAGATGATTGGACTGCTGTAACTAGAGATGGAAAACTATCTGCACAGTGGGAGCATACAATTCTTGTTACTGAGGATGGATATGAAATATTAACATAATATAATAAGGGACAGTTCTCAATAATTTTATTTTTTAAAATTGAGAGCTGTCCCTAAATTATTGTTATATAGTAGATTAGTTTTTTTACAGATGAATTTATACCCTCCCAAGAACGATACAGATTAAATTTGAGAGTAATTTTACCACAGTAAAAACTTCCAAACTTCCAAACAATAATGTGTTTTCTACCCAATATATGGGGAGGAGCAAGATTATAGCTTTTTTTTGAAATCATACTTGTAAGATCCTTATCATAATTACTTAAATGCCATCTGAAACTTGAAAAATGGTTTTCTCTTAATTCAATTACAAAATCATCCTCAAGTTTTAGATAATAAGGAATAAACGGCAGAATACTAATAGTTCCCCTTTTCTCTTTTAAATATTTTTCACACAAAACTATCACTACCTTATGGAATTTACTCTGAAAAATGTGTTCCAATAAATATTTTATGCGGAATGTAAAGAAAAGTTACTAATATATATATATTAGAGCAATTTAGAAGAGGTAAATAATGAAGATAGATTATATTATATATCCTGAAAATGGAGCAATATTACATGAAGATAAACTTAAAATTGGGGTGGAGTTCAAGAACTATGAAGAGATAAACATATCATCTCTATCTATGAGTATAAATAACAAACATATTAATGCATTACTTAGTAAAGATGGTATATATTTTAATAACGAAGTAGGAAAAATATATGGTTTAAATTTGATAAATGTACAAGGAAGAAGTAAACGAGGAAAGAATTTTGAAATAAACTGGAGATTTATTTTATTGAGAAAAGAACTAAGTTTAAAATCGGTATCTTTAAGATGCATCGATATAAGTGATAAGAAGATCGAAGTAGGGTATAGAAATGAATTGATTAATAGTACAGGTATAAAGATATATTCTGTTGAACAACTACATAAACCAACGGTTATAGGAGAAAAAGGAGTTAGGTGTAAAGGGCTCTCAACCCTGGAATATTTAAGGATAAAATGGGAAGGAAGAAAAAATGTAAATAGTGTCAATGGATATATATTTGGATATGTAAAAGAGGAGAATAGGAGATATACTATATATAATTTTAGAGTAGCTAATAAGCATATTGAGGACTATAAATTCAAGGATGAGAATGAATTTAATATACCAATACTTAATATGAATAAAATAAAACACCTAGGTAAATATTTAAGAAAAAACAAAAGTTATTGTGGATATATTGTAGTAAATACAAGAGAAGGTGTACATAAATTTATTGAAGAATATACAAAGTTATTAGATAAAGGGTGTAAAATAGGTATATGGGGAATTGAATATAGTTATGAGGAAATAAGAAAAACAACTCTTATAGGTAAGAATACCAGTAATACTTTTTATGAAGGATTTTTGAATAAGAGAACTGTGGTAAGCAATATTGAAAAGTATTCACTTGAAGTATTTATTAATGGAAGGACTATAGGAGAATGTGTGATTCCCAAATTTAAAAATTCACTATGTATTTCTGTTAATATTATGGATAAAAAGTACGGAATAGAAGAAATAAAAGTAGTTGCAGGTAATCAAAAGACCGTATTAGAAAGAGCTTATAACGAAGAATACTCTATATTTATTGATGAGAATATCAATATTGATGAATTAAAATATGTATTTGTTATCATAAAATGTAAGAGGGATGGATGGATTATTACATCGCCAATATATACACATAAAGGATAATTTAATATTTTCTTAACTTTTTTGAATATTTTTACGTATATAATTTATATAGATGATGGGTTTTAAGTTTCACTATAAAAACTCATCACTACGTTTATGAAAGGGGAAAAAATATGAAAAAATGGGGTAAGTATTTAATTGTATTTTTAATTGTAGCTTTAAGCTGTGTGGGGATAGTCGCTTGTGGATCAAAAGATGCAAACAATGCAAAGGAAGAGAGCACAAAATATGATACAGCAGATATGGATGTAGCTGAAGAAAGTAAAAATGAATCTAATAATATGGACAAGAGTATGGATAATAATAAAAATACTGGAGAACAAGAGTATGGTGGAAATGATAGAAAAATAATATTAAGAGAATACATTACTATAGAAACACTTAATTTTGATGAGGACAAAGATGCGATTTTAAGTAGAGTAGATAAATATGGAGGGTATATAGAGGAATCGGAGTTAAGAGGAAGAGGAGTAAAAAATGAATATTCTAGGAGATATGCTCGCTATGTGTTTAGAATACCTAGAAAGAACTATGAGTTATTTAAAAATGAAGTTGAAAAGTTTGCACATATTTTAAATCAGAATGCAACTAGCGAAGATGTTACAGTTCAGTTTTATGACACAGAAGCTAGAGTAAAGACATTAAAGATTCAAGAAGAGAGATTATTAGATATACTAAAAAAATCTGGAGAGTTAAAAGACATAATTTTAATTGAGAAGGAATTACAAGATGTTAGATATGAAATTGAAAGAAATATTACTACTTTAAGAAGATTGAGTAATCTTGTTGATTATGCAACTATAACTATAGAAATGGAAGAGGTTTTTGAGGTTACAAAAATAATTGACTCACCAGAGACTTTAGGTGAAAAAATTGTTAAAGCATTTAATAACTCAGTAGATGGAGTTGGCGAGTTCTTTAAATGGTTAATATTATTTATTGTTGCATTCATTCCGTATTTGATTATAATAATACCTCTTGCAATAATTTGTTACTTTGCATATAGGAGATTAAGAAAGAAAAGTATCCAGGTTATTGATGAAAAGTCTAATGAAAAGTCCAAAGAAGATACAGAAAAATAAAATTGATTTTTATTGACATTAGATATCAATGAGGTATAATGTGATTAGATAAGGCGTATAAAAATAGATTAGTATACTGACTAGTTATTTATTTGAATATGCTTAAAATAAAATTTAATATTGAATCATCGGGTTTATTGTAGATAATAATATAACTGCAATAATTAAAAGAGAAGTAGGTCAAAAGCCTACACGGTCACGCCACTGTAAGAGAGGAGTGTTCATTAATCCAATTATATTTCCAAGGAAATGAGCATGTTGAAACTTGAGTCAGATATCTGCCTAATATGATCTATACAAAACTCTACGAACGATGGAGGGTATGGGAATACAAGTATATGTTTAATATATAGATATTTTTAGCCCTTTTAATGAAAATTAAAAGGGCTTTATTATTGAAATATTCATGTAATTCACTATATCTTTCCCAATAAAATTTAGGAGGGGTAATATGAAGAAGTTAATAAGCTTATTATTTTGTACACTTATGATGGTAGTACTTTTTGTAGGATGTGGACAAAATAATAATCAAAACAAAACAGAAGAAAATACTAATAAGAATAGTGTAGAAGAGAAGGATAAGAACACAGATAATGAAGCCAAATATCCTATAACAGTAACAGATAGTCTAGGAACAGAAGTTGTTATTGAACAGAAACCAGAAAAAATGATATCAATGAGTCTTGGAACAGATGAATTATTGGTAGAGTTAGTTTCTCATGATAACATAACAGCATTATCAGGAAGTATAGCTGAGAATGCTGAGGTTTCAAACATAGCAGAGGTTGCTAAGAATTTCAATAAGGTTGAAAATAATGTTGAGACAATAATTTCGTTAAATCCTGATTTAGTTTTTGTACCTAACTGGGTTGCAAAAGAAACAATTCAGCAACTTAAAGATGCAGGTATAAACGTATACGCATACGGTACTGCAGCTACATTAGAAGATCAAATCAAGATAATTGAAGATATTGCTAACATAGTTGGGGAAAAAGATAATGGTGCTAAAATAACAAATAATATGAAATCAAAGTTAGCAGAAATAGAGGATAAGGTTTCATCGGTTAAAGAAGATGAGAAGGTAAGAGTATTAGCATATAATTCTTATGGTTCAACTAATGGAAAAGGAACTACATTTGATGATATAGTTAAAAAAGCTGGTGGAATAAATGTAGCCTCAGAAATTGGACTTGAATTATGGGCTCAAATTTCAAAAGAAATGATAATTGAACTAAATCCTGATGTAATAATAGTTCCTGGTTATGCTTATGATGAGAGTAATCCAAAAGACTTTGCAGATACATTATTAAATGATGAAAGTTTGAAAGATGTTAATGCAATAAAAAATAATAAAGTTTATATGTTACAAGAAAAGCATATATCTTCTGTTTCACAGTATATGGTATATGGAGTTGAAGATTTAGCTAAGGCAATCTATAGCGATTTATTTAAATAATTGATTTCCCAAAAAACCCATATGAGCTGTGTAGATTCAAATATTTGACTACACAGCTCAATCTATAAGGGAGAAGGTGAGTAAGAACATGAAAGAGTTATTTAGAGCAAATAAAAAGAATGTAAAGTTTATGATAGTATTATTTTTAGTTTTTCTAATGGGATCAATTATTTTAGCTACAGCCATAGGGGCGGTTAATGTACCATATATAGAAACAGTAAAAATAATATTAAATAATATGGGAATAGGAAGATTTGATTTATCCAATAAAGGGTTTGAAGCTATAATCTTTCATGTGAGACTACCAAGGGTAATTGTAGCTATATTGGTTGGAGGTGCATTAGGTATTAGTGGAGCGGTAATGCAGAGTATGTTTAGAAACCCAATGGCAGATCCAGGCGTTCTTGGGGTTTCAAGTGGAGCAAGTTTAGGGGCAATAATTGCCGTTGCTTTAGGTTTAACAAGTAGGGGAATATATTACATGCCTTTATTTGCAGTTATTGGAGCATTAATTGCATCATACACTATTTACAAACTTGCAGCATCAAAAGGGAAAGTACCACCACTTATTTTGATTCTAGCAGGTATAGCTATAAGTACTTTTTTAGGATCTATTACATCTTTAATCTTAACTAAAATTGGAGAGCATCAGGTAAGAGAATATCTATTTTGGTCCATTGGAAGTTTAGCAGATAGAAGATGGGAACATGTATCTCTAGTAGTTGTGCCTATAGTTATATTCAGTCTTATTCTTATGAGTTTTGCTAAGGAGTTGAATATTTTACTATTAGGTGATGAAGAGGCTAAATCATTAGGATTAAATACAAATAGGATTAGAAAAAAGATTTTGTTCTTTTGTTCTATGACTACAGCAATGGCTGTATGTGTTAGTGGAAATATTGCATTTGTAGGCTTAATAGTACCTCATATTTTAAGATTGATAGTTGGGTCAGATAATAGGATTTTGCTTCCACTAAGTGCTATAGGAGGAGCTATATTTTTAGTTGTATGTGATCTTATAGCTAGAACTGTGATTAGCCCTGCTGAAATTGGAGTGGGCATAATTACATCACTTATAGGCGCACCATATTTCATATTTCTTCTTAAAAGAGCTCAGAAAGAGGGGATTTCTTTATGATTAAAAACAATATAATTGAAGTGAGAGATTTGAGTTTTGACATTAATAATAAAAGAATCTTAAAAAATATTAGTGTGGATATTAAAGAGGGAGAATTTATTGGACTCATAGGACCAAATGGTGCAGGAAAATCAACATTTCTTAAAGCTCTAAATGGAATTAATGAGGTTAACCAGGGAACAGTTCGGATTAAAGGCAAGTTATTAAGTGAATTAGGTGAAAAAGAAATTGCAAGAAATATAGCCTTAATGAACCAAAATACTAGTGTTTCTTTTTCTTTTCCCTGTATAGATATAGTAGTAATGGGAAGATATCCGTACTTAAATGGTATAAAAGGCTTCACAAAAAATGATAAAAATATTGCTGAGAAGTATATGAACTATACTAATACATTGCAATTCAAAGATAGAAGTATTAATGAGCTTTCTGGAGGAGAGCGGCAGAGAGTGTTATTCTCAAAGGTGTTAACACAGGAAACGGATATTATATTATTGGATGAACCAACTGCAAGTCTTGATATCTCAAATCAAGAACAATTATTTAACTATTCCTATGATCTTGTTCAAAAAGGGAAAACTGTCATAGCTGCAGTTCATGATCTTAGAACAGCGATTAAATATTGTAGTAGACTTTTACTAATGGTGGATGGGAAAATAATAAAGGATGGATTAGCTCACGAGGTACTTACAGAGAAAAATATCAGTAAAGCATATGGAATTGATACCAAAGTTTATATAAATCCATATACAAATATGTTAGATTATTATACTATTTAAAATTAGGGGGATAAATGTACAAAATTTTAAATATCTCAAACTATGATGGGGATCTCAAAAAATTTGAATACAAGCATAGTAATATGACAAAGTTTCTTGAAAAATATAATTTAGATGGATTTGAAATAATACAATTTCACCAATGGAAGGAAAAGGAAATTCCAAAGGATATTATTAAGGGATTGCATTTAAGGTTTTATCCAACTTGGATTGATTTTTATAGAGGAGACATAAACAAGCTTCTTTCAAAAATCCAAACTGAAGAAAATATAAGTATGTTATATGGAGGAAATCACAAGCAGGTAATCATTGATTACTACAAAAGTGAACTTAGGACAGCTAAGGAAATAGGAGTAGAATATGTAGTCTTTCATGTTTGCCATGTGGATTTGCATGAGTCATTAACATATGAATTTTCATATAGTGATGAAGAGATAATTGACGAAGCTGCCAACTTAATTAATGAGATTTTTAGTGGGGAAGAAGAATACAAATTTACGTTATTATTAGAAAACCTATGGTGGCCAGGACTTAAGCTTAAGAATAAAGATAATATGCAAAGTATTATAGATAAAATAAACTATGATAAAGTTGGATTTATGTTGGATACAGGACATATGATAAATACAAATCTTGAGATTAAGGATAAAGACGAAGCCATAGAATATATTATTGAAACAATAGAAGGATTAGATGAGATGAAGAAGTATATAAAGGGAATGCATCTTAATTACTCCTTATCAGGTGAGTATGTGAAAGAGTTTATAGAAAATGAGAAGAAGGCCAAAAGCAATCATGAATTTAAGGAGTTATTTAAAAACATTTACGATCACATTAGTAAGATAGATTATCATGATCCTTTTGAGCATGAGAGAGTTAATGATTTAATTGAATCTCTAGAGATAAAATATCTAGTATATGAGTTATTAGCACCAACTTTAGAAGAATTAGAAGATAAAATTAAAAGGCAAGATAAATGGATTAAATAACATAATAAAGGGACAGTTCTCAATATTTAATGTAGTTAGAGCATAAAACATTGAGAACTGTCCCTCTTAGTTTTGTATAAATTACATCAAGAATCAAGATAATAAAAGTGAGTAATAAATATTAAAAATTATAGGTATAAATTACTATAAGATAAATAATTTGTTATAATGGTATAAAAGTAATAATTTCAGAGCAAAACTATTTTACAATACACATAAATGTAAAGGGAGAGATAAATATGACTTTCAAAATCAATGAAACATATAATGGATTTAAGTTATTGAGAGAAGAGAATGTTGAGGAAACAAATTCAATATCTAGATTATTTCAACATGAAAAAACGGGAGCTAGATTATTAAGTTTATTTAATGATGATGATAATAAGGTATTTTCAATATCTTTTAGAACACCACCAGAAGATCATACTGGATTACCACATATCCTAGAACATTCTGTTTTATGTGGGTCTAGGAAGTTTCCTACTAAAGAACCATTCGTAGAATTAATGAAAGGATCCCTTAATACGTTTTTGAATGCTATGACTTTTTCAGATAAAACAATGTATCCTATAGCTAGTAGAAACGATAAGGATTTTTTCAATATCATGGATGTATATTTAGATGCAGTATTTTATCCTAATCTACATGAAATTCCAGAAATATTGATGCAGGAAGGTTGGCATTATCATCTTGAAAAGAAAGAAGATAAGTTAACATATAAAGGTGTTGTTTATAATGAAATGAAGGGTGCATTCTCATCACCAGAAGGAGTATTGCATAGAAAAATAGAAGAATCAGTCCTTAAGGATACTATATATGCTAATGAATCAGGTGGTGATCCTGACTTTATAACGGATTTAACACAAGAACAGTTTGAAGAGTTCCATAAAAAATACTATCACCCATCAAACAGTTATATATTCCTTTATGGAGATGGAGATATACAGGAACAGTTGAAATTTATAAACGAAGAATATCTTAATAACTTTGATAAATTAGATATAGATTCCCACATTGAGAAACAGCAGTCATATGAAGAAATACAAAATGTTGAGGTTGATTACTCAATATCAGCAGATGATGATGATAAGGAAAAAACATATCTAAGTTTGAACTATGTTGTAGGGGAAGTAACAGATAGAGAATTGGTACTAGGAATGGATATTCTTGAATACATGCTTCTTGAAAATCCAGCAGCACCACTTAAAAAAGCATTAGTAGATGCTAATCTAGGTAAAGATGTATTTGGAAGCTATAATAATTCAGTAATTCAACCTGTATTATCAATAATATTGAAGAATTCAGATAGAGATAAAGCAGAAGAATTTAAGAAAGTTGTTTATGATACATTAAAGGATTTAGTTGAGAAGGGTATAGATAAAGATCTAATCGAGGCTAGTATTAATATAAATGAATTCAAATTAAGAGAATCAGAAATGGGTGGATTATCAAAAGGATTATTATATGCAATTAAATGTATGGATAGCTGGTTATATGAAGCAGACCCATTGATGCACTTGAAATATGAAAATGAGCTTCAAAGTATTAAAGAGAAGAGTAAAAATGGATATTTCGAAGGGTTAATCCAGAAATATATTTTAGATAATAAACACGGATCATTATTAATGCTGAACCCTAAAAAGGGAATGGCAGAAGAACATTCAGAAGAGATACAAACTAAGTTAGATGAGTATAAAGATAGTTTATCCGAAGAAGAAATTAATAATATTGTAAAAGGAACTAACAAGCTTTTAGAAAGACAGATGACTCCAGATAGTAAGGAGGCATTAAGTACAATTCCATTAATAGAGTTAGAGGATATTCCAACAGAACCAGAAGATATACCTCAAGTAGAAAAAGAAATTGATGGAACAAAGGTATTATACCAAGAGGTATTCACTAGCAAGATAGCATATTTACATTTATTATTTGATTCCAGTGTTGTTGAAGAAGAGGATGTTCAATATGTAGCATTACTTGGTTCAATTCTAGGAAAAGTGAGTACGGAAGATAAGCATTATTCAAAACTATCTAATGATATAAATATTAATACAGGTGGTATTAGATTCAGTACTGAGAGTTATTCTAAAGATGGAGACGATCATATATTTTATCCAAAATTCTCTGTTAGAGCAAAAGCATTAAGTGATAAAATACCAAATATGATTTCCTTAATTAAAGAGATAATACTTACATCTAAATTTGATGATGATAAGAGAATAAAAGAACTATTATCTGAATTAAAATCAAGATTAGAAATGACTATATTTGATAGAGGTCATACAGTAGCTGCTAACAGAGTATTATCCTACTTCTCACCAGCTGGAAAATATCATGAGATGGTATCTGGAATTAGTTTATATAAGTTTATATGTAATTTAGAAAAGAACTTTGATGCTATGAAAGAAGAAATAAAAGCAAAACTAAAAAGTTGTGCAAAAAGCATCTTAAATAAAAATGGATTATTAATAAGCATAACTTGTGAGAATGAAGAGTATAGAATTATTGAGAACAATATTAATGAATTATTAGCTGGACTTAATAATACAATGATAACTCAGAAAGAATATAAGTTTGAAGAGTTAAAAGATAATGAAGCATTAAAAACACCAGGTAATGTTCAATATGTTGCAAAAGGATATAATTATATAAAACTAGGTAATAAGTACACTGGAAAACTTCAGGTATTAAAGAAAGTTACAAGTATAGATTATCTATGGAATAAAGTGCGTGTACAAGGTGGAGCTTACGGATGTATGGTGAGATTAACTAGGGCTGGAAGTTTAATATTTACATCTTATAGAGATCCAAATCTTAAAGAAACACTGGATGCGTATGATAACACATATAAGTATTTAAAGGACATTGATATTGATGATAGGGAAATGAGAAAATACATTATTGGAACTATAAGTGAGATGGATTCACCATTATCACCAGTTCTTAAAGGGGAAAAAGCTATTGCAGACTATATAAAAGGTCTAACATATGATGATTATAAAAAGGAAAGAGAAGAAATTTTATCAACAACTCAAGAAGACATCAAAGAACTAGCTTCAATTTATGAAGATGTTATGAGCAAAGGTTTCTACTGTGTAATGGGTAATGAAGGAAAAATTAATAAAAATGAAGATCTATTCAATAACATTGTAACTGTATTTGAATAAAAACATGCTCCTGTTAGAAAGAATAAATACTCTTTCTAACAGGAGTTAAGTTATATATTAAATTTGTTGAATGAGGTGATTATTATTACAAAAGTATTGTTTACTCATGACTATGGACAAGAAAAGTTCAATCTAATTCGAGATCTGGGATATGAAATTGTACATTTAAGAGAAGAGGCAGAATTTAATGAGGAAGAACTTAAAGATATTGAGGTACTTGTATGTTATAATCCTTTCAAAAATTTAGATATAAGTAAATTAGACAAACTTAAATTAATACAATTATCTAGTACTGGAATAGATCAAGTTCCAAGAGATAAACTAAACAAGGATATTGTGGTAAGCAATAATAAGGGGGGCTATAGTATCCCTATTGGTGAATGGATTGTCATGAGCATACTTAATTTGATGAAAAATACTAATAAGCTTTTTAGGCAGCAACAGGATAAAAAATGGAAGATGAATAAAGGGTGTTTAGAGGTTTATGGTAAAAAAGTAGGATTTCTAGGTACAGGAACATTAGCTCAAGAGGGTGCTAAAAGGCTTCAAGGATTTGGTGTTGAAAGAATAGGATTCAATACAAATGGAAGAATAGTTGATAATATGGAATTATGTTATCCTCTAAAAGATGTGCATAAGGAAATAGGAAAATGTGATATTGTTATTTGTACACTTCCTTACACAGAAGAAACACATGAGTTAATCAATAATAATTTTATTTCTAAGATGAAGGATGGAGTTTTCTTTATTAATGTATCAAGAGGTATGGTTGTAAATGAACCAGACTTAATAAAAAACGTTAAGAATGGAAAAATAAAGGGTGCGGCATTAGATGTATTTTATGAAGAACCGCTGTCACCAGACAATGAATTATGGAATTTAGAAAATGTAATAATATCTCCTCATAATAGTTGGATGTCTGAAATGAGGAATGAGAGAAGATTTGAAGGGATAATTGAAAACCTTAGAAGATATAAAGAGGGACGAGAAGTTATTAATAAAGTAGATATGAAAGAAGGATACTAAATATAGAGAATCCAGTACGAAAATTTATTTATACTTGTTCCAAAATCTCAGCGTATCAATGAGTTATGGACACGTATAAATAAAGATTTGAGTTGGAATCTCTATATATATTTCTAAGTTGAAAACTTAACTTATTCAAGAAATTCAAAAGTAAAATTTGGGTTGAAAGAACAAATATCAAAGAACAAATATCAAAGAACAGAGAATAAATAACGATACCTTTCAGCAGAGCTGATAGCTTTCAAATTATCAAAGAATAATGGAATATATAATTTTTTCTTACAAAAGTAAGAAAAATAACCTGATTTGTTCTTTATTCTCTATTCTTTATTCTTTGATTCAAAAATTCTCTTTGGCTAAAATTTTATTAATCTATTTGAATAGGTTAATTTTTGAACTGGAATCTTAAAGATTGGAGGAGTATAAATGAAAGCTGAAATTTTATGTATTGGAACAGTAACAAAAAGTTTATATATTTTTATAAAAAGATTATAAAAATATAAACTATACTGCGTATGTAGAGAAATCTGCATAGGACACCACTTTAAAACCAGTAAATCCTAAAGCCTTACTACCACAATAAGAGATAGAATCAGAAACTCTTATGAAGGTGTGAAAACATAACAAATGTAAGGATGGCATAAGGTTAAATCCTAAGTGCTTTTACAATGGAAATTTGGTCGCCAAGCCTAGAAATAGGAAGGTCAAACGACTATTCCGAGAGGAAGTAAAGCCCCAAGCGATAGGGGGAAGAAATGGGTGGCTCTTAACAGATAATGCTGAAGATGAAGAAATAGTCTTTGCACGTTGGGAAACCAAGTGACTATTAGCGTGAGCGAAATAGTGTCTATGAAGTAGCGTTCATAGGTAAAAGGTATAAACTTTATAAATATAAATACTTTATAATTTTTACAGACTTAAATCTTATAAGTGGGATAAAATATTTATAGGAGGTGGTCTTAATAAAAAAATATTCGATAGGTCAATTTGCTAAAAAAATTAATAAGAATCAACAAACAGAAGATTTGATACAAATAATTACAGTTTTTAGTTGCAGACTTCAAGGGAAAAGAGCAAAGAAAACTAAAGCTATGATTAAGGAGTTAACTGATAATGATTAGGGCAATCAAAGTTAGATTATATCCCACTAAAAATCAAGAAGAATTAATGTGGAAGAGTGCAGGAGTATCAAGATTTGCTTACAATTGGGGATTAGCATACTTAAATGACTATTATGAGAAAAACAAAAAATCTTTATCAATAGGAAATTTGAGAAGAATATTTACTGAACTAAGAAAGAGTAATGAATTCCCATGGCTTAAAGAAGTCTCTTCCGAAATACCACAACAAGCACTTAAAGATTTAGGTGATGCTTTTAATGACTTTTTCAAGAAGAAAGCTGATTATCCTAAGTTTAAAAAGAAGAATAAGTGTGAAACTTCCTTTTTTCATTTGAATAATAAGTTTGTAGTTGAAAATAAGAGAATTAAACTTGAAAAAATAGGCTATATAAAAATGAAAGATGAAGGAAGATTACCAGTAGGAAACTATAAAAAAGATAAGATAAAAATCACAAATCCAAGAGTAAAACACAATGGACAATATTGGTATTTATCTATAGGTTTCGAGGTTATCAATACTGAGGAAATTGAACTTACTGGTGAGAGTATAGGTGTGGATTTAGGAATTAAGGATTTGGCTATTGTAAGTAATATTGATAAACCTTTTAAAAACATTAATAAGTCAAATAAAGTTAAGAAATTAAATAAGAGATTACTAAGATTTCAAAGGCAAGTTTCAAGGAAATATGATAAGTTGAAATCAGAAAAAGCATTTAAAAAAGGCGAGAAACTGAATAAAACAAATAATATCGTAAAACTTGAAAAGAAAATTAAGTTACTACACAAGAAAATATCTGATATACGTTTAAATCATATACACCAAGCAACAAATGCTATAGTGAAAACCAAGCCTAGCAGAGTAGTTGTTGAGAATTTAAACGTAAAAGGACTATTAAAGAATAAACATCTATCAAAAGCTATTGCAGAGCAATCATTTAATAAATTCATAAATGCTTTAAAGTATAAGTGTGAATGGTATGGTATTGAGTTTGTAAAGGCTGATAGGTTTTATCCAAGTAGTAAAATGTGTTCTTGTTGTGGAACTATCAAAAAAGATTTAAAACTTAAAGATAGGACTTATGTATGCCCTAATGAAAAATGTAATCTTGTAATTGATAGAGATAAAAATGCAAGTATTAATTTAGCAAATTATCAATTAGCATAGAAAATCAAATAAAAAGATTATGCTAATATGTAGACATTGACGAGGTCGAATTTAAGCTTTTGGAGAGCCATATCAAATCGTAGTAGCTTAGGCAAGGCGAGGCTCTGTGAAAAAGGAAATAAATCTATAAAAATTATAAAGTATTTATAAAAAAATATAGAGTTTATACGTCAGAATTATTACTAGGTAATATTGTAAATTCAAATGCACAGTATCTATCAGAACAGTTAGCTAATGCTGGGGTTAGTGTGTATTATCATACAGTTGTAGGAGATAATCCAGAGAGGTTAAAGAAAGCTTTAGAGATAGCATACTCAAGAGCGGATTTAGTTATTACAACCGGAGGTTTAGGGCCAACTCAAGATGATTTATCAAAAGAGACTATTGGAGAGTTCTTTAATAGAGAAATGATATTCAACCAAGAATGTATGGATGAAATAGACAAATATTTCAAAGGTATTAATAAGAGTATGCCAAAGAGTAATGAGAAGCAGGCATATTTTCCAGAGGGTGCAAAGATACTAAAAAATTCCAATGGGACAGCGCCGGGGATGATATTAGAAGATAAAGGTAAAGTGTGTATTGTTTTACCTGGACCGCCAGTAGAGATGATCTTAATGTATCAAAATGAAGTAGTCCCTTATTTGCAGGAGAAAACAGATGAGATGATACTATCAAAAACCCTTAAGGTTATGGGTATAGGTGAATCAAAAGTAGAGGAAATGATATCAGATATTATAAATAAGCAAACTAATCCAACAATTGCACCATATGCAAAAGGAGCAGAGGTTCATCTAAGAATAACATGTAAAACAACATCTAAAGAAGACGCCATTCAAAAGATAGAAAGCATGGAGCAAGAGGTAAGAGATATCCTTGGAGATAATATTTATGGATGTGACGAGGATACATTAGAAGGCGTAATATGCACATTACTTGAAGAAAAAGGACTTAAGATAGCTGTAGCAGAATCCTGTACAGGTGGGATGATTAGTGCAAAATTAGTTAATCACCCAGGAGCATCAGCAGTGTTTATGGAAGGTGCTGTAACTTATAGCAATGAAGCTAAGATGAACAGGCTTAATGTTAGAAAAGAAACTTTAGATAAATATGGAGCTGTAAGCTCACAGGTTGCTGAGGAAATGGCGAAAGGTATAGCAGAAACATCTAATTGTGATGTTGGATTATCTACTACAGGGGTTGCAGGCCCAGGCGGTGGAACAGCGGAAAAACCTGTTGGATTGGTTTATCTAGGATTCTATTATAGAGGAAATGTGTTTTCACAGGAGATAAGGTTAAAAGGGGATAGATTGAAAGTTAGAGATAGAAGCACTAAGATGATTTTGGATAGATTGAGAAGAGAATTATTAAATAAATAGGGATTACATGAACCACCTTACTAAGGTAAGGTGGTTTTTGTGAACTGAATAGGTGTTACACCATTAGTTCTTCTAAATGTTTAATTTCTCTTTTCAGTTTGTCAACTGATTCACCAAAGGTTATTGACCATTCTTCTCTTAATAAAGTGATGGCACCTTTATACATATTTATAGCTTTTTCATAATTACCGGTGATTTTATAAATATGAGCCATACATTCATAAGAATCATAATATCTAGGTTTTGGTTGAAGTTCAATAGATTTTTCATAGTCTGCAATTGCCTTATCATAATTGCAAGTACATGCATATTCATCTCCTCGTGTTGCCCAGACCATCCAGTTTGTAGGATCTGAATCAACCATTTTATCAAAGATCTCAAAGGCTTTTTTATGATTTCCAGCTTTTTTTTCTATTCTACCTTCATACCAAATAACTCTGAAGTCATCTTCAATCTCTTTCATTTTAATAACATATTCTTTTGCTTCAACCAATCTACCATCAGAAATAAGATGATCCATTAAGTACATATAACCTTTTCTAAGATCAGGATGTTTGTCACAAAAATCTATATAATAATTACATAGATTATTATGATTATTATAATTCCAATCCGTAAATATACCCCTACTAGCTTCAACAAGGGATACATGATTGCCCTTAAAATCAGGGTCAATTTGAAGAGCTTTTTTAGCATATTCTATACCTTGATCATGATAGCTTTGTGCACCATGATTATATAATTGTGCTAATAAAGAATATGCTTTACCTTTTTTCTCAGAGTTATCAAGTAAACTTATTAAGTAATTCTTAGCATATAATTCATCTTGTAAATTAAGATCCTTTTGGTTTAGCAGCATATTTTCAATTCGTTCAATATGTGCATCATCGCTAAGTGTAAATAAATCATCTATAGAAACACCGAAAAACGTAGAGATTTCAGGTAGCAATGAAATATCAGGGGAAGTTTGACCCTGTTCCCATTTAGATACTGCTTGAAAGCTTACATTTAAATAATCAGCTAATTTTTCTTGAGTTATACCTTTATTCAATCGTAATTGTTTAATTTTTTTCCCTAAATCCATTTTCACTCGCCCCTTGTAGTTATTCTAGTTTTTTTATTTATGGAGATTCCAGTTCAACTATCAATTTATACATGTACAAAACACGTTGAACCTTAGTGAGTTTGATACAATTATAAATTAAGTTTCAATATGGATTCTCTAGAATGACCGGTCAACTACAGTATAACTATATATTCTTTTAATAACAATAACTAGAAAATTGAATTTATTCAACCAAAGTTTGAAAATAACATAGGAAAGGTTGTGTACATATCTATGTAGTAAGAAAAGATAAAGCACGCTTAGAAAAATAAATATTAATTATCTTTCTATAGAGATTCCAAGTTAAAACTAAATTTATACATACTCAAAACTCATTGAAGCGATGCGATTTTGAGCATGTATAAATAAAGTTTAACTATGGATTCTCTATAAGCGTGCGTCCATAATAATTTATTTTATTGATTATTAGCAGGAACTACAAAAGTTCTTGTAACTAATTTTTTGAACGTTCCTTAGATGTAAAAGCAAAAAACTCAGGTATATTAATAATAGGGATATCTGGTTTTGGACCATCTTTAGGAGTGGATGAGTATTTTAAGATTGAATAAATATCATCCCACTTAAAGTCTTTATTATAATCAAAAGCTAATGAAATCAATGATGCAACAAGTGCGCTTGCTAAGGAAAGAGAAGTTACAGTTATGTTTAGGCTATCTAATTTAATTGGATATAGCTTGCGACCGTTGCGTTCAGAAATATAGTTTATATCACTATTTAAACAGTTCAATCCAACGCATGGGAACCAAAAATCAGGTTTTTTAAGTTTCTTATTAGTACATTTAGAGGTCATTTCATAAGGGGTGTTATCTTTGTATAAACCACCTATTGTTATACAATTGGTAGATAGAGCAAATCCGCATACGGAAGAATACTCAATGCCATTACTGGTAGAGGGTACAACCACAACAATATTTTCATTTCTTGCTTTTTCAAACAACTTATCAAAGAGATAGATGATATTAGAATCGTATGTGTTAAGTTCAAATGGTAAACATATTACGTTTATATTATATTTGTTTTTTTCATTAATAAGCATATGAATCCCAAAAAGTATAGTGGAAATGTAGGCCTTACCTATAGAATTGAAGGCTTTAACAACGTATAAATGACTATCAGGAGATATTCCTTTTACACTTTTTTTATTGGATAATTGACTGCTTGAGATTAAACCACATATTGCAGTACCATGTCCAAAATCATCATAGGGGTACTTATGTCCATTTACTAAATCAAGAAATTGAATAACCTTCTTGTGAGGTTTGAGAAGATCAACATGTGGATAAACTCCACTACTTAAAACACCTATGGTAGTGTTTTTACCTGTTAATTTCACACTAGAATTTAAATTTATGTTTAACCCTTTTGAATAAGAGGTATTCATGTTGAGAGTAATCATTGCGTCAGGAAAAATTTGTTTTATATAGGGATATTCTATAAGGGTGTAAAGAGTATGTTTTTTAACAATAGCCGAAATACAGTTTATAGAATCATTAATATTGAGAACTGTCCCTTTAGAGCTTATAATTTTTTTTACTATTTCATCTTGGAAATTACTATATTTTATTAAAACTCTATAACTATTTAAAGAGTTATTTTCTAATAAAGGAACTAGATCCTTATGGATTTTTTTATGGATTAAAAACATCTTATCACCTTTTTAATTGCTTCACTATTTATTATATGAAATAATAAGTGATTTGGGATAAAAAAAATGAAAAAAATGAATGAGTCAAGTACTTTGGGACAATTATTTTCTTTAATAGCCCCTATTTTGAATGGTATTTTTGAAGATGATAGTATTAAAGCTTATTTGAAGCGCATATGTGCTCAAAAATATGATATTCCTGGGGTTGGTATTAAAGAATATGCTAGTGTTGATACTTTATCTTTGGCAACTGTAAGTAGATTCATTGCTAAAAACTCATTTAAGTTTCGAGATATACATCCTAAATAAAGAAGATCTTTTGAAATGCAATACACTAATATTTGCTGGCAACCAGATGTTTCAGTTGGTCCTTACTTAAACATATATGGTAAAAAGAATAAAATCTACCTAACAATGTTATTGGATGAATCTTTTGGATTGGAATAAGATTGATTCAATAGAAGAGTTAAATACTCTATTTAATGAATTTGTTGAGCTAAAATATAACAATAAAGGATTTGGTTTATTCACCGGATTGCCTGGAACCGGAAAATCATTCACATTAAGGAGTTTTGCTAGCAGCTTTAATCAATTCACACCCTATAGAGTAGACTTTTTTTAGCGTCTACTCTATAGGGCATATTTTATTTAGTGTGCGTTTTTAACAATCGAAGGTGCGTTGTACCTATTCTTTAGGATTTCTCAAATAGAAGAGTCTTTTTTTGTGTTTCGATGTTAGTTTTTTGATCTACTTGCTCATGTATATTAATTACTTCATCAACAAAATTCAATATTTTATCATCATGACTTACAATTATTATAATTTTATTTTCCTTTAACTCCCGTAAAATATTTTTTAATTGCTCTATACTGTTTTCATCCAAAGCAGATGAAGGCTCGTCTAATATTATTATATCAGGATTTTTTAATAAGGCTTTTATAATAGATATTTTCTGTTTTTCACCTCCTGAAATATTGAAGTTATTCTCATCAATAATAGTATCTAATCCATTTGGTAATGATTCTATCAAAGTAGTTAAGCATAGTTTTTTACAATAGTCAATTATTTTCTCATTGTCTATAGCTTTGCTATTATTTAATATTAAATTATTTTTCAATGTATCATTTAGTAAAATTGGTTCTTGCTCTGTTATACCAATTAAATTACGTCTAAGTTCATACATATTCAAATCTTCAAGCTGCACATCTTCGATGAAAATTTTCCCTGTATACTTTTGCTCAATCCCTAAAAGTACCTTAATTAATGTACTTTTACCACTACCATTAAATCCTTTAACACAGTATATAGTACCCCTTTTAAAAGAATAATTAAAATTAGTTAGAATATGCTGGCTCTCAGTATAAGAAAAGTTCACATTTTCTAATTTAATAGTACTAGCATTTTTTAAAACTTTAAAACCATTATTTTCCTTTGGGGTTTGTAATATTTCATTTATTCTATTATAAGAAACTAAGGTTCTTTGATATACGCCTCCGAAGGTAACAAAGTATTGAATAGATTCAAATGCCATGTTGAAATATAAATTAATTATTGTGAACTCTCCAACCGTTAAGTTGCCTTTATATATTTCTAATCCACCATACAAAAATAAAATTACATTTGCTACACTGTCAACAGAATTATTAATATTTCCATATAAAGAATCAATTTTAGTTAGTTTCATTATGTAGGTAAAAAATTCTTCAAATCTAGTTTTGATTTTTTTATGCATAAAATTATATAAAGAATTTAATTTTATATATAATACATTATCGATTTGTTGGTTCATGCTTGAGATGAAAGAATTATACGTTTCTATATAATTTTTTCTGGCAGAATATAGTTTGTTTTTAAAAATACTATAAATGCCTATATATATAGGCATTACAGCTAAAAATACAGCTCCTATTTTCAAATTCAAACTAAACATTATTCTAAAAGATATTATACATGTAAATATATTAATTATTAAAATGATAATTTGATTAATATTAAAATTAATAAGTTCTTTAGTATCTGTCCTTATCCTTTCAATTATGTATACAGAGTTTGTGTTCCTAAAAAAGGATAATGGTAATCTTTTTATATGTTCTATTAAATATAGATTCATACTATTAACTGCGTTACTCTCTAATTTTTGATAAACAATATTTTTAAAATAGGATGAAAAACAACTTATTATACCTAATATTAGAATCACCTTGGTATAAAAATAGATATCTGATTTATTTTTAATATTGACCAATAAGTCAATATATTTTCCGGTAAAATAAGGAATTACCATTGAAACCAACCAAGATATTAATATTAATAGTAAATATTGAAAAGCATATTTTTTGTATTTAATCAAAAATTTTTTACTAATAAAAATGATTTTCATAAAGTTTCCCCCTCTTTGAATGTGGTAGTGTAAAGTTTTACACCCCTATTTGATTATTTAAATACTTATATATCAAGGGTTACAGAGTTTTTTGTATAAAAAAACAATGACCCCCTATTTTCTGTTATAATTGAATCCGCATTACCTGTGGTTATGGAACAAATGATGGAGCTCACCACGGATTGTGTTTATGGATTGCTTACTATCTATTCTTGCGTTTCATTGTCGTCGGCAATTTCCCAGAGCATTATTTTGTCATGCAGTTAAGGGTGATGTGCGTTCAACATCTGCTACATTATCAACTACGCACTTGCCTATCGGCAAATTTAGATGCGATTTTTGAATTCGGTTTTTCATGCAATGCTTTACATTGCTTTGAATGTTTTACAATATTTATAAAATTTATAATATCTATTGTAAATATTACAAATTAAGTTTATAATGTAATTATATCATTAAAATAGGAGTTGGGTCATATGATATTAAAAAAAGATGAAATTTCGGATTATTTTGAATATTTACAAGAAAATAAACCTTTAGCTAAACTGTTTAGAACAGATAATTTGGGTTATCTTTATGATACTGGTACGGGAAAAGTAGTACAATGTAGTGATATTCAATTTAAAATTTTAGAAAAAATTCTGTCACGTGATAACATAAAAGAAAGTGTAAAAGATTTAGAATGTAATATAGATGAAAATACTTTATACAATGAAATTCAAGATATTTATAATTGTATAAAAGAAGAAGACCTATTAAATGTTAAACTTGAACGAAAGTTTAAAGCGCCAGAGCACTTTAATTGTTTAAAAAAGGAAATTAACTCTGGTTTAGAACAACTTATACTTGAAGTTACAGAAAGATGTAATTTAAGATGCCGATATTGTACTTTTGGTGATGAATATTTATTTACAAGAAATCATGGGACTGAAGATATGTCTCAGGAAGTAGCATATACTTCAATAGACTATTTAGTTGCACATAGTAATGCAAATGAAGTCGTTATATCTTTTTATGGTGGTGAACCTCTTTTAATGTACGATTTAATAAAAAAATGCGTGGAATATTCTAAAAAAGTTATTAAGTCTAAAAAAATTAAGTTTACCATGACAACTAATCTAACATTAATCACACCAGAAATAGCTGAATATTTATGTTCTGTTGATAATTTCTTTATTGTAGGAAGTTTAGATGGTCCTAAACAAATAAACGATGCCTTTAGAAAAGATATTAAAGGTAATGGCAGTTTTGATCGTGCATTAGAAGGCTTAAAAAATTTGGTGAATGCTTTTGGAGATTTACATAAAAATAGAATTTTGTTAAGTATGGTTTATACACCACCTTACTCAGAAAATAAATTGAATGAAATAAAAAAGTTTTTCGACAATCTTGAATGGTTACCTGAATCAGTGGAAAAGCTTATAACTTATCCAGCCAATGGGAGTTTACCTAAAGAATATTACACTAATTATCAACTAGAAAATTATAATGATAGTTCATTACTTGATTGGAGTCAAGATATGTTTTTTGACAGTATTAAAAATAATCAGAATACAAAATCATTTGCATCAGAGATTCTCAATAGTGGTCTTTTAAAGGTTCATAAAAGACGCATTACTGATAAGGCTGATTTTTCTTTCCCTTTAAATGGTTGTTGTATTCCAGGAAAACACCGTTTATATATATCACCAAAAGGTGAAATTCGCATATGCGAAAGAATATTAGGAGAACATCCAAGTGGTAATATTCTTGATGAAATTAATATAGATAAAATAAAAAAAGTTTACGTTGATGAATATAGTGAATTATCTATAAATGAATGTTCAAAATGTTGGATAGCTAAAGTATGTGATGAATGTTATGCAAGCTCTTTCAAACAAGGCGTATTTGATTTAAAAGAAAAAAATTTATATTGTGAAATTGGAAGGGAAGCGTTTCTATCAGCATTGAAATTATATTATAAGTGTTACGAGTGCAATCCTGACAGTCTTTTATATTTAAATGATGAGAAAATAGTAACCTAAATAATAATATTGAATATATGATGAAAATTGCTTTGAATTTGATTTTAAAAGGATTTTGATTTTCTTTAATTCTCTTATAGTATTATATATTAATAGTCTGAGATTGATATGAAAAATCCATTTAGAAATCAATTTAAATATAATTTTTTTCAAACATTTACTTAAACAATAGCATATTTGTTTGAAAAAGGAAGGGGGAAAATATATGAAAGTTATAAAGCCACTTTATTCACAAAGTTCAGTTGATTCAGCGTCTGAAAATTGGTGCTCATCATGTGGATGGACAAGTCACATAAGAAGGGCTATGAAACCAAAGGGAAAAGAACTGGAAATGGATAATAAGTAAACACTAATTAAAGGATTATCTTATCATAGAAAGTGATTTTTATGACGAGATAGTCCTTTTTGTATATAGAATATCACTTGTTATGCAGGTGAATTCTGATAAGTTTTAGCGATGAGAATGAAATGATAAACAAAGTAACTTCGGTTCAAACAAAATACGAATATGTAAATATTGAAGATTTAGTTCCTCAAAATAATATATTGAGATCAAGTTATTATAAAAATCACACAATGCTATCGCATTTAATTATATTAATGAGAAAAACCCATGTATTTTACATGGGCTTTTAATCAAATTTCTAATTCAAACTCATCCACGCACATGGATATAAAGGTTTTTGCAACTGGGGTAAGGGTTCTATTTCTATTTATAACTAGATATAGGCAACGTTTCAAATCTAAATCTATAATATTTGAAACCTTTAATCCGTAATTATTGAAACTATTTATTATGAGTTGTTTAGAAACAATGGTAATACCTAAACCTTCTTTTACTAATTGTAGTAAAGCATTGATATTATCAATTTCACATATAACATTAAGCCTATTTGATTTTAAATCACTATTTATTAATGCGCTTTCAAAGGTTCTTCTTGTAGCAGAATTTTTTTCGCGCATCAAAAAATCATAACATATGATATCCTGAACTTTAACTTGCTCTGGTATATCAAAATCTCCATTATGAACAACAACAAGCTCATCATCAATAAGTTTATGACTTAATATTTTATCATTTGTAAAATTTGTTCCAACTATACCAATTTCGCAGTTTAGATTTATTATGTCTTTAATTATATTACCAGAACCTTGCTCTTTAAGTGAAAACTTAACCTCAGGAAACTTATCATGAAAGTTATGTAGGAGCTTTGGAACTATTGAATTAAATGGGGTTGTACTTGCTGAAAGATTAAGGGTCCCCCTAATATTGTTATTAAAATTACTTACATTAGTAATTGCATTATTACGTAAGTTTATCATATCAGTTGCGTAATCTAAAAGAGATTCTCCAGCTGGAGTAAGATGAACTACTTTTGATGTTCTATCAAATAGTTGAATCTTTAATTCTTTTTCTAGAGCAGATATATGTGAACTTATTGTAGGTTGCGAAATAAATATATGATCAGCTGCTTTTGAAAAGCTTTTATGTTTTGCAACGCTTACAAAAGCTTCTATCTGTTTAAAATCCATCGACAATTTCCTCCCATTGCTTTATAAGTCTATTATTATATTAAATAGACTTATTTGCAATAGGAGATTTGTCATTTAATCATTTTATAAAGTTAAAGAGCACTATTCCTGAAATCATCAAGCCTACTCCAATGTATTTATAGATTGTGAATGGGACTACTTCAGTTCCAAACCAACCAAATGCATCTATAATACCAGCTGAGGTTAATTGACTTATAAGAATAACTCCAATGGCAACTGTAGGATTCAATGCTTCTATACTAATCATAACAGTAAGAATTATTATGGTCCCAAATATTCCTCCTGTTAAATAAAGTTTTTTCGCATTTGTTATATCTTTGAAGCTACCATCACCTAATATTAGCATCATGATAAAAGTAAATATTAGAGCTGTTCCTTGCACAAAAACATTTGTTTCCCATAAACCCATTTTTTCACTTAGCCTTGTGTTGAATACTCCCTGAAAGGTCATACATAAGCCTGCAATAGCTGCAATTAAATATTTCATATAATCATCTCCCAAGAATAGTTTTTCCTTAAAAAGATAAATTAATTAATAATATTGGAGGAATTTATATTTGCATAAATTAAGTCCTTAGGATATACCTAAGGACTTTTAAGTTAACAACAATTGTTAACTTTTACGTTTCCATCAAAGACGTTATTTTCATCTGCTGGTGGGTAAGCACTAATGTTAGGGTCGTTACATTCAAAGAAATTATCTCTAACTGCATTATCTGTAGATTCTCTTAATAGAAGGACACCAGCTTTGTTGTTGGTTATGAATACATTATCATCAACAAAGTTCTCGGTTCCATCGTCACCTATAGCAACACCATTTCCAACGTTACATATAACCTTATTAAATATAACTCTATTTAGCATACCATCGTCAATATCAATACCGTCACCACAATTATATTCAATTTTATTTTTAACAACTGAGTTCAAATTAGTATCTCGTATATCTATCCCGTCATCACGATTTCTAGTAATACAGTTGTTTAAAATGAACGTTCTACCAAGTTTAGATTTGATACCATTATTTACATTACATTTGATAGTACATCCGATTATTAAGTTAAATATGCATTGGCCGCAATCTTTTTCTATCTCGATTCCATTATTTAGATTAAAGGACATATTACAGTTAAGGACTAAAGTGTTTCCCCCTGAGATTGTTAAACCGTTATTACCATTTTTTTCACAGGTACATTCTATAATGCATGAGTTATCACCATTAATGGTCATACCATTTCTTTCATTATTGCAGCATTTTACACAGTTGAATAAGTGTCCGCCCTCGGATTCTTCAGTGACTAGTATACCAGACAAACAATTGCGTATTTCACAATTGTCAATAGTACAATCTCTGCCGCTTATTTTGATTCCGTAAGCATATCCTCCTTTAATAATGAAGTTCGAAATATATACACCATTTGCTTCTACATCGAATCCAGCTTCTCCTCCTTCATAGCAAACCCCTTCTAAGATAGGTTTAGCATTAGGGGTGCCTTTGATTCTAAGTTTAGGTTTATCATCTGGAATTGTAACCGATTCTCTATATATACCTGGACATACAATTATAGTGTCCCCAGCCTCTGATAGAAAAACAGCATCATTAATAGTAGGTACGTCTAGAGGAACTCTTATAATACTCATATTCTCAACTCCTTGCGTTGTTTTCTTAGAGTGCATCACTTTACAGTTCTTCGTTTTATAATATGTTCAGTAGTGGGCGTGGGTTCGTGATTTTAGAGAAAATAAAGGGATAAAAACATAGTTGAGAACTGTTCCTTTAAAATATAACATTATAAACTAGGATAATAGGAATACATTGAATTGTAGTTAATTTTATAAAAATATGATATAGCTTTTGCATGAAGACTTATACTGAGATATTTATCTGTATTTTAATTAAAAAAACACTAACATAAATTTGTTAGTGTTTTTTACTCTAAAACAAATTTCCTTTTATAAGTCTAAATATAAAAGGAATTATAGATATAAATAGTGAAACTGCATTTATAATTACATAAATACAGAAATAGTTAATTAGTTTTTCGTATTTCTTTTGGATAAATTTTACATCAGTTTCATTATCCATACCTTTTATGAATTTTGAAATAATGATAAATAAAATAACGATACTAAGACTTAATACTATTGAAATGAAATTTACCCAATTCCAATTGGTTAGTATGTCATATTCAAGTATTCTAATTATATTGTCAATTTTGCACGCGATATTAATAAGTGTTAATACGACTAATGCAATACTACTCCAAGTTAGTAATTTTAAAGTCTTTTTCAAATTTTAGCCCCCTATAAAAATATTTTTTCATGTATTTTTATAATATACTAAATGTAAAATTAATGCAAATTTATAAAATGTTATATATTTTATAATTATAGCAGTTAGTGCAAATTAATTCTTGTTTGATTTAATGTACTAAATAAAGAAATCAATTGATGCATAACAAAAGAGTATCAAGCACTTTTGTTAGTGATTGATACTCTTTTGTTTATTAAAACTATTAAAATTCAGCGTTCTTTGGAGTTCTTGGGAATGGGATTACGTCTCTGATATTTTCCATACCAGTGATGAACATTAGAAGTCTTTCAAATCCGATACCGAATCCAGAGTGTACAGTTCCACCATACTTTCTAAGTTCTAAGTACCACCAGTAGTCTTCCTTGCTAAGGTTCATTTCTTCTAATCTCTTCTCAAGCATATCAAGTCTTTCTTCTCTTTGACTTCCACCAACAAGCTCTCCAACACCAGGAACAAGTAGGTCCATAGCAGCAACAGTTTTGTTGTCATCGTTCATTCTCATATAGAATGCCTTGATATCTTTTGGATAATCAGTAATAAATACAGGTCTTCCAAATACTTCTCCAGACAGGTATTTTTCGTGCTCAGTTTGAAGGTCACATCCCCACTCAACTGGGAATTCAAAATCAACACCACTGTTTTTTAGTTTTTCAACAGCCTCTGTATAAGTTATAACACCGAAGTCAGACTCTAATACGTTAGTTAATCTTTCTTTAAGAGTTTTATCAACAAAGCTGTTGAAGAAATCCATTTCCTCAGGAGCGTGCTCCATAACAAATTTAATTACGAATTTAACTAGATCTTCAGCAACTGCCATATCATCTTTAAGATCAGCGAATGCCATTTCAGGCTCAATCATCCAGAATTCGTTAGCGTGGATTCTTGTGTTTGAGTTCTCTGCTCTGAAAGTAGGTCCAAAAGTATAGATATTTCTGTGTGATAATGCAAAAATTTCACCGTTTAATTGTCCACTAACAGTTAGGTTAGTTTCTTTACCAAAGAAATCTTGTGAACAATCAACAGTACCATCTTCAGTCTTTGGTAAATCATTAAGAGGTAGAGTTGTAACTCTGAACATTTCACCAGCACCCTCACAGTCGCTTCCTGTTATGATTGGAGTGTGAACATATACAAAGCCTCTTTCAAAGAAGAATTGATGTATAGCATGAGATACTAAAGAACGAACTCTGAAGACTGCAGAGAAAGTATTACTTCTAGGTCTTAAGTGAGCAATAGTTCTTAAGTACTCAAGTGAATGTCTTTTCTTTTGTAGAGGATAATCTGCATTTGAAAGCCCTACAACTTCAATAGATTCAGCATGAATCTCAAATGGTTGTTTTGTACCAGGAGTTTCAACTACCTTACCTACAATACTTAAAGAAGAACATATAGGAAGTTTAGAAATTTCCTTAAAGTTTGGTAATGTATCCTCAAATACTATTTGAACATTCTTAAAGAAACTTCCGTCATTAACTTCAATAAACCCAAAAGCTTTAGAATTTCTTAAAGTTCTAATCCATCCAGTAATTTGAACAGATGTGTTAAGGTGTTTTTCCGTTTCTCTGTAAAGAGATTTGATTAATGTAGTTTTCATAAATGTACCTCCTTCGATTTTGTGTTAAATTTATATAGGATTTAGAAAAATTATTTTTTAGGGATGAGTGTGTTATTTCATTAAATGATCTAAAAAAAGACAATAAAAAAACTTCCATCCCTATAGTAAGGGACGAAAGTTGACTTCCGCGGTACCACCCAAATTGCCTTCTGGCCACTCTATCACAGCGTGCTATATGAATGTATCAATAAAAAGTCCTAATAGTAGCAGTACTGTGTCCAATTAATAACGGTTTGGCTCCGTCTAGGCCTACTAACAACAAAATAATTGCGTTCAGGTAGAAACTCAGAGATGTTCTTCAATATAAGCATCGTATAAGGCTCACACCATTCCTTACTCGCTGAGGCATATTCAGATAAATACCTAATCATACGCCTGTAACTACATCCTATATTTACTCTTCTCATCATAGTATTTAAAGTGTATTATTTATTAATATATGTTTTATCATAAAAATGGTTAAAAATCAATAGAAATTTAATTACTTAAGATTAAATTTCTTCATTACCATTTCATTTTCATCATTTATTGGCTGCCATAATTCTATACTTTCAATAATTAATGACCCACTAAAATTGAGAGCCTTAACGATAGTGCAGGCTGATACGTATTCAGCTTGAGACCATTTTCTAGTTGAGAAATTATTGTTTGCTAAGGATATATGAAGATCCCAAGTATTTATATCATCGCGTACCGAAAATCCTTTCAGTTTAAGCTGATCATTTATATGCTTAATAAATTCCATAACATTTGAATCTTTATTAACTAATAAATTAACAGATTTAAATGGTGGTTCAAAGCAGATGGCCCCATTTACTTCAATAATAAAAGGAGATTTTTCATATAATATTTCATTCAATGCAGAAATAAGTTTATCAATATCAGGATTTTCAATAACTTCCAGAGTCATATGTAGTATAGGGAGTTTTTCATATAAATCGTATTTAACGCTAATCTTCTTTTGAATTTCTTCGATTTGAGAATATGATTTTGAATCTAGAATTCCAACTAAATAATATTTCAATTTTTACGCCGTTAGATACGACTTTCAACTCCTCTCACTAAATATTGGTGCAATTAAAAGTTTCTTAAAGGGAAACTCATAACAACGTTATCTTTCTTTGGCCCACCAATTCTCCAAAGTTCTAATTTAACGATTTTACCATAGCTTATAGTATCGTCACAATCTTTGTTTTTAATAACAGATAAGCAGTTATTTTTAGATAGTAATTTTTTGAAATTGTAATTTCCATTTGCAATAGGAATAATAAGATCATTATTTTTAGTACTTAATTTCATTCCATGTAGAGATAAAGTATCTAATATATTTCTTTGTATAGTGGAAATATAACCGCTCTGATCTATTTGGATATATACCCTATTATCACTAGTTAATGACATGGAATTATTGACTTTAACTTTAAAATGTTTATATGGAGATAATACCTTACACACAACATGTTCAATAATATCCATATCAATATCTAAAATTGTACATATTGGTACATGTATTATAGATGTAGGTTTATATAAATTTAGTTTTCTACAAACATTTCGTTGAATTTCTTTTAAATTATAATGATTACTCTTTTCGAAAAGAGCTACTAATTGATATTTCATAAATTCCTCCACGATATTAATCCAGTACATTTTAATTAGTTGAATTTATACTATTATATCACATTTGACTATAATTGTAGTATTACTTTATTAAATGGAATAATTAATTAGAAAGAAAATTTAAAAGATAACAAATAATATTTTATTATTGAGACATAATAAAATAGTGATGGTCAATAAAGCTTAATGAATAAAAGGAGGATTTAAAATGGAAAATAGAAACATAGGATGTACTGTAAATGAGTGTAAACATAACAATAATGACGTACATTGCTGCAATCTAGAAAGAATACAAGTTAAGTGCCACACTCCACGTGCTGAGTCTCCAGAATGCACAGATTGTGCTAGTTTTACAAGAAGATAATTTTCAATATTTTTTATTTTAAAAACCCTCTTTTGGAGGGTTTTTGTATTTTATACAATAAATTAATATAATAGCAATAAAAAATACTTAAAAATTTTTAAAATCTATACTATAATTCTTATTTAGATGTTGTTTATTAAGGATAAATCTATGATTTTTATTCAATATTTGATATAATACTTATAGTTATGCGAATGAGGGAATGAGATAAGTAACGTATCGTTAAATACTTGAGTGGCGCAGAGAGCTGTAATTATATTTAAATCGAGCTTTTTGAGCAGAGTGAAAGTAAATTTTACAATAGGGTAAGGATGAATATACATGAATAAAATCGTTATACAAGGTGGAAAGAGAATAAATGGTGAAGTAGATATTAGCGGTGCTAAGAATGCGGCAGTCGCTATTTTGCCAGCAGCTATATTAGCTAGCGAAGGAAAATGTTGTATAGAGAATGTGCCAAATATTAAAGATGTTAATTGCATGCTTAAGATATTAGAAAGCTTAGGATGTGAAATTGAAAGAAATGACTCAACTATAATTATAGATAGTACTAATATAAAAACTTTATATGCGAATATTGAAGAAGTAAGAAAGATGAGAGCATCATATTACCTACTTGGTTCAATGTTAAGCAGATTTAAGGAGTGTAGTGTTGATTTGCCTGGTGGTTGTGCAATTGGAGTTAGACCAATTGATCAGCATATAAAGGGATTCGAAGCACTTGGAACAGAGGTTGAAATTAGTCATGGATCACTTAAAGTTAAAGCAGATAAACTTCATGGAACTAATATTTTCTTTGATGTTATTAGTGTTGGAGCAACGATTAATGTTATGATGAGTGCTGTTTTAGCAGAAGGTACTACAATACTTGAAAATGTTGCAAAGGAACCACATGTTGTTGATGTGGCAAACTTCTTAAATGCTATGGGAGCGGATGTAAAAGGCGCTGGTACGGATGTTATTAGAATAAAAGGTGTAGAAAAATTACACGGATGTACTTACAGCGTAATTCCAGATCAAATAGAGGCTGGAACATTTATGATAGCAGCAGCAGCTTGTGGAGATGAAGTAAGAATAAAGAATGTAATACCTAAGCATTTAGAATCTATATCAGCTAAGCTTATTGAAATGGGTGTTGAAATAATAGAGGATGATGATTCAATTATTATTAAATCAAATAATAATCTTAAAGCTGTTAATGTTAAAACACTACCATACCCAGGATTCCCTACAGATGTTCAACAACCAATGTCAGTATTATTGACAGTGGCGGAGGGAAGAAGTATAGTTAATGAAAGTATATGGGAATCAAGATTTAGACATCTAGATGAGCTTGAGAAGATGGGTGCAAAGGTTAAAGTTGAAGGTAGAATTGCTGTTTTTGATGGTGTTAATAGATTAACTGGGGCAGAGGTTGAGGCTTCAGATTTAAGAGCAGGAGCAGCAATGGTAATAGCGGGACTTATGGCTGAGGGAACAACTCATATCAGTGGACTCGAACATTTGGATAGAGGATACCCTGATATTGAGAAAAAATTAAGTGCTTTAGGTGCGAGAATAAAAAGAATTAATGTTGAATAAAGGTGACTTTTATGAAATTTTGTCCGTTATATAGTGGGAGTAGTGGAAATAGTATCTTCTTTGGTGAAGGAGAAGATAAAATTCTTATTGATGTAGGATTACCTGGTAAGAAAATAGATATTGCTATGAGTGAGATAGATGAAGATACTAGCAATATAAAAGGAATATTCATTACTCATGAACATAGTGACCATATAAAAGGAGTTGGAGTGTTATCTAGAAAATATAATATTCCAATATATGCTAATGAGTTGACATGGCAAGCCATGTATGGCAAAATAGGAAAGATAAAGGATGAAAATATTAAGACCATTACTAAATCGGTTGAGATAGGTAATATTCTTGTTGAACCATTCAAAACTTCACATGATGCAGCGGATTCTTGTGGATATATTATACATAGTGGTAATAAAAAAACAGGAATTGCCACTGACTTAGGGATATTAACTGAGGATGTTCAAAATAAAATCAAAGATTGTGAAATAATTCTTTTAGAATGTAATCATGATGTAGAAATGCTGAAATTTGGTCCTTATCCGTACGTTCTTAAGAGAAGAATATTGAGTGATTTTGGACATATATCTAATGAAGCTTGTGGAGAAGGTATTTTGAAAATTTTTAATGGTGATAAAAAACACATTTATCTTGGACATTTAAGTAAGACTAATAATCATCCAGATTTAGCTTATAAGACAGTTGAAGTTATACTAGAGGCTGCAGGAATACGAATAGGACACGATATAAATCTTATTATGACAAACAGAGATAAAATAAGTAAAGTAATTAACTTATAATATATTAATGAAATAAATATAAAGGGGATAAAGAAATGAGTATATATAAGCAATGGACAGATTCAGTAATTGATATTGTTAAAACACAAGGAGAGCAAGCGTTTTGGGATCAATATGGAAAAGTAGAAATTCAATTCTACAAAAAATTCTTAAGCGAGCCTAAAGTAATTGAAGGAAAAGTTAGAGATTTAGCTGTGGAATTTGGAATAACAAATATTCATTTTGTTGGAATCATGGATGGAATCAATGATAGCTTAGAAAATTCAATTGAATTAGAGGAATTAACTATTGATAGCGATGTTAAGCTTGAAGTTAATTTAGAAAAATTATATTTTAATATGTTAGACGCAAGTGCAGATTACTTATATGGGTTACCTGAGTGGGATAAAATATTCACTGAGGAAAAAAGAAAAGAAATCAATAAAGAATATAAACAATCTAAAATCGTAGTTAAAGAAGCAAAAATAGGTAGAAATGATCCTTGCACATGTGGTTCAGGTAAAAAGTACAAAAAATGCTGTGGTAAGTAAATACATTAAATTAAAAGCGTAAATTATTCTTTGGAATAATTTACGCTTTTGTTTTTGAAAAATAAGATTAAAAAGAAGTCTTATGACAAAAAGACAAAACATGACAAAAATAATAAGATTTATTTAATAAGATAATAAAAAAGCGAATTTACCAAGAGAATGTAATTTTATGATGAAAAAGAATTAAAATTAAGATATAATGATAAATATAAATATAAATATAAATATAAATATAAATATAAATACATATGATGCCAGGAGGATGGTTTATGAACAGACGAATTTCAATAAGAGTTAAGCTATTAAGTGCTTTTTTAGCAATGATAGTTATATCTCTATCTATAGTAGGGATTAGTTTAAGTGGGTATAGCCAAGTTTATGATAAGATAATTCCAACGTTTTCAATTAGTAAAGATATAGAAATAACTATAAATAATCTTGAAAAATTAGAAAGAGATTTTTTTATTCATGGTAAATATGATAAAGAACTTTATTCAGGAGAAACTGTTTTTCAAAAACAATTTAATGAAGAGTATAATAAGCTTATTGGAGAGTTAGAGCAATTAGAAAAGAATATAAGTGACTTAGATGAAGATTTTGATATATCATACTTTGAGAGTATTAAGAAACAATTAATAGAGTATAATAATGGGTTTCAAAATATTGTAGATTGCATTAAAAATATAGGTATTGAGGATTATGGATACACTGGAGATATGAGAGAGTATATTCATAATATCGAAGAAATTGTTAAGGTAAGTAATGATGATAAGATAGTTATAGCTTTATTAGAATTAAGACGTAGTGAAAAAGATTTCTTATTGAGAAAAAGTGTGAAATATAGTGATCAATTTGATGCTAATTTTATTAAAATGAAAGAAGCAATAGATAACAGTCAACTTCAAAATAAGGACAAGTTAAACAAGGAACTTGACGAATACAAGAAAATTTTTAGTAACATAGCAAATGAGAACATTAAACTAGGGACAGATGCAGATGATGGATTGATTGATATTAATTCTAAAACTATTAATGGAATAATCTTAGATGCTAAGGTTCTTAAGGACGACATAGATAAGTTGATAAAAGATACTGAATTCCAAATAAAAGCAACTCTTTTTGTAATGGTTATTATTAGTTTAATAATTTCAATAATATGTGCCCTTGTGTTATCGGGTATCATATCAAAACCAATAAAAAATGTTAATACACTCCTAAAGGACATTGCAGAAGGAGAAGGAGATTTAACTAAGAAACTAGTTGTTAAATCAAGAGACGAGTTAAATGAAATGGCTGGTGGGTTTAATAAGTTTGTAGATAAAATTAAAGAGTTAATTATAAAGGTAAAAGAACAATCTGATAACTTAAGTAGTTCAGTAACAGAAATTAATTATGCTATTGAGAGTGCTAATGATAATGTGCAAGATATTTCAATGAAGATGGATGTTGTTTCTGATTCTGTTCAGAATAATTCAAGTCTTGCAGAGGAAATAAGTGCTAGTATAGAAGAAATATCTAATGGAGCACATATTGTTTCAAATGAGGCAACAGAAATAGATGATAATAGTAAGAGTATGATGACTTCGGTTAACTATGGTGTTGAAAAATTAAATGAAGTTCATAATAGTATAAACTCTGTTAAATCATCTTCAAAAGAAATATTTGATATAATGAAAGAATTTAATGAATTATCATCAAGAATACACAACATAACTAATATGATTACGGATATATCGGATCAGACAAATCTACTCGCACTTAATGCAGCTATTGAAGCAGCAAGAGCTGGAGAACAGGGAAGAGGATTTGCTGTTGTTGCTGAAGAAATAAGAAAATTAGCAGAAGAAAGTAAAGACTCTGCTAATAGTATAACTGAAATTGTTTCAGAAATAAATGTTAAGAGTGAAGAGGCATATTTAAAAATTCAAGAAGAACAGGACATAGTTGATAATTGTGTTGATAAAGCAACTGAAACTAATACAGAATTCAAAAATATTATTGTTCTTATTGAAGGGATAGTAAATAAAATTAATAATATTTCATCATTATCTCAAAACCAGTCTAATATAATTGAAGAGATTGCTAAAGGAATAAGTGACTTCTCGCAATCAACACAAGAAACAGCTGTGTCTTCAGATGAAATAAATAATAGAATAGAAAATCAAGCAGCGACATTTGAGGAGATAGGTGCTCAAAGTGAAATGCTAAAATCGCTTTCAGATAATCTTAATGGATTGATTGAATTATTTAAGGTTGAATAATATAAATTTTGAGAATTAAGATACAGAAAAACATAGCCACCTAGGCTATGTTTTTTTTGCTATAATAAAGATAGAAACTAAGTTGTGGGGGGGAACAAAAGTGAAAAGTATTGCTGTAGTAACAGATGGCAGAAATAAACTTGATACCTTTTTGAAAAACAATTTATATGAAATATTTGAAGGTTATGCAGAGATTAATCTATATCATTTTAATAAGCTAAAAGAAGGGGATAGATTAAAAGAAAATGTAGTGCTTGTCATGATAAAGGATAGAATACTAAAGGCTAAAAATTTCGTAGATGACAGTAAACGAATAATAGTAATAGATAGAACTATAAAGGCAAAAGAAGTTTATAAGGTTTTTGCAATACCAGATAATATGGATATTTTGGTTGTTAATGATAATTATGAAACAACACTACAAACGGTATCACTTCTTTATGAAATTGGAATTAATCATTTAAATCTTATTCCATATGATTTCAAAAATAATTATGAAAATATCAAAATAGCGATAACGCCTGGTGAGGGTACTTTTGTCCCACAATACATTGATAAAACTATTGATTTAGGAAATAGAATAATTGATATATCTACATTTTATAAAATAGTATCTCATCTTGAAATAAAGGATAAGGATATTATTGACAGAATCATTAAATATTCTGATGAACTTATAAATATACATTCTGGTATAGATCAAAAGCAAAAAGAGTTAGTTATTAGAAATGAACACATGGACACTCTGATAAATTTATCAAAAGATGGAATATTACTTAGTTCTCCAGAAGGGAAAATTACAACATATAATAAAAAATTTCTAGAAATTATGGAGCTTGATAAAACTCAAGTTAAGGATACTAACATTGATGATATTTTCAAAGATAAGCTCGCTTTTTTATTAAATGAAGAGAATGTAGTTGATGAAGTAGTTAATATTCAATCAAAACATCTTAATATAAATAAGAAAACATTAAATTATTTAGGTAAGAAAAATGGTGCATATATTAATATACAGGAGATAACCTATATTAGGCAATTAGAGCAAAATCTAAGCAAAAAATTAAGGCAAAAAGGACAAATAGCAAGGTATGAACTAGAGGATATAATTACATCTTCAGATAGAATGATTAAGTGTAAATCCTTTTCAAAGAAGATTGCGAAAACAGAATTAACAGTATTAATTACAGGAGAAAGTGGAACTGGAAAGGAATTATTGGCTCAATCAATTCATAATGCATCAGATAGAAAAAAACAACCATTTATAGCTATAAACTGTGCTGCTATGCCTGAAAACTTACTTGAAAGTGAACTGTTTGGTTATGAAAGTGGCGCGTTTACTGGGGCAAATAAGGAAGGAAAGAGAGGATTGTTTGAACAAGCAAATCATGGAACTATATTTCTTGATGAAATAGGAGACATGCCTCTTCATCTTCAAACAAAGATTTTAAGAGTGTTACAAGAAAGACAAGTTATGAGAATAGGTGGAGAGAGTGTTATAGATATAGATGTAAGAGTGGTAGCTGCTACAAATAAATGTCTTGCTGAGCTAATATCTGAAGGGAAATTTAGAGATGATTTATATTATAGGCTCAATGTTCTTCCTATAAGAATACCTTCTCTTAGAGAGCGGAAAGAGGATATAATTTTATTATTGAAGCATTTTATGAAAAGAAATCTTGAGATTGGGTCATGTGTGGAAGAAATTTTGCAGAATTATAATTGGAATGGTAACATAAGAGAATTAAAAAATGTAGCTTTATATATAGATACTCTTTGTGAGGGGGAGTATGTTGCATTAAATGATCTTCCAGAATATATTAGAATTAAGTGCGATAATAGTTTTAAAGATGAGATTCAGGTGTTAAATAATAAGAATTGTTATGATAATGCTATATGTGTATTGAAAATCCTGAATGAGAACATAAAAAGTGGAAAAGGGATGGGGAGGAATAGTTTAATCAGGCTACTTAATGAAATGGATATATTTTGTTCTGAGGGAGAAATGAAAAAGGTTTTAAACCTCTTGGATAATCTAGATTTAATAAGTTCTTCTGTAGGAAGGGGAGGAAGCAAGATATCTGAAAAAGGAGTAGGGTTCTTAGAGTACATCCAATAAGGAGTATTATATTATAGTTTGAAGCAAACAGGAAAGTAAATAGGAAAAAAGAAATACTATTTATCCTATAAAACAGATAAATTGCAAAAAAAGATATACGTATATTATTAATTATTTAATAAATTTAGAATATGATGAAATTTAAAAGATGTTGTCGATTAAAAATTCTAGGATAAGTATAAGTATAAATAGGATTGATAAGATATTAACAAAATTAAATAAAAAAATGTAGAAAAGTGCTGTATAATGCACTTTTTTTATTGTTTGTTTTGAATAATATGAAAAATGAACTAATGATAAATTTGTTAATAAAAATTAAAAAAGAATTAATTAAATTCTAAACTTTTTAATAAAAAATGAATTTTCTTAAAAAGTTGGCATGGTTATTGCTTTTATTGTATATACGTAAAGAAGATTGATTGTGGGAGGCAACCTATATGGTTAAAGACAAAATCGTAGTTGGTATTTCAGGAAGTTATATTATTGATGAAGGAGGAATGTTTCCAGGATATAAGAGAGCATATGTAAATGATGACTATGTGCAATCTGTAGTTATGGCTGGTGGTATTCCATATATTATTCCTGTTGTACATGATGAAGAAGTTATAAGAGAGCAGTTAAAAAATGTTGATGCTTTAATTCTGTCAGGAGGACATGATGTTAACCCTCTTGAGTGGGGAGAAGAACCTTCAAGTAAATTAGGTGGAATTCTTCCAATAAGAGATAAGTTTGATAGTACTCTAATGAAAATTGCGAATGAGATGGAGATGCCAGTTTTAGGTATTTGCAGAGGTGAACATATTATAGCAGTTGCAAATGGAGGTAGTTTATATCAAGATTTATCTTTCATTGAGGGATGTTATATAAAGCATAATCAAGCACATCTTTCAAATGTAGCTACTCATACAGTAGAAGTAGAGAGTGATAGTAAGCTATGTGAGATTTTAGGGAAAACTGTAATGACTAATAGCTTCCACCATCTTGGAGTTAAGGATGTACCAAAAGGGTATAAAGTGGTTGCTAAAGCTAAAGATGGAGTAGTAGAAGCTATTGAAAAACAAGGGGAACATTTTGTTTTGGGAGTTCAATGGCATCCAGAGATGATGACAAAGGACTATCCTGAAATGTTAAATATCTTCAATAGATTAATTGAAGAAGCAAGAAAAACAAAATAGTTTTAGGGAGGAAGATTTATATGGGGAACAAAAGTAAATTAGGTTTATTTAGTATTGTTCTATTGGGTATCAACTCAATCATAGGGTCTGGTATCTTCGGATTACCAGGAAAAGCGTACAAGCTTATGGGTCCAGCCAGTATTTTAGTTATTATATTTTGTATGATTTTATCGGTTTTAATTGCATTATGTTTTGCAGAAGCAGGAAGTTGGTTTAAAGTTAACGGAGGACCATACATATACGCTAAAGAAGCCTTTGGTGATTTTATTGGTTTTGAAGTTGGATTTATGAAATATGTATTATGTATAATAGCTTGGGGTGCGATGGCAACATTCTTTGCTGATGCAGTTGGAAGAGTATTACCTTTTGCAGCAGCAGGAATTGGAAAAGGGATAGTTACATCAGCAATGCTTATTGCATTAGCGATAATGAATATAATGGGTGTTAATGCTACTAAAATTGTAAATAATGTTGTAACTATAGGTAAGTTGCTTCCTTTAATATTATTTATAGCATTAGGAATTTTCTTTGTAAACGGTGCGAACTTTACACCATTCACAATTATTCCAGAGGGATCAACATACACAGGATCATTTATGGAAGCAGCAATAATTTTATTCTATGCATATACAGGTTTTGAATCTCTGCCTACTGCAGCTGGTGATATGGAAAATCCAGAAAAAAATATACCAAAAGCAATTATTTTAGTTATGATGTTAGTTTCGTTAGTATATGTTTTAGTTATGGTTATTTCAACAGGAGTTTTAGGTGCAGAACTTGCATCATCTACAATGCCAGTTGAAGATGCTATGGCAAAAATGTTTGGTGGATTTGGTAAGTCAATCATTATTGCTGGTACAATAGTTTCAGTTGGTGGTATAAACATGGCATCATCTTTCCATACTCCAAGAGCAGGAGTTGCATTAGCAGAGCAAGGTATTCTTCCAAAATTCTTTGCTAAGAGAAATGAAAATGGTGCACCATATATTGCAGTTATAGTTTCATGTGTATTAGCTTTATTTATAGCATTATCAGGATCATTTATGTTCTTATTAAAGGTTAGTGTTATAACTAGATTTATTCAATATATACCAACTTGTATCTCAGTACTAGTATTTAGAAAAAAATATGCTGATAGAGAATCAACATTTAGAATTCCGTTTGGGCCTGTGGTACCTGTATTAGCTACAGTGCTTTCATTCTACTTGCTTTATAGAGCAGGAATAGCAGAGCCAAATAAGATAGTATGGGGGCTCGGTGGATTAGTTATAGGAGCATTTGCATATTTTATTATGAAGAGTATTAATAAAGAATCAATGAATATTGAGGCTTAATATTTTACAATCATATATAAAAAGAGATTTGGTTAAAAACCAAATCTCTTTTTGTCTATATTAGTTGTTTTCGTTTTTTAGAATCAAAAGATGATATTATATTTATTGTCTCATTTAAATCAATGAGCCTTAATCCAACTGATTCACTATATTCAATGCAGCCTTTAGAATAGGCTGTTGTAGTTATAAGAATACCATTTTTAGCAGGTAATTTATCTCCAACTAAGGCACCAACTAATTTTTGAGCAATTGGTCTGCTGACTTGAGTGTTAGTAAAGCATTTACATTCCACATAATATACTTTATTAAGCTTTTTCAAGACAATATCTTTTCCACCATCGTTACTCTCTTTTGTAATCAAAACCTTATATCCCATAAGAGCAAAAAGGTTAGAACAGAAAATCTCATACTGGCGTGGAGTCATTGATTTAAGCTTATTCTTAATCTTTAAACTTTCTTTATGTGATAGGGAATCTTTTTTTCTTCTAAAAATAAATGATGATAATTTGTGTAACAATGTACCTATAATTACAATAATGACTAATCTTATTATTGTAAGTGCTGATATATTTATGTTTATGGCTAAAACCCCTTTCCATCATAGAGGTATATGATATGTATACTATAAGAATATAGTATACTAATATGCTATTCGAATAAATAGAGTGAAGGATATATTTTTAAAAAGTTAATATTATTGTATTTTAATGGATGAATTCTAATAATGGATTAATTATACATATATTGCTACATTAGGGAGTGTGCCTTTTTTAGGAAAGTATGAGCAGCAAAACAATAAAAGATATAATTACATTAATATAACAACTGAAAGAAATGGAATTATGTTGAAAAATGTAGAAAATTCATATATAATATTAATTAAATATGATGTTATCAATATATCAAGGATGATTGGACAAACTATATAGTTATATTAGTTAACATTTATGATGCTTATAGAGAAGGGTATTTCTATACATATAGAAGCAATCTAGAACAATAACCAACATAATCACCATGTAAGGGCAATAATATAAGCACTTTATATTGTTTTATGATGGTTTGTTATTTGTATTATAAATTTAATATAATAATATTTTATTAAAAACATGGAGGGGAATTTATGGGCATTAAGAAATCAAAGAGAATCAAATCATCTGCAAAAGTTACAATAAGAACCAAAATGATTATTTTGGTTTTAGCACTAATAATAATTCCTATGGCTAGTTTAGGTTTTACAGCTTATGTAAAATCTAAGACAATAGTAGAGAATCAATTTAAAGATTCTATGCAACAATTGAATAATGATATTGAGAAATCTGTTCAACATTATTTTGATGGGTATAAGTACGGTATTGAGATGATTAGTAAAAATGTTGATGCGGAGGATATATTAATTCATCCTGAATATGAACCTTTTTTAATTGAATTATTTAAAGAGTATATGGATAGTTATCCAGATGGGACTCATATATATATGGGAACTATAGATGGTGATTTTAGAATTTATCCTGAAACAACTATGGCAAGTGATTATGATCCTAGAATAAGACCTTGGTATGAAAAAGCTGTAGAAAGAAAAGAAGTCATTTATAGTGATATATATGATGATGTGGTTAATAAAAAATTGTCAATTGCTTGTGCAGCTCCAGTTTATCAAAATGGAGATAAAAATAAATTAGTTGGGGTAGTGGCTATAACAATACCATTAGATAAATTAAATGAAAAAATTAACTCCATAAAGGTAGGAAAAAAAGGATATCCTTATATTTTAGATTCTTATGGTAATTTTATTACACATAAAAACAGTGATTTAGTAGGTAAGGAAATTAATGTAGAAGAAATACATGATGTTTTGGGAAAAAGTTCTGATGAGGGAATTGTAGAGTATAATTGGACAGAACCAGATGGCAGCATTTCTAAGAAGTTCTCTGCATATAAGAAAAACGCTGAAATGGGATGGACTGTTTTATCTGCATTGTATATTGATGAGATTAACGACGATCTTAATAGCATACTTATTACTATTATAATAATTGGGGCAATTGTAGTTTTAATTTTCTCAGGAGTGGGAATAATATTTTCACGAAGCCTTACGGTACCTATTACTAAAATAACAGAAGAAATGAATAAAGTAAAAGATGGAGATTTTACAGTAAAATTAGATATTAAATCAAATGATGAAATAGGCAAACTTGCCGATAATTTTAATGTGATGATAGAAAATGTTAAAGAATTACTATTTGAGACTAAGAGTGTAAGTGAAGAAGTATCAGATGCAGCAAGAAATTTAGCAGCTACATCTGAAGAAGTTAGTGCATCAAATATGGAAATTGTAAACTCTGTTGAACAAATAGCAGAAGGGGCTAGTCAACAAGCAATGGACGCTGAAAATGGAGCAAGACTTGCATTGAATTTAGATAATAAATTTAATCAACTTGTTAATAACACGGATACTATGGCTGAAAATGCAAATGAAGTAATAAATATAAATACAAATGGTGTTAATGTAGTAAAAGGACTTAAAGAAAAAACAGATTTAAATAATAAATCTATTGATAGAATTGAAATTGCAATAAAACAATTAAGTGAACAATCTAGCGCTATTCAAGATATACTAGAAACCATAGGCTCAATAGCAGATCAAACAAATTTATTAGCATTAAATGCTTCTATAGAAGCAGCAAGAGCAGGGGAAGCTGGAAAAGGCTTTGCAGTAGTTGCAGAAGAAATAAGAAAGTTAGCAGATGGTTCAAATAGCGCAACTAACGAAATAAAAGAAATCGTAAATGCTACAATGCAGGAAAGTAACAATGCTGTTCAAATTATGAATGAAGTGAGAATTGTTTCAGCAGACCAAACAAAATCAGTAGAAGAAGCAAATAATGCTTTTGAAAATATATCAAAATCGATATATGTTATTACAAATAAGATAGAACAAGTAAGCAAATATGTAAATGATGTAATAGAAGACAAGGATTTAATTGTTAAAGCAATTGAGAGTATCTCAGCAGTATCAGAAGAAACAGCTGCTTCATCGGAAGAAGTAACAGCATCTGTTCAACAGCAATCTTTAGCTATTGATCAGGTTACTGAAAGTGCTCAAAGACTTAATGATTTTTCAATAAAACTTAATGATCAGATAGACAAATTCAAAATATAATTAATTATTAAGATAGCGCAAAAAACAATTATTGTGGATATTCTTTATGCTTCTGAATATCTTAAATTAAAACAGACCAGCAATAGTAATGATGTAAGTACGGAGAACTAAGTACTTTACGGAGTCTATGCTGGTTTGTTTTATTTTTAAAAAAACAGGATATTTTTGTGGAAATATTAGTTATAGGGTATAATTTATTTATTATTAAAGAATTGAAGGTGAAATCTATGAATGACGAGTTAAATAAAAAGGCATGCTGAGCACCTAAGGAGATTCAGTCTAGGATAGACTATGTTAAGAAGCATGGATATATTGACTTTTCAAAAGAGAAATATGAAGACTTATCACACATTAAACTTGGAGAGATAACAACAGAAGCAGGGAATATAGATATAATAGATACTGAACTAAAGCAGAGTGATAGAATAAAAAATTTAGGGATTCTCTTTGGATGGAAAAGAGATAATTATATGATTAAACCAGGGATTTATGCAATTGGAAATCCAACAGCATCATCGCCTGTTATTGTTTCATGTAATTATAAATATACATTTGATTTAGTAAGAAAAGAACTGGAGGGTGTTGATTGCTGGTTACTCATATTGAATACATTTGGAGTAAATGTTTGGTGTGCAGCAGGAAAAGGTACTTTTGGAACACAAGAACTCATAATAAGTATAGCAGCAGTGAAACTAGATAAAATAACGAATCACAAAGTCTTGATAGTACCACAGTTAGGGGCTTCGGGAATAAATTCACATGAAGTTAAAAAAACAACAGGATATAGAATTATTTTTGGACCAGTACAGGCAAAAGATTTAAAAGAATTCATAAGTAATAGATTTAAAGCAACAGAAGAAATGAGAAGAGTTCCTTTTAATTTTAAGGACAGATTAAAGTTAACTCCATTACAATTTATACAAAACATAAAGTATTATTCTATAGTTCCTAATATATTATTTATAATAAATCTTATAGCTATGAAAAACTTTAATATAGCCTTGAATAACGCTGTATATCAAAGTATACCTTTTATTATAGGGATAGGTATTGCAACAATAGTATTTCCTCTGTTGCTACCAGCACTACCATTTAGATCATTTTCGTTAAATGGGGTAATGTTAGGAATACTATATGTAATACCAATAATTCTGTTTAAGGGAGCATTCTATATTAGTGGAAGTTTATTATGGATAATATCATATATGAGCTTATTGATAATAACGATGGCAAATATAACTTTAAACTTTACAGGAAGTACAACTTATACATCCTTTTCAGGAGTAATAAAGGAAACGTTATGGACAATACCAATATCAATAGTAGTGGGAGTAATATCAATAATAACTATGTGCATAGTATAGGTAGGTGAGAAAATGGCATTGAAATATATAAAAGACGTGGCAACAATAAAATTAGATGTGGATAAGTGTATAGGATGTAAGCTATGTTCAACAGTTTGTCCACATAATGTTATTGTAATAGAAGATAAAAAGGCTAAGATTGTGGATAAAAACAGTTGTATAGAATGTGGAGCATGCATGAAAAATTGTCCAACTGGGGCACTTTGGGTTAGAAGTGGAGTTGGATGAGTTGTTGCTATAATAAGAGCTAAACTCACCGGTGGTGGGACATTGTAACTGAGGAGTCCAATTACGGCGTCACTGAGTGCTTCTCCGTTACTCGCGTATTATTTATACGCTCTGTTGCTCGTTCAACGCGTTCCTTGAACTCGAACCTCTCAGCTAGAATGACAGCGTTTAGACAATATATTGTAAGAAAGATTGGCGTCACTGCATGTGTGTGTATTATGGGAAATAATAAAATGGTACTTACAAAATTGGCAAATTATTGATAGAATAAGATGTGATGTTTTTTATTATATATTAAAAGAGAATTGGTGGATGCAATTTAAAAGGAAAGGGTAACTATATGTTTTTAAAAAGTTTTATAATACTTGTTGTTGTTGCATTAATTTTAACTGTTATGTTGACTATAGGAATGAGAAATTTAAAGGGAAAGTTGAAAGTATTAATATTTGTGCCTAGTATAGCCAGTATGATTTTCTTGGTGGTTGTGTGGGTCAATGCTATTCCGAATTTAGACGATTGGAATAGGCGTTTTCTATATCTAGGATGCTTAACAGCTATGGGGATAATAATAGTGGCAATGAATTTAGTAATATTATATATACATAAGAAGATTAAAGATAGGAAAGAGGATAAGCAATGAATATAACTATAGTTTCAGTTGGAAAGATAAAAGAGAAATTTTTAAAAGATGCAATAGATGAATACTCAAAAAGATTAGGAAGATATTGTAAGCTCAGCATTATTGAGGTTCCAGATGAGAAGACACCGGATAATGCTTCAGAGAAAGAAGAGGAGATTATTAAGGAAAAGGAAGGGGAGTTGATTCTTAAGAAGATCAAGGATACTTCCTTTGTTATTGCATTGGATTTAAAGGGAAATCACATAACCTCTGAGGAACTAGCAAAGAAATTTAGCTCACTAAGTGTACAGGGTAATAGTAATATAACCTTCGTAATAGGAGGATCTTTAGGGATAGCTGAACCAGTTTTGAAAAGAGCAAACTACAAATTATGTTTCTCAAAGATGACATTTCCACACCAGTTATTTAGGGTTATGTTACTTGAGCAAATTTATAGAGCATTTAGAATAAATAGTGGGGAACCGTACCATAAGTAATAAAATATAATAAGTTTAGCAACAAATATTTACAAAATATGTTATAATTGAAAGAGCTTAAATAAATGTTAATCAAATTTTTAAGTATAAGGTAAATAGTAATTTGGGGAGAGATTTGATATGAATGATTTTGGGCTAAATGAGATGCAAGAAATCCAAAAGCAATTACAGGAAAAATATAAAGATAAATGGGGTGGCTTATCACCAGATATAGGACGTAATCAATTATTGTGGATGATGATTGAAGTTGGTGAAGTTGCGGATATAATCAAGAAAAAAGGCGATAGTAGTATTATGAATGATGAAGAGACAAGAAATCATTTTGTAGAGGAGTTGTGTGATGTGTTAATGTACTTTAATGATGTAATGCTTTGTTATTCCATTTCACCTGAAGAATTAAAGAAAGTATATTTACAAAAGCATCATAAAAATATAGAACGTTGGTAAATTCAAATTTATCGAACAGTTAATGATTTTAAATATAAAAAATTATTTATGTTTATTTTTTATGAAAATTTGATATTATATAAATAAGAAGAGCTTAGTGCGTCAACACTAAGCAATCCTTAGAACATTTATTTTGTTTTAGGGCTATTGGATGAATTAAATAAAGATTTAATTAAGAGTGAAGCACTATTCTTTGTCGGATGGGTGCTTTTTCTCTTTGCCATTAAGTTCTATATGAACACCAAGAAATTTAATCTTGATAATTGATTTAGAAATAAAAAGATTATGTTGTAAAACTAGTTTAATAAGGTATTTATAAATTGATAAAGTCAAACTTGTACGGTATAATATAGTATAAGTTATTATAAGATGGGAATGATTAAATGGAAAAAACGAATTACAAACCACCCTATAGCATCACGGATAAAATTGTAAACTTAACATCAAATATAGCTGAAATATTAACGAAAATTTCAATAAATGATAATTTAAACTCAAATCCGAGACTAAGAAGAGATAATAGAGTGAAAACAATCCATGCTTCCCTTGCGATTGAAAATAATACACTTTCTTTGGGGCAGGTAACAGATATAATAAATGGAAAAAGAGTATTAGGTGCACCTAATGAAATATGTGAAGTCAAAAACGCTTTTGAAGCATATGAAATTTTACTCTCTATGAATCCTTATAATGTAGAGGATATGTTGAGAGCGCATAAAATACTTATGAATGATTTAACTAATGAATCTGGTAGATTCAGGAGTGGGGGTGTTGGAATATTTGCAGGTGAAAGATTAGTACATATGGCACCACCAGCAGCATATGTATCCAATCTAATTAGAGAACTAGTTGATTGGGCAGAAAATGCGGAGGAGATTCATCCATTAATAAGGAGTAGTGTATTTCATTATGAATTTGAATTTATTCATCCTTTTTCAGATGGAAATGGGAGAATGGGGAGAATGTGGCAAACGTTATTGTTATATCAATGGAACTCTATATTTGGATGGTTACCAATTGAAACATTAATAAAAGAAAAACAAGATGAATATTATAAAGTTTTAGGTGATTGTGATAAAGAAGCTGATTCAGGAAAATTTATTGAGTTTTCATTACAAGTAATTTATGATGCGTTGATTGAAATTAGTGAAACCGAACAAGTTGACGTACAAGTTACCGAACAAGTTAAAAAATTAATAAAAGTGATGGGAGAACAGCCTTTATCTACTAAAGAATTAATGGAACTTATTTCTCTTAAACATAGACCCACATTCAGAGAAAACTATTTATTGCCTGCGCTTAAGTTAGGTTTTATAGAAATGACAATTCCTGAAAAACCTAATAGTAGTAAGCAAAAATATAAGAAAGTAATTAACTAGAACAATCATTCAAATTTAAGTTAGTATCGAGATTTTAAAACCGCATATATAACTAGTGCGGTGAACCGTATCATAAATAGAAAAAGGATATACTTTTCATTATAACTTTAGTATAACATATAAAAATAAGATAAAACTGATTATTGTATAGCAATTTTTAAAAGTTGCTATACAATTTTTATATAGAGTCGTTTAAATTAAATAAAAGAAGGAAGTGACTATTATAGAGATTCCAGTACGAAAATTTATTTATACATGTTCCAAAATCTCGACGTATCAACGAGTTATGGACATGTATAAATAAAGATTTGAGTTGGAATCTCTATAATGAAAAGTTGTAGTAAAAAACAATTAGAATTTACAGTATTTATAATTAATAAACTTTCTTATTATCTAAATAAACCAGTATATGAAATTATAAAATGAATAATCAAATATGTTTGATAAGTCAAAAGTTAATTGATAATGAACTTAAATTTATAAAAAGTTATGAGGTCAAATAAATGGGAATCAATCAAAAGGCAACATATTTAGAGTTTATGGGTATATGTAAAGAATGCTATAGTGAAGAAAATCGCATAACTCCATTATTAAATCCACAAGATTGTCTTGAAAATCATGAACAATATATTTGTGGAACTTGTGGTAGATGTATATGTATTGATAAATTCCAATTTAGTAATTTAATAAGGTGAAAATTTAAAAATAAAAAATGAAAATAAGAATGATTTTATATTTCGAATAAACCTTATCATTTTCTGTTAAATGATAGGGTTTATCTGAGTTTTAATATATTGTTTTTATGATAAATATAATCATTTCAACTAAAATGATTATATTTATGATAAAATGATAATAATAAAACATAATACCAACAAGGAGAATATATAATGATTTCTTTCGAAAATAATAAATTGAATAATTTAGCATTACCAATGAGTATAGTGAGAATGTTAACTACTATAAATGAATATAAGGGGAAGCAAGATTTATATAAAAAACAATCACCTCAAATATTAAATACACTTAAAGATGTAGCAGTTGTACAAAGTGCAGAATCATCTAATAGAATAGAAGGTATTTATACTTCCAGTAAAAGATTGCGTGAACTAATGGATAACAAAATAGAGCCAAGAGATAGAAGTGAAAGTGAGATAGCTGGGTATAGGGATGTATTAAATACTATTCATAGTGCTTTTGATGCTATACCTATAAAATCATCTGTATTATTACAATTACATAGAGATTTATACAAATTTTCATCAGCTAAGGGTGGAAATTATAAAAATACTGATAATGTAATTGAAGAAATATTACCTAATGGAACTAAATATATAAGATTTAAGCCTGTAGATGCATTTAGTACTCCAAGCTATATGGAGAGACTTTGTGAAGAATATAGAAAGGAGATTGCAAAAGAAGAAATAGAGCCATTAGTTTTAATCGCCGCATTTATATTAGATTTTCTTTGCATCCATCCTTTTAACGATGGAAATGGAAGAATGTCTAGATTATTAACACTTTTACTTTTGTATCAAAGTGGGTTTGAGGTGGGAAGATTTATTAGTTTAGAGAAAATTATTGAGGATAGCAAGGAAACTTATTATGAAGCACTTAATAAATCATCAATGTTATGGCACGATGGGAAAAATAATTTGTATATATGGCTTGAATATTTTCTTGGTGTTATTATAAAAGCCTATAAGGAATTAGAGGATAGAGTGGGCTGTATTGAAAATACTAAGGGCAGTAAGAGTGAAAGAATAGAAATGGCTATAGAAGGTAAGTTAGGGTATTTTACTAAGAATGAAATAAGAACTATATGTCCAGATGTAGGAGAAGCAACTATAAATAGAGTGTTTGAAAAGTTGAGAGTTGAAGGGAAGATTGAAACTGTAGGTAAGGGAAGAAATACTAAGTGGAAAAAAATATAAGGGAAAAAGGTATATACTTAAAAAGATAAATAAAAAACCTCTCTTTTAAGTGATATGGATGAATATTTGGGTTGATGATATTAACAAGTATTTTTGAAAGAAATAGATACTTCTGTTGGATGTAGATGTAGGTTATCCATGCAAATTGAAATTTGTAGGTTAGAAAAACTGCAGTTTAAGCAGAGCAAGAGAAAAGGTATCTAAAGCAGTTAATTTTGCAATTGTTGATGCATATTGGAATATAGGAAGAATGATTGTTGAGGAAGAACAAAGTGGGGAAGAACGAGCTAACTATGGGGATTACATAATAGGATATTTATCAAAAAAACTAACAAAAGATTTTGGTAAAGGATTTTGAACAACTAATCTAAAGTATATGCGAAAATTTTATAAGTCTTTTCTAATAAGTCAGACACTGTCTGACCAATTGAGTTGGAGTCATTATTTACTTTTATCTAAGATTGATGAAAGAGAGAAGAGTTAATTAAAGAAAGAAGTATTATTGAAGTCCAGAAAAAAATAGAAAATCCTAAAGTTGAATTTTCCAAAAAATACTTAGATTTTGGTAGAGGATTTTATATAACAACGTATAAACAACAAGCAGAGAAATGGGCTAAAAGACGCGCAATGAGAAATATGTTAAAAGCAGTAGTAAATGTATATGAGTTGTCAGAAAAATTAAATGAATACAATATCATGAATTTTAAAGTAGATGATGAGTTATGGCTTAATTTTGTTTGCGACTGTAGAAAAGGTAAAGAAATATATAAACAATATGATGCTGTTATAGGAAGTGTTGCTGATGATGATGTTTTTAAAAGTATAGATATGTATTTTAAGGGTATTTGGGATGAAAAAAGAACTTTAAATGAGATTAGATATTATAAAATGAATAATCAAATATGTTTGATAAGTCAAAAGTTAATTGATAATGAACTTAAATTTATAAAAAGTTATGAGGTGAAATAAATGGGAATCAATCAAAATGACTTAGAAAAATTTTATATACAATCACTTGATAATGATATTATAGAATATCTTGCAGAGAAAAAAGAGATAGATATTAGAATTGCTATGGATATTTATTATAAAAGTTTATTATGTAAGCAAGTTCATAATGGCGAAAATGGGATTCAATATTTAGATTATAAATATTTAGTAGAAGATTTAATAGAAAATGAAAAGGAGTTATTCAGAGTAAATTAATTACTAAGGAAGTTTAATCTTGATTTTTAAATGATGCATAAAAAGATTATGTTATAGAATCAATTTAGTTACATAAATAATTGATATAAGTAGATTAGGACTATTTTTACAAGTAAAATACTTTATCATATGTAATAAGATTTTATAAATTTATCGGTTCAATCTTGAAAAATATGATGGGTGCTATTATTTTGTTGCAGTTTCAAAGGAAACAGAAAATTACATTGGAACATGTAGTGCGGTTCCAAGTGAAGACAAAAAAAATTGGGATTTAGGTTATAGTGTACACAAAAAATATTGGCGTCAAGGTTATGCTACAGAAATGATAAAAGCTTTAATTGATTTTTGTTATAAAAATGGAGGTCGAAAAATTACAGCAGCTGTAGCAAAGCAAAACTCTGGTTCAAATGCTGTATTAAGAAAACTTGGTTTTTATATTGAAAAAGAAGGTACTTGTGAACTCTCCCTCCACTTGCTCACACTGAAGTGGGGGCTTCTTGGTATATCCAAGAACTTTTCCTGCTTCACAGATTTCGCAACTGTCATTTAGACTGTTATCCCTACTTTCTCCACAGGCTATCCCCGTAAGACCTACGGTTCTTATTTTAAGCTATATCTAATAATCCTTGCCTCAATATATTTTTACTAGCATTTATGTCTCTATCATGAATGCTACAGCATTGAGGACATTTCCATTCTCTTATATTGAGTGTCATATCTTCCATAATATATCCACATTCATTACAAGTCTTTGATGATGGATACCATCTATCTATTTTATGAAGTTTTCTTCCACACCATTTTGATTTATACTCAAGCATAGTAACAAATTTATGCCAACTTACATCTGAAACACTTTGTGCTAATTTATCATTCTTCATCATATTTTTGACTGCTAAATCTTCAAGTACTATAACTTGGTTTTCGCTTATAATTCTTTTAGATATTTTATGAATAAAATCTGTTCTTTGATTAGCCACATGTTCATGTAATTTAGCAACTTTTACTCTTTGTTTATGATAGTTATTACTATTTTTTAGTTTACTGCTTAATTTTCTTTGTTCTTTTGCCAATTTATTTAATGACTTTTTTAGATACTTAGGATTTTCTATCTTTTCACCATTTGATAATATTGCAAAATGACATAACCCTAAGTCTATACCAATATTTCCAGTAACCTTCTCTAATGACTCTGTTTCTGTTTCAACACAGATAGATACAAAATATTTTCCACTTGGTGTTTTAGAAACTGTCGCATTTATGATTCTCCCCTGTGCATATCTATGCACTTTTGCTTTTATCCATTTCAACTTAGGTAATTTAATTTTATCTTTTTTTATATCAATATTGTTATTTACAAAATTACTTGTATAAGTTTTATAATTATCTCTTTTACTTTTGAATTTTGGTCTATCTGCTCTACCTTCAAAGAAATTCTTGAATGCATTATCAAGATTTATTAGTGACATTTGCAGTGATGTACTATCAATTTCTTTAAGCCATACAAACTCTTTTTTCATGCTTGGTAGTTGATTTTGTTGTTCAGTATATTTCACACATATTTTCTCATCCTGATATACTTTATTTCTTTGATTTAAGAAATGATTATATACAAATCTTGAACAGCCAAAAGATTTCTCAATTACTTTTATTTGATTTTCACTTGGATATATTCTAAATTTGTATGCCTTATTGATTTTCATTACTTTCACCACTTTTATCATTTGCCTTGATTTTGAATATATTTCTTTATAACTTCTATAGGTGAACCACCTGTGGTAAGTAAGCAGAAACTTCTTGACCAAAAATATTCTTTCCATAATTTCTTTTTTATTTGTGGGAATTCTTTTTTTATAAGCCTACTACTAGCACTTTTATAAGCATTTATAAATTTTGATAATTCACTATTAGGATGTGCTTTGAATAATATATGAATATGATTCTTATCATGTTCCCACTCTTCAATAGTTATATTGTAATTTGGGCTTATTTTCTCAAATATTTCTTTCAGTCTATCACTTATATCATCATTTATTACTTCTCTTCTGTATTTTACAACTAATACAAGATGATAATGTAATAAGAATACTGAATGATTATTACTATCTAATTTCATTTTTATCACCCATTTATATTATTTACTACTGATTGTATTTTAATACAACAAAAATAAAACACGCAAGTTGTTTTGCGCATTCATTGAGTCTATTAAGTTCTATGAGAATAAAGACTTTCAAAAAATAGAAGAAGCTGTAATGCTTAAACTTGAGAATTTTAGTAGTGATTATTCAAATGAGTTTGTTAAAGAGCTAAATGAAAACAATAGCAGAAATCTATACGCTTGGATTGAAAGACATATTGATGAAGATACCTATTGGAATTCTAAAAGAATTAGTGAAAACTTAGATCGTTTTATTATTCTTGGGTATTTTGAGAAAGGTATAAAAGGACATATTATAGGCAGAGGTTCTACTAATTATACTGAGATTATTGCCTTTAGCGGTGATGAATTAATCAAAGAAGAGTTGTTTAAATCATTTATTTCGAAAGCCTATAAAAGAAATGTTAAATTGATAGATTTATATACAGAAGATGATTATGAAGAATCCCTTGGAACTAAGTACGGTTTTTACTAAAATTGGATAATTAAAAACAAGAGATAATGTGTAGAATATAAAGTTCCTCTACCATAAGTGATAATGGGGGTGAGGAATTTTTTTATATGAGTGATTTACCAAATAATTCATATGAGATATAATTATATTAATAATAATTACTAATCAATTCATAGAAAATGTAAATTAATAGTGGTAAGATTAACTGTTAAATAGTAATTTATATATGATACCTTTGGCTGTTTCTTTATTAGTAAGTTAGAAGAAATCTATTATCAAGATGATATGGATATACAGCACTTTGGCTCAAAAATGTACTCAATATGGAGGGTGTTGCCATCTGAAATTGAAAATAAAGAACCTTTTTGGACTTTGTGTTATGTTGATGATCCTTTGTGATGGGGAGATGAAAAGCAAACAAGAGAACTTTATCAAAAGTTCTAAAAAGGAGATGAAGATTCTTCCTGTTAGTAGTGAAGTATTGAATTGTATTAAGAAAAGATATGAAATTAATCAACAGAGTTTATTTGGAACTATTCTTTATAAAACTGGTGGAATTATAGTTGAAAACTGGCTTAGATTTTATGGTTCTGGAGAATTGAACTTTTATGAAAGAAATGACTTATTTCCATATTCCGGTATTATTGTTGCAGAAGATATTTTAGGTGGTCTATTTGCAATTCTTAATGATGGTAACATTAGTTATTTTGCACCTGACTGCTTGGAATGGGAGGCTATGGAGATTTCTTTTTCAGAATTTCTTTACTGGGCATTTCATGGAGATACTGATACATATTACAAGGATTATAGATGGGACACATGGAAAGATGATGTGAAAAGAATAAGTAATCATAATGGAATAAGTTTTTATCCATTTTTATGGGCTAAAGCTGATTCATTAGAAAGCAGATATCGTGAAGAAGTTCAAGACGATAAGTAAATGTAAAATATAGGAATGGAAGATTGGTTACTGATATTTTTACTATTTCTAATTGAACGGGAAGATATATTAGACCAGTATGAATCAATTAAACAGGGATTTGAAAGAATGATTTTTGATGCAATTTATTGTGAAGGGAACATTCAAAAATTACATTCAAAAATGAACAAATTATCTAAAGTATACTTTAGCAATTTTGATAATATATTTACACTCAATTATGATGACACAATTGAAAAATTAACAAATCGTACTGTATTTCATTTGCACGGAGATTTTAAAACAAAAAATCGTTCGGAAAATCCACAAAATGCACTTGGATAATTATTGCCCTGGTTGTGGTGGTGGGGCAGGTAATCAGTCATGTAGAATTGCAAGGTGTAGCCTACAACATGGTGGAATTGAATATTGCTATCTTTGTGATGAATACCCTTGTGAAAAATATGTTGATATAGATATGTTTGACTCTTTTATTATTCATCGCAATCAGTTAATGGATTTAGAGAAGGTCAAAAAAATAGGAATAGATGCTTATCAAATTGAATTGACTGAAAAAATAGAAATATTAAGATACTTATTAGCGAACTATAATGATGGTCGGAGAAAGAATTTTTTCTGCATAGCTGTTAATCTTTTAGAATTGCATGATGTAAAATCTGTAATGGAACAAATTGCAATTGAAACAAAATCGGATAATCTAACACTAAAAGAGAAGGCTACATTTGCAGTGAAATTGTTCCAATCTATGGCGGAAAATAAAAATATTGTGTTAAAACTTAATAAGAAAACCAGCAAAAAGTAGTAGTCAAATTCAAATTTATTAAGCAGATTAAAAAATTATTTAAATATATATTATGATTTAACCACAAAAATGATTATGCTATATCCATTATAATTCCATTGGAATTAACTCCAAAAAACTTAAAAGATTATATTATTGATTAATAAGTCTTAATTGCCAATACAACGGTAGTTAAGGCTTTTTATTATTTATAGAGTATAGGAGGTTACGGTGACTAGGAAAGTAATAAAAGATACTAAGTATTGTCAGATATTAAATCAAGGGAAACTGGCTGATGCAGAATATACTTATTGTATTGAAAAGATATTTATTAAAGCTATTAAGACGGATGAAATCCGTTTTAGCCTTTATAAAGATACTATAAGGTCAGCACAAAGATATATTCCACGCTCATTGGATGTAACTGAAGAACAATTATTGCAATTAATTAAAGAATCAATAACGGTAGGAGTATTCTCAAAGGATTTTATAAAGAATTTATCTCAAATTTTAAATAAGAAATAGGGGGAACATAGAAAATGTTTAAAAACAAGAGCAATCGTTATATTACATGAGGAGTTAATGAGGAAGTAGATATTAGATTACAACTTCTAATGTGGAGTATAATTGATAATCTTAAACCGAGGGGAAAAAACTTGATCAAATTGAAAAGAGGTGTGAGATTGGAAAACGACCATATCAAAAAGCGTTCTTAGTAATTTGTTCAGGATTGATTACACTAGTTGTCACTATAGGAATGTATTTTTTATTTATATTAATTCAATATATCAAATTGTACTTTAGAATTATACCATATTTATGTAGAATATATACAGAAGAATAAAATGAAAAAACCTCCCTTGAAGTAGGTACGGTTTTCTGAAATCAATATAATTATGAAAAAAGAATATAAAAATAGTTGCAAATACAGTCTAATTATATTATACTATAATAGTTGCAAGTACAACATATATAAAAGTTAACACAAATAGTTGCAAATACACTATAATTTGATTTGTAAAATTGATTACTTATCAGTATTTTTTAAAGGTGTATTATGCATATTAAAATAAATAGTATAAAAGTTTGATATGAATATATTTGTACTTTAAATTAAATTTAAGAAAGAAGGTATTATAATGAAAAACTTTATTGGAACACAAATGATTTACACATATGATAATGGATGGGAATATGAAATCTATATAAAAAATGAAGATACTGTAGATTATCGTATACACAGTGGTATGGTAGGTGGAAGATGGGTAAAAGACCAAAAAATGCATCTAGTAGAATTGACAAAAGGTGTTTTTAAAATTTCATGGACTGAGCCAACAGGAACAGATGTATGTTTAAATTTCATGTTAGCAGATAATAAAATGCATGGTGTAATTTTCTTCCCAAGATGGGTACATGAACATCCAGAGATTACTGTATGTTATCAAAATGATTACATCCCTTTAATGGAAGAGTCTAGAGAAAAATATGAAACATATCCTAAGGATGTTGTAGATGAGTTTGCTACTATTACTTATGTGAAAAATGTAGGAGCAAATAATGAAAAAATAATTTCTGAAGCACCTTATGAAGGGTTATCCGACAAAATAAGATCAGGTGAACTTTATAAATAGAATAATTCTCAAATATATTTTGTCAAATAGTTGCAAATACATTTTATGTCAGCTATACTATCTATAGTTACAAGCATATCTTAAGTTATATAATTCAGCTTGGAAAGCATGGAGGCAAAAGATGAAAAAAGAACTATTTGGCAAATATATAGCTGCAATATTTAGGCATCAGCAAATACTTATTAATCATGATTTAAAACCATATGGAATAGGTAGTGGGCAGTATATATTCCTTATTAAAATTTATCAAAACCCAGGTATATCTCAAAAAGAATTAAGTGCTTTGGTTAAAATAGATAAAGCAACAACAGCTAAGGCTTTAAAAAAGTTAGAGGAACAAGGTTATATATATAGAGCTATTGATAAAGAAGATAAAAGGTATAACAAATTGTATGTAACTGAAAAGGGAGAAGGATTTACACCAAAGTTAATGGAAATTTTAGGTAATATTACAGATAGTCTTAGTGTTGGTATTAGTGATGAACAATATAAAGATATTATAGAAGGATTGAAGTTAATTTTAGACAATGTTCAGTCAAAAGTTGAATTATTAAGAGAAGAAAATTAAACTTAGTAACAATATCTTTGGGCAGTCCACTTCAAATTTTAGACAGAAGGTTAAGTGATATGTTATATAAAGGGAACTTTCACATTGTGATTTCACATTGTGAAAGTTCTTTTTTTCTTTTTAAAATTTGCACATGTAATCTAGCTTATATAAACATGTTACATGCTTGTGCGAAACAATAGCAGTAAAATTGTGGTGCTAATTCAGTTGAAAAATTTAAAAATCGCGTATATAGATAGTACGGTGAACCGTACTATAGTGCGACACGTTGCAATTTGAAAAGAATTGCCTAAACAATCATAGAAAATTGTTTAAGAACTGATAGTTTGAAAAGTCAAATGAAAGGGCAACGCCTTGAAGGGCTTCTTTAATGGGGATGTTAAAAGATTTTTCACCGTAGAAAGAATATCTTTATTGACGCTAGTTAATAAATGTGTTTTTGACTCTATAAGAGTTAAATAAATAGATAATAGTACCAAATGAAAAAATAATACTAACAGGTAAAAGATCAGTTAATTCAGTAAATTCAACATTAATATCTCTTAAGGTATAATAAAGTATTGATAAAAAAATCGTTCTTGAAGCTTAATAGTATAGAGGTAATAAAATAGGTAAAAATCTTATGCACTAGAGTATAATTATAGTTGGCAAAATATAAACGGAAGTGGGTATTCCCACTTCCGTTTATGTATACTTTTTTATGTAAGCCACAGGGCCGATATTTTTGATTGATTTAGTTATGGCATTCATGTTCATGGCAGGAATCACCAGAATCAGAAATATTGCCCTCAAGCCATTTGAGTGCAACAGTCTTAAGCTCTCCTGAACACCCGCGTACTACTTCAATGCCAGCGTTGTTTAACACACGTACGGCACCATCACCCATATTACCTGCAAGCATAATTGATACACCTAAATCTGATAAAGTTTGTGCGATATTTGATTTACAGCCACAGCCTTCTGGTGATGTAACGATTTCTTGAGAAATTATCTCCTTGGTATCTTTATCAACTGTAAAAACAGTAAAGTATTCGCAGTGACCAAAATGATTGTCTATAAGATTCTGTCTAGATGGTAATGCAATTTTCATATAATTATTCCCCCTACAAAATAGTTTAAATAGCATAATATACTTGTGAAATTATTGGCATATGCTTTTAATTAAATAATATAGAAGTATAGGATATATGTCAAGATAAACAACCAATTTATGTAATTTAATATCCGAAGAAACTGGAGATTATAATTTAAGAAATCAAATTAAAGAACATTTTATAAGATTTAAATAAATTTCTTGTCTAATTAAGGGTATCTTTATTTATAGGTGATATTTAAAGTATCATTTTCATATAAACCGACATATTTTATAACAGAGAGATAAAAATATTATTTGATTATTAGATTTAAAATAGAACATTAATATTTATATCTTCACAAAGGATAAAATGGAGGTACGCTCATGGCGGTAAAAATAGACAAGTATATTTTAGGTCAATCAGAAACAAAATCTATTGAGCAGTTGGCAGAAGAGATTAGACTAGACCTTTCACTAGAACCAAATCCTCATATTGATGGAGGAACAGTTTTTGGAACAGTAAAAGATGAATCGGACAAACCCATTCCAGGGGCCTTAATAAAAATAATGGATAATAATCATAATCCTTTAGCTCATGAAATTACTGGTGAGGATGGAACTTATATATTTACTTCATTCCCACCAGGATCAAACTATCATATTTATTCCATTGCTCAAGGGTATAAGTTAGAAGAAGATGTACCATTCACGTTACTTCCACAGCAGTCAGTTGAAAAAGATTTCGTATTGCCAATTGACCCAACTTCATCGTTAGCAATTATTGCAGGAGATATTTTGGATAATAAAACAAAAAAAGCAATTAAGGGAGCAGTAGTAAATTTATTTTCTAATGAAGGGGATTTAATTGCTTTAAGTTATACTAATGATTATGGTCAATTTGTATTTGGAGATGTGGCTAAAGGAAAGTACGCTGTTAGAATTAGTGCTTTAGGGCATAAAGCTACTTCGCAAACTATAGAAATCGATAAAGATGGACAAATTGCAAATATTATCGTAAATCTTGATGTGGATCCAAGTTCAGCAAGAGGCACTGTTAGTGGTATGATTACAGATAATGACAATGAACCAATTGATGGTGCAGAGGTTATATTATACAAGGTTGAAGCACAGGATAAACTCACACCAATAGCATTTACAAAAACAAATGATGAAGGTGTTTATCTGTTTATTAATGTAGATGAAGGTAGTTATAAAATAAAAGCAAATCAAGAGTTTATTGAAGTATAAATGTCTATCATATTCATCAGAATGAGCCGTTTTATACGGTTCTTCAGTCTGCTGAAAAAGCTCAATCTCATCGTAAATAAGACTGGCTGTGCTGCTCGAGTACTATTTGTACACTGCGCTCGCTCCTCTTGTTTCTTGACCTTGGGCTTTTTCAACATCTCAAATTCTGAAGATGAAAACAGAGTCAAACAATATATACACTATCACAGAAGTATTTTCTTTATCGTACAATATAACATATCATTGTATTTCTTATTAGGAAGTGAAGATCATGAAGGATAAAAAATCTATTAATCAATCCCATGTGAAAATTTTAGAAGAGCCAAATGCGGAAATTATTTTAAATTGTTGTATATATGATGTAGATAATAATAGTATAATAGCAGGGAAAGTTATAAATATATGTGATAGAAAGCCTATTTCACAAGCATGTATAAAATTTACTGATAAAAACTATAACCCATTATGCCATTGCTTCACAGATGAAGAGGGATATTTTTATATAAATCAGTATTTCCTAGATACTATTAGAATCATTGTTTCTAAAAAAGGATATAAAACATATAGTAGTTGCACCTACTATATAACAGATCCTCAATTAAAGAATATAATAATTAAACTCACTCCTAGGTGTAAGGGTGAACGAATTATTACTGGATTTGTGAGTGATTGTGATTATAAGCCTGCTGAAAATGTACATGTTATCTTAAAAAAAGAAGAAGACAATTGTATTTATTCAACTTATACAAATGAAAATGGAATTTTTATTGTGGATGATGTGGATCATGGATTTTATAAAATTACCTTTTGTTCCCATATGTATTATAAGTACTCATATAATATTATATTTGATAATGGGATAATATTATTTTTAGGGGAAACGCGTATTAAGAAGAAAGAATTAAAAGGAACTCTAAATGGTATTATAACCGATGAACATGGAAAACCCATCAATGAAGCGGTTGTTGTACTGTTTAATTCCAAAAATAATACTCCACTTCAGTTTACAAGCACAAATGAAAATGGTGTTTACTTATTTTATGATCTAGATATTGGAAGGTATTATATTGTTTCAAATAAATCTATAGCAAAAGAAAAAATAACTATGGAATCTTCAATATCATTTAATGACAACATAGAAGATGATTATTATGATTACTAAAAAAGGAGTAGTTCATTTTGAACTGCTCCTTTATATTGGATAAGAAATTTATTTTAATAACTACCTAAATATGATAGCATCTCTTTGAGGTCCCACTGAGATATACTTTATTGGGAAACCAATCTTCTCTTCGATATAGTTAATATAGTTTTTAGCTTCTTGTGGTAAAGCATTATAATCACGTATATCTGAAATGTCAGTATTCCATCCAGGTAAATATTCTATAACAGGTTTAGCCTGTTCTAGTATTTGAGTAGGAGGGAAGTCATTTATTTTAGTTCCATTAACTTCATATTCAGCACAAACAGGGATTTCTTTTAAATATCCAAGAACGTCAAGTAATGAAAGCGCAACTGCAGTTGTACCCTGGAGTCTGCAACCATACTTTGTAGCAACAACATCAAACCATCCCATTCTTCTTGGACGACCAGTAGTTGCACCATATTCACCATTATCTCCACCTAAATTTCTAAGTTCTTCAGCTTCAGCACCAAATATTTCTGAAACGAAAGGCCCTGCGCCAACACTGCTAGAATAAGCTTTTACAACAGTAACTACTTCGCTGATTGAGCTCGCAGGAACGCCAGCTCCAACAGGAGCGAAACTTGCTAAAGGAGAAGATGAAGTTGTCATTGGATAAATACCATGGTCTGGATCTTTAAGAGCTCCTAATTGTCCTTCCATTAGAATGTTCTGTTTATTATCTATAGCATCAGTTAGCTCTTTTGATGTATCAGAAATAAATGGTTTAATATTTTTTCCAAGTTCAAATAAATAATCACAGATTTCTTTTGCATCCAAAAGAGGCTTTTTGTAAAGGTGTTCTAGTAAAACATTTTTCTTTTCTATATTTCTTTCAATCTTTTTTAATAGTGATTGTTTTTCAAAAAGATCGATAACTTGTATTCCAATTTTGTTATATTTATCAGTATAAAAAGGTGCAATTCCAGATTGCGTAGATCCAAATTTTTCATTACCTAATCTTTCTTCTTCATATTTATCAAATAATAGGTGATGTGGAAGAACAACTTGCGCTCTGTCAGAAATGATAATCTTAGGTTTAGGAACTCCACGAGATATTAATTCGTTATATTCTTTTAGGAAAGCTTCAATATTTAATGCTACTCCAGTTGCTAAAACGTTTATTGTATCTTGATTAAATACTCCAGATGGCAATAAGTGAAGCTGGAACTTACCGTACTCATTAATTATAGTATGGCCAGCATTGTTGCCTCCTTGAAATCTTACAACATAATCTGCTTCTTTTGCTAGCAAATCCGTCATTTTCCCTTTTCCTTCATCTCCCCAGTTACCACCGACAATTGCTGTTATTCCCATTTGAATCGTCTCCTTTCATTAATAAAAATAATAAAGGTAATTGATTTGTTTTCCCTTACACTTAAGAGTATAATAAACTAGTAGTTATAAGTAAAATTAATATTAATTATATAAGGTATAAGGTGAAGTTATATGGAAGTGAACTTTGAACTATATAAGGTATTTTATAAGGTTGCAAGCGAAGGGCAAATTTCAGCGGCTGCAAAAAAGTTATTTATAAGTCAGCCTGCTGTAAGTCAGTCTATTAAGCAATTAGAGGAGAAACTAGGAGGAAAAGTGTTTTTTAGAACTCCAAAGGGAATGAAATTAACATCTGAAGGACAAATACTCTATAAATATATAGAAAAAGCATATGGATTTATAATGGCTGGGGAATCAAAATTTCAAGAAATGCAAAATCTTGAATATGGAGAGATAATAATAGGAGCAAGTGATACCCTATGTGGTCATTATTTGTTACCTTATCTTGAAAAATTTCATAAAGAGTTTCCTAATATTAAAATTAAAGTTACTAATAGAACAACATATGAGATTTTAGATCTTTTAAAGAACGGAAGTGTGGATTTAGGAATTTTGAATTTACCTATTGAAGAAGACAAGAACTTAGAAATTATCGAAACTTTAAGCCTAGAGGATTGTTTTATCTGTGGAGAGAAGTACTATTCAGATTTTGTAGAGGAAGTTTCATTGGAAAAACTGAATGAATATCCACTTATTCTACTAGAAAAGGGGAGTAATACAAGAAGGTTTATAGATAAAGTGTTTAGTGATAACAACATTTTAGTTGAGCCTGAAATTGAACTTGGCAGCGTTGATTTATTAGTTAAGTTTGCAAAAATTGGACTTGGAGCTTCTTTTGTAACTAAGAATTTTATACAGAATGAATTAGAGAATAAAGAAGTATATGAAATTAAGCTAAAAGAAGAGATTCCAAAGAGAAAAGTAGGAGTAGTTACTTTAAAAGGAGTGCCTTTGTCTCCAGCAGGGAAGGAATTTTTTAGATTTTTAATATAAAACGTGTATGATTAAAGAAGTTGAGTTAAAAAAGTTAGCAACAAAACATCACTATTTAGGTAAAGTATGTTTTGTATTTTGGAGGGAAATAGATGAAAGAAAATATATTAGGAACTGATAAAATACATAAATTATTTATAAAATTTGCGATACCAGCAATTATTGCTATGGTTATTTCAGGTACACAGACAATAGTTGACGGAATATTCTTAGGTAACTTTGTTGGGCAAAATGCTTTGGCTAGCGTAAATATAGTACAACCTTTCATGCAAATTATAATAGGTTTGAGTATGATAGTAAGTATAGGCTCTCTAAGCTTCATTGGAAGAAGTTTAGGTGAAGGAAAAAAAGAAGAAGCTCAAAATATATTTAAAACCGCATTTATAGTTATTACTTTTTTATCTTTAGTAGTATTATTAGTTGGAAGGTTATTTAGTGATTATATAGCAGTATTATTAGGTGCAAATGAAGTGCTGTTTTACTTATAAAACAATTAAGTTTTGGAATAAGGGGAGCATCCATTGCTACAGGATTGGCATACACTTCGGCGCTATTAATAGTAATACGCCCGATGGTAAGTAAAAAGAATGTAGTAAATATATTTAGAGGTAAGTTTGATAAATCGGTAATAATTCCTGTAGTATATAATGGTTCATCAGAAGCAGTTATTTCAATTGCTTCTGCAATCACAGCATATGTATTTAATATTACTTTTATGAAGATAGCTGGAGAAGCTGGAATTGCAGCATTTACAGCGATAAATTATATAGCTCAATTTGGTATATTAATAATGTTTGGTATCTCAGATGGAATAAGTCCAATACTTAGTTATAACTATGGATATAAAAAGTATGATAGATCAAATGATACATTAAAGTTATCAAAAAAAGTTAACTTAGTCATTGGTATAGTGCTGTTTTTTATCTTATTTGTATTTGGAGAACAATTAGTATCATTATTTGTGAATGGAAATGAAGCAGTTTTAGACTTAGGGGCAAAGGGAGCAAGAATATACTCATTTTCTTTTCTAATATGTGGATTTAATATAATTAACTCAGGTTATTTTACAGCAATAGGGGATGCTAGAGCTTCAATCATAATTTCTGCTAGTAGAGGGATAGTATTTATAGTTTTAGGTATAAAAATACTTCCAATGGTTATAGGAACCAGCGGAGTATGGCTTACAGTTCCATTTGCTGAGTGTATTACACTTATTATTGGTAATGGTATGCTTAGAAGAATCGGTAAATTGAATGTAATGGCAATTGAAATATAATATTTATTTAAGGGGGACGCAGTATGTGGAGTATTTTAGTGGTTTTATTAGTGGGAATTATCATAGGGGGATCCGTTAAGTTATCAGATAAAATGAAGTCATACAATAGTAAATTTCAATTTGTCGGAGTAGTGTTTTTATTATTTACCATGGGAGTATCTTTAGGTTTAAATAAATCCATATTGAATAATTTGAAAAACATTGGAGTGAAATCTCTTGTTTTTGCAGCATTAACTTCGATTTTTAGTATTATTATGGTATATTTTATAACAAGATTTATTTTGAAGGGAGAAAAGAAATAATGACACTTTCCATAATACTATCAGTTATATTTGGAATAATAGCAGGATATTTTTTCTTTCCAGAGGCTATCGTCCCATATATGGATACTGTAACAACAATAGCCTTAAACATATTAATATTTTTTGTTGGAATAGACCTGGGTTTAAATAAACATATATTTAAAGACTTAAAAAAACATGGAGCTTTACTAATATTAATACCATTATCAATAATATTAGGTAGTTTAACTGGTGGAATAATTACAGGATGGATATTTAACATGCCTTCAAATATCAGTTTATCCATTGCATCAGGATTTGGGTGGTATAGCTTATCTGGAGTAATACTAACAAAGTTACATAGTGCTGAAATTGGTACAATAGCTTTTTTAACAAATGTTTTTAGAGAGTTAATTACAGTTATGTCTATACCTTTTATTGCAAAATATTTAAATGATTATACAACAATTGCACCAGCAGGTGCTACATCAATGGATACTACTCTGCCAATAATATCAAAATATACTAAGCCTGAAATTGTTGTAATAGCTTTCTTCAATGGTGCAGTATTGTCTACTTTAGTACCTATTTTAGTACCGTTTTTTTATTCAATATAGATTATATTTAAAAGTATTTGAACGTCCATTATAATGGACGTTCAAATACTTTTAATGCAGTAAGAAGCTAGTACATTCTGATACTTAATAACAAGTAATAGTAGGTTTTGTAACAACGTCTTTAGATTTTGTTATTAAAAATCTAAAGACACCTACGTTCACATCCTTAGAAAACTTCAAAGATGTGATTTGAAGTAAACCTAAACATTGCATTAATTTCTATTTTTTTAAATATTATTATTGACAAACATTTCCACTAATGCTATGATTTTATTAATGATAACAATTATCATTTGCAGTTATGTGTGTTTTTTATTTGAAATATTTTATCAAACAGATAAATGTAAGTACTTTTAATAAAAGGATATTGACTAATTTAAAGTGGAGGTGAGTTTCTTACTAATAATGTAATTCTAAATTTGAAATATATATTCTAAGGAGATATTAATATGAAAAGACAAAAAATATGCGCACTATGTATATTACTACTACTCTCGATGGTATTTGTGGGGTGTGGTGATAAAGAATCACAATCAAATAATTCTAATAAGGAAGTATTATCAACTCAAAAAAACAATGAAAAAAAAGAAGAAATTCAATTTAAAGATATATTAGGTAGAGAAATAGTATTAGAAAAACCAGCTCAAAGAGTTTTCCTTGGTTTTTACTTTGAAAGCTTTCTTGCTATAAATGGTTCTTTTGATAAAGTAGCTGTAATGTCCCTAGGTGAATGGAAAGATTTCTTCTATTCTCAATGGGCAAAATATGAAAAAGATATTCCGGAACTTAAGGACATAATGGATTCAGGTTCTATCTATTGTGGGAAATTTAGTATGGAAAGATTAATAGCAGCTAACCCGGATGTAGCCATTTTAGCACCGTTTCAGTACGACACATTAGGAGAAAATGTTCAAAAGCTTGAAAATGCAGGTATTTCTGTAGTTGTAGTAGATTATAATGCTCAGACTATAGAAAAACATGTTGATAGCACTTTAATTATTGGAAAAATAATGGATAAAGAAGAAAAAGCACAACAACTTGTTGATGAGTATGTAGCCGCAGTAGAAGATGTTCAAAAACGTGTAGAAAAATACAAAGATTCACAAAAACGTGTATATGTTGAACTTGGTAATAAAGGATCTAAAGTATACGGTAATAGTTATGGAAATTATATGTGGGGAAATCTTATTAAATTAGCAGGTGGAAATAATATAGCGGCTGATAAAGTTAAAAGTTATGGTGCATTGAGTCCTGAGTATGTTTTATCTGTTGATCCAGAAATAATTTTCTTTGCAGGATTAAATTTAAGTGACTCAAAAAAAGATTTTGTACCAATGGGATTTGATATTTCAAAGGAAACAACTCAAGAAAAACTTAAAATGTATCCTACTCGTCAAGGATGGGATGAATTAACTGCAATAAAAAACAAAGAGGTTTATTGTATGGATCATTCTGGTTTAAGAAGCTTATATGATTACACTTATCTACAATATATTGGAAAAGCAATGTACCCAGAAGCATTTAAAGATGTTGATCCAATAGAAAATCATGAAAATTTCTATAAAAATCATATTCCAAAGATTAATCCAACAGGTAATTTCATGATGAAATTGGAGTACTAACAATGAGTAACTCAAATGCTGTAGCACATAAAATCAATCATTGTGTTGAAGGAAAAAATATTTACAAAAAAATTAATAAAAAACGTCAAGTTATATTTATATCAATACTTGGGAGTTTATTAATTGGTTTAATAATTGATGTACTGGTTGGACCTGCGTGGTTAAGTGTAGATACAGTTGTTGATGCTTTAAAACAAGGACCTAGTGCTAAGGGTTTAAGTTGTGCCATTGTATGGTCTGTAAGATTACCAATGACTGTTACGTGCATTTGTGTTGGTGCATCTTTAGGAATGGCAGGGACACAGATGCAAACTATTTTAAGTAACCCACTTGCAAGTCCTTATACTCTTGGGATATCTTCAGCAGCAGGTTTTGGTGCTGCAATAGCATATCTTACAGGGTTCCCAATTAAAGGTGCATTATGGATAAGCGTACCTTTGTCTGCATTTATTATGTCATGTACTGCTTGCATAACTATGTATCTATTAGGAAAAATGACGAATATGGAATCTAAAACCATGGTTCTATTTGGTATAGTAATTAACTTTTTCTTTCAAGCACTTCAATCTTTGGTGCAATTTAGCGCTACACCAGAAGTCGCGCAAGAAATTGTTTTCTGGATGTTTGGTAGTTTATTAAAAGCTTCTTGGACTGGAGTTGCAGTAAGTGGAACTATTTTTATAGTGGGTTCTTTGGTTTTATCACGTTATGCATGGAAGCTTACATCACTATCTGCTGGTGAAGAACGTGCAAGGAGTTTGGGAGTAAATACTGATAAATTACGGTTACATGTATTTATAATTAGTGCAGTTCTAACGGCAGGCGCTGTTGCCTTTGTAGGAACTATTGGATTTATCGGTCTAGTAGCTCCACACTTTGCAAGAATGTTAGTTGGTGAAGACCAACGTTATTTATCCCCTTTATCAGCACTATTTGGTGCGCTTTTAATGCTTACAGCTTCTATTTTAGCTAAAGTAGTTGTACCAGGAATTATAGTACCTATTGGAATTGTTACATCTTTAGTTGGTGTTCCATTCTTACTTTACTTAATTTTAAGGAGGTCTGCAGTTAAATGATTAGTTTGAAAATTTCAAATCTTGCAGTTAGTTATCAAGCGAATGATGTAATTAAAGATATTTCATCTGAGTTTAAAGGAGGTGAAATGACATCAATTATTGGTTCTAATGGTACTGGTAAAACAACTATGATTAAAGCAATATCAAGTTTAATTAAGTATAAAGGAAAAGTTGTTTTAAAAGATTCAGATGGAAAAGAGATGTCAAAGAGCAAGATTGCTTATATTCCCCAAATGTCAACTACAACAACAGCTTTATCAGTATTTGAAATGGTGTTGTTAGGGAGAGTAAAAGATCTTAGTTGGAAAGTAGAGCAACAGCATATCGACGCTGTTACAGATATGCTTGATGAATTAGGATTATTACCTTTAAGCTATACCCCGTTTTGTAGTTTAAGTGGTGGACAAAGACAGTTAGTAGTAATGGCTCAAGCATTAGTTTCAAAACCTAAAGTATTATTATTAGACGAACCTACCAGTGCACTAGATCTTCGCCATCAGCTTCAAGTACTTGATGTAGCACAGCAATACACTAAACAAGAAGGAATAATAACATTAGTTGTTCTTCATGACCTTGCGTTAGTTGCACGTTATAGTGATAATATACTTTTATTACATGATGGTTATGTAGTAAAAGACGGTACACCAAAATATGTATTACAGCCAGAATTATTACAAAAAGCTTATAAAGTTGAAGTGGATGTTAGCCTTAGTAATGAAGGGTATACCACTGTAACACCAATAAGACCATGTGCAGTATAATATCTGATAAATATTTAAAGAAATATACAACTTGTTTAGCTAAATAAATATATATTAATTCTGTTATAAGTTTGCAGCCTCCTTTTACAATAAATTTTTTATTGAATAAAAAATTCACTAAAAATTTTATGAGGCTGCAAGTCATATTTACTAATTAACATTAATGTTTTAACCAAGTAGAAATAATAAATCTTCACAATAACAACAAAGTTTATGGAGGTAAAATAATGAAAAATAAGTATGAATTTTTAATGTCTTTAAAGTTATTAGAATATGAAATTAAACAATTAAATAGTTACTCGAAAGAGAATTCTGAATGTTTTGAGCTTTTGAAAAATAAATTGGACTATGTTTGCCAATTTATGAATTATGAAGAAAATTTAAAGTTATGGGATATGTGGAAAACCCACAGAGAAATAAAAGAAACTTCTAAAGAACTAAGAGAGACATCCGTGAAAGCATTATGTGATATGGAAAAATATCAATCTATTTGCATATGCAACAATAACTTGGATATAAGCAATTATATTTCCCTTCTATCAAATTCTGTTAAATATGAACTCGAAAATTTCAATATAAATAGTCAATCTAAGGTGCTTTTCATTGGTTCGGGAGCATTTCCAATTTCAGCAATTACTATTGCTAAAGAAATAGGCGCTGAAATAATGTGCTTGGACATTGACATTGAAGCGGTAGAATTTGGTAGAAATATTGCAACTGTTTCTGGCTTAGATTCAATTGTTAAATTTTCTAATGAGAATTTAAAAGATTTAGCTTTTATTAAAAAAGCTACTCATATTATTATTGCGTCACTTGTAGAAGATAAACTTAAAGTACTAGATGATTTAAAAAATACTATAAATAAAAATACTAAAATAATTCTAAGATATGGAAATGGATTAAAATCAATTTTTAATTATCCATTAGATAAAAAATTACCAGCAGAATGGATTCAAACTAAAGTAAATAAAAATAAAAGTATCTACGACACTATTATTTTGGAGAAATCATATTATGAATGCTGTTAATACTACAAGTGGTAATGAAAAGTTATTTTGCACTCCACTTTTTGGGAATACTCTGGTTGTAGGTGCAGGACCAGCTGCAATAAATGTGGCTGTTAATATTTCCTCAAGTTGGTGTAGCAATATAGGTTTACTTAATAGAAAAAGTTCTCATACAACTAAATTAAAAAAACAACTTAAGGAAAACAATTTTACTATATCATCAAAAGTACAGAATGAAAACCATTTTAAACTTTCTGGGAAAGTTAAATTAAAGCATTTCTATGAAGGATACCTTAACATAGATGATATTTGGCAAACATTAATTATTTGTACGCCAAGTGACAGTTATAAAGAAATAATAAATGCTCTAAACTTAGATTTGTTAAAAGAGGTAAAGACTATAATACTAATTTCGCCAAGTATTGGATCAAATCTCCTTATTAATAGTCAGCTTAAAAATTTGAAAGATAGAATTGATGTTATCAGTTTTTCTACCTATTATGCGGCTACCAAGTTTCAGTGTAAAGATTCAAGTATACTGTCAGTCTTTACAAAGGCCTTAAAAAAACGAATCTATATTGCTTCAAGCAAAAATAACAGTACTATTATTTCTTATGTGAAGAATTTTATTGAAAGTCTGGGAGTACAATGTACAATTCTTAATAATGCCATTGAATCAGAGAGTAAAAATATTACCACTTATGTACATCCACCTTTTTTTATCAATGAAATTTCATTAAATGAAATTTTCAATAGTGAAAAGTCAATAAAGTATATGTATAAAATATATCCAGAAGGGCCTATTACTCAGCATTCTATAAGAACGATGGTCTTACTTTGGAAAGAACTTTCAAGATTTATTGAATACTTTGGCGCAAAACCTATTAATCTCTTAAAGTTTTTAAATGATGATAATTATCCTGTTCATAATATAACACTTTCCCGTAGGGACATTGATAATTTTATTGAAGAAGATCAGATAAAGCAAGAGTACCTTCTATATATAAGATACTCATCTATTCTTATTGATCCTTTTTCAATACCTGATAGCCATGGGAAATATTTTGATTTTTCTTCAGTTCCGTACCAGAAAGTTTATAAAGATACAAATGGTAAATGGGTTATTCCTCGAATTCCTTTAGAAGACTATAAAAAACTAAAACTTATCTATGGGTTAGCAAAAAAAATAAATATCCCTATGCCTAAAACTCTTGAATTGATAAAAATCTTTGAGAGTAAACTAAATGAATTCATAGATAAAAATGGTAAAAGTTCATTTTATCCAGAAATTTTTATTGATACAATAGCAAATGATGTAAATGATATTTTTAATGAAATGGAGATGAGAAAATGAAAAACGGTGTGCTTTTAGCAGTTTTATCTTCCTTTGTTTTTAGTATTATGAATGCTCTGGTTAAAGCAGTTAGTCTGTCCATCCCTTCATCAGAAGTTGTTTTTTTTAGAAGTATTATTGGTACAATACTTATTTTAATAATAATGAAAAAAAGCAAGGTTAAGTTTTCTACCAATGGGATTCTCTTACTTGTATTTCGAGGTGTTCTAGGAGCTCTTTATTTAATTGCATACTTCTTTACAATTTCTAAAATACCACTAGCAGATGCAAGTATATTGGTGCACTTATCGCCGTTCTTTGTTATAATTTTTTCTGTAATTTTTTTAAAGGAGAAATTATCAAAAAGAACTTGCTATTTACTTCCATTAGTCTTCTTAGGTGCAATTTTAGTTATTAAACCATTTAATTTTTCTACTTTTTCGGTATATTCATTAATTGGAATAATTAGTGCTGTATTTGCTGCGGGTGCATCAATTACTATACGTCTTTTAAGTAAAAATCATCATACTTATGAAATTATATTTTACTTTCTAGCAACAGCTGCGGTAGTGTCTGTTCCTCTTATGTGGGATAAATTTCTAGTACCAACACCACTTGAATTTTTCTACCTTGCCTGTATTGGAGTTGTTTCTTTATTAGGTCAAGTATTCTTAACAAGAGCATTTACCCATGAGAATGCTGCTGTTGTAGCTGTAACTCGCTATATTGGAATTGTCTTTAATGTTATGTGGGGACTATTATTCTGGTTTGAAATCCCTGACATACTAACTTTTTTAGGAGGAACCTGCATTGTTTCTGCATGCATAGCACTATCTTGGAAAAAACAGAATCAATTAAATGTTGCTAAGAAAGTGTAAAAACAACAATTTTGATTACAAAAGAGTATATGAGATTATATGGATTAGATAACAGAGTGCATTATGAGTAATTAAATAGGTGAAAAAAGACTAGAAGTATACTTAACAGTATGCTTCTAGTTTTTTTATTATTAAGGAAATTGAAAATTTCCTTAATAAATTATTTGACTGTTACTAGAGAATTAATTAATATTTATATGATAGTTATTTTGAAAAAATAGATAAATTCTGAAATAATTGTAATCATATAAAACCTTTTGTAAAGTCATCTCGTTAAGTATATGAAAAAGATTAATAGAAAACATAAAAACATAAAATTATTGAACAAGAAAGGAGGTTTTAATATGCCTCAATCAGATAATCAATTAGTTGACGAAATAATAAGTGGAAATGAGTCAGCTATGGAAATATTGGTTCAACGGCACTATGATATGGTATACAGTTTTATCTGTAGATATGTAGGAGAGTATAATACTGCATGCGACTTAACTCAAGATACTTTTATAAAATTAATGAAAAATATAGGTAAATATAATCATAAACATGGGGAGTTTAGGAATTGGCTCTTGAAAATTGCTGTGAATACATCAAAAGATTATTTTAAGAGTAGTGCATATAAGCAGAGAACCCAGAGTGATGATGTAGATAATTGTCATTTGAAATCACCAGATGATGTTATACATATTTTGGATAAAAAACAAGAACGTAAAGAAATTAAAGAGGCTGTAGATGAGTTGCCAACACTACAAAGAGAGGCAATCATACTAAAGTATTTTCATGATTTAAAGATAAGGGAAATCAGTAAGATAACAGGTGAAAAAGAATCTACCATAAAATCACGGATTTTTAATGGGGTAAAAAATTTAAAGAAGCTTTTGGGAGGTGAAGGAGCAGTTGAAGAAAGAAAAATTGCTAGATGATGAGATACAAAGTTTTTTGAATAACTATGTAATCGAAAAAGTACCTGAAGAACAAATTAATGAAACGATTGAAATATTAAGGGCGTATGTTCCTAAAAAGAAAGGAGCAATACCATTAAAGAGTCTGTTCCAGTTATTAAAAAATGAATTTGGATTCATTACACCATTGTATTGGGTAATGGTGGTTATAGTATTATCATTAGGAGTAGGAGCTACCTTAGATACAGAAATATCTCCGTATATAGTTATGTGGGCTATGGCACCTGTTCCAACATTATTAGGATTGGTTGAAATACTCAGAAAAAATAATGAAAGAGTTATTGAATTAGAGATGAGTTTTAAATACTCCTTTAGAGAAATAATCTTGTGTAGGCTTTTTATCGTTGGGCTACTGAGTATGATCAGTAATATAGTATTAATCATATTTATTAGAAGTAATTTCACTTGGATTACTTGGTCAAATATATTAACATCATGGGTTATTCCATATACGATAATTACAGCAATATCTCTATTATTGGCTACCAGAATTCGAAATGAGAGTGTAGTTGTAGCAATTACAGTTGTATGGATATATTTTTCATTTGTTTCAGGAGATAGGATTACAGAGTGGTTAGTAAACTTAAAAGGTTTACATTCATCAATAATAGCCATAGTAGGGATTGCATTCTTGGCAATAGCATATATTTATTTCTATAAAAAGAAGATTAATTATATTGAAGATGGAAGGGAATTAGTTTAGGGGGATCAGGAGATGGAATTAGTATTAGATGGAGTATCAAAAAAGTTTAAAGATAAATTGGCGGTTAACAATTTTTCAATGACATTTACTAACGGTGTATATGGGCTTTTAGGGCCTAATGGTAGTGGAAAAACAACTTTAATGCGAATGATTGCTGATGTTATGCCAGAAACAGAAGGTAGTATTGAAGTTGATGGAGTAGACAAAGGAAAAATGGATGGAGAATACAGAGCTTTATTAGGGTATTTACCACAGGATATAGGATTTTATAAGAATTGGTCGGCAGATAAGTTTTTATTATATGTTGCTGCTTTAAAAGGAATTAACAAAAAGGAAGCAAAAGGGAAGATTGATGAGTTATTGGAGTTTGTTAATCTAACTCAAGATAGGAAGAGAAAAATTGGAAAGTATTCTGGCGGTATGAAACAAAGACTTGGGATTGCACAAGCATTATTAGGTGATCCTAAGATACTAATATTAGATGAGCCTACAACAGGACTAGATCCTAATGAAAGAATAAGGTTTAAGAATTTGTTATCTAGTATCTCGAAGGATAAAATTATTCTATTTTCTACTCATATAGCTTCTGATATTGAGTTTATAGCTAATAATATTATCATAATGAAGAAAGGTCAGTTGATTGATAATGGTAGTGTACAAGATATTTTGGATAATGCAAAGGGAAAAGTATGGCATTGTAGAGTAGACGAAAGTCAGCTATTTGATTTTGAGAATAAATTCAAGGTGGCTAATATTTTAAGGGAAAAAGATAAGGTACTGATCCGTATTATTAGTGATGAAAAACCTATGGAAGATGCACAGCTGCAAGAACCAAATTTAGAGGATGTATTTTTATATTATTTTAATGAGAAAAGTAACATTTAATTAGGGGTGGAATAATGAGAGAGTTAGTAAAATTCGAGTTATCTAAAATATTTCAGAAAAAGATTATATATATAATTGCGCTATTGATAAGCGTATTCACAATAATTGGTTCTGTAGAAGATTTTAATGATGTTAAATCAAGTTTTGGAAGTGTGGAGGGATTAAAGAAAGAACTAAAAAACTATGAGGGGGAAATTGATTTACAGAAGCAATTAGAAATAAAAAAAGAAATAGCACTTATAAAGGATAAGGTTTATAATCAAGAAAAATTGACTGAGGATGAAGAAAAGCTTAATAATTTAAGTTGGAGATTGAGTAGTTATTATAGGACAAATTTAGATCCAGAATATCTAATCAACGGGAAAAAGTATACATTATCAGAGATGGGGATGCAATTAAACAAAGGGCATGAGGATTCATATGAATACAGAAATCTAGAAAAAGCGTATAAATCTATAAGTAAGGTAGGTAAACCTAAATTTGCTTATCTTGGTGGATGGGGGCAAATTACAGATTTTAGAGTGGCAGCGACTATGATGGTAATTCTTGTTGTCCTAGGGATATCAACTATATTCAGTGATGAACATAAAACAAATGTAATCCCTGTAATACTAAGCACTCCAAATGGAAGAAAAAAGCTAACTGTGGCTAAAATTATCTCGGCATTGATTTATGCCACATGTATATTTGTGTTTAACTCAGTCTTATATTTTATTAGTGGGTTACCATTTGGATTAGATGGATTTAATAGTATGATTAGTACTTTAGAGGGGCAAGCTCCATATTCTGTGACAATAATACAGTTTTATTTTATAGCCTTAGGAATGAGCTTGCTGGGGGTTATTGTTTTAAGTCTATTTACTAGTTTAGTGTCACTTTTAACTAAAAATAGTATGGTTACTCTTATAGTGGGATTAGGATTATACTTTTTTCAAAACTTAGTGTTTGGGCTTTCATTACCTCAAGTATTACGTCAAATAAGTGTCTATGAGCTTATTCGGGTAAAAGACGTTCTTTTATTTTATAATAGTTTCAATATTTTTGGAAAACCAGTACTATATCCGACAGTAATTATTATTGCGGCCTTAGTGGTTATACCAACACTTGTTTCAGGGATTAGATATTTTGGTAGGAGACAGAGTGTATAACTTAATAATGAATTAATAGAGTTAAAAAGGAATTACTATATGAATATAGTAAGAGTGAGGCGGCATAAATGAAAAACAAACATATAAAAAGAAAAAAAGGATTAAAGGTAGTATTAGCTTTGTTATTAATGCTAGTAATTGTAGGTAGCATAAGTATCCATTTTATCAATAAAGATTCTAAAACAATTATAAATCTAACTGAACAGCAGAAACTAGAAGATTATGAATATCTATGGAGGACGCTTAGAGAAAGCTATCCTTTTATGGGTGTTGCTGAGCGTTTAGGTATAGATGCAGAGGAAATTTATGAAAGATATAAAAGTGAGATTTTAAAAACTAAAACAGATATTGATTTTGCAAAGCTATTGAACTATACAGTGAATGAATTTAATGGTATAGGACATCTTAGTATGATTGATGGTGAAAAATATAAGTTTTATAAAGATGCTTATGCACAATATATAGAGAGTGATAAAGAAGTGATTAAAGGATATAATTACTGGAAAAGTGAGCTTGAAAATCCTACAACTCAGAAAACATATTCTTTATTAGATGATAGGAAGCGTGGATTTAGAACAAACAAACACTTGAAAAAAATAAAAGAAGAAATTTCTTATAATCACTACTCACTACTGAAGTTAAGTGAAAATAATAGACCGTATCTTGAGGGGTTATACAATGAAGAGGATATTCAGGCAATTCCTCAACTGCCTAACTTTAAAAATCTAAATTCTGAAGATGTAGCGAATATGAGTAATTTCGTGAAAGATGAATATATCATAAGTCCTAACAAAGCAAGCAGAACTTATAAAGGCTCAAATTCTAGTAATAACTGTTTATGAGCATTTAACTCAACTATATTATGTTATAATTTAAATATAAATAATATAAGTAGTTAGTTCAATGTGGTTGATTAAAATATGTGTATATAGCCATATTAAGAATTTAGTAAAACCGTAAGTGGACTATTGTTCATTTATGGTTTTTTGTATAAATGGGGGGGATAAGTTATGATTGATATTTCAATAAAAGATATGGAGAAATACTATGGTGCTACAAGGGTACTGGAGAATATAAGCTTTGATGTTAAACCTGGGGAGAAGATTGGGGTAGTTGGATTAAATGGTAGTGGTAAAACTACTTTGCTCAAGGTTATCTGTGGTATTGAGGAATATGAAAAGGGGATAATGGCTATAAGAAAAGGTGCAACAATAGGATATTTAGATCAGATACCTGAACATCTTGATAATCATAAAATTATTGATATTTTATATTCTGCTTTCAATGACGTTTTAGAGATTAAAAAGAAGATGGTATATTTAGAAAATCATATGAAGGATACTAATGAAGAAGACCTTGAGCTTAAGTTAAAGAAATATGGAGAGCTCCAAGAAACCTTTGAATATATGGGTGGATATGATATAGAGAAAAATATAAAAAGGGTATGTACTGGATTAAAGATTCATGAGGAATTTCAAAATAGAAAATTTAATACTCTAAGTGGAGGAGAAAAAACTATAGTTCTCCTTGCAAAGATCCTTCTTCAAAAGTCAGATATACTTCTTTTAGATGAACCAAGCAATCATCTTGATATGGAATCTATAGAATGGCTTGAGGGATTCTTAAAGGATTATGAAGGGAGCGTTATTCTCGTATCTCATGATAGACATTTCATGGATAAGGTAATAGATAAGACTATTGAGATTGATAAAGGAATATCATCAATTTATAATGGAAACTATTCTTATTATGCACGTGAAAGGAAAAACCGATATAGACAACAATTAAAGCTTCATACGATACAGCAGAAGCAAATAATAAAAATCAAAAATGATATTGTAAGATTGAGGGTTTGGGAAAGTAGAGGGGGCAGCGGAAAGTTTTACATTAAAGCGTTCAGTCTTCAAAAAAGATTAGATAAAATCAAGAGAATAGAAAAACCTGTTATAGAACATAGAAAGATTAAGCTTGGATTTTCTATAAAGAATAAATGTGAAAAAGAAGTACTAGTGCTAAAGGGACTTTCAAAATCCTTTGATAATAAATTACTCTTTAGCGATTTAAATTTAAAGGTTATGTATGGCGAAAAGGTAGCTATTATAGGTAAAAATGGAGTTGGAAAGAGTACCTTAGCTCAAATAATAATGAATAAGTGTGAAGAGGATCAAGGAATAGTAAAGATAGGAGAAGAGGTGAAGGTAGGATATTTAGCTCAAAATATTACCTTTAGCAATAATGAACAAACAGTACTAGAAGCCTTTAGAGAAGACCTTGATATTACATATCAGGAGGCACGAAGTGCACTAGCAAAATTTCTATTTACTAAAGAAGAGGTATTTAAGAAGGTTAGTACCTTATCAGGTGGGGAAAGAAGCAGACTTAGGCTTTGCAAGTTCATGCAGCAGGATATTAACTTATTGATTTTAGATGAGCCTACAAATCACTTTGACATAAACTCAAGAGAGATGCTTGAGAAATCACTTAACCATTTTGATGGTACTATGATATGTATTTCACACGATAGATATTTTATTAATAAAGTTGCTGAAAGAGTTGTTGAACTTACGAAAGATGGTATTTTGGAACGTAAGAATCTAAGTGTTTAGGTGATGAAAAATTGCTGAATAGATATAGTCAAGATATGAAATAAATAAGATTTATATATTATGATGACATTATATTTTAAAGAGAATACAGTTTTATAAAAAAAGACAAACATTATCAAATGTTTGTCTTTTTTTTGGCATAGTACATTATTCATCATAACATATCAGAAATTATAAGTCTAGTATTTTTTTGCCATTAATTTATAATATAATTGTCGACAATATTTAGCTAATGCAAAAAAGAAGAAAAACTTATAAGTAGAGTAATAGCAGGGCGGCTGTCACAATTGTATATAACAGAGAAATAAAGAGTATTGATAGTACCTGTAAGAGTTTGTTATTTATTGTATAAGGAGAGGGTTTGTTATGAAGGTTACATCTATTGAAGAATATTTAGATCAATATATAAAAATATGGCCATTTTCAGGCGTAATAGGAGTAATACAAAATAATAATGTTATATTTCAAAAGTCTTATGGAAATGCATGTCACGAATTTTGTATTAAAAATACAATGGATACCTGTTTTACTTTAGGATCTATATCAAAACAATTTACTGCATTTATAGTTATGTTGCTTTATGAACAAGGCAAGATGGATATTTACTTGCCTATAAATAATTACTTACCAGAAGAACTGTGGTTGGACAATAGAATTACAGCACATCATTTGTTATCACATATATCTGGACTGCATCAGTTCTATAATTGGGAAGATGATTTTTTTCAGATTTATGACAGAAGTACTTTTTGCAGACAGGATTTTTTTAATAAGTATATAGATAAACCGCTGAATTTTGAACCTGGTACAAAATTTGAATATAATAATGCAGGATATAATATGCTTGCATGGGCTGTGGAAAATGTGTGTAATGAGAGTTTTGGAGAAGTTCTGAAATCTTTAATATTTGAACCTCTTAGAATGAACAATTCTGTTTTAGACGATGGATCTAACATTATAAAAAACAGGGCTTTTCCATATCAGATGGACAGAGATGAGATAGTACGTTGTCAGTACTACAATGAAAAATTCAGTATTGGAGCCGGAGCAATAGTATCTAATTTCTATGATTTGTGTAAATGGTTTCAATGTTTGAGAAATAGAAAATTACTGTCTGATAAAACATATGATTTGTTTTTCAGGGATAATCTAGCAGGTTATTGTTATGGATTAAATCATGATAAGGTATATGGAAGAAAGAGATATTTTCATGGAGGAGATCACTTAGGTGTTATGACCTATATGCAAAATTACTTTGAGGATGATATTAGTATTATAGTTCTTTCAAACCAAGAATGTGGGAATACCTATCATATAGGGAATGCTATTGCTGAAATTCTTTTTACAGGTGAAACAAACCAACCAGAAAGATTTTTACAAGTTGATTTAAGTGAATCAGATCTTTCAAAATATGAAGGAGTGTATCTTGAAAATAAGATAGTTTTACAGAAAGGAAAGGATGGATTAGAGTTTGTACGTTTTAATGGGGAGATTCATTTATCTCTTTACCCAGTTGGAAAACATAAATTTGCTAAGAAATGGTACGACCAAACTAATCCATATACTCTTAAAGAATGTGAAGATGGTAGTTTTGAATTTTTTGGTTATAAACAAATAAATGAATAATTGTTGAGATTTAATGGGAGGAAAAATTAAAATGAGTTTTCATATTAGAGTAAGTGCCCGAGGTATTGTTATAAATAATGATAAGATTTTATTAAATGGATTTGGTGATGGTGAATATTATAATATACCTGGCGGTGGTGTTGAACCAGGAGAAACTGTTAAACAGCCATCTGTCCCTGATACGGATTCTGATAACCCAGACATATCAAGTGAAGCAGTTTGGATACCAATATCCAATTTAGAAAATATTAACTATGTACCTTATATTCATGAAGAATTAATAGAATATATAAAAACAAATAGATTCTCCCCGATGTTTATGGAAGAACCTTTGAATAAGAAATAATCATATTTCAAAATGGGTATGGTTCGGTACTTTTAAATGAAATTGAGAAAATTGCAAAAGAAAAAGGTTGCAATTTAATTCATGTAGATACTTTTGATTTCCAAGCAAAACATTTTTACCTTAAGCATGGATATGAAGTGTTTGGGGTATTAGATGACTGTCCTTCGGAACATAAGTATTACTTTTTAAAAAAGAATATATAGTTTAACATATCTCTATTTACGTAACTAAATAAATTAGCCTATATCTTTAATTACTGAGTAAATTAAGATATAGGCTTTGTATTTTGAAGAATAATTTTAATTTGATTATTAATTATTCTTTGATATTTTCACAAGATCCTTTACCTTCAAACGTTTTCCGTAATGAAGTACCGCATTAGAATATATTTTTATTGATATCCAAGCTATAAGAATAATAGTTATAACTAAAGAACCCAGTGAAGCTGCAAGTTGCCAAGCAGGAACATCTGTAGCTAATAATCTGCATGGCATAGAGAATGCAGCAGAAAATGGAACTATAGATGCAGCAACTGCTATACTTCCATTTGGAACTGAAAGTGTAAAATATCCAAAATAAAATGCAAACATGGATATAAAGGAAATAGGCATGATAGCTGAATTAACATCTTCTGCTTTACTAACAGTAGCACCTGCAACAGCATTCATCATAGCATATAATGAATATCCTAATATAAAGTATACAATTATCATTAATATGCTAAATGGCGTAAAGTTAGAGAAATCAAGTTGTGACCCAAATACTTTAAAGTCCTCTGGGAAGGTCAACTTATATGTTAATATACCTGTAAGTGATAATAGAAGCATCTGTAATAATCCTAAAAGACCCATTGCGGCACTCTTGCCAAGAATGATTTTTGATGGTTTAGTTGATGTCACAAGTAGTTCCATTACTCTAGATGTTTTTTCAGAAGCTACTGACATGGCTACTCCATATCCATAAAAATAAATTGTAAAGAATAGTATCAGACTTATTACTATGCTTGTAATATAGCCCTTCATCTTTCCTTTTCCTAGTTCTTGAACATCATAGGAAATATCACTTTGTACTTTTAAAGATACTTCATCAGATACATTAGATGCTTTTAATAAATCAGATACGAAAATGTTTTTTAAGGTATCACTTATTGAAGAAGAGCCTAATCCTTTACCATACTCTTTAATTAAATAAGTGAAAGTAGGTATACCATTTTCTTCATCTAGAATCAGTAAAGCAGTATTTTTTTCTTGTTTAACTCTTTCCTTTAGTGATTCAATATCATCAGAAGAATAGTCTTTAAATTCATAATCTGTGAAGGTTTCACTAAGTTTATTTAAATTTCCCTTTAGAACGTTTTGTGAATCAACAAATAAGATAATTCCTTTATTCTCTTTGTCCTTAGTTTCGTCAATCTTTGTTTCTTGATCGGTTTTATTTTTTTTGTTGGAATCAAAGCTATTCATTATAGCAGGTAAACTAACTATTAAAACAGTTAATAGTAGAGTTATTATAGTTGATATAATAAATGATTTTTTCTTGGAATTTTCTTTGAAGGTATACCCTAAGACTGTAAAAAACTCTTTCATTATTGTTCACCAACCTTTTCAATAAATATTTCATGAAGAGAGGGTTCACGAATTTCAAATTTATCAAATTTAATTTTTGATTGAAGCATTTTTTCCAAAAGTATATATGCTTGATCATCAGATTTTATCTTTAACTCGTATGATTCAGCTGTTTTTGATAAAAGGCTGATATCTTGTGCTTTTATTAAACTATGGATATCTTCTTGGCAATTTACTGTGAGATTTGTTCTTCCATAACCAGCCTTTATCTCTTTCAAATTACCTTGAAGAAGTGTTTGTCCATTCTTTAATATAAGAAGATCCTTACAGTAATCTTCTATTGATTGCATATGATGACTAGACATAATGATATATTTATCTTTTTCAACAAGTTCATTAATGACACTTTTAAATAAATCAGCATTAACTGGATCTAGTCCGCTTAGGGGTTCATCCAAAATGAGTAATTCAGGGTCGTGGACAAGTGCTGTTATCAATTGGATTTTTTGTTGATTTCCCTTAGAAAGTTGTTCTGCAGTTGAATTAATATATTCAGTTACTTTAAGTCTGTCAAACCAATAGTCTATTGTGTTTTTTACTGATTTTCTATCAATACCACGAAGCTTACCGAAATACATAAGTTGCTCTGTAATTTTAGCTTTAGGATATAAACCTCTTTCTTCAGGTAAATAGCCAAATTTTACAGTTTCTCTAGTGACGGGCTTTCCTTTCCAAGTAATAACTCCTTTATCTCTTTCAAGAATGCCTAAAATCATTCTTATAGTAGTGGTTTTCCCAGCTCCATTTGTACCAAGTAAACCAAATACTCCTGGCTTTTCAATGTTAAACGAAATATTGTCTACTGCTGTTTTATCACCAAATTTTTTAGACACAGATGATACGTTTAATGCCACGTTATAGCCCCCTTTAAGCATATTATTGTGATTATAATATACCATAATCACTATATGCATCCAATACAATATTGCTAAAAACAAAGATTTACCCATTCAAAACAAAGATTTACACATTTAAAACTCCTATAAGACTATTTATTTGCATAAACTATATTAAATACAGTTTTAGGGGGAGGTGAACTGTTGCGAGATTCTTAATAAACTTTATAGGGTTTTATAGAGTTTTGGCAACGGAGTGGGATGGAAGTTAGGAGAAAGTTATATAACAAATGGTGGTTCTATATGGGAGTAATCATTATAATTCTAAGTTCCATGGTAACATTGGGGCTTTCTACTAGGAGAAGTGTATCACATAATATTTATAATTATAGCTTTATGAAAGATGGACAATTTGAAATTATAGGAGAGTTTACATCAGAGAAAGATGCATTTGGCTCTGTATATATAGAAGGTGTAATTAGGAATAACTCAGGAAAGAAATATACAAATGCTCAAATTATATTTAATCTATATGATTCAGATGGGAATCAAATTGGTATCGCTATTGCTAATATCAATACCTTTAATGAATATGAGAACTGGAAATTCAGAGCTATTGGAACTGGGATAAATGGAGATGTAGCTACTTATAAATTATCAGAAGTAAGTGGTATATAAATAGGTAACAAGGTTGAATATGAGTATGTTTTAAATATAACACAATAAGTAAAAAAGACGCGAAGTTATTCACGTCTTTTTTAGTTGTTTACAGCAGAGTTGTTGTTAATTGTTCTTTTAAACTTTACAGAGCCATTTGCAACATTGTTTTTGGATTCACCCTCATATTGAAACATTTCTCCGGATTTGGCTTTAAAAGTTATATTTATATAATTTGACTTTGGATTACATCCTGTAAAAAGTATTAGAAAAAGTATTACACATAAACATGCTGAGAGTTTTGATTTTGAATTAATCATAAAGTTAAATTCCTTTCATAGTTCAATAATATTAGTTTATTTTTACTATATCCTGCAAAAGTCTATGTCTGATAAGAAATTCCATCCAATTAATTTCTAATTGACTAAGTATTTTTGCGACCTCAATCAAGTCGTTTTCTTGATTACATAGAAGTATAAGTTTATCATAATCATAGAAATGATAATATACTTTCTTTACGTTTGTAAAAATCAATACAAACATTACTAATTATGCCTCATTAAATATATATGACAATTCTTCTCAAAAGACTAAAAAAGTACTTGATCATACAACCATGAATACTTTTAAAGAGGCTAGCAAGATAGGACCTGTAATTCCTATTACAACTTTACTTGGGCATTAGCAAGGTTAATATATTCAATATAATTTGTTTTAAGCTATTCATTATAACTTTTCGTTAGAGATAATAAAAAACACATTGTACATGCCAATGTTTACTAAGAATACAAAACAATACCTTTAATGTGAACGAAAGACAAAATTCGACGGTTAAATTTGACAAAAAAACATTGCATTACTATTATAATGTTATTTATATTGTAAAAAAAGGGGAGTGATTTTTTTTGAATAAAAAGAGAATAACAGCATTTGTTTTAAGTATTTTGATTTTAGGACAAGGATTTGCAGTGAGTGTGCAAGCACAACAAACAAGGTCACATAAAATATCACATGAACAAATACATAATGTATCTAAAAAAGCTGGAAAAGTTAAGGAAAGTTCTTCAATTGTAAAAAAAATATTAAAGGCTATAAAAGATACCACTGTATTGACATGGCTATAATGGAGACGAATAATTAAATGTGTAAAACAAGTAATTACGTATATATTCCACATTTAGCAAATTCAAATTTAAAGGTACAGTACAAAGATATTTATGAGGATTTTTATTCAGAAGATGGATACTTTATATTGAATGAATTTATATCTGAAGACGAGTGGTTTACCATTTTATATAAAGAAGAAGAAATATTACAATTTAACTTGAAAAATATAAAAGATGTAAGTAATGATATTAATTTAATAAGAGCAACAACATGTTTACAAATAGATAAAAATCAAAATGGTGAATTATATCCTATAAACATAACAACAAACTTTAATATAAAAGATAAATATATTGTATTATTTTTAGAATTAGATAATATTAAATACGATTGTCCTATTAACATCTTATTAACAGAAAACGATATAGTATTGTATAGTTCTATTGATTTAATACCTGCTTCAAACAATATAGCTAATAGGTTTCATAGAACTTATGCTCATGGAATCAAACTAGAATATGAGAAATTTTGTGAAATTTTGAATGGTAATACTAAACATATTAATTTATCAGTAAGTTTACTCACTGGACAACCAATATGTTCTCAAAAAATCAATATATCTGATACTAAAAAAACATTTAATAAATATAGAAAGATATATTCTAATAAAGGTGGAATAAATTTAGATTTTAAAATTTAAAAAATTTTCAATTTGTATTTATGATTAAATAGGTAAAGTATTACTTCACAAATGTGAGTTTATCTGTTTGTTATATATAAAATTTAAGGAGGTACATAAAATGCCAATTTCTATAGGTACATCAAAATATGCAGAAAGAGTTATTAATAATCCAAAGAAAGAATTAGAAAGAATTAAAAGTGGTGCAATAGAAGCTGTTAACAAGGAAATTAAATCTTATACAGGTAAAGATAATTTTATTACTAATGGAGTAATTTCCAAAGGGGGCACTGCAGCAGCAGGTGCTGCAGATGCGGTGATCAAGGCTCCTAAAACACTTAAAATTACTAAAGATATAGCATTTTCAGGAAAACTAACAAAAGAAGTAGGAGAAGAAATAGTAACTAAAGGTGCTGGAAAAATGATAACTAAAGGTGCCGGAAAAATTGCTTTAAAAGGAGCTGGAAAAGCTCTTGGTATTATTGGTATTCTTCCCGATGTATATAATGTGGTTACTGGTTTTAAAAAGGGATATGATGCGGTAGGAAATTAAGTATGAATATTGGAGAATTTATAGGTTTAGTAGTTTTTTTATATTTTCTGTACACTGGAATAAAATATAAGCAATACGTTAATTTTTTGTGCTTTATACCATTAATATCATATATTCTTATTTTTAAAATTACAAACAATTTAGCATCGCTAGCACAAGTCATTATATTTACAACTATATTTTTAATGGTAGGTATATATGTAATATATAGGGCTGCAGTGAATAAGTGATTTTATATTCAATATAATTGTCCATTATATTGAATATAAGCTTAGAGACACAACGGAAAAGACATAAAAATAAAGCCATGGTTCGTATTATAACGAACCATGGCTGCTTTGAATTTTTGGGAAATATAGATGTTTTAGCATGAACAATAGTCTGTTTTACATTCTCTTTTATTCTATTATTAACCAATCTTGATATATAGTCTGATAATAAGGTTAGCAAATTAGATCATCATATTATGGTAAATAGTATTTATATCAAAATTCTACTAAAAATATTATCTATCATGTTATACTATAGTAAAAGGTAGAAGGAGGGATTGATTTGTCAAAAAAAGGGGTAATAAAAGTGTCCATACTCCTCATGATTTTATCTATATTCACAGGTTCGGTGTATGCTGTTAATGGAGGTAATAAAGAGGATAAAAACGACTTTGAAATAGAAATTGATAGTAATATTGAAACAGATGATAAGAATGAGAAAGAGGAAGTAAGAGCCATTTGGGTGGCTACAGTATTCGGGATAGATTTTCCTTCGGTAGGGCCAACTACAGACAGCAAGGTTCTTAAAAAAGAAATTATTGAAATGCTTGATAACATTAAAGAAATGGGGTTCAATACCGTTTATTTTCAAGTTAGACCATCAGCAGATGCGTTTTATCCTTCAAAAATTTTTCCATGGTCAAAGTATTTAACTGGAGACTGGACTACATCTCCTAAAGATGGGTTCGATCCATTAGAATTTATAATAGCAGAAGCACATGAAAGAGGACTTGAAATTCATCCATGGATTAATCCATATAGAGCTACAGTTAATGACAGTGATTTAGCTAAGTTACCAAAGAATCATCCAGCCCGACTACATCCAGAATGGGTGGTGTCACATGGAACTGGTAAAAGTAAGAAATACTATTTTAACCCTGGAATTCCAGAGGTTGAAAAATTAATTCTAGATGGAGTTTCTGAAATTCTTGAAAACTATGATGTTGATGGTATTCATTTTGATGATTATTTTTATCCTGACAAAGATTTTGATGATTATAAGACATATAAAAAATATAGGGGTAAATATAGGAATATTTACGAATGGAGACGTAACAACATAAATAATCTTATAGAAAAAACGTACAAGCTGGTAAAGAAAAAAGATGAGAATTTGAAATTTGGAGTAAGTCCATTTGCTATTTGGGCTAATAATAGTTCTATTCCTGTTGGATCCGATACAAATGGATCAGAATCTTACTATAAGATGTCTGCAGATACAAGAAAATGGGTTAAAGAAGGGTATTTGGATTATATTATTCCTCAAATCTATTGGAACATTGGCTATGAAATAGCAGATTACGAAAAATTATTAAACTGGTGGTCAGATGTTGTTGATGATACAGATGTAGATTTGTATATTGGACAAGCTGCATATCGTACAGGTAATACTGATCCAACAAGTCCATGGTATGGTGTTGAGCAGATTCGTAAGCAAGTGGAACTTAATCGTAAAACAGATAATGTAGGTGGCTATTCTATGTTTAGCTACAAAGATTTCTTAAAAAATCCTGAGTTGATGGAACTTATAAAAGAGTTAAATAAAAATAGTGATAATTGAAAATTATAAATACACAATAAAAAGCTACGTATATCGTAGCTTTTTTGTGTATTTGAATTTGTGATATAATGAAATGTGAAGGTAAATTCAAATTAATAGGGTGAGAGTATGCTAAATGAAAATATGTTATTACAAATATTTAATGAAGAGACCAGTGGTAAGAACCATGCCAAAGGCCAAAGGGTTCTTAATAATGATCTAGTTTCTTCTTTGGATATTACTAGTGAAGATAATTTAATTTGCATAGATGGTAATGTGATTTCAGAGAATCTTTTTAACGAATATCACACAAAAATCGAAATGGATGGGCATAACAAAAACATTCTGTCTACCTACTGCAGCTGTTTAGATTATGAAAAGAATGAGTTTAAGAAAACGAATTATTGTTGTAAGCACTTAGTTGCTACTTTTTATAAAGCTTTGGGTGAGTTAGTCGAGCATCCTCTTTTGAAAGGTGTGGAAGATATTGTATTGGGGTCAGACCCCAATACAATATTATCCATTCTTCTTGGTGATGAAAAATTTAAGGATGAAATTAAGATAGAGGTATACATTAATAAAAATCAGTGGAGTGATAAGATATCAGCTGAGTTTAAAATAGGGCTTAAGTCCATGAGCTCAAGTAGTCTTTATATTTTAAAGGATATAGAGCATTTTTTAGTATCCTATCATAATAAATTTCCTATTCATTATAGTAAAAACTTCACTTTAAATACTAAGGAGCAAAGGCTAAGTACAAAGGATAGAAGGTTAATTGATTTTATTGAGATGTTAAAGAAAATGGAAGGGACTCAAAAATCTTTTAGTAGAAGTAAAGATAAATTTATTGAAGGAAAATATATTAATATCCCTGAATATTTAGTTAGAGAATTTTTTGAGATTATTAATAATCATAGAGTTTATTTAAGTCAAGGCTTTTTCTATAGGGATGTAGATACTGAAATTTTAAATGAATCACCCCCCATAAATTTTGATTTGAAAATTATAAAGGGGAATTATGTTTTAAAATCTCCTGAGGGAATGCCTATGGTTTTAGGAGGTAATAATGATGTTTTTCTTTATGGTACAGCAATATACCTTCCAGAGTATGATTTTTGTTACAAGGTAAGTCCATACCTTCAAATATTCAATGAGGGAAAGGTTATAACTATGGGTGAAAAAGAAGAAGAGACTATATTAAGAAAGTTAATTCCAGATCTTAATCTTATATCGCCTAATGTTACCTTATCTAAGTCTATAAAAGATAAAATAGTGATGAGTGAGTGCGGATTCAACTTTTATTTTGACCAAAGGGGGAAAGAGATTACTCTGATATTGAAGGTTAAGTATGGAAGTTATGAGTTTAATATTTATGAGGATTGTGCGGAGAAAATCATATATAGAGACGCAAAGAAGGAAGCTCAGGTAATAAAACTTCTCAGTTCTTTAGGTTTTCAGGAGATAAAAGGGGAATTTCATTTTGCAAATGGAGATGACTATATATTTAGATTCTTTAAGAGTGAAGTAGGACGACTTCAAGAAATTGGAGAAGTCTATTACTCAGAGAATTTCAAAGGATTAAAGTCTTTGGGTACTAAGGGGATTAGTGGAGATATTAAAGCTGGGAAATATAATTACTTTGAGATGGATTTTAAAATTGGAGATATTCCATCACAGGAAACTACTAAGATATTACGGGCATTTAGAGATAACCTTAAATATTATAAGCTTAAAAGTGGGGAATATCTTGATCTAGAGGAATTAGAGCTTAATAAGTTTTTAAAGCTTTTAGATGTTGTTTCTCCTAAGACGATAAATGAGAATCATATTGAGATAGCTAAAAATAAAGGTGCCTTTATTCATGACTATTTAGATGAAAATAGCATTAGATATATAAAGGGAAAAAAAGAACTTAAAGAAATAAGAGATAAGTTTAAGAATATTGAGAAGCTGAAATTTGAAGAACCAGTAGAATTAAATGGTAAGCTTAGAAAGTATCAAAAGGTAGGATATAATTGGTTTAAAACACTAGATTATTTTGGATTTGGTGGAATATTGGGAGATGAGATGGGGCTAGGTAAAACCCTTCAGACTATTACTTTTATATTATCTAATAAGGGGAGTAAATCTTTAATTGTAGCACCAACTTCATTAACATATAACTGGGTAAGTGAGTTTCAAAAGTTTGCACCAACAGTGAGGGCTGTAGCTGCGAATGGGTCAAAAGAAGAGAGAGAAGAAATAATAAAAAATATAGAAAATTATGATGTAATAGTAACAACTTATAACTTAGCAAAGAGGGATTTAGAAGGTTATAAAGGGATTGATTTTGATTATTGTATATTGGATGAAGCTCAATATATAAAAAATCCCCACTCTCAGAATGCTAAAGCTATGAAGGAGATAAAGGCAAGGAACAGATTTGCTTTGTCAGGTACTCCGATAGAAAACTCTCTTATGGAATTATGGTCAATATTTGATTTTATAATGCCAGGATACTTATATGATGAAAAGCTATTTAGTGTAAGATATCATAAGAAACTGAAAGAGAGTCCAGAGATATTAGCAGAGTTAAATAAACTTATAAAACCTTTCATTCTTAGAAGAAGAAAAAAGGATGTTTTAAAGGAATTACCTGAGAAGATAGAAAAAACACTTATGGTTACATTGGATGATGAACAAAAGAAAGTATATGGGACCTATGCTAATCATGCAGTGGAACTTATTGAGAAGAGGGTGAAGGAGCATGAGTTTAAAAGCAGCAAGATTGAAATACTTTCATATATAACGAAATTAAGACAATTGTGTTTAGATCCTTCTGTATTAATGAATGATTACACTGGTGGAAGTGTAAAGATAGAAGCATTAGTGGAACTTCTTCATAAGAGTATAGAAGAGGGGCATAGAATACTTGTTTTCTCTCAATTTACATCAGTTCTTAAGAATATAAACAAAAGACTTATACAAGAGGAAATATCTTATAGCTATCTTGATGGTTCAGTGACTTCCTCAAAAAGAATGAAGATGGTAAGTGATTTTAATGAAGGGGAGAATTCTGTATTTCTAATAAGCTTAAAAGCTGGAGGAACAGGGCTCAATTTAACATCAGCAGATATAGTAGTTCACTTTGATCCTTGGTGGAATCCAGCTGTGGAAGAACAGGCTACAGATAGAGCACATAGAATAGGGCAAAAGAATGTGGTAGAAGTAATAAAAATAATAGCTAAGGGTACCATTGAGGAAAAAATTATTGCACTTCAAGAAGAGAAGAAAAAACTTATATCAGAATTAATGGGAGATGAATTATCTAGTGGGGATAGCATTGGGTCTTTAAGTGAGGAAGAGATATTGGAGTTATTTAAAATCTAAATAGTGATAAAATTCTACCATAAATAGGTGGTATTTAGTTGAATATTTGAAGGTAGAGTATTAAAGGGAAATGACGATTTGTGTCGAATAATAAACTATAAGTAAGCAAAATCATATAAAACACTAAAAAAATATGTACAATAAACAATAGATTGTTATTCTGATATTATAGACATTATAAGGAAATATTGTTTTGCTACGAGGGGGATGAAATTTGAGAAGTATTATAAATTCAATTTATAAAAAAAGTGAGATTGAAAATATTGATATTCTAAAAACTCCTAGAAGAATAGCAATTATGTACGTAATAATAGGCTGTCTCTGGATTTTATTCTCTGACCGTATTTTAAGTGTAATTGTAATTGATAAAAATATATATAGTAATATTCAAACATATAAAGGCTGGTTCTTTGTTTTTTTTACAGCTATTTTACTTTATCGGTTTACCTTAAATGATTGTATTAAAATTAATAGATTAAGCACTAATTTATTTGAAAAAAATATAGAATCAAATAATAATTTAATTGTAATAGAAGAAAAAAATAAAGAATTGCAACGGGTGATTAATAGTACAAATAAGTTTTTTACGGTAACAACTAAAATATTAGAAAATAGATATGTAAATGATGAAGTGTTTTTAAGTGAAATATTCAAAATAGCTTTTAATTTAGTGAAAGAAAGTAATGTGGGAAGTGCTTATATAGTTGAAAATGGTATGATTAAATTTATAGATGCAATAGGATTTGATATGGAGTCATTGGGGAAAATTCAAATTACCCCTGAGAAATTTGAATATAAGTATAATGATATAAAAATTAAAAACTATCCTGAATTAAGTTTTAGAAGAAAGATAGGCAATCATAAATATGAAGAGTATTCTAAGAAAAATGTTGAATTAAGACAATCCATTTATGTTGGAATATCTAATGAAGAGAATTTGTATGGAGGATTTAGTTTAGATATTAGTAAAGAATGTAATGAGGAATTTAGTGATCAAAGTATTCGTAACTTAAAAGCTTTTCAGCAACTTGTTAATGGTTTTTATAAGGTTAAAAAGGTGAATGATCAAAGAAATCTAGAACAAAGTGATATTGTACACTCGTTTATTTCAGCTTTAGAGTTTCATGATGAATATACAAAGGGACATTCTGAAGCTGTTGCAGCATATTCGCTTGAAATAGGAAGGCATTTAAAATTTAATGATAGTCAGCTTAATGACCTTTATTGGGCTGCAACTGTACATGATATTGGTAAAATAATAATTCCGAATAGTATTTTGAATAAAAGTGATAAATTGACTAGGGAAGAATTTGAGCTTGTTAAGGAGCATACTCAGATAGGATACAATATATTATCTAAGGCGGAGACATTAAGAGATGTTTCGAAATACGTATTGTTACATCATGAACGATGGGATGGGAATGGGTATCCAGTGGGACTTGAAGGGGAAGAAATTCCGTTAATATCTCAAATAATAGCTGTAGCAGATTCGTGGCATGCAATGACATCAGATAGACCTTATAAAAGAGGAATTACTAAAGAAGAAGGTATAGAGGAACTAAGAAATAACAAAGGAACTCAATTTGCACCTCATATAGTAGACGTGTTTTTAGATATTTTATTAAAAGAAATAGATTAGTAAGGTTTATTCCCTCAGACTGATAGTTTGGGGGGATTTTTTTTGAGTTAAAAATGTGTATAATAATCCAACAATTTGTTGTAGGGGACTATTCAGGAGTTAACTTTTCTGTAGATACTATTGATATGGATAAAGGTATAATGCACATTAATGCTGTAAATGGAATATGTGATAATTATGTTAGTGGTAAATCAATTTCAGGTTTATATAAAATTAATAAAAAAACTGGAGAAATACTACAGGAAAAAATTCCAGAGGATTTTATTTCCCCATCAAAAGATATAATACAAAGATTATATGGAATTACATTGAAAATAGAAGCAATTTTTGGGAAATATCAAGATATAGAATGGACTATTAGTGACAATAAAATTTATATACTTCAAGCTAGACCTATTACAACCTTTAGAATTAATGATTTTGAATTAATGTGGGAAAAGGAAGGCGCGGAGAATTATACTTGGTATAGGGAATATGAAAAGCCTTATGAACCTCTGATTAATGAACTAAACTTAATACTAGGGGAGGCTCTAAATAATGGGTTTTATACTGTAGGGTTTCAAGATTTTTATGCTGAATATTGTGTTCAAAATGGTTACTTCTTTTATAGAGAAAAAGAAATGGTAAATCAAGAGCAGCAAGAACAAAAATTTTTAACTGTAATAGAGAAACTACAAAATGAATATAAAAATATATTTCAAGATGTTGTACTACCCAAATTATTGATTCTTAAAGAGGTGTTGGATAATTATAAATCCAGAGAGTTATTACCAGAAGAGGTGTTAGTGTTTTTAGAAAAATCAATAGAATATATGAAATTTTTAGCCTCAAATCATTGGCCCGTTACTCATGGATGTGATTATATAGATACTTTTATGGAATACTGTAAAAATATAAATAATGATCTTAATGTAGATGATTTTTACGATTTAGTTTTTAATGTTAGTATACTAAATAAAGAAAGAGAATTATATATTCGTATGGCCAATGAGGTGAATTTAAATCCAATTTTATCTGAAATGTTTAAAGCGTGCCCGTATAATGAAATTCTATATGCCAGATTTAAGAAGATTTCTGAAAGCAAGAAATTACTGCAATTAATTCAAGATTATCTAGAACAGTTTGGAACTTGCAATTTAGATTGTGAAGTTAACAGTGCTTATCCTGAAAAGTTGTTAATGGAATCACCTTCTAAAGTAATAGGGCATATACGTGGATTTCTAAATCTTAATATTGAAGATTTTAAAGTTTCTATAGATAATTCTTTACAAAATAAAAATAGAATTAAGTCTAGTATATTAAGTATATTGGATAAAGATCAAGTGGAAGACTTTTTAAATAAATTGAATCTAGCTGAAAAAGCATACTTAGCAAGAGATAATCATCATTATTACTTTGAACGTATGACAAAATCATATTTACGTTTAGCATTAGTAGAGGCTGAAAAGATATTAGTGAGAAATGAGCAAATACAACATAAAGAAGATATATATTTTCTTACTCTTAATGAAATTAAAGCGGGACTATTGAATAGTTGTGATTTTAAAGGGGATTTCAGGGTTAAGAAAAACAGTTAAAGCAACGGTTAAAATGGGAATGCCTACTTATTTAGAGGATGAGTGTATATTGGTAGTGCCATTTACACGATGCGGAGAGCTTGAACCTATAATTAATTATGTGAAAGGAATTATCGTAGAGAGTGGTTCTCCTTTTGATCATCTAGGAATTCTTGCTAGAGAAATGAATATCCCAGTTATATATAATGTTAAAAATGCAATGAGTATTTTAAAAGCTGGAGATGAAGTTCAGTTAGATGGATTTGTAGGTGAAGTTAAAATAATAAAAAGAAGTAATTTAAGCACTAATTAATATTGGTAAACTTATATAAGAGCCCTTATGTTTTATTTGATATCTGGTTTTGACAACTATTATACTTTAGACGCAGATAGATAATAATTCGTGAAGGGTAGAATATAAAACCAGATTTCATAATTTGTGAAATCTGGTTTATTGTATTCAGTTTTATTTGTGAGGATATAAGGGAATCAGTTAGCCTTATATCAATAATTCTTCATAGTTATTCTTAATTATTCTATAAACAACATCATGAAAATTACTTTCATTTAATAGCGCAGGAAAATCTTTTAATGTATTATGTATTATAGAATTGATTTCTTTAAAATCTACTTCTGGTATAGTGTACCCATACTCTTCCAATATAGGTTTATAATTATTCCTAGTAAATGAAGTTGAAAACCATGTTTTTTCTAAACCTTTATCCTTTAAAACTCCTGATAATCCTAAATTATTATCAAAGTTAGGGGCTAAACCAATAGGCTCTCCATTTTTTCGTAATATTCCAAAGTTAAATGTATGTCTATCTATGTTATAACATAGTGCATCCATGAAAGTGATGTCGAGAAAATCATTTATATATCCAAGCTCTTCAATGATTTTGATTGAATCATCTATTTCCCAATAATCCTTTACAAAGCTGTACATAGGCTCAAAATCTATTTCAGCATTATTAGTAAAGTCTTTACACATTACTAGTTCTCCATCTTCTAGTGGAGTGTATTTTACAGCAGAAAACCCTAAATAAGTAGATATATTAGATATTAAAACTTCGGCAAAATTCTCTTTATAAGCTCCCTTTTTAATCATGGACCATTTTCCGTCAATCAATTTCCAACACTTTTCGAAGCTACCTATATTGGTCAATTCAGGGCTTATGTTTACATCTTTGAATTCAATATTTTCTACATTACCATATAATGCAACAGTATTTAGTCCATCTGATAATTTGCTTCTTATTTCAGCATATGTTATTTTTTCATTTTCCCATCTTAACCAGTATCCATCGGTAATACTTATAGCTCTAGCTTTAATAACAATTTCTTTAGGAACCTCTGAGCGCACACTTAATCTGCGACGTATTTGTCTAGAGTTAGTTCTATGAGTGTCAATTACTCTAGTTTGCAACCATGCTTCAAATGAACCTGGATTTTTACTTAACATTATTACTGGTAATAAGTTATCTTCTATAGATTCTAATAATTGTGTTTTTTCTATTTTTGCTACTTCTTTATCTTTATACATTAAATATCCTGAAAAATCATACTCTTGATTTTTTGAATATTTATTAACTATATCCTTTAAATCCATGATCATTTCAGCTCCTTATTATTACTTTGAAAATATTTACAGTTATATTATACACTAAATTTGACAGACTAATTGAATATTTATAAATTTATATAAATAATTTTCTAGCGCCATGGGATTAGTATATGTAAAAAATAGATATAATGGATTAGCTTAATGAAAATATTGTATTAGCTATCCATACTATTTTAATCTCTCATCATCTTCTTCTACATGTTCTAAAATATCACCAGGTTGGCAATCTAAAATATTGCATAATGAGTCTAGTGTGGAAAAACGAACTGCTTTTGCTTTGTTATTTTTCAAAATAGAAAGATTAGCCATAGTTATCCCCATTTTTTCAGAAAGTTGGGTAGAACTAATCTTTCTTTTAGCCATCATTACATCTAAATTTACTATAATTGGCATATAAGTACCCCTTTCTAAATTGTTTTATCATTTTCGTCTTTAATATTTATAGCTATTTCAAATAATTGTGATAATACTAGGCATAAAAATCCTATTGTTAGACAAATAACAGTTAATATAATAATTGGAAATCCTAAAGGGATATTCTTGAATCTTTCAACTGAGTAATCTAAATACTTTGTACATCCAATAAAAATAAGAATTTCACTAAAAGAACATATAGAAATTACTTTTAGTGATTTAACACTTTCTATAGAAAAAGGATTATTTTTCACAACTAAAGCACAAAGCTTTTTTAATTTAAATAAGGCTATAACATATGGAATAGCACATAGATAAATACAAATTGTAAAAATCATTACTAAGTTATGATCTAATAGAGAAAATTGACTTTTTAAAAACGCTGTAGTAATAAGGGGAGTTCCTAAAAGAAGGATACAGGTAAGAGATATTCCTAAAACTACAATCAAATTTAAAATTTTAGGATTAAAGTTAGTTTTCATTTTATCAACCTCAATTCTTTTATTTTATTGTTTTATTATTCATTATTTAATTATTATAATAAATCAATATTTATCGTTTGTAAATAAAAAATAAAAACAAAACGATATATTAATGTATAACATTTCATTTGCATCATTAGTCACAGACATACTTATTAATGATAAATACTTATGGATGAGATAATAAAAAATTCCTAAGGCTTATGATTCTTAGGAATTTTCTGATACTATTATAATAAAATTAGATTTTGAATTTAGATACTACTTCTTCAAGTTTATTTGCAATAGATTTAAGCTCTTGAGATTTTCTAGATACCATTTCTGTGGAAGCTAATTCTTCTTTTATAGATGAAGCTATTTCTATTGTTGAAGAAGCAGATTCTTGAGATATAGCAGATATTTCTTCCATTGAATTTAATACAACGTTTTTATGTTTATCTATATTTTTAATATTTATACTAAGATTATCAATCTCAAGTAAGGTATCTTTAATTACTTTTTCAATAAATTCAAAAGCTTTCTGAGAGTCATTCATAGCTTCAGTAGACTCTTTTAATGCTTTACCTGAATCATATGTATTTGATTTAGTGTTCTCTATCTCATTTTGAATTTCGTTTATAATGACTTCTATTTCTTTTGTAGAATCAGCTGTTTGTTCTGAAAGATTCTTTATTTCATTTGCAACAACTGCAAATCCTCTTCCAGATTCACCTGCCCTTGATGCTTCTATAGATGCATTTAAAGCAAGTAAATTAGTGGAATTGGCAATATCATTTATTGTGTTTATTATTTCTTCTATTGAATTGGATTTTTCTGATAATATATTGACACTAGTTAATAATTTTTCTCCCAATTCATTAGTAATGTTAAATTTAGTAATTAGCGTATTCATAGATTTTATGACTTCTTTATTGATTTCATTAGTTTTATTAGAAGAAGCTTTTACTAGATCTGAGATATTTTTGGCTTCGTTTATATTTTTCGCAAGAGCAATTAATTTTTCAGTACTATCTTGACAACCATTTGCTTGTTCTTGTGCCCCTATAGAGAGTTCATCTACTGTTTCTGATATTGTATTTATAGACTCTGCCATTTCTTTGGTTGTTATTAAAAACTCATCTGAATATGTAGATATCTGTTTTGAATTTTCTCGTGCAGTTTCTACTATTGTTCTTAATGTTTTTCTTAAATTAAGAACAGCTCTTCCCATAATTCCTGTTTCATCTGTATACTCTAAAAGTTTGTTATAGGTTTCATTATATGTGATATCAAGTTCAGCAGTTTTGTTTAATATATCAGTTACTTCGCGAATAGGATTAGATATTGATTTTGATAACATATAAGCTAAAATACATATAATTATTATACCTATTATTGTTAAAATAATCAGAAATTTGCTAATAAACCATTCGTTACCTAGAAGTTCTTCGTTAGGTATACTTTCAGCTAATATCCATCCATTTACTAAACGCATGTAGGTTAAATCTTGTGTAATAGAGTTCGTATCTTTAATTCTTATAATATCTGAGTCATTTGATTTGATTTTATCTGCTAAAGGTTTAAATGCACCATTTTCTATTTTATCCAAATTTCCCTGGTTTTTATAAGTTGGATGTACTAAATAATCTAAATCACTATTTAATAAAAAAGGATAACCTGTTTTAAATAGTTTTGTATCTAATAACTCTTTTTCAATCTGATCAAATTCAAAATCTATACCTACTACACCAATTAATAAGCCGTTTTTAAATACAGGTTTTGTTACTGTGATTAAAGTATTAGCTGATTCTTCAAAATAAAATGGATCTCCCCATACTATTTGTTTTTGATCTATTGATTTAAAATACCAAGTCATATCTGCACGACTTCTATCCTTGAAATGCTCCAAGTTTATTGGTGGTATGGTATCAAGTTTATTATCTTTATTTTTTATATACCATACTTCATTTGTTGCAGGTGTTTCTAATAAGCCAGAATTATTGGCAATATCCATTATGTCTGGATTGAAGAATATAAAAATTTCCGTTATATTCTTTGGTGATTTTAATAATATGTTTTTAAAAGGTTGAGATAAATTTTCTTTATATTTGTTGAAGTAATAAGGATCAGTTTGTAGTTTGTTGGTATCTATAGTTGATTCTACTATAGACTCAATATTTGTTACTGTTGTTTCCGCATTGCTAAATTGTCTGTTATATTCACTGGATAATGAACTAATCAATCCATTTAATGTAAGAGATATACGATTTTCGGCGGAATTATAAGTAAGTTTCAAACTAAAACCTACAATTACTAACGATAATATTAATGTAGGTAATAATATTGATGTGGCTATTTTGAAACTGATTTTCTTTTGATTGAACATATTTTTTTTCATAAAAAGAATTTCCTTTCAGTAAATTTATAATTATCATTTATTTCATCACTATACTTATTTCGACAAAATACATAATTTACCTTCTTAATTCCGCTTTTTTATTAAATGATTATAATTAGAGAACAGTAAAGTAATATAAATTTAATGGAAAACCTAATGAGATTAAAGTTTAATATTCCATCTGGAGGAGAGGAAAACATGCCGATTGTATCAGAGTAGTACCTGATTCTGTTTTAGAGAACAAGATTAAATCTTCGTTAATATGTATATATAGTACAAGTAGATAAATCAAAACAGAAAGTGAGAAGTGGGGAAATAATTATGTTCCCACTTCTCACTTCTCATTTAAAGAAATTATTTAATATTCTTGGTAATATCGCTTTTTGATTAAAAGTCATTGGAATCTCATTAGGAAATAAAATTATCATTCTATATATGTAGACTACTAAAAAAAGTATAAATAAAAAATATTTATATTTATATAGAATATCCATTCTTTCTATCAAAAATAATACTAAAACTATAATAGGTATAAAAAACAGAGGGTGCATGTAAAATGCACCTAGAAAATCCCCTTTTAAAAGTAACTTATATGATCTTGTAATTCCACAGGATGGACAGGGTATTCCTGTAAATCCACGGAAAAAACATATAGTAGAAGTAAAATAAGAATTTATTTTCATACCTAAATATAGAAGGATTAAGAATATTACATAGTATCCCATGCTTTATTTAAGTTTGATTGAATTATTGCATTTGATACAATAGCAAACCCAAAGATAGATAAAATTAGATAAAGAACAGAATCATCACTACCATTGCCAAGAGCTCTTAACTGTACAGCTTGTACCTTCTTACCCATCTTATAATACCAGTATAGTGAATAAATACCACAAGTAATAATACTAAAAAGTATTACCATTCCACCACTAGTATCATCTTCTCCAAGATAGTAATTGATTTCGTTTGTTGTAGCATAAACCCAATAAAGATGATAAATACCACAAGTAAGAATTGAAAGAATAATAACTCCAGCTACACTTCTATTAGTTCCCTTCATTAAAAACACCTCCTTAAAATTTAAGTCAATATTAACATAATATTGTTAAAAAGTAAACAAATTAAAACGATTATGAATAAAATGAATATCAAAAGTATCAATTTATATATATTATTCTATTTTTGTGTATTTTAGTACAGTTATTTGTAAGGATTAATTAAGGTTCAATTTATTAAGGTGTAAGTTTGAACTTATATAATTAATTTATAGAGAAGACGAGGAGGTATGAGTTAATGATTGCTTGGGAAATAAAAAAGATATTTAAATCAAAAACAGGATTAATAGTTTTATCATTGTTTGTTTTTCTTTGTGTGGTTATGGGTTTAGTAAAAACCACATTAGAAACGGAGAATTCATATAGAAATGATAGATATGAACTTATTATAGATAGTAGGCCTGAGAAAGAAATTGCACAGGAGAAACTTGATAATAAAATATCGCAAATAGAAGCTGAGGCTAATAATCATGGAACAGATGATTTTTCTGTAAAAATGAGAGAGATATCAAAGGGAAAATTAGAAGCAATTAAGAGCACGGAATACGAGAATGTGAGTTTTTTTAAGGCCTTTAATCACAGAGCGTCGCACCCTTTTATGTCATTGGTTATAGTGATAATTTTAATATTGATATTTTCAAACATATATACAGATGAGAGAGTTTCAGGAGTAGACAATATAATTCTTCCATCTAAAAATAAGTTTAAGGCGCTATTTTCAAAATTAGGACTGGCTATTATTTTACCTATTGGTATATATGGATTTTATTTAGGTACAGAATTTTTGGCGACATTACTTCAGTATGGGAAACCAGTATCAGGTGAATTGGGAGCTTTTAGAATAGTTGATAATGGAGTTTTACTTAATGGAACTTTTACTATAAATGAGTATCTACTAATAAAAATAGGAACTATGCTAGTAATATTTATTAGCATATCAGTATTTGCAAGTTTCTTCTCATTCATTACCAAGAACTCATTGGAATCTACAAGTGGAATCATATTGTTTTTAATTTTAGGTAAGGTTAGTACACTGATAAAATTTTTGCCTGAAACAGTATTAAACATAATAAGCAAAGGAAATTATGTAGATTTATTATTTTATCCTAATCAATTTATAGGAATGTATTTTGGAAATATTAATGTTTTTGGAATGAATTTAGAACTTATAAAGTTTTGTAATGGACTATTAATATCAATGCTGTTTGTAGGAATTGCACTATGTATCTTTACATTTAAAAAAATACTAACTAGATAGTAAACTTTACTGAAACTTAATTTATACAAGTCCAAAAGCTCGAAGAATTAACGAGTTATGGACATGTATAAATTTATAGTTGAAGTAGTTTATCTATAGATAATTGGAGGGATAGTTTTATGAATAAATTAGAAATCAAAAATTTGACAAAGTCTTATGGTAAAAAGAATGCAAATGATAATATATCAGTTGCTTTTGAAAATGATGTAAATGATAATACTCAAATTAAAAATGAAGTTATGTCACAAAATATTAGACCTGAACAGTTTGTGAGGAATTTTGATGAGTTTATATTAAATAATGATAATCATATATATGTAAGTGAAAAAGGAAAAGACATGTTAGAGGAAAATGATATATGGATACAAATATTAGATGAAAATAGTACTGAAGTATATAATTATAAAAAATCTAAAATTGTTCCAACAAAATACACCCCTATACAGATTGTTCACAGTTATAAATATATAGATGAGTTAAATGATTCATCTACAATATTTTTAGGAGGTAAAATGATTAATGATATGCAATATAGTTATATTATGGGATTCCCTATGGATATTGTAGAGAAGGAAGTTTTAATTTATACAGGTGAAGGGTTACTACAAGTAATAAAGAGTGTAAGCACAATAGTACTTTTTGTTGATTCCATAATAGCGTTAATATTTGGTTACTTATTTAGCAGAAGACTTACAAAACCTATAGGCAAGATTATTAAAGGAGTAGAGAGTTTAGGAGAAGGTGACTATAATCTTCAATACCCTACAAAAGGAATTTATAAGGAGGTTAATTATAATCTAAATAATCTTTCGGAGACTCTAAGGGAAAATGAAAAAGAGCGTAAGAAGTTAGAGAAAATGAGGGAAGAGTGGATAGCGAATATTTCACATGATATAAAGACACCTTTAGCTTCTATAAAGGGATATGCAGAGATTCTAAGTGGAGAATATGAATTGTCACATGAGGAAAAACAAAATTATACTGGTGTAATTGACAAGAAAGCTAATTATATTAAACAGTTAGTAGATGATTTGAATTTTACCACTAGGATAAAAAATGATAACTCTATGCTTAAGATTAGGGAGATTAATATAGTAAAGTTAGTCAGAGAAGGAGTAATAGATATATTGAATGACCCTATTTACAGTAACAGGGATATTAACTTTATTTGTGAAGAGAAATCTATTATAAAAGAAATAGACGATACTTTAATAAAAAGAGTAATTAATAATTTAATTTATAATGCACTGATTCACAATCCTGATAATGTTAAGATAGATGTTGAAATAATTAGTGATGATAATGTGCATATTTTTGTAAGAGATAATGGGAAAGGAATTAATCCTGATGAATTAAAATATATTTTTGAAAGATATTATAGAGGAACAAATACAGGGGAAAGACATAAGGGGGCAGGTCTTGGAATGGCAATAGCAAAGGATATTGTTAAGGCTCATGGGGGAGATATAAAGATAAGTAGTAAGCTTGGAAAAGGTACTGAGATAGAGGTTATATTATAATTACTTAATGAAATGGTTTCCTTTGACAACTCATGAATTATAATATATACTTTGTTTTAATACAAAACTGAATTTTTAAAGCTATGATTGAGAGTAGTAGGTATATGGAGTAATTACAGAGAGTCAAACATTGGTGGGAGTTTGATATTATAAATTATACTGAATGGACTCATGAGCTGAAGCTGAACTAATTGTAGGTGACACGGGTTCTCCCGTTATAGAGATAGGATATCGGATAAAAAATCCCGTATCTAAAGTGAGATAAAGGTGTTTTTGTTATACCTTTAATATGAGGTGGTACCGCGATATATTCGCCCTCTATATGCTATTAAGCATGTAGGGGGCTTTTTTGCGTGGTAAATTTTTATTTTAGAAAGGAGAGATTTTATGAATATTGAATTTACATGAAGTTATTTATATAGATATGGTTTTTATGGTTTTAGAAATTCAGAAAAAATAAAGAAAATTAAGCAGATATATTATGACACATAGAGTGCGGGATTGATTGGAAAAAATATCACTGGTGTTAGTGATATGACTCCTATTAGAAAGCAGTTAGACTTATTGAAAAGACTTATGCCAAATGCTAAGAAAGTAGGAATTATATATAACTCAAGTGAGTTAAATTCAGAAATACAAGTGAATATTGCCAAAGAAGAAGCGGAAGACTTAGGACTGGAACTTGAAATTGCAGCTATTACTAATACAAATGAGATATCCCCAGCTTTGGATAAAGTACTTAAAAATGTGGATGCTTTATATACACATGTGGATAACTCTTTAGCATCAGCTTATCCATTGATTGTGAAAAAATGTGATGAATTAAATGTTCCAATAATTGCAGCGGTTGATGATTATGTTAAACAAGGGGCTTTAGCTGCTGAAGGAATAAATAATTATAAAGTTGGATATCAAACTGGTGAGATGATTGTAAAAATATTAAACGGCGAAAAGGTTGAGAATATTCTAGTTGAGACATTACAAGAGACAGAACTAATTATAAACAAAGAAGTAGCAAATAAATATAATATTACTTTGCCAGATGCCATCAAGGAAAGAGCAATATTTAGATAGGGGGAGAGGGGAATGAATATAGTTTCAATTTTAGAGCAGGGATTAATATTTGCAATAACAGCATTAGGAATCAGTATGTCTTATAAGATATTGAACTTTCCAGATTTATCTGTTGACGGCAGTTTTCCCTTGGGAGCTGCTGTTGCATCTACGCTTTTAGTAAACGGATATTCACCCGTAATAGCTTTGTTTATGGCAACATTGACAGGTGGAATTTCAGGATTCGTTACTGGGTATATACACACTAAATTCAATATTACTAATTTATTATCAGGAATAATTGTAATGATTGCTTTATATAGTGTGAATTTAAGAATAATGGGGAAGGCAAATATTCATGTATTTAATCAGGAGCATATATTTAAAAGTAAGTATCCAGCATTATTGATTATATTTATATTATTAATCTCATGCAAAATACTTATAGATTATTTATTAAAAACTAAGTTTGGATATGTATTAAGATCATTAGGTGATAATCCTAATGTGGTAAATTCACTTGGGTTAGATGATAAGAAATACAAGATCATCGGACTTATGATAGCAAATGGGTTAGTTGCATTATCAGGAGGGATATTAGCTCAGTATCAAGGGTTTGCGGATATAAGTATGGGCACAGGAATACTTGTTACAGGACTTGCTTCTATTATATTAGGAGAGCAAATCTTAAAGTCGAACAAGCGTATTAAATTAACTACTATGGTTATAGTGGGAAGTATTGTTTATAGATTAATTATTGCTTTATCATTGGAGGTTGGGTTTGCACCAAGTGATTTAAAGTTGATAACAGCAGTAATTCTACTTGGAATATTGGTATTGGATAATAAGAAAGAGAATATAAGAAAGTTATTCACTAAAGTAGAGGTGACGAGATGATTGAATTCAAAAAGGTTGTTAAGAAATTCAATACAATAGATGGAGAAAAAATTATATTTGATAAATTAGATTTCAAAGTTGAGGCGGGTGAATTCATATCCGTAGTAGGAGGTAATGGAGCTGGGAAATCCACTTTCATGAAGATGCTAACTGGCGATCTAGAAATAGAAGAAGGTGAAATAGTATTTGATAATAATAATATTGAAAACCTTAATTCTTTTAAAAGAAAGAGATTTATATCAAAAGTATATCAGGATCCAAGCAAAGACACCTCAACTAATATGACTGTATTTGAAAATTTATCTATGGCAGATAACAAAGGTAAGAGATTCGGACTTTCATTAGGGTTAAATAAGAAGAGAAAATCTGATTATATTGATGCATTAAAAGAGCTTGAACTAGGGCTGGAAGATCAATTAAACACAGAAGTGAGACTTTTATCAGGGGGACAAAGACAAGCAATATCATTGACTATGGCAACACTAAAAACTCCCAAGCTGCTGTTATTAGATGAGCATACATCAGCATTAGATCCTAAAACTTCTAAAATAATTATGCAACAAACAAAAAATATAGTTGAGAAAAATAAACTAACTACTATTATGATAACGCATAACTTAAAAACAGCATTAGAATATGGTAACAGGCTGATCATGTTAGATAAAGGAAAGATAGTATTAGATGTAAAAGGAAAAGAAAAAGAAAAGCTAACAGTAGAGTATTTATTAAAGAAATGGGATAATAAGGAAGAGGGCGAATTTGTTAATAGTTAATTGGAGTGAATACAGAGAGCGGGGGTTAAGTGATGGAGAATTTGCAGTTTATAGAATATGAAGAGAAATATAATAATGATTTTAAAAGGCTTTCTTATGAATGGTTAGAAAAGTATGCTTTGACTGAACCAGAGGATGTGAGAATCTTAAATAACCCTAAGAAACTAATTATAGATAGAGGAGGTCAAATTCTATTTGCTAAATATGGTAGTGAAATTATTGGGACTATATCCTTAATTAAAGTTGAAGAAGGAGTATATGAGTTAGCAAAGCTTGGGGTAACAGAAAAATATCAAGGATTTAAAATAGGGGGAAGGTTAACAGAAAACTGCTTGGAACTAGCTAAGGAAAAAAACGCTAGTAAAATTATACTTTATTCTAACAAAAAACTTAAGGTAGCAATTGAATTATACAAGAAATTTGGTTTCAAAGAGATTCCTATTAAGAATTGTAAATATGTTGAAGCAGATTTTAAAATGGAGCTTGAGATTTAACATAAATCATGAGCTGTTCAATTGAACTTCACAAATAAATGAAAAGCCTTGCTGAAATGCAAGGCTTTAATTATTATTTTTTATTGATTTCCGATTTTCACTTCATGAAATAAGTGATCAGACATAGGAATTGAATTTTGAGAGGATACATTGAACCTGCAAAAACAGTTCTTTCTTTGATTTCCTCTGATTTTCATCAAAAGGTGGTCTTAAATCTACAATTGCTTGAATGGTATATGTATATTCTCTTCTTTCATCCCAGTCACTATCTTTTATTCCATCACCATCGCTATCTTTCTTTAATCTGCATACTGCAAAGTAAGTTATCACTGTAAACTTTTACTTTTAGGTCGCCCTCATAAGGTAAAGTTATACTTTCTACTTTCTGAATTTTTGTTGCTGAAGCGTATTTGAAACTTATAGAATAGTTCATTTTTGAAAATATACACCCCTTTTTGGTTTATAATTCTTCATAATTAGGAATAGTAATAATTGCCTTAAATAAATCACCATCTATATTTATATCAAAGTTCCCTTTTTGTAATTCAATAAGACTTTTGGCAATTGATAATCCAAGTCCGCTTCCTTCACTAGTTCTAGATTCATCACCACGTGTAAAACGTTCCGTTAATTCAATGGCACTTATATTAAGTTTAGAGGAAGAAATATTTTTTAGTACAATAGAAGTGGTATTATCTGAAGGAATAATATTAATATAAACTCTAGTATTTTCAAGAGAATACTTGAGTATATTAGATATAAGATTCTCTAATACACGCCATAATAACCGACCATCTGCTTCAATAAATACTTTTTCTTCAGGATAATCCAACTCAAAATCTAAATTTGAAGAGGCAATCTTATCATCTAGCTCTCCCATGCATTGAATTAATAAAGAGGATATATCTACTTTTGATAAATTAACAGGAATATCACCACTAGAGGCTTTTGAAGCCTCGAACAAATCATCAGTAAGAGTTTTAAGCCTCTGTGATTTTTGTTCTAATACAGTTAAATATTTCTCAGCATTTTCTGAGTCTGTTCCTTCTCTTTTTAACAAATCTACATAGTTTATTATAGAAGTAAGAGGTGTTCTTATATCATGAGACACATTACTAATAAGTTCAGTTTTTAATCTTTCACTTTTAAGTTTATTATTTACAGCAGATTTCAGTCCACTAGTAATACCATTGATATCTTTAGCTAAATCACTGTAAAGTCCATGAGAACTTGTCTCTATTACATAATCTAATTCACCATTTTTGATTCTGTCTACCCCTTCAATAATATTCTTTAAATCAGTAGCTTTTTTAGGAGAAGGAATCATTCTCATTGCTACTGGAAGGTTGTTGAATAGTTTTATTATAAATGAAAACATCTTTCTTAAAAATTTATATGACATATTATGTTTTATAATTGTTTTGTTTTTAATATGTTTTGTTATGGTCAATATTATAATAATAGATAAGGTAGAAATTATTGCTGCGAAAGGTATTATAAAATTAGAGTATCCAATATCTGAAAAAATTTCATGAATAATACCAAAACAAATAGCTATAAGACAAACACTAGTAAAAATATTAACATCAATATACAACTTGTCTAGTAAGGATAGATGAATATTATTATCATTTGCTTTTCTTCCAGTACAGATTATGAGATAAACAATACAAGTGATAACCCCTAACATTAGAAAGGCAACGAGAGATAGGTATGACAGTAATACCTCACGATCTTCATTCCATTGATTAATTCGAGGATTTAAAAAAGTATCATCTAATGCAATATATAATATATCCTGTGGATAATAATTTAATTCATAGGATGAATAATATTTGTTAATTAAGTCTGCTGATGAAAATAAATAACCATCCTTATCAAATAATTTATAGACAGGTTTAGAGGCAAAGAAATCTTTGGATTTATTTGGAGAATTGGTAAGTTCATATTCTTCACTTGATATGTAATAGTATAATCCATCAATATTATTAATTTCTTTAATTAGTTGGGTATAATTATTTAATGCGTCAGTTATATACTTATTTCTATATAATTCAATCTCTTTAGCATATGAAGTTTCAAATTTATTAAGTAATTCTTTTTTTGAGAATTTACTATCGCTATCATAATATTCATTTGAATTATCTTTGAAATCATTATAAAGATTTGTTAATTCCCATGAATATTCAAAAGGGAAATTTGTTTTTTTGTTTAATGTTCCACCAGATTTAATATAATCTTCACTTTTATAGAATTTTAAAAGTGTTTCTAAATTGAATGTAATATCATTAATTGTATATTTTAAATCATTGCTTTTTAAATAGTCATCTTTGTAGATTGCACTTATTGAAATACTTGTATTATCAGCTAAGTAAACAAGAATAGTAAAACTACTTGTCAAAAGAGCAACAGACAATATGAATGCTATTGCTTTTGAAATACTATTATATTTAATACTTTTCAATTTTGTAGCCAATTCCCCACACCACCTTTAAATATTTTGGATCTTTTGGATTTATCTCAATCTTTTCTCTTATTCTTCTTATGTGAACAGCAACTGTGTTTTCAGGATTATAAGAAGGCTCATTCCAAGCATTCTCATAAATTTGATCTATTGAAAATACTTTTCCAGAATTTTCGGTTAGAAACTTAAGTATTTTGTATTCAATGCGTGTTAGCTGCTTGATGAGTTCACCATCTACGAATACTTCTTTTCTTTCATCATCTACAATTAATTCACCAGTTTTATAGATGTCTGTCTTTGCTACGAAACTACCAAGAGAGGTGTATCTTCTTAGTTGAGATTTAACTCTAGCAATGAGCTCAAGTGGGTTGAAGGGTTTTGATACATAATCATCCGCCCCAACATTAAGTCCCATTATCTTGTCCATATCTTCTGATTTTGCAGAAAGCATTATAACGGGAATATTACTAGTCTTTCTTATCTCATTTGTAGCTTTAATACCATCCATTATTGGCATCATAATATCCATTATTACTAGATGGATTTCTTTATCTTTAAGTATATGTAAAGCCTCTAATCCATTATAAGCTTTAAAAATACTATATCCTTCACTTGATAAGTATATTTCTATAGCATCAACAATTTCTTTATCATCATCACATATTAGTATGTTCATCATGTAACACCACCCCGATTTAATATAAACATATTATATCACCCTTTCATTTTGCACTGTATAGAAATGATATCATATAAGTTTTACAGAAAACCTAATGTAATTCTTAAGACTTTATTAACAAATATAGATAAAGGTTAATATGATGCATATAAATAAGGAACCCTTACGAGTTCCTTGAGTTCTTAAATTATGCTTATACTACGAGGTTATGGCTTTCTTGCCAAATACAAAACTATTGTATCATAAAGCGTTATCTTATTACCGAAACTCAAAATAGCGGCCTTGATGCCTGCGTAAAATTTTGATTTATACGGCTCATGCAGAGTTATATGACAAGCATGTGTACTTATCCATGAGATATACTCTTCAGCGGTAAGGTCTCTTGTTTTGTGATAATGACGGCATTCAATATCAGTAAAGCCATATTTTTCAGTATTGTTGTAGTTTAAATTGCAAGTATATTCTGATTCTGGATGAAAAAATTCGGAGTATACTTCCTGTATCTTTGAATATAAGGATTCATTAGCACTTTTTTCATCTGTTCGAGTGAACATCATGGCAAATGTTCCATTGCTTTTTAATAAATCATAAACTTTGGGAAAGCCGATTTCCTCCGGTATCCACTGAATTGTTGCGGCTGAATAAACTAAGTCAAATTCAGAATACCCAAAATCATATGTTTCAAAATCAGCATTTACAATTTGAAAATTATCATATGAACTAAATTTATCCTTTGTAAACTCTGTAAAATTCTCGCCAAGTTCAATGGCCAAATACGAACAGCCTGTTTTCAATATGGGTTCGGTAGCTTGACCTGTTCCGGGACCAATTTCAAGAACTGTTTTGCCAGAATCGAGCTTTGAGTATTCTATAACATCGGAGAAAAGGTCATCACAATAACGGGTTCTCCATTTGTCAAATTCTTCAGGAATGCGGTTAAAAACCTTTCTAAAATCCATAATAACACCGCCCATTAATATAAATACAAATTATCTATTATGAAAAGGACTATATCCTTTTATTAGCTTGTATATATCATTTTAATAATTTCCTCAATACTAGGTTCTTCAACTTTAAAATCCTCAACTGTGAAATTGTTGAAGAGGTTCTTTGCTATTTCAGAAGTATCCTGTTTGGTTTTCACATTTAACACAAGTTGATTTTTAGCTATATCATACTTTCCATGATGTTTGGATAGTATTCCATTTAAGCGATTATCTTCACCATTAAGGTTCATTTGTGCAATGACTTTAATAGGGAGATCTGTTATTGTTTTTAACTCGTCAACTTTTCCCTTATACACGATATCTCCATGATTTAGTACCAACATTTCATTACATAGTTTTTCTATGTCTTTCATATCATGGGTTGTGAGAAATATGGTTTTGCCCTGGTTGTTAATCTCTTGAAGAAAGTCTACAACTTTATGCTTAGATACAACATCTAATCCTATTGTAGGCTCATCAAGAAAGAGAATATCAGGATCGTGTATCATGCATGCACCAAGCTCTGCTCTCATCCTTTGCCCAAGACTCAGTTGTCTAACGGGATGATTTAAAATATCTTCAAGAAATAATTTATCAACGAGATACTCTAGTTGTTGTTTGTATTTTTTTTCATCTACTTTATAAATACCTTTCAAAAGTTCATAGGTGTCTTTTACAGGTAGGTCCCACCACATTTGAGTTTTCTGTCCGAAGACAACTCCAATATTCTGAACATACTTTTTCCTATCCTTATAAGGTATATAATCTCCTACTTTTACTATCCCATCACTTGGATTCATAATACCAGTAAGAATTTTTATAGTTGTAGATTTACCAGCACCGTTGGGGCCTATATAACCTAAAAATTCTCCTTTTTTAACAGTAAAATCAACGCCCTTAAGGGCTTCAATTGTTCTTTTATTTCGTCTAAAGAGGCTTTTCTTTTCATACACAGTGTATTCTTTTTTTAGCCCCTGAACAGTAATAAACTCCATTATGTAACCTCCTATGGATTTTCTATGTTTACATTCAATAAATTATTGCATTCAAAGTACAATATTTTATCACAGATAAAATGAGTAAAAACTTGTTGTCCTAAAGAACGACAAGATATAGATTTTCACGCAAGTGAAAATCATCCATCGTTCTTAACTTTCCACTCGCGAGTGAAACGAGTGCTAAGTTCCAGCACTAGAATACTTTTTAATTCCAGAAGTCCATATGATATATGAAATTGGAGTCATAACCACAATTACTAAGAGTGGAGCAATTAAATAAAATATATTATCCGATTTTCCTGTGTAATAAAGAAGTGGATAATAGTTTATAGAGAAAAATGGAATTATAAAAGTTAAAATGAAATTGAATATGTTATGGTATATTGTAGCTGGATATCGGGCTGCTGTTCGTGTTGCATAGTGTCCTAGAATCACTATATCTTTATTCTTGCCTGTCCAAAAAGCTGTAGAAGCAAGAATAACACTTACCTGAAAATTAATCAAGGTTGATGCTATTATTAAGAATGGTAAGTACAGATAGAAACTATTACTTACAAAAGTGCATTTGGAAAGCCCCCAAATACCCACTGCAGCAGCTTGAGCAATCATTCCAATTCGTTTAAAGTCAACTTTTCTAAGCATCATCTGTATAAGAGGTGATGCTGGTCTAATAAGTAAAGAATCAAATTTTCCTGAAAGAATATATGTTTCAAAGTTATTAAATTCTTCTCCAAATAACCTGCAAAATCCAAAGCCCAGTTCAATAATTGCATACATAAGAGCAATTTCTTGAAGTTGCCAACCATCAACGCTTTTAAAACGCATTAGCATGAATACGATTATTAGGAAATCGCCAAATAGCCCTAAAATGTTTCCAAGGATACTAACAAGAAAATCAAACTTATATTGTGTCTGACTTTTGAAAGATGCCTTGAAGAGAGTTAAGAAAAGTCGCATATTAACCTCCTTGAATTGCCATTTTTTTTGTTAATCGAACTGTAAGTGAATAAGCTGATATGAATAATATTAATATCCAAATCCATTGATTAACACAGGCTTTTAATAGACTATATTGTCCTAGATACACTGCTGTAGGAACATACGAGGTGTACGCAAATGGTAAACTCATTACTATTTGTTTAAAAGTTTCAGGGTAATATTTTAATTGAATAAAGGCACCACTGAATAGTGTGGTGGCAAAATAATAGAGATTTTGAACACCATTTATTGATAAGAACTTTATACTCCAAAGTCCAATAAAATAATTGATAAAGAATGCGATTATTACGCCATTAATTAATGTTATAAAATAGGGTAAAACCTGATGAATGTCAGGAAGAGAGACTCCCATGACTAATACACTGAAAAGAAAAATTGGTATTGCTTTAAATAAGAAGTTATAAAAAATATGACCTGCGATTTCGGAAAAGCTACTATATAGCAGACTGTAAGGGCGTAACATCTCATAGGCGATAGAACCACTTGTGACCTTTTCAGGTATATAACATCCATAAGGAATAAACATTACAAGCCAAAGACCAGCTTGATTTACCATGAGATAAGTAACTGTTTCCATGCCCTCGGGGGTGTTTCCTAATACAGCTAGCCAGATTCTCACATTGATATACCCGAAAACGATACTTCCAATGTTATTTATAATGTGATTTAGTAGATAGACACGATCTCTTTGAAAGGATTTTTTAGCTAAACTGAATCCTCTAAAAATTTTAACCACCTCCGCTAATATGATTGGCTCTGTTAGATTAAATTGTCCAATTGTAATAGTAATAAAGTTAGTCCATATGGGCAAACTTTATTTTCTTGCCAAATATAATTCTACGGTGTCATATATAGTTAAAGTATTACCGTATTCAAAAATAGCATTTTCAATTTCACTGTACAATAATTGCTTCGTAGAGGCGTCCAGCATTCTATGGTCTGAATATGTTTCCAATAACGAAATATAACTTGAAGAGTCAAATACTCGTGTTTGGTGATATAACTTTATTTCTGCATCTCTAAAACCATAGGATTGAATAGTTTTTGATATTCTATTATATCTTGCCGTAGCACATGCAGCAGTATCTTCTGTGGATTTATTATCAAATGACGTATATTTTTGGTATATAGTTTGGAGTTTTTGATGTAATAAGTCATCTTCTCTCATAGATGGTTTATTCCAAAACAAGGCTAATGTTCCATGGGTATTTAATAGCTTAAATGCCTTTGGATAACCTATATCTTCCGCAATCCAATGAAATGCTGTTGCAGAGTAAAGAATATCAAAACTATTATCATTACACTCAAAATCCTCAAATGAAGTATTGAGTACACTGAAATTTTTATATTCTTTAAATTTTTCTTTCGAGAATTCTGTAAGGTCTTTTCCAAGTTCAATGGCTGTTACATCACATCCTGTTATCAAAAAAGGCTTAGTTGCTTGACCAGTACCGATTCCTACTTCTACGGCTTTTTTATTTTCATTGAGTTTGGAATAGTGGATAATATCATCGAATAATTCTTTACAATATGTTGGTCTCCATTGATCGTAATTTTTAGGATCTTCATTAAATGTAAAACGTTTGTCCATATTATACCCCCCATATGATTTTAGATACTTTTTATGAAATGCGATTTTGTTGGAGTAGATAAGCCCCAATTTCGAGCGGAAATTTAGTATAACATATGGAATTCCATTATTCAATATATTTTTGAATATTAATACAATAATGTTAATTGTTTTATTGATACTGCACTAGTTGTATTGATATTCCTAGCTGATATGGAGAGAACTTATATACAAGTTAAAGTCTCGCCCCAAGAAAGATAGTTAAAAAATAGCAAATATATATAGCAAATTAGTTTATAATTGAACTTAGGAAGAATGTTTATTTTTTTTATTGAGAGGTGAGATTATGAAAATTCTTATAGCAACAGATTCCTTCAAGGGAAGCATGACATCAATTGAAGTAGCTGATTGTTTAGAAAAAGGATTTAAAACTATAGATGAAGATTTAGAGATAATAAAAGTTCCAATTTCCGACGGTGGAGAAGGTTTGGTGGATGCTTTAATATCGGGCAATAAAGGTAAAAGAGTTGAATTAAAAGTAACTGGACCTTTGGGAAAAGAAATTGATTCATACTATGGTATATCAAAGGATGGTAAGACAGCATATATTGAGGTTGCCACTGTAATAGGATTATATTTATTGAGGGAGAATGAAAGAAATCCAATGAATACAACAACATACGGTGTTGGAGAGTTGATATTGGATGCAGTAGGAAAAGGATGTAAAAATATTATAGTTGGACTTGGGGGAAGCTCCACAAATGATGGTGGAATAGGCATGGCTAGAGCATTGGGAGTTAGATTCTTATCAAAAACAGGAAAAGAGTTACTTGGTTATGGAAAAGAACTAGAGTTAGTAAATAAGATTGATATTTCTAATATGCTCCCAATTTTAAAATGTGTAAACTTTAAGATAGCATGTGATGTGGACAATCCTCTTACAGGAGAAAATGGAGCCACGTATGTTTTTTCACCACAAAAGGGTGCAAATACAGAAATGATGCTTGAGCTTGAAAATGGCATGTTAAATTATCAAGCAGTTATTGAAGAAACACTAAAGATTGATATATCCAAGATAAGAGGGGGAGGGGCAGCAGGTGGTTTGGGCGCAGCTTTTGTTAGTTATTTAGATGGAGAAATGGTACAAGGCATTAGTTTGGTTATTGCTGAAACAAAGTTAGAAGAAAAGATTAAAACGGCTGACTTGATAATAACTGGAGAAGGAAAAATTGATAATCAAACTCTATATGGCAAAGTTCCAATAGGAATTTCTTCACTAGGAAAGAAGTATAACAAGAAGACTATAGGTATAGCTGGTAAAGTTGATATTGAAAATGAAGATTTATTTGATTGTGGGATTGAAGATATCATATGCATAACACCAGAGGGAATGATGTTAGAGGATGCAATGACGAGAGCAAAAGAGAATACCTTTAACATAGCAAAAGTTATTTATGAAAAGCATATAAAATTATGATGTATGAATGAGATAGAAGTAACTGAAATTAATCAATTACTTCTTTATCTTTTAATTTATTTTCCATAGCAAATTTTACACACATTTTCTTTGTCTTTATTCCATAAGAGTTTCACACCAGTTCTTTTGCATATTGGACAGATACCTCTCCAGCCAATAGCTTTTTTAATGCCTTTACCTCTAAATTGTTTGGACATAGATCATTCACCTCACTTCTTTGAATACACAATTTTTTTTATAGTATATATGCTGAGACCATACAGAAATGAGAGTTCTTCAATACTAGTATCTGCCTTGAACATATTACGAATTTGTTTGTTTCGTTGAATTAACTCTTGTTTTACACCACTTTTTTCGCCCCATTTTGCTTTAGAATCTGTTTGTGGAATGTAAACATAATCCCCATCCACATATTTTTGGATTTCCTTAAGTAGCTCATTAGGAAAGATATCCTTTCCATTTTTATATCCCATTTCTACCCCTAAAGTTCATATATTAGATCAACCCAATATTCAAATCCCGTGAATCCGCATTGATTATATTCAGATATGGATTTTACATACTCTCTAAAAGTATATATATAAATATCAGTATCTTCATATAGGGATTTAAGAGTTTTAAATTCTTCAGCTAATAAATATGGGCCAATATTTGACTCAACATAATCATTAGCCACTGCATAGTTATCAATCCACAGTTTGTCTTCTTCATCAATATCAGCAAAAACAGCAGCGATTATTTTATCATCACTATTTCTAATGGTTATTAGGCTTTCATAGAACAAAGGTTTATTTCTCAGTTCATGTAGTTCTTCCGCGGTATCACATAAGAAATAGTTATAAAATGAGTTATCATAATAAAAGTCTAATAGCTCATTAAAATCATTCTCTTTTCCAATCTTTATATGAAAATCATTATTGAGTGTATATGAAGATAAATCGTTTTTTGTGTTTGACTTAAGGTACAAAGGATAATGGGGTTTAAAGTTTTCCTTTTTTAATAATGGAATCAAGTAATAAGCTAGAGAAGGATATATTTGTACTTCACCACATTCTAGTACTTGAACTTTAAAGCTTTTAAACTCAGGATTTTTACTCATCCATTTAAGAATGTTCTTTATTGATTTTTCAACAATTTCATATCTACTATTAAAACTTGATGGAACTATTAATGTAGTAATAAGCATTGAAGGGTTATTTTTCATAACATATAGGTGATATAAACAATATTCACCATTATCAAGATAATCAATTACACGCCAATGCTTGTTCATGAAATCTGAATTTTGCTTCTCAGAATCATTATTAATTTTATGGTTGTTTAAGATTTTATCGTGAAAGGGCATCTTTTTGTATCCTAACATAGGAAAATATTTTCTTTCAGCTTCTATAATTTTATCGCTAAATTCTTTAAGGTTATTAGGTTCAATAATTTTAATCATATTATCGTCTCCTTTATAATTAAGTAATTATTGTGATTGTTGAAAATATTATCTCATAATAATATTTTAAAATATATACCTAGAATGGTTATTATAAACTTTGCACAAAGAAATAAAAAGAAGGGGACAGTTCTCAAGTTTTCGGCTCCAATTGAGATAAAAAACTTGAGAACTGTCCCCTTCAAATAATTATAAACTGCGTTCAAATTCCTCAAATTCCTCTTGGATTTTTGGATTGATTTCTTCTTTAATGAGTGTAGTTATGATTATAACTGCACATGAGAGTAGGAATGCTGGAAGCATTTCATATAAATCAAATATGCCACCATGTAAGGATTTCCATATGATGGTTGTTACTCCTCCAGTGATTATACCAAGAACTGCACTTAATTTGCTCATTTTTCTCCAGTAAAGAGAAATGATGATTGTTGGTCCGAAAGAGGCACCGAATCCAGCCCAAGCATAGGATACTAAATCCATTATGGAGTTAGTTGGATTTAGAGCAATAACATAAGCTAATACTGCAATTACAATTACCGCAGCTCTACTTACTAAAATTAATTCCTTATCTTTGATAGTTCTTTTTAATAAGGTTTTGTATATATCTTCACTTACTGAAGATGCAGCAACAAGTAATTGTGAATCAGCGGTGCTCATAATAGCTGCTAAAATAGCTGCCAAGAATAAACCAGCCATATATGGATTGAAGAGTCCTTTAACGAGCACAATGAATACCGTTTCAGAAGCAGATTCATTAAGAGTATCTGCAAGTGATATTCTAGCAATAATACCTATGAAAACAGCTGCGACTAAAGAAAAGAAAACCCAAGAGATGGCTATTTTTTTAGCACTCTTAATTTCACCTGCGTTTTTAATTGCCATAAATCTCATAAGGATATGAGGTTGTCCAAAATAACCAATACCCCAGCTAAGTGAGGATAATATAGCGATTACTCCTATGGTATCAGAGTTGAAAATCTGTAAAAATTCTTTTGGCATATGTGATAGTGCAGTAAATACCTCAGTGGTTCCTCCATGAGAAGACACTGCCATTATAGGAACTGTTATTATTGCTAAAAACATAAGAATACCTTGGAAGAAATCTGTCCAACAAACCGCTAAGAATCCTCCTAAGAAAGTATATAAAACTATAATTATCACTCCAACAGTAAGTGACAAGGTATAAGATATTCCAAATACACTGTTAAAAAGTTTTCCCCCAGCAACAAAGCCGGATGCGGTATAAATAAGAAAGAATATAAGAATTATTATTGAAGATGATATTTTCAATATATTACTGTTATCTTTGAATCGATTGTGAAAATATTGTGGGATAGTTATTGAATTGTTAGATACCTCAGTATATATTCTTAATCGCTTAGCGATAAAGCTCCAATTAATGAATGTACCTAAAAAAAGACCAAGTGCAATCCAAAATGTTTGCATACCACCAACATAGGCAGCACCAGGTAATCCCATCAATAGCCATCCACTCATATCAGAAGCTTGGGCACTTAACGATATAACAAGGCCTCCAAGATTCCTTCCCCCAAGTAAATAATCCTCAGAATTATTAGATTTCTTAAAGAAATAGATTCCTATTGAAAGCATGAATAGAAAATAAATAATAAAGACAAATAAAACTCCCCCAAAGTTAGTCATGAAAACCCTCCTCTTTTGTTTGCTTTACTATGGTAAAGCAATAAAGTTTATTATACAAGCTTTTCTTTCTTAAATCAATATGAAATTAATGTATTTAAAAGATAATTTCAATAAATGTACCCATACATTTTGAATCAGCTGAATATTATTACATTATATTTATAGATAAAATGTTTAATTTTGGTTTATTGGAGGGGGAATTATGAGAAATACTATTACAGAAAAAGGAACTAATAATTCTAAAACACTTGAACTCACTCAGATGGGTGTTATGATTGCCATAATTTGTGTTGCTACTATGGTTATAAAGGTTCCAACGGTTATGGGTATTGCATACAGAGGGGATTATAACGGTAAGAATATGTTGAATAATTTATTTGCTTTTATAATTGCAGGAATATGGATGGTATTTGGTTATTTTGTTGCGAAGATTATATTAGTTAAATATGTTTTATTCAGAACAGATTCTACAAAGGAAGCCATAACACTAGCGAGTGCAAGTGTACCAAATAATATTGGACAGTTTGTTGTTGGAATTATAATAGCATTATTCTTAATAAAATTATTGAATGGAAGATTGAACATAGTAAATAATAAGAAAATTGAACTTTAGAATAAAGATAAAAGTTATTATAGGACTCTACTTTGAAAATTGAAAGTGGAGTTTTTTATTGCATAACTTTAAAGGTTTCAAGGGAGTATTATATAATTGTCTAAATTAGATTTAATAAATTTGTAATAATTATGTAGTTTGGATTTAATTACTATGCTTTATTATAATATTTGTAGACAGGAAATATTAAACATCTTTTAACAAGAGATTTGAAATCTATAGATAATGTATGATTATTAAAAATTTGGAGGGAATAATTGTGAAAGAGATAATAAGAAGTTATGATTTAACAAAGAAGTTTAGTAATAAGACTATTGTAGATAATGTAAATATGACAATTAATAAGGGGCAGATATATGGATTTTTAGGAAGAAATGGGGCTGGTAAAACAACTACATTGAGAATGTTGATGGGATTAATTTCTCCAACAAAAGGGGAATATGAACTCTTCGGAAAGAAGATGAGTAATAGAGATGTGTTAGGAAGAATAGGATCAATAATTGAGACTCCTGGATTTTATCCTAATCTTACAGCAAGAGAGAATTTAGATATTCATAGAAGAATGATGGGTATTTCTAATAAAGAATATATTGAAGAGGCTTTAGAATTAGCAGGATTACAGAATTTTGATATAAAGAAAAAGAAAGTTAAGAAATTTTCTCTAGGTATGAAGCAGCGATTAGGTTTAGCTAGAGCACTTTTGCATAAACCAGAATTATTAATTCTTGATGAACCTACCAATGGATTGGATCCAGTTGGTATAAAAGAGATAAGAGAAACATTGCTTACACTTAACAAGGAGAGAGAATTAACAATAATAGTATCAAGTCATATCCTTGGAGAAATACAACAGTTAGCTACTAATATAGGAATTATTCATAATGGAAAGCTTCTTGAGGAAATAGACTACAGTAAATTTAAAGAAAACAATAAGAATTATGTAAATCTACATGTAAGTGATGACAAGAAAGCTGTTACGTTATTAGAAAGGGAGTTTGGAATAAGAAATTACACAGTGACAGAACCAAATAAAATAAGAATTTATGACATGATTGATAAATCAAACGAGATAGCAAGAAAGATGATAACTAATAGTGTAGATGTTCATGAAGTGAGTGTAATGAATGACAACCTTGAGGATTACTTTATAAAGATTACAGGAGGAAATAAGAGTGCTTGATTTTATTTATTGCGAGCTATTGAAGTTTAAGCGTACTGGTTTTCTAATATCAATAATATTATTCAGTATTATTTGGTTACCTTTAGTCCTCTTTAAAACCACGCTAACTGGACAGGGAGCTTGGTACTTAATGTTCTATAAATATGAATATATTACATTCGGTTTTTTATATACAATAATCATTACAATACTTGTTTCGATTATTTTTACAAGAGAAGTAAGACATGAGACTGCAAATGTTATGTTTTGTTATCCCAGTGGTAGAACAGGTGTTATTATAAACAAACTTTTAGCTGGAGCAATTATAATAGGCATGATATATTTTATGTCATTCATTATAAGTATTATAGGTGGAATGATTTTTATTAAAGAACCTATAAACTTAGGAGCGATATTGAATCATGGCAAGGTATTTCTAGCTTCATATTCATTACAGATAATTATAATGCCATTGACTGCATTCATTGCTCTATTATTTGGAAATATCGTAGTTTCATTTAGTTACGCGATGATACTGATGGTTGCTAATTTTGCTTATATTTTTAATAGTACGTATAGATCAGTTACATTTTCAATACTTCCAGTAATAATAAATTTGAATACTCCATCATCTATGGTAGACAAGCCGTTAAATATATTGATTTCAGATCAAAATATAATACTAGGTGGATGTGTATTCATAATTGGATTATTAGGATGTTTTATTTATGGCAGAAAAGCGAGTATTAATTAGGGAGGAATATACATGGGAACGATAGTATTGTGTGAGTTGAAGAAGATAAAGATTAAATGGTGGCATTTCTTGCTGATTTCATTTGCCTTGTTTCAAGTTGGTGGTATGTTTTTAGCTGTATCATTTGACAGCGCAGATAAATTATTTACATGGATTCAGATGGGATTATTCTCATATGCTTATTTAGCAGCTACAAATATTATAGCTGCTGTGGTTATATTAAATGAGTTTACTAATAAAACAGCATCAACTACATTCACATATAATCAACGCAGATGGAAAATTTATCTTGGAAAGATAATTACAATATTTATAATATCATTGATTATTTACGCTATAATATTTTGTTTTATGTTAGTAATAAGTTTAATAAGTTTCAGAAGCACTGTTACTTTAGAAGTTGTATTAAAACATTTAATATTAACATTAAAGGCATATGGATATCAAATGCTTATGGTGACAGGAACAGCTAGTATAGCTTTATTATTTAAAAACTATGTAGCACCAATTATATATATAGGATTACAATTATTCTTAAGTTATTTATATTTAAGTTTCTTTGGCATGAGAGCATACGTACCATTTTCGTTACCAGTAGTAAATAATCTTATGTTAATCCAGAATGATTATAGGATTCTTAAGGGGTTATGTGTGCAACCAAGTCAAGTAATGATAGCAGTTATTTTATTCATAAGTGGAATAGTGTTTGGATGTGTTTATATTAATAGAATGGAAGTTGAGAAATAAAGTTTAACTATGGAATCTCTATAGGTAGTAAATGATTATAATCAAAATATACCTATTAGATTATTTATTGGGGATGGTACAATAAAATGAGACAAGGAGTGTTTGCATTATCATATATAGAACATGTATAAAATAATAAATTCAGTCAGTTGAAAATGTACTACACTAGAGATTTTAAGGAGTAATGATATAAATGAAAGAGTATAGATTTATAAAGGATTATAAAAATAATGATGAGTTAAGACAAAGTTTCAATAAGTTAGCAACAGAAACTTTTGGAATTGATTTTGAACCATGGTACAAACGAGGGTTTTGGAAGGATAATTATGTGTGTTATTCATTAGTTCGTGATAATGAAGTAGTGGCTAACGCTTCTGTAAACTATCTTGATATGGTTATTGGAGAAAAGACTATAAAGGCTGTGCAGATTGGTACTGTAATGACACATGATTCTTATAGAAGAAAAGGATTAGCAAGAAACCTTATGGAAAAGATTTTAGAGGATCATAAAGATAAATATGAACTGATTTATTTGTTTGGAGATAAGGATGCATTAGAGTTTTATCCAAAGTTTGGATTTAATATTGTAAAAGAGACTGAATTCTCAATGGAACTGGATAATTGGAAGTATAATATATCAGATAATAAAGACAAAACGAATATGAGAAAGCTTAATATGGATGATGAACAAGATTTAGAGATTATCATGAGATTGACTAAAGATAGAACACCAGTATCAAAAGTATTGAGCATAGTTAATGATAAATATCTTTTACTGTTTTATTTTCTTTATGTATATAGAGATCATATTTATTATTTTGAACAAGAGGATATTATTGTGGTGTACACAGTAAAAGATGATACATTACAATTATTTGATATTATTTCACAAAATAATGTTGATATTGAGAGGGTATTAAATAAAATTATAGATACAAATATAAAAAATGTTGAATTTCAGTTTGCTCCAGAGGATAAAATTGGAGAAATTATAAAAAGAGATAGTACACAAAAGGAATATGAGTTATTTGTAATATCTAGAGGGCTAGAGTTACCAAAGGAATTTGTATTTCCTAAATTATCACATGCTTAGTAAGGTACAGGTCACAATGTTTCGTTATTATAAATAATCAAATATTGAGAACTGTCCCAGCATTGGTTATGTTGTGGGTGGCATGGGTGGTTAGTTAGAAATTTCAAATTAAAGGAGAGATGTATTGTTGATTTTAGAAACTGATAGATTAATTATAAGAAAATTTCGTTATGATGATTGGTATGATTTGTATGAGTATCTTTCTCAACCAATAGTGGTGAAATATGAACCATATGATGTTTTTACTGAAGAGCAAAGTAAACAAGAGGCTGAATACCGTTCTAAGGAAGATTTTTTTTGGGCTGTTTGCTTGAAAGAGAATAATAAATTAATAGGTAATGTATATTTTAATCAACAAGAGCCAAAAGAATTTTTAACATGGGAAATGGGTTATGTATTTAACCCTTCATATTATGGAAAAGGCTATGCGACAGAGGCGTGTAAAAGAGTTATGAAGTATGGTTTTGAACAATTAGGAACTCATCGAATTATTGGTATGTGTAGCCCTGAAAATACTTCTTCATGGAGATTAATGGAACGACTTTTGATGAGGAGGGAAGGACATTTCAGAAAACCAGCCTTTTTTAAAAAATCAGATGAAGGAAAACCAATATGGCATGATGCTTATCAATATTCAATATTGGCTGAAGAATTTCTTTCAATAGAATGACCTAAAAATCCATTCATTTAGGACATATTATTTTTATTGTGGATTATAAATAAAGAATAGATTATAGCGTACATTTATTATCTCGAACAAGAGGATAGTATTGTTTTGTACTGTTTTCTGAAACACTGACATGTATTTGGCAAGGTTAAGTATTTATAATAAATATATAATGAAATAAGGCACATGAATATGTTTACAAGGGGGAATTTATTGTGGAAGGGACTAATTTGAAAAATAGGTTAATAGAGTGGAAAGAAAATGATTGGAGTATTCCAACGGAAGTTAATAAGTATGAATTGGCATTAGAGTTAATGGAAAGTTTAAAATCTACAGATCCAGTTTTAAGAGATGATTTAGGATTGTCATTTCTTTGGACAATCATTGATGAGGAAATGCTTTCAAAAGGTGAAGTAAGTGAATTGTTGAAATTAGCTTTAAGTGAAAAATATTTATTTCATAATATAGGTTCAATAGAGGATGATTCAATATTTAATAGAGCTTTTTCAGCGCTTATTATTGCAGCTATTATTGGATATCACAATGATATGCTAGAGGAAGAGCAACAAGCAATATTATCAAAACAAGAAATCAAGGAAGCTTTCCATAAGATTATGGAATACTTGATTAAAGAGAAAGATGTAAGAGGATATGTTGATGTTAAGGGATGGGCACACTCAGCTGCTCATACTGGAGATGCTTTAGCTAGCCTTGCTGATTCTATTGAATTAGATAAAGAGGATATGTTAGAAATTTTAAAAGGAATTAGAGAGAAGGTTACTATAGATTATTATGTATATAAGAATGTAGAAGCAGAGCGAATCACAACTGCAGTTATGAATATATTCAATAGAGATGATATTAAAGATGAAGACATTGTTGAATGGATAAGAAGCTTTAATGACCTTGAACAACCTAAAACTAATCCTGAGTTCCATAATTTTACAGAGAATACTAAAAACTTTCTTAGAAGTATGTACTTTAGATTTAAATTTAAGGGAGTTAATTCAGAGTTATTAGATGAAATTGAAAAAGTGTTAAATAAGATAAATGAAAGATTTAATCAGTTTATTTAATACAATAAGATAGGGTAAGATAGGGGGGACAGTTCTCAAGAATTAATAGAATGCTATTGGCATATTAATTCTTGAGAACTGTCCCCCTTTTTTTATTCTTTAAATAACACTGACACACTGATGACATAAACTAATGAATAAAATAGAAAGTGTTCAAAATGACCTTAACCAATTTTTCATTAATAAATAATAAAGAGAAAGAGCGACATTTCAATGAATCGTTAAAGCTCCGATATCTTGAGACATGTATAAGTTAAGTTTCAGTCCCTTATATAATAGCTCCATCTATCATTTTTAACTCTACATCACACTTATTAGCTACCTCTTTGTTATGTGTAACCATGACTAATGTTTTACCTTCAGCAACTAAAGTAAGCAATAACTCCATAATCTCATTACTAGTTTTTGAATCTAATGCCCCAGTAGGCTCATCGGCTAGTATTACTTTTGGATTATTAATTAAAGCTCGTGCGATAGCGACTCTTTGTTGTTGACCACCGGATAAATTTTTAATATCTTCATTAATCTTTTCTTCAAGGCCTACTTTATTTAATGTTTTAAGAATAAGTTTTTTTCTCTTACTTTTACTTATTTTGTTTTTAGAATACAATAAGGGAATTTCCACATTCTCAAAAACTGTATACCCCTCAACAAGTAAATAATTTTGAGCAATATATCCAAAAAATTCATTTCTTAAAGCTGCAAGGTTGTTTTTTGAGTATTCCCTTGTAGGTTTCTTATTTATTGTCATGTTCCCACTTGTAGGCTTTGTAATTTGGCCTATTATATTTAATAATGTACTTTTCCCACAACCTGATGGACCAGTAATTGAAATGCTTTTACCACTTTCAATGGTTAAGTCTACATTTTTAACTGCAAATATTTTAGTATTACCACAACTATATTCTTTATTTATGGAGTTCAAAGAAATTAAACTATTCAATCTACTCATTCCTTTCAAAGTAATCTTCTAACTCTAAATTTTTTATTTTCCATAGAGATACAATACTTAGCAATAATGTACTTACTATATAAATAAGTATTATAGCTGGTATAGAAAGTTTTTTTCCTATAAGTAGCGCGCTGAAAAAATTGTTGAATATAAAAATAGTTGGGGCTATTATTACTGAAATTGTAAAAAACGTACGTATAAATATATCCTTAAAGGTAGCTCCGTACAAAAGATGTATACTATACTCCCTCATATTGCTATCAATAATCTGCAAAATAATTATTACTATGTTAATAAAAACAAATATGAGAACGAAGAAAAACAATATGGAAGCAGATAATCCATCATCTATCAAGAATTTTTTTATGCTTTTGGCATATTGATTTAAACTAGAAGGTTCATAATGTCCGGAAGCATTTTCTAAAGCTCTAACATAACTTTTTAGAAAGTCATCACTTGGATTGATAAAAGTAGTATTATCGATAATTCCCAAAGGATAAAATAGCTCTTTAAAATACTCAATATTAGTAGAGATAACTATTGTATTGTCAAATGCTTCTACTCGTTCGCCTATCATATAATTCATTCTCTTTGGGATACGAGAAACAATTTTTGCATAACCATTACCTAGTTGTCCAAAGTTAACTGTCTTATCAATTTCTAATCCTTTAACATTACTTCCTAAATAACAAATCGTTTCGTCATTTTCTTTGTTGTATAATTTATTAAGACCAAACACTTCATCAAAAGCACCTAGAGTTATAATAACATTATATTCTGCATAATCTTCTAATGAATAGAAGTTTATTATTGAATAGGCTTCATTATTAGCCCATTTTTTAATCAAACTATCATGTATTTCTTTGGTATAATTAGCTTCTTTCCCATTAAATTTAAAATATATAATGTTTTTATCTCTTAATTGATTGCACATCTTTATTTGATTTGATCCTATTAAAACTTGAATTGAAGTAAAAGAAAAAAACAAAAGTGTGAACAGCATCTCAATAATTAAAAGTATAATAATATATTTTTTTTTCAAAATATCTCTAAAAGAAAAAAATAATTGATACCTCACCTTAGTTCCTCCTTTACTATTTTGTTTTTCATAAATCTAAAAGATATAAAAATAATAATAATGATTAAAATTAAGCATAGTAAAGGTGCAATTACTATAGATGAAAAATATACTTTCTTATATATAAGAAATAAAACGAAACTCCCTATACATCCACCTAATATACTTCCTAAAATTAATATTCTAAGCAATTCTCTTAATAGATATAGAAATATGCTATTATTCCTTCCCCCAAAATTATAGTGAATATTTATCATGCTTTTATTTTTTAAGAATAAAAGGCAAAAAAACGTGAAATCTGCAAAAAGTATAATTAGTAAGCTTGGAAACATAAAAATAATCTCTCTTCTACTAAAAATATTTTTAAAAGAAGTGTTTTTTGAATCATTTTTAGTTCTAAGTAAAGATACGTTGAATCCATTATTCTCAAATAAAGTTGTTATCTTATTAATTAAAGTATCATCACAATTAATAAAATAATAGGTTCCTATTAAATCATCATCAGCAGCTAGTGTTTGAAGCATATAATAACCTCTTGATAATTTTTTAAAAGTATGATTTGTTGGATATGTAGCTATTACATCTTTATAATTTCCTAAAATAAATAATTTTTCATTCTCGATTAATCTACTATAAATTGATTCTTCATAAATCATAATTTTATTGCTATTATTTAGATTAAATTCATCACTAGTAAAATATCTCCCATTTATAATTTCTTCTGAATAATATCCTGATGGATCATATAAATAAAGCTTTTTATACGTAGTTGAATCTTTAATTGCAACCAAACTGTCATATTCGTAAAATAACTTGTGCAACTCTGCTTTCAAAGATTCATTATTTTTAATTTGTGTTTTTGAAAATGTATCATCATAGTGAGTTATATTAATTGAATAATAATTTTCATTTAATGAAAGTGGTATTTCTTGAGTAGAATTTAAAACTTTACTTATAACAAATGTAATAAAAAATACAGTAAATGCAGTAAATATTGATATTAACAATACTGATATCTGATTTCTTCTCATTTTTCCTCCTTAAAGTTGATAATATGCAGGACTTTTATCAACTAAATTATATTAATTAAATTTCCCCTATTGTTACATTGGCCAATAATTTGCCCCAGCAGGAATTTTTGTAGCATTATAGTTCCATGTTACTGATGGAACGTCTTCTAATGAGTGATGTAAAAAAATGTGGAAATTAAAAATTAAATTGAATTAACGATTATTGCAAACATAAACAGATAAATGTAGTTTAATGTAAATTTTAACATTCAGTTTTGTCAAAAAATTTCTTAGCTCCCTTTATTATTGATAGTTTTTAACCATTTCATCCAGATAATCCTTAACTTCTTCTCTAAGATAATCTGGTTCTAAAACCTCACACCATTTCCCAAAACCAAGAATATGTTTTATTAAACCTTCATCATGAGGATATAACTCATGAGCAATAATGTAGCCATCAGCAGATTCAATGATATTCTCTTTTGGAAAATATTCTGGTAATTGAGGTCCAAACTTAGGGTGGAATTTTAATACAACTTTTATTGCTATATTTCTATAATCTGTATTATAGATGTTCTTTAATGTATCAATATCAATATCACGTTCAAAGGTATACTCAAGAGAATCTAGTTTTTTTATACGTGTTAATTTGAAGCTTCTATAGTCATTTCTACTTCTGCAGAAGCCGTTAATATACCATTCTCCACTGGAGTAGGAAATATATATAGGCTCAACAATTCGCGCTTCAACTTCTTGACGTCTATTCACATACTGGAGTTTAATAACCTTTTTATTATCAATAGCCATACTGGTTGTATGGAGATAGTTTTTGATTTCTTCAATCATACTAATATTTGTCATATTTATAGTGAAATTATTCTTTTCAGTGATATTTTCATATCTATTTATAATTTCAGTAAGATAACTATTATCTCCAAATAGATTTTGTATATTCTTAAGTATTGAAAGTATAGGTTTCATATCATCTTCTTTGAAATACAGATTGTCTACCTTATAATCTTCCATTAAATAATATCCTCCAGATCGTCCATCTTCAGAATATATAGGAATACCAGATTGGGACAACTTATCAATATCTCTATAAATTGTTCTAGGGGAAACCTCTAATCTTTCTGCTAGCTCTGCTGCTGTTTTCTTGCCTTTATTGGATAGAATCAACATGATTGAAAACAACCTATCTACTGACATAATAGCATAACCTCCAATATTTTCTATATAAGTATATTATATCAGAAACACTGACAGCTAGGTGTCAGTGTTTCTGATTTATAATGTATATATAGAAAAAATGATTGATATACAGGAGGAAATTTATATGCTGATTGATAGTCATGCACATTTACATTTAGAAAATTTTAAGAGGGATAGAGATAGACTTATAAACGATTTGAGAAGAGAAGGGATTGAAGCTGTTATAACATCAGGTTCAAGCATAAAAAGTTCTAAGGAAGCCATGAAATTAGCAAGAAAGTATGAGAATATATATGCTACTGTTGGGGTTCATCCCTGTTGTACTGATGAAATGGATGAAAGTAGTATTGATGAATTACGTGAATTATCAAAGGATAAGAATGTTATAGCAATAGGAGAGATTGGATTAGATTATCATCATATGGATGTGCCAATAGAAATACAGAAGAAATGGTTTAAACGGCAAATTGAGTTGGCAAAGGAATTAGGACTTCCTATAGTTGTTCATGATAGAAAAGCTAATCAAGATACTTTCGATATAATTAGTGAGCATATGGATGAGAGATTGAGAGGGGTGATTCATTGCTATTCAGGTGATGTTGAGCTAGCTAAAAAATATGTTGAAATGGGATTTTATATATCAATAGCAGGGCCTGTAACATATAAGAGCGCTACTATGTTGAAAGAGGTAGCAAGAAAGATTCCTTTAAATAATCTATTTGTTGAAACTGATTCACCTTCGTTGACTCCAGGACCAGCTGGTAGAAGAAGAAATGAGCCCTTATTTGTCAGGTATGTGGCAGTAGAAATAGCTAATCTAAAAGGTATTGGTCTTGATATGGTAGAAAAAATTACAACTAATAATGTTAAGAAGTTATATGGGATATAAAATTATAGATTTGAATTTCAGGGGACAGTTCTCAAGAATTAACATAGCGAATACTTGAGAACTGTCCCTTGTTTATACTTACGAAGGTTATGGTTTATGAACTTTTTGACTTCTATTGAATAAGTATATTCCTAAAAGAATTACGACTCCGCCGAAGACTTGAGGAAAGGTAGGTATTTCACTGAATATTAATATTGCCCAAATAGTAGCAAAAACAGGTTCACCTAAAATAGAAGTAGATACAAATGTAGGATTAATATAGGCTAAGGACCAATTGAAAACACTATGTCCTAAAAGCGTGCAAACTATCGCAAGGGCTAGGAATATAAGCCAATCAGTTTTAGGATAAGGATATAATCGAGTACTTGTACACAAACTCAAAATTAATAAAGTAATAGTACAAGTTACATATACTATAAAGGTATAAGCATTGACTGATAATTCTTTACGAGCAATTCTGCCTATCATCATATAACCAGCCATACAAAGGCCACCGGCTATTGCTAGAAAGTCTCCATATATTATATTCTTTCCTAATGAAGAATCACCAAAAGATATGATCATACTTCCTGCTAAAGCAATCATTATACTTATAACTTCCTTTTGGCTCACTTTCTCTTTTAATATAAAAATACTGCCTAAAACAATAAAAATCGGGTGAGTACTCACCAGTACAGTAGAGCTTGTTACTGATGTATACTTTAATGATTCAAGCCAAAGTGCAAAATGAAATGCTAAAAAAATCCCACTTAACATACATATTAGTAAAGTTCTTTTAGAGGTAGATTTCAATTCTTTTATATTCTTAAATAGTATCCATGGTGCTAAAAGTAAACTTGTAAAACCAATTCTATAAAATGCAATTATTAGTGAAGGAGCAGTAGAAAGTTTTGTTAAGATTGATCCAAAAGATACAAAAACTACTCCAATCAAAACCAATAATTTAGGGTTAAGAGTTCTGTCCATAAAGAGCCTCCAATGTTAAGTTCAGTATTATAATATATTGCAAATTTATTATATAGTATCTTAAATTTATTAGCTATATAATTTCATAAGTATATTTACCATATCATGAAAAGTTGAGAACTGTCCCCTAAACAAATTAATTTCTTGACTAGCCCCCAAGGATGTGGTTTACAATTATTACAAGGGGGGATTGGATGAGAATTAATGAAGTTAAGAATAAAACAGGATTAACAAAGAAAGCTATTGATTATTATGAAGAGCGAGGATTAATTAAAACTAACAGAAGTGATAATGGATATAGAGAATATGATGAAAATCAAATTCTAATATTAAAGGAAATAGCTATGTTGAGAAAACTTGATTTCTCAATATGTGAAATAAAGGATATTATTAATTGTACAGATAGTAGAAACAAACTAAAGTTAATAAAAGATAAGGTATTAGATAAAGAAGCAGAGCTATTTAAGATTAAACGGCAGGAAAAGTATTTACAAGTATTGATTTCGTCAGATTATACTTATGAGAAAATTGATGAATTAAATAATAAGATTGATGATGAAGAGAAAAAAAATGGAGAGTATATAAAGAATACCTTATTAAGGGCTTTTCCAAATATGTTGGGAGAGTATATGGTGGTTCATTTTGGCAGATATTTAAATGAGCCAATAGATAGTAAAGAAAAAGAAATAGCATGGCTTGCGATAATAGATTTTTTAGATGATATTGAAGAATTTAATATCTCAGAGGAATTATTAGAGATATTTAATCATGTATATAATGAGGATATTATTATTTCTAAAGTACATGAAATTACTCAACACACTATGAAAGCTGCAATTAAGGGTGATGAGAATGTCATTAGAGAGATAAAGAAAAATGCAGATGATTTTATAAATATGAGTAATAATCCAGAATTCAAAGCGGTATTTGATAAGTATGCAGAGTATAAGAAATCTATATCAAAATTCTATGAGGATAGTGGATATTATAGTGTGTTCATTCCGAATATGAAGATAATAAGTAAGGAATACAAGGACTATTATGAAGGTCTTGTGAAGTTTAATGAGCAATTGACCAAAGAGCTAAAAATCGGATATGATGATAATATGAAGATTGTAAGAATTGAAGAGGAGTAAGGAGGGATTAACTATGGATTTTAAGATTAAAAGGTTTAATGAACTCACAACAGAAGAATTATATGAGATATTAAAAGTTAGAAACACAGTATTTGTGATTGAGCAGAATTGTATATATCAGGATTGTGATGGAAAAGATCGAAATTCATTTCATATATTTGCTATGGATGGAGAAGAAGTAATTGCATATTCAAGAGTTCTTGATAAAGGAATATCTTATGATGAGATATCTATAGGAAGAGTACTTGTTGCAAAGGCCCAGAGAGGAAAAGGTATTGCTAACATGTTAATGAATAAGGCAATTACATTTATTACAGAAGAATTAAATGAGGATAACATAAGAATTTCTGCCCAGGAGTATCTACTAAAATTCTATTCTAGTCTTGGTTTTAAAGTTGTATCAGAAACATATTTAGAAGATGGAATACCTCATGTTGAGATGGTATATTGTAGATAAAGATGATTTTTAGATTTGAGTCTAAGACTTGGGGCTAAGAATCCACAAAAAAAATAGTTATTACGAATTAGCTGTGGATATCCAAAGGGTTATCCACAGCTTTAGTTCTATAATTATGTCTTTTGTTTATAAGTTATATGAGTGATGGAGTTAATTTTCTATTTTATAAAGTACATGTTCACATAAATCAGAATTAATATCTACTTTAGGATGATTGAAAGTACCACAATAGTGCAGACCCAGTTTCTCCATAACTCTTATAGATCTTCGATTAATGATAGAAGTAAACGATACAATCTCTGGTATTTTTAAGGTTTCAAAAGCATATTTAATACAAGCAATAGCGCCCTCAGGGGCATATCCTTTTCCCCAGTATTTATGAGCTATTCGCCATCCAATTTCTATACATGGGGTAAAATCTGATTGGAATGTAGGAATGCTTAAACCAATAAATCCAATGAATTCTCCACTAGAAAGTTCATCAACAGCATATAATCCGAATCCATGGGTATGGAAGTGAGTTATAATTCTACTTGCGAAGGCGTCACTTTCTTCTTTAGTTAATGGATTGAGTAAGAATTCCATCACATTTGGATCACTATTCATTTCAGCGAATGGGACTAGGTCTTTGGTTTCCCATTTTCTTAAACCTAACCGATCTGTTTTTATAATATAATCTTGCATATTTGGACTCCTTTCTATGTTTTAAGGTTGAACACTAAGTTTAGGGACAGTTCTCAAGAATTTGGATTAATCTATAAATATAATTATATAGTATTCAAAACTCTAAAGTAAGTAATCTTGAGAAACAATCGCTTGAACAATTGAGAATATATGTGATAAAATGGTAATCTATAATTTAATATAGTGTATGGGAGGGGTAAGTATGAGATTATTTCATGTAAGTGAAGAAAAAAATATTAATGTGTTTGAACCGAGAATACCCTATAGAAAAGATTTAGACCAGAGCAAGGGATTAGTTTGGGCCATATCTGAAGAAAGACTTATGAATTTTTTAACTCCAAGAAATTGTCCAAGAGTTGTGTACCATAAAAGAAATGAATCAACTTCGGAAGATATTGAAAAGTATATGGGGAAAAGTGATTTGAATGCAATAATAGCAATTGAACAAAAATGGTTTAAGGAAATGATGAATACAAAGTTATATATATACGAATTTGACACACAAAATTTTGAACTTCAGGATGAGATTGCAGGATATTTTGTTTCATCTCATCCTGAAACGCCTATTAATGTAATTGAAATTGATGATTTGTTTCAAGAGCTATTTAATAGAAATGTTGAGGTTAGATTGGTTCCAAGTCTTTGGTATTTATTTGATGAAATTAAGGAATCATCTCTAGGATATTCAATGTGTAGAATGGGGTTTGCTCAAGAGCGAGAAAAATGATATATTAAGATTTAAACAAAAGTAAATGGGGAGAGTGGGTTATATGAAAAAGAAATTATCCGTATTAATTATGATTATGATGATTTTTTTAATATCTTTTACGGGGTGTACTAAGTTGAGAAGTTCATTTAAAGATCTTAAGGCAGAGACACTAGGGCTTTCAAGAGATTTCTATGTTTATGACGATTTCGGTAATACCACAATGACAGTAAGTGGAAATAGTACAGATATGGAATCTTCAGAGGTGGACAATGTTATTCTTATTACTATTGATGGTTACACATGGCAACATGTAGGATCTGCTATGATAGCAGCAGAAAAAGGAGTTAAAAATTTAGTAGACGAATACGACCTAGAGACTAATATTGATTCAGGAAAAAATGGGACAGGTATATTAATGTCGCTAGATAGAAAAATTAATAATTTTAAGTCAAAGATGACAGGATTAAAGCGTGTTTTAGTTATAAAAAACCAATCAGGTGTTATTGTGGGAGTATATGAAGGTAATAAAGTTTTAGTTGAAGAGAGTTCTTTGCCACAATCTACAAAGATATTGATTGATGGTAAGAGAATGATCATCTATAGATGTGATTATGAGATTTTTGAGCAGGGAATGCTTAGATAGTTAATATAAAAGAATAATTTAATTAATATTAAGCCCCTAGACTATATAAGTATAGTTATAGGGGCTTAATATGTTTAATGTAAAAGTTATTCGGTTTTAAATTTGGATATCTCCTCATTTAATAAGTCAGCATAGTCTTTTAATTGTTTAGCTATTTCATTTGCATTCTCAAGTGTAGCAATTTGAGCTTCGGCTGAAGCATTGATCTCCTCAGTAGCAGCTGATGTGGATTGAGCCATATCAGATATTTCATCAATACTTTTAATAATATCATTTTTCTTTAAAATCATATCATCATTAAGCACGCCGATTTTATTAATATAATTAATTAAATTTTCTATTGCATTATAAGTTAAGTTGAAGGATTCACCTGTTTCTTGTACAGAGCTATTTTGAATATCCATATTTGATTCTGTAGTGTTCATTTCTAATACTGCACTGTTTGTTTGATTTTTTACTTTATCAATAATTTGCTTTATCATATTTGTAGCTTCGCTTGATTGTTCTGCTAATTTTCTTACTTCATTGGCTACAACTGCAAAGCCCTTACCGTATTCTCCTGCTCTAGCAGCTTCTATACTAGCGTTTAATGCTAAAAGATTTGTTTGCTCAGCAATTGTATCAATAGTATCTACAATAGTATAAATTTCAACAGAACTTTTGCTTATGTCATCAATTGAATCTTTAAGATTTATAATTGATTCATTACTTTGCTTATTAGTAGCAACTAATTGTTCTATTATACTCATACCTTTTTGATTGATAGTTTTAGTATCATTACAAACACCAGTTAAATCATGAATATTATTGGATATAACCTCCATGTTATCAGATAATTGAGATATTTTTTCAGCGCCATTAAAAGTTTCAGTAGCTTGAATCTCTGCAGAAGAACTAACGTGATCAAGTGTTGTAACAATCTTTTTAGATGATGTAACAGCATCATTATAAGTAGAATTTAAATCAGAATATGTACAAATAACTTCATTAGAAATATTTTGAGTTCCTTTAATAAGGGTTTTCAATTGTTCAGTTACTTCATTAAATACTTTTGAAATTGTACCAATTTCATCTTTTGATTCAACATTACACTTAACGGTTAAGTCCCCATTTCCTATTTGCTTAATAGAGTATAATAAAATATTAATGTTTTTAGTAATGGAATGTACTATTAATAAACACACTAGTATACTTAGCAGCATAATAATAAAAGAGTAGCAACCTATAGCTTTAAGTAGGTTAAAGGAAGTAATGTTTTTCTCTTTTTGAGAGATTATGCCAATGAATTTCCAACCAAATTTCGATATGCTTTTACCAAAGACTGCGAATTTATGTTTATTATTATTTGTAAAATCAAGAGTGCCAGAATCACTTTTCATAACTGCAGTTTTTAATTTTTCACTAGGTATATCTATCCCTATTAGATTTTTTTCCTCAGTGTTTTTTGGATGAGCAACAATTTTACCTGTTTCATCGCATATAAGATAGTATCCAGTTTCATTAAATTGTGCTTTTTTCACAAACTCCATTATTGAATCTAAGGAAATATCAATACTTAATATTCCTATTAGATTATCACTAGGGTCCATTATTTTATTAGAAACAGTAACAACCCACTTGCCTGTTATGGCATCTATATATGGTTTAACCCATACAGGGTTTTCACTAGATAGAGCTTCTTTATACCATGATTCTTTAGTAACATCATAATTAGTAGAACCATGTTCATCAGGATAACAAACGTATCTGTGGTCTTCAGTAAAAATATATAAATTCACTATTTCTGGATATTGGTCTGAGATTTTTTTGAAATAATTATAAATGTCTTCAAGATCATTCTTGTTTGCGCTTAATTTAATTAAATCAGATTGGATTAATATGTTAGAAAGTTTCTCATTGTTATCTAATAAGTTTTGAAGGCTTTGATTTGTTGAATTTATTTTTTCAAAGGCTTCATTTACAAGAGAAGCTTGAATAAGTGAATCTGATTTTAAATAACTTACACTTCCTAAACTAATAGTTGTAATTAGAAGAATTACTACAATAAGTGTTAAGAGTTTTTTTCTTAATGAAATATTCATAAATACAGCACCTCATTTATTGTATAATCGACAAAAATATAGTAACATAAAAATATAAAACCAAAAATTCTATATAATTCATTATAATCTTGCAATATACGACAATCAATACTAAAATATCAAATTTGGTAAAAAACCATTAAAATATTTAAAATCTATTAGACACGACATGTATTTGAATAAAAATTTAATGTAACTTAAATAAAAGTTAAATAAATGTAATATTATATTAAAATTAGGGGAGAAATTACTTATGAAAAATAAAATTATAAAAGGTATAGCATTTTTTATTATATTAGGAACCATAACTTTTGCAGGCTGTGCAAAAAAAACAGATAATATCTCTATTGATCAAACATCATATTACACTTTTGATATTGATGGAGAATATATATATTTAGATGAAAGTGAGGCTAAAGTTTCTTCAGCTAAAAAAACATCTGAAGAGTTTATTAAGGCGAGATTAGTTAGGGATTATAAAAATTTAGATGTAAAACATCAGTATACATTTATGATAAAAGAACTTTATAAAAAATATTCAGAGGACACAGAGGAAATTAAGTCTCTTGAAAGATATTATGAAGAAAACAAGGTAATACAACAATGTGATGGAATGGAAACAAAAGAAATAAGATTTTATAATCTTAATGATAATGAGGAATGTGAAGTAAAACTCACGTATAAGGAGAGAGTCGTAAATTCATCTCAAGAATATCTAAAAAATAACAATTTAAAACTAAATGTTCCATATGAGAGTAATATAATAATTTCAATGAAAATTGAAGATGATGTATGGAAGGTTTATAAATTAAAATATGAGAAAAAGAGAGAAGAAATAAACGAATAAGAAATAGAGTTATAACAACTTGATTAAGTATTTGAATTATTTTAACTGATAATATAAAAAGAAGAACATATATTTTAATGTGTTCTTTTTTTATTTATAAAAGAATCCTAACTTTTCATAAAATCCTTCTTTTCCTTTTGATGCCATTAATCCCGCCGTAACAGTTGAATTTGATATACTATTATTTTTAATATAATCAAGTAACTTTTCAACAATCAATTTTCCAATTCCTTTTCCTTGAAACTCTGGATTAATGCAAACATCTTGTATATAAAATATCCTGGCACCATCACCAACTAATCTACCCATTCCAATTACATCTCCTCCTACACTTATAGAAACTGAATATATACTATTTTTAATAGCCTTCTTAGTTTGTATAGTGTTTGGCATACCAAAACCTACAGCTTCCTGTAAATTACAAAATTGTTCTGCAGTTAATTTATTTTCTAATAATACAATATTGTCCATTTTTTAAACAACTCCTTAGAGAATTTATATTGTTTTCTTTATTTCATTATATTTACAGTTAGAGTGTAGTACAATTAAAGAAATAAGTCTTTGTACTAGTACAAAATTAAATTGAGGTGTCTATATGGGGAATAAATATGAGATCATAATGGAGTATATATGTAAACTAATTAATGATAGGACAATTAGTCAAGGTGCAAAACTCCCTACAGTAAGAAGGCTTGCAGATAAATTCAAATGCAGTAAGTCAACTGTACTTAGAGCATTTAAAGAACTTGAAGGTGAACATAAAATTTATTCAATACCTAAGAGTGGATATTACCTTGTGGATAAACCGGAGAAACAAACAGTACAAACTAAGGTTATTAATTTTTCCGCGGTATTACCAGATGAGAAGTTATTATTTCTTCATCAGAAGGATTCTTCATTGAAAATATAGAGAGTGATAGTAACTTGAGATTATGTATTTCAGCAATTTCAACTGAAGATATTACAAGAGGGTTAAGTATACTGCTACATGAAGTTGAAAAATTGAGTTATATACAACATAGTTACTAGATTAAATTAAAAAAGAACACATATTTTTAATAGATATGTGTTCTTCTAATATCGATACAAAATAATTTAATAGTTATTTAATCAAAATACCAATCGCTATCTTCAACTTCATGTCTTCTATGATAATACTTCAAAAAAATTGGATAATTAACATTCTCGCATGGTAAAACTTTAATATAATTTGACGAATACATAAGAGTATCTCCAAGATACGCTTTCAAAGTATAATATCCAGGCGGGATATTATCTATCTTAAAATTTCCATTTTTATCAGAAGTTGTCTTATATACTGGAACTTCAGTGATGTTACCAAAATATAGTAGAATTATTACAGATGAAAGAATATGATTCTCTTTTTCTGAGTACGTAATACCAGTTATTTTTCCAGAATAATCCTTTTTATAATCATCAACAACTATATGAACATTTTGGGAGTTAAATTGAAAGGGATTCGTATTTACGTGTTGTTCTTGATCAAGATCCTGACAATTACTTTGAAGACTTTTTTGATTATTAATATTTCTATCTTTCTCTATATCAGTTTCAACAGTTACAACTTCTTTAAGTGGTTTAATAACTTTATTCACAGGGCACCTCCTAAACTAAGTTGTTTTATCATTTGGTATAAGAACATAGTGGAGATAAAACTCCACTATGTGGTATCTAAATAGCAAGAAAATATTTACCATTGTCTACAGGGACATTCTTTTTCAACATCAATATCTGTAGTTTTTGCTTTGGAAGCAGCGATTGCGCCACTGTATGCATCAGAATCAGAATCTGCATCGGCTACTTGACCTTGGAATTGTTTTTGAGTCACGCAGTTATGATTAATTTGCTTATTATATTGTCCCTGTTTATGATATTCTTTTTCCATTTCAAATTCATTTTCAAAGTCATAATTCTTGTTATAAGCTCCTGACTTTGAATATGCTCCAGCAGCAGCTGCAGAAAAAGAAGCTGCAAAAGCAGCGGCAAAGGCAGCAGCAAAAGATTTAGCATCCAAGGAGGGTCCTAATTGAGTTAATACATCTTGTGTTACTGTGTCTCTAATTTTATCTACATCTATATTCAACAAAATACATCTCTCCTTATATATTTATCATTAGATTGAGGCAAATAATATATGTGCCTAATGTATTTTATGCAACTACTTATTTAAGTGTTACTTAAGTAGTTATCATATGACAAAAAAACATATATACCCAATATTAAACGCATAATTAAGATAATTTAAAAAAGAATCAGAGTGTAACTCATGTTACTGAAATAACATATAAGTTAATGTATTATAATATCAAAGAAACAAAAACAATAATAACTTGAGTAGAAGATAATTATAAATATTGATATATCACAGGAGGGAAATGAGATGGATAAAAATAAAATGAAACAAGATTTTAAAGAGGAAATAGGATTTGTACCACCAGGAGTTATGGTGTCAGAAACACTTGGAGAGGATTTTCAAAAGACAATATCTGAATATCATCATCAAATATGGGGAGAAGGAGTTATTCCTTTAAAATATAGATACTTTATAGCATTGGCTACAGCAATCTTTGATAATAACGAAGCAAGAGCAAAGCTAGAGATGGGTAAGGCAATAAAGTTTGGGGCAACAAGAGAAGAGCTAATAGAGGTATTTAAACAGCAAGTTTGGATGAAGGGTGCACCAACATTAGTTCAGATAGCGCCACTAGTTAAGTACATGGAAAGCAAGTTTGATAAAGAATAAAAATATAAAGAATAAAAATATAAAGAATAGGGACAGTTCTCAAGAATATTTGGAAAAGGTAGTTAATTTTTCAGGAAAACTTGAGAACTGTCCCCTAAATAAAATATCAGGCATCAGATAATCAAATCTGATGCCTTTATTGTAAAGCAATTGTAAAACAGTTGTAAAATGATGGGTATAAATGTTTTAGTTGCTTCAAAATATGTTAAAATATTACTAAGGTTCTTTTTGTTTGAATATTATCCAAAGGAATGAGTTATTAAATTAATAATATAATAAATTATTGAATAAATAATATGATATAAATATTATTAAGAAGTTTTAGGAGAATGGGAGGGGTAGTACTGGAGTTCGTTGGAGTAGGTAAAAGATATGGAAAAAAAACAATTTTAAAGGATATTAATATAGAAATATGTAATGGAGATATAGTTGGGGTAATTGGAGGAAATGGTGCTGGTAAATCTACCTTATTATCACTATCAGCATCAGCTTTAAAACAGGATAAAGGTAAAATTTGTATTGAAGGCAATGATATTTATAAAGATATTAGGACTTATAGACATAAGGTAGGGTATGTTCCTCAAAAAATAGCATTATTTGAAGAACTTACAGTGAAGGATAATCTATCATTTTGGAAAAATAAGAATTATCAGGATTACCAAGAAAAACTCATTGGTATACTTAATCTAGAAGAATGGATGAAGACGAAGGTGAAGGCTCTCTCAGGTGGAACTAAGAGAAGAGTTAATATGGCAGTTGGGTTGATGAACAATCCAGAAATAATAATTATGGATGAACCTATGGTTGGAATTGAAATAGGTATAAAGAAAAATGTATATTCATTACTTGAAGAGATGGCTAAACAAGGTAAGCAGGTGATTTTATCTACCCATGAGATGTGGGGGATTGAAAAGATATGCAATAAGATTATCATCTTAAAAGAGGGTAACGTAGTTTATTATGGTAATAAACAAAAAATAGAAGAAATGTGCTTGAAGGAAGAAAAACTATTCGGTGATATGCTTTGTGAAATAGGTGGCTTCTAATGAATATTTTAAGACTGATAAGAATAGACTTTAAAAGATATTTTGCAAATAAAGTACTAGTTATAATCATGGTTCTTATGCCAATATTACTTGCTAGCATGTGTGTATTTGTATTAGATAAATCAAATAAAAATGAGCTAGGGATAATGTCTTTAGCATTAGTTAATGAAGATAGTGATGATTCAGATACAAAGATGATATTGGGTCAGATTGAGAGTTCACAATCTATAAAAGATAATATTAATCTATATCATTGTGAATATACACAAGCAGAAAACAAATTGAAGAATGGCGAAGTTTCAGCAATATTTGTTATACCAAAAGGGTTTGCTAGTAAGCTGCTTTATGGGAAAGAAACATCTATAAAATTAATTATGAATGAAGATAACAATGACATTAAAACTATGCTCATAAGAAGTTTATCTAAAAAAAGTATCCAAGTTGTTGGGTATGCTCAAAATAGTATTAATATTATATGGGATGAAATGAAAGCCGCAGGATTTAATAAAGAAGAGAGAAACAAAGCTACAATACGAGTTGCTAAGTCTATAATTTTGAATTCCATAGGTAGAAGTAGGATGTTTAATATGGGGAATAAGATAATCATTTTTGAATATTATATTTCTATCTTTTTAGTTCTATTTATATTCTTGAATGTATACTTTATATTTATGACTATAATTATAGATGACAAGGTTGATATTAAACAGAGGCTGGAAATAAATAACTATAAAAACGGTGAATATGTAATAAGTAAGCTTATTATTGCTACAGTAATCCAACTATTACTATATGGATTACCATTATATTTGGTAAGTAGGTATTTTAATGTTGGAGATTCTTTAAAGCTAGTACTGGCAGTAACTATTTTAACATTATATACAATAGTATTCTTGTTAGTCTTATTTAAGATATTAAAAAGGCAACAGTGGATTTTACCTGTATATATGATTAGTGGTATAGTATTGCTATTTATGAGTGGAGTTCTGCCTATAACTTATGGGTGGGGTGTGCATTGTGTACAGGCAATCTCAAAAGTCGATATTAATCCTATGAAACAAGGGATTTATCTGATTTTAGATGGAATAACTGGAGAAAATCAAGTGCAATTTATAGGGATTATTAGGTCATGTGTATATATGATAAGTATATATGGATTGATTTTTATAATTAATAAAATTAGAATTTTTATAAATAGGGGGAGATGGAATGAAAAAGTGTAAGTATTGTGATTTTGAAAATGAAGATATTTTGAAAGTATGTGCAAGTTGTGGTAAGGAATTAGATGAAAAAATAGAATTACAGGAGGAATCAGTATTGCCGAAAGAGAAAATTCAAAATGAACAGGAAAAGAAGAAGGCGAAAGGAAAGGGGATTTTAAAGTATGCAGGTATAGCTGTAGCTGTATTATTAGTAGTAACTGTTGCCACTAAGTTCTTAATATTCAATGCAACACCTACTGAAAAATTATTCGCTGGTATTAAGAAAGTTACTAACAATAAAGATATTCATCAGAAGATTAATTTATCTTTTGAAGTTATGAATACTGATACAATGGCAGATATTTTAAATGATATTGGTATTGAATTACTAGTTGCTGGAGATAAAACAGGAACAAAGGGTAGTGTTCAAGCAAATATATTATTGAGTGAAGAGTCATTATTACAAGGTATTTTAGCTGTAGATGGACAATCAATATACTTTGACTTGATAGATTTATATGAAAAATACTTTTATATGGATAGTGAAGAGCTTGCAAGTGGAGAAATAGTAGGTAGAGATGTTAATACCAATATACTAACAAATAGAGAATATATTAAAGAATTTAAATTAAAGGGTGTAGATGAGAAGAAGTACCACAAGGCATTTGAAGAAGCAATAGGAGAGAATATCAAAAAAGCAGATGGAAAAATAAATTTAAGACTTAATCTAAATACAGTTGTAAAAATAATAGATGAACTAGTAAAAGTTGCAGAAAATGATGAGAAGTTAAAAGAATCAATTTTCGTTGAGGGAAAGAAACTTTTAGAAAAGATAAAAGAAGATGAAGCTATTGTAGCTGAAAGTGAAAAAGAACAGATTGATATGTTATTGAATGAGTTTTTCAAGGATCAAGAGACATTCAATAAGATGTTTGATGAAGGAATTACAAATATAAAACAACAACTCGAAGTTGCAAAACAACAGGTGGTGTTATATGGAGGAATGGTTACTGTGGAAGCAAATTTTGATATTGATATGTTTAATAATATCAAAACAGCTGACTATAAACTTACTGTACCAGGAGTAGCAATTAAAGCATCGGTTGATAACACAGTTAAGGTTGATATGAAAAAATATAATAAAGAAGATGGAGTAAATTTAATAGAGTTACAACAAAGTGAAGAAGCATATACAATACTACAAGAAATATTGAATAATTTTTCTACTAAGATTACATCAAATGATAAGTTAATAAAATATATAGAAGAGAATGAAATTTTAGAGAATTATTTCTATGGTGTTGAAAGTATTGATGAATTATTAAATAATTTTGTTGAAAGTATTATGTTCAAAGGTGTTTATTAAATAATATTAGGCATATGAGAGGAATAAACAGTTGAGTTTACTCTTTGAATATGCCTATTAGATTGGATATGAAAACATGAATGGGATATTAATTAAAAATGCAATTAAGAAGGGATTAATCATATTTATAATGTTACTCATATGTCATACGAGTACAAACTATATTTTAAAAGTTCATAATGATAAGGAAGTAAATAATAGAAATATTACCATCGGGATAACTGATATGGATAGAACAAATCTATCAAAGAGACTAATAAGTGATTTAAAAGAAGGTATGAAAGTTCAGGAATACCAAGACCAGAACGTAAGCATCAAGATGATGTCACAAGGAAAGATAGATTTTGCTTTAGTAATCAATAATGAATATGAAGAAATGGTTAAAGCGGGAGAATTATCTAAGCTTATAACTGTGTATAGTGGATACAATCCTCAGAAAACTCAACTTGTTTTGGAAATAGTGAGTTCTTCTGTTTTGAAGAGATGGATGAGATTTAAAGTTGATATTCTAAATGAGAAAAATGGTATAGAGATTGACTGGCAACAGTTCAATGATGACAATATTAGTAATTTAGTAAAGGTTGAAGAGATATTTATTAATGATAATGATAACATCGGAACCTCATCAAAATCTGAAATAGACCAAGGGGTTAAGTTTAAAGGAACTATATATTTGATTATATGGGGATTGGCAGTTTTGGTAACTTTATTTATTATTAATATGAATGAGGTTAAGGATAGAGAAAATGGTATATATCAAAGGATTGTAATTTTTCATAATAAGGGGCAAAAATACTATATAATTAATAGGGTATTAAATGTTGTAGAGATAAGCGGAATAACTTGTGTCTATATTCTATTATATGGAAAGAGTATGTGTATTAGAAATGAGAATATAGTTTCTATGATTCTGTATGTTATGATTATGCAATGGATAATTGGAAAGATATCATCACAAACAAGAAAAATATCATCATATACAGCCATTGTGGTTATGATTATTGCTTGGGTAATAATATCATATGCTATATCAATAATAGTCAATAATAAATTTATTCAAATGATAAGTCCATTGAGTTGGTTGAATGGTAATGTAATTGTATTATTATTGATAATTACGATATTGGTAGCTGTGATTGTACTGAAAAACATTATAAGTAAAAGGTTCCTAAAACTCTAAAGATGGAAACTGAGTAAAAATGATAGTTTGTGAATTTTTCAATAAGTTCAAGTGGATATTATCCACTTTTTTTTACGTGGTGTTATAATAGAGTAGAAAAAAACTTATAGTATGAGTTTATAGGAGATGAGAATCATGTATATTAATGAAACAGAAATAAAAGTAAGATATGTGGAAACAGATCAGATGGGAATAGTACATCATTCAAACTATTATGCATGGTTTGAGGTAGGGAGAACTGAGTTCATAGTAGAGGCAGGAATGCCATACAGTGAGATGGAAAAGCACGGGGTAATGATGCCAGTACTTGAGAGTAACTGCAAATATATTGAGGGTGCAAAATACGAAGATGAGTTGAAAATTCAAACTTGGATAGAAGAGATGAACGGTGCAAAGGTTTTGTTTGGTTATAATGTAGTTAGAGTTAGTGATCAAAAAGTTATTGCAAAGGGAAGTACAAAGCATGCATTTGTAAATGATGAATTTAAAATAATAAACCTTAAAAAGAAGAACCTTGAGATGTGGGATATCTTAGAGAAAATGTATACTGCTCATTAAATATATAGTATAAGTGTGGAATACATTCTTATTAATGTAGTAAGTGGGGTATTTCAACTTGTTATTTATTTTCACATGCCTAATATCTATTAGAATTTGAAGAAGAGGGGCAAAGTATGGCGGATAAAGACTTTATGAAAAAATTGATGGAGTCATCTATTGGAAATGTATTAGTATATGTGATAAATATATTATTTCCTATATTGGCGCAAAAGCTTTATGGATTTTATGCTTCAGGAGAATATACGTATGGTCTTTCTATGATTAATATGACCATGTTTGTAGCTACATTAGGATTAGGTACTGGTCTTCTTTATTTTATACCTAAAGAAGGAAAGAAGTATATAACATTTTCATTTGTTATGAATTTTTTTGCTAGCTTAGTTATGATTTCAGTTATGTTTTTCATGTTTAAGGATAGCTCAGTCAGAGTAATGCTTCCCCTTATATGGTTTATGTCTGCAGAGCAGATATTTTTCTCAATATTTAGGGCAAAGCACAATATAAAAGAGTACTTTAGAATTAATATAATGGTTGGGTTGGTTCTTAAGAGTATATTAATATGGATATTCTTCATGTTATGGGGACCAAATTATATAAATATTGTTATAGCAACATATATATCTGTAGGTATATCGTTAGTTATTTATTTTATCAAACAGAGAGAGATGTTTGGTAAATTGATAGTTTCTAAAAGGGTAATAAGCTATTCACTACCGCTGATTATAGGAAGTATGATGTCAGTTCTTATGAGTCAAATTGATATTGTTATGATAAGAAATATGATTAGCGCAGAGGATGTTCAAATATATAACCTTGTGGCAAAGATAGCTACATTTCCATCTATATTCTTATTGGTATTAAACACGATATTTCCACCAATAGTGGCTAAACTTTATCATGATGGGGATATGCCTAAATTAAGGGAAATGTATAAGAAGTCGGCACGTATATTGGCATTAATATCAGGAATAGTAATAATAGTCATGATTTTATTTAGGAAACAGATATTATTATTGTGTGGGGCTGAGTATCTTCAAGCTGAGTATGTACTGATTTATAGAGGAATTGGACAAGTTATAAATGCTTCTGTAGGTAGCGTGTGGTACATTATATGTATGACTGGAAGATCAAAAACTAATATGTTTGGAAAAATATTAGCAGCAATATTAAATACAGTTTTAAATTTTGTATTAATACCGAAGATGGGTATTACAGGAGCAGCATTAGCCAGTATGATAACTGTAGGCTTTGTTAACATTTTGGGATACTCAATAGTAAAGAGAATACTAGATGTTAAGGTTTATGGAATAATATAAAAAAGTACGCTAATGCGTACTTTTTTATTAAATTGAGAATTGTGAATGTAGAATTGAGAATGCTGGATGTTTCTGCATACGCAGAAACTATATTTTGTTGTTCTTTAGGGCAAGAGGATTTTGCTTATTTTATCTAAGGATAAAATATTGTATTTGAAGTACAAGGTTTCATATAAGAATGAAACAAGTGAAATTCTCTTGTCTAAGGAATAATAAGATTAAAATTTCTCGTAGAGAAATGTCAACCATTCTCCATTCTGAATTTCCCATTCTCAATTTGTTTTCTTTACTCCCTCTATTTTTTCAGAATTGGGAAATACTATTTTCATATAGATATTCCCAGCTAAAACTAAGACTAATAAAGGCAGTGATAAGAATGAAAAACTATAAAACACATAAGATTACAAAGTACGATGTAAAAATAGATAATGAACTATGTACAGAATATAAAGGAACGAAATTAGCGGGATATGGATCAAGTATGACTGTCAAATCAGAGGAAAATGATAAGGTAATACTATATTTATTGACCGATAGAGGGCCAAATATGGATGGGCCTTGTATTGAGGACAAAAGCTCAAAGATTTTTATTCTTCCTAATTTCATACCACATATTGTAGAGGTGGAGTTGAAAGGTAATGTGGCTGAATGTAAAAGAATTATAAAGCTGAAAAGTGTTAATGGTGAATATGCTTCGGGAATACCAATAAAACCTGGAGAGTTGGGCACAACTAATGAGATTGCAGTGGATGAAGAGATGAATAGATTAGAATATGATGATAATGGACTTGATGTAGAGGGGATTGCAGTGGATGGGAAAGGTCATATATGGGTATGTGATGAATATGGTCCTTTTATAATTGAGTATGATGAGGACGGAAATGAATTAAGACGATTTTCACCAGGTAATGGAATTCCTGATGTTTTCAAAGAAAGACATCCTAACAGAGGGTTTGAGGCAATAACTGTTACTCCTAACGGTAATATATATGCTGCAGTGCAGAGTATATTGGATATAAAAGGAGAAACATACGATACAGGTACATTTATAAGAATTTTAGAGATTAATCCAATGTCAGGAGAAACAAGGGAATTTGCATATCCACATGATATTGAAGAATATAAGCGAAGTAGAGATGGAAAAATAGGAGACATGTATGCGATTAGTGATAATAAAATACTCTTGATTGAACAAGGAAAGAGTAAAAATGGCAAAAGAAATATACTATATTTAATAGATATTAAAGGGGCAGATGATATATCAGATTTTTTGATAAATGGTAAAGCTCCTGAATACTGTTGTGATAGAAAGGAAATGAAAGAAGTAAATTTTATAAAGAAAGAATTTATAATGGATATAAGAGATTTAGGGTGGAAATTTTATAAGGCAGAAGGACTAGCGGTGTTAAATGATAAAAAGACTATATTCATTATAAATGATAATGATTTTGGTTTAGACATAAAAGTTAAAGATAAATCTACAAAGGGAAAAACCACAAAAATTAATGATTATGTATATGATGAAAACGGAAAATATACTTATAATGGAAAGAAAGTAGAGCCATCAATAGATATTGTTCCAACAGATGAAGAACTTTGTCTATTGAGAATAGAACTTGAAGAACCTCTAGAATAAGGGGTTGAAAAATAGATGAGAATACTGACTTGTTATTTATTTGAACTTGTCTTAATATAGGATATAAAGATTATATACATATTGGAGGAAATTATGGTCAAGAGGTCTATTCATCATGTTTGTATTCAAACGCAGAGTTATGAAGAATCACTTAGATTTTATACAGAAATAATGGGATTTGAGATTGTTAGTGAAACTGCCGGATTTCATGGAAGAGCATACAACACATGGATTAAGTTAGAAGATTTTATGGTTGAATTACAAACACCAAAGAAAGGTGATAACCTTAATCAATGGAGCAATAAGAATGCTGGTATAGTACATATGTGTTTTATGGTTCAGGATGTTGAAGAAGAATACAAAAGAATCAAGAACTTGGGATATAATGACTTTAAGGTTAAAAATGGTGAAGAGTTATACAAAGTAGAAGGAAGTTATCTGTTTAAGGTCAAGGCGCCTGAGGGTACCGAGATAGAGTTTAGAGATATAGAAATTTAGGAAAATAATTGTGTGTGCATCGGGAATCAGTCCATCTGGTTCTGTTCATATAGGAAATTTTAGAGAAATTATAACAACCTATTTTGTAGTTAGGGCGTTACAAAAATTAGGAAAGAATACGAGATTTATTTTTTCCTGGGACGATTTTGATAGATTTAGAAAGGTACCTAAAAATATTGATAGTTCATATGAGAAGTATATAGGAATGCCATATTCAGAGATACTTCTCATATGGTTGTCATAGTTCTTATGCTGAGCATTTTGAATCAGAATTTGAAGAAGCCTTACGAGTATTTGGTATAGATGTGGAGTTTATTTATCAGAGTAAAGAATATAAATCTGGAAGATATAATGAAAATATACTTCATGCGCTTAAGGAGAGAAAAAGAATATATGACATTCTTATGAGATTCAAAACACAAGATTCCACTGAACAAGAGAGAAATTCATTTTATCCAATAACTCTTTATTGTGAAAACTGTAGGAAGGATGACACAACAATTGAGAGCTTTGATGAGGAGCGAGGTGAGATTGAATATGGATGTAAGTGTGGAAATTCAGGTATAGGAGATCAAAATAGTAATCTACCAAAGTTCGGTCAGATGGCAGGAATATTCCCACTAGTTAACTTTGATATAAATATACTTCAACATGTATTGAAGGAATCTGGGGAAGATTGTCCCATTGATAAGATCAAAATTTTGAGCGATAGAATATATCATTGGATTAATGAATGGAATCAAGAAAAATCAATAAGTATAAGAACAGTAAAAGATAATGAATATTATGAGGGGTTGAGTCAAAAAGAAAAAGAATGGCTTGCTGGAGTATGCAATTTAATTGAAAATAGTGAAAATCAGGATGATATATCATTGATGAAAGACTTATATGATGTTTGCCATGATGATGATAAGAAGATAAAGAAAGCTAATCAGAAAAGATTATTTAGCATTGTATATAAGCTTGTGCTAAATAGTGATAGTGGACCAAGGTTACCATTGTTAATAAAGACAGTTGGTATTGAGGGATGTTTAAATTTATTAAAATTTTAGAATATGTTTTAATAGAGTGTTGAAGTAAATGATGTTTTAATATTAGGGGACAGCTCTCAAGTTTATGAATAAAAGTTGAGAACTGTCCCCTATTTTAATTTAATATCAATATAAAATTATTATAAGATATTATTTGTAATTATTAACAGTTATTTATATAATATTAAAAAAATGTAAGGAAGGGATGGCCCAATTTTTAAAAAATATAAAAAGTAATTTCATAGGACTTCGGAAATTCAATATTTAATCTTGTAAGGAATTAATTAGTAGATAAATATTAAAATTTAGTAATGTAAAATTATGTATTTTAAACTAATACTTACAATAGAGTAAGGAAGGAATGTGTAGAAAATGATGGAAAATATGATAAAATAGAGTAAATGGATTATAAATACATTAATAGAAACTGAAAAAATCTAATTATTATACTTACATGAATATCATAATCATTTCTTAATATCTTTCAAATTTAAACTTATTGACTCATAAAAACAATAGCATAATTAATTTGAAATAATATATAATTTTACACAAAACGCTTTGCTATGATAGAGTGTTGATTTAAAAATTTTAATATATAAAGCAATACTAAATTTTCAAAGGGGGTATCAATGTGATTAAAGAAAGGAAAAAGTTCTTTTTAGTCTTTACACTTTTTTTGTTAATGATGAATCTTACTTCTTGTGGGAGTATGATTAAAGCCAAGAAAAAAGAACCAATATTGTTAGCAAGTAAAAAAGTTCAATTCATTACTGATAAGGCAATTAAAATGGACATTGATGATAAGATTGATGTTAATGGGAGAGTAGATAGTCTTAATACACAAATATTATCTTTCAATAAAATAGGATACTTAACCTATTATGATGTTTACATGGGGAAGGTAGTGAAAAAAGGAGACCTTTTGGCATCTATCGATGTCGAGGATATTGATTATAAAATCAAAGTTCTTGAGTTAAAGATAGATCAAGATAAGATTAAAATTGAAATAGCCAAAGAATCAGCAAATGAATTAAAAATAAAAGATTCTGAAATACAATTTAAAATTGATCAGATTGAATTAGATAAATTATATGATTATAGAAAAAATTACTGTTTGATTTCAGAAATTGATGGAATTGTGAGTTCGTATAATGAAATAAATTTGGGAAGTAAAGTCAATGCAAATATAGCTATGATAAGTATAATGGATACGAAGGCTCTATGTATTAAATTTTTAATAGATGAAAATGATATTAAAAGAGTCAAAACGGGAGATAGTGTACAAGTTTATTTAAATGAAGAAACTTATGAATCGGAAATTACTGATATTGCTAGTAAGGTGATTACTGTCAAATTACCAGATGAATTAAAGGGCCAAGTAACTCCTTTAAGTACAATTAAAGTTGAAAAGGTATTTAAACAAATAAAAGATGCGATTTTAGTTCCAAAAACAGGAATATATACTGATAAGCAAGGCGTTAGTACTGTACAAGTTTTAGAAGATGAAAGAATAGTAACAAAAGAAGTGGAATTGGGAGAAGAGATTAATGAATATTATCAAATCTTGAAAGGAATTAATGAAGGGGAAGAAATTCTTGTTAAATAGAGGTGAGGGGAATGCTATTTAGATTAATAAAAAAAATTACTAAGAATTTAGGGGTTTTCTTATCATTATTCTTTGGGATTATTTTATCTTTGGTAATCATTAATGCAATTGCAATATATGGAAACTCATTAAGTGATATATTACTTCAAAAAGAAATATCGAAATATGAAAAAAATTATAACCAGACCGCTGGAACAGCTTATCTGTCGTATAACTGTAATGAAACAAGCGTGGGTTTTTCAAAGGAAATCGAGGATTATAATATTTCTACATTAAATAACGCAAATATGGATATTGAAGTTGGTCGAACTATGGCTATAGCCAATGAAAGTGTCTTCTGGAAAGAAGGAGCAAAGATAGATTCTCGTTCATATTTTTACCATTATGATTATGAATTAATAAGTATTAAAGACTTTGAAAATCATGTTGATATAGTGGAAGGAAGAATGTTTAACAATTCATTTTTTGAACAAGATAAAAATGTTCTTGAGGTTTTAGTAGATAAAACAACATTATTCAACTTAAGCTTGAATGTTGGAGAACTTTATAGAATAGAATTATTGAATTTACCATCACCTTCAAGAGTTGCAGATGAAAATAAAAGAGTAGAAGAACTGGGAATAAATAAAAATTATTTAAAAGTAGTAGGGGTATACGAATTTAAAGAAAATGATCTTTTTTGGAGAAAAGGAGAATGGAATAATAGTCAGAGTCATTTTATAGCAAATGGGTACCCATTGAGTTTATTATCTCAAGCTGAAAGTAAATCACTGCAATTTAGTAGTGAATATTTCTTCGATTTAAGTAATTTTAAGTATACAGATAGGGAAAAATTCACAAAAGATATTGATAAAATTAGTAGTGACTTAAATGGGGTAAAAACATCATTCCATTTTAATATATATAATTTATTATTAGAAGAAAATAATGATATGAAACTTGTTAATAATATGCTTTGGATTATTCAAATACCTCTATTAGTGATTGTATTTTTGTATATTCTAATGATTACAGGAATAATTGTTGATAGAGATAAAGATGAAATTGCCCTTTTAAAAAGTAGAGGGGCAACAAAAATGAAAATCCTAGGTAATTATATTTTTGATGGAATGGTAATTGTGGGAGTAGGGTTATTAATTGCACCTTTTTTATCATTAAGATTGGCTAGATATATGAGTCTCACTAATGGATTTTTGCAATTTAATGGTGAGGTAAGTAACAATATATATCTTAGTAAAACAAATATATATTTATCATTAATAGGAGGAATCATTTTTTTAGCAGCTCTTATTATTCCGGTTATTAAGGCATCAAAGGAAAGTATAATTAATAGAAAGCAATCTAAAGTTAGAATAAGATTTTCTACATGGAAGAAGACATTCATAGATTTTATATTTATTGGTATAGCTATATATGGATTTATATCATTCAATAATACTCAAAAAGTTGCTTCTACTGTTGAGATTGATATAAATTCAATATCACTAGATCCTATAATTTTCATTTCAGCTATTGCTTTGACTTTTGGGTTGAGTTTATTCTTTTTAAGAATATATCCATATATAATTAAAATAATTTTTAGATTGTTTAAGAAGATTATGCCGGCTCATATGTTTGTTTCATTTTCAAACTTAGGACGTAAAGTTGGCAAGAGAGAATATACGATGTTATTCATTATGATAACTATTAGTACTGGGATATTTAATTTAAAGATTGCAAGAACTATTAATACAAATGTTATAGATAATATTAAGTATATAAATGGAACAGAGATTAAAATGAAAGGTCGTTGGAACAAAGAGAAACTCCAAAACCTTAAAATAAACAGAGAAACTTATACAGCTGCAGATTATTTGTCAGGAACAGCGGAAGTGTTCAAAGAAGCTTCAAATTTCATTGAACCAGACTTCTCACAATATAAAAAATTGGAAAGTATTGAAGGGGCTACAAAGGTTTTAAAAACGAAAAACTCTACCTTAGCATATTCGAATATGAGCTTTAAGGATATGGAAATGGTTGCAGTTATTCCAGATGAATATGCTAAGGTAGCTTGGATGAGAGAAGATTTGACATCAATACATTGGTATAATTATCTGAATGTTCTTTCAAAAGAGCCGGGAGCAATATTTTTGAGTTCAAATATGAAAGAGCGACTTGATTTAGTTAAATTAGAACCAGGAAAGTTAGTAGAAATTGAAATTGATGGATTCTCGGATAAGTTTGTTTTTGGGGGATATTTAGAGTATTGGCCAGAGTATAAAGATAAAGATACTAAGTTAATCATTGGTAATTTCAACTATATTTATTCTAAGTTAGCTAGAAGTCCATATGAAATATGGGCAAAGTTGAAAGATGGAAAAACTTTTGATGATCTTTTAAAAGAGATAGATGAAAAAGAGATTAATATAGCAGGAGTTAGAAAGGTGGATGTTGATGTAAATGAGAGTATATATCTAAAAGCAATAAATTCATCTATAACAATTTCTTTTATATTATCAATGTTTATAACTCTTATAGGATTTTTAATATATTGGTGTATATGTATAAAAGAAAGAGAATTACAATTTGGAATATTAAGATCACTTGGATTAAAAATAAGAAAAATATATAGTATGATATTTGTTGAACAGATACTTGTAACAGGTGTATCTTTAATGGTTGGAGTTCTCATTGGAAAAATAGTTAGTGATAAATTCCTACCTATTATTACTAAACTTGTATTTGGGGAAAATTTAGCAATACCAGTATTTGATTATATAACTAAAAATGATTATCTTCTTATAATGGGTATATTCTTAGTTTCGGTAATGTTTGTTTTAGCTATTATTTTGAGATATGTTTCTAAGATTAAAATTGATCAAGCTATTAAAATTGGAGAGGATTAATATGAAAGAGATTATTATTGAAACAAAAGGTGTTTCGAGACAATTCAAAAATGGTAGTATAGTTGTTAATGCTCTCAAAGGAGTCTCCATAAAAGCACACAAAGGAGAAATGACTATACTTAAAGGTCGCTCTGGTGCAGGGAAAACCACGTTGATGAATATAATGGCTACTATGGATACACCTACATCAGGAGAGGTTATTTTTAAAGGGGAAAATATTAGTGGTTTGACCAATAACAAAAAGGATGATATAAGAAGAAACAAAATGGGAATTGTATTTCAATCAGGAGCATTAATATCTACCTTAACAGCTTATGAGAACATTGAGCTTGGATATAAAATAGCTGGTAAAAAGATAAAAAATATTTCTGAAAGAATAGATGAAGCCTTAGAGTTAGTAGGTATGAAAAAAAGACAAAAACATTTTCCTTATGAACTTTCTGGAGGAGAAGCACAACGGATAGCTATTGCAAGGGGGATAATTCATAAACCTGAAATTTTGTTTGTTGATGAACCCACTTCTGCATTAGATTCCAAAACCGCTATAAGGGTAGTTAGAGTATTTAAAAGGCTAATTGATGAGGAAGGAATAAGTATAATAATGACCACTCACGACCCAAGTATGATTGAAATAGCCGATAAGGTATATACTTTAAGCGATGGGGTGATTATAGATGGATAATGATTTTATAATATACTGTGAGAATTTAATAAAAATATATAAAACAGAGGATACTGAAGTTGTAGCTCTACAAGGATTAGACTTGACTGTTAAAAAAGGTGAGATGATGGCTATCATAGGTAATAGTGGTAGCGGAAAATCAACATTGATGAATATGATTGGAGGTCTTGATAGGGCAAGTGCAGGAAAACTATTTGTTGATGGAAAGGATTTATTTAAGATTAACAGCAAAGAATTAATTGAATATAAGAGAGATATTGTAGGTTTTGTTTGGCAAAATAATTCAAGGAATCTTATACCATATTTATCTGCTGAAGATAATATTGAATTTATAATGAGCCTTAGGAAAGGAAAGAAAAAGAAAGAAAAAGCTCATGAATTATTAAATATGGTAAATATGTATGATAGAAGAAAGAATAAAATGAGTCAACTCTCAGGAGGAGAGCAACAAAGAGTGGCAATAGCAATTGCATTATGTAATTCTCCTAAAATTCTACTTGCAGATGAACCTACAGGATCAGTTGATACAAAGACAAGTGAAACTATTATGGATGTCTTTAGAAAAGTAAATTCACAATTAGGAGTAACAGTAACACTTGTATCACATGATAGAAATATTTCTAATATGGTTGATAGAGTTGTAGCTATTAGTGATGGAAGGACAAGTAAAGAATTCATTAAGAGAGTAAATTATTTAGAAAAATTTGCTGCTTTAGATATAGAATTAGAAAAAAATACTCATGATGAATTGGCTGTTATAGATAAAAGAGGGAGAATACACATTCCTGATGAATATATTAATGCATTAAAAATTGAAAACAAAGTAAAGATGGAAATGCAAGATGATAAAATAGTATTACTTCCCTATATAGAAAAGAAAAATGTGGTGTAACAGAAAGGGGGAATAATAATGAGAAAAAAAATAAGTATATTTATTACCACTATTATTATGTTTGGACTATTAACATCATGTGGTAGTAAAGAAGAAGTTACTACAGAACTTGATCCTGAATACCTGAGTAAAGTAATGCAAGGAATAAAATATGAAACCGTCACAGTAAGTAGAGGAACTTTACATGAACAGATTTCTGAAAATACTATGATAATTTCACCAAGAACAATTGAAGAGTTTAAGTTTAATTTTGATGGGCATCTCAATAAGTATTATGTTAAGGAAAATAAAATAATAAAAAAGGGTGAACTGATTGCTGAAATAGACACAAAAAAAATTGAACACGATATTATGATGCAACAGTTTGTATTAGAAAGAGAACAGGTTATATATAATCAGATGATATCAAAGGGGCAAAATGAGAAAGAAATAAAGGTGCAAGAATTAGAAGTTAAAATTGAAGAAGAAAAACTTTTAAAGTTAGAAAAAGATAAAGAAAAGTATAAAATTTATGCACCAGTTAATTGTTATATAACTGATTTTAATGTGCATAATGGGGAACCGTTCAAGGCGGGAGAATCATTATTTATAGCTGCGCATGCGACTATACCTATCATAAAAACAGCGTGTGCGGCTAATATGATTAAATTTGAAAATATTAACATTGGTGATTCTGCTGAGATTAAACTAAAGTATGGTGGTGAGTATAAAGGAAAAGTTTGTTTTATATCATCACGCAATGATTCAGGAACGGGTGGCTCAATCTATTTTATATTAGATAATGAGAGCGAGATAGGCGCTGCAATATTTGAAAAAATAATTTCAGAATCAGAGTTTGAATCTAAAGAACTAAACAATAGGTTGGTTCTACCTCAATTAGCGGTAAAGCGAAATGGAAGTCAGAGATATGTAGAAATAATTAAAGATGGGGTTAAAAAAATAAGATATATTGATTGTGGAACCACGGGGATAGATGATAAAGGAAAGCCGTGCTATGAAGTTTTAAGTGGATTAAAAGAAGGTGATGTTGTTATTACTGGAACAAAAAGTAAGTTTAGCAGTGAAATGTAATGAGGTTATTAAACTGAAGTGTATTATCAGAGGACATGCTATATTGAGTATGTCCTTTTCTTTTATTAAGGGGACAGTTCTCAAGTTTACGCAGAAAAATCAAGTCTATTTACAAAATTATTGAGAACTGTCCCCTAATTTATTTATATGGTATAATCTATATTAAGAAAAAATTAATATTAATTACTAGGAAATTATTATTTTGAATCTATAACTAATAATTTATTAGTTATAGACGATATTTGAGAGGAGAGAAAGAGATGAAATTGATTTCATGGAATGTTAATGGGATAAGAGCCTGCGTTAAAAAAGGTTTTCTGGATTTCTTTAATGAAATAGATGCAGATATTTTTTGTATTCAGGAGAGTAAATTACAAGAGGGCCAGATTGAGCTAGAGCTTGAAGGGTATTATCAGTATTGGAACTATGCAGTTAAGAAAGGGTATTCAGGAACAGCTATCTTTACTAAAAAAGAGCCAATTAGTGTTACTTATGGAATAGATATTGAAGAGCATGATCAAGAAGGAAGAGTTATAACCTTAGAGTTTGATGATTTCTATTTTGTGACGGTATATACTCCTAATTCAAAGCGTGGACTAGAGAGATTGGATAATAGAATGTTATGGGAAGATGATTTTAGAGCATATCTTAAACATCTAGATAAGGTTAAGCCTGTTATAATGTGTGGAGATTTAAATGTTGCACATAAAGAAATAGATCTTAAAAATCCTAAAACAAACAGAAAAAACGCTGGTTTTACAGATGAAGAAAGAGAAAAGATGTCATTATTCTTAAGTCAAGGATTTATTGATACTTATCGATTCTTTAATCCTGATAAAGAAGGTATGTATTCTTGGTGGTCATACATGGGTAAAGCTAGAGAAAATAATACAGGGTGGCGTATAGATTATTTCTGTGTATCTGAAGCGTTAAAAGACAGACTTGTTAGTGCAGATATACACAGTGAAATATTAGGATCAGATCATTGTCCTATTGAGTTGGTAATTAAATAATAAAGGTATATAGAATTGCTATATGTTAATGGTTTGATTAATATATAACCGAGAAACTAAAAGGGTGGTACCTTGGTTTCTCGGTTTTGTTTTTTAGTATTGCTTTAGTATACTAGTTGTACAATTATGAGTAATGTGAATAAGTCTTTTGTTTTTAAACTAGAAATAGAATAACTAAAGGATTGAAATTATGAAAATGGTTAAACTAATTGAGTACTATATTAAACTTTCAAAAATATTTAATTGTTTCATAGGATTAAAAAACTTAGTGTAAACAGTTAAATGTTGAAGTATTAAGTAGTATATAAATATTAAGTTATTTAATCCGTAATATTTGGGGTGATTTATATGTTAATGAAAAGAGCACAGGAAATTTTTAATTCAAAAGGTGTATTCGATGTGAAATACAAAAATGATGATGTATGGATCAATGAATTAAATTTTGATAAACAAACTGCAATAATTAAAGATTTAAACAATAATCAACTAATGGAAGTAGAAGTATCAAATTTGATTGAAACATAATAATAAAAATTATAGTTAAAGAACCTGCACTTATCTTTGTAGGTTCTTTTTATGCATTCAACTTAAACTATGGGCAAAGGGTTATCTTGAAGTGATGAAGAATGATTGATTCACATACAAATTTTGTTAAAATAACAAAGGGACAGTTCTCAAGAATTAATAAAAAATAGATTAAAGAATCTTTTTTTTATTAACAGATTGAAAACTGTTTTCTTTTTTACGTAAATTATTGAGAACTGTCCCTTAACTAACTTAAACAATGGACAAAACTTGTATTTGATTAATGTATAAGCATAGGATATAATTAAAGCAAATTAGAAACCGGTTACAAAAGGTGATGGTGATTTAATTATGAAGATGAGTGATATTGCAAAACTTGCTGGAGTATCTAAAGCTACCGTATCTAGAGTTATAAATAATTCTCAAAATGTGAGTAGTGAATTAAAATCAAAAGTAGAAAAGGTATTAAATGAAACAGGCTATAAACCTAACTTGCTAGCTCAAGAACTTGCAACTAATAAGACAAATATGATTGGAATAGTATTACCCAATATAGGGATAGACACATTTTCAAGTATAACAGAAGGTATAACCGATATATTGGATAGTAAGGGATACAATGTATTACTTGCAAATTCAAATGAAAGTATTGATAAGGAAATTGAGTATATTAAAATATTTAATAGGAAGCAAGTAGATGGTATTATAATTTTCCCAGTAGACATTACCGAAGAGCATATAGAAACAATAAAGAGTGTTAAGGTTCCGGTAGTTGTAATGGGTCAAGAAAATAAAAATCTTGAAGTATCTAGTGTATTATATGATGATTTAAATGCTGTTAAAGATATTACAGAATTAATGATTCGCAATGGACATAAGAAAATTGCATATATAGGCATAGATGATAGAAGAGAATCTATTGGAAAGTTAAGAAGAATAGGATATATAGAAGCTATGAAATCATACCAAATAGCCATTCAAGATAAATATATACAAATAGGTAGTTTATCAATTTCATCTGGATATGAATCAATGAAGTGTATAATTGACAGAAATAAGGAGTTGCCAACAGCAGTAGTTGCGGCTACAGATAGAGTAGCTATAGGTGCTATGAACTACTTGAAAGAAAAAAATATAAAAATACCAGAAGAGGTATCTGTCGTTGGAATAGATAATATGGAGATATCGTCAATAATAGAACCAAAGTTGACAACTGTAAATTTTGATTATAAAAAGTCAGGTGAGAAAGCCGCTGAAATGATTCTTAATAAAATAGAATTAAAGAGCATGGACAAGGAGAGATATGTTTTGGGATATGATATAATACGCAGAAAAAGTGAGTGTTTATTAAAATAAGGAAGTTCATTTTCTGCTTTAAAATAAAGAAAGTAATCTATGGTTTTTGAAACCGGTTACAAGAGGAGGAATATTAATGGAAAGAATGTTTGAAAAAGTATGTGAATCAGCAAAGTATATAAAGGAAAATGCAACAATGCAGCCAAAGATAGGGGTTATACTTGGGTCAGGATTAGGAGACCTTGTTGATGTAATTGAAGAGAAGGAATATATCGAATATAAAGATATACCGAATTTCCCACAATCCACAGTTAAAGGGCATAAAGGGAGATTAGTTTTTGGAAAAATTAATGGTGTAGAAATAATGGCAATGCAAGGTAGATTCCATTTTTATGAAGGATACACAATGAAAGAGGTTGCTTATCCTGTATTTGTTATGAAACAGTTAGGAATAGAAAAGATGATAGTTACCAATGCTTGTGGGGGGATCAATACTGATTTCAAACCAGGAACATTGATGATAATTACTGACTTTATAAATCTATTTGGAGATAATCCTCTTATTGGGATTAATGATGAGAGATTTGGTGTACGTTTCCCCGATATGTCTGAACCATATAGCCTTTCTATAATCAGTAAAGCAGAAAAAATAGCTAGTGAATTAGACATAGAGTATAAAAAAGGAATATATGCTGGATTCATGGGTCCATACTACGAAACAGCTGCAGAGATAAGATCAATTGGTGGTCAAGGTGCGGATGCAGTAGGTATGTCGACAGTTCCAGAAACAATTGCAGCAAATTATTTAGGAATCGAAGTACTGGGAATATCATGTATAACTAATATGGCAACAGGAATACAGAAGGTAAAACATTCACATGATAGGGTTGTTGAAACGGCAAAGAAAGCATCAGTAAACCTATGTAAATGGGTTGAAAAGATTATAGAAGAGGTATAAAAGAGTTTATAATTATTTCTCAAGGATACCGTAATAATACGGGAAATAAAAAGGGACAGTTCTCAAGTTTTTAGATAATAAATTAGCCTAGCTAAATTTATTTTCGATTAAATATTGAGAACTGTACCTCTATATTCAAGAATAAAATTCATTTTAAAAAAGAAGATTGATATTAAGTAATAAGAAAAACCTTGCATGGTTGGACTATTTTCTTACTGTACAAGATTTTTTATTTATAGGAAATATTACATATGAATATCGTCAATCTGAATTTCAACACCGTGATGATCAGAAACAAAAGGCTTATTTTCTCCATTAAAAATACACTTTGATGAGATTATATTAAAGTGTCTATTGGTAAGAAGCCAATCAATACGGTGGTCATTAGTTTGACTTCTACCTTCCCAGCCGTGGATTTCTCCTTCTATTGTAACTCCATTATCTCTAGTTTGAGCAAGGGCATGGGTATCATATAAGTTTTTTGATAAGCAATAATCATATCCTTCTCCACTAATAAAAGCATCATTATTAAAATCTCCCATTAAGAAACAAGGAATCTCATCATCTAGATAAGTAAGTAATTTATCTATCTGAGAATCAAATTTATCTTCATTATCATACCACCAGCCAAGATGAACTGAATAGAAATCATATAGTTGAGAATCAATTTTTATACGTGCACAGACTATTTTTCTAGTTTTCCAATTATCACGAGTTGTTGATGAAGAAACAATAAAAGAATCCGTCATCACAAAAGGGTGCTTGGATAATATAGCTACACCTTCCTCGTATTTATCAAAGCCTATATGGGATATATCCCATGTGAGGTAATATTCCCTACCTGATATATCTTCGAGAAAATGTTTAATCAAATAACCGGTATTATCTTCATGGATATTATTGAAAAGGGGTTTAGAGGAAATCAATTGGCTTACCTCTTGAAGAGCTACGACATCGTAGTCATTATCATAGATAGCTTTAGCTATTATTCTTAATTTACTTATTTGATTATCTTCTTGCCATGAGTGACAATTCAGTGTCAATAACTTCATTTTAGTCTCCTTAGTACATTAATTATTTATCCAATAACAAGTATACAAGGTGATTTTTGATAATGCAATTTTTAGTTAGAAATAGCTTATACAATTTGCGTATCAAACAACTATAATCATTTTATACTTATAAACCTAAGGTGATCCTATGAAATAATATAGAGGTAGAATCTTGAAGATAAGACTCAAGTAGTAATGAACTCAAATTTTTAGGGGATAGTGATAATTTATTGAGAACTGTCCCTATAAGTTAGGCTTCAGATATAACAATTTCAATGTTATGATTCCAGCCATCTAAGGCATCTTCAGGAGGATATAAGGTGTGAGTTATTCCAGTGGATTACTATTCTGGGATTATCAATACCTTTAAGAGGGGTTGCAGTTGTATAAGTAATTCAATGTATTATTTGATGTATTGATAATTTTTGTTCTCTATTGTATATGTAAAAAAAAGTGTATAATTATGATATAAGACTAAGCCAATGAGGTATGAAAATGAAAGAAATTAAAAGGTTATATACACATTTAGCATATTTGGAGACACCCATAGGAGTTCTAGAGATTGGCGGAAGTCAAAGAGCAATAACTAGTATATTATTCTTGGATGATTTAAATAAAGAGTCATATATTGCTTATCTTAAAAAAGATAGTAACAAAAAAGACTGTAATTATATAGGAGAAGTACCTAAAGTTATAGAAATGGTTATGGAACAATTACAAGAATATTTTAAAGGGGAAAGAAAGTGTTTTCAAATACCTGTAGAATTTGAAGGTACAGAGTTTCAAAAGATATCGTGGAATGAGTTGACTAAAATTCCTTATGGAGAAACAATATCTTATAAAGAACAAGCTATATCTATGGGTAGAGAAAAATCTGTAAGAGCTGTAGGAGCAGCTAATGGGAAAAACAAGCTAAGCATTATTATACCTTGTCATAGGGTAATTGGAAGTAATGGTAAATTAACTGGTTATGCAGGTGGAATAGATAGAAAAGCCTGGTTATTAGAGCATGAGAGGAAACATAAATAAATTGGCAAGCGTTCATAATAAATGATTTGGATTAATATTGATAGCAAGTGTTTTTTTAGGAATGAGCCACTTAATATTACTCTAGTTTATTTTCTTTAAGCTGATATAATAGATTTTAGACAATAATAGATGGAGTATAAATATAAAAAGAGAGGGATTACATGAACTTAATTACTTTAGAGAACATAAGTAAGAGCTTATAGCGAAAAAATATTGTTGGAAGATATCTCATTAGGAATTAATGAAGGAGAAAAGATCGGGATTATTGGTATTAATGGAACTGGTAAATCAACATTATTGAAAATTATTGCTGGAACAGAATATGCCGATAAAGGAACTATAACTAAAAAAAATAATATAATTATTGAATTTCTATCTCAGAATCCTGATTTTGATATGAATGCTACAGTTATTGAACAGGTATTTAGAGGTAATTCAAGAGAAATGCAGGTATTAAGACAATATGAAGGGTTATTGAATAAAACAGATCTTAGTACAGAAGAAAAGAATAAAATGATTAAGCTACAGGATGATATAAATAGTCTTAATTTATGGGATATGGAAGCGGAGGCAAAAAGTATACTAACAAGGTTAGATATTAATGATTTTAACCAGAAGGTAGGAGAATTATCAGGTGGACAAAGAAAACGAATTGCATTAGCAACAGCATTAATAACACCATGTGAGTTGTTGATATTAGACGAGCCTACAAATCATATGGATAGTGAAATAATTGCGTGGATGGAAGAGTATCTTAACAGAAGAAAAGGTGCTGTATTGATGATTACCCACGATAGATATTTCTTAGATAGAGTGACAAATAGGATAATTGAGATTGATAAGGGTAACCTGTATTCATATGACGGTAATTATAGTATCTTCTTAGAAAAGAAAGCAGAGCGAGAGGAACTTGAAATATCGGCTCAACGTAAAAATGAGAATCGTTTTAGAAGAGAACTAGCATGGATAAGAAGAGGTGCGAAGGCGAGATCAACAAAACAAAAAGCTAGAATAGATAGGTTTGACAAACTTAAGGAAGATATGGTTGATCTTAGGGAAGATAAGCTTGAGTTTTCTTCTATGAGTTCAAGATTAGGCAAGAAAATCATAGAAATGGAAAATATAAACAAGAGTTTCGATGATAAATTACTTATTAAAGATTTCAGTTATAGAATTTTAAAAGATGACCGAATAGGTATTGTTGGAGAAAATGGAATAGGTAAATCAACTCTTATGAAGATAATCAATAGAGAGATTGAAGTAGATCAAGGCACTATTTCTATTGGTGACACTGTGAAGATTGGAATGTTCAGTCAAGAAACTTTCCATATGGATGATAACATGAGGGTTATTGATTTCGTTAAAGAAATTGCAGAATTCCTTCCTCTTGCTAATGGTGAAAAAATATCTGCTTCAAAGATGTTAGAAAGATTTTTGTTCCAACCAGATATACAATATAACTTCATTGGAAAATTATCAGGAGGGGAAAAAAGACGTCTTCATCTACTAAAAGTTCTAATGGAAGCCCCTAATGTGTTACTATTGGATGAGCCTACAAATGACTTGGATACTACAACATTATCAATTCTTGAGGAATTTATTGAAGAATTTAATGGGCCAGTTATAACTGTATCCCATGATAGATACTTCTTGGACAGAATATGCAATAATATCTTTGCATATGAAGGTGAAGGAAATATTGAAAGATACAATGGGAATTATTCTGAATATCTTGAGATAATCAGACAATCTAAAAACATAGATAAACAAAAAGCTAGTAGTACGAAAAAAAATATAAATATTAGTAGTCCAGAAGAAAATCAAGATTGTATTCAAAATAATCAAATAAGAAATAAGACGGTTAAATTCTCATTTAATGAAAAACGAGAATATGAACAAATTGATAAAGTGATTGAGGATTTAGAGACAAAGCTTTCAGAGATTGAGAATCAATTAAAGAAAGAAATAAGTAATTATGTAAAAATAAATGAACTTATTAAGGAAAAAGAAGAAACAGAAGGCTTATTGGAAGAAAAGATGGAGAGATGGGAGTACCTAAATGATATAGCAGAACAAATTAATAGTTAGGTTAATAGTGAGGATCAAAAAATAAATAGGGACAGTTCTCAATATTTATAGTTTTAATCACAGTTGTATATATAATTTGATATGGTGCAATTTTCATGATTTGAGTTAATACTTGATGGTATTAACTCAAACCTTTTTATAAGAAATATTAATAAAGAAAAAGAAAAAATATATATAATGGGAATTATATGTAAGCGGATTTTAACTGGTATACTTTTTTACAGGGCTCTTTTCCTAGTTTTTCGCCATAAATTATACTTAATTGATCTTTTAATTCTGAGTTAAGTAATTTCTCTAAAACGTCCTTAAACAACAATTTCATAGTACTCGTATCATACACCGAATTGATTTTGTTTTGATTGATTAATGTTTTGTTAAGTTCTTATTAAAATTGTCAATAAAATAACCTCCTCGACTTATTTTAATTATCATCAAGAAGGTTATTCTTAAACCTGTTTACAAAAAGAGTTTAATATATTTTATTAACGCATTTCATCAAATCGGTCTCGACCATCGGGGCCCATACTAACTTTTCTTCTAACTTGAAATATATGCATAAGAGATGTTCGTTTATAATGCTCACTATAGTTGCTATTACGAATTTCTGATTCCTTATCTGCTAAAATTCTAAGTGCCATTTTTTGTGGCATACATCCTTCTAGTACATCATAGTATAGATGTTCAAGATTTAACGGTGCAGGATCGTTATTTGTTAGTTCTTTTGAGTCTAGAATTTTAACATGTTTACTGTTGAGATTAATAGTTGTTGGTGGTAATTTTGTACTTTTAGTATGACCACCTACTTTATAATATTCTGAAGTACGTAACATTACTGGCACTTGAACCATGGCTGTAACTGTTCCAATTTTTTTCTTAGTTTCATATCTTTTTTTACGATGATGTCTCCATTTGTCCCAATTATTCTTGTAATGGTACTCTACTTTAACTTCATACTTATCCATTAGTACTTCAGCGTCTACTAATATATATCCAGAATATATTACGCACACATTATTTCCTTTTGCCTTTTCATCAGGATCAAATGTAAACGTCTCATCTACTGTTTCAGTAGTTTCATATTTTTCTGTTCTAGAGGTACCGTGTTTCCCATTTACCTCTATTTTTAAATCTTTAATAAATTGTTCACTATTGTTACTGAATTTCGCAGCTTCTTCAGTAGTTACTGTAGATGAAACAGTGTGAGTCGTTGTGGTAGTTATTCTTTTTGTTGAATTGGGCAGTACGCTGCCTAGTTCTTTAGCATCCTTTAAAATATAAGATTTGTTTTTATTGATATTGGTTACATTCCTTACTACATAGTGATATTCAAGTTCACGTGGTTTTTCAATAACCTTTATTGTTTCTGCAAATACTTGTGTTGATACTGCCATTACTAAAATTAACATGATTGATATGGTTCTTTTAAGTCTCATATTAGTACTCCTTTCATATAATAGTTTTTTATGGAAATCCTTACATTAATAAACATTCGACAAGTGTATTAAAAATCCTTTTTTACAATGTTAAAAATATTCTTGAATATGAAAATTTGGAAGAAATACCTCATTATTACACTAAAAATAATTTTCTAAAAAAGTTAGATAATGAAGAATTAGAATATATTAGAGATTATATGCTCAAAGAGATGTTTAAAAAGCGTAGCTTTGAGCATTATAGATTATTAAATAAATATTGGGTTATAGCTATTGATGGAACGGAATTATATAAATTTAAAGAGAAACATTGTGAGCATTGCTTAAAGAAAGAATACAAAGATAAAGATGGAAATATTGAAAAAACACTGTATTTTCATTCTGTTCTTGAGGCTAAGTTGATATTGAAGATATTATCAACTTAAATAAACGTACACAAATACGTTATCTATGATATATAAATTGTACTATGGGCGTGATAAAAAGTAAAAATTATGGCAAAACTTTTAACTTTAATTTTAATCTTTAGAGCTGATCGTCGTAAATCCCTGAGCTTGACAATAAAATTAAATTACTATATTATTACATATAAGATTAGAATATGAAAATTACGATTAAGGTTAACTTCAAAATAACCTAATTATATTAGAGAGGTATTTTATGAGCATATTGCTGGTTAGATAGTTAAAAAAATATTTAAATAAATCTTTTAAAGGGGTATATCATACCTTTGTTAGTTGAGGATTTATTTAACACTATCTATAAAGTATATGTCTACTCAAGATATCTCAAGGTACAAAGATTGAAGTAATGGTATGATTTCAATCTTTATGAATATTTCTATATACGTATGTTCTATTTAAAATGTATACATAGGTTTATAGAAATAATTGAAAGAGGTAATTCTTCAAGTCGCAGACATGTCTGTGGCTTTTTTTATTTACACAAATAGATGTATTAACAATTCTAATCTTAGGACAGTACTTTATGGGAAAATTTAGAGTGGGAAATATGATGCCTACTCGTAATTTAATGGTTTAATAAAATTTACTTATAAAGGAGAAATAACATTGAATACAAATACATTGAATACATTAGGATATAAGGATTTTAAGGAAATAATAAAAGGATACTGTGTTAGCGGCTTAGGAAAGCAATTAATTGATAAAATGGTTCCTTCAAGTAATATAACTGTTATAGAGAAAAAATTAAGCGAGACTAGTGAGGCAAGAAAAATACTAGATGATTCTAAGCATATTCCCTTAGAAGGAATTTATGATATTAGAGAGTTAGTTGAGAAGGTTGAAAAAGGTGGATTCCTAGAAGCTGATGAAGCTACTCATATAGGGGATTTTTTAAGGGGATGCAGGAAAATAAAGAAGTTTATGGTGCAACAAGAATCATATGCACCAATACTTAGTGAATATGCATATTCTATGAATGAATTAAGGCATATAGAAGAAGAGATTAATAGAGTAATTAAGAATAATAAAGTAGATTCATCTGCAAGCAAAGAACTAGCAAAAGTAAGAAAAAATATTGATGCTACTGAAGGAAAAATCAAAGAGAAGCTAAATAAGATGTTATCATCGTCCCATTATTCGCAGTATATACAAGAATTTTTTGTTAGTATGAGAAATGGTAGGTATGTTATTCCTATTAAAGCTAACTACAAGAATAAGGTTGAAGGGAACATAATTGATAGTTCATCTAAAGGAACTACTGTATTCATTGAACCATCATCGATAAATAAGTTAAATAGTGAACTTAGTACGTTAAAATATGCTGAGAAGGCAGAAGAATATCAAATATTAGCTTATCTTACGGGGTTAATATATGAGGAACTTAAAGAAATAAAGATTAATATTGAGTTGATTGCTGAGTATGATATGATTTCTGCAAAAGCAAAATATAGCCAAAGAATTGATGGAATTGAACCAATAATTAATACTAGAGGATATATAAAAATAGTTAATGGAATACATCCTTTATTAGAAGGCAATACTGTACCCTTAAACTTTGAGGTGGGGCATGAATATAGAAGTCTTATAATAACAGGACCTAATGCAGGTGGGAAGACTGTGGCATTGAAGACTATTGGTTTACTAACATTAGCAATGCAATCAGGAGTTCATGTTAGAGCAAATGCTGGTACAGAACTATCTGTTTTTGATAATATATTTGTAGATATTGGAGATAATCAGAGTATAAAAAATGCTTTAAGTACTTTCTCCTCTCATATGAAAAATATTTCGGATATACTTAATCAAGCAAATAATTCATCCTTAATTCTATTTGATGAAATAGGTACAGGAACAGAACCAAATGAAGGTACAGGATTAGCTATTGCTATACTTGAAGAATTATATCATTATGGGGCAATAACAGTTGCAACTACACATTATGCAGATATTAAACGTTACGCTTATGAACATTCAGAGTTTCAAAATGCACATATGAAATTTAATCCAGATACTTTAGAACCACTATATAAAATGGTTATTGGTGAAGGCGGAGAAAGCAATGCATTGTGGATTTCAAAAAAGGTAGGGGTAAAAGAATCAGTACTAAAAAGAGCAAAGGGTTATATAGAAGATAAAAATTATGAATACACCTTAGTAAAGAGAAGTAAATTGAGAAACGACGAGGTTTCTAGGAGGGTTTCAAAAAAAGAATCTATAGAATATGAATATAGAGTTGGTGATCAAGTTATAATGCTTGAAAGTGGACAGAAGGCTATAGTTTATAGTGAAAGGGATACATTAAATAATATAGTGGTTCTTGTTGGGAAAGAATATAGGGATGTCAACATTAGAAGAGTTGAGCTTAATATTAAGAGAGAAGAGCTTTATCCAGAAGGATATGATTTTGATATATTATTTAAAGAATATAAAGAGAGGAAATTGGAACGTGATATAAAGAGAGGATCAAAGAAAGCAATTAAAAAAATACAGAAAGATATTAAAAATAATATGAAATTAAATGAGTAATAAAAAGCCAGTGCCTTTGATGTAATAGGTACTGGCTTTTAAAACAGGGATAGGGAATAGGGACAGTTCTCAAGTTTTTATTTACTAATAAAAACTTGAGAACTGTCCCTTAAAATTAAGAAGATGACCAAGTAACTTAGATACAAAGGTTGTTAAATTTATAATCATAATATTATAAAAGTTTAAATATGTATTTAAGAAGGACAGTAAATTTGTGCTAAGTAATGAATAGTGATTACTATATAAGAATTACATGTAAAAAAGATGAGAGAAAATAAGTTAAAATTAATAAAAGCGAGGAGGAAAGTTGAAAAATGAATAAGAAGTTGAATAAGAAAATCATTAAATTAAAGAAATTAGTTGTGATTTTGGGCGTAGTATCACTAGCCTTGACTAGTTTAGTTGGTTGTGGAAAGGACAAGAACTCTGATAAATCCAAAAGTACGCTTGATAAAGAAACAATTGTTGTAGGTATGGAGCTGAAGTATCCTCCGTTTGAAACAAAGAATAAAAAAGGTGATCCAGAGGGTGCAAGTGTTATGCTTGCTAAAGCATTCGGTGAATTTTCAGGTAAAGAGATAAAAATAGTTGATATACCATATCCAAGCTTAATTACATCATTAGAAACTGGTAAGATAGACATGATTATATCATCCATGACTATAACTTCAGCAAGAGAAGAGCGTGTGGATTTTTCAAATCCATATACAACTAGTCAACTTATGATGTTGGTTTATAAAGATTCAAAAGTACAATCAGTAGATGATTTGAATAGTTCTGATGTGGTGATTGCTTCAAAAACAGGAACAATAGGTGCTCTTTGGGCACAGGAAAATGCTCCTAATGCAACCATTAAGAATGTTAATGAAGAAGCAAGTGCGGTACTTGAAGTAGCACAAGGTAAAGCGGATGTATTTATATATGATCCACTATCAGTAATAAGACATCATGAGAATTATACAGATACTACGAGAACTATTCTAGACCCATTACCAAATACAAAAGGTTGGGGTGTAGCAGTTCGAAAAGGTGAATCTGAATTAGTGGAAAAGCTAAATGAATTTATAAATAAAGCTAAAGAAGATGGAACCTACGATGAAATAAGAGAAAAATATTTAAAAGATAAGATGAAAGAGTTTGAGGAATATGGTATAGACTTTTTCTTCTAGAAAGAGGCATTGGTATGAAAAAAATATTACATTTTGGAATCGCAGTTACTGTATATATAGCTTTTTTTAAGTTTGTCTTATACAAAGCAGTTGGAAATAGATTTGAATTTCACACCTATATTGATTATTCACAGTTGATACTTAAATGCTGGACTAGTACGATATTGATAAGCTTATCGGCGTTATTATTAAGTCTAGTAGTAGGTTTAGTGCTATATATTATGAGTAATTCTAAAATACTATTTTTAAAGTATATAGCTGAATTTCATAAAACAATAATATTTGGAGTTCCTTTATTAGTTATTATCATAGCTGCATATTATTATATTGGATATGCATTTAATATTGATAATAAATTTATAATAGGGGTCATTACATTATCATTATATACAGGAGCATATATTGCAGATATTTATAGAGGAGCGATAGAATCTGTTCATGTTAGACAATGGCAGGCTGCTAAGATGTTTGGGTTCAACAAATATCAAACATATAGATATATAATATTTCCACAAGTAATAATGTCTATATTACCACCTTTAACAGGACAATTGGCACTATTAATAAAAGGTAGTGCATTACTATCATATATAGCATTTGATGAGTTCTTTAATGTGATTACTACTACTCAAGCTTCAACATTTGCTTATGCTGAAGGATATATAATTTTAGCAGCAGGATATTTAATAATGACAATTCCTTTATTGTTTATTATTAGATTACTTGAAAAAAGGCTTAATTATAGAGGTGTGCAAATATGGAATTAAGAGTTAATAAAGTATTAAAAAAGTATGCTGAAAATATTGTTCTAGATGAAATCAGTTTAATGATAAGTCAAGTTAATGTGGTAGCTATTATTGGACCAAGTGGTGGTGGAAAGTCTACATTTCTAAGATTACTTGCGGGGCTTGAGGAGTATGATGATGGAAATATTATGATTAATGAACACAACTTATCTAAAGATGATTTAGATAGTTACAGAAAGAAAGTAGGATATGTATTTCAAGATAATAATTTATTTCCTCATTTAAGTGTATTTAAGAATATTAGTTTAGTACTTGAAAAAGTACATGATATACCAGAGAAAGATAACAAGGATTTGATTGAAGGGTTGTTAAAACAGTATGGATTACTTGAACATAAAGATAAATATCCTCATCAGATTAGTGGAGGACAAGCACAACGGGCGTCAATAGTAAGAGCCTTGGCAATAAATCCTGAAATACTCCTTTTAGATGAGCCAACTAGTGCACTTGATCCAGCTTTAACATATGAAGTGCTTCAATCAATTAAAAAACTTAAGGATAATAATAAGGATTTTATAATTGTTACACACGAGATTGGATTCGCTAAGCATATTGCAGATCATATAGTCTTTATTGATAGTCAAAAAATAATTGAGCATGGAAGTGTGGACATATTAAACAATCCTAAAACAGAAGAACTGAAGAAATTTCTTGATAAAGTGCTAAGCTATGAGTAGGAATCTAAGAAAGAGTGCCTTGAATGATGATATAAAAAACGAAGTGGTTATAAGGGAATTATTTATCCTGTTGGTTTAAGAAGGGTGTTAATCAACAACAGTTACTTGGAATAGAAACGTAAGTTTTCTTAACGAGGCGCGTGATACGCGCCTTTTTTTATTATAGTCAAAAGACTTAACCAAATTGTAAGAATTTATTAATATATATATTTAACAAAAATAATGTATAATTAAATTCAGTACAAGCTTTTCGTAAACTAAGGAGGAATAGTATGAATCGATTTGGAGGGGAAAAAAATAAAGTTTTAAACTCCATGTTTTTAATTGTGTTTGGAATTATATTTTATCTAATGGTAGGACAAGAGGAAAACTTAGCGTGGGTTTTTAGAATTATTCAACCTATATTGGTAGCTTTTTTTATTGCATATATACTTGAACCACTTGTTAAGGTTCTATGTAATAAGTTCAAGATTAAAAGGGGTTACAGTGTATTAATAATCTTAATTGCATTAATAGGAGTTATAGCAATTTCAATATCGTGTATAATACCTACATTAGTAAGAAGTATAAAGGATTTGGTTAATCTAATAAATATTGAGCAGTTAAATAAAATAGTTGATGAAATAGTAGCAGGAATGGGGATGGATGAATCTTCTGAAATCTTTAAGCAATTCAATAATATGTTAGGCAGTTTCATCACAAAGTTTGGTTCAACAATAACAACAATTTTACAAAATTCTTTGGGTGCAGCCTTACAGGTTACGTCTGGGATCTTTAATCTTATAGTAAGTTTATGTATTGCTATATATATGTTATTGGATAAAGATGATCTTTTAGCTAGAATAAAGAGATTGATGTATGCATTTAATAAGAAAGAGAGTGTAGATGGAATATTAGTCGTAGGTAGACGTGCTAATGAAATATTCATAAGATTTTTCATTGGAAAGATAATAGATTCAATAATTATTGGAATGATATGTTTCGTAGTTATGTTTATTTGTAAGATTCCATATTCTCCATTATTGTCAATAATAATAGGGATAACAAATATGATTCCTTATTTTGGACCATTCATAGGGGGAGTTCCAGCTGTCCTTATCGTCTTGTTAGTAAGTCCAATGAAGGCACTTGTGGCTGGAATAATAATTATTGTATTACAGCAGTTTGATGGTTTATATTTAGGTCCTAAAATATTAGGTAATAAAGTAGGTGTTGGAGCCTTTTGGATTATTGTATCAGTTACAGTAGGTGGCGCTGTTATGGGCGTTTGGGGAATGTTATTAGGTGTTCCAATTACAGTATTAATTAAAACGCTAATAGAAGAATCTGTCCAGAAGAAACTTGATGAAAAAGGTTTAGGAGATATAGAAAAAGAAAAGTTAAAGAAAGCATAATAAATGATTAATAGTTAAATATGATAGAAATATGACATATAAAAATATTTTAATATAAATCCCTATATATGATTAGAGCTTTAGTTTCTTATTATATATAGGGATTTTTTTATCCATTAAGTTAGGCGGTACCTTTATTTCGTCTAAACTGTGAAGGTGATAATCCGGTTATCTGTTTAAATGATTTATTGAAGTTTGAGGCGTTGTTATATCCACACACATAAGTAATTTCTAGGATAGGAAGAGTTGTAGATGCAAGTAGTGTAGAAGCTTTGTGTATTCTGTATCTATTCAAATAATCTATTGGAGAAATTCCATTGAACTTCTTAAAAAATCTAGAAAAATAAGATGGATTCATAAACACTAACTTTGATAAATCTTCAAGCTTTATTGGATTCATATAATTTTTTTCTATAAAAGAAAGTACTTTTTCAATATTTATAATATCAGTAGTTCGGAAAGATGTGTAACTAGTATCTTCTTCTCCCGCATATCTAATCAATAACACTAATATATTTAAGAGTTTTACTTTAACCATAAGTTCATAACCAAGGTGTTTGTTTGTGAACTCATCTTCTAATTCCAACATAAGCTCAGAAATTTTACTATTATAATAACTAGTAGAGGAAATTTTATTCCCTATGATACTGTTATTATAAAAGACACTTAAATACTTATAATTGAACACATCATTTGGAGTAGCCCATATAAATCTTGGTTCAAAGTGTATTACCATATTAATTAATTGCGTATCACCTGTGACTTTTAAACCATGACGTTCAATATTATTGAAGATAAAAATATCACCTTTCTCAACAGAAATGATATTACCATCAACAAGATATTCACCTTGCCCATCTTTTATAAAAGAAATTTCCATTTGATTATGAATATGGCCTGAGGTTTCATCAAAATTATAATCAAGGTAATAATTTTCGCATTCTATAAGTGTTTTATCATTCATATCTATAGTGTAAAGCATGGCTTCTCCTCTCTGATTAACAGACTATTTATATAAAGTATAGAGTTTATAAATATATTATTCAAGTAAAAATAGTTGAATTTTTTGAGAAGATAATTGAAGATATTCTACACTATTAATTGATACAATATAAACATATTAGATATGGGGTGATTTAGAATGAAAGATTTTAAAGAATGCTTAAATGTGCCAATGGAGCCTAGAGCTGATGAGAAAGCCTTTGTTTACGGAAAAGAAGTAAGATTTACAGTTATCACATCAAGATTAATCAGAATGGAATATAGTAAAGATAATAAATATAGAGATGAGGCAACAAAAACATTTTGGTTCAGAAAACAACCAGTACCACAATTTACTTACCAAAGCCAAGAGGACAAGGTGGTAATTGAAACTGAATATTTGAGAATGGAGTATATTCCAAATATACTTGGATTCACTCATGATTCATTGAAAGTGCTAGTAAAAGAGACAGGGTTCCTTTGGAGTTATGGTATGGATAGCTATCCAAACTTACGAGGCACCTTAAGAACATTAGATGACATAGATGGAGAAACATACATTGAACCAGGACTTATGTCTAGAGAAGGATGGGCTATAGTTGATGACAGTGATAGTTTCACTTTTGATAAAGATGGATGGTTCATTGAAGAACTAAGAGAAGCCGGGAGTTACGAAGACATATATTTATTTGGATATGGAGCTAAATATAAGGAATGCTTGAAGGATTTCATTAAATTAAGTGGGAAAGTTCCTATGTTACCAAGATGGGTATTAGGAAATTGGTGGAGTAGATATTGGGAATATAGTGATGATGAATTATTAGGACTTATGAATAAATTTAAAGAGGAGAACATTCCTCTTTCAGTGTGTATTGTTGATATGGATTGGCACATCACAGATGTATCTAGAGAAAAAAATGGTGGATGGACAGGATATACATGGAATAGGGAATTATTTAAGAATCCAAAAACTTTCATGGGAGAGCTGCATGATTTAGGATTGAAGACAGCGTTGAATCTGCATCCAGCTGATGGTATAAGAGCACATGAAGATATGTATCTTAAAATGGCAAAACTAATGGGAGTGAATGAAGAAAAAGGCGATACAGTATTCTTTGATATTACTGATAAGAAATTTGCTGAAGGGTATTTAAAATATCTTCATCATCCTCATGAAGAGGCTGGGGTTGATTTTTGGTGGATGGATTGGCAACAGGGAAAGAAGACAAAGTGGTCTTATTTGGATCCATTATTTATATTGAATCATCTTCATTTTGCAGATGCGGCAAAAGATGAAAATAAAAGACCTTTCATTTTTTCAAGATGGGGTGGATTAGGGAATCATAGATATCCAATCGGTTTTTCAGGAGATACCATAATAACATGGGAGAGTTTAGCTTTTCAACCATATGTAACTGCTACAGCTGCTAATGTAGGGTATGGATGGTGGAGTCATGACATTGGTGGACATATGAATGGAATAGCTGATGGAGAGTTGTATACAAGATGGGTTCAGTATGGAGTTTTTAGTCCAATAATGAGGCTCCATAGTACAAAACAGACATTTGCTGATAGACATCCTTGGGGATATACAAAAGAAGTACTTGATATAACAGCAGATATTATGAGATTCAGACATAGATTAATACCGTATCTTTATACATTATCATGGAAGAACCACAAAGAAGATATTCCTCCATTCTTACCACTCTATTATGAATATCCTCATGAGGAAGAAGCGTATAAGTGGAAGGATGAATATTACTTTGGAGAGGGTGTTATAGTTACGCCATTTTTGAAACCTAAAGATAATATAACTCAATTAACACGTAAAGTAATATGGCTTCCGGAAGGTGAATGGTATGATTTCTTTAATGGAGAGTATTATGAAGGTAATAGGCATTATGTTCTTTATGGAAAGTTAGATGAAATCCCTATATTCGCAAAAGCTGGCAGTATAATTCCTCTTGGGGAAGAAGTAAACTGGGGTGGAGTAAGTAATCCTAGTACAATTGAATTAAATATCTATCCAGGTGATGATGGAGAATTTGAGTTATTTGAGGATGATGGAGTTTCTCAAGGATATAAAAATGATATATATGCTACAACTAGAATTACCCAGGAAATCAAAGGTGATTATATTTCAGTAAAAATCTCTGAGGTAAATGGATGTTTGAAATATATTCCAGAAGATAGAGGGTATATTTTAAATATCAAAGCAGTTGGTGAACCTTCGGAAATAGCGGTTATTAATGGCGGAACAAGAAAGAACGTTAAATATAAGTATAGTAACAATACTATTATCACTGATAAGGTTGATATAAAAGCTGATCAAGGTGTTGAAATTATTATTAATGGATATCATTCTGTTTTAAAAGAGAGAAACAAAAAAGGAAAAGTTGAAAAACTTATAATGGCACTAAACCTCAGAAGTGATAAGAAGGAATGGTTATGGCAAAGAAGACAAGAGATAATGAAAGATACTAGTATCTTGAGGGAAATAGATTTACACAACACTATAGTTTCAGCATTATGTGAGATTATAAGTGATAAACCTGTTTTTTATATGAAGTAATATGAAATTTAGTTTCAACTCGGAATCTCTATAAAAGTCAATCCAAGGGTTGACTTTTATTTTATTTGTGTTACAATATTGAAAAATGAAATAAGTAAACTTCGTATAACCCTAATGATATGGTTTAGGGGTTTCTACCAGGAGCCAGTAACTTCTGATTACGAAGAAAATTTGTTATTCAAATTTTCTTCGTAATCAGAAGTTTTTTTAATGTAGTTTATTAAGGGAATAATACTAATAGATTATATATTAAAAATTTAGCAACTTATTTTATAACAATATAAAATAAAATACTGAAAACGTTGGCAGAAATGAAAAAATAGAGTATAATAATTAAAGATAATACACGAACAATAACAATATTAGGATTGACATATATTAAAAAAGTGTTGATATACAAAGAATGGGAGGGCGAACAATGAATATTAATAAAATGCCGAAGATTGAATTGCATTGTCATTTAGATGGAAGTGTTAGACCAGAGACTTTATTTGAACTATCTAAAAAAGAAGGATTAAACTTAGGGGTAGAAAGTATAGAAGAATTTAGAAAATTAGTAGAGGTACCAGATGATTGTAAATCCTTAGATGAATATTTAGAGAAATTTGATATAGCTAATAAGGTGATGCAAACAAAAGAAAATTTAACAAGAATCACATATGAACTTATGGAAGATGTTGCACAGGATAATGTTAAATATATTGAAATTAGATTTGCACCATTACTTCATATTAATAAAGGGTTAACGTTTGAAGAGATAGTTGAGAGTGTGATTTGTGGAATTAAACGTGCAGAAGAAGAGTTTGACATATATGGAAATCTAATATTATCATGTATGAGAACTATGCCAGTTGAGGCGTGCTTTGAAGTTGTTGAAAAAGGAGCAAAATACCTTGGGAAAGGTGTAGTTGCTATAGATTTATGTTCTAGTGAAAGAGCGAATTTCCCAGAAGTATTCCAAGAGCCTATAAATCTAGCTGAAAAATTAGGTTATAGAATTACTATACATGCTGGTGAGACAGGAATAGGAGAAAATGTATTAAAATCAATAGACCTTTTACATGCTGAAAGAATTGGACATGGAGTATATTCAAAAGATTGTCCTGAAGCATATAAACTTCTGAAAGAGAAGAATATTACACTTGAGGTATGTCCTACGAGCAATGTGCATACTAAAGCTGTTGCAAGTTATGAAGAACATCCTATGAAGGCGTATTTTGAAGATGGAATAAAAGTAACTATGAACACGGATAATATGACAGTATCTAATACAGATTTAAATAAAGAATATCAAATATTAGAAGATAAAAATATATTTACTGAAGAAGATTATAAACAAATGTATAGTTATTCTATTGAAGCTAGTTTTGCTTCAGAAGATATAAAAAATAAATTAAGAGCTTATATTTAATTAAGAAGTTAAAAATAAGAACCCAATCATGAAGATATGTGATTGGGTTCTTATTAGTTATAAGGACCGGAGTTTGAAAATATTTTTAAGTTTAATTCGCACTTTTTCATTAAATTTTTGACAATGATATGTGAGGGAGATTCTCTCTGATAATTCAAGGTTGTTAAATTTATAGTGTAGACAGACTCTGGGGACATAACTTTACTTGATAAATATAAAAAAATCATCATCTAGAAGATAATATTGAAATAGTGAAAGTTTAAGCATATCAATGGATTTCGTGGCAAAATAACATTTTAAAATAAGGTATATATATATAGTTTGAAAAGATTAAAAAAAGTGATTGTTATACATTAATTTTTTGAATTTTGAAACTTTAAATTTTATGTTTTTTTTTGTTGAAATACTTCAAACTATGTGATACTATATAGAAGTGCTCGAGAGACGGGTGCAAAAAAAGAAAAAATAAGTGGTTAGTAAATGATATGCATCTTTAGCTCAGCTGGATAGAGCAACGCCCTTCTAAGGCGTGGGTCGGGAGTTCGAATCTCTTAAGGTGTACCATATCGGGGTGTGGCGCAGATTGGGAGCGCGCGTGCTTTGGGAGCATGAGGCCGCAGGTTCGAGCCCTGTCACCCCGACCACTTATGCGGGTGTAGTTCAATGGTAGAACTCCAGCCTTCCAAGCTGGTAGCGTGGGTTCGATTCCCATCACCCGCTCCATATGGTGGACGTAGTTCAGTTGGTAGAGCGCCAGATTGTGGTTCTGGTTGTCGTGGGTTCGAGTCCCATCGTCCACCCCATACATTGGGATATCGCCAAGCGGTAAGGCAACGGACTTTGACTCCGTCATGCGCAGGTTCAAATCCTGCTATCCCAGCCAATTGAATTCTATTAAGTTAGAGTTCAAAATTTTGAATCATGATAACCGAAGATTTAATCTTTGGAAATCATAACGCGTGCAGGTGTGGCGGAATTGGCAGACGCACTAGACTTAGGATCTAGCGCCTTCGGGTGTAAGGGTTCGACTCCCTTCACCTGCACCAGTTTTTTTGTGTGCGGTAGTAGCTCAGCTGGTAGAGCGCCACCTTGCCAAGGTGGAGGTCGCGAGTTCGAGCCTCGTCTACCGCTCCATTAAAAAAATGTATTATTAGGGTAGATTTCCAAAACACGTTTATGTCCTTAAAATCCTCTCGATTAATCGAGAGGTCTTTTTTTATTGTATTCTTTTCTTCTTCTTTTCCCCCTTGTTTTCCATAGATGTTTTTAGAAAAATGTAATATAATCATTAAGGATGATAAAACTCGATTTTGTAATAAAAAGGAGAGTAAAATGATTAAAAGTGTACTTATAATATTGTTTTTTGGTTTTTTAGGAAACAAATTGTTTTCGAAAATTAGATTGCCGGGATTGCTTGGGATGATAATTGCAGGTATAGTAGTAGGCCCAAATGCTCTAAATCTTATTGATGGAGCGATTCTTGATAATGCAGCAGATATAAGAAGTATGGCATTAATAATAATTCTTTTAAGAGCTGGATTAGGGATAAATAAAGAAACTTTGAAAAGAGTAGGTAAAGTTTCATTGAAAATGGCCTCAATTCCATGTTTATTGGAAGGTGGAGCAATTCTATTTGTGGCTCATTATTTATTAGGTTTTACATTTATTCAAGCAGGTATCTTAGCATTTATAATTGCGGCAGTTTCTCCTGCGGTAATAGTGCCATCTATGCTTGAACTTAAAGAGTCAGGAAGAGGGATGGACAAGGGTATTCCAGTACTTATCTTAGCGGGAGCTTCAATTGACGATATCTTTGCAATGACATTATTTTCTGTATTTATAGGACTTGAAAAGAGTACAGGAATTTCTCTAGGACGACAGCTTTTAGCAATACCCTTTGAGATAATAGGGGGAATACTATTAGGGTGTATTGCAGGGTATATGATTATAAAGATTATGACTAGATTTAATAATAGATTTTCTAAGCAAGATAATTTATTAATATTGTTGGCATCTTCTTTTGGTGTATATATTTTAGGAGATATGGTTAAAGTATCGGGGCTTCTAAGTATAATGACTATAGGCTTCTTACTTCTTGAGTATAGTAAAGAAATTTCTGAAGAGATTCAACCATCATTAAATAAGATCTGGTATTTTGCTCAGATATTCTTATTCATGTTAATTGGTGCAGCTGTAGATATTAATGTTGCAATAAAGGCTGGTTTAGTAGGAATAATCATAATTACAATAGGCCTTGTTGCTCGTACAATTGGAGTTGTGGTGGCTCTTAGAAACTCGGAGTTAACAATGAAGGAGAAGATATTCTGTGCTATCGCATATGTTCCTAAAGCTACAGTACAGGCTGCTATCGGAGCTAAACCTTTAGAATTGGGAGTAGCTGGAGGGGAGTTAATGTTAGCTATAGCAGTATTATCTATAATAGTAACAGCACCATTGGGGGCTATAGGGATAAAACTTTCTGCACCTAAATTGTTGAATAAAATTAAGATTGTTAATGAGGAAGATCTGGAGAACTTATCTGCATCATAAACAATCAAATAACATAGCTCATATAGCGCTAGGGCATATGCCTTGGTGCTTTTTTGTTTAAAAATATAAAAATGCAATATATTACTATATAAAACAAAAAGTGGTATAATTAACTTAAGAAAATTCATATATAAAAGGATTAACAATGAAAAAGGAAGGGGGATAATGAATGGAAGATTTGAAAGTTCTAAAATTTATCCAAGATAATATACAGAATGGGATAAGATGTGCCGTGGCTATTATGACGGACACGCAAGGATCTTCCCCTAGAAAAGAAGGAACAACTATGGGAATTAATGAGAATGGAAAAATATCAGGAACCATAGGGGGTGGAGCACTTGAAAAAGAGGTAATTGAGAGGTCGATAGATTCAATTAAAGAGGGTAAGAATAAGCGACTTACTCTTAAATTGAATGATGAGGGAGAATTACATATGGAATGTGGAGGAAAGACTGAGATGTATATCAAGGTATTCATTCCAAGTGATAGGATAATAATTGCAGGGTGTGGACATATAGGAAAGGAACTATATTTTCTAAGTAATTATCTGAATTTTAGAACTATAATGTTGGATGATAGAGAGGAGTTTGCTGATCAAGCGTTTTTTATTCATAGTGATGAGGTATTAAAAGGTGATATATATGAGAATCTTAGGGGAATTGATATCACATCTAATGATTATATTGTTATTGTAACAAGAGGACATAAATATGATCAGGAGGCACTTGAAGCTGTTGTTAATAGTAATGCAAAATATATTGGAATGATAGGGAGTAAGCATAAAATAATACATATACTTAATAGTTTAACGGCTAAAGGAATAACTGAAGAAGTATTAAATAAAGTATATGCTCCGGTGGGTATTGACATATCAAATGGAGAACCTAAGGAGATTGCATTTGCTATTCTAGGAGAAATACTGAAGGTTAAAAATGGAGGTAGTGGAGATCACTTAAAAAAGGTAAAGTTTGGAGGCGATTTTTTTGAATAAGACACCTGTTAAAGAAGCTGTAGGAATGATTTTATGTCATGACGTTACCCAAATAATACCGGGTAAATTTAAAGGTAGAGCATTTAAAAAAGGACATGTGATTAGAGAAGAAGATATATCAACGTTATTATCACTTGGAAAAGATAATATTTATGTGTGGGAGAATGATGAAACCATGACCCACGAAAATGACGCAGCAGAAGTATTAAGAGAGATAGCAGCTGGCGAAGGATTGGATTTTTCTGAGGTTAAAGAAGGGAAGATAATTTTTACATCATCTAATGACGGTTTATTAAAGGTCAATAAGGAGATGTTGTTTAAGCTCAATTGTTTTGATGATATAGTGTTAACCACATTTCATAATAATGCTCCTGTTAAGAAGGGTGATATTGTGGCTGGAACAAGAATTGTACCTCTTGTAATAAAGACAGAAAAGTTAGAGGAGGTTAGAACTATTATTAAGGAGCCAATAGTCAGTATAAAACCATTTAATAAGATGAAGGTGGCTGTTGTTACAACTGGTAGCGAGGTGTTCTATGGGCGAATAAAGGATGCTTTTGGCCCTGTTATAAGAGAAAAATTTCAAGAGTATGGTTCAGATGTGATAGATCAAGTGAAGGTGCCAGATGATAAAGAGAAAATTGTAAAAGCTATAAACGATGGGCTTAAAAGTGATGCGGATATAGTTGTGTGTACGGGCGGTATGTCAGTAGATCCAGATGATCTTACGCCATCAGCTATAAGAGAGTGTGCAAGCGAGGTTATAAAATATGGAGCACCTGTACTTCCAGGTTCTATGCTATTGGTAGCATATAGTGGGAAAAAAGTAATATTAGGTTTACCGGGATGTGTTATGTATGCTAAAAGAAGTGTTTTTGATTTGGTTCTTCCAAGAATATTGGCTGGGGAGAGAATAGATAAGATAGACATAATTAAGCTAGCACATGGGGGATTATGTTTGAATTGTGATCAGTGCGTATATCCAAAATGTTCATTTGGAAAGGGTGAGTAACATGCAGAGGAAGGTGTGGAGTATATATATATGAAGGGGAGCTTAGGGTCTGTAATAATGAAAGTATTTCTGGTACTAGTGATAGGATTTTTCACGATACCAATAATTTCACTCATAGTATATTTATTAAGAGAAGGTGGAATTAACATAAGTGAAAAATTTATTCAAGGATTTATGGTGAGCTTGAAGAGTACAGGAATTACAGTGGTAATAAATATAATATTTGGAGTGCCTATAGCGTATTACCTATCAAGAAATGATTTTAAGGGAAAGAGGGGAATATCTATGATATTGAACATTCCTATCTTATGTCCACCATCGGTTGCAGGAATAATATTACTACTTACATTTGGAAGGGAGGGGCTTATAGGTAAACTATTAAATGGGCTTGGTGTGAGTATACCATTTACATTTTTTGCAGTAATTATGGCTCAATGTTTTGTATCACTTCCACTATTTATTCAGATAGGTAAGGAGGCTTTTGATAAGGTGGATGTGGAAATTGAAAAATCTGCATTATTGTTAGGTATTAAACCTATTGAGGTTTTCTTCAAGGTGACAATACCTATGGCTCTATTTGGATTATTAAAGGGGACAATCATGTCGTGGGGGAGAGCGTTTGCTGAGTTTGGAGCAACAATTATATTTGCAGGAAATTTAGGTGGAAAAACACAAACGTTACCATTGGCTATATATTCAGCCATGGAGGGGGATTTTAATGAAGCCTTATCCATGGCACTTATAATGATAATAGTTGCTATTATGATACTTATAGTAATTACACTATTAGGAAGAAAGAGTTGGGACTAGAGATATGTTAAATATAGAGTTTGAACAAGAGTATGAGAATATTAATCTGAACATAAATATGAAAATAGATTCTATGAAATGTGCTATAGTTGGACCATCTGGTGCTGGAAAGACCAGTATTTTTGACGTTATATCTGGATTGAAGGAGCCCCATAGAGGAAAGGTGATATTAGGGAATGATGTACTGTTTTCCTCGCAAGAGAAAGTAAATATTCCTGTTCATAGGAGGCGAATTGGGTATGTAAGGCAGAAGAGTTTTCTTATTCCCCATATATCAGTAGAAAATAACATATGTATAGGGTTAAATATAGATAATAAGGATTTTCGAGATATTATATCTAGACTTGAAATAAAGGATATATTAAAGAAGTACCCAGGAGAACTATCAGGAGGGGAATTAAGAAGAGTTGATATAGCTAGAATGTTGGTTATAAAACCGAGATTATTCCTTATAGATGAAGGGTTATCCTCATTGGATGAAAATCTTAGGGAGAGTGTATTTAAGTGCATCGTAGATAAGTGTGCAAAGTGGAATACAAGGATGATGATTATAACCCATAACCCAATATATTTAAAAGGATATGTTGATTGTGTGATAAAGGTAGAGCAAGGGAAAATAATTAAAGGTTGAAGGTGATAGTATTGAGAAGTAAGTGGAATAAAATAGTATGTATTATGATCATTTTTATAATGGTAGGAGGCATATTTTCTTGCCAAAAGAAAGAATCACAAGGGAAGAAAGTAATTATTTACGCGGCCGCATCCATGACAGAGTCTCTCAGTGATGCGGTGGAAGAAATACATAGAAAATATCCTGATATTGAAATTAGTGTTAGTTTTAATAGTAGCAGTAAACTAAGATTACAGATAGAACAGGGAGCAGATGTGGATATTTATATATCTGCAAGCAAAAGCCAATACAATAAACTTAAAGAGAAAATCCAGACAGAAAAAGATAAGGAATTTTTATCAAATGAGATAATAATAGCAGTTAATAATAGAAATGTTATTGAGAAGTGGTCCGATATTCAGGGAAATTACAAGGTCTTAAAAGCAGAAGACCAGGTTCCAGCAGGAGAATATGCGATTAGATTACTTGAAAATCTTGATGCTATAGAGAATGGATTTAGTGATAAAGTTCTGAAAAATGTTGTATCTGAGGAGATAAACGTTAAACAAGTTGTAAATAAACTATATCTTGGCGAGGGGGATGTTGGATTCATATATAACACTGATCTCACAGAAAAAGTAAAGGACAAGTTGTATAAATTAGATGTTCCAGAAGCAATGAAGGTTAAGAGTGACTACTATATATGTCTTCTTAAGAAGGAAGATGAGGCTTTAGAAATTTATAATGAGCTTATAAGTAATGAGATTCAGGAAATTTTCTATAAATATGGTTTTTCAACACCAAAAAATTCACAGTAATAGTGGAGATATTAAAATATCAATCATATATTATTAATGGAAATAATATCTGGAGGCTATTATGCAGAATAAGACAAGCAAATCCTTATTCGGAGTGGATTTAAATCAATACAGAGCAAATGCAGATTTTAAAATACTGGCAACAAAATGTGACTTTATTTACCTGAGATCATCGGGTTCAGGAACTGGTAAGTTCAAAGTGGATACAAAATTCCTTGAATTAGCAAAGAAGTGTAGGGATTTTGGAATTCCATCAAGTGCATATCACTTTGCTGTTCCATCAGCAAACCTTTCTACAGCAGATTCACAATGTGATGATTTCATAAACATATTGCAACAGGGGTATGGTAAGGGAGATTATGGAGAATTATTTCCTGTTGTTGATGTAGAAGTACCGTTAGATAAATCAATATCTACAGATAATCTTCTTGATTGGGTGGATAGATTTAGAAAAAGATTCGAGAGTAAAACAAGAAGAAGACTTATGATATACACAGGATCATTCTTTATTGAGATGTATAATAATTTTAAACATTCTAAAAAGGGATATATACTTTCAGATATGCCTCTTTGGATTGCAATGTATAATGAGGTTCCTTCAAATCCGCCATTCCCTAACGATGGAGGTGGATGGACTAAATGGAGAGTATGGCAATTTTCAGAAAAAGGAAAAGTGGCAGGGATAGACCTTCCTGTTGATGTAAACTGGGGACCAGATCATATTGACCTTTTAAGGATGCCAAAACCAGTATCAAATGTTAAAGCAACTATTCAAGCTTGTATGGCTAAGGTAAGTTGGAACAAGAGCACGGATATTGATCTTAATGGATATAATCTATTTGTAAATAAGGAGTATGTAACTACTTTAGATAAGAATTCCGTATCTTATTCTATCGATTTAAGGAAAGTACCACGACTTAAACCGGGAATGGACATTGTGGTAGGAATTGAGTCTTTTGACCTAGATGGTGAATTCTCTAAGAGAGTAGAGGTCAAGGCAGGAACAAGAGAAGATGAAATGAGAAGAGAGTATGAACCTCAAAGGCAATATGAATATGAAAGGGAATATGAAGCTGAAAGTCAATATGAAGATAAATATGAAGATAAATATGAAGATGAATATGTAGTTAAAAGAGATGATGAAATTGAATTTGAAGAGTTTAGATTTGGTTCATCATCAAAGGAAACAATATTGATAAGGTATCCTAAAGGATGGAGAATGTAAAGATTAATAATTTATTGACAAGATAACACTTTTAATATACCCTTAATAAGGGTATGTAGTAAAAAAAAAGTTCTAATGGATATATGAGTAGTGCAATATAATAAATTGATAATTAGTAATATAAAAATATATTTGTTCTAAATTAAAAATTTAATAAATTTTTGCTAGTTTTTTAGAACGCTGTATTTGTATCGCTAAGAATGAGTCAATATGTAGGGGATATACCTTTATGTATTGGCTTTTGTTATGCGTAGTAAAATTATGGATAAAAGACTTGAGATGTAAGGGGGGAAGTAATAAAAATTCATACTAATGAGTAAATAAATTAATAAACTATACAAGGAGGATATATATGGGAAATGAAAAGAATAAAAGATTTATGTTTAAGGAAATATCATTAGTACTATCATTAATCATGCTCATATCAATATTTGGACCAGCATTTTCATACTGCAAAGTCTATGCAGATGAGAGAAATCAAATAAAAGATATGAACACTAACGAAAAACAAAAAATTATAGAAAATGATAATACTCGTGAAATCAAAATTAAGAAAAATGAAAACATTTTCAAAGAAGTTAAAGAAAAAGAAAATATTGAAGAAAAGAATAATCAAATTGTAGTGGATACTACTACAGGAACTTCAATAACATTGAGTATTCCAGATAATATTATTATGGAATCAACAACAAGCAGTAGTATAACAATAACATGGGATGAAGTAGAAAATGCAGATGGTTATGAAATTGAGGCAGATGGAGAAATAATAGACAACAATAAAAGTACAAGTTATACCCATTCAGATTTAGAACCAAGTACTGAACATAAATTCAGAGTAAGGGCTAAGAATGAAGAACTATTTAGTGAGTGGAGTGAAGCTGAAACATGTATAACTTTAGAAGAAGCTAAACCTATGTTAAGCATTCCAAGCAATATTATATTGGAATCAACAACAAGCAGTAGCATAACCGTGACATGGGATGAAGTAGAAAATGCAGATGGTTATGAAATAGAAGCAGATGGAAAAATAATCGGTAATAATAGTACAAGTTATATCCATTCAAATTTATTTCCAAGTTCTGAACATAGGTACAGAGTAAGAGCTAAGAATGAAGAACTATTTAGTGAGTGGAGTGAAATTGAAACATGTATAACTTTAGAAGAAGCAAAACCTATGTTAAGTATTCCAAGTAATATTATATTGGAATCAACAACGAGCAGTAGCATAACCGTGACATGGGATGAAGTAGAAAATGCAGATGGTTATGAAATAGAAGCAGATGGAGAAATAATAGGCAACAATAGTACAAGTTATACCCATTCGGATTTAGCACCTAGTTCTGAACATAAGTATAGAGTAAGAGCTAAGAATGAAGAACTATTTAGTGAGTGGAGTGAAGCTGAAACATGTATAACTTTAGAAGAAGCAAAACCTATGTTAAGTATTCCAAGCAATATTATATTGGAATCAACAACGAGCAGTAGCATAACCGTGACATGGGATGAAGTAGAAAATGCAGATGGTTATGAAATAGAAGCAGATGGAGAAATAATAGACAACAATAAAAGTACAAGTTATACCCATTCAGATTTAGCACCTAGTTCTGAACATAAATATAGAGTAAGAGCAAAGAGTAATGAAATATTAAGTGAGTGGAGTGAATTTTTAACTTTCACAACATTGGATAAATTAGATGTACCTGAGAATATCAAAACAATAGCAACTAGTGACAGCATAGTAATTACATGGGATGAAGTAGAAGGTGCTAAAGGCTATGATGTTGAGGTTGATGGAGAAGTAATTGATGTTAATCAAGAAGTAATAAATGAAATTGAAGAGCTGTGTGATTTAAAGTATTATTTCATTTATTCAAATGAAAAATATAAAACAGTTATATTTGCAAATGTACCATTTAAGTTTAATTCAAATAATAATTTATATATTGAAAGTGATGAAAAAACTAAAGTTTATGTTAAAAGATTTAGATATCGTGGTGATTGGAGTGTTGACTGGGATGAGCTAGGAAGCATTACACGTGTCACGATAGACGGAAAAGAATATGCACAATATAACAGTAATAGGAGCGATTTTGACTGGGCATCTATAGAAGGGCTTAGTGCTGCATTAGAGTACACTAATCATAATATATGTGATGAATATGGTATAACGGTTTTTCATTCTGATAAGACAAAGTATGTTCAATCAAATTTGTCACAATTATCAGAGTGTACATTTAGAGTAAGATCAAAAAAAGGAGATTTAGTTGGTGAGTGGAGCGAAGTAATAAAGGAATTAACCTTAGAAAAGCTAGAAGATACAATTATTGAATCCAATTTAACTTTAGATGAAGATAAGGTGTATGGCAATTTACATTTAAAATCAGGGGTATTGAATTTAAATGGTCATACTCTAACTGTTAAAGGAGATTTAATACAAAAAGGTGGAACGGTAGAGTTAAATGACGGAAAGTTGTATGTTATAAGGGATTATCAAATAACAGGAAACTCCAATTTGATAATGTTAAAAGAAAAAGATTATTTATTTGTAGAAGGGAGCTTTAAAACAGAATCTATAAGACCTCATTGGGATAGTTTAAAGGCAGGGACTCTTGAAGTAAAGGGAGACTTTACACAAAAAAGCCCAGATAATACTAACCCAAATAGAAATTTTGACACATCAGGAACTCACAAAGTAATTTTAAGTGGAGAAAAAGTACAAAAAGTAAGTTTTAGTAACCCAGGAAATTCAGGATTTGTAAAACTAGAGATAAATAATACATCAGAAGAAGGAGTAATATTCAGTACGCCTATATACTTTAGAGATATAATAGATAACGCAAAACATAATGAAATAATATATAATGGTTATTTTGAATTGAATAGTGACAAAGTAATAAACTCAAAAATCACCGTAATTGATGGAACAATAAAACTAAATGGACATAGACTTGCAGTAAAAGGAGATTTGATAATAACAGGAAACTCCAATTTGATAATGTTAAAAGAAAAAGATTATTTATTTGTAGAAGGGAGCTTTAAAACAGAATCTATATGTTAAATAGCAATTTATATAGACAAAAAAATTACTCAATTAATCAAAATAAAATAACCAAATCAAAAAGAGCCAGATACGATAATCTGACTTTTTTTGATTCAAATTGTTTTAATTACTACCAAATGGTAATAATTAACTATAGAGCTATAGTCACGAGCTACGCTCACTACAATTCGAAAGGAAATATTTTGTTTTGATTGATATTAGTAAATATTGCCATAATCCAAGAAAATATTCAAAACTAGGTAAAAATAATTCCTTTAAAAGACTTTATCACTGTGAGTGTTGTGGTTATAGGGGTTCTTTGCATCGTCATGGCTTTTACTATAGAAATATTATATTATTTAATTTTTATTCCAGAATCCCAATATTAAGATACAAATGTCCTAATAAAAATTGCAATAAAACCTACTCTCTTCTACCTGACTTTGTTATTCCCTATCATCAATATAGCTTTGGAGCTATACTTTTTTGTCTATACCTTTCATATGTTAAGAAAAAATCTTCTAGTTCAATTCAAAAATTCCTTAAAGACGTAGTCTCACGACAATTAATTCACCAGTATAAAATAAGATTCCAATCCCAATTAGGTAAACTACGTATGTTCTTTTCCTCGCTAGATGGTAGTTCTTTTAATATTTCAGAGAATCCTAACACAGAAGTGCTAGTAAGTTTGATAATGCACTATACGTTTTACCCTAAACACTTCAACTCGGATTTTTTAGATAAAATAAGGATCTATTTTATGAAAAGACCTCCGGTCTAATCATATTGTTTAATTTTATCTCGTAAAATTTTTTTATCATAATATTCCAATTCCAATCCCACACAACTCTTTCATTGATACCAGTATTTAGAAATAGTATTATATAACAAATCAATGTTGGAGGTAGTTTTATGGATAAGGAAACCAGAGAAAAAATAGGTCTTTTTAGATTTTCGCTAATTGCACCAATCATAAATGGTAATTACAGTGAACCTTCTATTAAGGATTATTTGGAGAGCATATGTGCAAATAAATATATTGTTCCTGGTTTTGGCAAAAAGGAATATGCGCCAGCAACCATTAAAGGATGGCTATTAAATTATAAAAAATTTGGATTTGATGGTCTGCTTCCTAAAATTAGATCAGACTTTGGAAAAAGCAGAACATTAAGTAGAAAACAGAAAGAATTTATTATTGATATGAAAAATGAAAACTATAAATTTTCGGCAAAACATATATACAATGCAATGCTAGTTAATGGAATAGCTAAAGCTGAAAGCTTATCTTTAGCAACTGTAACTAGATTTATCTCAAATAATAATCTTAAAGCAAAACAATTAGATCCAGTAGAACGAAGAGCTTTTGAAATGGCTAACCCAAATGATTGCTGGCAATCAGACGTGTCCGTAGGACCTTACTTGTATATAGATGGTAAAAAGAAAAAGACTTATTTAGTCATGTTTCTAGATGATTGCTCACGGCTTGTGATTCATGGAGAGTTTTATTTTGAGGAGAATTTAATAAATTTAGAGAGTGTTCTTAAAAAGGCTATCGCCAAGAGAGGCATACCTAAAAAAATATTTGTAGATAATGGTTCAATTTATCATAGTCATCAATTAAATATGATTTGTGCATCTCTAGGCACTGTTTTATCTTATGCGAAAGCTTATTCGCCTGAATCGAAAGGAAAGATAGAAAGATCTTTCAGAACCATTAAGGATAGGTGGATGAATATTATTAATTGGGATAAAATCACTTCTATCGAAGAACTAAACAGTATGTTCAATGAATTCATTGAACATGAATACAATAATCACCTTCATTCTGCAATTTCTATGAAACCACTTGATAGGTTCATGAGTAATGTTGATAATTTAAAATTCATTGCTTCAAAAGAAAAATTAGATAAAATTTTCTTGCATAGAGTAACCAGGAAAGTAAAAAAAGATGCAACTATTTCACTCAATAGTATCATTTTTGAAGTCCCTCAAATATTTATAGGTCAAAAAATTCACATTAGATTTGAAGCAACTTCTACTGAAAAGGCTTATATTTTTGATGAACATCAAAATTTGTTACATACCATATTTCCAGTAAATAAAATAGATAATTCAAAAATTATAAGAAAACAATATATAGATTTTTCAAATCTAGAAAACAAGGAGAAATAATTATGTATACAGCGTTTTATGGAATGGAATTTAATCCATTTTCAAAGTCTATAGACACTAAGAAAGCATTTGAATCTGATGATTTTAATCAAGCAACCGCTAGGTTGAATTACTTAAAGGAAGTTAAAGGTTTTGGGTTATTCACAGGTCTTCCAGGTACAGGTAAATCCTTTACACTAAGAAAATTTACTGAATGTTTGAACCCCAATTTATATAAAGTAGTTTATATCCCTTTATCAACCCTTACAGTAAACGACTTTTACAGGGCACTTTCTTATGAGCTAGGCTTGGAACCTGCTCATAAGAAAATTATAATGTTTAATCAGATTCAAGAAAGGATCCGAACTCTTCACGAATCAAAAAACATAGTACCAATAATCATCTTGGACGAAGCACAATATTTAAAAAATTCGATCCTAGATGATTTAAAGATTATTTTTAATTTTAACCTGGATTCAAAAAATTATGCAGCTTTAATCTTATCAGGACAACCAATTTTAAATAGTATTTTACAAAGGCAAGCTCATGAGGCCTTAAAACAAAGAATTGTTATAAATTACACCTTCGGTGGGTTAAGTAAAAAAGAAGTTTCAGACTACATAACATCTCGTATGAAATTATGTGGTGTTTCATCTCCAATATTTTCAGAAGAAGCAATAGAACTCATAGCAACTACTTGTGGGGGATGCACTAGAAAGATAAATTTATTAGTAGAGAAATCATTAATTTTAGGGTATCAGAAAAAACTACTGTCTATCGACAGTGAAACAATTTACACTGCACAAAATGATATAGAATTAACTATTTAACCGGAGGTTTTAGAATGAAATTTGAATGTGAATATACCTTTGATCATGGTAAAGAAGAGTGGATTGGAAGAATTGAATGCATTTATAACTATGGTAATCATTATGAACTTTTAATTATGAGTAGGTCTAGCATTTTGCTTATTATAGGGAAAACCTCATTAGGAAACTTCGCATGTGTTCCAGATTTTCAAGCTGGATGTCATTTATCATCCTTTGACGACATATTCTATAATACTGAGAAACTATGCGAAGTAATGGGCATTGTTGATGGGGTAACTGTTGCTAAGGCTATCTATGAATTTGATAATTATATGCAAGGGGATTTTTAAAATACACTCAAGGGTGTATTTTTTTCACGACTAGTTACTTAAATAATGTGCATTTTTTAGAAAATAGAATGGAATATTGGCTTAAATATCGTGATTTTATGGAATATATTTTAAATTATTTAACTTAAATAATCTGATTTTTAAATACTTAAATAAAGTGCTATTTAACATCTATAAGACCTCATTGGGATAGTTTAAAGGCAGGGATTCTTGAAGTAAAGGGAGACTTTACACAAAAAAGCCCAGATAATACTAACCCAAATAGAAATTTTGACACATCAGGAACTCACAAAGTAATTTTAAGTGGAGAAAAAGTACAAAAAGTAAGTTTTAGTAACCCAGGAAATTCAGGATTTGTAAAACTAGAGATAAATAATACATCAGAAGAAGGAGTAATATTCAGTACGCCTATATACTTTAGAGATATAATAGATAACGCAAAACATAATGAAATAATATATAATGGTTATTTTGAATTGAATAGTGACAAAGTAATAAACTCAAAAATCACCGTAATTGATGGAACAATAAAACTAAATGGACATAGACTTGCAGTAAAAGGAGATTTGATAATAACAGGAAACTCCAATTTGATAATGTTAAAAGAAAAAGATTATTTATTTGTAGAAGGGAGCTTTAAAACAGAATCTATAAGACCTCATTGGGATAGTTTAAAGGCAGGGACTCTTGAAGTAAAGGGAGACTTTACACAAAAAAGCCCAGATAATACTAACCCAAATAGAAATTTTGACACATCAGGAACTCACAAAGTAATTTTAAGTGGAGAAAAAGTACAAAAAGTAAGTTTTAGTAACCCAGGAAATTCAGGATTTGTAAAACTAGAGATAAATAATACATCAGAAGAAGGAGTAATATTCAGTACGCCTATATACTTTAGAGATATAATAGATAACGCAAAACATAATGAAATAATATATAATGGTTATTTTGAATTGAATAGTGACAAAGTAATAAACTCAAAGATCACTGTAACTGATGGAACAATAAAACTAAATGGACATAGACTTGCAGTAAAAGGAGATTTGATAATAACAGGAAACTCCAATTTGATAATGTTAAAAGAAAAAGATTATTTATTTGTAGAAGGGAGCTTTAAAACAGAATCTATAAGACCTCATTGGGATAGTTTAAAGGCAGGGACTCTTGAAGTAAAGGGAGACTTTACACAAAAAAGCCCAGATAATACTAACCCAAATAGAAATTTTGACACATCAGGAACTCACAAAGTAATTTTAAGTGGAGAAAAAGTACAAAAAGTAAGTTTTAGTAACCCAGGAAATTCAATGTTTAACATACTAATAGTAACCAAACATCTAGATACAGGATATGATCTAACAAAGGCTTATTATCAAAAGAGTGTATGGACAGAAGATGGATACAAGAATATTTGGGTACCTGCATGGAACTATCTTGCGTATTTTTATGGAGCGAAGTTTGAACACCACTTCGGTAAATCAGGCACCAACCCAGTAACAGGAAACTTTTCAGAGAGTTTCAATGATATGACAATGAAGGTTCCAGGGTTTGAACTTGAATTTACAAGAACGTATAACTCACTAGATGACAAGAGTACATTATTTGGTAGGGGATGGACTTTTGGATTTGAAGGAAGCTTGAAGGATTATAAAGATTTCGAGAAAATCAAAAAAGTAACATTGCCAGATGGAAGTACTCAGCTATTTACATTAAAGGATGATGGAACATATGAAGCAAATGATTCCAGAAATGAACTTGTAAAACAATCAGATGGAACCCATGTACTTAAAACTAAAAACCAATATACATACGGCTTTAATGAAAATGGTTGGCTTGTATGGATGAAGGATAATATAGGAGATAAGGTTACCATAGAAGTACAAAATGATACAGGAAAGATACAGAAGATTATTGATGCTGCAGAAAGAGGAGTTAATATAACTTACAATGACAGAGGATTAATAGAAAGTATAATTGACCCAATAGGTAGAAAAGTGCAGTATGAATATGAACAAAATAAACTTTTAAGAGTTATTGACCCAATGGGAAGTGTAACAAGATACTCTTATGATAGTGAAGGATATTTAAATGAGATAAAGGATAATGAATCAAACACTATTAAATCAATAGAATATGATCATGCTCAAGGAGAAAACCAGCATAAAGTAAAGAGTACAGAAAATGCATTAGGAAATGTTGAAACGTACACTTACGATAATGCAAATGGAAAAACAATAATAACAGATAAGAATGGAAGAAAAACTACAAAGTGGTATGACAGCTCAAAATTTATTACTTTTTCAGAGGATGCCGAAGGTAGACAAACAAAAGTTGAATATACAAAGGATAAAGATGGAATAAATAAATATGGTGAGCAGGAAAAGGTAACTGATAGAAATGGAAGTATTACTAAATATGAGAGAGATAACAAAGGTAATATAACAAAAATAACAAATCCTGATTCTACAGTTAAAGTTCAAAAATATGATGATAAAAACAATTTAATCATGGAGACAGATGAAACTGGGCGTAGCACACACTATATTTATGATTCAGAAAAAGTAGACTTGTTAAAAACGGTACAAGCCTTGAACCCATCAAATGAATATACAAAAGACAGTGATGAAAATGATTTTGCAATAACAACTTACTCATACTATAGTAATGGTGAGTCTGGATGTAACGTTAAAGGGCTTTTAAAAAGTGAAACTGACCCAGAAGGAAATACTACAACCTATACTTATGATAAGTACGGAAACATTGCAACAATAACAGATGAAGAAGGAAACACTACAACAAGAGAATACAATGAAATAGGAATGCTTACAAGAGAAGTATCTTCAGCTGGTAATATATCTGATTATGAATATAACCTCAATGGACAAATTACAAAGGGGATTTTTGAAAGTAACCATATTACCAGAAATGTATATGACACCATGGGAAGAAAAATTAAAGAGATAAAACCAAATCAGTATGACTCCTCATTAGAAAAAGGAAATTCATACACAGGAGACCAAGGATATAGATATACATATTACAATAATGGTAATGTAAAATCAATAACAGACCCAGAGAATAACACAACCACATTCACTTATGATATATACGGAAATAAGAAAAGTGAAACAAAGCCAAATGGAGCAGTATATGTATATGAGTATGATGTAATGAACAGACCTTCTAAGGTATATTTTAAAGAAAGTGATAGTTCAGATAGCATTCTTCTTGAAGAGTATACTTACGATATTCTTTCAAATGGAAGAACACAAAAAACTCATAAAGTATATAGTGATGATCAAAAATATTCTACAACAACTTATATATTTGATTATGCACAAAGATTAATATCACAAACAAATGCAGATAATACTACTATTGAAACAGAGTACAATGAAAATGGAACGGTTAAATTACAAAAAGATCAAAAGAAAAAGATTACTTATTTGAAGTATGATGGATTAAATAGAGTATCTGAAAAATGGATTCCTTTTGAAGAAGAAGGAGGAACACAAAAATATACATATACATGGTATGTATATGACAAATCAGGTAATATAAAAGAAGAAAAAACAGGTAAAAATAAAGTAAATAAAAATGAAGTGCCAGAAAGCTTCATCACAGTACACTATGATCACTATAATAATGGGAAAGTAAAAGCTGTATATGATGATGAAGGAAGAAGAAAAGAATATACTTATGATGAGGATGGAAACATAATAAAAGAAGTAGTATATACTTCAGAAACAGAAAAGAACATTATAGAGTATAGAAACAATCCACTAGGTAAACCTAGAGAAAAAATTCAGTACGTAGAAGGCAGAGACATACATGGAAACCCAATAAATGATAGTGAGAAAGTAGAATTAATAACTAAATTCACTTATGATAAAAATGGGAACATGAAAACTGTAACAACACCAGATGGTATAACAACTACTTATACTTATGATAATCTAGACAACCAAACAAGCATAAGTCATCCAGGCTTAAATGAATATGGTGAAAAGGTTACAATAAGTACAGAAAACACTTACAACTGGGAAGGAAATATATTAACAAACAAAGATGCAAATGGAAATATAACAAGATACACATACAACAAAAGAGGGTTAGTAGAAAAAGTAAAAGCACCAAATAATGGAGTTACTATAAAATACTATGACACAAAAGGAAGACTAATAGCAAAAGTAACCCCTAAAAATTATCACCCAGATAAATCATTGGATGAGATGAATAGAAGTGAGTACGTATATGATTCTATGGATAGAATTATAGTAGTTAACGAAGTATATCTTAATCCTGTGACAAATAAGTGGGAAACAGTAGTAAGTAAGGCTTGCAAATATGATGAAAAAGGTAATCTTATTAAAGAACTTGATTCATTAGGATATGAAGCAGGAAGTGGAGATACTGCAGTTTCTAAAATAAACAGAGGATACAGAACAGAATATAAATACAATAGTGCAGACAAACTAATAAGTGTACTAGACCCAGCATCCAGAGACAAAGGACTTAGCTATTCAATAAAATATGAATACGATGCCTTAGGAAGAAAAATAAAGGAAATAGATGCAAAGGGAGCAGTAAATAAATATTATCTAGACAGTGCTGGAAACATAACAAAGGTAAACTTAACAGAAACATCTGGTGAAGAAAAAATCCTAGAAGAAAATACTTATGACCTGATAGGTAACATACTAACTCACACAGATGGAAATGGAAACATAACAGAGTATTGGTACAATAACATTAACAAAGTAAGGAAAGTAAAACATCCAGGTGATGAAACAATCCCAGAAAAAATTGTACAGTATCAATATGATGAACTAGGAAACCTTAAATATCAGCAGGACAGCATGGGCATTGAAGAGATTTATTCCTATGACACAGTAGGAAATGTATTAAGTACTACACTTCAGAGACAAGATGAGAGTGAAGGTATAACTGTAAAAGCTGCCTATGATAAAAATGGAAACAATAGATTTCAAACTGATGGAAATGGAAATGTAACTGAAAATATTTATGATGAGCTCAACAGATTAGTAGCTAAGAAGACAACAGTTACAAATACAGAAGGCGAAAAAACAGATCATATAACAAAATATGCATATGACCTTAATGGTAACTTGACAGAGGAAACAGACTGGAGAGGAAATACATATACAAATGTGTATGACCCATTAAACAGGCTGATAGAAAAGAAAGATTCAGATGGTAAAACAATTGAAAGATTGGAGTACAATCATAATAACGCACAAATTAGATCTTATGATGCACTAGGAAATGAATCAAAATTTACCTACGATAAATCAAACAGATTACTGAGCACAACAGATCCAGAAGAAAATGTAATCACTCAGACATATGATGAAGTAGGTAACATAAGAACAAAAACAGATGGAGAAGGAAATAAAACTACCTTCCAATATGATGAATTTAATAGATTAAAAACAGTAACAAACGCCTTAGATGAAACTACAAGTTACACATATGATTTAAATGGAAATCTCCTAACACAAACAGATGGAGAAGGAAACATAACATCATATGAGTACAATGCAGCAAACAAGGCAAAGGAAAAAACAGACCAAGAAGGATTATCAGAACAGTATACCTATTATGCAGATGGTAACATAAAAACAAAGAGAGATAGAAATGGTAAGCTTACAACCTACACATATGATGCTTATGGAAACTTAAAAGCAACAGTAATAGAGGACAAGATAATAAGCTATACTTATGACAACAACGGTAATCAGCTTACAATGACAGATGAAACAGGTACAACCATAAGGGTATACGATGAATTAAACAGAGTAGCATCCAAAACAGAACCTGATATCGGAACTACAACCTTCCAATATGATATAATAAAAGGCGGTGACAAAGAGTATTGGGCAGAACAATCAACTGATCCAAAAGGAAACAAAACATTAAAGGTATATAATAAATCAGGAAGACTTGCAAAAGTAATTGCAGAAAACAAAACAACAGAATATACCTATTATGATAATGGAGCAAGAAAGACCATAGAGTATCCAGATGGATCCAAAGAAGAATATACTTACTACAAGAATAATCTTCTTAAAACCCTGATAAATAAAAAAGTTGATGGAAATATAATAGATAGTTATTCCTATGAATATGATAAAGCTAACAATAGGATTAAAAAGACCGACAGTAAAGGAACAACAGAGTATACTTACGATAAGTTAAGTAGACTAAAAACAGTAAAAGAAAACACATCATTAGCAGAGAACAGAATAACAGGATACACTTACTATAAAGCAGGAAACAAAAAAACAGAAACCATAACATATCAAGGTGAAATTACACAAACAACCTACAATTACAATAAGCAGAACAGATTATTAAACACAGTTAAAACTGCAAATAGTAAAAAAGTAGAAGAAAGAATCTACACCTTTGATAGGAACGGTAATCAACTAAAAGAGACAATAACACTCTTTGAAAATGGAATAGAAAAAGAAACAAAAGAAAACAAAAATACCTTTGATGTACTCAACCGTCTCATAAAAACACAAACATCAGAAGGAAATACAGTAAATAATACCTACAACGGAGAAGGAATTAGAGTATCCAAAGAAGTAGATGGAAAACTAAGAAGATATCTTTACGAATACGATAAAGTAGTACTTGAGTTAGACGAACAAGGAAATACCGTAGGCAGAAATGTATACGGACTAAATCTAATATCAAGAGAAATAGAAGGGCAAACAGCTTATTACATGTACAACGGACATGCAGACGTAACAGCCCTAATAAATGCAGAAGGAGAAATACTATCATCATACTACTATGATGCATTTGGAAATATTTTAGAGTCTATAGGTAACATTGATAACCCATACAGATACGCAGGATATCAATATGACGAAGAGACAGGCACATACTATTGTATGGCAAGAATGTATGATCCTTATATAGCACGATTCCTGAGTGAGGATACTTATACAGGAGATGTTAATGATCCATTGAGCTTAAATTTGTATACGTATTGTGCTAATAATCCAATAACATATTACGATCCAACAGGACACTTTTTTGATGTAATAGCAGATGTAGGATTTATAATATGGGATATCGTTGATATAGCAAAAGATCCAACTGATTGGAAAAATTGGGCGGCTCTAGGTGCAGATGGAGTATGTGCAGTAGTACCATTTGCAACAGGTGGAGGGCGTGCAGTAAAAACTGTAGATAAAGCAGTAGATGTGTATCAGGCAGTAGATAAAACTTATGATACCTATAAAACTGTAAACAAGACAAAAGAGTTTCTTAAAGCTTCGAAAGTAGTAGGTAGAAAGGTATTAAAAGATGCAGCAATAGAGGGTGCAATATACTCATCAACAAATGCAGTACATCAAGTTGCTACAACAGGCGAAGTAGATGTTAAAGAAGTGGTAAATTCTGGAATTGAAGGTGCTGGTAGAAGAGCACTAGGAGATACAGCAGGTTTAGGAATAGGTAAAGGACTTGAAGTTGGAACAAGAAAGTTTATAAATAGCAGTGCAGGTAACAAGGTAATAAATAAAGTTAGTGACTTTGTTACAGGTGCAAAAAATTACTATGACAATGTTCTATACCATGCAAAAAATTTCATTGCTAATGAAAATGGACATATTAAGTTGCCCGATGGTTCAGATTTAAAAGTTAGGAATGTTGGAGCTAAGAATACTGGGAAAAGTGATAATTTCATTACTCTAAATTTACAACATCATGCATCTAAGGGGGCGGCTAAACCTGATTTCATAGCAGCACCAGGTGGAGTCATATATAAAGCAGATGATTATGCAAGTATGGTAGTTAAAGAAGGTGAAGGAATTAATACACTTTATCACTATACTAATGATAAAGGACTTAATGGTATATTGGAGTCTGGAAAATTAAATCCATCAATAAAAGCATTGAATCCTAAGGATGCTAGATATACTAATGGTCAATATTTATCAGATGTAGTTCCAGGAGAAAATACACTTGGACAACTTTCATATAAATTCTTAAGAACTCCATGGGGTGGTAAGAGATTTACTAATTATTTAGAAATTGATGTTAGAGGATTAAATATCATTAAAGGGAGAGACGGAGTTTATGCAATTCCTAATGAAGGACCATTAGATATTTCTAATAGAATAATTAACTATGGAAAATCTACAAAATAATTGAGGTGATAAAATTGAAATATATATGTGTTGAATGGTTTCATGATTTTAGTGATGAACCAGTTAAAATTTACTCAGAAGTAGATGATGAAAGATATGAGACAAGAAAGGTCGAATTATTTAAGGATGGCACATATGGTTATGCATATGAGAATATTGAGATTGGCAAAACTGGATTAGGAGAAATACCGTTTCCAGAAGACTTGAATGAAATTAACGACAATCCTGAATTTAAGGCAATGGAGATTACAAAAGAGGATTTTGAAAAGGTATGGAATAAAATCCACGATAAATAGTATGATATAAGTAGAAGTCAATTCAAAAAATAGAAGTGTAGACTGCATAAAATAGTTATTTATAAGAGTATAGTACTATCAATAGTATAACTATATAACTATACTACATAATATTAATAATGCAGTGAAAAAGATGAAATGAATCAGCTGAAATCAAGTAGGCTGGTTCATTATTTTTTTGTGGTTAACATATGCTATAAATACATTTTTCAAAAGAAATACATTAAAAGCCAACGATGACACATCAGAAAACAGAGTTTTAAAGGACTGTGAATAAGAGTGGCATTAAACTTTAAAAGTGTTGAATAAAGGCTAAAGCTACTGAATTTAATAGAAATTGATATGTGATTAAAATCTTTTTAGCAATAGCTCAAGTATAAGCATCTGATAAAGGAGTTCCTATGCAATCAATAATAGTACCGTTAGGAGTCAGTAAAACAAGGCTAATAGCGATAGTTATCTTGATGAGCTAGGAAAAACTAGGCTTAATAATTACGCTTAAAAGTTGATTGGTTTCATAACGATAGTATGTGTAGGATAAAATCTTTAATGGTTCAACAGATACAGGTATATGATAAAGGACTTCCTAGCTAATTAAGTCTAGTGACTTTAGAAACCAGTAAATCGAGCATAGAAGATATGTGTAACCTAATGAGCTAGAAAATCCTAGGTTCAATAATTCCACTTGAAAGTTAATGGAATTGTGAACATAATATATGTAGTAAAAAAGCACTAAAAAATAAAAAGATTGATAGAATAGAACATAATAATAAGATAGTTGAGTAGAATAACTAGAGACTTGGAACTCGGGACTAGGAAATTGTAACGGGGGTAGGGGGGAATAAGCAGGGAAAACGCATACATAAATAGGGTGATTTGAGATTTTTTTATTCTTATAAAAATAATTAACTTAAAGATCCCAAAACTGAATATTCGGAAATTACACCCTATATTTACCCTGTAAGTATTTTTTGATTATTTTTTAACCGCGGAGTGGTGTGAATATAACTTTTTCTAGATATTCAACTTCCCATCCACATTTAAGCTTTTTTGTTTTTATGCCACCTTTAAATGTTTTCTCTTTCCTTAATAAATTCATTGATATATGCCTTATAACTGCCAAGTTTGCAGCTGAATGATCTTTTCTAATTCGGCATTTATCTTCATTGAATGATACATCTAACACCCAGTGAACTTTATTCTCTATTCCCCAGTGCTTTCGCACTCCTTTGGCAAAGAGTTCAACATTATCATTAAGACTAGTAATATAATACCTACGTTCAACACTTTCTTTATCATCAACTATACGCTTGCTTTCAACCATACCAATTCCATTGAGATTTTTCCAATCAGTTCTACACTCAAGCCATTCAATATCATTCACAAGGTAATATGTTCTTGTTTCAATTCTTCCATGGTCTTTCTCTTTTGTTTGATGATATTGATAAGTGAAATCTTCAAATTCATTATTTAATAGAGAATCAAAAAGTTTTGTATCAGTACAAAGATTCTTATGATTATCTTTTAGTGCTAAAATATAGTCTGCTTCTTTATCTACGATATTTTTAGCTATAGATTTTTGACATCCCATGGCATCTATCGTAACAACGGTGTCTTTAAGCTCTAAAAGCTTTAATAACTGAGGAATTGCTGTTATCTCATTCGATTTTTCATGTGTCTTTACTTGACCAAGAACAAGTTGATTTGCGTTAGCCCAAGCACTAACCATATGAGTTACTGAAGTATGAGTATTTTCATCATGAGAACCTCTCAATGTCTTGCCATCAATAGAAACAATTTCACCATCAGTTACATTGGTGAAATGTTTCATTAATTCAATGAAACATTCTTGAAATTCATCTGGTTTAATACATGAAATAACTCTGCTAAAAGTATCATGTGATGGAATTCCATGAGGCAATTCTAGGTATTTTTTTAACCATGCTTCTTTTGCTTGACCGAAAGCTTCCATTTGTGTCCACCCCTCAGCGCCGGAGGTTACCGCACACATGGCTATCGCCATTATATCTACTAATTTATGGCGAGAATTACTTCCTGTTCTAGGATCAGTTAATTCATTAAATACATCAAAAATAATTTCTTCAATATCGAATATGTCTTGTTTAATAGTAATCTTCCTTTCTCTTTTGTTCTACTTCATCAATTATAATCACTAATTGGCAAAAATAAAAGGGCTACCGCCCAAAAATCTTATATGCGTTTACCCTGGTATATTTAACTGCATAAATTATAGTAAAGTTAATGCATAATAATATGATAAATAAAGTTGGTATATATTGAACATTAAGAATAAAATAACTATATGCATAATCTAAATAATGTAGTGAAAAATGAAATGAATCAGCTGAAATTTAAGTAGGCTGGTTCATTATTTTTTTAGTTGTTAACATATTCTATAAATACATCATTCAAAAGAACAATATTAAAAAGTAACGATAACACATTAGAAAACAGAGTTTTAAAGGACTGCGAATAAGTGTTAAATAGCACTTTATTTAAGTATTTAAAAATCAGATTATTTAAGTTAAATAATTTAAAATATATTCCATAAAATCACGATATTTAAGCCAATATTCCATTCTATTTTCTAAAAAATGCACATTATTTAAGTAACTAGTCGTGAAAAAAATACACCCTTGAGTGTATTTTAAAAATCCCCTTGCATATAATTATCAAATTCATAGATAGCCTTAGCAACAGTTACCCCATCAACAATGCCCATTACTTCGCATAGTTTCTCAGTATTATAGAATATGTCGTCAAAGGATGATAAATGACATCCAGCTTGAAAATCTGGAACACATGCGAAGTTTCCTAATGAGGTTTTCCCTATAATAAGCAAAATGCTAGACCTACTCATAATTAAAAGTTCATAATGATTACCATAGTTATAAATGCATTCAATTCTTCCAATCCACTCTTCTTTACCATGATCAAAGGTATATTCACATTCAAATTTCATTCTAAAACCTCCGGTTAAATAGTTAATTCTATATCATTTTGTGCAGTGTAAATTGTTTCACTGTCGATAGACAGTAGTTTTTTCTGATACCCTAAAATTAATGATTTCTCTACTAATAAATTTATCTTTCTAGTGCATCCCCCACAAGTAGTTGCTATGAGTTCTATTGCTTCTTCTGAAAATATTGGAGATGAAACACCACATAATTTCATACGAGATGTTATGTAGTCTGAAACTTCTTTTTTACTTAACCCACCGAAGGTGTAATTTATAACAATTCTTTGTTTTAAGGCCTCATGAGCTTGCCTTTGTAAAATACTATTTAAAATTGGTTGTCCTGATAAGATTAAAGCTGCATAATTTTTTGAATCCAGGTTAAAATTAAAAATAATCTTTAAATCATCTAGGATCGAATTTTTTAAATATTGTGCTTCGTCCAAGATGATTATTGGTACTATGTTTTTTGATTCGTGAAGAGTTCGGATCCTTTCTTGAATCTGATTAAACATTATAATTTTCTTATGAGCAGGTTCCAAGCCTAGCTCATAAGAAAGTGCCCTGTAAAAGTCGTTTACTGTAAGGGTTGATAAAGGGATATAAACTACTTTATATAAATTGGGGTTCAAACATTCAGTAAATTTTCTTAGTGTAAAGGATTTACCTGTACCTGGAAGACCTGTGAATAACCCAAAACCTTTAACTTCCTTTAAGTAATTCAACCTAGCGGTTGCTTGATTAAAATCATCAGATTCAAATGCTTTCTTAGTGTCTATAGACTTTGAAAATGGATTAAATTCCATTCCATAAAACGCTGTATACATAATTATTTCTCCTTGTTTTCTAGATTTGAAAAATCTATATATTGTTTTCTTATAATTTTTGAATTATCTATTTTATTTACTGGAAATATGGTATGTAACAAATTTTGATGTTCATCAAAAATATAAGCCTTTTCAGTAGAAGTTGCTTCAAATCTAATGTGAATTTTTTGACCTATAAATATTTGAGGGACTTCAAAAATGATACTATTGAGTGAAATAGTTGCATCTTTTTTTACTTTCCTGGTTACTCTATGCAAGAAAATTTTATCTAATTTTTCTTTTGAAGCAATGAATTTTAAATTATCAACATTACTCATGAACCTATCAAGTGGTTTCATAGAAATTGCAGAATGAAGGTGATTATTGTATTCATGTTCAATGAATTCATTGAACATACTGTTTAGTTCTTCGATAGAAGTGATTTTATCCCAATTAATAATATTCATCCACCTATCCTTAATGGTTCTGAAAGATCTTTCTATCTTTCCTTTCGATTCAGGCGAATAAGCTTTCGCATAAGATAAAACAGTGCCTAGAGATGCACAAATCATATTTAATTGATGACTATGATAAATTGAACCATTATCTACAAATATTTTTTTAGGTATGCCTCTCTTGGCGATAGCCTTTTTAAGAACACTCTCTAAATTTATTAAATTCTCCTCAAAATAAAACTCTCCATGAATCACAAGCCGTGAGCAATCATCTAGAAACATGACTAAATAAGTCTTTTTCTTTTTACCATCTATATACAAGTAAGGTCCTACGGACACGTCTGATTGCCAGCAATCATTTGGGTTAGCCATTTCAAAAGCTCTTCGTTCTACTGGATCTAATTGTTTTGCTTTAAGATTATTATTTGAGATAAATCTAGTTACAGTTGCTAAAGATAAGCTTTCAGCTTTAGCTATTCCATTAACTAGCATTGCATTGTATATATGTTTTGCCGAAAATTTATAGTTTTCATTTTTCATATCAATAATAAATTCTTTCTGTTTTCTACTTAATGTTCTGCTTTTTCCAAAGTCTGATCTAATTTTAGGAAGCAGACCATCAAATCCAAATTTTTTATAATTTAATAGCCATCCTTTAATGGTTGCTGGCGCATATTCCTTTTTGCCAAAACCAGGAACAATATATTTATTTGCACATATGCTCTCCAAATAATCCTTAATAGAAGGTTCACTGTAATTACCATTTATGATTGGTGCAATTAGCGAAAATCTAAAAAGACCTATTTTTTCTCTGGTTTCCTTATCCATAAAACTACCTCCAACATTGATTTGTTATATAATACTATTTCTAAATACTGGTATCAATGAAAGAGTTGTGTGGGATTGGAATTGGAATATTATGATAAAAAAATTTTACGAGATAAAATTAAACAATATGATTAGACCGGAGGTCTTTTCATAAAATAGATCCTTATTTTATCTAAAAAATCCGAGTTGAAGTGTTTAGGGTAAAACGTATAGTGCATTATCAAACTTACTAGCACTTCTGTGTTAGGATTCTCTGAAATATTAAAAGAACTACCATCTAGCGAGGAAAAGAACATACGTAGTTTACCTAATTGGGATTGGAATCTTATTTTATACTGGTGAATTAATTGTCGTGAGACTACGTCTTTAAGGAATTTTTGAATTGAACTAGAAGATTTTTTCTTAACATATGAAAGGTATAGACAAAAAAGTATAGCTCCAAAGCTATATTGATGATAGGGAATAACAAAGTCAGGTAGAAGAGAGTAGGTTTTATTGCAATTTTTATTAGGACATTTGTATCTTAATATTGGGATTCTGGAATAAAAATTAAATAATATAATATTTCTATAGTAAAAGCCATGACGATGCAAAGAACCCCTATAACCACAACACTCACAGTGATAAAGTCTTTTAAAGGAATTATTTTTACCTAGTTTTGAATATTTTCTTGGATTATGGCAATATTTACTAATATCAATCAAAACAAAATATTTCCTTTCGAATTGTAGTGAGCGTAGCTCGTGACTATAGCTCTATAGTTAATTATTACCATTTGGTAGTAATTAAAACAATTTGAATCAAAAAAAGTCAGATTATCGTATCTGGCTCTTTTTGATTTGGTTATTTTATTTTGATTAATTGAGTAATTTTTTTGTCTATATAAATTGCTATTTAACAACATATGAAGCAAATGATTCCAGAAATGAACTTGTAAAACAATCAGATGGAACCCATGTACTTAAAACTAAAAACCAATATACATACGGCTTTAATGAAAATGGTTGGCTTGTATGGATGAAGGATAATATAGGAGATAAGGTTACCATAGAAGTACAAAATGATACAGGAAAGATACAGAAGATTATTGATGCTGCAGAAAGAGGAGTTAATATAACTTACAATGACAGAGGATTAATAGAAAGTATAATTGACCCAATAGGTAGAAAAGTGCAGTATGAATATGAACAAAATAAACTTTTAAGAGTTATTGACCCAATGGGAAGTGTAACAAGATACTCTTATGATAGTGAAGGATATTTAAATGAGATAAAGGATAATGAATCAAACACTATTAAATCAATAGAATATGATCATGCTCAAGGAGAAAACCAGCATAAAGTAAAGAGTACAGAAAATGCATTAGGAAATGTTGAAACGTACACTTACGATAATGCAAATGGAAAAACAATAATAACAGATAAGAATGGAAGAAAAACTACAAAGTGGTATGACAGCTCAAAATTTATTACTTTTTCAGAGGATGCCGAAGGTAGACAAACAAAAGTTGAATATACAAAGGATAAAGATGGAATAAATAAATATGGTGAGCAGGAAAAGGTAACTGATAGAAATGGAAGTATTACTAAATATGAGAGAGATAACAAAGGTAATATAACAAAAATAACAAATCCTGATTCTACAGTTAAAGTTCAAAAATATGATGATAAAAACAATTTAATCATGGAGACAGATGAAACTGGGCGTAGCACACACTATATTTATGATTCAGAAAAAGTAGACTTGTTAAAAACGGTACAAGCCTTGAACCCATCAAATGAATATACAAAAGACAGTGATGAAAATGATTTTGCAATAACAACTTACTCATACTATAGTAATGGTGAGTCTGGATGTAACGTTAAAGGGCTTTTAAAAAGTGAAACTGACCCAGAAGGAAATACTACAACCTATACTTATGATAAGTACGGAAACATTGCAACAATAACAGATGAAGAAGGAAACACTACAACAAGAGAATACAATGAAATAGGAATGCTTACAAGAGAAGTATCTTCAGCTGGTAATATATCTGATTATGAATATAACCTCAATGGACAAATTACAAAGGGGATTTTTGAAAGTAACCATATTACCAGAAATGTATATGACACCATGGGAAGAAAAATTAAAGAGATAAAACCAAATCAGTATGACTCCTCATTAGAAAAAGGAAATTCATACACAGGAGACCAAGGATATAGATATACATATTACAATAATGGTAATGTAAAATCAATAACAGACCCAGAGAATAACACAACCACATTCACTTATGATATATACGGAAATAAGAAAAGTGAAACAAAGCCAAATGGAGCAGTATATGTATATGAGTATGATGTAATGAACAGACCTTCTAAGGTATATTTTAAAGAAAGTGATAGTTCAGATAGCATTCTTCTTGAAGAGTATACTTACGATATTCTTTCAAATGGAAGAACACAAAAAACTCATAAAGTATATAGTGATGATCAAAAATATTCTACAACAACTTATATATTTGATTATGCACAAAGATTAATATCACAAACAAATGCAGATAATACTACTATTGAAACAGAGTACAATGAAAATGGAACGGTTAAATTACAAAAAGATCAAAAGAAAAAGATTACTTATTTGAAGTATGATGGATTAAATAGAGTATCTGAAAAATGGATTCCTTTTGAAGAAGAAGGAGGAACACAAAAATATACATATACATGGTATGTATATGACAAATCAGGTAATATAAAAGAAGAAAAAACAGGTAAAAATAAAGTAAATAAAAATGAAGTGCCAGAAAGCTTCATCACAGTACACTATGATCACTATAATAATGGGAAAGTAAAAGCTGTATATGATGATGAAGGAAGAAGAAAAGAATATACTTATGATGAGGATGGAAACATAATAAAAGAAGTAGTATATACTTCAGAAACAGAAAAGAACATTATAGAGTATAGAAACAATCCACTAGGTAAACCTAGAGAAAAAATTCAGTACGTAGAAGGCAGAGACATACATGGAAACCCAATAAATGATAGTGAGAAAGTAGAATTAATAACTAAATTCACTTATGATAAAAATGGGAACATGAAAACTGTAACAACACCAGATGGTATAACAACTACTTATACTTATGATAATCTAGACAACCAAACAAGCATAAGTCATCCAGGCTTAAATGAATATGGTGAAAAGGTTACAATAAGTACAGAAAACACTTACAACTGGGAAGGAAATATATTAACAAACAAAGATGCAAATGGAAATATAACAAGATACACATACAACAAAAGAGGGTTAGTAGAAAAAGTAAAAGCACCAAATAATGGAGTTACTATAAAATACTATGACACAAAAGGAAGACTAATAGCAAAAGTAACCCCTAAAAATTATCACCCAGATAAATCATTGGATGAGATGAATAGAAGTGAGTACGTATATGATTCTATGGATAGAATTATAGTAGTTAACGAAGTATATCTTAATCCTGTGACAAATAAGTGGGAAACAGTAGTAAGTAAGGCTTGCAAATATGATGAAAAAGGTAATCTTATTAAAGAACTTGATTCATTAGGATATGAAGCAGGAAGTGGAGATACTGCAGTTTCTAAAATAAACAGAGGATACAGAACAGAATATAAATACAATAGTGCAGACAAACTAATAAGTGTACTAGACCCAGCATCCAGAGACAAAGGACTTAGCTATTCAATAAAATATGAATACGATGCCTTAGGAAGAAAAATAAAGGAAATAGATGCAAAGGGAACAGTAAAACAATACTATTTAGATAGTGCAGGTAATACAACAAAGGTAACAGCATTAAAAGCATCTACTAAAGAAGAAAAAGTATTGCAATCAAATACCTATGACTTAATAGGAAATGTACTCACTAGCACAGATGGAAATGGTAACATAACAGAGTATTGGTACAATAAAATTAACAAAGTAAGAAAAGTAAAATTCCACGGAGATGAAACAATCCCAGAGAAAATTATACAGTACCAATATGACGAAGTAGGAAACCTTAAATACCAGATAGACAGCATGGGTATAGCTCAATTATATTCTTATGATTCCCTTGGAAACATTTTAAGTACCTCAGTTAAGAGAGAAAATGAAAGTGAAGGGTTAACTGTAAAAGCAGCCTATGATAAAAATGGAAACAAGAGATTCCAAACTGATGGAAATGGAAATGTAACTGAAAATGTTTATGATGAAATCAATAAATTAATAGCTAAAAAGGCAACAGTTACAAATACAAAAGGTGAAAAAATAGAGCATACAACAAAAAATGAATATGACCTTAATGGCAATTTAACTCACCAGACAGATTGGAGAGGAAATAAATATTCAAATGTGTATGACCAATTAAACAGGCTTATAGAAAAGAAAGATGCAAATGGCAAAACAATTGAAAAACTAGAGTACAATCATAATAACGCACAAATAAAATCTTATGATGCACTAGGAAATGAAACAAGCTATACCTACGATAAATTAAACAGATTACTGAGCACAACAGATCCAGAAGGAAATGTAAGCACTCAGACATATGATGAAGTAGGTAACATAAAAACAAAAACAGATGGAGAAGGAAATATAACTACCTTCCAGTATGACGAATTCAACAAATTACAAAAAGTAACAAATCCTTTAGGTGAAACTACAAGTTACACATATGATTTAAATGGAAACCTTCTAACACAAACAGATGGAGAAGGTAACACAACAACATATGAGTACAATGTAGGAAATAAAGCAAAGAAAAAAATAGACCAAGAAGGATTAACAGAAGAATATACCTATTATGAAAATGGAAAAATAAAAACAAAGACAGACAGAAGTGGTAAGCTTACTACTTACACATATGATGCTTATGGAAACCTAAAATCAACAGAAATAGAAGATAAAAAAATAAGCTACACATATGACAATAATGGTAATCAGCTTACAATGACAGATGAAACAGGTACAACAATAAGGGTATATGATGAATTAAACAGAGTAACCTCAAAAACAGTGCCTCATATAGGAACAACAACCTTCCAATATGATATAATAGAAAACGTTGAAAAAGGGCATTGGGGAGAACTATCAACAGATCCAAAAGGAAACAAAACATTAAAGGTATATGACAAAGCAGGAAGACTTGCAAAAGTAACAGTAGATAACAAAACAACAGAATATACCTACTATGACAACGGAGCAAGAAGCACAATAAAATACCCAGATGGATCAAAAGAAGAATACACTTATTACAAGAATAATCTTCTTAAAACCCTAATAAATAAAAAAGCAGACGGAAGTATAATAGACAGCTACTCATATGAGTACAATAAAGCAAAAAATCAAATAAAGAAAACAGACAACAAAGGAACAACTCAATATACTTACGACAAGCTTAACAGACTAAAAACAGTAAAAGAAAATACAACATTAGCAGAAAACAGAACAACAGAATACACATACGATAAAGCAGGAAACCGAAAAACAGAAACCATAACATATCAAGGTGAAACAACACAAACAACCTACAATTACAACAAGCAGAACAGATTATTAAACACAATCAAAACTGCAAACAGTAAAAATGTAGAAGAAAGAAACTACACCTTTGATAACAACGGTAACCAACTAAAAGAAACAATAAAGATCTTTGAAAATGGAATAGAAAAAGAAACAAAAGAAAACAAAAATACCTTTGATGTACTAAACAGACTAATAAAAACACAAACATCACAAGGAACAATAGTAAAAAATACCTACAATGGAGAAGGTATAAGAGTATCCAAAGAAGTAGATGGAAAACTAAGAAGATACCTTTACGAATACGACAAAGTAGTACTAGAACTAGACCAACAAGGAAATACCATAGGTAGAAACGTTTACGGAATAAACCTAATATCAAGAGAAATAGAAGGCCAAACAGCCTACTACATGTACAACGGACACGCAGACGTAACAGCCCTAATAAATGCAGAAGGTGAAATACTATCATCATACTACTACGACGCCTTCGGAAACATCCTAGAATCTACAGGCAACGTTGACAACCCATACAGATACGCAGGATACCAATACGACGAAGAAACAGGCACATACTACTGCATGGCAAGAATGTACGACCCAAATATAGCACGATTCCTAAGTGAAGATACTTATACAGGGGATATTAACGATCCACTTAGTTTGAATTTGTATACGTATTGCCACAATAATCCAATAACATACTATGATCCAACAGGACATTTTATAGATATAATAGCAGATATAGGATTTATAGTATGGGATGTTGTAGATATAGTAAAGGATCCGACTGACTGGAAAAACTGGGCAGCATTAGGAGCAGATGCAATATGTGCAATCGTGCCAGTTGCAACAGGTGGAGGACGTGCGGTAAAAGCAGCAGACAAAGCGTATGATACTGTAAAAAAAGTAAGCAAAACAAAAAAGTTTTTGAAATCTACGAAAGTAGTAGGTAAAAAGGTAATAAAAGATGCAGCAATAGAGGGTGCAATATACTCAACAGCAAATTCAGTACACCAAAAAGCTACAAAAGGAAATGTAGATGCAAAAGAAGTACTTAATGCAGGAATAGAAGGAGCAGGAAGAAGGGCAGCAGGAGAAGTAGCAGGATTAGGAATAGGTAAAGGACTTGAACGTGGAGCAAACAAAATTATAAACAGTAGAGCAGGAAAAAAGGCAATAAAACAAGTTAATGATTTTGTTGGTGAAATTAGTCAAAGTAAATTTGCTACAGGTTTAAAAAATCAATATGACAATGCTCTTTACCATGCAAAAAACTTTATAGCGGATGAAAGCGGACATATTAAGTTGCCAGGTGGTGGGGATTTAAAAGTTAGGAATGTTAGTGTTGATGATACTGTTAGAAGTGATAATTTTATTAATATAAATTTACAGTTGCATGCTTCTAAAAGGGGATATGAATCTGTTAAAAGAACACCAAGTACTCTTTTTCACTATACAGATAAAAAGGGTTATAATGGAATCCTTGATTCACATGAAATATATCCATCAACAAAAGCTAAGAGACCTAGAGATGCAAGATATGGAGATGGACAATATTTAACAGATGTACAACCAAATTTAATGAGTCCTGAAGAATTATCAATGACTCTGTATAATAATGCAAGACAAATAAATAAAGTATCGCATTATATTGAAATTGATGTATCGACTTTGCCAGTTAAGAAAGGGAGAGATGGGGTATATGTTATTTTAAATGACAAACCACTAGATATATCAGATAAATTAATAGGACATGGTAAAACATTTAAATGATAGAGGTGATAAATAAGTGCAATATTGTAAATATATACATTGCTCTGAAGGATATAAAGAAGAGACTTATTTAGAAGTAGACCAAGATTGCGTCTTAAGACAAATTTCAAAAATAAATAATGAATTTATATCATCTAATAGAAAAAATTATAAGTATGATTTTTGGCTCACAGAAGGTGAATTTTCAGTTGATAAAGTAGATAGTATAACAATAATTAGCAAAGAAGAGTTTGAAGTAATATGGAATAGAAATAATGAAGCCTACTCTGAATTGTGGAAGGGAATTAAAAACAGATATAAAATTAATGATAACGTTGATGGATATATTGAGGTTTTTTATCCTCAAGGAGTAATTATATCAGTTGATGAGGTAACATTAGGAATTGCTAATTACAATGAATGTAGAGAGGGTACAATGCTCGAAAATTTATATCCTAATCATTTAGTGGATGCTAGGGTAATAGGATATGATGAAGTAAACATGTGGTTGATTCTTGATAATCCAAAAGTTCATAAGGAAGAATTTAATGAATTATAGGAAGTTCAGTCGTATTTATTTAACTAAAACTTTGGGGGGGAACGATTTTTCAACAAAAATTGTTTTGTAATAAATAATTAGTTAATATAGGGCAAAAAGGAAGAGTGGCATAGAAAATTAGAAAGTCATTTGAAGATGATGAGATCAAAAAATACTTAATAAAACGCCACCACCTTATCCACTTTATTCGTAGATCAAAGAAAATATAGTTATAATAGAAATATCGATACACCAGAGGTATCGATATTTTCTGTTTAAATAGAAGCAGATGTTTATTAAGAAGTTTTAAGCGAGGGTTAGGTCTTAGAGCGAAGCTCTTTAGGAGTACAATATATCTGATATTAACTAAGAAAAGATTGAAATAAACCCAAATGTAGAAAAAAATTTGCCGGGAGGCAAGGACTTTAGAGTTTTTAAAGAGAATATAAAATAAATTGAGGTAATGAAAGGTTTAATAGGATTAGATTTCTGGTACAGAAATAACCTGCATTCACAATTCTCAATTCTCAACTCTCAATTAAGCGAAGCGTAAAAGCGTATGATACTGTAAAAAAAGTAAGCAAAACAAAAAAGTTTTTGAAATCTACGAAAGTAGTAGGTAAAAAGGTAATAAAAGATGCAGCAATAGAGGGTGCAATATACTCAACAGCAAATTCAGTACACCAAAAAGCTACAAAAGGAAATGTAGATGCAAAAGAAGTACTTAATGCAGGAATAGAAGGAGCAGGAAGAAGGGCAGCAGGAGAAGTAGCAGGATTAGGAATAGGTAAAGGACTTGAACGTGGAGCAAACAAAATTATAAACAGTAGAGCAGGAAAAAAGGCAATAAAACAAGTTAATGATTTTGTTGGTGAAATTAGTCAAAGTAAATTTGCTACAGGTTTAAAAAATCAATATGACAATGCTCTTTACCATGCAAAAAACTTTATAGCGGATGAAAGCGGACATATTAAGTTGCCAGGTGGTGGGGATTTAAAAGTTAGGAATGTTAGTTTTGATGATACTGTTAGAAGTGATAATTTTATTAATATAAATTTACAGTTACATTCTTCTAAGGGGAAGGCTGATGAACTTGTTAACCTATACCATGGTACTAAAGTTGATGCTGCAAATTCAATCAGAAAAAATGGTGTAGATTTAAATCATGCTACAAGAAATATGGACTTTGGGCGAGGGTTTTATACCACTACAGATATTCAACAAGCCAAAAAGTGGATTGATATGAGACATAGAGGAAATGGTTCTATAGTAGAATTTAATATACCAAAGAGTGAATTTGACGCATTAAATGGTAAATTATTCAGTTATGGAAACAGCGACTGGATAGAGTTTGTTACTAATAGTAGAACTGGAATGGCTAATAGTTATGATTATGTTTCAGGACCAATGTTAATGAACTCAAAAGAATATTTAAAGTATGGACATAAACCAATTGCAAAAGGTCAACAAACTGCGTTCAATACAAAAGCTGGAGTTGATTTGTTAAATAAATTTATGAAAAGATAGGAGAGGAATTTATTGATAAATTTCAAATTTGAAGTTGATAAAAAAGGTTATGAATTTTGCTGTGAGATAGCCGATAAGATGATTGAATTATTTAACATTAGTCATGAAGAAGCAATTGATAGGATAAATTCACAGTGGAGTGGGCAGATAATAAAAAATGATGACTATAACTATATAGTATTTCATGAAGATGAGGAATACTGGGCTAATACAATTTATTATACTGATGAATCCTATTGGTGGATGGAAGATATGAGAGATAAATTAAAAGTAAAAGTATATAATCTAGAAGTTGAGAGATATGAATAGCATAGCAACCAGAAAATGAATTCCTTAAGTCATCCTTTTTCTGGAATAATGTCTGGGGTGTAAAATTATCCATTTAGAAGAATTTACACCCCAGTAGGTTGTTCATAAATTAAGTTTATTAAAAGAAATTATTCTAGTAAATCAATGGTTATATAGTTCAAAAGCGAGATTTAGGTCTTAGAACGAAGAGGTTTAAAGATTTAAAAGCGGTAGCTTTTTAGAACGAGTAGTCAGTAAAATTTACAACAAAATAAAGTGATAAATAAAAAGCAAAGAAAAATTTTCAGCCGAGAGGCAAGGACTTTAGAGTTTTTAAAGAGAATATAAAATAAATTGAGATAATTAAGGGTTTAATAGGATTAAGATTTCTGGGACAGAAATAAACTGCATTCACAATTCTCAACTCACAATTCACAATTAAGCGAAGCGTAAAAGCTACTGCATGGCAAGAATGTATGACCCAAATATATCACGATTCCTAAGTGAAGATACATATACAGGAGATATTAACGATCCATTGAGTTTGAATTTGTATACGTATTGCCACAATAATCCAATAACATACTATGATCCAACAGGACATTTTATAGATATAATAGCAGATATAGGATTTATAGTATGGGATGTTGTAGATATAGTAAAGGATCCGACTGACTGGAAAAACTGGGCAGCATTAGGAGCAGATGCAATATGTGCAATCGTGCCAGTTGCAACAGGTGGAGGACGTGCGGTAAAAGCAGCAGACAAAGCGTATGATACTGTAAAAAAAGTAAGCAAAACAAAAAAGTTTTTGAAATCTACGAAAGTAGTAGGTAAAAAGGTAATAAAAGATGCAGCAATAGAGGGTGCAATATACTCAACAGCAAATTCAGTACACCAAAAAGCTACAAAAGGAAATGTAGCTACAAAAGAAGTACTTAATGCAGGAATAGAAGGAGCAGGAAGAAGGGCAGCAGGAGAAGTAGCAGGATTAGGAATAGGTAAAGGACTTGAACGTGGAGCAAACAAAATTATAAACAGTAGAGCAGGAAAAAAGGCAATAAAACAAGTTAATGATTTTGTTGGTGAAATTAGTCAAAGTAAATTTGCTACAGGTTTAAAAAATCAATATGACAATGCTCTTTACCATGCAAAAAACTTTATGGCTGATGAAAGCGGACATATTAAGTTGCCAGGTGGTAGGGATTTAAAAGTTAGGAATGTTAGTGTTGATGATACTGTTAGAAGTGATAATTTTATTAATATAAATTTACAACTTTTTGCTTCTAAGGGGAAGGGTGAAGGTGATAATTTTCTTCCAAATGGAAGTAGGATAAAATGGGGGAAAGAGCATGGAAGAAACAATGTGAGACACAATAATGCTATAGAGAATGAATTGGATTGGGCTGAAAGTCAAGGAGCAATATCAATTAGGAAAAATAGAATTCAACGTGATGTTAATGGTGATACAGTATCAAGAAGGAAACCAGATGCTTCATATGTAATAAATGGTAAAAGATATAATACTAATTATGTATCTAATTATGAATTAAATAATACTAGAGAATTAAATAGAGAGTTAGATGCATTTAATTCAATGTGTGAAGCTGACACTGATGCATACACATCACTTGTATTTCAATACCCTGAATATGTATTGAAAAAGTAGAAAAGGAGATTATTTTATGTTATACCCAAGACCATCGCATATTAAAGAATATGTACGTAAATTACCTAATGAGAATAAATTTCTCAATTATAATTTTGATAATTTTACATTATGTTATGAAGTTAAATGTACTTGTGGAAATGAAGAATTTGAGGTGTTTATGGATAATGACCCAACTGTTCTTGCTAAGTGTGCAGAATGTAGAAAGGATATTATTGTTTATGATTTAAAATATTATCCTGCAGCATCTGTTATAGAGGAAGAAGAAATATTAACAAAATATGTTTCTATAATGAATGACAAAATATTTAATATATGTGTTATTTATGAGTATTCGGATGAATTTGAATTTGAAGATGAAGAGTTTGATTGTAATGATATTACATGGTGTCAAATTTATGGATATGGTATAAAAAGCAATCAAGTGTTTAAGATAGTGGATGATGAAACCGCATAATCTATTAATAGCAAACTCATTCAGGCAAACCTATATTTGTCAAGATTCTTGGGGATTATTAACAAATTGTGAATGGAAATTGTTTTGTAATAAATAATTACTCAGTAAAGGACTAAGAAAGAAAGTGGCAGAGAAAATAAAAAAGTTATTATAAGTTCATGAGATTAAAAAATACTTAATAAAACTCTACAGCCTTATTCACTTTTCTGTAGATTAAAGAAAATATAGTTATAACAGAAATATCGATACAACAGAGGTATCGATATTTTCTGTTTAAATAGAAGCAGATGTTTATTAAGAGGTTTAAAGCGAGATTTAGGTCTTAGAGCGAAGCGGTTTAAAGGTTTAAAAGCGATAGCTTTTTAGAGCCAGTAGTCAGTAAAATTTACAATAAAATAAGGTAATAAACAAAAAGCAAAGAAAAATTTTCAGCCGGTAGGCAATGACTTTAGAGTTTTTAAAGAGAATATAAAATAAATTAAGGTAATGAAAGGTTTAATAGGATTAAGATTTCTGGTACAGATTGAAGTTCTCAATTCACCATTCAATATTGATTAAACAAGATAATATGAATAGCTTTATATGATATAATAAAAGTAACAAAGCAAAAAGATTTGTAATGAATAGAGATTTGTTTTTGTGGATAAATTCTATATAGTAGAGATTAAATAAAGGGGAGTGAATAAAGAATTATGAATAAAAATGATAAATTTAATATAGATAGTAATGGAATTGATGATGATTTTATAATGTCCCCTAAAGTAGATTTTGTATTTAAGTTAATCTTTGGAGATGAAAAGAATAAAAATGTGTTAATTGCATTTTTAAGTGCAGCATTAAGATTACCACAAGAAGAATTTGAAGAAATAGAATTTTTGAATACAGAGTTATTAAGAGAGTTCAAAGAGGATAAAAAAGGAATCTTAGATATAAGAGTAAAAACTAAAAATAATGAACATATAGACATAGAAATACAAATATTTCCTACGGAGTATATGGCAGAGAGGACATTATTCTATTGGTCAAAGATGTATAACAGTCAAATAAGTCCAGGGGATACTTATGATAAATTGAAAAAGTGTATAACTATAAACATTGTTGATTTTGAGCGAATACCAATAGATAAAATACACACGAGATTTCATATTTTAGAGGATGAAACTGGATATAAGTTAACAGATGTTTTAGAAATTCATTTTTTAGAGTTACCAAAGCTTACGAAAGTAAAGAGTTTAAAAGATACAGATGACCCTATTTTAGATTGGCTAGAATTTATAGATGCAAAGTCAAAGGAGGGAATGGAAATGTTAGCTAAAAAAAATGAAAATATTAAAGCAGCTTATGAAATTCTGCAAAGAGTAAGTAAAAGTAAAGAGGCAAGAATGGCATATGAAGCAAGACAGGCAGAAATTATGGATCAGTTAACTAGGGAAAAAAGTGCTGAAGAAAAAGGAAGAAAAGAAGAAAAAATAGCTATTGCTAGAAATTTAATAGGACTATTGGATGATGAAACAATAGCACTTAAAACAGGGCTACCTATTGAGGTAGTTAAAAGTTTAAAAAATTAATAAGACTTTAGTTGTAGAATCACTGGGAGAAATACTTATTCAACTTTAGAGTCTAGCATACAATTCACATTGAATTATTGTGCTAGGTTCTTTTTTATTGAAGAAACTAAAGGGATGAATTAAACAGAGTAACCTCTAAAACAGTGCCTCATATAGTAACAACAACCTTCCAATATGATATAATAGAAAACGTTGAAAAGGGGCATTGGGGAGAAGAAGCAACTGATCCAAAAGGAAATAAAACATTAAAAGTATATGACAAAGCAGGAAGACTTACAAAAGTAACAGTAGATAACAAAACAACAGAATATACCTACTATAACAACGGAGCAAGAAGCACAATAAAATATCCAGATGGATCAAAAGAAGAATACACTTATTACAAGAATAACCTTCTTAAAACCCTAATAAATAAAAAAGCCGACGGAAGTATAATAGACAGCTACTCATATGAGTACGATAAAGCAAAAAATCAAATAAAGAAAACAGACAACAAAGGAACAACGCAATATACTTACGACAAGCTTAACAGACTAAAAACAGTAAAAGAAAATACAACACTAGTAGAAAACAGAACAACAGAATACACTTACGATAAAGCAGGAAACCGAAAAACAGAAAGCATAGCATATCAAGGTGAAACAACACAAACAACCTACAATTACAACAAGCAGAACAGATTATTAAACACAATCAAAACTGCAAACAGTAAAAAAGTAGAAGAAAGAAACCAATACGACGAACAAACTGATACCTATTACTGCATGGCAAGAATGTACGACCCAAATATAGCACGATTCCTAAGTGAAGATACCTATACAGGGGATATTAACAATCCATTGAGCTTGAATTTGTATACGTATTGCCACAATAATCCAATAACATACTATGATCCAACAGGGCATTTTATAGATATAATAGCAGATATAGGATTTATAGTATTGGATGTTGTGGATATAGTAAAGGATCCAACTGACTGGAAAAACTGGTCAGCATTGGGAATGGATGAAATATGTGCAATCGTACCAGTTGCAACAGGTGGAGGACGTGCGCTAAAAGCAGCAGACAAAGCGTATGATACTGTAAAAAAAGTAAGCAAAACAAAAAAGTTTTTAAAATCTACGAAAGTAGTAGGTAAAAAGGTAATAAAAGATGTAGCGATAGAATTCTAGATAAGCCAGAAGAGGATGGAGATAATCCATTTACTGGATTAAGCTATGAAACTTATCCAAATGGAAACTTAGCATATTACTGCTATTATAAAAATGGTTTTTCGCATGGAGATTTTATAGAGTTTTATGATGATGGAAAAGTAAAAAGTATTCAGTATATGCAAAGAGGAAGAATTTATGGGTATGAGAAAATTTGGTATGCAAATGGTATGTTAAAATCACAAGCTAGGCATGCGTACGGGGTATGCTTAACTTTTAAGAAATGGAACAACAAAGGAAAATTAATTGAAGAAAAATCAAAACCTACTGAAGATAATATAAAGATGAGAAATATTCAAGAAGAGCGGTATAAAAGAACTATAGGAGGTGAGTAATATGGAAATAAAAGAAGTTCATAATTTTAATATTTATGAGGAATTAGATTTTATTGAGATACAAAACCAGTTAAAGAAAAAAATAATGTTAATAAATACTTTTAGTGAAAATAGTATTAGATTAGTAGCAGGCGTGGACTTAGCTTATTGGGAAGATGGAAATAAGCAGTATGGAGTATGTTGCATAGTTGTTATTGACTATAACACCAAAGAGGTAGTTGAAAAAGTTAATAGTGTAGGGGAGATAAAAGTACCATATATACCTGGATTTTTAGCATTTAGGGAATTACCTCTAGTTATTGAAGCTTCAAAAAAATTAATAGTAGAGCCTGATATATTTATCTTTGATGGTAATGGATATTTACATTATAATCATATGGGAATAGCTACTCATGCATCATTTTTCTTAAACAAGCCAACTATAGGAGTTGCAAAAAGTTATTTGAGAGTTGATGGAATGGACTTTAATATGCCCCAAAATGAAAAAGGTTCATATACTGATATTATAATAAATTCAGAAGTATATGGTAGAACTCTTAGAACAAGAAAAGATGTAAAGCCTATATTTATATCATGCGGAAATTATATTGATTTAGAAACTTCTACACAAATAGTACTAAGCTTAATTAATAATGAAAGTAGATTACCAATTCCAACTAGATTAGATGATTTAGAAACACATATTAGTAAAAGAGAGTTAAGATAACTGCAAAATCATAATTAAAGTTACTGCATAAAAACAAAAAATGTTAATGAATATGTAAGGAGTTATCACTAAAGGGTAAACAACTAAATAAAGGTGATATATGTTTAGTGACAGTAAAATAAGTTCATATTAAAGAGTAGGTATTTATTAATAAAAACCGTATTGAAGGAAATCAGTACGGTTTTTAGTTTTAGTGTAAATAATACAAAAGTAAGATACAAAAATACACCTATATTTTACAATAAATAAGGTATAATATAGAATATAAGTAGTAATTGAATATGAATGAGAGTGAAGAAAAATGAAGAATAATTTAACTATAGATGAAATTCTAAAAAAATCAGTTTATGAGCTCAATATTTCTCAATATGGTGTTATAAAATGTGAGCAATTTGAAGAATTAAGAGAAATACTCATGGGGAGAAAAGAAAAGGGCGAATTCACTGGCTTTGAAGAGCAAGATATTGAAAAACGAATAAACCCAAGACTTACTATGGAGGATTGCAAGTCAATTATTGTATGTTTGTTCCCTTATTATAAAAAAAATACTGCAGATACTAATTTAGCAAAATACACACATGGAGTAGATTATCATTTCGTAATAAATGATATCATGAATCTTTTGGGAGATAAAATTGGAGAGGTAGTAGAAGACTTTAAATATATAAGTTTTACTGATTCAGGACCTCTGGTTGATAGGTATCTTGCATATAAAGCTGGACTAGGTTTTTGGGGGATTAATGGACATATTATAAATGACAAGTATGGTTCCTATATTTTAATTGGGTATATGCTTATAAATAAAGAATTGAAGGAATACAGTAGATCCAGTGAAAATAGCAGTTGTATAAGATGTATGAGATGCGTGAAGGCTTGTCCAGGTGAAGCTATAAAAGGGGATTATGATATAAACCCATTAAAATGCAAATCTTATATAACTCAGAAGAAAGAAGAACTAACATGGGAAGAAAAGAATATACTTAAAAAAAGTGAAAGTATATTTGGATGTGACATATGCCAAGAGGTATGCCATCATAATAAAAATATTGAAGAAACACATATCGAGGAATTCAGTAATGATTTAATAAAAAAAATTACTGTACAGGAGATAAGGGAACTTTCAAATAAGAAGTTTAAGAAGATATATGGGAAAAGAGCTTTTGCATGGAGAGGAAGAAAGATATTAGAAAGAAATATGAAGATAATTAAAGAGGAATAGGGTGATGTATATGAATGTTTTACCTAAACCAAAGAGTGTGAAACAAACAAAAGGGACATTTTTATTAAAGGGTAATATGAAGATTGAACTTGACACTAGTTGTGGAAATAAGGAGTTCAGTTCGACTAAAATTCTTAGAGATAGTTTTAGAGAATTAGGGATTGAGTGTACAATAACAAAATCATTACCAAATAGGGCTAATGGAGATATAAGAATCAAAATAGAAAATAATTATGAGTCCTTTGAGAATATAGACAATAAAGAAGAGGCATACTGTATTGAAATTAATGAAGATAAAATTACACTAATAGGAGCAAATTCGAAAGGAGTATTTTATGGGATTCAAACATTAAAGCAGATTCTTGAGAGTGGAGAAGGAAGATTAACTTGTACTGAGATTATTGATTATCCTGAATTTAAGGTTAGGGGGTTTTATCATGATATTACTCGTGGTAAAGTACCTACTCTTGAGACTTTAAAGAGAATAGTAGATAATCTTGCAAAATATAAAATAAACCATTTTCAATTATATGTTGAACATGTATTTCCTTTTAGAGGGCATGAAGAGGTATGGGCAAATAAGGATACTATTACTCCTGAGGAAATACTTGAATTGGATCAGTACTGTATTGAGAATAACATAGAACTTGTCCCATCGATAGCTACCTTTGGGCATCTTTATCATCTTCTAAGTTCAGAGAGTTATGGACACTTATGTGAATTAGAAAATAGTAAAGGAAAGCCTTTTTCCTGGGTAGATAGAATGGGGCACCATACCATAGATATAAGTAATGAAGAGAGCATAAAGGTGATAGAAGGTATGATAGAGGATTACTTACCCCTATTCTCAAGTGATAAGTTCAATATATGCTGTGATGAGACCTTTGATCTGGGAAAAGGAAGAAGTAAAGATTATGTTGAAAAGGTTGGTAAAGGAAGGGGATATTTAGAATTTCTCAATAAGCTTATACAAATAGTTAAGAAAAATGGGAAAACTCCTATGTTCTGGGGAGATATAATACTCAACTATCCAGAATTGCTGGATGAAATTAACCAAGATGTAATTTGTTTAAATTGGAATTATAGTCCTGAGGCAACAAATAATTCAACTAAGACTCTAAGTGAAAGTGGACGAAGATTTTATACATGTCCTGCTGTATGGGGATGGGATAGGTTCATGAATGATATTGAAGGGTCATTTAGTAATATTGAGAAGATGGTATCATACGGTAAGGAATTTGGTGCAGAAGGTGTACTATGTACTGATTGGGGCGATTATGGACATGTTAATGCATATGTAGCATCTAAGCCTGGAATGATATTAAGTGCTGTATTGAGCTGGAATAGGGATAGTAATTCTGAAATATTAGAAGAACAAATATCAATGAGTGAATTCGGAGATAGAGAGATTGTTTCCCTTATGAGAGAGCTTGGAAAGCAACAGTATATATCATTCATGGAGATAGTATGGTGGCTTGAAAATAAAAAGAAGAAAACTACTCTTTTGATTGAACGTTCAGAACTTATTGAGAAGTATATGCTCAATAAATCAGAAGAACAGCTAAAGACCAGTTATTATACAGCACGTGAGATTGAAGAGAAGTTCATAGAGAAACTATACAATATTGCTAAATCTAAAGATGATATAAGAAGTTTTATATTGAGCGCTAGAGCTGTTGGATTATTAAATTCATTATATTTATATGTTAAAGAGTGGGATTACAATGAGAAGGTAGATGAGTTCATACATGACAATATTGAACTTGCAACTTTATTTGAATCATGGTTGAATGAGTATAAGGAAGTATGGAGAAAAGGTAATAAAGAAAGTGAATTATATAGAATTGTAGAATTTTTTAATGAAGTATGTATATATTTAAGAAAAGGAGATGGAAAACTATGTTAAAGAGTAATAAAGATAAGGTTGTAAAGTGGTCAGTTCAGGGATAACAACGATAATGAGTTGTAAGAAACCTATGATTAAAGGGAAAATTGATTCCACTTCTAATATAGCAAAACATTTATTATAAAAAGTATTAAAGCGCGCGTAAAACGCGCCTTTTTTTATTCTTTGATTAAACAATTATCTATAGTTACAGTAAACATGTAAAATAAAAACCAAGAATTAAATTATTTTAATGGTAAATATTGTAATTTAAGTAAAAAAGTGCATAATAGATAAAAGGGAGGGGATATCTATGAAGAGAAAAATATCTGTATTTTTAAGTATCATTATGATTCTAAATATTTTGTTTAATATAAATTTAGGCAAAATAGATTTTGGGATTGTAAAAGTTAAAGGAGCAATAAATAGCAAATTTGATAGGGGCTATGATCAATTAACTGAGGAAGATAAAAATAATATTAAGATTAACTTTGGAGTAAGCGAAAATCAGCTTATTCAAGGAAACGATATGGGGCTAAATATTGATGAAACAATAGAGTTGAATGGATTCATGGGGAGTTTAGGATATACTTCAGATGAATCCAAGTTAATAGTGAAAAGCGGTAAGTTAGTGAAGAGTAGAGTTATTAGGGATAGTTATAGGATGTTAGATTACATCAGAAATAGCGCTAGAAGTGACAAATTAAAAGAAGAAGCCAAACAGTATATCATAGAAGGAATAGATGTTAAGAAAATCAGTACTGCTTTTGATGTTGCTGAAAAGCTAGGGGGAACAATAGATGATTTTATTGATATGGAGGGAAAGAACGATTATAAACTTCGTGTATTAAAGAATACCCTTAGTGATTATGAGTTTTTAGCACTTGAAATAATAACTGATCATAATATGATTGATGTGGACAAGCTATATAATTGGTGTAATGTTAATGAAACTAAGCCGAGTAAAATCTTAAATATTCTGAGTCCTAATCTTGGAGCTCAAGAAGATGAAAAGCATGAATCAAACTTAGTATATGCACCTATTCAATCAATAAATAGTGATAATGAGTCAATTTCATTATCAACAGGTGGTTTGAACTTAGAATTTAATAGTGGAGCATTACCGGGAAAAAATGGGTTAGATGTATCTATTGGAATAAATTATAGATCAGATCTAGCAAATAACAAAGATATAAAGACAAAAGTAGAATATTATCCAGATACTGATTATTATGTAGACTATATAAAATACATAGAGGCTGATGGAAAAATATTTGAGTATAAAAGTGGAAGAGAATTCTTTGAAACAAGACAACAGGCTAATAATTTTTTAAATAATGGGTTCAGGTATAATGGATCATTCTATAAATTAATTAAAAAAACTGAGAGTTATTATAAACATTATAATGACGTTACTAAAGTAGAAAGTGAATGTGATCATGACCTTGATTCTTATGACATAGATGTCGTGGCATATGATACAAAAAAAATGTATAGAAAAGGTTCTAGCACAACAGAGATTATACGTCTTTATGGTAAAGACCATATATTTCATAAAGATATTTCTTATGATTGCGAAACAGTGGATGTTACTGATTCAGGAATTGACGGTGATATAGTATCTTATGAAGACGGCAATTATGGTAATAAGGAGTATACCATAGATGAAACACATCTAGAAAAAACTAACAAATTAGGACTTGGATGGAGCTTTAATTTTTCATCTATAGAGATTGATAAAGATAATAAAATTCTGTATCTAGGAAATGGACAAACATTTATGATTGATTTCAGCCAGGGGGGAAGTCATTTAAAGAAATATGACAAGCTTGATATGTCAATCAATAGAGATCAGGGAAGTTTTCAGAATGGAAGTAAGATATCAAAATATGTTTTGCAATATAAAGATGGTGATAAGGAATATTTTGATGAAGAAGGTAAGTTAATAGGTATAAAAGATAGGTATGGGAATGTTATAAAATTCACCCATACCAATAATGAAACACAAATAGTTGATACCCTAAATAGAGTTATAAGAATAAAGTATGATCAACCAACAAGTTATAGCAGTGTATCAGGAGCAAAAGAAGTAAGGGTGGAGTTCCCTGATTATGGTAGAATAAGTTATGTGCTTGAGCCAATAGATTCTCTTAATATGGATTACAAGCTTGTATGCATAGTTGATCAAGAGAATAGGAAAACAACTTTAGATTATTATGTGCATAATGTTAAGGAGAGTTTGTTAAGTAGATACCCTTCAATAAATATTAAATACGCATATGTAAAAGATATAACATATGAAAGTACTGGTGGAAAGACTCTCTATGAATATGAAAAAACTGAAGGGAATAATGGAAATCTAGGAAAAAAAGAATACTATAGAGTAAAATCAAGAAGAGAGCAAACATCAGACAATAAACAGCATAATATTATCACTTACAGATATTCAGGAAACTATACAGGATATGGAGAGTATTATGATCCTAATAATTTACCAGATAGTTTCAAGTATAAAACTACAGTTGTAAATAGCAAAAATGTTTCTAAAGAATATACATTTACTAATAAGCATTTAATAGATGAAATGATATTAAAAAGCGGTTCAGTTATAAAGAGTAAAGAAAAAACAGAATATGATGATCTTAAACAACCTAAGAAGAAAACAATTATTTATTATAATTCAAGTGGACAAGAAGCAAGGAAAATAGAAACAGAAACAAAATATGATAAGTATGGAGATCTTATTGAGGCAATTAATGAGAGAGGATTAAAAACATCATTTGAATATAATCAGAAGCATCACATTCTTAAAAAAAGTATAACAGAGATAAGTACCAATAAAAAACACATTTTAAATAATGTAATAAATGAATCTAATGGGAATGTTAATCAGATTTCTGAGTATATAGATCATGGTGGCACAAAGAAAGAAAAATATATTAAAGAATATAAGTATTATGACACAGGACATGCAAAAAATAACTTAAAGAGTGAAATGGTTAGATTAGATAATGGTAAAACCACAGAAGTAATATTTGAGTATGGAAATCAATTTAAAGGAGCATATCCTACCAGAAAAACTGTTAAGTTTACAAGATACAATAGCAATAAACAGCTTGAATCTGCATCAACTATAAAAGACTATGATTATTATCTAAACACCGGGGCATTAAGAAGTGAGACAACAAATAATAAAATAACTTATAAATATGAATATGACAAGCTTGGTAGGACAACAAAAGTTGAGAATGAAACAGCAGGGACTACGAGTATTATACAATTTAATGATAATGGAAATGAAGTAACACATATTGGAGAGAATGGGTATACCACAAGGACAATCTATGATTCTATAGGAAGAAAGATTAAAACTAAAGAAAAGATTGTAAAAGATTCATCAGGAGTAAATTTGAAAACTGGTGAAAAAGTTGATTCAAATGAAGAGTGGGATACAATAGAGACAATAGTATATAATTCCCATGGAGAAGTTGATAATATTACAGATGCAATAGGAAATGTAACTTCTTTTGAGTATGATTTTTTAGGCAGAACAGTAAAGACTAAGTATTCAGATGGAAATTATGATATGGTAATATACTATGATGATACAAATACTAAAGAATATTATTTAAATACTACAAAGGAAAAGACTGAATATTATGACATAACAGGTAATTTAATTAAGACTAGAGTATATCCTTATGCTAATAATGATTCAGTGTATAACGAAACAATATATGAATTTAATAAACTTAATCAAAATGTTCGAGTTACAGAACCAAAAGGATATGTAACAAATTACAGATATGATGACTTTGGAAGACTAGAGAGAGTTATTGCTGCAAACGAGGGAGCAACTGTATATGAATATGATAAAGCTGATAATCTTACTAAAATGACTACTGATGGAGGAAGTGTTATTACAAAAGAATATGATGAGCTTGGTAGAGTAATAAAAGAGACAAACAGTTTAAATAAAAGTGAATATTTAGCATACAACAATCTTGGACAGGTTATGTACAAATGGGATAAAGGAGGAAGTAAGACAAGTTTTATTTATGATAATAGAGCAAGGGTATTACAGGAGAAACATGAGGGGCAAAATGGAGAAGATATAACTATTGATTACTCTCATGATGATTCACCTTCAAAGGATTATGATAAAAAGATTATAACACAGAATGGTGATACTACAACCATAGAGTATTTCAAAAATGGGTCAATAAAGAGCAAAACAGAAGGTGGAAAGACAATATCATACACATATGATAATAATGGAAATACCAAGAATATCGTAGATCAGAGTGGTACAGTAACTAGCTATGAAGGATATAATTACAGAAATCAAGCTAAATTTGTTAAAGTTGAAGGTATGCCTATAACGGAATATAAATATTATGCTGATGGTAAAATCCAGTGGAAGATTAACGATAACGGAACCAAAGAAGAGTATATTTATAATAATCTTGGGCAGATTATTTTCCAATATCAGTATAAAGAACAAGAAAAGTTCAAATCCTATGAATATCATTACGACAAAAATGGAAATAAAACAGAAGAAATAGAAAGTGGAAAAGATATAGAGATAGGAACTACAAAATACCAATATGATGAGTTAAATAGAGTAGATAATGTTGTTTATCCAGAAGGGCTAAAAGAACAATACGGGTATGATGGAAATAGTAATATACTGAATAAATTTAAATACTTAAGTGGAACATTGTTAAGTAAAGAAACATATGTTTATGATTATACAAACAAGCTTGATACAAAAAATGAGGTAGAATATGTAAGTGATTTGAATATAGTTCAGAGTAATGAATTAACTCCAGGAAGTAATTCTTTTATACTCACATTGAGTGGTAATGTCATTGTTGAGGATCAGGGGCAAGAAGGAGCATATATTAAAAATACTTTAACTGATGAAATGCTTTCAAAAGCAATTTGGAGCACAGAATCAAATGATGTTCAACTAGCAACTAAAGAAGGAAAAAGTATAACAATAAATATAAAGGATTCTATAGTAGATAACGGAAATCAAGCAATAATTACAGCAGAATGGATAGGAAGAAGAGTAAGTATTGTAATTAAAGTCAAGCAAGTTAAGTCAATTGATCTTTCCGCTGAGGATAATCTATTTGATAAGAATGAGAAGGTTACAATCAGTATATCAGGAAAATCTACAAACGATGCAGTATTAGAAGAAATTATTCTCAATACAGCAATATGGAGTAGCAGTATCCAAGGAGTTACTTTCAATAAGACCGTTGACGCAAAAGTTGAAGTTATCATGAGCGAGGAAACATGGAACACTTGGGATGCCAATCAGGATATGATAATAACAGCAAAGATAGGTGAAATTGAGAATAGTATAAGATTAACAAAAAATAAAAAAGTGCAAAGTATCCTTATAACAGCAGTGGATAATAAGTTTGATAAAGGTGATATAGTAAAACTATCATTGAGCGGATTATATAACGATGGGTCAGCAGTAGAAACAGCTAAGTTGAATACCACAGAATGGAATAGTAGTATTCAAGGTGTTACTTTCAATAAGAAAGATGATGGAACAGTTGAGTTAAGTATGACTGAGGATGCATGGAATAATTGGATTGTTAATGACAACATGATAATAACAGCAAATCTAAGTGAAATTCAAGACAATGTAGCATTAACAAAGAATAGAGTAGTAGAAACAATTAATGTAGAAGCATCAAAGACATTAATCAACAAAGGTGAAAATATTGAACTTACAATAACAGGATATTATAATGATCGTGCAATGTTAGAAGAGAGCATTCTTAATACAGTAGAATGTATAAGTAATATTGCAGGAGTGCAATTTACAAATACTAGCGGCGGAACAGTTGAAGTTATCATGAGCGAGGAAACATGGAACACTTGGGATGCCAATCAGGATATGATAATAACAGCAAAGATAGGTGAAATTGAGAATAGTATAAGATTAACAAAAAATAGAAAAGTGCAAAGTATCCTTATAACAGCAGTGGATAATAAGTTTGATAAAGGTGATATAGTAAAACTATCCTTGAGCGGATCATATAACGATGGTTCATCAGTAGAAATAGATAAGTTGAATACCGCAGAATGGAATAGTAGTATTCAAGGTGTTACTTTCAATAAGAAAGATGATGGAACAGTTGAGTTAAGTATGACTGAGGATGCATGGAATAATTGGATTGTTAATGACAATATGATAATAACTGCTCAAATTGATCAACTAGAAAATTGTGTAATACTAACAAAAAACAGAATAGTAGAAAGTATCCTTATAATAACATTAGATACTGAGTTCGATAAAGGTGAGACAATAGTACTAACATTGAGTGGGTTATATAACGATGGTTCATCAGTAGAAATTAGCAAACTGAACACAGCAGAATGGAGCAGTAACATGCGAGGTGTTACTATTAATAAGAAAGCTAATGGAACAGTTGAGATAAGTATGACAGAAGAATCGTGGAATGCTTGGATTGTTAATGACGATAAGACTGATCAAGATATGATTACTATTGACAAAATGGTGATAACCGCAAATTTAAATGGAATTAATGATAAAGAAATATTAACAAAAAATAGAATGATAGAAAAAATCAATGTAGAAGCATCAAAGACACAATTTAGAAAAGGAGAAAAGATACTATTATCAATAGCCCTATATTATAATGATGGGTCTGAATTAAAAGAAAACATTTTGAATTCATTAAAATGTAATAGCAATATCTCAGGGGTCCAATTTTTAAAATTCGGTACTGGAGAAGTTGAAATTACCATGAGTGAAAAAGCTTGGGATGATTGGAATCCTAAAGAAGATATGATAATAACAGTAGAGTTAGAATCATTTAAAGATAGTATAAATATAACAAAAGAATATAATAATGAGGTAAAAACAGCTGAAATTTCTATAACCACAGATAAAGAGTATTATTATAAAACGGACCAAATAATATTGAAAGTAGAAGGTTTTTCTAATAATGGTGAAGCAGTACCAGAAGAAGTATTAGCGAAGACAGTATGGGAAGTACAAGGAGGAAACCAATTTTTACTTGATAACAATATTGGACAAAAAGTTATTTGTGAATACGTGATAAGCCAATCACTTACAAAGACAAAAAATGAAATTACTACCCAAATAAGCAATATAGAGATTAAGAGACCGATTATTAGAAAACTACTCTTTACAGCTACACTTGGAAAATTAAAAGCAACAAAAGAAGTAGATGTATTGATGGGATATACGTTTAAAAGTGAACAAGATGATGACATTCTACTGGAGAACTCACAAACAACAACATCTCAAGGGATAAAACTTAACTCTAACAATATTGACTCAAATGAAAAAAAGAATAATCTTGAAGAGGTAATTGTAAGAAATACAAATAAAGCCAAGGCGTTAGAACAACTTGAAACAATTAAAGCAACAACAGATTCATCGATTACACTAAACATTGAAGAACCAAAATCTGATGAAAAATCAGAACCAGAAGAATCACAAAATAACCAGCCTAAAATAAAAGTAACGGAATATCATTATGATAATAACGGAAATCTTATTGATGAAATAGTAAACGGAGCTTCAATAAAATCCTATGGTTACAATAACCTAAATCAACTAATAGATTTCCAAGATAAGATCAATAATATAACAGCAACATACACCTATTACCCACAAGGTTTAAGGAAATCAAAAACCGTAACAGGCATCACAAATAGCCAATTAAATGGAACAACATCATTCCACTATAGCGGAGATAATGTTATAATGGAAGAAAAAGGTAATGAGTTATTAAGTAGATATACTATAGGTCTAAGTTATATCAGAAGAATCGATTCTAAGAATAATAAATACTACTACTTATTTGATGCTCATGGAGATGTAACTGTAGTGACAGACGAGAGTGGACAAGTAGTAAAATCATATGATTACGATATATATGGTAAAGCTAAATCAGTAGTAGAGGATAATGATTTAGTAGGACAAGAATTCTATAATCCAATTAGATATACAGGACAGTACTTTGATGAAGAGAGTGGAATGTATTATCTGAGAGCAAGGTATTATTCACCAGAGATAATGAGGTTTATAAGTGAGGATACGTATAAGGGAAGCTTGAGTAACCCATTGAGTTTGAATTACTATATGTATTGTTGGGGAAATCCTGTGATGTTGTATGATCCAAGTGGGCATAGACCTCATAGAAAAAGTAAACCTTCAGCATATAGCCGTAGCAATCAAGAGTTTATGAGGGAAATTAGAAATATTCAACGAGAAGCATTTGAAAATGGGGGAGATGACGTAGTATCAATAATTGCAGGATTTACTCCGGCAGATGTTTTTATTGATGGAGCAGGATTAATTACGGGGAAAGATATAATTACTGGAGATGATAGTAGTAGATTAATTCTTTTTGCATGTTTGTTTTTACCGGAAGTTGGTGATCAATTTCTTAAGAATGGGAAAAAAGGATATAAGGTTCTTGAGGGGGCGAGTGAAGCTGATTTCTATGTTGGAAAAAATGGTAAGGTATTACAAGCTAAATATAAGGAGTGGATTGGTACTAATAGAGGACAAGAGTTATTAAATTCTGCAAATAACTCAAAGTTAAAAAATGCTATAAAGCAGTTATATAGAGGTAAGTCATTCATTGGTGATGGAGGAACTGCAGATGTGTTGAGATTTGAGAGAAGCACTGGAATAAATCTTGGAAGGAATGGTAATAGTCACATACAAAAAGTTGGTGATATGCAAAGGTATTTGCAAAAGATAATAGATACAGAAAATCTTAATGCATCAGACATTAAGTTAGCAAATGAATTATTAAATAATTTAAAAAATGCATTAGGAGGGAATTAAATTGAAATATGATACCTTGCTTGGAGAGATATTTAAATCACTACCAGAATTAAAAGAGGAATATGATGCAAAGTCAAAGGAAAATTTAATAGATAAAGATACTGGGGTACATGTAGTTTTCGGAATAATAATAGTTCCATACTTAGTAAATCTATTAAAAAGGGAAAGTCAGAATGATAATGATATACTAAAGCGTGCGTTTATTTTCTTTGAGGAAATGGCTAGAAGTAATGACAAATTAATTCAAGAAGTTTTAGAATTTACAGTTATAGAGAGTTTTATAGATGAAGATGAAGTGGTATTAATGAATGCATATAAATATATGTTAAGTGAAACAAGAGAAGCTAGTAAAGCAGTTGAAAGGTTTTTTAATATTTAACATCTCAATTAGAGTGCATCAGGAAATCTTAGACAAGGGGTATAACTTCGGAAATTAAGGAGGTTATTTATGAGAACAGAAGGGTTAATACAATTAGTTGAAAAGATTATAAAAGTACAGGGAACAGAAGAAGAAATTGATAAGATGTTAGACATTTTACAAAGCAATGTTCCTTACCGTGGTGTAAGTGACTTAATATACTGGAACGAAGATAATCTAACTGCTGAACAAATTGTTGATAAAGCTTTAAGTTATAAACCAATTCAACTTTAAACCCAAAGGTCGACAGATTATTATTAGTCTGTCGGCTTTTCTTTTGTTGGGAGGGGTATCCACTGACTAGCGAAATCAATACTACAATTACTATAAAAAATCTCAACCTTAGTACAAAAACAAAACTAAATACTCACGTCATAATTCTAATGAAACTAGAAACATAAATCTAAAACAAAGTGGTGGAATTGATAAGCCAAGTAGTTCCATCGCTTTTTATGTTTTTGGAAAATGAAATCACACTGCATAATAATAATTCTGTAGCGAGTTCAGATTAAGACCAACATGGAGAAATTCTGTGTTGGTCTTTTTCTATGCTCAAAAACTGAAAGGAGAGAAGAAATAACAATGAATACAATTATAAAAGATTTTGAAAGACATCTATTTGAAGATGGTAAGAGTACTAAAACAATAGAGAGTTACGTTGGTGATGTAACAGAATTAATGAAATATTTAGAAGCAATGGGAGTATAATTTTATGGAACGCTTAAAAGGTTTTACATAACAAGCTATAAGAATAATCTCATTGATAATGGTTACGAGCCTACAACTATAAATAAGAAAATCAATAGTTTCATGTCATTAAATAACTATCTGATAGAAAAGGGATACATGAATGAGGTTGTAATTGACCTTAGAAAGGATAGAGTTAAGATTGCTTCAGGTTCAGAGCATCAAGTAGAAGTGTTTTCAGACAGATTAATTGAGAGAATACTTTTCTACATTCAGAATAAAAGAAAGTAAGGCTAAGAGATAGAATGATAATTCAGATTCTAATGTTCACTGGAATAAGAGTTAGCGAACTCTGTGACATTAAAATAAAGAACATAGATTTTCTAACAGGACATCTTAAAGTTGTTGGGAAAGGGGAGACATATCAAAATCCCCTTTCTTAAACAACTGTGAAGAAGGATTCCTTTGTACCTGAGATACTATTATCAATAGCCATATATTATAATGATGGCTCTGCATTAAAAGAAAACATTTTGAATTCATTAAAATGTAACAGCAATATCTCTGGGGTCCAATTTTAAAAATTCGGTACTGGAGAAGTTGAGATTACCATGAGTGAAAAAGCTTGGGATGATTGGAATCCTAAAGAAGATATGATAATAACAGTAGAGTTAGAATCATTTAAAGATAGTATAAATATAACAAAAGAATATAATAATGAGGTAAAAACAGCTGAAATATCTATAACCACAGATAAAGAGTATTATTATAAAAATGACCAAATAATATTGAAAGTAGAAGGTTTTTCTAATAATGGTGAAGCAGTACCAGAAGAAGTATTAGCGAAGACCGTATGGGAAGTGCAAGGAGGAGAAGAATTTTTATTTGAAAACAATATTGGACAAAAAGTTATTTGTGAATACGTCATAAGCTGAAATAAAGAAAAGGGAATAAGCCGAGAGGAAGGACTTCAGAATATTATTTATAGCGTAGATTAAACTCTCAAAAATCAAATCTTACATACTGATGCATATGGCGAGGCGTAACCTGAAAGTCTGTATAAAAAATATAGGGTTATACAGACTATAGTTTAAACGCCTAAGCTTGGCCATAGTAAAAGTTAAGAGCGTACGCAACGCTTGAAACGCGCATTTTTATATATAATTATTATAGAGATTGAACTAGTAAATTTCTTAATTCAAGTATATCGTTTTCATCTGGATGGTTAAGGGCGCTATTATAGTTTTCAAGCTGTTTTAGAGCATGAAGATTATCAGGTCTTTTTTCAAGCAAATCGAACCACCTGTCCATTATTTGATTTGAAATCTGTCCCTGACATAAAAAATGGCCTATTACAGTATTATTCTGGTTAAAGCTGTTCTCTATATTTTTTTTAGTGATAGTGCCATATGGGGAACTAGGATTAGCTCCCATTGTACCAAATAAAAATATTTTTTTCCCCTGTATATTACTTAAATAATCTTTCAGATTTTCGTCAAGTGATCCCTTATTTAATCTATATCCTACAAATAAAATATCATAGCTATATGGGTCTGGTGCCATATCTATATGTGATATATCAAAATTAGTAGCTAATGATTCCCCTATAATATTCGCTAATTTTTCTGTATTACCTGTTTCGCTAGAATATATTACAAGATGTTTCATTTTAATCCCCTTTTCACTTAAAGAATTTTAATAATAGAATAAACGTATGTTTATACTCTATAATTTACATAATTTGAGTTAACTCCGATAAATATATGAAGATATACAAATAAAGATGATAATCAAAAGCACAAAAGAAATATTGAGAATACCAACTTTTTTCTCATTATTATATTCTCTAGTAAGAATATCTGAGTTATGTTTTTTTTCATTAATATTATCAGTATCATAATAAGGCTTAGTATTTTCTGAATATAGATCTATGTTTACTATATCGTCCGTTATCTCCAAATTTTGAGCATTATTGAATGTTTTTTCAAAATTAGGCATATTATTTAGTTTTATACCTCTTAGTAGATAATAAGTTAAATATAATGAAATTATTACAGAAATTATACAAATTATGATAGAAGAAGGTGTAGAGGATAATTGTTCGGCTTTATTCATGGTTCCTTGATCAATTTTAACAAGTGATGACATTACTACTGATAAACCATTATTTACAAGATGCATTATCATACTAGCAAATATAGATTTTGTATACCATACTACCATTGCAAAAATAGTTCCTAGAAAAGCAGTATAGAAAAATTGATGGAAGTTCATATGCAACATACCGAAAAGTATACCATTAAGTATTACTGCTTTTTTAAATCCAAATTTTTTATAGCCATCTAAGACAATACCTCGCATAATTACTTCTTCGCAAATAGCAGGAGTAATTGCAATTACAAAAAACAGATAAGGAAAAGTATTATTTGAAACAACATCGGTAATAAATTCAGATATGGGACTACCGAATATGCTAGATGCTATATTGGATATTAGTGCTGTTATTGGTAACATAGCTAGGGCTAATGCTATTACTCTAAATATATCAGATATTTTCATGGGATTCAGTTTTAAAGTCTTTTTTATATTCATATTATTGGCTAACATGAATAAAATGCATGGTATTAATAAAAATAGATATTGGTTCAAGGCTAATTGTAATTTAGGTGGAACAGGGAATAAAAAAAGTGTTCCTAATACAGGTAAAAAAATACATGCAATAATCAATAAATTAGATTTTTGTACTTTATTCATTTTATAATCTCCTCGTATAATTAATGTCATTTTAATTATATATTAAATGTATTTTTGATTCTATAAGTATATACAATATTTACAATACATTAAATAAAATGGGGCGTAGTGGTTGCAATGGAATCAAGTTGTTATTTCACCATAAAATGATTAGAATATATTATGGTGAAATTGATTTCATGGATATAAAAAAACAATAGTAATCTAGTAAATGTATGCAAAAAGAGTTAAAATATTATTAGTACAATGAAAATTTCTCGTGGAGGATAGAAATATGAAAAAGAGAGTAGAATTGTTACTTGATAGAATGAAAGAATACGGGATAGATGCATATGTGATTCCTAGTTCAGATGCACATATAAGTGAATATGTAGCTGAGCATTGGAAGAGTAGAGCATGGGTATCAGGATTTACAGGTTCAGCTGGAACTGTTGTTATCTCTAGAGCGGGAAGTGGTTTATGGACAGATGGGAGATATTTCATTCAAGCTGAAAAACAAATTAAAGGATCTGGTATTGAACTATATAAGATGGGGCAACCAGGGGTTCCAACTATAACTGAATGGTTTAAGAAAAATCTTAGTAGTGGAGGTACAATAGGATTCTGTGGGGAGAGTACATCTTTATTATTCAAGAGAAGCTTAGAAAAAGAGTGCAAAGAGAATGAATTTAATATTGTTCCTGAGTTCGATCTTGTAGGCGATATATGGAATAATAGACCTAGTATTCCAAAAACACAAGTATTTGTACTTGAGGATAAATACGCAGGATGTAGTTTCAAGGAAAAGCTAAATGTTGTAAGACAAAAGATGAAGGAAAAGGGAGCAAATACTTATGTATTAAGTAGCTTAGACGATATAGCATGGCTATTTAACATAAGAGGTAATGATATTTCAAATTATCCAGTAACAATTTCTTATGCAATTATAACACTTGATGAAGCAAATCTTTTTATAGATGACTCAAAACTTGATAGTGATGTTAAGAAATACTTAAAGGGTAATGATGTTAATGTTTTACCATATGAAGAAGTGTTTAATAAATCAGGGCAATTTAAGAAAGATGATGTTATTTTCTTTAATCCTTCTAAATTAAATTCTAAATTATATATGGCTATGCCTGATGGGTGTAAGAAAAAAGAAGGAAGAGACATTACAACAGATTTAAAAGCTATAAAAAATGAAGGAGAACTTGCTAATCTTAGGAAATGTCACATAAAAGATAGTGCAGCAATGATAAATTTCCTTCACTGGTTAGATACTACTGTTGGTAAGGAAGAAATCACAGAAATGTCAGCAGATGAGAAATTACTTGAGTTCAGAAAAGAACAAGATTTGTTCATTGGAAGAAGTTTTGATACTATAGCTGGATACAAGGAACATGCTGCTATGATGCATTACAAGGCAACTGAAGAGCAACAATATAAACTTGAGAATAAGGGGTTATTCCTTATAGATTCAGGTGGACATTATATGGATGGAACTACAGATATAACAAGAACAATTGTACTTGGGGATATTACTGAAGAGGAAAAACTTCATTTCACATTGGTAGCTAAGGGTCACATATCATTGAATAATCTTAAGTTCTTACACGGAACAACGGGCTCTAAACTTGATATGATTGCAAGATATCCTCTGTGGCAGCATGGAATAGATTATAAGTGTGGAACAGGGCATGGTGTTGGATTTATTTTAAATATTCATGAGGGGCCTCAAGGGTTAACAATGAAGCCTAACAATGTTGTATTTGAAAAAGGGATGATACTAACAAACGAGCCAGGAGTATACATGGAAGGTAAACATGGAATAAGAACAGAGAATACTATGGTTGTTCAAGAGTGGAAAAAAACAGAGTCAGGTCAATTTATGGAGTTTGAGGTTATTTCATTTGTACCAATTGATTTAAGAGGAATAAATGCAGAATTATTGACTAGTGAAGAGAGAGAATGGCTTAACAACTATCATTCAGAAGTATTTGAGAAGGTAGCACCACTTTTGAATGATGAAGTGAAAGCTTGGTTAAAAGATGCTACAAGAGCCATTTAATAAAAAGATAAAAGTGAATGGAGAATGGAGAGTGGAGAATGATTGACATTTCTCTCCGAGAAATCTTAATTTTATTGTTCCTTGGACAATAAAGGGTTTACTCGTTTCATCTGGATGAAACATTGAGTTTTAAATACAATATTTTATCCATAGATGAAATGAGTAATTTTTTTGTTCTAACCAATTGAAATAGAAAATTCTGATTATTCCTAATCGTATTGACACAAGAAAACTTATAGCATACAATCAAAGATAAGATTTTCAACTATCTTTAAATTAGTCCGAGAGACTAGTAAGGGAGGAAAAATAGATATGTTATATTTAGCGAGCAATTTTAAACAATTCAAACAATTAAATAAATTAGATTCTTTAAATTTTGGTCTATTAATCTTGATGAAAAAGGTATTGGTGTCTCTCTATTCGGCATTGGTAGCTTATTTTTTTATGTTTTTTCAGCAAAATGAATTATTCATGAGAAATGAGCACAAGGAGGACATCATATGCAGGGTTATTTAGTATTAGAAAATGGTATGAGATTTAAAGGACAATGCTTTGGTGATACATCAATGGTTTCAGGAGAGGTAGTATTCAACACTGGAATGACAGGATATGAGGAAGTGCTTACTGATCCTTCGTACTATGGACAGATAGTTATGATGACATATCCTCTAATAGGCAACTACGGCATTAATTTTCAAGATATGGAATCAAATAAACCTAAGGTAAGAGGGTTTATTATGAGAGAGAGATGTAAAACACCTAGTAATTGGAGAAGTCAGGTGGCTCTTGAGGAATTTTTGAAAGAGAATAAAATAATTGGAATTGAGGGTGTTGATACTAGAGCCATAACAAGTATACTCAGGGAATCTGGGACAATGAGAGGGATTGTTACTACAAAGGAATTCACAGATGAAGAGATAAGAGAAATGTTCGTAGCTTATAAAGAAGAGGATTTTGTTGAAGCAGTATCAACAAAGTGCATATATAGAATCAGTGGGAATGGAAAGAAGATTGCATTGATAGATTTCGGAGTTAAGAAGAGTATTATTGAATCATTTGCAAAAAGAGGCGCTGAAATAACAGTATTTCCTCAAGACACAAAGTATGAAGATATAGAGGGGTATAACCCAGATATGATATTCCTATCAAATGGTCCTGGAGATCCTGGGAAAATGGACAAAGTGATTAATAATATTAAAAATATGATAGGGAAAAAACCTATAACAGGAATTTGTTTAGGACATCAGTTATTAGCTCATGCCTTAGGTGGAGGAACAGGAAAATTAAAATATGGCCATAGAGGTTGCAATCATCCAGTTAAGGATTTCAGAAACGGGAAGATTGGTATTACATCACAGAATCATGGATATTATGTTGATGATGTTCCTGAAAATATGGAGGTTACTCATATTAACGTAAATGATGGAACTGTAGAAGGATTCATGCATAAGGAACTACCAATCTTTAGTGTTCAATTCCATCCAGAGGCAAGTCCTGGACCAGGAGATATGGATTATATTTTTGATGATTTCATAAAGTATGCAGGAGGGGAAAACTATGCCGTTAAATAAATCTATTAAGAGAGTACTTGTTGTAGGATCTGGACCGATAGTTATAGGACAAGCTGCAGAATTCGATTATTCTGGAACACAAGCTTGTACTGCGTTAAGAGAAGAAGGGGTAGAGGTTATTTTAGCAAATAGTAATCCTGCTACAATCATGACTGATAGTGAAATTGCAGATAAGGTATATATAGAACCTCTTACTGTAGAAATAATAGAGAAAATTATTGCAAGAGAAAGACCGGATAGCATATTGCCTGGTATGGGTGGACAATGTGCATTGAATCTTGTTAGTGAACTTTATAACAAAGGAATACTAGAGAAATATCAAGTCAATATAATTGGAACGGAAATGCAAGGGATAATCAGAGGGGAAGATAGAGATGAATTTAAAAAGCTCCTGATTAAGATTGGGCAACCTGCAATAGAAAGTACTGTAGTCAATAATATTGAACAGGGAATAAGTTTTGCAGACAAGGTTGGATATCCTCTAGTTGTTAGACCTGCATATACAATGGGGGGTGCTGGAGGCGGTATTGTTTACAGTGAAGAAGAGTTCATTAATATAGCGTCTGTAGGTTTAGATTTAAGTAGAGTAGGGCAAGTTCTTCTTGAGAGAAGTATAAAAGGCTGGAAAGAGATTGAGTATGAGGTAGTAAGAGATTCCGAGGGGAATTGTATAACTGTATGTAACATGGAAAATCTAGATCCTGTTGGAGTTCATACTGGAGACAGTATAGTTGTAGCACCTAGCCAGACTTTGAGTGATAAGGAATATCAGATGTTAAGAAGAGCATCTATTGATATTATTAATGAGGTGGGAATTCAGGGAGCATGTAACGTTCAATTGGCATTAAACCCAGATAGTATGGAGTATGCAGTTATCGAGATTAATCCAAGAGTGAGTCGTTCATCAGCTCTAGCTTCAAAAGCAACAGGATATCCTATAGCTAAAGTAGCAGCGAAGATTGCATTAGGTTATACTTTGGATGAAATAAAGAATGAGGTTACTGGAAAAACATACGCATGCTTTGAACCGGCACTTGATTATGTTGTGGTAAAGATACCTAAATGGCCATTTGATAAATTTAATACTAGTAACAGAAAATTAGGAACTAAGATGATGGCTACTGGAGAAATAATGTCTATTGGAAATAATTTTGAAAGTGCATTTTTGAAGGGCATAAGATCCCTAGAGATAGATCAGTACAACATGAAGCACAATAAAAGTTTGGGGTTATCCACTGAAGTTCTAAAGGAGAAAATACAAAGTCCTGATGATGAGAGAATTTTTCAACTGTGTGAACTTATAAGAAGAGGATGCACCTTAGAAGAATTACATGAAATAACTCTAATAGATATGTTCTTCTTAAGTAAGTTAAACAATATTATTCAAGAAGAGAAGAAGTTAGAGGAAGCTAATATTGAAGACTTAAGTAGAGAATGGTTATATGCATTGAAGAAATATGGATTCTCTGATAAAGGAATAGCAGGTTTGATTGATTGTAATCCAGATTGCATATATGAGAAGAGAAAAGAGTTAGATGTATCACCTTCATATAAAATGGTAGATACATGTGCTGGAGAATTTAAGGCGGTTTCACCGTACTATTACTCAACATATGATGAGTATGATGAGGTTGAAGTATCTGAAAAGCGAAAAGTTATAGTACTAGGTTCAGGACCTATAAGAATAGGTCAAGGAATAGAGTTCGATTATTGTTCAGTACACTCAGTTATGGCACTGAAAGAATTAGGGATAGAGACTATAATAGTTAACAATAATCCTGAAACAGTAAGTACGGACTTTAATATATCTGATAAGCTATATTTCGAACCTTTAACTGAGGAAGATGTATTTAACATTATTGAAAAAGAAAATCCAGAGGGTGTAATTGTTCAATTTGGTGGGCAAACAGGAATAAAGCTTACTAAGTTCTTGAAGGAAAAGGGCGTAAATATACTAGGTACTGCACCAGAGAATATTCATGCAGCTGAAGATAGAGATGAATTTGAAGCTATATTAGATAAGCTTAATATCGAGAGACCAAAAGGAATAATTGCTTGGAATAAAATCGATGCTATGACTGGGATTCAAGAGTTAGGCTTTCCAGCACTAATTAGACCTTCTTATGTTTTAGGTGGTCACGGAATGAAGATTGCTAACAATATTGAAGAAGCTGACGTATATCTTTCAGATGCTTTTGAGAAAGCTCGTAACAATAGTGTTTTAATTGACCAATATATTAGTGGAAGAGAAATAGAAGTTGATGCTATATGTGATGGGGAAGAAATCTTAATTCCTGGAATCATGGAGCATCTTGAGAGAGCGGGAGTTCACTCAGGAGATAGTATAACAATATATCCTTCAAAGAATATTGTTCAAGAAATTAAGGATGTAATTGTTGATTATACAAGAAAATTAGCTTTAGGGTTAAATGTAATTGGTATGATTAACATTCAGTATATTGAATACAAAGGTAAAGTATATGTTATTGAAGCTAACCCAAGATCAAGTAGAACAGTACCTTATATAAGTAAGGTAACTGGAATTCCTATAGTAAGTGTTGGCACACAAGTAATGCTAGGAAAGAAGCTAAAAGATCTTCCATATGGTACAGGGGTATATAAAGAAAGTAAGTTAACCTGTGTAAAAGTACCTGTGTTTTCAAGTCAAAAACTTGATGATGTTGAGATAAGCTTAAGTCCAGAGATGAAATCCACAGGTGAGGTTTTAGGTGTAGGAAAAACATTGGAAGAGGCTCTGTATAAAGGTTTTTTGGGAGCGGGATATAGCATGAAGATGAAGAATAACAGAATATTATCCACAATCAGTAACGATAAGAAAGATGATTTTGTGGATATGTTGAAAGATATCAACATGCCGGACATGGAACACTATGCAACAAAGGGAACAAATACACTTTTAGATGACTGCGGCTTCAATGTAAGAGAGTTTGACCATATGAAGTTAACTGATATATTAAGAAATAGAAGTGTAGATTTTGTTGTAAGTACTGCTACAAAGGGAAATTGTTCTGAAAGAGATGGATTCAGAATAAGAAGAGCAGCTGCTGAAAGCTATACGGATATATTCACATCATTAGATACGGCAAGAGCATATCTTAATGTTATAAAGAGTGGTCTTACCCAGGATAAACTAAATGTGTATGAATTAGATGAATATGTGATATAGGGCGATTCATTAACATATAAAAATTTAAGTGATTAATAAAACGTGAAATTATTTCACGTTTTTTTGTTATTTTTTATAGTAAACATTTCAGCCCTATTAATATATAGTACATAGATTTAAGGGCTTTCGACTAAGGTTTTAGGCAAGCATATGAGTATTAAGGCCTAATTTACAAAAATAATCAAAATTATTATAAAATTGGTCAAAATGATATATAATTATTATATTAAATAACCAATAGTTGTTCAAAAATATGGTTATTAGGACGGGGTAAGTATGATAAAAAACGATTACATTTTAGATTTGGCAGAGTCTTTTGGTAAAAATATAGGGAAAGCCATTTCAGAAGTAAAAGAAGAACCAGAACCAATAATTATCGAGAATTTATCTGATAAAGATATGACAATGATTATTTTGAAAAAAATGATTTATGGTAAAAAGTTTAATGAGGCGGAAAATCTTTTATTTGAATATGCAGAAACTAATAATTGTAATAAGATTCTGGAAATAGGTGAGTGGTTTTATACTGAATTATCTCATAGAAGTGATATAGAACTGCTAGAAAACAACTTTAACAGGAATGAAATTGAGCAAGGGTTAGAAGATTTTAGGAGATGTTTTAATTCACAATCTTAATAAATTGCATCAAATAAGAGTGTAAATTGAAAATATTGTCATGATATAGTAATATTATGTATGTAGAGTGTGATTAAAAGTATTTATAAAATAAATAAACCTAGGAGTAACTCTAGGTTTATTTTTGTGTGTTTAGCACATCATCAATAATTTTATCTACATTTAATAAAATTATATCTCCATGATTCCTACCAAAATCTATAACATCTTCTTTAAACCCACTTTTAGAAAAGAACATATAATACTTATTTTCACAATTGAATATTTCTGATTTTTCTATAAGTGAATTTACAACGTCCATTCCTAAGGGTTCATTTCGCCATTTACATTCACCAAATAAAAGGTGGTTATCATTTGTGCAAATTATATCTATTTCTTCTTCTCTTCTTTTTATGGGATTATTTCCCCACCATCTACCAATAGATTCAAAAATAAAAGGAATATCTTTACTGAAGTTTTTTCTTCGTAAATATTGTATGCAAATTTCTTCAAATACAAATCCTAAATAATCACTTATAAAACCAGCTACTTTTTTATCATAAATATAGTCAATTCTTTTTTGTTCTATAAGTTCAGTATTCCCAAATACAAATTTGAACCAAAATGAGAACATATTATCTTTTATTTTATATATGGTTTTTCGTGAATTTTGTTTTTCACCTAAAGGTGTCTCTTTTTCTAAAATACCAAGATCACAAAGATTTTTTATATATTTAGAGCATTTATCAGAAGATTCTCCAACCTTGGTTGATATTTCATTTAATCTGGTGGCACCTTTTGCAATAGTTTCTATTATTGAGTTATAAAACATAGGTTCTCTGAGTTCTTGTTGGAGTATATTTCTAGGTTCATCATAGAAATAAGAATTTTTATTGAAGAATGAGTTTTTAATGTTTTCTTTAACTGATAAATTATAATCAAATTTTTCTAAGTACTGGGGGATTCCACCAAGCACGCCATAAGAAAAGACTTTATCTTCATTACTGTAATTTTTAAAGAATTCACAAGAAGTAAAAAAGTCAAATGGTTCTATCTTAAATTGTGCAGTTTTTCTTCCGAAAAGAGGACTTTTATAACTTAAGACTTCCTTTTCCATGAAACTCATAGATGAACCACAGATTATTAAAAATAGCTTGGTATCCTTTAAGTAATGATCTATTATATTTTGTAAAACTGAAGGTATTGATTTGTTTGCAGTAGCGATATACGGAAACTCATCAATTACAAGAATTAATCTTTTATCTTCACTCATTTTACCAATATATTTAAAAGCCATATCCCACTGGGTAAACTCAGGTATAAATCCTTTCATATTAAAGTGAGATAATATAGTATTGCTAAAATTTTCTAAATTTCTTTTGTTATTATGTTCCTCAGCTACATAAAATATTGAGGATTTATCTTTACAAAATTCTGCTAGAAGAGTTGTTTTTCCTATTCTTCTTCGTCCATAGATAACTGCAAATTCGAATTTATCAGAAGCATGTAATCTATTTAATTCTTCTAGTTCGTTACTTCGACCTATAAACATTTCTCCACCTCTCGATTAACTGACTTTAGATTAAGTAACTTTAAAGTTAGTTATATTATATCCTTTTTTAGAAATTTTAACAAGACAGATGTTGAAGATAAGAATATGAAGTATGAATATATAATAAAAATCACGGATGTTATAGAGAATATAACATCCGTGATTTTTATTATAGTATCTTTAATTATAATTTTTTAACAAATTCAGATTTTAAGCTCATAGCTCCAAAACCATCAATTTTGCAATCAATGTTATGATCACCATCAACTAAACGTATATTTTTCACTTTTGTGCCCTTTTTTAAGGCTGACGAACTTCCTTTTACTTTAAGATCTTTTATTATTGTTACAGAATCACCATCATTTAAAATATTTCCATTTGAATCTTTGACGATTTTAGCATCTTCATTGTTTTCAGTTTCTGATGCTAAAGTCCACTCATGGGCACATTCTGGACAAATTAAAAGATTTCCATCTTCGTAAGTGTATTCTGAATTACATTTTGGGCAATTTGGTAAATTAGACATAATTTCATTTCTCCATTCGTTTGTTTTAATTCTAATACATAAGAATTTATTTCAAAGTCCTTTTACAACTGCGTAGGAATAGTAGTCATAAACTTGAAATTTACATAAAAGAACCCATAAGAAGTTTCTTATAGGCTCTTTTATGGTATCATAGTCTACTTGTATTGACAACCCTTGAGAGGATTACCTTAACTACGAGTTCTTTTATGTTTTCTATTTAACATTTTTGATAAACTTTCCCCCAATTTATTATTATCCATGTTTTCATAGTTAACAAACCCTATACATAATTGATCATAAGCCTGTTGATACCAAGGATGGACAACTTTTAATGAATTTTCATCTAAATTGTATTTCATATATACATAAGCTGCATACTCTAGTGAGGTATCAAGTGCATTAAAAACAAGTTCATAATAAGGAGCAGTATATGGTTTATCCCAGCACAACTTATCTGATATAAACAATATTAAATCTAATGTTGATGGATTTTCTTTTAGAGTTGTATGACAGCCAATGGCATTAAGAATGATAATATTATTTATATTAAATATTTTCTCAGCTATTAAACGAGATGTTTTTTGGTGAACTAATAAGGGAAAAGCTTGTTCCTCTGGTAATGTTTCTACACCGTAGTTTTTAACAAGCTCTAATTGTGTGGAGTATGGAAAAACAGCACTTATATCATGAAGTATACCAGCAATCCTTGCATCTTCCTGAGAATATCCAAATATATTAGCTAGACGTACGCATTCATTACTGACATTTAAGGAGTGTTCAGAAACTAAAGCTTTATCATTATCTTTGAGGAATTTGCGACAGTCATTAATGAAATTATCTGTATGTGGAAACGAAGAAAAGGTTTCGATTAGTAAATTCATTTTGTATCCTCCTAATGTATTTCCCAAGAAATAACTATTTAATTTTACTTAATCTATAAAAAACGGTTTTCGTATTCTCCTGTAGATTTATTGCATGATTCAGTACACATAAAATCATGATTCCTTTTGATCCGTATTATTTAAGGTTTTATAATGTTCTTCAGCTGCTTTTATAACCTCAGATCCTCCGGTACACATGACATTTATACCTTTAACCATTGTCATTATTACAAAGGTCTCAACTAATTCTTCAATAGAAAGACCTTCTGATATAGCCTTCTTAGCGTGGGCTTTAGCACCTTCTAGTTCTCCATCCAAGGTATCTAAGATAGTAAATATAAGTTCTCGTGTTTTTGGAGAGAGTTTTCCATTTTGTACATATTCCCTCATTTGAAGATATCCATCTAAAGCTTCAGGAGCATAAGATGAGAAGATATCAGCGAATGGAGGATTCCAGTTCAGTTCTTCTTTATAATATTTAAGAATATCATTTTCTTCATTCATATAAATGTCTCCTATCGAAATTAATAATCATATAAATTAATTTTATTATAGGTTATTAAGTAAATCAATGAAATATAGGTTTTTAAAAGAAAATAAAGAATTTATTTACAATTAAGAAGGGTATATGATATAATTACATCATAATCACAATGTAATTACAAAGTAAATACTAGGGGTGTGAATAAAATGAAAATGCAAATAGTCAAAATAGGTAATTCTAAGGGTATAAGAATTCCTTCTGTAATGTTGAAGCAATGTGCAATTGATAAAGATGTAGAGGTGGAAGTTATAGATGGAACTATAGTGATTAAAGCTTCAAAGAGTGAGAGTATCAATTTGAATTTTCATAAAGTTGAGGAAATGACAGATTATGATATTCAATTGATGCTTAGAGCTACGGATATGAATTCTTTAGCAGCTTCATTAGCAGGGGCCAATGATAAGTGCAAAGAAAGAGTTTATAAGAATATGTCTAAGAGAGCCCATGAAGAAGTTGTGCAGCTTATTGAGCGTTTTGAGAAAATGAAGCCTATGGAACTATTAAGTGAAATAAGTAAATCACCCTCAGAGAAGATTTCAGATATGGAGTAAAAAATAAATCTATGTAACAAAATAACAGGCTATCCACGTGGATAGCCTGTTATTTTGTTTTGTAACAGTAAGTCCTATGTATTATAAAGGCATTACGTTTACAGCTTGAGGTCCTTTTTGGCCTTCTCCAACTTCGTAAGAAACTTTTTGACCTTCTTCAAGACTTTTGTATCCGTCTTTTTGGATTTGAGAGAAATGAACGAATAGATCGTCTCCGTTTTCTCCTGTTATAAATCCGAACCCTTTTTCACCATTAAACCATTTAACTGTACCTGTCATTCAAACATTCCTCCAAAACTTTAATTAATAAAAATATTTATACTTCTAGTTGAATATATCACTAAATAATATAAAATTCAAGGGTGGAAATAGTAATATTAGGTTATTTTGTAATATTTGAAGAAAAAACAGTATTAACCATATAACGAATTGAAGGAAACCTAAAAAGGTAAGTATTAATTAGTACTAAAAATACAACATAGAATAAATATAGAAACATAATAAAAAAATCTATTTTTATATTTATAAAAATAGATTGACAATTAATAAATTCACACATATAATTACATTGTAAGGAAAATACAAAAATGTTTTTATAAGAAAAGGGGAGTTGAAAATGGGAAAAATAAATAATAAATTAGTTAAAGAGGTTATTAAAGAGTTTTATCAATATAGTGATGTGAATGAGTTAACAGTTAGTATTGAGAATAGTGATTTCAAGGGTGGTGCAGGTAAAGATAAGGAGTTCAATAAGGCAATTGTAAATTACAATGGTGAGATAAAAGAACTTATAATAAAAGCATATAAAGAAAAAGATTTTTCAATGATTTTATCTGGTGATATAGGCATGAGAGAGGCAGTATTTGCAAATAGTGATTTAATGAAAACTCTTTCAAGTGAATGTACAATACCTGTAGTAGGTGGATGCAATGAGGATGATGAAAAGTGGGTTATTATGACAGATGTATCTGAAGAATTGAGCAAGTTTGGACCACCGGATGTTCCTTCAAAGGATACTATCTTAAAAGTTTTATATGGATTAGGAAAAATGCATAGCAAAACATTTAATGATAAGTCTTATGAAAAACATGACTACTTGTTGAACTTTAATCAATGGTTTAGTAATTCATGTGAATTACTTAGTAAGTTGATGGAAGGTAATAAAGATAATACTTTTGTTCAGAAATATTTGGAGGTACGTCCGAACTCTATTGAAGCTTTTCAAAAGTTTGCGGAATCATTTGAACAAGAAAAATTGGAAGATTTTAAAGGGTTACTTGAAAAACCAGAGAACATTGTAAAGGCTATAGAAACAGCACCATATGCGATAGGACACAATGATTTATTCTTCCCTAATGTAGGATGGGATGGAGAAAATCCAGTATTTATAGATTGGGAGTATGTAGGATATGCACCTATTGCTTGGGATGTAATGTCGTTATATGGTGGAATTCCATGTGAAGGACTTACTGATGAAGAAGCATTTGAAGAGTATTTCAGAGGTGTTGAGGAATCAGGTAAATATATTGACAGAGAAGCGTTTGTAGATAGCTATAAGAAGATGGAAGCAATTGAGAGTATTATGTATGGAGTAAGAGAAATGGTTCATGCAGCATATGGAATTGATGGAATGCCAGAAGAAAGAAGAAGTATATTCATGGGAGAATTAAATAGATTAATGGAATGTATAATGGAAAATTTAAGTTAATTAGATTTGAAAGGAAGTAAGAATATGTATGATGAGAATGAAGCAATGAAATTCCTTGATGAAGAGGGGAAAATTAGAGTATATCCCAGTAAAAGAAAAAAGCAAATTAATGTTCTTGGATATTTGATAGAAAAGTTTCAAGAGAATAGAGATTATACAGAACAGGAGATAAATGAGGTAATAGGAGAATTTCATACATTTAATGATGTATGTTATCTCCGGCGAGAGTTGGTGGATATTGGGTATTTAATTAGAACAAGAGATTGTAATAAGTATTGGAGAAATGAAAAACAAACTATCCATTAGGATAGTACAAAGAAAGGAAATGATAAATATGGAACAATTTAAAAATAAGTATATTGAGGCACTAAATATAGAGATAAAGGACTTAAAAGACAATTCTAATAAATTACGATCAGAGGGGTCAGCTGATGAAGCAAAATTTGAAATGATTAAGGTTAATGTTGTTGATATATTTTCAAAGATGTTTATGGTAGCGTATAATAATGTATATGTGAAAGCAAATAATCAGAATTTGAAGAGTATACTTGAACAGAATATCAATGATAAAGAGAAGCTTGTAAAATGTTATGAATTTCTTCTAACTAATATTACTAAGCCATGGAGAGAAAAACTTGAGAAGGATAAGAAGTTTAATCTTGTAGAAAAAAGCGTGATAGAAGAGGTTAAGATTGAACAAAGTGATAAAATCCACAATATGTTCAATAATATGATTAATGAATAACTTTAATGTTTACTAAATGTAATAGTAAGGGGGGTGAGAAGACAAATTGGATAAAATTAAATTTTTTAAATGCCTTGCTGATAATTCCAGATTGAGAATAATAAATAATTTACTAAAAGAACCAATGTATGTAGAGTTATTATCAGAAAAGCTTGATATAACCCCTTCAACAGTATCGTTCCATTTAAAGAAGCTTATGGATAGTGGAATAGTGTATTCAAAGAAGGAACAATACTACGTTATATACTATATAAATAGTGAATTATTTAACTCGTCACTTATAGACTTAATAACTGATGAGAATTCAGAGAATGAAGTTAATAGAGATGAGGAGATAGAAAAGAAGAGGACAGAGGAATACAGAAAAAAGGTGCTGGAGAGTTTTTTAGAATATGGAAAGTTAAAATCAATTCCTGTTCAGAGGAAGAAGAGAAGAATTATATTAGAGTTTATGATAGAAGCTTTTGAAGAGAATAGGGAATATACTGAGAGAGAAGTAAATATCATTATTGCAGACTTTCATGATGATTTCTGTACTTTGAGAAGAGAGTTCATCAGTGAGGAGTTAATGGAGAGAGAGAAGGGTATATATAAGAGAAAGTAAATTCTAGTATAGATAAAGAATTTTATTTGAATAAGAATATATAATAAGGGTAGTGATTTTGATATTTTAAATCACTATCCTTATTTGTTATATTATCAGTATTCACAAGTCTTAAATATCGGAGATTTTTGAACGTAAATTGGGTCAACTGAATATTTATTAAGATAGCTCTCTTTATGCGAAATTATATATTCAAGAGTTTTTACTAAAAAGTCAATTTCACTGAATGTATTATAAATACCAAAACTTAATCTCACTACTCCATATGGAGGAAGTAGATTATTTTTTAGATGAGAATATATTTCCGTAGGAGAAACATTTAATATTTTTTGCATATAAGGTTGAGCGCAGAAACATCCACTTCTTACTGAAATTCCCCATTCTTCACCAAGAATACGAGCGGTAATACTATGAGGAATTCCCTCAATATTAAAGGGTATTATACTTACCCGAGGAACTGAGGTATCTAATGATGAATATATTTTAATTTCAGGAATTTTAGATAACTTATCCAGGGTATAGATTAATAAATCTCTTTCTAATTTTGAAACTTGATTCATCCCTATTCCTTGGAGCATTTCAATAGCTGATACTAGAGCAACTACACCCATTATATTAGGAGTACCTGCTTCTTCTTTATTTGGAGGAATGTCCCATAGAGCGTAGTCATCAGTTACAAGCTGAACAGTTCCTCCTCCCTTGTAATCAGGGTGACCACAACAAAATACATCTTTAGGACCTACCAGGACACCAATTCCAAAAGGAGCATACATTTTGTGAGATGAGAATACAACGAAATCAATATGTTCTTGATTAAATATAGATTTCATATTGAACTGTTCATGGGGAACAAGTTGAGCACAGTCTACTAAGAGTTTTGCATCATATGAATGAACTAATCGAGCTATCTCATGAATAGGGTTAATATATCCAGTGGTATTCGAGGCACCAGTTATAGTTACTAATTTTACTCCTCCATCATATGAAATCAGTTTATGTTCAAGGTCTTCAATGGATAGCATACCCGTATCATTAAGTGAGATGTAGTCTACATTAAACTTATCTCTCCAGGGTAAATCATTTGAATGATGTTCCATAGAAGATGAGAGGACAGTACAGTTTTTATCATGATCACATAATCTGAAAGAGAGTTTATTAATTGCTTCAGTAGTATTTTTAACATATATAATGGTATGTTCATTAAGGTTAGCACCTATAAATGAGGCAATAACTTTTCTGGAATTTTCATAAACAAGAGAGGAATATTTTGATTTATAACCAACTCCTCTATGGATAGATGAATACCAAGGAGTAAAGTCTAAAATGTCCTCCAAAACACATTTAAAAGGAGGGGTTGTAGCCGCGTTATCAAAATTTATATGATGTATATTAAATTCACCAACAGGAATTTTCTCATCAACTCCACAGATAAGGTTCCTATATGGATTGAAATAATTTCTTTTCATGTTTTCACTCCAAAAAATACTATATAAATATTATATTTTATTGAAATGGATATGTGATTAATATACTAATAATTACAAAATAAAAAATTATTGTTGAAAATTACATAATGAAGAAAAAAATAAAGGTATTTAATGTAATTTATAGAAGTTTATATAAGGCGATGCTGATTTTGAAAAGGTGGTAAGAGACTATGGATTTTAAATTCGCGATAATTGATAAATTATACAAGGATAGGGATTATGAAATTTATGTGGTTTTGGTTGATGGAGTAAAGAAGATAATTAAAAAAATCAAAAAAAATAATCCTAACTATAATGGCTTATATAAATTAATGATACAAGAAAGTGAATATTGCGAAAACAGTCTATCAAAAGAAGAATGTTTAGAGCCAGAGAGAATTCATATAAGTAAAGATGAAACATATCTTATATATAAATATGAGGATTTTTTTCCAATTGCCAAATTAATAAGTAAAAATGGAATGGAAATTAGACAATTTCTTCAATATGGTATTATGATTTGTGATAAATTATTTGTTTTACATAAAAAAGATATCCATGGGGCATTAAATCCTATAAATGTCTTAATTAATAGTAAATTGAATGAAATTAAATTTCATGGAGCAATACATGATGTTAATAGTTTAGATTACAATAAACCTTTATTAATAGAAAGTGATTTAATGAATTATATTTCTCCTGAACATACTGGATTATTTGAATCTTATGTAGATTATAAAAGTGATCTATATTCCCTTGGAGTGATATTTTATAAGATGATAACAGGAGTTGCACCATTCGAACAGAATTCAAAACGAAAACTCATATATAATCAAGCTATTAAAACACCTATTCCGCCTGAAGAAATGAAAGATAACATTCCAAAACCCCTATCAAAAGTAATTATGAAATTACTTAGTAAATCTAAAAATAATAGATATGAAACTGTACATGGGGTAAAGTGTGATTTGATAACAATTCTTAAAACAATTGAATCAGGAAAAGAAGTTGATATAACTATTGGAGAACATGATATACCATGTAGATTAAATTTTTCAGAAAAAATATATGGTAGAAATAATGAATTGAGCGAGTTGTTAAATATTTACAGTTTAGTAAAAGGCGGAGAATTACATAGCGTGGTAGTAAACGGAGATTCAGGTGTAGGTAAAACTGCTTTTGTTAATAAATTTATAAATACAATTAAAGAGGATAAATCAATAGTAATTACAATAAATGAAAATTCAATACTTAAGGATGATTCTGATATGCTAATCAGTAATGTATTAGATCAATTAATATTTTATTGTTTAGTAGATGGTAATATTGATATAGAAGAAATAAAATCATTTATCATAGGGATGACTAGTGAGTGTTTTGGTTATTTACAAGAAGTTATACCAAGGTTTAAATATTTTGAATGTAAAGATATAAAAAAAAGTAATGATTCAAGTAGTTGTCTTAAGAAAGATATTAGATATATTCAATTGGTATTAATAATTAATCTTATTGAACAGTTAATAAAAGTAGATAATACTATCATATTTAATCTTGATATAAGTAATAAATATAAGAAAGATTTTAATAATTTATTGAAGAAATTATTAACAAACAAGAGTTATAAATGCATTATGTTTATTGAAACAGCTCTTACTCAATATGATGGTTTATTAAATCGTATAAGTGATAATTGTGAGGTTAATGCAATTAAACATAATATACATCTTAATAATATAGAAAAAAAAGATATAGAAGAAATGATTAAGGACTTATTTAAAGTTTCTGAAGAATATGCAAGTAATATGTCTAATATATGTTATATAAGGACAAATGGGAATTATTTTTTAATAAAAGAATATATTCTAAAATTATACAAGAAAAAGGCAATATATTTTGATTATGATAATTATTGTTGGAAGATGGATTTTGAAAAGATACACATCATTACAATTAACGATAGTGTAAAAAAAGAACTTCAAATCAAACTAAATAATATTCCAAAAGAGGTTAAGTTTATTCTCAAGATTTGTGTATGTTTACCTAATGAGTTTGATTCTAGAATGATAAAAGAAATTTCGGGATATAGCAACAAAACTATTCAGAAAATTATAAATTATTGCATTAGGAACCGTATTATTGAAGAAAAAGGGAAATTTACTTCTTTAGAATCTTATAATTCGGGGGTAAATAAGTTAAAAAAATATAAATTCACATCAAAAAATTTTAGGCATGTTATTTTAAATAAACTTGATACTGAAGATAAAAATAAATATATATATAAAGCGGGTATGTTTTACTTGAGAAATCAAGAGGAATACAATTGTAATTGGTTTATTATATATTGTTTTATTAACACAAATATTCTACCAAAATCGCATGAGGATCTAAGTAAATTAGAAGAATTATTCTATAAAAATGCAATCAGATTATTTAATTCAGGAAATTATTTAAAATCTATAGCATCATGCGAAAAAGGTGAAGCTCTTTGTGATGGATTAGAACAAGAAAAAATATATTTTAAGGCGATAAAAGCAAGATGTTTTTTTAGGGTTGGAAATATAGAGGATGGAGAAAAAGAGGTAGAGAATTTATTAGACAGAATAGAAGATAAAGACTTAAGGTTGAAAACCAAGAGTATTAAATTGTATGGATATATTATAAATAATATGTATAATGAAGCCGAAGAGGTTATATTTGATATTATCAAAAACTTTGATAAAAGTATATCTAAAATTAATGATAGAATATCTTTTATAAAAAAACTCAACGGGGCTATGATGAAGTTATATTTTAAAAAGCCATGGGTACTAAAAAAATATAATGAATTTACAAAAGGAATTCATACTGATACTTTGAGGGAATTTATTTATCTTGCTGCATTGGTATTTAGTTATACAAACGTATATAGATTTTTATACATAACATTTATTAGTGTAGTATTTCATAATTTATATAAAGTGAAATATAATCAAATGATTAAAATCCTTAAAAAGTACTATAGATTCATTACAAATGATATGAGTAAAGTCATAGAAATTGCTTTATTTCAGATGGTACCTACTGCTAATAATACTAAAGAGACTCTTATAGATTTGAGACAACTTATTATTTTTGGGTCTAATTCATTTTATTTTTGTGTAGGTGCAAATTCAGATCAGGGTAAATGTGACGCTATTATAAGTAAATTAGTTGAATATAATGATGAAGCATATATAATATATGCAATTCATACATGTATAATATATAAAATAGCACATGGGTATGAAGTTGATAAAATTATAGAATTAATTGAAGAATATGAATTTAAATTAGATACCTATAATAATGAAGTTGTTAATCAGATAAAAGAGATGAAAGAGATAATTATAAGATGTATAAAAGGAGATGAAAAAGTTCCTCAAATTAATAGTAATGATATGCTCACTCTTAAAACAATAAAAATTCAAGCTAAGTTTTTTAAGAAAGAGTATTCTGATATTGATTTTGAGATGAAAACAGATGAGCATAACTTTAATAATACCATAGCTATACTGCAGTTTGGGTTCTATAGAGCACTAATAATAGGAGAGATTTTTGAAAATTTACCTTACAGTAAAAGAGCATTGGCAAGTAAAATCTTTGATGAAACAATGAAAGCTTTTGAAAAACTTAAGGAATGTGAAAATAAGACAATAAAAATTAGATATTATATAATTAGATGTTATAAATATATTATTGTAAAAAAATATAATAAAGCTTTAAAAATAGCTTATGAGGTAAATGAGTTAGCTTCAAATAATAATGATATTATGGGAGTGGCTTTATCAAATGAAATATGTGGGCAAGTATATATTAAAATGGAACTTAAAAATATGGCATATGTACATTTTAACGAAGCAATTAAGCAATACAATAAATTGGGAATATCATCAAATTTAGGAATGGTTAATTCCCATGAATTATCTCAAAATAGGTATTTCGAATTTAATAAAGGGCTTGAAGGAAGTCTGATAAGTTATAACGGATTGAGAGATGTAATCTCAGATATGAATAAACTTACTGGAGAGACTGAATATGCAACATTGATAAAGAAGTTAATAGAGATAATTTTAAAGAGTATGAATGCAGAAAGAGTTTTATATTTTCAAATCTTTAATAACAAAATAACCAAAGAGGGAAGTGGAGATAGAGATACAATTTCTGTAATGCAATCTATATCATTAGATCAATGTTATGATGTTCCTAAAACTGTAATTAATTTTGTCAGAAGAACAAGAAAAAAAATAGTTATCAATGAAGCTATAAATAATCAATTATTTCATTTTGATACATATATACTTAAGAATAATATTAAATCTTTGGCTTGCTATCCTATTATCATAGATAATGAAATTATTGGGGTTATTTATTTGGAAAATAAAAGTTATTCTAAGGCTTTTTCTACGGAGAGTGAAGGGGCATTGGATATTATTATTGCACAAGGCTCTATTTCTATAAAAAATGCAAAAGAATACGATGAAATTAGCAAAAGGAAAAATAACCTTGAGAATTTAGTTCAGAAGAAATCAGAAGAAATACAAGAGATTGAAAAAAAACTAGTAAAGGAAATTGAAGATAGGATAATTGTTGAACAGAAACTTAGGAGAAGCAAAGAAAATACTGAATATTTTGCGAATTTATCACATGAGTTTAAAACTCCATTAAATGTAATTTTAAGTACTATTCAGCTTATAGAAATAATAAGTAATAATAATGATAGGAAAGCAAGAGAATATCTCAAAATAATGAAACAGAATTGTTATAGATTATTAAGATTGGTTAATAACATTATTGATCTTACAAAGATAGACGAAGGATACTTGAAATTAGATATGAAAAATTATGATATTATCAGAGTTGTGGAAGACATATGTATGTCAGTAGTAGGTTATGCTCAGAATAAAGGAATATCATTAATATTTGATACTGAAGTAGAAGAATTAATTATCGCCTGTGATGAGGAAAAAATAGAACGTATTATTTTGAATATCCTTTCAAATGCAATAAAATTTACTGAAAAAAATGGAAATATAAAGATAAATATGAGAGTAGAAGGTTTATATGTATTAGTTTCGATTAAAGATTCAGGAATAGGTATTCATAGAGATTTACAGGAGAAAATATTTGAAAGATTTGAACAAGCAGATAAATCTCTTTCTAGAAGACAAGAAGGAAGCGGTATAGGACTAGCGTTAACAAAACAACTTGTTGAGATGCATAATGGTATTATAAATATAATAAGTGAATATGGTAAGGGCAGTGAATTTATAATTAAATTACCTATAAACACAATTCATAATAAAGAGCTTGAAGTAGAGCCAAAGGAAATAATCACACCTGATCATAATTCTGTACAAAAAATAAAAATTGAGTTTTCAGATATCTATTTTTAAGGAGGTAATTTTATAGAAGACTATGTGCAAATATCTTTGTTTGTCTTGGGTTTGCAGTTAATGATTCTTTTTTTAGGAGTAAAAACAAGTATAAATAGTAGAAATAGCATGGGGACAAGTGTATTCCCTAAGAGTATAAAAATATATATTTCTACTTCAATTAGTATAATGAGTATTTTTATATTGTATAATGTTGGAAAATATAGTTTAATGGGTTATTCAATACTGATATCCATGGCTGTAGTGTTGAGTACTATTGGGGATATGTTGATATTTCATGTGTTTAAATTTAAGAAATCAACGATTTATGGTGTGTACTGTGTGGTTGTATCTAATTTTATTTTTGGATATGCATTTATTAGTTTATTTAATGTTACTGTGAAAGATATTATTACAATAGGAATATATTCAATAATTGGATTTATAATCTTATATGTAATAAAGAAAATAGTATTAAGAAAAGTATATGCTTGGGCATTACTTTTTGGAGAAGGATTAATATTTATGAATATATGTGCTATTTTCATGCTTATTAATGTAGGCATTAATGGGATACTACCATTTGTAGGTGCAATACTAGCGTTGTTATCGGGGGTATTGGTTCTTTTAAGAAGTTTTTTTAATACTAGATTTAGAAATATGAGTATATTTGTATGGGGATTGTATGTTGTATCATTAATGTCACTAACTTATTCTCCTCTAATTATGATTAATATTCAATAGAATAAGTATAAAAAAAGTTGAAAATAGTAAAGTAATAAGATTTGATAATAAATGTCTTTTAATGTATTATTTAAGAGGACACTAAAATTAAAGGAGAATTATCTATGGAAAATAAAGTTTTAGCAAGAGTAAATGGAAGAGATATCACTCAATTTGATCTTAATGGTTTAATGCAAAATCTAGGGCAAAGAGCTATGCAATTTGCTACAGATGAAGGGAAAAAACAATTAGTTGAGGAATTAATTACTCAAGAATTATTATATGCAGATGCTATTGAAAAAAATATTGAAAAAGATGAAGAGTTCCAGAATGCTCTTGAAGAGATGAAGGTTACATTATTAAAGCAATATGCTATGAGAAAGGTTCTTAGTGATGTTGATGTTACTGAAGAAGAGATAAAAGAATTCTATGAAGGCAATAAGGCAATGTTTAAATCTCCAGAAGAAGTTAAAGCAAGTCATATTCTTGTAAGCAGTGAAGATGAAATTAAAGAAATTGCTACAAAAATTAATGAGGGTGCATCTTTTGAAGAGATGGCTCAAGAACATTCAAGCTGTCCATCAAGTCAAAATGGTGGAGATCTTGGTAGCTTCTCAAGAGGAAAAATGGTTCCAGAATTTGAAACAGCTGCTTTCGAATTAGAAGTTGGTGAAGTAAGTGAGCCAGTTCAAACTCAATTTGGATACCATTTAATAAAAGTAACAGAAAAACACGAAGCAAGAGCTCAAGAGTTCGAAGAAGTAAAAGAGAATATCAAGCATCAATTAATTGCGATGAAGCAGAACGAACTATATGTTGCTATGAGAGAAGAATTAGAAAAGAAATATGAAATAGAAAGACTGTAATATAGACATAATAAAAGGGTAGCTTTGTTAAGACAAAACTACCCTTTTATTATTTTGTAGAAAACTCTAAAGAAATCAAAATTATCCACGTTCTCAACTCTCAACTCACCACTCTCAACTTGTTTTATAAAGTACGCAGAGCGTGCCTAAAAATAGAAAGGAGAATATCGATGTTTGTAGGATTAATGAGAATAGAACTTAGAGCTTCATGGGTAAATTCTCTTAAAGAGAAGAGAATGATTATTAAAAGTCTCATTAGTAGAATTAAAAATAAATTCAATGTTTCAATATGTGAAGTTGATAAACAGGATTGTCATAAGAATATAGTAATAGGGATTACAATGATAAGTACCACAAATAAGGATCTTGACGGTATAATGGAAAATATAGTTAAATATATTGAAAATACTGAAGAAGCAGTTATAGTAGACATTGAAAAAGAAAAATTATAGGTAGATAAGGGAAAAAATTGTTGATGTTTCTTATTTATGTATTTATAATTAGGTTGAAGATTAAAATGATTATGACTTTGTATAAAATATTGAAGTATTAAATTAGTGAGGGATGGAAATGATAAAGAATATTAAAATTAATTTAGAAGCTATTGAAGCAATGAACTATTTTTGGCACGCTGCAGCAGATAAAGATCATATAGAAGAAAGCTTTTTTCATAATGTAGGCCAAATGGAAGCTATGAAATTTATATATGATGATGAATTTAATGAAGAATCTGTAAGACTTGTATTAAGTGCAATAAAGAATAGAGAATTAATAAATGGTAATAAAAAAGAAATGAAGTTTTGGAATTACAATATGTGGGTTATGGAGGATTTTCAGTATACTCAAATGATGATAGATCCTTGCAAGAAACTAAACATAGATTTCTTACTAGATGAGATTCAACAATATAACAATAGTAATTACGAAGAAATTGAAGTTGTATTCTCAATGATGTATGACGGAGTTTACGAAATAAAGGATAATAAGCTTATAGTTAATTTCTTTAGGGTTAAACCTGATGATCTTGAAGAAGGAAAAACGTACATTGATAAAGTTGATATCAAAGAGTTCATGAAAGAAAAAATTATTGAACTTTTAAGATAATATGAACATTTTCTAATTTTACTGAACAAAAGGACTACAAAGGATATTGTAGTCCTTTTGTTTGGTGATAAACGTGTGTTTGTTTGAATATTCACTTATTTTTGGGTGAGAGTATCTCTGATTGTCTTTATTTTCTTTAAACATGTTTTAATCTCTTTAGAGTTATTCACGTCATATTCGTATTCTTCATATACTATCTTTCCAAGTTGATAAAATAGAGATGCCATTTGGGTCTCAAGGGCTCCTTTTGTAATAATAGATTTTGTCTTATCTAATAAGTATTTTGAACCATCAGCTAACACATTTTTATTACTAGCAAATGTTAGATTTAATGATTTTATGTTATCATCTTTATCAGAATATTTTTTATAACTTCTTGACATTTATACCACCTCACTTTAAAATATGAATAATATTTGTATATGTTACTTATATAGATTAATGATGATTTTCATTTTGTTGATAGTTTGATAAAATATAAATATAGATTCTAGTTCAGAATTTCTTCTCTGTTCTTTGATACTTGTTCTTTACATTTAAAATTTTCTTTTGAATATCTTGAATAGGTTAAGTTTTCAACTAAGGAATCTATAATCAATAGTGAAGTGGTGATTTTATGGATATAAAAGATAGACCAATTGGATTTTTTGATTCTGGAGTAGGTGGAATAAGTGTTCTGAAAGAGGCTATTAAATTAATGCCTGAAGAAAATTACATATATTTTGGAGACTCTAAAAATGCACCGTTTGGTGAAAAAGATAAGGAAGAGATAAAAAAACTTACTTTCAAGGCGGTTGAGTTATTAATAGTTAAAGGGTGTAAAGCCATTGTAATTGCATGTAATACAGCCACAAGCGCTGCAATTAATGATTTAAGAGAAAAATATAAAAACATTCCCATTATAGGAATTGAACCAGCACTCAAGCCTGCAATGGAGAAAAATCAAAATGGTAAAGTAATTATAATGGGCACGCCGATAACATTAAGAGAAAGAAAATTTAAAGAATTATTGAATAAATATGGAGATAACAAAGAAGTTGAATTAATTCCTTGTGCGGGGTTAGTAGATTTGATTGAAGATGGGAAGATAGATTGCTGTGAGACTGAAAAGTATTTAAAAGATAAGTTATATCATTTAAAAGATAAAAAGATATATGCAGTAGTACTTGGATGTACACACTATCCATTTATAGAAAACACAATCAGGATGATATTTGGTGAAAACATAAACATCATACATGGGGGAGAAGGAACTGCTAGACAGCTAAAGCGACAGCTTATTAAAGATGGAATTAAGAGGGATATGAATTGTAAAGGAGAAATAATAGTATTAAATTCTAAGAATGAAGAACTTATAGAGTTAAGTTATAAGTTATTGAAATTATAATAGAGGTTTGATACTACTAAGCACAAATAGTTAATGAAGTGAATAAATTACTATGTAGGGTCTTTTATAAAAGGTGATATTATGCGTGTATTTATTCATGAAAATAATGAGAAAAATAAAGAACTAAAAGATGGTATGGGATATCAAATTATAAAGAGTAATGAAGATGTTGTATATATTTCAAATAAAAAAGATAGTAAATATATATACATTATATATTCAATTCAAATTTCACCATTAAGATTTAATGAAAAAAAAGTTGAGATATTTAACTGTGAGAATGTGTTGAATAAAAATAATTCTAATCAAATTGATGAGAGTTTTGAATGGGTTGCTGAAAGTAATGAAAAGTTTGAACTTGCAAACTTGCTTTTAGTTAATTCAATATATGAAAAAGAATATTTTAGTGATATACTTTTAGATAAGTATATTATTATAATTCCAGGTGGCGGAATTGCGTTGAAATTAGACTCTTTAAATGATTTTAATATTATATACAAAAAACAAAAAATATAAGAGGAGAGCTAAATATGAAAAATCCGATAGTTACAATTACAATGGAAAATGGAAAAACAATGAAGGCGGAGTTATATCCTGAAATAGCACCAAATACGGTTAATAATTTTATCAGCCTAGTGAAGAAAGGGTTTTATAACGGAATAATCTTTCATAGAGTTATTCCAGGTTTCGTTATTCAAGTTGGATGTCCTCAAGGAACAGGAATGGGGGGGCCAGGTTATTCAATAAAGGGTGAGTTTAATTCAAATGGATTCAAAAATGACTTGAAACATACAGAAGGTGTGCTTTCTATGGCTAGAACTAATGATCCAAACTCAGCAGGAAGTCAGATATTTGTTATGGTTGGAAATGCACCACACTTAGACGGAAGTTATGCTGGTTTTGGAAAAGTAATTGAAGGTATGGATGTTGCAATGGAGATTGCTGCAACAAAAAGAGATCGTTCAGATAGACCTTATGAGGATCAAAAAATTAAAGATGCTACAGTAGAGACTTTTGGAGAAGAGTATCCAGAGCCGGTTAAATATTAATTAACACATGTTTAAAAAACATAGTTGAGAGTTGAGGGTGGAGAACGATTGACATTTCTCTTCCAGAAAGTTTAATTCTCAATTCTCAATTTGTTTTTAAGCGCACGCTTCGTGTGCCTTTTTTTACGCCTTTTTGTCATAAAATATAGAAATATTTTCTTAAACATATTAAAATATAATTAGGAGATTATATTTTAATATGTTTAAGAAAAATAGGAGGATAACATGAGCAGAGTAGGTAATAAAATATTATTTTTAAGAGAAAAGAAAGGTATGACAAGAAAAGAACTGGCTAAGAAATTAGGGGTAGCAGAAAAGTATATAACAGAGATAGAAACAGGAAGAAAAATAATAAATGAACAACTCATGAGCAAAATAAGTACAATTCTTGGAGAAGATGTGAATGATATAACATTTAACATGGAAGAATCAGCAGATCAAGAACAGGTTCAAGTTAAAAGCATTAACAAAGAACCAAAACAAATTAATCTTGATGAATCTTCGTGGAGTGGAGCTCTTGGAGGGATTTTGAGAGATGTACCTATTTATGATTATTCTTTGAATAAGAGTAAAGGAAAGATTTCTATGCCAATTATATCAAATAAGGTTGAGGGATATTCTAAAGATAAAGTATTATTCATTGAAATTCAGAATGATGATATGATTGGATTTAGAATAGGTAAGGGAGATGTGGCTTTTGGTTATCTTACAAATGAACTTATTAATAATTCAATTTGCTTAATCGAGTGTAATGAAAAAAGAGCAGTGAGACAAGTAAAGATGCTAGATAGTGAAAAAGTATTATTAATAAACAATATCAATGGTATAAAAACTGAAACATTGAATAAAAAATCAATTAAAGTATTAGCTAAGATAGAATGGGCAAAAGTTAAATTATAATTCAATTTGGGGAGAATAGGGGAAAATGTCTCATAGGAGAAAAAATTTAAAGGGGCTATTATTTTTTAATATCTTGCATTTTAATGTAGGGTTAATAGTTATTGCATTTATTGCTATGACTACACTTTCTATAATCATTACCCATGAGAATGCTAGAAAAAGTGAATTAACTCTCATGAGAACTATATCTGATGGAATGAAGAAACGTCAGAATGAATTAATGGAAGTTGCTAAAGATATAGCAATCACCACAGGTGAGGGGTTTATATCTAAGGATAAAGAACAAATATATTTAAGTAAAATAAAGTTAAATAGAGAGTATATAAAGAGTATTATAATCTTTGATAAAGATGGTAATATCAAAAATTGTGATTATGATTCAATTCAAATAAAGAATAATTTATTAGAAGGAATACAATGTACATATTTAAGTGAAAATGGAGAAAATATATTCTTCTATGGAGATGATGAAGAAATCAAATTCTATTATGCGATAAAAGATAGCGAAGGAATGATTCTTGAGTATATTCTTTTCTACATAGACTTTGAGCATATATTGAAACTTGATATGGATAATTATGAATATTTTTTATTAAATGAAGAATTGAACTTAATATATTCCAAAGAAGAGATTTTTTTAGAAGAAAATCAATACAAAAAAATTAATGAAGCTCGGGAAGATAATAATAGATATATCTATCACAATGAGTTTCAGAAATCTTATTTTAGTGGATATATTAATAAACTATCAAATAGCAATTTATATTTAATTATTGAGCATAATATTTCTAAAGAAATATTATTCAGTGGGTGGGCAATATATATTATAATCATTGTGCTAATAGCTGTAGGATCAGCAATTATGCTATCTTTCAAGATTTTCAACATAATAAAAGATTATTTGAATGTATTAAAAACTCTTTTAGAGGAAGTTGAAAAAGGAAATTATCGTTTTAAAATTCCTGAAAAATATCAAATGAAGGAATGGAAAATAGTATTTAATAATATTGTTTCCATGGCTCGAAAGATTGATGAAAGAGAGCAACAATTATCAATGTTTAATAATGAGTTGATGGAAGCGCATAATAGTGTTGAGATTATGTATAAAAAACTTAAAGCTAATGACATTGAAAAAAGAAATCAGTTTATTAAAGTAATATCTTCAATGCTGAATTTGATTGAACTGAAAGATAAGTACACAGCAGGACATTCTGTTGCAGTTACTAGATATTCTGGTATAATTGCTAGAGAGATGAACGTAAAATATGGTTACAAAATTGATGAAGAAAAGCTTAGAGTTGGATCTATATTACACGATATTGGTAAGATTGGTATTTATGGAAATGTTCTTAACAAACCCACTAAATTAACTGAAGAAGAGATGGAAATAATTAAGAGACATCCAGAGAACGGTGCAGATGCTTTAGTGGATATTAATGATTTTGAAACAGAATATTCTATTATAAAATATCACCATGAAAAGTATGATGGAAGTGGATATCCAGAAGGGCTAAAAGGAGATGAAATACCAATTGAGGCGAGAGTTGTAAGTGTTGCAGATGCTCTTGATGCAATGACTTCTAATAGACCTTATAGAAAAGCAATGGATATTGACGTGGCTATTAAAGAGTTGATTAATAATAAAGAAGTACAATTTGATGCAAAAATTGTAGACATAACCGTTACATTAATCAAAATGAATAAGCTTAAAATAGATGGGGATAGAATAAATTAATAACAGAAATATAAGATGCGATAGGTATTTACTTAGTTTTCAACACCTGAAACTTTGAAGATGGAAAACAGAGTGAAAACAATATATTGTAATATGTCAACAAAATCAGAACTAAGTGATTACTTAGTTCTGATTTTGTTTTATATTGCTAGATAAATAAAAATAAATATTTATATATTAATTTAGAAAAAATGTTGAATCGTTCATTATTTTCTAATCAAGAAGTGAAAAGGATGATTTCTATTTATCTTCATAAAGTCATAAGTTAGAGTATAGAACTTTTTTGGAGTGTTAATATTATGAAGGAAAATTTCCGAGGAAAGCATAGAGTGTATAATCGTAAGAATAGTGATGCTTACTTAAACATGTTAAGCAATATGAATCCTACTTTGAAGAGTAAGTTGTTATCATACTATCTTGGAAATGACAAGCAGACTATTGATTTAATCGTTTTATTTGGAAGTAATAATGAAAAGGTTAAGGTTTCAGTAGAGCAACTTGGAGGGAAATTTGAAGACTTATCTTATGGATTTGGAATAATTAATATTAGTGTGGATAAATTAGATGATGTTCTTAAAATAGAGGAAATCCAATATGCAGAGTTACCGAAGAGTTTATATACTAGCTATAATCCTTCTAATAAAGCATCTTGCATAAATGAGGTATGGAGTAATAATAATCTATCAGGAAAGGGCACAATTGTAGGGTTTATTGATTCAGGAATTGATTACTCTCATAAAGCCTTCTTAAATAGTAATGGGGACTCAACAAGAATTGAATATATATATGATTCGAATACAAAAAAAGAATGGAATAAAAGTGACATTAACTCATGGATTAATGGAAATGGAACTGGTGATGAACCTTCAAAGGATGAGTTTGGACATGGAACGCATGTAGCTGGTATAGCATGTGGCAGTGGAGAAGGGGTAGATAGATATAAAGGGGCAGCTTATGAAAGTTCCATTATAATGGTGAAGATGACAAGGGAAGGAGAATTAGAAAACGCACAGAGTACGCAGTTAATGAGAGGAATAAAATATATAATTGATAAAGCAAGAATATTAAATAAACCTCTTGTGTTAAGTTTGAGTTATAGTACAAATAATGGAGCTCATGATGGAAAGTCATTACTTGAATTATATATTTCTACAATAGCTTCCTTGGAGAGGATATCATTTGTATGTGCTGCAGGGAATATGGGAGATAGAGGGCTACATAAAGGCGGAAATCTCAAGGATAGCACAAAAATAGATATTTCTGTTGGTGGTGGAGAAAGGGGATTAATAATTAATTTATATAGAGATTTCTTTCAAGAGTTGACCATAAATATTAAAAACCCATCTGGTGATGTAACAGGAGATATAAAAATCAATAAGAGATTCATTACTAGAGATATTGGAAGTGCACAGGTTTTCATATATAGAGATGAAGCAAATCCTTTTAATTTAAAAGGATCAATAATAATTAGCCTTATTCCACGAGAATATGTGCAAATAGGACAGTGGACTATAACAATGATGAAAGATGATTTCGAGAGTGAAAGTTATAGTATGTGGTTACCTATATCAGAGGGATTGAGTGATAAAACGAAATTTTTAGAGCCAACTCTTGAAGATACTCTAGGACTACCTGCAACCGTTGGAAATATTATATCCGTTGGGAGTTATAATTATATTACTAATGTTATTTCTTCTTTTTCTGGAAGAGGAAAGCTTTATGGTAATGTTAAACCAGAAATAGTTGCACCGGGAGAGGAGATTTTTTCATCCTATCCAGGTGGAAGATATAATGCTCTTTCAGGAACATCCATGTCTGCTCCGCTAGTGGCAGGTGCATGTGCATTACTTATGGAATGGGGAATGATTCAAGGAAACGACAGCTATATGTATGGAGAGAGGGTGAAATATTATCTAATAAGAGGAGCTAGAAAAAACCGAATAGATGTAGATTATCCAAATAATCAATGGGGATATGGAACCTTATGTTTAAGTAAGTCCTTAGATATAGCTATTAAAGAAGGGGGTAGAACTATGAGGGTAACAGAAATTAATAATCATAAATTTGGGAAATTGTTTACAAGAGAAGATTATGAAACCTATATAGTAGAATATGAAGATGGTTTGATGGAATCAATAGATAAAGTTGAATATGCATCAGCATTAAAATTAGATAATGAAAGGGCTATCATTTCCGTTAGAAAAGGATATTTAGATGACTTGATGAAAAAGGTAAAAGCAATTCTTTATGTTGAAAAATCATGCATATATACATTAAATAATACATCACCAATAGATGCTGCGAATATATCTGACTTCCATGAAAGTCCGTATTTACCATTAAGAGGGTATGATGTATTAGTAGGTATAATAGATACAGGGATAGATTACTTGCATGAGGAATTTATATATGAGGATGACACATCCAAAATAGTTAGTATATGGGACCAAGAGGGGGTAGGAGATAATACCCCAGATATAATTGGCTTCGGCAGAGAATTTAAAAGGGTTCAAATCAATGAAGCTATTCAAGCCAAAAGGAAAAATGAAGATCCTTATATGATAGTAGACTCCAAGGATACTATAGGTCATGGTACAAATGTTGCTGGAATAATTGCAGCTAGGGGAAAAGATGAGAGTTTAATTGGAGCAGCTCCAGATTGTGAGCTAATAGTGGTTAAAGTGAAAAGAGCTAAGAAATCTTTACTTGATTTGAAGGGAGTACCAGAGAGTAAAATCGCCTTTGATAGTGTAGATATAATCTTAGGAATTAAATACGTTATTGATGTTGCTAAGCGATTAGGTAAACCATTAGTTATTATTTTACCTATGGGTACTAATAGTGGAGCACATGATGGTAGTTCGCTTATTGAGAGATATATTGATGAGATATCAAAGGTAAGAGGGGTTGCTGTAGTAACTGGTACTGGGAATAATGGAGATACTAATACCCATACTAACGGTAAATTTGAAAATCAAGGTGAAATAAAGAATATAGAATTAAAAGTTGGAGAAAATCAGAGAAATTTAGATTTTCAAATATGGGCTAGAAAACCAGATAAGTTATCTATAGGATTAATTTCTCCAAGTGGAGAGTTGATTGAAAAGATACCAGCTAAACTAATGGAGACAGAAGAAGTAAAGTTTGTATTTGAAGGCAGTACTGTTTTTATTACTTATCATTTTCCAGAGGAAAAAACTGGAGATGAGTTGATAGATATAAGTATTAAAAATATTAGACCGGGAATATGGCAAATCCGATTGTTTGGCGACTTAATAATAGATGGAAATTATGATATTTGGCTTCCTCAGAAAGAATTACTTGAAGAGGGAACTGAGTTTTTAAATCCATCCCCTTATATTACATGCACAGTACCATCTACAGCAAGAAGAGTGATAAACTGTTCGTCGTATAATCAAAATAATAACTCAATATTATCTGAATCAGGTAGGGGGTATACTAGAGATGGAAGAGTAAACCCTAATGTGACTGCTGGAGGCATTAAGGTGTTAACAACGTCAACTGGAGGAGGAAGTATAACTATATCCGGTAGTAGTGCTGCATCAGCAGTATTAGCTGGAGCAGTTGCTCTTTTATTAGAATGGGGAATAGTTCTTGGGAATGATAAAACTATGTATTCTACAAAAATTAAAACCTATTTAATCAGAGGAACAAATAGAAGAAAAGGGGATATATACCCTAATAACGTATGGGGATATGGAATGTTGAATCTTATAGGAGTATTTGAAAATATAAGAGGGATGCGAAATAAGGATGGGTTATTAGTTAGAATACCTAAGGATATTTATAGAAAAATTAAATAGAAACTGTCTATTCTAAACCTATTAATCATATGATAATAATGAGAGTATTTTATAAGGAGAATTAATATGCCTGATATAGGTAATTTAAAGGTTCAGGTTATAAGCGAAGATGGGGTTGAGCCTATAGAAGGAGCTACTTGCAGAATTACAGGGCAGAATGGGAGTACAGTTAAGGAACAGGTGAGAAGTAATGACTCAGGAATATGCGATATTGTAGAAGTTGACACACCCCCAATTGAATATTCTATGGAGCCTACAGGAAAAATACCTTATGGACTCTGTGATGTATTTATTGATGCTGATGGATATGAAGGGGTAGAGATAAAAGGGTGTCAAGTATTCCCTAACCGACTAGCTATACAGAATTTTTCTCTTAAGAAGATAGGCAGGAGCAGCAAACGTGAGAAAAAAATTGAAATTATTGAGGTCAAGGAAAATCGGTTAGTAGGAAATTTTCCACCTAAAATTCCAGAAGATCCACAAAAGGATTTAAAAGCAATGGGGTTTGTTGTTTTACCAAAGGTAGTAGTTCCTGAATTTATTGTGGTACATGATGGAGGACCTAAGAATAAGAGTGCAAAAGATTACACAGTGAGATTTAAGGAGTATATAAAGAATGTTGCTTCAAGTGAGATATTTGCAACATGGCCTATTGCCACTATTAAGGCCAATATATTATGCATAATATCATTTACCTTAAATAGGATTTATACAGAATGGTATAGAGGAAAAGGGTATAACTTCCAAATTACTAGTTCTACAGCCTATGATCATGCATTTTCTTACAAAAGAAATATATATGATAATATAAGTCAAGCTGTTGATGAAATATTTTCAACATATATTAAATTGATGGGTCGCAAACAACCGTTGCTTACTCAATACTGTGATGGGATTAAGGTTCAATGTCCAGGATGGCTTACACAATGGGGAAGTAAATCATTAGGTGACCAAGGTAAGAATGAATATCAAATAATAAGAGATTTCTATGGAAGTGAAGTTCAATTTGTAAGAGCAGAAGAGGTTGAAGGTATACCAAAATCATATCCTGGTTATTCCTTGAAAATTGGATCAAGAGGAGCTCCTGTAAGAACTATTCAGACTTATTTAAATCGAATTGCAGTAAATTACCCTGCAATTCCTAAAGTGAAAGTAGATAGTATTTATGGAACTAAGACAGCAGAGTCAGTGAAAAAATTTCAAGAGATATTTAATCTACCTAAAACTGGAGTTGTAGATTATGCTACTTGGTATCAAATATCAAATATATATGTTGCAGTTAGTAAAATAGCTGAATTAAGGAACGAGTATACTGGAAACAGTATATTTATACCACCTAATAGTCATAGAAGTGATGATGTACCAAAAATTGAATATCCTTGTGATTATTGAAAAAAAACTCATCGTTTTGCGATGAGTTTTTTTAAAGTGGTTTTAATAATCTTTATTATATGATATAATTTATTAGAAAATTTAATGATATTATTTTTGATGGCCAAGCGCGTTAAATCGCATTTTAATATGGAGGGATATTCATGAAAGGAACTGTAGTTGCAACATGGTTAAAGACTTGTAGGAATTTATATGGAAAAGACATTACAGAGAATGCTATGACTTCTGTGGGATGGGATAGAAGTAAAATTTTTTCGCCAGTTGATAATATAGATGATGATGATGTGAAAAAGGTTATTAAGAAAATAGCCGATAGTAAAGGGTTGACCATACAGAAAATATGGAGAGAGATTGGAAAAGATAATATAAAAGCTTTCTTTAATGATTTTCCAGCATTCTTTCAACATGATAATTTATATAGTTTTTTAAAGTCATTGTATGATATTCATATTGTAATGACAAAGAAATTTCCAGGAGCAAAACCACCAGAGGTTATCATTCAGCCAATTTCTAGTAGAGAAGCATATTTTGCGTATAGATCTAAGAGAAAAATGTTTGATTATTTCTTAGGATTATTAGATGGTGCAGGTGAATTTTATAATGAGAAGATTAAGAGTGAGGTAGTTTTGAAGGAAGAAAATTACCTGAAGCTTAAACTAACTTTTGATAAAGATATATATTATAAGAAAAAATATAAAATGTCCAAGTTGTTATCCTTTGGATTTGCAAAGAAATTACCATTAAAAATATCCCTATCAATAATGATTTTATCATTAATTCCTAATTTGATTCTTAATGAAAATCTGATAAATGGAATTACAACTTCGGCATTTATGGGATTAATTTCATTGGCAATATCTTCAATTGTGTTATCGCCTTTAGGAAAGATGAAAGATATACTGTCAAGTATAAATAATAATGAGTATTTTGAAGAAGTTGATGTGTTTACAGGGGACGAGTTAGAAGAATTGTTTGAAGGTATTAAGAAACATAAGCAAATAATTTCATCAGATTTTATAGGTTTTAAAGGCGTAACTGATGAAATGGATATATTTGCCAATAGGATTAAAGAAATTTCTGATACAATGAATAAGACCTCTGAGGAGATAGCAGGAGTTGTTGAACAGGTAGCTGATTGTGCTGTAAGTCAAGCTGAAAGCACAGAAGAGACTGTATTAGTACTTAATGACAATATAACAAAGCTTAAAGAGATTGTTAATGAAGAAAATAATAATAAGGATATGTTAGAAGGTGCAGTGAATCAGATTTCAACAAGCTATGATAGTTTTGAGAAGGTAAACAATAGCATAAGTAATTCTTTAAATGAGCTTGAAAGGGTAAAAGTGCAGAGTAATTCTTTAGAAAATAAAGCAGAAGATATAACAAGCATAGTGTCAATAGTATCAGCTATATCAGATCAGACAAATTTATTGGCTCTGAATGCAAGTATCGAGGCTGCAAGAGCTGGTGAGCAGGGCCGAGGTTTTGCAGTAGTTGCTGAAGAAGTAAGAAAGCTTGCAGAACAATCACAAAATGCAGTTGAGAAGATAAACTCTAATTTGATTTATTTTGTAAATGAAGTAAGATTGTTAGTTGAAGGAATAGAAAAACAATTTAATACTTTAGCTGAAGAAACAAAAGATTTAGGCAAGGTCAGAGAGGTAAGTGAGAAAGCTATGAAAGATATTAATAGTGTTTCTCATTCTATGATATACAATATTGAAAAACTCACTAAAGAAGCAGATTCTATATCTTCGCTATATCAAAATGTAGAATCACTAGCAGCCATAGCACAGGAAAATTCAGCGTCTTCAGAAGAAGTAAGTGCTAATGTAACTCAATATACAAATGAAATAGTTAAACTAACAAAGAGTATTAATCAATTTAAGAATATTACATCAGAATTTACTAATGATTTAAAAAAATATAAAATATAGGCCCAAAAATGAAGTCAATTATTTGACTTCATTTTTTTTGAATATAAAAATCTTAATTATAAATAGAACACTTACTAGTCCAAATAAAGGATATAATATAGTAATCAATCTTTTAAACCCTAACTGTGATATTGGTATAGCGATGGCTAATATTATACAAACGCATTTCTTATAAGGGATATTATATTTCTTTTCCATAGTTTTGCCTACACTATATATATCAGATATTTCTGTGGAGAACATTTCACACCATATTATTATTAATAATAATACTTCTAAAGGGCCTTTGAAGTGGTTAGCAATGTAGAGTAAAGGAATTTCATATTTAAATATATTTGGGATATTGCATGTTAGTAGTAAGTTTATCATTAAAGAAATAATAGTTAAGATTATTGCACCTAAAAATACACCATAAATTAAGTTTCTTTTATTCTTGATATCTTTAGATAAGGGTACAAGTACGCCTGTGAAACTTAGTATATTGAATCCGGCATATAGTAATGTTGATAGAAACCACATTCCCTGAAATGTATATGTTTTATATTCTCCAGCCCTAATGAGAGAATTAAGTGAGATGTTGTGTCGGAAAAAAATTATGTACATAGTGAATATTAGAATTATAGTGAATACTAAGGCCGGTACTATGAATGAATTAACAAATATTAAACCTTTGGTATCATTTAATAAAACAGCTAAAGCAACTATGGCCATAATAAAAATTCCTAACCATTTTGAAACTCCGAAATATTGGTGTATAAGAGCGCCGCTTCCAGCAAGGATTATTGCTGCACCGCTTATTAAAAAGAAACTGGTAAATAGTTCTGTTAATTTTCCAAAATATCCTCCGCCTACCTTGGTTATTAATTCGGTATAAGAGCTCAGAGAATATTTTTGGCTAATATCCACTATTAAAGTGCATGTTACCATATAAATTAAACAACAAATTAAGAGACCAGTAAAGCCCATTAAACCATAAGTTGAAAAAAATTGAGTAATTTCTTGACCTGATGCTAGTCCTGCACCAACTATGGTTCCTATGAAAACAGTTGTTACTTGAAATATTTCTTTTTTCATTTTACCCTCCTAGTTAATCCTTATATAAAGAAGTTTCTCTATATATAGATATTTAGTTAAGAAGAAAATAATGAATGAGTTTATGAAAAATATCATTAAATTATTTTTTATTGGAAAAACTATTATAGAAATATGTAAAAGTTTATAAATTAATTAATATTTAGATTGAAAGGAGAGAAAAAATGAAAAGGGCAATAATATTTTTTCTATTAATATGTAATATGCTAATTATTTCTTGCGCATCTAGTTCAAAAGAAAAGTTTGATGATGTGAAAGAAACAGTTGAAAAGGAGAAAATGCATGATTTTCAGTTAAAGATAGCAGAAAATATAGTTAATAATTATTTTTTGTTTTTATTAAATGATAACTTAGATAAAGTCAATGAACTATATACAACTGAAATAAAAGTAGATGATATTCAAAAGAGAGATAGTAATATGAAGTTAAGAGGATATACTATTGATGAAATGAATGAGGTAGGAAAAACAGCAGAATTTCAGGTGAAAGTATCATATAATGATACTGATAACTCATATGCAATGGCTAATGAGTTTAAGATTAAAGTTATAAAAGAAGATGGTTTATATAGAATAAGTGAGGTAAATGAAATACCCCATAAAGAGATTTTTTTAGAGAATCAAACAATTAGGCTTCGGGATAAAAACACTGTTAAAAGCTATTTGGTTATTGATAATTCGGGTATACCTAAATATGTGAGTGGTGGTGAGAAAGGTAAGAAATATAATAAAATAGAAAACAATCTTAAAGAATATAAGTCTCTAAATTTAAACTATAATGGAGATAAAATATGTTTTACAAAGGAAGAAAATGATTGCTACCTTGCAATGTTAGATATAAATGAAGTAATGTTAATTAAAAAGGAGAAACAAGAATTTAGTGCTAAAGAATTACCAATAGGAGAGAACATAGTAACATTAGGGTATATAAAAGAGTCAAACATGGATTATTGCGTGTTTTCTGATGATAATAGATTTGTAGCAGCACAGTTTGCTCAAAAAGGATTAAAAAGAGTTAAGATATATAATTCAAGTAGTGGAGAAGAGGTCCCAGTAGAAATTGAAGAAAAACTGAACTTAAAAGATGTGCAGGTATCTTTTAAATCATTCCATAAAGGAATAGTAAATCTTGAAGTTCTACCAATAGATATGAAAAATTTGAATAAATCTAATTTATATGGACTATGGAAATTAGAACTTGAAACTCTTAGGTTCTATAAAATATAACGAATATATATCCTAAATAGATATAATCAAAGTTGATTTTGAAAAGGAATTAAAGTGTGTTATATTAAACTAATAAAAATACATTTTAATATTTAAGGAGTAAGCTCATGAATAAGCAATGGGGAGATAAGCCATATAATAATTTAAATTATTTCTTGAGGGAAAAGTTTGGAGGAAAAGTTTTTAAAGTATCTTTGGATGCTGGCTTTTCATGTCCAAATAGAGATGGAAATATAAGTAGAGTTGGTTGTACATTTTGTAGTCCTAGAGGATCAGGTGATTTTGCTGGGAATAGAGATTTTTCTATTACTAGACAATTTAATGATATTAAAGAAATGATGAATAACAAGTGGAAGAGTGATAAGTATATTGCGTATTTTCAAGCATATACAAATACTTATGGGGATATAGAGGAGTTGAGGGAGAAGTATGATGAAGCTGTGAAGCAACCAGGCGTGGTTGCTATGGCAATTGCTACAAGACCTGATTGCTTAGATGATGAAATAATAGCGTTAATTGAATCTTATAAAGATAAGGTTTATACGTGGATTGAACTAGGTTTGCAAACAGTAAGTGACAAGACAGCAATGTTAATAAATAGAGGGTATGAGTTGAAGGTTTTTGAACATGCATTAGATAAACTTAGATATAGAGATATAGATGTTGTAGTACATGCAATTTTTGGATTACCTCATGAGAATAGAGAAGATATGTTGAAGACGGTTGATTATTTAGCTCATAAGGATATTCAAGGGATAAAGTTACACTTATTGCATCTTATGAAAGGTACACCAATGGTTAAACAGTATGAACAGGGCGTATTAAAGTTCATGGATATGGAAGAATATATTGAAATTATTGGTGAGGCAATTGGTAGATTAAGAGAGGATATTGTAATTCATAGAATAACAGGAGATGCACCACGTGAATTATTGATTGGGCCAATGTGGAGCTTGAAGAAATGGGAAGTATTAAATGCTATACATAGAAATTTAGGGGAAAATGATATATATCAAGGGAAGTTTTACAAGCAACGATAAGAGGAATAAATTAAGTAAAGATGTAGTGGGAAAATCAAAGGGAAAGTTTAAAAAATATAGTTGTGAGTCGAGAATTTTGGACATTTTTCTTCGAGAAATTTTAGATTTATTGTTCCTTAGACAATAAAAGGTATACTCGTTTCATTTTGATGAAACATTGAATTTAACATACAATATTTTATCTTAAAGATAAAATGAGTAAAAACCTCTTGTTCTAAAGACCAATAAGTTGTAGTTTTTGCGTAAGCAAAAACATCCTACGTTCTCAACTCTCAACTTCTTTTAAGAGCATGCGTAGCATGCTCTTTTAATTATAGCTTAAACTGAGAGATTGACTTTTGTAAAGCTTGAGCTAATTGAGATAGTCCTTCACATGCATTTGAAATTTCTTGAATGGAAGCAGATTGTTCTTCTGATGATGCTGCAACTTCTTCACTGCTAGCAGCATTTTCTTGTGCTATGGCTGCTAAGTTCTGAATAGAATTTAATATTTCTTCTGTTTTTGTATTCATTGTTGTACTTGAGCCTGTAAGAATGTTTATAACTGTTTCTGCATTTTTCATAGCTAAAGAAATTTCTTTGTAATTTTTCTCACTATCATTAACACTTGCTGTTTGTTCAATCATCATTAAGGATACATTTTTCATAGTAGTTACTGCATTTTCTGAGTTAGTGATTAACTCTGTAATAATTTGATCTATTTCTTTAGTTGATTCTGTTGATTGCTCTGCTAATTTTCTAACTTCTTCTGCAACTACAGCAAATCCTCTACCGGCTTCTCCTGCTCTTGCAGCTTCTATTGCTGCGTTTAATGCAAGTAGGTTTGTTTGTTCAGCAATTTCTGCAATTAATTTGCTAGCAGCACCTATTTTTAAAGTGCTATCATTTGTTAAAGTTACGATTTGAGATACTTTATTAATAGCATGAGAGCTTTCATCAGTTTTATTATTCAGGTTATCCATTATTATAAGACCATCTTTAATAAGAGATACAACCTTATTAGATTCAATATTTAAAGTATTAACATGATTAGAATCTTCTAATATTATACATTCAAGTTCCTTGGCTTTTATTGCCCCATCTTCAGTATTATGTGCTTGCTCAGTAGCGCCTTTTGATATTTCATTAATTGTTCTAGCAATTTCTTCAGAGGTAGCAGCACTCTCTTCAGTTATAGCTGTAAGTTCTTCGGAAGTGGAAACAACATTTTCTGATGAGTCGGCAATTTCCTTAATGAGAAAGCGGAAATTCTTAGTCATTTTATCAAATGCCAAAGCTAATCTGCCAATTTCATCATTTCTTTTTAAGAAAGAATCTGTAACATCTGTAGTGAAATCACCACTTCCCATTTTTTCGGCATGAGCTGTAGCAATTGATATTCCCTTAAGGTTTCTCTTTATAATAATATATAAAATTAAAGTCAATACAGCAGACGTAATAAGGAATGTTGCAATCAAGAGAGTTATAAGGAGATTACGTGTTGCTAATATTTCATTTTTATTTACCAATATTCCTATAGACCAACCGTTCGCTGGAATTGGCGCATAGGAGAAATAGTATTCTTCTCCTTTATAAGTAATATCAATTAAATCATCACTTTCACCATTAAGCATCTTAGAAGCATAGACTTTAAAATCTTGATCATTAACAATATTCTCTTGACCAGTTATTTCTTTATCACTTGCATATATATATTGTCCTGTATTGGAGATAATGAAAGTTTCTCCTTTATCGCCTACTTTATATTGCTCCATTATATCAGGAATATGGTTAATAGAAACTTCGGTTGAAACAAAACCTATTAAATTGTCTTTTTCTTTGAGCGTTTTGATTGCTGAGACAACTATAATTTTACTATTAGACTCTTCATACGGATCCGAAAATGTTATTCCATCGGTAGATATTGAAGCATCATACCAAGGTCTGCTTTTAATATCATAATCAGAGTTGCTTATTTCATCTGTGTTATCTATAAAAAAATTTCCTTTTGGATTACCAATCCAATTATACATAAAATCTTCATCTGTATCGTTAATAGATTTTAAAGTTTTGAGTATTTCAGGATAAAGTTTATGTGTTTTAATTTGTTTTCTTGTATTAACTTCTTTAAGATAAGTTTTTATTTGTTCATTTGTTGCCATTTGTTGAGTTACAAGAGAAGTTTTTTCAAAAAGGTTTGAAATTTCACTAATAGTTTTGTCAAATTTTAAGGACACTTCATTAGAAACTTTTAACATGGCATCATCATTTACTGATTTAATTATAAAAAAGCCGCATAAAGTAAAAATACATATTATACTAATTAAAGTCCAAAGTGCTATTATACTTGCAAGACTTTTTTGTTTTACTTTGCTTTCTGATTTCAAAATAATACCTCCTATGTACATTGTTACTACTAATATACATATTATGACTGTAAATGTCAATAAATTTTAGAAATACATGTTATTTTGTCGGAAAATAAAGAAACACACAAAATTATGGGAATTTGTGTGTTGATCAGTTTATATAGCTTTATTTTCTTGCTGTTTATTTTTATCAAAATTAACAAAGGTATCATCAACTAGAGAAATGAAATTTTCATTTACCCAACCGATACTGTTTATATCGTTTGAGGAACTTATATCAACTTGATACCATGTGGTGTCATTGATTTTTACGCAGGTAAAAATTTTAACTAATTCATTTTCTGTCAATGAGTTTAGTGGCATAGATTTTGAAATAGGGGAAATTCTCAAGCTTGTATCTTTAGTTATGATTCCTTTTGAGGATATTAATTTTAATCTTTTCATCTGAAAGTCTTTTATCCGTTCCATATTAATATTCATTTTGCTTTTAAGAGATCTATTTTGCTTAGATAGTAAAATAACCTGCTTTTTAAGTGATGATACAGTAGCATCGTATTTATAATAAATAGCAAAAACAATTGCACTCAAAAAAATAAAAGTCAATAAATAGGTCAAAAAACCACTCCTATCAAAATGTTCTTTAATAAATATTATTAAGGTTTGGGTAAAATAATTCTTTAAAATAAAAAAAAGAAGCTTTCAAAGCTTCTTAAGATTATAAATTATAGTGAATATAATCAGAGATATATTCATCTGCATATTTTAAAAGATCATCCTTAGAATAATCACAGTATTGGTCTTCTATTGCAACAACTTTCATTCCAGCGGCTTTAGCGCCTTTAATGGCAGGAAGAATGTCTTCAAAAACTACACATTGATTAGGAGCAAGTCCTAGTTTACTGCAACATAGGAGATAAACATCAGGGAAAATCTTACCTCTTGAAACCTCATCTGTAATGGTTATTGCATCAAAGTAATGATAAATATCATTATTTTTTAAAACGGGTTCTAATAAATAATGGCAGTTACTTGTTGCTAAACCGATTTTGATATTTGTGTTTTTTAGAACATCTAAAAAAGTTTTTATACCAGGCTTTAACTTAATGTGATTAGAATATTCATTAAAAGCCATATCCATCCATTCCTTTTTTATATCATCAATACTATCTTCTAAATCAAAAGTTCTTTTAAAATAATGAGCAGTCTCATCAAAACCAAAATGTTCAATTTCACTTTTGAGGTTATTGGGAACAGAAATCTTTCTCTTATTTAGAAAATCGAAATCAATTTTATCCCATACCCACATAGAATCAACAATTGTACCGTCTAAATCAAAAATTACGCCTTTAATATCAGTCATTGAAATCCTCCTAAATCAAGTTAAAAGTAATAAATGATGAAATTGCACCGATAATCATTCCAATAGCAACATCTGTGGGATAGTGAACTCCAAGATACATTCTAGATATTCCTACTAAAGAACTCAATAGAACTACATAGATACTTACAAATGGAAAATATAATCCACTCATTGTAGCTATAGAAAAAGCAGCACATGTATGACCAGAAGGAAAAGAATAATCATCTATACCAATCTTTTTTATGTATAGATCCTCCAATAATAAAAAGGGACGAGTTCTATTTGCTTTTTTCTTTATAATGTGAGTTATACTTGCACCTAAGGCAAGTGATATTATGGTGCTTATAGCAAATTTATGTGTCATATCATTACTTATAATTAACATTAAAATACAAAATATAATTGCAAAAGTTAAAGATCCTAAATATGTTATTGCAGGCATGATTTTGTCCAAGACTGAACATCTAATTTTATTATTAAATACTCTCAGTATAGTTATATCCTTGTCATGGATTTTTTTGAAATTTATCCTCAAATAGCACACCCCTCAATAGTTTACAATCATTTATTCTATTTTATCATGTTTTAATTTAATACACATTAAGATTTTCTTAAAATTAGATGAAATTTGTATGAAAGACTTGGGTTTTACTAAGTTTGTTGCATTATGTATAAAATTATAGAAAAATAGAAAGAAAATTATTCAATTTATTCAATTTATTCAATTTATTAATAATAAAAAAAACCACTGAACAAATATTCAGTGGTTTTGGTCGGGGTGACAGGGCTCGAACCTGCGGCCTCATGCTCCCAAAGCACGCGCGCTCCCAATCTGCGCCACACCCCGGCGACAAGCATAATTATATCCTAATAATATGAATAAGTCAATAAAAATATTCATATTGAATATTATAAAGCAATTTTGGAGAGATAATGATTATGAATCCAGCATTTATTCCCCTATACTTAAACAGCGCATTGATGAATAATTTATATACTGTAGGACTAAATTTGTTTTCAGATGTTTCTGTACAGAGCATAAGCACTAAAACACAACAGAACACAACATATACTGTCCCTATGAGCGAATTAACTAGAGATCTTACAGGTAGATTCATACAAGGAGAATTTAAGTTTAATATGTCTACTGAATTGCAATTAGAAAAGACAGCTATTGAGATTACTGCTCTAATAAAATTAAGAAAGGTACTAGAGAGTAAATCTCTTCTAACCATGATGAGATCTCCCCTTGATATTCAGAATGTAAGAGAAAAGGAATACATAGAATTTCAAGGGATAGTAAATCATAATCCACATTTGAGATACATTGAAAAGATGGTTGATTATATTGAAATTGATAATTTGATTGATGGAATAAAGAGCATTGATTCTCTTAAAGATGAAGATAAGTTAGATTTACAAATAAAAAAATTAAATTTTAAAAAAGAACTCATTGGGGATTTGAAGAATAAAATTAAACAATATAAAGATGATCGATGTGAGTATTTAATTACAGAGGGGTTATATGGTAGCGGGTTAAGAGCTATAATTCCAGTGGAGAATAAGCACCTATTAGATAATATTGAGCATATGATGGCTTGTAGAGTGACTGTGTTAGGTAAGGTAATAAAAGTTGGAACTATAGAAGAATTTGGATTATTTGATAGAGGAATGAATTACTTAGAGCATGTTGATGATAGGATTATGAATGAACTATCTAATAAAGAAAGATCATGTTTTGCAAATAGAATGGAAGAAGAAGATGAAGAATGCTTGAATCCTGATGATCCGGTGATACTTATTCTACCATTGTCTATATCAATGTAATCTAGGGAGCCAACTTGATAAAGACACTGTATGTTTAAAGTCGTAATAGAGAAACATTACCACTAAAACATAACTGAAAAGTTGAGAGTGGATAGTAGAGAACGCTGTAAATTTTAACAAAAACCACCCAAACACTTGGGTGGTTTTTGTTAAGCTCCCTCATTAAGGAATTTAAATTGAGATACAAATAAATTATGATATAGTCCTTTATTCTTCATTAGAGTCATGTGAGTTCCATATTATAGTATTTTACCCTCATTTACAATCGTTATACAGTAAAAAATCCTAATTGTTGATAATATGTGAGTAATTACAAAAGAAATTCTGTTTTCAAGCACTTTTGCTATACCATTTTGTACTAACTTTTCAGTTTATCCCATATGGTGTTTATATCTCCCGCTCCCACTAACATAAGTACGTCGCCTTCTTTTAACTTTGGAGAAATGTATTCAGCGATTGAATTTAACTCACCTATATATTTGCAGTTATTATTATTTTCTTTGATTTTTTCAGATAATATTTGAGAATTCACTATTCCAGTATCCTTTTCTCTTGCAGCGTATATATCAGCAACAATAATTTCGTCTGCTTCTCCAAAACATTCACTAAACTCTTTTAAAAGGCTATGAGTTCTTGTATAGGTATGAGGTTGAAAAACACAATAAAGTGTCCCTTTAGTAATTTTTCTTCCTGCATTTAGTGCATTTTTTATTTCAGTTGGGTGATGGGCATAATCATCAATAACTTTTGCTCCATTTACTTCACCTTTGATTTCGAACCTTCTATGTGTTCCTTTATAATCAGAAAGTCCTTCTGCAATAGATTCAAATGGTATATTTAAAGCTATGCCAGTGGAGATTGCTCCTAAGGAATTATATATATTATGTTCTCCAGGAATGTTTAAATGAGCTTTTCCTAGAGTTTGGTTATTATATTCAACATTAAAGTGTCCGCATCCCTTGGAATCATATTCAATATTCGTAGCTTTTACCATGCCAGAATTTAATCCAAAGGTTATTTTATTGCAGGAACATGATTTGATAACTTTATCTGCTCTTATATCGTCATTATTTATTATTAGGTATCCATTTTCAGGTATAGATTTAGCATATTTTATGAATGCTTCTTCAATGTGATTAATATCTCTATAGTAATCTAGATGATCCTCATCAATATTTAATATAATGCCTATATAAGGGAAAAAATTTAAGAATGATTCTTTATATTCGCATGCTTCAGTTAAAAAATATTCGCTTTTCCCAACCCTCAAATTACCATCTATCGCGTCTAGGACTCCACCTACAAATAGTGTAGGATCAGTGTTTCCACTTAATAATACATGAGATGCCATTGAAGTTGCTGTAGTTTTACCATGGGTACCCGCCATGCCAATACTATATTTGTAATTTTTCATCAGTAATCCTAAAAATTCTGCTCTTGAATACATTGGAAGTCCTAATTCTTTGGATCTAATATATTCTTCATTATCTTCCTTAACGGCGTAGGTATAAAGAATTATAGAATTTTGATGAATATTTTCTTTTTTATGACCTATGGATACAGGTATTCCTTTTGATTTTAAGGTTTTTACAATATCTGACTCGCCTCTATCAGAACCGGTTACGGTATGGCCATGATTTTTAAGTAGTAGAGCAATAGCACTCATACTTATTCCACCTATACCAATAAAATGAATAGTAGTTTGTTTATCTATATTAAGATTAAAAGACATAGAAGCACTCCTCTCAATTTTTGTTACCCATAAAAATAAATATACTCTATATGTGTAATTTATGTTATATCATAATTATAATACATTCTAAGGAAGTATTTTGTGATTTTTATTAAAAAGATTTAATAATTATAATACGAATATTTAATCATGAAACATATAATAATATTCCTCTTTTGTGCGAATTATGATATTATAAGTTTACTGATTTAAAAAAGAAAAATTGTAAGGGTGGGTTATATGGACGGAAAGTTTATGCGTAATCAGAGAGTATCAGTGATTACAAAAATTTTAATAGAGAATCCGAACAAGGTTATTAATCTAAATGTATTTACTAATATGTTGAATGCTGCAAAGTCCACAATTAGTGAAGATATTGTGATTGTTAGAGAGAGTTTAAAGAGATTGGAAATGGGCACAATTGAAACAATATCTGGTGCTGCAGGTGGAGTAAAGTTCGTTTGTGATATTTCAAAGGAAGAGTTGGATAAATTTTTAGAGGACTTATGTAAAGAATTACAAAATGAGAATAGAGTTATATTAGGAAACTTTTTGTATTTAACAGATATATTATCTAGTCCTAGATACTTGAAGAAGGCAGGAACAATTTTAGCATCAAAATTCATTTCTAATGAAATTGATTATGTTGTAACTGTAGAGACTAAGGGGATTCCTCTAGCATATGAAGTTGCAAATAAGCTAGGTGTTGAACTAATAATAGTAAGAAGAGGAAATAAAATTACTGAAGGAACTACAATAAGTATAAATTATCTTTCAGGATCAAGTAATAGAATACAAACTATGTCCTTATCAAAGAAATCTTTACCTAGTGGAAGTAAGTGTATATTTATTGATGACTTTATGAAGGCTGGAGGAACAGCTAGTGGAATAAAGCATCTTCTTGAAGAGTTCCAGAGTGAACTGTTAGGTATAGGTGTTCTTATTGATGACAGAAGTGTTGAGAACAAACTTATGGAAGATTATATTGCTATAGTGGAGTATGATGCACCAAAAGATAGTAAGAGTGCATCAGTTAGAATATCAGAAAAATTAGATAGATAAGCTAAAAGAATTGTAAAGGTTGTTGACAAATATATTTTGTTAACAACTTTTGTTTATATTAGAAGGATATCAAAGTGAATATTATAAGAATATATGAAATAATAAAAAAATTGATAATTTTTTGAACATTTAGAAGGAATTTCACTGGATGTATAGAATATAGACGTTATGTATAGTTCTAGATTCTAGATGCGGAGGTGGCTTATGCAAATTACAGATGTTAGAATTAGAAAGATAACTGAAGAGGGAAAAATGAAGGCAATAGTGTCTATTACTTTTGACAATGAATTCGTAGTACATGATATTAAAGTTATCGAAGGTAAGAGTGGATTATTTATAGCTATGCCAAGTAGAAAAACACCAAGTGGGGAATTTAAGGATATAACCCATCCAATTAACACAGATACTAGACAAAAAATTCAAGATTCTATCTTGGATGCATATCAGAAGGCTAAAGATGAGCAAGAGCCAGAGGCTATTGTGGTTGAAGCTTAAGGAGTATGTGACAAAGGAGTGCATGCTCCTTTTTTGCGGACATTTATGTTTTTATGATATACAATTTAAATTTAACTTAAGAATAATATATGAAAAATTACACTTTTATTTCAATTATAAAGTGTTTAAGAAGAGTAGTATATTCCAAAAGGCTATAATTATGGGTAAAAATATTGATAAAATTCGTGTAGTATAAATATATGAAATAAAACTTTATAAATAAAGGTTGAAATTAAAAATAGATTAAAATATAATATAAGTGGTTTTTTAAAATTATCGCAAAAAGTAATAGTATATACTATTTGTGTGAATGGGGTGTTAAATTTGAATCATTGTGCTATAATATTAGCTGCAGGTAAGGGTACTAGGATGAAATCCGAGATTCATAAGGTTCTTCATAAAATATGTGGAAAAGAAATGATAAATCACGTAGCTGACAATATAGAAAAAGCTGGAATAGATGATATACATGTTGTTGTTGGAAGTTTGGTAGAAGAGGTTAAAAAAGGTATTACTAAAGATGATATAACTTATCATTTGCAAGAAGAGCAATTAGGAACTGGTCATGCTGTCATGTGTGCTAGAAAAGCACTTGAGGGTAAAGAAGGAACTGTTGTAATACTTGTAGGGGATGGGCCTTTGATAACTGAGAGTATGTTAAAAGAACTTCTAGAATATCACAATGAACATGATTATAAAGCTACAGTTATAACGTCAGAATTCAATGATCCTAGTAAGTATGGAAGGATAGTAAGATCTGAAAATAAAGATTTAGAAAAAATAGTTGAATTTAGAGATTGTACAGAAGAAGAGAAGAAGATTAAAGAGATAAACTCAGGAATGTACTGTTTTGATATACAAGCTCTTGTTGAGCATCTTGATAAATTGAGTAATGATAATTCTCAAAAAGAATATTACCTTACTGATATGATAGAAATTTTAAAAAGTGAAGGTTATAAAACTGGGGCATTTATTGTGGAAAATGAGCTTATAACCGCTGTTAATTCTAGAGAAGAACTTGCTATTGCTGAAAAGATTATGAGAAATAGAATAAATAGGAAGCACTTTGAAAATGGAGTTACAATTATAAATCCAGATAATACTTATATTGGTGTTGATGTGGAGATAGGAAGAGATACAATAATATACCCAGGGGTTATACTTGAAGGTAACACTAAAATTGGTAATACCTGTACTCTTTATTCTAATTGTAGAATAAAGGACAGTATTATAAAGAACAATATTACTATTGATAATTCTGTGATTTTGGATAGTAGTATTGAATCAAATACAACAATTGGACCATTTGCATACATTAGACCTGAATCACATATTGGTGAGAACGTGAAGGTAGGAGATTTTGTTGAAATTAAAAAATCAACTATTGGAGACGGGACTAAAATTTCACATTTAACATATGTTGGAGATGCAAAAGTTGGAAAAAATTGCAACTTTGGATGTGGTACAGTTGTAGTTAATTATGATGGTACAAAGAAATATATTACAGAAATTGGGGACAACGCATTCATAGGGTGTAACACAAATTTAGTTTCACCTGTAAAGGTAGAAGATAACACATATATTGCTGCTGGATCTACCATAACAGATACTGTGCCAAAAGGTGCGCTTGCTGTGGCTAGAGCTAGACAAGTAAATAAGGAAAATTGGGTTAATAATAAGGGGCTAAAAAAATAACTGAGGAGGTCCACCGATGCAACCAACAGGAAATATTAAGATTTTTACTGGGAACTCAAACCCACAATTAGCAGAAGATATTGCCAAGATTTTAGGAGTTAAAGTAGGAGACTCTACTGTAGGTAAATTTAGTGATGGAGAGATATTTGTAGACACAAAGGAGACAGTTAGAGGAAGAGATGCATTTATAGTTCAATCAACAAATGCTCCGGTAAATGATAATTTAATGGAACTTTTGATAAATATTGATGCATTCAAAAGGGCTTCTGCTGGAAGAATTACAGCTGTTATTCCATACTATGGATACGCAAGACAGGATAGAAAAGCAAAGGCTAGAGATCCTATTACAGCAAAGCTTGTGGCTAACCTTTTAACAGCGGCTGGCGTTGATAGAGTGCTTACAATGGATTTACATGCTGCTCAAATTCAAGGATATTTTGACATTCCTGTGGATAATTTAATGGGAGCGCCTTTATTAGCCAACTATTTCATTGAACAAGGGTTCAAAGATAGGGAGGATGTTGTTGTTGTATCACCAGACCTTGGAAGTGTAGCTAGAAGTAGAAAATTTGCAGATAGATTAAATTCAGAAATTGCTATTATAGATAAAAGAAGACCTAAAGCTAATGTTTGTGAGGTAATGAACATTATAGGTGATATTGAAGGTAAAACTTGTATCATGATTGATGATATGATAGACACAGCGGGTACTATTTGTAATGCAGCAGCAGCTTTAATTGAAAGAGGTGCTAAGGAAGTATATGCAGGTTGTAGTCATGGCGTTTTATCTGGTCCAGCTATAGAAAGACTAGAAAATTCAGTAATCAAAGAAGTTGTTATGCTTGATACTATAAACTTACCAGAAAATAAAGTGATAGATAAGTTTAAAACTTTATCTGTAGCACCTATATTTGCTGAGGCAATAAAGAGAATACACGATCATGAATCTGTAAGCAAGTTATTTGATTAATATTAAAATTAAATTTTTTTCATATCTGACATCTGTTTAAGAGGTGTCAGATTTTTATTTGTTGTTTTTTATTTAATTAAATTAGTAATAATAACTTATGTGGAAAATGAAGGAGTAAAACGGCAAAAATTCAGAACACTTGAGCGATGAAATTTTAAATAAGAGGTGTTTCAATATGAAATTATAAATATTTTGTAACAAAAAAGCAAAAAATGATTGATATGTCTATAATATTTTTCAAGGATAATATAGAATGGATATAAGGAATTTATTTGAGAGGAGTGTTTTATGATGGAAGGTATTAAAGCTAAGGTTTTAGTTGTTGATGATGATAGAAATATTTGTGAAATTGAGAAGATGTACTTAGAAAGTTCAGGATATGAGGTTGAGGTTGCTAATGATGGAAAAGAGGCCATAGATAAGTTTCAATCATACAAACCAAATATAATTATTCTAGATGTAATGCTACCATATATTGATGGAATAGATGTTCTTAAGAACATAAGAAAAGAAAGTGAAGTTCCTGTAATAATGGTAACGGCAAAAGGGGACACTTTTGATAGAGTTTTAGGGTTAGAATTAGGTGCTGATGATTATATGGTTAAACCTTTTGAACCTAAAGAACTTGTAGCTAGAGTTAAAGCTGTTTTGAGAAGATTTAATGCTGATGCTACAAAGAGCGAAGTTATGTTATTTAATGATTTAAAGATTGATGCTGATTCGTTTACTGTGGTTTATCATGGAGAAGAATTAAAAATGCCTCCAAAAGAGTTTGAATTATTGTTTTATTTAGCAGCCAATAAAAACAAGGTTTTTACAAGGGAACAACTTCTTTGTGAAGTGTGGGGATATGATTATCCAGGAGATTCAAGAACTGTAGATGTTCATGTTAAAAGATTAAGAGAAAAACTTAAGGGTGGATCAAACTGGCAAATAGAGACTGTTTGGGGTGTAGGATATAAATTTGAGGTGAAGTAGATGGCGAAGAATGGCTTATTTACCAAAATGGCAATTGCATATACTGTTATAACTACCTTTAGTTTTATTGTTTTAGCTGCTTTTTTATCTTTTTGGTTTAAAAATTATTATTATAATCAAAGTTATAATAAAATAACATCTCAAGAAGAACTTATGAATGAAATTATGATAGATTATATTACCAAAAAAAAATCGGTTAATGAGATGAGTGATAATGTTAGGTTACTAGGTAAATATCTTGAATCAGATATAATTTTGGTGGATAGTACTGGAGTGGTTTTTGAAGTATCAAATGAAAATCATAGAGTTCTTATGAGGACTAAATTATTTAATCAACAGGGACAAAAAGGTAGTAGTTTAAAGGAAGTTAATAAAAATGAAAAAGAAATATTTTATAATGAAATGTATGACAACACGGTGATATCTTATGAAATAGATATGAAGGATAGTGAAGGCAACTATTTAGGTACGGCGGTGTTTTTCACGCCGAAGACTAATTTAACGCAGCCTTTAAATATAGTCTATGTAATAATATGGGTGTCGGCGGTTTTGGTTGTCATATTTTCAACTATTGGAATATATATCTTTTCTCAGAAAATCATAGTATATCCGCTATCGCAAATTAATTATGTTGCAAAAAAAATAACAAAAGGTGAAGTGGAAAAGAGAGTTGATATCATCAGTAATGATGAAATTGGTGAACTAGCTGTTTCTTTTAATACTATGGCAGACTCCTTAGAAAAAATTGATATAAATAGAAGACAATTTATATCAAATGTTTCTCATGAGATAAGAACACCTATTACTTCGATAAAAGGTTTTATAGGTGGAATATTAGATGGTATAATACCAGAAGAGAAGACTCATTATTATCTTTCTATGGCTTATGAAGAAACAAAGAGACTTACACGTTTGGTTAATGATTTGCTAGATTTATCTGCACTTGAATCAGGTAAATTTAATCAAGTTATTGATGAAATAGATATCAATGAAATTATTAGAATAACGGTATTGAAATTAGAAAATAAAATAAATGAAAAAGCCCTTAATGTTGATGTTTCTTTTGAAGGAGAGAAGCTTATTGCATTGGGTGATCGAGATAGAGTTATTCAAGTTTGTACTAATCTCTTAGATAATGCCATTAAATATTCTAATCAGAATGGAATTATAAAGGTCACAACAAAAGTTAAAGGTAAAAAGGTTAATGTATCATTCTTTAATACATGTGAGAATGTGATTGATGCTAAAGATTTAAAGAATATATGGCAGAGATTTTATAGACTTGATAAAGCAAGAACGTCAAGAGATAGTAGTGGACTAGGTCTTTCAATTGTTAGAGGTATAATATCACAAATGGGTGAAGATATTTGGGTGGATAAGAAAGACGAGGGTGTTGTGTTCACTTTTACACTAAAAAGAGTTAAGAAATACTTGAGGTGAGAAAATGACCAAGAATAGAGGGAATATTGTTTTTAAAAAAAGTAAAAGGAATATTTATAAAACAGGTCTAAGCATAAGTTTATTTGTTCTAACATCAATGATTATAGGGGTAACTTTATCATCATTGATGTTAAATGAAGAGATAGCGGCAGATATTAATAGAGAAGATAATAAACTTGATTCTAGAACCCATGAAAAGAATATTGATAATTTGGTTGAGAGTATTATGCCTTCTATTGTGGCAGTATTATCTTTTGATGGAGAAATAAGTAATGATGATGTTGAAGTTGGTTCAGGAGTTATTTGTAACGAAAAAGGGTATATAGTAACAGTAAGCCATATTGTACAGGGTAAGAATAAGATACAGGTTAAATTAAATGATGGAAAAATTTACGATGCGAGAATTGTCGGGTATGATAAATATAATGATATAGCTATTCTTAAAATAAAAGAAAATGGATTAAAAGCTGCTAAGTTTGCAAGGAATAATAGTTTGAATTTGGGAGAAAAAGTTTTATTATTAAGCAGTGATTTTAGTGAGGAAAAAAGTAAGTTAATATCTAAGGGAATAATAAATTCTATAAACATACAAAGTGATTATTTAGGTTCAGAAATTGAAGAATCATTTAGTAATCAGATCATATTTAGTGATGTTTTTTCAAGAAAAGGTAGTGACGGAGGCGTATTGATAAACTATAATGGTGAAGTGGTAGGTATTAATAATTTTAGTGTTCGAAAAAGAATAGATGAAAATAAGTACTCTGTTGCGATAAGTATTGATAAAATAGAAGATACTATAGATCAAATAATGAGATATGGGGTCATCTCTAGACCTGCTATTGGAATATATGGTGGTAATGTTTTTTCCACAAAAGGAGCAGAATCTATAGGGGTTTATATACATGATATAAAGAAAGATAGTGGTGCCGATTATGCGGGACTTAGACCAACGGATATAATTATGGAAATCAATGATATCAAAGTAGGATCTATGGAGGAATTAATTGATATTATAAATAAATGTAATATAGGTGAAGCAGTTATATGCAAAATAAAGAGAAATAATTCTATTGAAAGAGTAACAGTTAGATTAGGAAGACAGGATTGATGGAGGTAAGATATGTATTTAGTTGTTGGACTTGGTAATCCAGGTGTTGAATATGAAAATACTCGCCATAACGTTGGCTTTAAAGTTATAGATAAATTAGTTGATATGTATAAAATTAGTATGGACAGGAAAAAATTTAAAGGTATATGTGGTGATTTAAGAATAGGAAGCGAGAAAGTTATTTTACTTAAACCTCAAACATATATGAATTTAAGTGGAGAGAGTCTAATAGAAGCTGTTAATTATTTTGATATTCCAAACGAAAATATAATTGTCTTACATGATGATGTAAGTATAGACGTTGGAAGAATGAGAATAAGAAAAAATGGCAGTTCAGGTGGACAAAATGGGATAAAAAACATTATTAAAATGTTGAACAGCGATGAGTTTAATAGATTGAAAATTGGTGTGGGTAAAGCTGAGCATGATATGATATCTCATGTTCTTGGAAAATTCCCGACTGAAGAGCAAGAAGTAATGGAAAAAGTGTATGATGAGGTGGCCAAAGCTGTTGTATACATGATTGAAAACAACATTGATAAGGCTATGAACGTATTTAATGGATATAACGCGTATAATTAATAATATCATAGGAGGCGGTAAGGTTGAGATTAAAAGGGATCATAGATCCCCTTTTAAAAGAAGATAAATTTATATCTTTAATAGATAACATAAAAAAAGGGGAAACTCCTGTTGAAATAAGCGGAATTAGTGACTCGGCAAAAAGTTATGTGGTTAGTGCTATGTATAATGAGGTTGATAAGCCTTTTTTGATTTTAAGTTATAGTGATATGGAAGCCAGAAATATATATGAAGATCTTCTTTTTCATTATGATAATGTAGAGTATTTTCCAAATAAAGAAGTGGTTTTTTATAATATTGATGCTATTTCTGGAGATTTAAGATGGAGACGAATAAACGTTTTAAAGAATGTATTAAGCAAGAAAAATAATATTGTCGTTGCCTCTATAGAAGCGGTAATGAGTAAATATACACCTATAGATACTTTTAAAGGATATATTAAAAAAGTATCTATAGGTGATATTGTAGATGCAAAAAAAACCTCTATGTGGCTTATTGAAGGGGGTTATGAACGAGTAGTTACGGTAGAAAACAAAGGTCAATTCTCTATAAGAGGGGGTATAATTGATATTTATCCACCTACAGAAGAATATCCATTTAGAATTGAACTGTTTGACGATGAGATTGATTCAATTAGAACATTTAACACAAAAACACAAAGAAGTATAGAAAAGGTATTCACCTTTATGATGTACCCAGCAAAAGAGATTGTGATGCCTAAAGAGGTTTTAGAAAATGGAATTTCAAGAATAAAAGAAGATTTTGAGTCATATAAAGAGAAATTCAAAACGAATAAAGAGGTTATGGAGAATATAAATTCAACTATTGGTAAGAATCTTGAATATCTACAGGAAAAGGGGAACTGCGATAATATTGAAAGCTATCTTTCCTATTTTTTTAAAGAGACTTCTCAAATTTATGATTATTTTGATGGCTATCAGGTAATAGTTGATGATGTAAGTAGATGTATTGGGAAATTAGAAAGTATCTTTGTTGAATTTAATGAAAACTTTGAAACTTATTTTACTAGAGGTAGTATACTTTCTAAACAGGCAACGCTACTATATAATTTGGAACATGTGAAAGACGAGATAAAATATCGGTGTAAAGTGGCTTTTAATCCATTAAGTATTGAAGATAAATTTTTAAATATAAAGAACAAATATAATCTAGAGCAAAGGTCATTACATCACTACCATGGGCAACTTGATTTTTTGATAGATGATTTAAACAAGAAGAAGGCTAATGGAGATTCAATAATAATATTATCTGGAACGAAATCAAGAGGAGAGCGATTAATTGATATTCTTAAAGATAAAGGTATAGAGGCTGTTTATAAAGATTCAATTAAAGAATTGATTCAAGGTCAGATTGTAGTAACTTATGGAAATCAACTTAATGGTATGGAGTTTCCAAAATTGTGTTTGTGTATAATATCAGATAAAACTGTTTTTGGTGAATCAAAGAGAAAGGCTAAAAAGCACAGCAAAAAGGGTGTTGGGAAGATAAAAAGCTTCACAGACCTAAAGCTTGGAGATTATGTTGTTCATGTAAATCACGGTATTGGTGTATATAAAGGTATAAAGCAATTAGACATTAAAGGATACAAAAAAGATTATCTTATGATAACATATACAAATAGTGATTTACTTTATGTACCAGTAGAGCAGTTAGATATGATACAAAAGTACATTGGAGCAGAAGGAAAGAGTCCAAAAATTAATAAACTTGGTGGAAGTGAATGGGTAAAAGCTAAAAGGAAAGTTCGTAAATCTATAATGGATATAGCGGATGAACTTTTAAAGTTATACGCATCTAGAAGCCTCGTTAAGGGATACATATATAATGAGGATACACCATGGCAGAAACAATTCGAGGATGAATTTCCTTATGAAGAAACAGGAGATCAACTGATAGCTATAGAAGATATTAAAAAGGATATGGAATCAGATAAACCCATGGATAGACTTCTTTGTGGGGATGTTGGATATGGTAAAACAGAAGTTGCCATTAGAGCGGCATTTAAAGCTGTTATGAATGGGAAGCAAGTTGCATTTTTGGTTCCAACAACAATACTTGCAAAGCAACATTATAGTAATTTTATTCAGAGATTTGCAGGATATCCAATCAATATTGATATGATTTGTAGATTTAGAACTACAGCTGAGCAAAAACAAACGTTATTAGCCCTAAAAGAGGGGAATGTTGATATAATTATTGGAACGCATAAGTTAATTCAAAAGGATGTTAGATTTAAGGATTTAGGGTTATTGATTGTTGATGAAGAGCAGAGGTTTGGTGTTACGCATAAAGAAAAAATAAAAAATCTAAAGAAGAATATAGATGTGCTCACATTAACGGCAACACCTATTCCTAGGACGCTTCATATGTCATTGAGTGGTATAAGAGATATAAGTGTTATTGAGACTCCTCCAGAAGATAGATATCCTATTCAAACATATGTTGTTGAGTTTAATGAACAACTTGTTAGAGATGCTATAATTAGAGAGATTGGACGAGGGGGCCAAGTGTACTTTGTTTATAATAGGGTAGAGAGCATAAAAGAAATGACAGCCTTTTTAATGGACCTTATTCCAGAGGCTAGAATAGTTATTGGACATGGACAAATGACAGAAAGAGAATTAGAAAAAGTTATGCTTGATTTCATGGACAGAAAATATGATATATTGGTGAGTACAACAATTATCGAGACTGGGATTGATATTAAAAATGTTAATACTATGATAATATATGATGCAGATAAGATGGGATTATCTCAACTGTATCAATTAAGAGGAAGAGTTGGTAGAACAAATAAAGTAGCATATTCCTATTTTATGTATAAAAAAGATAAGCTGCTAAGTGAAGTCGCTGAAAAGCGATTAAAAGCAATTAAAGAATTCACTGAATTAGGTTCTGGATTTAAGATAGCAATGAGAGACCTTGAAATAAGAGGAGCAGGAAATCTCATGGGTTCGTCACAACATGGACACATGTCTGTGGTAGGATATGATTTGTATTGTAGAATGCTAGAGGAAACTATTGATAAGCTTAAAGGAGATATTGAGGACGAACCTATAGAGACAGTTATAGATATTAAGATAGATGCATATATTCCGGAGGAATATATTAGTAATGAAACCCAAAAGATTGAAATTTATAAGAAAATTGCTGCTATAGAAAATGAAGAGGATATGGAAGAAACAATAAATGAACTTGAAGATCGATTTTCAAACATACCTAAGCCAGTATTTAATCTTATTAACATTTCGTCATTGAGATTCTTATGCAAATCTATTGGAGTAGTTGAATTGAAAGAAGTAAAAAATGAAATGCTATTTGAGTTTAAGAATAATAAGTATTTCACTCCTAAGGTATTTACAAAGCTAATGGAGAAATATAAAAATAAAATCACTTTTAAAGTAAATAGTGATGTACCTACTATTGCATATAAGTATTCGCTAGAGAATAAAGATGAATTTATTGAGGATTTGAAAGGCTTTATTTTATATCTTAAAGACATAAATTAATTATGAAAATACGTTAATTTATGTTAAAATTATCTATAGGATAATAATTAAATTATATAATATTATGAAAGAACGGGGGAAGTAGAGTGAGTAAAATAAAGAAATTGATGGCAGCGCTTATGGTTGGTGCAGTAGCGGTTACAGGTGTAGGTTGTAATCTAATTGAAAAAACACCAGAAGCAATAAGACGACAGGTTGTAGCAAAGGGAAAAGGTGTTAAGATTACTAGAGGTGAACTTGATGATGACTCTAGAACAAAGAACTTAATGAAACAGTTTGAAATGGCCAAGGGTGCAAATTATATGGAAAATGACGATGTGGTAAAAACTGTGATTGCATATAAACAACAAATATTAAACTATATTATTCAGAGTGAAATTATTAACAAAAATGTTAAAGCTGTAGGCGTAAACTTAACTGATAGTGAGATGAGTGAAGAAGTTGATAAGAAGTACAAAGAGTATGTTGAGGCTGTCGGTGGAGAAGAAGAATTAAAGAAACTTCTAGAAAATGCTGAAATGACTGAAGCGGAATTAAAATCAAGTTATGAAAAGCAAATTCTTGAAAATAAGGTTTTTGAAGAAGTTACTAAAGATGTTACTGTTGCTGAAGATGAAGTAAAAAAATATTATGATTCAAATAAAGAGAGTTATACAGAAGAACCTAATAAAGTGAAAATATCATATATGCTTGTTGAGACTGAAGAAAAGGCTAATGAAATTATAGCTAGATTAGATAATGGTGAAGTATTTAGTGATATTGCGAAAGAGATTAGTTTAGATGAAAGTACTAAAGAAAATGGTGGAGATTTAGGTTATATAACTTATGATGATCCTAAATTAGGAAAAGAGATTATGACTGCAGCAAAGGTTTTAAAGGTTGGAGAAGTAAAGAGCTTACAAGATGCTAGAGGATTTAACATAATTAAGATTGAAGATAAGAAAGATTTCCCTATAAAAGAGTTTGATGTTGTAAAAGAAGAGATTGAAAAAGAGCTTATTGAGCAAGAAAAATATAAAGTATGGCAGACAAAATTAAATGAATGGACAGAAGAAACAAATATAAAAATATATAGCGAGAAGCTTATTTAGCGGTTTTTCAGATTTAGTATATAAAGTTGTATTTACACATAAGTGTAAATACAACTTTTTTTGTGTATAAAATTAGAAGTTAAGAAAGATAATATTAATACAAGTATATTTTATTATGGAAATAAGGAGGCTAATAATTAATGAAAGCTACAGGTATTGTAAGAAGAATAGATGACTTAGGTAGAGTAGTAATTCCTAAGGAAATAAGAAGAACGTTAAGAATTAGAGAAGGAGATCCTTTAGAAATATTCACTGATAGAGAGGGGGGAGTAATTCTTAAGAAATATTCACCTATTGGAGAATTGGGCGATTTCTCAAAAGAATATGCTGAATCACTTAATCAAATAAGTGGATACATGGTTGTAATAGCAGATAAAGATAATATAATATCTTTAAGTGGATGCTCCAAGAAAGAATATATGGATAAAAAGGTTAGTTCAGAATTGGAAAAAATCATGGAAGACAGAAAAGCCATTGTATTAGAAGGAAATAACATTGTTCCTATATATGACGATGAAGATTTAGAAGGTAAATATACGCATCAAGCAATAGGAACCATCCTTGCGGAAGGGGATGCAATAGGAACGGTAATAATAGCTTGTAGTGAAGCTGATGCTGCTTTTGGTGATACAGAGAAAAAACTTGTTGAAACTGCTGCATCATTCCTAGGAAAACAAATGGAGTAATAAATACATACTCAATTAAAGGTGGCATAAGCTACCTTTAATTGAGTTTGTTGAAAAAGTTATATGATATTATTTTGACTCTGTTTTTCATCTTTAAATTTTTAGTATAAAAATACAAAATACAAAATATCTATTTTAATAAGACAAAATCTTATTGAGGTGATATTTTGAATGATAATAGAATAAGAAAAAATAGTATGGTAAGTGGTGCTCTTATATTAGGAGTGTGTATGGTTTTTGCTAGGTTTTTAGGAGTATTTTTTAGGATTCCTCTACAGAACCTTATTAAGGACGAGGGAATGGGATATTATCAGATGTCATATCCCATATATATGACATTTGTTGCAATTGCATCAGGAATACCTATTGCGTTGTCAAAGATGGTTTCAGAATATAATGCTAAGGGAAAATCAGAAAATATTAGAGTATGCGTGAGAAGTACATTGTACATAATGTTGATTTTTGCAGGAAGCACTTCCTTAGTGTTACTTCTATTCTCTAAAAAAATTGTACTTCTATTTGGATGGCATGAAAAATCATACTATGCTTTTTTGATAACTGCAATAGCTCCAATATTCGTTGTTATTCTAGGGACTTTTAGAGGTTTCTTTCAGGGAATAAGAAATATGGGCCCTTCGGGTGTTTCGCAGATAATTGAGCAGTTGGGAAGAGTTACGCTAGGAGTTGGAATAGCATATATGTTGTTCCCTAAGGGTGTGGAATACTCAGCAGCAGGAGCGGTAATAGGAACTGTAATAGGGGCTGCAATAGCTGGTGTATATCTTTTCATAAAATACTACCAAGTAATAAAAATATTCCCAAATAGTAGTATAAATAATCAGAAAAAGATAATGAGAAAAATAATTAGTATAGCAATTCCTATATCTATAGTGACAACTATGGGGAGTTTGATGGTTTTATTTGATAATATCATTGTACCTAAAAGACTCATCACTGCTGGATTTTCAAAGATTCAGATAACTATTATTTTTGGACAAACATATGGAAAGGCAGCTACTTTGAACAATGTCCCACTAGCATTATCAATGGCCATATGTGCATCAATTGTTCCTGTTATAGCTGAGGCTAGATTAAGAAATTATGAGCTTTTTAAATCTAAGGTACAATTGGCAATTAAGCTAGCTATTGTTATTGCATTACCTTCTGCGGCGGGGTTATACTTTATGGCATTCCCTATAATGGATATGATTTTTGTGGGAAGTACAGGAGGATATGAAGTGTTAAAGTTATTCGCTATATCCTTGCCTTTTATAGTGATTTGTCAGGCTACTACATCTATTTTCAATGCAATAGGAAAGTACCATGTCCCAATGATTAACTTGGGAATAGGGTGTATAATAAAGGTGAGTTTGACATATTTTTTAGTTGGTATACCTTATATAAATATTAAGGGTGCACTACTAGGAACTATATTTGGATATATATTTGCTGGGTTAATGAATATAATTTATATAAAAAGAAAATTTAAGGTAAAAATTAATAATTATGAGATATTATTTAAACCTATAATAGCTACAATGATTATGATTATATCTGTTGTATTTGCCTATACTAATGTCTATAATTATACAAGAAGTAATACTTTTTCATGTATTACATCGATCTTTGTAGGTGCTCTTTGTTACTTTATAATGGTATTTGGACTTAGGATATTTGACTTTGACGAAATTAAAATAAGATTTAGCAGAAAAAGTAAGAGGTAGCTTATAAATATTCCGTGTTGAAAGTTGATTTATTCAAATAGATTAAATATATTTTTATCCAATGCAGAATTTCTTGAATAAGTTAAGTTTTCAACTAGAATATCTATAGGAGGTATTTACGAAATATTTAGGAGGAATAAAATGATTAAAATTATTGGATTAGGGCCTGGAGCTATTGATTCACTAACTCTAGGGACTATTAATGAACTTAAGAACGGAAAAAATGTATTTTTTAGAACTGAGAAGCATCCAACGATTGATTACATAAAAGCTTTAAATGTAGACTATAAAACATTAGATCATTTTTACAATGAATTAGATTCTTTTGATGAGGTTTATGAATCAATAGCTAATGAGATAATACAGGAACATGAAAAATTAAAAGAGCTTATTTATGGAGTGCCTGGACATCCGTTGGTCGCAGAGAGAAGTGTTTCTTTGATTATTGAGAAATGCGAAGAAATGAATATAGAATACGAGATAGTTCCTGCTGTGAGTTTCATAGATGCTATGATGGAAGCTTTAAAAATTGATCCTATTAAGGGTATGAAAATATTAGATGCATTTGATATAGGTAATAGCGTTTTGGATAAGAGAGTTGGTATTGTTTTGACCCAAGTTTATGATAAATATATAGCTTCAGATGTAAAGCTAAAACTAGCTGAATACTATGGAGACGATTATGAAGTATATTTTGTAAGAGCCGCTGGTGTTAAGGGTCTAGAGGTGATTAAAAAAATAAAAATTTACGAAATTGATAGAATGGAAGATATAGATTATTTGACATCATTATACATTCCAAGCAAGACTGAAATAATATATGATTTTAACGATTTAACAGAAATAATGGCCGAATTAAGAGGAGAAGATGGGTGTAAGTGGGATAGAAATCAAACACATGAATCTTTGAAAAAATATCTGATAGAAGAATGTTATGAAGCCATAGATGCTATAGATAAAGATGATATAGATAAAATGATAGAAGAATTAGGCGATGTTTTATTACAGGTAATTTTTCATGCACAGATAGGAAAAGAAGAAGGGTATTTTAATATAAATGATATTATCAAAGGTATTTGTGAAAAGATGGTGAGAAGACATCCTCATATATTTAACAAAAAAGCTGATTTAACAGAAAGTGAAGTGTTAACTAATTGGGAAGATATAAAGAAAGAGGAAAAAGGATTCAATAAACATAGTGAAGATTTAGAAGATATACCTAAAGTACTACCATCATTGATGAGATCAGAAAAGATTCAGAAAAAGGCAGCAAAAATCGGATTTGACTGGAAAGATATAAATCCAGCAATGGAAAAAGTTATAGAGGAATTAAATGAAATAAAAGATGTATATAAAACCAATAATAGGTCAAAAATATTAGATGAGATGGGAGATTTAATATTTGCTTGTGTTAACGTAAGTAGATTTTTAAATATCAATCCAGAGGAAGCACTAAATAGCACATGTGATAAATTTATAAGGAGATTTTCATATATAGAAGAACAATCTAATAAAAAAGGATATAAGCTTGAAAATATGAGTTTAGAAGAGATGGATATGCTTTGGCAGGAGGCAAAAAATGAAGAATAATCATTATTTTTAAAAATACTATTTAGATTTAGTATTTTTTATGATAAAATTTGATTATTAAATTTAAAATTTCACAAAATTAGTCAGTAAAAAAAGGAATTTTTAAATTTATGGAGAATAAATGTTTAGAGTGTACTAGTTAAAATATTGAGTGTGCTTAATTTTAAGGAGGTAGCAAAGGTGAATAAAGCAGAATTAATAACTAAAATGAGTGAAAAATCAAATTTAACAAAGAAAGATGCTGAGGTAGCTTTAAAGGCTATGATGGAGTCTGTAATAGAAGCTCTTGAAAACAAAGAGAAAGTACAATTAATAGGTTTTGGTACTTTTGAAACTAGAGAAAGAGCTGAAAGAAAAGGAAGAAACCCAAGAACTAAAGAAGAAATGGTTATTCCAGCTTCTGTAGTTCCAGCATTCAAGCCAGGTAAAGAGTTTAAAGAGAGAGTAAACAAGTAATCTACATAATAAAAACCTAGATAATTAATTATCTAGGTTTTTGTTTTAGATATGTATATAGAATTTAATAAACACACTTGAGTGGTAAAAATCATAAAAGAGAAATATTGCGAAGCAAATTCAAAGAAAAAAGAACAGAGAACAAAGAACAAATATGGAGGATTTTCTTCCTTTCGTCAGAAAATCTTTATTATAAAAAATCTTTATTATAAAAAATAATAGATAATAAATAATAAATGGTGATAGTTTTTAGAGTTGAAAGCTATTGATAGTATGAAATATTTAATAATAGAAGAAATATTTATTGTCTATGGAAATAAACAATATAATTTTTTCTGACCATCAGTAAGCAAAATAACCATATTTGTTCTTCGTTCTTTATCTTTTGCGCCTGCGGCGCAATAGTTTCTTATTATGAACTAACGCTTAGTGTAATTATAGTATTCTATTTATATAGATTAATTCGAGGGGGAGTAAGTATGAGATTAGATAAGTATCTTAAAGTTTCAAGAATAATTAAGAGAAGAACAAAGGCAAAAGAGATATGTGATGGTGATAGAGTATTTATTAATGGCAAGAAGGCTAAAGCTAGCACAACAGTTAAAGAAAGTGATATCATAGAAATTCAATTTCCTAAAGGAACATTGAAAGCTAAAATTATGAATATTACTGCACATGTAAGAAAAGAAGAAGCAAAAGAAATGTATGAGATAATATCTGGAGCTGATTCAGAAGAGTAAAAATTGATAGTTTAGCATAAAATAAAAAAATAAGAATGTAGAGTTGAGTAGAAAAGGTTTCTATTTTTGACTCTATATTTTTGATTTTTAGGAAATAATAAATTCCCCTTTACAAAAAATATTCATAATTAGATTGTTATTAAGCATAAGTTATAGAATAAGAGGATTGCAAATTTGGAGGGGAGTTATGGATATTAAAAGAGAAGAAAAACAAGAAGAAATGAATTGTAATCTTTTACTAGAGAATAGAAAAAAACTACAAATTACAGCAGTGATTGAGGTTATAAGGTTTAATGAAGAGGAAATACTATTAAATACAAAGTTAGGCACTTTACTAATAAAAGGTGAAAACTTAAAAATGAACAAACTAGATATTCAAGCAGGCGAAGTTTTTATTGTTGGAAGTATCGATTCTTGTGTATATAGTGATAAACATAAGGCGAAATCAAATGAAGGGATTTTAGCTAAGCTATTTAAATAATGATTTTAAGTATATGGTATCAGATCATAATTTTGATTGGAAGCTTGCTTGCTGGAGTAATAATAGGGTTATTGTTTGAGGTTTATAAAACGATAATAAAAGAATTGAGAAGGAAAAAAATAATATTATTTTTTTTGGATATTATATTTTGGTGTATTTCTGGAATGATAATATATCTTTGGCTTTTTATAATTTGTAATGCTATAATGGCTACATATGTTATACTGTTTATATTGATTGGTATAGGAATATACTATTTTATTTTAGCTCCAGCATTAGATGGAGTATTTGAGTTTATATATTATAAAATATTTATTCATTTAAGAGGAATTATCAGAGTTTGTATTTATCCATTACAACTTTTATTTAAGATAATTTTTGTTAAAAGAAAAAATATAAAAAAATAATTAAAATTTTGCTGAAATTATTATTTAAATAGTATAATATTAGAGTAGGTATAAACTTACCTAAACTTGATAAAATTAAAACTTGAAAAAAAATAGATATAAATTTAAAATTATATTAGCCAGTTTTTGAAACAAGCTATATTTTAATTATGGATGGTAATTTAGAGATGAAAAAAATATTCAAGTTAAGAGTTTTATTAATATTAATTTTAGTAATAGCAATGGCATATAATTTTGTTTCTCAAGAAATTAAATTAAGAAGCCAAAAACAAGAATTTAAAAAACTTGAAGCTGAATTAAGAGAAGAAGAAAAAGAGTACTTGTATTTAATAAATCAAGATAATCATAAACTCGATGATAAGTATGTCATAAAAGAAGCTAGAGAAAAGTTAAGATTTATAAAGCAAGGTGAAATTACTATTATAGATAAGAACCAATGAAAAACAGCTTTGAAAATTAATAGAAGTATTAATTTTTAATATATTTAAAATTTTAAGGAGGATACTTTCTACATGTCATTAGAACTTGGAAAAATCTTTGAAGGTAAAGTTGTAAACATAACAAAATTTGGTGCCTTTGTTGAGGTTGATGGTGAAATAGGATTATTGCATATTTCAGAGATATCAGACGGGTATGTTAAAAGCGTAAATGATCATTTGAAAGAAAATGATAAGGTTAAAGTGAAAGTTATATCGATCAAGGAAGATAAAATAAGCTTCTCAATGAAAGGTATTTGTGAGAAAAAAAGTGTAAAGCCAAAAGAGTTTAATTGGAATAAAAAGCCTGATAAAGTTACAACTCATAACTTCGAGGATAATCTTTCAAAATTTTTGAAAGAAAGTGAAGAAAAGTTTAAGGCGCTAAAAACTCAAAAAAATAATAGAAGTAATGGATATAGAAGAAGCTAAGTCTCATTAAGAGACTTAGCTTTATTTTATGGTTAGGTAAATTATTAATTGTCTTGCTGCTTTGAGAACTGGCAGTTGCTTAGCGGGAAGCTACGAGTAAACTACAGAAGCGCGAGAAACATATTGTTTTTACAAGTGCATAAAGTTTGAATTTTCAGACTTGAAAAATGTGTTGACATGTGTATAATCTTAATATATAATTAGACTTGTCGTTGAGACAAAGTGGCATTTATTCATGCCGAAGTGGCGGAACTGGCAGACGCACAGGACTTAAAATCCTGCGGTGGTTGACACCGTACCGGTTCGATTCCGGTCTTCGGCACCAAATGACGCGGGATGGAGCAGTTGGTAGCTCGTCGGGCTCATAACCCGAAGGTCAGGGGTTCAAGTCCTCTTCCCGCAACCATTTACTTAAATGTGTTGACAAGATGGAACGGATTAGTTATAATGACTAAGGTGATGTTTGGTTTCAAATATCATATAGAAGAAACTTGTTTAAAATATTTAAAGTAATGTATTGACAACAAGAAGAAAGTAAGATATAATAGCAAATGTCGCATAAAGACATGCCGAAGTGGCGGAACTGGCAGACGCACAGGACTTAAAATCCTGCGGTGGTTGACACCGTACCGGTTCGATTCCGGTCTTCGGCACCAAGCGACGCGGGATGGAGCAGTTGGTAGCTCGTCGGGCTCATAACCCGAAGGTCAGGGGTTCAAGTCCTCTTCCCGCAACCATGTGGCGGAATAGCTCAGTTGGCTAGAGCATTCGGTTCATACCCGGAGAGTCGGAGGTTCGAATCCTCTTTCCGCTACCATTTACTTTAAAATAATAATAAAATAATGGCAAATGTCGCATAAAGACATGCCGAAGTGGCGGAACTGGCAGACGCACAGGACTTAAAATCCTGCGGTGGTTGACACCGTACCGGTTCGATTCCGGTCTTCGGCACCAAGCGGCGCGGGATGGAGCAGTTGGTAGCTCGTCGGGCTCATAACCCGAAGGTCAGGGGTTCAAGTCCTCTTCCCGCAACCATGTGGCGGAATAGCTCAGTTGGCTAGAGCATTCGGTTCATACCCGGAGAGTCGGAGGTTCGAATCCTCTTTCCGCTACCACATTAAAAGAGATACATATGTATCTCTTTTTTATTTTACAGATTACTATAATCATTTCTATGATGCAATTCAAGTCTATTTAGTTTTACGTATTATCGTACAAGATTATTAATTCTTAATAAATCCATTATATAAGTATATTAGAGATGTGAGAAAATATTCATATTATTTAATTTCAAAAAAATGTAAATTAGATGATTAAGTGACATATAATTTATGTGAAGAGTATTCAATATTAATTCTGCCAGTTTATTACTAGGAGAAAAAAAATAAACAAAGTAATAATTTAAAAGTTTTAATCGTTTGATGTCTTATAAAACTCAATGACTATCTTCAGTTATTGACATTTATTTCCAGTTATCTTTGATATAATTAACTCACCATTGAGAGAGGGTGAGAACTATGCAATATGGATTGAGTCATTTGAAATATAAAAAAATTAGAGGGGTGATAAGGGGGACATTAGATGGGGTTCTGGGTTCCAAATTTTTAATGTTAACAGCTATATTCTTTTCAGCGCTTTTTGTATCAAGAGTAGAGATACTTAATGAGATATATCCTTTTGGATTGTCGCTTATGATTTCTATAATAAATAAGTTGGATTCAGAGCAACGTTTTTTTGTAGCAACAGGAATTTCGGCAGGTTACATATTATCATTTATAAATCTGGAGTTATTACCAGGATATCTACTATCCACATTAACTATTTTTATTTTGTGTTATATAAAGAGTAAAGTGAATATTCAAGAGAAAAAAATGAAGATAATAGCATTAATTACAGTGGGAATAATAATATTTATAAATTTCGCATTGGTAAGGAATGTTTATATTGCATTATTAACTGCATTACTTGTTTTTATTTTATGTGGTGCATCACTATTTATTTTTGACAGTGTAATTAATAAACTAACTAGAGATAAGAAAGACTATTGTTTTAGTAATGAAGAAATAATTTCTTTATGCTTATTATTGTCAGTGATAGTTGCGGGGACAAGTGGAATAGGAATATTTAGTATATCATTAACTAATGTACTTGCTATATTATCAATTATTATAATAGGATATTTAGGCGGAGCAGCAAATGGGGCTATATTTGGAGTTGTTTTAGGTATTTTAGTTGGATTAAGTGTTAATAGCCTAGGTGTTTTTGCTGTTGTTTATGCATCGATAGGGATAATTAGCGGTGTCTTTAAAGATATGGGCAAATGGGTGTCTATAATTTCAGTGGTTATAGTATACAGTATTTTATTGTTTTACTATAAATCGTTTGGATTTAAAGGAATAGAACTTGTTATAGCGGGAGGAGTCTTTGTGATAATTCCTAATGTGCGTTACTCAATGCTGAGAGAGTATTTTAAGTTCAATAAAGACGCTAATAAGGAAGAAGAACAAGTAAACTCAAAGATTAAAGGTATATATAAGAAGAAATTAAACGAATTTTCAAGTTTATTAGGAAATATATCGGATATATTGACAGATCTTAATGAGAATGAAAAATTGATTATGAAAAATAAAAGTACAGCAATGGTTCAGAAATTGGCGGATAGAGTGTGTTCAGAGTGTCAACTAAAAAGTAATTGTTGGAGGAGAGAGATGCATTATACATATTCTGCATTTGTTGAAGTATTAAAAAATGTAGAATTGAATAATAAAGAGTTGCCATATCAGCTGAACAAGAAATGTATTAACAGAACTAAACTCATTGAGAATGCGGAGGATATTGTAAATAGGAATATGATAAGCGAACTCAAAAAATCTACTATAAGCGAAGGGCGACAGGTGTTATCTAGCCAAATAAGAAATATGGCAGAATCCGTTGAGGAAATAATAGATGAATTTGATGTTTCAATTAAGATAGATAGTAATTTGGAAGAAAAAATAAGACTCGCAATGCTTGCTAATAATATAAAATTTAAAGATATTACTTGCTTAAAAGATTTAGATGGAAGGATATCTATAAAGTTAAAGGGAAAGGCATGTGGTGGAGAACAAAATTGTGTTAAAAATATTTTGCCTGTTATTAATGAATTGAGTCAAAAGCGATTCTGTGTTAGTAATGATGGATGTATAATTGATCAAGTAATGAAAAGTTGTGATATTACCTTTGAAGAAATGCCTAAATTTCATGTGTCATCATATTCTGTACAGAAATGTAAAGATGGTGAAAAGGAAAATGGAGATAGTTATAGATTTATAAAGAACAAAAAGGATAGATTTATTTCTATTGTCAGTGATGGCATGGGTTCTGGACCAGAAGCTAAAAGAGAAAGTGAAGCTACTGTAAAGTTGATTGAGAAATTCTCAAAGGCTGGTTTGAGTGAAATTGTGGCTATAAATGCTGTCAATTCCGTAATGGCAATGAAATATAAGACGCAAGAAAAGTTTTCAACATTGGATATTGCTTCTTTAGATCTTTATAATGGAAATGTGGAATTCTTCAAGGTTGGATCTAATGAAAGTTTTATCAAGAGAAGGACTGGTGATGTAGAGGTAATTGATTCGAAATCTTTGCCTATAGGTGTGCTAGATAAAGTGGATATTGACGTTAAAAAGAAGAAAATAATGGATGGAGATATCATTATAATGGTAAGCGATGGAGTATTAGAATATGGGGACAAAAGTGTAGAAAGTCATTGGGTTATGAAATACCTTTATAATTGTAAACTAAATAATCCTAAAGAAATAGCATTGGGAATTCTCAATGAAGCGTTAAAAGCAGAAGATTATAAGGTTAAGGATGATATGACGATATCAGTATTGAAAGTTTACAATATAAATTAACTTATTCACTTATTATGCTTTAAATTTTGCACGCATTTAGCGTGCAATTTTCATTTTGATGTTTTTACTATCACATATTTGTGTATAATATATATAAATTACGTGTAAAGGTTAGGTAGAATTTATGATTAAAAAAGTACAAGATTATATTAAACGAAATAAGATGATAGATATTGGTGATACGTTAATTGTTGGTGTTTCAGGGGGGCCTGACTCAATGTGTTTATTGAATATTTTGGTAGCAATAAAAGAAGAGTACAAGCTGAGTATTATTGCTGCTCATATAAATCATGGATTAAGAGGAAAAGAAGCAGATGATGATGAAAAATATGTTGAAGATTATTGTTCGGATAAGGGGATAATATTTAGAGCAATTAAAGTTAATGCTGATGAAATTGCAAGGCAAAAAAAAATATCTTCTGAAATGGCGGGGCGAGAAATACGATATGAATTTTTTAATAAACTCAAAGATGAATATAAGGGTAATAAAATCGCATTAGCACACAATGCAAATGATGTTGCCGAAACAATTATGATGAGAATTGTAAGAGGCACAGGGATAGATGGATTAGAGGGGATAAAGGCAATGAGAGAAGGTGTATATATACGTCCGATATTATGTTTGAAACGAGATGAAATTGAAGGTTATTGTGATACATATAATTTAGAACCTAGAATAGACAAGACTAATTTAGAAAATATATATAGTAGAAATAAAATTCGTCTGGATGTATTACCATATTTAAAAGAAAATTTTAATGAGGATATCATCAGTACACTTTTAAGATTAGCTAAGAATGTTACCAGAGATAATGATTATTTTAGAAGTGAAGTTCATAAGCTTTTGAAAGTTTATTGTGAAGTTTATGAGAATGATGTACTTTTAAAGAAAGAATTATTTGAAATCCATGAAGCTCTTTTGACTAGATGTATAAGAGAATGTATCGCGATTCTTAAGGGAAATACGAATAATTTAGAACAAGTACACATATATGATATTATTAAATTATCTAAAAATGAATCAGGAAAGAAGATTAATATACCGGGGGGCTTAATAGCTATCAATTCATTTGGTGACATAATAATCATAAGAAAAGATGCTAAAGTGATAGATAAATTGAATATGAAACTTGAAATAGGTGAAAATAATACTTTGCCTAATGGAGATTTAATTGAAATAGTTTTAAAAAATAGTAATGAGATAAAAAGCTTTAGTAAAAGCAAGTGTACAAAATATTTTGATTATGATAAAATTAAAGGTAATATTTATGTAAGGTATAAGAAAGATGGGGATACAATGATACCCCTTGGTATGGATGGTAGGAAAAAACTAAAAAAAATTTTTAGTGAAAATAAAATCCCCCCACATATGAGAAATACTTTGCCTATTATTACGTTTAATAATGAAATAGCTTGGGTAATAGGGTATACTTTAGGTGATAAATATAAGATTGATAATAATACAGAAAAAGTTTTAATCATCAAATACAAAGGAGAGAAAAAATATGAATAATGATATTGAAAGAATATTAGTAAGTGAACAAGATATTAAAAAAAAAGTTATAGAGATAGCGGAAAGTATTTCGGAGGATTATAAAGGAAAAGATGTAATTGTTATAGGTATACTTAAGGGATCTGTAATGTTTATGTCAGATTTATTGAAGAAAATCACAATTCCTTGTAAGATGGATTTCATGGCGGTATCAAGCTATGGAGAAGCATCAGAAAGTAGCGGTGTTGTTAGAATATTGAAGGATTTAGATTTTGAAATTAGAGATAAACATATAATTTTGGTTGAAGATATTATTGACTCAGGAGTAACTTTGACATATCTTTTAAAATATTTAAATGCAAGAATGCCTGCTAGTCTTGAAATAGCATGTTTACTTAATAAGAAAGACAGAAGAAAAGTTGAGGTAAACGCTAAATATATTGGATATGATGTTCCAGACTATTTTTTAGTTGGATATGGGCTTGACTTTGCAGAAAAATATAGGAATCTTCCATATGTAGGGATTTTAAAAGAAGAGGTTTATAAGTGATCTGCAATAATTATATAATTATTAATAGATAATTCAAATTTAATACGTTGTAATGAAATTTTTACTGTGATAAAATTTTATAGTAACTATCAAGAGAGGGGGATTCAGATTGAAGAAATTTTCCGGTGCATCGGTTTGGATAATGATGCTTGTGTTAATACTAGTAGGAACGTTATTTTTTATTAGGCAAGATGTTCAATCGGAGCCAATACCATCAGATGTATTTGTTAAGTATTGGAAAGCACAACAAGTTGAAAAGATAAAAGTAAAGAGAAATGAATCCGTTGATATTATTGAAGGGTCAATGAAAAAAGACGGAAAAGATGTGAGTTTTACAACAGTAATTGATGCACATTTATTTACATTACTTATGGATGATTATTACGAAGGTGTGGATGAGAAGGGTAAATCAATTAAGATTTCTTATGAAGAGCCACCGAAATATTCAGCGCTATTTACTTTGATTCCATACATAATATTGATTGTGTTATTTATTGGAATTTGGTTTATGATAATGCAACAATCTCAGGGTGGTGGAAATAGAGGAGTAATGAACTTTGGTAAGAGTAAAGCAAGAATGGCTACACCTGATAAAAAGAAGGTTTCATTTAAGGATGTAGCTGGTGCTGATGAGGAAAAACAAGAGATGGCAGAGATTGTTGACTTCCTCAAAAATCCTAAATCATATGAAGAAATGGGAGCTAGAATACCAAAAGGTGTTCTCCTAGTTGGACCACCAGGAACAGGTAAAACATTATTAGCTAAAGCTGTTGCAGGTGAAGCGGGTGTTCCGTTTTTTACTATATCTGGTTCGGATTTCGTTGAGATGTTTGTGGGTGTAGGTGCTTCAAGAGTAAGAGATTTATTTGATCAAGCAAAGAAAAATTCACCATGTATTATATTTATAGACGAGATAGACGCTGTAGGAAGGCAGAGAGGTGCTGGACTTGGGGGCGGACATGATGAAAGAGAGCAAACTCTTAATCAATTACTTGTTGAGATGGATGGATTTGCAGCTCATGAGAGTATAATTATTATTGCGGCTACAAATAGAGCAGACATTCTTGATAAAGCATTACTGAGACCCGGTAGATTTGATAGACAAATACTGGTAAATTATCCGGATGTCAAAGGAAGAGAAGAGATTCTTAAGGTGCATTCTAAGAATAAGAAAATTGGTAGCGATATAGATCTTAAGGTTATTGCTAAAAGCACTCCTGGTTTTACAGGAGCAGATTTAGAGAACCTTATGAACGAAGCTGCACTTTTAGCTGTTAGAGAAAAGAAACCATTTGTTGTAATGAATAATATGGAAGAAGCAGCTAGAAGGGTTACAGCGGGACCAGAAAAGAAGAGTAGAGTTGTAACGGAAGATGAAAAGAAACTTACAGCATATCATGAGGCTGGTCATGCGGTTGTTAGACATTTGATACCAGGTAGTGATCCGGTTCATGAGATAAGCATAATTCCAAGAGGAATGGCGGGGGGATATACAATGTATCTTCCAGAGAACGATACTTCTTATTATTCAAAGAAGAAGATGCTTGGAGATATGAAATCGCTTATTGCAGGTAGAGTTGCAGAAAAACTTATTTTAGGTGATATTAGCACTGGTGCAAAGAATGATATTGATAGAATGAGTTCTTTAGCAAGAAGTATTGTAATGAAGTATGGTATGAGTGAAACAATTGGTCCTATATCATTTGGAAGTGGTCAAGGTGAGGTATTCCTTGGTAGAGATCTTGGACATGAGAAGAACTATAGCGAGGAAATAGCTGCTAAACTTGATGCAGAAGTTATAGAATTGTGTAAAGATGCTCAAGTTGAAGCGGAGAGAATGCTTGCTGAAAATATTGATAAACTTCATGATGTTGCAAAAGCTCTTTTAGAAAAAGAAAAGATTAATAGAAAACAATTCCTAGCACTTATGGAAGGTAAAGCTATTGATGAAATTGCATTTGAGGATTCAGGGATTTTCGGTGATTATGATGATAAAAATGATAATAAAGATAATAAAGATATAAAAGAATCTAGTTTAGATGAAAATGAAATATTAAGTAATATGAATGAAAATGATTCGGATGAAGATAATAATGATGGAGAAGTGAATTTCTAAAATAAAGGTCACCTTTTGGTGAGCTTTATTTTTTTTCACATGCCTAAATATTTATGTTATAATCAAGATGAAATGATAGAAGAAAGAGGGTGTATTTTATGGAATTTAATATTTCAAATGGGATGAAAACCACTCTAGAGATTACAGTTGGTAAGAAGGATACTGCAAGCAGTTACGGCTCTGGTGCAGTAGATGTTTTTGCCACACCTGCAATGATTGCATTAATGGAAAACACAGCTAAGGCAGTTGTTGATGAGTACATTAATGAAGGTTATACTACGGTTGGAATTGCTATAAGTACTAATCATATTAAAGCTACACCAATAGGTATGAAGGTAAAGTGTGAAGCCACCGTGGAGAATGTTGATGGTAAGAAAATAGAATTTAAAGTAATAGCTTGGGATGAAGTAGGGAAAATAGGGGAAGGATGTCATACTAGATACATAATTAACGTTGATAAGTTTATGTCAAAATTAAAGTAAAATTTGGGGGTATTTTTTATGAAAACGGATATTCAAATTGCACAAGAAGCACAAATGGATAAGATTGTTGATGTAGCAGCAAGATTAGGATTAAATGAGGATGATATTGATCTTTATGGAAAGTATAAATGTAAAATATCACTGGATAAACTGAATGGTGAAAAAGAAAATGGTAAACTTATTCTTGTAACAGCAATAAATCCTACACCTGCTGGAGAAGGAAAATCTACAGTTACTATAGGATTAAGTCAAGCTCTTAATAAGTTAGATAAAAATGCAATTGCGGTTTTAAGAGAGCCATCCCTAGGACCGGTATTTGGTATTAAAGGTGGAGCTGCTGGTGGAGGTTACGCACAGGTTGTTCCTATGGAAGACATTAATCTTCATTTTACAGGAGATATGCATGCAATAACAGCAGCAAACAATTTACTATCAGCAGCTATAGACAATCATATACATCAAGGAAATAAATTGAGAATTGATAGTAGAAGAATTGTGTTTAAAAGAGTTATAGATATGAATGATAGAGCGCTTAGAAGTTTAGTTGTTGGAATGGGTGGGAAGCCTAATGGTTTCTTAAGAGAAGATGGCTTTATGATAACTGTTGCATCGGAAGTAATGGCTGTTTTATGTCTTTCAAGTGATTTAATGGATTTAAAGAAGAGAATGGGTGATATACTTGTAGCTTATAACCTTGAGGGTGAACCTGTATATTGTAAGGATATTGAAGTTCAAGGTGCTATGGCCTTATTAATGAAAGATGCTATAAAGCCAAACTTAGTTCAGACATTAGAGAATACGCCAGCAATCATACATGGAGGTCCATTTGCTAATATAGCTCATGGGTGTAATAGTTTAATTGCAACAAAACTAGGATTAAAATTGAGTGATTATGTAGTAACTGAAGCTGGATTCGGAGCAGATTTGGGTGCAGAGAAATTCTTTAACATTAAATGTAGGTATGGTAATTTAAAACCAGAAGCTGTTGTTATTGTTGCAACTGTAAGAGCTTTAAAACACCATGGTGGAGTGAAAAAGGATCAGCTTGGAACACCTGATGTGGAAGCTTTAAAGAAGGGTATAAAGAATTTAGAAAAGCATATAGAAAATGTTAAGAAGTTCGGTGTGAAACCTGTGGTTGCTATAAATAGATTTGTTAGTGATTCAGAAGAAGAATTAACATTCATCGAAGAGTTCTGTAATGAACATGGTGTTGAAGTTGCTTTAACAGATGTTTGGGCAAATGGCGGAGAAGGTGGAATAGAACTTGCAGAGAAGGTTCTTAATATAATTGATAATAAAGAGAGTGATTTTAAAGTTCTTTATGATGAAAATATTTCATTAAAAGAGAAGATTGAAGTCATTGCTAAAGAGATATATGGAGCTGACGGAGTTGAGCTCACAACAAAAGCATTAAATAATATTAAGAGTATTGAAAAGTTTGGGTTGGATAAAGTGCCAGTGTGTATGGCTAAGACACAAAAATCTTTATCTGATAACGAAAAATTGATAGGAAGACCTAGTGGATTTAAGATTAATGTTAAAGAAGTTAAAATATCAAATGGGGCTGGATTTGCAGTTGTTTTGACGGGAGATATTATGACAATGCCTGGACTGCCTAAAGTTCCTGCAGCTAATAAAATGGATATATCAGATGATGGAGTTATAGAAGGGTTGTTTTAAAAAACATGGCTTAGGCCATGTTTTTTTAGTTGAGAGTGCAAAGTGGAGAGTGGAGAACGTAGGATGGTTCTGGCTGAGGTCAGAACCTACATCTTTATTGTTACGTAGAGCAAGAGGTTTTTACTCATTTTATCTTTGATAAAATATTGTATTTAAAGTACAATGTTTCATCTTGAATGAAACGAGTAAAATACTATTGTCTAGGAAATAATATAAGTGAACTCTCCCATCAGTTGCTCACGCAGAACTGGGGGCTTCTAGTATCATGTGCTAGAATTTTTCCTGTTTCCTAGAACATCGCCATATAGGTCTTATGCGTTTTCCACTCACCGCTTTATTTAGGGGCGGTTCAGTTGCTGGAGAGATAATTATGACAAATGATGGGCTTTCTTTTAAAAATAAATAACAGTGAATTTATTCTTGCAGATTTCGTATACAAATTGATGTTTTTATGTTATCATAACCATGGATGATATTTTACTTTTGTGTGTTAGGAGGAAAAACAATGGACAAAGTAGATAATTTAGCAGAAATCAAGGCCAAAGCATTGGATGACAGAAAAGTGAATTTGCAGCATAACTTGGATAAAGGAACTGCGAAAGAGAGAATTCTAAGCATTCTGGATAAAGGTAGCTTTATAGAAATAGGTGCCATGTATGAAAAAAATGGTGGAGGAATCATTGGAGGACATGGAACTATAAACGGAAGATTAGCATTCATTTGCAGCCATGATTATACTGTTAATGGTGGAGCGATAAACAGAAGAAATGGAGAGAAAATTTGTAGAATTATGGATATGGCTGTCGAAATGGGAGCGCCATTAATACAGATGTATGATTCTATTGGAGCTAATATTTCAGAGGGATTAGACATTATTGAAACTTATGGAAAGATTTTAAAAAGAAACGCTAAATTGTCAGGAGTGATACCTCATATAGCTGTGATTGCTGGTCCGGCAAAAGGATTAGATTCATTGAGTGCAGGTATGAGTGACTTTGTTTTTGTTGTAGAAGAAAACGCTGAGATGTCATTAAATTCTGAAAAGAATATGATAGAAAGAGAAGGAAGATATATTGCAAAAGAGGAATTATCTTCAGCTGATATGTGTTTAAACAATGGAACAGCGCAAATAAGAGTCATCAATGAAATTGAGTTGAGTGAAAAAGTTAGAAAATTAGTTACATATATGCCATCAAACAATAAGGGTGTAATACCACAAGAAGATGAGTGTTGTGAGTTGAATAATATAAATCTTTTGTTGAATGATATGGCGAATAATGGCAAAATAAAAGTAGAAGAGGTAATTAATGAAATTATTGATAATGATTCATTAATTGAAATAAATAAGGATTTTGAGAGAAATACTATTACTGCTATAAGTAAAATTAATGGTCTTACAGTTGGGTTAATAGGAATTAATGGTAATGAACATGAGAATATTACAATCAATTCATGTGAGAAGGTAAGTAGATTCGTAAAAATATGCGATAATTTCAGCATACCAATGGTTAATATTGTTAATAGCAAGGGATTTGTTGCAAATTTATCTCAAGAAAAACAAGGTTTATCTCGTATGGGAAGTAAGCTTATGTCGGCGATAGGGATGAGTGATGTTGGTAAGGTATCTTTAATCGTAGGGGATGCTATAGGTGCTTCTTATCTAGCGTTTGCTAGTAAAGAATTTGCTTATGATTTTGTTTATGCATGGCCAAGTGCTAGAATTTCTGCAGGAGATCCTATAGAGACTATCAAGAGAGATTTTGCTGATGTAATAACAAATAGTGAAATGCCTAGAAAAGAAGAAGAAAAGATAATCAGTGATAAATTGAATGAATATCTTGATCCATATAAAGCTGCATATGCAGGGTTTGTAGATGATGTTATTGAGCCAGGGGAGACAAAAGCTAGATTGTTTGCTGTTTTGGATATGTTACAAACTAAGAGAGTTTTGAAATACCCTAAGAAGCATGGTAGCCATCTAATATAGGGAGGAAATATAATGAGTTTAGATTGGATTAGTCAAATTATATTCTCGCTTTCAGCTATGTTGATTGTTTTTGGTGTTTTACTATGTGTAAAATTCACTATCAATTTTATGGGTTTCGTGTTTAAAGAAAAAGAGAAACCCAAAATGGCAGAGAGTGTTGAAGAGTATGTGGATGAAGCGGCTATAGAAGAAGATGCGGTAGACGATTGTGAAGTTGTAGCTGCAATAATGGCTGCACTGAGTGCATCATTAGATGTTCCAACCGATAAGCTAATGATCAGAAGTATTAAAAGATTAGATAGATCTTCTAACTGGAGAAACTAGATAAGGATTAATATGAGGAGGATTCGTAATGAAAAAGTATGTTGTAACTGTTAATGGTAATAGATATGAGGTTGAGGTTGATGAAGTTAAAGGTGAATTTCCATCTAGTTATCAAGAAGTAGCACCGGTTCAAAATCAGGTTTCAGCTAAACCTATAGCAACTCAAAAAGTAGCGGCAAAAGCAGCGGCAGGTGAAAAAATTGAGGCTCCAATGCCTGGTAATATATTGAAGGTAAATGTAAAAGAGGGAGATAGTTTTAAAGAAGGAGATGTATTATTCATTCTTGAAGCAATGAAAATGGAAAATGAAATTAAAGCGCAAAAAGATGGAAAAGTAATTCAAATACTTACATCACCTAGCTCTCAAGTTAATACTGGAGATGCACTGGCTGTTATTGAATAGCGAAAGAGGGTGGAAAAATGAATGTTTTTGATTTGCTAACTAGAATATTCGAAAGATCAGGGTTTGCACATTTAAATATCCAATCAGTAATTATGATTTGTGTAGGGTTTCTATTTATATATTTAGCTATTAAAAAGGGGTTTGAACCTCTATTGTTGATACCAATTGCATTTGGTATGATTCTTGTTAACTTGCCTGAAACGGGAATTGTTGGCGAGGAGGGATTGTTGCATTTTCTTGGATTTGGAGTTAAGCATAATATATATCCTCCACTAATTTTCTTGGGAGTAGGGGTTATGACGGATTTTGGACCATTGCTAGCTAATCCTTCCAGTGTATTACTTGGAGCAGCAGCTCAATTCGGGGTATTCTTCGCATTTATGGGAGCACTTGCTTTAGGGCCTTTGACAGATATGCTTCCAGATTGGTTAAATGTACTTAAATTTTCATTTACACCTGAGCAAGCAGCTTCCATTGGTATAATTGGAGGAGCAGATGGACCCACGGCGATATTCTTAACGAATAAATTAGCACCTGAATTATTAGGCCCTATAGCTGTGGCGGCTTATTCATATATGGCGTTGATTCCTATGATACAACCACCTATAATGAGAGCGCTGACAACTAAAAAAGAGAGAACTATAAGAATGGGAAATTTAAGAAAGGTTTCTCAAACTGAAAAAATAATATTTCCTATAATTGTAACTGTACTAGTTGTATTACTGCTTCCAGAAGTTGCACCTTTGGTAGGTATGCTTATGCTTGGGAATCTGTTTAAAGAATCTGGGGTTGTTGGAAGATTAGCTGATACAGCGCAGAATGCTCTTATTAATATAGTTACTATATTCTTAGGACTTTCTGTAGGAACAAAAGCACAGGCTGATGTATTTATAAATCCACAAACTCTAGGAATAGTAGTGTTAGGGTTAACTGCATTCGTAATAAGTACTATATCGGGCGTATTAATTGGAAAGCTTATGTGTAAACTAACAAAAGGAAAGATAAATCCATTGATAGGAGCGGCAGGAGTTTCGGCTGTACCTATGGCGGCGAGAGTTGCTCAGAAGGTTGGACAAGAAGACGATCCGGGTAATTTCTTACTTATGAATGCTATGGGACCAAACGTTGCAGGGGTTATTGGTTCTGCTGTAGCGGCTGGTATATTATTATCTTTATTTGGATAATGAAAATATATTGTTAAGATGTTTTGTACATTGCTTGACAATTATAGTAAACTTGTTAAAATTAATAGTGGTAAAAAGAATTAAAGCAGCTTTTTAAGCTGCTTTTTATATATTTATACAAGGCGGTGTAGGCTATGGTATTATTGGTTGATGTTGGAAATTCAAATATGGTCATAGGTGTTTTAAAAGAAGGTAAAAATATTGCTGAGTGGAGATTGTCTACAGATACTAAAAAAACTTCAGATGAGTACGGCGTGTATCTAGTTCAGCTTTTTTCATATAATAACCTCAAAATAGAAGATGTAGAAGGAGTAATTATATCATCTGTAGTTCCTTATTTAATGTATACTTTAGAAAATGTTATCAGAAAATATTTTAAGGTTAAACCAATAATTGTTGGACCGGGGATAAAAACGGGTATAAATGTAAAATATGATAATCCTAAAGAGTTAGGTGCGGATAGAATTGTTAATGCAGTTGCTGCTCATGAACTATATAAGAAACCTGTGATTGTAATTGATTTTGGAACGGCTACAACCTTTTGTGCTATAACAGCTAATGGAGATTATCTTGGCGGGGCAATATGTCCAGGTATAAAGATATCTGCAAGAGCATTATTTGAGAAAACTGCAAAGTTACCGGATATACGTATAGAGAAGCAAGAGAAGGTTATATGTAAAAATACTGTATCAAATATACAATCAGGAATATATTTTGGATATGTTGGTCAAGTTGAATATATAGTTAATAAAATGAAGCAAGAAATGAAGCAGTACGATGAAGAAGAAGCGTATGTTGTTGCTACGGGAGGTTTGGCGAGGTTAATAACAAATGATTCTGAGGTTATAGATGAATTACATCCATTCTTGACTCTTGAGGGGTTAAGAATTATATACGAGAAGAATAAAGAGTAGGTGAAAGTTTAGAACATGATTAAGATAGGAAGTTTTAAAGTTGATAATGAAGTCTTATTGGCACCCATGGCTGGGGTGACTGATATTGCCTATAGAGAGATTTGTGTAGAGTGTGGATGTGGGTTAACATACACGGAAATGGTGAGCTCGAAGGGGCTGCATTATAATAGTGAAAATACAGAAAAATTAATGAAGATTAGTAAGAAAGAAGCGCCGGCAGCTATTCAGATTTTCGGAAGAGAGCCCTTTTTTATGGCTGAGGCATGTGAAAAATATATAAATGATAATGATGATTTTGCTATTGTAGATATAAATATGGGGTGTCCTGTAAAAAAGGTTGTTAAAAATGGTGAAGGTTCAGCGCTTATGAAGGAGCCTAAAGTTGCAGCGGAAATTGTGAAAAGGATGAAAGCTGTGTCAAAAAAACCAGTTACCGCTAAATTTAGGTTAGGATTTGATTCTGAAAATATTAACTGTGTTGAATTTGCTAAGGTGCTGGAAGCGGCAGGTGTTGATGCTGTGGCGGTTCATGGTAGAACTAGAGAACAAATGTACGAAGGAAAAGCAAATTGGGACTTTATTGCTGATGTAAAGAAAGCGGTTAGTATTCCTGTGATTGCTAATGGAGATATCTTTACAGTCCAGGATGCTATGAAGGTTAAAGAGGTTACTAACTGTGATGGTATTATGATAGCAAGAGGAGTAAAGGGAAATCCATGGTTGTTTAAGCAGATAAATGATTACTTAAAAGATAAACCAATTACAATACCTAATGAATTGCAAATAATTGAAATGATAATGAAGCATTATACATTAGCTGTTAAGTATTTAGGTGAAGATAAGGCGATTAGAGATATGAGAAAACATACTATGTGGTATATAAAAGGTCTTCACGGATGTACAGATATTAAAGAAAAAATAAATAAAACATGTTCTTTTGATGAAGTTATGAATATATTACTGGATTATAGGAAAAAATTTGAATAATTATTGACTTTAAAATTAGTGTGTTTTATAATTATCAAAATAAAGTATCATATATTAAGAAATTAATATGAATCAATAAAACAGAATAAATTATGTAAAAATAAATGAATATAGAGTATTAAACTTATAGTGAATTGTATAGAATTATAGTACTAATAAATATGGAATGAGAAGGGGAGAAAGAAATGAGTCCACAAAAAAAATATTATATGACTCCTGAGGGAGTTAAAAAGATTGAGGATGAAGTAGAATTTTATAAAACCGTTAAGAGAAAAGAAGTTACTGAAAAAATTAAGGTAGCGTTATCTTTTGGTGATTTAAGTGAAAATGCAGAATATGATGAAGCTAAGAATGATCAAGCATTTGTTGAGGGGAAAATAGCTCAATTGGAGGCTATGCTAAGAAATGCTGTTATTATAGATGAATCTCAAATTGATAATGAAACTGTAAATGTGGGATGCAAAGTTAAGGTTAAAGATTATGATTTTGATGAAGAAGTAACATTTAAAATTGTTGGATCGACTGAAGCTGACCCAATGGAATATAAAATATCTAATGAATCTCCAGTTGGCGAAGCCTTGATGGGTAAAAGAGCTGGAGATATAGTTGAAGTACCTATCCCGGATGGATTAAGTAAATACGAGATACTTGAAATTACAAGATAATGATTAGGAGGAAGAGGCATGTCAGATGAAAGACAAGTAACAATGGAAAATGAATTGAATTTAAGTGAACAAATGATACAAAGAGTTGAAAAACTAAAAGCTTTACAAGCAGAAGGAAGAGATCCTTTTGACGTATATAAAGTTAATGTTGAATTCGATTCTAAGCAAATCAAAGATAACTTTGAAGAGGTTGAAGGTAAAGAAGTAACACTAGCAGGAAGACTTATGTCTAAGAGAGGGCAAGGAAAAGTTGTATTTGCCGACATACTTGATAAATCTGACAGAATTCAATTATTTGTTAAAATAGATAATGTAGGTGAAGACAAACTTAATGATTTTAAAGGATTTAATATTGGTGACATAGTTTGGGCAAAAGGTGAAGTGTTCAAAACTAAAATGGGTGAAGTATCTATTAAAGTAAGAGAATTCGAACTAATTTCCAAATCTATTAGACCATTGCCTGAGAAATTCCATGGATTAAAAGATCCTGATTTAAGATATAGACATAGAGAAGTGGATATGATAATGAACCCTGCAGTTAGAGAAACAATAGCTAAAAGATCTGCTGTAATTTCAGGAATAAGAACTTTCTTAACTAACAGAGGGTTTATGGAAGTTGAAACTCCAACTTTATCACCAATCGCTGGAGGAGCTGCTGCAAGACCATTCATTACTCACCACAATTCTTTAAATATAGATATGTATTTAAGAATAGCTACAGAGTTATACTTAAAAAGATGTATTGTAGCTGGATTTGATAAAGTATTTGAAATTGGTAAGAACTTTAGAAATGAAGGAATTGACCAAACGCATAATCCGGAGTTTACATGCATTGAGTTATATGAAGCATATGCTGATTATAATGATATGATGGAAATATCTGAAAATATGGTTGCATATGTTTGCGAAAAAATAAATGGATCTACTAAAGTTATGTATAAAGGTAATGAAATTGATTTTGCTCCACCTTGGAACAGAATAACAATGGCAGATGCAGTTAAAGATGCATGTGGTGTTGATTTCATGGCGATGACTTCTGATGAAGAAGCTAGGGAAGTTGCTAAGAAACATAACGTTGAGATGAAGAAAGATTTAAGTCTTTGCACTAGAGGTGAGTTGTTAAATGCATTCTTTGAAGAGTTTGCAGAAGAAAAATTAATTCAACCAACATTTATCATAGATTACCCAGTTGAGGTTTCTCCTTTAACTAAGAAGAAGAGAGGCAATGAAATGTTAACTGAGAGATTCGAAGGATTTGTATGTGGTAAAGAACTTTGTAATGCTTATTCAGAATTAAATGATCCAATCGTTCAAAGAGAAAGATTCGAACAACAAGCTAAGGAGAGAGAGCTTGGGGACGATGAAGCATATATGTTAGATGAAGAATTTATGTATGCGCTTGAAGTTGGTATGCCTCCAACAGGTGGTCTTGGAATTGGTATTGATAGACTTATTATGTTCTTAACAGAAAGTTATTCAATCAGAGACGTTATAATATTCCCAACAATGAAACCTGCTAGTAAATAATAAAATAATCTAAGAGGAATCTTAATTTGTGAATTTTATTAACAAAAGCATGAAGAATTGAGATAAATCTCAATTCTTCATAAAAAAAGTTGATTACTTATATGGTTTTTGATAGAATATAATAAATTGAATATAACACGGTGATAAAGAGGAGTAGTATTGGAAGTTATTATAGAGAGGCTGTGGGTGGTGTAAACAGTTATAACAAAAATATGAATGGCGCTTTTGAGTGAGATAATAAAGATGGGCTTATGCCAAGAAGGGTGGAACCGCGGTTTGAAATCGTCCCTTTGAGGTATTAGGCTTTTTTTATTTTTATTTAGTTATTTCGGAAATAATATATATATAATTCAATGGAGGAGGTGAAAACCGTTATATTTATAAATATAACGGGTGTGAAATGGCAGTAGAAAAAACAATGGATAAGATAGTCGCTTTATGTAAAAACAGAGGAATCGTATTCCCTGGGTCAGATATATATGGAGGATTAGCTAACTCATGGGATTACGGCCCATTAGGAGTAGAATTTAAAAATAACGTAAAAAAAGCTTGGTGGAAGAAATTTGTTCAAGAAAGTCCTTATAATGTTGGGTTAGATTGTGCAATCCTTATGAATCCACAAGTGTGGCAGGCATCAGGACATTTAGGAGGATTTTCAGATCCGTTAATGGATTGTAAAGAGTGTAAAACTAGATACAGAGCTGATAAATTAGTAGAAGATTATATGACTGAAAAAGGTGCAGAAGTTGCAGTTGCTGATGGATGGAGCGATGAAGAGTATAAAAGTTACATTGAGGAACATGGAATAGTATGTCCTAAATGTGGAAAAATGAATTTCACTGACATAAGAAAGTTTAACCTTATGTTTAAAACATTCCAAGGTATAACTGAAGATTCACAAAATGAAATATATTTAAGACCAGAAACTGCACAGGGTATATTCGTAAACTTTAAAGCAGTTCAAAGAACTACTAGAAAGAAAGTTCCATTTGGTATTGCTCAAATTGGTAAATCATTTAGAAATGAGATTACTCCTGGTAACTTTATATTCAGAATAAGAGAATTCGAACAGATGGAATTGGAATTCTTCTGTAAACCTGGTGAGGATTTAGAATGGTTTGCTTACTGGAAAGATTATTGCATTAACTTCTTGAAAACTTTAGGTATGAAAGATGATAACTTAAGATATAGAGATCATGGGGAAGAAGAATTATCATTCTACAGTAATGCAACAACAGATATTGAGTACTTATTCCCATTTGGATGGGGAGAACTTTGGGGTATTGCTGATAGAACAGATTATGACCTTAAGAAACATGCTGAGCATTCAGGTACTGATATGTCATACCTTGACCCAACAACTAATGAAAAATATGTACCGTACTGTATTGAACCATCTTTAGGAGCTGATAGGGTTGCATTAGCATTCTTAGTTGATGCTTATGATGAGGAAGAGCTTGAAAATGATACAAGAACAGTAATGAGATTCCACCCAGCATTGGCACCATTCAAAGCTGCAGTACTACCTTTATCTAAGAAACTTTCAGAAAAGGCAGAAGAAGTGTATACAATGTTAAGTAAGAAGTTCAACATTGACTTTGATGTTACTGGAAGTATTGGTAAGAGATATAGAAGACAAGATGAAATCGGAACACCGTATTGTATTACTGTAGATTTCGATACACTTGAAGATAATGCTGTTACTATAAGAGATAGAGATACAATGGAACAAACAAGAATGAGTATAGATGAATTAGTTAAGTTTATTGAAGAGAAAATTGAGTTTTAATGAGTGAAACAAGAAAAGTCGCTGGTATCAGCGGCTTTTTATTTTATGTTTTTAAACAGATAGATTTTGTTTGCTAAATACAATATTATATCCCAGATAAAAAGAGTAAACCTTTGTTGTTCTAAAGAACGATAAAATGTAGTTTCTGCGTAGGCAGAAACATCCTTCGTTTTCAACTCTCAACTCTCCATTATCCACTTGTTTTAATCACGCTTTGCGTGATTAAAACAAAAGAAGCCACTACGCATAGTGACTTCTTAGTGTGTTGTAAAAAATAAAACCGGAAACTAATCCGGTCAATTAAGGGGTTAATCATGGGGATATTTAATATGACATAATGGGGATATGTCAGTGATTAACCTATTTGGGGAATTAATTATATCTTTTTTACGGCACGAATAGAAGTATACCATCAAAGGATAGTTAAATCAATACTGAAAATAAAAGTCTTTATATTCAGTATTTTAAAATAATTAGGCACATGTGCAATATGTGGATATAGAATTTTTTAGTTAAACTATTATTAAAAAAATAAGAGATAATATATTATGATTTTTACATAAACTTTATTAGATGTTATAATTTAATATAAATGAAGAAAAAACTTCATTATTAACTTTAAATTAGGATGGTAGTAATATGACTATGAATTTTAAAGAATTTAAAGAAAGTATTAATGGTAAAAAAGTTGCAGTTGTGGGTATAGGAGTAAGTAATATACCTTTAATAAAAAGACTTGCAGAATATGGTTGTAAGATAACTGCATTTGACAAAAAAAGATATGACGATATCCCTGTGGAATTAGCAGAAGAGTTTGACAAACTTGGGGTTGAATTATGCTTAGGTGATAATTATCTAGAAGGATTGAGGGGATTTGATATCGTTTATAGAACACCTTCAATGATGCCAGATAATCAGTATTTAGCAAGATGTAGAGAAGAAGGAGCAATAATAACTTCAGAAATGGAGGAGTTTGTTAAATATTGCCCTGCCAAGATATTTGCGATAACAGGAAGTGATGGTAAAACAACAACAACTTCTATAATATATGAAATTTTAAAAGAAGAAGGTTATAGAACTTGGGTAGGTGGAAATATTGGAACACCTTTATTTGATAAACTTGATGAGATGAAAAAGGAGCATAAGGTTGTGTTAGAATTATCAAGTTTTCAATTAATAAGTATGAAGCAAGCAGTAGATGTGGCTGTAATAACAAATCTTAGTCCAAATCATTTAGATATTCACAGGGATATGGATGAATACATTGATGCTAAAAAAAATATATTCTTATATCAAAGATGTGAAGATTTATTGATCCTTAATAGGGAAAATGATATTACTAACTCGTTTGAAAAAGAAGCTAAAGGTACAGTATCAAAGTTCTCATTATATAGAGAGCTTGATGATGGTGCTTACTATCAGGACGGTAAATTGTATTTAAACAGACAGTTTATTTGTCATAAAGATGATATTAAATTAATAGGAATGCATAATGTGGATAATATGCTTGCGGCTTTTTGTGCAACAAGAGGTGAAGTATCT
>CALNYT010000002.1:0-4747500 GCA_942490885.1 uncultured Clostridiaceae bacterium | reverse complement strand
CTCAACAGTAAATCCGGTGAAATTGTAGTACCAGTGAAGATGCTGGTTACCCGCGGTTGGACGGAAAGACCCCGTAGAGCTTTACTGTAGCTTAGCATTGAATTTCGGTATTGTCTGTACAGGATAGGTGGGAGACTAGGAAACTGGGGCGTTAGCTTCAGGGGAGTCGTCCTTGGGATACCACCCTGGCAGTACTGGAATTCTAACGAGTGGCCATGAATCTGGTCATCGGACATTGCTAGGTGGGCAGTTTGACTGGGGCGGTCGCCTCCTAAAAAGTAACGGAGGCGCTCAAAGGTTCCCTCAGCGCGGTCGGAAATCGCGCGAAGAGTGCAAAGGCAGAAGGGAGCCTGACTGCGACACCTACAAGTGGAGCAGGGACGAAAGTCGGACTTAGTGATCCGGTGGTACCTCGTGGGAGGGCCATCGCTCAACGGATAAAAGCTACCTCGGGGATAACAGGCTTATCTCCCCCAAGAGTCCACATCGACGGGGAGGTTTGGCACCTCGATGTCGGCTCGTCGCATCCTGGGGCTGTAGCTGGTCCCAAGGGTTGGGCTGTTCGCCCATTAAAGCGGCACGCGAGCTGGGTTCAGAACGTCGTGAGACAGTTCGGTCCCTATCCGCCGCGGGCGTAGGAAATTTGAGAGGAGCTGTCCTTAGTACGAGAGGACCGGGATGGACTGACCTCTGGTGTACCAGTTGTCGCGTCAGCGGCACAGCTGGGTAGCTATGTCGGGAAGGGATAAACGCTGAAGGCATCTAAGCGTGAAGCCCACCTCAAGATAAGATTTCCCTGCCTAGTGCAATAAGATCCCTCGAAGAACACGAGGTTGATAGGCTGGAGGTGTAAGTGTGGTAACACATGTAGCTGACCAGTACTAATAGATCGAAGACTTAATCTTACTTACTTTGTGCAATTTTGAAGGAACATTCCTTCTAAAAAATATCTGGTAACTATGGCGTGAAGGTTACACACCTTCCCATTCCGAACAGGATTGTTAAGCTTCACAGCGCTGATGGTACTGCACTGGAGACGGTGTGGGAGAGTAAGACGTTGCCAGGTCTAATAAGGACCATTAGCTCAGCTGGTTAGAGCAACCGGCTCATAACCGGTAGGTCCGGGGTTCGAGTCCCTGATGGTCCACCATTACAGCCTTATTTCTTTAAGGCTGTAACTCTTTTAAATAAATACTTGGGGGTATAGCTCAGTTGGGAGAGCACCTGCCTTGCACGCAGGGGGTCAGGGGTTCGAATCCCCTTACCTCCACCAAAACAGTCTTTTTATAAGGCTGTTTTTTTTATTCTTTAGGAAATTGAAAAGTTTCCTAAAGAATAAAAAAACGAAAATGAATAAAAAGTTCTTGTTCTAAAGAACGATAAAATGCTTAGTTTTTGCTTGCGCAAAAACATCTTACGTTCTCAACTTCTTTTAAAAGCTTTTTTATTTCGTTTCATGTAAAGTTATTCAATACCCTGTTGAAAAGTTCAGCTATATTGTTGATAAGTTATAGCGATTGTGGAAAAAACCACTTGGACATAGAAAAAATTCTTTATATTTTCTAAATTTATGAATAAACATTATATTATAGATAATAATATTAATATTGTAATTAAATCTAAGTTATAGCACTAAATTCTTTGACTATTTAAAAAATTCTGAATATTTAAAGGATTTTTTAATGCAGTATAGAATAAGTTATTTAAGGCTAAGTATACAGGGGGGTATTCGCGTATGAAAGTATATAAAACTAGTAACTTGAGAAACGTTGGAATAATAGGTCATGGAGGTAGTGGAAAAACTACATTGACAGAAGCTCTTTTATATTATACTAAGGCAATAGACAGAATAGGGAGTGTAGAAGAAGGAAATACATTAAGTGACTTTGATCCTGAAGAAAAAAGAAGAGGTAACTCTATTTCAACTTCAGTGGCATTATGTGAGTGGGATGATATTAAAATAAATCTTGTAGATATCCCAGGATATTTTGATTTCGTAGGAGAGATGGTACAGGGATTGAAGGCTGTTGATTTAGCAATGATTACTGTTTGTGGTAAATCAGGAATTGAAGTAGGAACAGAGAAGGCATGGAAGTATTCTATTAATCATGGGTTACCAAGAGCATTCTTTATAAACAAATTAGATAGAGAAAATAGTAATTTTGAAAAAGTATTGCTTCAATTAAAATCAAAATTTGGTATTTCTGTTGTACCGATACAATACCCTATTGGTAGTGAAGATAATTTTAGAGGAATCATTAATGTTATATCAAGAAACGCTAGAATATATAATCCTAAAACACATGAAATGGAAATAACGGATATTCCAGAAGAACTTATGGATAAAGTTGATGAGTGTAAGCGAATGATTATGGAAGCTGTTGCAGAGACGGATGAAACCTTATTAGATAAGTATTTTGATGAAGGTGAACTTAATGATGAAGAAATTTATAATGGGTTGATAAATGGGGCATCAAAAGGAGAAATAGTACCAGTAATGTGTGGTTCAGCTACAAAATGTATTGGAATTCATACTTTATTAGAAGATATAGTAGAGTGTTTCCCAACGCCAAAAGATACAAATCTTTATAGAGCTAAGAATACTGAAACTGGCGAATATCTTCAAATGAAAATTAATCACGATATGCCTTTTTCAGCAGTTGTATTCAAAACAATAGCTGACCCATTTGTAGGTAAATTATCAATGTTTAGAGTTATCACAGGAGAAGCTACGGCTGACACAGTAGTATATAATCCTAATAAAGATAAGGAAGAAAAATTAGGAACCTTATATTTCATAAAAGGTAAAGAACAGTATAATACTAAGACGGTGTATTCTGGTGATATTGGAGCTGTTGCAAAATTACAGTATACTAATACAGGTGATACTTTATGCGAAAAAGGCTCTTTTGTTCAATATAGAGAGATGGACTTTCCAAAACCAGTATATGATAAAGCCGTACTTCCTAAAGGAAAGGGCGATGAGGATAAAATTGCAGGAGGTCTTCATAAGTTAATGGAAGAAGATCCTACATTAATTGTAGAAAGAGATTCTGAAAATGCTGAAACCGTAATACATGGATTAGGTGTTACGCATCTAGATGTTATTGCAAGCAAATTGAAGAATAAATTTGGAGTTGATGTTATATTAAAAACTCCTAGAATTGCATATAGAGAAACAATTAAAAAGAGTGCGGACGTTCAAGGAAAACATAAAAAGCAATCGGGTGGTCATGGCCAATATGGAGATGTTAAGATTTTATTTGAACCTAGAACTGATGGGGAAGATGAATTGTTATTTGAAGATAAGGTAGTTGGTGGGGTTGTTCCAAGAGGATATATACCTGCTGTTGAAAAAGGCTTAAAGGACTGTATTAAGAAAGGGGTTCTTGCTGGATATCCTGTAATTAGATTAAAAGCAACTTTACACGATGGTTCTTATCATCCTGTTGATTCTTCTGAAATGGCATTTAAGATGGCTGCATCCATAGCATACAAAAAAGGTATTAAAGACGCGCAACCAATTTTATTAGAACCTATAATGCATGTTGAGATTAGTGCACCTGATGATTACACAGGAGATATTATCTCAGATTTAAATAGAAAAAGAGGAAGAATATTAGGCATGGAACCAGTTGATGGATCACAGAAAATTATTGGTGAGGTTCCTCGTTCAGAAATGTTCGAATATGCTACCGAGTTAAGATCTATGACTGGTGCTAGAGGTAATTTTGAAATGAATTTTGCAAGATATGAAGAGGTTCCTAGAGAAGAAGTTGATAAAATAATAGCCGCTTCTAATGATGAAGAGGGTAAATAATTAATTGATCGGTAGTATCATATATGATACTACCGATTTTTGGTATATACCTTTTTAGAATAGTTTGTTTATATTATACATATGATATTTATAACAAGATTATAGCACTTGAAAGGACGACTAAGATGCCTAATTATGAATTGTATATTAATGATAAGATATCTTTGGGAGATTACTCTGTAATACAGGATTATGTGTCCATTCTAGACTATCAAGACAATATCACTGTTAATATTGAAAACAATCCCCAAAAAGAAGTGGATATAATATGTAATATACTAAAAAATGAACAGTTCCATATTATTAACGAAGGAGGAGAGAAAGATGGAAAATACTCAATCAAAGCAAAAAAAGGATAGAAAGAAAAAAAAACCCGATTATTATGATTTAAAATTATTATCCCAATCATATGGTTCAGATGGGATGGTAGTAAGAAATATAGGAGAAAATTTGGATAATTATATTGATTCGCCACCAGATTTTGAAGCATGGATAACACCGACTATAGATGTTGAACTTCAATTGAGAAGAAATAATGAGATAAAAGAGGAAAAATTAATAGAATAGTAATAATTTAGTAAGTACCTAAAGCGATATATTCATTTTAGGTATTATTTTTTATTCTTTATAGACATTGAGTATATATAAGCTGGCATAAGATGCATTTGAACTGAGAGTATGCTAAAATTAATATTAGATTTTAAACAGTGTTATAAGCATAGGAGGAGAGCAGATGGGTAAAGTTTTTTTAACCAGACATGGGGAAACTATATGGAATACTGAAGGTCGACTACAAGGATGGGATGACTCACCTTTGACTGAAAATGGAGTAAAACAAGCAGAGTGGTTATATGAAAGATTAAGAAAAGAAAAGATAGACTATATATACTCAAGTACTTCTGGAAGAGCTTTTGAAACAGCAAAGATACTTAATAGAGATTGGGGTCTAGAAATAAAGAAGAGTGATGATTTAAGAGAGATTGGACTTGGAGATTGGCAAGGCTGTAATCAACAGCAGTTAAGAGAAAAATATGGAGAAATGGTTGAAATATATTGGACAACCCCTAGTAAGTATATAAATAATTCCGGTGAAACATTCGAAGATGTTATAAATAGAACTGAGAATTTTTTACGAAATATTATAAAAGAGCATAAAGACGATAATATCTTAGTTGTGACTCATACTGTTGCATTAAAGGGGATGTTGCTTAAACTTGAAGGAAAAGAATTAGAAAATATTTGGGATGAACCTTTTATAAAACAAACAAGTTTAACTATAATTGATCACGATGGGACGAATATGGTCATAGAAGTTCATGCTGATGCTTCTCACCATAAAGAAGAATATATAAAAAATCCTCATTATTAATATATGGATAAACCACTTCGTAAGTTTATCCATAAAAGAAAAAATGATAAAGAACAAAGAACAAATAATGATAACTTTCAGCAAAGCTGAAAGTCTTTAAATAACAATCTGTTCTTTATTCTTTTTTCTTTGTTAATTATTTTTTGGATACATTGGTAAGGTGAAATAGAATTTCACACCGTCTGATGTATTCTCTACTCCATAAGTACTTTTGTGTAAATCAAGTATTCTTTTAGTTATAGCGAGACCAAGACCACTACCACCAGAGGCTTTATTTCTAGATTTATCAACCCTATAAAATTTATCCCATATATTATTTAAGTCATTGTCATTTAATTGAACGCCTTGATTTTCTACAGATATAATAAAATTTTCATCGTTAAGGACTTTTAAAGACACTATTATTTTTTCACCAAATTTTGTATATCTCTTTGCATTAGTAAGAAAGTTATTAAAAACTTCTTCTATCTTCTTTGAATCGAATATTGAGTAAGGTGAAGTATCTATATCAATATTTGTAATAAAATCATGGTTTTGCATCATCAATGAATATTTCTTTGTTATAATCTTTAAAAAATTTGAAAGATCTACTCTTTGCAGCTTAATACTATAAGGATCATTTTCTAGTTTAGTAAGATTAAGCATATCAATAACAAGAGAATTTAGTGTATTTGTTTCTTCTATAATAACATCAGTATAGAAACTAATATCATCTTTTTCAACAATACCATCCTTTAATGCTTCTGCATACCCTTGAACAAGACTTATAGGAGTTTTAAGTTCATGAGAAATATCTCCGATGAATTCTCTCCTCATTTTCTCCAGCTTACGTTCCTTCTCAATATCACTTATGAGTTGCTCGTTAGCTTTATGTAAGTCAGTTAATGTAGTATCAAGTTTCTTTGACATAAAGTTCAGAGAATTACCTAAACTACCTAGTTCATCATTGGTAGTAACATTACATTTAACATCGAACTCTAAATGAGACATTTTCTTTGCAGTTTCATTAAGAGCAATAAGTGGCCTAGTCAACATACGCGATAATATTATAGATACTATAACAAGAATTATTAATGCAGCTACAATGAAGTATAAATAATATTGCTTAAGAATACTATTTGCTTCATCAACAGGCTGTAGAGTTGAAACAACAAAGAGTATTGTTGGGTTATAGGTTTCAAGTGGCGAAACGATAACTGAATAATAGTTCTTTGAGATTGGATCCATAAACTGGTATGTTAAGGTTTCTTTTGAAAGAAGAACTTTATAATAATTATCTGAATTCAACCAATGTTTAATTGCTTTGTTAATAGCATCATATTCTCTTAGTATGTTATTATCATAAGGAGTAACGGAGAAATTTATATCTCCATTACTGTTTAAAATTGCAACCTTGGCATTATTCTTTTCTTCAAATTCATAAATATAGGACTTAAATGAGTTATTTGTTAAATTATAATTATCGATTGTGTATTTTAAATCTAAGGTGTTAGATTTCAGATTTTTACTCTTTTCGCTTATGTAAAAATCATTAAAAAATAGATATTGAGATATTATTAGAAGAAGTATTAATAAAAATATAGGTATTATAGTAAAAAGAAAAACCTTGATAGTAATACTACTTCTTATTTTGTTACCCATTATTTATTCATCTCCAATCTTAATCATATATCCTTTTCCTCTTACTGTTTTTACTATGTATGACATCACAGCAAGTTTTTCTCTTAAGCGTTTAATATGGGTATCTACTGTTCTGGCATCTCCAAAATAATCATAACCCCATACATTATCCAATAGAGAATCTCTTGATAAAACCATATTAGGATTATTGCTCATATACTCTAAAAGATCATATTCTTTTGGTGATAATTGAAGAGTGCAGTTACCAATACGTGCTGATTTTTCCTGAATATTAATTATTAAGTCACCAATAGTAATTACATTATTTTTAGATGGTTGTATATTAATAGAGGTTCGTTTAAGTAGTGCTTTAACTCTGGCTACAAGAACTTTAGGACTAAAAGGTTTAGTTACGTATTCATCAGCTCCAAGTTCAAAGCCAAGGAGTTTATCCTCCTCTTCTCCTTTTGCGGTTAACATTATTATAGGAACATTAGATACTTCCCGTATTTCTTCGCATACGGTGTAACCATCAAGTTCAGGAATCATAATATCTAGTATTATAATATCGATATTAGGATTATCTTTAAATTCTTTTATGGCAGTAGGACCATCTCCAGCTTCTAGTATTATATAATTTTCTTTCTTGAAATAATCTTTAATTAATTTTCTCATTTTGAATTCATCTTCCACTATCAATATTGTATTAGACATAATATACACCTCTCTTATTTTATATTTTAACATAGAAATGTTTCAGTATTGCGAACAAAAGATGATGGCAATATATTTCGCAACTCAAAACTTTCTGTTTCTGAATAGATTTTTATATGTTATAATTATATAAAAATGAAGATATAAACCTATTAGGAGGAATAAACATGGAACAGAACTTTTTTATAAATAACAGAAATAAACTTTCTGAACTTATCGAGGATAATTCTTTATTAGTTATGTTTGCCGGAACAGCGCCATTTAAAACTGCAGATGAGCGATATGCATTTACTCCAAATAGAAATTTCTATTATTTAACTGGAGTTGATGAAGAAAAAATCATCTTTACAATTGCAAAGGTTAATGGGCAAATAAGTGAGACTTTATTTATCGAGAGATTTGATCCAATAATGGCAAAATGGGTAGGAGCAACAATAACTGAAGAAGAAGCTACTGAAAAATCAGGAATTAAAACTATAAAACATATAGATGAATTTGAAGGATATCTAAGTGGGGTAATGAGTAGAATGCCTATAGAACAGATATACTTTGATTTAGAAAGACAGAGTATAAATACGTCTTTAAACATACAGCAAAGCTTAGCAAAAGATATGAAAGAAAAATATCCACATATAATGATAAAAAATGTATACAAACAAATTTCATCACTAAGGGTAATAAAAAATGAGGATGAAATAAAGAATATTAAGAAAGCTATTAAAATTACACAAGATGGTATAGAGCTTATGATGAAGAATGCTCGACCAAGTATGAAGGAGTATGAACTTGAGGCGTATTTTGATTTTCAATTAACTAAAAATGGAATAAAAGATAAGGCATTCAAAACTATTGCTGCTGCAGGTAAAAATGCAACTATATTGCATTATGATAAGAATAATGGTGAGATAAAAGATGGAGATTTGATTTTATTTGATCTTGGAGCACAATATGGGTATTACAGTGCGGATATAAGTAGGACATTCCCTGTAAATGGAAAATTCACTGATAGACAAAAAGATGTATATAATGCGGTATTAAAGGCTCAGAAGGCTGTAGAACAGGCGGTTAAACCGGGAGTGCCATTTATGGAACTAAACGAAATCTGTAAGAAGGTACTAGCTGAGGAATGTATAAAATTAGGATTAATAGAAAGTGAAGAAGAAATTGGGAAATATTTTTTCCATACATTTGGGCACTATATGGGATTAGATACTCATGATGTAGGAAGTAGAAGTGTAGCTCTTGAAGAGGGAATGGTAATTACAAATGAGCCTGGACTTTATATTGAGGAAGAGTGTATTGGAATCAGAATAGAGGATGATTTATTAGTAACTAAAGATGGATGCGTGAATCTTTGTAAAGATGTAATAAAAGAAGTAGAGGAAATAGAAGAATTCATGGCAAAAAAATAAATTACATAAGCTGATATTGGGTCAAACCATATCAGCTTATATTTGTATTGAAATTAGTATGATATGGAGGAGAGACATGGTTAAAAGATTTGTTAAATATTACAAGAATCACATGGGACTATTTATTATTGATTTAATTTGCGCATTTGGGATAGCTGCATTAGATTTAGTTTTCCCTATGATAACTAGAAGAGTTATGTATGATATAGATGCGGGTATAGATTCATCATATATAAAAACACTTGCAATATTTACTGCTATATTAATAGGGCTATATGCTGTGAAATATGTATTTAATTATATAGTAAATTATTGGGGACATGTTGTTGGAGTTAGAATGCAATATGATATGAGGAAAGATGTGTTTAAACATCTTCAGACATTACCAGTTAAATATTTTGATGATAACAAGACTGGGCAGATAATGTCACGAATTGTTAATGATTTAATGGAAGTCTCAGAACTTGCACATCATGGTCCAGAAGATTTATTTATATCGTTGGTTATGTTTATAGGATCATTTATACTATTGTGTACTATTAATGTGAAGTTAACTATAATAGTTTTTGCTTTTCTTCCAGTATTATTGTATTTTGCTGCAAAGAAAAGAGTTAAAATGGCAAAAGCATTCAAAGATGTGAGAAAGAAAATTGCTAATGTTAATGCACAGTTAGAGAATAGTATTGCAGGAGTTAGAGTTTCAAAATCATTCACAAATGAAGAATATGAGATTGAGAAATTTAGTGAAGGAAATGAGAAATTTAAGAACGCTAGGACATATGCGTATAAATATATGGCGGAATTTGCATCAGGAGTTAGATTTATAACAGATATTTTAAATGTAGTTGTTATTTTTGCAGGAGGAATATTTCTTGTAAGAGGCGATATTAAGGTTCCAGATTTAGCAACATATCTAATATTTATAGGACTTTTCATGCAACCCATTAGAAGGTTGACGGGATTTATTGAACAATATCAATCTGGAATGGCAGGGTTTGAAAGATTTACAGAGTTAATGGATATTGAGCCAGAGGTGAAAGATAGAGAGAATGCTGTTGAACTTGAAAATGTAGCAGGAGATATTGAATTTAAAAATGTTTCATTCCAATATGATGATAACAAATCAATTTTATCAGATCTTTCATTGAAGATAAAACATGGAGAAACACTTGCAATGGTTGGACCTTCTGGAGGCGGAAAGACCACAATATGTCAGTTGATGCCTAGATTTTATGAAATAAACCAAGGCGAGATAACTGTAGATAATGTAAATATTCACGATGTGAAACTAAAATCATTGAGGCAAAATATAGGGGTTGTACAACAAGACGTTTTCTTATTTACAGGAACAATCAAGGAAAATGTACTCTATGGTAGACCGGATGCTACTGATGAGGAAATTATTGAAGCTGCTAAGAAGGCAAATATTCATGAGTTTATAATGACACTTAATGATGGATATAATACTTATGTAGGTGAAAGAGGAGTTAAATTGTCTGGTGGGCAAAAACAAAGGATATCTATAGCGAGAGTATTCCTTAAAAATCCTCCAATATTGATACTAGATGAAGCTACATCAGCCTTAGACAATGAGAGTGAAGCTATCATACAAAAATCTCTTGAGGAATTATCAAAAGGAAGAACAGCAATTATTGTAGCTCATAGATTATCAACAATCAAAAATGCAGATAATATAATTGTAATAACAAGTGAAGGGATTGAAGAAAAAGGAACTCATGATGAATTGATGAGTAAAGAGGGTATATATACACGTCTTTACAATGCGCAATTTAAAGGGTTTATACCAGATGAGATATAAATAATATTGTAATTTATGTCAAAATAAGTTATTATTATAAAATAAGAATCTCATTGACGAAAATCATAATATTTTTACATAAGATTGGAAATGATTAATTATAAGAGGAAATATCATAACCAAGCTTAATGTACGAGGTGTAGGAGCTTGGGTAAAACCAAGCTCCTTTATTATTATACAGTGAAGGAGTGATGTAATGCTTTGTGATAAATGTAATATTAACGATGCAAGTATTCATATTTCTAAGATTATAAACGGTAAAAAGATGGAGATGAATTTATGTGATAAATGTGCTAAAGAAAAAAATACGCTAGAAGTCATTGGGGACATAGAATATAGTTCTTTTGACATAGATGATTTGTTTTCAGGACTACTTAATTATATGGGCACAAATACCTTCATGTATGATAAACAAAAAAGAACTGTTCGTTGTAAAAATTGTGGTACAACATTTTTACAATTTAAAAATACTGGATTAATGGGCTGTGACGAGTGCTATGAAACTTTTCAAAATGAGATTATACCTCTTATGAAGAGGATTCAGGGAAATAGTGAGCATTTAGGTAAAATACCAAAATCACAAGGAAAGACATTAATGATAAAGAAAAAAATTACAAAGTTGAAGGAAGAACTTCAATTGTCAATAGCAAATGAAAATTATGAAAGAGCAGCACAATTGAGAGATGAAATAATAGCTATGAAAGAGGAATAGGGGGAGACTTGATAATGGAAAACTGGATAAGTTCAAATTCTATTAATAATGGGATTGTTATTAGTAGTCGTATAAGATTGGCACGGAATCTTTCCAATGTTAAGTTTCCTCACCGATTAGATATTGAGGATGCAAAAGATATAATTAAAAAGGTGGAAAATGTTTTTTATAAAGATGAGTTTAATACTGAAAGATATAAAACAAAGGAGCTTTGGAATAGAACAGAGGAAGAAAATATTATTGATTTTGAGAAACATATTATAAGCAAAAAACTACTCAATAATAGCTCTAAAGCAGCCTATATTGTGAATAAGGATGAAACTGTCAGTATAATGATAAATGAAGAGGATCATATTAGAATACAATGTATTACTGCAGGATTTAATTTAGAGAAGGCATACGATATGGCAGACAAAATTGATGATTTATTGGAAAGTGGATTAGATTATGCTTTCCATGAGAAGATTGGATACATAACGGCATGTCCGACAAATTGTGGAACTGGTATTAGAGCTTCTGTAATGTTACATTTACCAGCCCTAACAATTAAGAATGAATTATCTAAAGTTGTGAATTCTGTTTCAAAACTTGGTATGACTATAAGAGGTTTGTTTGGAGAAGGTTCAAATGCGATGGGACACCTTTATCAGCTTTCAAATCAAGTTACTATAGGAATTGAAGAAAAAGAAATAATTAAAAATTTATCAAACGTGGTGAAACAAGTAATATATCTTGAAAAGAGTAAGAGAAATGAGATGAATTCGACTATTAAATATCAATTTGAGGATAAAATTTTTAGAGCTTTAGGAGCTCTAAAGTATAGCAGAATGATAACTTATAAAGAAGCAATTAATCATCTTTCATATGTTAGATTAGGCATAGAAATGGGAATAATAGAAGATATAAATTATAAAAAAATTAATGGTTTGCTTGTGGGAATGAGTGATTATTCAATCCTTAAAAAAGAAATACCGACATCTAAAGAATACCAGGTTAAAAGATCAGATATGATAAGAAAAAAACTAAATAAATAGGAGGGAATTATGTTTAATAGATTTACCGAAAGGGCTCAAAAAGTTATTCTTTATGCTCAAGATAATGCTAGAGATTTGAAACATGGATATGTTGGCACAGAACATATACTATTAGGACTTTTAACTATTGAAGAAAAAGAATCAAACCTTTTTCTTAGTGAAGAAGGGATAAAAAAGGATGATGTAAAAAAAATAATAATTCAACTCGAAGGGGAAGGTAAAGAAGAGGTTAAGGATCAAATTCCGCTTACACCAAGAACAAAGAGGTTACTTGATGCAAGTGTAACGGCAGCAAATGAATTAAAAAATGAATATATCGCTCCTGAACATATGCTGCTGGCATTAGTTAAAGAAGGGCAAGGAGTAGCTTTCACAATTTTGATTAAATTAGGTGCAGACATAAATAGATTATTTACTAAACTAGTTGAAAGTTTAAAAGCTCAGCCTAATGTACAGATAATTGATAGTAATAGAAAGCGAAATAGAAGAGAGAATAAAACACCTGTATTGGATAAACACGGGAAAGATTTAACGGCTATGGCTTTAGAAGGAAAATTAGATCCTGTTATTGGTAGAGATGATGAAACACAAAGATTATTAGAAATATTATGTAGAAGAATGAAGAATAACCCTTGTCTTATTGGAGAGCCGGGAGTTGGGAAAACTGCTATAGTAGAAGGATTAGCACAACGCATAACAGAAGGTAATATTCCAGAATTATTAAGAGATAAAAGAGTAATAACTTTAGATTTGTCATCTGTTTTAGCGGGTGCAAAGTATAGAGGCGAATTTGAGGAGCGACTTAAAAGTATTATGGATGAAATCACTGGTTCTGATAATGTGATAGTATTTATTGACGAAATACATACTATTGTGGGGGCAGGGGGAGCTGAGGGAGCAATAGATGCTTCAAATATACTTAAACCCGCACTTTCAAGAGGAGAAATTCAATGTATTGGTGCAACTACCTTAGAGGAATATAGAAAACATATAGAAAAAGATTCTGCATTAGAAAGAAGATTTCAACCAATAAATGTAGGGGAACCTACAAAGGAAGAAGCATATCACATATTGCTGGGTTTAAGAGATAAGTATGAAGCTCATCATGGGGTTAAAATATTGGATAATGCTCTTAGAACAGCTGTTAATTTATCGGATAGATATATTACTGATAGATTTTTACCAGATAAAGCTATTGACCTAATTGACGAAGCAGGATCAAAGATAAGGCTTAAGAATTTCACGGCTCCTCCAGATCTTAAAGATTTAGAAGAAGAACTAGAAAAAGTAACAAAAGATAAAGTTGATGCAATTTCTGTTCAGAACTTTGAGAAAGCTGCTGAATTTAGAGATAAAGAGAAGCTGATTAAAGAAAATCTTGATAATATGCAAAATAATTGGGTAACTAAGAGCGAATCAAAGGATTTAGAGTTGAGTGAAGAAGATGTAGCTCAAGTGGTTTCAAAATGGACTAATGTACCAGTTAGTAGATTGACACAATCTGAATCTGATAAGCTTTTAAATCTAGAAGAAATATTACATGAGAGAGTAATTGGTCAAAAAGAAGCTGTTGATGCTATATCAAAAGCTATCAGAAGGGCTAGAGTGGGCTTGAAAGATCCAAAGAGACCCATAGGGTCATTTATATTCTTAGGACCAACTGGAGTAGGAAAGACTGAGTTAACCAAGGCTTTAGCAGAAGCTATGTTTGGTGATGAAAGTAATATGATTAGAATTGATATGTCAGAGTATATGGAGAAACATTCGGTATCAAGAATGATTGGGTCTCCTCCTGGGTATGTTGGATTTGAAGAAGGAGGACAGTTGACTGAAAAGGTGAGAAGAAAGCCCTATTCAGTTATACTATTTGATGAGATAGAAAAGGCACATCCAGATGTATTTAATATATTACTACAAATTTTAGAAGATGGCATAGTGACAGATGGTAAGGGGAAATTAGTTAATTTCAAAAATGCAATTATTATAATGACTTCAAATGTAGGGGCAGCGACTATAAAGAAACAGAAAACGATGGGATTTTCTACTACAGGAAATCAAATTAATACTGAGTATGAAAAAATGAAAGAGAATATGATGGGTGAGTTGAAGAGCAGTTTTAGACCAGAGTTTTTAAATAGAATTGATGATATCATTGTATTTCATTCACTTGAAGAGAAGGATCTTATAAGTATTGTCAAAATAATGTTAAATAGCGTTAAACAGAGGTTGAATGAAATAGAAATCACAGTTAAATTTGATGAAAAAGCTGAAGAGTACCTAGCTAAAGAAGGTTTAGATCTAGAATATGGAGCAAGACCACTAAGAAGAGCTATAACTAAAGCTATTGAAGATAGACTATCTGAGGAAATATTGAAGAATAATATAAAGCATGGAGATAATGTATTGGTAACGGTTAAAGATGATAAGTTACATTTCGAAGCACTGTAATTTTACCTTGAAATGGGTTAAGGTAATATAATTAGTAATATTCGAGGTTTTATTCAGGCCTAAGGAATTGTATAATAAATATAGAGATTATACGATTCCTTATATTTTTAACATGTTATCTAGATAGTAAGAAATGGAGAGTTGTTATGGCTAAAATTAATAGTAGATTTATTTGTCAGGAGTGTGGATATGAAACTCCAAAATGGATGGGGAAATGTCCCGATTGTGGTAATTGGAATAGTTTTATTGAAGAAGTTAAAACTAAAGATATAAAGCATTCCAGAGCAGTTACTACAGCAGGTAGTAGTAGACCAGAAAAAATAACAAATATTAAATCAGGTGAAAAAGAACGTCTAGACACTAATATCAATGAATTAAACAGAGTACTTGGTGGAGGATTAGTTAAAGGATCTCTAACTTTGATTTCAGGCGATCCTGGAATAGGGAAATCTACGTTACTACTTCAAACAGCTAGCAATATAGCCGATAAATATGGAAAGGTTCTTTATGTTTCAGGAGAAGAGTCAGAGCAACAAATAAAAATGAGAGGAGATAGATTAAAAGCTAATCAAGACAATCTTTACGTTGTATCAGAAACTAATATTGAAACAATAGAAGTACATATTACAAATGTTGAACCAAGTTTTGTGATAATAGATTCCATTCAAACCTTGTATAATAGTAATATATCCTCAGCGCCAGGAAGTGTTTCTCAAGTGAGAGAATGTTCAAATGACTTGATGAGGTTGGCTAAAGGAAAGCATATACCATTCTTTATTGTGGCACATGTGACCAAACAAGGTGATTTAGCGGGACCAAGAGTACTTGAGCATATGGTAGATACTGTACTGCATTTTGAGGGAGAGAGAACACAAGAATTTCGTATTTTGAGAACCATAAAGAATAGATTTGGAACAACAAGTGAAATTGGAGTTTTTGAAATGCGTGGTGAAGGACTTATGGAAGTTGAAAATCCTTCCAAAGTATTTTTACAAGATTCAGAATATACTCATGAAGGTTCTGTGGTAGTTGGAATAGTTGAAGGAACAAGACCCGTTCTTGTTGAAATGCAATCACTTGTAAGTCAGAGCAATGTTCCTATGCCAAGAAGAACAGCTGTGGGAGTTGATAAATCTAGACTTAATATTGTTTTAGCAGTTTTAGAAAAAAAATTCCGAATACCATTTTATGACAGGGATGTATATGTAAATGTAGTTGGTGGTTTGAATTTAGATGGTACATATGGAGATTTAGGTTTGGCGATTTCTATGATTTCAAGCCATAAGAATAAACCAGTGAAGCTTGAAAAAGCTATAATGGTAGGAGAAATAGGGTTAACTGGAGAGGTGAGACCAGTGACACACTGTGAAAAAATTGTAAATGAAGCAAAAAAGCTAGGGTTTGAATATATAATTATTCCGAAGAAAAATTTGGAAAAAATTAAGATTAATGATATAAATATAATAGGCGTTTCAAATCTAAGGGAATGTTTGACAAAAGTATTTTAAAGTAAGGTGAGAATATTGAGAATAAAAAAAGATGAAGAGCTCATAAAAATACTAAAAAAGATTGCTCCTGGTACACAATTGAGAGAGGGATTAGAGAATATTTTGAGAGCTAAAACTGGTGGATTGATATTGATTGGTGATGAAGAAGAAGAATTAAAGCTTATAGATGGTGGCTTTAATATTGATGCGAAGTATTCACCTGCATATGTATATGAACTTGCAAAAATGGATGGAGCGTTAGTACTCAGTTCGGATTTAGAAAGAATAAGGTGGGCTAATGCACAGTTGATGCCTGAACAAAGTATTACAACATATGAAACAGGCACAAGACATAGAACCGCAAATAGAGTAGCGAAGCAAACAAACAGTATTGTTGTTGCTATATCACAGCGAAGAAATATTATAAGTATATATAAAGGTGATATGAAATATGTACTTAATGATAGTAGTAAAATACTAGCTAAAGCTAATCAAGCTATTCAAACTTTAGAAAAATATGTTTCTGTACAACAAAATATTATAAACAATCTTAATGTTTTGGAATTCCAAGATTTAGTAACATTATTTGATATTATGACAGCAATACAGCGAGCAGAAATGGTAATGAGAATTGTAGAAGAAATTGAAAGATACATTTATGAATTGGGTAATGAAGGGCGTCTTATTTTAATGCAACTTCATGAACTTATTGAAGATATTGAAGAAGAGGAAGTATTTTTGATTAGAGATTATTGTCAAGGAGAATTGGATTGCCAAAAGGTTTACGAAAAATTGCAAAATATTGATTATGATGAGTTGATTGATCTTGATAAAGTAGCCAAAATTTTAGGATATGGAGGGGTACCTTTAGTGGATACAATTATATCACCTAGGGGCTATAGAATGTTAGCTAAAATACCTAGAATTCCGGCAAGCGTGGTTGATAATCTTGTTGAGAGATTTTATGAACTCAAGAGTATTGTTGAGGCAACACATGAAGAATTAGAGAGTGTTGAGGGTATTGGAGAAGCAAGAGCAAAAACTATAAATAATAGATTAAGAAGGCTTAGGGAACAGTTCATTTTGGATAGACAAATGTAGTTTAATGTATAGAAAGTATAATCCAAATAACTTTAGATTATTTTGATATTAATTATACTAAAGCTATTTGGGTTTAATAACATACTTTCTAAAAGATAATACAAATTACCAGTAACTTACTTAAGATTATATTTTCCTAAAGTTTTTAAATTATCATTTTCTTTTATTAAAATATCGTACATGTTTAAATCTAAAAGGTTGCATAATGAGGCTATGTAAAAGAGGTTATTTCCTAATTCTGCATTTAAAACTTCTCTACAATTAGCACATAATTTACCTTTCAAATGTGTTTTTAGGCATTTGTTCAGTATTTTAAGATCCTCATCATCACAATCATTATTAGTAACTGTGAGTTCAAGTTTATTTTCGCATGAAGCATCGATGCATATGCAACCACAATCTGTTACTGCCTTTGCAATAGCTCTGTTGACTCGTGCTTGTGATTCAAGAAGCTTTGAAGAAATATCAATTATGCTTCTGTGTCTCAATAAACATTGATTAATTGAATTTTGAAATTCGTCAAAAATAATATCTTTCATAGACACAACTCCCTTATAGACTGTAATAAAAAGTCCTTAAGTAAATTATAGTAACTAAATAAATAATTTGTCAACAAAGATTGTACCAAATGATACTTATGTAAATATAATAAATCATGAAAGAAAATATTAATAGGGGGTTATTTGTGTTAAAAATTGGTGATAAAATATTTTTGGCAAATTATGGTGCGGGAGTTGTTAGAGATGTAGGGTTTATTAAAAACATCTCTGAGAAAGAAGAATATGTTAAAATTTTTTTAATATTTGATAAAATGAGCATTTTTTTACCTAAGAATAAATTAAGTACTTGTAAATATAGAAAAATATCTTCAAAAGAAGATATGAAAAAAAATATTGAGATAATATTTTCAGAACCACAAAATATTGAGAAAAACTGGAATTCTAGATATAGAAAAAATAAAGAAAAGTTACACGGATTAAATATAAATGCAATATGTTGTGCCCTTAGGGATTTATATTTTTTAAAAATGAATTTAATGTTGCCACAAGGAGAGGAAAGAATCCTTGAGAGAGCAGAAGGGTTAGTCGTAAGTGAACTTTCTATGGTTATGAACTTAAAATATAGCGAAGCTTTAGAAAAGCTAAGAAATGAAAATATACTTAAAGAAATGAATAATCTATAAAATAGTCATTTGATTTATTGAAAAAAAAATACTTATGATATATAGTAATCTATAAGTAATACTAGAAATTAAAAGGAGGTGAACGAATGCTAAAAAAGATACTTAGATCAATCTTTGTTGTTTTAGGATTAATATTAGGATATATGATCGGAACGAATCTCATTAAATACGAGAGCTTTTCATTTATAAAGAACCTTAAAGATAATCTTCTTTATGAGTTTGCTTTTATTAGTTTTTTAAGCTTAGTCATTGGAATCATTTTTTTCATAGTTTCGCCTATAATAATATCAGCAATCATACGATTTATTGAATATATTGAGAAGTCCTTTCAAAAAATACCTATATCTGATGTTCTTTTTGGAACAACTGGAGCAATAATTGGATTATTAATAACGACATTATTTTTTAGTGTAATTAAGATTGAGCACATACTTTGGACCGCTTTTATGGTTATTGCAAACATTGTTATGGCTGTTCTAGGAGCAGATATTCTTAGAAGAAAACGTGATGAAATTATGAGTTTTTTTGAATCAATAAAGAAAAATAGTGCATCCTTTTCTAAGGAGAAGAAACCAAAAGTTCATGGAGCTCCAAAGGTGTTGGATACATCAGTAATAATTGATGGTAGAATACTAGATATTTGTCAGACTGGTTTTATTGAGGGAAGTTTAATTATTCCACACTTTGTTTTAGAAGAATTGAGACATATTGCAGATTCGGCAGATGATTTAAAAAGAAACAGAGGTAGAAGAGGTTTAGATATACTAAATAAAATCCAAAAAGAGCTTGATGTACCTGTAGAATTGACTGAAAAAGATTTCCCGGAAATAGCTGAGGTTGATAGTAAATTATTGAAATTAGCACAGGTGTTAAAGGGTGTTGTTTTAACTAATGATTTCAATTTGAACAAAGTTGCAAAACTGCAAGGTGTTAAGGTTCTTAACATAAATGAGTTAGCTAATGCTGTTAAACCAGTATTACTACCAGGTGAAGAGATGCAAATTCAGATTGTTAAAGATGGTAAGGAAGCAGGTCAAGGGATTGCTTATTTAGATGATGGAACTATGATTGTTGTTGACGGTGGAAAGAAACAAGTAGGTCATATATTGAAAGTAGTTGTAACATCTGTACTTCAAACTGCTGCCGGTAGAATGATATTTGCTAGAAAGAAAGAAACAATTGAAGGTAAAGGTGAATAGTATGAGGGTTGGAGCAATTGTCCTTGCCGCTGGTAAAGGAAGTAGAATGAAAGCTGGTATAAATAAACAGTTTTTGGAGATTGATCAAAAACCAATATTATATTATTCGCTAGATGTGTTTGAAAGAAATAGTAACATAGATTTTATAGTTGTAGTATGCTCTCCAGAGGAAAAGGAAATTATTAAGAACTGCATAATAGATAAGTATGGTTTTAAAAAAGTAAAAGAACTTGTAACTGGAGGGAAAGAAAGAAAAGATTCTGTATTTAATGGTCTTAATGTCATGCAAGATGTAGATGTGGTTTTAATACATGATGGTGCTAGACCATTTATTAACAATAGAATCATTGATGAAGGAATTAAGTATACTTTAAAATTCAATTGTTGTGCTTGTGGTGTAATGCCAGTGGATACTATAAAAGTAGTGGACGGAGAAGGATTTTCTAAGTATACACCTAAGCGTAGTAATCTGATAGCAGTTCAAACACCGCAATGTTTTAAGTATGATTTGATAAGACAATGTCATGAAAAAGTAAATAGAGAAGGAATTGAGGTAACAGACGATACCTCTGTTGTTGAATGCTTTGGTCATAAAGTTTATTTGTATGAAGGAAGTTATAATAATATTAAGATAACTACCCCTAAAGACATGAGTATGGCTAAAGAAATTTATGAAAATCTATTTACAAAATAAATAAATATTGTATAATAAACTTACTGAAAATTTAATAATGCTATAGGTAATGATGAAGAATAGTAGAGATTACATACAGAGAGAAAATTCATGCTGAGAGATTTTCAATTATCTTGAACCCAACTTCTGAACCATAGGTAAACCCTATCGGATTATCCGTTATTTAAATTAAGAACCAATTTAGGTGGTACCGCGAATTCACTCGCCCTAATATACTAGGGCGAGTTTTATTTTATTTAAAAAAGGAATATGGGAGGTATTATTTTATGAAAATGTCAAGAATGATTATACCAACTTTGAGAGAGGTTCCTGCTGAAGCAGAAATACCTAGCCATAAGTTGATGTTAAGAGCAGGTATGATAAGAAAACTTTCATCTGGAATATATAACTATATGCCATTTGGGTTAAGAACTATCAAAAAGATAGAAAATATTGTTAGAGATGAGATATCTAACTTTGGTGGACAGGAAATTCTTTGTTCAGCTCTTTTACCATCTGAATTATGGAAAGAATCTGGAAGATGGGATGTTATGGGAAGCGAAATGTTCAGATTGAGTGATAGGAACGAGAGAGAATTTTGCTTAGGACCTACTCATGAAGAGATATTTACAGACTTAATAAGATCTGAAATTAAATCATATAAGCAACTACCAATGAATCTATTCCAAATTCAAACTAAGTACAGAGATGAAAGAAGACCAAGATTTGGACTTATGAGATGTAAAGAATTTATAATGAAAGATGCATACTCATTTGATGTTGATGAGGATGGATTAAACAAATCATACAATGATATGTACCAAGCGTATCAGAACATATTTGAAAGATGTTCATTAGATTGTAGTCCTGTTGAGGCTGATTCTGGAGCTATGGGTGGTTCGGGTTCGGCTGAGTTTATGGTTAAATCAGAAGTAGGAGAAGATGAAGTTGTATTCTGTAAGAGTTGTGGTTATGCTGCAAATGTTGAGAAAGCTCCAACTGTTGCTGAAATTTTAGACAAAGAAGAAATGAAACCTTTAGAAGAAGTAGAGACTCCAGATGCAAAAACAATAGATGATCTTGTGAAGTTCTTTAATACATCTGCTAAGAAATTTGGTAAGACACTTATATACTATGCTGATGGTAAGAGCGTGGCAGTAGTTATAAGAGGTGATAGAGAAGCTAATGAGGTTAAAATTAAAAATGCCATAGGTGGAGCAGTGGAGTTTGAATTAGCACCTTTACACATCATAAAAGAAGTTACAGGAGCTGAAGTTGGATTTGCAGGTCCTATTGGAATTAAGACAGATATTTTATTAGTAGACTTGGAGATTGTTGAGCTAAGTAATTTCATTACTGGTGCAAATAAAACAGGATATCATACTGCGGGTGTTAATTATGGCAGAGATTTTGAAGGTATAGTGGGTGACTTTAGAAAAATTGAAAATGGAGAACAATGCCCAAAATGTGGTAATGAAATTGAAATTGCAAGAGGCGTAGAAGTAGGTCATATTTTCAAGCTTGGAACTAAATATTCTGAGTCAATGGGAGCTAATTATATCGATAAAGATGGTAAAGAGAAGCCTATTTTAATGGGGTGTTATGGAATTGGAATCGGAAGAACGATGGCTGCAATAATTGAACAACATCATGATGAAGATGGAATAAAATGGCCGCTTGCATTAGCTCCATACGAAGCTGTGGTTGTACCTGTAAATGTTAAAAAAGAAGAACACATGAAGGCTGCAGAAGAAATTTATATCAAGTTGAAAGATATGGGAGTAGAAGTCCTTCTTGATGATAGAAATGAACGTCCAGGGGTTAAATTCAAAGATTCGGAATTAATTGGAATTCCTATGAGAATAACTGTTGGAAAGGATATTACAGAGGGTATGATAGAATTTAAATTAAGAAATCAACTAGAAAAAGAATTAATTCCTGTAGAAGATGTGTATGATAAGATTAGAGAAGAATATAAAAAAGCTAATATGATTATTAAATAAACTATAATAAATATTTATAAAGGAGGGAAAAACATGATAATTTATAACAGTATAACAAAGAAAAAAGAAAATTTTATAACTATTGAACCTAATAAAGTAAAAATGTATGTTTGCGGACCAACTGTATATAATTTTTTTCATATAGGTAATGCTAGGACTTTTATAGTATTTGATACAATAAGAAAATACTTAGAATATAGAGGTTATGAGGTTAAGTTTGTACAGAATTTTACTGACATTGATGATAAAATGATAAGAAAAGCAAATGAAGAAGGTACAACGGTAAAAGAGCTTGGAGATAGATATATTAATGAATACTATAAGGATGCAGATGCATTGAAGATTGATAGGGCATCAGTTAATCCAAGGGCAACTGAGTACATGAGTAAAATTGTAGAGTTTGTTAAAGGCTTGGTTGATAATGGATTTGCTTATGAGGTTGATGGCGATGTGTACTTTAGTACAAAGAGTTTCGAGGATTATGGAAAATTATCTGGTCAGAATTTAGAAGATTTGCAGGCGGGCGCTAGAATCAAAGTTGATGAAAGAAAAAAAGATCCTATGGATTTCGCTATTTGGAAAGCCGCTAAACCAGAAGAACCAGCATGGGAATCTCCATGGGGATTAGGAAGACCAGGGTGGCATATAGAGTGTTCATGTATGGCACAAGATATCTTAGGTGATACTATTGATATACATGGAGGTGGAATGGATTTAGCATTCCCTCACCATGAAAATGAAATTGCACAAAGTGAATCAAAAACGGGAGTGAAGTTTGTTAATTATTGGATGCATTCAGCATATTTAAATGTTGATAATAAGAAAATGTCTAAGTCACTTAATAATTTTATTACTGCAAGAGAGGCTTTGAAAAAATATGATGCAGAGGTTATAAGATATTTTATGCTTCAAGCACATTATCGAAATCAACTTAATTTCAGTGCTGATTTGCTAGATAGTGCACAGGCTTCCATGGAGAGATTATATAATGCAGTTAATTATTTGGAAAATCTCTCTGATAAAGTTGAAAGAGAGTTATTGAATGAAGAAGACGAGAAGTTTATAAAAATCCTTGAAGAACATAAAGGTAAGTACATTGAAAAGATGGATGATGATTTCAATACAGCTGATGCTATCTCTGTGCTTTTTGATTTAGTAAAGGATATAAATATAAATATAAGCGTTAATTCATCTAAAGCGCTTGTGCAAAGCACGCTGAATTTATTGAGAGAACTAGGAAAACCTTTAGGAATACTTCAAAATACTACAAAAGGTTCATTGGAAGATGAAATAGAAGAACTTATTCAAGAGAGACAAAAGGCTAGAAAAGATAAGAATTGGGCATTAGCAGATAAAATAAGAGATGATTTAAAAGAAAGAGGAATTATTCTAGAAGATACCCCTGAAGGTATTAGATGGAAGAAAATTTAGAAAATATTCATAAAAAAGAACGTTAACCGACGGTTGACGTTCTTTTTGTTGCAAAAAAAGAATTAAGGTATTAAAATTAAATGAATATTGAGTAATGGTATTTTTTAATGAATGAATATGTTTTATACTATAGATAATCAATATAATTATTTAGTTTAAGAGTAGATGCTAAATTTTAATATAAAAAACTTTGAGAGGATTTTTGTATGAACTTTGAATTTTTAGGAGATAACTTTAAAGAAGTAGAAGCAAAGCAAATGAATTCGTTAACGTTGGCTTTTATTGGTGATGGTGTTTTTGAAGTAATAGTAAGAAGCCATATTATAAAAACAAATATGAATATGAAAGTAAAAGATGCTCATAAGAAAGTTATAAATTATGTAAAAGCTACGTCTCAGTGCAAACTGATGAAGAAAATTGAAGATAAGTTAGATGACGATGAAATGGGAGTATATAAGAGGGGGAGAAATTGCAAAAGTATTTCAGCTCCTAAAAGTGCTAATATAACAGAGTATAGAGTGGCAACAGGTCTTGAGGCTCTTATTGGGTATTTATATCTTGTTGGTAAAAATGAAAGAATTGGCGAGTTGATGAAATACATTTTTGAGGGGGAAATATAATGGGCATGAACGTTAAATTAATTGCTTACACACCAGATGCGGAAAAACTAATAGCTTCAGCTGCTAAGTTATGCTATAGCAGGGGTGGTGTTGAAGAAATTGAAAAAAATCTTACTCAAGATAAAGTAGAAAAATTTGTTGGTATGCTTCAATCATATGGCCATGAGTCGCCAATTGAACATGTATCATTTACATTTGCTGTGGAAGGGGTATCAAGAAGTTTAACGCACCAATTAGTAAGACATAGAATAGCTTCTTATTCACAACAAAGCCAAAGGTATGTTAAGTTGGAAGGGTTTGAATATATAATACCACCAGCAATAGAAAGTGATGAAAAACTATTGAAGAGCTATAAGGATGCTATGGAAAATATTAATGAATCATATAGTTATTTGGCTGATAAGTTAAAGCAAAAATATATAGAACAAGGGTTAGATGAAAGTAATAGTGAGAAAAAGGCTATTGAGGATGCTAGATATGTGTTTCCAAATGCGTGTGAAACTAAGATTGTGTTCACTATGAATGCACGAACATTAATGAATTTTTTTAGACACAGATGTTGTCAAAGAGCTCAATGGGAAATTAGATTAATGGCAGATGATATGCTTAAATTAGTAAAGGATGTAGCTCCATCGATTTTTAAATATGCAGGACCAAGTTGTGTGAAAAATTCTTGTCCAGAAGGCCGAATGAGTTGTGGTAAAATAGATGAAATGAGAAAAAGATATCTTTAAAGAAGGTGGCAAATATGAAAAATAAAGAAGTGTTTAGTAAAAAAGAAGATTCAAAGACAAAAGAAGAATTTAATAAAAAAGAAGATTTAAAGAGAAAAGAAGATTTCAAGAGAAAAAAGAATTACATAAAAAAAGAAGAGTCTAGTGTGAAAGAAGATTTGGGAAATACAATTGAAGGTCGTAATGCTGTAGTTGAAGCATTGAAAAATGATAGAGCAATAGAAAATATACTTATAAATAGCTCTAGTGTAGGACATTCGTTAAATATTATATATGCTCTAGCTAAAGAAAAGAAGATTGTAATAAAAGAAGTGGACAAACAAAAATTAAACTCTATAAGTGAAACAGGAAATCACCAAGGCGTAATAGCTATTGTGAATTCTTATGAATACTCGTCAGTAGATGAAATATTAAATTATGCAGAGGAAAAAGGTGAAAAACCTTTTATAATTATTCTAGATGAAATCGAAGATCCTCATAATTTTGGATCAATAATAAGGACTGCCGAGATTGTTGGGGTGCATGGTATAATTATACCCAAAAGAAGAAATGTCGCTGTTACACCTACTGTACATAGGACTTCAGTTGGAGCGGTAGAGCATATGAAGATAGCAAAAGTAACAAATATCAATGCCACTATTGATGACCTTAAAGAAAAGGGAGTCTGGATTTACGGAGCGGACATAAATGGTGAGGCGTACTGCCATGAAACAAATATGGATGGATCAATCGCTTTAGTTATTGGAAGTGAGGGAAGAGGAATTTCAACATTAACCTTAAAGAAGTGTGATGTTTTGGTTAAAATTCCTATGGTGGGAAAAATAAATTCTCTGAATGCATCTGTAGCAGGTGGAATACTGATGTATGAAGTGTTGAGACAAAAACTTAACAGTGGTAAAAAGTGAAAATAATATATGTTGATGGTTATAATTTAATAAATAATTGGCCAGAACTTGTAAAAGAGAAAAAAGTAAGTTATGAGGCTGCAAGGCAAAAATTAATAGAGATTTTGCAGAATTATGGTGCTTTTATTGGGAGTAAAATCATAATTGTATTTGATGCTCATAAAGTTAAAGGGAGTATACAGAAAAAAGAGAAATATGGTGAATTAATAGTTATTTTCACAAAAGAAGGAGAAACTGCTGATAGCTATATTGAAAAAAGTGTAAATGATTTAGGTAGAAGAGTTAATGTGACTGTTGTTACAGATGATAATTTAGAACAACAGGTTGTGTTTCAAAGAGGCGCTGTAAGAAAAAGTTGTTTTGAGTTTTATACTGATACAGTCAAGGGAATGTCAGGTATTCAAAATAAAACTATAAAGGTGGCTTCGAAAGAAAGAAATCTATTATCAGAGTTTATGGATGATAATGTATTTGAAAAACTTGAAAAAATAAGAAGAAGTCATTGATTTTCTTGACGATTGAAAAATAATTATTGTATAATCTAAGATAGAGTATTATGTAGAAATAAAGAGAGGGGTTAAGCTTTGGATAAGGGGTCTACAAATAATCAAATGGCTCTTCGAGAATACTATTTTGAACAGTATAAAAATATACTTGATGAAGAATTAGTATTTAAGGCAAAAGAAGGGGATAAAAAAGCAGAAGAATATTTAATTCAAAAATATCAAAGTTTTGTTAAATCTAAGGCTAAATCTTATTTTTTGATTGGTGCTGATAAAGAAGATATTTACCAAGAAGGAATGATAGGTTTATATAAAGCTATCAGAGATTTTAAGTCAGATAAACTTTCGTCATTTAAAGCCTTTGCGGAGTTATGTATAACAAGACAGATAATAACAGCCATTAAAACAGCGACTAGACAAAAACATATACCACTTAACACCTATGTTTCTCTTAATAAGCCAATATATGATGAAGAATCAGATAGAACACTTCTAGATATTTTATCAGGTGTTAAAGTGACTGATCCAGAAGAGTTGGTTATAAGTGCTGAGGAGGTTAGTCATATTGAACATGAAATAGGTGAGGTGTTATCTGACCTAGAAATGGAAGTTCTTATGGCATATCTTGATGGGAAATCATATCAAGAAATTGCATGTGATTTAGACAGACATTCCAAGTCGATAGATAATGCTCTTCAGAGAGTTAAAAGAAAGCTTGAGAAATGTCTCGATAAAAGATGAAATCCTTATTGACAAATCTATGATTTATAGTAAAATTAATAATTAGTTTAAGGTATTATTTATTCTCTTTCTCTTAAACCCATAGTTGAGTTCTAAATGCCCATGTGGCTCAGACGGTAGAGCGTCACCTTGGTAAGGTGGAGGTCGCCGGTTCAAGTCCGGTCGTGGGCTCCAGTATAGTAAACTGGACTATGAGTTGGAGAAAGATGAATAAAAAAATATATATACAAATTTGAAGGAGGAATAAAAAATGGCTAAAGCAAAGTTTGAAAGAAGTAAGCCACACGTAAATATAGGAACAATCGGTCACGTTGACCACGGTAAAACTACAACTACAGCAGCTATTACAATGACATTAGCAAAAGCTGGTGGAGCAGAAGTAATGAACTATGACCAAATAGATAAGGCTCCAGAAGAGAAAGCAAGAGGAATCACAATTAACACTGCACACGTTGAGTACGAGACTGAGAACAGACACTATGCACACGTTGACTGTCCAGGACATGCTGACTATGTAAAGAACATGATTACAGGAGCAGCTCAAATGGATGGAGCTATCTTAGTAGTATCTGCTGCAGATGGTCCAATGCCTCAAACAAGAGAGCATATCCTTCTTGCATCAAGAGTAGGTGTTGAACATATCGTAGTATTCTTAAACAAAGCTGACCAAGTAGATGACGAAGAGTTATTAGAGTTAGTAGAAATGGAAGTAAGAGAATTATTAAGCGAATATGGATTTAACGGAGATGAGTGTCCAGTAGTAAGTGGATCATCATTAATGGCAATCGAAAAAGGTGAAGATCAATGTATCTTAGACCTTATGGCTGCAGTAGATGAGTGGATTCCAACTCCAGAGAGAGATACAGATAAGACATTCTTAATGCCTATCGAGGACGTATTCACAATCACTGGAAGAGGTACTGTTGTTACTGGAAGAGTTGAAAGAGGTGTTGTAAACACTGGTGACGCTTTAGAAATAGTTGGTATCAAAGAAGAGAAAATGAATACAGTATGTACTGGAGTAGAGATGTTCAGAAAGATCTTGGATCAGGCAATGGCTGGAGACAACATCGGAGCATTATTAAGAGGTGTTCAAAGAGCAGAAGTACAAAGAGGTCAAGTATTATGTAAGCCAGGTACAGTAAGCCCACACATGAAATTTGTAGGTCAAGTGTATATACTTAAAAAAGAAGAGGGTGGAAGACATACTCCATTCTTTAATGGATATAGACCACAGTTCTACTTCAGAACTACAGATGTAACTGGTACAGCTAACCTTCCAGAAGGAATGGAAATGGTAATGCCAGGAGACCACATTGATATGAATGTTGAGTTAATCACTCCAATCGCTATGGAAGAGGGATTAAGATTCGCAATCAGAGAAGGTGGAAGAACAGTAGGTTCTGGTGTTGTTACTAGCATCGTTAAGTAATATCTAAGTTTATATTGATAAAGATAAATTTGGACTGGGGTAACACCTAGTCCTTTTGAAAGTATTAAAAAGCAAAATATACTAAAGTGTATAAAAATGTCTAGTTGACATTGTGTATAACTTTGTGATAAATTAGTTTAGTAAATAAAAAAGAGATACGAGTATACCAATAATTGGGTTCAAACTAGGAGGTGTGTTTAAAGTGAGAATAAAAGCTACTTTAGCATGTACGGAATGTAAGCAAAGAAACTACGATACTATGAAGAATAAGAAGAACAACCCTGAGAGAATTGAAATGAAGAAATATTGTAAATTCTGCAAACAACATACACTACACAAAGAAACTAAGTAGATGTAATTATATATGGGGATGTGAATGGAATGGCTGTAAATGGGAAAGTGAAAAAAAACGAAAACAAGACAGCTAACAAAGGAAGTTTGGCTTTTTTTAAGAACACTAAAGCTGAATTTAAGAGAATTACATGGGCTCCAAAAAAAGATATAAAGAAAGCGTTAGAGGCAGTTGCTCTATGTTGTACTTTTTATGTTTTGCTAATTTCTCTTTGTGACAGTGTATTTATGAAAGTGTTTAGTGTTATTTTTGGCCGATAACGTAAAGGAGGTAGGGCGCTAGTCCCTGGAAATTATGAATGAAAACAATGCAAAATGGTATGTAGCGCATACGTACTCGGGATATGAAAACAAAGTTAAAGCTAATATCGAAAAGACAATAGAGAACAGAAATCTTCATGAGTTGTTTTTTGACATCGTTGTTCCTATGGAGGAACAAGTTGAAATTAAAGATGGTAAGAAAAAAGTAACTCAAAAAAAGGTTTTTCCTGGGTATGTCATGGTTAAGATGATCATGACTGATGAGTCATGGTATGTAGTTAGAAATACTCGCGGAGTTACGGGATTTGTAGGTCCAGGATCTAAGCCAGTGCCTCTTACTGACGAAGAAGTTAAGGCTATGGGAATTAAAGAGAAGATTATTGAGGTTGATTTTGAGATTGGTGATAGTGTTAGAATTGTAACAGGTCCATTAGAAAACTTTGTTGCATTAATACAAGAAATTAATCTTGAAAAACAAAAAATAAAAGGATTAGTCGACATGTTTGGCAGGGAAACGCCTGTTGAACTTGATTTCAATCAAATAAAACATTTAGATTAATGTACTTATGCAAGGGAAATCCTTTGCTAAGTGGGAGGATTAAAAATCCGCATTTACCACAAATCAGGAGGTGTAACACATGGCTAAAAAAATTACAGGCTATATTAAACTTCAATTACCAGCAGGAAAAGCTACTCCAGCACCACCAGTAGGGCCAGCATTAGGTCAACATGGTGTTAACATTATGGCTTTCACTAAGGAGTTTAACGCAAAAACAGCAGATGAAGCAGGAATGATTATCCCAGTTGTTATAACAGTTTATCAGGATAGATCATTCACATTTATCACTAAGACTCCACCAGCTCCAGTTCTAATCAAGAAAGCTATTGGTGTAGAAAGTGGATCAGGAGAGCCAAACAGAAACAAAGTTGGTAAGATAACTAAAGCGCAAATCAAACAAATAGCTGAAATTAAAATGCCAGACTTGAATGCTGCTTCATTAGAGACTGCTATGAGCATGATCGAAGGTACAGCAAGAAGTATGGGTGTTGAAGTAGTAGAATAGTTATAATACCCAATAAAGTGGGAGGTTGTAACCGCTAATACCACGAAGGAGGATAGAATAATGGCTAAAAAAGGTAAGAATTACGTAGAAAGTGCTAAAATAGTTGATAGAAACACACTATATACGCCAGTAGAAGCTATTGAATTAGTTCAAAAAACAGCGAAGGCTAAGTTCGATGAAACTGTTGAACTTCATGTTAAACTTGGGGTTGACCCAAGACACGCTGATCAACAAGTAAGAGGTGCTGTTGTACTTCCGCACGGAACAGGTAAAACTGTTAGAGTTTTAGTTTTTGCTAAAGGTGAAAAAGCTAAAGAAGCAGAAGCAGCAGGAGCTGATTTTGTTGGAGCTGATGAGTTAGTAGCTAAAATTCAACAAGGTTGGTTTGGATTTGATGTTGCTGTTGCAACACCAGATATGATGGGTGTTGTTGGTAGAATAGGTAGAGTATTAGGACCAAAAGGTTTAATGCCTAACCCTAAATCAGGAACAGTAACGTTTGATGTTGAAAAAGCTATTGAAGATATTAAGGCTGGTAAGGTTGAATACAGAGTTGATAAGACTTCTATCGTTCACGTACCAATCGGAAAGAAATCTTTTGAAGTTGAGAAGCTTTCAGAAAACTTCCAAACATTAATGGGAGCATTAATTAAGGCTAAACCAGCAGCAGCTAAAGGTCAATATGTTAAGTCTGTTAGCGTTGCTAGCACAATGGGACCTGGAATTAAAATTAACCCAACAAAAATATTAGATTAATTTCGAAATTATTGTTGACAAATAAGATTAACTGTAGTAATATAGTTAATGTTGTTAAGGAAAATTAAAAAAATATTCCGTAGACAGTAGGTGTTGAAAAACGTAAGCGTATCGCCTGCCGAGGATTCCATTGATACTTAATTAATTTAAGATATTTGGTCTCTTCATGTCTATGGGGAGACTTTTTTAAATATAAAATAAATTGCAGGGAGGTGTATACAGTGGCAGGTAAGAATAGAATGATTAAAGAAGCTAAAGTTCAAGAGATCAAAGAGAAACTTGAAAAAGCACAAGCGGTAATCTTAACTAATTACCAAGGTCTTACTGTTGAAGAAGACACTCAATTAAGAAAGCAATTCAGAGAAGCTGGAGTTGAATATAAAGTATTCAAAAACACTTTAGTAAAATTAGCTCTTAAAGAGTTAGGAATTGAAGGTCTTGATGAGCATTTAGAAGGACCTGTTTCTATGGCATTGGGATATGAAGATCCTACTGCGCCAGGTAGAGTAATCAGTGCTTTCATGAAAGAACATAAAGCATTAGAATTAAAAGCAGGTTTAGTTCAAGGTGAAGTTTATGATGTGGCAAAAATTACAGAGTTTGCATCAATACCACCAAAAGAGGTATTACTTGCAAAGTTACTTGGAAGTTTACAATCGCCAATATCAAAGTTTGCATATTTAGTTAAAGCTATAGCTGAGAAAAACGAAGCTTAATTAGTTTAAAAATATTAAAAAAGATTGTACGGTTAAAATATATGGAGGTGTACTAAAATGACAAAAGAACAAATTATTGAAGCTATAAAAGAAATGTCTGTTATGGAATTAAACGAGTTAGTTAAAGCGTGCGAAGAGGAGTTTGGAGTAAGTGCTGCTGCGCCAGTTGCTGCTGCAGGCGGAGCTGTTGCAGGTGGAGCTGAAGAAAAAACTGAGTTTGACGTAGTTCTTGCTAATGCTGGAGCAAGCAAAATCAAAGTAATCAAAGTTGTTAGAGAACTTACTGGTTTAGGATTAAAAGAAGCTAAAGAAATCGTAGACGGAGCTCCTAAGACAATCAAAGAAGGAGTAGCTAAAGAAGCTGCTGAAGAAATGAAAACTAAGTTAGAAGAAGTTGGAGCAGTTGTTGAAATAAAATAATAATAGCCGACTAGAAGGGCACTTAATTTAAGTGCCCTTTTTTTACTTAATGCATATTGACAATAAAAAAGAAATATGATAATATAGATAATTGCATTGATTTGTTGAAATTTAATATTATTATATTATTAAATATTAGTTTTTTGTGCAATAAAGGGTATTTAAGATAAAAACTAGGGTATAATAATAAGATGTTAATGCAATTTGCTGCTATTTTACTTAAGCAAGGAGTGAAAGTTAATGGTACATCCTATCCAAGTTGGTAAAAGGACCAGAATGAGCTTCTCAAAAGTTCAAGAGGTTGCGACTATGCCGAACCTTATAGAGGTACAGTTGAACTCATACAACTGGTTTCTAGATGCTGGGCTTAAAGAGGTTTTTGATGACATAAATCCTATACAGGACTATACAGGTAATTTAGTGTTAGAATTTGTTGATTACAATTTAGATTATGACAACACGAAGTATGACGTAGAAGAGTGCAAAGATAGAGACTCTACTTTTGCGGCGCCTCTAAAAGTCAAAGTTAGATTAACTAACAACGAAACTGGCGAAATTAAGGAACAAGAAGTATTCATGGGAGACTTCCCAATAATGACAGAGCAGGGTACATTTGTAATTAATGGAGCTGAAAGAGTAATCGTAAGTCAACTTGTTAGATCACCGGGAGTATATTATAGTTATGATGTTGATAAAACAGGAAAAAAACTATATTCTTCAACGATAATTCCTAATAGGGGAGCTTGGTTGGAGTACGAAACGGACTCTAATAACATAATTTATGTAAGAATCGACAAAACAAGAAAGCTTCCTATAACTGTATTAGCAAGAGCTATGGGTTACGGAAGTGATTTACAGTTAATTCAATTCTTCGGAGAAGAAGAGAGATTAACTGCATCTATAGAAAAAGACAATACAAAGACAGAAGAAGAAGGTCTTTTAGAAATATATAAGAGGCTAAGACCGGGCGAGCCTCCTACTGTTGAGAGTGCTAAAAGTCTTATTAACTCCCTATTCTTTGATGCTAAAAGATATGATTTATCAAAAGTAGGAAGATATAAGTTCAATAAGAAGCTTAGCGTAAGCAACAGACTTATAAATCAAATTGCCGCTGAAAATATTGTTAATCCTGAAACAGGGGAAATAATTGTTGAAGAAGGCGCAAAGATTTCAAGAGAAAAAGCTCAAGAGATCGGAAATTCTGGTATAAATTCAGTTGATGTTCTCGTAGAAGATAAAATTATTAGAGTTATTGGAAATCACTTTGTTGATATAAATAACTTTGTTGATTTTGATGCTACAAAATTGGGCGTTAAAGAATTTGTGCATTATCCAACATTGAAAGATATTATGGATAATTGTGAAAATGAAGAAGTATTAAAAGTTGAGATTAAAAAGAATATAAATAAATTAGTTCCTAAGCACATTGTAAAAGAGGATATGTTAGCTACTATTAGTTATCAAATTGGTTTAGTATATGGTATCGGTAATTCTGATGACATTGACCACTTAGGAAATAGAAGATTAAGATCAGTGGGTGAATTGTTACAAAATCAATTTAGAATTGGTCTTTCAAGAATGGAAAGAGTTATTAAAGAAAGAATGACTATTCAAGAGCAGGAAGGTATTACACCACAAGGTCTAATTAATATACGACCAGTTACTGCAGCGATAAAGGAATTCTTTGGTAGTTCTCAATTATCTCAGTTCATGGATCAAACAAATCCTCTTTCTGAATTAACTCATAAGAGGAGATTATCTGCACTGGGTCCAGGAGGTCTTTCAAGAGAAAGAGCTGGATTTGAGGTAAGAGATGTTCACCATTCTCACTATGGTAGAATGTGTCCAATTGAAACACCAGAGGGACCGAACATTGGATTAATTAACTCTTTAGCAGCGTATGCAAAGGTTAATGAATATGGATTTATGGAAACACCATATAGAATAGTTAAAGATGGTATCGTTACTGATAAAATAAAATATTTCACAGCGAATGAAGAAGATGGGCACTTGATTGCACAAGCTCACGAACCAGTTGATGAAAATGGTAAATTCGTTGATGATAAAGTTACAGTAAGAGATAAAGAGGAAGCTATTATTGTTCCAGCAACACAAGTAGATTTAATGGATATATCTCCAAGACAGATCGTATCAGTTGCGACATCTATGATTCCTTTCTTAGAAAATGATGATGCTTCACGTGCACTGATGGGATCAAACATGCAGCGTCAGGCAGTTCCATTATTAAAACCAGCTTCTCCATATGTTGGAACTGGTATAGAACATAGGGCTGCTGCAGATTCAGGGGTATTACCTAAATCAAGATATGACGGTGTTGTTGAGTATGTTAGTGCTAATGAAATTAAGATTAGAAGAGATCAATTAGGTATAGTAGATACTTACAATCTGTTAAAATTCAAACGTTCAAACCAAGGAACATGCATTAATCAGAGGCCTTTAGTTGATAAAGGGGAGAGAGTTAAAGCGGGTGATGTTTTAGCGGATGGTCCATCTACTGATTTAGGAGAAATTGCACTTGGTAAGAATATCAGAATCGGATTCATAACTTGGGAAGGGTATAACTATGAGGATGCTATGTTAGTATCTGAAGAATTAGTTAGAGAAGATGTGTTCACATCTCTTCATATTGAAGAATATGAATGTGAAGCAAGAGATACTAAGTTAGGGCCAGAAGAAATAACAAGAGATATCCCAAATGTTGGTGAAGATGCGCTTAAGGATCTTGATGAAAGTGGAATAATAAGAATAGGTGCTGAGGTTAGATCAGGAGATATTCTGGTAGGTAAAGTTACACCTAAGGGTGAGACAGAACTGACTGCAGAAGAAAGATTATTAAGAGCTATCTTTGGTGAAAAAGCTAGAGAAGTTAGAGATACTTCATTAAGAGCTCCGCATGGAGAAGATGGTATAATAGTTGATGTTAAGGTATTTACTAGAGAAAACGGAGACGAATTACCGCCAGGAGTAAATAAATTAGTAAGGGCATATATAGCTCATAAGAGAAAGATATCAGTAGGAGATAAAATGGCTGGAAGACACGGTAATAAGGGTGTTATTTCTAGAATTCTTCCTGTTGAAGATATGCCATTCTTACCGGATGGTAGACCAGTACAGATATGCTTAAATCCTCTTGGGGTTCCTTCTCGTATGAATATCGGTCAGGTATTAGAAGTGCATTTAGGTTGGGCTGCTAGCAAACTAGGGTGGCATATAGCTACACCAGTATTTGACGGAGCAGTTGAGTCTGATATAGAAGCATGTCTAGAGAAAGCGGGATATGATAGAGATGGTAAGACAGTTCTTTATGATGGTAGAACTGGAGAGCCTTTTGAGAACAGAGTTACAGTTGGTATCATGTATATCTTGAAGTTGCACCACTTGGTTGATGATAAGATGCATGCAAGATCAACTGGACCATATTCATTAGTTACTCAACAACCATTGGGTGGTAAAGCTCAATTTGGTGGTCAGAGATTTGGTGAGATGGAAGTATGGGCTCTAGAAGCATATGGAGCTGCATATACGCTGCAAGAAATTTTAACTGTTAAATCCGACGACGTGGTTGGAAGGGTTAAAACTTACGAGGCAATAGTTAAAGGTGAAAACATTCCAGAACCAGGAGTTCCAGAATCTTTCAAAGTTCTTATTAAAGAATTCCAGGCATTATGCATTGATGTTAAGGTTCTTGGTGAGGACAATACTGAAATAATACTAAAAGAATCTATTGAAGAAGATGGCGAAGAACTTGGTGTATATATAGAAGGTAATGAAGATTTTGTGCCTACGGAAGCAGATAAAAGCGAAATCGAAGCTAATAGCGTGATAGAAGAAGTGGAACCTGATGCAGATGAGTTCACGGAGTTAGATTTAGATGACGTATCTTTAAGTAGTTTTGAATTAGATTTGAACGATGTTACTGATGAACACTAATAGTGAAGGGAGGATAAACCCTTGTTTGAACTTAATAACTTTGATGCAATACAAGTAGGGTTAGCTTCACCAGAACAGATAAGAGATTGGTCTAGAGGTGAAGTGAAAAAGCCAGAAACAATAAATTACAGAACATTAAAACCAGAGAAAGATGGATTGTTTTGTGAGAAGATTTTTGGACCACAGAAAGACTGGGAATGTCATTGTGGTAAATATAAAAGAGTTAGATATAAGGGAATCGTTTGTGATAGATGTGGAGTAGAGGTTACCAAATCTAAAGTAAGACGTGAGAGAATGGGGCACATTGAACTTGCTGCTCCGGTATCTCATATTTGGTACTTTAAAGGTATACCTTCAAGAATGGGATTAATTCTTGATATGTCGCCAAGAGCTTTAGAGAAGGTTTTATATTTTGCATCTTATATAGTAATAGACCCAAAAGAAACTCCTCTAATAAAGAAACAATTGCTAAATGAAAAAGAGTATAGAGAAGCTATTGATAAGTATGGCTATGGAAGCTTTGAAGCAGGAATGGGAGCTGAATCAGTAAAAAGACTTTTAGAAGAAATTGATTTAGAATCATTAAGTGCAGAGCTAAAAGAAGGATTAAAGACTAGTACTGGTCAGAAAAAGATTAGAACAGTTAGAAGATTAGATGTTGTTGAATCATTCAGGAAATCAATAAATAGACCTGATTGGATGATTATTGATGTTATTCCAGTTATACCACCAGATTTAAGACCTATGGTACAACTGGATGGAGGAAGGTTTGCTACATCTGACTTGAATGACTTATACAGAAGAGTTATTAATAGAAATAACAGACTAAAAAAACTATTATCATTAGGGGCACCGGATATAATAGTTAGAAATGAAAAGAGAATGCTTCAAGAAGCTGTTGACGCTCTTATTGATAACGGTAGAAGGGGTAGGCCGGTTACAGGGCCAGGAAACAGACCTTTAAAATCATTATCTGAAATGCTTAAAGGTAAGCAAGGTAGATTTAGACAAAACCTTCTAGGAAAGCGTGTTGACTATTCTGGACGTTCGGTTATAGTTGTTGGTCCTGAATTGAAAATGTATCAATGTGGACTTCCAAAAGAAATGGCTTTAGAATTATTTAAGCCATTTGTAATGAAAAAATTAGTAGATAAGAATATAGCACATAATATTAAAAGTGCAAAAAGAATGGTAGAAAGAATTCAACCACAAGTTTGGGATGTTTTAGAAGTGGTTATTCGTGATCATCCTGTATTACTTAACCGTGCTCCTACTCTACACAGACTTGGAATTCAAGCATTCCAACCTATATTAGTTGAAGGAAGAGCTATAAAGTTACATCCTCTAGTATGTACTGCATATAATGCGGACTTTGATGGAGACCAAATGGCTGTTCACGTTCCACTATCAGTAGAAGCGCAAGCAGAAGCGAGATTCTTAATGTTGGCAGCTCATAATATTTTAAAACCTTCTGATGGAAAGCCTGTTGCTGTACCGACTCAGGATATGGTTTTAGGATCATATTACTTGACTATCGATAAAGATGGTGCAAAGGGTGAAGGTAGATATTTCTCATCACCTGATGAAGTAATTATGGCATACCAAAAAAAGGATATTGATATTCATGCTAAAATTAATGTATTAACGAGAGCTGAAGTAAATGGAAAAATGCATGAAGGCATAATAGAAACTACTCCAGGTAAGTTAATATTTAATGAAGCTGTACCTCAAACGCTTGGTCTTGTAGATAGAAGTATACCAGGTAATGAATTGAAGTTAGAAATAGACTTCCTAGTAAGTAAAAAGAATCTAGGAAAGATAATTGATAAATGTTTTGTTAAATATGGACCTACTAAGACATCAATAATGTTAGATAACATTAAAGCAACTGGATATCATTATTCTACAATAGGAGCAATAACTATTGCTGCTTCTGATATGATAGTTCCAGAAGCTAAGAAAGATTTACTTGAAGATGCTGAAAAGACAGTAGACAAAATTGAAAAGATGTATAGAAGAGGATTTATATCTGCAGAAGAGAGATATGAGAGAGTAATCGAGAAATGGACTCAAACTACTGAAGACGTTGCGAATGCGCTTATGGATAGTTTTGATAAGTTTAATCCTATATTTATGATGGCTGACTCTGGTGCCAGGGGTTCTAAGAGTCAGATTAAGCAATTAGCTGGTATGAGAGGACTTATGGCTAGTCCATCAGGTAAAATCATCGAGTTGCCGATTAAATCGTCATTTAGAGAAGGTCTTGACGTACTTGAGTATTTCCTATCCACTCACGGTGCAAGAAAAGGTAATGCCGATACAGCTTTAAAAACAGCCGATTCAGGATATTTAACAAGAAGATTGGTTGATGTAAGCCAAGATGTTATTATTAGAGAAGAAGATTGTGGAGCTGTAGAAGGTTATGAGGTCTCTCAAATAGCAGAGGGATCAGAAGTTATTGAAGCACTTCATGAGAGATTAACAGGTAGATACACTGCAGCTAAGATTACACATCCAGAAACTGGTGAAGTTTTAGCAGAAAATGATGTATATATGGATGAAGAATTAGCACAAAAAATTGTAGATGCTGGAATAGAGAAAGTTGAAATAAGATCTGTATTTACTTGTAAAAGTAGATTCGGAGTATGTTCAAAGTGCTATGGTATGAATATGGCTACAGGTAGGAAGATTGATATTGGTGAAGCTGTTGGTATTATTGCGGCTCAATCAATCGGTGAGCCAGGAACACAGCTTACAATGAGAACGTTCCACACAGGAGGAATCGCCGGTGGAGATATCACTCAGGGTCTTCCAAGGGTTGAGGAATTATTTGAAGCAAGAAAGCCTAAAGGATTAGCTATAGTTTCAGAAGTTAGTGGAAGTGTAAGAATTGAAGAGACTAAAAAGAAGAGAATAGTTATTGTAGTAACAGAGGAAGGCGAAGAGTTTAAATATGATATTCCTTTCGGAGCTAGAATTAGAGTTGGGAATGGTGATAAAATTGAAGCTGGAGATACTGTTACACAAGGTTCAGTTAACCCACATGATATTTTAAGAATTAAAGGTGTTGAAGGGGTTAAGGCATATCTTCTTTCAGAAGTTCAAAAGGTTTATAGACTACAAGGGGTTGATATTAACGATAAACACCTTGAAGTTGTAGTAAGACAAATGACAAGAAAAGTGTTGGTAGAAGAAGCGGGTGATAGCGAATTCTTACCAGGAGAAAAAATTGATATTTTAGATATTAATAATGCTAATGAGAAAATTGCTAATGAAGGTGGAGAACTAGTTGTTTACTCTAATGCTTTACTGGGTATTACAAAAGCATCTTTAGCTACAGACTCTTTCTTATCTGCAGCGTCATTCCAAGAAACAACAAGAGTTCTTACTGATGCAGCAATTAAAGGTAAGATTGACCCATTAATAGGATTAAAAGAGAATGTTATCATTGGTAAACTTATACCAGCTGGTACAGGTATGATGAGATATAGAAAAATTAATATTAGCCCAGATATAGAAGAATCAATGGATGCGAATGAAATTGAAGAAAATGGATTTGAGCTTAATTATTAATGATATTGACATTGTCGTTTTAAAATGTTAAAATACGATTTGTGCTGAATTTCTTTAGGATAATTTTAATGGGGGATAGCTTATAATGCTTGAGTTAAAGAATAATACGAAAGTTGTTGGGGTTAAACAATCATTAAAAAAGATGAATAATAAAGATTGCAGATGTTTGTGTATAGCAAAAAATGCAGAATTGAGAGTTATTCAGCCTCTTATAGATAAGGCAAAAGATTTATCCGTTGAAGTAGTATATATAGATACTATGACGGAATTAGGTGAAATTTGTGATATAGATGTTGGAGCTGCAGCGGCACTGTTCTTAAAAGAACAATAAAAATAACGAAAATAAGTAAAGACTTTTAAAAAAGATAGAGGAGGTGCAGGAATGCCAACTATAAATCAATTAGTAAGAAAAGGTAGAAAAACTACTCCTTTGAAATCTACAGCACCAGCCCTTAAAGGGTGCCCACAAAGAAGAGGAGTATGTACAGTTGTTAAAACAACTACTCCTAAGAAACCAAACTCAGCATTAAGAAAAATTGCCAGAGTTAGATTAACAAATGGTTTAGAAGTATCATCTTATATTCCAGGTGAAGGACATAACCTACAAGAGCACAGTGTTGTTCTTATTAGGGGTGGAAGAACTAAGGACTTACCAGGTGTAAGATATAAGATTATCAGAGGTGCGTTAGATACAGCTGGAGTAAATGAAAGAAAACAATCAAGATCTAAGTATGGAAGTAAGAGACCAAAGAAATAGTATTTAATAAGTTAGATTTTAAAATACAATAATATTTGTATCTTAATTAGCAATGCTGTAGTATCCAGTTCACATAAATCTATATATTTTTAGTAATTGCACGTGTTATTTGATGATCTAGAAGGTTAATAATGTGATTATAATAATCACTGACACTTAACGAATTGGATATCGAGTACCTGTGAATTAAATTTAAATGTTTAAGGAGGGAAGTAAAGTGCCAAGAAAAGGAAAAGCACCAAAAAGAGATATATTACCAGATCCAATGTACAACAGTAAGGTTGTTACTAAGTTAATAAATGGAATAATGGAAGATGGTAAAAAAGGATTAGCTCAAAAGATTTGTTATGGAGCATTTGATATCATCGCAGAGAAGACAGGAAAAGATCCATTAGAGGTTTTTGAAGCTGCATTAGAAAATATAATGCCTTTACTAGAGGTTAAGGCGAGAAGAATCGGAGGATCTAACTACCAAGTACCGATGGAAGTTAGACCAGTTAGAAGACAGACTTTAGGTCTTAGATGGCTTCTAATTGCTTCAAGAAAAAGAAGTGAAAGATTCATGACTGAGAGACTTGCGAATGAGTTAATCGATGCATCAAATAATACAGGTGCAGCTGTTAAGAAAAGAGAAGATACTCATAAAATGGCAGAAGCTAATAAAGCATTTGCTCATTACAGATACTAATATTAGAGAAAAATTTATAAAGACAAAGCTGTTTTGGTTTGCCAAAACAGTTTTGTCCAATTTTAATGAACGGCGAGAGGAGGAAAAGTTAAGTGGCTAGAAAAGTAAATTTAGAAAAGTACCGTAATATTGGTATTATGGCTCATATTGATGCAGGTAAAACAACAACTACTGAACGTGTATTGTATTATACTGGTAGAACACATAAAATTGGTGAGGTTCACGAAGGTGCAGCTACTATGGACTGGATGGTTCAAGAGCAAGAGAGAGGTATAACAATTACTTCTGCGGCTACAACTGCTAGTTGGAAAGATCATACAATAAACATAATTGATACACCTGGACACGTGGACTTTACAGTTGAAGTTGAGAGATCTTTAAGAGTTCTTGACGGAGCGGTTGCTGTATTCTGTGCTAAAGGTGGAGTTGAGCCTCAATCTGAGACAGTATGGAGACAGGCAAATAAGTACAACGTACCAAGAATGGCGTACATTAATAAGATGGATATTTTAGGTGCTGATTTCTTCAGAGTTCTAAGTATGATGAGAGAAAGATTAAAGTGTAATGCAGTACCTATCCAATTGCCAATAGGTAAAGAAGATAACTTAGTAGGAATTATAGACCTTGTTACAAATAAAGCTAAGATCTATAAAGATGACTTAGGAAAAGAAATAGAAGAAACAGAAATTCCAGCAGATATGCAAGAATTAGCTGAAGAATATAGAGGAACATTAGTTGAGTCAGTTGCTGAACTTGATGAAGAGCTAATGATGAAATACCTTGATGGAGAAGAAATAACTATTGAAGAGTTAAAGGCTACTTTAAGAAAAGGTGTTATTGCTAATGAAATAGTTCCAGTAATCTGTGGTTCATCATACAAGAACAAAGGTGTTCAAATGATGATTGATGCTGTAGTTGATTACATGCCATCACCATTAGACATTGCAGCTATAAAAGGTGTAGATACTAATACTGAAGAAGAAGTTGAAAGACCATCAGATGACAATGCTCCATTAGCGGCATTAGCATTCAAAATTGCTACTGATCCATTTGTTGGTAAGTTAGCGTTCGCAAGAGTTTACTCTGGTGTAATGCAGAGTGGAAGCTATGTTCTTAATGCTAACAAAGGTAAAAAAGAAAGAATTGGTAGATTGGTTAAGATGCACTCTAATCATAGAGAAGATGTTGAAGAGTTAAGAGCTGGAGACTTAGGTGCAATCATAGGATTAAAGAACACTATTACTGGTGAGACATTATGTGATGAAAACCATCCTGTTATACTTGAAAGTATGGAATTCCCTGAGCCGGTTATATCTGTTGCAATTGAGCCTAAGACAAAAGCTGGTATGGACAAAATGGGTCTATCTCTTGTTAAACTTGCAGAAGAGGATCCAACATTCAAAACTTATACTAACCAAGAAACAGGTCAAACAATCATTGCTGGAATGGGTGAACTTCACTTAGAGATTATCGTTGATAGATTACTAAGAGAATTCAAAGTTGAGTGTAACGTTGGAGCTCCACAAGTTGCTTACAAAGAGACAATTAGTCAACAGGTTAAAGCTGAAGGTAAGTTTGTAAGACAATCTGGTGGACGTGGACAATACGGTCACTGTTGGATAGAGTTAATACCAACTGAAGGTGAATATGAGTTTGAAAATGCTATCGTAGGAGGAGTTATTCCAAGAGAATATGTTCCTGCTATAGATAAAGGTATTCAAGAAGCATCACAAGCTGGTATCATTGCTGGATTCCCAGTAATTAACTTCAAAGCAAAATGTTACGATGGATCTTATCATGATGTTGACTCTAATGAGATGGCTTTCAAAGTTGCTGGTTCTATGGCGTTTAAAAATGCTATGGCTAAAGCAGGAGCTACATTACTTGAGCCTATCATGAAAGTTGAAGTAACTATGCCTGAAGAGTACATGGGAGATGTTATGGGTGACCTTAACTCAAGAAGAGGAAGAATTGAAGGAATGGAACCACAGAATGGAGCTCAAGTTATAAGAGCTATGGTGCCTCTTTCAGAGATGTTTGGTTATGCAACAACATTAAGATCTAGAACTCAAGGTAGAGGAAATTATAGCATGGAGTTCGCAGCTTATGAGAAAGTTCCAAAGAGCATTCAAGAAGAAGTAGCAGGTAAAAATAAGTAATACTTATTTAATAAGTTTATAGTAACTAATAAATTAGTATTTATTTTATAATAAAACAAGTTAGTTTTAAGGAGGAATAAAAAATGGCTAAAGCAAAGTTTGAAAGAAGTAAGCCACACGTAAATATAGGAACAATCGGTCACGTTGACCATGGTAAAACTACAACTACAGCAGCTATTACAATGACATTAGCAAAAGCTGGTGGAGCAGAAGTAATGAACTATGACCAAATAGATAAGGCTCCAGAAGAGAAAGCAAGAGGAATCACAATTAACACTGCACACGTTGAGTACGAGACTGAGAACAGACACTATGCACACGTTGACTGTCCAGGACATGCTGACTATGTAAAGAACATGATTACAGGAGCAGCTCAAATGGATGGAGCTATCTTAGTAGTATCTGCTGCAGATGGTCCAATGCCTCAAACAAGAGAGCATATCCTTCTTGCATCAAGAGTAGGTGTTGAACATATCGTAGTATTCTTAAACAAAGCTGACCAAGTAGATGACGAAGAGTTATTAGAGTTAGTAGAAATGGAAGTAAGAGAATTATTAAGCGAATATGGATTTAACGGAGATGAGTGTCCAGTAGTAAGTGGATCATCATTAATGGCAATCGAAAAAGGTGAAGATCAATGTATCTTAGATCTTATGGCTGCAGTAGATGAGTGGATTCCAACTCCAGAGAGAGATACAGATAAGACATTCTTAATGCCTATCGAGGACGTATTCACAATCACTGGAAGAGGTACTGTTGTTACTGGAAGAGTTGAAAGAGGTGTTGTAAACACTGGTGACGCTTTAGAAATAGTTGGTATCAAAGAAGAGAAAATGAATACAGTATGTACTGGAGTAGAAATGTTCAGAAAGATCTTGGATCAGGCAATGGCTGGAGACAACATCGGAGCACTATTAAGAGGTGTTCAAAGAGCAGAAGTACAAAGAGGTCAAGTATTATGTAAGCCAGGTACAGTAAGCCCACACATGAAATTTGTAGGTCAAGTGTATATACTTAAAAAAGAAGAGGGTGGAAGACATACTCCATTCTTTAATGGATATAGACCACAGTTCTACTTCAGAACTACAGATGTAACTGGTACAGCTAATCTTCCAGAAGGAATGGAAATGGTAATGCCAGGAGACCACATTGACATGAATGTTGAGTTAATCACTCCAATCGCTATGGAAGAGGGATTAAGATTCGCAATCAGAGAAGGTGGAAGAACAGTAGGTTCTGGTGTTGTTACTAGCATCGTTAAGTAATATCTAAGTTAATATTGATAAATCATGAGGGTTAGGATGAATCCTACTCTCGTGGTTTTCTGTATAAAAGAAATTCATATAAAATATTGAAAAAAAATTACCAATAATAATATAGTTTTAATTTTAAAAAATAAGTAGAAAACTCTTGTAAAAGGATTTAATGTATAGTATACTATAGAAGTTGTTAAGTCGGGAGTTTGTTACGAATGCTTAAAATTATCGAATTTAAGCTAATTATAGGTGATAAGCCTTGGTTAAGAAGGCATTAAATAACATATATTATATGTTTTAAATCATGCAACACGTGGAACAGTTTATAGAAGTAAAATTAAAATGCAAAGGTCAAGCAAAGGAGGGAAATGTACGATGGCAACTCAAAAAATCAGAATCAGATTAAAGGCTTTTGATCATAGTCTACTAGATACTTCTGCTGCAAAAATAGTTCAAACTGCTAAAAGCACAGGAGCTGAAGTAGCAGGTCCAGTACCTCTACCAACAGAAAAAGATATAGTTACTATCTTAAGAGCACCACATAAGTATAAGGATTCTAGAGAGCAGTTTGAAATAAGAACTCACAAGAGACTTATTGATATCATCAGCCCATCTCAGAAGACAGTTGATTCTCTAATGAGAATAGATTTACCAGCGGGTGTGGATATCGAGATAAAGCTATAATCTATCTAGATGTTATGATTGCAAAAATGTGATCCGCTAATAAAAATAGGAGGTGTTATAGCATGAAAAAGGCTATATTAGGAAGAAAAATTGGTATGACACAAATTTTCGATGAAAATGGAAGTGTTGTTCCAGTAACAGTTATTAAATGTGAACCAACAGTAGTGATTGGTAAAAAAGAAATAGAGAAAGATGGTTATGAGTCATTAGTAGTAGGATTCGAAAACATCAGAGAGAAATTAGTAAATAGCCCAAGAATGGGTCAATTTAAAAAGGCAGGAGTAACTGCTAAAAGATTCATTAAAGAGTTTAAGCTTGATGATATATCTGCTTATGAAATTGGATCAGAAATTAAAGTTGACACTTTCGAAGCTGGAGAAAAAGTTGATGTTACAGGAACATCTAAAGGTAAAGGTTTCCAAGGGGTAATCAAGAGATGGAATTTCAGTATTGGACCTAAGAGTCACGGTTCTAAATTCCGTAGAGCACCTGGATCACAGGGAGCAGCATCTGATCCTTCAAGAACTTTTAAAAATAGAAAAATGCCTGGTCACATGGGTCATGTTAAGAGAACTGTTATGAATCTTGAAGTGGTTAAAGTTATGCCAGAAAAAGATATAATCCTAATCAAAGGTGGGGTTCCAGGACCAAGAAAAGGATTGTTATTCATAAAAGATACAGTTAAAAGATAAAAAAACTTCTAAGAGAAAGGAGGAAGTGTTATGCCAAGCGTAGCTGTTTATGATAGATTAGCTAAAAAAGTTGGAGAAATAGAATTATCAGACAAAGTGTTCGGTGTTGAGGTTAATAAAGAAGTTATGCATCAAGTAGTTGTTGCACAACTTGCTAACAAGAGACAAGGAACTCAATGTGCTAAAACTAGATCTGAAGTTCGTGGTGGTGGAAGAAAACCATGGAGACAAAAAGGAACTGGTAATGCAAGACAAGGTTCGATAAGAGCAGCTCAATGGATTAAGGGTGGAATTGTATTTGCACCAAAGCCAAGAAGCTACAGACAGAGTGTTCTTAAAAAGGTAAGAAGATTAGCTATTACAAGTGCATTATCTTCAAAAGTACTTGATAATAATTTAATCGTTTTAGATAGCTTGAATTTAGAAGCTCCTAAGACAAAAGAAATGGTTATGACAATTAATGCCTTTGAAGCGAAGAAAACATTAATTGTTGTTACAGAAGGTAACGAAAATGCATACAAATCAGCTAGAAATATTCCAGGAGTTCAAGTGATTCCTGTAAATAATATCAATGTGTATGACATTCTTAAGTATGAAAACTTCATGATTACTAAAGATGCTGTAGCTAAGATTGAGGAGGTGTATGCATAATGAAGATGACAAGTTTTGATTTGATCAGAAGACCAGTTGTCACTGAAAAAAGTATGACTGCAATGGCAGACAGAAAATACACCTTCATTGTTGACATCAAAGCAAACAAATCTCAAATAAAGAGAGCTGTTCAAGAAGTGTTTGGTGTTGAGGTTGAAGAAGTTAAAACGATAAGATATAATGGTAAACCAAAAAGACAAGGTGTTCACATCGGTAAAAGAGCTGATTACAAGAAAGCAGTAGTTAAGCTTACAGAGAATAGTAAAGGCATCGAATTCTTCGAAGGTATGATGCAATAAAATAAGCCTATATTGGTGGTAACCAGAGAAGCTGATAGGGAGGGAAATGGATATGGCAGTTAAAACTTTTAAGCCTACTACTCCTTCAAGAAGAAATATGACTATGGCTACATTTCAAGAGATTACGACTGATAAGCCAGAAAAGTCACTTCTTGTTGCGTTAAAGAAAAATGGTGGTAGAAATGCTAACGGTAGAATAACAGTTCGTCATCGTGGTGGCGGAGCTAAAAGAAAATATAGAATTATCGATTTCAAGAGAAACAAGGATGGTATTCCAGCAAAAGTTGCTAGTATCGAATATGATCCAAACAGAACAGCGTATATTGCGTTATTAGTATATGCTGATGGTGAGAAGAGATATATCATCGCTCCTCAAGGAATCGAAGTTGGTACAGAGATATTATCTGGACCAGAATCAGATATCAAGCCAGGAAATGCATTGCAATTAAAAGATATTCCAGTTGGTACAGTAATTCATAACATTGAAATGAAGGCTGGAAAAGGTGCTCAGATTGTAAGATCTGCAGGAACATCTGCTCAATTAATGGCTAAAGAAGGAAACTATGCATCATTAAGATTACCTTCTGGCGAAGTAAGAAAAGTTAGAATCGAGTGTAAAGCTACTATCGGAACAGTTTCTAACCCTACTAACGATATCGTGAAAATCGGTAAAGCTGGTAGAAAGAGACATATGGGTATTAGACCACACGTTAGAGGATCTGTAATGAACCCTTGCGATCACCCACATGGTGGAGGAGAAGGTAAATCTCCAATCGGAAGACCAGGACCAGTTACTCCTTGGGGTAAACCAACACTTGGTTACAAAACTAGAAAAAATAAAAAAGCTTCTGATAAGTACATTGTTAAGAAGAGAAAATAGAAGAAGAGAATTAAAACATTCTCTTCACTTATTCTAAAGTAAGAGAAAGGAGGATATCTAATGGGAAGATCTATTAAAAAAGGCCCTTTCGTTCAAGAAAGATTAATAAATAGAATATTAGAAATGAATAAAGCTGGTGAGAAAAAAGTTGTTAAAACTTGGTCCAGAAGTTCGACTATTTTCCCTCAGATGGTTGGTCATACTATAGCTGTTCATGATGGAAGAAAGCATGTTCCAGTATACGTTTTAGAAGATATGGTAGGACATAAACTTGGGGAGTTTGCTCCAACAAGAACTTACAAAGGACATATCAAAAAAGAGAAAAAATCAAAAGCTAGATAATCAAGAAAGGAGGGAATAACATGAACGGAGTTAAAGCTACTGCTAAATACGTAAGAGTTTCCTCAACTAAAGCAAGTGTCGTTTTAGATTTAATTAGAGGTAAGAATGTAAATGAAGCATCTGCTATTTTAGAATATACTCCAAGAAAAGCTGCTGATGAAATTGCAAAAGTTTTAAAATCAGCTGTTGCTAATGCGGAGAATAACCACGAATTAGATGTAAATAGATTATTTGTTGCTGAAGCATATGTAGGTCAGGGGCCAACGCTAAAGAGATTCAGACCACGTGCTCAGGGTAGAGGTTATAGAATCCTTAAGAGAACAAGTCATATTACTTTGGTAGTAAGAGAAAGAAACTAAAAAGGAGGGAAAAAGAGTGGGTCAAAAAGTTAATCCTCATGGTTTAAGAGTTGGAGTTATCAAAGACTGGGACGCTAAATGGTATGCCGATAAGAAAAATTTTGCAGATTACCTAATGGAAGATGTTGAGTTAAGAAAGTACATTAAGAACAAACATAAAAATGCAGGAATTTCTAAGATTGAAGTTGAAAGAGCTGCAAAAAAAGTAAAACTTAACATATATACAGCTAAACCAGGGATGGTAATAGGTAAAGGTGGAGCTGGTATTGAAGCTCTAAAAGAAGAAATCAAGAAGAATATCTTAAAAAATAGTAATAAAAACTTACTAATAAATATTGTTGAAGTTAAGCAATCTGAGAAAGATGCTCAGTTAGTTGCTGAAAATATAGCGCTTCAGTTAGAGAAGAGAATTTCATTCAGAAGAGCTATGAAGCAATGTATACAAAGAGCAATGAAATCAGGAGTAAAAGGGATAAAAACTGCTTGTGCTGGTAGATTAGGCGGAGCGGAAATCGCTAGAACTGAACAATACAACGAAGGAACTATTCCACTACAAACTTTAAGAGCAGATATAGATTATGGATTTGCTGAAGCAGATACAATCTACGGTAAGATCGGTGTAAAAGTTTGGATATATAAAGGCGAGGTTCTTCCAGTAGTTAAAAGCGAGAAAGAAAGAGCTTAGTTAGTAAAATAGAGCCGGATTGCTAAGGAAGGAGGAAAAGCAAAATGTTAATGCCTAAAAGAGTCAAGCGTCGTAGAGTACAACGCGGAAGAATGAAAGGTAAAGCTACAAGAGGAAACTTCATTGCATATGGAGAGTTCGGATTACAAGCTACTGAATGCGGATGGATTAAAAGTAATCAAATAGAAGCAGCCAGAATTGCAATCACAAGACACGTTAAAAGAGGGGGAAAAGTTTGGATCAAAATTTTCCCAGATAAGCCTGTAACTCAAAAACCAGCAGAAACTCGTATGGGTTCTGGTAAAGGTTCTCCAGAGTATTGGGTAGCAGTTGTTAAGCCAGGTAGAGTTTTATTCGAAATCGCAGGCGTAAGTGAAGAATTAGCTAGAGAATCTATGAGATTAGCATCACATAAGCTTCCAGTTAAATGTAAATTCGTCAGAAGAGCAGATTTCGAGGAAATGGGTGGTGAAGAATAATGAAACAAAGAGAGTTACAAGAATTAAGAAATAGCAGCCCACAAGAATTATCATTAAAAGTTAAAGATTTAAAAGAAGAGCTATTCAATTTGAGATTCCAGTTAGCTACTGGACAATTAGAAAATCCAATGAGAATCAAACAAGTTAAAAAGTCTATAGCTCAGATTAAAACAGTAATGAGAGAAGCTGAGTTAAAGGCGTTGCAACAATAGTAGCAACGAAGGGAGGTTTAAATAGTGGTTAGAGGAAACAGAAAGACTAGAGTAGGTAAAGTTGTTTCTGATAAAATGGATAAAACAATCGTAGTTGCGATTGAGACTAAAAAGCGTCATCCATTATACGGTAAGACTGTTAATAGAACTACTAAGTTCAAAGCTCATGATGAAAACAACGAATGTAATGTTAATGATATAGTGCAAATAATGGAAACAAGACCATTATCCAAGGATAAAAGATGGAGATTGGTTCAAATAGTTGAAAAAGCTAAATAGTTGATTTCCTTAAAGCTGAAAGGAGGTTCTTAAATGATACAACAGCAAACTAGACTTAGAGTGGCAGATAACTCAGGAGCAAAAGAGATTATGTGCATTAGAGTATTAGGTGGATCAAAGAAGAGATATGGAAATATTGGAGATGTAATAGTTGCAAGCGTTAAGAAAGCAACACCAGGTGGCGTTGTGAAAAAAGGTGATGTAATTAAAGCTGTTATCGTTAGATCTGTAAAAGGTGTAAGAAGAAAAGATGGTTCTTATATTAAGTTTGATGATAATGCTGCAGTAATAATCAAAGATGATTTTAATCCAAGAGGAACTCGTATCTTTGGAACTGTAGCAAGAGAATTGAGAGATCAGGATAAAGATTTCAGTAAAATTTTATCATTAGCACCAGAAGTTCTATAGTTAGGAGGTGGCTAAAATGAAAGTACATGTTAGAAGAGATGATAAGGTAATTGTTGTTTCTGGTAAAGATAAAGGTAAAATCGGAGAAGTAATTTCAGTACAGCCTAAAATGGGAAAAGTTTTAGTTAAAGATGTTAATATCGTTACTAAACACCAAAAGCCAAGTAGACAAAACATGCAAGGCGGAATGGTTCAAATGGAAGCGCCGATTAATAGTTCAAAAGTAATGCTTTACTGCGATAAGTGCAAGAAAGCAACAAGAATTTCTAAAAAAATTCTTGAAGATGGTTCAAAAGTAAGAGTATGTAAAAAATGCGGTGAAACTATATAATAGATAGCTTGGGAAGGAGGTAAGGATTATGATACCAAGACTTCAGGAAAAGTACCAAAAAGAAGTTGTTCCGGTTTTAATGGAAAAATTCGGATATAAGAATATAATGCAAGTACCAAAGCTTGAAAAGATCGTTATTAATATGGGTCTAGGAGAAGCTAAGGAAAACTCAAAAATTATTGAAAGTGCAGTGAGTGATTTACAATTAATCTCAGGACAAAAACCTGTAGTTACTAAATCAAGAAAATCAGTTGCAAACTTTAAAATAAGAACTGGAATGAGTATTGGAAGTAAAGTTACTTTAAGAAAAGTGAGAATGTATGAATTTGCTGATAAGTTCATTAATATTGCTCTTCCTAGAGAAAGAGACTTCAGAGGAGTTTCTGCAAAGTCTTTCGATGGAAGAGGAAACTATGCAGTAGGTCTTAAAGAACAATTAATATTCCCTGAAATCGAATATGATAAGATTGATAAAATCAGAGGTATGGATGTAATTTTCGTAACAACTGCAAAAACTGACGAAGAGGCAAAAGAATTATTGAAATTATTAGGTATGCCTTTTGCTCAGCAGTAAGGAGGGAAGATTGTGGCACGTAAAGCAATGATCGTTAAATGGAAAAAAGATCCAAAACATTCTACTAGAGCGTATACAAGATGTAGAAGATGTGGTAGACCACACTCAGTATTAAGAAAATATGGAATTTGTCGTATTTGTTTTAGAGAACTTGCTTACGCAGGTCAAATTCCAGGATGTAAGAAAGCTAGTTGGTAATAGAGATATTTGGTGAAAGGAGGCAAATTAAATGGTAATGACAGATCCTATCGCAGATTTACTTACGCGTATTAGAAATGCTAATACAGTAGGTCATGAGGTTGTTGATGTACCAGCATCAAAAATTAAGAAGGGTATTCTTGAAATAATGCTTAATGAAGGTTACATTAAAAGTTGTGAAGAATACAATGACGGCACAATGCCAATGCTAAGAATTACTATGAAATATGGTGAGAGCAAAGAGAGAGTTATAACAGGGCTTAAGAGAATATCTAAGCCAGGTTTAAGAGTATATTCAAGCAAAGATGAAATACCAAAAGTATTAAATGGACTAGGAACTGCAATTATTTCAACACCAAAAGGACTTTTAGTTGATAGAGATGCTAGAAAAGCAAACGTAGGTGGAGAAGTAATCTGCTACATCTGGTAGTTTAACATAGAGGAGGTGTAGAAATGTCAAGAATTGGTAAACTTCCAATAGAAATCCCTACTGGCGTAACTGTAACAGTTACTGGAGAAAATGTTGTAACTGTTAAGGGACCAAAAGGTGAATTAACTAAGCAATTACACAAAGATATGATTATTACAGTTGAAGATAATACAGTTGTAGTTAAGAAGCCAAGTGAAATTAAATTACACAGAGCACTACAAGGTACATTAAGAGCTGTAATTAACAATATGGTAATCGGAGTAACTGATGGATTCAAGAAGGTTCTTGAATTAGTTGGTGTAGGTTACAGAGCTGAAATTAAGGGTGATAACCTAGTTATGAACTTAGGTTACTCTCATCCAGTAGAAATTAAAGCTATTGAAGGTGTAACTTTCAAAACTGAAGGTACAACAAAGATTACGGTTGAAGGTATAGATAAAGAGAAAGTTGGATCAGCTGCTGCTGATATAAGAAAGTGGAGAGTACCAGAGCCTTACAAAGGTAAAGGAATCAAGTACGAAGGTGAATACATCAGACGTAAAGAAGGTAAAACTGGTAAAAAATAAGTAGAAAGGAGTCAATGCTACATGGCCAAGAAGATGAGCAAAAATGCTGCTAGAATCAGACGTCATAAAAGATTGCGTAAAAAAATCAGTGGTAGTACTGAAAGACCAAGATTAAGCATTTTTAGAAGTGAGAAGAATATATACGCGCAAATTATAGATGATTCAGTTGGTAATACATTAGTATCGGCTTCAAGCTTAGATAAAGAGCTTGAGTTAAAAGCAGGAAGTAATAAAGAAGCCGCTAGACAAGTTGGAGCGCTAGTTGCTAAAAGAGCCCTTGAAAAAGGAATTGATAACGTAGTATTTGATAGAGGCGGATTCATTTACCACGGAAGAATTCAAGAACTTGCTGAAGGTGCTAGAGAAGTTGGACTTAAATTCTAGGTAAAGGAGGGTGAGCCGTGGAAAAGAGAATTGATTCAAGAAATTTAGAATTAAAAGAGAAAGTTGTTGGCATTAACAGAGTTACTAAGGTTGTTAAAGGTGGAAGAAATTTCAGATTTAGTGCTTTAGTAGTTGTTGGTGATGAAAACGGTCATGTTGGAGTTGGTACAGGTAAGGCTGTTGAGATTCCAGATGCTATAAGAAAAGGTATCGAAGATGCAAAAAAGAAACTTGTAAGAGTTGCTATAATAGATGGTACTGTACCTCACAGAATTAATGGTAATTTTGGATCAGCAAATGTTTTAATCATGCCTGCTGAAGAAGGTACAGGGGTTATCGCAGGTGGTCCAGTAAGATCAGTACTTGAGTTAGCTGGATTACAAAATGTTAGAGCTAAATCATTAGGATCAAATAATCCTAACAACATGGTTAAAGCTACAATTGAAGGTTTATCAAATTTAAGAACTGTAGAACAGGTTGCTAAATTAAGAGGCAAGACTGTTGAAGAGATCTTAGGATAGGAGGGATTCCTTTGTCTAAGTTAATAATAACTTTAAAAAAGAGTACAATCGGTAGATTAAAGAGCCACAAAGCTACAGTAGAAGCTTTAGGTTTGAAAAAAATTGGTAGTACAGTAGAGCATAATGATACACCTCAAATCAGAGGAATGGTTAACAAAGTAACTTATCTCCTAGAAGTTGAGGAAGCATAATCTAGAGGAGGTGCACAAAATGAAACTTAATGAGTTAAGACCAGCAGAAGGTTCTAATAGATCTTCTAAAAGAATTGGTAGAGGAACTGGTAGCGGCTGGGGTAAGTCAGCTGGTAGAGGTGGAGACGGACAAAATTCAAGATCAGGTGGTGGAGTAAAACTTGGTTTTGAAGGTGGTCAAATGCCGTTATATAGAAGACTTCCTAAAAGAGGTTTTAATAACATCTTTGCTAAGAAGTATACTACTGTAAGTATTGATAGACTAAACGTGTTTGAAGATGGTACAGAAGTTACACCAGAATTACTTTTAGAGAAAAGAATAGTTAGAAAACTTAATGATGGAATAAAAGTGTTATCAAACGGAAATTTAGAAAAAAAGTTAACTATAAAAGCTATGAAATTCTCAAAGGCTGCAATAGAAAAAATTGAAGCAGCTGGAGGAAAAGCTGAGGTGATATAACGTGTTATCTACCCTACGTAATGCCTGGAAAGTTCCTGAACTGAGAAAAAGAATTTTATTTACTATAATGATGGTCGTTATAGTCAGATTGATAGCCCACATAACAGTTCCTGGAGTTGATGCAACGGCTCTAGCAAAACAGGTTAATGATACTGGAGGATTAATGTCATTCTATAATCTTTTCTCAGGTGGAGCATTTTCACAAATGAGTATAATCGCATTGTCTGTAACACCATACATCAATGCATCAATTATATTTAGTTTATTATCTGTTGCGATTCCTGCCCTTGAAAATATGCAAAAAGAGGGTGCTGAAGGAAGAAAGAAAATTCAAAACTACACAAAATATGCTTCAATATTCTTTGCAATTGTTATGTCAATTGGTACAATTGGATTGATAAGTAGATATGGAGTTATAAAAGATACAAGTTTTTGGACATATTTCACTATTGTTGTTGCACTTGTAACTGGTTCAGTATTTTTAGTTTGGCTTGGTGAGCAAATCACAGCATATGGTTTAGGAAATGGTGTTTCATTGATTATCTTTGCAAATATTATTTCAAGATTACCACAACAAACTGTAGGATTATATTCTTCTAAAGAAGCAGATCCAGTTGTTGTTACTTTATATTTAGCTGTTCTACTTGGATTGCTAATTTGTGTTGTAATAACAAATATGGCTGAAAGAAGAATTCCAGTTCAATATGCAGGTAAAGCGGTTGGGAATAAGGTAACTAGAGGACAAAGCAGTCATATTCCAGTAAGTGTTACTGGATCAGCTGTAATAGCAATAATTTTTGCTATGTCTGTTATGAGTTTTTTACCAACTATAGCATCTTTATTTGCCGCAGATAGTAGTTTTGCAAAATTTGTTAAAGAAAGTCCATATAGTATATTTAATACAAGCAGTATACTATATCCTATAATTATGTTTTTATTAGTTATTTTCTTCTGTTGGTTCTATACTGAATTACAGTTAAAACCAGATGAAATGGCTGAAAATATGCATAAATCATCAGGATTTATTCCAGGAATAAGACCAGGAGAGCCTACTAGGAAGTACTTGGAAACTGTTATTGGAAGAATATCAATTATAGGTGGATGTTTTGCAGGGATTATTGCAATATTCCCTGTAATTGTAGCTATGGTTCCTGGATTAGACGCTGCTAGGTTTGGTGGAACATCACTGCTTATTATGACAGGGGTGGCTCTAGAAACTATGAAGCTATTAGAATCTCAATTAGTAATGCGCCATTATAGAGGTTTCTTAAAATAATATATGCGGGGATGATGCAATTGAGAATTATTTTATTGGGTGCGCCAGGAGCTGGAAAAGGCACTCAAGCTAAGTCTATAAGTAATAAGTATAATATACCTCATATTTCAACTGGAGATATATTCAGAAAAAATATTAGTGAGAGAACGCCTTTAGGAATCGAAGCTAAGAAATATATTGATAATGGTCAATTAGTACCCGATGAGTTGACAATAGATATTATTAAGTCCAGATTAGTAGAGGAAGACTGTGAAAATGGATATCTGTTAGATGGCTATCCAAGAACAGTTGAGCAAGCTAAGGCTTTAGATCTTTTTTTAAACGAAAGAGAAGCAAATCTGGACACCGCATTATTAATTAAAGTTCCTAGAGAGTTCATTCTTGAAAGAATGACTGGTAGGAGAGTGTGCCCGTCATGTGGTGCAAGTTATCACGTAAAGTTTAACCCTCCTAAAAATGAGGGAATATGTGACATATGCGGTAGTGACATTATTCAAAGAGATGATGATACTGAAATAACAGTAAACAAAAGATTAGATATATATGAAGCTCAGACACATCCTTTAATTGAGTACTATAAGAGTAGAGATCTTCTTTCAGAAGTTGATGGAACTCAAGCAATTAATGATGTCTTCGAGAGTGTTTCTAAAGTTCTAAATGAGTTAAAAAAATAGAAATTGCAACTTAGGTAAAGTTAAAATATACTTATAATCCTATGGATGATGTAGTATTAAAAAGCTTCAAACGGGAAAAATATTATAATAGGTATTTCTTGGGGCAAATAGAGGTGAAATTATTTGGAACGTAAGAACCTAATTGGTAGAATAGTTTACTCTAAAGCTGGTAGAGACAAAGATAAATATTTTATGATTTTTGATGTTTTAAACGAAGAATTCGTTTACTTAGTCGATGGTGACCTACGAAGGCTTGAGAGGCCTAAGAAAAAGAAAATTAAACATTTAATTTTCACAGACAAATTCTGTGATGAAGTTAAAGATATTATTCTCAAAGGCAAGAGGCTTAACGACGCTACTGTAAGAAAAGCTATAAGCCAAAAAATTGCCAATAAGGAGGTTTGATTACCTTATGTCAAAGAATGATGTTATCGAAATGCAAGGAACTGTATTAGAGGCTTTACCGAATGCAACATTTCAGGTAGAATTAGAAAGTGGTCATAAAATATTAGCACATATTTCAGGAAAGCTAAGAATGAATTTCATTAGAATATTACCAGGTGATAGAGTTAAATTAGAGCTTTCTCCTTATGATTTAAGCAGAGGTAGAATTGTTTGGAGAGAGAAGTAATAAGGAGGGGTAACAATGAAAGTAAGACCATCCGTAAAGCCTATCTGTGAGAAATGTAAAATTATCAGAAGAAAAGGTAGAGTAATGGTTATTTGTGAAAATCCTAAACACAAGCAAAAGCAAGGATAATAAAATTAGATATTAAATTTCTGGGTGCGGCTGACAATATGCTTTATTGTTCTAGAAATTAACATATAGAAATAATTGAAATCAAAAGAATACCTAGGAGGTGTAATTAATCAATGGCAAGAATATCTGGAATAGATCTACCTAGAGAAAAAAGAGTAGAGATTGGTTTAACATACATCTTTGGTATTGGATTACCATCAGCTCAAAAGATCTTAAAAGAGACTGGAGTAAATCCTGATACTAGAGTTAAGGACTTATCTGAGGATGAGGTTTCTGCTTTAAGAAACTATATCAACAAGAATCATACTGTTGAAGGTGACTTAAGAAGAGGTGTAGCTCTTAATATTAAAAGATTAAGTGAAATCGGATGTTTAAGAGGAATAAGACATAGAAAAGGACTTCCAGTAAGAGGTCAAAGAACAAAAACAAATGCTAGAACAAGAAAAGGGCCTAAAAAGACAATGGCTAATAAGAAAAAGTAACAGATTGGAGGGTTGACCGTGGCACCAAAAAAAGTTAAAAAAGGTAGTAGAAGAAAAAAAGAGAAAAAGAACATCGAGCATGGTTGTGCGCATATAAATTCAACTTTTAACAATTCTATTGTTACATTAACTGATAAAGTTGGTAATGCTATCGCGTGGTCAAGTGCGGGCGCATTAGGATTTAAAGGTTCTAAAAAAGGAACACCATTTGCATCTCAAATGGCAGCAGAAACTGCCGCTAAAGTAGCAATGGATCATGGATTAAAGAGTATTGAAGTATACGTTAAAGGTCCTGGAGCAGGTAGAGAAGCTGCAATAAGATCTTTACAAGCAGCTGGATTAGAGATTACTTTAATCAAAGACGTTACTCCAATACCACATAATGGTTGTAGACCACCAAAGAGAAGAAGAGTTTAGTAAATAAGGAGGTGTGATTCATGGCAAGATATACTGGAGCAGTATGTAGATTATGTAGAAGAGAGGGAATGAAGTTATTCCTTAAAGGAGATAGATGCTTTACTGATAAGTGTGCATTCACTAGAAGAAGTTATGCACCTGGTCAACATGGGCAAGGTAGAAAGAAAATGTCTGACTACGGAGTTCAGTTAAGAGAAAAGCAAAAAGCTAGAAGAATTTATGGAGTTCTTGAAAAGCAATTCAGAAGAACTTATGAAGAAGCTAGTAGATTAAAGGGTGTAACAGGTGAAAACCTATTAATGCTTCTTGAAATCAGATTAGATAACGTAGTTTATAAATTAGGTTATGGTAACTCTAGAAAAGAAGCAAGACAATTAGTAACTCATGAACATTTCACTGTTAACGGTAAGAAAGTTAATATTCCATCATATAGAGTTAAACCTGGTGATGTTATAGCTGTTAAAGAGAAGAGCAGAGCTACTGAATTATTTAAAACATATGCTGAGAATCCTAAGAATGTTCCAGCATGGTTAGAATCAAATATGGCTAGCTTTGAAGGTAAAGTGGTATCTGTTCCTAGCAGAGAACAAATAGATACTCCAATCAATGAGACACTAATCGTCGAGTTATACAGCAAGTAATAGCTAAATATTAGTTACCCTCATTTGAGGTTGAGTTCCAATGAAGGAGGGTTAGAATTGTTTGAAATAGAAAAACCAAAATTAGAGTGTGTTGAATGTTCACAAGATGGTTCATATGGTAAATTTGTCATAGAGCCTCTTGAAAGAGGATATGGTATAACATTAGGTAATGCTTTAAGAAGAATACTTCTTTCATCATTACCTGGTGCAGCGGCTAATTGGATTAAAATTGATGGAGTTCTACATGAATTTTCAACAGTTAAAGGGGTTAAAGAGGATGTTACACAGATCATCCTAAACCTTAAGCAATTAGCTGTAAAATTTTTAGACATAGAGACAACTCAAAGTACATTAATTATCGATGCAGAAGGACCAGGTGTTGTTACTGCACGTGATATCAGAACAAATGGTGATGTTGAAATTATGAATGAAGATCTTCATATCGCTACAATTGATTCTGATGGAAAATTATCTATGGAAATTAACGTTGTTAGAGGTAGAGGATACGTTTCTCAGAACAAGAATAAAAATGAGGAACTTGCGATAGCGACTATACCTGTTGACTCTATATTTACACCAGTAAAAAGAGTTAACTTTACTGTAGATAATACAAGAGTTGGTCAAATTACTGATTATGATAAGCTTACTTTAGAACTTTGGACTAATGGTACAATTAAGCCAGAGGAAGCTATTGGTTTATCAGCAAAAATTCTTATTGAACATTTTAAATTATTTATGACATTAACTGATCAAGCAGATAATGTTGAAATTATGGTTGAAAAAGAAGAAGACAAAAAAGAGAAAGTGCTTGAGATGAGTATCGAAGAACTTGATCTTTCTGTTAGAAGTTATAATTGCTTGAAGAGAGCTGGAATTAACACTGTTCAAGAACTTACTGAAAAATCAATGGATGACATGATGAAGGTGAGAAATCTTGGTAAAAAATCTCTTGAAGAAGTTCAAAAGAAATTACTAGAGTTAAGTTTAGGCTTGAGACAAAGCGAGGAATAAAGGAGGGTGAGCAATGCCAGGATATCGTAAGTTAGGTCTACCTACAGACCAAAGAAAAGCTATGTTAAGAAACTTAGTAACAAGCTTTTTAAAGAATGGTAGCATTGAAACTACTGAAACAAGAGCAAAAGAAACAAGAAAACTAGCTGAAAAAATGATTACTCTTGCTAAAAGAGGAGATTTACATGCTAGAAGACAAGTTCTTTCTTTCGTAACAGAGAAAGACGTTGTTAAGAAGTTATTTGACGAGATTGCTCCTCAATACCAAGAAAGAAACGGTGGATACACTAGAATTCTTAAAGTTGGGCCAAGAAGAGGAGATAATGCTGAGGTTGTTATATTACAATTAGTATAGATTTCAGGGGATTAAGTAATGCTTAGTCCCCATTTGCATATAAGCAAAAGTTTATAATAGGTTCGGTGAATTATATGGAGAAAACATATATAGAATGTAGTAATGTGAAGTTTAGTTATATTTTTGATGAAGAGAAAGTTGACGTGTTACATGGAGTTAATCTTAATGTAAACAAAGGTGAATTCGTCGCAATATTAGGACATAATGGTTCAGGTAAGTCTACATTAGCTAAACATTTGAATGCTTTACTAGTTCCTCATGATGGAATTGTAAGCATAAATAATATTTCTACATCAGATACTCAAAAACATTGGGAGATAAGAAAAAATGTTGGAATGGTATTCCAAAATCCAGATAATCAAATTGTTGCAACCATAGTTGAAGAGGATGTTGCTTTTGGTCCTGAAAATATTGGTATCGACCCAGATGAAATAAGAAAAAGAGTTGATGATGCTCTTGATACGGTAAACATGAGTGAGTATAAAAAGCATGCACCACACATGCTTTCAGGAGGACAAAAACAAAGAGTAGCTATTGCAGGTGTTATTGCAATGAGATCAGATTGTATTGTATTAGATGAGCCTACTGCTATGCTAGATCCTTTAGGAAGAAAGGAAGTTATTAATACAATAACTAAATTAAATCAAGAATATGGAATAACAGTTATTTTGATAACTCATTTTATGGAGGAAGCAATAAAGGCTGATAGAGTTATTGTTATGGATAATGGAGATGTGATTATGGATGATACTCCAAGAAACATATTTACTCAAGTGGTGAAATTAAAAGAAATTGGGTTAGATGTTCCAAGTGTAACAGAATTAGCTTATAGTTTAAAAGAAAGTGGAATGCCAATAAGAAATGATATTATAAGTATTGATGAGATGGTGAGTGAATTATGTCAATTATTATAAAAAATCTTACGCATATATATATGAAAGGTACACCTTTTGAGCGAAAGGCTCTTGATGGTGTTGATATAGAAATTAATTCAGGAGAATTTGTAGCAATTATTGGGCATACTGGGTCAGGTAAATCGACTTTGATTCAGCATATTAATGGTTTGTTAAAACCAGATAGTGGTACTATATTAATCAATGGTGTTGATATAGCAGATAAGAGTGTTAAGCTCTCAAACATAAGAAAAAAAGTTGGTCTAGTATTTCAATATCCTGAGTATCAATTATTTGAAGAAACAATTGAGAAAGATATAGCTTTTGGTCCAGGTAAGTTAAAGATTTCTCAAGATGAAATAAAAAAAAGAGTTATTAAAGCTTTGGAATCTGTAGGACTTGATTATGAACTTTATAAAGATAAATCACCATTTGAGTTGAGTGGTGGTCAAAAGAGAAGAGTTGCGATTGCAGGTGTTATTGCTATGGAACCCGAAGTGCTAATTTTAGATGAGCCTACGGCTGGATTAGATCCTAAAGGCAGAGATGAAATATTGAAACAGATAAAGTGTTTTCAGGAAGCATATAATATGACAATCATATTAGTATCACATAGCATGGATGATGTTTCAAGAATAGCTGATAAAATTTTTGTTATGGAAAAAGGTAAAAGTGTAATGAATGGAACACCTAGAGAGGTGTTTTCTAATATAAATAAAATAGAGAAAGTTGGTCTATCTGCACCTCAAATAACTTATCTTATGAAAAAACTTAAGAAAAATGGGCTAGAGGTTGACGAGAACATATATACTATAGAAGAGGCAGTAATAGAAATTCAAAAATTATATTCAAAGAAACTAATGGGAGGAAGCTAATATGATAAAAAACATATCTATTGGTCAATATGTACCTACTGATTCTCCTATACACAAATTAGATCCTAGAACTAAAATTATATTATCATTTCTATACATGATAAGCATTTTTTTTGTAAATAACTTTTTCGGGTATATTTTTTTTGTTCTTTTATTAAGTATGATAATTATTTTAAGTAAGTTAAAAGCTTCATTTATAATAAATGGTATAAAGCCAATATTATTTTTATTACTATTTACTGCTGTAATTAATATTTTCGTTATTAAAGGTGATGGACTTCCAATTGTTAAATTTGGTTTTATAGAGATATATACTGAGGGTATAATTAGAGCAGCATTTATGGCTATAAGATTGGTAATGCTTATAGTAGGTACATCAATATTAACGCTCACAACTTCTCCTATTGAATTAACGGATGGAATTGAGACATTGCTAAGTCCTTTTAAAAGAGTTGGTTTACCTGCGCATGAATTAGCTATGATGATGACAATAGCCCTTAGGTTTATACCTACTTTAATGGATGAGACAGATAAGATAATGAAAGCACAAATGGCAAGAGGTGCTGATTTTCAATCAGGTAAATTAATAGAAAGAGCAAAAAATCTTATTCCTATTTTAGTTCCACTATTCATAAACTCTTTTAAGAGAGCAGATGATCTAGCTACAGCTATGGAAGCTAGAGCATATAGAGGCGGAGAGGGAAGAACTAGAATGAAAGTATTAAAATATACAACGAGAGACTACGTTGCAGTTGCTATATTTGTAATTTTTATTTTATGTGGAATATTGACTAGATTTATAGTTGGGGGAATAATCTAGTGGACAAATTAATAAATATCAAACTTGAAATACAATATAATGGGGCTAATTATTATGGATGGCAGAAACAAAGAAACCATATTTCTGTTCAAGAGGTATTAGAAAAAAAATTAAGCCAGTTACTTAAAGAAAATATTGAGGTTATAGGATGTAGTAGAACAGATTCCAAAGTGCATGCACTCAAATATGTATGTAATTTTAAGAGTAAAACTAATATACCATGTGAGAAAATAAAATATGCATTAAATCCTATATTACCAGACGATATAGTTGTTTTAAACTCTATAGAGGTGGATGAAATGTTTCACTCAAGATATTCTTGTGTGGGAAAGACGTATATATATAAAATATTAAATAGAGAAGTTAGGGCTGTGTTTGAAAGAGAAGGACTATATCAGTATAAAGAGCAGCTTTGTATTGAGAAGATGAAAGTAGCATCAAGATACTTTATAGGAAGACATGATTTCAACGCTTTTAAAAGCACAGGTAGTTCTGTAAAAACAACTATTAGAACAATTCAATCAATAAATATAGTTAAAAACAAAGAGGAAATTATTATAGAAGTAACAGGAGATGGTTTCCTTTATAATATGGTAAGGATAATTGTAGGAACATTAATACAAGTTGGGATAAATAAAATAGACCCTAATTATATTCAAACAATTTTGAAAAATAGGGACAGAAAGCTTGCAGGGCCAACTGCTCCGGCAGAAGGTTTATATTTAAAAGACATATATTTTTAAAATTAAATTTAATATAAATAATTAATAAAAAAGTTGTTGACACGCCCGGAACAATGTATTATAATTATGAGAGTTGAAGTGGTATATAAGATTCACTTGCCCGAGTCTTAGAATAGATCATTAACAGGAATTAGGAAATGTAACAGGGAGGGAAAAAAGATGAAATCATACATTGCAAAATCACATGAAGTTGAAAGAAAATGGTATGTTGTAGATGTTGAAGGTCAGACGCTTGGTAGAGCAGCTAGCCAAATCGCAACTATCTTAAGAGGTAAGCATAAGCCAACTTATACTCCTAGCGTTGACTGCGGAGATCACGTAATAGTACTTAATGCTGATAAAATCGTTTTAACTGGTAAGAAATTAGACCAAAAAATGTTAAGACATCATACTTTATATCCAGGTGGATTAAAAGAGATATCTTACAGAGATGCTTTAGCTAAGAAGCCAGAGTTTGTTTTTAGTGAAGCAGTAAGAAGAATGCTTCCAAAAGGTCGTTTAGGAAGACAAATGATTAAGAAGTTAAATGTATATGCTGGAAGCGAGCACAACCATGAAGCGCAAAAGCCAGAGCAATTAGAATTAAGATACTAATTTGATGAGTAGTGAAGGGAGGAAGTAATAATGGCAAAGGTTCAATACTTTGGAACAGGTAGAAGAAAAACATCTGTAGCAAGAGTAAGACTTGTACCAGGTGAAGGAAAAGTAATCATTAACAAAAGAGATATGGAAAACTATTTTGGTTTAGATACATTAAAATACATTGTTAATCAACCATTAGTTTTAACAGGAACTAAGGAAAAATACGATATATTAGTAAATGTTCACGGTGGTGGATTATCAGGGCAAGCAGGAGCAATCAGACACGGGATTTCTAGAGCTTTAATTAAAGCTGACGAAAACTTAAGACCAGAATTGAAAAAAGCTGGATTCTTAACAAGAGACTCAAGAATGGTAGAGAGAAAGAAATGCGGTCTTAAGAAAGCAAGAAGAGCTCCTCAATTCTCTAAGAGATAATATTTCAAATACTATATATTTAAAGAAAGGAAGGGTAGCCTTCCTTTTATTTTTGTCTAAAAATGATAGAAAATTATGAAAATAGAAAGTAAAAGAAATTAGACCAATTGAATAAATATACAAGTTAGAAGATAGAATAAATATTAAGAAATATTTCATTGTTAAATCTATGTTAAGTTAAATGAAATCCATGTTAAACAATGATTAAAGGTATTAACTTTATGTTAAATATTTAGTATTATAAGAGAGGAGAATTTTGTAGAAAATAAGAATTTAACTTTGGAGGTATTACCATGGAAGTTGCAAGTAGTATGATATTAGCTCTTGCTGGTAGCGCAGATGTATCGGCATTAAGTATGATACTAGCACTAGTGGGGGGATTAGGATTATTTCTTTATGGTATGAAAGTTATGGGAGATGGTCTTCAAAACTTATCGGGAGATAAAATGAAGGCTGTATTTGAAAAAATAACTTCAAACCCTATTTTAGGAGTTTTGACTGGAGCATTTGTTACTGCTATTATACAAAGTAGTAGTGCAACAACTGTAATGGTTGTAGGTTTTGTTAATGCTGGATTAATGAACTTATTACAAGCAACTGCAGTTATTATGGGTGCTAATATAGGTACAACAATAACAGGTTTCTTAATAACATTAAAAATTTCGAAACTTATACCAATATTTGTTGGAATAGGAGCATTGTTAACTTTATTTAGTAAAAAAGAGAGAACAAAAGAAATTGGTCATATAATACTAGGATTTGGTATTTTGTTTTTAGGAATGGACTTGATGAAAGATGCAATGTCACCATTAAACGATAGTCCAATGTTCAAAGAGTTTATAGCTACCCTGGATGGAAATGTTTTTCTTGGGTTATTAACAGGTTTAGCCATGACAGCTGTTGTGCAAAGTTCATCTGCTACAACTGGTATATTAATAGGATTAGCATCAACAGGTGCTATTGAATTATCACTTGCAATACCTGTGTTGCTTGGATGTAATATTGGTACATGCGTAACTGCATTAATATCAAGTATAGGAACTAATAAGACTGCTAAAAAAGCTGCGGTAATTCACTTAATATTCAATGTTGCTGGAGCGATTATATTCTTACCACTTGTAAATGTTTTGGTATGGACAGTTAACCTAATTCATGTAACAGGTACAAATGCTGAAATTGTTCAAAGACAAATAGCATATGCACATATTATATTTAATGTCACAAATACAATATTATTACTTCCATTTTATAAAGTTATTGTTGGATTTGTTAATAAGCTCATACCTGTTTCAGAAGATGGTATGCAAGATGAGCATATTGGAACTAAATATATAGATGATAGATTATTAGAAACGCCTGTTATTGCAGTTGGTCAAACTACGAAAGAGCTAATTAGAATGGGATCAGTGGTTGAGAAAAATCTAAAATTAGCAATGGAAGCGTTTGAGAAGAATAGTGACTCTCTTGTAAAGAAGGTATATGAAAAAGAGAAACTTGTAAACTTATTAGAGGATGAATTAACTGTTTACTTAGTAAAGCTATCTAAAACTGAGATAGCAGAGCATCAGAGGGATATTGTCACTTCAATGTTCCATGTAGTTAATGATTTAGAGCGAATTGGGGATCATGCTGAGAACATTGCTGAACTTACTAGTGAGAAGATACAGAAGCGATTGGATTTTTCAGATGAAGCTATGACAGAATTAAGAAATATGTTTGATTATACTATTCAAGCGGTGAGATTAAGTATTGAAGCCTTGGATGAAGAAAATAAAGAAAAAGCATTTAAAGTTATTGAAATAGAAGATAAGATAGACAAGATTGAAAAAGAGTTGAGAGCTAGCCATATTAGAAGACTTAATAATGGAGCATGTAATGCTACTGTTGGAGCTATATTCTTAGACATTATTAGTAATCTTGAGAGAATTGGAGACCATGCTACTAATGTAGCACAAACAATTGTAAATTAATGATATTGATAAATATTAAAACTATCAAGACTAACAATCTAGATAGTTTTTTTGTTTGATTTATTGCTGAAATTTTTTTGAGCATTTAGTTTTAATGTGATTAATATTCTAAATAAATCTTAGAAATTTGCATATTATAATACTGGAGGTGAGCGATATATGAAAAATATTAACAGGCCATTATTATTATCTGTTTTGATTATTTTTTTAGGATATTCATTAATTTTTTCAGCATTACATATAAAGACTACAAATGCTTTCAGTATAAATGATAAGAAGGTTATACTTATAGACCCAGGGCATGGTGGAGTTGATGGAGGAGCAAGTTCTAGTAGTGGAACTCAAGAAAAAAATATAGCTTTAGAAATTTCCTTAAAGTTAAGAGATGAATTAAAAGATTTAGGGTATTATGTGGTAATGACTAGAGAAGAGGATAAGGGGCTATATACTCAAGGTAGTATTAAACAGAAGAAAATGGAGGATTTGAATAATAGGGTTAAAATGAAAGATGAAACAGGATGTGATGCATTTTTAAGTATACATCTAAATAAATTTACACAACCAGAGTATTATGGTGCAGAGGTATGGTATTCAAATAGAGAAGATAGTAAAAAAATGGCTGCATTAATAATGAAATATCTCAAGAGCGGAATAGATAATGGAAATAAAAGAGTAAATCATCCTGCTAAAGATAAGTATAAAGTATTGAGGTGTAATGATAATATGCCAGGAGTTATAGTTGAATGTGGCTTTTTATCAAATCCTAAAGAAGAAAAACTTTTGAAGACAGAAATGTATCAGGTTAGGTTAGCTAAACTCATAGCTATGGCGGTTGATGACTATTTTAATAATAATTAATATCGCTTTGACTCTGTTTCCATATTCAGAGTTTCAGTCGTTGAAAAAGCCTAAGATCAAGGAACAAGGCGAACCAACAGCGGAATGCACAAGTAAGTAGTACTTGTGCAACGCAGAGAGCCTTAGTGACCTGGAACTTGGGCTTTTCAACAGACTGAGCGCAAATTAATTGCTTTGTTATTTGAAATCAATTTTTAGAGAGTTATCCGCTAAAATCCAACATACCTTTCCTTCTATAAGAGAAATAGGTTTTCCTTTTTCATCTACAATTTTTATTGGTTCACTATCCTTTTTACTCCATTCTATATCAACTATGCGTCCTCCCGTAAATAATAAACCAGTACCACTATGTTTGGATAATGTTTGGAGGTTCTCCGATTGGTAAAATGTAATCAGTATATTGTCTATAGATACATCTTTTAGTTGGTTATTCATAGATTTATCATTGATATTATTTAAAGTATAATGATTATTGTCATATGAAAAAAGAATAAAATGATTATTATCAAAATTTAAGGTAAGATGTTTTGCCATATTATTGTAAAGTCCAATTATTGATTCTTGTGTAGTGTAATTAAACTCAGAAAGAGTGAGGGATAAGCTGTTAGAGTTGTCCAACAAAGGGTGTATTTTTAAAGAGTCATTTTTATCTGATAGAAGTTTAAATATTAGATTACCTGTATTATTACGATACAGAAAAATAAAATTGGCTCTCTTTAAGTCGTCCAATCTGTTTTCTAAATCATACAGTTCTAAAGTGTTTTTGTTTATATTTTGATTATGTACTGTTATAAATGGAAATGTTTTTTTTACATTCCAAAACTCACCATAGAGCAAAAATAATACTAAAAATGCAAGGATGAGCATTAATAATTTCAAATGTTTATAAAAAAATTTCATAGAGTAGCCTCCTTTAATACGCTGATGTATCAGTGATTTAACAAAAGTTTATACTATATTGTATGACAGTTATATTTAGAAAATAACTTTTTTAGAATGTAGTAAAAAAAATTAGGAAATATTTAATGAAAAAATGAAATAGGCTATTGATATGAATTACACATTGTGATAATATTGAGTTGATAATTGGATTAATCCAATAATCCAATTTGGTATAAGGGGGGATTGTTATTAACGTTTATGTTGATAAAGCGAACAAAGTTCCTTTATATATTCAGGTTAAAAGGCAGATTGCAGACTTAATAAGCAATGGGGATATAAAAGTAGGAAGTAGAATGCCAACTGAAAGAGAACTGGCAAAAAAATTAAGAATAAGTAGAAATACAATCAGCAATGCATATAAGGAACTGGAATCAGATGGTATATTAAAATCTTATCAAGGGAGAGGAACCTTTGTTGTTGATGAAGTAATTCCTTGGAAGAATAAAGATATTAACAATAAAATCTTGAAATTTGTTGATATGGCACTTGAAGAAGCAATGAGTGTCAATATGGATATGGAAGAATTATTGGACATAGTCAAAAAAAGGATTGAACAAAAGAAACATGCAATCATGAGAATGGAAGCCTGTTATGTGGAATGTAATATTGAACAATCGAAAATGTTTAGTAAACAGTTATCCAAGAATACCAATATGAATGTATATCCATTAACAATAAATGATTTAAAAGAAATGGACGAAACAACAATAGCTAAGCTTGATAAAGCTAAGGTAATAATCTCTACATTCAATCATATTGGAGAAGTGAAGGAACTGACTAAAGGTATGATGAAAGAGGTATTTGGAGTAGCTATTATACCAGATATAGAGACCATTGTGAAAATAGCGAGGTATCCAGAAAAAACCAAGTTCCTTTTCGTTTGTATATCTGAAAAGTTTATGTACAAGATAAAAGGCGCATTGGAGATGGCTGGATTAGATAACTTAGATATAGAGTACACTAATGAAATAGATGAAAATAAATTACGAGACATGCTTGAGGGCAAAGATGTAGTTATAGTTTCACCTGGTAGACACAAAGAAATAGAAGAACTTATAAACAAAAAAGTAGAGATAATTAAATTTTTATATAGTTTGGATGATGGTTCATTAAAAAACTTAAAAGCAAAGATGGTTGATATTCAAACATAATTAAAAGTCATTTAGATGAACAAAATCTTTTATAAGATTTATATAAAATAAGGGTTTTAACAGGAGGAATTCTTAGATATGGGAAATAAAAATGGGAAAACAATTGTAATTGGAGTTATAGGGTCTGATTGTCATGCGGTAGGAAATAAAATTATTGATTATGTATTAACAGAGAATGGATTTAATGTTATTAACGTAGGGGTAATTTCACCACAAGAAGATTTTATCAATGCTGCAGTGGAAACAAATGCTGACGCTATTATTGTTTCATCACTTTATGGACATGGTGAAATCGACTGTAGAGGTATGAGAGATAAGTGTAAGGAAGCTGGTATAGGGGATATATTACTTTATGTAGGTGGAAATATAGTTGTAGGAAAACAAAAATGGGAAGATGTTCATGAGAGATTCAAATCAATGGGATTTGACAGAGTATATCCACCAGGAACACCAATTGAACATACTATGGTAGAAATGAAAGAGGATTTAAAAATTAATTAATTAATATATTAGTTTTCTGAAAGAAGTGATATAAATGGACGCATATTTATTAATAGATTTTGGAAGCACATATACAAAGCTTACAGCTATCGATATTGAAAATGAAGAAGTTTTAGCGACATCAAAGGATATAACAACAATTGATACCAATATAATGGATGGATTCAATAATGCCTATAAAAAGCTTACTGAAAATTTAAATGGTATAGATGTTAACTTTGTTAAAAAACTAGCTTGTTCATCAGCAGCAGGTGGTTTAAAAATGGTAGCTATAGGTTTAGTGCCAGAGTTAACTGCAGAAGCTGCTAAGAGAGCTGCATTAGGAGCGGGAGCTAGAGTATTAAAGACATATAGTTTCGAGCTTACAAAGAATGAAATTAATGAAATCAAAAATTCACATGTAGACATAATATTATTAGCTGGCGGAACTAATGGAGGAAATAAGAGCTGTATATTGCATAATGCTAAGATGTTAGCAGAACACAACGTAGAACTTCCAATAGTTGTTGCTGGTAATAAGGTAACGTATGATGAAATCAGAGAAATTTTTGAAAATAATAATATGATTTTTTCAATGACTGAAAATGTAATGCCAGCACTAAATGAACTTAATGTTGATCCTGCCAGAGAAGAAATAAGAAAAATCTTTATGAAAAATATTATAGAAGCAAAAGGTTTAGGAAAAGCAGAAGAAATGGTAAATGGAATACTTATGCCAACTCCTGCTGCAGTATTAAAAGCTGCAGAATATTTAAGTAAGGGCTCAGATGAAGAAGATGGATTAGGCGACTTGATAGTGGTAGACATTGGAGGGGCGACAACTGATATTCATTCTTTAGCTGATGGAGAACCAACTAAAGGTGGAGTAACAATAAGAGGATTAGAGGAACCATTTGCAAAAAGAACTGTTGAAGGAGATCTTGGAATGAGATATTCCGCATTATCAATTCTTGAAGCAGCAGGAACTAAGAAAGTAAGAAAATATCTTGGTGACACTGAAAGAAAAATTGATATACATGGAAATTGCAAGTTCAGAACAGATAACATAAAAATGGTACCTAAAACAGAGGATGAAATAAAATTTGATGAGGCTTTAGGTAAAGTAGCCACAGAATTGGCGCTTACTAGACATGTTGGTTTTGTAGAAGTCACTTACACTCCAATGGGCCCAATGTATACTCAAATTGGAAAAGATTTGATGGAAACAAAGTATGTTATAGGAACGGGTGGCATAATAGTTCATAGTGAAAGAGCTGATGAAATATTAAAAGCTGGAGAGTTTAACATAGAAGAGCCAATATACTTGAAACCAAAGAAACCAAAGTACTTAGTAGATAGAACGTATATTTTGTCAGCAATGGGATTACTAGCACAGGAATTGCCTGATATGGCGGTTAGAATTATGAAAAAATACTTGGTGAATCTTAACTAGGAGGTTATTATTGTGGAGTTAAATAATAAAAAGTGGACTGATGATGAATTTTATAGTGTGAGAAAAGAAATACTTAACACATGGGAAACTGGTGAAGGTGTAAGGGATTTAGAGAAGAATATAGAATATGCAAAAGCTGTACCTGATCATAAGAATTTTGCAAAGAAAATGGAAAAGGCAAAGAATGAGGGATTAACTTTAGCACAACCAAGAGCGGGTGTTGCACTTATTAATGAGCATATAGAATTACTTAAATACCTTCAAAATGAAGGCGGAGCAGATTTGCTTCCATCTACTATTGATGCGTATACAAGACTAAATAGATATGATGAATGTCAAGTGGGAATTGAAGAAAGTAGAAAAGCAGGAAGATCATTATTAAATGGATTCCCAGGAGTAAATCATGGTGTTGAAGGTTGTAGAAGAGTTCTTGAGGCTGTAAATGTACCTCTTGAAGCTAGACATGGTACACCTGATGCTAGATTATTGACTGAGATTATCCATGCTGCTGGATGGACTTCTAATGAAGGAGGAGGAATCTCATACAATATCCCATATGCTAAGAGTGTTAGTATTGAAAAGACTATTAAAGATTGGCAGTATTGTGATAGATTAGTTGGAATATATGAGGAAGCTGGAGTTTCAATTAATAGAGAGCCATTTGGTCCACTAACAGGAACTATAGTACCTCCAAGTACTTCAAATGCAGTAGCTATAGTTGAAGCGTTAATGGCTGCAGAGCAAGGTGTTAAGAGTATAACTGTTGGATATGGTCAATGTGGAAACTTGATTCAAGACGTAGCTGCTATAAGAGCATTACAATCACAGTGTGATGAATATTTAAGAAACTATGGATATAATGATTGTGTTGTTACAACTGTTTTCCACCAATGGATGGGTGGATTCCCAGCTGATGAAGCTAAAGCCTTTGGAGTAATTTCAAATGGTGCTGCAACAGCTGCTTTAGCAGGAGCAACAAAAGTTATTGTTAAAACTCCACATGAAGCAATAGGAATACCTACAAAAGAAGCAAACTGTGAGGGAATAAAAACTACTAAGATGACTTTGAATCTATTACAAGGGCAACAACTTGGAATGTCAGAAGAGTTGAAGACTGAAATTGCAATTATAAAAGCTGAGACAAAATGTATGGTGGATAAATTATTTGAAATTGGTAAAGGTGACTTAGCAATAGGTGTCGTTAAAGGTTTTGATATGGGAGTAATTGATGTACCATTTGCTCCAAGTAAATATAACTTCGGTAAGATGATGCCTGCTAGAGATAACAATGGTGCTGTAAGATATCTTAAGTTTGGAAATATTCCTTTTACAAAAGAGCTTAAAGATTATAATACAAAAAAGCTTGAAGAAAGAGGAAAATTTGAAGGAAGAGAAGTTGGCTTCCAAATGACTGTAGATGATATATTTGCAGTAGGTAAAGGTAGATTGGTTGGTAGACCAGAATAGAAATTTAGTTAGGGAGAATTTAATAGTCTCCCTGACTTTAATAGATTATAACTTTTAAGGTCAGTTTGGAAAAGAAAGAAACTAATTAATGAAAAGGATAGGTGCGTAGCTATGAAAATTATTGATGTGGTTTGTTCTCCAGGAAAAACAGGATTCTATTTTGACGATCAAAGAGCAATCAAAAACGGAGCAGGACATGATGGTTTCACATATACTGGTGAAGCTGTTACAGAAGGATTTAAGTCAATAAGACAAGCAGGAGAATCCATTTCTGTTATGTTAATATTAGAAGATGGGCAAGTAGCACATGGTGATTGTGCAGCAGTTCAATATTCAGGTGCTGGTGGAAGAGACCCACTTTTCTTAGCAGAAGATTTTATTCCAGTTATAGAAAAAGAAATCGCTCCAAAACTAATTGGTAGAGAACTTGATTGTTTCAGAGAATTGGCAGAAGAGTTTGACAGAATGCAGATTAACGGTAAGAGATTACATACAGCTATTAGATATGGAATTACTCAAGCTTTATTAGATGGAGTTGCTAAAGCTAAACATTTAACAATGGCAGAGATAGTAAATGATGAATATAACGTAGGAAAAGAAATTAAGAGAATACCTATTTTCACTCAATCTGGAGATAATAGATATGAGAATGTTGATAAGATGATTATCAAAACTGCAGATGTTATGCCACATGCATTAATAAACCACGTAGAAGATAAACTAGGATTAAAAGGTGAGAAGCTTCTTGAGTACGTTAAGTGGATGACTGAGAGAGTACAAAAATTAAGAACTGATGAAAATTACAACCCAATATTCCATATTGATGTTTATGGAACAATTGGAATTGCATTTGATTGTGATAATAATGCAATGGCTGATTATCTTGAAACATTAGCAGAAGCTGCTAAGCCTTTCAAATTAAGAATTGAAGGTCCTATGGATGTTGAGGATAGACAAAAGCAAATGGAAGCACTTAGAGATTTAACTGCTGAAGTTGATAGAAGAGGAATAAATATAGAGTTAGTTGCTGATGAATGGTGTAATACATTCGAAGATGTTAAATTCTTTGCAGACAACAAAGCAGGACATATGTTACAAATTAAAACTCCGGATTTAGGAGGAGTTAACAATACAGCAGAAGCAATTATATACTGTAATGAAAAAGGTGTAGGTGCTTACTGTGGTGGAACATGTAACGAAACTAATAGATCAGCAGAGGTAACTACAAACATTGCTATGGCATGTGCTGCAACTCAATGTTTAGCTAAGCCAGGAATGGGTGTTGACGAAGGTTTCATGATAGTTAATAATGAAATGAACAGAGTTTTAGCTCTAGTAAATAGAAGAAAAAACGCTTAAAAATTAATAAAAATATAGAAGGCGGTTTTTTATAACTGCCTTTTATCTTATCTTTATAAGATTATTGGGAAATATGCATGTATTGTGTAGTTAATTTCATAAAGCTCAATAAGTACATTTAAGACAATTTTACGCTTATAAAAAGTGTAGTATAAATTGTCTATTGTGCATTGTAAGAGTATTTAAGGAGGAGTAGTTGTGAGAGAGATTAATGTAAAAGAAATCACATCAGCTGTTAAAAAATTATGTATAGATGCAAATTATTATTTAAGTAGCGATGTTAGAGAAAAACTTAATATTGCTAGAGAAAAAGAAGATTGGGAAATTGCTAAAGGAATTTTAGATAATATAATAGAGAATGCTGATATAGCTAAGAATGAAAAGATGCCTATGTGTCAGGATACTGGTATGGCATGTATATTTGTTGAAATAGGGCAGGATGTTCACATAACTGGTGGATTATTAGAAGAAGCAATAAATAAAGGTGTTGCAGAAGGATACTCAGAAGGTTATTTGAGAAAATCAGTTGTAAAAGATCCTTTGGATAGAGTTAATACAGGAGATAATACACCTGCTGTAATTTACTATGATATAGTTCAAGGAGACAAGATTAAAATAACAGTGGCGCCTAAGGGATTTGGATCAGAAAATATGAGTGCATTAAAAATGCTTAAACCAGCTGATGGACTTGAGGGTGTTAAGGAATTTATATTAAAGGTTGTTAAAGATGCAGGGCCTAATCCATGTCCTCCAATAGTTGTTGGTGTAGGAATTGGTGGAACTTTTGATAGAGCAGCTATGCTTGCAAAAAAAGCACTACTGAGGCCATTAAACTCAATAAATAAAAATGAGTTTTATGCAAATTTAGAAGATGAGCTTGTAGAGGAAATAAATAAGATGGGAATCGGACCACAAGGTTTCGGAGGAAAGACAACATCTTTAGGTGTTAATATTGAAACATATCCAACACATATTGCAGGATTACCAGTTGCAGTAAACATAAATTGTCATGCAACACGACATGCAGAGATAGAGCTTTAATAACCAATTCTATAGGTATAGGGAGGAATAGTTATGGAAAAGAAAGTAATGTTACCATTAACAGAGGAAAAAGTTATAGGATTGAAAGCAGGAGATACAGTACTTTTATCAGGAGTATTATATACAGGAAGAGATGCTGCCCATAAGAGATTATGTGAATTAATAGAAGCAGGAAAAGAATTACCAATAGAGGTTAAAGATCAAGTTATTTATTATGTTGGACCTACTCCAGCAAAGCCAGGTAATGCATTTGGATCAGGAGGACCAACAACAAGTTATAGAATGGATCCATATGCTCCAAAATTACTAGATTTAGGGTTAAGAGGAATGATCGGAAAAGGTTTGAGAAGTGAAGAAGTAATAGCATCTATGGTAAAGAATAAAGCTGTTTATTTTGGAGCTATAGGTGGTGCAGCTGCACTTATAGGAAAGTCTGTTGTTAAATCTGAGATTGTATGTTATGAAGATTTAGGAGCTGAAGCTATAAGAAGAATTGAAGTTAAAGATTTTCCTGTTGTTGTGGTAATAGATAGCGAAGGGAATAACCTTTATGAGCAAGGGCAGGCAGCTTATTTGAATAGTGTAGCGAAATAGTTGTAAATACTCAACTTTAAACATACGGGAGTGATACAGGTGAAGATAAATAAACCAGCAAAGGCAGGAACATTTGAGTCAAATGATATATATGTTATGGTTATGCCTAATGAAGGAAATGGAATAGAGTTAGACCTTGAAAGTATTGTTATGCAGCAATTTGGTGAGGAAATCAAGATGGTTATAATGGATACTTTAAAAGAACTAGAAATTAAAGATGTAATAATAAGAGCTCAAGATAAAGGGGCATTGAATTATACTATAAAAGCTAGAGTGGAAACAGCCGTAAAAAGGGGGTGTGAATAGACATGAAGAATTTGAGAAGAACTATGCTGTTCATGCCAGGAAACAATCCTAGTATGATACAGAATGCTGATATTCTTGGAGCAGATTCAATAATTTTAGACCTTGAGGATGCTGTTAGCTTAACAGAGAAGGATAGTGCAAGAATACTGGTTAGAGAAGCAATTAAGACCTTGAATTTTGAAAATGTAGAACTAATAGTTAGGATTAATCCAATTGATACTATGTTCGCTGAAAAGGATATAATAGCTATAGGAAAGGTTAAACCGGACACAATACTTGTTCCAAAAGCTACAGAAGAAGATATTATAAAGGTTTCAGAGATGCTTGATCAAATTGAAGATGAGATGAAATTTAATAAAGGTGAAATAAAACTTATAGCTTTAATTGAATCTGCTTATGGAGTGGAGAATGTTTATAATATCATAAAAGCATCAGAAAGAGTTAATGGAGTTCTGTTGGGTGGAGAAGATTTAGCAGCGGATATGGGAATAAAGAGAACTAAAGAGGGTAATGAAGTATTCTATGCTAGAAATAAAGTTGCTACAGCATGCAAAGCTTTAAGAGTTTCATCAATAGATACTCCATTTACTGATACAAATGATTGTATAGGATTGAAAGAGGATACGAGAAAAGCAAAGAGTCTTGGGATGACAGGTAAAGCAGCTATAAATCCAAGACAAGTTGATGATATACACGAGGTTTATTCACCAAGTGAAGGCGAAATAAATCATGCTAAGAGAGTTGTGGAAGCAAAGGATAAGGCGGAGAGTGAAGGTCTTGGAGTATTTTCACTTGATGGAAAAATGATAGATGCGCCTATAATAAATAGGGCTAAAGCTACTCTTGAGCTTGCAGATATTCTTGGATTATTATAGAAAAAAGTGAGGGATGATTTATGAAGAATATTCTTGGAAGAGAAATTCCAGGTTATATAGAAGGTTATGGAGATGTAAAGCCTTTTGAAGGTGCTTATGTGAACTATGGTAATAAGAAGAAAATTGCAGTAAATGTTTCAAGCATAGCTCCAGGAGAAAAGAAATTACATCATGGATTAGACAGTGTACTTGATAATATGGAACTCAAAGATGGAATGAACATATCTTTCCATCACCATTTAAGAAATGGTGATTATGTTTTAAACACTGTTGTAGATGAACTTGCTAGAAGAGGAATAAAAGATTTAACTATAGTTGCAAGCTCGATTTTCCCAGTACATGCACCATTGGTTGAACATATAAGAAACGGAGTGGTAACAGGAATATATACTGCATATATGTCAGGACCTGTCGCTATGGCTGTTTCAAAAGGTCTTTTAAAGAAACCTGCAATAATGCATACTCATGGGGGTAGAGCAAGATTAATTGAGAGTGGAGATTTACATATAGACATTGCTTTCCTTGCTTCACCTTCTTCAGACGAATATGGAAATGTGAATGGACTATTTGGAAAATCAGCTTGTGGTGCTTTAGGATATGCGGTAGCGGATGCTGAATATGCTGATATTACAGTAGCAGTTACAGATAATCTTGTAGAGTACCCTAATGCCCCTATTGAAATAAGTCAGGTATATGTGGATTATGTTGCGCTAGTAGATTCTATTGGAGATCCCAATGGAATAGTATCTGGAACAACACAGATTACAAAAGATCCTGTAGGATTAAAGATTGCAAAAATGACTTCAGAGGTAATGAAAGCATCATGGTTAGTTAAGGATGGTTTATCATTCCAAACAGGTGCTGGTGGAATTTCTCTTGCTGTGGCAGCTGAACTTAAAAAGATTATGCAGAAAGAGAATATTAAAGGGAGTTTTGCAGCTGGTGGTATAACAGGATACATTGTTGATATGTATGAAGAAGGATTATTTAATGCTTTATTTGATGTGCAGTGTTTTGACTTGAAAGCTGTGGAATCTTGTGGGAAAAATGCTAAACATCAGATAATGTCATCGTCAATGTATGGTAATCCAAATAATAAGGGTGCGGTTGTTAATAAGCTTGATATTATGATTCTAGGAGCTACAGAAGTGGATACAGAGTTCAATGTTAATGTAACAACAGGATCAGATGGAAATATTATGGGAGGATCTGGAGGGCACAGTGATACAGCAGCTGGATCTAAACTTACAATAATAGTATCAAAGCTTGTTAAATCAAGATTATCTGTAATTAAAGATAAGGTTACTACTGTTACAACACCAGGAGAAACCGTAGATGTAATAGTGACTGAAAGAGGAATAGCTATTAATCCAAAAAGAGTAGATTTAATTGAACAGTTAAGTAAAACTCACCTCCCTATTAAGACGATAGAAGAGCTTAAAGAAGAGGCAGATAGAATTACAGGTAAGGCAAACCCTATTGAATTAGAAGAAGATATAGTTGCAGTAGTGGAATACAGAGATGGTACAGTTATTGATGTTGTGAGAAAAGTAAAATAATTATTTGCATAAATAGAACGATTAAAGATAAATAGGTATATAAACAGGGTAGATTAATTTCTACCCTGTTTATATATATAAATGAAACAAATATGCACTGAAAAACATTTATTGTTATAGAATAGTTTGATATAATAAGAATAATATTCACTTTATGTGTATTAACATTAACATTGAAATTGAGGGTGGTATAAATGTACGATTTTGTAATTCAAGAAATCAATATTAATAATGTTCAAGAGTTAAATGATGTAAAAAAATTCTTGAATAACTTTCAGTTAGAATATGAGAAGAATATTGATTGTACAATAGTTATTAAACAAGATAAAAAGATATTAGGTACTTGTTCAAAATCGACAAATATTCTTAAATGCTTTGCAATTGACGATGATATGAGAGGAATGGGATTATCTTCAAAACTTGTTACGTGGATGAATAACAAACTTTTTGATGAAGGCATATATCATAGTTATATATTTACCAAACCTGAAAATATAAATATATTTGCAGGAGTAGGATATAAACTTATACAGAAGGTCAAAGAAGTGGCTTTGTTAGAAACAGGTGTGGATAATATTAGTAAGCACATGAAGATGATTAAAGAAAAGTATAATTTGCAAATGAATAGAAAAGCAGCCCTTGTAATGAATTGTAATCCTTTTACATGGGGTCATAGATATTTAATAGAAAAAGCTTCATTGGAAAATGAAGAAGTTATAGTGTTTATAGTACAAGAAGATAAATCTTTATTTCCTTTTAAGTACAGGTATGAATTAGTTAAACAGGGAGTTGAAGATCTGAAAAATGTTAAAGTAATTCCAGGTGGAGAATATATTATTTCATCTGCAACATTCCCTAATTATTTCTTGAGAAAGAACGACAATGTTCTTAGAATTTTCACAGAATTAGATGCTTCTATATTTGGAGAATATTTTTGTAAAGAATTATCAATAAATAAGCGATATGTTGGAGAGGAACCCTTCTGTGATGTTACACAAGTATATAATGAAACTCTAACATCTACATTAGGGAAGTATGAGGTAGATGTAGAGATAGTAAAGCGAAAAGAGTTCCAAGGAAAAGCTATTAGTGCTTCACAGGTGAGAGAGACAATCAAAGATGGAGAAATATCATTTTTAAAAAATCTAGTACCTGATGTTACTATGGAGTTTCTATTAAGTTCAAAAGGAAAGGAGATAATGGAGAAGATTAAATATAGCACTTCTCCTCATTAAGCCTATGTATACAATACAAGAGTTACTTGATGCAAGAGAATTGAGAGTTAATTTTATAAATGAGCTAATCGATAGATATGATAATACAGTTATTAGTCTTAGAGTTAATTATCCAGGACTTGAGAAGGATAATGCAATTACTAGGAAGATAATGGAGATTATTGGAGTGTTAGTGACTAACTTTTTTAATGGAAGAATCAAGTATAGTATGATGAGTTATACTGCAGAGGGACCAATTATGCTTTATGTTATTGATGAAAAAGCAGAAAAAGTTAAGAACTTTGGTATTAATATTGAAGATAGGCATACATTAGGGCGATGCATAGATTTAGATGTTTATGACACGGATGGGAAATCTATAAGTAGGACGAGTTTAGGGCAGAATCCAAGAAAGTGTTTTATTTGCGATAAATCTGCTCATGAGTGTGTTAGAAATAGAACTCATAGCTATGAAGAAATAGCCAAGTTTGTAGCTGATAGATATAATGACTATTTGGAGAATATGTATGATAGAGCATAATAGTTTCATAGAAAAATTGACAGAATTTGCAATGCAATCCATATTATATGAGGCATCCTGTTTTCCATCACTAGGGTTGGTATCCCCAGTATCATCAGGTTCTCATGATGATATGGACTTTTTTACTTTTTTAGATAGTACAGTTGTTTTAGCAAGGTATCTTAGAAAATTTGCAGAAGAAGGAAGTAAAGATAACACTCCAAGAGAAATTTTTCGTATATTAAGGCCTATTGGTATGGAATGCGAGAAAGAAATGTTCAAGAAAACAAAAGGTGTAAATACTCATAAGGGAATGATATTTGTTATTGGATTGATACAATCAGCGACAGCATATGTCCTTACTAATGAGATGGAATTTGAAAATATAAAGACTGTAATAATAGAAATGACTAAAGGTGTAAGTAATGAGGAATTAGAAATGGAACAAAAACAAGATTCATATATAAATTTTACTCATGGACAAAAGGTATACAAAAAATATGGGTTAAAAGGAATAAGAGGAGAAGCTGAAAAGGGTTTTCCTATAGTCTTTGAGAAAGCGTTAAGTCATTTTGAAAGGAAAGTTCATCTTCCTATGAATGATAGACTAGTGGATACGTTAATTTATATAATGAAGTACGCAGATGATACAACAATATTACACAGACATGACATGGAAACCCTTAACTATGTTAAACGGGAAGCTATTAAAATAATGGATCTAGGTGGGATTGAGAGTGAAATGGGAAATATTGAGATCCAAAAATTAACTAGATGCTTTGAATCAAAGAGGATAAGTCCAGGTGGTAGCGCAGATTTATTGGCTGCAACAGTATTAATATGGTTAATAAAAAATGAATTCTTTAGAAAAAAATAAGTGAAAATAATAGTTTATGAGAACTTTTATGCTATAGCTTCGTATTAAGATATGAAGGCGAGTTTAAATGTCGTTAATTTATAAATTAGGGGTGTAATATATAAATTAATGACTATATAGAGCATAGAATCAAAACTAACCGTAGGGGGAAAGTATTGTGGAAGATGTTAAGTTAGTTGAAGGTATCCTAAACGGTGATATTGAGTGCTTTAATCAGCTTATGATTAAATATGAGCCAATAATCCAAAGGTTTGTTTATAATATGATTAAGCAGAAGCAAACAGCTGAGGATATCGCTCAGGAAGTCTTTATAACAGTTTATAATAAGTTAGAATTGTATAATAATAAGTGTAAATTTTCTAGTTGGATACTGCAAATAGCAAAGAATAAGACCATTGATTATATGAGAAAGTATAACAAAACAACAGAGACTAATATTGAAGATGCTAGAGGAATAGCAACAGATACAATATCACCAGAAGAATACTTTGAATTTAAGGAGATGAAAGACGAAATCATACGATATATTGATGATTTAGATGAGCCTGATAAACAGATTATAATACTTAAATATACAAAAGATATTACATTTGATGATATTGCAGAAGTGTTGGAAATGAAATTATCAACCGTTAAAAGGCGATATTACAAAGTGCGGGATGGATTCAAAAAACATATGAATAAAGAGAAAAGGGGTGTGAGCTATGAAGTGTAATGAGGTTTTACAACACCTAAATGAATATATTGAAAATGATTTAGATGAAAGACTCATGGATGAAATAAGGCATCATGTGGAAGCGTGTTCTGAATGTACAAAGGTATATGAAGAAGAGAAAGAGTTAAATGACATGTTCCTTCAAGCGTTAAATTCGGAGCCTTTAGAATTTAATAGCCATATTGGAAATATAATGAACATGATAGATAAAGACAAGTATTCATCACGAAAAGAAGAAAATGAAGTAATTGAACCTGTTGAAGATAGCAAAGTAATTAAGTTTGAGTCTGTTAATAAGAAAAAAGAAAAGAAATTAATAGGTAACAAGAAAATTATTGCTATGGCAGCTACATTTACTATTATGATTTTCATGGCGCCATTTATTATTGGAGAGCAAAAAAAAGACATTGAATATGCTGTTGATAATAATAAAAGTACAAGAGCCTTTGATCAAGCTAATTACAATAGTAATAAAACAGATGATATGGAATCTAACAAAGAAGATGAGAAGATGCAATTTACAGCTTCAGTAGAAAAAGTTGAAGAAGTAAAGGACGAAAAAAATGAAGAAACAAAGGATGAAACAAATCAAGAAACAAATCAAGAAATAAATGAATCTGACTCAAAAGAGGATGTAGCTGTGGTTGAAACATCTAATGAAGATAGTAATAATGAGAGAAAGGTTCAGAAAGATTCAATGGTAAAAGCTTCACTAATAAATAATACCTCTTTTGCTATAAGTAATGTATCTGACTATCAATCAGAGTATTTAGAAAAAGAATACCAGATTATTTTAAGTAATGAAGAGAGCAAAACAATAATAAAAATAAATAATCAAGAGAAAGACATAGGGATTATAGATGGTACAATCACAAGTTTTGTAGAAGATGATGAATATGTATATATTGCTTGTGTTGGAAAGGATCCTGAAAAAGAGTCATTAACAAGTAAAATATTAAAAGTGAATATCAAAACTAATAAGATGGATATAGTATATACAATAGATACTTCTTTAAAACAAGAATCAGTAATAAAATTAGAATTAGAAGAAGAAAAGATAAATTTTATTATTATTACTGGTGAAGAACAAGAAAAGATTGGATTTATAATAAAATAATCAGATGAAAAGCGCTGGAAATCAGCGTTTTTTATTAGTTAATGATTAATAAGACTTAAATATTTTGTTAATTGTGATTTAAGTAATTTAAAATGGTGTATTATTTGCTATAATGTTATAGAGAGAGATTAAAGGATGAGGGTGAACTAATTATATGAATAAAAGCATTAAGTATTATAAAAAAGCTTTAAAGTTCTATTATGATGGAAATATTGATAAAGCTCTAAATTATTGTAACAAGAGCATATCCTTTAACATGAAAAATTCTGCGGCCTTAAGTTTGAAAGGACTTTTATTATATTTTAAAGGAGAACTTAAAGAAGCAAGAGAAATATGGGAGCGGAATTATAAAATTAATGGTGATGAAGTAGCTAAGAAATACCTTGTTGATAGTAGAGCTGATTTTGAAAAAATGGACATATATGATGAGGCAGTATTAAAATTGCAAGAAATGAAGATTTCATTAGCAATAAAACTGTTACTTCATTGCAAAAAAAGCGATTTCAATTGCTTAAATGTAAATAAAAAGCTTATTGATTGTTATTTGAAAAAGGGAGAATACGACAAAATAACAGAGTTAGTGAGTGAGTTCAAAATAATTGATAAAAAAGATATACAAGTGAAGAATGTTGAAAAAGAACTCATAAAATTAGGGGTAAAGGAAAAAGAGTCAAATAAAGAAATGATATACAAAATTACAGGAGGAGTTGTAATTACAATTCTTCTAGTAGCCATGGCTAAGTATGCTATGAATTTTATTAAATATACACCTGGAAATGAAAAAGCAACAGTTGCTGCAGAAAAAAAAGAGGATAAAGGTAATAAAGAAGATAATACTAAAATAGGTGAAGATAAAAATAAAACTAATAATGAAAAATCAAATGAAACTCAAGAAAAGAATAAATACACTTCTTTTCCAAAGGAAGAGTTAGAAGAAAATATTAAAAATGAAAATGTTGATGTGTTAATTAGCATATTAGAAAAGATTGATGAGAAGAGTTTATCTATTAACGATAGAATGATCTATAATAAGGCTAAAGAACATGTTGAAAAAAACGCTGTAGGATACTATTTAGAAAAAGGAAACTCATTTTTAAATGATAAAGATTATGAGAAGGCAATTGAGGAGTATAAAAAAGGAATGGAATACTTCAAAGATGGGATATGGTACGGTGAAGACATCATATTTAGATTAGCCTCGTTAAATATACAATTAGCTATTGTTGATGATGCTATTAAGTATTGTGATATGCTTGATCAATATTACAGTGATAGTGGATATTACGAAGATACCATATACCAAGCTGCAATTTTTATGAAGAGTAGGGATATATCAAAGGCTAAAGAGTATGCCCTTAAGCTTAAAAAAAGTCATCCAGAATCTTCATATATAAACGATGAAATTCAAGAAATATTAGCTGATTAAAAAAGAATGAACAATAGTTGACTAAATCAAAATAATTGCATAGAATAATATTAAAAGAGCATACCCCTAGGGGGTAAAAATGGAGGCGAGAATATGTTAGAGATAACGCAAAATAATTTTAATGAAGAAGTGGCTGAATCAAATGATTTAGTAGTTGTTGACTTTTGGGCACCTTGGTGTGGACCGTGTAAAATGATAGCGCCAATAATGGAACAACTAAATGATGAATATGGTGATAAAGTTAAGTTTGCTAAGCTCAATGTAGATGATAATCCGGCTTTAGCTAATCATTTTAAAGTAACGAGTATACCAACAGTAATGATGTTTAAAAGTGGAAAAATTGTAGATACATCAATAGGTTTCAAGCCTAAACAAGCGCTAGAGATAATAATTAAACAAAATCTTTAATAGAGGTGATAGAATATGGCTGAAGAAAGATATGATATAGCCATAATAGGAAGTGGGCCAGCGGGACTTCAAGCAGCCATTAATGCTTCAATCAGAAATAAAAGAATTATAATTTTTGGAACAGAAGAATTAAGTCATAAGGTAGTAAAAGCCCCAAAGGTGTCTAACTATCTTGGGTTACCACTTGTCACTGGAGTAGAATTAAAGAATGCATTTCAGGATCATATTGAGAAAGTAGGTATTCAGATTACCTACGAGAGAATTACAAATGTTTATGCTATGGGAGAATATTATGCACTCATGGTAAATGAAAAAATGTATGAAGCAACAAGTGTTATTTTGGCAACAGGTATTGAATATACAAAGCCTCTAAAAGGAGAGTTAGAGTTCTTAGGAAGAGGCGTAGGATATTGCGCGACTTGTGATGCTCCATTATATAAAGGTAAGCGAGTAGCAATAATTGGTTATAATATGGAAGCTGTTGAGGATGCAAAATACGTTAAAGAACTAGCTGAAAAAGTATTTTTCATTCCTATGCTTAAAGATAAATTCACATTGCCATCAGATATTTATATCATAGAAGATATTCCTGTGGAGATAATAGGACAGGAATATGCTAAAGGAATAAGATTTAATAATAGTGAGCTATTTGTTGATGGAATATTTATAATGAAAGATAGTATAATGCCAGATCAACTTGTACCAGGTCTAGAATTAGAGAATGGACATATAAAAGTAAATAGAAATATGGAGACAAATCTACCTGGATGTTTTGCTGCAGGAGATTGTGTAGGGAAACCATATCAATATATTAAAGCAGCTGGAGAAGGGTGTGTAGCATCGTTGAATGCTGTTAGTTATGTGAATAATATTAAAGAAAAAAACTAATAACAGAACAGCTAAATCATTAGCTGTTCTGTTATTAGTTTGAAACAAAAAATACGTGATTTCCTATTTCTATTAGATTATCTTTTTTTACAGATTTCATCCATTCACATGTTGCGATTTTAGGGTTATAGAAAAATAAAGAATCATTGGTTGGGTCAGCGCCCCTCAGGGCATCATACACCGCACTATAGCAATCTTTATTTGGTTTAACATTTATTTCACCATTGGTAACGCATGAAAAAGCACCTTTTTGCTTTATAACGCCAGATACAGTTTCAGGAAACTTAGTATCTAAAACTCTGTTTATTATAACAGAGGCAACAGCAACTTTACCATCATAAGGTTCAGCCGCACTTTCACCATAAACTACTTTAGCCATAAAATCAACATCAGCGGATGTTAGTGAAATATGTTTGTAAGTATTGTTAAATACCGTAATTGGATTCATGCTTTCTTTATACAGAAGATTAGTGATTTCATCTTCGCTATAAACTAATATTATATCGGCATCTTTATTGAAGTCTAAGGATGACAAATTAAAAACTAGTAAAATGCTCATTAAGATATTACTGAAAGATATCATTATAAACACTCCTATTATTCATTTATTATCATATTATCCCCTTATCAAACAAAATAATGCATAAATCAAATCAGGGTTTTTAAACGCCTGAAGTTCATTTCAATTGAATTTTGATATCTTGGAATTTAGACTCAAAGGTTTTATATTCATTTTCACATTTAGTTAATTCAGCATTTGCTAAATCAAATAATTGATTCAGTTGAGTTTCCACAGTATTGTCAATCATACCAGAATTCATTTCGAAGGATACTGCATGTTTAAAATACTGGATATAAATAATATAGTCATATATTAGTTGATGTAAATCATTTGTTAAATCTTCGCTATTCGTAGGAGCTATTACAAGTTTAGTATCAAAAAGTAAATCATTAAGAGTTGTTAACTCATTATCAAAGGTAGATAATAATTTTTGATATGAATTTTCGGTTCTAGTAGTTTCTAAAAGTTGAAGTTTGTTTCTAGCTTGAAATATAGAAATAAATTTAGAATATACTAATTCTAGTTCGGAAATGTATTTTTCTTTAACGGAGTTCTCTAGTAATAACTTATCGTTTAATGCTCTTTTGTCTAATATGTATTTTTGAGCGCTTTTTACCATTAGTTGAATTTCTTTGGGAAATACTAGATTAAATGAAGAGTTATCGGTAAATGAGTAATATTCAGTACAATTATTAGCATAATTATTCAAGTTTTCAAGTGAATCTTGAAGTGAATTATAATCATTTAAATTAGGTAACTGAAGAACCTCTTTGTAAAGTTTAATATTAAATTCAAGGCCAGTAAGTATATTTGTATACAATTCGTTATATTTACTAGGTGGACTCTGTTTTTTAAGAATATTTTTTTCATTAATAAGGGAATCACGAGCATTCTCAAGCTGAGTTTGTAGAGTGCCATCTATAGAAGTTATATTTTCAGCAATAGATATTGAACTATTAATTTTGTTTATTGATGCAACTGTTTGAGAGAAAACAGTGTCATATTTAGAATAAGAAGTTTTTGTACTCATATTGAAGGTGTAAAAAAATACTCCAATAGAAACAAGGGTTATTACACAGAATATACCAATGATCTTTAATAGTTTTTTGCCTGAAGAGCGCATATTTAATCTCCTTTCGTATATTTTATATAAATATAATACCATAAATAAGTAAACAAAATATAACTATATATTTAAATGTCAATAAATAAAATTATATAAAAATATTAAAATGGGAAATAGTTGCAAAACTTTACTGTAGGCATTTTTAGTAGGTTTTATAAATATATTAAAAAAAACTGTTAAGTATTGTATACTTTACAAAGGCTATTATAGTATAATTATTTTAGAAAACAATAGGGAGTGAAGGTTGTGGAGGGTCTATACGAGGCATTCTTAAATGCGTTAAGAAGTATAAGTGTTAGCCAAATATTGGATGTTATAGTTGTTTCTTTTTTATTTTTTAAGATATATAATTTAATAAAGGAAACTCGTGCAGAGCAGTTGCTTAAAGGAATTGTCTTAATATTTTTGATAATTCCCATAAGTCAATTTTTTAATCTTACAATGCTTCACTGGATTTTAAACAATACAATAACAATTGGGTTATTATCCTTTGTTATCATATTTCAACCAGAAGTAAGAAGAGCTCTTGAAAAGATAGGAAGAACATCTATTTTTGATAAAAATGTTCAGCTTGACAAAGAAGAAAGAAATAAATTGATAAATAATATAACTGAAGCAGTGGATCATTTATCATTATCAAGAACAGGGGCACTAATCATGGTAGAGCAGAGAACAGGATTAGGCGAAATCATTAATACGGGTACTAGGTTAGAGGCATTAATTTCTTCAAGCTTACTTGAAAATATATTTGTTGTGAATACGCCATTGCATGATGGAGCATGCATAATTAGAGATAAAAGGATAATAGCAGCGGGGTGTTTTGTACCATCCTTAACAACTAATAGTACTATAGGACAACATTTGGGGACCAGGCATAGAGCTGCAATAAGCGCGTCAGAAAATTCAGATGCAATTGTGATTGTTGTATCAGAGGAAACTGGGATTATTTCACTAGCTATTAATGGGAAGCTTTTGAGAAATTATAATAAAGAAAAATTGAGAAATGTTCTGCTAGCTTTTATGGAAAAAAATCAAAGAGATAATATAGGGGTTGGGGAGAAGGTGAAACAGTGGATCAAGAAAAGAAAAAGCAATTAATAATTAAAATTTGTTGTATAATTGCAGCGGTAGTCCTTAGAATTTATGTTTCTAACGTTGAAAATCCTATAATTACATATAACATAAAAAGAGTTCCAGTTCAAATTTTAAATGGGGAAAAACTCAAATATAGTGGATTAATATTAATGGAAGATAACGGATACACTGTGGACTTGACTATAAAAGGAGCAACATCACAGGTTAAAAAACTAACTAAAGATAATTTTAAAGTTATGGTTGATTTAGATTCTTTAGCACTGAAAAAAGGGGTAAATAAAATTCTTGTTAGTGTAGAAGAATATCCTAATGGAGTAAATGTTATTCAGAATCAACAAATGCTGATTTCTATTAATCTAGATTCTTATATAGAAAAACAATTTAAGGTAAGTGTATCACTAGAAGGAAATCCAAAGCAAGGATATTATGCTCATAAGACAAATATAAGTCCAGATAGTATTATGGTTTCAGGTGGTGAAAAGGAAATTAGCTTAATTAACAAGATTGTTGCAGAAGTTAAGCTAGAAGGAGCATATAGTGATGTCGATACTCAAGCTGTACTAAAAGCTGTAGACTCAACAGGTGCTAAATTGGAAAAGGTAACACTGTACCCAGATAAGATAAAAATCAATATACCTGTGGATAAAACTAAATTAGTACCTATAAAGGTTAATTCAAAGGGAGAAATAGGTGAGAACCTATACTTAAAGTCAATATCTAGTAATATTCAAGAAATTAAAATTTCAGGAGCCGAAAAGGATTTAGAATTAATAGAATACATTGAGACGGAAAACATAGATTTACAAGCTATAAAAGATAATGAAAATATTATGTTGAAAATAGTGGTTCCAGAAGGTATCACATTAATAGATAAAACTGAGTACGTTCAAGTAAAAATAGAAATTGAACAAATAATCAATAAAGACATCACTAGGTTAATAACTGTTTTAAATCTTCATGAGCAATTTGAAGCAAAAATTCAATATAGCACTATTAATCTTAGGCTTAGAGGAACTGAAAGTTCTATGAAAGAGTTAGATTATAACAATATAAAATGTGTTGTAGACTTACAAGGATTAAAAGAAGGAATTCATATAGTACCTATTTTAATTGAAAAACCAGAAAATATAGAAGTTGTGCAATCAGATATAGAGTCTGTGAAGATAGAAATGGAGAAAAAAGAAGAGTCTAGTGATACTGCAAAAGGCAAAACGGATGAAGAGAACACAACTGAGAAAACAGATCCAAACACTGATAGTGTTGATGAAAAAGTCAAAGAAGGTAATCGGGATAACTAACAAAAAACTATTAACAAGAGAGGAATATGATCAATGATTAGAGTTAGTAATATAGTTTTAAATATAGAAGAGTCAATGGAAAAATTAAAAATTAAAGCAGCTAGGAAAATTGGTATTCATCATAATGAAATAACATACATGAAGATACTTAAAGAGTCTATTGATGCTAGAAAAAAAGATGTCATTAAATTCACATACACTGTAGAGGTTAAAGTAAAAAATGAAGAGAAATTAGGAAGAAGATTAAATGGAAAAGATATAACTGTAATAAACAAAAAAAATAAAGAAGCTTTTCCTTATGGAGAAAAACCACTTAATAACAGACCAGTAATAGTGGGGATGGGACCAGCAGGGTTATTCGCAGGACTTACTTTAGCTAAACATGGGTATAAACCGTTAATAATTGAAAGAGGCTCAGATGTAGATAAGAGAACAGATGAGGTCCAAAAATTCTGGGAAAACGGAGAGTTAAATTTGAATAGCAATGTTCAATTCGGAGAAGGGGGAGCGGGTACATTTTCCGATGGAAAATTGACTACAAGGATTAAAGATATTAGATGTACTACAGTAATAGAAGCAATGGTGAAAGCTGGAGCGCCAGAGGAAATCTTATACAAAAACAAACCGCATATAGGAACAGATATTTTAAAAGATGTTGTAAAGAATATACGAGAAAAGATAATTAGCCTAGGCGGAGAAGTGAAATTTGGAGCAAAACTTGAAGATGTTATTTTAGAAGATAATAAAGTTACAGGAGTGAAAGTTAACGGAAAAGTAATTCCTTGTGAGATGCTTATTATGGCAATAGGGCATAGTGCTAGAGATACGTATGAAATGTTATATGAAAAAGGGGTTCATATGGAATCAAAACCATTTGCAATAGGTGTAAGAGTTGAGCATCCACAGAGTCTTATAGACAAGAATCAATTTGGTGTATATGCAGGACATGAAAGAATCAAAGCGGCGGATTATAAATTAACATATACTACAGAAGACAAAGAGAGATCTGTTTATAGTTTCTGTATGTGTCCGGGTGGATTTGTTGTTGCTGCGTCTTCAGAGGATAACAGAGTTGTGACAAATGGTATGAGTTATTTTGCAAGAGATAATGAAAATGCTAACTCAGCTGTAGTTGTTTCCGTTGGGAAGAAAGATTTTGGAGATAATCCTATGGATGCTATAGCATATCAGAGAAAATATGAAGAACTAGCATTTAAAACAGGCGGAGGAGATTATAAAGCTCCAGTTCAACTAATTAAAGATTTTATGGTAGGCAAGAAAACTACTGAGTTACTTTCAGTTAAACCTACATATACTCCAGGATATACTCTTGCAAATATGGAAGAGTGTTTACCACAAAATATTATTGAGCCATTACGTGAAGGGTTTGAAAATTTTGAAGGTAAAATTAAAGGATTTACTTCAGGAGACGGAATAATGGTTGGAGTTGAAACAAGAACTTCTGCTCCAGTAAGGATAAATAGAGGAGAAGATCTTCAAAGTATAAATATTATGGGATTATATCCGTGTGGCGAAGGTGCAGGATATGCTGGGGGAATAATTTCATCTGCTGTTGATGGAATAAAATGTGCAGAAGAAATAATGAAGAATTGGGCAAAATAAGCTAAACTTTAATACGTAGAATTGACGAATTGATTATTACTAAGCTTTTTAATAAAATAGAGATTGGGAAATGAATATATAGTGCTAAAATTCTGTTAGGCGTATGAAAATAAATAGACGCGTATAATGACTAGTTTTTTATTTAAATATGCCTTAAGGCAAATAATAATCATGGAGGGTAAATCAATGAGCAAGAAAAGTTACATACTGGCGGTAAATCCAGGATCTACATCTACCAAGGTAGCACTTTTTAATAAAAAAGAAGAGTGCATTGTAAGTGAGAACGTATCACACAGTACTGAAGAAGTTGGAAAATACGAAAAGATTTACGATCAAAAAGATATGAGAACTACTGTAATAATGAAGTGGCTTAAAGATAAGGGTGTTTCATTAAATGAAATTGCTGCAGTTGTTGGTCGTGGAGGGTTATTAAGACCTATGCCAGGTGGAACGTATTATGTTACACCAAAAATGATTGAAGATTTAAGAATTGGATATCAAGGTGAACATGCTTCAAATCTTGGGGGAATAATTGCTAATGAGATAGCTAATAAGGTTAATATACCAGCTATGATAGTTGACCCTGTTGCTGTTGATGAAATGGAAGATGTAGCAAGAATTTCAGGTATACCTGAATTAAATAGAGTATCTTTGGTTCATGCGTTGAATATTAAAGCCGTAACTAGAAGAGTATGCAAAAAAATGGGACTAGAATTAGAAAACTCTTCATTTGTTGTTGCACACCTTGGAGGAGGAATATCAATTTCACCTATATTGAATGGAAGAATCCTAGATGTGAATAATGCAAATGAAATGGGGCCTTTTTCACCAGAAAGAGCTGGAGGACTACCAGTTGGAGATGTTGTTAAACTTGCATTTAGTGGAAAGTACGATTATAAGGAATTGAAAAAGAAAATTATTGGTAAAGCAGGTTTAGTGGGATATCTTGGAACAAATGATGGTAGAGAAGTTGATAAGCTCATAGAAAATGGAGATGAGAAAGCTGAGCTGATTTTTAAAGCAATGGCATATCAGATTTCAAAAGAAATCGCTGGAATGTCAATTGCATTAAAAGGTAAAGTGGATGCAATAATATTGACAGGTGGATTAGCGTACAATGAGCGTCTTCAAAATTGGATTAAAGAGAGAGTTGAATTTATAGCACCTCTTGAACTTGTACCAGGAGAAGATGAAATGTTAGCATTAGCACAAGGTGCTATTAGAGTTATAAAAGAAGAAGAGAAAGCTAAAATTTATGAAAATGAGGTGTAGATGTAATGGTTAGCAATTTTGAAAGCGTTTTAAGAAAGGCAAAAGAGATTGAAAGAAAAACTGTTTCAGTAGCAGTTGCTCAAGATGAACACGTTCTAGAAGCAGTGAAGGCAGTAAATGAACAAGGAATTGCAAATGCAATACTTGTAGGTAATGAGAAAGAAATAAGAGAAATTGCTGATAAAATTGATATGGATTTAAGTAATATTGAAATTATCAATGAATTAGATATAAATAAAGCTGCTAGAACTGCAGTTGAATGTGTCTCAACTAAAAGAGCACATATGGTTATGAAGGGTCTTATAGACACAGCAAACTTTTTAAGAGCTGTATTAGATAAAGAGATTGGTTTAAGAACAAAAGGATTAATGTCTCATGTAGCTGTATTTGAAATTCCAAAATATGATAGATTGATATTAGTAACAGATGCTGCTATGAACAAATATCCTGACCTTAATGAAAAAGTTGAAATTGTAAAGAATGCAGTAACTGTTTCTAAAGCATTAGGAAATAAACTACCTAAAGTAGCACCTATATGTGCAGTTGAAGTTGTGAATCCTAAAATGCCTCCAACATTGGATGCAGCAGCACTTTCACAAATGAATGCTAGAGGTCAAATTAAAGGATGTTTAATCGATGGGCCATTAGCAATTGATAATGCATTATCAGAAGAAGCTGCAAAACACAAAGGAATTGAAAGTCCAGTTGCGGGTAAAGCGGATATTATGTTAATGCCAAACATAGAAGCTGGTAATGTAATGTATAAAACATTAGCATTTACAACTGAGAGTAAAAATGGTGGTCTTTTAATAGGCGCAGCTGCACCAGTTATAGTTACATCAAGAGCGGATTCATATGAAACTAAGATGAACTCAATAGCTTTAGCAGCTTTAGTTGCAGAGTTATTAAAGTAGGTATATTGACTAATTATTTATTTTAATATGCCTAAAAATAGAGTTATTAACGAGAGAGAATTTAGGAGGAAATATCATGTCTAAAAAAATGTTAGTTATTAATCCAGGTTCAACATCTACAAAAATTGCTGTTTATGAAGATGAAAAAGCTATAGTTTTAGAAACTTTAAGACATACTGCAGAAGAGATTGGAAGGTATGCTTCAATTTTTGAACAGTTTGATTTCAGAAAAGAGGTAATATTAAAAGTATTAGAAGATAAGAAATTTGATATAAATGAATTAGATGCTGTAGTTGGTAGAGGTGGATTACTTAAACCAATCGAAGGTGGAACATATGAAGTTAATAATGCAATGCTGGAAGATTTAAAGGTTGGAGTGCTTGGACAACATGCTTCAAACTTAGGTGGAATAATAGCTAATGAAATAGCTAAAGAATTAAATATTCCATCATATATCGTTGACCCAGTTGTTGTTGATGAAATGGACGAGGTTGCTAGAATATCAGGTATGCCTGAAATTGAGAGAATGAGTATTTTCCATGCGCTTAACCAAAAGGCTGTTGCTAAAAGATATTCTAAGGAAAATGATAAAAAGTATTCAGATGTAAATGTTATTGTAGCTCATTTAGGTGGAGGAATATCTGTAGGTGCTCACAAAGATGGAAGAGTAATTGATGTTAATAATGCATTAGATGGAGATGGACCATTTTCACCAGAAAGATCTGGAGGAGTACCAATTGGAGCTCTAGTTAAGATGTGTTACAGCGGAAAGTATACTATTCAAGAAATCAAAAAGAAGATTAATGGAAAAGGTGGAATTGTTTCTTACTTAGGAAGCAACGATACTAGAGAAGTAGGTAAGATGGCTGAAGCAGGAGATGAAAAAGCTAAATTAATTTTAGATGCTATGTCTTATCAAGTAGCAAAAGAGATTGGACAATGCGCAGCTGTTCTTAGTGGTAAAGTAGATGCAATAATATTAACAGGCGGAATTGCATACAGCAAATATATCACAGAATATATCAGTGAAAGAGTAGAATTTATTGCTCCAGTTGTTATTTATCCAGGGGAAGATGAGATGCTTGCGTTAGCGCAAGGGGCTCTTGGTGTTCTTAATGGAGAAGAAGAAGCTAGAGAGTATAAATAAAACCTTAATTGAGAATTGAGAATGTAGAATGGAGAATGATGGACATTTCTCTTCCATTCTCCATTCTCAACTCTGAATTCTCAATTTGTTTAAGCACGGTTAGCCGTGCTCTTTTTACGCTTGCTTATGAAATAAAACCTTCATAAAAAAAATAAAAAGAAATTTTGTAGTCAACTGGTTAAATTTTTATAAAATATTACAATCACTATGTTTTTTTTTAATAATATATGTTATATTATTATTAAAGATTAAGCATTAGGTGGTGATACATAATGAGTAGAATAAACATATTTACAGGCCACTTTGGGAGCGGAAAAACCGAAATATCAATCAATTATGCAATAAAACTTGCAGAGCAAGGGAAAAAGGTAGCCATAGTTGATTTAGACGTAGTTAATCCGTTTTTTTGTGTTAGAGAGTTAAAAGATAAATTAGAAGAAAAAGGTATAAAAGTAATTTCATCAAATCCTGAGTATGTAAATGCTGAACTAATGGTGGTTCCACCAGAGGTGCTTTCAGTGTTTCATGATAAGAGCTATGAAGTTGTCATAGATATTGGTGGAGATAATATGGGTGCTATGGCATTAGGGCAGTATAATAAATATATAAAAGATGAATCATATGAGATGTTCTTTGTTATAAATAATAATAGACCATTTACTCAAGATTCAAAAACAACAGAAGAGTACATTCAAGAAATTGAGTATGCTTCTAGGTTAAAAGCAACTAAGTTGATTAGTAATACTAACCTGTCTTATGAAACAGAAGAAGAGGATATTCTTAAAGGAGATAGAGAAGTAGTTGTTCTATCAAAAACATTAGGAATTCCTTATGCATATACAGTATGCAGACGTGATTTCGTGGACATAATAAAAGGAAAAGTTAAAGGGGAAGAAATATTTCCAATTGACATCTTTATGATGCCGCCTTGGAGAGCATTTATGGCAGATTAAAATTAATTTATAATATAATATATTATTATGTTTTAAATCTTCTTAATATTAAGTAAAATTTCAGCTATACGTTTCTGAATAGAAATGAATGCTAATTGCAACATGTATAAGGAGGGAAAAGGTCAATGTCAAAAGTAATTTTTAGAGAAGAAAGATGTAAGGGCTGTGGTCACTGTATAGTAGCGTGTCCTAAAAAGATTATTAGTTTTTCTGAAAGATTAAACGTTAAAGGGTATCATCCAGCGACTGTAACAGAAGATAAGATGGAAGAATGTATTGGATGTGGTTCTTGCGGAAAAATTTGTCCAGATTTAGTTATTACTGTTGAAAGATAAGGAGGTATTTACAATGGGTCAAAAGGTTTTAATGAAAGGTAACGAAGCAATAGCAGAAGCGGCAATTAGATCTGGCTGTGAAGCATTCTACGGTTATCCAATAACACCTCAAACTGAGGTATCAGCATATATGGCAAAGAAAATGCCTAAAATAGGAAAAGTGTTTTTACAAGCAGAAAGTGAAGTTGCTGCTATAAACATGGTTTATGGAGCTGCTGGAGCAGGGGTTAGGGTTATGACTTCATCATCATCTCCAGGAATAAGCTTAAAAGCGGAAGGTATTTCATATATTGCTGGAGCAGAGCTTCCATGCGTTATTGTAAATATTGTTAGAGGGGGTCCTGGTTTAGGAGGAATTCAACCAGCGCAATCTGATTACTTCCAAGCAACTAAAGGTGGAGCGCACGGAGATTTCAAAATGCCAGTTTATGCTCCAAGTTCAATTCAAGAGATGGTTGATCTTGTACAAGAAGGATTTGATGTAGCAGACATATACAGAACTCCAGTTATGATCATGGGAGATGGTATGTTAGGTCAAATGATGGAACCAGTTGAATTTAAAGAGAGAGAACAAAGACAACTTCCAGTAAAAGATTGGGCAGCAGAAGGATTAAATGGAAGAAAGCAGCACAACATTATCAACTCTTTATTCTTAAAACCAGAAGAACTAGAACAGCATAACTTAAAGTTAGTTGCTAAGTATGAAGAAATTGAAAAAAATGAAACTAAATACGAAATGTTTAATTGTGATGGAGAAAAAGATTTAATAATGGTTGCTTATGGAACAACAGCTAGAATATGCAAGAACGTTATTAAAATGGCTGAAGCAGAAGGAATTAAGCTTGGTTTAATAAGACCAATAACTATTTGGCCTTATCCAGTGGAAGCTTTCAACAAAACTATTGAAAATACTAAGCACGGTTATATTTCAGTAGAGATGAGTTGTGGACAAATGATTGAGGATGTAAGATTAAGTGTTGAAGGAAGAAAACCAGTTCACTTCTATGGAAGAGTGGGTGGAATGGTTCCACATCCAGAAGATATCCTTAACAAAGTTAAAGAGATCGTAGGAGGTGCAAAATAATGGCGGTAGTATTTCAACCAACTAAAGGTTTAGTAGATGTACCTACTCATTACTGTCCAGGATGTACTCATGGAGTAATTCACAGACTTGTAGGAGAGGTATTAGAAGAATTAGAAGTAATTGATAAAGCAATAGGGGTAGCACCTGTTGGATGTTCAGTTTTAGCATATGACTATTTTGCTTGTGATATGTTTGAAGCAGCACATGGTAGAGCACCAGCTGTTGCAACTGGAGTTAAGAGAGTTAAGCCTGATTCAGTGGTATTTACATACCAAGGAGATGGAGACTTAGCAGCTATAGGTACTGCTGAAATAGTGCACGCTGCAGCTAGAGGAGAGAATATTGTTACAATATTCGTAAATAACTGTATCTATGGAATGACTGGTGGACAAATGGCTCCAACAACATTACCAGGTCAAGTTACTCAAACTTCTCCATATGGAAGAGATTTAAAAACACAAGGTAATCCAATAAGAGTATCTGAAATGTTAGCTACTTTAGATGGACCTTCTTATATAGAAAGAGTATCTGTTGATACTGTTCCAAACATAAATAAAGCAAAGAAAGCTATAAAGAAAGCTTTCCAAAACCAAATTGATGGTAAAGGTTTTTCAATGATAGAGGTTCTTTCAGTATGTCCTACTAACTGGGGTATGTCACCAGTTGAATCTATGACATGGTTGCAAGAAAATATGATCCCATATTATCCTCTTGGGGTTAAAAAAGATACATCAGTGGAGGTAAAATAGTATGGCGTCTCAAGAAATTATATTCGCAGGGTTTGGTGGACAAGGAATCCTTTCAATGGGTAAATTCCTATCTTATGCTGGAATGGATGAAGGAATGAACGTTTCATGGTGTCCTTCATACGGTCCAGAGATGAGAGGTGGAACAGCTAACTGTTCTGTTATCGTTTCAGATGAACAAATTGGATCACCTATAGTTAATGATCCTACTTCAATTGTTGTAATGAACAGACCTTCTTTGGATAAGTTCGAGCATATGGTTGAAAAAGGTGGATTAGTTATAATCGATAGTGACTTAGTTGATAGAGATGTTGATAGAGATGATGTTGAGGTTATAAAAATCCCAGCTCAAACAATAGCAAAAGAGATCGGTTCTCAAAAAATTGCTAACATGGTTCTTCTAGGAGCTTTCGTTGAGAAGACTGGAATTATCAAAATGGAATCTCTATTAAACACATTAAAATCAAAAGGTAAAGAAGCATTCTTTGAAGTTAATAAAAAAGCATTAGAAAAAGGTGCTGAATTCGTTAAATAATATTTAAACAAAACTTGCTTAATTAAAATAGTAAAAGACTCAGAGTCGTGCTCTGAGTCTTTTTTGTGGGCTATATAATAAGTGTTTACTTGTTTTCTTAAGATGAAACATTGTATCCTAAGTATAATATTTTATCAAATATAAAATGAGTGAAAAATTTTTATTCTTAATTTGTTTTAACGTGTTCGTGATTATTTATATGCTTAATGCAGTATTCGTGTAGCCCTTCACATTTAGAACAATATCTAAATTCCATATTTGGATCTGAAACATCGGTTACACCGCATATTTCACATTTGTGAAGAACTTTTGGTTTTTCGTAACTTGCATTAAAGCTTGTTGTTCCACGTTTTTTTCTATAGTCATTAGATCTTTTCTTATTAATAAGTAGATAATAAATATCCTTACCAAAGAATAAGAAGTAACTTACAAGTGGAGATATTGCTGTTACTTTTGTAGGGATACTTCCAGTTAAAACAGCAAAGCCTATAAAAGCAAAATCTAAATATGCTAAATATTTTACCTTAATTGGTAATATTCCATATAAATATATTTGTGTTTCTCCAGCAATAAATGCAAAAGCTAAGAATATGGATGTATGTAAATATGATGAATTTACTATAGGTGCCCACATGCCTGCAAATGTAAGAACTGATGAAATAATAATCGATGCCAATATTCCTATTAAGTAATATAGATTTAACTTAAATGTACCCCAATGATATTCTAATGTATTTCCCATATTTATCATAAACATAACTATGAAAAATAGAAATATAGTGGTTAATAGTGATGGAGTGAAATATGGCAAAAACACAAATGATATAATTCTCCAGATTTGACCTTTCATAACCAAGTTTACATCGAAATACATAAATTTTATAATACTATTCTGAATAGATGGATTAGTAAATGAAGTTATAAAAAATACTATATATACAGCAGAATATATATATGCTAATTTTGTAACTAAATTCTTAATAGCATATCTTCCAAATTTTCTTTCAAGTTTATCTAAGAAACTCATGTTATTCCTCCCTATTTATATAATGAAATAATTAAACACATAAATGTTTTATTATATTATACCATATCAAAAGTATAAATTTTTTAATTCTTTGGAAATTATAAATTTTTCATAAGAGTTTATGGTTTGTAAACTTAAATATATCTAAATATATATTATGTTTATAATGAATCAGCGAAACAGAGTTACTTGTTTTATTATCTTATATTTTTGAAATAGAACAATGTTTTAAAAGGTGAAATCGCTATGTGGAGGGGTCTAATGATTATTTTGACATAAATGATGAAAATAAATGGAAAAAATATAAACAAAACCTCTTTACAGTGAAACAATGTTATGTTACAATAAGGACATAGCAATCAAGAAAGTAATTCCATATTTGACAAAGGATAATTATAAATAAACAACAGAAAATTGTAACACAATTTAAAGGTTTGAATATAAATAAAAGGTATGAGAATTTAAGGAGGGAAATAGATGTTTAGAAAAGAGAAAATGAATGTAATTACAAATAATGATGTGTTAAGACAGTTCTACTCAACTGAGTATCCCATGTATAAAGAAGAATTAAAAAGAGAATTGGACAGAGAAGTTAAGTATAATTTTAATAGGATAATGTTATAGTGCAATGGTAAACATTACGTTTAAATGTAACTAAGCATTAATAGGTAATTAAAAGTTGGATTATAAATTAAAAATGTAGAAAGTTTAGAGAGGAATAAATATGTTTAGAAAAGAAAATTCAGGTATATTCAGTCAAAAAATAATATCAGAACAGTTTTTAGCATTAGAGTTTAAGAGTTTTGATAGAAGCTCAAAAAAAGAATTTGGAGAAGACGTAGTAAAACCTGATATACAAGGTGTATTTTTAATATAACACAGAATTCGCAGGTGATATAATCACTGCGAGTTCCATACATATCTTTTAAAACAAATAAATTGATCAAAGGACTATCCGAAGGAGGTCCTAAAAAAATAAACATACAACAAAACAATGTTATGTTATAGGAGGAAATTATGGAAAGAAGAGATTTAAAAGTGTTTGGTAGTGCAGATAATCAAGGTGGAGTTTATAAAGATATTTCAATTATGGGTTCAGGAGACATTAATGGAGATGTAGAGTGTAGATCATATAAAATTATGGGATCAGGAGATTTAAAAGGAAATTTAAAGAGTGAGATTATAAAGATTAATGGTTCAGGAGATATTGATGGAGATGTATATGGAATTGATGTTTCAATAAATGGTTCAGGAGATATAAGTGGTAATATTAAATGTTCAACTTTAAAGATAGCAGGGTCAAGTGATATAGGAGGAAATGTTGAGGGTACAGAAGTTGGACTATATGGAAGTTGTGATATAAGTGGAAATTGTGAATGCGAAATGTTTAATGGTAAGGGAGCATTTACAATTGGGGGAGAATTGATAGCTGAGGAAGTAAACATAGAAGTTGTTAGGAATTGTGAAATTGGAAGTATAGGGGCAGGTAGAGTTATAGTTAGAGGAATAGGTACTGAAGGTTTCAAATCGTTATCATTGTTTAGAGGTAAGGGAACGCGAAGATTTGAATGTGATGTTATCGAAGGTGATGAGATATATCTTGAGAAAACTGAAGCAAGTACAATAAGAGGAAAGAATATAGTTATTGGTCCAGGGTGTAAGATTGAGAGTATAGAATATAGTGATGAACTTCAGATTCATGATGAATCAAAAGTGGAGCAAATAATAAAATTATAAATTATAATGGGGGAATTAAGATGCATAAATATTTAGAGGAGTTGATTATTAATGAGTGATAATTTAATATCGAAAAAAGAACTTTTAGAGATAACAGGCATTTCATATGGCCAATTATATAGATGGAAGAGAAAAAAACTTATACCAGAAGACTGGTTTATAAAAAAATCATCTTTTACGGGACAAGAGACCTTCTTCCCAAAAGACAAGATATTAGGCAGAATAGATGGAATAGTAAATATGAAGGATGGCTTATCTTTAGATGAAATAGCTAACATGTTTGAGCCAAAACTTCAAAATATGTTTCTTAAGGATGAGGAATTAAAGGAGAAAGGGATTGTAAGTGATTTTACTATAAATATATATAAGATGATTCATACTGATGAAACAGCCTTTTCTTTAGAAAAAACACTTTATATGTTTATACTTGAAAAATTTATAAAATCTGGGCAGGTAAGTTTAGAAGAAGGGAAGAATATAATAAGAGAGCTAGAATATAATTATAAGAAGTTAGAAAACAAGAATTTCAACATTATATTATTTAGAAAATTTGGGGTGCCAATGATAATTATAATGGAAAATGGTATACAATATTTTGTTGATGAAGGAATGAAGGAAATTCATAAAGAAAATATAATATCAAATTTGGAAGAATTGAAGCTTAAGGTAACAAGTAATTCATTAATGTTAAAGGAAGATTAAGGCTGGAGGTATTTAAATGAGTGAACTTAGAGATGTGAAAATTTCTGGATCTGGCACAATTTGTGGTGGAGAATATAATATCGTGAAAATAAGTGGTAGTGGAAAGATTGATGGAGATGTACGATGTAAAACAATTGGAATAAGTGGAAGCGCAAGTATAGATGGATATATAGATGCTGATGAGCTTAAAATAAGTGGTTCATGTAAAATTATTGGAGATACAAAATGTGAAATTGGTAAGGTAAGCGGTTCGGCAAGTGTTGAAGGAAATATGAGTGGAAAAGATATAAGAATAAGTGGGGGCACTAAAATTTCAGGTAGTATGAATTTTAACACTATACAAACATCAGGATCTTTAACTACTGGTGGTGATGTTGAGGGTGAGAATGTAACTATAAATGGAGTATGTCAAGTTGATGGATTAATCAATGGTGAAAATATAGATATAAAGTTGGAGAGTAAGAGTTGGAGCAAGGAGCTTGGGGGAGAAAAAATCACTATAAGTAGAGGAGAAACATCTTCTTTTCTTAAAATTTTCTCGAAGGCAGTTAGAAGAGGAAGCTTTGTGTGTGAGAGCATAGAAGGGAATGAGATAGATATAGAATATACTGAAAGTACTGTGGTGAGAGGCAGAAATATTAATATTGGTCCTGGTTGTAAAATATCAAAGGTGGAATATTACGATACATTAGATATACACGAAGAGGCAGAGGTTGGGGAGAAGATTAAGTTATAAGGTTGGTTTGGAGATTATTTTCATTTTTGATTCAAAAATGTGAGTGGTTCTTACACATTTTAAAACAACATTATTGGAAGTTATTTTAAAATAATCCCTTAATAAATAAGTATATCTTGTTTTAAATTATGAGATTAAAAGATATTTGGGAGGAATAGCACAATGAATGAAAAGATAGGTGATATCAGCATAGCCGGTGCAGGAAAGGTTTCAGGAGGTAAATACAGAAATGTATCAATAAGTGGAGCCGGTAGCGTAAATGGGGATATTGAATGTGAAGAAATGAGTGTAAGCGGGGCTGCCAGGATTAAAGGGAATATAAATTGCAAAGAATTGACAATAGCTGGTGCTACAAGAGTTGAGGGTGATTTATTTGGTGAAAATATTAGTATAGCAGGAGCAGTAAAGGTAAATGGAACCTTAAAGGGAAATAAATTATCGATGAGTGGGGTTATAAAAAATGTTCTTAACTGTGAATGTGATGAGTTTAAATCTAGTGGAGGATTCTCTATAAAAGAATATATAAATGCTGACAAGGTAAATATTGAAATACAAGGTAAATGTAGAGTAGATGAAATTGTTGGTGAAGATATAAAAGTATCATATAGAGAAAAAACAGGAATTGAAAGATTTATTAATAGTTTATTTACTGAGAGAGCTACCTTGTGTGTTGATACAATTGAGGGAGATAATATTCATCTGGAACACACAATAGCAAAGGTGGTAAGAGGTAATAACATAACAATAGGAGAAAAGTGTAATATTCAGGTTATTGAATATTCAGGGGAGTTAAATGTAAATGAGAATTCTAAAGTTAGTGAAATAATTAAACTATGATTAATGTGGGGGGAAAAATATGTTTCAGAGAACGTACAATAAAATTTGGTATAAAATAAGGAAAAAATTTAATCTTGGATGGAAAGATCAGGAGGTTGATTATCAATGGCCTTCAAAATACTTGCCAATCGTGAGCATAAGAAGTAATGGTGCTACATGCGATGATAGTGGGTTTAATATAAAATTTGATAAAAAATCCGGTGAGAAACGACGTAGACCTAAATTAGCAGTAGGACTTATCGCAATTGGAGATATAGCGGTTGGATTATTCTCAATGGGGGGAATAGCTATTGGAGGAGTTGCATTAGGAGGAATAGCTCTTGGATTATTAGCATTAGGAGGAATAGGATTAGGCTTATTATCAGCTGGAGGAGTTGTCATAGCAAAATTGGCAGCAGCAGGAGGAATTGCAGTTGCGCAACATATAGCAGTCGGTGGATTAGCTGCAAGCTTCACAGCGGCTGTAGGTGGAATCACTTTATCTAAACTTAGCATAGGAGCTATAGCCTTAGGATATGCTTCCTTTGGAATTATCGCTATAGGATATAAGGTTATAGGGATAATTGCAATTGGAAATTATGGATGGGGTCTTATCCCACTTACAGGAGATGCATTCAGAAGTATTATAAATCTTTTTAAAAAATAGCATGAGGAGTTCGAATATGAAGGAGATGCTTATTCCGATATTAATTAAAATATTTTTGATATTCACGGGAGCATTGATAGCGCTATTTATTATTTTCACAGTAACTATTGATTACAAGCCGCAGGATGTAATGACAATTGATATTAATCAAGGAGCAACCTCAGGGAAAGTGCCAGTAGATAAGGAGCTTAGTATAGCTTCTTATAATATTGGATATGGTGGAACAGATAGAAAACAAGATTTCTATCTGTGTGGTGGTAAAGGTACATCCCTAGTAGAAAAATCAACAGTAGAGAAAAATATTAAAAATATTCTGGAACAAATAAATAATATAGATTCAAATATTTTACTCTTACAAGAAGTAGATTCAGATTCGAAAAGAAGTGGATATATGGACCAAACTCATAGGATAAGGAATGTTATTGAAGAAATGGATTCTGTTTCGGCATATACTCACAAATCGGGATTTGTACCTGTACCCTTAAAAGAACCAATGGGTAAGATAGAGAGTAGTATAATGACTTTTAGTAAATTCAATATAGAAAAAAGTAAGAGGTATAAGCTACCAGATAATATAAAGTGGCCTATGAAGGCATTCAAGCATGATAGAGCTATGCTTGAATCAGTTTTAGTAACCGAGAATGATAAGAAATTAGTTATCCTTAATATTCATCTCTCTGCTTTCGATGAAAAAGGAGAGATGAGAAGAGCTCAATTGGAATTTATAAGTGAACATATTGAATCTCATTTAAACAAAGGGGATTATATAATAATTGGAGGAGATTTTAATCTCATCCTGAATGACGAGAACATAACATTTAATTCAAAAGAAAAGAAACCCAAAAGATTTGAATATTTTCCTTCAGAAGTTTTATTACAAGGAACTAAGTTGATTTTTGATGATAGTTCACCAACTGCAAGGAGTTTAAGTAGACCATATGATGAGAATAGCTTCAAAGCTGTAGTTGATGGATTTATAATTTCTAATAATATTGATGTGATTCAGGTGAAAAATCTTGAGTATGAGTTTAAATATAGCGATCATAATCCAGTAGTGATGAAATTTAAATTAAAATAAAAGTAGTTAAATGTTGTATGATATGTTATAATTAACTGAAAATTTAATAAGATTTACGTTCTAGGGGTGTTCAAGGAAGTATAATTACTTTCACGGACTGAGATAGAGAATAACTCTGACCCTCATAACCTGATTTAGATAATACTAGCGTAGGGAAGAACTACTGTTACATGTTAATTCGATTGAATACAAGTGAGAGTTCACTTTTTAATAAAGTTAACTATTGTGCAGTTTATACTCTAAGATGAATATTAATCTAAGAATTATGAGGAAGCCTTTGCTTCCTTTTTATTTTACTTAAATTTCTTAGAGAATCATCTTGAATTATAAACATAGTAGAGTTATGAGAGTAATGATAATCCTGTACCTAGATAAAAACTGGGTGTAGGATTTTTTTGCACCCAAAGAAAATAGGAGGAATTAGAATGAATTATACAACTCAAATGGATGCAGCAAAAAAAGGAATAATAACACCACAAATGAAAAAGGTGGCAGAAAAAGAAAGTATACATATTGAACTCTTGAGAGATAGAGTTGCAAAGGGAACAGTGGCTATACCAGCAAATAAGAATCACATTTCATTAGATGCAGAAGGAATAGGAGAGGGACTTAGAACAAAAATTAATGTTAATCTTGGAATTTCAAAGGATTGTTGTGATATTGATAAAGAGTTTGACAAAGTTAAACTTGCTATTGATATGAAAGCGGAAGCTATAATGGATCTTAGTTGTTATGGAAAGACAGAAGAATTTAGAAAGAGACTTATTGATTATTCACCAGCTATGATAGGTACGGTACCAATGTATGATGCTGTTGGATTTTATGATAAAGAACTTAAGGATTTAACAGCAGATGATTTGTTTAGAGTAGTTGAAAAGCATGCTCAGGATGGTGTGGATTTTATGACAATCCATGCGGGAATGAATCGTGAAACAGCAGATATATTTAAGAGAAATCCAAGATTAGGTGGAATTGTATCGAGAGGGGGAAGTATTCTATATGCTTGGATGGAACTAAATAAACAAGAAAATCCATTTTTTGAGCAGTATGATAGACTTTTAGATATCTGTCAAGAGTATGATGTAACTTTAAGCTTAGGTGATGCATGTAGACCAGGAGCAATAGAAGATTCAACAGATCCTTCTCAAATAAAGGAACTAATGACTTTAGGTGAATTAACTAAGAGAGCATGGGAAAAGAATGTGCAAGTGATGATAGAAGGACCTGGACATATGGCTATAAATGAGATAGAAGCAAATATGATGTTAGAGAAAAAACTATGTTATGGAGCACCATTCTATGTTCTGGGACCTATAGTTACGGATGTGGCACCAGGATATGATCATATTACCAGTGCTATAGGGGGCGCCATCGCAGCAACAAATGGAGCAGATTTTCTATGTTATGTTACTCCAGCTGAGCATTTAAGATTACCTGATATTGAAGATATGAAGGAAGGAATAATCGCTTCTAAAATTGCTGCACATGCGGGGGATATTGGAAAAGGAATTAAGGGAGCTAGAGAATGGGATTATAAAATGAGTAAGGCTAGAAATAATCTGGATTGGGAAGAAATGTTCAATTTGTGTATTGATGAAGAAAAAGCTAGAAGATATAGAGAAAGTTCAATGCCAGAAGATGAAAAAACTTGTACAATGTGTGGAAAAATGTGTGCAGTTAGAAACATGAACAAAGTTATGGAAGGGAAAAACATAAATATCCTCAGAGAGGACGATTAAATTGTGGATAAACAGTAGAGAAATTAATGAGGAATGTGGAGTATTTGGGATTTGGAGCAAAGAAGATGATGAAATACTCACTCACCTAGTCATAGAGGGGCTTCATCATCTACAACACAGAGGTCAGGAAAGTGCTGGAATTGCATTTGTAGAAGATGGAGAGATAAATTGTCACAAAGGGATGGGTTTAGTACAAAGAGTTTTCGAGGAGAATAATCAAGACCGAAGTATAGTAAAAGCTGCTATTGGGCATGTTAGATATTCTACTAAGGGTGAAAGTTCCATAGAATATGCCCATCCCTTTGTGGATAAGGATAATAGAATAGCTATATGTCATAATGGGAATGTTGCATTTGATTATGAATGTGAAAATGATACAAAGGAAATACTTAAGAGTATAATATTGAGGATGAATAATTCTTGCGAAAGCAAAAAGATAGAGGATATCCTTATTGAGGTGCTTAATGAAGTACATGGCTCATATGCAATTTTGATGTTAATGAAAGAAAAACTTATAGCAGTAAGAGATCCAAAAGGTATAAGACCATTATCACTAGGGAATCTAGATGGAAAGTATATTTTATCATCGGAGAGTTGTTCTATTCATGCGATTGGTGGTGAGTTAGAGAGAGAAGTACAACAAGGTGAGATGGTAATAATATCTGATGAAGGGGTAAGTAGCAGATTCCCTTTTAAAGAGATGAAGGGGGCCCTGTGTTCTTTTGAATATATATACTTTTCAAGAGAGGATTCAATTTTGGGAGGGCAACGGATTATAAATGCAAGAAAAGCCTTAGGAGAAATGCTATGGAGTGAGGGTAATAATAAGGAATATGATTTGGTTATAGGGGTTCCATCATCAGGAATACCAGCAGCCTTAGGTTACTCAAAGAAATCTGGAATACCATTTGAAATTGGATTTGCTAAGAATCAATATATAGGTAGGACCTTCATTAATAACGATAAGAGCAAGATGCCAGAGAATATACAAAAGAAGCTAATTCCCATTGGGGAGGTTTTTAAAGGGAAAAGTATTGTTCTTATTGATGATTCGATAGTAAGAGGAAATACTATGAAAGTATTGATACAGCAGATAAGAAAATATCACCCAAAGGAAATTCACTTAAAAGTAGCATCTCCAATTATAAAGAATCCATGTGTTCTTGGAATATCAACACCAACAAAGGAAGAACTTATAGGTGGGAGTATGAATGAAGATGAAATTAAAGAATATTTAGATGTAGATTCAATTCAATATTTATCTAAAGAGGGATTTCAAATAGCCCTAGGAAAAATAGAAATATGTAGAAAGTGTTATTAATTTGAACAGATATAATACAGGGTAATAGTTAGTATTCTAAAATCTCATAATTGTATCATTTTTGTAACTTTTTAAAAATCTTTTAAATGATATAATAAAAATATACTTAAAGAAGCTACTATGTAGCTTCTTTAGCTTGCGAAGAAATTTGAACTTTTTATTTTTCATGAAATTGAAAATTTTTAAAAAAATTTTTACAAGTAATATTGATTATATCAAGGGTTTTATATAAAATAGTAAAATATGTAGTATGAAGTTGGGTTTTGAAAGGAGCTTATTAATGAGAAGATATGAGGTGCAAAACAGCGTTCTTAATGGTGAAATTGGGGTGCCAGGAGCAAAAAATAGTTCATTAGCGTTACTTGCAGCAGCATGCATGTCTGGAGAGGGTGTTATTCTTGAAAATATTCCAGATATTCTAGATGTAGAAGTTATAAAACATATATATGATGATATCAATATTAAACATATGACTAAAGATGGGAAATTACATATAAATAGTGAAGAAGTTTTAAGTGGTGATATTTGTCCAGTTAAATCTTCAAGGTACAGAGCTTCCTATTATTTTATTGGAGCATTGCTTCATAGATTTGGAAGAGTTTCAATAGGATATCCAGGTGGTGATAATTTTGGTTCAAGACCTATTGAACAGCATGTAAAAGGATTACAAGCATTAGGTGCGGAAATTCAATATAAAGAGGATCATTATGTTGTTTATTTAGAAGAAGGAAAAAAATTAATAGGGAATAAAATATATTTTGATGTAATAACTAGCGGAGCTACTATGAATATACTTATGGCTTCAGTTTTAGCAGAGGGAAGAACTATACTGAAAAATGCAGCTAGAGATCCAGAGGTAGTAGATCTTGCTATGATGCTTTCAAGAATGGGAGCGAAGATAAAAGGTGCAGGAACAGATACAATAGTAATAGATGGAGTAGAGAAACTTGGAGGTTGCACTCATAGAGTTATACCAGATAGATTGATAGCAGGTTCATTATTAATTGCAGCAGGTGCTACAGGGGGAAGTGTTAAGGTTAAAGATATAATTCCGGAGCATTTAATGTCTGTGATTAGTAAACTTGAAGAAGCTGGTATGGAATTTGAAATTGGAGAAGATTATATAAAGAATAAAGTTATAAATCAGCCTATGGGAATTAAGGTTACAACAGGGATGTATCCTTCATTTGCAACTGATTTACAACAGCCAATGACGACTCTTTTAATAAATGCAAATAATGATTCACAAATTACTGAAAAAATATATCCTAATAGGTTTAATCATTGTCATGAACTAAATAAACTTGGGGCGGGTATAATAATTAAAGAAGGAAGAGCTGTTATTCCAGGAAAACATAATCTTAAAGGAGACTGGGTAGAGGCTACAGATATAAGAGCAGGAATCTCGTTAATAATTGCAGGTATGATGGCGGAAGGTACAACATATATAACTGGAATTGAACACCTTGAAAGAGGCTATCCAGATGTTGTTGAAGTATTCCAAAGCTTAGGTGGGAAAATTGAATATAAAGAAAATGTGGAAAAAAAAGAGTGTGAAATAGAAACAGCCTAAAAACATAGTTGAGAATGGAAAATTGAGAATTGATAACGGTGTGTGATTTTTACTCACGTGCAAATCTGCATTTTATTGATCTATAGATAATGCTTATTAAGGGATTCTTTTAATGGAGTCCCTTTTATGTTGTTTATACATAACATGGTATTCAAAATCATTGGAATAAGGTTATTGAAATCACTTGTGATTGGTATAGCAAATACATTGAAGTATAGTTGGTTACTATGAATATTAAAACCACGGGGATTGCCCGTGGTTTTAAAAATCTAATTATATTTTATTTTTTAGTTATAGGAATCCATATTTCACAAGTATAATCATCAGAATTTGAGTCTCCTGAGGGGTAAACCTCAATCTCATAATCAGCTGCTCTTTTATATCCACTTGTTGGTAACCATTCAGTTGTTATTCTTGTCCACAGAGAGTTAATTGGATGCTCTTTAACGTTCACACTACCTCTTGCAGTAAATACTGCCCATTTACTAGCTGGGATAGTGTATGTGTCCAAATTAGTAATAACATTTTTATCTGCTTCAGCTCCAATGGCAAGCAAAGTTTCTCCATTATCTAAATTTTTTGTAAAGCCCATCTGATACATTGGTGCACGGTAAAGCTTATAATCAATAGCAATTTTGTAATCAAGGCTAACTTGCTGCTCAGAACTACCATCCAGAAACTCATCCCATATCTTCTGAGATTCAACTGAAGTTTCTCTCCAGTCATTTGCAGTAGTATTGGCTGATTGTCTCTTTATCTTCTTAACAACTCCAAATAGTTTAATTTCCTGTTTATCTTCGATACGATATTCCATCTCAACATCTCCTTTAATTGTAATATGAAAGGCTATGCGTGGATATGCTTTAAGTTTTACTCCCAAAGTGCGCGCCTCTTTAGGAGTTACACCATGCATTCTGACAAAAGCACGTGTGAATGCATCTGGTGAATTATATCCGTACTTCATAGCAATATCAATAACTTTAGTATTGCTGCTTTGTAAATCTAATGCTGAAAGTGTTAAACGCCTACGCCGTATATATTCAGATAAAGATATACCTACAATGTAAGAAAAAACACGTCCAAACTGATGCATTGAACAGCAAGCTATCTTTGCTACTTCATCATACATGATATCATCTTTCATATGATTCTCAATATAATCCACCGTTGCGGTCATTCTATCAATCCACTCCATTGTTCATCTCCCTTTCGTATATAATTTTAACAAAGGTAATGTTTAAGTACCCTGCATTTAAAATACAAATATGTAGGGTATACGAATATACAAATATGTTTAAATTGTATTATTTAATTATACTGAATACCTAGAAATGTTTCAAATATTTAACATAATTGTATTTGGATGAACTTAATTCAGAGTAAAACACTAAACTTTTTCTTGACATTATAAAGAAAAAGGAGTTTAATATAATCAAAGCACCCCCCATGGGTAGGGGGGTGTAAATAAAAAATAAAGTATCAAATATGTTAATATGCAAAATCATAATTTAGAACACAATAGGAGTTGAAATACATGAATGAGGAAAAAAAGAAAGCACTTCAATCTTTAAAGACTTGCAAAGGGCAAATTGAAGGGATTATGAAGATGATTGAGGATGAGAGATACTGTGTTGATATTTCAAATCAAATTATAGCTGCACAAGGTCTTTTAAAAAAAGCTAATATGCTTATATTAAAACAGCATATGAATTGTTGTGTTAGAACAGCATTTGTGAATAATGATAGAGCAGATGAGAAAATAGATGAAGTTATGAATATAATCAATAAGATTACTGGAAAGTAGGTGTTAATATGGATAAAGTCAATATAGAAAGAAAATCATTTAACATTGAAGGAATGACATGTGCTGCTTGTTCAAGGACAATTGAGAGAAGTGTAGGAAGAATGAAAGGTGTACAGGAGATAAGTGTAAATCTTGCCACAAACAAGATGACTGTATCCTTTGATACTGAGACTCTAAAAAAGACAGATATAATTGAAAGAGTTGAAAAAGCTGGTTTTAAAGCTAAAGAAGATGAGAAAGTTAAAATTCTCTCTATAAAAGGAATGACCTGTGCTGCATGTTCAAGAACAGTTGAAAGAACTGTTTCAAGGATGGATGGAATAAATTCTTGTCAGGTTAATCTTGCAAGTGAGAAGATGACTATAACATATGACCCTGAGATAGTAAGAATAAGCGAAGTAAAAAAAAGAGTAGAAAAAGCAGGCTTTGAGGCTGTGAATGAGATAAAAGAGGATATTCATGCTGAGGAAAAAAACAAAGAAATCAATAGCCTTTGGAGAAGATTTAAGATTTCACTTGGATTTACTATACCTTTAATGATTATATCTATGGGACATATGGTAGGACTTAAGTTGCCTCAGATTATTGATGTTCACCATAATCCATTGAGCTTTGCTTTAATTCAACTTATATTAACAACACCTGTGTTAATAGCAGGGAAAAAGTTTTTTGAGATTGGGTTTAAATCATTAATCAGAAGAAGTCCTAATATGGATACTTTAATTGCTATTGGTAGTTCAGCTGCATATTTATATGGAATATATGCAGTAATTCAGATAGCATTGGGTAATACTGAATATGTGAAGCAACTATATTTTGAGTCTGCAGCGGGAATATTAACATTTATAACTTTAGGAAAATCCTTAGAAGCTAGATCAAAAGGTAAAACATCTGAAGCTATTAAAAAGCTTATGGGACTTCAGCCTAAAACTGCAATAATAATAAAAGATGGAATAGAAGAAGAGATTTCTATAGATGATGTTGAAGTTGGAGATATAATTTTGGTGAAACCAGGAGAAAAATTACCAGTAGATGGAGTAATTACTGAGGGAAAAACTAGTATTGATGAATCCATGCTCACAGGTGAGAGCATACCAGTAGAGAAGAGTATTGATAGTAAGGTAATTGGAGCAAGCATAAATAAAAATGGAGTAATAAAGTATAGAGCAACTAAAGTTGGAGGAGATACAGCTTTAGCTCAGATTATAAAACTGGTTGAGGAAGCTCAGGGTTCAAAGGCTCCTATAGCAAAATTAGCAGATATTATTTCTGGATATTTTGTACCAATTGTAATAGCTCTTGCAGTGATTAGCGGCATCGCTTGGTTAATAGCAGGAAATGATATTAGCTTTGCCTTAAAGATATTCATAGCGGTGTTAGTTATTGCTTGCCCATGCGCATTAGGCTTGGCAACTCCTACAGCTATAATGGTTGGGACAGGTAAGGGTGCTCAATATGGTGTGCTAATAAAGAGTGGAGAAGCACTTGAAACCGCTCATAAATTAAAGTATATAATATTTGATAAAACCGGAACTATAACAGAAGGAAAACCTAAAGTTACAGATATAATATCTCGTGGAGAATACTCAGATGAAGAGATTCTTAAAATATCAGCTTCAATTGAAAAAGGTTCAGAGCATCCTTTAGGAGAAGCGATAGTGAGAGAAGCTAGTGAAAAGAAAATAGAACTATGGAATGGCGAGGATATTAAAGCGATACCTGGTCATGGTATTGAAGGTTTAGTTAATGGAAAAAGTATTTTGTTTGGTAATATTAAGCTAATGAATGATAGAAATATAGATGTTGAAGAACTAAAAGATAGAGCTGAAGAGTTAGCTTCACAAGGTAAGACCCCAATGTATATTGCAATTGAAGAAAAAATAGCTGGTGTTATTGCTGTAGCTGATACTGTGAAAGAAAGCAGTAAAAGAGCAATAGAAAAACTTCATAGTATGGGTATAGGTGTTGCCATGATTACAGGAGATAATAAAAGAACAGCACATGCAATTGCTAAACAAGTGGGAATAGAAACTGTACTTGCAGAAGTTCTGCCAGAGCATAAGGCAGAGGAAGTAAAAAAACTACAGCAGAACAACACTAAAGTTGCAATGGTTGGAGATGGAATAAATGATGCACCTGCTCTTGCACAAGCTGATATAGGTATAGCAATTGGATCAGGAACGGATGTGGCAATGGAATCAGCCGATATAGTTCTTATGAGAAGCGATTTAATGGATGTTCCAACTGCAATAGAATTGAGTAAGAAAACAGTGATAAATATAAAACAGAATTTATTTTGGGCATTTATTTATAATATTGTGGGAATTCCAATAGCTATGGGAGTGCTTCATATATTTGAAGGACCATTATTAAATCCGATGTTTGCAGCTGCCGCTATGAGTTTAAGTTCTGTATCAGTTGTTTCAAATGCATTAAGATTAAAAGGCTTTAAACCAAGTTAGATGTTAACTAAATTATAATAAATTTATTAAGGATGGTGTTTCAAATGAAAATGAAGTTATTAATCGAAGGTATGACGTGAGGCTCTTGTGTGAGACGTGTCAGAGGGGCACTAGAGAGTATTGAAGGAATTAAGGTAGAGGACATTAAAATGGGGGAAGCTATTATATCTGTATCAGATTCTGTAGATGATGAAGTTATAAATGATGCAGCCTATGATGCAGTTTATGATGCTGGTTATGATGTAACAGAAATAAGTGAAATTTAATATTTAGAGTAAAAGCCACAGACATATGATAAGTATATCAATATGTTTGTGGTTTATTTATGTGAAAAAATTGGATATAATCAATATAAGGAGTATTTGTACATGCCTTGGAAGGGGAGAAGCGAATGAAGGGACATATATGTAAATCTAAAATAAATAATATAAGAGTAGGCTTGAATAAAGAATATAAAAAAGAAGAAAATAAAGAAATAGAGTATGAAATAAGGGAAGAAAAGTCAGTTGATTCAGATGATAGAGTATCTGAGGAGAATGATAATATTGAGGAGAAAGATGTGAAAGAGATGGAAGAAGAAAAACAAGAAAAAGACATGGAAGAAATAGAAAAAATAGAAACAGAAGAAATAGAAGATAAGAGTGAGCTAGAAATCATACAAAATCACGAAGAAACTAAAGTAAGCGAAGTTGAAGAAAAAGTAACAGAAGAAAAAGAAGTTGAAGTTAATAAAGTTGATACTTATGAGATAAGAAACATTGTTAGGTTTAAGAATAAATTTATAAATGATTTTAAAAGAAGCTTTAAGATGCAATTATCAAGGGTGTCATTAATAGTTTTCATCTTTGCAGTAATAACTATGGGAATTATTAGTGTTTTGGCGGAATCAAAAGTTTTTGGTACTATTATTATAGTGGTGGGAATACTGAGTATATTTTCACCAATCATACAAGTTTACTCCATGAGAAAGAATATTAAGGGAGTAAAAAGTATTGGTATAGATGAGAATGACGATATGGTAATAGATAATGGTATAGTTAGAAATGTATTTAAGAAAAAGAATGTTGTGGTTGGAAAATCAGAGAATGGAGAAATAATTGTATCTGTTCTATCTAATAAAAGTTATTCATTTGGAATAAAGGAAAAAGAAATACTTGAAGGTGATCCATATGAACTTTTCAAGTTATTAAAGGTAGGTAAAGTAAAGGAATTTAATTGGTTTGGGCTATTTGGTTTAGGAGTAGCAACAATAGGAATGTGTCAATTACCACTTTCACTTGGATGGACAAAGATTAATGAACCAGCTACAGTTACAATAATCACTATAGTATGTGTTATCATGTCACTAATATTAGCTATTATGGCAATATTTAAGAAGGGTAAAGTAAAGAAACAGGCAAATTGGGCGATACTATTTGATATAATAATGGTATTATTTCTTGTTTGGACGTATTTAAAAAAATAATAAAATACAAAAGGTAGAAATTCAATAACAGAAGTTCTACCTTTTATTCTATAAGATATGGAAAAATTTGCACAAGAGAATACTATTCACATAAACACTTTAAAAGAAAGGTATCTCTTAGAATCTTTTAATAATCAATCTTGCAATCTTATTTGAAGCCTCTAGAGCGCTTTTTATAGCTCCTTGCATCCAAGCATGAGTAGATGAAACATGTTCTCCTGCAAAGAACATCTTGTTGTCATATTCAGGTTGTGTAAGAGAATAGAGGAAGTTACGCTTTTGATCTGGATAAAAGAATGCAAAGGCACCGCCTATCCACTTTTGTGAATTCCAATGACAAATCTTATAATCTAAAACATACTTATCTAATGAGCCTTGTGGTAAACCGTGAATATTCTCAAGGTCTCTATTCATATATTCTATTATCTTATTTTCTCCTAAAGAAGCCAGTTTTGTTGCTTCAAGAGCTAGATTATAGCAAGCTAACAGAACACCAGGCTCTTCAGGATTTTTTATTCCGCTATAATAATGGTCACTAGGATAATATATTACTCCATTAGGTAAATCAGTTAGAGAGGAGCCAGTGATTATTCCTAAATCTTCCCAAAATCTTCGTTTATATAATATGAAAACCTTAACTGAGTCTATATAATTAAGTTCTTTTATGGCTTGAATTTTTATGTTCGATTGTAAAGTACTCATATCTAAATTACGAAGTATTGTAAAAGGTATTGTGTTTACAACAAAATCAAATTTATTATGAATGAATTGGTTATTTTCTTTATAACTAAGAATCACTTTATTATTACCTTCATCCCAAGATATCTTTTCAATAGGAGTATTTAATTTTAGTGACATATTGCCTAAGTTTTCAGCACTAACACCGTAAGAAAAATGATTATCTGACTTAAGTGCTTTTAAGAAAGCATCAACGAAGGTAATCATACCATTATTTGGTTCGAGATATTGTGAAAAATCTACGGGATATTCATCGTGCAGGGTTTCAGAGTAGCTATAAGGTTGCAAATATCTTATAAAGGGAGAGAAAGAAGAAACTAAGTCTATTGCACCTTCGCTTAAATAACCTTTTGTGAGCATCTGACGCAAGGTGTATTGACAGAGTGTGTTGTATTTAAAAGAATATTCTTTTTTTATTTGTAAAATTTCTTTTCTTTCAGAAGAAGTTAATGAGAGTAAAGGCCTTGCTAATGAATCATCCAACATTTTATTCCAATGAATAGATTTTTCCCATTCATTTAAGTTAAATAAAGGATAAATTTTCTCCATGGCTTCCTTTCCTTGAATATCGCCACGAAGACGAACACCTTTTATATAGGTGAATCCGTTTATATTTTTATAAAGAAATGAACGAGTTTGTATTTTGAATAGATTTAAATAGTGCCACACACATTCATGGGCAAGAGGTAATCTCATAGAACCAAGTTCAGCTCTATATTTTTTTTCGTTATCAAAATAATGAGTATAAACTCTCCCCCCATATCTGTCATTTGCTTCATATAAAGTCACATTAACACCTAATTTTCTCAGTTCAAAGGCTGCAGAAAGTCCGCTTAGTCCTCCACCGAGAATTGCAACGTTTATGTTTTTTTCTTTACCATATCCAGGGGGGCAGATGCTTGTTATGTCTTCAGGTGGAGATAAAGCATCGATTATATCAGGAAGGTCTTCTTTTCTTCCTCTCATAGCAAGAAGTTTCTCAAGTAATTCGTATCTCTCAGTATCAGTAGGATTTGAAATATTATTATTTCTCATATTATTATATTTACTCAATTGAATTAACTCCAAAATTGCTTCATAATATTATATTTTATTTAATTAAGATTAGAACTTTTTAGTTATTAATGCAGCGATTTTATTTGAAGCTTCCAAAGCACTTCTTATACCACCTTGCATCCAAGCGTGTGTAAATGAAGCATGCTCTCCTACAAAGAACATCTTATTGTCGTATTCAGGTTGAGTCATTTCATAAAGAAAAATACGTTTTTGATTAGGATAAAAGAATGAAAAAGCATCACCTATCCACTTCACTTTACTCCATTGTTGGATTTTATAATCTAAAACAAACTTATCTAATGAACCTTCTGGTAAGCCGTGAATCTTTTCAACATTTCTGTTAATGAATTGTATTATTGTATTATCGTCAAGGGAGGTTAGCTTTGATGCTTCTAAGGCCAGATTATACCAAGCTAATAAGACACCGGGTTCTTCAGGATTAATTGTTTTACTATAATAATGATCACTAGGATAATATATATCAGCATTACTTAAGTCACTTGAAGAATATCCAACGATTATACCTAAGTCTTCCCAAAACCTACGCTTATATAATATATAAACCTTAATAGAATCCATATAATTAACTTCTGTTATGGCTTGAGTTGTAACATTTGATTTTAACTTACTCATGTCAATATTACGGAGTGTTGAAAAAGGGATTGTATTCACAACAAAATCATATTTTTTTTGGATTAACTGGTTATTTTCCTTATGGCTAAGTGTTACCTGTGTATTTCCTTCTTGCCAATATATTTTTTCAATAGGGGTACATAATTTAAGTGACATATTGCCTAAATTTTTAGGGTTAACACCGTAAGAAGTATGATTAGGTGATTTAAGTGCTTCTAGGAAAGCATCTATAATAGAAATCATATTATTTGTTGGCTGAAAAAGATAAGAAAAATGTAGTGGATATTCATCGTGTAAAATCTCAGAGTAGCTGTAAGGTTGCAAGGTTCTTAAAAATGGAGAGAAAGAACAAACTAAGTCTATTGCACCTTCACTTAAATTACTTTTTTTCAGCATTTGTAGTAAAGTGTATTGACATAGTGTGTTGTATTTAAAAGAATACTCCTTTTTAATTTGTACAATTTCCTTGCGCTCTGAAGGGGTTAAGGATAATAAAGGAGTTACTAAGGCAGAATCTAACATTTCATACCAGGGAAGAGTTTTCTCCCATTCTTGTAAGTTAAATTTAGGATAAATTTTTTCTATAGATTCTTTTCCTTCAATATCTCCACAAAGGCAAATCCCTTTAATATAGGTAAATCCGTTTGGTGTTCTTTGAATAAAAGGTCGAGTTTCTATTTTAAAGAGATTTAAATAATGCCATACACATTCGTGTGCAAGAGGGATTCTCATAGCACCAAGTTCAGCACCATATCTTTTTTCTTTGTCAAAGAAATGGGTATATACTCTTCCACCATATCTATCACTTGCTTCATACAAGGTTACATCAACCCCTAATTTTCTTAGCTCAAAAGCAGCAACAAGTCCGCTTATTCCACCACCAAGGATAGCAATAGATATGTTTTTTCCCTTACCATAACCAGGAGGACATATGTTTATAATATCTTCAGGATGGGAATAACCTTCCAATATATAAGGTAGATCTTCTTTTCGTCCATTTGATGTAAGGAGTTTTTCAAGTAATTTGTGACGTTCGCTATCAGTGGGACTAAAAAGTTCTTCCGTTCTATTATTAATATTTTTATTCAATAGGATTAACTCCAAAATTGTTTCATAATAGTATATTTTTCTAATATGTAGTTTAGTACCATATAACCCATAATAAAAAAACTAGTTAGTTGATAGCTGGGTATGGTATAATCTAAATCGATTTAATACGAAATTTATTAATGTGATTAATACTATGCCTATAAAATTGGAGATTACTGTTTGAATGTGATAAAATTATAGTAGTTTTTATTGATGATAATAACAAGGTATATGAGAGGTTTACAATAGAAGGAGAGAAAATATGGGAAGATTATTTGGTACAGATGGTGTTAGAGGAATAGCAAACAAAGAACTTACATGTGAATTGGCTTTTAGACTTGGAAAGGCAGGGGCAATAACCTTAACTGATGGGGCGCATAAACCAAAAATAATAGTTGGTATGGATACAAGAATATCGGGACATATGCTTGAGGCTGCTTTAACAGCAGGGATACTATCCGTGGGAGCTGAAGTGGTAAGTTTAGGGGTAGTACCTACACCAGCTATAGCATATTTGGTTAGAAAATACAAAGCAGATGCAGGAGTTATGATTTCAGCATCACATAATCCAGTGGAAGACAATGGAATAAAATTCTTTAATGGAAATGGATATAAATTAAGTGATGAATTAGAAGATAGAATTGAAAAACTTATTCAAGATGATTTTCAAGGAATAGAGATGCCAATAGGCGAAAATATCGGTAAAAGTTCTTCAAAAAGTGACGCAATAGAAGATTACGTAGAGTTTGTAACTGGTACAATTGATGGTGATTTAAAAGGATTAAAGATTGCATTGGACTGTGCAAATGGTGCTGCATATAAATCTGCTGTTGATGCATTTAGAAAATTAAAAGCAGAGGTTCTTGTAATTAATAATGACCCTGATGGGATTAATATAAATAAAGATTGTGGTTCTACTCATCCAGAGCACCTTATGGAATATGTAGTAAATAACAAATGTGATTTAGGACTTGCCTTTGATGGAGATGCTGATAGATGTATGGCTGTAGATGAGAATGGGAAACTAGTTGATGGGGACTTCATACTGGCTATATGTTCAAAGTATCTTAAAGAAAAGAACAAGCTGTTTGAGAACACAGTGGTTGTTACAGTTATGAGTAATATGGGACTGGATATTGCACTTGATAATCTAGGAATAAAATCTGTTAAAACAAAAGTTGGAGATAGATATGTATTAGAAGAGATGAGAAACAAAGGATATAGACTGGGTGGAGAACAATCAGGACACATTATATTCCTAGAGCATAATACTACTGGGGACGGATTATTATCAGGGTTACAGTTAGCTACAATTATTAAAAATAAAAGTACTAAAATGAGTGAACTTACTTCAATAATGAAAGAGTTACCTCAAGTATTGCTTGGTGCTGCTGTTCCAAATAATATGAAGGATATTTATATCAAAGATGAGGAAATAGCGGAAGAAATTAGAAAAATTGAGGCTGCTATGAATGGAAGAGGAAGAGTATTAATCAGACCTTCAGGAACAGAACCATTAGTTAGGGTTATGTTAGAAGGGGAGAATCAGAATGAAATCGATAAATATGCTCATGAACTAGTAAAACTTATAGAAGAAAAAGCAAAGGCTTAGAAAAGCACGTACGTGCTTTAAGTTGAGAATGGTGAGTTGAAAGTTGAGAACGAAGGATATTTCACTTACGTGAAATTTTAATTGTATAAGAGAAAGAAGACACACCATTTTGTTGGTGTGTCTTTTTGGCTATTGATTATGAATAGATGAGACTTTATACACTTAATAAATTTGTGTGCATATAATATAAATGAAATGGAAAATATTAAAATTTTGAAAAGGTTTGTTTTACAAATTGCATTGATGTATAAAAGGCTTTATAATATAACTTGGACTCATATATAAGATAACTTTAATGTGGAGGTGAAATTTAAAATAGTGTGTTAATTTAGAGCTCCTGGAGTCGGTGTGATACTGACTTGACGCGGGTTGGGATTTAGCGAATTTTCGGAGGATTATCCCACGGCATAAGTACTGTCGATAAAGCTGGCAAATCCCAGAGGTGACTTTGGTGACAAATTCAGTGAAGTACTAAAAAAGTTAATCTTTTATGGTGTCCTTAAAAATAAAATATTGAAAGGACGTTATTTAATATGTGTGGAATTGTAGGTTATTTTGGTAAAGAGAGAGCAGCGGAGATTTTGGTTGATGGACTTGAGAAACTTGAGTACAGAGGATATGATTCAGCTGGAATAGCAGTATTTCAGAATGGAGATATTGAAGTAATAAAGTGTAAGGGGCGTATCCAAAATTTAAGGAATAGACTTGAGAGCGAAGATATGACTGGGGTTAAAGGTATTGGTCACACAAGATGGGCAACTCATGGAGAACCATCAGATTTGAATGCCCACCCTCACACTAACAAAGATGGATCAATAAGTATAGTTCATAATGGTATTATTGAGAATTATATGTATCTTAAAGAATGGTTAGGTGGAAAAGGGTACGAATTCTTATCAGAGACTGATACAGAGGTTATTCCAAACCTTATCGATTACTACTATAAAGGTAATCTTTTTGAAGCTATAGTTAAAGCTACTAACAAGATGGAAGGTAGTTATGCTATCGGGGTACTTTGTAAGAATGAGCCTGATAAGATGATAGCAGTAAGAAAAGATAGTCCACTTATTGTTGGTAAAGGTGAAGGGGAAACTTTCATAGCTTCAGATGTAACTGCTGTACTGAAATATACAAGAGATGTTTATTATATTGATGATAATGAATTTGCAGTTATAGATAATGATGGGGTTAAGATTCTTAACGAAGATGGAACACAAATTAATAAAGAGATTAGCCACATCACTTGGGATGCAGCAGCTGCTGAAAAAGGTGGATATGAGCATTTCATGATTAAAGAGATACATGAGCAACCAAAGGCTCTTAGAGATACAATGGCTTCAAGAATTGTTCTAGGTGAAGATGTTAAACTTGATAATATCAAGATAACTAAAGAAGATATTGATAAGGTAAATAAAGTTTATATTGTTGCTTGTGGTACTGCGTATTATGCAGGAGTTGTAGGAAAGTATGTTATTGAGAAGATGGCTAAGATATCTGTAGAGACAGATGTTGCATCGGAATTTAGATATAGAGATCCATTGATTGATGAAAACACACTTATGATAGTTGTGAGTCAATCAGGGGAAACAGCAGATACTTTAGCAGCACTTAGATTAGCTAAGAAATCAGGCGCTAGAGTTATCGTAATTACAAATGTTGTTGGAAGCTCAATGGCAAGAGAAGCAGATGATGTATTCTATACATGGGCAGGACCTGAAATAGCTGTAGCTTCAACTAAAGCTTATGTAACTCAAATGGTTGCACTTGACATTCTTGCGTTACACCTTGCTAAGCTTAAAGGTACAATAACTAAGGAAGAAGGAGAAGAGTTCAAGAAAGAACTTTTAGCACTTCCAGGTAAAGTTGAAGATGCTCTAAAGCATAAAGAGGTTATCCAAAAGTTTGCATCTAAGAACTACCATGTTAAAGATATGTTCTTCTTAGGAAGAGGGGTAGACCATGCAGTAGCATTAGAGGGAGCTCTTAAACTTAAGGAACTTTCATATATCCACGCTGAAGCATATGCTGGTGGAGAGTTAAAGCATGGACCAATAGCTCTTATAGAAGAGGGGACACCAGTTGTTGTTATAGCAACTCAAGAGAAAATCTTTGATAAGATGGTTAGTAACATCAAAGAGGTTACTACAAGAGGTGCTCAGGTGTTAGCTTTTGCAACTGAAGGGCATGAGGAAATAGAGAAATCTGTTAGTTCAGCTTTGTATGTTCAAAAAACGCACCCATTATTAACACCAGTGGTTGCAATTGTACCACTTCAATTATTCTCATACTATATGGCACTTGAAAAAGGATGCGATGTTGATAAGCCAAGGAATTTGGCTAAGTCAGTTACTGTTGAGTAGGAGAAGGATTGAATGAAATTGAGAGTGTAGATTTACAATTAAGTTTGATCTCGTAAATTTATGTTTGATCTCAAAATAAAGAAAAATTGAATATTTACGAAAGAAGAAACTTTACAAAAGTGTATTTTGTGAAGATAAAATAAGATATTAGTTTAAGGTTAAGGAATATAACGTTGATGTTTCTTCTATAAGATAAAATGATAAAAGAAATATTGGTGAAGTTTGTTTTCTTAGAAAATATTGATATAGTGAACCCTCCCACCAGTTGCTCACGCAGAACTGGGGGCTTCTAGTATCATGTGCTAGAATTTTTCCTGTTTCCTAGAACATCGCCATATAGGTCTTATGCGTTCTCCACAGGCTTGACTTTCCCTAGGACCTAGGGTAGTTACCGTTTTGTTGTATTCTAAGTTGCCTTAGATATTTTACGTGATGGAGGCTAAGCTTGGTTTTCGCTATATTCGTATACCCATCACAACCTTATATATCTAGTTATAAAAGAACATTTATACGTATAGTGTATACATTTTCTGATGATTTTATACCTGTACGCTATAGTATCTTCAGAAGGATATCGAACCCTTCTGAAAATAGTATTATCCATCACCCACTTGTAGAAGATAGGTGACTTCCATACAATTACGGTTAAAAAGATAAAGAACAGAGTCTGTGATCAGAGTGATTTGATTATGGACTCTTTTGTTTAAATGGATGGTAATATAGTTTGTAATAAGTATTGATTAAAATCAATACTTGAAAGGATAGATGGGTAAATGATTAGTAATATGCTTTCTTTTATTGCCATATATATCTTTTATTTAGTAATATCTTTACTTGTGCAATTCTTAAGTAAAGTAAAAAAAATAAGAAAGGTATATTTCATGATAACACTTCCAATAGTTATGTTGATTGCAATATATCTAAATAATAGTAATGTGTATTATAGTATAAAACCTTATATTTTTGCAGATGAAATGTTCATTCTACAGAACGAAAATAATGAACTCAAGATAGGCTGCCATCAAAGTCCATTCATGCTTTTTATACTGGAAGGAATAATTATTTCTATAGTCATTACCCACTTGCTAATGTTATCATGAAAAATAAGTCCTAGTATAGGAATCAGGGAAATAAGATAGAGTACTAAAACTATATTATTATGTTTTTTTCTTTATTAGGATTAAAGCTTATGAAATATGGTATAAATAAGCTAAGAAAGTGAGTGATAAAATGACTGAAAAACCTATCACAGAACATGATTTGGGGTATAAAACTTTATTAAGACACAAGAAAACATTTATAGAATTTTTAAGAGACTTTGTAAAAAAGATTGGGTTAATGAAGTAAAGGAAGAAAACTTAGTTCTTGTGGATAAAGAATTTATATTAGAAGACTTTAAAGAAGAAGAAGCAGATATTGTGTATAAGGTTAACATAAATGGAGAAGATATAATATTTTATATACTTCTAGAACTCCAATAAAAGGTTGATTACTCAATGCCAATAAAGCTTTTTATGTACATGAGTGAAATATGGAGAGATGAATTAAAAAATATAGATAAAAAAGAATTAAAAAGAAAGAACTTTAGACTACCAGCCATTGTACCAATGATAGTGTATAATGGAAAAAACAATTGGACAGCAGCAAGAAGTTTCAAGGAAGTACTAAGTGGGTATGAATTATTTGAAGATTTCATAATAGACTATAAATATTTATTATATGATATAAATAGAATGAACAGTGATGAACTACTTGAAATATCAAGTATAATAAGTTCAGTATTTTCTTTAGATCAAGCAGACATTGATGATGAAGAGATTATAAAAAGATTAAAGTTGATAGGAAGGGTAATAAAGAGAAAATCATCAATTGAACAAATTAAATTATTTAAAAATTGGATAGTAGGTATATTAAAAAATAGATATTCAGATGAAATGGAAAATGAAATTATAGAAATATTAAATAAAGCTTCTGATACGGAGGTGGAGGACATGGTAAGTAATTTAGGTAAAAACTTAGAAGAAAGTATTAAGAGGAGAGTAACTAAAGCTGAAGAAAAAGGAGAAGACAAAAAAGCAAAGGAAGTTGCAATAAAGCTGCTTAAAATGGGTATGTCATTTGAAGTAGTAATTGAAGCAACAGGATTAGATAAAGAAACAGTTGAAGAATTACAAAAATCAACATTACATTAAAAGAAATTAGGACACATTGAAATAATACTATTTTTTATGTGTCCTTTTTTTAATGTTTTACATTGAGCATGTACTTAATACTTTATTAAGGATATTTTGATCCAAAGATAGGTAGATTCACTAAGGAAGATAGTTATTGGGGTAGTAGGAGAGGGAGAACTGTTGCAATAATTCTATGAAAATATAATAAAATCTCATATATTTGAATTTCATTCGTGGCAGGCAAGATTGTTTTTAGAAGCTAAAGTAGATTTTTTATATGCAGGTATTATGCCTGCGTTGGTGGAAGCTATAGGTATGGCAAGGGCAATGGAAAACACAGGATTACCGTATATTATTAGTTTTATGATTAGAAGTGATGGCAAATTAATTGATGGAACAACAATTTTGGTGGTTGCTGTGGCACAGATGATTCCCATATCAATGAAATTGCAAAAAAGTTAAATCAGATCATTTAATAAAGAATTACATTTTTATTTGGAGGAAAAGAATATGATTTTTGATTCACACGTACACACGATACTTTCAGGGGACAGCGAATTGGTTCTTAAGGATGCAATAAAAAGGGCAGATGAGCTTGGAATAGGAATGGTCTTAACGGAGCATATGGATATAAATGATTACGAAGAAAGTTTTTGTGATGTTGATCTTGATAAGTTTTATAAGGAGTATTCAAAATTCAGAGGGGACAAGCTGTTATTTGGAATAGAGATGGGGCTTAGAAGAGAAGCTGTTCAAAGAAACATTGAGATTATTAAAGATAGAGATTTTGATTTCATATTGTGTTCAGTTCATTCACCCTATGATATAGAAAATATTTATGAGTTCTATGATTCAGAAAGAGGTGAATGCAGAAGTAAGAAAGAAGCTTATAGTCTGTATTTTGAGTCTATGATTAAAGGGATAAAGGAGAATGATTACTTAGACTCTCTCTCTCATATTGATTATATAGCAAGATACTTAAAATATGATGATAAAGAACTTTATTACCATGAACATAAGAGCTTGATTGACGAAGCGCTTAGAGAAATTGCTTTAAGAGATAAGTCTATGGAGATAAGCACTAAAAGAATAGGGAATAATAAATCAGCTGAGGAACTTATAAAGATATATAAGCGATTCAGAGAACTTGGTGGTAACACAGTGACAATTGGATCAGATGCTCATCATGTTGATGCAATTGGGAGTAATTTTAAATTAGCTTTGGAAATTGCTGAAATAAGTGGACTAAAGCCGGTTTATTATAAGAATAGAAAGAAAGAGTATTTCCGATAAATGGGAAAAGACTTGTCCTCAAGACAAGTCTTTTCTATGAGTTAATATGGAATAGATTAGTTGCATATCATTTCAAATATTTCTCCATATTCACGCTAAATGGTTCAAAACCAGCTTTTTCGTATAATGAAATTGCTGTTTTATTATATCCAAAAACATGAAGTGTAATTTTATCTGCATTCAGTTCAGAAGCTTTTTCATCTATCAATGACATTGAAGCTTTTCCATAACCTTTTCCTTGATACTCATCAAAAATTCTAATAGAAGCTATAAACAGTTCTTTAATATTGTTTTTTTCTCTAACATTAAGCCAGAGGGTACCTATTTGGTTATTACCTTCTGTATCAATAATACTGTATAAATAATTATTTTCACTGTTTATTCCGTCAGCGAGATAAGTTTCGAATGTTTTTGATGATTGAGTATAGCATTCTTCCTTTGATATATTAAACACCTTATACAGATCTTCAGCATAACTTTCTTTTTCTAACTTGCAAAATTGATCAAATTCAGTTTCATTCATTTTAATAAATTCTATAAGATTTACACACATTACAATTAACCCCTTTTTTGTATATATTAATGAATTAAGTATATACTATCATCGTGTTTTTAGCTAATAAATTTTAACTTGTGAACTTCTTACTATCTACATGTATTATATTAATAATGGAAAGTTTTCAAATGCTGCATATAATGAATAAAGATGTATTATATATTACATTAGTTTTCAAAAGCAGATGAAGAGGAGGTATACTATGTTCTTTTTACCAATATTATTGTTTTGGACATTTAGACGTGCATATAGACCTTACCCATATTATACACAATATTATTACCCAAATTGCTATAGAAGATATTAGATAACAAAAAAGTGAACTTATAAAGAAAAAAAGGTACTTGGGAATTTTGAGCAAGTACCTTTTTAAAATAGTGTTTATAAATCATATTCAATTACTTAATTAAATCTCTACTTTTTAAGAATTCAATAGCTATAGCTTTTAAATCTTCTTTTTTTACATCAGCTTTATAGTTTAACTTTTGCATCTGTTCATCATCAAGGATATTTTCTAAGGCTTCCAATAATGATCTCATTTCTTCATTTTCTTCTAAAGTTTTATTATTAACTAAAGGGGCAGCATAATAAGGAGGGAAATACTCTTTATCATCCTTTAACACCACAAGATCTAATTCTTGTATCTTTCCATCTGTAGAAAAAGCATCTATAACTTGAACTTGATTGCTCTCAATTGCATTATAACGAAGCCCTGGATCTAAAGCTTTAATGTCCTTGAAGTTTAAATTATATAACTCTTTTAAACCAGGAAAACCATCAGGACGTTCTAAAATTTCAGCTGTTGCACCTAGGACAAATTCATCAGAGTATTTCGCTAAATCAGAAAAAGTTTTTATATTATACTTTTCAGCAGTTTCTCTTTTGATAGCTAAAGTATAAGTATTATTAAAGCCTAAAGGATTTAACCAACTAAGTCCGAATTTATCATTGAATTCTTCCTTTACAGTATCAAATACCTCTTGAGATGAAGGTATTTCACCTTCCTTTTTAAGCAGTGTTACATATCCTGTTCCAGTATATTCAACATACATATCAATATCTTTTGATTCAACAGCTTTAAAAGAAGGAAAGGTTCCACCTAATTCAACTACATTAGTTTTTAAACTGGTATTATTTTCGATATATACTGATAAGAGTTGTCCCATTAAACGAGATTCTGTAAAATTCTTAGTTCCAATTGTAATAACTTTATTTGATTGATCTGATTTGGATGATTTGATATAAAGTATGCTACCAATAGCGATTATAGGTATAAGAATAAAAGCTATAACTTTTTTAACGGCTTTTTTATTTGTAATCATGTGCCCTATAGCACTTACAGGTAAATTCTTTTCTAGTAATCCCAGTACAAAATCTACTGATAAAGCTAAAATTGTAGTAGGAATAGCGCCGGCTAAAATTATTCCTGTATCACTCATAGATATTCCTCTAAAAATAAAATCTCCTAAACCACCAGCACCTATTAAAGAAGCAATTGTTGCAGTTCCTATATTTATAACAGTAGCAACCCTTATTCCTCCCATAATTATAGGGAAAGCTAAAGGAAGAGTTACCATTAACAAAATCTGTCTTGGAGTCATCCCCATACCTCTAGCTGATTCAATAATTGCATCATCCACACTATTGATTCCTATATATGTGTTTTTTATTATAGGAAGAAGGGCATATAAAAATAATACAATTACTGCAGGCTTATAACCTATTCCACCTATTAAAGGTAAGGGTATAATAAATCCGAACAAAGCTAAACTAGGAATAGTTTGAAATATATTGGCGATTCCTAGAATGATTTTTCCGCCCTTTTCACTTCTTGACACGATAATACCTAAAGGTACACCTACAACAACAGCAAATAACACAGCAATCAAAGTGATTTGCATATGTTGAATCAATTTTTCTATAATTAATCCCATATTATTTAACATATAATCTAAACTCAATTAATATCAACACCTTTCATTTAATCTGTAATAATTAAATCGGATATAACATTTAACAAACTGCTTTTTGTAATTACCCCTTTAAGGATATTCTCCTTATTAACCACAGGAATAAATTTAACATGCTTGTCCTTCATAATATTAATAACTTCAACCATATTTAAGTCCTCATGAATAGGCTCAATACTTGTATTTTTTATATCCTTCATTTTCATTTTAGAATCATTATTCCTTAATTCTTTTCTTGTAACATATCCTTCGTAATTGTAATCCTTATTTACAACAACTAAAAATTCTAATTTTTTCTCTTTCATTTTTTCTATAGCTTGAGCTGGAGTTCTGCTTAGTAAAGTTTTTGAATAATCTTTTACCATAATATCTTTAGCTAGTAATAATTCCGGTTGTCTCCATAAACGATCTTTTCCAACAAAGTTTTCTACAAATTCATTAACTGGATTAAGTAAAATTTCTTCAGGAGAATCGAATTGAATTACTTTACCTTTATCCATTACTGCGATTTTATCTGCAAGTTTTATTGCTTCATCCATGTCATGAGATACTAGTACGATAGTTTTTCCAAGCTCTTCTTGTAATCTAGTCATCTCATCCTGCAACTGTTCTCGTGTAATTGGGTCAAGTGCTGAAAAAGGTTCATCCATCAAAATAACATCTGGATTAACAGCAAGAGCTCTAGCAATTCCAATTCTTTGTTGCTGTCCTCCACTAAGTTCATGAGGATATCTTTGGTAGTATTCATTAGAGGGTAATCCCACTAAATCTAATAGTTCTTTTGCTCTTTTATTTCTTTTTTCTGAATCCCAATTTTTTAGTAAAGGAACTAATTCTATATTTTCCCCTACAGTCATATGAGGAAGTAACCCAACTTTTTGAATTACATAACCAATATTTCTACGAAGTTCAATAGGATTAATTTTGGAGATGTCTTTTCCATCTATATATATTTTCCCATCAGTAGACTCTATAAGTTTATTAATCATTTTCATTGTGGTAGTTTTTCCACATCCACTTTCACCAATGAGTACAACAAATTCTCCTTTTTTTATTTCTAAATTTAAATTTTCAATTACTACGTTGTTTTTAAAAGATTTTTTCACGTTTTCAAATTTAATCAATTTCTAAATACCCCCTTCTTCAAAATAAAAATCCTAAAATTAGGTATAAAAATAAGCATATATCTTGGTAAAGACAAATTTTTTTTATGCTTTCTATAAAAAATCAAATATTGGACATAATCAAAATATCACGTAAAACTATATAGACATTTTTTATGTTAAAATAATAAAAAAAGTAGCAACTCTTATCAAAATAAAAGTTGTTACTTGCGACAACTTAATTGTAACACATAAGTTGTCAGTTGTAAAATTTATTTGAGAAATAGTAAAAATCATAGCAATATCCCAAGTAGAGCTACGGTTGTTAGAACTATAATAATTGGATATAATATTAGTAACTATATTTCATAATTTGTAAGGGGTATTCAAGTATTTTGCTAGGAGAAAATATAGGTTATGTTTCTACTGAACCCAAGATTTCTTTGGCACAAATTTTTGAAATAATAAGAAATGACAATAACAAATGTATAGTAAATAATAAAGTATTTGAACATGTAATATACAATCATATGACAGCAAAAAAAAGTGTCGAGGAAAAGACTATGGCAGACTATTGTTTTTAGCTTTTTTAAAGCCAATAATTAATGGAATAGGTTTTGATTTTAAGGAAGCACAGATTTCCCAAGAAAAGAGACTAGATGTTGTTGTAACTTATAATAGATATAAATATGTGGCAGAACTAAAAATATGGTATGGTGAAGAGTATCATAAAAAAGGACTTAAACAGTTAGTAGAGTATTTAGATGTTCAAGGATTAGATAAAGGATATCTAGTCATATATGATTTTAACAAAAATAAAGAATATAAACAGCACAAAGCTATAGTTGAAGGTAAGGAAATATATATGGTATGGATATAGCATAGTGATTTAAATGCACTGTGTTATTTTTCAGTATGCTAAGATAAAAACAGGAGTGGTCAAATAGATGAAAGTTTCTTTTTTAGGAGGAGCCTACGAGGTAGGAGCAAGTTGTATATTAATTAATATAGATGGTAAAAACATATTGATGGATTCGGGCTTACGCCAAAGCGTATCTAAAGATCCTATGCCTGATTTTAGAAGCATTCAAGAACAAGGTGGGGTAGATGGAATAATTATAAGTCATGCACATCTAGATCATATTGGAACATTGCCTATAATAAGCAAGGAATACCCCAACGCTAGAATTTATATGAATAATATGACTAAGGATTTGGTTAGAGTATTGCTTTATGATAGCTTGAAAATCATGAACAACAGAGAAGCTGAAATCCCTCTTTATGCAGAGATAGATGTGGAAAATATGTTAAATAGAATATTTACAATAAACTATGAAGTTGAGTTTGAAATTTTAGAAGATATAAGGTTAACTTTTTATAACGCAGGGCATATTGCAGGAGCGAGCTGTGTTTATTTAAAAGGCAAAGAAGGTGCAGTATTCTATTCAGGTGATTTCTCTATTTTTTCTCAAAAATCAGTAGAAGGAGCAAAGGTTCCTAAGTTAAGGCCAGATATAGGTATATTTGAAACTACATATGGAGATAAACTTCATTCAAATAGAGAAGTTGAAGAAGCAAGACTATTAGATATTGTTAATGAATGCATAGATAAAAAAGGTAAAATGATAATACCTGCTTTTGCATTAGGTAGAGCACAGGAAGTTATACTTATATTAAAGAAAGCAATGAACGCTAAAAAACTAAAAAAAGCTAATATTTATGTAGATGGTATGATTAAAGATATTAACAGAATGTATAAACGTAATCCTACATACTTAAAGAATAGCTTAGGTAAAAAAGTATTGAGAGGTATTGAGCCTTTTTATGATGAGAACATAATACCTGTAACTAATAAAGAGGAACGACAGAAAGTATTAGAAAGCAAAGAAAGTAGCATTATTATCGCAAGTTCAGGAATGTTGACAGGTGGCCCAAGCCAATACTATGCAGAAAAAATTGCAACAATGGAGAATGGATATATAGTAATAACGGGATATCAAGATGAGGAAGCACCAGGAAGGAAACTATTAAATCTTCTAGAGAAAGAGCCTAAAGATAGGGTTCTTGAGATAAATAATAAGATTATTCCTGTAAAGTGTAAGATAGAAAAGGTTGGACTTTCCGCACATGGAGATAAAGGAGAAATTAAAGCCCTTATCTCACGACTTATGCCTAAACACATCTTCCTAGTACATGGAGATGAGAAGATAATAAAAGATTTTTCAGAAGAATTGAACCTTGAAATAAGAAAAAAAATTTATACGCCTAAATCAGGAGAAAGCTTTAATCTAGAAATTTATAATCCAAGAAAACAATTTAATAAAAATATTGGTCACTTTATGAGTGAAAGAGAAAAATTAAGTGACAATGAAAATAATATTGAAAAGCTTCACAAATTTGTTAGAGAAAAATACTTAGATAAAATGTTTACTGTTGAAGAATTAGCCTATATCTGGTATGGAAAAGATATTTTTGAAAAAGAAGAGGTAGATAATATTCAAAAAATAGTAATAGAGACTCCTTATTTTGAGAGTGATGTACGAAGGTTATTTCTTTTCAAAGCTAGAAACATCGAGGATGTGAAAGAAGATTTAAAGCCTAAGGAACTAAAACAAAATGAATTAGGTGAGTTTGTGGAAAAATATTTTAATGAGTATAATTATAAAAAGGCAAGTTATATGTTAGGTCAAAAGAAAGTTATTTTAAATTTTGATTTCCCTAGAGCTATAGATACTTCAATAAATAAAAAAATGGTGGAGTTTGAAGAAGAAACTAATTGGAGTATAGAAATAAATGAGCAAACTAATATCAATGCAGCAGAGGTTGTAATACGACAATTGTTCAAAGATGGAGACATTAAAAAGATTTCATATCACCATGGAGAAAATATGGTTTTAGTTACTCTTAACTCAGATTATAAAATAACTGGAGAAATTGAAGAGTTTAAAAATGAAACAGGACTTAAGTTGCAAATAAAAGGACAAAACATAGAAGAGAATGTTTTGAATAAAAATGATGAGAGTTACTTTCAAGTAAATAAGGAAAAAGAGAAGTTAGAACAGAATAAAACTTTTGAAATTATTGAACAAAAGTTTTATTATGAAGAATTCAAACCATATAAAAAAGGGATAAAAACTAATTCTAATGGAAAATATATAGAGCTTAGTTTTATTTCTCCAATAATTGGTGCTAAATATAAGAATAAAATTGAAGAATTGGCAGAAGAAACTGGATGGAGTTTTGCTATTGGTAAATCAGTAAACCAAAATGAAATAATAAATCTTGCTGTAAGACTTTGTAATGAGGCTAATGTAAGCTTGAAGAAGAATCCTTCTTTCAATCCATCCACATTGGAAGTAACTTTAAAGACTTCCAATGAAATTGATGAAAATGAGTTTAAAAAGATTAAAGATGAATTTGATTATAAAACAGGATGTAGGATTCAACAAGCTTAAAAAGAAACAGGTGCTTGGAAGTAACACCAAGTGCCTGTTTCTTTTTGTATTTTTAAAGTTATACTACCTTTTATTAACAAGTATATACTGTATTAGTCTAAGGTATTGAACAATAGCAGCAATAAGCAATGAAATCACAATCCATGGAATGGCAAGTGTATCAATTCTTTCTAGGAAAAATAGCATTATAAATGCTGCTATTGATGCTAATATTGAAAAAATCCCATAATAGTAGGCTTTAAAAGAAGGTGTTTTACTTCCAAACATTGTTGATCTATTTTCTTTATTTACTTTAAATATAAAATATATAGAAATCAAAACACCTATAATAAGTAGTATTTTATATATAATAACTAACTCTGGCGAGAGAACAGAAGTAAAAAGTTTTTTATTCCTCACAAATAGATCTCTTTGAAGTCCCATTCGATCATCTACTAACCTAATAAGATATATACTCATAAAAAATAATATGTAGCTAAATAGGGGCACTATCCATCCGAAAACTATAGTTCCCACTGATCTTTTTTTCAATATATTCACTTCCTTCCATAGAATTAAAAAGATTTAGTTGCATTTATATGTTTATTCTCAACGCATTTACCATTATACAATAAAAATGCACGGTTATCCCGTACATTTTTATTGTATATATTTATTTTTTATCTGGTTCTCCTGTTTGTATCGGATTAGATGTATCTCCACTCCATTCGTACCATCCACCATCGTAAACTGATATATTATCCCATCCCATAAGATAAGCATAGAAGAAAGTTTCACTAGCTCTCCATCCTGTACCGCAGAAATATGATACCTTCTTATCAGCAGTTATTCCCCAGTCCTTCCAAAAAGCTTCTATTTCATGATAGTTTCTCATTGTATTGTCTATGTTTCTAAAATGCTCCATGTGATATGGATCTGATCCTGCGTGACCCCAAACAGCTCCTTTTATACGTCCTTTAGGTTCAATATAAGTATAGCCACTTGTTTCACCTATATATTCAGCCCAACTTCTTACTGATACAAGCTCTGCATTTTCATCTGCAAGTATTTCTTTCGCTTCATTTGTATTAATTACATACTCAGGATGTACTGGTACTTTAGCTCCAAAACTCTCAACTGCAGTAGGTTCAATATTTCCTTCTTCAGTTTTAAATCCAGCTTCTGTCCAAGCTGCGAATCCACCATTCATAAGTCTAACATCTTCTACACCGGCATACATCATAACTGAAGCAGCACGCGCAGCGGCGGTTGAGTCTGCTCCATATAATATAACTGTTGTATCCTTATCTACTCCAAGAGCGGTTAAAACAGTTTCTATTTTTTCATCTGAAACTATATTCCACCATGGTTCTTCTTCAATTAATCCTGTATCAAGATGAATAGCTCCTGGTATGTGAGCTTTTTTATAGTCTTTACCATCTCCCCAGCTTACTTCAACTATAATGTACTTTTCATTCTCAAATGTTTCAGGTTTTTCTCCATTAACTAATGCATTAACCCATTGAGGATGAACAAGTTTCTCGTATCTTGATAGTTTGTCCATTGGAAGTGCTTTATCTTGTGCCCAAGATTTAATTCCTTCAGTGTAAACTGTTATATTTTTATATCCTAAAGTTAAAAGTTTATCTGCAAGTTTTGATTTTTCGGTTCCATCAACATCATAAATTATTACTTCTTTATCTTTAGTAATTCCTTTATCTTGGAGTGATTTTTCAATATCTTCAACTTTAATTTTATCTAACCATGAAGTAGGAAAATCAACAGCACCTTCTATATGTCCGCCTCTTTCTTCACCATCAAGAATCCATCCTAAGTACGAAGCTTCATCTCTTGTATCTACAACAACTACATTATCTTCAGTTATTTTTTTCTTTAACTCTTCAGTTGAAATTTCATTTATTTGACTCTCTTCATTCTTATCTGATGCTTCAATCTTTTTATCTGTTGTATTTGTATTTGCTTTATTACCACAAGCAGTAAAAGTGATATTCCCTATCATTGCTGCAGCGACTAAAAGTAAAGCAATTTTTCTTTTCATCATAATGGTTGCCTCCGATTTCCTTATCAACATTAAAAATAATACTTTTTTATTACATTTATATAGTATATGATATCCTTCAATACTTCCAATTTGATTTATCTATAGATAAAGTAGTTTCTATTACATATACAAATAGAGGCCTATCTTGGTGAAATTAAGATTTACTCAATTAGAATAACAAATTATAGTTTTTCATCAGTAAAAGCATACATCAATAAAAAAGTACACAAGGAAAACACAATAAAATGCGATAATAAACAAGAGACTGTTTTACTTTATTAAGATGATGAGAGAGTTAAAAAATAAGTATATAGATGGTGAGGTTTATATGGAAAAAAAAGTTTTAATTGTTGAGGATGAAGCAAGGATAAGAGAAATAACGTCAGACTATTTTAAAGCCAGTGGTTTTGAAGTTTATGAGGCGGAAAATGGAAAAGAAGCTATAGAGGTTTTTGATTTAAACAAAGTAGATTTAATAATATTAGATATTATGATGCCACAATTAGATGGGTGGGAAGTATGTAAGAGAATTAGAAATAAATCTGATGTTCCAATTATCATTTTGACAGCTAGAAGTGATGAAGATGATAAGCTCTTGGGATTTGAATTAGGTGCTGACGAGTATGTTACAAAACCATTTAGTCCTAAGGTATTAGTGGCAAGAGCTAAAACTTTATTTAAAAGAATTGATGGTAATACAGGAAAAAATGGCAATATAAGGATAAATGGAATTGAAATTAATAAACAGGCCTATAAAGTGAAAGTTAATGAAGAAGAACTTGATTTATCACCCAAGGAATACAGTTTATTACTTTACTTGGTAGAGAATAAAGGGATTGTCTTATCAAGAGATTCTATTTTAAATAGTGTTTGGGGGTACGATTATTTCGGAGATGCAAGGGTTGTAGATACTCATATAAAGAAGCTAAGAAAAAAACTAGGGGACCAAGCTGAACATATTAAAACAATTATAAGAGTTGGATATAAATTTGAGGTGAGTAAATGAAAGGTAAAAGCATAGTTTTTAAGTTATTTTTTATTACTTCCGCTCTTTTTATGGTATTTTTAATAATTATAATGGGATTTCAGCGAATATTTTTCGATGAAATATACTTAAAGACAAAGGTTAGTACTACAGAAAAAAATATTGGGAAATTTGCTGATGATTATTTGCAAGGTGGATGGAGTAAAAAACAAACAATTAATAAAATCAACGAATTTACAGAAAAAAATAATGTTCCAATAGTCATTATGAATGAAGCTGGAGAACCTAAATATTTAAATGAGCATGAACCGTATAATATTACTATTCACACACAGGATAATTTATTTTTTAAAGTGTATTTAGACGCAGTTATGTTTAATGAAGGATTTCAAGGATTTGAACCAAAATTAGGTGATGAAATATATGTAGAGGGTATTTATTTGGGAGAAGACGATATTTACATCGAGCCATATCTTATTGAAAAAGGTGATATGAGTTATTCTTTTGATGATGAAGGTGGAGTTCAAAATATTGATATGGGGGATTATACAGGAGAGATCCCAATTAAAAGTATAAATGGAAAGATAGTTTATATAAACAATAGCTCTATTGATGATGCATTTTATTTTGATAATAGGGTTAACAATCTAATTGGAGAGATCTATAGCTATATAGATGGAATATATTTAAAAGAAGAAATATTATCTGAAGAAAAAATAGCAACAAACTCATACGTGAATAGTGATACAGGGGTAAAAAGTATTATTTTCAAGAAGCTTATTAATAAATCAGATGGAAGCATAGAAACAATTTTTGCTATGACATCACTACAACCTATTGGAGAAGCTGTAGATGTAATGATGCAGTATTATATATACTTATTCTTATTAGCTGTAGTATTTATAATATTAATTTCTTTTATTTATTCTAAAATAATTGCAGAGCCTCTTTTAGAAATGGATAGTGTTGCAAAGAAAATGGCTCAATTAGATTTTTCAGTTTCTTCTAAAGTTAAATCAAAAGATGAAATTGGAAGTTTATCTACTAGTTTAAATATATTATCATCAAATCTTAATAAGAGTATGACAGAATTAAAAGAAGCAAATGAGAAGTTACTTGATGATATTGAAAAAGAGCGAATCCAGGATAAAATAAGGAAAGAGTTTGTTGCTAGTGTATCACATGAACTGAAAACTCCTTTAGGAATTATGAAAGGATTTGCAGAGGGAATTAAAGACGGGATATATGAGAAAAAAAGGGATTATTATTTAGATGTAATAATTGATGAAATAGAAAAGATGGATGATATGGTAAGAGAGATGCTGGAGTTATCTAAGTTAGAAGCCAAAGGTTATAAACCTTCAAAGAGTGAGTTTGAGATTAAAGAAGTAATCAGTGAAATATGCAAAAAGTTTAAACAGCAGGAAATGGAAAAACAATTAAGCTTATATCTTGATGTAAATGAAAAAATAGTTTTTGCTGACAAAAGAAAAATTTATCAGGTGATTATTAACTTATACAGTAATGCATTAAGATACTCAAATGAAAATGGAAGTATTAATATTAGAACAGAAGATAAAGATGATGAAATATATGTGTATATTGAAAATAGCGGTGCACATATTTCACAAGAAGAAATGAGTAAAATATGGGATAGATTTTATCGAGTAGATAAGTCCAGAAGTAGAGCTTTAGGGGGAACAGGGCTTGGATTACCAATTGTAAAGAATATTTTAGATATCCATGGAAGTAAATATGGTGTTAGGAATACTGACATAGGGGTTGAATTTTACTTCACATTGGGGATAAAAAAAGAATAAAAAGAGAATAAAAAAACACTTTGATGACATAGAGGATACACAATGAATACACATGATGATTTTATAATTACATTAGGCAGTTGGAAATTTTCCAACTGCCAATTTTATTTGGTAATTAAGAAGAAATTAGGTTAAAATAGAGATAGATTTGGAGGGATGGAAATGATATTTGATTCACATGTGCACACAGATTTTTCTGGTGATAGTGATATGAAGATTATAGACGCAATAAAAAGAGCAGAAGAGCTTGATATTGGTTTAGTAATAACCGACCATATGGATATAAATGATTATATAAAAAATAGAAGTGGTTTTAATGTTGAGAAGTTCTTTGAGGCATACACAAAGCTTAGGAGTGATAAGTTACTTCTTGGCATAGAACTAGGATTAAGAGAAGAAGCTCTTGAGAGAAATATTCAGTTAGTTAATAATTATGATTTTGATTTTATACTAGGATCAACACATGCTCCTTACGCTTCAAAACATGAATTTGAGTTCTTTGATGCTGAGGTTTATGTAGGAAAAACTAAGAGAGAAGCTTATGAGGAATATTTGAAATCAATGATTAGAGGGGTTAAAGAGAACGAATACATCGATTCTTTGGCTCATATTGATTATATTGCTAGGTATTCTAGATATGATGATAAGGAACTTTATTTTAGTGAGTATACACCTTTAATAGATGAGGTACTTAAGGAAGTTTCCCTTAGAGAAAAATCTATGGAGATAAGTACAAGAAGGATAGGGGATAAGACCTCTGCAGATGAACTTATGAAGATATATAAGAGATTTAGAGAACTTGGTGGAGAAACTGTAACTATCGGTTCTGATGCACATTATCCTGGGGCTATTGGAGTTAACTTTAAGCTCGGACTTGATATGGCTGAGGCTTGTGGGTTGAAACCTGTTTATTATAAGAAAAGAAAGATGCATCTTATTAAATAAATTCATAATAAGTGGCTTTAGTTTCAAGAGTTTTTGGACTAAGGCCTCTTTGATATTTATATGAATTTAAATAGAAATCATATTGACAACTAAAGTAACAAGAAGTAAAATGTACATATACTCATATGGGTATATGTGTATATGTTTATATAAACATATCGTAACAAAAGGAAAGGAAGGGATATAAAGTGGATAGAATAACCGATTTTTTTAAGATACTATCTGATGAAACCCGTTTAAGGATACTGATTTTACTATATCATAAGAAACTTTGTGTTTGTGAAATATGTGGAGTCATGGGGGAATCACAGCCTAAGATATCAAAACATCTTACTAAATTGAGAGATATGGGATTTGTAAAAGATGAACGACAGGAGAAATTCGTTTTTTATAGATTAAGTATTGAAGAAAAAATGTATAAAGAAATACTGATAAAAATAATAGAAAACATAGATGATGAGTCAATATTTACAATTGATATGGAAAAAATAAAAGATGCAGAAAAATATCTTGATACATGTAAAGGCTTGATTTAGAGAATGATTTCTAAAAGGATTACTCTAATGAAATAAAATAAAAAACTTATGAATATACATATGACTAAATATATTATTTTTGAATTCAAAATTTAAGAATAATATACAAAAATATTGATTTTTAATATAGATATTTAAAGGAATATGGTTATATCATAAGGGGGTTTTTTTATTGGAAAAGAAAAAGTTTAGGATTTTAATTTGTGTTTTAATATTAGTTTTAGTTGTGCTTTTATTTAAAGGGATATTTCAATATCATAAAAAAGATATGTTAATACATAATAAAATGAAATTAAATATTCAATATGAAAATTTTAAAAAGTCTAATAAACCATCCATGATTATTTTTTCTTATAATGCTGATTGTTGTAAAACTACCAAGAAGTTTTTTGATGAATATAATATAAAAGCAAATGAACTAATGAGTGAATATGAGGGTAAAATAAATATATTGTTTATTAACACAGGAATATTAGATGAAAAAGATGAAGAAGCATTAAAAAGCATTGAAAAGGGAAATAGGATTTCAAAAATACCATCAATTCTTCTAATGGATTCATCAGGGAAATCTTATAAAGTAATTGAAGGACTCTTTGATGAAGGTGAAGTTAGAGAAATTATAGATGGGATGGTAAAGTAATGGCTATTGATGTAAATGCTAATTTAATTACAATACTATTTTTTGTTTTTAGTACTGGATTAATAAGTGGATTAAGTCCATGCACCCTTCCAACAGTAACATTTGTGGCTGCATATGTTAATGGTAAACAAAATTACTCAAAAAAAAGTGGGTTTATCATTTCGCTTGCATTCACATTAGGAATAGCCTTTATGCTTTCAACTTTAGGTTTATTTGCTGGAGCTATAGGAGCAATTCTCAAAGATGTTAAAGTTGTAAATTATGTAATATCTTTTATTTTGTTAGTTATGGGTTTGTGGATGCTAAAGATATTTGAATTTGATTTTAACAATAAAAGATTCAATATTCTACCCCAAAAAGGGAGCGGTATAGCTGGAGCGTTTTTACTTGGAATACCTTTTGGAATTTCAGCATCACCATGTACTCTTCCTATAACTGCATCAATGATTGCTTATTCCGCTGAAAAAGGAAATATGATTTATGGGATGCTATTAATGTTTATCTATGCTATAGGAAAAAGTATTCCACTAATATTGGTAGGGACTTTTACGGATTTATTGAAAAATGTACAAATTTTATCAAAGTATCAAGAGCGGATTGAAAAAATTAGTGGAGGAATGCTAATTTTGATTGCTTTATATTTTATATGGAAAGCATAAGAAATTTAAAATATGAAAGGAAGCGATAGTTTTGGATAAAGTAACATATTTATTTAGTTGGTTGAATGATCAAGTTCTAAAAATGACATGGCTTTCAGAACTTGTAAGATTGCTTGTTGAGAAGGTATTTAGGTTACCTGTTAATGAAAAATTAGGTGGAAGTATACATTTCTTTATTTACGATACCATTAAGATTTTTATATTATTGTCTGTATTGATTTTTCTAATATCATATATACAAAGTTATTTTCCACCAGAGAAAACAAAAAAAATCCTTGGAGGTATAAAAGGTGTAAAAGGGAATATACTTGGAGCGTTGCTTGGAACAGTCACACCATTTTGTAGTTGTTCAAGTATACCTATTTTTATAGGATTTACTTCAGCAGGACTTCCATTAGGGGTTACATTCTCATTCCTTATATCTTCACCATTAGTGGATTTAGCATCCTTCTTAATATTGATGTCTTTCTTTGGAATAAAGATTGCATTAGCCTATGTAATTGTAGGATTAATTCTTGCAGTAATAGGTGGAACTATTATTGATAAATTAAATATGGAAAAGTATGTTCAGGGATATGTACTTGATATAAAGAATACTGATGTAGAAGTTGAGGAAATGACTCGAAAGGAACGTATATCTTTTTCCAAGGGGCAAGTAAGGGATATAGTTAAAAGAGTATGGATTTATATATTAGTTGGAGTAGGGATTGGAGCCACAATTCACAACTGGATTCCACAAGAAGCAATAGAGAAGGTACTAGGTAGTGATAATCCATTCTCTGTAATTTTGGCAGCGGTAGTAGGTATTCCAATGTATGCTGATATATTTGGTACTATACCAATTGCAGAGGCATTATTTGGAAAAGGAGTTGGAGTTGGGACAGTTTTAGCATTTATGATGGCTGTAACTGCATTATCATTACCTTCAATGGTTATGCTTAGCAAGGTTGTAAAACCAAAATTATTAGCATTATTTATAACAGTAGTATCTCTTGGAATCATAATTATAGGATATTTATTTAATGCATTTTCATATATTTTCATATAAATTAAAGGGGGAGTAAAAGAATGATAATTAAAGTTTTAGGTTCAGGATGTGCTAACTGCAAAAGATTAGAGGAAAACACAAGAAGAGCTGTAGCGGAATTAGGTATTAAAGCGACAATTGAAAAGGTATCTGATTATAAAGATATAGTTGCCTATGGTGTAATGAAAACTCCTGCCCTTGTAGTGGATGAAAAAGTAAAGATTATGGGGAGAGTTCCATCACCAGAGGAAATCAAAAAGTATTTGTAAGAGTAAAATAGGTATATAGAGTAAGTTTAGTAAAAAAAGAAAGAGTTAAATCTTAACTGTAGTATCTCTAGATATAGAATAAATAGTTTAATATTACTATTCATTCTATATCTTTTTTTATCAAGATTTACCATATTGTTCATAAAATGTTGAATTTGACTTATTTTAATGATATTATATACCTAAACAAAATGAGCAGGTGGTCATTATTAATAAAAAAACTGAATCAAAGATAAAAACTAGAAAATTAATACTCAATAAAGCTAAAGAAATTTTCACAAAGCAAGGGATTCACAAAACTTCTACTAGAGATATTTCTAAAGCATGTGGAATTGCTAATGGAAGTTTGTTTCTTCATTTTGGTACAAAGGAAAATCTTGTATCTACGGTTTTTGAAAATGAAATAAAAACAATGGCAAATAAATTACGTAGTGAATTTGAAAGTGAAAATGAAGTTGAAGTTTTATTGGAGAAATATTTGACACTATTAGAGAAAGAAGAAAAATTTTTTTCTGTAATATTTAGAGAGTTTCAATTTTTTCCTGATCAATTAAAAAGACAGATTATTTCTTTTGAAACAATTATAAGAAATTATTTTTATTGTGCAATTGAGAAAGGTATTGCTTTAGGTAATTATAAAGAAGTTAATATTACATCAACACTAACCTTTTTGTTTGCAACAATAAACTACTATTTATATCTTAAAGAAATTTATACATCCGATAACAGTAGTGTAATCAAGAACAAGAAAAATGAAATTTGTAGTACTTTTATGAGTATGTTATTAAAAGAAGGTGGGGACAAAATATGATACAAGAAAGAGTTTGTGAAAGCTGTGGAATGCCATTGAGAGATATAAGTGACTTTGGAGGGAGAAATCCAGAGAATAAATATTGTAAATATTGTACTGATGAAAATGTTATAATTATTGGGTGAAAGGTTATAAGGAGGAAAGATTATGGAAACTAAAGTATATAATCTAGGGGAATTTACAAATGAGGAACTAAAATTTGCAGTGATAGTGGCAAAATTCAATAAAGAATTTGTGTATGTTAAACATAAGGATAGAACCACTTGGGAGATTCCAGGTGGACACAGGGAAATGAATGAAGAGATTAATGATACAGCAAAAAGAGAACTAAGAGAAGAAACAGGTGCAACTAAGTTTAATATAGAAGCTGTTTGTGATTACTCAGTTAAAAAAGTGGGTTCTGAAATTAATTATGGTAGAGTATACTATGCAGAAATTGAAGAGTTAGGAAAGTTACCTGATTTAGAGATAGGAGAAGTTAAAATGTTTGATAGTATGCCAGAGAATTTAACCTATCCAGCAATTCAACCTTTTTTATTAGAAATGGTGGAAAAAGCTTGAGGATAGAACGAGAAAAGCTGTGAAGGAAATAGGTATTAATATATAAGTGATTAAGGTAGGAGATTATGGGCAGATTATTGGATAGGGAGTTAAATGTTTTAAGGATAGTGGAATATTAATATTTCTAAAAATATCCAGTTAATAGCAAAAATAATTATTGATTTTTTATTAAAATCGGTATATATTTTATATAAGTGTTTCAGATATAAATATTTAATTCTAGTATAGGGATGTGAGAATGGAAGGTAGCTTAATATAATACTAATAATAAAGTTTAGAATGTAATAGCTATGTATTAATTATCAAAGGGGAAAGTAACATGCAAAGAGAACAAATAGTTAATTACGACGAATTTCTTGAGAAAAAATTAAAAAGACAAAAAAGTAGAAAACTTCAGTCTGAAGATAAAAAAGATGGTAAGAACAAAAGGATTAAAAATACCAAGAATTCTAAAAGCTCATTTAAAAACTATACAACTGGATATGATGATGAAGATTTATATTATGATGAATACTAAATATTATAGATTATAGATTATAGAGCACGCCAAAGGCGTGCTTTTGTTATTCTATAAGAAATTATTCAAGCGGCTTTAAATTTTCATTTCCACTCATGCTTAAAATAGTCCGAACTAATAATTCTATTTCATTTTCAATATCTTTAAGGTTTACAACCTCAGAAGGTGAGTGCATATATCTAAGAGGTAGAGACACAAGTGCTACTGGGACTCCAGTACCTGTTAACCTTATCTTATCGGCATCTGTTCCTGTTGATCTAGGAGTAAGTTCATATTGGATAGGAATATCATTATCCTCAGCGGCTTTTTCTAAAAGAGCATTAATTTTATGGTTAATTGGGGCACCTTTAGAAAGAATAGGTCCTTTACCAAGATCCACATTACCGCTTTCTCTTGAATCAATTCCAGGGTAATCAGTCGCAAATGAAACGTCACAAGCAATACCCATAGTTGGGTTTATATGACTTGCAGCAAAATAAGCTCCACCCATGTTTGTTTCTTCATTTACTGTACTTACGGCGTAAACTGCAACATTAGGATCTTTGTCAGCAACTCTTCTAAGAACCTCAGCAACAATAAATGCTCCGGTTCTGTTATCTAGAGCTCTTCCAGCAAAATTATTATTTAGCATATACTCATAATCAACATCATAGATTACGTAATCACCAATGCTAACGTGCTTTGTTATCTCTTCTTTGTTAGCAGCTCCACAATCTATAAATAAATCTTTAGCTTTGATTTTATCACCAGCGCCACCTTGGTGTTCTGCTTTAACACCAACTACTCCCTTAAGGATTCCATTTTTACCCAAAACCCTTACTCTCATACCAAGCGCTAGTTTAGGGTTTATACCACCAGCTTTAGTAACGTAGATATAACCGTCACTATCTATGTGGTTAACCATAAAGGCAATCTCATCAGAGTGACCAGCAAGCATTACTTTGAAAGGTTTATCAGGGTTAACAGATGCCATAACATTACCAACAACATCAGTTTCAATCTTATGAGCAAAATCTTTAACATATTGCATCCATAACTTCTGTACCTCTATTTCATTACCAGATGGAGATGGTGTAACAATTAGTTTTTCTAAGAAATTTTTTGATTGTTCTCTCATAACTATTCCTCCTCAAATTTAAACATACATATATGATAACATACATAGGTATAAGTGGTATATATTGATAACTGATCAATGGATAAAATTAATTCAACCACCAGTTGCAAAATAGAAATACTTAAATTCAACTAGCGGTGAATAGCCATATATTGGGTGAGGTGATATACTGTGAGTAAGATAATTATCCTAATAACTTGAGAGGTATGAGGTGATTGAATGTTGAATAGTAGAAAAATTGGTGCATATATTTCGGAGCAAAGAAAGAATAAGAATTTAACTCAAGCAGAGTTGGCAGAGAAGTTGAATATAACACATCAGGCTATATCAAAATGGGAGAATGGAAGTTCACTTCCGGATATAGGAATATTGGTAGAGTTAGCTGAGATTTTTGAAGTTACAGTGGATGAAATATTGAAGGGTGAAAGTAAGCCAGTAATTCATCAAGAAAATAAGGAAAGCAAAAATGAAACAATAGATACAATTAATAATAGTATAAAAGACGTTAATGTAAAAAAATGCGTAGATGAAATGATAGAGTGTGTTAAGAAGATGGAGAAAGACTTTGGAAAAGATTTTGGAGAGGACTTTGGAAAAGATTTTGAACAAAGTTTTAGAGATGGTTTTGGAGAGGATATCATGAAATCTACAAATGATATTAAGAAGTCATTTGCAGATATTGATTCTAGAAGAACCTTGATTAAATCTAAATTTAAAGAAGAAAAATCTAGATTTAAAGAACAGAAAGAAGTTATGAGAAAAAATATCATGGAAAAGTTTAAGAAGATAAATGCGTTAAATAGTAATGACCTTGTTGTGATAGCGCCATATCTAGATAGGAAATCAGCAGAAAAAGGTGTAGATATAGTAACAGATGGAATGGACATAAATAATATTATGGCTCTAGCGCCTTTTTTAGGAAAAGATAAAATCGATAGTATAGTTGATAGTGCTATTAATAAGGAAGAAGTAGATTTTAATATACTTATGGGATTGTGTCCATTTCTTAGTAGAGAAAAAATAGATGAATTGGTAGATATGGCTTTGGAAAATGAAGTAAATATTCAAATGATAGAAGGAATAGCTCCTTTTGTTAGCAAAGAAAAGATGGGACATATTCTTGATAAAGCAATAGATAAAGAAAAAATTGATTTTGAATTGCTGGCATCAATTGCACCATTTATAAGAAGAAGTAAAATGGATGAGATAATAAATGGTATGATGGAAAATCAAATGAATATAAAAGTTCTAGAGGCATTAGTACCCTTTATAAAGAGAGAAACATTAGGTAAGATTATAGACAATTGTATAAATAAAGAAGAGGTTGATATTGAGATATTAACAATGTTATGTCCTTTTTTAAGTAGAGATAAGATTGATGATTTAGTTGATAATATAGTTGAGGATGAGAATTTTGAAGATATGCTTGATGAAATAGTTCCGTTTCTGAGTTCGGGTAAATGTGAAGAAATATTTTATGAAATGCTAGATCATGAGGAAAGAAATTACAGAGTAATAGATACGCTAGTACCATTCTTAAAGAATACTGTAATTAAAGAAGCAGTAAACATTGAATTGAAGAGTGGGAAAAATGATGATAATATCTTATCAATAGTAGGACCGTTTATAAAGTAAAAAGAAGTTGAAAGTGGAGAGCTGAGAATGAATGATTCTCAATTCTCAACTCACAATTCTAAATATCTAATTGGTCTTCATTATTAAAAAAATGTTTTATACCCTAATTGAACAAATAAAATAACAGTTAATGAAACACTACCTAAAATATTAGCATAATTGCTATTTGATATTCATTAGCTGTTACTGGAGAGGTTTCAGATAATATTTGTCCAGTAATAAAAGAACTTCAGGTTCTAAAAGAAGAACTCTGGCTAGAGCTAGTCTTTGTTTTTCACCACCAGAAAGAACTTCAGAATTCATTTAATTATGTAATAATTCAATAGAAAATAGAAAAGTACAAATTTTCCTAGAATCATAAAATTTTTAAAGAGAATAATAGATATATAAACTAAAGAGGAGGAAATTTTTATGGCAAAGAAAGGACAACAACATTCTTACGAGAAAAGAAGATATCAAGGGCATGTAAAAAATGAAGTAGAACCAGTACCAGAAGTTAGGGATAAAGGAACCAAACAAAAAACTAATAAAAATGTAGAATTATAAAAATATAACTCAGAATAAAAAAATATTGATATTTCTCTTTGAGAAATATCAATATTTTTTTATTCTAATTTGCATTGACTATGATTTTATTTTATCTAGGAATGAAAAATAAAAAATGAACATATATATCAAGTTATTTTTCTTTAGGTTTAATATCAAATAAATAATCTAGAAATGGAACTTCAAAGTGTATTTTTTTGAGGAGTACTTTTTTAGATTTTAAATCATTTATATTTAATTTTAATAAAATATATTTTGCTAAAAAATATTCAAAGGGTAGCCATCCAGTATGGGTAATTGGAATGGTATATTTATTAGATCCACCCATTTGTTGAGAGAGTAATAGTCTGCTGGTTAAAGGTAAGGTTTCATCAAATAAAGCATTGATAGAGGTTATTTTTTGTTTATTTAGTAGGTGTGCATAGGATATTGGATCTATTTTAAATAGAGGATGAATATCATCATTACTGATAAGGTCTTTTAGAGACATTTGTTTTACTAAAGGGAATTGTTCATTGTAGGTTTTAAATAATCTGTCTTTATCATGTAGATAATAAGGGGTCTTCAAACCGTCCTCAAAAAGTTTTCTTGCAAATTTTGTTGCTTTTGATTTATAAAGTATTTTAGGAATATGTCCACCAGTAGCCATAAAAATTGTTTCGTTAATCCTAGTATCTATGGAAGAAGCGATGGAAGCGAGCATACCTCCAAGACAATACCCTAAGACACAATTGTTTTTTTTCCACAGTTCGAGCTGAACTAGCAAATCAATTGTTGAAAGTATGTCAACAACGGCGTGTTCCCAAAATCTATACATAACCTTAATTTCAGGCCATAAATAACTTCTCCCACTCACAGACTTATGTTCCACACGAGTATAGTTACCAGGAAGTATCACAATAGTTGAATTAACTCCTGCTGATGCTAGATGAGTTCCCATCCACAATAGAAATTTTATATTTCTACTACCCAATCCATGCAGTATTAAAACAGATGCTTTTACCTTTGATTTTGGATTGAAATTATATAATTCCACAGTTTCTGTACCTAAAGCAGGTCTATTATAAAGAGTTTTGAATCTTATATAGTTGCATTTATAAAATTTGCTTTTTAGAATATATCCTTCAACATATTGAATAGGTCTTTTATAATAGTTAAAATTAATTTTCATTTTCTGAGAATCCTCTCGATATAGAAATACTATTCACTTATTAGTGTATTGTTATTATCTTAGGGATATGAATGTTTAATTAATAATCATAGATCAAAAGATTAAAATTATAATATATTTGGAAAATGATAATTAATAAAAAGAGGTGTTTTTGAATGAAAGTAAAATTATATGTTATAATTTACATATAATTTTACAAGCCATATGTTAGTGAATAGGAGTGTATGATATGACAGAAAAGCTTTATTATAAAGATTCTTACTTAAAGGAATGTGAGGGTCAAATAGTTCAGGTGGTAAAAGAAGAAAATAAGGTGTTAGCAGTTTTAAATAGAACTCCCTTTTATCCGGAAGGCGGAGGGCAACCTTCAGATACAGGATATATAAACGGAGTTAGAGTCAAGTATGTTTTTGAAAAAGATAATGTAATTTATCATGAAGTAGATGGAGTGTTAGAGTGTGGAAATGCATTATGTACTGTGGACTTTGAAAGAAGATTTGATTTCATGCAGCAGCACTCAGGAGAACATATTGTATCAGGTATTATATACAAGTTATTTAAAGGAAATAATAAAGGCTTCCATTTAGGTGAGGATTATATAACCATGGATATTGATCTTCATCCTTTTACAGATGATATGATAAATACAATAGAAGAAGAGGTTAATAAGGCAATATACAAGAATGTTCCTTTTAAAACATATATTGCAGATAACGAAGATATGGAAAAAGTTAATGCAAGAAAAAAGTTTCATGTAGATGGAGATATAAGAATTGTTGAAGTTGATGATATAGATTGTTGTCCTTGTTGTGGAACGCATGTGTCAAGAACAGGAGAAATAGGTATAGTAAAAATACTTAAAGTAGAAAAATATAAAGGTATGAGTAGATTATATTTAAAGTGTGGGAATAGGGCGTATAAAGATTATCAACATAAGCATAATGTAATAAATACATTAAACAAATACTTTTCAACTGATGAATATAACTTACTTAAGTCTATAGATAATCAGCAAGAGCAACTAAATAATTTAAAAAAACAGTTAAATGATTTTAAAAATAAATTAGTTAAAGAAGAAGTTTTAAAGTTAATAAATTATGCGGATAGTGAGTTTATATCTAAAAGTTATAAAGAAGAATCATTTGAAGAAATTAGAGCTATTGGGGAAGTTTTAAGTGAAAAGAAGTATATACTTGTTCTAGCTTCAGAAATTGATAAAAAAATATTATTTATTAATAATAGTGAAACGAAGATAAGTTGTGGAAAGGTTTTTAAAGAAAATATCAAAAAGTTTAAAGGTAAAGGTGGAGGAAGAGATAGCATGGCTCAAGGAGCTTTTGAGAATTTAAGTGGATTAGAAGATTTTTATTCCTTTTTATGTGAAATGGTAAAAGGGTGTATGTAATCTTCTAGAAGTAGAAATTTACCAAGAATTATTACGCCATAAAAGACAATAATAAATATATCAAGTAAAAGAGGAGGGAATTTTTTTTATGGTACAAAAAGGATCATTAGCTTCTATTGTTAAAAAGGATGAACCAAATCCACCTAGAAAAGATTGGAAACCTATACAAGGTCTTGATAATGCCACCCATCAAGAACGTGTAGGACCACAAGCAGCTAGAATTAAAAATAGTGTGAAAAGTCAAGGACAAACACAAAAGATAGAATTACCAAATATGCAAGAAAAATTAAGATAAATTTAGAAAATATCATTTGAATAAAAAACTGAGCAACCTATATGGATGCTCAGTTTATGTTATTTTTTGACTTCAATATATCCATCGCTTATTGCATCAAGGTTATCTTCCCATAGATATTTTCTTGTTTCAGAAACTATAACTCCACTCATTAATAATAATGAGATCAAGTTAGGGATTGCCATAAGTCCATTAGCTATATCAGATAGTTTCCATACTATATCTAAAGACCATATAGATCCGAAATAAACAAATACGATGAAACATAATTTGTAAAGGAAAGCAACTTTCTTACCTGCTAAATATTCAATAGCTTTGTCAGCATAATATGACCAACCGAGAATTGTAGAGAAAACGAAGGTTATTAATGCAACTGTTAATATTACCTTACCAATAACACCGAATGTACCAAAAGCAGCATTAGTAAGTTCTCCGCCTTCTAATCCTCTATCCCATACACCTGTGTTAACTAAAACTATACCAGTAACAGCACAAACGATAACTGTATCCCAAAATGTACCTGTTGAAGCAACTAGTGCTTGCCTAACAGGATTTCTTGTTTGAGCAGCAGCAGATACTATTGGAGCACTACCAAGACCAGATTCGTTTGAGAATAATCCTCTAGCAACACCATATCTAGCAGCTATCATTACAGTTGCTCCAGCGAAACCACCAGTAGCAGCTTGACCAGTGAAAGCTGATTTCACGATAAGTGCGATTGTAGCAGGAATTGTTTTATAACTCATAGTAAGTATTATTATACAACCAATGATATAGAATATTGCCATGAAAGGAACTAACTTATCACATACCTTAGCGATATTTTTTATTCCCCCAAGAATAACAACAGCAACTAATGCTGCAAGAACTATTCCAATAATGTTTTCATTGATTCCAAAAACAGAATTTATCATTCCGGTTGCTGAGTTAGCTTGAGCCATACAACCTATACCCAAAGCTGCAAGAGCTGTAAATAAAGCAAATAAAACACCTAGAACTTTACCGGTTATTTTAAGACCATACTTTTCTTTAAGTCCATGTTCAAGAACATACATAGGACCACCAGCCATAGTTCCATCGGAAGTTTTAACTCTATATTTTACAGAAAGCAGCGCTTCACCATATTTTGTAGCAATACCGAATACACCAGTTAACCAAGCCCAAAAGACTGCTCCAGGACCACCAATTGCAACAGCAGTAGCAACTCCAACTATGTTACCTGTACCTATAGTAGCTGCAAGAGAAGTTGCTAAAGCGCTAAACTGACTTACATCACCTTGTGCTAGTTCATCTTTTGTAACCGACAGTTTGATGGCTTTGCCGATATGTCTCTGAATAAATCTTAATCTTACAGTTAGAAAAATATGAGTAAATAATAGCGTTACTAGGAGCGGCATACCCCAAACCATATCTGCAATTTTTCCGATTAAATCAACAAAATTCCCCATAAAATGATATCCTCCCTTAAAAAAATATATTTTTGTATATTTTTCGTATATTTATATTATAGTATATTTTGAATATTCGCACAAATGTAAAATTAAATTAAAAATGTGTAAAATGCTAAGGATGGAAAATTTAATTGCTATACTTGAAATTTTTTAAAACTAACAGAGAGAAGGAAATCTCATCTCTGTTAGTTAGTAATATCACCTGTTTCATCAGTAACATTTCTTATATCTTGAATCCAACGAACATCTTTAGTTTGAATAATACTATTTGCAACAGCAGTGGTGATTACTTGACTGTTATTCATTTCGTCAGAACAGTCATATTCACAATCAAATACAATTTTTTTATTCGGTGCACTTCCTTCGTTTATAGTAATCTCATAAGTTCTTTTACTCAAAATATCACCTCGCATATATAATACATATAGTTTCTGCATTATATATGATAATTATTTTAAAATTTTTAAGTATTTAGTGGAAAAACATATAAATTAGAAGAAAGATGTGATAAAATGTCAAAATAGGGAGGTGGTAGCGATTAATGTTAATAAGATTAATTTTATGACTTTAAAACATATAGCAGCATATATGCTACTAACAATATTCTTGGTAGGTTTAACTGGATGTTATAACATTGAAAATAATAATCCTTCAAAAAATAGTTCAAATAAAATAAATTCAGGTGATATGAAAAAGATAAATGAACTGTTAGAAGAAGCAGATTCATTAAACAATCAAGGAAAACATGAAGACGCTATTAAAAAACTGAATAAGGCTATTGAGTATAATGATGGAGTAGCCGATACGTACAATTATTTATCATTATCTTATTATAATATAGGTGAGTATGAAAAGGCGTTATATAATACAAATAAAGCTTTAGAATTGGGAATGAAAACAAGTGATGTATACACAAATAAAGGGAATGCTCTGTATAGTTTAGGTAGAACTGAAGAAGCTCTTGAATGTGCTAATAAAGCTATAGAACTGGACTCAAAAACACCATATGCCTATTATTGTAAAGGATTAATTTATTTAAGATTAGGGGAATATGAAGAGTCAAAAAAAGCAATTGAGAAGGCATATAAGATTAACCCAAAAGATATAGATTATATATTTGAGTTATTCAACATCTCAGTTGCATTAGAAAACTATTCTGAAGCTAAGAAGTATGCAGAAATAATTAAAGATGAGCATAGTGATGATTATATACACAACCTTGCCATCGATGACTTATATTTCGCTAAGAATAGTTTGGATGAATTATTGAATTTCTACAGAGAGTATTATGAAATATATAAGGATAACAAAGATGCTGTGTATGAACTTGGGGTTAGATATTATAATATTGAAAAATATAGAATGGCTAAGAAATTATTTTGTGAGGTATATGATGATTTCAAGAATGATAATAAAAATATTTATCTATGTTTAGCTTATTCTGCAATGAAGTTAGAAGAATATGAACTTGCAAAAGAATATTTAAGTGAGCTTGACAGTGTATTTGATAGAGATGTTAAAGTTTATAACTGTTATGGTGCTTTATATCAATTTATGAAAATGTATATAAAAGCTACAGAAGAATATTCTAATGCAATTAATGAAGATTCCTCAGATTATGAAGCCGCTGAAGGTTTGATTTCAAATTTATATTATTCAAAGAGGTATAGAAAGTTACTGAATGCTTATGATAAATTGGATAATCAATTCAAGGAAGCGGATGAGTTTAAGCTTTATAGAGGATTAGCATATTCGGCATTAAATGAGAGCGATAATGCAATAAGTATATTTAAAGAACTTTCTCAAAATGAAGAGAATGGGACATATTCTCTAAAAAAACTTATATACGAATATATGATTAATCAGGAGTATGTAGAGGCTAGAAAATATGCTAATATATTATTAGAAAAAGATTATGAGGATGAAGAAGCATATGGCATATTAGAGGTAATAGACAGAAGAGAAAACTCAGTTATGAATCAGGTTATAGAGTTTTTTGAAGATAATTATCTATATATAAATGAAACTGATATAGCAGAAATATCAGAAAGATATAAGGGAAGAAAAGGTGATATTAATACAATTAATGACTTCCTTCAAGAGATAAAAAAAGAGGATGATATCTTTACATATATGATATCTGGAGAAGATTACAGAGCATTTGATGAAGAAGAATATAAATCAGTATGGTTTAAAGAGTTAGATGATAATAATACATTTGTTAGAATAAATGGGTTTGATATGAATAGTGATAACTTGTTTATTGAAGGTTTAGACAAGATTGAGAACAAAGAAGAAAAAAGATTGATAATAGATTTAAGAGAAAACGGTGGGGGAATAATAGAATGTGCAAATAATATTATAAATCAATTCCTTTCAGGAGATGTTGCTAGTAATCTCATATATAGGGATGGCAGTACAGATTCATACTACTGTGATAATGATAATGTTAATTTTAAGGAAATTAAGATTTTGGTGGACGAGTATACTGCTAGTTCAGCAGAGTTATTAGCATTATCTTTAAAATCATATCTAAATAATGTGGAGATAATAGGAAGAGATACATTTGGAAAAGGTGTAGGGCAAAGTGTTTATGATAATAAAGATATGGGATTTTGTATTTATGTAGTTTCGCTTTATTGGAATGTTAAAGAGAAAAACATAATGGAAGATAAGGTTCGACCTGATATTTATGTTAAAGGATATGAGCTACAAGATTATTTAGATGTATTTAATGTTAAATGGAAATAGAGATTATATAAATGTATATGCCTTAGGTGAGGTATATACATTTTTTTTATGATATAATTTATGGTAAAGTAATGATTTAACAAAATTTTGGTAATTCGAGGTGAAATAGATGAAAATTGTACACACAGGAGATTGGCATATAGGGAAGTTAGTTCATGGTATTCATATGACAGAAGAACAACGATATGTTTTGGATAAATTCATTGAGTTTTTAAAAGAAGAAAAACCAGATGTATTAATCATTGCTGGAGATGTTTATGATAGGTCTATTCCTCCAGTTGAAGCGGTGGAATTATTAGATGAATTTTTGAGTACTGTATTAATTGACTTAGGGATAAAGGTTATGGCTATTGCTGGGAATCATGATAGTCCAGATAGATTGGCATTTGGAAGTAAGATTCTAGAGAAAAAAGGTTTATATATTTGTGGAGAACTAAAGGAAGATATTGAGCCTATAGTTTTTGAAGATGAATATGGAAAGGTCAACTTTTATTTAATCCCATATCTTGAACCTGCTATTATTAGAGAAAAATTAAAGAATGAGGATATAAAGACTCATGATGATGCTTATAAAGAAGTATTGAATAAAATAAAATTAAATATTAAGGAAAATGAACGAAATGTATTAATTACTCATGCTTATTTAGGGGGAGGGGTTGAAGTTGAAACCAGTGAATCAGAGAGACCTCTATCCATTGGTGGAAGCGATATTGTATCAGTGGACTACTTTAAGGAGTTTGATTATGTTGCTTTAGGACATATACATAAACCACAGAAGGTGAAATATAATCATATTAGATATGCAGGGTCCCTTATGAAATATTCATTCTCAGAGTATAACCAAAAAAAGAGCTTTGCTGTTGTGAATATAGGGGTTGATGGGTGTGATATTCAATTAGAACCTATACAGGTAAAGAGAGATATGAGAAAGATTAAAGGGGAACTAGAACAGTTGACCTCAAAGAATATATATAAGGATGGGAACAATGAAGATTACATAATGGCAATCCTTACTGATAAAGGAGAAGTGGTTGATGCTATAGGGAAACTTAGAGCAGTATATCCTAATGTGCTCAGAATAGAGCGAGAGTCCTTGGAGAGAATCAATGAAGGAGAAAGGACATCTGCTGGACAAGATTTTGTGAAGAAGAATCCTTATGAATTGTTCAAGGAGTTTTATGAGAACATTGTTGGTCAGGAACTTGATGAGATAGAGGAAAATATTTTAAAAGAAACAATTGGTAGTATTGAAAGAGAAGGGAGGGCGCAGTAGTGAAACCCTTAAAATTAAAAATGAATGCTTTCGGTCCTTATGGAGGGAACGAAGAAATAGATTTCACTAAGTTAGGAAACAAGAGTATATTTCTTATAACAGGTAGAACTGGAGCAGGAAAGACTACTATATTCGATGCGATATCATATGCATTGTATGGTGAAACCAGTATAACAGAGAGAAGTGCTGAGAGTTTAAGGAGTCAGTTTGCTGATGAGAGTGAATTGACAGAGGTGGAACTTTGGTTTGAGTTAAAAGGAAACGAGTATAGGGTTTATAGAATACCTAGACAGCAAAGAGCTAAGAAAAGAGGAGAAGGGTTTGTTGAGTGTAAGCCTGAAGCAACTCTAGAAATATTTAATGGTGAAGAGAAAAAAATAATAACAGGAGTAGCAAAAGTTAATACCAAAATTGAAGAACTTATGGGCATTAGTGGAGAACAGTTTAGGCAGATAATGATGATACCACAGGGAGAATTCAGAAAACTTCTTACCTCCGATAGTGAAGATAGAGAGAGGGTTCTTAGAAAAATATTTGATACTAGGATATATAGTTTACTTCAAATGAAATTAGATAGTAAAGCTAAAGAGATATATGGAAGAATTAAGAATAAAAAAACATTAAGAGATGGTGCAATTTCAAGAATATCAATTGAAGAAAATGAGGCAAATGGAGAACTTATCACAATACTAAAAAGTGAAGATAGAAATATTGAACATATAGTAGATGATATGGAAAAATATATACTTCAAGATAAACAAAGTTTAAAAGAACAAGAACAAGAAATTGATAATATAAACAAGGGAATCAAGAAAGAGATTGAGTTGAAAAATAAAGCTCTTCAAAAGAATAAGATTATTGATGATATAAAGGATCTTCAAAGAAAAAAAGATGAGTTTATAGGTAAAAAGGAAATTTTCTTATCAAAAGAACAGAAGTTGAGTAAGGCTCTGCTCTGTGAAAAAATAATACCACTTGAGATGAATGTTCTTAAAAGAGAAGAAGAAATTAATAATACTAAGAAGAAAATTGAACTTGAGGATAGAAAATTAAAAGAATTAATTGAAAAAATTTCAGAAGCTGAAAAAGAATATGCTCAATTAAATACACAGGATAAGGTTGAAGAGATAGAAAGAAAAAAAGAAGATATCATCATATTGAAGAAGTATATTGAGAAAGTAAACAAAATTGAAGAATTAAAGAAAGAATTCAAGGATAATAAATGTAGACTTGAAGAATTGAGGAAGCTCAAAATTCAAGAAGGGGATAAAAGAGAAAAGATATTAAAAACTTCTGAGGAACAAGAGCGTTTAAAAGAAGAATTATCTAAAGAATTTATGAGTTTAAGTGAGATAAAGGGTTCATATAATAATAAGAAGAGTATATTTGATGAAATCGCAATAGCATCAAAAGAATATGATGATGTTTATGAAGGGTTACTCGAATTATTTAAAGAAAGAAAGCAGTACTCAGGAGAGTTAGAGAGCATTGAAAAATGGATTGCTGAATTGGAATTAAAGAAAAAAGATATGTTTAATGAATTTATAAAATCACAGGGAAGTATTTTAGCTAAAGAATTACACCATGGGGAACCATGCCCAGTTTGTGGTTCAAAAGAGCATCCTAATCCAATGAAGGATATTGGAGAGCAGATTAGTGTTGAGAACTTACAGAGTTTAGATCAAAATATAAATTCTATTAAGGAAAAATACAATGCCATAAAAAATGATTACTCAGTTTTAGACGAGAGATATAAAGGGGAAGAAAGAAACTTTAATAGATTAAAGTTAAGGCTATCAGAGAAAGCATGTATTGATAATATAAAAGAAATGAAATACAAAGAGTCTAAAGTAGAGTTAATCAATACAATAGAATTGCTTAAAAATGAACTTCAAGATATGAATAGAAAGATCAAATTGAGAGATGAAATAGAAGGGAAGCTTCTAAGAATAACAAAAGAAATAGAAAATAGAAAAATAGAATACAAAAATACAATTGATAAGATAGAATCATTATCTAAAGAACATGACAGAGTATTAGAAAATCATTCTAAGAGTGAAGCAATGTTAAAAGAAATAGCATCATCTGTTCCAAAAGAATATCAATCAAGTGAGAGATTAGCAAGAGGAATAAAGGATAAAGAAGCTTATGTTTTATCATGGGAAAAAAATATTAAGGAATATGAAAACAGGATTAAAGTTTTGGAGAATTCTTTATCATCAAAAGAAGGAAGTTTGAAGACTTTACAACAATCCATAGTAGAGCTTAAAAAATCAATTAAAGAAATGATTAGTAGTTTTGAAGAGGCTGTAAGTAAAAATTTCAAAAGTAAAGATGAGTATGAGAAGAGTAAACTAACAGAAGTTGAAATAAGTGAACTGAAAAAGAGTATAGATATATTCAACAAGACTATGGAGGAGACTAATGCAAAGTTAGAAGAACTTAATAAACATGTTGATTCTTTAGAAAAAGAGAATGTTGATAAGATTAACTCTAAAATATTGGAACTTGAGAACCTTAGAGATGAAATTGATAAGCAACGAGGCAAAATAAACTCAAGATTATCAAATAATGAGAAGGCACTACAGGAGATAAAGAGTATTTCTGAAGAGATAAAAGGGGAGGAAAAGGAATATAATGTTATAGGGTATCTTTCAAAGGTATCAAGAGGTGAAAACTCTTATAGAATAACTTTTGAAAGATATGTTTTAGCTGCCTTCCTTGAAGATATTTTACATGCTGCCAATTCAAGGTTTAAGATTATGACAGGAAATAGATATTTACTATACAGGACAGACGAACTTCAGAGAAAGAATAAACAGAGCGGACTTGAACTAGAAGTGTATGATAATTACACAGGTCAGAGACGACATGTTAAAACACTTTCAGGGGGAGAGAGTTTTAAGGCGTCATTGTCAATGGCATTAGGTTTATCAGATGTTGTACAGTCATATGCCGGAGGAGTGAGACTAGATACAATGTTTATCGATGAAGGATTTGGAACGCTTGATCCAGAGTCCTTGGATAGTGCAATAGCCTGTCTTATTGATCTTCAAAAAAGTGGAAGACTTGTAGGAATAATATCTCACGTACCAGAGCTAAAAGAGAGAATTGATGCACAATTAATAGTAAAGGCAACAAATAAGGGGAGTTGTACAGAGTTCAAGATTTAAAACATAATTGAGAACATAAAAAGAGAAATGGATAATGAGGGATATTTCTCTTTTCAATTTATTTTAGGGGGAAGTTGTAATGGGTGAAATGATAAGAAAAATGAAAGAGAATTTCAGAAGGTATTCTTTATTTTTACTGGTTCAAGGAGTAATTATTGTATGTCAGTTTACAATATTTAATGATGGAGCATCAGATATTATAGCCCAGAGAAGTCTAAGATCGACTTCGGGTATATCCATATTAGGAGGGATTATTTTATTCTTTTTGTCACCACTTCTAGCTTCATATTTAGCTACAATTAACAAAAATATTCTATCAGGTAAAAGAAAAGAATTTGGAACTAAATTAAGAGGAGTATTTCATGAAAAAACATAGACATATTTCTATAATTATTAAATTACTTACTCATGAAAAAGTAACTGCAAAGGAGCTGGCTGAACAACTAGAGGTATCAACTAGAACAATATTGAGAGATATTGATACAATAAATGAAGCTGGAATACCTATCATATCTTATCAAGGAAGAGACGGCGGATTTGGAATAATGAGTAGTTTCAAAATTGATAAGAATTTTCTTTCAAGGCAAGAGGTTAGTCAACTTCTAATGGCTTTGAGGGGAATTGACAAAGCATATATATCGCAAGAACTCAGAAGTATCATGGATAAATTAGAACATATTGAGGAGACAATGAAAACCAGTGAAGAGAGTAAAAATAGTGTTTTATTTGATTTCTCATCATGGGGTAAAAGTGGGTATATTGAGCAGAAGGTTAAGTGTATAAGGGATGCTATAAATGACAAAAATGTAATGCAATTCATGTATTTTAATGCTAATGGAATGTGTACAGAGAGAGAGATAGAACCAATTCACTTGTTGTTTAAGAGTACAGCATGGTATGTATATGGTTTTTGTAGGGCAAGGAATGATTATAGATTATTTAAATTGAGTAGAATTAAGAATCTTAGAATCACTGATGAATTATTTGAAAGAATTAATATTGAAACTTACGAATTTGATCAGGATTATTCATATTTGGAGAATAAGAATGATGAAATCTTATTAAAATTTAGAAAAGAAGCGATTAATAAGATATGTGATTATATAGATGTTGAAGCCATGGAATTTAAAGAGGATGGGTACGTTTATACTAAACTCAATTTTCCTATTGATGGGTGGACAATTGGATTCATATTGGGTTTTGGAGAGGATGTAGAAGTTATTTCTCCAGAATTTTTAAGGGATGTAATTACTGATAAAATAGAAAAAATCAATAAGCTTTATAGTAGAGTATACAAGTGAACGTTTGGAGCTGAGTTGAAGTAATACACTTAAATGTTTAAGAATTTTTGCAAATAGTTTCAAGAATGTTGACAAAATTGTAAGATTGGTTTATAATAGCAATAGATCGACTAATTAAAAAGAGGGTTTTAATATACACGGGGGGCGGTATATTATTTGAAAGAGTAATCTGTGAGGATAGAGTATCTTTTAATAATATGCCAAATATATGTTTTGGAAACAAAGAGAAATCTTTCCTATTGGAAAGGTTTATTTTTGTTTATCCAAGAATAATGAATATGTAAGTAAAATTTGTACATCTAGTTATTAAAGGTTTAATGTGTATATTAAGGGATTTTACTTGTAAAGTATAGTTTATAAGATTTATAATTGAATTAATAATAATTTTTGTTAAAGGAGGATTAAAATGCACAAAAATGGAAGTGTTAAAAAAACACTGTTCACAAATTACATTATATTCACAATAACCTCCTTATGTTTATTGATATTATGTCTATTGGGTGGGGCCTTTTTATACACCTCATCACTACAAAGGGGATCAAGAGATTTCATAAGAGTATATAATGTAACAGCTGAAGATATAGTAAGAACTGATTATAAGAAAATAAATACAGATGTTCTAGAAAAATTGAATGGATGGATAGAAATTGTAGATGAAGAGGGAAGCGTAATATATTCTAATGGTGTTGTTCAGAACGTAAGAATGAACTATGGACCAGGAGAAATATATGACCTTCTTGTAGATGAGAACGAACAATACTATATTACTAGTACAAAATTTGAAGGATATAATGGAAGGAAATATCGACTTATTGTTAGAGTAGATAAGAAATTGTATTATGAACAATTCACAGAAGATTTTTTATTTGACTTTATAGCATCTCTTAAAAGTTCCCTTATGGTTTTTCTTTTTCTATTCTTTTTAAATATTTATTTATTCTCCATATGGGTGGGGAAACGGATTACAAATCCTTTGACTATACTTACAGAAAGGCTTAGAAACTTTGCTAAACCAGAGAATAAAAAGAAAATTCATTTTAATGATTCTGTTGAGATTGAATTCGTGGAAATTGCAGATTCTTTTAATTATATGATAGATGAAATCGAGAGAATAGAAGAGGAAAAGAAAGAACTTGAGGATAGTAAGCAGAAATTGATAGTGGATATTTCACATGATATAAAAACACCAATTACAACAATTCAAGGATACGCTAAAGCAATTACAGATGGAATTGTCAAAGATGAAGAGGATAAACAAAAATATTTAAATATTATTTATATGAAAGCAAGAAGTGTTACTGAATTAATTAATCTTCTTTTTGATTATGTAAAACTTGATCATAGAAGTTATGAGTTGAATTTTGAGAAGAAAGATATAAATGAATTAGTAAGACAAGTAGTTGCTGAGTATTATGAAGATATTCTTGTTAATGGATTTGAAATAGAAGTTCATATTAAAGATGAGAAATTGCTAATTGATGTTGATTTTATGCAAATGAAGCGAGTTATATCGAATCTTATTTCAAATTCTCTCAAATATAACACCACAGGAACAAAAATCATAATAAGTGTAGATGATGTAGAGGATTCAGCAATTGTAAGAGTTGGGGACACAGGAGTAGGAATACCAAAGGATATAAGAGTAAATATATTTGAACCATTTGTGAGAGGAAGCAAACACAGAGCCTCTAATGTTGGAGGTAGTGGATTAGGCTTATCAATTGTCAAGAAAATAGTTGAGATGCATGATGGAAACATTGAACTTTATGATGAAGTTGGAGAAATGAAGAGTATGTTCCAGATTTCATTGCCAAAGAAAAGAGAAATTTAGAAAAAATAATTAATGTAAGTGAAATTGTTAAGAAAATATAAAATTTAATTAACAAATATAATTCTACCGAATGAATATGATATAATAAAAAGTAAATAAAACTATATTAGGTGGTGTAAGAAACTATGAAGAGAGGTTCAGGTATTTTTCCAAAGTTAGTTTTAGCATTGACATTAGTTCCAATATTAGAATTATTTATATTAGTTAAACTTGCAGGAGCAATAAATTGGCTTCCAACAATATTACTTGTTATTGTTACTGGAGTATCAGGAGCATATCTTGCAAAAAAACAAGGAAAAGAAATATTTAATAAAATAAAAATGGAATTAAGTAGTGGTAACATGCCAGGAGATTCATTGTTGAATGGATTAAGTGTTCTTATTGGAGGCGTACTGTTATTAACACCAGGTATTCTGACTGATATAACTGGATTTCTCCTTATAGTACCAGTTTCAAGAATAATGTTTATTAAATTTTTGAAGAGTAAGTTTAATGGTATGATAAACACTGGAAACAGTAGTTTTGTATATATTAAAAAAGATGATTATAACGAACATTAAAAAACATAGTTGAGAGTTGAGAACGATGGATGATTCTGACCTTAGTCAGAATCTACATTAGTAGTAATTTTTAATAAAGTTTTATGACTAACAAAACCATCAGGTATTCTGGGGGTTATTGCATAAGTTCTTTTACCATTTCGTATTCTTTTTAAAATGGCAAATTTAGGCATTCTCATAGTATCACCTCTTAATATATATAAAATTAGTTTAATCACTAATTTAGATTTCATGTAAATAATAATTAGATTATACACAATAAAGAAGAAAAATATGTAATTAATGATACGTGAAAATGGAAAATAATATAATGATAAATATACTTATTAAAGGGCATAATATGGTAATGGTTTGAACGGAAATCGCCTATTAAGTATCTTTAAACATGTGGAAATATAAGGGGTTTAGTGTATTGAAAACAGAAAATTATTGTTATTTAAATTCAAACAAAAAACTATTGCTTTTTGGGTGTTTATCTGTAATAATCTATAATTATGATAAAAAATAGAGGGTGATTATTATAAAAAAAAATCTTGAAAAACAGAATGAAGTTCCTCTGTTTAATGCACTTAAAGAATATCATGAAAAAGGTACTGTGCCCTTTGATGTTCCAGGGCATAAGAAGGGGAAAGGCGCATGTGAATTATCAGAGTTTTTTGGGGATACCATGCTACAATGTGATGTAAATTCAATGAAACCTCTTGATAATCTATCAAGTCCAGTGAGTGTAATTAAAGAAGCACAAGAATTAATGGCGGAAGCATATGGTGCGGATGAAGCTTTCTTTATGGTTAATGGGACAACAGCTGCGGTACAGGCAATGATTTTAAGTTCATGCAAACCAGGAGATAAAATAATACTTCCAAGAAATGCTCATAAGTCGGCAGTTAATGGAATTGTATTAAGTGGTGCTAATCCAATATATGTTCAACCCAAAATTCATAATGAGCTAGGATTCGCTGCAGCAGTGGAATTTGAAGATATTAAGAGAGTTATAGATGATAATAAAGATGCAAAGGCGATATTTTTAGTAAATCCCACTTATTATGGTACTGTATCACAAATCGATAAGATTATTGAATACGCACATAAGAATGGAATGATTGCTCTTGTAGATGAAGCACATGGTGCTCACTTTGCATTTTCTGATAGATTACCAAAGTGTGCAATTGACGCTGAAGCAGATTTAGTTGCAGTTAGTACACACAAAACAGGTGGATCACTTACTCAAAGCTCAGTATTATTGAGAAAAGGAGATAGGGTGAAAAGTTGGAAGGTTCATAAAAGTATTAATCTTACTCAAACAACAAGTGCATCTTATTTATTAATGAGTAGTTTAGATGTGGCAAGAAGAAATTTAGTATTGAATGGGAAGCAAATTTTTGATAAACTTATTGAGGTTTGCAGAGACATTAGATCAAATATTAATAAAATAGATGGACTAAATGCATTTGGAAGAGAAATCATTGGGAAATATGGCATAGTAGATTTTGACGAATTAAAACTTTCAATCAATGTGCACGGGTTAGGTCTGACAGGATTAGAAGTTTATGCAATTTTGAGAGATGAATATAATATTCAAGTAGAGTTAGGTGACATGTATAATATATTAGCTATTGTGAGTGTTGGAGACGATGAGAATAGTCTTATGAAACTCTATAATGCACTTTTGGACTTAGCTAGTAAATATAGAACAGAAAAGAAAGAATTTATAAAAATAAATCTTCAAAATCCGGAAATTAAGATTTCGCCTAGAGATGCATTTTATGCTGAAAAAGTAGGTATTGCATTAAATGATGCTTGTGGTAAAATAAGTGGTGAGTCTGTTATGGTTTATCCACCAGGAATACCTATAATTTGTCCAGGTGAAATAATAACAGAGGATATCATTTATCATATTAATTTATTAAGAGGTCAAAATTGTATGTTAAATGGAATTGAAGATGTGAGTTTGAATACTATAAAGATAATTGAATAAAAGTATATTTGATAATTTTAACTTAATTAATCTAAGTTTAATTAAAAGAGTAAGTTGTCATGGTACAATCTAATTTCTTGGGTTCTTGGTAATTCAGGTTTTTTATATGCCATAAAAGTTTAGTATATATAAACATTATGTTTAAAATATAAAGAAAAATGTTATTAAAAAGTTATAAATTTACCATAAATAAACTTTAAGTTAATTTATAGTAAACTAATAAAAGGTATTAAAAACAATTATTTTATTAATTTGATAAATATTAATTAATCTATAAAAAGGAAGGATGAGGGTTATGAATATTGAACAATTAGGGAGACATATTCTTGTTGAAATGTATAACTGTGATAAAGAGGTATTGAATGATCACAAACTTATTGAGCAGTATATGAATGAGGCAGCAGAAAAATCAGGTGCAACTATAGTACAAAGTGTATTTCATATGTTTAATCCATGGGGAGTTAGTGGGGCTGTAATTATTCAAGAATCTCATTTAACAATTCATACTTGGCCGGAATATGGTTACGCAGCTATAGATTTATTTACTTGTGGAGATAGTGTAAATCCATGGATTGGATTTGACTATTTGAAAGAAGTATTAGTAAGCGATAAGACAGAGACTACAGAAGTTGTTAGAGGAGAAACAGGTAGAATAAGACATTTTTCAAATGAGAAATTTGAAAATATGCATTTCAAACCAATTAACCTAGAAGAAAAATAAAAAATAGACTCATAAAAAAATAATATAAGTCTAAAAATAAATTAAATAATATAATATAAATTTTAATTAATACACACAAACTATATTGTAACATGAAAAATAAAGTATTAAAAGGATGGTATGGATAAATTATGGAACTTTGGTATACTGAAAATCATACAGATAACATTAAATTTTCAATAAAGGTGAACAAACATTTATACACTGCTGAAAGTGAATTTCAGAAGGTAGACATATTTGAAAGTGATGAAATTGGAAGATTTTTAACTCTTGATGGACTAATGATGGTTAATGAGAAAGATGAGTTTATGTATCATGACATGATAGTTCATCCTGCTTTTGCTGTAAAACCAGATATAAAAAGAGTACTGGTTATAGGTGGAGGAGATGGGGGAACAGTTAGAGAGATAACTAGATATTCATCTGTTGAGAAAATAGATATGGTTGAGATTGATGAACTTGTTGTAAAGTCTTCTATTGAATTTTTAAATTACACTTCATGTAAGTTAGATGACCCAAGAGTTAATCTGTATTTTGAAGATGGAATAGAATTTGTTAAAGACAAGGTTGGAGAATATGACCTTATTATAGTTGACTCTACTGATCCTATTGGACCAGGAGAAGGATTATTTACAAGAGCATTTTATAATGATTGTTATAAGGCTTTAAGTGAGAATGGAATTCTTGTAAATCAAAATGAGAGCCCGTACTACGCTAGAGACGCAAGAAATGCTAGAAGAGCTCATCAGAAAATTAAAGAGATATTCCCTGTGAGCAGAGTGTATGAGTATCATATGCCGACATATCCATCAGGTCACTGGATGTTTGGATTTGCATCTAAAGGGTTAGATCCTATAACTGATCTTAAAAGAGAACAATGGGAAAATAAAGGATTAAAAACTAGATATTATAATACTGAACTTCATGTAGCAGCTTTTGCACTACCTACTTATGTTAAGGAGTTATTGGAGAAGGAGTTAGGGGAGAATGAATAAGAATATAATGTCTTTTATAGGATTTGATAGTGAATTCGAAGAAAGCCAGATTGTTCTTTTTGGAGCACCATATGACGGTACTACATCATTTAGACCAGGAACAAGGTTCGCTCCAGAAATTATCAGAAAAGATTCTTATGGTCTTGAAACATATTCACCATATCACGATGATGATCTTGAGGAGTATGCATTATTTGATAGTGGAGATATTGAGTTCCCATTTGGTAATAGGGATAAAACATTATCAATGATAGAAGAGAGAACAAGAGAGATAATGGCAAAAGGTAAAATACCTTTCATGATTGGTGGAGAACACTTGGTTACGTTTCCTGTTGTCAAAGCTTTAACAGATAAATATGATGATTTGGTTGTGGTACATTTCGATGCACATGCAGATCTACGACAGGATTACTTAGGAGAGAAACTTTCTCATGCCACTGTACTTAGAAGAGTATGGGACATGATTGGTGATAATAATATTTATCAATTTGGAATTAGATCAGGTACTAGAGAAGAATTCAAATGGGCAGAAGACCATGTTCAAATGAGAAAATTTGATTTAAGGGGTATAGAAGAAGTAATAGACAATATTGGTGATAGACCGGTATACGTTACTATTGATTTAGATGTCTTAGATCCTTCTATATTTCCAGGAACAGGAACTCCAGAACCAGGAGGAGTTTCATTCAAAGAACTTCAAGAGGCAATAATAAAGCTTAAAAAACTGAATATCATAGGTTCTGATGTTGTAGAATTATCCCCGCAGTATGATGTGAGTGGTGTTTCTACAGCAGTGGCTTGCAAGGTTATTAGAGAACTTGTTCTTTCAATTCTTGGTTAAAATAACTATCCCGTAAAATAAAATACGGGATTTTTTTAATTTTTATTGACATTTATAAGTTAGTTGAATATAATAAATATTAATCAGAGTAATGTACTCGGAATAAAGTGGTAAAGCGTAGAAAAAGGAAAGTAGTATAAAGGAAATATACAGAGAGAGGTTTCAAAGCTGAGAGAGACCTTATATGAAATTTATATGAAGTGCCCTTTTGAGTGTGTACTGAAAGGCTAGTTGTCTAGTAGGCTGCACGGGGACTCGCCCCTTATAGCGATAGAGCATAATAGGTGCTTGAAAAGTGGATACTTTGTATCAATTAGAGTGGAACCGCGGATAATACTTCGTCTCTTAATGCAGAAATGTATATATGAGAACGGGGTTTTTTTATTATATTTTTTAAAAGCAGGAGAAATTTTATTTGTTTTTATTTGGTAGGTCAGGAGAAGTTTTAAAAGAAAAGGAGAGATTAGATTATGTTTAAAAATATTTTAGAAATGATAGGGAAAACACCGATTGTTAAACTTAATAATGTAGTAAATGAGGATATGGCAGAAGTATATGTTAAACTAGAGGGTTCCAATCCAGGTGGAAGCGTAAAAGATAGAGCGGCTTTAGGTATGATAGAAGCAGCAGAAAAAGAGGGATTATTAAAGAATGGAGATATTATTGTAGAACCTACAAGTGGAAACACAGGAATAGCTTTAGCTATGATAGGTGGGTTAAAAGGACATAAGGTAATTCTTGTAATGCCTGATACAATGAGTGAAGAGAGAAGAGCTATAATGAAGGCATATGGAGCTGAACTTGTATTGACAGAAGGTGCTAAAGGAATGAAAGGTGCAATTGAAAAGGCTTATGAGATGGCAGAAGGTAAAGAAGGATACTTCATTCCACAACAATTTAATAATGAGGCAAATCCTTTAAAGCATTATGAAACTACTGCAGAAGAGATATATAGTGAAATACCAGATGTGGATTACTTTGTAGCTGGAGTAGGAACTGGTGGGACTATAACTGGAGTGGGAAGAAGGCTCAAAGAATTGAATGAGAAAATAATAAATGTAGCAGTGGAGCCAGCAAATTCAGCTGTTCTTTCAGGTGAAGGACCAGGACCACATAAGATTCAAGGAATCGGAGCTGGATTCGAACCGAAAATATATGATGGAAGTGTAGTGGATAGAATTATTACAATTAAAGATGAAGAAGCTGTTGAAGCGGCAAGGGAAACCGCGCAGAAAGAAGGTTTGTTGCTAGGAATATCATCAGGGGCTAGTATTGCAGCAGCTATAAAACTTGCAAAAGAAGTAGGGAAAGGTAAGAAAATAGTGGTTGTTTCTCCTGATAATGGAGTAAAATACTTATCTACAGGTCTCTACTAAATAAAATAATATTAGGAGCTGAAGAGAATGAGATTTTTTAAAACTATCAAATATGATATAAATCATGTGCTCCAAACAGACCCTGCAGCAAAGAGTTTTCTTGAAGTGCTAATATTATATCCTCATATTCATGCATTAATATCATATAGAATTGCACATGCTATTTATAAGAGAAAGAGCTTTTTCTTATCAAGGATGATAAGTCAGATAAGTAGATTCTTTACTGGGATAGAGATACACCCAGGTGCACAAATAGGGAAAGGGTTGTTTATAGATCATGGTATGGGAGTTGTTATTGGGGAGACTACTATAATTGGAGATAATGTTACAATATATCAAGGTGTAACTTTAGGCGGAACAGGGAAAGAAAAAGGCAAGAGACATCCCACTCTTGGAAATGATGTAATTGTTGGAGCAGGTGCTAAAATTCTTGGGAATATATATATTGCCTCAGGAAGTAAAATTGGAGCAAATGCAGTAGTTCTTCAGGATACAAGTAAGAAATCCACAGCAGTAGGTATACCTGCTAAAATTCTACCTAAGAAACCTAAAGCGATTGATGATATTGAAGAGAATGGGAAAGTTATAAAGATATATAATGAGATGATAATATAAAATAAGTTGAAAGTGGAGAATGGAGAGTGGAGAACGATGGATGATTCTGACCTTAGTCAGAATCTACATTCGTTCTCCACTCTCAACTTCCAACTCTCAACTTAAAAAATCACGCGGAAGCGTGATTTTTTTACCTACTTGACAATGCAAGGTAGCAAAGGTATAATCTGCATATAGCTACTAAGTAATGCAAAGTAGGTGATGAATTGGCAAACGATACTCAGTTATTAAAAGGTATTCTCGAAGGGTGTATTTTGAAGGTTATAAGTAAAGGGGATGCCTATGGATATAAAATTTTAGAGACTTTGAATGACTATGGATATAAGGAATTATCAGAGGGAAGTGTCTATCCTCTTCTTTTGAGACTAGAGAAGAAAAAAATAATAAGAGTGGAAAGAAAAAAATCTCCTTATGGACCTATGCGGAAATATTATTATCTCACTGATGAGGGACATGAATACCTTAATGAGTTTAAGGAAAACTGGAGTGAGATTAGCAATATAACAAATAAAATCCTATGTGATTAATAGATAGGGGGCGAGTAATATTAATAAAGTAGAAGAATTGAAGAATAATAGAGTTGTATATGAATCAAATCTAAGAGGTGAATATAAAAAGGTATATTGCAATGTAAGCAAATATATTTTGGGGAGTTCAGTATTGAAGATACAAAAAGAAGAAGTGATGAGTGATATTCTAGAAATGTTTCTTGATTATCAAGAAAATAACAAGGACATATCCTCTCTTTTAGGGGGAAATCATGAAGAATTTTGTGAGAACACAATTGAATCATTGAGAACAACTAGGTTGGGGAAAATATTTGGAGCAATTAAATGGTTAGAGGTTTTTAGTGTATTGATGTTAGTGGAAATAGGAGTTATTTTCATCTTATCTACATTGGGTATTCAAAAGTCTGAAGCTGTTGATTTAAGAGATTGCTTAACTTTACTTTTAGTAGGTCTATTTTTAGCAATTGGTATTGGAAAATATAAGATGATAAATATATATACACCATGGAGAATGAATGTGAATGAATTAATGAAAGATTTGAAAGTATTCGTTTACATTGATCTTGGATTAATTTTATTTGTGCATCTTTTTCTAAAAAATATAGAGTGGTATTTAAGTAGGGGGATGCTGTTGAACATGGCATTTATAGGTTTAAGCTTATTATTTATAGTAAATATATTAAAAATTATTTTTGCGAAAGGGATGAAATGATGAACATTAAAAGACGGAATACTTTTTATAATATTGCTATTGCTTTTGGGGCAGTAATTACATTTATAGTAGGATACTTTGGTGTGTTAGTAATTACAGATAGGATAGAGACAATAGGAAGGTCGTTTGGATATGGACTTATAAGTATAGCGGTTATTTCAGCAATAGTGACTTATTTTATGTTTTTAAAAGGTAAGATGTATAAGTTGATAATTGAAATTAAGGATGATTGGGGAAAGGAAATTAAGAAAAAGAGAAAATTGGAGCAAGTTAGTAAGATATTTAAAAGGATAATTGAGCATCGTAATAAATCTAATAAGGAATTTTATATAGATGATCAAACATGGTTAGATTTAAATGGGGATGGTATTTATGAAAAGCTGGAAAGAAGTTATTCATTTTTAGGTGAAATAGGAATGTACTTTATGCTGAGATATCCACTCCTTGATAAGAAAAAAATATCAAGAAGAAAAGATTTAATTAAGTGGTTTGAGAATAATGAGGAGAAAAGAGAAGAAATTCAATTTGCCTTTGCAAACATAGGAAGGGATAAGGAGTATCTACTTTCATCATACATTTTTAAAGAAAATAAAATTGAGATGCAAAAACATGATCAAATAGCAATTGCTGTATGTTCAAAGTTATTCTTATTGATACCACTTATATGGTTCTTGAAATCTCCAGGGGGGGCAGTTATTTATACTGTGTTATTATTTGTGGTGAATATGTTACTTTCACTTAAATTGAAAGATGAAGTAGAGGGGAATACTCCTATATTTTCTTTAATGGGTAAGACTATTATTTCTGGTAATAAGATTGTCAAACTGATAAGTGGAGAAAAGGAATTCCAAGAGGATTTTGGTAAATTACAAAATCAATTGAAAAAGTGTGATGTTATAAGAAAAAATAGTTCTCTTATGGTGAAAAGTGAAGTGCCTGGAAATGAAATAACAGATATGCTGACAGAATATCTTAATATATTGACACTAAATAATCATAGGAAGATGGCAAAGGGGATTAAATATATTAATAAGTATGAAAAAGAGTTAATAGACATATTTATGCAATTAGGTGAAATTGAAGGGTTGATTGCTGTAGCTTCATATAGAAAAAACACATCTTATTGTTTGCCTGAATTTATAGAAGAAAATAATAGTAACATAGATGCTGTTGAAATCTATCATCCTTTGGTTGAAAATTGTGTCCAAAATACAATAAATATTGCCCAGGGAATAATAATTACAGGGTCTAATATGTCTGGAAAATCGACATTTTTACGTACAATAGGGCTATGTCAGTTATTCAGTCAAACTATTGTTACAGTACCTGCAAAGGAATTTAAAACTGGGTTGATGAAAATAATAAGTTCTATAGATATTCATGATGATATAAATAATAAGAAGAGTTACTATTTTGTTGAAGTAGAAAATCTATTTAGAATAATTGATGAGAGTAGTAAAGGAGTTCCTGTATTAGCATTAGTGGATGAAATACTTAATGGTACAAATCCAGTAGATAGAATAGCAGCGGCAACTGGAATATTAAAGTACTTAGAAAAGCATATGTGTGTACCTATTGTTGCAACCCATGATATGGAGCTTACTGGCAATTTGAAAGATAGATATAATTGTTACTACTTTACTGAAAAGGTTGAAGGGAATGGTATGGAATTTGATTATAAGATAAATAAGGGTGTGTCTGACAGCAGAAATGCTATAAAATTATTAAAAGTTGTTGGATATCCACAGGAGATACTTGAGAATCTGTAGAAATAAAAAATGTGTAAAGAACACATGAAATACACAAGTTATATGTAAAATAAAAGACGTAATATTTTCATATAACTAAATTGGTTAGCATAAATTTAGGATAGTGAAAAGTAAAATATGAAAAAACAACAAATTAAGAATGGAGGAATTAAGATGAAAAGAATAATTGCAATATTAATGACTATATTATGTGTGGTAACATTGGTGTCATGTGGTGCTAAGAATAATGAAGGAAATAAGGATACAGGTAAGGTTAATGGAAATAATGTTAAAGAGAAATACACGTCCAATGGAGAAGAAAATCCAGTTGCTGGGGAAAGTATAACAGAATTTAAGGTTAAAGATATTTATGGAAATGAGGTAACAGAAGAGATATTCAAAGATAAGAAAATAACTATGATAAATATATGGGCAACATTTTGTGGACCATGTATAGAAGAGATACCATATTTACAAGAGATATATGCTGAGAAGAAGGATGAGGGATTCAATCTAATTGGAATAGTTTCGGATGGAGATAACGAAGAAAATATTGAATTAGCTAAGAAAATTGTAGAGAAAAGCAGTGTTGAATACACAAATATATTAATAGGAGAAAGTTCTTTAAAAGATATTGTTTCACAGTTTGGATATGTGCCAGTATCAATATTCGTTGATTCAGAAGGTAAAATTAAAGATGTATTTAGTGCTGGAGCAGAGAGCAAGGAAGTATATCTAGAAAAAATTAACAATCTACTTGAAGAAATTAAATCCAATGAAAAATAGGTGGATTAGTGTTGGTGTGATTCTCTTAGGAATGTATCTTATAGGATATGGATTTACTGAGGGGGAAGTGAATACAGTATTTTCAAAAGCAATTAAGATATGCCTAGAATGTATAGGGATTGGGTAATAAATTATGAAAAGAAAAATTGTTCAATTTTTTAATACTATGTTGATAAATGGATATTTTAAAGGATTTTTATCAGGCAAAATTTATCAGGGAAAACTTAAAAAAATTTGTGTTCCTGGACTAAATTGTTATTCCTGTCCAGGTGCATTAGGATCATGTCCTATAGGATCATTACAGGCTGTTTTAGGTTCATATAAGTATAAGATATCTATGTATATAACAGGATTTTTATTGTTTTTCGGCGCATTGATGGGACGATTAGTATGTGGATGGCTTTGTCCATTTGGTCTTTTGCAAGAGCTTCTTTATAAGATTAAAAGTGTGAAAGTTAGGTTGCCTAAATGGACAACTTACATAAAGTATGTGATTTTATTAGTGTTTGTTATTATCTTGCCATTAGTGTGGACCAATGAATTTGGGATGGGTGACCCAACTTTCTGTAAATATATATGTCCTGCAGGGGCTTTAGAAGGTGGAATACCATTACTAGTATTGAATAAAGGTCTTAGAAGTGCAGTTGGATTATTATTTACATGGAAGATTAGTATTCTTATCTTAATTATAATTGCTAGTATATTTGTTTTTAGACCATTCTGTAAAGTTTTATGTCCATTAGGGGCAATATACGCTCTTTTTAACCCTATAAGTTTATACAGATATTCTGTAGATGATAATAAGTGTACAAAGTGTGGAAAATGTTCTAGGACATGCAAGATGGATGTAGATATCTATAAGAAACCAAATAGCCTTGAGTGTATAAGGTGTGGAGAATGTGTTAAGGAATGTCCGACAAACGCAATTAAAAAAGGAATATTCAAAGATAAATAGCAGAATAAAAGAATAAAAAATCACACTCTTTCAAAAAATACTATATTGAAGGAGTGTGATTTTTTATGAACAATAATCCAGAATTTGATTTCATTGAAAAACTTCCACCGCAGCATCAGGACAGAAAACCTGGAATTGAGAGTGTTATGAATCCTAGGCCTATATATGATAGCGAAGCCTATAAGCATTGTGGGAAATTAGAAGGTAAGGTTGCAATTATAACAGGTGGAGATAGTGGAATTGGAAGGGCAATATCAGTGGCCTATGCTAAGGAAGGTGCAGATGTTGCCATAGTATACTTGGATGAGCATGAAGATGCGGAAGAAACAAAGATGCTCGTTGAGAATGAAGGAAATAAATGTTTGCTTATAAGTGGTGATATTGGAGAGGAAGAATTCTGTAAGAGTGTAATTCAGCAAGTTATGGATAAGTTTTCTAAGATTGATATTCTTGTGAATAATGCTGGTATGCATTATGAAGATACTGATATAAATGGGATATCTAAAGAACAACTTATCAAGGTGTTTTCTACTAATGTATTTTCAATATTTTACCTAGTTAAGGCTGCAGTGGATCATATGAAGCCAGGCGGTACAATCATCAATAATGCATCTGTAACAGCTTATAAAGGAAATGAAAGCTTGTTGGATTATTCTGCATCAAAAGGGTCTGTTGTGACCTTAACTAGATCATTAGCTTTAGCCTTTGCTGATAGGAAGATAAGGGTAAATGGAGTAGCACCAGGACCTATATGGACACCTTTAATTCCATCATGCTTTAAGGAAAAGGATGTTGCTGATTTTGGAACACAAACACCTCTTGGAAGAGTAGGGCAGCCTGTTGAGGTTGCACCGGCATTTGTATTCCTAGCATGTAATGATAGCTCTTATATAACTGGTCAGATGATTCATGTTAATGGTGGGTACATAATTAATGGATAGGGCAAAAAAATTTAGAATTGTTAATGGAGAATTGAGAATGAAACATAGTATTTGAATCTGTTTTGATTAATTGGTACTCATTACGAAGTTCTTTTATGATAATATATCAATATATTTCCAAAGAAAAGTTGATGATAATCTTAAGATGTCATCAACTTTTTAGGTTTTAGTTTAATTGTATTAGATATAAGGAAATGAGAAATATAAAAATTCTATTAAAAAAATAAGGTTCTGCCCATAAAGGCAGAACCATCTATCGTTCTCAACTCTCAAATTCATTAAAAGTTTACCATGATGGGTTTAATATACTACCACAAGAAGGACATTTTTCAGTGGTGATATCATATGTGAATGAAATAGAACAGTTTGGACATACAAAAACATTATCTTCTTGAGAAAGAAATTCTTTAGTTTCATTATTATCTAAATTATTATTTGGATCATTAATCATGGTTAAATATTTGTTTAGCTCTAAATCATAATCATTTGTTATTGACTGAAGGCTTGTAATAAAAGTATCTAACTCTTCAAAAGAACTGGTTAGATCCTTAATTGTCTTGGTTAAATAACTTTTTTCATCTTGTGAAATAGAGTTCATAACAATATCTTTGTTTTTTATGAGTTTTTTGATATTGTTCTTAATAAAGGTTATTTCATTTAATAGATTATTAATTGTCTCCTGTCTTTTCTTTAAAAGTGAAGAAAAAGTGCCACTATGAATAGCTTGTAAACTATCATAGGATAGGATATCTTGATCTCTTGACATAAAAAACCTCCATTTGTTTTAGACTGTTTCTTTATATGTATATTAATATTAGAGAGTGTATTATACTATTTTTAGATAAAAATATCTTAGATGGAAATAATATAAACAACGTGTTAATATTAAGTTGTCAAAGTAAAGGGAGGTTTTTTATGAAGAGTAAGGTTTATTTTGTAAATTTAAGGGCTAGAAATGGAAGTAGTGAGTACGAGTTAATAGAGATATAATAAAGGATTGAAAATAATGATAGATGATAAAATTAGAATTAGAAAGAAAGAGCATATAAGTGGATTTCTAAAAGGAATAGGGGGAGGTAACAATGGATTTGGAGATGTAGTTCTTTTTAATAACTCTGTTCCAGAGTTAGACTTCCAAGAAATTTCTTTAGAAACAATTTTTCTGAATAAAAAGATAAGTGCTCCGTTGATGATAAATGCTATTACAGGTGGAACCAAGGAAGCTGAAGAAATAAATAAAGATTTAGCATATATTGCAAAGGAATTAAATATTCCTATGGCAGTAGGGTCACAATCTGTTGCCTTGAAATATAGTGATGCTGTAAAGAGTTTTATGTGTGTTAGGGAAATTATTGGTGATGATGGGGTAGTTATAGCAAATCTAAGTGCCAATAAGAGCTTGGACGATGTTAATGAAGCTATAGAAATGATTGGAGCAGATGGAATACAACTACATTTAAATGTACCACAAGAGATGTGTATGGCAGAAGGAGATAGAGATTTTAAAGGAATTATTAAAAATATAAATCATATAAAGGATAACATTGAAAAGCCAATAATAATAAAAGAAGTTGGTTTTGGAATATCTTATGAGACCGCAACAAATCTGAAAGAAATAGGCATTCAATATATTGATGTAGGTGGAAAAGGTGGGACTAACTTCATAGAGATAGAAGATTTAAGATATGAAGATTCTAAGTACAGTGAATTTTACTCATGGGGTATACCTACTGCTCATAGTCTGTTTATGACATTGGAAGCCTACAGAGAATGCAATGTAATTTGTAGTGGTGGAATTAATAAAGGAGAAGATGTGATAAAAGCTTTAATCTTAGGGGCAGACATTGTTGCTGTTAGTGGGGTAGTATTAAGAGAACTTTTACAATATGGGAAAGAGTCAGCACTAGAATTAATGAAAGAACTTATTAATAATATTAAAATATATATGATGTTATTGGGCAAAAGAACTGTTTGTGAATTAAAAGATACTTCTTATATGGTAAAAGGTGAGCTTAAAGAAATAGAAGAATATATTAAGAAATGCTATAGGAATAATATAGAGTAAAGAGGATAGTACAAGCCCAACAAGTACAGATACGGGAGGCTTGTACTATTTGTATATATAAAAATAGCAGAATTATTGTACTTTTAAGAATTGAGGCTTGTACGAATCTTCTGTAAGAGGATCAAATATAAAACCTTGTGAAATAAGACCTTCAATTACTTCAGGAAGTGCTTCAACAGTTGTTGTTTTTGGTGCTAAGTCATGCATTAATACGTTAGCTTTCTGAACATATTTAGTGTCACTCAAAACAGAGTTAATAATAATATCTTTTTTTTGTCTATAAGCATTTGCATCTTTTGAATCAATATTCCAGTCAAAATAAGTATATCCTTCTTTGCTCATCTCTTTAACTAACTCAGACATGAACCCTTTACCAGAATATGACCAGCTTACTTGATTATTTGACCCACCTGGGAATCTTAATATTTTTGCAGGTGCAGTGCCAGTAACGGACTCAATGAAATTATTTAATTTATTAACATCTTCTTTGAAATTTTCAACGGAACTATATACAGTAGCATAGTCATGACTAAATGTATGATTTGCAATTACATGACCTCTATTAGCAATTTCTTTATAAAGGTGCTCTAAACCTTCATGGCCATTTACAAAGAAAGTAGCCTTTATATTATATTTATCCAAAATATCCAATATTGGCAATGTATTACTAGAAGGACCATCATCGAATGTTAAATAAGCTATTTTTGCTTTTGATAGCATTACTTCATATTCATTATTTTTATCTTTAACTGTATCTTCTAAGTTTTTAATATTGTTTGTAATTTGAATATTATCTTTTTCTGCCTCATTTATTTTATCCACTAAAAGGTTATATTCTTTTTTTGCTTGGGAAATGGTTGTTTGAGCATATGCTGCATATCCAATTGATCCTATAATAAAAAATAAAAATATAAAAAGTGATAAAAAATTTGCTTTGTGTTTTTTTCTACGATTATAACTACTTTTTCTCATTAAAAGCCTCCTATAAATGCTAATTTATTCTGTCTTATCATTAATCTTATTATTTAAATTATCAATTTTTTCTTCAATCTCATCTAAACTATTTGTGATTTCCGTTCTTTGTTTTTGTAGAGTATCTTTTTCATTTTTAAGTATATCATATTTTTGTGTTAATATTTTTGTTTCATCGACTATAGTGGCCTTCTTTTTTAACATCATATATGAAAATGATACAGCACTTACAGTAATTAATAAAGTAATAATTCCTAATATTATCTTCTTCAATTTATATCCTCCCTTTATTTTTATTTTCGACATAATTATAATACTTAATTCGACTAATTTGGTTACAAAAAGGTTATAATTTTATATGTTTATAAAAATAATGAAATATGAAAGTTGATTTCTTTAACAAGAATATAATTACAAAATTAAATATTAATACTTAACCTATTTAAATTAACATCAATTTAACAAAAATAAATACAAGTTGTAATTATTTCGTAAACTTTTAAAAACATTAAATTGATATAATCTAGTTAAGATAATGAAATAGAAATTATGAGGTGAGATCATGAACAAATTAGTAGCTTTAGCAGTAAGTGCAAGCATTGTTATGAGTATTGTTGGCGGAGTTGGAATTAATGAAAAGGTTAGTATAAATAATAATGAAGTTACTAAAAAAATCCTTTACATTAATGATATAGAGAGCAAGATTGTTAATTTGAATTCTAATAAAATTAATGCAGATAATGATTATATAAAATATATGAGAACAAGCCTTCTTGATGAACTAACTATTGTAAATAGAGAAAGGGCAATTAAGATTGTAGCAGATCAGTATAATTATGATGAAGGACAGATGACTGTTGGCAAAATGAATAATAATGTATATTTGGTGAATTTCTTTGATGATACAGAAAGTAGCAATATTGTGAATTTATTTTTAGTAGTTAACGGAAAGGTAATAGATAAGAAATATAACGAAGATAATACATTATCATTAAGTTTTGTTGAGAACTTTATGAAATACCAAGAGGTTGATCCAGTACAAGAATACTTAGAGAGCATCATAGTGGCTAATCAAGAGGGTGATGAAGCTCTAGTAGCACAAGGTATATCAACAATGTTAAGTGTTAAAAGTGGATATGATATGAAAAATGTTGAAGTTAGAAAAATTAATAAGAGTATGTATATTGTAGATTGCACTAACAATAATAAAAAAGAAAGATTAACAATTATGGATGGGAAAATAGTTTTTGACAATAAACAAATTCAAGCTTAAAGTACACATAAGTAAAATTAAAAAGTTTAGAGAAATCTCGGAAGGAGAAATCTCTAAACTTTTTTATTTTCTTTAGAATATCAGGTGTTGGAAAAGTTCAAGACATCCTGATACATATTAGTTTCCCATGAATAACTTGATATCATCTTCAACAGTTCCTATTCCAGCGATTCCGAATGTATCAACTAAAACATTAGCTACGTTTGGAGAAAGGAATGCAGGTAATGTTGGTCCGAGGTGAATATTTTTAACACCTAAGTGTAATAATGCTAGTAATACTGTTACCGCTTTTTGCTCGTACCAAGCGATATTGAATGAGATTGGAAGATCATTGATGTCTTCAAGCTCGAACACCTCTTTTAATTTCAAAGCAATAACTGCTAATGAGTAACTATCGTTACATTGTCCAGCATCAAGAACTCTTGGAATTCCACCGATATCACCTAAGTCTAATTTGTTATATTTATATTTAGCACATCCAGCAGTTAAGATAACTGTATCTTTTGGAAGTTGTGCGGCGAAATCTGTGTAGTAGTTTCTGCTCTTAGATCTTCCGTCACAACCAGCCATTACGAAGAATCTCTTTATTGCACCAGTTTTAACAGCGTCAACAACCTTATCAGCTAAAGCAAGAACTTGATTATGAGCGAATCCACCAACAATTGATCCTTTCTCAATTTCACTTGGAGCTGAACACTCCTTAGCATGGGCGATGATTTCAGAGAAATCTTTATTTCCTTCTGCATCAGCATCAATATGCTTTAACCCTTCGAATCCAACTACACCAGTAGTGTATACTCTATTTTTGTAAGAAGAAGTTGGTGGAACAAGACAGTTTGTAGTCATTAAAATAGGCCCATTAAATTTCTCAAATTCCTCCTTCTGTTTCCACCAAGCATTACCATAGTTACCTACAAAGTTATCGTATTTCTTGAAAGCAGGGTAGTAGTGAGCTGGCAACATCTCTGAGTGAGTGTAAACGTCAACTCCTGTACCTTCTGCTTGTTTTAATAATTGATCTAAATCATGCAGATCATGTCCACTAATCAAGATTGCTGGATTGTTTCTTACACCGATGTTAACTGATGTGATTTCAGGGTTTCCGTAAGTTGAAGTATTAGCTCCATCTAAAAGTGCCATTACATCAACAGAGAACTTACCAGTTTCAAGTGTTAATGCCACTAAATCATCAGCAGATAAGCTATCATCAAGTGTAGCGGCTAGTCCTTTTTGAATAAATGCATTGATTTCAGCTTTATCATGTCCAAGGTTATTTGCATGATGTAAGTATGCAGCCATACCTTTCAGACCGTAAGTTATAAGTTCTCTTAAAGACCTAACATCTTCGTTTTCAGTTGCTAAAATTCCAACTGTTCCAGCTTTTAAGTGTAAATCTTCTAGTGTTGGAGCACTCCAAACAGCAGTATCATGTATGTTGATTTCTTCTGATTTACCTGTGAATACAGTTTTCAATTTATCAAAGAAAGAAGTTGTCTTATTGAAGCTTTCAATTCCAGCAGCTTCAAGAACCCTTTTTAGTTCTTCTCTTAATTTTAAACCTTCTCTAACTTTTTCAATGATAATATTTTCATCAAAGTTAGCATTTGTTATTGTTGTAAATAAACTATCAACAACAAATTTATCAGCCTTTGCATTTGCTATATTATTTTCTCTTGCCTTATTGTTTAATAAGCTAATTCCTTTTGTAACATAAATTAACAAATCTTGTAACTTTGCAGTTTCAGGTGATTTACCACACACACCTACTTTAGTACAACCAGTGCACCCAGCTGCTTCTTGACATTGGTAACAAAACATACTCATAATAAAATCCCTCCGTATAATTTATAATTGATATATTTGATTTTTTACTTTTTTAAGTTTGTGTGTTTCTGGTCTGTGTTCATCTTATGAATACATTATATGATTAATTTTAGTTTAAATCGGTAACGAGAGTTACACAAAATAAAAAATTTATATTGGTAATTATGTGGTATAATATACCTGTTGAGTTTGATATTTTTTTATCAAACTCAACAGGTATATTAATTTATAGGGATAGAGGGTGTGTTTATGAGCTTTATCAATTTTACTGATGCAAGGTGTAAAAATTGTTATAAATGTTTAAGAGAATGTCCTATAAAGGGGATAAGATTTAAGGATAATCAAGCAGAGATTGTTGAAGAGAGATGTATAGCATGTGGTAAATGTCTTGAAGTATGTCCTCAAGAAGCAAGAAAAATTGATAGTGATTTAAGAAAAGTCAAAGAGAGTATAAGCCACGGCAAGAAGGTAATTGTTTCATTAGCACCATCAGCTCTTGCATATTTTGATATGAATTTTTCAGAATTAATCTCAAGAATTAAGGGGTTAGGATTCCATGAAGTGAGAGAAACAGCAGAGGGAGCACAATTTGTTATACAAAAATACAGAGAATATGTTGAAGAAAGTGAAGATAAGATTTTTATAACAAGTTGTTGTCCGTCAGTAAATTATCTAATTAGAATATATTTTCCTCATTTAACAAAATACCTTATGCCATTTGAATCACCTATGGTTGTTCATGGATTAATGATAAAAGAGGAAAACCCAGATGCAAAGGTTGTTTTTATAGGGCCATGTGTAGGCAAGAAGATTGAAAAAGACCAATTGAATGGGAGAGAAAGTGTGGATTATGTTATTACTTTCGATGAATTGAAGCTATGGTTTGAAGAGAAGTCAGCGGAAACATATGAAATAGATGAAAGCATAAGTGGAGAAATCACAGAGGGAAGAAAATTCCCAGTAGATAGAGGGATAGTCATGGGACTATCAGAGACTTTAGATAATAAAGGAATAAAGTCATATGTTGTTGATGGATTCCAGAAGAACTTAGATATATTCAATAGTCTTTCTAAAGGGAAATTGAAGAATGCATTTGTGGAAGCTAATATATGTATTGGTAGTTGCATAGGTGGACCTAGCATGGGGCTTAAAGAAAGAAATTTCTATGAGAGCAATGATAAAGTTGAGAGTTTTATTAAAGAAAATCAGAAAAATATAATAAAGACTAAAAGGGCATTAGGGACCCCAAAATACTTGAAAAGCCATCCAGAATCACCACTAAATGAAGATGTGGTTTCAATAGAAGATATAAACAGAGTTCTAAAAGAGATGGGAAAGAATAATGAGCAAGATAAATTGAATTGTGGAGTTTGTGGATACACAACTTGTGAAGAGAAAGCAGTTGCAATAATAAGAGGGATGGCAGAGAAGGATATGTGCCTTCATTATATGAGGAGTAAGGCAGAGAGTCTTAGTAATATAATATTTGAGAACACTGTTAATTCAGTAATAATAGTTGATAATGAACTGAAAATATTAGAGATGAATCCTATCGCTCAAAAAACTTTTATGGCAAAGATAAATGAATATAGAGGGGTACCACTAAATTCGCTGATGGATGATAGTGATTTTAAAGAGGTACTTGAAACAAAAGAGAATATTGAAGGAAAGACTGTTGAGAATCATCAATATGGAGTAGTATTCAAAGAAAATATATCATACCTAGAAAAAGAAAATGTTTTAATTGGGGTAATGATGAATATTACAGAAGATAAGAAAAATAAGAAGGAATTATATGATGTGAAGAAAAAGACACTTGATGCTGCCCAGGAGGTTATTGAGAAACAGATGAGAGTAGCTCAGGAAATTGCAGGCTTATTAGGAGAAACAACAGCAGAGACAAAAATAATATTAAATAGACTTAGAAGAGTTGTGGCTGGTGAGAATGGAGCTGAGAAGTAATGGAATTGTTCATTGATGTTGCAAGTAATAGTCTTAATAAGGTTAATGAGGAGTTATGTGGGGATAGAGTAGAGGTAATAAAAGACGAGGACACAACAATTGTAGTATTAGCAGATGGGTTAGGTAGTGGAGTGAAAGCGAATATATTGTCCACACTAACAACAAAGATAGCAGCTACAATGATAAAAAATGGTGAAGATATTTTTGAGACTGTAGATACAATTATAAATACTTTGCCTGTTTGTTCAGTTAGAGGAGTAGCATATAGTACTTTTACAATAGTGATAATGAACAATAATGGGAGGGTGTATTTAGCAGAGTATGATAATCCACCATGTTTTCTACATCGAAATGGTAGAAGTGTAGCTATTGAAAGAGAGAAAATAAATATAAATGGTAAAATTATAAAAGTTAGTGATTTCACAATGCAAGAAGGTGATATACTCACAACAATTAGTGATGGGGTTATTCATGCTGGTATAGGGGAAGTACTGAATCTTGGGTGGCAATGGGATGAGGTTAATCAATTCTTGGCTAAGGTTTCACAGGATAAAAAGTGTGCTAAAAACATAAGTAATAGTTTATCTCAAACCTGCTTAGATTTATATGGAGGAAGGCCAGGAGATGATACTACTGTTGTATCAATAAAAGCAAGAAAGCCAGAATATGTAGCGTTATTCACAGGTCCACCAGAGGATCATAATAAGGATGAGCTTATTGTTAAGAATCTAATGGAGGGACAAGGAAAGAAAATTGTATGTGGAGGAACTGCTGCTAATATAACAGAGAAGGTTCTACATAAGAAACTTAAAGTTGATATGTCATGTATTACAGCGGATTTACCACCCATAGCATATCTTGAAGGCATAGATTTAGTTACAGAAGGTGTCTTGACACTAGATAGAACAGTGAAAATTATAGATAAACTAGAATTAGGTGAGATATGTGAAATTAATTCACAACAGCCAAATGGTGCAGAAATTCTGAGTAAAATGCTTGTAGATGATTGTACACACTTGACTCTATGGGTTGGAAGAGCTATAAATCCTGCACACCAAAATCCTAATTTTCCAGAAGGACTTAATATTAAACTGAATATTGTGGATAAGTTAATAAAGAGTATGGAGAGATTGGGGAAAAAAGTGAAGATTAATTATTTGTAGCAACAGAGTTGGCTTATAAATAATAATTGAGAATTGAGAGTTGAGAATGATGGATGTTTCTGCTCTATGGCAGAAACTACAACTTATTGTTCTTTAGGACAATAAGGTTTTACTCATTTTATTAACTGATAAAATATTGTATTTGAAATATAATGTTTCATTACTAATGAAATGAGTGAAGCACATTGATGATTTACCAATAAGATGTAGGTTCTGACTAAGGTCAGAACCATCCTACATTCTCAATTCACCATTCTCAATTTTCAATTTCTTTTAAAAGGTTTTTTTTAAGGGTTGTTTTTATCTGTATTAGGTTTCTTAACATCATTTTGATCTTTATAACTTACATTCATTTTTTTGGGAGCATAGTGAGTATGGAGCATTTCATGAGCTTTAGCTCCATAAGGTTCTCCTAAGAATTCATCATAAAGTTGTTTTACATAAGGATTATCGTGTGATTTTCTAAGTTCTTTTCCTGCATCTTCTCTATAGATTGCTTCTATTCTTTTTCTTAATATGTCTGAATCACCTTTGATAAATGGTTGACCGCCACCACCGATACATCCACCAGGACAAGCCATTATCTCAATGATATGATATTCAGCTTTGCCTGTTTTAATATCATTTAGAATTTTCCTAGCATTTCCTAGTCCGTTTGTAACAGCTACCTTAACATTTGTTCCAGCAACATCAATTGAAGCCTCTTTTATGCCTTCGTATCCTCTAACATCTTTAAACTCAATTGGTTCACCAGTCTTGCCAGTTATCATTTCAGCTGCTGTACGAACAGCTGCTTCTAAAACTCCACCTGATGCAGCAAAAATATCACCAGCACCTGAAGATACCCCTAGTGGATTATCAAAATCTTCATCCTTAAGGGAATTAAAGTCAATACCAGCTTCTTTAATCATTTTAGCTAACTCTCTTGTACTTATTACTATATCAACATCTCTATTTCCCTCATATTCCATTTCAGGACGATGAGCTTCATATTTTTTAGCTAAACAAGGCATAACAGAGACAACAACTATTTGTTCAGGGGGTATATTCATTTTTTCAGCAAAATAAGTTTTTGTTATAGCACCAAACATCTGATGAGGTGACTTGCATGATGATGGTATATCTAACATATCTGGAAAGCTATGCTCGAGTAACTGAATCCATCCAGGACAACAACTTGTTAAAATAGGAAGCTTTCCACCATGTTGTAGTCTGTGAACAAATTCGTTAGCTTCTTCCATTATAGTCAAGTCAGCTGCAAAATCAGTATCAAATACATTATCAAAACCTATGGCTCTTAATGCAGCTACCATTTTTCCAGTTACAATTGTTCCAGGTTCTAAACCAAATTCCTCACCTAAGGCTACTCTGACAGCTGGAGCGGTTTGAACTATTACGTATTTACCTTTATCATTCAATGCATTCCAAACATCAGGAATATAATGAACTTCTGTCAGTGAAGCAGTAGGGCATACTGATACACATTGACCGCAGAATGTACAGTTTGTTTCTGCCATTGGAAGATTAAAAGCAGGTGCGACAACGGAGTTGAAACCTCTATAGACCCCTGACAGCACACCAACCTGTTGAACTTCATTACACATAGTTTCACAACGTCTGCAGTATACACACTTCTCCATATCTCTAATAATAGAGTAACTTGAATTATCTATTTCATAAGTGGCTTTTTTCCCTTGATAAGGAAGAGATCTAACACCAAGCTCCGCTGCAAGGCTTTGAAGTTCGCAGTTTAAATTCTTTTCGCAAAGTAAGCATTCATGGGGATGATCTGATAATAATAGTTCTACAACACCTCTTCTAGCTTTTATTGCTCTTATTGAATTGGTTTTAATACTCATGCCTTCACCCACAGGGGTTGAACAAGCGGGTGCAAGATTTCTTCGACCCTCTACTTCAACTACACATACTCTACAAGAACCAGGATCATTGATAGTTCTTTCATCATGAAGCTTAAAATAACATAAAGTTGGAATATGAATATTAAGTTTATTTGCTGCCTCAAGTATTGTTGCACCTTCGTCTACTGTAATTTGTCGTCCGTTTATTGTTAAAGTTACTTCACTCAAAATTTTCACCTCTATTTCTATTATTTAGTTATGGCATTAACTGGACAAACTTGATAACAAGTATCACATTTAATACATCTTTCTTGATCTATAACATGAAGTTGTTTAAGTTCTCCATCAATACAACCAACAGGACATTTTTTAGCACATCTAGTACAACCAATACATTTATCTGTAATAAAGTATTTAGATAATCCTTTACAAGTACCTGAAGGACAAGTTTTCTCTTTTACATGAGCTTCGAATTCTTTTCTAAAGAAATTAAGATTACTTAATATTGGGTTAGGAGAGGTTTGACCTAATCCGCAAAGTGAAGTATCTTTAACCATATTAGAAAGCTCTTCAATAAGACAAAGGTCTTCTTCCGTAGCTTTTCCTTCAGTCATTTTTGTTAGGATTTCATAAAGTCGTGTATTTCCAATTCTACATGGAGTACATTTTCCACAGGACTCATCTAGTGTGAATTCTAAGTAGAACTTTGCTAGGTTAACCATACAATCATTTTCATCTAGAACAATCATTCCACCTGAACCCATCATGGAACCAATTTTATTTAATGATTCATAATCTATAGGTGTATCCAATAAATCCGCAGGGATACATCCACCAGAAGGTCCTCCAGTTTGAACTGCTTTAAATTGTTTATTATCTTTAATTCCTCCACCTATTTCAAAAATTATTTCTCTTAAGGTTGTTCCCATAGGAACCTCAACAAGACCAACGTTATTAATTTTACCTGCTAATGCAAATACTTTAGTTCCCTTAGATGTTTCAGTTCCAATTGAATTAAACCATTCAGGCCCGTTATTAATGATAGCAGGTATATTAGCAAGAGTTTCCACATTGTTAACACAGGTTGGCACTTGCCACAATCCCTTTTGAGCTGGAAACGGAGGTTTGTTTCTTGGTTCTCCTCTAAATCCTTCTATAGAGTTAATGAGTGCAGTTTCTTCACCGCATACAAAGGCACCTGCTCCATACTTTAAATCCATATCGAAGTTGAATCCACTTCCTAAAATATTTTCGCCTAGTAGCCCCCATTCGCGAGCCTGATTTATTGCAGTTCTTAATCTATTAATAGCTAATGGATATTCTGCTCTAATGTAAACATAACCTATACTAGCTCCAGTAGCATATCCTGCTATTGCCATAGCTTCAATTACACTGTGAGGATCTCCTTCTAGTATTGAACGATCCATAAATGCACCAGGATCACCTTCATCAGCATTGCATATTATGTATTTTTTTGGTGCCTCATTTATCTTTGTAAAATGCCATTTTCGGCCAGTAGGAAAACCACCACCGCCTCTTCCTCTAAGTCCAGAATCAGTAATAAGTTGAATAACATCATCTTGAGACATTTCAGTAAGAACTTTACCTAGTGACATATACGCTTTTTCAGCAAAGGCTTCTTCGATTATTTCAGGATTGATAAGGCCACAGTTTCTTAATGCAATTCTGTACTGTTTTTTATAAAAAGACATTTCATCTTGACGAGTTACCTTTTGTTTTAATGTCGGCTCTTCATAAAGAAGGGAATCAACAACTTTTCCTTCACATAAGTGTTCTTTTACTATTCTTTCTGCATCTGATGGTTCAACTTTCACATAGAAAACATTATCAGGGTCAATTTTCACAATAGGACCTTTTTCACAGAAACCAAAGCAACCTGTAAGAGAAACGGTAACATTATCTTTTAATCCAGCTTTTTCGATTTCTTTATTTAAGTTACAAATTATTTCCTCACTATTTGCAGATTGACAACCTGTTCCGCCACAAACTAAAATATCTCTTTTTGTTATCTGAGAAGTATCAGAAATGTCTGCGTCTTCATTTCTTCTTAATTTTAATAAGTCACGGTATTTTTCATATGCTTTTTGAAGTTCTTGGTATGAACTAATCTTATTCAATTATATACACCTCCTATTCTCCATATTCTGCGAGAACTTCGTCTACTTGTTCTACAGTAAAGTGACCGTAAACCTTATCGTTTATAGTTACAACTGGTGCTAATCCACATGCACCTACACATCTAAGTACTTCAATTGTATACTTTCCGTCAGGAGTTGTTTGGCCAGCATTTATTTTTAGCCTATTTTCAAACTCCTTTAATACGTCCTCTGCACCTCTTACAAAGCAAGCAGTTCCCATACAGATACTTATTACATATTCGCCTCTAGGAACAGTTGTAAAGTAAGAATAGAAAGTAACTACCCCAAAAACTTTCGCAGTTGGAATATGAAGTTTTTCACCTATGAAGTCCTGTACTCTATTAGGTAAGTATCCAAAAATTTGTTGAGCTTTATGAAGAACTTCAATTAAAGAATCTTGGTTTTGTGGACGAGTATTGATGAAGTCTTCGAGTTCTTTAAATTTGGATTCTGTTAGTTCATTACGACATGTCATATGACTCACCAATTTATACCTCCTTATTCTCAATGTAGAATTAAATTACCTCAATTTTATGTTGTGCTATCTATAGAAATTTATCCAAAATAATCATTAGGCATTTGAAAATAAATAACAAGTCAAAGATGCCACAAAATAGACTAGCATACTGACTATTTATTTGAATATACCTAATTTTAATATACAAACTTAGAATGTTAGAATATGGTAATTATATATATGAAACTAGTCAAAAAAATGGTGAGAAAAATATTGATGGATATCAAGTAACTTTTTATAAACATTTTCGTATATATTAATATAATGAATTATTTAATAAAAATACCTTAAATATGTTCAAGAACTCTTTACAAATAGAAAAAAAAGATATATAATAGCATTGATAAATAAAGTGGTATTAAGTACTATTTAATACATTTAACATTAAATCATAATAAGGGAATTATTATTCGACAGAAAAGACTAAAAAGCACATAAAATATATAATAATTATAAAAATTGAGAGGGAGAGTTATGGGAAATAGTTTATCTAGAAAAAGGGAAGTTAGTATTTTAACATTTGGGGTAATGATTTTGATGATAGTTGCAATAGCATTCGCACCGTTGATTTTAGATATGGTGGCAACTAGAGGATATGCAAATGAAGGCACAACAATTTACTATCCGAATAATACATTTTTATTTACAAGTAAATTATATTTTTCATTTTTAGGAACTACAATACTTGGGGTAGGATATTTAGCTGTTAAAGAAATTAAGACAAGATTAAATAGAAAATAATATAACAAAAAGTGCACTAGATTTTTCTTAGTGCACTTTTTTTCTGCTTTTTAATAATACTTTATGTGTGGAATATAATTGTAAAAAAGTATATAATGATAATAAGTGCTAAATGTTAGGAGAGAGCGTATGGGGAGAATAAATATTGTTAAAGTAGAAAACAAAGCTCAAGAAAAAGCATTTATTAAACTACCAAGGATAATTTATAGCGGTGATGAGGCTTATGTACCAAACTTTGATTTCGAATCATTAAACACAATAAGGGGAAAGAATAATACTATCAAAGAGAGTGGGTCATACGAGCATATACTTGCATATGAAGATGGAAAGCTTTTGGGAAGGGCTACAGTAGGAATAAATAAAGATATCAATGAGGCTAAGGGAATAAAAGAAGGATATATTGCTTTGTTTGAATGTTTTAATGACAAAGAAGCAGCCAATGAGATATTCTCATATTGTATTAAATGGTTAAGAGATAGAGGGATGAACAGAGTATTGGGTCCATTGTCTTTACCAAATGGGGAAGATTACAGAGGGGTATTAATCGATAACTTTGAAGACCCAACAATGGTTATGAATACTTATAACAAACCATATTATAAAGAACTATTTGAGAACTTCGGATTTAAGAAGTATTGGGATTGTTATGCTTATAAGTACGATGTAAAAGAGGGATTACAGGAGAGATTTGCTAAACTGGTTCCATATGCAATGAAAAAATACGGTTTCAATGTAGATCAAATGGATATTAATAATGTAGATAAAGAAGTTGATGATATAAAAACTATAATTGATAAAGCTATGCCAGAAGAATGGATGGAGTTTATACCACCTGATGACAATCAAATAAATATAATAAGAAAACACCTAGTAAAAATAATTGATCCAGAACTTGTATATATAGCTAGGGATGAGAATGGACAACCAATTGGATTTAATCTTGCATTGCCAGATTATAATCAACCATTAAAAGAAATAGATGGACGAGTTCTTCCATTTGGATTAATCAAGTTCTTAAGGGGAAGAAAAAAAATCAATAGAATGAGATTATTTGTGCTATTTGTAATTCCAGAGTATAGAAAAAAGGGGGTTGCAGCAGCTATATATTATAACTGTTTTAGAGCCTGTGAGAGAAAAGGATATGATTATGCTGAAGGCTCTACAATATGGGAATACAATGACATAATGATGAGAGATGTAGTGAAGGCAGGAGCTAAGAAGTATAAGACTTATAGAATTTTTGAAATGGAGTTTTAATAAAAACATAATTGAGAATGGATAATGGATAATGGAGAATTGAGAATGATGGAGGGTTCTGACTGGGGTCAGAACCTACATTTTATTTGTAAGGAGATAATAGAGAATTACTCGTTTCATTTTGAATGAAACATTGTGTTTTAAATACAGTACTTTATTTTTATAAAATAATTGATGCATGAAATCTTTGTTATGTGCTGTAAAGTAAGCATAATAATTACAACATGATAGTAATAAAGTGTGAACTTAATAATATTTATAAACTGTAAAGGAGAGAATTTTTATGATTAATCAAATATTCAAAGACACAATGGCAAATATGAAGTGGACTGAAATACAAAACTTCGTTGATAAAAATGCACTTGTATTATTGCCACTAGGAGTAATTGAAGAACATGGTCCACAATTATGTTTAGGAACAGATATTTACACAGCTCATATATACTGCCTCGCCATAAAAGAAAAACTTGAAGAAAAGGGACATAGCGTTGTTATTGCCCCTCCTTTTTATTGGGGTGTTTGCCAATCAACAGATGGCTTTATAGGTTCTTTCCGTATACGAAAAGAGACTGCGAAAGCATTAATTTCAGACATTTTATTATCACTGTCAGAGTTTGGTTTCAAAAATGTCTTTGGTGTTAATGCCCATGGAGATATTGAGCATAGCATTGCAATAATAGAAGCATTTAGGGAAGCACATAAGCAATTGAATCTCAATGCTTGTTATGCTTTTGATGAGGCGAGGTTTCCGCACTTTGGACTAAATTTGGACGCACCCTACTTATGTCCGATAAAACCACAAACAATTAATGTAAGCAAAGCAGAAGTATCTGATGTGCATGGTGGAGATATTGAAACAGCCATGATATATGAGTTCTATCCAACTCTGGTTGATGTGGAAAAAGCAAAGTCTTTACCTCCAATTGCCTTAGATGACAGCGATGGTGAAGCTTGGTTGTTTGGTGGGCACATAAAAGAACTTTCATCACAAGGTTATTTAGGTTCTCCTGCTGATTTTGAATATGTTGAAGTTAAAAAAAATGTTGATGACTATGCTTATAGAATATCTGAAGCAATACTAAGGCGAATAGTATAAGCATAATACAAAGTTAAGTTAGTTCGTAAAATTCTTAGATATTGATAATTAACAATAGCTTAACACATAAAAAATGAGTTATGTGTCATATGTAAGAAAAATTTCAAATTACAATAATATCAATACTATATAAAAACAGAGCCTAATTATATTGTTATCTAAACAATATAATTAGGCTCGTTTCATTTGCAAATTAAACCTTGTAATATAAATACAATATTTTATCCTAGATAAAATGAGTAAAATATTCAGCTCTAAAGACCAATAAAATGTAGTTTCTGCCATAAATCAGAAACATCCATCATTCTCCATTCTCCATTACGGTTTTATTAAGTCCCATGTTTATCCACGGCAAAGCAGAATCTTCAGTAAAGTTTGAAACATTATAAAGGAATAAAACTTCATTAATACTGTTTTCATCAATATATTCCTTTAAATTAACTTTATAATATCTAGGGTCTACCACATGTATCTCTTCGTAATGGGCTGATAAAAAAGGAATAAAGCTGTGTGCATATGAATCCTTTATTATCATTATTTTTTCGCTATTTTTTATATTAGTAGTTATTTTAAGTTGAGGATTATTACCATTTAAGAAAACTGTATATTTATCTTTTTTATCTAGATTTTCACTAAAATAAAAATCATGATAGGGTTTTGTTTTATTATTAAAGGTAATTTGAATATCCTTAAATGATTTATGGTAAAATGCTTGAATCGTATCAGCGTCTATATGGGTGTTATTAGCTTTAGAATATAATGTTCCATAAAAGCTATCTGTTAATGTCTTTATTTCAAAATCCTCTAGGGGTATAGATTCCAAACCTTTACTTTCTATAAAAGATTTGTATCCATAATATGCTCCAAGCATAGTCCAATGGTGATCAGTTTTAAAATAAAGATATTGATGTTTATTTTCTAAAAGATAGTTAGTAGGATTTATAAAATTTATTTCATTCTTAATCACTGAATTAATATATTCAATTACTTTATTTTGATCATAATTGATTGCATATTTAGGTAACTTATCTTCGTAGATTTTCACTGAATTTGGAACTAAAAGAAAGTTAATTGGTATATCTACAATGTAATCTTTAAATGTATTAATACTATCAATATTTTTATCAAGATTCTCACCGGGTTTCCTGAATTTTTCTAGGAGAAAACCATCTTTTCCAAAATAAACATTATTATTATCTATTTTAAGTGAGGCTCTTTCTGTATCAGATTTTATTCCAACCCAAAAGTCTCTAAAAGGAAATTGATCTTGAATATATTCATCGAACTTTTCAGTAAAGCTTCCTGAAAAAAGAGACTTTAAGCTGAATTTAGGAAATACACTTAAATTTCTGTTTTCCAGTTCAGAAAATCTTCTGTCTGGAATAATAATGTGAAACAAAAGTCCAATAATCATTAAAAATGAACACATTAAAGCAATAAATCTATTTGATGTTTTACTCAAATTATCACCATCCCTTTTTAGAATCTAAAATATAGAAAAGGATTGTAGCTTGCATCAACTAGATATGCAGTGGATAAAAACACTACAAGAAAACAATTAAAGTTGACTACAACATTTTCATATAAAGCCTTAAGCTTTGATTTTTTCATTAAATAATTATGAAGCTTTTTGAAAATAGGTGTTGCAGCTAATATGCCTATAATTAAAACCGTTATATTATTAATAAAGTAGTACACACTTTCATTATTCATAAATGAGTTGCTGTTTAAGGCAAACATAGATTTAATGTATATTACAACTTGAGACATGTCTTCAAAATAAAACAATACCCATCCTATAATAAGAATCAATAATACATAAATATGACTTAATAGGGGAGAGATTCTCACAAGAATATCATTTAATAAGAATCTTTCAAGTGCTATAAAGAATCCAAAATAAATTCCCCATAAAACAAAGTTCCAGCTAGCGCCGTGCCAAAGTCCAGTTAAGAACCAAACAATAATAAGATTTCTTATTGTTTTAAAAGTTCCAGATCTATTTCCACCTAGTGGAATATAAACATAATCCTTAAACCATGTTCCTAATGACATATGCCATCTTCTCCAGAACTCAGAAATACTCTTAGATATATAAGGGTAATTGAAGTTTTCGCAGAAATCAAACCCGAATATTTTTCCAAGGCCTATTGCCATATCAGAGTATCCACTGAAGTCAAAATATATCTGAAGTCCAAAGGCTATTATTCCAAGCCATGCTGTGAAAACGGGGATATCTGTTAAAGTTGAGGTGCTTATTTCACTCCAAAGATAACCAACGTTATTAGCAAGTAAAACTTTTTTACCAAGTCCAATTATAAATCGTCTTATTCCATTCCCAATTTGATTAAGGGTTTCCTTTCTATCATTAAGCTGATCAGCAATTGTTTGATATCTTACAATAGGTCCAGCAATAAGCTGAGGGAAAAGAGTAACATAAGCCGCTAATGATATAAAATTTTTCTGAACAGGAGCATCACCTTTATAAACATCTATGGTATAAGACATAGTTTGAAATGTATAAAATGATATACCTATAGGTAATGGAAGGTTAAGAAGCCTGACACTTGTATCAAAAATATTATTTATATTTAAAATTATAAAATCAGAGTACTTAAAAAATGATAGTAGACCTATATTAATAATAACTGAGGATAATAAAAAGGTCTTTTTTAGCTTTTTATTGTCCCAGTATTTGTAAATCAACATACCGTGGGTATAATCAACTAATGAAGAAAAAATCATTAGTAGAATGTAAACAGGTTCTCCCCAAGCATAGAAAATTAAACTCATAATAAGAAGAATTAAGTTTTTTAGTTTTCTTGGGAATAAAAAATATAAGAATAAAGTAACAGGTAAAAAAACAAATAAAAAAGTTAAACTACTGAATACCATAGTCCCTCCTTGAATGTGTCGATTTCATATTAAAAGCCTGCTGAAATATATATCAGCAAGCTTTAAAATTTCTTATTTATAGATTTTCAACTGCCTGAAAATTATTTTAACATTTCATCGAATATATTTTCAACCTCTTGAGGTTCATCAGTAACAATATAGATTAAGTAGTTGCCTTTTTGTTTAATGATTCTATTTTGTACTTTCTCGTATTGCTTTGGAAGATATTCAGCCCATATACCTTCTTGATTTTCAGCGGTTTTATTTAAAACCTTTTTTAAATTTTCTACTGAACTTTCGTCTTTTGCTTTAAATACAAGAATCATATCTGATTTAACATTTATCATAGAGTAAATAGCATATCCTTCTTCAAGGTCCTCAGTATTAAGCTCCATAGGCTCTATTAAATATTTATTCCTTTCATCAGGTGTTGAAAGGTCTGTTTGTATAAGCCCTTGTGCAGTAGGTAGTTCTGCAATTTTATCAACCATCTCTTTTATAGAAATATCCTTAACAGTCTCCTTTTGACCACAAGCAGCAAATGAAATCATAACAAATGCTACCATTAAAATACTTAAAATCTTTTTCATATTATTTCTCCTCCGTAGTTATCTATTTTTATTTTTTATGGTAAATATTTAATTGTTATATTTACATACCTATATACGACAAGAAAAGCTAAAAGTTATATATAAAAATAGAAAATTATCATTGTTATCTAATTGGTATAACAATAGAATCATCAAGATATATTTAAATAGGAATAAAATTGGGTATTAAATTTTTTATTTAGTTTATTTTTCGCGATATACATCTAAATTATTACAAGTAATAGTACAAAATATTTAGAAATATATGGTAAATAATATCGTGAAAAATAGCTATGAGTTTCTAGGAGAAACTTATAGCTATTATAAATATTAATTTTTATGTTTATTAGATTTTTCAGTTTTAGGATTTGAGGAGGGCTTCTTATCTTCTTTATCCTTAGTTATGTAAGTTTCCTTTTTTAACCCTTTATCGGGAATGCTTCCATTTGAATCTTTTGAAGAGGAAGCATTTCCCTTGTTAGTTGGGGTATTATCTTTGGATTCATTTGAATCATTATTATTTTTTTGATTTGGATTTGCATCTTTTCTTTCTAGTACTTTATCATTATGTTTATTATCAATATTTTTAAAAGTATCTTTATGGTTTGATTTATTTTCAAATGATGAATTATTCTTTTTATCATGATTTGAGTTATCTAAATCTTTTTCTTGTTTATCTTCATTGTTTTGCTTATCTTTTTTACTTTGTTTATTTTCATTGTTTTGTTTATCTTTTTTATTTTGATTAGGAGCTTCTAATCTATTTTCAGTAGTTTCTTCTAAATCATTTTTCTTATCAGATTTAAGTTTATCATCTTTAGGTGGTTGATCCTTTTCTTTTTTAGGTTTAATTTCAATTTCATTAAGAGAATCATTTTTTATCTTAATTTTAATATTTCCTTTATTTGAGTTATCTTCAGAACCTTTGATGTTAACATGTAATCCTTCTTTTTCTGCTTTTTCATAAAAATTATCAAGTTGTACTTCAGAATCTTTTTCGCCTTTAATGTTAACATTAATAGTTTTACCAGAAGAAATATATTTTTCATTGATGAAATTTTGTTCTATACTTTCTTCAACAATTAGTGAAAGCGCATCATCAATTGATTTATTCTTTAAATTAGTACTTTTTAAAATTTGCTCACCATCTTGATTCAAAGGTGTAATTTTGATAATTCTATTAAATACATTACCTTTTAGCTCAATTGAAGGGTTAATGTTAATCTCAACGGTAGTTACAGGGGTAAAATAAAATCCTGCAAATGTTCCTAGAAATACTAGAAGAAAGATTGAAGCAGCTAATGAAGCAAATTTTAAGTGCATATTTTGATTTATAACTTGACCTGAATAAACCTCACCTATAGAAGGGGATTTTTTCTTAACCCATACCTTGAAAAACTGACCGTCATTCGTAAGAATTCCAGCTTTACTATTATTGATTTCTAAAACCATGCCAGTTCTAATCATTATTATCACCTGCTTTTATATTCAAATATGTTCTAACGTGTATATATTCATCAGTTGACAATACAACTATCAATGTTAATAGATAATTACGCCATCTCTCAATAAATTTTCTTTTTTCATTAAAAGTTTCTATAATCTTTTTTGCTGGAAGCCTTTTTTTTATTTTTATGTGTTCAACAATAGTATCATCTTTAGCACAGATAAAAGCTAAATTTAATAGATGATCTCTAGTTTCCTTATGTTTAGGAGATGAGGATATAAGCATTTCAAAAGAAATATTATATTTTGAAAGTTCATTCTTTAAAATAGATATTTCTTCTGCACGATTTTTATTTTCTATTTTTTTTTCATGTTCATTTAATGATTGAGTTACATCAATATAATCAAAATCATCATCTTCATTTTGAAAGGTAAGATAAGGGGTGTTTTTCCTTTTTCTGAAATAATCATAAATAGAATTCCTTATTACCATTCTAGAGAAAGAATAAAAATTTCCTTTTGTATCTTCATATGCATCACATGATTTATTAAAAGCAATCATAGATATACTGAGTTCATCATCATTTTCCCAGCTTAACTTTCTATTACATATAGAAGAAGCAGATTTATATATGAATGATTTATTTTCTTCAATAAATTTTTCTCTATTTTCTTTTTTTAATCTATCTTTATTAAACTTTAACATTTTAAATGGTTCTAGTATTACCCCACTGATCAATGAGTAGAGAAAAGACATTAATATCACCTCTATATTTAAGTATACGATATAATCTCAAATATTGAGGGGGAAATTTAGTTTTTTTGTATTCCAATTTAAGGGAAATATATCCCCGGTAAATAATTATGTTGGAAATTATTGTTAAATAATAACAAAAATGATATAATTTAACATGAAAGAAGCTAGTTTAGAATTGGCTTTGATTTGTGTTAAATTGCCTAAATATAAAAAAGGAGGTAACAGCTATGAGAAACTTTAAATTGATATTTCTATTCTGGTGTTTTGGTATGTTTATAGTTATCCCATCAGTTTATGCAGATATTCCGAAAAAAACAGTAGTACTGGGAGATAAAGCATATAATTTTAAATATGCCAACTCAGAAGAGAATTATCTAGAAATTATTCAACAATTAATGTTAATTGACGATTATGAAATCTATCTTAAAGGGTCAGATGGCAATTGGTATCAAAATTCAAGTGGTAACATTGTTGATAATACTAATATTCCATTTGTAACCTATAAAAATGGGGAGGGGAAAATTAAAGAGTATTATAATTACGATGGAGAAGAATTTAAGTTGGAAATAATTTCTGCATCATTTATATCTGATAGTAAAGTTAAAATTTTATTCAACAAGGAAGTGGAACAAGCTTCTGTAATGGATAAGAGCATGTATGTTGTGGATAGCAAAAGTCTTGGAGACAATGATAGGATTGAATTGTTGGATGATAAGAAAACTGTAGTTATAGTTTTGGAAAGTCCATTAGAGCTAGATAAAAAGCATAATATTTATATTTCAGAGAAAATAAGTGACTCATATCATAATAGCATTGGTTCAGCCTATGAGAAAAATACCTTACTATTGAATGATTTTAGTAAGCTGCAAGAGTCAACACTTAACAATGTGGATATTATTACTACAGAAAAGATGTTTAGTTCAAAAGTGGTTACTGGAGATATTTATTTAAGTGGAAGTAATCTAAAGATTGAGAATTGCACTATTAAGGGTAAAATATTTGTTGATTTAAGCGACGAGGGCAATGCACAAATAACTAATGTTAAAGCTGATGAAATTGTTGTATTTTCAGGTGGAGAAAATAGTATACGATTAATAGACTCAAAGATAAAAAAATTAAATCTCATGAGTAGAAATAAAAGTAAATCAGTTAAGGTAGTATTAGAATCTAATACTAAAATTACTAAAACATTGGTTTCATCGAATGCAATTCTTGACGTGATTAATTGTGAGTTTGGAACGGTGGATATAGAAAATTTTGATCTTGATGAAAAAAAAGTGGAGTTAAGAGGTGCTTTTAAGGATTCTATAGTATTGCGTGGGAATATTAATTTAAAGTCAGCAGCTAATGCAAAGATTAAAAAAGTTTATATAGAACCAGTGAATTTCAATCCTATAATCAATCTAAATGGTAACGTTGAATCTGTAGAAGTCAATAGACCGACAAATATGAAAATATCTAGTGGTAAGGTAAAGAAGTTAATTGTTAATTCTAAAGTGAAATTAACAATTGAAGAAGATGCTGTGATTGAATTATTGGAAGATACTGGGGACAATGCTGAATTTGAAGATAAAAGTAAAGGGCGAGTTACAAAGATTAAGGGTAAAGATGATAAATCATCAAGAGATAAACCTCATGATAGTGATGAATACGAAAATGAAAGAAATAATGGAAGTGATTTTGAACACAACAAACCAACAGTAAGACTAAGTAATATTAATGATGAGAGTATGAATGTTGACCAAGAAAAAACAATTGATTTATCTGTTGATTCAAATGTAAGATTAGAAGTTTCTTCAAGTAATAACAATATAGTAGAGACTATTATAGATGGACATACTATTCATTTGATTGGTAAAAATGAAGGACAGGCTGTAATAACTGTAATTGGAAGAAGAAATGGATATAAAAGTAAAATTACAACATTTAATGTAACAGTAAATCCAAAAGAAATAATAAATCACGTGCCAACAGTAGCACAAACAATAACAGACCAAACAATAACAGTAAATGAGGACGAGATAGCAGTAGATATAAGCGGAACATTTACTGATGCAGATGGAGATATACTTACAATAAGTGCAGTGTCAGATAATGAACAGGTAGCTACAGTAGCTGTAAATGGAACAGAGGTTGTAGTTACACCAGTATCAGAGGGAAACGCTAAAATAACATTAACAGCAGATGATAACAAAGGTGGAACAGTAAGTACAACATTTAATGTAACAGTCCAAAATATCAGAATAGAAATTTTACAAGATCAAGGTGACACAGTAATTAGAGTGAAATATCCAAGTGCCGTGGTGAGTTTAGTTACTATTAAGATAATTGATAAAAGTAATAATGGTATTGAATATAATGAGCAACTCAAAATTAAAAATGGAGTATGTGAGTTTAGAGTAAGATTAGAAGCAGGAATTTATAACGCATATATCAATGTAGTAGATTTGAATAGCATTCAGTCAAGAGAGTTTACAATTAAAAATTAAGAAGGGGGGACTGATTGCAAAATCTGCAATCGGGATAAGCATGAAAAACAAATTTCTAAGGCGCATAAGTAGTTTTGTTGTAGCTGCAATGATATTTAGTAATCTTACTTTTATAGGTGGTATACAGAATGTAAAAGCTGATGAAGTAAGTAAATTAGTAATAAGTCAATATATTGAGACTAGTTCAGGAGAAACTCCAAAGGGAATAGAGCTTTGGAATGTTTCAGGTTCAGATATTGACTTTTCAACAACTAATTTGAGTGTGTTACAAGGTACAAATGGTAAGGCATTGAGTGAAGTTATTGCAATAAATTCTGGAACATTGGGTTCTGGGGAAGTAATGGTTATAGGTACTAGTGACATGGGAGCTTATTTGGATCAAAATGGATTAAGTTCTGTGTTATATGAAGAAAAAACATTTCAGTTTAACGGAGATGATTCATTACAAATAGAATTAAATGGAGAAATTGTAGATACTTTTGGTACTCCAGGAGAGGATCCAGGAAAAGCTTGGAGTGGAGGTGGTGTTGAGACAAGAAACACAAATATTCAATTAAAATCTGGAATTACAACGGGAGCAGATTTGAATGGATGGACAGATCCAAGTACAAGATTTGAATATGTGGCAGATGGTACAGATTTAAATGGTTTTGGTATTGCACCTGTTATGTCAAATAATGCACCAATAGTAGCGCAAATAATAACAGAGCAAACAGCTACAGTAGGAGAGGGCGAAATAACAATAGATGCAAGTGGAACATTTGCAGATGCAGATGGAGATACACTTACAATAAGTGCAGAATCAGATAATGCACAGATAGCGACAGTATCAGTAAATGGTACAGATGTTGTAGTTACACCAATATCAGAAGGAAGAGCTGTAATAACAGTAAGAGCAGATGATAATAATGGTGGAACAGTAAGTACAACATTTAATGTAACGGTAAATGTAGATGTAAATGAAGATGAAGAAGCAGTAGCAGCTGCTAAAACAGATTTAGATGAATCAGATATATTAAACGGAAACAGTGCAATTGATAATGTAATTACAGATTTAAATCTACCAACAACAGGAATAAATGAAACAATAATAAGTTGGGAATCAAGTAATACAGCAGTTATAGCAAATGATGGAACAGTAATCAGACCTGAAAATGGTAATTCAGAAGTGATATTAACAGCAACAATAACTAAAGGAAATGCAAATGATACTAAGGAGTTTATTATTACTGTTTTAGAAGAAGGTGTTGACCCATATGCAGCATATTACGCTGATGCATATGGTAAAACTGGTGAAGCTCTTAAAGCAGCTTTGAATGATATAATAGATAATCATACGAAATTATCTTATAGTGAGGCATATGATGCTTTAGAAGAAACAGATGAAGATCCAAATATTCCAGGTAATGTAATATTATTATACACTGGTCGCTCTGTAGATGGATCATCACAATTTGATAATGGAAATGGATGGAATAGAGAGCATGTATGGGCTAAGTCACATGGTGATTTTGGTACATCAATGGGACCAGGAACTGATATTCATCAATTAAGACCAACAGATGTTAGTGTAAATAGTTCAAGAGGACATCTAGATTTTGATAATGGTGGGGAACCTCATCCAGAAGCAACAGAATGTAAATATGATAATGATTCATGGGAACCAAGAGATGATGTTAAGGGTGACGTAGCAAGAATAATTTTCTACATGGCTGTTAGATATGAAGGTGAACATGGAGAAAAAGATTTAGAACTTGCAGATAGAGTAAATACTTATCCAAATCCAGAGCATGGTAAACTTTCAGTATTGTTAGAGTGGAATAAGCAGGATCCTGTAAGTGATTTTGAAATGACAAGAAATAATATTATTTATGAAAAATATCAGCATAATAGAAATCCTTTTATAGATAATCCAGAATGGGCAGATGAAATATGGGGAACACCGACTAACAACACAGATGTAGAAGAAGTATTAGCTGCAAGAGAAAAAGTTGGTGAAATCGTAACAGTAGAAGGTATCGCAACTTACTGTTATACAGATGGTAAAAAAGTATACTTCCAAGACGAGACAGCAGGAATATTTATTTACGATGAAAATGGTGGATTAAATGTAGAAGAAGGAGATAAGGTTCAGGTTACAGGAACAGTAACAGCATATTTTGATATATTAGAAATAGTACCATCAAGTATAGAGGATGTAAAAATAATAAATTCAGGAAACAGTGTTACACCAGAAGTAGTAACACTTGATCAAATAGTAGAATCAAAAGAAAGCATGCTTGTTAAACTTGAGAATTTAACAATAACAACGCTTAATGCAAGTGGAAATACAATATTTGAAGATTCTCAAGGAAGAACAATTACGGCTTTTAAACCAATAATAAATAGTAGTATAGTAGAAGGTAATATAGTAGATGTTATTGCAATAGTTGACCAGTTCAAAGGAACTTATCAATTAAAAATAAGAAATGAAAGCGATGTAATTAAAATAGGGGAAGGCGATGGAGGAAATCCTGAACCAGGTGAAATAACAAAGATTAGTGAAATACAGGGAGAAGCACATATATCTCCATTAGTAGGAGACCAAGTTAAGATAAAAGGTATTGTAACAAGCGTAGTAAACGGACAATATGATAAAGGTTTCTATGTTCAAGAAGTTATTTCAGATGATAATGACAATACATCAGAAGGTATTTATGTAGATTATCCTGCAGTTGCAATCAAAGGAATTAAAGCTGGTGACTTGGTAACTGTAAATGGTAAGGTATATGAAGAAAAACTTTATCCATATGATAATCAGCTTTCAATAACATATATAAAGAACTCTAGTGTAGTTATTGAAACAACAGGTAATGCTTTACCAACCCCAATAGTTATAGGTGAAAATGGAGTTATGCCACCTAAAGATATAATTGATAACGATAATTTTGGGGTATTTGATCCACAAGAGGATGCTATTGATTTCTATGAAAGTTTAGAGGGAATGCTTGTACAAATAGATAATGCAGTTGTTGTAGCTTCAACTGATAAATATGGACAAATAGTGGTAATGCCAGAGGCTGGTAAAGATGCAGTTAATGAAAGAACAATTCATGGAGGAATTACATTAACAGAAGAAAATCAAAACCCTAATGCAATTATGATTGATGATGTAATTATTGAAAATGAGCCAGTGGTTAACGTTGGAGATACATTCAATGATTCTATTATTGGTGTTATGAGTTATGGTTTTGGTGTTTATAAAGTATACAATACGCAAGTATTACCAAGTGTAATAAGTGAAGGATTACAAAGAGAATCAACTTCAATTGAATTTGATGAAGATAAATTAACAGTTGCTTCATACAATATTGAAAATTTCTCAGCAGTAACCGACACAGTAAAGGTAAATAAAATAGCCGATTCAATAGTTAATAATTTAAATAGTCCAGATATAATTGGACTTATAGAGGTTCAAGATAATAATGGAGATGATGATGAGAATGATCCTCTTACAGATGCATCTCAAAGCTATCAAAAACTTATTGATGCTATACAAAATGAAAATGGACCAGAATATGATTATACAGATATAGCACCTGTAACAGGGCAAGATGGTGGAATACCAGGTGGACATATTAGGGTTGGATTTATTTACAGAACAGATAGAGTATCTTTAAAAGCAGCAACAAAGGGAGATGCTACTACAGCAGTAAGTGTAGATGAACAGGGCAATTTATCATTGAACCCTGGAAGAATCGAACCTACTAATTTAGCTTTTAATGAAAGTAGAAAACCTCTTGCAGCAGAATTCAATTTTAAAGGTAATGAAGTAATTATTATTGCAAATCATTTCTGTTCTAAGGGAGGGGACAATGGATTGTTTGGAGATGTACAACCTCCTGTTAGGGGATCAGAAGTACAGAGACATGAACAATCACAAATAGTAAATGATTTTGTGGATTCAGTTTTAGCAAAGAATTCTAATGCAAATATTGTTGTTTTAGGTGATTTAAATGATTTCGAGTTCTCTGAGACTTTAAAAATTCTCAAAGGTGAAGTAATGCATAATATGCTAGATTCACTACCTAAAAATGAAAGATTTACTTATATCTATTCAGGGAATTCGCAAGTATTAGATAATATACTTGTAACTAATAATTTAAAGGATACTACAGAAATAGACGTAGTACACATTAATGCTGAATTTACAGAACAACAAGGAAGGGCAAGTGACCATGATCCTGTACTAGCTCAGATAGCTTTTGACTCAGATACAAATATCCCTGAAAATGACATGGAAATAAATGACGTGACCATTATGGATATAAACGGTGATATATTATCAGAAATTAAACGAGGTGGAACTGTAGTAGTTAAAGCTAATATAACAAATAACTCCGAAGATTCTGTGAATGGTACAGTTATTGTTAAACTAACAGATAGCAGAAATAAAGTAATAGGAATAGCATTTATAAAAAATACTGAATTAAAAAAACAAATAATGAATGAATATGCAATTGGATTTACATTAGATAATGAAATTTTAGGAAACTGTAAAGCGCAGGTTTATGTATGGGATGGATGGGATACCATGAATCCATTAACAGAAGAAGTTACTATTAATTTTATAGTTAATAATTAAATATTGTAACTTTGTCAACAAACTAAATGCCCTACTTTTGTAGGGCGTTTTTAACTTAGTATTCAGTTTTTAAAAATTTTTTTCGTTTTCCCCCTCAAAATTTTAAATTTATTCGTAAATATAAGTGGAAGGATAATTTGATTATCAAAGGAACTTAAGGAGGAATTAATTATGAAAAGAGCAGCAGCAATTTTATTAGCTATGTCAGTTTTGTTTAGTCAGGGGTATACAGTTGTTAGAGCTGATAATGATGGAACAACTCAGATAGAGCAGAACATAACAACAGAAGAAGTAAAGGTTGAAGAGACAACTGATAAGGTAGTTGAAAGTACTGAAATAGAACAAAATATTGAGGAAGAAGTAACAGAAGAATCTACAGAAGTAGAAAATGAAGAAGTAGATGGTGGAATTTTACCAGATAATATTCTTTATATATTTGACAAATTAATGGAAGATATTAAATTAAAATTATCTTTTGATGAGGAATCAAAATTAGAAGTTGTAAGTAGCATAATTCAAGAAAGATTAGCAGAAATTCAAGCGCTAGAAGGTCAGGAAGATACCGAAGAGCTTATCAATAAATTAGTTCAAGATATTGAAGAAAAGATTGAAATGATAGATGCAACAGTAGAAGATGCAACAGAAGAAGATGCAACAGAAGAAGATGCGACAGAAGAAGATGCGACAGAAGAAGATGCAACAGAAGAAGATGCAACAGAAGAAGATGCAACAGAAGAAGATGCGACAGAAGAAGATGCAACAGAAGAAGATGCAACAGAAGAAGATGCAACAGAAGAAGATGCGACAGAAGAAGATGCAACAGAAGAAGATGCAACAGAAGAAGAAATTCAAGAAGAAAATGAAAAATTAGACATTTACAAGAAGATTCTTTTAAAGATTTTAGAAAAAATTGAGAATGCAGAAGGTAATGAAAAATTACAAGATATTTACCAAATGCAGATAGAGAAACTTCAGTCTGTTAAGGAAATGGTTGAAAAAAGACATGAATTAAACTCAGTAAGACAACGAGTAAAAAAGTCTGAAAATGAAATCAAAAAGGTTGAGAAAAATCTTAAGCATCAGCTTAAGAAAAATGATTTAACAGAAGAAGAAAAGGCATTAATTGAAGAAAAAATCACGAATCTTCATGAAGCATATAAAAATTTAAAAGAAGAATATAAGAATGTTCAAGAAGAAATTAATGAAGAACATCAAGTAAAAAAGGAAGAATTTAAAGAGAATATAGAGAAAATTGAAGAAGCAAAACAAAATCTAAAGGAACAACTTGAAGATGAAGATTTAACTGAAGAAGAAGGTATGAAGATTAAAGAGGAAATGAAAAAGCTTTATGAAGAGAAAAAAAATCTAGAAGAAAAAATGAAAGAATATAAAGAGAATCAAGAAGAAAGAAAACGTGAGTATGATGAAAGAAGAAAAGAAGAATATATGAAAGAAATGAAAGATAAGCAAGAAGAAATAAAAAAAGAATATACGAAAGAAATAAAAAAGAAAGAAGAAGAAAGAAAAAAAGAATATGAGAAGAGAAGAAAAGAAGAAGATAAAAAAAGACAAGAAATGAACAATAAAGAAAAAAATAATAATCAAAGAGATAACAAGGAAAGAAATAACGAAGATAAAAATAACAATCAAAAAAACAACAATGGAAAATCTAAAAAGCATTAGTGAATTTTAATATAGGAAAAGTGTGCAAGCACTTATAGATTTATATTAAGTAAAACAAATAAAACATAGTATAAAAAGCACAAAGTTCTCATTCAAATATAGAACTTTTGTGCTTTTTTGAGTATAAGGGTAGTAACTGATTCATGCGTATAGGTTAATGCTCTCTTCGTAATATTATTTTTACTAATTTTCTGAATTTACTAGAATAGCGTTTATCACACACTATGCTCCCACAATGGGGGCATTTGTAATATTCTGGAGGAACATAGCGACCGCATTTGTTGCAATAAATATATTTCATGGGGATTCCTCCTGTTAATTATTTCCAATATCTTACTATTATTATAAGCAAAAAGCAACTGAATTGATATAAATTTTGTGTAAAATTTAATTATATTTTTTAATTGACAGTAGAATAATAGATAAATAAAGAAAGAGAATTGAAAGTGGGTGTAATTATTAAAAATAATTTCATTGAACAATTATATCTTGATAAGGTTAGAGAAAGAGTGATTGATGGGTCATATATATATGGAAATGGAAAACGAATGCTGAATAATGTATGTGAAAATTTAAATATGGATAGATATATGGCTAATGATATTGAAAAAAAAATACTTAATGAATGTATAGATACCATGGGAAATAAATTGAGTTTATCATTTACAGAAGATGAAATAATTAAAATGTTATTGTTAAACAATGATGAGAGAATAGCTATGAATTTAAATTCTTTGAGAGAGATAAAGATGAGAATTGATGCAAAATATCTATACATAGGAAATTTATCTGAAATGGAAAATCCTATAGTAGAGATAAAAAAAAGAAGAAATGTAGTTAAAATACATATAGATAGGATTATATATAAAGATAAAATTATAAAAATTAAAGACTTAATACTCCCAATAAATATAACTCAAGGAATTAATGCTAGAATAAATTTAATAAGTAATAATGATTTAATTGATATAAATTTTAAAGAAGTTGAGATTGCTAATGAAATAGGTGGGTTGTTAAAAACTTTATATAACAGAAATAAAATAAAAAAAAATTAAAATTTTGTATTGCACAAAATTAGAAAATAAAGAATTTTTAAAAGATATTGATATTGTTATTGAATTAACAATCCTAAAGTGTTACACTATTCTTGGAAAATAATATATATGAAGCAAATTGTTTTTGATTTTGATTAAGACAATAAATTTTTGGAGGTGAAAAGCTTCAAAATATATTGAAGCTGAATATATGGTTACTATAGAAATCTGTGTTGGTAGTGCATGTCATTTAAAAGGTTCGTATCACGTGGTAAATGGGTTTCAGGAAATAGTGAAAAATAGATCATTAGAGAAAGAAGTAGAGATTAAAGCGGCATTTTGCCTTGGAAGATGTACTGAATCCGTATCTGTAAGGGTTAATAATGATAAAATTCATTCAGTTTCTCCAGAACGAGTGGACGAATTTTTTGAAAAACAAATATTATCTTTAATAAGATAATTTTTTTTTACGGATGTTTGTGAAAAAAATAACCATCTATCGGATTTAAAATCTATAGGAGGTTATGGGGAAAGGAAGCTATAATATTACATAGAAAACATTAAATTTTATAAGTGCCTTAGGGCGCTTTTTTTGGACCCCTGGGGAAAATACCCCAGGGGTCTGGTGTTTTTGTATTTAAGAAACTAGATAATTTAAGTTTAAATTTGTACTCTGTAGAATGAGCTTTTTTTAAGAATATCAAAGTTATTGGTACATTGTTTCTTAAATTTTCACTATCTTTAATAGTGACATAATATGCTGTATAGATATTTCCTAAAGGAGCCCATGATGAACTAATATCAGGTTGATTTTTAAGAAATATAGTATACTGAGTTTCAGAATCTTTGAAAGTTATTAACACATAAGCTTCTTTTATGCTGCCCATTGTGGGAAAAGTGTTTATAGAATCCATTAATAAAGTATTTTTAATTATTTTTCCCTCTATACATTCTTCTACCCATATGTGAATTTCATATGTGTAGTTTTTTCTTAAACCATTGAGTTTAAATAAATACGATGAGTTTATATTTTGACTACGAAGGAGGAGTCTATCATGTTCATCTAATGGAATACTCTCAATGGTGATGTTTCTTGTAATGTATCTTTTTAGGTCATACTTCTCAATAATAATGGCTACTTGAGAAGTTATAAATAGTAGTAACACTATCAGAAAAAGAACATTATGCTTTTTCATTTAGACCACCTCACTTTAGAATATGCTAAAGTGAGGGTAAATTCTATAGGATTACATGAAAAACTTAATATAAGTAAGAATTTAAGGTAAATTGAGAATTGGAAATTGTGAATTGAGAATGAAGGACATTTCTCTTCGAGAAATTTTAATTTTATTGTTCCTAGGACAATGGGGGTTACTCGTTTCATTTGGATGAAACATTGTACTTGAACTACAATATTTTATATTTAGATAAAATGAGTAAAAACCTATTGTTATAAAGACCAATAAAAGTAGTTTCTGCCCAGAGGCAGAAACAACCATCGTTCTCCACTCTCCACTTTCAACTCTCAACTGTTTTCAAAAGCGTATGCTTTTTATAACAATAATCTCCTTAATGATGACAATAAATTGCTAAAGGGAAAGAATCGATTTTGACGAATTATATAATAATAGTGATATACAGAATTAAAAGAGTTTATTATGGGAGATTTGATTATGAAAAACAGTGAAGAAAAATTATTTTTAAATAGAATAATTGTGATATTAATAGCAATGATATTGATAACATCAGGAATATTAATGTATGTGGATAGGTTATTGAATAATAAAGTGTATAATATGAAGCCTAAGTATCATTTTTATTTCATAGGACAGAATAAGGTTGACCCTTTTTGGCAGGAAGTTATGAATGGTGTTAAAGAGGGAGCCGCAGAATATGAGGTTATGGTTGAATATAATGCTCCTAGATTTACAAATATTGAGGAACAGCTTAAATATATAGATATTGCTGTATTATCAAATGTGGATGGGATAATAACCCATGCCTTTAATAATCAGGAGTATCGAGAGGTAATAAAGAGAGCAAAGGAGAAGGGGATTCCGGTTATTCTTGTGGAAAATGACCTTCCTAATAGTAATATAGATGCTTTTGTTGGGGGAAATAGTTTTCAATTAGGTGAAAAAGCAGCGGAACTCATGATTAAAGCCACTGGTGGGATAGCAGATATTGCTGTGATCGAGGGTGGTGGATATGAGGAAAAGTCCTCTGCTAATGATAATAAAGTTAATGGGTTTATAAGTTCACTTAAGGATAATAATTTTATGAATATAATTGAAACAAAGTCATCAAAGCTTGGAATACTTAGTGCTGAGGAGATAACTGCTAATATATTAAAGAATAACGAGAATGTTGATTCGATATTCACGACAAACTCCACTGACACTATGGGGGCTGCTCAGGCTATAATTGACCACAATAAGGTTGGAAAGGTCAAACTTGTTGGGTATGGTGATACCGAGGAGATAAAAAGACTTATTGAGCAAGGCATTGTATATGGAACTATAATAGGAAATCCTAATCAAATTGGCTTAAAGAGTATAGAAACTCTTGTGCAGATAATGGAAGGAAAAAGCGTTTCAACTTTTATTGATACAGGTTTTAGGATTATTAAATAGAGACAGTGGGTGATTTGGTGAAGGAGCTATTCAGTTTAAGTAGTTTTAGAACAAAAATGATATTAGCATTTCTTGTGATAACAGCGGTGTTTGGTGCTACAAACATTTATTCATACGTTAATGGAAAAAAAGGTCTTGAAAAATTCTCGCTTATAATAGATGAATATGTATATCTTAATGAACTGGGAGAGGACATAATAACCTTAGAAACAGAAGTTGAGAAGTATCTTTCTTCAAAGTCGTCCTCTGCCTTGTTGAATTACTATAATATTTATAGTAAGCTCAGCGAGAAGGCTAAGGAAATAAGTAGAGATAATAGTTATAATGAGTATGATACTATGATGAAAGATATTGGTTATATGATAGATGAAATGTTAAAGGAATCAGATGAGGCTATAAATGCAAAGCGGGGAAGGAGCAGCAGTGAATATAATTATCATTTTGTAAGAACATACAAGATAAGTGAATACATAAAATTTTATGTAAATAATCTTCTTAATAATAAGCTGAAGACAGGTTCAGTTGAATATGAGGAGATAAGCACTAATCAAGACACGGTGAATGTTTTTAATATTTTATTTATAGTAGGAGTTATAGTCTTTAGTATATTTACTGCAGTTGTATTCACTTACAAGATAACGAGGCCTATAATTGATCTTTCAAATGCTGCTGAGCAGATATCGGAGGGAAATTATGATATTGAACCTATAAATGTTGAGACTCATGATGAACTTAAAACATTGGCAACAGGCTTTACTAAGATGGCAGATAGTATAAAGCTTCATATTGAGGGGATAAAGAACCAAGCGGAGACTGAGAGGAAACTAAAGGAACAGGAAATGCAGAACTTAAAGATGAAGAATCTTCTTAAGGATGCTGAACTTAAATCACTCCAGTCACAGATAAATCCCCACTTCCTTTTTAATACTCTAAATGCAGCATCCCAGCTCTCCGCTATGGAAGGGGCAGATAGGTCTTCTGAGTTCATCTTGAAAGCGGCAGAGTTATTTAGATATAGTCTAAGAAAGTTAGAAGAACCTGTAACAATAATGGATGAGGTTAATAATGTTAGTGCATATATGTATATCCTTAAAACAAGATTTGGAGATAGGATAAGCTTCTCAGTAGAGATGGATGAGAGTATTAAGGAACATAAGATTCCTTGTACAATAATTCAACCTATAGTTGAAAATGCATATATACATGGACTTGAGCAAATAGAGGAGCATGGGGAGATACTATTAAAGGTCAAAGACCATAAGGATACCATAGAGATGACGGTGAAGGACAATGGTGTTGGAATGGGAAAAGAGAAGGTTATGGAAATACTTAATCCTAGTGGTAATAAAAGTAGTAGTGGGCATGTTACTGGAATTGGTACAAGAAATGTAATTGATAGATTAAGACTTTTTTATGGAATAGATGATACAGAGGACATAATTCATATAGAGAGCGAAAAAGGTGTGGGAACATCAGTTACATTGAAGATTCCAAAGGGCGATTTTACTAATATAAAAGGTTATGGGGTGTAGAGATGATAAAGCTTCTTATTGTAGATGATGAATATTTAGCATTGGATTTTATAAAGTTTGTAGTGGAGAAGAATTTTGATGACATTGAGATAGTTGGTACTGCAAGATCAGGAAGAGAGGGTATTGAGAAGGCTATAGAACTTAAACCAGATGTTATTTTTATGGATATAAGAATGCCTGGAATAAATGGTATAGAGGCAATAGCGAAGATACAAGAGAGAGTTGATGATATTTATTTTGTTATAACCACAGCATATGAATATTTTGATTATGCAAAAGAAGCAGTAAAGCTGGGGGTGTATGAATATCTCCTTAAGCCAATTAACAAGGATAAGATGATTGAGGTGCTCAAAGCTATCAAGAATGAGATAAAGGATAAGCGAGAAGCATTTCAAAGAGAGATGATACTTAAAGAAAAGGTAAATAAGGTACTACCTATAATTGAGGGACAGTTTATTTATTCTATGATGATAAATTCTAAAACAAAGGGAATAGCCTTTTATCAAGATATGTTTTCTATGAATCTCAATTATGGATATACAATAATGGGGATTGTTAAGCATAAGAATGAAGATTCAACAGAGGAAGAGATAAATGATAGCTTGATGGATCAAGAATTCTTTGAAATATTTACTCATGAGATAAAGAAGCTTATACCATGTCTTGTAGGATTACCCTTAGTTGATAGGGTTGTTGCATATATTCCGGTTAAAGAAATTGAGGATACCTATGAAATTAGAAATAGATCAATAGATATAGCTCGTAAATTATACAAGAGAATAGATGATAAGATAAGGATAGATTACAGAATAGGAATTGGAAGACCTTATACAATTGAGAACTTTTCAAGTGGATGTAATGAAGCGTATATGGCTGCTAATCTCCCAAATCTTCATAAGGTAACGCACTTTGAGGACGTTGCAATAACAACAGAAAAAGTGGATGACTACCCTAAGGTTAAGGAGAGCATCTTAATAAATAAGACACTAATGGGTGATAAGGAAGGGGCTTTGAGAGCCTTTGAGGATCTTTTCTTGTATTTTACATCAAATTTCAGTGATGATCTTGATAAGATAAAATCTTATCTTATTGAGATACTAATACTCATGAAGAGAAATATACCATATGATATCTTGCAAAAGGATTTGTATGAGCATAAATATCTTAGGAAACTTTTAAAGATTACTAACCTTGATGTGTTGAAAATGACCTTTTCAGATCATCTTAAGAGTATTATTACAGGAATAAATGAGGAGAGAGAAGAAGAACTTCACGGAATAATTGCTAATGTGCTTGATTATATGGAGCGTAATTATAATAAGAATATTAGCTTAAATGATCTTGCAGAGGAGTTCAATATGAGTTATCACTATTTCAGTAAATTCTTTAAGGAATCTACAGGCAAGAAGTTCGTTGATTATTTGACAGAGATAAGAATAGAGAAGTCAAAAGAGCTGCTTAAACAGGGGATTTTGAGTGTGAAAGAAGTATGTTATGAAATAGGTTATAGAGATCCAAACTACTTCAGTAAAGCGTTTAGGAAGGTAACAGGAGTAACACCTACGGATTATAGGAAAAATTGATTATATTTTTTATGGGAGCGATTTTACTTAATGGGAGGATATTGGGGTGAAAAGATTAAAAGTATTATTTATTTTAATATTAGTAGGAATTTTAACTGTTCTTATAACAATTACAGCATCTAAGATAAGTAGTATTTCAAAGCTTGAAGATGGGAAGAAGGAAGATCAGAAAAAGGTGAGTCGTAAAGTTAAAGTTGGATTTTCAATGGGTACTCTTAAAGAGGAGCGATGGCTTAAAGATAGAGATATCTTAATGGCTAAAATTCAGGAATATGGTGGAGAGATAATAATTAAGAATGCCAATAATGATGATGATGACCAAATAAAACAGGTACAGTATCTGCTTAAAGAAGGGATAGATGTGCTTATTCTCGTGGCAAATGATCATATTAAAGCATCTACAGCTGTTAAGATGGCACAGGATGCAGGGGTGAAGGTCATAGCATATGATAGATTGATTCTTGATTCTAATGCAGATGTGTATCTTTCATTCGATAATGTAGCGGTGGGAGAAAAGATGGCTACTGCGATAGTGGATAAAATTGTTGGAGCTAAAATTATCATGATCCATGGAGATCCAAGTGACAACAACACTAGACTTATGAGAAAAGGTTATTATAATGTACTTCAAGAGTATATTGATGATGGATATATTGAGGTGGGTGGAGAGTACTGGGCTGAGGACTGGATGCAGGAGTATGCATTTAATACAACTAACGAACTTTTATCAGAAAAAGTGAAATTCGATGGTGTAATTGCTGGAAATGATAGTCTTGCAGGTGGAGTTATAAGAGCCCTTGCAGAGCATAGATTAGCAGGTAAGGTATTTGTCACAGGGCAAGATGCAGACCTTGATGGATGCCAGAGAATTGTTGAAGGTACTCAACTTATGACTGTCTATAAATCCATGGAAGATATGGCAACAGCAGGTGCAGAGATAGCTATGAAACTCGCGAGAGGGGAAGACTTGGGAATAGAAGAAACCATCAGTGATGGAACCTATGATATTCCTTATTATGTTATAGATGTGCATGCAGTTGATAAGTATAATATGGATGAAACTATTATAAAGGATGGATTTCATTTGAGAAATGAGGTTTATAGGGAGAAGTAAATAGAAAAGCGAATTGAGAATTGATAATTGAGAATGGACAATGATGGACATTTCACTCCGTGAAATTTTAATTCTTATTGTTCCTTGGATAAATGGATTTTGCTTATTTCATTTAGAAATGAAATTTTACATTCTAAACACAATATTTTATCCAAGATAAAATGAGTAAGCAAATCCTTATCTAAAGACCAATAAGATGTAGTTTCTGCGCATGCAGAAACATCTATGATTATCAATTATCTATTAATTTTTTCGCACGCAGCCGCGTGCTTTTTTTGTAACAAACCTGTAACTTTTTCTTCATACTTATGTAACCTAAAGAAACATTACAAGATGTATAATTAGGACATACAATAGATATCTACCGCGAAATTTAATTTACGCATGTTCCAAAATCTCAATGCATCAATGAGTTATGGAGATGCGGAAATTAATTAGTGAGCTGAGATATCTATAAAGGAATTAAATATTAGGGGAGATTAGTATGAGGAAAATTCTAAATATAATAGCTGTATTATTTGCAATAACATTGGTTACATCTTGTTCACCAAAGGGGAATGAGAAGATAGATGAAAAGAACAATAAAAAAGTAGAACATAAGATTTCTCAGGAGAAGAGTGATGATATTCAGTATTCTGGTAAAAATATAATAATTGGACTTAAACATAAAGTGGACACAGATATTCTTTATACTACTATAGTCCTAAAGGACGAAGAGATGCTGCCATATGAAGTTGAGAAGGATGTTATTTTATATCCATATGGGGATGAAATGTACAAGTTTCAAGTAGCTGAATTTAATGATGAATCGGTTAATGAAGAAATGAAGGATGAATATGATGAAGATTTAGGGGAATACCCACTATATGCTTATAATCACAAGTTTAACTTTAAAGATATTCAATTCTTAAAGAAAGGTGAAGAGGCAATCTCTAAAAGAACAATAGAAGAGATTATGCCGCAGGAAGGGGATATCTCAAAGATAAAGTTTGGAAGAGATGAGATAATTGCAATAGGCGATGGATTCATATCAATAAAAGAATATACCATGTCAACAGGTGGTGGGAGCATGGTTTATGCTAATAATGTGAATAAGATATATAGTATAGAAGTGTTAAATGATAATAAGGAACTTGAAATTAATGAGGTATTTAATGGAGATTTAGATAAAGCTATAATAGAGGTAATGGAGAACAACGAGGTTAAAGAAGAGGAAAAAGAAGAAGGGAATATTAAAGACCATTTCTACTTTGATAAGGAGAACATAACAATAATAGGGCAAGAGGGGCAACTGGTTTTGGGCTTACCTTACGTTCAGGAGTTCACTCATACAGGTAATGGATCACACTTTAAAGATATGTTGAACTATTCCAAAATACCAGTAGAACTTAAAGAAGGGTTTAAAAGAGCTAAACTTCCTGTTGAATATAAAGAGTTAGAGGGAAATATTGAAGAGTTATGTGAAGCATATTATCTTAAAGAAACAGATGCAATTGTTGTGCTAACTAAGGATTCATTCAGATTGTATATGAAAGGAAATAGAGATTGGAATAAGCCAGATAAATCAATACCTATTAATGGAGATAGTTATATAGTTTATGTTGGAGAGAAGTAGAAAAGATAACGTAGAGTTGAGAACGAAGGATGTTTCAGCTATAAGCTGAAACTACATCTTTATTGTTCTTTAGGACAAGAAGGTTTTACTCATTTTATCTTTAGATAAAATATTGTATTTAAATACAATGCTTCATCTAAATGAAACGAGTAAAATCTTTTTTTAATAACCAATAAAATGTAGTTTCTGATGTATGTCAGAAACATCCACCGTTCTCAACTCTCAACGCACCATTCTCAACTTGTTTTAAGTGGTCTGTATTTTTTTACAACAAAAAAATACAGACTTTTTTAATTAAATGTTAACAATGTTAAAAAAGTTAAGAATATATAGAAATCTTATAGAATACTGTTATTAAATTATTTACAAATGGCAAGTATAATGAAATCAAGAGCTACACAAGGGATAAATTTTTAGGACTTAAGTAGTTCATAAAAATATTTAAGGGGGAACCACCATGAAAAGATTATTGTCAATATTAATTACAGTATTAATGGTTGCTACAGTTTTTGTAGGTTGTGGTAAGGACAAGACTGCATCATCAGATAAAATTAAAGTAGGACTATCTCTTCCAACACAAAGAGAAGAAAGATGGGTAAGAGATAAAGCTAAAATGGAAGCAGTTGCAAAGGAAATGGGTATCGAATTAATCGTTAAGGTTGCAGATGCTAATATGCAAGAGCAAACTACACAAGTAGAAGCTTTATTAAATCAAGGTATTGATGTTTTAATATTAGCACCACACGATGCTTCAGCTGCAGCGTCATTAGTTGAAATGGCAAATAAAGATGGTGTACCAGTAATATCTTATGACAGATTAATCACAGGAACTGATAAATTAGATTACTATATTTCTTTTGATAATGTAAAGGTTGGAGAAATCCAAGGAAAATTCATTAGTGAGATGGTTCCAGAAGGAAACTACATCATTATGTCAGGAGCTCCAACAGATAATAACGCTAAATTATTCAAAGAGGGTGCTATGAAGTACATTCAACCTCTAATAGATTCAGGAAAAATCAATGTTATAGCTGAACAAGCTGTTGAGAACTGGGTACCAGAAAATGCTCTTAAAATTGTTGAGGCTGCTTTAGCTGCTAATGACAATAAAGTTGATGGTATATTAGCTCCAAACGACGGTACTGCGGGTGCTGCAATTCAAGCTTTAGCAGCACAAGGATTAGCTGGTCAAGTACCGATAACTGGACAAGATGCTGAAAAATCAGGTGCAAAGAGAATTATGGAAGGAACACAATCTATGACAGTATTTAAAGATACTAGAGACCTTGGTCAAGCTGCTATAGAGACTGCAATTAAAATCGCTAAAGGTGAAAAAGTTGAAACTAATAGCGCAGTAGATAACGGTGTAGTAGAAGTTCCAACAGTATCACTTGATGCAAAAGTTGTAACAAAAGATAACTTAAAAGAAATATTAATAGACAGTGGATACATGAGTGAAGATGATCTTAAATAATTAAAAAATATTGACTGCCGAGGAATAACTCGAGATGTTATTCCTCGCTTTTAAGAAAGGTGGTCTTGTGTGATGAAAGATAAATATATATTAGAAATGCAAAACATTGTAAAAGAATTTCCAGGGGTAAGAGCTCTTGATGATGTAAACTTCAAGGTGAAAGCTGGGGAGATACACGCTCTTGTAGGTGAAAATGGAGCAGGTAAATCTACACTAATGAAGGTGTTAAGTGGAGTACATCCAAAGGGAAGTTATGAAGGAAAAATTATTATTGAAGGAAAAGAACAGGATTACAGAGATATAAAAGAGAGTGAAGAAGCTGGTGTAGGAATAATTTATCAAGAATTAGCATTAGTTAAAGAGATGAATATTTGTGAAAATATTTTCTTAGGAAATGAGTTTCAAAAAATGGGAATCATTAATTGGAACAAGGCAATGTCAAAAACACAGGAATTATTAAAAAGAGTTGGTTTGGATGATAAGCCAAATACAAAAATTATGAATCTTGGAATAGGTAAACAGCAGTTAGTTGAGATTGCAAAAGCTTTATCAAAAAATATTAAAATTCTTATCTTAGATGAACCAACAGCAGCATTAAATGAAGATGATAGTGAAAATTTATTGGAGATTATAAGAGAGTTAAAGAAACAGGGAATAAGTTGTATTTATATTTCACATAAGCTAAAGGAAGTAAAGGCAATTGCTGATACTATTACGATTTTAAGAGATGGAAAAACAATAGAAACATTTCAAAACGAAGAAGATACAACAATGGATAGAGTTATCACAGGTATGGTTGGAAGAGAAATGGGACAATTGTTCCCAAGGGAAGTTCATACTCCAGGAGAGGTAGTTCTTGATGTTAAGAACTGGACTGTATATAACCCAGAACTAACAGATAGAAAAGCAATTGATAATATCAGTTTTAAGGCGAGAAAGGGAGAAATCCTTGGAATTGCAGGACTTATGGGAGCAGGTAGAACAGAACTTATGATGAGTCTTATTGGTGCATATGGTACTAATAAGAGCGGAGAAATGTCTATAGACGGGCAAAAGTTAAATATAAAGGGCCCTAAAGCAGCAATTGAAAATGGTTTATGTTATTTATCTGAGGATAGAAAGAAGACCGGTTTGGTTTTAGATATGGATATTAAACAGAATACAACTCTAGCTAGTTTAGATAAAATATCTTCAATTTTTGGAATTAATGAAAATGAAGAAATAAGAATTTCAAATGATTACGTTAAGGCGCTTAAAACAAAAACACCATCTATAGAGCAGAAGGTAAAGAATTTAAGTGGTGGTAACCAACAAAAGGTGGTTATTGCAAAATGGCTTATGGCTGATCCAAAGGTTCTTGTTCTAGATGAGCCTACAAGAGGGATAGATGTTGGGGCTAAGTACGAAATCTACAACATCATGAATGAACTGGTTGCTAAAGGCGTTAGCATAATAATGATATCTTCAGAATTACCAGAAATTTTAGGTATGAGTGATAGAATTCTTGTAATGCATGAAGGTAAGTTTACTGCAGAACTTGATTATAAAGAGGCTAATCAGGAGAAAGTAATGTACTTTGCAACTGGAGGTAACCACAATAGTTAGGCATAAAGAATAAGGCATAAAGATTAAGGAGGATTAAACATGGCTCAACAAGATAAATTAAATAATAAAAGTGTTTCAGATATTATAAAATTTCAATTAAAAAATAACATTAGACAATATACAATGTTTATAGCATTAATAGGAATAATGGTCACCTTTTCATTACTAAACGGTAATTTCTTTACACCTAGAAACTTATCTACTCTTATGTTACAGACTGCACATATAGCAATTCTTGCATGTGGTGTTGTATTGGTAATTGTAGCTGGGCATATAGACTTATCCATTGGAGCAGTTGTAGGTCTCACAGGTGCAGCAAGTGCTATTCTTATGAGACGTTTTGGAGGAGGGCTAGGTGGTATTCTTTTAGCAGTTATTATTACTTTAGCAATAGGTGCTATTATTGGTCTTTGGCAAGGATATTGGGTTGCTTATAGAAACGTACCTGCCTTCATTGTTACCTTAGCAGGAATGATGTTTTTCAATGGAATGCTTCTTAAAATAACAAATGGTGAGACAGTACCAGTTCCTAATGCATTCAAGGTAATTGGACAAGACTATATACCTACAATCTTTGGAGGATCAAATTCAGTAAAGGATATGATTCCTCATAATACAACTATTATAATGTTAATCGCAATAATTGTTATTTATGTAATTATGGAGTTAAAGAAGAGAAAAGAAAGAGAAACATATCAATTTGAGGTTCTTCCATCAACATTATTTGTCCTTAAGCTTTTATTGGTAATATCAATGATTTCTTTCGTGTTTATAATCTTATCACTTTACCAAGGAGTGCCTTATTCAACATTATTATTAATGGTTGTGGGTGGATTATACACATTTATTACTACTAAAACTACTTTTGGTAGACATGTATATGCTATTGGTGGAAATAAAGAGGCTGCAAAGCTATCAGGTATTGATATAAAGAAGAGAACACTATGGATATTTATATCATCAGGTATCTTAGGAGCAATTGGTGGTATGTTATTTACAGCAAGACTTGCTTCTGCAACAGCGGCAGCAGGACAAGGTATGGAACTTGAAGTTATAGCAGCAGCTATCATTGGTGGAACAAGTACCCTTGGAGGAGAAGGAACTATAATGGGAGCTATCGTAGGAGCTCTAGTTATGGCAACTCTAAACAACGGTATGCTACTTATGGATGTAGGTACACCAGAGAGACTTGTTGTTAAGGGTTTTGTACTACTATTAGCAGTATGGATTGATATCTCTACAAGAAAGAAAAATGCATAATATATCTAATAATATATTGAAATCCCCTTTACTGAAAAGAGTCCTTTATGGGCTCTTTTTATAGTTAAAAATGGAGGAAATAATATTCTATCTTTGTAAAATTTTATAGAACTTAGGAGTTAAAAGTAGCAGCTTGTGTTATAATAGGTATTATTTGAATATTATGTGATTTAGGTATATTTGTTTAAATATGCTTAAGGAAAAGAGGGATTAAGTATGAATATTAATACACAATACGCAATTGAAATGATGAAAAAATATCTAGAGATTCCAAGTCCATCTGGATATACAACGGATGCTATTAATGAGGTAAAGAAAGACTTTGAGGAGTTTGGACTTGAGACAACTATAACAAAGAAAGGTGCTCTTATAGCTACAATGAGAGGACAAGATGATGATGAGCATGTGATGATAACAGCTCATATAGATACATTAGGTGGGATGGTTAAGGAAATAATGCCTGATGGTAAGCTTAAGTATTTCAGAGTAGGCGGCGGATGTTGGAATGCTGTAGAGGGAGAAAATTGTACTGTTATAACTAGACATGGTAAAAAAATAAGAGGATCTATTATACCTACAGTTGCTTCTTCTCATGTAAATGGAATTAAAGCTTACGAGAGTAAAAGAGATGAGGCTCTTATGAGAGTAAGACTTGATGAGAAAGTATTCAACAAGGAAGATGTTAAAGCTCTTGGAATAAATGTTGGTGATTTTATTGTTATGGATACAAGAACAGAGATAACTGATAATGGATTCATAAAAACTAGATATATAGATAATAAATCTGCAGTAGGTATGGTACTTGAGATATGCAGATTTATGAAAGAAAATGAGATGAAGCCAAAGAACACAACTCATTTCTTTATAAGTAATTATGAAGAATGTGGACATGGAGTAGCTGGCATTCCCACAAAGACAAAAGAGGTTATTGCAATTGATATTGGAACAGTTGGGCCAGGTCAGGAGTCTAGTGAATACGCAGTAAGCATTGCAGCCAGGGATAATAAAACTCCTTATGATTTTGGATTTAGGAATAGATTGGTTAATATTGCAGAAGAAAATGACATAGACTATAAAGTGGATGTATACAATAGTTATTCATCAGATGCAACTCAATTAATGCACAGTTCAATAGACCTTAATTTTGCTTGCGTGGGTCCTGGTGTGGATGCAACACATCATTACGAGAGAACTCATACTGATGCTATTGAAAACACCATAAAACTTTTAATAAATTATTTGAAATAAGCTTTGCGTTAGATACTTCAAGGGATATATGGACATATGCGATGAAGAATAGAAAGCAGAGTGTTATTTCCAATGAAGGAGTGAACAATATGGGGGATATTATATTAAGAGAACCTTCTCTAGACGAGTTTGAAGCTGTACAGGAAGTTTTTCATGATGTTTGGGATATGCATATAATGAGGGAAACTTATGCATCACAGGTATTCGATAAAAATGCATCTGTTATAGGGGCATATTTAGATGGTGAGATTATAGGTGTTGTCTCAAGTTTCATGTCAGTAAATAAACGCGGTAAAAAAAGATGGGAAATTGATCTTTTAGCAGTTAAAAAAGCAGCTCAAGGAAAAGGAATAGGGACTCGACTTGTTCAAGAATCACTCAAAAAAGGGGAAGTTCTTGAAGGAGATTATGCAAGGGCACTTATAAGAATAGGAAATATGGGTAGCCAAAAGGCATTTGAGAGAGCTGGATTCACAAAACAGGAAGGTATTTATAACCTTATATTATGGCAAACATGGAGTTTTAAAGAGAAGTTGAGAGAGGTTCAGGACATAACATATCTTCCTATGGATACATTATCTTATAGAGGATTATGGATTGAAGATTTATTTTCAAGAGAGAGAAGTCACGAGGAATATAAAATGGCAATAAATTATGCCCAACAGCTTTCAGAAAATGAAAAAAGGGATAATACAGGAGCTACAATACTAAGAGAAGATGAGAATAAATTACCTAGAAGTATTTTGAAACAATCTGCTAATCATGGAAAGTATAATTGGTGGACGGTCGATCTAAAAGCGTAATGCAGAATGATGGACATTTCTCTTCGAGAAATTTTAATTATGTTGTTCCTTGGACAACGAGAGTTTACTTGTTTCATTTTAATTAAACATTATATTTTTAATACAATATTTTATCTTAGTTCTTAATTTTTTCAAAGTTTTTTAATAGAAATTTATTTTAAGGATAATGAAAAGTAAAAAAAAAGATGGTGACAGTTTATTATGTGTCAGCATCTTTTTTTTTGATTCTAAATACTAAATTATAATGCAATAGTAGAAAAGATAATTATATTATAAATACAATATTTTATCGCAGGTAAAATGAGTAAACATCCATCATTCTCAATTCTCCATTTGTTTTAGTGTTTTGGTTCTTTTATCACGTACACGTTTGTTCCAGTATTTTTAATTGTTTCTATAATATCTTTAGCTTTAAAAAATCGGTTTTTTCCTTTATAAGTTCCATCCTCATATTGTTCATAAAGTGAGAATGGGTCATAAATTGTAAAATATAGAGAATTATCTATTTGGGCAAATCCTTTTATTATTATATAGTGTTCTTTACCATAATAATAAATACCTTTATGAGATTTCATATTAGTTTCATGAGTAATGTCTTCAGGGTTAATCTTTAAAATCAATACATAGCCCTTATTTAAATTATGAGCTATCAACTCTTCAGTAACATTTTCTGGCTTATATATGCTATATTCGCTATAAACTGAAATGGCATCTTTTACGCTTTCATCGGTTAATATATCATTCTCACCAAACATATAGATTGGCCTATGTTTGAAAGCTTGACTATTAGAATATAACCAATCAAGTATCATTAGAATAGTATGATGAGCACCGTTTGAGTAGTATTCATCCTCTAGATTATCATTTCCTCTATACCAGTTTATGTCTATATCATTTTGTTTAGAAAAAAGAACTTTTTCTCCAAGCATATAATTTTTACAAATCTCATCAATAATTATATTTTTACGCACACTCTTATCTGGTACTAATATATATTTTAAAGAAAATGTTGAAAGATTCTCATGAATATTCAAAGATATTTTTTTTGGAGAGAAATATTCAGTTGGTTGAATTAAAGAAGTAACAAATGAATTAGATTTTGAATCCCACACTTTTTGAATAATTGTATTATTATAAATTAAGAAAGTGATTTGAAAAAATATAGTTTCATAATCAAGAGAAAAAATCTCACCTTCAGAATAAGCACCCCTGAATGAAATGCGATTAGTTATGCTCTTAGTTTTTTCTATGTTATTTAAAACTAGAAAAAGATTTTCATTAGAATCATTGCTATAATGCCACTCTGATCCAATTGGCGTTGATGGGAGCATGAATTTTTTCGATAAAATATCATCAGGAATAATACTCATTGTATTTGTATTAAAGTCAGGTACTACGGTATTGCTAATATCCGCATAAGAATAAGTGGAAAAAATACGGAAAAAGCAAATGAGTAAAAATAATGATGAAAAACATATAAATTTTATCTTCTTCATAAAAGCCTCCCTTCAATATTATAGATTTATATTATATATATGTTAGATATAAAAAGAATAAAACTTGATTTAAAACAAATAATATATAATGGTACATCTAAATTTGTGAGGTGAAAATTATGAAGGTGAGGTTAGGCTATGTTTGTATAGCGCTAAGGCTACCGAAGGTTACATCATCGAGTACAGTTACCTATAGAATATATTCAAGTATAGTTAATGAGCAGGAAAAATTAAATAAATTAAAGAGTGTTACATTATCAAATCTGAATGATCTTACTAAAATACTGCAATATAATATAAAGAATAATATCCATTTTTATAGAATCACATCAAAGCTTATTCCATTAGCAACTCATCCAGAGGTTGAAAACTGGGACTACAGAAACATTTTTGACCGAGATTTTGAACTTATAGGAGAGTTGATAAAATCATGTGGAATGAGGGTTGATACTCATCCAGATCAATTTAATGTAATTAATAGTAATAATGAAGAGGTATTTGAGAATACAAAAAGAAATCTGATGTATCATGCTAATTTCTTCAAAGATATAAATTATGAACATGGGAAAATGGTAATTCATGTGGGAGGTTCCCAAGGAGGAAAAGAAAAAGCACTTGAGCGATTTACGGTGAATTTTAATAGATTGCCTAATGAAATAAAGGATAGATTAATACTAGAAAATGATGATAAAACATTTACAGCAGAAGAAACCTTAGGTCTATGTGAGGAATTAAAATTACCTATGGTCTTAGATGTGCATCACTATAATTGTAAACATGGTGATGAAAAATTAGAAGATATTCTTGAAAGAATAATAAATACTTGGGAAGGGGAATTTTATAGCCCTAAATTTCATTTTTCAAGTCCAAAAGAAGGAGGGTTAGATAAGAAACATGCTGACTTTATTGATGGTGAAGCTTTTATTAAGTTTATTGAACAATGTGCTATAATCGGTAAGGATATTGATATAATGCTGGAGGCTAAGAAAAAAGATTTAGCATTGTATGATTTAGCATTCTATATAAAACAGAATAGACCACAGTGGAATTGGATAGATACATCAACCTTTGAGGTATTGTAGTATTCTTCTTAAGAGGAGTGATTTAGTGAAGAAAAAAATATTTATGATGCTTCTAGCAGTTTTAATACTTGTATTCTATGAAACATCTTTGGGTAATACTGATGATTCGAGAGAAAAATTCCCTGACAAGTACGTAATAAATAATGGAGATAGTTTTGAGATTAAAATTATAGAGAATTATTCAAGTGGATATACTTGGGTAATGGCAATTAAGGATAAAGAAACAGTAGAATTAATTGGAGAAGAAAATAAGGAACTTAAAAAGAATGAAAAAGGAGCAGATAAGCTACATATTTTTAGATTTAAAGGAATAAAAGAAGGAGAAACTATGATTACCTTTACCTTAGAAAAGAGAGGGGAAAAGAAAGCACCAATCAAGTTAAAGACAATTATTGTAAATGTAGTATAGAATTTAAAATTTTAGTGATAAAAATGTAATATATTAGGATGTAATTTGTATATAGATATGTTATTATAAAGTAGTAAAACATATTTATATACTTTTTTTTACTGTAATTATAATTATAATTATAATTATAATGTAGTTGAAAACTGGACAGGTCATGTCTAGAAATGAGTTATCATTAAAACTAATAACTCACTCAAAATAAAGAAATATAAAAATAGTGGGGGGAGTCCCTAATGTACTAAGGAGGGTAAAATTATGGAAGAAACAAAAATAGCATCAAATCATTTGAAAACAAATGATATAGTACTAAAAATATTCAAATTTGCAATTGTACTTTTAATAATTGATTTATTGATAGTTTTTATACGTGACAAAGGGGTTGATTTATCAATTAAAAGAGGGCTTGTATATGCTCAATTAATGGTATTCACTATACCTTTAATACTTGAAAAGACTCTGAAGAATAAGGAAAATTTTAAATACATAGTGGTTACATGCGCAATGACAGCTTCTTTTTGTATGTATATATCATCAGGAATAATAGCAGTTTTGACATGGGTAGTACCTATACTATTTGCCACTTTATATATTGATGGTAAGCTGCTAAAAGGAACTATAATAAGTACTATACCATTAATGGCTATTGGGATTATATTGAATACAAAGGTGTTCCCAAATACAATAATGATGAATAGTCTGAGTAGTGCTTTTAAGTATACTACATTTTATGTTATACAGCTTATTATTATAGGTGGAGTTAGTTATTTGTCCTGGAAGCAATTTATTGGGTTGTTAAAAGAAAATGAAAATAATATGCTAATAATAAAAAATGTTCTTCAATCTAATAAGACATATGCTGAGGGATTTGTTGGTGATGTTGAGGTTTTAAATAATAATATTACATTGGCTAATCAGGCGATATCAGAGATAAACAGCTCTGCAGAACAGATGGTTAATAAATCAGAGGATTTCGCCAAATATATTTCAAATACAGAAAATACAGTAGATAGTATTGAGGAATTCATTAGAGAAACTCAAGGTAAAATGGGGGCAATTATGGAGAGTAGCTTCAAAGTTACCTCATATTCAGAGGAGAATAAGGATAAATTCTTAAAGATTAGTGAAGAAATAGATAAGACAAGTGTACAAGCAACTAAGACTTCAGAGGCTGTTAAAAACTTAATAATGAGAAATGGGGAGATTGAAGAAGCTGTACAAGCTATTGGGGATATCTCAAAACAAACTAATTTACTTGCATTAAATGCATCTATTGAGGCAGCGCGTTCAGGTGAAGCAGGAAGAGGGTTTGCTGTAGTTGCTGAGGAGATAAAAAAATTATCATCACAATCAGAAGGGGCAGCAAATAAAATTGGTGAATTAATAAGTCATATAACACATGGTATATCAAAGGTTGATGAGACTATTAAAGATAGTAATAATATAATAGAGAATAATTCACAGCTAATAAAAGAAAGTGTTTCTAGTTTTGATCTTATGTTTAATGCACAGAATGATATAATAAAGAACATTGAGGATAGTAGTTTTATGATAGCCAAGTTAAATGGTAGTGGAGAAGAAATCAAAGTTAATGTAGATAATTTAAGAGAAGTACATAATGGCAATCATAATAGTATTATGGAAATTTCAGCATTAAGTGAGGAGATGAATGCTTCATTTGCTGAAATAGCTGAATATACAAGTAGTATTAATAAAAGTGCACAACGTTTAAAAAAGAATAATTAGGATTAATTGTGATAAAAAGGGTGGATCTAAGGATTCAGCCTTTTTTATTAATGAACTTTGAGTAATACTGTAAAGTGGTAAACATAGATAGGAATATGCTATAATAACAATGAAAAAAATATAAAAATTATATTATAGCGGAGGTAGTTTCAATGAAACCTGTAGATATCAATTGGAGTGAGTTAGGATTTAACTATATCAAGACCGATTATAGATATGTTTCTCATTGGAAAGATGGAAAATGGGATGAAGGGAAATTAGTTGAAGATAATAAGATTGCTATTAGTGAATCTGCTACAGCACTTCATTATGGACAGCAGTGTTTTGAAGGATTAAAAGCTTATAGGACTAAAGAAGGAAAAATTCAGCTTTTTAGACCAGATCAGAATGCTAAGAGAATGAATAGTAGTTGTAGAAGAATATTAATGCCTGAGATTTCAGAAGAACAATTTATAGATGCTTGCATACACGTAGTTAAAGCTAATCAAGCATATGTACCACCTTATGGAAGTGGAGCAACTTTCTATTTAAGACCATTTATTATAGGAGTAGGGGATAATCTAGGAGTAAAAGCAGCTCCAGAATTTAAATTTGTGGTATTCGGATGTCCAGTAGGTCCTTACTTTAAAGGTGGAATGGCGCCGGTTAACTTTATGATTGCTGAGTATGATAGAGCAGCACCATTTGGAACAGGAGCAGCAAAAGTTGGTGGAAACTATGCTGGAAGTTTATTAGCTCATAAAATAGCAAAAGATAGAGGATTCGCAGACGCTATATACCTTGATCCTCAAACACACACTAAAATTGAAGAAGTAGGAGCAGCAAACTTCTTTGGTATTACAGAGAATAATGAATTTATTACTCCAATATCAGAATCAATACTTCCAAGTATAACAAAATATTCACTAATGCATATTGCTGAGAATTATTTGAATATGAAAGTAAAAGAAGAAGATGTATTCATTGATAAATTAGATAGATTTATTGAGGCTGGGGCATGTGGAACTGCTGCAGTTATTACGCCAATTGGTGGAATAGAGTATAAAGGTGAGTTACATGTATTCCATAGTGAAACTGAAGTTGGAGCAGTAACTAGAAAACTATATGATATACTATCAGGTATTCAATTTGGAAATGTTGAAGCTCCAGAAGGTTGGATAGTTGAGGTGAAATAAAAAATTTAAATAAATAGAAATAGAGTGTCAACAGTTTATTACACTCTATTTCTTTTTATTTTTCAGGAAATTTTAAAAATTTCTTATTCTTGATTTGAGATATTGGTCCAGAGCGCAGTTATGTACTCTTTAACATTATTATTAAATTTATAATCATTATCAATTAGTAATTTTTTGAAGTTAATTAGTTCTTTCACAGCAAGGTTATTTTTATTAGAAAGATCTGCATTTTCAATAAATAATTTAAATTCATCAGAAGTATACTCACTATCAACTGGAATATTTCGTAAAGAACCATTCATTAGTAGTGTTCCCATATATACATAATACCGATATTCCATAATATTATATCTAAGAGAATTCGGATACTTGTCCATGAAATTAGCTGCCTTTTTAGCTCTATCGAATTGTTCTTCAAGAGATAAAAGTGGGGTTCCATCTGAGTATGAAGGGTCGTTAGATTCAATACTCATTAATTCAAAATAAGATTTGATATCTTTATCAATGTAATTGGAGTACATATTATAGGCTGAATAATCTATAATTGCATCGTAGTTACCTTCAGTTACATAGAATTTAAAATTTGAATTTAAAATCTCTGTAACTATTGATTTAAGATTTTCGTTTTCTATTTTATCAATATTATCTAAAGTGATATTTTCATAGTTATATGTATCTACAAGAATTTTATCGTTTTCACCTGAATGAAGTTGTTTATTGATTGATATGAATTTGTCGCTTTGAGCTATTTCTAATAGAAGAACTAAGTCTGTAGCATTTCTAATAGATAGATACTGGATATTTTCATCTAAAAAAGATACAAGTTCAGATAAATTTTTCTTATCCATAACATATTCATTGAATTCTTTAATTATTTGATTTTGTTCATCATCCGATTTCTTTTTTGAAGGATCTGAAACTGTTACTGTATTAACAACATCATTATTGGTAGTATTATTTGAGTTGTTTTTCGGTGAATTATTAGAAGTGCATCCTACCAAGGTGCCAATTGCAATTGTAGCTGACAAAACAATACATAGTAAATTTTTCCTCATTTTAACCTCCGAAGTATGTTTCATACCCCTAATCTAATATATTTTGTGTTCTTTTATATGATAAGCATACATAAAATTAAAAAATTTTTCAACAGAGTTTAATGTTTCTTAATAAAAGGTTAAAAAAGTTAACGATAATTAACTTTAAAGTAGTGCGTATTTTTGCAAGATTAAATCAAATTTTAATAATAATATATCATATTATTATGGAAATATTAGGAAACATACAAGAAATTTATTGTATTTTAGAAAATGTTGCGAAATATTGCAACTTTTTATATTTATAAAGCGTTTTTATAGTAAGAATATATACAGGAGATGAGTATATGGTGAAAAATATGGTTCCTACATTGTTGTTTTCCTTACTTGTAGTTGTGTTTTCAGCACTTACAATAAATTATTTGATTTCGATTTTATGTTAAGAGTCATCGTTGATTAAATTGACGGTGGCTCTTATTTTTATGGAAAATATTTTCAAAAAGTTATTTACGCATATGTTATATTATGGTAATATAGATGTAAAGTTAGCTTAACATTAACTGAAATAAATATTTTTTTGCTATTGATGTAAAGGAAACTTAACATAAATGAAAATTACTTGATAAAATTTTTTTAATCTATATGTAAAGGAAACTTAACAATAAGAAAGGAGGGGAGAGTGAAAATTGAAAAATAGAGTGAAAGAGCTCAGAGAAAATTACAGTATGACCCAAGATAAATTAGGTGATTTGGTTGGAGTTTCGAGAATAACCATCATATCTCTTGAGAAGGGGAAGTACAATCCTTCAATTATGCTAGCATATAAGATTTCTAAGATGTTTAATTTAACCATAGAAGAAGTGTTTTTCTTTGAGGATGAGCAGAGTAATAAGCAATAGGGGCGAAGATGTTGTGTTGTTCGAGGGTAATCATGGGGAAATTATTATTTGTAAAGAAATATAAAGGAGAATTAATTATATGAAAAATTATGAGAAGTTAAATAGGAAGAATAAAGCTCAATCATTATTATTTGCATTATTTGGGGTTTGTGCTATTGCATCAACTTATTTATTTGAACCAATTGGAGAGAAGCTATTTTAATGGTCCCTGACAGGAACCTTTTAATAAAAGAGCTACTAGAAAGAAAGAGTTCATTACAGGTGAAGGAGAAAAGATTAAAGTACCTATGATGCAATCTAAAGAGGATGTGGAGTATCTTGAGAATGAGGGATACAAGGCAATCAAGAAAGCTTATGGATATGGTAAATATGAAATGACAATTATATTGCCGCATGAGAACCGAGGGATAGAAGAGATAATCAATGATATGGACATTGAATGGTGGCAGGAAATAAATAATGGAGAGAATTATTGTAATTATGAGGATGAAATACTGAATATACCTAAATTTAAAGTGCAATATGAGAGACTATTAAATGATGATCTTATTAATAATGGGGTTCAAAGTGTATTTAAGAGAAAACCTGCAGGATTAAGTGATGTTGGTGAGGATGTATATCTTTCACTTATCAAGCAAAAGTGCATAATTGAAGTTAGTGAAAATGGAACAGAAGCTGCTGCAGCTACTGAATCAGAAATGGATAAAAGTGATGATTGTGAAGAAGAAAAGGAGCCCCCAAAATTCATAGTTAACAGACCATTTATATTTATAATAAGTGATAGTAAATATGATAGTATTCTTTTCATTGGGAAAGTATACTATCCATCGTAAAGTGTGGAAGAGATGAAGAAGTTGAAAAAGATGAGCCAGAAATCTGATTGATTTGATACCTTAAAGGGGATAAAATTAATACAAGAAGAAAAAGTTAATAAATGGAGGGCTATCATGGGAAGAAAAATTAAAATATCCAATGATAAAAGAAATGAATTAATTGGAAAGATAAAAGAATATTTCTACGAGGAAAGAGATGAAGAACTTGGAGATTTGGCTGCGGGAATAATCTTAGATTTCATAATTGAGGAGATTGCACCAGAGTTCTATAATCAGGGGGTTTATGATTCTTATACGTATATGACAGATAGGATTGAGGATGTTTTGTCATTACAAAAATAAAAATCAGCTGTTGAAAAAACTCAATGAAAATAAGGGGGAATTTATTCCTCCTAAAATAAGAATTTAATAGTAGTACCACAATACTATTTTCTTCAATATGCGAATTATAATGCTATGAAATTAATAGCAAAAAGAGCCAGCGTTAATAAACTGGCTACTTTTCTATACATATTAAACTATTTTAGTTGTCCAGTCTTCACAGTTCCAGACATCAGTTACAACATCTCTATAGAATTCAGGTTCGTGACATACTAAAAGTATAGAACCTTTATATTCTTTAAGTGCTCTTTTAAGTTCTTCTTTTGCTTCTACATCTAAGTGGTTTGTAGGCTCATCCAGAAGAAGTATGTTTGACTCTTGGTTTATAATCTTACATAGCTTTACTTTAGCTTGTTCACCACCACTTAGAACCATAACTTTACTCTCAATATGTTTATTAGTTAATCCGCATTTAGCAAGGGCAGATCTAACTTCATATTGAGTGAATGATGGGAAAATACTCCAAATTTCTTCTATACAAGTTTTAGATTTATCACTTTTATCTTCTTGTTCAAAATATTTAATTTCTTGATAGAAACCATTTTCAACCTCACCTGATAGCGGTTTTATAAGCCCCATCAAACTTTTAAGAAGAGTTGTTTTACCAAGACCATTTGCACCAACAAGAGCAATTTTTTGCCCTCTTTCCATAAGGAGATTTAGAGGACGTGTTAATGGCTCAGTATATCCAATTACAAGATCTTTAGTTTCAAAAATTGTCTTTCCAGATGTTCTTCCGAATTTGAAATTAAACTCTGGCTTTGGTTTTTCACCTTTAAGCTCTATAATATCCATTTTATCTAGTTTCTTCTGACGAGATTTAGCCATGTTGCTTGTTGCAACTCTAGCTTTATTTCTAGCGATAAAGTCCTTTAAGTCTGACACTTCTTGTTGCTGTCTTTTATAAGCTGATTCTAACTGACGTTGTTTCTCAGCATATATTCTCTGGAAGTTATCATAGTCACCTACATATCTATCTAGTTTACCCATCTCCATGTGATAAATTAGATTGATTACACTATTTAAGAATGGTATATCATGTGAAATAAGAATGAAAGCATTTTCATAGTTATTAAGGAATCTTTTAAGCCATTCAATATGAACCTCATCAAGATGGTTTGTAGGCTCGTCCAATAGTAATATATCTGGAGTTTCAAGAAGAAGTTTAGCAAGTAAAACCTTAGTTCTTTGTCCTCCACTTAAATCATCAACATCTTTATCAAGTCCAATATCAGTAAGACCTAATCCACGAGCTACTTCTTCAATTTTAGCATCAAGTACATAGAAACCATTATTATCAAGCATATCTTGAATAGTACCCATGTCATCCATAAGTTTTGTAAGCTCATCTTCTGAAGCCGTTGCCATCTTATCAGCTATAGTCATCATCTCATCTTCTAAATCAAATAGATATTTAAAAGCTCCTCTTAGTACATCTCTCATACTCTGACCTTTTGCTAAATCGGCATGCTGATCCATATATCCAACTCTTACTCTATTAGACCATTCAACATTACCTTCATCAGGCATAAGTTTTCCTGTAATTATATTCATAAAAGTAGATTTACCTTCACCATTGGCACCTATAAATCCAATATGTTCACCTTTAAGCAATCTAAAAGAAACATCATCAAATATCATTCTGTCGCCAAATCCGTGATTAAGATTTTTAACCGTTAATATACTCATCAATTTCACCTCTTGAGTTTTTTCTTTATATAATGATTCAACTATAGAGATTTCATAGTTGAAGTTAGTTCTTAAATAAAATAATACAATATTGATTGTACAATATTTTCACCTATTAAATCAAATGGAATTATTCTTTTTCAAAGGGTAAAATAGCTAGTGGTGAATAGATTTTAATAGATAAATTCTATGGTTTTGCTAATTTCCTCTATATGATTTTTATCAGCCCACAATACGAAATAATAGTATGTTGTGTCATTAATTATTATTGGTTTTGGGTAGGTAGCTATTAATGCAGCTTGATTATTAAGCTCTCCCAATTGATCATTTGAAGGAATAATAAGCCTTGCTTCAAATCCTTGGATCTTCAAGTTTTTAATTTTAGGTTCACTTCCATATGGTTTTAATAAGTGATTTGTTTCAAATTTTACAATTTCATCTATAGATAAGTCTTTTCCTGATGAAGCGGAAATTTGAAAGAAACCATCTTTGCCTTCATATTTATTGAAATATTTGGGGTTTAATTTCCATTCTGCAGGATATTTTAAAGATATCTTATAGGTTTTATTATAATAGGTTTCCCATGTAGGATTATATAAAAAACTTTGAATTATTATTATTGACATAAGGATAGGTTTAACAGCACAAAGCATGACTTTCATCTCCTAGATTATCTTAATTTATTACTAATTTTATTTTATCCATGATTGAATATTTAATGTGAAAATAATTAATAGAATCCTGTGATTGAGATATATTGTAATAAGTTATCTGTAATGTTAATATAATGGATAAGACGATGTTAATGTAAAGTAGGATAAACTAATATTAGGAGGTGATATAGTGGAATTATTTGGAGTGAGCATATGGTTATTCATACTAATATTATTTCTATTAGTGGAAGGGATGTCATCAGCATTAATATCAATTTGGTTCTGTTTTGGAGCACTAGCAGCATGGATATGCTCCATATTCACTGATTCAATAGGAATTCAGATTACTTTCTTTTTCTTAGTATCTATAGCTGCTCTTATTTTCACAAGGACTATAATCAAAAAACTCATTAAGAGTAAGGAAGAAACTAGGACAAACTGTTCTTTATTAATAGGGGAGAGTGGGGTTGTTACAGAAGACATAGATAACATAAGAGGTTTAGGTGCTGTAAAGATTAAAGGAAAAAGTTAATGATTTTCCACCACAACCTGTTATCACAAAGGATAATGTTACTATGGAAATAAACACAGTTGTGTTCCACCAAGTTACAGATCCTAAATTGAACACTTATGGAATAGATAATCCAATTGCGGCAATTGAAAACTTAACAGCTACAACTTTAAGAAATGTAATAGGGGAAATAAACTAAAAAAATAAGCACCCAGTGGGTGCTATTTTATTTAGTTATGAAGATCCTTTTTATTAAAGAATACATATGTCAATGAAGTTGCCAATATAACAATTATCAGTGATATTAAAACATAGATCATTTCGATTCCTTGTCCTAACATGATGTCTTTAGCATCAAAGTAATAGAAAGGTGTTATAAATCTAAAGAAATCTAGTTTATTTGTTAACGGTATAGCCAGTGAAATAATATACATTGCAAGTATAACACCTGTTGATAATCCAGTAGCCTTCTTAGTTGTTTTAGTTAATGAGGAGAACAATAATCCCAAGCTTAAGAAAACAATCTGAAGAATTAATAGTGTGCAAGTAATCTTAAATATTTCACCACTAATAGATTCCCCCTTATTATAAAAAGCAACATTGACAACTGAACCAACAAAGGTTACAATATTCAGAATTAAAACATTTATAAATGCTGCTATAAGTTTACTTGTAACAGCTTTATGTCTTTTTATTGGTTTAACCATTAAGAAATCTGCAGTTTTATCTCTTTCTTCTTTCGAGATTATTGTAGCTCCAAGCATTATAGCATGGATACCAGCTATCAAAGTAAAGTATATGAAAAATATGCTGTAATATCCACCAACTGAAGTTAAATCTATACTATTAATACCAAACATACTTGTCATTACTTTAGGAAGAGATTCCATCATTTTATTTACTTCAGAACCCATTTTAGAAAATCCGCTATATTTAACCATTCCCATTACTATGAATAAAAACATGGAAATACACCATATAATTAAAGCTTTTCTGTTGGCTTTTAGCTCTCTTAATACAATATTCATTATAATTCCTCCAATCTTATTCTTAAATTTTTTTAGAAATTCTCATAATATTAAACAGAGGGTATATCTCTTCTGTTGTAGATGATATAACCAAGTAATAAGAATAATAATGAAAGAGCCACAGATAAAATCAAATGAGGAGATGAAAATGCACCATTATGTGTAATATAAGCAGTGTCAAAATGTCCAAAAGGTGTTAAATAAGATATTTTTTCATCATCAAGAGTTTGATTTAGAAGCTGTAATACATAGAATCCAAACACTACTCCTAAAGTTAGAGGTAATACACTTTTCAACTTTGTCATGAAAGTTGATAACATAATACCTAAGGACAATAAGAAAAATTGTATAAAAAACAAGCTTAGGTTTATTAGCATAAAGGTTTTAAGATTATAATCACCATTTTTAAATATTTCTGCAGCAACAATTGCAGCTCCAAAGAAAACTACATTCATTATTAATATGTGAAGTAGAACAGCACAGAACTTTGGAATTATTACAAATGATCTAGTTTTAGGTTTCACTAAAAGGAAATCAGCTGTTTTTTCTCTGAGCTCTTTAGAAATAACATCTAAACCCAGTTTCATAGCAAATATTCCGCCTATTAATCCAATATAAACAAAACAGAAGCTGTAATATCCAACAACAGAAGAAAGCGACATATTATTCATTCCAAAAGCTTTTAGAAATGTTTCAGGAAAATTTTCTAAAATTTTCTCCATCATCTCTGCTTGAGAAGAATAAACTGGGAATATTGACATGAACATAAATAGTATCGCAACTAATGAAATAGTCCATATTATATTACTTTTCAAATAAGTTTTGAATTCAAACTTGAATATATTCATAGTTTAATCCTCCTTTTTGTAATAGTACATAAAGATCTCCTCAAGAGTTGGCTCTTGTACAAGTAGATTTTTAACATCTACAGTTGAAAGTTTCTCAATAACCTTATTCATATTTCCTTTATACATGAAGTTTGCCTCAACTTCAGTTGATTTAAGATCAGTAACACCATCCATATTAAAAATAGTATCATCTAATGATTTATTAGAAACAATTTTAATCTTTTTATAATTATCATTTCTCAAAGCTTCAATACTTTCAGTTTTGATGATTTTACCATCTTTGATTATAGCAACTCTATTACACATCTTTTGAACTTCATCAAGTATATGAGAAGAGAAAAAGATAGTAGCGCCTCGGTTGTTTTCTTCTCTAATAAGGTCGAAGAATTTTTGTTGCATTAGAGGATCAAGACCACCTGTAGGCTCATCTAATATTATTAGTTTTGGCTGATGAAGAAGTCCTTGCACAATACCAACTTTCTTTTTGTTACCAAATGAAAGGTCATCAATTTTTCTATTTAAATCAAGATCCATCACTTCAGCTATTTCTTTAATTCTTTTAGTACAATCTTTATTATAAAAACTAGCAGAGTATTTTAATAAATCTATTACTTTCATATTGTTATAATAAAATACCTCTGATGGTAGATAACCGATATCTTTTCTTATGTCGTGACCTTCTTTAAAGCAATCTCTTCCAAATATTTTAGCGCTTCCACTAGATGGATGAATTAAGGAGAGAAGGGTTCTAATTGTTGTTGATTTTCCTGCACCATTAGGGCCGATGAAACCAAAGATTTCTCCCTCTTCAACTTTAAGAGAAACATCTAGTATTCCTCTATCTTTCCCATAGTACTTAGTTAATTTATTAGTCTCAATAACATACATATATAATACCTCCTTAAGGTTTAATAAACTTAGTTTGTTGCTTTAAGATAGTTTTTCCAAGATTTCTTTAACTAACTTATCATCAAATAGATTTAATTTACCATGCTCTATTTCTAATATGGTTTCAATAGTATAAGAATACATATTTAGGTCATTGATAGTTTGTTCTATAAATGAAGCATTATTAGTGTTGTTACTTGAGTTTATTATGGAAAAACACATTTTATCACCCAGTGACATACCTATACCCCATATAATCTCACCTAAGTTTTGGTGTTTACACTTAAAATCACCAGAGTTCATGCCTTGTTGTATAATAGTATTTATTAATTCAGTAGTTAATTCAAGAGATAATCGTTTAATATTTTCTCTTAGTATAAGATTGCTATCATTATACATAGCATACATAATAGGCTTTATTGAATCTAAATTAGCGGCTTTATACTTAGCAGAAGCATTAAATATAAGATTCAGCTTTTCAATAGGTGAGAGAGTGGAATTGGTTATTTCTGTCAATTGATTTACGATTTTTTCAACTGTGATTTTAACAATTTCCAACATAAGCTCTGATTTTGATTTATAGTAATGATAAAAAGTTCCCTTTGCGATACCTATATCATTTAGAATCATCTGTATCGATGTGTTATCATAACCAACAGAATAGAATAATTTCTGAGCTGTGTTTATGATTTCATCTCTAGTATTTGTATTTGACATATGATTATATCCTCCATTCGATAACAACTAGACCGACCGTCGGTCTAACTTAAGTCAATATTAGCATCTTTTTATCTGAAGGTCAAGTATAATTGGAAAAAATTATATTAAATCCTAAAATTAAAGTGATATAATAAAGTGTGATTTGAATCACTTTATTGATTGGGTTGGAATGGTAAGATAGTCAAGGGTATAAACTATTTTTTAACGTCAGTTAAGTATTAGGAGGAAGATGTATGGATAAAATTATTTTATCTCCAAAAGAAATCTACGAATATGTAGAAGGGGTAGGAGTAAAGAAGTGTAGCAATAGATCTATGCAGACATTATTTTTAGCAATATTGGCAGGTATGTTCATAGCATTAGGTGGATTTGCAGCTGGGGTTGCTTCTCATAGTATTGAGAACTATGGTGTAGCTAAATTAGTTGCAGGGACGGTATTTCCTGTTGGATTAATTTTAGTATTGCTATGTGGTGCAGAATTATTCACGGGTAATAATCTTTTAACAGTAGCATATTTTGAGAATAGAATAACACTTAAGGATGTTCTTAAAAATTGGATAATAGTATTCTTTGGTAACTTGATAGGAGCATTGATAATTAGTACTTTATTATATCTTAGTGGTTCACTAGAAGCTAATGGAGGGCTAGTTGGAGCATATTTCATAAAGGTAGCATCTAAGAAGGTTTCATTAAATTTTGGACAAGCGATTACTAGTGGTATCCTGTGTAATATCGTAGTTTGTTTAGCGGTATGGGGATCATATGCGGCTAAAGATACAGCTGGTAAGGTTTTAATGGGATTTTTTCCAATAATGGCGTTTGTTATTGCAGGTTTTGAACATTGCGTTGCTAATATGTTCTACTTATCAGCAGCTCTTTTTGCAAAGAGTAATGATGCTATTACTGCATTATATCATGGCCCAATAGAAAAATTGGATAAAATAGATATTCCTCATATAATCCACAACTTGATTCCAGTGACAATAGGAAATATAGTTGGTGGTGGAATAATTATTGCAGGTATATATTGTTTAATATATAAGAGAAGAGAGCAAATAAATAATACTATAGCAAAGTAAATAAACTTAAGAGGACTATACTTAACATTATTTTAAAATAATGTTAAGTATAGTCCTCTTAAGTTTTCTCATAGATATTAAAATAATTAACACAAAATACAATACATATGGAACTTCCGCGTGGGTGAAATATCAATCATTATCCATTCTTAACTTTTAATTAATCTTCGTATTCATTGTTTTGGCCAAACATATCTAGAACTTTTGAGATATCTTCTAGATTAATGTAGTCTAAATTAATAGAATCTAAATTAGCGCCACCGGTTAGCTTTGCAAATAATTCTTTAGCATCGGAATAATTCTCAGAAGAAAATAGATTATTTATGTTTGAGTTATTATGTGGAATCTCATTTTCATTTATAGTATTTTCTTCTGTATGATATTTTTTATCACATTCAAAATCTTCTTCAGGATAAGTTTTCATAGGATTAGGTGTATCCATTTCATCAGTATTGTCTTTAGGAATATGTTCTTCAGTATTATTTGAGTTCATTAGAGTACTTCCGAACATCATGTTTTGAAATATTGATTTTTTTATTAAATGTATTGAATCAAGCGTATCTGTAAAAATTGTATTCATATCATTTAAATCATATTTTGATGTTGAATCTGAATTAGAGTCAAAAGCTCTAGACAGTGCCCTTACTTTTTCAGCTTCAGCTTCTAAAAATTTTGCCAGACTCTCTTCAAATTTTTTTGCTGATTCAATGATATCTTCACCTAGTTTACTTGTATTATTAATGGGGTAATTATCCATCATACTCCTCCTAGCTTAGTTATCTATCAATATACCATATGAAGTAGGGAGTTATTTGTTACATAATCTTAGAATAATATTTTGATAAATTATTATAATTATAAATTAAATCTTTCAGCATATTTGAAAGATATAAGCCTTCATTTAATATATCTTCATAATACACACTAGGATTATGTTTTTTTATATACTCGACATGTGAATTGAGTATTTTTGTCTCGTTATCTAGTTGATTACACAGTAAATTAATGTACTCAAGAGAAACATTCATATCATGTATATCTAATTGAGATAATTGTTTAACTATACGTTCATTATTAACCATTGAATACCACCTTAAATTGTATATTTATTAATAGAATATGATTTAATTTAAAGACTGTGAGTTATACATATGAAGAAATTTCGATAAGTAGTACGAGCGGGGGACGATTCATTTATTTTAATAGATTAATGAACCGTCCCTGAGTTGTTATATGAATCTTCTAAATGAAAAATGAGATGGTAAAAAATGGAGGAAAAATAAATCTTAGGTAGAATTGTTTATATAGAGATAAAACCACTGGAAACACAGTCATGTATTTATATAATATAGAATAGGAGGGTAAATGTGGATATTGGCAAGATGCAAGAGAATTTTATAAAAGCGCTTAAGAATAATTATGACCTGAAATATGAAGAGGAAATTATAGATGAGGTATTTGATATCATTGGAGAATATAATATAAGAAATTCAAAATACGTATTATCTAAAAATGCAGAAATATATGCATTTAAAAATGAAGAGAAAATTTTTATAAAGCATATAGAGGCTATAGATAAAATATACTTAGATGAGTTGAAAAATAAAATATCAAATAAAATAGAGCAACTAGTTAATATTGATAGTGAACATATGAGTACAGATCTTAATTTTATATTTATTGTGGAGAAAAAAATTGATAAAAATATTCAGAGGTGTATAAAGAAATTCAAGTATCATAAGAGTTTCTTATTTGGGTTAAAAGGATGGGTAAATGTGAAGGTATATGTTTATGATATGAACTCAGAAATGATCTATTCTAATAAAGCTGGAAAGAAAAGTGTAAAAGAAATGAGTAAGATACTATGTGCATAATTAAGAAAAACAGTATCTTGAGCTTGAGGGTATCTTTTCATTCTAAATAAATTTTATAAAGGGGGGTCTATATGAGTTCTTTGACACTTATAATAGGCGTATGTATTATATTCTTTATTGCTTACATCACTTACGGATCATGGTTATGCAAGAAATGGGGAATTGACCCAAAAAGGAAGACACCTGCACACACAATGAATGATGGAGTCGACTATGTGCCAGCAAAATCACCAGTTTTACTTGGGCATCATTTTTCATCAATAGCAGGGGCAGGACCAATAACAGGACCTATTGCTGCAGCAGCTTTTGGGTGGATTCCTGTTATGTTGTGGATAATCATTGGAAGTATTTTCTTTGGTGGAGTTCACGATATGGGTTCTATTTACGCTTCAGTAAGGACCAAAGGTAAATCTATAGGTGAAGTTATTCATGATAATATGGGGGCTATGGGGAAAAAATTATTCTCTTGGTTTGCATGGCTAACATTACTTCTTGTAGTTGCAGCATTTACTTCTATATGCGCAGGGTTATTTGAGTCTACACCTAGTGTTGCCACAGCATCGGCATTATTTATGATTATTGCTGTATTATTTGGAGTCTTTGTTTATAGAAAGGGAGCACCACTATTACTAAGTAGTATAGTTGGGGTAGTATTATTAGCATTATGTATATGGGTAGGAATGAGTTTTCCTGTACTTGAATTTGCTAAGAATACATGGATAGTAATACTTTTGATATACATCACTATTGCATCCATAGCGCCAGTTTGGATTTTATTACAACCTAGAGATTATTTGAATTCATTCTTATTATATGCAATGCTTGCGGGAGGAATTATTGGTTTAATATTTACAAGACCTGAATTGAAACTTGATGGATTTGTAGGATTTAATTTAGGAAATGGGAAGTTCCTATTTCCGATTTTATTTGTAACTGTAGCATGTGGAGCAATATCAGGATTCCATTCATTAGTTGGATCAGGTACAAGTTCAAAACAGATTAATAGTGAGAAGGATATTAAGATGATCGGGTATGGATCTATGCTGATAGAAGGTATTCTTGCTACTTTAGCAATTATAACTGCTGCATATTTAACAAAAGGAGAACTTGCAGAGACAGGTAATGCCCTAACAGTATTTTCAAATGGACTTGGTAATTTCATGACAGGATTTGGATTGAAATTTGAGCTTGGAAGAGATTTTACAGCACTTGCAATATCAGCATTTGCATTAACTTCTCTTGATACAGCTACAAGACTAGGGAGATTCATATTCCAAGAAATGTTCAGCTTAAAGAATGAAAAAGCACAGAAAACTGTATCTAATAAATATGTTGCAACAGTAGTTACGGTTATCTTAGGTGGGCTTTTAGCTTACAAAGGATGGGCAACTATATGGCCAATATTCGGAGCTGCTAACCAGCTTCTAGCAGCATTAGCATTATTAGCACTTGCAGTATTCCTTAGAAATATGGGAAAAGAGCACAGAATGGCTTTAATTCCAACTGTATTCATGTTTATAGTTACACAATGTGCTTTAGTAGTACTTATTCTTCAGAAACTTAATGTGTTCAGTGAAGATTTTACAGGTAATTTAATGATGGAGGGCTTAAAGGGTAATTGGTTACTATTACTCATTGCAGCAGTATTATTTGTATTAGCATTTATACTTATGGGCAGTGGAGTGAAGGCTATTAAGAGAAAACCAAAGGCAAATGTAGAAGCTTAAAAACATAGTTGAGAGTTGGAAATTGAGAGTTGAGAACGAATGATATTTCACTCTGTGAAATTTTAATATTATTGATTCTTGTACAATAAGGGTTTACTCGTTTCATTTAGAATGAAACATTGTATTTTAACTACAATATTTTATCCAAGGATAAAATGAGTAAAGACCTTTTGTCCTAAAGAACAATAAATGTAGTTTCTGAGTATGCAGAAACATCCATCGTTCTCCACTTTCAACTCACCATTCTCAACTTCTTTCTAAAGGTTCTTAGCGCACGCATAGCGTGCTTTTTTTGTCTATATTTGAATATTTTCAATCTGCCAATCAATAACATTCCTACCATTAACTCTAAGAAATTCATTTGCCTTAGAAAAATGCTTACACCCTAAAAAGCCTCTATGTGCTGAAAGTGGACTCGGATGAGTTGATTTCAGTATTAAATGTTTTGGATTAGTTATGTATTTTTCTTTTGATTGTGCATTTTTTCCCCAAAGTAAAAATACAACAGGGATTTCTTTTTCATTCACAAGAGATATAATCTTATCGGTGAAATGTTCCCACCCTTTATTCTTATGAGAATTAGCCTGCCCAGCCCTAACTGTCAAAACTGTATTTAGGAGTAGAACTCCTTGATCCGCCCATTTATTTAAAAATCCATTGTTAGGTATAGAACATCCAATATCAGTTTTAAGTTCTTTATAAATATTATTTAATGAAGGGGGAGTGGCAACACCAGGTTTCACTGAAAAACTCAATCCATGTGCTTGATTAGGGCCATGATAAGGATCCTGACCTAGTATAACAACTTTAGTATTTTCATAAGTAGTATGGTCAAGGGCATTGAAAATATCATATTTTTCTGGATATATTGTTTGAGTTGCATACTCCTCTTTTAGAAAACTTCTAAGTTTCACATAATAATTTTGAGAAAACTCAGATTCAAGCAAAGGTTTCCAATCATTTTTTAATATATCATTCATTTTAATCACCTGATTTTCTTTTTTTTATGTTTATATTATATCAATAAAGGAAGAATATAAAACAGTAAGAATAATAATTAGGAGGAGAACCGTGAAGAGAATAGTATTTTTCAGCTTAGTTTTAATATTTTCATTGAATTTAAATGTATCAGCATTAACAGGTGAGGTTAAATCTGACAACTTGAACGTCATATTTAAGAAAGCTGATGAAATCTCTCCAGGATTATATAAGAAATGGGAAAAAGCAAGAAATGAGAGAGAAAATTTAAAGGATGCACTAATAATGGCAAAAAGAAAGCGATGGCAAGAATCTGCTGAGGACAGAGAGGGTATTGAGGAAACTATATCTCTTGAAGAAGAGTATCTTTTACAGCAGTACAATGAAGGTATATTAAATGAGAAGGAGTATGGAGATAAGTTAAATGATATTTATAATAAGTATGATCAAGAAAGAGTGGATAAAAATAGAAGATGGGTTGAAGAAGTAAAAAGAGATAGTCAGCGTATTAATGAATATAAAGAAGAAATGAAGGAGAGCTTCAATAAGATTATTGAAGGAATTAATAATAACAATAAGGAAAAAGTGGAAATATCCTTCGATGATTTTGTGAAGGCATACAAGAAGACAACAGACGTACTAAAAGAGAAATTTAAAGAATACGAAAAATAAATGTATAATGGATAATGGAGAATGATGGACATTTCACTCTGTGAATTTTAAACTTATTGTTTCTTGGACAATAATGGGTTACTTGTTTCATTTTTAATGAAACATTATATTAAAACTACAATATTGAGTTTGTTGATAAAGTTATAATATATTGTTTACGCTCTGTTTTTTGTCTTAAGAATTTCAGCAACCTTATTTTAGCTAAAGATAAAATGAGTTAAAGATTCTTGTTCTAAAGAGCAACAAGATGTTGTTTCTGCGTTAGCAGAAACAACCATCCTTGTCCATTATACATTATCAATTCTCCATTTGTTTTTAAGCACGCGCTTTTAGCGTGCTTTTTATTTGCTGTGTTTTAAAAGTGGTAGTTGTTCGCGTATGTTATTTAGAATTTTTGAGTCAATTTTGCAAACTAAAAGTCCGGGTTTATGATCTAATGTTGATATTATCTCACCCCAAGGTGAGGCTACTAGCGAATGTCCATAAGCAACATAAGAGGCTGTGGTATCTCTTGCAGGTGAAATAGCAGCAATAAAAACTTGGTTATCTAAAGCTCTTGCTCTCAATGTTAATTCCCAATGAGCTGGTCCTGTGGTCATATTGAAAGCAGCAGGAATAATAATCAGCTCTGCTCCTGATATAGCCATTTCTTTGAACATTTCTGGGAATCTCATATCATAGCAGATTGCGACTCCAATTTTACAATAGGGGGTATCTATAACAGTCAATTTATCTCCTGCTGTTAATGTTTCAGATTCCTTGAAGGTAATTTTATTTGGAATATCTATATCAAATAGATGAACTTTTCTATGTTTATCAAGGATTTTTCCTTCAGGAGAAATAATATAAGATGTATTATAAAGTTTATTATCTTCTCGTTCAATTATAGAGCCTCCAATAATATAAACATTAAAATCTTTTGCTGCGCTCTTGAGTAAATTTAATGTTTCACTGGTATGTTCTTTTTCACTAAAAGAATGAAAAAAATTATTATCATAAGGACAATTAAATACTTCAGGAAGAGCAATAATATTGCATCCATTTGAAGCAGCTTGCTTAATATAATTCATGGCAGTTAATAAATTATCATTTTTATCTTTTGTTACTTTGAATTGACATAAGCCTAAAGTAAAATCTTTCATAGAAATCATCTCCTTAAACTAGAATAAATTGCTATATTCATATTAAAAATAAAATGAGTTTACTTAAGTAAATTAGTAAACAATAATGGTAAGAGTGAAGAGGGAGTGTGACTAAACGTGAAGAAAGTAGTTAATATAATTGGTGATATATTAATTATATTTATATTGGTGATATTAGTAGGTATTATCTATCTTAACATTATGTATTCTATTCATAAGGAAAAAATTCCTTCAATAGGAGGACTAAGAATGTTGACTGTGTTATCAGGTAGTATGAGACCTGTATTGGAACCAGGTGATATTATAATTATAAAGGATAATACAAATATAGTTGAAGGAGATATTATAACCTTTAAGAGTAATAACCTGATAATAACTCATAGGGTAATTAATGTGACAAGTGTAGAAGATAGAGTCCTTTATAAAACTAAAGGAGATAACAACAATGTAGAAGATAAGACTTTGATTAAAGAAGAGAATATTCTTGGAGAATACTTTTTTAGAATACCTTATATAGGATATGTAATGGAGTTTTTCAGAAGCAAATTAGGAATTATGATTATAGTGACTATTATAGGATTACTTGTAATATTCGAAGTTATCAAAAGCTTTATAGATAAGAAGGAATAATTATGATTCATAAACACATAATATTATTTTGTTTATAAGGTGGAAGGATTTCCAAAACAAATCACTTTAACAGTGGATATACATATTTTATAATGATAAAAGTAAGTCATACTCAAGTGTTTTTGAAACTATTTTAAAATAACTTGGGTATTTTTATTCTTAGTGAAAATGTACAGTCAGTTTAGTATAACTTTATTCTTGAATATGTAATAGAGAAAGTTTTAAATAAAACACAAGGAGATGAGGTTAATTGAATACAAAAGAGAAAAAATGCAAGAAGAGATCATTAGCATTAATATTAGCGCTTGCATTAGCTATAGGGGGAGGACTTGGAGCAGGGACTTACGCATTCTTTACATCAATTTCAAAGGGGAATCAAAATAATATTAATTCTGGTAAGCTAGAGACTACTTTTGAGAATGAAACCATTGATATAGGGAGTGGAGGAAATCATGTATCCTTGACTAATCTTGCACCTGGGAATAGCGTTAATTACACTTTTAAAGTAACTAATGGGACAAGTACTATGAATCAAAAATATAAAATAAAATTAATAAACAATAATGTTAATCAATCAGGAAATATAGTTTCAAATGATATTATATCAGCAGCTATATATAATATTACAAAGACTAACGGTACAACTATAGAAACAAGAGTTGATTTAACATATGATGAATTTAAAGCATATTTATTAAAGGCTAGAACTTTAAATTACGGCTCGGAAATAGATGAAGATCAATATTCAATCACAATTAGTTTACCAACAACACTAGGTAATGCTTATCAGGAAGCAAAAGGTGATTTCCAACTTGTAGTTGAATCTACACAAACGGAAGATACAACTTTCTAATATAATAATATTTATTTGAATCTGACATGAAATATGGAAGTTTAACTTTGTTATTTCATGTCAGATTTTCTTTATGTATACTGTAAATTTTGGTATAATTATAAGAGATATTATTCGAAAGTCGAAATAGACTAGATACTTACTAGTTAATTATTTGATAGTGACTGAAGGGGGAAATTTCATGTTATTCTTAAAAAATGCAGAGATACATCCAATGGTTGGAGAAACTATTGAGAAGGGCCAAATTCTTATAGAAAATGGAAAAATTAAGGCTATAGGAGAAGAGGTTAAATGTCCAGACGGGGCTCAAGTTATAGACTGTGAAGGCGGCTTTGTAATGCCTGGATTAATAGATGCACATAGTCATCTTGGTATGTGGGAAAATGCTATGGGATTTGAAGGCAGTGACGGGAATGAAGGGTATGATCCTGTAACACCTCACTTAAGAGCAATTGATGCAATGAATCCTAAAGATGAGTTTTTCAAGGAAGCTTTAGAAGCTGGAGTTACAACAGTAGCATCAGGTCCAGGTAGTGCAAATGTAATAGGCGGACAATATGCAATTATTAAAACTCATGGTGATAGAATTGATGATATGATAATCAACGAGAGTTTTGCTATGAAATGTGCTTTTGGTGAGAATCCAAAAAGATTTTACAATGCGCAGAAGAAGTCACCAAGTACAAGAATGGCTATTGCAGCAATTTTAAGAGAAAACTTAGCTAAAGCAAAAGATTATGCTGCTAAGAAAGATAGAGCTAATGGTGATATAGAAAAAATGCCAGCTTTTGATATGAAAATGGAAGCACTTGAGAGAGTAGTTAGAAAAGAGATACCTTTAAAATCACATGCCCATAGAGCGGATGATATATTAACATCATTGAGAATTGCAAAAGAATTTGATGTGGATATCACATTAGATCACTGTACTGAGGGGCACTTGATTGTTGATTATCTAAAAGAAGGATATCAGAAGGGTATAATAGTTGGACCAACGATGTCAAGTAGAACAAAGATTGAACTTAAAAATTTAACGTTTGACACACCTGGAATACTTTCTAACGCAGGAATCAAAATTGCAATAATGACTGATCATCCTGTTATTCCTCAAGAATATTTAATGGTTTGTGCGGCATTAGCAGCTAGAGCTGGAATGAAAGAACAAGATGCTTTAAAAGCAGTAACTATTAACGCAGCAGAAATCATTGGTATTGGCGATAGAGTTGGAAGTCTAGAAGAAGGTAAAGATGGAGATATAGTTGTTTATACAGGACATCCTTTTGATTTAAGAAGTCAAGTTAAGAATGTTATCATAGATGGAAAAGTGGTTAAGTAGTTGAGAGGTGATACACTCTTTTATGGGTTTTTAATTATTTATGTGCACGCATTAGCGTGCCTTTTTTATTTACTGTTCTCTAGATTAAAAAGTTCAAAAAGGATATAATTTATATTGATATATTATTTTATATATACCAATAATAGAGCTAAAACCCTATGAAAATAGAAATTGGAGTAGTTGAATGATATGAAAAATATGATAAAAATTTCGGTTAGGAACTTAGTTGAATTTGTAATGTCCTCAGGGGATCTGGATAGGGTACGAATGAATAATGCAAGAGCTGTTGACGGTACTAGAATTCATAAACTAATTCAGAGTAGCAGTGGAGATAATTATGATTCTGAGGTTATGTTAAAGTATGTTTATGAAGGAGAGGAACTTGAAATTGAGGTTAGCGGAAGAGCTGACGGTATTATAAGAGAAGGTGATAGGTATACTATTGATGAAATTAAATCAACTACTAAACCTTTAAAGGAAATAACTGAAGATATGAATCCATTACACTGGGCTCAGGCTAAAGGGTATGGGTTTATTTTTGCACTGAAGAATGAAATTGAAACTATAGATATCCAGCTTACATATTATCAATTAGAAGAAGATAAGATAATAAGATTTAAAAAAAGTTTTTGTATTCAGGAATTAAAAAATGATTTTATTGGATTAATTGAAGAATATCTAGGATGGGCTGAAAAAATTGATAGGTGGATAAAGTTACGAGATCAAACTATAGAACAACTCCAATTCCCATATGGTGAATTTAGAAAAGGACAGAGAAAACTAGCGGTGAGTGTTTATACTGCATTGAAAGAAAAAGAGAAGTTGTTTTTGAAAGCACCTACTGGAATTGGGAAAACACTAGGAACTGCTTTCCCAACCCTTAAATATATGGGCGAAGAAGGCCTTGAGAAGATATTTTACCTTACTGCTAAGACAATAACCAGAACGGCAGCAGAAGATGCATTTCACAAGATGCGGTGTGGGGGACTTAGGTTAAAAACCCTCACAATAACTGCAAAAGACAAGATATGTATTGATAATACAAAGAAATGTGATCCAGAAGAATGTGAATATGCTAAAGGTTTCTTTGATAAATTAAAGCCAGCGATAAAGGATATATTTGAAAATGAGGATTCCTTTGATAGAAATACTATTCTAGAATATAGTGAAAAACATAAACTATGTCCATTTGAATACTCTTTGTCTTTAGCAGAGTGTAGTGATGTGATTATATGTGACTATAACTACGCATATGATCCACGGGTGTTTTTAAGACGGTTTTTTGGAGAGAGTAAGAAAAATTATGCTGTACTAGTTGATGAAGCACATAACCTTGTAGATAGAGCTAGAGAAATGTATTCTGCGGAGATATATAAGCAGCCAATTCTGGATATTAGGAAGAAAATAGAAGATGATTTTCCTAATGTTGTTAAAACATTAAACAAGATAAATAGATTTATGATTGAAGCCAGAAAAGAATGTGAAGAATCAGATGGAGTAGTGTTAAAAAAAGAAGCTCCTGATATGTTATACCCATACTTAACCAGATTTATAGAGCAAAGTGAAGAGATCTTAGAGAATGGAGCAAATAAGGAATACTTTGATGAATTTATGGAGTTCTATTTTAAGGCAGTCGGAATGGTAAGAACTTGGGAGTTTTATGATGGAAACTATGTTACTTACTATGAAAAAATGGGACAGGATATTAAGATAAAACTCTTTTGTCTTGATCCTTCAAAGGTGTTGCAGGATAAGATGAAGATGGTGAGAAGTACAATATTATTTTCTGCTACATTGATTCCATTAGATTATTATATGAAGTTATTAGGAGGAAATGACGAGTCATTAAGATTATCACTTGAATCTTCTTTCGAACAGAAAAATTTATGTTTATTAGTTAATGATAAAATCTCTACTAAATATAGAGAAAGAGAGAAGACCATTCTCCAGTTATGTAATGAAATAATGAACGTGGTGCTAAGCAAAAAAGGTAATTATATGATATTCTTCCCATCATATAAATATATGAATGACGCTTTAGAGATATTAAACATGGCTGGTTTTAATCACAAGATTGATCTAATTGTTCAAGATGTGAGTATGAATGAAAGGGAAAGAGAAGAATTCCTTCAAGAGTTTGATAAAGAAAGAGAGAGTTCTATGGCGGCTTTTACTGTTATGGGAGGAATCTTTGGAGAGGGAATAGATTTAACCGGGGATAGATTAACAGGAGCAATAATTGTAGGGGTAGGATTACCACAGATTTGTTTCGAGAGAGATATTATTAAACAGCATTTTAATGATAAGGGTAAGAATGGTTTCAATTATTCTTATGTTTATCCAGGTATGAATAGGGTACTACAAGCAGCCGGAAGAGTGATAAGAACAGAAGAGGACAGGGGAGTAGTTCTTTTAATAGATGAAAGGTTTTCTTATGGTGCTTATAAAGGGCTGTTTCCTGAGGAATGGAGTCACTATCATAGGATAGCAGATAAAGATGACCTTGAAGATGAATTAAGTGTATTTTGGTCATAATAAATTTCTTGTAACCCCTGGGGAAATAACCCCTGGGGAAATAACCCCAGGGGTTATTTCCCCAGGTGATTCGGAGGTGTTTATGGACAGTATATTTAAAAATAAGAAGTATGTACCTTTATTGGCTCTAGTTGCGTGCATCTTGTGGGGAAGTGCTTTTCCGGTTCTGAAGATAAGCTATCAAGAGTTGAATATGGCTCCTATGGATTACAATAGCAAGATTGTGTTCGCTGGCATGAGATTTTTTTTAGCATCAATGTTTCTATTTTTGATGACAATTTTTATATTTAAGAAAAGTATAAAAATAACCTTAAAAGATTTTGGATATTTATTTTTGCTGGGTTTATTACAAACCTCATTACAATATTTTTTCTTCTATAACGGACTTGCTAATACAAGTGGAATGAAAGGGGCTATATTATCCTCATCGGGTACATTTATTGTGGTTATAATGGCTCACTTTATATACAAGAATGACAAGCTTACCATGGAAAAAATTATAGGCTTGATTACTGGACTTATAGGGATAATATTAGTAAATTGGGGAAAAGATTTAAGCTTCAATTTTAAATTCAATGGTGAAGGGTTCCTTATTATTGCCGCATTTGTAAGTGCTATTGGAACTTTTTTAGCTAAGAAACTATCTACTGAATTACATCCGTTTGTGGTAACATCATGGCAAATGTTTTTAGGAGCTACCATGTTATTGATATACGGGGTACCTAAGATACAAGAAGGAATATTGAAGTTTACTCCATTTGCTACAGTACTATTTATATATGCAGCTTTACTTTCGGCAATAGCCTTTGCTATATGGTATTCATTATTGAAATATAATAAAGCAGGAGAAGTTTCAATGTATAAATTTATTATTCCTGTTTCTGGTAGTGTGCTTTCTATATTATTTTTAGGGGAGAATAATTTATCTTTAAATGTTATGATTGCATTGTTATTTGTAGCATCAGGAATAATATTGATTAATAAGAAGCCTATAAGTAGAAAAAAATATAAAAAAATATAAAAAAATATAAAAAAATATAAAAAAATATAAGAAGAGTGATAAATTAAATTTGTTGTACTAAATGATGAAAAATGTTAAAATATCAGAGTTATATGACATAAAAAGACAAAAAATAAAAAATTTATTTGAGGTGAAAAGTATGGGAAAACTGAAGAAAAATAAAGATTTTAAAGATTATATATTAATATTAATAGGTACGACAATTTTGGCTTTAGGAATTAATTTATTTCTGGTACCATCCACATTAGTAACTGGAGGAGTCACTGGTATAGCTATAATGGTTGAATATTTAAGTAAGACATATCTAAATGTTGCTATACCGATATGGTTAACTAACTTTGCAATAAACATTCCATTATTTGTAATAGCTATTAAGCAGAGAGGATTATCATTTGGAAAAAAATCATTATTTTCTGCAATCTATCTAAGTATCGCCCTTTGGTTTACAGCGTATATTCCGAATCCATTCGCTACTGAAAGTGACTTATTATTAGCTGCTATATTTGGAGGGGCGCTTATTGGAGTAGGTTTAGGATTTGTTCTTAGAGCTTCAGCTACAACTGGTGGTACAGATATGTTAGCGACTATTATAAAATACAAGCATGGTAAATTCCCAATATCAAAGTTAATAATGTTTGTTGATTCAAGTATAATCACTATGGGATTCTTCGTATTTGGAGCAAGAAAGGCAATGTATGCAGTAATATGTGTATATGTTATTTCAAAGGTTGTTAATAGCTTGTTAGAAGGTATGCATTATGCTAAAGCTGCATTTATTATATCTGATAAGAGTGATGAGATTGCTCGAAAACTTATAGAAAGTGTAAAAAGAGGAGCTACTGGGATAAAGGCAAAAGGAATGTATACTAAAAAAGATAAAGATATGTTATTTGTAGTAGTATCGAAAAAAGAGATACATGCAGTGAGACAAGTTGTTAAAAATATTGACGAAAAAGCATTCATTACAATTACTGATGTTAGAGAAGTTTTAGGAGAAGGCTTTATTGAAGATACTAATGTGTTGGTTTAATTTAATTAAAATTCAATAAAAAACACTGAAAATGTAAAGCTATGCTTTACATTTTTTTTTGTTATATTCTTAGTAAAAAAAGAATATAATGGTATTTACTATTAATGGGAAGTGGTGTATTATATCATAAGGATATATTGGATATATGCATATATATGCATGTAAACTAAAGAAATTTTAAAAAGTGGGGTTAAAATGAGTATTGATTTGAAGGAGTTTTTGTTATTAAATTACAAGGATATTTTTGATAATACTAGGAATGAATGGACAAAAGATAATGGGTTTAAATTTCATATAGAAGAAGTACTTGAGAAAATAAAAAGTGATACAGAAATGAATGTGTTTCTGGAAATAATACTCGATGGTTTTATGAGTAGGATATTGATTATTAAAGATAAAATATCTTATAAGGATTTTATATTTGCATTTAAATGCTTTAAAAAACAGACTTTAAAAATTATTGAAAATAAAAAAAATGATTTGGAAGAAAAAATAAAATTAATTATGGATTTCAATGAATTTGCTGATAATTTAGAAATGCTCATGATAAATAAATTTAAGGATGGGCAAAAAGCATATTTAAATTTTGAAACAATAACTAAAATAGGGGATACTAGTGTGTTGATTTTTGAAAATGATCAAATGATATATGCTAATGAGGTTGCTAATGAAATATTTGGATTTCCCCAAAGTGAAATGGAAAATATTAAATGTGAAGATTTTTTCAAGACAATAAATAAAATAGATATACCTAAAAATGATTATATTGAAGAAATATTTGAAGCAAAAGTTAAAAAAGATGATGAAGCTGAAAAATGGATAGAATTCAGAACTAGTAAAGTTAAATATGAAAAACATAATAGTAAAATTGCAATTGGTCAAGATGTATCTGCCAGAAAAATGATGGAAAAAAAATTGATAGAAAGTGAAGAGCGGTACAAACTTTTATTTGAGGTTATGCCTGATCCGTTATATGCTTATGGGGAAGATGGAATAGTATTCGCTAATAATGCAGCTTTAAAAATGTTTGGTTATAATAAAATTGAAGAAATACAAAATAAAAATTTGAATGAATTATGGTCTATATTACCAGAGTATCAAAGCAAATATCAGCAACAAATGGATAAGTTAAAAAGGATTGGGAAAATCTCAGGGTTGGAGAAAAAGTGTATACGGAAGAGTGATAAGAAATTATTAGAACTAGAAACTACAGCAGTTTCGTACTTTATTGGAGGAGAGAAATTCGTAATAAATATTAGTCGGGATATTGCAGAGAGAAATAAAGTAAGAATGCTTAAAGAGGGAGTTAGAGAAAAGACGCTAAAATTAGTTGAAGCTAAAAAATATGATGAATTAAAAAATGAATTTTTAGCAAATATATCTCATGAATTTAGAACACCAATAAACATTATTATGACTGCAATGAAACTTGTAGAAACATTATTTAATGAAGATAAGTTAAATAAAGATGATTTAAAAAGATATACATATTTATCAAAGCAGAACTGCTTTAGGTTAATCAAATTGGTTGATAATATATTGGATATGACTAAAATAGATGCAGGTCATATGATATTGGATTTAAAGAAAAGAAATATAGTAGAATTTATTGAGGATGTTACAATATCGGTAAGAGAGTATATTGCTAGTAAGAATCTAAAATTAATATTTGATACTAATGTGGAAGAGAGAATGATGCTCTTTGATATGAGTATTGTGGAAAGAATAATACTAAATTTATTATCTAACGCCGCTAAATACACCAATCCAGGTGGTGAGATTAACGTAAATATAATTGATACAAATAATAATATTATTATTGAAGTTGTAGATAATGGAATAGGGATACCAAAGGATAAACAGAAAGTAATATTTGAGAGATTTGTGCAAGTAGATAAAACCTTATCAAGGAATAAGGAGGGTAGTGGGATTGGATTATCCCTAGTGAGAGAATTAGTAGAACTTCATAAAGGAACTATTAAAGTTATAAGTGAAGAAGGAATGGGATCAAAATTTATTATAGAGTTACCAATTGATGATAAAGAATTAAATGATATATTTGATAACTCATTACATGTAGATAGATCCTCAAGGAGCTTAATTGAATCTATAGATATTCAATTTTCAGATATTTATGCACAATGGTAAGCGCTACGCTTAATGGAGAATGGTGAATTGAGAATGAAGAATGAAGGATGGTTCTGACTAATGTCAGAACCTTATTTATTGGTCAAGGGACAATAAGATTTTACTGGTTTAACCGTGGGTTAAACATTGTACTATAAATACAATATTTTATCTATAGATAAAATAAGTAAAACTTTCTGGTTCTAAAGAACAATAAAATGTAGTTTCTGCCACAAAGCAGAAACATCAATCATTCTCCATTCTCCAATCTCAATTCGTTTTGTAAGTTTCTTAATTTAAGATTCTTTATATGCACAGGGTATTTTTGTTTCTTAAATTTTAAGTTAAGGGTTATAGTTAGGGTGCTTGTCTCATAAATTAAATTATAAACAATATACATGGGGGAGAAAAAAATAATTAATAAAATATGGTTTAGTTTAATTGTGCTAGGAATATTATGTGCTTTTTTTTCTGGATCAACACAGATAACCATTGATGCAATAACAGTTTCAGCTAAATCTACGATTGAACTTATAATTGCATTAGCTGGATTTTTGTGTTTTTGGAATGGAATGCTTAATATTGCTGAAAAAAGTGGATTAACCAAAAGTATTGCAAAACTGCTTAACCCAATATTCATGTTTTTATTTAAGAAAGAAGGTAGAGAGGAAAAAGCTTTAGGAGCAATTGTTATGAATCTTACTTCAAACATGTTTGGAATATCTAATGCAGCAACACCTTTTGGAATAAAAGCTATGGAAGAGATGCAAAAAAATAATCCTATAAAAGATAGGGCAACAAATGATATGGTTTTATTTTTAGTGATGAATGCAGCTTGCATTCAAATAATACCTACAACGATAATATCAATTAGAAGTGCAGCCTCCTCAACAAACCCAACCTTTATTATATTACCAGCTATATTATCAACATCTATTGCAGCTATAGTAGGAATATGTAGTTGTAAGATTTTGGAGAGGTATTTCTAAATTAAATTATGAAAGGTTTCATGTTATTTATTCCAGTATTTATATTATTCATTCTTATATACGGGATAATTAAAGGGGTTAAGGTTTATGAGGCTTTTGTTGAAGGTGCAAGAGATGGATTGAAAATTACATATAGAATATTTCCATATTTATTAGCCATGATTTTTGCTGTAACTTTAGTTAGAACATCGGGAATGATGAGTATCATTGAGAAGATATTGTCACCATTTACATACATTTTAGGTATACCTAAAGAGATAATGCCCTTAGTTTTAATAAAACCAATATCGGGAAGTGGTGCTTTAGGCACTCTTACAGAAATAATCAATACTTTTGGAGTAGATTCATATATTGGTATATGTGCTGCTGTTGTAATGGGAACAACTGAGACTATTTTCTATACTATTTCTATATATTTTGGATCAATTAAAATAAAGAAAATAAGACATACGATATGGGCGGCTTTGTTAGCAGATATTGCAGCTATTATTGCAGCGGTTAATATAGTAAAGTTATTCTTGAAATAAGCACGCTAAAGTAATAAATTTCAAAAAAAGAAAAGTTCGACATTAATTACCTTTATTTTTCTTTTATTAATTTGTATAATTAGAGAGGGGGTGATTCGGTGCATGTTTTGGGAGTTGGAGAAAGATTGAAATATTACAGGAAATACCTGAGAATATCTCAAAAAGAATTAGCAGCTAATAAGGTGTCTTCAAATCTTATTAGCCTTATAGAGAGGGGAAGAGTGCCATTATCTACTGTTACCGCAAGTATATTGGTACATAATTTAAATCGTATATCAAATGAAAAGAATATGTCCTTAAATTTATCAATAAGAGATTTGATGATGTCTGATAAAGAGTATATTATTAAAATATGTGATGAAAGAATCAAGAGAGTGAAAAGCAACGAGGAAATTAAAGGGGTGTACAATGAAGCAATCAAGATGATTGGTGATGCATCTGATTCTGATTTGAATACACAGGTTGAGAAATATTTTGGGGAATTATTTTTTAATAGTGGGGAATATATAGATTCAATAGTACATTTTGAAAACTGTATTTCTGATGATTTTAAAAAAAACAATCAAGAACTTGCAGATGTGTATTATTTCTTAGGTAAATGTTATTATGGAGTGAGTAATCATAAAGAGGCTATAGAGATACTTTTAGAATCTCATAATATAATCAAACGGGGTAAGTTAAAGAGAAAATATTATTATGATTTGATTCACACATTAACATTGGCAAGCTATAAGGAAAATCAATTTCCTATGGCCCAAAAATTTGTTGAGTTATGCATAGATTTTCTTGAAAATGAACCGAATTCCTATAAAAAAAAGAATGTTTATATACTTAAAGCTGAAATATATATGAAATTGAATGAAAATGATAAAGCTCTAGAAATATATAAGGGTATAATTAAAGGTTCAGAAGATATAGATATCATAAGAAATGAGATAAAGTTAGCATTAGATCAGAATTCCTTTAGTAATAAGGAAACTGATAAATCTTTTATTTCTTTAGTGAATAGTCTGAGATTTTCAAATAATGATATGAATAAGATTTTAAAGAAAAACATTATTATTGAAGAATGTTCAAGTGAAAAAGAGGACTCTTTATATGATAATAGAAGCAAAATTATAAAAGCATTTATTCAAGATATTAATATTTCAGATACTGAACATAAGAAATCAATGCTGATAATTTTAGATATATTAGAGAGTTACATTGACAATGGTGAATTTGATAAGATAAGAGATGTGGCCAATATGGTACGAGAAAAAATGAAGGTAAGTAAATAGAAAAGAGAATTGAGAATTCTCAATTTGTTTTTAAAAGCACGCAGCGCGTGCTTTTTTCAATGTAGATCATTACAATTATAAAGTAATCTTTCTACTTTGTCTTTGAATCTTCCCAAAGACTTTTTGCTATAATCAGATGAATTAACTTCCAAGACAGCAGTTTTTAAACCGTCAATTAAAAATGTATATAAAGCTTTATAATTGATATCTTCTTCCTTAATTGTATTTTCATTTTTTTTCAAATTGTTCACCTCATTTTACTTCATTACACTTTTAAAATATGCTAATATTTTATAGTTGTGAAACATATAAGAGGTTAATTGAATTAAAGTCATATTGAATTAAATGATTTTGTGAAAAATACAGTTTTAATAATCAATTTTTGGGTATTTTATAATACTTATAGTATTAGTAATATAGTATACTATAGAGAATAGAGAATAGAGAATAGAGAATAGAGAATAGAGAAAAAAGAAAAAAGAAAAAAGATTAAATCAGGTTATTTTGCTTCCTAAAGTCAGAAAAAATATTTTTAATTTGCTAAAGCAAATTAAAGCATCTTTTTTTCTGGTTTTTTATTAATTTAAAAGCTTTCAGTGCTGCTGAAAGGTATCATCATTTGTTCTTTATTCTTTGTTAATTGTTATTTATATAAGACTACATAGCTTTTGAATTTCTTGAGTAAAATAAGTTTTAAAATAAGAAAACTATAATTAAGGTGGGAGGTAAATATGGGAAAAACTGAGAAGAACAAGGTTATATTAGCAGATTTGGCTTTATTGATAGTAGCAGCCGTATGGGGAGGGGGATTTGTTGCTGTAAAAGATGCATTAGATACAACATCACCATACTTTATTATGACAATGAGGTTCTCTATTGCTACATTATTTATGGGGATTTTCTTTTGGAAAAAAATAAGGAAGATTGATAAGGATAGCCTTAAGGCAGGGATTATTATAGGAATAATATTATTTTTAGCATTTGCTTTTCAAACAATCGGGTTACAATATACAACAGCTAGTAAACAATCATTTGTAACTGCAGTCTATGTAGTTATGGTTCCGTTTTTATATTGGATAGTTACAAAAAAGAGACCTAAAGTATATAACTTTTTAGCTGCATTCTTGTGTTTAGGAGGAATATGGTTTCTTACTTTGAGTGGAGAATCAACAGTAGGGGATAGTCTTGTAAGTAAAGGGGATAGCCTAACTTTAATTTGTGCATTGCTCTTTGCTGCTCATATAGTAGCAGTTGGACATTACGCACAAAAACATGATCCTATTATTCTTACAATTATTCAATTAGGAGTAAGTGGGGTTCTATCATTTATATGCATGATTATTTTAAAGCAAACACCTACACAACTTGGAAGCGAAACAATGATACCTATTATGTATTTAGCTGTATTAAGTACATTTTTAGCATTCTTGATTCAAAATGTAGCACAGAAGTATACTTATTCAACACATGCAGCTTTAATAATGTGTTTAGAGGCACTATTTGGAGCATTATTTGCTGTTATAATATTGAATGAAGCACTGACAATAAAAATGATTGTGGGATGTGCTTTAATCTTTATTTCAATAATAATCTCAGAACTTGGAATGAAGTTCGTAGCTTTGAATAAAAACAAAAAAACGACCAATACTATTGACATATAGAGTATATTGTAATATCATAAAAATCAAGTTTAATTAGTTAAAGCTAAGAAGAGAAGAGTAGTAGAAGGAAATATTAAAAGAGAGTCAGGTTAGGTGAAAGCTGACAATATGTAATTCTATGAATATGGCCTCAGAGCAGATCTATTGAAGAATGAGTAGATAGATACGGGTTTGCATACGTTAAAATGCAAAGTAACTTTAAATAGTCTTAAGTTACTTATGAAGGTTCTTATTGTGAGATAAGGATGAATTAGAGTGGTAACGCATATTATATGCCTCTAAGCGTAATGCTTAGAGGCTTCTTTTATTTAAAAATAAAAAAATAAAAGAAAATGAAAAATGGATAATTGATAATGGAGAATGATTGACATTTCTCTCCCAGAAATTTTAATTTTATGTTTCTTAGACAATAAGGGTTTACTCGTTTCATCAATGATGAAACATTGTATTTTAACTACAATATTTTATCCTAAAATAAAATGAGTAAAAAATTATTGTTCTAAAAAAGAATAATAATGTAGTTTCTGCGTATGCAGAAACATCCATCATTGTCCATTGTCAATTGTCCATTAACTATTTGTTTAAAGGTTTTCCATCTCAATGTTATCTTTTATCCCACGCAGTGAGCGCATTAATTTGTTTGAAAAAAATTTATATAACGGAGGAATTAAAAATGGATAAAAAAACGTATTATATAACTACCCCAATTTACTATCCATCAGCAAAATTACATATAGGTAATACATACACAACAGTAGCGGCAGATGCAGTTGCTAGATTTAAGAGATTAACAGGTTATGATGTTATGTTCCTTACAGGAAGTGATGAACATGGGCAAAAAATTCAGAGAATAGCAGAAGAAAAAGGAGTTACTCCAAAGGAATATGTTGATGAGATAGTTGATGGAATTAAGGGCCTTTGGAAACTTATGGACATAAAGTATGATAAATTTATTAGAACAACAGATGAATACCATATGGAATCTGTTAAAAAGATATTCAAAAAGCTTTATGATCAAGGGGATATTTACAAGGATGCATATGAAGGATGGTATTGTACACCATGTGAGTCATTCTGGACAGATACGCAATTAAATGATGGTAAATGCCCTGATTGTGGTAGACCTGTTGAGAAGGCTAAAGAAGAAGCATATTTCTTTAAGATGTCTAAGTATGCAGATAGATTAATTGAATATATTGAGACACATCCAGAGTTTATTCAACCTGAGTCAAGAAAAAATGAGATGTTAAATAATTTCTTAAGACCAGGATTACAAGATCTTTGTGTATCTAGAACTAGCTTTGACTGGGGAGTGCCAGTAGAATTTGATCAAGGGCATGTGGTTTATGTTTGGATTGATGCACTTTCAAACTATATAACAGCTTTAGGATATGAGAATAATGACAGTGATTTAATGAATAAATATTGGCCTGCAAATGTACATTTGATAGGTAAAGATATTTTAAGATTCCACACAATTTATTGGCCAATTATGCTTATGGCACTAGACATTGAACTTCCAAAACAAGTATTTGGTCATGGATGGTTAATGCTAGAGGGTGGCAAAATGTCTAAGTCTAAAGGTAATATTGTAGACCCAGAAGTATTAGTTAATCATTTTGGTGTAGATGCTGTAAGATATTATCTTCTTCATGAAATACCATTTGGTTCAGATGGAATTTTCAGTAATGAGATATTCATCAAAAAGACTAACTCTGATTTAGCAAACGACCTTGGAAACTTATTATCAAGAACAGTTACAATGATTGATAAATATTTTGATGGTGAAATACCAGCACCAGTAGATAAAGACCCAGTTGATGATGAATTAATAACTCTTGCACTTGAGACTCCTAAAAAAGTTGAGGAAGCAATTGATAATTTAAGAATTCCAGGAGCACTAGATCATATTTGGACTTTAATCAGAAGAACTAATAAATACATTGATGAAACAGCTCCATGGATACTTGGTAAAGATGAAAGTAAAAAAGATAGATTAGCTACTGTTCTTTATAACCTTACTGAATCATTAAGATTTACTTCAGTGTTGGTATCATCTTTCTTAACGAAGACTAGCGAAGCTATTAATGAACAGCTGAATGTTGAATATACTGCTTGGGATAGTTTAGCATCCTTCGATGGTACTAAAGCAGGAACTAAGGTAGAGAAAAAAGGTGTAATTTTCCCTAGAATAGATGTTGAAAAGAAGATGGAAGAGCTATCTAAGATTGCTGAAGAACAAAAAAAATTAGCAGAAGCAGCTAATAAAGAGGAAGAAAAACAAGAAATGCTTCCATTAAAAGAAGAAATAACAATTGATGATTTAGATAAAGTTGATTTAAGATTGGCTAAGGTTTTAGAATGTGAACCAGTTAAGAAGACTAAGAAGTTATTAAAATTCCAATTAGATCTGGGTGGAGAAAAGAGACAGGTAATTTCAGGAATTGCACAACACTATAAGCCAGAAGAACTTATTGGTAAATATGTTGTGGTTGTTGCCAATTTGAAACCAGTAATGTTAAGAGGAGAACTATCAGAAGGCATGATTTTGAGTGCAGCTACAAATGATGATAGTAAGTTACTAACTATGACTATTGATGGGAAATTACCATCAGGAAGTATAATAAAATAAAAAAAGTTTATGCTTTTATAGAATATAATATATTTTTAGGCACATAACAAGAGTTGTGTGTCTTTTTACATTGAAAATTTTTGCGAAAAACTTTATAATTGTTAAAGAATCCATAAATATTTATTCATATAAAACATAAAACTGAGAAGTTAAAGAGAGGAGGGTCTGTTGCTTTAAAATATATTAAGATAAATTTAATGTAAGTATAGAGAATCCAGTACTAAAATTTATTTATACTTGTTCCAAAATCTCAGCGTATCAATGAGTTATGGACACGTATAAATAAAGATTTGAGTTGGAATCTCTATAGAAATTCTACTAGATAAATTTATTAATATTTTGAACGGCGGAGATTAAATTGGGTATAGAGAGATTTGTTTTAAGTTCAGGAGTAGGAGCAGTAATAGGGTATATAACAAATTGGCTTGCTATAAAAATGCTTTTTAGACCCCATAACGAGGTCAAGATAATGGGAATTAAAGTGCCATTTACACCAGGATTAGTTCCAAAAGAAAAGACAAGAATAGCTGAAAATATAGGCAATAGTATAGGGACACATTTATTAACAGAGGAAACAATGATGGAGTCTCTTTGTAGTGATGAAATGCTTTCTCAATTAAAGAAATGGATAGAAAGTAAAGTTGATGAAGCAAAAAAATCAGATAAGCCTATAGGTAAATTAGTAGAAGAATTAACAGATGAGAATTATGATTTAGTCAATTTTAAAATTAAAGGAAAAGTAGATGGATTTATTATTAAAGGAATAAGAAATGATGAATTCAAAGATGAGATATTTCAATTATTAGAATTGAAAATTAAGGAGTTTTTAAGTATATCTCCGTTTAAGGTAATTGATAGTAATACTTATAAAAATATAAGAAGTAAGATATCATATGAGTTAATGACATATAAAAATTCAGATAATCTTAATACTGTAATGGTAGACAAAATTAAAAATAAGTATTTAGAAATACAAACTGATAATAAAAAAATAAATGAAATTTCTCCTGAGATTATTCAGAAAACAATAAAAACTTATATAGATTCAAATAAGGACAATATATGTCAAAAGATTTGTGAAATACTTAAAGAAGAAAGAGTAGAAGAAAAATTAAAAGCTGTAATTGAGGATCTTTTGAAAAAGAAATTGAGTCCAATGGTAGCTATGTTTATTAAACCAGATTTAGTATACGATATGATAGTTTCAGGTGTGGAAGATCATTTGAGTGAGGAAGAAAATAAAGAGGGTATTATAGATGTTATACATCAGTATATAGATGAAATTTTTAATAAAGATATGAATTCCATATTGAGCATTATTGATGAAAATAATTTAGATAAATTATTACAGGATGTCTGCAAATTTATTAGTGGAAAAATTATAAGTGATGATTTAATAGAAAGCATGTTGGAAAAGATGGAAAATGAAATTTCCAAATATAACACAATAGAGGAGTTATTAAATAAGTTAAATATTGATTCACATAAACTAATAGTTGATTATTTAAGAGAAAAAATAAGTGTGTTTATAGAAGGTGATGGTAGTAGTAAACTAGTAAACAGTGTGGTTGATAATATTACAGATAAAATTATGAAAATGAAGTTAAAAGATATATTCAGTACAGGGAATGAAAATATCAATGGAAATATTGCTCAATTTGTAGTGGAAATGTATAAAAAATTTATTGATAAGAAAGCACCAGAAGCTATAGAACTTTTAAATATTCCTAAAATAGTTGAAGAAAAAATCAATGAATTTGACACACAAGAAATGGAAGATATTATAGTAGGTGTTGCTGAGAAGGAATTAAAAGCTATAACTTGGTTAGGTGCACTGCTTGGATGTATTATGGGAGTAGTTTCACAGCTATTAGCAGGAATGTTTATGTAAAATAGAGGTGTATATAATGAGAAAAATTCTATCAGTGTTATTCTTATTTGGGGGAATAGCCGTAATTATGTATCCTACTGTGAAGGATATCAACTCTGAACGTAAGCAAAAGCAAATTGTTCAGAGATGGGACGAAGTTATGGATAATTTAGATGAGGAAGTTGAAATACCTCATGATAGTGAAGATAAAGGAATGAATGATTCTGGTGAAGTTAAAAGTAGTATGAACACAGAAATAGAAGAAAAAATTCAACCTAAAATAATTATAAAAGATGATGAAGAAGGTATCTTATTAATAAATAAGATAGATTTTAAACAGCCTATTCTAAAAGGCTCTTCACAGAAAAATTTAAGTATTACAATTTCTAGTGTGGAAAATGAAGGGGGGCCTGGAAGTGGAAACTATTCCATCGCTGGGCATAGAAGTAAAGCGTATGGGAAAAATTTCAATAGATTAGACGAACTTGAAAATGAAGATGAAATAGAGATATATACGGCTAATACTAAATACACATATTTAGTATATGAAAAATTTAGGGTTAATCCTAATGAAGTATGGGTTCTAGATCAGAAAGAAGGTCATGTGGAATTAACACTTATAACGTGTGATCCTATTATAAATCCAAATAAGCGATTAATTATAAAAGCAAAACTTAAGGAATGAGCTCTATGAAAAAATGCAATCCTTGAGTTTTAGGAAAATTTATTGTAAAATAGAATAAACAGAAAATTTAATAAATAAATATTATCGTTAAAACTTCAACGATAAAGGCAAACCTACTGAAAGGTAGGGACGCAAAGCTATAGGGCCTTAAGTTATTATGGCAGCCAGTTACCGAAAGGAGACTTTTTATGTTAAAAAGTATTTATCGATACACATTTTGTGTAGTAGTATTATTATTAACAATTTCTTTATTTCAACATACGGTTAATGCTGAAGAAATGATTAACAAAAGAAATTTATCCCATGGAGTAATAGAGATTAATTATAAAATTAATAAAGATATAAAGACAAAAGTACTTATATCTAAAGATAATAATAATTATTTTTACAACTTAACAAATTCAAATGAAAGATTTCCATTACAGTTTGGTAATGGAGAATATACTATCTCTCTATTGGAAAAAGTTGAAGGTAATGAATATGTACAAGTTGCTGAGGAAATAGTTGTTTTAAATTTAGAAAATGAAAATAATGTGTTTTTAAGTTCAAATAAACGAATTAACTGGAATAAAAATATGAAGGCAATTAAGCTGGCGAAAGAATTAACTAAAAATGCAAAAACTGATGAGGAGAAGGTTTCAATAATTGATCAATATATAATGAGTAATATTCAATATGATGATGATAAAATTAACACAATTTCTTCAGATTATGTTCCAAATATTGATGATATTTTAGAATCTTCAAAAGGGATTTGTTATGACTATTCAGTTTTGTTTGCAGCTATGTTAAGAAGTGTGGATATTCCAACAAAATTAGTTAATGGATATAAAGATGATATAGACGCTTATCATGCATGGAATCAGGTTTTTATAGATGGAAAATGGATAACTGTGGATACAACTTATGATGATTCCTTGATGGAAAAAAATATCAATACGTTTTTAATGAAAGATGAAAAAGATTATACAATTAAGAAAATTTTTTAATATATTATATGTCACCAAGTAAAATAAAAAATCACTTTAGATATTCTAAAGTGATTTTTTTTAAAAGAAAATTTAATGATAACCTTTAAAAAAATACATATGTGTACATAAATCGACAAAATATATTGATTTATAATATGGAAATAGGTATTATGAATATATGATATCAAATTTTAGGGAAGGGGGGGCCTTATTATGGATGATGTGAATCTATTGGAAAACATTAAGGTTTTATACATAGAAGATGAAAAGGTTACAAGAACTGTGATTTTTTCGTTTTTAAAGAAACAGGTTGGAAAAGTAGTAGTTGCGGAATGTGGAGAAGAAGGAATTAAAAAATTTTTAGAGTATAAGCCAGACATAATAATAACTGATTTAGTAATGCCTGATATGAGTGGAATTGATGTTATGAAGAGAATTAGGGGTATGGGTTATAAAGTGCCTATTATCATAACTTCTGCATTATCAGACTCTAAAACTATCTTAGAAACTGTAGATTTAAAAATCGAAAAATATTTAATAAAACCTATCGATGAAGATATTTTATTGGAAAAACTGGTAAATATAGCATCTGAAGAACTAAATATTACAAAAGAAGTTGTCCTATCTGATGAGTTTGATTTATCTATTGAAGTAAAAAAACAAATGGCAATGGATATACGAAACATATATTCTAGATACTTAAAGAAAGTTACAGGTAAAGGTGCTCGAAGTATAGAAGTTTTTATAAAAGGAAAAGAAATTGAAATAATATCTAGAGACACTCTAACTGTATTAGAAGAAAATTTACTTTGTACTAGTGGATTGCCGAAATCAATTGAAATAATAAGAAGTACAGTATATGAACATACTAGAGAACATATAGAAAATGAAATTGGCAATTTAATTAAAAGAAAAGTTAAATTAAGAAAAATTTGTATTTATCCTGAAGAGAAGTATGAAACAATGATATTAAAGATTATATAAAAAATATAGAAATCTTATTTACAAGTGTATATACTTTGAATTATAATAAGTGTTATATAACTTTAGATTAAGTACTTAATTAATAGAAATAGATATATCTGAGCATATAAGCTGTTTTTATATTAAGTTTTGAAAGTTAATTACTTATTTTGATTATTATTAAAAATTAAATATATTATGTAGCTATTTAAATCAATACTAAATTGCAATTAAATGGTCCATAAAAAAGATGTATTTTATAAATATTTCTTTTTTATGGACCATTTTTGTTTATAAAAAAGAAATATTAGGAGGAATTTAATGATTAAAAACAAAAATATTAAAAGATGGAGTGCTATTATGGCAGTGATTTTAATACTCCAAATTATTATAGGAAATTTTACTGATATGGTATATGCTGAATCAGATGTTTCCTGTGATATTGAATTGTTTGTTGTGAGTAATGGTAGTGATGTACAACAAATTGATGTACAAGCTGGAAATATATTTATTTATGATATAAAATATTCCTTTGCTAGTACTACTACCCCAGATATTACAACAGGTGCTGCTATCACAGTAAGAATCCCTGAAGAAGTGGAATATGTTATAGCTACAGCATCTGAGCATACATTAGAACCTATATATGATGCAGGAACAAGAGAGGTGAAATTTCCATTTAAGGGAGGGAATCAATCGGCTACAGGGGTTTTAGAATTGAATTTAAGATTTCCTAATGGAGTAACTCCAGAAGGAACATCAATTACTTCTACAGCAACTATTGGTTCTGATAAATTAGGATTTAAAGAAAGTAATACTGTTAGTGTAACATCACACGCTGATTCTGATTGGAAGGTTTTAAAGGAAAAAATAGCACCTGTAGGTGAGCCAATAGCTGGATCAGAAGTGACTTACGCAGTTAGATTTGTTCATGATGATTTAAATGGTACTGGATATTTAAATTTACAAGATGGTAAATTAGTTGATACTTTACCATCAGAAGCTCAATATGTTACTTCTTCAGATAATGGTGTCTATAATTCCGAAACTCATTCAGTTACTTGGATTTTAGGTGATTTAGATCCTGGCATACAAGAAGAACATAAGTTAGTTAGAAATGTTACAGTAAAATATCAAGAAACCTTTACTTCTAAAGTTATTAATAAAGTAGTAGGAACAGGAACTAAGGTTGGTGGAGAATTAGTAAATGTAGATGCACAAATAGAACATGGGTTTCAAGGACAAGCAACTCCTAAAGTAAAAGGATTTAAAAAATGGGCTAAATCTAAAGCTGCTATAGGTCAGGAAGTATATTATACATTTGAACAACTAGGTGTTGATAGTGAGAATGGAAATGTTCCATTAGATAGCTTGGTTTTTGAAGATATTATTCCAGATGAGATTGAGGTTACTAAATTGAATACAGGAACATTTACTCCTAATGAAGCTGCTCGTTACAATATTTTGTATAAAACAAATAAAAAAGGATGGATGCAGTGGAAAGAATGCACTAGAGGAGTAAGTGAAGAGCTAAATGTATTTGAATTAGGATTAGATTCAGATGAGTATGTTACAAATTTAAAATGGGATTTTGGAAGAGTAGAATTAAATTTCATTAAAACTGGTGAGATGAAAATATGTGGTACTTTAATTAGTCCAGATCATTCAGAAAAAGAAGTAAAGAAAGGAGATATTGTTACAAATAAAGCAAAGCTAATAGGTACATACAATGGCATAGAAGATATTAAAGAAGCTATGGGATATACTGAAGTTGTAAAGCCCAAACCATATATTGAACCAAGAAAATGGGTTGAAGATAAAAAACTTAAATATATTCCAAGACAAGAACTTTATTTTATAGTTGAGGTATATAATTCTTCAATGTCAGGTGGAGAATTAGATAATCCAATATTAATGGATTTACTTCCAAAAGAACTTGAATATGTAGAGGGAAGTTGGAGTACAGTAGATACAGATTTAATTAAACCAAATTTTGAAAAGATTGATAATTATAAAGATACTGGAAGAACTCTTTTAAGGTGGTCATGGGAAGGTGACAATCAATATACTCTTCCTGCTAAAGTATTTAGGAGAATAAAATTTAAAACAAAAATAAAACCTAATACTTTACCAGGAGAAATAACAAATAAATTTCATATAACTACTAATACAGGAGAGCATGAAGGGTATAATGGAAAGACAGACGTGCTTGATTTAGATGGTGATGGAGATGAAACGGATATTATATATGAAGCATATGATAAGATTTTAATTAATGAAGTATCTTCTTTAGAATCAGTTAAATGGGTTAAAGGGTCTTTAGATAGTCGTTGGACTAGATATGATTCTAATAATGAAGTAGGAAGTAGAGGTAAAACTGTTCCAGGAGGAACTGCAGATTATAAGATAGTTGTAACAAATCAAAGTAATGTGGATGTTAAAAACGTTGTTATATTGGATATACTACCTTATATTGGAGATAAATCTGTATATTCAGGGGTTAACAGAGGTTCAGAATGGGCTCCAAGTCTTAAACAGCCTTTGAATGTTTCTAATGAAATAAAGGTTTATTACAGTACAGTTGAAAATCCTCATAGAACTGAGTTGGGACTAAACGTTCCAGGAACTGAGCCTGCGAATTGGTCAGAAGTACCACCTAAGGATATTACTACAGTGAAATGTTTGAAAATTGATTTTGGAGATACAGTAATACAACCAGGTGAGAGTATTCAACTTCAATGGGAAATGATTGCTCCAATAGGATCTCCTATAAATTCAGTGGCATATGGGTCATTCGCTTTTATCGCTACACGTGTTGATAATGGAGAGCAAATATTAGCTTCAGAACCAATAAAAGTTGGTATGGAAGTAAAAGAAAATTCTAAAGCAGAGATAGGGAACTATGTTTGGATAGATAGAAATAAAAATGGTAAACAAGATTCAGATGAAGTTGGAATTAATGGAGTAAAAGTTGAATTATATGATGAAAACGATATATTAATGGGATCAACAGTAACATCAAATAGTTTTTCTAATGAGCCAGGATATTATCTATTTCCTAATCTAAATGGAGGAAACTATTATTTGAAGTTTTATCTTCCAGATGGGTGCGAATTTACAGGTCAAGATATTATTTTAGATGACAGTGTAGATTCTGATGTTGATATTACAAATGGAAAGACAGCTATTATTAATTTGGCAAGTGGAGAAAAAGTTTATACTTTAGATGCAGGTATTATTGTTAACCCAGCAAGCATAGGTAACAGAGTGTGGCTTGATGAAAATAAAAATGGAATACAAGATGATGGAGAAGTAGGAATTGAAGGAGTAACAGTAAATCTGTACAAAGCAGATAATACGCCAGTAGGAACAAAAATAACAGATGCTGCTGGAGAGTATAAATTTGAACAATTAGAACCACAAAATTACTACTTAGAGTTTGTAAAACCAAATGATTATGTATCAAGTAGTAAAAAAAATGGACTTGATGTTTTAAAAGACAGTGATGCTGATGAGACAACAGGAAAGACAGAAATAGTAAGTTTAACAGCAGGAGAAGAAAATTTAAGCCTTGATGCAGGATTTTATAAGAAAGAAGAGCTAGAACCAAAGCCAGAACCAAAGCCAGAACCAAAGCCAGAACCAAAGCCAGAACCAAAGCCAGAACCAAAGCCAGAACCAAAGCCAGAACCAAAGCCAGAACCAAAGCCAGAACCAAAGCCAGAACCAAAGCCAGAACCAAAGCCAGAACCAAAGCCAGAACCAAAGCCGGAACCAAAGCCGGAACCAAAGCCGGAACCAAAGCCAGAACCGGCAAAAATAAGTATTCCAGAAGATGAGATTCCAATGGGAAAACCTGAAAAGCCAGAACCAAAACCAGAGCCACCAAAGAAAGAAGAACCAAAGCCCGAACCTCCAAAGGAAGAAAAAACTAAGATAAACGTTCCAGAAGAAGAGATTCCAAGGGGGAAACCTGATATTATTCTTTCAAGTATAGGGGATAGAGTTTGGTTTGATGAAAATAAAAATGGGATACAAGATGGAGAAGAAAAGGGCATTGAAGGAGTAACGGTAAATCTGTACAAATCAGATAATACACTATTTGGAACAAGAATAACAGATGATGAAGGAATGTACATATTTAATCAGCTAGAACCTGATAATTATTATCTAGAGTTTGTTAAGCTAGACGGATATATAGCAAGTTTGAAAAATGCAGGAGATAATTCTTTAAAAGATAGTGATGCAGATGAGATAACAGGAAAGACTGAGATGATAAGTTTAACAGCAAAAGAAGAAAATTTTAGCTTTGATGCAGGATTCTATAAACCTAAAGTTGCAAAAATTACAACGGATAAAGTTAAGCTTCCTAAGACAGGGGAAAAAGACTATGATTTATGGTATTTTACTGGAATATTAATGATAATAAGTAGTTTGCTTATCCGAACTAAAATATTAAAGGAATACAGTAAATAAATTCAATAATTATTAGCTATTATTAAATATTTAAGGCACATAAATAGAATTAAAAGGACAAGTAGACGTCTAATTAGTTTTTTATGTGCCTAAATAAGAAAATGGATATCAAGGTATATATAATAATTTTTTAGAAAAAAGTTAAAATAATAAAAGAATAGGGTGTAATTATTGAATTAAATGGATAATTTGTTAATGTTGATTTGAAAAACTCTTGAAATTTGCCAATTTGTCTTTTTTGTAGTATAATTTTGATAATCATTACATGATAATAAAATTTTATAAATTTAAGATATTACAACATAATCCTAAATTAGGATTATGTTTATTAATTTATCTGATTTTTGTCATGAAAAGTGAGGAGGATTATAATGATTTTTGATTCACATGCTCATTATGATGATAGTACATTTGATGAAGACAGAGATGAAGTAATTAGTGAACTTCTCAATTTAGGTGTAGTAGGCGTATTAAACTGTGGTTCTTCGGTTTATGGAATGAGAAAATCTGTTGAATTAGCAGAAAAATATGATTTTATCTATGCTGCAGTAGGTATTCATCCAGAAAATGCAGATGAATTAACAGATGAAATACTTAAAGAAATTAAGTGTTTAACTAAAAAAGATAAAGTCAGAGCTATAGGAGAAATTGGATTAGATTATTATTGGGATGAAAATCCAAATAAACATATACAAAAACAAGCTTTTAGAAAGCAAATGGAGCTTGCTAAAGAATTAAATTTACCAGTTGTTATACATGATAGAGAAGCTCATGCTGATACTTTAGAGATAATTAAAGAGTTTCCTGAAGTGAAAGGGGTTATTCATTGTTTCTCTGGAAGTGTTGAGTTCGCTAAAGAATGTATAAAACTTGGATACTACATAGGCGTAACAGGCGTTGTAACATTTAAAAATTCAAAAAAATTAAAAGATGTTGTAAAAGAAATACCTATGGATAGGTTATTGGTTGAAACTGATTGTCCTTATATGGCACCATCACCATACAGAGGAAAGCGAAATAAATCTGATTATATTAAATATATCATAGAAGAAATAAGTTCTATTAAAGAAGTAACTTGTGATGAAGTGGAAAGAATAACCAAAGAAAATATTGAAAAGATGATTAAAATACCATAATTTGGAGATAACTATAATAAATAAAAGAGTATTTATTGATATAAAAAGAGATTGTGGTGCATATATTTTAATATTGTTAGACACTCAATCCTTCAAAGAGAGGAACTGCCTATGTATATGATACAGATTGAGGCGGTGAAATTTTGTGCTCTTTAAGGAGGTAAAGCATGGGATTAAACGTATATAATAAAGAGGAAGAAATATCCTTTAACTTCCCGAAGATATTGTTTATTGGCTTATTAGTTTTCAGCTTGATATTCACAGTGGTATTGAGTTTTAAAAAAGAAGTAACTATAGTTATAAACAATGAAGAAAAAAAGATTGTGACCTTTATGAGTAAAACAAGTTCAATTCTAAAAAGTAGTGGAATAATATTAAATGATAAAGATAAAATTTCTGTTGGATTAAACAGTAGCCTTAAAAATGGAGATTTAATAACCATTAAAAGAGCCGTAGATGTAAGCTTTAAAGCAGATGGCGAAGAAAAGGCAATTTTCACTGCAGAAGGAACAGTAAAAGATTTTTTAAGTTCTGAAGGGATTGAATTAGGTGAACTTGATAAAGTTACACCATCACTAGATACAAAAATTTATGAAGAAATGAATATACAGGTTATGAGGGTTGTTAAACTTAAACAAGCTCAAAACTTACCAGTAGAGTATATTACTATTGAAAAACCTAATAGTAAAATGGTTAAAGGTGAACAAAATATTGTTAGCCAAGGTAGAGTTGGTGAAAAAGAAGTTGTGAAAGAACTTACCCTAGAAGACGGAGAGATTGTAGATGAAGTTATTTTAACAGAAACAATTACTAAAGAATCTGTTAACGAAGTGGTTGATGTTGGAACTTTAACTAAGATGGAAGTTCCAAACGGCGAAACCGTGTATTATTCATCAATAATTCAAGTTAGATCTACTGCATATACAGCAGATTTGAATCATGAAGGTGTTCCTGATGATCCATATCTTGGAAGAACAGCAGTGGGTACTAGAGCAAAAAGAGATCCAAATGGAATAAGCACAATAGCTGTAGATCCAAGAGTAATTCCTTTAGGTACAAAGGTTTATGTAGAAGGATATGGTCTAGCAATTGCAGAAGATGTCGGAGGAGCTATTAAGGGTAATAAAGTCGATGTTTATGTATCTAAATACTCTGATACCCTTAAATGGGGAGTTAGGCATGTAAATGTTTATATTTTAGAAGATATTCAACGTTAATAAGTTTTACTTATCAGGAGTTGAATGTAAAAAACTAGAGCACCGCTCTAGTTTTTTTTCGTGTTTATGGTATTATATATAGATATGGGGAAAATAAGTGTGTTGGAGGTTGAATTTAAATAGATGATTAAAGAAGTAATAGTAGTTGAAGGTCGTGACGATATTACAGCGGTAAAAAGAGCTGTAGATGCTGAGATGATAGCGGTAGGTGGATTTGGTATAAATGCTAAAGTTATCAGTAAAATTCAAGAAGCTCAGAAGAGATGTGGAGTTATTGTATTAACAGATCCCGACTTCGCGGGAGATAAGATTAGAAAAATAATTTCTAAAAGAGTTAAAGGTATCAAGCATGCTTATATTTCAAGAGAAGATGGTACGAAAGATGACGATATTGGCGTAGAAAATGCAGAACCTGAAATAATAATTGAAGCATTGCAAAAAGCTAAGTGTGAAATAAGCGATAAAAGAGAATACTTTAATATAGATGATATGATATTTTTCAAACTGACAGCTGATCAAAAGGCTAAAGAGAGAAGAGAAAGATTAGGTAAAATATTAGGAATAGGATATTCAAACACCAATGGGTTTCTTACTAAGTTGAATAATTATGGTATAGAGAGAGAGGAATTTATTGAAGCAATAAATAAGATGAACAGGGAGATGGAATATGGAGATACTATCTAGTGTAGATTTGGTGAAAAAATATGGATTTAAATTTACAAAGAGTTTAGGTCAAAATTTTTTAACAGATGATAATGTATTGGATGCTATAGTAGAAGGCGCAGAAGTAAATGAAGAGGATTTTGTTATTGAAATTGGACCTGGAGTTGGGGTTTTGACTTGTAGATTAATAAATAAAGCTAAGCGTGTTTGTGCAGTGGAATTAGATGATAAGTTAATACCTATTTTAGAACAAGAACTTGGAAGTTGTGAAAATTTTGAATTAATTCATGGTGATGCTTTGAAAGTGAATTTTAAGGAAATAATAGGGGATGAAGAGAGTGTAAAAGTTGTTGCGAATCTTCCGTATTATGTTACTACTCCGATAATATCAAGATTCTTAACTGAGGGCTACAATTTTAAATCTCTTACAATAATGATTCAAAAAGAAGTTGCGGAGAGAATCAACGGTGTACCAGGAACAAAAGAATATGGATCTCTTTCAGTATTTGCACAATATTACTGTAACACAAGTATAGTAAAAAGAGTACCGGCAGGGTGTTTTATACCACAACCAAAAGTTGATTCTATTGTAATAAAACTGGATAAATTAGAAAAACCGAAGGTTCAAGTGGATGATGAGAAATTCTTCTTTAAGGTTGTAAAGCAAGCTTTCCAAATGAGAAGAAAAACTTTGTGGAATTGCATGAAGGTTTTAGGCTTAGATAAGGAAAAACTTATAGAAGCATTTGAAGATGCTAACATAGATATGAAAAGAAGAGGAGAAACTCTTTCAATCGAAGAATTTGCTACATTAGCTAACTGTATTTATAGAAAAACTAAACTTTAAAAAATCTTAATGGAGAACTTAAAGGAAATGGATAATGATTGATATTTCTCTCCGAGAAATTTTAATTGTATTCTTGAAAGAATAATATAGGTTTACTCGTTTCATTAAGAATGAAACATTGTATAATAAATACAATATTTTATCGGAGATAAAATGAGTAAACACCTATTGTCTTAAAGAACAATAAAATGTAGCTTTTCACGTAAGTGAAAAGCATCCATCATTATCCATTATCCATTTCTTTTCAAAAGCACGGTTATCCGTGCTTTTTTTAGTGGTTTCATAAATGAAATCACTTTTTTTATTTTCTTTGTGATATTTTAAGAACCCTAATACATATAGTATAAAGAATAAGTTTAAATGTTTGGAGGTTCTTAAGTTGGCACCTAAAAAAAATTACAGTCGATATTTTATAATTTTGCAAGAAGATGAAAAAGGCTTCTCTCTTGATACGGAAAAAAGTCCTTCAGGTTATGTTAAATTAGAAAAGAAAAATAATAAGTGCAAAATTTCTTACTATGCACAGAACTTGAGTATGGAAAAACAACCGTATCATCTAATCTTAGTTTGTAATAAGAAAGACGTGAAAAGTTTATTGCCAATTACAAAAGTAATGGTTGATGAACATGGAAGAATCGATTTAGTGAATGAGTATGATATGGATGACATTGCAAGCATGCAGATAGGTATGGATAAGATAATTGGAGCTGCTATAGCAAAGATAGTTGATGGAAATGTTGTTTCAATTATGGCAGGATTCACATCTGCTGAGATACCTAAGGAATGGAAAAATTACTCAATAATGAAAGAACAGAGAGAAGATGAAACAGAAGAAGAAAATATTTATGAACAATATGAAAAAAATATTGAAAATGATGATAGTGCACATAATGACAGAGAAAATGAGCACAAAGAAAATGAAGACAATGAAGAAAATGAAGACAATGAAGACAAAGAAAAAGATGACATTAGATCGCATGAAAAATGTAAAACAGATAAAAAACAAGATGATTATTTGTGTGAATCAATTAATGAATTGTCAAAACCATTAAACAAAGAAGAATTCCCGCTAGGTATGATTGGAGATTTCTTTAAATCGCTAGTAGAATGCTTTGATAAAGAGGAAGATATTACAAAAGAATTAAAATATTGCAATTGGTATTCGGTAAAGATAGCATCAATAGACGATATGTATGATATGTCAGACTATGATAGGTATGCAGTAATATATCACCCAATGATGATGTATTATGCTTATATTCAAAAATATAACCATTTCTGTGTAGGATATAAATGTAATGAAAAAGGTAAATTACAATATATAATATATGGTGTACCTGGAGATAAGGCTAAAGAAGAACAACCTTTTGGTGGGAAAACAGGATTTGTAACATGGGTTTCTACAGAGAACAAATCAAACAATGGATACTGGTTAATGTTCTATGATGTAAGGAATTCGACAGTAGTTGTACCAGTAAAGAAAAATAAATAATTAAAACTGCTCGCAAATGAGCAGTTTTATATTTACAAAGAGGAGGAGGAAAGTTGAGAGTTATATTTATTTATAGTAAAAAGGTTACAATTTTCTTAACAGTTATTCTTTTTATGATTGTAATGTTTGGGTTAGAGAGTAGATTTCATGAAAAATTGAAATTAGCATCATTGAATGAAAATAATATTTATAAGTTTAAAGAATATAATGATGACAATATGAGAATTGTATATAAATTACCTGAAAACTGGGGTAATAAAGAAAAAAAATTAAATGTAGAGAAAGTAATATATCACAGTGAGTTTTATGATAGAGAAAGCTCTATAGGTGGATATATACAACTACAAAGTAAAAATAGAGAATTGTGCGATGTGGTTAGTGCATTTGATCAAGATAAAAATAAAGTACAAGAATATAACTATAGACCAATAAAAGTTAATGGATACAAAGGATATCTTCTAAAATATAAGTTGCAATCTTTTGTTGATAATAAGCAAATGAAATTTGTTCAATATTACATAGAAAGCCAAGAGGAAAGAGCTCTTGTAACATTTTATGTTCAAGATGAAAAATATGAAAAAAACTTTGAAAAGATATTTGAAGTGATAACTGATACAATAAAATTTAAATAATAGATGTAAAAAAGTGTTATAAATATTAAAAATTAATTTTATGTTAATTGATTTAATTCAATAAGTGATTTATAATTCTAAGGTAAGAGTTCTTAGAATTTTTTTTGTTTAGAGTATTTCCTAGATCTCTGATATTCTTTGGGGGGTAAAATATTTTGTTCAAGAGAGTTAAATTTTTATTAATGATAATGATAATTAGTGTTCTATTTACAAGTTGTGGTGCATTAGACAATGTATTTATGAAAATAGGATTTAAAAATGACAGATTTGAATATATAAAAGAAGGAAATGTTATAAAGGTAGTTATACAAAGTATAAGAGATAAAAATTTCAAATTTATAATAACAGATAAAACTGTTCTTGATGAATTATATGATATATTATCTAAAGCAAAGGTATCAGAAGAAAGTTCTACTTTAAATCCAGATTACATATTTGAACTCCATCTTAGCGGAAATAAGATTCAAAAATATTATTATATTGCTGGATTAGATAAAGAAAATAAGGGGAATTTTTACAATGAAGATGAAAAGTATATTGTTTCTAAAAGATTAGATAATGATCTTTTAGATAATTTTTTTAATATAAGAACACCAGTAAAATTTAAAAACATATATTATGATAGCATTATTGAAGTTTTAGATATTTACAATGAATCTTTTGATAGTGACAAAATAAATATTTATATAAATAAAGATAGAGAATCTGCCAAGTTTATATTATCTATAGAAGAAGAAGATTTTAAGGAAAAGCTGGAGAATAAATATGATAATGTTGTATTAAATCAAGAAATGGGGAAATCGGCTATTGATATGGTTGTTTCAACAGTTGGATATAAATCAACTATTATTAAGATGAAAATCGAATTTATGCAAAAGGGTAATGTTTTGAAAGAGTTTTATATTCTAGGAAATTATGAAAATAAGAAATGGATTATTAATGTGTATAAAGATGAAAAACCAAGTGATTTTTAAGGAGGAAATATTATGGGTAAATGTGATAGTTGTAGTGAAAAATCTTCATGCTCTAGCAAAGAAAAATGTAATATTATGGAGCATAAAGGTAATATCAAGAACATAATAGGTATTATAAGTGGGAAAGGTGGAGTAGGGAAATCTACGGTTACAACTCTTTTAGCTACACTTTTAAAGAAAGGTGGATATAAGGTAGGTATTTTAGATGCAGATATTACGGGACCTTCAATACCAAGATTATTTGGTATAAATGAGAAAAGAGCAATTATAAAGCAAGTGGGAGAAGATAAAGCAGAATTTGAACCTGTAGAAACTAAGACGGGTATAAAAGTTATGTCATTAAATTTATTAATTCCAAATGAAGATGATCCTGTAATATGGAGAGGTCCTATGATAACAGGTGTTCTAAACCAAATGTATGGAGATACAAACTGGGGAGAACTAGATTATTTATTAATTGACATGCCACCAGGCACAGGGGATATAGCGCTTACAGTTATGCAGAGTATAAATTTAAATGGGATTGTTGTTGTATCAACTCCACAAGATATGGTTTCAATGATTGTTAAGAAAGTAATAACAATGGCTGAAAAAATGAATATACATGTTAAGGGTGTCATTGAAAACATGTCATATATAAAATGTGGGAATTGCGGAGAGAAAACAAGAATCTTTAGTAAAAAGCCAGCAGAAGAGCATGCTGAGTACTTAGGAGTTAAACTTCTTGCAGAACTACCAATAGACCTAGATTTGATTGAACGTATGGAGAAGGGTGAAATTGAGGACTATATCATCAATAACGTTGATTATGATAAGATAGTTAATGAAATAATATAAAATCTAATTGAGAATTGGAAATTGAGAATGGTGAATGATTGAGATTTCTCTCCGAGAAATTTTAATCTGATTTTTCTTTGGACAATAGGGGTTTTTACTCGTTTCATTTAAAATGAAACTTTGTATCTAGAATACAATATTTTATCCTTGGACAAAATGAGTAAAAACCCATTGTTCTAAAGAACAATAAGATGTAGTTTCTGCGTAAGCAGAAACATCCATCACTCTCAATTCTCCATTCTCAATTTTCAATTTGTTTTTAAAGCACGGGCTACCGTGCTTTTTATAAGTGTTACATTAGATTCGATGTATCATTTTCATGTGGTGCTCTTAAGGAATATAAATTAATTTTATCGCCTAAACTTGATGAAGTTGGCAAGCAAGTTATAGGATACGAACGGGTTGAACTATCATCCATTAATACAGTAACAAATAAAGTATCTTTATCTATAATTTTTCCTTTCATAAGTAAACCTTCCTTTAAAATAAAATATCATAAAAATAGTGTTTAAATATAACAAAATCAACTAAATATAAGTGCAAAAATGTAAAAGCTAACAGTTCTTTTTTTCTTGCAGTTGAAAAATAATAGGAATAATATTAAAATGGATATATATACTTGTAAATTTTAACCTTATTTTTAGCCAAATCTAATAGATTTATTCATAAATATTTTTTAATGAGGTGTTTTTGTGGCTTTAAAATTATTAATATTATTAAGTATTTTACTAATAATTAGCAATATTATTTATCATTATAAATATAAATTACTGAAGAAAAATATAATTAGTATTCAACAATTAAAAAGATTAATGAATGAAATTCATTTGGAAATTTCAGATTTAGATAATAAGTACGAAGTATGTGAAATAATTTTAACAAAAGCCATAGATTTTATTAAGTTTTCAACTAGCGGAAGCTTATTATTGATAAATGAAGATGGGTTGTTTGAATATGCTGCAATTAAAGGATATCCTGAGGAACTTAAAAATTTAAAATTTAGAAAAGAGGAATTGTATTTATATAAGACAAATAATTTCAAGGAACCTGCTATACTTACAGAGATTGATAAGTTAGATAAAGATTTATTAAATGAAATGAAATACGACAAACTTAAAGATTTAGGCGGATTTAATATTAAATCTACAGTATCTTTCCCAATTCATGTTAATGGAGAAGTGATAGCAATAATGAATCTTGATTCTGAAAGTTTTACATTTGAAAAGAATAGACAAACTAAAATTTTATATGAACAGATAAAATATGATCTCAATAGTATATTTGAGAATTATAGTGTGAGAGAGAAGCTTACGCAACTAGCAAATATTGATGAACTTACTGGACTTATTAATAAAAGATATTTTAAGAAGATTATTGAAATAGAAATTGAGATATTAAAGAAATTACCAAATAATGCAATGTGTTCTGAGGAGTTATATTTAATATTTATGGATATAGATAATTTCAAGATCATAAATGATGAAAAGGGGCATTTCTTTGGGGATATGGCACTAAGATATTTTGCAAATTTATTGAAAGAATATTTTTCAGAACATGTAGTAAGTAGAATATATGGAGATGAATTTGCAATTCTTTGTAGAGGGGAAAATATCTGTAAGATTGAAGAAAAGGTGAAGTCTTTAAAGTATATGTTAGAAGATGTTATGTTGAAAACAAATGTAAAAAGTTTTAGTTATGGAATAATAAAAATTGATGAGAAAAGTTTAGACAAGAGTTATGAAACATTGATGCATGATGCTGATGAATTAATGTATAAAGATAAAAAAGATAAAAAATTAATTAGGATTAACATTAATGAACACTCTGTTGAGTCACAAGTACCGTGAGTATAACAAGTTAAATATTTTGAAAGCAATTGCTTTTCATTATTAAACATAATGAAGCAATTGCTTTTTTAATAATTTTATTTCTTGGGAATCAAGAGGATTATTTAATGAGAATTTCAGAAGGTCTGTTACTGGTTTGTTTTTTATGACGTATATGTTTTTAGATAATAATAGAGCCTCATCAATATCATGAGTTACAAGAAGAACTGTTTTCTTTTCCATATTCCAAAGTTTAATAAAAACTTCTTGTAAACTTTTCTTTAAGCTTGCATTAAGTCCAGTAAAAGGTTCATCCATTAAGAGATAATTACTAGGGAAAGCAAAAGCTCTTGCAAGGGAAACACGTTGTTTCATACCTCCACTTAATTCATGAGGAAACATATCTTTATATTCTAAGAGATCAACTAAATTCAGATAATGTTCAATTTTTTTATGTATATCAGTACTAGGTATAACATGTTTAAGTGTAAAATGCATATTCTCATAAATCGTTAACCAAGGAATTAAAGTTGGAGATTGGAAAACGTATGAAAAATTATCGCCTTCTGACTCAATAATTCCAGAATAATCCTTATTTATGCCACATAGCAAATTGAGTAAAGTGGATTTCCCACAACCAGATGAACCTAATATACAATTAATACTATCTTCATTAAAGCTTACATTTAAGTTTTCTATTATGGGATTATCATCATAGGAGAAACATAAGTTTTCAATTTTAATCATGAAATCACATCCTAAATCTTTTATTGGCAATTGGAGTTAATAAAATTCTTAAAATCTTTTCAAATAAACTACCTATAAACAGTAAAACTAGTGTCCATGCAAAGAGACTGGCGGTATCAAGGTTATATTTTGAAAGAGACAGATATTTTCCAATAGAATACTGGGGATGGGTTAAAGCCTCGGTAGTTGCAATTGCTTTCCAAGTTAAACCAAGGGAGCTTATCATAGCAGCAAGAAGTTGAGGGAATATGCTTGGAAGATAGATTATGAATATTTTACGAAATAATGATACTTTATAAACATTAGCCATATTTAAAATATCCTTATCAACAGTTTTCAATCCTTCAACAACAGTAGACCATACAATAGGGAAAGATACTAAAAAACTTACAACTATGGGGACAATTCCTATGTTCATGTATATTACGATTAAGAAAATAATAGATATTATTGGAATTGACCTAAGGGTATTTATAAGAGGTTTCAATAAGGCATATACTGAGTTGCTAAAATGACATATGAAACCAAAGAATATACCACATAATATAGACATAATAAATGCTAATAATCCCCTGAGAACAGTCCATATAATAGAATAATAAAAAGAACTTAATTCTAGCATATAAATAAGGCTTTTAAAAACGGTTATTGGTGATGGAAGATAAACCTCTCTATTAATCAATAGAGAGGCTATGTGCCAAAGACCTAACCAGAATATTATAGGTGATACTTTTAATAATTTATTTTTCCATGAAGAAGTTTTCATCTGGCAATTTGCCTCCTATAGATTTCTTATCGAAATCATATAATATCTTCAGGAAATTTAAAATTTCATCTTTTTTTGATTGAGCATCAATATAAACTACATTACAATTTGGAATAGATAATTCTGCAATTTTGCTACTTGGTAGTATTTCATGCTGTTCAAGTAATTTACCACCCTCAACAGGATTCTCATTAACCCAAGAAACAGACTTCTCATATTCCTTTAAGAAGTTATTCATAAATTCAGTATTGTTTTCTCTGAATTCTTTTTTTACAACTATTGCGCCCATTATTATTTCAGCAGATTCTTCAACTTTATTCCACTCTTCTTGAATATTAATACATCTTTTAATATCTTCATTCTTCATTGTAACCATTGTAGCAAAAGGTTCTGGAAGTATGGCATATTGAATATCGCCACCTATAACGGCTTGTGCTAATTCTGAATTGTTTAGAGAATAATCTATAAGGATATCTTCATCTGGCTTTAAGTTATTTTTATTAATAAGATTTTTTAATATAAAGTCAGGTGTTGCTCCTGGAGTACCACAATATATAGTTTGCCCTTTTAGATCATCTAAAGAATTAAGTGATTTATCAGCGCTTACAATATACAAAACTCCTAAGGTGTTAATTACAGCTAGTTCATACTTTCCTTCTGTTAAATTATAGACTTTAGAAGCTACATTAAGAGGAACAGCAGCTATGTCTAACTCTTCATTTAACAATCTAGGGACTAATAAATCAGGCGATGGGATAACTGCCAAAGAAACAGAAGTATTGTCAGAAGCTATGGATGAAGAATCATCAATAAGCTTAATCATCCCTATAGAAGTAGGCCCTTTAAGACTTGCAATTGAAACGGAAACAGGCTCTTTAGGACTATTTTTTGCACCACAAGCCATTAAACTAAAAGATATGAAAATCATAAAAAGCACTAGATTAAATTTTTTCATAAATACCTCCTAAATTACTATATAGTTATTAATAATATAAACACTATTTATATTATAATATTTTAGTTATATTAGCAATTATGATTGCTAAAAATTCACATTTCTCAATAGTAAAAATAATATATATATAGGAATGCTTTTGGAGGAATAGGATATGGGTAGAAAACATAGTAATTTACCTGCTAAACAGAATGGGAAAAATAAAATTGTACCTATGAATTATAAAATGAAACGCATAGATGCTAAGAATATTCTATCAATAACTCCCAATGAACTTTTTAAAACATGGAAAGATAATAAGGAGAAGATGGAATTTTACGTGAATAAACTGAAAAATGAAGTGTTATATCTTCAAAAACAGCTTTCAGGGGCTGATCAAAAAATGACTTTTGAAATTATGGCAGAAATTGAACATAAGAAAGAAGAGATGAATCGATGTGAACAAAGCTTCAGAGAATGGATTGGTGGAATTGAAAATGGAATAAATACCATTGTAAACAGAGTATTTGAAAAGTTACTTAGTGGAGCCACACGGAAAGATATATCAAATGTGGTTATTGAGTTTAGTAATACATTTTCACAATCAAAATATGGGAATGAAAAACTGGAAAATATATTAGTTTATTTTATTGATGAATACAAGGCTAATCTAGTTAGAGCAGCGGAAACTAGAAAAAGAGCGATAGAGGGGGTTAGGTATAACAGTCCTATAGAGACATATTATCCAACTGAAATTTATGATAATTATAGTGAAAATTTACCTAGTGCTATGCACCAAAATAAATTCTTAGAAAATAAAAATGAGCCTTATACTCAAGAATATTATGACAATCAGCTAAGAGAATTAACAATATATGATAATGAAAACCAGCTGGATAAACTTTATGATAATAACAAACAAAATATGCGGTTTTTCAGCATATCAATATTTTATGGATCTTATGGAAATCAGACAAATAAAAATAGAAGGATTAGAAATAAACCATTTGGGAATATGTTATTAGGTGCATTTGATGCTATGTCAAATTTTTTATATGGTAATATACAAAATACTTTAGATGAATTATATGATGACCTAGAGAAAAAACGATAAAAGAAAGTGTCAAAAAAGTCGCTGTTTTTCACAGCGATTTTATTTTTTTATTAACTCTATATAATGAAAAAAATATAATGTCAATTTCTAAATTAATTATTATATGCGATTATTTTATAATAACTCTCTGTTAGTATAGTATATTAAATTTTACAAGCAAAAAGGAAAATTGATAATAGGGTGAATCGGGTTTATAATACATAAGTACTATATATGGTGTTTCAAAAAAATAATAGGTGCTATATGTTGTGCGATAGTGAAAAAATGTGATTAACAGGAAAGAGGCGTTATTTTGGAGAAGAACATGGAAAAGAATTTAGAGATAATGGAGAAGATAAGATTAATAGGAATCGAGACTGACAGAGATAATGCAAATGTAGGTAATAATTTTAGTGCTAAACTTTTGAGAATAGCTAGTGAAGCAAATAAGTGGCATATACTTTCGTATCTTCCAGAGAATTTGGTAGAGGCACATTCAAAGGGTGATTTATATTTTCATGATTTAGATAGTTATAATTTAACTATCAATTGTTTGAATGTAGAAACTGGGAAAATACTTAAAAGAGGATTTAACACTGGGTATGGAACAATAAAACCGCCTAAGAGAATCGGAAGTGCTGCAGAATTATCTTGTATCTTACTTCAGAGTACTCAAAATGATATGTTCGGGGGCCAATCACATGTTAATTTTGATAATGATATGGCTTACTTTGTTAAGCTTACAAGAGAAGAAATACTTAGTGACATTAAAGTTTTGTTTAATGATTTAAAGATGGAAATTAGTGATGAGATGATAATAAATGAGGCAGAAAAAAAACTAGAAAGAGAAGTTCGACAGGCAATGCAAGGTGTAGTATATAATCTTAATACAATGCATTCAAGGGCTGGAAGTCAGGTTCCTTTTAGTTCAATAAATATAGGAATACCAGAAGATGATGATGCGGCATTAGTTTGTAGAATGTTCCTTGAAGAATATGAAAAAGGATTAGGTAAAGGTGAACAACCAATATTCCCTAATATAATATTCAGAGTTAAAGAAGGGGTAAATAGAGAGAGAGACGATAAATATTATCATCTTTATGAACTAGCATGTAGAGTAGCATCAAAGAGAATGAATCCTATGTTCATGAATTTAGATGCAGATTTTAATTTAGAGAAATATAATGAAGGTATAATTGCCTCAACAATGGGGTGTAGAACATATATTATGTCAAATATAAATGGAGAAGATGGACCAGAAGGAAGAGGAAATATTGCTCCTGTAACTATAAACTTACCAAGAATCGGAATTGAAGCTGGAAGTGATATAGAGAGATTTTATAAACTTTTAGATGATAGATTATTATTGGCAAGAGAATCACTTTTACATAGGTATTCTGTTTTAAAGGATTTAAAGGTTAAGGATCTACCATTCGTGGCAGGGGAAGGTCTCCTTAGAGGGGCAGATGGACTTAGTAAGGAGGATAATATTGAACCAATACTTAAACAGGGAACATTTGCAATTGGGTTCATTGGTCTTGCTGAAACATTAAAAGCATTAACAGGAAAGCATCATGGAGAATGTGAAGAATCAAGAAAGTTAGGATTAGAAATATTAAATCATATTAGAAATACATGTGATGAGTTTAAAAATACAGATAGACTTAACTGGTCATGCTATGCAACACCAGCAGAAGGGTTATCAGGTAGATTTATAAAACAGGATAAAGAGGACTTTGGAATTATTGAAGGGGTAACAGATAAAGACTATTACACTAATAGTTATCATGTACCTGTTTCAGCTAAGGTATCAATTAAAGAAAAGGTTGATATTGAAGCTCCTTATCATAAGATATGTAATGCGGGACATATAACATATATTGAGCTTGATGGTACACCAAGTGCTGATGACGTAATGAATATAATTAATTACTCATACAAAAATACTAACATAAATTATATGGGTATCAATTTTCATATAAGATACTGTAAAGAATGTGGAACTAGCATTCAAGATAATGCTATCGCATGTCCTAAATGCGGAAGCAAAAGAATACAAGGAATATCTAGAGTTACAGGATATCTTAGCTTAGATGAGAGATTTGGAGAAGGTAAGAGCGCGGAGAGAGCTGATAGAGTATCTCATACAGAAAGACATATAAACAGCTATTAAAAGATTAAGAATTAATTAGTATAGAGAAGTTAAGAGAGGTTTAATTATGGGGTGCTTAAAAGAAAAAATTAATGTAGCAGGTTTTTTAGAAAATTCATTAGTAAATGGTGAGGGTATAAGAAGCGTGTTATTCGTATCAGGTTGTAGTCATAACTGTGAAGGCTGTCATAATAGAGCTATGCAGAATAGAGAGTATGGAGAAACAGTAGAGCTTGATAATGTATATGAGCGTATTATGAAAAATTATCCCTTGATTAATGGAATTACATTTTCAGGGGGAGAACCTTTTGAGAATTCAGATGCATTATACAAGTTAGCAAGAAAAATAAAAAATAATAGTAATATGAATATATGGTGTTATACAGGATATAGATATGAAGAGTTGATTAACTCTGATAAAAGCGAATGGAGAGAACTTCTGAAAAGTATAGATGTTCTTGTTGATGGAAAATTTATAAGAGAATTTAAAGATGAATCATTGAGATATAGAGGATCAAAAAACCAGAGAATTATAAATGTGCAAAAGAGTATTGTTTCAAATAGTATAATAAAATTAGATATATAAATTTATAAAGTGTTAACAGATTATTATATTTTCTCACCAAGCATTGAATATGGTAAATAAGGAGTATATTATTATAGTGTAGAGTAGTATTTAATGTGAAAGGAGGAGCAAGAATGAAAATGAGGCATAAAGTGCTTTTTTCTACTGGATTACTTTTTGCTGGAGCTGCTTTAGCTGGATATTTTGAAAGAAATAGAGAGGAAAAGGTTCTAGTAAGGGGGCGTGTTGACAAGATTTTCTTGGACGAGAATCGTATATCTGAAATAAGTGTAGTTGGGATTAAGTATGATGACACAGTGAGAGATAAGGCGCTTATTAGATTAGATAACAGCACAAGGATAATTAGAAAATTCACTAATGAGATTATAACATCTAAATGTTTGAAGGAAGACGACCTAGTTGAAATAATAGTTGAACATAATGAAACGGACTCCAACATAATTAAACCTACCAAGATAATACTTATGACATAAGGGGAGTAAAAAATACTCTAATAAATTAAAACGCAATTATTTATTTTTTAATTAATATACTTTATTAAAAAGACCTTTAAGGGTCTTTTTTTAATTGATAATGGGAAATGGAGAAAAAATAGTGGAGCGTTGAGAACGATTGATATTTCAAGATGTGAAATTTTAATATTATTGTTCCTTGGACAATAGTCCAACTCTCAACTTCTCTTAAAAGGTTTGAGTTCTGCGTGTTTTTATTTGACAGAAAATTATGAAAGTTCTATAATGAAAGCATGTACTTAAATAAAATATGACAAAGGGGGATAAAAATGGCAAAAGCAAAAAGAGGTAAAAATATAAAGAAACCAGGGTGGAGAGGAACTTGTCCTATGTGCTCTAGAACAGGAGTCAAGCTCCTTTGGACTGCAACAAAAGATGAAAAGAATATCAATGTTTGTAGAATTTGTGGTAAATAGTAATTCAGAACATTTCATTTAAAAGAATAACTTTTGTTTTTTCGTTTTTAAAATCATTAGAGGATATCTCTAATGATTTTTTATGTATTATAGGTAAATTTACTTCATACAAAAATTTTTCAAGACCTTCAATAGGTAATGGGAAACTAGGAGTTCTATAATGCATAGGCAATACTATTTTTGGGGAAAGTTTATGAACTAGATCAGATGCAACTTTACCGTTAATAGTTATATTACCACCAACAGGAATGAAAAGAATATCGATACTTCCAAGTTTATCAATAAAATTATCATCTAATGAGTGTCCGATATCACCTAAATGACATAAGTTTAGGTTCCCTGCTTTGATTAAATATATTATATTTTCTCCTCTTTTATATCCGTTATAGTTATCATGATAGCTTCTCAAGCCCATTATTCTTAAATATTTACTTTCATATACATCACAGTTGTTTACAATAGTTACATTTCCAAAAAAATTATTAATAAAACAATGATCAAAATGAGAATGACTAATAGTTACATGGGTTAATCTATTTAACAATTCTTTTTTTTCTAATCTTTTCATTATGAATTCACCAGGGTCAGTAATAATTGTGAATTCACCAGTATCTATATAATAAGTTGAATGACCAATATAAAAAATATTCATAAAATCCTCCTATAAATTTACATTTAAATATCTTTTTACTATGGAATTTATTATGCCTTGAAGGTATAATATTAATTAGAGGTAAAATTATGGTGAAAAATTGCTTATAACCTCGTTATTTTATATTTTTTACATAAAACAATAAATATATGGGGGTGTTAAGGAAAAAATGAAAAAAAACAAATTATTAAATAGGATTTGTATGATTTTAACTTTTGTTTTGATTATTACAAGTTTCCAATTTGGGACGATTGATATAACTAGAAGAGCAGAGGCATTGTCCTTTTTAAAAACATTTGAAAATGTTGAACTAGATAAAGTGTGGGAAATAAAATTTAGTAAAAGTTTAAAACCTACTATAGAAAATATCAATAAAGTAAGAGTTTACGATTCAAACTTTAATTATATAGATACAAATAGATCGTATAGTAAGAGTAATACAACTATTGTTATTAAACCAAAGAAAGATTATAAACCAGGAAGTTATTATTACATATTCGTAGACCGAGATTTAAAAGCAAGTGATGGAGATGTGTTTGGAACTGAGTATAAAGTTGAATTTTCAACTAAAGGAGGAGTAAAGACTTCTGCTTTAACTGTTGTTCTGGATCCAGCACAGACCTTTGCTACATATGTTGAAGGATACGGAATTCTTGGAAAGGACCTAAATTTAGATATAGCTAAAAGGGTTGGGCAGAAATTGAAATCTCAGGGGACAAATGTTATTTATACTCGTGAAGGAGATAATGTATCTTGGTCAAGAGAAGAGGATATGAAAAAGAGAGCTGCTATTGCTAATAAAGCTAAGGCTGATTACATGGTGAGTATTTATTGTAACTTATCTGAAACTCAGACGTCAAAAGGTATAGAAACATATTATCTTGAGGGAAAAGAAAAGGATGAGCAGTTTGCACAAGAAATTCAAAAGAGCATTATAAAAAAAACAGGAGCAAATGACAGAGGAATAAAGATTAAGTCTAATTTTGAACTTTTTGAAGAACTGGAAATGACGGGAATTATAGTGGAATCTGGGTTTTTAACAAATGCAACTGATGCTGAAAATCTTAAAAAGAGTAGCTATAAAGACAATATTGCCCAGGGAATAAGTGAAATAATATTGTCAAAGGTTAAGAACTCAAATCCTGTAAAATCTGTAGAAAAACCAATTATAAAATCTATGTCGAAAGAAATAAAAACTGGAGAAGATTTTCAATTACCAGAGACTCTTAAGATTGACTATAAAAATAGTGATAGTCAAAAAATTATAAAGGTAAATTGGAAAAGGATAAGTTATAATGTTAACAAGTCAGGAGAATATTATTCATATGGTACAATTGATAATAATGGTACTGAAGTAATTATAGAATACAAGCTAATAGTGACAGGGAAACCAGTTGATTCTGGTGAGGAAGATAAAGACACAGACAATAATATAGGTGACAATAAAGATACAAATGATGAAAATAAAGATATAAATGATAAAAATAAAGATAAGGATAAAGATACTGGTAATGAAAATGATGTAAATAAAGAAAAACATGTTGTTACATTGAATGCATCCAGAGGTGGATTTGATAGTGGAGTAATCAGCGAAAATGGTGTGGTTGAGAAGGATTTAAATCTTCAAATAGCACTTAAAGCTGGAGAAATACTTAAAGCTAGAGGGTTTGATATTGTATACACTAGAGATAGCGATTTTGTAACATGGAATGCAAGCAATGAGATAACAGAACGTGTAAAGATATCTGATGAATCAAAATCAGAACTTATGATAAATATAGGAGCTAATAGTGTAATTAATACGGAAGCTAGTGGAGTAGAGACATATTATCGTGATGGGAATACTTCAGGTCAGAAAGCTGCTAAACTTGTGCAGGATAATATTATACAGAAGACAGGTGCAACATATAGAGGGGTAAAAGGTAATACAACATTCAACACATTGAGATTATCAAAGGCACCAGCAGTATGGGTAGCAGTTGGTTTTGTATCAAATAAAGAAGAAGAGAAGAAATTAAAGGAAACAGAATATAAAAATAGAATAGCTCTAGGTATAGCTGATGCTGTAACGGAGTATTTTGATGGAACTAAGGTAGATGTAAAGGATGAAAAGCATGTAAAAGAAATCACAAAGAGAATACAGCAAGGGCAGAACTTCACATTACCTGATAAAGTAGATGTAATTTTAAATGGTAATGGAGAACAAGCTATTAAAGTGAAATGGGACAATAATACTGTGAACACATCAAAACCAGGTGTATTTAAATACGAAGGAACACTGGTTGATAGAGACGATAGAGTTGTTTTAACTTTGATAATTGGTAAGGCTCAAAAAACTGGTTACAAGGTTGTCCTTGATCCGGGACATGGTGGATATGATTCAGGAACAATTGGGTATACAAAAATGAGAGAAAAGGATACTGCATTGAGTGTTTCATTAATGATTGGAAACTATCTTGTTAGAAATGGTGTAGATGTTGAATATACTCGTACATCTGATAAGGTATCATGGCCATCAAATGTATCACAGGATCTCAAAGAGAGAACACAAATAGCTAATAATTTTAAACCAGATCTATTTGTGAGTGTACATCTAAACTCTACCTATAATGAAACAGCACACGGTATTGAAACATATTCATTCTATGGAAGCAGTGAAGGGAATATATTAGCTAGTTACATACAAAATGAGCTAATAAAATATACTGGAGCATTTAGCAGAGGGGTAAAAGAAAAAGGATTTTATGTTATTAAGTATTCTGATGCACCAGCGGTTCTTGTGGAACTAGGATTTATATCAAATAAAGATGAGGAAGCAAGGTTTAAGTCAATTGATGAACAGAAGAAGTATGCTAAAGCAGTTGCCGTAGGCATATTCAAAAAATTAGGAGTTACTAACTATGATGTAACAGACTAAAATTTGTTCAGATAATTGAGAAAAACCAAATTACCGCGGCACTAAACTTCTCTGTGCTGCTCGTTCAGCTTGTTCCTTAACTTTGGACTTTTTCAACAATCTAAAGATAAAGATAAATAAAATTTATATTTATCTTTAATTGATTGACAATATATGAACTGTATAATATAATGTATTAAAATAAAGTATATGAATATATATGATTGAAATGATAAAAGCAAAGATTAGGAAGAGTAACTATTGGTGCAGTTATCAGAGAGTGGGGATGGTGGAAACCCATAACTTAGACTTTTAGTGAAAATCACCTATGAGCTTAGGGCTGAATATTAGTAAGCTGCTACGTGTTTCTGCGTTAAAGAATAGAGTATGATAGTACTTGAAATCCCATTATAGGTGGTATAGCGAATTTAACTTCGTCCTTAATTAAGGGCGAAGTTTTTTAATTTTTATAAGAGTCTTATGATTTTATAAAGGCATTATGGAAATAATCAGTATATAGAGATTTAAAGTTATTAGTTATTTATTCAAATAGATTAAATGTGATTTTAACTATACATGCTTATTTAATTAAAGAATAAAGAACAGAGAATAAAGAATAAATCAGGTTATTTTTCTTCCTATTGTCAGAAAAAATATATAAAAGCTTTCTTATTTCTAATCAATAGTAGTTATTCTCTTGAGCTTTAATAATTTTAAAGTTTTCAGCTTTGCTGAAAGGTATCATCATTTATTCTTTGTTCTTTATTCTTTTTTCTTTGAATTCAAACATTAATTTTGAATTCAAAGAAAAATAGGTTTTTAATTAATAAATCTTTATAGAGATTCCAAGTTAAAACTAAATTTATACACACCCAAAACTCATTGAAGCGCTGCGATTTTGGGATATGTATAAATAAAGTTTAACTATGGATTCTCTATAGTACAATATTTCATTTAATATACAATTCAAAGGAAAGGGGTTATATTCAATGTACAATAAAATTGATTCTTCAAGAAGTTTTGTTCAAATGGAAAAAGATATAGCAAAACTTTGGAATGATAAAAATGTTATACAAAAGAATTTTGATGCGAACAAAGATGGTAAGTATTTTACTTTCTATGATGGACCTCCAACAGCTAATGGTAAGCCACACGTAGGTCACGTTTTGACAAGAGTAATGAAGGACCTTATACCAAGATATAAAGTAATGAAGGGATATAAGGTTGTAAGAAAAGCAGGATGGGATACTCACGGATTACCAGTTGAACTTGAGATTGAGAAAAAATTAGGAATCTCAGGAAAAGACCAGATTGAAGATTATGGTGTTGAGAAATTCATAAAAGAATGTAAGGAAAGCGTATTTAAGTATACTGAACTGTGGAAAGACATGTCAGAGAAATTAGGCTACTGGGTAGATATGGATAATCCATATGTAACTTATCATGACACTTATATTGAGTCTGTATGGTGGGCGTTAAAAACTATGTGGGATAAAGACCTTCTTTATAAAGGACATAAGATAATGCCTTACTGTCCTAGATGTGGAACATCTCTTTCTTCACACGAAGTTGCACAAGGATACAAAGATGTTAAAGAAGCTACTGCTTTTGTTAAGTTCAAGATAGTAGGGGAAGAGAATAAATACTTCCTAGCTTGGACAACAACTCCTTGGACATTACCTTCAAATACAGCACTGGCTATTAACAAGGCATATGATTATGTTGAAGTTGTAAATAAAGGGGAAAACTTAATCTTAGCAAAAGGATTATTAAATATATTAGAAGATGAATATGAAATCGTAAAAGAATTCAAAGGAGAAGAGATTCTTGGAATGGAATACGAGCAGTTATTTAAGTTCGAGGTTCCAACTGATAAGAAAGGATTCTACATCGTTCACGGTGATTTCGTAACATTAACTGATGGTACTGGTATCGTTCACATAGCACCTGCATATGGTAATGACGATAATTTACTTGGACAAAAATACAACTTACCACTTATCAACCTTGTTGATGGTAAAGGTGAATTTGAAGAATGTGTTGAGCCATGGGCTGGAATGTTTGTTAAGAAAGCCGATCCTAAGATCTTAGCTTTCATGGATGAGAACAACATGCTTTATAAATCAGAGAAGTTCACTCACTCATATCCACACTGTTGGAGATGTGATACGCCACTTTTATATTATCCAACAGATAGTTGGTTCATAAGAACAACGTCTATAAAAGATCAGTTGGTAGAGAACAATAACAATATTAACTGGCACCCAGACAACGTTAGAACAGGAAGAATGGGGAACTTCCTAGAGAACAATATCGATTGGGGTATCAGTAGAAATAGATACTGGGGAACTCCACTTCCAATATGGGAATGTTCTTGTGGACATAAAGAGTGTATCGGAAGCAGAGAAGAATTAAATACAAAAGGAATAGATGTTCCTGCAGATTTAGAGCTTCACAAGCCATATGTTGATGGTGTTAAACTTAATTGTGAGAAGTGTGGAGGAACAATGGAGAGAACTTTAGAGGTTATAGACTGTTGGTTCGATTCTGGTTCAATGCCATTTGCTCAACATCACTATCCATTTGAGAACAAAGAGTTATTTGAGAGCAATTTCCCAGCTCAATTTATTTCAGAGGCAACTGACCAAACAAGAGGATGGTTCTATACATTAATAGCTATATCTACAGCTCTTTATGGAAAAGCTCCATTTGAGAACTGTGTGGTACTTGGACACGTACTTGATAAAAAAGGTATCAAAATGTCTAAGCACAAAGGTAATGTAGTTGATCCATTTGATGTACTTGAAGAGCAAGGTGCAGATGCTACAAGATGGCATTTCTACACTGCAAGTGCACCATGGCTTCCAACTAGATTTGCTCCAAGTGAAGTTGCAGAAGCTCAAAGAAAGTTCTTAAGTACATTATGGAACGTATATTCATTCTACGTATTATACGCAGATATAGATAAATTCAACCCATTTGATTATAAAGGATTCGTATCTGAGAATGTTATGGATAAATGGATAATTTCAACATTAAACACATTATCTAAAGAAGTTGGAGAATACCTTGATAACTATAGAATCACTCAAGCTGCACTTGCAGTAGAAGAGTTTGTTGATGAGTTATCTAACTGGTATGTAAGAAGAAATAGAGCTAGATACTGGAGTGATTCATTAGATAATGATAAAATAGGAGCATATGTAACTCTTCATAAAGTATTAGTTGATTTATCAAAAGTTGCTGCACCATTCATACCATTTATGACTGATGAAATCTATCAGAATTTAGTAGTTGGATTAGATAAGGATGCTCCAGAGAGTGTTCACTTATGTAGCTGGCCAGAGTATAACGAAGAGGAAGTAAATCTAGAACTTGAAGAAGAGATGAAACTTGCTTACAAGGTTGTTAAATTAGGAAGAAAAGCAAGAAGTGGAGCTAATATAAAGAATAGACAGCCACTTGAAACAATGCTTCTAGCTACTATGTCAATACCTGAATACTATGGAGATATCATAAAGGATGAACTTAATATCAAGAATATCGAATTCGGAGCTGACATATCTAAATATGTTAACTTTGAAATTAAGCCTAACTTACCTGTATTAGGGAAAAGCTATGGTAAGATCATTCCTGCAATTAGAAAAGAAATTGCAGCACAGGATCAGATGGAATTAGCTCAAACAATAGGTAATGGTGGAACAGTAACTATACATGCAGATGGAACAGAGATAGAGCTTAATAGCGAAAACATTCTTGTAACAATGAATGGTCTTGAAGGATACGCATTCGCTGGAGAAGGTTCAATCGGGGTTGTTCTTGATACTAATATCACTGAAGAGCTTAAAGAAGAAGGATTCCTAAGAGAGATCTTAAGTAAGGTTCAGAACATGAGAAAAGATAGTGGATTCGAAGTTGCAGATAAGATAAAATTATTTGTTGCTGGGAATGAAGAGTTGGATTGTATAATTAAGAAATTTGAAGATACAATTAAAAAGGAAACACTTTCTCTTGAAATAGTTTATGGTGCAGATAGAGATTACAAAGAGCAAAAGATTAATGGTGAAGTATTACAAATGGATGTAGAAGTTGTTAAGTAATCACCATTTAACTTAACAGAGTAAAAACAATATTTTATGACTTTTTCAACAAACTCAGAGCGATAATTCGCTCTGTTTTTTTGGGAGTTTAACTTATTTAAGTTGTAACACCAGGTGGCTCGTGTTAAAATCTTTTGGTTAACGAAATTAAATAAATAGAATATTTTCATATACCATTGGTAAAATTAAATAATAAAAGAAAATACAAGGCTAAAAAATAAAGGTGGTATTATGAAGAAAATTGAAATTGAACGATTATATCTTATTTGGAAAAATTCCGAAGGTAAAACTTTTAGGATAGGAAGATTAAAAAAAATCAAGAATAGGTTTTATTTTAAATATTTCTATGATATAGTTGAAAAAATAATTGATGATGAAGATTTTGAATTATTACCTAAGCTACCTAGACATAATATTGAGTACTTTAGTGAAGAATTATTTAGAACTTTTGCTGAAATGTTACCTAATAGAAGACTAAAAGACGGCATAGAGGAGATATCTGATTACCAAAGATTAAAGGATAATCTGAAAAATTTAAATAATAAGGAATTTTATTTTATTGATGAGAGCGAAGAAGCGATTTAAAAGAAGTTGAGAGTTGGAAGTGGAGAATGGAGAATGATTAAGGTTTCTGCCTTTAGGGCAGAAACTACATTTTATTGTTCTTTGGGACAAGATGGTTTTACTTATTTTATCTGAAATAAAATATTGTATTTCAATTACAATGTTTCATTCCTAATGAAACGAGTGAATCCCCATTGTCTAAGGAAGAATATAATTAAAATTTCACTAAAGTGAAATGTCAATCGTTCTCAACTCTCAACTCACCACTCTTAACTAATCTTTTAAGAAAGGCGGGATGAAAATGGACAATAAGCCAAGAGCTGTTGCGTTAATGATTTTAAGTGCATTAGCATTTACATTTATGGGTGCTATGGTAAAGCTGTCGGGAGATATTCCTTTAGCAGAACAGGTTTTATTTAGGAATATGGTGAGTCTTGTAATTGCATTCATAACATTGAAGAAGAGTGGTTCTCCCATGTTTGGGAAAAAAGAGAATCAGAAATATCTAATAGGAAGATCGATGTTAGGATTAAGTGGAGTGTTACTATTTTTTTATGCTATAAACAATATAAATTTAGGAAATTCAGCGATATTAAATAAGTTATCTCCATTCTTTGTTACTATATTTGCAGCGATTTTCCTTAAAGAGAAGTTATCCAAGGTTCAGATACCCGCTTTATTTGTGGTGTTTATAGGAGCTTTGTTTATTATACAGCCTAAAATGAGTTTTGATATAATCCCATCAATGGCAGGGGTAGCCTCTGCAATTTGTGCAGGAGGAGCATACACTCTTGTAAGATATTTAAAGGATAGAGAACAACCAGCTACAATAGTATTCTATTTCTCATTCATATCTGTATTGGGAATGATTCCATTAACAGCAATGAATTTTATTATGCCTAGTCCAGAACAATGTGCATTTCTTATAATGATAGGAGTGTTCGCTGCGATGGGACAATTTACTTTAACATATGCTTATAAATTAGCACCTGCATCAGAGGTATCCATATTTAATTATTTCAGTGTAGTTTTCTCAGCAATTGTTGGACTTGTAATGTTTGGAGAGGTTATGGATGGTAAGAGTATAGTAGGAGCAGCTTTAATTATAGGTACTGCATTCTTCCTGTATTTGTATAATAGAAAATATAGCACTAACTAAAGAACCCAACATTGCGTTGGGTCCTTTTGTTTAAATTTAAAATAAGATTTAGAGGGTAAAAATTATAAAGGGTACGGCTGAAACACATAAGTGATTCAACCAGGGCATATATAATTAATAAATTTAATATATTGGAGGCATATCCTTGTATAAGTCGATACTGTCATCCCTCATGTCTACCATATCTGTTGGTTTATGATGCTTAGAAGGTGTAGTATATCCTTCAGACATTTCATTGGGGTCTTTGTTTATTACAGCATCGCTTATTTCTCTGTCTAACTCATAGAAAATATCTAATTCTTTTTCTTCTGGTAAATATGGTTCATTGTACATAAAATCACTCCATAAAATAAATATATGATATATATTTATAATTTCCTTAATCACAAAAAATATGTTATGTAAAAATAATTAAAGGCATAGAATTTTTTTACAGTGAATAAGATGTATTTAAGGAATTAAATCCTCTAAAATCTTAAAAATAAAAATATTCAAAAAAATCTGAAAATTTAAAAGGTATTTTAAGGAATTTATAGAAATTATATATAAAACCAATTTAAGAAGGTAGGGTGACAAAAATGGCGAAATATTATTATTGTTCAGATTGTTTGAGAATAAGTAGCAATCAAGAAAAATGTGAGAAATGCGAAAAGGATAACCTTAAGGAGTTAAAGATAGGAACTCCTGTTAATGTTATTGGAACAAAGCAGAAGGGTAAAGTATTTCAAATCAAAGATGATGTTGTTAAACTTATTGTTATAACTGAATCAAAAGAGAAAGTCATAAAGGAATTCAAACCTGATGAACTTAAAAAGTTATTATAAATCAAATATAAGGCATTAGAGTGTGTAAAGTCTTAATATTCAAATTATTTAATGGGATATTAAGACTTTGTTGTATTTGAGAATATTCATTTGTAACATTACTAATATAAACAATAACTAATTCGTGCATTCTCAATTATCCATTCTCAAATTTTAATTTGTTTTTTTTAGAATACCCTTGATTATTTTAAGGATTGATTATATTATTATGGGGAGATTTTGAATAAAATTAAGCGAGGATATTGAGATGAAGAATCTAGAATTTATTTATAAAAGACATAGTATAAGGAAATTCACAGAAGAAGAAGTTAAGGAAGAGGATCTAAAAGTAATTTTGGAGGCGGCTATCCAAGCACCATCAGGAAAGCATAGACAGAACTGGCACTTTGTTATAGTTAAGAACAAGGAAAAGATTGAGCAAATAGCGAAAATAGTAGAAGAGAAGAATAAGAAAATAGCAGATAAGTTACCTGATGAAGAATGGGCTGAAGGCTTCAAAAAGTTTGTAAAATATGCTACTATTTTCAGAATAGCACCTGTACTAGTTATGGTATATGCTGGTGAATATGTTCCAACAGGATTAAAGGAGTTAAAGGCAATAGGTACATCTCAAGAAGAAATTGATGAACTTAGTAAGGCAAACCCAGGATTACAGGGGGTAAGCGCAGCAATTGAGAATCTTATGCTTGCAGCAGGTGAATTAGGATATGGAACATGTTGGATGACTAGTCCTAATTATGCAGCTAAAGAGATAAGTGAATATGTTAATTTCAATAAAGAAGGATATTACTTGGCAGCAGTGACGCCTTTAGGGGTACCCGCTATTGAAGGTAAGAGTCCAGAAAGAAAACCTTTAGAAGAAGTCATTACTGTCATCGAATAAGGAATGGAATAAGGAATAGACTGATGAAGAAAATAGGATTAAGAAATATTAAGACTGCATTGGCAGTTGTATTAACTGTTGTGATTTTGAGGATTTTCAGTTCAGAAACTTACTTTTTTGCACCTATAGCTGCAATAATTACAATGCAGAATACGGTCTATAGTTCATTTAAGACAGGATTAAATAGAATGATTGGAACTACAATTGGAGCAATTATTGCAATAATTGCTGTGAAATTATCAGTTAATGTTATGGTTAATACTATTCTCATATTTGTAGGAATAGTATTGGTGATATATCTGTGTAATGTTTTTAATTTCAAAAAATCTTCAGCGATAGCATGTATAGTATTTTTGATGATAACACTTTATGCTGACAAGATAGCGCCAATTGAGTACGGGGTTAGAAGGTTATTAGAGACTTTTATGGGAATTATGATTGTTTTAGCAGTGAACTTCGTAGTGTCTCCTAATGAGTCGCAGAAGAGATTATATGAGTATTATGATAAACTCAAGGAACAAGTTAATGAGATATTTAAGAATATAATATTGGATGGAGATAATCCGAGACTGTTTACATTAAGAGATGATATATCAAAGTTCAAGACTATATTTAGTTCATATCAATTTGAACATATGGATGATAATAAATACGAAGAAGAACTTGATTTAATCAATAACAGAATAAAGTTGCTTCGGGAGGCAAATGTACACCTTAAACTATTATATGACATGAGAGAAAATAGATGCCTTAGCACAGTTAATTATACAAAACTTGAGGAACTTGATTATGAGATAAATCTGAAGACTGTTGATGTGATTCCAACTGATGATCATGAGAATATAGTTTTTAACTTTCATGTGGATAAGATAATAAATATAATAAATAAACTTTGATTCAGAGAAGTACGATACTAATAATAACATTTCTAAATACACCAAAGGTACAAATAAATGATAATTTAATAATTATTAATGTAGAAGAGTAGAATATAACGGCTTGTGAAGGAGTCGTTATTTTTATACGCAAATATGTCATAAATCACTACTATACAACAAAATTATACATAAATTTTAAATTTGTTGACAAATAATATAAATCAAAATATAATTATACAGATTGAATTATTATAGTATTATTTTACTATAATTAGGAAGTTAGTAATATGATTTAGGTGAAAATAATTTTACAGAATATGAGTAAGACAAGTAGGTTTTTAAAAATGAAATTCAAAAATCTATATAATATATAATACAGTCGAATAAAAGTAAAGGAGAGAGATCGTGGATATAAATGATGAATGCCTACAATCGATGAAATGTATATATGGATTTAATTGTAAATATACACAAGAACAATTATTAGATGGTTATAAGGATAGAAAAGCTCTTATTAGGTATAAGAGATCAATTTTAGGAACAATTTTAATACTAATTGGAGGATTAATATTAACTGTTGCATTTTCGAAATCAATCTATTTCAAATATTTTGGATGGTATGAGAGTTATATATTTTGGTTGATTTGTGCTTTAATATTTATGACTATATTTATAGGTAATCATGATAAATTTATGTGGAATTCAATGCCACAACGTATATATTCACCTCAAATAAGTAACTATGAATTATGTTTATGTGAGGAAGGGTTAGTTGTAATTTATAATATTACTGGAATTAAAAAAACTATAAAATATCAGGAAATAAATACATATGAGGTAAATAATTATTTTTTGCTAGAACATGAATATTTAAATGGTTACTATATTTCAAAAGAAGAATTAGGAGAATATGAAATTGATAATATAAGAAAATTTATAGAAGAAAAGAGTAAAAGAAAAATAAAGAAAATAAAGCTTCCATTTATTTTAAGCAAGTTTGCAAGAATGCCTGTATTAGTTGAAGCTGGAGTAATAGGAATAATCCTAACTATATTGATATTTAATATTCAAGCAAATAATATAACACCAATGATTGGGGAAGAAATTATTTGTAATAATTTAGGAATAATTGTGGAAAAAACTGAGCATGTACTATATGGTAATGCAAATAGTCTTCAGATATATAGAGTAAATGTTACACTAAAAAGTTATGAGATTGATAATGGGAAAGGAAAGAAACTAAACCCATTTGATTTTAAAGTTATTGATAAAAATGGGAATCAATATAAATGGTTCAAGACAGTACTACCCAATGAACTAGGACTGGGAGTAGTATTAGGTAGTGAAGAAAAGATAAATAGAGATATGTATTTTAGGGTACCAAGTAATGTACAACTAGAGTATTTGATTTATACAACATACAATAATAAAAGTAAGCAATTTACAGAAAAAATATGCTTAAAAGAGAATAGTCAAGATACTATGAAGGAGTAATATATGAGAGATAGTAGAGATTTTGGTGAAAAATTCAAATGTGACATAGCAGATGAAGTTATGGTTGCTGTGGAAAATAGAAGTAGAAATATAGAGAACAGCCAATATAAAGATTATTTATATGAACTTTTACAGAGTAATGATCCATTTAATCAGTACATAACTAAATATGATAAAACAAATGGTGTCTTTCTAAAAGTATTATTATGTATACTGGGTTTAAATGTTTTAATCAGCTTTATATTCTCAAAGATAGATGCACAAACAGATTTTATTAGTTTTGTAACAGGGTTAGAAGTTGCTACAATATTAATCGCTTGTTTTGTTGGAACTATAATTAGTTTATTTGAAAAAGGAAAGGCTATGAAACATTATATACCAATAATAAATGAGAATATGATCAATTTAGAAAATGAATTGAAATCTTCATGTTGTACACAGGATAGAAGGGAGTATATTGCATCTTTGCATTATTTGTGTAATTTTATTTATGCGAAAGACAAGTACAAATTCAATCATTATAAATCACGTTAATAATGGGCCAGCTAAGCTGGACCATTATTAATTTCTATGTCTCTAGAGCTTGAAATTAATTTATTTAGAAGCTTCATTTTCCATTTCTTTTTTAAATACATCTGGATGAATAATTCTAGCTAATAGCTCAATTCCTTCGGTGATTCTAGGCCCTTGACGAGATATCACAGCATCATCTATAACATATAACTTTTTATTTTTCACAGCACTTAGATCCTTGTAACCATCACGTTCAAGCACTTGTGCTATAAGTTTTTTAGGTGCTATTATGATATCGGGATCACTTTCAATTAGTTTTTCTAAGCTATAGTTCCATCCTGTAATATCGTTAGCTGCATTAATAGCTCCAGCGGCATTAATCATTTGAGATATATAGGTATCTTTTCCAGCTGAATAGCCGAAATCTACCACATAATGTACCCGTGGCTTATTAGATTTGTTTACTTTAGAGGAAACAGTGCTTATTTTTGTTTTCATTTCATTTATTAAATCTTTACTTTCTTTTTCAGAATTTAAAATAAAACCAATTTTCTCTATACAAGTATAAGTTCCTTCTATGGTTTCATCCTCATTGAATACCACATAAGGTATCTTTAGATTATCTAATTTAGATAACGTTTTCTCAGAAGTTAAAGATGATATGATTATAATATCAGGAGTTAATTCAACTATTTTATCAACATTTGGATTATAAAAATCCCCTATACTTTCAATATTTAATATACTCTCGGGAAAGTCACATAGTGCTGTTCTCCCAACCAAAAGGGTTTCTTTGCCTAGAGCGCATATTATCTCACTAATATTAGGTGCTAATGAGATAACTTTTTTAGGCTCATCTACTATAGTAACCTTTCTATCTAAGGAATCAACTATTCTTATAGGATACTTTTTATCAGCTTGTTCTTTATTGTTAATCTCCTTCTTATTGGAAGCAATATTAGAATTCTTTTTTTGTTCTTCCTTAATACATCCCAATAATGAGAGGGTGAATATTAATAGAAGTGAAAATATGATATTTCTCTTTAAAGTTTTCATAAGTTCCTCCATTTTCAATATGTCTCATATTATGAAAATTGCTTATAGGCAAGGAAAAAGTCATCGATAATCACATTGGATTCCATATGGAAAATCTCATTTATCCTTTTTAATAAATAACCTATAAGCAGTATATCAGAGTGGTTAATACATACTTATTATTTCATAAATAAGAAAAAATAATTCAAAAAAAATTAAATTTTATTCAAATGTTGAGTGAATATATAACATAATGAAAAGAAAAGTATAATTTTAATCTTTTTAGTGTCAGTATTGATGGAAGATTTGAAAAAATAAATAAACTCAGTTCCAAAATTTTTATTTGGGAACTGAGTTTATTTTATAGTAAATCTATAGAAGGGATGAGGAGGATTAGATAATACATTGATTTCAAGAAAGTATTGTCGAACATATCTAAGAAATAATATTAATATAAACCATACATCCCTTCTAATATCGTTAAAATAATAACAACAATAATATTATAGTTTAAAATCAATCAAATTAAAAGAGAAATGAGGGAAAATATTGAATAAAAAACCAATGATGAATATTGAAAAAAGTTATTATAATCAATTGTATAAGTATTGACAAAAAAATAAATAGAAGCTTTTCCAGAGTGGCGACATTGAAAAGCTTCTATTAAAGCACATATAATGTTACGAGTATTTATCTCGCTTGTGCTTCATTAGTAGTATATACATAATAGAAAGAATTATACAGGAATATTATAGTTTTTTAATATTCCTGTATGTTTTTTTGTTTAGAGTAATATGATGTTGAATTAATGTCAAAAGGGATTTTGGAAATCTTAAAATTAGTAGGTTATGATATTTACACAGATTAAAAGGTAGGTGTTACTTGGATGTATATTGTATAAAAAGACAAAAGACTTTATTTAATGGGTATTGTTTAAATATAAAAGGGCTTAATGTCAAACAAAATATAAAAACAAAAATGACATTTACTTTATATATGAAATTATGTATAATATTTATAAAGAATTTATTTCAAAATTTAGATAAATAATCATTTTGATATAAAGTATGAATTTGATTCTATAAAATCAAGCTACGAAATAAGAGTTTAAACAAATGGAATGTTATTACATAGGGGGTTAAAGAATGGGGAAAAGAATATTCACTTCAGAATCAGTAACAGAAGGACATCCAGATAAGATTTGTGATCAAATATCAGATGCAATATTAGATAGTATTTTTGAGAAAGACCCTAATGCAAGAGTTGCTTGCGAAACAGCTGTAACAACAGGAATGGTTATGGTTATGGGGGAAATAACAACTAATTGTTATGTTGATATTCCAAAAGTGGTAAGAAAGACAATAGAAGAAATAGGATATACAAGAGCGAAATATGGTTTTGATTCAAGTACTTGTGCAGTAATGACAACTATTGATGAACAGTCAAGCGATATAGCTATGGGTGTTGATGAAGCTTTAGAATCTAAAGAAGGAAACATGGGTTCAGAAGAAGCTACAGGAGCAGGAGACCAAGGTATGATGTTTGGTTATGCTACTAACGAAACAGAAGAGTATATGCCGCTTCCAATTGCAATGGCACACAAACTATCAAGAAGATTATCAGAGGTAAGAAAAAATGGTACTCTTGCTTATTTAAGACCAGATGGAAAAACTCAAGTAACAGTTGAGTTTGAAGATGATAAACCTGTGAGAATAGATGCAATTGTTATTTCTACTCAACATGCTCCAGAAGTTACTAGAGAGCAGATTGAAAAAGATTTAATGGAACACGTAATTAAACCAATCGTGCCAGCAGAACTTTTAGATGATGAAACAAAATATTTCATCAATCCAACTGGAAGATTCGTTATTGGTGGACCACAAGGAGATGCTGGATTAACAGGTAGAAAAATAATAGTAGATACTTATGGTGGTATGGGAAGACATGGAGGAGGAGCTTTCTCTGGAAAGGATCCTACTAAAGTTGATAGATCTGCTGCATATGCTGCAAGATGGGTAGCTAAGAACCTTGTTGCAGCTGGAGTAGCTGATAGACTTGAGATTCAATTAGCCTATGCTATTGGAGTAGCTGAGCCCGTATCTATAGAGGTAGAAACTTTCGGTACAGAGAAGATTTCACACGAGAAGGTAGTTGAGATTGTTAAAAATGTATTTGACTTAAGACCAGCTGCTATAATCAGAGAATTAGGATTAAGAAGACCTATATACAAACAGACTGCTGCGTACGGGCATTTCGGAAGAATTGATATTGATCTTCCATGGGAAGCACTTAATAAAGTTGAGGAAATAAAGAAGTATTTATAATTTAGGTTTATAGATGAAAAACACATGAAAAGGAATCCTTTTTGTGTGTTTTTTTATGGCTATAAAATATGGTGTCGTATATTAATTGCTTTTAGATAATAAAATATATAAAGATTTTAATCGAAGTGCAAAAGTAAGTAGAATTATTAAATATGATCATTAGTATAATATTTAATAAAAAGTAAAATATTTAATATAGCCAATATGTATGATTGAATTAAGAAGAGGAAAGATTATGTATTTCAATGATAATTTATCTAGTATTATAGTAAAATACAAGGACAAATATAGAGGAAATCTTGAAGAATATTTAATAGGAGTGTACAGGGAATTAGAAGAACTTGAGGAGTATCTTAAGGAAAGCGAAAAAGAAGTTCAGGTATCAAATGAGCTATTTCTAGAAATTTTAGAACAAGGCTTTCTTGGAGAGAGGTATTGTACTTGCAGTAAAGGTTTTGAAAAGGAACCTGTGAAAGATCACTATCCTAAGTGTAAATACATAGGTTACTGTGGAACTATTTGTGATTGTATAGAGGATGAGAAAGAAGAGAAAAAATATAAGAAAACAAAACTTAAGAAGGGTGAGTATGGATTATATAAAGTGAAAAGATCACTAGAGGAATTTATAGATAACACAAGAGATGTGAGAAATGATGAGAAACAAGATCCATTTATATTCTTAGAGAATATTATTCTGTGTAATAATGAATATAACTGTGAGCGTAGCTCTGATAATAAATATATGAGAGGACATCACAAGACTCAAATAACAGAATGGACTGATTTTATAGACATGCTTCAAAGTGGGTGGAATTTTAAAAGAGTGAAAGAGGGGTATCATTTTGGTATATACAAAATGATACCCTATGTGATAGGAGCTATTATTGTAATACCTCAGATAATTAATGATAAACTTACATCACCAATTAAATCAATAAAATATTTTAGTATAATAGCATTACTATATTTAATATTTTGTTATGCAGCAAGATTTCTTGAAGTAAGACTTTCAGTTGATAGAAAAAAAGTATCAGATAATTTTAAGATAGGCAAAGTTGAGTTGATAGTTCATTTAATTATCATTGTTACTGGATTTATGCTTTAGATAGTTCATTCTTATTTAGATGAAAGTGGGAAAATTTGTTGTGTAATAATGATGTATACAAAATGTATATGGACAGCAATAATAATACACAGCGTAAATGATTTTGGATTTTTAACATTAGTTAATAAAAGAAATATATTTTAAGAATAATCTGAAAAATATTTGACAATATCGAATCAACATGATATTATTTTAAGAAATTACATAAAAATGCAGGCAGTGAAAAGGAAGAGTAGCAGAGAGCCCAGTGTACAGGGAGGATATGTCACCGATTGAGAGCAAATCCCATATGGCCTTGGAGATTCTAGTTCAACTATTAATTTATACATGCACAAAACACGTTGAACCTTCGTGATTTTGATACCGTTATTATATAACTTTTTCTAAGGTGTGCATAAATCAAGTTTCACTATAGAATCTTTTATGTGAAAACTACCCTTGAGCCATGGCTGAGTACTGGAAACTATGAAATAGTTTTTTGAAACAGAAAATTAATCTGTTAAGGAAATGTCATCGGATAATCCGTTAAATTAGAAATTGAGTGAATGCATTCATATGAATGGATGTGTTAACTTGGGTGGAACCGCGAATAAAACATTCGTCCCTTGTATGGGATGGATGTTTTTTTAATATCACAAAATTTAAGAAGGAGGTAAAGTGTGATGATCAAAGTAAAATTAAATAATGGAGCAGATAAAGAAATCCAAAGAGGTGGCAATCTAACGACTCTTTCAAAGAGCATTAGTGGAAGATTATACAAGGAAGCCGTAGCGGGAGAAGTCAATGGGAAGGTGGTTGGTCTCACAACTGAACTCCATGATGGTGATGAGGTGAACATCTTAAAGTTTGAGGATGAAAAGGGGGCAGAGGTATATAGACATACTGCTGCTCATATCATGGCATATGCTGTTAAGAGATTGTATAATGATGTTAAATTAGCTATAGGACCTTCAATAGAGAATGGTTTCTACTATGATTTTGATATGGACTATAAATTATCTGAAAATGATTTTAACAAGATAGAAGAAGAGATGAAGAAGATAATTAAAGAGGCTCACCCTATTGAAAGATTTGAACTGAAAAGAGAAGAAGCAATTAAGTATATGGAAGAGAAGGGTGAGAAATATAAAGTTGAACTCATTAATGACCTTCCGGAATATGAAATAATATCTTTTTACAGAATGGGAGACTTTGTTGATCTATGTGCAGGACCACATCTTCCGAACACAAAGGTAGTTAAGGCTATAAAGCTTATGAGTGTTGCAGGGGCATATTGGAGAGGTGATGAGAAGAGGGAGATGTTGAAGAGAATATACGCAACTGCATTTCCAAAACAGTCTATGATACAGGAGTATCTGGAGTTTATAGAGGAAGCTAAGAGAAGAGATCACAGAAAGTTAGGTAAAGATCTAAAGCTATTTGCAATCATGGAAGAGGGACCAGGATTTCCATTTATCCTTCCCAAAGGAATGATTCTGAAGAATAAGATTATAGATTTCTGGAAGAAGATACATGAGAAATGTGGATATGTTGAGGTAGAAACTCCAATAATTTTAAATAGACATCTATGGGAGACTTCAGGACATTGGGATCATTACAGAGAGAACATGTATGCACTTAAGATAGACGATGAGGATTATGCAATAAAGCCTATGAACTGTCCAGGTGGAATGCTGATATATAGGAGCGAAGTTCATTCGTATAGAGATTTACCTATAAGATCAGCAGAACTTGGGAGAGTTCACAGACATGAACTATCAGGAGCACTACATGGGCTTATGAGAGTAAGATCATTCGTACAAGATGATGCTCATATATTTATGTTACCAGAGCAGATAAAAGATGAGATAGTAGGAGTAATAGAGTTAATAGATGAAATATACTCAGCGTTTGGATTCCAATATAATATCAAGTTATCGACTAGACCTGATGATTCAATAGGAAGCATAGAAGATTGGGATATGGCAGAGAGTGCTCTTAAAGAGGCTCTTGATCATATAGGTAAGGAATATGTTATAAATGAAGGAGATGGAGCCTTCTATGGCCCCAAAATTGATTTTGATCTTAAAGATTCATTAGGAAGAACTTGGCAGTGCGGAACTATTCAACTTGATTTTCAACTTCCACAAAGGTTTGACTTATCTTATATTGGAAAAGATGGGGAGAAGCATAAACCAATAGTTATACACAGAGCAATTCTAGGAAGTCTTGAAAGATTTATGGGTATATTAATTGAACATTTTGAAGGAAAATTTCCATCGTGGATCGCGCCTGTTCAAGTAAAAGTACTACCTATATCAGATAAATACAATGAATACTGCAATAGTATAGTGGATAGGCTTAAAGAAAATGGTATCAGAGTAGAAATAGACAGCAGAGCAGAGAAGATTGGATATAAGATAAGGGAAGCAAGGAATGAAAGGCTTCCGTATATAATAATAGCTGGAGAAAAAGAAGCACAAGATGGTGTTGTCTCACTAAGAAGTAGAGAAAATGGCGATGAGGGAAATGTTTCAATTGAACAGTTTATTGAAAGAATTCTTCAGGATATAGAAGATAAGAAATAATTAATGTATTAAAAGAATCTGGAGGGAGTCAAATGAAGAGTTATGCCATAGAGATATTTTTTAATAATGAATTTGACGAATATGTAAGAGGAATGTGGAAGCGACTTCATGATAATAATATATAGAAAAAGATTTTAGGAGCTTTGAGTTATACTTTGATACTATTGCAATGTTTAAGGCAACAGATGTTATATATACAAGAGCAAACATAAATACTGAAATATTTAATCTTTTTATGGATGTGAAAAAGGTTTTCAAAAATTATAGTAGAAATGAGAGTGTTTTTTATTCTCCAGAGAGATGGAATCCCCATTGTACACTAGGAAAGTTGAAGGGTGATTAAAGGATTGGAGATGCATTTCAATTTTGTTATGATAATTTCGAACCTAAGAAGGTGAAGTTTGTGAGGTTGCGCTTATTGAAATAGAGTTTAAGGAAGATAAGAGTTTGGTATGTAGGACATTGAGCACGAAGAAATTTGTGTAAGTTAATATGATGATTTAGAACTGTGATTGGATTTTATTTATAAAATCTAATCGCAGTTTTTTTGTGATAATAAAAGAGTTGATTTTAAGGCTAGAGGTCGGACAGGCCATAGCTTCTATACATTAAAAAAAATAGTGGCCTATATCTCTTTTTTAAGAAGATGTTGAAATAGCTAGATTCGGTAGAGTGCAAGCCATCAGATGATTGAGTTTAGAAAAAAACAGAAGTTTTTTGTTGTGTAATGATTATAAAAACAGGGAATGGTCATAATTAAAAGAGTGATGCGAAAATATGTTTGTACAAATAAAAGTTCTATATGAATAAGAGGTTTGTATAAATGGGAGGTATGTAGATAATTATGACTTATTTTTTTAGTGGTAATATAGATAAAGATTCAAATGATCAAGAAAAAGTTAATCTAGAGGATAAACTTAAAGGCAATCTTAATGAGAATTTTGAAGAAAAGATCAAAGATAATTTAAAAGAAGAATTTAAAGAAGAATTTAAAGATGATATTTTGGATGAATTTGAGAAGAGTGTATTAGATTCTAACTTGAGTGATGAGATAAAAGAAAATCTAATGAAAATGGTTAATATGAGCAGAAGTAGGGAGAAAAAGAAATTCGAAGAAAACCAAATGAAAGCTGAGGAGCAAGCTAGAAGAGATGAGAAGAGAATTAGCAGACTAAAAATTCTTGAGAGAATAATTAAGGGGGTTGATATAGATAAAGTTCATGGTAAAGAGGAAGAGATAATAGATAGTATAAGAGGGATAAGATTCAAGGAGGGTGGGATATGTCCACATTGTGGATATAAGAAGATTTGGAAGTATGGTAAATACAATGGAAAGCAGAGATATAAATGCAAGAGTCGCGAGTGTGGAAAGACATTCAGTGACAGAACTTTGTCGCCTATGTATTGTAGTAAGAAGGGAATAGATAAATGGATTGAATATATGAAGTGTATGGTGAGAGGGTTATCCTTAAGTGACTGTAGCCACATAGTGGGAATAAATATTGCCACTGCTTTTTACTGGCGCCATAAGATAATGGATGGCTTGAGAGAAAACATGGGACCTGGCTTTGTGGGGGGAATAGTTGAGATGGGACATTTGGTAGTAGTTGAGAGTATAAAAGGTAATAGGAATACGAAGGGGGAGCGTGGGATATTTAACAAGGGAAGAAGATGTGGTATTAAGAATAAATATACACTGATCTTTAATGAGGATAAAGCTAAGATTAACTACGTAGTATGTGCTGTGGACAGGAGAGGAAATATCATAGTTGAGGCATGTAATAGTAGACGAGTGGATAAGCGTGTGTTAGAAACAATCTTCTGTGAAAAAATCACTTGTGGAACTATTCTGTGCACAGAAGGAAATAGGCATTATCATCAATTTGCACAGGCTATGGAATTGTCATTAGGAAGGAGCTGCACTGGTGATGATAATAAGGAATATCATATAGGTAATCTTTTGGGCATGAAAAGAGAGATAAATATTTGGTTAGATAGTTTCAATGGGGTATCCAGTAAATATCTGACTAATTATTTGTATTGGTATAGATGGATGAAGGAGAATAAGGTTTATGATGGGGAGTCAGAGGCGTGTAACGATGATAATCATAGTGCAGCTGAATGTTTATTTTTAGAGAGCCACACTAAATACACGGGTATGATTATAAAGGATTTCAAAGAGCGTAAGCCTATTTATGCAACTGCAGTTTAGATAATAAGGGGTGTGCAAGCAGTAGTGTAATAATAGTGTATATAATTAATGTGATAATTAGGTTGTCCGCTGATATAGTAATTAAGTTGAATATTTTTCAACAGTATCTTAAAAAAGAGCGATATGTTACAAATTTAAGTAACCCATGAATGGTGAAAGTAAATCGAATAGTTAAACAAAATTAATAGTTATCAACAGTTAATAGATAAAAAGCAGAAGTTATTAACAGATTTAAAATAAATATGTGGAAATTATCAGATAATTGTGGATGTTTTAAATGTGTAGTCAGCATAGAACCTAAAAAGTATAAGCTAGTTATTCTTGAATATGCATAATTATAGGTTTTAATTATGGCAATAGCCATGATAATTATAGGAATACTAATAATCATGAGCACTACATTAAGTGAATTAATTTTACTTGCATTAATACCTTCCTTGAGTACACTAATCATTTTAGGTGTTAGGAATCGTAATAAAATTAAAGAATAAGTTGTAAAGGGATTTAGGTATCTTTCTTTTATCATGCATTAACTAAAATTGTCTGTAAATACAATAAACTGTATAATTGAGATAACTTTAAAAAAGTGATAGAATCAGATAGTGTAAAAGAGTTTTGGGAGGGTAACTATGGATATAAATGTGTTAGTAGTAGATGATGAAAAGGAGATTTGTGAACTAATTGAGATATATCTTGAGAAAGAAGGATACAATGTCTTTAAGGCATATGATGGTTTAGAAGCAGTTAACATAATTAGAAAAGAGGATATAAATTTAGCATTGATAGATATAATGATACCTGAGATAAATGGATATAAGGTAGTGAAGAAAATAAGAGAGGGTGGTAAGATTCCTATAATAATGATATCTGCAAAGACTGAACCTCAGGATAAAATATTAGGGTTGGATTTAGGTGCGGATGATTATATTACTAAACCATTCAATCCACTCGAACTTGTGGCAAGGGTAAATGCACAGTTAAGGAGATTTTATGAGTTCAATGAGGTGAAAACAGAGAATGAGCTGGAAAGGGTAATAAAATATAAGGAGCTTACTTTGGATACTGGAAGAGGCGTCTTATTAAAAGGTGAACAAGAAATAAATCTAACCTCTAAGGAATTTAAAATTATGTCCATGCTTATGGGAAGAATAGGTCAGATATTCACTAAGAAACAGATATATGAAGAGGTTTGGGAAGAACAGTATTTTGGTGAGGATAATATTATAATGGTACACATGAGTAAGCTGAGAGATAAGATTGAAGATATTCCGAAAGAGCCTAAATATTTAAAAACAGTAAGAGGGCTTGGATATAAGATAATGGATTAGGTGAGTGAGATGAAAAAAAACAATAAAAATCTAAAAAGTATCTTTTTAAAGAATTATGTGTTTTTGGTACTTGGGATAATTTTAGTGGCATTAATAACAGGGTCAATGCTTATGTTTCTATTAATAAGTGTGTTTAAACACGCAAAAACTGACGATATTCCTAGATTAACAGCACAACAGATAGTGAGATCTGATTATGAAAATATAGATGGTGACCTTATAATTGAATCTAAAGGTTGGATAGAAATATTATACAATAATCAAGTCATCTATGTTATAGGGGAAAAACTAGAGGATAAGATGAGCTATACGCAAAAGGAACTATTGGATATGATAAGCAATAATGGGATTAATAGGGTGAGAGAAAAGTTCAGTGCTACAGCAACAGAGTTTCAGGGGGATGATGGGAAAACATATACTTGTCTGGTTATAATTCCTATAGTTATGAATAAGATAAATTTGGGACTTGGTTCTGAATATGATGGGACGGATATAAGTAGAACTATGTCATTCTATGGAAGATTCATATGGTTATTTTTTATAGGAGGAATAATATTATTAGTGCTAGTATTTAGTTGGAGATTGAATAAGAAGATAGTAAGTCCATTGAGAAAATTATCTGAGGGTATAAAGGATATAGATTTTGATAAATTGGGCGAACCTATTGGAATAAATGCACCTAAGGAGATTGAATATATAAAGGATGCAATCAATGATATGACTAAGAGATTAGTTAAGGAGAAAGAAATAAATTATAGTATTATGGAGAACAAGAAAAGGATGATTAGGGATATTTCTCATGATCTTAAAACTCCAATAACTACAATACAAGGGTATTCAAGACTTCTCATTGATGATGATAATATTGATGAAATTAAGAAGAAGAAGTATCTTGGATATATACATGATAAAGCAATTCGATTAAATTATTTAATCGAATCCTTATTCAATTACACAAAGCTTGATAGTGGAGATTTTGTTCTTAAGAGAGTAAAAGGTGACATTAGTCAATTTTTAAGAGAGTTTTTAGTTGCTAATCATGGAGATATTGAGAGCAGAGGATTTGAACTCAAAGTAGAAATTCCTGATAGGGAGATAATGATGAGATTCGATAGATTCGAGATGGATAGAGCGCTTCAGAATCTGATTGGAAATGCTTTGAAGTATAACCCAAAAGGGACAAAGATTGAGGTGTCACTAAGTGAGGATGAAGAAAATATCACCATAGTCATTGGAGATGATGGTGTTGGTATGGATGAGCATATAAAAGAAGATATTTTTAAGGAGTTCACAAGGGGAGATTATGCCCGAAGAACAGACGGTGGAAGTGGTCTTGGTCTTGCTATAACTAAAAAGATAATAGAACTTCATGGAGGCGTAATTAGATTAAATACAGAGAAAAATAAAGGGGCAAGATTCATTATGATTATTCCAAAGAGTGAAGTATACGAAGTTAAGGTAAGGAAAAGATAAGAAAATTAAGAGACAGGCCGGGGACGGTTCATTAAAACAGTTAAAGTTTTAATGAACCGTCCCTAGTTTTTCCTAGTTTTTAGGGTTTGTCTTTTTTCTTAAGGTTATCTTAAGGGAAAAAATAGGGAAAACACATATTGTGATTATGGTAATGAAAGGAATCAGGAGTATTATTAGTATTGTAAGAAAGCAAGAAATTAATTGATATAAAAATATGGTTATATGTTAAAAATCAAGGAGGGAATGAGATGGATACAGTCCTAAAATTAAGTGGTGTTCATAAGTGCTATAAAAATAAGAAGGTAATAGATGGGCTAAATATGGAGGTTAACAAGGGCGAGATATATGGTTTTTTAGGAGAGAATGGTGCTGGGAAAACAACTACATTAAAGATGATAATGGGACTTTTGAATGCAGATAAAGGAAATATAAACATATTGAACAATGATATGGATAATAATTCTAGACAGGTATATAGAAGGATTGGGGCAATAATTGAAACGCCGGTATTTTATGATGATCTTAGTGGATTTATGAATCTTAAGTTACATGGAAATTTATTTGGAGGATTCAAGGATGAAAAATATATGGAACTATTAGAGTTAGTAGGTATTAAGGATAGTGCAAAGCTTAAGGTTAAGAAATACTCTCTAGGGATGAAACAGAGATTAGGGATAGCAAGAGCACTTGTGAATGATCCTGAACTTTTGATATTCGACGAACCAAGTAATGGACTTGATCCTAAGGGGATGAAGGATGTAAGAGAAATTCTTAAGAAGCTAGCAAGAGAAGGTAGAACCATAGTAATCTCATCGCATATTCTAGGAGATATAGAAAAGGTATGTACAAAGATAGGAATTATAGCAAGAGGAAAAATTTTAAGAGAAGGAAGTGTTGATGAATTAATAGATGAAAATAATAATGAGAACCTAGAAGAATATTTTCTTAAGGTAATAGAGGAGGTTTAAAATATGGGTGCTATTATAAAAAACGAATTAATCAGAATAATACATGATAAGAAGATATATATATTCTTAGGAATTCTAGCTGTAATTGCGATAGTAACGGCTATTGGATTAGAGGGTTTAGGTAAAGTGGCTGAGAAGACTATGGATAGTGGGCAAAGTTCACAAGTTATGGGAGAGGAAGTTTCGGTAGAGGTTGCTTTGATGAATGCACAGAACTATCCACGAATTCTTTTAGGATTTGTAATAGATTTTGTATTACCAGTTATGATTGTAGTTCTTCTTGCTGAGATCATAACAGGAGATATATCTGATGGAAAGATGAGATATACATTAGTAGGACCAATAAGTAGATGGAAGATAATTTTAGGAAAGAGCATGGCAGTTATGAGTATTATAATGTTTTTGATGGGATTCATGCTAATAATCTCATTTATAGCAGGTAGTGTATTTATGAAAAGTGGGATGTATACAACTGATAAGGGAATATTAAAAGGAACAAGTGCTGTACTTCATACATTAGGAGTATATTTTAAAAGTTATATGGTGCTAGCAATATTCACCGTTACATTTACGCCAATTTGTCTTATATTCAAGAAAAGAACAAGCATGATTATGGTATCCGTATCAATTATTATAGGATCAACATTTGTCCAGTTTCTATGGAAAGACCTATCTAAATACCTGATAACTACATACTTCAAAGCATTTACAAGTATGGTAAGTAGGAGTATTAGCATAGAAGAGGGAATATTATTCTTTTCTTATGTAGTAGTATCAGTGGTTTTATCTGTGATTGTGTTTAATAAGAAAGAGGTTACAGAATAGATTAAGTGATTTACCAAAAGGTACTGTAATTCAAATAGCTGATCCTTTAGTGAGTGATGTTTTAAGTGGATTATTAGGGCAATTTGCTCAATTGGGTATTATCGTAATTATATTGATGGTCATGGGCACAATTGCAGGAGAGCGTTCCTTGGATATAACTGCAATGGTACTGGTAAAACCAATCGGACGAGGTAGATATTATTTTGCAAAAATTTTCACCTATTCCGTATTAGTAATTTTCAACACTTATATTGCTCTAGTTATTAGCGCATATTATACTGAAATAATATTTGGTGAAGTAAGTTGGTCACATATACTTTTAGGTACTACAGTCTATTTGCCTAATTTACTACTAGTTATTGCGGTTGTAATATTCTTTTCGAGTTTTTTTAAAAGTCAAATGGTAGTAGCTGGTGCCGCATTTATTTCATACATTATTTTTCTATCAGTACCACAATATTTTGGTGAATTTAAATTCTTACAATCATCAAAATCAAGAATCCATGATATAATATGATATAGATAGTAAATAAAATCAGATTGAGAAAGTGGAGTAAGGGATATGAAAGATAATGAATTACTAGAATTGCTAGAATTGCTTGAATTAGATTTTGATGAGAATATGGTTGAGAGACTAGAAAAAATTAAAGGTAGTATCAAAGATTTTTTATTGATAGAAAGTCCCTTCATAGATTATTTAAGCATGCTTGATCAGATATTTGAAAATGAAACAAGATATCTGTGCTGATAAAGTTTAGACATGCGAGAAAAATAATTAGACTAACATAAGAAAGAGCATATACTCTTTCTATTTTTTTATATTAATTTATATATGCAATATGAAAGTATAGTTATCTTAATAATATAGATAAAATCCCTCATTATTATGGAAAAATTAGAGATTTTACAAGTAAAAAAAGGTAAAAATTCAAATTTATTCGGTGCACAAGAAAATGTGCACCGAATTTTGGGTTTATTGAAGTTTGTGTTATAATATCACTATGTGGTGTACAAGTTACTGTGCACCATATGTGAATCGGCGGTGTAGGCGGATTGATGAGCTTTGACTAAGGGAACTAAGGAGGAAATTCTATGATTGAATATAAAGTCTCAAAGAGTAAAAACAAAGGGAGAAAGAGTTGGAGCATTAACTTTTATCACCCAATGATTATAGATGAAAAGACGGGTAATCTTGAAAGAATAAGAAGAGGTACTGGGATTGAAGAGGAAGAAAAGGTTGATTTGATAATTGAGGATCTACAAAAGCTTATTAATGATATAAGTTATCATAATAGCGCTAAGAGGGAAGTGGCGATTAAACAAGGGATAAATGAAAAGGCGGTTGAGATATTTTATAGAGATATTTACATTAATAACAGCCTAGAATATGAAAAAATAAGAGAGGAATATATTCCGATAGATCACCTTAAAGATCATAAGATCATTGATATTGAAGGATTTAGTGGAGCGGGTAAGACTACTTTGTTAGAACAATTACTTGGGTTAGAGACTAAGGGGGAACAGGTTCTAGCAACGTCAACAAATAAGGCTACTATTTCAAATAAAGAATTTATTGTTAGTAATGAGAAGGATTATAGTATAGTTTGTATTTTCAAAGAGAAGGCGAAGATTGAGAAATATGTAAAAGAATTGATTGAAGGAGCTATATTAGAAACCATAAAGAATAGTACATATGATGTTATAGTGAGGAACTTCGTAGAGACAAAAGATAGAGAATTTAGGTTGAATTATATATTGGGGAACATAAGTACAAGGGATAAATCTATAGAATCTAGTATATATTTGAGTAAAACAGTTAAATATGATAAATGTAAAGAAGAGGGAACTAGAAATAATAAAGAGCTAGAAGTGGTATTAACCGATGTCATAAGCTATGCAGAAAATGAATGGAGAGAGTTCTTAAAAGGTGAAGATATAAATATAGACAAGCTACCTAAAAGAAGAAAAATGGAATTAGAGATTAAATTCATTGAGAAAATAATGAAGAGCAATAGGTGTGTAGAGTTTGTTGAAAGAATAATGAATATGATAAATATTGTTATACATAGAGTTCTAGGGGATAATTTAACATATAAAGAAGTCAATAAGAATGGGTGGATAGATTTCATCTTCGCAGAGAAATTGGACAGAAAAGCCTGTTTAAATATTCTAGAGAGTGTGTCTTCTAATAAAAAGAATTTATTTGGACACATTATAACTCCGATAGTTGAAAGTATCAGAACCAAAGGTCCTTTTATACCAAGGTTTATTGATCAAAAAGATGATTATAAATTTATATTTTTTGATGGTAGAGGATTGGATCATATATTAAAGGATGCTTTCAGTATCCCACCAGAAATAGGTGAAAAATTGAGAAAAGCTGATAAAATATTATGGGTTAATAATGCCTCAGAGGGTATCAAATACGATGCGGAGATGTTTTTTAATCACGTAGAGATTTCAGGATATTCAAGCAAACTTTATATGGCATTCGCTCACTTTGATAGAATTCAAGGAGAAGATTTTTATGGAATAGAGAGTAAAGTTAATCATATAGTTGGAAATATGAATCAAGTGCTAGATTTGTTAGGTGGTTTAAAAGGAGAAAACATTAAGAGAAAGTTAAATGATAAATTATTTTTTCTAGAAAACCTACATAAAGAAATAAATATAGAAGATGATTTTATGACTATTAAAGAGTTAAAAGACTTAATTGATAAATTAAAGGCTTCAAAACGACAGGTGACTCTGTATAATCAGCAATTAAAATATTATGAGTATTTATTTCCTATTGATTTAATAGAAGCTACTAATAAGTATAATGAAAGATGGGATGCTCTTTTAGGTTTTCAAGAGGATCAAAGTATAAAAGCATTATCACCGCAGACTGTAAAAGCATTATCAAGAAGGTATGCTGAATTAAATAGCTTATCCTATGATGGATTAAGCCCAGTTGGTGATATGCAAAAATATTTAATCGAGTGTATATATAAATTAGTAACTAAACCTAATTATTTTCAAAAGGATTTCTTTATATCAGAAGAAAATAAAAGCCACTTAGTTAGCATTATTATGGAAAAGATGAGTGATAAGGTTTATGAGGTGTGCAAAGAAAGAATATTAACTTTAAATAGACAAACTCAATTATGGTATAGGGCGTATCATCTAAGAAGAGGAGAGGGGTCTACTGAATTAAGAGCGGAGGATATAAAAGAAATAAATAGATTTGCAATGCCTTGTTATAATATATCTGATGAAAATATTGAAATTAAAAGATTTACTAATCACTTAATTAAAGAGGTTTTAAAAGTTGTATTTGAAGATGTGAATAGAGAATATAACACAAATATATTATTTGAATAGGGGAAAATAAAGGTATATATTCATATAATAATAGTATATTAGCAATGGAGTAAGAGGTAGTTATGAGGAATTTAACAAAAAAAATAGTATTATTAGCGGTGGTATTATGGGTAGTTTTTGCTTATATATATCGAAATGACATTAAGGATAATACTTTCGATGTAGAAAAATTCAAAATTGAAATGAAAGCAAAAAATTATGAATTTCAATTAATTAATGTGAAAAAAGATTTTCTTCCAACTACAAGAAAAAGAATGGTACTCGGAGAGGAAGCCATAGATATCTACTTATATAGTAATAATAAAAAAATGGAGAAGGATTCAGAAAATATTGATAGTGGAGGATGCCAATATACATCCACAGGTATTTTTTCAAAGAATTTTAATGTATCTTGGGTTTCAGAGCCTCATTTTTATAAAAAGGGAAAAATTATTGTTCTGTATGTAGGTACAAATGAAAAGATAATTTCTGATTTAAAAGATATCTTTGGTGAGGAATTTGCGGGGATAAGGAATAACATTATTAGGATTACCAGTTTTCTATTATTTAAAGAAGTCGCAAACCGATTAATATAAATAAAAAATCACCATCATGGGTTATCAATAAGATAATCTGTGGTGGTGTTTTTTTATGTTCAATATACTAATAGGTTAATTTATTTTTCTTTATTTCAGCAGTAATCCATATGATAATAGGAAAAATGACTTGAAAAGGAAAGGCGTAATATGTCCAAGTTGTGAAAGCCCACTCAAACATTTGGGCTACGTTGCCATAAATATAATGTGCCAAAATTAGCATGAGAAAGGTAATTGGTATAACTGTAAATCTATAATCATCAAGTCCAAACAATTTAGATGTACCCTTGCAAGCACCTAATAGACATATACATAACTTTATAAATGTACCTCCAATAAAATATATAACAACAATTCCTTCAATTCTTTGAAAAACACCACCAACATTAAGTCTTCTTAATGTACTATATGAAGGGAAAAAAAGAGAACTATAATCTATTTCTCCTAAAAATAGTATGTCGATAAAGGTAACTAAAAGAACTACTAGACCACCCAATATTAATCCAATCGTAAAAACCTTGTATGGAGATTTCTTATCTTTGAAACATGAGAACACCAAACAAAATATTACAGTTTCAGCGAATGGAAATGAAAAAATTGAAAAAGCATCTTTTAGGACTGGTTTCATTCCTTTAAATAATACAGGTTTAATATTATTAATATCTATTATGGGAAAAAGTAAAAACATAGCAAATACTAAAAAAAATACAAGTACAAGTAATGCTAAGGAGCTCCATCTACCTAATACTTCTATTCCTTTTTTTATACTCCAAGCTCCTAAAATAGCAGTATATGCCATAGATACTATTCGCGGAGTATTCGGTAAAGAAGTACCTAGTATAAACTCTCCTAGATTCCTTAAAATTAAGGCTCCTAAATGAAAAGCAAACCAAGTATATAATATTATAAATATTTTTCCTAAATATTTACTAAATAATAAATGACATATATCAAATAAATCATTTCCAGGAAAAAGGTAAAGAATCCTAGAATAAATCATTAATATAGGAAATACAAAGATAAATGCTATTATCACAGCTAACCACGCATCTTTTCCAGCACCTGCACCCGTACCCATTACTAAGGTTGTTCCCATAATAAACAAAGTTACTAATGTTATTCCCTGAGTGGGATTAATTATCTCTTTTTTCAATGTTTTATCCTCCAAAGAATGAATAATAATTATTTAATTAAATTCAATTCTTAAACTATCTAGTATATCTATTAAATAGTGTATCCAAATAACTAAATCTAATTAAGTAATTTTCTCGCATTATTTAGTATTTATAGGTGAATAATAAAACTACTATAATATGAATTTAAAATGTTAACTAAAACCTATAACTAAAAAGGGTGATAAAACAATGAGTACAAATCTTGATAAAAATATTGATTTTATTATGAATGAAATAGGTAAGAAAAGTCCTATAACTGTGAAAAAATTTTTATTAGGAAAAGAAAAACCTTTAAATGCTGCACTTATATTTGTTAGTGGATTAGTAAGTAGAGAAGTTATTGATAGAGATGTATTAAATCCATTAATGTTTAATGTAAATGAAACATTAGTGGCAGATGAAAATACTGCTGAATATCTTACTCAAAGATATATACCTACTGGGAGCATTAAAGTAGAAGAAGATATTAATAAAGTTATAGAATCAATAAAAATTGGAAAATCAGCTATATTAATCGAAGGGGTAGAAAACTTTTTAATAATTGACAGTATAGGTGGAAATAATTATCGGGCTATATCTGATCCACCCAATGAATCAGCTATAAGAGGGTCTAGGGAGGGTTTTGTAGAGAATATAGGGGTAAATATAAGTATCTTGAGGAGAAAAATCAAGGATAAAAATTTAATCATGGAAGATATGATAATTGGAAAACGATGTCAAACAGATGTGGTAATTGTGTATATTGATGATATAGTTGATAAGGATGTTTTAAAGGAAGTGCGTAATAGATTAAACAGCATAGATGTTGATTCAATAGATGCTGCTGGGATGGTTGAACAGTATATAGAAACTAATCCTTACTCAATATTTCCACAAGCTTTTAATACTGAAAGACCTGATATAGTTAAGGCGAATTTAATGGAAGGGAAAATAGCAATTCTGGTAAATGGAAACCCTAATGTTATTACAGTGCCAGCTGTATTTGTAGAATTTTTTCAGGCGGTTGAAGATTATCATCAAAGAACAATAGTTTCATCTTTTTCACGGATATTAAGGATAATAGCAGTTTTTATGGTAATAACAGTACCATCTATATATTTAACACTTATACAATATAATGCTGAACTTATTCCTATAAAATTTATTAATCCTATTGTGCAATCAAGAGAAGGTATAGCATTGACACCTTTTCTAGAAATATTGGCAATGGAAATTGTGGTGGAATTTTTGAGAGAAGGAGGACTTAGACTTCCACCTAAAGTAGCTGGAACATTAAGTATTGTAGGAGGTATTATCATAGGGAATACTGCAATTGAATCAAGAATAGTAAGTCCTACAACTTTACTTGTAGTTGGAATAGCGGTACTATCTACTTTCTTAATTCCTAATTATGAAATGTCACTTAGTATAAGATTTATAAGATTTCCTATGTTAGTCCTAGCAAACGCCATAGGATTTATGGGAATAGCCGCTGGATGGTTTTTTTTAATGGTTCATCTTTTATCCTTAGAAAGTTTTGGTGTACCTTATGTTTCAATTAAACAAAGTGATTTAAAAGATATATTTATAAGGGCACCATTGTGGAAGATGAATAAGAGACCAGAAGCTATTCCAAATAATAACCCAACACGGCAGAGTGATTTTAGAAAGAAATTCATAGGTGAGAAGGATGAATAATGAAAAGAAGTACCTTTTAAGTAGCAATCAGTTTACTTTTTTCTTAATGGGTTTTGTAATTGGTCCTGCTTTTTTAAGGTTACCTAATGTTATTGTACCAGTAGCACAACAGGATGCATGGATTGCTGCTGCAATTGCAATTATATATCCAGTAAGTATTATTCTTATAAGCTGCTTAATAATTAAAAGGCATCCTAAGGAGAATGTACTTATTATAAGTAAAAAATACTTTGGTAAAATATTTGGAACCGTATTAAATATTATTTTTATGATGCAATTTATACTTTATACTGCAGCAGTAACAGAAGATTTTGTGAGACTAACAAGAATTTATATAGTAGGTTTTATACCTGCTTTTAAAATTATCCTTATAGGAATTTTTTTAGCAGCGTATAATGCTTTTAAAGGAATAAAGGTTGTAGGAAAGAGTTGTGAAGTAATTTCTTATATTTTTATAGTAATGCTATTTTTCTCATTAGCATCTTTAAAATATGGAAACATATCAAACATACAGCCTGTTTTTGGAAGTTCAATGGGGAGTATTTTTAAGGCTTTTAAAGAAACCCTTTATTTTTACACTGGATGGGAGGCTATTCTTTTATTTCATCCTTATATAGAGGATGTTAAATCAATAAAAAAATCAGCACTAAAAGGCGTAGCAATATGTGGTGTAATATGGGTATGGACTGTTTTTGGAAGTATATATTATTTAGGAGTAGATATAGTTCCAAAAAGCTACTGGTCATTTGTAATGGTTTTTGAAAGTATACATATCCCTATAATTAATAATTTTAGATATATATTTATGTTTACATGGGTATTGGTAGTATTCAGAATTATATCTAACTATTATTTTGCTTCAGCTTTTAGTCTAAGTGTTTTAATTAAGATAGATATAAAGAAATTATGCTTTTTTATTTATCCATTTATCACTTATTTATGTTTTAAAATATCGAGTAGTAATGTGTTTAGAGAAGAAGTATTAGGATTTGCCACTCCTGCTTTTGTTATTTTCAATTTAATCTTTATTTCTTCTATTGCCATAATTATAAGATTTAAACATAAGATCAAGAAGGATTTTAAGGAGTTAAGTTAGGGGGAAATATATGAATAAGAAATACATTTCAAATAATATGTTTAGCAATTTTCTATATAAAAAAAAATATATACTAATTACTATTTGTACTGTTCTCATTTACGCTTATATACGTGATGGAATTATTAACGTACCAGTTGAAGATCTTGATATTCCAGCAGGAATAGGGGTGCATATAATCCCCAAAGGGAAAAATAGTGTTGAATACAAAATACCTATTTCTTTTTATAATTATGGTGAAAATATGAAAATTTCTACTTTAACACATACTGGAACTGCTGGGACTATAGCTGAAACAAGAGAGAATCGTCAAGTTTTTAGTAATAAAAGATTAATCTTGGGAATTGAAAGAATGGTTATATTAAGTGAAGATTTCTCGAAATTTGGTATACACCATATAATACATACAATGTTTGGGAATCCTCTTATAAATGATACAGGTCTTGTATCTGTATGTAAGGGAAAACCAGAAGATATTTTAAGTTTTCAAGTTGAAGGATACCCTAGTTCTGCTGACTATATAACATCAATGTTGGAGAGTTCAACAAAATTTAATTTTTTTTCAGATAATTATAAATTTATGGATTTATATGTAAGAACGGAATCAGAGGGACGAAGTCTTGTATTACCTTACGTAGAACTAAAAGGTGATAAACTTCAAATGACTGGAATGGCATTATTTAAAAAAGATAAAATGGTTAAAAAACTAGACTTGGCTGAATCAAAGACTCTGAATATGTTAAGAGAAAATAAAGTTAAGGGGGTCCTGAAATTACAAGAGGATTCTAAAAAGTATTTAACTTATTATGCAAAAACAAAACGGAAAGTTCGTTGTGAAAAGAAGGAGGATAAGTATACCTTTTTTATAGATTTATCCTTAAATGGTGATATAGTTGAAAATCATTTGTATAATGATATACGGGAAAATGAAGAAACTATGAAAAAATTTGAAAAAGAGATGAGTGAATACGTAGAAAGGATTTCTAATAACTTTATTGAGGAAATGCAGAACAATTATAAAGTTGATTGTCTAGAATTAGGAAGAGTTGCTGCAGCTAAATACGGACGGCATAAAGATATTGATTGGGATGAAATAGCTTCTAATGCTGATATAAAAGTAAATATTAAGGTTAAAGTTGATAAAATGGGAAGAGGAGATTATTAGAATATTTTGTTAGTAAAAGAGAGGGGGAGTGGATTTGAATATTGAAAAAAATAACCTTCTGACTCCAAATCAATTTACTTATATATTAATTGGGTTCATAGTTGGTGCAGGATTTCTTACATTGCCTAATGACCTTGTAGAAACGGCAGGTCAGGATGCATGGATATGTATTATCATTGCTTTGATTTATCCCCTATATGTTGTGTTCATTAGTATGTACATTATAAATAAGCATCCAAAAGAAAATATAATTATATTAAATAAAAAATACTTCGGCAATATTTTTGGAAGTATATTTAATTTTATTCTTATGATGCAATTTTTTCTTACCTATATAGTAATTATTGCAAACACTATTATTTTTAGTAGAGTTTTTATAGTGAATTATTTAGGTCCTGTAAAAGTTGGGATGATAATAGTTTTTTTAGCTACTTACGGAGCTTATAAGGGTTTAAGAGGTTTAGGAAAGACGAGTGAGGTGGTTTTTTATCTTTTCGTTCCAGTATTCTTATTCTCCTTATCTGCATTAAAATATGGGAGTATATTAAATGTGCAACCTTTGTTTGGGGCTGGTATTAAAAATATCTTAAGTGCAATCCCAAAGACTGCTTATTCGTATTCTGGTTGGGAAGTGATACTTTTACTTTTTACATATGTGGATGATGTTAAATGTATAAAAAGGTGTTCACTGAAAGCAGTGCTAATATGTGGAAGCATATATGTATGGACTGTTTTTATCAGTATATTTTATTTAGGTATAGATATAGTACCCAAAAGTTACTGGTCATTTATATTGGTTTTTAAGAGTATAAATCTTCCTATAATTAATAACTTTCGATATATCTTTATGTTTATATGGATTTTACTAGCCTTAAGAATTGCTGCAAATCATCATTTTTCTATAGCTCTCTTTTTTTATGATTTAAAAAAAATCGAATTAAAGAAAATATGTATATTAATTTATCCTCTTATTGTTTATTTGGGTTTTAAATTTACAGATATATATCTTAAACATAAAGTAGTTGCTTTTGGATATCCTCTTTGCATGGGGTTAAACTTAACATTTTTTACGGTATTGGCTTTATTAATACACTTTGAGGGTAGAAAGACTTAAGAATCTAATTAATTATGTAATTGACTCAATCTACGCTTAATAAAGATAAAAGTTGGAAAAGGTGAAATGTTTTAGTAATAAAAGAGGGGGGAGGAAAATGAATACTAAAAAAAATAATCTTTTGACTCCAAATGAATTGACTTATTTATTACTAGGATTTGTAGTTGGAACAGGTTTTTTAAAATTACCTAATGAACTTGTTAAAACAGCAGGACAGGATTCGTGGATGTGTGTTATCTTTGCCTTAATATATCCACTGTATATTGTTTTCATTAGTATTTATATTATAAATAAACATCCAAAAGAAAATATACTTGTTATAAATAAAAAATATTTTGGGAATTTTTTCGGTAGTATAGTAAATTTCATTTTTATGTTGCAGTTCTTAATTACTACTGTTGTAATTATTTCACATACTGAAATTTTTAGTAGAGTATATATAGTGAATTATTTAGCTCCATTAAAAGTAGCTCTTATAATAGCATTATTAGTTGTATATACATCTTGTAAAGGGATAAAGGTTTTAGGAAAAATAAATCAATTGGTTTTTTATATGTTTATTCCGGTATTCTTATTATCTTTAACAGCTCTTAAATATGGAAATATATTAAATTTACAACCTGTTTTTGGAGCAGGAATGACAAATGTTTTGATAACAACCCCTAAAACAGCTTATTCTTACTTCGGTTGGGAGTGCTTACTTATAATTTTTCCATATGCAAAGGATGTTAAGTCCATAAAAAAATCTGCGCTGAAAGCTGTTGCAATATGTGGAGTAATATATGTATGGGCTATTTTTATTACTATATACTATTTAAGTATAGATATAATCCCTAAAAGCTACTGGTCTTTTATATTGGTTTTTGAAAGCATAAATCTTCCAATAATTAATAACTTTCGATATATATTTATGTTTATATGGCTTATAATATCCTTTAGAATTATTACTAATTACTACTTTGCAGTAACTATTTTTATTGATAATTTTAGGAAAATAAAATTAAAAAAGACATGTTTATTACTTTTTCCTTTTATTATTTGTTTATCATATATATTTTCAGACAGAATGACAAGACAAAAGATTGAGGTTTTTACATATCCTGCTGCTATTATTTTTAATGTAGCATTTATTACTATAATTGCGTTGTTAATATATTTTAAGGAGAAAAAAGCAAATAATTAAATAAGTAATTTTAAGGAGTCTGGGTTTGAGGCTCCTTTTATATGAAAAATTTTAAATTAAAAAGTGAGTATAAATATCTAACCAAAAATGGTAAAATGAATCTGAGAATTAAAGTATGATTATAATATTTATGTTATGGGGGTCAGTGTCATCCAGAAATGATGGCAGTAGAATCAGATAATTAGTTAGTATTATTTAAACAATTAATAAAAAATTGTTAGCCAATTGAGTAACTATTGATTTATAAAACAAATGAAGGAGTTATTATGGAAAAAGTCAGAGGGATTATATATACAATACTATCAGCTGTAATTTTTGGAATCATGCCCATATTGGCTAGATTAGCATATGAGGGTGGAGTCAATGCATTTACTCTTGTTTTTTTACGTTCATTTTTTAGCTTACTTATGCTTCTTACTTATTTAATAATTAAAAAAGTTAATTTTAAAGTGAATAAAGAACAAATTAAAACTCTAATTATATTGGGGATTTTAGGTTACACAATGACAACACTAACCTTATTTATGTCTTATAATTATGTATCAGTTGGACTAGCAACTACATTACATTTTATATATCCAGTAGTTGTTACACTTATATCAATACTTTTATTTAAAGAAAATATTTATTTTAGCAAAATAATTGCTCTTATACTATCAGGTATTGGAATTTATTTATTAATAGGAAATGATGGTGGGAATGGAAGTGTAAAAGGAATTATTCTTTCCCTTGCATCAGGAATATTTTACTCTTATTACTTACTTGGAGTAGCTTATAGCAAAATTAAAACTCTTAATTCCTTTGTACTTACATTTTATTTATCTTTAATTGCTTCAGTATTTCTTTTTATTGTTGGAGTATTCACTGAAGAATTATCATTCAATATGTCGTCTAAGGCTTGGGGAATATCTGGAATAATAGCTTTTTTTACATCTATAATGGCTGTAATTTTGTTACAAACAGGAATAAAAATGATAGGTGCATCCACTGCTTCAATTTTAAGTACATTTGAGCCGATAGTTGGAATAATTTTAGGAGTTTTAATCCTTAATGAAACAATAACAATAAGAATTATCGTTGGAGTAATTTTAGTTATGTTTTCTGTGATTATTTTGACCTTTGGAGGAAAAAGAATAGAAAATGAACAAAATATTCAAAAATAAATATATGACCAAAAAACTATATTAGTATACAAAGCTGTATATAGCTATGGTAGAATATTAAATTGAATATTAATTTAATACAAAAGATAGGAGATAGTATGAAAAAAGCAGATATTATTGTTCTTGTAATAATTTTAGTAGGTGTTGGAAGTTTATTTGGATTCAATAAATATAGACAGGCTTATGGAGAAAAGAATAGCGGTAAAATATATGTGGATATATACGCAAATCAAGAATTATATAAATCAATACCCCTCACAGATTCTTTTGAAGAGGATATAAAAATAGAAACTTCACTAGGGAAAAACATAGTAAAAATTCACAATGGTGGAGTTGAAATGATTGAAGCAGACTGTAATGATGAAATTTGTAAAAAAACAGGTTTCATAAATGAAGTAGGACAAATGATAGTATGTTTACCTCATGAAGTTCTTGTTGAAATACGAGGAGATATTAATATTCAAGAGAAGATTAATGAATTATCAAATTAAGAGGGTATATAATGTTTTACCAATATGAAGCGAAAAAATATTTTGTGATTGAATTAACAAATTTTTATCATGAAATATTTTTTTGTTATTGATGTAAAATGAAGTAAATTACTTGGTATATACAGTTTAGTGATGTTTACAATATGAACTAAAAGAATTAAATATACTAAAATTGAATTTTATTCATAAATTCTATATAATTCTAACTTGAGATTAGTTAAAAAAAATACAATCCCAATAACAAAGGAGAAACACATGAAAAACTTAAAAAAATTAGGTTTATTTTTATTATTATCTATCATGATGATATCAATGGTTGCTTGTGGAACTGCAAAGAATGATTCATCAAATGGTGGTGTTTTTACAGGAGAAGCAAAAGGTAAAAATGGTACAATAAAAGTAGAGGTTACAATTGAAAATAAGGAAATTAAAAAAATTGATATTGTAGAAAATCATGAATCAGAATTTACAAAAGATGTATTTACACAAGTTATAAATAGTGTAGTAGAAGCAAATAGTGCTGAAATTGACACTATCTCTGGAGCTACCTTAACAAGTTCAGCATTAATTGCTGCAGTAACAGATGCTGTTAATAAATCTGGTATAGAGTTAATTGCAAATAAGGTAGATGATGGACAAGTTAAAAAGGTTGAAGATGTAGCAACTGATGTAGTAATTATAGGTTCAGGTGGTGCCGGTCTTACTGCTGCTATCCAAGCAAAAGAAGATGGTGCTAATGTTATATTAATAGAGAAAAATGCTGTTGTTGGTGGTAACACTAATTTTGCAACTGGTGGATTAAATGCTGCTGAAACAAAAGCTCAAGAAACAAATGGAATAGAGGATAGTGTTGAATTATTCATTGAAGATACAATGAAGGGTGGAAAAGATTTAAATAATCCTGAATTAGTAAAAGTTTTAGCTGAAAGATCTTCTGAAACAGTTGATTGGTTAACTGAAAGAGGTGCTGACTTAAGTGATGTAGGTAGAATGGGTGGAGCTAGTGTTAATAGATGTCACAGACCTACAGGTGGAGCACCAGTAGGAGCACACTTAGTTGAGGTTTTAAATAAGCAAGCTCAAGAAGTTGGCGTTGAAATAAGATTAGAGACAAAAGCTATAGAAGTATTACATAATGAAAATAAAGTTACTGGTATTAAAGTACAAGACGGTAAAGGTAATGAGTATGTTATAAATGCTAAAGCTGTAGTTATAGCAACTGGTGGTTTTGGAGCTAATCAGGATATGGTTGTAAAATATGATGCAAAACTAAAGGGGTTTGGAACTACTAATGGTCCAGGAGCTACAGGAGATGCAATAGGTTTATTAGAACCATTAAAGGTTGGATTAGTTGATATGGAGCAAATCCAAACACATCCAACAGTAGTACCAGGTAAAAGTAAGCTTATAACTGAAGCTGTTAGAGGTAATGGTGCTATATTAGTTAATAGAGAAGCAAAGAGATTTATTGACGAATTACAAACAAGAGATGTTGTTTCTAATGCTGAATTAGAGCAAGAAGGTGCAACTGGATTCTTAGTTTTTGATCAAAATGTAAGAGAAAGCTTAAGTGCTATTGAAGGATATTATAAAATTGGATTATTAACAGAAGCTGAAACAGTAAAAGAGTTAGCTGAGAAACTTGGCGTAAATGCTCATGAATTAGAAAATACAATAAACACTTATAATACTTTTGTTCAAAATAAGGAAGATAAAGAATTTGGAAGAACAAATATGAAAACAGAACTTAATAAAGGTCCTTTTTATGCAGTTGAAGTTGGACCAGCTGTACACCATACTATGGGTGGAATTATGATTAATGCAGATGCACAAGTATTAACTGAAGAAGGTCAAGTAATTCAAGGTTTATTCGCGGCTGGAGAAGTTACTGGTGGAGTACATGGGGCAAACAGATTAGGTGGAAATGCAGTAGCAGATATAACTACATTTGGTAGAATTGCTGGAGCAAATGCTGCTAAATCTGCAAAATAGTATATTAAAAATAGTAAATAAGAGTCCTAAATCCTAAAGGTTTAGGGCTTTTTTGCAACAAATATATTATTTAAATTATAACTTCACGAGTAAATGTTATGAACATTCAGAATGTTAATTGACTCTTTTATAAATATCACTTAATATTAAATAAAGAGAGGTGATGTCAGAGTGAATTCAAAATATGAAGTTATTGCAATTGCTCATAGAGACATATCAGATGAGGTTAAAAATAAATTTTTTAGATATTCCATCTGTGAATTCCATGAGATTGATGATATTCAGGAAATCAAAAATATCCAAGGAAGAACTATGGATATAAATACGAGAGCTAGTATTTATGTATCATGGTTTGAAGATAAGATTGAGGAAAAAATAGAAAAGGGTTATAAAGTTTCTATTTTAGAACTTCCATTTACATATCAATCACAAGTAGAACTTCTTGAAAAACTAGATATACAACTTGGTGATGATTTGTTAATTTTAGAGAAAGTTGATGTTTAAAACACCCGATTTGGGTGTTTTTTTTGTGTAAGTATTTAAGGGTAATTTTATTGCAATTAGCTATGTATTTCTAGTATTTAAAGTTCTTTGTAAAAAAAGATGATAGGTTCTTAAGTGACAAAATAGTTCAAAACGAAGATGTACTTGAGGTTGGTGTTAAGGTAATGTAACTATTTTAAATTAATAGGAATACTATTTATTTAATGGAAAAATAATTGTTATTAAGATATAATTACATTATATTAACTACTTTGGATTAATTATTTATAGGAGGAATATTATGAAAGAAATAAATTTGACAAACCTTCAACCATGTGATGTTCTACTTTGCAGAGGAGAAGGATTATTTTCCGATATGATTGTTCTTTTAGATGGAGGTACATATAGTCATGCAGCATTATATGCTGGGAAAATTGATGGTAAGCACTATGTTATACAGGCAACAGGTAGAGGAATAGTATGTGATCCTATTCAAAAAATTCAATGTGAAACTTTTGTAGATGTTTTTCGATTTAATAAAGATGAACACAAGTTAGGAGAAGAAAATTATCCCTATAAACCTATTTTAGATGTAGGACAAGCTTATGTTGAGTCTCATGTTAAATATGCAAATGATCATCTATTATTACTTGCAATTCTTGGAGTCACAAGAGAGATTCCATTAGATTCATTTAGTAAAAAAGTACTAAGAAAAGTTTTGGATAACGCAACAGACTTAATTTTTAAACTATTAGACAAAGGCATTAGGCCGATGGTATGTTCAGAACTTGTATATAGATGTTTTGATGAGGCAGATGGTAATGAAAAATATCAATTAAGCATATCAGCTTTTACATTGAACGAATTAATAAGAAATTCTAAAGAAGAATTAGTTGAGATATCTAAGGTAGATAATACTTTGGATGAAAATGTGGATATTGAGTTGAAAGAATCAAAGGAAAGATTTTTAGAGGCATATAGGAAAGTAAAAGAAAGTGAAAATTTACATATGAATTCAATTGCTGATCCTGTTGCTTCATGTGTTTCGCCTAAAGATTTTGAAAATTCAAAGGATTTAATTGGGGTTGGAAGATTAAGTTTTGATTAACTGAAGGTGATGTAAAGATGAAGTTTGAAATTAAGAAAGATAAGGCTTATGATACTTACTGTAAGTGTATTGCATATATACTTTTATGGGTTGGATTAATAAGCATAATAATGATATTTATAAATATTGATAAAATCAAACATAAAAATAATCCTATTGTTAGAAAAGGAGTACTGGATCTTTCTGAATGGAATTTTGAAAAAGATGGTATCTTAAAATTAAATGGTGAATGGGAATTTTACTATGGGGAGCTTCTAGATTATAGTGATTTTCATAATAATACTCAAAAAGGAAATTTGACTGATTACATTGAAATTCCTGGTAAGTGGAGAGGACACAAAGTAAATGGTAAAACAATAGGTGGTAGGGGCTATGGTACTTACAGACTTAAAGTTAAAATAAATAAGGAAGAAAAAAATGCAACTAAAGGATTGATTTTGCCATATTCATTAACTGCGTATAAGATAATGATCAATAATAATATAATCTGTACAAATGGAAAAGTTGGGATAGATAAGGATTCAACTATACCCATGTTCAAAAGAAGAATAATACCATTTGAAGCCAATTCAGAAAATTTTGAAATAATCATACAAGTATCTAATTATAACTTTAATAGTGGAGGAACATATCAACCTTTATATATGGGAAATTATAGTGATGTAGTAACTAAGGATAAAAATTCATCACTAAAGGATATGTTTTTATTTGCATGCCTTATGATAATGGGTATGTATCATATAGTACTTTACATATTCTTATCTAAGAAAAAATATATTTTTCATTTCGGTTTTTTTTGCATAGTTGCAGCCACAAGGACCCTAATTACATTTGAGACCCTTTTAATTGATAATTTTATAAAAATAGATTTTAGAACATTTATGATTGCAAATCATGGGGGAATATTCATAGGTATTATATGTATAAGTAACTTTTTCTATGAACTTTTTAAAGAAGAGTTTTCAAAAAAAATCCTTAACATATTAAAAATTTATAGTATAGGCTTTACTATCAGTATTTTAATAGTCCCTTATGAAAAATTTGGTAAAACATTCCTTGTTTGTAATATTATTCTTGTTTTTATCACTATGTATTTCCTAAAGGTTTTGATTAAAGCAGTATTAAATAGGCGAGAAGGAGCTTTTATGATGCTGGTAGGAACAACAATTTTGTTTGTTACAATTATTAGTGATGTATGGTATGTAAATAGTATTAATAATTCTACCTTTTATGGAATAACTTCTTTAGGAATTATTATCTTTATGTTTATATTAGCTGTGATAATATCTAAAATATTCTCAAATGCATTTCTTAATGAGGAAAAACTTTCCTTGAAACTTAGGTCTTTGGACAAACTGAAGGACGAATTTTTAGCTAATACATCACATGAATTGAGGACACCTCTAAATGGAATAATTGGAATAACAGACTCATTGTTAGAGGGAGCAGGTGGAGAGATTTCAGGGATATTAAAAAGAAATCTTTCAATTGTATCATCAAGTGCTAAAAGATTAAGTAGTCTTGTAAATGATATTTTAGATTATTCAAAACTTAAACATAAGGATATACAGCTTGAGATTAAAGATGTAAATTTGTATACAGTAGTAGAGAATGTAGTAATAGTTTTTAATTTATCATATCCAAATAAAGAACTATTAATTAAAAATGAGGTTCCGTTAAATCTTCCAAAGGTATACGCAGATGAAAATAGACTCCAGCAGATTATTTATAATCTAATTGGAAATGCTGTTAAGTTTACTCGTCAAGGACAAATTATAATAAATGCAAAACAAAAAGGAAAATTTATGGAAGTAGTTATTGAAGACACGGGAATAGGTATACCAAAGGAAAAAATAAAAGATATTTTCAAATCTTTTGAACAGGTGGATACCTCAACTTCAAGAGAATATGGTGGAACAGGATTAGGATTAAGTATAACCCAAAAACTTATAAGTCTTCATGGTGGGGAGATCTATTGTGAATCTGAGTTTGGAGAAGGAGCCAAGTTTATATTTACAATTCCATTAAATAATATAAATGAAAAGAATAATTCAAATAATATAGATATAGACAATATAGATATAAAAAATAAAGAACTATTCGATCAAATAGAGGAAAAAGAAATAATTACAGTAGATATAACTGAACCAAAAGGTAAATTTAAAATCCTTGCAGTTGATGATGAGGTAGTTAATTTACAGGTGCTTAAAAGTATACTATCATTACATAATTATTATGTAGTAACTGCTTTTAGTGGTAAAGAAGCATTGAAGTATATTAAAAATGAAGAATTTGATTTAGTAATATTGGATGTTATGATGCCAAACATGTCTGGCTATGAGGTATGTAGAGTTATAAGAGAAAAATATTCACTTGTACAACTACCAGTGCTTATGCTTACTGCAAAAAGTCAAATTGCAAATTTATGTAGAGCTTTTGAATACGGCGCAAATGATTATATAATAAAACCCTTTGAAAGAGAAGAACTATTAGCAAGAATAAAGACTTTGATCACCATGAAAAATGCAGTTAATTTATCAATAATGGATTCACTTACAGGTATTTTTAACAGAAGATATCTTTTTGAATTAGCAGAAGTTGTACTTAAAGAATATAAAAATAATAATGACCATCTCTCTGTAATAATGATGGATATAGATTATTTCAAGAAAATTAATGATACTTATGGACATGCTGTAGGGGATAAAGTATTATGTGAAATTGCTTTAAGAAGTAAGGCAGTACTAAGAATAACTGATATTATTGGACGGTATGGAGGGGAAGAATTTGCTGTTGTACTGCCTAATACTGATTTGCAGACAGCAATAGAAATTTCAGAAAACATAAGAAAAAACGTTGGTGATAAACCTATCCAAATAGACAATATATATGATATTAATGCCACTGTTAGTTTAGGGGTAGCTGAAATTCAAAGTAACAGTGTTGAGGTTCATAATATTTTTGATGAAGCTGATTCAGCACTTTATACATCAAAAGAAAGAGGCCGTAACTGCACTGTAGCTGTTGAAGCTTCATCACTAAGGTACTAGGTGATATAAAATAAATATAAATAAATTCTTTTGTTTATACTTTATTTTGAGATTGGGAGATAAGCATAGATATTTTAATATTATTATAGACCTCATCATATTTATAGAAAAAATATGGTGAGGTTTTTAAGCGTATAAGAAAATATTACCTACCAAATGAGCTTGTTTGGTTATATTTATTAAATTAACATTTCCATAATATAAATTATATACATAGTTGAGAAGTTAAATGTAGTTATGGTAAAATGATGAATGGTATTTGTAGTAATTTGTAAGGGTTTATTATTTTAATTAAAAGATTAAGGTGGTTTACAATTATGTCAAAGTTTATAAAAAATAGCTTTTCTGAATTGATTTCCTCTTTAGTAAAATCAGGAGAAAAGCATAGTTTAGTTGAAAAGATTGATCCATCACAGAAAATATGGAAAAAGGAGTACAATCCATTAAGACATATAGTGTTGTGGGGATGGGATAGTTATAATAACCCTAGTTTTGTTATTTTCTATGGTGAACATCAGTTTGAAAGTACAGAAAATGATGATGATGATTATAATTATAATTCTGTAAGTTATATACTTAATGATGATGTTGAGTATACAAGCTATGCTGTATTTAAAGGAAAGGAGGGGCATTTACCTTCTTTTGAAGCTGTAAAAATTATAGAATCGGGTGGATATTATAACAGAGATGATAAAGATTATCCAAAAATGTATTACAAGAAAGGTGTAGAATCTGGTTATTGGTCTAGTGCAGATGACAACTATTTAGTTGAAGAATTTAAAAAGCTAGAACAAGAACAGCATATTAGTTTCCCTTATTTTATTCAGCAATCGCATGAACAGTACGTGAAAAAAATAGAGAAGCATAACATTGAGTTTTGTGATTTTAGATTAGCAAAAGATCCAAATGAAATTTTAAAATTACAGGGTGAACTTACAGCGTATTATGAAATTATTACGGGTATATTGAGTCATCACAATCTTTATATGAGAAAAAAGAATTTGAATCAATTAATTTCAATTAATCCGCCTAAGGAAGTATATAAGATTCTTTTTGAGTTAGGAAGCACTGAAGTAATATCGGGATTATTCTTAGAGTTAGGAAAAATGAATAATCCAGTATTAGTTGAAGAAGCGAAAACTCTTGTTCAATCTGAAGTGAAGTGGGCACAAGAAAACTACGCAAAGGGTGTAAAGCGATGTGCAAATATATACATAAATGCTATGGACCAAAAATTAAAAACAGATAGAACAAACTGGATACGCAAATCTCTTTCAGAGATGGATTTGAATCTTATTAGTATTAAGGGTAAAGAAATATCACCAGATAAAGTACTAGAGGGTTCTGCATATAGAAAGTATGCTGGAACTGGATTGTTGATGGATTATTATAGAGAATACGATTGGGAGCAACGCAAATATATTGAGGATAAGGCTCCGCAACGTTATAAGATAGGTCCTTACACGGATGGTACAGAACTTAAACTTATTGATTTTAAAAATACTATACAAGAAGCTGAGATTTATGGATTAGCTGATGTAATTGGAAAAGTAGCATATTATTTAGATGCACCAAGATTAACTTATTATTTCAAAGGGAATGGTAGAGTTAAACAATTAAATTATTTTCATAGATATGTGAGAAGAATCATTGATTCTTATGGAAAGAATAATCCAGAGAAATTTATAGAAGCTATGAAGAATCTTTTTATCAGTTACACACCAGCAGATTATGTATGTAAGTTTCGTGGTAACTTCCAATTTAATAAGTATATAAGGCATTATTTATATTATGATTTCAAAGAAAAGCCTCCTGTTGGATGGGATGATTGGGAAGCTAGAGAAGAGTGGATGAGTAATGACCAACTGATGAAACTTGAAGGCAGACATGAGTTTATGAAGGAAATATGGGATGAACATCTAGATGTTGTAGTGGAAATTGCTATAGGATCACAGGTTAATCAGGTAGTAAAAGCATGCTATTATATCTTGAAAGAGTCTCCAAATACTAATGAATTAATAGATAATATGACATATAAGCAGTTAATTAATCTGGCGCTGTCATCTTATGGACCACTTGGTAAAATGTTTATGGATATTCTTAAAAATAAGCTAGAGAAATTAAATACATTTGATTCAGAATTGATGATTGCTTTAATTGGTTCTTCAGATAAGAAAATGTATGAGCTGGCTATGGAGTTCTTTGAAGGAACTGATGGTTTCTTTGCAGCTTCAGATGTAGCGGATCTATTATTCTTAGATAATCTTCAAGAATGGAAGGAATTATTCAAACAAAATCTATTTGCTTTAGATGGAACTCAATATGTAGAGTTCATAAGCTACATTGTAAATAATATAACTAAATTTGCAGAAATAGATGGAGAGATTTCTGAAGATATCAGAGATATGCTAACAATGTCAACAGATAAAGTGAAGCAGGCTTCAAAATCTGAAAAGCTGATGTTAATGTCAGATTTAATTCAGGTATTAATTTATGGACAAAAGATGCCAGAGTGGCTTGGAATATTTGTAGAAGAAATTATTTTTTCATTTAGGTATGAAGATCTAGAATTTTTACTTAAAGAAATGGATATGGAATCTGTAAAAAAAGCAATTCCAGCGAGAAATAGACAAATAACTTCTATTTTAGAGTCAATAAAAAATCAAAATGTACCTAGTGATGCTCAAATTATAAGTATCTTAGATTCTGGTACTTCTAAAATGATTAAAATGCTATTTGAAATTGTTACAAAGAACAGTGAAGAATTAAACAGTAGATTTACAACTTTATTAATTATGATGGAGTCAGAGGTAACGGTATTAAATAAAATAGCAGAAGAGATTTTTGATAATATGCCTAAGGAAAGACAAAAAAAGTTACATGGTCTTATCATTGATTCGCCTGTAATTAGAGCTTACTCCTTTGGGCTTAGGAAATTAGATATGCTTTATGGTGATTTGATTCCAGTAGAATTTATCATTCAAATGTTAGAGCATACTTCTCATGATGTGAAAACTTATATATCAGACAAAATGAATAAAGTTTTGGATAATTCAGGGGATGAAAATGAGGAGATTTTCTTGTATTACATAAAGACGCTATTATTACTTCCTAATAAAATATCTAAGGGCAAAGATAGGGTATATGAAGCTATTCCTAAATTTGTGATTAAGCACAAGCAGAGAGTAGATGAAGTTGAGAGTATGCTACTAGATATTGGAGGTTCTAATATCATTAAAGATTCTGAACGTGCATTGATTGCACTAGCTAAAATTAGAGAGGAGGTCATGTTACTTGAAAGTTAATTATCAATATGCAAGTCCATCAATGTGTATCAATGAAGGAGAACAGACAGTTTTAGGACTTAGCCCTGACCTTTCAAGGGATGAGAAAGTATCCTTTGCAGGTAAATTGAAACATCCACTTGTTTTTAGAGATGCTATGCTCATGCTCCGTGAAATTGTTGTTTCAGATATGAGTCAAAAAAAGAAAGAAAGAGTTGAATTTTTTGCATGGCTTGAACAGGAGATTGAAAGACGAATACTTGAGCACCAAGAGTATATGCCTGAAGTAAGAGAAGATTTGCAAAAAAACATGGAAGAACTAGCAAATGAAATAGGACAAAGAGATCAAGATATAAAAAAGTTAGTGGATATTAAAAACCACATAAAGAAAGAAATCGATAAGCATGATATTTGGAATGATTATAATAAAATCGAAAGAGATTTTTGGAAATTTATCAAAGATAGAGATTATGCATTATGGTTTGTATTAGATCCTGTAATAACTGTACATCCTGACCAAGTATCTTTTGAAGCATTCTCTATAGATGAATCTACATATGGATGTTTATCTATTGATATGGACGAATTTGAATTACTTCAAGAGCCTAAGCTGGGAACAACAAATATAGATTTTTCAGCTAAATTGGCTAAGGAAATGGAAAGATTCCGTACATATACAGATGTAGAGTTGTCAGTAAATCCAGGAGGATTTACTGTGGATACAGGGGTAATGCCTGAACACATAGAAAAGAAAATAGATTTGCCTGAAACTTGGATAAAGGGATTTAATCAGGTCTCTTCTGCTGCGAGCCTTGGAGGAATAGATCTTGAACTATCGCCTGTAGATATGTATGATATATGTTCTTTTTTAAGAAGACATAAAGCACATAAAAGTCCTAGATACATGAAATGGGTATTAGAGCCTGGTAAGCCAGCAAAAATTGTTTTTGAACCCTTTGGAAAAGAATGCACTCTTAAAGCAATTTATAATGGAGAGAAAAAGCGTGAAGAGAAAATATGGGGAAGAAGACGTTGGCTGGTTATGGAGAAGATAATACCACTTGCTAAATCTTTTAAAGTTAGATTACTTGGTTTTGGAATGCCGCAATTTATCACAGCAGATTTAGGAACAATGAAGATGACTATCGGTTTTTCTTCATGGTCCTCTAATGACTGGGTAAAGGGAACTGCATTTAATATTTTAGGTGGATTTATTGGAGAGGGAAACTATGAGGATATCTACAAGCTTATGAAGGAGCATAGATGTTTATCCTTAGATAATATTTATGAGAAGTTAGATGATACTTCAAAAAAAGATAATAAAGCAGGCGTAGGTATGCTGCTTAGACGTGGAGAAGCATATTTTGATGCTGTGAATGATACAGTACGATTTAGACAGTTATGTAATACTCCTATTGCTAAAGAATTATATGAGACTACTCCTATGGAATTAAAAGTTCAGGAGCACATAGATGAGGGAATGGAACATTTCAGAATAAAAATCACAAGTGATAAGGAATTTGTTGCAGCACATTCATTTAAAATGCCTAATAGTAAATATAAAAATTGGAGATTTCATGGTTCGGAAGACTACAATAGAAAATATGATATGACAGATACAGAACTAACAATTGATGAGGATGGTCAAATTTCTAAAGTGAAATGTACATGTAAAGAGTTCAAGAAAGGACCAAGGAACATTTCAGCACCTTGTTCGCATATTCTTGCTTTATATATGAGAGCTTCAAAATTTTTAAAACTGGAATTAAAACCAGAGCGTGAATATAAAATGAATGATATTATGGAGTTGTTATTATGATAGATAATCATGAAAATATACAAGATACAAAGACAGAATATAGACAAAGAGTAAATCACATGGGTAAAAAGGAATTCACCCTGTTAAAGATGCAGGAATATGGATTTTGGCCAAAAGATTTACCTACACCATACGAAAGACAAAATAATGAAACACCTGAGCAGTATGAGGAAAGACAAAAACTTTTAAAACAATACAATAAGATAATTAATCAAATTGGGGAATTATATAAAGAAAAAGATGATATCAATGCAAAGTTACGCCAATTAAAGAAAGAATATGATCAAACTTGGGATTATGAAAAAATTCGATTAGACGTATCTCAAAAGATTATGAAAGAGTCCATTGCAAGGCGTGCTGAAATAAAGAAGCAGCGAGAACTTGAAAAACAGCAGCGTTCAGAAGTATGGGAGAAAAAGAAGGCTGAAGAAATCGTATTTATTGGAAAAGGTTATTCTGGCCAGCTGTGTCATCGGGAAATTGATGAAGAAAGATTATTGTCACAAGGATTACCAATAATAAAAACTGATAAAGATTTAGCTGAATTACTGGGTATCGAGTATAAACAGCTTAGATTTTTAGTGTACCATAGGGATGTAGTTTTCGTAGATCATTATAATAGATATACTATTCCTAAGAAAAAGGGTGGTTCTCGAAATATTGCAGCTCCAAAATTAACAATGAAAATTGCACAGAGAAAAATCTTAGAAGAAATTTTATCTAAGATTTCTATTTCGGAGCATGCACATGGATTTTTAAAAGGTAAGTCTGTTGTTTCGGGAGCACAATCTCATGTTAAGCAACCAGCATTACTGATTAATATGGACCTTGAAAACTTCTTTCCTACTATAACATTTGAAAGAGTCAGAGGCATGTTTAGGGCTTTTGGATATTCTGGATATATTGCTTCATTGTTGGCTATGATTTGTACTTATTGTGAGCGTATGCCTATAGAAGTTAGAGAAAAAATAAAGTATGTTAAAACATCAGATAGAATTCTTCCACAAGGATCACCTGCAAGTCCTATGATAACTAATATCCTTTGTATGAAATTAGATAAAAGACTAAGTGGACTAGCTTCTAACTATGGATTTGTGTACTCTAGATATGCTGATGATATGAGCTTTAGTTTGAGAGAAGAGAATACCATAGAAAGCACTAATCTAGATACTAGGAAATTCTGCGGACTTATTTTAAAGATAGTTAGCGAAGAAGGTTTGAAAATCAATAAAGCCAAAACACGATTCCTAAGAAAAAATAATCGCCAATGTATTACTGGTATTGTTATAAATAATGAGGAGATTGGTGTTCCTAAAAAATGGATAAAAAGATTAAGAGCTGCTATTTATAATGCTAATAAAATGAAGAATAATGGAGAAGATATACCATCTAAAGTAATAAATGAAATATCAGGTATGACAGCATGGATAAAAAGCGTTAATGCTGAGAGATATAAAAATATTATTGATGATGCTATGAAATTAATAAAATAATTATTTGAACTTGCATTAGGTTATTTAACCACAAGAGTAAATTTAATGAAGGTTATATACAATATATGAAATTAATCAAAAATTTTGTAGATTAACCATTGAATTTGTAGTTTGAATTTGGTATAATAATTAAAGAAATTGATTGAAGAAATTTAGTAATAGATTCCTTGGCCTTTATGCCTCGGTGCTGCGCCGCGGTGGAGATATACATAGCATACATCATCAGGTAGTGCGCAATTCGCTTCGCTGTCACTACTGTGCGCATGAAAAATCGATCCTTCGGTTATGCGACAGTAGTGACGCTACGCTGAAGTGTCACAACCAGATAGAAGAACAGTTAGCAGGGAATCTATTATTTGTTTTATAAATATGACTGAATTATGGAAGTTATCTGGAGACGGATAGCTTTTTTTTATATCATGGATGGAAAAAAATGGCTGGGGGTCAGACCCCCAGCCATTTTTTGTATAAATACAACAAAATTATGAATAATTTGGTATAATATTATTTAAATAATAACTTTGGGGAGGGTATGATAATGATAAGGGAAATAACAAAGAATGAATGTATAGATTTAGCAAGGGTTGCAGCAAAGTCGTATCCAGGGGCTGGAAGTGGTGATTCTTTTGTAGATGGATTAAAAAAATGGCTGGAGAAGATAACAGAGGAGTGTCCAAATGAAAGATTAATAGGGTATTTTGATGGTGGTAAACTCATAGGGGGATTAAGGTTAATAGATTTTAAGATGAATGTTAGAGGAAAAATAATAGATACTCAAGGAATTGGCTTAGTATGTGTAGATCTTCTTCACAAGAAGGAAAAAATAGCAAAGAAATTATTAGAGTATACTTTAAAAAATGCTGAAAAAGAAGAGGTTAAAATGATGTTATTAGACCCTTTCAATGTTCAGTTTTATAAGAATATGGGATTTGGATATGGAACTAAGGTGTATAAATACATGGTTAAACCAAATGCTTTTCCAAGAGGGGATTCCAAGAAAAATCTATTATATCTTAATAAAGAGGACCATAGAGAGCTAGTAAGAAAATGTTACAATAGAGTACATAAGAATACCCACGGTTTGATTGAAAGGCAAGAGTTTGATTTAAATAGGTTATTTAGTGAGAAAAATATTATTATAGGGTATATGAAAGATAATCAACTCTTAGGATATTTGGCTTTTTCCTTCAATCAAGTGAAAGATAACTATACATATATGAATAACATGATTGTAAAAGAATTGATATATGAAAACCAAGAAGGATTAGAAGAACTGTGTACATTTGTTCATTCACAACTGGATCAGGTGGAAAGAGTTATTATGGAAGTAAACAATGAGTTCATAGAATTCATACTTAGTGATCCAACGAATGGATTATATGAAGGTTTCAATACCAATCATTGTGAGGTTAGTGTTACAGGTATAGGAAAAATGTATAGAGTACTAAAGTTAAAGTCAGTAATGGAAGAATTAAAGGATGTATTTTCCTCAATGATTGATTTTAAAATTAAGTTAAATGTACATGATAATTTCATGGAAGAAGGCAAACAAAGTGTAATTTTAAGCTTTGAAAATGGTAAGGGTATTATAAGAGATGGAGCTTATGATGTTGAAGTTTCAATTGATGTTTCAGATTTCTCATCACTTATTATGGGTGTAATACCATTTAATCAATTGATGAAGTATGGTAGAGTAGGGATATCAGATTCAAGTTATCTTTCAGCAATTGATTCAATATTTACTCAATGCTCTCCTGTGTGTTTAACTGAATTTTAGGATGATTTCAATTAATGTTTGAAAATAATGAATTCTAGATTAAATGCAATAAAATGGGAAATGTATTTTTATTTAATATTTGTATGGGGTATAATATATATAAGAATGATCAATTAACAAGAAGGATTTTTGAGGAACGGGGGTAGTAGTTTATGCAGATTGATGATTTGAGAGATATAAGTCTTACTAGTACATCAAAAGGAATGTTATATAAGTGTGTAGGGAATGTTGATGGAAAAAAAGTTTTTATAAAGACAGGAACTAAATTTAGAAATAAGTTTTCAATTTTAGAACCTGTTAGTGAAGTTATTGCAAGTGAAATAATAAGAAAATTCACTATCCCATGTGCGGTAAATACTATAGGTAAAAGAAAACTACCAAGTTTAAAACTGGAGACAATAGTAAATATTTCAGAGGATTTTTTAGAAGAAGATGAGTCGTTATTAAGCATTAGGAGGATTTTAGGGTCTAGTAACAGAGACAATCTTTATGAGAGTATTATTTCAATAATTCCTTCATTTAAACTTGATATTGATAGAATGATTGTAATGGATTTTTTATTAAATAATATAGATAGACATTTAAGAAATTTTAGCATAGTGAGTAAAAACGGAAAGATTATAAAATTTGCACCACTATATGATCATGGATTATCCTTGTACGCTGATATTCAAGACTTTGAATTAGAACAGGATGATAAAGAAACATGGGAAATGATAGACGAGTGCAAACCATTTTGTGCATCCCACTATAAACAATTAGATTTAATAGGTGATGTGAATTTACCTAGGGTACCATTAGTAGAATTACTTGATATAGTAGATAAATATACTGAATATTTATCTGAATACAGAGTAGAATGCATTAAATATTTATTGAAAACTAGATATAATCATTTAGTGGAAAGAGGTGTAATATGATAGATAAGTACATATTGATGCGCCAAGATGTTCCAGTAGGTGATCTTATTTATGATACAAATACTAGAAAATTTAGTTTTGTCAAATATGACAGTATTACAGAAAGAAAATATCTTCCTCTAGGTATGTATACTCTTGAAAATTGGAATGTTGATTATCAGCCTACTCATGATGATATCGTATTTTGGCTAGAGGATAGAGTTGTGCCAAAGGAGAGGGCAAACATAGATGAAATATTAGAGGTAATGGGGTTAATTGATTATGATTTTTGGGAATTATGCAGAAGAACTAGGGCGATGTGTATGGAAGATTATTTTTGGTTAAGTAAAGGTGAAAAATATGAAGAGGTTCATTTAAGATATTTATCTGAACATAATAGGATATATGAAACACCAATTCCCTTTGATACTGTCCCATACCCAAGCGAATATAAGATTGTGGGTAATAAAATCGTAAGAAATATTGACGAATAAAATAAGTTAGAGGATCGTATGAATGAAAGTTATCTATTTTGAGGTAACTTTATTTTTATGCAAATATTAACAATACATTGCAAGGTTTGGTATAATATTGTTTAAGAAATTAAGTATTTTAAAATTGAAGATTTTCCATTTAAATATCATGAATAGAACTACTGGCAATTGACTTAAGATTGAGAGTCAAATTATATATCAGAAACATTAATAGATTTTAATATTTTGAATATATAGCTAAATACTGGGGTGATTTTAGAGCACTTGATGTAGATGATTTAGTTACTGAAATGAAAGTTATCTTGGAAGAGGTAGCTTTTATTTTTTATAGCTCTAAAGATTAAAAATCATTTGAGTTAAATTAACTTAAATATGTATAATTATTCAACGAGTATTATTAATGGGATAATTATTATATACGTATCGAAGGGAGATGGTAGAATTTGCAGATAAAAGAAATAAAACTCGGCAATATAATTATACCAAGTAATGTTCTTATGGCACCCCTTGCTGGATATACATGTTATCCTTTTAGAATGATGTGCAGTGAACTTGGGGCAGGACTTTGTTTTACAGAGATGGTAAATTGTAATTCACTGAAATATAAGGATAAGGCAACGCAGAAGCTACTTTTCACAACACCAGAAGAAAAGATAAAAGCTGCCCAATTAGTGGGGGCTGACCCTAGGATTATGGAGAAAATGGCGAGAAGTGATTATTTCGCAAATTTTGATATAATAGACATTAATATGGGGTGTCCCGTACCTAATGTGGTTAAAAGTGGACAAGGAAGTGCACTTCTTGGTGATTTAAAAAGAGCTTCCTCTATTATTAAAGGTTGTAAAAAGAGCGGAAAGATAATTACTGTTAAAACTCGTGTAGGAATTAGAGAAGATGCAATGATTGCAGGAGAATTTGCAAAAATGTGTGAAGATTCGGGAGCGGACATGATTACTATACATGGTAGAAGCAGAAATATGATGTATTATGGTACTCCTTATTTTGACCAGATAGAACAAGCAAAATCAGTGGTTAGAATACCTGTAATTGCGAATGGTGGTATCTTTTCTGCAGCAGATGCTGAAAAAATGATGAATCTTACAGGGGCTGATGGTGTTATGATTGCAAGATATGCTCTTGAAAATCCGTTTATATTTAGTGAACTTATAAACAAAAAAATTCAAAACAATAAATATATCCTAATATGTGAACAGATTAATCTAACATCAAAGCACTATGATGAGGCATTCACAATTGCCTATATAAAAAGATTTGTTTCATTCTTAATGAGGGAGGAAAAAGGAACAAAAAAATATAAACAAGAACTATATAAGTGTGGTAATATATCTGAGCTTAAAAATATTATAGGAAAAATTTTTTATAAAGAGAGAGAGGTGGACTAATGAAAGATGGATTTATTATTCAGGATGGAATTTTAAAAGAATATACCCTTAAGAATGCTTTTGTTAAGGTTCCACAGGAGGTTAAGGTAATAGGTAAAGGAGTCTTTAAGGGATGTGATTCTATTGAAGAGGTTGTTCTTCCAGAAACTATAACAGAGATTATGGACACTGCATTCAAGGGATGTAGAAAATTGAAAAAGATAAACTTCCCTTCAAAACTTACTCATATAGGAGAATATGCTTTCCATCGCTGTCATTCTTTACATAGGGTAGAACTGTCTGATGCAGTTAAAAGTCTTAGCAATTGTGTGTTTTTATACTGTGACAGCCTTGAATATGCTTCTATACCTGGAGTGATACATCTAGGTAGGCAGGCATTTGTAAATAATGTGAATTTAAAAGAAATGGAAATTTCAAGTGACTTAGATATATCCTGTATCTGCGATGCCTTTACAGGCTGCAGCAAAATTTCTAAGATCAGCTTATCAGATGGAACTATTTGTGATATTGAAAGTGTCATTGAGGTTATATCTTCACATTCTAATGTACATCCTGTAGCCAAGGCAATTGCTACTGATATATATAGGATGATGGATATTAATGATGGTGTGTTGCAAAAATTTCTTATCAATGTTAAGGATGTTGAGATACCAAATGGAATAACAGGTATTGGAAAGAGTTGTTTTCTTAACAAAAAAGGAACAGTGTCTGTAAAGCTGCCTGAAACCTTAACTGATATAGGAAGCAGGGCATTTAGAAATTGTATTAACTTAGAGAGAATAGAATTCGCTAATGAAAATGTGAATATAAGTGAGGATGCTTTTAAAAATTGTACAACATTAAAATATATTACATTATCTGATGGAAGTACCTATGAACTGAAAGGCTTGGCAGATACGTGGGATGAAAGTATGCCTCATATAGTAAGGACAATTCATTCACAGATATTAAATAACTTTTTTATTAGTGGAACCACATTGATGCAGTACAGAGGAAAGGAAGAAAGGGTAGTTGTGCCAGAGGGTATAACAGTCATTGGGGAAAAAGCATTTGCTGGTAATGACGTAGTTGGTAAAGTTATTTTGCCAGATTCCATAAGAGAAATTCGTGAAGAAGCATTCTCTGACTGTCTGCTTTTACAGACAATAAATATTCTAGAAGGGGTAGAATATATCGGTAAATCATCATTTGAAAATTGTGTGAAGCTTATACGTATAGATTTGCCAGAGTCACTTACTAAAATAGAAAAATCAGCATTTAATAGATGTAAAAAATTGAATGAGGTCATACTAGGAAGTAATGTAAAAGAAATAGATAGTTTGGCTTTCTATGGATGTAAGTCACTGAAAAATTTGCATTTACCAGAAAACCTTATAAGTATAGGTGACATGGCTTTTTATAAGTGCCTTTCTTTAAAGGAAATAACATTGCCAAAATCATTATGTAGACTTGGTAATAATGTATTTACAGCAACAGGTATAAAGTCGGCAATCATAAACTGTGATTTGAAAGAGTGTGGAACAGATATTTTCTCCCAATGTGATAAACTAAGGAAACTTACTTTTCATGAAGGTGTTACCTATATTGGTGATAAATTCGCCTTCAGATGTTCTTCACTTAAATATGTTAATCTTCCTTCAACAATTGAGTATATTGGAAGAAATGCATTTGAAGACAGTATTTATATAAAAGATATAATTGAAAATGGGCAGGTAAGTAATATATTCATAGATGGAAGTGAACTTTCAGGAAATGTTGTAATTCCAGATGGAATAACTGCCATTACAGGTGGCGCATTTTATGGTAATACCAAGATTACATCTGTAACATTTCCAAAATCTCTTAGAAGAATTGGTTCAAGAGGATTTTGTGGATGTAATTCACTTAAAAGCATAACATTTCCTCAAAATGTAACTGTACTAGAAGAAGGGGTTTTGGCATATTGTACATCCTTAGAAAATGTAGTTTCTGAAGGAAAAATTACATATATATCTGACAATGCATTTTATGGATGCAGTGGTCTATTACAAGTACCCTCATCAGAGGCTGTATACATAGGGAAAAATGCCTTTAGTGGTTGTAAAAACCTTCATGATATGAAGATAAACTCCACAACCATACAAGGAGATGCTTTTAGAAAAACAGCCTTTTTGGAGAACTTAAGAAATGATTCACCACTTGTCATAATATCAAATACGGTTGTAGATGGTAAGTATTGTACTGGAGATGTTATTATTCCTGAAGGTGTAGTTAGTATTTCACCCTACGCTTTTGCAGGAAATCACAATATAACCAGCATAGTACTTCCAAAAAGTCTTGTAACTATAGGGGATGGGGTATTTAGTGGATGTAAAAATATAAAAGAAATTCAGCTTTCACCTTTCATAAAATATATTGGTAGAAAAGCCTTTGAAAAATGTTTATCCCTTACAAATGTTTCGGGTAATGCAGAAAATCTAGGGGAAGGAGCATTCTCATACTGTATAAATCTGAAAAATGTCATTCTTGAAGGAACAGAATCCTTTGGAAAAGATGCATTTTGCGGATGTGGAGCTCTTGAAGTTTGTGAATGTAAAGAATTGCAATATATAGGTGATAGCTGTTTTAGTGAATGTACTTCACTAAGGGATTTTGATTTCTCTAATATTAAATTCATAGGAAACAGTGCTTTTGGTAGTTGTAGTTCCCTTAAAAGTATTTCATTAAATGGAGATACTTATGTTGATGCCCATGCTTTTGAGGACTGTGGAAGTATAGAAGAAGTAATTCTGTCACATGAAGGGCTTAGATATGGAAGTTATGCCTTTGCAGGATGCACTGCTCTTAATGTAATAGGTATTGGTGAGAAAAAATATATTATAGATCAATATTCATTTGTTTTTGAAAAACACATTCCAAACAGTGCAAAGGCTATATATAATAGTGCAATCAGCTGTTTTAATATAGATGAAAATCTCTCACTATTTGGATATATAAATAAAGGGTGTTCAGTACATATCCCAAAAGGAATTAAAAGAATTGAAGGTGAAGTTTTTAGGGACGCTATGAATCTTGAAGAAATATATATACCTGAAAGTGTGGAATATATTGGTCAAAGAGCTTTTCATAATACAATGTTGTTAGAAAAACAAAGAACTATTACACCTATGGTGATTGTAAATAACATTCTGATTGATGCATCTTTGTGTCAGGGTGAGGTGATAATACCTGAACATGTAAAAATAGTTTCGGGATGGGCTTTTGTAAATTGTTACGCACTTACAGGAATCACCTTTTCTTCCTCAAGAACGGTTGTAGAAGAATATGCATTCAGAAACTGTATTAATTTAAAAAAGGTAATCACTGCTGATGGGACAGAGTATAGACTGAGAAAAATTTCAGATAGAAATGATGAAAGTCTGCCATCTACTGTAAGACAGATTTTTATGGATTGTTTAAACTGCTTTAAAACAGATGAGAATAATGTTCTTGTTGAGTGTACAGGAAATATTGTGAATCTGAAATTGGTAGATGGAATAACTGCTATTGGAGATACTGCCTTTAAAGAGAGCAATTTACTCACACATATAACCTTAACAAAGGATGTAGTTGAGATTGGCAAAAGTGCATTTGAACAATGTAAATGGTTTGTTTCACTAAAAAATGCATGTAATGTGAGGAAAATAGATAAACTTGCATTTTCAGGCTGTTATGCATTAGAAAGTGTAGAGCTTTCTGATGCACTTGAATACATAGGAATGAGAGCCTTTGAACATTGTACATCACTAAAAAGTATTGTCATACCAGAAGGAATTACTGAAATTCCAGAAAAGACATTTTATAGATGCAATAGCTTAGAGAAGGTTTCCCTGCCATCTACTCTTAAAGCAATAGGAAGAGAGGCCTTTGCATTTTGTTATGAACTACAGGAAATAAATTTTACCAAAGGTCTTGAAATCATAGATTCAAGAGCCTTTGCATGGTGTTCAAAAATTGATAAAAAACATGTCCAAGAAGATGTTTCGGTGGAAGCTGATTCCTTCAGCTTTGGCAGCCTATGAGGTACAGAAAATTAGGCAGTACTGGACTAAGGGTATCTGAAATATCATTTGGGACAATTCCTATACTTAGCGGAAATGTTCCAGTGCTCCCTGAGTATTATAGTCCAGATGAAGATACTGCAATAAGTATAATGGAACATGCATTCAAGCTTGGCTGTAATCTTTTTGATACAGCAATAGTGCCTGAATATGGAGATGCAGAAATAAAACTGGGCAAATTTGCTGCTCATATAGGTAGGGAAAAGATTATTATAGCAGATAAGGCAAGATTTTTTAATGGAGATGAGATGTACAATGCAGTACATAAATCCTGTGAAAATCTTGATACTTATGCGGATATTTATTTTGTACATCAGGTGGATGAAGGAAATGAAGATGTTACATTTGGCAAATATGGTGCTGTTCATGCATTGAATGAACTGAAAGCAGAAGGTAAAATCAAATTCACAGGAATTGCTTCCCACTACTATGACATATTATTAAGAGGTGCAAAAGACAAGAGAGTTGATGTGCTTCAGGGAAGTGGAAATATTTTTGAAAGAGGTATGCTTGATCGAATAGAATCAGAACCTATATTTAGAGAAAAAGGATTCATTCTCAATAAAGTATATGCAGCAGGAATACTACCATCTTTCTTCTCCATTAAAACACTTATAGCTGGTGTGCTTTCATACCCTATATCAAGTGCATTAATAGGTTTGGGAACCTATGAACAAGTAGAACAGGCAATGCTAAAAGAGCCTGAAAATTATAATCTTCCCTCCTTTTCACAAGTAATGTCACTCCTTGAAAAGAGTTTTGTGCCAATTCCATGCGACAGATGTCAAAGGTGCAGATGTATATATGGAACTGAAATACATGTGATTTTCAGGCAGTATAATTATTATTTCCTTGGTAAGAATTACTGGGCCCTTAGAAAACTTGACCTTAACGTAAATGAAAGTGCTGAACAATGCAAAAAGTGCACAGATATGTCATGTATGAAAAAATGTCCACATGGAATAAATATACCTGAAACTGTGCAAATGATAAAAGAATTGGTAGGAATCCATGTTAGGAACTCACTTATATAGCTATCAAAATATAAGTGAGTTTTTAACGGTGATGACTAGATGAAAATTGAGTCAGAAATATCTATTTTGGGTTATTGAATTAAATAAGTTGACGATATAGTTAAAATCTGATAAACTTATCAAGACAATAATTGTCTTGACAAGTAATTGGAGGTGAATTTAATTGAAATATATTTTTCAAGATTCAATTGAATTTAAGATTAGTAAAGTATTATCAAAATGGAAAAGAGAATTATTAAAAGATTTTAAGACTTATGATATTACCACAGAGCAATGGTCGTTACTTACTCGATTGTGGGAAAAAGATGGAATATCTCAAACGCAATTAGCACATAAGACTTCTAAAGACTTACCAACTATTACTAGAATACTAAATAAAATTGAAAAAAAAGGATTAGTTAAACGTCAGTCGGATCCCAATGATCTTAGAACTTCTTTAATTTTCTTAACTCAAAAAGGAAAAGAGTTGGAATTAAAACTAAATCCTATTGCAAAACAAATTTCAAATAAAGCTTTCAAAAATATAAAACAAGAAGATATAGAAACATTAAAAAGAGTTCTTGATGATATATTTATTAATTTAGAGGAGTAATAATTTTTTTTTAATCATAAACTTGTCGTGACAAGTAATTTCGCATAAAGGAGAAATGGAAATGAATAAGTCAAGTTCTATTTGGAGTAAGAATTTTATATTAACAGTTTTTGCAAATTTTTCAGTATATATTAGCTATTATTTTCTGATTTGTATTTTACCTTTATATATTACTGATGTTTTAAAAGGAAATGAGAATTCCATTGGATATATTATAGGAGTTTTTGCAATAGTATCAGTTATAACTAGACCCTTATGTGGGTTTATGCTCGATAATATAGGTAGAAAGAAAATTGTAATTTTATCTTTAGTTTTTTATTTAGTATGTTTAGTATTATATAATTTTGCAACAAGTTTTCTTTTATTGTTTATTCTAAGAGCAATTCAAGGTTTTTTCTGGGGATTTACATCAACTGGATTTGGAACTATTGCAGCTGATTTAACTCCAACAGAGAAAAGAGGAGAAGGCTTGGGGTATTATGGATTATCTTCAACTTTGGCTATGGCAATTGGACCAAGTATTGCTTTAAGCATTATGAAACATGGTAATTTTTCATTTATTTTTAATTCAGGTTGTGTTTTTGCTATAATTGGATTAATTTGTTTAGCCTTAGTTAAATATAAAGAAAATATTAATAAAAAAGTAGAAAAGGGTCAAGGGATTACTATAAATAGTTTTATTGAACCAAAAGTAATTTGGTTAGCAGCTATTATGTTTTTTACTGCATTAGTATATGCGGCTATAATTTCATTTATAATAATTTATGGTAAACAAATAGGAGTTGAAGATCCAGGGAAATTCTTTTTAATTTACTCAATAGTGCTTTTCGCTGTAAGACCTTATGCTGGGAAAAGCTTTGATAAGAATGGACCCGTAAAGAGTATGACTATTGGATTTATTTGTATTATGCTATGCTTTATATCTTTATTTATATCAAAAGGATCTATATTATTTTATTTCGCAGCATTAGTTATGGGAATTGGACATGGTATATGTGTTCCAAGTATTATTGCTATGGCTATTAATCGTGTAGATGATAATAGAAGAGGTGCAGCAAATGCAACTATTTTAAGTGCTCAAGATCTTGGGATAGGGATGGGATCCATGTTATTAGGAGTTTTATCTAATATAATAGGTTTATCTAATATGTATTTAGCTTGCGGCGTTATTATAATTATTCCATTGGTAATTTTTTATTCAAAAGAGGTATCTAGGTATAAGCAAAAATTGAATTATAGTGGTTCTGAATAGTTAAAAATTAAGTTATAGATAAAAAAGCTAAGGAGCTGTCTGAAAATGATTAATTAATAATTTTCAGACAGCTCCTTGTATACTATAGTTATAAATATTGATGGAAAACTATCTATTATTTCAACGAATATTAAATATAATCATTTCAGTATTATTCTGAGTATTTATACACGATAGGGTGTTTATTTTATATCTAAACTTAGTTTTCTAGTTAAATTTAAAAACACAATCCCAATAGCTAAATATTATAGTATAATATCTCCTGAATAGAAGATAGATGTAGAGCCCCTGGGAAGGAACTCTAAGGAGTAACTGATACCCGTAATAAAGAGTATCGTTCCATCAGTGAGAACTCTATGTTTAGCTGGTTGGGTTTTCATTTTGAAACTACCCGTGTCACAGACAAGGTTGTAGACTTGCTGATAGAAGTGGAATATCTATTCTATCACCTAATGGTGATATATATAGGAAACCATTTAGGATTAATCATGATAGAAAAGGTATGGATTATTTGGCAGAACAGATAAAAAAGTCGAAGACGAGTTTAACATGAAAACCGCCATTTTCATGGAATCTACTGGTGTATACCACCTAACTCTCTTCAACTTCCTAAAAAATAAATTTAATACTTTTGTATTTAATCCACTTATAACTAATAGTAAAAAAAATAGCGGAATAAGAAAAGTTAAAAATGATGCAATTTCTATTGCTAGGATAGGCAAATTTCAAGATATAAAGTATTCTTCAGAGTTTGATATTGAGATTTTTAGCATAAAATCTCTTTGCAGAGAATATTACAAGTTAATAGACACACGCTCTGTTTTCAAGAAGAAATTATCAGCAGATATTAGAGTTATTTTCCCAGGTTATAACAACGTATTCTCTGACATCGGAAGTAAGGCTTCTTTAGCTATCTTAAAAGAGTTCTCAAGCCCTGATACAATGTTAAATGCTGATAAAGAGTATATGATAAACCTTATATCAAAGACAAGTAGAAGATCAATAAAGGCAAGCGAGATTAAATATCAAAAAATAATTGATGTTTGCAAAGATGCACTATACATAGGAATATCTTGACAAGGATTGATTGCAAAATTAATTTCAACAATAACTTTGATTGAGCTCTTAGATGTTCAAATCAAAAATATCTGCTCTGAAATTGAAAATTTAATTGTCAAGAATGAAAATACAGGTAAATCAATTGAAGAAAAAGACACTCTTGAAACTTTCGCTGATAATGTGAAGCGGCTTGAAACGATTCATGGCATTGGTGGGAGAGTTATTTATCACGCGGCGCTAGTAGCTATTGGAAAAACCAAAAGTGGAGAGTCAAGTAATAACGTATTGCGTAAATACTACAAAGAAAATCTTAATGGTAAAAAGAAAAAGCAAGGAATAGGTGCAATTATGCATAAAATAATAAAATACATCTTCTCAGTACTTAAGAATCAAAAACCTTTTGAAGTTCGAGACCCTAAAGTACATGAGAAGATGTATTTACAGAATCAATTTAGATCAGCAGCCTAGTCGACTATAAAACACTCAGCTAAAAAAGTAGATCCACCATTCCCAGATGGTAAACCACCAATTGATGTGAATACACCTCAAGTAAGAAACAACGACTCATCGTTTCCAGACTAAAATTAAGAAAAAATGAAGAAATTTAAGATAAATTAATCTTATATAATAATTTTATCATGAATCAAATTGTGGAGGTAAACAAATGAATAAAAGAATAAAAGGATAAAAGGATTAAGTATATTTTGTGCGGTGGAAATGTCAATGTCGCTATTTGCGGGAGGGGGTAATTCATCCACAAAGGAAAAAACTAATAAATCAGAAGTAAGATTCAAGGGAAATGTAAGTGGCGAAATTGTTTATATAAAAGATAAAGAAGAGTTCAATAAAAACAAAGACAATTTAGCGAATAAAATTTTATTGACTACTATTAAACCTAAAAGACCGATAATATTTGCTGCATTCAACGGGGAAGAGAATGGTGGTTGTGTGAGAAAGTACATATAAATACATGTTAATGAATAAAAGTTATCTTTTTAAGGCAACTTTTATTTTTTTATTAACTGAAAGATTAGTAGTACTTAAAAATGGAGATGTAAATAAAAAATGTATATTAATATATTAAAATCAAAAAATACAATTGATGATAAAGGTGATATATGGCGAATTAAAACATCAGGTGTAGATATTAATCATCCGGATTTGAAGGTTAATATTAAACCAGGGTGGGATTTTGATAATGATGATGGTGATGCATCTAATAATTTTGGACCTCATGGAACAGCATGTGCAGGAGTTATTGCAGCAGCTCGTAATAATAAAGGGGTTTAAGGAAGATTAAAAAAGGAGTAGTGTGATATGAAAAGGAGACAATGTATGCTTGTAGAAATCAATTTATAGATCATCCAGAATGGGTAGAGCTTATATGGGAATAAGTCAGAGGGGTAAATCTAAGGGGTAATTTTTTATGGTAAGACATACTTCGAGAAGGCTAATAAGAATATATAGTACTTAAAAAGATCAGAACATTTATTTTTAGTATATACTCCAAATTTGGTATATATTTTTAAAATAAACATCTTAAAGTTTTCACTAATCACAAAAATAAACATATTATAAATTGAATCAAGAATTCGGAGTGACATAGTTGTTATATGCACTTATATTAGCAGGTGGAAAAGGCACAAGACTATACCCATTATCACGTGAGGATAATCCTAAACAATTTCTAGATATTATAAATAATAAGAGTTTTTTAAGAAACACAGTGGACAGAATAAAGAAAGTTGTAGATCTTGAGAATATATATATGGTAACTAATAAAGATTACTACGGTAAAATCTGTGAAGAGATTCCCGAATTGAATAAAGATAATGTTTTTGTTGAGCCAGCGAATAAGGAGACCCCGTTGTAGACGATATAGGTCATGAGGTGAATGGTGGTTGTGTGTGAAGTACATAAATTAATATATTAATGGAATGAAAGTTATCTGGATAGAGGTAGCTTTTATTTTTTATGAAAATAGTAACATAGGAATAGTTGCAGAAAAAGGAAGTTTATATTTGTTGCATTAGGAGTTAGCCTTTATTACTAATATTTTATAAAGAAAATATTGTTATTATTATTGATTATTGGTATTTAAAGTACTAATATGGTAAATAAGTAAGTTGATAAATTTAGATAGGTTTTAATACGCAATTTTACTTGGAGGTAAATTATGAAAAATAGTGAGAGAAATTATTTAAAAAGTTTTAAATTTACCAATAATAAAATAATTTATTTTATTATTTATATGGTGGTATTTACAAGTGTATATATTGATAAACAAGGAGCTGTTGATATTTGTTTTTTTATAGGTTCAATAGGAGCTACTTCAGGAATGTACTTAATAGTATATTTTGGGTTGAAATTAAACTCATATAAACTAAAGAATATTGATATATTAAGGAAATTTACTCAAAGATTAAATATATGTAGCAAAGAAATTATAATCCATATTTGTATTTTTATGGTAGCGCTTTTATTTAATACAATTAACGATACAGCGCCTTATAATCAAAATAGCATTGTTGTTGAATATAAGAAAGTTGACGTAAATCTTATTAATAAGATAGAAGAATCATTTGGAAGAACTGATATTGATTCAATTGTAAAGATTAATGATGATTATATAATAACATTTTCGGATAATAGTAAAAAATTTTTAAAGGGTAAAGATGAGTAGCATATAACATTATAACAAAATATGCTTTGATTTAATAAAAACTATATAAAGTTGGTTATTTTTTAGTTAAAGTGAATATTTTTAATTTGTTATATAGATAGGAGGCAGAATGACTTATAATAAAAATTCATTAAAAAGAAAAGTTGGTAGTGTGATATTAATTGTATATTCTATAACTCTTGTATTAAAAGGAGTATTACTTATGCCAAAGTTAACGTTAGTTGGAGAATTAGGAGTTTCATTTGGAGTAATAGTAGGAGTAGGATTTAGAATTGGTATTATTATGGCATATTGGTATGCGGTTAAAACTAAATACATTAAGATAGAAAAAAGGGTAAGTATTAAATACTTAGTATTAGGAGTCTTTTTAATTATGATAGCAGTTCCATTACCAGGAATAAATTTTATTGAATCATTTATTATTGTATCAATAGGAATGATATTTAGAAACGATTATAAAATATGTTTGAAATAGGTACCGAATAGGTGTCATGAATAGTTCACGTTTATTTGAGATAAGTAATTCATGAGAGTTTAAGAGGTGAGTTTAAGATATGAAGAAGATAATTAAATTTTATAATACAGATAAACCATATGGGTGCTTTTCTAATTTTTATGCTTCGACCTTTGAATTAGACGGACACATATGGAAAACTAGTGAGCACTATTTTCAAGCGATGAAATTCGAAGGAACAGAACATTATGATTTAATAAATCAGGCAAAAACACCAATGGTTGCAGCGAAAATGGGGAGAGATAGAACTCGACCATTACGTAAAGATTGGGAAGAAGTTAAAGATCATATTATGTATAAAGCATTAAAAGCAAAGTTTGATAATGATGAAGAGTTAAGAAAGATATTGCTTTCAACAGGTGATGCTATTTTAATTGAACATACTAGAAATGATTCATATTGGGCTGATGGAGGAGATGGTACAGGAAAGAATATGCTTGGTATCCTTTTGATGAAGCTAAGAGAGTCTTATGATGATTATGATGGTGAATATTTTTTACCACAATGGTTAGCTTATCCAAATATTCATCCAATGGATATGTTTTGGAGAATGGGAGAAGGCGAAACTTACGTATATAAAATACATCTATGGCATCAAAAGTGGGGAGATAGAGCATTTAAAGAATATGAGAAGTATCATGTAGCTCCTGAAGGATGGGAATTATAATAGGTCGGATATGTTGAATAATAGAGTTTAAATCTTATATAACTTAATATTTTTAAAGCATTTATCTGGAGGTAAAAATATGAATATTGATAACATTATTAAGAATCTCTTTAAAAATAGATTGATGAGAGATGATAAAGAAATAGATGAATTCGAAGAAAGTTTAGGAGAAATTAATCACTTGTCAAATGTTGATTATATAGCAGAATTGTGTAAAGTCTTTGATGATAAAACTGAACATCATGAAGTTATGTGGGGACTGGTTCATTTGATTGAGTCATTTGATGCTGAATTCGGAAGCGAACAGACATTGAAACAAATTATTAAGGCTACTCCTTATATGTTGAATACCGCAAAAGAATGGATTAAGATTTTAAATCACAGAATATTAAATGATGAACCTTCAAGGATAGCATTTTCAAAATCACTATGTAATACAGAAGAAGACACAAAGCATATTGTATTGAATTTATTAGATGAGATTAAGCAAGAAGATAGTCATAAATTTGAAGTATATGTAAATGAAGTATTTAAAATTGCTGAAACAGATTAAATAAATTAATAAAGGGGCTATAGTCATGGGTAGAGTTATAGAAGATGAGTATTATTATAACAATAGATATAATATTGTTGATGATATATTAGATTTTGAAAGAGTATACATGGTTGATACATGGAAATTTGATAGTGAAACTTTTAAGGCTCTTGAAAAAGTGTATGAAAGTTTGCCATGTTATTTAGGAAATAAAACATGTTTCCCTTGTTGGTATGGTAATGAAGAGAATGGAGATAAATATTTTTTAACAGTATCATTTGAAATGTCAGGATTACAATTTTGGGGAAAACTACCCATAGCAGATTTCTTCCAATGGGAAAAGAAATTTAATAAGTTGATTGAAGACTTTCCATTTAAATATCATGAATAAAATTACTGTTAATTTACTTAACATAAGAGTTTAGAAAGAAGGTGCTGTAATGACAGATAAAGAGTTTGATGAATTTGTTGATAGATGTTATGAAGAACTTGAAGATAAGCAGGAAAAGTTATTTAATACTTATAATATAGGGCTATATGATAGTTATTGGTTTGACCAAACTTCTAGTACACTTCAGTTCAAGAACAATGATGAAGTTTTATTAGAATTTAAGGTTATATGTGTTGGAACCTGGGCTCAAGAAAGTAATACTTGGATGTGGAGCTGGGCTAATGAAAGTTTTACTATTGAAATAAGAAAGGATGGAGAAGTATTAAAAGGACTAAAGGAATTCACTGGATATGGAGTATTTGAGAAACAAGGATTTGAATGCGATGAGAGTATGGCTTATGAGGTAGTAGCTATGGCTGTTAACTACCTAAATGCTCTAGGAATGTATAAGATTCCAGGTGGTAAAAGCGACCTGTTTGTTGCATTAATTGAAAGCAAATAGTTTTTATAAGTTAGTAAGTACAATATTTTCATAGTGTTAGATAAAGGGAAATAGAAGAATATCAATACAATAGTAAGATATTACGAATTAATTTGTTCGACAGTTAAAGTCTTATAATTATCGTGAGGTGCAATTTGGATAAAATATTTGAAGATTTTAAAAGATGGGTAGTTAGTAAAAATGGTGAGTGGAAAATGCAGAACGTGATTATAGAAGAAATCATAGAGTCAACCCATGCTCATCAAATTCATGTCAATTTACAGTCAACAGATGGTTTTGGACATATTGGTATTTTTGAAAGTAATAATATTTATTGGATTGAGTTTGAGGGTGTTGCAAGGGATTTTGAGAATTTTTATAAATATGTTGAATTTGATGAACTGCCAGATTTGAGAGATTTGGAAAATGAATATATACGTTTTTTTCAAACCCCTCATAAGAACATTTCAAGTTAATTCTCATTATCTCTAAATAATTAAATAAGAGGGTTATATACAAAAATATATAAGAAAAATACGGAGGAAATATATGCACAGGGAAGATTTGTTCATTGCCAAGTATGGAGTTCATCCTAAAGAAGAGTGTAGAGACGAAATTAGATAATTGCTTATAAAAGAAATAGAGAATGAAGAAAGTACAGAAAGTCATGAGTGCTTGAGGATATTATGTTTTCTATTATTTTCAATAGGGAATATTGAAGATTGTGAACTTATTTGGAAAGCCAAAATGTTGAATATGGATACTGGATGCATGGTTGATACGGTATTTTTATGTGGGGCTGGATATAATGCAACATTATCATATATTGAAAATAAGCCAGGATTAGATAAAATCAAATGGTTCATAACACAATATATAAGTGAGGAATTTGATAAAGAGGAAGTAGTCAGTGGGTTTAAGGATTACTATAACATATAATAGGGGATTGAGGTAAGGTTATAATGTTCTTATTGTGTGTCATAAACAATCATGGTGAGATTTAATAATAAGGAGGTAATAGTAGAACAAAAGGACCATTAAGTAAATTGTAACATTAATTTTATTAGGGGTGGTATTATGCCAGAATATTCACAAATACAAACTTATATTAAATATAATGAAGAAACGTTTAATGAAGTACTGATTAAAGCACGTGATTTGTTTTTAGAATTTGGAATTAATAAAAATCTATTAGACAATTGGATTAAAGACATTTCTTGGAAGGTTGAAGATAATGGATTTGTTTATACAGGATGTAATTTTAAACCACAGAAAATTAATTGTTTAAATACAGACATTGAATTACAAATATGTCCATTAATATCAGGCTTTTTACCTGAAGAGTTTTATTATGTTGTGAAAATAGAGTTGCTATTTCATACTGATGAAATTGAATATTCCAGAACAAATAAGCTTACTAAAGAAATTGGACAAATTATCTGGAAATCATTAAATAAATTTTGGGATTATTTTAAAGAAACAGGAATTTACTTTACAGATGAAGCCCAAGATGGTAGGGCTTTAGATACAATTCATAGTAACAATAGTAAAGATTTATATGAATTTGATTTAGCGATTATTCCAAATAAATATGAAAAATTATATGAAAATATTTCTACAGAATTTACATGTAAGAAGTTATCAGATGCTTTAGTTATAGCTCGAACTTGTAGGTGGGAAACTTTGCCTTGGGATGCAAAATATTAAGATTTATTGGGAGAGACGAATATGAAAGAAATATCTATTGATAATATTACAAGTGAATATTTAGATAATGCTAATTTAAAAGTGAAAGTCTCAGAAAATTTTAATGATATCATTTTAGATTTTACAGTGTATGGAAAGGTTAAAGAAAAGTATTGGAAAGTCATTTTTATCTGTAAACGTGTTATAAATTTTGGGATAAGCAAAGAGATTGATTCAGACGGAGCAGAGGCACATAGCCTTCTTGTACTTGATACCAAGGTTATTAAAAAAAGTATTGAGGAGCTAAATAATATAGATCTTAGTGCATGCAAAGATTCAGATTCTGTATGGCAAATTGATATATATGGTGACTGTAATATAAATATTACTTGTATAGATTTTAATTGGAATATGAAGAGTTTAGAAGAAGAGGAATACTTAGAAAGTTTGTATAAATAGTACAGAAAAAAATCTTTGTTTTAGAATTAAATTTTTTTTATTTAACGAAATAAAAAAGATAACTAAAATAAACAATTCTAAAGATTTAATATATATAATTTTAATAAGTGAGGATATTAAGAATGAATTCATTACAATTACTTAGTGCAGTTTATAAGTTTGGGATTGGCTGTGGGATATTTACTATTAAAGAAACAATAGAGTTTTTTGATAAAGTTATTGAGGAGTTAGATAATTCACCATATGAGATAATTGAAGTAGCTATGATGTCTAAAGCCAAAATTGATGATATAGAAGATAAGCTTTGGGAATATCATGGTACTGTTGATAATGAATATGTTCTTAAAGTTGCATTATCACTCATTAGTAAAAAATATATACAAAAAGAAATTGATATTAAACATGCAATTAGATGTACAGAAAGGCTACTTATACATACAGGATTTTCATTGGAAAAAGAATATTATGGGTTATACTGTTTTGATGATGCTTATTATTTAGCAGAAAAGCATATTCATTTTGATTTAAGGGATGTAGTAAATTCTTTTGAAGATAATATTAGTAAGTATGATAGTTACTATAAAGATTATGAACAAGCTATTAATAAGGTTATAAAACAGAGGTAATTTATATATATACAAGCACCTAAATAATATTTTGGGGAATTAAAAGAGTAAAGGAGTAGTACTTATTGACTGACTAATAAGGATACCCCGTTGTAGACGATATAGGTCATAGGTGAATGGTGGTTGTGTGTGAAGTACATAAATATATGTTAATGGAATGAAAGTTATCTGGTAAGAGGTAACTTTTAATTTTATTGTGTAAATAGTGACAAAATATTACATGATTTGGTATAATATTATTTGACACAATGGATATTATTCTAATTTAACTTGAGGAAGGTGATTATATTGAAGATATTTTATTCTTGGCAAAGTGATATAGATAAAAAAATAAACTGTAACTTTATTCAAAAAGCTTTAAATGCAGCTGTTTCAAAAATCGAATCAGAAAATCCAGGAGTAGTTATACCGGTGGATAGAGATACAAAAGATACATCTGGAGCTGTAAATATTGTACAAACTATTCTTAATAAGATTAAAGAAAGTCAAATTTTGGTATATGATATTTCAATAATAAACTCTAAAGATAATAGTAAAAAATGCATTAATCCAAACGTGGCATATGAATTAGGGTTTGGAGTATCATGTGTTGGTTGGGAGAATGTTATTCTAGTATTTAATAAGGAATATGGAGATATAGATAATGATATTCCTTTTGATATAAGGGGACATAGAATATTAACATATACTTTTAATGGTGATTCACATAAAAGTAAAATGGCATTTAATGAATTAACAAATAGTCTTAAAGATGCATTAGAATCAATTATGTTTAATAAAAAACATAAAAATGTTGAGGAGAATTCACCACAAGATTTTATGTTAGAAAATGATAAAAAATTGATATTTGATATTTTTAGCAGAATTTACATTCCTGAGATAGATAGGTTTTGTTCAAAGGTTGAAGAATCTTTAAGTTTTTATACTGATATCTTTTATTATTATGAAGGAATAAAAGCATTAATAAATTCTTCTATGTATTATGTTTATGACCAGGAGCTCAAAAAAAAGGTGGAGGAATTTTACAGTGCATTTGACAAATGTCTTAGTTTTGGCAAATATGCAAATACGTCAGGTAATATATGTAGAATAAGACCAAATGATGATAACATTGAAATGGAGATTTTGAAAGCCCACTATATCTTAAAAACAAAGTTGGTGGAATTTATTGGATATTGTAAAGCTAGTTATCCAATATTAAATATCAATGAGATAACAAAAAATGCATTAAGAGAGTATAAAGATTTTATGGAGAAATAAATTTCAACATGAGAGTTATAAAAGGATACTAAACCTTTAGAAAGGTAAATAGGTATACAACTGAATGCTGCTAGTTTTAGAGTGTTCTAGCTTAGACTAGTATTATTGAAAGTTAGTTAAGAATTATAAAATATAGTAATACTAGAATATATAAAAGCTATGAGATTATTTTATAAAAAATCTCATAGCTATTTTTGTGTTCTGGTATAATTAAAATAATACTATTGATTCAAGGGGTGATAGTGTGCAAGAGTATATTAAAATAAAGAATATAGTTGAAAATTCATATGAAGCGATAAAAAAGCAAATGTATAATAATGAATTTAAATTGAGTTTTATTTCTGAAAATATTAATGAATTTGATATAAATTTGAATGATAACTACGGTGTTTCAAAAAATGAAATTGTAAATCATGTTTTATTTGAAATATATGCACAAATAGTACAAGAAAAAATATACACGGAAAATAAAAATAAAAACCTTAAAGAGATGCTAAGTATATTTTTATTATGAATATAATAGCGTTTTTAGAAAAGTAAATTAAATAATAAAAAGCAAAAAAACTAATTGGAAATTAATAATCAATTACTTTGGTTCAAAATTATCTCATGATAGATTACTAGTTAGATTTTAAATTTCAAACATAGTATCAGACTGTAAGAAGGGTATATATGATAATTTAGAAATTGAGTTTAAACGGAATTAATAAAGTGATTTGCAGTCATAGAGGTACATCGTGTTTTATGAAATGTAATATTTAAGTACAATAAAGAGCATCTATAATTAAATTTGTAGATGCTCGTTTATTATCTAAATCATACAGTGAAAATAGTAAGTTCCTTCCTGAATTCTCTCACTAAGTTCTCCGGAGATATCAATAAAATGTAAACATAGAGTGTGGTTTGCATTTTGTTTTGCTATCAGTAAACATAAAATAACAATACCCCGTTGTAGACGATATAGGCCATGAGGTGAATGGTGGTTGTGTGAGAAAGTACATAAAAGTATATATTAATGGAATGAAAGTTATCTGTTATAGGTAACTTTTATTTTTTACGCAAATAGTTACAAAATGTTACATTATTTGGTATAATATATTGGTAGTGGATTTAAAAGAAAAATATAATTAAAATATATTATTAGTTAACAGCCAATAGGAATAGGTCATTTTATAGTATGCAAGTATAAGCTTTGAATCAGATATTTGAATATGTAATAAATCTATTCATGTTCAAAACGTAAGTTATAACAAAGCGATAGAAATTATTAATTTGGCAGAAGCACTAAATTTGAGTTTTCTAATTGGATATCCGGTAGATATTATGACAGATGAGAGCTTTTAAGAGCATGGTATGGTGTGTGAATTTTAACATTGTATAAAAAGAATGCCTTTATTGATTGTTGGAGATATGAACGGATTTGTTCAGGAGGAGTGTATTTGTTCAACGATGTAAAAAAAGTACTAAATGATTACAGAGCTCCGGGTTATAGTAGCTCTGTAACTAAGTTCAGATACATTAAATCATATAACATGTAGTTGTGAAATTTGATTAGTCAAATAGGCGTAACTTTCAGGTAAAGCAAACTTTGTAATCTGACAAAGCGTTATAGTATATTAAAAATCGAGGTGAATGTTATGTTAAAACTTAAAAGTGGGTCCTTGGACTGGACTTTAAAACATATTGAAAGATTTGGAGATACAGATATATTTCCAGTTCCATTTGAATATAGAGCAATTCGACATGCATGGGATAGTGATTTAAAAGATTATCTTAGTAATATAAATATTTTGGAATGGAATATGCGTACTTTTAGAAAGACTCTCACACCAAAGCATAAATATGGATTCAGGATAGCCACTCAATTTGACCCTTTAGATTGTATTATATTTACAAGCTTAGTTTATGAAATTGGAAATGATATTGAAACGTATAGAATTCCAAAAGAAGAAAAGGTTGCATTTTCGAATAGATTTCTATCAGATAGAGATGGGGCTATGTATGACCCGGATGTGGGATGGTTAGAGTTCCAAAACAGAAGTGATGATTTGCTTTTTGCAACAAGCCTTTCATGTTCAGATGATGTTTATGTCGTTGTTGCTGATATTGCAGATTTTTTTCCTAGGTTATATTCACATCCTTTAGAAAATGCACTTAAGGAATGTACCAATAAAAATAATCATGTTAAGAAAATTGTAAAAATGTTGAGTGGTTGGAATTATAGTGTTTCCTATGGAATTCCAGTTGGACCTTCAGCCACTAGACTTTTAGCTGAATTAGCAATAGATGATGTAGATAGAGCACTGATAAGTGAAGGAGTCACTCATTGTAGATATGTTGATGATTTTCGTCTGTTTTGTACATCAGAGAAAGAAGCTTATGAGCATCTTTCCTTATTAGCCAAAATTTTATTTGAAAACCATGGATTAACTTTGCAGCAACACAAGACTAAGATATTGACTGAAAGTGAGTTCAGAGAGAAATATTTAACATCAGAAGACAAACGTACATTGAATAACTTATCTGAAAAATTTGAAGAAATACTTAAAGAACTAGGTGTTGATAGTTATTCTGCTATTGTTCATAAAGAAGTACCAGCTGAAGTACAAAAGGAAATAGATGAATTGAATCTTATTGATATTTTAAAGGAGCAAGTATCTAATGAAGAAATTGATTCAAGTTTAGTTTCGTTTGTTCTTCATAGATTAGGAAAGTTGAACAACCCTGATGCTCTTGAAATATGTATAGATAATATAGATAAGCTTTATACAGTATTTAAAAGTATTTTTATCTACATAAATGATTTGGACGTATTAACACCAGAAGAAAAAAGTAAATACGGTGCACAGATAATTGAACTTTTGGATAGTTCAATAGTAGGTCACCTAGAGTATCATCTTGACTGGGTTTTTAATTTATTTGCCAGTGATAAGGAGTGGAATAATAAAAGCAAATATGTTCAACTTTATAATCAGTATCAAGATGAATATTCAAGGACACAATTGATACTTGCTTTAGGAAAGGCAAAAGCTCACTATTGGTTCAAAGCCCAAAAACGTAGCATCTCAAGATTATCAGACTGGGAAAGAAGGGCGTTTATTGCAGCTGTAACATGTTTGCCGGGGGATGAATCAAAACATTGGTATAACTCAATAAAAGGTAGCTGTGATAAACTTGAAGAATGCATTTTTAAATGGGCAAAAAGTGAATTTTAACATATTTAATATTACAGTGTCCAAGTATCACTTATTTGCGCGAGGAAAAATAATATGTTCAATGCAAGTTCGTTCATAAGGATTCTCACTATTATCCCGCGGGAGATTAACAAAAAGTAAACAAAGAGAGTGATTTGCTTTTTTGATAAATATTTAAAAACTAAGTAGGTTAATGATATATTAAATCTTAAAATATAAATTAATCAAATTCAAAGTACTTTCATTAAATAAAAGTTATCTAGCTTCAGGTAGCTTTTGTTGTTTTATACAATACTTAACAATTAGATTTTAAATTTGGTATAATAACTTATGATGTGATAAATTTTTATATTATGATGGAAGTTTATTTAAAATAGATTATACATAAATAGTTGTGATGAATATTATAAATTTAGTAACTAAATTAAATTTAATAAATAAAAGAGGTGATAACATGAATTTAAATGAACTATTTGATCCAAAGACACCTGAACCCCCTGAAGATAATAGTAAAATCTTTCAGGAGTGTGATGATATCAGAGTAATATTAGAAGCATTTGAAACTAAACAATTTAAAAATATAATCTTTGAGTGGGTTGAGGGGTACTTAACTAATCAATATGCTCAAATAAAACAGTGGAACAATAATAATAATAATAATATTGAGTTAGTAGCATTCTTAAATCAGATTTCATTTAAAAGTAATGACTGGGAGTATTATCATTGTACAAAACTAAAATTAAATAAATTGGAAAATGATTTTTGGATTACGTTATGTAGATTGATAAACTATTCGTTTATTAAAAGAATTGAATTACCTAAAAAATTTTATTTTATTCCATCTACATGTTTATCAAATGAATTTAAAGCAGAAATTGAAGATGAAGATTATCTTAGAAAAAATTTAATTGATAATTGGAATGAATTTCGTGAAGAGGGGTTTTGTGATTTAAATGAAAAATTAGAAATGTACATACAAAATATTGATTTTAATTTTTTTGAATATAAATCACCTTATGAAATTAAAGATGAATATTATAAAACTAAATGGTTTAAATTTAGATTTGGAGGAGGATTAAAAAAGACAGAGTTACATATAGAGGATATTCCAGATAAAGTTACTAATGAGGAAGAAAATTCAAAATACATTCAAAAATTATTTTGTGCATATTCAACTTATACATATCCACGTTATAAAAAAAATGTAACTAATATTAGCATGTTAGAAAAATATAATGAATTATATAATCATTTTTTTGAACAACGAGTGAATTTTTATAATGCGGAAACATTAAGAAGATTTGCAAGAGATGAGTTAACTAAAAATGAGCCATTTGAAAAATTGCAATATGAAGTATTATTAGGAGTAAAAGAAACTGCGTCAAAGGACTATGAGGATGGTTATAAGTGTGTAAGAGAAACAGTTGAAAAGGCACTGAATTTGACATTGAATTTTAAACTATTTCAAGATTACTTAAGTTTTCAAGTACGAGCAGGAATATGTCATCAATTAGCTAATCATGATAAGTTAGGGTGGGTGAAAAATGAGTAATATAGAATTAAATCCAGAAACGTATTTATTTAATACGCCATTAGAAATTGGATTAAGGTGTGTAGCATTATTAGTTGAAATGAATGGGATGGATTGTGATCTACAAAGATTAATATATTATGATTATCTTTTAGTTCATTTTGGTGATATTGATAAAAGGTATAAAAGCATACATTCTAATACCCCTCATAGGGTAAATGAAATATTGGTTAAAAGAGAAGCTTTGGCTAGTGGATTATTATTAATGTGTAAAAAACAATTAGTTTCAGTTAAATTTAGCCAAAAAGGAATAACATATCATTGCACAAAAATATCTTGTAAATTTTTAGATTACTTTAAATCAGAATATATGAAAGAAATTATTAATACAGCTAAGTTAGTAATTGAAAAGTTTGGAGAATATACAGATAATGAATTGAACGAATATATGATGAATAACTTAGATAAATGGTGCGAAGTATTTACTGATCATAATTATTTGGAAGGTGAAAGAAGTGAGTGAATTAAGATTTTGCATTAGAAAATTATGCTTAAAGGGTGAAGGTAAAAAAGATGCGGTAATAGAATTTTGTAAGGGTTTAAACATTATAACTGGACCTTCAAATACAGGAAAGACATATGTATATCAATGTATTAATTATATGTTTGGTGGGCAAAAAATACCTAAAGCTATTGATGAAAGTATAGGATATAAAACAATTTATTTAGAAATTGGTACAAGTGATGGGAAAATTGCTACTTTTGAAAGAGAAATAGGAAAAAATAAAGTATATTTGTACGAATGCGAAATGAATAAAATATGTAACAAGATAAATTCTAGTGAATTAATGGCGAAACATACAAAAGATAAAGATAGTATATCTACAGAACTTCTTGACTATATTGATATAGAAGGATGGAGGGTAAGGACAAATGATAAAGGTAATACAAAAAGTTTTACCTTTAGGAATATAGTTCAATTAACAATGTTAGATGAAACAAGAATAATTTCAGAACATTCACCCATACATTCTGGACAAGTTATCTCCAAGACTTCAGAATTTAATTCTTTTAAAGCAATAATTACAGGTAAAGATGATAGCGATTGTCAATTAGTTGATGATAAATTACTTTATAAATCAAAGATTGAGGGACAAGTGGAATTAATCAGGACATTAATTCAAGAATACAAAGATAATATTGAAGATAATAAAAATCATGTTCCTCAAAAATATTTGAATGAGGAAGTTATTGATAGAAGAATCAAAGAATTATCACAAGGCATTGAATTTAATAAAGAGCTAATAGAAGAAAAAATGAATCTTAAGAAAAAGATTTGGGAAATCAATACAGTGATTAAAGATAAAATAAATTTATTTAATGAAAGGATATATAAATTTTCACAATTAAAAGATAATTATTTATCAGATTTAAAAAGGCTAGAATTTGTTGTAGAAGCAAATTTTTATACATCTCAATTAACAAATTCTCAATGTCCATTATGTAATAACATAATAATAGATCAAAATATTCAATTTTATAAAGATAATTTTGAAAATAATCAAAATGACATTGAAGCAGCATGTTTATATGAGAGCGAAAAAATAACAAGACAAACAAAAGATTTGAATAAAACAATTGAATTATTGGTATGTGACTTAAATAAAAACAATCTAATGAATCAAGAAAATAACAAAGAAATAAAGTCAATTGATGAATCTATTTTAAATGAACTTACCCCTAAAATTGATGAAGAAGAAGAAAAATTATTTGAAGTAATAAAATATAAGGAACATATACAGAAGACCAAAGAAGAACTTAATAGAATTGAAAGACTTAAAAAAAAGCAAACACAATTACTAGAGTTATTATCTAAAAAACCTAAAAAAGAGAAGTATGATAGTCAAATATCTGATAGACAATATGAAGATTTTTGTGAGGAAGTAAAGCAATTATTAGAAAAGTGGAATTATGATGATGCTCCATATGTTGCATTTGATAGAAAAAATAATGATCTTATAATTTCAGGGAAATATAAAAACTCATTTGGAAAAGGTTATAGGGCAGTATTAAATTCTGCTTTTATTATAGCATTAATGAAATATACATATAAAAATGACTTAACTCATCCCGGATTTGTAATATTAGACTCTCCTTTAACGACTTTTAAAGATAAAAAGAACGAAGAAATTATTGAAGGGGAAATTGAAAAAATTAATTTATCAATTAATGATGCCTTCTTTGAAAATTTATCCCAAATAGATTCCGATTTGCAAATAATCATATTTGAGAACAAAGAACCTAAAAAAGATATTATTGATAAAATTAATTATATAGAATATACCAAAATATTTGATGATGGCGAATATGGGTTTATCCCCATGAAAGAATAAATTTAAAACATAAAAGTAGGTGATAAAGAAATGCAACCTTGTGGTTTTTTTATTAAACAACTAAGTATTAAAGGAAAACATAGACAAGATGTAGTCTTGAAATTTAGTAAAGGATTGAATGTTATTTCTGGACCATCCAATACTGGTAAAACGTATATATTACAATGTATAAATTACATGTTTGGGAGCCGTAAGGAACCTAAATATATTAAAGAGAATTTAGGTTATTCACATATTTATCTTCAGTTAGAAAATTATGATGGAATTGTAATAAGCTTAGTAAGAAGTTTAATAGATAAAAGTATTTATATTTATGATTGTAAAATTGAAAAAATTGAAAAAGGGAATTACTATAAAAAATTTAAGTTAATAGAGTTGTCAAAATTTTTATTAGAATTTAGTAATATAAAGATAAGCAAAATTAGAAAAAATAATAAGGGCGGTATACAAACTTTAACTTTTAGAAATTACATGAATTTGATTATGTTAGATGAAATGAGAATAACTACAGAAATATCTCCAATTTTTTCAGGTATGTATTTTAACAAAAGTGTTGAAAAATCAATTTTTAATACAATATTATCAGGTAAAGAAGATGCACGATTAATTATACCGAATAGTAAAGAAAAAAAAGTGAAACTAAATTATCAATTAGATTTAATAAAATTTCAGATAAGAGAAACCGAAGAAGATATTTCAAGATTAAGAAAAGCTATTGAACAATCAGATGAAGTGAATAATAAAATTGAAAATGCAAAAAAAATAATTGAAAAAACTAATAGAGTAATATCTAAAAAGATGGAAGCCAAAAATAGTATATTAGGAAACAAAGAAATTATTGAAAAAGAGATTATTAATATTAAAGGTTTATTGGTCAGATTTTCAATGTTAAAAGAGAATTATTTAAGTGATTTGGAAAGATTAGAGTTTATTGCAGAGGGTACATATTATATAGATCAGTTAAGTGATTGTAGCACACAAATAACCAATAATTGTGAATTAAATATATTTATTAAACAAACATGTAATTCAATAGAAAAACACAAAAAATTAGAGGATATATGTAAATTAGAAATAAGTAAACTAAACAATCAAATTAAGGAACTTAACTTAACGCGAAGTAAATTAGAAAATGAATTATCTTTAAAACAGACTGAAATCAAAAAATTAACAAAACAGATTGAAGATATTGAATTAGAGTTACAAAATGAATTAAATCCACAAAAAATAAGATTAAACGAAAAACTAGATACAATTAAATTTAAGCAGAATGAAATAAATAATTTAGAAAATATATTTTTGGAAAAACAGTTTAAAGAAAACAGTTTAAAAGATTTATTAAGAGTTAAACTTAGATTATTCCAAGAAGTTAAACAGTTAAGTAAATATGAAGATAGTATTGTAAAAGATAATGAAAAAAAGAATTATGAAATCATAAAACAATTAGAAGAATTAGAAGAATTAATTAAATGGAAGTTTAATGATATAAAGATTAATAAATCTAATGAATCAACAAATATACAAATTAATGAAAATACATTAGATATTCGAATCTCGGAAAAAGAAAAAGAATCTTTTGGAAAAGGATATAGAGCTATTTTAAATTCTATTTTTTTGTATGCAATATTAGAATATTCTAGGGAAAAAAATTTATATCATCCTGGATTATTAATATTGGATACACCTTTTCAACAACAATGTGAATTTGGAGATTCGATTAAAAATAAATTTTGGAATATATTAGCTAATGTGAAGGGGGATAGTCAGATAATTGTTGCTGAAAATATTGAACCTCCTTTAGAAATTAAAGAAAAAATCAATTACATATCTTTTTTTAGTAATGACAAATATGTGAAATCAGGATTATTTCCAGATAAATAAATTAGATAGGTTATTAATTAGGAGAAGAAAGGGTTATGAGTAAAGGTAGAGAAATTGTTCGAACATTTATATTTGTATTCTTAATATTTTTAGCTATTAATATATTTTTTTCTTTCATTTACTATTATACAGATTGCATTATTAATCCGAATACAGAAACAATAAATACTTTAGAGATTGATTTAAATAATGATATTGTACGATATCCTATAAATCCTTCACAAAATGAGAGTCTTTCGCCTATAGATATTTTCTATTTTAGTACTATAACTATGCTTACAATAGGTTATGGGGATATATCACCACAGACTGATTTAGGTAAAATTATTGTTATTATACATGGATTCGCAGGAGCGATGAGCATGGCGTATTTTACAAGCGTTTTAATAGCAATTATGATTAAACGTACTAATGATATTTTAATTTCAAAAAAATTATGTGTAAAATTCAATGAAAGTAATAAGTGGATGGGCAAATATGTTTTAGGAATTAGACTAGGTAATAAGGGTGGAGGATTATATGACGTTTCAATTAAATTAGAAGTACTAGATTCACAAAATTTGTGTATAAATCACATAGATCCAATTGAACAGAAGTATGAATTATTTTATGATATGATTGAGTTTGATGTGGATATGTACAAAAAGCGGAATATTGCTAAAATAGTAAATGATATAAATTTTGATAACCAAAAGTATCGTTTTAGGTTTAGTTTGAAAGGTATGGATATAGAAACTAATGAAGCAATAGTTCTTAGGAAATATTATGAGTGCCATGATATTGTATTTATAAAGCAATATAGCGATTTGAAAAGGAAGAAAAGTAATAAAATTAAGTGGAAAAAATTTGATTGTTACGAAAAAATAGATAATAGAAGGATTAAGTTCGATTAAGCAAAGAGTTGAAAATTAAGAAAGGACAAGATGTATGAGTTTACTGAATTAAAAATACAGTTAATGAGGGATGAGTAATGGAGAATTCATTTTTTTATAATTCGTGGAGACGAGATAAAAAAGAACTGTCAGAAGAGGAATTAAATTTGCCTTTAGGGAAAGCACAATTGATATTAATTAATAAATTGTTAATCAGTTCAATAATTAAATTTATAGAAGACTCTTTTGGTGATTCACAAATCAAAGTAAGTCATAAGATAAAACAAGATGAAGACGAAAATGTAGTAAGTTATTCGAGTCAATTTAAAAATGACAATATTTTTACTGAATATCATTTTGGAGTAAAGATTTTCGATGAAATACATGAATATTACATAGAAAATATTCCAGCTTCAAAAGATGCTAAGCATATAAAAATATTTTTAGATGTTATAAAAGAGTATGTACAAATGTTTGGTAAAGTTATTTCAAGTAACTTAGAATATACGTCTACAAATAACATTGCAGTATCTCAAAACTTATTATTAATATCAGATGCATTAATAAACAACTTGAAAGATACTATTGTAATAGAATATATTTATAGTTTATTTAATTACTATAACGAAGAATATGAAAAGAAGTTTAGTTTAGTACCTAAAAGAATACGGTATAATATGGATATCATAAATAAAATTTATGAGTTTTCAAAAGAATTAGCAACACGGAAGATTGAAAATAAAGAAATATATACTGGATTCATATTTCATGATTCAGTTGAACAGATACAAATGAATAGTAAAAAAGTTATAGAAATTGAAACAGAATTTGAATTTGCTAATTTTAATAAACTTAAACAATTTTTAGAGATTACAAATGGTCAAAACATATTTTTTAATGTTACTAATAATATTGTTACCCATATTTTTATTACTAAAGAGAAAATTCAAGAGGTAGCATTAGAACCCTTATCTAAAGGCAAAACATTTAGTAAACGACCATTAATTGTTTCAATTCAAGGTACTGGAAAAATTGTGTTTTTGGAAGGAAGAAATGATAAAAATAAAATTTTATTACAAATAATAGATAATAAACCTATATTAAAAGATGATAAATTTATAAAAAATTATATTTCAGATTTCTTAAAAAATGAGTGTGCTGATATAAAAGAAAAGAGCTTATCTGTTTTTGTAGATTGGATATTAAGTTTAGCTTTGAAAAAGCATGGGACATCAATAGTAGTAGGAGATTTTGATATCAAAATTGAAGAACAGTTAGTTAAGAGTGTAAAAATTAAATATCCTGATGATATTTTTCAAGATGATAACTTAATACCATATGATATAGAATTATTAAATAATTTAATTAAACCGGATGGAGCAATTATTTTTAATAACTTACTGCACCCATTCCTAATATCTACAATTTTACCATTTACAAAGAGTGAAAATTCTTCTGTTGGTGGTGCAAGGCATAATTCTATGAAAAATTTTACTGAGAAACAGAAGTGTGTAGGAATTGTAATTTCTGAAGATGGTCCTATTAGTATATTTAAGAATGGACAACGTATTATGAAATTTTAATAAATATTTAAAAATGGAGATATTTTATATGTTATTAAATCAAAGCAACATATATTAGAGGTTAAAAAGCCAAGAAAAGAATTTATAAATAAATTGTTAATAAATTATAATTTTTAATTAATGAATTGTATTTTAGCAGTATCTAATGATTAACAGCTAAATTAGTCTTAACAACATCACTGACATTATTATATAGGTAAAAATCTATTTGTATATTATTTATTCAATTAAAGTTTTTGAAAAATTTTCCTATATATTGTTGATTAATTTGTATTCTTGATTGGTAATTATTTTGTTTAGCAGATAATTAGAAATTTCAGCATTAATAATTCAGAGTTAGTAACAAATTAAATAAAAAATGAATAGCATGATTAGAAGAATTGTTAAGAAAATAAAGATAATTATAAATAACCTAAAAAGTATTCTCAAAAATAGAGAATACTTTTTACGTTATTTAATACTTTTTCAATTCATTTACCCACTTATTTATTTGTGAAACCCTTGTTTCTAATTTATCAGCAATTTGATTTACACTCATTCCTGTTTTATACAAATGAATAACTTTAGCTTTTTTTGCTTTATTAGCATATTGTTTGCAATTTTTACCTGATGGGATCGAGATATGTCTACCTAGTTTTTCATCAAGTACTGTAATTTTTTTGGGACAATAAATTTGGTTTTTCCTGATGGAGTTAAACCAATTTTTACAATATGGACATTGACGTAGATTTTGATTGCCTAATAAATGATTACAAAGTTGATGATACATTCCACTGATTAAATTCTCAGGGACTATATAATTTTCATGTTGTATGCCTTCAGCTGTACGAGTTGCAAGATATTTAACTTCTTTTTTTTGCTGATGTAGTTCATTAATAATAGCTTGTTTAACAATATCAACACTATTTGTATTTTCTAATTCTTTTTCTAAAATATAGAAAAGTGCTGGATTCTGATCTTTTTTTACAAATAATATAGAACGATAATATTTATTATGCTTTTTAACTGGTATAAAGGATGTTCTTAATATAATGTCTTCACACTTACTTTTAGGAAATAGTTTATTCTCAGTAAAAAATGATTCATACCATTTAGGTAAAAACTCAATAGGAAATAAGACTTCTATTGAGTTTTTTGTGTATTCTATAAGCGAATCTAAGAAATTATAATCTTGATTAAGAACCTTATCCATTAAAAATACACAAATATACATATCTATAATATTCTTTTGCCAAAATTCCAAATAACTTCCGCTAGTATTTGATTGATTTGTTTTGCACTGTAAAATAGGTTCAATTTCTTCATCTATTATATTACCGTATTTTTCAGCAAATTCTTTGATATTATTTAGCGTAGGATATAATTCCGAGAAATCTCTAAATAAACTATGATTCATATCTAGAGGATATATTATATGTTCTTTACTATACTTGCTATTTATAATTAAACAATTGCTTTTTTTAACAGGAGGGAGAAATATAGTATTTAAGTAAATATTTCCACAATCAATCCATTCAAATCCTTTATCATATATTCTGTTTTTAAAATGACATTTGATATAATTACGTTTTTTCATTTATTTACATCCTTTCATGAAAAATTACCGTTTGGTGACCGTTTTTGATTGGTAAAGGGTTTTAATAAAGTATATGATTGATAATGTAATAAATGTACTTAAATAATAAATAAAGGAAGTGACAATATGAAACGAAAAGCGTACAGTTTAGTAGAAGTGGCAGAATTACTAGGAATTAGTAAATCATTAGCTTATGATTTAGCAGCAAAAGGAGTAATACCTGTAGTAAAGCTAGGTAAAAAAAGAATTATTGTACCAGAAGAGGCTTTGGAAGAACTATTAAAAAAAGATTTAAAAAGAGGTAATTGAGTATGGCTAGACCTATTAAACAAGGAATGGACTATTTTCCACATGATACAGACGCTAGAAATGATCTTAAGCTAAGAAAGTTAAGAGCTACTTATGGTAATGATGGATATACTTTTTATTTTATTATGCTTGAGATTATATACAGAACTAAAGCTTATGAATTGGATATTTCAGATAATGATACAATTTTAATATTATTAGAAGAATTTAAAATAAATGAAAAGAGGTTTAATGAAATTTTGAGAAAATGCCTACAATTAGGATTATTTGATGAAGCATTATATGAAGAAAGAAAGGTTTTAACTAGTAATGCAATAAAGATTAGAACAGAACCAGTAGAAAATAAAAGCAGAGCAAATAGACTTCATTATGAAGAGAGCAAGGGGGGAGATTCTCAAACAAATGATATGATGGATATTTCAGAAACAGAAATTAATGCTGAAATTACACAAAGTATAGAAAAGAAAAAAATAAAAAAGGAAAGCAGAGAAGAAGAGATTTTATCAGTAGAGGAGATTCCATATGAAGATATAAAGGCGTTATATAATTCTATATGTAGTACTTTACCTAATGTTGATTACATTACAAATCACAGGTGGTTTTGTATAAATGATATATGGAAAGAGCATCCCAATTTAGAATTTTTCAAAGAGTTATTTGAACGAGTAAATGAAAGTGATTTTTTAAGCGGACGTAATGGAAAGTGGAAAGATTGTTATTTTGGTTGGATTATAGAACAAGAGCATATGAAGAATATTATTGAAGGTAAATATGATAATAAAGAAACATCAGTAAAAGAAAATAAATGGGAAGGAATAGATAGCTAGGAGGAATTATAATGACAATACCTAATGAATTAATATCTAAAGCAAAAGAAAAATTAGGAGTTGAAGCAGCGCAAATAATAGCAAAAGGAATGAAAATACAAAAGTGGGATAGAAGTAAATTAAAAGGATGTTGTCCTATGCATCACGAAAAAAACTCTTCTTTTATATGGAATAAAAAAGGCAACTATTTTAAGTGTTTTGGATGTAACATAACATTCGATATAATAGATTATTACATGCAGTGTGAAGGACTTAATTTTATTCAAGCATGTGAAAGGTTATTTAAAGAAGTATGTGAAAATTATGATTTTGAATTTGAGCAGGTAACTCAGCATAAAAAGGCTTATAAATATCCTATGTTAGAGAAAAACCAAAATAAAGATAAGGTAGAACAATATTTAAAGCTTAGAGGTATAAATAAAGAAACACTAAATTATCCAGATGTTAAACAAGACTTTAAAGGCAATATAGTTTTTGATTATAGAGATCAATATGGGGAACTTTTACTTGTTAAATATAGACCTTCAAGAAAAATTAAAGAAGGTGAAAATAAATCATGGTGTCAAAAAAATGCTGATACAACACCAATATTGTACGGAATGGATAAGGTTAATACTACAAAACCTCTATTAATATGTGAAGGGGAAATTGATAGATTAGCAGCATTAGAAAGTGGATTTAAAAATGTTGTGTCAGTACCTTTTGGAGCAGGGAATTTTAAGTGGGTTGAGCATAATTGGGAATGGCTCGAGCAGTTTGAAAAAATTATTATATGGTCTGATAATGATAAAATGGGAGAGAAAATGAGAACACAAGTTATTCCAAGGTTAGGAGAATGGCGTTGTAGTTATGTTTTAAGTCCTTTTAAGGATATTAATATCCATCTGATTAAGGAAGGAAAAGATAGTGTTTTAGAAGTAATAAATAATGCTAAAGAGGTACCCATATCAAATGTTGTAGATATGGCAAATGTAGAAGAGTTTGATATTAATAATGCTGAAAAGATAAGTTCAGGATTTAGTAGGCTAGACAAATTCATTTCAGGTTTTGTCTTAGGGACAGTTGATGTTATAACTGGATATAACTCAAGTGGAAAATCAACGTTAGTAAATCAAATGTGTGTATGTGAACCTTTAAATCAAGGATATAAAACTTTTATTTTCAGTGGTGAACTTTCTAAGTCAATTCTAAGAAGCTGGATTGAATTTCCGTTAGCAGGTTGTTCAAATATTAAAGAAATTAATAATGGATTAAATAAACCTAAAGGTTATTATGTTTCAAAAGAGATTAAAGAAAAAATGCGTAAATGGTATGAGGGGAAAATATTTTTTTATGACAATGACGAAGATTATTCAGCAAATTCTATATTGTATAAAATGAGAGAAATGGCACGAAGGTACGGAGTTAAAAATTTTGTATTAGATAATTTTTTGATGATAGATCTTAAATGCCAAGAGGATGAAAAATACACTAAACAAAAAGAATTTATACAAAGTTTAGTTACTTTTGCAAAACAATATCAAGTAGTAATACATTTAATAGCACATCCTAGAAAAACACAACGTATGCAGCAGTTAACCAAAATGGACATAGCAGGAAGTGGAGATATAACAAACTTAGTTGATTATGTTTTATCAGTATATAGAGTTACTAATAAAGAAAAAGAATATGAAATTAATAAGAAGGGACAGAGAGTCGCAAAAGGTTGTAAGTATGATACATTATTAGAGCTATTTAAGAATAGACTTTTAGGACATCAGGACAAGACTATAGGGTTACATTTTGATATATCATCTAAAAGATTTTATGGAGATAGTGACAATTTATATAAAAAATATGGATGGGATGATTAAAGCTTAGAAAAAAATTAAGGTGGAGATATTTATGTTTAATATATGAAAGGATATATGTTATTTCAGTTTATATAAATTATGAGCAATATAAGATAAATACTATCATATCGTATAATAAGGAGTTAAAAAATGAAATAAAATTAGTATTTAATGTAAGCAATATTTCCGGAGGGTATATGAATAAAAAACAAATTTCAGTAGTATCTCACTTTGGAAATAAAGAAATTGATAAACTTATAAAGGAAATTGTAAGGAAAAAACTGTCCAATGAAGTAATTACAGATGAATGGTATAATGAAGATAATCACACAACCACCATTTACCGAGAACAACAAAAGACGAGGTGAATGGTGTGAGAAAAATTTGGAATGTTGCTATATATGCAAGAGTTTCTACTGATAAAAAAGAGCAGCAGGAATCAATTCCTGCTCAGGTACAAAGTTTAAAAAAATGGTTACTTGAAAAGAGTAAAAGTGATAAAGATGCAGTTTATAATCTTATTGAAGTCTATGAGGATCAAGGATTCTCAGGGTCAAACTTTGAAAGAGATAGCTTTATAAGAATGAAAGAGGATATTGAAAAAGGTAAAATCAATATGATTTTAACCCGTGACCTATCAAGGTTTGCAAGAAACTATGTGGTTGCAGGATATTATATTGAAGATTATTTTAAAGTTAATAATGTAAGATTTATATCTGTACTAGATAATGTAGATACATTAGAAGAAGTAAATGACATTGTACCTTTTAAAAATATCCTAAATGAAATGTATATCAAAGACTGCTCAAGAAGAACAAGAGATGGACTAAAGCAAAGAATGATAAGAGGTTCAAGTATTGCTAGTAAACCACCTTATGGATATAAAATTGTAGATGATTTTGAAGGGAACATTAAAACTAAGAAATTAGTTCCTTCAGAAGATGAAACAACAGAAGTAGTAAAGCAAATATATGATTTGTATTTACAGGGGTGGGGATTTGGCAGAATTGCAACTTATCTTAATGAAAAAAATATACTTCCTCCCTCTTCACGATTAAATAATTTTGCTAAAGCTAAATTTGGACTCTGGACAAACAATACTATTCAGTCGATACTCACAAATCCTAAGTATGGAGGAATAATGGTACAGGGACAATATAAGAGATTAAGCTATAAAGTAAAAAAAGTAGTAAAAGTGTCTGAGGAAGAATGGATACATGGTGGGGAGTTTGAAGGAATAATAGATAAAGATACCTTTGAAGAAGTCCAGAAAGAAATGAAGCGAAGGTCTACAGGATATAGATATAAGGGAAATGCAAAGCATATATTTTCTACCGTCCTTAAATGTAATGAATGTAATGGCTCCATGTCTTATAAGAAGAGATATCAAGGCTATAAATGCACTAGTAGTCAAATGGGTGGGGGAAGGTGTACTGCTCACTCAGTAAAAGAAGAATATCTTAAAGAAATAATTATTCAAGATTTAATAAAGTTTGTTGAGAAACAGGTTAATAAAGATGAATTATATGAAGATGCAAAAGGTATGATATCTAAAAAGAATAATTATGAAGAGGAAATAAAACAAATTGATAAAGAACTTAAAAAATTAGATACTCAATTTGAAAATGTGTATGTAGATAAGTTAAATGAGGTTATTAATCAGAGAAACTTTGAAAATATAACTAAAGGTATTCAGAGAAGACAGAATTCTCTGTTGCAGAGAAAAGAAGAGCTATTAGAGCTTAAGCAAAGACATGATGATAAGGATAACCTATATAAGATATATAAAGATAAGATTGATAAGATATTAAACTTTCAAGAGTTTGATAGATTCATAGTTGAAAGTTTAATAGATAAGATAATAATTTCAGAAGATAAGGAAACAAGAAAAAAGAAGATTGATATTTACTATAAGTTCCATTCTTAAAAGCAATTCTATTAGCAAATCAAAAATAATTATAAAAATTCTAAGAAATGACCCATAACGTCTAAAACCCGACCGCTACATGTATAGGTCTCTCAGCGGTTAAGCTTTTAAAGAAAGATAAGGATGCAACAATGATTGTACTTCCTTCAGATCACTATATTGATGGTGAACAACAATTTAGGGACACTATTGAAAACGCAATTGAAACAGCACAGAGAAGACGAGGATTAGTAACCATAGGTATAAAACCTACAAGACCCGAAACAGGGTATGGATATATAGAAATGGGGAACCGTGTTAGTGGTGAAATACCGACCTATAAGATTTCAAGATTCCTAGAAAAACCTAACCTGGAGGTAGCAAAAGATCTACTGATGAAAGGTAATTATCTCTGGAATAGCGGAATGTTTGTATGGAGAGCAGATGTATTCCTAAGAGAGATGGAAAAATATTTAGGAAAGACATATAAAAGACTTATGGATATATATGTTAACCTAGATACAGAAAATGAAGACAAGATAGTTGAGGATCAGTATAATCTCATAGATGGGATATCGGTAGACTTTGGAATAATGCAGAAGACTCGCAAGGGATATGTGGTTAAATGTGAGTTTATTTGGGATGATGTAGGTAATTACGCAGCATTGAGCAGGTTCCTGAGAAGTCATAATGGAAATGGTGTAAGAGGAAACGTATTTATAGAGCAATCAGAAAATTGTTCTGTATTTGCAAAAGATAAATTCATTATAGGATTTGGAGTCAAGGACTTAGTTGTCGTTGAGGACGGAGATGTAATTCTCATAATGGATAAAAATAGAGATCAAGAGGTTAAATACCTAGTGAATAAGTTAAAAGAGAAAGGTAATTACGAAGGGTACTTATAGATGAAGGTTTTCCTAATAGTTAGGAAATATTCAAATGAATTTAATACAGTAATTTAATCCTCACAGAGTTATTCTGTGGGGATTTTTATTATTTGTATGTTATAATACAATCAAAATGAAATACTGAATGTGTTTAGAAGCTTACATTAAGCTGAATTATCAAATAAAAAGAATTGTAGGCAGTACTACATTAGATATAGTAAGGAGATTAGGGTATGAATGAAAAACGTTTGCCAAAAAATTATGAGCGTCAAGAAAAGAGCATTATAAAAGAAGCTAATAAACAAGGACTAGAACTTGTAGACGTGATATATGTGTACTTTGAGGAACATGATAAAAATAAAGGAATACCACTAAGTCCGGTAAAAACAAAGATAGGTGGAAAATTAAAAGTTACTTATGCTCAAGTATTTTTATTGAATAAACATGGTCAAAACCAGATGTATATACAACCATACGCTGGAGCAATTCCATTGCCAGGAGAACATCATATTTTATTATCAGGAGGATTTTCGTCACCAATTGTACTTAAAGATGAAGAAATGTATGGTGGACCTAGTTGGAAATGTGATGATTTAGCTCTAAAAAATAGGATTAACAATGAAGAGACCAAAATTGGAAAAGCATCTAAACAAATAGAATTCCTTTGGACAGTTGGAACTGGAAAGATAGTTTTAGAATGGGCTGTACAATTATACTATCTAGGTGAAGGAAAATCACACTTAATAATGCAGACAGGACGTTACGGAGGATTTGCAACATATAAAGTAGGATTTAAAGAATTTGTAGCATTGGTGGATGCACTAAAAGATGAATTGGAAAAAGATATCAAAGAGGGGCAGCATCCGTTTTACCAATCTAATTATAGGGATATAGTAAATAAGTATATCTTCAAATAGTAAAATCCATACAATATAATTGAATTTACAACTATTTTACAAATAGAGTATAAGATGTATATTAGTGATTGATATTATGTTTATAGAAAGAAAATAAATGATTTAAAAGGGGAGAGGGAAAGGCTATGAAAAAAATAATATCAATAATAACTACACTTGCATTAACAGTAACATGTTGTACTTTAATTAGTGCATCAACACTAAAAGAATCAGGAAGATCAGAGACAAAAATATTAATTAACAGGTCAATAATAACAGGATCTGAAAAAGCAGAAACAAAAATATTTAAATTGGAAAACTTCAAAAATATATCTGCATCCCATGAGTTTGAGGTGACTATTGAAAAGTCAGATAATTTTAATGTAGAGGTTACATATGATAATAATCTAACTGAATATCTTGAGGTTGAGCTAAAAGGGGATACTCTTATGTTATCGCTTGATGATAAGCACAATTATAATAATGTAACTATAAAGGCTACAATAAAAATGCCAGATATATATGTAATTAAAGGTTCTGGAGTAACGAATTTTGAACTAAAAGAAGGATTCGAATTTGATCATGATTTCAATGTTGATCTTTCAGGGGTAAGTAATCTAAGTGGTAAGATAAAAACAGGAGATATTAAAGTAGATATTAGTGGTTGTAGTAAGGTTAAACTTGAAGGTGCTGGTAAAAATCTTTCCTGTGATATCTCCGGTGTAAGTGGTACTGATTTAGAAGATTTTAAAGTAGAAAATGCTGAGATAGAGATTAGTGGTAGTAGCAATGCGGTAATAAATACTGATGGAAAAATTAAAGTTGAAGCAAGTGGATTCTCAAGGTTAGAGTATAAAGGAAAGGGCGAAATTGAAGTTTCAGAAGTATCAGGTCTTTCTTGTGTAAAGAAGATAAAATAGGTTATATTAAAATCCCCACAGAAGAAACTGTAGGGATTTTTAATTTGAATTAGTATAATCTAATACCACTTTTCCAATCTCTTTGAGGAAGGGGATACTTTTAGAATGATATTCATATATATCATCGAGATATCCATTTTCATTTGCATAAATAACAGCTGTTAATAGGAATTCTTTTTTTGATGCTTCATCATAAAAATATCCATTATCAATAAAGAAACCATAAGCCATTCCATACTTATTTAACATATGAATATTTTTTTTATAAGAGTATGGATTGCCTCCATACAATAAATATTTATGATCATTTTTCTCAAGATATTTTCTTAGAAAGGCTAAATCTTCATCTGTCAGATTAAACTTATATTCATTTTTAAAATAATCATTAAAGATCACAGCAGCTAGAATCCCTTGAAGATCATTTAATGAACTAGAATTTTTCCTTGAAAAATCTTTTTGAACAAAAGAACCTAAAGTTAGACCTAATGGATGGGTGTTAAATAAGTTGTTATTATTAAACTTTTCAGGTTCTGAATAAATTTTATTACCAAGTTCATCGAAAAAAGTTATTTCACTAGAATATTTATTATCTTCGTAATCAAATATTGTGTTTAAACGATGGATTATTTTAGTATTATTATAACCATGGCTTTTTAAATCCTCATTATAGGATTTTTGACCTAAAAATTCATACAACTTATTAAAAGAATAGTTATCGCTATATAGCAATATATTTTTAATATAACCATAAATAGAATTAATGGTTTCTCTAGTCGGAACTTCTCTAGATTCGGCAAAATTTATTGTGCTATACATATTTAAACCTTCAATATTCAAGTTATTGATTTTCTCTAATGATAAAAGGCAAGAGGATAATTTTATTGAACTGGCAGGATAAAAATAATTCTCATCAACCATGTTATATGAATAGCTATCAAAATAAGGCACTCCATTTTTATCTCTTGTTATTTCTGTATAAAGAAGTTGAACCTTATAATCATCTGGATTATTTAATATTTTTTTAGTTATACCTGACACATTATTTTTTAAGTATTCTCTAAACCATTTTTCATCTCTTTTATTAACATATCGAAAAGATTGAAAATAAGATTTTTTAGAAGATTTAACATCAACTCTTAAACTATAATCCTCATTTAGTTTATAACCATTCTCTGGAGGGTTTATTATTAAAATATTATTATTCTTATTATCTATACTATACCGCGGAGTATAGACTTTTTTTGTATCTTTAATACTAATTTTTATATCTTCAATATCTTTTATGGAATCATCAAGAGGAATGTTCCATATATAAGAACTATCAAATATTCTTTTATAATTAAAGATTGCAGCAGCAGTTTTGTTTATTGGAAATGCAAGTTGAGGACTATAGAAAAAAGATTTTTTATAGTCAGTGATATTATTATTATTATTATTATTATTAGTTGTGAGACTGTTGGCTTTGTTACAAGAGATCATGATATTGTAATCTTCAATGTTCAATGAAGGCTTATCAATAAATAACAAGGTTTTAGAGCCCATGGCAATTCCGTCTAAGTTGGTGCAAAAGAGTCCACTTGACTTAAGGAAATTCCAATTATCATCAGTTAAGTTCTTCTTGTAATATATAGAATAATTTACCTCGTTATTTGGTGAATCAGGCAAAATAAATATGTAATCATTTGAAATAGATTTTTCTAAAACTACATCAGCATATTTAATTATGTGATCAAGGTCTATACCGTAAACTTTAATTGAAGTAGTAAAAATTAATAATATAATGGTGATAATAAAAAAGGTTATTTTGCTATAAATTTTCATATAAGACTTCCTATTCTAGTATTTTGAAAAATAATCTTATTTATATTGTGTTTAAATGATAAAATAAATTCTATGTTTTGAGAAAGATTAAGGGAATTGTATAGTATAATATGGAAAGGGACAAGTTGTGACCATTACATATAAGAAATATTGTATTGAATTATTTAAAAGGATAATAAAATTAATATTTTTGTTTTTATAAAATTTAACAAAAAACCCCCTGACTTATTAGAGGTATCAGCGTATATATTTATGGAAGTGGTAATATATATAAATTTGAAAAGAGGTAAAACACATGTTCAAAAAGAGAATATTAGCAGTATTCACATGTTTTTTTGTATCTTCAACTGCAATGGCAACTAGTGCACAGGCATTAAAAACTAATGATTTAGCTACTATAAAGCAAACAATAGAGAAAAAAGAAATTGAAGTAATGTCAGTAACAGATGGGTATGTAGCACAAAAGAATGGCAATTATATTGTTGTTAGTGGTGAAGCTGTGCAAGGGGAATACAATGAATTAATATTAAACATTAATGATGAAACTGAAATAGTAGATACTAGAGGAAATAACTTAAATAAGGATAAAATAAAAGAAGGGTCAGTTGTTGAAGTTGTTTATGAAGGAAGAGCAACAACGAATCTAATACCAGTTGTAACTGCTAAAAAAGTTATAATAAAAGATGGAGTAGGAAGAGAAGGAACTGTTTTAGAAATTAAAGAAAGTAGTAATAGGAATTATTATTACTTAACTATTGAAGAAAACAAAGAAGATTATGAGAGTGAGTATAGTTTAATAATTGGACAAAATACAGAATTAGTTGATATAGATGGAGATAAATTATCCATTAATGATATTGAAGAGGGTATGAAGATAGTAGGTATACACAGTATGAGTTCAACAAGGAGTATAACACCCCAATCTCGAGCTTATAAAATAATTGTTATGGATGAAATTAAAGAAAATAAACACATAGTAGAAGGAATGGTAGATGTTATTGTAGATATTGAGAATGAAACGGAATCAGAATTTAATAAAGAGGCCTTTTTAACTATAGTAGGAAAAGGTAAAACCGATAATGCTTATGGAAATTATAATATATTCATAACTAAAAATACTAATATCATTAATGAAGAAGGAATAAAAGTATCTTTAGAAAAAGTAAAACAGGGTAGTGTTGTAGAGGTTGTTTACAGTAAAAAATTAACTGATGATAAGCAGACTACTACTTATGCTGAAAAAATAATTATCAAGAATTCAAGTGGAATTAAAGGAAACATTCTTCAAATAAATGAATATGGAGATAATTCATTAATATTAGTTGGAGATAAGAAAACAAATTCTTATCCTGAGATGGCATTAATAATTGGAGAAAATACTGAGATATTAGATATAAAAGGAAAAAAGTTAAGTTTTTATGATCTTAATCAAGGTATGAAAATAGTAGGTATTCATAGTAATATTTCAACAAGAAATTTACCACCTCAAACAGTAGCATATAAGATAATTATTTTAGAAAAAGGTAAAGTGGAAGATAAGCAGATAGTAGAAGGTATGGTTTATAAAGTATCTAATTATTATAAAAACAGAATATCAATTGTAGGAGAAGCTTTAACTGAAAAGGCACCCAAATATGTTGATTTAAATATTGATAATAATACTGATATTGTAAATGAACAAGGAGAGAAGTTAGAGTTAGGTGATATTAAAGAGGGAACTGTTGTTAAAGCTATCTTTGGACAGAGATTGACAAAGAGTAGTATTCCAATTGGTATAGCTGAAAAAATTATTGTTAAAAATGCGTTAGCAGTAAAAGGTGAAATCGGAGATACTAATGATGATAGAACATTGATTGAAATTGAAGAATCAGATAATTATTATGATAATATTGTATTAAAGATTGATAATAATACTGAGATTATAGATATTGATGGGGAAAAACTAAGTAAATCAGATTTAAATGAAGGTGCAGAGGTTATATGTATATACACTATACCAACAATAAATGGCTGGTCAGCTGAATCATTAGCCTATAAGATAATAGTTTTAGAACAAGGTGAAGATGATGAACATGATAATGATGATGACGACGATTATGATCAAGAATATAAGTCGCAATTGTATATAATGGGATATGTATCTGCTTATGAGAAACAGGGAGATACTATGATTCGTGTAAGAAATCAAAGTAATGGTAACGGTAAAATAGCGGAAGTAATATTAGAAATTGATAAAACAACACAAATAGTCGATGTTCAAGGAAATAAAGTAACAGTTGAACAATTATTAAGTTGTAGTAAAAAAGTAAAGGTTTATTTAACGGCTAGTGAATCAAAGAACGGTGTTGTGGAAGGTAAAGCAACCCAAATTGTTATTCAAGGGAAACCAGTAAGTAATGGAAAAGGAAATAGTAACGGCAAAGGTAATAAGAAAAAATAAATTAAAGTGAAGCAATCCTCACAGAAATGTGGGGATTTTTTTTGATATAAAGAATATACATAGGGTAGAGACAACGTAATATGACTCAAATTATTAAGAATGAGTAAATGGATGGTGGAATATATGATAACCTTGGGGTGGATTCGGTATTGAATAGCATGAGTAGGGACAATAATGAGGTAATAGTCTCTGATGCATCTGCTATTATAGAGCATTGGGAAAGTAAAAAGCCAACTAGATTTATGAAATTAAATAGAACTATAGAGATATCTATGGATCAAAGCAAGAAATTAAGGTTAAGGGAGTATGAGAGAGAAGCGGTTTTAAAGATACTGAAGATGGGAGATGACATGAAGGTGTTTGAATCTCATAAAGAACTTGATCATGGAGAACCTCTTAAAGAACGTTTAGATATGATATTATAATGGTTAAAAGTGACACTTGAGAATAAAAAATGAATAACTTAAAATAAAGTAGTGATAAAAACCTTATTATATGATACAATGAACTTAATTAAGGGATATGAATTACAAGGAGGATGTTTTTATGAAAAGTAAAACAAAGAGTAAGGGGAGTAATAAAAATGTTACAGCTATAATATTGTTATTGTCTGTAGTGTTGATGGCGTTAATTGCCAATTATATAGTTCTTCCAGTATTCTCCATTGATTATTTTGGAAGTGTAATATGTTTGATAATACTTTCAATACCTATAGGGGGAGTAATTTGGTTATATACTAAGAAAGGTTTTTTAGCAGCTATACTGCCTGGAATATTGATTCTTCTAATGGTATTCAACATTATTGTTTCAACTGGCGTAGTTAGCGGAGGAAAGAAGAGAGCTATTATTGGAGAAATCAAAACTAAAGAATTCTCTACAGAAATATCTCCTATTGATTTATCACAGCTGCCAACAATTGACCAAGCGTTAGCTAAAAATCTTGGAGATAAAAAATTAGGTGAACAGGTAGCCTTAGGTAGTCAGGTAACGTTAGGAGAATTTACACAGCAGAATGTGAACGATAAACTATATTGGGTAGCACCTTTACTTCATTCAGGATTTTTTAAGTGGAACAGTAATAAAGAAGGTACACCTGGATATATTATGATAAGCGCAACAAATCAGATGGATGTAGAATTGGTTCAAGAGGTAAATGGTGAGAAGACTAAAATTAAATATCAGCCAAATGCTTATTTTGGAGATGATTTAGCAAGACATATATATTCAGCAGGATTTAAGAATATAGGACGTACAGATTATTCTTTCGAGTTAGATGATACAGGAAGACCTTACTGGATAGTTACTAAGTATGAGAATACTATCGGGTTCAGTGGTGCAAAGGTTACAGGTGTTATCAGTGTAAATGCTCAAACAGGAGAAATTAATGATTATAATTTAGATAATATCCCTTCATGGGTGGATAGAGTTATCCCTGTTGATTTTGTTATGAATCAACTTGATGATTGGGGTAAATATATTCATGGATGGTGGAATCCATCAGATAAGGATGTTGTTCAGACAACAAATGGATATAATATTGTATATAATAATGGTGAATGTTTTTATTACACAGGTATGACATCTGCTGGTGCAGATGAGTCAACAATAGGTTTTATGCTTACAAATACAAGAACAAAGGAAACAACCTTCTATAAGGTTTCTGGTTCTCATGAGCATGCTGCAATGGAATCTGCTGAAGGTCAAGTTCAGGAAAAGGAATATTCAGCAACATTTCCTATACTAATAAACACTGATGGTCAAGCAACTTATTTTATGACATTGAAAGATAAGAAAGGGCTTGTGAAACTCTACGCTATGGTTAACGTTAGGGATTATAGTGTGGTTGGTGTTGGTGAATCACTTAACAAAACTAAATCAAATTATATTAAAAAGCTTAAAAATCGTGGTGATTGGCAGACACTTCAAAACAGTAGTGATGAGGTAGTTGAAACAGGTACAGTTCAAAGAATTGGATCATCTGTAATTGAGGGCACAACGTACTATTACATTGTAACAGTTCAAAATGCTGAGAAGATATTCATCACATCTCTTAATATGAGTAGTGAGTTACCTCTTACAAGAGAGGGAGACAAAGTAACATTCACATATTATAAGAATGAAAATTCAAGCATAGACCTTGTGAATTTTGATAATCTTGAGTTAACACAGATTAAATCTGATGATGAGGAAAAGGTTATTGATGAAAATGAGAAGATAGAAAAAGAGAAGATAGAAAAAGATAAAAAGAATTAGATAAAAAAGTAATCACCCTTGGGACAAATATCCCAGGGGTGATTACTTTCTATAGTTTATACAGATAAATAGCTCTCTTTTTTAAGATAATGTTGAAAATATTAGTAAGAATTTATCAACATCTTTTTAAAAAAGAGATATATCTTTAATTTTTCCTTGACCATTACGTAACGTAACCCTTTACAATTATCTTGAGTAGGAATTTAGTATCTACTTGTAGAAATAAATAATTATTGGAAGGTGAAGGGAATGGGGGAAAATAATATGTACAATGAAAACCAATTATATACTGCTGGGAGATTCGCGCAAAAGGCTGGTGTATCATTAAGGACTGTAAGATATTATGATGAGAAGGATTTACTGAAACCAACAAGTCATAATGAAGCTGGGTATAGATTATATGATGGGCAGAAGTTTGAAAGGTTACAGAGAATACTCACATTAAAGTATTTAGGGTTCTCCTTAGATGAGATAAAAGATCTTGTTGATCAAGATATAAAAATTGATAGAGCAATTCATATTCAAAAGGAAGCAGTGAAGCAGAAGATATCTCAAATGGAGAGTATTTTAAAGGCATTGAATTCAGCAGAGGATATGTTTAAGGGGGAAGAGGTAGCAAGTGATGAGATACAGTGGGAGAAGTTCACTGAGGTAATAAAGGCAATCAATCTAGAAGAACAGATATTGAATCAGTTTAAAAGTTCATCTAGCCTTGAATGCAGAATAGACTTCCATGAAAGATTCGGAGTTGACAAAAGAGGGTTTCATAAATGGATATTTGATAGAATAGATTTTGGAGATAAGCATATTAAAATTCTCGATAGTGGGTGTGGTGATGGAACCTTTTGGTTAAAGAATAAGGAGAGAATACCTAAAGGGTGTACCATAGTACTGAGCGATATGTCTCAGGGAATGATTGAAAAGGCTAAAGCGAATCTTAAAGGGCTAGATGGGAACTTTCAATATAGAATTGCTAATGTGGATAATTTGCCCTTCAAGGATGAGGAGTTTGATATAGTAATGGTGAACTATATGCTCCAGTTCGTTGAGGATAGAAGTAAGGCATTCAAGGAGATTAAGAGGGTACTAAAAAAAGATGGAACATTCTATACTAGTACATTCTCAAGGAATCATATGAAAGAACTGCGTGAAACACTTAAAGAAGTGAATGAGAATGTGAAACTCACACTAGGAGATACAACTACTAGGTTTGTAGTGGAGAATGCAGCGCAACAGCTGGAAGAATCATTCCCTAATGTAGAGATGGATAAATATGAAGGTTCTCTTAGAGTTGATGATACTCAGAGCATATTAAATTATATGTTCTCTACATCAGCTAAAATTAATGAAGTGTTAAATAAAAAAGAACTTAAGACTCTACGGGATAAGTTCCAATCAGTAATTGAAGAAGATGGTTATTTTCATATCACTAAAGAAAGTGGTTTGTTTAAATGTAGCAATATTTAGTCCAAGCAGGGGACGGTTCATTAATTCTAAGATTAATGAACCGTCCCCTGTTTTTTATGTTAAAATTATCATGGAACAATATTGAAAAAGAGGTGTAAAAATGAATAATATAAAAATTTTGATTATAGAGGATAACAAGTCATTGAATAGAGGCATTAGCTTTAAGCTTAAGAAAGAAGGATATGAGGTTAGATCTGCAGAGAACATAAGTGATGCAAGAAAAATATTTGAAGAGGAGGAGCTGCAGCTCATAATAAGTGATGTAGATCTTCCTGATGGGTGTGGATTTGAGTTCTGTGAAGAAGTAAGGAAGAAGAGTGATGTGCTGATTATGTTCCTTACGGCTAGTGATAGTGAGGTGGATATTGTTACGGGGCTTGATATTGGTGCAGATGATTATATAACTAAACCTTTTAGTTTAACTGTTTTAACATCAAGGATTAATGCACTATTTAGAAGGAATATGGTTAGGAATCAGAGAGATGGTATAACCACTGGAGAGCTAAGGTTTAACCAGAATGAATTAAAGCTTATGAAGGGGGATTGTGAAATACCCCTTAGTAAAACTGAGATAAAGATAATAGGATATTTTCTTAATAATCCAATGCAGATACTTACAAAAGATCAAATATTACATGAGATGTGGGATGTGAATGGAGAGTTCGTTAATGAGAATGCTCTAGCAGTGAATATAAGCAGAATAAGAGAGAAGATTGAGGATAATCCTAGTGACCCTCAATATATAAAGACTGTTAGAGGTATTGGATACATATGGAACAGAAAATGCAGAAATAATTAGGAGGAATGGAAATGGATATTTTAAGAGAGCCCACTTTTAAAAGGGGAACTGTATTTATGGCAATAGCAATGATTTTATTGCTTATTTCCCTAATGATAAATAATATTATTCTTGTTAATAGGGTAAGAGAAAATAGTGTACAAGCCATGGAGAGGGTAATAGGCTCAGTAGTTAAAGAAAATAAAGAGTTAGAGAAGGATGTCATTAAAGCATTTTTTGGAGAACAGAACGTAGAGACAAGCGATGATTACAGAGAACTTGGACAAGCTACTATGATTAAATATGGATACAATTCACAAGGGAATTTGCTGAATGATAGCATATATAGAAATGTATTTATAAAAGGAATCTGGAGAAATTTTGCTTTGTTTTTTATTATGGTTATATTTATAGGAACAATATGGTACGTAAGTATCCATGGAATTGGGAAAAAACTTAAGCGTCTTCAACATGTTGTTGAGGAGATAATAGAAGGGAATTATAATATTGAAATTATCTCATATAGGGAGGGGATATTTAATATTATTGAGAATAAGATTCACGGAATGAGAGGGGTAATAACTGGAACCATAGAAAGTATAGAAACTGAGAGAAATAAGTTAAAGGAGTTGTTAACTGAACTCTCACATCAACTGAAAACACCAATTGCTTCCATGAAAATGTATAATGAAATAATGAGGGAGGAAGAAATATCATTTCAGGAGAGGGTTGAGTTTCTTGAGAAGAATAGTGAAGATATAAATCAAATGGAGTGGTTAGTAGATTCACTTATAAAATTATCAAGATTAGAGATTGGAATGATTAATCTCAAGATGAATAGGAAAAACATAAAGAATACCATAATAAGTGCTGTTAACGGTGTTTATATGAAAGCTGTTGATAAGGGGATTGAAATAATAATTGATATTCCTAATGACCATGAGTTAGAGCATGATGAAAGATGGACAAAAGAAGGACTTATGAATGTAATGGAAAATGCAATAAAGTATTCGGAGATAGGAAGTAAGATATATGTTATGGTGAATGAGCTGGGATCTCTTGTAAAGATTGATATAAAGGACGAGGGTATAGGGATTCCTGAGGAGGAATACAACAATATATTTAAGAGGTTTTATAGAGTTGATAATAGTAAGATTTTGAAAGAAGAAGGATCTGGTGTAGGACTATATCTCACAAGAAAGATAATGGAGAAACAGGGCGGTAATATCATTGTGAAATCAGAAGAAGGAGTTGGAACAACATTTTCCCTATTATTACAGAACTGTAATAGAAGTTGAAATAAAACTGAAATAGAGGATTGATAGAATATTAAGTGTAGAGAGAAACATTGAATGGTAATTAAATATCAATCATATAAAATACACATTAATAGGGGGAATGGATAATGGCAATTTTAGAAACAAAACAATTAAAGAAATATTATGGAAAAGGTTCAAATATAGTTAAGGCTGTTGATGGTATAGATCTTCAAGTAGATAAAGGAGAGTTCCTTTCTATAATTGGGAAATCTGGTTCAGGGAAAAGTACAATGCTTCATCTGTTAGGTGGACTTGACAGACCTTCAAATGGGAAAGTATTTATAGATGGAAAAGATATTTTTTCGATGAAGGATGATGAACTTGCAATTTTTAGGAGAAGGGAGATTGGATTCATATTTCAATCATTCAATCTAATTCCAGTGCTTAATGTATGGGAGAATATAGTACTTCCTATAGGACTTGATAACCAAGAAGTTGATGAAGAGTTTGTAAATGAGATTATAAAGATGCTTGGGATTGAAGATAAAAAAGATACTTTGGTATCTAATTTATCTGGTGGACAGCAACAGAGAGTGGCAATTGCAAGAGCATTAGCAAGTAAACCGTCTATAATATTGGCAGATGAACCAACTGGGAATCTAGATTCAAATACAGGTAACGAAGTACTTGCTCTTTTAAAGAATTCAATTAAGAAATATAATCAGACACTTGTGATGATAACTCATGATAATAATGTTGCACAGATGGCTGATAGAACTGTAAGAATTGAGGATGGAATGGTAATTCAAAATAGTGTTAAAAAGGTGGTGATTTAGATGAAAAATACTATTAATAATATTTCGAAGAAGTATTATAAAGAGAATAAAGGAAGGAATAGATTAATCATAATAGCTATTATCCTGAGTACTTGTTTATTTACAAGTATATGCATATTTGTTTCATCTATAAATCATACCATAAAGATGGATAAATATAGCATGGTTGGTGGACAACACATGATATTATTTGATCTCAATAAGGAAAAACAGGAGAAAGTGGAGTTATTTCAAAAGACAGATAAGATTGGGATGTTGAAGAGTATAGGAATGGCTGAAAGTGAGAAGCTTGAGAAGAGTAAAGTAAATGTAAATGTAGTATATATGGATGAGTCGGTATTGTGGTTTAATGGAATGGATTTAGATAAGGGTTCTCTTCCCAAAGAGGTATATGAAATAGCTGCTGAGAGCAGAGTATTAAAGAATCTCGGTGGTGATGGAGTAATTGGAGAGAACATAAAAATAAGCTATTCCACACAAGAAGGTACTGTAACTAATGAATTTAAAGTGGTAGGAATCTTAAGTGAGAATAGGTATAAGAGAGAGAATCGAGTTGGAGAAGTAATATTAAGTAAAGCTTTTGTAGATAGTTTGGGTATAGATGAATATGTAGTTTTTGTGAAGATGAAAGGATTGGGTTCAGCAGTTATAACTGAGAATTGCTTTAGTTTACAGAGTTTATTAGAACTTGATGATGAGAAGGCAAGAATAAATTTTGATGTTATAAATAGTATATCAATAGATCCATCAACTGTATTAGGTGGGGGAATGATAGGGTTAATAGTTATACTAGCAGTAACTGTTGTGATATATAATGTTTTCTATATTTCTGTTAGAGAAAGAGTTAATATTTTAGGACTTCTAAGTGCTGTGGGCACAACAAATAAACAGATAAAGAAGATTATTAAGAATGAAGGAAGAAGAGCAGCATTAATAGGTATTCCATTAGGAATAGGAGTTGGATATTTATTGAGCTACATTATTATACCTTTAACAATGAGCAACATTAATATGAAAATATATTCAAATCCTATAATAATTCCAATAGTTGCTCTTACTGCATATATAACAGTTGCTTTAGGAATGAGAAAACCTATAAAGATAGCATCAAAGGTTTCCCCTATAGAGGCTGTGAAATATACTGGAGTAGAGGATATAGGAAGAAAGAAGAAAAGAAAATCTTACAGACAAGTTGATGTAAAAGCTCTAGCTAAAGAAAATTTCGTAAGGAATAAAAGAAGAACAGTGATGACTATAGCATCACTATCATTAAGTGGAATTCTTTTTATAACAGCTTCTACTATACTGAGTAGTATGAATGTAGAGAATATTACATATGGAGATTTTGTTGGAGAACATAAGATTCTTTTGAATAGAGACGATATGTACGAGAGTGAAATTAATCCTATAGATGAAGAGTTTATAAAAAAAATAAAAGGGATAGATGGAGTTAAGGATTTAATGTTATATAAATACAGACCAGGAAGTAGAACTGATATTAGTATTTTAGAGAGAGAAAGTAATTTTCCACTATATGGATATGATGATTCTACATTAGATAAGTTAGAGGAATATGTGATTGAAGGGGAGCTGGATAGAGAGAAACTTAGAAATGGTAATGGTATAATACTTTTCAATAGAAAAAATGTTTACAGTTTAGGTGAAGAGATTGAGAGAAGAGAAGTTGACGATGAGGGCAGAGAATATATAAATAAATATGAGGTGATTGCCATTGTTAATTATCTACCTGCTCGTGTTGGGTGGTGGAGTAGTGGAATTCATGGAATTACTCATGCAGATAATATGCCTAGAAAGATTAATGATAAATACATTGGCATGGAGGTAGACACATTAAAAGGAAACACAGAGATTGTAGGACTTGAGATGGAGAGGATTTGTAAGGATAACTCATCCCTAGAGTTCGGTGGAATGATAAGGAAAAAGAAGGAATTAGAAAAGGAGCTTGTGGGTATGAAATCAATTGTGTACTCATTGGTTGCTATAATTGGAATTATTGGGATGTTAAATATGATTAACACTATGGTAACAAGTATATTATCTAGACAGAAGGAGTTTGGACTTCTTCAAGCAATAGGACTTAGTAATAAAGAGTTGAATAGAATGATTCAATTAGAGGGGATATATTACGCAACTATCAGTGGTATAATCTCTGTTCTTGGGGGATCAATTATTGGAAAGTATGCCTTCAATGCATTTAGCACAGAAGCAACATATGCAATATATAAGTACCCAGTAGGGGCTGTAATTGCAACGGTAGGTATATTTTTCTTATTACAATCCTTAGTAATATTCTTTGTGAAAGATTCCATGGGGAAAGATTCCATTGTTGAAAGAATTAGATATAATGCATAGAAATATAAATAAATAAAAATTGATACATTTATTGTATTTTAAAGTAGAAAATTATATAATGTTAGGAGTATTGCATTGTGAAAGCGATTGCATTACTCTTTTTTTTTTATTACGATAGGGGGATGAAATATGGAGTATATAAAAAGAAAGTTAAAGATATACACTCCTTTTACAAAGAGCACTATTCAAGCTGTAATGACCTACAAGATGAATTTTATTATGGGTTTACTAGGGAGTGGATTAATGGCCATAATAACATTTTACTTGTGGAAAGCTATATTCGAGAGTTCTGGAGGAAATAGCATTAGAGGGTTTACATTTGATGAGATGATAATTTACATACTTATTAGTTTAATAACTGTGAGATTGACTAATAACTATGTTGAATATATGGTTTCAGAGGATGTAAAAACAGGGGCTCTGGCAATGAACTTAATTAAGCCAATAAACTATTTTTTAAGATTGTTATTTACTGCTATTGGAGAAACTATTGGGAAATCAATATTGGTGAATGGTCCTATGATAATTGGTGTTTTGATATATCAGATATTTTATTCAAGAGGAACATTACCATCATTCTCAACAGTGGCGTTATATTTAGTTAGTATAATACTATCATTCATGATAATGATATTCTTTAATTTTTGTTTTGGGATGTTATCTTTCTATGTGGTGTACATATGGGGACTTAATTTCACAAAGAATGCTGTAATAAAATTCTTATCAGGAGAATTGATACCTTTAGCATTCTTTCCATTAGCCATGAGGAAAATGATGCATCTCACTCCATTTGCATCTGTAAACTATACGCCTGTAATGATATATTTGAACAAGTATACAGGATATCAAATTTTTAGTGAGATGGGTATACAGTGTATTTGGATTACATTGCTTATGTTTCTGAGCTTCTTTATGTGGAAAAGAGCCATAAAGAAAGTTACCATAATGGGAGGGTAGAGATAATGAGTAGATATTGGAAGTTATATAAGCGATTCGTTGCTCAGTATTTAAAGATTCTAATGCAATCAAAAGCTAATTTCTTTATAGGTTTTGTTGGTTTCTTCGCTGTACAGATGTCAGGAATTGCATTTCTGTATCTTGTTTTTGAGAATATTCCAAATCTCAATGGTTGGAGTTTCTATGAAATCTTATTCATATATGGATTTGCACAATTACCAAGAGGAATAGATCATCTTCTAACGGATTATTTATGGATATTCAGTAGAGATACCATAGTAAAGGGTGATTTTGATAGATACATATTAAGGCCTTTAAATCCTCTGTTTCAGGTTATTGCTGAGAGACTTCAGCTAGATGCTATTGGAGAACTAGTTACAGGTGGTTTAATAATTGGTATTGCCTGTAGAAAATTGAATATGACCTTCACTATAGTAGAGGGATTATTATTTATTGTTCTAATTATTGCAGGAGCGGTAATATACACGTCTATAAAGTTGTTTATTGCTTCTTTAGCTTTTTGGATAAAGAGAAGCATGCAAGTTTTAATGATGGTATATAGTTTTTCAGATTTTTCAAAGTATCCTAATAACATATATTCAAAGGGTATTCAAGCGGTTACCACATTCATAATTCCATTTGCATTTACAGCATTTATTCCAGCATCATATTTTCTTAAGAAAAGCAGTGTATATTGGGGAGTTTTTGGAACGGTTGTTGTTGCTATAGTATCATTTATTATCGCCTATAGCACTTGGTGTATAGGTGTTAAGAACTATGAGAGTGCAGGAAATTAATAGAATGGAGGGGATATAAATGATAGAGGTTAAGAATCTTACTAGGGATTTCAAAATATACAAAAAAGGGACAGGTATTAAAGGAACATTCAAGAGTTTGTTCAAGAATGATTTCGAAATAAAAAGAGCGGTAGATAATATGAATTTTAAAATAAATGAAGGGGAAATAGTTGGATATATAGGATCAAATGGTGCTGGTAAGTCTACAACTATAAAGATGATGAGTGGGATACTAGTCCCAACCAGTGGAGAATGTATAGTTAATGGGTTGATTCCTTATGAGAATAGAACTAAAAATGCAAAGAATATTGGGGTTGTTTTTGGGCAGAAAACACAACTGTGGTGGGACTTGCCATTAGGAGAGACATTCAATATTTTGAAGGATATATATGAAGTTGAGGATAAGGCCTTCAATGAAAGATTAGATTTTCTAGAGGAAGTTCTTGAACTATCAAAGTTCAAGAATAATGCTGTAAGAACATTATCTCTTGGGCAGAGAATGAGGGCGGATCTTGCTGCATCACTTATTCATAATCCCAAGATACTATATCTTGATGAGCCTACAATAGGACTTGATGTTATGGTAAAAGAGAGAATAAGAGATGCTATAAAGGAGATAAATAGGGAATATAATACTACTATTATATTAACCACCCATGATATGAGTGATATTGAAGAATTAAGTCACAGGGTTATTATGATTGATGAAGGTAAGAAGATATACGATGGTGAATTGAAGGAGTTGAAAAAAGAATTTGGAGTGGAGAAAACTCTTAAGATTGAAGTGAAGAATATAGATAAGATAAAGAATTTAAAGATTCCCAAGTTACTTAACTTAGAAGAAAAAGATATTCGAAGTCATATAGATGGGAACTATCTTAACCTTACTTTTGATAGAAGAAAAACTGAAATGTCACATATTATAAGTTCAATAGTAAAAGGTGTTGAGATAAAGGACCTTATTATTGAGGATATGAATGTTGAGCAGATTGTTAAAGGGATATATAGAAAACATAGTTAGTACCTATAATAAAGGACTATGAATACAATTATTCATAGTCCTTATCAATTTTCAAACCGAGTTGATTATTTTTTTATGTGCCTAATTCTTATTAAAAGATTCTCCAAGTTCTGACAATGCATCTCCAAATATAGCTTTTGTTAAGGTTTCATCAGCTACAACTTTCCAATCTCCATCAACTTTTTTACAGTTTATTTCAACAGTTCTTTTAGTGGAAGTGAATTGATTATCTTTAATAGCCTCATCAATTTTTTTTATCATTTCTTCTTGTAGAGCCTCTTCATCTAAACCAGAGAAACCTAATGCAATAGCTTGTTGCATCATAAATCCCATGAACTCAGTAAAATCAATAATTTCAATTTCTGCTGTAGCGACTGCTTCATCACCATCTACTTCTGTATTAGTTATCTTGAATTTCATGTTTGAAAATATTTGAGCGAATAATTCATCTCCTTCAGATTCGTTAAACATATCAGTAGAACCAGTTACGGATTCAGTGATTTTAGATGTATCAAAGTCTTTTAAAGCAGTTAAAGTAGTGTTAACTGCAGATGATACCTCATCGCTTGAAGATTTTTTACCACAACCGACCATTAAGGTTAAAGTCATGATTAAAGTTAAAGAAAAACATAATATTTTTTTCATTTCAAATACCCCCTTAAATAATACATCAATATATATCATATACCTTTTGCTGGGAAATATCAACAAAATATAAAAATATTAACATTTAAGTAACTTTTCTTTTTTAATTGCGTATAGAAGGTATATGGATATATAAGGGTATTTATTTAACATTATATATAATTAAATAGGAGGTTTGATATGAAAAAGAAAGTTTTGTTAGCTATTATGTTGGTCGTTTCTCTTATTGTAAGTTCTTGTGGGAATAGTTCTAGAAATGATAACGCATTAAATAGTGGAAAAGATACTAATGATAAAGAGGTTAAAAGAAATATCAATTCCAGTAACCAAGAAGTAAATGAAAATAAGGAAGAAAAAGATGATACTGGTACAATTAATAATAATGCTCAGGATAAAAGCAGTGAACAGTCACTAGAAGAGAATATAGCAAATAAAGATTTCTCTAAGGGTAATATAAAAAATGACTATGAAGCTAAAACAAAAGATGAGTGTGAAATAAATGACAGTAAAGAAACTGTTAACTATTCATATGATAAGAATAAAGTAGCAGTTAATTTTACCAATCAAAATAGTGAGGAATATGGGATATTTGAGGAAAATGGTATAAAGGGTGTCTCTACAGATCCACTATCTACATTTTCTATTGATGTTGACACAGCATCATACAGTAATGTGAGAAGAGTTCTTATGGATGGAATGTTGCCGCCTAAAGATTCTGTTAGAATTGAGGAAATGGTAAATTATTTCACATATGATTATAATGAGCCTTATGGAGATAAGCCTGTTGAAATATATGGGGAAATTGGGCAATGTCCTTGGAATTCTAATAGGTACCTCGCTATGATAGGACTTAAGGCAAAGGAAATCCATATTGAGGAGACAAAGGGTAATAATTTGGTATTTTTAGTTGATGTTTCAGGTTCCATGGACGATGAAGATAAGTTACCACTATTAAAAAATGCTTTTAAAATGCTAGTGAAGAATTTAAGAGAGGAAGACAGTGTATCTATCGTAGTATATGCAGGAGATTCAGGGGTAGCACTTATGCCTACTTCAGGAGCTAATAAGGAAAGAATTATACAAGTTCTTGATAATTTATATGCGGGTGGATCAACAGCTGGAGGTGAGGGTATAGAACTTGCATACAGTATGGCTAAGAATAACTTTATAAAGAATGGTAATAATAGAGTTATTTTAGCAACGGATGGGGATTTCAATGTTGGAATGAGTAGTGAACGAGAACTTGAAAGGTTGATTGAAGAGAAAAGAAACGAAGGTATATTCCTTAGTGTGCTAGGTTTTGGAGAAGGAAATCTTAAAGATTCAAAGATGGAAATTTTGGCAGACAAGGGGAATGGAAACTATGCATATATTGATTCTATAATGGAAGCAAAGAAGGTTCTTGTTAATGAGATGGGAGCTACATTATATACTGTAGCTAAAGATGTGAAGCTGCAAGTTGAGTTTAATCCTGCTAAAGTGAAAGGATATAGATTGGTTGGTTATGATAATAGAAGATTAAATAATGAAGATTTTAACGATGATACTAAAGATGCAGGGGAGATGGGGGCTGGACATACGGTTACTGCATTCTATGAAATAATACCATATGGATCTAAAGAAGTAGTTCCTGGTGTAGATCCATTAAAGTACCAAAACAATATAAATAGTGAGAGTAATGAGTGGATAAATGTTAAAATCAGATATAAACATCCAAATAAGAACAACAGTGAACTTATTGCTAGCGCTATAGGAGATAAGGAAATTAAGGGTATAAATAGCCATGATTTTGATTTCGCCAGTGCTGTGGTTGAACTTGGATTGATATTAAAGGATTCAGAATATAAAGGAATGGCATCAATAGATGATGTTATAAAACGAGCGAGAAAAGGCAAGGGAGTAGATGTAAATGGATATAGAGCTGAATTCATAAAATTGGCTGAACTTGTTAAAGCTATCAGATAAAAAGATGATAACCCCTTAACCACCCCAGGGGAATTTACCCCTGGGGAAAAAACCCCAGGGGTAAATTCCCCTGGGGTGTACAAAATAATACTCATAAGATAAAATAATATAAGGATTATACACTTTAGAGGAGATGAAGTTATGGATTACAGTAAAATGGAATTTAAAAAAGTTATTGAAAGAATAAATACTTTATATAATAAAAGTAAAAATGAAGGACTTACAGAAGAAGAAAGACAAGAGCAAGCGGAGATAAGACAATATTACATTAGTGTTATTAAAGGTAATTTCAAATGTAATCTTAATAAAGTTGAAAAAACTAACAAAAAGCCAAAATATAAAATATAAATTGTTTTATATCAAACCTCATTTTATGTGTGAATGGGGTTTTTTATTTTTTAAAAGTTTAATAAAAAAAGCGTAGAAAACTAAATTTAAATTATGTTATATAGAAAAATTTAGGTATATATACTATTCTTGAAAATAAATGTTTATATATGGGTATATTTGGAGTATAATGTAACTTATATAAGAAATAATTGTTAGTTTGTTTTGGGGGTACTATGATTATAAAAAAAGGAACAAGTAAAAAATATCAATTAGCTATTGAGTTTTTTTTAATTGCTATAATGACATTTAGCATAACATATGGGTTTATGAAGATAAAATTAAGAAAGAGTCAGGAAGAACTATTAAGTTTTGTTGCATCTTCTTTTAGAATATCGATTCAAGAGGATTATAAAATTGCTCTTGAAAAAGAAAAAGAAATTGAGATAGAACTATATCATAGATTGAAGAACATGAATGAAGAGTTAAAGGATATTCCTTTTCAAGACATAAGTGATGAACTTATATTTGATTTGAAAGATAAATATGGATTATCAGAATTAGCATTTCTTGATCGTAAGGAAGATGGAGAGGTAATTATCAGCAAATCATCTATCAAAGATGAAGAAGGCACTAAAACATCAAAATGGGGATATTGGTTTGATGCATTTACTCAATTATTTGATAATAAAGAAGTTTCAATAGGAAGAGGGTACAGTAAAGATCAATATTGGATAGGTCCAAAAACATATTCCTATATTAATTATAAGCAAAATAAGGTAAAAAAGTATTATAAATTTGCTTATTATTATAATGATGAACAAGGATATTTAATAAATGGGATATTAGAAGAGGAAAAATATAATGAATTTGGAACAAATGCATTAAATAATGTGTTTGATGAATTTACAAATAAAGTTGATGGTATTAATGAAATTTGTATGATTAATGCAGAGTATTGGAAAGAATTTTATGATAAAAAATCAAATGACCCTTTTGTTTTATATGGCAATATGACACCTGTGGATTTCTTATCAATGAACATATCACCTTATGATATCAAATTTGAAAAGGATATGGAATTTATAAAGGCATCATTATATGATAAAAAGGTGTGTGCAGTATTCATTCCTATAAGTAAGGAATTATATATAAGTTTAATTTTGGAAAAGAACTTTTTCTCATATTGTGATTTCAAGATTGCAGCTATAGTTTTATTAATATGCCTTATAATAAGTTTTATTATAAGTGTAGTTGTAAAAAATAAGCTTAAAAAGTATGAAAATCTACTTGAAGTAGAGAAGAAGAGACTTGAGGTTATTGAAGAGTTCAAAGATGTGGTTACAAATATGCCAGATTGCATATTTAGATATAAAGTTATAGATAATAAAATGTATCTAACTTATAAGGATGGTAGAACCATATCACAAGATAATTATGTGGCATTAAAAGGGGAACTAATTCCAATGGAAGAAAAGATGGATTTAGATTTTCTTAATAAGAATAAGACAAAATTGACTAAAGCATATATTCTAGGTGAGAAACAAAATTTTGAATATGTAATGAATGAGAAAATTTTAGATGTAATATTGATACCCATTAAAAACAAGAGTAATGAAGGTCATTTTGTAAGTGAAGTTGTGGGATTTGTAAATGATATAACAAAGTATATGAAAGATAATAAAGATTCTGTGTACAAGGCATATCATGATGAGCTTACGGGAACATATAACAGATATATGTTCAATAAGGATTTTGAAAGCTTTAGAGATGAATTTGAACAGTTTGAACTTTTATATCTTGATTTGGACGGATTTAAATGTGTAAATGATAAACTAGGTCATAAAACCGGTGATAAAATATTAAAGAATATAGTTGAAAGACTAAAGAATGTACTTGTAGAGGAGAGAATATACAGAGTTGGTGGAGATGAATTCGTTATACTAGCTAAATATATTGACCATGATGAAAATTCTAATTTGGTACAAAAGATAATAAATTCAGTTAAGATGAAGATTGATATTGAGGGGGATTCCATCCGTTTAGGAGTAAGTGTTGGAAGGGCAAAGTACCCTGAAGATGGAAGAACAAAAGAAGAATTGTTAAGAATATCAGATGAGAAAATGTATTCAGTTAAAAATAAGAAGAAATGATAAAACAACACCCTATGGATAATAGGGTGTTGTTTTATAAAGAGAAAGTATTGCATATAATAAAAATGATAAGTTCTTATAATTATATAAGGAAAAAAAGGGGGGAAGGTGTTTGTTATGGGGGATAACATTGATAAGAGAGAAATCCACGGAAAAAATGAAGAGATAAAGGATATAGTCAAGGTTGAAAATGAACTCATTATTATTGAAAATACTGAAAAGCACACTTTTTTCAGTTATATTGCTTTATTATTAAAGAGAGATGTGATTAAGAAGAGTATTATAGGTGCTATCGTAGCAATAATGATATCATTAGTTCTGAGTTTTTGTACATCAAACTTATTCATGGTGGGAATAAATGAATTCCTAGAAGTAAAAGAAAAAGCATTTCATGAAGTGAGTATAAAAAGTAATATTAGAATAAATTCTCTAGATATTTATAATTTGAGTTATTTGAATAGAGGAAGAGTGGAATATGCCATTAAAAAATTGGATGGTAGTGGATCAGTTTCAGGTGGAAATGTGGATATTAAAATTTCTATAATGATGTTTCTACTAATACCTGTTATAGCTTTTGGTATTAGCAACATACCTCTTTATAGAAATAAAAATTCAACAAGGGAGAATCTAAAATACTACCTTGCTACAGCGATTTTCGTAAGTATATTTTCAACCATATTTATCATTCTTTCCTTTAAAAATGCAGCGTTCAGAGATGATATAGTTTTAAATATAGATTTCACAGCAAAATTTGCATATGATTTCTTGGGAAATATCATTAACGTATTTATTGTTTCAATGTTAATACAGTTAGGGTTCAGTAAAATCGTAAAAAAAGAAAGAGGAAATATATTTAAAAGAGAATCAGTTAAAGAAAGTGTAGATGCTATTAAGGGGGTATTGAAAGATACATTATTATTAGCAGTTGTACTTGGAGGAGTAATATTCGTTTTTGCAGGATTACATATGGGAGGAAGAAATGAGAGTAAGTTAAATTTCATGGAGCTATTTGTGTTTCTTCCAAATATAATTGCTTATATATTTTTGTTCTTGTTTGGAATCCCATTTAAGGGAGAAGCATTTGGAAATCACTTTAATGTTAACCACCTTGAGGTGACAAAGAAGGTTTTGAATGAATATCCTATAAAAAGTGAATATATTGTGATAATAACCATACTTGTAGTAATCTATATAGTTTTAAGTATTATTAAGAATTTAAGTAAGTTATCTAAGCAAAATAGGCTTTTAAAATACGGTATTTGCTTGATGATTATTTCAGGGATAAACGTATTTATAGCATATATATCAAGTAGCTATGGAAGATTTACAGGAGATATTAATAAGCTTCTTGAGATTTTTAAAGATGTATCATTGATAAAAGATACAAGACTCATAAGTAGAGGGATTTACCTAGGTAGCAATATATTATATGCACTTGTAAGTACAGTTATCTTATTTGGAATTGCAATTGGTGGACATATTTTGATTGCAAAGGGTTTGAAGGAAAAGGAGTATATAAAAAAATATAAAAAGAAACTTACAATGATTAAATGGGGAAGTGTTATAGTCATTGCTTTGGCGGTTATAAGTGTTTTGCTTTTAATGCGAGGGGAGATTCTATTTGTAGATAATCCTAATTCAAATGGTATTTTAGTTCAAAGGGAATATAAAAAGTTTGAGAAAATAAGTGCAATATCTAATGATGAATTTATTGTTTTAGCTGATAATGCTGTTTACTCAGTAAATGGGAAAAAGGTGAAAAAAATATATTCTACATATAGTGATATTATAGATATATCCGTAGGAAAAGAGGGCCATGTTTTAATTTTGAAAGTGCCAGAAGATATGGTTTTGATAAACAAAAATGGTAAGGAAATTTATTCTGACATGGTGAAAATGGAATATGAATTTATTAAGAATAATAAACTAGATGATAGGGTTAGTTGGGACTATGATAAGGGCGTTGTAGTATTTAACGGAGAAACTTTTAGACAGATTAATATAAAAAATGGAAGCGTAAGTGAATTTACTAACAGTGAGATGTTTAAATCACAATCAGAAGAACAGCTTAGTGAAATTAAACAATTCACAAACAATAATGGGGAAATGAAGAATTTTAGAATAGTTCAAATAGATAACAAGAGAGAGAGAATGTTGGTAGAGAACATGAAGGGTGGAGGATACTTTTTATTCAATACTAATACAATGGAAGGTATTAATGTGAGTCAGGATATCAGCTTCTTACTTACTGAATATGAGGAGGGGAAGAAGTGATTAAGAACTTAAAATTTTTAGGGTATTTCATATGTATAGTGCTTTTATTTTCTTCCTGTGGTGCAAAAGTGAGTTCAAATCTCATAATAAAGGAAGATGGTGGAGGAAAGCGAGTTGTTTCTGCCCAAATATCATATGATGATATGAAGAAGGTGAGAGGGGGAGAAGAAGCTCTCATGAAGGTACTTAAAGAGAGTAAACCTGATGATGTAAAATTATATAAGATAGCTGATGAAGCTGGTATTACAGTAAAGTTTGAAGTGGAGTTTAATGAAAGAACAGAGTATGGGAAAAAAGTTCGAAGTATAATAGGAAAAGAACACGACTTTGAGTATGATTATTATGAAGATGCTTTTAGAAAAACCTTTGTAATGTATGAGGAAAATATCAATTATGAGCTTATTAAGTGGGCTATTGATGCAGTTGAAAAGGCTGGAATAGTAAAAGGGGATACTAAAGATTTCTATGAGATGGGAGATACCACAGTAGAAACACCACTTGGAAAGTTCACCTTTAGTGGAGCTATTAAGATAGCAGAAAAATCTGAACATTACATTGAAAATATAAATTTAATAACTAAGTATAATGATATTGGGGATTTAAATAGAAGGATAGAGATAGTATTTAAGAAAGAAATACACGATAATATGGATGGGGTAGAATTATTAAAATATTTTAATAATATTCTCCCAGGATTTGAGAGGCGTATATCTGATGAAAAAGTAATATATATGAATACTATAGATATGGTAAAGAGGGATGAAACTTATAAACATATGAATTTTCTCACAGGGGATACTCATAAGCTTGTTATAAAGAGGGCAGAAGTGGCAAATATCTTTGTTGAGAAGAATAATTTCAAGGAAAACTTCTCTTTAAGGAATATATCTAATAATCCAGGAACTAAAGTAAGAATAAACTATACCTTGATTTATCCTAAGGAATATGAGTTGAGTAGTAATGGTGAAGATGAGATATCTATACAAGAATACGATGAGAAGTATGACATGATAGATATAAAGTTTTTTAATGAGGTATCTGTAGATGTAAATATGGATAAGGGAATAAAACTCAAGAGTATTGATTATAATATAGAGCTTAATAGTAAGGGTGATGTGACTAAAAAGTCTAATTATATTTTCAATAAAGAGGATGTAAAGCTGGTTGAGAATGAAATTGAGGATTTCTTTAGAAGTATTAATAAAGGTAGTATGAAGTATGAGAGTAGAGATGTAATTGGATTTAGGGTGATAGAAGAGAAAAAGTTAAACAATAAGGTTAATATGAAAGCTGTAGAGTTGAATAATGAATTGCTTCAAGTATGGGATGGAAAAGGATCACACATAAATAAGGAACTTATTAATATTTATGATTGTACATTTATTGGTGACTTTATGGGAGCAAGCATGCCAACTGATAGAATAGAATACACAATAAGTATTCCGAAAGGCTTTTATGTAGAATATGGAGAATTTAATGGAACGGAAATAAAGGATGGGGAGCTTTTTTCTTTTGAGAAAGATAAAAAAGAAATAAAATTTGAATTTAATGGTGATGTAGAGGATTATAATACATTGAGCAATATCACTATGAAGTTAATTGTTTCAAGAGATAAAAATACAATCAAGTATATATTGTCTACAGTATTAACAATTATATTTGTTGGGGCGGGAATAATTCTTTATAAAAGAAAAAGAACAAAAATCTTTAAATAAAAAGCACGCAACAGCGTGCTTTTTATTTAAAGGTTTATAAATTTTTCAATATCTTCAGCAATTAAATCTAATGAACTTTTCCAGAAATCTTTTGATGTAATATCAATATTCATCATTTTTGCAACATCAATAAGATTATTCTTTCCAGTAGCAGCTAATAGATTGTCATATTCCTTAACAAACTCATCCCCACGTTTTAGGTACTCTGCATAAAGACCTTTAGAAAATAGAAGTCCAAATGCATATGGGAAGTTGTAGAAATTATTTCCTGCTGAATAATAGTGTGGTTTACATACCCACATGTATGGATGTAAGTATTCAGAATCTAGTCCATCACCATATGTTTCTTTTTGTGCTTCAAGCATGATTTCGTTTAATCTTTCAACTGATACAGAACCTTCTTTTCTTTCTTCAAAAACTTTTGATTCGAATAAGAATCTACTCATGATATCAACAATTACTTGAGCATTACTTTGGATATCATTTTCCAATATTACAAAGGATTCTTCCTTTGTAGCTGTTTTTAATGCAGCATTAGTAACGATAGTTTCACAGAAAATAGAAGCTGTTTCAGCTATTGGCATTGGATAATGGCTATTAAGTGAAACTTCATTAACAAGACAAGCACCATGATATCCATGTCCAAGCTCATGTGCTAATGTGGTTACACCAGAGAAGCTTCCATCAAAGTTTGATAATATTCTGCTCTGTTTTAAATAATGAAGATTAGAACAGAATGCACCACCACGCTTGCCCTTTCTAGGTTCAGCATCTATCCAATTATTATCAAATGCATGAGCTGCGTAATCACCTAGGTTTTTACTGAATGTAGAGAAGTTTTTTACAATAAAATCGCTAGCTTCTTCATAAGTATAAGTCATATTTACTTCACCCATTGGAGCAAAAAGCTCATAGAATGGTAATCCGTTTTTATGACCAAGAAGTTCAGCTTTCTTTTTATAGTATTTTCTAAAAATTGGTAAACTTTCTTCCATAGCTTCCATCATTGCAGTAAGTGTAGCTTCATTCATTCTAGATTTTTGAAGTGTAACTTCTAGAGGAGTAGAATATCCTCTAAGTTTACTCTCTGTGATAACTTCACCTTTTATTCCATTCAATGAAGCAGCAACTGATTCATCTATTTTTTTATAGGATGCTAATTCAGCTTCATATGCTGTTTTTCTCTTTTTGCTATCTTTATCGTATGCCATGTTCCTAACAACTGAAAGAGGTAGTTGCTTTAATTCACCATCAACTTCAATATCAACTAAAAGGTTGGATGTTAAATTCCCTTGAAGTTTAGACCAAGCTGTAGAACCAGTTGGTTTCAGTTTTGCTAGAACTTCTTCTTGTGTATCATCAAGAAGATAAGAAGCATTTCTTTTGATTTCATTAAGATAGAATGAGTGAACTTTTAATACATCAGACTGTTCAATTAGAGTGTTTAAATCCTCTATTCCACCTACCCATTTTTCAAATAAAGCCTCTGATTTAGCAAGTTCAGCTAATTTATTTGAAAGTTGTTCCATAGTCTTATTTGCTATTTCGTTTTTAACATTAACACTAGAACTTAAACTAGCGAAGCTAAATAGTCTATGTACAAGATTTTCGAATACATTAGAAGTAGTAAGGTACTCTGCTAATTTTTCTTTAGTGTTATCGTAGCTTTTGCAATTTTCTTCTACCCATGAAATATTCTCTTTAATTTGGTCATTTAAAAGTTGTATATCTTTTTTAAAAGCATCACTTTCGAAAGATGTGTAGATTTCATTAAGATTCCATCTCATATCCATATATGTATTCCTCCGTTATTATGTTATTTTAAATATTCTTAAACCCAATCACATATATTATGATAACATTAATGAAAAAATATTTCTATTATAGAAATACTTTTTTAGAAAAAATTACTATATCTCTTTAAAGTGGTAGAATGAATTCAAACTATTTAAGTTTGAATTTCTCAATTTCAGTTAACATTTGTTTTGTCATATTGTTTAACTCAAGAGCAGACTGAGCAACTTCTTCAGTAGAAGCATTCATTTCTTGAGATGATGCAGATATCTCCTGAGAAGATGATGATACCTCTTTTGATACAGATGAAGCATCTCCTACATTCATGAGAATTGTATTCTTATCATTATTTATTTTTGAAGCGGATTCGGATACTGAAACTATCTTAGGAATTATAGTTTGTATAAGTCCGTTTATGGATTTGAAGGATTTTATAGTATGATCAATATCTTTATCTTGTTCATTAAGCTCTATTTTTACCGTTTCTGTTGAAGATACCATGATATCAGTGTCATCGGAGATATTAGATATTATAGAATTTATCTTTTCGGAGAATTCTTTAACTTGTTCAGCAAGATGACGTATTTCATCTGAAACAACTGCAAAACCTCTACCCGCATCTCCCGCTCTAGCTGCCTCAATAGCTGCATTAAGAGCAAGTAGATTTGTTTGATCTGCAATATCATTTATTAATTTTGTAATCTCAGTAATATTATTAATATTACCATTAAGAGTAGTAATTTTTATTATTAAATCATCAAATGTACTAGTAACATTTTGCATCGAAGCTTTAAGCGTAGACATATTCTCATTGCTGGAATTGGCTTCAGTTTGAATATTTAATGAGTTTTCCTTAACTTCGTTAAGTGATGAGTATATACCTTCGATAGCGCAACCAAAATCTTCTATAGAATTAGCAACAGTTGATAAACTTTGAGCCTGTGAAATAGCACCTTGAGCTACATTACCTATTGAGTTAGCAACATTTTCAGAAGAAGATGCCATTTCTTCTGAAATAGAAGATAGGTTATGTGATTGCGCATCAATTGAATGAGTTTTTTCCTTAATGATTTTCATCATTGAGGATACATTATCTATACTCTCCTTGAGTGCTTTTTTCATAAGTCCAAACTCACTTCTAGAAGTATCACAGATGTCCATTGAGAAATCTCCTTTAGATAATTCTCCTAACAATGAATTCATATCTTTTGCATTTACTCTTAAACTTTGAATAATTATATATGAGATTATTACTTGAATAATCAAAGTAACTGCTAATATTATTATGAAAAGCATTGAATTTGTTTGCCATATAGTTTCTGTATCTTTATTGAGCGTACCCATAGCATTTTCATTATTTTCAATAAGATTTAGAATGATTGAATCAATCTCTTTACTTAAATCTATCAATTTAAACTTATTATTTGATATACGGTAAACATCAAATCCATCTACTATGTTATAGAATTCTTGATAGTTTTTCTCTAAAGAATTGAAAATTTCAATATCTTCATCTTTTAATAAAGTATTCTTGTAAGCCTCTAAATTACTTATAGCTTCTAAATTATAATCTATAATTTTTCCACTATATTTTTTTATGTCATTGGTTTGTGTAAGCGATATAGCGTGAATAGACTTGTAGTTACTGCTAACCTTGCTAAGGTAGATAAGTGGTTTTGCTCTGTTTTCATATAGCGTAACGGATTTATTGTACATACCCTTCATGTTTGTAAATCCAAAAAAGCACATTAATGCTGAGAAAGATATGGAAAGAATAACCATAACTAAAAGAACGCGACTAATTTTAACCTTGTAATAAAATTTATCTTTATTTTTTTTCAACTTAATCCCCTCCAAACATATATAATTTTCATACTTGATATTTCCCTTTAATAATATTTATCGAATGAATTAAGGAAAAATTAATACTTTAATTGTTAATAAATTAAAAAAATTAAGAAAAGTTAAAAAATAAAAAAGTCAACGTAATAAAGTGAAGATGTAAGAAAGGGTGAAAACTATATAAGTCTTAAAGTTTATGTTAAAATATCTGAGTATTTAAAACAAAGCCCATGAATGTACTTACCATTCATGGGCTTGTCTACCTAATAATTATTTTTAATATAGTTTGCTGCTTTTTTTATAGTGTTTTGATGATTAGCATCAACTCTGTTGCTTCCATGGGTTTTGCTCCCTAAAAAGTGGATATCAATTACTCCATGCATGTCATTGTTTTTAACTGCATCAAGATTAGAACCACCGCCATAACCACCGCTTCTCCAGCTAGTGTATGCTGTAGCAGGAGCCGAATCGTTACCAGCATGAGGATATGCGGCCATTGAAGCTGGTATAGCATAACCGTCATAGAAAATAACTACAGGTCTTCTCTCCCATGTCCATGTACCACCAAGGATTGATTTAAGCGTCGCTGTATCACCCTTTGTAAACGTCTCACAATCTGCATGGTTTGAACCATACGTTTTTTTGGCATTAAAGGTTGTCCCAGAATTTATGTCTAGGATTTTAAGAGTACTTCCGTTAGGCAATTTGCTTTTTACTGTGCCAAACCAAGTCCAATCAAGTGTTGAAGTGTTATAAGCTCCGGTAGAAGGAGCTTTTTCAGTTGGTACTGAATCTGCTTCAGCTTGAACATTAAAAGTATTAAGTTCTTGAACGGTATGTCTCCCTACAATACCGTCTGCTATTAAACCAGAATCACTTTGAAATGATTTAACAGCTTTTAAAGTTAAGTTACCGTAGTAACCAGTTGGGTTAACTGCGAGATAACCCAGTTCATTAAGGCGTTGTTGAAGTGTAGTAACTGTGGAACTCCTATAACCTTTCTTCAAAAATGTGTTTGAAGATAAGTTTATATCAGCAAAAGTAGTACCAACAGATATAAAGCTAAAGGCTAGAAACCCAGCGACTATTTTTTTGATCATGTAATCCCTCCAGTTTTATCTTTCGTTCATACTCCCTTATTATATGATATCATAATAATTTCATGGAAAATTGGAAAATAGGGAATTTGATACTAGGGGATTGGAGGATATAAATCAAAAAATAAAATAAAAAGTATTAAAATGGAACGATGTTTGGAAGTAACTGTAATGTTGAGGGGGAAGATAAAACATAGTGGAGAGTGTAGAGTGGAGAGTTGAGAACGATTGACATTTCACTCCGTGAAATTTTAATATTATTGGTCAATGAATAAGAGGAGTTCGCTCGTTTCATCTTTTGATGAAACATTGTAATTGAAATACAATATTTTATCCAGTGATAAAATGAGTGAAAATTCTTTGTCCTAAAGAACAATAAAATGTAGTTTCTGCCCAAAGGGCAGAAACGTCCATCGTTCTCCACTCACAACTCACAACTCTCAACTGCAATAAGCTTTAGCTTATTGCATAGAAACATGATCTCCACGTCCCATATCAACCTTATAACCAACAGAATTTATTCTTCCTTCGATACATTTTCTGCAATGAGCTGCTTCATCACCTGTACAGATTTTATCTTTGTATAATTCATATTTTTCTCTAACACTAACAGGAGATAGGTTAGGCATAACAACATTTGCTCCTACTGAAAGTGCTTTTTCTCTACCTTTTGGATCTAAAGTACCAAGAGCTGTTGTTGAAGGTAGAAGAACATCGGGTAGAAGTAATCTAGTAAGTGATAACATAACCAAAGTATCTTGTACAGTACCTCCTTTACATTCTCCAATAGGAGTTTCCGGATGAGGAATGAATGGTCCGATTCCAATCATATGAGGCTTTAACTCTTTCAAGAAGAGAAGATCATCAGCTAAAGATGAGTTATCTTGGTTAGGAAGTCCAATCATGAAACCAGCTCCAGTTTGGAAACCTATTTCTTTAAGTTGCTTTAAGCATTCTATTCTATTGTCATAACTCATACCAGGATGAAGAGAATCATATATTTCACGCGTGGCTGTTTCATGTCTTAAAAGATATCTATCAGCTCCAGCTTCATATAGTTTTTTATAGCTTTCATAACTTCTCTCACCTAATGATAGGGTTATAGCACTATCAGGATGTTTGTCCTTTATGTTTTTAATAAGATCTACTAAAAGCTCGTCAGTATAGTAGTTATCTTCGCCACCCTGAAGTACAAAAGTTCTGTACCCAAGGTTGTATCCAAGCTCAGTACATTGAAGTATGATATCTGGATTTAATCTATATCTATCTACATTTTTATTATCACGTCTTATTCCACAGTACTTACAATTTTGTTTGCAGTAGTTAGAAATCTCAATAAGGCCTCTCATATAAACAGTATTTCCGTAGTGTCTTTCCTTTGCCTCTTTTGAATGCTTAAAAATATAATTTCTCCATTCCTCATTAAGATTATCAAGTACATAAACCAATTCTTCTTTACTAAGATTGTTGGTACTTATTAGTTTATCCAATATTTTTTTCATAAAAATTCTCCTTTCAGACAATACCATTATCAGAAGTAAAATATAAAACCTTATAGTATATTTTAATATATAACTAAAGATTTTTAAATAACAATTATTATAAACTAAAAGATTAAAAGAAAAAATCCCCTTGAATAGGGGATTGGGGATTAAAGGGAGTTAATTGATAATTAAGAATAAGATTTAATTATCAAAGTTATTAGGTTAATATTTATCTTTATTATAATCTATGATTTGAAATTAATCAATAATAAATATTAAACAACAATAATTATTTAAGTAGAAAATATTTTGATTTTATGATATAATATTTAGAGAATCGAATTAAATTAATTAGAGATGGAGGGTTTTATGGGGATAAAAGGTAGAAGGGATTTAATTTTAAAGGGCAATCTAAAGAAAGCAATAATTCTCATTGCACTTCCGGTGATGATGAGTAATTTTATACAGACACTTTATAACCTAATTGATACTTACTGGGTAAGTAAATTAGGTGGAACAGATTTGGCTGCAATGAGTTTAGTATGGCCAATGAGTTTTTTTATGATTTCAATTGGCATAGGATTTAGTGTGGCAGGCGGATCTTTAATATCTCAGTATGTTGGAGCAAAAAAATATGATAAAGCAAAGAAAGTAATAGGAAATTTATTAATAATATCTGCAGTAATGTCTATAGTTTTAGGTGCTGTTGGATACTTTGTAGCACCGGCTATATTGAAATTATATAATTCTAGTAATGAAGTTTATATAAGATCATTAGGGTATATTCAAATAATATTCTTGGGATTACCCACCATGTTTTTTATGTTTGTGTTTAACTCAATAAAGCAAGGGGAAGGCGATACTGTTTCTCCAATGATATTCGGAGTAATATCAGTTAGTATGAACATAATTCTAGATCCAATATTCATTTTTGTTTTTGATATGGGGATAAATGGAGCTGCATGGGCTACAGTAATCTCAAGAGGGGTAATAGCGTGTATTTCAATAGCATCTCTTTTCTTTTGTAAAGGGCCATTGAGATTAGGACGAGGTGATTTAAAGAAGGAAAAGTCAGTTATAATAAAAATAGTGAAAGTAGGTATTCCTTCATCCTTGGGACAATCAATGTCAGCCTTAGGCTTTATGGTTCTTAATGGATTTATAATAGATTTTGGAGAAAATATAATGTCTGCATTTACTGTAGGGAACAGAATAAATTCTCTTGTTCTTATGCCTGCTATGGGAATAGGAAGTGCTCTAGCAGCTATAGTGGGACAAAATTTAGGTGCAGATAATGTAAAGAGGGCAAAAAAGGCCATTTGGGAGAGTGTTAAGATATGTACAATATTCATGGTTATTGGCGGAATTATTGTTTTTAGATTCTCTAATGATGTTGTGAAAATATTTGCTGATAATCCGGACATAATTGAACCAGGGACATATTATCTTAAATTGATTTGTATGTCACTACCATTAGTCGGGTATTTTCAAATTCTTATAGGTACATTCCAAGGTTCAGGACATACGCTGAGTGCTATGGTAATTATGATGGGTAGGTTGTGGATATTCAGAATTCCAATGATAATGATACTTAAGAGATTTGAATTTCTAGGAGAAAAGGCTATTTGGTTCTCTATGGTGGGTAGTAATCTCTTTATATGCTTGATTGGATTGGGAATATTTATGACTGGAAATTGGCAAAAGAAGATTATAAAGGGAGAACCTAAGAGAATTGAAAATATTGAAGTGGAAAAAATAGAAGAGGTTGAAAGTGCATAGCTTGCGCTGTTATGGAGGATACATTTTATATGAAAAAGATAGATTGGCATGTGAAATTTGGAGTAGGATTAGTTTTGCTTTCAGTTGTATTATACTCATTGCATTATGTTATTTTTGATGATGCACATCATTTATTTATATTTATGTTAGGAGAATTAGCATTCTTGCCTCTCGAAGTATTTATTGTAGGATTGGGAATTGAGAAGATTATGGAGAAGAGAGAGAAAGCTCATTTAATTGAGAAATTAAATATGATTATAGGTGTATTTTTTACAGAAGTTGGAACAGAACTTCTCGAAAAGCTTACACTATATGATCATAAAATGTGCAAATTTAAGGCAAATCTTCAAATCACTAATGACTGGAATGATAGAGATTTTAAAGAAGCAATCGAAGTAACGAAAAACTATAATTTTGAAATAGACTTTGAGGAAAAGGATCTTTTTGATATTAAGAGTTTTTTATGTAGTAAGAGGTATTTCTTGTTAAAGCTTTTGGAAAATCCAAATATATTGGAACATGATTCTTTTACGTATTTCCTTACTGCGGTATTTCATCTTGAAGAAGAACTAAACTTTAGAGATATAAGTAATCTTTCACTTGAGGAGAGAGAACATATTAAGGTAGATATTATGAGAGTATATAGTTCTATAATAGGTCAGTGGCTTTTATATATGAAACATATAAAAGAACATTTCCCATTTTTGTTTAACAGTGCATTAATAACAAATCCATTCACAAGATAATGTGACTATAGGTAGTTTGAGACTTAAAAAAACACAAATTTTTATTGTTTGTGTTTTTTTAACAATATAAAATAAAAAACTGTGGTAAATATTGAATGAAAATTGAAAAATATGGTATAATCAAGTAAATGTCAAATGAATTGGGGTGCTTTGAAGTGTTAGAAGAGTATTGCCTATTAAGTGAAGTTATAAAGAATAATAAAATAGAGATTTGCTTGGGATTAAAAAAGGGGATTAAAAATTGTGTTACTGTAAAAAAAATCAACAAGCTAGAATGTAGTAATGAAATGTTTTCCTTATTGAAAAATGAATTATTCTCAAAAAGTCCGATAGAGACTTTTGAAAATGATGAGATGTTGATACATATTGAAGAGAATGTTGATAGAGATAATGATATAATCCTTAAATCCATTAGAACTAGTGAAGATGGGATAATATTCTTCAATGGAAATAAATTAATAAACTGTAATAATGCTTTTTATAAAATGGCTAATATTTCAAATGATATTACAAAATTAATTAATATAGAAGAAAATCAAGTTGTGAAAGATATTATAAATAAGATTAATAATATGGAATTGAGTAGTTGTAAAAGTATTACTACAAATAATCTGTTTCATATTGATGATGAATTAAGATGTTTTACTTTTGAGATAAATAAGATTAATAGAGACAAAGAAAATTATTTAATGGTAGTGTGTAAAGATAGAACAAAAGAAAGAATTACAAGTAAGAAGTTAGTGTCTGTTAATCAACGACTAAATGCAGTTATTGAAAGTTCAAATTCAGGAATATTTGAAATAGATGATAGAGAACTTAGAAATATATGGATTTCATATGATATATATAATCTTTTAGGATATAAATCATTTAGCAGTGAAATAACAAAGGAAAGAGTTAAGGAAGTTATTCATAAAGAGGATGGTATAGATATTGTAGATAAGTTTATTGATGGTGTCTCAAATAATAAAATTATATGTAAAGAGATAAGAATAAAGGATTATGATGATAAGTATAGATGGTTTTCATTAGTCGCATATGCAATGAATGAAAAGATAAACGGAGAGTTTAAACTTGTAGGATGTATTACAGATATTCATGATAAAAAGATAGCTTCAATGAATCTATTGAACAGTGAAAAAGCACTCCAAGAAGAACGAGAACTTAATAAACTTACAACAGAATTTTTTAATAATATATCTCATGATTTTAAAACCCCTCTTAATTTGATAACAAATTCATTAAAACTTCTAAGAAATTCTTTTGGTGATATTCTAGAAAGTGATAAACAGGGAATGCGATATTTTGAAATAATACAACAGAATTGTTATAGATTAATAAAGCTTGTGAATGATATTCTTGATCTTAGTAGAATAGATTCAGGGTTTTACTCACTATCTTTAAATAATGGTAATATTGTAAACGTAATTGAAGATGTAACCATGTCTGTTAAGGAATATACCAAGAATAAAGGGATAGAACTTGTTTTTGATACAGATTTTGAAGAAGAAATTATTTGTTTTGATAATGAGAAGATTGAGCGTATTATGCTTAATTTATTATCAAATGCAATAAAATTTACAGGGGACGGTGGAGTTATACTGGTTACAGTGTCAAAAGTAGATGATATGATATCTGTGATGATAAAAGATACTGGTATCGGTATTCCTAACAATAAACTAAATACTATCTTTGAACGTTTTGAACAAGCACATGAAATAAGTGCTAGGTTGTCAGGAACGGGCATTGGACTTTCACTAGTAAAATCATTGATTGAGATGCATGGTGGAAGTATTGAGATTAGAAGCAAAGAGGGGGAGGGGACAGATATTAGATTCTATCTTCCTATAAGAACTGTTGATAAAAATGAGAGTAAGAAATTTATGGATAGTAAATTTGATATTGACAAGGTGTTTGTAGAACTTTCAGATATATAAAATATTCTTTATATATATTTAAATTAAAAACTATGTTTCGAGCATAGTTTTTTTTGCATGAATAGCTGCAATAAATCTCCAATCATACTCTTTTTCTGAAATATCGTACATAAAATTATAACATTTAATTTCATTTTATTTAATATAATATGTATATAAAGTTTTTAATTGGAATTAATTCAAATAAATTGTTTGATTCTTTATATTTACTTATTATCTTATGATTTAAATTTTCAGGTATTGTGTTATAATTAGGCATATAAATTCAATATGCACAATGGTGCGTTATAGAACAAAGGGGAACCGGTACAGTGGGAGGCGGCATAAATGATTGATAAGAAGAAAATTGAGGAACATATAAGAGGAATAATTGAAGCATTAGGGGAGGACCCAAACAGGGAAGGACTTATTGATACGCCTAAGAGAGTAGCTAATATGTACGAAGAGGTTTTTGAGGGCATACAGTATAGTAATGATGATATTGTGGAGATGTATGGGAAGACATTTGAAGAAGACTTTACATACTCAGAAAATGATAATGATATGGTTTTTATGAAAGATATTGAGATATTTAGTTATTGTGAGCATCATTTAGCATTAATGTATAATATGAAAGTGAATGTAGCATATATTCCTAAGAAAAAGATAATTGGTCTTAGTAAGATTGCTCGTGTTGCAGATATGGTTGGTAGACGAATGCAACTTCAGGAGAGAATCGGACAAGATATTGCATATATAGTTAGCAAAATAACAGACAGTGAAGATGTGGCAGTTATAATTGAAGGTGAGCATGGGTGCATGACCACAAGAGGAATAAAGAAGACAGGAACAAAGACAGTTACTACTACATTAAAAGGAACATTCAAAGAGGATGAAAAGATATTTTCGAGACTTATGAGCCTTTATAAATAAAATATAGGTTCTGCCCTAAAGCAGAACCATCTATTATTTTCAATTTGTTTTAGTCCGTTAATTACTGTGCTACTTTTTTCAATTGATTATTAGCATAGATGATATCGTAGCAATAATTTATAATGTCGCTTCTTTTTATAATTCCAATAAATACGTCAGAGTCATCAACTACAGGAACAAAGTTTTGACATTTTGCTAGATGTATAAGACTCTCTATATCAGAGTTGATCTTAACTGGATTATTAACCATATTCATTGGTATATCCTTAACGAATATTTTACTAGTGTTTTTGAATGTCAAATCATCAGTATGCTTCATCGTCCACAATAAATCGCCTTCCGTTAATGTACCAATATATTTACCTTCTTCATCAATAATAGGTACTGCTGTATATCTATGATATTCCATCTTTTCTAAAGCTTGCCTCATAGTGGCATTGTCTTTAATATGGATTACATCCTTTTTAGGGGTAAGAAAGAACGCTATATTCATTTAATTTCCTCCTGAACATGGTTTTATTTAACTTATTACACATATGATTATATCATATTAAGTAGGAAAAATAAACTAATTAAATGTTACATTTTTATAAATACATTTATAGAAAAAAACATCACACTTATATTATATTACATATCATGAGAGGTGGATATAGGAAATCAACTTTAAATAAGTTATTTTAGAAAGATTTAATAATTTCTTAAAAGATTATTCTTTTTTATGGTAATGTTGGGTTGTTGTGTCTCCAGGGCAAACGCATATAAGATTTTTGGGCGGTAGCCCTTTTATTTTTGCCAATTAGTGATTATAATTGATGAAGTAGAACAAAAGAGAAAGGAAGATTACTATTAAACAAGACATATTCGATATTGAAGAAATTATTTTTGATGTATTTAATGAATTAACTGATCCTAGAACAGGAAGTAATTCTCGCCATAAATTAGTAGATATAATGGCGATAGCCATGTGTGCGGTAACCTCCGGCGCTGAGGGGTGGACACAAATGGAAGCTTTCGGTCAAGCAAAAGAAGAATGGTTAAAAAAATACCTAGAATTGCCTCATGGAATTCCATCACATGATACTTTTAGCAGAGTTATTTCATGTATTAAACCAGATGAATTTCAAGAATGTTTCATTGAATTAATGAAACATTTCACCAATGTAACTGATGGTGAAATTGTTTCTATTGATGGCAAGACATTGAGAGGTTCTCATGATGAAAATACTCATACTTCAGTAACTCATATGGTTAGTGCTTGGGCTAACGCAAATCAACTTGTTCTTGGTCAAGTAAAGACACATGAAAAATCGAATGAGATAACAGCAATTCCTCAGTTATTAAAGCTTTTAGAGCTTAAAGACACCGTTGTTACGATAGATGCCATGGGATGTCAAAAATCTATAGCTAAAAATATCGTAGATAAAGAAGCAGACTATATTTTAGCACTAAAAGATAATCATAAGAATCTTTGTACTGATACAAAACTTTTTTTGATTCTCTATTAAATAATGAATTTGAAGATTTCACTTATCAATATCATCAAACAAAAGAGAAAGACCATGGAAGAATTGAAACAAGAACATATTACCTTGTGAATGATATTGAATGGCTTGAGTGTAGAACTGATTGGAAAAATCTCAATGGAATTGGTATGGTTGAAAGCAAGCGTATAGTTGATGATAAAGAAAGTGTTGAACGTAGGTATTATATTACTAGTCTTAATGATAATGTTGAACTCTTTGCCAAAGGAGTGCGAAAGCACTGGGGAATAGAGAATAAAGTTCACTGGGTGTTAGATGTATCATTCAATGAAGATAAATGCCGAATTAGAAAAGATCATTCAGCTGCAAACTTGGCAGTTATAAGGCATATATCAATGAATTTATTAAGGAAAGAGAAAACATTTAAAGGTGGCATAAAAACAAAAAAGCTTAAATGTGGATGGGAAGTTGAATATCTAGAAAAAGTTATATTCACACCACTCCGCGGTTAAAAAATAATCAAAAAATACTTACAGGGTAAATATAGGGTGTAATTTCTGAATATTCAGTTTTGGGATCTTTAAGTTAATTATTTTTATAAGAATAAAAAAATCTCAAATCACCCTATTTATGTATGCGTTTTCCCTGGTTGTGTCTCTCTTAATAATTGCATTTAAAAATATATTGTGATAAATTAAATGTATTAGGTTTATAAATCGAACAAAAATTAAAAATATTTAGGAAAATAACATAATTATCATGATTATATATTATAACAATGATAAATTTGTGTGAAGTGCAACAAAAATTATAAAGGGTTTTTATGGTTAATTAGGAGGGAGTGTACATTATGAATACTAAATGTATGGAAGTTAAGATAGAAAAAGACTTGCAGATGCTAGAGCTTCTTGATATTTCAGAAAAACTATCAAGATTTATGAGTGATGTATCTTTAAAACATGAAAATAAGAATGGTAATATGAAGAGTATAATATCTCTTATGGCAATGAATTTTAAAATGGGAGATACGGTAATTGTTGAAGCAGTTGGAAGTGATTGTGAAGAGGCGGTAGAGTTTGTTAAGGAAATGATGGAATAATACTTAAAAACATAATGGAGAGTTGTGAATTGAGAGTTGAGAATGAAGGATGATTCTGACTTAAGCAGAATTATCCTTCATTCTCAACTCTCTACTAAAAAATCATGCTATGCATGTTTTTTTTTACATAAGTATATTTTCAAGCAGCTCAATATCTATAATGGTTACTTTATTTTTATCAAAATCCAAAATCCCTTCATCTTTCATTTTTATAAATTCTCTTGAAAGTGAAGGTCTAGGAATTCCGAAGCTTTCAGCGATTTCTTTTTTGCTTTGATTTAGTGTAATGGTTGAGCTGTTCTGCTCAGAATAAAGAGATATAAGTAGGTTTGCTATTTTTTCTCTGATGGATTGATGAGATAGTAGCGTTACTTTCTTATTAAGCATAAGTATCTTATTAGAAAGAAGTCCCATGAAGGCTTTTAGAAATATATCTTCTTCACTACATAGATGTAGTATATCGTTTTTTTCAATGAAGAGTACTTTACTCTTTGTTACTGATGTTAAGGTAGCTGGGTAGGTAGTTCGTTTTGAAAATATAATTACCTCACCAAATATATCTCCCGAGGAAAGTTTACTCATTGTAAGGAATCTTCCTGATGGAAATAGTTTTTGCACCTCGATACTTCCCTCTAAAATAATTCCTAAAGATTTTATAGAATCTCCCTCTATGGCAATTGATTCTCCTTTTGAAAAAGATTCAATATGTGAATTGCATTTCTTTAATATATTTTCTAATGAATTATCATCAAAATTATTAAATAAAATACACTGTTTTAATGGTAAAAAATCTTTCTTCAAAATGAACACTCCTTGGTAACTAAAGTTACTATTATTTTGTTCTTATTATAGTATACTTAATTCATAAACAAAAGAAAAAATGTTTGAGAAGGCTTTTGGTACTTTGAATTTTTTATAGACAGAAGGGAAAATTATAATATATTAAGAGGTGAATAAAATGGGTGTTGTGAGAAAGATTGTTGAAATAAATGAAGAAAAATGTAATGGATGTGGATTATGCGTGACTGCTTGTCATGAGGGTGCCATAGAGATGATAAATGGTAAAGCTAAATTAATAAAAGATGATTATTGTGATGGGTTAGGGGACTGCTTACCAGCATGCCCTACAGACGCTATAAATATAATTGAGAGAGAAGCAGCAGAATATGATGAAGAGGCTGTAGAACAGAGGATGAAGGAGATGGCAGAGATGCAAAATCAAAATGAAGAGAAAAAGCACGCTCACGGACATGGACATAATCATGGTGAGGGAGGATGTAGCTGCCAGGGATCAATGAGTAAAACAATAAACAGAGAAAAGAAAGATATTAAATCATTAATAAAAGAACAGGGAATTCTTAATGTTACTGCAAATGGACTTAATAATGGTGGTTTTGTTAAACCTGGAATGACTGTTGCTCCAAGAGTTAATACAGAAATTGATGCATCTCAGTTGATGCAATGGCCTGTACAAATAAAACTCGTAAATGTTAACGCACCATATTTCGAAAATGCAGATATTCTAATTGCTGCGGACTGTACAGCATATGCATACGCTAACTTCCATAGAGATTTTATTAAAGGTAGAATAACTTTAATCGGATGTCCTAAACTTGATGACAATGACTTTTATAAGAATAAGTTAGCAGAAATAATTAAAGTTAATAACATTAAAAGTATTAAAGTAGTGAGAATGTCAGTACCGTGCTGTGCCGGAATTGTGAATTCTGTAAAAGGAGCAATTCTTCAGGCTGGAACAATAATTCCATATGAAGAAGTAACGATTGATACAGAAGGAAACGTTATAAATAAATCCTTCTAAAATTTTCCACAGTCACTAAAGAATTTCAATCATTTTAACAAATTTCTTCTAAAGGGGGCTTGTATTACATATAATAATGTGATAATATGTCCAATAAGAGTAATTAATCTTTAATCCAGTCCGAGAGATTGGCAAGGTGATCATATAAGAATAAATATATTTCATACCCAGCATAATTTATATGCTAAAAGTGTAATAGGGATGAGTATATATAATTTCGATTTGATACTTCTTGCCAACAGGTAAGAAGTTTTTTTATTATAATCTTTAATTCAGTCCAGTGAGACTGAGAAGGAGAGAGTCTCTCTCCGTAAATTCGAGGGAGGTAAATTAAATGAGTGAAAGCGTATTACAGAGAAGAAAGAGCAGAGAAAACAGTGGAGAAAGCAGTAGTGCATTAGCAGGAGTAAAGAAGGTGATTTTAGCACTTCAACATCTAGTTGCAATGTTTGGAGCAACGGTGCTAGTACCAATTCTAACAGGCTTTGATCCATCAGTAGCACTTGTATGTGCAGGGGTTGGGACACTAATATTCCACACTGTTACAAAGAGAAAGGTACCTGTGTTTTTAGGATCATCATTTGCATTCATAGGAGTAATTAATTCTGTAAAGGTAGCATATAACGGAGATTTATCATATGCGCAGGGCGGAATAGTAGTGTCTGGTCTTATATATGTTTTAGCTTCATTACTTGTAAACAAAGTTGGAGTAGATAAGGTTAAGAAGTTATTACCACCTCATGTGGTTGGACCAATGATTATGGTAATTGGATTAAATCTTGTACCAGTAGCACTTGATATGGCATCAGCAAATTATATGATTGCAGGGATAACACTTGCAACAGCAGTTAGTATAAGTGTATTTGGAAAAGGGTTCTTTAAACAGTTATCTATAATGACTGGGGTTGTAATGGGATGTTCGGTATCTGCATTCTTAGGATTAGTAGATTTAACAACAGTTTCACAAGCAAGTATAGTACAAATGCCACACTTTAATTTACCTAAATTCAGTATGGGAGCAATAATGGTAATTGCACCGGTTGTTCTTGCGGTATTCATGGAGCATTTAGGAGATATAACATCTAATGGATCTGTAGTAGGACAGAACTTTATCGAAGATCCAGGTTTAAATAGAACATTATTAGGAGATGGACTTGCTACAATGTTTGCGGGTTTCATGGGTGGTCCTGCAAACACAACTTACGGGGAAAATACAGGAGTTCTTGCACTTACAAAGAACTATGATCCATCAATATTAAGATTAGCAGCAGTATTTGCAATACTTCTTGGATTCTTAGGGAAGGTTGGAGGATTCTTAAATTGTATACCAGTATTCGTAATGGGTGGTATAAGTTTAGTATTATTCTCAATGATATCACTGGTTGGTGCTAAGACAATCAAGAACAGTAAGGTTAAATTTAACGTTAAGAACTGTACAGTGATGGGAGTTATATTGTTCTTAGGATTATACGGAACATACTTCCAAAAGTTTATAGGAATCAACATTGCATTCCCAATAACAGAGTCTGTTAGTATCGGTGGATTAAGCCTTGCAGCTTTAGTAGGAGTATTACTTAACTTAGCATTAGGATTTGTATTCAAAACACCAGAAGTTGATAGAGTAGAAATATAATAGATAAACTACTTCGTAGATTTATATATAAAGAACAAAGAACAGAGAATAAAGAACAAATGAGGTTGATATTCTTCATCCTTCAGAATATCTGAAATTAAGTTTAACAATTTTCAAAAAGAGAGCTATCCTAAATTATATAGTATAGCTCTCTTTTATTGTTAATTAAATATGGTATCTAAAATACAACATTTTATCCATAGATAAAATATGTCAACCTATCTTGTTCTAAAGCAGCTCTAAAGATTAAAATATAGTTCGGTCTATTTATAAATCATAATCTAGTTGTAAAAATTTTACAGTTGGTTATCTGTAATTTTTTAAAAAAGAGTAAGCATATTTTTGAAATCAAAGTTAAAAATTTTGCCATAATCTTTACTTTTTATCACCCCCATAGTACAATTTATATATCATAAGTAACGTATTTGTGTACGTTTATTTAAGTTGGTAATATCTTCAATAGTTATTGTTTCTCGGCGAAAAGATTCCAGTAACTTTGAAGATATATCTTTTATACCAACTTTTATAACTTTGAATAACTCTACACCTTTCTCTAACAACTGCCTCAGTATATCTGATATCTGTATCAATAGATAGTGGTTTTTCATTGCATTATAATCATGACAACATACATGCTCAATATCATATCTTATGTTTTTCTGGTTATTAAATCCCTGATTCTCTATCTTCCATCGGTTTCGGCCCGTTAGGGCGATGGTCTTAGCATTTTTCTTAGTGATATTTAAATCTGTAATGAAAACAAATTCTCTTTCTTTTTCTTTAACTACGGTAGTAGTCTCAATTATATTCACAGTTCTATCCCTATATCCAATCTCCTTAATCCATGCGTATTTCTCTGACTTATTGATCTCCACTTTCTTTAACTGTTGAAATTCAGCCCATAAAGTTTTTATTCTTCCCTCTTTGAATCTAAGCAAGTATTTCCATTTGTTTTTGTTGCATATCTCAAACACAGGTTCACAAGCATACAGGCTATCGCCCATAGCCATCAAGCTAAGAGAGGAAATTTTTGTTTTATGATATAATTTCTGGGGAAAACATAAAATGAAAGGCAATGAAAGGATATCATGAAATATGCACAAAAGATTAAAACAATTAATAAAAATAATAAAAGAAATATTCACATCAGAATATTTGGATAAAATAAGTAGAAAAACTAAATTTGTTCAAAGAAAAAGTACGATAACCGCCAATGATTTTTTAGCTCTCAATATTTTTTCTAGTCATGATATGTGTGATAAATCATTGTCTACATTATGCTCAAGATTAGAATCGCAATTTGGTATTTTAGTATCCCCACAAGCTCTTAACGACCGTTATAATAAATACTCGGTAGAGTTTATGAGAGAAATTTTCAATGATATGTTGGCAAAACAAAATCAAATACTTCAAAAGCAAAAGAGCCATTTACAATTAGCCTTTAATAGAATAATTCTAAATGATTCTACTAGTTTTGTACTTCCGAAGGAATTTAGAGAAGAGTTTAAGGGTTCAGGAGGTGTTGCCTCAAGTTCAGCAATAAAAATACAATTACAATATGAGTTACTATCGGGAACATTTATGTGCTGTGATATTGAAGGTGGCACCAAAAGTGATTTTAAGTATTTAAATACTATGAGTAATCACATTAATCCTGGTGATTTGAAATTAGCAGATTTAGGTTATTTCAAGGTAGATTACCTTAAAGAAATACAGAATAAAAAGGCTTTTTATATAAGTAAACTGAAAAGTAATACAGTAGTATATAAGAAAAATCCTACTCCAGAAAAAAATAAGAATGGTACTGTTAAAAAATCTACGGAATATATAAAAATAGATATCCAAGAACTCATAAAGCCTTTATCGGAAGGCAAAACTATTGAGCTCAAAGATATCTACATTGGTTCCAAGAAGGAACTAATAAGCAGATTAATTGTAACAAAATTATTGCCAGAAGACAAGAAAAAAAGAGAAGTCAAACGTAAAAGAGACATTCAAAAACATCGTGGAACAAAATCAAAAAGAAGTATGTTCTGGAATGAAATAAATGTCTATATAACCAATGTAGATGCTGAAATTCTAACTGCTGAGCAAGTGCATGATGTTTATTCTTTAAGGTGGCAAATAGAACTTATGTTTAAAATATGGAAATCAATTTTTAATATACATAAAGTTAAAAAAATGAAAATAGAAAGATTTAAATGTTTCTTATATGGCAGGCTAATTGCGTTATTATTAGCCTCAACTATTGTATTTACTGCAAAAGATATTATTAATGAAGAAGATTCTAAGCAAATTAGTGAGATAAAAGCTTTTCATAAAGTAGTAGAATATTTTCCACTCTTACGAGTTGAATTTTTCAAAGGAGAATTGTGTATTATTAAATTATTGAAGAGAATAATTGCTACTCTTAAAAAGTTAGGAATAAAATCAAAAAGAAAAGGCAGAAAAACTATGAATGAAATAATAAATTTTATGAAAATAACAACTGATGAATTGGAAATATTAGCAGTTTAATACTGGGGTCAATATACTCAACTGTAAGGTTTAGTAAATATAACTACTAAGCTTTATTAGGTATATCTAAAAATAGGAAAATCAACAGTCTAACGACTTTAATCTATAGTAATTATCTATTAATATTACCAATTGAATAAAAGGAAGCTGCCATTTTTTTTAGAAAATTCTATACTTCTTAGCTTGATGGCTATGGGCTATCGCCTAAAATACATATAGGGAGTCTCGGATATCTTTTCTTGAGTTTAGCAGCCAATCTTTTGAAGGCTTTAAGTTCACAATCTTGTTTATCATATTCTTCATCTGGGTTCTCAATAAATTCAGATTCTACACTGAATACCATGTCGCCAAAAATTAATTTTGCCTCAAGAACAGAATGAAAATACAGTGTTTTCTCAATATTTCCATCTTTATCTTTATATTCTTTCTTTAAGCAATGCTCACAATGTTTCTCTTTAAATTTATATAATCCTGTTCCATCAATAGCTATAACCCAATATTTATCTAATAATCTATAATGCTCAAAGCTACGCTTTTTAAACATCTCTTTGAGCATATAATCTCTAACATATTCTAATTCTTCATTATCTAACTTTTTTAGAAAATCATTTATAGTGTCATAATGAGGTATTTCTTCTAAGCTTTCGTATCCAAGAATATTTTTCATGTTCTCTACACATTCATCTCTATTAAATTTTTTACTCATATTGTTCATAGATACAATGCCACACACATTTTTCATTATAACCATCATCAAAATAATATCTGTTTTATATTCAACATAACTCTGATTTCTTTTATCTTTTACACTCTTAAGCTTCTTACATAAATCCTTAAAAAAGTGTTTTTTTATTTTTAGAAACTCTACGAAAAATTTAATTTCTTTTTCTTTAGCTCTTTTGTCTTTTCTTGTGATTCTCAATTCTAAATCCTCCTCAATAAGTATAAATTAATAGTTCCAATTATAATAATCGTTGAATATTTATACATATTTAGGTAAAATTAACTCGAAGAATTTTTAATCTTTAGAGCTGGTTCTAAAGAAGAATAAGATTGAGTTTCTGCGTAAGCAGAAACATCCATAGTATTATTTTTGTAGAAAATTTAAGGTGTCAAGTGAAGAAATAAATGAATTGATAGGTTAATAGTGAAGGTTGAAATACAACTTAAAAATGAGTATAACATGATTGCATGGACAGAATTTTCAAAGAATCCTGAACGTGAGAAAATTAGAGAGTTAGAAGTGAGCGTAGAAGAGATAAAAGAAGCAAAAGATGAACTAGTTAGAATAAGTAATGATAAAGATCAAAGAGTCTTATATGAAATGAGAAGTAAAATTTTGAAAGATAAAGCAAGTGCTTTGAATAAGGCAAAAAAAGAAGGTAGAGAAGAAGAAAAAATAATGGGGATTAATAGATCCCCATTATTTTTATTCAGCTAAAGCTTTTTTCTGCATTGAATGTTGTTTCCATGCATGGAGTCCAAGGGATAGTCCAATTACTCCATAAGCTATGAATACTCTGAAGTGTTCTCCTATTTGGGCATCTCCAAAGAGGTTCTTACCCGCTTGGGGAGAAACTATAAATAGAGTATGGAACAATATAGTTCCTAATAAGGCCTGACTTACTGTAGCTTTTGAAACAGTAGCACCACCTATTAACAGGGCAGCTATAGAGAACATGGCAATTTGTTCATGGCTTCCATAGGTATTTAAGGTTCCAAGGTTCTGGAGGAAGATTATCTGCCCCCAGGCAGCTAGAACAGTTGATATTATTATTGCTTTAATTCTAACTTTATTAACTTTGATTCCTGATACTTCAGCTATGTGCATATCTTGACCTACTGATCTAAAATCTTGACCTGCCTTGGTTTTAACAATAAGTATGTTGAAGAGACATAGACACAGTATTACCAGCAAGGTAATAAGAGGAATCTTTATCTTTGATATCATATTAAGTTGTTTAATAAAAGATGATGAAGTTCCATTTAATAATCCAAGAGGATCAATTATAACAATAGCAAGAACTATAACAACTAAATAAATAATTATGTGATGAATATATTTTCTTTGAAATTTTTCATTTTCATTTTTTACATATCTATATATCGAATAAAGAATAGCTAGAGCACTTAATGCTATTATGAATGCAAAGAAGCCCATGGAAACTATGTTGTCTAATGTATATTTTAAACCATTGCTAAGATCTAAGGTGTTTTTAACACCTACACCATTGGCCATGATTATTACAGGATTATTAACTGGTATAATAGTACCTACAAGAAATAGGAATAAAAGTTGGTATAATCCGTTTGCAAAGAAACCTAGCATCATACTTGCAATCATTTCTTGTCCTTTTGTCTTATTCAATAGCATACCTGTTAAAAGTCCAAATAGTATAGCAAATGGAGTACTTATTGCAAAGGTAACTATCAATCCAAGTGGGGATGCTAGAGCAGCTCCTTTAAGAATCCAGTTAGTTACCATGATTATTGAAATCTGACCAGCCATAGCACCTATAACTATTCCAAAATTCAATCCCATGCCACATATTACAGGAATTATTAGGGAAAGAACAAGGAAGGCGTTACGACCTATTCTTCTCACAAGCTCAGCAAATATGAAGGATAGAGGCTGTTTTGAGAAAATCATACCCCCTATACATAAAATTATAAATATGAATGTTACCATATTATTTGATATCTTTTCATATATTTTTTTCATAACTATTTATCTCCTCCTGCTTTTGTTAAGGCATAGAGTATTATTCCATATTGAATAATAACTCTCATTACCTCAGATAAATTTCCCTCTGGTATGAGTTTATTTGCAACAGGAAGGGAGACAACTAACAAACCTTGGAAAATGAAGGCTCCTAGAATAACCTGAGATATCTTTGCTTTTGAGGAGGAGGCTCCCCCTATTAATATTCCTGCAACAGCAGGGAATGCCATCATCAGTGGTGATTTATACAGTTGGAAAAATCCGTAGCTTTGAGCATATACGATAATACCCATGGCACCAAGGATAGTTGAAAGTATTGTACCTAATATTCTTTGTTTATTTACATTTATACCTGTTGCTGCTGCAAATTTTGGGTTACTTCCTGCAGCTTTCATTGATCTTCCAGTTTTAGTATTGAAGAAGATCCACATGAATAAGCACATTAAGAGGAAGAATAATATCAACCCAGTTGGGAAATTGAACCAATCAAATACTGAGAAGGATAACCAATTATTTAATAATTTATCAAGTCCAAAATCAACAAGTGATATTGTTGTCCTTAACCCTTTACCAATAGGCCATTTTAATAAAGGATTATTGAAAGGAAGTATAAGCCAAACTATGCACATCAATGAGGTTATAGCGAATCCAGTATAGGTTGCAACCATCATCTCTGATCCTTTAACTTTATTTAGAAGTTTTCCATATAAGAGGCCTGTGAGACCAGCTAGTGGGATAGCAATTAAGATTGCTACGAAAAATGCTACAAATCCTTTTAAATTAAGTTCTAAGGAGACTAAACCACCAATAAGTCCGCATACAATACCAAGTGGCAGTCCAAAATTCATTCCGATACCAGATATTATAGCTGGAGCCATGGCAAGAACTAATATACCATTCATGCCCATACGAACTAGATGACTTTCAAATAGTCCAAAGAAAGGTATTTTTAAGATGTATGCTAATATATAAACAAAAACCAATAAACTTATTATGATTATTCTTGGAAGTCCTAGTTTTTTATAAATAGAATTAATAGTAGTAGTCATTATTTTTCACACTCCTTTTGATCAATCTGATTAAGATTATCTAAGGATTTTCCAGACATAAGTAGTCCAAATTGATAGTCATCTGAATCAGGATGGAGTATACCTTGTACCTGTCCTTCAGATATAATTGCAATTCTATGACTTATAGATCTCAGTTCTGAAAGCTCACTGGAGGTCATGATTATTGTTAATCCAAATTTTTCGTTAAGATCCTTTAGAAGATTAAGAACTAATTTTTTAGCACCTATATCTATTCCACGTGTTGGTTCTGATACAAGGAGTAAATCAGGGGAGAGGGTTAGGGCTCTAGCTATACATACCTTCTGTTGATTTCCACCACTTAAACGACCGCTAAATTGAGTAGGACTGCTGCAGCGAATATCTAAATCCTTTATATAGTTCAAGGCGTTTCTTCGAATAGACCTCCAATTATTTAATTTAAATAATTTAAGATCAATTAAAAATTTATTGTTAATTTGCATTGCAGATATTGCAATGTTGTTTTCAATAGAATCCTCAAGAAGAAGTCCTACACCACGTCTATCTTCTGAAACAAATGCAAGGTTATTCTTAAGAGAGTATAGAGGAGAATTTAATGTGAATGGTTCTCCTTTAAATGTTACTTTACCAGAACTGTGATATAGTCCCATGAGACCATTGGCTATTCCTATTTTACCTTGACCAGCAAGACCACCAATCCCTAAAATTTCACCCTTATATATATCAAGATCAACCTTCTTAACAGATTCACCAGGCATATCAACTTTTAATTCTTTAATAGCCATTATAACTTCAGCGTTCTTAAATTCTTTTCTTATATTTGAAGAATAAGATATATCAAGAGCACGACCAACCATTTTCTCAGCCATATCTTTTGTAGTAAAGTTCGTTGATACATCACTACAAATTAATGAACCGTCCCTAAGTATTGTTATAGTATCTGCAATTTCTTTAATTTCATCTAACCTATGAGATATGAATATTATTGCAATGCCTGATTTTGCTATCTTCTTCATGGCTTTCAATAAAATATCTGCTTCAGTTTCTGTCAATACCGCTGTAGGCTCATCAAATACCAAGAGTTTTATGTTCTCTTTATCAATTTCACGAGCAATCTCAACAAATTGCATATGTCCTATAGGTAACCCAGCTATTTTGGAATAGCAGTCAATATCCATTCCAAGTTTATTTAAGGCTTTTTGTGATTCCGCCTTCATTCTTTTAGTGTCCAAAGTTTTAAGGGATGGTCCTAATAATTTACTTATAGGGTTGTCCTGCGTTCGTTCTCTATTAAGTTTTATATTTTCAGTAACCGTAAAACCTGGCATTAACATGAATTCTTGGTGAACCATACCTATTCCGTAATCCATTGCTTTCATAGGAGAAGAGATATTAACTTCCTCACCATCTACTAGAATTTTTCCTTTGAATCCACCAGTTGAATTTATTACGGGCATTCCAAAGAGTATGTTCATAAGAGTAGATTTACCAGCGCCATTTTCTCCTATAAGCGCATGGATTTCTCCAGGTTTTATTTTCAAAGTTATATCTTTTAAAACTTGATTTTCACCATAGAATTTTGATATATTATCCATCTGCAATACATATTCACTCATGGGTTATTTAACCTCCTTTTCAAAGAGGCAGGATATTATCCTGCCTAAGTTATTACATTTCTTAACTTCTTTAGAATGTTAGATAATCAAGAAGGATTAAATACATGTTATTTAATTCATTTCCTTCACTGTTTGTATAAGTTGTCATTGTTATATCATTTTCAGCATAATCCTTGAATAATTCTGTTAACTTTTCAGAATCATTCTTTCCATCAGTGTTTCCTTCAAGATATGCTATAGCATACTCTGCACCAGATTCTATAAACATCATATTTATAGGTACTGGCCAAGTAGAGAATCTTCCTGTACCATCGTATTCGGCGATTTTAGATTTAATTTGTTCAACTGCATATGGGATATCCCCTTGTTTATCCTCTGGAATTGCAATTCCTAAAGCTCCTGGGAAGCCATGATATGGGCTAGGGCAACAAGGTTGAGGATAAATAGCACCTTCTATAAGAGCTGATTTTATAAGTGGCTCTTGCATTGAACAGTTTGTAGAGAAGAATGCAGTATCTTTACCGTATTCAGCAACTTTTCTTGGTACATCTTCAAGTATGAATTGTTGAGCACCTGGAACACCAGCATCTCCAGTTGGATCTGGAGCGGTAGCATCTACAAACTCAAGTCCAGATTTTTCACAGTTTTCTTTTAAAATATCTCTTCTCATGGAAAGAAGTTGATAAGACATATGTCTTGGGAATGAATAGTGAACTAAAGTTTTAGCACCTTGCTTTTTTGCTTGTTCAACAATTGTTGTACCCATTCCAAGCTCATCTGCTTGAAGAACGATATCAGCTTTTGAAGCTATCATGTCAGGGTCTTCGCCAGGAACACCTACGATAAATAAGATATCATCTCTCATTTCTCTTGCTTTATCAATAGCTGCAGAGGTTCCAGGTATAGCTTGACAAATAATTATTGCTTTAACAGCTTGATCAGATGCCATAGACAAGACATTAGAAATGGTAACTTCCTGTTCTTTCATGAAGTCGTCAGGAGATGTCTGAAGGATTATCATATCTCCATATTTTGCTTTTACTCTTTCAGCAGCTCTGTACTCTTCTTCATTTTGAGTTACAGTTCCAGTCATTATACCAATTTTATACGCTTTTTTTTCAGCATTTTTACTTCCATTGTTCTCTTTACCACATGATGTTAGTGAACTGAATGAGAAAACAACAAAAATTAATAAAAGAATAGTAGTAATTTTTTTAAACATAAATTCTCCCCCTAATAATTGAGTTTGAAACTCTTTAAGCTTTTATAAAACTTTAATTAATATATATTCACATAAGAAAGATTTAGAATTATATTTTTATTTTGGAGGGTTAAATTAGTATATAAATCCTGGTATATTGGAATAATTAAATATTTAAGGAAAGTTTAAGGTTTAATTAAAGATTTATTCATCTTTAAGATTTATAATTTTTATAGGATGATAAAAGATAGAAATATTAAAGATAGAAATAATAAAAGGTAAGATTGGAGTGGTTTTATGCCTACAATAAATATGTTTTCATCAGCAGATAAGGTAAAAGGGCAGGGTGTTGGATCTGCATATATAGAGCAAGTGAATCTAGTTAAGAATAATTTAAAAGATTATGATGTAAATATTAATAAGTTAAAAAAAGCAGAAATAACCCATTATCATACGATAGATTTAAAATATTATTTAGGAATTCCTTTTGCAAAATCTAATGGAAAAACAGTTGGATATGTACATTTTATTCCAGAAACAATAAAGGGGAGCTTAAAACTACCACGATTTGCAGAAAAAGTATTTTTCAAATATATAATTAATTTTTATAAAAAAATGGATTACTTAGTAACAGTTAATCCAAATTTTATACCTAAATTAGTAAATCATGGTTTAGATAGAGAAAAAATATTATACATACCAAATTTTGTTTCAAAGCAAAGATTCTACGAAGTTGAGCAAGAGAAAAAAGATGCTATAAGAGCAGAGTATAAAATATCTAAAGATAAATTTGTTGTCCTATCTGCAGGACAGGTGCAAACAAGAAAAGGAGTAATGGATTTTGTAAATATAGCTAAAAGAATGCCTGAAATACAGTTTGTTTGGGCTGGAGGATTTTCTTTTGGTAATATCACGGATGGTTATAAGGAGTTAAAGGTTGTAGTTGATAATCCACCTGATAACGTTCTTTTCACAGGAATAGTTGATAGGGAAAAAATGAATGATCTTTTTAATATGTGTGATGTGTATTTTATGCCATCTTATAATGAATTATTCCCAATGGCAATTTTAGAAGCTATGAATACAAACACGCCAATACTTCTTAGAGATCTTGATGTGTATAAAAATATTCTTTTCGATTATTATGCTAAAGGTAATACAGATGACGAATTTATTGATATTATCGAAAGGTTAAAAGAAGATTGTGAGTTTAATGATTTTTATGTGGAAAAGTCTAAGGAAGGGGCATACTATTATAGTGAGGAAAATGTAACTAAACTTTGGAAAAAGTTTTATGACATGACTATGGACTCATTAAAAGGAGGAAATTAATGAAAAACAAGATTAACCTAATAATAGGAGTAACATCGGGGCTTGTTCTTGTTGGATTTATTTCACTCACAAAAGGTTGGGGAAGTCTTATAGATCAGTTAGCTTCCATAAAATTTGGATGGATAATTGGCGCTTTTTTATGTATGTTTTTTTATTGGATTCTAGAGAGTAAAATTTTACAGATAATAATGAACTCATTGACACAAATAAATAGTTTGAAAAAGTCATTTAAGGTGACAATGATAGGGCAATTTTTTAACTCTATAACCCCATTTGCTAGTGGAGGACAGCCAGCGCAACTTTTTGCATTATCAAAAGAAGGAATAGGAGCAGGGCAAGCTGGATCTATTTTAATGATGAAATATATAATATATCAATCTGTACTTACAGTATATTCTATTGTACTTATTGTATGGAAGGCTCCCTTTTTTCAGGGAAAACTCAAAAATACTTTTTATTTGAGCATGATAGGATTTTTGATAAATACAGGAGTAATAATTGTATTAATTGTGTTTTCTAAATATAAAAGGGTTACACATTCTTGTTTCAGTTTCTTAAATAAATTATTAAACAAACTTAAGATTGTGAAGAATGTTGAGAATATGGAAAGAAAAGTTGAGGAACAGATAGAAAAATTTCACCATAATATTATAATTCTTAAGAAAAATAAAAAGGTAATAGTAAGAGCTATTATATACACAACTCTTCAGCTTACTGTTTTTTTCGCTATACCTTATTTTGTATATTATAGCTTTGAAGGTGGAAATGTACAATTGATAAATATGATTGCGGCTAATTCATTTGTTATGATGTTGACTGCATTCATACCATTACCAGGAGCTTCAGGTGGAGCAGAAGGTGGCTTCTATATGTTCTTTCAGTTATTCTTCCAGGAGCAAAATATACTTACTGGAATCTTAATTTGGAGAATAGTCACGTTCTATTCTTGTTTAGTATTTGGAGCAATAGTAGTTATGAGAACATCATATGCAAAGGGACTTTTGGAGGCAAAATAATTAAGGCGAATTTATAGAATAGGCCTAAGAAAGAGAGCGGGAGTATTATGAATATTGGCATATTTACGGATTCATACACACCAGTAATAAGTGGTGTAGTTACGTCCACAAAAATTTTGAAAAAAGAATTAGAGGAGTTAGGGCATAATGTTACTATTGTAACTGTAAAACACCCAGACCTTAAAGTAGAGGAAGAGGAAAATATTTTAAGACTTCCAAGTATTCCGTTTCTTCCACTAAAGACACAGAGAGTAGGTAGCATATATTCTACTAAAATATGGAAAATAATTAAGAAACTTGATTTAGATTTAATTCATACTCAAACTGAATTCAGTATAGGTTTATTTGGAAGAATCGTTGCTAAAAGGTTGGGAATACCTGTGATACATACTTATCATACAATGTATGAGGATTATGTACATTATATTGCTCCAACATCAATGCTGAAGCCGGCAGCCGGTTTTGCTAAGAGAGTTAGTAAAGCATATTGCAAAGAGTGTAATGCTGTTATTGTACCTACATCTAAGGTTAAGGATAAGTTAGAGGAATATGGATTAAAGCATGATTTTGTTGAGGTTATTCCTACTGGAATTGATTTAGAGCCTTTTAAAAGGGAAAATCATAGTAGTGAAGAGGGGGACGTATTAAGGGCAGAACTAGGATTAAGTAAGGAGAATAAAGTTGTTCTTTTCATAGGTAGAATTGCAAGAGAGAAGAGTATTGAAGTTGTAATCAATGCTGTGAAAACATTAATAGATGAGGATAATAATATAAGAATGCTTATTGTAGGTGATGGACCGGCTCTTGATGAATTAAAAGAGTTAGCCGAAAAATTATCAATATCTGATTATATAATTTTTGCAGGTGAGAAACCATGGAAAGATGTGGGCAAATATTATCAACTTGGCGATGTTTTTGTTAGTGCATCAGTAACTGAAACTCAAGGATTGACATTCTCAGAGGCAATGGCGGCTAAAGTACCTGTTATAGCTAAATACGATAAGAACTTAGAAGAGATATTGAAACATGAGAAGAATGGATTTATATTCAAAGAAAATCATGAACTTTCAGAAATTCTTAAGAAGATATTAAATGATAAAGGTATTGGAAGTGCAATTGCTCAGAAAGCATATGATGAGATAGAACCGTTATCATCAAAACACTTTGGTAAGACAGTAAGTAATTTGTATAGAGAAGTTGTTGAGATTCATAATGAAAATGAAATTCAAAAAAGCGTATGATTTAAAAGATTAATTGAGAATTGAAAATTGAGAATTGAAATGATGGAGGGTTCTGACTAAGGTCAGAACCTATATTTTATTGGTAAAGAAATAATAGGACTTTGCTTGTTTAATTTAGTTGAAATATTGTATTTAAAATATAATATAATATAATATTTTATTATAAAATGAGTAAAACCTTATTGTGATCTAAAGAACAATAACGATGTAGTTTCTGCTTAAGCAGAAACATCAATCATTCTCAATTCTCCATTCACAATTCTCAATTTCTTTTTGCATGGGGTTTGGTTCTAAATAAATTATTAACAAATAAAAATAATATATGCCTTAAAGAAGAAGTATTGTAAAATATAAATAGAGGCAAATTTTATCAGATGAGGTATTGTTATGAGAGGGTTTTATAAAAAACTTGGCAAGATAGGGATTATATTATTATGTGTGCTATTAGTTACTGGAGAAGGTGTACAAGCGATTCATAGTGATTTCATTATAAAGCAAGGATTCTATGATAGTGACAAGGTTTGGAAGGTTACATTTAATGTTCCAATATCAGAAGAGTCGCTTAAGCATATTGGGGTATTTAAAGATAAAGAAGGACAAGAAGCTGTTTCAGGAATAAAAGTTAAATATGGGGATAAGAGTAATAAGAATATTCTTATATATCCGCCAAGTGATGGATATATAAGAGGAGCGTATTATGTAATAATTTCTAGTGAAGTAAAAACATCTAAGGATGGTTTTTTGTCTCTTGATAAGGAAGTAGTAGTTAAGTTCAATGTGGAGACACTAGAGATGAAAGGTGTAAGTTTAGAAAATAACATATTTAAACATTATGAAGTAGAAGGGGAAATGCTTAAGAATGAATTTTGGATAGATAACATAAAGGATAAAAATGTTCATAATGATATAGAGATGATTAATACTGCAAATGTCAAGAATGTAGATACTATGTTTGATTTATATTCTTTAAGAGAATCAATAAATAGAGATGAGATTATTAAAATGATAAATGGATATAAAATTCCAGAAAGAATTATGTACAATGAAGAGGGAATGGAACTTAAAGATTGGTTTTATGATGAGGTAATTAAAAATTCAAACATTGATAAGATTAGTGATCAAACAGAGCTAAGGTATGGAATCGTTATCACAAGAAGTGATGTTAGAGCATTTCCTACTGATGTTGAGTTTCATAAAGTAAAAGGGGATAGATTTGATAGGATACAAGAAACGGCATTTGAAGCTGGTGAAGGAGTAGTAGTTTTACATGAGAGCTTGGATGAAAAGTGGTTGTTTGTTCAGGGACAAAACTATAAAGGGTGGATGAAAAGAGATCATGTGGCTTTTGATAGTAGGGGAGAGGTACAGAAGTTTGTTGAAGCAGAAGATTTTATTGTGATTACGCAGGATAGAGTGAGTGTTGAGTATAATGAAAAGAAATATTTTTATTCAATGGGGGTAAAACTACCAATTAGGTATAAAGACATGGAGATGGAAAGGGTGTATGTCTCCATACCAATAAGAGATGAAAATGGAAACCTAAAGGTAGTTCAAGCAAATGTAAAAAACATTGACTATTCAGAAGGATACCTACAAGCTACAAGAGAAAACGTGATAAAACAAGCGTTTAAACTTCTAGGTACAGATTATTCATGGGGGGATAAATCTGTTGGTAGAGATTGCTCAAGTACAATGATGGGTATATATAGAACTATGGGAATATATCTTCCAAGGAATACTGATGAGCAAGAAGTTTCATATGGAAGTAGTACAAATCTTAATGGGTTGGATACAGAGAGTAGATACGAGAAAATTTCGGAACTTGAACCAGGAGATTTACTTTTTATGAATGGACACGAAGTTATGTATATTGGAAGATGGGAAGAAAGAGACTATATAATTCATAACTTTACAGGAACTACTTTAAAGGATGGGAATGGTACTAGATATGAAGATGTTTTTAGAATGTCAGTTACGCCTTTAGATATGTTATCAGGATCAGGAAAATCGTATATCAATCTATATAGTTCTTTTTTAAAAATACTTAATTAAGAAACATTCGATAAAATACAACAAGGAGGGGTTAAATTGGGGAAGAAGATCATAGGAATAAGCAGTAGTAGGGTGAATGGAAATACTGTAGAAAAGCTTAAAGATATAGAGTTTATATTAAAGAGGAAGGGGTATGAGTTCGAAATTATACATCTTATGAAACATAAGGTGAAGGAATGTGTTGGATGTGAAACATGTCTTAGAGGTGGAGAATGTCCACTAAATGATGATGCTAAGTTTATAATGGATAAATTAGTTGAAGCTGATGGTATTGTAATGAGTACACCAGTATATATGTTTAATATTTGTGGAAGGCTTAAAACATTTGCAGATAGAACATGTAAATGGTTTCACAGAACTGAGATTTATGGAAAACCAGTGCTTAATTTAGCAACTACCTCAGGAGGAGGCTTAAAAGAAACAGAGAAATATATGAATCTTCTTGCTGTTGAGTGGGGAGCATACCCATCAGGATGTGTGAAAAGAAATGTGATGAATTTGGATGATAAGGTGACAGAAAATGAGATTCAAAAGTTTATTATAAATCTTGAGAAGGGAAGTAAAACATTTAAACCTTCTCTGAATATGTTGATGATGTTCAGTATTCAGAAAGTCCTTGCTCAGAAGGTGCTTAAACATGATGAGGAATATTGGAGCAAAAAGGGATGGATTGAGAGCGATTATTTTTATAAATGTAAAATAAACCCCATAAATAAGGTGTTGTCAAAAACTTTTTATAAGATGATGTACAAGAAGATGAAGAAATCTATTTAGCTATACCGAAGGAGGAAAAGTGTTGAAAATTTTATATTATGATTGTTTTTCAGGTATAAGTGGAGACATGAATTTGGGAGCATTGGTTGATCTTGGTGTGCCAAAAGAACACTTATTAAGTGAGATAAAGAAATTAAAGATAGATGGAATAAGTATTGAGTTTTCCAAGCAAGGTAAATTAGGTATATACGGTACTAAGGCAGATGTTATATATGAAGAAGGGCACGTTCATAGGAATATCAATGATATAAGAGAAATAATAGATAAGAGTGAACTAAGTGAAACTATTAAGAAACGTGCAATGAAAATGTTCATATTGCTTGGAGAAGCTGAAGGCAAGGTTCATAACAAATCATTACATGAGATACATTTTCATGAGGTAGGTGCAATTGATTCTATTGTTGATGTTGTAGGTTCGGCTATATGCTTTGAATATTTAAATATTGATGAGATTTGGTGTTCAGCAGTGCAGTTAGGTGGAGGGTTCATAAAATGTGCTCATGGAATAATACCTGTTCCTGCACCAGCTGTTTGTGAGATACTTAAAGATGTTCCTATTAAAAGTGGGTTGGTTCAATTTGAGACAACAACACCAACTGGGGCTGCAATCATAAAAGGGAATGTAGATAAGTTTACAGATACCCCAGTTTTTAAGATATTAAAGACTGGATACGGTGTGGGAACACGTGATATGGATATACCAAATGTTCTTAGAGTACATATTGGGGAAGTTTTAAAAAGTGAAAATAAAGAAAAATTTATAATGAATAGAGAAACAATGATAGAATGTAATATTGATGATATGAATGCTGAGAGATTTGAATTCATCATGGAGGAATTGTTTGAGATAGGTGCAAAAGATGTATTTATGGAAAATATAATCATGAAGAAATCTAGACCTGGGGTAAAGTTATGTGTATTATGTGATGAAAATTTAAGTGAGGATGTAATTAGATTTATTTTCAAGAATACAACTTCATTAGGCATAAGAAAATATTATGTTGATAAGGTTATGATGAAAAGAGAATTTAATGAGATTATGACTCCATGGGGAGTAGTTACATTAAAACGTGCGTTAATTGGAGATGAAGTGATAAAGTTCAAAGGAGAATATGAGGATATCAAGAAAATTGTTAAAGAGCATGGGATATCATTTGATGAAGTAGAAGAATATATTATTAAAAACACATAGAGTATTAGAAGGCAGATGAAGAATTAACTTCATCTGCCATTTATATTAACAGCCCTCCTTAAGAGGTGCTAGGGACAAGAGGAAAGGTGCTTAATGGTCTCATAGGCCTCAAGGGTCTTCTTAGCTGTAGCTTCCCAAGAAAACAATTTAGCTCTTTCTAATCCCTTTTGTGACAGCGTATCTCTTAGGTTATCATCATTTATTATTTTGCATACAGCATCACTTATGGAATCTACACTATATGGATCTATTGGAATGCAGCAGTTAGCCACAACTTCAGGAATAGATGTTGTATTTGAACAGATTACAGGAGTACCACAACTCATCGCTTCTAGAGGTGGAAGCCCAAAACCCTCATAGAAAGAAGGATATACAAAAACTTCACATGCATTATAAAAGCTGCTTACATCTTCTTCAGGGATAAAGCCAGCAAAAATAACATGATTTTCAATGTTCATATCAGAGCATAGTGTCACTAGTTTTTGGCTTGTATCTCTATAGGAGCCTAATATGACTAGTTTTACCTCTTCATTTAATGATGAACGTACATTTGAGTAGGCTTTAATCAATGAATCTACGTTTTTTCTATCGCTAAATCCTCCCATGTACAGAATGAATTTATTGTTAATATTATATTTTTGGCTTATCAAGCTCTTACAAGTATTCTTGTTTAACGGGCAGAAATTAAAATTTGTAGCCAAGGGAGTTACAAATATTCTTTCAGGGTCAAAGGATGGAAAGAATCTCATAATATCTCTTTTAGAATATTCAGAGACTGTGATAAGACCGTCACATGAATCGATTATGTTCGGAATTTCTTTTAAAAACTTACACAGATAACCTGGCCCAACTGTTTCAGGCATAATGTAGGGGATAAGATCATGGATAGTTGCTACTTTAAGACAGTCGATTTCACTATTAAGTCCTATTCCATTCTGGGGAACATGGTATAGGTCGATATTATTTTTTTGTAAATTATAAGGGAAAAAGTGCTGTTGAAAGAATCTAGGATGTTTTTTTGATGTTAATACTTTTTTACAAGGATTATTCAGTATATAATCTTTGCTTTTGCCAGACCAGTATAGCAAGTATTCGTTATTTGAATCTAAAGAGAGAAGCTCTCTTAGAAGGTTTTCAGTATAAGTACCAATGCCAGTGCCGTGATACCATGTAGCACTTCGACTATCAATAGCTATCTTCATTTAACCACTCCTAACAAGTTTAGAGTATATTCTTAGTATATTAGCAAACATAAAAAAGTGTGCTTTCACATATTAATAATAATTTTCATATACTACATAGTAATTAACTTTTCTATATAAATTCAATATAATTATTGTGCTAAATGTTGATACATAATAAGAAACGATTGTGAAGAAGCAATTCTCAATTTTTCTCTATTAAGAATCTAAACTAAGTACTGTTACAAATTTTAAAACATAGAATATTTTATTGGGAGGCCTAAGTTGAATACTGGAAATATACAGAATTTAATACAAGAGGCATATGGATTAAATATTGAGTGTATAAAGAAAATCAAAAACGTATACAGAATTAAAGGGGAAGGAAAATATTATTGCTTTAAGGTTATAAAGTATAAATTAGGGCATTTCCTTTTTATATTATCTGTAATGAAACATCTTCAAAAGAATGGGTTTGAATATATACCAAAGTTTATAAAAACAGTAGAAGGGGAAGAGTACATTGAGTTTGAAGGGAAATATGCATATTTAACTGAATGGTTATGTTCTAGAGAATGTAATTATGATAATCCTTTAGAACTTAAGATTGCCACTGAAAAATTAGGAGAATTGCATAAAAAGAGTATGAACTTTGAACTTACTGAGAGGATGAGACCACGAGTGGGATGGAATAGATGGATTGAGATATTTATGACGCGTCGGGATGAAATTTTAGATTTTAAAAGAAGAATAATGGAGAAAGAACATAAGAGTGAATTTGATATTAAGTATTTTAATGAGATTGAGAGTGAACTTAAGAGATGTGAGAGCGCGGTTGATAATTTAAAGAAAAGTGATTATGGATTTGTAATGAAAAATGAGATAACAAAACATGGATTCTGTCATCATGATTATGCGAATCATAATGTGCTTATTTGTAGTAATGGGGATGTAAGTATAATAGATTTTGATTATTGCATGCTGGATACACATCTTCATGATTTAGCAAGTTTGCTTATAAGAAGAATGAAAAATGGAAAATGGAGTATAGACAATGGAAAATATATTTTAGATTGTTATGGTGAGAAAAAGGTGGTATATAACAACGAGATACCAATCATGGCAGCTTTTATTGAATTCCCTCAGGCATTCTGGCAAGTAGGAATACAGTATTATTGGGAGGAGCAGCCTTGGGGAGAAGAGTTCTTTTTAAACAAGCTTGAAAAGTTACTTGTAGATAGGGAAGAGAGACAAGAGTTTGTAGATGAATTTAAGTTGTTAAAGCTTTGAGGTGATATTGTGGATAGATTGATTAATTTTAAAGAATATATTATCAAGAGAGGTGTCTTAGTCACAGAATTTGATATGGTGATTATGAATGAAGTGGATGAGAAGTGTAGTGAAATGGAAATCTCATGTAATGATGTGGATAAATTCATTTCTTCTTTGAATGAATTTCATCGTAGAGCTATGGGGTATGATAATTACATGATTGAGAGGTTACCAAATAGAACTGGTATGTTGTTTGAACAGTATAAGATTTTATATAGAAAAGTTTGTAGATATATTGAGAAACTCACAAATAGAGGAGCAGAAGATTGCTGTCAAGAAATGATTCTGAAAGAGGGCGTAGATCTAATTGAAAGGGCTAATAAGGCTCTGGAGCATAATGTGTTTGATAATTATCTATCTGTTCTGAGAAGGAGCATGGAGCGGGTAGAGATATGTATAGGACAGAGCAAGATTGGAAATATTATAGGCAATTATCCTGTAAGGGTTATGGATATATCACAATGTGGTTATGATGTTGTTGAAAATGATTTAATCAAATTTATTGTGAAGTTGAAGAGAAAAAATATTGTGATAGATTGGAAGAGTGTAGTTAATAAATTCATAGAGTGTGAGGAGTTAGATCAAAATAGTAGAATGTATATTGAGTCATGTTTATCATACCCTTATGAGTTTATGAGAAACTGTTTAAGGTACTTTGAAGGGAAAAAAGATTGGTCAGCTGAGAGATATAGAGATAAGCTTCAGAGAGCGATGATTCAAGATGGAGATTCAATAATTTGAAGGTGGTAAATATTGTGGAAAATAGAATTAAGGATAGAGAATATTTAAAACAGTATGATCTAGATATGGATATCTTTAAAGAATTTAATTTGGAAATTGTGGATGTAATACCAACGAGAAAAGTATATTTGGCAATAAGTGAAGATAAAGAATATGTTCTAAAAAGAGTTGACTACAAGAAAGAGGATATTTATTTTATAAAATATCTTATTGATTCGTTTAAGAATAATGGGTTTAATAGGTTATTTGATTATGTAAAAACTAGAGATGGATCATTATATTTAACATATGAAGGAAGTACTTATTGTATGATGGACTATGTACAAGGGCGGGAATGTCAATGTTCAAATCCTATAGATATAGCTACTGCAACTAAAGGGATAGGGGAGCTTCATATAGCGGGAAGGAATATTGAGGTGAATATGCCTGAACGGAATTTCATAGGAAAGATGGAAGAGATTCTGAGTAATAAAATGCAGGTTATTAAAGAGATTCAAAAGCAGGTATGTAAATTCCCTCATTTTAGAGAGTTTGATGAAATGTTTATGGATAATGTGATCTATTATATAGAGCAGATTAAAAATAGTGTTAAGGGAATTAAAAAAAGTGCTTATAAGGAACTATGTGAGGATACTAGATATCACACAATATGCCATCATGATCTTGCCTATCATAATATTTTAATAAATGAGGAAGAAGCATTTTTCGTTGATTTTGATTATGCTATTAGAGATATCAAAGTTCATGACTTACGAAATTTTATTAATAAGGTTATGAAGGAATATTTTTATGATATAGAGGTAGCAGAAAAAATTTTGCATGAATATAGAAAAATAAATTCGCTTGATCAAAAAGAAATTGAGGTTCTTTATTACTTGTTGATGTTCCCAGAGGATTTCTACAGCATATCAGCAGCTTATTATAAAAGGCTAAAAAAATGGGATGAGGGCACATTTATAAAGAAATTTGAAAAAAAGGCGGCTTTTAGGGAAGACCGTGAAAAGTTTCTCATTGATTTCAAGGAAAGATTCTTATAGAAAGGCGAATTGAGAATTGGAAATTGAGAATGGAGAATGATTGAGATTTCTCTGGGAGAAATTTAAAACTTATTAATATTTGTACAATAGTGATTGATAATTAAATAACTCTGTGCTAAGATTAGCTTGAAAGAAAAAGCTCACATAAATTGTGAATTTGGGTTCTTATTTAAAAGATTAATAGGGAAAGAGGTGTGAATCCTCTACAGCCCCCGCTACTGTAAGAATGTATGAAACCTAGTTATGCCACTGCAAAATTGTTTTGTGGGAAGGTTAGGGAGTAAAATGATATTCGAGTCAGGAGACCTGCCTAAAATTCAAAAGTATATCTTCGGAGGGAAGAGATTGCGGTTAGTTAAAGAGTTTGTATTATTACATTGTGTATTATAAAGAGAAGTATGGTTTATTAAAAGTACTCTCTAGTATATACAATATACAATATTCAAAACTTAGCATCTTGCTGTCCTTAGGGGCAGCTTTTTTAATTTTGTGTAATATTACACTGGTTCTTCCTTATTAATGTGAGCGTATAAGAAAAATCATTTAAAGTGATTTATTCAAAGAGGAGGAGAAAGGTTATGAAAGTAAAAATCAAGTTATTTATCGTCATGGCATTTGTATTTGTTATGGCACCTGTTACTGTACAAGCCATGCACATTATGGAGGGATATCTTCCATTGGGATGGGCTATAGCGTGGTCTGTTGCCTGTGTACCATTTTTAATTATGGGTTTAAAAAAATTAAGAAAAATTTATGGAGAGAGCAGTACAAATAAGATGCTTTTAGCTTTATGTGGTGCATTTGTTTTTGTTTTATCAGCACTAAAGATACCTTCTGTTACTGGGAGTTGTTCTCATCCAACGGGAGTAGGTTTAGGAGCGGTTATGTTTGGACCATCTGTAATGAGTATATTAGGAATAATAGTTTTATTATTTCAATCATTACTTCTAGCACATGGTGGATTAACTACTTTAGGAGCAAATACATTCTCAATGGCAATTGTGGGACCATTTGTTGCTTATGGAGTGTACAAGTTTATGAAGAAAAAGGGAGCTAGTATCGGAATATGTGTATTTTTAGCGACTGCATTAGGTGATTTGGTAACGTACTGCGTTACTGCATTCCAGTTAGCGCTTGCATATCCAGATCAGGTTGGAGGATTTACCGCTTCATTAACTAAGTTCTTAGGAATATTTGCTGTAACTCAAATACCTCTTGCTATTATTGAGGGATTAGTATCAGCCCTTATATTTACTGTATTAATTGAGAATAAAGCATTAAGAGAGGATGGTGCTATAAATGAAATCAACTAAAAAGAAACTAGCTATTATTTTACTTATAATCGCAATGGTTATAGCTCCAATAATGATTAAAAAAGGAGCGGAATTTGGGGGAGCTGATGGAGAAGCTGAGGTTGCTATAACAGAAATTAATCCAGATTATGAACCATGGTTTTCTAGTATATGGGAACCACCAAGTGGAGAAATAGAGAGCCTTCTTTTTTCACTTCAAGCCGCAATAGGAGCTGGAACAATATTTTACGTGTTAGGTTATATGAAAGGTAAAAGTAAAAGTGCTGCTGATAGATAAGTATGCATATACAAATAAATTAAGAAAAATTAATCCCATGGTGAAGTTCTCCTTTGCCATGGGCATGCTTATATTTTCGCTTCTTCCAATCCCATTATGGCTCTATGGTGGAGTGATTTTGATTATGGTGTATTTAACGGTTATATCAGCAGGTATTCCTATAAAGAACTATTGGAAGATGCTTATTATTCCATTTACTTTTTTAGTTTTAAGTGTAATTTCCATAATAGTATCATTTGGACAAAGTGCAGAAGTATTTATGTGGGCTATTAAAGTAAGGGGAATTTATGTTGGAATAACACCACAAGGGATTGAGATGAGCTTAAGATTATTACTTAGATCTATAGCTTGTATCACCTGCATGTATTTTTATTCACTAACAACACCATTAGATCAGCAGATTCAGGTTTATAAGAAATTAAGGATGCCTAAGGAAGTAATTGAGTTAATGGTTCTTATTTATAGGTTTATTTTTATTTTTCTTGAAGAGGCAAAGGAAATAAGAAATGCTCAAGAGATGAGATTTGGGTATAATTCTTTTAAGCAAAGCTGCCAATCATTTTCATTATTGATAAAGGTATTATTTATAAGAGTAATGCAGAGGAATAAAGATATGCAAATATCCCTTGAAAGTAAGTTTTTTAATGGCGAATTTCACGTTTAGGGTCGGCTTAAAAATTACTTCCCCTTTTGTTTCAAAAATGTGCGTGGTTCTTGCACTTTTCGAAACAACAATAGGGGAAGTTATTTTTCAACGATCCCTTAAAAGATAATTGAAAAATTAAAGGGGGTCACTGTGATGATAAAAATAGAAGGATTAAGTTACACTTATGAGGATGGAACAGAGGCATTGAAGAATCAATCCTTCGATTTTTCAAAAGGAGATATTATTGCAATTATCGGAGCAAATGGTGCAGGTAAATCTACTTTGTTTTTAAACATAATGGGTATCGTAAAGCCAACTAAAGGGAGTATAAAATTTGCAGGAGTGGAACTTAAATATAATAAGAAATCTCTAAGAGAGTATAGAAAGAAAATAGGAATTGTTTTTCAAGATCCTGATAAGCAAATCTTCTATTCTAACGTTTTTGATGATGTTGCCTTTGCACTAAGAAATATAGGTATTGAAGAAAATGAGATAAATATAAGAGTTAATAGAGCGCTTAATGATGTTGATGCCTTAGAGTTCAAGGATAAACCAGTACATTTTTTAAGTATGGGACAGAAGAAGAGAGTGGCCATTGCTGGAACACTTGCTATTAATCAGGATATCATTCTTTTTGATGAACCAACAGCGGGGGTGGACCCTGTTATGACTGAAGAGATAGTAAAGATTCTTTTGAAGTTAAAAGCAGAAGGGAAAAAGATTATTATATCAAGTCATAATATGGATCTTATTTATAGAGTTAGTGATTATGCATACATTCTATGTAAAGGCGAGATAATTCGGGAAGGTAAAACAGAGGAAGCTTTTTTAGACGATAATGCATTAAGAAGATCTGGACTGAATGAACCTTGGCTTGTGAAGATGCACAGAAACTTGGATATACCTCTTTTTAAGAAAGAAGAAGACTTTTTTGAGTTTATGAAAAAAGAAAAAACATAGTTGAGAGTGGAGAATGGTGAGTTGAAACCTATTGGTATAAAGAACAATAGGTTTCAACTCTCAACTTCCTTTAAGCACGGTTTTCCGTGCTTTTTTTACGTACATTCTTAATTATGTATTGTTCTTGTACATTAAGATAAGGGGTGTTCATGATATAATTATTTTGTAAAAAAGTAATTAATGCAAAGGGATATGAGGGGAGAATAAGTGAACCCTCCCACCAGTTGCTCACGCAGAACTGGGGGCTTCTAGTATCATGTGCTAGAATTTTTCCTGTTTCCTAGAACATCGCCATATAGGTCTTATGCGTTCTCCACAGGCTTGACTTTCCCTAGGACCTAGGGTAGTTACCGTTTTGTTGTATTCTAAGTTGCCTTAGATATTTTACGTGATGGAGGCTAAGCTTGGTTTTCGCTATATTCGTATACCCATCACAACCTTATATATCTAGTTATAAAAGAACATTTATACGTATAGTGTATACATTTTCTGATGATTTTATACCTGTACGCTATAGTATCTTCAGAAGGATATCGAACCCTTCTGAAAATAGTATTATCCATCACCCACTTGTAGAAGATAGGTGACTTCCATACAATTACGGTTAAAATGGATGCATTTATAATATAGAAGAGATAGAAGGTATTTTTCAAATTAGTATGTTTGTAAATAAAATAACACCATATGTATATGGAATGCCAGAGGTATCAAAAGCACAAATAAATAGATTATTTAAAAAGGAAAAGAAAATGAAGTTTCACTCTGTGAAATTTTAATTATGTTGTTCGTTGGAAAACATGGTTAACTTGTTTCATTTAAATGAAACATTGTATTTTAAGTTCAAGATTTTATTGTAGTATAAAATCTTGAAAATTATATTAGTGTATAGAATAAAAAGATGTAGCTTCTGAGTTTAGTGAGAAGTTACATCTTTATTTTTGTCTATGTTTTATAACAATGTTTAAAATATATAATTTATTAAGGTAAGTCTTTTGAACACTTTTTATTGCACCATCTCTTTGAAAGAATTGAAAGAATAATGGGCATAACAGATAATAGCCAAGTATTGATACACCAAAATAAACATTGGTTTTTTATTTCAAAATGATTACTAAAATATAAAACCTCAAAAATGCATATTCCAGCGATTTGGATGGCTATGCCTAATGCAGTAGAACTGAATTCCCAATAATAAAACAGACTCCCTTAATTATCCATTATTCGTTATACATTATACATTCAAAATACACCCTTGGTGTATTTTTTTATATGCATTTAAAGTCTCAAAGGCTGTTTTTTCCCAAGAGTAAGCAGCATTCACCTTAAGCCCCTTAGATATAAGTTCTTGTTGCAGAGAAGGGTCATTAAGAACATGAAGCATTTTTTCACTTATATCATCAATATTATTTGGATCAACGTATAATGCACCATTTTTTAACACTTCTGGTATTGAGGTCACATTTGAGGCAATGACAGGTGTTCCGCATGCCATTGCTTCTATTGGAGGAAGGCCAAAGCCTTCGTAGAATGATGGAAAGATGAATAAGGATGCTGCATTATATAAAAATGGTAGGTAGATGTTATCTACAAATCCTGTAAAGAGTACATAATCTGCTAGGTTATGATTGTCTACATATTCTTTATAAAGAGTATAAGAAATACCCTGTTTTCCTGCTATCACTAATTTATATTTATTTTTTAGTTTTTCAAAATTCTGTTCATAAGCTTTGATTATTCCCCATATATTTTTTCTAGGAGTGAAACCACCAATATAGAGTATATAATCATTTTCAATATGAAATCTATTTTTAATTAAGTACTTTGATAATTTCTTATTAATTGGCTTATAGGTGACATCACTTGCCAAATGTGTTACAAAAATTTTTTCTTCAGGGAAAGAGAATTCTTTGAGTATATCCTGTTTTGAAAACTCAGAAACTGTGATTATACCATCAGCTTGTTTCATTATTTCATGGATTTTATTATGGAACATATGGTTGAATGTTTCACTTACAGTTTCAGGCATTCTGAGAGGAATTATATCATGTAAGGTAACAACTAGGGGGCATTTTTTATTTTTGGGTAAGCCTATTCCATTTTGCGGGGTGTGAAATATATCTAAATCGCTAGATAACTCATATTGATCGCTGTTTACCCTGTTCCAGAATCCGTCTTTGTTACCACCAGAAATTGAATGAAAGGTGATGGGAGAATCATAGGAAGACAGATTATTTATGAAAGAATGATTAGGGGTATATAAGTCATATGAATGGGGTGTAAAAGGTAGAATGTTTTTAATAAGTTTATAAGAATAGTTTCCTATTCCTGTTCCCTTATACCATGCCGCAGCTCGGCAATCAAAACCTATCCTCATATTAGTTACTCCTTATTTTGCACTATAATTCATTATATTATAGGTTTTCTTTTATGTGAAAAGTAATTAAAATGTGCTAAAACCTTTTTAAGGTTCATATAAATTTATAGGGAGGTGATTGAGTATGATGCGTGAACTGGAGATAGAAAGGCAGTTCAATATAAGAATAGAAACAATGAAACCAAAGCGTGGGGTATATTATCTCAAGACGAACAAAGGAAAGAAGTGTTTAAAAAGAATTAATTATGGGGTTCAGAAGTTATTCTTTATTTATGGAGCAAAAGAACATCTGATTGAAAATGGATTTCCTAATGTAGATAGATATATTATCAATGTTGAAGAAAATCCATATGCTATGGTTAATGAGGATATATATACTTTATCAAATTGGATAGAGGGTAGAGAATGTGATTTCTATAATGATGATGATCTTAAACTCGCGGCTAAGAATTTAGCAAAGCTTCATATTGCTTCAAAAGGGTATGAGCCACCAGAAAATAGTAAGTTAAAAACAGATCTTGGTAGATGGCCTCATTTAATGGAGAAAAGGGTTAAATCATTTTCTAAGATGAAGAATATGGTACGAAAGAAAAAAGGTAAGAAGAGTGATTTTGATATTAAATACGTAAATAACTTTGAGTTCTTCATGGATTTAGGAATAAGAGCTCAAAAGGTACTTGAATCATCAGAGTATGAGAAATATTGTAGTATCGCAGAAGAAGATAAGAGTTTTTGTCATCATGATTACACATATCATAATATTATTATGGGTGAAGATGAAAGTGTAAGTGTTGTGGATTTTGATTATTGTAAGAGAGAGATAAGAATATATGATATATCAAATTTCATAATCAAAGTCTTAAAAAGAAGAGATTGGGATATAAAATATGCTAAACTTATTCTAGATGCTTACAATGAGGTAAGTCCACTTGAAGAAGGTGAGTACAAGGTTCTCTATGCATTTTTATTGTTTCCACAGAGATTTTGGAGATTGTGCAACAGGTATTATTATAATGAAGTTAACTGGATTCAGAATACATTCACAAAAAAAATCGACAATATGATAGGAGAAAAGGAGAACTATAGCAAGTTTATTGAGGATTTTGCTAGTGAATATAACCAAAACGAATAATTTTAAATGAAGAGGTTGAGCATTTTTAGAAACTCAACCTCTTATATTTGTGTAAATAATCACAGAATTAAGGTTTCTACATATAATAAATATACAGTAATATTAGGAGTGTATTATGGATATAGGTGATATTGTTGTTAGAAAGTCATACGATGAAGATATAACTTTTAAGGTAATTGGTATAAGAGAAGATTCTGATGGAAAAGAAATATGTGAATTAAAAGGGGTAAATATCAGAATTGAGGCAGATTCACCAATTGAAGATCTAAAAGTTGTTCATGGTGAAAATGAAGGAAAGGCTGATAAGGTATTTAATGATAAGATAAACCAGTCTATAAAAAAAGTAATAGCACAACGGAATGGAAAAGATAATGCCCACTATGTATTTAATAATATCTCCAGAGGAAAAGATAAGTCAAAAAAAGAGAGCAAAACAAAAGAGAAGAAGACGAATAAAGATAGAGAAATGATATTTGGTAGACCTGGAAGAATACTTCACGTAGATGGTGACCCTCAATATTTAGAGGTATGTCTTAAAACATATAAGGAACTGTCACTAGAGGTAGTAGGAAAAGCTGTTAAGGAAGCAGATCAACCTAATGTTATAGTTGACTTAGTTAGACAAGTAAAACCTGATATTATAGTTATAACGGGGCACGATAGCATGGTTAAAAATGCAAGAGATTATACTGACTTATCTAATTATAGAAATTCAAAGTATTTTGTTGAGTGTGTACTCAAACTTAGAAACTATGAACCTAATTATGATGATCTTGTAATTTTTGCTGGAGCATGTCAATCAAATTATGAAGCTCTATTGGATGCAGGTGCTAATTATGCAAGTTCACCAAATAGAGTGTTGATTCATTGTTTAGATCCAGTTATGGTATGTGAAAAGGTTGCTTATACAAATATTAAAGAAATTGTGGCAATAAAAGATATAATAGATAACACAATTACAGGTATAAAGGGAATTGGTGGATTGGAAACTAGAGGAAAATATAGAGAAGGATATCCAAAGTCTATATATTTGAAATAAATATTACTGATAAAGATCAATAATGAAATGGAGGAACCTATCTTGAAACATGGAACTAGAACCTTAAGTGCAATTAAGGAAGAAATAGAAAATCATATAGGGGAAAAAATTGTCTTAAGGGATAGTGGGGGGAGAAGAAAGGTTTTTGTTAAAAACGGAGTTATAGAGAAAACATACTCCAGTATATTTGTTGTTAAGCTTGATGGTACTTATGACAGAAGGATAAGCTACAGTTATTCAGATGTTCTAACTAAAAATGTTCAGATAGTATACGGGAGCTAGAATAAGAAGAGATTATGGCTTGGAGAACCGAGTATATTAATTCCATATTTCTTATAAATTCAGTAGGAAGTTGGGACTGTAGATAAGGTTGTTTTAAGATAGACATATCTACAGTCCAAAGTTATATAAAATGTAATCTTAGATGTTAAGGACCATTAGCTTACCACTGTTAAGTTTTAAATGAACCCTCTGAATTAACGTTTCATCACTTGTACTTGATTCTGTATCTTCACGGTACCAGCATGTCCTTCCCTCATTGTTGTTATGTAAGTCCATAAATCTATGGGCACGTTCAGGATTTCCATCTGGTGCTATTTGATTCAATTGTTCTTCGTTTTTATCTTCATGAGCTGTAGTAATTTCCTCTGCCCACTGGGTATCTATGTTTTTGCATAGTAGGGCATTCCAAAGAGCATGTCTGAAAGCATCACTTTTATCTCCAAGACCATTATGACCAAATTCTCTCTCGGTATACTGAAATGCAAGTTGTGAAATTTTATATGTCTCAATAGCTTTTAGGGGATTCATTACGATTAACCATTTTTCAGAACGTGTAAGTTTTGACCATTCACTATATCCAGTATTAATGGTATCACCAATACTTAGGTTGGGAAAAGGTTGGTGTATATTTTCTGAAAGAAGAGGAGATTCATCCATTATTAAAATTATTTCTTTTGGTGAAAATCCTTGTTTTTCTAATTCTATAATTTTGTTCATCATAGAAATAAAATTATCAGTCTCAGTATTTTGGAAAACTTCTAACATAGTTTTTTTAATAGGTTGAGAAGTATTTAATCCAAATACCAACTTAGTATTAATTGAAAATAAAACTATTGTTGCAGTAATAAATAAGAATATTTTATTTGATTTCATTTTTTTTCTCCTTAACAATATATTTTTTTATTACACTAAATAACATAGAAATTATTAATTTTAATCAAATAGATATTTCTATAGGTAAAAGTTAATCATGGCATTATTAAGTCAATAAGAATACACTGTTCCAATTTGTTTTGACTGGTTTTAATAAACTTAAAATACTTAGGACTATACCTGTACTTCCATCCAACAATCCAGGACTATGGACAGGTCCGGTAGTGTAATTAAAATCACAAAATCCAAAGGTATTATTCTTATCATAATATTTAATTAAGCAAGGAATCATATCAGATATAGCTGCTCTAAAGATTTCATTTTGAGAATCTTCATACATTAATTTAAAAATCTGAATGTTTCCAGCTATGCCGTGACAAAATATCGGTGAGAAGATTCCCCAATCATTAACAGGTCTCTTAAATGTTGATTTAAAAGTATCTATAGCGAATGCTTTATATTTATTAGAGTTTAAACTCTTTCCTGCAAGCCAGATGCTTCTTGCGACCCCTGGGTTGCCATAGCACCAAGCTTCTCTATTTGTATATTCTTTTTTGCGTTCCTTTTCACCAGTTAGCTCAAGTATATCGATATGACCAGTCATATATATTCCATACTCATCTTCACAGCTCCACTGTATCAACCAATCAGCAATCTTTTGAATTGCTTGTCTTTGTCCATCTATCTCTATATCATTCAGTAATGATATAGACAACAATGCTAGAGGGCCAGAAATTCCATGAGATAATCCTGTATTGAAATTACCCTTTGGATAAGATTCTCTTTCTGTTTCTAAAAACTGATTTTGGCTGGATATATGCCAACCAGGAACAATCATTCCATCAATTTCAATATCTTCGGTTATGCAAATAAAGTACTTTAAAATTTTCTTAATTCTAAGAAGTGTTTCTGAATTATTTTTACAAAACAGTAAATATCCACAAACGCCGCTAAAGCCAGATATTACATCTATATCCGTAATTTTTAAATCATAATTACCATTTTCAAAGAAATGATTTAATTTAGTATCTATGGTATTCATTAAAAGAGAATTTAGTTCAGCTATGAAATTTTGATACCTGTTACCATTGTCAGAAAGAGTATATGCAGCCATTCCAATTCCTGCTAGGCCACTAAATAAAGCCATATTATCTTTTAAATCAGTATCAATAACTTGGTTTATGATTTTCATTTGAGCATGTCCATGTTTATCCCAATCACTATCAGGAAAATGTTGTGCAAGTTCACCCATTAACATACATATACCAGGATATCCATGGGATAAGGTTCTTCCATCCCAAATTTGATTATTTTCACCTAATCTTTGAAGTACTTCTTCAGGTACTTTTAATCTATCTGAAATCTCCATAACAATATCTGAAAGTTTAGTATATTGATGTTCGTTAATTAATTTATTCACATTTGTCCTGCTAAAGTTTCACTATTTTTAGAAATCCTTATAAATTCCTTATAAATACATTCTATACTTTATCTACAGGAAAAATAATTAAGGAGGAAAATATATGGTAAATATTATCGAAACTAGAGGACTTACAAAAAAATATAAAGATGAGATGGTTTTAAATGAGATAAATATGAATATTGAAAAGAATAAGGTTTATGGTCTACTGGGACCCAATGGAGCTGGAAAATCTACACTACTTAAAATTTTGACTGGAATTATAAATTCCAGTGAGGGTGAAGTTTTAATGGATGGAGAAAAATGGAGTCGAAAAAATCTTAATAAAATCGGTTCAATTATAGAAGAACCAGTTCTATATGATAATCTTACGGCAGTTGAGAATCTTAGAGTAAGAACAATGCTTTTAGGTATTAAAGAGGAGCGTATAAATGAAGTATTAAGAAAAGTTAATCTTACAGATACGGGAAAAAAGATTGTAAAAAAATTTTCAATGGGGATGAAACAAAGGTTAGGGATAGCATTAGCCTTGATTAATAATCCAGAGATACTTATTTTGGATGAACCAACAAATGGATTGGATCCATTTGGAATAGCTGAACTCAGAGAAATGATAAGAAATTTTGCAAATGAAGGCATAACAGTGATAATATCTAGCCATATTCTTTGGGAAATACAACAAATAGCTGACAAAATTGGAATAATAAATGAAGGAGAGTTGTGTTATGAGGGTGAGATAGATAAAGAAGAAAATTTAGAAGATTTATTCATGAAAATAACTTCAACAAAAATGAAAGGGGTGAGAAAGTATGCTTAATATTATCAGAGCTGAGAATTTAAAAATGAAGAGAACTAATGTTAGAAAAAGTATAATAATACTGCCAATATTAATTGGATTGTTATTATTAGCAATAGCTAGAAATCATATAAATTATAATGGATATAACTGGTGGTACTCAACTATGTTACCAATATCAGCAGGGGTAATTGGAGTGAGCTGTGCGGCTGAAGACAAAAAAAAATTTGAATATAAAGGGTTAACTAACTTAAATATTCGTCAAAGTAGAATATGGATTTCAAAAATAATTTTATCTACAGTATATTTATTTTTTTCAAATGTGTTTATGTTTATTATGTTAGAAACAGCAGAGCGAGTTATAGGTGGACAGGTGGAGGATATAAGTTTGATAACAGGGGGGGCATCCACGATTTTATCAGTTTTATGTTCCATGTGGATAATTCCATTTTCAATGATAAGCTACAATGTTTTTGGTACAGCTCTTACATATCTTGTCAATTTCTTTGGCGCTATTGTGGGGGTGGTAATGGCAAGTAAAAGTTTCTGGTGGATATGTCCTTTTTCATGGTACTCTAGGGTTCAGGTACCTCTTTTGAAGTTGTTTCCTAATGGTTTAATGGTAGACGAATGAAGCTTCTGTTAATGGAAAGAAGATTAATTTTACAAAAGGAGAATACTTAATTTGTAAGTTTTTAGCTCAAAACAAAGGGCAAGTATTTTCAAAAGATAGAATATATGAGAATGTTTTTGGCTATGACGGAAATAGTGATAGTGTCTGTATTACTGAACATATTAAGAATATTAGAAGAAAACTTAAGAAGGTAGAAATAAATCCTATAGAAACTGTTTGGGGGATTGGTTACAAATGGAGTTAAGAAGGGGAGATACATTACGAACTGTTTTTTTTCAATTTTTCATAAGTATCCTTGGGGCTTTTCTTTTAGTAGGAATAATTAACATATTATTATCTTTTGGATTAATATATGTAGGAATGCTTAGACCAGAGAACTACAGTGAAAAACAGATATTGTCAGTATATAATGAACTACAAAATGCTGATAAGGTACAAGAAAAATTAATACCTAATAATGTTGAATATGTATTGTTTGATAAAAAGTTTAATGCGATAAAGAGCTCAATGGAAGAAAATAAAATAGAAATAGCAAAAAAATGTCTCAAAGGAAAGATTGAAAATGATGGCAGAGATTTTTATTTCCATATACAGCGTAAAGACGGTTTTATAACACTTAAATATCAGTATAAAGTCTTATATAGGAATGAATGGATGAATATTAAATTGCCAAGTACTAGCACGGTCACAATAGTTTTATACTTAATTGAGTGTATTATTAGTTTTATTGTAATAACACTTATTTTTTCAAAAAAAGTGGACGGAGAAATTCAAACATTGATATCAGCTGCTGAGAAAATTGAAAAAGGAGATCTTGATTTTGATTGTAGAAGATCCAATATTAGAGAAATAAACAAAGTAATTTATTCTATGGAGAAGATGAAGAGTGGATTAAAGGAATCTTTGAAAGCACAGTGGGACATTGAATATAAGAAGCGTGAGGAGATAGCAGCACTAACACATGATATTAAAACTCCAATGACCATAATAAAGGGAAACGCAGAACTCCTTGAAGAAACAAACCTAACAGATGAGCAGAAGCTATATAATAATTACATATTAGAGAGTTCAGAGGAACTTCAAAAATATTTAAATATTCTAGTAAGTACAGCAAATGAAGAGCAAAAAAAAGAAGAGGATAAAGAAAAAATATACATTGAAGAGTTAGTGAGTAAGATTGAATTAGCTGCAAAAGGTATGGCCGGAAAGCAGATGGATGTTATTGTTCAAATTGAAGTCAAAGAGAAGTATATTTTAGGAAATAAAGATAGTCTCATGAGAGCTTTAAATAATATAATCATAAACGGGATTCAACACGGGATGAAAATGAAAGGTAAGAAAGATAAATATTTGAGGATTAAGATTAGCGAGAAAGGGAAGTATCTTACTATTAAAGTTCAAGATAGTGGAGAGGGATTCTCTAAGAAAGATTTGATACATGGTAGAGAGAAGTTTTATATGGGAGATGAAAGTAGAGGCGGCAAAAGTAATCACGGCATGGGATTGTACATTGCTGATAAAATAATCAAAGATCATCATGGAAATATTGAGTTGGAGAATACATCAGAAGGGGGATGTGTTACAGTCAAGCTTCTAATAAATTGAAAATTTATCATGGAAGGAATCTGTGATTTTAAAAAAGGTATAGCCAATAAATTATGTTGTTCGTAAATTTAGGGTAGACATGCTATTACAACTGCCTATCAAAGGAAAAAATTGATATAGCATAAAAATTACTAGATGTTTTACACGATGAAACCATAGCAGAAAAAACGGGACTCCATATTGATAAAGTAAGGGAGCTAAGGACCGAGAATAAGTAATTATCTAAACAATACAAGATAATTTTAAGAGAGATTAAAGAAGCAGGAACATAAAATCCCTGCTTCTTTTAATTTTAGATACATCTTATAAGAGAGTTTAAATAAAAAATCAACATTTAAAATATTTATAGTTTGTTCTACGAATAATGGACATAAATATCCGCCAAACTAGAATAATGAATCTTATTAAGAAATGGAGGACGTATTTTGAAACATCAAATGAAAACCTTAACTTCAATTAAAGAAGAATTAGAAAATCATGTAGGGGAAAAAATAGTCTTAAGGGATAGTGGTGGGAGAAGAAAAGTATTTGTAAAGAATGGAGTAATTGAAAAAACCTACAACAGTATATTTGTTATAAAATTAGATGACAGTAATGATAGAAGAATTAGTTATAGTTATTCTGATGTTCTTACTAAAACAGTTCAAATTGTTTATGCAAGCTAGAAAAAAAAAAAATAAAAATTCCTCATATTTATAGATAATACCTTATATAAATTAATTAGTAGGTATTATTTATAAAAGGGGGAATAGTCCGTGGAACTGATTAAAGAGAATATAGAATTTGAAAAGCTACTAGGCGAGAATTTTAATGATACGATTATTCATGAAGAGTATATTGTACCAGACACACATCCAGATATAAGCGAAATTTTAATGATAAACTCTAAGATGAAAAATATCCATAAAGAGATGATGAAAGACAAAGTTCATGTTAATGGAGAAATTGATTTTACAATTCTTTACACAACAATGGAAGATGAAGAGGAAGTAGTTTGTTCTTTGAATTATACAAAGGCGTTCACAAGTAGTATCGAAATTAGTGGTGCTGATCGTGAAATGATATGTGAGTCAGAATGTAGTATTGAACATATGGAATGTATAATACTAAATTCAAGAAAGGTATGTGTAGAAGGCGTTGTTAATGTAAAAGTTGAAGTATCAAAGATGAAAAATCTTGATATAGTAAAGGCAATAGACATGGGTAGTGATGTTCAATGCGCTGAGAAACATATGCATATGGATAAAATGATAGGGATGGTTAATGGGGATATTGCTGGTGAAACTGAAATTCTTATACCGGTTCATATGCCAGAAATCTATGAAGTTATGGATTGTAGTGTTACATTCAAAAGTAAGGAAATAGTTCTGCATGATGATATGGTTAAATTTTCTTGTAGAGCTTGCATAAAAGTACTGTACAGAGCTATGAATACTCATGAACTGTGCGTTATTGAGAATGATATTTATCTTGAGAAAGAATGCGAGCTTAGCGGTGTATCATCTATGATGGCACATTTGGGTAAATTTACTATTAAAAATATCACTCATATGATTAAGGCAAATGAAGAAGGAGAAATGAAGTGTATATTTATTGATATGATAATAGGTGTTTTCTGTAAAGTTATGGATGTAGTATCTATGAATCTTATTGAAGATGCATATTCTCCAACTATGATGCTTGAGATGGCAAAAGAATCAGTTGAAATGGATGTAATACACAAAGTTTTAAAAGATGAATTGGTAGTAAAAGGTAAAATTGAGATAGATGACGACATGCCAAGACCAAAAGAGATATTATTTACAACAGGTGATATATGTATAACTGAGAAGAGAATAGTTGAGGACAAGATACTTGTTGAGGGTGTAATGAAGGTAAGTGTCCTTTATAAGGCTCATGATAAAGATCATGGATATGTATTTGCAGTATATGAGGAGATTCCATTTGATCATTCAATGGAGGTTCATGGAGCTAAAATCCATATGCATAGCATACTGAAAGCATCACTTGATCATATAGAATGTGATATTGAGCATGATGAGATTAAGATTAAAGGTGTAATTGACCTTAATTGTAAAGTTACCTACAAAACACAAAAAGAATTCTTAATGGATGTATGTGAAAAAGAGGGAGAACCTCCTAAGAAAAAGGGAAGCTTTATAATATATGTTGTACAGAGTGAAGATACTCTTTGGAAAGTGGCTAAGAAATACAATACAACTATAGATTTAATCTGTAAGATTAATGATATCACTGAGGGTGATATAAAAGCAAATACTAAGCTTATTATTCCAGGAAGAGCAGTAATCTAATAGAAACTTTACTTCGATACTTCTGATAAAAATATATTTAAACATGAAAAGGACTTCGGGTGAGGCCTTTTCATGTTTTTTTGATTAAATATATGAGTATAGTTTAGTTATAATTAAATAATGCCTATTAAGTAAAAAAAATACAAACTTATAATTAATACTGAGGAAAATAATAATGAATTTATATGTATTAAAGCAGGATTATGGACAACTCCATCAGATTTAGCAAAGTTTGGACTAAAATTGCAAGGGATTTTAAAAGGGCAATTTAGTGAAATATTGAGTAAAGAAGCTTTTGAGGAGATGTTAATACCACAGAGTGATGTTTCTATGGCTTTAGGATTTTTTATAGAAGGAGAGGGAGAAAATGTAACATTTACTCATGATGGATGTAATACAGGATTTCTAAGTGATATGACTTTCTATAAGGAAAATGGTAAAGGAATTATAGTTATGATAAATTCTTTTCAAAGCAAGTGAATATTGAAGTGGAGTTTATTAATGAAAATAATAAAGGTAAAGAAAGAGTTACAAAAATAAATATTAATCAGAATGGAAATACAATAGAATTTAAATAACTTTGTGAACAAACTTAGTAACAATCAATTTTGATTGTTACTTTTTAAATACAATATTTTATTTTGAGAAAGTGAGTGAAAACCTATATTTTTTTGTCCTGAAGAATAATAAAATATAGGTTTTGACCTTAGTAAGAACCATTCATAAATTCTTAGGGTATGTTATAATATACTTAAAATTGAAGGCAAGAAATTATTGTACATTAGAAGAGGGTATATGAAAATAAATAAAAAGTCAAAAATGCTACGGAGATTTGAATATACCTAAGATAAAGAAGGTTTAGAGGTGAATAAAATGGAAATTGCAGTGGTTGGAATAAATCATAATAATGCACCTGTTGATATACGTGAGAGAGCGGCTTTTACAGAGACTAGCAAGATTGATGTGATTAATGAGCTTATGGATTCAGGTATTGAAGAGGCCATAGTCCTGTCAACTTGCAATAGAAGTGAAGTTTATGTTGCCTATAGTAAAAAGATTAACGGTAAGAATATTCTTAAAGATATTTATAAGAAACAGTTTAAATGTGTTGATTTAGACCTCTTCTTATTTACTAAGAAGGGGAGCGAGGCAGTTGAACATATTTTTAGAGTAGCAAGTGGGATGGATTCTATAGTTCTTGGGGAAGATCAGATACTTGGGCAGGTTAAGGATTCATTGACCCTGTCAATGGAGTTAGGCTCAAGTAAAAAGCTCCTTAATAGGTTATTTAGAGATGCCATAACTGCTTCTAAAGAAATTAAGAATAAACTTAAGATATCAGAGATTCCTCTTTCTACTAGTTATATTGGCGTTAAGTTAATAAAAGATAGAATTGGAGTGTTGAAGGGTAAGAATGTACTGATAATAGGAATAGGTCAGATAAGTAAGTTAACTCTTAAATATTTATTATTGGAAGAGTTGAATTCTATAAAGATAACAAATAGAACTCATGGAAAGTTAAAAGAACTCTCGGTGGAGAGCGAAAAAATCGAACTTGTTAATTATTCAGATAGATATAATGTGTTAAAGGATGTGGATGTTATTATTTCAGCAACTTCAGCACCTCATGTTATATTGAGTATGGAGAAGATGCCAGAGCTGAATAAAAAATTGTACATTTTAGATTTAGCAGTCCCAAGGGATATAGATCCAAAAGTTGGAGAAAATTCATTTGTTGAACTTTTGGATATTGATGATTTAGAGGAAATTTCATCTAATAACATGGAGAAGAGAGAAGGACTGAAAGAACAAGCTGATGAGATAATAAGTGAATATATATATGAATTTCATGAATGGATGAAAAAAACTAAGATTGATCCAGTTATAAAGGATTTAAAAGAAAAGTGTGAAGAGATAGAGAGAGATACCCTTGAATATATTTTTAGAAAATCCAATATAGAACTAAGTGATCAGAAGATTGTCCAAAAGATGTTAAATTCAGCACTTAAAAGAGTAATTAGAGATCCAATAATAAAACTTAAAGAATTAGAAGATGATGAAAGAGAAAATTATATGGAAGTGGTTAAGGAATTATTTAAGTTATAAGAGGTGTTTTGTGATGTTTGTACCATTGAATATTAACTTAGAAAACAAGAAGGTTCTCATAATAGGGGGCGGGAAAGTTGCCTTGAGGAAGATGAACTTTTTTCTTGAATATTGTTGTAATGTAGAGGTTGTGGCAAAAGATATAGCCCAGGAAATATTTGAGGTCACAGAAAATAGTAACTCAAGAGTAAAATTGGTTCATAGAGAGTTTGAAATCAATGATCTGAATGGGAAATATATTGTTATTATTTCAACAGATAATTCTAAGTTGAATGAGGAAATTTCTAATAAGTGTGAAGAAAGAGGAATACTATATACAAACTGCAGTAATGGAGAAGAGTCAGCATTTTCATTACCAGCAATGGTTAAAAGAGGTGATCTTTCTATTGCAATATCAACAAATGGAAAGAGTCCAACACTTAGTAAGAAGATAAAAAAAGAGATTAGTGATATATATAACAATGAATATGAGGAGTTTCTACAATTGTTAGGAGAGTTGAGGTGTGTAGTTCTCCAATGTGAGAGTGGTGAGAGGGTTAAGAGTAAATTATTGAATGAAGCTGTGAATATGAGTATAAATGAATTGAGAGAATTCATTAATAATTATAGAGGAGAGAAGATATGAAGATTATCGTTGGGTCAAGAGGGAGTAAGCTTGCATTAACTCAAACTGAATGGGTACTAAATAAGATAAAAGAGAAAAATCCACATGTTGATTTTGAGATAAAAGTTATAAAGACAAAGGGGGATAAGATTCTTGATAAAGCTCTTGATAAGATAGGAGATAAAGGACTGTTTGTTAAGGAGATTGAAGATGCCCTTTTAAATGGAAATGTAGATTTAGCAGTTCATAGCATGAAAGATATGCCGTCTGTATTACCAGAAGGATTAATGTTTTCTCATGTTACAAAGAGAGAAGATCATAGAGATGTGATTGTACTAAAAGAAGGAATTAAATCTTTTGGGGATTTACCTAAAGGCGCTAGAATTGGGACAGGCAGTAAGCGAAGAAAATATCAACTTCTTAAGGCACGACCTGATTTAGAGATTGTACCCATAAGAGGAAATGTTGAAACAAGAATATCAAAGATTGAAAGTGAAAATCTTAGTGGAGTTATACTTGCAGCTGCGGGAATTAAGAGATTAGGGATACATAAGAATATGGAAGACAGGATAGAATATCTTTCAGAAAATCTAATGGTACCAGCACCTGCACAGGGAATATTAGCACTTGAAATAAGAGAGGGCGATATTAACCTTCATGGAATGATAGAAAAGATAAGAGATGAAAAAACAGAAGTAGAGGCTAAAGCAGAAAGAGCTTTCCTTAAGGGAGTAAATGGAAGTTGTCATATTCCTATAGGAGCATATTGTAGTATACTTGGTGAAGAAATAGTTATGTCAGGAATTTATGGTGATGTAGAAGGGAAGAATATTTTAAAGGCAGAAGTTAGAGGAAGTAGAGAAGAAGCTGAAAAAGTAGGAAAAGCATTAGCAGATAAACTTTTAGAGGAGATGAAGAGGCATGAAGGGTAAGGTTTTTCTTGTTGGAGCAGGACCAGGAGATTTCGGATTAATAACATTAAAAGGATTGCAATGTCTAAGAAAAGCTGACGTGCTTGTTTATGATAGACTGGCTAATGAAGAGTTCTTGAAGGAAACAAAAGAAGGCTGTGAATATATTTATGTTGGAAAGAAGTCTAGTGATCATACAAAAACTCAGGATGAGATAAATGAAATTATCTGTAGAAAAGCTCAGGAAGGTAAGATTGTAACAAGACTTAAAGGTGGTGATCCCTATGTATTCGGAAGAGGCGGTGAGGAAGGAGAATACCTTTACGATAGAGATATAAAATTTGAGGTCATTCCAGGTATAAGTTCTTCTATAGGAGGGCTTGCGTATGCAGGAATTTCTATAACACATAGAAATTTTGCTTCATCTTTTCATGTAATCACTGGGCATTTAAAGGATGATAATGAAGAGTTAAATTGGAAAGCACTGAGTGAGGTTAATGGAACTCTTGTATTTTTAATGGGAATGTCAAATTTAAAGAAGATTACTGAGAGTCTTATTGAAAATGGGAAGGATAAAAATACAGCGGTTGCAATAGTAAACTGGGCTACAAGACCTGAACAGAGAGTAGTTCAAGGGGAACTTCATAATATAGTTGAGATTGTTGAAAAAGACGGTATTGGTTCACCTAGTGTAATAGTTGTAGGCAATGTTGCAACACTTAGAAATAAATTAAACTTCTTTGAGGAGAAGCCTCTTTTTGGAAAGAATGTTGTCATTACAAGAAGTAGAGCACAGAGTAGTTCACTTGTAAAGAGTATTGAAGAACTTGGTGGCAGAGCTATAGAGATGCCTGCAATAAAGATTAAGAAGATAGAGAACAATAAAAAACTTGAAAAAAGCATAGAAAACTTAAAGAACTATGATTATATAGTATTTACAAGTATAAATGGAATTGATATATTCTTTGAGGAATTATTCCAAAAAGGATTCGATAGCAGAGCTTTAGGAAACTGTAAGATAGCTGTAATTGGAAAAGGTACAGAGGAGAGATTATCCGTATTTGGATTGAGAGCAGATATAGTTCCAGAGAGAGCAATTGGTGAAGCGTTATTAGAGGAATTATCAAAGGTGGTTGATAGTAACAATAAAGTACTCATACCAAGAGCAGAAGGGGCTAGAAGGTTACTTGTTGAAGAACTTTCAAAAGTATGTGATGTCGAAGAAGTAATTACATATACAACCGTAAAAGATTCTCCTAATAAAGATGAATTGTTGGGTAAGTTGAAAGAGAATAAGGTTGATTATATTACATTCACAAGTTCATCCACTGTAAAGAACTTCATTGAAAGTATAGGAACTGAAAATACTGGATTATTAGATAAGGCTAAATGTATATCTATAGGACCTATAACTTCAAATACAGCAAAGGAATTGGGAGTGAATATATACAGAGAAGCAGAGGAATATTCTATTAAAGGCGTATTGGAAGCAATCATCAAGGAGGAGGAATAGAATTTTGGGAACTATAAGAAGGACAAGAAGATTAAGAAGAAATGAAACAATAAGAAGCATGGTTAGAGAGACAAAATTAACTTTAGATGATCTAGTTTACCCTCTTTTCATAATAGAAGGGAAAGGGATTAAAAATGAGATAAAGTCAATGCCGGGGAATTATCATTTCTCAGTGGATAAGTTAGAAGAAGAGATAAATGAACTTGTAACAATAGGAATTAAGTGTGTTATTTTATTTGGTATTCCTGGTGACAAGGACGAAGTGGGCAGTGATGCGTATGATGTGAATGGAATTGTACAGAAAGCTGTTAGAAAAATAAAAGAGATTAGCCCTGATATGTATGTTATAACAGATGTGTGTATGTGCGAGTATACATCACACGGACATTGTGGAATATTAACTTCAAGTGGAGATGTTGAGAATGATACAACTGTTGAGTATCTTAAGAGAATAGCAATTAGTCATGCTAAAGCTGGTGCAGATATGATTGCCCCTTCGGATATGATGGATGGTAGAGTTAAAGGTATTAGAGAAGCACTTGATGAATGGGGATATAAAAACATTCCTATTATGGCCTATAGTGCTAAATATGCTTCTTCATTCTATGGACCATTTAGAGATGCTGCAGATTCTACACCTGCATTTGGAGATAGAAGAGCTTATCAGATGGACCCTGCAAATAGTGACGAGGGTATTAGAGAAGTGGAGATTGATATTGAAGAGGGGGCTGATATTGTAATGGTTAAGCCTGCACTATCCTATCTTGATATAATTAGAAGAGTTAAGGATAATTTCAATGTTCCTATAGCTGCGTATAATGTAAGTGGTGAATATTCAATGCTTAAGATGGCAGTTGATAATGGACTTATGAATGAGAAAGTAATATATGAGGCTCTATTATCTATAAAAAGAGCAGGGGCAGACATAATAATAACATACTTTGCAAAGGATATTGCTAAGAAGAAGGAGTGGATCTAGCATGAAGCATAATAAATCAAGTGAGATTTTTAATGAAGCACAAAAGTATATACCAGGTGGAGTTAATAGTCCAGTTAGGGCTTTTAGATCAGTTGGATTAGACCCTATTTTCATTGAAAGAGGAGAAGGGGCAAAGATTTATGATGTAGATGGAAATGAGTACATAGATTATATATGTTCATGGGGTCCATTGATTTTAGGACATAGTAATGAAAAGGTATTAGATGGAATAGAAGAAGTTTTAAGAAGAGGTACTAGCTATGGAGTTCCCACTGAAATTGAAGTAAAGATGGCGAAATTGATTGTAGAAGCATATCCATCTATAGATATGGTTAGAATGGTTAACTCTGGAACAGAGGCAACAATGAGTGCGCTGAGAGTTGCTAGAGGGTATACTGGAAGAAATAAAATACTAAAATTCGAAGGATGCTATCATGGTCACTCTGATTCTTTATTAGTTAAATCAGGATCAGGGACTTTAACATTTGGAGTACCTACTAGTCCAGGGGTACCAGCTGATACAGTTAAAGATACTTTGGTAAGTAAATATAATGATCTAGATGCTGTGAAGAAAATATTTGAAGAACAGGGAGAAGAAATAGCTGCGATTATTGTTGAGCCAGTAGGTGGAAATATGGGAGTTGTTCCAGGAAAGAAAGAGTTCTTACAAGGACTTAGAGATATATGTGATGAATATGGAGCGGTACTTATTTTTGATGAGGTTATTACTGGATTTAGACTAGCATATGGTGGAGCACAGGAGGTTTATGGAGTTGAGGCTCATATGACTTGCTTCGGTAAAATTATAGGTGGAGGACTTCCAGTAGGGGCATATGGTGGAAAGAAAGAAATTATGGATATGGTTTCACCAGTAGGACCGGTATATCAAGCGGGAACTTTATCTGGAAATCCACTTGCTATGCATATGGGGTATAATAACTTAAGAATATTAAGGGATAATCCTCAGATATACCAAGGTATAGAAGAAAAGGCTAAGAGGCTAGAAGAAGGCTTTAGAAAGAATATACACCAATTAAATATCAGTGCTGAGGTTGTTAGATTTAAGGGAATGGTATGTGTGTTCTTTGCAGAGGGTAAATTCCACAGCTATGATGATGTTAAGAAATGTGATACAGATATGTATTCTAGGTACTTCAAAGGAATGTTAGAGAGAGGTATTCTTCTTCCGCCTGCACAATTTGAAGGAATGTTCCTATCAAGTGAGCATACAATAGAACATATAGAAGAAACAATAAAAATCCAATATGATGTTTTAAGGGAGCTGTAGAATAAAAGATGGTTATAAAAGCTTATGGGAAGATTAATATATCCCTTGATGCTATTGATAAAAGGGAAGATGGGTATCATCTATTAAAGATGATAATGCAACAGATAGAACTTTATGATGAGATAGATATTAACAAAGCTAATGAGGGTATAACTATAACTTGTAATAAATATTTCATACCCACTGATGATAAGAACCTTGCATTCAAAGCTGCTGAACTGTTTATGAAAACTTATAACATTAATGAGGGAGTAAGGATACATATTCAAAAGAATATTCCTGTTGCAGCGGGACTTGCAGGGGGCAGTACAGATGCAGCTGCAGTGCTTAAAGGTATGAGGAATATATTTAAGGTGAAAGCTTCAGATGAGGAACTTATGAAGCTAGGAGAGACATTAGGTGCAGATATTCCTTATTGTTTTGTTGGTGGAACAGCACTTTGTGAAGGAATTGGAGAGATAATTACTCCATTAAGACCATTTGATAATAAGATTCTAGTGTTGGTAAAACCTAACTTTGGTGTTTCTACAAAAACTGTATATAAAGATCTTGATATATCTAAGATAAGAAAGCATGTGAAAACAGATAGGCTACTGGAAGCTATTGAGAAAGATGATTTAAAATCTGTATGTTATCATATGAAAAATGTACTTGAGAATGTGACTATTATTAAACATAAATCCATTAAGAACATTAAGAAACACATGGTGGAGATGGGGGCTATTAATTCTATGATGAGTGGAAGTGGGCCAACGGTATTCGGTTTCTTTGATGATATTTTAAAAGCACAAAGGTGCTATGAATATTTTAACAAAGATTATCAAGAAGTTTTTATTACAAGAACTATAAAAAAATAAAAAACATAGTTGAGAGCTTCATAAAAGCGAATTGAGAATTGAAAGATGTAGGTTCTGACCTTTGGGTATAACCATCCATCATTCTCAATTTGTTTTTTATATGCAGGGGATACTACCAATGGTAGTATCCCCTGCATATTTTTTTTATTTATACAGATAATAAGGTGAGAAATATAATTAAGAGAGTATAAGGTGGTAGTATGAGGATTTTAGGTTTGTGTGACAAATATTTTGTTATCTTAATAGTTATTCAGGGAATTATTATGATAACTATAGACTATGCTACATTTAAGGAATACAAGATGAAGGAAGTTGCTAAAAAATCAAGGATTATAGGTATAAGTGCTATTGTCATAGCTGTGACACTAAGTATTATACGTTTAATAGTGATATGATTAATTTAAAATATTTATAATTTTTAAAAACTTGGGGGTGATTAATTTGAAGGAAAATTTAAGAGACGAGATAAACCCTGAACTGGATGAGAATTTGAAGTACATTAAGGATACTCTTGTAGACAACTATGATTTTGTTTATAGGGAGTTTTATGCTGATAAATGGAAGGTTGCTTTAGTTTATATAGATGGAATGAGTGATAAAATGGTACTGAACGATTATGTAATGGAACCACTTATGCTTGCTTATAGGAATAAAATTGAAAATCAGGGTGAACTTATATCTAAGGTTTTAGCTCTTACTGATCTTAGACCGGTTGATAAACTTAAAGATGGAATCAACGCGGCACTAGCGGGTGAATGTCTCCTGTTAATTGATGGAATGGATAAAGTATATGTTCTTGCAACAAGAGCTTGGGCAGCTAGAGGGGTAAGTGAACCATCAGGTGAAACAGTTGTAAGGGGGCCTAGAGACGGTTTCACAGAGACTATAAGATTTAATACAGCGCTTGTAAGGAGAAGAATCCGAGATACTAGATACAGAGCAAAACCTAAAATGATTGGAACAAGATCAAAAACAGATATAGCTATACTTTATATTGAAGATATTGCAGACAAGGATTTGGTAATAGAAGTTGAAAAAAGGTTAGATGAAATTGAAATTGATGCTATTCAAGATAGTGGATATATTGAACAGATGATAGAGGATTATAAGTTTTCTCCATTTCCTCAGGTACAGAGCACTGAAAGACCAGATGTTGTAGCTGCTGCTATTTATGAGGGGCGAGTGGCAATACTTGTAGATAATTCGCCGTTTGCCTTAATAGTACCAGGGTCGTTACCTGCATTATTTCAAAGTCCTGATGATTACAATCAACGATGGATGCATTCTTCGTTAATAAGAATAATAAGGATATTTGCAATGATTGCAGCTTTGATTGCACCAGCATTGTATATAGCAACAACAGCATTTCATACAAATATATTACCAACTAAACTTGCATATTCAATAGCAGCTTCGAGAGAGGGGGTTCCTTTCCCTGCTTTTGTAGAAGCTTTAATAATGGAAATAAGTATGGTATTGCTTATAGAGGCAATTTTGAAACTGCCAAAGGCAATAGGATCAACTATTGGAGTTGTTGGAGGATTGGTTGTAGGGCAGGCAGCAGTAAGTGCAGGAATTGTAAGTCCTATTATGATAATAATAGTGGGGTTAACAGCTATAACTACTTTTCTCACACCAAATTATGGATTGGTTTCTGCCTTCAGAGTCATAAGAATTATTTTGATTTTACTTGCTAGTGTTTTTGGACTTTATGGAGTGGCAATGGGTGTTATTTTTGTACTAATACATCTTTTGAAACTTACAAGTTTTGGGGCGCCGTATCTAGCTCCATTTGCAAATCCTACAAAAAGTGAGTTCAAGGATATGATAATGAGATATCCATTCAAATCTTTTATTAAGAGACCATCATTCCTACATACGGATGATAAAATAAGGCAGAAGAAATAGGTGAATTCTATGGCTAATAGAGGTTTTATAGATAAATATGGGATTTTTGTAACTATGATTGTTACAATTCTTGGAGTAACGTTATTTGCTTATCCTAAAATGATGACGGAATATTCGGGTACAAATGGATGGATTGTCACCATAATTGGGGGTGTAATAGCATGGGGAATTGCGTATATGATATATACAGTTATAGAAATGAATAATTACAATAGATTTGATATTATACTTAGAGATTCTTTTGGAAATAAACTATCAAAAGTTATAATTATCATATTTATATTTTATACCATTATAATAATTTCAACTGAATTAAGAGCGTTTGTGGAAATGATTAAAATATATCTACTTGAGAAAACCCCCTTAGAGATAATACTTATAAGTTTTATCTTAATTGGTGTAAGCCTTATCAGAGGAGATTTAAGAGTACTAATAGCATTCAATGGTATAGCTTTTTGGGTTATGATTATACCTATATTGGTATCAATGTTTGTAACAATTGGGGAGGGAGATTTAACAAATATGCTTCCTTTGATACAAACATCCCAAATGAACTATTTTAAAGGAATAAGGACGGCGTTATTTGCATTTGGGGGATTTGAAATTTTATTTTTAATTATCCCATATGTAAAAAATAAAAAAGAAGGAAAAAAGGTTCTAAAGTGGAGTTTTCTTTTGATTATAGCTATTTATTGTATTGCAATATTATTCACTGTTGCTATGTTTTCCAGTAGTCAAACAAAAATACTACTTTGGCCTACAATTACATTAATAAGATCGGTTCAGTTACCCGGAAGTTTGATTGAGCATTGGGAAGGGGTAGTAATGACTTTCTTCATCATGTTTTATTTTACAACCTTTGTGAACTTATTTTATTTCGCAGCAGATCTTTTGAAGAATACATTTAAGCTATATGACGTTAAGTTGACAACAATTTTTATCACTCCATTGATATTTATTGTAGCATTATTACCTAGCAATATTTCTGAGTTGAGAAATTTAGAAGGAAAAATTTTACCTGTGTTTGCATCGGTATTCCTTATAGTGCTTCCAGTGACTTTGTTCATTATAACTATTATAAAAAGGAGAGGTAAGAATGAAGAGAACAAAGAGAACAAAGAGTAAATTTATCTTGTTATTAATTATATGTTTTCTTCTAACTGGTTGCTGGGATAATGTGGAAATAGATAGCAAGTGTTTTATATCAACAATAGGAATAGATGTAGGAAAAGATATAGAACAATTAAAAAGAGCGAAAGAAATTAAGAGTGATGAACCTTTTGCGACAAGGGAGATAAAGAAATTAAAAGTAACCTATGGATATCCAGATATGAGTCAACTTGGACCAGAAAAAGGTGGAACAGCAGAGTCAAAGAGTTTATCAGCAGAGGGAACTTCAATGCAGGATGCTCTAATATTAGCCTCATTAAAAAGTAGCAGGAAGTTAACATTAGGACATTCAAAACTGCTTCTTCTCAGTAATGAAATTTTGCAATATCCAGAAGCAGTTAAGGAAATAATGGATTATTTTCAGAGAGAGCCTTTTCTTAATAGGATGATGCATGTTGTTGTAACAGAAGGTGATACTAATGAATACATTTCACATAAACCTGATATGGAGAAAAATATTGAATATTATATAAGTGGATTAATGACTCATACAGAAAGGCGTGCATCTGTTATGCCAATGACAGTAAATGAGATGTTAAGGCTTTTAACTGAAAATGGAAATGTGCTTATACCTAAAATATTACTAGATAAGGAAACTAATGAGATTATTCTTAAAGGTGTAGCAATAATAAAGGATTATGAGGTTGTTGGAAATTTAAGTTCTTTAGAAAGTGCTGATCTTGCAATTATTAGAGGATCAAATCAAGGTGGGAGTAGGCTAATATATGTAAAAGGAAGACCTCTTGATTTTACATTTGAAGGAGAAAGTAGGGAAATAAAAATAATTAATAAGAGTAAAAATAAGTTAAATATTCAAATAGTGGTGCAACTAGAAGCTCAGATTAAGGGTTATTATGCTGAAGAAAAGGTATCTAAATCATTGGATGCTGAAGTTGTTGAGGCTGATATAAAGAAAGCTATGAGTGAAGAGTGTACAAAAGTTGCTAATATGATTCAGCATAATTACGGTATTGATCCATTTGGAATACAGGAATATTTAACAAAGTTCCAACCAAGTTTATGGAAAGAAATAAAAGATAATTGGGATGATGTATATAGTAATAGTAATATTGAAATTATTGTGGAAACAAAAATAAGAAGAATTGGAGTAACTGATTGAATAAAACCTCCTAAATTGGATAAGATTATTAATAAGCTTGTCTATTTAGGAGGAATATTATGAAAAAGTATAGAAGAAAGATAGCCTTATTAATTGTTATGATTTTTGTGTTTAGTATTGTAATGTTAGGAATAATAAGAATCATGGATAGTAGAGAGATTAGTGCTGAAGAAATTTCGGACAAGGTTATAAGATTTCATGTAATAGCCAATAGTGATAGTGATGAAGATCAGAATTTGAAGATAAAAGTTAAAAACGATATAATAAAGTATATGTATGATAGATTAAATGGATGCGAAGATATTGACAAATCAAGGGAAATCATTCTAAGTGAAATGGAAAATATAAAGAAGAACGCTGAAGCTAAAATATCTCAAGAGGGATATGATTATGATGTTAAAATCGTTTTAGGTAATGAAAATTTTCCTCAAAAAAGATATGGTGAAGTTGTTCTTCCACATGGAGAATATGAGGCTTTGAGAATAATCATTGGTGATGGGAAAGGGCAGAACTGGTGGTGTGTAATGTTTCCACCATTATGTTTTATAGATGTTACATTGGAAGACTACTCTTTTGAAGATATTCAAATTACATTAGAGAAAAATTTATCTGAAGAAGATATTGATAAAATTCTTGAGAAAGAGAATGATGTTGTATTTAAACTTAAATTTCTTGAATGGTTTAAGAAAGACAAGAAATAAAAAGAAATTGAGAGTTGGAAGTGGAGAGTGGAGAACGATGGATGTTTCTGACATTCGTCAGAAACTACATCTTATTCTTCCTTGGACAATAGTGGTTTACTCGTCTAATTTTTAATGAAACATTGTGCGAATAATACAATATTTTATTAAAAATAAAATGAGTGAAAAACCTATTGTTCTCAACTCTCAACTCAAAAAGCACGCCTATGCGTGCTTTTTAATTGTAGATTGTTTTTAGTAAATATGGAAGCTCACTGAAGTTTAAAGGTATATTATCAATTGTAACACTTTCTAACCTAAAATTCTGACTAGGCACGTTTACAGAGAATAAGAATGTTATTTCGCGGTAGGTACCCTTATAAATACCTTGACCTTTGAACTTAACCTCAGGGAAAGGTACATTATTTATATACGTCCAAGTACATGAGCTAAAATAATCATTGAAGGCTTTTCCAATGCTTTTATTATCAGATTGAGTTAAAGTACCATTCATAACAATATTTTTGGCTACGTCTGCTTCAGAGAGCTTAGTGATTAATATGCTAATATGATCACTTAAATATGACTCACTATTGTTTTTAAACGAAGATGCTTTAAAATAAATTTCTGTTGAATCAGCTATTTCCTTTAATTTCAATGCGCTTAAGGGAATAGCTAAATTGGATTTCGTATAAATTTGATTTTCTCCATTAGAATTATAAATTGGTTTATATGTTTTATTATCTATACTGAAATATAATATAAATTTCTCTGAACTATTAAGATTCAAAGTTATAATCTCTTTTGAAGTAAGATATTTTATGTCTGTGATTATTGGTGGCTTGAGGTTCATGTACAAACTATTAATACTAGCTAGAGGGAGTGATAAGTTTTTTTCTAAATTAACATCCTTGAAAAATATTTTCTTATGATTCCCAGGCGATTCTTCGTACATTAAACCAACAACGTCTCCAGAAGAGTTAATAAGTATGGTAGATGTTAAATTATTTTGGGAAGATAGGGCATCCTTATTAAGTACATTTTTAAAATTGTAAATGTATTCATATTCATATGTGGAAGTGGACATATTAATGATAGATGATATATCTATGTCATGAATAGTATATATGATTAAATTAGAACTTTGATCATATGAATAAATTTCACCAGAGAGTTTATTGTTCTTAAAGAAAATTTCAACATCTTTAGCATTAAGGTCTTTATCAAAATATGAAATAATTATAGGTTTATTAATATTGCTATTATATGTTAATAATCCTTTCTTTGTAATAACTTGATTATCAGAAATATAGTTTATATTAACAGATAAATTTTCAAGTGTATTACTAAAGGTTGATAAGTTAGATGATGACAGTTTTTCAGTTTTAAATTTATATATATAATCATCTTGCATATTTATTTTGTTTGAGGATGTAACACGGTTACTTACATATATGCTATAAGTTGAATTAGGTAGATAATTATTTTTAGGAGTTATTATTATTGAGTTACTTTTATCACCAAAAGAAATATTTGTTAATAGTTTTTTATAAGTACTATCATAAACATATATGGAGTGATTATTTACCGACGATTTATCAATAGCATTATTAAAAGTTATAGTCCAGTCTTTATTAAAATTAACTGTTTTTAATTCATCTCCAAAAGAGATGGTTTGTCCAAAAGTTGTTAATAGTAATATAGATAAAATAAATGAGTAAAAATATTTTTTCATAAAATCAATCCTTTACGCGTCAAACACGCATTTTCTATTACGCACATAAAAATATCGGAACATCCACGATATATATATAGCTTATCATAAATGAAAAGAAAATTTGTTACAGAAGTTTTAACTTTATATGTATTTATGGTGTTTAGGTATATGTTTAAGTAGATTTTTTATTGACTTATGTAAGCGTTATACATAATATATTTATAGAGGAAGAGAAAGATTAGAGGAGAAAAATTAATGAAAAAGAAAATTGGAATAATATTTGGAGGTCAGTCCTCAGAGCATAAGGTTTCATTAGTATCAGCTACGTCAGTTTTGAAAAATATTGATACAGAAAAATATCAAGTTGTGAAAATTGGAATCACTAATGCTGGAAAGTGGTTTGTTTATAATGGTGAAATAGACAATATAGAGAATGGTAGCTGGGTTAAGGATGAAAAAAATCTTATATCTCATGGTGAGAGAATACTCTTCAATAGAGAGATAGATGTTGTATTTCCAGTGTTACATGGATTATATGGCGAGGATGGAACAATTCAAGGAGTGTGTAAGCTTGCAGAGATACCTTGTGTTGGATGTGATGTTCTAGCTTCAGCAGTTTGTATGGATAAGGTATATACAAAATATGTTCTTGAAAACTTTAATATTAATCAAGCGCCTTATGTTGTTGTCCATAAAGATGAGTATAAGGATAGAGAAAATGAAATTCTTCAAGAGATTGAAGAGAAGTTATCATATCCTGTATTTATAAAACCGGCTAATAGTGGATCGTCTGTAGGTATTTCAAAAGCAAAGAATAAAGATGATGTTAAAGCGGGACTTATTCAGGCTTTTAAACATGATAGAAAAATTCTAGTGGAGAAGGGTATAAATGCTAGAGAAATAGAAGTTTCTGTTTTGGGTAACAGAAATGCAATGGCATCTGTTCCAGGAGAAATAGTACCATGTAAGGAATTCTATGATTATGAGGCAAAATATGAGGATGCTTCTTCTGAACTTTTAATCCCTGCAAGGTTGACTGAAAATGAAATGAAAGAAATAAAATTATTAGCTATAAGAATATACAACCTACTAGATTGTGAAGGCATGGCTAGAGTAGATTTCTTGGTAGATAAAGATAATGGAGAAGTTTATCTGAATGAAGTTAACACTTTACCGGGGTTTACTAGTATAAGTATGTATCCAAAACTTTGGGCTGCTTCAGGAATAGAGTATAGCGAACTTATAAGTAGGCTTATTGAACTGGCAGAAGAAAAATAGAAAATAATATGTGATAGGGAGGAATACTTATGACAAGAGCATTAGCAATGGTTTCTGGAGGATTAGATTCAATATTAGCTGCAAAGCTTATTCAGGAACAAGGAATTGAAGTAATTGGAATATGTTTCAAATCATATTTTTTTGGAGAGAAGAATGCTGAGAGAATGTGTAAACAAATAGATATGAGATTAGAAGTAGTAGATTTTTCAGAGGAACATTTTGAAATGTTGAAAAATCCAAAGCATGGATATGGTAAGAATATGAATCCATGTATAGATTGTCATGCAATGATGATGACTTATTCAGGGGAATTGCTTAGAAAATTTGATGCTGACTTCATTATAACAGGAGAGGTATTAGGACAAAGACCAATGTCGCAGAACAAGGGGGCATTATCAACAGTTCTTAAGACTTCAGGTATTGGAGAAAAAATACTTAGACCTTTATGTGCAAAGAATCTTCCGGAAACAGAGATGGAGAAGAGTGGATTAGTAGATAGAGAAAAGTTAATGGATATTAAGGGAAGAAGTAGAAAAATACAGATAGATCTAGCTGAAAAATGGAATATAAAAGATTATCCATCACCAGCAGGGGGATGTAAACTTACCGAGCCAGGATATTCAAATAGACTAAAAGATTTAGTTGATAATAAAGAGGATATAAGTGAGAGAGAGTTAGAATTATTAAAATATGCTAGACATTATAGAATAGATGAAAGTTGTAAGATAATATGTACGAGAACAGCTGATGAAGCAGAAATAGTTAAAGAGCTAATAGCTAGTGATGATCTAATATTTTTAGCTAGAGATTTTAATGGTCCTTTAACAATAATAATTGGTGAAAATCCTTCTGAAAAGTCAATTGAGGCAGCTGCTAAGATTACTGGAAGATACAGTAAGGGAAGAAATGAAGAGGCTTTAGTTGTAAAATACACAAAAGATACAGTTGAGAATACTATAACTGTAAAACCCGCTGATGATGAGTTCATTGATGGATGTATTTTAAAATAAACTGGTAGGAGGAAAAAAAATTGAAGAAAAGTGCAGTGATATCTGTAGTGAGTAAACAGAGTGGAAATGATGATGAGAAGATAGAGGTTGTAACACCAGGTGTTTTTTATGAAAAAGACGGAAAATACTATATTGCATATGAGGAAACAGAGATATCAGGTATGCAAGGGACTAAGACTACAATAAAAGTGGAAGAGGATCAATTTACTCTTATTAGAAAAGGCACTACTAATACTAGAATGTTATTTAAAGAAAAACATAATGATTTAATAATGTATCAAACACCTCATGGTATGCTTCAACTATCAATTAATATTAAGAAACTCAGTATTGATGTTGATGAAAATGGTGGAAGTGTAAAAGCTTTGTATAACATGGGTATAAGTGGAGAACAAGCTTTAAGCACAGAATTAACTGTGAATATAAAATTAAATTAAAGGTGATAAGATGAATCTTTGGGGAATGTTTGATGGAAATAAAAGCATCTTTGTTTATAATAGTAAGTTACAACTAATCTTTGCTAATGAGCCTGGCATGAAAAGTAGAGGGCTTAAAGATAAGATGCTTAGTAAAGAGATATTTAAGATTTATGGGGAATCTTCAGAGATATGTAACATACTAAAGAGTATGAGTAATAAGAAATTCATGGAGAGCATGAGCTATGTAATAGTAGATCATAGGGGATTAGCACATGAGGTGAAAAGTGATTTTCATGCAATTTATTATGGAAATAATCGATTCATTATTGAGATTTTGAGAGAAGAGAACAATGATTTCATGGGCGTATTGAATGTGAACATTAGTAACACAAAAAGAAAAGAGTTATATGACTTTGAAGATATTATAACTTCAAATGAACGCATGCTTAGTGCAAAAAAAAAGGCATATGAAGCTAGTAAACGAGAATCAGATGTGTTGATTTATGGGGAAACAGGGACTGGAAAAGAACTTATTGTTCAGGCGATTCACAGAAACTCTAAAAGGGGCAGTGAACCATTTATTGCACAGAACTGTGCTGCAATTCCGAAAGGACTTTTTGAGAGTACTTTATTTGGTACTGAGAAAGGAAGTTATACAGACTCAGAAAAACGAAAAGGTATTTTTGAATTGGCTAATGGAGGAACAATATATTTAGATGAGTTGAATTCTATGCCAATGGAGCTTCAGGGGAAATTATTAAGAGTATTGCAAGAAAGGAAGCTCCGTAGAGTTGGTGGTATAAAAGAAATAAACATAGATGTGAGGGTCATTGCATCAATTAATGAGGATTTTGAAAGTGTATTAAAAAATAAAAAAATTAGAAGTGATTTATTTTTTAGACTGAATATTATATCTATAGAATTACCAGCCTTGAGAGAAAAAAAAGACGATATTCCAATAATTACAAAGGCGTTTATTCATGAATTTAATAAGAAATTTGGTGCAGAAATTTCAGGTGTATCTCATGATTGTATGAAGTATTTGTTGTCATATGAATGGCCAGGAAATATACGAGAACTTAGAAATCTTATAGAAGGTGTATTCAACAATAAGACTATTGGAACTATAGAATACCAGGATATTAAAGATAAGCTTAGAAAAAATAATTCAATAGATAAGTATGATTTTAAGAAAAGAGTACAAAAATTTGAGAAAAGTTTGGTACAAGAAGCTCTTGTTTTAAACAATAATAATATTTCTAAAGCTGCCCAGATGTTGAATATACCTAGACAGACACTGCAATCGAAAATGAAAAAGATGTAAAGTTTATGTCTAATATATTCTAAAATGGGAATAATTCATAAAAAGATACTTAGGTATTTAAGTATGCCTAGATTGTATAACTTTATGGAAGTGATTGATAAGTGAAATTAAATTATGAGAATGTTATAAAGGTAATTTGTCAAATGAATGCCATTGAAAGAGGAAAACTTGAGGAGATACTCAAGGATAAAGAACTAAAATATATTTCTCTGCTAATTTTAAAGAAATACGATTGTCTGGAATTAGATAAGATAAAGGAAGATTTTAAAATCAATTCGAAAAGAACTCTAAAATATAACGAGAATAAAGCAGAAGAAAAGCTTTTGGTTAATTATAATTTTAGAGAGAAATATTTTCATATGGACGAGGAAATAAACAAGAAATAAAAAAAACATAGTTGAGAGTGGAGAACGGAGAGTGGAGAACCATCCATCGTTCTCCACTCTCCACTCACAACTCTCAATTTCTTAAAGGGGTTTTATATTAAAAAAATCACTTCAAAACGAAGTGATTTTTTTATGTTAACTAAAAAAATATTGTCAAAAACCCAAAAAAGGCTCTAGTTTTTTTAAATAATATGTGATATCATAAATAATAGTTGAAAAAAACAACACTAATGCCATTATAGTTTTATAGGGTAATTTCTATTATAATAATGATTAACTAAAATGTCAAGTGATAATAAATAATTTTTGTTTTTGGTAGGACAATAAAAATAGGAACCAATTAGATTGAATTCGAAATATGTAAGAAAGATAAAATTCAGGAGGGTGATTTAACTATGGCTACTAAGTATATTTTTGTAACAGGTGGAGTAGTATCTTCATTAGGTAAAGGGATTACTGCTGCTTCATTAGGTCGATTATTAAAAAATAGAGGATTAAAGGTTTCGATTCAAAAGTTTGATCCATACTTAAACTTTGATCCAGGGACAATGAGTCCATATCAGCATGGAGAAGTGTTTGTAACAGATGATGGAGCTGAGACAGATTTAGATTTAGGTCATTATGAGAGATTCATTGATGAAAATTTAGGAAAGAATAGTAATGTAACTACAGGAAAAATATACTGGTCTGTTATTTCTAAAGAAAGAAGAGGTGATTATCTTGGAGGAACAGTTCAAGTTATCCCTCACATTACAAATGAAATAAAAGAAAGAGCTTTCAGAGTTGGAAGACAAGATGATGTAGATGTTGTTATCACTGAGATTGGTGGAACAGTTGGAGATATTGAATCACAACCATTCCTAGAAGCAATTAGACAGATAAAATATGATGTAGGATCTGAAAACGTATGCTATATTCATGTTACACTTGTGCCATATATAAGTAAAGCAGGAGAACTTAAGACAAAGCCTACTCAACACTCAGTTAAAGAATTAAGGACTATAGGTATTCAACCAGATATTATAGTTTGTAGAAGTGAAAAAGAAATTTCACAAGAGTTAAAGGATAAAATAGGATTATTTTGTAACATGGATGGGAATTCAGTTATTCAGAATCTTGATGCAGAGCATCTTTATGATGTGCCTTTAATGCTACACAAAGAAGGATTAGATAGATTAGTATGTGATAAATTAGGTCTAGGATGTAGAGATATTGACAATAGTGAATGGATTGATATGGTTAAGAGAATCAAGAATAGAAGTGGAGAAGTTAAGATTGCTCTTGTAGGTAAATATGTTGAACTTCATGACGCGTATATTTCGGTGGTTGAGGCTCTTCAACATGGAGGATTAGCTAATGATTCTAAGGTAGCAATTAAGTGGATAAATGCAGAAGAGGTTACAGCAGATAAAGCAGAAAAATTATTCGGAGATGTTCATGGTATTCTTGTGCCAGGTGGTTTCGGTGATAGAGGTGTAGAAGGAAAAATTGAAACTGTAAAATTTGCAAGAGAGAGAAATATTCCTTTCTTGGGAATATGTCTAGGAATGCAATGCACTGTAATTGAGTATGGAAGAAGCATGCTTGATATGGTTGGAGCTAACAGTGCTGAGATTGATCCAAAAACAAAATTCCCTGTGATTGATCTTATGCCTGATCAAAAGGATATAGATGAAAAAGGTGGAACTATGAGATTGGGAGTATATCCTTGTAAATTAGATAAAGAGAGTAAGGCTTATAGTGCTTATGGTGATGAGGTTATCTATGAGAGACATAGACATAGATATGAGTTTAACAATGAGTATAGAAAAGTTTTAATTGATGCAGGACTTAAGATAACAGGAACTAGCCCAGATGGAAGATTGGTTGAAATTGTTGAAGTTGAAAATCATCCATGGTTCGTTGCAGTACAATTCCATCCAGAACTTAAGTCAAGACCAAATAAACCACATGCATTATTCAAGGACTTCATAAAAGCATCATTAGAGAATAAATAAAACGAGTTTATAATGCTCGTTTTTTCTTTTTATGTTGTTTTTTTCTAGGAAGTGAATTAGAATTAACTAATAGGGCATAATTATTAAATGATGAATGAAAGCTTTTCTGATATTTTGAAATGTCTCAATAATTTCAAATTCTTTTTAAATTCTAAAATTCAATTGAAAATTATAATTCCCCAAAAGATATTTAATTTAATATATTGATAATCAATGAGAGGAGGAAGCATCGCAATATTGATGCGCACAAGTGAATAAAGTGGATGAACTAATTAATAAAAACTTATCTGACTTAAAAGAAATTGCTAAAAAATATAATATCAAAGGAATTGCAAAATATAGAAAATCTGAGCTTATTGAGTTACTCAAACAAGAGATGAGTAAGGAAAAAGTTGAGGGTGAAACTCAGGAGGAAAAAGAAATCAAAAATGAAGATGAAACTTCTACATATGCAATAAAAAAAGAAGGTTCAGTTTTAAGGGAAAAAATTTCTCCTAAAAATTATGATGGAAATAACACTATTGTTAGTGGTGGCGTTAGTAATGTAGACGGAGAAGAGAAGAAAACGAAATTGAAAGAAATGTTAACGGACTCATTGACAACTAAGGGAGTTCTTGAAATAAATGAAAATAATAATTATGGATTTTTAAGATGTCATAATTACCTTTCAGGTACAAATGATGTGTATGTTTCTCCATCACAAATAAGAAAATTTAACCTAAAAACAGGTGATATGGTTATAGGTAAAATAAGACAACCTAATGATGGGGAGAAGTTTAATGCTCTTCTTTATGTTCAATCTATAAATGGTGAGAGTCCTGAAAAAGCTATAGGAAGGCCATTATTCGAAAAACTTACACCTATCTACCCTAATGAAAGACTAAGGCTAGAAAGTGGTCAGTTAGATTTAACAACAAGATTGATGGATATCATGTCTCCAATAGGAAAAGGTCAAAGAGGGCTTATTGTTGCACCTCCAAAGGCTGGTAAAACAACTATTCTTAAAAAGATTGCTAAAAGCCTTAAGGCAAATAATCCTGAAATAAATCTAATTGTTCTTCTTATTGACGAAAGACCTGAGGAAGTTACTGATATGCAAAGAAGCATAGAAGGTGAGATAGTTTATTCTACATTTGATGAAGAACCAAGTCATCATAATAAAGTCTCTGAAATGGCTCTTGAAAGAGCGAAGAGAATGGTAGAACAGGGGCAAGATGTTGTTATATTAATGGATAGTTTAACTCGTTTAGTTAGATCTTATAACCTTACAGTAACACCAACTGGAAGAACACTTTCGGGAGGATTAGATCCAGGGGCACTTCTGCAACCTAAAAAGTTTTTTGGAGCTGCAAGAAATGTTGAAGGTAAGGGAAGTCTTACGATATTAGCAACTGTACTTGTTGATACTGGAAGTAGAATGGATGATATGATTTATGAGGAGTTCAAAGGAACAGGAAATATGGAAGTTCACTTAGATAGAAAACTTCAAGAGAGAAGAATATTCCCTGCTATTGACATATTTAAATCAGGAACTAGAAGAGAAGATTTATTACTTGATAAAAATGAATATGAGATTGCATACGGCATAAGAAAGATGATGTATAGTGAAGGGAAAATTCCAATAATTACTGAGAAAATACTTGGAGTTCTTTCTAAAACCAAAACTAATAATGATTTTATAGGCATGCTTGAAGGTAATATGGAAATTTTAGTGAAGGATACTTATAAAAACAGATAATACTTAAAAGAAGTTGAGAATGGTGAGTGGAGAGTTGAGAACGATGGATGTTTCTGACAGTTGTCAGAAACTACATTTTAATGTTCTTTAAACAATAAATATTTACTAGTTTCATATTAAATGAAACATTGTAGTTTAAATACAATAGTTTATCTTAAGATAAACTGAGTAAATGATTTTTGTATAAAGAAGAATAATTTATAGTTTTTGAGTAAGCAAAAACATCCTACGTTCTCCACTCTCAACTTCTAATTCTCAACTGTTTTTTTATTGAAAATAAAAAAACGAAGAGTTTCCTCTTCGTCTCCAAAGAGATTACTCTTCGATTTTAATGTTGAATTTCTTCATGAACTTATCTACTCTTCCACCTTGCTCTACATTCTTCTGCTTACCAGTGAAGAATGGATGACACTGTGAACAAACGTCTATTTTAAGAACGTCTTTTACAGAACCAGTTTTGAAAGTAGCACCGCAAGCACATTGTACTTCGCATTCATGATTGTATTCTGGATGAATATTAGTTTTCATTATAAATCACCTCGTGGATAAATTTTTATCCGTTTTAAGCAACAACATTTATTTTATCATAGAAGATTCAAACCAGTCAATGTTTTATTTTTGTTAAAAAGAATTTAAAAGTAAGAGAGAATAAATATAATACTAGACTATAAAATTATTGTATTATATTACAAAATATACATTGATTTTAAAAAAAGTGAGGGGAATAATTAGAGCATGTGAATGCAAATTATCTTTAAATCACTCTTTATATTATCAATGATTTCTGATAAAATAACTATGTTGCATTTGGGCATGTTTTTAAATAACTAGTGAGTATGCTAGTTTTTTTAATATGCCGTAGAGTCGGATAGAATTTTTTTATTGATGGAGGTGTTTTTATGTTCGGAGCTAAATCCCATGGATGGATTGAGGTTGTTATTGGTCCGATGTATAGTGGAAAGTCAGAAGAACTTATAAGAAGGGTTAGAAGAGCAAAAATCGCAAAGATGAAGGTACAAGTATTTAAGCCGTCTGTAGATGATAGATACAGTAAAGAAGATGTAGTATCACATTGTGGGGAAAAGGTTGAAGCAATGCCGGTGAAGGATAGTAGAGAAATTATCGGGAAAGTGGATTGTGATACTAGGGTTGTAGCAATAGATGAAGTTCAATTTTTTGATATTAATATTTTAGATGTTATTGAAGAATTAGCAGCAAAAGGTTTAAGAGTAATATGCGCTGGTCTTGATATGGACTTTAAGGGAGAACCTTTTGGACCAATACCGAGACTTTTAGCTGTTGCAGAAAAGGTGGATAAGATTAGTGCAATTTGTGTTGTATGTGGAAATGATGCAACAAGAACACAAAGGTTGATAAATGGAAGACCAGCTAGATATAGTGATCCAGTAGTTTTAGTCGGGGCACAAGAATCTTATGAAGCTAGATGTAGGAACTGTCATATTATCGTAAAATAATAGTTTTTTCAACAGTCTGAAATAGTCAGGAGTAATGAATTATGAAAATATCAGAAGCATTAAAATCTGCATATGAAATATTAAAAGAGAAGAACATGGATACTTATATGATTGATGCGCAGGTGTTATTAGCACATGTTCTAAAAAAAGATAGACTTTATTTGACTCTTAATCGATCGGAAGAACTGGATGATAGTACTAAAGAGTTATTCTTTAATTATATTGAAGAAAGGCGTGAATTGAAGCCAATAAAATATATAACTAAAGAATGTGAGTTTATGGGATTGGATTTTTATGTTGAACAAGGTGTTTTAATTCCAAGACCAGATACAGAAATATTAGTGGAAGAAGCACTGAAAAGGATTAATAGCAGGGGATATACCCAAGTATGTGATGTATGTTGTGGTAGTGGTGTTATTGGGTTGAGTCTAGCACATCATGGAGAAATAGACTCTGTGGAACTTGTTGATATTTCAGATATTGCTCTTAAAGTAAGTAGAATAAATACTGAAAAGTTGGGGTTGAAAAAAATAGTCACTATAACAGAAGGTGATCTATTGAATGATTTTGTTGAACGTGAAATGAAGTTTGATTGTGTAGTAAGTAATCCTCCATATATTGAAAGTAGTGTTATAGATGAATTAATGAGTGATGTAAAAGATTATGAACCTCATTTGGCATTAGATGGTGGAGGAGATGGGTTGGTATTTTATAGAAAGATAACATCCCAAAGTAAAGAGATACTTAGGGATGGAGGTATGCTGGCATTTGAAATTGGGTATAATCAAAAAGAAAGTGTGAGCGAAATTCTAATCCAAAATGGATTTAAAAATATAGAAACTTTTAAAGACCTTGGAGATAATGACAGAGTAGTTATTGGGTATGTATAAATTTTGACCTAATATGAACTAATGTGATATAATAATTTGATATGAAATAAAAGAAGCGGAGTGATTTACATGTTAGAAAGATTAGATTTCCTAGAGAGTAAATATGCTGAATTATCCATAAAAATTTGTGATCCAACTATAATGTCAAATCAAAAGGATTGGCAAAAACTCTGCAAAGAACATGCTGACTTAGAGAGTGTAGTTATTAAATATAGAGAATATAAAAATACTCTGGAAGAAATAGAGTCTAATAAAGAAATGCTGAGAGAAGAAAATGATAAAGACATGAGAGAAATGATAAATGAGGATCTTAAAGAGCAGCAGCAGAATGAAATAAGATTAAATGCTGAACTTAAGTTGTTACTTTTACCTAAAGATCCTAATGATTCAAAGAATGTTTTCATTGAAATCAGAGGTGGTGCTGGTGGAGATGAAGCAGCGTTATTCTCAGCTAACTTATTTAGAATGTATGTTAAATATGCAGAGAAGAATAGATGGAAAGTTGAAGTTATGAGTGCGAATGAAACTGATATTGGTGGTTTCAAAGAAATCGTATTTATGATTAAAGGTAATGGAGCATATAGCAAATTAAAGTATGAAAGTGGAGTGCACAGAGTACAAAGAGTTCCTGATACAGAGTCAAGTGGTAGAATTCATACATCAACATCAACTGTTGCTGTATTGCCAGAGGTTGATGATGTTGAAATCGAAGTAAGCCAAAATGATGTAAGAATAGATGTGTTTAGAGCGTCAGGTAACGGTGGGCAGTGCGTTAACACTACTGACTCAGCTGTAAGAATAACTCACTTACCTTCAGGATTAGTTGTATCTTGTCAAGATGAGAAATCACAGTTAAAGAACAAAGAAAAAGCTATGAAGGTATTGAAGGCTAGATTATATGAAAAAGCAGAAGCTGCTAGACATAAAGAAATAGCTGATGATAGAAAAAGTCAGGTAGGTAGTGGAGATAGAAGTGAGAGAATAAGAACTTACAACTATCCACAAGGAAGAATAACTGACCATAGAATAGGACTTACTTTATACAAGCTTGAGTATTTCCTTAACGGTGATTGTGATGAGGTAATAGATGCGCTTATTACAGCAGAACAAGCTGAGAAAATGAAGAATATGGGAGTTTCCTAATAAAAAGAGTCAACGGTCGTTGACTCTTTTTTATTGAGAATGGATAATTGAGAATTGAGAATGATGGACATTTCTCTCCGAGAAATTTTAATTGTATTGTTCCTTGGACAATAAGGGGTTACTCGTTTCATCTTGGATGAAACATTGTATTTGAAATGGATATTGATATTTTGTATAATTTCTATATATTTGTTTTTGGTATTTAGGTATATATTTAACATTTGTTTTTTATTTGAAAAGAAATAATTTTTAGTTCAGAAAAAACATTGATTAAACTTTATGTAAGGGGGAAAAAATTTGAATTTAAAAGTATGGAAACTATGGCTGTTTTCGAGTATTTGTTACTTATTTTTAGGTGTAGTGTATCTAATTGACAAAAAATATTTATTAGGATGTTGTGATACACTTATAGGAGTGTCTTTTATTGGTTTAAGTAGATCTTATTATAAAAGGGCAAATAAACCTAGTAAAATTGAAGTGTCTGAGACAGTTTTAGAGAACTTGAATATTGAATTAAAAAATCTAATAGCAGAAGGTAAAAAAAATAAAGCGATTAAAAAATATAGAATGGTTACTGGTGTTGGTTTAAAAGAAGCGGTGGAATATGTTGATTTGCTTAGTGAGGAAAATTTGAAGTAAGTGAATTTTGAAAGTGAACAATATACTTGTAGTGTGATGCATGAAGACTTATATTGAGATATTTGTATGTATTTTGATTAAAAAAACACTAACACAAATTTGTTAGTGTTTTTTACTCTAAAACAAATTTCCTTTTATAAGTCTAAATATAAAAGGAATTGTAGATATTAATAGTGAAATTGTATTTATAATAACATAAATACAGAAATAATTAATTAGTTTTTCGTATTTATTATGGATAAATTTTTCATCAGTTTCACTACCTATACCTTTTATGAATTTTGCAATAATAATAAATAAAATGACTATACTAAGATTTAATACTATTAAAAGGAAATTAACCCAATTCCAATTGTTTAGTATGTCATATTTAAATATTCTAATTGCATTGTCAATTTGGCACGCGATTTTAATAAGTGTTAGTACGACTAATGAAATACTACTCCAAGTTAGTAATTTTAAAGTTTTTTGCAAATTTTCATCCCCTATGAAAATATATTTTACATATTTTTACAATGCACTAAATGGTAATTTAATTCAATTTTATAAATATTATATTTAATAATTATAGTAGTCGGTACTAATTAATCTTTTTTGAATTAATATACCTACCCGACTAATATCAATAGATATTTGTTATGATTAAATATTTATCAAATTTTAACTAAGGAAATCTTTTTCTCTTGTCCTAAAGAACAATACAATATAGATTCTTATAAAAGTGAGAATCATCCATCATTATCCATTATCAATTATACATTTGTTTTCACTTGCGGTCATAGCAAGTAAAAGCGGTTCATAAGATTTACAGAGGTGATTTTATGAATTTATTGATGTTTAATTCTATTGTCATTGGAGCATTAGTTTTAATGGCAATAGGCTTATCAAAATTGAGTCCATTAAGTGATAAGTATTTAAAGGTGTTTTATTTGTTTGCAGCGGGTAATTTGCTGGCCATAGTGGCTTTGGATATAATTCCTGAAGCTATTAAAGAAATCGGTATTATAGGTATGTTGGTATTTATGCTGATTGGAGGAATAATATTTGAACTCATGCATGAATTTATACATATAGTATTGCCGGATAAAAAGCATGTTAATACAATCTCAATAGGGATAGCCTTAGCAACACATGGATTGCCTGAAGGAATGGCTTTAGGTATAATATTGAGTGTCACAGCTATGAAAGGATATTGGAACATAATATTAATTTTTTTACTACATATTTTTCCAGAAATGATAATGTTTCAACAAGCACTTAAAGAAAATGAAAGAAACAAAAAGCTTAAAATAATTCTTCTTAGTATAATTATATTTATACCTGCTCTATTGGGAATATTAATTAGTGTGAGATTTGGTGGGAAAGTTGAACCTTTTGTTGGAATTTTTAGTGCTGTATCAGCAGGGTTTATATATATGCTTGTTGTTAAAGAGTTAATCTTCAGAAACATTAAACAGTTGAAAATAAAAGATACATTGATTATAATATTAGGAAGTGTAATAGCAGGAATGGCACTAATGTAGAGAATTAGGGGTGAATTTTTTTGGAAACAAAAGTGTACAGATTAGATGAAAATAACTTGGATTTAGAAAAGATAAAAGATGCTGCACACGTGATTAGAGAAGGGGGAACGGTAGTACTGCCAACAGAAACAGTATATGGGTTAGGGGCCGATGGATTGAATAGTGAAGCAGTGAAGAAGATTTTTGAGGCTAAGGGAAGACCTCAGGACAATCCACTTATCATACATGTATGTAATAAGGACATAAGCAAGTATGTAAAAAATGTTCCTCAAGTAGCTAATAAATTAATTGAGAAATTCTGGCCAGGACCACTTACTTTAATATTGGAAAAAGAAGATATAATTCCAAAAGAGACCTCAGCGGGGCTAGATACAGTTGGAATCAGAATGCCTAGAAATAATGTGGCTCTTGAATTAATTGAATTAGCAGGTAGACCAATAGCAGCACCTTCAGCTAATTTATCAGGAAAGCCAAGTCCTACAGAAATGAAGAGATGTGTGGAAGATCTTGATGGGAGAGTTGATGTTATACTAGGCGGTAATGAAAGTGAGATTGGACTCGAATCCACTATTGTAGACTGTACAGGAGAGAGACTTTGTATATTAAGACCTGGAGCTATAACTTTGGATTTGCTTAAAGAGTTTGATGATGAAGCTTATATTGATCCTGCTATATTAAATAAGGTATCAGAGGATTTCAAGCCTAAAGCTCCTGGTATGAAGTATAGACATTATGCTCCAAAGGCAAAAATGAAAATTATTTGTGGAGAAGAGAAAAAAACTATTGAAAAAATCAGAGAAATAGTGCAAAATTATATAGATGCGAATTTGAAAGTTGGAATTATGACTTGTGATGAACATATTAATCAGTATATTGGTGAATACAAGATATCATTAGGAAGTAATAAAAACTTAGAACAGATAAGTAAAAATTTATTTGAAACTCTTAGGAGTTTTGATGAGTTAGATGTAGATATTATTATCAGTGAATGCTTTGAAGAAAAAGGTATAGGGCTTGCATTGATGAATAGACTTAAAAAAGCTGCTGGTTATGAAATAGAATTTGTTTAAAAGGAGGATGACAATGAAGATTTTGTTTGTTTGTACTGGAAATACTTGTAGAAGTCCAATAGCAGAAATTATTTTTAATGAACTTAACGAACATAAGGAGCATTGTGCATCATCCGCAGGAATTGCTACTATACATGGAAGCATGGCTTCAACAAATGCTATACTTGTAGTTAATGAAAATTTACAAAAGGATATTTCTAAGAGGAAGGCTGTTCAACTGACAATAGAACTGTTAGCTGAAGTAGACCTTGTTTTGACGATGACTTCTTCAATAGCTAATATGTTAGTAAAAGAATATCCAAATGATAGTATAAAAATCTTTTCTTTATCAAATTATATTAATGGAGAAAGTGATGTTTTAGACCCTTTTGGAGGTAGTGTTTATTTATATAATGAAACATTTGACCAATTAAAAGGTATGATAATTAGACTTATTAAAAAATTAAAAGAAGATGAAGGAAAATAAGTATTTCTCCCTTTGTCTTCTTTTTTATTTTAAATAGAAAATTCTGAAAAATAAACGGAGGTAGAAAAATGAGAATAGCTCTAGGGAGTGACCACGGAGGAATTAATTTAAAAAGAAGTGTAATTGAGTACCTTATATCAGAAGGACATGAAATAAAGGACTTTGGCACTGATAGTTCAGATTCTTGTGACTATCCAGATTATGCACTTCCAGTGGCAGAAAGTGTTGTAGCAAAAGAGTTTGACTTTGGAATACTTATTTGTGGTACAGGAATTGGTATTAGTATTGCTGCAAATAAAGTATCAGGAGTTAGAGCTGCACTGTGTCATAATACTTTTAGCGCTCATGCAACAAGAGAGCATAATAACGCAAATATATTAGCAATGGGTGAAAGGGTTGTTGGAACAGGTCTTGCACTTGATATAGTTAAAACTTTTATCAATACTGAATTTGAAGGTGGTAGACATCAGACTAGAATTGATAAAATATCACAAATTGAAAAGAAATATATGAAATAATTTAAATACTAAAGATAGAGAAAATTTAGGAGGAATTAAATATGAGTAAAGTAACACATTTTGATCACCCAATGATTCAACACAAATTATCTTTAATGAGAGATAAGAATACAGGATCTAAGGACTTTAGAGAATTGGTAAGTGAAATAGCAATGTTAATGGCATATGAAGTAACAAGAGATATGCCTGTTGAAGAAGTGGAGATTGAAACACCAATTACCACAAGAAAATTTAAAATGCTTGCAGGTAAGAAGACTGCAATAGTACCAATACTAAGAGCTGGATTAGGTATGGTTGACGGTATGCTAAAGATTATACCTGCTGCAAAAGTTGGTCATATTGGAATGTATAGAAATGAAGAAACGCTTCAACCAGTTGAATATTTCTGTAAACTTCCTCAAGACATCGGTGAAAGAGAAGTAATAGTTACAGACCCAATGTTAGCAACTGGTGGTTCAGCAATAGATGCAATATATGCTCTTAAAAAGAGAGGGGCTAATAGTATTAGAATGATGTGTCTTGTTGCTGCACCAGAAGGAATAAAAGCACTTCAAGAAAAACACCCTGATGTTGATATATTTGTTGCTGCAATAGATGATGAACTAAATGATAAAGGCTATATTGTACCAGGTCTTGGAGATGCTGGTGATAGACTTTTTGGAACAAAGTAATACTAATTAGGTTAATTATTGACTCAAGATACTCTAAAGTGTCTTGAGTTTTTTTATGTGTGCCCAGCATGGGCATAATCTATAGGGTGAAAGTCCCGAACGCCGAAGGTGGTATAGGCGTTAGCCAAAGACAAGGCTGTCCATCATGAGGTGGAATCTGAATTATCTTAACAACGTTTGGAATAAAATGAGTGAAAACATTTTAATCTAAAGAACAAAAAATGTAGCTTCAGATTTAAAGTACAAGTCGTCATCGTTCTACAATATTAAATTCGTACTTTTCAAATTTAATGCATAGCGAGCGTGCTTTTGTTTACAAATATTTTTGTTGAATAAACTGTAGTTATAGGATATTATTTTTATAGATAAGTATGCAGATATATACTGTCTTATGTAATATTAGACAGGGCGAAAATTTTAAAAACATAGTGGAGAGTGAGAGTGCAGAGTGGAGAATGATTGACATTTTATTCTGCGAAATTTTAATTTTAATATTTCACGGACAATAAATGGTTTATTCGTTTCAGTTGTAATGAAACCTTGTATTTTAAATACAATATTTTATCATAAGATAAAATGAGTAAAAACCTCGTGTACTAAAGAACAATAAGATTTAGTTTCTGAGTATGCAGAAACATCCATCGTTCACCAATCGCAACTTACCACTCTCAACTTCTTGTAAAAGGTTCTTAGCGCACGCAGTGGGTGCCTTTTTTTAAGATATTTAAGTAGCATACACATACAGGGAGTTGATTTTGTGAAAAGGAAAGATAAACGTAATTATTATTTAGATATTGCAGAAACTGTTTTGGCTAGAGGAACTTGTTTACGAAGAAATTATGGGTCTATTATTGTGAAAAATGATGAGATAATATCTACAGGATATACTGGAGCACCAAGAGGACGAAAAAACTGCTGTGATTTAGATGAGTGCTTGAGAGTGAAGATGAATGTTCCGAGAGGAACACAATATGAACTGTGTAGGTCTGTTCACTCAGAAGCCAATGCAATAATTAGTGCTTCAAGAAAAGACATGATAGGTGCTGATTTATACTTGGTTGGAAAAGATATGCATACAGGAATGCTTGTGGAAAATGCTAATTCATGTACTATGTGTAAACGAATGATAATAAATGCAGGAATAGAAAATGTTATTGTAAGGAATAGTGAAGAAAACTATAGAATTATTAAAGTTCAAGAATGGATTGATAATGATGATTCTATAGAGGGTGAGACTATATATTAGTTACATGGAAAAACTAAACAAGACAGATTGACTAATTATTGTTATTATGTGTCTTAGCACAGAAGAATAGAGAGGAAGAACTATGACTGATATTTTTATGGTTTCAGGGGTAGCGTTAATAGTTTCGCTGTTTCTGACACCACTAATCATAAAATTTGCTTACTTGGTGGGTGCAATTGATATCCCAAAAGACGATAGGAGAGTACACAAGAAACCTATTGCATTATTAGGTGGAGTGTCAATATACATTGCTTTTTTATTAGGAATGATTATTAAAGAAGATATTATAACTTCAGGAGAGATTGGAGTTATCATTGGTGGAACAATAATTATTATCGGAGGAATATGGGATGACCTTAAACCACTTAGGCCATGGGCAAAATTGTTGTTTCAATTGAGCGCTGCTCTTGTGCTCATCGGATTTAATGTTAGTATAAATGTTATAACAAATCCTTTTTCAGCGACAATACCTTATTTGGATATAGGTTTATTAGGAATACCCTTTACAATATTATGGGTAGTTGGAATTACTAATGCATTTAACTTTATAGATGGACTAGATGGACTTTCTGCTGGGGTAGGTTTTATTTCATCAGTAACTTTATTGATTATTGCAATTATAAATGGTAGATATGATGCTGCGTTAGTAACTGCAGTTTTAAGTGGCTCTTTACTTGGAATTATACCATATAATTTCTATCCTGCTTCTATATTTATAGGGGATGCTGGTGCTCAATTCATAGGATTTATTTTGGCAGCGGCATCAATAATGGGTGCAATAAAATCAGCTGCTACATTTGCAGTTGCAATACCAATCTTAGCACTTGGGCTACCTATATATGATACTCTTTTTGCTATAATAAGAAGAAAAATCAATGGGAGACCAGTAAGTGAGGCCGATAAGGGGCATTTACACCATAGGTTAATGGATAGAGGGAATTCGCAGAGAAAGGTTGTTCTTTTGTTGTACTTATTTAGTTGTATTTTAGGCGGATTTTCAATACTGGCTATGAGTATGAGCAATAGGAGAGCATATTTTCTTGCAGCTTGTATAGTGTCTATAATATTTATGATTTGTTTTAAATGGGGAGTATTTGAAAAAGAAAAAGAAAAAAAATAAAAAAAATAAAAAAACATTGTTAAGTTTAAGCGATAGTAGTATAAAAGAATTAACAAAAGAAGTTTGTAAAATGAATAATACTGAGATGGAGAGGTCACTAAATGTGACCTCTTTCTTTGATTGAATGGGACATAGGGGTGAAAAAAAAGACAAATTTTGATGGAAGTAATATAATAAAATCCACCATTACAAGAAATAATAAAAAAAATATATTAAATTTGAGATTTTTTTAACAATAACTTTAATCGAGTTAAAGTTTGGTGTTAAAAAATTAACAACCCCTATATTGAATAATTTTTAATTTATAAGTATAATGAATAGAGTGAATTGTGAGAAATGTATAATAATACTTTCTTATAGGAGGAAATATAATGAGGGAAATTGTAATTGTAAGTGCTGTTAGAACAGCTGTAGGAAGTTATGGAGGAATGTTGAAGAATATTTCTGCGGTAGATTTAGGCGCAAAAGTTATTGTAGAGGCTATAAAAAGAGCGGGTATTAAACCAGAAAATGTAGATGAGGTATTGATGGGTAATGTACTACAGGCTGGTTTAGGTCAAAATACAGCAAGGCAGGCAGCGGTTAAAGCTGGGTTACCTGTTGAAATACCTGCAATGACAATAAATAAGGTATGCGGTTCAGGATTAAGAACAATATCGTTAGCTGCACAGATGATAAAATGTGGAGACGCAGATGTTATTATTGCTGGTGGAATGGAGAATATGTCATTAGCACCTTATACAATGAAGAGTGCAAGATGGGGACAGAGAATGGGAAATACTGAGATGACTGATGTCTTGGTTAATGATGGTCTTTGGGATGCATTCAATGATTACCATATGGGAATTACGGCGGAAAATATTGCTGAGAAATGGAATTTAAGTAGAGAAGAGCAAGATAGATTTGCAGCTAAATCACAGCAAAAAGCAGAGAAAGCTCTTTTAGACAATCGGTTCAAAGAGGAGATAGTATCTATTAATATTCCTCAAAGAAAAGGTGAACCTATAGTTTTTGACAAAGATGAGTTTCCTAGAAGTGGAGTTACTGCTGAAAAATTAAGTAAGTTAAGACCTGCGTTCAAAAAAGATGGAACAGTTACTGCAGGTAATTCATCAGGAATAAATGATGGAGCAGCAGCAGTTGTTGTTATGAGTTTAGAAAAAGCACAAGAATTAGGATTAGAACCATTAGTTAAAATAGTTTCTTATGGTTCCAAAGGATTAAATCCTGAAATCATGGGATATGGTCCTGTTGGAGCAACACAAGAAGCTTTAAAGAAAGCTGATATGAAAATTGAAGATATTGATCTTATTGAAGCAAATGAAGCTTTTGCTGCGCAGAGTCTTGCAGTAGCTAAAGATTTGAATTTTGATATGGAAAAAGTAAATGTAAATGGAGGGGCTATAGCTATTGGTCACCCAATAGGAGCTTCAGGAACAAGAATAACCGTTACATTAATTCATGAGATGATGAAAAGAGATGAAGTTAAACGCGGATTGGCCACTTTATGTATTGGTGGCGGATTAGGATCAGCAATTATATTGGAAAAATGCAAATAGAACACGAACATATAAAAAGGTCGCTACGGATGTAGCGGCCTTTTTTAATGGAGAATTGATAATGGAGAATAGAGAATGGAGAATGGAGAATGAATGACATTTCTCTTCGAGAAATCTTAATATTATTGTTCCGTGGACAATAAGGAGTTACTCGTTTCATCAATGATGAAACATTGTGTTTTAACTAAAATATTTCATCTAATGATAAAATGAGCAAAACCCTATTGGTCTAAAGCACAATAAGATGTAGTTTCTGCGCATGCAGAAACATCCATCATTATCCATTCTCAATTATCCATTATCCATTTGTTTATTAAATCACGCAGAGCGTGATTTTTTTGTTTGGGGTATAAAAAATCATTACATAAGGGAAAATAAAATAAAATTAGTTTATATAAGGGGCGTTGTAAATGATAAAGGGAAATAAAAAAAATATTATGATTATATTGGGTCTCCTTGTAATAGTGATATATTTGAGCACAAGTAGAGGAATCATGTATGGAGTATTTTTTTTCTTTGGTATTTCATGTGCAATATTAAATTGTGGAATTAGATATTATGCTAACTTAAATTTTCTATTGAAAGGGAATTTAAGTGCTATGGGATTTATTTTCTTATATTTATTGAGATTAGTAATACCTGTTTCAATAGGATTTTTTGTAATTAGGGATTCTTTTATGAATGGTTTAGTATTTCTCTTAGGGTTTACAATTCAATTAATACTATTACCATATGCATCTGATTATTTTGTTTTAAAGAAGTAAGGGGGGAAATTTGATGAAGGTTCCTTTAAGTGTGATTATGCAGTGGGTAATTATGTTGCTATTAATAGGTTACTTTTTAATTGTTGGAAGGAAGATGAAGAAAATACCCACAAAATCTCAAAATTTTTGGGAGATGGTTGTGGAGAAATTCACTAATATTGTTGAGACAAATATTGGGAAAAGCTATAAGGGGTTATCGGTATATTTCTTAGTTTTAAGTATATTTTTATTTTTATGTAACATGACGGGATTAATAGGAATTAAAAATCCAACTGCTGATTATAGTTTGTGTCTTGCATTAGGTATAATGAATTTTTTTATAATACAATATTTTGCAATTAAGAGGAATGGAGTCAAAGGATATATTATAGGTTATTTGAAGCCAATGAGTTTAATGTTTCCACTGAATTTAATGGAGAGAGTGCTTTTACCAATATCACTGAGTTTACGACTTTTTGGAAATATATTTGCTGCATATCTTATATTGGATATTATCTACGAAGGATTAATGTCTATATCCCCTATAGCCGCAATTGGAATTCCAATTCCATTTCATTTATTTTTTGATATATTCGATGGGACACTTCAAGTTATAATTTTTATTCTATTAAGTATGATAAATTTGAAAATCATTTGTGAGCATTAAGGACTAAAGGAGGATTATTTATGGAAGATGTATTTGTTTTGGGAATGAGAGCTTTGGGAGCAGGAATAGCTGCGCTAGCATGTATAGGAGGAGGAATTGGTACTGGAATAGCTACATCAAAAGCAGTTGAAGGAATTGCTAGGCAACCAGAAGCATCTGGTGAAATATTAAAGGTGCTTATAATTGGAGGTGCTCTTTCAGAGGCTACTGCTATTTATGGTTTACTAGTTTCTTTACTACTGATTTTTGTAGGTTTATAGGAGAATTAGGACATGATTGAAATAAATTTAAAAGTAATAGCAATTTCTCTAGTGAATTTTATTATTCTTTTATTTGTGTTGAATAAAATATTTTTCTCTAAGTTAATAATTTTTTTAGATAATAGAAAAGAAGAAATTAGAGGGAAGTTTGAGAAAATTGATGAGGAAAAGAAAATAATAATCGGAGAGAAAAATAAGCTTTATAAAGACGAACTTAATCTTAAAAAAGAAGGAAGTAAAATTATTGAAGAATATAAAAAAAAGGCAATGGAAGAGAGAGAGAGAGAGTTGATTAGGACGAAGGATGAGGTTGAGGGATTAAGAGAAAAAGCCAGAAAAAATCTAGACGATGAAGAAGTAAGATTTCAAAAAAGATTAAAATCTATGAGTATGGATTTGAGTACGGAAATTTGTAAAAAGGTTCTTAAAGATGTTCTTGATGAAGAATCTCAAAGTAAAATTATTAATTCATTTATTAATAAGTTGGAAAAAACTGATGTATGAATTTTTGGATAGAAGATATGCTCTAGCTCTATATAAAATTGCAAAAGAAAAAGGAAAAACAGAAGAGTATTTAAACGAATTGGTGAATATAAATGAGGATATAGAAAAATGTAGTGAGATTCAAGTAATATTGGAACACCCTAAGATTAGTACAAGAGAGAAAAAAGAGTTATTTTTAAAAGTATGGAAGGATAAGATTGAAGAAGATTTGATGAACTTTTTATTAGTATTAATTGAAAAAAAGAGAATCAAATTTCTAAAAGAAAAAATTGAGCAATATAGGATTGTTTTATTAGAAGATAATAATATTTTAGAAGTGAAGATATGTAGTTCACTGGAACTGAGTAAACAACAGGAAAATCGATTAATTTCTGTTCTTGAAAGAAAACTGGGAAAGAAAATTTTGCTTAGAAAGAAAATAGATAAAAATTTGATAGGTGGATGTACGTTATTGTATGGTGATAAATTTATTGATTATTCATTATGTAGTACGATAGAGCTTTTAAACAAGGAGTAGAGTGAAATGCATATAAAACCTGAAGAAATAACGAATATAATAAAAAACGAAATACAAAATTTTCAAAATGAAATACAAAAGAGGGATGTAGGCTCAGTAATTCAAGTTGGGGATGGAATAGCAAGGGTTTATGGACTTAATGATTGTATGGAAGGCGAGCTCTTAAAATTTAATAATGAAGTTTATGGAATTGCTTTGAATTTAGAAAAAGATAATGTAGGATGTGTAATATTAGGATCAGATGAACATATAAAAGAAGGTGAACAGGTTGTAAGTTGTGGCAGAATTATGGATATACCCGTTGGAGATGCATTCGTTGGTAGAGTTGTTGATCCAATGGGAAAGCCAATTGATGAAAAGGGAGAAATCTTAAGTAATGAGAGAAGATCAATCGAATGGAAGGCACCCAGTATCATGGATAGACAGGGTGTTAGAGAACCACTCCTAACAGGGATAAAAGCTATTGATAGTATGGTGCCAATTGGTAAGGGACAGAGAGAATTGATAATTGGTGATAGGCAAATAGGAAAAACAGCTATTACTATTGACACAATACTAAATCAGAAGGGAAAAGATGTAATATGTATTTATGTAGCAATTGGTCAAAAACGTTCTACAGTAGCTCAGATATATAATACATTATTAAATTTTGGGGCGATGGAATATAGCATAATTGTAAGTGCTACTGCTTCAGAATCAGCTCCACTACAGTATATTGCTCCATTTGCAGGGTGTAGTTTAGGTGAGTATTTCATGTATAAGGGGAAAGATGTACTTATTATATATGATGATTTGACTAAGCATGCAGTTGCATATAGAACAATGTCATTGCTTTTAAGGAGACCACCTGGAAGGGAGGCTTATCCTGGGGATGTATTTTATCTTCATTCTAGATTATTGGAAAGAGCAGCTAAACTTTCAGATGCTTTAGGGGGTGGGTCAATGACTGCACTTCCACTTATCGAAACATTAGAAGGTGATGTAACTGCATACATTCCTACAAACGTTATATCAATAACTGATGGGCAGATTTTTCTTGAAACTGATCTTTTCCATTCAGGAGTAAGACCAGCTATTAATGCAGGGATATCCGTTTCTAGAGTTGGTGGTAATGCTCAGACAAAAATAATGAAAAAGATAACAGGTACTTTAAGGATTGAACTTGCACAATATAGAGAATTAGCTAGTTTTGCACAATTCGGTTCAGAACTTGAGAAAGAGGCTCAGAGAAAATTAGATAAAGGAAAAAGATTAGTTGAAATATTAAAACAAAATAAGAATAGTCCTATGGAATTACATCATATGATCTTAATTTTATATTGTGGAACTAAAGATTATTTATTAGATATTCCAGTAAAAAAAGTAAAAGACTTTGAAAGAGAATTTCTTAAATTTATGGATAATACTCATGAAGAGATTATTAATTATATAAAAGAAGATAATTACGATGAATTTAAAAATAATATAGATGATGCAGTTGAAGAGTTTAAAAAAATATTCTTGGATGAAATAAAATAAAAAGGGGAAAAGATTTGTGGCAGCAAGTTTGGCATTGATTAAAAGAAGAATTAAATCTATAGAAAATACAATGAAAATAACTAAAGCTATGAGTATGGTAGCAAACTCTAAATTCTCCAAAAGTAAATCAAATTTATATGTAAATAATGAGTATGCCTACAAATTGAAGAGTGGAGTTAATAAGCTTTTGACAAATGAGAAATTAAAAGAGTATGGGAAAGGAATTGATGAGACAAAAAAACTATTTATTATTATGAGCTCTGATGTAGGGTTATGTGGGGCATTTAATAGTGGAACAGCAAAAAAAGCCTTTATGGAAAAAGAAAAGAATCAAAATTGTAAGTTTATAGTCTGTGGAATGAAAGGACGAGATTTCATAGGTGCTATGGGTGGAGAAACTATAGCTGAATATGTTGAGTTACCTTATTATCCAAGTATTAAAGAAAGTCGAATTATTAGTAATAAGATTATGAGGTATTTCAAAGAAGAGAAGTGTGAAATATATGCTATATACTACAAATTTATATCAGTAATAAAAAAAGAATTGAGTGTTGAAAAAATTTTTCCATTTGAGCTTAAAGAAGAACAGTGGAATGAGGAAAAAGAGATATCAGTTGAAGATATTTTAACCTTGTATTTTGACAGTGTTATATTAAATATATTAATGCAATCTAAAACATCGGAACTTAGTTTCAGGATAGAAACTACAAATAATGCTTTAAAAAATGGTAAAGAGTTATTATCAGATCTTAAGAAAATGTATAACAGAATACGGCAAAGCAATATTACTAACGAAATTAGTGAGATTGTTGGAGGCGTAGAGGCTTTGAAATAAAGGGCATGAAAAGAATTTTAAAGACGAGTAATTTGTCAGATTTATTATTTGAATGTTTAAAAGGGTGATTTGAAATGGAAAATAGAGTAGGAGAAATAGTACAAATAATCGGACCTGTTATTGATATTAAATATGATACTAGAGGGCTACCATCCCTATATAATGCAATAGAGATTGAACTTGAACATAAAAAAATTATAGCAGAAGTAGAACAACATATTGGTGATGATGTGGTAAGGTGTATAGCAATGGAAGATACAGAAGGATTACGTAGAGGCATGAAGGCTATTGATACTGGGAAACCAATAACAGTTCCAGTAGGAAAAGAAGTATTGGGAAGAGTGTTCAATGTATTAGGTGAGTGTATAGATGGTGGAGAAACCCCGAAATGTGAAAAACGTTATTCTATACATAGGGAAGCACCACCATTTCACGAGCAAGCCTTAAAGCCTGAAATGTTTGAGACTGGTATAAAGGTATTAGATCTTTTAGCGCCATATCCCAAAGGTGGTAAAATAGGGCTTTTTGGTGGTGCTGGTGTTGGGAAGACTGTATTAATTCAGGAATTGATAAATAATATAGTTGTACAATATGGAGGATTATCTGTTTTTACAGGAGTAGGTGAAAGAAGTAGAGAGGGGAATGAATTATATTATGAAATGAAGGAGAGTGGAGTAATAAATAACACTGCACTTGTATTTGGACAAATGAATGAACCGCCAGGAGCAAGAATGAGAGTTGCTTTAACTGGACTTAGTATAGCAGAATACTTTAGAGATGAGGGTCAGGATGTATTATTATTTATTGATAATATTTTTAGATTCACACAAGCTGGGTCAGAGGTTTCTGCTCTCTTAGGAAGAATCCCAAGTGCTGTAGGATATCAACCCACATTAGCTACAGAAATGGGAGGGCTGCAGGAGCGAATAACATCAACCACTAAAGGTGCTATTACTTCCGTTCAAGCAGTTTATGTTCCAGCTGATGACCTTACAGATCCAGCACCGGCAACAACATTTACACATCTTGATGCTACAACGGTTCTCTCAAGAGGGATAGTGGAACTTGGAATTTATCCAGCAGTAGATCCGCTGGTGTCCACTTCAAGGATATTAGATCCAGAGATCGTAGGAGAAGAACATTATAATATTTCAGTTAAGGTTAAACATATACTTGAGAGATATAAGGAATTACAAGATATTATTGCAATTCTTGGGATAGATGAATTATCAGATGAGGATAAACTGATAGTTAGTAGAGCAAGGAAAATTCAAAAATTTTGTTCTCAACCATTAAGCATTGGTGAACAATTTACAGGGATGAAAGGTAAATTTGTAGCAGTTGAAGATACTGTCAAAGGATTTAAAGAGATTTTAGAGGGTAAATTAGATAATATTCCTGAGGAAGCTTTTAGTTATGTGGGAGGCATAGAAGAGGTAAGAGAAAAGGCTGAAAAGTTAAAACAAGAATAAAATCAAGGAGATAATGAATGGAAGAATTTAACATTAAAATAATTAGTACTCAGGGGACTTTTCTAGATGATAAAATTGAAGAAATTAAATTAAAAGATACAGACGGAAAGTTCTCAATTTTATCTAATCATGAAGCTCGAGTTGTTTTTATTATTCCTTGTATGGGTGAGGTTGTAAGTAAAGGGGCCAGAGAAATACTATTCGTATCATTTGGCATATTGCATATTGATGAAAAGGGAGATGTATTAATAACCTGTGAAGCTTGCGAGTGGAAAAAAGATATTGATATAAATAGAGCAAAGCAATCAAAAGAAAGGGCTTTGAATAGAATAGATAAAAATAAAGAAGGGATTGATATACAAAGGGCCCAAAAGGCATTAATGAGAGCTATAGCAAGAATTGAAAGCGTAAGTTGAACTTTAGGAGTTCATCTTACGCTTTCACACTTTTTTGATATAAAAATATATTAGTTATATAGAAACTTATAAATTATTTAAAACTTTATAGTTTAATTTTTGAAATAATGGCAATTAATAAAAGAGGGAGGCTTGGACATGAAACGATTTGTTGTTATTTTGATGATTATGGTTATAGAGAGTAATTCGATTTTTTGTGAATATAAATTTGATGGATTTCAAGAAAATATTTTAGGATTTATTTCGGGAAAGTATGAACATGGAATTGAAATTGAATTCAAGTTTGAGGATTTTCATAGAGCAGAGAAATATTTTCATGATTTAGAAAAAAAAAATAATGAGAGCAAGGGAGTAAAACACCATAAAAGTGACCATAAAAGCTTCATAAATATAAAATCTCTAGATTTAAAAATCTACATAGTTTTAGATTCAGAGAAAAAACAAGGGAAGATAAAGATAATATCTTCAGATAAAGTAATGAATGAGGAGCTTTTAGAGAAAATAGACAGCGAAAAATATTTATTTATAAAGAGTGTAACTACAAATATTAAATATAAATTGAATGATGAAATAGATAATATATCTGCAAAAATAAAAGAATATTATAATTCTACAAGCTATGAAATAGATGATATTGATTTTGCAATGGGAAAGGAAATATTAATTTATCATAAACTTTTCACTTTAACACTTAAGAAGAGAAAAATAAGTCATATTATTTTAGTGAAATATGGTGAAGAAAATTTCTTGATAGTTGGAGATAAAGAGATCTTTATGGATTATTAGTATTGAAAAATTGAGTGGAGGATTAAAATGGATAAGATAATAATTAATGGGCAAAAGTCTTTGAGTGGAGAAGTGAATATCAGTACTGCCAAAAATGCTGTACTTCCAATTATGGTTGCTTCCATTCTGACTGATGATGAAGTATCAATAAATAACGCGCCTATGCTTGAAGATGTATATGTGCTAGGTAAAATACTAAGAAGTCTGAATATTGATGTAATGATAAATAAAGAAACAGGAAAAATCTTAATTGATAATGATTATAATATGGGTATTGAAGCTAATGGAAATTTAGTTAGAAAAATGAGAGCCTCAAGTTTATTGATGGGACCACTACTTGCTAAAAAAGGTATGTTCAGAATTTCTCTTCCTGGAGGATGCAATATAGGAACTAGACCTATTGATTTGCATTTAAAAGGATTGACTGCTTTAGGGGCAGATATAAATATTGGTCATGGCTATGTTGAAGCGAGAACGAATGGTTTAATAGGGAATAAAATATATTTGGATTATCCTTCTGTAGGAGCAACTGAAAATATAATCATGGCATCTACATTGGCAAAAGGTGATACAATTATTGAAAATGCAGCAGAGGAACCAGAGATTGAGGATTTAGCTAATTTTCTCATAGCTATGGGAGCAAAAATTTATGGTGCTGGAACAGATAGAATAATTGTAAGTGGGGTAAAATATCTAACTGGAATAGAATATACGCCTATTTATGATAGGATTGAAGCTGGTACATTTATGTTAGCAGCTGCAATAACGCATAGTAATATTAAGATTAACGGCATTAAAGAATCCAATCTGAAACCAGTTATAGCAAAATTGGCTGAAGCGGGGGTAATGATGGAGATAGAAGGTGATAGTATAATAGTTGATGGAAGGGATACACTTTTACCTGTTGATATTAAGACACTTCCTTATCCGGGATTTCCTACTGATATGCAATCACAGATGATGAGTCTACTTTCTACTATTAAAGGAACAAGTATTATAACAGAAACAATATTCGAAAATAGGTTTATGTGTGTGTCAGAACTTAAAAGAATGGGCTCAAATATTAAGATTGAAGGAAGAACTGCAACTATACAAGGAGTGGAAAATCTCACAGGAGCTGAAATAAGAGCAACAGATTTAAGAGCTGGTGCAGCATTGATTTTAGCGGCTTTAGCTGCTAAGGGAGAATCTGTTATAAGTGGAGTAAAGCATATTGATAGAGGATATGTTGAGATTGAAAAGAAATTGAAAGGATTAGGTGCAGATATACGGAGATATAAGGAAAATTGAAAGATCGTTAGGATAATTATCCTGACGATTATTTTTTGTGTACCTTCAAACTAGAAAGTGTGTTTTTGGAATAATTTTTTATTAAGTTCATATTTATATATAGAGAGAACAATGAATTATTTATACGTATTGGAGGTAAGGTGAGTAAACATGGGTAAAAATAATTATAAGGTTAAATTTTTTGATATTGTGATTGGGGTTCTTTCCATAGTTTTATTTTTATTTGTGACTACGTTACTTGTTAATCTAGGGGCAGGTAAGGGCGTCAATATGATAGAGGAGGGAGAAATAATTAAGGAAAGTTCGGATAAGTATGAAGTGATACAAAGAGAAAAAAAGCCAATGTACATAAAGGTATATTTAACTAAGAAAGATATTGTTGAAACTATCCCAATAGAAATATATTTAAAAGGAGTAGTGGCGGCAGAAATGCCGGCAGAATTCAATTTAGAGGCATTAAAAGCACAAACGGTTGCTGCAAGAACATATGTATTATCTCATATGAAACAATATAAAGGAATCCCCTGTATTAAGGCTAAGGAGCATGATGCTGACATTTGTGATAGTACTCATTGTCAAGTTTATATAAGTGAAGGTGAAATGAAAAATATATGGGGACAAAATTATCAAAGGTACTACAAAAAAATTTCTGAAGCTGTGAAGTCGACAGAAGGAGAAGTGATAACATATAATGGGGAACCTATAGATAGTCCATATTATTTTGCTGCAAGTAGTGGGGTTACAGAGAATAGTAAGGAGGTATTTTCAGAATCTAGACCATATTTGACAAGCGTTCAAAGTTATGGAGATTCTGATGCTCCTAAATTTAGTTCCACTGTTAAGATTAATAAAATGGATTTTATAAAAAAAGTTAAAGATAACTATAAAGGTGTTACATTATATAAAAATTCATTAATTGATCAAGTAAACATAATTGAACGAACAGATGCTGGAAATGTTAAAGAAATTATCATTGGAGATGTGTCTTTGAAGGGAACGGAATTTAGAACATTATTTTCCTTAAATTCTACTGATTTTATTTTAAGTGAAGAAGGAGAAAATTTAATAGTATACTGTGAAGGATATGGACATGAAGTTGGAATGAGCCAATGGGGAGCTAATGGAATGGCTAAGATAGGTGAAAAATATAATGAAATACTTAGGCACTACTATACAGGGACTGAGATTAAAAAAGTATTTTAAAAAATAATGCCTGAAATTTTTAAGAGAAAAACAGAGTGAAAACAGTATTTTATGACTTGGTTATCAACAAGTCCTTTTTTTTTGAAAAATTTTATAATATATGTATTTTTTCTATTAATGTGGACATTATTACAGAAAGGAGGTGTTTATGATGGAATCAAATAAACAAAAATTTTATCAAAAATCTAGTTTTTATATTGCTGTTTTTGCTGGATTAGTATTAGTAGCGGGAATATTGATATTTACCTTAATAAGAAATAATAATAGTACTGCTGTTAATGGTGGAAATGTATCTAATAGCGCATTCCAAAATGGCAAAAATGTAGATGAAGGTCAAGATATTGGTATTGAAAATGGAGAAAATACCAATGGAGAAGTTTCGGTTGTATATACAGATGAAAACATGGAGTTAGATGTAAGTGTTATAGCTAATTCTCCAGAAATCAAAAACTTAACAGAGCCAGTAGTGGGAGAGGTAATTTATGAATTTAGAAAGCCAATAACTGATAAAACTGATAAGACTAATAAAACACCAAGAGGTGTTGGAATTAAGTGTGAAATCAATTCAGAGGTTAAGGCTAGCAGTGATGGAGTTGTGGAATTTGTTGGAATTGATAAATTATTTGGAACTACTGTAGTAATTAATCACGGAGATATGTTTAAAACAGTATATTCAAATCTTAATGATGAGGTAAAGGTATCAGTAGGAGCAGAGGTTAAAGTTGGAGAGGTTATAGGAAATGTTGGGGAGAGTGCAGTATACTTTGTAAATTCACATTATGATCCACATTTACATTATGAAATAATTGCTTCAAATGAAAAGTATGAAGATATTATGGCAAACTATAATGAATATTATGATACTTTTTTTAATCCTCTAGAATATATGGATTTTAGTAATTAATTATGAATACGGTGAAAGGTTCAATTTTAATTGAACCTTTCACCAAAAAAATATTCATAGAAAAATGATTAAGATATGAATATTTAATTACTCTATGTAGCACTATGAGTATTAATGGAATAAATTTTTGCATACTATATTAATAGAAGGATTAAGGAGGTAGCGTTCTTTGAAAGATTACATCGAAGAAAGAGTTTTGGAAGTAGCTAGATATATTATCGAGTCGGAAGCTACAATAAGAAAAACTGCTAAGGTTTTTGGAGTAAGTAAAAGTACTATTCACAAAGATATGACTGAAAGATTGCCTAAAATAAATCCTCAAATAGCTGAGGAAGCAAAAAGAGTTTTAGATTTAAATAAGTCAGAAAGGCATATCAGAGGTGGAAGAGCTACAAAGTTAAAGTACAAGTCTATATAAAATTTAAAAGTTGATTTATGAGAATATTTTGTAAAATTACTCCGCTATCTGTTTAATATTAATTATGAGAATATTCTTAATTAAAATTAAGAATATTAGAGGAATTTGAAAATATTCCTAGAATATAGGTAAGTATGTATTTTTATGAATGAGTTGAGTAGGAGTGAACTGAATAATGTTATTTAGGATGAGTGCTGATATTGGGATTGATTTAGGTACTGCAACTGTATTAGTATTTTCAAAAAATAAAGGTATTGTTTTAAAAGAACCCTCAGTTGTAGCAATTGATAAGAGTGAAAAAGGAAATGATAGGGTTTTAAAAGTTGGCGAAGAAGCCAGACAGATGATAGGTAGAACTCCTGGTAACATAGTTGCGATTAGACCTTTAAGAGATGGAGTTATTTCAGATTATGATATAACAGAAAAAATGCTAAAATATTTTATTAGTAAAGCCTGCGGTAAAAGACCGTGGTTTGCACCAAAAGTTGCAATATGTATTCCTTGTGAAGCTACGGCAGTAGAGAGAAAAGCAGTTGAAGATGCTGCTAAAAATGCTGGTGCTAAAAGAGTCGAACTCATAGAAGAACCAATAGCAGCTGCAATTGGAGCTGGATTGGATATTACAAAAGCGAGTGGAAATATGATTATAGATATTGGTGGAGGAACAACAGATATTGCAGTTATTTCTCTGGGTGGTATGGTTGTTCGTCAATCAATAAAGATAGCAGGAGATGAATTTGACGAATCTATTATTAAATATATAAGAAAGAAACATAAAGTTATGATTGGTGAAAGAACAGCAGAAGAGCTTAAAATAAAAATTGGTTGTGTTTTTAATGCGAATCCAGAAAAAACTCTAGAAGTTAGAGGTCGTGATTTATTGAATGGATTACCAACCAATATTGTAGTTAATGCACTTGAAATGCAAGAGGCACTAAAAGAAGCGGTATATACTATAGCAGAAAGTACCCATTCAGTTTTAGAAAAAACTCCACCTGAATTATCATCGGATATTGCAGAAAAAGGAATTATTATGACTGGTGGTGGAGCATTACTAGAAGGGTTAGATAAATTAATTCAACAATATACTAATGTACCAGTTTACGTTGCAGAAGACTCTATTTCGTGTGTAGCTTATGGTACTGGGAAAGTTTTGGATTATATATTTCAAGATTAAGCATAGAAAATAAAAACATATAAGAATTTTATAAAATAAAAACAGGCACTTATTTGGCCTGTTTTTTGTTATGAATTTTCTTCTTTATATAGGTTATAAGAATAAAGAATTGACTTGCTTATTACTTTGGCAATTTTCATTACTAGATTTAATCGAATATTCCTATTTGTAAATAATTCGTTCTTATCGCAAGAGTCAACAATTCCAATTATAGAAGCCTTTCCAATTTTAGGAAGGTTTTTGCCGACGCCCTTACCAGGATGAATGGGGTAATCACGTATTTGTATTTCACCTATATTATAATCATCACCTAAACAGGCATCAATTCCTATTAGTGTATAATCAGGATATTCTTTTTTTATATTTGAGAATTTTTCATCTATATTTAAAGCGTGAATTGGGTTTTCTACTGTACCAAAAATTTTAAGAGGTATATTACTATCGGAGAGATATGATCCTACAAGCGGACCTAAACAATCACCAATACATCTATCAGTACCAATACATATAATTATAGTTTTTTCAGTTAAATAGTTTTTAAGAAAATTAGCTATCTTATAGTAAGCAAAAGGATCGGTATAATGAGCTTTAACTTTGTTCAAATAATTCACCTCCTAATAAAATATATGAAGTGAATATACTAATATATACCTTTGTAAGTTAAAATGGTACATCGAAGTATAAAAAATATAAATATGTAAATAATTTTAAAAAGGAGGTTTGCGAGATGAATAAATTGAAACTACTTTATTTTATAATTGTTGTAGAATTATTTATACTAGGTGTATCTGTTTTTGCAGAAAAAAATGAATTTCATTCAAAACATACTAATTATATTGAGAATAATGTGATTGAAGATAAAAGGAATAATAAAAAGAAATATAATCAATGGCAAAAAAATAATGAACATAAGGATAGTAAACCCAATAAAAATGAAACTCTTCAAAAATATCAAAATAAAATATTGAATCGGGATGAAATAAAAGAATTTATTGAAAAAAAATTTTCTAATCATCAAGAAAAAATGTCAGTTGAAGAAATTCAAAATATTTTAGAAGACCAAGCTATATCTGTATTTAAAGTTGAATGTTCTAGTATAAAAGGAAGTTTAAACTTCCAAGATAAAAAAAACATATTAAGTGTCGCTCTAAAAGTGGATAAGAATATGTTCAATACCATCAAAGAATTACTTTATCATGATAATCAAGAATATGGTGTTTTAAAGTCATTACTATTATTACGGGATTGTCTTGATGAAAAAGATTTTGAAAAAGTAAGAGAAACTGCCAGCAAATATGTTGATATGAGTAAGGTTGAAGAGTATTATTATCTTGAGAAATCTGGTGCTTTATTGCAATAAAAAATCTTCAAGAAAATTCGTAAGATTTTTAATAATAAGTGCAAAATAAATAATGAATTTGATATTATAATGAAGATAAACGGAGATTTAGGGAATAAGAATAAAATAGTTTTAAAATTTAGCGGAATATAAGGTTGAAATAAATCTGTTATACTTGTATACTATTCTTTGTCGGTAAGACGCAGTGAAATGTTCAAAAGACATTCACTTGTACGAAAAATATCAAAACTTTGTCATGAAAATTGTTTTAGGCTTTGAAAGACATCAAGGTCGAGGAACAAGAAGAATGATTTGGAGTGACGAAGGGATTGAAGTTTTTCAAAACATAAAACATGGGCGAGTTCCCGAGTGGCCAAAGGGGGCAGACTGTAAATCTGTTACGTTTCGTTTCGATGGTTCGAATCCATCTTCGCCCACCATTTAAATTTAAGTAATTAATGAAAAAGCAATGGAAAATTACAATAATATTGTCACAAAAAAATGTTTTAGGCTTTGAAAAGCTTCAAGGTCGAGGAACAAGGTGAACGAGCAGCGGAACGTACGAAAGTACTTGAGCAGCACAGGGAGCCGCAGTGACGAAGAGATTGGAATTTTAAATAAGTAAAAAAAACAATGAAAAATTACAATAATATTGTCACAAAAAAAATGTTTTAGGCTTTGAAAAGCTTCAAGGTCGAGGAACAAGGTGAACGAGCAGCGGAACGTACGAAAGTACTTGAGCAGCACAGGGAGCCGCAGTGACGAAGAGATTGGAATTTTAAATAAGTAAAAAAAACAATGAAAAATTACAATAATATTGTCACAAAAAAATGTTTTAGGCTTTGAAAAGCTTCAAGGTCGAGGAACAAGGTGAACGAGCAGCGGAACGTACGAAAGTACTTGAGCAGCACAGGGAGCCGCAGTGACGAAGAGATTGGAGCTTTTCAAAGTCTAAAACCGTGCTGGCATGGCTCAATTGGTAGAGCAGCTGACTTGTAATCAGCAGGTTGTAGGTTCAAGTCCTATTGCCAGCTCCATAAAATATTAAAAGGTAATGAAAGAATACAATATATTCTCACGAAGAAGTTTTTAGGCTTTAAAATTGTTTAAGGTAGAGGAACAAGGTGAACGAGTAGCGGGATGTACTAATGTACTTGAGCAACGAAGTGAACCAAAGTGACGAAGAGATTGGATATTTTCAAAACCTAAAACATGGGCGAATTCCCGAGTGGCCAAAGGGGGCAGACTGTAAATCTGTTACGTTTCGTTTCGATGGTTCGAATCCATCTTCGCCCACCATTTTATATAAAAAAAGTAACAAACAAGTATTGGTAAAAAAATAATCATAATGTGTCACAAAAATTGTTTTAGGCTTTGAAAAGGTTCAAGGTTGAGGAACAAGGTGAACGAGCGGCGGAATGTACGAAAGTACTTGAGCAGCACAGTGAGCCGCAGTGACGAAGAGATTGAAGTTTTTCAAAATATAAAACATGGGCGAGTTCCCGAGTGGCCAAAGGGGGCAGACTGTAAATCTGTTACGTTTCGTTTCGATGGTTCGAATCCATCCTCGCCCACCATTTAAATTTTAAAATTAATAAAAAAGCAATGGAAAATTACAATGATATTGTCACAAAAAAATGTTTTAGGCTTTGAAAAGCTTCAAGGTCGAGGAACAAGGTGAACGAGCAGCGGAACGTACGAAAGTACTTGAGCAGCACAGTGAGCCGCAGTGACGAAGAGATTGGAATTTTAAATAAGTAAAAAAAGCAATGGAAAATTACAATGATATTGTCACAAAAAAATGTTTTAGGCTTTGAAAAGCTTCAAGGTCGAGGAACAAGGTGAACGAGCAGCGGAACGTACGAAAGTACTTGAGCAGCACAGTGAGCCGCAGTGACGAAGAGATTGGAATTTTAAATAAGTAAAAAAAGCAATGGAAAATTACAATGATATTGTCACAAAAAAATGTTTTAGGCTTTGAAAAGCTTCAAGGTCGAGGAACAAGGTGAACGAGCAGCGGAACGTACGAAAGTACTTGAGCAGCACAGTGAGCCGCAGTGACGAAGAGATTGGAGCTTTTCAAAGTCTAAAACCATGCTGGCATGGCTCAATTGGTAGAGCAGCTGACTTGTAATCAGCAGGTTGTAGGTTCAAGTCCTATTGCCAGCTCCATAAAATATTAAAAGGTAATGAAAGAATACAATATATTCTCACGAAGAAGTTTTTAGGCTTTGAAAATGTTCAAGGTCGAGGAACAAGGTGAACGAGTAGCGGGATGTACTAATGTACTTGAGCAACGCAGTGAACCGAAGTGACGAAGAGATTGGATATTTTCAAAACCTAAAACATGGGCGAGTTCCCGAGTGGCCAAAGGGGGCAGACTGTAAATCTGTTACGTTTCGTTTCGATGGTTCGAATCCATCTTCGCCCACCATTTTTAAAATAAACAACTAAATACATCTTATCCAGAGAGGTGGAGGGACCGGCCCTATGAAACCCAGCAACCGGCAAATTATTTTGCTATGGTGCTAATTCCTACAATTGTATGATTGTTAGATAAGAATTAAACGCTGAAATTATACCTCTCTATCTTGAATAGAGAGGTTTTTTATTACCCCAAAATGGTAACCAAATACATTATAGAATTCAGATGGAAATGAAAGGAGAATTAGTTTTATGAAAAGAATATTCACTTCAGAATCAGTAACAGAAGGACATCCAGATAAGATTTGTGACCAAATATCAGATGCAATATTAGATAGTATTTTTGAGAAAGACCCTAATGCAAGAGTTGCTTGCGAAACAGCTGTAACAACAGGAATGGTTATGGTTATGGGGGAAATAACAACTAATTGTTATGTTGATATTCCAAAAGTGGTAAGAAAGACAATAGAAGAAATAGGATATACAAGAGCGAAATATGGTTTTGATTCAAGTACTTGTGCAGTAATGACAACTATTGATGAACAGTCAAGCGATATAGCTATGGGTGTTGATGAAGCTTTAGAATCTAAAGAAGGAAACATGGGTTCAGAAGAAGCTACAGGAGCAGGAGACCAAGGTATGATGTTTGGTTATGCTACTAACGAAACAGAAGAGTATATGCCGCTTCCAATTGCAATGGCACACAAACTATCAAGAAGATTATCAGAGGTAAGAAAAAATGGTACTCTTGCTTATTTAAGACCAGATGGAAAAACACAAGTAACAGTTGAGTTTGAAGATGATAAACCTGTGAGAATAGATGCAATTGTTATTTCTACTCAACATGCTCCAGAAGTTACTAGAGAGCAGATTGAAAAAGATTTAATGGAACACGTAATTAAACCAATCGTGCCAGCAGAACTTTTAGATGATGAAACAAAATATTTCATCAATCCAACTGGAAGATTCGTTATTGGTGGACCACAAGGAGATGCTGGATTAACAGGTAGAAAAATAATAGTAGATACTTATGGTGGTATGGGAAGACATGGAGGTGGAGCTTTCTCTGGAAAGGATCCTACTAAAGTTGATAGATCTGCTGCATATGCTGCAAGATGGGTAGCTAAGAACCTTGTTGCAGCTGGAGTAGCTGATAGACTTGAGATTCAATTAGCCTATGCTATTGGAGTAGCTGAGCCCGTATCTATAGAGGTAGAAACTTTCGGTACAGAGAAGATTTCACACGAGAAGGTAGTTGAGATTGTTAAAAATGTATTTGACTTAAGACCAGCTGCTATAATCAGAGAATTAGGATTAAGAAGACCTATATACAGACAGACTGCTGCATACGGTCATTTTGGAAGAACAGATATTAACCTTCCATGGGAAGCACTTGATAAAGTTGAAGAGATAAAGAAATATTTATAAAGCAAGATTAAGCACGTAAGAATGAGATTCTTACGTGCTTTTATTTTTGAAAACATAAAAGACTTTTCAAGAAGAGATAAATTGAAATAACTCTCAACTCTAAGTTCTCAACTATGTTTTTAAGTTATGGTATAATATAATATACTTAAGTTAGTGAAAAAGTTGGTGAAATTATGGAAGAAATAATTGGAATGGTGGAAGCTATTATATATGAAAATGAAAGTAATGGATATATGGTAGCTAAAATGAAAATTGAAAATCGGTTAGAAACTATAAATGGAGCTATGCCTTTTTTAAAAGAGGGGATGCAGATAAAAGCTACGGGTATTTGGACTGAACATAAAAAATTTGGTAAACAGTTTAAGGTACAAGATTGGGAAGAAGTGAAACCAAAATCTCAGGAGGGGGTGGAAAGGTATTTAGCTTCTGGGATTATCAATGGAATTGGTCCTGTTACTGCTCATAGAATTATTAAGAAGTTTGGAGATAAAGCTTTAGATATAATTGAGAATGACATCAATAAATTATTAGAGGTAGAAGGTATTGGTAACAAAAAAATTGATATAATTAAGAAATCATTTGAACAGAGTAAAGATATCAAAGATTTGGTGGTTATGCTTCAGGGATATGGAATATCACCAAAACAGTGCATTCGTATACATAAGGTATATGGGAAAGATGCTGTAAGGAATATTAAAGAAAATCCATATAAGCTTATTGATGATATCAGAGGAATCGGATTTAAAACATCAGATAGGATTGCCTTGAGTATAGGGATTGATAAGGCTTCTCCATTTAGAATATCTTCAGGTATAAAGTATGTAATAGATCAATTTTGTTTAAATGGAAATACATATATGCCTAAGAATTTACTTGTGCAACAGAGTAGAGAGATACTTGGTGTGGGTGAAGAAGAGATTGAAAATGGACTATATAATGCTGTTCTTGAGCAGAGGATAAAAAATGAAGTAATCCAAGGTGAAGAATGTGTTTATAATATACCATATTATTATTGTGAATTAGGAATCACTAAAAAAATAGTTCATATGATTGCAGGAACCTATCCAAAGTTTGAAATAGATTTGATTAATAAGATAGAAGAATTTGAAAAGGAAAATGGTATAAGTTTTGCGGAATCACAAAAAGAAGCTATTATTGGAGCTTTTGAGAATGGTGTAGAGATAATTACTGGTGGGCCTGGAACAGGAAAAACAACAATTATCAACTGTATTACAAACATAATGGAAGATATGGGGTTGGATGTTTTTATGGCAGCGCCTACAGGTAGAGCTGCTAAGAGAATGAGTGAATCAACTGGAAGAGAAGCGAAAACCATACATAGACTTCTAGAGTTAGGATATGGAGAAGATGAAGAAGAACTTGCTTTTGCTAGGAATGAGAAGACTCCTTTGGAATGTGACGTGTTAATAGTAGATGAAGCTTCAATGATAGATTTAACACTTATGAATAACCTATTAAAGGCTGTTAAATATGGGATGAGACTTATAATAGTTGGGGATGTTGATCAACTGCCATCTGTTGGTGCAGGGAGAGTTTTACATGATTTAATTGATAGTGAATGTATTCATGTGGTCAGGTTGAGAGATATTTTTAGACAATCTGAGAAAAGTATGATCGTATTAAATGCTCATAAGATTAATAATGGAGAAATGCCTGTATTGAATAACAAAGATAAAGATTTTTTCTTCTTAAAGAAAAATCCAGCAACTCAAGCATTGGATACAATAATAGGGTTGGTGAGTGAACGGTTACCTAAATTTAATCCTACGTGGAATAGCATTAGAGATATTCAAATATTATCACCAATGAGGAAAGGAATTCTGGGGGTGGATAATCTTAATGAGCAACTTCAAGAGATATTGAATCCCAGAGAAAATGGGAAGAAAGAAATTGATGTAAGAGTAGGGAAATTTAGAGTAGGCGATAAGGTAATGCAGATTAAAAATAATTATTCTATAAAATGGACTAAGTTTGATGGAGTGAATACTCAGAGTGGACTTGGGGTATATAATGGTGATGTGGGTTATATTGACGATATTGATGAAAATGGTAATATTAATGTAAATTTCGACGATGGGAAAAATGTGATATATGAAGATATGTTTTTAGATGAATTGACTCTTGCTTATGCTGTTACTATACATAAGAGTCAAGGGAGTGAGTTTCCTGTTGTTGTAATTCCTATGTTCATGGGGCCACCTATGTTAATGAACAAAAATCTATTATATACAGGAATAACAAGGGCAAAAGGCATGGTTGTTCTTGTTGGAGAAGAAAGAGCTATGAAATATATGATAAGTAATGATAAAACATATGAAAGATTTTCTGCTTTAAGTTATAGAATTAAGAGTATATTTGACATATAAAAATATTTTAAATAATAAAAGCTCATGTTGAAACATGGGTTTTTATTGTTGATAGAGTGATAATAGAGAAACTTCAAAATTTAAGGGATTAAAGCGGTGGGTATAATAATTACAAAAAGGTACATATTTTAAATGAGGTACAAGAAATATTTAGTGAATATGGGGTGATAATCAATTGAACGGTGATAAAGGTCAAGGGTTATTTAGTATAATAAGAAAAAAGTTAGAAAAATATGCTGATGGATTTTTAAGTGTATTATTTTACTATGAAGCTGTGTGTATTATATGTAATAAGGAAACAAATAATAATCATATAATATGTGACAAATGTAAAAATAATAAATATAGCATTAAAAAGACCATAAGAAAAGGAGGATTTAAATTTAATGCATATTGCTGCTATTATTACAACAAATATATAAGAGAAGCTATTAAAGGAATGAAGTATAAGAGTGATTTTAATGTTATTAATGCTTTTGGAAATGATTTAGCAAATTTGATAATTACAGAAAGCTTAAAAGTGGATATAATAACCTTTGTACCTAGTAACAGAAATAGTAATAAGAAGCGGGATTATAATCAAAGTGAGCTTCTAGCTAAGAAAATTGTAGAAAGCCTTAAGAAACAGATTAATAGAAAAATTGATATAGAAAATTTGTTAGAAAAAGAAAATTGTTTAGATCAAATAGGATTGAGTAGATTAGAAAGATGGGAAAATGTAAGTGATGTTTTTAGTGTAAATAAAAAAAATATAGGAAAAATTAAAAATAGGAAAATAATATTGATAGATGATGTTTTAACATCGGGAGCTACTGCATATTATTGTAGTAGGACGCTTATAGAAGGGGGAGCAAGTTCAGTAGAAATTGTAGCTATAGCTTCATCTAACATTACGTAGTTTGACCCGAATACAATTATTATATCATAAAATTCAAATAATATCATGTGATATTGTGGTATGTATTGCTAAAGGGGTAATAGATATGTTAATGTAATTTGGATATTTGGGGATAATCTTTAGAATATTGCGAAAAATCGAATTTGAAGTATGTTCGAAAATCTAATAAAATATATTTAAACATAAGTTGCAAGAATAAAAGTTAAAAATTTCAAAAAAAGGTGAAGAAGGTTTTTAAAACCATAATATTTTTAATACCGAGAGGGGCTGAAGTCATGAAAGTTAAAGTTATAGGAAAAGACATTAAGGTTACAGATGCACTGAAAGAAGTGATAGAGAAAAAGCTTATGAAGCTAGATAAATATTTTAAGCCAGAGGTGGAAGCCCATATAACCTTGAGTGTAGTAAAGAATACTCATTCAATTGAAATAACAATTCCGTTTAATGGAGTATACTTAAGAGCAGAGGAAAAAAATGAAGATATGTATACAGCATTAGATTTCGTATTAGATAAGTTAGAAAGACAAATTAGAAAACAGAAAACAAGAATGGAAAGAAAATTATATGGAAATTCTTTAATATATGATAAAATTCCGAATGAAGTGAATTATGATGAGGCTAAAATAGTTAAAACTAAGCGTTTCGCAATTAAGCCGATGGATCCAGAAGAAGCTATTCTACAAATGGATCTAATAGGACATAACTTCTTTGTTTTCCTTAATTCACAAACAGAGGAAATAGATGTAGTGTATAAGAGGAAAGATGGAAATTATGGATTAATTGAACCGGAATTTTAATCAAAAAAGATTGCGAAAGCAATCTTTTTTTGATTTATGGAAATATTAAATATTAAATAAGTTTTAAATATGTTACATATATTAATAAAAGTCTGCTCAACCCCTTTGTTTAATGGGATTACTTGCGATTCGTCAAAAATTACGTCAAAAATTAAAAGACATTTTCTATTATATTTACTGCTCGACTCATCATATCGTCGTTGACATGGCTGTAAGTTTTCATTGTTTGCTCAACTGTATGCCCTAGAAGTTTAGCTGCAGTTTTAAAGTCTATACCGTTAGCGATCAACATTGTTGCATAAGTGTGCCTAAGCTCATGAACTGTTATGTCGAAGCCATTTAGTCTAAGAAATCTACTTAAGCATATGCTTGTTGATGGGATGCTTTGCATAGTGAAGAGTCGATTGTCTATGTTTTTCACTTTACCAAAACCATTTAACTCTTTAATTAATAACTTTGGGATTGGTACAGTTCTGTTTGAGTTCTTACTTTTAAGAGTTCCGAACCCATACTTGTTTTTATCAACTAACTTCCATTGTTTATTTACTCGAATCACTTTATCTTTAAAATCTATATCATCCCAAGTAAGCCCTAAAATTTCACCGAGTCGTAAGCCACACTTCAAAGCAATTAATATTATTAAATGATACTGTTGATTGCCATAATTCTTAAAAAAATTAATGATCTCTGATGTTTCGTTTGAGTTTAAAGCTCTTTTATTATACTTATTTTTATCTGTAGCTATTTTCACTCCTGTGGTTGGTAACTTTGAAATAAGATTATAGTCTTTCAATGCTGAACCTAAAATGACATTTAACTTATTGATATAGTCTTTTATAGTCGATAATCTCAAACCTTTTCGGGTAAGTTTATCAACTGCCTTTTGTATGTCTAAAGATGTTACCTTAGATAGTTCCATATCAAATAAAGGAACAAAAGCTTTTATAGCGTTTTGTAAGGCAAGAACTGTATTAGCTTCTCTATAAAGTTTAATATGATCTATGTAAGTATCACAAAACTTTTTAAAAGTAATTTGATTATTATCTACAACAGTGTTGTTCTTTAGGTGATTTTTTAGTTCTTTAATACGATTATCCATGGCAGATTGAGCATCACCTCTTTTTTTGAATCCTTGCTTACTCTTTTGACTCCATTTTCCGTTATGCTTATAAGAGATAATGTATTGGTAGCCTTTATCTTTTTTACGTATTAGTGTTGAATATTCCATTCAATCAACTCCTATGCTACTTTCTTTTTACCCATTCTATATCATAATTAAGAATGTCAGCTATTTCTAGCACTTCTGTATATCGGATAGTTTCTCTTCTTAATTTACTGTCGAGATTCTGGACAGTTTTATCTGTATCGTTTTTTTTGTTAATTATTCTTACTAATTCCGTAAGTGAAATTTTTGATTCTACAAGTTTTAGTTTTATTTCAGTTTTTATATCCATAGTGAATCACCTCATATATAAAATGTATCATAGTAATTTAGAACAGTCAATACAAATTTAAATTAATCAGTTTAAAAATGGGTGTTGACTTAATAGCAAAATAAGGGTATAATACGAATTGTATATTAATACCAAGAAAATAATTTACTTACATGGTTGGTTTTTATATGATAAAAAGTAAGGGGTTTTTGATAGTAAAGTTTTACAAATTGCTATTAGAAAGGATTGATAAACACTTTAGAAATGACTTTATGTTAATAAGTTAAAAATAAAATCTAGCAAAAAAAAAGGAATCCTTGCAACACAGACTGACAATCAAACTGTTACAAGGATTCACAACACCAAAGAGGCATTAAAATAATTATAACAGGTATACATGTAAATTTCAATATATGTAAAGTTATACCAAGAATTAGATTAGTGCCTCTTTGGTTAATAATAAGGGGGATGAAGAATGTTCGAAAGTATGATTATGGAACCAAGTGAAAAAATTAGGTATCTAAAAGATGAGTTTCATCTAACGCAAAAACAGCTAGTTGGAGAGGAAGCGGATTGTTCAAATATATCAAATATTATAGGTGGACATCAACCATTAAGTGAAAGGATGGCTTTTGTGATATCTCGGTCTTTTCAATTGGCGACAAGTATATATGTTTCACCGGAAGAGTTACTTGAACCAGTAAAAGAGCAAGTTGAAAGAATTGTGCAAAGCAATATAAATGAATTGCTGTTGTCTAATAATGAAGATTCAATAAATGTTGCAGTAACACTAGGAGAAGTACTAAATACTTATAAGGTTAATAACGAATTATTATTTAGAGCTTATGAAGTATTATTGAATTTTTATATTAAATCCAAAGCATATAGTAAATTACTCAAAACATCGGTAAGTGCATCAATTAAAGCTAAAAAGAAAGGTAATGCAAAAAGGGAAAGTCAATTTATACTTAAAAGTGTTGTAGCACTAATCGAGTTAAAAAAATTTGAAGCAGCAATGATTGAGTTAGAATATTTAGAAATGAATGAGAATGCAATGTTGGAGTATGGGGAGTATATTCATTACAATAAGGCTCTAATACATATAGAAAATGAATGTTATATTGAATGCATAAAAGAATTGGATACAATTCAATTTAAAAATAAAGGGTTGCATTTTAAAAGCTTACTATTAAGATCTAATTGTTGTGCTGGGTTATTAAAATATTCAGAGGCAATAAAGCAAACTGAAAAATATATAGAAATTGCAAGAATAGAGAAAAAAACTGATGAGATGAGCATAGGATATAGAAATTTATGCGAGTTTTATAATGATATAGGAGATAAGGAAAAATCAAATTTATTTAAACATAAAAGGCTAATAATGCAAAGTAATTATAATAAAGCTGAACATCTTTATTACTTTTTCACTATAGCAGAAACTATTGAAGAAAAATATGACCTACTCTGCAAAGCAAGTGAAGCAATCATAAAATATGACTTCGAAAACAAACAAGTTCTTGAAGACGTGCACAATTCAATAATTAAAGTTGTAATAGAAATGAATAATTATGGATTATTGAAGCAATGGATTGATATGTGTTATCAGCATAAAATAAATTTAATTCCAAGTCATAAACATATACTTGTTTATATGTTTAATACAGAAAATAATAATCTAACAAGAGAAGAAATAATAAGAAAAATATAAGAAATATTATTAAATTTAAAGACATAATACTACAATAGTGTATAATTATTAGTGGAATCTAAAATATTTACTAATATTAGGAGGATAGGTTTTATGAAGAAAATTATGTCTTTAACGCTAACGATGGTGCTAGCAGGAGCAATATTCGCTAATAATGCTTTCGCAGAAACAAATAGTAATAAGAAAAAAGATGTAACACAAAGAGCCTTATGTACTTTAATTGTTACGCCAGATAATGGAGATCCTGTATCTCCATAATAAAATATGTACGAATCAATGCCGAGTAACGGTCACTTTGACTGTTGCTCGGTATTTTTTATTCTTTAACATTAGTTGAAATATGTAGAATATAGTATAATTTACTAATTTTGACGAGGAATACAATGTAATATATCATAGGTTTAGAAAGGTTTCTTGGGTTTCTAAAATCAGATACAAAACAATGAAATTGATATACAATGAGAAACATCAGAAACAAGAGAAATATCAAAGGAGAGAAGAAAATGGAAATGATAAAAGAAATTGATGGACAAAAATTCGTTTTAATTCCACTGCTTGAATATAAGGATAGAGAAAAAAGAATAGCAAACAACATGATTAGGAGGTTATCTTTTACGGAATTAAATGTAGCAAAGGTATTAATTAACTCTTCAAAAAAAGGCGATGTTTTATCAATGACGAATATAGCAGAGTTGTGCAGTGTGTCGCTACCAACAGTATCTAAACTAATGAGGGTACTTGAGACAACAGAAATACTAGAATCACATGCGTTGGGGAGAAAAGGTACAAATATTAAGATACTAAATAATGAATTTGCTGATATGTTGGATGCAATTTAAATCAAGAAGAAGTTTTTGAAGTATTTAAAAATTATCTTAAGGAGGATTATTCATGGACAAACTATTAACACAAGATGATTTAGCGGAAAGATGGCAAGTATCAAAAAAGACAATTGAAAAGTATAGGTTAGAAGGAACAATAAAACCTATAGAAGGCATACCATCTATTAGATTTAATCCTCGATACATCGAAGAGATAGAAGGTTCGATACCAGAGGCAAAAACATGGGTTGAAATTAAGCTAGGGAAAAAAGTCGAAGCACTAGAAGAAGAAAACAGAACATTGAGACAAAAACTAGCTCAGATAAATATGATGTGTACAAGTTAAAAAGAAAGGAGAAATAATAATGATTAAATATATTGGAACAATAAAAGCAAGACTTACAGAAGGGCTTAGAGAGGGACAAGTTATAACAGGCAATCAAGCACAAATGGTTTGGACTAAAGAATGTACATCAATTTGTGCTAGTCGAGCAAGTGCAGATCATTGTTTAAATTGCATGATAAAACATGAGTATATTATTGCTTTAAAATAAATTAAAGATGGATGATACTTCTATAAGATAAGAAGTATTCAGAATATTCTGAAAATGGGAGGGGTAGAATATGCAGACGTGCCCCATATGTAATAAGAATATATTGCAACAGCTACACTGGGTACAATGTCCAAAAGAAAATAACCCAGTGTGTATGCATCATTGTAATAACTGTAAACACATACAGTATGACCGGTGCAGATATAGAGACACAATTTCGAGTAACGAAAGAGTAGTAAAAAAATATAAGAAAAAACGCTTTGCACGTACCTTCTGACCAGTAACGCAAAACGTTTTTCTCTTTAAAATAATCGCCGTATTATAAGCAATATCTCTAAATCCATTATAGCAATATAATGCGGCAAAAGCAAGGAAATGAACGCTTTTGATTGCGTTATTGTGGGCTTGTAATGGGTATTAACATTCCAACGAAAGTATAAATCTTAAACATAAATAATAAGGGTAATTCAATAAGAGTAGTAGGAATGTTTTTAATACTCCATATCTAGTAGTTGTAAAAGACAACAAGAGAAGGGAGAAAAACTGTATGAGAAGTTTTATTAGAGAGAAAAAGATTGAGTGTGGAAGGAAGTACATGGAAGTAGATATATTTCCTTACTCTGATGCACAGAAAGATATAAGCAGAAGAGGAAAAAGAGCAAAGAAGAAAAAAGTTTCAGCACCAAAACAGAATAACCTCAATCATAAAAATGCTAGACGATATTTGACACAGTTAGCAAATAGTAATTTCAATGAAGATGATTTGCATGTAACAGCAACATACAAGGACAAGTTTCTTCCGAACTCAATAGAAGAGGCAGAAAAGGAAGTTGCTAACTTTTTAAGGCGTATCAAGTACAGAAGAAAAAAAGAAGGATTGTCTGAACTAAAGTATATTCTTGTGACAGAGTATAGTACAGAGAAAGATGCAGAGAAACCAGTGAGGATACATCATCATATTTTCATGAGTGGACTTGATAGAGATACTGTTGAGGACTTATGGAGCAGGAGGAAGAAAAAAGGACAAAAGAAAGGTGAACGCATAGGGTTCATTAATGCAGACAGATTACAGCCAGATGAAAACGGAGTAGCTGCTCTTTGTACTTATCTTATGAAAAATCCAAGGGGTAAAAAAAGATGGTCTTCATCTCAAAATTTAGAGAAACCAGTGAGTAGATCTAATGATTTCAAATACTCAAGGAGAGAAGTTGAAAAAATAGCAAAGAACCCTATAGATATTGCCTATTGGGAGAGGAAGTATAAAGGGTGGACTTTAGCCAACAAAGACTATGGAATCCAGATTGAATACAATGAATTCACTGGATGGTCAATATATTTGAAATTATGTCGGAAGGAGTGAGAAAGTTGAGTGAATATATAGCTTGTGAATTATGTGGAAATAAAGCAACTGAAACACATCACATAGTTTTCAAGAGTCAAGCAAAATTTATGGAAGATGCACCAAATAATCTTATCAAACTGTGTTTAAATCATCATAAAGAGGTACATGGAAAAGATGGACGAGAGTTAGATTTAAAACTAAAAATAGCATTTCAAGAGAGGCTATATAAATTATTTGATAGGGAAGAGTATAAAGAATGTGATATTAGACAGTTACTAGGGATAAAACAGAAGGATATAAAAATGATGCTCAAACACATGATTATGTGTAAAGGAAGATACCGGAGAGAGGATATTATAAGGACGTGCATGGGAGGAAAGTTATATGGACAAGATAACGGTTTATTTAAAATATAGTGAGATATGCGCAATTAAGCACGCCTTGGATTTAAGAATTGAAAAAAAGAAAAGATTTGTAATGAGAAAAGGTTATCAGGCTAATAAGAAGTTTATCAAAGAAATATTTGAGGAAGAAAACTTATCAGATATTTTTGAACAAATAATCGAAGAGAATAAAGAAAATTATGAAGTGATTTAGATGGGATACTCAATTAAGCGTAAGAAGATAGAACTTGATGAATGTTTCCCGGAGGATGTGGAACAGTATTATGAGATTGCAGAACAATATTTAAATTTAACTACAGAGGATTTTGCAAGTGCATTTGAAATATCCAAAAAAGCGTGGGTGTTATCAGATAGGTGGTCAGCATTAGCATCAGATGCTGGGAAATTAGCAACAATGAAAAAGTTAAATAAAACAGATATTAAAGATTATTGTTATAGAAAATACAAGCAGATGAGTCGTATTCATGAACACACTAGGATGATATGGAATAAGGGTGAGCTGGCAGTAAGAGAGAAGAGGTTGTAATATTAGGAGGGAATAAAGTGAATAAGGGTTTATCTTTAGAAGCATTAGAAGAGTTAAAAATAGAACTGTTAATTTTAAAAAGTGAAATTGCAATAAATAATAAAAATAGTGAAGAACAAATGAAGACTATTGATAAGAGTATTGAATTAGCTGATAAGGTTCAAAAATTAATTTCTTAAAGATTAATATCAAATGGAGGGATTTATAAAATGAAAAATACACTTGGGGATTTGAACAACCACCTATTTATGCAACTAGAAAGACTCAATGATGAAGAATTAAAAGGAGAAAAACTTGAAGAAGAGATAATGAGAGCTAAAGCAATAAATGAGGTTGCAACAAAAATAATAAGTAATGGTGCATTAGTGTTAAGTGCTAAAAAAGTAGTAGATGATAGATTGAATGCTGATACTAAATTACCAAAGATGTTGGAGGGATAATATGCCTCATAAATATACTTTAGAACAACGTGAATTTATAAAAGAGAATGTAAAAGGTAGAACTTCTTATGAACTAACAGAGATGGTAAATAGTCATTTTGAAATAAGTTTGGAAGTAAAACAGATTAGAGCATATCTAAAAAATCATAAACTTAAAAGTGGCGTAGAATCTAAATTTAAGAAGGGTCATACTCCATTTAATAAAGGTAAAAAGGGTTTAGGTGGATGGAAACCTACTCAATTTAAAAAGGGCAATAGACCACACAATTATTTACCAGTAGGAACAGAGCGTGTGAATGGGGATGATTATGTAGATATTAAAATAGCAGACCCTAACAAATGGAGAGGAAAGCATATTTTAATATGGGAAGAGCATAATGGGACAGTTCCAAAAGGACACGCTGTAATATTTGGAGATGGGAATAACAGAAATTTCGATATTGGTAATCTTATCTTAGTCTCAAGACAACAGTTATGCATAATGAATAAGAACAAGCTTATAAAAGAAAATTCTGAACTAACAAAAACAGGAGTAATTTTAGCAGATATACATCTAAAAATATCTGAAAGGAAAAAAGCAAATAGTTAAAACGGTAAATGATTATATTGCGAAGTAAGTGAGGTGTAAAAATGCAGGAAAATAAGAACCTTAAAAACTTATGGTTATCTACAACAATAAAACAAAGAGAACAGGCTATTATAAGTATATCAGGTCCACAAAAACCTGCAGTAAAAAAGTTGATTGATGAAGAGACAAATGAAAGAACAAAGCAGATTTTAGAAGAATTACATCTCACAAATAGGATATTAGTAACTAATGAGCTCCAGGAGTTAGTGCTTGAAAAATTGTATGAAGCATTGAATGGAAATTTGAATTATGAGACTGCTTACAATGTGGACCAGGATATAAAAGTTATAAAAGCTAGAAAAAGAGATAAAAAAATACTGGAATTATCAAAGAAATATTCAAATGAAACAGATCCGGAACTAAAGCAAAATATTAAATGGATACTGATGGACCTATACAATTTTGGGATGATTAAACTAAGTAAAGAAGTTAAAAATCTACTCATGAGAGTTGGGATAAAGTTCAAGGAGCTAGAACTTCATAGCTTAACTACTAAATTAAAAAAGATATATGAGAAACTGAAATTCAAAGCTTCAATAAGGATTGAGAGATGGCAATTAAAGCAGATGCAAGGGTTGCCATTAGACTTAAAAATAATCAAAACAATGAAAAGGATTCAAGAGTGGTATGAATACTGGGATGGTGATGTGTATGTTAGTTTCTCGGGTGGAAAGGATAGTCTTGTATTATTGCACCTGGTAAGAAGTATGTATCCAGAGGTCCCAGCGGTTTATTGTGATACTGGACTTGAATATCCGGAACTTAGAGAATTTGTGAAAACAATAGAAAATGTAATATGGATAAAACCATCGATGCAATTTAAAGAAGTAATAAATACCTATGGATATCCGATTATAAGCAAAGAAAATGCTTTTAAGATTAGAAAACTAACTACACAAAATTTAACTGAAGAGTATAGGAATTATCTTATGAACGGAGATGAAAGAGGTTCCATAGGGATGTTACCGAAAAAACATCAATATCTTTTAGAAGCTCCTTTCAAAATATCAGAACAATGTTGTGATGTGACGAAGAAAATTCCATTCAAGATATTTGAGAAGGAGACAAATTTAAAAGCGTTTATAGGAACAATGGCTGCTGAATCTAAAATCAGGGAAACTCGATACCTTGAAGATGGCGGATGTAATGCATTTCATACTGGAAGACCGATATCGACACCTATTGGGTTTTGGATGGAACAGGATATATTGCAGTATATAGCTGAAAATACACTTGAAATAGCTGCAATTTATGGACAAATTCAAAAGGATAGTGAAGGTAAATATTTTACAACAGGAGTAAAGCGTTCAGGTTGCATGTGGTGTATGTTTGGAGTTCAGAATGAAACAGCTCCTAATAGATTTCAGCAAATGGCTCAATCACATCCAAGGATCTATGATTATTGCATTAACAAGTTAGGTTTGGGCGAGGTATTAGATTATATCAATGTTCCATATAAAGTTGAAAATGGTGTTTATGAATCAGAAGAAAAGAAAGCTAAAGGCTGGAAATATAGAGAACTTAAATTTGCAATTTAATTATGAATTGCTTGTTGCATAAAATAAAGCTATTGAAACGGAGGGGTTCAGATGGAGGATAAAATATATAAATATGAATTTGAATTAGAGCATGAAATTTATGATTGTTTTTCTTGTCCTATGATGGTTCAAGAAATGATATTTGAGGACTTTAACATTGCACAGAAATTAACAGGAACAAGACATATAACAAGATCAGTTAGTAAATGTGGAATAGATAATAAAGTTTTACAGGTTGCAAAAAGATGTGCTTGGGGTGATTGTCCTATGAAAGTTACTCCAATCATCAAATAAAGCTTGGAGGGGTTGGAATGGCTATTAATATGATGTGCATGAATAGTAAATGCAAATATTGGTTTGAAGATTGCTGCACTAGAAACATAAATGAGGAAAGAACCATAATTGATGAAAATGGTAAGTGTGAAACATTTGAGGAAGGCACTAGTGAATGGTATAAACTCATAGAACAGGAGGAATTCAAAATGTTATATAAAGGTGTAAAAGTTCTAGAAATAAACCCAGTAGTTTATATAAAAGATAAAGCAGTTGAGAGTTGGAAAGATAATGAAAAATATGTTTCAGAAAAAATGTTGGAAATTGGTTTTGAGAATTTTGGTGTAGAAAATCCTATTAATGATTTAGTATATATATATTTTCAAAATAGAAATTGGTCAATTGAAACAGGATTATCTGAAACATATGAAAAATTAACAAAAATCTTTGATGAAGTTAAGATAAATATTCATTTGGATGATTTTATTGAAGGGTTAGGAAACAGTATAGATTTGACTTTAAATGAATTTAAGGTTGAGTTAATAAACAGCATACATGGTAAAGTAATTGATTATGAGTGTGATGGTGATATTTGCCACTCAGTTATTTGTCCTATAGATAATGAAGTTGTGAAAGTAATGAAAGAATTAGGTAAAAGTGATAAATGGATAGAAGGAAATATGGAGCATGAAGATGGTGGAGATGTGATTGATTTAACTTTAATAGGATTTGAATTTGCTGATTGGTGGGATTCCGAAGAAGGATTTTCTGAGCCAAAAGAAGAGAAATAAACTGAGTTCACTATTGCACAATAACAGAGTATTGTTCTTTGAGGAAGGTGAAGATTATTAATGATTTTTTAAAGGGACAGATTAGTGAAAACTGTTACATGGTTGAAAGAGGGAAACCATCATCAGTTGTGGCAGTAAAAAATATCAATTGTACTGATGCTATTAAATTAGTAAACGAACATGGACTTAAGCATGAATTAAAGAATTTAGATGATAATTGGAATAGCCTATGGATATATAAACATGAATATATGAGCGAAGTAATCAATAGCTTACCAGCCAAACCAGAAACACTATTTGATCATTGGTTATTAGGAAAGGCATTTGGATATTCAGAAGAGGCTATTAGTGATTACTTAAAAATGAACAGGAGGGAATAGAAGTGGAGTATGTGAAAGAAATAAATATATATGAGGCGGTAATACACGTTCTAGATACAAATGGAGAAGAGGCATTACTAAATGAGTTTGCATTAGATTTAAGTGATCAAATATACAACTATATACTTAAGCATTTGCAGATGGCATTGAAAGATGAGGATTTAAAATATGCTAAGTACAGTGAAGAAAGAAATATTGTAAGAGGAATATCTCAACAATATTTAAATGGTCATGAGAATATTTTGGAAGTTTCAAAAGAAATATCAAGACAAATGTTTCTTTTAATGAAGAGTGGGGGTAATATACCTTCATGCGATATGATAGTAGTTGCATTCTCATGTGAATTAGGTCCTATGCTTGGAATACTTAAAATGGATTATATAAAAAATTATATGCATAAAATTGATTTTATTGAAGAGAAGATGGGAATTGATATTATACCTCAAAATACCGGATTACCTGGAAGTGGTCAAAAAATTGCTAAATGTGCTTTTATAAAAGTTTATAAAGATAATAATAAGTATGATCTCTTAGTACTAGATAAAAAGAATAAAAGAAAAGCAGAAGAGGAATATAGTACAAATTATTTTATAGAGAACTTCTTAGGTTGTAATATTATTGATAGTGAGAGAGATGAAACTAAAGCATTTTATAATGCTGCTGAGAAGTGGACAAGATGTAATTTGGGAGAGAATGCAGTAAAGGCAGAAGAGGTTAGGCGTAAAGTAAAAGAAAAGTTAAAAGAAGAGGATAATATAAATATAAATGAATTTACAGAAGAAGTGTTCCATGAGCACAAAGAAGTACAAGAAGACTTTAAAAATTTTGCACTAAATGAAGGTGTAAAAGAAGAAGTTAAAATTGATAAAAATTGGGTTGAAAAGAGGCTTAAAAGAACTAGATTAAAAATTGATAATGATATTGATTTATATCTTACATCTGATGCTTATAATGACAATGAAAGGTTTGAAATAAAACGAAACGGGGACGGGAGCATTAATATAGTTATTAAACAAGTTAGAAACTATATTGAAAAGTAATGAAATAGCAACATAAGAACAAAGGAGGCAAGAACATTGAAAGATTACTTAAGAGATTATTCAACAGCTGCATTTAGATTTTATGCAAAGAATGGAAAATCAGCTGAAAAATATAGGCAAAAAATATATATTGAGGCATTAGATCAAATAAGTAAAAAAGAAACTAGAGTTAAGGATGGTATTTCTAAACCTACAGAAGAGGCATTGATAAGAGCAGAAATGGTGGTAAATGAGAGGATATCAGAAGTATTAGATATGGAAGCAGTAGACAAGGTATTAGCTGAGTTTGATGCCAGATGTAAAAGGTGTGAAACTAAAGCAATAGAGATTGTATACTTTAAAGAGGCAGAGAAGGAACTTGAAATAGGAGATATAAAGAATAGAGTTATAAAGGCAAGTAATGAGATATGTGTTTCAGAAAGAAATGTATATCGCTGGCTCAAGCAAGCAAGAGACTTGTTTTCGTACCACAGAGGATTGAGAGTAAACAATAAAAAGATTTCATGAAAGTTGTCAGTAATGGGGGGATTTAATGTGTTACACTATGTATAGTTAATTAATTTATAAACCCTCGAATTTGGGAAAATCACAAACGCTGTAGTAATTCATAAGAGCACTTAGAGAAATCTAGGTGCTTTTTTATTTAAAGGATATTAACTACTTATGTAGAATTTGTATATTGTTAGCAAAATTTGTATTCAGAGGTTGTTGGCGAATACCTATGTGAGGAGGTGAATGATATGAAAAAATGTACTAAATGTAATCAAATGGTTTTTAATATAGAAGAAGAGAACAATGTAAAATATATTATATGTAGTTCATGTGGAAATATAGTAGGTACAGTAAATGCATATAATACTGAAGAAGGTATAGAACAAATTAAAGCTATGACACAAGAACATCATGCGGGGATGGTAAAAGTATTAGATAGAATTATAAATAATCAAGTTATCATTAATGAAAAAATTGATACACTAAATAAAAGCAAATAAAATCAGTTAGGGTAGGGTGTACTACACTTAATATATAGAGGAGATGAATAAATGGAGTTAGATTTAAAAGATAGATTAATATTATACAATCAGTACGAAATATTAAAAGGGATAAACGCAGAAGAATGTGAAGAATATGAACTCATGCAAAACATTGTAGTTAATGGGTTTAAATATAATTATAGTGAATTAATTGAAGGATTTTATGATGAAACGCCTGAATTAATATCAGAGTTTGTATTTGATGTACTACAAATGTATAGGGTATTGAATAATTCATATGAAGAATTATCACTAGAAGAAAAACAACAAATTAATAAAAATGATATTACTTATGGTGGATTCGATGGCAATGAAGAAGGTTCTTATTATACATATGCTAACTTTGTCTTAGAAGATTTAGGTAGATATGAAGAAATATATAATAATGGGAAAGTAGAACTGAATTCTCACCGTAATATGTTAAACAAATATACTAGAATGGTTAGAACTTGGAAAGAAGTTAAATCAGGCAGATATAATAGTTTAACTTTTGAAAATATCAAAAAGGTAATTAACAAATAATTCTTTAAAGAGCTCTTAGGGCTCTTTTTTTATTGCTATAAGTAGGTGATTATAAGTTCAATGAGAAAAGAATTATTAAAAGCAATTACAGAAGGTCATGTGAGTAAGTTCTATAAAGGCAGGGAATGGATATCTAAAAGGAAAGACATATTGAAGAGAGATAACAATGAGTGTCAGAAGTGTAAGAGTAAAGGTGGATTTCATAAAGCAGAATGTGTTCACCATATTAAGCGTTTACGAGAGTTCCCAGAGTTAGGGTTAGAGGATAGTAATCTTATAAGTTTGTGCAATGTATGTCACAACATAGAGCATCCAGAGAAGTTACATGGTGATTATAAGAATCATAAGAAGAAAAAAGTAAAGTTTATGAATGTGGAAAGGTGGGAGTAAGTACCCCCCAGTCTTAAAAATGACTTTTCTCGGAAAATCTCCGTATCGGGAGAGTCATGGCTATGGAAAAATATCAAAAATCTCACATGAGGGGGGGGTGGCAAGAATGACAAGTAAGACTATTAAAGAACAAATTAAAAATGATTTATTAGAACAACTAAAAGAAAAAAATGCCACTCAATTTCATTATTGTGAGTTGGTAAATGATTATCTTTCAATGTGGGAAATTTCGAAAAAATTAAAGATGGACATAAAAAAGCGTGGTGTTTCAGTCAAGTATAATAATGGTGGTGGACAAAGTGGATATAAGAAAAATGATAGTGTTGCGGAACTTGTAAAAGTTAATAATCAGATGTTAAAAATTTTATCTGAGTTAGGTTTACGAGGTGCAAATCTGAAGGTAGTTGAAACAGATGAAGAATTATAAATATCACGAATATATTGATGCATGGATTCATCTTGTCGAAACTGGAAAAGTACATTCTTGTAAAGAACAAAAACTATTAATGAAATTTGTTAAAAATGTGCTTGATGAAGAAAATGTAATTATTAAATCTGATAAAATTTATGAAGCCGTAGAGATTATTGAAAAATACTTTCCATTTAAATTAATAGATTTTCAAAAATTCTTTGTAAGTTTTGTAGTAGGTGTTTACTATAAGGATGATGATACATTAGTATTTGATGAATTTTTTAGCTTGAAGGGTAGGGGTAGTGGTAAAAATGGTTTAATATCTGCTTTATCATTCTATTTTATGACTGAAAAACATGGCATTAAAAAATATAACATTGATATAGTTGCAACGAGTGAAGATCAAGCCAAAACTTCTTTTGAAGAAGTGTATGATATTATTGATGAATCTACAAAGCTACAAAAATTCTTTAACTATACAAAAGAAGAAATAGTTTATAAAAAGACTAAAGCTAAATTAAAGTTTAGGACAAGTAACGCCAAAACAAAAGATGGAGGAAGACCCGGTGTTGTAATATTTGATGAAGTACATCAATATGAGAATTATGATAATATAAAAGTTTTTATTGGTGGGCTAGGAAAGGTTGAAAATCCAAGAATATTTTATATAACTACTGATGGAGAGGTAAGAGAATCGGTTCTTGATGATTTAAAGGAAAGAGCAGAACGTATATTAAAAGGTGAAGATCCACATCAAGGATTTTTCCCATTTATTTTTAAAATGGACAATATAAAAGAAATTAATAGTGAAGAGTTGTGGGATAAATCAATTCCACGTATTACGCACGATAAGACTTTAGCTAAACAGGTAAAAAAAGAATATAGCATGATGTTAGGTAATGCAGATTTGAAAGAAGCTTTTCTAACTAAGAGAATGAATATACCTTATGTATCAGAAGCTAGAAGTGTAGCTGATTGGGAGAAAATAAAAGCTACTAATCAGATTATTCCAGATTTAACAGGTTCAGAATGTATTGGTTCTTTAGATTTTTCTGACATAAGAGACTTTTGTAGCGTTGGGTTATTATTTAAGAAAGATGGTAAAAGGTATTTTATACACCATACCTTCATACACGAGAAGAGTTTAGAACTAACAAAATTCAATATCAATATTAAAGAAGCTGAGGAACTTGGATTATGTACTATTGTAAAAGGAACTCCAACCATACCAGCTAGTGTTGTTGTGGAATGGTTTAAAAAGAAGTCTGAAAAATATTATATTAAGAAAGTTGTTGCTGATAGATTTAGACATTCAGCACTCAAAGAAGAGTTTGATAAAGAAGGTCTTGAATATGTTGCGATTGCAAATGGAGCACCAACTCACAATAAGCTAAATCCACTTATCACAAAAATGTTTTCAGAAGAAACACTTGTATTTGGTGATGATAAACTAATGAGATGGTACTGTAATAATGTGTATGTACACACAGATAAAAAAGGTAATAAAACATATTTAAAGATTGAGCCTATCAAGCGTAAGACTGATGGCTTTTTTGCATTTCTACACGCTATGGTTGTTGATGAAGAACTACAAGAACAAACTGGTTTTATGAGTTTAGGCGTATATACCTATTAAACATACTAGAAAGGAGATGATTGAAATAGCAATAACAGATTGGTTTTTAAATCTATTTAATAAAAATAATACAGTTCCACTAGCAGATGGAGATTATGAAAATCTAGAGGGAGAAATATTTTATAAACACCTAGCAATTCAAAGTTGTATAAATCTTATAGCAAATACGTTTTCTAAGAGTATATTCCAGACATTTGAGAAAGGTAAAGAGGTGAGAAAGGAAAATTATTATCTCTTTAATGTAAAACCTAATCAAAATTTATCTTCGAGTGAATTTTGGAAAAAAGCTATAAACAAATTGTACAAAGACAATGAATTATTGATTATACAACCTAATAATAAATTATATATTGCAGATAGTTTTAACGTGAAAGAATATGCGTTAAAAGAAAATGTGTATAGTGACATTCATTTTAATAACTATACATTGAGTGACGAATTGGAAGAAAGTGAAGTACTTCATTTAAATCTGAATGATTCTAATGCCAAAAATATTATTGATGGGTTATATGTTGAATATGCAAAGTTAATCAAAGCAGGTCAAATAAGCTATGTTAAAAATAAAAATTCTAAAGGAGTAGTTACTGTTGATAGTGGTTATCCTCAAACAGAACAAGCACAGAAAGATTTGAATGATTTATTGAATAATCGTTTTAAAAAATTCTTCAATAGTGGGAAAGATACAGTGATAGGACTAAGCAAAGGATTAACTTATGAAGAACTTGGAATGAATAACAAAGGTAAAAGTGTGGGTGAGGTAAGAGATGTAAGAGCTTACATAGATGATATTTTTGATTTTGTAGGTATAGCTTTTAATGTACCACCACAACTTATAAAAGGAAATATTTCAGATACTGAAAATGCTATTAATAACTTTCTTATGTTCTGTATTAACCCACTTGCGAAAATGCTAACTGATGAAATAAATATGAAGTTGTATTCTAAAGAAGATTATTTAGAAAGGACATATATGAAAATAGATACAAGTAGGTTAAGAGTTACAACATTAAAAGAGATTGCAAATGGACTTGATGTATTAACTAGAATAGGGGCTAATACTGTAAATGACAACTTAAAAGAACTAGGAAGGGAGGACATAAATGAGGATTATGCAAATGAAAGATATATGACTAAAAACTATGAAAAAATAAGTAAAAGAGGTGAGAATAATAGTGGAAATACCCAAAATTGAAACTAGAATTGAAGTTAAAAATCAAGACAATAAAGATACTGCTGAATTGTATCTTTATGGAGTTATTAGAAAGGCTTGTTGGTGGGATGATGAAGAGGATGTTATTTCAGCTAAAAGGGTAAGAAAGTCACTTAAAGAGTTGAAAGGAAAGAATATCAATGTTCATATAAATAGTGGTGGGGGAGATGTGTTTGAGAGCATTGCTATTTGTAATTCACTAAAGCAACATGACGGGAAAATTAAAATTGTCGTTGATGCTTTAGCAGGAAGTGGTGCATCTGTTATTGCAATGGCTGGAGATGAAGTTGAGATGTTTAACAACGCTATGATAATGATTCATAAGGCATGGACATATACAAGTGGTAATTCTGATGATTTAGAGAAGGTAGCAAATGATCTAAAGAAAATTGATACTTCTGTTAAGGCAAGTTATAAGGAAAAATTCGTTGGAACAGATGAAGAGTTGAACGATTTAATTAAAGCAGAGTCGTGGTTAACTGCTGAAGAATGTGTAGCTTTTGGATTTTGTAATAAGATAATCGAAAATAGTACAGAAGACGAGGAAGAAACTACAAAAAATAATATTAAACAAACACTATTTAATAAATACAATAAAACAATTAACGCAGAAGTAGGCGAAAAGAAGCCTACTCTTTTTAATTCTATAAATAAAACTAAAATGGAAAGAGGTAATATATAATGAAAAATTTAGACGTAAACGCACAAAAGGAAATTGAAATTAAAAACAAATTAAAGGAAGCAATTGAGAATAATGATAGCGAAGGATTTGCCAATGTACAAATTGAAATGGCAAAAGTTATTGAGACAAACATTTTACAAGAAGCAAAACAAGCACTAAATGAAAATATGAACGACCAAGCAGTAATGGTTAAAAGAGGATTAAACCCACTTACAAAAGAAGAGAGAACATATTACAACGAAGTTATTGGCGGAGAAGGATTTAGTGATACTGAAAAATTAATGCCAGCTACAGTTTTTGATAGAGTGTTTGAGGACTTAAAAACTAACCATCCTTTATTAAATGAGATTGATTTTGTTAATACTACAGGAACTACAGAATGGATAACTAGAAATGGAGATGCAGAAGCAGCATGGTGGGGAGCTTTAACTGATGAAATTAAGAAAAAATTAGGTTCTGCATTTAAGAAAGAACAAACAGGATTATATAAATTAAGTGCGTTTGTTCCCGTTGCAAAAGCTATGCTAGACCTAGGACCGCAGTGGTTAGATAGATTTGTAAGAGAATTATTAGAAGAGTCTATGGCTATTGCTTTAGAATTAGCTATTGTATCAGGAACAGGAAAAGGACAACCAATAGGAATGACTAAGGATTTGAAGGGCGCTGTAACTGATGGAGTTTATAGCGATAAAACAGCAGTAGCACTTACAGATTTAACACCATTAACTCTTGGTTCTAAGATAATGTCTCCTCTTACGAAACAAGGTAAAAGGGCAGTTCCAAATGTATTGTTACTTGTTAATCCATTGGACTATTGGGAGAAGATTTTCCCTGGTACAACAATATTAACATCAAATGGAACTTACGTATATGGGGTACTACCTATTCCAGCGAAAGTTGTACAATCTGTGGCAATACCAAAGGGAAAAATGATTGCTGGTATGGCAAAAGATTATTTTATGGGGGTAGGTTCTACTAGAAAAATAGATTGTTCTGATCACTACAAATTCCTTGAGGATGAAAGAACATACATTGCTAAGCAATATGCAAATGGAAAGCCAATTGACAATGACTCGTTCTTGATTTTTGACATAAGCAAGTTAAAAGCTACTACTACACCAACAACTTAGTAAAAATAAAAGTAGGTGGTTAAATGTTACAGGATGTAAAGGATTATATAAAAATCGATAATAATTGTGAAGATAGCGATATTTTAAAAACAATAGAGAGAGGGAAAAAGTACCTGTGTAGAAAAACGGGTACTTCCCTTAATTTTGAAGAAGAAGATACGCCTAAACAGTTATTATTGGATTATTGCAGATATTCAAAAAACAATGCTCTAGAATATTTTAATGATAATTTTGCTAGTGATATATTGTTTTTATCTCTTCAAGAAGGAGTTAGGACTATGGAGGTTTCTACAGATGATTAAAACTAAGAAGAAAATAATGAGTGATTTAGGCGTGGTCTTAGATAAAAGAATAACAATAGAACATAAAATTTTAGTTAAAGACGAACAAGGAAATGTAGTTAAAGACTCTTATGGAAACCAAAAGTATGAATGGGTGGAATATTGCAGAGTTTGGAGCGAAGTTCGTGATTTAGGTGGTAAAGAGTTCTTTGCATCCATGGGAGAAACTAACAAACTTAAGACAAAATTCAAAATACATTATAGAGATGATATAAGTACAGATATGAGGATTAGATTTAATGATGTTGTTTACAACATTACTACTCCGGATAACTTAGATTATAGCAAGAAGTGGCTTTTATTAATAGGAGAAGCAGATGTTTAAAAGTAATATAAATGGATTCGATGATGTGTTTAATATTTTAGATAATCTTATGGATGATAAAGAAGAAGTTAAAAGAAAAGCTGTAAATGCTGGTGGGCTAGTACTTAAAGAAGAAATGGCTGAGTTAGCACCACATGACGATAAACGGAAACGTGGTAAACATTTAGATGAGACTATTAGAAAAACAACCAAAATAAATGAAACTGGAGAAATTGTGACAAGAGTTTATCCAACTAAATTTTACGACTTGTTTAGAGAATATGGAGCAAGCGACACTACACCTAGTTTCTTTGTTGCGCGTACTTGGAATGGCAAGAAAGATATAGTTGCAAAGATTATGACAAATATAATAATGAAATATATTGATAAACAATTGAAATAGGAGGTTATATATGCATATAGTAGCAAGAACACGTAGTATTTTAGATAAGATAAACTGCACACATTTTTATAACAAAAGAGAAGAAAAATTAGACACATATATAATTTTCTATCTCTACGATGAAAAAGGTGTGCAATACACTTCTGGAAATGAGAATATTACAGCATTTTATATTCAAATATCTATATTTTCTAAAGATGAGGTAAAATGGCTTGATTTACAAGAACAAGTAAGAGAAAAATTTAAAAATGAAGATTGGATACTTGATGATGTTTCTCCAGATATGTTTGAAGAAAAAACAGACTATAACCACAAAGCCTTTAGGTTTATTTTTTACCAAAATAATAAAATGAAAGAGAGGAATAAGTAATGAGTAAAATTAATGTTAAAAGTTTATACGCAGTGCCTTTAACATCTGATGTAGAGGGTTCTGTTGTATATGATATAGCTAATAAATTTCTAGTAGGAGATGCGATAGATATAAGTTTATCGGATGATTACGCTACTGGTGAACAGTGGGCAGGTGGAAGACTAAAGAATAAGGCAACACAACTAAATAAAATTGAGTTTGAAATGGAAACTGACGATATAACACTGTCTGCAAAGGCAAAATTAAAAGGTAAAACAGTTGCAAATGGTGGATATACTACAGATGATAAGGTAGTAGAAAAGTATTTTGCACTAATGTTCGAGGGGGAGTTAACTGGAGATCATAAGCAATACGTTTGTTTATATAAAGCTATAGCTGAATTTGGTACAGAAACTTTTAAAACACGCGATGGAAACATTAATTTTGGAACAGAAAAAGTTAAATTTACTTGTCTTTCAAATGCAGATGGTAAATTTAAGCATACAGCAAGAACAGACGAGGAATCTTATACAGATACTGTTGGTGCAAAGTGGTATGATGCACCTTATGGGTATACAGGATCATAAACTTGAGTGTCTTTTATAGGCACTCTTTTTATTTAGAGAGGAAATGAAAATATGAAGAAATGTAATACTAGGAATTATGGTGGAATTTGGATAACTACAGATGATGGGATAAAACGTAATTTTAGAGCAGATTGGAATATGATATATGAATTAGATAGACTAGGTACAAAATTGTCTGATATTAAGAAAGATGATGATTTAACAGTCTTTATACTGTTGTTTTGTGGATTAAAACATGAAAACAAATTAGAAAATAAGTACATAGATTTAGAAATTTTAGAAGTAATCACTAAGCAGTGTTTTGATAATGTAAGAGATAAAATTATTATTGAAACAATGGAAAACTTAATAGATGATTATGCTGATTTAAATAGCAAATATAGTAAAGGTAATGGCAAGAGCGAAGACGGATATGACTTTGATTATTTTTATTATGTTTACTATAAAATTTTAAAATTAAAAGGTGACTTTTGGAAAACTACATTGGCGATGATGTCTAGTTTATTAAAAGTACATAATAAATTAAACAGTGTTGAAAAAGAAGAAAAAGTTTCTATAGATAAAGTATTTTAGAAAGGTAGGTGAAATGAAATATGATGAGTGAAGATACTAAAAAACTGATGCTTGAGTTAGGTGTACAAGACAAGGACTTTAATAAACAGATTAAAGCTATAAATAAAGAGTTGAGAGTTACACAAGCAGAGTTCAAAGCTACATGCACAAATGTAGATAATTTAAACAAACCAATGAAAGGTTTAAAAACTCAATCTGCTGATTTGAGTAAACAGTTTGATATGCAAAAAAGTAAATTGGAATTACTTAATAGAAAACTTGTAGAATCAGAGCAGAAAAACGGCAAAAATAGTGCTACTACTAAAAACCTTAGAGAACAAGTAGCTAAAACTACAACTTCAATGAATCAACTTAAACAAAAATTAAGTGAAACCAATGCTAAAATTAAACAACAAACATTAGAAATTGAAAGAGAAAATAGTAAATTGCTACAACTATCTATTCGATTAGAATCTATTGGTAGTAAGATGACTAAGTTTGGTAGTTCTATTAATAAAATATCCATGCCAATTTCATTAGCAGGAGTTGCAGGAGCAAAATTCTTTATGGATTTTGAACAGGGCATGGCTAAAATAGATAGTATTGCTGATACTACAAAAATAACAATAGATCAAGTTAAAGAAGGAATAGAGAATCTATCTAATGCTGTAGGAGTAAATGTTGATGAACTAGCAGAAGCAACATATCAGATAATAAGTTCAAATATAGACACAGCTAAGTCAATTGACTTTTTAGAGGATTCAACTAAGCTTGCTAAGGCTGGATTTACAGACACAACCACAGCCGTTGACGTACTTACTACTACTATAAATGCTTATAAATTAGAAGCAGAAGATGCAACAGGAATTTCAGATGAATTGATAACGATGCAAAACAAAGGGAAAGTAACGATAGGAGAATTAGGCGATAGTCTTGGTGATGTAATATCTATTGCAAGTCAATTAGATATAAAAACTAAGTCTCTGTTTGCAAGCATAGCTAGTTTAACTAGAAATGGATTGAAAGCTGATAAAGCCATGACTGGGTTAAAATCTATATTAACTTCTGTATTATCTCCAAGTGCTGAAGCTTCTAAACTTGCAAAAGAATTAGGAATAAATTTTAGTTCAGTACACTTAAAAAATGTTGGTTTGCCTAAATTTCTAGAGGAAATCAAAATGGCAACAGGTGGTAACAATGAACAACTAGCAACTCTTTTTGGTAATGTTAGAGCACTGAATAGCATAATGTCTCTGACAGGGAAAGCCAGTCAAGATTTTACTGAAATTCTATTGGATATGGAAAAGAGTGCAGGAGCTACAGATATAGCTTTTGAAAAAGTAACAAATACTACAAAAGAAGAATTATCTAGAGCAATACAATCATTAAAAAATTCATTTTCTGACTTAATGGAAAGTTCAAAGCCTATGATTTTAGAAGGTGCGAGATTAATAAAAAAATTCTCTAAAATGCTAAAAGATATGTCCCCTGAGCAACAAGCATTTATTGTTAAAATGGGATTAGGTACGGTGGCATTGGGATTATTTACAACTACTGTAGGCAAATTTTTGACAACGGGTGCATCTATGATTAAATTCTTTGGTAATTTAAATATCAAGATAGCACAATCTGAAATGATAATGAAAGTGTTCAACGCAACACTTTTAGCGACACCAGTTGGTTGGATAGTGGGAGCAATCGGAGCAGTTGCTGGAATAGCGTTGGTTATGCACAATTCTAATAAAAAACATGAGGAATCTGTTAGGAAACTTACAGATGCTTATGAAGAATTTGACAAAGTAATAAAAGATGGTAGTGTGAGTGATTTAGAAGAATATATTCAAAAAACTGATAAACTAACAAATAAGTTAGTTAACAGTTTAAAAGAATCAATAAAAGATATGAATGATTTAAAAGCTAGTGGAAATTTTGATGAACTAATAGCTGATGAGATACAAGCAGACATTGATTATTTTACTAAAGAGATTGAACAAGCAGGATTTACGGTTAATAAGTTAACTGGAGAAATAGTTGAATTAAATAAAGTTCAAGAGAAAATAAATATAGAAAAAAATGTTAATGAAATAAAGAAAAATGTTGAAGCACGCATTAATGAGAATCAAGAGATTGTCCAACTTATAGATAAATATAGTGCATTGAATAGTGTAAATAATAAATCTAAAGCACAAATGGCTGAAATGAGTAATTTAAGCCAAGCATTGAATGAAAATTTAGGTGGATTGACTCTTAGCTATGATGAAAATGGGAATGCAATAATTGATAATGTGAATGTATTATCTAAGAGAAAAGAAGCATTAGAACTGGAAATGCAAACAGTGCAGAAATCGGCATATGAACAGGCTAAAGCTGAAATAAATAGACAAAAAGTGATGGTATATGGTACTGAATTAACTATTGGAGAAATAGAAAAAAGAATAAGTGCTTATAATATAGAATCTGAATATGTAAATGGTAAGCAAATGCAGATGTTTTATCAGTATTCTTTGGCACAAGATAAACTTAGAAAAATCAGAAAGGATTTAACAGAGTTATCTCCTAGCACAAGTTTTAGTTTTAATGGTAGTGTTCCTACTGTAACGATTGATAAACAAGAAGAACTTAACAAACAAATACAAGAGACTATTTCTAAATATACAAAACTAAGGGATGTACAGAACAAAAACTCCCTAGCCTGGGAATTTTGGAATGATAAGATAAAAGAACAACAGAAATTATTAGACAAGTCTAAAGATGGAATAGAAGATTTGCAAAAAGAATTGTCTGGGAAATACTTGAAAAAAATTACAGAGTTTTCGAATAAGGTTGTTGAAAATTTAAAGAAAAGAACAGAGGAAGAAAGAGATTTAGAAAAATCTGACATGGAGGATAAAATTAAAACTAAAAAGAAACTATATGATAGAGCAGTTGAACTTGCTAAAGAACATTTTGAAGAAAAGAAAAAGCTAATTGAAGATGAATCTGACCTATTTGAACAAGGAATAAATGACCAACTTAAAGCACTCGATAAACTTGAAGATTCCTATGATGAACAACAAACTGTGAATGATGAAGATGAAAGAATATCTGAAATAAACAAAATGTTAGGTATGGATATTGGAGTTAAGAAACGTGAGGAACTAGAAAAAGAATTATCTGATATTTATAAGGATAGAGAACGTAGAGAATATAAGAAGAGCTTGGATATTAAGAGAGAACAATTAACGGAAGAATTGGCAGAGCACAAAAAAGCAAAAGATGAGGAATTAAAACAATTACAAAATAGCATAGATGAACAACTTACATACGGTAAAAAAATTTATGAATCTCAAGTTGCTAATTTAGAAGAGAACCTTATAGATTTACAAAATTTTTATAATAAGAAACTTGAGAAAGCTAATTTAAATGCAGAAGCTGAAAAAATTATAATGGATAACAATCAGCAAGAAATTATAACTCTACTTAGTAATTATGGTAGTCAATATGAACTAGTTGGACAGAGTCTAGGAGAAAGGTTATTACAGGGTTTTAAAGATAAATTTAAACTTGAAGACCTAATTAATTCCACTCTTAACTCTGCTATGGCAAACGCTAATAATGGTAGTAGTAATGTAAGTAATGTTACTAATAATACAAACTATTATAGTACACCAACAACACTAAATAATAGCATTAATGTTAAAGTAGATAGTACGGAAATTAGTGCTTTAGTAGAAGAAAATATTAATAATAAAATAGGATTATCTGAAAGGGGGTTAGGATAATGTTGTTTGCAGATAAAAATTTATCTGAACTTGATTGTACTATAAAAGAAAAGTCTATTTTCCCACCAACTCCAAAAAAAATATTAGTTCAAATTCCTTTTTCTAATGAGGTTTATGATTTTTCAACAGTAGGAACAGGTGGAGAAGTGTTATATGAGAACAGGAAAATTGAGGTAGTTGTTAATCTACACGCTTATAGTAAACAGATGTTACATAGTAGATATAGCAATATTTTAAATTGTTTATTAACAAGTGAAAAATCTAAATTAATTTTTGATGACGATAAGAATTATTATTACAATGCTAGTATTAGTAGTATTTCTGAACTAGAAGAAAATTTATGTTATGGAGAATTTAAAGTTGTTTTTATTGCAGAGCCTTACAAATATTTGATTAAGGAAATAGGAAAGTGGACTTGGGATGACTTTAATTTTGAATTAGATAAAGCAGAAGATAATAACTCTAAAAAGAAGGTGATGTTTTAAATGTATAAAATTGAAATGATAAATAATAATATAACAACTATTATACATAAAGCAGACACTTCTAATATTAAAATATTAAAAGCTAGTTTGAAAGAGAGTGTTAATAATGCAAGTACACTCTCTTTTTCTATTACAAAACTAAATAAAGGTTATGATTTAAATAAATACACAACTAAAGTTAATGTAATTGATAATAGAGATAATAGTATTTTATTTGATGGTAGAGTTATTGAAATCGTTGAAAGAATGGATTCTAACGGCTTTTATAAAGATATAATATGTGAAAGTGTATTGAATTTTCTACAAGACACAAGTACTAGAGAGTATGTTTACGAGAATAAAGATATTAATTTTGTTTTAAATGACTTATTAAGTAAACATAATGAAAAAGTTACAGATAATAAAAAGATTTACTTGGGAAATGTAAATGTAACTGACAGGAAAAGAATCTGCATAACTAATTTTGAAACTACTTTAGGAGCTATTAAAAAGTATGTATTAGATGAAAATAAAGGGCAAATATTAATTAGAAAAACAGATAATAAGTATTATCTTGATTATTTGAAAGATGTTGATGGTAATGAATGTGAAATTAGATTTGCTAAAAATATGAAGAATCTAACAATAGATGATACAAATCTATGCAGTCGAATTATTCCAGTTGGCAAAGATAATCTGCGAATTACTAATGTAAATGGTGGTATTGATTACTTAGAAGATTATACAACAATAAATAAAATTGGTGTTGTAGAGCAGAAAATCGAATATAGAGACATTGAAACAGATATAGAATTAAAAGAAGTTGCTGAGGGTGATTTGAAGTATTACACACAACCTAAGATTATTTTTAAAACAAATTGTGTAGATTTAAGTGTATTAAGTAACACCAGTAAAGATCAATTTAAGATAAATAGTAGTATTAACGTGGTTAATGAGGTTATGGGATTAAATACTACGGCAAAGGTTACGGAGAGAGTTTTAAATTTATTAGAACCTTATAATCCTACTTTAACAATTACAAATGCTTTTGTTAAAAAAACAACACTATGCAATAGTTTTACTAGTGTTAAGACAGCCATTATAGAAACTAACAAAGAAATATTAGTTAAAGATAAGAAATTTCAATCAAGCTTAACACAAACTAATAATCTATTACAATCGAAATATGAAGAGTTAAATGATGGGATTGTTGATAATACGAGCAGCATTCTTCAAAAGGCTGATGAAATCAGATTAGAAGTAAGTGGAATAGAAAAAAAACTTGATGATAAAATTACTATTAATGCTAGTTCAATCATTCAATTAAGCAACAAAATTGAGTTGAAAGTTAGTAGCAAAGTTTATGAAACTGATAAAAATGGACTTAAATCAGCTATACAATCTAATACATCACTGATAACACAAAAGGCTGATGAGATTAATTTAAGCGTAAATAGTAATACAAATAGTATTAATTCCCTAGCAAATAGAGTAAATAGTGCTGAATTAAAAATTACAACAGATGCAATTATAACTACTGTGACTAATAGTACAAAATATACAACAGATATTGCTGGATTAAATACTAGAATAATTACTAATAATTCTAGTATTACACAACTAGATAATAAAATTACAAGTGAAGTAATTAGAGTTAATCAAAATCTATCACAACAATCTTCTAGAATAACACAGACAGCAGATAAAATTAGTTTAGTAGTAGATAATTACAACAATTTAAAAGGTGACTCTATAGTTTCAGCTATAAATTTATCTAATAAGAAAATTGAAATGAAAGCACTAAATATTAATTTAAGTGGATATGTAACTGTTAGTGCTTTAAGCGGAAATGGAACTACAACTATAAATGGAAGTAATATTGTAACAGGAGAGATAGATGCTAGTAGGGTAACTGTTAAAAATTTAAATGCGAGCAGTATCACAACTGGTACAATTACCGCAGATAGAATAAATGGTGGCACTTTGGATTTTAGCCGAATATCTGCAAGAAATATGAGAATAAGTGATGATTTAACGGTTGGAGACTATATTATTGTAAATAGAGGAGTAAAAATAGGGGATGTAACTTTTGGTACTACAGGAAGTTACAGTGCATTAGAAATAAAAACTAATAGAAATTTTACTGTTGGAGTAGGTAATGGAAATAATATAGCACTTAACTGTACAAGTAGTTCTGGAAATATAACGTTAAGTCCAGGGAATTATGGGGGGAAAGTAATTTTTCAAGGGACTTTGGATGGGAGCAATTTGAGAGATACTTACCAGTTTTATAGTAGTGGAGTAAAAGATATGAACGATGGAAATTATGGGCGATATAATGCGATAGAATTTAAGCAGTATAACGGTTATTTGTATTTCCGAAAAGGATATAATGGTTCATGGTATCAGTTGGCTAAGGCATAAAAAAGAAAGGGTGAAATGTGTGAAATATGAATTAAGTGATCAAGTAAGAAATAATATTCTGGTGTTTTTAGATAGAACTGAGTATAAAGGCAGAAAAGAAGCTGTTGCAGTGGTGGAAATTGAACAAGCATTAAGTAATCCAATAGAAGAGGATGGTGAAGGTAATGATACAGGAAAAAATCAATAATATTAGAAAAGCAGTCTTTGGTAAAGATGTTAGAGAGTCTATAGCAAGTGCTATAGAAGAAATTTATGCAAAAGTAATAGAGATAGAGAATAAACAAATTGCTTTAGAAGAAAAAGTTACAAGATTCCAGAATGAATATTTGCAAAGGTAGAAAGAGAGGTGAATTTATATGAGTTTAGCTAAAACTTTGTCTGCGAATTTAGATATCAACAATAATAACATCCCTGTTGTCGGAGAATTTGTCCAATCCGATACGGGGTCTTGTTATATTAGAGCGAAGATTTTACAAGATAGCAAAGCATTTGATTTAACTGGATTAAATATTATGCTTGTAATAAAAAAATCTGATAATAAAATTGTAGTACAAGATTATAGAGAAGAGGACAGTGGAATAACTATTATAGATGCAGTAACAGGGGAAATTCTTATACAGTTAAAAACTCAATCGATTGCTAGTGCTGGATATACACAGTGTGAGATTAAGTTTTTAGAAAAAGGTAAGATATTAAGTACAAGCAGATTTGCTTATAATGTTAGAGCTAGTTTATTAAGTGAAGATGCAATAAAATCTACAGACTCAATACAGGCTTTAGATAAAATAACAACTGAGACTGCAAACTTAAATAATGAAATACAATCAAACGAAGAAATAAGAAAGATAAATGAGGATGATAGGGTAATAAAAGAAAGTGAAAGAGTAATAAACGAAGATGATAGAAAACAAAGCGAAACTACTAGAAAGACAAACGAAGACAAAAGAGAGAGCGAATTTGCTCGGATTAAGAAAGATAATACTAACTTTAAAAGTAGCATAGACCAAAGACAGGGTACTTTAGAAAGCAGGTATAATGAAGCTATTGGTGCTTTAACAGTTGATGGTGAATTAATTGATATGCGTATTGATAATAAAGGGAAAACTTATACAACAGCTGGGGAACATTTACGATTTCTTGACACACAAATGTCTGATATTATTCAAGACAAATATACAAGAAAAAAATTCACTAGAAGATTTAATCCAATGAAAGATTCAGAGGGTGGATCAGCAACGATTGAGAGGGTTGAAGGTCTTACTTTAGTTAATCCACTTAATAATGGTGTGAATTATGCGAATTGGATAGTTGATTCTGGAAGTTCAAAAGGTGCTAATGGTATACATTTAGTACAAAATGGAGTTTCAGAATTTGCTAGAGTACCAATAGATTTAAAACCGAACGCAACATACACTCTAATACGTAAAAACAACTCTAATACACTTACTGGGAATGTAGTTATTCTAGGTGATGGGTTTTTAGCTGGTGGTAATAATAAGACACTTTCTAAACAATTAGGTATTATTAAAGAAACATTTATTACCGCATCTATCATAACTCACAAGTATTTAGAATTAAGGTTAGATGGTGCAAATTCAAATGGCGATTATATTGATTTTGAAGTTTATGCAGTATTAGAAGATGATGAAACAGATCTAGAAATTACTAAGCCTTTAAAATTTGGTATTAACTCATCTTTAATACGCAATATAAAGACATTGAGTAAGAATTTATTTGATAAGAATAACGTTTTTACTTATTCCCCACAATTAACGATTACTCATATTGAAAACGGAATAAGAATAACGAATATCGGAGGGGTTAATTATCAATATGCTGAAGTTGAAATGAAAGAGTTTAAAAAGAATACAAATCATATCATATCTTTTGATAAAAATGATATTGGTGTAGGTATCACTTACATTGCTATAAAAGGGAATCATGATTCAAGTGAAACAATTCTTAGTGATAAATCTGAAAGTGGTTCCTATAATTTTAATACAGGTTCATATGAAAAAATGTGTGTAAGATTTTATATGTCATTAGGTGAAAATACACCATCTAAAACTGAGTTTACAAATATTATGATTGTGGAAGGTACAGAAGTTCCAAAAGAGTATATAAAACATGATAAACATGTAGAAATGATATCTAAAGATGGAATAGAGTTAAACTGTGTAAATGATATACCAGATGCTATAGAGCAAGTAACTGTAATTGAGAATGGGAAAAGTGTTAGTCGTAATGCAGTTATATTGAGAAACAAAGATATTGATATACATGGAAATGCTATTCAAGTTGAAACATCTTCTTCCGTTGAGGGCATATATAGAATCAAGTTTAAAAAATCTGATTTAAGCATCCCTAATAATGTTGGAAGAAATGTAGGGTGTAACTTCCTTGTAATGCAAGATGGTGTACAATTAGTAAGTAAATATGATTGGGTGGATAACTATATATTATTAGGAGACGTTGGAGAATGGTCAGAAGGAAATGTCTTATTGTTTTTAGATAAAACAAAGATAGATAATGCAGTTGGGAGCACACTCGTAGAAAAAGCTAATAACTATTTACAAGCTAATCCTATTGTGGGTTTATACAACACAATAGAAGAATTTTATACAGTAGAAGTCCTAAAGGATTTTAATAATAAATTGAAAGCATTTAAAGATGGGTACATGCAAATAGAGTACGAGGGAGTATGTCCAGAAGTAACTGTAAAATATGCAATTAATATAGCAGCAGTTAGAGAAAGCATGGCAGACATGACCAAAACAAATGCGGACCAGATTAATAATATATGGGATGCATTTTATTTAATTACAAAAGAAATACAAGCATTAAAATAATTAAAGAGGTGAATGTATATGAATAGAAAGTTTGAAAGTTTAGAAGAATTAGAAGCATGGTGTATTGAAAAAGGAGCCGCAGGAATTACAGAATTATTTGTTAGTGAGTTAAAAAAGAAGGATGAAGCTATAACAAAGTTAAATGAAACTATAGATACATTGACATTACAAATGCTTGAAGGAGGACTTGTTTAATGTTTGAAAGAGTGAAAAGATTATATCTAGCTGGAATGAGTGATGCTGGATTAGATAGAGCAGTTGTATTTGGGTGGATCACCGAAGAACAGAAACAAGAAATAATTAATAGTAAGGCTACAACAGAATAGTGAAATATAAAGAGCAATAATCCAGGACTTTTAAAAAAGTCTTTTTTATTGCTCTTTTTTAAGCAGAAAAATATAAAAATTAAACGGAGAGATTAAAATGAAAGCAATACAATTATTTGAAAATAAAGATTTAAAATTAAAAGTTAGAACTATTGGAAATGAAGATGGAGGTATTTTGATTAATGCTGAAGATGCAGCAAGAGGGTTTGGTTGGACAAGAATTGCTCAAAGTGGTAATGAAACTATAAGGTGGGAAAGAATAAACAAATTTATAAATGAATTAGATTCATGCCCACAAGTGGGTATGGGTGATTATATACCTGAAAGTGTTTTTTATATCTTAGGCATGAAAGCAAGTAATAAAACTGCTCAAGAATTTCAAAAGTGGCTTGCTATAAAGGTTATACCATCTATAAGAAAAACAGGATCTTATCTTGTTTCAAATCCTCAAAATGTGCTTTCAGAAATGAGAGTGCAAATGGAGACTTTAGTAAACGATATAGTTACACAAAAAGTTAATGAAATAGAAGAAAAATGTTCTAATTATTATAGACCAGCTCATGTTGAAAAATATAAAATAAGTCATTATATTAAAAAAAGGCTTGGTATTAAAAAGGCTAATGATGAATATGAGTTGATTAAAGAAAGAGTACTCTTAAAGCTTAATGCGAATAAGTGGGAAGATATACCTATAGAAACATTAGTAAATTCATTAAATTTGATTGATGAAAGCATCAGAATTATAAAACTAGACAGACCATTTAAACAACTAACTGTATTTGATATGTAAGAATAACGCACCCAAGAAGGTGTATTTTTTATAGCCATTTTTAGGAGGACATAAAGTGTTAAATGAAGAACTTACGATAAGAATTATTGGTAAACTAACTTTAATGCATCCTGATATAGAACAATTAAAAGTTAGGGATATGTTAGAACCCAGCAACAACACAGATTTATAGTAAATTGGATAATGAAACAATTAAGCAGCAGTACAGAAAATTCTTAGCATAGCTTTTAAAGGAAGGTGAGATAAGTGGATGAAAAATATATACAGAAAGTAACTGAAAATGAGCAAAGGAGTAAAAGTAACTCTCATAGATTAGATAATGTAGAGGAACGAACTGAATTGTTACATGAAATGAATACAAATATAATGCTCATTGCTCAAGAGAGCAAAGGTACTACACAAAAAGTAAATAAAATTGAAAAAGACATAGATGAAATTAAGCAAAAACCGAGCAAGAGATTTGATCTAGTAATAGCAGCAGCAATAACAGCAATTGTAACAGTAACAATAACATTGTTAATAAATAATTTTTTAGGGTAGGTGGAATTAATGGAAATTAGTAAAAAATGTTTAGAATTTGTTAAAAAATTTGAAGGATTTTACTCTAAACCGTACAGGTGTCCTGCAGGTGTTAAAACCTTAGGATATGGAATGACAGGTAAGGAAATTCAAGGACTTACAAGTGTTACAGAGCAACAGGCAAGTGAAATGCTTGAAAAACTTTTAAATGAAAAATATGCTTTACCGATTAAGAGAGATTTAGATAAAAAAGGTGTTAAATTAAAACAAAATGAGTTTGATTCATTAGTATCATTTGCATATAATTGTGGTGTTTCTGGTTTATTTAGTTCTACTCTGTATAAAAATGTTGTAAGGGGTATTAGAGATAAAGATATAATTACTGAGAACTTTTCAAGATGGAATAAGGGTGGGGGGAAGGTACTCGCTGGATTGGTTCGTAGAAGAAAAGAAGAAGCGGAAATGTTTCTTGAAGATATTAATTTAAATATCTTAGAATTGCAGAAATTTCTCAATTTACAAGGGTTTAAAGATGATAGAAACAAGGTATTAGTAGAGGACGGAATTATAGGGACAAGAACAAGAGAGGCGTTTAAAAAAATGAAAGAGGTGGAGATATAATGAATAATATTTTAAGTGGATTATATGAATGGAGATTTGTATTAATAATCATTGGAGCTATTGCATTATATGCAATATTTGAATGGCAGAGGTTTAAACAGGAAACTTTTAAAGTGATGTTAGCTGCTAAGAAGATGGCAAAGGATGCAGTACTTAAGAGTGGAAAAGAGCAAGAGGAATGGGTAGTTAAAAAACTATATAAGTTGTTACCTAAATCATGGTTAGTATTTATATCAGAGGAAAAATTAAGAAATATTATTCATTATCTATATAATAAAGCAAAAGATTTAGCAGATGATGGACAACTTAATAATAGTATTTAATATAACCAGTACTGGGATTATCCTAGTACTGGTCTTTTTTTATTGTGTTAAACACATTCAGAACAAGACAATATAAATATTTATATTAGATATTAATATTAAATATTAATATTAAGTATTGATATTTAATATAAGTATGATATAATAATATTAGTTGGAATTGGTAATATTACTCAATAAATAATATCCAAAGGGGGATGCAACTTATGTCAAATGTAATATCGTTCATTAATGTTAAAGGTGGAGTTGGGAAAAGTATGTCATGTGTTAACGTAGCGGGACAAATGGCACAACAGGGACATAAAGTTTTATTATTAGATAATGACAGTCAGGGGAATTTAAGTCAAATTTTAAATGTTTCTAATGAGTACAGCATGTATGATCTATATAGTAATTCAAAAGTTAGAGTAGAGGATTGTATTGTGAAATACAATGACAATATTGATATTATACCTAATAGTATCGAATCTGCAATTTTAGAAAGGCAGCTGCATAATAAAATGACGAGAGAATCTATATTACTTAATAAATTCTCAAATTTTAATAAAAGCAAATATGATTTTATCTTAATTGATAATAGTCCATTTTTAGGATTAATGACAACTAACGCAATGGCAATGTCTAATTATTATATTGAAGTGATTGATAATTCACCTTCTGCGTTACAAGGTCTTAGCATGGTTAATATATTAGTAGAGGATATGGTGGATAATGCACTAAATACAAAAATAAAATTACTTGGAATACTACGTAATAGATTTGAAAGAAGAACTGTATTTGGTAGACAGTTTAAAGAAGTATGCGAAGAGGAATTAAACGAGAAACTATTTGAAACAATCATATATGATTCTATTAGATATAAAGAAGCATCAGCAATGGGGCAAACTATACAAGAATATGATAAAAAACACTCTAAACCTTATGAAATATTGTATAATGAGATTAGGAATCGTATCAATATCTAATATTAATATTGGATATTGATACTAAATGCTAAAACTAACATTAATATGAAGGGTGGGTATTAATATGACAATGGACTTTAAAAAAAGCATTAAGGGTAATCTCAATACAAATGATGGCGATAAGAAAATGAAAGATAATACTACTAATGATACTGAACAAGTAGTTAGTAAATTTGTTATAGGAAAAAAACGAGAAGTTAAAGATAAAAAGGTATCATTCCCAATATATATGATGGAATCTAAAAAAGACAAAATCGATAAAATTGCTAAAAAAACAAATTATAATAGAAATGAATTAATAAATATGATGATTGATTTTTGCATAGAAAATATAGAATTTAAGAATGATTAATTTATTCATATTGTGACGTAGAGAGCCTCATTGTTAAGGCTCATTTTCTTAATTTAAATTCATAAAAAGAAAATTCAAAATATTTATAAATTATCCTTGACAGGATATCTTGTATAGGATATAATTAGTATATAAGATAATTGAAAAGGGGATATGAAGAATGAATAATCTATTAAAATTAAGAAAAGAAAAAAACCTGACTAGACCTGAATTAGCAGCTAAAAGTGGAGTTCCAGCATCTACAATTCATAAATTAGAAGCTGAAATAAATGATCTAAAAGGTGCTAAAGCGGATACTCTTTACAAACTAGCTACAGCATTAGATACAACAGTAGAATACTTATTAAAACATTATTTAAGAAACAATATCGGAACAGTTTTCTATGATGCAGAATTAAAAGGAATTACTAGTTTGACAAAAGAAGAATGGAATAACTTAGAATGGAAAGATACAGAGTTAGAGCTAGGATATAACAATGGTAAAAATTGTAACACTGTTTATGATGTTGCTAAATATCTAGAGTGTAAACCATTTGCTAAACTATTTGATGAAGATGGTAAATATTATGGTATGGGATATTGTTATGAGAAAGATGGGAAATTATATGTATTTGTAGGTAGTGGTGCAGGGTCTAGAACAGCAAAATACGCTGAAATACCTAGAAGTATAAAGGATGCATTTGAAAGTTATAAATAAAATAAAAAGGGGAATATTACAATGAAAGAATTAAGTTTAAACAATGGAAATTATTATTTTTCAGTTAAGGAGTTAAAGGAGCGAGATAGACTTGAGCAAGAAGACATTGATCGTATAGTTGAGTATTGGGATGTATTAGAACATCTTATGGATAATGAAGATATGGAAGAAGCTAATATGTTTTCAAATGCAGATGTAGAAACTGTTGAAGGTAAGATAGAATATTTAATAGATTATCTTTCAGTTGCTAAGGATGATTTGGTATTAGGATAGACCATAATGTGATTCCTTGGTGCTATGCACCAGGGAATCATTTAATATTCATATAACAAATAAAAATGAAAATATAAAAGAAAAATTTAATCGTTTAATAAGACATAAAATAACTCCATTACTCATTATCAAGGAGAGGAATAACATCCTCTCTTATTTTATTTTCTGAAAAAGTGGACATAATCAAAATGAGGTGATTATGTGAAGAAAAGAAGCAATATAGGAGTTGAATTATTAATATCTTTATTTTTAGTAATTGTTGCAGCACTTTTAATTTCGGCATCTATTTAAAGGGGGAAGAATCAATCTACTCCCTTATTTCTTTTTGGAGGAATTTTGAAAGAAATGTTGAATTTAGATAGTTAGTGATAATTATAAAAACAGGAGGGTTAATATAATGACAGATGATGGTAGCGGAACTAGACCAGGATATGAACCGAATACATTTCTTGAGAAGTTAGAGGTTGCACTGGAGAATGAAGATATTGAAAAAGCTAAGGAAATAATAAAAGAGTATAAGAATGAAAAAGCAGAAAAAAGTGGTACTGACCCAGGTGGATGGAGTTTTGATGAAGAGGATGACAATAGTATAGACCCAGATGACCCAGACCCATGGTAAATAATAAAGATACGGAGGTAAGTGATTATGATTAAAAAATTATACTTAATAGCAGACGAAGATAATCCTTGGGATAAAAGAGTTGACCCAGGAAACACAGGAGGCTGGAGAAATAATATTGATCAAGGAGATACCGATGGATGGAAATTGTAGCACAAGAGGGGACCGGCATTGAGTTTGTCCTCTCTTTCTATTATAACTTTAGACAAGCAGCATAATAATATTTCACATTTCGTTCGATACTCTCACTCCTTTATTCGTCTCCTAAATTGGCTCTATATCAATGTTTATAAGGTCTAATTTGTATATTTGTATTAACTAATTAATATACAAATTAATATACAAAGTGATATTCAAATTTAAAGTATAAAAAATAAGGCTATGATAACATAACCTTATGGATCAATCCATCTAAATTAAAATCCGTATATTGTATTTTAAACTCTTCATGGTATTCTGGATTACTTGGGACAACATATGATGCTATCAAAAATACTGGAAACTTTTCTTTATTGGTATTGTATTTTTGTTTAAAATAATGCTGCATCTCATAGCTCTCGTAAATCTCTACTGTTCTGTAATATTCAGATGCATGGGACATATCAATTTCATACAAAAGCGCATGGTGTTGTTTTTGTCCGTTTTTTAAAGGGGTGGTAAATTCTATAAATCCATCTACAAAGTATTTTTCATCTAGGAATGGTCTTTGTTGTTCAAATGTTAATATTTCAAATCCATTGTAAATCAACTCTGCATATACTTCCAAAATGTGAATATCGTGAGTTGTTAAAGGTTTGTTTAAATAGTATATAAATTCTGATGTGTGTTTACTCCTGGTTCTTTTAATAACTCCATTTTTATGCATAATCTTAAGTCTGCGTGAAGCTTCAATATAATTGTATCTAGACTTTTTAAAATGAATCTTAGAGCAAATATTAACTGTTATAGACTTATAGTCTTGAATGAACTGTAGAATCTCTCTATCACGCTTTTTAAGGTACATAGCAAGCTCCTAAAATATTAATTCGTTATTGGTGTTAGTAATTTTATTAATTTCCTTCTCTTCAATCCTGTGATTTTTTAATCTTTTGGTCTTAGCATTTTTACCTTCGATTCTTCTGCTAACTTTTGGAGGAATGTATTCTTTGGTTTGCACCTGGTCTCTTTTGGATTTAATATAGTTACTATGAGTCATATCTAATTTTTCTTTAATAAAGTCAGCAATCATTTGATTATCCAGGTATAAGGTTTTAATTAAATATTCACTATCAGCTTGAACTATGGCTTCTCTACGCTTTAAATAGTAAGCTTTATCACTATCGCATGTGGTAAGAGAACTTGCTAGATTAGGCTGCTTAAATGATACAGTTACGTTGAATTGAGCCTTTTGGCGAGGTTTTAATGATTCTCTATCACTTCTCTGTAAAGATGTTAGTACATAGATTCCAACACTTCTTCCTTGTTGAATAATTTTAAGCAATAGATCAAGACACTTCTTTTTTAACTTAGCATCTTTTTTGGAATCTAAGTTATCATTCATATAAGATGTAAACTCATCCATTGCAAGATAACAAATTCTCATTTTCTTTTTAGGAAACAGCTTATTGTAATCATAAATAGTATCAATATATTCACCTTTTACATTACTGAAAATTTCATTTCTTTTCACCATCATATTGTATAAATGAGAGAATATTTTATAAGAATCTTCCATAGTTTCTCCATACCCTCGTGTCATTTCAGTATCCTTAAACTTTCTGAGGTCTTTCTTAGCACTTACTTGAGCTAAATATAACTCAATATCTCTCTTAGTATGCCAGTAAACTAAATTAGTAAGAGCAGTAAGAACACAATAAGTCTTCCCGCTATTGTTTATGCCTGTATACAATAAATGAGGACTGTCTTTCATTGAGACAATTATATCCTTATACTGGTATGTTTTACCCAAATAGAGTTCGTAGGGTTTGCATTTGATAGGTTTAAATCGTACATTATCATCAAACTTTTTAGTTATCACTGAGACTATTGCTACACTTTTATTTTTATCCGATTGTTCAATATAAACTGTAGCATTAAAATGACTTTCTAACTTATCCTTTATCTTCTCTAATTTGCTTATGGATAAACCCTTAATATTTATAATGTATTTATACCCATAATCTTCTTTAGTTGATGAGAGAAGCTTATAATCTTCTAGTTTATTGTCTGTAATTAATTGATTCCATTCCTTTTGTTGTTCAAATAAATATGAATTCTTATCTAAGTATTTGTACAATGCATATGCTCCAATTCCTAAACCAATTTCTATTAACATGAATATTCTCCTTTAAAATTGTTAATAATATATGTAAGAGATTCTGAGAGAGAATAACTAAAAATGATATGGTCGTCATTGTTATTCCCCTCAGAAATAATTGATTTAATATAGTATGGTAGCTATATTTCTAATAATCAATTATTGTGATTACTTTGCAGTTTGTGGGTTAAGATAAATAATTTTATTTCCTTCAAGCTGCTTTCTCTCTTTTTGGAATTGTTCAAGTTGCTTAAGTAATCTCATGTGATCGCTTGACTTCAATCTCTTATTTTTAATTAAAAAATAAATCTCGTGAGCATCATTTTGAAACTCATATTTTGAGTATTTCTTTTTTTGTGATGCTGTTAACAACTCCTTTAGTTGATTCTTAAAAGATAGAGTTTGCTCTCTAGTCATTTCACCTTTCTTCATCATATCTTTGAATTTTAAGCTTGTAAGTGACGAATCTATACAACTACCTCCTAGTAAGCTTACTTTGGTGTCTATGAATTTTTTTATAGCATTGCAAACAATTTTAAAGATAGTTAAACCTATAGAGATTATAAAGCCTAACGTTACAAATGAGAAAAGCATGAAGTCGTTCATTCTAACTTCCTTGAGATTGAAATTAAAACCATACACTGAAAAATAATAGATTGCTGCAAGTATGAACATTCCTAAATAGTTTTTAATGATTGAACTTTTCTTGCGTGACTTACCTTTCTTAGCTTTTGTTGATACATTTAACATTTTAATTCCTCCGTTTGTTTGAAATTCATATGAAATATATTCATATGTACACTACCTCAAGGGTAGTTAAATGTCATATGTGTCAACTTAAAATAAGTACTAATATCTAATAGCTTTATTTTATGAACTAAGACCTTGAATTACTTCATAGATTTTATCACCTACTAATTCAATCTCATCATCACTTTTGAAATAATATCCTTTACCATAAATCATTTCATTATTTAACATAATAACAAGACATAAATAAGAAACTTCATCATAAACCTTAATTTGCAATTCACCTAATTTTCTTAAACTACTTACATATAAACCATCTATTTTATCTGCATGTGGAATAATTGAATTAAGCTTATTTAAATCAACTTCTTTAGTAACATAATTCTTTAAATTACTACTATGACAAAAAACTTTTACATTCATTCTAACTACCTCCCTAATTACTCCATCCTAATAATTGTTTTTCTAGCTCTTTAAAATCATAATTTCTCTGTTCAAAGTTATTAAAACTAGATTTTTTCTTGCTGGTATTGTTAAACATAATAGCCTTATATTTCTCTCTCAAAGCTTCATAATGCCCTTTAACTTGAATTACAGTTTTGAGTATGTAATTAAATGCAAATTTCTTTGTAATGTTGGTGAGGTTTCTTTCAAGCTTATCTATTACCTCAGATTTGATTTTCTTACTTCTCACTTTAGCAACTCTAAAGGCTTCTTCTAGATCACTTGAGATTTCAGACCAAGATTCAACTTTAGGTAAGTGGTCACCAATGAATTTTATATTATCCCTAGAGAGTAAATTTGAATTGGTTGCACAAACCTCGGTTGTGCTTTTATTATCTATATCTTTAATCTTTTTTTCTGTAGTTTGTAAGTTTGTGCAACTTTCACTATCCTCAATCTCGCTTATATCAATACATTCACTAGATTGTAAGGGGTGTGAATTTGGGTGTTCAATAGGGTGTTCAATTGAATTATCCATATTTTCTCCACAATCAAAATACCTTGCAAACTCATATTCATTTGTTTCATTTTTTTTGATTTTAATTAGATTGTAACTCTCTAATCTACTTAAAGAGCTTCTTAATTCGTTCTCTGTGATCTTGTTAGTTTGTTTGAAGTTAAGGAATTTAAGAATCTCTTTATAGCCTTTTCCTTTAAGAGCAGTACCAGTAATAATCTCTTTAGTAACTGCATTATTAAGCATATATAATAAGTGTTCATAAATACTCATGTCTTTGATTTTAGATTTTTCTCTTTTGTATGCATTAAATAGATTCTTTTCTTTTTGTGTAAAGGTAAAATTATACATAAAAAACCTCCTTAGTTTTATTTAGAAGGTTGATAAATTGCTCTGTATTAAGGTATAATAAATACAGGGTTATTTACAACCAATAACTTTTGTGAAGCACTTAGTGAGCCGTCAAACTGTACTAGGTGCTTTTATTTTGTTTAAATATCTTTTGCCGTCAAAAATTCGTCAAATAATATATAGTAAATGATGTGTTTTTTATATATTGCAAATATTTATAAAATGTGGTATAACAACGACTATATATAGGTTTAATACATATAAGGTGTGAATTCAGCATATGTTACATATATTAAAAGGATTTTTTAAAAAGTTGAAGGGTAATCAAATAAATGTTATAATTTTATAAGTATAAGTATTATAGGGATATTCTATTAAATATATATAGGTGAGGATGAATAAATTATGAAACTTTTAGAGAAAATGTTCGGTACGTATAGCCAAAGACAGATAAAGCAAATAATGCCTTTGGTAGAAAAAATAGAAAGTCTAGACGAGGAAATGCAGAAACTCTCAGAGGATGAACTTAAGGGGAAAACAGTTGAATTTAGAGAGAGACTTTCAAAAGGAGAGACTTTAGATGATATACTTCCAGAGGCTTTTGCTGTAGTTAGAGAAGCGGCTTTTAGAACTATTGGACAAAAACATTTTAGAGTGCAATTAATTGGAGGAATTATTCTTCACCAAGGAAGAATCGCGGAAATGAAAACAGGTGAAGGAAAAACTCTTACTGCAACTCTTCCAACTTATTTAAATGGATTATCCAAAGATGGTGTTCATGTAATTACAGTTAATGAGTATCTAGCTAAAGTGCAGTCTGAGGAAATGGGTAAGATACACGAGTTCTTAGGGTTAACAGTTGGATGTATAATGCATTCCTTAGATAAAACAGAGAGAAGAGAAGCTTATAATTGTGATGTTACTTATGGAACAAACAATGAATTTGGATTCGATTATTTAAGAGATAATATGGTTATATATAAAGAAGAACGTGTTCAAAGAAAATTGAACTACTGTATTGTGGATGAGGTAGACTCCATTTTAATAGATGAGGCTAGAACTCCTCTTATTATATCTGGAGAAGGTGAAAAGTCTACAGAATTATATAAAATTGCAAATTTCTTTGTTATGGGTCTTACAAATCAAGATTACGAGGTGGATGAGAAGGGGCACTCAGTTATCCTTACTGATTCAGGGGTAGAGAAGGCAGAATCTTTCTTTAAACTTGAAAACTATGCGGATCCTGAGAATATGCATTATCAGCATCACGTAGTTCAAGGATTAAAAGCACATTTCTTAATGAAAAGAGAAAAAGATTATGTTGTTAAAGATGGAGAAATTTTAATAGTTGATGAATTTACAGGTAGACTTATGGAAGGTAGAAGATACAGTGATGGTCTTCATCAAGCTATAGAAGCTAAAGAGAGAGTTAAGGTAGAAAAAGAATCTAAAACTCTAGCGACTATAACATTCCAGAATTACTTTAGGATGTATAATAAGTTATCAGGGATGACGGGTACAGCTCTAACAGAGGAAACTGAATTTAGAGAAATTTATGGTTTGGATGTAATAGTAATTCCAACCAATAAACCAATTGCAAGAATAGATGCAAATGACTTTGTTTATAAAAGTGAACGAGGAAAATATAATGCTATAGTTAAAGATATTATAGAAAGCCATCAAAAGGGGCAACCAGTTCTTGTTGGTACTGTAAGTATAGAAATTTCAGAACTTATTTCAGAGATGTTAAAGAGAAAAGGTATTAAACATCAGGTGCTTAATGCTAAATATCATGAACAGGAAGCGGAAATTGTAGCACTTGCTGGAGAAATGGGTGCTGTTACTATTGCTACAAATATGGCAGGACGTGGTACTGATATTAAACTTGGAGAAGGTGTTAAAGAAGTTGGTGGTCTTAAGGTAATTGGTACTGCAAGACACGAATCAAGACGTATAGATAACCAATTGAGAGGGCGTTCAGGACGTCAAGGTGATGAAGGTTATTCAAGGTTCTATATATCACTGGAAGATGATCTTATGAGAATATTTACTTCAGATAGATTTAAAGGTATGGTAGATAAACTTGGATTACCAGAAGATGAGCCTATTGAAGCTGGTATGGTTACAAAAGCTATTGAAGGGGCACAGAAGAAGGTTGAAGGAAATAACTTCGATGTGAGAAAAAATGTTCTTCAATATGATGATGTTATGAATAAGCAGAGAGAAATTATTTACTCTCAAAGAGGAAAAGTTTTAGATGGCGAGGATTTACAAGGACAGATTCAAGACATGATTGAAGAAGTTGTATCAGAATCTGTAGATAAACATATGTCGGGATTAGAAGAAACTCAAAATGATGATACTCACAAGTTGTTAGCATTTTTAGAAGAAATTTATTTGCCTAGGAATGAAATTAAATTAGAAGATGCAATTAAGCTTTCTAAGGAAGAGTTGAAGGAAAAACTTATTGCTATTGCAAAGGAAAAATATAGAGAACTTGAAGAGTTGTTGAAGGATGAAGTGAGAGAAGCAGAAAGAGTAATTCTTCTTAAGGTGGTAGATACTAAGTGGATGGCTCATATTGATGATATGGATCATTTAAGACAAGGAATTGGATTAAGAGCCTACAGACAGCAAGATCCAGTTCAAGCATATCAGTTTGAAGGTAGTGATATGTTTGAAGAGATGATATGGAATATCAAAGTTGATACTATCAAATATTTATATCATATCTCAATAAATGCTGCTATTGAAAGAGAAAGAGTAGCAAAAGAGACAGGAACTAATGCAGCTAAAGATGATACTGTTAAGAAACAACCTGTTAAGAAGGATAAAACACCTGGAAGAAATGATGATTGTTCATGTGGATCAGGAAGAAAGTATAAAAACTGTTGTGGAAGAGCTTAAATAAAAGTTAACATATAACCAATCCTATGGATTGGTTATATCTATATTTCTAAAAAATATTGAGGAGTGAATAATGTGGTAATAAAACTTGAAGAAATGCTAAATGAAACAATTGCCATGAGTAAATCTATAGACGAAGTGAGGGTTTCACTTTGACATTGCTAAACTAGAATTAAGGGTTAAAGAGCTAGAAGGGGCGATGCAGGAATCAGATTTCTGGAATGATGCTCAAGCAGCTAGTGAGATTACTATGGAAGCAAAAGGATTAAAAGATAGGATAGATAAATTTAGAAGCTTACAATTAGCTCATGAAGAGTTAATTATGCTTATAGAAATGAGCATAGAGGAAGATGATGAATCTTCAATGACTGAGATTAAAAGTGAGTTTAAAAGATTAGAGGGAATTATTGAATCATTTAAGGTTGAAATATTACTAAATGGTGAATATGATAAGAATAATGCCATCTTTTCTTTGCATACAGGGGCTGGAGGAAATGATGCTCAAGATTGGACTGAAATGCTTTACAGAATGTATAGTAGATGGTGTGAATCTCATGATTATAAAATTGAAGTATTAGATTATGTACCAGATACAGAAGCGGGAATAAAGGCAGTAACTATTAAGGTTACAGGTTCATATGCTTATGGATACTTAAAGGCAGAAAAGGGTGTTCATAGATTGGTTAGAATATCTCCGTATAATTCAAATGGAAAAAGACAAACTTCATTTGCTTCATGTGAGGTTCTACCTGAACTTACAAAAGATCAAGATATTGAAATAAATAGTGATGATTTAAGGATAGATACCTATAGATCAGGTGGTGCTGGGGGGCAGCATGTTAATACAACAGATTCGGCAATTAGAATAACGCATATTCCAACTGGAATAGTTGTTCAATGCCAGAATGAGAGAAGTCAACATACAAATAAAGATATGGCTATGAAGATGCTTAAAGCAAAGCTTGTTGAATTAAAAGAGAGAGCGCATAAAGAAAAAATTGAAGATTTAACAGGAGACTTAAAAGATATTGGATGGGGAAGCCAGATTAGATCATATGTATTCCATCCATATAATCTTGTTAAGGATCATAGAACAGGAGTTGAAACTGCGAATATTAATGGAGTTATGGACGGAGATTTAGACGATTTTATTATTGGATTATTGAGAGGGCAGAAGAAATAGGAGGAGTAAGTTCTAATGGAGAAGATTATAAATATTCTAAAGAGTGAATTTGGATTAGATAGCAAGATTATTACTAATATAATTGAAATGTTAGATGAAGGGAATACTGTACCATTTATAGCACGTTATAGAAAAGAACGAACTGGTGGTATGAGTGATGAAGTATTAAGGGATTTTTATGAACGTCTACAGTATCTTAAGAACCTAGAAGAACGAAAAGAGGCAGTAATAAAAAGTATAGATGAACAAGAAAAGTTGACGGAAGAAATAAGAAAAAGTGTAATTATGTGCAAAACGTTGACGGAGGTAGAAGATGTATATAGACCATTTAAACAAAAAAAGAGAACAAGAGCTATTGCTGCTGTAGAGAAAGGATTAAAGCCACTAGCAGAAGCTATTTTAAGTGGTGAATTTAGTGGGGATATAAAAACTTTTGCAGAAGGTTTCATAAATATTAATGAGCAGAGTGATCCAAAGTTACAAGTAGATTCTTCAGAAGAAGCACTAAAGGGAGCAGAGGATATAATTAGTGAAATTATTTCAGATGAAGCTCTTTATAGAAAATGGATAAGGGATATTCTGAGAAGTGAGGGGTTAATAGAAACTACAAAGGTTGCTAAAGGGGAAGATGAGAAAGGTATTTATGAGATGTATTACTCATATACAGAGAAAGTTAAGAATATACCATCGCATCGAGTTTTAGCAATAAATAGAGGGGAAAAAGATAAAATCCTTTCAGTTAAAATTGTTTCAGAAACAGAGAAGATAATAACCTATTTGCAAAATAAGTTATTAAAAGGGAATATACAAACGGATGTGTACATTGATAATTCTATTAAGGATTCTCTAAAAAGATTAATCTACCCTTCTGTGGAACGTGAAATACGAGCTGAACTTACGGAAAAAGCTGAGAACTCAGCTATAGATGTATTTAAAAATAATTTAAAGCCATTACTTATGCAACCACCAATAAAGGGAAAAAGAGTACTGGGATATGACCCTGGCTTTAGAACAGGGTGTAAGATTGCTATACTAGATGAAACAGGGAAAGTTGTTGCTATTGATACTTTATATGCAACAATGCCTAATAATGATAAAGAGAAAGCCAAGAGTAAGCTTTGTAAGCTATGCAAAGACCATAATGTAGATATTATATCTTTAGGAAATGGAACCGCTTGTAGAGAATCTGAGGAACTTATATCACAGATGATAAGCGAAAATAATTTAAGAGATTTATATTATGTTATTGTTTCTGAGGCTGGAGCATCTGTATACTCTGCTTCAAAATTAGCTACAAAAGAATACCCTGATATTGATGTATCCATAAGAGGAGCAATTTCTATTGCTAGAAGATTGATGGATCCAATGGTTGAACTAGTTAAAATAGATCCTAAATCTTTAGGCGTAGGACAATATCAACACGATGTGACTCAAAAGAAATTAGAAGAATCTTTAACAGGAGTTGTTGAAGACAGTGTTAATAGTGTAGGCGTTGATTTAAATATAGCTACACCTTCCCTTTTAGCATATATATCAGGAGTTAATTCTACTATAGCTGAAAATATAGTTAAATATAGAGAAGAGAATGGTAAGTTCACATCAAGAAAGGAACTGAAAAAAGTTAAAAGATTAGGCGATAAAGCGTTTGAACAATGTGCTGGATTCTTAAGGGTTAGAGAAAGTAAAGATCCTCTTGATAACACAGCGGTGCATCCGGAATCTTATGCAGGTGCTAAAGTTATGCTTGAGAAACTACAATATAGTGTTGAAGATCTTAAGAGTGGAAATTTAGGTAATATTGAAGAAAAAGTTAAAGAATATGGTATTAATAAATTAGCTGAAGAATGTGGATTAGGAGAATTAACTTTAAAGGATATAATTAATGAATTGAAGAAACCGGGAAGAGATCCAAGAGAAGAACTACCTAAACCTATATTTAAAACAGGAATAGTGGAAATGGAGCATCTTGAACAAGGGATGACGCTTCAAGGAACGGTAAGGAATGTGGCTGATTTTGGAGCTTTTATTGATATTGGTGTACACGTTGATGGACTTGTACATATTAGTCAGTTGGCAGACAAGTTTGTTAAACACCCATCAGATATTGTGAAGGTTGGAGATGTGGTTACTGTTAAAATAACAGAGATAGATCATAAGAGGAAAAGAATTGGACTTACAATGAAAGAGGTATAAAAAGAAGTGGAGAGTGGAGAATGGAGAATTGAGAACGATGGACATTTCTCTCTGAGAAATTTTAGTATTATTGGTACTTGGACAAAGCGGTTTTACTCGTTTCATCTGTGATGAAACATTGTACTTGAAATACAATAGTTTATATTTATATAAACTGAGTTATAATATCTTGTTCTAAAGAATGATAAAATGTAGGTTCTGACTTTAGTCAGAACCATCCGTCGTTCTCAACTCTCAACTTCTTTTAAAAGTATATTTTGCTTGTCTGGATTTTTCATTGCAGATTGAAAAATTTTATTGTATAATAAAGTTAATTAAATACTCTTCAGGGCGGGGTGTGATTCCCCACCGGCGGTAAAGCCCGCGAGCCAAGTGTTTTGGTTGATTCGGTTAAAATCCGAAGCCGACAGTTATAGTCTGGATGAAAGAAGAGAGAAGAAATAGAAGCTAACGCCCTGACATTTATTTGTCGGGCTTTTTTTCTTCCTTGAAGGGTTAAATCTTATTAGGGGAGGTTTTTTTATGAGAAAAATGAGTTTAAGTGTTTTAATGAAGGTTTCAATTTTAGCAGCTATGGCTGTAATATTACAGCTTATTGATTTTCCGCTAACAATATTTTTTCCAGAGTTTCTTAAAATTGATATAAGTGATGTACCTGCGCTTATAGGCGGATTTGCATTTGGTCCAGTAGCGGGAGTATTAGTTGTATTAGTAAAAAATATTATACATGGGCTTATGGCTGGTCAAACTTTATGGGTAGGAGAGTTTGCTAACTTTATTGTAGGAGCATCTTTAGTAGGAGTTGCATCAGTTATCTATAAAAGAAAGAGAACAATGAAAGGTGCAATTATAGGTCTAGTGATTGGAACTATATTTATGGCTATTGTAGGAGCATTAACAAACTATTATATTTTATTACCACTATATTCAAAGGTAATGGGATGGGATATGAATGCATTTGTTGAAGTTGGAAGAGCAGTTAACCCAGCAATTAAGAATTTTTGGGGATATATACTTTTAGCTATAGTGCCTTTCAATATTATTAAAGGAATAATTACTTCCTTTGTTACAGTTTTAGTTTATAAGCCAATAGCTGTGTTTTTGAGAAGAGAAGCGAGCAAAGCGGTACAAATATAAAAACAAGTTGAGAGTTGAGAGTGGAGAACGAAGGTTATTTCTGCTCTTTGAGCAGAAACTACATCTTATAGGTCTTTAGACAATAGGTTTTTACTGATTTTATCTTTGAATAAAATATTGTATTTCAAGTACAATGTTTCACCAAAGAGAAACGAGTAAGAACCTATTGTTTTATAACCAATAAAATATAGGTTCTGTCTTAAGACAGAACCATCCTGCGTTCTCAACTCTCAACTATGCTTTTAAAGCCCTGTTCCACATAATTATTGCATCTTCCCCAGTATCCTGGTAATATCTTTTTCGTCTGCCTTCAACTGAGAAGCCTAAATTTTTATAGAAGTTTTGAGCAACTAAATTATTTTCTCTAACCTCTAAAGTAATACCTATAATATTATTATCGGCACAGAATTTGTACATTTCTTTAAATATTGAAATTCCAATTCCGCTGCGGCGGTGATTAGGGTGTACGGCTACATTGGTTATATGTGCTTCATCTAAAATAACCCACATTCCACCAAAACCCACTACTTTACCATTTTGTAAAGCCACAAAATATTTTGCAAGTCTATTTTCCAATTCTTTTTTAAAATCTTCAATAGACCACTTTACTTTAAGACTATTAATAAAAATATTGTATACTTCATCAATATGTTCTAATTTCATTTCTGAAACAATTATATTATTCATAAAATTTCACTTCCAATTTTTTCTTCGTATTCTCTTTCGGCTTGAGATTTTATAAGGTAAATAGGTGAACTATCATATAAATTATCATAAGCTCCTTTTTCTAAAAACTCACGCCCTATGAATGCTAAAGAGGATGCTCTAACTATATTGTTATTGTTTGACGCAATAACAAAGTTTTGGCTTGAATTAAGGATCCTTTCCTTAAATTTCTCAGTGCAATCACCGATGAAAGTTACTTTATCTTCATGAGAATTAAGTTTTTGTAGAAGAGTATCGAGCGATGATCTTGATACATCTTCAATTTTTATCATGTTCCCATGAGAATCGAATCTGTATATTCCATAATAAACATTATCTCTAAGAGCGTCTATTATTGAGCAGATTATTCCATTGCTATGAGAAAGGTTAAATGCAAGTGAATCTAAAGTTGAAATACTAACGAATGGTTTTTTTGAACCATGACTTAATCCTTTTATAGTGGACATTCCAATTCTTAGACCGGTAAAAGAACCAGGGCCTTTAGAAACAACAAAGCCATCTACATCCTGTAATGTTAAACCGCAGTTAGAAAGAAGGTTATGGATTATATTCATCATAATAACTGAGTGTTGTTTTTTATAATTAAAAGTAATTTCACCGAGCAGACGAGTATCATCTATTAATGCACAAGAAGCGCATTGAGTAGATGTATCTATGCTTAAAATTTTCATAGGGTAATCTCCTTTATATAATCATATCTTGTATCAGAGTATTGAAATTGTATCTCTCTAAAATTTTCTCCTTGTGTAAGATCTTTAGAAATCTTTATGTAAAGAGCGGAAGGAGGTATTAATTCATCTATATAATTTGCCCACTCAATAACACTCACACCATTGCTAAATATATATTCATCGAAGCCTATAGCGGCAATTTCATCTGGATCATATACTCTATAAACATCAAAATGGTATAATTTCAATCTACCTTCAGTATATTCATTTACAATATTGAAAGTTGGACTTGTAATATGTTCATCTATACTTAAACCGGAGGCTATACCTTTTGTTAGATGAGTTTTTCCGGTACCTAAATCTCCTTCAAGACATATAATATCTCCAGGTGAAACCTTTTCACCTATTTGTTTGCCAATATCAAAAGTTTGTTCTACAGAATTAACTAATAACTTCATATTTTTACCTCCAAAGTAGTTAAAGCTTCATGTAATAGTTTAACCGCTTTTAGACAAATTAAATTATCACTTGCCATTTCTTTTAAAATATTAAATGCATTGTCTTGAGATAAACCTTCACGATATGGTCTATCTTCTGTTAATGCTTGATAAATATCACATACAGCTAATATTCGTGATTCTAATGAAAGATCTTTAGATATTAGTTTATTTGGGTATCCGGTGCCATTCAGTTTTTCATGGTGATTACTAGCCCACTCTCTAACATCATCAAATCCTGTTATAGGTGATAAAATTAAGTTTGTATAGTAGGCATGAGACTTTACTGTATTAAACTCTGAATTTGATAGAGAATCATTTTTATTTAGAATTTTTGAAGGAATCGCAAGTTTGCCAATATCGTGAAATAAACCTGCGAGCTTCATTTTTTGACACTTTGGTTCATTAAAACCTATGTACTTTGAAACTTTATAGGAAAGATCAGCAATCTCCCTAGAATGCTTGGCTGTAAAAGGGCTTTTTTTATCTACTATTTGAGAAAAAATATAAGCAATTATTTCAAGTTCATCCACTGTAAGTGTTCTTGCAATTCTTGGAGAGATGTTCTTAATCAAACTAGGTATTTTAGCAACATTAGTTAAGTTTAACCAGAAGGAATCAGTTGAAGCAATATTCATAAAGGCTTCTGTAATTGTATTTGAAAAAACTATATTAGTTTTAGAACTAACCCAAGAAATAATTAAATCTCTTTCAAATGTTTTTTGTGAATTAGTAGCAAATTTAATAGCCAATATATCTGCTAATCGTATAATTTGACTACCTATTGGTATAGAATTTCCTTTAAGATTCAAAGGTCCGGAACCATCCCAGTTCTCGTGGTGACTTCTAATAATTTCAGAAATATTATTAAAAATTTTATCATGTAAGAGATTAGATCCTGTAATGCAATGTCCTAAAATAAACTCCTCCGAAGCATGGCTTTTCTCTAATGCTTCAATGGCTCCAATATCATGTATTAATGAAGCTAAATAAATATCTTCTACTAAATATTTATTCAACTCTAATTCCTTGCATAATTCTAAAGCAATATAGGTTGTCTTCTTTGAGTGATCCAGAAAACTTTCTGTAGTATAATGTATATTAGTTTCACGATCGAAAATTTGGTTATCATCAAAAGTACTCATCTCTGCTAAATCAAGTGCTAGAGACATGCTAGTAAGAACTTCTTCAAAATTATAATTCATAAAACACCTCTAAAAATTAAAATTAATACATAGTTTATATTATCATATCGTAATATATTATCCAACAAAATATATAGCTCATAATTAAGGAAATAAGATAAAAGTTGTTAGTGAAACGGAAAAAGATAGCTTGCAAGTACTTGATTTATAATCAATATATATAATTATAATATTATGAATTTTGCGAAAAAATTAAAAGGTGTTGCATATATGATAATTTCATGATATACTAAGTTCTGTCCTTAGGGGTATAGTTAAACGGTATAACAATGGTCTCCAAAACCATCGTCGAGGGTTCGATTCCTTCTACCCCTGCCATAAGAAAGAACTTGATTAGATCAGGTTCTTTCTTTTTTTTTTATTTTAAGAGAATTATGGGATGTATATCAATATCTTTATGGTAAAATAAGATATATTGAGTTAATAACTCTCAAAAGGAGGGGTTGTCTATGAAAACATACGATTTGATAGTAATTGGTGGTGGACCTGCAGGGATGTTTGCAGTGGCTCAAGCTAAAAAGAGGGGATTAGAAAGTATACTTCTTATAGAGAGAGACAAAGAGTTGGGTGGAATGTTAAATCAATGCATTCATTCAGGTTTTGGAACAGGAGAATTTGATAAGGAACTGACAGGAACAGAATTTGTCCATAAGATGGTAAAGAAAATAGAGGAATTGAGTATAGAGTATTGGGTAAATACATCAGTATATGATATTTCAGATGAAAATATAGTATCTACAGTAAATTCGAAAAGAGGAATAGAGAAAATTATAGGGAGAGCTATAATACTTACAACAGGTGCGATGGAAAGACCGAGAGGATCTATGAATATTTTAGGAAGTAAAATTGCAGGTGTTTTTACAGCTGGATCAGTACAGAGGTTCATAAATGAACAGGGAGTGATACCAGGGAAAAATGTTGTGGTTTTAGGCTCAAGAGACATTGGAATGGTTGTGGCAAGGCAATTGAAAATTGAAGGATGTAATATACTCGGAATATTTGAGTTTAGAGATCATGTTGGAGGGACAGCAAAGGTATATAATAGATGTATTGGTGATTTTAATATTCCAATAAAGTTTAAACATACTGTAATTAGTTTACATGGTATTGAGAGACTTCAAGGAGTTTATATAGCGCAAGTGGATGACGAAAATAGATATATTGAAGGAAGCGAAAAATTTATTAAGTGTGATACTTTGATTTTATCAGTTGGATTGGAGCCTATACATGATTTGCCACAAAAAGCTGCCATAAAGATGAATACTGAAACTAAATCACCTATTATAAATAGTGATTTTCAAACATCAAGAAAAGGGGTGTTTGTTTGTGGTAATGCGCTTCACATACATGATTATATTGACAGTATAAGAGAAGAAGTTAAGGATTGTGTAAAATCAGTATGTAGATATCTAACAACAGAAACTTGTGAAGATCAATTTGCCATAGAGGTAACCCATGATAAGAATATTAAATATTCAATACCACAAGAAATAATACTCAAGGATGTAAATATTGATGCAAAGAAAAACTATGCATTGAAAATAAAGGTTAGAAGAAGGAAAGAAAATGTCACTATAAATATTCACTTAGCTGATAAATTGATATATAAGGAGTCTATGAAAGAATTTACCCCTAGTGAGACTAAATGGATATATCTTTCAGAAGCATCTCTTTTTGATTATAAGAGTGGGGATAAAATATATATATCAGTTAATGAAGTTAAAGAATAGTAGGGGGATTTCTAAATGATAATTTATTGTAAAAGATGTACTATGGGATGTGAGCTGAAGGTTAAGGACTATGAGGGAAATATAAGTGTGGAAGGAAATTTGTGTAAAAAAGGTACTGCATATGGAAAAGAAGAATTTGCAAAGGGAAAAAGAGTACTCGCATTTAAAATTCCAATAAAGATGGGGTATTTTGATAAAATTCATGTAAAAACAAGTGATGAAATATCAAAGGAACTTTGGGATAAGGTGTATGATTTAGTGTATTCCTTGGAGTTAGAGGCCCCAATAGAGTTTGGGGAGGTTATTATCCAAAATATTCTTGGTACAGGTATTAAATTAGTATCAGAAAGAAAAATTGATAAAGAATCATAAATATTAAGAACAGAGAACAAAGATCAAATAATGATACCTGATTTGTTCGTTGTTCTTTTTTGCTATTATTTATTAATAAATGTTTTGTATAAAAATAAAATTAAATTATTTGAATAAATTAATTTTTGTACTGGAATTTGTATAAAATAATAAAAAGATAATAACTTTTTTATTTTTGAGTACGTATATATTACAGAGAAAATAATCCCATATATTAATAAAATGGGTATAGGAGGGGCTTAAATGAATAAAAAGAAGATTATTTCTTTTATAATTTCTGCTACCATGATAGCAGGAATAACTATCAATGCATTTGCAGTGGATATTAATACAACGGTAAAATCTGAACAAGTAAAGATAACTAAAATTTCACAAAAACAGGATAAAGGTATAAAAGAAAATATTGTGAAAGACTTATCCAAGAAATATTTAGAAGAATTTTTCGGTATAGAAATTACGGAGGAATACAAAGCTAATGCTTATTTAAATAATAATATTATATCAGATAAATCTTTGTGGAATGTGAATTGGTCACTTCAAAGAGAAAAAGAAAATATTAATATTAATACTATAATTGATGCTAGTAATGATAATTTAATAAGTATGTCAAAATATAATTATGGTAAAGAAAGTTCAGAAATACCTAGTATTTCATACAGTGAAGCAAAAGAAATTGCTTTAAATAAAATGAAAGAAATATGCAAAAATAAAGCAAGTGAGGTTATAACTTCAAATGATAATCTGACGTTGAATGGTAATTATGGTGAATATACGTTTAACTTTGTTAGAGTAAATCAGGAGGTTCCTTATGAACAAAATAATATATTCTTCGCAATTGATGGGTATTCTGGTGAAGTTAAAAGATTTAATATAAATTGGGATGAGGATGCTCAATTTCCTAAAGTAGACAAGGCTATACCAGTATCAAAAGCAGAGAATTTATTTGTTGATAGCATTGATTTTAATCTAGTATACAATAAGTATAAGAATAAATATAGATTCCAAGATGAAGAGAATTTAAAAAACATTAAATTGGTATATGATATTCTATTGAATAATGGAGTATATATTGAGGCAACTAGTGGAAAAGCTTTCTTCCAATATGAGAATAAAGAAAATGAGAAAAAAGAGATTGACTTGACTGAAAAAGAGATGGAAGAAATATTGAATAAGTATAAAGAGTTTAAAGAATTAGATGAGAATTTAACTCAAAGTGATGTTGAAAAAATAGCTCTTGAATTTATTAAAGATAACATTGGAGAAGAATTCATACTGCAAAATGCATATTTTGATTCTAATGATAGAGAAAAAGAAAAGATATGGTATTTAGATTATTCAAAAGAAGAATCATATGATGAGAAGACAAGTATTGATATAACTAAACAAAATAAAGATGATAACGAAGAGAAGAAAGAAGAGTATGTAAAAATAACTAATGTAGGCATTTTGATTGATTCTGTGACAGGACAGATTAAATCTATGAATCAATATAGCCATATAAGAAATTCAAATGGAATGAGATATTATAACGATGAGGATGAATTTGAGGCTACAGTAACATGGGAAGAAGGATATAAAAAAGCGATAGAGATAATAGGAGAATATTATGGTGATAAGGTTAAAAAATTAGATTTCCATGTTGAGAAACAAATATATACAGATAGAGAAGGCAAACCTACACGGGAAAGAAGATATTATTATACATTCAATAGAGTGGAGAATGGAATTCCTTTTAATGAGAACAGTATAAGAGTATGTATTGATGCTAAAGATGGTTCTATAACAAATTTTGATAAATATTGGTATAAAGATGGAGAATTTGTTTCTCCAGAGAAGAAGCTTTCAGAAAAAGCAATAGAAAAAAAATTTAGAGATAAATACGAACCGCAATTAAAATTTATAAATAAAGACAACAAAATAAATTTGGTATATGAAATTAAGGGAAATGAAGAAATATACGCTTTCAAAGATTTTGATGCTTTTGATGGAGATATATTAAATTACAATGGGGAAGAGATAATTGAAGATACAGAAGCATTCTTTAAGGAAATAGAAAATAGTAAAGTTAAAAAGGAATTGGAAATATTAGCGTACAGTGGACTTCTGGATATTAGAGATTTTAAACTAGATAAAGAAGTTACTAATAAAGAAGTTATTAAATTAATAGTTGATGCATATGGATATAGACCTTATGTTGTAGAAGATAATAGAGAATATAATATGCTTAAAGCGGATTCGAAAGAAATGGAAAAAAATCATATCAGTGATGATGAGGGTAATGAAACACCACAAAATGGTTATGATCTTACTGATAAAGATTATATAGAAATGGCAAAATTCTATGGAATAATCGACGGGGAAATAACTGAAGAAATATTAAATGAAAAAGTTGATAGAGTGGATTTAGCAAAAGTTATGATCAAGTTTACTGGATATGAAGATATAGCCAAGATTAGTGATATCTTCAAGGTAAATGCAAAAGATGAGGAAGAAATTGAAGAGGAAATGAAAGGATATGTGGCACTTTCATTAGGATTTAATATTCTTGAAACAGAGAATGGATATCTAAAATTAAATGTAGAGATAGATTATGAAGAATTATGTTCAGCTCTTTATAATGCTCTTTTGAATAAAAAGAATAATAGCAATCCGTATCCAATTCCATATTATAAATCCATAGACTAATAAGAAAGAACAAATATCAAAGAACAAAGAATAAATAAGGAAAGCTTTCAGAAAGCTGAAAGCTTTTAAATAGATAGAAGATAAAAGATGAATTGATTTTTTATTGAAAATCTATAATACATTTTTTCTGACATTAGGAAGAAAAATAACCTAATTTGTTCTCTGTTCTTTGTTCTTTGTCCTTTGTTGTTTTTGATTATATACAATTATGAAATTTGGGTTATAATAATTAGAGTGAACATTTAGGATAGTAAGATATACTAATGCGAAATTTAATTTATATATGTTCCGAAATGTCAGTGCTTCAATAAATTACGGAGGTGTATTAATTATTGAACTGGGATTTCTATAGTGTGGATTAGAATTAATATTTTATTTGATGGGGGATTAATAATGAATAAAGTACAAGTTTATTTCAAGAATACTAAAGAACCAACTGAGATATCAGGTGATAGAGTTGATGTGTTGGAATATGAAAGAGATGGAGTTGAATATTATCAAATAAGACATTTTAGAAGAGGGTTTTCTAAAAGCATTTACATAGAAAAGAGAGAAGTAAAAAAAATCATAGAACAAGAATAGATTTTTAGAAGTTGAATAATTATGGTATAATAGTATAGTATTATTATAGAAATAAAGAATATTAGAAGTAGAAGGATGGTTGGATATGGATAATATTGGACGCGAAGCTCAAGATATGCTTGGATTATTGGAAGAAAAGCAGAAATTACTTTTAAAAAAAATTAATATTAAAATTGAAAAGAATTTTAAATTTAATGAACTATGTGAATTAACAACTAGAGAAGATATGAATAGTATCGCTGAAAATTGGGATATTGGTAAATATTCTAAATTTAAAAAGAAGGATTATGCTGAAGCTATTAAAGATGAGATTATCAATAATTTAAAAGATAGATTGTTAAAAACTGATAAGAGTGTTATTGATGTTCTTAAATATTTGGTTGAAAATAAAGGGTTTGTTAAAAGTAAAGAATTATTAAATTTAAGTATTGAATCAATTTTTTATTTAAAAAATAATGGAATAATATTTTTAGGTAAAGAGGATGATGAACCTGTTACAATGATTCCAAATGATTTAATTGAAACTATAATAAATATAATTGAAGATAAGAATTTTATAAGTGAAATTGAAGAAAATGATATTATTTTAAGAGTTACTAGAGGAGTTTTGTACTATGTTGGAATAGTAGAAGTTACGGCTCTTAGAGAATATTTGACTCAAATTTTAAATATGGATATATCAGTTGATAATTTAAAATCAATTATAAAAGAAAATGAAAAAATTCATCATGAGATTAAATTTATTTCAGAGTTAAAAGAAATTCAGAATTATGAGTTTGTATCAAATAGCAAATTAAGTGATCCGGTAAGAGTGTTATATACACAAAACGCAAATAACTGTGGATATAAAGCATTTACTAGAGAACAATTAATTGAAGCTGGACATCCGAACTTTTCAGAATGGTATAATGAACATACTGCATTATATAATTATGTAGTTGATAATTATGGGTTAAGTGATGTAGAAGGAAAAATGTTTGTTGATGCAGTAATAAACGGTTTAAAAGATGGATCAACAATAGAACAAACTATGGAAGTTATTAATTCATGTTTTAATTTTGATAATAACAAAGAAAGAAAAGAAGTAGAAGATATAGTTATAAAAATGCAAGGGGCTACTGGATTGTGGACTTTAAGAGGGTATACACCTTTAGAACTTGGTCAAATCAAAACTGAGACAGTTGTTAAAAAACAAAAAGTTGGAAGAAATGAAAAATGCCCATGTGGTAGTGGTCAAAAATATAAAAAATGCTGTGGGGCTAAATAACGTGAAATTAAATATTAAGCGATTATCAAGCGATGCAGTTTTGCCTAGCTTTGCCAATAAAGGTGATGCTGGGCTTGACCTGTTTTCTATTGAACAGAAATTAATATTGCCTGGAGAAAGTGCTTTAATTTCCACTGGAATAGCTATTGAGTTACCAAGGAGCACAGAAGCTCAGATTAGACCAAGAAGCGGACTGGCTTTGAAGCATAGTTTAACGGTATTAAATACACCAGGAACTATAGATGAGGGATATAGGGGCGAAATTAAGATAATTTTGATTAACCATGGTAAAAACGAGTTCGAGATTACAAAAGGAATGAAAATTGCTCAAATGGTAGTTAAGCCAATTTTAGAAATTGAAGTGAATGAGGTTTCTATACTAAGTGGTAGTGAAAGAGGCATTGGTGGTTTTGGTTCTAGTGGGAAATATTAATAAACCATGCCGGGCGTATCGGTTGTAGGAAAAACGAGTAAAATATAAGAATATAGAAAAAAAAAGAGATATTTAATTAAAATGGAAAGAAAACTCTTTGCTAAAAGAGTTTTTTGTGATAAAATAGTCATTGTCTTAAAAAAACATTTTAAATTGTAGCGATGATGTATCGGGGTGTGGCGCAGATTGGGAGCGCGCGTGCTTTGGGAGCATGAGGCCGCAGGTTCGAGCCCTGTCACCCCGACCAATCCCTGCGGGTGTAGTTCAATGGTAGAACTCCAGCCTTCCAAGCTGGTAGCGTGGGTTCGATTCCCATCACCCGCTCCATTTTAAAAAAATAATGTGCGTCTTTAGCTCAGCTGGATAGAGCAACGCCCTTCTAAGGCGTGGGTCGGGAGTTCGAATCTCTTAAGGCGTACCACCTGCGGGTGTAGTTCAATGGTAGAACTCCAGCCTTCCAAGCTGGTAGCGTGGGTTCGATTCCCATCACCCGCTCCATTTTAAAAAATAATATGCGTCTTTAGCTCAGCTGGATAGAGCAACGCCCTTCTAAGGCGTGGGTCGGGAGTTCGAATCTCTTAAGGCGTACCACCTGCGGGTGTAGTTCAATGGTAGAACTCCAGCCTTCCAAGCTGGTAGCGTGGGTTCGATTCCCATCACCCGCTCCAAAAGTTACTAGATATAATTTAGTAACTTTTTTTTTGTATAAATATAGTATAATGAATTATTGAACGGAGATATCTATATAGAATTTAGTTAGGAGATGAGGCTGTGATTTCCCCTAGAATGGCAAAATTTATAAACTATATACCTGACAGTATACTAGTACCTATTGCTAAAAAAATAGTTGATAGATATATAAAAAAATATGCCAATATAATTATTAATGGTGAAGAAAATCTTAAAAATATTCAAGAGCCTGTTATTTTTGTATGCAATCACTTGAGTAACGCTGATGGGCTCATTCTAAATAAATTACTAAAAGATAATAAGCCAACCTTTATGGCAGGAATGAAGCTATCCAAAGATTTTACCACAAATATTGGTGTGAAGATTGTTAAAACAGTTTCAATAAAGCCTAATTCAGCAGATAAGGATGCAATGAAAAAAATTATTGAGATACTTAGAAAAGGCGATAATATTATGATGTTTCCTGAGGGCACAAGAAGTCGAGTTGGAAGTCTTATAAAAGGAAAGCGTGGAATAACTCTGCTATGTAGAATGGGAAAAGCATCTATTGTTCCAATTGGAATGAGTGGTACCGAGAAGCTAATGCCCATAAATCAAGAAGGAAAAATGAATGCAGAGAAATTTTATCATTCAGATGTAAATGTAAATATTGGTAAACAGTTTAAAGTACCTGAGAGAAATAAAGGTGAAGATAAGAAAGAATACGAAGAACGAGCTACAGATTTCATTATGTATGAGATAGCAAAACTATTACCAAAAGAATATAGAGGGATATATAACTTAAAATCGTAAAAGCACGCATAGCGTGCTTTTTTTAGTGTATCATAGTATAGTAACAAAGGATTAGTGCAAGAATAATAAAATAATAAATCATTTTATTATTTTATTACAAAAAGCCATACTAATAGTGTATAATATGAGTGAAGAATTTAACCAACATAATTTATATATGTTAGGAGGTAATTGTTATGACAAGTAAACGATTAGATATGTTTTTAAATGAAGGGTTAAAAGAGTTGAAAGATAAAGGATTATATAATGTAATTAATCCGGTTGAGGGGGCTAATGGTCCTATAATTTCAATCGATGGTAAAGAACTTATAAACCTTTCAGCAAACAACTATTTAGGTTTAGCTACAAATTCTAGAATGAAAGATGCTTGCATAAAAGCAACAGAAAAATATGGTGTAGGTTCTGGAGCTGTTAGAACAATTAATGGGACTCTAGATATTCATGTGAAACTAGAGGAGAAATTAGCTGAGTTCAAACATACTGAAGCAGCTATAGCATTCCAATCTGGATTTAACTGTAACATGGCTGCAATTCAAGCAGTAATGGGTAAAGATGACGTTATTTTATCTGATGAATTAAACCATGCATCAATTATTGATGGATGCAGATTATCAAAAGCAAAAGTTATTAGATTTGGTCACTCTAATATGGAGGACTTAAGAAATAAAGCAAAAGAAGCTAGAGAATCTGGTGAATATAACAAGATTATGGTTATTACAGATGGAGTATTCTCAATGGATGGGGATGTTTGTAAATTGCCAGAAATTGTAGAAATTGCAGAAGAATTTGATCTTATTACATATGTAGATGATGCTCATGGTTCAGGTGTGCTTGGTAAAGGTGCGGGAACAGTTAAGCACTTTGGGTTATCTGATAAAGTTGATTTCCAAATAGGAACTTTATCAAAAGCAATAGGTGCTATAGGTGGATATGTTGCTGGTAAAAGAAACTTAATTGACTGGTTAATGGTTAGAGGTAGACCTTTCCTATTCTCAACTGCAATCACTCCAGGAACAGCTGCAGCTTGTATTGAAGCTGTGAACATACTTACTGAGAGCACTGAGCTTCATGATAAGTTATGGGAAAATGGAAATTATTTAAAACAAGGATTAAAAGAGTTAGGATTTAATATTGGTGCCAGTGAAACTCCAATAACTCCATGTATAATCGGAGATGAGAAATTAACACAAGACTTCTCTAAGAGATTAAACGATGAGGGAGTTTACGCTAAATCAATTGTATTCCCAACTGTACCTAAAGGAACAGGAAGAGTAAGAAATATGCCATCAGCTGCTCATACAAAAGAGATGCTTGATAAGGCAATTGCTATATACGAAAAAGTTGGAAAAGAGCTAGGCATAATCTAATTTTAAGCGTGGAGGAGAAGAACATGAAGAAGATATTAGTAACAGGTGCTCTTGGTCAAATAGGAACAGAGCTAGTTATGAAGATGAGAGAAATTTACGGTAATGATAATGTAGTTGCTACAGATTTAAGAAAACCAGAAGGAAATAATGTAGTAGAATCAGGACCATTTGAGCTTTTAGATGTTACAGATGGGGATAGAATGAAGGAAATAGCTAAAGAATATGAAGTTGATACTTTAATTCATTTAGCAGCATTATTATCTGCAACTGCTGAAGCAAAGCCAATGCTTGCATGGAATATTAATATGGGTGGACTGGTAAATGCACTAGAAACAGCTAAAGAGTTCAACTGTAAATTCTTCACACCAAGTTCAATTGGAGCATTTGGACCAAGCACTCCTAAAAAGAACACTCCACAAGATACAATTCAAAGACCAACAACTATGTATGGTGTGAACAAGGTATCTGGAGAGCTTCTATGTGATTACTATTATCACAAGTTCGGCGTAGACACTAGAGGTGTTAGATTCCCAGGGCTTATTTCATACGTTGCACCTCCAGGAGGCGGAACTACTGATTATGCAGTTGATATATTCTATGAAGCATTAAAAAATAAGAAGTATACTTCTTATATAGCTGAAGGTACATGCATGGATATGATGTATATGTCAGATGCAGTTCAAGCAATAATAGATTTAATGGAAGCAGATCCAAGTAAACTTAAGCATAGAAATGCTTTCAATATAACTGCTATGAGTTTTGAACCTAGTCAAATCGCTGCAGAGATTAAGAAACACATTCCAGAGTTTGAAATGGACTATGATGTAGATCCAATGAGACAAGGAATCGCTGATAGTTGGCCAGATTCAATTGATCCAACTGCTGCTAAAGAAGAGTGGGGATTCAAAGCTGAGTTTGACTTAGCTAAGATGACTGAAGATATGCTTGAGAAGTTGAAGGAAAAAGGAATAGGTCAAGAGTAATATATAAAAACCCAGCACTGAAGTGCTGGGTTTTTTAATTGAGAGTTGAGAGTTGAGAACGAAGGATGGTTCTGACTTACGTCAGAACCTACTCGATTGGTAAATTAACAATAGGGATTTAACTTGTTTCATTTTGAATGAAACATTGTACTTTAAATACAATATTTTATCTTAAAGATAAAATCAGTAAAATTGCATTGTTCTAAAGAAAAAATAAGATGTAGTTTTTGCGTAAGCAAAAACATCCAACGTTCTCAACTCTCCATTCACAACTCTCAACTTCTTTTTAAAATGGTCTTTGTTATAAATGATTTAATCTACGTAAAACACGTTTTAATGTTGTACTTTGTAATTTTATAGTAACTATTTGTAATTAAAATGTTACTATTTTCATCAAATTGTTTGATACCATTATATCAAGGTACTCGTATTATTGTATGAAGGGAGAGAGATAAAATGTTTAGTAACAGTATTACTATATCAATTAGTGGTCTTATATTAATTATTATGTTAGTAGCTCTTGGTTTTAGTTTCTATATAATGAAAACAATTAATAATATTAAAAGAGACTTTAAAGAGGGTGAGGCAACAGGAATCTTTGAATCAGAGGTTTTAAAGAATATTATTAAGAAATATAGAGAAGCAGGCGAAAATAATGTAGGTGAAATCAATACTCAAGCAATTATTGAGAAAGAGTTCAATGGAAAATTAAAGATGTTAAATACAGCTGAAAGATTTGTGAATCATTCAAGTTCGTTGATGATTATTTTTGGACTATTAGGAACTTTTGCAGGATTAACTATAGCTGTAAGTAAGTTAGTGTCAACTTTACAAGTAAATCAAGAAAGTATTGAAAGTGTAAGTGGTGTAATAGATGGATTATTGAATTCTATTGGAGGTATGAGTGTAGCATTTACAACTTCATTGGTAGGTATTATAGGTTCAATAATTATTACACTTATCAAAATAATTATTAATCCAGTACATATGAGACAAGAGTTAATGGTTATGACTGAAGAATATTTAGATAATGTTATAGCTAAGGAGTTTATAAAAGAAGAAGTAGATAATATTGATGAAGTGGAAGAGCGATTTGAGAAATTATTTGATAGACTTACAGAACAGGTTGAAACAGGATATAAGAGAGTGATTGAGAGGTCTGTATCTGGTCTTTTTGAAGTGGTAAAAGTTATGGAAATAAATGGAGCTAATATTAACACAAGTATGGAAAAGTTTGATAGAACTATAGACAAGTTTGTTGATAATAGTAGGGACTTTTCAGAGTTCAATCACCATTTAAGAGATAATATATCAAGAATGAATGTGACACTTAGCGATTTCACAGAAAATATAAAAGAGAATATAATTGAGAACATAAAAGAGAAAGAAATCTCTAGATAAGAAGGTGATTATATGAAAAGAAGGAAGAGTTATAACGAAGGAGAGTCAGTGGAAAACTTTTGGCCATCCTTCACTGACATGATTTCAACAATTGCCCTAATTCTGTTCTTGCTTGTATTCTTAGCCTTTATTCAGCAAATAGTAACAGGGAGTAACTTAGAAGCCACAAGGAAGAGGTTAGAGGAAAAAAAAGTAGAACTAGAGAAGACTACAGCTGCTCTAAATAAAGAAGAAGAGAAACTATTGCTTATGAAGCAGGATTTAGAAACAACTAGAGCAGAAGTGAAACAAGGACAAATTGCTCTTCAATTATCAGAGATTCAGAGTGAGGAGCATAGAAAAATTATTGCTGAAAGTAATCGTGAGCTTGGAAATTTAAGGGCAAAGCTTCAGAGTGTGGCGCTTATAAGAGTAAATGTATTGAATCAAGTTAAAGAAGCTATTGAAAAAGAATTGGGACGAGTTAATGGTGATAACTTTGTTACAGTAGCAGAAAATGGCAACTTAATTTTAAGTGAATCTATTCTTTTTGATTCTGGATCTTATAAGATAAAAGATCAGAGTAAAGAAATACTTAATAGACTTGCAATATCTTTTGAGAAGATATTACAAGATGAGGAAACAAGAAAATATATTGATGCTATAGAGATTCAAGGTCATGCAGATGCAAGAAAAGGATCAATATCTAATAGTATGCTTTCGTCCAATAGAGCTACAGCTGTTGTTGATTATTTAATGAGTGTAAATCCTGTGCTTGGGAAACAATATGGTGAGTATTTCGCAGCTAGTGGATACTCATCATATAGACCAAGAGTTGATGGCGATAATTCAGAAGCATGGAAAGCTAATAGACGTATTGAGATATCAGTTATTGTAAAAGACCCAGCAATCAAGAACTTAATAAATGAATACTTGGAACAAGAGTAACAGAAAAAAGTACGCATTCGCGTGCTTTTTTTAGTGTAGAGTGGTGAGTTCTCCACTCACCACTCTCAACTTCTTTTGAAATTGATTTGTTTGTGTTATAATAATTATTATTAAATACTAAATATTTGTACAATAACTTTTAGAAGACGGGTGGTTGGATGAAAAACAAAAAAGAAATAGATGAAATATTAGATGCCTTAGAAGCGCTATATCCAGATGCGAAATGTGAATTAAATTATAGAACTCCATTTGAATTGCTTGTGGCTACAATGTTGAGTGCACAGACCACTGATATAAAAGTAAATCAGGTTACTGAGACTTTATTTGAAAAATATCATGGACCTAAGGATTTTGCTGATGCGTCAACTGAGGAACTTGAAAGTGATATTAAAGTGATTGGTTTATATAGGAATAAAGCTAAGAATCTGAAGACGATGAGTCAATCGATTTTAAGAGAGTATAATGCAATGGTACCTAGTACTAAAGAGGAACTTGTGAAACTTGCTGGTGTAGGAACTAAAACAGCTAATGTTGTTTTGAGTAATGCTTTTAATGTACCAGCAATTGCTGTAGATACGCATGTGTTCAGAGTGGCTAATAGAATTGGGTTTGCGGAAGGTAAAGATGTTAAGATTACAGAAGAACAATTAAGAGAGAATATTAAAATTGATAGATGGTCTAGGGCTCATCATTTGTTGATATTCCATGGACGAAGATGTTGTAAAGCTAGAAAGCCAGATTGTGAAAATTGTAAGATAAACTACTCTTGTGAGTCCTTTATTTAAGAGATAAAAAACCTATTGTTCTCAACTCTCAACTAAAAAAAGCACGGCGCGCCGTGCTTTTTATTACGCTCTTTTATCAAATTGAGTACGCTCTTTTATAAGAGCTTTTAATCCGGTTATAGTATATATATATGCAATGATATAGATTATTAAAGTAGTAATAATAGATTGTGAAAAAATATAGATCTCTAATACTTTAAATATTAATGAAAGTGTAGCACCATGTGCTGAAAGTTTAAATAAATCACTGAATTTAACATATTTTCTATCAGCTGAAATATTCAACATAAATGCTATTATCAAAATAAAAGTAAAGTTAGATATTAATAATGTAATTACGAAACCAATGAACATCATAATTGGTGCCCACATCAATAAATTGAGAGAATCTTTGAATATCTGGCTATCTACTGTATCTAGTGTAGTTCCTAAAAGTGGAACAGGTAATTCGTAGTTAAATATAATAAAACTTCCATTTACTTTTATATAGGCTTTATGCTCAGATAAAAGTACTCCAGAATTATAGAAAAGAAATTCCTCATATACAGATGATTCTTCTATTTTTGTGTTAATTGAAAATAATATATCATCATCACTAACTTTATAAGGATCAGTTCCATTTACTATAAGTTTACCCTTTTCGATTTTGAGTTCAGGTAATTCATGAGAAACATACTTCTTTGAGAGGAAATCATAGAAGTCTTTTATCTCAACAAATGGCTTGTATACAATGAATACACTTAATAAAGTTGTTAATAATAAAACATAAACTATTGTTCTTGAGATTTTTTCTTTAGCATAGCGTGAATAATCATTAAGTTTGAATACGCTATAAAATAAATCTAAAAAGATATTTTTTTTCATATTTTCCTCCGACAAATGCTTGCTTTTCTTTAAGTATTGACTATATATAGATAAACAATACGAAAACTTAATTTAGATATCAGGAAAATAACTAGTGTTTAATGTTTTTTCATGATGTATAAATTATTAGTTGAAGTTGTTTATCTATAAATAATAGTATAACAAATTATAGGTTTTTATTCTATAAAAAAGATTACTTAGGGTTGTTAAAAGCATTAAAAAGAACAGAAAGATATGAATGTAATTCTTCAAAATTTCTTTGAGAGTGAAAGTATTTACCCGTTATAGGAAAAGTGATACAATAACTTTGTGAAAGAACTTAATAATAGGCATTTATTTCAATATGGCGTATAAGGATGGTGTTGTATGAATATCAGAGAAGAAGCCCTTAGGGTTCACTATGAGTTAGAAGGAAAACTGTCAATAGAATCAAAAATGAAGTTGAATTCCAGAGAAGATTTGTCCATAGCGTATACACCTGGAGTTGCAGAACCATGTAAAGAAATTGCTGCAGATAGAGAGAAAGTATATAACTATACGATGAAAGGGAATACAGTTGCCGTTGTTACAAATGGAACTGCTGTTTTAGGATTAGGAAATATAGGACCCGAAGCATCATTACCTGTAATGGAGGGAAAAGCTGTATTATTTAAGGAATTTGGCGGAGTTAATGCATTTCCAATATGCATTAACTCAGAAGATCCAGAAGACATAATTAATACAGTTAAATTGATTGCACCTGGTTTTGGTGGAATCAATCTTGAAGATATAAAGGCTCCTGAGTGTTTTTATATTGAAGAGAGATTAAAAAATGAACTTGATATCCCTGTATTTCATGATGATCAACACGGCACAGCTATAGTATGTTTAGCTGGAATATATAATGCTTTAAAGGTTGTAGAGAAAAAGTTAAATGAAGTTAAGATTGTTATAAATGGAGCTGGAGCAGCTGGAACGGCTATATGTAAGTTGTTGCTAAAAGCTGGGGCTGAAAACATAGTTATGTGTGATAAAAATGGTGCACTTGTTGAGGGAGACACCACTCTTAGCGATGCTCATATGGAATTAGCTAAGTTAACAAATAGAAATAAAGAAAAAGGAAAATTAGAAGATATAATAAAGGGTACAGATATTTTCATTGGAGTATCAGCCGCTAATGTACTTAAGCCATATATGGTGGAGATAATGGCTGAGAATTCTGTGATATTTGCAATGGCAAATCCTAATCCAGAAATAATGCCAGATTTAGCTAAGAAAGCAGGAGCTAGAGTTGTTGCAACAGGAAGATCGGATTTTCCAAATCAGATTAATAATGTACTTGTATTCCCAGGCATATTTAAAGGGGCTTTGGAGTGTAGAGCAAAAGGAATAACAGATGAAATGAAGTTAGCAGCTGCAAGAGGACTAGCGGATATGGTAAAAGAAGAAGAGCTTAATGAAGAATTTATTATTCCAAATGCACTTAATAAGGATGTAGCTGACTCAATTGCAGAATCTGTTAGAAAATACGCTGAATAAGGTAGATTACAAGGATACAAGAAATTTGAATGTGTATCTAGTAAATAATTCAGGATAGAGAAATATTGTGAAATAACTTCGCTGATGCTTGTTATTTCGATGATCAATGGTCAATGATCAATTATCAATTGATGTGGATTTTCTTCTTTACATCAGAAAATCTTTAATTGTTTAATACAATTTTTTCTGACCACGTGGAAGAAAAATAACCTTCATTGAGTATTGAACATTGTCAATTGATCATTGCTTCTAAATCGTAATAGTTTCTTATTATGCAGCATAAAGTTATTAAAAAAATAAGGTAGGGGGTAACAAAAAATGAGCAAGGTTGTGGAAAGATTTTTAGAGTATGTAAAATTTGATACAAAATCAGACGAGACATCAAATACTGTACCATCAACAGAAAAACAGAAGAAATTAGGGATTAGACTTGTTGAAGAATTACAGGGGATTGGACTTAAAAACGTTACTATGGATGATAACGGATATGTAATGGGTGAGTTGCCAGCAAATAGTGATGAGGAGATACCTACAATAGGATTTATAGCACATATGGATACAGCACCAGATATGTCAGGTGAAAATGTAAATCCTCAAATAGTTCAGAACTATGATGGTGGAGATATTATTTTAAATAAAGAAAAAAATATAATATTATCGCCAAATGATTTCCCAGATCTTGGGGATTACGTAGGTAAGACTCTTATTACAACTGATGGAACGACCCTTCTTGGTGCTGATGATAAAGCTGGTATAGCTGAAATCGTTACTGCTATGGAAGAACTACAGAAAAATTCTGAGATAAAACATGGTAAAATAATGGTTGGATTTACGCCAGATGAAGAAGTAGGAAGAGGAGCAGATCACTTTGATGTTGATAAATTTGGAGCAGACTTTGCTTACACAATGGATGGTGGTTTCATTGGAGAATTACAATATGAGAATTTCAATGCTGCAGGAGTTAAAGTCAATATAAAAGGAAGAAATGTACATCCAGGTAGTGCAAAGGATAAGATGGTTAATTCAACGTTTATTGCTAATAAGTTTGTTGATGAGTTACCAGAGAAAGATAGACCAGAGAATACTGAAGGGTATGAAGGATTCTATCATTTGATTTCATTTAATGGAACAGTTGAGGAGAGCACTCTTACATATATAATTAGAGAGCATGATAGTGTGAAGTATGAACAAATGAAGAAGTTCATGAAATCACTTGAAGAAAAGTACAATGATCAATATGGTCAAGGTACTGTTATTATTGATATAAAAGATCAATATATGAATATGAAAGAGAAGATTGAACCTGTAATGCATATTGTAGACTTTGCTAAGAAGGCTATGGAGGAAGTAGGTGTAGAACCTAAGATACTTCCAGTTAGAGGTGGTACTGATGGAGCAAGATTATCTTTCATGGGACTACCAACACCAAACATATTTACAGGGGGACATAACTTCCACGGTAAGTATGAATATATTCCAACACATTCTATGGAAAAAGCAGTAGATGTGATATTAAAGATTGTAGATCTTTACGCTCAAAAGTAAAAAATGAACAAAAAAATGGATGATAGCAACTATCATCCTTTTACTATTTTGAGGGCTAAATTTGTATGGGGGGGGAAATACATATAGTTAAGGGGACAATAACTATATTACCAATATATGTGGTTTATTTAAAATTGTGAGTATTTTTAATAACATTATGTTATAATTGTTTTAAAATATTTTTTTCATTCAAGAGGTGATATAGTGGAAAATGAGAACATACATAGAGTGCAGTATGGTGAAAAAGAAATAATTTTAATAGCCACTGCACATGTGTCAAAGAAAAGTGTTGATGAAGTTAAAGAAGTTATTGAAACAGAAAAGCCAGATTCAGTATGTGTTGAATTGTGTGAGAATAGATATGAAACTATTAAGGATAAAGATAAGTGGAAAAACACTGATATATTTCAAGTTATTAAAAGTGGAAAATCACTTCTGTTTCTAGTAAACATACTTTTAGCATCATATCAGAAAAAAATGGCTAAGAAATTTGGTATAGAACCAGGTGGTGAGATGATTCAAGGAATACAGTCAGCAGAAGAAATAGGTGCTAATCTTGTGTTAGCAGATAGAGATATTCAAACAACATTCTCAAGAATATGGGGGAATATTGGATTCTGGGGAAAGACTAAGTTAATGTTTCAGGCTATTATGAGTGCTTTTGGAGATGAAGATATTAGTGAAGAAGATCTTCAAGAACTCAAATCTGAAGATATGCTTACATCTGTTTTAAATGAGTTATCTACATCGTTCCCAGATCTTGCAACACCATTATTGCATGAGAGAGATGTATATTTAGCTAATAAAATTAGAGAAGCAGAAGGAAATAAGGTTGTGGCAGTTTTAGGTGCAGCACATGTTCCAGGTATAAAGAAAGAGCTTTTTAATGAGAGTGAAGCAAATCTAGATGAACTATGCATAAAGCCTAAGAAGAAGAAATGGGGTAAGTTTGTTGGTTGGGGAATATCAATTGGTATAATAGCTTTAATTGCATATACTCTTTTTACAAATAGAAGCGATGGGTTAGAGTCAATTTTAAGCTGGGTAATATGGAATGGGTCTTTATCAGCAATTGCAGGGGCTATAGCATTTGCACATCCATTAGCTATTTTGACTGCTTTTGCAGTGGCGCCAATTAGTTCACTGAATCCGTTATTAGCTGCTGGGTGGTTTGCGGGTGTTGTTGAAGCATATAAACGGAAACCAAATGTAAGTGATTTTGAAGCTTTATCCGAGGATGTAGGTTCAATCAAAGGGATATGGAAAAATAAAGTTTCAAGAATACTTTTAGTTGTAATTTTCGTGAATTTAGGAAGTACAGTAGGTACGTTAATTGGTGGAGCGGAGGTTATTAAGCTTTTCCTTCAAAATATTTTATAGAAAAATTAGGATAATATTAGGATATCAGCATAAGAAAATATATTTCTAATAAAATGTAATATAGCTATATTTTAGGGGAGATATAAGTTGGTTAAAATGAAAACGGGAATATTTGAAAACATTTAATTATCCCTTTGAAAAGATTAAGTTTAATAAGAATACTAAGATATTAGTTGACACATGTTTTCTATTATCTCTTCTATATGATAAAGATCCTAAAAATAATGAATGTATTTTAACCTTTAAAAAACTCCTTACCAGTGAATGTAAGCTATGTATAAATGATATTGTAACGGCAGAGTTTATTAATCAAATACAGAAAAAAATGTTTATAAACGATCTAAAATTTAAGTGGGATAAAACGGAACCTATTAATTCAATGCCTAATATTAATTTGATTGTTGCATGTTTTAATAAAAATGATAGAAGAATTATAAAAGAGAGAAGATTAGAAAAATTTCATTATATTCCTTTTAATAAATATTTCTATAATATTGCTAAAAATCCTTGGAAGAGAGATTTGTTAAAAGTATATTATGAAAAAGCTATAGAGCTGCATACTCAAATTGAACAAGCGATGAATTTAAAATATGTAACCCTTAATAAAGAGAGTATTGACCTAGCAAAAGAATTTATGAAGAAATTTATGTTATCTGTTAATGATGCCTATCATTTGGCATGTGCTGAATACAATGGCATAAATTATCTTTTAACATTAGATTGTGATTTTGAAGAAATAAGAGAATCGAATATTGATATACTTAAGATATAAAAGAAGATGAGCTTTTTTGCTCATCTTCTTTTATATCTAATTGAGAATTGTGAATGGAGAATTGAGAATCACGGATATTTCACTCCGTGAAATTTTAATTGGTTGTTAGACAAGGTAGTTCGGTTGACATTGGGTCAACAAATGCAGATATCGAATAATGGAATTGTATTAAATTTACTTAAAAATTATTTTTAGTTAAATATGTTATAATAATTAAGTAATATGTCCTTAGTAAAAATAGTAGCATGAGATTATTAAGTTAATTAAAAAGTGGGGAATAAAAATGGAGGCTCAAATAATAAAAAGTCTTGAAGAATTTGTGGATAAGGCAAATGTGATTTTAATTAATAGTATATTATCTGCATATTGTTTTGGTTCAGCGACTTATGAATATTTTCATAGTGGGTATAGAGCAGTGGCTTTATTTAATAAACGTGCAATAAAAGTATATGAAAAGATAGGGTTTCAATCTGTAGAGAGATATATGCAAAAAACAAATGGTGGAGAATTTGAATTTATAAAAATGAAGAAATATATATAAATAATCTCAACACTTTATTAAAAAACACAAGGCTGCACCTTAAAAAGGTAAATATCAAAACAAAAAACATACACACCACTTCGCGGTAAATAAAAAAACGATTTTTAAATTTGCATACAAAAACAAAATATATAAACAAAAACACAATATTTTATCCCAGATAAAATGAGTCAACTTCATTATCATAAAGACCAATAAAATAAAAGCTTCTGCCTAAAAGCAGAAGCATCCATCGTTCATCACTCTCAACTCACAACTTCTTTTAATGTTTTATTAGTTGCTTGACCTAGCTGGTGGCATTGCTGAAATAACCTTATCAGCAAGCTTACTGAATGGAAGAGATTGTATCCAAACCTTACCAGGTCCGCTTAGTGTAGCAAAGAAGAATCCTTCACCACCGAATAATGAATTTTTAACTCCACCAACAAATTCAATATTATAATTAATATCAGAAGTCATAGCAACAAGACAACCAGTATCAACTTTTATCATTTCTCCTGGAGCTAGTTCGCGTTCTATAATTGTTCCACCAGCATGTATGAAAGCTAATCCATCTCCCTCTAATTTTTGCAATATAAATCCTTCGCCACCAAAGAAACCAGCACCAAGTTTTTTGCTAAATTCCATACCGATTGTAACGCCTTTAGCAGCACATAAAAAAGCATCCTTTTGACAAATAATTTTATGGCCTAAGGTAGATAAATCTAGAGGAACTATTTTACCTGGGTAAGGAGACGCAAATGAAACATGTTGAATTCCATGACCTCTATTTGTAAATAGAGTCATGAATAAGCTCTCACCAGTAATAAGTCTCTTTCCTGCACCGAAAAGTTTACCCATAAATCCTCCTGTCTGTTCTGAACCATCACCGAATATTGTTTCCATCTGGATATATTGATCCATCATCATCATTGCACCGGCTTCAGCTACTGTGCTTTCACCTGGATCTAATTCAATTTCAACAAACTGCATATCATCCCCGTAAAGTTTATAATTAATTTCATGTGAATTCATAATTAATACCTCCTGATATTTTTCAATTACCAATTATCAATTATCAATTTAGGGTGATTTGCTCTGCAAATCTAAGAAATATATTTAAGGACCGTTGACGCAAGGGAAAAGTCAACCTTAATTGAGTATTGAATATTGAAATTGAGGATTCTAGATATATCTGCGAAATAATATAGTTATATTCTAAATATATCATAAACATTCAAATTTAGAATAAAAAACATAGAAAATTAATATTATTTTAATATAGTAATAATGGAGAGAAGGATATGAAAGGGAATCTGGTGTGTGCTGGAGGCGGTATACGAGGGATTGGAATTGTAGGGGCTCTATGCGCTCTTGAGAGAGAAGGGTTTTCATGGGAAAAAGCCGCAGGAGTGTCCTCGGGTGCTATAATTGCATCGTTGATAGCTGTAGGATATACAGCTAATGAAATAAAAAAGATGATAATTGATTTCAATTTTCTTAAATTTAAGGATAGAGGAGTAATGGGGAAAGTGCCCCTTGTAGGAAATGCCATTGGATTAGTTAGAGATAAAGGAATATACTCAGGACAATATATAGAAAAATGGATGGAAAAGCTTTTAGGGGAAAAAGGAGTTAGAACATTTCAGGATCTTTATGGTGATAAGGGAGTGAGATTAAAAGTAGTAGCAACAGATATAACGAATAAAAAGGAAATGGTTATGCCAGATTGTTTTGAGGAGTATGGTATTGATATAAATAAGTTTACTGTTGCAAAGGCCATCAGGATGAGTATTAGTATTCCATTCTTTTTTAAGCCAATTAAATTAAAGGTTGATGGTGTTGTTCATTATATTGTTGATGGTGGAGTAGCTAAAAATTTTCCAATCGATATTTTTGATGATGAAAATAATAACATAGAAACTATAGGGATAGATTATGATTATACAGAAAATTATGGAATCAAGCAGGATAATACTATATCATATGTCCTTGATATAGCAGATACACTTAAAACGTATAGAGTAAGACCGGCTTTAAAGGAGGAAGATTTGAAGAGAACTATTCTTGTTCCATGCAGTGATATCCCTATAACTCAATTTGAGCTTCCAAGAGATGATACAATAAAATTATTCAAAGAAGGGTATAAGAGTGCTAGAGTGTTTATTCAGAAGAGAGGATTAAAAACGTAGTTGAGAGTTGAGAACGATGGACATTTCTCTTCGAGAAATTTTAATTGAATTGTTCCTTGGACAATAGAACTTTACTCGTTTCATTTGGATGAAACATTGTAGGTGGTGGTATAAGAACATCTATGTTTAATAAAGGAGAAGAAGTATGACTTTAGCTCAAATTCTTTTGTTTTTACTTTATATATATTTTACAATTCTCATGATAGGAATTCCTAAGTTTGTAGATACTACAGGAATAAAAAGTGCTGAGGGTATATGGTGGATTATATTTTCGATTGTATTATTTATTGATTTATTAAATTTTAAGTACTCTGTTTCTATAAACAAAGTGGCTTCAATTGTTTATAGAACAAGAAACATTGTTTTTTAATCACAATATTTTAGCTAATGCTAAAATGAGTAAACTATTCATATACTAAAGAACAATAAAATATAGCTTCTGCCCAATAAAGGCAGAAGCATTCTACGTTCTCCATTCTCCACTTTCTACTCTCAATTTCTTTTAAAACTTTTATTAGTGCACATAATTTTAGATGCTTTCTTTAGCATTAATATTTTAGAAAAGCTTTTTAAAACAAGTTTTACATATTAACATCGATCCTTTATTTGCAGAAATAGCACTTTCTTTAGTGATAGATTTTCCACAAATATGACAAGATATTTTATTGGATGTTCTTTGTGTAGTAACAATTTTTTTTGTTTTGAGGTTTGATTCAATACTTTTCTTCCTGTTAGGTGGTGGAGAATAATCTATTGGTTCAAGAGGCGAGACTCTTTTCTTGATAGAATACTCCATCGAATAATCACTCTCACCGAAGAGTTCGAGTTCGAATCTTGGATTAGTTTTATCATAGAATTCTTCTATTATCATATGTTTTATTTGAGCATCATTAATAATTAATCCACTCTTTTCGATACCGTCAAAAATACTTTTTGTTATATTGTTGGTATCAGGATGTCTTTTTTCACTTTTATAAAATACCTTCAAAATTGCAATTACTCCTTGAGTTATAACAACACCAGCATTTTGAGATCTTGCTTGGAGTGCAATCTCTTCCTCATATAGAGCATATCTATCATGATATTTACCAGAGTTATAAGGAAGAATAGCTCTACCATTTGAATTGAATAATTTAAAGTTTGATTTTGAAATAGGTGAGCCCTTTACAACTACCTTTGCATATAAATCCCTCATGTAAGTCTCCTTACTATTTTTATGTTTTTATTATATAGGAAATTATTGATTTTGAATTTGTGGTAAGTTGTTGAGTACGATCGATCTCAACGCTCAATTCTCAATTCTCAATTTCTTTTTAGGCTTATTAAAAATGATACTCCATTTTTTTCGTTTTGTATAGTGATTTCACCATTGTGAATGTCTATTATGTTCTTAGCTATAGCAAGCCCTAATCCATAATTTCCTTTGGTACCTTTAAAAAACGGTTCGAAAATATTATCCATTACATCAGAAGAAATATTTTCACCATCATTAAATACACATATTATTAAATTATTGTTATTAGAAGTAAAAGTAATGGATACTTCAGTTTTAGCGTAACGAAGAGAATTATCTATAATATTTTCAAAAACTACTTTTAATTGATCTGAGATTCCATCAATGATGCAGTCGAATAAATTTTCAGTGAGTTGTAAGTTTCCTTTATTAGCTTCAAAAGAATCACAAACATCTTCTACTAAAGATTTTAGATTTATAGGTGTTTTTTCAATTTCATGTTTAGTCATATAATTAAGTTTAGTTAAATAGAGTAAATCTTTTATTCTTTCTTGAAGACGTAGAGCTTCAGAATCAATGGTTTTTATTGAAGCCTCAAGAGAGCCTTTAGGGAAAATACCATCATTTACAGCTTGAGCATAACTTCTAATAATCATGACTGGAGTTTTTAATTCATGGGATATCTTCTGTAGCATCCATTGTTCCTGTTCATAGTTTTTTACAAGTTCACGCCTCATTGTCTCAATAGAATAAGTTAGTTCACCTATTTCATCCATTCTATCAACTATAAGAGGAGTATCCCAATTTCTTTTTCCGATATTTTTAACAGCCCCTTTAAGTTTTTTTAGAGGTTTAGTTAAATATTTAGAAAGAACTATTCCTAAAAGTAGGGCTATTAATGTACCAACTAAAAGAAAAGGAATAATATTAGCTAAAATCTCATTAACAAGAGTATTAATTGTATTATCCCAAGAATAAGTCATTGTTCCTTGTAATTTTAAGCTGTTTTTTTGAGATAAAAAATACTTATCAAATACATCAAGTATGTTAGTGGATGAAGCATTCTGATTATTACTTAGTATGCGAGTTTTGATATTTTCATATATTTCATTATCAATTTTAGTTAATTTATAGTAAATAGGATATACTTTAGAATTATCAAGCTTGAATTCATAATAGTATTCCTTAGAAACTCCATCTTGAGTCTTAAATTGATTCATTATCATTTTTAGAAAATCGATTTGGTCTTTTTTTGGTATATCATTATTTATATTAACTTTTAATAAAGTATTGAAATCAGTATTAATTGGTAAGGTTTTTATTCCTTTTAATCTGTTACTAGCAGGTAATTTAGATAATAGATTATCCCTTACATTAGAAAAAATTTCTTCTTTTACTGAAGGTGAATTAGATTTTCTATTTAAATCCTTTGATGAGGAATATTTTGTTATGAATCTACCATATAGGTTATTGCTCAAAGAATCGATATAGAGTTCTTCAGAAAATTCCATAAGGTTATATAAGTCCTTTTTAACTGATGATTTTAAGGATAGAGTAACTGCTGAAGTAAACAATATTAAAAAAAATACTATAAAGGTTGTAAATATTATGGAAAATTGTACGGATAGAGAGTAGTTCTTAAACCTCATTTAATCTATACCCAAATCCATATATTGTTTCTAGATTTAAATTGGTAAATTTCTTGCGTATTCTTCGTATTAAATCATCTACAACTCTATCACTTCCAAAATAATCATTTCCCCATATTTTAATCAATATTTGTTCTCTTGAAAAGGCTGTACCCATATTGTTAAACAGAAAATTCAATAAATCATATTCTTTTGAAGTTATTTCAATCTCAGTCTCCTTGAAAAAAATTTTTCTTTTTGTATGATCAAGCAAATAATCACCCAGTGCAAGTGTTTCTGATTTATTAGGTGAAATACTTGGTGGATACACTCTTTTAAGAAGTTTTTTTGTTCTAATAATTAGTTCAATTGGTAAAAATGGTTTAGCAAGATAATCATCGCTTCCCATCTCAAGACCGATAACCCTATCAATATCTTTATCCCTAGCAGAAATAAATATAACAGGTGTATTTTCATTATGATTTTTAATCTTCTTTATTAATTCAAATCCATCACAAGCTGGAAGCATAATATCTAATATCCATAAATTTGGTGCATCATTTATATGAATTAGTACTTCAGAACCTGTAAGAAAGGATTTCACATTCCAACCTTCTTGGCGAAGATAGGTAGACAAGATTGTATTGAGATCTTTTTCATCCTCAACTAAGTATATTGAGTACATAATTTTTGGCTCCTTTGAGAAAATTTTATAGTAGTAACGTATGCAACTACAATTAAGTGGGTATTGTAGTATAATAAATACATAATTTATTATACCAATAATAAGTGGTTTGTTTTCAAAAAATATTATGTGAAATTATGTGAGAGGTGATAAAGATGAAGTTTTATGATATATTAAGTCAATATTATGATACTATTTTCCCCTTTAGTAATGAAAAAAAGGAGTTTCTAATGGAGGAGTTCCGTAATCGAGAAAGAATTCTTGATGTTGCATGCGGAAGTGGTACATATTCACTTGAACTTGATGAAGAAGGAAAAAAAGTTACAGCAATAGATTTTGATGAAAAGATGATAGAACTATTAAGAAATAAGAAAACTCCTAGTAATAATGTTTATGAAATGGTTATGGACATGACTAAAATTAAAGAATTAAATCAAGAATTTGACGGTATTTTTTGTATAGGAAACTCTCTTGTTCACTTACCAGATAAAAAAGTTATAGATGATTTTGTTAATGAATGTTATGATGTTTTAAGTGAAAATGGAAAGATGATAATACAAATAATAAATTATGATAAAGTCTTAAAAGAGAATATGAGTGGCTTGCCTGATATAGTGGTGGACGAAGGTGAACTTAAATTTATAAGAGATTACATCATAAAAAGTAATGGAAATATAGAGTTCAAAGGAACAATAAAATTCCATGATGGAGAGAAATACGTGAATTCTGTAGAACTTGTACCGATTGTTAAAGAAGAATTGGAAGAGTGTTTTAAGAGATTTAAAAATGTTGCTTTCTATGGTGGGTTTGATAAGAGAACATGGGGTTTAGAGACTTTACCTACAGTAATAGTTGCTGAAAAATAATAATTTGATGTATAATAGATACTTAGATAGAGGATAAAAGAAGAGTGTGGTGTAAATAAGCATGAAAGATAAAGTAATTATTTTAGCTATTGAATCAAGTTGTGATGAAACAGCTGCTGCGGTGGTTGTTAATGGAAGAGAGGTTCTATCAAATGTGATATCATCTCAAATTGATGTTCATGAGAAGTTTGGTGGAGTAGTACCAGAAGTTGCATCAAGAAAACATATAGAGGCTATATCAGCAGTGGTCCAAGAGGCCTTAGATGAAGCAGGAATAAAACTAGAGGATGTTGATGCAATAGGAGTAACTTATGGACCAGGATTAGTAGGCGCGCTATTAGTTGGATTGCAATATGCTAAAGGTTTAGCATATTCACTTAATGTACCACTCATAGGAGTAAATCATATAGAGGGGCATATTTGTGCAAACTTTATAGAGCATAAAGATCTCGAACCACCATTTGTTTGCCTTGTTGTATCAGGTGGACACACATTTATTGTTTATATGAAAGATTATGGTGAATTTGAGGTTATAAGCAAAACAAGAGATGATGCTGCAGGTGAAGCTTTTGATAAGGTTGCTAGGGCTATAGGACTTGGATACCCTGGAGGACCTAAGATAGATAAGATATCAAAAGAAGGGGATGAGGATGCTATCAAATTCCCGAGAGCAAAAATGGATGACAAGAATTCTTTAGATTTTTCATTTAGTGGAGTAAAGTCCGCAGTACTTAATTATTTAAATAAAATGAATATGAAGAATGAAGAAATAAATAAGGCGGATGTAGCCGCTTCTTTCCAAAAAGCTGTTGTTGGAGTGTTGGTTGATAATGCTATAAAAGCTTGCAAAATGAAAAACGTAGATAAAATTGCAATAGCAGGAGGAGTTGCAGCAAATTCCTGTTTAAGAGAAACTATGGAAAGAGAATGTAAAAAGCATAATATAAAGGTTTTATTCCCACCAATGATACTTTGCACAGATAATGCAGCTATGATTGGAAGTGCTGCGTATTATGAATATCGAGCAGGCAGAGAAGCTGCCATTGATATTAATGCGATACCAAACCTGAAGCTTGGAGAAAGATGAAATAAAAACATAATTGAGAATTGATAATCGAGAATGTAGAATGATGGACATTTCTCTTCGAGAAATTTTAATGTATTGCTCATTGACAATAGGGATTTACTCGTTTCATTTGCAATTAAACATTGTATTAGAAACTCAAGATTTCTCTATTGATAAAATCAGCAAAATATATTCTGATAGAGTAATAATGCTGTATTAATTTGAATGACAATGATATTTAATATTTAAATAGAAAAGTTGGTCACATTTATTTATGTAACCAACTTTTCTTGTTTTTAAAAGTAAGAGTTTTTTAAAATTAAAGGAATAACTTGTTTTTTCATTTGATTTGATTTGTGTTACCTAAGTTTCAATATTTTCACTAGAAACTTTTTTTGTTTTATTAACACAGCGTTCAAGGAACCTTTCAAAATTACTTCTTAAAATAGCTGCTATAGGCACACTTACGAACATGCCTAATAATCCAAATGTTGCTCCACCGATAATTATGGCAATTATCACTACTAATGGGTCAAGGCCAACAGAATCACCTAGAATTTTAGGGCCGATAAGCCATCCATCTAGCTGCTGTAACACAATTATAAATATTAGAACACCAAGACCTTTTTCCCATTGGCCAGAAGCTAATAGAGCTATTAAGGAAGATGGAATCATTCCAATAAATGGTCCGAAATAAGGAATCATATTAGTTATTCCTACTATAAAGCTTATCAAAAGAGCATATTGGATGTTCATTAGACTTAATCCTATGAAGCAAAGTATTGCAATAATAAAGGAATCTAAAGATTTACCTACTATGTACTTTGAAAAGACCTCATGTATTTCTTTTAAGCTAAAAAGTAAACTATCATATCTCTTTGCTGGTAATAAAGATTTCAAAATTCTATTAGTATATTTAATTAACCTTTCTTTATCTTTTAATACATACATTGAAATAATCATCCCAAAAATAAACTTTAGCAATGAAGTTGTTATGGTCATGACTGTTGATACAGTGACATTTAGTCCAGATAATATGGAAGTAAATGAATCAGAAAGTGCTGATGAAAATGTGGATAGTATTTTGGTAACATTTGAGCTTATGTCGAATTCTTGAATAAATTCAATATTTCCAAATGAGTTTTGAAGAGATTTGATAATGTTTGACATTTGTTTTTCATCAGGGATTAAAGCTATCAATTCTTTAATACTATGACTTATTTGAGGAATTAAACTTGTGAAGAATGCGGCAATAGTACCCAATAATATAGCATAAACGATAAATAATGAAATAATTCTAGAAACCTTTATTTTCTTCTCAATAAAAGAAAGTGGAAAGTTCATAAGATATGCTATAGCAAGTCCCCAAATAATAGTACTCAAATTTGGGAGAAATGAGGTAATTGCCCCTGTAATTCCTTCAAAGTTATCTATAACTTTATAAAGAATAAGACAAATAATAATTAACGGTAAAAATTCAATATATGGAATACGTTTTTTATTGAACAACTAAACTCCCCCTACAAGCGAATATGAAAATAATGGTATATTATAATAATTAACTTCATTCTATATAATTATACCAAAAAAACATAAAAACATCTCCTTAAATTCTTTAAATATCTTCTTGATAAAAGTTATGTAAAGTTTCATTCGGCTTAAATGTTAAAACATGGGAACTAACCTTGGTGAGAATTTTAAAATTTATACAGAACTATTAAAAAGATAAGCTTCTCTATTGAAAAAAATGGAATTATATGATAGCCTAAGATTATATGTAAATATTAAGGGAATCTAAATAAAAGGAGAATACATTATGTTTGATTTTAACCAGTATTATAAAAATTTAAATGAGAAACATGAAGAACAACTAAAAGAAACATTAAGAGTTATTAAAAAAATTAAAGATGAGACTGAGAAATGTAGTTGTAATTGTGGTGAATATGGTAAGTTTTTCGCTCATACTTCAGGAGTTATTCTTGAACTATGTGAACATGAAAGTGAATTAAGTGATGAGTATTTTAAAAGTAAAGCTTTTGATGAATTACTTGAACAAAATCACAAAATATATAGACATGTTACTAATGAAGCTTATGAAACAAGTTATGCAAATCCAGCATATTGTGTTAGTGTTTTTGGAGAAGAGATTGGACAAATTTTATGTAGCTTTTATATGAGATTTGTAAATTATATTGAGTACGCATATAAGCATAAAAGATTCAAAATGGCAACGACTAATGAGGTTTTCATAGAAGTATTTAATCTATTAAAATGTGATAATAAGTGGGATGTTAGTGAACTAAAGGCAACTGTAATTAGAGATGCAAAAATTGATTTAAATGAAAAAATTAAAATGGATATGATCGAAAGATTATCCCCAGAAATTTCTTATTATGTTGATATAATAAAGAATGATGATCTTAATGATTTAAGATACCTTTTTAAATATGGAAGATTTATTGATGAGAACGAGATAAAAACTGCTCAGTTCTATAATAAATATGATAGTGAAAAAATAAAGAAGATAGCTGATACATATACTGAGGGATTCAGAAAAGGATTCGTAAGAGATAATAAAGACATAGCTAAAAAACAAAACGTACAATTGAGATTTAATGCAGGTCAAGAAATGATGATGAAAGAAGCTATCAAAAACTTTGAGGATATGGGCTTAAAGTGCATTATTGGTAATGTCAATTCAACTGAACCAAATAAGCAGATGCCATATGACCATAGATTTGATAATGCTCTTTATATAGATAAAGAGTTTGTTGATATAAGATTAAAGGCATTTGAAGAGGTTTCAGAGGAAATTCAGGATACTCTAAGAGGATTCGCTGGACCAGCTGTAGTTGAAACATTTGGAGAGAAGCCTTTCTCACCTGAGAGTAAAAAAGCTTGTCTTAAACTAGATGATGAGCAATCACAATTATTCAATACTTTAAGCGGAACTATGCAGCAGATTCAATCAAAATATATGCCAAGAAGTGAATATAGCTTTACTATAATTGCATTCCCAGTACCTGAAATAGGAGATAATTTCGAAAAAATATTTGAAGATACTTGCGAAGTTAATATGCTTGATAGTGATAAGTATGAACAGATTCAACAAGAAATAATAGATGCCTTAGATAAAGGTGAATATATTCATGTAAAAGGTAAAGGATCAAACGAGACTGATATAATGGTTAAGAATCAAAAAATTATCAATCCAGAGAAAGAAACAAATTATGTAAATTGTGTTGCTGATGTTAATATTCCAGTTGGGGAAGTATTTACATCTCCTCAATTAATTGGAACAAATGGGGTTCTTCATGTTGAAGAAGTATATTTAAGAGAATTAAAGTTTGAAAACTTGAAGATTGCATTTAAAGATGGATATATTGATGAATATACTTGTTCTAACTTCGATAATGAAGAAGATAACAAAAAATATATTCAAGAGAACTTAATGTTCCCTCATAAAACTCTTCCACTTGGGGAATTTGCTATAGGAACTAACACAACAGCTTATGTTATGGCAAATAAACACGGAATAATGAATATACTACCAATTCTAATTGTGGAGAAGATGGGTCCACACTTTGCAATAGGTGATACATGTTTCTCATGGTCAGAGGATGTTGCTGTTTATAATCCAACTGATGGAAAAGAGATAATAGCAAGAGATAATGAAAAATCAATCTTAAGAAAGACTAATATAAAAGACGCATACACACAATGTCATACAGACATTACCCTTCCTTATGATGGATTAGATTTTATTGCAGCAATTACTGAGAATGGTGAAAAGATTGAAATCATCAAAGATGGTAGATTTGTTTTAAAAGGAACTGAAGAATTGAATAAACCATTCGAAAAATAAATATAACAATTTAATAAGCCAGCTGTAAATGCTGGCTTTAAAATAGGGTGGTTTTAAATGAGAGCAATAATTGTGAATGATTGTAAATTAGAAGGCTTGATAATGAAGGACATATTGAATGGGTTAGGGATAGAGGGACATATTGTTGATGAAATGGAAGTATTTGATGAGGTTAAAGATTTAAAACCAGATATTGTCTTTGTAAATCTAGTTATGAAATATTTTGCAGGAAATATAATAACAAAGAATATAAAGAAGTTATCTAAAGATATTATTTGTGTGTTATGTTCCTCTAGTGAAGAAAAGCTAGATATGTATAAAAATCAAGTTGAGTATGTATTGGTAACACCAATAGATAAAGAAAAGGTTAAGAATATTATTAGAAATAATAATGGAACAAAGGGTCAGAAGATAGACATATGTGAATCCTGTGGAGAGAAATTGTCAGGTGAGTTGAGTGGTGCGAAATTTTGCCCCTTCTGCGGAGGAAAACTGTAAAGAGTAGTTGAGATAAGAAGAGTGTCAATCAGAATATCTATAAAATTTATGCAATAGTAAATAAATTATAAGATCCAATTAACTTCTTTTAATTCGCTGATGGCTTCAACCAATACATTTGATTTTTCGAAATCTAATGTATTGGTTGAAGAATAAATCATCATTTGAGCACGATTAAATTTTATGAACATGTCATTAGGATATCTTAATAGGGCTTCTGAAAGCATAGAAATAGCTCTATGTCTGGATTTGCTGCACCAGTTTCCCACTTTGATATTGCAGCAATTGATACACCTATAATTTTCGAAAGCTGTTGTTGTGTTAAATTACTTTGTTTTCTAAGTTTATAAATATTTTCACCAATTTTATTATTCACTGTATTTCCCCCAAAAATTTTATTTAGACCGATAACAATATTATAATATTGTTATTCTGTAGGCACAATGGAGTGATTTTCGAATTGATTAAAAAAAAATTCAACCATATGGAAAAATCTTAGACATCCCCTATATAAGAATAAAGTGTCATATAAACTACTAAAGAATGCCATTTTTTTATGATAGAATGAAGAAAAATAACCTGATTTGTTGTTTATTCTCTGTTCTTTGTTCTTTGATTCAAAATTTATCTTTGTGAAAAATTACGTTTAATCTATTTGAATAAATCAACTTTTAACATGGAATCTCTATGTTTTAATTTTAATTTTAATAGGAAAGTATATTTACTCAATTCATAAGAAAGAATAATTTTAAGTGTCTTTACTTAACTATCGCGTTAGCACAGTAGGAAAAATAATCTCCTTTCTAAGAAGGGGATTAAGCGATAAATCGAGAATAAAGTATTTAATGGAGTGAAAATACTGAAAACTTTGAAAAGTTTATAAATTAAGATATTTTACTTTACTGGAGGGATATTTATATGATTAACAATGTTGATATTAAAAATGGGATGACAATCAAGTTAGATTTTCCTAATGGATTACCAAAGATACCTAAATTTGAAGAGGGTATAAGAAGAGCTCCTGACAGGGGATTTACATTAAACAAGGAGCAAACACAACTTGCACTTAAGAATGCATTGAGATATATTCCAGAGGAGTATCATGATGAATTGGCACCAGAGTTTTTAGAGGAATTATTAACAATGGGAAGAATTTACGGATACAGATTTAGACCAGAAGGAGACCTCTATGGAAAGCCTATTGATGAGTATAAGGGAAAATGTATTTCAGGTAAAGCATTCCAAATCATGATTGAGAATAATTTGGACTTTGCAGTAGCGCTTTATCCATATGAACTTGTCACTTATGGGGAAACAGGGCAAGTGTGTCAGAATTGGATGCAATACTGTTTAATAAAGAGATATTTAGAAGAGATGAATGATGAGCAGACTTTAGTTGTAGAATCAGGACATCCTTTAGGATTATTTAGATCAAAACCAGATGCACCAAGAGTAATAATAACAAATGGGCTATTTGTTGGTATGTACGATAATTCAAATGATTGGCATGAGGCTATGCAACTTGGGGTATCAAATTATGGACAGATGACAGCAGGAGGATGGATGTACATAGGACCACAGGGAATTGTTCATGGAACGTTCAACACGCTTCTTAATGCAGGTAGATTGAAGTTAGGGGTTCCAGAAGATGGAGATTTAAAAGGTAAGTTGTTCATTACATCTGGGTTAGGTGGAATGAGTGGTGCGCAACCAAAAGCTGCTGAAATTGCAGGTGCAGTCTCAATTGTAGCTGAGGTAGATCCTTCAAGAATTGAAACAAGACACTCCCAAGGGTGGGTTGGAAGGAAATCAAATGATTTAAAGAAAGTATTTGATATGGCTGATGAGGCTATTAATAAAAAGGAAATTCTTTCAATTGCTTATGAAGGAAATGTGGTAGATTTATTACAATACGTAGTGGATAATAATATCAATGTTGATCTTTTATCTGATCAAACTTCATGTCATGCAGTTTACGAAGGGGGATACTGTCCTCAGGGAATAACTTTTGAAGAAAGAACACGACTTCTTAAAGAAGATAGAGAAGAATTTAAAAGATTAGTTAATAAAACATTGAAGAAACATTTTGAGCTCATTCAAATACTAAGTGATAGAGGAACTTACTTCTTTGATTATGGTAATGCCTTCATGAAATCAGTATTTGATGCAGGTGTTAAAGAGATATCAAACAATAAAGTAAATGATAAAGAAGGTTTTATTTATCCTTCTTACGTTGAGGATATTATGGGACCAATGTTATTTGACTATGGCTATGGACCATTTAGATGGGTTTGTTTAAGTGGGAAGCATGATGACCTTGTTGCAACTGATCATGCTGCTATGGAATGTATAGATCCAAATAGAAGAGGACAGGACAGAGATAACTATATATGGATTAAAGATGCAGAAAAGAATGCTTTAGTTGTAGGAACACAAGCAAGGATTTTGTATCAAGATGCAGAAGGTAGAATGAAGATTGCCCTTAAGTTTAATGATATGGTAAGAAAAGGCGAGGTTGGACCTATCATGCTAGGTCGAGATCACCATGATGTAAGTGGAACTGATTCTCCATTTAGAGAAACATCAAATATTAAAGATGGTTCTAGAATTTGTGCAGACATGGCTATTCAATGTTATGCAGGTAATGCTGCAAGAGGAATGAGCTTAATTGCCCTACACAATGGTGGTGGAGTTGGAATCGGTAAATCTATAAATGGTGGATTTGGATTGCTTCTTGATGGAAGTGAGAGAGTTGATGAAATCATAAAGAGTGCAATGGCATGGGATGTTATGAGTGGAGTTGCAAGGAGAAACTGGGCAAGAAACCCTCATTCCATAGAAGTAAGTCTTGAGTATAACGAAAAAAATAAGGACACAGATCATATAACAATTCCTTATGTTGCAGACTCAAATAAACTTAAGCAATTAATTGAAAAAAGAATGAAATAACATAAAGTTTTTAGAACTGCCATATTTAATTAGATGGCAGTTCTACACTTTCTGGTGGTGAAAAAGCAAGAGTAAATTTAGCACAGACACTAATAAAAAATCCTGAAGTAATATTGATGGATGAAGTATTGAGCTCTGTTGATGAAGCAATGGAAGCAAATGAGGCGGCTCTTAAGTTAGGGGTAAGTGAAAATACATTAATAGAATGGGGAAAGCTTGGAAGAATAAAAATTATTAATAAAAATAATAGAACCTTTATTACAAAAGAGGATTTAGATAAATTTATTGAGGATTATAAAGTTAAATTGGTTACACCTGAACAACATGGACAAATATTGAATTCCTTAATAAGTAATAATAATGGTGATAACATATATATAGAAAAAATTTCCATAGAAAAGCTAGATGGATTAATTGGAGAATTTAGAAAAGAAAATGATTTGCTTAGTCCAGAGGAAATAGAGAAACTTATACAAGAGAATAAATCTTAATTACTTAAGTTAGCATGAAGTAGTAAGTAAAGTTTTGATATTTAACAAAAGACTCAGACACGGAATTCGTGCCTGAGTCTTTTGTTATATCGATAATTCTCTTTCATTACCATTTTCTTTGAATTCAATCTCACCTTTGCAAATAGATTGAACAGGACAAACATTAGCACATAAATGACAGCCAACACATTTATCTTTCAAAAGCTCTGGACGACGATTTACTTCGTTCCATTTAATAGCTTGATGTCCACCATCAAAACATGATATATAACATCTTCCGCAGCCAACACATTTTTCATCATTAAACTTTGGATATACTATATAATCTCTATCAAGATCTTCAGCTGAAATTATATTTTTAACAGCTAAACCTACCATATCTTCAAGTTTTTCAAATCCTTTTTCTTCCATGAAGTGAGAAACACCACTTATCATATCTTCAACAATTCTATAGCCATACTGCATTATGGCAGTCGTAACTTGCAGGTTACTTGAACCAAGGAGAATAAATTCAACGCAGTCTTCCCAAGTTTCAATTCCACCGATACCACTGATTGGAATGTTTTGAAGTTTTGAATGATTTGCAAGCTCATGGATAAATCTTAATGCAATTGGTTTTACTGCTTTTCCTGAATAACCAGATACAGATGATTTACCATTTATAACAGGTAATGCTGTTAACTTATCAAAATCTACAGCAGTAATAGATTTTATAGTATTAATTGTTGCAAGACCATCAGCTCCGCCATCAATAGAAGCAATTGCAGGTACTGTCATATCCCCTATGTTAGGTGTCATTTTTGCAAGTACAGGAAGGGTAGTTCCTTTTCGTACTGCTTCACAGTATTTTTTAACAAGTTCAGGGTTTTGTCCAACATCTGAACCCATTTCATGGCTTGTCATTTGAGGACAAGAGAAATTACACTCTATTATATCTGCTCCAGCTTCAGTAACAAGTTCAGCAAGTTTAGTCCATTCTTCTTCATTTTCACCCATAATAGAAGCTATTAAAACCTTAGTAGGATAGTTCTTTTTCAATTTTCTCATTGCTTCAAGATTCTCTTCAAGTGGATGAGTTGAAATTTGTTCCATATTCTTAAAGCCTATAAATGAAGTAGCTTCTTTTCTTGTATTATCAAAACGTGGTGAAACCTCATTTGGGATATAGAAACCTATAGTTTTATATACTATACCACCCCAACCAGCTTCCAAAGCTTTTGCGCACATTTCATAGCACCCACCTACTGGAGATGAGGATAGGAAAAATGGATTTTCACACTTAACACCACAAAAATTTATTGAAAGATCTTTAGTTTTCATTATTATATAACTCCTCTCATCAATAATGCTTCATAATGAAGCAAGGTAATTTTATCTTAAAGAATTTAAATAATTAGATATTTGAGCTGCAGCTTCTTTACCATGTTTAACAGCATAGACAACTGTTTTATCGCCTTCAACTATATCACCTGCTGCAAATATTCCCTCAAGATTTGTTTTATAATTATCCGTATAAATGATTTGTTTGTCATCAACCTTCACATTAGCAATATTCTTAATTTCTTCTGCTTCTTGACCAATTGCAAATATAACTCTGTCAGTTATAAGCTCTATAGCTGAATCATCAAACATACCTACTGCCTTGAATTTAGAAACATGCCCATCTTTTCCTATTATTTCTTCTGGCTTAAATCCAGTGAAAATAGGAATGTTTAATGATTGTATATATTGGATTTCTTTTTCATCTGCTGGCATTTTATCAAGAGTTCTTCTATAAACAACCTTAACATCTTGGCATCCTAGAAGTTTTGATGTAACTGCGCAATCGATGGCAACATCTCCACCACCAATTACTATTACATGCTCCCCAACTTCAATATTTCCATTAGTTGATTTTGCTTGTGCTAAATATTCAGTACCGTTAAGAACTCCCTGAAGTTCAGAACCTTTTATATTAATCATTTTACTTTTTTGCATTCCTACAGCAATGAGAATTGCTTTAAAGCCTTGCTGTTTAAGTTCTTCTACATTGATATTTTCACCAATTTTACAATTTGTTTTAAATTCCACACCTAAATCTTTAATATACTGTATTTCGTTTTCTATTACTACTTGAGGTAATCTTTCAGGAGGTATTCCATATGAAAGCCATCCACCAAGTTTTTCATTCTGTTCAAATACGGTTACCTTATGTCCGCTAAGAGCTAAATGTGCTGCTGCAGTAAGACCGCTTGGACCAGAACCAATAATTGCTACCTTTTCTTTTGTAGCTTCAACTGGTTCTAATACAGTCATACCAGTTACATGTTCATAATCAGTTAGATAGCGCTGTAATCTTCCAATTTCAATAGGCTTGTCTATACCACATCTGCTACAAGCATTTTCACAATACTTACTTGTTGGACATACTCTTGCACAAATTCCTCCAAGTACATTATTTTCTCTTATAGTTTCAACTGCACCTTTGATGTTTCTAAAGCGAAGTGATCGTATAAATTTAGCTGGATTTGTTTCAGCAGGGCAAGCTTTTGAACATGGAGCATCGTGACATAGTAAACATCTTGATGCTTCTTCGATTGCTGATAGTGGGGTTAATAGTTTTTCCCTCTCTTTTAGGTACGTGTTTTTTTCCTCCATTATGTGTTCCTCCTATTAATTATTCTTTAGATTTCAAGTGAAAATCTAGTTTGTTTTATTATTTTTGTTAAAATTATGACAAGTTTAGTCTAACATATTAATAAAATTTTTCCTAATATGGAATTCGGTAAAATATGTTTGAATTTGTTTAAATTTGTATTAGAATTGTTATTTATCTTGTTTATAGTGGTATTTTTACAGAATTTTTAATATTAAGGTATATTATTACGGATAATTATAACTTGTGCTAATGTAATTTTCTGATGTTTATATTAAGTTGTATTGTATAAACAAAATAATAAATATTATTTAAAAGACTTAGTTATTCAGATATTTAACATAGTTAGCACAAGGCTCCCATTTTCTATAAGTTGGAGGTCAATCCGTAAAAATAAAGACTAGAAATCATGTCGAAAAAAAATTGAAATATTTAATGTTAAATATTGCATTAGTAGTAATCAATGAGTATAATGAAAGTGTAAGAAAATTTTAAAGAGTTACACTAAATTAAATATTGAACATAAATAGAGGCGCAAACGTATGGTAACATTTGGATGTTAAGAAGAGGTTCCTTTGATGATGAATGTGAAGGATGCGGTTGCCGAAAGGATATATGAGACCTTAATATATTCTTGGGGGGCGAGAGTACATTCCGCTCACTGCCGTAAATATATATATTTTATGGAGCGCTATTTATGTGATGATTGTTTTATTTCATTGCATGAATACTTCCATTTTTTTTTATGCACTGAAAACCTTTCAGTGCTTTTATTTTGGGCAAAATAAGAAGTACAAGATGGAGATAGTCTAAGTTGAAGATATTAATAAGATTGGGCAATCATTTTTTTATTCAAACTTAGATAGAATACCATTTAAGGAAGTAGTCTAGTAGGTGAATGATTGGGTTAGTGGCAAATAATCAAATTAGTAACAGAGTGAATTAGTTTTTATTAAGAAAGGGGAGAAAAAAATGAAAGCTTTAATCAGAATGAGAATGAGTTCGCACGATGCACATTACGGTGGAAATTTAGTTGATGGAGCTAGAATGCTTCAATTATTTGGAGATGTAGCAACAGAATTGTTAATCAGACATGATGGAGATGAAGGTCTTTTTAAAGCATATGATAGTGTAGAGTTTATGGCGCCGGTATATGCTGGAGATTACATCGAAGCTGTAGGTGAAATTGTTAAGGTTGGAAATACATCTAGAAGAATGGTGTTTGAAGCTAGAAAAGTAATAGTACCAAGACCTGAAATTAGTGATTCTGCTGCAGATGTTTTACCAGAACCTATTGTTGTTTGTAGAGCTAGTGGTACATGTGTTACTCCAAGTGATAAGCAAAGAAAATAAATTACAGAGGTGATAGGAATGGAAAAATTAATAATCACAGCTGCGATTTGTGGTGCAGAGGTTACAAAAGAACATAATCCAGCTGTTCCATATACAGTTGAAGAAATAGCATCTGAAGCGGAAAAAGCTTACAAAGCAGGAGCTAGTATAATACATTTACATGTTAGAAAAGATGATGGTACTCCAACGCAAGATAAAGAAAGATTCAGAGTATGTATGGAGGCAATCAAGGAAAGATGTCCAGATGCTATAGTGCAACCATCAACTGGTGGAGCTGTTGGAATGAGTAACAATGAGAGACTTCAACCAACAGAATTAAATCCTGAGATGGCTACGTTGGATTGCGGAACTTGTAATTTTGGTGGAGATGAGGTATTTGTTAACACTGAAAATACAATAAAAGAATTTGGAACTAGAATGATAGAGAACAATATCAAGCCTGAGGTTGAAGTTTTTGACAAGGGTATGATTGATATGGCTATCAGATTAAATAAAAAAGGCTTTATCAAATCTCCAATGCACTTTAACTTTGTTATGGGTGTTAATGGAGGAATTTCTGCAACACCAAGAGATTTAGTTTTCATGGCTGGAAGCATTCCAGCAGGAAGTACTTTTACTGTTTCAGGAATAGGAAGACATGAGTTTTCAATGGCTAGTATGGCTATAATAATGGGTGGTCATGTTAGAGTTGGATTTGAAGATAATGTGTATATTTCTAAAGGGGTACCTGCTAAATCAAATGCTGAACTAGTTGAGAGAGTAGTTAGATTAGCTAACGAGTTAGGTAGAGAGATTGCTACACCAGCAGAAGCTAGAGAAATACTAGGATTAAACTAAAATTGAGTTTGGAGGTTTTAATTATGAAAAAAGGATGTAAATTTGGAACACATAGAGTTATTGAGCCACAAGGGGTTTTACCACAACCGGCTAGAAAAATAGATAATGATATGGAATTATATGATAATGAAATTCTTATTGATGTTCAATCTTTAAATGTAGACTCAGCTAGTTTTACTCAAATTGCTAATGATGTTGGACATGATGCAGAAAAAATCAAAGCTAGAATTGCAGAAATAGTTGCAGAAAAAGGTAAGCAACAGAACCCAGTTACTGGTTCAGGTGGAATGCTTATAGGAACAATCGAGAAGATTGGACCAGCTTTAGAAGGAAAGACAGATCTTAAGGTTGGAGATAAGATTGCAACATTAGTATCTCTTTCATTAACGCCATTAAGAATTGATGAGTTTATTGATGTTAAAATGGATATTGATAGAGTGGATATTAAGGGTAAAGCAATATTATTCGAGAGTGGAATTTATGCTAAACTACCTACAGATATGAGTGAACCATTAGCACTTGCAGCACTTGATGTAGCTGGAGCACCTGCACAGGTTGCAAAATTAGTTAAGCCAGGACAAAAGGTAATGATCCTTGGTGGAGCAGGAAAATCAGGGCTTTTATGTCTTTATGAAGCAGTTAAAAGAGTTGGACCTACTGGTCAAGTTATAGGTCTTGTAAGAAGTGAAGAAGATGCTGAAAGAATCCATTCATTAAACTTACCAATAGATGTAGTTATAGCAGACGCTACTAAGCCTATTGAAGTTTTAAATAAAACTTTAGAAGCAACAAATGGTGAAGAACTTGATATTACAGTAAACTGTGTAAACGTTGAAAATACTGAAATGTCTACAATCCTTCCTGTTAAAGATGACGGTATTGTTTACTTCTTCTCAATGGCTACAAGCTTCACAAAAGCAGCTTTAGGTGCTGAGGGTGTAGGAAAAGACGTAACAATGATAATCGGAAATGGATACACTAAAGGTCATGCTGAAATTACACTTTCAGTATTAAGAGAGTGTAAAGAACTTAGAGAAATATTCGAGAAAACTTACATTTAATATAAAGTCGGGGGGCAAGTTATTATGAAGGTAAATAGACGTAGTGAATTATTCGGGCATATTTCAGATGAACAATGGAAAGATTGGAAATGGCAAGTTGCAAATAGAATAGAAACTGTTGAAGACCTTAAAAAGTATTTACCATTAACTCCGGAGGAAGAAGAGGGAGCATTAAAGTGTACTGAAACTTTAAGAATGGCTATTACTCCATATTATTTAGCATTAATTGACCCTAATGATCCAGAGGATCCAATAAGAAAGCAGGCATTACCTTCTGCGTTAGAATTACATAAATCAGAAGCGGATTTATTAGATCCTCTTCATGAAGATACAGATTCACCTGTACCTGGATTAACTCACAGATATCCTGATAGAGTACTTCTTCTTATCACTGATCAGTGTTCAATGTACTGCAGACACTGTACTAGAAGAAGATTTGCAGGACAAACTGATGACTGTATGCCAATGGAAAGAATAGAGAAAGCTATAGAATATATCAGAAACACACCAGGGGTTAGAGATGTATTATTATCAGGTGGAGATGCTCTATTAGTTGAAGATGAAACTTTAGAATATATCATTAAGAGATTAAGAGAAATCCCTCACGTTGAGATTATTAGAATAGGATCAAGAACTCCAGTAGTTCTTCCGCAGAGAATAACTCCAGCTTTAGTAAACATGCTTAAGAAATATCACCCAGTATGGTTAAACACTCACTTTAACCATGCGAACGAAATTACTGAAGAAGCAGCTGAAGCTTGTAGATTAATGGCTGATGCAGGTATTCCATTAGGAAACCAATCAGTACTATTAAGAGGGGTAAATGACTGTGTTCATGTTATGAAGGATCTTGTACATGAGTTAGTTAAGATTAGAGTAAGACCTTACTATATTTATATTTGTGATCTATCATTAGGATTAGAGCATTTTAGAACTCCTGTTTCAAAGGGAATTGAGATAATTGAAGGACTTAGAGGTCATACTTCTGGATACTGCGTACCAACATTCGTTGTCGATGCACCAGGAGGAGGAGGGAAAACTCCTGTAATGCCAAACTATGTTATATCTCAAAGCCATAACAAAGTTATCTTAAGAAACTTTGAAGGAGTTATTACAACTTATACTGAGCCTGAGAACTATACACCAGGATGTCAGTGTGAAGTTTGTAAAGGCGAAAAGAAGGTTGAGAAGGTTGGAGTAGCTGGATTATTAAATGGTCAGCAATTAGCTCTTGAACCAAATAATCTTGAAAGAAATAAAAGAGGACATCACTAAGAAATGAAAAATATTCTTGAACTTATTGAGCCATATAACAGCATATCAATTATTGGAATGGCCAAAAATACAGGAAAAACAACAACTTTAAACTATATTTTGGATGAGGCCAGGGGAATATATTCCCTTGGTCTAACGTCCATAGGGCGAGATGGTGAAGAAGTAGATAGAGTTACAGCTACTGAAAAGCCGAAGATTTTTATAGAAGATAACACTATTGTTGCTACTGCAAAAAATGCTTTATTAAACAGTGATTTCACAAAGGAAATCTTATATGTTACTGATTATACAACACCCATGGGAAGAGTTGTTATAGCTAATGCCATTAGTGCTGGTTATGTTGACCTTGCTGGTCCTTCAATAGGGACGTATGTTGGAGCGATAGTCAATCAATTATTCAATCTTAAATGTGAAAAAGTAATTGTAGATGGAGCTCTTGGAAGAAAAAGTTTTGCATCACCCTCTATAACAGAAGGGACCATTCTTGCAACGGGAGCGGCTCTTCATAGTGATATGGAGAAGGTTGTTGATGAAACGGTTTTTACAGCGGAGATTTTATCAATAGATAAAATAGATGACTGTAAAGCATTGAGAGAAATTGATAAGTTTCAAGAGAGTAGAGTTGTTATAATGGATAAGAATTATGGAGCTCTACCTTTGAATGTATCAACATCAATGATTGCAGGGAAAGATATTAGTGAGAATATAGATGAGGAAACCAGATATGTCTTTATAAAGGGTGTATTAACAGACAAGGTCATGGATCAAATAATGAAGAGTTGTAGGAAGATGAGTAATATAACATTTGTGGTTGAGGATGGTACTAAGATTTTTGCTTCACAGAATACTTTGAGTAAATTTAAAAGGTTAGGTGGAGAGGTGAAAGCTTTAAATAAAATCAATGTAATTGCAATTACTATTAATCCTACATCCCCATTTGGATATGAATTTTCTGAAGAACAGTTCGTAAGTGAACTGAGAAAACGAACTAAAATACCAGTATTCAATGTTTTGAGAGGGTAAAAAATGAGGTTTTTAAGTGAATTACAGAGAAAAGAAGTTGGATTTCAATATGTTTTAGATTCACTTAACATTATAACTCCTTTTGGTATGGATGAGAAAAAAAACATTAAACCATACAAGAAGGAAGATAAGATGTTGCTGCAAAGAGAGTTTGATATTATAGAAGAGATAATTCATAGCAGAAGTAATAATGAGAGAATCTATAATGAGATATTCAGACAGTTCATGAAAATAAAAGATATACGAAATACTGTTAAGAGATGTATGGGTGGAGAGTGCCTAGATGAGGTTGAACTTTTTGAAATAAAGGTTTTTTCCATGGTATGTGAAGAAATTAAACACTTGGTTTGTGACTTAGAACTTAATATTGAAGAGTTAGCTCTAAAGGATACTTACGATGTGGTGGAGTTACTTGACCCTCAAGGGAAAAGGATGGCCACATTTTATGTTTATGAGGAATATAGTGCAAAACTAAAAGAAATTAGAAATAAAAAGAGAAGTATTGAGGAAAAAATCTATAAAGAAAAAGATGTACACAATATACAAATACTAAAAGAAGAGCGTTTAGAGTTTGTAGTACAAGAAGAACAAGAAGAATGGGATGTTCGAAAAAAACTTTCAGAGAAAATTAGAGCATTCTGTGTAATAATAGAAGAGAACATAAATAAAATAGGAAAACTGGACTTGGTAATTAGTAAAGCAGATATAGCAAAACGATATAGTGGGGTTAAACCTACAATCAGTTCTGATATGACTATAAGATTAAAAGATGGAATAAACCCTGAAGTAGTAGACTTAATAAAGGCTAGAAATAAAGGGGAATTCACGCCTATAAGTATTCACCTGTGTAACGGAAGTACTATTATCACAGGTGCAAATATGGGTGGAAAATCAATTACTTTGAAAACTATTGTCTTAAATTTACTCCTTTGTCAAAGTGGGTTTTATATTTTTGCTAAGAAAGGTGAATTGCCTCAAGTTGATTTTATTTATCTTATTTCAGATGATATGCAATCAATATCTAAAGGGTTAAGTACTTTTGGTGCTGAAATAATGGGACTTAAACAGATAACAGAGAGTGTTAAAAGAGGGGATGGATTTGTTGCCTTTGATGAGTTTGCTCGTGGAACCAATCCTTTTGAAGGAAGGAAATTGGTAAAGGCTGTTACAGAATTCTTCCACAAATTTAATTCTATATGTTTGTTTGCAACTCATTACGATGGGGTTGTTAATGATAAGATGGATCATTATCAGGTAAAAGGATTAAGAGATGTGAATTTTGAACAATTAAAGAGAAAAATTCAGTTAGAGAAATCAAAGTCTGTTAAAATAATTCAAGAACATATGGATTATCGTTTGGAGAAGGTTACTGGAATAGATACAGTGCCTAAGGATGCTCTGAATATTGCTATGTTATTGGGAATTGATGAAGAGATATCATTAAAAATTAAAGAGTTATATGGTGAGGAGGAAGAAAAGTGAAGAGTAAATTAAACTTAAACTGGGATTTAGTTGCTCAAGCTAGAGAGAGTGCTAAGAATATTGCAAATGATACACAAACATTTATCGATAAGCATACTACTGTAGCTGTAGAAAGAACAATATGTAGATTATTAGGAATTGATGGTGTAGATGAATTAGAGGTACCATTACCTAATGTTGTTGTTGAGAACATTGAAAAAGGAAACGGTATATCAATAGGTGCAGCTAAATTCATAGGGAATGCTATGGTTGAAACTGGACTTAATCCACAGGAAATAGCTGAAAGAGTTTCTAAGGGAGAAATAGATCTAACTTCATTACCTATGCATGATGAGTTTGAAATCAAAATGGCAATTGATAAGATTGCAGCTGAAAATGTAGAGAAAATCAAAATCAATAGAGGAAAAAGAGAAGCATATCTTGAGCAGTTTGGAGATAAAACTGGTCCTTATTTATATGTTATCGTTGCGACTGGTAATATATATGAGGATATAACACAAGCCGTTGCTGCTGCAAAACAAGGAGCAGATATAATTGCTGTTATCAGAACAACTGGCCAGAGTCTTCTTGATTATGTTCCATATGGAGCAACTACAGAAGGCTTCGGTGGAACTGTTGCAACTCAAGAAAACTTTAGACTTATGAGAGAAGCTCTTGATGAGGTAGGAGAAGAGTTAGGTAGATACATAAGATTATGTAACTACTGTTCAGGACTATGTATGCCTGAAATAGCTGCTATGGGTGCTCTAGAGAGATTAGACGTTATGCTTAATGATGCTCTTTATGGAATATTATTTAGAGATATTAATATGAAGAGAACGTTAGTAGACCAATATTTCTCAAGAATTATAAATGGATATGCTGGTGTTATAATCAATACAGGAGAAGATAACTACCTAACTACTGCTGACGCAATAGAGGAAGCACATACTGTATTAGCATCACAATTCATAAATGAGCAATTTGCATTATTTGCAGGTTTACCTGAAGAGCAGATGGGATTAGGTCATGCTTTTGAGATTCACCCTGATACTGAGAATGGTTTCTTACTAGAACTTGCTCAAGCTCAAATGGCTAGAGAAATATTTCCTAAAGCTCCACTAAAATATATGCCTCCAACAAAGTTCATGACTGGTGATATATTTAAAGGGAATGTACAAGATGCATTATTTAACATGGTTACTATTATGACAGGACAAAAGCTTCACCTTTTAGGAATGTTAACAGAAGCTATTCATACACCATTCATGTCAGATAGAGCATTAGCGATTGATAATGCGAATTATATCTTTAATAACATGAAAGATTTTGGTGATGAAATATCATACAAGCCAGATGGAATTATTGTGAATAGAGCTAATGAGGTTCTTGGTAATGCAACGAACTTACTAACAGAGATTGAAAAACTAGGTTTATTTAAAACATTGGAGCAAGGTGTCTTTGCTGGTATAAAGAGACCTATTGATGGAGGTAAAGGTTTAGCGGGTGTTTACGAAAAAGAGAACAGCTACTACAATCCATTTATTGAGTTAATGCTTGGAGGTGCAAAGTAATGAGCGGAGGATTATATTCTACTGAATCTAGAGATTTTGATAAGACTTTAGATCTAACTAAGATTAAACCGTATGGAGATACAATGAACGATGGTAAAGTGCAAGTTAGTTTTACTTTGCCTGTATGTGATGATGAAAAAGGGGTTGAAGCTGCTCTTCAATTAGCTAAAATGATGGGTTTGAAAGATCCTAATTGTGCTCATCATGGTTCATTAGATAAGGATTTCACATTTTATGTTGTATACGGTTCTCTTCAACATACAGTAAACTATGAAGATATACATGTTGAGACAGTTGAAGTTGATACAATGGATATGCATGGTTGTGAGGATTATATTAAAGAAAACATAAAGAGGGATGTTGTTATAGTAGGAGCTAGTACAGGTACGGATGCTCATACTGTTGGTATAGATGCTGTAATGAACATGAAGGGATTTGCTGGTCATTATGGCTTAGAGAGATATGAAGGAATAGAAGCATATAACCTTGGAAGCCAAGTTCCTAATGAGGAATTTATTCAGAAGGCTATTGAATTAAAAGCTGATATTCTTCTTGTGTCACAAACAGTTACACAAAAAGATGTTCATATACAGAACCTAACAGAGTTAGTTGAACTTTTAGAGGCAGAAGGACTTAGAGATAAAATAATTCTTGTTGCTGGTGGAGCTAGAATAACTCATGAGATTGCAAAAGAGCTTGGATATGATGCTGGTTTTGGACCAGGAAAATATGCTGATGATGTAGCTACATTTGCTTTAACTGAGATGGTGAAAAGAGAACTGGTTTAGAAAAGCGAATTTAGAATTGATAATGTAGAATGGAGAATGAATGACATTTCTCTTCGAGAAATTTTAATTTTATTTTCCATGGAACAATAAGTGGTTACTCGTTTCATCATAGATGAAACATTGTATTATTAGTACAATGTTTTTTCTTGGATAAAATGATTAAAAATCATCTTGTCCTAAAAAGTAATAACAATAAAGGTTCTGACTTAAGTCAGAACCTTTATTCATTTACGATTTCTAATTTATTTTTATAAGTACGCAAAGGTAGATTTTTCTACTCTTTAGGGAATTATAAATTATTGAATCTAAGGATAAGTTGTCAATAGATTTGTATATTAAATACATTGTTTTATCTCATATAAAATGAGTAAAATCCTTTTTTCCTAAAGAATAATAAAATAGAGCTTCTCACGTATGTGAGAAGCATCCATCATTATACATTATCCATTTCTTTTAAAAAAGAAGTGCTTTTTTATTAGTCAATTAAAATTTTTTCCTTATACATGTAATTTATTAAATCTTGTTCTTCTTCTGGTATATCTAAATTATTCACAATGCAATCATAAAGGAACTTTTTCACTAATAACACCGTATTACTGGTTTCTGTATATATTAGCTTATCCCCGTTGTCAGGCTCGTTATTTAACATTATACATTTTTTAGAAAACCTCATAATTTTAACCCTCGACCAAAATATTTACATGTGCACCATTAAGAATATAATACCATTTATTTAAGTATTATACAATGAAAATATAGATTTAACAGAACCCATATATTTATGAAGACTCCCAATTAGTGTATGACTCATGCGTTTTTTACTCGAAAATATTTATAATAAGTCTTCCCATTCAGAATAAAGACTGCTAAGTAAAGTTTTTAAATCTGAAAGTTTTTTAGTTACTTCTGTACTTTTAGTTGGATTAGAATACACTTCCTCTTGACAGAGTAGAGATTCTTGTTCCTCTATATTTTCTTCTGTAGCTGCAATTTCTTTCTCAAGATCCTTAATTTTAAGTTGAAGTTTTTTCTCATCTTGTTTCTGTTGTTTGAGTTTTTTCTTCTCAGCTTTCACTTGAGTCTTTGTCATTCCTTCTTTAACTGAAATTTCATCAAAACGCTTAGGATTATTTTTTTTCTCTACATAATAAGAATAATTGCCTAGATACTCTTTAATTTCATATTCCTCTAGTTCCATGATTTTGTGAACGATTTTATTTAAGAAATATCTATCATGTGAGATTACAAGCATTGTTCCTGAATAAGATAGCAAGGCTTCTTCTAAAGCTTCTCTTGACATAATATCCAGATGATTTGTTGGCTCGTCTAATAAAAGAAAATTTGGTTTTGATAACATTAGTTTTAATAGATTTATTCTACATTTTTCTCCGCCGCTCAAAGTTGAAATTTCTTTATACACTTCGTCTCCGAAGAAAAGGAACGACGCTAAAGCGCTTCTAACTTGTTGTTGATTTAATTTCGGAAAATCATCCCACACTTCATCTAAGACAGTTTTAGTAGAAGTAAGATTCGATTGTTCTTGATCGTAGTAACCTATTTGGATATTTCGTCCATGATGTATTTCACCAGAATTAGGTGGGCGTTTGCCCATTATTAAATTAAATAGCGTAGTTTTACCACGACCATTTGATCCTATTAATGCAATTTTATCTTCTTTTCTAATAAAGAAATTGACATTTGAGAATAGGTGATTATCATCGAAGCTCATACTAAGATCTTTACACTCAAGTATATCATTACCACTATCTATAGCAGGCTCAAATAATATCTTTTTAATCTTATGTTCTTTATCAGGGGCTTCTACCCTATCAATCTTATCAAGAGCCTTCTGGCGGCTTTCTGCGGCTTTTATGCTCTTTTCACGATTAAAGGACTTATATTTCTTGATTATTTCTTCTTGTCTTCTTATTTCTGCTTGTTGAAGATTAAAAGATTTTAATTCCAGTTCGTAATTTTTTTTCTTAAGTTCTATAAACTGAGAATAGTTACCGTTATAGATCTTGATTTTCCCATTAACCAGTTCTAAGGTTTTTGTTGTAATTGCATCCAAGAAGAATCTATCATGGGAAATGATTAAAACAGTACCGTTATATACTTTTAGATAAGATTCTAACCATTCAATGGCAGCAAGGTCTAAATGGTTAGTTGGCTCATCAAGAAAGAGAATGTCAGGTTTAGAGAGTAGGAGTTTACAAAGAGCTACTCTTGTTTTTTGTCCTCCACTTAATATGGAAATATCTTTATCAAAGTCTTCTTTTGTGAAGCCTAAGCCATATAAAACTTTTGAAATTTCTGATCTGAATACATATCCACCTTCAATATCATATTGATCTCTCAAACGAGTATAATCATCAATAATTTTGTTATGGTACTGAGAGTTATTATCGTCAAATGGCTTGGACATTTCTTCTTCTAATACTGAAAGTTTATGTTCATAATCAATTAATTTTGAAAATACTAAAAGCATCTCATCGTATATATTGTTACTTGAATCTAAAGATAGATTTTGAGAAAGGTATCCTAACTGTTTTGATTTATCGATAAAAATATCACCAGAATCATAACCAAGACGCCCAGTTAAAATTTTTACTAGTGTTGATTTTCCAGCACCATTGCTGCCAACAAAACCAACCTTTTCTCCCTCATTTATTGAAAATGTAACATCAGTTAAAATCTCATCTATTCCATATAGCTTTTTAATTCCAGTACAACTAAAAGCTATCATATTTAATCACCTCAATCATTAAATTTGACTGAATCAAAAAACTGAAATTCAATCATTATAATATATAGAAAATTGTGTTATACTTTTAACATATAAGCCTTGTTAAACGCTCAAAAAAAAGGTATATTTATATTAGTGTAAATATTAACTATAAACATACATATTTAGTTTATCATTTTATTATGTTTTATAATAGTAGGAAAATGTGTTTATCTCGTAAAAAAATGAGAAAGTTATATATTTTAAGGAGAAAATTGTAACATTTTTACCGATAATAAATATTCCGGTAAAATGGGAAGGGGGCATTTTTTTGGATAAAAACAAATATATATCCATGGCAGTAATAAAAAGGTTGCCTAAATATCACAGATATCTTAGAGAACTTTTAAGAAATGATGTTGATAGGATTTCTTCAAAGGAATTAAGTGAAAAAATTGGATTCACGGCATCTCAAATTAGACAAGATTTGAATAACTTTGGAGACTTTGGGCAACAAGGGTATGGTTATAATGTAAGAGAACTGTATAAACAAATTGGCATAATTTTAGGTTTAACAAAGGATTACAATACTATAATTATTGGTGCAGGGAATCTAGGTCAAGCAATTGCGAATTATTCTTATTTTAAATCAATAGGTTTCAAATTGAAAGCTATCTTTGATAGAAATCCAAAGTTAGTTGGACTTAAAATAAGAGATGTAGATGTTAAAGATATTGACAATTTGGAAGAATTTTTAAAAAATAACAATATAGATGTAGGTATAATATGTGTACCTAAAGAACATGCTCAAGGAATAAGTGAAGTTTTAACCTCGAATGGTGTAGATGGAATATGGAATTTTGCGCCAATTGATTTACATGTACCTAAAGGAGTAATTGTGGAAAATGTTAATTTGAGTGAGAGTCTTCTAACATTATCATGTAGAATGAATGATAATCTAATGGGAAATAGAAGAAAAGTCAATGCAATTGATGAAAGCTAAGTTTATCAGACAGAGAATCTATAGAAATATAGGTTCTTTTTTTGTAAATTTTAAATAGATTAAACTAAAATAATCAAAGAATTCAGAGTTGGGAAAATATTTATAAATTTATCAACAATATTGTTGAAATTAAAAATAATGATGTTATAATGTAATTGGAAGTAGAAACTTCTAGATTATTTTGCCCAATCTTGTTATAAAGTTAACAATGTAAACAATCATTCAAAGCTAGACATACAATGATTCATAAAAGTTTATACCGAAGAAAAATGGTAGGATTCAATATGTTCTAGGAGATGAGTAATTATGTATGAAAATATTAATTTATCTATAGAAAATGGTATTGCTACTATTACTATGGATAGACCACAAGCCTTAAATGCATTAAATTCCCAAACTTTAAAAGAATTAAATAGTATAATTGATGAATTAGAGTGTAATGATGACGTTAGAGTCCTTATTATCACTGGAAATGGTAAATCTTTTGTAGCTGGTGCAGATATTTCAGAAATGAAAGAGCTTAACAGTGTACAAGGTAGAAAATTTGGTCTTTTGGGAAATAAAATCTTTAGAAGATTAGAAATGATGGAAAAACCAATTATCGCAGCGGTTAATGGATTCGCCCTTGGTGGTGGATGTGAATTATCTATGGCTTGTGATATAAGAATCGCTAGTTCAAAAGCTAAATTCGGACAACCTGAGGTATCATTAGGTATTACACCAGGATTTGGTGGTACACAAAGATTAGCTCGTCTAGTCGGTGTAGGAAAAGCTAAAGAACTTATATTTACAGGTGATGTTATAAAAGCTGATGAGGCTTTAAAAATTGGGCTTGTAAATAGTGTTGTTGAGCCAGAAGAACTTATGAATGTGGCTAAACAAATGGCTGAAAAAATAAAAAATAACGCTCCGATAGCTGTTGCTTATTCTAAGGTAGCAATTAATAGAGGGGTTGAAGTTGATATAGAAACAGGACTTATGTACGAAGGGGAAGTGTTTGGTTCTTGCTTTAGTACAGAAGATCAAAAAGAAGGAATGAGTGCATTCCTAGAAAAAAGAGAAAAATCCTTCAAAAACAGATAGGGGAGGCTTAAAAATGATATTTGAATTAACAAGAGAGCAACAATATGTTAGACAAATGATGAGAGAGTTTGCAGAAAATGAAGTGAAGCCAATTGCGGCTGAAATAGATGAAACAGAAAGATTTCCAATTGAAAATGTTGAGAAAATGGCTAAATTAAATGTAATGGGTATTCCAATTTCAACTGAATTTGGTGGAGCTGGCGGAGATAATATCTCATATGCAATCGCAGTTGAAGAATTATCAAGAGTATGTGGTAGTACAGGAGTTATATTATCTGCACATACATCTTTATGTACAGCTGTTATAAATCAATTTGGAACACCAGAACAAAAGGAAAAATATCTTCATGATTTAGCTCAAGGTAAGAAAATTGGTGCTTTTGGATTAACAGAGCCTAATGCTGGTACAGATGCTGCAGGACAACAGACTACAGCAGTAGAAGATGGTGATAATTATATATTAAATGGTCAAAAAATATTCATCACAAATGGTGGAGCAGCTGATACTTTCATTGTTTTTGCAATGACTGATAAAACTAAAGGACTTAAAGGAATTAGTGCTTTCATAGTTGAAAAAGGTTTCCAAGGATTCTCAATTGGTAAAGTTGAGGACAAAATGGGTATAAGAGCATCTTCAACTACTGAATTAGTTTTCGAAGATTGTGTTGTTCCTAAAGAAAATCTTCTTGGAAAACTAGGTAAAGGATTCTCTGTTGCCATGAAGACTCTTGATGGTGGAAGAATTGGTATTGCTGCACAAGCGTTAGGTATAGCTCAAGGGGCGTACGATGAGTGTATTAAATATATGAAAGAAAGAAAGCAGTTTGGTAGAGAACTTGCAAAATTCCAAGGATTACAGTGGATGATTGCAGATATGAACGTTAAGATTGAAGCTGCTAGATTATTAGTATATAAGGCTGCTTATTTGAAAGATAAGGGTCTTCCATTTAGTGCAGATGCAGCTAGAGCAAAGCTTTACGCGGCAGAAGTTGCAATGGAAGTTACAACTAAAGCGGTTCAGATTCATGGTGGATACGGATATACAAAAGAGTATCCATTAGAAAGAATGATGAGAGATGCTAAGATTACTGAAATTTATGAAGGAACTTCTGAAGTTCAAAAAATGGTAATCGCAGCTCATGAATTGAAATAGGAGGGCTCTAATGATGAAAATAGTTGTTTGTATAAAACAAGTTCCAGATACTACAGAAGTAAGGATTGATCCAGTTAAAGGTACTCTTATCAGAGATGGTGTTCGTTCAATAATGAATCCAGAGGATAAAAATGCTTTAGAAGGTGCCTTAGCGTTAAAAGATACTAATGGTGCACATATAACAGTAATTACAATGGGACCACCACAAGCAGAGGCGGTATTAAGAGAAGCTATGGCAATGGGAGCAGATGAGGGAGTTCTTATTTCAGACAGAGCGTTCGCGGGAGCAGATACATTGGCTACTTCTTACGTATTAGCTCAAGCAATAAAAAAATTAAATGCTGACATAGTGTTTGCTGGTAGACAAGCTATTGATGGAGATACAGCGCAAGTTGGTCCTGAAATTGCGGAGCATTTAGATATGCCTCAAATCACTTATGTTGAAGAAGTTGAAATTATTGGTGAAGAATTAAAGGTTCAAAGATCATGGGAAGATGGTTATGATATTATAAGAGTTAAAACTCCAGTTCTTTTAACAGCGATTAAAGAGCTTAATAACCCAAGATATATGAACGTTAAAAATATATTCCAAATATTCTCAAAAGATATTATAATGTGGAATGCAGATGATTTGAATTGTGACGCAACAAAAATTGGATTAAAAGGTTCTCCTACTAAAGTTAAGAGATCTTCTACTAAAGAAACAAAGGGCCAAGGGGAGATCATAAATGCCTCTCCGAAGGAAGCTGCAGAAATCGCGGTAAATAGATTAAAAGAGAAACACTACATTTAAGGCCAAGAGGAGGGGAAATTATGAACTTAACAGATTATAAAGGTGTTTGGGTATTTGCTGAACAGAGAGATGGAGAATTACAAAAGGTTTCTTTAGAGTTACTAGGTAAAGGTAGAGAAATTGCTGATAAAATCGGAACAGAGTTATGTGCTGTATTACTAGGAAGAGACCTAGATGATATGGTTAAAGAATTAGGGGCTTATGGAGCAGATAGAGTTATTGTTTGTGAGCATGAGTTACTACATCACTATACTACTGATGCATACGCTAAGGTTATATGTGAATTAGTAGAAGAGAAGAAACCAGAAATTATGTTTGTTGGTGCTTCTTATATTGGAAGAGACTTAGGTCCAAGAATTGCTTGTAGAGTTGAAACTGGATTAACAGCTGATTGTACAGCGCTTGATGTTGAAGATGAGACTAATAATCTTCTTATGACTAGACCAGCATTTGGTGGTAACCTTATGGCTACAATCATATGTGCTGATCATAGACCACAGTGTGCTACAATTAGACCAGGGGTTTTCTCAAAGCAAGAGAGAGATGAAAAAAGAGAGTTCATTGTTGAAAAATATAATGTTGAATTAAGTGAAGATGATATTAGAACAAAGGTTGAAGAAGTTGTTAAGGTTGCTAAAGAGGTTGCAGACATTACTGAAGCTGATTTCATCGTTTCTGGTGGAAGAGGAGTAGCTAATGCTGAAAACTTCAAGCTTCTTGAAGAACTTGCAGGTGTTCTTGGTGGAGTTGTTGGTGCTTCAAGAGCAGCTGTTGATAATGGATGGATTGATAAGTCACTTCAAGTTGGTCAAACAGGAAAAACAGTTAGACCTCAAATATATATAGCTTGTGGTATTTCTGGAGCTATTCAGCATTTAGCTGGAATGCAAGATGCAGATTATATCATAGCTATTAACAGAGACGCAGATGCGCCTATGATGAAAGCTGCAGATGTAGCTCTTGTTGGAGATTTGAATAAAATCATACCAGAGTTAATTTCTCAAATAAAAGCAAGAAAAGAATAGGACGTAAAACATAGTTGAGAGTGGAGAGTTGAGAATGGAGAACGATTGACATTTCTATAGGAGAAATTCTAGTTTTATTGGTTAGATAACAATACGGTTTTACTCGTTTTACCTTTGATGAAACATTGTATGACGATACAATATTTTATCTTTTGATAAAATGAGTGAAAGCCTATTGTCTTAAAGAACAATAAGATATAGTTTTTGCGAAAGTAAAGACATCCATCGTTCTCAACTCACAACTCACCATTCTTAACTTCTTTTAGAGTATTTTGCACGCAATGCGTGCATTTTTTGTATATTATGACGTTAGGGCTTTAAAATGGAATATTAAAGTAGTATTATTAAATATGTGAAAGTAGTATTGTATATAATTTTCTGAATCAATGAAAAACTAGAAAAAAATAAAAATATAACTGAGAGTTGAAAGTGGAGAGCGATTGACATTTCACTCCGTGAAATTTTATTATTATTTATCCTTAGACAATAAGGTATATTCGTCTCATTAATCATGAAACATTGTATTTAAACTACAATATTTTATTCTAGAATAAAATGAGTTAAACCCTGTTGTTGTAAAGAACAATAAAATGTGGTTTCTACCAATGCAGAAACATCTATCATTCTCAATTCTCAATTTTTTTCAAGGTTTTTTATTTAATATTGTGCACACAGAGTGTGCAATTAATAAAGGGAGGTTTGGCTATGAAAAAGATTTGTGTATTAGGAGCTGGAACAATGGGAGCTGGTATTGCTCAAGTTTTCGCTTCAAAAGGGTATGAGGTTATTATAAGAGATATCAAGGATGAATATGTTGATAAAGGAATAGCATTTATCACAAAATCTCTTGAAAAATTAGTAAGCAAAGAAAAAATAACAGAAGAGAAAAAAGAAGAGATATTAAGTAATATATCAGGAACTACAGATATTAAACTTGTAGATGACTGTGATCTAATTATTGAAGCAGCTGTAGAGAATATGGAAATCAAGAAACAGATATTTAAGGAATTAGGTGAGATTTGTAAAGAAGAAACAATTCTAGCGTCTAACACTTCATCTTTATCAATAACAGAAATAGCAGCAGCAACAAACAGACCAGATAAGGTTATAGGAATGCATTTCTTTAATCCAGCGCCTGTAATGAAGTTAGTTGAGATTATCAAAGGAATTGCTACTTCAGATGAAACGTTTGAGAAGATAAAGGGATTATCTGAAGATATAGGAAAAGAACCTGTAGAGGTTGCAGAAGCACCTGGATTTGTAGTAAATAGAATTCTTATTCCAATGATAAATGAAGCGGTTGGAATATATGCTGAAGGAATTGCAAGTGTAGAAGATATTGATACAGCTATGAAGTTTGGAGCAAATCATCCTATGGGACCACTAGCTTTAGGGGATTTAGTTGGACTAGATGTTGTTCTTGCCATAATGGATGTAATGTTAAAAGAAACTGGAGATCCAAAGTATAGAGCGCATACATTATTAAGAAAATATGTAAGAGCTGGTTGGTTAGGAAGAAAAACTAAAAAAGGTTTCTACGATTATAATAAATAATTTGATAAATAATAATCCTGCTGGTTACCTAAACAGCGGGATTATTCTTTATGAAATTGAAGAATTTTATAAAGAAGTTATTACTTATAATCTTGACTATATTAATGGGTTACTTGTTAGTGTGAAATTGTATTCTAAGAGAATAAAGAACAAAAGAAGGGAGGGAAAGTTGTTGATTATAGAGTTTGAACCTAAAGCTTAATAATTGCCAACTTGCTTAAGTGAGATATTCAGATGAGTTTAAAAAGGCGATAATTAAAAAATCGCACATAAGAAGTGAAAGGTATGGGATTGAAAAAGAGCGTATTGAACCTAAGAAGATATTAAAAGGTAGCGAAATGAGCAAAGCTTTACAAGCTAATAAAGAGATTATTGAAGTTGCTTCTCCTGTAATAGGCAATCTGTATGATATGGTCCACGATTCGGGGTTTTTTATAGTTTTAACAGATAGAGAGGGATGTATATTAAAATTAATGGGCGATGACAATGTGCTTAAGGCAGCGGAAGAATTAAATATGGTAACAGGGGCTTATATGAACGAAAAAAGTATAGGGACAAATGCTATGGGAACAGCAATAAAAGAGAATATGCCTATACAGATATCAGCAAAAGAACACTTTATACATGCATATCATAAATGGACTTGTTCAGCAGCGCCTATACACTTTGAGAATGAGATTATAGGTTCCCTTAATCTTACAGGATATAGCACAGAAGTTCATCCGCATACATTAGGAATGGTTGTAGCGGCAGTGCAATCAATTGAGAGAGACTTGTCACATGAGAAACTTCAAAAAGAATTAGTTGAGGCTTATTTATATATGGATAGTATTGTTAATTCTATATCACATGGTATAGTAGCAGTGGATATGAAAGGAATTATAAGACATTATAATAAAACGGCACAGGATATGCTGTACCTTGAAGAGAAAAAACAAGAACATATAAACATTAATAAAATCATAAGGGTATGGCCAGATATTTTTGAAAAAATAAGTCAAGGGAAAAGTTTCATGTACGAGGATGTTTCTTTTAATAGGAATACTAAATATAATATAAGTGCAAATCCCATATTTAATACTAATAATAATGCTAATAATACTAATAATACTAATAAGCAACTTATAGGAGTAGTCCTTATAATCAATGAGATTCATGCAGTTATGAAATTAGTTAATAAATATTCAAATATGATTTCAAAATATACATTTCATGATTTGATATATAAGAGTAATAGTATGAAAAAAATAGTGGAGTTCTCAAAGGGTGTTGCAGATAGTCCCTCTACAATTCTTATACAAGGAGAGAGTGGAACGGGCAAAGAAGTTTTAGCACAAGCAATTCATAATCAAAGTAGTAGAGCGAATAAGCCTTTTATAGTTATAAATTGTGGAGCAATTCCTAAAAACTTAATAGAATCAGAACTGTTTGGATATGAGGAGGGAGCTTTCACTGGAGCTAAACGAGGTGGAAGAACGGGAAAATTTGAACTTGCAAATGGAGGAACTCTTTTTTTGGATGAGATAGGAGAGATGCCCCTTGATATGCAGGTTAATCTATTAAGAGTACTCCAGGAAGGATATATAAATAGAGTGGGTGGCGATAAATATGTTCCCATTGATGTAAAAATAATAGCTGCAACAAATAAAAACTTAATAGAACAAGTGAATAAAGGAATGTTTAGAGAAGATTTATACTACAGATTAAGTGTTATTCCTATAATAATGCCGCCTTTAAGGGAAAGAAAAGAGGATCTACAACCACTTATAGAACATTTTTTAAGAATAAAATCTAGTAAACTCAATAAGATGATTCCGCACATTTCACAGGAACAATTAGAACAAATTTATAGTTATGAATGGAAAGGTAATGTTAGAGAATTAGAAAATTATATAGAAAATATAGTTAATTTAGATGGCAAATCTACAATTAATATTAAAAATATTGAAGAATTTGATAAAAACATAACATTGATGGAAACTGATAGTCATAATAAGTATTTAGGTACTTTAGAAGAATTAGAGAAAAAAGCTATTATTTCATGTTTAAAGGAATATGATAAAAATATATCGAAAACTGCTAAAACTTTAGATATAAGCAGAAACACATTGTATCTAAAGATGAAAAAGTATAATATAGAAAAGTATAATATAGATAAATATAATATGTCATAAGGGTAAACGATAATTAAGAATGCGTGTCCTAAAATGTTACATTGTATGATTTTAGGACGTACAATGTTGATATTATGTATTAAAAAAGGACATATAAAGGCTTAAAAAATATGGAATTGTATAGTAAATTAAAAAACAAAAAAAATATTACGCTTTTTTTTATTTTAGAATGGCTATATTAAAGAAAAATTGTTAATTAATAAACAAGCTGGTGAAAAATATAACGATTTAAATGGAAAAAACGAAAATTGGCATGAAAATTGCTTTATAAAATAAGTAGATTAAAAAAGAAAATTATATTTTATTGGAGGTATTTATTATGAATCGTTTTACATTACCTAGAGACATATATTTTGGAGAAAATTCTTTAGCGGTTTTAAAAGAATTAAGTGGAAAAAAAGCAATTATTGTAACTGGTGGAAGTTCAATGCAAAAGTTCGGATTCCTTCAAAAAGTAGAGGATTATTTAACTGAAGCAGGAATGGAAGTTAAATTAATCGAAGGAGTAGAACCAGATCCATCTGTTGAAACTGTGTTCAAGGGTGCAGAAATCATGAGAGAATTTGAACCTGATTGGATAGTTTCAATTGGAGGAGGATCCCCAATTGATGCTGCAAAAGCAATGTGGATTTTCTATGAGCATCCAGAAAAAACTTTTGATGATGTTAAGGATCCATTTACAGTGCCAGAATTAAGAAAGAAAGCTAAGTTTATAGCTATTCCTTCAACGAGTGGTACAGCTACAGAAGTTACAGCATTCTCAGTAATAACTGATTATAATAAGAAGATTAAATACCCTTTAGCAGATTATAATTTAACTCCAGATATAGCTATAGTAGATCCAGAGGTAGCAGCAACAATGCCACCAAAACTAGTGGCTCATACTGGTATGGATGCATTCACTCATGCACTAGAAGCTTATGTTGCTTGTAATAAATCATCTTTCTCAGACCCATTAGCAATGGAAGCTTTAGAAATGGTGCAAGATAATATAATAAAATCTTTTGAAGGAGATTTAAAAGCTAAGGGAGAAATGCATATTGCTCAATGTTTAGCTGGTATGTCATTCTCAAATGCTTTATTAGGAATAACACACAGTATGGCACACAAAACAGGAGCTGTATTTAATATTCCTCACGGATGTGCTAATGCTATATATCTACCAGCTGTTGTTCAGTTTAATGCAAAAGAGTGTGGAGATAGATATGCTAAGGTTGCGTCAAGATTAGGATTAAAAGGTAATACACAAGAAGAATTAGTTAATTCATTAGTTGAACTTATAAGAGAATTAAATAAAAAATTAAACATACCAGCTTCATTAAAAGAATTCGGTGTAACAGAAGAAGATTTCAATAATAATCTTGAGTATATTTCTAAAAATGCTATAGTAGATGCATGTACTGGTTCAAACCCTAGAAGCATATCTGTAGAGCAAATGATGGAAGTATTTAAATGTGTATTTGAAGGAAAAGATGTAAACTTTTAATAAGTGTAAAATAAGGGTTGACTAAAAACAAAGAAAGCTCTAAAATGAAGGTAGAAATATTAATTTTAAAATTTAATAATAGTGGATGAGAGCTGTTGGAGATATCCAAATGAAATTTTTGTATTTTGGGTAACCGAAGAAGAAAGTAGTTAGTTAGCTTAACTTATTGCGAAACTTTCAGGTTTGTAACAATAGTTTGACACGCCCCTGGAGAGATCCTATTAATAGGGCATCGAAGGAGGAACTTACTTGAATTATACGCCTGTGTATATCCTTTAATATAATTTTTGTTTTTTTGAAAGGGATACGAGCGTAATAGCGAATTTTAGTAGGGAAACTTTCAGATAAAAGGACAGGGTGTAGAAAGCATATGGGATAACTATATTTTCTACACGCTGTCCTTTCGTATTGAATAAAATGAAGTATTTCAGTATGAAATAATATCTGTAAGAAGAAATAAAATTTGCAAGAAGAAATAAAAATCATTAACAAAATAAATATATAAGTTTTTTCAATTAAGTTATCAAAAGTTTAATTAAAAGTACTTTTATTGGAGGAGTTATTATGTACAAAATCGTTAAGAAAAAAAATTTATCTGAGCAGATTTTTAGTATGGACATTAAAGCACCAAGAATAGCAAAATCAGCATTGCCTGGACAATTTGTTATCGTTAAGTTACATGAAAAAGGAGAGAGAGTACCTCTGACAATTGCAGATTACAACAGGGAAGAAGAGACAGTTACGATAGTCGTACAAGCTGTAGGTGGATCAACACAAATGATGATGAATATGAATGAAGGCGATTATTTAATGGATATAGCTGGTCCTTTAGGAAAACCATCAGACTTTGTTGAAGAATTTGATGAAATAAAAGATAAAAAAGTTCTTTTTGTGGCTGGTGGGGTTGGAGCAGCACCTACATATCCACAAGTTAAATGGTTGCATGAGCATGGACTAGATACTGATGTAATAATTGGCGGTAGAAGTGCAGATTTAGTTATTCTTAAAGAGGAAATGAGTAAAGTTGCTAATGAAGTTTATGTTGCAACTGATGATGGTTCATTAGGTATGAAGGGTAGAGTTACAGATATGATAGATCACCTTGTAAATGTAGAAGGTAAGAAATATGATCTTGTAATATCAATTGGTCCATTAATAATGATGAAGTTTGTATGCTTACAAACTAAAGAGTTAGGTATTCCAACTGTAGTTAGTATGAATCCAATAATGGTTGATGGAACTGGTATGTGTGGAGCATGTAGAGTTACTGTTGGTGAAAAAATAAAATTTGCATGTGTTGATGGTCCGGAGTTTGATGGTCACTTAGTTGATTTTGATGAAGCTATGAGAAGATCAACAACATACAAAGAAAAAGAAAAGCTTCACCAGTTCAAAGCAGAAGAATGTCAATGTCATAGGGGGTAATGAGATGATATTAGAAAGAGTTAAAGTTAGAGAGCAAGATCCAAAAGTAAGAAGTACAAATTTCGAGGAAGTATGTTTAGGATATAATGAAGCAGAGGCTGTAGAAGAAGCAAAAAGATGTTTAGGATGTAAATCAAAGCCATGTGTTGGAAAATGCCCAGTAGCTATTGATATTCCTGAATTTATAAAATACATTAAAGAAGCAGATTTTGAGATGGCTGCAGAGGAATTATTTAAGCATACTTCACTTGCTGCAGTTTGTGGAAGAGTATGTCCTCAAGAATCACAATGTGAGAGCAAGTGCGTGCTTAGCCATAAAGGTGAAGCAGTAGCGATTGGTAAATTAGAGAGATTTGTAGCTGACTGGCACAGAAAAAATAAACCAGCTTCTACAACAGTAAGAGAGAATACAGGGAAAAAAGTAGCGGTAATAGGAAGTGGACCGGCAGGATTAAGTTGTGCAGGTGACCTTGCTAAGAAAGGTTTCGATGTTACTGTATTTGAAGCTCTTCATGAGCTTGGCGGAGTTTTAACTTACGGTATCCCTGAGTTTAGATTACCAAAAGAGATAGTGAAGCATGAAATTAACAATCTTAAGAGTGTAGGGGTTAAGTTCGAGAAGAATGTTGTGTTTGGTAGAACAATAAACTTCCAGAGTCTTGAAGAAGAAGGATTTGAATCTATATTCATCGCATCTGGAGCTGGTCTTCCTAAATTCTTAGGAATTGAAGGAGAAGGCTTAAATGGAGTATTCTCTGCTAATGAGTTCTTAACTAGAGCAAACTTAATGAGAGCATTTAAAGATGATTATGAAACACCAATGCAAATAGGTAAGAAAGTTGCAGTTGTAGGCGGTGGAAACGTTGCAATGGATGCGGCAAGAACTGCCCTTAGACTTGGAGCTGAAGTATACCTAATCTATAGAAGAACAGAGAAGGAATTGCCAGCAAGAGTAGAGGAAGTACATCATGCTAAAGAAGAAGGGGTTAAATTCGTATTCTTAACTAATCCAGTAGCTGTAAAAGGTGAAGATGGATGGGTAAGAGGTATTGAATGTACTGAAATGCAACTAGGAGAGCCTGATGAGTCTGGAAGATGCGGTGTTTCTGTTAAAGAGGGTAGTGAACACATAATTGAAGTTGATTCTGTTATAATGGCGTTAGGAACTAGAGCGAATCCAATAATAACAGCATTAAAAAATGACTTAGAATTAAATCAATGGAATAATATAAAAGTATTCAATGATAATGGAAAAACATCTGCTAAAAACACTTATGCAGGTGGTGATGCGGTTACAGGTGCTGCTACAGTAATATTAGCAATGGGAGCAGGTAGAAAATCAGCTCAAGAAATAGCAAGTAATTTATCATAAGATAATAGTATGAAAAATAAGGCAAGAGTTAATAGCTCTTGTCTTTTTATTTGGTAAATTTGAATACTACATTATTTATATAATGAGAGAAAGATAAACATCAAAAAAGGAAATATGATTTTAAATTCTTTAATAAAAATATAGAGGAATCAAAATACAATAGTTGTACAAAACTAATAGAGATTAATGAAAAATGACAATAAGAGTTGTTAGTAAATTATAAATACAGTGATGAGGTGAAAAAACAATGAGTAATTATAAAGAAATTGAGATAAGTGGAGAAGATATAATTATTAAAGAAGTGGAGAATTTTGAATTAAAGGATATTTTTGATTGTGGGCAGGCATTTAGATGGAATAAGACTGAAGGTAGCAGTTATATTGGAGTTGCTTTTGGGAGAGTAATGGAAGTAAAGAAAAGAGGAAAGGATGTAATACTATACGATTGTTCAATGGAAGAGTTTAATAATAGTTGGAGAGAGTATTTTGATATAGATAGAGATTATAGTGAAATTATTGAAAAATTAAGAGTGGATGAGACTTTAAAGATGGCTTGTGACTTCGGAAAAGGAATGAGATTACTACAACAAGAGCCATTTGAATTAACCATATCATTTATTATTTCAGCTAATAATCAAATACCTAGAATTAAAAAATGTATTGAGCGAATAAGTGAAAGATGGGGAAGGAAGATTTATTATAAAGGAAATGAATATTTCACTTTTCCTACAATTGATGAATTAAAAGAAGTAGAAATACAGGAGCTAGAACAATGTGGTGTGGGGTTCAGAGCAAAATACATATATGAAACAATACAAAAGGTTTTAAATGATAAGGAAATATTAAATACAATAAAGTCTTTTGAGGATGATGAATGTCATAAAGGATTGATGGAATTTAAGGGTATTGGACCAAAAGTTGCAGATTGTATCATGCTATTTTCAATGCAAAAATATTCTGCATTCCCAGTAGATGTTTGGGTTAAGAGAGCAATGAGACACTTTTATGTTGCGCCTGATGTAAGTTTACCTAAGATAAGAAAGTACGGAAGGGAGAAATTTGGAGAGTTGGGTGGATTTGCTCAACAATATTTATTTTATTATGCAAGAGAAAATAATATAATATAAAAAAGCCCTTCAGGGCCTTTTTATATTATACTATTCCTTGTTCCATCATAGCATTAGCGACTTTCATGAAACCTGCAATGTTAGCACCAGAAACGTAATTCCCTTCGATCCCATATTCTTCACATGCTTCTTTAGCTGTTTTGAATATGCTTTTCATGATGCTTTGAAGTTTTGCATCAACTTCTTCAAATGACCAGCGGTATCTCATGCTGTTCTGAGACATTTCAAGAGCAGAAGTAGCAACTCCACCAGCGTTAGCGGCCTTAGCTGGTGCAACTAATACTGAGTTTTCAATAAAGTAAGTTACTGCTTCATTGGTGCAAGGCATGTTAGCTCCTTCTCCAACGGCGATACATCCATTAGCAACAAGCTTTTCTGCGTGTACCAATTCAATATCGTTTTGAGTAGCACATGGAAGTGCTATATCACATTTAATATCCCAGATGTTCTTACATCCTTCAATAAATTTAGCTTCAGGATGATAATCAACATACTCTCTTATTCTTCCTCTCTTTTCAATTTTAATCTTTTTGATTGTATCTAGGTTAATTCCGTTTTCATCAAGTACATAACCCTGAGAATCAGACATTGCGATAACGTTACCACCATATGCTGTTACTTTTTCTTTTGCAAATATTGCAACGTTACCAGAACCGGATATTACGATTCTCTTACCAGATAAATCATGACAGTGAGCTGAAAGCATTTCTTTAATAAAGTAGATTAAGCCATAACCAGTAGCTTCAGTTCTTACAAGAGATCCACCGTAAGATATGCCTTTTCCCGTAAGTACTCCACCTTCGTAACCATTTCTGATTCTCTTGTATTGACCAAACAAATATCCGATTTCTCTTCCTCCGACACCGATATCACCAGCAGGTACGTCAATATCTGGGCCTATATGTCTATATAACTCGGACATGAAGCTTTGGCAGTAGCGCATAATTTCTAGATCAGATTTTCCTTTAGGATCAAAGTCAGAACCACCTTTACCTCCTCCGATTGGAAGACCAGTTAAAGCATTTTTGAATATTTGTTCAAATCCTAAAAATTTAATAATACCTAAGTAAACAGAGGGGTGGAATCTTAAACCTCCCTTGAAAGGTCCTAAAGCACTGTTAAACTGTACTCTGAATCCTCTGTTGATTTGTACTTCCCCATTATCGTCAACCCAAGGTACTCTGAACATAATTTGTCTTTCGGGTTCAAACATTCTTTCAATAATTTTAGCTTTGGCGAATTTTGGATATTTTTCAATAACAGGTTCAATAGAGTGTAATACCTCTTCTACAGCCTGATGAAACTCAGCTTCACCTGGATTGCGTTGTACAATCTGCTCTAATATCTCGTTAATTTTGCTCATTCGAATTCTCTCCTCCATTCAGATAATTATAAATAAATCTTAAAATAAACATATTTAAGATTATTATTCCTAAAATTCCTATAAAAAAAATTAAAAATAAATTCTGTGGCAAAATATTTATTATTGGATCTGTTTTTGGATCTAATAACCAGTAATCGTTGTTAAAAATAATTATATGCATTAAATCAAATGCAAAGTCAAACTTAAATATCGATGGTAGTGTAAGTAAGAGTGCTATAAAAATCAATATATTTGATGAAATTTTAAGGAAAGTATAACTTTTCTTTATATTACTAAAGTAAAAAAATGCAGAGGTTAACACTAAAGAAATGTCGAATAAATACATTATTACCCAATATACATTTTTTACCTCTATAAAATGAATTATGCCATTTTCTGACGATTGAAAGTTAGGTAAATTAAAAGCTTCATAATTTCTTTGTGTAATAAAATCTATTATGTAATTATAGTTGCTAATAGCTATATGGGTATTTATATTTTCTGGCAATGAGATATTTAATATTTTTAAAGAGAGTGGATATATAAATCTTGAATTAAATATAATTATGATTGATCCTGAAATAATTAAAGTACATAATAATATTGAAATAAACCATGAGTAAAGATATTTCTTTTTTGAATTGCTCACATAAATCGCTCCTACTTAATTTAATCTCATTAGCAAGTATGTCCACTTAGATTCATAAGTATACAATTCAAATTAAGTAGGTAGTATTTAGTTGAAAGATTATTAAAATTATTATTATAATTAATATTATTATAGATTGAATAAAAATATTTATTAAATATATACTTAATATAAGAAAAAAAGAGTTGAAAAATAATTTTTTTATTCATTAATATGTAAATCTATAAAAATAGAATTTATAAAAAATAAAGCAATAATGAGGAAATGAGAGAAATTAAGCCAAAACTTTAGATATTTATTAATAAACAAGGGATATACAAAGGATTGAGAATTTGATAAAAATGGCAGAATTAATTAATATATAATTATATTAGCACTCTGTAATGTTGAGTGCTGATTGAAATTAAACTATATCATAGCAATAAAAAGAGTAAATGTTTTAGAAAGTTAAGATTTTTTACTAGTAAAATTATAAAAAAATATAAACTATTACTTATTTATCTAGTATAATAGATATTGGTGCTATAGGTTAAAAATAATTATAATTCTATAAATTATCATATCACCATTAATTAAAGGAGGTTATACACTATGCAAATTAGACCACTTGGAGACAGAGTTGTAATTAAAAGAATAGAAGCAGTAGAGACTACAAAGAGCGGTATAGTTCTACCAGGAGCTGCTAAAGAAAAGCCACAAGAGGCTGAAATAGTTTCAGTTGGACCAGGAACAGAAGATGTAAAGATGGAAGTAACTGTGGGGGATAGAGTATTATTCTCTAAATACAGTGGAACAGAAGTTAAAATTGAAGATAAAGAATATGTTATTTTAAAACAAGAGGATATACTTGCAGTTATTGAGAAGTAATCAGAGTTTATTATAGTAGGAGGGAATTAAAATGGCAAAGACAATTCTTTTTGATGAAGAAGCAAGAAGAAGTATGCAAAAAGGTGTAGATGCATTAGCTAATACTGTTAAAGTTACATTAGGACCAAAAGGAAGAAATGTTGTTTTAGATAAAAAATTTGGTTCACCATTAATCACTAATGATGGTGTTACAATAGCTAGAGAAATAGAGTTAGAAGATCCATTTGAGAATATGGGAGCACAACTTGTAAAAGAAGTTGCTACTAAAACTAACGATGTTGCTGGAGATGGAACTACAACTGCTACGTTATTGGCTCAAGCTATTATTAGAGAAGGTTTAAAAAATGTTACAGCTGGAGCTAATCCAATGTTAATAAGAAATGGTATTAAGATGGCTGTAGATAAAGCTGTAGAAGAAGTGAAAAAAGCATCTAACCCAGTATCTTGTAAAGAAGATATCGCAGGGGTTGCTGCAATTTCTGCTGGAGATCAAGAAATAGGAAATCTTATTGCTGATGCTATGGAAAAAGTGGGTAACGAAGGTGTTATTACAGTAGAAGAATCTAAATCAATGAGTACTGAATTAGATGTTGTTGAAGGAATGCAATTTGATAGAGGATATTTAAGTCCATATATGGTAACTGATGCTGAGAAAATGGAAGCAATATTGGATGATCCATATATCCTTATAACTGATAAGAAGATTACTAACATACAAGAAATACTACCTGTTTTAGAACAAATAGTTCAACAAGGTAAAAAGCTTATGATAATCGCTGAAGATGTTGAGGGAGAAGCTTTAGCTACTTTAGTTGTTAATAGATTAAGAGGTACTTTTGTATGTGTAGCAGTTAAAGCTCCTGGATTTGGAGATAGAAGAAAAGAAATGTTAAGAGACATAGCAGTACTAACAGGGGGAGAAGTTATTTCAGAAGAACTTGGAAGAGACCTTAAAGATGTAACTATCGATATGTTAGGAAGAGCTGAAAGTGTTAAGATTTCTAAAGAGAACACTACTATCGTAAATGGTAAAGGTGATAAGAATGATATCGCTGAGAGAGTACACATAATTAAAAATCAGATTGAAGAGACTACTTCTGAGTTTGATAGAGAGAAATTACAAGAGAGACTTGCAAAGCTTGCTGGTGGAGTTGCAGTTATTAAAGTTGGTGCTGCTACAGAAACAGAGCTAAAAGAGAAGAAGCTTAGAATTGAAGATGCTTTAGCTGCAACAAAAGCTGCAGTTGAAGAGGGAATAGTTGCTGGAGGAGGAACTGCTTACGTTAATGTTATTGATGCTGTAAGTGAACTTACTCACGAGGTTGCTGATATTCAAGTTGGTATAAATATCATTGTAAGAGCTCTTGAAGAACCAGTAAGACAAATAGCTACTAATGCTGGTTTAGAAGGATCAGTTATAATTGAGAAGGTTAGAATGAGTGAACCGGGAATTGGATTCGATGCTCTTAATGAAAAATATGTTGATATGCTTTCAGTAGGGATAGTAGACCCAACAAAAGTTACTAGATCAGCGCTGCAAAATGCAGCATCAGTTGCTGCAACATTTTTAACTACGGAAGCAGCTGTAGTTGATATTCCAGATAAAGATGCATCAGCAATGCCAGGTGGTCCAGGAATGGATATGGGTGGAATGTACTAAAAAAAAATATATATAGTATATATACTATTTGTAAGCTAAGTTTGGTCTTGTGACTGAACTTAGTTTTTTATTTTAATACTAAATCGAAAAAAAATTAAATTCAGGAAAATGATGGATTTATTCCTTTGAAAATCATTATGATTTGTGCTTATACAGAATACTAAAAAGAGTTTCAATTAAAGCTAAAAAAATGTTGACAAATCATGATAACTTAAATAGAATAGGTAATAAGTTATTTAGACGAAAAATATTAATAAAATATATTCTCATCATATAATCCTCTAATAAGGCGAGGAAGTTTCTACCGAGTACCGCAAATTCTCGACTATGAGTGAGTAGGTTAAGAAAAAAATGCCTATTTCACTTTATTGTGAAATAGGCATTTTTTTCTATTCGCCTTATTTATATGTGATGAGTAACTCATATAAACATTATTGATTAAGGAGAGTGTGGAAAATGGCAAAAATTTTAAAACAAGCATATACATTTGATGATGTATTATTAGTACCTAATAAATCTGAGGTTCTTCCAAAGGAAGTAACACTTAAAACACAATTAACAAAGAAGATTACTTTAAATATTCCAATTATGAGTGCAGGTATGGATACTGTAACTGAGTCAAAGATGGCAATTGCTATGGCTAGAGAAGGTGGAATTGGAATTATTCATAAGAATATGTCTATTGAAGAACAAGCAGCGGAAGTTGATAGAGTAAAGAGACAAGAAAATGGTATTATAACAAATCCGATATATCTTTCACCAGATAATACTATTCAAGATGCGGAAAATTTAATGGCTAAATATAGAATCTCAGGAGTTCCAATTACAGAAGGAACTAAGCTAGTGGGTATACTTACAAATAGAGATTTGGCTTTTGAGACTGATTATAGTAAGGAAATTCAAGAAGTGATGACAAAAGAAAATCTTGTGACAGCTATGGAAGGAACTTCAATTGACGAAGCTAAAATTATTTTGAGCAAGCATAAGATAGAGAAACTTCCACTTGTAGATGCGGATTTTAACTTAAAAGGACTTATAACTATAAAAGATATTCAGAAATCAATAAAATTCCCTAATGCAGCTAAGGACGAAAGAGGTAGATTATTATGTGGAGCAGCTGTAGGAGTAACTGCTGACATGATGGAGAGAATTCAAGCTCTAGTTAATGTTGATGTAGATGTTATTACAATCGATACAGCTCATGGACATTCAAAAGGAGTTATTGATGGAGTTAGAAAAATTAAAGAACATTATCCAGAACTTCAGGTTATTGCAGGAAATGTTGCAACACCAGAAGCTACTAGAGCACTTATAGAGGCTGGTGCTGATTGTGTTAAAGTTGGAATAGGACCAGGATCAATATGTACAACAAGAATCGTTGCTGGAGTGGGCGTTCCACAATTAACAGCTGTAATGGATTGTGCAGAAGAAGGGGATAAATACGGGGTACCTGTTATTGCAGACGGAGGAATCAAATACTCAGGTGATGTAGTAAAAGCTTTAGCAGCAGGTGCAAAAATTGCAATGATGGGATCCATGTTTGCAGGATGTGAAGAAGCTCCAGGTGAAATGGAAATTTATCAGGGAAGAAGCTATAAGGTGTACAGAGGAATGGGATCATTAGGAGCTATGGATAAAGGAAGTAAAGATAGATACTTCCAAGAAGGAAATAAGAAGTTAGTACCTGAGGGAGTTGAAGGAAGAGTTGCATTTAAAGGATCTGTAAGTGAAACAATTTATCAACTTCTTGGTGGAATTAGATCGGGAATGGGGTATTTAGGAGCAAGAACTCTTGTAGAAATGACAGAAAGTGCAAGATTTGTTGTTCAAACTTCTGCTGGATTAAAAGAAAGTCATCCACATGATATAAATATTACAAAAGAATCACCAAATTACAGAATATAGTGGAGGAAGAATATGAATAATGAACTAATATTAGTAGTAGATTTTGGTGGACAATATAATCAACTTATTGCAAGACGAGTAAGGGAAAATAATGTTTACTGTGAGATAATTCCATATACAAAATCATTAGAAGAAATTAAAGCTAAAAATCCAAAGGGAATAATTTTTACAGGTGGGCCAAATAGTGTATATGGAGAAAATACACCACAGATTGATGAAGCAATATTTGAATTAGATGTTCCAATATTAGGTATATGTTATGGGGCGCAATTAATGTCTCATAAATTAGGTGGAAAAGTAAGTTCTGCTGATAGGGAGTATGGAAAGGCGGATATAGAGTTAAATACAAATTCACCATTATTCCAAGGTATAACAGAAACTCAATGTTGGATGAGTCATACAGATTATATAGAAGTAGCACCAAGTGGTTTTGAAATAATTGGGAAAACGGACAAGTGTCCAGTTGCAGCTATTGGTAATGATGATAAGAAGTTATACGGAGTTCAATTCCACCCAGAAGTAGAGCATACTTTATTCGGAAAACAACTTATAACTAATTTCTTATTCAAGATTTGTAATTTAAAAGGTGATTGGTCAATGTCATCTTTTGCAGAAGAAAAAATTAAAGAAATAAAAGAAATTGTTGGAGATAAGAAAGTATTATTAGCATTATCAGGTGGGGTTGATTCATCAGTTGTAGCGGTTCTTATACACAAAGCAATTGGAAAAAACTTAACATGTGTATTTGTTGACCATGGGTTACTTAGAAAAGATGAAGGTGACCAAGTGGAAGAAATTTTTGGAAAGCAATTTGATCTTAACTTAATAAGAGTAAATGTGAAGGATAGATTTTTATCTAAGTTAAAGGGTGTATCTGATCCCGAGCAAAAAAGAAAAATCATTGGTGAAGAGTTTGTAAGAGTATTTGAAGAAGAATCAGATAAATTAGGAAAGTTGGATTTCTTAGCACAAGGAACTATATATCCAGATGTAGTTGAAAGTGGAACAGATACTTCAGCTAAGATTAAGACACACCATAATACAGCACTTCCAGAGGATATGGCGTTTGAGTTATTAGAACCTTTGAGAGAATTATTTAAAGATGAAGTAAGAGCTGTTGGAGAAGAGTTAGGAATTCCACATCATTTAGTGTGGAGACAGCCATTTCCAGGACCAGGGCTTGGAATAAGAGTTTTAGGTGAGGTAACAGAAGAAAAACTTCATATAGTAAGAGAAGCGGATGCAATATTAAGAGAAGAAATTGCTTTAAATGGACTAGAGGGAAGCATATGGCAGTATTTTGCTTGTTTACCTGGTATTAAGTCTGTAGGTGTTATGGGAGACGAAAGAACATACGCTCATGCAGTAGGAATAAGAGCAGTAACATCATCTGATGCAATGACTTCAGAATGGTCAAGAATTCCATACGAGGTATTAGATAAGATTTCGAGAAGAATAGTTAATGAGGTTGAAGGAGTAAACAGAATCCTTTATGATATTACTTCTAAGCCGCCTTCAACTATTGAGTGGGAGTAAACGATCCACAGCGTTTCACTTAATTGAGAATGGATAATGTAGAATTGAGAATGATGGACATTTCTCTCCGAGAAATTTTAATTGAAAAGATATAACAATGATAGAGTGTTAATAGGTGGTTATGAATTTTGCTTGATTTTTGAGTATTCATAACCACCTATTTTTTTAATTTGCAATTAATTCTCCAACCATGTTGTCAGTTAGATTGATTTTTAAATTGTTTGCATAGCTTTTTATCAAATGTTTTTGAATTTGTGATGAAACTTTTTCGTCATTAACTGTATAAACGAAAAGGGTTATTAAATTTAGTTTTTGTGTGAATTCAATTATGTCCATCCTGTGCCTCCAGCATTATCATTAGTACTGTTATATAATACGAAGTTAGATAAGAGTTTTTAGGGGGAATCATTTATGGTAAATTATGCTAAAAATAGTAGAGTGTTTTTAAAAAGTAACAGGATTTTACATTGTTAATTATCCATTTGTTTTTAATGAACATGCTAAGTGCCATTCTTGTTATTATTAAATATTTTCATCATATATTAATATCATAAATATTAAAAAAGGAAGAGATCAAATGAAAGTGAAAATTATTGCACGTGGGAGGTATGACTATCTCCAAAGTGTTGTTAATGAATGGTTACAAGAAAATGGAGATTTAGAAATAATAGATATTAAATATGCTGCTGGAAATCAGTATCCAAGTGACCCGGAATATTCAGTGATGATTATATACAGTGAAAATAAATCAAGTAATGGAGAATAAAGATGGGGAAAGAAAATATATTTATAATTAATTATTTTAATAAAGGTGAGATGCGGTGGTATGAGGAAGTGAAATGTAATCATAGAGAGAAATACATTAATATTTTAACAGGGGAGGAATATGATTCATTATCAAAAGCAGCAAAAGCCAAATTAGAGTATATAAAACAAGGGCAAATGAATATAGAAGATAAAGAACAAAGCAGTAAAGCAGAAGAGTTAGAAGAATATTTAAATAATTATAATGAAACAAATGGAACTAATACTTATGAAGAGGGGGACATACAAGGAAAATTGATATCTGGAAAATTAAAGAAAGGTAAAATTTCACATAAAAAATTAGAAGGATATACGATTGCAGAAGAAACAAGTGATGAGTAAAAAACTATGGGAAAATGATTTAAAGTAAGTTTATTGTTGTTTAAAAGTTAACATATTAAGACGCTTAGCTCTTGGTGTTAACTTTTTTTAGAAATTTATCTAAATTACTTTATGCATTGTTGGATTAATAAGTTGCTTAATCTGCAAATTGGTTTTACAAAATATAATTTACAAATAGAAATTAAAAAAAAACTTAAAGTATCTACATTAATGTGGCATAATATAATAATGGGAAAAAAGATTATATGAAATGGAGGAATTTATATGAAAAAAATATTATCATTGGATATTAAGAATTGTTCTGAATTCTTGAGAGGACACGAAGTTAAACAAATGCAGCCAGCGATTTCAACTGCACATAAGTTACTTCACGAAGGAAATGGACCAGGAAATGAGTTTTTAGGATGGGTTGATTTACCTGTAAATTATGATAAGGATGAATTTGCAAGAGTGCAAAAAGCAGCAGAGAAGATTAAGAGTAACTCTGATGTTCTTATTGTTATAGGTATTGGTGGCTCATATCTTGGAGCGAGAGCTGCAATTGAGATGTTAACTCACAGTTTCCACAATAATCTTCCAAAAGAGAAGAGAAATGGTGTAGAGATTTATTTTGCAGGAAACAATATTAGTTCTACATATATTCAAGATTTATTAGAAGTAATTGAAGGAAAAGATTTCTCAGTGAACGTTGTATCTAAATCAGGTACTACTACTGAGCCTGCAATCGCTTTCAGAATCTTTAAAGAGATATTAGAGAACAAATATGGAAAAGAAGGTGCAAAGGAAAGAATATTTGCAACTACTGACAAGGCTAGAGGGGCTTTAAAACAATTATCAGAGACAGAAGGATATGAAACCTTTGTAATTCCTGATGATGTGGGTGGAAGATTCTCAGTATTAACTCCAGTTGGACTTCTTCCAATAGCAGCAGCTGGTGTTGATATAAAAGATATGATGGATGGGGCAGCAGCGGCAAGAGAAGAGTATAGTAATGAAAACATTGAAGAGAATGATTGTTATAAATACGCTGCAGTTAGAAATTGCCTTTATAATAAAGGGAATACTACAGAAATAATGGTTAGTTATGAACCAAGACTTCAATACATGTCTGAGTGGTGGAAACAATTATATGGTGAGAGTGAAGGAAAAGATGGAAAAGGTATTTTCCCTGCTTCAGTTATATTCTCAACAGATTTACACTCGCTAGGACAATATATCCAAGATGGTGTTAGGAATATATTCGAAACTGTAATTAATATTGAAAAACCTCTTAAAGAGATGACTATAAAATCTGATGAGAACGATTTAGATGGATTAAACTACTTAAGTGGTGAGACAATCGATTTCGTTAATAAGCAAGCTTTCTTAGGAACTACATTAGCACACGTTGATGGAGGAGTTCCTAACCTAGTGTTAAATATGAGTGAGATATCACCATTTAATTATGGTTATTTAGTATATTTCTTTGAGAAAGCATGTGGAATAAGTGGATATGTTCTTGGAGTTAATCCATTTGATCAACCAGGTGTTGAAGCATACAAGAAAAACATGTTTGCACTTCTTGGTAAAGAAGGATTTGAAGAATTGAGAAAAGAGCTAAATAAGAAAATGTAAAAAAATGGATAATGGGAATTGGAGAATGAATGAGTAAAACCTTTATTGTTCTAAAGAGTAATAAAATTTATTTTTGCGGATCAAAACATCCATTATTGTACATTTTCCATTATCAATTATACATTTGTTTTTTATAAAAGGAGCGTATGGATATGAGAATCATAATAGATGGAGACGCATGTCCTTCAAGAGAAGCAATTGAAGGGGTAGCAAAAGAATATAATATCGAAGTTATTATATTTTGTACAATAGACCATATGATAAAAAGCAATTATTCAGAAGTAAGGGTTGTTGATCGTGGTTTTCAGAGTGTTGATATGAAAGTTATGAATGAAACCAAAAAGAATGATATAGTTGTATCACAAGATTATGGGGTTGCTGCAATGGTCATGCCAAAAGGAGCTCATGCCATCAATCCTAATGGAAAGTTATACACTGAACAGAATATTGATACCCTTCTTATGAAGAGGCATGTAAATGCAAAGGTGAGAAGAGGTGGAGGACGGATTTCAGGTCCTAAGAAGAGAACTAAGATAGATGATGAAAGACTTATAAGAAATCTCATAGAAATAATAAATAGGCACAAGCTTTAAAAACATAGTTGAGAGTGGTGAGTGTAGAGTTGAGAACGAATGATATTTCACTCTGTGAAATTTAAATCTTATTTTTGAAGAAACAAGAAACTCTCCAATTTAAAAAAGCGCATGAAACGCGCTTTTTTAAATTTCTTCTTCTTTTTCATAAAATGCTGTGTCTATAGCATTATTTGGGCAAAAAGGGAAAAGTTCAGCATTTATTGTCTGTTCCATAATGGGGTAAGGATTATTTTTTTTATCGATAGTTATTTGTTTCTTTTTATAAGTATAGTTTCCGTCGTATTTATCCATTAATTCACCTCCAAATAAAAATTTGAGTTGGAATCTCTTAATAGTGTTTCCAAAACTAAAATTTATATTTGCAAGTAAACTGTAAAAATTTTAGACCCCTGGGGCAAATTCCCCAGGGGTCTAAAATTTTTCAAGATACTGTTACATATATTGGGATTATAGTATAATTAGAGTAAGGAATATATGTCGATTTTTATATGGGGGTAAATATGGACGAGATAAGATTAAGTTTTGATCCTGAGAAACAACAATTTCAAGGGAGAGATATTAGTATCGAAGTAATAAATGATACAGGAGAAAATCTTGAATATAAATTTCTTATTGGGCATGAGAGTAACTGGGAAACGGTAAGAGAGTTTGCTATAGACAATACATTAAAATGGAGATTTGATAAAGCTGGGGATTATTTTTTTATGGTACAAGCTAGGAAACGGAAGTCTAATGTAGCATTTGAGTATGTTACTAGAAGTCATTACGAGATTTTATTAAAAGAATTACCATTTCGCATGGAAGAATTTAAGGTTGATAAGGAAAAGCTTAAAGTTGGGGAGAAGCTATGTATATCAGCCAAAAGTAATAGAAGTGATGCGGTGTACAAGTATATGATTAAGGATACAAAGGGGTGGAAAACCTTAAAAGATATGACCAAAGATGGGAATCTTGAGTATCATTTTACAAGCCCTGGAATTAAAGAGATTTCTTTGAAATGTTTCACTACAAAGGGAGGTGGAAAGAAGACAATAAATTTGACAAAGAAGGTTGAAGTGGAGCCGAAGGAAGGTCCAAGAATAAAATTAATTGAATGTTCTAAAAACAATCTTTATGTTGGGAGAAATATAAATTTTAATGTAAAGATAGACTATAAAGAAGATGATAATATATTATTTAAATTTATGAAGATTTACTCTGAGGGAGAAATAGAGATTCTTCGAGATTATTCCAGTAATAATAGTATTACACTTGTTGAAGAGAAACAAGGAGAACACGTGTTAATATGTTATATAAAGGATATGTTCTCCTTAAATGAGTATGATGATAGAGGTAAAATAGTCTACAGAGTGAAAGATGGAGAGACGGTTCGTATAAACGAGTTGACTACTAATCTGCAATCTCCACAAGAAGTTGGTACAAATATAAAAATTAGAGCAGTGACAAATAGTGATTCAAGATTGCTTTATAGATTTATAATTGAAAAGATTGAAGAGAAAAGAGTTCATATATGCAACAATATAAAGCATAAGGAAATTGAGGGTTATAATAAAAATGAAATGCTTAAGAAATTTGAAAATAATAAGCTTCTTGATAGTGATTATATAGCATCACCTTATTTTTTCTGGAAACCAGAGAAAGAGGGAAGATACAATATAAAATGTATTATCAAGAGAAAATCATCTGAAATACCTGATGATATTAAGGAATTGGAGTTCTGTATTAAAGAAGTAGCAGTTCAGGATGAACGTATTGAAAAAGTAATTTTTAGTGAAGATATAAATAATATTCTTATTAATAATGAATTGAATATTAGGGTAGAAGGGGCAACTCCATGGATGAATGAATATAGGTTTATTATATTCAAGGGTGATCAAGAAATACAAAGAACTGAATATAGCACAGATAATGAAATAGATTTCATACCAAGGGAAGCAGCGGAGTTTAAGTTAGAGATTCATTTGAAAGGAATGAAGAGTAAAAAGGAATTTGATTCTAGAGAAATTTTCATTCTAAATGTTAAAAAATTTATACCAGGGAAAATAGAATATATCCTTTATGATGCGAGAGAATATTATGTTTATGATAAGATAAATTTCGAAATTGTAGGTAATAAATCTAAGGAAATGGTTTATAAATATAATGTATATCTTAATGGTGTTTATGTGGAACAGTGTGATTATTCGGAACATAGAGCGTATGATTTCAAACTATTAAACAGTGGACGATATAAATTTGAGTTCTTCTGTAAAAATATTAAGAGCGAAGAGGAACAGGATTATATAAAAAATATTTATATCAATGTAATTGGAAGAAGACCTATTACTGAGAGTTATATTAAATGTGATAGAGAAAATATTAATATTCTTGATGAAATAACCTTTCAAGGAGAGTGTAACATTAAATCAAATATAATATATGAGTTCTATTTATATGATAATGATGGATGGAGAGTTATTCAGAAGTATTCCGCAAAGGATTTCTTCACATTCATCCCTAAAAAAGCAGGAGAATATAGAATTCTAATGCTTGTTAAGCATATTAATAATAATGAAGCATATGAACATTATTGTATAAATAAATTTAAGGTAAATGGGAAGTAATAAGAAAGAACAGAGAATAAAGGCCGAATATTGTTGATATTCTTCATTCTTCGCAATATCTTAAATTTATTTAGAGTTAATATATCTAAATATAGTTCATTTGTGATAAAATAAAAAAAGTGCGTATATTAGATGAAATAGAATAGAGTAACGAAAGAGAGGTGGATCCCCTAAACTAAGGGAGATAAAATGGAGAGATTAGATAAGATACTATCAAATTTAGGGCATGGTTCAAGAAAAGAAGTAAAGGCAATGGTTAAGAATGGATTAGTAGAAGTGAATGGAGTTACAGCTAAAAAAAGTGATATGAAGATTGATACAGATAATGATATTGTAGTGGTTGATGGTGAAGAATTAAACTATAGAGAATTCATATATATTATGATGAATAAACCAGCGGGATATATTTCAGCCACGTTTGATAACTATCAGGACACAGTTGTTGATATTCTAGATCCTGAACTTCAAGCTTTTGAGCCTTTTCCAATAGGTCGATTAGATAAAGACACTGTAGGTCTTTTATTATTGACTAATGATGGAAAGTTAAATCACAGATTGATTTCACCTAAAAATCATATCGATAAGGTATACTTTGCTGAAATTGACAAACCTGTAGATGATGAAGATGTAAAGGCATTTCAAGCAGGAATTGTATTGGAAGATGATTATAAGTGCATGCCTGGGAAGCTAGAAATATTAAAATCAGATGAACATGGTGCAGAGGTAAGGGTAACTATTCAAGAAGGAAAGTTCCATCAAGTGAAGAGAATGTTTAAAACGAGAGGAAAAGAAGTTATTTTCCTTAAAAGGATGGAATTTGGCGGATTGAAACTTGATGAGACATTACCAGAAGGTGAATATCGAGAAGTGTCGAACGAGGAATTGAAGATACTTAGAGGGGAAGAATAACATTAATTAATAAATTCTTAACAAATTCTTTACAACAAAAAACGATAAAATACTTGTTTTTTAGCATAAAATTTTATATAATGAAGTTGTAAGAAATAAAGAATTAAATAGCCCCCTTTTTAATTAGTCAAACAGTCTTTCCCCAAAGACTGTGAGTATAGAGCGAACGGAAAAATCTATACTCAATCCCCCAAATTTCATACTCAAAAATAACGCAAACCCCAATGCGTTATTTTTTTTTGTTTATTAAAGTGGTGAGAATGGGTATAATAATATAGTGAAGGTAGTAGAACGTGATAGAGAAACTTTATGTCGTGTTTGTTTCTTTTTACGCATTAACATATACATAGATATGATTATTATTTTATAAAGGATGTGACAGGATTGAGCATCAAAGGTGTATTAGTAAGTTTTATGAAAGAAAATGCATATAAGCCAATGAATGCAAAGGAATTGGCAAAAATCTTTGCTATAAGCAGACATGAACTAAAAGACTTTCAAAAGACTTTGGATGTTATGGAGAAGGAAGGTCTAATAGTTAAGAATAGAACTGAGCATTATGGGGTTCCAGAGAAGATGGGATTAATAGTTGGAACATTTGATGGAAAGCCAAAGGGTTTTGGGTTCGTAATAAGTGAAGATAGAGATAGAGACATTTTCATTCCTATTTCTGGAGTTAATGGAGCTATGCATGGAGATAAGGTTATTGTAAAGATAACAAAGACTCCAATAGATGGCAAGCGAGAAGAAGGAGAAATAGAGAAAATTGTTGAAAGAAAGACTACAACTGTTATAGGGATATATGAAGACAGTAAGAATTTTGGATTTGTTGTTCCGGAAGATAAGAAACTACAGATGGATATATTTATTCCTAAGAGCCAAAATATGAATGCTAAACAAGGTCAAGTAGTACTTGCAAAGATAACCCAGTATCCTAAAAAGGGAAGAAATCCAGAGGGTAAGATTACTGAGGTGCTTGGATATAAGGGTGAGAAGGGTATTGATATACTGACAATTATAAGAAAATATAATCTTCCAGAAGAATTCACAGAGAAGGTAGAATCCTATGCAGAAGGTATTGAGGATAAAATACCTGAAGCAGAATTTGGAAGAAGAATAGATCTTAGAGAAAAAAAAATGGTTACAATTGATGGCGCAGATGCAAAAGATCTCGATGATGCTGTATCAATCGAAAAAATGGATAATGGAAACTATAAACTGGGAGTGCATATTGCAGATGTGGCTCATTATGTTAAAGAGGCAAATCCTCTTGATAAGGAAGCTTTTAAGAGAGGGACATCTGTTTATCTTGTAGATAGAGTTATTCCTATGTTGCCTAAAAAGTTATCAAATGGCGTATGTAGTCTTAATCCTAAAGTTGATAGACTTGCGTTAACATGTATGATGGAAATAGATGATACTGGTAAGGTTGTTTCAAATGAAGTCTTTGAGAGTATTATTAAGACTAATGAGAGAATGACTTATAGTGATGTAACGAAGATACTTAAGTATGGGGATACACAGCTGATTGAACGGTATGAATATCTTTATGAAGATTTTAAACTCATGGAAGAGTTGTTTAACATACTTAATAAGAAAAGAATGGGTCGTGGAGCTATAGATTTTGATTTCGAAGAGAGTAAGATAATACTTGATAAATTAGGAAAACCTATAGAAATCAAACCTTATGAGAGAGAAGTGTCCAATAGAATAATCGAAGAGTTCATGCTTGTGTGTAATGAAACTATAGCAGAGTATATGTTCTGGACCAATCTACCATTTGTTTATAGGATACATGAAGAGCCTAATAGTGAGAAGTTGGAACGATTTAAAGACTTTGTTCACAATATAGGGTTAGTAATTAGACCAACTCAAAGCTTACATCCAAGAGTATTCCAAGAGATCCTTGAAAAGGTTAAGGGAAAGAAAGAAGAGACTGTAATTAGTACGTTAATGTTAAGAACTATGATGAAGGCAAGATATGCACCAGAATGTTCAGGACACTTTGGGCTTGCTGCTAGATATTATTGTCATTTCACTTCACCAATAAGAAGATATCCTGATTTGATGATTCACAGGATAATAAAAGAATTCATAAGTACGGGAATTAATGATAAAAGAGTAAATAAACTTAAAAATATAGTGGGTGAAGCAGCACTAAGATCATCTGAAAGAGAAAAAATAGCTATGGAAGCTGAAAGAGAAGTAGATGATTTAAAGAAAGCTGAATACATGAAAGAAAGAATCGGAGAGGTATATGAAGGAATCATCTCTTCTGTTACCAATTTTGGTATGTTTATTGAACTTCCAAATACTGTTGAAGGATTAGTCCATATAAGCGCATTAGAAGATGATTATTATATTTTCGATGAGAGACACTTCTGTTTGATAGGAGAGCATACGAAGAATGTTTATAGGCTTGGAGACACTGTTAAGATAAGAGTTAGTAGTGTTGAAATGGATAACTATGATATATACTTTGAACTTTTAAGTGATGGAGAAGACGATGAAGAAATAGAAGTAGTAGATGGGATGGAAGATAGAGCAATACTTGAAGGAATAGACGAAAGAGAAACGATAGAAGAACCAATACATTAAAAAAAAAGCACGCAGCTGCGTGCTTTTTTACTCGTCGTGTGTTTCTCTTCCGTCGCCGCTAATTGGAATCTCATTTCCTAAAAATGTAGGTTTAACATTGAAAAGAGAAATTATAAAATCTTTAGTAGTGGCAAGATATTCTCTAACTTTATACTTGGGCATACCAATATATGATGAAGGCCTGTCAGCTGCAACTCCATAGGCATCTATACCTTTTTTACGAGCTAAGTAAATAGCTCTTGGAAGATGATATTTTTGAGTTACTATAACAGCAGATTCAATTTTGAAGATATAATAAGCTCTGTACATTGATTCATATGTGCTAAAACCTGCATGATCTAAGAAGATGTTTTCAGGAAGTACATTATAGTCAGATGTAAGAGTAGATTTCATAGCTCCAACCTCATTATAATTTTTTCTTCCATGATCACCAGTAAGGAGATACTTCTCAGTAGCGTTCTTATTAGATACTATAGTGGCTGTCTTAACTCTATCATAAAGCATAGGAGATAAACTACCGTCATTGTAAATTCCTGCACCTAGAACAATGATAGAATCGCTCTTAGGAGCATCTTCAGGTAGAACTATGTATTTAGATGTTGAGTTAATAACATATATATTTATAGCACCTACTATTAATGTGGACAATAAGGTTAATATAATAAGAACTACAAATAATTTTTTTATAAACCAGCTCAAACCTCTTTTATCTTCCTTGTATGGCATGGTGGAATAACCACGTTTATTATCTTGAAAATTTATCTTAAGCAGATACTCGTTTTCTAATGATGATTTTTTCATCAAAACCCCTCCGAATTGTTAAATGTGTAATCATTAAAATTTAATATAATATAATATTCTATTAAATATAGTAGAATAATTATATTTTAATATTTTCTAGGGGGAATTACAACAATATTTGGTTAATAATTGATTTATATTTACGTATTACAAGTATAATATAGCAATATGTAAATAGATTATTATGTGAGTTCAATATGAGGATTATTATCATTATTTTTAATCAAGAATTTATAAAGATTGTATTAATAATGAGCGTAGACAAGCTTCTCAAATGAAAAATGAGATGACATAATTCATGAAATAGGTTAAAATATAATTTAGAATAAGGAGGTGTTAATATGGCTACAAGTAAAAAAGCACCAAATCAATTAGCTAGTAATAAGAAAGCTTTTCATGATTATTTTATAGAAGAATCTTATGAAGCAGGGTTAGAGTTATTTGGTACAGAAGTTAAATCTATAAGAGCTGGAAAAGTACAACTTAAGGAAAGTTATGCTCAGATAAGAAACGGAGAAGTGTTCGTGGTAGGCATGCACATTAGTCCTTACGAGCAGGGAAATATATTTAATAAGGATCCTATGAGAGATAAGAAGTTATTACTTCATAAATATGAAATAAACAAACTAATGGAATATACTTCGCAGCAAGGGTATACGCTTATACCTTTATCCTTATATTTGGTAAAAGGAAGAGTGAAACTTAAGTTAGGTGTTGCTAAAGGTAAGCATAATTATGATAAGAGACAATCTCTGAAAGAGAAGTCTGCAAATAGAGATATACAAAAACAATTAAAAAATGCTTGGAGATAGAAGTTTTTTTGGAAGACTATTCTAAGCTTCCCATAGAGTTGCTTACTATGAATAGTTCACATAATGTGGATTGAATTCATCATTGATTAGAAAATTTGAATGATGTACAATATGATTATAGCAAAACAGGAACGAATGTTTTTGGAAGTCACCTTGACATATTTGCTATTTGTGATATAATTATTTAGATTAGCAGAAAAGCTAAGCGTTAAGACAATTGAATATAAAATGTTGGAAGGTATAATCCTATGTTCATAGATAAACTACTTCAACTATAAATTTATACAAGTCCATAACTCATAGAAACACTGAGATTTTGGAACATGTATAAATCAAGTTATCGTATAGTTTATCTACAGTTTGCGAAGATAAGAGTAGCAACAATACATGGGGGCGTACATGGCTTTCGACGGGGATGTATTTTGTAAGGGAAGCGAGCTGAGGGAATCCTAGTCCCTCATAAATAAACCAGGAATTAAATTTAAACGCAAACGATAATTACGCTTTAGCAGCTTAGTAGCTGCTCGTCCTAGGTAAGTAACCCGCGGCTTATTATAGGACGTCAACTTAGCGGGGCACCGAGCTTAGCAAAGCTTTGAGCTAAGAACGGAACTAATGAAGCTACCGGATTTTCAATCCTGTCAGTAGGAGTGAAAATTGGGGAATCCCAAATTACTGACTGCGCTCGGAGATGCCTTTATGGGATTGTTTTCGGACAGGGGTTCGATTCAGAAAGAGTCGCCTTGTGGAGTAATTCACAAGTGATAACTTGGCTTGATCGGTGAAACCGTAACATTAATAAGATGACGGCAATACCGAGGAGTATGTGAGGAAACTCAACAGCTCTGTATCGACTTATAGGCTTCTAAATCATATTGATAATATGACAAGAGGTACTAGGATGGGAATTTTTGAAACTATATTATAATTCTCATAATACGCCAAGCCGCTTAATAATAAATTGAGTGGAAGATATAGTCAGCACCATTAGATAATAATGGAATAAGGTGTCCCCTCGCCTCCACCATTGAAACCCTCGACTAATTAAATTAGTCGAGGGTTTTTTCGTATGAGTATCTCCCATTCCTTGGAGTGACTTCTTTATATTTTTCAAGTATTAGTTTAGCTCTTTCCTTTTTTGCGTTTATGATTAAATAAGGGTAAATATCTTCAATTAATGCTATTGCATCATTGTACTTCACGAAATAAGTATAAGAATCAAGATGTTTTTTTGGTTGTAGTTTTTCTTGTTTTTTATAGTTCCAAGATTTGAGGTATCTTTTATCCATTCTAATAATTCTATACTAGTTGAACTTATACTTACACAAGTAGAAGGAAATTGGTTTTTGTGAAACTTAAGAAGCCTAATGCTTCCTTCATCATCAATTATTCCAGCAATGTATGCTTTTCAGTTTGTGTCATTGAATCACCTCTAAATTAGTTTCAATATATTATTATCTATAATTAAAGTGTTTATTCTATTAAGAGATAATTCTAAAATTAAGTTGAGTGCATGATAATTTCCTAAGATTACTTTATAGGGTAAATTAATATAATTGGATTACCTATGATAATAGCCTTTTAATGTACATAAAAGGATTCATTCGGAAGTCGCATTGTTCCTAGTCACAAGATGGATAACAATCTGATATATCGCATCACTATTAATGTAACTATAATTAAGAATAAATCATATTTTATATCGATAGTTATTTTCTTGGAGGAAAATATGTTTTTATACGAATATGAGGATTTACTTAACAATGATTTAATAAGAATTTACGAAAAACCTGAGGAAGAGGGTGAAATAGGAGAATTTGAATCTTATGAAATAGCTCCTTTAAAACAAGGCGTGTATAATCCTATTGGTATGGATTTATTGAGGCAGAAGAATCAACCACCTAAGTCGCCACCACCTTCATATCTTCCATCTAAAAAAGATACTAATGTTGAACAATTAGAAATGGGTACTACAGCTGTAGCACCAGGAAGTATTAAGATGTGCTTATATAGATATGTATATATATGGCAGAGGAATGGAAGGTCATATTGGGCTTATTTAACATTTGTTAATAGACGTTCAATTGCAGGATGGAGATGGGCAGGATATAGATGGGTTTACTTTGGAGTAGACTTAAGAAGCATTGATAGCTTTGTGTGTTATTAATATATAATTACAATGTGATTATATATTAATATATTTGAGGATTTCGCCTAGTGTGATTCGCCTCCGCCATTCAAAACCATGATATGATGTCGTGGTCAGGCTGTTGAAAAAGCCCAATCTTATCGTCACTAAGACTCGCTGTACTGCTCGAGTACTACTTGTACACTGCGCTGCTCGCTCATATTGTTCCTTGACCTTGGAATTTTTCAACGCCTGAAATTCTTAAGACAGAAAACATAGTGAAAACAATATATCGTAACTTTGTCAACAAATTTACCAAATATTATTTACCATTTTACTCATAGTACTAGTTATATATTTATATAATTTACTGTAATAGTATTTATAGAGATTCCAAGTTGAAAATTAACTTATTCAATTAGTTTATTTGTAATTTTAACCAAGGTAATTTAGATAAATACTCAATTATCAATACTCAATGTTCAATGAATGTTGACTTTTTTCTTAGGTCAAAAGTCTATAAATATATCTATTTTAGATTTGCATTAGCAAATCATCCTTCATTGATAATTGATTAATGAGTATTGATTATTAATAGTATAATATTGTTAATAAAATCTTTGAATAAATAAAGTATTAAATTGGAATCTCTATATGAGAAAGGCTACTTAATTTATATGTACACATAAATTAAGTAGGTGTGTAGGTAGGTAAAGAAGAAGGGGAAGGAGGATAGTGTTATGTTGGAAGGGAAATGTCCAGTGACAGGAAGAATAAGCAAAGCAATAGCAGGCGGAGGAACAACTAATGAATATTGGTGGCCAAAGCAGCTTAAGCTTAATATTCTTCGTCAAAACTCAGAACTAAGCAATCCTATGTCTGAAGATTTTAACTACGCCCAAGAATTTAAAAAATTAGCTTATTATGAACTAAAGAATGATCTATATAAGTTGATGACAGATTCTAAGGAATGGTGGCCTGCTGATTATGGTCACTATGGTCCATTCTTTATTCGTATGGCTTGGCATAGTGCTGGAACTTATAGAGTTGGTGATGGTAGAGGAGGTGGAGGGCAAGGATTGCAACGTTTTCCACCACTTAATAGCTGGCCAGATAATATAAATTTAGATAAAGCACGTCGTTTACTTTGGCCAATTAAAAAGAAATATGGAAATAAAATATCTTGGGCTGATCTTATGATATTGACAGGTAATTGTGCATTAGAATCTATGGGATTAAAGACAATTGGGTTTGGTGGTGGCAGAGTGGATGTTTGGGAACCACAGGAGGATATTTACTGGGGTAGCGAAAAAGAATGGCTTGGAGATGAGCGTAATAAAGATGATAAAGAACTTGAAAATCCTCTTGCTGCTGTACAAATGGGATTAATTTATGTAAACCCAGAGGGACCAAATGGAAATCCTGACCCTAAGGCATCAGCCAATGATGTAAGGGTAACATTCTCTCGTATGGCAATGAATGATGAGGAAACTGTAGCTCTTATAGTAGGTGGACATACTTTTGGTAAATGTCATGGTGCTGCATCACCTTCATATGTTGGACCAGAGCCAGAATCTGCGCCTATTGAACAGCAAGGGTTGGGGTGGCAAAATAGCTATAAAACTGGCAAGGGCCCAGATACCATAAGTAGTGGGATTGAAGGTGCATGGAAAGCAGAGCCTACAAAGTGGACAATGGGTTATTTAAAAACATTATTTAAATACCAGTGGGAATTAGTTAAAAGTCCTGCGGGGGCATATCAATGGTTAGCTAAAGATGTAGATGAAGAGGATATGGTAGTTGATGCTTATGATCCATTTATAAAGCATAGGCCTATGATGACCACAGCAGATTTAGCACTTATTTATGATCCTATTTATAAACCAATAGCAAGGTATTATCTAGAAAATCCAGAAAAATTAACTGAGGATTTTGCCAAGGCTTGGTTTAAATTAACTCATAGAGATATGGGACCAATATCAAGGTATCTTGGACCAGAAGTTCCAAAAGAAAGCTTTGTTTGGCAAGATCCAGTGCCAAAAGTTAACTATAAATTGATTAATAAAAAGAATATTTCAGAGATTAAGAAAGACATTTTAGCTTCAGGCTTGTCAATATCAGAACTTGTTACAACGGCTTGGGAATCTGCTTCAACATTCCGTGGTTCAGATAAGCGTGGAGGGGCAAATGGTGCAAGAATACGCCTAAAGCCACAAAGACAATGGCAAATTAATGAGACAGAAAGGCTTAGTAAGGTTTTAAATACCCTAGAAGGAATTCAAATGAGTTTTAATAGGTCACATTCAAAAGAGAAGAAGGTTTCTTTAGCTGATATTATTGTATTAGGTGGATGTGCTGGTATTGAACAAGCTGCAAAAAATGCAGGGTACAACATTACTGTTCCTTTTACTCCAGGACGAACTGATGCAACCCAAGAGGAAACAGATATAAAGTCATTTAGTTTTCTTGAACCTAAGGCAGATGGATTTAGAAACTATATAAAAGATAATTATGCAGTATCATCAGAGGAAATGTTAATTGATAGAGCGCAATTATTAACACTAACTATTACTGAAATGACAGTATTAATTGGTGGTATGCGAGTGCTAAACACTAATTATAAAGTATCAAAGGATGGGGTGTTTACAAATAGGGTAGATTGTCTTACAAATGATTTCTTTGTAAACCTTCTTGACATTAATACCCTGTGGAAGGTGTCACCTAAATATAAGGGAAAATTTGTAGGGTTTGACAGAGAAACAGGGAGGAGTAAGTGGACAGCAACAAGAGTTGATCTTATATTTGGATCAAATTCACAACTTCGCGCAGTTGCTGAGGTATATGCATCTAATGGAAATGAGAAAAAATTCATACAAGATTTTGTAGCTGCATGGAATAAGGTAATGAATGCAGACCGTTTTGATGTTGAAGAATATTATTAAATAAAAATAATCAGGGAGGAAGTGACAGCAGTGCATATATATTTCACACAGAATGAGCAGCTGATTAAAGATGAAAAATTATACTATGATATGTGGAACGCATAGGCTAAGTATTATATAGCAAGTTAAAAAGAATTACAGAAAATAAAAAAGATTAATTTATTGTGATGGATTTTCTGAATTCAAAGTGAGATATAAGCTTGAAGCAGAGATAAGTAAGAATCACCCCAAAAGATATGAGTCTTCAATAGTCCAGGATTTTTTACAAAGAGCAAATACGGAAGCCTTTCAAAATCAGCTTGATGAAATTGCATCAATTATAGCATCAAAGAATTCATGGGGCAAAGTAGATATAACTTCACAAATCCCGGCAATGTATATAATTGAATCTTTGGCTAAATTAACTATACTAAAAAAGCAAAGTATAAAAACAACTTCAGAATGTTAGAAACCTCCTTAAAAAATCTAAGGGGGTTTCTTGCTGTTAAAAAACACCTTGTTTTTTAGGTGGAACATGTAACTAAACAATCCTTTTTGTGACTATAAACGCTATGAATATTCTAATGATTAAGAGTTTTATTATAATAATTCAGGAGATTATAGTACTGCATTACAAGCATTTACAATTAACCCGCTTGTTCCAAGTGGAAAAATAGCACAAACAATTTTTGATGAAATGTTGGTTGCACACAAAGAATATTTACCACAATTTGAGGAAAGAATTCAATTTTTAGAGGGTAGGGGTAATTAATTTTTAAATCAATCTTATTGGAATAGTGTTGTATTATTAATGTAATATTGGTATAATACATCAAGTAAAGTTTATTATAAACTTATTTTGACTGTTATAATTGTGGGTAATTTTATATTTAAGTTAAAGAACAACTAATTCATTCATATCTTAAATACTTTTTAAAATAGGAGAAAATGTATATGAAAGAATTTAGTATTAATACAAAAGTATATTTTGGAAAAGGCTCTTTAGATAGACTAAATGAAATTAAAAATAAAAGAGTATTGATTGTATGTGATAAATTTATGGAAAATTCAGGTATGACTGCAAAAATACAAGGAAAGCTTGTTGATTGTGAAGTAGCTATATACAGTGATATTGTACCTGATCCATCTGTAGAAATTATTGCTGCTGGTATTCAAAAGCTACAAAGTTGTAATGCACAGGTTATGATAGCGCTTGGTGGAGGCTCATCAATTGATGGAGCTAAGGCCATGAGAGAGTATGCGAAAAAAATTACTGGTGGAGTTTCTTCTATACAAGAGTTTTATGCTATACCGACTACAAGTGGTACAGGTTCTGAGGTAACGGAATATGCAGTAATTACAAACAAACAAGAAGGATTAAAATATGCTCTTGCAGATAAATCTCTTCTTCCAACGGTGGCTATTCTTGAACCTGAACTAGTAAAATCTGTACCTAAAGCTATAACTGCTGATACAGGAATGGATGTAATAACGCATGCTATAGAGGCATATGTTTCAAAAAATGCTACTGATTTTTCAGATGCGCTTGCAGAAAAAGCGGTTACTTTAGCTTTTAGATTTTTACCGAAGGCTTATGCTGACGGAAATGATATAGTAGCAAGAGAAAAACTTCACAATGCATCATGTCTTGCTGGCATGGCGTTTAATGCGGCTGGGCTTGGAATTACGCATAGTTTAGCTCATGCTGTGGGTGGTAAATTACATATTTCTCATGGGAGAAGTAATGCAATGATACTTCCTTATGTAATTGAATATAATGCTAATTTAAGTAAAAATGCTTTCAATGTTGAATATGATATAGCAGCTAAAAAATATCAAAGACTTGCAAAATTATTGAATTTACATGCACCAAATGTGCATATTGGAGTTAGTAATCTAATTAGAAGCATTGTAGAACTTCAAAAGACTTTGATGATTCCAACAACATTAAAAGAACAAGGTACTGATATGAATTTGGCTCAAGCATCAAGAGAAGAAATTATTAATGCTGCGCTTAATGATATTTGTACAACAGCAAATCCTAGAGAAGCTACAAGTGAAGATTTATTAAAACTTTTAGATAAAGTTTTAGGATAAAATATTGTATTTAATACCACTCATAAATGGGTGGTTTTTTTGTGATTTTTATATAAAGTTGAGAAGTTAACTGAAATATAATATAATTTAAAATATAACAAAAAAAGGAGAGCCGGTATGGAGAGTGAACTATATTCAATAGGAAAAGTTGGAGAAATATGCAAAATAACGAAGAAAGCACTGAGATATTATGACAAAATGGGCCTATTATCTCCTGATAAAGTAGCTGATGAAAGTGGTTACAGATACTATAGCAAGAAAAATTTATTAGCAGTGCCAGTGATAAAATATTATAAGCAGAGTGGGTTTAAGCTTGAGGAAATGAAAGATTTTTTGAAAGGGACAACCTATGACTGTTTTGATAAAAGCTTTAGAAAAAAAATCTGTGAATTAAAGGAACTTGAGAAGGAAATAAATTTAAAAATAAGGTCGGTAAAAGATTGGCATGATCTTATAGTTGAGGCACAGATGGTAATTGAAAACAATGCATGTGATGTGGCTATTAAATTCATAGACAATTGTACTTTAACTTTTTTGGAGCAAGATTTTGAATATCATTATATGGATTCTATAATTAATATAGAATTTAATAATTACATAGATAGTATAAATAATGCAATTACAGGTCCTGTAATTATTTGTTTTCCATCCTTTGAGGAAAAAATTAATGGGAAATGTAGTAAGATCAGAATAATGCAAGAAACGATTTTAAAGAGTAAAGAGGAAGTAAGTATAGAATTTGGTGGCTGGATGGTGGCTACTTGTTATCATATAGGAGCTCATGAAACAATTAATGAAACATATAAAAAAATAATAGAATGGACGAAAAACCATGGTTATATATGTTCTGAAGAATCCTATGAAAGATATGTAACAGATTATTGGACAACTGAAAATGTAGATAAATTTGTAACGGAGATTCTAATTAAAGTTAAGAGAAAAAAATAATTTGATTATGTGAAACCTTGACCATAGGGGAAAGTATATAGGAGTGATAAGACTCGCTATGTGAATAAATATTATTTTATTGAATAAAATAATATTTATTCACATAGGTGTATTTATGTATTTATTATCTAAAAAGAAACGAATATAGCCAATTTTAGCTACTCTTTATAATTATTAATTATGAAGAGTAGCTAAAATTTTATGGTTTTAAATTTTTTGTTAATTTTTTCTCAAATATATGTTGACTTTACCCCATAGGGAAAAGTATATAATTTACTTGAGAAGAAAATACCTACAAGATACAAAATGAAAAGTTGTTTAATGGTTTAAAAATTAATTATCCCAAATTATAACACTCTAAATAATATTTGTTTATGTCTTAAAATATATTCATCATTATGAACTTTTATTTAATAATATAAAATTTTTATTTATAATATAAATTTTAAAAAAATAAGCGCATAATCGAAAGGGGTTTTATTTTATGAGTAAAGTTTCGGAAGTGGTAAACGCAGAAGCAATTAATGCAAAAAGGAAATTATCATCTAATTTTCTCAAAAAAGGTATTTTGATTGCTCTTTTTTCAGGTCTTATGTATGGATTCTATTCGGCGTTTTTGACACTGGGAATGACAAAAGGCGTATGGGGAGACTGGTATGGTGCTAATACAGCGGGGTTATCTGCATTAGTTATTACATATGTACTTGGGGCTCTTGGTAGTGCTGTAAATGATACATGTAGTGCTATTTGGGCAATAATTTATGCAGCTGTTAAAGGTAAACTTGGTGATTTCTTTAGGTGTCTTAAAACTAAGCCAGGTGTGGTAATGATAGTAGCTGCACTTATTGGAGGGCCAATTTCAAGTACAGCTTTTGTTGTGGCTTTAAAAATGGCTGGTTCAATTGTTATTCCAATTACTGCTCTTTGCCCAGCTATTGGTGCTATTTTAGCAAGAGTATTATTTAAACAAAAATTGGACAAGCGTATGATAGTTGGTATCGCTATATGTGTTTTATCTAGTTTCATGATTGGTAGTACTAGTATTGGAGCAGATGCTCCAGAAGGGTTATTCGTTGGACTTTGTATTGCATTTATCGCAGCTCTTGGATGGGGATTTGAAGGTTGTGTAGCTGGATATGGTACAGCTATGATTGACTCCGAGGTTGGTATTACAATTCGTCAAGCAACATCTGGACTTTCAAATTTAATAATATTAGTACCTTTATTTGGTATGATATTTGGTGGTGGAATTAAATTTTCAACTGATTTAGTTGTTCAAGCATTTACAAGTGGTCCTGCAATGTTCTGGTTTATCTTAAGTGGTCTTTGTGCTTTTGTTTCATACATGAGCTGGTATAACGGTAACAGTATGTGTGGAGCTGCTCTTGGTATGGCTTGTAATGGTACATTCTCGTTCTGGGGGCCTTTCTGCTGCTGGATAGTTCTTGGAGTAATAGGTGGTATGGACGGATGGGCATTACCTCCAATCGTTTGGATTTCTGCCGTATTAATGATGTTTGGTATCCTTGTAATAGCTATGAATCCAATGGATTTATTCAGAAAGAAGGAGGTAGCAGGAAATGAAGCCGCTTAATTACGCGATTTTAAAATATTTTACTAAAGTTAATGAGGCTTGTGCTGATGATGTTATAAATGCTTTAAAAGGGGAGTACGGTAATTTTAAGGCTTTAAAAAAGAAAGCTGTAATAACCGCTTTAATGACAGCAGAGGCAAATGGTCTTATTGAAGAAACGAGATTCGAATTAGATAAAAGTGGTGAGTTAAAGGTTTATTATCATGCGCATAAAGAAGGTGCGGCTACAATCAATAAATATATCAAAGACTAAGAAAAAAACGATTTGATTAATTAAAAAGCTCATTACTATGAGGTAATGCTTGATAGAGATGAGCTTTTTATTAATATACAAAAGAAGTTAATATACAAAAGAAAATTGTTAATTGAAAGGAGTATTATTTTATGAAGGAAGGTTCAACAACAGTAAGCTCAGAAGCAATTGTTGCAAAAAAGAAATTATCAAGTGATTTCTTCAAAAAGGGTATATCTCTAGCTTTATTTTCAGGACTTATTTATGGACTATGGACTGCATGTTTAACTATGGGGATGACTAAAGGTGTTTGGGGTGACTGGTATGGTGCTAATACAGCTGGTTTATCAGCATTTGCTATAGCGTACTTACTTGCAGCACTTGGTAATGCAATAAATGATACATGTAGTGCTGTTTGGTCACTTTTATATGCATTTAAAAAAGGGAAATTTGGAGATTTTGTAAGATGTATCAATACAGCTCCAGGCCGTATTATAATAGTAGCGGCGCTAATCGGAGGACCTATAGCTGGTACTGCTTATGTTATAGCTCTTCAAATGGCTGGTTCAATAGTTGTTCCAATATCAGCTCTTTGTCCTGCTATTGCAGCTATATTAGGTAAAATTTTATATAAACAGGAATTAAATAAACGTATGGCTTTTGGTATTGCAGTATGTGTATTTGCGAGCTTCTTAATTGGTAGTACAGGCTTTAGCGGTGGCGCTTCAACTAGTACTTTTATTGGTATTGCAATAGCAATTGTTGCAGCTCTTGCATGGGGATTTGAAGGTTGTGTAGCTGGATATGGTTCAGCAATGATTGATCCTCAAATTGGTATTTGTATTCGTCAAGTAACATCAGGTATAGCAAATCTATTTATCTTAGTTCCAATTTTCGGAATTATGGCTGGTGGAATCAATATTTCTGTTGATCTTGCTGTGCAAGCATTCACAAGTGGTCCTGCAATGATTTGGTTTGCTTTAAGTGGTCTGTTATCATTTATCACATTTATGACATGGTATGCTGGAAATAGTATGTGCGGAGCAGGACTTGGTACTGCATGTAATGGTACATATTCATTTTTCGGACCATTATTCTGCTTATTATTATTAGGGGTATACGGTGGAATGGATGGATGGTCATTACCTTCAGTTGCTTGGATTGGAGCTGTAGTAATGATGTTTGGTATTCTTACTATATCTATGAATCCACTTGATCTTTTTAAAAGAAAAAAAGAGGAGGTTCAAATAGATGAAGCCGCTTAATTATGCAATCTTAAAATATTTTACTAAAGTTGAAGAAGCTTGTGCTGATGATGTTATAGATGCTTTAAAAGGACAATATGGAAATTTTAAGGCTTTGAAAAAAAAGGCTGTAATTACCGCTTTAATGACAGCAGAAGCTAATGGGCTTATTGAGGAAACAAGATTTGAATTAGATAAAAATAAAGAGTTAAAGGTTTATTATCACGCACATAAAGAAGGTGCTGCTACAATTAATAAATATATTAGAGACTAATTTTTAACATTCCCCATGGGGTAAGCTTATATTTAATAAATCTCTTAAGAGTGCAGTAAAGTAATCATTTTAAGTGAATATTAGGAGGAAAGTTTGCTCTTAATAACATACTTTATAGTGAAATTATTTTAAGATTTTTATAATAAAAATATATTGACTTTCCCCCAAAGGGGAAGGAATATAATCAATGTATAGTAACAAACAAAAGAATAAATGCAATCATACATATAATAAATAGAAGTTATATGTTTTGAAAAAAATATATATGAGTTAGAAATAGGAAGGAGGAAATACAAATGAGGTATTATGGAGATGAGGCTTTAGGGCTTATAGAAACAGTAGGATTAGTTCCTGCACTTGAGGCTGCAGATAAAATGCTTAAGGCAGCTAATGTTGAATTAATTTCATATGAAAATGTTGGTTCAACGCTTGTAACGATAATGGTAAAAGGTGATGTGGGTGCAGTAAAATCTGCTGTAGAAGCAGGTGCAGAAGCAGCTGCTGCTGTTGGTACATTAACAGCAAAAAATGTTATGCCACGTCCTATTAGAGAAGTTGGAGATATTGTTTCAGTACATGATATTGATTCATAAAACATAGAAAGGAAATGATATGAACATGGGAAGATTTGAAGCGTTAGGATTAATAGAAACTTTTGGTTTAGTTTTTGCTTTAGAAGCAGCAGATGCTATGTGCAAAGCGGCAGACGTTGAAGTTGTAGGATATGAAAATGTTGCATCAGGATATATATCTGTAATAGTTCGTGGTGATGTGGGTGCTTGTAGAACAGCAGTAGATGCTGGAGTTGCAGCAGTTAAAGGAATGGAAGGTGGAAACCTTTATAGTTCAATAGTTATTGCAAGACCACACCAAGATCTTGAAAAAATAATTAAGCGTTATGCGATTACAAGTCTTATAACAGAATAAAGATGTGATATTTTTTCTAAGGAAAGGGGGGGAGAGAAAAATGAATATTATTGATAATGATTTACTCTCCATGCAGGAAGCGAGAATTCTTGTTGAAAATGCTCGTGAGGCACAAAGAAAATTAGCAACCTTCCCACAAGAAAAACTTGATGAGATAGTTGAACGTATGACTGAAGAGATTGAAAAACATTTAAAGGAACTTGCAAAAATGTCTAATGAGGAAACTGAATATGGAAAGTGGGAAGATAAGTATATCAAAAACCACTTTGTATGCGAGTATCTGAAAAATAGACTTAAAGGCATGAATTGTGTAGGTATAATTAATGAAGATAAAGTGAACAAGACAATGGATGTTGGAGTACCAATGGGTGTTATTATAGCTTTTTGTCCATCAACGAGTCCTGTTTCAACAACGATATATAAGGCATTAATTGCAATTAAATCAGGAAATGCAATTCTCTTTTCACCTAATCCAAGAGCTAAAAATACAATTTGTAAAACAATTGATATTTTGATTCGAGCTGCAGAGGGTGTAGGACTTCCTGAAGGTGCACTTGCATATCTGCATACAGTAACACCAAGTGGTTCATCAGAACTTATGAATCATAGGGATACTTCACTTATAATGAATACTGGAGTCCCACAAATGCTTGATGCAGCTTATAAATCTGGTAAGCCAGTAATTTATGGCGGTAATGGGAATGGTCCAGCGTTTATAGAGCGTACAGCTAATATAGAGCAGGCCGTTAAAGATATTATTAACAGCAAGAACTTTGATTATGGAGTTGTTTCTGGCGCTGAACAATCAATTGTTGTTGATAGCTGTATTGTAGCTGAAGTAAAACAAGAACTTCATAAAAATGGTGGATACTTTATGACAGAAGAGGAAGCTGAAAAGTTGGGATTGATATTTTTTAACAAAGACGGAAGTCCTTGCTTAGAGATGGTTGGTAAATCACCACAATTCTTAGCTAAGAATGCTGGCTTTAGCGTTCCTCAAGATGTGAAGGTTCTTATTTCACAACAAAAGTTTGTTTCTCAAAAAAACCCTTATTCAAGAGAAAACCATTCTCCTGTGTTAGCATTTTATATAGAAGATGACTGGATGCATGCTTGTGAAAAATGTATAGAATTGTTACTTAGTGAGCGACATGGACATACACTTGTTATACATTCAAGGGATGAAGAGGTTATTCGTCAATTTGCATTGAAGAAACCAGTTGGGAGAGTACTTGTTAACACTCCAGGAACTTATGGAAGTATGGGAGCAACTACAAATTTATTTCCTTCAATGACGTTAGGTAGCGGCTCTGCTGGTCATGGAATGACTTCAGATAACGTTTCACCTATGAATTTAATATATGTGCGTAAAGTTGGATATGGAGTTCGTAAAGTGGATGAAATTCTTAAAAAGGTAAACAATAAAGAAGATTCTCCATGTACAGATATAAATGATAAATTAAATGCAAATGAAATAGATAACTTTAAGTTATTAGAGAGTATTTTAAAAAAAGTTTTAGGTGACTTAAGTTAAAAAATCATATTTTAGATATGAAATACATTAAAGAATGTGGGGTAATAAATTGGATATTCGTGATTTTTCAAATAAATTTATGGAAGCTACTAAAAACATGTCTGAGGAAGAACGTGCTAGTTTAATGAAGATGTTTTCTAGTGTTTCTAAAGAAATAACAAAAGAAGAACCAGCAGCTAACCATGTAGCATGTGACAATAATGGTCAAATTCCAGATGGAATAACAGATCGTCTAGTTAAGTTAAAAGAAACTTACTTAAAGCATGTTCCAACAATAACAACTCACCGTGCAAGAGCTATCACTAAAATAGCTAAAGAAAATCCTGGTATACCTAAATCAGTTTTACGTGGTAAGTGTTTTAAATATTGTTGTGAAACTGCACCATTAGTAATTCAAGACAATGAGCTTATAGTTGGAGCACCAAACGGAAAACCTCGTGCAGGAGCATTTTCTCCTGATATAGCTTGGAGATGGATGGTTGATGAAATTGATACAATTGGGACACGTTCACAAGACCCATTCTATATCTCAGAAGAAGATAAGAAAATTATGCGTGAAGAGTTATTTCCATTTTGGAAGAGCAAATCAGTAGATGAATACTGCGAAGATCAATATCGTGAAGCTGGAGTATGGGAACTTTCAGGAGAATCTTTTGTTTCTGACTGTTCATATCATGCAGTAAATGGTGGAGGAGACTCTAATCCAGGATATGACGTTATCTTAATGAAAAAAGGTATGCTTGACATAAAGAGAGAAGCAGAAGAAAAATTAGCAGAACTTAGCTATGATAGACCAGAAGATATTGATAAAATTTACTTTTATAAATCATTAATCAGTACTGCTGAGGGCGTTATGATATACGCTAAACGTGTATCAGATTATGCTGCTGAGTTAGCTGCAAAAGAAACTAACCCTAAACGTAAAGCTGAATTATTAAAGATTTCTGAAGTAAATGCTAGAGTACCAGCGCATAAGCCAAGTACTTTCTGGGAAGCAATTCAATCAGTTTGGACTATAGAATCATTACTTGTAGTTGAGGAAAATCAAACAGGTATGTCTATAGGGCGTGTTGACCAATATATGTATGACTTATACAAAGCTGATATTGAAGCTGGACGTATGAATGATTTTGAAGCATTTGAATTAGCAGGTTGTATGCTTATAAAAATGTCTGAAATGATGTGGGTAACAAGTGAAGGTGCTTCTAAATTCTTCGCAGGTTATCAGCCATTTGTTAACATGTGTTTAGGTGGTGTAACTAGAGAAGGACGTGATGCGACAAACGAATTAACATACCTTTTAATGGATGCAGTTCGTCATGTTAAGATATATCAACCAACTTTAGCTTGCCGTATACACAAAGCATCACCACAAAAATATCTTAAAAAGATAGTTGAGGTTATTCGTGCAGGTATGGGATTCCCAGCATGTCACTTTGACGATGTTCATATAAAAATGATGTTAGCTAAAGGTGTTTCTATAGAAGATGCAAGAGATTACTGCTTAATGGGATGCGTTGAGCCACAGAAGTCAGGAAGATTATATCAATGGACTTCTACAGGATACACTCAATGGCCTATATGTATAGAACTTGCTTTAAATCATGGTGTACCACTATGGTATGGTAAACAAGTGTGCCCAGATATGGGAGACATAAGTAACTTCAAAACTTACGAACAATTTGAAGCTGCTGTAAGAGAGCAAATTAAATACATCACTAAATGGACAAGCGTTGCTACAGTAATTTCTCAACGTGTTCACAGAGATCTTGCACCAAAGCCACTTATGTCTATGATGTATGAAGGATGTATGGAAAAAGGTAGAGGAGTAGAAGCAGGCGGAGCTATGTATAACTTCGGACCTGGGGTAGTATGGAGTGGTCTTGCTACTTATACAGACTCTATGGCAGCTATAAAGAAATTAGTATTTGAAGAGAAAAAATATACATTACAAGAGATGAATGAAGCTTTAAAAGCTGATTTTGTTGGATATGAAAAATTAAGAAAAGATTGTTTAGATGCACCTAAGTATGGTAACGATGATGACTATGCAGATTACATTGCTGCTGATTTAATTAACTTTACTGAAAGTGAGCACCGTAAATACAAGACATTATATTCAGTACTTAGTCATGGTACTTTATCAATCTCTAACAACACTCCATTTGGACAACTTACTGGCGCTACAGCAAATGGACGTAGAGCATGGATGCCTTTATCAGATGGTATAAGTCCAACACAGGGAGCTGATTATAAAGGACCTACGGCAATAATGAAATCTGTTTCTAAAATGTCTTGTGAGGATATGAATATAGGTATGGTTCATAACTTCAAGTTAATGTCTGGTCTTCTTGATACACCTGAAGGTGAGCAAGGAATTATTACATTATTACGTAGTGCATGTGCTCTTCAACTTGGAGAAGTACAGTTTAACTATTTAGATAACGAGACTTTACTAGAAGCACAAAAGCACCCAGAGCAATACCGTGATTTAATTGTTCGTGTTGCAGGATATAGTGCATTCTTCGTTGAGTTATGTAAAGATGTTCAAGATGAAATCATCAGCAGAACTATGCTTACACACTTTTAATCAAGAGATTTTTAAAAAAATTTAGTAAGAGTATATAACTTAAAACTATTCAAACTAAATTTTATGAAATCTGTAATCTCCAGAACAACACTGTAGATTACAGATTTCAGTTAAGCTATATATTAAAAATCAAGGTAAACGAAACTGGAGAATGAAGAATATGAGTAATGGGAATTTAGGTATAATCGAACGAAAAGCGACGATTTTTAATATACAAAAATATAATATGTATGATGGAGATGGAATAAGAACTTTAATATTTTTTCAAGGGTGCCCCCTTCGTTGTAAATGGTGTGCAAATCCTGAAGGACTGGTTAAAAAGCCAAGAGTTATGTTTAAAAGTAATTTATGTGTTAATTGCGGGGCTTGCGTTTCTGTTTGTCCTGTTGGAATACATACTATCTCTAATGAAACTCTAAAGCATGAAGTTAGTCGTGATATCGATTGTATTGGATGCGGTAAATGTAAGGAAGCTTGTCTTAAATCTGCTATATCAATAGTTGGGGAAGTAAAAACTATCTCTGAACTTTTGGAAATTGTAGAAGAAGATAGAACTTTTTATGAAGTTTCTGGTGGTGGAGTTACATTAGGCGGTGGTGAAGTTTTGATGCAGCCTGAAGCAGCGTGCAGTTTATTAATGGCATGTAAGTATGAAGGGATAAACACTGCAATTGAGACTTGTGGTTATGCAAAGCTGGAATCAGTACTTAAGGTTGCCGAGTTCACAGATTTATTCCTATTTGATATTAAGCATATTGATTCTGAGAGACACTTTCAGTTAACAGGAGTGAGAAATGAACAGATTTTAGAAAATCTGCAGGAACTTCTTCGCCGCAAATACAATGTGAAGATTCGTATGCCTTTACTGAAAGGCGTAAATGATCGTCAAGAGGACATTGAAAAGGTTATGGAGTTATTAACACCATACAAAGAGTATAAAAACTTTAAAGGTATTGATTTACTTCCATACCATAAGATGGGGGTAAATAAATACAACCAATTAGGAGTTGAATATCCTATAAAGGATGATCCTAGTTTGAAAAGTGAAGATTTAGATAGAATAGAAGGATGGATTAATGAATACGATTTACCTGTAAAAGTAATCCGTCATTAAATAATTTTCAAATAGATAATAAGATGGAAGGTAAGGTTTATGGGAGATTTTCTTGATAGAAATATACAGCGTATTGTACAAGAGTCAGTTCCTGGAAAGCAGATTACTATAGCTCATATTATTGCATCGCCCATGCCTGATATATATGAACGTCTTGGAATCGATGAAAAAGGAGCAATAGGTATTTTAACTCTTTCTCCATATGAAACTGCTATTATTGCGGCAGACATTGCCACAAAGGCTGCTGATGTTGAAATCGGATTTCTTGATCGTTTTACAGGTTCAGTTGTGATAAATGGTGATGTTCAAAGTGTTGAAACAGCACTTTGTGCAGTAAATGATACGTTAAAAAATATGCTTGGATTTACTCCTGCTCCCATTACAAGAACATGAGAAGGAAGCGCATAATGGTAATTGGCCCTTCAAGGTGTGGTAAAACTACATTAGTTAATGAATTAAACGATTATGAAGGTCCATTAAGACGAACACCAGATTTGATTTATGGTAAGAATACAATTGATGTTCCAGGCGCTTATATAGAGAATGCATGGATGTACAAACATATAATTGCAGCAGCTCAGGATGCATCTTATGTGCTTATATTAGTTGACCAATCTAATTGCGCCGAAATATATTCCCATGGATTTGCAAAGTCTTTTACATGTCAGGTAATTGGAGTTATAACAAAATGTGACTTGTTACCTGAAAATGAAGAAAAATGTTTGCAACAGCTAAAGAAGATAGGCGTATCAGAGCCGTATTTTCATATTAGTTTTCCAATGGGAAGAGGAATTGATGCTTTAAAGAAGTATTTATTTGAAAAAGGTGAGGAGTAAAGGTCAATGATGAAATTTATTACTGAAGAGTATTTGAGAGATTTATATAGAAAAGAACCTTTTAATACCTACAAGTTACAAAAGGGACAGCGCCTTACACCTGGAGCAGCTCAATATTTATCTGATAAAGGAATAAAAATGAATGATAATGCTTCAAAAGCAAAAATGAACGATAATGATTCAAATTCAAATAAGAATGTTTCTCAAAACAATCAGAACCAAGAAGAAATAATAAGTCTAGCGGGAAACAGTAAATTAAATAAGAAGCTTTGTTGTAAATTGAAATCTATTGAGGCAGTATTTCTTGTAACTAGTAGTGAAATATTAAGAGAAAATATTATTTTAGCACAAAGTATTGTAAATTTGGGTAGAAAAATATCAAACATCAGAAATGTTGTGGATGGAAAAGGCACTCTTGAGCCAATTTACTGCAGAGAGTGTACCGGAATGAATTCATTAAATTTTACAACTGAGCTTGATGATTGTTTTGAAATAACAGAATTTCATATGCAGCTTGAAAAAAGCAACGTAATTTTAAAAATGCATTCACTTAGATGTGTTTTACAAGAATTACAGTTTGAAATAATTGATACTTACCAAAATGATGATGACAGTTTAAGAAATAAAATTATGGAGAATCTTAATTCGATAATTAATTCGCTGTCTCAATTGATTTGTTCAGCAGTAGGAGGAAAAGAATGTCAGAGAAAAAAATAACTTTTGAATATTGCGATAAGCTGGTTGAAAAGTTTGAAGAAGTTATAGAAAGACCAATTGTTAACGGATCATCTGTCTATTATACAGGTGTGGATTTAGGTACTGCTTGTGTGGTATTGGCTGTTTTAGATGAAAACTACGAGCCTGTTGCTGGTGCATACAGGTATGCAGATGTAGTTCGTGACGGTATGGTTGTTGACTATATTGGAGCAATAAGAATTGTTAGAGAACTTAAGCAGGAAATCGAGGAAAAATTGAATACAGAGCTTCTTTATGCGGCTGCTGCAATTCCCCCTGGAACTGATACTTTAGATTCTGGAGCAATTAAAAATGTAGTTCAAGCGGCAGGATTTGAATTGACATGCCTCTTAGATGAACCTACTGCTGCAAATGCTGTACTAAAAATTGAAAATGGTGCAGTTGTAGATATCGGTGGTGGAACAACTGGAATATCAGTTTTAAAAGATGGAAAGGTCGTTTATGTTGTTGATGAACCTACAGGTGGTACTCATTTTTCATTAGTAATTTCAGGTGCATATGGAATGCCTTTTAATGAGGCAGATAAATTCAAAAGAGATAATAAAAATCACAAAGAAATTTTACCAGTGCTAAAGCCAGTAGTTGAAAAGGTGTCATCAATTATTAATAATAATATTAAGAATTACGATGTCAACGAAATTTCTTTAGTAGGTGGTACTTGTTGTTTGACAGGAATTGAAGAAATTATTCAAAAACAGACTGGAGTGTATACGCATAAACCTATAAACCCTATGTTTGTTACACCACTTGGAATAGCATTAAGTTGTACACAAAATATTCTGGAATAATGAGGAGAGTGTTTAAAAGTGGATTTTAGAATTATAAAATCACCTTCAGATAGCACAAAAGATATTCTTAGAAGACGAATGGGTGGAAATTCTAAAACTGATTTAGACAGTGTTGATGCAATAGGACTTGTTCAAGGCAAACTTATTGATATGGTTTATGCTTCAGATATTGCTGAGAAAGCTGTTGGAGTTACTGTTGAAGATATTAGAGGTACATGCCCACAGCACATGGTTTTACTTGGAATTTTTGGTGACACATCATCAGTTGAATCTGCAATAATTGAGATTAAACTGAAAATGAAAGAGGGAAATACAATATGATAGCTGCAAGACTTATTGATAATGTATGGGCCACTAGAAAGTCAGAAGCACTTAGCGGGCTTAAATTTATGCTTGCTGAGGAAATTGGTGGAACTAATGAAGGTCGTAGATTTATAGTTGTTGACATTATTAGTGCAGGTATTGGCGATAGAGTTATTGTTAGTACCGGATCATCTGCTCGTAGAATGTTAGGTGATGACGATATTCCTGTAGATGCAGTTGTTATAGGGATAATTGATGATGATTGCAATTTTGGTTAAAACACAATCTTTCTTTAAATAATCATAGGATTTTAGGTTTTTTATAGGTATCAATATTATTTGAAAGGGTGTGAAAACATGAAAAGATTAATATGTGGAAAAGATGTTGAAGCAGTAATATTAAGTGGCGAGAAAATATTTTACTTAGATGGAAGTGAGATAATTACACCATCAGCTAAGGATTTAGCAAAGAATAATGGGGTAATATTTACTACAGAAGCGCCTGTAACTAAAACACAGAATTCAGTAATGAATTCAGAAGTGAAAAAAGCTCCAAGTATAGAGAGTATGGATAGTGAAATGATGCTTAAATTATTTAGAGAGATGATGGATAGAGGTCTTTTAGAAGATATGCTTAAATGTTTAAAGGCAAAGGACCTTCCATTTGAAGCTGAGTGTGCACCTAATGGACTTAAAGTTGTTAGAGGAAACACCGTAAAAATGGAAGTATTCGATACTGGTAATCCAAATGCAAAAGTTTATTTTCAAGAGTTGGTAAGTAAAGAAGAATCAAAAATGAGTGCTGGATTTTTAATTATTGAAAACTCAGAATTTGAGTGGGAATTAACTTACGAGGAGATTGATTTTGTTATTGAGGGAACTTTAACAGTTGAAATGGATGGAAAAACATATGTAGCTTATCCTGGAGATGTGTTATTTGTACCATCAGGTTCTAAAGTAGTTTGGGGGTCCCCAGACAAAGCTAGGGTATTCTATACAACATATCCAGCAAATTGGGCGGATCTTTTATAGAAGACTAGGAGGACGAACCTATGCAAGCACTTGGTTTAATAGAAACAAAAGGATTACTTGCAGCTGTTGAGGCGGCTGATACAATGGTGAAATCCGCAGATGTAAGTATTATTGAAAAAACCTATGTAGGTGGCGGTCTTGTTACAATTGCAGTTACAGGTGATGTAGGGGCAGTAAAAGCAGCAATAGAAGCTGGAGTAGCAGCTGTTAAAAAACTTGATCAAGAATCTTTAATTTCAGAGCATATAATTCCACGTCCTCATGAGGAACTGAAAAGTATAATTGGACCTAGTACTCAAATAGAAGTTTTAGAAGTTCCATCATCTGATGAAGATGAGGAAGTTGTAAAGGTTGTAGAGGAAACAGAAGTGGATGTTGAAGAAATAGAAGAGGTTGTAGAAGAAACTCAAAATGTTTTAGAGACTGATTTGGATAAACTACATAAGGTAAGTTTAGAGAATCTGCATAAAGATGATGTAGATAATTTAGTAAGTAAAAATGGTATAGAAGAAACCATTTTGATATTATCTAAGATAAAGGTTGTTAAGCTAAGAAATCTAGCTCGTGAATATAAAGATTTTGTAATTACAGGTAGAACAATTTCAAAGGCAGGAAAGAATTTATTAATTACTAAATTTAAATTATATTATGAGAAAAATTAGCTATTGTAAGGTTTACGAAAGGAAGTATGAATAATGGAAAACTTTGACAAAGATTTGCGTTCAATACAAGAAGCTAGAAATCTTGCTAGACTTGGGAAAGTAGCAGCTAATAAAATTGCTGATTACACAGAAGAGCAAATTGATAAAATTTTACGTAATATGGTAAGAGTTGCAAAAGAGCATGGTGTTTGTTTAGCACAAATGGCAGTTGAAGAGACTGGTTTTGGTAAAGTTGAAGATAAAACTTTCAAAAACCATTTAGCATCTACTGTCTTATATGATTCAATCAAAGATATGAAAACTATTGGTATAATTAACGAAGATGAGACAAATAAGCTTATAGAAATTGCTGAGCCAGTTGGTTTAGTTATGGGTATAGTACCTTCAACAAACCCAACGTCTACTGCGATTTTCAAAGCTATGATTTCAATTAAATCTCGTAATGCTATATTGTTCTCACCACATCCATCTGCTGCAAAATGTACAATTAAAGCAGTTCAATTAATGAACGATGCAGCTGTTGAGGCTGGTGCACCAGAGAACATTATAGGTTGCCTAACTACTTTATCAATTGCAGCTACAAATGAGTTAATGAAAAGCCCAGAAGTTGCTATAATAATAGCTACGGGTGGTCCAGGAATGGTTAAAGCTGCTTATAGTGCAGGAAAACCAGCTCTTGGTGTTGGGGCAGGAAATTCTCCAGCATACATCGAAAGAACTGCGAATGTAGAGCAAGCAGTTAGAAACATTATGGCAAGTAAGACTTTTGATTATGGTACAATTTGTGCTTCAGAACAATCAATAATCTGTGAAGAATGTAATCATGATATAGTTGTTCAAGAGTTTAAAAAGCAAGGCGGATATTTCATGACAGCAGAAGAAACTGATAAAGTTTGTAAACTGCTATTCAAGAATGGACATGTTATGAATGCTAAGTTTGTTGGAAGAAGTCCACAAGTTATTGCAAGTGCTGCAGGAATCACAATTCCAGAAGGAACAAAAGTACTTATAGGAAAGCAAAATGGAGTAGGTGAAGGTAATCCATTGTCATTTGAAAAACTTACAACAGTTCTTGCATTCTATACAGTAAAAGATTGGCATGAAGCATGTGAATTAAGTATTCAATTACTTCAAAATGGAATTGGACACACAATGAGTTTACATACTGAGGATAGAGATATAGTTATGAAGTTTGCTGCAAAGCCAGCTTCGCGTATTCTTGTTAACACTGGTGGATCACAAGGTGGAACAGGTGCAAGCACAGGTCTTATACCTTCATTTACTTTAGGATGTGGTACATGGGGAGGCAGTTCAGTATCTGAAAATGTTACTCCAGAACACCTTATAAACATCAAGAGAGTTGCTTATGGTTTAAAAGATTGCGCAACATTAGCATCTAATGACCCAACTTTCAATTGTATAAAAACTGCTGAAAACTGTCATGGAGTTCAAAATCAATTTATGAATATGAGTCCAGATCAAATTGCAGCAGCTGCAGCAGCTTTAAATAAAGCTAATGATTACGTTCAAAATACTAATAATTGTACTGAATGTAGTAGTGAAAGTACAAATAATGAAGAACTTTTAGACTTAGTTAATCAGATAGTTGCCGCTATGAAAGGGGCAAACTAATGGATAATTGTGAAGCTCTATTAAAGCTTTTACTAGAAGCTGTGAAAGGTAAAGGAGACAATTCTGTATTTACAGGAAATTCATCTGAGATTCCTGTAGGGGTTTCTAATAGACATGTGCATCTTTCACAAAAAGATCTAGAAAGTCTTTTTGGTAAAGATTATCAGCTTACGAAACTTAAAGACTTATCTCAACCAGGACAATATGCGTGCAAGGAAACTGTAACAATTTGCGGACCAAAAGGTGCAATTGAAAAAGTTAGAATCCTTGGACCTGTAAGAAGTAAGACTCAAGTTGAAGTATTAATGGGAGACTGCATTAAACTTGGAGCAGTATCACATGTAAGACTGTCTGGAGATTTAAGCAGAACATCGGGAATTACATTAGTTGGAGCAAAAGGTTCTGTTCAAATTGAAGAAGGATTAATAGTTGCACAAAGACATATTCACATGACACCTGAAGATGCTAAAAATTTAGGAGTTTGTGATGGAGATATAGTATCAATAAAATTTGACGATTTAAGAGGTGGAGTATACAACAATGTAGCTGTTAGAGCTAATGATGCTTCAAAGATTGAATGTCATCTTGATATTGAAGAAGCTAATGCAATGGGCATTAACTCAAAATCAAAAATAACAATAGTAAAATAAAAAATAAGTGTTTATAATTAAAAATTTAATATAAAAAATAAAATATAATCTTAGGAGGATTTTAAAATGAAATATGATGCATTAGGAATGATAGAAACTAAAGGTTTAGTAGGAGCAATAGAAGCAGCAGATGCTATGGTTAAGGCTGCAAATGTATATTTAATAGGTAAAGAATATGTTGGAGGCGGACTTGTAACTGTTATGGTTAGAGGAGATGTTGGAGCTGTTAAAGCTGCTACAGATGCTGGTGCTGCTGCTGCACAACGTGTTGGAGAATTAATGTCAGTTCACGTTATTCCACGTCCACACTCTGAGGTTGAAGTAATTCTTCCATCAAGTAAAGAAGCTGCAAAATAAGATTTTAATTAAAGTGTAAGAAATGAAGACGCCGCTAAATTTGATTTAGCGGTGTCTTTATTTTTTTCCCTTATAATATTCACTTTTATACGGTTCGTCCAGATACATTAAAAATATATGAGAAAGAGTATTTTGATAAAAAATGTTCAAAATCCAAGAAAATGATTAAAGAAGTTAAGGAAATAATTCCAGGAGCAGTTCAGCATAATCTTGCTTTTAATCATCCTTTCCTGCTTGTGTTCGCAAAGGCTGAAGGAGTTTACTTGTATGACATAGATGGTAATAAATACTATGATTTTCTTCAAGCTGGAGGTCCTACAGTATTAGGGAGCAATCCTATAGAAGTTCGTGAAAAAGTAATTGAATTATTAAATGAATGTGGACTATCTACAGGATTACATTTAATGTAGTTTTTTTGTTATAATAAATAGTGAAAGATTTAAGGAGGGAATTAAATGCCGCAGTTAAAGTTTAGAGGAATAAAAAAAGAAAATATAATGAATATGAGTGAAAAACTTTTAGAAGACCTTGTAGATATTATAGGATGTCCAGAAGATTACTTCACATTGGAATACATAGATAGTGACTTTATATTTAAAGGGCAAGAGGTTGAAGGTTACCCCTTTGTTGAGATGGCTTGGTTTGATAGAGGGCAAGAGGTCAGAGATAAAGTAGCTAAAACAGTAACCACATACATACAAAAAGAAGGATATAAGGATGTTGATATGTTTTTTGTAACATTGAGGGAAGATAGTTATTATGAGAATGGAGAGCATTTTTAGTTATTAGATTAAGTATAAATATTCTACAGAGAAATTAAAATTATACAAGGCCATAACATAAAATAACCGTACGGTAATCTGTACGGTTATTTTATGTTGAAAATAGTATCCTAATATAAACAAAAGAATGTCAAATTCCAATGGGGACAATATATATACTGCCTAATTTATTTTGACAAAGATTTTTACATCGATATCAGTTAGTATTATATCTAGTATGAGCGAATATAAAAAAATACCACTATATATATGAGTAAATTTACTGTTATAATTATTTATAAATGATAAGTTTAAATAATAATTAGTTTTACAATTACATACATAAGAGAATCCAAGGAAGGAATATTGATTATGAAACACAAAATTATGATTATAGAAGATGATATAGCTATTTCTAAATTACTATCATCACATATTGAAAAATACGATTATGAAACAAAGATAGTAGATGATTTCGAAAATGTTATGTTGAATTATCATCAGTTTCAGCCTCATCTTGTACTGATGGATATTAATCTCCCTAAATATGATGGATATATTTGGTGTGGAGAAATTAGAAAAATATCAACATGTCCTATTATATTCATCTCAGCACGTGAGGGGAAAATGGACCAAGTTATGGCGTTAGAAAATGGTGGAGACGATTATATTACAAAACCATTTTTCTATGAAATTGTAATTGCAAAAATAAAAAGTCATTTAAGACGTTGCTATGGTATGTATGCATCATCAGAGGAAGAAAGAAAAGTTGAGTTGGATGGATTAACACTATATACTGAAAGACTGGAACTATCATTTAATGAAAAAAAAATTGTACTTACAAAGAAAGAAGCGATTTTAGCAGAAGTATTTATGAAAAAGTATCCACAGGTTGTTAGTCGTGAAATGCTTTTGAATAAACTATGGGATGATATGAGTTTTGTAGAAGAAAATACATTAAACGTAAATATCGCTCGATTAAGAAAAAGATTACTTGAATTAAATAGTGAAAATGCAATAGAATCAGTAAGAGGAATAGGATATAGATTAAATATAACTTGGGGGAATAAATAATGAAGCTTTTTTTAAAAGAACAGAAAGCTTTATTTGTTTTATATTTTTTTAATATGTTTTTCTTAGTTACAATTTACTATTTTATAGGTGGATTTGAAAAAAAAGAAAATCTATTTTATTTTTTGTTTATAAGTGCATTTCTCTTAATTTGTTATTTAATATATCGTTATTTCACCAATAGAAGATTTTACAAGCAATTAAGTGAATTGTCTTCTGAATTAGATAGTAATATATCTGCAATAGGAAACTCCCCGCTTGAGGAAGCATTGAATAAACTTCTAAAAAATCAGTTTAGTTTATTTCTGAAACAAATTCATAATTATGATAGAAAGCAAAAAGATCATTTGGTATTTATTAATCAGTGGGTTCATCATATGAAAACACCATTGTCTGCAATACAACTTATTGCTCAGGATAATGAATATGAGCCTTATATGTCAAATATACAAGAAGAAATCGATCGTCTTAAAAGAGGGTTAAATATGGCACTATATATGGCGAGATTAGATTCTTTTCAAAATGATTTTTATGTTGAAACAATAGACTTGAAAACTTTAGTTACAAAAGCAATTAATGAATTGAGAGGATTGTTTATTTGTAAGGGGATTTTTCCACAAGTATTAATTGAAGAGGAAGTTTTAATACAGTCTGATGGCAAATGGTTGATATTTATACTTCAGCAGTTGCTTACAAATGCAATTAAATATTCTGTTGAAAGAAATAAAAAGATTACAGTTCAAGTTTATAAACAAAACAATAGTATTATTTTAGAAGTTAAAGACCAAGGTGTTGGTATTCCTAAAAGTGATATTAAAAGAATATATGAGGCATTTTATACTGGTGAAAATGGAAGAAAATTTGGTGAATCTACTGGAATGGGATTGTACCTTGTAAAAGAAGCTTGTGAAAGGCTTCAACATAAAGTTCAAGTGGAATCTGAGGTGAATGAAGGTACAACAGTAAGAATAATATTTTAAAGTATTATACTAATGTAAGATTAATGAAAGAAAAATTAATAGTAAACATATACAAAATAATTTAAAACTAATGATAAGTGAAAGAAGGGATGGTGTTATATGGAAATTTTAAAGCTAAAGAATATTTATAAAATATATGAAGGGAAAGTTCCATTTCGTGCTTTGAATAATATTAATCTATCAATTGAAAAAGGAGATTTTATAGGGATAATGGGTCCCTCAGGAAGTGGTAAAACTACTTTGTTAAATGTAATTTCTACTATTGATTCACCAACCTCAGGGGAAATATTATTAGATAATAAAAATCCACATACCCTTAAATATTCTAAGCTTGCACTATTTAGACGACGAGAACTTGGATTTGTATTTCAAAACTTTAATTTAATGGATACATTAACTATTGGTGAGAATATTGTACTTCCACTAACTTTAGATGGACATAAATTATCTTATATGGATAAAAGACTAAAAGAAGTGTCACAACAACTTGGTATTGAAGAAATTCTAAATAAAAGAACTTTTGAAGTATCAGGTGGACAAGCTCAGAAGACTGCTATTGCTCGTGCTATTATTCATACACCAACGCTATTGATTGCAGATGAGCCTACAGGAAATATAGACTCAAAAGCCTCAAAGGATGTAATGGAATTATTTGAAAGTATTAATAGAGAGAAGGGTATAACAACCATTATGGTTACTCATGATCCTTTGGCAGCTAGTTATTGTAAGCGTGTTATTTTTATTAAAGATGGGCAACTATTTAATGAAATTCATCGTGGAGAAAGTAGAGAAAGATTTTATAAAAAGATTATAGATGTAATTTCACTGCTTGGAGGGGAAAGTAATGAGTTTTTGGCAACTTGCTTTAAATAATGTGACAAGAAATTTTAAAGTTTATTTTGCTTTTTTTTTAAGCTGCGTTGTTTCAATTATGATTTTCTTTCTTTTTGCTATATATATTTTTCATCCCAAGGTATGGAATCCAGGTAGAAATTATTTATTACATCAAATGATTACAGCAGAAGAGATGATTTTTTTATTTTTTTACATATATATACTCTATGCTATAAACATATTGGTAAAAGTACGAAGTAAAGAATTTGGAATTTTAATGTTTCTTGGAATATCTAAAAAGCAATTTAATAAATTAATTTTGCTGGAAATTATAATTATTGGATTTTTTTCGATTATAACTGGGATAGTTTTAGGTTTGGTTTTTTCAAATTTTTTTCTTATAGTATCAGAAAAAATTGTAATTATGAACTTGTTACATTTTTATTTTCCTGTAAAAGCAATTTTCTTAACTGTTATATCTTTCACAATTTTATTTTTAATAATATCAGTAAGTATTCCAGTTTTACTTCGTACAAACAAAATAATAGGTTTACTTAGGGAACCTAATAAGGGCGATAAAGAAATAAGATTTTCTAAAATAATGGTTAGTGCATCGATTTTACTGTTAGGATCTGGTTATTTAATGGCTATATCTAAACGATTTCAAGTTTTAAGTGATTTTTTTAATAAAATTTCTAATAATATTGGTTATCAAATTTTATTTATTGTTTTTAGTATTACTATTGGAACCTTTTTATTCTTCTCTCAGTTCAGCGTTTTTGTAATTGAAAGGTTAAAAAAGAGGAGAAGCTTTTATATGAAAAAAGTCAATATGATATGGATATCTGATTTAGCTTTTAGTATGAGAAAAAATGCGAGGTTCCTTTTTTTTAGTACTATTATTTTAACAGTTACTTTTACATCAATAGCTGCTTTGTATTCAAGAAATGCTAGAATAATAGATAATGTAATTGAAAATTATCCCATGCAATTTATTTATTTATCAAAACCAGGTAATGATAGAGAACAACAACATATTAAAATTATCGAAGATTCTCTTAAAAATGGTGAATTTAAATTTAAAAAATATACAGCAGTTGTTTTGCAACAACGAATGGATGATAAAGAACAAATTCACATTATAAAGCTTTCTGAGTATACTGAGTTTGCTACTGCGTTGAATATAGAAAAGATTTACTTGAAAGAAAATGAAGCTTATATAGTACAATTTCCTTATAAATATAATGGTAATATAGATAAGCTTTCAAGTAGTAAAAGTTTGTCTTTAAACAATGGAACTATCACTTTGACTAGCGTAGGTGCAGTAGAGAAAAATATTTTTACCAGTGTTTTATTTTCAAGATTAATAGTTGTAAATAATAATACCTTTAAAACTCTTGAAAATATCTGTAATAAAAATATTTATTATGGATTTCAAATTGAAGATTGGGAAAAAACTTCAGATATTGATAGATATATTCAGAAAAAAATTAATCCAAAATATGATGACCCATTTAGTATTAACGGAGTCGCAGCTATACTTGAAGATCAAAAAGAAGCAGGTAGAGTACATTTATATATTGCTTTGTTTGTTGCAGTTATATTTCTTTTTGCGAATGGAAGCTACTTATACTTTAGAGTTTACATAACATTAAATCAAGAAAAAGAAAAATATATAAGTATTTCAAAGATTGGACTAGCATTAGAAGAAATGAAAAAAACAGCTACTATTCAAATTGCCCTATTATTTTTTATACCATATATATTGGCAGCTGTGCATACATACTTTTTCCTTGAAATACTTGAATTATTCCAAGGAATAGACTTAAAGTTATTTATAATACTATTCATTTTCTTTGTAATTCAGTTTATATACTTTTTAATAATTCGTTCTCGTTATATTAAACAGCTATCAAGAGTTATTTTATAAAAATATATATAAATATAAATTATTACATGAATGTAATGAAAGTGTAATGAACATAGATAGTTTACTTAGCCTACAAATTTTATAATAAAGATACGAAGATTAGTCAAGAGACTAATAAGTAAAGGAATGCTTAGTAAAAAAATTATAAAATTCAAGGAGGAAAGTTCAATGCTTGTATTAGGAATAAAACCAGGTGAAAATATTACTATCAATGAGAATGTTAAAATTAATTTTATAAAGGTTAAAGAAAATACAATAAGAGTAGCAATAGAAGCCCCTAAAGAAGTGACAATATTAAGAGATGGGGTACAAGATAAAAATAGCTTGACAAATATATAATACTTATGATTTAATTAATTCAAGATAATTAATCGATATTTAAGATAATTAATCAATATTTAGATAAATTTGCTAACAAGGAATGTTAGTAAAAGTATTTAAACTTAAAAGACAATAAAAAACAATAATATGAATTTCTCAAGGATGAGTTAATATGTGGACCAATTTATTTAATAGATTGATCTAGGTATTAACTTATCCTTTTTTTATTACAAAAAATAGGTCCTTAAAGAAAGTTAGCATTAAAAATAGGACAAGATAAAAATAATCATTTAATGTAAATAAAAGTAGGACAATATTATTATCCAAGGAATGATAATACATTGTTTGAATTAAAAATAAATAATAAATTCTCAAGGAAGAGTTAATGAATAATTGGATTTGGTTATACAAATCTGATTGTGAATTAACTCTTTTTTTCTTACCCAAAACATGTAAGGAATGAGAAAAATCAGGGAGGATGATTAAATGCTAGTATTAGGAATCAAGACAGGGGAAACAATTACTATAGGTGATAATGTAAAAATATCATTTATGAAAGTGAAAGAAAATACTACAAGAGTGGCAATTGAGGCACCTAAAGAAGTAACAATATTAAGAGAAGGTGTACAAGATAAAAACAAAGTAATAAATGAATAATTTGATTTAAAAGCCAAAATGGCTTTTGAAAATATATTAAAAGGTGCGAAGGGAAGTGCACCATAAACCGCAGGGAGGTTTTATTATGATAATTAATCACAATATGAACGCGTTAAACGCACACAGAAACATGATGAGCAACGTAGGAAAAGCAGGAAAGGCTATGGAGAAGTTATCTTCTGGTTTAAGAATCAACAGAGCTGGAGATGACGCTGCAGGTTTAGCTATCTCAGAGAAAATGAGAGGGCAAATCAGAGGATTAGACCAAGCTTCTAGAAATGCTCAAGATGGTATTTCATTAATTCAAACTGGTGAAGGTGCTTTAAATGAAACACAAAGTATTCTTCAAAGAATGAGAGAGTTAGCAACTCAAGCAGCAAATGATACAAATATTGCTGAAGATAGAGATCAAATACAAGAAGAAATTAATCAATTAACTTCTGAAATTAATAGAATCGGTAATACTACAGAATTTAATAAGCAAAAAGTACTTGATGGTGGAGATGCTGCAAGAACAGAAAAAGCAGCTAGTATGCCTAAAGTAGAAATAAAAGAAATTACAGCAGGAGTAGCAGCAGAAACTACTGCATCTACAATTGACTTAACAGATGCAGCAAAAGTAACAGCTTTAAATGGTAAAACTTTAGTAGTAAGTGTTGATGGTGGTGCAGATAAGACAATAACATTTGATACAACAGCAGGTAATCAAGATGATATAGCTAAGATTTTAGCAAAAATCAACACAGACGCAGGTGCTGATATAGCAAAATTAAGTGATGACGGTAAAAATATAGTTTTAACAGGAGAAAAAGGCGCTGTAGAAGTAAAAGCAGGTTCAACTGGTCTTGCTGAAATAGGATTATCAGCAGGTACAACTAATAAAGGAACAGCAGGTGTTTCAGAATTTACTGCAAAATCTCCTGGAGAAGGACAAAAATATTCTGTTGATGGAAAAGAGCTAGAAGTATCAGGAAGTGATGGAGCTTCAGTAGCTAAATCATTAAAGGATGCAATAAGCAAACATGCTGACTTAAAGGATAAGTATGATGTTACAGTTTCAGGAGATAAAGTAACACTTACTCAAAAAATAGCATCGGCTGAAGCAACAGATATTTCATTAAAAGTAGAAGAATCAGCAGAAGGTAAAGCATTTAATGCTACATTACAAATAGGTGCAAATAAAGGGCAAGCATTCCAAATCACAATTGAAGATATGAGATCAGAAGCTCTTGGAATTTCTAACGCAAAGGCAACAAAAGCACCAGAAATAAAAGAAACTACAGCAGGAATAGCAGCGGAAACTACTATATCTACAATTGACTTAACGGATGCAGCAAAAGTAACAGCTTTAAATGGTAAAACTTTAGTAGTAAGTGTTGATGGTGGTGCAGATAAGACAATAACATTTGATACAACAGCAGGTAATCAAGATGATATAGCTAAGATTTTAGCAAAAATCAACACAGACGCAGGCGCTGATATAGCAAAATTAAGTGATGACGGTAAAAATATAGTTTTAACTGGAGAAAAAGGTGCTGTAGAAGTAAAAGCAGGTTCAACTGGTCTTGCTGAAATAGGATTATCAGCTGGTACAACTAACAAAGGAACAGCAGGTGTTTCAGAATTTACTGCAGCGGCATTAAAAGATGGAGAAAAATATGTTCTTGATGGTAAAGAATTGGAAGTGTCAGGAGCTGATGGTGCTTCAGTAGCTATGTCATTAAAGGATGCAATAAGCAAACATGCTGACTTAAAGGATAAGTATGATGTTACAGTTTCAGGAGATAAAGTAACACTTACTCAAAAAACAGCGTCTGCTGAAGCTGCAGACCTATCAGTAAAATCAGAAGATAAAGAAACAGGTGCTGTATTTGCAAAACAAGCAAGTGTAACAAATGGAACAAATAACGATGGTACTGAGGCAGCGCTTGATGTTAGTAATCATGATAATGCTACAGCTGCAATAGAAGTTTTAGATAAAGCTATAAACACTGTATCTACTCAGAGAGCTAAACTTGGTGCTATGCAAAATAGATTAGAACACACTATAGCTAACTTAGGTACTTCTTCAGAGAACTTAACAGCTGCAGAGTCAAGAATTAGAGACGTTGATATGGCTAAAGAAATGATGAACTTCTCTAAAGAGAACATTCTTCAACAAGCTGCTCAAGCTATGCTTGCACAAGCTAAGCAACAACCACAAGGAGTACTTCAATTATTAAGATAAGTATAGAACACATTTTAATGATTAGTTGAAATGGTGTGAATCACTTACTCGGTTGAAGTAATGATACTGAGTTGCTTAAAAAGAAGACTTTAATAAAATAATATCAATAGTCGGGGAAGTAATCTTCTCCGACTATTATTATTTAAATTAATATATTTTATTAAATTAAATAAAATGGTAGAAAGGGATGTCTGCCATAAAGTGCAGGGAGGTAAAATACATGATAATCAATCATAATATGAACGCCATTAATTCTCATAGAAATATGATGAATAATACAAATAGAGCCTAAATAGTATAAAAAGTATTATATAAAAAATACAGAAAATAACAGTACTAAAGTAGTACAAATATAATTAATTTGTATTACTTTAACTACTCAAAAGTACTATTTAAATTATTCAAAAGTAGTAAGCAAGATTATCCCTTTGAGTATTTTTGAAATTATAAATAACTATTATAATTTAATTAATATGAATGAATAAGGGGAGTTTTATTATGAAGAAAAGTAAATTAATAGCACTTGCTCTAACTGGAGCGATTATATTTATGGGGGCAGGGTATGCAGCTTGGACAGATAACGTTGAAATTAAGTCTACTGTTGAGACTGGTGATATTGATGTTCAGTTTACTGAAGACTATATTACTTCAGAAAACTTGTATGAGTATTTAGTTGATCACGAATTAGAAGCTTCAGGCAAAAATGTAATATTATCAGGTAAAAATAATAAATTAGAAATTGTTGATAGTGGGAGCATAAAAAATGATGGAAAATTATTAACTCTTTCAGTAAAAAATTTATATCCAATAAATCAAAAAGGTGCTATTGAAAATCCTGGTGCATGGTATTTCTGTCCAGTCAAAAATTTAGGAAGTGTTCCTGTAAAATTTGATAATTCCTTAATTACATTTAAAATTAAAGATGGGAATAATCAAGAAATATCATTTTCAACTCTTGAAGAATTACAAAATAAAAATAATAGTGTATATTCTGAATATGAAAATTTCTTTAAGAATCTTGAGTGTGATTTAACGATTTTATATTCAAAGAATTCTGAGAGTGGTGAAAATGATAATTGGGAAAAAAAATCATGGGCATTAGATAACTTCTCAATAATGAATTTAAATGAAGAAATTACAAAATTATTTAATAGTAATGATCAAATAGAATCTAATGGGAAAATTGGATTGCTATTCACAACTCACTTAAAGAAAGAGGCTCCTAATAATACTGAAAATAAAACTGTACAAATTGATATTCAATTAAACTGGAAGCAATTTAATAAATAATATATGGGTTATTAAAATAGTTGAGAATATCTCAACTATTTTATTTGTCAAAAGATTTTGATAAGAATCACCATATAAGAAAACCCGATTTAATAGAAATTTGAAAGTCTATTAAATCGGGTTTTCTTTTACACACAAACTTAAGCATTTATAGCAACAATTGAAGAGTTACATATATACTTACATTTACTTTTTATCAAAAAAACAATATAATTAGTAGAAGAAAATAAAAAATATGTTGTAAAAAGTCGATTGTGCATGGATGTAATAATGAGAAATATGTTGGAGATGCATGAAAACACTAAAAATGTCGCAGATATATAGCTTAAATAATATTTATATAATATATTTAACAACGCAGAATAGGGGTGATATTGTGATTGTTAATAGAAGAGAGATTAAGTATGTAATAAGTGAATATGATTATTTCAATTATAATAATGTATTTAAAAATATGCTACTAGAAGATCCGAATAATAAAGATTTTGGATATAGTGTTAGAAGTTTGTATTTTGATTCTATAAATAATTGTGATTTCTATAGCAAAATGCATGGAGAAGAAGTTAGAAAAAAGATACGTCTTAGAATATATGATACTAATGATCAAGTAGTTAAATTAGAAATAAAGAGAAAAATTAATGTGGATCAAATTAAGGAGAGTACAGAGATTACGCGAGATGATGCCATTCGTTTAATTAATAAAGAATATCAAGTGTTATTGAAATATAATAATAGTACTGCCCAAAACGTGTATAATATTATGACCATAGGACAGTATCAACCTGTTGTATTAATTGAATACAACAGAAGGGCATATTTACACACTGAAAATAATATTAGAGTAACATTAGATAGCGATATAAGAGCTAATGAAACAAATTTTGATTTGTTTTCAAATACTGTGTCTATGATACCAGTTTTTAATCATTACCATGCTATCTTAGAAGTAAAGTATGATGGAGAATTATTTTGCTGGATTACTCAGATTATGAATAGTAAGGATGGAGTTAATCAATCTTTAAGTAAATATTGCACTTCAAGGAAATTATTTGATAATTATTCATCCTAACTATACTAATTAAAGAACAAAGAATAGAGAATAAAGAACAAATGATGATACCTTTCAGCGGAGATGAAAGCTTTTAAATTTAGAAAAGAATAGGGATATTGGAGAAATTAACATTACAGATAAAATACCATGGGAAGGAGAATGAAAAATAAATGAAAGAAAAACTATATGATTATTTAATAGTAAATAACAGTAGCATAAGTATATTTAAATCCATTGAAATTTTAACTATAGCATTAATTTTGAGTTTAATAATTTTTTCTACTTATAAAATTACATTCAGTGGAGTTATGTATAACAGAAAATTTAATATATCTTTAATAATGCTAACATTAGTTACAACTATAGTAATGATTGTAATTGGAAGTAGTATTGCTCTATCTTTAGGGATGGTTGGTGCATTGTCTATTGTACGTTTTCGTACGGCCATAAAAGATCCTAGAGATACAGCATATATATTTTGGGCTATAGCTATTGGGTTGTGTGTAGGAACAACAAATTATATGATAGCTATAATTGGATCAGGGTTCTTGTGTGTCACTTTAATTTTACTTAGTATAGGTGGGCTTGGAAAAGAAGATAGATATATACTCATTATTAGAGGAATGAGAGTAAAAGAAGAGGAAATGATGAGGTGTGTATTTAAATCATTTAAAGGGAGTCAATTAAGAGCTAAAAACTCATCAAATGACACCCTTGAATTGATTTATCAGATAAAAATTAAGAAAGATAAAGATAAAGATATTTTAAAGAATCTATACCGTATAGAAGGTGTTACAGCAGTTAACATTGTAGCTCAAAACGGAGAAACAATAGGGTAGGTGTAAAGATGAAGAAAAGTATTTTAAAACTTTTAATAATCCTACTGAGTTTTATGCCAATAATAGTAGCTTGTAGTAATGAAAATATGGAAAATCAAAGAATACAAAAAGAAACATCAGAAGAAGAAACATCAGAAGAAGAAACTATACAAGTGGAAACTACAAACAAGGATGGAGCGCAAGGATATAAATTACCTGTAATTATTATAGATACAAATGGAGTTAAAATAAATGATACTCAGAAAATTAATGCAACAATGAAGATATATAATAGTGAAAATGAATTTAATTATAGGATTGATGAACCTGCATTTACATCTAACATAGGTATAAAAATTCGTGGAAGATCATCAAGAAAATTTCCTAAGAAACAATATAGTATTGAATTGATAGATGAGCAAGGGTCAGAAAAAGAGAAAAAAATATTAGGAATGTCTAAAGACTCTGATTGGGTATTGAATGCTCCTTTTGAGGACAAATCACTTATTAGAAATTATATGGCTTATAATATATCTGGGAAAATCATGAATTATGCACCGAATTCTAAATTCTGTGAGGTATATCTTTTAGATGATGGAGGTGCTGAGATTGAAGAAAAACATTATAAAGGTCTATATTTAATGATTGAAAAAATAAAAAGAGGAGACGATAGAGTGGACATACTTCCATCACAGGATGATAAAGGAGAAACAAGCTTTATCGTAGCTAAAGATCAACCTAAAGAAGGGGATATTGTTATCCAAACTTATGGCAAAGAGATATATATTTATGATTACGGAATTGTAGGTATATATCCCAATAGAGATATAACTGATAAACAAATTGATTATATAAGCAAAACTATAAGTGAATTCGAAAGGATATTATATTCTGATAAGTACGATGTCGTAGGAGAAGGATATAGTGAGCATATAGATGTTGACTCATTTGTAGATTATCTTATAATAAATGAGTTTTTTAACAATACAGATGCTGGTATATTCAGTACTTATATACACAAAGATTATGGAGAAAAAATAAAAGCAGGTCCAGTATGGGACTTTAATATATCTATGGGAAATAGTAATTTCTTAAGTCAATACTATGATTATGCAGGGTTTTACATGCATCAAACCTCATGGTTTGAGAGATTGATGAGGGATAAAAATTTTGTTTCTAAAGTTGAGAATAGATATAAGCTTCTTAGAAAGACATACTTTAGTGATGAATATTTATTAGAATTTATTGATGATACTGTAAAACTATTAGGAGATGTACCCGAACGGAATTTTTCAGCATGGCCTATTTATCTGAGTAATCAAGCAGAAGTGTTCAAGAATAATCATATAGAGATTTTTGCACCTTATGAGCACGATGTTAAGCTATTAGATGAATTTTTAAAAACTAATCCACGATTATTATATCCTACAGAAGGTATGGCTCAATCTTATGAAGAAGAAATTGGCATGTTAAAAGAGTTCATAATAAAGAGAGGAGCATGGATAGATAAAAACATTGAAAGCTTATACAAGTGGACTGATTAGAATTGGAGGGAAAGTAATATGAAGAGGTTTTTACTTGTTTGTATGATTATATTTTTTCTCATATTAGGTGTAAAAAGTGGATATATAAGAAAAATAACTAATTATAATAGTGTAGAATATTTTGCGAAAATAGAAGGCAAAGAGATATTAATCAATAAAAACAATAAATGGAATGAAATTAAGCTAGCAGGCATTAATTTAAATTCAGGAAAACCAGGGGCGTTTCCTGGAGATAGTTTTATTAGCAATGAGGAATACTTAAGATGGTTTTCATATATTAAGGATCTAAATGTTAATTGTATACGTGTTCAAAATATAATGCCTGAAGGGTTTTATGAAGCATTGGAGCAATTCAACAATGAAAAGGAAGAACCATTATACATTTTACAGGGAATTTATTTTAATGAAGTGTATTTAAAGGATGGTTATGATCCGCAGACTAAAGATATACACAGTAAATTTATAGATTACATTGAAGCTGTTGTAAATATAGTACATGGGGAATCTTATAATAGAGTTAATTTAAATCTCTTTGAAAGCTATAAAACGAATGTGTCAAAGTATGTAATAGGATATACTGTTGGGATTGAATGGCAAGCACATGATTTAATTTATTCGGAAATTATGAATGATAAAGCACCTTATGAAGGGGAATATTTTTATACAGGTGAAAATGCTTCTTCCTTTGAAAGTTTTTTAGCAGAAGCAGGTGATTATGTTGTTGAATATGAAACAAAAAGCTATGGTGAACAAAGACTAATTACCTTTGTAGGTTCATCATCTCTTCACATTAAAAAAAGTATTTCATTATCTAATGGATCGACAGTTATATTAGATAAGGAAGAGCAGGAAAACATAAAGAGCCTTATAGACGTAGAAAATATAAAAACTACTGATGAATTGAAAACTGGTATCTTTGTTTCTTATAATATATACCCTACAGTTAGTACACTTTTAATTTATGAAGGAGATAGTGGACTATTCTTTACTGATATTAATAATTATCATACTTTACCAGTAGTAATATCAGAATATGGTATGCCTTCAGCTAGATTAGCAACAGACTTTATTTTAGATATAAGCAAAGGGTATATAAACGAAACAGAGCAAGCACAAGGGTTGATAGATATTTATAACGCAATAAAGAATTCGGGATGTGCTGGAAGTATAATTGCTGAATGGGGTGATAGTTGGTTTAGGTCAGCATGGAATACCAAAGACCGTATTATACTTGATAAGTCAGCGTACTGGAGTGATGCACAAACATATAGCGAATCTTTTGGACTTATGGCTTTTGAACCAGGAAATGAAGAATGTGTTTCTTATCCTGACAATAGCAATAGTGAATGGAAAGAGGGCGATATTTTAAGTAGCAAGCCACAGGTTTCCCTATCAATGAAATCAGATGAAAAATACCTATATTTTATGGTTAATAAGGAAGATGGATTTAATCCTTTAACACAAGAGATCTATATAGACTTAGATGTTACTCCTAAATCAGGAGTGACGTTTAGCACACAGTATGATTTGAAATTTGATAGACAAGCCGATTTTATTATTCATATAAATGATAGGGAAAATTCAAAAGTATTAGTTCACGAATATTATAATACGTATAACTTCTTAGAACAAGAAAAGGAACTAAGAACTCGTCCTGACATAATAAACCACACAAAAGATATGGGCCAATTTTCAGAGATAATGATATATACAAGACCTAAAGCATATGTAGAGTCATTAGGGGGATTTGTTGAAAAACAATCAATTGAAACAGGAAGACTTATTCATGGGAATGGAAATCCTACCAGCTTTGAATTTAATTCTATATCTGATTTTTATATAGGAGAAGACTATGTAGAGATTAGAATTCCTTGGGCACTTCTTAATTTTATGGATCCATCTACGAAACAGATTCATGATGATTACTATGAGACCTTTGATATTACTCCAATTAGTATAAAAGGAATTTATGCAGGTGTTACAGTTAAAGAGACGAATGAGACTATAAATAGAATTGATTCTAAGCTATACAAGTGGAACCAATGGACTAAGCCTACTTATCACGAAAGACTAAAAAAATCATACTATCTTTTGAAAGAGGAATTATCTAAAGGAAGTAACTAGAAAGGAGGAAGATTGATAAAATGAAATCAATTGTATATATTTATTTAATGCTGATTTTTTTCGTATATATTATCTCTTCCTCTATAGTGTATATGATAATAAGTGATTATCGTGAGAACAAGATTAATAAAAAAGTGGAAAAGCTATCAGAGACTTTTGGAAAAGAAATCTTAAGCCAATTGAATAAATTAAAGAACAATATAGAGTTTTCACGTAGAGATGTTTATAAAGTGAAGAACAGGTTAAATAATAAAGCCTATGAAAGAGTTTTTAATGAAACAATAATTTCATTCAATCAGAATTCTGAGAATTATATTCATGTTAAGAAATATATGGAGAGCTTCAAAAGATATATAAAGAGATTAATAAAGAATAATAAAAAAGAAGGTAGTATAAAGAATGTATATACAGCGTTCCTTATGGGTCAGTATAAAGTTGATAATGAGTATATAAATGAGTTTTTACTGGATTCATTAAAAACAAGCTCCCTTTATTTAAGATTTAATGCAATGAACTCAATAGGTGAAATAGGTAATGTGGAATATTTTACTAAAGCATTATTATATATATCTAAAACTGAGGGGTATCTTAATGAAAAACTCTTTATTGATATAATGAATCAATTTGGCGGGGATATGTTGGAGCTTAATAAACAGCTATTGAAGTCTTTTGATGAATTTAGCAGCCAAATTCAGTGCATAATAATTGAACATTTTCAAAATGTAAAATATATATGTGCAGCTCAAAAATTTGCATCTAAATCAAATTTGATTGAAACGGATAAAGAGGTTGTAACTAGCATTGTGAAATATTTTAATGTAATAAATTATCCGCCAGTTAAACCAGTTTTGATGAGTTTATTAGGTGATGAACAATGGGAATTTAGAGCTCTTGCAGCAAAAACATTATCAAAATATTACTCACAAGAAACAGTGGATAAATTGCTAATAACTATTACTGATATCAATTGGTTTGTGAGATTAAATTCAGCAATGTCTCTATTAGATTTTGAATTAGGGGATAATTTACTATATGATGTATTAGCAAAAAAAGATAAATACTCTACAGATATTATGTTTTATGCAATGTTTGTTAAAAAGAAAATAACTTACGAAGAGTATCTTGAAAAATCAAATAGACAAGAGGTGGGGTAGGATGTTAGAAAATATAATTGATTATATAAATGTGGCATTTATGTATTATATATTTATATATGCAGTGATATTCTTTATCTCTACCATCTATGCTATGATTAGTTTACAAGAGGCTAAGGAAAGAAAAAAATATAGTAATAATATTAGAATAAAGAATAAAGCAAATTATATTCCTATTTCTGTTTTAGTTCCTGCATATAATGAAGAAGAAACTGTTGTTCAGTGTATTGATTCACTTTTAAGTCTAGACTATCCTGAGTATGAAATAATAGTGATAAATGATGGTTCAAAGGATAGAACGGAGCAAGTTATAATTGAACATTTTAATTTGCAAAAAGTTATGAGGCCTGTTAGACGATTAGTTCAAAGTAAAGATGAGATAAGTATATATGAAGGTGGAAAGAAAATTAAAATTACGCTTATAAACAAAGCCAATGGAGGGAAGGCAGATGCTTTAAACTTAGGAATAAATGCATCAAAATACCCTTTCTTTGTATCGCTTGATGCTGATTCAATATTACAAAAAGACTCTTTAAGCAATATTGTAATACCTTTTATGGAAGATGAAAAAACAATTGCAGTTGGTGGGAATATTAAAGTATCCAATCAGGTAGTTATAGAAAATAGTGAAGTTGTAAAAGTATTACCGCCTAAAAAATGGATTATTATAATGCAAACGCTAGAATACTGTCGTGTTTTTCTTACTACAAGAGTTTGGTTTAATAGATTTAATGGTAATTTAATAATATCTGGAGCCTTTGGTTTATTTAAAAAGCAATCGGTTATAAATGTTGGAGGATATGATTCTCAAAGTATAGGAGAAGATATGGGACTTGTTGTTAAGCTGCACTCCTTTTATCGAAAAAATAAATTAGCATATAGTATACAATATGCACCACATGCTATATGTTGGTCCCAAGTTCCTGAAAAGCTAAAGGATTTACGAGGGCAGAGAAGACGTTGGCATATTGGATTAATGCAAAGTTTATTAGAACATAAATATATATTCTTAAATATGACTTATGGTTTAATTGGATCATTCTCATTTTTATATTATTTAATATATGAAATGTTATCTTGTGTAATAGAAATTGTAGGCTTTGTATTTATTCTTATAGCATATTATACAGGCTTTATTAATATTCAATTTTTCATAACATTTATAGTAGTATACGTAGGATATAGTTTTGTAATCTCAATGGCAGCTATTATACTAGATAATTATATCTTTAATAATATGTTCTCATCTAAAATTATTTTTAAACTAATGATATTTAGTATTATAGAATGTTTTGGTTATAGACAACTTTGTTCAATGTATAGATTATCCGCAATATTTCTATATAGAAAAAGAAAATATGATTGGGACAAAATTGATAGAAAACAACATAATAAAGTAAATGATAAGGACGTAGTTGTTAAGATGTAATTAATTAACAAAGTGAATTGAAATTTATTTAACCAACAGAAAAGCATTGAAGAAATTCAATGCTTTTCTGTTGTATTTTTTTATTATTATTTTATAAAATTCGAATACTAAATTGAATTTTAAAATATAAATATTAGTGTACATATAGCTTAAAATATCAAATAAGGTAAAAAAATCAAAGTTCAGTATTTTAAATTGACAATGATGAATAATTGCAATATAATTACCATATATTTACAATTAAAACAAGAAGGGAGAATAATAGTTTTGCAATTGGAGGAAATTCTAAGAAAATTTTTTTTTGCAAGAGAAGAATCAGAAGAAATGAAAATAGTATTTTTGTATAGATACATATCATTAATATGCACTTCATTTTTTTTCATTATAGGAAATAATATTTCCACAATTCATAGTAAAATTTTCATAGTGATATGTATAAGTCTAGGGTCAATAATATTAACATATCTTTATAAGAAAAATCAGGACTCTATTAAATACATTAGTATTTTAGTTTTTATAGAAACGATTGGTAATTCATTTATATTAATCCCATCAGGTGGATTTAATAGTCCATATTTATGGTATTTTATCAATACTATTTTAATAGTTGCACTAAAATTAGATAGAAGACATTGCTGGATTAACTCATCAATCTATTTGGTTGCATCTATAGCTAATATATATTTATTTATTGATAAAGGGAATGAAAGTTTATTTCAATTAATAGATAAACAGACTAACATCATTGTTTGTATTGTATTAATTACAGCAGCTATAGCATTTTTATCGAAATTCACAAAAATACTTCAAACTGAAAGTGATAAATTAATAGAGTTAAATGATCAATTAGTAATAGCAAATAAGAAAACCAATGAAGCAATGAAGCAAATAATGTCACTATATCAAGCAGTTGGATTATTATCAGATCAGAGAGATAAGAGTGAAATTATAAAACTAATAGTTAATTGTTCTAAGGAAATTACAAGATCAGATACTGTTTTCTTCAATACTCTTTTAGGTGAAGAAAATAAAATTATTATTGTAGGAAATGAAGATATTACACAATTAATAAAAAACAAATTAAGATATGAAATATCAGATAGATGGAATAGTATTTTTAATTCAGAATTACCTGTAGAAATAATAGTTGGAGATAAACAATTTACTATGGTAATAGTAAGATCAACATATAATTATTATGGAATCTTAGGGATCGAAACTACAGGGTATAAGGAAGATATTATTTCAAAGCAAAATATTGATCAATTAGTTTTTTTAGCTCAATTAAGTTCAATTGTACTTGAAAGATCTCATTTGGAAGAGGTAAATGAAAGATTGCTTGTTACTGAAGAGCAAAATCGAATCGCTGATGAAATTCATGATAGTATATTACAAAAGCTCTTTGGTATGTCATGTGGAATCTTTGCATTGATTAAAAATCTTGAAAAATCAAATATTAATCAAATTAAAGAAGGATTAAATAATATTAGAAGTTCAACAAACAATGTTATGAGGGAATTAAGATATACAATCTATGGTATGAGTTGGAAAAAAGATGGAGTGAATACATTTGAGGTGGATATTAATAATTACATTAAAGAAATAAAAAGACTAAATAATGTTAACATAACTTTTATTATTAAAGGAAATCATGAATTATTGTCAACTAAAGAAAAAAAATTATTATATAGAATAATTTGCGAGGGGATAGGGAATGCACTGAGGCATGGAAATTCAAATAACATTGATATTATCATGTATATAAAATCAAATAATAAGGTGCTTAAAATAGTTGATGACGGTAAAGGTTTTGATTTAAAGATAATAAGCAAAGATAAAGAAAATGGATTAGGCTTAAGAAATATTCAGAATTTAACTTACTCACTTAATGGAGAAATTCATATTCATAGTGAAATTGGTAAGGGGACGTCTTTAGAAGTTAAAATACCTAAAATTATTCAAAGAATTGAGAAGGGGGAAGTTGTATGAATGTACTTATCGTTGATGACCATCCTTTGGTAAGGAAAGGCCTTGTATCTACGCTTTCATTTGAAGATAATATTGAAAAAATCCAAGAGGCTTCAAATGTACAAGATGCAATGAATATTTTAATGCAGGAAAAATATGACAGTGCATTGATAGATTTGAACCTTGGTAATGAAGATGGATTGGAAATAGTAAAAAGGGCAAAAGAAAAAAATTTAAACACAAAATTTATTATTCTAACTTCATCTATAAAAAAAGAGGATTTTTTAAGGGCAAAAAAGATTGGTGTAGATGGATATCTATTAAAGGATGCTTTTGCAGAAGATATTATATATGCCTTAAATGTCATAAAAAGAGGTAGAAAATTCTTTGATTCTGAAATTTTGAATTTTAAAGATACAGATGAGGAGGATAACAATATGAATCAGTTAACACCACGAGAAAAGGATGTTTTACGAGAACTTGCAAGTGGATTGAGTAACCTAGAAATAGGTGAACAACTATATATATCAGAGAATACCGTAAAAAAGCATGTTAGTAATATACTATCAAAACTAAACTTATCTCACAGAACTCAGATTGTACTACTAGCTAAGCATATTGCGTAGATATGAAATTTTAAAAAGCTACATATAAACCTGATGGATTTGATTAGGTATGTGAAGCGTCAAATTTGTAGTTGGAAGGGGTAAATAGGGTGGTAAGAAGAAAATTTATAAAAGTAACCAGAGCTACACTTATATGTAGTGCAGTAGCAGCATCGCTAAGTGTAATGGGGGTAGGATATGCCTCGTGGAATCGAAGTGTTACTGCAGTTAGTAAAATAAGTACGGGAAGTATTGATTTGATCTTTAATGATGCATATTTTTGTAATAACCTGAGTATAGAAGGAAATTTTAATGAAGCAAACGATAATGAAACAAACTTTATTGAAATAAATATTAAGGATAACTCTAATGGTGATATAGTACACGTAGAAAATATAATATCTAATGATGTTAGCCTAGAAGTAGATTATAATACAATCTTAATTAGCGGAATAATGTATTATCCAAATGATATTGTTTTGAAATACAATGTGGCTAATGAGGGAACAATACCAGTACAAATGATTAATGAAGATCAGGAAAAATATGAATTTGAAAATGGAAGTTTTATAAATATAGATCATAACAGTGGAACTATAATAATTCATATTCCTAGAGTTGAGGGTGATTATTATGCGACTGTGCCAATTGAATTTAAATCAAAATATGGTTCATGGAATGAAACTTTGTATATTGATTTAAATGTATCTGTTGAATTGCCTAATAACCAAGTAACCTCTGCAAGTGTTATATCTATGGGGGTAACAACTTCAAGTGCTATATCTATGGAGGTTTCACAGGATAGTAATGCTCAGCCAGGAAAAGAAGTTGAAGTTAATGTCCAACATCCAGTAGAAGTAATTAAAACAGAAACAGAGAAAATACTTGAGGCTTTAGATAAATTATCTAGTGCAATAATTGTGGAATCAAAAATTAATAATGAAGTAGATAATCAATAACTTATACTATGGAGGAGAAAGTTATGTCCAAAGATAAATTTATACCGGTAAAGAAAGATAAAAAAAGAAGTGTGATGCTTCTTTTTATTCTTATAGCAATATATTATATTGATAACTCAAATTTATTATTTTTTATAGATAGCAATATAAATATGTATGTAGTGAAACCAATGATGTGGATAGGACTTGCTATACTTGTTTGGAAAATGCCGAAATTCCGTCCAAAAGCAAAGATTAGAGATAGAGGGTTTGTGAATTTATGGGCATTTAACTTTGGCTTTATATATATTCTTATTATGATTGGTTCAGGTCTTATCTTTAGTTTAGGTAAGAGTCCTTATAGCCATAGTATAAAAGGGATTTTAACTAATTTATTGATTTTCGGAGTTCCTCTAGTAGCAAAAGAGAGCATAAGAAGTTACATGATAAATAATAGCAAAGAAAAATATAAGGGATTAATAGTGTTTTTTACTGCGATACTTATGGCATTTATTAAGATGAGTTTGAGTAGATATACAAGTCTTTCTGGATTAAAGCATACAGCTGAATTTATGGGGAATTATGGTCTTCCTAACTTTTCAACAAGTCTTATGGCATCATATTTAGCTTATTTGGGAGGAGTTATTCCTTCAGTTATGTATATGGGTATTATAGAAGCCTTTGAATTTTTAAGCCCTGTACTTCCAGATATAAAGTGGATAGTAAAGGCTCTTATTGGGACTATCGTACCATTATTTTCATTTATGATAATTCAGGAATTATATAAAAAGGAATCAAAGGATAAGGATAATACTAATGAAGATAAAGAAAATCCTTTTAGTTGGATGGTAACAGTTGTTGTATCCATATGTATCGTGTGGTTTGCAGTAGGTGTATTTGCGGTATATCCTTCAGTTATTGCAACAGGAAGCATGGAGCCTAAAATTAAGCCTGGAGATGTTATCTTAGTAAAGAAAGTAGACAGTGAAAGTGTCATGAACCTTAAAATAGGGGAGGTTATACAGTTTAAAAGTGGAAATATTTTAATATCTCACAGAATTATCGATATAAAAGAAGAAGAGGGGATGAAATGTTATAAAACTAAAGGAGATAATAACTCAGCACCAGATGGGAACCTTGTAAAACTAGAGGATGTAAAAGGAACTATTATAAAAGTAGTTCCAAAGATCGGATGGCCAACACTCCTTCTGAAAAGAAAAGAAGATGTTCCAACAGAGCAGGTGGAATTCTAAGAGCAGATTACAATCTGTTCTTTTGTTTTGTGTAATTTTAAATAAAGATACTTCTAAAGGAGTATGTTTCTAATTAATTAGTATTATCTAAAGATAACGAAAAAGTGCTATCAAATAGTAGACTTTGGAGTGGCGAAATGGAAGTTGTAAACTTATATAATAATAATGTACTCAATGTAACGGCAAGGTGTTGTTTAATATATTGATACAATAAAATTTCAAAGTATATCTAAAGGAGAGAGGTAATTATGAAAAAAGGTAAAATAATCGCATTAGCTCTAGCAGCGGGAATAACATTTATGGGCGCTGGATACGCTGCATGGACAGATAATGTAACAATTCAAACTACAGTAGCAACTGGTACATTGGATTATACATTTGCTGACGCTGAAAACGTTACATTATATAGTGATCATGGAATGACAAAACAAGATACAACAGTTGCACATGCAGCAGTTAGTTATGAAACTGATGGTGAGGGTGAAGCTACTGACAAAGCTATAGTAACTATTACAAATGCATATCCTGATGCTGCAGCAAAAGTAGAATTAACTCTTACTAATACTAGTTCTATTCCTACTAAGTTAACAACTATTCAAGAACAGGTAGATGAATTATTAACTCTTCAAAATCTTAAAGCAACATATAATGGTACTGAAATTGAATATGATGATACTGAAATACCTGTAGGTGGAGAAGTTAAAGTAACTTTTGAAATCTTAGTAAAAGATGGAGTTGCAGAAAATCAAGAAGGAGAAAATGCATATAAATTGATTTTAACTCCTCAATTCAAGCAATTTAATCACTAAAATTAATTATTAATTTAATAAATATAATTAATACAAAAGCAGGGGATTAAATACCCTGCTTTTTAAAAGAAAATATATTCATTTGAATGATTAAAATAAATGGAGAGTGAAAAACTATGAAGAAAGGTAAAATAATGGCACTAGCGTTGGCTGGAGCAATTACATTTATGGGTGTTGGATATGCAGCATGGCAGGATAATGTTACTATTAAATCTGAAGTAAGTACTGGTAATTTAGATGTTCAATTTGTTGATGGAGAAACCCCATGTGGTGGCATGTTAGGAAATTATGCAGAAATTATAGAAGGAAGAAAAAAGTATACTAAGTTAGACGATAATGGAACTAAAGTGAAAGTTAATGGAGAAGATGGTAAATTACTAACTATAGCAGTAAGTAATTTTTATCCAGCTAACAACAAAGATGGAAGAATAGATAAAGTTCAGATACCTGCTTTAAGGATACATTCTTCAATACAAAATAAGGGAAGTATACCTGCAAAATTTGATAATGTAGAAATTACTCCAAGTAATGATAGCTCTTTAGCGTTATATGACAAAATGAGAGTTGAGTTTCAGACTATATATATAATAGATAAAGAAAAGGAAAAAGGAAGAAAGCTTGTTTGGGATAAAGAAACTTGGTGTTTTAAATGGATATCAGTAGATAAGATAGATACAGATTTAGATTGGCAACATTCAAGCATTGATATGAGTTTATCAGAATTTCAAGATTGGTTAAACCTTGCATTAGAAGGAATTGAGTTAAATTCAGAAGAAATGTTGGTATTTGCTAACTATGATGAAGAGTTAACAACAACTATCGCACCATGTTTCCAATTATATATAGATAAAGATGCTAGTAATGAAACACAAGATACAAGTTGTACAGTTAATATTAAATTCAATTGGAAACCATTTAATCAATAACATGATTATATAGCAATTTAAAGGAGAGTATTATATGAAAAAAAGGAGTATTTTATCATTAGTATTGGCTGGTGCTCTTATAACTATGGGAGCAGGATATGCAGCTTGGACAGACAGTATTACAATTCAATCAACAGTAGCAACTGGGGATGTAAGCGTACCAATGTTTCATGATATTTCAGAAGAAGAACTTACAAGTTATTTAATGAATGGAGTTATTCAAATAAATACTAATGGAGGATATGAAGTAGTAAATAATATTCCTCTAAATGACGTTAATTGCAGTGACAATATTAGTAATAATGGATATAGTGTAGCTCATATTAACGTAGAATTAAATGATAGTCTAGAGGTAAGTACTGAAGAATTACATGAGGGGGTTGTGTTAAGAGTTTTATTTGATAAAGCTATTATAAATATTGAGAATCTATATCCAGGAGCAAAATTTCAGTATTTAGAAATTCCAGTTGTTAATGATGGAAGTATTCCTGTAAAGATAACAAAGTGTGACTTTGGGGAAATTAAAGTATTTGATGGAGAAACTCAGATATTAAATGATATTAATAATAATCAGGATGATTTTGATATTATTATGTCGAACCTAACTAAAGATATTATAACAGGTTGGGAAGGTATTGTTTTGCAACCAGATGATGAGTATACATTTAAAATAAAAATTGAAATGGACGAAAATGCTCCAAATACTATAACAGAAAATAAGAGATTAGAATTTCCTGTAGAAATTGACTTTGAACAATGGAATACAGTTGAATAGAATTTTAAAATAGGTCAGCAAAGATGTTTGCTGGCCGTATTTTTATTTAAATTAAATATAGAAAATATAATGTAGCAATATATTTTTTTCTGAATATTATAATAATGGAAACAATTACTGAAGATAAAAGGTTGGTATACCATGAGAAACTTGATAGTAGAGAAAAAGATTAAAAAGATATGTAATGGCAAATATAATGATTTTCTTCAATATAATAATGTAATAGGAGTAGCGAAAGGAACTAAAACAATTAAGGGTAAGGATATTGGAGAACCTTGCATAACAGTTCTGGTTGAGAAAAAACTTTCAATGGACCAGTTATCTAAAAATGATCTTGTTCCAGGTCTGTATAACAATATAAAAACAGATGTTATAGAGGTAGGGGAGATAACAGCTCTAAGTCTAACTGAAAGAATACGTCCAGCGAAAGGTGGATATAGTGTAGGTGTAGATAGTGTAACTGCAGGAACTATTGGTTGTGCTGTTTATTCAGGAGATGGAGAAAATATTGAACACTATATTCTAAGTAACAATCATGTGCTTGCAGATGAAAATAGAGCTCAATTAGGAGCTGTAATAGTACAGCCAGGGATAGCTGATGGGGGTAAAGTACCTAATGATGTTATTGGTACATTACATGATTATGAACCCATTAAATTCATAACATCAAATAGAGAGCCTCAAAATGTAGTTGACTGTGCTATTGCAAAATGTACTCCAAATATTATAACACCTGAAATATGTTGGATTGGTTATGTAAATGGTATTTCAGATCCGCAAAAAGATATGATTGTTAAAAAGAGCGGAAGGACTACAGCTCTTACTACAGGAAAAATACTTTTAACGAATGCAACATTAAAGATAAAATATAATACTGGTACTGCCCTATTCGTAAACCAGATAGTAACATCAGGAATGTCTAAAGGGGGGGATTCCGGAAGTCTATTATTAAATGAAAATAATGAAGCTATTGGATTATTATTTGCAGGAGCATATATAATCTCAGTATGTAATCCAATTAAAGAAGTTTTAGATGCGTTAAATATTAGTTTAGTAATTAATTAGTTTTGGACAAGTATTTGTTTCTATGAATAACTAAAAAGAAAGAATGAGATTTAAAATTAGAGAAAATTTGAATAATATTTGGTGATTGTAATTTATGTGAATTTTAAAATAGATTACAATCATTATTATTGCGAAAATAACATATATTAGTAAATTAGAATCACTTATTAATCTTCAAAAGTTAGAAAAAAATGATTTTTAAGTTGGATTTAAATAAAATACATCAATTATATTGAGGAAGTATCTTAAAAATGTTATAATTTACTATAAATGGAAATTGGCTAATCGGGGAGGTCGTGTTATGAAAGTAAGCATAAATAAAAACCTGAAACTAATCTTAATAGCAGTACTGATTATTTTAATTTGTGCATCATCATTTTTAGCTTTTAAGGAAGCTAAAAGTCATAAGACTAAAGAGGAGACAATCACTCTTTATACGTATAATAGCAGAGCAGCATTCAATTATAAAGTTCACTTGAAGCCTAATATGTTATATAAAGAAAATGTACTAGATGAAGGACAGATATACATATCTGAATTTGTAAAGCAAATAGAGAGCATTTTTACATTTCATTTCAACGGACAAAATGAAGCTGATATAAAAGGTAATTATGAAATAAAGGCAGTACTAGAAGGATATACTGGTGAAGAGGATAAATTTAAGTCTATATGGAAAAAGGAGTTTCCAATAATAGATAAAAAAGAGTTTATTGCCCAAGATAAAGACTATTTAATAGAGGAGAAAATTACAATAAAGCTGGATAAATTTCAGGACTTTGTAAAAGAAGTCTCTGAAATTGCTAAGATATCAAGTTCAGTAAAATTCGCAATCCAAGCACATGTTAATATGGAATCTGAAACGGATAATGGTGTAATAAGTAAAACATATTCCCCATTGATGTTAATTCCTTTAGGTGGAAGTTATTTTGAAATTGGGGGTAATTTAAATGATGAACAGAACGGAGTTATTGATGAAACTAGAGAGATTACTATTCCTGTAAATGAAAATAAAATAATTATGCTAGCCATAGCAGTTGTAGTATGTTTGTTAGGATTAATATATGTAATCTTCTTTACTACACCTGTAGAAATAGATGAACGTGAGAAAGCTCTTAAGAAAATTTTAAAAAATCATGGAGATAGAATGGTAGCTCTTAGCGAAGAAGCGCTTATTTACTATGGTGAGAGTATAAAGGTAAAATCAATTGATGATTTGGTAAGAATTAGTGATGAAATAGGTAAGCCGATTATGTACAAGTATGGCAGTGATTATAATGAGGTATCTAAATTCTATATTATAAATGAGAAAGAAACATATTTATTTGAACTGGATATACAAATAGACAATATAGAAATTGATAATATGGAAATAGAGAATACTGAAAATCAACAAGAGGAAAATCATACTATTGAAATAATTAATGTTATAGAAGAGACTAATATGTCAGAATAAAAAAAATATTAGGATATAAGACAAGGGGTTGTATGAGCATAGGGATTAATTTCTATGGTCAGTCAACCCCTTAATATTAGAGGATATTATTTATTAAATTGTTTCCATAAGAATTTAATCTTTATCTTACATTCTTTACCTTGAATTGAATTTGGTGCATTTTTACTTATGTAAAATTGAATCTTTGGTACTATTTTAGAAATTTCTGTAGTATAATCACCTGCAACCAAAATCTCATCAGGATATAGTATTACATTGCGCATGTTTTTTTCTAAATGTTTTTTTAGTCTATCTAAACTCATATCAAATGGTGGGTAGCTAGGTTCTCCAGGAAAATCAGGTTTTAACTTTTTTAATTGCCCATCTCTTTCAACTCTATATATTATTGAGTCATTTAAAGAAAGTTTATAAACATGTCCAAACTCAGCTCTAATATAATCACCTACTTCTTTAACTCCTTCATATTCAATATCAATTCTATCAAATTTAACAGGGACACTTCCAGAATTTTTTATTACCCCATTGAAACATAAAGCGGGTAACTCTGTTTTGTTTTGATATGGAGGAGATTTTGAATTATCAGAATCAATGCTAAGAGAACTAAACATAAGATTATGTGATTTTGCTGGATAAAAATTTCCAGCGTCTATGGTTAGTACCTTTTTATCAGCACTAATTGTACCTGCATCATTTAAATCTATGTAGGATTCACCTATTGCAATGATTTCTGCTTTGTTTGGCGTACCAGCTAATGCAAAATGCCCATTAGGAAAACTAGCTAAGTTAGCGAATTGAACGTCAATATTACCGGTAGCAACTTCAGAGCGGATGGTAATGTTATCCTGCCAGGCAGCATATCCTACACCCATGATAGTGACTGATAGCGCTAGTGTTAGTGCTATTATTTTTCCTTTTTTCATTAATTTCACTCCCCTAAATATTATTTTATAATTATATAAGAATTCTATATTATTATATTCATAGTATAGAAAGATTTTCCAAATAATTACACATCATAAAGTATAATTTATAACTATCGAAAAGAAGTAGTATATAACTAAAAATAATTAGTTATGTACTACTTAAGTTCTATATAGAAATAATAGTTTGAGTATAAACCAAAAACTCTCATAATTAAATGAGAGTTTTTAGTTTGATAAAAATATAATTAATATACTTTTTTATGAATAGAATTATTTCTTTTTATTGAAAAGTAGTGCAATACCAGATCCTATGAATAATACTGATACTCCTAAAAGTACTTTATAATCGAAGAATGAACCAGTTTGAATAAGTTTTTCTTCAATTATTATTGGATCACCTTCATCAGTATCATTATCACTAGATGATGGATCAGGATTTGAATCAGGGTCTGGGTCAGGTGTTGTATCTATGTCGGGATCTGAATCAGGGTCTAGGTCAGGCGTTGAATCAGAATCAGGTGTAGGATCTGATTCAGGGTCTGGATCTGAATCAGGATTTGGATCATCATCAGGGTCTGGATTTGAATCAGGATTTGGATCATCATCAGGGTCTGGATTTGAATCAGGATTTGGATCATCATCAGGGTCTGGATCTGAATCAGGGTCTGGATCATCATCAGGGTCTGGAGCAGGATCAACATAGTGTTCTGTGAAACTAAATACTGTGTTAAAATTTGCACGAAGATTTTGCAACTCATTTCCAGCGTTTGCACTCATGTAAAGCTCTAGATTAAATTCACTTCCAGCTTCCTTTGAGAAGATTAATGTTTTACTTAATTTGAAATTATGCTGATTGATAACCTGAGATAGAGGGATATCAAAGATTGAAGTATCATCATGTGTAAATTTTAAATAAACTTGTTCTGTGAAACTATAATATCTAGGGTTAGTACTGTCTATTTTACTTTCAGGAGACAGACTTGTTAAAGAAAAGTTTTCAAAACTTATGGATTCAAGTTTTATTTCCTTATTAGTGTTGTTTACTATGTTAAATGGTGTTTGTAATGTAGCTCCTGGATAAAGAGGGGTTTCAGAATATTCCAGGAGATTTAATTCATAGATATCATTATCTGGAGTTACCTTAAAAGTTTTTATCTTATCTGGATTAATTATCAATCCGTAAGTAAAAGAATAACTTAAAAATATTACTGCAAAAACAATGCTAAATAGAAATAAATAAAATGGTTTCCTTTTCATAAAGTCACCTACCTTTCCTTAAAATTGATATAAAATTTTAATATCATATATGATTAGCTCTGATTATATATATATTCGGGATAGTTTAATTTTATAATAAATTAAATAAATTGATTAAATAAGTCAATCAAAAATAAACAACTAAGCAATTCTAAGTCATTAGCAATATAGTGAAATTATAACATTAATTCAATAATTTTACAATAAAAAGTAGCATGTTTATATATAAACAAAGCATATAATTAATTTTATTTCAATTGAAATTTTTCGTATATTAAAGACGTTTCCTAATGATTTGTAAAATCAATTTATATGAAAATTTTTGCTAATTGGTTAATTTTTATAAAATTGTTGAAAATTACAAATAAGTTATGTATCATATTAGATATATATACCTTTATCTTAGTTTTTAATTTTTTCCAATAAATAAAAATACATTTGAAAAGTGCATTTTTATTTATATAAAAATTGACTTGTTATTTGAGAATGCTTAAAAAGGAGCGGTAACTGTGAAAAGGAAGTTAATGGGTATCATATTAATGGTTGTAGGGATAATTATTTTATGTGTACTAAACTATGGAAAACTTAAAGCAGAGATGATTCAGAAACAGATGAAGAAATCTATTTTGGAGAATTCAGTTATAAATGAGAAACAAAATGAAGAGTTAAATATTAGTGAATTAAATATATTTAATGAGGAGGAACAAAAATCAGATTATAGTGAAAAGGAAGAAGAGGTTGAAAGTGATATAAGTAATAAAAGTAAAGATAATAATGAAGAATCTAAAAAAGAAAAGAAAAAAAATATATATGAAAATTGTATAGGGATATTGAACATACCAAAAATTGATTTAGAAGTGGCTATATCTGAAGGAGTAACTATGAAAAATCTTAATTACTCAGTTTCTCATTATGCTAATACTGCAGGACTAGGAGAAAAGGGGAATTGCTGTATTGCTGGACATAGAAGCTATTCATATAACCAATTTTTTAATAGACTCAATGAAATTAATAAGGATGATTATATATATATTGAGACTACTAAGAATAAATTCACATACAAAGTTTATGATGTTTTTGTTGTTGAACCGACAGAGGTATGGGTTTTAGATTATAGTGAACATTGTGAAATAACTCTTATTACATGCACACCTATAAGAGCTGCAACTCATAGGTTAATTATTAAAGGAAAATTAGTTGAAACATATTAGAGAACAAATATCAAAGAATAGAGAACAAATCACGATACCTTTCAGTAGAGCTGAAAGCTTTTAAATTATCAATATATTAGAGAAAATAGACACTTTTGATTAGTTCTTAGAAAGCTCTTATATATTTTTTTCTGACAATAGGAAGAAAAATAACCTAATTTGTTCTTTATTCTCTGTTCTTTGTTCTTTGATTAAAGATTTTCTTTGGTTAAAATACATTTAATCTATTTGAATAAATTAACTTTCACTATGGATTCTCTATAGTTTTTATTCATTCAAAAGTTTCTCAAGTTCATCTACACATGTAACAGGTTTCTTACATGAATAGTTTTTACATACATAAGCTGTTGCCTTACCTTCAATTTGAGTTTTATCACTCAACATAGGGCATAAAGCTTTAAGTTTATCATCACCATCGGATATTACAACAATCCTGAATGGATCATAGGTTTTATAACAAACTTTAAGCATCCTTTGAATTTCATCATCTTCTACGTTTCCACACAAAACAATTTGCGAACCTGGTGTGTTCTTTGTCATTAAGGAAGAAGCATAAAAAGTATAGGCAGTAGGAGTATTTTCAGCTTTACTTCCAAAGGCTTTAAATAAATCTTCTGCTTTATCTAAGTATTTAGAAGTACCTGTAATATTATAAAGCTTCAGTAGAATATGAGCAGAAACGCTGTTCCCAGATGGTATAGCACCATCATACAGTTCTTTTGGTCTTACTATTAACTCTTCACTATCATTTCCGTACAGATAAAAGCCATGGCTATCTTCATCCCAGAAAAGTTCAATCATTTTGTCTGTTAATTCAATAGCTTTCTCTAGATATTCAACCTTAAATGTTGAGAGATAAAGCTCGATTACACCCCAGATAAAGAAGCTGTAGTCATCTAATATACCTAAATTAACGGTTTCTCCATTTCTGTATCGTGCTAAAAGTCTTCTTTCATCATTTGATAAATTTTCTAATATAAATTTTACAGCTTTTTCAGATTGATCTATATAATTTTTATTGTCAAGTACTCTTCCCACATATGAAAGGGAAGCAATCATAAGACCATTCCATGAAGTTAAGATTTTATCATCCTTAAAAGGATGAACTCTCTTTTCTCTAAATCTATAAAGTTTTTCTCTTAAATTATTAACTTCCATTTCAATTGCACAAGTGCAAAATTCACCCAATGATGTGTTAATGAGATTAGGAATATTCTGCCCTTCAAAATTTCCTTTTTCAGTTATATCAAAAAGATTACAATACCTTTCACCATCTTCTTCACCTAAAACACTTCTAACTTCATCAGGTGAAAAAACATAAAATTTTCCTTCAATACCTTCAGAGTCAGCATCTTCAGCACAATAAAATCCACCATCATGAGCAGTCATATCCCTTAAAATATAGGTGGAAATATTTTCAGTGATTCTCTTGTAAAGGGGATTTTTAGTTGCTTCATAAGCTTCGCAATATGTATAAGATAAAAGGGCATTATCATAGAGCATTTTTTCAAAGTGAGGTACAAGCCATTTTTCATCTACTGAATATCTGCAGAATCCAAAACCTAAATGATCAAAGATGCCACCTTTATACATTGAATCAAGTGTCTTTTCTATGATTTTAAGTAGACGCTCATTTCCATGTTTTTTCCAATATCTTAATAAAAATAAAAGATTATGTGGAGCAGGGAATTTTGGTTTATCACCGAAGCCTCCATATTTAAAATCAGCTGCATTATAAAGGTTTCTCATAACCTTATCTATGAATTTGTCTTCATTAATAGATTTAATATCCAATTTCTCGCTTTTAATTAAAGCCTCCTGTGCTTTGTTACCTGCAATTAAAACTTCATCTCTATTAAGTTCCCAGGTTTCTTTAATAGAATCAAGTAATTCTACAAAGCCAGCAAGGCCATACTTGCTATGTTTAGGAATATAAGTTGCTGCAAAGAAAGGCTTTTTATCAGGTGTCATAAGTATTGAAAGAGGCCACCCACCACTTCCAGAATAAGCTTGACAGAACTTCATATATACACTGTCTATATCTGGTCTTTCTTCGCGGTCAACCTTAATGCTTATATAATATTTATTTAATATTTCTGCAACTTCGTTATCCTCAAAAGACTCCTTCTCCATAACGTGACACCAATGACAACAACTATACCCAATACTTAAAAATATCGGCTTGTCTTCATCCTGTGCTTTTACAAAAGCTTCGTCGCACCAGGGATACCAGTTTACAGGATTATGGGCATGCTGTAACAAGTAAGGAGAATTTTCATTAATTAATTTATTGACATGCTCTTTTGCAATGGTCATATCATTACCTTCCTTCTAACTATTTTCAATATAGTTTACCACTGGAGAAGTTGGACTATTCATTACATTTTAACGACCTATTACTACAATCTAGTGAACTAAATATTATATTTGACGATATAACAAATGTACTAAATTATATTAGTATTACAAAATTATGAAAATGGAGGACTATATATGAATATATCTTTTTCACCCCAGCAGCGAATATGTTCAGTAAATTTAAGTTATAATTCTAATGATAATTCACCTAAAAATCATCTTGATAATACTGGAAAGATTAAAAAATGTAATGTTATGAACAAAAACAGTATGAGCAAAGCTTCAGTAAGAAAATTAAAACGAAACAATATATTAGAAAATCTAATAAAACAAAAAGAAAATTTAATGGATAATAAAAATGCTCTTATAGAAAGGAGTTTGCAAAAAGGTGAAGATCCAAGGTCTATAAAAGAAAATCTGGAAAGTATTGACAAACAAATTGAAGAAATTTATAAGAGGGTAAATGAACTTCGATTGGAAGAACAACGTAAGGCAATTGGTACTGATGATAAAAATCACAAAGAAAAAAACTTTAAAGAAAAATCAAATAAGGATTATTATAATGGTATCAAAATAGATTCCTCAATGGACTGTGTTTTAAATCTTTCCAATGATTTAAAAAAGGTTAAACCTTTATCATCTCAAAGAAAATTAATATCAGGTGAGGCAAGAGTTTTAGATTATGAAATAAAAATAGATATAAAAAGAGGTGTTAATCCTGTTGCCAAGAAAAAACATCTTGCTAAAATGGAAAATAACATTGAAAAGATTACTGAGAAACTTGGTAATCAATTAAGAGATGTAAACACTAAAATTAGTAATAACACACAAAGTAATTCTTCAAATCATAAGGTTGATAAAGATGAACAGAATAGGGATGAAAACCTTAGGGGAAAAACAAAAGATGGAGACAGATTACTTATTAGGCAACAGCAAGTCACACAAAATATTAAGCATTATACAGACAACATGAAGGATAAAGTCAAGGACAATGGTGAAAAAATTAATATTATAGTTTGAGATCATTTTACTAGAATACTATAACAGCCTATGGAAAGTCTATTCATAGGTCTAATACATGTTATAATTACTTGCGAGGTGATTGTATATTGATGATAGGGAATAACAAAGTCAGGTAGAAGAGAGTAGGTTTTATTGCAATTTTTATTAGGACATTTGTATCTTAATATTGGGATTCTGGAATAAAAATTAAATAATATAATATTTCTATAGTAAAAGCCATGACGATGCAAAGAACCCCTATAACCACAACACTCACAGTGATAAAGTCTTTTAAAGGAATTATTTTTACCTAGTTTTGAATATTTTCTTGGATTATGGCAATATTTACTAATATCAATCAAAACAAAATATTTCCTTTCGAATTGTAGTGAGCGTAGCTCGTGACTATAGTTCTATAGTTAATTATTACCATTTGGTAGTAATTAAAACAATTTGAATCAAAAAAAGTCAGATTATCGTATCTGGCTCTTTTTGATTTGGTTATTTTATTTTGATTATTTGAGTAATTTTTTTGCCTACATAAATTGCTTTTTAACAATTAATAAGTAGTAAAGATAAAGAGGATATAGAAATACAAAAAGTAACTGAAGAAGACCTTTTAAAATTTCTTCATGAAATAAAGAGCACAACAAAAAACAATGAATATAAGAAAAAATGTACTGAATTTATTGAAATGCTTAGCGATGGTAAAAAATATTTCATTGATAAAGAAGCCTTTTTAACTTTTATTAAGAGCAATCCGTGGGTAAGGACAGGTTGTAGTTATGATGGTTTAACAAAAATAGTTCTAGTTGATGATAAGCTGATTAGTATAAATATACATTATCATCATAGTAGAGAAGATGAAGGCGAAGCACTAATTGTAGCTGTAGAAATATTTCGATTTCAAGATTGGGATATATATGACTATACATTCTACTCAGAAAGTTATGATAAAGAAGTAGAAATGGATTATGGGTACTTAGGTATAGAAAGCGAATTTGGTTGTAATGTTAAGAACAAAGATGGTATTGTAGATGCTGAATTAGTTTGGAATTATGTTTTAGAACATATCGGAGAATATGACATTATAGCAAAAGAAGAATACTACTCTTTTATTGAAAAGGTAAAAAAGAAGAGATTTGCTGAATATCCGTGTGTAGATTTGATTGAGTTAGAATGTAGTGATCTAGGTTGTAATAGTATAAGTGAGCTTAAGGAGCTTAAAAAGAAATCAATAGGTGAATCTACAGGAAAGTATAAAACAGAAGTTCTAGATTATAGTCATGGAGCGGAAGGTCAAAATACAGATGCATGGTAAGATACTAATATAATACATAATAAAGATAGGGGATGGAGATATAAGTCTATTCTCTTTTTCTTAATGTATTTTAAATACATAGTGATGTGGTAAGAAGTGATGTTTGTTAAGTAGAAAAGTATGCTAAGATATGTTACAGCCAAAGGTTTTAAATAATACTGTTGAATATATTGAGGTTTTCAACTTAAAGAAGAATACCATATCTAACAAGGTTGGATTCCTTGTACATTCTGTACATTCAGTAGTTATTGTTATACGTTGTAAATGACTCTATTTTTTATTCTAAGAGAGTTTAATGAGTTATATGGAGTGGTAGGGGTATTGAAAAGTTTATTTAATATTTGAAAAAAGTGTGAAGATTATTTTTTTGAACCATATAACTATAATAAGAGCAATTTGATTAAGTTTTGAAGGGGGGATTTATAGTTTATATGAAAAAATAGTCCGATAGTATATTGACTTGCTAGTCGAAAGGAGGAAAGAGTTTTGAGCAATATAGTTCACAATATAACTCTCTGTATTGCACTAACAGCGGCTATAATCCAGTTAATTACAAGTATAATTAATTGGATTAATAGGCAAACAGTCAATACTACACCAATTCAGATGAAACAACATGTATTTGTTAAAGAACAAGAAGTTAATGCTCACCAGGAGATCAATTATGCAGATAAAGAAAAAAGTGACGTCTCTCAGAAAGACACCACTAAATAGATAAATAGATAATTAATTAAAAATTAAAAGAAAAAAATTTTGAAAAGGATCATGATTGCCGTCGTGATTCTTTTCTTATTCAAATTTGTTTTAAACTTGTGTAATATTTGCGCAAATTATACTTATATTAAATTGTATTAAACAAAAATCAAATAAATAACACTATCTGTAAAACAAATATACATATCAAGTTTACAAGTTTGAGAGCAGAAGCGTAGTGAGTTACGGTTTTTATACCTATAATGTATAACCATAATGCATAATCATAAGGTATACCTATCAAGTATACCTATAGTATATACTGTAGCATCTACTGGGGTAATTGATACAATTAATTTGAATTTATTTTAAACAGTTTAAGGAGGTAGACTTTTCGACTACCCTAAATATTAAAGTCATGAAGAAGATCATGTTTTTGCAAACATTGAATTATGGCATCATATTTATTTTAAATCTTTGCTCTCAGATTACATTTATACTAAAGTACCTTTTGGTACCCCCACTATTTTTATCTTAAAAAAGAAAATCAAATTTGACCGTTTGTCTAGTACTGTTTGGAAAAAAACATGATTTTTTACCATAGGGGGGGAGTAAAAATAATTCGTGAATAAGGATGGATTCCTTGAACATTTTGTACTCTTCTATGTTATTAAGTAATTATTTAAATTAATTCTAAATTTGTTTTATTCTTATTGAAAAATCCATAAAGAAATAATTTGAATGTATCTATGCATTGGTATTACTGGTTTTACAGAGTTAAACTACTTTGAATTATTAAAAGAATATAAACAAAATACGGATATTAATTTAAATTAATTGTTCCAAGTAACTTATCTTGTTTTAATTCTGTAACAATCTATTAAATGAATGTTATAAGTATTGGAGCAAAAAAAATCATGTATACATGGTATTAAAGGGTTTAGGTGAGTTGATAAAGTTTAATTAACAAAAATAGTACCAGCAGTTTTTGCTGGTACTATTTTAAATTAATTGTATGCATTTATTTTATTTTTATTTAGTATTACTTTGATATAGGTAAAAAGATTTAGACTTTCTCACAATTGGGATTAGTTAATATATCAACTTATCTTACCTCTGTGATAAAAAGTATGGAGAGAAGGTATTATATTTCATACCCTTCTCCATTGGCTTTTATATAAGCCCCATAATTCTTAATAGAAGGATAACTACTAGTATGAAGTAGCCTCTTGGGAGTCTGATCATAATAATATCATCCATTCCTAAATCTTTTATTCCCTTATCAAAGAACATTCTACAAACCTCCTTTGCATACAGTAATTTACAATTAATAGTATAACCTTTTTTTTGAGGTTTATGTATAGAAGAATGTTTTTTTATGTATCTTCGTAAAACTGTTTTTATGAAAGGGAGTGACTTCTAAAGTATTTATACATGTATAAGAGATATTTTTACTGTGAAAGCTAAGAATCTCATTAAATGAAATTTTTATAGGTAGTGAGAAGGGTGGAAATACATGGACAATTAAAAGTCGAAAACATTGATATTGTAAAGAAATAATAATACTGCTCAAAATTGAGCGGTCATAATAATATCTATTAATAAAGAAAAAAAGGTACTGTAAAGAGAGGTGTTCTAATGCGGAGGCAACGAACCCCAAAACTTCCCTAGCTGCAGAAATATTTTTTTTGGCTGTCCGCGTTCTTTGTGTGAATGGATGATGTAATAGTTAATTTAATATAGCTGTAAAGTTGCTATATTAAAGTGATAAGGCTGTTTAAATGATAATGTAATAATGGATTATAAACAGCTTAAAAATGGACAAGAAAGTTTTATAGAGTACAAAAACTTATCATGGGACTATTCTCCTTTATCTTAATATATAGGTACTTATTATTTAGAGGAAATCAAAGATATTTGTTGAAATGTAAATAAATGATAATATAATCAGATTGTGAGTTAGAAGGGAAGAAAAATTTATTATTAGTTGATAAGGAGAAGAGCTTTTATATGAGTATTATAGCTCAATCTGGCTTTTTATCTATTGGTGTGCAAATAAATGTTATATAGATTTTATGGAGGTTTAAAAATGATTTATGTTCATGGTGAATTAAAAAAGCGAAATAGATTTATTCAAAGTGACTTTTATTGTTTAAAAGAGTACTTTCAATTATGTAGAAATATTAAAACTAAAAGAATTAAAAGATATATTAGTAACTTGGTTTGGTACTATGTCAAGAAAAAGTACAAGTTAAACATGAACTTTTTATAATTATTTAGCTTTTCACAAAATTAACTAACATTTTTATATAAATTTTCCAGTTTATTTTTGTGTTTGGCTTCATATTGATTAGGTGATAAATATCCACAATGACTATGTATCCTTACGGTATTATAAAATGCATCTATATAGCTAAACACTAATCGATATGCATGATTAAAGTCTAGAATCTTGAATCTATTTATCCATTCTCTTTTGATAAGTGCATGAAAAGACTCTATACAGGCATTATCCCATGGATATGCTTTCTTTGAATAACTATTTATAAATCCTTCTGTTGCTTCTTGATATGCAGCACATGTGTATTGGATACCTCTATCACTGTGCATAACCAATGGTTTTGTTATATTTCTCGTTGCTTTTGCTTTATTTATTGCTTCTATAACCCATCTCGCTTCTAAGGTTGTACTTAGTACCCAGGATATGATTTTTCTTGAATATAAGTCCATTATACTTGTTAAATACACAAAGCCCTCATAAGTCCAAATATAGGTAATATATGAACACCACACTGCATTTGGTTCCTCAGGATTAAACTCTTCATTTAAGATGTTAATAAGTTCTTTACTAAAATTCGAATCTATTGTTGTAACTGTGTATGGCTTTACATATTGTGCTTTTATCCCCAGCTCTCTCATATAGTTACCAACAGTTTTCTCTGCTATAGTTTCTCCATTCTGATGCAGGATTTCTGTTATTTTAGGTGCTCCATAGTTCTGATGAGATTCATCATATATTTGCTTAATCTTAACTTTTAGCTCATCTTTTCTTTTAATCCTATCAGATGGCAGCCTTCTCTTAAAAGAATTATAGCCACTCCTTGAAACGCCTAGTATTCTCAGCACTCCGCTAACATTAAGCCGGCGCTCACTTTCTTCATTTAAGTCATCTTCCTTTTTAGATGTTTCAATAAAGAGAGCCTCTGTTAGTTTCCCAGAATGCTGATTGCTTTTTTTAGTATTTCTAATGCGTCCTGCGCGTCTCTTAACTCTTTTCGTAATCTTGCATTTTCTTTTGCTTCCTCACTTTGATAATTGCCTGATCCTCGCGTAGGTACCTCTCCATTATTAACTTTTGCCTCTTTTACCCAAGTACATAATGCGGTTCTACTTGTCCCTAAATTCTTTGCACATACTGTATATCCTAAATCTTTATGTTCCTGATAATATCTTACTGCGTCCTCTTTAAACTCTTTAGTAAACTGTCTACTCATGTTCAATCCCTCCATCTTTCACTAACTTTATTATATCTTTTATTTTGGAATTTTTCACTTTCAACTTGTACTATTTATATTCTAGCACCAATATGTCTTTTGATGAACATATAATTATTGGTTTTATGAATAATGTTGTTAGTAACCTTATTCGTCTTATAATATTATTTGTTTTTTTAAAAAGCATTTGCAATTTAATAAATTTAGTAGAAGAAAAAAATAAGTTTACTATAAATATTATGCTTAAAATAAAATCATAATTTCTTTAACACACTAATAAATAAAACCTTCAAGAGCAAATTCACCATTTCACTTTGGATTTGCTCTTTTTTAGAATCACGAAAATAAAAATCAAGTCAACCTCGCAAAGTTTTTGTCTGTAATAAAATTCAAAATATAATATAATTTATTTTGTAAGCAATGATCAAAAATGGATAGGATAAGGTATGTTTATGATATATGTACTTTAAGTACATTCGGAAAATAGAAAGGAATAAATAAAAGTATGAACTCAGTTATTACAATTACACCAAAACAACTTTCGGAGTTTTTATTAAATGTATCAGTAGTAAGACCAGTATTTATTTGGGGACCTCCTGGAATAGGAAAGTCTTCATTAGTAGAAAAGTTTGCGGAGGAGGTTGGACTACCCTGTGTTTCACTATTGGGAAGTCAGCTTGCTCCTGAGGATATAATTGGAGTTCCACAGATAATTGATGGATGCAGTAGATTTTGTCCACCTTCTACAATTGCAAGAGAGCAGCCCTACTGTCTTTTTTTAGATGAACTAAATGCATGCTCTCATGAGGTGCAAAAGGCATTTTATAGTTTGATACATGAAAGAAGAATTGGAGAGTATAAATTGCCAGAAGGATCTATAGTAATAGGTGCAGGAAATCGTGCACAAGATAGTGCTATTGTAAAGCCTATGTCCTCAGCTCTTATAAATAGAATGATACATGTTCAACTTAAGGCATCTCATAGAGATTGGATTAAGTGGGCAGAAGAATCAGGAATACATCCACACATAATTGAGTATATGAAATTAAGACCAGATCATTTATGGATGAATCCACCTAAAACTGAAGAACCTTTTTCATCACCAAGATCATGGCATATTCTCAGCGATGCAATGAAAGAATATGGAGATAATCTTTCAGATGAGTGGATTGGAATACTTGCAGGAGGATGTTTATCCCCTCAACATGCAACTCAGTTTAAAGCTTTTATAAAACAGATTAAAAATAAATATAAATTAGCATCTATTATTAATGGAGATACTTCTTGGCCAAGCGATGCCAAAGATAGAGATGTTCTTTATTTCCTTGCACAATCTTTTAGATCTCAACTTATAAAAGAACTTCCTGAAAACAAAGACAAGATGACAGAAAATCATAAAATGCTTTCTCACAGAGCTAAAGCACTTTTAAAAGAACTATCATCAATAAGTGTTGAGATTGCACAAATAGTAGTTTCAGATCAAGAAGGAAATAAGTGTTTACCTGCGTGGTTTATGGTTGATATTGTAAGGGACCTTCCTCGTCTTGTGAAGAAGCAGTAATAACTACAGCTTAAACTGATAAAAATATATAATAAAACACCGAAGAAAACTTAGTTAAGCCCAATTCGGTGTTTTTTTGAAGCTTATGAATGTGAATAATATTAAGGCTTAGAGATTAATACAATCCTAGAAACCTTTTCATCACTAAGCTTTATATTTGTCTTACCGCCAGTGTTACCACGGTATAAACGACCATTATCCCCAGCATTTACATAAAAAATTCCAGGTACATCATCTTTATACATACATAAATCCCACTCAATTCCAACTATTTCTTTTAAAGATAAATCAGACTGCAACATATATGCACCACTTTGTGCAAATAGCATAGTTCCTTTTACTCCATCAGCAGTCATAAGGTTACGTACATATCCTACATTCTCAAGTGGAAGTTCTTTTTTTTCTATTACTTTATTATCCTTTATAGTGGAAATATACGCCTTTCCATTTCCATCCACAAATACAAGTTTGTTAGAATCAAAATTAGCTACTTCATTTATACCCATATTATGCAGTTCAATCATATTTCCCTGCATATCAATTACAGATCCTTTTGCATTTAAATAGTCAAATTCACTGTATTCATTAAGCATTATATCTTTGTTATACATGTAATATCCATTAGCCCATCCTCCTGCATATACAGCATTTGCATTAATTGGAGTTTTTTCATTAAGGGCTTTTGGAATACAATCTTTTTTAGATATAGAATAAAGTATCATGCAGTCTAGAGAATATTGAGTTTCTTCTGGTGTTGTATTTATTAGCATATAAACTGATTTATCATCATTACGAATAAACCATGGACTTTCAACAGCACCTTTTGTAATCCACTGTACTTCGCCAGTTCCATCAGCTGCCTTTGAAGCCACCCAAGTTGCACGTCCACTTTTTAGTGCATTATAATAAATTTGTCCGTTAACAACATCAAAACCAGGATAGTTCACATCTGCCATATCTGTTACTAGCTTGATTTCAGGAGAATCTTTTTTAGCGTTTACTGGAGCCCTATAAATAGCTCCTTTATCATTCATATAATAAATATATTCACCCTCTACTACAAAATGTAGCACATCGGATTGGAAACGTGATGCCATTGTTTTTGAACCATCCACTGGTACACGAAGTAGTGTAGTAGATTTTTCATTAAACATATAATACAAATAATCTCCAGCTGGTGTAAGCTTATAACCCTCAAAAGAATTTATGAGTTTTTGACCTTTTGTACCATCACTCATTACGCGATACAATACTCCATTTGATACATAGTAAACAAAAGATTCATTAGATGTAGCTGCATCTGTGTTAAGAGAAGCAACTTCAACTTTTGCAGTAGGGTTAGAAGTTATAGCTGCCTGTACTGTGTTACCTCCGTTAAAAATAAGTAAACATGAAAAAAGTGCGCAAGCTCCGCGCTTTAAAAATGGAGAAATGTTTTTCATAATATTAATCATCCTTTCTGTGTTTAAACTTAAAATTTGTCCTTTATTAATATCGGGTGATTTATGAAAAAGTTTATATATTTTGGTATATGATACGAAATTTATACATTATTGTTTTATTATTCTACATGAATCGTTGAAGTACTCATTGACAGTGTATACGCATATAAGATTTTGGGTGTTAGTTCTTTTATTTTTGTCAATAAGCAATTCTACTGATGAAGTAGTTCATGAACTAGACTAGCATACGAATTAATTATTTACAGTTTTACTTATTTACAGTTCACATTGATAAAAATAGATTATTTTAAAATAAAAGGATATTGATTATCTATGTAGAATATAATCCTAGTTGGTAAGTTTATTATCGATAAATTGTCTATACTAGGAGATGAAATATATGATACACAATAATGATTTAGAGAAAATTGCAATTAAGTTTTTATGTGCAGAAATCGAACAAGAGTTAAATGAAAAAGAAAAAGAGTTAGAAGAGTTGTATATTATTAAGTATAAATATGAAATTATGCTTGATGTGTATAAATCTGTTGGGGATTCTGAAAGAATAAGAAAAATGGAAGAAGAGAGTGTGGAACTCAATACTAAGATAGAAACAACAATTAAAGAATTTGAGTATATAAAATTGAAACAATCTAGTTTTAGAAGTATTCCTAAAGTCATACAAACAATTGAATAGAAATAAATAAAAAACATCCCTAATCAATGTTAAGTTTATTAGGGATGTTTTTTTGTCTTTACACGATAAGGTCTATGGTAACTTTTTATAATGTATTTTTTAAAGTTCTAAAATTGGTGAATTTATAGTGAGTCCAGTAAAAATAAATTTTCCTTTGCAAAGTTTTTGTCTGTAATAAAATTCTTAACATATTATAATTTATAATTGTAAGAGACTTTCCTCGTCTTGTGAAAAATCAGTAATAACTACAGGAGGAAAAGGATATGGCAAATAAAAAAAAGAAGGATAAAAAGTTTGATCTAACGGAAAGAAACTTTAATAATGCAGTGAATATTTTACATAATCATCCTATGTTTTCTTCTCTTGCATATCATGCAAGGTTTGTTCGTGAAAAAGAAAGTTTATGTCCAGAAGATGGGTGGGCGGTTATTACTAACAAGGGAGTTATTTATGTTAATTTCTCTAAAAAAGCTGAAACTGAAAATTGGGTTTATGTACTTGCACATTGCTTGCTACACTTAGGCTTTAATCATTTTAAAGATAGTGAAAACTTCTTTATTTGGAATACTGTATGTGATTGTTTTATTGCTAAGTTTTTAAAAGAAATGAAACTTGGTACTCCTCCAAGAGAGTTTTCTTATGATTATAATTTTAGGGGTAATAATGAGGAGAAACTTTATAATTATTTTGTTGAAGAAGGTATTCCAAATACTATGAAATATTTTGGAACTGCAGGAAATAATCATTGTGATATGATTATGGTTAATGAAAGAGAATATTTTTGGACGGACAAGGTTGATTGGCAAAAATGTTTTGCACAAGGGTTGAATTCGGCAGTTACTAGCGCAGTTAATGTGGCTGGTGGATATGAGGCATATCTTGGAGCTAATAAAGAAAAAATAACTCCAGGGAAAAAAGCAAAAAAATGGTTTATTAATAGTTACCCTCTACTTGGGGCGGTAGCTTCTTCCTTTGAGATAATTGAGGATAATATGATATGTCAGCGTATGAACATATCAGTGGCAGCAGTTAATCCTCAGTTTAAAGAAATATATATCAATCCAGCAGCAGGTATGGATGAGTATGAGTGTAGATTTGTAATGGCACATGAATTTTTGCATGTATGCTTGGGACATCACTCAAGAAGACGTGGAAGAGATCCTTATTTATGGAATATAGCTTGTGATTATGTAATTAATGGATGGTTATTAGAAATGGGGTTAGGAGAACTTCCTAAGATAGGAGCACTCCATGATATTGAATTAAAAGGACTTTCTGCAGAAGAGATATATGACAGAATTGTTACGGATATAAGAAAATACAGAAAACTTGCAACATTAAGAGGGTGCGGATTATCTGATATTTTAGAAGGTGATGGAACTGATTGGTGGAATATTGGAGATGGCATAACTCTTGATGAATTTTATAAAAAATGCTTGAGTCAGGGACTTCAATATCATGAAGATACAGAGAGAGGATTTTTACCCGCAGGTCTTATAGAGGAAATAAAAGCACTTTCACAGCCATCAATACTTTGGGATGTTGAACTTGCAAAATGGTTCGATAATTACTTTGCACCTATTGAGAAGGTAAGGTCTTATGCTAGACAGAGTAGAAGACAGTCATCAACACCTGATATTCCCAGACCAAGATGGGTATATCCATATGGAATTGAAGATGGAAGAACTTTTGGAGTTTTAATTGATACATCGGGATCAATGGATAGAGTTTTACTAGCAAAAGCTCTTGGAACAATTGCTAGTTATAGCATGTCCAGAGATGTTCCATATGTCCGCGTAATTTTCTGTGATGCAGCAGTTTATGATGAGGGATACATGTCACCTGAAGCTATTGCAGACAAAGTAAAAGTAAAGGGGAGAGGTGGAACAATACTTCAACCAGGCATTGATATTCTAGAAAAAACTGAAGATTTTCCAAAGGATGGTCCTATACTCATAATTACAGATGGCTTTTGTGATAAACTTCGAATTAAGAGAAAGCATGCATTTTTAATACCTGAAGGTAGAAGCTTACCATTTGTAACTAAAGGTGAAGTTTTTAAAATGAAATAAAATATAATATAAAGAATCCAGTATTAGTTTTGTATTGTACTGGATTTTTTATATTTAAAAACTAGAAATTAACATTGCAAAGTTTTTGTCTGTAATAAAACCATTAATATAATTATAATAGATATTGTAAGGAACGGGAAAAAATGAATAGGGTAGTGTATATTTAAGTTACTTCGATTAAAGCGTTAGGTGTTGTGAGTTCGAGTCTCACTCTGTACTAAATATTAGTATTGATAGCTCAAATGGTAGAGCACTAGTTGGTACAAAATTGTACTAATACTTAAATAGCTTTTCTCCTTATTTATAATTTCTTGTATTCCAATAGGGCAGTGTAGAAAAGTGTTACTTCAAATTGAGATGAAAACTAAACACTTTTCGCTTTTCTCCCTTAATATTGGAGGTAATAAAATGAGTAAATTTAATTCTAATAAAAATGGAATTTCTAAAGATAACAAATCAGGGCATGTTGCCTATAATATGGATATAAAAGAAAAATTGATTATGGCAATCTTAACAAGTTTCTTTAATGAGAAAAAGTTTTATGGAGATAACTCAGAGGAAATAATAGAAGATATAAGGAAGATGATTAAAGAAGATCCTAAATTTGTGGCTAATCTAGCAATTTATACAAGAAAAGAAATGCATCTGAGGAGTATTTCTCATGTGCTTATAGGAGAACTTGCACAGTCAGAAGAAGGGAAGAAGTATGTGAGGAGAACCATGAAAGAAGTAGTCGAGAGAGTAGATGACATGAGTGAAATAGTAAGCTACACTTTAAATACTTATGGCAAACCTATTCCTAATTCTATGAAAAAAGGAGTAGCAGATGTATTTATCACTTTTGATGAGTATTCTCTTGCAAAGTATAATAGAAAGAAAGATGTGAGATTAAAAGATCTTTTATGCCTTACTCATCCAATGGCTAAAACAGAAGAGCAAAATAATATGTTTAAGAGAGTGTTAGAGGATCAATTGACAACACCGGTAACTTGGGAAGTAGAATTATCAACCAAAGGAAATAAAAAAGAGACATGGGAAGAGTTGATAGATGGAAAAAGGTTAGGATATATGGCAATTTTACGTAATCTGAGAAATATAATTAAGGCTCAGCCGAATAATATAGATGATATATATGAATTTTTAAGTGATGAGAATAAAGTGAGAAGAAGCAAACAACTCCCTTTCAGATATTATTCAGCATACAATGTGCTGAAGAATGAAGGACTTGGCACATCAAAGGTGTACGATACACTAGAGAAGGCTTTAGAGCATTCAACTAAGAATATTCATACATTAAAAGGGAAAACAATGATTTCAGCAGATGTATCTGGTTCAATGAGATGGAACTTGAGTGGTAAAAGTGATATTTCATGTGCTGAGATTGCTGTATTAATGATGGCAATTGCGAATCATATTTGTGAAGAATCTATTACAACTACTTTCGATACACGTCTATACTCAAATCCAATGGCAAGTACAAATGGAATAATATCAAATGCAAATTCCATACCAATTAATGGTGGTGGAACAGATATAACATTACCTATAAGATATCTCCTTGATAATAGAATTTTTGTAGATAGAATAATTATTCTTTCAGATAATGAAATTAATAGTGGTTATAATACATGTCAACACTATGTTGAACAATATAAAAAGAGGGTTAATAAAGATGTCTGGATCCATGCTATTGATTTACAGGGATATGGAACACAACAGTTTCATGGAGAGAGAGTTAATATAATAGCTGGATGGAATGAAAAAATATTGGAGTTTATTTATAAAGTAGAGAATGGAATAGGCAGTTTAAAAGAGAGTATTGAAAGGTATTACTTTGAATGATGGAGGATTTTTATGATAAAAGTACAAGGAAAATATAGTGAAGCAAAGATATTTACAAATAATATAGAACAAGAGGCTATAAATCAATTAACAAAATTATGTGATCTACCATTTACTCATGGATGCAAGGTAAGAATAATGCCAGATACCCATGTGGGAGTGGGGTGTGTTATTGGATTTACAGCAGACCTTGGAGATAAGGTTATTCCTAATATTGTTGGAGTTGATATTGGGTGTGGTATGCTCACCGTTGAACTAGGTGATACAAAGGTAGATGTAAGAAAACTTGATGAGATAATAAGAAAACATATACCCTCTGGAAAGAATACTCATGAGGGAAGAATAGTGAGATTTGATAAATTACAGGAATTACATTGTTTTAGAGAACTAAAAAATACTAAAAGGTTTGAGCGAAGTATAGGAACGTTGGGAGGAGGAAATCACTTCATAGAAGTTGGAAAAGACTCCAAGGGTAAGAGTTATCTTGTGATACATTCAGGAAGTAGAAATCTTGGTACTCAAGTGGCACAAATTTATCAGGATTTAGCTATCGATTTATGTAGTGGAAAAGAATCTTATTTCAAAGAACGTGAAGAGTTAATTCAAGAATATAAAAAAGTTGGAAGAAGGAAAGAGATACAAAAGGCATTAAAGGAATTAAAGAAAAAGTATGATGAGCTTGAACCTGAATTTCCTAAACAATTATGTTATTTAAATGGAGAATTCAAAGAAAGATATCTACATGACATGAACATATGTCAAGAGTATGCTCTTTTAAATAGAGAAACAATGGCAGATATTATATTGAAAAAATTAGTGGGGAGAGAGTTAAAGCGATTTGAATATTTCAATACCACTCATAATTACATTAACTTTGAAGATAACATAATAAGGAAGGGAAGTGTATCTGCATATAAAAGAGAGAAACTACTAATTCCAATTAATATGAGAGATGGAAGTTTAATATGCATTGGTAAGGGAAATGAAGATTGGAATTACTCTGCCCCACATGGTGCAGGAAGATTAATGAGTAGATCTAAGGCGAAAGAAACCGTAACTTTAGAAGAATTTAAGCAGTCGATGAATGGAATATATACCACTTCTGTTAGTAAAGCAACTTTAGATGAGGCGCCAATGGTGTATAAGCCTATGGAAGAAATAGTGAAGAATATTCAGGATACAGTTGAGATAATCGATGTAATAAAGCCTATATATAATTTTAAAGCAGAGAATTAAAATTCACCCCTGGGGAAAATACCCCAGGGGTATTTTCCCCAGGGGTGAATTTTAAAAGAAAATCAGATATAATAGTAAGACATACGCATTTGGATTGGGGGAGAAATATGTTCAGTGATTTTATAAAGCACTATGATAATATACGCTGCATATTAAGAGATATTTTTCTTTATGGGTGTTTTTCTAGGGAAGATTTAGAGAATAAGAGTTTAGTTAGTTCAAGAAAAGTTAGTTATGAAATCAGAAGAATACAACAATATATTGAAAATGAATTCATAAAAAGTGATTGGGAAGGAAGAAATAAGCTTCTAAGCCTCAGTTATGATTCTATTAGTAATACACAAAATTTCTTAGTGAGTACCTATAAGAGTAAGAGTTTCACTAAAACAGATCTTGTTTTACACTTTTATTTATTGATGGTATTAAATAAAGTGGATAAGCCTATGACTTTTTTAGAAATTGAGGAATTTCTAATTGAAGAAGGCTTAATATCTTATGATAATATAAGCAGTAAAACTGTACAGAGAAAGATAAATGAATTAACAAATTCTTTGGAGATATTAAAATATGAGAAAAAAGGTAGAAGTAAGGCATATAGTATTTCGGAGGATATTTTACAAGAACTTGATAATGATGAAGTGAAAAAGCTATTTTCTCTTGTATCTCTTTATAAAAATGTATTATTTCCTACTATAAGTGGATATTATTGTGAAGAAACATTAAAGGATTACATGGTATATGAGCGAGGAATTAATGAGGACTATAATGATTGTTTTCAATATAAAAATCTTCATTTTCATCCCTTAATTGATGAAGAGATTCTTTGGAAATTTATGAAGGCCATAAACAGTAGAAATTTGATTAGTCATAACACTTCAAAAGCAGGAAGGCGTATAAAATCAAGAGAAGTGATTAACCCTTTTAAACTTAGGTATGATGTGAATTGTGGCAGATTTTATCTTATGAGTTTCAATGAAAATGGAAGATGTGTATCTTCACGTTTGGATAGGGTAGAGGAAGTCACTACTCATAATGAAACATATGATCCAAAAGAATTTGAACAAAAGTATAATGATTCTATGAAGTATAGCTGGTCCAGTGTTCCTTGCAACAACATTGATGGATACGATATTTTAAGAATTAAGGTTATTATAGATGAGGCAAATCAAAAATACATACTGGAAAAGATAAAAAGCGAATTAGGAGAGTGCACCATCGATAAAATAGACAAGGGAGAGTATTTTATTGAAAAGTTAGTGAATGATTGCTGGGAAATGATTCCTTGGCTTAGGAGTTATTGTGGATATATAAAAATAATATCACCTAAATGGTTAGATCAAAGGTTAAAAGATGATTGGAAGGAGATGCTGAACAACTATGGAGTTATTTCATGAGTGTAAGAATAGGTATTTTCGTTTGGTTTTTCATATTTTAAGTTTAGCAAAGGATGGTTTGAGTAAAGAGCAGGTGATAAAACTCATAGATGACGGGGAATATGATGAAAAGGTCATTGGTAAAGATTTTAAAACCTTTCAAGGGTTATTATTGAATGAGTATGATGATCAAGATAACTTCAATTTGTTAAAGGAAAAGGAGGGGCTTTTTTATCCCATAATTAATCATAGTATGAATCAAAACATCCCAGGTAGGTTTACTATAGTAGAAAAGCAGTGGATCAAAAGATTAATAGAGGAACCTATGGTGAAGGTACTATTAGGCGATACTCTTGTTCTGAAATTGGAAGAGGCATTAGATGATGTGAATAGGATAGGGAATATTGATATGATAGAGAGAACTTACAAGGCAAATAATGATGTAAGTATTGATTATTTGAAGTTTCATGATGACTTTCATAAAATTTTACAAGGTATAGTAGAGAATAAGCCAATAAGATATAGTAATGTTGATAAGTGGGGAAATAGATACGAGAATAAATTATCATTGCCAATCAGAATAGAATACTCCTTAAAGGATGATAAATTTAGGATATCAATGTATTCATTAGAAGAAAATAGGCCTATCATGGTAAATCTTCACACTATTGAACAAGTAGAACTAGTGCATGATATGAAACCCAATATAGATAAAGAAGAAGTATTAAAACTACTAAAAGAAAATAAATATGCTAAAGAACCTATAGTATTAGAGGTTACTGATGAGAGAGCAGCAATGGAGAGATGCTTCATGTGTTTTTCAGGATTTGAAAGAACATCAAGGACTTTAGGAGATAATAAGTATGAAATAAAACTTAACTATTATACTTTTGAAGAGGATGATGTCATAAGGAAACTTATTGCCTTAGGTCCATTTGTAAAGGTAATATCTCCACAGAGAGTTATTGATGTGGTAGTGAGTAAGATTATGAAAGCTATGAAATTGTAATATATTAGTTAGTACTGAAGAATAAAAATATTTCTTGTCTTGCCTTTAATGTAATTATATAGTACAATCACTTAAGAAAATATTTACATAAAATATGGAGGTAACCAAGTTATGATACCAGCAAATTACAAAACTTTTTAATTTTATTTTTAATATAGAGTTCTCATATAGAGACTTTATAAAAAATTAATGATTATTTCACATTGGGCTTTTCTTTCCTACAATGGGGAAGATGTTTATTTGGTGTGCTCTTTATGAAATTAGTAGTTTGTAATTTGGAAGATAACTTGCATTACTAAAATAGTAATATTTAATAAGATATTGGATTTATGCTGCAATAAAATAGGCATAGTTTATATTGGTTCATATAATAATCTTATTATAATAGTTTTACGTTGAATTTTAGGCTGTAAGAAGAACAATCTTCTTGCGGCTTTTTTGCGTTATAAATTAATGAACTGCGATATATCTAAAGTAATAAAGCAAATAATCATTGATAGCATTTATAACACATTAATGAGGAGAGTGAATAAAATGGTAGAATTATCATTTAATTATATTAAAAAATATTTAGATGCTACATTGGTTTTTAAAAATATATCATTCAATATTTATGATAAGGAACGAGTTGGAATAGTGGGAGCAAATGGATGTGGGAAAACAACTGTGCTAAAGATGATAGCAGGAATTGAAACAATGACTAGGCATGATGAAGGATGGATGTGTATACCGAGGGATAAGAGCATAGGTTATCTTGAACAAGTTCATAAGTATCCCGAAAAATACACTGTTAGGGATATTATTATTCTTGAACAATGGACGGAATTGGCTATGTGATGTTGGTGTGGGATATAAATGGAAAATTGGAAAAGTATGTGGTATAATAACTCATAAATAACATCAGGGGGAAATATATGGAGTACAATAGATTAAGTCAATATTCGAAAAAATCATGGTTTATAGCTAGGTTAATTACTACAATAATAGTGACAATTAGTTTGTTAGGAACTATTTATTTTGGTAAAGAAGTTTTAGAATTTAAATGGATAAGTGATTTTTCTGTATATCTATATTCAATAGTTGGAATAATAGTGGCACTATTATTATTAAATACACTTATATATCCTTCAATTGAATATGCACAGTGGAAATATATGATTACTAATGACAAGGTAGATATTGTTGAGGGAATATTTTCAACCAAAAGAACCATAATACCAATAATAAGAATTCAACAAATAACAATAGAAGAAGGTATAATTAATAAGCGTTTTAATTTGGTAAATGTGAGGATACATACTGCTGGTGGAGGACATGTTATACCTAATATTGAAAAACAAAAAGCGGAACAAATATGTGAATATTTAAAAGAGAAAATAAAGAAAAAGGTGATTGAAAATGATGGACAAACCAAATAGAAATCACTGGAGTACAATTATTGAAGACATTATAAAGTTTTTATACAAGGAATTGATTTTTTTAATATTTATATTAACAGTAGTAATAAAAGCTTCTCTGTACTATCTAGTTTTAATATTCTTATTTAAAGGAATACTTGCGGTGGTAAAATGGAGAAAAACTATATTTTATATAAAAGATGAGATGATTGTTTCTGAAAAAGGATTATTTCACAAGGTCAAAAAGGAAATTCCCATAGATAAAATAAGTACTATAGATGTAAAAGAAACGGTTATAGGTAAAATATTTAATGTTTGTACCTTAAAAGTTAACAGTGGGATTGTAGGAAGTGGTAAAGCAGAATTAGATGTTACTATAAAAGTGGAAGAAGCAAGCGTATTTAAGGAAAGATTACAGATAAATAATGAGAATAATGATATAAAAGAAACTACTTTAGAGATTGATAGTTTCAGTGAAAATCAAGATCAAAACAAAAATCAAAAACAAGCACAAAATAAGAGTGGCTATACTGAAAAAAGTTTTAAGATAAGTATTAAAGATATATTTTTATACTCATTAACTAAAAGTAAGCTTACATGGGTAGTAGGAACATATTTTTTGCTTGATAATCTTGACTTTTTAATTACTGATAAAATTAAGAATCAAACTATGAACATAATATCGAAAATAACAACAGATATAGGGGATAAGGCTGTGGATGTACCCATATATATTCTTATCATTTCAGCAATAATAGGAATTGGAATTTTATATCTTCTAGCAACAATAGTCACGTTTGTTCTACAATATATAAAATATTTCAATTTTACTCTTTGCAGAAAGGGAGATAATATATATGTTGAATATGGACTATTTAGTAAAAAAGTTTATAGCTTTTCAATAAAAAAGGTAAACTCTATAAATATATCTCAATCACTAGGAAGTCAACTTATAGGTATGTACAGTATGGAAGCGTCAATTGTTGGATATGGTGAAGAAAAAGAGGATAAGACAAAGCCGGTAGTATATCTTATGGCCAATAAAGAATTAAAAGATAGTATTATTAAAGAAATATTTAGAGAGTTTAATTGTGGAGAAGAAGTTATTTGCTCTAAGAAAAATGTTTTATCAAAGTTCATCTTTATTAGAACTATAACTAGTGTATTGTTATTCGGTGGAGTAGTATATATTGCAAAAATATCAGTATTCTTGAAGTTAGCAATAGTGGTTGGAGTAGTTATACTGCAGATAATATTAGGATATAGAAAATATAGAAATAATGGAATCGGGATTTCAAAAGAGAGTATTGTTATATGTAACGGAACATTAAATAAGAAAATGTTTATAATATCACAAAAGAGTGTACAATCTATTGTCCAAAAACAAAGTGTTTTTCAAAGGCGAAAAAATGTATGTAATTATTCCATAGATATATACTCTAACAGTTTTAATGATTTAAAGACTGTTAGGCATATAGATAAGGATGTTATGGGAGAGATAGAACTTGATATAATAATCTAAACCCCTGGGGAAAATTCCCCAGGGGTAAGCGCCCCAGGGGAATTTTCCCCAGGGGTTTCTGCTTTAGCAGAAATATCCGTCCATCATTCTCAATTCACAATTCTCAATTCTTTTTTAAGAGTAGATGTCGGAGAATTCAATGTGAATTTTTTCAACCTTAGCTTCATGAGAAGTTGAATCATCTATTATTGAGTTATCCCTAGGTTGAGGTGTTAATAGGGCAGGTAAAGTTATAATAAATTCGCTACCTTTCCCAAGTTCGCTGTTAACGATTATGTAGCCTTCATGCATATCTACAAGAGACTTTACGAGGGATAACCCAATTCCGCTTCCTTCATGATTTCTGTTAAGTAACCTATCAACCTGTCTAAAACGTTTAAAGATAACTGATTGCTTTTCAGGCGCAATTCCTATCCCTGTGTCTTTAATTGATATTTTTACAACATGCCCCAAATCTGTAACTGTAACAGTTATAGTATCATCGTGATTAGTAAATTTTATTGCATTTGAAATTAGATTCAGCATTATTCTTTCCATCATTTCAGGATCTACTGCCATGAATTTTTCTTCAGTATTTGTATCAAAAATTATATTTCTAGATTTTGATTTAACATAATTTACTGTAGAAAGTGTTATATCCTCAATAATCTCTACGATATTAACATTTACTGGATTTAATTCAAAATATCCAGAATCTATTTTAGTAATATCAATTAGATTGTTAACTAACTTTAATAATCTATAACAGTTTTGTTTTATGGTGTCATGATAAGAATTTATTTTATTATGGTCAAGTTCTTCATCGTTATTAAATTTATAGTTAATAAGCTGAATTGTTGTAAATATAATATTCAATGGGGTTTTTAATTCATGAGATATATTTGAGAAAAATTCTACCTTGAGCATATTATAATCTCGTGTTTCCTGTAAAAGTTTTCTATTCTCTTTCACAAGTGTATTGAAGCTTCTAGAAAGGACACCGACTTCATCAGTACTTTCTATACGGCATTGTATACTTAAATCACCTTCAGAAACCTTCTCCATACATGACTTCAAATCCATTATAGGTTTAACAATAGTATTAGCCAAAAAAAGGGCAATCATTATACCTACAATTAATACAAAGATGCCGATAGCAATTGTAGTACACATTAAGGATTGAGATGCTGAATTTATATCATCATAATTAGCTGTTGAAACTATATACCAGTCCCACTCTTCGAAATATGTGAATTTAGCCATTTTCCAAAATGATTGAAACTCATATTCTATTGAACCGGTCTTTTTTTCTATAATCTTTTGTGCAAAATCATAATCTATTAAATTATCACCTTTGATTTTTGGATGGAAAATAACATCACCAGCTGAATTTATAATATACACATATCCTGTTGTGCCAATCTGAATTTTATTTATGACTTCTTCAAGATAATTATTTAATTGTTCATGACCAACACCTAAGGCTCCTATAACATTATTATTCTCATCATATAATGGTACATAACCTGAAATATACCAAGAATCTCCTAAATATGTTATTCCGTAATAAGCTAATTTATTTGTGATTCTATTATATATTTCTGATGAAGAATCTATACATATACCTATTGCAGGTTTACTATCTTTTAGTATATTAGTGCTAACTCTAATTAATTTATTAGAATCCAGTAGAAAAATTGAGCAAACTGCTCCTGTTATATCTTCTATTTTATCTATATAATTATCATTCTTTATTAAATTTTTTTCTCCTACATATAGTGTGGGAATTATATTTTCATTTAAGGTTATTTTTTTATCATAATCAATATGTAAATTTCCATAACGTTCTAAGGTTTCATAAGCATATTTAAGATCCGTTGATACCTTATCAAATAACAAATTATTTCTTACACTCACAATATCAAGTAGTAAGTTGGCAACATTTTCATTTTTAGCCGCGGTTTCTTTAGAAAGAGCAGCTTGAGATTTTGATGCTAAAATACTTCCTAAAAGCGCAGTGGAAAAGATAATAAGAAATATATAACTCCATAAAAGTTTTGATTTTATACTCATAAGTTTCTCCTCTATACTCATCTCGTATATTTTGGATAAATTATTCATAACTCAGTTTTATAGTAAAAAAATGTTTTACAAATAAAGTGCATATATATAATTCTACAAAAATCTACTTATTCCTCCAAAAAAATAAATAAGACAATAATAAAATTGCCTTATTTATTATAGTTATGCCACTTTTTTTGATAAAATTATTTATGAGTATATATCTGAGAATTCAATGTGGATTTTTTCAACCTTATCTTCATTAGAGGTTGCAGCATCTATTTTAGCTGCTTCACTAGGTTTAGTTATTAATTTTGAGGGTAGAGTTATAATAAACTCACTACCTTCACCAAGTTGGCTATGTACAGTTATTGATCCATCATGCATATTTACCAGAGATTGAACAAGGGATAAGCCTATACCACTACCTTCATGATTTCTATTAAGTAATCTATCAACCTGTCTAAAACGTTTAAATATTATTGATTGTTTTTCAGGTGCTATCCCAATACCTGTATCCTTGACGGATAAGCATATATTATCGCCTAAATCAGTTAGAGTAACAGTTATTGTATCATTTGGCAGTGTGAATTTTATGGAATTTGAAATTAAATTAAGTATTATTCTTTCCATCATTTCAGGATCAACGGCCATTATTTTTTCTTCTGTATTTGTGTCAAAAATAATATTTCTTGATTTAGAAGCAACATAATCAACAGTAGAAAGTGTTATATCTTCAATTATCTCTACGATATTTACGTTTATTTTATTTAATTCAAAGAAACCAGAATCGATTTTCGTAATATCAATTAAATTATTGACTAGCTTTAATAATCTATAACAGTTTTGTTTAATTGTTGAATGATAAGAACAAAGTTTTTTAGGTGAAATTTCTTCTGCTTTAGTAAATTTATATTCAAGAAGCTGAGTTGTGGTGAATATAATATTTAACGGTGTCTTTAATTCATGAGATATGTTTGAGAAAAATTCAACTTTAAGTTTATTATATTCTCGAGTTTCTTCTAGAAGTTTATTGTTTTCTTTTACAAGTTTATTGAAACTTCTTGAAAGCACACCTACTTCATCAGTGCTATGAATATTACATTGAACACTGAGATCACCTTCTGTAACTTGTTCCATACAGGACTTTAAATCCATGAGAGGTCTTACAACTGTTTGAGATAAAAATAATGCAATCATAATTCCTACCAATAATACAATGATACCAATAGCAAGGGAGGTATACATTATTGAGTTTGAAGCAGAGTTTATATCATCATAATTTGCTGTAGCAACGATATACCAATCCCAAGGAGCAAAATATGTGAATGCGGCCATTTTTTGATTTGATTGGAACTCATATTCAATTAAACTTGATTTTAGTTTTATTATATCTTGTGCAAAATCATAACTGAGTAAGTTATCCCCTTTAAGGTTAGGGTGAAAAATTACGTCACCTGAGGAGTTTAGGATATAAACATATCCTGTATTACCTATCTTAATTTCATTTATGACTTCTTCAAGGTAATCATTTAGTTGTTCGTGACCTAAACCTAAAGCACCAATTACATTATTATCCTCATTAAATAATGGAATATATCCAGAAATATACCAAGAATCTTCAAAACAAGTCATTGCATAATATGATAACTTATTTGTAATCATATTATATATTTTTGAGGATGTTTCTGAGGAGGAATCTATATATGTACCAAATGCGGATTGTCCTTTGTCTTTTACATTTGTACTTACTCTAATTAATTTATCAGAATCTAATAAAAAAATTGAACAAACAGCTCCTGTTACCTCTTCTACTCTTTGGATATACTCATTAAGATTTATTAGACTTTCTTCCCCAGCATATAAATTTGGGAGTGAAGTTCCCGCAACAGTTATATATTTATCATAATCAACATAGAAATTCCCATAGCTTTTTAAAATTTCAGAAGCATATTCAAGGTCTGTTGATACTTTATCAATTAATAAGTCGTTTCTGACACTTACTATATCAAGTATCAAGTTGGAAATAGTTGTGCTTTTATCAGCTATTTCTTTGGAAAGGGCAACTTCAGCTTTTGAGCCTAAAATGCTTCCTAAAAGAGCTGTGGAAAAAATAATAAGGAATATATAACTCCATAAAAGTTTTGATTTTATGCTCATAAGATTCTCCCCTATACTAATTTGATCTTTTTTCTGTGTTCGCTTATTAATCTGAGATATCTACAATAAATAGTGTATATACATTGATTAATGTGTATATATACATTTCTACAAAAATTTACTGAATCCTCCAAAATATAATAATTTAATCAGTTAAATATTTATACATTATATTAAATCTCTAAACAATTTATAGAGATGAACGATAATAAAAGTGAAATTATAGGTTTATTTAAATAACATATAAAAAAGTGTACTACGTCAAAAGGGGATGATTGGATGTTTGAACTAATGGTTGCTACAGTTATGAGTATAAAACATATAATTATTACAATAGGAATCCTCTTAATTGTAATTTTGGTATATTTACAATCCAAAATAATTAATATGGGTAGACGTATAGAAGAATTAAATAAAGTTAAGAAAAAATTAAATGATAAGATTGAAGAACGTTTAATAGGAGAAGAAAGAGCAAAAACATATCACATGGAAAATGAATTGAAAATTCAGAATAGTTATGAGGAACTTTCAGCAGTGTACTCTCAGTTAGCAGCTGCAGAAGAAGAACTTAGAGCACAATATGATGAACTTTTGAATAGGGAAAGGGAACTTAGAAATAGTGAAGAGAGATATAAATTAGCATTGGAAATAACTAATGATGGGATATTGGAATGGGAAATTGGTACAGATAGATATTTTGTATCAGATAGATGGCACACTATTTTGAATTGTGATAAATCAAATAATGATAGTTTTCTAATTTATCTAAAAAAAATAGTACATATTCAAGATATGCCAAATATATTAAGAGCTTACATTAAGCATGCAAAAAATAAAGAAGAAACTTTTAAAAGTGAATTCAGATTAAAGACCTTTGATGGGGGATACAAATGGATATATTTTAAAGGGAAACTGATAAGAGATGATGATAAGAAACCTTTAAAGCTAATTGGCTCACTTACAGATATAAGTGAGAGGATTGAGTTTCAAGAAAAAATTAGATTCCTTGCAAATTATGATATGCTCACTAATCTACCTAATAAAGCATTGTTCTTCAATACATTAGATAGAGAATTAAAAAATTCAAAAGAGAATAATACAAAAGGTGCAGTGATTGCAATTGACCTTGATGAGTTTAAAATAATCAATGACACATTAGGACATGCAGTGGGTGATAAAGTATTAATAGAAGTATCTAATATTTTGAGAGAAGTAACTAATAATGAGTATCTTATCTCTAGAATTGGTGGAGATGAATATATTATTCTAATTAATAAATTTGAAGATATAAATGAAATCACAAGTATTTGTAGAAAATTAGGTGAAGTTATAAAGGCACCATTATTTATAGAAGATAAAGAAATATATACGCGATTGAGTATGGGAATAGCGATATTTCCGTATAATGGCATGGATAGAGAAACCATATTTAAAAATGTAGATACAGCACTTTATGAATCCAAAAGAAGTGGTAAAAATAAATTTACTTTCTTTGATAAAGAGCTTGGTGAGAATATCATGAGAAGAGATAGAATTGAAAAAGGATTAAGGGAAGCGCTTGAGAATGATGGACTACATCTGGTATATCAACCTAAGATAGATATAAATAATAATAGGATTGCTGGGTTTGAAGCTCTTCTTAGATGGTCTAGTGAGGAACTAGGAGCGGTTTCTCCAATGGAATTCATAGAAGTTGCAGAGGAGAGAGGTTTGATCGGTAAAATTGGCAATTGGGTAATTGAAAGAGCAACAATACAGAATAAAAAATGGAAGAAACAGGGGTTTGAGTATGGTACAATATCGGTGAATGTTTCACCAAAGCAAATCCAAAGTGAGGATTTTATTCAAAAGATTGAAGAAATAATTAAAGATTGCGATGTTTGTCCTACACTTTTAGAAATTGAAATAACAGAAAATTCTTTGATGAAGGAATTCAATTATAATGTTAAAGTGCTTAAACAGTTGAGAGAAAGAAATATTAATATTTCTCTTGATGATTTTGGAACAGGATATTCATCTTTGAGTTATCTTAAAGAATTACCAATAAACATATTAAAGATTGATAAATCATTTATAGATGATATAGAGAATGACAACAATAAGATGTCTATAGTTGATGGTATAATTCAACTAGCTCATAAAATTAATTTAGAAGTTGTTGCAGAAGGGGTAGAAAATGAAGAGCAGTTAACAATACTTAAAGAGTTAAACTGTGATATTATCCAAGGATATTTTTTTAGTAAACCAATATCGTCAGAAGAAATTGAGAATAAATATTTTAGGGGTTAGGGAACAATGAAGGTTTACTTATTTAATTAAAATGAAATATTGTACTTAGATTACAATATTTTATGTGAAGATAAAATGAGTAAACGTTTCATGTCTAAAGAGTAATAAGATGCAGTTTTTACGTAAGCAAAAACATCCTCCGTTCTCCACTCTCAACTTTTTTGAAAGGTTTTAGCACGGTTTCCCGTGCTTTTTTTAGTGTCCAAAGGAATTTTAGGAGCATAAAATAAGTATGAGTTAAATTTTAAGAGAAGGGATTATATGGATAAAAATATTATTTTAGATGGTGATAGAATAGAACTCGTCAGTGTTAGAGAAGAGTATATTTTCAAAATAATGAAGTGGAAAAATGATGAGAGTATAAGAAAGTGGTTTTTGAGTAACGGAGGCATAGATGAGGAGCAGCAGAGAATCTGGTTTAATAGATACAAAGAAAGACAAGATGATATAATGTTCATCATTAAGGTGAAAGAGGATGGAGAAATTATTGGAAGTGTAGCACTTTATTCAATAGATTTTGAAGAGAAAAACTGTGAGTTTGGAAGAATGGCCATTGGAGAGTGGCAATATCTGGGGAAGGGATATGCTAAAGAGGCTATAAAAATCATATGTAGATATGCATTTGAGAAATTGAAGATGAAAAATATATATTTAGAAGTATTGAACAGTAATGAAAGAGCTATAAAATTATATGAGAAAATTGGGTTTGAATATGATGAGCAAGTAAAGAAGAAAGGTATAAAACTTTTAAGAATGGTTTTAAGAGCATAAATAAAAAAATATGGATTTTGTGGTATAATTTAAAGAAGAAATAAGAAATGATAAAGAAGAAAGAACAGAGAATAAAGAACAAATAATGATAATATTCTTCATGCTTCAGAATATTTTAATAAATAATAGGACATATTTTGAATAATACAAAAGAACGGAATCTGCTAAATTTATATATAAATTGGTGGATATGCCTAAGTGAGAGAGGAGAAATTTTATGACATTGGAACATTTGAAAGAATTTGATAAGGAAATATATGAGGCTATTAAGAAGGAAGAAGCAAGACAAAATGATAAGATTGAACTTATAGCTTCTGAGAACTTTACGAGTGAGGCAGTTATGGAAGCTATGGGTTCAAAGCTTACTAATAAATATGCAGAAGGATATCCTAACAAGAGATATTATGGTGGATGTGAATTCGTTGATATAGTAGAAAATATAGCTAGAGATAGAATGAAAGAGTTATTCGGAGCAGAGCATATAAATGTTCAACCACATTCAGGGTCACAGGCTAATATGGGAGTTTATTTTGCTATACTTGAACCAGGAGATAAGGTTTTGGGAATGAATCTTACTCATGGAGGACATCTTACTCATGGAAGTTCAGTTAACTTCTCAGGAAAACTATATAATTTCGTATCATATGGTGTTGGAAGTGATGGATACATAGATTATACTGAACTTGAGAAAATTGCAGTTAAAGAGCAACCTGAGATGATTATTGCTGGCGCTAGTGCATATTCAAGAGTAATAGATTTTAGTAAGTTTAGAGCAATATGTGATAAAATAGGAGCATATTTAATGGTAGATATGGCTCATATTGCTGGACTTGTAGCGGCTGGAGTACACCCAAACCCAGTTCCTTATGCTGATTTTGTTACAACAACAACTCATAAGACATTAAGAGGACCAAGAGGAGGAGCTATACTCTGCAAAGAAAAATATGCTAAACTTATAGATAAGAGCCTATTCCCAGGAATACAGGGAGGTCCGCTATGTCATGTTATTGCAGCTAAAGGGGTTTGTTTTAAGGAGGCGATGAGTGAAGATTTCAAGAAGTATATGAAACAGGTCCTTAAAAATGCCGAAACCTTGTCTATAGAATTGAAAAAAAGAGGTTTCAACATAGTTTCAGGTGGAACAGATAATCATTTGGTTTTGGTGGATTTAAGAAATAAAGATATAACTGGTAAAGATGCTGAAAGATTATTAGATGAAGTAGGAATAACTGTGAATAAGAATACTATTCCATTTGAACCATTAAGTCCTTTTGTAACAAGTGGAATTAGAATGGGAACTCCTGCTGTTACAACAAGAGGATTTCTTGAGGAAGATATTGTAGAGATAGCAGATATAATTTCCTGGGCAATAGATAATAGAGAAGAGGATCTTCAACCTGCTAAAGATAGAGTGAAGAAACTTTGTGAGAAGAGGAGTATTTATGCTTTTTAACAGTTTTGAATTTTTCATATTTTTTCCATTAGTAACAATAGCATATTTTATGATTCCTCATAAATGCAGATGGGCGCTTCTTTTAGGAGCTAGTTACTATTTTTATATGGCATGGAAGCCTCAATACATAATATTGATTATAATATCTACTGTAATTGATTATTTTGCTAGTATAATGATGGAGAAACAGAATACTAAAAAGAAAAGAAGAATGTTTTTGTATTTGAGTTTAGCTTCTAACTTAGGAATGCTATTCTTCTTCAAATATTTTAATTTCTTTAATGATAGTATAAGTGCAGTGATGAAATTATTCACGTTGGAATATAGTATAAGAAGTTTTGATATACTCCTTCCTATGGGGATATCTTTCTATACATTCCAGACATTGAGTTACACTATTGATGTTTATAGGGGAAGAAGAAAGGCGGAGAGGCACTTTGGAATCTTTGCTCTGTATGTGACCTTCTTCCCACAATTAGTGGCAGGGCCGATTGAAAGGTCGGATAGGTTACTGCCACAGTTCTATGAAAAACATGAATTTGATTATAATAGAATAGTGAGTGGACTGAGGAGAATGTTATGGGGATTTTTCAAAAAGATGGTTATTGCAGATGGGATTGCCATAATTGTAGACAGGGTGTATGATTCGCCTCAACAGTTTTATGGATTTCCTCTCATAGTAGCTACGGTATGTTTTGCTATTCAAATATATTGTGATTTCTCGGGATACTCTGATATTGCCATTGGGTCAGCAAGAATATTAGGATTTGATCTTATGGAGAACTTTAAAACACCATATTTCTCAAAAAGTATAAGTGAATTCTGGAAAAGGTGGCATATATCATTATCAAGCTGGTTTCAAGATTATGTGTACATACCACTAGGAGGGAATAGAGTTAGAATTGAGAGGGTTTATTTTAATCTTTTCATAACATTCCTTGTAAGTGGGTTATGGCATGGTGCTGATTGGACCTTTGTTATATGGGGTGCCCTTCATGGTGTATATCTTGTAATTGGTAGAATAATAAAACCTATAAAGGATAAAATTATTAAGAGTACAAGAATAGATGCTATACCAATACTTCATGGGATAATTCAAAGAATTATAACCTTCTCTCTGGTTTGCTACGGATGGATTTTCTTCAGAGCAAATTCCTTAAGTGATGCAGTGTACATAAGCAAGAACTTATTCAAAGGACTTGGAAATATGAAGAGTTTAACATATATTAAGGATATCTTATTACCTTCAGGAGTAGATAAGGACAGGTTAATTATAGTGTTTATCAGTGTAGTAATACTTTTGATAGCACAAGGAATAAGTAAAAGAGATGATGCCATAGAGAATTTAAATAATAAAAAGAGCATTCTGAGATGGGGCTCATATTATTGTTTATTGATTATAATAATATTTTTTGGAGTATTTAAAGAGGGGAACTTTATTTATTTTCAATTTTAGAAGGATATTTAGGGTGAGCATATGAAAAAATTTATATTTAAATTTATGATATTTATAATTGGCATCTTTGTGATGTTTAGGTTGTTCATAGGTGCCACGGAAGAAAAGTTATTAAAAGTAAGTGGACCAAGTACAAAGATGCAGATAGAACAGAGTTTTAAAGATGTGGTAAAAGAAGAATATGATATGATCATCCTTGGGAACTCCAGAATGTACAGAGGGATAAATCCAGATTTGATCGGTATTGATACATATAATTTCTCTCACGATAATGATACATATAATCAAATGTATTACAAACTCTTATATCTTGAGCAGAATCACGGATTACCAAAGAATTTGATAATAGGAACTGATTATTTTCAGTTTTCTTTTATATCAGATACAAGAAATTATGTTTATAAGAGTCTTTTGGATAAAAGATATATTAAGGATTATTCGTTTGACTTTAACGAATATATGAACAATAGAATGTCATTTCTTCAAAATAATCTTCGTTTAAGATGGAAGAGTTTATTTGAAAAAGAAAATGTGAACAGGCCATATTTAAAAGAAAATGGGCAGTTCATACTTCAGGGAAAAGCAATGGAGAATGATACTTTAGCTAAAAATAGAGAAAGTGTGATGCTAGATGTACAGAAGGGGTATTTTGAAAAGATATTAGATTACTGTAGAGATAAAAATATTAAAGTTATGGTGGTTATGCCCCCACTTAGAGAAAATGAACTTAAGAGTTATAAGGAAGATTATTTAGAGGAATTCAATGAATACATTAATAAGAGTATTGGAGAGGTTGGAATATACTTTAACTTCACTTACGATGAGAGGTTCAATATTGATGATTTTAGTGATATAACCCATTTAAATAAAGAAGGGGCAGATAAGTTCTCTAAGATACTGTGGGAAAATATTGAGAGAGAGATTAAATATGATGGAGAAAATTAAGAGTTATTTAAAGCTTTTTAGGATTAAGCAATGGATAAAAAACGGATTTGTATTCTGTGCACTGATATTTTCAAGAAGTTTTACTAATACGGATAATATTTTTATAACCATAAAAGCCTTTATGGCATTTTGTATTGTATCATCTTTTGTGTACATAATAAATGATGCTTCTGATATAGAGAAGGATAGAATGCATCCAGTTAAAAAGAACAGACCGCTCGCAAGTGGGAAGGTTTCCCTTAAGGAAGGATATGTATTAGCAGTTATTATGATATTCGTTGGATGTGGAATAAGTTATAGTGTTAATTTCCTATTATTAAAGATTACATTACTATATGCTATATTAAATATACTATATACATATAAACTCAAGAATATAGCAATAGTAGATGTAATGAGCATAGCAGCTGGATTTATATTAAGAGTAGCAGCTGGTGCAGTTGCAATAGAAGTTAAACTTTCCAGTTGGATAATAATATGTACCGGATTATTATCACTTTATCTAGCTTTTGGAAAGAGAAAGAATGAATTACACCTCTTAAAGGTAGGAGCTGGAACTCATAGAAAAACCCTTGCTCAATATAGTGAAGAATATGTGGATAGAATACTTCTTATGTTACTTGGTTTGACAATAATTAGTTATATATTATATTGCATAGATGGAACAGATTATGAAGGTATGATATATACAATCCCATTTGTTATATACGGAACTCTTAGATATGAAATGCTTCTTAGTACTAATAAAATGGGAGGAGCGCCAGAGGAAGTGTTTATTCAGGATAAACCCTTTTTGATAAATATTATATTGTGGCTGGTGGTTTGCATGTGGGCAGTGGCGCTTTAAAACAAATTGAGAATGGAAAATTTAGAATTGAGAATGAAGGAGGGTTCTGACCGAAGGTCAGAACCTTAATTTTATTGGTTATGAAACAATGTGATTTTGCTTGTTTCACCTTTGGTAAAACATTGCATCATGAATATAATGTTGCTCCTTGCATCCTCATCTTTAGATAGTTTGAGTTTCTCAAAATCATCATTTACTGTTTCTTCTAATAAATTTAATTTTTCTCTCACAACAGGATAGCTTGATATTAATTCATTTTTACTAATTACATCTATTAGCTCTTTGCAATATTCAATTTCATCTTCCAAGATTCCGTTATCAACTTTCTTTGGAAATAAGTTTTTAACACTTTCATTAATGGAATATACCGCTTTACGAAGTTCTTTAGACTATTCTAATAGAATCTCCCTAGGAGATTTTTGATTATACCTTGATTTTGAATGAGTTGCATCAACTATGATAGATTTACTTTTAATAATTTTATTTTCAATTGCTATAGATACAGTTTTGCTTATTAATAAATCCAACAAATGCATATCTTTTAAGCGAAGCTTTCTGAATTTAGTTAGTGAACTTAGCTCTATCACACACTCCTCCGGAGTCATACCTAAGAAGAATTTGAAAGACATATCATATCGAGATCTTTCAACAACATCAATATCTGATAGCTTATAAATAATTTTTAGTAATAGATATTTGAACATACGTATCGGGTCAATAGCATTTCTTCCATTTCCCTCCCGTTAATAAATTAATTATTTATTTTCTCGCATGAAAATGTTAACATATATATATAATAATGTAAATAATAAGTTTTGTGGAGGAAATTTTATGTTCTCAAAAAAAATCAATAAAACAACAATTATTATTTTTATCATTCTATGTTTTTCAACTGTTTATCTAATTATCTATAAAATAAATTCAAATTATTCAATAAAAGAAATCGAAAAAAAAATTACATCTCGAATAAATAAAGATGTAAAAATAAAAAATTATATTGAATATGATAATCAAGAATATTTTGTATTTTCTATTAATAATAATATTGACTATATCGGTTTTGCTAGTTTCCAAAAAAATATGTTTGGAGAATATACCTTATATTGAGCTGGCAGCACCGATGGTATAGATAATATTTCTAAAGTGGTAAATACTAAAGACCAATTCCCATTATTATGTATAGTCTACGGTCATGATAAAAATAAAGAAATTTATCGTATAGAGGTAGTTATGAGAAATAGTGATAAAAATTTATCCGAATATATTTCAAACGAAGAGTATTATATCAAAGTATTAAAATTTAAGGAAATTGACTATGTAAAAGCTATTAATTATTATGATAAAGATGATAATCTTATAAAATCAAAAAAATTCTAAATAAAAATACTCAACAATAGCTTTAAATATTACTGCTATTGTTGAGTTTCTCTATATCTTATTAGACTTATGATTTTTTTCTTTGAATTTCATGTAAATAGATACTGATGTTAAAATTAGTATCCCAATAAAAGACATATTACTGAGAATCTATCGTATAGGTCTTGATAATCTACTGCACCTGTTATCAATCCATAAAATCCAACTACTAGAAGTATTGTTACTGAATTTATGTTTTTCATGTGGCCTCCTACTTTCCTAACCAATTCTTAAAGTTCTTTTACATTAAAATCTTTTCTGAGTATAAGATGATTTAAGTGCACAATAAAAAATCTTGTAAAATAAAATTATAAAGGAGATTAATTATGAACAGAGTTATCGTTAGAGATCAGAGGTTTACGGTTAATTCATTAGAAAGCAAATTAGAGAGTGGAGAAGTAGTGGTGATAATACTGAAATTAAGCAAAATTTGATAGCAACAATTGGAACTTTTATTGGAAATTCTTTGGGAATATATGCTGCCGTTAAAGAAGGGATTCAATATATTAAGATTGGAACGTCATTAATAAAACAAGTTGAAATAAATGTTCTAGGAAAGCTTTTATTTCAACAGAAGTTATAGATTTTTCAGAAGGATATAAAGCTACTATAGTATCGAAGTTCTTTAATATTTCAGTAGCGCTTATAGCATTAACTCCATTAAGCGTAGCATTACGCTCTTTTATAGCTTAAATTATTTCTTTTAAGAACGACATCAATCAAGGAAATAGAGTATTTTTCACCATAATTATTTTCAATATATTAGGAAAATAATTTCTGAATTTATTTTCATTTAATTTTTGGTAGAATAAGAACTTAAGTTCGTGTATAATATATTAATATGAAGGTATTAAAAAAACGGGTGGGTTGAGTTTTATGAGTTATGCAAGTTTTGATAATATTAAAGATAATAGATATAGAAATAATAAATATGAGGATGATTTGTTTTTTAAGAAGAACAGCAAAAATAGAATAATATTTCATATAGATGCTAACTCTGCATTCCTATCATGGGAAGCGGTGTATAGATTACAACATGGTGAGGGTGTGGATTTAAGAGAAATCCCTTCAGTTGTAGGTGGGGATCCAAAATCAAGACATGGAATAGTGTTAGCTAAATCTATTCCTACTAAGAAATTTGGAGTGCAAACAGGAGAATCTTTAATGGAGGCAAGGATAAAGTGTCCAAATCTTACAGTGGTTCCTCCTAGGTTTCATGTTTATATTAAGAGTAGTAATGCCATGTTTGATATTTTTAGCGAGTATACACCAGTAATACAGAGATATTCAATTGATGAATGTTTTTTAGATGTAAGTGAAAATGAAGAGGCAAAAAGAGATCCATATGAACTTGCTATAAAGATTAAGGACAGAATAAAGTCAGAGCTAGGGTTTACAGTGAGTGTAGGGGTTTCAAATAATAAACTTTTAGCAAAGATGGGATCTGAACTTAAGAAACCAGATGCAGCTACAACACTTTTCCCTCATGAGATTGAGAATAAACTTTGGCCTTTACCAGTTAGGGAATTGTTTATGGTGGGGAGAGCTACAGAAAAAAAACTAAACATTATTGGAATCAACACAATTGGAGAATTGGCACAATGTGAGGTGGGAGTTCTTAAAGAAAGATTGAAGAGTCATGGAGAACTTGTATGGAAATATGCAAATGGCATAGATAATTCTTTAGTAAGAAGAGAAAACTATATAGAGATGAAAGGGATAGGAAATTCCACTACAATATCTTTTGATGTTGATAATAAGGAAGAGGCACATAGGGTATTAATGTCGCTAGTTGAAACTTGTAGTATGAGACTTAGAGACTCAGGAAATATTTGTAAATGCATAACTGTTTCAATAAGAAATAGTGAGTTTATAAATTATAGTCATCAAAAAGCCATGGCATATGAGACAAATTGCACAGATGAGATATATAAAGAAGTGATAAGATTGTTTGATGAAATGTGGAAAGGAGAAGCTATAAGACATCTGGGAATAAGATTGTCTCAGCTATCAACCTCAAAGAATCGGCAATTGACATTATTTGATTATAAAGATATTAAGAAAAAAGAGAGTTTTGATTCTGTAATTGATGAAATAAGAATCAAATATGGAGCTGATGCTGTTGTGAGAGCTACGTTTATTCATAGTGGACTAAAACCTGTTCGTGGTGGAGCAGGAGCGGAAAGCTACCCTGTAATGAGCAGTATACTTTAACATGTTGTAGTTGCAAAAATGTCGAAAAATGTTATTATATACTAAAGTGATCCTAGTTCATAAATTAATTTATTCGAATAATTTGTTCTTTTATATACAAATTTTACATTGAATTTCTTGAATAAGTTAAGTTTTAAATGAAAATTCTATAAAAATATCAAGGGGGAATTTTAAATGGAAAAAATCGCAATAATTGCTGATAGTACATGCGACCTTACAAAGAATATTATAGATGAGTTTAATATAAATGTACTTCCTTTTAGAATTATATATAAAGATAGAGAATATAAAGATGGTGTTGATATAAACCCAGAATATGTTTATAGTTCTCTTAAAAATGAGTCGCCAACAACTTCACTACCATCAATGCAAGATATGCATACACTTTATGAAAGGCTCATTGATGAGGGATATACTCATGTTATTGCAATAACATTATCTAGTGGACTTTCAGGAGTATTTAATGCAGTGAAACTTGTTAGTCATGATTATAAAGATAAAATTGAGACTTATGTATATGATACAAAAACTATTTCTCTTGGAGAAGGTTTTATTCTTCAAGAGGTAGGTAAGATGGTGAAAGCTGGAGTTAAGTTTGAGGATATAATAAAGGAACTACCTAACTTAAGGAGTAGAGTTAAATTATTTTTTGTTTTTGAAACGCTTGAATATCTTATAAGAGGTGGACGAATAGGAAAAGTTTCAGGTACAATAGGAGAACTTCTAAACATTAAACCAATAGTATCTGTAGGAGATGATGGTAAGTACTTTACATATGCTAAGGTTAGAGGTAGAAAACAATCGTTAAATAGAATAATCGACCTTGGAAAAGAAATGATAGATAAGAACTGTAAAATATGCATAATGGATGGTCAGGCAAAAGTAGAAGCAGAGAAAATATATAAGAGTATTAAAGAATACAGTGATAAGTTAAATAAAGGATGCGTTGAACTTCTAGGAACGATCAGTCCAGTTGCTGGTGTTCATAGTGGACCAGGCTTTGTGGGGATAGGAGCGATTCAACTTTGAAAAATATAGTTGAGAGTGTAGAGTTGAGAACGATTGACATTTCTCTTCGAGAAATCTTAATTGTATTGTTCATTGGACAATGAGGGATTACTCGTCTCATCTTTGATGAAACACTGTAGTTTAAATACAATATTTTATCCAAAGATAAAATGAGTGAACTTATATTGTCCTAAAGAAAAATAAAATAAAGGTTCTGACCAAGGTCAGAACCATCCATCATTATCAATTCTCCATTCGCAATTCTGAATTTCTTTTAAAGTGGTTTCAGTACTAAGCTTCTTCTAAAGCTTCCATCATGAATTTCTATTCTAAAGATTCAAAGAAAGGTATTCGTCTTTAATCCAATTCATTTTTTTCATTATATAATAGAAACAAAGTGTTAATAATGCTGGTGCGATTATCTGCATTACTAGAATCATTACTAATAATTGTAGGGGTGGCGTTGTTGAACTCATAGAAGCCCACGTGCCAAATTGACCAACTAGGCCGCTTGTACCCATACCAGCACCCATTTTGTTATTTGTCATTTGTAATACTGAAGTTGATATAGGACCAAGTATTGCGCCAGCGAGTATTGGTGGTATCCAAATCTGAGGTTTCCTAACTATATTAGGTACTTGTAGCATCGAGGTGCCTAGTCCTTGTGAAATTAAACCTCCAACACCATTGACTTTGAAACTCATAACAGCAAATCCAACCATCTGAGCACAACATCCAACTGTGGCAGCACCTGCTGATATTCCTTTCATTTCAAGAGAAATTGCAATTGCTGCACTACTTATAGGGGCAGTTAAGAACATTCCCATTAAAGCGGCAACAAGAATACCCATTGGAATTGGATGAAGTTTTGTTGTCACATCAATGATATGCCCTAGATAGATCATAAAGTCAGAGATAGGTGGTCCAACAAATTTTCCGGCTAAGGAACCAAGTATGATAGTAGTCATTGGAATCACTACAATGTCAACTTTGGTTTTACCACTCACTAAAGTTCCAAATTCAGCACCAACTACCGCGGCAACGAAAGCTCCTACAGGTCCTCCAAGAGAATAACCAAAAGCACCAGTGGCAACTGATGAGAAGATTACAAGAGGTGGCATTTTAAAACCATAAGCTATTGCGCATCCTATAGCAGCACCAACAACAGGGGATTTTGCTCCTATGATAGCTGAAAATTCTTTAAGGAAACCTAAAAAAGGTATTTGAGATAACTGGGATAAAATCAATCCTATAATCAATGAAGAAAATAAACCTAAGGCCATGTAACTCAAACCTGTTATAAAATATCTATTCAGGATTTTCTTCAAGAACTTAGAGTTTGAATTAATTTCATTGTTATCGTTTTTATCGAACATATAACTCCTCCTTTATATATAAGTAAATTTGGTATCTGTTTACTGTAAATACACATGTGTATATACAGTAAGAGTATATCAATGTTTTTTATTTGAGTAAAGAAAAAAAATAAAAAAGTGCAACTAAAACTAATATGGTCGCGTACTTATATATGTGTGTAAAAACAACAGAAAAAATTCACCATTAGTAAGTGAATGAAAAGTTTTTAAAATTTCTTTTAAAAAAGTGCAACTAAATTTTAAAGCTTAACGTATTTTAATATGTATGAAGAAAAGGATGAAGATTTACTTTGTACAGGAAATAAAAAAATAAAAAAATTGCAACCAAAATTAAAATCATACGTTATTTATTATATATACCAAACAAGCACCAAGAGGTATAATTTGAGTCAGATTAAGTGTTGACTTGAAATGGACATGTAATATATAATAGAATAAGCATGATATCCCTAAGATGGGGTAATAGTGACTTGCATCAGTTTGATGCAATTTAAGGAATGGTTGACAATTGGTACAAGCTATTAAAACATGCTAACCAATAAAACAAAACATATATTTTAAAACAGGAGGGGACACACAATGAAGGCTATTAAAAGAAAAATCAGCTTGGTTTTAGCTGGTTTAATGGTTGCAGGTGTTACTGCTACAATGCCAGTTAAGGCTGAAGGAACTACTGCAATGCCAACAAATGTTAAATTCTTCAACGCGCATCGTGAAGTTATTGCAGGCGATGAAATGGGAGTATTTATTACTTCAGAGGCTGAAGGACAAGTTCAATACAAAGTTTGGTTCTACGATGCAGAGGGAACTTGGACATCTACTGAGTACAGTGAAGCAGTTGATTCATCAGTTCCATATTATATGGAATTACCTTCAACTTTCAAACAAGGACAAAACACTATCTCTGTATGGGTTAAAAGAGCTGGAGTAGCTGATGCTGATACTGAGCACTATAAAGATGACGTAAAAGCTGGATATGATACTTTCAACTACAGTCATTTATATGCTGATAAAGATGGATTCAGTGCTGGAGAGAAAATTGATTACACTATGAATGGTAAAACTGTTACAATCAATGGTGTTACTGGAGTAGAAGAAGGAAGCGAATTCAAGGTTTACTTCTATGACTACGCTAACAGCAAGTGGGGAGAAATTTCTACAGTTTGGAGCGGAGAGCCAGTTGAGTATACTTTCGAAAACGAAGGTTACTACTTACTTGATGTTCAAATCAACAAAGCTGGAAGCGAAGATAAGTGGGATGCTTTAAGAATGGAAGTTATAAATGTAACTGAAAAAGCGTCACAAACTGTAGCTGTTACTACTTCTGTAGAAGCTTTAATGTTTGGTGCTAACGTAACAGTTACTGCGGATAACGATGAAGTTGCTACTTACCAAATTTTCACTATGGTAGATGAAGCTATGACTGCTTTACATGATGAAAAGGTTAAAGTTGGAGAAGTTGCTAAAGACTTATTCCCAGCAGAAGAAGGTCAAGAAGTTCTTGTTAAATTCTTCAATGCTGCAGGAGAGCAAGTTGGAGAAGTTAATACTAAATTAGGTGAAGAAGCTTCTTTCGAAATTAAAGAAGAAGAAAAAGTAGAACTTAAAGAGTATGCTGCAGTAGCTACTTTAGATGCTCAAATGTTTGGTGGTAATGTAACTGTAACATGTGAAGCAGAAGAAGTTGTAACTTACCAAATCTTTACTGAAATTGATGGAGAAATGACTTCATTACATGATAATAAAGTTAAAGTTGGAGAAACTGTTAAAGATTTATTCCCAGCAGAAGCAGATCAAGCAGTTGTTGTTAAATTCTTCAACGCTGAAGGAACTTTATTAGGACAAAGCGAAACAACTTTAGTAAAATAGTTAAAAATTAACTTAAATATATTGTTAAATAAAAATAGAATTTATTGGAGGGTACAAATTATGAACGGTAAAAAAATTACTAGCTCAGTTTTAGCGGCTGTTATGTTAGCAGGAACTACTGGATTTAGCGCTTTAGCTGAAATGCCAGACAAAACAGTTGTAATTGGTGAGAAAGCTTTTGCTCTTGGTTACGCTAACGCAGAAGAAAACAAAATGGAAATTATGAATGCAGTAAAAAATAAAGGTGAAGGTAAAATCTACGTTAAAGCTATGAATAAATGGTTTAACAATGATAAATCTACACTAAGCGATACTTCTGTAATCCCAGCTGTTGATTATAAAAACGCTGAAGGTGAAGATGCTAAATATGAAGCTGGTGATGGAGAAGTTTCTGATGGAGTATCAACTGAATTTAAAGTAGTTGATGTAAGTGCTATTAACCCAACAACAATCAAAGTAACATATAACAAACCTGCTGATGATGGAGTAGTTGTTACTTTAAAAAAGGGGTTAGTTCCTTATAACACAACTAATACGTGGAATGAGGACAGAACTTCAGTAGAATTAAAAAGTTCTTTCAATCTACCAGCTGGTGACTATTCAATAGCTATCACAGGCTTGGACAATCAAACAGTAAGTGTTGATGCCGAAAAAGCTGTATCATTAACAGTAAAAAATCCTAATATTGAAAAGAAAGCTGCTGCTAATTTAGCGCTTGAATTATTAAATCAATACAATGAAGCTATGACTCTAAACCGTGCTGATTTCACAATTACTGCTTATAACACAACAGCTAACGTAGCTATACCAGTATCACCTGCAAAGTTTGAACTTGATTTATCAAATGCGAAATTTGAAAAAGATGATCAAGTTGTTGTAACAATAGTTCACAACAAAACTGGTTTATCAGTAATTCAAACATTAACTGTAGTTAATGAAGCTATTAACAACCAATTCAAATTTGGTACTGTAATTATACCAGAAAATCAAACAAAAATCTACGCAGGTGACACAAATGTTGAAATAGAATACACTCTATTAGACCAATATGGAAACAACGTTACTCTTGCTGCTAATCAAGCACCATCTGCTACAATTGATGGAGTAACATTCGTATCAACTGATACTACAGTAGTTAATCCTGCTACTTTTTCTACAGATGCAGATGGTAAATTAACTTTCACAGCTGGATCTAAAGGTACTGCAACAATTACAGCATTAGTTGCAGCAACTGGAAACGTATCTACGCTTGTTATAGATGTAGTTGATTCAGAAGCTGTAGAAACATTCACTGCTTCTGCCCCAGCTAGTTTAGTTGTAGCAAGCGAAGATGTAGTTATACCATTCGTTGCTGTAGACCAATTTGGAGCACAAATTAAAGCTAAAGATATAAGCGCAGCAGATAGAGCTAAAGTTACATTCTCAACTTCTAATACAGGAGTTATAGCTACTAGTGATTTCTCATTCAATGCTGATGGTGAGTTAGTATTAAATGCAACTGGAGCTGGTAGTGCAACAATATACGTTTACTTTAACGGAGCTCTACAGAATAGTATTTCTTTCAATGTTGAAGAAGCTGCTGTAGCAACAAGAATTACTGCTGTTAAAGATATCCCTGCTTTATTTGAAGCTGATACAACAGCTGTAAAGGTTATAAACAAAGATAACTTAACTGTAGTTGACCAATACAACAGAGTAATGACATTAACAAACGAGCAAGTTAATATCGTTGCTAAAGATGGAACTGCTAATATAATCACAGTAGATGGAGCTTCATTTACAGTTGGCGGTGCAGATGAAGATGTACAATTCGCTGGTACAGCAACTGCTGGAACTGAAATATTCACAATTTCTATAAATGGAGTTACTGGTTCTGCAATTGATGTAACTATGGGAACTGTTGAAAGTGCTAACATCGTAACTTATGAATTACAATCTATTGAAAAATTATATGGAGTTGCTGGACATGATAAAGATTCAATTTATGCAACAACTCTTGTATTAGAAGGTAAAACAAGCGCTGGTAAAGCTGTAGCTCTTAAACCAGGAAAAATCACGAATATAACTTCTACAAATACAGTTATAGGTACTGATTTAGCTACTACTAAAATCTTCGCAACTGATGAAGGAACTGCTAAAGTAGCAGTATGGAGCGGAGCTAAAAAGCTTGCTGAAATCGATGTAACAGCTACTAAAGATGCACCAATGGCTAAGACAGCTAGCTTCTCTGAGAAGAGTGTTACTGTAGCTCAAGGCATTGTAGTTGGTGATGCTAACAAAGCTATCAGTGGTCTATTAAAAATCGAAGACCAGTATAAAGTGAATATCACTACAACTGCTAGTGGAATATGGACATCTTCTGATAGTTCAGTAGTTTATGTAGATGCTTCTGGAAACACAGTTTCTCCTGCAGCTGGAACTGCAACTCTTGGATATGTTACAAGCAATGGTCTAGTAACTACTATAGAAGTAACAGTTAAATAGTAAATCTTATATACATTTTAATAATTAAAGAGATTCAAAAAAGAAGGAACAAGATTTAATTGTTCCTTCTTTTTTTATTTTGACATTATAGTAAGTTTTGTTCCTTCTTCAGTCTTGCTTGTAGCAATTATAGCTTTATGATTATCCTTTTCTACTGTAATACTGGCAGGTTTATTGTCTTGAGTAGTTTTCCATCCATATTTTTTTAAAAGACTTTCATATTTGCCTAATACCTCATCAGAACTTAGTCCTTTAAGTTTGTAAACAGCAATTCCCATCCCCTCTTCACTTGGCTCTTTAAAGTCTTCAACTACCATACCTTTATACATTGGGAGATACTCAAACTCAGAGGTATATGTGATTTGTTTATTACAACCTATGAGAGATTCCACTATTAATAGAATCAATAAAAATACACTAAATTTCTTCATCCTAGAACCTCCTGTATGCAAATTCATTACCTTGTATCACAGTTAGTATTATCGAAAAGTTTATAATATATGCATGAGGACAAAAGAGAAAAGAATAGATAACAAGAACTATTATTCAATGAAATTGTTCTTGATTCAGAATATCTTTTTTTTAGTTATTTAATAATTTTCTACTTTACTGAAAGCGATCATTCTCTGTTAAATGTGTTTAATTTAGGTTATATGGTTTATTAAATTACTTCCCTAGGTTACTTCACCTCTACTGACAAAAATGCATAATTCGAGCTTATGATGAGTTTTAGAAATATATAAAAAGAGCATCCATTTTACTGAATACTCTCTTTCTGTAATACATTAATTATCAAAATTATTGTCCTAAAATAACATCCACACCATCAGAGTAAATGTCTGTATTCTCTCCTAAGCTATCAACTAAGGATTTGATTTTAAGAACATAATCTTCTTCGTAATTTAATCCTTCAAAAGTTAATATCAATGTACTTTCATCAACATATCTAACGTCACTACAGCCTATCATTATCTTTCTATTTTCACCTTGGTTACATTCTAATAAATAATTTTCAATTTCTAGATTAACACCGCTATTTGGTATCTCACCTGTAAATGTTACCTTAATATGATCATTTCCTATAACAACAGCTTCTTTAACATATACACTTTGATACTTTACATCACTACCTTCAAACTCATACTCAGATCCTTTTGAAAATGAATTTCCTATCCGGTCTTTCAGATATCTCAAAACAACCAAATTGTAAATACTATTTTCTCTAACATCATTTCTTAAGTACAGTTTAACCATATCAGGGGTATTTTCGCTATCATAATACACTTTAATTGGAGTTGTATACGTACGTTTACTAGAAACATCTTTTATCTGATAATTACTTGTTTTTAAAGCAGAGTTTTTGTCAATTGGTTTATTAAAACATACATTTATAACCCTTCTGTTAATTACTTCAACTGATGTTACTTCTAGATTATCTATGGAAGAACCATCCCAATATACTTCATGCGTTTCGCTTTTTAATTTACTTAAGTTAAATTTATCATCTATTCCTCTAACAGAAAGCTCATATTTTTCTGAAGTCTTTAATCTAGGGGTGATATTTAATTCAACTGATTTTAAATCATCACTTAATTTAAGTCTATTAATAGTTCTTGGATTACCATCTGAATCTAATAAAATGTAATTTTTTCTTTCTTCAGCTGAGCTTTTATCAACTGCTTTATTGAAGTTTACTTTAATTATAGATTCAGTAATTGTTTCAACACCATCAATTGTAATAGGTTGATTTTCACTATCAATGCCCTCAAAACACATTTGATCACCTACCCCATTTAGGAGTCGAACTCCGTAATCACTCATTAAATCTCCTAAAACCTTAATAGTATACTCCTCATTGCTATTAAATTTATTCTCTTTCAGATAAATGGAAACTTTATTATTAGAGCCCTCAACTCTTTTAACTTCCATAGTTTGATAGCTACCCCTTATAAACTCATAACCATCTCTAAGTATTTCATAATAAAGAGGTAGTTCGGCCGTCTCATTAATAGGCTGTGTAAAATATATATTTAATCTATTCTTACTTACAACTTCTATATTTCTAATTTTAAAGAAATCAGAATCAACCTTTTTAACATCAAATTGAAGCTTGTATGGCTTTGGCAACGCCCTTCCTTGATGAGATTTAAGTCCCTTATCTAAGCACAAATAGTAGGTCTCGCCCTGTTCATATTCTTTATTAGGAATTATTTTTAGTGTATAGTCCTCCTCAATGTACTTAAGTTTAATATCACTAACTTTTTTATCCTTAGAATCTAAAACATAAATATTCTTATCATTTATAGTTTGCTTGTCCAATCCCGTTGAAAAAACAATACTCCATTCCTTATTAGGTAGTTGAAGTTCATTTCTCACATCTAAATCCCATTTTTTATCATCACTATCCGCGAAAGCGGACATTGCATTAGACATAATTAGGCCAATCAAAATACCAAAAAGAATAAATATCTTCAAATTACTTTCTTTTCTCACATCATACCCTCCTGTGATATAACTATATTTGTCTTATATAGAGATTATAACATATTTTATTTAAATAAAGAAAAAAAATACTAGCTTTTTAAACATTACCATATATTATTTCAAAGTAAAAGGGATGTCTCATGTATAGAGACATCCCTTATTTTATTTATATTGCAATATTATTAAATTCACACTTACATGAGTAATTAGAATTTAATTATTTCATTGCACCAGATACTGGGTTAGCGTTCAATAAGTAATCTTGAGCTGTAGCACCTGTATTGTTATATAAGAATACTAATACCTTATCAGTTGCAGTAACACCTGTGATTTCATATCTATTAGTAGTAGTATTTAGTGTAGCAATTTGAGCATTCTCTTTAGCAATTGTTCCATTTTCAGCTACTTTATAATAAACTAACGCATAATCAGTAGAAACTTTAGCGCTATTAGTATCACTTATTTCATCATCCATACCATCGAAGTATACTTCAAAAGTAGTAGCAGTAGTACTATTTTCAGTAAATACTAATCCATTGCTGTTTTCAACTGAACCTTCGAAGCTTACTTCACTACCTAATTTATAAGTTTGAGAAGCTAAGAATGGAGCATCAGCAGTAATTGTCTTATCAGTTATACTAGCTACAGTTGTAACAGTTAATGTATCAAATGTAAGTGGAGCAGTTACCATTTTACCAACTAATTTAACAACATTAGCATTAACATGTTTAACACCACTTGTAACTTCTACAGTTTCAATGTCACTACCCATAAATATTATCTCTGAGTAATCTGCTTTTACTAAACTGATATTAGCTATATCTTTTGCAACAGTGTTTATTACTAATTTGTAATCAACTTCTTCTTTCAACTTTGTAGTAGTTGTTAAAGTAACTTTTGATTTATCTAATTTAGGAGTTGTAGCGATAGAAACTTTCGCACCCTTATCATTAGTATACTCTAATTTATAAGTACCAGCGTAACTTAACTCTTCATCAAAACTAACTTCAACTGTATGATCATTAATTGCAATTGCATCTTCAATCATAGGAGCATCTGTATCTTCCATGTAAGGGTTAACTACAATACTTGTCTTTACTCCATCTTCATCCATTGCAGCATTACCTAAGAAGTCTTTTATACCTGCAAGAGATAATGTAACATCTTTTCCATCTGCTTTTAATAAACCTGAAGTTTTCTTGAACTCAACTGCTGATTTCTCATCGTAAGTTTCACCATCTCCAACATAAGAAAGAGTGTATCCTGAAATTGATGCTGATGATATATCTACTGGCTGATCAAATGTAACTTTGATAGTTTTTACATTTAATTGCTCCCATCCTCCACTAATAACACAAGGTTTTGCATTCTCTTCTGTTACAGCAGGTACTGCTGGCATATCAGTTTCTTTTAAATCATTTCTATTCTCATCAATTACATTTGTAAGAGATTTAGCATCTAATACATCTGTAGTATCAAATACATTACTTGAACCGTTTGCTTTCATTATTAATCTTGTATTATTATCGATGAATTGAACACCAACGAATTCATAAGCTTTAGCAGTACCATTTTGAACTGTAAATTTAATGTTTGCAACAGTACCATCTTTAGCCTTAACAGCTTCATTGAACTCAACAATTATTTCGTCTTTAGCTACTACATCGTAATTAACTACTTCAGGATCAGTAACATCATTTTTAGCTCCAGGAGCACTTACTGTTTTTGAAATTGTTCCAGTAATATTTCCTTCTAAATCGCTAATGTTACTAACTTTTACTTTATAAGATTTATTAGCTGTTAACTCTGGAACTGTAAGTGTAACTACAGCACCTTCAACTTTAGCTTTTACAGCAGTACTAACTAATTCTGTACCATCAAATACTTGGTAGTTTGTAGCATCTTTAGCTGTTGTTTTATCAACAGATCTATCAAATGTAATCTTGATTTCTGTTTTTGTAGTTGCTTTAATTCCAGTAATGTAAGGTGCGTTGTGCTTAGCTTCCACTCCTCTTACTCTTAAGTGACTCTTACCACCATCTGCCATAGCATTTCCGTATTCATCTTGAACATTGCTGATTTTTAATTTGTATATTTTCTTACTATCTTGTGCTGAAGTAGTTAAGATAACAGTTTTTCCAGCTGTTGAATATGGAGCATCAGCATCGTCAAACTCAACTGATTCAACTTCTAAATCATTATCAAATTCATAATTATTTACATCAAGAGCACTTGCAGGATCTAAAGCATTCTTTTCTGAGAATGCAACTTTGATTTTAGTGTTAGACTCAGCGATTATATATTTTCCATTTGTGATTGATGGAGCTTGTTTATCTGCATAACCACCTTTGAACGATTTTTCTGCTACTTTTGACATAACATTTTTTAATGCAGAAGCATCAGAAACATTTTCAACTTTAAGCTTGTATGTTTTACCAGCTACTTGCTGTCCAGTAACTAAAACAACATAGTATTGGTCATCTTTACAAACATAAGTAGCTGATTCAATTTCTAAACCTTCTATTGAGTAGTTTTCAATTTTTTCAGCAACTTCTTTATCTAATTCATGACCGTTAGTTGTGAACTCAAGAGTTAATGTATTGTTATTGTAACGAGAATCAGTAGTTGAACTTTGAGCAATATGTCCATTTTTAACTGATTTTAGTATAGGTGCTTTATCAAATGCTTTACTAACGAAAATCTTAGTTGATTTACTTTTCATTCCTACGCCATCAATAGAATCGATATCTCCAACCGTTAACTTATATCTCTTAGATTTAACAATACCTTCTGTCTTTAAATCCACTGATTTTCTATCGCTATTTAATGTAGCTTCAATAACTTTACAATTATTATCTAATTCATAGTTCTCAATTGTCTCAGCACTAACTTCGTCAAGCATTTTATCAAATGTAACAGTTACAACGTTGTCGTCTGTTAACTCAACTTTGCTTAATTTAGCAGCAACTTTATCTTCTTTAATAGCTGTGAAGTTTTTAGAAACTTCATTAGCAGTTACTGTATAAGCGTCTCCAGCTTTCATTGCTTCAACTTCTAATACAACAACTTTTCCATCTACAGTTGCAGTTTTAACTTCTAAAGCTTCTTCAGTTCCTTTTTTAACGATTTGAAACCCCGCTGTTGAAACTGAATCTACTGCTTCTTCTAATTTAACTTGGATTTTTGTATTGCTAATAGCACTTATATTACCAAAATTAATACCAAAAATTACAAGGTATAAATGGGGCTATTGCTTGTCCAAAGTCGTTGTCTTTTAAATGGCTTTGTAACTAGCATATTATCATAACGAATAATCAAAATTGCTTTCCTATAACTTCATTAAATATTTAATAAAGTTATAATATTGTTTACAAGAAAAAATATTATAAAAATAAATGTTGTCCCATAAAATTTAAACAATTACAAATTATACTTTAATTATCTACAAAAATATTGATAATATTTATTAAAATAGGTATTAAGACAAAAAATGTTTGAAACTGAAGATTTTTTTGGTCTCGATTGTTTGAATATAAAAAAAGAACTATCAAAATATCACAATAGATTTTGATAGTTCTTTTTTATTAAAAACAGAATATAAATTTTAAAATAATAAAAGTTTAAACAAGATAAAATGTGGTATATAATTATATTAAGATAAGAGAATATAAAAATGAGGTGAAAAAAATGTTAAAAGGCTTGTTAGACCCTAAAATAGATTTTGTTTTTAAGAAAATATTTGGATCTGAAAAACATCCTAGAGTATTGATATCATTTTTGAATGCCACAATGAAACCTAAAAATCCGATAGTAAAAGTAGATATAAAAAATACAGATATAGAAAAACATTTTTTGGAAGATGAATTTTCAAGATTAGATGTAAGAGCTGAAACTAGTAATAACGAGATAATTAATGTAGAAATACAACTTAAGAATGAATATAATATGATTAAAAGAAGTCTTTATTATTGGAGCAAATTATATGAGGAACAACTTGGTCAAGGTGAAGATTACTCTAAGTTAAAAAGAACGGTATGCATTAATATTCTTAATTTTAAATATTTAAATAATGAGAAATTTCATAATGGATATAGATTAAAAGAAAGAGAAACAGGTGAGGAATTAACAGATGTAATGGAAATACATTTTATAGAAATACCAAAATTAAAAGATAATAGCGACGAAAAAGATATGTTAGTAGCATGGACAGAATTTTTAAAAAATCCTGAAAGCGAAAAGGTTAGGGATTTAGAAATGAGTATTGAGGAGATAAAAGAAGCAAAAGATGAATTGGTAAGAATAAGTAATGATGAAGAAGAAAGAGCATTATATGAAATCAGAAGTAAAATCTTGAAAGATAAAGTAAGTGCATTGAATAAAGCAAAACAAGAAGGAAGAGAAGAAGGAAGAGAAGTGGCAAGGGAAGAAGCTGCGATAGAGGCATTGAAATTAGGTTTAGATATTGATACATCTGCAAAAATTGCGAAATTATCAGTAGAGAAAGTAAGAGAATTATGGAATAGATTTAAGTAAAAAAGTTAAAGCTTGTGTTATAAGAAGAATACCATGTAGATTCCGACTTCAGTCAGAATCTACATGGTATTCTTCGTAATTCACAAGTTCACTTTAAACTATTAAGTGGAACAGGCTTATACTAGCCTAAAAATAAAGAATTAACTTCATTCTCAAATCCATACTTATTTAAAAACTCAATAATAGCCACTTCGAAAATTTCTCTTTGACTAATATTTTTTTCTCTGCTAAAATCTTTAATCAATTCAGAAAGAGGGTGGGACATACACAAGGACTTAGTTATTGTAATACCTCCAATAACATATCTAGGAATGGTATTAGAAACATTAGTAGATAATAATTCAGCAAGTTTATCTTTGTGCTTATCAATCATTTCAAGCATAGGAATTAAATTTTGTAATCTATCTATATTTGAGAAAGTAGCGCATTCTTTTGAACTTGTATTCTCTTCCGTTAAATCATTATTGTGATTTGGAAATTCATTATTTTCACGTGTAATTTCAGTGTTTTCTCTAGAATATTTCCCTTTTACAAGCGAATAATTTTGCTTATCCGCTGACCAATAGTATCCTTTATTTTTCATATACTCAGCCATAACACGGTGATCCTTCATTCCAACTTTTTTTGCTATTTCCATAGGATCATTTCCAGCATTAAATAAATTTATAATCTTTTGTACCTTGTTCAATGCAGGAGTAGGTTCTACACAAGATGAATTTTCAAGCTTAGGCACATAAGTTTCTTTAATACTATCCCATACATAACCACGTCGCCTCATATACATATCTAAAGTTCTATAATTTTTATGAAGAAGTTCAGCTGCAATATCATCTCTTGTATAACCTTCTAATAATCTTTTTAAAATAAATTTATCATCATAATTAGATTTGCTATAACTATTTAAACTTGCAGCAAGTTCATTAAAAGAATTATTTTCGTTGAATTTTTCATTTAAATATTTTTCGGACATATAATCACACTTCTTTCTTTGGTATTTTATAGAGTATTCACTGATTCACCTAATTCATCGAAATTAGCATGTGTATATATTGAAGTAACTTTTAGATTAGAGTGGCCTAAAAGTTTTTGGACATGTACTAAGTTCACGCCATTTTTTATTAAATTAGAAGCAAAACTGTGGCGTAGTATATGTGGAGTAACATGTTTACTCCAACCTAGACTTTTTACCGTTTCATTTAATACACGATTAACATAAGCAGAACTTAGTTTGCCAGATTTTCTAGTGGCAAAGAAGTAATTGCTGTCAATTTCAGGTCTCATATTATTTTGGTAATCTTTTAAAAGTATTAATAGGTGGTCATTAATTGGAATATTTCTATTCTTGTTACCTTTACCTGCAATTACATAGATTATTTTATTCTGAAGATTAACATCATCTATTTTTAAATTAAGACATTCGCTGATTCGCATACCTGTGTAGAACAATGTTTGAATAACTAGATTAATTAGAGTGTGATCAATAGATTTAGTAAGTTCATTCACTTCTTCAGTTGATAAATATGTACGTTCTTTTTTTTGGATTTTAATTGGCTCAACTTCCATAGCAATATTCCATTTGCATAATTTGTTTTTATATGCGTAAGTCCAAAGTGATCTTAGCGTGTAGAGATTTCTGCTTCTACTGGCGGTTGAAAGATTTTTCAGCTTTAAGGAATATAAATAATCTTCTATGTCATGTGCTTTTATATCTGTTATATACATTGGACAATTATATTTTCTATCAATAAAGTTTTCAAAGGTTAATAAATCTGAAGTATATGATTTTATGGTTTCATTACTTTTATCAGTGAGAATTAAATTATGTTTGAAATTTTCTATAACCTTGTGTAGTAGCATTCACATTTTCCTTTCCTTATTTTTATGTTTTATATACTTTAAATTTATTTATTTGAATATGTACTATTATTAGATATCCAATCTGAAGCACAGGAATCTATAAACTTAATGAATTTTTCTGCCGATAGATTATTATCTTCATAAAAAATGGATACAATATTTTTTTGAAGTATTTTTGCAAAATTTGATACTGCTCTATTTTCACATTCTAGGATTTCTTTATAAACCTCTAAGCCCATAGCTCTACTCAAAGTTTTCATTCTATCAGGTAACTTTCTGTACATTTGCATACTATTTGTATGTAAATCACGAATAGATTTACTATCATTTATACTATGTAAATTTTCATCAGTAAAAGTGTCGGTATCTGATATTAAAGATATTAAAGGAATATGAAAAGTTTCAGCTATAACTTCTAATAACTCTGTATCCGAAGAAGCTTTGCCTTCAATACGTGAAATTGCAGATCTGCTTAATCCAATGCAGTCAGCAAGATCCTGTTGTGTCATGTTAAGTCTTTTTCTTAAATTTTGAATGTTTTTTCCTATATCCATAAGTTATCTTAGCCTTTCCGTGGAATTGGTCATAAAGTATTCAGTAATATAATTTATTTTCTAATTATACCAGTACTTTATGAATAATAACAAAAAAGTGCAAAATAGTCAACGTATCAATTCACGAAAATGTAACATTGTGAGAAATGCATAAATTAATCAGTGTAATCTCTATTATAGAGATTACAACTCAAATCTTTATTTATACGTGTCCATAACTCATTGATACGCTGAGATTTTGGAACAAGTATAAATAAATTTTCGTATTGGAATCTCTATATATTAAAAAATAAAAAGTTCCAGTTGGGATAATATTTATTATTATTAAATTATTCACAATAAAAAAAAATTAATACACTTTTACGGAAAGTTAAAAGTTAGTTATTTATTTTATGGTATAATACTATTACTAGTATTTATAGAGATTCTACCGTGAAATTTGATTTATACAGATATCAAAATATCGATGGTTCTGCGTTTTTGTGATTGTATAAATCAAATAATGGGCTGAGATATCTCTATAGAGAAATCACTTCAATATTTAAAATATAATTCAATAGAAGTAGTGATAATATGACAGGAGGATTTATAAAATGAGTCAATTAAAAAACAAGACTAATAATGAAGATGTGAAAAAAGAAGTTGATATAAACTTGTCGCTTAAAGAGGTAGATGAAAATACTATGTCTGAATTTCAGAAAGGCATGTTGAGTGATGAATTAGCAGAATTGCCACCTTTAAAAGAAGGGGAAGTTTCAATTAACGGAATCTATGCATATGATATGGGTGATAAATTAGAAGTAAATGTGTATATAAGAAATGGAATTTCAAAAGAAGTTTCTTTAAACTTAGTTTCTTTAGTTATTGTAGATAAAAATAATAAAGTACTTGCTCGTCAAATGTTTAATATGAGTGATGTGGGAATAATTCCATCTATGGGGGGAAGACCAAGTAAAATTTATTTTGATAAAGAAAATATATTTGTAGATAAGATTTCAGAAGATGATTGGAAAATAAAATTTGAAAATTCAGTTGAGATTGTCAAAACAGTTAAGGTTGAATATGAAGAATTTCCAAAACAGCTATCCTCAGAGGTACGTAATGAATTTGAAGAATTTTTAAGAGCAAAGTCACTTATTAATCTAGGTGAAGTTAAAATCTTAACATATGGAATCAAAAAAGAAAATGATGGATCGATTTCAATTATATTAGTAATATGTAATGGGGCGGATAGGTCAATTAAGCTTAACACACTTCCTATTACAGTATTAGATGAAGAAGACAAATTTGTTGCTGGAGGAGTATTTGATATTGAGAATATAAGTGTTAATCCATTTAAGGCAAGAGTATATAATTTCAACTTAACTTCAGAAAGAATTATGGATAAGGATGCTGATATAAGCAAGTGCAAGGTAGTCTTTAAAAAATAATACCAAAAGTGAATAATTTTTAATAAGAGTTGATGAAATCGATTGAATTTCATCAATTCTTTTTGGTAATAAATTTTTAACTAGTGCTTTGTACAAAGCGCTATTACCAAAAGTTTTCATATTAAGAATCAATGAATAAATTCGATAAATATGGTAGGAGGGATGTATGATATGAAGAGAGTGTATAAATACCTAATAATGAGTATAGTCTTAATAGTTTGCATTAGCTCTATTTATGTTGATAGTTATGCTGCAAATGATGTATATAATACTACAGATGCTGGAAGTGTACCTATGAACAAGGAGTGGAAGATAAAATTTAGCAGAGAAGTGGATAAATATTCACTATACAGTAATATTAAGGTTGTAGATAAATTTAATCGAAATGTAGCTATTAAGATTGAAGTGGACAAGAAAGATAAGAAAATAGTTTATGTTAAACCTGTAAAAAGTTATGTGCAAGGGAAAGACTATAAGTTGATTATAAGTCCGAAAATTAAGGGAAAAGATGGTAAAGAACTTAAAGAAGGAAAAATTATAAAATTTAAAGTGAGAAACCTATATGCAGGGCTTCCATATGAAGATGGAATACTAGTAATAGGTAATACAGCTTATTCTATGGATTATTTGGTGAAAAATTCTCAGATAAAAAATGATATTCTTAGAGGGGAACATTCTATATTTTATGTTTATGAACAAGCCACTGATAAGGTGAAGGATATATTAGGGGATAAATTTATAGATGGAAATACTAAACCTGTAGAATATGATATAAATAAGCCTATGGAGTATATTGATGCTGATGGAAACAAGACTTTATATGCTTGGAATAAAGATAAGGCATTGTTTGAAATTGCTTATCCGAGTATTGATGTTAAAATAAGTGTGAATTTAAATAGCAATGCGGATAAAGTTCTTGTGATGAATGTAGAAAAAGCCAATTGGATAGATGGTGCATGTTATTACAAGGTAGATAATAGTAATTTATATTATAAAATTGGCGAACCAATAATTTATACTTCTACTGATGCTAGAGAAGGTATCAAAATATTTAGTAGTTCTATGACTAAATTAGGAGAAGGGACTATTAATTCATATTTTGAAGGAAAATATAATATTAAAATTAAACTTTATCCTAAAAAAGGAGAAGGAAACTCGGCTGGGAATATAGTTAATAATGGATACGTTACAGCTGATGAAAATGGATATATCTTCTATAATAATACTGGAGATAGCAACAGGCTGTATAAATATGATACTAACGGTATATTCCATAGTGTAATAAGCGATGATTTCGCTCAGTATATAAATGTTGCGGATGAATGGGTATATTATAGTAATTATAGCGATAAGGCTAAACTATATAGAATAAAGAGTGATGGATCTAGTAATCAGAAGCTTAATGACGAGTATTCTGCATTTCTTACAATTGTAGGAGATTACATTTATTATAGTAATTATTCGGATAATGGTCGTATAACAAGAATAAAAAAAGATGGTAGTGATGTAACTACAGATAATAAAGGAGAAAAACATGGAATTCCAATAAGCACTCAAGTAAAAGATGAGGCGTTTTTCTTAAATTATGTTGGAGAGTGGATATACTACAGTAACATAAATGATCATTACAAGGTGTATTCAGTTAATACTAATGGGACATATAGAAAGAAGTTAAGTGATGAAGGCGCAAGCTCCATTCAGGTAGTTGATGATTGGGTATATTACACTAATAATAAAGGTGAGTTAAGAAAGGTCAAGACTGATGGATCAAAAGAAACTCAAGATTTAAAAAGTGTAGTTTCGAAATTTGATAGAGGATACTTCTTTAATGTGGTAGATGACTGGATATACTACAGTAATGATAAGGACTCTAGCAGATTATATAAAATAAAAACAGATGGAACAGAGAATACAAGATTGACTTTAGAACCAGTTACATATATAAACATTGCTTACAATACTATTTATTTTGTAAGTAAAGGAAAAATGTACACTGTTCCTATAGATACAAATGGTAGAATAAGGCCAATCGCAGTTCAAAAGGTTGAAAGTGATAAGAAGGTTGTACAGGTTGATGATGTGAAGGTTATTGTTCCTTATGATGAGGTTAATGATACTATTGAGACGCTTGAGGCGAGATACCTTCCACCAAAGGTTTCAGGAATAATGAGTGATAATAGATTACAACGATTTGTCGTTCAGTGGGATAAGAAGAATGTTGGTATTAGAGATGGTGTGAGAACATATAAAGGGAAACTTATAGGATACAATCAATATATTGAACTTACAATGAGAATACCTTCAGAGATGCTGAATGAAACAACAACAATTGCAATATTTAATAATGCTGGCGCTAGAAATGGATATATAGAGGTTTATAGTAATCCAGTACAGGGCGATGAGGCGAATATTCCTCCGAAGTTAAGAGAGGGAGATGAATTAAAGATCTATGCGGATAAGGATCTAACAAAACTACTAAGAACTACAACAGTTAGTAGACAAGGTATTCATAATAAGGGGATATTCCAGAGTGTAGAGCTTGATAGATACGGAACAAAGAAATATTATTTAACCATCAAAAGGCAAGGAAAAGCAGAGAGTAAAGGCACAGAGTTTACAGTAGGAGAAGCACCGGGAATAACTAATCACAATAGGTTGCCAGTGAGAGATATTGATGATGTAGGATTGGGAATTGATGGTAGAGACTTTAATATACAAGAGATGAAAACAACAAAGAATAAAACAGTTGAGTGGAGTCGTATTTACTTGGCAATAAAAGGAAGGCAACTAAATTTACAGTCAGATAATTTAGTTCCATTTGATTCAAACGTTGTAAGTGATGGAGCTTGGATAGGAAGAAGATACCAAGATAGTTCTCTAGATGATAAAGTAAATTATCCAGATAAAGAGAGAATGAACCAAGATAGTTTTGGAAATCTGTTAATGGGTACAAACTATGATTTATTCCTTGTAAGTAAATACTCAGACGCGGCTTCACCAGATAATAGAGGGAAGAGTCCTAATATTATTGGATGGGCTTCTAGTGAGCCAGCAAGTATAACAGTAAAATCTGAGGGACTTCCTTATGATCCAGGACTAAATACTGAAACAAAGAGATATGGAGAGACTATTACTCTTCAAATTACACCAAAACCAGGAGAGACAGCTTATCTAATACCAGTTTGGGAAAGTAAGTTTGATGATCCTGAGTATGATAATTATATAAAAAATACATGGCTTAACCAAGTTAGAACTAAAAATCCGGCAACGGGAGAGGTTACTACAACATGGTTAGAGGAAGCTAAGGTATGGTTAAAAGAGAATGGACAATGGCCATTTAGTGAAACAGGAAAATATAAAGAAGCAGTTGAAAATGGATATGTAACTAAGCTAGAGGGCGATGGAAGCTCAAGAAACATACAGGTTCCAACTGGATTTAAATATCAACCTTATTCTGATGGTAAAACTGAGGATGAAAGGATTGAAATGGCAAATAGTAAATATTATGCACCAAATATTAAATACAAATTGGTTATTATTAATGAAATAGGTGTGTCATCAGTTTCAAATGGTACGCTAACAGTAGATAATCAACCACCAGTGGTTGCAAGAAGTGTTATTGAAGAGAATAATATTGAAAATGATATTATGTATATCAAATGCGGAGAACCAATTCAATTCCAGAGTAGGTATGAAAGTTCTGATATATATATATATAACAAGTCATCTCACAACCTTGATAATGTACAAATGCTTGAAGATGCAGTTGCTGTAGGCGAAGCATATAAATTTTCTGTATTAAGTGGAGTTACAACACCATTGCCTACAGATGAATTAAAGCCTTATTATGATAAAAACTCTCCTAATGCATATAGAGCTAAGTATAAGGTATGGGTTGCAGATGAAGTAGGTAATGTAAAACAGATAGAACCAGTAATGGTTTATGTTGAACTTGATAAATTAAAACAAGTTCAAGAAGATTTAAAGAGAGGTATTGCTGAAAATAGGGTTCTAGAAATAGAAAGAGACGCAGTAGAGAAAAAAAGAAAAGATATTGAAACAATGATAAAAATTATTGAAGATCCTAATGGAAAAGATGTTATTACTCAAAGATCAATTGATATTATGGTTGATCAAGCTATAGAGTTAATGATGCAAATGGGTATACCACATGTAAATGAAGATAAACATTTAGGTATATATGATCAAACGCTTATGGTTAGAAAATTCTTGGACAAATTAAGGTTATATGGTAGCAAGAATTCAGCCGCTAATTTAGAAGGATTAAGAGAAAGAATCTGGTTACCAACAGAATATGGATATCAAAAAATACCAGGAGCACCTTACGACTATGCAAATGGTGATTATAAAATTAATATTGTGTGGAGTATTTATATTAATGGTGAAGAAAAAGCTACAAATTTAATTGATATAAGAGATCCAAATAATATGGGAGTTGTAAATAGACCAGATGGACAAGATCAACGTCTTAAGTTAAAAGCTACATGTACAAATGCTGAAACAGGCGGAGAAATGACAACAATAGAGTATGACATAACTATTAAAGCTAGGAAGTTCTTAACTTTGGTAACAACTCCAAGCAGTGATAAAGCAACAATAGTTTTAGAAGGAGTACAGGTAAATAGTGAAAATGATATTATTGTTCAACCTATCGTACATGAGGGGTTAACTTATACCTTTACTGTTACACCGAATACTAATCTTGTAGATTGGAATATTATTGTTAATCAGCCTGTTGGTACTGTTACAAATCCGGCAGAAATTCCAATAAAAATTACAATAGATGGTATAACATTAGACAATCAGGTTAAATTAAAGATTCCTATTGGTGTAGCAAAACCTACGATAATTTACAATAGCGATTCAAATTAGGGGGGCTGTCACCACCCGTAAAAAGTTGAAAAAACTTGAAAGAGATTAATAACAAAACAGATTATCTTTTTAATGGAATATTAAAGATTAAGGAGAAGAATTCAAATGAATTCTTCTCCTTTCAAGTTGTAAAGTATAGCAGATTTGATGATTTTTGACTTAAAAGGATATTAAATAAGAGTACGGAATCTATATAATTATTAACAAGCGGAAAAAAATATGCTAAAATAATAGGTGGTGTGATATAGATTATTTAGTAGAATTAAATAATTAGTGAGCATATATATGAGAAATTAAGGAGGTAGTTTTATGAAAACTTTTTTTAGGGAGAGGAAATACCTGATACCTTTTATTTTTTTGGTAACAGTATATCCTTTAATTGTACAAGCTAAAAATGAAATATTAATAGGAGATTTATATAAATACTGGACTGGGGCAAAGAATTCGACTGACTTTTTTTCGCAATATAAATGCCAAGCACTAATTATTACAGCGATTATATTAGTATTTATATGTCTATTTAGGATTATTAAAGATAAGAAAGTTATAGAGAGAATAAAGAAGATGAAATACATATTTGTTTTGGCAGGGGTATATGCATTATTGATAATAGCTTCAACAATATTCTCAGCTAATGGCAAAGTGGCATTGTTTGGATTTGTTCAATCCAAACAAGGGATGTTTACACAATTATCATATATTATAGTGTTTTTATCTGCGATTATATTGATTAAAGAATTAGGAGATATAAAGATTTTAATAAATTCATTTTTAATTGGGTCAGTTATAATGTCTATTATAGGGATATTTCAATATTTGGGAATGAATATATGGCAGAGTGAATTTGGGAAAACTTTAATGACTATTTTAAATTCAGATCTTAGGCAATTTATAGCAAATGCTGAATTTAGTAATCAAGTATATGCATCTTTATTTCATAAGGATTATTTGGGAAGCTATTATGCCTTAATAGTGCCATTATCATTAGGAATGACTATATTCAGCGAAAAGCTAAAATCAAAACTTCTATACTGTGGAGTATTCATTATATCAATATATACATTAATAATTTGTGAATCAAGAGGTGGACTTGGAGGAGCAATATTCGGAATGGTAATAATTTTCATTTTCTCTTTCAGAATGATTATACCAAGTTGGAAGAAAGCTGCTATAATAGCAGTGAGTTTATGTGTTATTATTATAGGGCTAAATTTTGTTTTAAATGGAAAACTTGGAGAGCAGGCAAAGGATAGTGTAGGAGTCATAAGTAATAACGTAAAGGGTTTATTTGAGAAAAATAATGAGTTCGATATTACTAAAGCCACAGAACTTAGAGAAGTAATAAATGAAGAAAATTGGGTTGGATTTTCAACTCAAACTGAAACGATTGTATTATCAATAGAAGAAGGTATACTAACGATTTATGATGAAGAAAAAAATCCTTTAAAATACGAAGTGATAGATGGAAATAAGTTGCATCTAGAAGACGAGAGATATAAAGATTACGAAGGGGTTTTAGGAAAAAATAATGATACGCTTCTAATGACTTTGAGAAAAGGTAGGATTGCTTTCCATTATGAGTTAATAGGAAATAACATAAGGATGATTAATAATAAAGTCATTGTAATAGAGAATACCCCAGTTGAAAGCTTTGGATTTAATGGTAAAGAGAAACTATTTACAGTAAGAGGATATATATGGTCTAGAAGTTTACCTTTACTTAAAAATGCTGTAATATTAGGATATGGACCAGATACATTTGCAATAAACTTTCCACAACAAGATTTCATAGGAAAGTTATATGGATATGATGATATGTGGCATATAGTAGACAAGCCCCATAACATGTATCTGCAGGTTGCATTAGATTCAGGAATATTATCATTAGTAGCATATTTAGGAATATTAATTATAACAATATTTACATCATTTAAATCAAGCTGGAAGAATAAAGAGAAACAATGGAGTAAATACATGACATTATCGATACTGTCATCAATAGTAGCATACCTTATGACAGGAATAATCAATGATAATAGAGTCTCAGTTGCACCAATGTTCTACTTAATGTTGGGATGTTGTGCAGTTGGTAGTTATGTTTTGGTGGGGAAGAAGGTAGAGAATTAAATCAAAGAACAAAGAACAAAGAAGAGAGAAGAAAGAATAAATATTGTTGATATTCTTCATGCTTCAGAATATTTTAATTTGCAATATAAGGAATAGAACATGAGGAAATAAATACTAAAATATACTCAAGAAAAGTAATCTAAGGAAGGAGTTAATATCACATGAAAGGGATTATATTAGCAGGAGGGTCAGGAACAAGACTGTACCCAGTGACAAAATCAGTATCAAAGCAGATATTGCCTATTTATGATAAGCCTATGATTTATTATCCTATGTCTGTTCTCATGTTAGCTGGAATAAGAGATATTCTGATAATCTCTACGCCCCGTGATATTAATAGTTTTAATGATCTGTTTGGAGATGGTATGCAATTAGGATTGAATATTCAGTATGCTGTACAAACAGAGCCTAAAGGACTTGCAGATGCTTTTATAATTGGTGAAGAGTTTATTGGTGATGACAAGGTGGCATTAGTATTAGGAGATAATATTTTTTATGGCTATAGGTTTAGTCAAAGATTAGAAAGTGCTACTAATAGAGAAGAAGGAGCCACAATATTTGGATATCATGTAAGTAACCCAAAATCATTTGGTGTTGTGGAATTTGATAGAGAGAATAATGTGGTTTCAATTGAAGAAAAACCAGAAGAACCTAAATCCAATTTTGTAGTTCCAGGATTGTATTTCTATGATAATGATGTGATTGAAATAGCCAAAAATCTTAAGCCTTCAGCAAGAGGGGAAATAGAGATTACTTCTGTAAATAATGAATATTTAAGAAGAGGTAAATTAAAGGTAGAATTACTTGGAAGAGGTATGGCTTGGCTTGATACAGGAACTCATAGAGGCTTGCTTGATGCTGCTAATTTCGTAGAGGCTGTTCAGACAAGACAAGGGTTGTATATTGCTTGTATTGAAGAAATTGCATATAGAAAAGGGTTTATTAATAAAGAACAATTGCTTAAACTTGCAGAACCTTTAGAGAAGGTTGAGTATGGACAATATTTGGTTAAGATAGCAAATGAAGAAGAGGGTAAATCAATAGAAGAAGTTGTAGCTGGATTAATATAAAAAATACTACAGTAGATGGTATATATTAAAGACTATTTCGAAGAGGTATAGAAATGAAAATATTAATAACAGGTAGTAAAGGGCAACTTGGAAGTCAAATACTAAGAATAATAAATCGAAAAGAATGTGAACTTGGAAAAATTAATTCAAGTTATGATAAAGCTTTAGTTCGAGGAATTGGTAAAGAGGAAATGGATATTAGTAATTTGAAGCAAGTAAGAGAGTATTTAATTAACTTTAAGCCAGACATTGTTATTAATCCTGCTGCATATACAAATGTTGATGGATGTGAAGAAAATCAAGATTTAGCTTTTAAGGTTAACTCATTAGGTGCAAGAAATTTAGCAATAGTATGTGAAGCAGTTAATGCAAAGCTTATTCATATTTCTACAGATTATGTTTTTGGAGGGGATGGAGAAGCTTCTTATAGAGAATATGATGTTCCTAATCCAGTGAGTGTTTATGGAAAAACAAAGTGGCTTGGGGAAGAGTATGTTAAACAATTTTGTAATAAATATTTTATTGTAAGGACTTCATGGGTATATGGATATAATGGAAAGAACTTTGTTAAAACAATCATGAACTATGCTAAAGAAAAGGGATGTTTAAATGTTGTTAATGATCAAAGAGGAAATCCTACAAACGCTGAAGACCTAGCCTATCATATTTTAAAGATTGCTACAACAGAAGAATATGGAGTATATCACTGTACTGGGCGAGGGGAATGTACATGGTATGATTTCGCTTGTGAGATAATTAGATTGTTAGAAATAACATGCTCAGTAAATCCTGTTTCTTCAGACGAATTCAAACAAAAAGCGAAGAGACCAATATTCTCATCATTAGATAATATGATGTTAAGGAATACTGTTGGTGATGAGATGAGAGCGTGGAAAGAAGCTTTGAAAATGTATATAGATAAAATATCTATGACTGATTATAGATAGTTAGTTTAATAAGATATAGGAATATAAAAAAATAATTGGATTTTAGGTGAAGAATAATGGCAAAATTTAATTTTATCGAGACTAACATTAAAGATTTATATATAGTTGAACCGTCAGTATATGGTGATAGCAGAGGATACTTCATGGAAAGTTATAATAAACAATCCTTTTATGAAGCTGGACTTACCATGGACTTTGTTCAAGACAATGAGTCAAAATCCACCAAAGGTGTTTTGAGAGGTCTTCACTTTCAAACACAACAGGTGCAAGGGAAATTGGTAAGAGTAACCCAAGGTGAGGTTTTTGATGTTGCTGTTGATTTAAGAAAAGGGTCGCCAACATATGGACAATGGGAAGGGATTATTCTGTCAGAAGAAAATAAGAGACAATTCTATGTTCCAGAAGGATTTGCACATGGGTTTTTAGTAATGTCTGAAGAGGCAGTATTCAATTATAAATGCACAAATTATTATGCTCCAGAGTTTGATGGAGGTATTAAATGGAATGATTCTGATATAGGGATAGAGTGGCCAGTTGAAGGAATAGAAGAAATTTTATTATCTGAAAAAGATAAAAATCAGAAGTTATTGAGAGAACAGGACTTACCTTTTGTTTATAGGGAGGAATGATAATGAAAACTTTATTAGTAACTGGTGGAGCAGGGTTCATTGGGTCTAATTTTATAAGATATATGCGAAAAAAATATCCTAATTATAGGATTATAAATTTAGATTTATTAACATATGCAGGGAATCTCGACAATTTGAACGGTATCACTGTAGATGAGAGATATAAGTTTATTAAAGGGTCTATATGTGATAAGGAATTATTAGAAGAAATATTCTGTGAAGAAGATATTGAGTATGTAATTAACTTTGCAGCTGAATCACATGTTGATAGAAGTATAAAAGAACCAGAAGTATTTGTTAAAACAAATGTTTTAGGAACAGTTAATTTACTTAATGTAGCTAAAAAAAATTGGCTTATAGGTGATGATGAATATAAAAAAGGTAAGAAGTACCTTCAAGTATCAACTGATGAAGTTTATGGTTCATTGGATGAAACCGGGTTTTTTATTGAAACTACGCCATTAGATTCTCATAGTCCATATGCATCAAGTAAAGCTTCAGCTGATTTAATGGTAAAAGCATATTATGATACATATAAAATGCCTGTAAACACTACAAGATGTTCAAATAATTATGGTCCATATCAATTTCCAGAAAAATTAATACCTCTTATGATTAACAATTGTTTAAACAAAAAAGAACTTCCTATATATGGGGATGGGTTAAATGTACGAGATTGGCTTTATGTAGAAGATCACTGTAAGGCTATAGACATGGTGCTTCATAAAGGTAGACTAGGTGAGGTATATAATGTAGGTGGACATAATGAGAGAAAGAATATAGATATAGTTAAGACAATAATAAACTATGTTTTTGATAATGTAGATAAAGAAGTAAGTGATAATTTAATAAAGTATGTTGAAGATAGAAAAGGTCACGATAGAAGATATGCAATTGACCCAACTAAGATTAAAGAAGAATTAGGATGGGAACCAGAGACTACTTTTGAAGTTGGAATTGAGAAAACAATAAAGTGGTATTTGGAGAATGAAGTGTGGATGAAGAGTGTTGTTAGTGGAGCGTATTTGGAGTATTATGAGAGGATGTACACAAGCGAGTAATGTTGCCTAAGAGTATTAGTAATTTTAATGAAAAATTAACATAACAAGAATTTTGAATTGTTAGATTGAGGTGTATTAATGAAACAACAAGTTAAAAACTTTATTAAATATAGGCATTTATTAGTGGAATTAGTTAAAAGGGATATTAAGATAAAATATAAAAATTCATTTTTGGGTATTTTGTGGAGCATGCTTAACCCTTTATTGATGATGATTGTATTGACAATTGTGTTCTCAGCATTATTTAAAAGAGACATACCTAATTTCCCAGTATATGTTCTAACAGGAAGACTTATATATAACTTTTTCTCAGAAGCTACAAGGTATAGTATGACATCTATTACTAAAGGGGGAGGGCTTATAAGGAAAGTTTATATTCCTAAATACTTATTTCCTTTATCTAAAGTACTTTCATCATTTGTAACATTTATTATTTCAATAATACCATTATTTCTTGTGATGGTAGTAACAGAAGTGAAATTTTCAAAAGTTAATTTTTTAATTGTTTTTCCTATAACATATATATTATTAATTTCTATTGGAATAGGGCTAATTATATGTACAGTAACAGTATTTTTTGGAGATATAGAACATTTATACTCAATAATTTTAATGATTTTAATGTATATGACTCCAATATTTTATCCAGCAGAAATTATACCTTCAAAATATTTATCACTAGTTAAATTAAATCCAATATTCGAATGTGTAAATATGTTCAGAGAAGTGATGTTATATGAAAATGTGCCATTATTAAATTCTCATTTGATTTGCATAGGATATTCTTTATTTTATTTAGTGGTAGGATTGATAATTTTTTATAAAAAACAAGATAAATTCATATTCCATATTTAGAAAAGAGGACTTAATATGAATAATGAGGTAATTATTAAAATACAGGATGTTTCAATGAAGTATAGACTGACAACAGAAAAGATATCTTCTTTAAAGCAATATTTTATAAAAACAATAAAAAGACAAATTAAGTATGAAGAGTTCTATGCTTTACAAGATATTGATTTTGAGATTAAAAAAGGACAAAAGATTGGGATTATTGGATTAAATGGTGCAGGAAAGAGTACTGTTCTAAAAATTGTAGCAGGTGTACTTAAACCTTCTAGAGGTGAAGTGCATGTAAACGGTCAAATTGCACCACTATTAGAATTAGGGGCAGGTTTTGATGCTGAATTAACAGGAAGAGAAAATATCTATTTAAATGGAATGATATTGGGATATTCTAAAAAATACTTAAATGAACACCTAAATGAAATAATTGAGTTTTCGGAACTTGGAAAGTTTATTGATGTACCAATAAAGAATTATTCATCAGGAATGAAGGCAAGACTAGGTTTTTCAATTGCAACAATTACGCAACCGGATATATTAATTGTGGATGAAGCCTTATCTGTCGGTGATATTAAGTTCAGAAAGAAGTGTGAAAATAAAATAAATAGTATGATTGGATCTGGTGCTACTGTATTGTTTGTTTCTCATTCAATAGAACAAGTTGAAAATTTATGTGACAGTGTTTTGTGGTTGGAATCTGGAAAGCTAAAGATGAGTGGTGACTCAAAAGTAGTATGTAAATACTATAAAGAGAATACTAAATAAATTATATTTGTAGTGTGGGGGATAAAATGGCTTCTATTAAAGAGATTAATGAAATAAAAAAATATATAAATGAAGTTGATATAGTATCATTTGATATTTTTGATACATTATTGTTAAGAAATGTAATTAAGCCTACTGATATTTTTAAGATAGTAGAAAGAGCGTATTTCAATAGGACAAATACACGTATAAATTTTTATAATATAAGAATAAAAGCAGAAGAAGATGCTAGGAGCAGAACCAAGGATGAAGATATCTTATTGAATGATATATATATATATATTGAGAGTAAATTAGGCTCTATAGCAAATGAATTAAAAGAATTAGAGATAGAAGTAGAAAAAAAGTTTTTAATAGCTAATGAATGTATGAAAGAAATATATGATTTAGCAAAGAGATTAAATAAAAAGATATATATAATAAGTGATATGTATTTAACTAGTAATATAATAGAAGATATTTTACACTCAAAAGGATTCAATGAATATGATAGATTGTTTATGTCATCTGAATTAAAATTTACAAAGGCTACAGGAAGTATTTATAGATATATTAGAGAAGTTGAACAAATAGATCATAATATGCAATGGGTGCATATAGGTGATAATTATCATTCTGATGTGAGAAATGCTAAATTAAATGGTGTACATGGACTATATTATAAAAAATTAGTTGAAAGAGAAAACATTGACAACGTTAACACTATTGGGGAGTCAATAGTTCGGGCAATACAAATTAACAATAAATATTTAAAGAACGATAAAGATTATTGGTATGAATTTGGAGCAAATATTATATCACCAATATATATTGGACTCATGAACTGGTTAAGGGAATTAATAAGTGAAAAAGATAATATTTATTTTTTAGCAAGGGATGGTTATATTCCTTATAAATTATACGATATTATGAAGGGGTATTATGATAACATTCCAGAAGCAAAATATCTGTATGCATCTAGAAGAGCATATATATATCCTTATTTGTTACAAGTAAACCAAAATCAAGCATTGGAAACCTTGACCGCGTATAATGCAGGCTTGGGGCAAAAAATAACAATAAAAGAGATTTTGGATAATATTGGTCTGGAAGCTGCAAAATACGAAGAGATACTATGTAAATTTAATATAAATTCTTTAAATGAAATAGTAGATGAAGAAACAATAGATAATACTAAAGAATTTTTAAGATATATTTGGAATGATATAAGCGAAGTACTTACAAAAGAGTTAAAGAGCTTAAAAGCTTATTTAAAAGAAACAGAAATTTATAATTATGATACAATTAATATATTTGATATAGGCTGGAGAGGATCAACACACGTAGCAATAAAGGAAATGGTAGGGAAGCAGGTTGATGGATATTATTTTGGGACAGTAGAAAATATCTATTCTGAAATTAAGTTAAATGCATACGGGTATGCATTTAATAAAGGGGCACCCTTTAAAAATAGAAGATTTATAATTGATAACGTTATGATGTATGAGTTGATTTTTTCTGCACCTGAAGGATCATTAATTAATTTTTCTTATGATGGATGTGGGAAAATAGTGCCTAATTTTAAAAATGTTGAACAAAATGAATATATATATGAGTGTATTGAAAAATTTCAAAAAGGGGCTACAGATATTTTTGTACAAGCATTAGAGTACAGAGAATATATAGATGATATTAGTAAAGAGTTTTCGTTAGGTAAAATGAAGAAGTTTATAAATTCTTATAATGCTAATGATATGCTTGAGTTTTCACGACTTTCTAATTCAGTTGGATTTGGAAATTCAAGAGATATAAAGGATTATGTTAGTATCATAGATTCAGATGAGTATTTATCAGCTAGAAATAAATATATTAATAAATCAAAATATAATCTTTGGAAAAATGCTATAGTTATTAAGGATGAACAAGGAAGATACTTTAATAGATATGAAATGGATAAGTTGAATAATTTATCTAATAAAGTACAAAAAGAATTAATAAATAAATATTTTATTTTAGCCAAAAAAGCTATTAGGAATCCTAAAAAGGCCATTATTAAGATTTGTCAAATTATTAGAATAGCTATGACATCAAGATTAAATAATAAAAATGCATAACGAGGAATAAAAGGAAAATGGTATGGTAGCAAGTTAAGGTGATAAAGTTATAAATTTATTAAGATATTAGAAAATAGATCATATATATGTTTCAGAAGAGACTTAATAATATATTTAATGATTACGTAAGAGATTAAATTATACTAATATAATTAATAGAGAAATATTACAGAATGAGATGTAATTAAGGTAGAAAAAGTTATAAGTAATTTAAAATTTTTTCTAAAGTTAAGCGTAACTATTGGAATTTGTAACTTTGAAAAGAGGTGTAAGATGGCATGAAATAACTGAATAAAAGAATCTGTTTTCTTTTTTTTAGTGTAAGATAAAACTCTATACTAAAAAGGGAGGTTATTTGAATTAAATACCCAGGAGAGTTATGTAGAATTAGTAATATAATAGCAATATAACTTTACTATTAAAATAAAAGAAACACTTATGTCAATTGTAGTAGTAATTTTAAGTGTAATAGTATAATGTTTATTAAAAGAAATTATATCTGTAGTTAAGGATAATTAAAGTGTATTAAATAATAATTTAGAATATCAGAGAGGTGTATCATGAGACATAAAATTAAAGATTTTATTTTTTATAAGTTAATAGAAAAAAACCCACATATATTGAAGGATTACCAAATGTATAAATGGGCACATAGTGAAAAAAAAGAAAATAAAATTAAATCGTGGACTTATATTATAAATCTTAATATAAAATATAGACTTTTAAAGATTCAAAACTCGAGTATTTCTGATAATAAAAAAAGAACGGAATTCAATCAGAATAATACTCCTAAGAAACTAATGGAAAACACTGATGCTTCTAAAAAAAATAATTCCAAAAGAATTGCAAAATTTCCATACTTAGATGGAGCTGAGTCAGAAGTTTTAAGACGACCTACACCACTTCAGTTTGTAAAACAGTTAATGGCATATGATGTAATTTCTTTTGATATTTTTGATACATTGTTGTTAAGACCATTAGCTAAACCACAGCATTTATTTATGATATTAGGAGATAAACATAATTGTGTTAATTTCATGTCTATAAGAATGGAGGCTGAGCGAGAGGCTCGTAATTTAGCTGCAATAAAGAAAGGAAATAGAGAAGTAACAATATACGATATATATGAATTAATTCAATTAAGAACTGGGATTGAAAAAAATTATGGAGTTCAAGTTGAACTAGAAACAGAACTAAATTTATGTTTTGCTAATCCATATATGAAGGAAGTATTTGAAATAGTAAAATCACAGAATAAAAAAATTATAGCAATTTCTGATATGTATTTACCAAAAGATATGATTGTACAATTACTAGAAAAATCAGGTTATACTGGTTTTCAGGAGGTTTTTGTTTCGAGTGAAAGCAATTGTAGTAAGAGGGATAAATTTTTATTTAAAATGGCTTTGAAAAAATTTGATAAAACTACAAGAATAATACATGTGGGTGATAATTACGAAACAGATATATTAAGTGCTAAAGAGTTGGGAATTGCAACAAAACACTATAATAATGTTCATGAGGTAGGAAATAAATATAGGGCTGATGGTATGTCTGAATTAATAGGATCAACATACTCTGGTATAATTAATACTCATTTACATAATGGGATAAAACAATATTCACCGCATTATGAATTTGGTTTCATATATGGAGGGCTGTATGTATTGGGTTACTGTAAATGGATTTATGATTATGCTAAAAAAAATAATATAGATAAAATTTTATTTTTATCTAGAGATGGAGATATTTATCAAAAGGTTTTCAATTTCCTTTATAAAGATATGAAAAATGAATATGTCTATTGGTCAAGAATAGCTAATACTAAATATACAATAGATAAAAATCGAGATGACTTTTTAACGCGAATGGTATTACATAAAGCACTAGGGGTAACGGAAGTTACAATGAAAGGTTTATTAAAATCATTAGATTTGGATGAAATGATTAGTTTATTATCAAAATATAATTTAAATGAAGATGAAATTGTTCATAAAGGGAATGTGAAGTTAGTTGAACAATTTTTTGTGGATAATTGGGAAATTGTTGTTGAAAAACTATCTGAGGAAAATGAAATTGTTAAAGAGTACTTTGAAAAAGCAATTGAAGGAAGTAAAAGAGTCGCGGTTGTTGATGTCGGATGGATTGGTTCTGGAGGGGCAGGTATTAAGTATTTAATTGAAGAAAAATGGAATTTAGATTGTAAAGTGTATAGTTTAGTAGCTGCCAGTAGATATTGGAACCACACGGCGAACATTAATCAAATCATGAAAAATGAAACAGAGCCTTATATATTTTCTAGGATGTATAATAGAAATTTATATGATTGGCATTCGAACACCAATAAAGGTACTAATAATATATTTTTTGAATTGTTTACACAAGCTCGCTATCCTTCGTTTGCAGGTTTCAAGAAAAATGAAAGTGGTTATAAATTGCTTTTTGATGTGCCTGAAATTGAAAATTATAAGATTACGGAAAAGATTCATAAAGGTATATTTGATTTTGTGAAAATATATAACGATACATTTTCAGAATATGAGTATCTATTTAATATTACTGGATATGATGCTTATTTACCATTTAGAATGATAATAAAAGATATTAGTTTTATCAAGAAATATTTTGGTGATGTATTATATTCTAGAGGAGTTCTTGCAGATACGGAAAATCAGGTTTTTGAAAAACTAACAGATATTTTAGAACAAGCAAATATATAAATTAAGGAGTGATTATTATGATTTTGTATCATGTAGTTTCAACATATCAGTTATTACATTGTATGGTGCATAGAGAGGTTTATAATAAAGATAAAACTTGTGTTATTATTTTATCTGAATTTATTAAGGACAAATATCCACATTATATGAAATTGAAAGGCGATTTTTTCGATGAAGTATATATGTTTAGTAATTCAGAACTGATGAAAGATAGAAATAAAATTATAGAAAATACTAATATAGTATTTAATGAATTTTTAGATAGAAACAATATTCAAATTGAGGAGTTTTCGGATATTATTGTTGGGTGTGCCCATAATTTCTTTGGTATTTATTTAATAGCAAATGAGATTGAATTTACTTATTTAGAGGATGCTAGTGGTTTGATTAGCAGACCCGAGATTGTAGAAAATATTGAAGAAAGATTATTCTTAAATAAACACAAAATATGTAAAGAATACGGTTTGTACAATGGAAAAAATGATTTAATTGTAAAGAAAATATGTAATTTAAATACTCAAGTTGAAGGGTATTGTGATGAAAAGCTTGAGCATTTTGATTTAGTAGAAGAAATGACAAAGGTTGATAATAGTTTTATAAACGATGTTATAAAGTTCTTTGGTATTAATGAGAAAATATTAATTGAAAAAAATTCAATTGTTATATTAACTCAACACTTTGCTAACTTAGGTATTATGTCTTTTGAAGAACAAAAAAAAATATATCAAGTGGTTGTTGATTATTTTGCACAAGGTTATAATTTAGTATTTAAACCACATCCAGATGATTTGATGTATTACGATGTATTATTTCCAGAATCAAATGTTATTAAAACTAAATTTCCATCGGAATTAATACCATTTGTTTTTAATGAGAGGCCAGAAGCAGTAATGACTATAACCTCTACTGCAATAAATAATTTAATCGATTTTTTTGAGAAACACATAAGATTTTCAATGGAATTTGAAAAAAACTTTAATATGGTACATCGATATTATTGTGCTATCAAGAAGATCAGTGAATTAAAGGGAGATTGTAAAATATATCAAATTAATTCAGATAGATTACTTTTGGAAAATATAACGAAATATACAGATATAAAAACAAACCATGATATTATAAGTGTTGATGATTTAAGTCAGATATCAAATAAAAGTATTATTATTATCGATGATTATAATATTAATAGTTCAGTTTCATTTGAAGATATTAATTGTTTTTTAGAGGCAATAGATGAACAATCTATCGTAATTTTTATTAATTCAAATAAAGAATATGCGTTTTATAATTATCCAAATAAGGATGTGTTTGGAAAATTAGTAGCAGTTGAAATTAAGTATAAAAACTTACAAAAAGAAGATGAAGAAGTATTAGAAAAAATATTTATTTATTCAAAAAGGAGTGAAATTAGAAATATGATAAACCAAATAGAATTTAAAAAAATATTAGAAAATGCTAACGAAGAATTGAGCGTAGATACTATGTCAGAAGATAAATTAAAAATAAAAATATTGGAAGGTATACTAGAAGCAACAGAAAAGAGATTAGAACATTATATTAAGCTAGAATCAGAATTAAGAGAGAAAGTGAATAGTTTTTAATTTTTTAGAGACTTTAATAAATAAATGATGTTTTAAGGAGGGGAAATTTTGAAAGTTGTAGCGTTTGTACCAATTAAAATGAATAGTGAGAGGCTTCCTAATAAAAATATAATGACTTTTGAAAATGGACAACCACTAGCTTCATATATACAAGAGACACTTCTTAAGGTAGAAAATATTGATGAGATATATGTTTATTGTAGTGATGAGGAGATAACGAATTATATTGTTGATGGAGTAAAGTTTTTAAAAAGAAGTAAGCATTTAGACGAATCAAGCACACCATTTAATGAGGTGTTATCATCATTTGCTAAAGATGTAGATGCTGATTTTTATGTATTAACACATACCACGGCTCCATTTATTGAACCAGATAGTATTAAAGAAGGTGTAAGTAAAGTAAGAAGTGGGGAATTTGATTCAGCAGTTGGTGTACATCGATTATATGAGTTTCTTTGGAAAGATGGAAAACCATTTAATTATTCATTAATAGATATTCCTAGAACACAAGACTTACCACCAATATATGCTGAAACGTGCGGGTTATTTATCTATTCCAAAGAGTTGATTATCAATGAAAATAGGAGGATAGGTAAAAGACCATACTTTGTTGAACTATCTAAAATAGAAAGTATTGATATTAATGATAAAGAGGATTTTCTTATAGCAAATGCAATATTTCAAACTATTAATAATGACTAGTGTTAAAATGATATAAGGAGAAATTCAAATGAGTATTATTAAAATATTAGACTGTACGTTGCGTGATGGTGGATATGTAAATAATTGGGGATTTGGATATGAAAATATAAAAAGTATACTATCAAGACTTGCAAAAGCTAACTTAGATATTATAGAATGTGGTTTTTTAGAAGATATAGAGTATGAAAGACAATGTAGTTTTTTTAGTAATATAGAGCAGATAGAAAGTTTATTGCCTAAAGATAGAGGAACATCACAATTTGTTGCAATGACACGGTATGGAAATTTAGATATTAATAATCTTAAATTTAATAATGGTAGTTCAATAGATGGAATTAGAGTTACTTTTCATGAGCACGAGGCTGATGAAGCGATTGAATATTGTAAACAAATTAAGGAAAAGGGATACAAAGTATATGTACAACCAGTAGGAACTACTAGTTATACAGATTTAAGGTTATTAAAAATTATCGAAGTTGTAAATACAATAAAACCTTATGCATTTTATATGGTCGATACTTTAGGGATAATGAAAAAAAATGATATTTTAAGAATGTTTCACCTTATAGATAACAACTTGACGAAGGATATTGCTATAGGATTTCATTCACATAATAATCTTCAGCTATCATTTTCTAATGCACAAGAGTTAATAGATATACATTCAAAAAGAGATATAATTATTGATTCATCTGTATATGGAATGGGAAGAGGGGCAGGAAATTTGAATTCTGAATTGATAGCAGAATATCTGAATTCTATTAAAAATAAGAATTATGATATAGATTTTTTGCTAGAGATTGTTGATGACTTAATTAAAGATATCAAAGAAAAATATTCATGGGGATATTCTGTTCCATATTATCTTGCAGCAACTAATAACTGTCATCCTAATTACGCAGCATATTTGATGAACAAAAAAACATTACCAGTAAAGTCTATTGGAGAAATATTGAGAAGCATAGAAGGTTCAAAAAAAGAGTTATATGATAAACAATATATTAGTAAATTGTATACAGAATATCAAGAGCACAATATTGATGATGGTTATGATATTGAAAAACTTAAAAAACTGTTTAATGAACGTAAATTGTTAATTTTAGCTCCAGGAAGTAGTCTTAAAAAGGAAAGCTTTAAGATACAAGAATATGTTAAAAAGAATAAACCAATTATTATTTCAGTTAATTTTAAAGGTAATGGAATCAAACCTAACATTATATTTTTTAGTAATAGTAAAAGGTTCCAGAAATTTAATGATTCAGGAGTAAATGAAAATATTAAAACTGATATAATTATTACATCTAATATCAGTACTAATATTGGTAAATATACTTATAGAGTTAATTACAGTGATTTAACAAATAATCAGAATTCTGTAAGCGATAATGCAACTTTAATGTTAATTGCTTTGTTAATAAAATCAGAAATTAAAGATGTTCAAATTGCTGGGTTTGATGGGTTCGAAACAAGTACTAATAAGCACTATGCTAATAAAAACTTAGAGACAGAACTAGACAAAGAAGTGTTATTAGAAATGAACGAATCTATAACAAATATAGTAAAAGAATATTCTGAAAAAATAAATATTAACTTTATTACACATTCACTATATGAGTCAGATAAGGAAAGTGAAAATAAAAGTATTAAACAAATTGCAGCTTCTTTAATTTGAACAAGTAGGTTTACTAGACAAGCTATTCGCTAAGATAGAAGGTAGTCATAGGTAAAGGATGATAAAGGTTATAAGGAAATATGTATTATAAGTTATTTTAAAAATAAAGAATTATTAAGTTAAAGCTTTTAAGATTCTTTTTCAAAAGATGTGAAAAAAGAAATTTTTAGCAAAATTTATTTTTACTAAATAGAAATTTATTTATATGAAAGGTAAATAAAGATGAATAAAAAAAAGTTAAAAGGTATTATATTTGATTTTGATGGCGTGATTATTGATTCAATGCAGGTAAGAGATAAAGGTTTTGAGTATATTTTTAGAGGGCATAACGAAGAAGTGACAGCAAAAATAATGGCATATCATCAAACTAATATGGGGCTATCGAGATACCATAAGATTAAATATTTTTATAATGAATTACTTAATAAGGAAATATCTGAACTTGAAGTTCAAAGAATAGCGGATGAATTTTCTGAAATTATGAGAAAAGAGTTAATTAATAAGAAATACTTGATTCAAGGTACATTAGATTTTATTAAGAAATATAATAACAAATTAAAATTTTATGTTGCTTCTGGATCCGATCAAGAAGAATTAAGATATCTTTGTCAAAATTTAGGAATAAAAAATTACTTTCATGAAATTTTTGGATCACCTAAGCATAAGAATATACTAGTTGGTGATATAGTGAATAATTGCGAATTGAATAATGAAGAAATTATTATGATTGGTGATTCAATAAACGACTATGATGCAGCAATTCATAATGGTATAGAGTTTTTTGGATTTAATAATGACTTAATGATTGAAAAGTCTACTTATTATCTGTCTAATATGATGGATCTTGAACAATTTATTTACGATAATGAGTAAAGTAATAGGATATAGCAAGAGTTGAATAAAACTAGACAGGCAAGCAAGCTGGAACAGCTTGAGTGCCTATAAAACTGCCAAAAAAAAGTGTTTTTGGCAGTTTTTTTCTAAAAGGTTTAAGGTTAATTATGAGTTTATACCTTTTAATAGAAATTACATGTTAACTCATAAAATTCATACAAATTTTTTTATTAATATCAAAATTTATACTTATAAATATGTAATAAGGGGTTAATTATTTAATTACCATTATATTTAGTTTTTGTTGAGGCTATAAGTAAATAAAAAGCAATATATTTGTACTAAATTTTAATAAAAGCAGTTAATAACTAAGGAAAAAGGAGTGGAACTTTAATGTTTAAAACTAAAATATTAAGTATGCTATTAGGAATATGTATTATATTAACACTAATAATAGTAGTAGATTCAACAAAAATAGATGCTCAAACAAGTAAGGAAGTTCCAATTGAAAAAAACATAGTTCAAAAAGTTAAAAAACCTAAATATGTGTTTTATTTTATAGGAGATGGAAATTCATTAACACAAATTTCTACTGCAGAGAATTATTTGGGGACTTTAAAAGGAAATATTGGAGCAGAAAGATTTGCTTTTACCCAATTTGAAGCTCAAGGAATAGCTACAACATACTCAGCTGATTCATTTATTACAGATTCAGCAGCAGCTGGAACTGCATTAGCAAGTGGATATAAAACAAATTCTGGAATGATTGGGATCACACCTGATGGTACATTAACTAAAAGCATAGCTACATTAGCTAAGGAGAAGGGTATGAAAGTTGGTATTGTTACAACAACAACTATAAATCATGCTACTCCTGCAGCTTTTTATTCAAACAATGAATCAAGAAGTAATTATTATGAAATTGGGAAAGATTTAGTTGAATCTAACTTTGATTACTTTGCAGGGGGAGAAATAACAAAACATAGTAAAGGTCAAGATGATATTTATAATATTGCAGAAAATGCAGGGTATAAAATCATAAAGGCCAAGGAAGAATTTATGATACTTAATAATAATAATAATAATAAAATTTTAGCTACTGGAGAGGTGCTTCAAAATGGAACTGTTCCATATTCAATTGATAGTAAAGAAAATACATTAACGTTATCCGAGTTAACTAAAAAGGGGATAGAGTTACTTGAAAATGATAATGGTTTTTTTATGATGGTAGAAGGAGGAAAAATAGACTGGGCTTGTCATGCTAATGATGCAGCTACAATGATCCATGAAATTATTTCTTTTAATGAAGCTATAAATCAAGCTATAAATTTTTATAAGAAACACCCTGAAGATACTTTAATTGTTGTTACTGCAGACCACGAAACTGGAGGAATAACTATGGGGTTTGCTGGAACTAAATATAGTAATTTTTATGAAGTTTTATTCAAACAAAAAAATTCTTATGAAGAATTTAGTAATATTATAAAAGAATACGTAAAATTAAATAAAAAGAATACAAAATTTCATGAAGTAATGAAATTAGTTGAAGAATATTTTGGTTTGAAAACTACAGGAAGTGATGATGATTTAATGGTATTAGATGATTATGAAATAGGTAGATTAAGGGAAGCTTTTAAAGAAAGCATTACAGAAGAGAAATTGAGAAATAGAGATTATGATTACATGTTAAATTATAATAGCTATGATCCTTTTACAGTAACAGTTACTCATATTCTAAATCAAAAAGCAGGTATATCTTGGACGTCTTATTCACATACAGGGGTACCTGTACCAATATATGCTCAAGGTATACAAAGTGAAGAATTTAATGGATATTATGATAACACGGAAATAGCTAAAAAGTTGATTAATATAATGGGAATAAAACAAGATGAATTTTAAAAAAGACTCTAAGTTATCAAAAATATTTGTTTTAATATTAGTGCTAGTAATATGTGTTTTATTTTTTATACCTACAGGGTATGAAAAAGCTAATAATGAGGAAAATATATATAGATGTAAAGGTGAAGTAATAAAGGTAGATAATAGTGATGTAATAATTCAAGGTATAGTTAAAAGAGGAGAACAAAGAGTTACATTAAGTATAAAAGATAAACCTTTTAAAGGGAGAATGGTTGAAAGTGTAAATATGTTAATAGGACAGATGGAGTTCGATAAATATTTTAAAGTAGGAGATTCAGCACTATTAGTAATTAAATTAACTAAAAATGATGAGCTTAGTGTGAATATTATTGATCATTATAGAATAAATATTGAGCTAATTTTAATTATATTATTTTGTTGTTGTTTAATAATTCTAGCGGGATGGACAGGCATTAAATCTATTTTATCCTTTGTTTTTTCAATATTGGTTATATGGAAAGTTTTACTACCAAGCTTTTTAAAAGGATATAACCCTATAATTGTTTCTATTTTAGTTGCTATAATATTGTCTTTTGTTATAATATTTCTTGTTGCTGGATTTACGAAAAAAGGAGTAGTCGCTTTTGTCGGAGCATTATCAGGTGAATTATTAACGTGTATTTTGGCTTTAATATTCGGTAATGGATTTAATATACATGGGTCTGTAATTCCTTTTGCAGAGACACTTTTGTATTCTGGTTTTGCTAATATTGATATAACAGGTATATTATTAGCTGGTATATTTTTAGCATCATCAGGAGCTGTTATGGATGTAGCTATGGATATTTCATCAGCGTTAAACGAATTAGTAGAAAAGAATCCTGATATTAATTGTATGGAATTAATAAAATCAGGCATAAATGTTTCTAGAGCTATCATTGGTACTATGACTACAACACTATTATTGGCTTATTCAGGAGGATATACAGCTTTATTGATGACTTTTATTGCTCAAGGGACTCCATTCGTAAATATTATAAATATAAAATATGTTTCTTCTGAAATTTTACACACTTTAGTAGGTAGTTTTGGACTTATAATGGTAGCACCTTTTACCTCAGTGATAGGAGGAGTAATATATAGTAATATTTATAAAAAATAACTATCATTCCTTTTGAAAAGTAAGTTTATTTTAAATTTAAGAATAAGGACTTATTAAACGTATTGAAAGCTCTTTAGATACCTTCGTGGAAACTTGAATATTGATTTTGGGTTTTTATTATAGATTTTGAAGATTTATTTTTCAATGTTAAACAATATATAGTAAAAATGAGATGTATATAATATACTATTATAATATTTAATCATAAAAATACTTTTAATTTTTTAAGGAGTATCGATAGAAATAGGTAATAACAAATTTTATACTATTTCGTTAAAATTATTTAGTATGTTATAAAATGTGATATAATTAAAGTAATAAAATTGACTAATAAGAGGAAAAATAATGGATGTATCAATAATAATTCCAAACTTTAATGGAGCAAAATATATAAAACAATGTATAGATTCTGTATATAATCAAACATACAAAAACTACGAATTAATAATAGTAGATAATGCATCAAAAGATGATAGTAGTAAAATAATAGAAGAAAACTATCCTGAAATAAACTTAATAAAAAATACAGTTAATACAGGATTTAGTATGGCAGTAAACCAAGGTATAAAAGCATCAATAGCAGAATATGTAGTGTTACTAAATAACGATACAGTAGCAGAATCTAATTGGCTTGAAGAGCTAGTAAAGTGTATTGAAAAGGATCTTAGAATATTTTCAGTATGCAGTAAAATGATTCGTTATAATGAAAAAGAAAAAATTGATGATGCTGGGGATGAATATTCAATACTAGGATGGGCTTGGAAACGAGGAGATGGACAGCGTATTAATACTAACACTAAAAGTAGAAGTGTGTTTAGTTCATGTGCAGGTGCAGCTATTTATAGAAAAAAAGTATTTGAAGAAATAGGTTATTTTGATGAAAACTTCTTTGCTTATATGGAGGATGTAGATATTAGTTATAGAGCAAAAATTCATGGGTATAAGAATGTTTATTGCTCTGATGCTAAAATATATCACATTGGAAGTGCAACTACAGGAAGTAAGTATAATTCATTTAAAGTTAAGTTAGCAGCAAGAAATAATATATATGTACCGTACAAGAATATGCCCTTAGTTCAGTTGATAATTAATTTGCCATTTCTGATACTTGGATTTATAATAAAGTATTTGTTTTTTATTATAAGGGGATATGGGAAAGAATATAGAGAGGGAGCATTGGAAGGGATTAAAGCATTAGATAAAATAGAAAAAACAAAGTTCAGATTTAAAAATATAATTAATTATTTTAAAATACAAGTTCAATTATTTATAAATTCTATCAAATATATATTGTATAAGATATATTTAAAATTAAACTATTAATAAAGAATGGTATTTGAGAACAATAAGCTACCTATAAAAGTATATAAATTATAAGAAATTCTTAAATAATTGGAATAATGAATGTTACTAAATATATAAAAACTAGCATGAATAATGCTAGTTTTTATATTATAATATAATAAGAATTCATAACTATAAGTTGAGGTGTTATATGGAACTATCAATAATAATAGTAAATTACAATACAAAAGAACTAACAAAACAAACGATTGATTCAGTGAAAAAAACTGTTATTAACATAGAATATGAGATTTTCTTAGTGGATAATGCTTCTGTTGATGGAAGTATAGAGTTTTTTAAGGATATATATGAAAGTGATAATAGAGTACAGTTAATATTTAATAATGACAATCTAGGATTTGCGAAAGCAAATAATATTGCAATCAAAAAGAGTAAAGGAAGAAATATTTTACTCTTAAACTCAGATACAATAGTTAAAGAAGCCTGCATTGAAAAGTGTTTGAAGTATTTAAATCAACAGAATGATGTAGGTGCTCTTGGTCCTAAAATCTTATTAAATAACGGAGAACTGGATCATGCATGTAAAAGAGGGTTCCCTACACCTGCTGCATCCTTATACTATATGCTTAAATTGGATAAGCTTTATCCTAAGAATAAGAAATTCGGGCAATATAGAATGACTTATTTAGATGATAATGAAATAGGAGAAGTAGATGCTTTGACAGGTGCATTTATGATGGTAAAGAGAGAAGTAATAGATAAAGTAGGAGTACTAGATGATGATTTTTTTATGTATGCTGAGGATATTGATTGGTGTTACAGGATTAAAGCAGCTGGATGGAAAATCATATACTACCCTGAAGCTGAGATGATTCACCTAAAAGGTCAAAGTAGTAAGAAAAAGCGAAAGTATAAAACTATATATCAATTTCATAAGACTATGTTGCAATTCTATAATAAACATTATGTAAAGAAATATAACTTTATTGTTACTGGGATCGTATATATAGGGATCATAACAAAACTTACCTTAAGTTTAATGATTAACTTTTTTAAGCTAAGTAATATAGTAGAGAATAAATAGATAGGTTTTATACCTATAGTTAATTTAAGATATTCTGAAGAATGAAGAATGAAGAATGAAGAATGAAGAATGTTATCCATATTTGTTCTTTATTCTCTATTCTTTGTTCTCTATATTTATGGTATCATATTAATGAAGTATTTTTTAGGGGGAAGGACTATGATCAAACAGAACCAAAGAGCACTGAATATAACAGGAGTTATCATAGATTCCTTATGTATAATATTTTCCATGACTATGGCATGGTTCATTAGATTTAATATTGGTAGTGGATATGAAGGCTGGTATATAGGGTATCAAGAATATTTGAGGTTGGGCATCATAATAATTCCAGTATATCTTCTTTTGTACTATATATTCAATCTCTATAAACCACAGCGAATTAGTTCAGTCCATAAAGAGTTTTTTAATCTGGTGAAATCCAATATTATAGGTATACTAACAATTATATTAGGATTATATATTTTAAAACAAATTCACTATTCTAGAAAAGTATTATTTATGTTTTTCTTTATAAATGTATTAGTTACAATCTTTGAAAGAGGCTTTATAAGATATATTTTAAGAAGAATGAGAAGAAAAGGTAAGAATCTTAAACATGTATTATTAGTAGGTTATAGTGTGCAGACAGTTGAGTTTATAGATAGAATTCGTAAAAACAAATACTGGGGATATAATGTAGTTGGAATTTTGGATGATATGAAATATCCTAAGAGTTCACAAAAAGAAAACCCAATAACTAATGAAATAATTGAACAAGCAATTGAAGAGGCTGCAGCGGCTATTGAAGTACAGAGTGAATCCAATAATTTCTCGAGATATTCAAAGCTTGTTATAGGAAAGTTGAAGAACTTGAACAGCATTCTAAATAAATGTGATATAGATGAAGTCTTTATTACATTAAAAACAAGTGAGTTTGATAAATTAGAGAAGTTAATAAATGTTTGTGAAAAGAATGGTGTTAGAGCTCAAATAATACCTGATTACTATAGATATCTACCTGCAAAACCATATGTAGAAGAGGTTGATGGCTTACCAATTATAAATATTAGATATGTACCTCTTGATAATATAATGAATAAATTTTTTAAGAGAATCTTTGATATATTAGTTAGTAGTGTATGTTTATTATTAACGTCACCAGTATTAATATTCACTGCTGTTACAATAAAAATAACATCACCAGGGCCAATATTATTCAAACAGGAAAGAGTAGGGCTTAATAAGAATAACTTTAATATGTACAAGTTTAGATCGATGCATGTGCAGAAAGACGAAGATGAGAAGGTGGAATGGACAACTAAAAATGATCCAAGAAAAACCAAGTTTGGATCTTTCATTAGAAAAACAAGTATTGATGAACTTCCTCAATTCTTTAATGTCCTTAAAGGTGACATGAGCATAATTGGTCCAAGACCTGAAAGACCATATTTTGTTGATAAGTTTAAAGAAGAAATTCCTAAATATATGATAAAGCATCATGTACGTCCTGGAATTACAGGATGGGCTCAAGTTAGCGGATTTAGAGGAGATACATCTATTAAGAAGAGAATTGAACATGATATATATTACATTGAAAACTGGACATTTGGATTTGATTTGAAGATATTTTTTATGACCTTTGTCAGTGGATTTATTAACAAGAATGCTTATTAGGGGGACTGTCACCACCCGAAAATAATGGAAACTACTCGAGAAAAGTAAAAATAACAGAAGATGTCCAAATAAACTATCAGTATATATTGCTGATAGTTTATTTAGTTTAAAAAGCTTAAATGTGGATAATATTTATAGAGATTGAATAGTTAAACTTTATTTATACATATCTCAAAATCGCAGCGCTTCAATGAGTTTTGAGTATGTATAAGTTTAGTTTCAACTTGGAATCTCTATAATAAAAAAGGAATATATAAAATGGCGAGAAAAAATAGAATTTGGTTTCCTAATGCTATGTATCATATTACATCAAGAGGAAATCGTAGAAATGATATTTTTAGATTTAAAGAGGATTATGAAGTATATTTAACAATATTAAAAGAAGTGTTGGAATATTATAATAATGAATATGAAATCATTTGTTACTGTTTAATGACAAATCATGTTCATTTACAGATCCAAACACACGAGAAACATATTAAGTATTTTATGAGTAGATTAAACTCATATTATGCTAGATATTTTAACAATAAATACAATTATGTAGGTCATTTATTTCAAGACAGATATGCTTCAGAAGTTATAGACAGTGGTAAATATGCTGTAAGAGCAAGTAGATATATACATCTAAATCCAGTAAGAGCTAATATGGTACTGAAACCAGAAGAATATAAGTGGAGCAGTTATTCAATGTATATAGGTATAAAAGAAGAAAAGTTAATAGAGAACGATAAAATATTATCTTATTTTACTAGAGATACTTCAAGAGAGGTATATAAGAACTTTGTGGAAAGTGCAATGGGAAATAAATCAATTCAAAATAAGGAAGAGATTTAGGACTACAATCGGTATAACTTGAAAATAAACAGGATTTGTTTAAACTTAAAAAAATTTAAAGATATTGAAATAACTTTGAAGGGGCTGTCGCACTAAATAATTAGTGCGACAGTTTTTTTCGTAAAAAAATAAGTCTCCCACTCGAAAGAGTGAAAGACTTATAGTAAAATTAATATATGACTAAATACATTAATTTACATAAAAATTATACTTCAAATCGTGGAAATTATCAATTAAAACTTCCGTTAAATATTGAGTACATGATTCCAAATAATGATTCGGTGCGTTTGCTAAGTCGGTTTGTAGAGGAGATGGATTTAACAGATTTATATTCGACTTATTCCCGATTAAGGGAAAATCAGGCTACGCCTCGTCAGATGCTGAAGATTGTACTTTATTCTTACATGAATCATAGCTATTCTTCTAGGGAAATGGAAACCTCCTGCAAAAGAGATGTTAATTTCATGTACCTTTTAGAAGGTTCACCAGTACCAGATCATTCTACCTTTGCAAGGTTTCGTAGTCTTCACTTTGCTCCCTGTTCAGAAACAATTATGGCTGAAATGACAAATTTCCTTTATGAGATTGGAGAAATATTAGGAGATGCTATATTTATTGATGGTACAAAGATAGAGGCATGTGCTAACAAATATACTTTCGTTTGGAAAAAAGCAGTTTCGAAAAATTTGGAGAAATTGCTTTCTAAATTAGCTGATTTAGTAGCTGAATGTGAAGAACTGTATGGAATAAAGCTTGTATACGAGAACAAGGTAAAAATAAAGCATGTAAAAAAGCTACGCAAGAAGCTATATGCATTGAAACAAGAAAGAAATATAGAATTTGTACATGGATGTGGCAAAAGAAAAACTCCTATTCAACGTTCCATTGAAAAACTTGAGGAGTATCTTGGTAAGTTAAAAGAATATACACAAAAAATCCATACCTGTGGTAAACGTAATAGCTATTCCAAGACTGATAAAGATGCAACCTTTATGAGAATGAAAGAAGATGCTATGAAAAATGGTCAGTTAAAACCAGGTTATAATGTTCAACATGGAGTAGATTCTGAATATATAGTATGGCTTACTGTTGGCCCACAGCCTACGGACACAACAACATTGATTCCATTTATAAAAAGCATGGAGGATTTCTTGTACTTTAAGTATTTTAAAATTGTTGCGGATGCAGGTTACGAGAGTGAAGAAAATTATGTTTATGTTAAAGAGAATGGACAATTATCATATATTAAGCCAGCAAATTATGAAATATCAAAAACAAGGAAATATAAAAATGATATAAGCAGAATAGATAATATGGATTATACTGAATTTGGTGATTATTATACTTGTAAAAATAATAAGAAACTAACAGTAAATAAAATAGTAAAAAGAAAAAGTAAGACAGGCTATGTAAGTGAAAAAACAATTTATACTTCTGAGGACTGCAGTAACTGTATTTACAAGAGCAAATGCATAAAAGGACATAACTGAAAAACACCACTAGAAGAAAGAGTTAAAAATCTTGAAACTTCAAAGCTATTCAACATGCTTCGCAAAGAAAATCTTGAAAGAATTGTAAGTGAAGAAGGCTGCGAATTGAGAATGAATCGAAGTATTCAGGCCGAAGGCTCTTTTGCACAGATAAAACAGGATATGGGATTTCGTAGATATCTAAGTAAAGGTAAAAAGAATGTTTTGGCAGAAAGTGTTCTATTAGCAATGGCACATAATATAAATAAGCTACATAATAAAATTCAGTCAGATAGAACTGGAACACATCTTTTTTCACTTAAAAAGGGTGCATAATTTTAAAATTTAAAAAACTTTTGAAATAAAAAAAGCCTTAATATCAAAGGCTTATTAAAGTGCACCGTTTTTTAATTATAGAGCTTATTTTGGGTTAAAATATCATTAAATTTTCTATGAACCACACAAAAAACGCTGCCGCGTTAGCCCCCTTCAATAGTCATTTTTAGAGTTAACTCGAGTGATTTAGAGTTAACTCGGGTGGTGACAGTCCCCTACAATGGTTTTATATTTATTAAAGTATTATTTTTTAAATCATAGACGTTAATGAAGTTAGGAGAAATGGTATAAAGATAATCTCCGTTGATTGTTATATACTCCGATATTTGATCAATATAATTACTATTGATAGATGATGTTTCTATATCAAAATTCGTTATGAGATTCACAGTGAATTCTCCAGATTCATTCTGTTTGATTGTTAATAAACATTCGTTAAATTGATTGGTCTTAAGTGTTATAGGTAATGCTAATACTTCATTTTTATTATCATAAAACATAAGACCTTTAGAACCATAAAAATTATTAGTAGATAGATCTAAAGTACTAATAAGATTATAATCTAAATCATAAATATCCATATTAAAAAATGATTTTTTATCTGAAGTGATATTCAATGCATATATGTAATCTTCAGTATAACAGAGTTCTCCAGATATTATTTTAGGATTATTTTTAACTGAAATTTTATTATCTTTAAAGTATAAGGAAACCCATTCACTAGAATAATTATTAGATGGGGTATTATATTTAAGAAATAAATTATCATCTACAAAATCAAATTTTTCAATCGTTGATTCTTTATTTATGAAATATATATCTTGTACAATTAAGTTATCATCAAGTAGATAGATAGCAAATGTGTCCTTTTCAGAGAGCTTTAGTGTTGTTATTAGTTTTAAACAATGATTTTCAATATTTAAACCGTCATAAAATGTCAAAGAGCCTGGCATAATTGCTTTAAAATTATTTAAGAAAAGCTCTTCTCCTATACTCAGTTTAATTATCTGTGTTTGGTTATTTCTAGATGATGATAGATAAATAAAGTCATCATCTGAGTACACTGATTGGCCTACGCCCCATATTGCTTTTGTGTCAGAGAGTGAAATATCATCTTTGAGAGAAATGCTTACACCACATAGATAATTTTTTTCTGTTGATTCATATGGTGCAGAGTAAATATTATTTTCATTAAAAAAATATTTTTTATCATTAATAAAATAATAAGGCCAAAAATTAAATCCTACTGAGGTTTCATTATAAGGTTTAAATTTTGAAAAGATTTTTATACTATCTTCTGAAAAAGCAAGGTGTACAAGGTTTCCAGATAAAGAAAATTCCTTTAAAAACACAGGTATTTCCAAAATCGTAATATCAAATATTTTTATAGTAGTCACTGGATCATTTACGCCAAAAGGAGACTTTAATTCAGCTGAAGTGTTAAGATAATCTCCTGCAACAATAAGATAATTATCTTTAATATATAAATTCTGTATGTTAAAGTCGACTAATTTAATATCACTTATTACCATAGAACTATCAGGTGATAAGTCTATAAATTCTACCACGTTTTCTTTAATCCTACAAATATGACTCTCATCATATTTAGTGTATTTATTGAATTTGGTATTTTTTAAATTATCAATGAAATTACCATCATACTCATAATTATCTAAACCTTGCATGAAATCTTCAAAGTTTTTTATGTTTTCAAAGCTATTTATATTTTCAAGCTTGAACTTTGATTTAGCATTTATATCATAAGCAGAAGCTGTTTTGTTTATAAGAAAAAATGATGAAAATAATGTTATAAATAATAAGTATTTAATATATTTATTCATGGCAATCTCCTTTGATAATATCTTCTATCTATATAAACGTACAAGTGGGTAATTTAGTTGCATGAAAAGGATAAAAAAATTAAAAAAAAAATAAAAGAAAAGGATAAAAAGAATAAATTGAAAAAATAACAGGTAAAAGAGAAAAACAGAGTGCCTAGATTTAAAGTAATTTTGATTATCAGTGATTAAATATGATATAATTTAAACGAATGCTAAGTATTAGGATATCTTTAAATGAGATAAAATTAATGAAGCAAAGATTAGAAATAGGATTATATAATCTTGGAGATAATAAAAAAATAAATCAATATCATACTTAGTGAAGATATAAATTTTAAAGAGTAAGAGACATAATTTATAAGGAGAGATGAAGATGAATAAAAAAATTGTCATTGGAATGTTAGCAGTAATATTAATAATTGGAGGAGCTATATTTGGAATAGTTAAAAATCAAGAGAAAAAATCTACACCTGATAATGACTATGTTACTGTTGAATACAGAGATGCTATGTTAGGTTCTCTTCTTACTGTAAATTTGACTGAAGAAGGAAGAGAAAAATATTCAATGGCACATCTATATAGAATTTATGATGAAAAGGGAGAAGTTATGTCCCCAGATAACTTAGAACTTGGAAAAGAGACTATAGTTCTTCCAAAAACAAAACCAGGAGAAAATGTTGTTATATATCTTTATGATGAAGTAGGAAAATTGATTGACAAGCAGATTAGTAGAGTGATTAAGTAATATACAAAGGGGTGAGCTAATGAGTTTTAATATAAAGGTGAAGAGAAGTGTAACTGCTATATTATTAGCGGTCTGTTTAATTTTTGGACAAGCCATTCATGCTTTTGCGGATGTAAAAGATGAAGTGTTATTGTATTTATTACAATATTATAAAGATATAGTGCCAGTAGAAATTTTGGATGCTAAAACAGTTGATGATATGATCAAAATTGTAGACGATAAATATACAAAATATTTTTCTGAAGATGAGTATGATGAATTTATAAATGCTATTGATAATAAGATATTTGGTATTGGTGTTTATATAAAGGAACATGAGGATGGAATATTCGTAAGTGATGTTATTAAAAATGGACCTGCTGAAGCGGCGGGGATTAAAAGTGGAGATATAATAATCAAAGCTGGAGAGAATAATCTAAAAGGATTAGATGTCGATAAAGCCGCATCTTCTGTCAAGGGCAAAAAGGGAACAGAAGTGGAGTTGATTGTGAGAAGAGGGGTAGAAGAAATAACATTTAATGTTATGAGAGATGAGATAAGCCTTCCTACGGTTGAGTTAGAATTATTGAATGATAATACAACAGCTCATATTATAATAAATACTTTTGGAGAAAAAACAACACAAGAATTTTATGATATAGTAAAGGAATCGCAAAAAATAAAGGCACAGAACTATATTATTGATTTAAGATACAATGGCGGAGGATATATGGATGTTGCTCTTGAAATAGCTGGAATGATAATTGGAAATGAAACAGTTATGGTTGCGGATAATAAACAAGAGAAAGGGTTTGAATTTAAAGATTATGCAAGTGATATAATTATAGACAAACCTATCATATTCCTTGTAAATAATATGTCTGCAAGTTCTTCAGAAATATTATCAGCTGCAATCATGGATTATGACAAAGCTTATTTTATAGGGGATACTACTTATGGAAAAGGGGTTGCACAGTCACTTATAGAATTAAGTGATGGGGGTGTGCTTAAAGTAACTACTCAAGAGTTCTTTTCACCAGGAAAGAGAAAGATAAATGGGATTGGTATTACTCCAAATATAAAAACAACAGATGTAAACCCACTTGTTTTAGCAAAATTAATTTTTGGTAATATCAATGACGCTGAAGAAGCATTTGCCAAGGTTCAAGAAGCTAAGGATTTTTATGTTGTTGATGATACCCAATATAGAGATCAAAAACTCAATGGATGGGAAGTAAATGTGGATATAATATCATCAAAATTGAGAATTAAACCTGAACAAAATATTGAAATTAAGTTCAATAGTGAACTTGAGGGTGATATATCAGAAATAAAAGAAGATGTTCATATATATAACGGATTTAGTGGTGAAGAAATTGAAGTTGAGGTATCAGTGGATGGGAAAATGTTAATTGTAGACCCAAAGGAAGTTCTGTTAAATGGTATTAATTATTTAATGTCCTTTGAGCCTGGCATTAAGTCTGTTGACGGGAATCAATTAAACAGAGGGAAAATGGCAATCATAAAGGTTAAGAAATAATATAATTAAACTTTATCTGGAGGTATGGGTTATGTTAGAAAAATTAAAAGGGTTGGAAAGTTATAAGGTATTTGAATATTTTAAAGCTTTGAATGAAATACCAAGAGGATCTGGAAATGAGCAAGAGGCTTCAAAGTGGCTTGTTGATTTTGCCAAGAAGAGAAACTTAGAGGTTATTCAAGATGAAGCATATAACGTAATAATAAAGAAGACTGGAACAACAGGATATGAGAATGCTGATACAGTTGTTTTACAAGGGCATATTGATATGGTATGTGAAAAGAATAAAGGAACAGAACATGATTTTGAGAAGGATGCAATTAAATTTATAGTTGATGGAGATGTGTTAAGAGCGGATGGTACAACATTAGGAGCTGACAATGGAATTGCAGTTGCATATGGATTGGCTCTTTTAGATGATAATACATTAGAGCACCCACCTATAGAACTTCTTTTAACAACTGAAGAAGAAACAGGTATGGGGGGAGCACTAGCTTTAGATCCTAAAAATATTGAAGGAAAAATGCTAATTAATATCGATTCTGAAGAAGAAGGAACTCTTCTTGTTAGCTGCGCTGGCGGAGTGAGACAGGTTATAACTTTAGAGGGAGATAAAGAAGCGATTGATGGGTGTGGTCTTGTAATAGAGATCAGAGGATTAAAAGGTGGACATTCAGGAATGGATATAAATAAGGAGAGAGGAAACTCTAATAAGCTTATTGGTAGAATACTGAATGAATTACGTAATGAAATGGAAGTTAGAATTCACAATATAAGTGGTGGCTCTAAGATGAATGCTATTCCAAGAGAATGTGATTGTACAATTGTAGTTAATGAGAATAGTGTTGACAGAGCTGTAGAAATAATTAATGAATATCATGAGATATTTAAAAAAGAGCTTTCAGCATCTGATAGTGGGATACAAGCTTCATTTGAAAATGTTGAAGTAAGTGATGCTTTCACAAAAGAAAGTAGTGATAGAATTATAGACTTGCTTATTATGATACCGAATGGTGTTCAATCAATGAGCATGCAGATAGAGGGATTAGTAGAAAGTTCGACTAATTTAGGAGTATGTATTTCGGAAGATAATAAAATTAGATTTGAGAGTGCTATAAGAAGTTCTGTTGAGAGTAGAAAATGGGAAATTGCGAAAAGAGGAGATGCACTAGGTAATTTAATTGGTGCTTCTGTGGAATATCAATCAGCTTATCCAGCATGGCAGTACAGAGAAGATTCAAAGCTAAGAGAGTGTATGGTTGATACTTATGAAAAGATAAGTGGAAATAAGCCAGAAATTTCGGCAATACATGCAGGTCTTGAATGTGGTCTGTTTGGTGGTAAATTTGGTGAAAAGATGGATATGGTTTCATTTGGACCAAATTTACATGATGTTCACACACCAAATGAATGGGTTGAAATCTCTTCGGTAGATAGATGTTGGACTTATCTTAAAGAGGTATTAAAGAGTTTAAAATAGAATATGAAAGAATAAAAATACCACCTAGCGATAGGTGGTATTTTTTTATTCTTTTATTCGTTCGTTGAGGTTAAATTATCATTATTCTCATACATTTTCGGTTTGCTGAGAGTTGAAAAATCAATTGTTTTGGTGTGGATAGTATCTATTAACATAGTAACGGAATTATTCTCAAATTCAACACTAGTTATAGCTTCGCTGTTGTTGATATTTTTTATCTCTTTAATTAAATTAAGGTTTTCATCCAGTAGTACTAGATTATATTTCTTATAATCTTCTACAGATTGATAGATAAAAGTTAGCTTTTTATTATACTCATTTATATATTTTGGATTAGTTAAATATCCATCTGCTGAGTACTTATTAACATAGTTCAGTTTGTCAGAATTTAAAGATAATCTGTAGATGGTACTCTTAGTGTTATTGAGATTGATGAAATATAAACTATCATTTGAAAGATATTCCATTATACTATCACATTTGATTGATGATATTTTTTCAATCTTTTTTTCAATTAAATCAATCTTATTTAAATTATGAACTCTTTTAGATTTTGCATTGTCAATATTTATAATGTCTGTTAAATCAGAATTAATGTAATTTAGTGAATAATTCATTCCATTAGTATCAACTGAAGTAAGAACATATAGGATATCATCTTTTTGAACTATTGTTTCATAATCTCCATGAATATACAGTTTATTTTGAAATTTGATATTTTTTATATCAGAGATATCATAAAATAAAATTGAAATTCCTCTGCTATCAAATGTTTTTTTTGATGTTTTATCTGGAAGAGTACTTTGTTTAAATGTATCTTTAAAGTTATTGTTCTTTGAAGAAACAGTGTTATTGAAATATGGAATAAAATCTTTATTCAATGTTTCATAAATTAGTATTAATTTATTCTTTATAAAAAACATATTCCTAAATGTAGAATTCTTAAGAGTATTGTCAGTAAGTGTTAACTCATTAATAGGTGTTGGAAAAATTTTTTCAAAATTATAAATTGATATTTTTAAGTTCTCAATTTTGAAATAATAATTCCCATTATCCTCCAAAATATAATTATCAGGTCTACTCATAATAGTAACACTTCCTTTTTCAGCAATAACATTGGATGATACTTTTTCAGTTAATGCGTATGAAGAAAGTTGGATATTGTAAAGCGATAATAGTAAGACTGAAAAAATAAATCCTTTTAATTTTCTTTTCATAATTTTAAACTCCTTTCTAATAAAATTTAATATATATTTTGGAAAAACATAAAAACATTAACAAATTAAAAATAATTTATTTATCTCAAAGTTAACTAAACACACTGTATTAACTGTGTATTGCAGTAAAAAAAAATGCTATGTTTGGATAGTTATATTATATACTATTTTTAATGTAAAAGATTAAATTTATTAATATTTATGTAATACATTGAACAAATTATTAAAATATGGTAAAGTAATATAAGATTTAAATTTAGTGATAATTCGAGAAATTTAAATCATTTTTGCTAAATTAGAACAGAAAAGGAGGGATTAAATGAGGTGGGTAAAAAAAATTGTCTGTGTATTTTTGAGTATATGTGTGATTGCAAGTCCTGTATTCGCGGATATTCCAGATAAGACTGTTATTATCGGTGATGAAGCTTTTAATCTTAATTATGCAAATGATAAAGGAAATATTAAGAAGATTAGAGCGGCTCTTGATAAAAACACAGGGGAAATAATTATCAAGGCAAGAAATACATGGTTCAGTAATGACGGAGATATTTACAAAAATGTAAATTCATTACCAGGCATTGTTTATACTGATGCTAACGGAAAAGTTCATGAGTATAGGGAACAAAATGGTGAAAAAATACAAGGTAAAGTACTAGTAGTAGGAGTGCAAGATAAAAATAATCTTCGTATTATATTAAACCAAAAACCAGACAAAGAATGGATTTCTAACAAAGAAAACTTCATGATAGGGAATAAATCATTAACTAAGGAAGATAAGGTAACCTACAATAAAGAATATGGTTTTGTAGAAATAAAACTTCATGAAGAAATGGAATTTATCGACCCAATCAAAGTGTCTTTGAAAAATGTAACAAATCAATATGGTGAGGTTCTGTATGAGGAATTCGAAGAAAGTATTTTTGTTCTTGATAGTAAAGATAAACAAGGACAACTTAAGGATTTCAAAGGATCAGTATCTATAATTGGAAAAGACATGGATGTTTCATTAGAAGACATCAAAGGAGCTGTGTATTTATCAGGGTCTAAAGTTACAGTCAATAACTATAATTCTGATAAGGATATTGTAATATCAGAGTCGATGGAAAGGTTAACTTTGCATAAGGTTAAATGTCTGAATATTTTAAGTTTTGCAAGGGGAGATATTAAGCTTAACCAAAGCGAAATTAAGGAATTAGTAACTGGAAATATAAATCTAGGTAAGATAATTGTAGAGAACTCAAAAATCGGTGAAATGAGAATTTTTGGAGACACTACTGTTGAAAGTATTGATACTTTTATATCTAATCTTAAGATTCTTTCAGAAACTAACATTAAATTAAAAGGTGAATTTAATGAGGTAAATGTTATAAAAAATGCTACTATTGAGCTTTTGAAAAACTCAAATATTAAGACTTCATTAAACGTATATTCAGGTGTAGTATTGAAAACAGTACATAACTCTCATGTTAACGAACTGAATTTAAATGGTAAGGGTAGTAAGAGTATAATTAGCGGTAATATAAAAACTCTTAACATCAAAGCGCCTGGTGAAGTGAATTTAAATAATGCCAATATTGAAACTGTTGAATTATTAAGCGAAGGAACAACTATAAATTCTAATGATAAAACTATTATTGAAGGTTTCAATCAAAATAATTTTAAATATCAAGGGAAAATAGTTATTAAAAAGGACATAGTGCCAAATAGTGGAGGTTCTTCAAACGGTGGATCTTCATATGGAGGTTCTTCAAACGGTGGATCTTCAAACGGAGGAAGTTCAAATGATACTATAGATGTTAATAGTATAGTTTTAAAACAAACACACCTAACTATGGAACTTTTGTCTGAATATCAATTATCTGCAGAAGTTTTACCTAGTAACGCAACAAACAAAACTTTAACATGGAGTTCTAGCGATACTAGTATAGTAACAGTTGATCAAAATGGAAAAGTAGTTGCAATGAAAGCAGGACATGCAGTTATAAGTGCTACTACAAATAATGGGAAAAGTGCTAAATGTAATGTTACTGTTGTGCCAATCCCCGTTGATAGTATAGTTCTAGAAGAAGAAAGAACTATGGAACTTGGAGAGAGGTTACAGCTAGTTGCAAAAGTCTATCCAAATAACGCAACTAATAAAAATTTAATTTGGAATTCATCAAATCCAGAAATAATTTCAGTTGATGAAAATGGAATTCTTATGGCTAGAAAATTAGGTACAGTTATTATTACTGTAGTATCTAATAATAGTAAAGTTGCAACATGTATTGTAAAGAGCATACCGAGAAGTAATGCTTTATTTGTAAATATTATTAATAACAAAGCTGTTATTGAGTTATTTGATACTACAGAATCAGAAAATATTGCGATACTTCAGATTATGAATAAAAGAAATGGAAATCTTGAATTAATTCAGGAATATGAGTTAACTTCTGGCAATATGGAAATAGAACTAGAACTAAATCCAGGGGTGTATACAGGAGAAATTAATATTGTGAATTCAAGAAGGTTCAAAATAAAAACTTTTAACATTGATTAACTTAATATATTAGCTAATTAAGATAAGTACAGAGTAAAAGTTATAAAGAAAGGAGGGACTAGTTGTATTCAAAATATAACTGGGAAATAGCTTGAGAAAAAAGATTAATAAAAGAATGAGCTTAATTACCCTTATGGCATTTATGATAGGGATTCTTTCAACGGGAGCTCCAATATATACAAATGCTGAAACAAGTCCAAATTCTCCTATAAGTAGTGAAAAATCTAACTATGGGATAACTATCAATGAAGATGGTACAGTTGCAATAGTTGAGCTAAACAATGATGAGAGTACTACTGAAACTCAGGATAGAATAGGAAGTGTTGTTTCTGATGTATCAGACAAAAAGGAAGTTGAAGTTGGAACTTTAGTTACTCTTAGTACAACTACAACAGGAGCAGCAATTATATACACTTTAGATGGCACAGAACCTTCAGTAGAATCAAGCATAACGTACGAAGAGCCAATTATTATTGAAGAAGATATAATAATTAAGGCATGTGTATATAAAGAAGCTACTTATGGCAATATAGTACAGTTTGATTATAAAGTAGCTAAGGATGAACTGGCTAAGCAGGTGCAAATTGTTAAGACAAGTATACCAGTGGGTTCAGTTACGACTGGTACAAGCATAGAGTTGAGTACTGCTACTACTGGCGCAGCTATTTATTATGAGATTGAAGAATTAGATTTTATTGATACTACAACTTCACAGGCAATAAAATATAGCAAACCAATTATAATTGATTCAAGCAAGAAGATAACAGCATATGCGGTGAAGGAAGGATATAAGGATAGTATTAAAAGTGAATTCACATACACCGTAGAGAATCAAATTATTATTCAGAGAGAGTTTGATAATGAGATAGTTGCAGGGGAATTTACAGAGTTTTTGGTAAACGTAAGGAATAAACTTAATACAGTAAAAAGTGTAAGTATGGTAATAGCCGTTTATGATAAACAGGGTAGCATGATTGATTATGTTTATGTTTCAGATGTGTTAAAACCTAAAGAGGTAACAAAAATTGAAGGTGGTCTTAAAATATCAAAATCAGGAAGTTATTTAAAGTGTTACATGATTGATAGTCTAGAGGGAATTAGTCCAATAAGTAATACTATAAAGATTATGATAAAGGATAAATAATAATATACTTGAAGGGGGAAATAATATTGAAAAGCAAAAAGATTTTAGGATTATTATTAGCTTTTAGTTTGGGATTTAGTTTATTACCAGGAAAAGCATATGCTAAAGGGGTACAAGTAGGTGGAGCGAACAATCAAAGGATTGATTATGTAAGAGCTGATTATGATACGATCATAAAAAAACTTATTGAAGAAGGTATAATTGATAAAAATGCATCACCAGAAGAAGCTATGAAAATAGCTATGGAACTATATGCAAATTATCAGGAGCCAGTAGAAAAACTTTCATTAAAAGAGAAGGCTCAGAGAGAAAAAATCACTTCTAAGATGAAGGAATATGGAATTAAAAAAGAGAAAGATGAATTAAAATCAATCAAAAAAGGGAAAAATTTAGAACTTCCACAAATGGTACAAGCTGAGAAATTTGAAAAAATGGTTTATGTTGCAAAACCATTAGTTATTCTTATGGATTTCAACGATTATAAATTTGGAGATATGTCTAAAGAAAATTTAGAGTATAAGTTTGATAACTATGATAAAGATTATTTCCAAAAGATGCTATTTAATGATGAAACATTCAAGGGACCGAATGGTGAAGAGTTTATAACAATGAAACAATATTATTTACAGCAGTCAGGAGGAAGTTATACTGTAGATGGTAATGTTTCTGGATGGCATACTGCTCAGCATGATGCTAAATTTTATGGAAAGCAATTAAGTAAACAAAAAAAAGACAGTGAGGCAAGAACTTTTGTTAAAGAAGCTTTAGTTGCAGCAGCAGCAGATCCAAATATAAACTTAGCTGATTACGATAAAGAAGATAGATATGATATCGATAAAGATGGAAACTTTAATGAACCTGATGGAATTATAGATCATATTATCGTTATACATGCTGGTGTAGGACAAGAACAAGGTGGAGGAACATTAGGTAATGATGCTATGTGGTCTCATAGATCCAAACTAGATATCAATAATGATTTTGAATTTAAGGATCTTTCAGGAAAAGTATGGAAAGCGAATGACTATACACTTCAACCACAAAGTGGAGCAGTAGGAGTTTTTGCACATGAGTATGGACATGACTTAGGATTACCTGATGAGTATGATACAGCAAATAGTATTTGTGGTGAACCAGTTGGTTCTTGGTCAATAATGTCTGGTGGAAGTTGGGCAGGTAAAATTGGTGGAACGATGCCAACAGGTTTCAGCCCATGGGCAAAGGAATTTTTACAAACTTCTATGCCAGATAAAAATTGGTTAAAAGGTGCAACTATAGATTTTAACAATATACCTGAAGAAGGATATACGTTATTATTAGATGAAGCATCTACAAAAGGGGTTAATAATGATGTAGTTAGAATAAATCTTCCTAATTACAATGAGACTATGGTTGAGGTTATAGAAGGAGAAAAACTTGGTTATAGTACAAAAGGTAATAATTTAGACACAAACATGACAATAAATGTTGATCTTACAGGAAAACAAGATACAAAGCTTAAGTTTAAGACAGCGTATGATATTGAAGAATTATGGGATTGGGCAAGTGTATCAGTTAGAGTTCATGGAACAGCGGAATGGACAGTTATTCCTGGTAATATAACAACTACAAAGAATGATCCACAAGCAGTAATTACGGTTAATCATGGTATAACAGGTAATTCTAAAGGATGGGTAGATGCTGAATTTGATTTATCTACTTATGCAGGTAAAAATATTGATATTATGTTTAGATATCAAACAGATCCAGGATTAGACTTGAATGGTTGGTTTATAGATGAATTAAAAGTGCTTTCAGGACAAGATGTGGTATATAGTGAGAATTTTGAAGTGAATCCAGTTGCTGAATTTGATGGCTTTGAAGTAGGTAATGGTTTGGAAGCTTTTGAACATTATTATTTGGTAGAGTGGAGAAATCACAGCAATGCAGATGAAGGACTTAAATTTGCTCAGGGAGATATAGAATATGAACCAGGTATGCTTATATGGTATGTAAATAATGATAAATATAACGAAGAAAATCATGTAGGAGATCATCCAGGAGAATGTTTCTTAGGAGTAGTAGATGCGGACCAACAAATTGATCCATATATGGTTTATGGAAAAACATACTGGTATGGATCTTCATCTAATAGAATTCATGATGCTGCATTTGGACTAGATGAAACTAAGGCTGTAAATATATATCAATTTGGTACAGATTATGTAACTTATACAGATAATGAAACATTCATGAACCCTTATTTCTCAGATTATAAGGATTATACAAATTCACAAGGATATATATATGGACCTAATAAAGGTGATTATAAGTATGCAGAAGCAGGATTAAATCTTAAGAAATATGGACTTAAGATTTATGTAACTGGCCAAAGTAAAGATAAGAGTGTAGGAAGAATTCATATTATGAGAGATAAAAAATAATCGCTCATAGGTCACCTTTGAGAAGGGAGGGAGATGTATTTTGAAAAAAAGAAAATGTTTTAGTAGAATACTCACTTTATTTCTCTTTATTGGTATGATTTTATCAAGCGGCATTGAAGTAAAAGCTCTTGTAATTGATTTTAGACTACCTTCATATATTGAAATAGTTGTTGATAAGCAGGAAGTCACATTAGGTGAGAGGGTACAAATACGTATTGAAACTTCAGCTAAACTTTCAGAGTTAGGTGATGAGGCTTATGTGGCATATATTAATGATGGAGGACTAGTAAAAAAGGTTAAAGAAATTAAATTATTTAGAGATGCAGATTCTTTTGTTGGGGACTTTGTGGTTGATAAAGACTTTATCAACGGTCTTTGGAAAATAGATTTTGTTGTATTGACCAAGAGTGATAATAATTCAGTTGTTGTGTATAATGACGCTGTACACAATTTAAAAGGGAATAGCATTAATCACTTCAACATGAGTAATGGAAACATATTGATTAAGGAATTTGCTAACTATGAGCTATTTGAAGATATTGCTGTAAGTTTAAATAATGTGAAAATGTTGGATACTGAAAAGATAACAATAAGTGCAAATGGGGAGAATATTGCATTAGAAAAAGAAGCATATGCACTATACTCTCTAGAGAATGAATTTGGAGTATTTCAGAAGGAAATCAAGCTCTTATTGAATGATAACAACAATTACATTGGTGAATTTGTTATCGATGAATCTTTTAGACCTGGTGTTTGGAAATTGAATTACATTATCTTAAAGGATAAATCAGGACACAGAGAAATTGTATACAATAAAGAGCTTCATGGTACTACAGTGAATAATAGTTTTAGATATCTATCAAAAGGTAACTTCACTGTTGAGAGAGATATGTATGGCCCTGTAATAGGTAAGTTTAATAAAATAAGACTGAACGATATAGAAGAAAAATACCTTATTACAGTAGAAGCAAGTGACGAATCAAAATTATACGAGAAAGCATATATAAAATATGTTTCAAAATATAATGATAAAATAATAGAACAGGATGTTTTACTTGAATTAGTTGATGGAAAGTATCAAGGAGTATTCCAAAGACAGGATTATAATGCATGGAATGTTGACTTCATTCTATTCAAAGATATTGAAGGTAATACAACATGTGTGTATAATTCAGAACTACATGATATTAATTCTATGAATTTAAGTGAACTTAATATCTTAGCTGACGATAAAGCTCCAACTATAGACAGAATTGAGTTTAAGAATCTTGAAATTGGCGGAGAAATGCAAATTACAGTTATACCGTCAAAAGATGAATCTCAATTAAGCTCAAAAGGGTATGTTTTATACGAAACAGTAGATGAAGACATTAAATTAGAGCAAGAAGTAGTTCTAAATCTACAAGATGGAGTGTACGTTGGAAAATTCATACCTAGAGAAAGTACTAAGCCATTGTTATGGAAGATAAGCCATGTGATTTTATCTGATACTAAAAATAATATTGGAATATATTACAACAGAAATGTTCATGGACAAGTATACAATAATAGTGACTTTAGCACTGGAGATTTCAACACAAGCGGTGAAGATGCTGTGGGGCCAACTATAAGTGAAATCTCTATTCAATCTAACGCTCTTGTTTTATATGATAATGAGAGTACTAAGATTAAGATTAAAGCTTCAGATTCATCTGGATTATCAGATTTAGCATATGTTAAGTATATAGGTGAGGGATTAGAACAGGAATATAAACTTACTTTAACTGATGGATACTATGAAGGTGAAATCACAATAGATAGTAAAACACCAGAAGGTATTATGAAGGTGGATTACATTATTGTAAAGGATAAATATAACAATACGTCTATAATCTATAACTCACAGATCCATAATTTTGGAGAAAATCTATCAGCAGCTAATATATCAATAGAGAATCCAGAGCTTGGAATGAGCATACTTGGTGTTAATGTTGAAAAGTCTGTTATAGAATATGGTGAGGAAGTTGGAATTGAAGTTAAGGTTTCTAAAGGTGTATTCAATTTGAATGATAAAGCATACTTAAGATATGTTCAAGTTGAGAATGATATGCTAACTGAAAAAGAAATCGTACTTCATAAGGTAGATGAATCTACTTATAGAGGAAGCTTCAATGCAGAGAATATAAGAAATCTTGGAAACTGGAAGGTTGATTACGTATTATTATCAGATGAAAAGGGTAATATCAAGATTAATTACAATAATAATATTAATACTATTGGAACAGATATATCTTCAGGAGATATCAGAGTTGGAGACTTAGTAGTCCATGATGTTATTAACTCAACTATTTATAAGGAAGTTGACTTTGTATCTAAGTTCTTAATTAAGAACTATGGAGATACAAATAGAAAAATTACTCTTGTAGTTGAAGTTAGGGATATAGAAGGAAACCTATTATCTAAATTCAATGTTACAAAGGAAATAAATGGTACTAATTACGATGTCATCGATTCGAGAGTAAAGATAAATAAAGAAGCCGAATTTGTGAATATTTATGTACTCCGTGAAAATGGTGATAAATTATATGACTTACTTGATAATCGCATTATAGAATAAATAATTATGAAATAAAAACACATCCTTAGCTATGGGGCTAAGGGTGTGTTTTTCATTATGGTATATTGATTTAATTTTATATAATTTCTGCTACTAATGATTTAAAAATGAATTTTTTTATCACTATGGTCCATTATAAGGTCAACGTAATTTTTGTTAAATTCAACACTGGTTAAATCTTGACTATTATTGATATTCTTAAGTTGTGTAATTAAATTCATGTTTTCATCCAGCAGGACTAAATTATAATTCTTGTAATTAGCTGCAGACTGATATATGAAGATAAGCTTTTTATCATACTCATATATATATTTCTGATTAGTTAAATATCCATCTACTGAAAACTTATTGACATAGTTAACTTTGTCAGAATTTAAGGATAATCTGTAGAGGGTACTCTTAGCGTTATTGAGATTGATGAAATATAAACTATCATTTGAAAGATATTCCATTATACTATCACATTTGATTGATGATATTTTTTCAATCTTTTTTTCAATTAAATCAATCTTATTTAAATTATGAATTCTTTTAGATTTTGTATTGTCAATATTTATAATGTCTGTTAAATCAGAAGTAATGTAATTTAGTGAATAATTCATTCCATTAGTATCAACTGAAGTAAGAACATATAGGATATCATCTTTTTGAACTATTGTTTCATAATCTCCATGAATATACAGTTTATTTTCAAATTTGATATTTTTTATATCAGAGATATCATAAAATAAAATTGAAATTCCTCTGCTATCAAATGTTTTCATTGGTGTTTTGTTTGGAATATGACTTTCTTTAAATATATCTTTAAAGTTATTGGCCTTTGAAGAAATTGTATTATTGGAATATAGAGCTAATTCTTTATTCAATACCTCGTAAATTAGTATCAATTTATTGTCTAGGAAAAGTACATTCTTAAATGTAGAATTTTTAAGAGAATCATCAGTAATTTTGAGTTCATTAATAGGTTTTGAAAAATCTTTTTTAAAATCATATATCGTTATAGTTAGATTATCAATTTTGAATGAATATTCTCCGTTATCCGCCAAAATATAATTATTGCTACTCATAATCTGATTATTTCCTTTTTCTGTAGTATCATTGAAGGCTATTTTATTAGTAAATGCATATGAAGAAAACGTGATATTACAAAGTAATAATACTAAAGCTAACAACATAAATCCTTTAAATCTCTTTCTCATAGTAAAAACTCCTTTCTAATAAAATTATATATATTATACTAGTTTAATTATATTTTTTCTTTAGTATAAAGCATTTTGATGATAAATAAGTGATGAAAAGAAAAAGTGAAAAATATATATCTATATTATATACGATGTTTTTTCATAAAAGTCAGCAAAAATATTATATTGGGAAAAAAATATCAAAAACTATTTAAAGTTAGTTATGGTTATGAACAGTAAATTTGACATTTTAAATTAATATATGAAGATTTAACTTGCAATAATTAGACAAAAAAGTAAAAAAATAATTTATATTCCGAGAAAAATGTAAAAATATAGGAAAATACTCTTATTGATAGAAATTACATATCATGGTAATATAAAAAAGAACATAAGTTGAGTTTTTTGAGTATCAGAAAGAAAAAAGGAAGACAAAAAGGAAAAGGAGGGATTAAATGAGATGGGTAAAGAAAACCATATGCATATTTTTAGGGCTCGTTATGATAACGAGTACTGCACTGGCTGAAATTCCAAATTACACAGTTATCATTGGAAATAAGTCTTTTGCATTGAAGTATGCAAACGATGAAAAAAATATCAAAGAAATTAGTGATGTTTTAAAGAAAAACACAGGAGAAATATTAATAAAAGGAAATAATAAGTGGTTTAAAAATAACGGAGAAATTTTTAATGAACTCAGTTCATTACCTAACATCATCCATACTGATGAAAAGGGTAATAAATGTGAGTATCAAGAAGCAAATGGGGATAAAGTAACAGGGAAGATTTCATCAATTGATGTAGTGAATGGTAATATTATTCGCATTAAATTCAGTCAAAGATTGGACAAGCAATGGATTGTGAATAGAGAAAACTTCCTAATAAATGGTGTTGAATTAACAGAAGAAGATGTTATAACGTACAATGAAGAAGAGGGGTATGTGGAAATAAAACTCCATAAAAAGATTGAAAATTCGGTAAATTTGAAAATGAAGAATATTACAAATTTATATGGTGAGACTCTCTATGAAGAATTCAAGGAGAAGATAATTGTAAAGAGTAAAAGTTCTTCAACAAGTGGTGGAAGTTCATACAGTGGGGGCAACTACAATAGTGGAGGTAACTCAAATAGTACTGTTGAAGTTATCAATATTGTTTTGAATGACAAAGAACTCAAGATGGAGCTGTTATCAGAGTATCAGTTAACTGCAGAAGTTCTACCAAACAATGCAACAAACAAAACTTTAACATGGAAATCAAGTGATGCTAGTGTAGCAACAGTAGATCAAAATGGAAAGGTAATAGCTAAAGGAGTAGGACAAGCTATAATCACAGTTGAAGGTGCAGATGGCATAAGTGCTATATGTAACGTAACAGTTGTGAATGATTATATCAAACTTGAGGTTAAAGATATTAATTTCTCCCGCTGCGATAGTTTTAATTTAGTATTTGATAAAAATATTTTTATTAATGATTTTCAGAAGGTGAATTTTGAAGTTAAAATTAACGATAGTATCATGGAACAAAAAATATTTTATCATTCATTAAATAATGTTCTTTACGTTTGGTTTAGTAAGTTTGATGGACAAAATATAATCAAAAAGGGTGACAAGATATCATTAAAATATATTGATGATACTGAAGAAAAACTTATTGCTAATGATAAAATAGTTTTACCGTTTGAATTCGAAGCTACTTGCGATGTTGAGTTTAAGGGAATAGGAAACGCAAATTTTGTAGTGAATAATGAAGAATTTAATGGAGAGATTGATAATGAAAAACTTCAAATAATTATTTATGAAGATATGACACCTTGTGAAATAGCAAGTTATCTTTCTTTCGAAAATGGATCACTTGGTGAAGTAGTTATAGTATCTGATTATTTTGAAGATACTATTTACCTCTCAGGACAAGATGGTAGCAGAAAATATTATGACATAATAAGAAAAGATATGAAACTCGAGTTTAATATGGATGAGTACAAGATTGAAAATTATCAAGACACAATTAGTATTGCTAAAGAAGAATTGATAACTAACACAAATAATCTTAAGTACAAGCTTACTAGTGAAGGTGAATGTTTCGAATTATTCAATGGAGATACAAATATTCTTCTAAAATCCATAAAAGAGGGAACTGGAAAAATAATTATTGAAGGGCAAGCTACAAGAAGAGATGGTTCAATCATAAAAGGTAAGATTTTAAGAGATGAATTGAATGTAGTCATTGATTTTGATGAAGCTGAGAGTATTATTCTTAATAAGAATGAAATCGAAATCGAGTTACCTGGAGACTTCCAGTTAACTGCAGAAGTTCTACCAAACAATGCAACAAACAAAACTTTAACATGGAGTTCTAGTGATACTAGTGTAGTAACAGTTGATCAAAATGGAAAAGTAGTTGCAAGAGGAGTAGGAGAAGCGGTAATCACAGTTGAAGGTGCAGATGGCATAAGTGCTGTATGTAACGTAACAGTTGTGAATGATTACATTGAAGTTGAGGAAATAAAGCTTAATAAGAATGAAATCGAGATCGAGTTACCTGGAGACTTCCAGTTAACTGCAGAAGTTCTACCAAACAATGCAACAAACAAAACTTTAACATGGAGTTCTAGTGATACTAGTGTAGCAACAGTTGATCAAAATGGAAAAGTAGTTGCAAGAGGAGTAGGACAGGCAGTTATAAGTGTTATTGCAAATAATGGTAAAAGTGCTAAGTGTAATGTTACTGTAGTACCAGTTCCAGTTGATAGTATAGTTCTAGAAAAAGAAAGAACTATGGAACTTGGAGAAAGGTTACAGCTAGCTGCAAAAGTTTATCCATCTAACGCAACCAATAAAAACTTAACTTGGACTTCATCAAATCCAAATATTATATCAGTTGATGAAAATGGAATTCTTATGGCTAGAAAATTAGGTACAGTTATTATTACTGCAGTATCTAATAATAGTAAAGTTGCAACATGTATTGTAAAGAGTATGCCAAGAAGTAATGATATATTCGTAAATGTGATTAATAACAAAGCTGTTATAAAGTTATTTAATATTACAGAATCTGAAAAACTTGTGATACTTCAGATTACAAATAAAAGAAATGGAAATCTTGAATTAATTCAGGAATATGAGTTAACTCCAGACAAGATGGAAATTGAACTCGAACTTAACCCAGGTGTGTATTTAGGAGAAATCAATATTGTCAATTCAACAAGAAGCTTTAAAATAAAAACTTTTAGTGTTGACTAATTTGAAATTATCTTTTGCTTGGATAAATAAGAGTAAAGATTATAAAGAAAGGAGGGACTGGTTGTATTGGAGATATAACTGGGAAAAAGCTTGAAAAAAAAGATTAATAAAAGAATAAGCTTAATCACCCTTATAGCATTTTTGATTGGGACTCTTTTAACAGGAATCCCAATATATACAAATGCTGAAACAAGTTCAAATTTTCCTATAACTAATAGTGATAAATCTACCTATGGGATAGCTATCAATGAAGATGGTATAGTTGCTATTGTTGAACAAAACAATGACGATATTAGCACGGTAACTGAAACACAGGAAAGTAATGGAGTTGTTATTTCAGATATATCAGACAAAGAGGAAGTTCCAGTTGGAACATTAGTTACTCTTAGTACAACTACCACAGGTGCGGCTATTATATACACTTTGGATGGTTCAGAACCTACAGCTGAATCAAGTATAACTTATGAATCACCCATTCCTATTGAAGATGATGTGACAATAAAAGCATGTGTATATAAAGAATTTACCTATGGAGAAATAGTACAGTTTGATTATAAAGTAGTTAAGGATGGACAGGTTGAACAGGCAAAACAGGTTGAACCGGTTAAGGCAAATATACCAGTAGGGTCAGTTACGACTGGGACAAGCATTGAATTAAGTACTACTACAACAGGAGCAGCTATTTATTATGAAATTGAAGAATTAGATTTCAGTGATACTACTGCAACTACTACACAAGCAATAAAGTATAGTAAACCAATTATAATTGACTCAAGTAAGAAGATAACAGCATACGCGGTGAAGGAAGGATATAAGGATAGTATTAAAAGTGAATTCACATACACAATAGAGAACCAAGTTATCATTCAGAAAGAGTTTGATGAAGAGGTAATCGCAGGTGAATTCTCAATGTTTAAAATAAGGGCTAAGAACTTATGTGATCAATATAAAAGTGTTAGTTTAGTCATATCTGTTTATGATGAAAAAGACAGAATGATTGATTATATTTATGTTTCAGAGGGTCTTAAACCAAATGAGAATACAGAGATTGAATGTGGTCTTAGAATTTCTCAATCAGGAACTTATATTAAGAGCTATATCATTGATAGTCTTAAAGGATTGGTCCCAGTGAGCAATACCATAAAGATTCCTGTAAAGAGTAAAGAGTAATATACAGAAGGGGGAAATAACATTGAAAAGTAAAAAGATTTTAGGGTTATTATTAGCTTTTAGTTTGGGATTTAGTTTATTACCAGGAAAAGCATTTGCTAGAGGAGTACAAGCGGGTGGAGAAAATACTAAAGGTATCCACTATGTAAGGGCAGATTATAATACAATTATTGAGACTCTTATAGGAGAAGGAGTAATTGACAAAAATGCAACACCAGAAGAAGCATTAGAAATAGTTAAGAAGATTTTCGCCGATAATCAAGAAACAGTTCGAAAACTGTCAGCAAGCGAGAAGATTCAGAGACAAAAAATCACTTCTAAAATGAAAGAATTAGGAATCAAGAGTGAAAAGGATGTATTAAAATCATTTCAAAAAGGAAAGAATTTAGTTCTTCCACAGACAGTTCAAGCTGAAAACTTTGAAAAAGCTGCTTATGTTGCTAAGCCATTGGTTATTCTTATGGATTTCAATGATTATAAGTTTGGAGATATGTCTAAGGAGAATATAAAATATAAGTTTGATAATTATGACACAGATTACTTCCAAAGAATGTTATTTAATAATGAAACATTCAAAGGACCAAATGGTGAAGATTTAATTACAATGAAGCAATACTATTTACAACAGTCAGGTGGAAGTTATACCGTTGATGGTAACGTAACTGGATGGTATACTGCTGAACATGATGCAAAGTATTATGGAGAACAATTAAGCAAGCAAGAACATGATAGGGATGCAAGAGCTTTCGTTAGAGAAGCTATAATCGCAGCTGCAGCAGACTCAACTGTAAACTTAGCAGATTATGATAAAGAAGATAGATATGACGTTGATGGCGATGGAAATATATATGAGCCAGATGGAGTTATTGATCACATCATAGTTATCCATGCGGGTATAGGACAAGAACAAGGTGGAGGAACATTGGGAGAGGATGCTATGTGGTCTCATAGATGGAAACTCTCTCATGACAAAGATTTCGAGTTCAAAGATCACAATGGTGAAACATGGAAAGCAAATGATTATACCCTTCAACCACAAAGTGGAGCAGTTGGAGTTTTTGCACATGAATATGGACATGACTTAGGGTTACCTGATGAGTACGATACTAATGGCAGTGAAGGCGGTGAACCAGTTGGTTCATGGTCAATAATGTCAGGAGGAAGCTGGTCAGGAGAAATTGGTGGAACAATGCCAACGGGATTTAGTCCATGGGCTAAGGAGTTCTTACAGGCTTCAATGCCAGATAAAAACTGGTTAAAAGGAGTAACTGTAGATTTTAAAGATATTCCAGAAGAAGGATATACATTGTTATTAGATGAAGCATCTACAAAAGGTGTAAATAATGATGTAGTTAGAATAGACCTTCCAGCGTATACTGAGAGAATGGTTGAGGTTATAGAAGGAGACAAACTTCTTTATAGTACAAGAGGAGATGAATTAGACAGAAGCATGGTAATGAATGTTGATCTTACTGGAAAGCAAGATGCAACCCTAAAATTTAAAACGCAATATGAAATTGAAGAGTTGTGGGACTGGGCAAGTGTAGCAGTTAAAGAGAGTGGAACAGATGAGTGGACAGTTATTCCAGGTAATATTACAACTACAAAAAATGATCCAACAGCAATAATTACAGTAGAAAATGGTATTACTGGTAGTTCTGATGGATGGGTTGACGCAGAGTTTGATTTACTAGCATATGCAGGTAAGAATATTGATATTATGTTTAGATATCAAACAGATCCAGGACTAGCTTTAAAAGGTTGGTTTGTTGATGACTTAAAGGTAGTTTCAGGAGACGAAACTGTTTATAGTGAGAATTTTGAAGGAACTCTAAAAGTACAATTAAATGATTTTATAGTAAATGATGGTACTGAAAGTTTTGAACACTACTACTTAGCAGAATGGAGAAATCACTCAAATGCAGACAAAGGTCTTGAGTTTGCAGAAGGTAAAGTGGCATATGAACCAGGTTTAGTTTTATGGTATGTAAACAATGATAAGTTTAATGGAAAGAATCATGTAGGAGAACATCCAGGTGAATGTTTCTTAGGTGTAGTAGATGCGGACCAACAAATTGACCCATATATGGTTAATGGAAAACCTTTCGTGTATGGACCATCATCCTATAGAGTACATGATGCTGCATTTGGATTAGATGAAACTATAGCTAATGATGTATACTTATTCACAACACAAAGTGGGTTAGTTGTTGGATATAAAGATGAAGAAACATTTATGAATCCGTATTTCTCAGATGCTAAAGATTACACAAATGGAACTGGTTATTTAGCACAAGGTGGATTAATTCTTAAAAACTATGGTCTTAAGATTTATGTAACTGGACAAAGTAAAGATAAGAGTGTAGGAAGAATTCATATTATGAGAGAAAACAAATAATCGCTGATAGGTCACCTTTGAGAAGGGAGGGAGATGTCTTTTGCAGAAAAGAAAATGTTTTAGTAGAATACTCGCTTTATTTCTCTTTATTGGTTTGATTTTGGCAAGCAGCATGGAAGCAAAAGCTCTTGTAATTGATTTTAGACTACCTTCAGATATTGAAATAGTTGTTGATAAGCAGGAAGTCACATTAGGTGAGAAGGTACAAATACGTATTGAAACATCAGCTAAGTCTTCAGAGTTAGGTGATGAGGCATATGTGGCATATGTCAATGATGGTGGACTAGTAAAAAAGGTTAAAGAAATTAAATTATCTAAGGATGCGAATTCCTTTGTTGGTAATATTCTAGTGGATAGAGACTTTTTAATAGGCCTTTGGAAAATAGACTTTATCGTGATAACCAAGAGTGATAATAACTCGGTTGTTGTGTATAATGATGACACTCATAAATTTAGAGGGGATGGCATTAATCACAAGGACATGAGTAATGGAAATATCTTGGTTAAGGAATTTGCTAACTATGAGCTGTTTGAAGATATTGCTGTAAGTTTAAGTAATGTAAAAATGTTGGATACTGAAAAGATAACAATAAGTGCAAATGGGGGTAATAGTGGATTAGAAAAAGAAGCATATGCACTATACTCTCTAGAGAATGAATTTGGAGTATATGAGAAGGAAATCAAGCTCTTATTGAATGATAATAACAATTACATTGGTGAATTTGTTATCGATGAATCTTTCAGACCCGGTGTTTGGAAATTAAATTACATTATTTTAAAGGATAAATCAGGACACAGAGAAATTGTGTACAATAAAGAGCTTCATGGTACTACAGTGAATAATAGTTTTAGATATCTATCAAAAGGTAATTTCACTGTTGAGAGAGATATGTATGGCCCTGTAATAGGTAAGTTTAATAAAATAAGACTGAACGATATAGAAGAAAAATACCTTATTACAGTAGAAGCAAGTGACGAATCAAAATTATACGAGAAAGCATATATAAAATATGTTTCAAAATATAATGATAAAATAATAGAACAGGATGTTTTACTTGAATTAGTTGATGGAAAGTATCAAGGAGTATTCCAAAGACAGGATTATAATGCATGGAATGTTGACTTCATTCTATTCAAAGATATTGATGGAAATGCTTCATGTGTCTATAATTCTGAACTACACCAAATTAACTCTATGGATTTAAGTGATCTTAACATCTTAGAAGATGATAAAGCTCCATCTGTAAAGGGGGTTGAGATTAAGAATCTTGAATTAGATGGACAATATGAAGTAAAAGTTACTCCTTCTAAAGATGAATCTCAATTAGGTTCAAAAGTATACGTTGTCTATGAAGCTGTAGATGGAAAAGTTAGATTAGAAGAAGAAGTAGTATTAACTTTAGAAAATGGAGTTTACACTGGGAAATTCAAGCCTGACGAGTATTCAAAGCCATTATTGTGGCAAATAAGTCATATGATATTATTTGATGTAAAAAATAATATAGGTATTTACTACAATAATAATATTCATGGTTCAGTTCCAAATGGAATGGATTTGAGTGAAGGGGATTTTAATACAACTGGTGAGGATACAGTGGGACCTAATTTCAAAGGAATTGCAGTTTCTCATAAAAAAATTAAGATTAACAATGAAATTAGAGTTGAGGTTAATTTAGCTATAGCAGCTGAAGATAATATATCTAAGCTAGGCAAAGAAGCGTATGTGTTGTACAGATCAAACAATGCTAAGAGTAGAGAAGTGGAGCTTACATTGAATGAAGATGGAATATATATAGGCAGAATGCTATTGTTCGAAGGAAATGCAGGAGAAGATTGGTTCATAGACTATGTTATCCTTGCAGATGAAATGAACAATAGGACAATAATCTATAATCATGATATTCATGGAATAGGCGAAAGCTTCGAAAAACAGAACATCAAAGTTGAAGGTGTTAAACTTGTATTAAATAATATAAATGTTGACATTGAAGATATTAATTCATTAAGAGAAGCTAGAATTACTGCAGAAGTTGAAGGAATCAATGGAAAAGGTAGAGGATATATCTTATTTGTTGACCAAAATGGAGTAGAGAAAGAGGTTACTCTAAGTGGAGATAATGGTGTTCTTAAAGGTACATTCAAAGAAATTCCTGATGGGGAATGGAATATGAGCTACATCATAGTAGGGGATATGGTAGGTAATAGGAAAATTGTATATAACTCTGAATTACATTCAAATATCTTCCCAAGTGCAGATTTATCTGTTTATGATATAGAAATAAAAGCAGATGTACCAAAATTATGTGAGATTTTTGTTGAATCTAACAGTCTTGTTTTATATGATAATGAGAGTACTAAGATTAAGATTAAAGCTTCAGATTCATCTGGATTATCAGATGTAGCATATGTTAAATATGTAGGTGAAGGATTAGAACAGGAGTTTAAACTAACTTTAATTGATGGATACTATGAAGGAGAAATCACACTAAATAGTGAGATGCCACAAGGTATTATCAAGGTAGATTACATTATCTTAAAGGATAAAGATAATAATAGTTCTATAATCTATAACTCACAGATCCATAATTTTGGACAAAATCTATCAGCAGCTAATATATCAATAGAGAACATGGAGCTTGTACCAAAATTAGGTCAGATTTCTGTTGAATCTAACACTCTTGTTTTATATGATAATGAGAGTACTAAGATTAAGATTAAAGCTTTAGATTCATCTAGATTATCAGATGTGGCGTATGTTAAGTATGTAGGGGAAGGTTTAGAACAGGAGTTTAAACTAACTTTAATTGATGGATACTATGAAGGAGAAATCACAGTAAATAGTGATATGTCTGAAGGTATTATCAAGGTAGATTACATTATCTTAAAGAATAAAGATAATAACAGTTCTATAATCTATAACTCACAGATTCATAATTTTGGAGAAAATCTATCCGCAGCTGATATATCAATAGAAAACCCAGAGCTTGGAATGAGCATTCTTGGTGTTAATGTTGAAAAGTCAGTTATAGATTATGGTGAGGAAATTGGAATTGAAGTTAAGGTTTCTAAAGGTGTATTCAACTTGAATGATAAGGCATACTTAAGATATGTTCAGGTTGAGAATAACATTTTAACTGAAAAAGAAATCATTCTTAAAAAAGTAGATGAAGCTACTTATAGAGGAAGCTTCAAAGCTGATAATATAAAAAATCTTGGAAATTGGATGGTTGATTATGTATTATTCTCAGATGAACAGGGTAATATCAAGATCAATTACAATAGTGAACTCAATACTATTGGAACAGATATATCTTCAGGTGATATTCGAGTTGGAGATTTAGTAGTTCATGATGTTCTAAACTCAATTATTCATAAGGGAATAGACTTTGTATCCAAGTTCGTAATTAGCAACTATAGTGATACAGATAGGAAAATTACCCTTGTAGTTGAAGTTAAAGATGTTGAAGGAAGATTATTATCTAAATTCAAGGTTAATAAGCAAATTAATAGTATTGATTATGATATCATCGATTCAAGAGTAAAGATAAACGAAGAAGCAGAATTTGTGGATGTTTATGTGCTCGATGATAATGGTGCAAAATTGTACGACATACTTGATAATTGCATTATAAAATAATAAGAAAAGGACTGGTGAATTCACCAGTCCTTTTTGTATAAATTTATAATATAACATAATACTAAAGATAATATAAAAAAAAGAGGAGGACTATATGAGCGGAAATAAAATATTTCAAAAGAGCAATTCAATCATTTTATATAATACTAAGTTATATCTACTAAAGATGTTTTTAGTAGTGGGTACAGCATTTATGATATGGAACACAAGGATAATATATGAGCATGGTTTAATTATTATTTTATTTAGCGCTGTAATGATGGCTAAACCTGTTTATGGAATAAGACATATGGCATTTTTAAAAGAACTAATATGTGCAGGTATATCAGGGATAATCACTGCTGGTATTATTGAGTTATTTGGTGTTGATATTATATCTTGTGCACTTAGTTTAACAATAGCTATATTGGTAAATATCAAAATAAACTGGAGAGAAAAATTATATGGAGGATTACTTGTTAATATATATATAATTGGAAATAGTATATCAGTAATGAACTTAACAATAAAACCACTAACATCATATATGTATGGAATAATAGGATTGATTATTGGTGGATTTATAGCAATACTATTTAATAGTTTGTTTTCAACAACATTTTTCAATAAATTAGTAAATAATAGTTTTAAATACTTTATAGGTGAATTGATTTCTATAATCAAGAGTATGATGAATGGGTTAGAATATGAACAATATCACATATTTCATATGAATACAAAGAAATTTCATAAAGTATTTAAGGATATTGAATGGATATATTCTCACTATGAAGAGAACTGGAATGAGGATAAGTATAGACAATATAGTGAGGCTTATGAGAGAAAAAAATTAAATAATTGTGTACATATAATTATGTTTATTAGAGAAATAGGTGTAGGTCTATTTAATATAAATACATGTTTAATGAAAGTTGATAAAGATAAACTTGAAGAGGATATAAAGAATAGTATTTTTAAGAAGCTTAAAGAACAAAGAGCTTTTTTGGCATTACTAGAAGAATCCTTAAATGATATAAATACTATTCCATACAAAGTTAGCACTGTTTCTTTTGAGAAATACAATGATAAAGAGTTAAGTAAAATTGAACATACGCTTAATTTTATGGATGATATATTAGTCATAGGTAGAGTTTGATTCCTTAGATAGAGTTTTGAAATCGTATTGGTGTAAGATTTTCCATACGGATTTCTTGTTTTTCTTTAAAATAAGATTATATTTTATTTCATAATTATTTTTGTCTATCCCTGTAACAGTAACTATTGATACATATTCATCTTTAAAGTTGATGTATATTTCATTTATTTTAGTGAGTTTGTGTGAATTATGCATGCTTTTCATGGAATAATGGTCTATTGCATATATCATATCTTTGCATCTGTTTGATATGTATTGAACTCTAAGTAAGAATATTGTTATGACTAAGAAGAATAATAGTAAGAAAAATTTTTTCATCGAAACACCCTATAAATTGGTTTATAAATTATTATATGGATTTAAAAGACCATTTATTATATAATAATATTAAATGTTGGTATATATTTTGAAGGTTTATAAATTTATATAATGTTTTATGTCGAGGTGGATGATGAGATTAGAATTTATTGAGAGGGTCACTGATGGGGATGTTTTAGGCAAGAGCGTTTTGAGCGGAGATGGCAATGTTCTTCTAAGAGCAGGGGCAAGACTTTCAAGTTCTTATATTCAAAAGCTGAAATCATTGGGAGTGTTTTATGTATACATAGATGATGAAAGACTTGAGGATATATGTAAGAGAGATTGTGTTTATGAGGAACTAAAACAGAACTCTATGAAGAATCTTGGAATAATCGTTAAAAACATAAATAATGGAAATAAGAAGAAGGCTAAAGAAGCAATTAAAGCTGTTGAAAATTTAATTGATTACATAATTGAACAGGAATCTGTTAGAGAAAATCTTCAGGATGTAAAAACTTATGATGATTACACATATTATCATAGTTTAGACACTGGAATTATTGCAACTTTTCTTGGTTTGAATATGGAACTTGGGAAAAATGAACTGAAAGAGCTTGCTATTGGAGCGACGCTTCATGATATAGGTAAAATAAAAATTAATGAGAACATAATAAAGAAAAATGGTAAGTTAACTGAAGCGGAATATAAAGAGATAATCAAACATCCTATTTATGGAGCGGAAGTTATTAAGAAATATTATGAGGATGACGAACCTATTGTTAAAACCATTCTTGAGCATCATGAAAGAGTTGATGGACGTGGATATCCATTTGGTAAGAGAGGGAATGAAATTTCTGAATTTGGTAAATTAGTAGCTATATCAGATGTATATAATGCAGTGAGTAATGATAGAATTTACCGTAAAAGATTTGCACCTAATGAGGCATATGAACTAATTCTTGCTGGAAGCGGAAGTAGTTTTGATAGCGACATAGTTAGACAATTCAGAAGAACATTTGCAGTATATCCTATGGGTAGTTGTGTGAAATTATCTAATGGAGTGGAAGGATATGTTATTAGACAGAATTCAGACTTCCCAGATAGACCTGTGATTAGGATTCTATATGATGCTAGAACAAGGAAACCAATAAATTTTTATGAGGTAGACTTATTAAAATCACTGAATTTAACTATTGTTTCGGTTAGTTAATTTCAAAATTATATAATAGCCGTCCATATTTTAGGACGGCTATTATTAATAGTAACTAAGGGTGGTGGAAAGCTTGAGTAATTTTTTGAATATATTCATGAGAAACATGATTAAAGAAGAGCAGTATGAAGGTATTAGGATAAATGGTGAAGGCAAGATAGAAGATGGAGAAGTTCTTCTTAAAAAGGGTGAAAAATTCGATCAATATCTTATTGTTATGGAAAAACATCAATTTAAGGAAGCATTAAATTACAGAGAAACTGTATTGATGAATGTAGATAGAGTTCCAGAAATTATATTTGTATTGGTAAGTGATGAATTTAAGCAAGAAGATAATGCTATAATCAAAAATATAGTGGATTCCAATATAGGATCAGTTGTAGTTATTGATAGTAATAGAGGAGATGTATCAAACATTTATAGATGCAGCGGAGCTGTTTATAATGAAATAAATAAACAAGCAAAAAAAGCTATTGAGATAAGAGATGGTGGATTCAAAGGAGCAATTATTAAGCTAAAGTCAAATTGGATTACAGCTGTATTTATCTTAAGTAATATCTTAATTTTTATATTCACTGCAATCTTTAGTAAAAATATTGTTGATATGGATATGAAGGTGTTAATTGAATTTGGAGCACTTAATAAAGGGTTGGTATTAGCAGGACAGTATCATAGAATAATATCGTCAGGATTCCTACACGCTGGTATTATACATCTAGCAATGAATATGCTAGCGTTATATGTTTTAGGAATAATGATTGAAGAGATCTTTGGAAAAGTTAAATTTAGCATTATATATATAGGAGCATTAATATCAGGATCAATTGCTACAATTATATTTGGTAGTGAATATATTATATCAGTAGGTGCATCAGGAGCAATTTTCGGATTATTAGGCGCAGCTTTTGCTTACGGATTTATCATGAGAAAAAGAATTGGAAAGGCATTTATGAATAGCCTTTTACAAGCAATATTAATAAATGTGTTTATAGGAATATTAGTACCAGGGATAAATAACATCGCTCACTTAGGAGGACTTTTGGGGGGAGCGGTTTTGGGTGGAATATTCTTAGCATTTAGAAAAAGATAAAATCAAAGACATTTAAAAGAAGTTGTGAGCTGAGAGTGGAGAACGAATCTCCACTCTCAACTATGTTCTAAAGCATCAGTTCTTCTCCAAAAAGCACTTCCTTTTCCAATAAAAGCTTACTAAACGTATCTAAAGTTTGTGAGTTATCTGAAAGCAATTGCAAAACTTCACTATAAAGATTATCAAGAAGTGTTTTGCTCTCTGTTAATATACTGTTATCTACTGAAAATCCTTTTTGTTTTAATTCGGAATAACTTAATAAGCCTAAAGTTTCTCCCATACCGTATTTTGATATTAGGTCCAGTGTGATGGAAGTGGCTTTTTGAAAATCATTTTGAGCTCCAGTTGTTATATAATCATTTCCTAATAATATTTCTTCTGCTGCACGTCCACCTAGCATAACTTTAATCTTATTATAAAGGTAATCTTTTGAATAATACATTTTATCTTCAGGGATTGATAGAGTATAACCACCGGCACCTTTTGTGCTAGGGATAATAGAGATTTTAGATATCTCTTCATTTGGAATAAGTAGCATACTAGTTAGAGCATGTCCAATCTCGTGATAAGCAGTAATCTTCCTATCTATATCCTTTATATAAGAACGATCAAGTTTTGGTGAACCAGCAATAACCGTAGAATAAGCTTTTTCCATGTGTAATGAGGTAATGGAAGGAGTCTCTTCTCTACAAGCCAAAATTGCTGCTTCGTTAATGAAGTTTTCGATTTTAGCTCCTGAAAAATAAGCTGTTTTTCTAGCCCATGAAGCTACATCTATTTCTTTAGTTGGTTTTTTATTTAGATAAAGATCTATGATTCGTTTTCTAGCATTTACATCAGGAAGATCAACTTCCACATGTCGATCGAATCTACCTGGTCTTAGTAATGCATTATCTAGCATATCAAATCTATTAGTAGCTGCTATTACAATAATACCTTCCTTCTCATTGAAACCTGACATTTCTGTTAATAAGGCATTCAAGGTTTGATCTTTTTCTTCAGAACTACCACTTGTATTACTTGAACTACGCTGTTTACCAATTGCGTCTATCTCATCAATGAAAATAACTGCTTTTCCATGTGAACGGGCCTTTGAAAATAGGTTACGTATTCGTGATGCGCCTACCCCCACATACATTTGAACAAAATCAGAACCAGAAACAGCATAGAATGGAACCTTTGCTTCTCCTGCAACAGCTTTTGCGAGTAGTGTCTTACCAGTACCAGGTTCGCCATGGAATATTACACCTTTTGGCATTCTTGCACCGTACTGATGATATTTTTCTGGACTTTTAAGGAAATCAATTACATCTTTTAAATTTTCCTTTGCTTCTTCATTTCCAGCAACATCATCAAAGGATATATCAATATTCTCAACTGTTTCAAGATTTAAATTTGAGTTTGAGAATATTCCCTTTGGAGAAAGCTTCCTATCTTTGAGAACTAAAACTATTAACAAAGCCAGTGAAGCTAATAACATGCTTAATGGAATTGTTTGTTTAAGAGGTTTTTCTGTACTTTCGTTCACATCTATATTGTTAATAAGAAGGAATTCTTTGAAATTTTCACTTCTTGGATTATACGTGCTGTGGTATGCTCCGTTAGTAGTCGAAAATTTGATTGTGTCAGAATCATTTAGTGTTACCGTAGCAATATCACCTTTTTCAACCATGGACAAAAAATCTTTATATGGTGAAATGCTATTATTATTGTTAGAATTTAAACTCAAATATATAATTATTGAAAAAATGGATAGTATTATAGGTAAAAAGAACTTTACACTGATTTTCTTCATATAATGCGTTCCCCCTTAAAAATTAATAAAGAAAAAAGAACAAATTTGGTTCTTTTTTCTCTGTTATTTGATCTTTGAACATCATATGATTAATTATAATTACTTTATGTAAACTAGTCCAATGATTTTCATAGGAATTGGATATGTAATTTTTGCATTAGAATATTTTGTGTAGATTACTATTCTATTCTAATGATTTATTGTATACTTATATATATCTATAAAGATATTTGGGAGGGTAATTATGAAAATTTCTAATATTACTGTTGATATAAAGGAAAATGATTTATTTGGGTTGGTTAATGAAGTGGTTCATGATTTTGTAAAAATAGATGGATTGAACATCAACAGCCTATTAGTACAAGAGAATATATTTATAGAGGGGACGTTTAAGCATAAAATTAAATTTAAGTTTAGCATTAAACTTTCATTGAAAAAACTAGAGAATAATATTTTATCATTTAATATAGATATGATAAAATGCATGAATATAAAGATTGCAAGTTTTATAATTAAATGGAGTTTTAAAGTTTTCTTTAAAGCATATAAGAACATAGGAATATATGTGAACGATAATTTACTTCATATAGATTTTAATTTATTATCGCCACTAATTCCTTACATTAACTTTGAATTAGAAAAGCTAGAGTTGTGTAATGGCTATGTAGTAACAAAGATAAATGATATGATCTATGATAGCAAAAAAGAGGCAGCTAATTTAGAAGATATTATAAATGGGTCAAGCAGTAATGATGAAAGGCATGATGATGAGGTCATCACAATAGAAAGCAATATTACTAATGAGTTAAAAGAAAATGATGCATGTGCAGCTATACAGAAGGTTTCAGATGGATATACTACATTAAGAGGAACTGCAGAAGGGGTGATTGAAGGTAAGTGTAGTGGAATCTCTCAATATGCACTTTTAATTCCTGATTTAGTTGCATTGATTATTAGATTATTTAAAGATAAAAGAGTGCACAAGAAAGATAAACTTATTGCTGGAATAATGCTAACATATGTGGCTATTCCGATTGATATCATACCAGAAAAAATGCCAGTAATAGGTAAAGTTGATGATATAATAATACTGTTTATAGGATTAGATTATTTGTTTAATAAGATAGATAAGCACATTGTTATGGAGAATTGGGAAGGAAATGCAGATATTATAAAATTGGTTTCTCAAGGAGTGGAGCATATTTCTAATTTATCTACTGGAGGAAAAATAAAGAAGTTTATGGGTGTTTTAGACAACTTAGGTATATAAAGAAAAGAGAACAGATAACAAAGAATAAATTAGGAGGATTTTCTGTTCTTTGAATTGTGAAAGGTGAGAATAAGAAAATGAAGAAATATTACGCAATTAAGAATGGATATGACTTTTGTAAAAATGAGTTAGTTGTTAATAAGATAGTTAGAGACTGGGATATCTGTTCAAAATTAGTTAAAGGGGCTAAGAATGCTCAATATAAGAGTTTTAAAACGTTAGATGAAGCTAATATTTATCTTGGAGTTCATAACAAGAAAGAAGAGGAAAAAGAGCAGTTTAATGGTATAGAAGCATATGTAGATGGAAGTTTCAATATAACTTCTGAGAAATTCTCTTATGGGTTATTAATACTAAAGGATAATACTATAGTTCATGCTGAAAATGGAGTTGCAGAAGATGATTCTAAGAAGAAACTTAGACAAATAGCTGGAGAACTCATGGGAGCTGAGCGGTCACTTGAATATGCATGTGAAGTAGATGAGAAAAATGTTAAGATTTATCATGATTATGTGGGAGTAAGAAACCATGTGACAGGTGAATGGCAGAGAAAAGAGATTTCTTCACAATTGTATTATGAGAAAATGAATAGATTAATGAAAGAGAATGACATAAATGTCCAGTTTGTAAAAGTCGATAGTCATACTGGAGATTTATATAATGAAATTGTAGATGAGTTAGCTAAAGTAGCTGGTGGAGTAAAAATGAGCCATGAGAGTAATAAGTTGATTAAAAAAAATAAGATATATATAGCAAATGAGGAAATAAAAAATCTTCTTAGTGATATTTTAGGAGAAGAAGCAATGAATAACGTAATTTTAAGATGAATATCTTTTCATTCTTTTGAATTTGAGGCGTTGAAAAAGCTCAAGGTCTAGGAACAAGGCGAACTAGCAACGGAATGTACAAGATGAGTACTTGAGTAGTGCAGTGAGACATAGTGACGAAGAGATTGAGTTTTTTTCAACTGCCTGATATTTATTTCCTGTTTAACATGTGTAAAAATTACATAAGATATATATATACATTTTATACAGGAAGGAGGAAGGGAATTCCCGAATACTTATGAAAGCAAAGTTTGTTAAAGGTATGATGATTGGTTCAATGATAGGGATGGGTGCAGCAGCTGTTATTACATCAAATATGAGCAGAGGTACTAAACGTAAAATAAAAAGATATACAAATGTAGTTAAAGGTTCTGCAAGCGATATGTTTGATGGGTATATGAACAAAATGAGATAAGCTTGAGAAAAGGTCGTTCTAAGAATGGCCTTTTATTTGCAATTATTTCAAAAATTAAATTTTATATTCATTGAAGTTGAAAAATTACATAAAAAAAGAAATATATAAAAAAATTTTGGTGATAAAATAAAAATTATGGTATAATTAGGGTGTAAATGATGAGAAAAGAAATATGTTATGAACAAATAAATGTTTTTAAATAGAAAAAAACTAGCTGTAAAGGAAGAGGGATTCATGGAAATTTTATCTTTAGGTGAAAAAATAAAACGCAAGAGAAAAGAATTAGGATTAACATTGAAGGACTTAGCCGGGGATAGAATAACACCTGGACAGATTAGTCTTGTTGAATCAGGAAAATCCAATCCTAGTATGGATTTGCTGGAGTATTTAGCAGAATCATTAAATAGTACAGTAGAGTATTTAATGGAATCAGAAGAAAGTCAAGCTGAAAAAATTTGTTTATACTACGAAAATATTGCTGAATCACAGATATTGAATGATGAAGTGATACAAGCTGAGAATCATATTGAAACTGTGTTGTACTATGCTGAAAAATATAATCTTAATTTTAGAAAAGCTAGAAACTTATATTTAAGAGGTAAGATGCATCTTGAAAAAAATGAGTTAGCTATTGCTCAACAGTATTTTCTATCAGCGAATGTTATATTTATTAGAAGTAATAATCATGAAGATATAGCACAAACCTTTAAATATTTAGGTATAATAACTTTAAAATTAAAAGCGTATCATTCTGCAAACAGCTATTTTCAACAATCGGAAGATGTTTATTTACATAATGATATAGGTAATGATTTTCTATTAGGAGAAATCTATTATTATAGGGCTATAACTTTCTATAAATTAGAGAACACATCTAAATCAATTGATTATTCTTTTCTTGCTCAAGATAAATTTGGGCAGATTGATAGTAAAAAAGAATATGCAAAATCATTGTTGTTGATTTCAGAACAATATAGTAAAAAAGGTGATCTGGATAATGCTATAAAATATTCAAAGAAAACTCTTGAGGTATTTAGAGAATTAAATGATCAATACTATATATCAAAAATTGAGAATAATTTAGGGAAGTTATTCTTTGAATTTGAGAATATTGAACAATCATTTATTCATTATAATAAAGCAAGAGAAATAAGAATTAAAAATTGCGATGATAATATAACTGAAACTTTGGTCAATATTTGTGAGAATTTTATTAAACTTAAGGAAATTGAAACAGCAAAAGAGATCCTTAGAGAAATCATGGATGAGGTAGATAAGGGAAATAATAGAGCATTAATAAGCTATTATCTTCTGAAGTATAAAATAGATATCTTAGAAGGTGCAATTAATGAAGCTGAAAATACTTTAATAATGGCGCATAATTATACAGATAATATGGGGTATTTAGAAGAACAAGCTGAACTTTCAATCAAATTGGGTAAACATTATATTGATTGGGGATTCGAAGATAAGGCAGCTAAATATCTTAATGATGGAGTAATAATATTTAAAAAGTTAGGAATTTTAAATAAAGATTTTTAATGTGTGACACATTATTATTTATAGTGGGTGAGTGTAATGGAGATATTATCAACTGGAGAGAAAATTAGGAGATCCAGAATTTATAAAGGGTTAACGTTAAGAGAATTATGTGACAGTAAAATATCAGTTTCAAAAATGAGTTGCATAGAGAATAACAAGATTAAATCTGACAAATGGATTCTTGAGTTTATCGCTAATAAGTTAGAATTGGATATTGATTATCTTTTAGAAGGTATCGAAGAACAGATAGAAAGAAGATTAAGTGCGTTCAAAGATAAAGAAAAGAAAAAAATTGATGAAGAGGAACTGAAATATTTAATAAACTTTAGTGAAGAAGCTCAATGTTATAATCATGCTATGCAAGCAATGCATTTGCTGTTTAATCATTACTTAGATAATGAGAAGACTGAAAATTTGCAAATGCTAAATTCTAAGTATTACTATATTTGTCAAAAAACATACACCAGAGATAATCGGATTATGTTTTATCTTGATGAAGCAAGATACTTTTATATAAATAAAGAATATTCTCAGGCAAAGTTATATTTTGCTAATGTGTGTACTGATCTTTTGGAAAAACAAGAGCTTACAGAGGATTTGAGAAAAAAATACATAATAAGTAAATATAATCATGCTATTTGTGAGATTATGATGGATGATCCGAAAGAGTGCTATAAAATTATTAAGGAATTGAAAGATTATATTGATGACTCAGTAGATAAACGTATAGTTGCAAATATATATAATCTTTTGGCTATATCATCTTTGTGGGTAGGGGATGAAAATTTTACTGAATATGAAGATAAGGCAAGAGAACTATACGGGGATAATCATAAATCTATTGCAATAATGCTTCATAATATTGGAGAAATCTATTTAAAGTTGAATAAAGAAGAAGAGGGAATGAAATGTTTGATAGCTTCTTTTGAGATATTCCCGAAAAAGGAAGAAAAGGAACGGCTGGAATTCATAATAAATTCTTTAGATTTATTTATTAAAAATGGATATAACGATACTGCATCAGTTCTTTGTGATGAAGCCTTAAATGTGGCTATTTTACTAAATGATATAAAAATTATAGATAAAGCATATTACTTTAAAGCTAAATTACTTTTTAAGGCTAATAACTTTACATTAGCTGAAATGTATATGAATCTTTCTTTAGATAGTTTGAAAAAGTTCGGAAATCGAGATGAATTGAATCAAAGATATAATGAACTTGGACATATGTATTACATAGGTAAGAATTATAAAGAAGCACTTAAATATTTTGATTTAGCACTTAAATTTAAAAATAAACTTTAAGGACAAACTATATTGATAGTTCGTCCTTTTATTGCATTTAAATTCCAAATGGAGGTATAATATATATATATTTTGAAGAATTTATTTTAGGAAAAAATTCTTAATAGAGAAATATTGTGAAATAACTTCGCTGATGCTTGTTATTTCGATGATCAATGGTCAATGATCAATTATCAATTGATGTGGATTTTTTTCTTTACATCAGAAAATCTTTAATTGTTTAATACAATTTTTTCTGACCACGTGAAGAAAAATAACCTTCATTGAGTATTGAACATTGTCAATTGATCATTGCTTCTTCACAATCGTTTCTTATTATGTAATAACAAAGTATCAAAAACTATATATGTAAATCAATAACAAAAGGGGGTATTTCAATGGATATTGAGAAATTAACCATGAGGGTTCAATCTGCCATAGGGGAAGCACATAAATGTGCAGTAAATTATAATCATCAAGCTATGGATGATATACATTTGTTTTATGCTTTAATAGTTCAAGAGGATGGACTTATTCCTAATATTTTCTCTAGAATGGGTCTGGATATAGATTTAATAATTAAAGAGAGTGAGAAAGAATTAAATAGCATGTCTAAAGTTCTAGGAGCTGGAGCAGAATCTTCTGGGGTATATCCAACAAGGAGGTTTGAAAGTTTATTTGCAAAATCAGAGGAGATTTCTAAACAGTTTAAGGATTCGTATGTGAGTGTTGAGCATGTAATATTAGCAATGTTCAAGTTATCTACTAATGGACCAGTAGATAGGGTGTTTAAAGCTTTTAATATTACTAAAGATAGGTTTTTGGAAATATTGAATGAGGTTAGAGGAAATCAACGAGTTGAAACTCAAGATCCTGAGGGGACCTATGAAGCCTTAGTGAAATATGGTCGTAATTTGGTACAGGAAGCAAGAAAACATAAATTAGATCCTGTAATTGGAAGAGATGATGAAATAAGAAGAGTTGTGAGAATACTTTCAAGAAGGACAAAAAATAATCCAGTACTTATTGGTGAGCCAGGGGTAGGAAAAACTGCTATAGTAGAAGGGTTAGCTGAGAGGATTGTACGAGGGGATGTTCCAGAAGGATTAAAAGATAAAATTGTATTTTCATTAGATATGGGATCACTTATAGCTGGTGCAAAATTCAGAGGAGAATTTGAAGAGCGATTAAAAGCAGTATTAAAAGAAGTAGAGAGAAGTGAAGGAAAAATAATTTTATTTATTGATGAAATTCATACCATTGTAGGAGCTGGCAAAACTGATGGAGCAATGGATGCAGGTAACATAATAAAACCAATGTTAGCAAGAGGGGAATTAAAATGCATTGGAGCCACAACTTTTGATGAATATAGAAAATATATTGAAAAAGATAAGGCTTTAGAAAGAAGATTTCAGAAAGTTGTTATTACAGAGCCTGCTATTGATGAAACAATATCTATATTAAGAGGACTTAAGGAAAAGTTTGAAATACATCATGGTATAAGAATTCATGATAATGCAATTGTAGCTGCTGCAAAATTATCACATAGATATATTACTGATCGATTCCTCCCAGATAAGGCAATCGACCTAATAGATGAAGCTAGTGCTATGATTAGAACAGAAATAGATAGTCTTCCTACAGAAATGGATCATGTGAGAAGAAAAATTTTTCAATTAGAAATTGAAAGAGAAGCTCTTTCTAAGGAAAAGGATGAGTATTCAAAAGATAGATTAGATAATATTGAGAGAGAATTAAGTAACTTACATGATAAAGACAATGAACTTACTGCTAAATATGAAAAAGAGAAAAGTGCAATTCAAAAGGTAAGAGACCTTAAAGAAGAGATGGATAACCTGAAAGGCGAACTTGATAAAGCAGAAAGAGATTATGACTTAAATAAAGTTGCAGAATTAAAATATGGAATGATTCCTCAAATGGAAAAAGAACTGGAAGATGAAGAGAGTAGACTTAAAGGATATTTTGAAAATTCATTATTGAAACAAGAAGTTACAGAAAATGAGATTTCAGATATAGTATCTAAGTGGACTGGAATTCCAGTATCTAAGTTGGTAGAAGGTGAAAGACAAAAACTGCTTAAATTAGAGTCAATAATGAGGGAGAGAGTAATAGGACAAAATGAGGCTGTTACAGCAGTATCAAATGCAGTAATAAGAGCTAGAGCAGGATTAAAAGGAAAGAATAAGCCTATAGGTTCATTTATTTTCTTGGGTCCTACTGGTGTTGGGAAAACTCAACTTGCAAAGACTCTAACAACAGTATTATTTGATAGTGAGGATAACCTAATAAGGTTTGATATGTCAGAGTATATGGAGAAGTTTGCAGTAACTAGATTAATTGGAGCACCTCCGGGGTATATAGGATATGAAGAAGGTGGACAATTAACAGAAGCAGTTAGGAGAAATCCATATAGTGTTATATTGTTTGATGAGATTGAAAAAGCTCATGATGATGTATTTAATATTTTTCTTCAGATTCTTGATGATGGTAGATTGACAGATAATAAAGGTAAAGTGATAGATTTTAAAAATTGTATAATTATAATGACATCAAACATAGGAAGCTCATATCTTCTCAAGAATATAGATGGAGGCGAGATAGACCAGAGTATAAAAAACAATGTTCTTAATGAAATGAAATTAAGATTTAAACCCGAGTTTTTAAATAGATTAGATGATATAATCCTTTTCAGAACTTTGAGTTTAGTTGAAATTGAGAAGATAATTGACATTTTCTTAGAAAATATGAATGAAAAATTATCTGAAAGAGATATAACAATATCAGTTTCCCATGAGGCGAAAATGCTGATGGCTAAAGAAGGATATGATCCATCATATGGAGCAAGACCTCTACAGAGATATATTGAAAATACTCTTGAAACTAAAATAGCAAGAAAAATCATATCAAATGAAATTCATCCGGGAATGAATGTCAACGTTGATTTGCAAAATGGAGAAATTGTTATTCTTTAGAAAATCGTAGTGAAGAGATACTTAAAAGAAGTTGAGAGTTGAAAGTGGAGAGTAGAGAACGATTGATGTTTCAGCCTTATGGCTGAAACTATATCCGTTCTCAACTCTCCACTAACCACTCTCAACTTCTTCTAAAGGTATTCAGTTTCAAACTTATCCATGAAATCTTTAGTCGTTTCTACTTTCTCTAGAAACAATAAGCTCTTTTGCCTTTAATTCAATTGAATCATCCAGTGGTTCTAAGGATATATATTCATTGTATTTGTTTGTTAATGCAGCAGATAGAAGTCTATCAGCTAATTCAGGATTTTTGGATAGAAGGCTGCCGTGAAAATAAGAACAGTATGTATTTTTGTAGATACATCCTTCATAACCATCTTCTCCATTATTCCCATATCCTTTTATAACTTTTCCAAGCGGTTTTAAATGACCTATATAGGTTCTGCCACTATGATTTTCAAATCCAACATATGTTTCCTTGTATTCTTCATTATAAATTACTGTGTTTCCAATGAAACGAGTATCCCCACCATCAGTGTAAATATTTAATATATTTAACCCTTCAAGTTTTTGTCCTTCAGGAGTGGTATAGTACTTTCCTAAAAGTTGATAACCACCACATATTGATAAGAGAACTTTGTTATTTTCAATATAGTCTTTTATAGCTTCACGTTTACTCATTAGATCAGGACTTACGATTCCCTGTTCAAAATCTTGCCCCCCACCAAAAAATACAATATCATAATCATTCATATTAAATTCATCATTTAATGATATATTATGAATGTTTACTGTAATATTTCTTTTTTCAGCTCTATATTTCAATATAAGAATATTCCCCAAATCGCCATAAACGTTAAGCAGATCAGGATATAGGTGACAGATATTTAATTCCATACAAACACTCCCTTCATAAAAATATAGTTGAGAATTCTCAACTAAAATAAGTTTCTTGTTTTTAAATCTTTATCGTACATATCAAATTTCATAAACTTTAGACACAACAATATGTGTTACTCCCACAATTTGTCAATAAAGTTTTTTGATTGAAAATACTTTCGTAATGAGGTCATTGCAGTATATGTAGCAAAAATATAGAATATATCGCTTTGAGATTCTTCAATCTTTTGAAGTAACCTATCATAATCTTCACATATGCTATTAGAATCAATATCAAGTCCACTAATTTTTAGTCTTGTAGCCATATCATAAGCTCTTAATCCACCAACAGATATTTGTTTGATTTCATTATTTGAAAGAGATTCGAATTTTACATCCCAAATCCAAGAAACATCTCTTCCATCAGCATAGTTATCATTTAATAGAAAAGCACAGGATTTTATTCTGTTATCTAAACCAAGAACGTTTATTGCCTCATTATATCCAGCTGGATTTTTAACTAAGAATATTTTAACGTCTTTTCCCATAATATTTATAATCTCTTGTCTACCAAAAGAACTCTTAGAAGTTTGAAGGGCTGCAACGATATCATCAGATGAAATATTTAACTCATTACAAACTGCATAGGCACAAAGCGCATTATAGATGTTATATATTCCACTTTGATTAATAAAGAGTTCCACACCATTTATTGTAAACGAAGTGCCTTTATAATCTTTATTAATTACATCATCCATAGCATAAGCTAATTTTGCACGTTTGAATGAACAATTAGTACAATAAAAATCTCCAAGGTGGTTATAAGTAATAAAATTATATGAATATTCTTTTTGGCAATTTTTACAAAATTTTGCTTCGGCATTTATATCTACAGTTTTTACTCCAGTATCATAAGTGAAACCAAAATATGTACATTTATTATCAACTTTAAGATTTCCTAGAAGTGGTTCATCACCGTTAAGTACAAGATTAGTGGAAGGAGAATGCTTAATGCCTTCAAGGATTTTTTCAAGAGTTGTATAAACCTCACCGAATCTATCTAATTGATCTTTGAATAGGTTTGTCACAGTTATTATTTCAGGAGAAATAACTGGAGTAATAAATTTAACATTAGCCTCGTCAACTTCAATGACAGCATATTTTTCCTTTTCTTTATTAAAGAATCTATAGTTTTTAATAAAACAAGCTACAATACCGGTAATCATATTAGCACCAGATGCATTGGTAATAACGTTCTTCCCACTATTTTTCAGAACGTTATAAATCATACTAGTGGTAGTAGTTTTACCGTTTGTACCAGTAACTAATATAACTTTATAACCCTTGGTTATATGTTTTAAAATTTTATTATCTAATTTCAAAGCAACTTTTCCCGGGAAATTAGTTCCCCCTTTTAGTAGTTTTTCACATAAGAATAATGTAGACTTTGAAATGAGGATACTAAAAAAAGATTTTATATTAATTGTAAACACCACCCTTTAAATTTAAATATACAAAGAAGAAAGAATAAAGAACAGATCATGATGATATTATTTATGCTTCATAATATCTTAAATCTTGTACATAATCAAAAGCAAAGTTTCATCAAAGATGAAACTAGTAAACTTCTTCTCCAGAAAAACAATATAATTAATATTTCTCAAAGAGAAATCTCCTTATTTGTTCTTTATTCTCTGTTCTCTATCCTTTATATATTATACCCTCAGTAAGATGAGAAGTAAATCCTACTAAGGGTATTAAACAATGATAAGCTATTATTAAATTATTTTTTCAACATACGTAAATTTAATCATATGAAGTTTCAGTAAATATATTTATTAAGTCATCAGATAATTCAAAAGGTATATCAGGAGAAATATCTCCTAAAAAATGAAAGAAACTTTCTCTATCATCTGGAGAGTACATAATTGTTGGACGGTAATCGTTTATAGAATCAGATGAAGATAGATAACAAGGGATTATTTTAAAGTAAGAAGAAAGAATATTTTTATTGCTATTGGTTAATTTCACTTGTAGAATAAATGTTCTTTTATCTTTAGGATTAGAATTTCCTCCAAAACAGAAATTTCCTAGACTATAAGCAATTAAACGATTTTTATAGATTTCCATACTTTGAACAACATGAGGATGATGTCCAATTACAAAATCTGCTCCACTGTCTATTGCTGAATGAGCTACCAGCTTCTGATCGTTCATAGGGACATGTCTGCCTTCAAGACCCCAGTGAAAATTAGCAATAACAATGAAACCTTCTTGTTTAAGAGAAATTATTTCTTGTTTCATAGTTTCAATATTGATAGTATCTAGCCAACCTTTATATCCTATAAAAACTAATTTATAGCCTTTTATTTCTGTTTTAAAAATCTCTCCTAAACCAAAATGTTTAATGCCTTCATCATCTAAGGTGTTTTTAGTGTCAATAAATCCCTTGTTTAAATAATCTAATGAATGATTATTTGCTAGATTAACTGCTTCAATACTTCCAGCAGTAAGTATTGAACTATAATCAGATGGTCCTTTAAAGGTGTATTTTTTAGAAGCTGGTAAATTGGAAGTTGTTAAAGTTCCTTCAAAATTAGCAATGGTTAAATCATCCTTTTCGAAAATATGAGATACATTAGAAAAGAAATAATTAGGATCCTTATCCACTTCTGCATATTTCTGATGAAAAGTATTATAACTAAAATTAGGATCACTTCCTAATGTGCAATCGCCTATGAAGGATAATAATAAATCATTAGACAAAATTTTATCTAATTCGTCAAAAGTCACCTTATTACCATATAGATTATCATTTTCAGCATCGCGATTTTTTGAAGTATTATTGTTATACTTATCAGTGAAATAACTGAATAAAATATAACTTAATGAAAATGATAGAATACATATAATGAAAACTGAGTAAAATAATAGTTTATTGTATTTTTTTTTCATTAAAGTTCTCCTTTATATACTTGTGATTAATGTAACTCACCATCACAGTATTATTCTGTTTATAAACAATATTTTATATGTTTAATTTGGACATGTCTATATGGTTAATATTTAATTAATAAATTATTCAACATATTAAAGTGGAATTTATGTAGGTTTTTTGATAAAATTAAAGTATTGATTAGAAATTGAAGAGTTTTTGTTTGAATATATACTTTAATATAGATTAGATGAGTTCAAATATTGAGGAGTTGAGTTTATGAAGATGAAGTTCAAGGAGATGAAAATGAAGTTCGAGGAGACGAGAATAAAGCTTAAGGAGACGAGAATAAAGCTTAAGGATACTAGAATAAAGCTTAAAGATACGAAAATGGCTATTGTAGGACTGGGTGCTGCATTATGTCTGACAATTCCTTTAGTTATAAGTAATAACAATAATAAAGATAATAATAGTATAGATTTAAATACAAAGCAAGGGATTTTACAACAAAAGGAAAGTATTGAAAATATAATAGATGAAAAAAATATAAAAGAGAATGCGAAAGAATTTTTATCACCAGTTTGGAACTTGGAAATGGGGAAAATGGCATATGAAAATAATGATAAAGATAGTGGAAATAAATATTTAACGAAGATTTTGGATGGGGTATACATTGAAAGTCAAGTCGCTAATGAAATAGTATTAACATACTTTTTTAATGGTGAGTACTATAGAAGTTTAGAGGTTGGTGAAAAATTACTTGATAAGTATCAAGATGATATTCAGCTACATAAAACAATGATAATGGTGTATTTATATAATGGAGTTAACCAAAAAGCAATAGATTTAATAAATAAACTCGGTATTTCAGTTAATTATAATTTGAGTTTATTGAACCCAGTTGGAGAATATCAAACATTGTCACCAACTGAAAAATCAGATAAGTTAGCAGAACTTGCAGAGATGTATTACTTGATAGGTGAAGAAGATAAAGCTATTGAGACATTAGAAAAAGCTTGGAAGTATGATTATGATAATTATAAAATATATGATGTGTTATCAAGAATGGCAACAGATAATAGAGATAACACATTAAAAGTTATTTCTTCTAGACAAGTAAGCGTTCAGAAGGAACAGGAAACACATAAAGATTTAGTTTACAATGAAAATATGTACAAGATGTGGCTAGCTAAAATATACTCACTTAGTAGTAAATCTGCTGAAGATGCAATATATTTAATAGGTAAATTAGAAGAACAATATAAAGATTCTATTAATCTGAAGAGAATTAAAGCAACAACATTATTATTAATTGGGGAAACTGAAAAGGCAATGGAAGAGATAGACAAGGTAGTAAAAGAGAATGAAGATGATTTCACAGTACATTATACAGCCTCAATTATGCATTATATTACAAAAAATTACGATGAAGCACTTAATGAAGCCCAAAAGACTCTAGAACTGAATAAAGACTACGAAGATGTTTATGGAGTTTTATTACCAAAAATTTATACGGAGATGGGTGAAGTAGAGGATATTGAAAAATACTTCAAGAAAAGTATAGAGAAAAATCCTATTTCAGTGTCTAATATAATTTTTATTGGATCATATTATTATAAAAGTGGAGAAAATGAAAAGGCAATATATTATTATGATTTAGCAAAGGCTATAAGTCCTAAGAATTCTGAGCTAAGATATAAAATGGCATCGGCATATATTAGTATGGCAGAGAATTTAAACTATGAAATTTTAAATAATGATTTAGCTACTGAAAAAGAGAAAAAAATGGTTGCTGAATATTATAGTAATGCTTTAAAATCTGTATACAAGAGTATTGAACTTACAGAAAATGAGCCTGTAGCAAAATATTATAGAATGGCTAGTATTTTGTTTATGAAATTAGGAGATACAGAAAAAGCATATAGTTATATTAAAAAAGCATACAATTTGGATGAAGATGACATACTTACTTTAAATAATGCTGGAGTATTCCATATACTTATGAATGACCAAACTTTTGAAGAAGATGAAAATGGTGATAGGATACAAAAAGGCCTTTATAATTTGATGAAGGCGTATAAAGGAATAAATGATGATTATGATGTAAAAGTTATAGAAATGATTACAAAAAATTACAAGATTGCAGAGGAATTCTCTGAAAAATTCAAAAATGCAGATGACAATGCAGTAATCCAGTTACCAAAAGGATTCGAATTACTATATTAAATAAGTATTGAAAAAAGACAGATGAAATATTTCATCTGTCTTTTTTCAATATAATGGTATAAAATGTCACATAATATGGAAATTAAATTCCATTTATAAAGTATGATATAAACATTAACAAGATAAAATTTAACTTATTGTGTGTCACATAAAAAGAAATAGTAGGGCATAATTTAGTAAAAATGCGAAAAAGTACTTGATTTATTTTATAATTGATGTATCATAAATTTGTGGGATTAATAATTAGAGGTAAAGTTAATGATAAATCAGTTGAATAAGGGGGGGGAATCACCTGAAGATATTTCAGGGAGATAGCTTATGGATATTAAAAGAGATATTGAACAATTGGGAATAACAACAGAAGAAAAAATTTATAGAAATATACCCGTACCGAAATTAATACGAAAAGTTTTAGCTAGTAAACAAGGAGTTCTTACAGAAAGCGGTGCATTAGCTGTGGCTACAGGAAAGTACACAGGTAGATCTCCTAATGATAGGTTTATTGTAATGGATGAATATAGTAGAGACACAATAAGCTGGGGTGAAACTAATCAATCAATAGAAAAAGAAGTATATGAAAGATTATACAATAGGATGATGGGGTATCTATCTAATAAAGAATTATATGTTTTCGATGGCTATGTAGGAACAATGGAAGAATATAGAGTTCCAATAAGAGTAATAAATGAGAAACCTGTAAGCGCAATATTTAGTAATCAATTATTTGTAAGACCATCAAATGAGGAATTGGAAGAATTTTATCCAGAATTTAAAATATTTACAGCACCAAAATTTAAAGGTAATGGAGAAAAAGATGGTATCAATTCAGAAGCATTTGTTATTATAAATTTACAAGAAAAAGTAATATTGATAGGTGGCAGTGAATACAACGGTGAAATTAAGAAAGCAATGTTTTCTGTTATGAATTACCTAATGCCTGAAAAAGATGTATTTCCTATGCACTGTTCAGCTAATATGGATAAAGAAGGTGATACTGTTTTATTCTTTGGACTATCTGGTACAGGTAAGACTACACTTTCAGCAGATTCAAATAGAAAGTTAATCGGAGATGATGAGCATGGCTGGTGTGATGCGGGAGTGTTTAATTTTGAAGGTGGTTGTTATGCCAAAACTATTGGACTCGAGAGAGAGAAGGAAGAGGATATCTATGATGCCCTAAAGTTTGGAGCAATATTAGAAAATGTAGTTTTAGATAATGAGAAAAAGCCTAATTATCATGATAATAGATATACCGAGAATTGCAGAGGGGCTTACCCTATAAATTTCATAAAAAATGCAGAATTGTCTGGACAAGGAGGACAACCTAATACTATAATATTCTTAACAGCTGATGCATTTGGAGTTATACCTCCTATATCCAAACTAACTAAGGAGGGGGCAATGTATCACTTTATGTCTGGATACACCAGTAAATTAGCAGGTACTGAAAGAGGAATAACAGAACCTCTTGCTACATTTTCAGCTTGTTTTGGGGAACCATTCATGTTAAGAAGTCCTTATGATTATGCAAAGTTATTAGGTGAAAGAATAGACAAGAGTGATGCCGATGTGTATCTTGTTAATACAGGATGGCTCTACGGTGGTTATAAACAAGGAAGCAGAATTAAGTTGAAGCTCACAAGAGCGATGGTGCAGGCGGCTATAGAAGGAAAATTGAAAAATGTAGAATATGAAAAACATGAGATTTTTAATCTTAATATACCTAAGGAAATACCTGGAGTTCCAAGTGAAATTTTAAGGCCAGAGAATACTTGGAACAATAAAGATGAATATATAGATACAGCGATGAATTTGGCAAAAAGCTTTACGGAAAATTTTAAACGTTATTCAAATGTGCCAATGAAAGTTAGAGAAGCAGGACCTTGTGTTCGGTGATCTCTACATTTCATATAATCTCCCATAAGTTTTCTTTTAGACCTCTATTATATAATAGAGGTCTTCAGACGTTGAAAAGGCCCAATCTCGGCATCACTAAGACTCTTTGCGCTACTCTAGTACTAATTGTACACTCTGTTGCTCGTTCGTCTTGTTCCTTGACCTTGGCCTTTTTCAACATCTGGAATTATGAAGAAAGATAATGATTAAGAAAATATGTGTTAATAAGTTATTAATACTAATAATTCATGGAGGACATAAAGTATTCGTGATATAATCTTTTTAGAGTGATAAGATTGAAAGGAGAATATATGAAGAATAAAAAGATGTTTTTAATGATTCCTCTAGTGGTAGTATTGGTTTGCTTATATTGGTTTGTTTTTAATAATGATTTTTCAAAAGTTTTATCTAATGAATCTGATGAAAATTTGAAAATAGTAAAATGGAATAATTTTTATAATGGTGACAATGTTCAAATGTATTACATGAACCATAATAATGAAAATATACGGAAATTCGGGAACAGTCACAATCTAGAAGAGTTAATTAATGATAATTCAACAACAATAGATAAGAGTAAAGAATTATTAAAATGGATGAATGGTAATATTGAGTATAAGAAAAATGGATTATACTTATCAAAAAATGCATATGAAATAGAATTTAAAGAAGATAAAAAAATAACTATGAATAATGATGAAATTGCAGAATTATTTAATGAGGGTATGGCATATTTTAAAGTGTACAGTAGAACTGGGATATTGGTTGGAGATATTAACTCTGAAATGAATGAATACATATATAGGATAAATGAGTTTTGGAGCAGTGAATACGAAAAATGGATAGCGATTGATAGTAGTGAAGGGATAATGTTTTTTAAAGACAATATTCCGTTGAGTGGAAGTGAACTAATAAAAATCAATAATGAAGATATTGATTTTATATCTATTCATGATAAAAAAATAGATGAGGCATATAAGTCATTTCTAAAGAAATTAAACTATGCATATTCTATAAAGATTGATAATAATAAATATGGTGAGGGAATAATTAATTCATTAGTAACTTTTACAAGGGAAATACCTTTCCTAATGATAAAGAATACATTCTATACACCAAGTGTTTTTGTTAATAATACCTCATTATTTGAGAAATCCCCTCACATTAAATATGTAGATGAGTTATCAAATAAAGAGGCGATAATGATATTTGCGAAAAAGAAAGCTGTCAACACTGATGAAAAGCAGCCGTATTTAGTTGTGGGTGTTATGTCTAAGAATGAGATGATACAAGAATATTATTACTCAATTAATGGAAGTGATTGGTTAAAGAGTGACGGAAAGTATCACTTTTTTTGTGAGCTTAGAAATGGAGAAAATAAAATAAAAATATCATTAGATGGAACAGAAATACTTAAAGAGATAGTATTTGAATATAAGAATGATGAGATTAAAGAATAGGGAGTGTAGATATGGAGTTATTTATGACCTTAATAAAGGCCATAATCATAAGTATTGTTGAAGGAATTACAGAGTTTTTACCAGTATCATCAACAGGTCATATGATTATTGTAAGTGATTTTATTAAATTTGATGGAGCTTTTTCAAAGTTGTTCATTATTGTTATACAACTAGGTGCTATACTAGCAGTAGTAGTTTTATTTTGGGAAAAAATTTATAAATCAGTTATTTCATTTTTGAAATTAGAAAAAGCAGGATGGGAATTTTGGATTCCAGTATTTATAGCATGTATTCCAGCAGCAGTTTTAGGTTTATTGTTTGATGATAAAATTGAAGAAGTTTTATTTAAACCATTGCCTGTAGGAATTGCATTGATTGTAGGAGCAATCTTGATGATTGTAATGGAAAAAAGAATAAAAGATAAAAAGGTTGAAAGAGATATTAATCACATTTCATATAAACAAGCAATAATAATTGGAATTGCACAATGCATGGCTTTATGGCCAGGTATGTCAAGATCAGCGTCAACAATCATGGGAGGTTGGGTTGCAGGACTTTCAACATATGCTGCTACAGAGTTTTCTTTCTTTCTGGCATTACCGGTTATGGTTGGGGCTACAGGATATAAATTAGCAACTACATCAGTAGTGTTGACTGGTGGTAATATATTTGTACTTATAGTTGGATTTATTACGGCTTTTATAGTAGCATTAATAGTTGTTGATAAGTTTATAAATTATTTAAAGAAAAAGCCTATGAAGGTGTTTTCAATTTATAGACTTATTGTTGGGGTTATAATTATCGCAATCAATATTTAAACTACTTCGTAGATTTTTTTTCTTAAGAATTAAAAAAAGAAGTAGAGAGTTTAATAGAAGTTGAGAGATGAAAGTAGAGAACGGATGACATTTCACTCCGTGAAATTTTAATATTATTGTTCCTTGGACAATGAATCGTATACTCGTTTCATTTATAATGAAACCTTGTATTTATAATTTCAATTTTTATTGTAGATAACTAATTTAAAAAGCTGATTATAGAAAGCAATCTATAATCAGTTTTTTTCTTTTTTAGAGAATTTTAATTAGTTGAATATTAATTTCAGAGCAAAGTATATTCATGTAATTCTTAACAAAGTATAATTTAATTGGTTTTGAACGGTAGAAGTTTGTTTCCATCATATTTATAGGAAACCTTAAATTAACAATACAATATTTTATCTGAGGATAAAATGAGTAAAAAGTTCCTTTTCTAAAGAACAATAAGATGTAGTTTTTGAGGAGTAAAAACATCCTACGTTCTTAACTCTCAACTCATCACTCTCAACTTTTTTTATTATGTGGTTTTGTGCATTACGACAAAGATTCTGAAAATTAAGAATTATCTTTGTAAAGGGAATTCATATATGATAATATAAAATTAGGCAAAATGTGTAAAATAAAGGAGCTGTAAATACTATGATGAAAAATGGTATAAAAAAAATTGGGGTATTAACTGGGGGAGGGGATTGTCCAGGGTTAAATGCCGTTATTAGAGGGGTAACTAGAACAGCTATTTTGAAATATGACCTGGAGGTTATAGGTTATAAATTTGGATATAAAGGATTATATAATAATGATTTTATGCCTTTAACTTTGCAGAGTGTTTCTGGAATAGGTCATATTGGAGGAACAATTCTTTATAGCTCAAATAAAGATAATTTATTTGATTACACAGTTGAGGAAAAAGGAGAGAAGGTAAAAAAAGATGTTTCTGATGTTGCAATACAAAACTTAAATAAAGAAAAAATTGATGCTTTGATTATCATTGGAGGAGATGGAACATTAACCAGTGCAAGAGATTTTTCAAGAAAAGGGGTAAAGATTATAGGTGTACCAAAAACAATTGACAATGACCTTCATGCAACAGATACAACATTTGGATTCAATTCAGCTGTAAATGTAGCAACAGAAGCTTTGGATAGGTTACATACAACAGCTGCATCCCATCATAGAGTAATGATTCTTGAGGTTATGGGCAGAAATGCTGGTTGGATTGCTCTAGAGTCAGGATTTGCTGGATCTGCTGATGTGATTTTGATTCCCGAGATAGAATATGATATTGAAAAGATTGTGGAGAAAATTAAGGATAGAGAAAATAGAGGTAAGTTGTTTAGTATAATTGTAGTTGCAGAAGGAGCTAAACCTAAAGGTGGTAAAGTAGTTATTAAAAAGAATGTGGAAGATAGTCCTGATCCAATTAGGCTTGGAGGAATAGGCAACAAGTTAGCTTATGATTTGGAAAAGTTTGTTAAAAATCATGAAATAAGATGTACTGTGTTAGGACATACTCAAAGAGGTGGAATTACATCTACTTATGATAGAATCTTAGCTACTAGATATGGGGTTAAAGCTGTGGACCTTTTAGCAGAGAATAGATTTGGTAACATGGTATCTCTTCAAGGAAGAAAAATGACATATGAACACTTGGAAAATGTTATTGGAAGTCAAAAAATGGTAGACCCAAAAGGGGAACTAGTTGAAACTGCTAAAAGTATAGGAATTTCCTTTGGGGACTAGTTATATGAAATTATAAATTAAGGAAAACACTAAAAAGAAGTTAAGAGTTGAACGTGGAGAGTGGATAACGACTGACATTTCCCTTCGATAAATTTTAATATTATTGTTTCTTGGACAATAAATGTTCTACTCTTTTCAGTTGTAATGAAACCGTGTATTTTAAATACAATATTTTATCCTTGGATAAAATGAGTAATGCCTCTTGTTCTAGAGAATAATAAAATGTATTAGTAGGATAAATTGACAAATGTGGTAATAAAATATTATAATAGACCTAACAAATATAGAATGTATATTTTAAATTTTCAGAAAAGAAAAATAATAAAAAAAATTTAAAAGTTTTAAACAGGAGGGCATAATGAAGGAGCTTAAAAGATATCTGGATAGCAGAATTGGTGAATTTAGTTTTTATTTCGAAGATTTAAAAAGTGGATATACGTATGGATTTCATCATAAAAAACAGATGGATGCAGCTGAAAGCATCATGTTACCGATTGCTATAAAGCTCTTATGAAGGAAGTTGAAGATAAAAGTTTATCTTTAGAAGACAAGGTGGCAATTGGTGAAGATGAAAAGTATGATAGTTATTGTGGTATTATGAATTATTTTAAAAGTAAAGAATTTACAGTTAGAGAATTATTAATAGCTATTACAGTTCAGAGTGATTTAACAGCAGCAAATAAAATTGTAGAAATTTTAGGTTTTGAAAAAATAAATATGCATTTAAAGAGTATGGGGTTAAAAAATACAGTTATTAACACTAAACTTGGAGAAAAGGGTAATAATTTATCAACAGCTTATGAATTATCAAAATGTTTTTCAATACTATACAGAGAAGAATATTTAAATAAAAAAAATAGTAAATTATTAATTGAGTTGTTAACAAATAGTCAATTTAGAAATAAGATACCTTTTTACTTGCCTATAGATAGTTGGAGCTCAATTGCTAACAAAGCAGGTCATAAAGAAAATGTAGAGATTGACTCATCTTTACTTAATATTAAAAAAGGGGACTTTGTTTTTACTGTAATGACAAAAAACATTCCAAGTAATGTGTATGGAATAACTATAATTTCAAGATTGGCTAAGATGATGTGGGATATTATTGATTCAAATTGGAGATAACAGAAATCACGCAGGAGTTGAAGATTTTTCAACAATATTACGTATTATTTGTGCGTAGTTTTTGTAAAATTGACAAGTTTAAGGCATTCTTTTATAATGGAATATATACATTAAACTAGTGAAGTTATTTGATAGCATAAGTTATTAAATAACTTTTTTAAAGTCATATATTATATATTTTAGAAAGAACATTGTGAGAGAGGATTATATTATGAGAAAAGTAGCATTTTATTTTTTCGTTGTTATAAATTTAATACGTAGTTTATTTTATTTGTTTTTAATTAAAGTTTGTGAAATAACAGGTAAAGAACATAAATTGAATGGGATTGTTCAACGCTTTGTATTAAAAGTAACAGCAAATATATCTAAAGGCATAAGATTGAATTATGAAGTTGTGGGAAAAGAGAATATTCCAGATGAAGCATGTTTGTTCGTTAGTAATCATCAGAGTTATTTTGATGTATTAGCTATTACACACGCTGTAGGAAAATCCGTAGGATTTGTGGCAAAAGAGGAATTGAAAAAAATAATTTATTTTAGATATTGGTTAATAAAGGGGAATTGTGTATTCATCAATAGAAAAAATCCAAGAGAAGGACTTAAAGCTATTAATGAAGCAGCTAATAAAATCAAGAATGGACAAAGCATGGTTATATTCCCAGAAGGAACTAGAAGTATGGGAACTAATATCGCACCATTTAAAAAAGGTAGTATGAAGATTGCTATAAAAGCAGAAGCAAAGATAGTTCCTGTATCAATAGAAGGAACATACAAAGCTTATGAGAAAACTAAAGGATTTAACAGAGTTGATGCAAAGATAATTTTTGGTGAGCCTATAGACACAAAAGAACTATCGAAAGAAGAGCTTGTGGATGTACATGAGAAGATAAGAAAAAATATAGCTGAGAGTATTGCCGTGTAGGCGATACCTCAGCTTTTTTTGTTCTTAAGTAAACTAAAAAACTTCTAAAGAATAAAAATGAGTAAAAAACCTTTTGTCCTAAATAACAATAAAATGTAGTTTCCACGTAAGCAGAAACATCCATCGTTCACCACTCTCAACTTCTTTTAAAGGTTTTCTAATTGTATTCTAAAACTATATTCTTCCTCCTCGTCATGGCTTCTATACTATACTTAATGCCTTGAGTACCCATACCTGAATTTTTTATACCACTGAATGGAAAGTGATCAGGACCTCTTTCTGTTTTATTATTTATGTGAACGGTTCCAACTTCAAGTCGTTTAGCTACATAAAATGCATTATTTATATTTAGGGTGAAAACAGAGGATTGCAGACCATATTCAGATTTGTTTGCTAGTGAGATTGCTTCATCAATATTACTCACTCTTATAATTGGTAAAACAGGTCCAAAAGGTTCTTCCCAAGCAAGGCGCATTTCCGCAGTAACCTTATCATACACAGTAGGATAAACTAAGTTATCTTCATAATTACCACCTATGAGTCGCAGAGCCCCTTTTTCTTCTGCATCATGCATAAGTTCAATTACAAAATCTTTAGCTTTGTCGTTTATAAGAGGTGTTATAGTGCTGTCACTGGGATTACCTACTCTTAACTCTTTAACTTTTGGAAGTATTAGTTCTATAAGTTTATCAGCAATTGAATCAATAGCAATAATTCTTTTTATTGCTGTGCATCGTTGTCCTGAATAACTGAAAGCACCTGATACGATATCATTTGCGGCATCTTCTAAATTAGCATCATCTAGAACTATTGCAGCATCTTTTCCGCCTAATTCCATGATTAATGGAACCATTCCTGAAATACTGGCAATGTGCTTACCAACCTTTGTAGAACCTGTGAAGTTAATAAAATCAATTTCAGGATGAGTAACAACATAATCACCTATTTCAGAGCTTTTCCCAGTGATTGTATTAAGGACACCTGCTGGTAGTCCTGCTTGATTAAATATTTCAACCATATGCATAGCTGATAGAGCACCTTGAGTAGAAGGTTTAAGTAAAACAGAATTTCCTGCAATAAGAGCAGGAGCAATTTTAGAAACTGAGAGATTGATTGGGTAATTGAAGGGTGAGATAGCCAATACAACTCCCAGAGGTTCCCGAATAACGAATGCTAATTTATTTGATTTAACACCTGGGAAGTTATCGGCATTAAGTGCTTCACCTATTGTTCTCTCTCCTTCATCGGCAGTAAATTTTATGAAATCAGATGTCCTGCTTATTTCTGAGAGGCATGATTTCTTATCTTTTGCAATTTCATGCATTAATATGTCAGCGATTGAGTCTTGATTTTTCATAAGAAGATTAGCTGCTTTAAGAAGAATTTTAGCTCTCTCATTTGTGGGCATACATCCCCATTTTTTCTGAGCAGCTCTACAACTTTGAATAGCATTATCAACATCAATATGTTGCATTTGAGGTATTTGGCCTACCAATTTCTTAGAAGTTGGATTGATGATTTCTATATTTTTTTCAGAAAAAATCCATTCTCCATTCAAAAAATTTCCATAACAGTATTGTTTTTTTATATTATTGAACAAATGTATCACCTCATATTTAGGTATTTTCATATTCTTTATTCTTTCTAAGTTTAATAAAAAATATTAATATATCAGATTTCATATCAAGTAACCATTATTATTAATTTGTATAACTAAAGTTGATAATTTATTAGGGTAAATTTCAGTTAATGACATTGTAGAATTATGATATAATATTTAAAGAGGTGATTTTGTGGAGATTAAAGGTGTAGGTAGAAATAGCGTAATTACATCATCAAATAAAAAGATTGCTACAAAAAAGGATTTTTCTCAAAATTTTAGTTCTGAAAGACACAAAAAAAATGAACAAGAATTAAAAAAGATGATTGATGATATAAGAAAGAGAGGTAGCAGATTGGTATTAACAAAATGCTACATAGATGTAAAAGCGTATAAGAATATGATAAAAGAATATCTTCAATCAGTAATGAAGCATATGTATGATGTGAAAAAGGATATATCATTCTGGCAAACTCAATATTTCATCACTGTTGATACTATAGATTTGAAACTTGAAGATCTTACAAGAATGATGATTGAAGGTGAAAAAGAAAATTTAAATATTGCTGCAACGGTTGATGATATAACTGGATTATTAATAGATATATACAAATAGAATTAGATATCCGTTAATATATCTATTTCATGTTTTAATTCTTCAATGCTTTTTTGGCATTTTAATATGGAAGTAGAATAGTATGAGGTACACTTTTTAAGTATATCTCTTTTTTTACACAATTTCTTAAGTTCAACTTCACGTTGATTAATTAAAGGAGAAGTCAATTCCTTCATTGTTCTTTGTTTATCCAAAAGGAATAATACTTTTTTTTGAGTAAGATAAAATAATTTCTTAAGTTCATGATAGACAATGTTACATGTTTCTAATATAATTTCAATTAATTTAACAATGTGTTCTTTCAATGATATCACCACCATAAGGAGTTTATAATGAGTAAACAGTATTATAATTTTCTAAATAAAAAGATATTAAAATTGGACAAACAGATAGAAGAAGCAAAGGAACAAATCAAAAAATTAGATGAAGAAGTTTTAAATCAAAAAAAATATTACACATCAATAAAAGAAGAAGACGAAAGATTAAAAAATAATTTAAATCAAATTATAACACAATATAAGGAAAATGGATTGAAGTTAATAGTAGCAAAACAGAATCCTAACATTGAAACATGGAAGGGAATTAACTTTCAATCTCAAAATAATTCTAGGATCAGTGTATTAAATAACAAATCTCAATTATTAGGAGAAATAGTTGGAAAAAAAGCCGTACACTTGTCTCTATTAATCAAAAAATTACCCAAATATAGTGCTACGATCACAGATTATTCAAATGATAATTTTATGATTTTAATTAGATTTCTTTAATATTCATTCTATTTATTAACTTAATGATATCATAAAAATACTTCATGTGAATTATTTATTTACTCTATGGATAATTCTACATAAAGCAACTCAAAAAACCACTTTATAGATACGTTCTATAAAGTGGTTTAGGTTTATGTTCTTGGAGATTCAGTTCTTTTCCCAAAGAATGATAATGAATAAAGACCTGCTATTCCTACTAGAGCATATACTACTCTACTAAAAGCACTCATTTCTCCAAATAGCGATGCTACTAAGTCAAATCCGAAGAAACCGATAAGCCCCCAGTTTATTGCACCAATTATAACAAGTGTTAGTGCTATTATATCTAGAGTTTTCATTTATTATTACATCTCCTTTATAGATTATGACATTAGTAGTATTTCCATTATTAAATTTATTATTCTATAGGGCAAAAGAGATAATAGTGTTATATAAAAAGAAAAAGCAATTATAATAGTGCTTATTTTATTTCTCCATGTTTTTCATAGTGGCCAACTTCTTTAACAGAATTATCATCATTTACAAAAACTACAGTAGGTTTATGTTCAGGTGCGTCAGCTGGGGTTATATCGCAATATGACATGATTATTACGGTATCACCTTTCTGAAAATGTCTAGCGGCAGCACCATTCAAGCAAATTACACCACTTCCAGCTTCACCTTCAATAGTGTAAGTTTCGATTCTAGCGCCATTATTATTGTTGACTATTTGAACTTTCTCATATGGAAATATTCCACTCTCTTTTAATAAATTACTGTCAATTGTAATACTACCAACATAGTTTAATTTTGCCTCTGTAACTGTTGCTCTGTGGATTTTGCTTTTTAACATAGTTATTTTCATAGTACTTCCTCCGTATGCTTAAATCATCAACATTTACTATTTAATTTATTTTATTGTACTTTATTTTATTTTGAAAGAAAAATTATCAATTAATCTTGTTTTATCAAAGTGTACTGCTATGGCTACTAGAATATCATCTTTTATTGACTCTACAGTTTTTAGTGATTTTAAATCTACAACTTGAATATAATCAACTTTTGCTAAAGGCTCTGATGCTATTTTTTCATTTATAAGAGAGATTATTTTATTTGAATCTCTTTCACCGTTTTCAAGAGAAGTTTTTGCTAAAGCTAAGCTTTGGCTCAAAACAATAGCTGCTTTTCTTTGATCATTTGAAAGGTAAGTATTTCTAGAACTCTTTGCAAGGCCATCAGCTTCTCTTACTATAGGGCATCCTGTAATCTGTACGGGTATATTTAAATCAAGAACCATCTTCTTAATTATTGCAAGTTGTTGTGCATCTTTTTCCCCAAAATATGCTCTGTCAGGAGTTATTATATTAAATAGTTTTAGTACTACAGTACAAACTCCTCTAAAATGACCAGGTCTACAAGCTCCACATAATTCAGATGAAAGATTGGTTATATCAACATAAGCACAAGGAGTATCACCATACATTTCTTTTGCTGATGGATTGAAAATTGCATCAGCTCCGTTGTGTGAGCATAATACTGTATCTCTTTCTAAATCTCTAGGATAGTTATCTAAATCTTCATTAGGACCAAATTGAGTGGGATTAACAAAGATACTCACAATTACCTTATCGTTTTCCTTATTAGCTCTTTGAATAAGGCTAGCGTGGCCTTCGTGGAGATAGCCCATGGTAGGTACAAATCCAACTGAATATCCTTGAGTTTTCCACTGTAAAATTTTATTTTTTATATCATTAATTGATGAAAAAGATTCTATGTTATTCATGGTTTTGCTCCTTTTTAATATAATTTTTTCAGAGTGTCCTCTTTTAATGAAAATGAATGCTCTTCACCAGGAAATACTCCTTCTTTAACTTCTTGCATATATAAAGATACACCCTCATGTATAGCGTGCCCAACATCATAGAAGGTTTTAACAAATTTTGGCTTGAAATTAGAATACATATTTAACATATCCTGATAAACTAATATTTGTCCATCACAGTGAACACCGGCTCCAATACCTATGGTTGGGATAGAGATTGACTCAGATATTATTTTAGCAAGTTGAGATGGTATACATTCCAAAACAATAGCAAAAGCGCCTGCTTTTTCAAGTTTTTTAGCATCTTCTATTAACTTCTTTGCGTTATCTTCATCTTTACCTTGAACCTTGAAGCCACCGAATACATTTACTGATTGAGGGGTTAAACCTATATGACCCATAACAGGAATCTGTGCATTTACAATTGCTCTTATATGATCGCAATACAGTGATCCCCCTTCTAGTTTTATAGCTTGAGCCCCACCTTCTTTAACTAGACGTCCAGCATTTACAACAGCATCATATACACTGGTTTGATAGGACATAAAGGGCATATCTCCAACAACAAAAGTGTGATTACATGCTCTTGAAACAGCTTTAGTATGATGTATCATATCTTCCATAGTTACCTTTAGAGTATCCTCATAACCAAGACATACCATTCCTAGTGAATCACCAACAAGAATAGAATCGATTTTTTCATCATTGAAAAGTTTAGCTGTCGAGTAATCATACGCTGTTAACATAGTAATTTTTTCACCAGTCTTTTTGCATTTTAAGAAATTACTAACTGTGAAAGCCATAAAATCATCCTCCAATATTTTTTAAGAATCTCTCTAAATCAGAATAATCTTTGTTTGAATTTTTATTCTTTGAGATTTTTAAGAGATTTAATGAAAGTGTTTTATATAACTCTTTATAATCACTGTTGATACTTTCAATATGTTTATTAATAGTATTAACATCACCGCGAACTACAGGACCCGTTATAGCATCTTCAAAGGATTGAGTTAAAATATTATCAACATTGCTGTTTATAAGAGGCGCCATAGCTTTAAGTGCAGTTTCAGAATCAACTCCACAATTGCTGAGTGTCTCAACACCAATGTTTATTAGAGAAAGAACCAAGTTAGAAACCATGACGTTTGCTAAATGATATTCTCCTTTACTTTCTTTGGATATGCTTAATACACTATTACCTAAGGATTCAAGAAGTCCTTTTAAATAGTCAAAGTGTTTTGGGTGACCCTCCATAGAAAAATATGCGGGTTTAAAGTTTTTATATGAGTTATATTTATCCTTAAACGGATACATAGGATGGATGGAATATTGATATGCGCCAGAATTGTTTATATCATAGAAAATCTCAGAGGATAGTGAACCACTACAGTGGCAAATTATTTTATCCTCTATGTTTAAATGCTTAAGTTTTTTCCAAACTTTTATTATACTATCATCATTTGTTGTAATAAAAATAATATCACTATTTTCCACAAGTTCATCTAAGGACATAAAATATGAGCATCCAATAAAATTACTTGCATCTATAGCGGATTTGGGATTATTACTAAAGAACCCCTCAATGTGCAGGCCATTAAGTTTAAAGTATTTACCTAAGGTAAATCCAACTTTACCTGCCCCAACAAAAGATATTTTCAATTTTATCACCTCATTTGTCTCATTCCTACAAGGATATAAGCAAATAAAAATAGTTTTAATCATGTTAAAACAATTCGGTGCAGCTCGTTTTGATACCACCCAAAGTTATTTTATCATAAATCCATATATAGTCAAACAATAATGTGAGGAATTTAACTTAAAGGTTATATGAAATTGTTTAAATAGGGAGTGAATACCATTATATCATTTTTGTAAGTTAAATTTTGGTGAAACATGACGATAAATATAGTATAGGTCAAACTTAAGATACTAAGGAGGAAAAGTATGAAGAAAATAGCAAATAAGATTGCAATTGCAATTGGGATATGTGTTTTTGTATCAGTTATTATTATTGGATTTATGTCTTTTGAAAAGAGTAAGAGCTTGATAAGAATAGAAGCAGAAGGGTATCTTAAGCAGCTTGTTGGAAATTTTAATTCGAGTTTAGAGAAAGAGTTAGATGAGGTAAAGTTATTAACGAATAATCTTGAAAATCTAATCGTAAGTAATATGGATTTAGAGAGAGCAAAAAATGATTCAGAATATATGGAACAATTTAAAGAAGATATACTTAAAGAGTTTTTTGGAGCAGTGGAGGTTTCAGGTAAAAAAAGTGGATGGGTGGTATTTGATTCAAAAATATTTAAAGGAGGGCATACAATCGAGATATTTGAAGAGCAGGGTAAACTTGTTAGGAGTGCTGAATATGATGTGTATGCTAAAAATAATAATAATGATGATTGGTGGAAAGAGGCTTTAGAAAAAGGGGAATATTGGAGTGCTCCATATGAATGGGAGAACTGGAATGCTGAGGTTATTACGTATAGTAAAAAACTGGTGCTTGATGGGGAAGTTATAGGAGTAATAGGATCAGAGGTGTTCTTTCAAGATCTTAAGCAAAACGTAAGTAATGTTAGGATATATAATAACGGTTATATGACATTGATGGATGAAAAATTTAATTTTTTATATCATCCTAATAAAGACTTTGATAATTTGAAAACTGTTCAAAATGGAAATTTTGAATCTTTAGCTAAAAATATCATGAATAATACTGAAGCATTTGGAATTGAAAACTATGAATATATGGGGAAAGAGAAGATTCTAGCATATGAAAAAATGTCTAATGGCTGGATAGTAGGTGCAGTTCCTGTGGTTGGAGAAATGAATAAAGGGGTTAATGATTTTAGAACATTCATGATTATTGTTGCCGGTGTATTGAGTATTGTAGCTATAATTGTAGCAATGTTTCTAGGAAAATCTATTTCTAAGATGCTCATGGAATTCAGTGAAAAATTTAAAGAAGGTGCAGCGGGAAATCTTAATGTTCAAGTAGAAATAAAATCTAAAGATGAAATAGGTCAATTAGCAGTAGAGTTTAACTCATTCATGGTTAAATTAAATGGGATTATAATGAGTGTAAAAGAGGTTATTGGTGATGTAGAAGAAAAGAATAAAGCACTCACCATGGCAATGGATAACTTTGCAAAAGGAGAAGATAGTGATTATTATAAACAGATAAATGATAAGGTTGAAGATGGATTGAAACAGTTAAAAGATTCAATTAAGGAAGTACTCTCTGAGACTCAAAATCAGGTAGCTGGTACAGAAGAGACATTGGCTGCAATTGAAGAAATAAGTGCTTCTGCTGATGAAATAGGTAAGTATTCAGAAAAAACACTTATGTCATCACAGAATGCTGTTACTTTGGCAGGGGAAGCTTTTAATAATGCTGAACAGATGGTAGGGGGAATGAATAAGATAAATGAAAGTGTAATAAACTCTAAGAAGCAGATTGATAAATTGACTTCTCTTGCAGAAAATGTGGGGGATATTCTAAGTACTATTCAAAGTATATCAGAACAAACAAATTTAATTGCACTAAATGCTGCGATTGAAGCAGCACGGGCTGGCGAGGCAGGAAGAGGATTTTCAGTTGTTTCAGACGAGATAAGAAAACTAGCAGAACAGACAAATCTTGAAACAGAGAAGATTGGAAATATAATTAATAATATTCAAGTTGAAGTGAAAACAGTTGAAAAAGCAAATGATAAAGTATCTGAGGATGTAGATAAAGGGATTGAATATAGCAATGTTGTTAAAGAAAATATCACAAAAGTTATTGAAATTACTGAGGAGAATAACGGTGAAATAATTAACATATCTGAATCTACTAGAGAGCAAAGTATCGCTGCCCAAGATGTTACTAAAGCAGTTTCGAGTATTGCTTATAATGCAGGAGAAATAGAGAGAATTGGAAATCAAACATTAGATACTTCTAATAATATATCTGGCAAGATGAACGAGAGATTAAATGAAATAGAGGAGTTAAATGAAAAACTTAACTTACTTAAAAGTGAGATGGATTACTTCAAAACAAGAAATTAAGTTTGAAATTTCTACATATAAGCTGATATAATATGTTTATCACATAAGAAGGAGGACGGGTATGGAGTTTCTCGTATTAGCAGCAAAAACAATTGGATTGGCATTAGTATTTCTTCTTGTTTATTATGGACTAAGCACTTATGTACTTAAAAAGATAAAAATAAGTAAGTGGGTAGTTTTAGGTCTTTTTGTACTTACATTATTATTGCCAACAGTTTTATTTAAATCATTTGGAAGTGTAAATGAGTATGTAATATTAGGATTTCAAGGGGTAATGGTTATTCTTCTATTATGGTTCCTTGATTTAGCAGGATTCACAAAAAGAAGAAATGAAAAGGTTACTCAGAAACATACAGAAAAAGAGAAGTTGAAGAATAGTGGTGTTAAAAGAATTAAACATAAAGTAGATAAAAAAACAGCTATAAAACCAAAGGCTAAACCGAATCCAAGAAGAGCAAAGAAAGACTAAAACATATAAAAGAAGTTGAGAGTTGAGAGTGAAGAGTGGAGAACGATGGATGGTTCTGACTAAGATCAGAACCTACATTTTATTGGTTATGGAACAATAAGGGGTTACTCGTTTCATTAAAATGAAACATTGTACGTTGAATACAATAATTTATCGCAAGATAAAATGAGTAAACTTTTCATGTCTTAAGACCAAAAAGATGTAGTTTTGCGTAAGCAAAACGTCATACGTTCTCAACTCTCAACTCTCCATTCTCAACTTCTTTTAAGTGGTTTTATATTTCCTCTCTCCATTTACATAAGTCTCAAGAACCGTAATGTCTTTTATAACATCATCTGGTATTTTAAGTATATCATGGGATATAACGATAAAATCAGCTAATTTATCAGTGGAAATAGTTCCTTTAATATTCTCTTCAAAATTACTATAAGCAGGTTCTAATGTATAGCATTTTAAAGCATCTTGCACTGAAATACATTCATGTGTATTCCAACCTTCATATGGGCTTCCTTTTAAGTCCTTTCTTGTGACAGCGGCATAAATGCCCTCAAATGGATTAAAGCTTTCAATGGGGCAATCGGAGCTGAATAAAGTGTGTATTGAATTTGCCAGCATTGATTTCCAAGCATAGCTAATTTTAGCACGACTTTTACCCACTGCTTTTTCAACGATTGGATAATCTGTCATAACAAATGACGGTTGAACATTGGCTAAAATATTATTATTTTTAAATCTGTTTAATAGATTCTCGTTAGTGAATTGGCAATGTATTATACTGAAACGAAGGTCTTTATCAGTAGTTTCATATATATCATCATAAACATCGAGAAGTTCTCTCATTGCTCTATCGCCTATTGCATGAGCACATATCTGAAATCCATTATCATGGCCCTTATTAATAAGTTCTCTTAAAGATTTATCATTATGTATTAAAACTCCTTTAGTTTTAGTATCACTATATTCTTCTTGCATAGCTGCAGTTCTTCCACCTAGAGAGCCATCCTGGAATAACTTCATAGGTCCTACTTTGAAAAAATCATCACCGTATCCAGTTCTTAAATTCATTCTTTTGCATATCTCAAAACTCTCATTATCAGGAAGATACATCTGCTGAACAATCCTAATAGGAAGTAGACCTTCATGTTTTAACTCTTCATATGCTTCTATGGTATTTTCTATTGAACCACTCTGCCAGATATCCTCTGTACTCATAGAGGTTATTCCTACTGATAGAGCATCAATAAATGCAGAACTAAGAAGTGTTTTGATTTTATCTTTGCTCATTGGTTGAAGGTATTCAAGTGCAGCGTTAAGGGCATTTTCCCTTAATATACCTGTTGGTTCTCCATTTTTTCTATCTATGATTCCTCCCTCAGGATCAGCAGTAGTATTATCAATATTAAGGGCTTTTAATGCTAATGAATTAGTAACACCAATGTGACCACAAGCTCTTGAAAAATAAATAGGATGAGTTTTTGATATTTTATCTAAATCATAACGGCTTGGAAGAGTAGGAGTATCCCAGAAATTCTCGTTCCATCCTCTTGAAATTATCCATTCTCCATCTTCTATTGATCTTTCTTTAATAAAGTCCTTTACAGTATCAATTAGATTATCAATGGAAGTAACCTTTGTTAAATCCACAGAATTCTTTGTTATAGCATAGCTAAGAAAATGCAAATGAGCATCATTAAAACCTGGTAAAACGGTCTTCCCACCTAAATCAACTATCTCTTCACATTCTTCCTTCAAGTTAATAATTGAATCATTATTCCCAATAGCAGAGAAACGACCATTTTTCACCTTGAAAGCTGAAGCAATTCTTAATTTATCATCTAAAGTAATTACTTTTCCGTTAATAAAAATAGACATAACCAATTCCCCTTTCTTCATTTGAAACACCAAATAGTGCATGAATATATTATATCAGTATAGTAGATGGAGATAAATAGAAGACTTAAGAATAGTAGGAAAAATAAGTATATTCAAAGAGTATGTAATTTGATATACTAATAATACCAAGGCTTCATATATTTGCCTTGAGGGGGATGTCTGTTTTATTTTTCTTAAGGATAAAAGATGAAGGGGAGCACTAAAAAGATGTGGAGAGTTGAGAGTGGTGACTCTATGTATTCAAATAATAAATTTCTAATAATAATTAGATACTTAAGTATGGTGTTTTTAATAGTATCCATAAAGTTATATCCAAGAGAAAAAATACAAATCACATTATTTGGCATTTGTATTTTCATTATATTTTTAATAGTAGGGCAGCTGAGATTTTTTTATTTTCACAAAAGACAATCACTGGTGTTAATAACACTTATATTAGAAGTCTTTATAGCTATAAAGTTAAATGATATATTTGGTGGAATATATTTTTTATACTTTACAAATATTGTTTTAGATAGTTCAATTTTATTATGTAGGAGATATAGTATAGGCATATTTATTATGTTAATGACGTATATGGGGGTATTATTTTCAAATCACTTAGTGCAGAATAAATTTGAAACCATCATAGTATTATTTTTTATTGGAATATTAGGTACATATATAAAAGAAGAGGTAAATAGGAAAACAGAAGCACAGAAGCTATATGATAAACTAAGAGTTTCTCAAGAAAGTTTAAAGAAAGCTAATGAGGATTTAGAATCTTATTCTAATACTATACAAGAAGTGACATTATTAAGAGAAAGAAATAGGCTTTCGAGAGAGCTGCATGATAGTGTGGGGCACTCATTATCAGCTATAATTTTTCAACTAGGTGCTATAGAAAAGTTAATATCAAGTAGACCGGAAAAAGCTAGTGCTATGACAAAAAATATAAGAACATATTGTCAAGATAGTCTTCAAGAATTACGGCTTATGGTTAGAGATTTAAAGCCTAAAATTCTAGATACATACGAAGGTTTACTGGCTATTGAGGAACTTGTTAGAAATTTTACGAAGATTACATCCATAAAGGTAAATCTAAGGGTTTCAAAGAAAAAGTATAACCTTAATGCTGATCAATGTGCTGTATTGTATAGAGTGGTACAGGAATTTATGACTAATTCTGTAAAACATGGACATGCATCCTTAATAAATATAAATGTGACCTTTAATGAAAATGAAGTATATATTAATTTAAAAGATAACGGTGTAGGGTGTTCAAATATTAATAAGAGCTTTGGGTTGCAAGGAATTCAAGAGAGAATAAAATCTGTAAAAGGTCAAGTAGCTCTTTATAGCGAAAAAAATAAAGGCTTTGAACTTATAGCCACTATACCAAAAGGAGTCTAATAAAAAACATAATTGAGAATGGATAATGGATAATGGATAATGGATAATTGAGAATGAAGGAGATTTCTCTTCGAGAAATTTTAATTATATTGTTCCTTGGAAAAGGATAGTTTTACTCGTTTCATCATGGATGAAACCTTGTATTTTAAATTACAATATTTTATCTAAAGATAAAATGAGTAAACCTTCTTGTTTTAAAGAACGATATAATGTAGTTTTGCAAAGCAAAACATCCATCGTTCTCCACTCTCCACTCTCAACTTTTGAGTTATGTTTTTAAAGGGGGGGAAGTTGAATGGACAAAATCAAGGTTTTAATAGTAGATGATGAGAAGTTAATTAGTGAAGGATTAAGTATTATACTAAATACATATGAAGATATTCAGGTTGTAGGAACAGCAAGCAATGGTAGGGAGGCACTTGGAAAATGTGGGGAAATTGATGTAGATATTGTACTTATGGATATACGGATGCCTATTTGTGATGGTGTTATGGGTACTAAGATTATAAAGGAACAATATTCTAAGATAAAAGTATTAATATTGACTACCTTTAAGGATACAGAGTATATTTTAGATGCTATGAAGTATGGAGCTTCAGGATATCTTTTAAAGGAGAGTTCATATGATTTAATTTATGAAGGGATAAAATCTATATATTTAGGAAATGTAGTTGTTCATCCAGATATAGCTAGCAGTCTAGTTAATCAACAAAGTGGAAATAATAGTAATAAAGATGAGGTTAAGGAAAAATATTCGTTAACAAAAAGGGAAATGACTATTGTTGAGGAGATAGGGAATGGATTATCTAATAAGGAAATTGCAGAAATGTTATTTTTAACAGAGGGTACTATCAAAAATAACATTAGCAAAATATTGAGTAAGCTTAACTTAAGAGATAGAACACAAGTGGCAATCTTTGCTGTTAAGAACAACATTTCAACAAATTAAAAACCATTACTTTAGAAATGACTAAAGTAATGGTTTTTTTGTAATGTGATTACTAAAGACATTATTAATAGGATAAATAATTGTCTATAATTAAATCATAAGTTAAGGGTTGGCTTAAAATAAGAAGATATTTAATATAAAGGAGAGTTCATATGAGTTATATAGAAATAAAAAATCTAACAAAGAGATTTAATGATAATTTAGCACTTGATAATGTTTCGTTTAATATTGAAAAGGGAGAAATATTTGGACTACTTGGTCCTAATGGGGCAGGTAAATCTACATTGATAAATATAATGTGTGGACTATTAAAGGGAAGTAACGGAGATATATTAATAGATAGTAATTCAGTACAAAAAAATTCATTAAAGACAAAAGAGTATATAGGATATGTACCTCAAGAAATAGTATTACATCAAAAACTCTCTCTTGTAGATAATTTAAAGTATTGGGGAGAAATGTATGGCTTAAAAGGAAAGCTTTTAAAGGAAAGAATGGAGGAAGCTCTAGAATTAACTGGTTTAAAGGAAAGGAAAAAAGATAAGGTTAAAACTTTCTCAGGTGGTATGAAAAGGAGATTGAACATTGCATGTGCAATAATGCACCATCCCAAAATTCTTATTATGGATGAGCCAACTGTTGGAATAGATCCTCAGTCAAGAAATCACATATTGGAGTTTACAAAGAAGATGAATAAAGAATATGGAACTACAATAATATACACAAGTCATTATATGGAGGAAGTAGAGCAGATTTGTAATGAAATAGCCATTATAGATATGGGGAATGTAATAGCAAATGGAACGAAAAAAGAAATTAAAAGATTAGTATCAAATGAAAGCAATATAGAAGTTTCAATTGAAGTGTTTAATGAAAGTGTAGTTTTAAATTTAAAACAAACTAAGGGAATTAAGGATTGTTTCTATGATGAAAAATCCAAAACTTTATATGTTGCGGTTATAGAGGATGGATACAGTATGGAAGATATCATGAAAGAGTTAATGAAATCAAAGGTGAAGATTAAATCAATATCAATAATTGAACCTAATCTTGAGGCAGTATTTTTAAGTCTTACTGGTAAGAAGCTTAGAGATTAAATTGTAGGAGGAATAGTAATGGGGAAGATTAAAGGGATTATTGTAAATGAGATAAAAATATTTCTTTCAAATATAAAGAGTAACATGTTAGTATTCATCATATTTCCTGTATTGTTAAGTCATTTATATGGTGTATTTAATGAAAAAGTATTTGAGCCTGAGAGAACTATAGAAAAATTTAAGGTTTATGTAAATGATGAGGATAATAGTAACTTATCAAAGAATCTTAAAGAAGTATTTACCTATGAAGCAATTAATGAGGTAATTGAAATAGCATCAAAGGAAGAAAGTATAGTTTCTATAAATATACCCTATGGATTTGAAGAAAGTCTATACTCAGGAGAGAATACTACAGTTCAGTTAGAAAAATTAGATAAAGATGTGGAGATTCAGAGCTCTATTGTAAAATCTATAGTAGAAAACTATGTGGAATATGCTATTTCATATAAAGAAATTTTAAATAGCATTAATGATTCAGATTTGTTAGATGAAGAAAAAGAAGAGGTTATAAATGAATATTCAAGATATTTAAGTGCTTTTAATGAGGGAGAAGTTTTTCAAGTTAATAATATAGATAGAATAAGAACTTTAACTTCTCACCAATATTTTTCAGGAGCCATATTAGCTTTTATATCACTTTTGATAGTGTTTGAGCTAGCACGAAGATTTATAAAAGAAAAAGAAGATGGAACATTAAAAAGATTATATTCAACTAATATAAGAAAAGGTCAGATATTTGCTGGTAAATTCATATTCAATTTTTTGCTTTGTTTCATGTCCATAAGTGTGTATGTAGTCATTAAAAAATTAATGGTTTCAAGCTTTCAAGTGGATGTACTCTCCCTTGTTATTGCAATATTAGTTCATAGTTTATTGATTTGTGGAATAGCATCAGCATTGTTCGCATTTATAAAATCATCAAAGGTAATAAATTTGCTTACAGGAATATTAATACCTCTATTTGGAATATTAGGAGGAACATTTTACAATATTAATAATGTAGGTGAGGGGGCGTTTATGAAAATAGTTCCTAAATTAATACCAAATTATTGGATTCAGACCATATATAATAAGTTAATGATTGGTAACAGCTTACAAGAGTTATTAAGTGTGATATTTATTATTATTGGAATTGGAATAGCGACGTCGCTTATTGCATTTGCGAAACTGAAAATATCTATGGAGGACTAACTATGAAATTAATTAAAATAGGGCATATTGAATTTAAAAGAATTATTAAAAATAAATTAGATATTATTATATTACTTGCAATACCTATGACAGTAATGATGGGATTATCGTTTTTTCTAAGTGATAAACCTACCAAAAATAATATGTTACTTGTTAATGAAGACAGAGAAATTCTTGGAGAAAAGTTTAAAGAAAAGCTTATAAGTGAAGAGGTAGCTAATATAAAGATTAAAGACAGAGAAGAAGCTAGTGAATTAATAGGAAAAGGTTATTATGATATAGCGTATGTTATTCCACAGGATTTTTCTAAATTATTAGAGGAAAAAAAAGTTCCCCAAATTGAGACATTAAAAAAATCTAACACAAATAATACTTTTGCATTAGATAATAAAATATTAGGTTTATTAAAGAATTTTTCTTTAAGTTATAAATTACAGGAAGATAAACTAGACAATAGGGCATTTGAAGAAGGTGAGTCTATTGCAGTAGTTACTCAAAAAAAAGATAATAGTAATATTCCTATAAAAACTTTTTTGATGATTACTATATTATTAAACCTTGCTATGTATTCTTCAATAAATGTATGTACAGAACTTATAGATCTTAAAAGACAAAAGATATTCACTAGAAACTTATCCACTCCAAATAAAAGTTCACATATAGTAGTGGGAGTGTTACTAGGATTACTAATGTTACAGGGGCTATGTTATTTGATAATAATAGGAACACAAAAATATTTATTAGGTATGAGTATAGACACAAATATCCTTACTTACTTTGTAAATATTTTATCTATAGCATTAGTATCAATGTGTCTAGGAGTAATGGTTTCAAGATTTACAAATAATGAAAGTATAGGCACAATGATAATAAATATATTTGCAACAGCTACAGGATTTTTAAGTGGCACTTTTGTACCAGAATTTTTATTACCAGAAGTGTTAAGAGGGTTTGCAAAAATAACACCACAATATTGGGCTTTCAAGGGTATAACAGAAGGAAGTATATTCCCGAATATATTAGTACCTCTATTATTTGCAGCTTTGTTCGTAACAGCTGGAACGTTTAAGTTTGTTAATCAAAAAAGCGCTTAAAAGAAATGGAAACTTTATAAGAAGTTAGGGTATACAAAAGAAACAGAAACTTGTAGATTAGAGCTACTTAGACAGTTACCATCACAAGAGCTCAATGCCTTTTCTTTTGAAAATATTAAAAATCATTTAAATGGTATTGTAGAAAAACCGGTAACTATTCTTTAGCTTGTAAGGCTGACTATTTCTATGAAACACTCTATTAGCAAGTGTATTAAATGTAAGTTGAGAGTAATATATCCACTCTCAACTTGTTCTTAAAGGCCCGCAGCGCGTGCCTTTAAGAACATCCAGTGGTTGAACCACATTCCAAGCAAACTTTACAAGTTCCGTTCTTAACCAGTTTGTTACTAGAACAATTAGGACATAATTCAGTGTATATTCTCTCGCCAGTTAGTTCAGTATTATCTATATCAGATGTAGCAATACTGTCGGCGGCACTATAATTGTCTATTGTTTCAGGTTTAATCTGACAACGGGAGTAATCATCTAACTCTATATCTATGACCTTACTTATAAGATCAGATATAGAACTAACATATTTAATGTATGGATGTTTTTGAACATAACCATGTGGCTCATATTTCTGTCCACGTAACATTTTCGCTATATCGCTTGGGTGTACATGGTGTTGTAACATAACAGATATACTCTTTGAAAGTGAATTCAATAATCCTGTTATTATTGTACCTTCTCTATCAGTAGTGATGTATATCTCACATATTTCTCCATCAGGACGACGGTTTACAGTTGTATATATTTTAACATCATCTATTTGAGCGGGATGTGTTGTTCCAGTGCGTATTCCAAGAGGTTTATCTCTCATAGTAAATCTTGAAGTTTTTTGATTGCGTACCTTTTGAAGAAGTTCTTTATAAGTCAATTCCTCAAGAGAACGTTCTCTTCCATCAGTAAGCTGAGTGTTAAGAGGTTGACTTGCTTTTGAACCATCACGGTAAAGGGAGATACCCTTTACTCCAAGCTTCCAAGACGTTAGATGAACATTCTTAAAATCTTCTATTGTTGCATTTGCAGGAAGATTTACAGTTTTTGATATTGCTCCTGAAATAAGAGGAGTTAAAGCTGCAACCATAAACACATGGCCTGAATAATGTATAAATCTTTCACCAGTTCCACATTTATTAGCAGTATCGAAAATAGGTAGATGTTCTTTTTTTAGGTGAGGAGCACCTTCAATTTTACCATCAATTATTTTTTCGTATTCATATCCTTCTTCTTTCACAGTTTCAACTCTAGTTATATAATCCATTATATCCTTTACTTCATTATCACTATAACCAAGTTTTTTTAAAGCAGGTTCTATTACTGGATTAGCAATGGTCATATATCCACCACCAGAAAGTTTCTTATATACAATGTGACTGAAGAATGGTTCTATAGATGTTGAACCACAATCCATTGCAAATGAAACAGTACCTGTTGGGGCAATCACTGAAACCTGTGCATTTCTAAATCCATTAGCTTTTCCAGAATTATATGCATTATTCCAACACTCTTTAAGAGCAGCGGAAAGATTAGAATGATTTAAGCCTATCAATAAAGCATGATCAGGTTTAAGTGGTGTATAGTGGAGATTTAAGTAAGGCTCATCTTGAGAACCAGCCACAATACAATGATTTTTTATAACTCTAAGCATTGATTTCTTGTTTATATTATATTTTTCAAAAGGAGATAATTTCTTAGCCATTAAAGATGAAATAAAGTAAGAATGACCAGTTAATATTCCTATTAATGCTGAAGAAATTGATCTGGCTTCAGGTGAATTATATGGAAGTCCCATCATCATCAACAAAGAAGCTAGATTTGATATGCCCAGGCCTGTTGTTCTGAACATATGAGTGTTAAGCGCAATATCTTCTGTAGGGAAATGTCCCCAGTGTATTGAAGACTCTAAGGCTAACTGAATAAGTCCTACCAAGTGTTTATAATCATCTATTAAGAATAAATTATTTTCTTCATCATAAAACTTAATTAAATTTATAGAAGCAAGATTACATGCACTATCATCAAGAAAAGCATATTCCCCACAAGGGTTTGTGCTGTTAATTCTATTGTGTTTAGCATTAAATTCTCCATCTGAACCATGAGGACAAGTATGCCAAGCGTTAAATGTATCATCAAACTGAGGTGCAGGATCAGCGCATTTCCAAGAAGAATCATTAAAAGTATCCCAAAGAGAAGAAACCTTAACATTCTTATCAACACTGCTATCAACTCTACCTTTTAGTAATAATTCAGAATCAGGATCTAGATTTAGATTTTCAACTTTCTTCATAAACTCATCAGAGAGCCTAACTGAGTTGTTGCCATTCTGACCTGATACTGTATCATATGCTTCTCCTTCGAAGCCCATATCGTAACCCATTTTTCCAAGAGCACGAACTTTATCTTCTTCCTTCGCTTTCCAAGTCATATAATCTAAAATTTCTGGATGATTAATATCTAGACAGAGCATTTTTGCTGCTCGACGAGTAGTACCACCAGATTTTATTGCTCCTGCATTTTTATCTAACCCTTTTAAGAAACTCATTAAACCAGAAGATATTCCTCCACTTGAGAGAAGTTCTCCTTTTGCTCTTATAGGAGAGAAATTAGTACCTGTACCAGAGCCACCTTTGAACAATTTAGTTTCAGTTACATACTGTTCTGAGATGGAGTGTGGTCCTAATAATTTATCTTGTATTGAAAGAATAAAACATGCTGAAGCTTGTGTGCGAGTATAAAAATCTTGAGTTTGAACAACCTTTTTAGAATCTATATCAAAATAATATCCTGTAGTAGTGCCATTAATTCCATAGGATAATTTAAGTCCAGTATTAAACCACTGTGGGGAATTAGGTGCAAACATTTGAGATAGTAATGCAAAAACAAGTTCATCATAAAAAATCTTTCCTTGTTCATCAGTTTCAATTAAGCCCTCGTCTTTAAGGGATTCCATCCAAAAGTTAACAAGTCTATGAACTACCTGTTTCAAACTATTCTCGTAACCTTGAGAACCTGGAATTCCACTTTTTCTAAAGTATTTTGAAGCGATAATATCACAAGCGTTTTGAGAATAATGAATAGGAAATTCTAAATCATCCATATGTACTAATGTCTCACCAGTTTTATAATCTTTTAGCTTAACATTAATTTTCTTCCATTGAAATAAATCATATACATCCTTGCTGGTATCAGCTAGGAGCTCTTTTGTAAACCTTCTTTTAAAAATATCAGAAATGTTTAAATGCATATAAGTACTCCTTTCAATAAAATACACAATATATAGTATTGGAATGATGGTGTAACACTATATATTGTATGCACTTATTAATTTACCACAAAAAAAAGATTTAGTAAATAGTATTTAGAATACATATTCTTTCATGATTTTTATGAAATTTGGTGAAAGGGTGTGAAAAATAAGAGTGAGTTTTGATATAATTAAAACATAGAAGAAGTATAAATATATAAGTTTGTTCTTAGGTATAAAATATAAATAAATTATTTGGGTAAATTAAACTTTGAGATAAGCTATGTATATGTAAAAATGGAGGTTAAAGTATGGTAATAAAATATTTAAACAAGGAACCTTTTATTGAAGAAAATGTGTTTTGTGCAGAAAATGCTACTTTAATAGGAGAAATAGTTATTGAAAAGGATGCTAGCATTTGGTTCAATTCGGTTCTTAGGGCAGATAATGAACTAATAAAGATAGGGGAAGGGAGTAATATTCAAGATAATTGCACTATTCATGTTGATGAAGGATTCTCAGTGATAGTTGGTAAAGGAGTAACAGTTGGTCATAATGTAATATTGCATGGTTGCAAGGTTGGTGATAACTCAATAATTGGAATGGGAAGTATATTACTAGATGGTGCGGAAATCGGAGAAAATACTATAATAGGTGCTGGAAGCTTAGTTACTTCAGGGAAAAAGATACCTTCAGGAGTACTATGTTTAGGGTCACCTGCTAAAGTAATAAGAGAGCTTACAGAGGAAGAAGTCCAATCTATAAGAAATTCTAGTAACCATTATATAGATAAAAGTAAGAAATATATGAAGTAATGAAATAAAATTGGAAGTTCGAATTAAAAGGAAATGAAATAACTATTGTCGAATATTATGAATATATGAATATATGATTAAAGGTACTGACTTTTTATACAAAATTTCGTAGAATGTAGTGAGAGGTGATTATTATGAAGAAAAGTATTAGGAATAAATTATGTTGTTTTTCGGCAATGGTTTTTTTATTTGGTGCTAACGCACAATATGCTCTTGGAAGTACTGTGAATAAAGAATATAGAGAAATAGTGGATGGAATTGAATACATAGAAAAAGACATTTTTAAAGGGGGTAATTCAAAATATAGAGTTAATGAGTTAACTTTAGATATAAATAATGAAGATGTGGGTGTGATTTTTGCCAAAGAGAAAAAATATTCATTAGGAAAATCAGAATTATCGCAACATGTTAATGAGGCAATTGAACAAGGAAATAGAGTTGTAGCGGGGATAAATGGAGATTTCTTTAATCTAAAAGCAGGGGTAAGTGTTGGACCTCATGTAGAATATGGAGAGATTTTAACTTCTTTCACTTCAGCAACAGACCGAAATAAATATCCTCTTATTGTACAAAGAAAGAACAAAAAGGTTTCTATTGAAAAATTAGTTTTTAGTGGTGGTTTAAAAGTTTTAAAAGGATATGGAGACAGTAATATTCCAGAAGACTTATTGAGCGATAGTGAAATTTTAAAGTACTCATTTGATTCAGTTAATAGATATGAAGAATTTGATGTTAATAAGTACAAAGTGGACAACTATATGACAGTAACAACACCTAATTATAGTGAAGATAGAAGATTAAGAAAATCCTCTTATGCACCAAATGAGATTCTTGTAGTTTTGAATAACGTAAAAGAACAATCAGATGATTTGTTAAATAGTGGGTTGAAATTGGACAAGGAGTACAGAGGTGAGGTAGTAAGTATCGGAGGAAATGAAGATGGATATATACCTAAGAATGGAATTATAATAGCTGCAAGTGGTGCTAAAGCTAAATGGCTCAAAGAGAATGTTGCAATTGGTGATCAAATAAGACTTAAAGCAAGTTTTGGAGATCAAGAGATTGAAAGAATCATGGCTGCATATTCTTACCTCGTTGAAGGTGGAAAAGGGTATAGTGAAGAAAAATTAAAAGAAGCTGGATATCAAGGAGGACTTTTAACTGCGAAGAGATCCAGAACTGCTTTGGGGATTGATAAAAAAGGAAATTTAGTAGCTGTGACTTTGGAAGGTGGAGAAGCTGCTAGTGGGTACTCAGATGGAGCATCTTTAAGTGAATTCGCACTCATATTGCAAGAGATGGGGTTACAAACAGCTGTGAATTTAGATGGGGGAGGTTCTACAGAGACAACATTAAAGAACTATGCACAAGAAGAATTTAAGATTATCAACAAACCAGAGGATGGGAAAGAAAGAAAAATAAGTAATTCAATACTTTTTACAACCAAAGCTATTAAAAGTGAACAAAGGGTAAATTCAATTTCTTTACAAGAACCATTTGTTATACTGAAAAATTCATCAATTCCTCTCAAGGTCATAGCAGAGAATAAGTATGGATTTAAAGTAAATGTAGATGCATCTAAAGTTACCTGGAAGGTATCAGATGCTACAAGTAATATAACAAATGGGACATTTAATGCTGGTAATGCAAATGGATTAGTTATGATAGAAGGTATATATGATAATATAAAAGCTGTGACATATGCAATAGTAATTAATGAAATGGATAAAGTTGAAATAAATAGTGGACATGAAATTTTTCTTAACAAAGGAGATGAATTTCAATTTAAAGCAATTGGTAAGAGTTCTTACTTTGGAGAGATAGAATTAAATAAAAATAATATTGATTGGAATCTTAGTGGGAATATTGGTGAAATAGACGAGGATGGTAAACTAAGAACAATTAATAGTGGAATTGGTATTGTATCTTGCTCTGTAGGTGATAAAGTTACAGAGGTGAAAGTTAATGTTGGTAAAGAGTATGTGCTAATAGATAACTTTGAAGAAAAGAAGTTTAATTATGCTATAGATGGATTTATGGGTGGAAAAGGAGTTGTATCTCAGGACCAGGCATACAACGGAAATAATTCATTTAAGATAGGGTATGATTATAGTAGCTGGAACAAAGAATATAATGGAACAATAGATTTTAAAATTAATGGACAAGAAAGCAAAAAAGTATCTTATGGAAGACCGCAATATATATCAGCAATGGTATATGGAGATGGAAAAGCACCATGGATGAGGGCTAGCTTCACTGATGGTAACGGCAAAGAGTTTATTGTGGATATGGCTTCTAATATCGATTGGACTGGATGGCGTGAAGTAAGAGGAATGATACCGAGTGAAGCCGCTTTACCTATTAAATTAGAAAAAATATATTTTGTTGAAACACATAAAGAAATAGGGAAAAAATCAGGAGAGATCTTTATTGATGATATTATGTATATCTATAAAGAGATATATAAGAATAATAAAATAGAACTTACAACTAAAATAGAAGGAATATACCCATCAAATAATATGAAAATTGATAATGGGAAATTTATCATAAAGGCTAAGTTATATGATGAGGTTACTGATATAGATCCATATTCAATTAAAGTAGCAATAGATGGAGTAGAGGCAAGATTCTATTATGATAAAGAATCTAAACAATTAATGGCAGTTTCAGATAAAATATTAAAACAGGGAGCACATATAATTACAATTAATGCTAAGAATATTTATGGGGAAAGTGCTAGAAGACTAAAAATTAATGTAATTGTAGAATAGGAGTATAGTTATGTTCCAATTAAAAGGTATTGAAAAGATGAATCAAGAGCAGAAGATGAAATATATGCTTAATAAGTTACAAGCGCAGTTAAGCTCAGAAGAGGACGAATTAGCTAATATAAGTAATGCATCTGCGATAATTAACGTAATAATTGATAGAATAAACTGGGCTGGATTTTATTTTATTAAGAAACATGAACTTGTACTTGGACCTTTTCAAGGAATGCCTGCATGTAATAGGATACAGATAGGGAAAGGTGTATGTGGCACAGCTGTAAAAGAAGGAAAAGTTCAGAGAATTGCTAATGTTAGCGAGTTTCCGGGACATATTGCTTGTGATGCAGCATCTAAATCTGAAATAGTTATACCAATAATAAAAGATGATGTTGTCTATGGAGTATTGGATATTGATAGTCCAGAATATGATAGATTCTCGGAATTAGAAGAAAAATATCTTGTGAAATTCGTAGAACTTTTAAATCAATACGTTGATTGGAAAAGAGTAATAAAATAAGTTGAGAGTTGATAACGAATGACAGTTCTCTTCGAAAAATTTTAATTTTATTGTTCCTTGGACAATGAAGGGATAATAGAAATGTACAGTGTTACACGAAGGAGGTTTCTGCGCCATGAGCAGAAACCTCCTTTATTGTAAACATGTACAATCATTCTCAATTTGTTTTACTTTAAGGTTCTTTTAAATATCTTAATTATCTCATTAATAATAAGAGGCATTAATGATAGTACTATAACTGTGATTAATAGTGAACCTGATAAAGGTGTAACTTTAAATATTGTTGCTATAGGAGGTATATTTATTACTGCTAGCTGAAGAACTAATCCTATTAGCAGTGAAAATACAAGGACTTTATTTGTAAATAGACCTAATTGGAATATTGATTTTTTACTATTTCTTAAGTTAAAGCTATGAACTAATTGAGACATACTTAATACAACAAATGCCATTGTACGGCCTACTGTAAGTGCTTCATCAGTTATATCTTCAGGCATTAATGGGAAAATATTTGAAATACCCATTGTATGCTTTATACCAATCATAAATGCAATTAAAGTTAAGATACCTATTATAAATCCATTAAGGAAAATAAATGGACCTGTACCTTTAAATAAACTCTCCTTTGGATTACGAGGAGCATCTTTCATAACATCTTTATCACCAGGGTCTACACCTAATGCAAGAGCTGGTAATGTATCAGTTACAAGATTAACCCAAAGTATGTGAATTGGTATTAAAGGAGCAAACCAACCCATAATAATTGCTAAGAATAAAGCAATTATTTCTCCAATATTACAAGAAAGTAAAAAGGCAATAGTCTTTTTAATATTATTATAAATATTACGGCCTTCTTCTACTGCTCTAACTATTGTTGAGAAGTTATCATCAGTAAGAATCATATCAGAAGCATCTTTAGAAACATCTGTACCAGTTATACCCATGGCAACACCGATGTCTGCCATTCTAAGAGAAGGTGCATCGTTAACGCCATCACCAGTCATTGAAACAATATTTCCTTTTGACTTAAGTGCTTTTACGATTTTTACTTTATGTTCAGGAGATACACGGGCAAATACTCTTAATGAATCAATCTTTGAATTTAATTCTTCCTGAGATAATTTATCAAGAGTTAATCCATCAATAGTCTCATTTATTGAAGATGCAATGCCTAGTGCTTGAGCTATAGCAAAAGCTGTGTTTTTATGATCACCAGTAATCATAACTGTTTTTATTCCACTTTCCTTACAAATATTTATTGAGTCCTTAACCTCTTCACGAGGAGGATCAATCATACCTACCATACCAATGAAAGTTAAATCAGTTTCTAAATCGGAAATAGTGATATCTTTACTAGGAATAACTTTATATGCTGAGGCTATAACTCTCAATGCTTCATCAGACATATTATTTGATTTTGAAAGAATCTCTTCTTTTAACTCAGTGGTGAATTCTACAGATTTATCATCAATGAGGATATAATTACAGAGATTCAAGAGGTTATCTAATGCTCCTTTTGTCATTACATAATATTCATCATTATATTCATTCACAGTTGTCATTAATTTTCTGTCAGAATCAAAAGGAATCTCATCTATTCTTTTATGAACCTTTTCAATTTCGTCCTTAAAAATGTTATATTTAAAACCTGCCTCTAAAAGGGCAATTTCAGTAGGGTCTCCAGTAGAGTTATCTTTATCAAAAGTAGCATCATTATTTAAAACCATATTCTCAAGAAGTAATAAATCTGTTATCTTATCTTTTGAAAGTTGATCTGAAGTTCCAAATCTGTTATCACAGAAAAATTTAGTTACCGTCATCTTGTTTTGAGTTAGTGTTCCAGTCTTATCAGAACAGATAATTGAAACAGAACCTAAAGTTTCAACAGCAGGGAGTTTTCGTATAATGGCATTCTCTTTAATCATTTTTTGAACACCCATAGCCAATACAATTGTAACAACTGCAACTAATCCTTCAGGGATTGCTGCTACAGCTAATGAAATTGAAATCATGAACATATCAAACACATCTCTGCCTTGTAACAGCCCTACAACAAAAATAAGTGCACAAACGCCTAATGCAAGAAAACCTAATAATTTACCAACCTGATCAAGTTTTTTCTGAAGAGGTGTTTTGGAATCTACATCTTCATGTAAAAGAGTAGCTATCTTACCTATTTCAGTATCCATACCAGTACCTACAGCAATACCTACACCTCTACCATATGTAGCAAGAGTAGACATGAAAGCCATGTTTTTCTGATCACCTAAAGGAATTTTTTCATTATCTGAAATAACTTTAAAGTCTTTTTCCACAGGTACTGATTCCCCGGTAAGTGCTGACTCTTCAACCATTAGATTAGCAGATTCTATGATTCTCAAGTCACATGGGATAAATCTTCCGGCGTCAATTACAATAATATCTCCTGGTACAACTTCTTCAGAGGAAATTTCTTTTAAAGTGCCATCACGCTTAACAAGAGCTTTAGGAGTTGAAAGTTTCTTTAACGCTTCCAATGATTTTTCAGCTTTATTTTCTTGAACAACACCAATTACCGCATTAATAATTATAACAATTCCAATGATAATTGAATCAGTTAGCTCTCCTAATAATCCAGATACTATTGCGGCACCTAACAGAATATAAATCATCACATCATTGATTTGCTCAAAAAGCATACGTAAGATTGACTTTTTCTTTTTTTCTTTTAATTTATTATACCCATACTTTTCAAGACGGGTTTTCGCTTCATCATTAGATAAACCGTTTATCAAATTACTATTTAATTCTTTTGTAATTTCGTTAACATCTTTATTGAACCACATGCAATCACTCCTTAAAATCATACTTAACTCTATTGTTTGTTTATCTTTAGTATAATATTATGCCTAATACAGCGGAAATTAGTATAACTAATATTGGATGAGTCTTTTTAAATAACAATAATAATGAAATTGAAGCAATGATAAAGCCAGATATATCACTATAGCTTGTGTATGAAAGTTTAATGAAAACTGAAAGTATTAGAGCTATTATTGAAGGTCTCATACCTAACAATGAAGCTTTTAGTAGTTTAGAATCTTTGAATTTTGAAACAAAATGATGTAATAAAGAAACTAATATAAAAGAAGTAAGAACCACTCCAGAGGTTGCGGTAATTGCGCCAAGAACACCCGCTGAGGTAAATCCTACAAAGGTTGCAGAATTAATGGCTATGGGACCTGGTGTCATTTGAGAAATACCTATAATGTCAATAAAGGTCTCTTTTGAAATCCAATGATAATTTATGACAACTTCTCTTTCAATAAGAGGTAGCATTGCCATACCACCACCAAAAGCAAAAGTTCCAATTTTCCAAAACACTAAAAATAATTTTATTAATATATCCATTTATTATACCTTCTTCCTAAAAAATATAATACCACAAAAAATCGAAAAAAGAATTAATAAAATAGGATGTAAATTAAAATAGAGTAAAAGAAAAATTGAAATAACCATAATTAATAAAGTTGGTATGTTCTTTTTAAGTGATTTGCTTAAAGATATTATGGCAAATAGAACTAACATAGGCACAGCAGCTTTAATTCCATTGAAACCTTGAACAACAATAGGGTTATTTCTGAATTTTACAAACAACATAGAAATAACAATGATTATAAAGAATGAAGGAATAACTACACCAAGTAATGCGATAATTGCCCCTATTACTCCGAAAATCTTATAACCAACAAATAAAGATGAATTAATTGCTAGAGCACCAGGTAAACTTTGAGATAACACTATAATATCTACAAAATCATCTTTAGAAATCCATCCCTTATTATCAACGAATTCTTTTTCAATGAGAGGTATCATTGCGTATCCACCACCAAAAGTAAAGGCGCCGATTTTAAAAAAACAAAAAAACATTTCAAAAAGCTGCTTCATAATTTTCCTCCATAATTCTTAAATGATTTAAAAAGAAGTTGAGAGTTGAGAGTGGAGAATGGAGAACTTAGGATGTTTCTGACTAAAGTCAGAAACTACATAATTTATTGTTTTTAAGAGCAAATGGCTTTACTCATTTTATATTTATATAAAATATTGTATTTAAAGTACAAGGTTTCATCAAAAATGAAACGAGTAAACCCCTATTGTTCAAATGAACAATGCAATTAAAATTTCACAGAGTGAAATGTCAATCGTTCTCAACTCTCAACTCTACACTCTCAACTTAAAACTGCACGCAGCACGTGCAGTTTTTTATTTCTGCCATGTGTTATAACTAGCATCAGAAGGCATTCTTAAATCGCCTCGTGGAGATAAACTGATAGTACCTACTTTAGGACCATCAGGCAGTGTTGAGCGTTTAAATTGAGAATTAAAGAATCTCTTAATAAATTTATCTAGCCACATTGTTATTTCATCAGGTGAATAATCTTCTTTAAAAGCATGTTTTGCTAAGAATAATATTTTATCATAAGATGCTCCACTCTTCATAAAATGGTAAAGGAAAAAATCATGAAGCTCGTAAGGTCCTACAATGTCTTCAGTTTTTTGTGCTATATTACCTTCCGCATCCTTAGGTAATAACTCAGGACTCACAGGTGTGTTATTTATATCGTACAGAACCATCTTTATAGTTTCAGAAACTTCATAATCGGCAACATATTGAACTAAAAATCTAACAAGAGTTTTTGGTATAGAACAATTCACTGAGTACATTGACATATGATCTCCATTGAAGGTACACCAGCCTAAGGCTAATTCAGATAAGTCGCCGGTTCCAACTAATATTCCACCTTCTTTGTTAGCTAAGTCCATCAATATTTGAGTTCGTTCTCTAGCTTGAACGTTCTCATATGTTACATCATGTATATCTACAGAATGACCTATGTCTTTAAAATGTTGTAGGCAAGCATCTACAATATTTATTTCTCTGAAATCACATCCTAAGTCGTGACACAAAGACACAGCATTGTTATATGTTCTATCGGTAGTTCCAAATCCTGGCATTGTAACTGTGATTATATTTTCTCTAGGTATGTTTAACATATCAAAAGTTTTGATTATAACAAGTAAGGCAAGTGTTGAATCAAGTCCACCAGAAATACCCACCACTGCCTTTTTTAAATTAGTATGTGTGAGTCGCTTAGCTAAAGCATTTTTTTGAATGTTGAAAATTTCTTTGCATCTAATTTCAGTTTCATTTTTATTTTTAGGCACAAAAGGATGTTTCTCTATATATCTATCAAAAGATGTAATGGTATTATTGTTTAAATTGAATTCAATAGTTCTACATTTGTAAGGGCAAATTTTCAAATTATCTCTGAAACTTACATTTCTTATTCTTTCACCATTTAATTTGCTAACATCAATTATTGAAGTTATAATCTCATTATCTCTTTGAAATCTTTCATTCTCTTTTAGTATGCTGCCATTCTCACTTATTAATAAATGACCGCCGAATAATAAATCAGTGGTGGATTCATAAACTCCAGCAGAAGAGTAGATGTAAGAACAAAGTCCTCTTGCGCTTTGATTACTTACTAATGAACGTCTATAATCAGACTTGCTTACAAGTTCATTAGATGCAGAAAGATTACATATGATATTTGCTCCTTGAAGAGCAAGATAACTACTTGGAGGGATTGTTACCCATAAATCTTCGCAGATTTCAATTCCGAAAACAAAAGTATCGCTTTTGAAAAGCAAATCAACACCAAAAGGTATATTATTTTGAAAAGGTAGGTTTAGTTCTTTGTTAACTACCTGGAAACCTTCGGTGAACCATCTTTTCTCATAGAACTCACTATAGTTAGGTATATAACTTTTAGGAACTATACCTAATATTTTGCCTTTGTATATGGCAACACCACAATTATATAAACAACAGTTATGCAAAATTGGAGCACCAACTAAGATTAGCATTTCTTTAGAAATTGAAAAATCACACAAGTCTTTAAGGGCATTAGTTGACGCCTCAAGTAATTGATTATGCAAAAATAAATCACTACATGTATATGAAGTGATGCATAATTCAGGAAAAACACATGCTTTAGAACCTTCTTCTTGAGCTTTATTTATACATTTCTTTATGTTTTCTAAATTAAACTCTATATCTGCTACATTTGTCTTTGGGCAAGCCGAAGAAATTTTAATAAAAGAATTTTTCATATTCAACAATCCTTTCTTAGATAATTTAAAGATATAAAAATTCAAAAAAATATAGTTTTACATATTATTTATTGTTTCAATTTTATGGTATAATACTATTGGAGAATTATATAGCAAATAATACATTATATTTTCTAAGATTAATATAATAAGAAATACATAGAAAATATATGGAAAACAATACATAATCAAATCATTTAAATTTTATCATAAAACTCTTAAAAAGCAAATACGAGGTAGATGTTAATGAAAAATTGGAGTTTAAATCATTTGGAAGTAGAAGGAATAAAATGGCAAATATCTGGAGATGTTATTACTAATTCAAAGGTACCTGTAAGTAATAGGGAAGGATTTAATTATTCTTCTAATGCTGTAAAAATTCCTAGAATATTCTATAGATTTATAGGAATAAAAGACAATCTTAATTCTTATAAGATTGAATTGTATAAAATTGACAAAGAATTATCTAAATATGGTACCTTATACCTAAGATTTGATAAGGGCTTAAATAGAGAGATAAGTTTAGGAACTCTAGGGAAATTAGATAATGCGTGGAATAGAATATATGCTTTGGGAGGTATAAATTCTAATACCATAATAGAGGAAATTGAAAAAGAAGGCTTAATTCCCATTTTTGATAATAAAATTTTAGAGTTACAAGTAAAAAATAACTTAAGAGGGCTTTTAGAGTTTTACATAAGAAACAATGAAGATATCGAAAAATCAAAAATTAAGTTGATTATAAATAATATTATTCATTGGCTGAATATGTATTTTAAAAAACTTATTAAGGATTTTGATTACACATCTATTAATCCTAAGATATTATATTTTGGAGATATATCAATAGATGAGGTTATTTTTCTTAATTTTGTTTCAACACTTGGTGTGGATGTTTTATATTTTAACCCTCTAGGAGATGAAAGTTTTGATAAGTTTGACCCTAATGGAATTTTTTCAACAGAAATTTTATATAACTCTCGAGAGGCTTTGGAGCAATTTCCAAAAGAAGATACTGATAGATATAAAACATCAGCATATGAAGCTAAAGAATATATGAATAAGAATCTTTTTACAGATGAATCAGGGTTTTATAGACCTTGGCAGTTTGTGGAGTATGAGATTGAGAATGTTACTCTAAAGACAACTTATGAGGAAATAAAAATTTGGATAAAAGAGAATTCTCAATTCAGAGATGGATGGAAGATACAAGGAAACAAGTTGTTTATTCCTAATATTTTTGCTAAAATTTCTGGAACACATAGTGATTTAGAAGAATATTGGAGAGAAATATCTAAAATAAATGAGCTTAAGAATGTGCTATTCTATGATAAACTTCCTTTGAATAAACAAGTTTTTCATATTGAATATAATAAATTTTCCGATATATATCCAAGAGGTGCTTATTCAGAATTTGATATTTACAAATTACTTAGAGCACCTTGGTGGAAATATAAGGATTTAAGATTAGGGCTTCAAAGAAATATTGCTGAAAAGATTAAAGAACTAATAATTAACCCAGTAATTCAAAATATTGATGATGAGGAGCTAAGAGATTTTCAAGTATACCTTTTCTCGGTATTAATAGATTTAGATCCTAAAATAATGGAATTACTTCAGGGGTTTGATTATCCTGGTGAGGTTCCTAAAGTAATTATATATAATAATGAAAAGAATGGAAATCTTACTTACGAAGATAGTATTATGCTTGCATTTTTAAATAAAATGGGAGTAGATATTATAATATTTAATCCATCTGGTTATTCAGATATTGAAAGATTTATTAGCAAAACAGAATATGATAATCATGCTTTAGAGAAAATGAGATTTAAACTTGATTATGAAAAAGCAACAGAAGAAAAAAAAGGATTTTTTAAGAAATTCTTCGGTAAATAGAAAGATTATATAAGGAGAGATTAAAATGAGTGATGTACTAAACAATAATTCAGGAATAATTGAAGTAACAGAAGTAGATGTTGAAAAAAAAGCCGTTGAATATCAAGTTCAACTAAGAGAGTCTGAGGAGGTTAAAGCTCTTTCTACAACCATTAATTTTAAAGATGCTAATGCTGTACTTAATTTTGGTAATGAACCAGCAGAAGAAATATCAAAGTTTGCTGATAACATCTTAAATAATATTAAAGCTTCAAGTACTCAAGGCACAACTGTAATGATAAAACAACTTACAGATATAATGAATAAGTTTGATAGAAATGATTTTGAGAAAGAAGAGAAAAAAGGATTTTTTGCTAAGATGTTTGGAAAAGGTGAAGACAAAATAGCAAAGATGATGAACAAATATAAGACAATAGGTGGAGAAATTGACGTAATATACACTGAAATTAATAAGTATAAGAAGGATCTTAATGATTCAAACATAATGCTAGAACACATGTATGAACAAAATTTCGAGTATTATAAGGAGTTAGAGAAATATATTGCTGCTGGAAATTTAATGGTTGAAAGAATTGAACAAGAAGAGATTCCTAAGATGGAGCAATTAGCTGCAACAGGTGATCAAGTTGAGGTTATGAATTTAGAAAATGCAAAATCTCAATTAGAAATGTTAAAACAAAGAATTTATGACTTAGAAATGGGTAAAATGGTTGCCTTGCAGACTGCACCACAAATAAAAATGATTCAAAAAGGAAATTATAGATTAGTTTCTAAAATTCATTCAGCATTTGTAATTACTATACCAGTATTTAAAAATGGAGTTATTCAAGCAATTGCTTTAAAGAGACAAAAGTTAGTTTCTGATTCTCTAAGTGAGCTTGATAGGACAACTAATGAACTTCTAATGAAAAATGCTGAAAGTATCAAGAATCAAAGTATTGATATTGAGAGATTATCAGGGGGAAGCAGTGTGAAACTAGATACTCTTGAAAAGACATGGCAAACAATCATGGAAGGTATTGATGAAACAAAGAGAATTCAAGAGGAAAATAATCAATTAAGAATACAAGGTACTAAGAGAATTCAAGAGATGAATGGTGAAATGAAACAAAAACTACTTAAATAAAATATTTGTAGTAACAAAACTCAGGGTATTAAATCCTGAGTTTTTTCTAGAGCGAAAGAAAACCTTAAAAACAAATTGATAATGAATAATTGATGATGTATAATGATTGACATTTCACTCCGTGAAATTTTAATTGTATTGGTCGCTGAAGCAGCAGACGTTACTCGTTTCATTAAGAATGAAACATTGTATTTTGAAGTTCAATATTTTATCACAGATAAAATGAGTAAAATATTCTTGCTCTAAAGAACAATAAGATGCAGGTTCTGATCTGAGTCAGAACCATCCTTCATTATCCATTATTCATTATCAATTGTACATTTCTTTTAAAAGGTTCTTTGAGATAGGAGGTGTAACCATGAAAAAAATTATACTAACAGGCGGAGGGACATCTGGTCATGTTAATCCAAATATAGCTTTAATACCAGAATTAAAAAACTTAAATTATGAAGTGCATTATGTGGGGACAGAAGAAGGTATTGAAAAAAAATTAATAAAAGAAATTGATATACCATTTCATAGTATAAGTGTGGGCAAATTAAGAAGATATTTTTCTATTAAAAATTTTACTGATGTTTTTAAAACCATTTTAGGTATTTTTAAATCTTTACATATTGTTAGAAAAATCAAGCCTAATGTTTTATTTAGTAAAGGAAGTTATGTATCTTTCCCTGTAGTGATTGCTTGTTGGATTTATAGAGTACCAGTTATTATTCATGATTCAGACATGAGTATAGGAGTGGCAAATAAAATTAGTTTACCATTTGCAAAAAAAGTATGCTATTCATTTCCAGAAGTTGCAGAAAAAATTCCTATATCGAAAAGAATATTTACTGGAGTCCCTATTAGAGAGTCAATAAAAAATGGGAGTACTGATAGAGGGTATGAAATATGTAATTTTACAAAAGAAAAACCTGTTATTTTAGTTATTGGAGGAAGTGTAGGTTCAAGATTAATAAATTCTGCAATACGTGATAATTTACCTGAACTATTGGAAAAATATCAAATTTGTCATTTGTGTGGTAAAAATAAAATTGATAAAGAACTTTTAAATATAGATGGTTATATACAATTTGAATATATAAATGAAGAACTTGGTGATTTATATAAAATTGCAGATATTGTTATTACTAGAGCAGGAGCGACAGTAGCTAATGAATTATTATATTTGAACAAGCCAAGTTTATTAATTCCTGTGGAGGCAAGATTTACTAGAGATGATCAGATGTTAAATGCTCAGTTTTTAAAAGACAATGGATATTGCGAAGTATTATTAGAAAAAGATTTGAGTAATGAACGATTATGTAAAGAAATTGATAATTTATACAGGAATAAAGAAAAGTACATAAAGAATATAAAATCAAGGAATTGTATTGATGCGGTTAAAACTATTATTGATTTAATTGAAGCTTATTCAAAGAAATAAAAACCAATTGAACTAAAAGTTTAAATTACTAAAGCTATCCCTAAAAAAATAGGAATAGCTTTATTTCGGAAAATAAGAATGTGGTGAAGTAAAATACTGTAAAACTTACTTCTGAATACGAAATTCTGGACAAATATTCTGGTTACTTAACTTTATTTTCTCTCTACAATTTCACCACTATTTTTCAAAATACTATTCTCTGGAACATAACCCCTCACAGAACATAATGGATAAACAATACTACCTTTTCCTATAATGTAAGCAGAATGTCTGATTTCGCAATTATAACCGATAATCGCTGGCCCTTTTATCAGAGCACTTTTTTCAATAGTAGTGCCTTTGCCAACCCATATAAATTCCTCTATTCTTTCAAAATCATTTGGCAGAGTTTTTGCGTATTCCAAAATGAAAGTATTAATTCTTGTAAGAACTTGCCAAGGATGCTTAACCCCTGCAAATATTGCTTGTGCGTCTAATTCTCTCAATGTAAAAAGTTCATCAACGGAAATACCCATCATAATCCTCCTTAATGTATTTTGCAATACTTCACAATTACTAAGTTACTGTATTATTACAATTTCTATATTATACAATAGATTCCTTTATTATCTGTATTTATTTTATCTCTAAAGGAATATTAAAGGTATAAATATAGTGCTGATAAGGTGGTGGAAAGAGAACATGAGGCTTGTTATCATCGGTGGAGATGCGGCGGGGGATTGCGCCCAGGTTTATCATAAGGCGTTAAAGAAAAATTCATATGTACCACTTGGTACAAATGCAAATAAGCAAGGGAAAACATTATCAGATATTTTTAATGGAGAAAAACATGAAATATAAAGTCAAAAACTGGTCCAGAATATTATACCAAAAGTGTGGATATATATGTTAAAATTATATATAATCAGAATAATAGAACTATTATTGGAGGGCAGATAGCCGGTAAAAGAGGAAAATAAGAATAAGCATTAAGGGGTGTTTGAATGTATAAAAGTAGAATTGAAAAAATATGTAAACAAATGGAGACTCACGGGTTTAATGAGGTAATGATTACTTCACCAGCTTCAGTTTTTTATTTAACTGGTAAGTGGATTGAACCTGGCGAGAGAATGATGGTTTTTAATGTTAGCAAAGATGGGAAGACTAAATTGTTTATAAATGAGTTATTTCCAGTAGATAAAGATATAGCAGATGAACTTATAATATTTAAAGATAGTGATAATGATATTGAAATATTACATAATAACATAAATACTGAAGGAATTATCGGTATTGATAAGGAATGGCCTTCACATTTCTTAATAAGACTTATGAAAATCAATAAAGATATTAAAGTAGATATAGGATCAATTGTGGTTGATGAGGCGAGAAATATAAAAGATGCAAAAGAAATTGAGCTTATGCAAGAAGCATCAAGAGTAAATGATTCTGTAATTGGAGATATAATAACTGAGTTAAATGAGGATATGAATGAGTTAGATGTTTGTAAAAGACTTGGAGAAATATATAGGAAGTATGGAACAGAGAGTTTTTCATTCCATCCACTTATTGCCTATGGGGCTAATGCTGCAGAACCGCATCACGAATCAGATGGTTCTATATTGAAAGAAGGAGACAGTATTATTATCGATATCGGGGGACGTACAAACAATTATTGTTCGGATATGACTAGAACTGTTTTCTATAAAAAGTGTAGTGAAGAACATAAGAAGATATATAATATAGTTTTAGAGGCTAATAGAAGGGCAATTGAGAAGGTTAAGCCGGGTGTAAAGTTCAGTGAAATTGATTTAGCTGCTAGAGACTATATAGAAGAGTGTGGATATGGAAAATACTTCACTCATAGAACAGGTCATAATATTGGAATAAATGTCCATGAGGGACCAAATGTAAGTTCAGTAAATCACGACACTGTAGAAGTGGGAATGACATTTTCTATTGAACCAGGAATATACATACATGGAGATGTCGGGGTTAGAATTGAGGATTTAGTTGTTGTAACAGAGGATGGATGTAAAGTTCTTAATGAGTATAAAAAGGAGCTTACGATAATATAACTGGAATGGAGAAAGTTTATGAATGAAGCATATATTGATTTACTAACAAATTTAGAAAGTTTAGAAAGTGTAGTCGTTGCTTTTTCAGGTGGGGTTGATAGTACTTTTTTATTGTATGCATGTAAGCAAGTATTAGGAGACAGGGTTATAGCAGTAACAGTGGATTCTCCATACATTCCAAGGTGGGAGATAGAAGAAAGTAAAGAAATAGTTTCTTTATATGGTGTAAAACATCATATAATAAAAGTTGATATTCCTGATAATATTGCAAATAATCCGGAAGATAGATGTTATTTATGTAAAAAGGAGATATTCTCTAATATAATTGAGTACAAAAATGAAATAGGTTTTAAATATGTGGTTGATGGTTCAAACTATGATGATACTAAAGATTATAGACCTGGAATGAAGGCATTAAAGGAACTTGATGTAAGGAGTCCCTTATTAGAGAGTAAACTTACTAAGGCAGAAATTAGAGAATTATCTAAGCTGCAGAAAGTCCCTACATGGGATAAGCCTGCGTATGCTTGCTTATTATCTAGGCTACCATATAACACTGAAATATTGACAGAGGAACTTACAAAAATTGAATTAGCTGAAAAATTTATTATGGATAAAGGTTTTAAAGGAATCAGAGTGAGAAGTTTTGGAGATACAGCTAAAATTGAAATATTCAAAGAGGATATGGAAAGATTTTTAAAGTATGACAATATTCAAGAGATAAATGATAAATTGATTGAACTTGGATATAAGGTTGTATCTTTAGACCTAGCAGGATATTCTATGGGTAAGATGAATAGAAGTATTGAGGAGAAAATGAAGAATGAATAATGATTCTCTAAAGGAATTACTGGAAAAGGTTAAAGAGGGGAATGTATCTGTTGAAGATGCATTTGGTGAACTTAAAGAATTGCCATACACAGATATTGGTATAGCTTCCATAGATAATCATAGGGAGATTAGAGTTGGATATCCAGAGGTGATATATTGTTCAGGAAAGACAAAGGAACAAATAAGTAAAATAGTAAGTGTGATGATTAAAAAGAACAATAATATTTTAGGAACTAGGGCATCACGTGAGGATTATGAAGAAGTAAAGAAGATATGCGACTATGCTGAATATGATGAATTAGCAAAGACTATTGTTATAAAGAATAAAGAAATAAAAAAAACAGAAACTTATATTGCGGTGGTAACAGCTGGTACATCAGATTTGCCAGTTGCGGAAGAGGCAGCAATTACTGCTGAATTATTTGGAAATAGAGTTGAAAGAGTTGTTGATGTTGGGGTTGCAGGTATACACAGGTTGTTTGGAAAATTGGATATAATAAAAAATGCTAAAGTAATAATAGTGGTGGCTGGAATGGAAGGTGCTCTTCCTAGTGTTATTGGAGGACTAGTAGATAAACCAATTATAGCTGTACCAACAAGTGTTGGATATGGAGCAAATTTTGGCGGATTAGCCCCATTGTTGACTATGTTAAATAGTTGTGCTAGTGGGATAACTGTGGTGAATATTGATAATGGGTTCGGTGCAGGATATTCTGCAAGTATAATAAATAAGCTTTAAGAAAAGCTTATTTAAAGAACAAAGAACAAAGAAAAAAGAACAGAGAACAAATGTGGGTATTTTTCTTCCCTATGGTCAGAAAAAATTATATAAAATCTCTGGCTTTCAGCTTTGATGAAAGGTATCATTATTTGTTCTTTATTCTCTGTTCTTTATTCTTTGGTTTTATATTAGTTGATATTACAGTATAAATTATATATAATTTATATTGATTCTCAAAAGACAAGAAAAGATAAGAAAATGATAGAATAAGGAGTTATTTTTATGATTAAGCAACATTCATTATCAAGAACTGAGTTACTTTTAGGAAAAGACGGATTAGAGAAGTTAAAAAATTCAACAGTTGTAGTTTTTGGTATAGGAGGAGTTGGAAGTTTCACAGTTGAAGCTTTAGTTAGAAGTGGGGTTGGGAGACTTATAATTGTAGATGATGATACTGTTTGTTTAACAAATTTGAATAGACAAATAATAGCATCTTATGATACTATATCAAAACCTAAGGTTGAGGTTATGAAAGATAGAATTCTCACTATAAATCCAAAGTGTGAAGTTATTACCCATAAAACATTTGTGGATAAGAGTAATATTCATGAAATAATAGATGAAACAGTTGATTATGTTGTGGATGCAATTGATACCGTATCATCTAAAATAGCATTGATAGAATACTGCCACGAAAGAGATATTAAAATAATAAGTAGTATGGGAACAGGAAATAAACTAGACCCGACTCAATTTCAAATATCGTACTTGGAAAAAACAAAAGTATGTCCTTTAGCAAAGGTTATGAGGCAGGAAATGAAAAAGAGAAGAATAAAGAAAGTTAAGGTTCTTTATTCAGAAGAATTGCCAATGAAGCCTAAGGTAGAGGATGTAATAACGTGTAAAGAAGGGTGTGTTTGTTCCTCAACTAGTAGTAAGCGGTGCTCTCACAAAAGACAGATACCAGGAAGTATTTCATTTGTTCCACCTGTTGCAGGTATGATTATTGGTGGAGAAGTTATAAAAGACATTTTAGAAATAAATAAATAACTGAATACCCAGAGGGGTATTTTTCTTTTGTAGTTCGCTTGAATATTCTAGTAAATTTAGTTATCTTATAGATAAACTACCTCGTAGATTTATCTATAAAAGAACAAAGAGAAAATTATTCTTTGTTCTTTATGTACTAATAGTAATATATTCCCTACGAATTTTTTGAATAAAATAAGTTTTAAAATAAGAAATCTATAATGACGAGTTGGAGGAACTTTTGTTTGAAAAGATATTTAGATTATAAGAATACAACCCTAGAAAATGGATTAGAAATTGTATCTATAAAGAAAGAAACTGATCTTGTTTGTCTAATTAATGCAATGAAAATTGGCTCACTTTATGAAGAAGATGATGAAAGAGGTCTTGCACATTTTATAGAGCATATGATTTTTAAAGGTACTGGGAAAAGAGATAATAAAAAGTTGATTGATGAGCTTGAAGAGACTGGTGGAGAGTATGACGCATATACAGATAATGTAAGTACTATTATAAGTATTACTGCTCTAAAAGAAGAATTTGAAAAGTCGTGTGACATATTAAGTGATATGCTAATTAATTCTGATTTTAAGTGTGAAGAAATCGAAAAAGAGCGAAAAGTTATTCTATCAGAAATTAAAAATTCTTATGATGATATTGAAGATTATAGCTATAGGGTTTTGAAGGAAAATGCTTTTCCAAATAACTCTTTAAAATACGACGTTCTTGGTACTGAAAAATGTGTGAAAGGATTTTCCAGAAATGATATCTTAAGATTCTATAATAATTATTACAATGCAAGTAATTGTAAGATAATTATTGTATCCCCATTTGATCATAATCATGTGGTAGAGACTATTCAAAGATATTATGGACAATGGAAGAAGGGTGATTTAAGAACAAGAAAAAAGGAAGTATTTAAGAATACTCCAGGAGAATTTGAAACTGAATTAAGTGATAATGAACAAAGTACAATTATGTATTTATTTACGTTTGAAAATCCTACTCCAAAAGAAGAATTAGCCCTTAGGATATTGGATTATAGATTGGGTTCTAGCTCAAATTCCGTATTATTTAAAGAGTTAAGAGAAAATAGGGGACTATGTTATTCTGTACACTCTACACTTGGGGATTATGAAAAATTCAATATATTATATATCTATGCATCCGTGGCTAAATGTGATGTCCAAGAGAGCAAAGAAGTAATTAGTTTTTGTTTAGATGAATTCTTAAATGAAAAGTTGAAATTTGATGATAAGTTTTTCAATATAATAAAAAAAGTATATAAAACAGAAATAATAACAACATTAGAGGGATGTAATGATCTAGCACATTTCATTTTAGCTTATATTTTAGATGATGAGGATATATTATCATTTTATAATGATCTTGATCTATTAGACACATTAACTAAGGAAGATATTTATGAAATAGCTAAAGAGCTATTCTCTAGTTCTACAATGAGTGTCATATTAGGAAGGGATGAAGAGGATGGAGATAATTGATATAATCCCACATAAAAGATTTGAGAATAAAGTAGTAGTATACATGGATAATTATGAAAAGTATACTATTTCTTTAGAAACGGTTTACAAGCGTAATTTTAAAAAAGGAAAAGTAATTGATAAAGAAGAATTTGAGACTATTATAATAGAGGAAAACTATATAGCAGGAAAAACAAAAGCTCTAAAGTATATTGAAAGAGGAGATAAAACTTTTTCTCAAGTATGCGAATATCTTGAGAAAAAAGAGTATTCTCGTCAAGTAATTGAACAGGTAATGAAATTTTTAATAGAATATGATTTTATAAATGATGAAAGATATACCGAAAGGTATATTAAAGAAAGAAAAAGAAGTGACGGAAAAAATAAAATTAAATATGCTTTAAAGAAAAAAGGCATAAATGAAGATATGATAGCAGAAAAAATACTTAATATAAATGAAGAAGAGGAACTTGAAGCTATTAATAAAATAGTTAATCAAAAAATTCACACACTTATTAAAGATGGTAGGGATGAATATTTCATTAAAAACAAACTTTATTCATATATTAGTTCAAAGGGCTTTTATGGAGATTGTGTTTTAAAATCTATAAAAGAGGCAATAATAGAGAATAGAGATCTTATTTATGAGTATCAAAGTAAGAATGAAGAAAAAGATAAAGAAAATATAATGGATGTTGCTTCAAAAAGGTATGCACTTCTTTCTAAAAGTGAAACAAATAATATGAAGTTGAAAAAGAAATTATATGATTTTTTATTGAGAAAAGGTTATTCTTATGAAGATATTAAAGGAGTTGTAAATGAGATAATTTCCAATGAATAAAGGTGAAATGTGTGAATTTGGATATATTATCAATAATTATAATTTTATTATGCATTGTCCCTTTAATAAAAGGGATACTAAGCAAATACTCACCAGATAATTTAAAAAAGGAGATTGTTGGGGTAGTAAAAATAATTTCTTTTGGAATTGGGTTATTATCTGGTTTTTATTTATGCAAAAAATTTATTTTGTACGATACTTATAGTTTTTTTTCGGATTTCTTAAGTAATCTTGTGGGGGAATTTGTTACTATTTTTAGTGAAAATCCTATATTGCTCTACCTTGGATTAGCTCCCATAATCGCAATTATTATATCTTTTATTGTATTTAAAATATTAAATATTTTACTAATGGTTTTGTTATACCCATTATTTGATGTTCTTCACAAATGGGTATTAAAGAGAGGAACTTTGACTAGAAGGGTACTAGGTTTTTTACTCAGTATTCCTAAAGCTATTTTTTATCCGCTAATTCTCTGTATGACAATCCATTTTTATTCTTTAGGTTATTCTAATGAAAAATTAGATAATTTAATATTCAATTCAACCGTAAATGATCTTATTTCTGAAAAGATTATTATTCCCATTATGAGTAATGAATTAGTTAATTATATACCTAATATGGTAAGTCAATCACTAAAAATAGATATAAATCAAGTTGAGGATGCTTTTACAGAAAACTTGACGATTTATTACAATGGAGTTACTTTAGATGAAGGAACAAAAAGTAATAATGAAATCTATGAATTGACTTCAATGTTATGTCAAGATAGTGAAACAGATAAAGAAAAAGCTTTTATTATATATAGTTGGATAACAGACAACTTAATTTATGATGATGACAAGGCGAATAAAATAATTAATGATAGTTTTAATGATAAAAGTGGTGCTATTCCTGCCTTTGAAAGTAGGAAAGGGGTTTGCTTTGATTTCGCATGTTTATATACTGCTATGGTCAAGGAAGCAGGTCTAAAAGTTAGGATTATTACTGGAAAAGGTTATAGTGGAGAAGCATGGGTAGATCATTCGTGGAATGAAGTATATATCAAAGAAAAAGATGAATGGATAAAGATAGATACCACGTTTGGTTTGTCTGGAAACTATTTTGATAATTTAACTTTTAATTTAGATCATATTGATAGGAAGGTTATCGGGGAATGGTAAAAAACATAATGGAGAATTGAGAATTGATAATGGAGAATGAAGGAGATTTTTCTCCAAGAAATTTTTTTTATCCATTCCCAACTCTCCACTTCTTTTAAAGATTATCAATTAATAAACTATTCGAAGTATCCTTTAGAATTTCAAACTAGAAAAAGCTACAAATTAGTAGCTTTTTTTTGTTTTATCAATTTCTTTTTTTAATAGTAAATTTATAGCTTTTTCACAATCTTCATCACTTTCATTAAGACACCATGCTTTATTAAAGAAATAAAGAGCATCTTTATTATTTCCTAATAGAGCATAACAATAAGCAAGGTTGAAATAATACTTACTTTCTTCTCTTAAGCGGATAGCTTTTTTGAGGAGATAAATAGCATCCGGATATTTCTTTAATTTTATGTGACATACAGAAGAGTTATAATAGCAACTTGCAGAATTTGAACTATCTTCATCTAAGGCTCTTTCATAGAATGTTATTGCCTTCTCGTAATCTTTTGAATTATACATTACATTTGCTTTTGAAAAGTAATCCATGGTCTCCTCCTTCAGTTATTATATTTGAATTATATCCATTTTTAATATTAATATTCCAAAATTTAGTTTTTTATTCCTTAGGTATGTTAAAATAGATAACAAGTCAAAGAGGAAAAATGATGAGTATACTGATTTGTTATTTATTTGAACTTGCTGTAATAAAAGCAATTGTGTATAGAATTTCGTAATGTGAATTATTTATAAAATAACTTTTTTTTGTTTTATTAATTTATGTGATGAATTATAATAGTAATATAAATAAAAGTGTTGTAATTAATTGGTTAATAAATAAAATAATTCAATATATCAAGGAGAAAAAAATGAAACTTTTGAAAGTATTATTAATATTTGGAACGAGGCCAGAAGCTACTAAGATGGCTTCTGTTATTAAAGCACTTAAAAATAGTAAGTCTATTGAATATAAGATTTGCGTTACAGCACAGCATAGAGAGATGCTAGATGAGATATTAGAAATTTATGATATAACCCCTGATTATGATTTAGATATTATGAAGAAGAAACAAAGTTTATCACATATAACAAGCAGTATATTGATAAAAATTGAAGAAATTTTAGAACTTGAAAAACCAGATATGATTTTAGTTCATGGGGACACAACAACTACGTTTTCTTCATCACTTGCAGCATTCTATAAAAAAATTAAGGTAGGTCATATTGAAGCTGGGTTGAGAAGTTTTAATAAGTATCTACCTTATCCAGAAGAGATAAATAGAAGGTTGACTGGAGTGATGGCAGATATTCATTTTGCTCCTACTGAATTTGCAAAACAAAATCTTTTAAATGAAGGTGTAAAAGAAGAGAATATATTTGTTACAGGGAATACAGGAGTAGATGCTGTGGACATGAGTATTAAAGAAGATTATGTTTTTGAAAACCAAATATTAAATAGTATAGATTATGAGAAGGATAGAATTATTATGGTGACAGCTCATAGAAGAGAAAACTGGGGCGCTGGACTTGAGAGTATTTGTGACGCCATAGTTGAGGTTGTTCATAAAAATCAGGATGTTAAAGTTATCTATCCTGTTCATATGAATCCTATTGTTAAAGATTGTGTTCATAAAAAATTAAATGGAATTAAAAATGTTATTCTTACAGATACAATCAATGTAATGGATTCCCATAATTTGATGAAAAGAAGTTATTTAGTACTTACTGATTCAGGTGGTATTCAAGAAGAGGCGCCGCATTTAAATAAACCTGTTCTTGTAATGAGAGATGTTACTGAAAGACAAGAAGGAGTAATTGCAGGGACATTGATTTTAGTAGGAACAGATAAGAAAAATATAGTTGATAACGTTCAACTTTTATTAGATGATGAAGAGAAATATAGAAAGATGAGTGAAGCACAAAATCCTTATGGAGATGGAAAAGCAGGTAAAAGAATTATTGAAATACTTGAAGGGCTACAATAAATAAACATAGGGGTATTAAACTTGACACTACCCTTGAGGTATGGAGGAAGTAATTATGAAAACAGTATGTGTTGGTATAGATATTGGGTCAACCACAATAAAGTCAGTTGTTTTAAATGATGGAAAATTGAAATCAAAAATATATATGAGACACTTTTCTGAGATAAAAGAATCCTTTGAAAAGGTAATGAATGGATTAGTAGAAGAGAACCCAAATTCATTATTTAAGATTGCTATAAGTGGTTCAGGTGGATTATCCCTAGCAAATGAACTTGAAATCATGTTTATTCAGGAGGTTATTGCAAGTACTGAAGCAGTTAATACATATTTGCAGGAGATAGAAACAGTAATAGAATTAGGGGGAGAAGATGCTAAAATAACTTTCCTTAAAAATGGAGTAGAGCAAAGAATGAACGGTACATGTGCAGGCGGTACAGGGGCCTTTATAGATCAGATGGCAGCATTAATGAAATGTACGGTTCAAGAGTTAAATGAGAAGGCTAAAAATTATAAGAGGATGTATCCTATTGCTGCCAGATGTGGGGTATTTGCAAAAAGTGATATTCAACCCTTAATTAATGAAGGAGCTGCTAAAGAGGATATAGCTGTATCAATTTTTCAGAGTGTGGTTAATCAAACAATTGCAGGGTTGGCTTGTGGTAGAAAAATTCAAGGAAGAGTGGCCTTTCTAGGAGGGCCTCTAACTTTTTTGTCAGAGCTTGGGGTAAGATTTAAGGAGACATTGAAATTAAGTGATGAAAATGCCATTTTCCCAGAAAATGGTGAGTATTATGTTGCGCTAGGTGCTGCACTTAAAGCACAGGATAGTTTCCCAATATCAGGTGAGAAATTGAAAGAAAAAATTAAGATAGTAAGCTCATTTGAAGAAAAGGAAATCCAAAGATCTGAACCGTTGTTTAGAGATAAAAAAGAAATGGAAGAATATAAGAAGGAAAATATATTACCAATTGAGAGAAAAAAACTCAAAGAATACATTGGAAATATTTATTTGGGCATAGATGCGGGTTCAACTACTACAAAGGTAGTGGCTATAGGAGAAAAATATGAGTTGCTTTTTGAGAGATACGGAAGTAATGAAGGAAAGCCACTAGAAAAAGTTAAAGAATTTTTAAATGACTTTTATAGTGAAATGAATGAAGAGTGTCATATAAAGAATTCAACAGTTACAGGATATGGAGAAGAACTTATAAAGAAGGCATTAGGTATTGATATAGGAGTAGTAGAAACCGTAGCCCATTATAAAGGTGCAAACTATTTTTATCCAGGAGTAACATTCATTTTAGATATTGGTGGACAAGACATGAAATGTATGAGGATAAAAGATGGTGTTATTGACGATATAATGCTAAACGAAGCATGTTCATCTGGGTGTGGTTCTTTTATTCAAGGATTCGCAGAATCATTAAATATACCTGTTGAAGAATTCGGAAAAATGGGGACGCTATCACAAAAACCAGTGGACCTCGGTTCAAGGTGTACTGTATTTATGAATTCAAGGGTGAAGCAAGCTCAGAAAGAAGGGGCTGGAGTTGAAGATATTTCAGCAGGACTAGCATATTCTGTAATTAAAAATGCACTTTTCAAAGTTATTAAAATTAAAGATAGTAGTGATATGGGGGACAAGGTTATTCTTCAAGGAGGAACTTTCTACAATGATTCTGTATTGAAAGCTTTTGAAAAGGTTACAGGAAGAGCGGGAAAAAGACCAGAGATTTGTGGGTTAATGGGAGCTTTTGGTGCTGCAATAATTGCACTTGAAGAAGAAAGAAAAGGTTTAAGCACAATCAGAACATTAGAAGAAATAAAGAAAATTTCAATAGACAAGAGAGAGGCTAGATGTGGTCTTTGTGAGAATAACTGTGCACTGACTATAAATCTATTTGATAACGGTGAAAGGCTTATAATAGGTAATAGATGCGAGAGAGGAACTGGAAATAAAAATATTGGACAAGAAATACCGAATCTTATGAGAGAAAAACTAAATATGTTGAATACGTTGAAACAAGAACCAAGGGATTATATTACTTCCGTTGGAATACCTAGAGCATTAAACATATATGAAAATCTTCCTCTTTGGCACTATTTCTTTGATGAATTGGGTATTAAAGTTGTTTTATCTGATAAGTCATCAAAAGAGATTTTTCAGAAAGGATTTGAATCAATTCCGTCGGAATCAGTTTGTTATCCAGCCAAAATTACTCATGGTCATATTCAGGATTTATTGGATAAGGATGTAGATTTTATCTTCTATCCTTCAGTAGTTTTTGAAAATAAAGAGGTTTCAGAGGCTAATAATAATTTTAATTGTCCTATAGTAACATCTTATCCAGAGGCAATAAAGAATAATATGAATCTTGGTGATATGAGATTTTTGAATCCTTTTATAAATCTAAATCATAAAAACTCTGTTATAAAAAATATGTGCGAATGTTTAGCTTTCTTAAGAATTGATGATACAAAAATTAAGAAAGCATATGAGAGAGCGTTAATTGAGTATGATAAGTTCTATGAAAGGTATAGGAATAGAGGGGCAGAGGTTTTAAGAGATGTTGAGAGTGGAAAGTATAAGGGAATAGTTTTGTGTGGAAGACCTTATCATTTTGATGAGGAGATAAATCATGGTATACCAGAGCTGATAAATTCTTTAGGATTTGCAGTTCTAACTGAAGAAAGTGTATCTCACCTTGGTAATCTTATGAGACCTATTAGGGTTGTGGATCAATGGATGTATCACACGAGATTATATGAAACAGCAGATTTGGTAGGAAAAACTGAAGGTCTTAACATTATTCAACTGAATTCTTTTGGATGTGGGTTAGATGCAGTAACAACTGATATGGTAGAAGAGATATTAAGAGAGTATGGAAAGCTTTATACTATGATAAAAATTGATGAAATAAGCAATCTTGGAGCGGCTAAGATTAGAATAAGATCATTAAAGTATGCTATTGAAGAGAAAGGTGAAAGAAAACAAAAAGGAGCATATGAGGGATATAAGAGAGTGGTGTTCACAAAGGCAATGAAAAACACTCATACAATTATAGTTCCGCAGATGTCACCTATTCATTTTGAACTTGTAGAGGAGGCATTCAAAAGTGAGGGGTATAACTTAAGAGTTCTTCATAAAAGTTCAAAAGCTGATGTGGACGTTGGATTGAAATACGTTAATAATGATGCTTGCTTTCCATCCATAATAACAGTTGGTCAAATTGTAAATGAGATTATAAACGGAGATGTTGATCCAGATAAAACTGCTGTTATGATATCTCAAACAGGGGGAGGGTGTAGAGCAACCAATTACATAGGTTTCTTGAGAAAAGCCCTTAAAGACGCGGGTTATGGTCAAATACCTGTTGTATCAGCAAATGCTATCGGATTAGAACCAAATCCAGGTTTTAAATTTAAAATAAATGTAATAAGAAAAGGAATAATGGCAGTTTGTTTAGGGGATTTATTTATGAAGGTACTCTATAGAACAAGACCTTATGAAAAGAATGAAGGGGAGTGCAATAAGCTTCATAAAAAGTTAGATATGAAATGCAAGGAAGTATTAAAAAATGGTGGTGTAAGGGATTTCTCTAACTTATGTAAGGAAATTATCGAAGAATTTGATAGAGTTCCACTAAAAAATATCCAAAAACCTCGAGTAGGAGTAGTTGGTGAAATTCTTGTAAAATATCATCCACTGGCAAATAATAACCTTGTTGATGTAATTGAGAGAGAAGGGGGAGAAGCTGTAGTTCCAGGGCTTTTGGAATTCTTCTTGTATTGTGGGTATAATTCAAAATTTAAGAGAAAATATCTTGGTATGAGTAAATTAAATGAAATCGGTGGATCAATATCAATTAAATATATTGAAAGTTATATGAATAAAATTAATAAATATCTTCAAAAGAGTAAGAGATTCCATAAAATTGTTTCTATTGAACAACTAGCAAAAGGCGCTGAAGAGATACTATCATTAGGTAATATGACTGGTGAAGGATGGTTTTTAACTGCTGAGATGGTGGAGTTAATTGAATCAGGAGTTAGCAACATAGTATGCACACAACCTTTCGCATGCCTACCAAACCATGTAACAGGAAAAGGGATGATAAAGGCATTAAAGAATAAATATCCTGATTCTAATATTGTGGCTATAGATTATGATCCAGGTGCAAGTGAAGTAAATCAATTGAATAGAATAAAGCTTATGATGACTGTAGCATTTGAAAAAGTAGCAAATAATTTTGCTGTAGATGAAGCTGCTATGACTAATGAATAGAAACTATAAAAGACTATTGTTGGAATGCCAACAATAGTCTTTTTATGTATAGATATTTTTATAATTAAATATTCCTTGATTTTTCAATATTAAATATTAAGAGAATTATCACTTAGTATAAAAAAATACTTGAAAATAATTCTCAATTATAATACAATATCAATTGAAAGAAAAAATAGTGAGGTGTTCTTTATGAGTAAAATTAATGTAATATATTGGAGTGGTACAGGAAATACAGAAATGATGGCTAAGGCAATTGCAGAAGGTGCCAAAGAAGCTGGAAATGAAGTAAATGTGATTCAAGTAGGAGAAGCTACATTCGACGATGCTAATAATTGTGATGTGTTAGTACTTGGATGCTCTTCTATGGGAGATGAAGTACTTGAAGAAGGTGAGATGGAACCTTATATGGAATCAATTGACAGCAAAATTGGTGGAAAGAAAGTTGCTCTATTTGGAGCATATGGATGGGGCGATGGAAGATGGATGAGAGAATGGCAAGAACGAGTTGAAGAGGATGGAGCTATTCTAGTAGAAGACGGTCTTACGATAAATGAAACACCGGATGAAGAAGGGTTAGCCCAATGTAGAGAGTTTGGTAAAGGATTATAAATTTTAAACTAAAGTATCTTTAATAGGTATGGGGAGTGAGTTATGAACAGACAAGTATTAAATAAGTATTTAGATTTTTTAAATAAAAGTGAAGGATACGATGCCTTTGAAGCATATCTTTTCTTTAATATTGCACCGGTAATTGAAGGGGTTAAGCCTGCTTCTTTGGTGCGAATAACCAATAGATTAAATTTTTTAACACTATGGGATGAAATTAAAGAAAGAATCAATATTTTTGGAATTCAACATTTAGAATTAAAAACTCATTGCGGAAATAGTGTAGTGATTTTTTATAACAAAGAAATGCTCAGTGAATATGTGAATAGAAAAGATATAAGAGAATTTCTTAATAACATTGGATATATTGAGTGTTCTACACTAGATACTATGTTAGAAAACTTAAAAGAGAAATTTCATAACTCATGTCCTCATGAAATTGGTATTTTCTTAGGATACCCATTAGAAGATACTAAGGAATTTATAAAAAATCAAGGGCAAAATTGTTTACTTTGTGGTTATTGGAAAGTATATAATGATGAAAAATCAGCAAGATGTATTTTTGAAAGATATGATAATGCTAAAAAGAAAATTCTTAATCTGATTATAAACAGAAGTGTTGGGAATTTATATTGTATATGAAAAAATAAAAATATAGTGGACGGTGGACAGTGGATAGGAGTGTCAACTGTCCACTATGTTTTTATCATAGATACCTTGATTTTATTGCAGTTCCGTCCATTCCATTAAAAGTTCCTCAAGCTCCTCATTAAGTTTTTCTTTATTATTGAACAATTCAGTTACCTTATTATAATCTGTTGAGTATATTTCAATTTCTTTATTAATCTTAGAAATATTTAATTCTAATTCAGTTATTTTATTCTCAAGAAATGATAAACGATTCTCTTTCTTTCTTTGTTCTCGTGAGATTATTTTATTTTCTTCATACTCACTGTTAGATATTGAGATTTCTTTCTTAGGGTTTTCTTTGCTGTGAGAAATCTTTGATGAAATCAGTTTTTTATACTCATCATAAGTACAATCAAATTGAGTTATTGTACCTTCATTCAATTCTAAAACTTTATTTGAAATCTTATTTATAAAAAATCTGTCATGGGAGACAAATAAAATGGTGCCATCAAACTCTTCAAGAGAGGATTCTAACATTTCTCTTGAGGATATATCAAGATGATTTGTAGGCTCATCCATGATGAGGAAGTTTACTTTGTTTTGCATTAATAAACACATCTTTAATCTGCTACGTTCACCACCAGATAGACTTGATACTTTTTTGTTAATATCCTCTGTGAAGAATAAGTATCTAGCAAGTATACCTCTTATTATTCCTTCTGCTATTGGAAATTCATCTTGAAAAACCTCAAGTACTGTCTTATTTTCATTAGGAAACTTTATTTCCTGAGGCAAATATGCCATCTTGATACTTGCACCTAATTTAATGATCCCTTTATCTTCTTCATAGAAAGAGTCAATTAACTCAGGGTGGAACTTTCTAATAATTGATTTTAAAAATGTTGATTTTCCAGAACCATTTTTACCAAGTAAAACATATCTATCTTTAATAAATACCTTAAGATTTACGTTGTCATAAAGCGTAGTTTTTTCAATGGATTTTGATAAGTTTTTAACTATGAGTACTTCTTTGCCACTTCTATTAGAGGATGTAAAGGAAAGATCCGCTTTCTTTTTATTTGTAGTGGGTTTTTCCACTTTATCCATCTTTTCAATTCTTTTTTCCATATTAAAAGCTTTCTTAAAAAATGCTACATCATCTGCAATCTGACCCCATAACCTAAAACGTGCGATAGCTGCTTCCATTGATTTAATCTTTTTTTGCTGTTGAATATATTGAGCAAGTTGCTGTTCAACTCTGCGTTTTTTCTCTTCTTGATAATAGCTGTAATTTCCTATAAATTCACTGCAGCTCATGTCTTCAATTTCAATTATTTTCTTAACTACCTTATCTAAGAAATATCTATCATGAGATATAATTAAAACTGTACCTTTATACTCATTCAAGAAATTCTCTAACCATTCTACCGCTTCGATATCTATATGGTTTGTAGGTTCATCTAATAGTAAGAGTTCAGTATCTTGGAGTAGCAGTTTACCTAAATGGACTATTGTTTTCTCTCCACCACTTAAATAGGTGAAATCTCTATTTCTCATATCCGTGGATATTTTTAATCCAGTGCAAATTTTATTGATTTTTTCTTCAGTATTATAACCATCACATGAATCAATAAAGGCTTGTAAATCAGAATATTGCTTAAGAAGTCTATCCATATTATCTGCGCCTTCAGACATATCTTTTTCTAAATTACTCATCTTCGCAAGAGTTTCATATATTTCTTGAAAAGATGACTTCAAAACATCTTCCACTGTAAAGTTTGAGGGGTATAAGGGAATCTGCTGAAGATATCCTACAGACATATTTCTTCTCATATGAAGAGTTCCATCATCATAGTTTTCAATTCCAGTAATAATTTTGAAAAGGGTGGTTTTACCACAACCATTATCTCCAATGATACCAATCTTATCTCCACGGTATATCTCAAGTGAGATGTTCTCAAGAATTTTATTTCCCCCGTAAAATTTAACAAGATTTTTTATTGTAATATCAACCATGTTTATATCCTCCTAAATGTAAATTTTAAAGCCTCTTATAAAAAGATTTCAATAAAAAAAGTTCAAGGGTTCCTTGAACTTTTTTTGAAAATAAGGTATAAAAAATAAAGCTCAAGGGAACACCTCAAGCTAAGCATCGAAATATTTTAGTTATAGACTAAATAATAAGTAGTTACAAAAGACGCTTAACTTCTGGATTCATTAATAATATTAAATTTGGACGCACTTTACCCAATGACTTTACAGAAATGAAAATTATTCCTGCTAAACTCAATGGTAAAATATCCAAAAATAAATTATACATTACTAATGAACTCATGGTTAAACTCCTTTCAGATAGATATCTTTCTGTGAAATTTGATTTATACTTGTATCAAAATCTCAAAGCTTTAATGAGTTTTGGACAAGTGTAAATTAATTAGTGAATGCGATATCTATATAATCTTATTTTATATTTTACAACAAAAAGCCAGAAAATTCAATATCTTTTTTTATAAGGAACAGGGTCTGATAGGCCGCCATCAAGTAAGTCATGATCTTCAAATTTAACTATTTGTGAAAAAAAGGGGAGACTGCTTGAAGCTCTAGTAGCATATAATAAGTGTTGAATATTATCTAAGTAGTCTGTATATTATTGTTAAAAAATAATAATATTAATCATGAAAATACACGTTTTAATTAAATAACTTTCATTGAATGGTTAGTAAATATATGCTAATATATCAATATTATAGGCGGAATTGAAAGGGGAAATTGAATATGGCAAATATTAAAGAAATTAAAAGATTATTAGATAAGTGGCAAGATATTTTGAGATTACGAGATTGGGACATTAAGATTAAAATGGTAGAGACAGAGTGGAGAAAATCAGGGGATGTAAAAATTGATGCAGATGATAAAAAAGCAATACTTATGATAAATTCTAATCCAAAGAATACTAATTTAGAGGAATTAGTTGTTCATGAACTACTTCATATTAAACTATGGGATATGGATCAGATGATAGAAAAATCTATTATTAGAGAGTTTGGAGAAGATGATAGTTGTCCTAAGAAAGAGTTTGCAATGGATCATTTCTTCATGACATTAGAGAGCACTGTTGAGGAACTTACTAAAGGTTTTTTAGCTGCTAATGGGAGCAAAGAAGAGTTAAGCTTTGGAAGATTAAGAAAAGAAGTAGAAGGTGAAATTGGACAAGTTGAAAATATTTATGATAATGTTGAGGAGTTAAAATAGCATGATAGAAGTAAGAGAATTATCAAAAGAATATATTGATAATATATATGAATTAAATGGTTGCTTCGTCATTGACTCATATTTAGAGTTATCTTTAAATAACAATAAATTTACTTATGATATAATACCTTGTGAGGCTAGAGAAAAGCGATATGATGATGAAGCAGATAAACTTGATTTTCAAAGTTTTATCGGTAACAATAATAAGAGCGTATTATTAGCTTTCTATGATGAGAAATATGCAGGAAGAATCATTTTAATAAAAGCATGGAATAACTATGTACACATTGAAGATATAACTGTAGATAAGAAATATAGAGGATGCGGTATTGGTAAAGAATTGATGGATAAAGCTAGAGAATGGGCCAAAGAATGCGGTGTTAAAGGGATATCGTTGGAAACACAGAATAACAATGTACGGGCATGTAAATTCTATGAGAAATATGGATTTATTTTGGGCGGAGTTAATAATAAACTCTATACAGCTCTTGATAATGATGAGATTGCTCTTTTCTGGTATTATATATTTTAACTAATGAGGTGAAGTTATATGATTAAAGTAATAAAAAATATCCGAGTATATGATCCAAAAGATATGGGGGTTAAGGATATAGTTATTTGTGGAGAAAAAGTTATTGCTATAGAAGAAGAGTTTTCTTGTAAGGGGATTAAGTGTGAAATTATTGATGGTACTAATAAAATAGCTGTACCAGGGATAATTGATTCTCATGTGCATATTATTGGTGGTGGTGGTGAAGGTGGATTTCACACAAGAACTCCAGAAGTAAATATTAAGGACATTGTGAAAGCCGGAGTTACAACAGTTGTAGGCCTTTTAGGAACTGATGGTATAACAAGATCAGTTGAAGATTTATTAGGAAAAGCATATGCCTTAGAATATGAAGGGGTTTCTACATATGTTTTAACTGGTTCTTATGGAGTGCCAACTAGAACTCTTACAGGTGACATTAAGAAGGATGTAGCATTCATTCCAAAAGTAAGAGGGGTAAAAATTGCTTTAAGCGATCATAGATCATCGCATCCTACTAAAGAAGAATTATTAAGAATCACTTCTGATGTTAGGGTTTCATCCATGATTTCAGGGAAACAGGGAGTTGTCCATATACATATGGGAAGTGAAAAAAATTGTTTAAAAGATGTATTTAATATTATAGAGAAAACTGATATTCCAGCAAATATTTTCTGTCCAACACATATAAATAGGAATGATATAGTTCTTAATGAAGGTGTAAAATTAACACAACTTGGAGGAAGAATTGATATTTCAGCTCATGAAGAGGATCCAAAAGGTTCTGCTAATGATGTTGTAAGAGCAATAGCATTGGGAGCAGTAGAAGATAGAATAACATTAAGTTCAGATGGTAATGGAAGCATACCTAAATTCGATGGTGATGGAAAGATTATAGGAATAGGTATAGGAAAGTTAGATGCTGTAATTAATACAGTAAAGCATTTAATAAAAGATGAAAATATGGAAATTGGAAGAGCATTTAAGTTTGTAACTGAGAATGTTGCTAAAGGAATGGGAATATATCCTCAAAAAGGAAGCATAACAGAGGGATGTGATGGAGATATACTTATTCTAGATAATAGCTTCAATGTAGATGGTTTGATTGCAAAAGGAAATATATTGATGAAAAACAAAGAGATACTTGCTAAAAGTACCTTCTAACATATAAAATATCTATAGCAAGTAGAAGTCTCGCATTTTTTATAATTAAGGAAATTGAAAAATTTCCTTAATTATCGCGCCCTTTTTTACGTAAGAGAACATTATAGATTACAATAAGATTACAATCAGTTTAAACAATTGTGTACATTAGAAATTAGTGCTAAAATAATTAAGGATAGACAGGTAAGTACATAGCATTTTTGAAAGGAAATTGGTATATGAAAAAGGGTAAAGTAGTAGTGAGAAGTGTTGTTGGTATATTAATAGTTGTTATGGGAGTTGTATTGGGAACGTATTTATTCGTGATGAATAGATATAATGAAAAGAGTTTTATTAATAATAATGTTTCTAGGTCACAAAATAAAGAAGAGCCTATATCTGCTTCTGAAGATAAAAAAAATAGTACAACCAATAGTATAACTGATAGTAATGCATATAATAATGTGAAAGAAAAAAACGAAGTAAGAAAATATAAAGAAGTTCAAGGGATTACCAATATTCTTCTTGTTGGAACTGATGAGAGAGAAGATGGCGAGCGAACAAGATCAGATACAATGATGATTCTTACAATAGATAATATTAACTCAAAAGTTAAGATTACATCTATATTGAGAGATACTTACGCAAAGATCCCAGGATATCAGATGCAGAAATTAAATCATTCATATAGATATGGAGGGATTGATTTATTAAAAGCATCCTTAGAGAAGACTTTTGAGATGAATATAGATTATTATGCTATTGTTAATTTTTATGGTTTTAAAGATATTATTGATGAGGTTGGTGGACTGGAGCTTACTGTTTCAGATGAAGAGAAGGAAGAATTAAATAGATGCATAATAGGATTAGAACTTCAAAAAAAGAATTTCTTTGATGAGAAGCCTACTTTGCTAAAAATATCAGGAACACAACATATGAATGGGCAGCAAGTATTGGCTTATTCAAGAATGAGAAAAATTGGTAGAGGGAGCTTTGATAGGGTAGAAAGGCAACGAGAAGTTGTAACCAAACTATTGTTAGAGCTTAAAGAAACTTCAATAATAAAATATCCATTTGTTGCTGATAAAATATTTGAAAGTGTTAAAACGAATATTCCATTTAATACAGCCTTAGATATGGCATATACAATTTTTAAAAATGATATTAATTCACTTGAACAATTACAAATTCCTCCTGATAAGTTGTGTGAAGGAGTTAATAATTATAAAAATAATGGATTTGTATTCATAATGGATGAAGAAAATGTTAAGAAGGTAATTCATGATTTTGTTTTTGAAAATATTGAATATATTCCGGATAATTTTACGTGGTTTAACTATGAAAAGTCAAAATATTATGTAGAGCCACAGATAGAAACCGAAGTTACAGAAACTGAGGGGAATGAAAAAGAAGGAACCAAAACTGAAGGTACTGAAACAGAGGGAACAAAAAAAGAAGAAATCGAAGGAATTGAAACTGAGGAAACTGAAACTAAAGAAGATAAATCAGAAAATTCTAAGACCGATGAGACTAAATCAGAGGAAGTTGAAACTAAAGAAGATAAATCAGAGGAACCTGAAACAGAAGAAGGTAAATTAGAGGAAAATGAAACAGAAAAAGATAAATCAGAAGATTCTAAGACAGATGAGACTAAATTAGAGGAAACTGAATCTGAAGAAAGAAAGACAGAAGAAATAGAATCTGAAGAAGGTAAATCGGATGATATTCAATCGGAAGAAACAGAAACAGAAGAAAAGAATGAAGATGCAAATTTAGATAATAATGATAAAAAGTAAGAGCGGCTCAGAGCGTATAATATAATCTGTGTACCTACCATGAATACTAAAAAATAGTAGGTGCACAGATTATTTTGATTTTAAAAGAGAAAATTAATAGAAAAATACTTATAAAATCTCTTTGAAATTATTTCAATATTCTTCTGGCAGTTAAGAAATCTTTTCTTGAAGATAAGGGAGAAATTTTCACAACATCACCAGTTCTAGGAGCATGTATATAGTGATTATTCCCTATATATATTCCTACGTGATGGGGAGCGGCATAAGTCCCAAAGAAAACTAAATCTCCTGCTTTAAGCTTATCCCTTGAGACCTCTACTCCCTCATGTATTTGAGTAAATGTAGTTCTAGATAATTTTACTCCACACTGTTTATATACGTATTTAACAAAACCAGAAGTATCAAATCCTTTTTCAGGAGTAGTTCCTCCCCATAAATAAGGAGTGCCTAAAAATTGTATTGCAGTAAATACAATAGCATTGTCAGTTCTTAGGACTGTTTTTATGTTATCAATTTTATATATAGAGAACTTTGAAAATGTGTAGTCCATAGAATTTTTTCTATAATAATCATGTGTTGTACAAATGAGACTACTTCCATTCTCATTTAAAATAAATGAATAATTTCTTTTTCCATCAGTAGATAAATCATCAAAAGGAAGTTTTTGAATATTTTTTATTGTATCCTCTTGAAGTACACCTATAAAAGAAAATTCTTCATTCTCTTTGTCTAAAGTGTTTTCTTTATAATTAAAACATATCAAATTGGTGTTATTAATAAACTTTAAAGAAGAATAAAAGCCCTGAGGTTTATCTTTGAAAATAACTGATAATTTATCCGTGGTTGTATTATATCTCATAATACTGTTTTGGGTATATGAACTATCTCCAATGAAATAAAAATTTTCATTATCAGGACATATTATTGGAGAAGAAATTTTAATATCTGAAATATTTTCTGTTTCTCTCAGTTTATTAGGGTTATCTAGTGTATATTCGTAAATAGTTTGTCTGTTTTCTTTAGAAATATTTCCGCAAATATAGAAGGTATTATTTTTTTTGTTATATTTAAATCCTGTTTGGTCAGGAAAGCTTAAATTCAAGTCATTAAATATTTTGCTGGAGATAACTGTTTTTGAATCTATATCTAACATCCTAATAATTTGACTCTTTTTTGAGCGAGAAGATATAATGCTTATGTAGTTATCGCTTCCTTGCACTGTACTTATGTCAAATAAAAAAATCAATTCCAGATCATCTTTGATTATAAATTCATTATCTGATCCCTTCTGTTTTTCAGTTATAGTATAGCTATAAATTTCTGGAGATAAATATTCTTTCTCAATAATGTAATTTGAATATTCCGCTTCAAGGTCTTTTTTGATTGCACTTAAATCATATATTTCATTAGCGGTATTTTCCTCTAAATTGTATGCACATAGCTTAAAGTTTTGCAGAAAAAATATTTTTTTAGTGGTAATTGCTGTTACATTAGATTTGGGAATAACATAATCTATTCTAGTAATTTTTGTGGCTTCAGAGTTTGAAATATTAATATTATATATATCATAACTATGTTTAAGCCCACCAATATGCTTGATTGCAATTATATTTTCTTCATCACTCCAGCAGATAGGAGTTAAATGTTTATCTGAGATATTCAATTCTTTAATCATTTCTAATTTGAATGAATTATTTTCTTGTTCTTTTAGATTCTTTTTTATGTCTGTAGTTAAAAGAATGTTCTTTTCATTTTGTAATCTTACATTGGCATGCTTAATTTTTTCATTTTGGTTTAGGTCTTTATTAACCTTAACGTGAGCGTTGTTTAGAACAATGTTTTTACTGGTGGAATTACATGATGACAAAGACATCATTGAAGAAATCAATAATACTGAAAATGCTTTATTAAAAATGTTATACATTATTTTTTACCCCCTAGTATTTTGGATTTGATTAGATGAAGAAATTCTATAGGATTCCTCATCTCTCATTGATAATAACATTAACTTTTGTCCATTTTTACCTTAGTTGTTTCCAAAATGTTACCGGAGGGGAATTTAATTGTAACTACGATTACCTCACCATTCTTTATATTAATTTCGCCATTATGTTTTTTTATTATTTCATTACATATATATAAGCCTAATCCGTTGCTGTGTAATTCAGAACTGTTTTTACTTCTAACAAAGGGTTCAAATATATTTTCGTAGATTTCGCTAGGTATTATATCTCCTTTATTACAAACTTTAATTGTATAAAAACCATCTTTATTTAAGGTGGTAATGTTTATATCTTCTTTAATGTGAGAATATTTAATTGCATTATCAATAATATTAATTAAAACCTGTTTAATCCTGTTAGTTATTCCTGTGATATATCCTTTATCAATTGATTTACAGAGTTTTATGGAATGTTTGCGAGCTTTAATTTCCATATCGTCACATATTTCATTTAGTAGCTTTTGCATATTAATATCTTCAGCCTCATCTTCTATTAAGGACATACCTTTAGACACATCAATTAAATCTAAAACAAGGTTATGCAATCGCTCACTTTCCATGTAAATCCTATTGATAGCCCTATTTTTAAACTCATCTTCTGAATTTAATTCTTCAAGAAGTATTTGTGCATAGCATGATATACCAGTTAAAGGAGTCTTTAATTCATGGGTTACATTGTTAAAAAATTGGGTTCGTATTTTCTCCAACCGCATAACCTTTTCCTTTTCTTTGGTTATAGTATCGATTTGCTCTTTAATTTTCATTTTCATATTTACGAATTCCTTTGATAACACAGCAATTTCATCATTACCTTTTATGTATAATGTATTTGCATAGTCACCTTCACCTACTTTTTTTATATCTTTTGTTAAAATAGATATTGGATTTATTAATTTTGATATTAAGATGAATGATAGAATAAAAATAATTATTAGAATTCCTATTTCAGAGTAGGTTATTATATTAACTAATTTTCTATTAGCAGAGTATAATTCACTGAAGTTTTTCTTAATGGTTAATATACCTATTGGATTTTCTTCATAATATAGAGGATAAGCAAAAGTTACGTAAGCTTTTTCAGTTCCATATTGAAGATTTATAATAACCATACCTTCTAAAGCAGCTTCTGTTAGATTTTTAGTTATGTTTGTATCTAATTTACTAATATTACTCTGAATAATTTGTCCATGTTTGTTTCTTACTTGACTATCGCAGTTGTGGGTAGATGTAAAATAATATAATATATCAAATGAGAGGGAATCTAGACTTTCATCATTAAAAGGAAGGTTATTTGATAAAAATCTATAATGGATATAGTCTCTTGAATTATTCATAATATCAGTAACGGAGCTTTTAATCGTATTCTCAAGATTTACTTCAAACACCTTACGCATAAGGATATTTATACCTATTCCTGAAATGAGAAAAATTAAGGACAATCCTAATGTAAATTTAAATTTAATACTTTTTTTCATTTTTTAATATCCCTTAAAACGTAACCTATACCAAAGATAGTTTCAATTATAGATTGTCCATTTTCTGAATCAAGTTTTGATCTTAATCTTCTAATATGAGTATCAACTGTTCTCATTTCACCTTCATAATCAAATCCCCATACCTTGTCTAAAAGCTCATTTCTTGAAAAAACTCTCTCTTTATTTCTTACCAAAAACTCTAATAGATCATACTCCTTTGGTTTTAGCTTAATGTTATTTTTGTTTTTTAACACTTTTCTGCTTTTTAGGTTTATTTTAACATTATCGTTAAGCTGTAAAAATTCTTTTTCTTTTTCATAGTTACTGTATTTTTCAACTCTTCGAAGAGCTACTTTTATTCTAGTCAAAACTTCTTTTATATGAAAGGGTTTTGTTATATAGTCATCTGCACCAAGCTCAAGTCCTAAAACTTTATCAACTATATCATTTCTTGCTGTAAGCATAAGAATTGGTATTTGGTAAACCGAATTGATATACTTGCATAATTCAAAGCCGTTTTCATCAGGTAAATTTATATCAAGTAACGCTAAGTCAACACTGTGTTCTTTTAATGATTTTTTTGCTTCACTTGATGAATAAGCACTTATAACTTCATAACCTTCTTTTCTTAATGAAAAACTTAATGCATCATTAATAGAAAATTCGTCTTCAATAACAATTATTTTTTGATTCATTTTATGTCCTCCAAATCTTTTGCTGAAATTTCTAGCAGTGTAATATTAATACTAATTATTACAATCTAAGGAGATTATACATGTATTTGTGAAATTTATCTAGTGAAATTAAAAGAGAGACTCATGAGCCTCTCTTTTAAATTATTTTATATATCCATTAATTCTAGAAATAATATTTTCTTTAACTTGATTAATCTTACTGAAATCCATGTTTGGAATATATCCTGTTTCAAGTCTATCATGGATACTCTTAGCGATTTTAATATAAGTCAAACCTCTGTTTAATAAGTTGTAAAAATCACTTTCACATTCGGCTATTTCATCAGATTTTTCTATTAATAGAGAATTATTTAAATGTTTATTAAGATTTATAATCCTTCCATGACTAATTTGAGGAGTATAAATTTCATTATCTGATACAAGTGCGATATCTAATTCAGGAATAATGATGTGGGAGATTTTATCAGGTCTTAGAGGGCTATGAAAGGCTTCTATATAATAACCATATCTTAAAGCTTCACTATATAAATATTCCAAAATTAAATCGTGTCCAGTACCAGGGTTTCCTTTAAGCACATAAATCTTTTGAACTTCATCAGTTAAATTTTCGATGAAACTAATTACTCCATTGGGTGTAAGGGCTGTTGCAAACATATGTCGATCTTTAAAAAGTTTACTGGAGTTTTTTTGCGGTAATATTTCATCTTTTAATGAAATCATCAGATCGTTGATTTTGCTCCAATTTTGAGCAGCAGAATAATATGAGCATAGCTCATCGTTTATTATTTTTGAAGCTGCGATATATTTGTAGGCTTTTTTGAAATAAAGACCTACCTCTTTATTTGTATCAATAATCATTTGTCTATACTTCTCAAATCCATCTACATTCCAACATTCACCCAAATTTAAAATTTCATCAACGGCACCAGGATTAATAGGGTCTACAACATGAGGTGCAGTTCCATCCACTAAAACAACATTCAAACCTTTGATAACAACTCCATCAAGAGAATTATTATCAGAAGAACAGTGATGAAGCTCTATATCATATCCTTTATTGAAATAGTAGTTACCAATTTCTTTCATTAGCGTGGATTTACCTGTTCCAGGACCACCTTTAATACAAAAAATTCTTGAAGCTTCTTTTTGATTCATAATATATCTGTAGAATGAGTAGAAGCCTTTAGAGGTATTACCACCAGGGAAATAGTTTTTAATTGTTGCCATTTAATTCACTTCCTAATTTCGTAATTTCATATTTTCTATACAATATAATATATTTTTCATATTCAAAATGTTTACCAAAACTTGAATGTTTCTTAAGATAAAATAAAGAGTTTAAAACATAGTTGTAAGTTGAGAATTGACAGTTGAGAACGTAGGAGGTTTCTGCTCCTTGACCAGAAACTATATTTTATTAATTATGAAACAATAGGTGATTACTTGTTTCTCTATAATAAAAGTTATTATTTGAATACAAAATCTACGAAATGAATATAGAAATATTCTTTATAAACAATAAAGTGTTTAAAAAAACTTTAGAATATCTAAATAATTCTGGCTTTTTTATATAAAATAGAAAAGTTATGGTGTATACTATAGGTGATATAAGGTATATTAGCGTATTTTTGTATAGATACCTTAGATAAAAAGCATAATGCTAGGAGGAAAAAGTATGAATGAGAAAATATTTGCTCAAGAGCTGATTGATTTTTTATATGATAGTCCAACAGCTTTTCATGCAGTAGAAAATGTGGAAGAACAATTAATGAAAGAAAACTTCGTTAAATTAAACGAAGGGGATGAATGGAAAATTGAAAAGGGTGGAAAATATTTCACTACAAAAAATGGTTCTGCATTAATTGCATTCACAGTTGGAAGCGATAATATTGAGGAAAAGGGATTTAGATTGATTGGAGCACACACAGATTCTCCTGGATTTAGAATTAAACCAAATGCAGAAATGGTTGCTGAGAAATCTTACTTAAAATTAAATACTGAAGTTTATGGAGGTCCTATTGTAAATACATGGCTAGATAGACCATTAGCTGTAGCAGGTAGAGTGACACTTATGTCCGAAAATCCTCTAAAACCAGAAATAAGACTTATGAATATCAACAAACCTATAATGATAATTCCTAATCTTGCAATACATATGAATAGAGAAGTAAATAGCGGGGTGGAGCTTAATAAACAAAATCACGTACTTCCTTTAGTTGGTATGATAAATGAAGAATTAGAGAAAGATAATTTTATTCTAAAACTTATAGCATCAGAATTAAAAGTTGAAATGGATAAAATTATAGATTTCGATTTATTCTTATATGAATTTGAAAAAGGATGTTTAGTAGGAGTTAATGAGGAGTTCATTTCAAGTGCTAGACTTGATGACCTTCAAAATATCCATTCAGGAATAAAAGCGCTTATAGATTGCAAAAACACAAAAGCAACAAACGTAATGGTTTGTTATGACAATGAGGAGATTGGTAGTTCAACAAAGCAAGGCGCAGACTCAGAAATGTTAGCAATAATATTAGAGAGAATTGTACTTGCACTTGGTGGAAATAGAGATAAATATCTAAGAAGTATTGCTCATTCATTTATTATTTCTGCGGATAATGCGCATGCTGTACATCCAAATTATGTTGAGAAACACGATCCAACTAATAGACCAATAATCAATAATGGACCAGTAATAAAAATAAATGCTAATCAAAGCTACACAACTGATAGTGAATCAGGTGCTGTTTTTGAGATGATTTGTAAAAGATGTGAAGTTCCTTATCAAAAGTTTGTTAATAGATCAGATGTTAGAGGGGGTTCTACTATAGGACCAATAAATTCAACACATTTAAATATGAGATCTGTAGATATTGGATTACCACAATTATCTATGCACTCAGTTAGGGAAATGGCAGGGGTAAAAGATCATACTTATGCTTATAAAGTATATTTGGAGTTCTTTAATCTATAGAAAAATCTACGAAGTAGAGAATTTAAAAGAAGTTGAGAGTTGAAAGTTGAGAGTAGAGAACGTTAGATGTTTTCTTTAGAAACATAAAAATAAATAATTTTCATCCATTGGGGATAAAATACATGAAGAGTTAAGAAATGAAAGGAGCTAGTCATATGGTTTGGCTAATTTTTACTTTAACTGGAATATGTATTTTATTCCTATTTTGTTTTATACATATTAAATATAATAACAAAGATAAATTAGATATTTTATACAAAGAAATTGATAAATTCGAAGAATGCTATAAAAATTTTAAAGAAGAAAATATTTCATATAGATATGTAAATTTAAATAAAAAAAATGAGAATAGAATTATTAATCAAGTGAAAGAGAGTTATGAATATATCCAAAAGAGTTATAATCGACTTATTTCATATAAACTTGAGAATATTAACAATTGTGAAAGATGGCTAGTTGATAATATAAGTATAATTGAAAAAGAATATAAAATCTTGACTAAAACACTGAGTGACAATGGAGTTAGATGCTTACCTATATATATAAAGACTAGTAATAAGGAATTAAAAAGATATCCTAGAGTTTTACTTCTGGCCATGAAATACGTAAAAGATATTGAAGATGTACTGTGTAAGGAAGATATAATCAGAGTTTTTAAAGAATGTGAAAAAGGTGGAAGACTGTCTTATAGGGAACTGAACTTTTTGAAATCATGTATAAGTTTTTCGTTGATGCAATGCATAAGTGTTGTTTCAGGGGAAATAGCATTGTTGACAGAAGAAGAAGAAATTGCTTGTGAATTGATTGAAAAATTAAAAGAAAATTTAATTGATGAAAATGAATTTATTGAGATTTTTAATGATAATTATAAAAGAAATAAATTCTTCTTTATTAATAAAACATTAGAATATTTACATGAATATAGTGAAAACAATATTCCTATGTATAACATATATAATAACATTATAAAAACTAACGATATTGATGAGGAAGATATTTCAAATAAAACAAAGAAATTTTTAATAGATCATGAATGTAAAATTTCTAGATATATAAAAAGTTTAAATTTAATTGAGAAAATTCAATGGGAGAATTGTATTACAGAGATTTCTTATGTAGAAAGAATATTGTTAATGGATCCATCAAAGGTATACAGTAATATGGATTTAGAATCTAAAAAATTATATAGAAGTAAAATAGAAAAAATGTCAAAGAAATTTGGAATTAGTGAATTTGAAATAGTTGATTTTATTTTAAATAAGTGTGAAAAAGCAGATGAAAAGATAAAAAAACATGTTGGATACTATATAGTAGATTATGGACAAAAAATTTTATTTAAGAAATATGGTAGTTTTTTAAAACCTTCACTTATGAATAAAAAAAGTCGATTAATAATGTATGTATTTACAAATGTAATATTGACCTTGTTCTTTATAGGAATTCTATTAAGAGGCGTATATCTAATAGATACTGAAAAGAAATTAATTAAATATATTATTCCTACATTATTATTGATTCCTCCTTTTAGTCAATTATCATTAACATTAATTAATTGGGGTATTTCTATAAGAAAAAATCCTGAAATAATACCTAAAATAGATTTCTGTAATGGTATAAATGAAGACAGCAAAACTTGTGTTGTTATACCTTGTATGTTTAGTAGTGAGAATGATATTAAAGAATTAACTGATAAACTGGAAATTTATTTCCTAGGAAATAAGGATGTTAACATTTATTTTGCCTTATTGGGAGACTATGTTGACAATGATGTTTTTAAAAAAGAAAATGATGAAAAACTAAGAGATTATTCATTAAAGTGTATTGAAACATTAAATAAAAAATATAATGAACACAGTAAGTTCAATGTATTTATTAGAAAGAGAATATTCAATCAAAGAGATAATTACTGGATGGGATGGGAGCGTAAAAGAGGTAAATTAGTGGAGTTTAATAGGCTTTTGAGAGGTGATAAAAACACAACATATGAAGTTTTAGGAGGAGATATACTTAAACTTCAAGAGTGTAAACATATAATTACTCTTGATGAAGATACTTTCTTACCTATTGGTGTGTGTAAAAAGCTTGTTGGAGCAATGGAACATATACTTAATAAACCTGTTTATAATCATAAAACACACGAAGTTATTCGTGGATATACAATAATTCAACCAAGGATAAGTATAAACTATGCCTCTCAGAATAAAACTTTATTTTCAAGAATTTTTAGCGGAGATAGTGGGTTTGATATATATACACGAGCAGTTTCAGATATATATCAAGATTTATTTAGAGAAGGTATTTTCACTGGTAAAGGAATTTATAATATTGATATGTTTACTAATATTTTAAATGGTGAAATTCCAGAATATACTGTACTGAGTCATGACCTTATTGAAGGAGCTTTTGCAAAATGTGGATTAGTTACTGATATAGAGGTTATTGATAGTTATCCAAGTAGTTATTACTCATTTTGTAAGAGATTACATAGATGGGTAAGAGGAGATTGGCAACTTATAGACTTTCTAAAAAGAACAAATCTAAAACTTTTAAATAAAATTGAAATTATAGATAATATGAGGAGAAGCTTAATATCACCTAGCATAATTGCGATTATTATCTTCTCATTGTTAAATATATTACCCAATGATAAAGGTGTATGGTTAGCTGCAGCACTTGTATCATATGTTATACCGGTTTTAATAAATATTAGTGAAGTTGTTTTTCTTAAAGCGAAGACGCATGGTCTTCTTTACGATTATAAGAATTACAAAAATACTATAGAAAGAATATTGGTAATAATAGCATTTATACCCTATAACTCCTACTTAATGGGTGATGCTATTGTAAGAACTTTATTTAGAATGTTTTTTTCAAAGAAGAATCTTCTTCAGTGGACTCCAGCCAGCACTATAGAAAAAAATTCAGATAGTAGCTTTATATTTTATGTGAAAGAAATGAAGGTAGCACCAATATTTTCAATTGTTGTTTTGCTTGTATCATATGCTTATCATATAGATTTAATGATGTATTATCTTTTCCCGTGTGGGTTATGGTTCTTTAGTCCATACATTGCTTATAGGATAAGCCAAGAATGTGATAATGAGAAGGTCGAGAAGATTTTTAAAAGCGATAGAGAGTATTTAAGAAGAATAGCAAGAAAGACATGGGGGTACTTTGAAGACTGTGTTAATGAAGAGACGAACTTTCTTGGAATTGATAATATTCAAATACAGCCTACTGTACCTTTAGCTGAAAGAACTTCACCAACAAATATAGGTATGGCAATAACATCCAATATATGCGCATATGATTTTGGATATATTTCATTAATTGATGCTGTGGAACGTATTGAAAAAACATTGAATTCAGTAAATAAGTTAGAACAATTTAATGGCCACCTATATAACTGGTACGATGTAAAGACATTAAAGCCATTAGAACCTAAATTTATTTCTACAGTGGACAGTGGTAATCTTATTTCGTATCTTTATTTAGCTAAAAGTTTTTTAGAAAGCAGTAAAAATTTTTGCTTGCTGAATAAAGAACGAATAAGTGGGTTGAGAGATACATTAGAACTATTAAGTCTAGAATATGGAGATAGGTTAGGAGATAAGGAATTATTATTTAATGCCTATGAAAATATCAAAGTAATGGGTAATCAAATGGATTACAGTAATTGTAAAAAAATAACTAGATACATAAGAGCATTATTAGAAGAGTTGAAGTTAATAGACAGTGAAGGCTTTTGGCTGAAAAAAACAGAACATTTATTGAAATCATTTGAAAAAGAGAATAAGTATTTAAATTATGATTTGTTAAAAGAATTAAAAGTAGGTAACATAACTTACAATGAACTATTTAAGATGAAAGATGATATGAAACTTGAAAATATTAAAAAAAATATTGATGATTTATATAAAAAAATCAATCATGTTATTGAACAAATAGAAGTTATAACAAGGGATACAAATTTTGAAACCTTGTACAATAAAGAACTTGGACTATTTTCTATTGGGTATGATGTAAATAACAATAAATTAAGCGAGAATTCATACGATTTAATTGCTTCAGAAGCTAGAATTACAAGTTTTATGGCAATAGTGAAAGGAGATGTTCCTTTAGAGCACTGGTTTAAACTTGGAAGAAATCTTTTTATGGTAAAAAACAAGAGAGTATTTGCATCATGGAGTGGAACTACATTTGAATATTTTATGCCCTCATTATTATTAAAGGATTTTAAAGGTAGTGCTTTTGAAGAAATGAGTATAGGAGTATTGAATGCTCAAAAAAGTTTCGGTGTAGAATATTCCATACCATTTGGTGTATCTGAAAGTGGTTATTTTGGATTTGATGTAAATGATAATTATCAATATAAAGCTTTTGGTGTTCCTTCATTAGCAATGAAAAATATTTTAAAACCAGATTTAGTTATATCACCTTATTCTACTTTCTTATTGATGATGATGAATAAAAAAGAATGTATAGATAATGTTAAAAAAATGAGAGAGCTTGGAATGGAAGGGAAATATGGATTATATGAAGCAGTAGATTTTACTAGGAGGAGAATGAAAAAGGATAAAGAATATGAAATTATCAAATCCTTTATGATTCATCATCAAGGGATGATACTTATGGCTTTAAATAATATTTTAAATAATAATAGATTAAGAGAACTTTTTCATGCTATACCAAATGTTAAATGCATTGAAAGAGTGCTTATGGAGAATATTCCTAATAGTATAATTTTTGATAGTAAAAAAACAAACAAAATCTCTCATTTCAAGGAGGAAAAGAAAAGATACATTAGAAAATTTAAAGATGTAAATCTTCTTATACCTGAAATGCATATTATGAGTAATGAAAAGTATAGTAGTTTGATTTCTTATAATGGTAAAGGGGTAAGTAAAAAAAATAATATCTGTCTTAACTATTACAATAAGGATTATGTATGTGAAGAAGGTGGAATATTATTTTTTATAAATATTGATAAAGAAAAATTTTGGTGTCTTTCAGATGTGAATAAATGCAATAATGGGTATGGAGAAGTAATATTTAAACACAATGAAGCATCATTTATTAGCTCTACAGGAGATGTTTATGTTAACTATACATGTACATTAGAAAAAAATGATGCGCTAGAATATAGAATTGTTGAAATAATGAACAACGGAAAAGATACGAAAAATATAGAATTGTATAGTTATTGTGAAGTGATACTGAGTGAGTTACAAGCGCATAGCGCTCATCCTGCGTTCGGAAAACTATTTATGAGTACAGAATATTTAGAGGAAGAAGAAATTCTTATTTGCAATAAGCGAAAAAGAAGTAAGTCTGATAATACAGTTTTAGGGTTTACTTATATAATTGGTGAAGGAGAAAAGTATTTTCAAAGTAATAAGAGAAAAATTGTTGGAAGAGGACTGAATATAGAATACTCGTCTGGACATATTCTACAAGGAGAATATGATAATATCTGTGGTGATGTCTTAGAGCCTATTTTTTCTCATAAGGTTAAGGTATCTTTAAAAGCTGGTGAAAGAAAAAAAATATATTTCTGTTATGGTATTGCTGGTTCAATAGATGAAATCAGAGAGATTCATTCTAAAAATAATGATTCAATTAAAATTGAAGAAAATATAAAAGGGTTTGATGAAAAAAGTTACAATAATCTTGAAATTATGGACATAAGTTCAGCAAGCTATCACCTCATCATGAATATTTGTTCAAAACTCATTTTTGGCAAAAGAAACACTTGTGAATTGAATGAGGATGATTTGCTTGGTACTCAAAAAGATTTATGGAAATATGGTATATCGGGTGATTATCCAATAATACAATTTGAAATAAATAAATGTAGTGGACTAACACATATAAAACAATTAATTAAAGTATATCAATATTTGAAGATGCTAGACTTTAAATTTGATATATTGATACTATGTAAGGAACAACAGGGATATAATCAACCAATAAAAGATGCGGTATATAGCGAAATTGAGAAATATAACATAGGGGAAGTTATAAATGTAAATGGTGGAATATATATAAAAAATTTCTACGAGTTAGAGAAAGAGGATATTAACATATTCAAGTACGTGAGTGTTCTCCAGTTTAATGATATAGAGGGACCATTGTTTATACAAATACCATTTGAAAAGAAAGAAATATGTGTTGAAGACAGAAACTTAGCAGTTATTCATAATCAAGATAATAATGAACATGAAAGAAAGTTTAAGGAGAATCATGGGGGATTAAAGTTTTTCAACGGATATGGTGGATTTAATGTTGGTAATAAAAGTTATGATATTATTTTAAATGGGGAAATAAATACACCTTCACCATGGTGTAATGTAATATCAAATGATGATATGGGATTTATTACAAGTGAAAGAGGAACCATGTATACTTGGTTTAAAAATAGTAGAGAATTTAAAATAACCCCATGGAATAATAACGAGATTACAGATTTAGGAGAAGAATATCTATATATCAGAGATAATAATAATGGTAAAGTATTTGCTATTACAAAAGCCCCTTTTGATGATGAAGGCGAGAGGGAAATAAGTCACGGATTGGGATATTCAAAATATAAATATGTTTATAATGGTAATATTTTTACATTGACTGTATTTATGAATAGCGAAAAAAATATAAAACATATACATGTCAAAATAAAAAATAGTGATACTTGTGAGAATAATTTCACCTTAATGTATTATGCTGGTCTAGTTCTTGGAGTAAATCAAGATGGGAATAGGCGATATATTAGAACAAAAATAAACAGAGAACATGAATATATTTATGCAGATAATCCTTATAACTCGTCCTTTAAGAATAGCAAGGTTTTCTTGAAAATATTAGATGGAGAGAATGTGAAATTTACTGGTGATAGATACGAAGTATTTAAAGGTGGTAATATTTCTAATCCAAAGGGAATTATGTTCAATAATGTATTTGAGGTGGAAGGGATTAATAACAGTAGCTGTCTGTATGCAGAGAGTAGTGTTATTTTAAAAGAAAATGAAGATAAGAATGTTCATATAATTTTAGGAGCTAGTGAAAACATAGCTGAAATTCAAGAACTTATAAAAATATGTAATGAGCAAGATTCGTCAGAATATGAATATTTAAAAACTCAGAGATATTGGAAAGGAATGATTAATAAATTACAGGTTGATACACCGGATCCATCCTTTGATATAATGATGAATAGTTGGCTTATTTATCAGATTTACAGTTGTAGATATAAAGGAAGAAGTGCCTTTTATCAAAGTGGAGGAGCTTTTGGATTTAGGGATCAACTTCAAGATTTAATCCCTATAATTTTGTTCAATAAAGACGAGGTGCGTAAATATATTTTGGAGACATCTAAAAGAATGTTCAAACAAGGGGATGTTCTTCATTGGTGGCATAAATACATTGGAAGTGGAATAAGAACTAGATTCAGTGATGATCTAATTTGGTTGCCATATGTGGTTATAGAGTACGTGAATAAAAGTGGTGATTACAGTATATTAGATGAAGAGACTTCATATTTAGAAGGAGAAGAACTCAAAGAAAATGAATGTGAAAAATATGGTATTTATGAAGAGGGTAAAGACAAAGATACACTCTTTGATAAATGTATAAAAATCATAAGAAGAGGATGTAGGTTTGGAGATAATAATCTTCCGTTAATGGGATGTGGCGACTGGAATGATGGCATGAACAATATTGGAAATAAAGGTAGAGGGGAAAGTGTATGGTTAGGAGAATTTTTATATGATGTTATAGTGAAGTTTATTGAAATATGTAAATTCAAGGGAGCAGATGATTTAGTAAAAGAATTAAAGAAAAGCTCTTTTGAAATTGAAAGTGCCATTAACACAAAAGGTTGGGATGGAGATTGGTATAGACGAGCTTATTTTGATGATGGATCCCCGTTGGGTTCAGCTGAGAATGAAGATTGTAAAATAGATATGATTTCTCAAGCGTGGAGCGTCATAAGTACTGTAGGTGAAAAAGATAAAACAGAAAAAGCTATGGAAAGTGCTGAGAAATATTTAGTTGATTATGAAAATGGATTAATAAAACTTTTATATCCACCATTTCGAGAATGTAAAGAAGAACCAGGATATATAAAAGGCTATCTTAGTGGTGTGCGAGAAAATGGCGGTCAATATACTCATGGTGTAATTTGGGGAATTATTGCATATATTTTAATCAACCAAGAAGAAAAAGGCTATAAGCTTATGTCTATGATAAATCCAGTTAATAAAACTAAGCATTTCACAGATTGTCAAAAATATAAAAAAGAACCTTATGTCACTTGTGCAGATGTTTACTCTAATGAAAGTAACAATGGACTTGGAGGATGGAGTTGGTACACTGGAAGTGCTTCATGGTATTACACATTAGGAATTGAATATTTATTAGGCTTTAAAGTTGTTGAGGGGCAAAAAATAATAATTAATCCAAAGGTTCCAAGTTCATGGAATGAGTTTAAAATTAAATATAAAAATGAAGAAGCTGTATATAATATAAGTGTAAAGAAAGGAAAGAGCTATAAGGTTTTCATAAATGGAGAGCATTTCAATGAAGATTATATACCGCTTTATAAAGAGGGAAGTTATGATGTGATGGTGATCTTTTAGAAAACATTTAAAAGAAGTTGAGAGTGGGAAGGTGAGAATGTAGAACGTAGGATGTTTCTGCTCTGTGAGCAGAAACTACACCTTGTTGTTTCTTGGACAATAGGAATTTACCCGTTTCGTAATAGATAAAACATTGAGATTTAAATACAATATTTTATCTCAAGATAAAATGAGTAAAATCTTCTTGTCCTAAAGAACAATATAATGGAGGTTCTGACCTTAGTCAGAACCATCCATCGTTCACCACTCTCAACTCCTTTTTAAAGTTCCTCTTCTTCCTCAGAAGTTCTTAATATTGAGTCATAAGTATAATCAAATTCAGCTTGCGAAATATTATTACTTACTATAGGGTCTACAACATTATTTGGAAGTGCAACGGAGTCAAGTGGACCATATGATCTAACTTCTTTCTGATTAGATTCTAAAAAATCACGTTGGTGAGGTCCGTAAAAATTATTTTTTGTTTCTTTAGAATATTTTTTCATGATAAAACATCCTTTCAAAAGTACTTTTTTTTATAGAGATTCTATCGCGAAATACGATTTATGCATGTTTCAAAATCTCAGTGCTTTAATGAGTTATGAACTTACACAAATTAATTATTAAGTTGCGATATTTATAGTATTCCACACGAAAAGAAAAAAAACTTACAAAAGAAAAAATTCTGTGTTGACAATTTTTATTAGAAGGTATAATATGTAGTATAAATTAACATATTTTTATTAAAATAAAATTTATAAATTCTTAGAAGAGAAGAAGTAGTTTTGAAAACAGATTTACAGAGAATTATCAGTTGGTGAGATGGTAATAGTTATGTTCAAAATGAATGGATCTCGGAGAAGCAAGATGAAAAGGAAAATGGGCAGAGAGTCGAAATGACGATGAAATTGGGCCTTTGGTTATTCAAGGATTTTAAGTTTTGTTGTGAGGATACTCTCAGGGACATGAGAAGGTTCAAGTTCGAGGAATGAGAGGAACGAGCAACGGAATGTACAGAAGTACTTGAGTAGCGCAGAGAGTCGAAATGACGATGAAATTGGGCCTTTGGTTATTCAAGGATTTTAAGTTTTGTTGTGAGGATACTCTCAGGGACATGAGAAGGTTCAAGTTCGAGGAATGAGAGGAACGAGCAACGGAATGTACAGAAGTACTTGAGTAGCGCAGAGAGTCGAAATGACGATGAAATTGGGCCTTCTCATGTTCCTGAGTAGTTGAAGACGTTGGCTTTACGTTACAAAAGCAAGATATGTAAGTATCTGTAATGAGAAGAATTTTATTCTTGAAAATAGGTGGCAACACGTGTGAATACGTCCTATAAACTATGTACATAGTTTATAGGACTTTTTTTGTGAAAAGAAATTGAGAGTTGAAAGTTGAGAGTGGAGAACGATGGATATTTCACTCCGTGAAATTTTAATTTTATTGACTATTAGACAATGAATTTTACTTTAGGGGGAATATTGTACTTTGAATACAATATTTTATCGTAGATAAAATGAGTAGAAAACACCTTGTCCTAAAGAATAACAAAATGTAGTTTCTGCCCTAAAGCAGAAACATCCTTCGTTCTCAACTCTCAACTCACCACTCTAAACTTATTAAAGGTTCTATAAGAAAAATTGATTTAAGAATAATAAATTTTCTTGAGTTAAAAATATAAAAAGAAAGACGGAGGTATAGTTATGGAAAATAAGAAAGTTATATTCAGTGGAATAAAACCATCGGGGGATTTAACCTTAGGAAATTATTTAGGTGCTATAAAGAATTGGGTGAAACTTCAAGATGATAATCAATATGAATGCTTCTATTGTGTTGTGGATATGCATGCAATAACTGTAAAGCAAAATCCTAGTGATTTAAGAAGAAGAACTTTAGAAGTTTTAGCTATATATATAGCAGCTGGAATTGATCCAGAGAAGAATACAGTATTTATTCAATCACATGTTCCAGCACACAGTGAGCTTTCATGGGTATTAACATGTAACTCATATATGGGTGAATTAGGAAGGATGACTCAATTTAAAGATAAATCTTCAAAAAGTGAAGAGAGTATAGGTGCAGGACTATTTAATTATCCTGTATTAATGGCTGCAGATATACTTCTTTATCAAACGGAACTTGTGCCAGTAGGAAAGGATCAGATACAACATCTGGAATTAGCAAGAGATATTGGAATTAGATTTAACAATGCATATAGTGATACTTTTAAAGTTCCAGATGGATATGTGAATAAACAAGCAGCTAAAATAATGGATCTTCAGAATCCTGAAAAGAAAATGTCTAAATCAGATGAAAATCCTAATGGGTATATTCTTATTATGGATCCACCAGAAGTTATAAGAAAGAAAGTTAGTAGAGCTGTAACAGACACAGTAGGAAAGGTGAATTATTGTGACGAACAGCCAGGTATAAAGAATATGATTAATATAATGGGTGCTATAAGAGGGGTTAAACCAGAACAGATTGTTGAAGAATATATGAATAAGGGATATGCTGATTTTAAGAAAGATGTTGCAGAAGTAATAATTAATGAATTAAAACCAATTCAAGAAAAAGTTAATAAACTTCTGTCTAATAAGAAAGAGTTAGAAGAAATATATAAGAATGGCGCTGAAAAAGCAAGTTATGTAGCTAATAAGACTTTGAGAAAAGTTATGAAAAAAGTAGGGTTTATACCTAAATAACACGAATATTGAAGGTGATTCAAGAGTGTTAAAGTTCGCATTTCGATTATGTGGATAAGAGCCAGTGCTGGCATATTATTAAAGAAAATATTACCTTGATGTATATGAATAAGAATTTGTTTTTTTTATTGAATGTTTGGAGTTTTGCTGATATAATGTAGTGTACAAAACTTTAGGGGGTCAAGGCGATGACTGTGAGAATTGCTATCATTGGTGGACCGAGATGCGGAAAAACTACATTGATGCAACAACTTTATGTTGATATGAAAATAATGGGTTTAAGTGTTGGGTGCATACCAGAATATTCTACTAAGTATCTTAAGGATAAAGGTATGATTGAGACGATTAGTGAGCAATATGGTATATATTTAGGACAGATGTGTATAGACAAAGAACTTGAAGAGTTTGATTATGCGATTACAGATTATGCAACATTCTTACCATATATTTATGGAAGATTTATGTTGGGTGATAAGAAAAGAACTAATAAGGAAATCGAGATATTAAAAGATCTTTATAATCATGCTTTGAAAGATATAAATAAATACGATTATATTTTTTATGTACCTAGAGAATTCGGTTATAAAAAAGATGGTGTGAGATGGCAAGATGAAGAATTAGCTATAGCTATAGATAATGCCATAAAACAATTTATAGATAATGAAAAAGTGCCTTATGTTGAATTAACTGGAAATACAAAAGATAGAGCTGCAGAAGTATTAGAAATCATGCAGTTAGGAAATATTGAAGAAAATTTAAAAAAAGAAGCATAGGCTTTGCTAAGGCAAAGCCTTGATTTTTATACTATGGAATAAGAGGAGCGAATGAAAGTTGAGTAATATAGTTAATGAAATTAAAAGAAGAAGAACGTTTGCTATAATTTCTCACCCTGATGCAGGAAAAACCACACTAACTGAGAAATTCCTTCTTTATGGAGGGGCTATTAGAGAAGCTGGTACTGTTAAGTCAAGAAAGTCATCTAAGCATGCTGTATCTGACTGGATGGAGATTGAGAAACAAAGAGGGATTTCGGTTACATCTTCTGTAATGCAGTTTAAGTACAATGATTTTTGTATTAATATACTAGATACACCTGGACACCAAGACTTTAGTGAAGATACTTATAGAACATTGATGGCAGCAGATAATGCTGTAATGGTAATCGATGGAGCTAAAGGTGTAGAGGCGCAAACAAGAAAGTTGTTCCATGTTTGTGCTTTAAGAGAAACACCAATATTTACTTTTGTAAATAAGGTTGATAGAGAGATTAGGGATCCGTATGAACTTTTAGAAGAACTTGAAAGTGAATTAGGAATTAAATCATATCCTATGAATTGGCCAATTGGATGTGGGATGAACTTTAAAGGGGTATATGACAGGGTATCTAAAGATGTACTTGTGTTTAGTGGCGGTAAACATGGGCAAGAACAAGTATCGGTTGATAGAATTGGTATAGATGAACAAGACAGATTGATTGAATATATAGGACCTGCTTTTTACCATAAACTTATGGAAGATATCGAATTATTAGATTATGCAGGTGATAAATTTGATGTTGAAGCAGTTAGAGAAGGAAAGCTTTCACCAATATTCTTTGGTAGTGCATTAACAAACTTCGGTGTTGAACCATTCTTGGTAGAATTCTTAAAACAAACTGCTGAGCCTACGCCAAGACAATCAGATAAAGGTGAAATTGACATATATAATGAGCCATTCTCGGCATTTGTATTCAAAATACAGGCGAATATGAATAAAGCTCATAGAGATAGAATTGCATTTATGAGAATATGTTCAGGTAAATTTGAAAAGGGAATTGAAGTTAATCATGTTCAAGGTGGTAAAAAGGTTAGATTATCTCAACCACAGCAATTTATGGCTCAAGATAGAGAAATAATTGAAGAAGCATATGCAGGAGATATAATTGGTGTGTTTGATCCAGGTATATTTAATATTGGAGATACATTATGTATGAATTCAGATAAATTTACCTTTGAGGGGATTCCAAGTTTCGCACCAGAGCATTTTGCTAGAGTTAAGCCTGTAGACACTATGAAAAGAAAACAATTCATAAAAGGGGTAACTCAGATATCGCAAGAAGGTGCTATTCAAGTGTTTAAGAGACCTAATATTGGGGTAGAAGAGATTATAGTTGGGGTTGTTGGTGTTCTTCAATTTGAAGTTCTAGAATATAGAATGAATAACGAATATAATGTTGATATCAAACTTGAACAGTTAGCATTTTCTAATATTAGATGGATTGAAGAAAGTCCAGTTCCAGTTGATAAACTAAGCTTAACGAGTGATACAAGACTTGTTAAAGATATAAAAGATAGAAGTATTCTTTTATTCCAAAGTGACTGGGGAATTGGATTTGCATTAGAGCATAATCCTGGTTTAGTTCTTTCGGCTATAGGAAAAGCTTAGATATAAAAATGCACGCGCAAGCGTGCATTTTTGTTTTATCCTCTTCTTTTGTAGGTTGTAAGAGCATCAACTATAAATATTACTACAGCTAAGATTAATAAAATATTTATAAATGCTCCGCCTAAACTTAGTAAAAGCATAATTAACCACGTGAGGAGAATAAATGCTCCTACAAATCTTAAAAAATTCATAATATCACACCAATCTATGTGTTGTTATATTAGTATTTGCATAATATATAATATTATGCAAAAAAATTACTATAAATAGAGGATTTTTTATAATGGAAATAGAATTAGAGTAAATAACGAACGAATAAAAATAGGGGTTTGATTTTTTAATGGATGAATTACATTTAAATAAGTTTGATTATAATAAAATTAAAGAAGAGTGTGAAACGTATAAAAGTTTTGCTGAGAGTACGATAGAACTTTTAAATAACAAGGTAAATATTTTAGAAAAAAAAATTGATGTAATTACTAATGTAATGGAGATAAGTAAATATATAAATCTGAATGTAAGTGAAAGTGATTTGATTCCTAAAATTAATGATATGATTGTTGGGATTTTGGGCGTTGAATATTCTACTATTTATATAAAAAAAGATGATAAATTTGTTATTGAAGCTACAAATATTAATAAAAAATCTTTTGCTAATTACGAAAAAAGTTATTATGATATTCTTGATGAAAGAAATCCGTTTATAATAAATTGTAAATCACACAAAAAATCTCATGTGGAGGATGGAGAAAACCATTCTATAATAGGTGTTCCTATAAATTTTAGGGGAACAGCCTGTGGTTATATAGTTGTTGAGCATAGTATGTGGGGATTCTTAAGCTCGGACCATATGAATTTCCTTACAACAATTTCAAATCATATTGGAATAGCGTTGGATAATAATTCTCTATATATGACGATAAGAGAAAGTTCAAGAAGAGACCCTCTTTTAAATATATATAATAGAAAATTCTTTTTCGATCAATTAGATAAAAAACTTTCAAGTGGACCAAAGAATAATTTTGCTCTTGTGATGATGGATATAGATGATTTTAAGAAAATTAACGATAAATATGGACATCAATTTGGGGATAATGTTCTTAATAATGTAACTAGTGTAATTGAAGATAATCTTCATGAACAAGATATTCTAGCTAGATATGGTGGAGAAGAATTAATAGTTTGTATTAACGACGCTGAAAGTAAAATAGAAGTTTATAAGAGAATAGATAGGGTTAGAGAAGCAATTAAAGAAAATTCCTTATATTTTAATGGAGAAAAAGTTATAAATACTATGAGTTTTGGAATTGGATTTTATCCTGATGATTCAGAAAATATAGATGGAGTAGTAAGTGTAGCTGACAAATGTTTATATATAAGCAAAAGAGATGGAAAAGATAAAGTTACATATATAGAGTAAATTTTATTACCCAAAGTAAAAGATTATTATAATTTATTAACTTTGGGTATCTTAATTGAAAAGAAGGCTAAAATACTGTATAATATATTTAATAATCAAAATATTCAGAATTTTGAAGGGGGTTATCAAAATGATACAGTTATACTGTGGTAGAAAAGGTAGCGGCAAAACAAAATCACTGATAAAATTAGCCAATGAAAAGGTTAGTAATCGAAAAGGTAATCTGGTTTATATTGATGATGATGATAAAATGAGTTATGAACTTGATAGGAATATTAGATTTATTTCAACAAATGAATTTGAACTAAAGAATTATGATGAATTTTATGGTTTCTTGTGCGGTGCAATATCTGAAGATTATGATATAGAAGAGATGTTTATTGATGGTCTTTTAAAAATAACTTCTAGCACTATTAATGAGTGTGAAGAATTGTTAAAAAGGATTCAATGGTTATCTGATAAATTTGAACTAAACATTCATATTAACATAAGTATTAGAATTGATGAAATCCCTGAATATTTAAATGCATATTCTGTTGAGTTTAATAAATAGACATAAAAAAGGATTGAATGGCGAATTCAGTCCTTTTGTATTGCAAAAATCTCAATTAAGGTTATAATAAGAGAGGGTATATTTAGAATAGGAGGAATTACAAATGGGAAATGTTTATGATATTTTATGTGAAAGAGGATATATCAAGCAAACGACTCATGATAACATAAAAGATATTTTGAATAACGAAAAAGTAACGTTTTACATAGGGTTTGACCCAACAGCTGATAGTTTACATGTAGGACATTTTATAGCCATGATGTTTATGGCACATATGCAAAGGGCTGGACATAGACCTATAGCTTTAGTTGGTGGTGGTACAGCTATGATCGGTGATCCATCTGGAAAGACTGACATGAGAAAGATGTTAACTAAAGAAGAAATAGAGCATAATGTTAGCTGTATAAAAGAACAACTATCAAGACTTATTGACTTTGAAGATGATAAAGCAATCTTAGTGAATAACGCAGAGTGGCTATTAAATCTTAATTATGTGGATTTTTTAAGAGAAGTAGGTGTATGTTTCTCTGTTAATAAAATGCTTACTGCGGAATGTTTTAAACAAAGATTAGAAAAAGGATTATCTTTCTTAGAATTTAACTATATGCTTATGCAAGGATATGATTTCTATGAATTATATAAAAGATATAATTGCACTATGCAGCTTGGTGGAGATGACCAATGGTCTAATATGTTAGCAGGTATGAATATAGTTAGAAGAAAAGAAGCAGACCAAGTATATGCAATGACTTGTACTTTACTTACTAATAGTGAAGGTAGAAAAATGGGCAAAACTGAAAATGGTGCTCTTTGGTTAGATCCAGAGAAAACATCGCCATATGATTTTTATCAATACTGGAGAAATGTGGATGATGGTGATGTAAAGAAATGTCTATCGCTTTTAACATTTGTACCTATGGATGAAGTAGAAGAACTTTCTTCTCTTGAAGGGGCAGAGATAAACAAAGCAAAAGAGAGACTTGCATTTGAAGTAACTAGACTTATACATGGAGAAGATGAGGCTAAAAAAGCTGAGGATGCAGCTAGAACATTATTTGGAGCAGGTGCTAACTTAGATAACGTTCCGACTGTTGTGTTAAGTAAAGAAGAATTAGGAAAAGGTATTCTTGACGTATTAAATGCTGGGAAAATTATTCCTTCTAAAAAAGAAGGTAGAAGATTAATAGAACAGGGTGGAATTACAATTAATGATGAGAAAGTTGAAGAAATAAGTAGAGTTATTACAGAAGAGGATATTAAAGACGGAATCATCTTGGTTAAAAAAGGAAAGAAAAAATATTTCAAAGTGATTTTCGAATAATATAGTAAAATTTAAGCCCAAGTTCAGTTTCTTATATTGTGGAAGATTATCAAGCTGAAATTGGGTTTTTTTGTTTGTTTGAAAATTATAAATATATATTTGAAAAATATATGCTAAACTTTCACAATTATTTTAGGTTTAAATAGTGCTAAACTCTTCGATAATAATAATATGAAGTTATATAAGGTGTAAGGATATAGGGGGGATAATATGTCCGATATTAGAAGCATTTCTGGCTTAAATCAGATAGATAAAAAAAGAATACATAAAAAAATATCCTTTAGTGAGGGTGAAGTTGTTAGAGCAAAAGTCAAAGGGACCAGTGAGGGTAAAACAGTTTTACTGAGAACTATAGATGGATGGGAATTTGAAGCAGAGTTAGATGAAGCTATAGATTTAGAACTATTTAATAAATTTGCAAAGTTTAAAGTTTCAGGATTCAAAGAAGGAAAATTACAGTTAAAACTTGTTGAAGGTTTTTTAAATAGTGAAAGTGAGAAAAGTTCTGTTGAGTCAATTATTGAAAAGCTTGGACTTAAAAAAGATGAGGAAACAATTGAGCTATTGAAGCTTATGGTTAAATTCAAAATGCCTTTAACAAAGGAGAATGTTTCATCCATTAAGGGGCTTTTGCAATTTCAAACTAGATTGAATGAGAATGAGGATGAGAAAACTGAATTTACTCAGAAATTTATCTCAAACAAAGGGTTACAAAATGATAAATGTAAAACTGAATTATATAGCAAGCTTATTAGTGGTTCTTTAGATAAGTTAAAAAGTATTGATAATAAGTCTCTTATATTTTTAATTAAGAATAACATAACTCCAAGTAGTAAAAATATTGAAGCTCTTGAGAATATGTCTAGTAACAAAGAGAATGTATTTAGTAGTCTGAAAGAAATGAAAGAAATGTTAGTTAAAGATGGATTACTTGATAGAAATAATACTAGTGAATATAATGAAAATGAAATTATTGATAATAATCAGAAAGAATTTATTACAAAGGCAAACAAAAATACACTTTTAAATGCGGTTAATAAATATAGTACTGGTGAGAATAAAAAAATTGAATTTATTGAGAAAATGATTAGCGATATTTTGAAAGATAGTTCCGAAGATGATTTGAAAAGATTAAAGGAACTTAAGAATGAGATATCGTTTAAAGAGATAGAGAGTAATAATGAGAGTAACCAAGGAAAGGTTGAAAATGAGAAAACTGTAAAACAAAGTACTGATAAAGAAATAAATAAAGAGGTAAATAAAGAAAATATTAATAAAGAAGTAAATAAAGAAGTAAATAAAGAAGTAAATAAAGAAGTAAATAAAGAAAACATTAATAAAGAAAACATTAATAAAGAAATATTGAAAGATCCAAAACTTATTACATCTGATAAAATTAAAAATGATATAAATGAAGTTCTTAAAGAGTCAAAAGAAATGTTAAAAATGATTCTATCAAAAGATTATAAGGAAAGTAATGAATTGATGGATAAATTACAAGGATTTATAGACAATAATATTAACAAATTCAAAGTATTTAATTCTATAAGTAATCAATATTATTATTTTGATAGTCCTTTTAAACATAAGGATGAGGAATATCCTTTTAAGTTTATAATAAAAGATGAACGAAAAAAAGAAAAGAAAATTGACACAAAAAATGTTAAAATGATTGTATCATTAACAACCCAAAATATTGGTACAGTCGATAGCTTGATTAAAATAAGGAATCATAACCTAACTATAAATATAAAATGTGACTCTAAATGGAAGCAAGTCATAGAAATGACTAAAAGTAAATTAGAAGATAAATTTAGTGAAAGTAAATTTATAGTTAATATTAATGTTGAAGAAAAAAAAGAAGAAATTAATATTATAAATTGCAATGATTTTTTTGAAGATGATAAATTTAGTGTTTTAAATGTTAGAGTTTAAGGCCTGTTAAAGATGCCTAAAGGACGTGATTGCATGAGAGGAAGAAAGAAAGCGGCAGCACTTAAATATGAAACCAATATGGATGCACCTATTGTTACAGCAGCGGGTGTTGGGAAAATAGCTGAAAAGATAATTGAAGAAGCAGAAGCAAATTTTATTCCAACAGTAGAAAATAAAGAGTTGGCGGAATTACTTACTAACGTAGAATGTGGTGAAGAAATCCCTACAGAGCTATATGATGTTGTAGCAAATATTCTTGCTTACGTAATGGAATTAGACCAGAAAGTGGAAGGTGATAAGTAGTGGCATTATACGCTATATCAGATTTGCATTTATCATTTGGTGTAGACAAACCTATGGGAATATTTGGTGAAAAATGGGTTAATCATCATTTGCGAATAAAAGATAATTGGATAAAAAAAATAACTGAAAATGATACTGTAATTATAGGTGGAGATATATCATGGGGAATGAGTAAAGAAGAAGGTTTTAAAGATTTAGAATGGTTGAATTCATTACCAGGTAATAAGCTACTTATTAGAGGAAACCATGATTATTGGTGGAGTGGTATAAAAAAGCTTAATTCCCTTTATGATAATATGATGTTTATACAAAATAATTTCTTTAAATGTGGTGAGTATGCTATATGTGGTACTAGAGGGTGGATTTTCCCAGGAGGTTATAATTTTAAAGAAGATAAGGATAGAAAGATATATAATAGAGAATGCATAAGAGCAGAACTTTCTTTGAAGGCAGCAAAAGAAGCGGGATATAATAAAATTATATTTGTGACTCATTATCCGCCATTTAATGAGAAGATAGAAGATAATGAATTTATGAGGCTATTTAAGGGGTATGAAGTAGAGAAAGTGATTTATGGACACTTACATGGGGTGGGAATAAAGAATGCATTTGAAGGAGAATATGAAGGGATAGAGTTTATATTAACTTCAGCAGATCATATTGACTTTGATCCAGTAAAGATTCTATAAAACATAGTTGTAAGTGGAGAGTGGAGAGTTGAGAACCATGGATGATTCTGCCTTAGTCAGAAGCATCCATCGTTCTCCACTCTCCACTCACAACTCTCAACTTTTTTTGAAGAGCTTTTCAAACAGGCTCTTTTTATTTTTAGAGCTATCTTCATGCGATAAATCTTCAACAAGAGGTTCATTATCTTGAGTAGCAGCATTTGCAGTGTTCTCTTGTTGTTTCTTTTTTATTGAAATAATATCTTTTTGATCTCTAGCTAGTTCTTTCAATGAAACTTTAACACCGGGTGTGGTTATTACGTTGCTCAACCATATTAGAGCATTATCGTAATCGTTTAGACGATGATATAATTCACCAATTAGATACATGGTTGCATATTTGTCCATACCGTATATTGGAAAAGCTTCGTTGTAATACGTTTCTTTAAATCCAGTTAGAGCTTCTTCAATAAATTTCAATTCTAATGGTCTGAATTTTTCTTCTGGTTTAAGTCTATACATCCAAGCGATTTTTAGGCAGGTTATGGCTTTTGTACTATTCTTTGATTTCCTCACTATATAATTCAATAATGATAGCTTGTAGCGCTCAATAGCATGATTTTCATCTCTGATATCAGGATATTTTCTGCCACTCCATTGAGGGGTGATATTTTGTAGTATTAATTTTCGTTCAGCTTGAGTAATCTTATCAAAATCACTTTTCATAGCTGCATAACCGCAGACATTGCATAGCCATACATCATAAAAATATGGGTTTATTAATGTATAGTTTATGTAAAAATCACTTTCTTTCCCGTTTGTCTTATAAGCTGAAGATTTTACTGAAGGAGTTTTAAATGTTTCACCACAAATTGGGCAAACAACAGTTCGATCATATAAATAGGTTTGCATATTTGTTTTTTTCTCAATAGCGGGTTCCTCTTTGAGTTCTTTCTTATATATATCAATATCATCAATATTTTTAAAACCAATTTCTTTTAATTCTTCAAATAAATTTTTATCCACTGTGTGCCTCCCTAATAAAGCTTTACTTCGTTAATTATATCAAAAATAACTAGTCCTTAAAATAAAAAGATTAAAAGAATGATAGAAATGTTATATAATAATAGATGAGATAATTTATAAAGAATATTTAGAAGGGTGATTTTAATGGCGTCAATAGATTGGAAAAAATTCACAATACCCTATGAACAAGCAATAGATGAGTTGAAGATTAAGTTTAGAAGTATAAGAAAAGAGTGCAAGAAAAGAGGAACTTATTCTCCAATAGAATTTGTAACGGGTAGAGTTAAAGAAATGTCTAGCCTTTTAGAGAAAGCAAATAAATTTGATATTCCATTAGAAAGAATTCAATATGAAATTGAGGATATTGCTGGCTTAAGAATTATGTGTCAATTTGTTGATGATATTGATAAAGTAATAGATATTATTAGAAAAAGGCAAGATATGCAAATTATTTATGAAAAAGATTATGTTGATAATGTTAAAAATAGTGGATATCGAAGTTATCACATTGTAATTAAATATCCAGTTAATATGTCTGATGGGGTTAAAGTCATATTAGCAGAACTTCAAGTAAGGACTTTAGCAATGAATTTTTGGGCTACAATAGAACATTCATTAAATTATAAATATAAGCAGAATATTCCTCCACACATAAAGAAAAAACTAAAGAGCGCGGCAGATGCAGCATTTAGGTTAGACCAGGAAATGTTAGAAATAAAAGAAGAAATAAAGGATGCACAGAAGTTATTTGGAATAAAATCAAACTTGGTTTCTGATATAATGCGGAATATAGAACTGTTATCATCAGTTGGAAAATCTTCAGAGGCAGCTAGATTTAGAAAAACTCTTGATTCCCTCATAGAAGAGGGGAATATAATTCAATTTAGTGAATTATTAAATACTACAGAAAAAACTTTACATAATAAAGGGGTTAAAAATTAAAAACAACATCTTTTGATGTTGTTTTTAATATATAAAAAAATGCATGTTCAAATATTATAAAGAAAAATAATTGATATTTGTAACGTGATTTTTAAAAAAAGTAAATATATATTAAAAAGGAGGGAAGCGTAGTCGGAAGCAATAAAATGGGGAGGGGATTTGATGAAAAGATATCTTTTTAAGCGGATAGTATCTGGAGTGATTAATTTTTTCTTTATTATGATGCTCTGTTTTCTCTGCATATCGAGTGTAACAGGAGACGTTGCAAGTGGATTGATGCCATTAGAAACCAAAAAATATTTAAGACAATTGTATGGGTTGGATAAAAGTAAGTTTGAACAATTTACAATATGGCTTAAGAGGTTATTAAAAGGAGATATGGGACAATCTTATGTAGGTCATTGGGAAGTAAAGTTTCAAGTGAATAGAATGTTCATTAAAACAATAGAAATTTTAATTCCTGCAATTATTGTTGCAACAATAATAACAATATTTTTATGTGCAATCTTGCATGTGAAGAAGAGAAGTTCATTTACACAATTAATAGTTAAATTATTTTGTTATATGGGGATTTCATTACCTGCATTTATAATAGCAAAATTAGTTGTTAAGTTTTTTACAGGAGAAGGAAATATACAGGAGTTTATAGGAAAGAGTAACTATAATGCTATTATAACTGGAAATCAATTTAAATTTTATCAATTTAAATTATGGGTAATACCATTTTTTGCAGTTACACTTGTGGCAATAGCTCAGCTTTTTAAATATCTAGATAGTTTACTCAGTGAAGTTATGAGCTCTGAATTTATTCGAATGGCAAAAGCTAAAGGTCTTAAAGATAAGACAGTTATGTACAGGCATGCAATTAGATATTGTGCAAGTCCATTTATTACAGCTATTAGTTTAACTTTACTTGGACTCATGAGCAGTCAATTTATAATAGAAATTGTTACACATTGGAATGGAATGGGGAGTGGGTTATACTCTAGTATATCATTTAGAGACTATCCCACAACAATGGGAATACTTTTATATATGACGTTGATTACACTTGTGATAAATATGGCTGTAGATTTTATGTACACTTTATTAGATCCAAGGATTAAGTTGGAAGGGTAAAAAATAATGGATAATTGATAATGTAGAATTGAGAATGATTGATGTTTCACTCCGTGAAATTTTAATATTATTTGTTCCTTGTACAATGGAATTTTACTCGTTTCATTATGGATGAAACCTTGTACATAAAATACGATATTTTATCTCAAGATAAAATGAGTAAAAATATTTTGTCCCAAAGAACAACAAGATGAGATTTCTGTGTAAGCAGAAACATCCATCATTATCAATTATCAATTATCAATTATACATTAAAAAAAAGCCCCGGCGGGCTTTTTTTACTTCACTACTATATTAACAAGTCTTCCTTTAATAACGATTACTTTAACTATATTCTTACCTTCAGTAGCATCTTTAATACTATCATTAGCTAAAGAGGCTTCTTTTATCTCATCTTCAGATAAACCTGAAGGAATATTAATCTTAGCTTTTATTTTACCGTTTATTTGGATTGCTATTTCTACTTCGTCTTTAACAAGTGCTGAGGAATCAAATACTGGCCATTTATCATTGAAAACAGAGTATTCCATACCTAATGACTCCCAACACTCTTCAGAGAAATGAGGAGCAAATGGAGCCAGTATTTTGATAAAGTCTATTAAACACTCTTTTAAGAAAGAAGGGTTAATATCCTTTTCGTTTAGATACTTATTGAAAGCATTAACAAGTTCCATCATTCTAGCAATAGCAGTGTTGAATTGCATCTTTTCTGAATCCTCAGAAACACCTTTAATAGCTGTGTGTCTCCAAAAATTTAATTCTTTTTCAGCTTTTGTGATTTCAGAAATACCCGTATCGGTTATACGAGTTATAGCAGTATCTACCATACGTTCGATTCTTTCTACAAAACGGGCGATAGATTTAACTCCCTCATCACTCCAAGCTCCACCTTCAGTAAAAGCAAATCCAAACATTAAATTCATTCTAAATACATCAGAACCATACTTGCTTATATAATCATCAGGTGAAATAGTGTTTCCTTTAGATTTACTCATTTTTAATCCATCAGCTCCAAGGATAAGTCCTTGGTGAGTAAGTGACTTAAATGGCTCATCAAAATTCACATAACCCATATCTCTTAATGCTTTAGTTATAAATCGTGCATATAGAAGGTGCATACAAGCATGTTCAGGCCCACCAACATATTTATCAACTGGTAGCATAGAGTTGATTTTAGCACTATCAAATGGATTACTATTATTATTTGCATCAGGATATCTTAGATAATACCATGAAGAACAAACAAAAGTATCAAGCGTATCAGCTTCTCTAGTAGCCTTTCCACCACACTTTGGACAAGTTGTATTTAGGAAAGATTCGCATCTTGCAAGTGGTGATTTACCATCAGGTGCAAAATCAACATCATAAGGAAGTTGGACTGGTAATTGTTCTTCAGGAACAGTTACTGTACCACATTTTTCGCAATAAACAACAGGAATTGGAGCGCCCCAGTATCTCTGTCTTGAAACAAGCCAATCTCTTAATCTGAAGTTTACTTTTTCTCCTCCAAGATTCTTTTCATTAAGTGAATCAAGAATTGCTTTCTTACCTTCTTTAGTTGAAAGACCATCAAACTCACCACTGTTGATCATTTTTCCATAATCCGTAAATGGAAGTTCATCTCCACCTTCAATAACTCTTTCAATTGGAAGGTTATATTTAGTTGCGAAAGCAAAATCGCGTTCATCATGAGCAGGAACTGCCATAACAGCGCCAGTACCATATGAGTTTAGTACATAATCACCAATCCATATTGGAACTTTTCTTCCGTTAATTGGGTTTATTGCATAAGAACCTGAGAACACTCCTGTTTTTTCTCTTGTAATTGATTGACGTTCAATCTCAGATTGTTTTTTAGTATCATCAATATATTTTTTTACTTCTTCAAGTTGTTCAGGTGTAGTGATTTTTTCAACAAGATCATTTTCAGGAGCAAGAACAACATAAGATACTCCAAATAATGTATCGGCTCTAGTTGTAAATACCTCAAATGATAATTCAGAATTATGGATTGAGAATTCAATCTGACCACCTGTTGATCTACCAATCCAGTGTTTTTGCATTGCTTTAGTTTTTTCAGGCCAATCAAGTCCATCAATCATATCAAGAAGTTCATCTGCATACTCAGTGATTTTAAAGAACCATTGGGTAAGGTTCTTTTTAGTTACCTCAGTATCACATCTTTCGCAAAATCCATCTTGAACTTGCTCATTAGCTAGAACTGTATTACAACTTGGGCACCAATTTACAGGCGCTTTTTTTCTGTAAGCTAAGCCTTTTTCATATAATTTTAGGAATAACCATTGAGTCCATTTGTAATACTCAGGATCACAAGTGACAAGTTCATTTTCCCAGTTAAACATTGCTCCCATAGCTTTAAGTTGAACTTCCATAGTAGCTACATTTTTTTCAGTAGAATCCTTAGGGTGTACTCCAGTTTTTATTGCATAATTCTCAGCTGGCAATCCAAATGCATCAAAGCCCATAGGTTGGAAAATGTTATATCCTTGCATTCTCTTCATTCTAGCCCAAGAATCTACTAGACCATAGTTAAACCAATGTCCTGCGTGTAATTGAGCCCCAGAAGGGTATGAAAACATTTCTAAAACATATAGTTTTTTATCAAGATTATTTTCATCAAACTTATATAAGTTTGTATCAGCCCATTTTTGTTGCCATTTCTTGTCGATAGCAGTAGAATAATTTGCCATATGATGACCTCCTCAAATATTTATAGTATTTTTATAATAAAATGAACGCTAAGTGCATTTTTTAACATTAAAAAAACTCCGTCTCAGTAAGAGACGAAGTATAATTCGCGGTACCACTCTAATTCGGATATAAACAAAAATATCCATCTTATTTGTATAACGGCTTTACCGTATCTGTTTTTCTACAGATAAGCTCCAAGGCGAGTTCGAAAATTCGTATTACTGTTTTACACCAACCAACAGCTCTCTGCGAATACAAAAAAATCTACTATTCCTATTCAACGCAATTTATAATATTTAATTATTATCAACAAGATTAATATATGTTATTATACATTCAACATTTTTTTCTGTCAAGACAATATATAGATAAATTACATTATAGAGTAATCTATTATTTGTTTTTCTTCAGTGGTTTTAATTTTTTAGAAATAAATACAACATAAGTGGTAAGAGCATAGTCATAAACAATAAATAATACTTGTAAAACTATTATCACAATAACCACTGTGAATTTGAATGAAAATATATCAGCGAATAATTTGCTATATAATAAAAAACTCACTAATACCCCTAGGTTAATATATAATAATTTCAAAAGAAATTCTATTGGGGCATTCCTGCAACTTTCAAGAAAAAGTTTAATAAAAGGATATGCTCCAAATATCAAAATATATACTATTACAACACCTATGTTAGCAGATAATAGAAATAAAGATAACAAAGAAGTTGCAAGATAGCTTATGAAAGCAAATTTTCTATCAGTCATAATAATTGATGTTATCACTACGCAGGATGCAATAAATAAGAAAAATAATTTGTTAAAATTAAGTAATACACTCATATAAAGAATTATAATGTTTAAAGCGGTTAAAACCCCACCAAGGGCTATAAACCTTGAGTTTTTCATATAAGCCTCCTACATACAGTCGATTAAATCTCCGCCAGCGCATTCGCAAAGGGAATCAGCACACCAAAGTTTAAAGCACATATCAAACATATCATTATCTCTGTGTCTTTTTCCATAATAATTTTGTCTATATGAAGTTGTGCTAAAATTAGTTTGTTCAAGAGCATTCCTGTATTCAGCATGTGAAGGGTTCATTCTGCATGCGACAGATAGATATCTTTTTGCACTATCATTCCATCCTTTTTTACTGAATAATATTCCCATAAGATAATTCCACTCAGCATCTCTTGTTTTTACAGAATTTAATTTCTGTTCAGCAGCTCTTAAATTTCCAGAATAAATATCACTTCTGATATTTTCATATGGATTTTCAGATTGATAGTTCTGTTGATTATAGTTGTTATTAGTGTGTGAACTTTGAGTGTTGTAAGAACTTTGATTACTATAAGAACTACTTTTGTTACTATGAGTATCGCTCTCGCTAGCTGATTTCATAAGTGTATCGTAAGCTTCGTTAATTTCGCGCATTCTTTCTTCTGCAAGATCCCTAAGGGGATTATCATCATATTGATCAGGATGATATTGCTTTGCTAATTTCTTGTATGCTCTTCTAATTTCATCTTTTGTAGCACCTTTTTTTACACTAAGAATCTCATAAGGATTTTCCATTGTGATCTTCACTCCTTTTCATAACATTATCCATTTTTTCAATCAATCCTAAATGAAGTATATTATCAAGTAAATCAATATTTTTCTTGAGAGGAAGTTTTTTAAGATTAACAGTGCAGTTATAACCACAATTTAAAAGTAAATCTTCGATTCTCAAGTATATTTGCTCAGAAAACTCATTGAAACTTTGATTATGTTTATTAAAGATTGCATTTATGGGATTATATTTACCTTTCTCGAGGTCATCTTTTAAATCATCCCATGCATCTATTATATAAATCCATTTACCTAAATTATACCCTAACCAATAGAGATTTTCATTAAATTCTTCATTTTTATAATAATAAGATATAATAACACCTGTGATATCTGCAAAAGGGTGTGAAATTTCATCAATATTATCAGAAAAATTTTCTTTCTCCATCAATGAGAGTTTATTTAAATTGGTCTTAACATTTTCAATTACATTTTGATATTTATCATTATTTTTATTCATATAAGGTTTAAGAAATGAAGAAAAAACTGAAGATTTTAATGATTTATCATCCTCTACATCATCAATAAGCTTATAATATGCAAGTACTAAGTTAGAAAAAGCTGCATAATTTAGTGCCTTGTTGTTGATAATTTTAGTTCTCTTTTTAATGGGATGCATGAGACAAGCGTTGTTTACAATGCTCCTATCCTCGTTATTTAATGCATCTAATAATATTGCAAGGAAAGTCATATCATAATTCAACACAAGTCTAGGTAATTCACCGTAATTATTTTTTATAGCAATACATAGACCACAATAATAAGATCTAAATATTTCATAATCTTTCATTTTTAATTCCATTTTACATGGAAGTACATAACCAAACATTATAGACCTTTTACAGCTCCTTCTTCTTGTAGAATTTCATAGATGGTAGCAGATGTAGTGTCATCAAGGGTATATCCTAAAAGATAAACAACTTCTTCTAACTCTTTTTCATCTTCAGTTTCAATTTCTATATAAGGAAAAGGACAAAAACTCTTATCATTTATATCTATTTCTATTAGTGTATTCTTATATTGATAACTTTCTCTGCTTTTTTTAATTTCTTGAACTAAATTAAGGCCAAGTGCTTTAAAAATAGCAATTCCTTCATTGCAATCAAGAATTTCTGTTTCATTTTCATCCATAATTTTATATTTTTCTTGACTCAATAATTTCTTTACAGTCATATAGTGGATTGTTTTATTATTTAAATTATCATTAACAGTTCTAATTCTTGCATATCCTTTATTATTAAGAAGACGACCATCAGCAAAATCATAAATTCTATTAATTTGATCCTCTTTCTTTACATTTTTGGCATTTAATCTAGTCAATTTTGCTCTGATTTCTGCTGGATTAATCTTTATAATCCTTACTTCTAACTCTTTCACCAAAATCACTCCTTATTAAAGGATTATAACATAAATTGATTATACAATGTGTTACTAAATTGAAAATATGAATAGCATAGATATTTGAATTTTTTGCACTATCAATATATAATTGAGATTGCACTAAAAGGAGGAGAGTATTTTGGATTATGTTAGTGATATTAATATTTACGAGGCAGTAATTCACGTTTTAGATAATAATGGAGAAGAACCAATACTTAATGAGTTTGCATTAGATTTAAGTGATGAACTATATACTTATTTATTAAAGCATATACAAAAGGCATTAAAAGATGAAGACTTAAAATATGCTAAATACAGTGAAGAAAGAAATATTGTAAGAGAACTTTGTCAACAATATCTAAATGGCCATGAGAATATTTTAGAAGTCTCAAAAGAAATATCAAGACAAATGTTCATGTTAATGAAGAGTGGGGGAAATATTCCTTCCTGTGATATGATTGTGGTAGCTTTTTCCTGTGAATTAGGGCCTATGTTGGGAATACTTAAGATGGACTATATAAAAAACTATATGCATACCATTGATTTTATAGATGAGAAAATTGGAATAAATATAATACCTCAGTATACGGGATTACCAGGTAGTGGTCAAAGAGTATCAAAATGTGCCTTTGTGAAAGTATTTAAAGAAGGGAATAAATATGATCTTCTTGTAATTGATAAGAAAAAGAAAAGCAAAGATACAGAAGAATATGGTGCAAATTACTTTATAGAGAATTTTTTAGGGTGTAATATTACAGATAGTGAAAGAGATGAAACCAAAGCATTTTATAATGCTGCAGAGAAATGGACTAGAGCAAATTTAGGCGAAAATGCAGTAAAGGCAGAAGAGGTAAGACGAAAAGTAAAAGAGAAATTAAAAGAAGAAGACAATATTAACATTGCTGAATTCACACAAGAAGTGTTTCATGAGCAGAAAGAAGTCCAAGAAGATTTTAAAAAATTTGCATTTAATGAAGGGGTTAAAGAAGAAGTTCAAGTTGATAAAAATTGGGTAGAAAAGAAACTTAAAAGAACTAGATTGAAAATTGATAATGATATTGACTTATATCTTACCCATGATGCATATAATGACAATGAAAGATTTGAGATTAAGCGCAACGGAGACGGGAGTATTAATATATTGATAAAGCAAGTTAGAAATTATATTGAGAAATAAATAAATTCTTTCAGTGGAGAAAGTTTTGAAAGAAGTTGAGAGTTGAGAACGATTGATATTTCACTCCGTGAAATTTTTAATCATATTGTTTTTTACAATAGGGGTTTACTCGTTTCCTTTTAGGGAAACATTGTATTTGAAATATAATATTTTAGACTTAGATAAAATGAGTAAAACCTTTTGGCCTAAAGAACAATAAAATATAGATTCTGACCTTAGTCAGAATCATCCTTCGTTCTCCACTCTCCACTCACAACTCTCAACTAAAAAGAAGCACGGGTCACCGTGCTTTTTATTACTTAGAGCTTCCTAATACGTTTTCTATTTTTCCAGTTACAAGATCAGTAACGTTTTCTCTTCCTAATCCTAAGTATTTTCTTGGATCGAATTCTTCAGGTTTTTCATTTAATACTTTTCTGATTGAACCTGTCATAGCTAATCTTATGTCTGTATCCATATTGATTTTACATACTGACATAGAAGCAGCTTTTCTTAGCATCTCAGTTGGGATACCTTTAGCCCCACCTAGATTACCACCGTTTTCATTACACATTGCAACGTATTTTTGATCAACAGCAGAAGCACCGTGTAATACGATAGGATAGTTATGTATACCAGCAGCTTCAAGTTTCTCTGTGATTTTTTCTAATCTATCAAAATCTAATTTTGCCTCACCTTTGAATTTATAAGCACCGTGGCTAGTACCGATAGCTATAGCTAATGAATCAACACCTGTCTTTTGAACAAATTCTAAAGCTTCATCAGGATTAGTGTAGATAGCGTCAGCTTCAGATACATCAACATCATCTTCAACACCAGCTAATCTTCCAAGTTCAGCTTCAACAGTAACGTTTCTTTCATGAGCATATTCAACAACCTTCTTAGTGATTTCAATATTTTCTTCAAGTGGGTGGTGAGAACCATCAATCATAACAGAAGTGAATCCTATGTCTATTGCTTTTTTACAAGTTTCAAAATCTGGACCATGGTCTAAGTGTAAAGCAATATCTAATCCAGTTTCTTCAACAGCAGCATCTACTAAGTGCTTTAAATAAGCAGGTCTCATGTATTTCATTGCACCTGCTGAAACTTGAAGTATTACAGGAGTATTTTTTGCTTTACATGCATCTACGATACCTTGAATAATCTCCATATTGTTGATGTTAAAAGCTCCTATTGCAAAACCGCCTTTGAATGCTTCTTCAAACATTTTTCTTGTATTTACTAATGCCATTTTATCTCCGCCTTTCATAAAATAATTATATGTAATTTATATATAAACTACTTCGTAGATATATATATTTTTTATAAAGAACTTTGTTCTTTATAAAATACTGTCCTATATAATTATATAGAATTTGTGTTATATTGCAAATTGAATTTGAATTTTAATTAAAGTATATTGTGCCATGTTAAGTCTTGTAAAGCATTAATCTCATCGATAAGGTGCTTTATTAGAGTAATGCAAGGAATTGCTTCCTTTTTGTCTTTGTATTTGGTATAGTCTGTTAAGCGAACGATTTCACAACTTATTAAATCTAATTCCTCTGCATTTACATAAATGAACATTGATTTAGAATTATTCTCCCATAATTCAAGAAGCTCCTCAGATTCATAATGGGCTTTTTCAAAATTAGAGGACAGTATTAATTTTTGAATATTATCGCATAATTTATTTGTTTCAATTGTAATAGTATTTATTTTTTCTATACAGAATAAAATATATAACATTAAAAGTATAAACATAGCAATGCTAAATTTGCTTCTAGTCATGATTCACCTCAAGAGTGTAATTGAAAGAAAAATTTTCCATTTGAATCGCAAATTGCGAAAAATATATTTCTATAATCAGAAATTTTATTTCGTATTAGTTGTTCTTCAAGCCAGTGTATATCTTTATTGATTATTTTTAAATTATTATAATTTATTTTACCATCTAATATTAAAGTAACAGGGAGTTTATCTTGGGTCGAACGTATATTTAAATCAGATTTTGTTATACTTGTCTTTGAGGTTGTAGGAATAATTGATAATTCACCACTTGTTTCTAAAATTGCATATTCAATATCTTCAATGTTATAGAAACCTTTTAATCGTAATTCTTCAAGTAAATCATTAATATTGATATTCTGATACTTCATCTCTTTTATTTGAATTTTCCCCTGTTCTACAATAACACTGGGTTTACCAGAAATTACTTTTCTTGCAAATTCGTTTTTTAAAGATAAAAACATAGTTAAAACTTGTAAAAGCAATAAAGTAACAATTGGTCCTATTACATGAATCAAAGGTATTCTAATATCTTGCATAGGATCAGTTGCGAGTTGAGAAATCATTACTGTTATAACAAGTTCAAAAGGTTGTAATTGACCAAGTTGTCTCTTTCCCGTTAATCTTATTATGACAAGAGTAAAAAAATATAATATAATAGTTCTAATAATCAAAACAAACATAATTAATCATCCTATCTTTTTGAGTTACAATTATATTCTATACATAATAATAAAAATTATTATGAATCATACTATATATTGATGTGAAAAGGTGAGAGTGTTAAAATACATGAAAGAGAAATATTGCGAAGCAAATTCAAAGAAAAAAGAACAGAGAACAAAGAACAAATGTGGAAGATTTAATAATAGAAGAAATATTTATTGTCTATGGAAATAAACAATATAATTTTTTCTGATCATCAGTAAGCAAAATAACCATATTTGTTCTTCGTTCTTTATCTTTTGCGCCTGCGGCGCATTTGTTTCTTATTATGTATATAAATTAATATATTAAAGAGTACATAAAGGGGGGTATATGAAAAATGTATAATATAACATTGATTGATGGTAGAAGCGTAACTGCAGATGAAGGGCAAATATACCTAGATTTAGTAAAAGAATATGAATTGGCGAATGAAGTTCCAGTGGTATTGGGGAAATTCAACGGAAAACTTAGTGAACTTAATAAAGAAATAAAAGAGAATGGTTTTTTTGATGTGGTTGATATAAGAAATAAATCAGGAATGAGAGCATATACTAGGACATTAAAAATGATTTTAATAAAAGCAACTTTAGAAATATTTCCTGAGGCAACCGTCACTATAGAACATTCGCTTAGCAAAGGATTATTTGGAGAAATTCATAAAGAAACAGTTTTAACTGAAGAAGATATATTAAAAATAAAAGATAAAATGAAGAATTTGATAGAGAGAGATATTGAAATTAAAAGAGAAAAAGTTAGTATTCACAGAGCAATTGAAATATTTATAAAATATGGGATGGATGATAGAGTTAGAGTATTAAAACATTTAAATAAAGAGTTTATAACATTGTACGAATTAGAGGGATATTATGATTGTTACTATGGACATATGGCACACTCTACAAGTGTTATTAAGACTTTTGATTTAATAAAATATGAAAGTGGGTTTATACTTAGATTTCCAACTATAAATAATCCTCTTGAATTACCAAAATTTGTACAACATAAAAAACTGGCAAAAATCTTTTATGAAAGTGAACAGTGGGGTAAAATCCTGCATGTTGGAGATTTAGGGGGACTAAATGAAATAATAGAAAAAGGCGAAATTGGAGAGTTTATAAGAGTGAATGAAGCACTCCATGAGAAAAAAATTGCTTATATAGCGGATATGATTACAAATAGAAAAGAAATAAAAGTAGTGTCAATTGCAGGTCCTTCTTCATCAGGGAAAACTTCATTTACAAACAGACTTGGAATTCAGCTTAGAGTTAATGGGCATATACCTATTTTGATTTCGCTTGATGATTATTTTGTTGATCGTGAAAAAACTCCAAAGGATGAAAATGGAGAATATGATTTCGAATCAATTTATGCTCTGGATTTAGAATTGTTTAATGATCATTTGAAGCGTTTATTAGATGGAGAAGAAATTCAAGTGCCAGAATTTAATTTTAAAATAGGAAAAAGAGAATGGAATGGTAAAAAATTAAGAGTACCTGAAAATGGAATCTTACTTATAGAAGGGATACATGGATTAAATGAGATGTTAACATCTGCAATTGATAAACAGAAAAAATTTAAAATATATATTAGTTGTTTAACACAATTAAATGTAGATAACCATAATAGAATTCCTACAACTGACGTTAGAACATTAAGAAGAATAGTTAGAGATGGATTATCAAGAGGGTTAGATGCAGAGAGAACTTTGAAAATGTGGCCGTCAATTAGTAGAGGAGAAGAAAGGAATATTTTTGTTTTTCAAGAAGAAGCGGATGTGATGTTTAACTCAAATTTAGTTTATGAGTTAGCAGTTCTTAAAAAATATGCAATAGAAGAATTGAATAAGATAGATACTCAAAGTACAGTGTACTATGAAGCTAAAAAACTTATAACATTTTTAGAGATGTTTAAGGACGTAGATAAGGATTTGGTACCTGATAACTCTATTCTTAGAGAATTTGTGGGGGGAAGCTACTTCTATAAATACTAAAAGATAAAAGATAAAAGATAATTGAGAATTGTGAATTGTGAATTGAGAATGTAGGATGGTTCTGACCTTGGTCAGAACCTACATTATTATTGGTAAGGGAACAAGGGGATTTCTTCGTTTCATCTTAGATGATACATTGTACTTAAAATACAATGTTTTACCTTAAGATAAAATGAGTGAAAACCTCTTGTCCTAAAGAACAATAAGATGTAGTTTTTGCTTAAAGCAAAAACATCTATCATGCTCAATTCTCTATAAGGGTGTTTTTATCCAAACAATTTTTAATGAACAAAAACTTTATCTTGTAAAAATAAAATAACTATTGTATGTTTAGTTCTTTTAAAATATAATATTTCTGATATGAATATATGAAGGTTGAGAATTTAAATCTTTCAAAAACTATATTGAAATAAAACTTAAAATTAAGAGCAAGATATAATTATTCTGAAGTATGAAGAATGTTATCATCATTTGTTCTTTATTCTTTGTATAAATACGAATACGGAAGTGATAAAATGAAAAATTATGGTGTTTTTGATATATTAGGACCTGTTATGATTGGTCCATCTAGTTCACACACTGCAGGTGCTGCAAGACTAGCCAAAATGGCAAGTACTATTTCGGGGGAAGGAATAGTAAAAGTAGAGTTTATATTGCATGGTTCTTTTGCAAAAACATATAAAGGGCATGGTACAGATAGAGCGTTAGTTGCTGGAATTCTAGGGATGGATCCATGGGATATTCGTATAAGAAATTCATTTTCTCATGCTGAGGAGCAAAAATTAGAATACTCTTTTATTGAGGGAGACTTAGGAGATGTGCATCCTAATACAATCAAATTTAGAATATTTAAAGAAAGTGGTAGAATAGTTGAAATATCAGGATCATCAATTGGCGGAGGAAGTATAAGGATATATGATGTAGATGGTCAACCAGTTGAATTAAATGGTGAGTATCCAACATTAATAATTTCATATAAAGACCAACCAGGAATGTTATCTAAAATTAGTACAGTTTTATACGAGTATGAAATAAATATAGCTTTTCTTAAAGTATTTAGAAATATAAGAGGGGAAAAGGCTGTAATGGTGTGTGAGACTGATTCAAACAGCGGCCGAAGTGTGCGTCAAAGAATTAGAGAGATAGGTGACATATACTCTGTGAAGGAAATTAGACCTTTAAAGGAGGGAGAAGAAAATGTTTGTTAATACTGGGAAAGAACTCATAGAGGTGTGTAGTAGGGAAAATATATCAATAAGTGAATATACAATAAGGACTCAAGTTGAAACAAAAGGAATCGAAAGAGAACTTGTAATAGATAAAATGAGAAATAATCTTATGGTAATGAAGGATTCTGCTGAGTATGGATTGAAAAATAAAGTGAAATCAGTAAGTGGTTTAATTGGTGGGCAAGCAAAAACATTATATGATTATTCTCTAAATGAAAAAACATTAACTGGAGAATTCTTAGTAAGGGCTATGGCAAGAGCACTTTCGTGTTCAGAAGTGAATGCGTCTATGGGAAGAATAGTAGCTGCCCCTACGGCAGGATCATGTGGAATTTTACCAGCTGTAATAATAAGTGCCGCCGAAAAGTTAGGGAAAAATGATGATGAAATGATAAATGCATTATTCACAGCTTCGGGAGTAGGTATAATAATAGCAAAGAATGCAACATTGTCAGGGGCAGAAGGTGGATGCCAAGCTGAGTGTGGTTCTGCAGCAGCAATGGCTGCGGCTGCTGTGATTGAGATGATGGGTGGAACTCCAGAGATGGCATTGCATGGAGCTGCAATAGTAATAAAAAATATTTTAGGATTAGTTTGTGATCCTGTAGCAGGGTTAGTAGAAATCCCTTGTGCAAAAAGAAATCTGGCAGGTGCTGTTAATGCTCTTTCAACAGTTGATCTTGTAATGAGTGGTGTTACAAGTTTTATACCATTTGATGATGTTGTTAGCGCCATGTATAAAGTAGGGAAAAGTTTGCCTTGTGAGTTAAGAGAAACAGCCATGGGAGGGGTAGCAACAACTGAAACAGGAATATTATTAAAAAATAAAGTTTTGTAGAATAAATAATGTAACTCATATTAAATCCTCTCATAAAATATATAGTAATATTTTATGAGAAGAATTATTATGAGTTTAATTTTTTTAAGCATTCAAAACATCACTGGAGTTGTATTTTATTCCATACTTATTATAGTCCTTGCATTTTTGCTAGGGAAAAGTACTAATAATCTTTCTGATATGTTAGGATATAAGATTGGAGGCTTGATAGGGGCAACATTAGGTAATCTTCCAGAACTAATTATGGGTATATGGGCATTGCGGTTTGGTATGATCCATATGGCTCGGGGAGCGTTAATGGGGTCTATTATTAGCAACATGTTATTAGGACTTGGAATTGCTGTAGTATTTGGAGGAGTAAAATATAAAGAACAACGATTTAATAAAATTATTGCTAGAACAAATTTTAATATGTTATTTATGGCTATGATATTTTTGGTAATTTTAGCCACGTTAAAGCGGTATGGGAATATATCTTTAAACGTTGAGCAATCGATAAGTACAAAAGTTGCAATTGTTATGCTTGGAGTATATATTCTAGGATTAGTGTTTTCATTGATAACACATAGGAATAATTTTGTTATCAGTGAAGAAGGAGAACAAATAGAAAAAAGGCCTAAGGGTAATATAATAAAGATGATTATGAAATTATTTTTAATTTCAATTTGTTTGTATTTTGTAAGTGAGAAATTAATTGGTAATGTAAAAGTTGTAGTGGAAAGTTATAATATTTCTGAAGGATTTATGGGTATAATCCTAATACCGTTATTAGGTAATATTGGTGAGAATACATCCGCAATAATGGGTGCATTAAGGAACAAAGTTAATTTAAGTTTAGAGACAGCTATAGGCTCAAGTATACAAATGTCATTATTTGTAACGCCGATTATGGTAATTGTATCAGTATTTATAGGTATAAACTTAACTTTATTTTTTTCAGTATTTCATGTAATTATGATAGGTGCAGCTATTGGAATATCATACTTTGTTTTTCAAGATGGAAAAACTTATTGGTTTGAAGGAATAATTTTGATTTCAACTTATATAATAATAACATTAGCATATTATTATTTGCCGTAGTAATAATTAAAACTAAAGAATAAATAACTGAGAATAAAGAACAAATAATGATACCTTTCAGCCAAGCTGGAAGCTTAAAATTATTAATTAAGTTTTTCAGACCTAGGGAAGAAAAGCAACCATATGTGTTCTTTATTCTTTATTCTCTGTTCTTTATATTGATAATCTTAATATATATTAATTAAGAATCAGAAATTTTATTTTGAAGTTAATAATAAGAAATAATTAATGAACTTAAGTTAGGTGATATACTTTGACTCAGAGAAAAGTAATAGAGTCTTACTTTCAAGATTTGAACAATTTGGTGGACATATTGACAAAATTAGTTGGATCATATAGGGCCTTGATTGGAGGTGCGGATGAAATAAGTAGAATAACTTTTGCAGATAAAAATAATGTAAAAGACGCACTTAAACGGGCAGAAGAATTAGGTGCAATAATAGACGAAATAATAAAAACATTAGATAAAGTATGTTATACTTATATTAATTATACTAAGATTAAATCAGAAGCGGTTAAAGCAAAAATTGATGCACAAAATATAATGATAGAAATTAATGAAGAACTTAAATTTAGAAACTAAGACAAAAAAATAGGGAATTAGGGGCGAATGTTATATGAACAAGATATTATTTGTGTATAATCCTTTTTCAGGTGAGAGAATTATTTTAAACTATTTAGATAAAATTATTGAACTACACGAGAAAAGTGGATATACAGTACATATAAAGAGAATTCAGAGAACAGAAGAATTGCAGAAATTTTTTGAGACTGTTGAGCACAGCTATGAGTATATATTGGTTTCAGGTGGAGATGGGTCAATAGATATTGTAGTTAATGCTATGAAAAAAAGTAATATTAATTTACCTATTGGAATAATACCTACTGGAACTGCAAATGATTTTGCAAAATTTTTGGATATACCTTTGGATATTGTTAAAGCATGCAAACAAGTAATTTATGGAACTGAATTCAAAGTGGATCTTGGAAAAGCCAATGATCAATATTTCGTTAACGTTGCAAGTATGGGGTTATTTACTGATGTTTCCCAAAAAACAGATGCTAATATTAAAAATACAATAGGAAAGCTTGCTTATTATATTAAAGGCATAGAGGAAATCCCGAATCTTAGAAAATTGAAGGTGAAGTTAAAGTGGGATGAAGGTGAGTTTGATGATTACATATATCTACTCTTGGTATTAAATGGCAAGACTGCTGGAAATATAAATTTAGCATATAAAGCTGAACTTGATGATGGAAAATTAGATGTACTCGTATTTAGAGCAACTAGAGTAACTCAAATTTTGAATATTTGTTACAGGCTTATAAAAGGAGAACATTTAGAAGAAAATATTGAAGGCTTAACGTATTTCAAATGTGATAACTTATTTATAGAGTGTGAAGAGGGAATTGTAACTGATATTGATGGAGAAAAAGGACCGGATTTTCCTATACAGATTGAATGCTTAAGTAATGGGCTGACACTTAGAGGAAAAGCGATAAAAGAATAATTGAGAATTGAGAATAGAGAATTGAGAATGATGGATAATTCTGACCAAAGGTCAGAACCTACATTTTATTGTTTTTAAGAACAATAAGGGTTTACTCATTTTATCTAAAGATAAAATGAGTAAACTTCCATTGTCCAAGGAACAATAATTAAAATTTCACGGAGTGAAATATCAATCATTCTCAATTCTACATTATCCATTCTCAATTTGTTTTAAAAGTCTTTTTGTTTCTCTTGCCTTTTCCAACGTTCTTTGAAGAATTTCCCTTCGAAGTACTTTTCTTTCTAAAGCTTGGTTGTTCTTTAATTAAACATTTTGGAGTATTTCCAATTAAATCATAACGATTTTCTTTTAACAGAGCTTCTTTAACCAATGCGTGGTTCTCAGGAAGTGAATACTGTAAAAGGGCGCGTTGAGTTTTTTTATCCTTTTCAGTCTTTGGAACAAAAAGACTTTTCCCTGTAAGTGGATTAATACCAGTGTAGTACATTACAGTTGAAAGACTACCAGGGGTTGGATAAAAATCTTGAACCTGTTCTGGGATATGACCCATATCTCTAACAAATTCGGCTAGTTCAATAGCGGCATTTATATCACTACCAGGGTGACTAGACATAAGATAAGGTACAAGGAACTGCTTGGTATCTAATTTTTTATTTATGGCAATATATTTATTTCTGAATTTTTCATACACAGCTTTCCCAGGCTTACCCATATGACATAAAACTTTATCACTTATGTGTTCAGGTGCGACCTTAAGTTGGCCGCTTATATGATGCTCACAAAGTTCCTCAAAGAATTTCGTGTTGGTATCATGAATCAAATAATCATATCTGATACCAGAGCGTACGAAAACTTTTTTAATCTTAGGGTGACTTCTCACTTTTCTAAGGATATTAAGATATTCACTGTGATCTATAATTAAGTTTTTACAAGGTTTTGGGAAGAGACATTGTTTATTTTTACAAACCCCTTCGGTTACCTGTTTTTTGCAAGCTACATTTCTAAAGTTAGCGGTAGGGCCGCCAATATCATGAATATACCCTTTAAAAGCTTCGTCGGTGGTTATTAAATCAGCTTCGTGTATGATAGATTTCTCACTTCTTTTTTGAATAACTCTTCCTTGATGGAAAGTAAGAGCGCAGAATGAGCATCCGCCAAAACATCCTCTATGACTAGTAATTGAAAAATTAATTTCATTGATAGCTGGTATTCCACCCAATGATTCGTAAATTGGATGATAAGTGCGTGTATAAGGGAGCGAATAAACAAAATCCATTTCTTCAACTGTTAGAGGGAATTGAGGAGGATTCTGAATTATATATCTGTCACCCTGTTTTTGAACAATAGCTTTACCTTTAATGGCATCTTGCTCATAATACTCTAATTTAAAGCTTTCAGCATATTTAATTTTATCATCAGCACACTGTTCATAAGAGGGTACTTCTATGTGGCTATAATCTAAAGAATCTATGGAATTTTTAAGTATCACTGTTCCTCTTAAATCAGTTATGTCCTTTATAGATTTACCATAAGATAAAAGATTTGATAACTCAATCACTGTTTTTTCACCCATACCATAAAGTAACATATCAGCCTTTGAATCTAATAGGATACTACGTCTAATTTTGTTAGACCAATAATCATAATGAGCAAATCTTCTTAAACTAGCTTCAATTCCTCCTATTATAATAGGAACTTCACTTTTGAAACATTCTCTTAGCTTATTACTGTAAACGATAACTGCTCTGTCCGGTCTGTGACCACGTTCACCATTAGGTGAATATAAATCATTTTTACGGCGAATTTTGTTAACTGAATAATGATTAACCATTGAATCGATATTTCCTGAATTAACAAGAAAAGCGTATTTAGGTTTACCTAACTTCATAAAATCTTTTTTATCGCTCCAATCTGGTTGCGCGATTATACCTACTGTAAAACCTTGTGACTCAAGAACCCTTGATATTATTGCTGTACCGAAAGAGGGGTGATCGACATAAGCATCCCCTGTAACGATTATAAAATCTAATTGGTGAATATTTCTTTTTATTAAATCTCCTTTATCTATAGGAAGAAAATCTTCGCGTTTTTTCATGGTATATACCTCCAATAACATTTATCTTATCAAAAAAAAATCGGCTATTCAAATTAAATTAAAAATAATTTAAAAAATCCCGTTACATATAGAGGGATTTATAATATAATGAAAGTATTAGAAGATATATCATACTATCATACATATGGTGAAAATACTATATGTATTTTTTGACGAGGTGAGTTTTATGGACGCTGGTCCTGAATGGTTTAATTGTAAACAAAATTTAATATGGAGGAATTAGTGAATTCATTAATTTATAATTAAAAATATTTCTTTTAAATATTGAAGTGTTTTTAATTATGAATTAATGGGAAGAGAACACTGTTGCTCCTAAAGATAGGAGGAATGGAAATGAATAAGTTAACAAATTTTCACTTGAAGTCTATACTTAATAGAAAGGTTTATGATGAGTTTAAGGAGGTAATTGGTTACTTAATAGACATATATGTATCCACTGATGAGGGTTATCCAAGAGCAATTGGATATAAAATTAAAAATGAACGTGAAGTTGTAAATTGTGAATTTAAGAGTATAGATTTTTATGGAACAAAAGATAAAATTGAGATAAAAATAAAGAGTGCAAGAGAGATTATACCAACAAGTTACACATATCTATTATCTAAAAATTTATTAAATAGAAAGATTGTAGATTTGAATGGAAAGAAAGTGGTTCATGTTGACGATTTAAGTTTAGCAATCATAGCAGGAGAAATTAGAGTTCTTGCTGTTGAATCAGGAATAGATTCAAAAGTAAGAGGTAAAAAAGCTAGGAAGCTGTATTCTTGTATTTATAAGTTGTTTTCAAAGAACAAAAAAGATAATATTGTATTATGGGATAGTGTTGAATCCTTGGAAATGGGTGGAGGGGATTTGAAAGTAGCATATACCTATGACAAATTGAAAAATTTACACCCTGCTGATTTGGCAGATATATTAGAAGACTTGGATTCAGATTATAGAAATAAAATATTAGAAAATTTAGATATTGACTTAGCGTCTGATATACTTGAAGAACTTGAACCTGAAATTCAAGCTGATATTTTAAAAAATATTGACGATGTAAAAGCTCAGGAAATATTTGAAATAATGCCTAATGATGAGATTGCAGATATTTTAGAAGAAATAGATAAGGAAACAGCAGAAGAAATACTTATGGGATTTGAAAAAGAAGATCAGGAAGAAGTAAGATCTTTAATGGGATATGAGGATGATGTTATTGGAAGTATAATGAACAAGGATTTTATTGCATTTAATATGGATTTAAAAGTGAGTGAAGTTATAGAAATACTTAAAGGAAGTAATCCAGAAGAGGAAGTATGTTATTTTATTTTTATTATAGATGAAGATGGTAGATTACTTGGTGAAGTATCTCTTAGGGAGTTGATTTTATCATCTAGAGAATGCAATATAAAAGAAATAATGAATAAGGATATAAAAATTGCCAAAGATACTGATTACATCGACGTTGCTGTTGAGTTAGTCATAAAATATAGCATGAATACATTACCTATTGTTGATGATTCAGAAAGACTTTGTGGTATTGTTATTGTAAATGATATAGTTGAAGAAGTGCTATCTTCTTCTTGGAAAAAGAAATTAAAAAGAAGTGCGTTATCATAATAAATACAAACTTAGCTTTATAGGAGTAGAGCTAAGTTTGTTGATTTTTTTAAGAAAAAATAGTTTATCACATGAAATAAAAGATATTTTTTCATATAGTTCCTTTAGCTTACCATGTACAAGCAGTTAGTTACATAGTAAGCTATTTAAAGAGAAATAAACTCAGATTCTAAAAAATATACTATAAAATATGCAACTAAAAAATTTAACTAAACGTATATTAAGTAGAACCTGAGGAAAATAGTACAAATTCAGGAGGTACATTGAATGACAATGAATTCGGATATGTTGTTTGAAAAATTATATGATACTTATTATAGTGGGGTGTATAGGTACATATTTGCTGCAGTTAAGGACAAGTGGAATGCTGAAGATATTATTTCAAATGTATTTACTAACATATATAAGCATAAAGATAAAATCATAACTGTAGAAGAAAGTAAAAATTGGGTATTTAAAATTGCACATAATGCTATAATAGATTTCTATAGGAAGAATAGTAAAATAATTCCTATAGAAGAATTTCTTGATAGAGGAAATGAAGAGTCGGGATATGAAGATGTTCTTGTGAAGGATGAATTTAAACCTATCAGGAGTATAATTGATGATTTGCCAAGGGAAACCAAGGAAATGATTTATTTGAGATATTATGGTGGATTAAAATATAGAGAAATAGCTTCAGCAATAGATACCCCGGAGAATACGGTGAAATCAGTAATATCAAGGACAATTAAGAAGATAAGGAAGATTTACGATACCAATACAGGAGGTGTGATGAATGAACGCAGAAAAGTTTGATGTTGAGAAAATGCTTGAAGAGGATGCTGAATCAATAGAAATTGATCTAGAGTTTAAAGCGAGACTTAAGGCTAATATCATGAAAAATAATTCAAGCTTTGAAAAGAATAATGTTATTGGCTTTAATACCAATACAAATAGAGAAAAGGTTAATAAATCTAAGGATATTAAGTTTTACAGAAAATATCTAAAGGTTGCTTCTAGTTTTGCAATTGTTGGGTTAATTGGTTTTAGAGTTGGAGTTGGAAATTTTGGATTTGTTAAGATGAATAATCCTAATGATATAGAGGTAGTTTCATTAGAGGTATACGATGTAGCTAATAACAATGAAGTTGCTTTAGTTAGTAATACAGACAGCACTACAAGTGAAGAAAAAATTGATATTGTTGGAAAAGAAGTTGAAATGAATTCAGGAAATCAGGGTGGGAACACAGAAAAAGATGATAATATAATAAATGAAGGCTCCAGTGGTAATAATGTGGAGGTTGAAAAGCCTAAGACGGGTAATGACACTGAAGTAGTGGAAAGTATAAAAGATAATTCTAATTATGCTCATAATGAGACAAAGAATTCTGATGTTAAAATCACAAATGATGATAATATAAATCAAGAAATAACCAAACAGATTATAGGTGAAGACCATAATGAAAGAATTAAAAATGAGGATAGGGAACATTTTGCTTCATCTAGCGCATCAGAAGAAAAATGCGATGAAGATATACTTGTTGCTTATGGAAAAGAATGTAATTTAGATTTATATTACGGAACTTTATCAATAATAGAAGATGATGAATTTGTAATACAAGATAATAAAATTTATATTCAAGATAAAGATTCAAAAGAATTGATTTTCACTCAAGATGATAACTATGAGTTAATTGGAATTAAAAAAATAAATGATAATGAAGTCTTACTGTATAAAGGTTTATTAAGAAACGAAGAAAATAAAATATATCAATTATCTAAATTAAATATTTCTTCAAAAAACGAGACTTTACTTGTAGTAGAAGCTAATAGTGTTTCAATAGATAATACATATGATAAAGTAGCCTTTGAAATTAACAATAACATAGTAATTATAGATATTAAAACTGAAAAACAAGTAAAGGCGTTAAAAGGAAAAAATATTGCCTGGTCGCCAGATGGAAAATATCTAAGTTATGTTAAAATCGTTCAAGAGCAGGAAGAGGGAGAAAAAATCAAGACTTATTCTTCACTATTTGTGTATAACTGTGAAGAAGATAAAGAAAGCCCTTTAACTGAAAATGAATTAATTGTTAAAAATGATGAAGAACTCATTGGAACTTACCAATACAGAGAAAATCTATGGAGTAAAGATAACAAGTGTATATATGTTGTGAGAGAAAATATTAGTATATTGAGAGATGCTGATGTAAAACAAAAGCAAGTAATAAAATTAACTTATAAGAAATAATTTAAATAAATTTATAAATTAATGGTGAGTCTTGTGACTCACCATTGAATTTGTCTATTGTGTATAGTTGTAACGTTTTCGTAACCAATTATTAAAATAAGTATTTTATAATTAATATGTAATTAAATAATTAATATGTTAATTATTTTTTTGAATACTCTATAATAAGTTCAAGAGTAGCGTGGATTGAATCCATATGGGTTCTTTCATATCCGTGAGAAGCAAATACTCCAGGACCAATTAGAGCAGTTCGAATATCCCAACCGGCTCTAAGTGCTGCGGAAGCATCAGAACCATAGTAAGGATAGATATCTAGTTTGTAAGAAATGGTATTTTCTTTGCATATATTGACTAAAGTTTTTCTAAGATCTAAATCATATGGTCCTGAAGAATCTTTAGCACAAATGCAACAATGATATTCCGTAGAATTTTGATTTGGACCAGGACAACCCATATCTACTGCAATGAATTCCTTTGTATTTTCAGGAATGGCAGCTGATGAACCATGTCCCACTTCTTCATAGTTGCTTATAAAGAAGTTAATAGTTCTTTGAGGAATTATATTGTTAGTTTTTAAGTGATACATGCTATAAAGTAGAATTGCAATACTTGCTTTATCATCAAGATGTCTAGATTTAACAAAACCAGATTTTGTTATGACTGTTCTACTATCAAAGCAAATGAAATCACCAATTGAGATACCTAGTTTTTCAGTATCTTCTTTAGAAAAGATTTTTTCATCAATAACTACTTCCATGTTTTCAGGAATTCTTTTAAGTTCATGGGCATCGTTACCACTTATATGAACTGAAGGTTTTACAGTTTGAATAGTTCCAGTGAAAGATTCACCTTCAACTGTTTCTATAGTACAATTTTCACCTTCAATAGAATTCATCATGTATCCTCCAAGAGGTGTGATTGCAAGTGTTCCAGATGAATTAATGTTTTTCACCATTGCTCCTAATGTGTCAACATGAGCAGAAAATGTTAAACCGTTATTAGAATCGTTGCCTGGGATAGTTGCGATAAGCGCACCTTTGTTGGTTTTCTTATAAGTGATACCTAAAGAGTCAAGTTCTTTTGAGATATAATCTGTTACTTTATATGTATAACCAGTAGGACTAGGTAATGTTAAAATATCTTTAAGATATTTATGTAGTTTTTCGTTATTTATATTCATAATTTAACCTCCTTTTCATTTAATTTATTTTAACATGAAGTATGTGAGGGTGTCATCATAATATTTAATAGGTGGTGGGTTGATTGAAAAAAAAGACGTTTATAGTGATGTTATTATTAATTGTATTAGGTGGAACTACTTTTGGAAGTTATATGTATTTCCAAACACAAGAATGGGATGAAAAAATTTATAATGGTATTTCAGTAATGAATGTGGATTTAGGTGGGTTAACTGCTGATGAAGCTAGAAATAAACTAATTGATGCTTTTGAAAATAGAATTTTAGAAAAAGAGTTGACTATTAAGTTAGAAAACCGAGAGTATTTGTTAACATATGCAGAGTTAAATGCAAAATTTAATATAGACAAAACTGTTGAGAAGGCATTGGCTTTTGGAAAGGGTGGTTCTATTTTTGAAAGATTTAGATTAAAAGATAATAATGATAAAAATTTTGAAATGGAATTTGATTATAATCCAGAAGTAATCAATAAAATTATTTCAGAAATGAAGAATAATTATGATCAGGAACCTGTAAATGCTGAAATAACAATGGATAAAAGCGGACAATTCTATGTTATACCTGAGAAGGTAGGAAAAAAACTTGATGATGTTAAACTAAAAGAGATTGTAATAGCTAGTATAAATACAGATTTTAACGAAGATAAGAGTGTTGTAGAAGCACCGGTTATAATTACAAGTCCAGAAATTAGAGAAGAGGTTTTAAAAAGTGTAGATACTAAGGTGGCAGAGGCGACAACTAGTTTCAAAACATCTGGTGAAGGAAGATCTACAAATGTATCAGTAGCAACAAAAAGTTTAAATAAAACACTTCTTATGCCAGGAGAGCAATTTAGTTTTAATGAGGTAGTTGGTGAGAGGACTCCAGAGAGAGGGTATCAAACATCAAAGGTTATCATCAATAATGAGCTGGTGGATGGTATTGGTGGAGGAATATGCCAAGTATCAACAACTCTATATCATGCAGTAATGAAGATGGGACTTGGATTTGTTGAGAGAATGAATCATACATTACCTTCTAGTTATTCTGAATTAGGACAAGATGCAACGGTGGCATGGCCTTACTTAGATTATAAATTTATAAATACATTTGATTATCCTGTTTTCATAGAAGCATATACAAAAAACAAACAGATTTTCATAAATATTTATTCAAACTCTTCAATTAAAGATGGAGAATACGTAATGGTGAGTAAAGTTTTAGAAGTTCTAGAACCTACTGTGACAAAAATTGAAGATCCAAAGTTATATGTAGGAGAAGAGGTGGTTGTTAAGAGACCAATCACGGGTTATATAGTTGAGGTATCTAGAGAATTTAGAAAAGATGGAAAAGTTATTAGCAAAGAATTAATTTCTAAAGATAGATATCAAGTGGTTAATGGCGAGACTAAGATTGGAACAAAGCCAAAAGAAAATGAAAATGAAAAAGAAAATGATAATGAAACAGCGAATTCTAGTATATAAAAACACCTTTAGGGGTGTTTTTTTGTTTATAATAAGGTCATGGAGAGTCATATAATTTGCTCGTAATATGAATAATATGGTAAAATATAATAATAAAAGTAAAAATAGGGGGTATATAACATGGTTAAAAGGGAATTGATTGAAGAAATCATAAATAATATTGGAAAGGTTATAATTGGTAAGAGGGATGTAATCGAAAAGGTTATGATTGGGATGTTGTGTAATGGTCATATTCTCATAGAGGACACACCTGGTGTGGGGAAAACTATGTTAGTTAAAGCTATTTCTAAAAGTTTTGGATTGGATTTTAACAGAGTGCAATTTACGCCAGACTTACTACCATCTGATATAACTGGAATCTCAATATATAATCAAAAAACTAGAGAATTCGAATTTAGAAAAGGCCCTATTTTTACTAATTTATTATTAGGAGATGAAATAAATAGAACTTCTCCTAAGACACAAGCTGCTTTGTTAGAGGCTATGGAAGAAAAACAGGTTTCAGAAGGTGGAAAAACATATGAGTTAAAAGAACCATTTCTTGTTATTGCAACGCAAAATCCCATTGATAATGAAGGTACATATAGATTGCCAGAAGCACAACTTGATAGATTTATAATGAAAATATCTATGGGTTATCCTGGGCAAGAATATGAGGTTCAAGTATTGAAAGATTACAAGGAAAAAAATCCTATTGAAGAAATTGGAGTAGTTTGTTCTATAGATAAGTTGATTGAAATGCAAGAAATGGTTAAAAAAGTTAAAGTGAAAGATGAAATCTTTGATTATATAGTTAGAATAGTTTCGAACTCACGTAATGATGATGCTGTTATTATGGGGGCTAGTACAAGGGCTGCGTTATGTCTTATGAAAATAGCAAGTGCCAATGCCTTTATACAAGGAAGGGATTATGTTATAACAGATGATGTAAAAAGACATGTGTATGAAGTATTGTCGCACAGAATATTGATATCTCCATCAGCAAAGGCTAATGGGCTCACACCTAGAAAGGTAATAACTAAAATATTGGATAAAACTGAAGCACCAAAAATTATTTGATTTAAGGAGCTGTTATGAGAGGAATGAATTCAAGGAAAAATAGAGAGGTCGTTAATGTTAAGTTTCTTGTTGCAACTTTGGTGATGTTCATATTTGCTTACTTTATGGGAGGGGAACTACCCTATTGTATATTCTATACAATGGTATGTATTATTATATTCTCACTGTGGTATGTATTTCACGCAAAGAAAAGTTTATCATGTTATCTAGATTTCGATTTAACAAAAACTGTAATCAATGAAAAAGTAATAATTAACCAGACTGTGTGTAGTGATACAAGGACACCTTTGATTAACGTATTGATGAAATCTTTTCAATTTAGTTATGTTGATGGAGCAAGTAAAGAGGTGCGTCTTTTCCTAGGAGAAAGAGATACTAAAAGAATAAAACAGGAAGTAGCATTCAAATATAGAGGTGTTTATAAAATAGGGGAAATAGATTATGAAATTGGAGACCCTTTTGGAATTTTCAAGGTCAATAAGAAAGAATCAAACGAAGGGGAAATTCATGTATATCCAGTAATATATGAGATTTTTGAAGAAATAAATACTAGATCTAAATATTTAGATGCATATATACTAAGTAAAAACGGGGTTGAAGATAGAAATTTAGTAAAAGATATTAGAAAATATATGCCAGGAGACGACATTAAGAGAATTCATTGGAAAGCAAGTGCTAAACATGATACTTTATTAGTTAAAAACTATGAAAAAATTGAAGGAAATGAAGTTTTCTTATTTATAAATATGAATAAAGAAAATATGGAGAATTTGGATGAAGAGGAGAGTATGGTGGATTTTGCAATGTCTTTAATGTATAACTTACTAAAAAGAGAAATACGTTGTAACATATCAATTAATTCAATGGAAGATAAAGAGTTTTATTTAGTAGATAAAACTGTTTTTGATGAAACTGCAGAGTTTTTTAAAAATACAAAATCTGATGGGGAAGAAGAATTTAATGAATTTATTGATAATAAAATTAATAAAGTGCCTTTTAGAGGGTGGATAGGCGTAATTACTATAAAGGTAGATGAAAAATTAAAAAATTCATTAATAAATCTAAAAGACAATGGATATAAAGTTACCATGTTTCATAATGATAGCAATGAGAAAAACATAGAATTATTAAGAACTTTTGGAATAGAAACCATAGAATATCAAAGTCTTGTGGATAAAAAAGAAATAGATGAATGGAATAGAGTTTATAGTTATTAATAAGGGGATATATAAGGAGAAGCGCAATGAAAAGATATTTAGAAGCTTTTCTTGGGGTGTTGGTATTTATCAATATAGCGATTATAGGAGTATGCTATATTGAATATTACAATGTTCAAGAAATTATATATTATGAATTGCTTATAGGGGTTTTAAGTGTATTTCTTATTCAAAGATTCATGAGTAAAATTATTAAAAGTAGACGGAAAAAATGTGCTTTGGTAGTATTAGCGCTTTTGGTTGAAGTATCTTTATTTATCAAAGGGAGTGATATGTTAGGGGGGATACTTAGGTTTATTGAAGAATTGCATATTCTCTATGATAAATATTATTATAGTCAAGTTATTAATTATACAGAATTCCGTTGGACGTTATTAGTCTTTTGTGCTTTGATTACTCTCAGTATAGTAACTTTAGGCTTTAATATAAAGCGGAATAGTCTAGTTTGGTTTAATATGTTTTTAGCTTTAATACTGTGGTATCAAAATGGCACACAAATAATTAAGAAATATTTAATAATATTTTTAATGGTTGGTACACTGCTCTATATGATAGAAAATGTTATTCCTGTACTAAAGGATTTTAAGAGGAATAGAGAAACCTCACTAATAGCTTGGATGGTTGTAATAGCTGTATTTATAGGGGTCACTGTTAGGATATTACCCTCTGAAATTTATGGAAAAGAATTTTTTGGTATTCATAGTTTTATTGATAATGAGTATGCACCTATAAAAGGAGTACTTAAAATATCATATAGTGATGTTTATAGGTATTCAGATGCAAGTAGAGGCGGAAAAAATAAATTAGGTGGAAAAATAAAGCAATATAATAAGAGAATTATTGAGATAAAAGGATATAGTGTAAAATACCTAAAATCTTTTAGTAAGAGTTCTTACGATGGAGAGTATTGGTTTAATGGAGGTACTTCCTATGTAAAAATGAAAAATAAAAAACAAAATTGGGACGCTTTAAAGAATTTTGATAAAAAAGAGGCTGAAATAATCGAAATAAAATATGATAAAGACTTTAAAACTAGAAGTGTTTTTAGTCCTGGATTTTCAGAAGAGTATATGATCAATGATCATATTTATTATGATGAAAATAGTACAAGTATACTGAAAGAAGATGAGCGTACTAGGGAATATAAAGCTAAGAAAATTGAATTAAAATCAAAAGAAACGGGTGAGATATTATCAGAAATTTTTTCGGAATTAAAAAAAGAATCGGTTAGTGAGTTTAAATATTCTATACCTGTTGAAATAATAAAAAATCAAAATATTACTGGCAAGTATACTGAAAAATATATGGAAAACGAAGGGTATATAGGTAATGATGACAAAACTCAGATTAATAATCTCATAATACTTGAAGATTACAGCGAATATCTTCAGCTGCCATCAAATATCAGTGAACGAGTTTATAACCTAACATACGAAGTAATTGAGGGAGCGAATTCGTCATACGAAAAAATAAGCAAGATTAGAACTTATTTAAAAAATAATTATCCATATACTTTGGAAGTAGGTGAAATTCCGGATGAACATGAGTTTGTTGATTATTTCTTGTTTGAAGAGAAAAAAGGTTATTGCACATACTATGCAACTGCAATGGCAGTTATGGGAAGAATAGCTGGTATTCCAACTAGATATTGTGAGGGATTTAAAGTTGATCAAAATAATGCCTTTTATAAACAAGAAAATATGGGGACGGGTGGAAAGTATTTTGTCAATACAGATAATGCACATGCTTGGGTTGAGGTATTAGTTAATCCGGAAGATGATATCTGGATTGTGGTTGAAGCTACTGGAAGTGAAGTGGGGCAGGATGAAGATGACGAAGTAATTGTTAATAATAATTACGATGAAAAGCAAGAGTCAAGTGATGTATTGGATATAGATACTATTAAAAAGGAGTTTGAAGACTTTGATGCTAGTTCAGACAATAATGAAAAAGAGAGTAATGATAATTTGTATCTTCTTTTAAAAATATTGATATTTTTTATTCTTGTGAAATTACTATATGATGTTTTTAAACGAGTAGCAATAATGAAAAGCAATAGTCCATCTCAAATGTATTACTATGCATTAAAAAGATTGAAAAGGGTCAAAATTAAAAAGGGTATTAGTGAATCGGAAGTTGAGTTTTCGGAAAAAATATCAAATCAAGATTTGAGAAATGCCATGATGGAGATAGTAAGACTGGGCTATGAAGAATCATATGGAATAAAAAATGAATATTCATCAAAGGCTCACTATAAAGCAATTAATAGATATGTAAGAGAACACTTAGGGATATTTATTGACACAATTATTAGGATTGTATTAGGAGAATAAAATGAAATATAAAATGATATGTCTTGATATGGATGGGACGCTACTAACTACGGATAAAAGAATAAGTGAAAAAAATAAAGAATACTTAAGGAAAATAAAGGATAAGGGCGTTATCATTGCTGTATGCACAGGGAGATTATTAATATCTGCAAAGTTTTTTGCTAACTTAATAGGTGAAAAGGTGGATGTAATTGCATCAAATGGCGCTATGGTGATTGATAAGGATCAAAATGAAATATATGAGAGTCATTTAGGATATGAAAATGGTATGTTTGCTTTAGAAATAATGGAAAAAAATAATATTAATCCTCACTTTTATTCAATAGATACAATTTATACTGAAAAAATGGTGAATTCAGCTATATTTTATCAGAAATATAATGAATTCGCTGGAGATGAAAGATTTAAAGTAAAATTCCATATGGTGAAAAATTGGAAAGAGACATTAAAGGTAAATGAAAATAAGATTATGAAAACTGTAGGAATGAATGAAGACATTGAATTAATAAGAAAAATTAGAAGTGAGCTAAGTGAAAATCCCAATATTGAAGTTGTATATTCCCATGAAAAAAACTTTGAAGTTATGAAAAAAGGAGTTTCTAAAGGGAATTCAATAGGGATATTAGCTGCTCACTATGGAATAAGTAGAGATGAAATTGTTGCTTTTGGTGATAGTAATAATGATGTTTCAATGTTGAAATATGCTGGTTTAAGTGTGGCAATGGGAAATGGAACAGAAGAAATTAAAAAACATGCTGATTTTATAACCTTAAGTAATGATGAAGATGGAGTGGCACACGGAATTAAGAAGATATTTTTTTAGTGTATTATTTCAAAATATGTAACAAACAATGAAAGTTTTGCAAAATAGCATTTAATATCAATTGGTTTAAGTATATAATTAAAAGTAAAGTTAAGAATCTAAATAAAAACAAAATACAAATGAATCAATTAAACTTTGAGCAAAGATACATATGGATATGTCACAGCTTTATTAAAATGTAGTTATTCTGAAGCATGAAGAATATTAACCATAATTGTTCTTTGTTCTTTATTCTTTGTTCTTTGTATATAAATTGGAGGGAAAAATGAATATTAATATAGTATTATTTCAACCGGAAATACCGCATAATACAGGGGCTATAGGCAGAACATGCGTTTTAACAAATTGTACTCTTCATCTTATCAAGCCATTAGGTTTTGAAATTAATGAAAAGGCTGTAAGAAGAGCTGGGTTAGACTATTGGAAAAATGTAAAGATTGAAGAACACGATAGTTACGAAGAGTTAAGAGGAAAATACCCTGAAGCTAATTTTTATTTCTGTACAACTAAGGGTGAAAAGGACTATACTCAAGTTCAATATGAAAAGGGTGATTTTTTGGTTTTTGGAAGAGAGTCCGGTGGGTTACCTGATTACATACGAGAAAACAATAAAGAAAATTGTATAAGAGTTCCTATGGTAGAAACTACTACAAGATCTTTAAATTTATCTAATACAGCAAATATAATTGTTTATGAAGCATTAAGGCAAATTGGTTTTCCTGGGATGAAATAGAGGCTAGTTTGGTTTAGAGGTATTAATAAAAATAAAAAAAGAAAAAAATGTCTAAAAATGACAGTGGATTTTTTGGGAGTAGTGGAGCTTCAGAAGGAATATAAGATTAAATGCGAATTTTAAAAAAGTATGAAAGTTTTTGTAGAAAATAATGTAAGTTCATTTTCTTAGAATGATTTAGAAAATTATCCTCTTTAGAAAGGCTATATAACAAAGGTTTATGTAGGGATTTATTGTGCTTTTATTATTAAAATTATTATTCTTTGAACGATTAAAACTCGGATTTTCTTAATGAAGATTCGGGTTGTTTTATAAAAGTTGATTTTAAAATTTTAAAATGAATCCTATTGAAAAAATAAATTCAATAATCTTAAAAAAAATGTGGAAATAATCCTTACGATACTGTATAATACGAATTGTAAAACAATTGAGATAAGTATTGCAATGAAAAAAAAATAAATGTTATGGATGATATATGTGGGAGATAATCAGTGTAAGACTGATAGCCGAAGGAACAAATGCAAGTTTTGCCGAACATGCATGAAAATCTCAGGCAAAGGAATCACGTATGGACATATCTCTGGAAAGCTGTGAATCAGCACCGAAGGAGTAAATCTCTCAGGTACCAAGACAGGGCAAAAGGCAAAGGAACTTTTGTAATGTCTTTTTTTAATGCAAAAAAACATAAAAAATAGAACAGTAGTACATAATAATATTTTAAAAAAAATTAAATGGGAGTAAAATATGATTGAAAAACTAATAATTGTAACAAATAACCCGTTGAGTTTTGAAAATTTTAAGAAAAGTCACGAAAGTGTTTATATTGAAGGTGATGTTAGGGAAGTATATAAAAAGGTGAGAGATATGATTCACTTAGGGCATAGACTTTTAACACATCCTTTGATGAGTAGTGTGAAACCGAACGAGACACCATATAGAACAATTTGTGTTTCTTATGAAAAAGAAACTAACTGCGATATGGAGTCGCTGATATTGATGGAAAGTAGTATTGCAACTTTAGAAAAGTTCTTAAGTTTCAAGCCTATCCCAGAATATATTGAAGCTGTGAAATATGATTTTCAAGTTATAGATTATGATTTAATTAACCATGCATTGAATTAAAAAGGAGGCAAAAACCATGTCACAAATTTATGATACTATTATAATTGGTGGTGGACCAGCAGGATTAGCAGCAGCTCTATACGGTGGAAGAGCAAGAATGAACACATTGATATTAGAGAGAGCAAAGTATGGAGGACAAGCAGCGACTACTTCAGAAATGGAAAATTACCCTGGAGCTATTGAAGGTGGAACTACTGAGCTTATCGAAAGAATGAGAAGCCAAGCAGAAGAATTCGGAGCAGAATTTATTAAAGATGAAATTGTTGATATGACACTTGAAGGTGAAGTTAAAACTTTAATTGGTAGAAGTGGAGAGTATCAAGGGAAAACAATCATAATTGCTACTGGAGCTAACCCAAGATTAGGTGGATTCAAGAATGAAATCGAACTTAGAGGTAAAGGAATATCTTACTGTGCTACATGTGATGCTGATTTCTTTACAGAGTTAGATGTTGCAGTTGTTGGTGGAGGAGACTCAGCTTTAGATGAGGCTTTATACTTAACAAAGTTTGCTGAAAAAGTAACTGTTATCCACAGAAGAGATGAATTCAGAGCTAACAAAGCAGTTCAAGAGAGAGTATTCGCTAATGATAAAATAGATATTATTTGGGATACTGTTGTTGAAGAGGCTATTGATGATGATGGAATTATTGGTGGATTAAAATTAAAGAACAAGAAAACTGGTGAAGAGTCTGAGCTAGAAGTTCAAGGATGTTTCGTATTTGTTGGATTTGTTCCAAACTCAAAGTTATTTGAAGGTAAAGTTCAAATGAATGAAAGAGGAGAAATTATGTCAGATACTGAGATGAGAACTAATATCCCAGGAGTATTTGTTGCTGGTGACGTAAGAGAAAAGACTTTAAGACAAGTAATTACAGCTTGTGCTGATGGAGCTATTGCGGCTACTCAAGCAGAACATTATGTATCTAGTCATTAAAAAAGAGTAAGAATATTAAAAATGTTAATAATAAAATATATTTATATATTAGGAGGTAGTAATGATGTTAGAAATCGGAAAAGATAATCAAGAAATATTTGAAACTGAGGTTTTAGAATCAGCAATGCCAGTATTTGTTGACTTCTGGGGAGATAAGTGTGAAATCTGTAAACAACTTATGCCTGGAGTTCACGAATTAGCTGAGAAATATGGTGACAAAATCAAATTTGCAAGCTTAAACATTTCAGGAGCTAGAAGACTTGCTATAAAACAAAAAGTTTTAGGTCTTCCAACAATGATCATATACAACAATGGAGAAAGAGATGCAGTTATTACTCCAGACAAGATCACAAACTTAGCTGATGTTGAAGGGTTTATTAAAGAGTACTACGAAAAACTATAGTTAAATTTTCAAGAGACAAAGTTCTTTTGGATTTAAAATATGAGCAAACAACGAGTATAATTCTAGGAGGTGGACCTTTATGCGTCTAGAGATTGGTAATATATTTATTCAAGATATTCAGTTTGGCGCTGAAACAAAGGTTGAAAATGGAGTTCTTTATGTTAATAAAGAAGAGCTTTTAGCTGAAATCGGTGGAGATGAAAGAGTCGCAAGCATAGATTTCGATATAGCTAGACCAGGTGAAAGTGTAAGAATAATACCTGTAAAGGATGTAGTTGAGCCAAGAGTTAAAGTTGAAGGAAACGGTGGAATATTCCCTGGATTCATCAGCAAAGTTGACACAGTAGGTTCTGGTAGAACTCATGTTCTTAAAGGTGCAGCAGTAGTAACAACAGGTAAAATTGTTGGATTCCAAGAGGGTATCATAGATATGACAGGAGAGGGAGCTAAATATACACCTTTCTCAAAAACTAATAACTTAGTTATCATAGCAGAGCCTAAAGAGGGGATTAATCAACACAATCATGAAGATGCAATCAGAATGATTGGATTTAAAGCGGCTACATACCTTGGAAAAGCAGGTAAAAATGTTGAACCAGACGAAGTGAAAACATTTGAAACTTTACCTCTTTTAGAACAAGTAAAACAGTATCCAGAGCTGCCTAAGGTAGTTTATGTATACATGATCCAGACTCAAGGTCTTTTACATGACACTTATGTTTATGGAGTTGATGGTAAGAAAATTATTCCAACAATCATGTATCCAACAGAGCCATTTGATGGTGCGGTTGTAAGTGGTAACTGTGTATCAGCATGTGATAAGAACCCAACATACGTACACATGAATCACCCAGTAATTGAAGAGTTATATGAAAGACACGGAAAAGATATCAACTTTATCGGATGTATTGTTACTAATGAGAATGTATATCTTGCTGATAAGCAAAGATCATCTGACTGGGTAGCTAAAACTCTTGAATACTTAGGAGCAGATGCAGCAGTAGTTTCTGAAGAAGGTTTCGGTAATCCTGATGCTGACTTAGTTATGAACTGTAACAAAATCACTGATAAGGGAATCAAAACTGTACTACTTACTGATGAGTATGCAGGTCAAGATGGAAGTTCTCAATCATTAGCTGATTCTACTCCAAAAGCTGATGCTGTTGTAACTAACGGTAATGCTAATGAAGTAATTATATTACCTAAGATGGATAAAATTATTGGGCATGCTGAAGCAGCTAATATTATTGCTGGAGCAAACCATGAGTCATTAAGAGAAGATGGTTCAATTGAAGCTGAAATTCAGGTTATTACAGGTGCTACAAGTGAAGTAGGTTTCCACTACTTAACTGCAAAAGGTTTCTAATAGAAAGAAAATCAGTAATTTAAACTGTTAAATAAATTAAAAAAACTTATAACTTAAAAATGGAGGTATTATCAATGTTAAAAGATAAGAAGATTATTGCAATCGGAGATAGAGATGGTATACCAGGCCCAGCTATTCAAGCTGTATGTGAATCTGCAGGAGCTGAAGTTTTATTTGCATCAACAGAGTGTTTTGTCTGAACAGCTGCAGGTGCAATGGATCTGGAGATCCAACAAAGAGTTAAAGATTTAGCTGAAAAGCATGGTGCAGAAAACGTAGTTGTAGTAATCGGTGGAGCTGAAGCAGAGTCTGCTGGATTATCTGCTGAAACTGTTTCTGCTGGAGACCCAACTTTCGCAGGACCTTTAGCAGGTGTTGCTTTAGGATTATCTGTTTATCACGTTGTTGAAGACGAAATTAAAGAAGCTGCTGATGCTGGTGTTTACGATGAGCAATGTGGAATGATGGAAATGGTATTAGATATTGACGAAATCGTTGAAGAAGTTAAAGGTGTAAGAAACGAGTTTGGAAAATATTCACTATAATACAATAAACACATTCCAGAATAGGAGGAATAGCTATGATTAAAGTAGTTCATTATATAAATCAATTCTACGCTGGTATCGGTGGAGAAGAGATGGCTCACATTGAACCTGAGGTAAGAGAAGGATTTGTTGGTCCTGGTATGGGATTAAACGGTGCTTTCAAAGCTCAAGGTGAGGATATGGAAATTGTTGCTACAGTAATATGTGGAGACTCTTACTTCGGTGAGAATATGGAAGAAGCTCTTCCTAAAGTATTAGACTTAATTAAAGGATATGAGCCAGATATGGTAATTGCAGGACCTGCATTTAACGCTGGTAGATATGGTGTTGCTTGTGGATCTGTATGTAAAGCGGTTAAAGAGGTTCTAGGAATCCCAGCGATGACTGCAATGTACAAAGAGAACCCAGGTTCAGATATGTACAAGAAATTTACTTATGTTTACGAAACTGGTAACAGTGCTGCTGGAATGAGAAAAGCTCTTCCAGGAATGGCTAAATTAGCTGTTAAATTAGCTAAAGGTGAGGAAATTGGAGCACCAGAAGAAGAAGGATATATTTCTAGAGGAATCAGAAAGAACTTCTTTGCTACTGAAAGAGGAGCTAAGAGAGCAGTAAACATGCTTGTTAAAAAACTTAAAGGTGAAGAATTCACTACTGAGTTCCCAATGCCAGACTTTGATAGAGTTGAGCCATGTGCTGCAATCAAAGATATTACAAAAGCTAAGATTGCTATTGTAACTTCTGGAGGAATTGTTCCTGCTGGAAACCCAGATCACATTGAATCTTCAAGTGCATCTAAAATTGGTAAATATGATATTGAAGGTATCATGGACTTAAAAGAAGGAGAATTTGAAACAGCTCACGGCGGTCATGACCCTGTATATGCTAATCAAGATCCAGATAGAGTTATCCCTGTAGATGTATTAAGAAACTTCGAGAAAGAAGGAAAAATCGGATCGCTTCACAGATACTTCTATTCAACTGTTGGTAACGGTACTGCTGTTGCTTCAACTAAGAAGTTCGGAGAAGAAGCAGCTAAGGAATTATTAGCTGATGGTGTTGATGCTGTAATCTTAACTTCTACGTGAGGAACTTGTACACGTTGCGGAGCAACGTTAGTTAAAGAAATCGAGAGAGCAGGAATACCGGTTACACACATGTGTACTATTACTCCAGTATCTCTTACTGTTGGAGCTAACAGAATTATTCCAACAATTGCAATTCCTTACCCATTAGGAGATCCATCATTAACTGAGAAAGAAGAATACGCTGTAAGAGAAAAGTTAGTTAAAAAAGCTCTTGAGTCTTTAACAACTGAAGTTGATGGTCAGGTAGTATTCGAGTAAAATAAAATTGGAAGACGTTCCATATAATATGTGAGAGGGAGACGTCCCTCTCGCAATTATATTACAGTAATTTGCGTAAAGGGGATAAATCAAATAGATATATCTTTTTTACATAAACTACTAAAAATTTTAAAGTATTAAGATTTTAAGGAGGAAGTTAATATGAGTTATGCAGTAATAAAGAAATCTTCTTATGTTCTTGTGAATACTCCAGATATGATCATCCATAATGGAACTACACAAATGACAGAGAGAATAACAAATCCAGATTCAGAGTACTTAAAAACTCTTAAGAATCATATTAAAGATTACGAAGGTGTTGTTGGATACGCTCCAAACCAAGTTTACATTGGTAACATGACTCCAGATGAATTAGCAGCTACTCCAAAACCTTGGTTCGATAAGAATGTTGAAGGTGCTAAAAGATTCGGTAAATTCGGAGAAATAATGCCACAAGACGAATTCTACGGATTAATGAAAATATGTGACGTATTTGACTTAGTTCTTTTAGAAAATGATTACTTAAGTGCTGTTAAAGTGAAATTAGAAGAGCATAAACTTTTGAAAGATAAAGTTTCTCAATTAGGTGAAGGTGAAGAAATTTCTAAAATTAAAGACTTAGTTGAAAATAAAGGTGCTGAAGGATTATACAATAACGGAGAGTTAATCGGTTGTGTTAGAAAAGCTCATGATATTGATGAAAACTTAAACGCTGAGTTTATCTTAGAGAACATAGCTTGTAAAGCTTCAGGAGTGCTTGCTGCTGCTCACTTATTAGATGGGTTAGACGTTCCAGTTGAAGAAATTGGATACGTTATAGAGTGTTCTGAAACAGCAATTGGTGATATGAACCAAAGAGGCGGAGGAAACATGGCTAAAGCAATCGCAGAAGTTGTTGGATTAACTTCAGCTAACGGTAGTGATGTTAGAGGATTCTGTGCTGCTCCAGCTCATGCTTTATTAAATGCATCTAGTTTAGTTAAAGCGGGAACATTCAAGCATGTTATGATAGTTGCTGGTGGATGTACTGCTAAATTAGGAATGAATGGTAAATCACATATTGCAAAAGAAATGCCAGTTATGGAAGATGTTCTTGGTGGATTTGCACTATTAATATCAGAAAATGATGGTATTAACCCAATTGTTAGAACTGATGCAGTTGGTAGACATACAGTTGGGCATGGTTCTTCACCACAAGCAGTTTTAGAAGCACTTGTCTTAAATCCATTAAACAGTATGGATATGAAAATCACTGATGTTAATAAATTCTCACCAGAAATGCAAACATCTGAAATTACAGCACCAGCTGGAGCTGGAGATGTACCTACTCAGAACTATAAAATGATTGGTGCATTAGCTGTTAAAAACGGACAATTAGATAAAAAAGAATTAAAAGAATTTATAACTAAACACGGATATGAAGGATTTGCGCCTACACAAGGACATATTCCATCAGGAGTACCAATCTGTGGACACGGTAACGATAAAATAGTAGCAGGTGAATTAGATAACTACATGATAATTGGTAAAGGAAGTTTATTCTTAGGAAGAATGACTAATCTTTTCGACGGAGTATCTATGCTAGTTGAGAAGAATCCAGGAGCTGTATCTGAGGAATCTGGAATAAGCAAAGAAGAAGTTAAATCTATGGTTGCAGATGCAATGAAAGACTTTGCTACTTTTCTTATGAAAAACTAATATAGCTAGGAAAAGAGGTGTATATCATGAGCCAAGAAAAAACTAAAGCAATGATTGCAGAAGTATTCAGTGAGATTGCTGAAGGTGTAAAAAGTGGATCATTCGGTAAAAAAGTTAAAATCGGTTTAACAATATTAGGTTCAGAGCACGGAACTGAAGAGATGGTTAATGCGGCTGAATTAGCAGCTTCAAAATACAGGGATTTCAATATCGTGTTAATAGGTTCAAAAGTTGAAACAGACTTAGAGCTTATTGAAGTTGAAAATGCAGAAGAAGGACATAAAGTAATGACTTCTATGCTAGAAAAAGGTGAAATTCAAGGATGTGTTACTCAACACTTTGATTTCCCAATCGGAGTTTCTACAGTAGGTAAAGTTGTAACTCCTGCAAGAGGAAAAGAAATGATCTTAGCTACTACAACTGGAACTGCTTCAGTTAACAGAGTAGAAGGTATGGTTATGAATGCTATATCTGGACTCGCGGTAGCTAAATCAAATGGTATAAAGAATCCTAAAATTGGTATCTTAAATATAGAAGGTGCTAGACAAGTTGAGAGAATTCTTAAAGATCTTAAAGATGCTGGATATGAGATTGAATTTGCAGAATCATTAAGAGCAGATGGTGGATGTGTATTAAGAGGAAATGACCTTTTATTCGGAACTCCAGATGTAATGGTTTGTGATTCATTAACAGGAAACATAATCGTTAAAATGTTATCTTCATTCTCAACAGGTGGAAGCTACGAAACAGTTGGTGCTGGATATGGACCAGGTGTTGGTAAAGACTACGATAAACTTGTAAATATTGTATCTAGAGCATCGGGAGCACCATTAATAGCAGAAGCTATTAAATATTGTGCAGACTGTGCAAAAGGTAATGTTTTAGATGTTGCAAGAGATGAATTTAAGAAAGCTAAAAAAGCTGGATTAGATGGATTAATTGAAAAACTTCTAGCTAAGCAAAAGCCAGCGGCTGCTGAAGAAGAAGTTAAAATGCCACCTAAGGAAGTTGTAACATTCTCTATAGCTGGTGTAGATATTTTAGATTTAGAAGATGCATGTAAAGCTCTTTGGAAGAAAGATATTTATTCTGAAAGTGGAATGGGATGTACTGGACCAGTGATTCTTGTAAATGAAGCAAATGGTGAAAAAGCTATTGAAGCTTTAAAAGAAGCTGAATTTATTCAAGGATAGTTATAAAAAACACACAAGGGGAACCTTGTGTGTTTTTTTAAATTGAGAATGATGGATGTTTCTGCTAACTAAGAAACTACATCTTATTGTTATTTGGGACAGTAATAATTAACTCATTTTATCTTTGGATAAAATATTGTATTTAAAGGATAAGGGTTATTTGAAGATAAAAGAAGATAAAGTCCATTATGTTTTTGTTACCTGTGTTAAGAATGTTAAAAAAAGAAATATGCCATCGTTATTTTAGAAATATGCTAACGTTATTATATAATATTAAAAAAAATGTAATAAAAATGCATAATAATATTGAAATGAAAAATAAATATGTTGTACAATTTAACTGGCATGATCAATTATTGACGAAATGTGTATGTTAATGAAAAAATGTGTTACATTATACTGAAAATTCATAAATTAGATTCTGTAACAAAAATTAAAATAATTAATAAAAATTTAAAAATAAAGAAGGATTTTATTACTTTTTATAGAATATTAATTTAATGTGGTAAAGATTATAAAAATCAGGAGGGAAAAACATGTTTAATAAAAAACTTGTTGCAATGACTTTAGCTATCACTATGGTAGCTGCAGGGTTCGTTGGATGTGGAAAGAAAAACACTGAAAATAATGCTGCAAACAATAATGCAAAGAATAACACAAAGGTTGAAGAAAAAGGTGAGGAGATCAAAGTTGGTCTTGTTACTGACGAAGGTGGAGTAAATGATAAATCATTTAACCAATCTGCTGACGAAGGAATTAAAAAGGCAGCAGAAAGTATTAATGTAAACTACAACTACATCGAGTCACAAAGTAAAGAAGATTACTCTGAGAACTTAGAAGCTTTAATCGATGATGGTAAAGATATTGTATTTGCAGTAGGATTCCAAATGGCTGACGCTGTTATTGGTATGTCTGAGAAATATACAGATGCAAAAATTGCTATAATTGACAACGCTTATGAGGCACAACCTGCTAACGTTCACTCAATCGTATTTAAAGAACACGAAGGTTCTTTCTTAGTTGGAGTTATCGCTGGTTTAACTACTAAAACAAATAGTATTGGATTCATTGGTGGAAAAGATTTCCCATTAATCAATAGATTCGAATTTGGATTTGCTGCTGGTGTTATGAGTGTTAATCCAGAAGCTGGTAAAGCGCTAGTTAACAGAGATACTGTTAAATATGCTGATAGCTTTGGTGATGTAAACAAGGGTTATGAGTTAGCTAAAGCTCTTTATGATGAAGGATGCGATATTATTTATCATGCTGCTGGTGGAGTTGGAATTGGTTTATTCAAAGCTACTGCTGAGTTAAGAGAAGCTGGAAAAGATGTATGGGCTATCGGTGTAGATATGGACCAAGCTGCTACATTACCTGAGTACAAAGATGTTATCTTAACTTCAATGATCAAAAGAGTTGACACTGCTACTTTCACTGTAGTTAACGATATAGCTAAAGGTGAATTCCAAGGCGGACAAGTTACTGCTCTTGGATTAAAAGAAGAGGGTGTTGGAATTGCTGATTCAAGCGCTGAACACGTTGCTGCTGATGTTTTAACTAAAGTAGAAGAAGCTAAGAAGGCTATCATTGAAGGAACAATTGTTGTTCCAGAAAATGTAGAACAGTTAAAAGCTTTCAAATAAGATAAAAACAAAAAACTTTCTAAAAATTTACTTAAATTAAAAAAAATTTATCATTGTTTCATTAAATATGAAAGGGTATAATAATAGCTAGATGTATTTAATGCATCTGGCTATTTCTTCACTATGCAAGTTATCACATATAATGAGGAGGAAATATAATGGAAAAAGTCATTGAAATGATTGGCATTACAAAACTATTCCCTGGGACGATTGCCAACGATAACGTAAACTTTGACTTGCGCAAGAGTGAAACCCATGTTTTGCTTGGAGAGAATGGTGCGGGTAAGACAACGTTAATGAACGTTTTATATGGGTTATATCAACCTGAAAAGGGTAAGATTAAAATTAAAGGGCAAGAAGTTAAGTTAAATAGTCCTAACGATGCTATTAAGTTAGGGGTAGGAATGGTACATCAACATTTTATGTTGGTACATAATTTTACTGTTACTGAAAATATCATACTAGGAAGTGAGATAAAAGCTGGTATCAAATTAGATCTTGCTAAAGCTAGGGAAGAAGTTAAAGCTCTTGCTGATAAATATGGATTTAAGATTGATCCAGATGCTGTCATAGAAGATATATCAGTTGGTCAACAACAGAAGGTTGAGATATTAAAAGCTCTATATAGAGGGGCTGAAATTTTAATTCTAGATGAACCTACTGCAGTATTAACACCTCAAGAAATTGATGAGTTAGGGCAAATCATAAAAAATCTTGAGGCAGAAGGAAAGTCAGTAATATTAATTACACATAAACTTAAAGAAGTAATGAGCATGAGTGATAGAGTTACTATTATCAGAAGAGGTAAAGTGACAGGTACAGTTAATACAAAAGAGACAAATATTGATCAACTTGCAGAATTAATGGTAGGAAGAAAAGTAAACTTAGTTGTTGATAAGAAAGAAGCAAAAGTTGGAGATGCTATATTAAAGATCAAAGATGTTACTGCTAACGATCACAGAGGATTAGCTGCTGTTAATAATTTAAGTTTAGAAGTGCGTAGTGGCGAAATACTTGGAATAGCTGGTGTTGATGGAAATGGTCAATCAGAATTAATTGAAGTGCTTACAGGTCTTAGAAAAGCAGTTAAAGGTGAAATAACTTTAAGTGGAAAAGATATTTTTGGTAAGACTCCTAGAGAAATTTCAGATTCTGGATTAGCACATATTCCAGAAGATAGACATAAAAGAGGTCTTATACTTAAATTTTCATTATTTGAGAATGCTGTATTAGGTAAGTATCATCATAAGCAATTCTCTAAAGGAATGAAAATGAAGTATGAAGCAATAAAAGATCACTGTAGAAAATTAGTTGAAGAATTTGATGTTAGAACACCTAGTATTGATGTTCATGTTGGTGCTCTATCAGGAGGAAATCAACAAAAACTTATAGCAGCTAGAGAGATTAGTAAAAACCCTGATCTAGTAATTGCTGCACAGCCTACTAGAGGTCTAGATGTTGGAGCTATAGAATATATTCATAAAAGATTAGTTCAAGAAAGAGATAATGGAAAAGGTGTCCTATTAGTTTCCTTAGAATTAGATGAAGTATTAGCATTATCTGATAGAATAGCTGTTATGTATGATGGAGAAATAGTTGGTATTCTTGATAGAAAAGATGCAAATGAACAAAAGCTAGGAATTCTTATGGCTGGTGGAACACTAGATGAAATGAAAGGAGGGGAATCAAATGAGCAATAAAAAAACTGAAGTAAAAGAATCTCCTTTAATGAAGAATGTCAAAGCATTAGCGTTCCCGCTACTATCAATTCTTATTTCAATTTTTGTTGCAGTATTCTTCGTAATATGGGCAAAGCCTGAGTTTTCACTTTTAGATTACCCGAAAGCTTTTATTGAGTTGTTTGATAATATTTGGAAAGGAGCTTTTGGTAATAATAAAAAAGTGCTAGATACATTAATTTATGTAACGCCATTATTATTTACTGGGGTAGCCCATTCATTAGCATTTAGAACTGGATTGTTTAATATTGGAGTTGAGGGGCAATTTGTTCTAGGTATGGTTGGAGCGGCTCTTGTAGGTATGATTCCTGGGTTGCCAATGTTCATACATATACCTTTAATGGTTATAGCGGGTATTGTATTTGGAGGACTTTGGGCAGCAATTCCAGGTTATTTAAAAGCTAAGATAGGTGCTAATGAAGTTGTTAACACTATTATGATGAACTATATAGCTTTATATGTAATAAACTTCATAGTTTTAAGAACTGCCTTTGGAATACCAAATGCTGCTAAAACTTACGATATTCAAGCAAGTGCTCAAATACCAAAAATTGATGTGTTGTTGAGTAGAGGAAGTTGGGCTATAGCTATAGCTATTTTATTTGCAGTTTTAGCTTATATACTACTTTGGAAAACAACAATGGGATATGAGTTAAGAGCTGTTGGTATTAATCCTCATGGTGCTGAATATGGTGGAATAAACATTGCTAAGAATACAGTGCTTTCAATGGTTATTTCAGGTGCAATTGCTGGTATAGGTGGTGCAATGCAAGTTGCAGGTACTGCTCATAACATAACTGACTATGTTAATCTACCAGGATACGGATTTGATGGTATCGCAGTTGCGTTGCTTGCAAAAAATAATCCAATAGCGTGTATAGCTTCAGCTATATTATTTGGTGCATTAAGAGCAAGTTCAAGAACTTTACAAATAAATGGGATCCCAAAGGAGATTATTTCTTTAATACAAGCAATCATAATAATCTTCGTAGCTATAGATTTTGTTTATAGATGGCTTGGGAAAAGAAAGAAAAAGGGGGCAATTGTAAATGGATAGTATTTTAATATTTGTTGTTGCTCTATTAGCTGCTACAATGAGAATGGCTACTCCTCTAATTTTTGCAGGTCTAGGAGGCGTATTCTCAGAAAGATCTGGTGTAGTTAATATAGGTCTTGAAGGTATGATGACAATTGGTGCATTCTTCGCCGTGTGGGTAACTTTTAAAACAGGTAACGCATGGTTAGGATTAATTGGTGCTATATTAGCAGGTGCAATTTTATCATTATTACATGCGTTCTTAAGTATAACACTTAAAGCAGACCAAGTTATATCTGGTACAGCTATTAACTTATTTGCTTCTGCCCTTTGTGCATTTTTAATTCAAACTTTATTTGGAAAAGGTGGGCAAACAGATAGTGTTGCTACTCTTCCAGGTTTACCTAAATGGTTAATTAATGGTTTATATAAAATACCTGGTATTGGAGAATATCTAGGAGATTTTATTGGTGGATTAAACTGGTTTGTAATATTTGCGCTTATATTAGTTTCGGTATCTACATTCGTAATCTATAAGACACCATTAGGATTAAGAATCAGATCTGTTGGAGAACATCCAAAAGCAGCTGATACATTAGGAATTAATGTTTATTCAATGAGATATTTATGTGTTGCTATTTCTGGTGCATTAGCTGGATTTGGTGGAGCAGCACTTTCAATAGGTATTGCTGGTATATACAGTAATGGAATGGTAGCAGGTAAAGGGTTTATCGCTCTTGCTGCTATGATATTCGGTAACTGGAAGCCAAGAGGAACAATGCTTGCATGTCTATTATTTGGTTTTGCAGAGGCATTCCAAATAAAAGCGCAAGGTTTTGGATGGAATTTACCTACTGAAATATATTCAAGTTTACCATATGTACTTACAATGCTTGCGTTGTCAGGTCTTGTTGGAAAAACAACAGCACCACGTGCGGATGGTGTTCCTTACGAAAAAGGATCAAGATAATAAAAAACACGGCGATTGCCGTGTTTTTTTAGTTGAGAGTTGGAAGTTGAGAGTTGGAAGTTGAGAGTGGAGAAGGGTTTTTGTCCGTGGCTTATATTTTTCATTTGAATCATTAAACTTTTATAACAAGAAAAAATATAGGGTGTTGAATAAAGGGAGATAATATGTTTATATTAAAGTAAGATGTAAGAGTTTTTTGAATGTTAAATCATAGGGTGTGGGTGGTGCTTTAATGGATTTAAATGTTAATTTAAATGTTTCTCAAGAACAAAAATTGGTATTAACGCAACAGATGAAATTATCTATAGACATATTACAATTTTCTTCTTTAGAGTTAACAGAATTTATTGAAGAAAAAATACAAGAAAATCCTTTGTTGGAAAAAGAAAATAATGACACTGAAGAGATGGTGGAATTTGTAAATAGTCTTGGGAGGTATGAGAAGAATAAATATGAAAAGATAGATTACAATAATGATTATGTTTCTCCATTAAATTTTATAAGTAAGGAAGAGAGTTTGTATGAGTTCTTATTATTACAACTTAAAAACTTAAATCTATCTAAACAACATAGTGAAATTATAGAGTACTTAATACATAATATTGATGAAAAAGGATACTTAAATGTTGATGTAGAAAAGTTATTAGAAAGTTTTGAGATAAAAGAGAATGAGTATGAGTTGTGTATAAAAATACTTCAAAGTATGGACCCAATAGGTATCGGTGCCAGAAATTTAAAAGAATGTTTAAAGATACAGTTAAAAAACAAAGAATACTCAAATGAAGTACTCTTTGAAATTATTGATAACCATTTGGATTTAATAGCTAGTAATAAATATAAGGAATTATCCCAAATATATGGAATAAAAATAAATGAAGCTCAAGATTTCGGAGATATTATAAAAAAACTTGAGCCAAAGCCAGCTAGAGGATTTTATACTGGTGAAAAGATAGTATATATAACCCCTGATGTTTTTATTAAGAATATAAATGGAGACTTAGTTATATTATTGAATGAGAGAAATGCGCCAAATCTCCAAATAAATAATTTGTATATGAACATCATTAATAATGAAAATGCAAAGAATGAAGAAAAGAAATATGTTAAGGAAAAAATAAGTGAAGCATTAAATATAATTAAGGGAATTGATCAAAGAAAAAGTACACTTTATCAAGTGAGTGAAAAGATAGTTGAAAAACAAAAAGAGTACTTCTTAAAAGGTGATAGATATCTTAAGCCAATGATTTTAAAAGAAATTGCTACAGAATTAAATTTACATGAATCTACCATTAGTAGAGCTGTTAAAAATAAGTACTTAGAAGGACCTAAAGGAGTAATTGCTTTTAAAGAGCTTTTTAGTGCTTCGTTAAAAAGCAATTATGATAAAGAAGAGAGTTCTGCAAAATCAATAAAAAGTATAATAAAAAACATCATAAATGGTGAAAATAAAAAGAAGCCTTACTCGGATAATGTTATTTGTGAAATGTTATGTGACCAAGGAATTAAGATATCTAGAAGAACTGTAGCAAAGTATAGAGAGGAGTTGGGGATAATTAGCACGAGCAAAAGAAAAAGGTTTTAGATAAATTTTGCAAAAAAACGTTGAAATAATTTTTAAATGTATTATAATATAAGTGGGAACAATAATTAAGTAGAGGGACAAAATAAGTCCCAGAAGGTGTTTATATTATGAATCTACAAGATTTAGCAAATAAGATATTGCCGGAGTTACCTGAATTACTCCATCGAAGGTATAATATTTTAAAAACAATAAACTTCTATGAACCCATAGGAAGAAGAATGTTAGCTCAAGAAACTAGTCTTGGAGAGAGAACCATAAGGAATGAAGTTGAACAAATGAAGAATTCAAATTTTATTTCTGTCAAAAATAGTGGAATGTATCTCACTCAAGAAGGAAAAGGGATTTTGAATGAACTTAAAGACTTGTTAAAGGATATTGAAGGATTAAGTGAAAAAGAAGAAATAATCCAGAAATATTTAAATATAAAAAAAGTAATAATAGTTCCTGGTGATTGCGAAGAAGATCCATCGGTAATAGGTGAGATGGGAAGAGCAAGTGCTAGTTACTGCAAAACTATTATGAATGATAACATTAGCATAGCCCTTACAGGTGGAAACAGTATTAAAGCTTTCGTTGATAATTTTGATGAATCTACTAAGTATAAAGATATTCTTGTGTTGCCAGCAAGAGGAGGTATAGGGAAGAAGGTTGAAATTCAATCTAACACTCTAGCCGCAGAATTAAGCAACAAGCTTCACGGTAATTATAAACTTCTATATGCACCTGATAGTATGAGCGGTATAGCTCTAGAAACTATGTTAAAAGAAAAAAGTATATGTGAAACAATTGAAAAAATAAGAGAAACAGATATACTGGTTTATGGAATCGGTAGAGCAGATGAAATGGCAGGAAGAAGAGAATTAGAATCACAAACAATTGAACAATTACATAAGTTAGGTGCTGTTGGAGAAGCCTTTGGGATTTATTTCAACAAAAATGGCAGCACAGTATATTGCACCCCTACAATTGGTATTCAAGGTGAAGATCTTCAAAAGATTGAACATTTAATTGCAATAGCTGGAGGAAAACACAAAAGCGAAGCTATCATTGCAGTTGAGCAAGGAAGAAAAAAAAGTGTTCTAGTTATTGATCAGGGATGTGCTAATGAAATAATGAATATTATTTCTTCTAATGAAGAAAATTATATTTAGAAAACTAAATTTGTTTAAATGAAATTAAAATAAAGAACTATTACATTCATAGGAGGTAACAAAATGATTAAAGTTGGTATTAATGGTTTTGGTAGAATAGGAAGAAGTTGTTTCAAGGTATTAGTAGATAAGTATGCTGATTCTCTTGAAGTAGTAGGAATTAACGATTTAACTAGCCCAGCTACATTAGCTCACTTATTAAAGTATGATTCATGTTTCGGTAAGTTCAATGGAACTGTAGAAGCAAAAGAGGGTGCTATCGTAGTTAATGGTAAAGAAATAAAAATTAGCGCTGAAAGAGATCCTAAGAATATCACTTGGGAAAATGGAGTAGACATCGTACTTGAGTGTACTGGATTCTTCAGAACTAAAGAAGCTTGTCAAGCTCACATTGAAGCAGGAGCTAAGAAAGTATTAATTTCTGCACCTGCAAGTAAAGAAGATATTACAATTGTTCTTGGTGTAAACGAAGGTGACTATAAGCCAGAAGAACATCACATAATTTCAAATGCATCTTGTACTACAAACTGTTTAGCACCATTTGCTAAGGTTCTTGACAGCGAATTCGGAATTGTAAGTGGATTAATGACTACAATTCACTCATACACTGGAGATCAAAACGTACTTGACGCACCTCACTCTGATTTAAGAAGAGCTAGAGCATGTGCTGAAAGCATGATCCCAACTTCAACTGGTGCTGCTCAAGCAGTTGCTAAAGTATTACCACAATTAAAAGGTAAGTTAAATGGTATGGCTGTAAGAGTTCCAACTCCAACAGTTTCAATCACTGACTTAGTTGTTGAAGTTAAAAAAGAAGCTACTGTAGAAGAAGTTAATGCTGCTTTAAAGAAAGCTGCTGAAGGCGAAATGGCTGGAATTCTTGGTTTCTCAGAAGAGCCATTAGTATCTATCGATTACAGACAAGATGAAAGATCTTCTATCGTTGATGGATTATCTACAATGGTAAGCGGAAAGCAAGTAAAAGTTGTTTCTTGGTACGATAATGAGTGGGGTTACTCAAATAGATTAGCTGACCTTGCTAAATTTGTTGGAGATAGACTATAAAATATAGACTATAGTTGAAAGCTAAAAGTCTGGCCTTAGAGTTTTCTATAGTGCCAGACTTTTTAAAACATAGAGAGAAATTTTTAAAGAAAATTTATGGGAATTTGTAGTGAAAGGAGTAGAGAATATGAAACTAAATAAAAAAACAATTGAAGATATTTCGGTTAAAGGTAAAAAAGTATTAGTAAGATGTGATTTTAATGTACCTCTAAAGGATGGTATAATTACAGATGAAAATAGATTAGTAGGAGCTCTTCCTACAATAAAGTATCTTATGGAGAATGGTGCGAGAGTTATACTTTGTTCTCATCTTGGTAAGCCAAAGGGAGAGGCTAAGCCGGAGTTATCTTTAGCTCCTGTTGCTAAGAGATTAAGTGAAATGCTTGAAACGGAAGTTGTTTTTGCTGATGATGCTAACGTTGTAGGGGAAAATGCTAAAAAAGCAGTAGAAGCTATGAAGGATGGCGAAGTTATTTTACTTCAAAACACTAGATATAGAAAAGAAGAGACAAAGAATGGTGAAGAATTCTCTAAAGAATTAGCTTCATTAGCTGAAATCTTTGTAAATGATGCTTTTGGTACTGCACATAGAGCGCATTGTTCAACTGTTGGTGCTGGTGAGTTTTTGGAAGAGCGAGTTTGTGGATACCTTATTCAGAAGGAGATCAAATTCTTAAGTGGCGCTATTGAAGCTCCTAAAAAACCATTCGTTGCCATTTTAGGAGGAGCAAAAGTATCTGATAAGATTAGTGTAATAAATAACCTTCTTGATAAGGTGGATACATTAATCGTTGGTGGAGGTATGGCATATACTTTCCTTAAAGCACAAGGATATGAAATCGGAACTTCATTATTAGAAGCTGATAAAGTAGACTATTCTTTAGAAATGGTTAAGAAAGCAGAAGAAAAAGGTGTTAAATTATTACTACCTGTTGATCACGTTTGTGGTGCAGAATTTAATGCAGAAACTGAACCTGTAATTACAGAAGATCAAAATATTCCAGAAGGATTCATGGGATTAGATATTGGACCAAAAACTTCAAAACTATATGAAGATGCTGTTAGAGAAGCTAAAACAGTTGTATGGAATGGACCAATGGGAGTATTTGAATTTAAGAACTTTGCAAAAGGTACAATGGCTGTAGCAGAAGCTTTAGCAGGAAGTGATGCTGACACTATTATAGGTGGAGGAGACAGTGCTGCTGCTGTTAATATTTTAGGATTTGGAGATAAGATGACTCACATTTCAACAGGTGGTGGAGCTTCTTTAGAATTACTAGAAGGTAAAGAACTTCCAGGAATAGTTGCATTAGACGATAAATAATAAGGCGTATTAAAAAGTTTAATATAGAGGTGATTTTAATGAGAAGACCTATTATATCTGGTAACTGGAAAATGAATAAAACTCCAGAAGAAACAGTTGCATATATAAATGAATTTAAAAACAACGTAAAAGGTGCTGAGGTAGAAGTAATACTTTGTCCACCAGCAATATGCTTAACAGAGGCTGTTAAAGCTGCTGAAGGAACAAATGTTAAGATTGCTGCACAAAACATGCACTATAAAGAAAGTGGAGCATTTACAGGAGAGTTATCTCCATTAATGCTTAAATCAGTAGGTATTGAGCATGTAGTAATAGGACACAGTGAGAGAAGACAATACTTCAACGAAACTGATGAAACAGTTAATCTTAAACTTAAAGCTGCTTTTGAAAATGGTATTGTACCTATTCTTTGCATAGGTGAAACTCTTGAACAAAGAGAAAGTGGAAGAATGGAAGCTGTTCTTGAAGCGCAACTTAAGGAAGATTTAGCTGGTTTAACTAATGAAAACGTAAAAACACTAGTAATTGCTTATGAACCAATATGGGCAATAGGTACTGGTAAAACTGCTAGTGCTCAAGATGCAAATGATACTATTAAGTTCATCAGAAATAAAACTGCTGAGTTATTCGATGCAGAAAGTGCTGAAGCAATGAGAATACTTTATGGTGGTTCTGTAAACCCTAGTACTATAAAAGAGCAAATGGGAATGAGCGATATTGATGGTGGATTAGTAGGTGGAGCTAGCCTTAAAGTAGAGGATTTTTCTGCTATTGTTAATTATTAATTAATTCCATTGAAAAAATAAGATATATAAGATAAACTAGTTGTAGAAAACTTATTTTGTGGTTTTGAATAGTCTTTATATTATCTTATAAGGGTGAAGATTAAAATTTAATGATGGAGGAAAAAGAATGCCTAAAAAACCAGTATTGTTAATGATTCTAGATGGATTTGGTTTAGACAATCCAGGAGATGGTAATGCTATAGCTTTAGCTAACACGCCTAACTATGATGAATATGTTAAGAAATATCCAATGACAACAGTTGGAGCTAGTGGATTAGATGTTGGTCTGCCAGAAGGTCAGATGGGTAACTCTGAAGTTGGACATTTGAATATAGGTGCTGGTAGAGTAATTTATCAAGCATTAACAAAAATAACTAAAGAAATTAAAGAAGAAAAATTCTTTGAAAATAAAGCAATTAATGGTGCTTTTGATAATTCGATAGAAAAGAATAGTAGTGTACACTTACTAGGATTATTATCTGATGGAGGAGTTCACTCTCACATTGAGCATGTAAAAGGATTAATTTTAGGTGCAAAAAAGAAGGGTGTAACAAAACTTTACTTACATGCTTTTTTAGATGGAAGAGATGTTGCACCTAAATCAGCAATTAATTATATTGAAGAAATTGAAGCATATATGAGAGAAGTGGGTCTGGGCGAAATTGCATCTGTAAGTGGTAGATACTACGCTATGGACAGGGATAAGAGATGGGAAAGAGTTAATCTTGCTTATAACGCTCTTGTGCTTGGTGAAGGTGAAAAATTCAACACTGCAGTTGAGGCAGTTGAACAATCATACCATGATAATAAAACTGATGAATTTGTTCTTCCAAGCATAATGATGAGTGGAGATAGACCATTAGCAAAGATTAAAGATGGAGATTCTGTTATCTTCTTCAACTTCAGACCTGATAGAGCTAGAGAAATAACTAGAGCTATCAATGATGTTGAGTTCAGTGGGTTTGAAAGACAAAGATTAAATCTTTACTATGTTTGTATGACTCAATATGATAGTACTATTGAAAATGTGCAAATCGCATATTTACCAGAAAGTTATGAAAATACACTTGGTGAATATATAAGTAAAAAAGGTTTAAAACAACTTAGAATAGCTGAAACAGAGAAGTATGCTCACGTTACTTTCTTCTTTAATAGTGGGGTAGAAGAGCCTAACAAAAATGAGGAAAGAGTTCTTATAAACTCACCAAAGGTTGCAACATATGACTTACAACCTGAGATGAGTGCTGCAGAAGTTACAGATGCATTATTAGCTGAGTTAGAAAAAGATAAATTTGATGTTATAGTATTAAACTATGCTAACCCAGATATGGTTGGTCATACTGGAATTATTGAAGCTGCTATTAAGGCTGTTGAAACAGTTGATACTGAAATAAAGAAGGTTATTGATAAAGTTCTTGAAAAAGATGGTAGTGTATTCATGACAGCTGACCATGGAAATGCTGAAACAATGATAGAATACTCTACAGGTAAACCAATGACTGCTCATACTACACATGAAGTACCTTTCTTATATATTTCTAATAATAAAAAGGAATTAAGAGAGGGTGGTATATTAGCAGATATTGCACCTACTATGCTTCAAGAATTAAGTCTTGAAATACCAGAAGAAATGACTGGTAAATCATTATTCAAATAATAAAAAAGTGATAAATTTTTTCTTTGGAACGGGTCAACTGTTCTAAAGAAAAAGTACATATAATGGAGGTTATGAAAATGAAAAATTATGTAGAAATTATCGATGTATATGCTAGACAAATACTTGACTCAAGAGCGTTCCCAACTGTAGAGGTTGAAGTTACTCTAGAAGACGGTACTGTAGGAAGAGCAGCAGTTCCAAGTGGAGCTTCTACTGGACAATTTGAAGCTGTAGAATTAAGAGATGGAAACAAAGAACTTTATAATGGTAAAGGTGTTCTTCAAGCAGTTGATAATGTAAACAACATAATCGCTGAAGAAATTATTGGATTAAACGTTTTTGATCAAGTTGCAATTGACAAGACTATGATTGAATTAGATGGTACTAAAAACAAAAGTAAATTAGGAGCTAACGCTATGTTAGGTGTTTCTTTAGCTGTTGCTAGAGCTGCTGCTAACTACTTAGGATTAGGAATTTACCAATACGTTGGTGGAGTTAACGCTAAAGTTCTTCCAGTTCCAATGATGAACATTATGAATGGTGGTAAGCACGCTGATAACAACGTTGACTTACAAGAATTCATGATCATGCCTGTAGGTGCTAAGAGTTTTGCAGAAGCTCTAAGAATGTGTTCAGAAGTATACTTCACATTAAAGAACATCTTAAAAGAAAAAGGATTAGCTACAGGAGTAGGTGACGAGGGTGGATTTGCTCCAAACTTAAACTCAAACGAAGAAGCTATTAAAGTTATATTAGAAGCAGTTGAGAAGAGTGGATACAAAGCAGGAGAAGAAATCTTCATCGCACTTGATCCAGCATCATCTGAGTTCTTTAATGAAGAAAGAAACATGTATGAGTTAACTGGTGAAGGTAAAGACTTAACTCCAGCTCAAATGGTTGATTTCTACGTAGATTTATGTGAGAAATATCCAATAATCTCTATCGAAGATGGTATGGCTGAAGAAGATTGGGATGGATGGAAGTTAATGACTGAAAAGTTAGGAAACAAAATTCAAATCGTTGGTGACGATTTATTCGTTACAAACACTGAGAGATTAAGCAGAGGTATCAAAACTGGTACAGCTAACTCAATCTTAATTAAACTTAACCAAATTGGTACTTTAACAGAAACTTTAAATGCTATTGAAATGGCTTCTAGAGCTGGATACACAGCTGTTATTTCTCACAGATCTGGTGAAACAGAAGATACAACTATCGCAGACTTAGTTGTAGCTACTAACGCTGGTCAAATAAAAACAGGAGCTCCTGCAAGAAGTGAGAGAGTTGCTAAGTATAATCAATTATTAAGAATTGAAGAAGAATTAGAAGAAATGGCTGAATACAGAGGAATGGATGCATTCTACAACATAAAGAAATAGTAAGTTTTAAAACAGTATGTAATAAATGTTAAAATAGGGAAACTTAAATATAGTTTCCCTATTAATTTGTATATTATATTTACTTTTTTGGATAAGTGTGATAGTATATATATGTTATAATTGGACAAACTAAAAGAGAAAATTTGTTATAGTGATTGAGTTTACATATGTAGACATTAATGTTGTAAACTTTAATTTATTATGCTAAAATATTGTTGTTGTTATATCTTTTTTTAGGAGGTGCAATATGGAAACAGTTTTAAGAGTTTTACTAGTAGTAGTTTCAGTAGCAATAGTTGGACTTATAATGATACAACCAAGTAAAAGTCAGGGACTAGCTGGGTTAATTACTGGCGGGTCAAATGAAAACTTTTTTGCCAAGAACAAAATTAAGACAAAAGAGAAAGTTATGGCTAGAATGACAGTTGTATTATCTGTAGCATTTATAGGTATTGTTATTGCTTTAAATTTAATTTAATAAATAAAGTTTATATTTATGCTTGAAAGGGGCGCATGACTTAATGAATTTATATCTATTATGTGGTTTAGTGGGTATTTTTGCATTGATTTTTGCCTTAGTGTTAGGTAAGGGAATCAATAGTAAGAGTGCTGGGAATGAAAGAATGAAAGAATTAGCAGGATATATTCAAGATGGAGCTATGGCTTTCTTAAAGAGAGAATACTTCTATTTGGCTATATTCGTAGGTGCTGTATGTGTACTTATCCTATTAACTTTAGGATGGCAGACAGCAATCGCATTTGTTGTGGGAGCAATCTTCTCTATCTTTGCTGGTTACTTTGGTATGAGAATTGCTACAAGTGCTAACGTAAGAACTGCTGAGGCAGCAAGACATGGGCAAAAGGGTGCTCTAGAAATTGCTTTCTCTGGTGGTGCAGTTATGGGTATGAGTGTTGTTGGTTTAGGTATCTTAGGTGTATCTATACTTTACTCTGTATTAGGAGACATTACTTATTTAACTGGATTTGGATTAGGAGCTTCTTCAATTGCGTTATTCGCTAGAGTTGGTGGAGGAATCTACACAAAAGCAGCAGACGTTGGAGCTGACTTGGTTGGTAAGGTTGAAGCTGGTATTCCAGAAGACGATCCAAGAAACCCTGCAGTTATCGCTGATAACGTTGGAGATAACGTTGGAGACGTTGCTGGTATGGGAGCTGACTTGTTTGAGTCATATGTTGGATCATTAATATCTGCAATTACTCTTGGAACAGCTGCTATGGCTGCTGGAATTGAGTCTATAAATGAGAAAGCGGCAATTTTCTTCCCGTTCTTATTATTAGCAGCAGGTATAATTGCTTCTGTAGTTGGTATTTTAATTGCTAGAAAAAGCAAGGCAGATAATCCTCAAAAAGCTTTAGATAGTGGAACTTATATAGGTGGAATTATTGTTATTATTGTTTCTGCTATTTTAAGTAAAATGTTATTTGGAAGATTTGACGCATTCGTTGCTGTAGTTGTTGGTTTAGTTGTTGGTATGTTAATTGGTAAAATCACAGAAGTATATACATCTGCTGATTACAAACACGTAACAAATATTGCTGAACAATCAAAAACAGGTGCTGCTACAAATATTATTTCAGGATTAGCTGTTGGTATGAAATCAACAATGATTCCTATAGTATTAATTGGAATAGGTGTATTAGTTTCTTTCTATGTAATGGGAGGAAACACTAACGCTACATTTGGTCTTTATGGTATAGCATTATCTGCTGTTGGAATGCTTTCAATAACTGGACTAACAGTTGCTGTTGATGCATACGGACCAATCGCTGATAACGCTGGTGGTATTGCTGAAATGGCTGGACTTCCTAAAGAAGTTAGACAAATCACTGATAAGCTTGACTCTGTTGGAAATACTACTGCTGCTATTGGTAAAGGATTCGCTATCGGATCTGCTGCATTAACATCATTAGCATTATTCGCTGCATTTGCACAAGCGGCTGAAATCACAGGTATTGATTTGCTTAACCCTATTACTCTAGTTGGATTATTAATAGGAGCGATGTTACCATTCATATTTGGTGCATTAACTATGGAATCTGTTTCTAAAGCTGCTAACGAGATGATTGAAGAAGTTAGAAGACAGTTCAGAACAATCCCTGGTATTATGGAAGGTAAAGGTAAGCCAGACTACGCTAAATGTGTTGATATCTCAACAACTGCTGCGTTAAAAGAAATGATGTTACCTGGTATTATAGCTATTGTATGCCCAATCGCTATCGGTATTCTATTAGGAGCTGAAGCTTTAGGTGGATTCCTAGGTGGAGCTGTTGCTTCTGGAGTTCTTGTGGCTATATTCATGGCTAACTCTGGTGGAGCTTGGGATAACGCTAAAAAGTACATCGAATTAGGTAATTTTGGTGGTAAAGGATCTGAAACTCATAAAGCTGGAGTTGTTGGTGATACTGTAGGAGATCCATTTAAGGATACTTCAGGACCATCTATGAATATCTTAATCAAGCTTATGACTATCGTTTCACTTGTATTTGCTCCATTAATCGCTGAGTACGGTGGATTATTATTAAAACTAATAAAGTAATTTATTGCTTTTGATATATAAAAAGACTATCTAATTTTAGATAGTCTCTTTTATTTTTTAAAGGTTTTTAGCTTTCATTGTGAACTAGCGAATACTTTTGCTCTCGGTAGATAAAATATTGAAACTAGAATTTTAAGTAATCTCAATATTGCAAGAAATATTTCAAAGAAAAATAAAATGCAATATTTTAATGAATTTTTCTTACATATATAAGAAATTTATAGTATAATGATATAAAGTGTTAAATTTATATACGGGGTGTAATAGCATGAATGATTATAATAGTAAATTAAAGAGTGAAGAGATGGATTTTTTGTTTAAAGTGATCTTATCTTTAGAGACACTGGAAGAGTGCTATAGCTTTTTTGAAGATATTTGCACTGTAAATGAAATTAATGCTATGAAGCAAAGATTGCATGTTGCAAAATTATTGATGGAAAGACGTACATATTTGGATATTGCTGCTACTACAGGAGCAAGTACGGCTACTATTAGTAGGGTAAACAGAGCTTTAAATTATGGAACTAAAGGTTATAAAACATTATTCGAAAGAGTTAGTGAAAGAGAAAAAAGTGAAAAAGAAGAATTTTAAAGAACCGACGTTAGTCGGTTCTATTTTTTAAGTGGATTTGATAATTCGTATGAAAAATTAAATATGAAAGATTTTAATCTATTGGTTTGAGTCTAGCAGTAAAGTGTCTTAAAATTTTTGGTTCATAAGTAAATTCTAATCCTTTTAAAGTATCGGCTCTATCTTTGATTTTAATAAGTGCATCAGCAATGATATCCATGTGAGCTTGAGTATAAACTCGTCTAGGAATAGTTAATCTTAATAGTTCTAATGGAGATTCTAATTGTTCTCCTGTCTCTGGATCTCTACCAAGTAAGAATGACCCAATTTCAACACCTCTAACTCCAGATTCAATATATAGTTCATTTGCTAAAGCTTGAGCTGGAAATTGATCTGCTGGGATATGAGGAAGTATTTTTTTTGCATCAACGAAGACTGCATGACCTCCAGTTGGCCACTGTATAGGTATACCTCCATCCATTAATTTCTTACCAAGATATTCAACCTGGCCGATTCTGTATTCTAGATAATCTTGATCTACACCTTCTCTAAGGCCTCTTGCAACACATTCCATGTCACGTCCGGAAAGACCACCATAAGTAACGAATCCTTCCATGGGAACAACTCTAGAACGAGCAGCTCTGAATAATTCTTCATCTTCCTTGATTCCAATCATACCACCCATGTTAACAATTGCATCTTTTTTAGCACTCATAGTGAACGCATCGCCATAAGAGAACGTCTCTCTTACTATTTCAACTATAGATTTATTTTCATAACCTTTTTCTCTTTTCTTAATGAAATATGCGTTCTCAGCAAATCTTGCTGCATCAATAACAATTCTTAATCCATATTTATCGGCGATAGTTCTAACACCACGGATATTTTCCATAGAAACAGGTTGCCCTCCTGAACTATTACATGTAACTGTAACAATTATAAATGCAATGTTTTCAACACCTTTTTCCTGAATAAAGCTTTCCATTTTTTCAAGATCGAAATTTCCTTTCCAGTCATAATATTCACCAGTGTTAAATGCTTTTTCAGTTACAAAGTTCATTGCTCTTCCACCGCTAATCTCAACGTGAGCTTTAGTTGTATCAAAATGCATATTAGAAAGAACGTATTGTCCTTTCTCTTTAATCAAGCAAGGGAACAATACCTGTTCAGCTCCTCTTCCTTGGTGGGTAGGTATCATTAAAGGGTACCCTATTATATCTTTAACTGAAGCTTCTAAGTTATAAAAATTTTTGCTTCCGGCATATGATTCATCTCCAAGCATAAGACCAGCCCATTGATTATCGCTCATAGCACCAGTTCCACTGTCTGTTAATAAGTCTATATACACTTCTTCAGATCTAAGTGCGAATGGGTTAAAGCCAGCATTTTTTAATGCTTCTATTCTCTCTTCTCGAGAAATTATTTTCATTGGTTCAACCATTTTGATTCTGAATGGTTCTGCAACGTATTTCATATATGTTCCTCCTTGTAAAAAATAATATTATAACAATAGTATAAAGAATATTAAGAAAATTATCTATATTTAATATATTCAATGAAATGTCAAGAATTCCTTCCATAAACGAAGGGGAATTGTCAGAAAATTTAAAAATTGAATTTAATAATTCAATTGGATAAAGTATTGAAGAGGTTGAAAGTTAATATTTTTTTGTTTCAGAACATATAAATTAAATTTAGAACTAATGTTCTGTGCGATGGTTATAATATATGATTTTGTGGTATAATTATAGGTATTGGAAAGTTGAAAACTATAAATAATATTTTAAATTTTAAATTATAAATTATTAAGATTTAAAGAAATTTAGGAGGGGTTCAATTTGAACTTGAAGGAACTATTAAACAGTGAACAGTATGAAGCGGCAACACATATTGAAGGTCCATTGCTTATATTAGCCGGAGCAGGTTCGGGAAAGACAAGAGTTTTGACATATAGAATAGCACATATGATACAAGATAAGGATATATTTCCATATAACATATTAGCTATTACATTTACAAATAAAGCGGCTGGAGAAATGAGAGAAAGGGTTAAAAAACTTATTGGAGAGAGAGCTGAGGGAATGTGGATATCAACTTTCCACTCGTCTTGCGTTAGAATCCTTAGAAGAGAAGCTGAACATATGGGATTCAACAGTAACTTTACAATATATGATTCTTACGATTCCAAAGCATTAATTAAGCAATGCATGAAAGAGATTGGTATAGATGAAAAGGATATAACAGATAAAGAAATTATAGGGACAATATCAAACAGTAAAAATGATCTTATGACCGCTATGGATTTCAAGAAAAAAAATGAGAGTAATTTTAGAAAGAATAAGATTGCAGAGGTATTCTTATTATATACTAAGAGATTAAGAGCAAATAATGCTATGGATTTTGATGATCTAATATTTAACACTGTACAGTTATTTGAGAAGAATCCAGAGGTTCTTGAGTTTTATCAAAGGAAATTTAAATATATAATGGTTGATGAGTATCAGGATACAAACTATGCTCAATATAAGTTGGTTAAAGCCTTGGCTGAAGGAAGTAATAATATTTGTGTTGTTGGAGATGATGACCAATGTATTTATCAGTGGAGAGGGGCAGATATCAAAAATATTCTTGATTTTGAAAAGGATTTTAAAAATACTAAGGTGGTTAAACTTGAACAGAACTATAGATCAAAGGGTGGAATACTTGAGGCTGCCAATAGTGTAATAAAATATAATTCAAAAAGAAAAGATAAAGTATTGAGAACTGATCAAGTTATTGGTGAGAAACTTAAAACATATAGAGGGTTCACAGATAAAGATGAAGCGGCATTTGTTGCTAGAGAGATAAAAAAAATAAGAGAGGATAATCCTTTTAATTATAAAGATTTTGCTATATTGTATAGAATGAATTCGCAATCTAGAACATTTGAGGATGCTTTCAGAAGAGCTTCAATACCATACAGGATTCTCGGTGGGCTTAGATTCTATGATAGAAAAGAAATAAAGGATATAATGGGATACTTGAAATTAATAAATAACCCTCAAGATGATATAAGTTTGCAGAGAATAATTAATGTTCCAAAAAGAGCTATTGGCGATAGTACAGTGCAGAGAATAAGAGAGTTCGCTCAGGAAACAGATGAATGTCTTTATAGTGCAATTTTGGATATAGATTTTATACCAGGACTATCTTCGAGAGCGAAGAGTTCTGTGAATAAATTTTTGACTCTCATGAATGGATTCATTGATCTTCGAGAGGAATTGACAATATCCCAAATAATCAAGAAGATATTAGATGATACTGGATATATGCAAGCCATGAAGGACTCTAAGGATCCAGAGGATCAGAGTAGGGTTGAGAACTTAAAAGAATTGGTTTCAGAAGCTGTTGATTTTGAGAATAATAATGAAAATAAGAGTTTGGAAGCTTTCTTAGAGCAAGCAACATTAGTGTCAGATATTGATAATTATAATGAAGATGATGATAGTGTGGTACTTATGACCGTTCACGCCTCAAAAGGACTGGAGTTCCCAGTAGTGTTTATGGTGGGAATGGAGAATGGAATTTTCCCAAGTGATTCGTGTTTTAATAGTAATGAAGAGATGGAAGAGGCAAGAAGATTATGCTATGTTGCAATTACAAGGGCAGAGGAAAAGTTATATCTTACTTCTGCAGAACAGAGAATGGTATTTGGTAGAACTAGTTGTTATCCGCAGTCTGATTTTATTGAGGAGATTCCTGTAACCCTAAAAGAAAATGTGGGAATTGGTAACAGAGCGGTTAATAGATTAGGAGTTGTGAAAAAAACACAAACACTAAAGAAAGAATACAATCCACATGCATTAGGTGCTAAGGGCGGTTCATTTTCAAGAGATGTTACTAATAATGCTTCTAATGGAAAAGAAAAAACTAAGGAATTTGTTCCGGGTAGAAAGATAAACCACCCCAAATTTGGAGAGGGAACTATAATAACAGCTACCCAAAGTGGAGATAAAACTATGCTTACTATAGCATTTATAAATATGGGAATTAAAAACCTAGATGGTTCAATAGCACCACTAGAACTTTTATAGACGAGCGAGGATTTGAGATGAGTAAAGAAAATAGAATGGAAGAGTTAATTGAATTATTAAATAGATACAGTCACGAGTATTATGTTCTAGATGAACCTACAGTTGCAGACGTTGAATATGATAGATTATATGATGAATTAGTAGGACTTGAGAAGGAATTGAATAGAGTATTGCCATACTCACCAACACTTAGAGTTGGTGATGTGGTGTTGCCAGAATTTGAAAAATATAAGCATAAAGCAAGACTTTGGAGTTTGGATAAAGCTCAGAGTATTGAAGAGATAAAGGATTGGCACAAGAGGAATTTGAAGTTTATTAAAGATTATAATGATTTAAATGATGAGCAGTTACCTGAACCATTATATATACTAACAAAGAAATTTGATGGGTTAACTCTTAATGCTACATATGATACCAATGGAATTATGATAACATCAGCCACAAGAGGAACAGGGGAAATTGGGGAAAATGTAACAGCTCAGGCTAAAACAATAAAAAGCTTACCTCTTAAAATTAACTGTGATAACGAATTTGAGATACATGGTGAAGCCTTTATGACTACAGAGGCTTTTGAAGAGTATAACAAAGAATCAAAGACTCCTCTTAAAAATTTAAGAAATGGTGCAGCAGGTGCTCTTAGAAACTTAAATGTTAAAGAAACAGCAAGAAGAAATCTTTCCGCTTATTTCTATGATATAGGTTATATAGATGGATATTCTTTTGAAACATATAGAGAGATGTTACAATTCATAGAAGATAAAGGATTCCCTATGGATGATTATGCTGCTCAGTGTAGAACAATTGATGAAATTCAAGAACAACTTGATTATGTAGAAAGTATAAGAGGGGATTTAAACTACGATATTGATGGAGTGGTTTTAGCTATTGATGACATAAAAACAAGAGAATTATTAGGATATACTGTGAAATTTCCGAAGTGGGCAATAGCATTTAAATTTGAAGCAGAAGAGGCAACAACTAAGCTTCTTGATGTTGAGTGGAATGTTGGAAGAAGTGGAAGAGTTGCGCCTACTGCAATACTTGAACCAGTTGATATTGGGGGAGTAACTGTAAAGAGAGCAACACTTAATAATATGGATGATATTGAGAGAAAAGGCGTTAAGATTGGTGCTACAGTATTCCTGAGGAGATCGAATGATGTTATTCCTGAGATTATGGGCATTGTCGAAGGTGATAATCAAGATACAGAAAATATTATAATTCCAGAAGTGTGCCCTAGTTGTGGTGCAAAAGTAAAACAAGATGGTGTTCATTATTTCTGTGAAAATTCTTTATCATGTAAACCTCAGCTAGTAAAGAGTATAGTTCACTATGGATGTAGAGATGCTATGAATATTCCGGGATTTAGTGAGAAGACAGCAAGTCAATTATTTGAAGAGCTTCATATAAAATCATTACCTGATTTATATAGGATGAAAAAAGAGGATCTTATTAATCTTGAGAGATTTGGTGAGAAGAAAGCTGAAAATTTATTGAGTGCAATTGAAGGAAGTAAGGACTGTGACCTGTCATCATTCCTATATGCATTAGGTATACCTAATGTTGGGAAGAAAACTGCAAAGGATATTGTTGCTACCTTTAAGACTTTCGAAGGAATTAAAAATGCTAGCTTTATGGAGCTTGTTGCCATAAAAGATGTAGGAGATAAAGTTGCAGAAGGTGTTTTAACATTTATTAATGATGAAAAGGTAATGAGCAATATTGAAGAGTTATTTGAATTAGGGGTAAATCCTAAGTATGAAGAGAGTATAATTGAAGAAAGTACATTTACTGGAAAAACAGTGGTTGTAACTGGGGCTCTTCAGAACTTCACAAGAACTGAAATTAAGAATAAATTAGAAGAACTTGGAGCTAAAGTTTCAGGAAGTGTAAGTAAAAAGACTGACATGGTTATATATGGAGAGAGTGCTGGTTCGAAATATGATAAAGCAGTTGAACTTGGTGTAAGAACTATAACAGAGGAAGAGTTCATGGGAATGTTATAGAAAAGATAAAGAACAAAGAATAATGAATAGAGAAAAAAGAATGAGGATATTCCTCATTCTTCATAATAATTTAATATATCCTTAAGATAAAGAAGGGGACGAAATAGGTCAAAGAATAGAAGTTAAGAACATGAATTCAATAAATAATATTTTATCCAAGAATAAAAAGAGTAAAACTTTCTAATACTAAAAAAGAAAATGTAGGGTTTGACAGCAGTCAGAAGTATCAGTGGTTGTCCTTTATCCACTGTAAGTTTATTTTCAGGTATTTGTTTATTTAGTCAACCTGCCAAGTCATTTGTCTATATAGTTAATTTTGTGTCTTTTTCATAATATTTTTAATATATTTTCTTTGAGAAAAAGATTGAAACTTATTTTTAGATATGATATATTATTAAATGTAGCAAGGCCCATTGGTCAAGCGGTCAAGACACCGCCCTTTCACGGCGGTAACAGGGGTTCGATTCCCCTATGGGTCACCATAATATGGGAGCATAGCTCAGCTGGGAGAGCACCTGCCTTACAAGCAGGGGGTCACAGGTTCGAACCCTGTTGTTCCCACCATTGTTTTTAAAATGATTTAGAAAATCTAATTGTCAAGAACGATTGGGATTTAAAATCAAATTGAAACTTGCAATATATTGTCACTTAAATTGTTTCTGGCTTTGAACAAGTTTGTAGTGCGAGGAACAAGGTGAACGAGCAGCGGAACGTACAAATGTACTTGAGCAGCGCAGTAAGCCGCAGTGACGAAGAGATTGGAGTTTCTCAAAGTCTAAAATGTGGCCCAGTGGCTCAGTTGGTTAGAGTGCCGGCCTGTCACGCCGGAGGTCGAGGGTTCGAGTCCCTTCTGGGTCGCCATTATGCTGGCATGGCTCAATTGGTAGAGCAGCTGACTTGTAATCAGCAGGTTGTAGGTTCGAGTCCTATTGCCAGCTCCATTTTAAAACTTAATAAGGCCCATTGGTCAAGCGGTCAAGACACCGCCCTTTCACGGCGGTAACAGGGGTTCGATTCCCCTATGGGTCACCATAATATGGGAGCATAGCTCAGCTGGGAGAGCACCTGCCTTACAAGCAGGGGGTCACAGGTTCGAACCCTGTTGTTCCCACCATTGTTTTTAAAATGATTTAGAAAATCTAATTGTCAAGAACGATTGGGATTTAAAATCAAATTGAAACTTACAATATATTGTCACAAAAATTGTTTTAGACTTTGAGAAGCTTCAAGGTCGAGGAACAAGGTGAACGAGCAGCGGAACGTACAAATGTACTTGAGCAGCGCAGTGAGCCGCAGTGACGAAGAGATTGGAGTTTCTCAAAGTCTAAAATATGGCCCAGTGGCTCAGTTGGTTAGAGTGCCGGCCTGTCACGCCGGAGGTCGAGGGTTCGAGTCCCTTCTGGGTCGCCATTATGCTGGCATGGCTCAATTGGTAGAGCAGCTGACTTGTAATCAGCAGGTTGTAGGTTCGAGTCCTATTGCCAGCTCCAAAAAAACCACGATATTTATATCGTGGTTTTTTATTATTCTTTATCTTCTCTTTCGATTTCTAAGTGTTTTTCAAGCATTATAAAAAGATAGAAAAGATGCATGTTCTTTGTGCTATCAAAAGATGTTTTACTCTGTTTATACATATCTTTTTTCTTGTTATAAGTGATTTTCTTTGCAAATACTGATGCGTATTCTACTGTTTTAGGGGTGCCGATGGATGGTAGCTTAAAGTACTGCTCATCCAAAAGGTCTTCAGATTTGCAGGAAAAATTTTTATATCTCTCAGGATCATCAAGACTTGGAGAGTCGGGCCAACTCAGAAGTATTCCAGAGTTTACAACACTGTTTTTATAGATACCTACGCACATGCGGTTGATGTCATCATCATCTTGATTTTGTATAGCTGTTATATAAGTCATTATGAAATAAAGTATAATCTCATTTGATGAATAATTTATCTCTTTACTATCAGAATCTTTGAAAAGGTTCTGAACATCGCTGTTATAATGTTTGCTTAATTTACTGAATAATTTTTCAGAATCATCCTTATACTTCATTATACTAGTGTTTTTAAACATAAGATAATAGTTCAAGAATAACATTAGTTCAACATCTAATTTTTTTCCTGATGTAGATTGGGAATACTCGTCGTGACTATCTCTTAAAAGATCATTCAAATCCATAAGTAATGTCTTAACTTCAAATTCTCTGCTATAAATATAGAAAATATTTAATGCTAAGCATAGTTTAACTATTTCGCTATAAGGAAGTGAATAAAGTTCATCTCTGTGTGTCATGAACATCTTTAGAATATCATAAGCAAATATTTTAAAAGATTTACCCTCATTTTCTTCAAGTGTGAGTGAGCATTTATAATATGCGCACATCATGAAGGCTTGGTGAGAGAATTTGAAAATCTTTGCTTTATCTTCGAATTTATAGTCGCCCATAAGAGGATCAGCTACATCTAACATGTTTACAAATAAACCCTCTTGATTTCTTAAATGATTCCCGTAAAATTCTAGTTGTTTTTTTGCTAGTTCAGTATAAATCTGAGCTAGTTTATACTTGTTGTTTTTTATGTTCTCAAATTGTTTGTAATACTCACTTAATTCTAAAAGAGATAGCGTTAAGAAAGCATTACTTGGGATATCTACTTCTTTCTTAAACTTGCTTTCATTCCACAACATTTTGTCATGCTTAAATGTTATTTTAGGGCTTGCTTTTTTGTACAGGCAGAGCAGTGGATAAAAGCTAGATTTTGTGTTATTATCAAAATTAGGTATGTTGTTAATAAATTCTTTATAAGATATTTGAATACCACATTTTGAATTTAAAGCTAGTGTTTTTATTGTCTCTTTTGAGAGATGAAATATCTGGGTTTTAATATTGTCTAAAGTAAGAGAATTTAATCTTAAAAAAGGTCCTATATATTTCAAAAATTACACCACCATATAATAATCCTTATAAGAATAATATGAAAAAAAAAGCAAAAAAGTGCTTGTCCACATAAAAAAAACGGAGGGAATTTAATATGAATGAGGGAAAATTGAATTGGGATGACCTTACGGAGCTCATTTCTCAAAACAGAGGGTACCAAAGAGAAGAAGTGAGAGTAAAAAGTGGAGTAGGAGAAGATTGTACAGTTATAACCTTTGGAGATGAAGAATGCGTTCTATCAACAGATCCAATAACGGGAGCAGAAGAGGGGATAGGAAAGCTTGCTTTTAATATAAACATGAATGATATAGCATCAAGTGGTGCAGAGCCAGTGGGGATTATGGTGACAATATTGGCACCTGTAGGAACTGGTTATGAGAAAATAATAAGAATTATGAATGAAATACATACTGAAGCAGTTGAACATAAGGTTGAGATAGTTGGAGGACATACTGAAATAACATCAGCTGTAAATAGAATGATTGTATCATGTACAGCTATTGGAAAAAATAAAAAAGGCCAGTCTGTTGCGACTAAAGGATGTGAATGTGGGGATTCTATAGTTGTAACAAAAGAACTTTGTCTTGAAGGAACAGCAATACTTGCTTTTGACTATAAAGAAAAATTACAAGGTCTTATTGAGGAACATAAAATAAAAGAGGCTCAGAGTTACGCTGATCAATTGAGTGTTTTAAAAGAAGGAAGGATTGCTAGAGATTTTGGAGTGAGTTCAATGCATGATATAACTGAAGGTGGATTGCTTGGAGCCTTGTGGGAGGTTATTGAGGCATCAGGTAAGGGGTTTAGAGTATATAGAGAAAGTTTTCCAATAACTGATGTTACACAGGAAATCTGTAAAATTTTTAATATTGACCCACTTAAGTTTATTTCTTCGGGAAGCATGCTTATAACATGTAAAGATGGAGAGGGGCTTGTTGAGAGGTTGAAAGAGAATGGAATCAAGGGTACCGTAATAGGTGAAGTAACTGAAGAGAAGGGTATGCTTGTTGAAAATGAAATTGAGATTGTTGTTGAGGCTCCAGAGAGAGATGAGCTTTTCAAAATTCAATTATAAATATATAGTGAAAGTATTATACTAGGAGGCAGAAATATGAGGAAAGATAGAAGCAATAGTGATATAAGGGAAGTGAGCATACAAACAGACTATACAAAACATGCTCAAGGTTCAGTATTAATAGCATTTGGAGATACAAAGGTTTTGTGTACAGCAACAATTGAAGATAAGGTTCCTCCATTTCAAAAGGGAACTGGAGAGGGTTGGATAACTTGTGAATATAGAATGTTACCAAGTTCAACTATTACAAGAAAGCCAAGAGCTTCGTCAAAGGGGAAAATTGATGGAAGAACAATGGAGATTCAAAGGTTGATAGGAAGATCTCTTAGGTCAGTTGTTGATCTTTCAGCACTAGGTGAAAGAACTATATGGATTGATTGTGATGTTTTACAAGCAGATGGAGGTACTAGAACAACGTCTATTAATGGGGCGTACATAGCATTATGTCATGCAGTAGATAAATTAGAAAAAGAAGTGAAATTTAAGAAATCACCAATAAATGGGCAAGTGGCAGCAATTAGTGTTGGTATAGTTGGTGGTGAAGTATTAAGTGATTTATGCTATGAAGAAGATAGTAGCGCAACCGTTGATATGAACCTTGTAATGACTGCTAAAGGTGAATTCATAGAAATTCAAGGAACTGGTGAGGAAAGACCATTTACAAAAGATGAACTTAGCAAATTGTTAAGTGTTGGTGAAGAGAGTATAAATGATATATTAAAAATTCAGAAGGAATACATATAGGTGGGAGAACTATGAAAAGATTGATTGTGGCGAGTAATAATGCACATAAAATAGAAGAGATAAAGGATATATTAAGTAAATTTTCATTTGAAGTACTTTCAATGAAAGAAGTGGGAATTGATATTGATATAGTAGAAGATGGGGATACATTTATTGATAATGCAGTAATAAAGGCTAAGGCTATTAAAGATATATTTAAAGATGACTTTGTTTTATCGGATGATTCGGGATTAATGGTGGATGCTCTTGATGGTGCGCCAGGGGTTTTTTCAGCTAGATATGCTGGTGAACATGGTGATTCAGAAAAGAATAATGAGAAATTGCTAAGAGAAATGAATGGTGTACCAAAGGAAGATAGAGGTGCTCAGTTTGTGTGTGCTATGTGTTTTATTGATGATAAAGGTGAGATTATAAATGTTCAAGGTGAAATACGAGGAAGAATTATAGAGGAATATAGAGGGGGCAGTGGATTTGGATATGACCCATTATTCTTTGTTTCTGATAAGGGTATGACTTTTGCAGAAATGGGTGCTGAAGAAAAGAATAGTATAAGTCACAGAAGTAGAGCTCTTGAGAAACTTTCAAATGTTCTTATAGAGAAGAAAAAATGAAGATAGCTGTGTTGAGTGACACTCATGGTAATAGGTCGATGATGAAGCGTGCTGTGGAAAAAATTCAACATTGTGATGTGGTAATTCATCTTGGAGATAATGTTAGGGATGTGGAATATTTAAGAAGTTATATACAACGTCCATTTTATGTTGTGAGAGGAAACTGTGATTTTGAATCTAAGGTACCTAATGAGTTGCTCCTACATGTTGGAGGTAAAAAGCTTTTAATGACCCATGGACACAAATACAATGTGAAATACAGTCTTATGAGCCTCATGTATAAAGGGGAAGAAGAAGAGGTAGATATAATACTCTTTGGTCATACTCATATTCCTATGAATGAGTATAATCAAAATATACTAATAATGAATCCAGGAAGTGTAGGAAATCCAAGGGTGGGTTCGTCGACTATTGGATTAATCGAAATTAAAGATGAAGTTATTCATTCTTCTATAGTTGAAATCTAAAATAATATGGTATAATATATTAAAACATTTCAAGTTATGAGGAATGATTGACAATTAAGAATGCTAGAATTTTTTTGGTATAGTAGCCGCTAGCATTCTTAATTTTATGTTTATTTATATATGGTGTTATTTGGCGGTACAATGGTAATATCTGATAAGTAACATATGGCAATGCAATAAAATTTTCCTTTTTTTTGGACGAATTTTTTAAAAAGTGTTGACTTATTTTTTTGTATGGTGTAAAATAATCTTTGTCGCAGAGAGAAAGATATAGCATCGGGGTGTGGCGCAGATTGGGAGCGCGCGTGCTTTGGGAGCATGAGGCCGCAGGTTCGAGCCCTGTCACCCCGACCACTCTTGCGGGTGTAGTTCAATGGTAGAACTCCAGCCTTCCAAGCTGGTAGCGTGGGTTCGATTCCCATCACCCGCTCCATATGGTGGACGTAGTTCAGTTGGTAGAGCGCCAGATTGTGGTTCTGGTTGTCGTGGGTTCGAGTCCCATCGTCCACCCCATATATGGTGAATGTAGTTCAGTTGGTAGAGCGCCAGATTGTGGTTCTGGTTGTCGTGGGTTCGAGTCCCATCATTCACCCCATATTGGGATATCGCCAAGCGGTAAGGCAACGGACTTTGACTCCGTCATGCGCAGGTTCAAATCCTGCTATCCCAGCCATTTTACTTATAAAGTAAGATAACCTATGACGTGCAGGTGTGGCGGAATTGGCAGACGCACTAGACTTAGGATCTAGCGCCTTCGGGTGTAAGGGTTCGACTCCCTTCACCTGCACCATACATATGCGGTAATAGCTCAGTTGGTAGAGCGCCACCTTGCCAAGGTGGAGGTCGCGAGTTCGAGCCTCGTTTACCGCTCCATGATTATCTAACTAAATTGAAAAATCTAGTTAGAAATTTTAAAAATGGTTAGTTCAAGGCGTGTGCCGAATGAGCAACGGAACGTACATGAGTACTTGAGTAGCAGAATGAGGTGCAACAACGCGGAAATAAGCAGTTTTAAAAATTCAAATGATATGCGGGTGTAGTTCAATGGTAGAACTCCAGCCTTCCAAGCTGGTAGCGTGGGTTCGATTCCCATCACCCGCTCCATTTTTTTATAAAGAGCTTTTTGCTTATAAGAATATAGATAACACTAATGTACCAAAGAAATATCAAGGTGCATAATTTATGCTTTCTAATTGTAAATATAATGCTATATATGATTATGTTTACAAAAATAAACTTTTGATAATTAGAATATTTCAGATTAAGGCGTGCGCCCAACGAGCAACGGAGTGTATGAGCAATACATGAGTAGCGCAGAGAGGTGCAACAACGCAGAGATAAAGAATTAATAAAAAAATATTGTACTTTAGTATGTTTATGTTAATTTAAGGTGATTAGTTTGAGGCGTGTGCCGAACGAGCAACGGAGTGTATGAGTAATACATGAGTAGCGGAGAGAGGTGCAACAACGAAGAAATAAGCAGTTTAAATTAACATAAACTTGCACCTATAGCTCAGCTGGATAGAGTCACGGACTTCGAATCCGGGGGTCGCAGGTTCGAATCCTGTTAGGTGTACCATAAAACCATTGATACAGGCGGGTTCTCATATTTGTGAGAATCCGCTTTTTTGCGATTTTTTTAGTTTTTCCCGCACTTTTCCCGCACTAGTTTTTTATGAAGAACAAAAACTAGACAAACAGTCGGTTCAATTTCTCCACCGCTGTAATCCGCTCCTTAGGCATAACGTGGGTGTATATATTGGCTGTCATTGTTATGTCGGAATGTCCAAGCAATGTTTGTATTGTTTTGAGCGGTATTTTTGCTTCAAACAATTTTGTAGCATATGTATGCCTATAAGTATGGAATTTACGGTAAGAAACTCCAGCTCTGTTTAACAGTCGTTCATGTGCTCTGATGATGTTCCTCTGGTTGATGAAGTTGCCTGTTTGGGTGCAGAAAACCAAATTCATATTGGTGTATGATGAGCCGGCTTTCAACTTTTCTTCAAGCTGCATGGTCCTGTGGCGTTTTATAATAGGAATCAGGCTTGATGGTATAGGAACAGTTCTATTTGAAGTTTTTGACTTTGGAGGAAGAAGAACAAAAGTATGAGTTTTCTTCATATCCTTATCAAAAATCGGCTGTCTCTTCAGTGTCTTATTAACATGAAGTTCCATTCTAGTTAGATCTATATCATCCCATGAAAGAGCAAGAAGTTCACCTTGGCGCAATCCTGTGCCAAGGGCAAGTAAAATAAGACACTCAAGTCTATCTCCTTTGAGAGTTTCCTTTATGAGCATGATTTCGTTTTCAGAGAACACTTCAACGCTTTCCTTTTTCAGTTCAGTTCTGCCCGGTATAACAAGCTTTTTACTGGAGCAGGGATTTCTGTTTATATAGCCCTCTTCAAGAGCATAATTTAAAAAGGCCTTCAGAATCTTGTTGAGAGTCCTGATGGATGAAGAGGTCTTTCCGCTGCAGTAAATACGGTTGTAGTATCTCTGAATCTGTATAGATTTAAGCTCACTGAGATTTACAAAGTAAAGTTCACTGTTCTTTATGTAGTTGCGGTATACGCCCTCATAACGTTCAAAGGTTGAGGGTTTTATCATATCGGATACGTACATAATCTCATACAACCAAAGGTGCATAAGCTCTCCAAGGGTAACGTTCTTATAATCCATTGGTGCTCCACTATTAATCATGTTCATATATTCATCACGGAGTTTTTCGGCCTCTTTTTTGCTCTCTGCATAAAAATCTTTTCTAACTAGTTTTCCTTCTGCAGTTCTACCCAGGGTAACAGTTAATCTATAATAGTTCTTTCCATGTTTCTCACAATTAGTTTTGCGTGCCATAATGATGCCTCCTTAAAATGGTTTTGTCACGAAAAACTTTTATGAGAAATAATGCGATTATTTCCTGTACACTTTTATTTATTAAGTTGATTTTCTTAAATGGTGATCTGTTTTGAGAATAAACAAGAGTAATGTTATTTTCAAAGCTAATTCTACCATATGCATTCTTTTTCATTATTAGCAACCTCCTGTACTTTTATACATTAGAGCAAACTAAAGTTCGCATAAAAAAAGCCGGTCTTAAACAGAACCGTACCAGGAGTTTTAAGCATGATTAATATAGAAAAGCAATGAATATAAATTTAAGATCACTGCTTTTCTTTTAAAACCTCTTCCTCAATATCTTTTAATAAATATGACACATCAAACCCAACAGATTTTAGCTTGTCCATAAGTTTAGAGAGTACTTCTGGATTTATATTATGAGACTCATTTTCATCAATAATAATTGAATATGAACCATCAGTATCTGAATACTTATAGGCTTTTGGGTTATCAGTGAGTCCGAAAAGATAATCGGTTGACACACTGTAAAATTCTGCTAGTTTATACAGCATGCTTGTATTAGGAATTCTGCTGCCTTTCTCCCAGTTCGAAACGGTTTGTTTTGAAACATCCATGATTTTTGCTAGTTCAGTTTGGTTAAGACCATGTGATAATCGGCATTCTTTTAATCTCAAGTTTAAATTGTTCATATTAAACACCCTCCTAAGAACATTATAAACTATTAGCTGATATTAAAGAATACTTTATGACAAAAAAACAAAAATTTTGAATTATAGTAAATTTATTGTTGACAGTATACCATATATTAACTACAATGTAAATATATTATATAAGCTTAAAGTTTACGGAAAGGAAAGGTGATTTTAAAATGAATACACCATATAAAAAATTAAAAGCGTACAGACAATTGACGGGGATGAATCAATCAGAGTTTGGGAAAATCCTTGGTATAAGCCTAAGTAACTACAATTCTAAGGAAAATGGAAAGAGCCATTTCACTCTTGAAGAGGCAAAAAAGATTTCGGATTATTTCCAAACTACCATTGATGAGGTCTTTTTTAAGGATGATGTAAACTTTTGATTGCATAAAATGTCAGCTACAAGCTGACGGAATAGGTTGTTTTAGTGTCATATAGATTAATATAGTTTGATACAGAATGTTGAATTAAGGGGGATTTTACTGATGGAATTTACATTACAGGAATTAAAAGATAGTGTAAGAGAGGCTATTGAAGGGGTTCAAGATAAGGCAACCCTTACAATACAGGAGTGCAACAAGTTCACAGGGATAGGAAGAGATAAACTCATGGAACTGGCACACAGCAAGGAATCGGATTTTCCATGTTTCAGGGTGGGGAGCAGGTTCCTGATAAACAAGGAGATGCTTATTGCATGGCTGAAGAAGGTAACGGAAGAGGGGAGAGTTCTATAGAGTTCATATAAAAATATAATGGGGGGTAAGTATTATGATTGAATCTATTAACGTAATTCAGAATAAAGGAATGCTTGTTGTTAGCAGCAGGGAAGTTGCAGAAAACTTTGAGAGGAGACATGATCATATAATCAGGGATATTGAGAACTTAAAAAATGGGTTTCCCCAAAATTGGGGAGACCAGGAAAGATACTTTATTGAGGGTCAGTACCAGAATCAGCAGAACAAACAGTTCTATAAAGAATATTTTCTTACAAGGGATGGATTCACCCTCCTGGTAATGGGATTCACCGGAACAAAGGCAGTAACATGGAAAATGAAATATATTGATGCCTTTAATAAGATGGAGGAGGAACTTAGGGATCCATACAAACATCTGAGTACGGAATTGAAAGCAATCTTTGTAATAGATAAGAAAAGTCAGGAGATTGAGGGTAGAGTTGAGGTCCTTGAAAACAGGATGACAATAGATTATGGACAGCAGCTGATTCTTCAGGAACTCGCAAAGGGGAATGCAATCAAGGCTATGAATGGTGTGGAAAGTAATGCTTACAAAAACAGAAAGCTCAGGGGGAAGGTGTTTTCTAAGGTGTGGAAGGATTACAAGGATTATTTCGAGGTGAACAGCTATAGGAACACATCTAAGAAGGACTTTGATAAGGCCAAGGAGTATCTCAAGGGATGGAAACCACAGGGGAAACTGCTGAGGGATATAGAACAGTGTATGAGTGGAATATAGAGGATAGGAGATGGTAATATGGCCACCTATAGGGTTATTAAGGATAGAGAAAATCCCTATGTGATGATGAATAAACATGGAATCTATGACAGCAGGTTGAGTTGGAAGGCAAAGGGGATTCTTATGTATTTTATGAGCAGACCTGACAATTGGGAATTTCACGAGGTTGAGATTAAGAAGCATGCAAGAGACGGAAGAGACGGGACAAGAGCTGGAATAAGTGAACTGATTGATAAAAAGTATATAAAGAGGCACAGGGAGAGGGACAGAAAAGGTAAGTTTGTTGGATGGATGTATGAAGTTTTTGAGGTTCCCTTTGATCTCATCAGTATGGGGGAGGATTCTAAGGAAACCTCTCCTGATAATAAAGATTCGGAAGAGAATGATAATGAGCAAGAAAAGTCCAAATTGGAAAAACCACCTTTGAAGAATCCAACAACGGAAAAATCGATATCGGAAAACACTACACTAATAATTAATGAATCTAATAATAATGATTTTAATAATAAAAGATTTTCAATAAATAATAATGAAGTTAAGGGTTCGGAGAAAATTACAACTGAAGGAGAGGGGAATCATGGGGATATTAGAAACAGTGGAGAGGATAAGAGAACAATCCATGGAGAAGCAGAAAAGACAGGAAGCTGCGAAGATGACATCATATAGATGCAGTAAATGTCGCGACACCACCTGGATTATTATTGATGATAAAGCGAGAAGATGCCAGTGCTATAAGCTAGATAAAACAAAGAAGCTTTGGGAAGCATCGGGGGTAAGAATAGAACAGCAGGAGAAGTCGTTCAAATCATATATACCTTACAGTGAAGATACTAAAAGGGCTAGAGATTGTGGTATTGAGTACTTTAGAAACTATAATGAAAGGAAGAACACCAGACATAACTCAATAGCTTTTTTAGGGCAAGTAGGCAGCGGAAAAACTCATCTCAGCATTGCCCTTGCTGTAAACTTTCTCACTAGAGAAATACCTGTAGTATATATGCCATTTAGGGATACTATGATGAATATTAAAATGAACATTCTTGACCATGAGTATTATAAAAAGAGTTTAGAGAAATATCAAAAAGCAGAGATTCTTCTCATTGATGATTTATACAAGGGGAAAGTAACAGCCAGTGATCTTAACATTATGTTTGAGATAATTAACTACAGATACATTAACCAGATGCCTATTATCATAAGTTCAGAGAAGAGGATAGATGACATATTGAAGGTAGATGAGGCAATAGGAAGCAGAATATACGAGATGTGTAAGGGAATGATTGTGGAGATAAAGGGGAAGGAGAATAATTATAGGATTAGGGGATGTAGGGACTGAGGGGAGGAAAGCTATTAAATCGTGGGGGATTTGATGGCTTTTTCTTTGAGTGTAATATAACTCCTTAATTTGAAATTTTTAAACAAATATTAATAGTTGTATTGTGACGAAAGGAGGTAGTACTTTTGTACTAAATTAAATTTTGATTTTTAATTTAGAATATTGATTAGTGGAATATATTACTTAATGTGGTATAATATATTTTGTTTGTGCGTTAACGGATATAATGGATTTTTATAGTGAAACTAATGTATATAATGTAGAGAAAACACACATATAACAATTATTTAATGCAGAGTAATAGAGAACAGCACCACAAATATATCATGAAAATGAAATTAGAAAAGGAGGAATTGTTTTGAAAATAAAAAAGTTGATATTAGAGAAGTTTAGAGGATATAAAGAAAAAACAGAAATAACTTTTGAGGATTTGACAGCATTAATAGGTAGAAATGATGCGGGTAAATCAACAGTATTAGAAGCATTAGATATATTTTTTAATGAAGGTAAGGGGTCAATAAAGCCTGATGTAAGTGATTGTAATGTACATAGTAACAGTAATGAATTTAAAATAGGAGTAGTATTCACAGAGTTACCTAATAAAGTAGTTATAGATTCAAGTGTTGAAACATCGCTTAAAGATGAATACTTAATAAATAGAGATGGAGACTTAGAAATTATAAAGTCTTTTAAGAATGCAAAGATTGATAAAATTGAAATTATTTGTGAGTATCCTTTAGAATCACAAGTACCTATGCTCCATAATAAAAAAATAAAAGATTTGCAAAAATTGGCAGAAGTGAGTGGGGTTACAGTGGACGATAATAGAATCTCTTCATCACTGAGAAAAGCAATATTTGAATACAATCAACCATTAGATCTAAAGGAAACAAGTATAAGTATTAAAGAAGAGGGAACAAAGCAAATATGGGAGTCTATCCAGAAGTTTATACCTGCATTTTCTTTATTTCAATCTGATAGAAAAAATGAAGATAAGGATAATGAAGTTCAAGATCCTATGAAGGCTGCAATAAAGGAGATATTAACTGACACTTCAATTTCTACTATGTTGGATACAATTTTTGAAGAAGTAAAAAAAGCAACAACTGAGGTAGCAAAATTAACAATTGAAAAATTAAGTGAAATGAACCCAGAGATTGCAAGTGAATTAAAACCAGATTTTCAAAAGCCAGCTTGGGAAAAAATATTTAATTGTGGATTAGATAGTGATTTAAATATTCCTTTGAATAAAAGAGGAAGTGGGGTAAGAAGATTAGTTTTGCTAAATTTCTTTCGAGCTAAGGTAGAAAAGGAAAAAACAAAAAAGGGGAATACAAATGTTATTTATGCATTTGAAGAACCGGAAACTGCATTACACCCTGATCATCAAAAGATGCTTATTAATTCATTTATTGAACTAAGTGATAATGATAATACTCAAATCATTTTTACTACCCATAGTCCTGAAATAGCAAAAATGGTTCATGTAAATTCTTTAAGATTAATAGAGAAAGATACAATAGGAACACAAATTGTATCTCCATCAGATGACATACTAGAGAAGATTGTAAATACATTAGGTGTATTCCCAACAATAGAGCTAAAAGATGTTAATAAGGTGAAAGTAGCGGTTTGTGTAGAGGGTAAAAATGATATAGATTTTCTAATGAATATTAATAATGTAATAGAAGGATATAACCAGTTAGTAGATCTAAATAGTGATGAGATTATAATATTACCATTAGGGGGAAGTACATTAAAATATTGGGTAAATAATTCTTATTTAAGTAAATTAAATTTAGCTCAGGTACATATTTATGATAGCGATATTGGATCAAAGAATCCAAATAAATATACTAAATATGTAACTGAATTAAATGCTAAAGCAAATTGTAAAGCATTCGAAACAACTCACAGAGAGATGGAAAACTATATAACTCCTGCAGTAATGAAAAGTCTTAATGGTTTTAATGAATGTGGAATACAAATATATGACTGGAAGACATTTGATGTGCCTGAAGCATTTGCTCAATACAATCATTTAAAATCAGAATCAGAAAAGACTTGGGATGAATTAACGGATGAAAAGAAAAAGAAAAAAATTTCAGTGGCAAAAAGAAGGATTAATGCTGAAATATCTGAATTAATAACTAAAGAACATTTGTTACAATATGATGTTTATGAAGAAGTAGAACAGTGGTTTAAAGCAATAAAATCTTTTTTGTAATAACAGGAGAGGATAATAGTACTTTTAAATAGATACAATTAATATTTATATATAAGTATGTTGAAAAATATACGTAAAGCACTTCCTATTATTGATATTATACTAAGTATAAGTTGAGATGAAAAGTAATAATAATCATTAGCAAAAAGATGATTTCCAATCATATACTATGACTCCAGGGGTGCTTATTTTTATATTTATATAAAAATAAGCTAAAAATTGCTCGTTTCTTTTCAAATTTTAAAGGGCCTAGCACTATACAAAAGCTGGTATAATTTTGTTGATGTTTTTTATTAAGAGAAATGCTTGACTTAATCTAATTGTATAGAAAACAATAAATTGTTTTTATTTACGTTTTAGAAGATGTTTTTAGAATATTGTAGAATAACAAAAAATATTGAATTTACGAATTTATTAACAGCAAGTTTTCAAAAAGGAGATTACAATGGAGTTACTATACATTTGGATAAATGAAGCAAATAATTTAAAAAAACAAGGGTTTAATTTATGTAACAAATATTTTATTGAATATAATCATAATACAAACGTACTCAAGATAGATAAGAATGATAATTTTTTTAAAGGCTTCTTTAGGTTGCCTAATCAAAAATATGGGTGCAGTAATTTAGATATTATTGGGATAGTGGGTGCTAATGGTACTGGTAAATCTACATTATTAGATGTTATTTTGGCAGCATGTACGGTATGGCCTTCTGATTTAATGGTTTATGAGGAAGAGAATCGAGTAAAAGTTTTAATTTTTAATGATGAGCTAAAGGATATAGAGATTAAATATGACTCAGATATAGAACTAGTATTTGAAGATGAATATCCTAATAACCAAGAAATTATGTATTATTCTAATGTATTTGATCATAACGCTAGTTTAGATTACAATTTTGAAGTTATGGATAGACGAATCCATAATATATCTAATAATCACCTACTTAATTTTTCTAGGTATATAGATTCTGAAAGATGGCCTTTAACACAGAGAGATTCATTTAGAAGTGATCAAATTACAAAACAAATTATCTTTGTTCATGAGTATACGGATGCAGCTAAAAAGCTTTTATCTTTCGATACTCCAAAAAAGATTAAGATGAGATTGCCTACATTGTCAGGTTTAAAAAGTAATAGCGAAGTAATTAATTCCTACTACATTAATCTAGGTATTCATGGGACTTTTGATGCCCATAAAGATATCTCAGTATTTAAAGATAGATTTTATTTAAACATAGTAATAGGTTTAATTAATGAAGTTCATTATGATCAAGAAATGTTAACAGAAATCATAAATAAACACTTACAAGACAATGATGGGTACCCCTTTAGCAAGATAGTTAAAAAGATTTTAGAGGAATCTTTACAAGCATATTCTGCAGTGGAGAAAAATGGGTATATAGTGGCTAAGATAAATAGTAAACTAAATTTTATTGACAAGTTCGAAACTTTTTTAGAACAAAGCAATATTAAAAGTGTAAGAAATGACACTAATACTATAACATTTGATTTAGATGAATTCGGATATAAAATGATTTTAGAATGTCAAAATTGCTTATATATGCCTGTAGTACTATTTGACTGGTATGAAATGAGTTCCGGTGAAAAAGCTCTCTTATCTATGTATACTAGATTTTATAATATAATACGTGATAATCAAGAATTGCACGATGAAATATTTATTCTTATTGATGAAATAGACACCTATTTGCACCCGGAGTGGCAGCGGAATATGGTTAATAATTTGATTATAATGTGTAATGAGTTTTTCACAGATAAGAATGTTAAGGTTATAATAACGTCTCATTCACCATTTATTGTGTCTGACCTACCTAAGGAAAATATTATTTTTCTTTATAAAGAGAATGAACAGCTAAAAGTAAAAAGCAGTTTAGTGGAGCGAGTTGATACTTTTGGTGCTAATATTCATACATTATATTCAAAGGCTTTTTTTATTAATAATACCATTGGTGAGTTTTCAAATCAAAAGATAAAAGCTGTAATAAAAGATTTAAAGGAAAAATCTAAAGAGGAAATATTAAGTATTAATGGAAGAAAAGATGAAATTGAACATCTTATCAAGAGTATAGGCGAGCCGGTAATAAAGAGAAAACTTCAGAATTTGTACAGGACAACCTTTCCGCAAAGTAAAGAGGACTATGAAACACAAATTGCAAAGCTACAAGCGGAAAAAGCTGAATTACAGGAAAGTTTAAGAGGTAAGGGTCTTGATAAAATTGAAAATGTAATGAAGTTGTTGGATTTAAAGATTAGAGAGCTAAAAGAGAAGGCTGGAGATATGATATGATAGAAATACGAGTTAGTAATTGTATGTTAAAGGAAATAGAAAAGAAACATTGGGAATGGTTTAGGGATAACATGTTAAAGAATTGGATAGCGAAAATGAAGAGGGATACTGATGATAAATTTCTTACGTTATTTTTTGAAGATAGAGCTAGCTTTGATGAATGGTGTGATTTATCAAGATATACTTCTTTAATACAGTGGTTTCAAGATCAGGATGATAATAAGTTTAGTAGATTTCAGGAATTCATTATAGGAAGCATAGACACTTTACGAACAATAAAGAGTAGGTTAAGCGTAGCTGGAAGTTGTGCAGTGGGAGCTGTGGATCCCAAAGTAAAGAAGTACTACGAAGATCAATATAATGATTTTAGAAGTTCTCAAGAACAATGGGGAGGAGCGTATTTAATTGATGAGTTAGACATTAAAGTGTGTCCGTATTGCAATAGAAACTTTATAGATACATATGTACCTGAAAGAAGCGGAAAGCTTAAATCAAATGCACAACTGGATCACTTTTATCCAAAAGAACAATACCCGTACCTTGCGTTATCTCTTTATAATTTAATTCCATGCTGTGCTGTATGTAATCATGGCAAATCAAATTATAATCAAGAGCTTATTTATCCTTATAAAGAATCTTTTGGAGATTATGCAAAGTTTGAAACTGCCTTTTTAGATGGTGATGAAAAAGGCAGTTATGATATAAGTTTTTTATTAGGTAATTCAGATAACTTTAAAATAGAATTGAAGCCTAAATATCCTAGTAGCGAAAATGGAATGAAGATACAAAGGTCAATAGATGCCTTTCATGTTAATGATTTATATAAACTTCATAACGATTATGTTAGAGAGTTAATTAAGAAGGCAATCATTTACAATGAGAGCAGAATAGTCGAGCTGTATACACAATATCCTGAACTATTCCGAAATAGAGAAGAAGTGGTGCAAATGATTGTTTCTAACTATATAGTTGATGATAATTTAGGAAAAAGACCTTTGGCAAAGTTAACAAAGGATATATGTGAAGAATTAGGATTGAGATGAAAGAAGTATTTATATTAACTTAAGAAAAGTAATTTATTATGATGGGGTAATTAGCTATGAATATTTTATATATATGGATTAAAGAATACGGATTTATAAGAAATCAAGAATTTGTAACTACGTCTGAATATAATATTAAAGGTGAATTAAACAGTTATGTTGGCGAGGTAGATAATGATAAATTTAGTTTATACATAGAGAAAAACGAGAACTACATTAAAGATTTTTTTAGGTTGGATCAGTCTTCAAAGAATAATGTTAGGATAAGTGATATCACGGCAATTATCGGAGAAAATGGTGCTGGTAAGAGTACTTTTCTAAATTTTATTAAAAATAATATAGTTGATGGAGCAGGAGGAATTCAATTTCCAGCAGTTATAGTAGTAAAAGATGGAGAACAAAAGGTAATATATCATGATAAATCAATAGACATAGATGTAGTTAGTAATTTAATTGATTTTAAAAAAATTTCCTATGGTAAAAACTTTGATTTTGGTCATATGAACGAAAGTAGAAATACTTCTTTTATATTCTATTCAAATATTTTTGATTATGCAAGAGGGGAAAAGCAATGGGGAGAAAATTACAATATATCAACAAATTATCTTATTCAGAATGATAAAAATGATGGTATAGAAATGAAATACTATGATAGAGATATAAGTGAAGTGTCAGTGTTTAGATATAAGGAGATTAAAAGACAAATAGACTTTGTGTGCTACTACAAAGGCAGTATTAAATTTAAATTGCCAGATAAGGTTGCTATTTCAATAAATAATCTAATGCTGAGAAGAGCTATATTGAAAAATAGAGTAGATGCAACTTCTAAGTATAATTATAATGATTTTATTGATGGAGACGAAACAAAATATGATGAGTATTATCCATTAATAAAATATGTATACAAGCAACTTAACGCACTCAAACTCCATAGTAAAGACAGTGTAGTAAGGTTAAAATGTGATTGGCATATGGCAATTTTTAATGCATTTTTTCATAATTATAATTTAATATTAAATCCACCAGTTAACTTATATGACATTCTTACTGAATTTGGAATTATAAATAATAGTGAGAGAAACAGTTATTTTAATGCTAAAGACTTCGAAGATGCAAATATTATTGAAAAAGTTATGATTTTTTTTGAAAAGCTATTACTCGCCTATGCAAGCAGAAAGGTTGATTATGCTGTACAATGGATTGAAAGTATTATTAAAACAATAAACTTGATAAACAAGGCCATTGATGAAGGGAAATATTTAGATTATTCAAATTCCATCATTTTAGAAACAGACAATAACGAACTTTCAATCTCTAAATTTATAGAGGTATATGATAAGGCTTATTCACTTATACCCTTAGCAGATTTCGATTGGTTGGATAGAAGTTCTGGGGAAAAAGCGCAACTTAGCATGTTTTCAAGATTTTTTAGTATTGTCAAAAATAAGAAAAATTCCTCGAAGGATAATATTATAGTTCTTATTGATGAGGGGGAATTATATTACCATCCTCAGTGGCAGAAGGAATTTATCAAGAGTCTTATAGATTTACTAGAAAAGATATATGGAGAAAACAATAAAAAGAGGGAAATACAGATTATTCTTACATCGAATTCGCCATTTATAGCCTCGGATTTGCCTACTAAAAATATTATTTTTTTAAAAAAAGAAAATGGTTATTGTAAAGTAGTAGATGGATTAGAAGAAAATATATACACCTTTGGGGCAAATATTCACACTCTTCTCTCAGACTCCTTTTTTATGAAAGAAGGGTTAATGGGTTCTTTTGCAAAGCAAAAGATAGATGGCATAGTTAAAAGTCTATTAAGCGGTACAAATAGAGAAGTGAAAGAAAAAATGCAAGAAATAGAAGCGACAATTTCTATGATTGGAGAACCGCTTATTAGAAATAAGCTTCAAAAAGTGCTTAGAGATAGAAGCGTACAGGAAAAAGAACATAATATAGATCACGTTAAATTGGTTGAAAGAGTTAAGCTATTAGAAATGGAAATAGAAGTGCTTAAAAAAGGACAAGATAACTAATTTAAATAACATTTAAGAAAACTAAGTGATGTGGATATATATAATCATAGTAACAAAAAGCTAAAAAGTCCCCTATAACATTTTAATGTTATAGGGGACTTTTTAAAGCTATTTACTTATCCTTTCATAAATTTTTTAGGTCTTACGATTATTATGAAATTACTTTATGTAACTAATTTTGTTATGGCAAGAATCTCACTTCCAGTCATCTACTACAACCCATAGGAGGGTAAATAGTATCCAATTTTTAATATATGTGTTTTACACATTTAAATTTAAAATGTTATTATATTGATTTCATGTTCCAATTATCAAAATACTCATTAGGCTAATAAGAAGAAGTTGATGTATATAAAGTTTAGATTATAATTTTGAATATTTTAATTTAAAAGTATTGTCAATGTGATAAACTACGATATCTTTTATAGAGAAAGGTTAAATTAGTGAGGCTAATTAACTTCAAAATCCTGATCAGGATTAGGGTGTTTATTTCTATAAATCTATTTTATAAAGGTAACCTAAAAATATAAAAGGAATTTAAGTTAATATGTAGAATAAAGAGATTGTTGGTAATATTTTCTGGAGTATTATGTATATAAAGGGAGGTACTTATTAACTAAAGCGTATATTACGGAGGAAAAATTAATGAATAAGAGGGAACATCAATTACTTCTTAGCAAAATAAAACCATATCCTTTTTGTCCTGATGGAAGCGAAAAAGTATATGTTAAGATTGTTAATGTACCTACGCTGAACCAAGATGGTATGAAAGAGGCGAATTATTGGGATAAAGAAGAAGGAAGCAATGGAGATGATATTATACATATATCATTACTTAATGAAGATATGCTAAATTATGACGCTTCTTTCTTTCAGGGGAAAAATAAAGAAGCATATTATCGACCATATTTTTATGAGTTCTATGCTCATTCTAGTTCTATTGATAAAAATGTACTTTCTTTTCTTATGGAAAATCAAGGGATATGGATGATTGGAAAATTCAATACTGATGAGAAACAACTTAATAAAGAGGGTTATTCTATTTTCGGAGATGTTTTTTTTAGTGCCAGCCCATTTAAAATAGCAGGTAGATGTCTGATTATTACAGATAAAACAGTACCAGTTGAAATTAACAAAAAATATTTATGCACATATGATACTTCCAGTGCAGTAGTTTCACTAAATTCAACTAAATATATTGAAATGAAGCGAATTATACATGAAACTATAAGCAACAGCAATGATTTTATTACTAGGATTTATAATGTTGGCCAAGGAAATTGTGTGTATATGCGAACTAATGAAAATAAGAGAATACTATTTGACATAGGTTATAATAAAAATCCTGGTTCACCTGATTGGAAAGATTCGCGTGTTATTAGGTCAAAGTGTGCTATTATGCATATGAAACCACATCTTAATATTTTATCTCATTGGGATATGGATCATATTTTAGGAGTTGCGTTTGCTCAAAAAAACATGTTTAATCATCCTTGGATTGCTCCAAACTTAAATGAATTATCAACAATATCTGCAAGCGCTGCTAGATTAGCCAAGTATCTTTGTTGGAAAAATCAATTATATTTGGTTAACGATAACTTCTTAGGTAAATTGGTGTATAATGGGCGTATGTTTAAATTATGGAGAGGAATAGGAAGTACTAATACATTAAACAAGGCAAATAATTTTGGTTTGATTATTGAACTAATTGGGGATAAGCGTATGCTTCTGCCTGGGGATTGTGAATATAAAATGTTTCCAACACAATTAGGTGTTTCATCAAACAGGTATAATTATTTGATGGTTCCTCATCATTGCTTCTAGGATGGAACTTCTTCATTTCCATGGTACACCGAGTTGTAATGATTATGCGATAATTTCAGTTGGTGATAATTCTTATAAGCCTAAACATCCATATGATAATCATATAAAGGATTTAAAACGTGTAAATTATAAAATAATACAAACTGTTGGAAATTGGTGCATAGATATACCTTCTATAAATAGGGGGACTCTTTGTAGGCAAATTCCTTAAAGCAAACATTTAAGTATAATACAACTAATGAAGAAAATTTTTAAAACATTAACTTAGAGAATTGTTATTGATAACAAAGTTTAGAGTGATGATTGAAGCAAGTAAGTACGGGCAAATTTGTTGTATGGGCATGGAGTGATGATAAAAATATAGAAAATCGATTATATAGAAAGACACAAACCTTTTGGGCTTTACTTTAACGTAAGTTAGAGATGAACTTATCTGAGGATGTCAGAATGTAATAGCCTATTTGTATAGTTTTAAGTATTAAATATTTAAAATTATACAAGTCAATTTACAAACTTCCAATTATCGTATTATACGAAGCATAAATTGAGATGAAAAAAATAATAATCATTGAAATGAAACTTTGGACAAACTCCAAAAGTGCTAACACCTCATAAACTTAAATTATTTCCACACTTATCTTTCAAAAAATCCCACGACCACAGAACAAGTACAAACCCCTGCAGTGTACCCATTCTGACTCCTTGTATTTTTCGAAAGATAAGTGATTCTTGGGAACAACATAAATCTAAAGTACTGTAAGCACCGCACCTTTGGAACTTGTCCAAAGCAGTTAATTATATTCACCCCCGCCCCTCAAAGGGGAGGGCGAAAAGGAGAGAGTGAACCTCAAGCTTGAAGTTCACTCTCTCCTTTTCGCATATATATTCTTACCAATAGGAGGTTACATTATATTCTGAAGAGGAAAGAATTTTGTGTATTTAATACAATATGTTATTTAGGTAATGTTAAAAAAATAAACAACTAAGAATCAAATTAAATAATATATGTTTCTAGGTTGGTTGTATGTAATGCCATTGCTGTTATCCCTATACTTAAAAATATACACAGGGAAATCAATACCGCACCCAGAGGACATGCGGATTTATCTAGAATTTCTACCATTTAAGAGTTTTCCGCTTCGCTCCAACCTCTGAAATTGAAGAAATACTAGGATTCACCCCAGCATTTCCACCAGGTACCCGCTGGACTAGCCCTGGATATTAAAGTTTATTAACAATATGTGTAGTGATTTATGGAAGAGGTATGAGAACGAAAAAGAGAACAGGGCTGTTCCATTGATTTCTTCGGGTCTTTCTCTGGGGTCCTTTTAGGGTATGGCTCCGTGGGTCATTCCTATAAGGAAGTTTTGGACCAACTTTAAAAGAGCTCGCGAACTCGCACCTTTAAAACTGTTCCAAAACATTGTATTTCAAATCCCGCCCCCCTTCCCATGTTGGGGTATTCCTTTGGGGTCAGCTGTGGGTGGACTTGCTTCTGGCACAACCTATCATGGACTAACCTAAATTCAAGGTTGTTCCATATTAGGAGCGCCACAAGTAGGTCCACCCTTTGTTTACACAAAATTTAAATCTAAAGTTAAAAACCTAAAGAAGAACACTTGTTTCTTATATGGAATTATATTACAATTATATAAGAGAAGAGATTCGAAGGCGCGCGAATGTCATTTGAACAATGTATCACCATTCATCCAAACGCGGATACGGTGGGTGGTGTGCATCCGGAGGTGTTAATCATAGAAGCGGAACTCAAGTTCAAAGAAAACAACATCGAGGATCTTGTGATAAGAGCAAAAGATGGTGACAGCGAAGCGGTAAACAATATAATTGAGAGATACAAAGGGCTGATAATAAAAGAGGCAGCAAGATACAGTATCCCTTCATACGAGTTTGAGGATGTGATACAGCATGGATATCTTACTGTAATAAAGAGCATAAAGCTGTACAAAACTAACTCAAAAACTTTCAATGGATACGTGATAAATGCAATAAAGAACAATATAGGATATCTTCTCAGGGGAAACATCAAACATTTTAGAGAGGTGCCTGATGATGAAATAGCGGGAAAATGTGAGTTATGCTCTACCCTGACAATCGAGGATCAGATGATAGCATATGAACAGGTGAAGAAACTATACGCAGCTCTTGACCAGTTGAATGAAGAGGAAAGGATAATAATAGAGGAGTTCTACATTAAGGAGACAAAGCTGAATGTTCTAGGAGTGAAAATGAACAGCAGCTATAGAAATTTATCCTATAGGAAGAAGAAAGCGCTGGATAAACTCCAGAAAATTCTCAGTAATAATGAAAAAAATGAATAGGTTACATATATACAATAGAATGCAGTAGATGCATTACTATAACGATTTGGAGGCAGCCCATGTACGATGAGATTGTTAAGTTAATTAGTACCGTGGGGTTCCCGATTGCAGTATGTGTATACCTGTTGGTCAGATTCGAAAGGAAAATCGAGAAGCTCGACAGCTCCATAACGGAACTGACAACAGCTATAACAAACGTTATAGGTAACCAAAAAAGATAGGGCGCAGATAAATGCGCCCTATTTTTTATGCAAACTATGAGAAAAGAGCATATATACATTTGAGAACAAAGAAAGGAGTGATTGTAATGGCAGTAACTAATACTAGAGTTGACAGTGATTTAATCGTATCAGTAAAGACTGGAACTAAAACATCAGGAGCAGACGAGATTAGAAACTTTAGATTCTCAAAGCTAAAGATTGATGCAGCAGATGAAGCTGTTTGTGCGACTTGTTGCTAGACAAAGTTTAGGCGTAGGCCTAAAAGCAAAACTAGCTTAATTCACAATATTGGATTAAAACTGTTATTACGAAAGGTAGAATGAGAGGGTAACGCCTTGAAATGCCTTCCCAAAGGATACGACTAGCAGTGATATGAGTAAACATATTATTGTTAGAAGCTCGTTAAAAGGCCTAGTAACTACCGTAAGTAGAGAAATATCTACACGAAAACCGAACCAGAGGTGGTCGAGTAGTATAGGGCTAGGGTCTATAAAATATCTATGGTTAGGATGTACTTAAGGTACTGACAAAGTTGGGAATGTACGGGTCTAAACTTCGACTACTCAGAAATGAGTAGAACACGTAATGTGTTGTAAGTGTGGAGGAGTAAAACTGAACTGTATGAAAGTCCATATAATGTTAAAGGCATTATCAAGCTTACAGGCTCATACCAACGACCTAAGGATATATGCACAAGAGATAGGAATAACGGAACAAGGTAAGCTTAGAATATGGAGGTTTTACTGCCTATGAAGTAGTGATAAGGAAACTAATTAAGATTGATTAGCATAACTTATCTTAATCTAAGTGAAAGTGGTGGCACAGTACCAATGAAACCCCGATAACAAAGGGTGGAGGGATAGCCACTAGACAAGTGTTCTTTGAAAACTAAATTACTGAATGTAATTAAGGTTCGAGTAAGACTAAGAGAAGGAAATCCTATTACAATAAGGAGAATACTGACTTAATGGAACGCAAACTTAAGAAAAGACAAAAACTAAGAAACAATGAATATTATGATATGCAAAAAATATTTGATGAATTATATGATAACAGTTTAGAGAACTTGAAATTTAGACATCTTATGGAAATCATTAGTTCAGAAAATAATATAAAACTGGCATACCGTAATATTAAGAAGAATAAAGGCTCTGTTACTCCTGGAACTGATAAGCTAAATATAGATTTCATTAAAGAAATGGGTTTAGAAAAGTATATAAAATATATCCAAGATAAGCTCAAAAACTATAATCCTAAAAGTGTAAGAAGAGTTGAAATTCCAAAACCTAATGGTAAAACTAGACCACTAGGGATACCATGTATTGATGATAGGATAATACAACAATGTATTAAACAAATATTAGAACCGATATGTGAAGCAAAATTTCACAAGCATAGTTATGGATTTAGACCGAATAGGTCAACAAAACACGCAATAGCTAGAGTTATGAAATTAATGAATCAGGCAAAGCTACATTATGTAGTTGACATAGATATACAAGGATTCTTTGATAATGTTGACCATAACAAATTAATACGTCAAATCTGGCATATGGGGATACAAGACAAAAATTTGCTGAAAATATTAGGTAAAATACTTAAATCAGAAATCGAAGGAATAGGAATTCCAACAAAAGGAACACCTCAAGGCGGGATAATAAGTCCATTATTATCCAATATAGTTCTTAATGAATTAGATTGGTGGGTTAGTTCACAATGGGAAACACATATGACCAAACATAGGTATAAACAACGTGATATGTACAGAGCACTAAAGAAATCAAATTTAAAAGAAATGTGGATTGTAAGATATGCTGATGATTTTAAGATATTTTGTAGAGATTGGAGAACTGCTCAGAAAATATTTACAGCAGTTAAACAATGGCTTAAAGGAAGATTAGGTTTAGATTTAAGTAAAGATAAATCTAAAATAACTAATCTTAGAAGAAATTATACTGAATTTTTAGGTATTAAGCTAAAAGTAAAACCTAAAAATAAAAAATTAGTTTGTCAAAGTAGAATGTGTGATAAAGCCAAGAAAATAACTACAAAGAAACTAAAAGAACAAATCGTAAAAATACAGAAAAATCCAATCGCTAATCAAGTATTAAAGTTAAATTCAATGATATTAGGAAGTCATAACTATTACAAAATGGCTACCTATTCAAGTATAGATTTCAATGAAATAAAATTCTTAGTTATGAAAACCTTAAAATGCAGACTTAGATATGTAATGAGTAGAAGACCGGAATTATCTAAAAACTTTAAAAGACTATATGGTGATTATAAAGGTAAATATCATACAGTAAAGGGTGTAACAATCTTCCCAATAGGAAATTGTAAAACAAAACCTCCAATGTGTTTTTCACAAGATATCTGTAATTATACCGAAAAAGGTAGAATAAAACAGCATGAAAAATTAAAAGATTTTAACCATCTAATTATATACCTATTACATAATCTCAATGAAAATGAAAGCACAGAACTCAATGATAACCGCATATCATTAATTGCTGGTCAAAGAGGACAGTGTTTTGTAACAAAAGAAAGTTTAAAAATAGGTAATATGGAATGTCATCATAAAAAACCTAAATTCTTAGGTGGTAGTGATGAATATAAAAACTTAGTATGGGTAAAAGAAGAAGTCCATAAATTAATACACAGTACAAAAGCTGAAACTATTAAGAAATACATGGACATCTTAAAATTAGATAATCAAGGTTTGAAACGTGTCAATTCATTAAGGGAGTTAGTAGGAAATTCAGTGATTTAGTCAAAGTAAGAGAATATTTGTTGGAACGCCGTATGAGCAGGAAACTCTCATGTACGGTGTGAAGGAGGGGAAAATCTGGAGATAACATCAAGAGATTACCTATTCCTATATGCTGTTGGTGCAAAGATTGCAACAGTTCTACCGTATCCACTTAAGGCTGTTCAGAGAGTTAATGACAGCATCCTTATGAGTGAATAATCAGCAGTTGATGTGTATCACAACTTAGACTATGAAAGGAGATGGAATCATGAAGAAGTTAAGTATGAAGTTCGTAACAGCTAATGACGAGATAACTACGTTGACAATTAGCGAGGTTAGAGAAGATGTTACTGATGAGCAGGTAAACTCACTTATGGATGAGATCATAGCACAGAATGTGTTCTATTCTAGCGGCGGCTCTTTAACTAAGAAAAAAGGCGCAAAGATCATAGATGTAACTGAAACAGACGTAAATGTTCAGTAGTAAAAATCCCAGCAGTCAAGATGATTGCTGGGATTTTTAAATATGGCTATATTTAAGAGTTTTGTTGATATTCAAGAAATTTAAAATGAATCTAAAAATAGGTTCATTTACTTCGTAAATTATTATATTAAACTCGTTTTTATGTAATAATCGATTTCTATATTTAGCAGATTATAAAAGAATATTGAGTATCCTTTTATAATAAAATTTTTATGTGTTTTCATTAGTTCTATACGGTCTTGATAAAGGTAATGAGCATAGGTATGCTGCTAAATCTATATACTCCTCTTGTGTGATTTCAAAGGGGTCCCATTCTCCAGCACGAGGATAATCTCCTTTTAAAAATATATTGTTGAGTATATTAAGTGTAGGAATTACCTTATCAAAATCGGAATTTAAAAGCATCCCAGTATCAATTATCAAGTCAGCAATAGTACCTTCTTTAGAAACAAAGTTGTTATTCGAACCATATGCTTCTGGAAATAAATCGTATTTTAAAATTCTCATTTAATCACTCCTATTATGTACTAATTAAATTGCAAAAGTATGGACTTATAATTGAATATTTGAAGTTATGTTATACTATCAACTATTATTCATTTAAGAGTATTATTTTGGTGCGACATATTTTAAATATATTATTCAATAAAAGCATTAATACTGAATACTCATTTTTTATGTAACAATTAATTTCTTTATATAGTGCATTAAATACGAATATTATGTAATAAACTTAACTTTCTAAAAGTAAAATCTTATTTCCATCCAAGTCAAAGAATGGAAGTTCTTTACCTCCCCATACGGCTGTCGTTGGCGGTTCTAAACTAACACCTTTTTCTTTCAATTCAACATAAGTTTTATCAAGGTCATCACAAGAGAATACAAAATTAACTTTCCCTTCACTTGACTTTCCCCATCTATTTTCATCCCAAATAACTATTACTGGAGCATCTTTGATAAATCCTAAAGAAACACCATCATAATTTTCATCAGGCTCTAATATTGGTATGCCTAATTTTTCGTTATAAAATTCGACCAATGCCTTTGAATTAACAGAAGAAATATTAACACATTGATACTTAATAATCATAATTTTACCTCCCAAATCCTAATTCATTTCCGTCTAAGTCCCTAATTGTAAATTTTTTAGTCCCCCAAGGTGTATCAAACAAAGGTTCAATAATCTCAACCTTGTCTTTTAGTTTTTCCCAAAGTTCCTCTACTTCGTCAACATTAAAATTAAGTCTGCCATGAGATTTTTCACCTTTTACTTCCATTATTGAAAAGGTTGCACCTTCCTTTGATTTAAAATCATAATAAGTAGGATTTTCAGGCGGCCAACCACTATCATATTCAAAGCTCAATGTTTCCTCATACCATTTCAAAGATTTATTAATATCAGAAACATTTACTCTTATATGATTAAGTCTTGTTTTCATATATATCACCTCCTTTAATGAAAATTCTTTCTAATTCACAACATATTACGATTATGTCTTAATAGATTATATCTTCTTGCGACGCATTTCAAACATATTCTACATCATTTGTTTTCTTATCTATCTAATATTATACAGATTCACAATAATTATTTCAAATATTTAACACTTCATAATGAACATACAATTTTAACATCATTTTTAAACGTAGCCTAAAATACATGGATTTGTTTAGATTTGTTTTATAGATTTTTATTTTGAATATCATTTATTTATTGTACTTATTTTTCGCCACTACGCTTATCTTGCAGTAGAAGTTTGTAAAAAAAAATTAGATAAAATATTAATATTTTGTGATTAGTACCTGTTTTCTACAAAAATTTTATTTGCGATATGCTATAATTTAACATAAAAAGAATTAAATGAATATCTACTGCATCTTATTAATTAATAGAAAGGGGTATTTTAATATGCCTAAAAATTTCCATCTTACAGAGGAAGAGAAGCGAATATTAAAATCAGTGACCCATATCATCTTTAATGGAGAGGTTGTTTATCAGAGAAAAGATGAAAAATCACCATTTGACCCTAAAAAAGATAATAACCTATATTAAAATTCCGAGTTGTTGTTTCGGAATTTTTTTATTTACTTTTATACGAGTAGGTGTAATATCAAATTTGAATATTATAAAAATTGTATAAAAATTTTTGGATATAACACTATAATTTTACATTTTTACATATATATATTGACTGCAAGTTGTTCTTAAGATAAAATAAAATAGTTCTTAATAAGTACTATTTTATTTAACTTATGTGATGTTATAGATTGAATAATTAATTATAATTGTCATGCAAAATATTGTTTATTTTTTATAAGGGGGAATTTGTAATGGGTTTAAATGAATTTAGTCTTCCAATTAGATTAGATAGAGATGAAGAATATGCTGAACACTTAAAAAAAACATTAAATAAATATATAGAGTTTAATGAAAATATTGAAGGGTTACCAGAGGAACTTTTAAAAGATGTAAAAGAGAATGTAGACTTAATCTTAAATAGTTTACATCATTATTATAATGCAAATATAAGTAAGGCTAAAGAATGCATACATAAATTACTTGGAAAATATATTAGTAACGATTTTATAGTATCAGAGTTGGATGAGAGCTATGCATTTAGAGGTATTGCTTGTTTTGAGAGTTTGAAGGTAGATGGACAGAACGATGAGTTGAAAAAAAATTACCCACTATCATTTTTTAAAGCTAGAATAGGAAATTATGATTTTCAAAGAAACGATATGTTACATATACCTTTTAATAAAAGAGAGTTAGTAACAACTCAGAGATTTAGTATACCAGGAGTTCCATGCTTATACCTAGGAACAACATCGTATGTATGTTGGTTAGAATTAAATAAGCCTAGTGATAGTGAGTTTAATGTTTCTTGTTATAAAATGCCAGGAAATTTAAAAATACTAAATCTTGTTAGTGATCAAATGTTAATTAATGGACAAACAAGCTGGATTAAGATTAATAACAATCAATTCACAAATCAAAATATTACGTTACTAAAAGCACTAATTGGTTTCTTTCCACTTATAATCGCAACTTCTTATTCAATAAATAACAGTAATAGGGCATTTAAGTCAGAATACATTATATCACAATTGATAATGCAGTGTTTAGACGACTTTGGAATTGATGGGATTGCATATATGTCTAAAAAAGCAAAAGATGGTATTGGTGGATTTCCACAGTGTGTTAATTTGGCTATACCTATGAAATATGATGGAAATGGACAAGGATACAGTAATTTATTTAAAGAAATTCAATTGACTCCACCTATAAACTTAGCTGAATTTAAGAAATTAAAAAATAGGATTGAACATGGAATAAAAGAAAGTTATATTAACAGATGTTATGAAACTTTTGGTTATAATGCTCAAATTGATTTGGGAGGAGTAAAGCACCCGTATAAACATACAGAATTCTCTGACTTTGATAATTGGCTATACTGTGAAAAATTAGGCTATAGTTTTGATAAGGGGATATAATTATACACATTTTAAATTATAGTATTGATTTAACAAAAAAACTCTTTTATATAGCATTATATATGTTTTAATAAAAAACTTATATATATAATTATAAAATGGAAAAAGAATGTGTGTTTTATCTTTTTTAGAGGATTTACAAATTATTATTAAATGGATATAAGTGGTTGTATGTTAAATAATATATTCAATATTACAAAGCAAAAGAAAGGTGAAGAAAATGGAAAAAAATTTGAAAAATAGATTAATAATCAACGGGAAAATCGATAAAAAATATGATGAGTTAATGGGAAAGATTGAGACTAATACGTCTATAGATAATAAAATTGAACATATGGTAAAAGATGCTAAAAGAACTGAGGATTTTAGTATAGTAGAAGGCGTTTTAAATAAGATTGAGAGTTTGTTGGAAATATTACAAGAAAAAAATATTAAATTTTGGGACAATTCTCTAGCAGGTATAAGTCTTATAATTTTAGTTTATTCTACTCTTTTTGTAGATAAAATATTATGGTTTGCAAGTGAAGAGCATAAACCTATTGTTAAAGTGTTGATTATTGCTATAGCAATAGCTTTACATATAATTTCATTATTTATATCTAAAAAGAGGTTAAAATCTAAAATAAAAAAAATGAAAGATTTAAAAAATAGTATATATAATGAGATTAATAAGTAAATAAGTAAAAAATTTTAAATAAAGAATTAAGAGTTTTATGTTTTCAAAATGTCTTTTAAATAAGTCATATAATACAAAATAACTTTATTATTTAGCATTATTTTGAAACAATTAATAGTGATTCTTCATTTAGTTAAATAAAATTTATTAGAAATGAAACCAGGGTGGACCTGCTTGTAGCGCTCCAACTATGGAACAACTGTATAATTGCAGTTACTCCATGATTGAGGTGCTGGGAGCAAGTCCACCCTTTAAAGACCTTAAAGATAGAACCATGAGAAATGGGTTGGTGGATGGGTATCAAAAAAAGGGCTTTGGACAAGCGATTGTCCAAAACTTCAATATAATTTTATGAACCCACAGAGACTAACCTCAACAGGATCCAAGAGAACGACCACTTATGAAATCAATGGAACAGTCCTGATATCTAATTATTGATACGAAAATTAAAGTTGTAAAAGAATGTATAGAAATACATCTAGGGCTATTCCATGGGGTAGCTAGGGGGAAGGCCTTGATAAGTTGTTGTTTATTTAAAAATTTAATAAATTAACATTGAATTTCAATGTCAAAAACACAGAATTCATGAATTTATTAAAGATGTAATTTTATACGCGTTTTTATAGGGTAATATTGTATAATGTTAAGTGTGGGATTATATTACAAAAGTAAGATACTGAGAAATAATTTTAAAAGAGATAATGTAAATGAGTTTAGGATTTATAGGTTATGGAAGGTATAAAGAAGAAATAGATGGATATGTAATTTATGAATATTCAGGAGAAAATGAGAAGTAATTTAAATAAGGGGGTTTACATGAGTTTTAGAAAGAAAGATTATATTATTTTCTATGTTTTAATTGTAACAATACTTGTAATGAACTTGATTGCTCCTGTTAAATTGGGGAATATTTTTGCGATTATTATTGGGGCATTTTTTCCTACATTAATATTAGGTACAATAACTAATTTACTGTTTAAGAAGAGATAGTTTAGGTCACAATTTCTTTGTTTTGAGAATCAACAAAAAAATAATCTTTAAGGGATAATAGGAAGATATTATGTGTTTTACAAATTAAAAGTATATTAAAAGGAGAGATTTATGGATGATTCATGGGGTTATATCATTAAAAATGAAATTGATACAAGGAGCAATAGTATATGAGAAAAACAAATAGATTATTAAAATTTTTTAGTGTTTTTCTTTGTGTAATTTTATTACCTTTGAAAAGCTATGCTCTAAGTAATGATAATAATGAAATAAATCAATTATCAGACAATGATAGATTAAAAATAGAAAAATTTATAGACAAGCAGATAGAAAAGGGTAAAATTCCAGGAATGTCTGTAGTTATAGTTCAAGGAGATAAAACTATTTATCAAAAAGGCTTAGGATATTCGGATATAAAGAGTCAAAAGCCAGTTACCTCTAAAACATTATTTGAATTATGCTCAAATAGTAAATCATTTACTGCTTTAGGAATCCTAAATTTACAGAAGAAAGGACTAATTAAACTTGATGATCCAGTAACTAAATATATTCCTTGGCTTAAGATGAAGTATCAAGATAAGGTTGCTTTAATAACCATTGAAGATTTATTACATCAAACAAGCGGAATACCTTCTAAGACAATAGATAAGATACCAATTTCTAATGATGATAATGCAATAGAGGAAACTGTAAAAACATTAATAAATGTAGAACTGGATAGCGAACCAGGAAAAAAATTCCAATATGCAACAATAAATTATGATGTTTTAGGATTAATAATTGAGAAAGTTACTGGAGTACCATATGAAGAGTATATGGAAGAAAATATTATAAAGCCAATGGGATTAAACAATACCTATTTATATAAAAATGAGGCTGTTAATGAGTTTATGGCACAAGGATATAAGATTGAGTTTTTAAAGCCACGTTTATATGACGCACCTGTTTATAGAGGAAATAAGCCAGCTGGATATATTATATCTAATGCTGAAGACATGGCAAAATGGCTTAAAATTCAAATGGGAACATTTGATGGTAGTAAATTAAGTAAAGAATTAATTGAAGATTCTCATAAACCTAAAGTACAAGAATTTGATACTGTCTCATACTATGCTAAAGGATGGTTTGTTCGTGAAAAAGATGATGTAGTAATTTATCATCCAGGAGACAATCCTAATTATTCTTCATTCATAGTGTATAATCCAGAAAAAAAGATTGGAGTTGCAGTGCTTTCCAATATTGATTCGTCATACGTAGCAAAGGTTGCTGACGGTATTTATGGAATTTTGATAGGAAAAGATTATAAAAGGGGTATAATGGATTTAAGAAAAACAGCTGATGTTATTTCTATTTTAATTATATGTATTGCAAACTTAATACTTCTAGTTACCATATATTTTTTGCTCAAAACTTTTAGACAAATATTGAGAAAAGAAAGAAAATATCATAAAAAAGGTATAAAAGGCATTTTTAAAATTAGTTTTTCTCTAATTTTCATCATTGGATTAAGTTATTGTTTATATCTAATTCCAAATATTTTTATGGGATTATCATGGGAACATGTTTACGTATGGTTCCCTAAGAGTATAAAGATTGCACTTTATTTTGTATATACATGCATTTGGGTAGTTTACATTCATTTATTTATTAAAAGATATTTCTACTTGGTGCTTTAATAATGTAATAATAAAAATAAAATTTGATGTGTTGAGTACAAAGCAACGAGCAGTAAATAGCTATAAAAATTTAGGGCATAACATTATCGATGAATTTAGTATGGAAACGCAATTTTTTATTGGATTGAATTTTATGAATTATGTGAGGTATAAAAAAGATGAGATATGAGCGAATAAACATTTTAAATGATGATATTGAACTAAACGTATGGAGGACATGATATGAATAAAAAAATAGAAAAGCATACCTACATCAATCCACAATCTGATGAAATATGTAATTTTACTGCTGAAATGAAAAAAGATACAAATTCATTTAAGGAAGTTATACATAAAATTTTTCATTGGTTTGATGATAATGTGAAATACAGTAGGATAGAACAACCTTATTATCCTTTACAACGAAACGACTTAGAAGTCTTATCAATGAAAGCAGGTACATGTGGGGACTATTCTAATTTAATAGTCTCAGTTCTTATAAATATGGGAATACCAGCAAAGTATGCATATCTTAAACGTGATTGTTATGGAGATGAACAAGACCATATTTGCGCAGCAGCAGAGATTGATGGTAAATGGATATTAATTGATGCTACTCTGCCTTACCGAAAATGGTATGGCTTGGATTGCCCACATAAAGAATATGAGTTATATGATCCACAAGAATTTGAAATGAAAATGAAACATATAGAAGATTCTTTTTTTACAAAAGCGTTAAATTTGGGAAATGAAAATCTTGCAGGGATTCTGTATGCACCATGGATATATGATGAGGTCATTCTAGATACTGAAGATAAGTTAGAGTCGGTATTTTATTTGCTTATATTTGAAAATAAGTCAAACTGGACTTTATGGATTAGCTATATAGTATATACTAAGAACAAAGGTTCCATTCCTCTGATGTTAAGAGTTAATCAAAATATGGATAGAATCTTTCAGTTTTCGATAAATCAACCCAATTCATTGTGGGATGATAATCAATGGGGGAAGGAATACTCATTAGATGAAATACCTGAAAGTATGAAATCAGAATATTTTTATAGATGTTTAAAAAGTGTAGATGATAATATCGAAGCCATAAGAGGAATTATGCTAAATATATAATCATTATCTAAATTATCAAATATAGACATCAATATGAGAAAAACTATTACCAATTAAGGACATTAAAACATAATAGAAGAGTATTGTACAACAAGATCAGCATTAATTGGCAGCTCTTGTTTATTTAGTAAGTTAAGAAATTAGGCTGAAATATATATAAGTAATATAATAATGGATAATATACATTAACTTTAGTGAGTAGTGACTAGCAAGTAAATAGTGTAATATCTTTCATTATAACTGAAATACGATTGGATAAGAGTGTTTAGATTGAAAACATGTTGTACAAATTAGTTATATCAATAAAGGTTTTGAGGAATTTAAACCTTTGTAACTAAGTATACTACTGAACAATGGAAAAGACATAATATACTCGTATTGTATCATATATATAAAATTTTACTAAGTAATATTGCAAACATTTAGGTTATATAAAATCTGATTATAAAAAAGAGGGGTACATAATGAAGGATATCGGAATAAAATGGAATGATTTAGAGAGATTTATTAGTGAACAAATTTTTACTTTACCAGGAATTAATAATCACGAAGAAGTATTGTCCGTATTGCTAACTGGAAGTAGAGCAACAGGTACATACTCTAATACTTCAGATGTAGATATTGATGTAGTTTGTTCAAGAGATGTATTTCAGAGTATTCAGAAAGAAATGTATAGTAAAGGATTGACACCTAATACAAATCAGGCTTTTTATTATTTACCAGTAGATGGATGGGAAAAATATTTTGGTGAAGAAGTAGGACAACCACACTTTTCAATTACGCCATTAGATGTTATTGAAACTCAAATTAATCAATATGAGGATATACCAATTTGGATTTGGACAAATGCAATGATAATCAAAGACCCTAGAAACCAGGTTCAGAATATTATTAACAACTTTAAAGGATATCCTACGGAAGTATTAAAAAATAAGATCAAATATAGATATCTTCTATCATCCTATTGGTTAATTGATGGCTATCCACATAATCATCAAAAACGCCAAGAAGAAGTTTTTATGGCATCTCTAGGAATATTAAATGGAATTCATGAATTGTATAGATTATTTTATTTGATAGAGGGTAAACCATATCCATATTCAGAAAAGTTAGCATTATATATTGGTACAACAAAACTTGGTGAAAGATTCCATGAATTTCTAAAGAAAAATATAAATATGGTACTTGGATATGGATATGAGGAGATAGATATTTGGGAAAGGTTTGATAAAGTAATTGAATCAATGTTATATGGAGATATAAGTTCAGAAGCTCGCGAATTAGCTGAAGAGTGTGATAAAGCAATGATAGAATCAGGAATAGACGAAGATTGGGTAAATTCTGGTTATGATAACATTGATGAATTATTACATGGAAAACTAGGTCCAACTCCATAAATGAGAGGTAGAAGATATCTATCAAGACATGAACATATGTAAATGTTATCAATAGATTATACATTTTATATAAATAACTTATTCTATAATAAAAGAGAAATGTGTATTAAGTAAGGGAAATTTATATTAATTGATATTTATACATAAGGATTATCATCTTATTTGATATATAAAAGAGTTATAAATAGAAAGAAGGTGGACTTTAGTGAGGATTTATTACTTATAATATACTCTCTCATTAAAGATAATAACTTTATTATATAGTAGTATTTCTATGAATATCATGACGTTTTATTATTGAGTAGACAAAATTAATAGGTAGTCATAGAAAATAATATATAGCATCACAAAAGAGTTAAATAAGTCAATTATATTGGAAAAAGAAATAATTTGCGAAATTAAAAGTATTATTAATGAAACAAGGGTGGACCTGCTTGTAGCGCTCCAACTATGGAACAACTGTAGAATTATAGTTAGTCCATGATTGAATGTGCTGGGAGCAAGTCCACCCTTTAAAGACCCCAAAGATAGACCCGTGAGAAATGGGTTGGTGGGTGGGATATGAAATAAATAGGGCTTTGGACAAGCGATTGTCCAAAACTTCATAATAGTAGAAGACCTGCAGAGCCCATCTATGAAAGGACCCCATAGAAGTGACCCCATATGAAATCAATGGAACAGCCCTGGCATCTTATTGTGATATAAAGAATTGAACATTATTATAGAAAGAATAGAAATTCTTCCAGGGCTATTCCAGCGGGTACCCGGGGGAAAGGCTTTGATGAGTGTTAGAGATTCTTCCAGGGAGTGGGTTGAAGAGAAGCGGAAAACCATGAGCTGGTAGAACCTCTTCATGAATCTGCCTGTCACCTGGGTGCGGTATTGATTTTCTGAATGATTAGCTGTATGTGGGGTAATAGGTATGGGAGCAGTATTAACCATAACAATACAGGAGTGATAATTTATCATTATGAATATGTTTTAATGTCATTTTTGAATGAGGTTGTTGTTGGTAATAAATTAGGGTTGGGATATAGATACAGCATGTCTATTGAAAAGTAGACATGCTGTATCTATATCCCCATTTAAAAATTTTCCCTTTGGAACAGTTTCAACGGTGCGAGGAATGAGCACGGTTGGAGTTGGTCCAAAGGTTCCTTAGTGGTTTTGGTGCCTTAAGTGTAGAGGAACCTCTTCGCTTAAGGAGGGAGAGGGCGGGGTGAGGTTTTATTGTGGGACTGGTGAAAAGATGAGGGATTTAAACTTGTTGTATTAAGTTATGTTGTAGATCATGAGAAGAGGTTAAATAAAAATAATAAATTTAATATGGAATTCTATTTAATAAATATAACTCTATGAACCATATATGATTCATAGAGTTATATTAACATTAATATGAAGACATGATTAACGAGTTAAAACTTATCTGAAATATTTTGGACTGTATATGTTCATATTAAAAAAGTTATAGTATTAAATGAAAAACTTAGGTTATAAGCCTACTTCCCCATCAGGATCAGTATAAACAGTAGCATTAGGTGAATAGATAACATCAATAATATCTTCTTCTATTTTCACAGTAATTTCTTTTTCTGCAGTTGTTTTTGATTTAGTTTCTGTTTCAGCAAAAGCATTTGTAGAACATAGTACATTACCAAGTAAGGATATCGAAAGAATAAAACTAAACATTTTTTTCATAATAAGTACCTCCTAAAAATAAGAATTTATTTACTTTTATAATAACATATGGTAATATGAAAGTAAATATTTACTTATTTATTATGGAGTTGAGTGAAATGGAAGTGGAGAGAAAAATGGATTTTACAATAGTAACACAGGGGCAGAGGATTAGAGAGATAAGAAAAAAGTTAAATCTTAAACAAGAGGATTTAAGTGGGGATATTATAACAAGAAATCTAATAAGTATGATTGAAACGGATAAAGCATCTTTAACAACTAAGGCTGCTGAGGTTATTTATGACAATTTTAAAAGAGCTGTTAATGGAAAAAATTTTGGGACAGATTTAAAAATTGATGAGATATTTATAACAGAGGAAGATCAGGCAAAAAAAATCTATAATGATTTTCTTGAACATATTGAGGTTGTTGGGGTAGAAGCAGAAGAGTTATTAGATGATATGATATCGATAGTGAATAAGTATGATCTCAATTATATGAAGGTATATATTTATGGTGATTTAGGTAGAGCGTTTAGACTTAAAGGTGACTTTACATCAGCATATAATTATTTTTCAATGGCAAATGAGTTTATAAAAATGTGTTATGCTTATAATAACATGAGTAATATTGACATCAATTATTATGGAATGTTGATGACAACTTTAACATATTGTTTCAATAGATTAGGAAAATACGAAGAAGGTATACAAGTTTGCGATAATATAATTATGGATATTCCATCTAGTATTACCAAGAAAATTAATTTTAATAAAATACTTATGTTAAAAAGCCTAGGTAAATACAATGAAGCACTGAAAGTAATTGATAAACTTGAAAATAAATCTAATGTCAGTTACAAAGAGTTAGATAACGATAATCTAGAAATAAAGATTCAAATAATTAAAGGGAACTGTTATAGAGAACAGGGATATCTAAATAAAGCATTGAGAACATATAAACAGATTTTTCAGGACATTAAGGATATTGAAGAGCAATATAAAAATAGATTTCTGATTTTAAGTAATATTATGGAAGTAAGTGTGATGCTTGATGATGATTATGAGAAAAACTGTAATCGATTACTAAAGGAAATTCATGAAAATAAAGAAAGCTTTGAAGAAAATTATTTTGCTTCGGAGATATATAAGTGGATTGCTTATTCTTATGAGTATAAAAAAGAAGAGAACAACATGAAGGAAGCATATGGATACATTTTAAAATCTCTATATCTTGCAAAAAGAGATAGAAATATGGACATAATCGAATATGATCTTAATAAACTTATTCAGTATATACCAGAGGTAGAAGAGTGCACAATTGAAGAAGTTCAGAAGCATATAGAAACCATATTACAGAGCAAGATGATAAAGGCTGATTCTAAGGTTATAATGAAATTAATAAATCTTCATATGATAAATAACAATCAAGAGGAAGTCCAAAATATAATTGAATTATGTAAGAGTGAAGTTAGTTAAGTAATGAGTGTAATAGCATAGAAAGCTGATACTAAACACTAGATTGTAATTAAACTTCACACTAGACTAGATGTGATTACTCATAAAATAAAGATTTAAAGTAAGTAAGTTCACTAAGCCTCCTTTACTAAAAGCAGCGGGGGATATTTTTAAAACTATTATTCCTTTAGGTTCAGAAGAGAGTGAGCAAGTTACCGTACAAGCTACTGAGCAAGCTAGCAACCAAGTTACCAACCAAGCTGAAGAGAATCAGATAAAGAAATTAAGGAGTTGCTTGAGTTTTGTAAGAGTCCAAGAAGTAGAGAGGAAATGCAAAGTTTTGTTAATTTAAATAATAGAGGGTATTTTAGAAAGAAGATATTAAATCTTTTGATTAAAGGTGGATTATTAAAATTAACAATTCCAGATAAACCTACAAGTCCGAAGCAGAAGTATTATTATGATAAGACTTTATAGTAGATTCCTTTAAAAATATAAGATTAAACAAAATATGGTAGAGGCGTTTGTTGATTAATCTAATGAAAATTAATTAAATTTTTTTAGAGAAATTACATCTTAGTTATACTAGGGAGGCTTATAAATTTTTGATTTAAAATACTCAGTAAGTTTCGAAAAACAGATATAAAAAAACATATGAGAACTCTATTGATGATTTTATCTTAGGGTTCTTTTTTATTTGAACTTGAGATTTGAAAAGTAGTTCATTTGCTGTTTTAAGTGTAGAGGAACCTTTTCGATTAAGGAGGGAGAGGGCGGGGAGAGGTTTTGTTGAGGAGCACGGGAAAAATGTGAGATTTAAACTTGTTGTATTAAGTTATGTTGTAGATCATTGAGAAGAAGTTTATTAAAAATATGAGAAAGTTATTTTGTATGGAGATGATAAGATAAAAGGCTTTGGACCAGTTCAAGTGCTGCAGATGATTTATTGCTGCTTTAGAGTTATGCGAAGAGGTTAATAAAAGATATATCTAAAGTTACTGCAGCTGTTGAGTTTGTCCAAAGCTTCTTTGTTTTGAAATTGATAGGGTAGATTAGGGTTAGTTGTGTGGCGAAATTTTGTTGTGGTTTGGTTTACTGAGGTTTGTATTGTTTCTAATTCTAATCTTCTCTATCAATTTTCTTTACATAACTTAACACTGAATAAAATTATATACTGAACCTAGGTTAAAGTAAAAAAATCATAAAGTGGTCTTTCTTATTTGTAAAACAAAAGCAAAATACGATATATATATTGTAAAAAAATAACTTTAGGTGTAATATATAGATATAATTTTTAAAATAACTTTATGTTGAGATTAGTGAAATTAATAGATTTTTAGTATTAATAAGGTCAGAGGTGATGTTGTTATGAGTACTGAAGAAGTAATTGAAGTTGATTCAATTGTAGAAGAAAAAGAAATTGAAGAAGAAGTACCAAAAGTTTTTTACGAAAATATTTATGGAAAGAGCGAATTTAAAAATGAAGAAATTAAGAAGTTATTCGAGTCATGTAACATAAATTTTCTTATAGGATCAGGATATTGCTTCCCACACTTAAAAACTTTAGGTGATCTTGAAAAATTAATAGAAGAAAATTCCTTCAAAAATAAAGAGAATGAAAGTAGGAAAAAAACTATTGAATCATTAATATTATATGATTTTTATAGAAACTGTATTTTGCCTCATAAAGATAATATAGTAAACAAAGTGTCATTTGAAAACTCAAATGCATTCGTTTTAAAACTATATGATGTTATATCTAAGAGAAATGATAAGAATCTAATCAAGAGAGTTAATTTATTTACAACTAATTATGATATGTTTTTTGAATTATCTTTAGAAAAAAATAGAATCTATTACAATGATGGATTTGGAGGAAGATTGAATCCTGTTTTTTCAATACAAAATTATAACAGAATTATGAAACAGATTGTACAGAATACGGAAAGAGAATCACAGATTCCTACAGTGAACTTATTTAAATTACATGGTTCTTTAGCATGGAAAGAGAAAGATGGAGTAATTCTTTATAATATTAATCTTGAAGAAACATTGGATTCAATAGAAAATAGTGGAGATATATTCACAAAACCTGAATTTAATTATGATAAAAATCAGGATACTAATATGAGTGAAACAGTGAAAAAAATTGAAGAAGAGAATAATGATTTTGAAGCTAATATAGTTAAGGACGCAGAAAGCTTTATTGATAATTATAAAACGTTACATATAGTTAATCCTACTAAGAAAAAATTTGAACAAACTCTTTTCTCAAATATTTATTATGATCTATTAAGAATGTACTCTAATGAGCTTGAGAAGAACAACTCTGTATTATTTGTATTTGGGTTTTCATTTAAGGATGAACATATCTTAAACATAACAAAGAGAGCTCTAATGAATCCATCAATGATCATGTATATATTTATATATGATGTAAAAGAGGTAAAGGAGTTTAAAGAAATGTTTAAAGAACATCCAAATGTTAACTTTGTCTATTATCAACAAGGTAATAAGAATATTAACTTGGATGAATTTACAAATCTGCTGTTTGGGGGATTTTAAATGGAAGATGCAAATAGAGATATCTTATTAATCGGTGAGGTTACAGATGTTGTTGGGATTGCAACCAAAGTTAAAGTTTACGAAGATAAAAATACATCCAGGCTTATTTATAATGGAAAGATTGTTAAGAATGTTGCTGTAGGAAATTATGTGAAGATTTTAAAAGGCTATACAGAAATAATTGCAGTTATTGAAGGTGAATATATAAAGGATAGTAAAGTATCAAATGAATATAGCAAACATACTGATACATTTTCAAGAATTCTTGATGTGAAGATTTTAGGGTATTTTGATAATCATACTTTTATAAAGGGTATATATGAAACACCCATGATATCAAATTATGTATATGTACTTCAAGAAGAAGAAGTGCAGAAGATTTTTTGTTTTACAAAAGAGCAGGAACCTGTAATAGAGATTCGTGATATTGCTGGTTATGATAATTATAAGTTAAATTTAAGCATTCAAAAAATCTTTGCCAGTCATATTGGAATTTTTGGTAATACAGGAAGTGGAAAATCTAACACACTAACTAAAATCTATACGGAACTATTTAAATCAAAATTAAACTTTAATAAAAGTAAATTTTTATTAATTGATTTTAATGGTGAATATATTTCTGATACTGTGCTTACTAAAAATAAGAAAATTTTTGATTTGAATACACGAAGCCCAAAAGATAGATATCCATTACCTAGAGATGTTATAGAAGATGCGAGTTTTTGGTCTATTATATTAGATGCAACAGATAAAACACAAAAGCCATTTATAGAACGAGTGTTAAAGAGTTATAAATACCATAAAAATAAAAAGTATGATTTTAAGGAGTTATTAAGAATAATACATGAAAACCCAGGGAAATTTAATAAAGTTAAGGATAGTATAATCACACTATTGCAAATGATATATGGTGGTCAACGACAATCTTATGAATTATTATTTGACAATTTAGAATTTCATACTGGTGGGAACTGTTTATATGATAAATCCAGTTTAATGTATTTTAATACAATAGGAGATATCCAAAATTATTTACTTTCAAAAATTATAGCATTAAATACAATTGATATCTTCCAAGTTAAAGATTGCAGCGGAATGGACCCATTAAATCTATTTGAAATAATACTTAAGAATACTCATATTTATGAAATGCTAAAAGGATATAGTAATGATGAGCATATATCACCAATGATAAAGAGGTCAGATAAAAGAATAGATGAGATATCAAAAGTTTTAGAGTTCAGAGATGACGTTGTAGAAAGCAGTAATATAAAGATAGTTTCCATCTCTAATTGTAATGTAAACATGAAGAAAATTGTTCCTCTTCTTATATGTAAGGAAGCATATGATAGTCAAAAAAGTGTTAAGAGAGGAGACAAAAGTCTTCACTTGATTATAGACGAGGCACATAACATTTTATCTGAGAGTTCTAACAGAGAAAGTGCAGCTTGGAAAGATTATAGACTTGAAGTGTTTGAAGAAATAATTAAAGAGGGAAGAAAGTTTGGGTGTTTTATAACTTTATCTAGTCAAAGACCTTCCGATATTTCATCAACATTAGTATCGCAGTTACACAACTATTTCATACATAGATTGGTTAATGAAGAGGATTTATTTACAATAAGAAAATCAGTTTCTTTCATAGATAAAGCAAAACAAGAAATGATACCAATTCTTGCAAGAGGTCAATGTATTTGTAGTGGACTAGCATTGGATTTTCCTGTGAATGTACAAGTTGATGAGTTGCCAGATAAACACAAACCAGATAGTAAGGATATTGATATAATAAAACTTTGGTCAAATAAAGAGAAGAAATCTGAATGATATTAAAGATGCATTTTGGATAAGTTATATAGATTAAGGGATTAGAGATAATAAAAGGCTTTGGACCAGTTCAAGTGCTGCTGATGATTTATTGGTACTTTAGAATTATGTATAGAGGTTATGAAAAGATAACTCTAAAGTTACTACAGCTGTTGAGTTTGTCCAAAGCTTCTTTGTTTTGAAATTGATAAGGTAGATTAGGGTTGTTTGTGTGGGAGCTTTGATATGGGTAGGTTTATTGAGGTTTGTATGGTTTCTAATTCTAATCTTCTCTATCAATTTCCTTAAAGTGTTTATTGTAGATGAGGATTGCTCCTGTTATCTTTAGAATTTCTTTTATATCCCAGTTAACTATATTAAGAGAACAGAGATCAATAAACTTCTCCACAGCACTCTTGGTTCTTGGACCCATTATCCCATCAATAATTAATACTTTATCCTCATAGTCAAGTATATTCAGTAGATTCATATGGGTTTGAAGTAATTCAACATTGTTATTTTCTTCTTGACTACAGAGTAGAGGAATAGAATCATGTTTATAAAGCTCGTTACTTTCGATAATGCTGATTAGCTTTAAAGGATACTCTGGGTCAGTGCAGTATCCACATTTATATAGTTCTTTACATGCTTCCTTATAATTAGGGGCAGCAACTACAGGACGGTACCTCTTCAGTGAGGTTATGAGTTCAGCATAATCAGAGAAACTCTCAGAGAGGTTCTCGTACTTTCTAAAGAGGCATATCTTTGGTGTTTTAATACCATCAATCCATTCATAAGTAGAAAGCTCATTAAATTCAAAGCCACAATCCCTAGTCCATTTGATACCAAATATATTGTTTCCTCTACAATGTTGCAGCCATCCAGTCTCAAGTATTGCTTGGGAAATAATCACTGATGGTAGAAGTTTATACTTAACTTGAATTTCCAGAGCGTGTGGAAGAAGTTTTGATATTATTTTAGATTTGTTTAACATATAATCACCTGCCTTTGTTTGTATATATTCAAAGAGAGAATAGATTTACAAAAGGGGATGAAGTGTTGAACATGAGGTGAGGAATAATTATAGGGTTGTAGGTTAAAATGTTGATTTTGGGAAAACCACGTAAAAAAGATAACAAACAGAATGTAGAGTTTAGTAACTTCTGAATGGCAATACTATCTTTGTTGAATAGGAGTATAATATAAAGTATAATTTTAATATGCATAAGAAAAGGAGAGCTAATTATGAACTTAGATATAAATCCATACTATAGTAGTGGTAAAAATGAAAATTTAGGAGATTTTTGTTATCAAGATATTATGACTGAATCTAATAAATTAGAAAAAAATATTGCAAATGAACAATGGAACCCATATGACTCTCCTATTGAATCACGTAGAGGAAAGAGTATATATAATGCACATTCATATCCTACTAAAATTGATTACAGATCAATTATGAAGTATATTTTACATCATACAAATCCAGGGGATGTAGTTATGGATCCATTCTCAGGAAGTGGAACAACTGGAGTTGCTGCAATAAAGTGTGGAGAAGCAGATAATGAAGTGATTAAGGAATTACAGAATGATGGAATAGATGTTAAGTGTGGAGAAAGAAGGGCAGTATTAATAGATTTGAGTACATTAGCAACATTTATATCATCAAGTTTGCTAACTAAATGTTCAAAAAATGATTTTGAGAAATATTTAGAGAGTATACTTAAAGAAGTAGAAGAAGAATTAGGGTGGATGTATGAAGTTAAAGATGAATATGGAGAAACTGAGATAATAAGACAAGTGATATGGTCTGAAGTATTTAAGTGCCCTAAATGTAATAATGAATCAACCTATTGGGATGCAGGTGTAGATTTCGTCAAAAAAAAGTTTAATGATACACTAAAATGTAACGTATGTGATCAAATATATGAAAAAAATATGGATAATAAAGTATTTGCAAAGAAGTTTGATAATATTACTAATGAAATGATTGAAACAGCAAAAAGAGAACCTGTAAGAATTTATATTCAAAAGGGCAATAAGAAATATTTTAGAGAATGTTGTAATAGAGATTTAGATTTAATAAAGAGAATAAATGAATATAAAATTAATAAATGGGTTCCAAATGTGAAAATGATGTTTAAGGATGGAAATTGGGGTGAAATGTATAGAAGTGGATACCACAAAGGTATAACACATGTACATCATTTTTATACAAAAAGAAATTTAGCAATTCTTGCAGCATTATGGGAAAAAGCTTTAAAGGCACCTAAAGAAATTAGAAACAAGATTTTATTTGTAATATCAAGTTATAACTTATCAAATTCTACATTAATGACAAGAGCTGTTTTTAAAAGCACAAATAAAGATTTAGTTATAACAGGATATCAAAACGGTCAATTATATATTGGAGCAATATCAGTCGAAAAAAATATATTAAAAGGAATTAAAGAGGTTAAATTACCAACAATTACAAAGGCATTTGATGAATTGAGCTGGGGCTCTGAAAATATTAGAATATCTACTCAGTCTAACACATATATAGATATTCCTAATGATTCTGTAGACTACATTTTTACAGATCCTCCTTTTGGTCAAGATATAATTTATTCAGAGATGAATTTTATTTCCGAAGCGTGGTTAGGAACATATACAAACAATCAATGTGAAACAATAATTTGTAAATCTCATGGTAAGACAATTGATGATTATAAAGAATTATTAAAAAGTAGCTTTAAAGAGATGTATAGAGTTTTAAAACCAGGTAAATCGGCTACAATAGTATTTCATAATTCTAAAAAGAATGTTTGGAATCTAACTTTGAAAGCACTTTATGAATCAGGTTTTCAAATTGTTGACACATCAATATTAGATAAAAAACAAGGTAGTATTAAACAAGTAAAATCAGCGAATGCTGTAAGTAAAGATATTGTAATTCATGTAATGAAATATAATGATGAGATTTGCTTAGGACTTACAGATGAAACTGATGTTTGGGGGTATATTGATAGAATGGTATACTCTTTAACAGAAGATATTGAAAATCAACTGGAAAGTATTAAGCAATATTTATATAGTTATTATTTAGCATATTTGATAAAACATAAAATGGAAATAGAATATGATTCTAATATATTTTATAAAAAACTTAAAGAAAGATACAGTAAGAGGTAAAAATGGAGTTTAATAATAATATAAGAAGTGAAATGTACAACTTTTGGTGTAATAGTAGTAATAAACTAGCAAAAGAAATAAAAAACTATATTTTAAAAGAATATGGTAATCAGGAAATAGTAGATAAGTGGATAGAATATTATTCATTTGATGTAAATAATGACATTGATAAGATAGAAGTAGCTATTAGTATTTTAATATATAATTATACTTTCTATTATATAAATATGAATAAGAAATGTGATAATAATATTAACATAGGAGGGAATATATTATTACAAAATATCGATATTAATTTGATTACTACAATTACTAATTCCAGAGAATTTAGAGATGAATTTAATGTATATATTTCTAAAATATTAGATATTACTGAGAAAAATGGTTTAAATAGTTTTGCAATAATATATGAAGATATTATTTGTGATAAACATAGGAAAGAAAATGGAGAGTTTTATACAGAAGATAGTATTAGTAAACTTATAACAACTTTTTCTGTAAAAGCTAAGAATGATAGTAAAATAAAAAATGTTTTAGATCCTATGTGTGGAACAGGAATGTTTTTAAAGAACATTCAAGAATATGCTACTGAAAAGACGGGTATATGGGGAATAGAGAAAAATAAGTTCACATCTTATATGTGTAATACAATATTAAGTCACAATAGAGAAAATTTAAATGGTAACATAAATATAGTAAATAAAGATTTATTTTCCATTGATATAAATAATGATGAATCTATTGAAATAGTGAATGGCGATACAAAAAATATTCCTAGTGAAGGATTTGATTTAATTATTGGAAATCCAGCATATATTAGATATCAAGCATTAGGGTATATGTTTAGTGAAATTCCTCAATATATAAAAGATTACTATATTAATATTGGAAAGAAGTTAGAAAATTCATCTGATTATGTTACATTTGTAGGGATATATATCAGAGCATTATTATTGTGTAAAAGCGAGCATAAGCAACAGATATTAAATAATATAAGTAAAATAGTAAAGAAAAGAATGATAACTGAAGAAGATAATGAATGGGAAAGTCTAGTGAAATCATACTCTGGATTATCAGATTCTACAGTACCTACGTGGTTTTTATCATATAAATTATGTGAAGAAAATGGAATAATAGGATACATTACATCAGATAGCTGGTTGAAAAAGGATTATGGAAATTCATTAAAGAAATTCATTGCTAAAAAGAGTAAGCTTTTGTATATTTTTGATATGTCTAATGTAAATTGTTTTAAAGATGCTCAAGTAAATACAAGTATTGTAATATGTCAGAAGAGTTCAATGATTGAAGAGAATATAAATAATAACGTTAAGTTTATTAAATTTAAAACTAAACAAGGTAAAAAAGTGGAATTAGAAACTGTTATTTCAAATATATTGTTTAAGAGTAATATTAATATAGAACTTGAAAGTTCATTATATATTGAGTTTCAAAAGTTTGTTAACAATTTAAATACAGATTATGAAGATGAATATATTAATATTAGGTTAGTGAAACAAAATAATCTAACTATTGATGAAGAGGAAAAGTTAATTGAATGGGGAAAATATTTTGAAACAGGAACTGTATTAGATAAAATTATTAAAGAAGATTGGGAGTTTATTGAGAAAAGTAGCATATCAGTAAATCAAGGGATGAGATCAGGATATAATAATTTTTTCTATTTTGAGAGTGTTGATATTGATACCTTGGTTAAAAATAAAATAATAGATAATATATCTGATTGTGATTTTGGATATAAAAAATGGGAAGAGTTAAGCGATGAAGAAAAACTTAAAATAAAATTCAATAATATAATTAATCTACCATATGATTATAAAGAGAAAAGGAATAAATATATTCTTGTGTTATTCAAATATGAGGATATAGGGAGCAAAGGCATTTCAGCAATATTTATTAATAGGGGCAATTTGAGAAAAAGCATAAAATCAATAAAAAATATAAATACCTATTCAATTAAAGATGAGTCATGTAAAACTTATATTCTTGATGTAGATAAGAAAGTTATATCTGAAGATTATTCAGTTTTTGAAAGTAACTATCATGGCAATTTAGATTATTGGATATCAAAAGGATTTGGTATTCTTTGCGAAAGTGTAGAGAAATATATTAATTTTTGGAATAAGTTGAAAATAAGGAATAAAGATCAATATATAGGGGTAAAGGATATGCCTGTTTTGAAGGGATATCAAAATAAACCATCTAAAGAAAAATTGCCAACAATGTGGTATACACTTAATTTTACAGATAGACATTTACCAGATATGTTTCTAAATAGAATAAATCATAAAGATTTAAATGTAATTTTAAATAACAACAGTAATAAATATGTAGTTGATGCAAATTTTAATACAATAACATTTAATAATACAAGTTTAGATGAAAAGATGATTTACTTTGCAATATTTAATTCTACCATATTCAAAATGCAATTGGAAAACAATTGTGGTAATTTAGGAGGGGGAGCGCTTAAGGTTGAAACAAGTGGTATTAAAAAATGTAAAGTTCCCAATATAGATAACATCTCAGAACAAACCAAGGAAAAATTAATAACTTTAGCTAATGAATTAGCAAGTAGAACATTAGATGAAAAAAATATAATTAGGAAAATAGATACATTAATAGTTAACGAGACATTAAAACAAGAAAAAGTAGATTCAATAGTAAATGATTTAATTGTAGAGTATGAATATAAAGTTAAAGAAAGAGTATCCAAATAGGTTATTCTTTCTTTTTTTCTAATTAAGTATTGACAAAAACTGGTTCAAGGAATATTATGGTATTAATGATGAGTAATTAAACGAGGACTATAATATGAGGACTGAAATATGAGGACTGAAATATGAGTGTTAATATTGATTAAGGGGAGATAATATGTTAATGAAAAGTAAATCATTAGAAGTTATATCTAAAGTAATAAGAGAATTAAATTCAGGTGCGTATACTAATGAAGCTTCTAAGAGAGATTTGTTTAATTTACGTTTGTTCGAAATATTTCCGGGAAGTAAAAATGAAAACAAATTACTTGAATTTGCCAAGGGTTCTGAAAGAAATATTAAGGTCAAAACAAGCAAAAATAAACTAAAAGAAGGTTTTCAAGATGTTGATTTAGGTACAGTTACACTTGAATGGAAAAAAAACTTAGGAATTAATAGAGATAAGAAAAAAGGTCAAAAGGAGTTAAGAGAATATACTTCTGGTAAATGGAATAAAAACGGATATAGTGATAGTTATATAGGATTACTTACAGATGGATTAAACTGGATAGCATACTCAGCTAAATGTAATAGTATTAAAGTAGAGTATAATGAAAATGACGTAGAGTTATGTCAGATTGAAAGTATAAAAGTTAAGGATGAAAAAGATACTGAATTTCTTTATAATTTTCTTTATAAATATTTAATTTTAGAAAATAAGTTAGTTATAAATCCTAAAGTGTTACAGGAGAGATTTGGAGAAAATAGTGAAATAAATAAGGAATGTGTAGCGACAATTAAAGGAATTGTTGAAACTGTGAAATTAGAAGATCAATCAGTACTAAAATATATAAATATGTGGAATATGTACAAGCAGTATAATATGGATTTAACTAGTGAAGAAAAACTAACTGTGTATGCACAAAATTTATATCTAGTAGTATTAACAAGAATTTTAGTTGCAAGGCTTATGGGTATGGATGAGTGTAACATTGATGATGTTTGGATAATGGAAATATTAAATGGTACCAGATTCAGAAATCATTTCAAAATAAAAAACTTTGTTCAAGAGGATATATACTACTGGATAATTGATAGGATTTATCTAGACAAATTTATTGACATAGCTAAGAAATTATATTTTAAAATGAGTGAGTATGACTTTATAAATACAAATAAAGATAATTTACTACACTTAATTTATGAAGAAATAACACCTAAAAATCATAGGAAAAAATACGGACAAAAAAGTACAGATTTTAGGTTATGTGATAATATAATTGATAGGTTAGATTCAGAAATAGAAGTTGGGAAAAAATATATAGAACCAGCAATTGGATCAGGCTCAATACAAAGGAGTTTAATTATAAATTTAAAAGATAAAATGCAAAAAATGGGAATGGGATATCAAGAACAATTAGAAATATTACAAAAAGATGTAGTGGGAATAGATATAGATCCTATAGCTATAATACTAGCAAAAAGTGAGTGGATTATTACGAACTCAGATATTATAAAAAAAAGTAAAACGTCTATTGAAATACCAATATATCATGCAGATTCATTATTTCATAATGCATATGTAGGTGATGAATCAAAATATTTAGTTTTAAAATTAGATGAAATTATAGGTAAGATCCTTATAGAAAAAAGTATAATAAGTGATATATCTATGTTTGATATATATTTAAATAATTGCGATAATTTGGCTAAGAGTTTAGTAAATGAAAACAAAGATAATCAAATTATTAGTGATAAGGATGTAAAATTTATAAATAAGTATATTGTAGATAAAACTAGTGTTGAAGTAAAGCTATTTTTAGAGTCTACTAAAACAATATGCAAATACCTATTTAATAAAAGAAAACAAATAAACAATGGGTTATGGAAAGGGTTATTATTCAATAATAATATACCACAATTGTTATTTAAGTCATTTGACATGATTATATCTAACTTACCTTGGTTAGCATTATCAAGCCTTCCAGATATTGAGTATACAAATGAGTTGAAGGAATTATCTGTTGCTTATAAAGTGAGAGCAACAAAATCATCTCATCATCATCAAGAGATTGCTACTATATTTGCATTAAGATGTGTAGATAAATTTTTAAGCGAAAGTGGAGTTGCTTCATTTGTAATGCCAGGAACGATAATTTCAGGTGATCATCATACTTTGCTTAGAAAAATGAATTTTAGAGAAGTGGTTAACGTAAATTTTGAAGAATTATGGGATATACCAAATGAAATAAATCCTTTTAATGTTAAGTCTTGTGTTTTATTTATGAGGAAAGGAAATAAAAAAAATACATTTAAAATGAGAAAACTCCAATCATTAAGTCAATGGGATAATGCTTCAATTAATGATATAAAATTATTAGATATCAATAACAAAAATACTTGGACAATTAATGATGGACAACATATAAATATTGATAATTATTATTCAGGAAAGTTTTTTCAAGGTGCGGATTTAATGCCTCGAACAGCAGTTTTTGTACAAAGTATTAATAATATTGATGAGTATGATAATGAAGATGAATTATCAATATATACAGATGATTATGCACTTAACAATAAAAATGGCAAAAAATTAAGAGGTATGTTATTTAGGGGGTTAATTAGGAAAAAGTATATTTATACCACAACTATTTCAGAAATGCTTTTACCGTATCATATATGCAACTACTTTCCTAAGATAGCTTTACCAATAGCTATAAAAGAGAATGAAGATAATGGAGCAGAAGAAATAAGGTTTGTTTCTAATAAGGAAATGATTCAGGATGGAGATATATTATCTGCACAGTGGTTTGAGCAATTTGATAAATTGGAAGAATTCCAAAAAAAGAGTTTCAGATCATATTTAAACGTAAGAAATAAGTTACTAGATCAAAACTATTTTAATGTTAAATATTTAGTTCATATGGGAGCAAGTGGAAAGTATCCATGCGCGGCAGTACAGAAGGTAGATATAAATGAATTAAAATTTATAGCAGATCAAACTACGTATGTAGCTGAGATAAATGATGAAGATGAGGCATATTATATCGTAGCAATCCTTAATTCAGGGTATTTAAGAAAAGCTATTGAAGATTTTCAGTCAGAGGGAGCATTTGATAAAAGGCATATTCATAAAATCCCATTTTTATTTATTCCTAGATATGATTATAAAGATGAAAAGCATGTAAAAATAGCTGAATTATCAAAAGAATTATCTGAAAAAATTAATAGAAATATAGCCCAAAAAGAATATTCAATTGAATATAGTTTATCCTCTAGAAGAACAAAGTTGAAGAAGAAATATTGTAAGGAAATAGAAGAGTTAGATTGTATAATAAATAAATTATAGATACAAATAGTAAGTGAGCAGAAAGTAATCCTTATTGTGACCGATTTTATGGAATGATACAAGGAGTATGAAATTTTCCATACAAATTTATACAAAATGATTTGTAAATTACACTCAATGTAACTATCTAACAAAAAAATATCAGACAGAGCATCTTAAAACTTACACTAACAAGATCATTTATGGATGAAAAGCTGTATCTGTTTATGATTAATGATACTTGGGAAACCCATACCACCTGTTCTTATTGATTAACAAAAAGATGTATTTTTTTTAATACCAAAATAAAGAACAAATCACAAGAATAGGGGATACTAGGCTAAAGAACAGTAACACCAGTTAATAGGTTTATTACAATATTTATTTGTTAATATTATTTAGACTTTACTTTAATGTTTGCTTTATATAAATGTGCTAATTATTAAAACTATAACATATCTTTGGACAATCTTTAAAAGAGCTAATACTTCACACATTATAAAATTTGGCCAAAGTATAATAAATAATCCCCTCACCACCTTAAGGGAAGGAGAGAAGATGAACAGTAGATAATATTCTCTCATCTTCCTTTATGTTCATTCATATAAATTCATTAAACAGTCTAAAGTTCCTGTTAGAACATTAATTATTAATTACATAATCACTTCTGAATCATATATGTGCAGGTTAATCATATAAAAGATAAAATAACATAGAGATTCTGGATTGATATTATTTTAGATTTACTAAATATAAAATAATATCTTTGTTTATATATATTCAATGGTATATTACATGTGCAATATGGAAGGTTCAATTGAAATTATAAAGATAAATGGGTTAATAATGAAAGAAAAAAACGTAGATTATATTTAAATTACATGGAAATGTTCGCTGAAATTATTAAAATAATCAGTAGCAATTTTATTGTTTGTATATGATATAAAAGCAGAATCAACCTCTAAAATATTAACAATAATAAATAAAAAGTGTACATGCAAATTTCCCGCATTTTTCCCGCAAAAGTTTTCGATAAGTACAGTTTGGTAAAGTATGGTATAGATGCTTAAGCCAGTTATATCAACAGTTTTAGGTTTTTATAGAGTGACTTGGACAGGCTTTCGGGGTATCCGGGGGTCGCAGGTTCGAATCCTGTTAGGTGTACCATAAAACATTGATATAAGCCGGTTCTCAGAAATGAGAATTCCGGCTTATTTTTATTTTCCCACACTTTTCCCACATTAGTTTTTGATGAGGAAAAAAATCTAGACAAGTAGGAGTGTGATCTTAAGAGGTGTTTAGGGACACTTTATATGCTAATTTAAGGAGATATATTTGTGGTGAATGAGATGTGGAAATGGGCAAGTAGTGCTTGGATAGTTTTTGGTGTAACTTTTGGCTATGAGAGGTGTATTTTATAATTATACTATAAAAATAGATTCAAATTCCTAGGGTAATTAACCAGAAATAATTTTACCGATTATATTCCAGTGAAATAGGTGCTGAGAACTGAGTGTTAATAGATTAGTTAGTATATTTCCTTTATGAAAATAAATTTGGAATATTTTAATTTTCAAGTAGTATATATGCTTATGTAGAGAATTTTTAGGTCGTGTATAAATGGTTATAAAATTTATTTAAAAGTGATTTGTATATGGTAAGTAAATAAACGACCAGATAATTATGGTTATTTTTTTATGTAAAAATCTCTATAAATAGTTTTTTGAATAATTTAGAGGAGTGAGGTAATGAGGAACAAGAGTAAGTTTGTTGCATTATTTATAGTTTTCATTATTACATTTCAATTGTTTTTTCAAAGTGAAACAATTAAAGTAATAGCAGCTACTCAAGTAATTAAAGCACCAGTGGTTAGTAACCCAGACCAAGGCGAAATTATTGAATATGATGATTTAAAAGTAAGGTGGGGTAGAGTATCAGAAGCAAATTACTACAAGATTGGGTTGAGAGATGTTACATTAGATAAAAAAATTATCTCAGAAGATACAAGTGAAAATTATTATCTTGTTGATAAAGAAGATTTAAAGCAAGGACATCGGTATAAAGTGGCTGTGGGGGCATACCAAGATGAGCAAAATTTCAAATGGGCTGAACCTATATATTTCACAGTAGAAAATGAACCTGTACCAGAAAGACCAAATGTAAAAAATCCCCTAAATAATTCTATTGTAAAAGATCTAAATATGATGGTGAATTGGGATACAGTAAAAGGAGCAACGAAATATAAGGTAGCACTAAGAAACTTGAGAACTGACAAGGTCGAAATAAATGAATGGACAGGAAACAGAGTTTATGTTATCAATAATAGTAAATTGACACCAGGAGATGAATATAGATTAGCTGTTGGAGCATTCAATAATGATAATGATTTTGAAGGAGCATGGACAGAGTTATACTTTACAGTAGAAGAAGAACCAGTACCATTGAGTCCAAATATAAGATATCCTCAGAATGATTCTGTAGTAAAAGATTTAAATATGCTAGTAAGATGGGATAAAGTAAATGGAGCGACCAAATATAAGGTAGCACTAAGAAACTTAAGAACTGACAAGATTGAAATAAATACAATGACAACAATCAATCTTTATAGTATCAGTAATAGTAAATTGACTCCAGGAGATGAATATAGATTAGCTGTTGGAGCATTCAATAATGATAATAATTTTGAAGGAGCATGGACAGAACTATATTTCACAGTAGAAAATGAACCTGTACCAGAAAGACCAAATGTAAAAAATCCCCTAAATAATTCTATTGTAAAAGATCTAAATATGTTAGTAAGATGGGATAGAGTAAATGGAGCAACAAAATATAAGGTAGCACTAAGAAACTTAAGAACTGACAAGATCGAAATAAATGAATGGACAGGAAACAGAGTTTATAGTATCAGTAATAGTAAATTGACTCCAGGAGATGAATATAGATTAGCAGTAGGTGCATTTAATAATGATAATAATTTTGAAGGAGCATGGACAGAGCTATACTTTACAGTAGAAGAAGAACCAGTACCATTGAGTCCAAATGTAAGATATCCTCAAAATAATTCTGTAGTAAAAGATTTAAATATGCTAGTAAGATGGGATAAAGTAAATGGAGCGACAAAGTATAAGGTAGCACTAAGAAACTTAAGAACTGACAAGGTAGAAATAAATACAATGACAACAATCAATCTTTATAGTATCAGTAATAGTAAATTGACTCCAGGAGATGAATATAGATTAGCAGTAGGTGCATTTAATAATGATAATGATTTTGAAGGAGCATGGACAGAGTTATACTTTACAGTAGAAGAAGAACCAGTACCATTGAGTCCAAATATAAGATATCCTCAGAATGATTCTGTAGTAAAAGATTTAAATATGCTAGTAAGATGGGATAAAGTAAATGGAGCGACAAAGTATAAGGTAGCACTAAGAAACATGAGAACTGACAAGGTAGAAATAAATACAGTGACAACAAACAATGTTTATAATATCAGTAATAGTAAATTGACTCCAGGAGATGAATATAGATTAGCTGTTGGAGCATTCAATAATGATAATAATTTTGAAGGAGCATGGACAGAGCTATATTTCACAGTAGAAAATGAACCTGTACCAGAAAGACCAAATGTAAAAAATCCCCTAAATAATTCTATTGTAAAAGATCTAAATATGTTAGTAAGATGGGATAGAGTAAATGGAGCAACAAAATATAAGGTAGCACTAAGAAACTTAAGAACTGACAAGATCGAAATAAATACAATGACAACAACCAATGTTTATAGTATCAGTAATAGTAAATTGACACCAGGAGATGAATATAGATTAGCTGTTGGAGCATTTAATAATGATAATAATTTTGAAGGAGCATGGACAGAACTATATTTCACAGTAGAAAATGAACCTGTACCAGAAAGACCAAATGTAAAAAATCCCCTAAATAATTCTATTGTAAAAGATCTAAATATGTTAGTAAGATGGGATAGAGTAAATGGAGCAACAAAATATAAGGTAGCACTAAGAAACTTAAGAACTGACAAGATCGAAATAAATACAATGACAACAAGCAATGTTTATAATATCAGTAATAGTAAATTGGCTCCAGGAGATGAATATAGATTAGCTGTTGGAGCATTCAATAATGATAATAATTTTGAAGGAGCATGGACAGAGCTATATTTTACAGTAGAAAATGAACCCATACCTGATAAGCCAAATGTAAGAAATCCACAAAATAATTCTGTAGTTAAAGATTCAAATATGTTAGTAATGTGGAATAAGGTAGAAGGAGCAACAAAATATAAGGTAGCACTAAGAAACTTAAGAACTGACAAAATCGAAATAAATACAGTGACAACAAACAATGTTTATAATATCAGTAATAGTAAATTGACTCCAGGAGATGAATATAGATTAGCAGTAGGTGCATTTAATAATGATAAAGATTTTGAAGGAGCATGGACAGAGTTATATTTTACAGTAGAAAATGAACCCATACCTGATAAGCCAAATGTAAGAAATCCACAAAATAATTCTGTAGTTAAAGATTCAAATATGTTAGTAATGTGGAATAAGGTAGAAGGAGCAACAAAATATAAGGTAGCACTAAGAAACTTAAGAACTGACAAGGTAGAAGTAAATACAGTGACAACAAACAATGTTTATAGTATCAGTAATAGTAAATTGATTCCAGGAGATGAATATAGATTAGCAGTAGGTGCATTTAATAATGATAATAATTTTGAAGGAGCATGGACAGAGTTATACTTTACAGTAGAAAATGATGAACTAGAAGATATTGAATTAGTAAATCCTAAAGAAAATGAGCAGTTGCCATTTGAAAATGTAAGAATTAAATGGGATAAGGTAGAAAGGGTAAAGGAATATAGAATAAAAGTATATGAAAAGGAAGTAGGTAAAGAAATCTTAAGTACAACAACAAGTAGCAGTTATATAACACTACACAAAAGCAAAATAAAAGAAGGGATGAACTATAGAATAGATTTAATAGGTGTGGATGAGTATAAAAATGAAACAAGGATAAGTAGAGAATTTTCAATTGTTAACAAAAATAAACCAATATTAAAAGATTTTAATTTAGATAACAAAACACTTAAATTAAATGAGAGGTTTGAGTTTGAAGGGTATGTCTATGGTATTGATAAATATGTAGATATAGTAACGATTAATATAAAAGGACCTAATCAGAAACAGGTAGGAAAAGAGTATTTTAGAAAAACTAATATATCTAATAAGAAATATAGTCTTACCAATATTCCAGAAATAAAAGCTGGTGAAGGTATATTAAAAGAACCAGGAGATTATTGGATACACATATGGGCAAAGATTAAAGGTGGAGAAGGAGTATTATTAGGTGAAAAGAAGATATCTGTAGGAGAAAATACGAGTGTAAATAGAGTTGCACGTGAGAATCTGATGAAGTTAGCAAATACGTATCCTGTTATTTTTAAGTACGATTTAGAGCTCAAAGATGAATATGATGATGAATTAAAAAAGGCATTACTAGACTTTGTAGAGAAATATGAACTTACTAATAAATACTCTTCTTTTGATGAGCTATATGAGTTTTTGAATAAAGCGGTAATAGGTGAATTAAAGATGCCTTGGGCGGGGAATAGAAATGCTCGTACAAATCTAATGAAGCTATGTAACATGTATCCAGAAGTATTTGAATTTAAGTTAGCTATTGATGATACATTTGATGATTATTTAAATGATTGTTTACTCCAGTTTGTGTATGCATTTGAATTAGAAGGTAGCTACTATACTCTTGAAGAACTAGAGTACTACTTATATCAAGCTATAAATGATATAATGAATATTAAAGTAACTTATTCGATTGAAGGTCTATTAGGCGATGGAAGTTGGACCGAGGGGAAAATGATTATTAAAAATGGAACACGTTTAAGAACAGTACAAAATATTAATGGTAAGTTCCATAGAATTATAGATAATGTAAAATACGATGTAGCATCTAATAACAATAAATTGATGATAATGGGTAATGTTGCAAAAGTGATGAATGTAAATGAAAAGCAAAATATAAGAATAGATGTATATAAAGACAGTAAGCAAATAAATAGTAAATCGCTAGAAATAACAATAGTACCTAATGAATTAGATACTATAGGCGAAGACAAACAGAAGGAGTCAGTGACTTTTTATGAAGAGGCTATTATAACTTTGTATATGAACAATCCCTACATGCTAATAAATGATACAGTTGTTAAATTGGATGAATCTATTGCAGTTACACCCATAATTGTTGACAATGATGCTTACATTCCTATTGAGGAGATAATTAATCTTTATGGAGGAAGTGTAGATTTCGATGATTTAAATGGTAAGTTTAAAATATACATTGAAGACAATATCATACAAATCGCAAGCGGAATAAGAACTATTTTGGTTAATAATCAAACTCAAAACCTTAAATTATCTCCGTTTATGTTACATGGACAATTATATGTGCCAATTGAATTTTTTGTAAATTATTTAGGGAGTACCATAGAATGGGATTCAAAGAAACAAATAACTAGAATTTATACTAATAGAGAGTACTCAAGTATGATTATTAAAGATAATAATATCAATGATGCTGAAAGAATTGTTAATACAATAAAGATGGTTAATAATATTAATGAATCTATTAGACTAAAAATATACGACTACTCTTTATGGGATTATGCTGTCAACAATTCTGTTTTTCAGTATAAAGGGTATTATGACGGAATAACTACAGGATTTTGGAGTGGTTTTCAAAGAGTTTCATTAGTGGCTGCAGATGGTATATTCAATAATGGATTTTGGAATTACGTAACTTTTAACGATTTAACCAAAGATAGAGCTGAGAAAATATTGATTTCAATAATTAGCGAAGCAAGTGGAGAAATTGAGAGTACGAGGAAAGGTTCCAATTACTTAAAGTACAAATCAATTGTTGCTGGATGTCTTAAAGAGTTCGTAGTTAATGAACAAGCAATTTTCACAGAAATCTTTGAGAAAGATCTCTCTAAAGTTAATGTGTATATTGATCAGGTATTGGAGGCATATGATTATCATTATAGTTCTTGTGGAAGAATTGCTCCACTAGATATATTAAGAGATTCTAAATTCTTAGAAGGTAAAAATATTGTAAAGGTAGATGAACTAATAAGAGGATTTGCTAAGAATCAAAGATTTTTAAATAAAATGAAAAAAACATTCAAAGTTAGTTCAGACGTTTTAGGTTATACAGGAAATGCTGTTAATATACTAACTCCTGCTTTTGAAGAATATTATTTGATTCAAACAGCAACAGAAATCAATGAAGATTACTTGTATTTACTTGATACAATTGCTAAAACAGCAGAGATGAAAGAGGTTAGAGATGCAGCTCAAAAATTAAAGAATATTTATACTGAAGAAGGCAGAAACTATGTTAATAGAATTGCTTTATCGGTATTGGGTGGAACGATGCGTGAAGGAGCAGATACTGTGATTGATAAAGTCTTTGGCTTTGGATATGTGATGGCAAAGATGGGTACAGAGGTTGTATTTGCACCTGGAAGTCTAACAGATCATTATGATAAACTGAGGGTTTTAACTTGTATTTCTTCAGCGTTGAAAGATGAGGTGAATAAGCAATTATCAAATGTTAAGTCATCAATAAGTTATTCTCAAAGTTTTGTCGTAGGTGTTGAGAACATTTATAAATTGTTACTTCCTTTATCAGAGTGTCATAAACAAGGAGAAAATACAGTGGTTGAAATTATGAAAGCAAAATTTAAAGCAGCAGATTTTATAAATAAGTTTGGTACTGGAGAATCACTTCGAGTGATTAATAGAGTTGAAATGACTAGAAATGGAAATAAGAATACAATAGATTTGGCAAGAAAACATTTGTATCGTGGAATTGCATTGCCAGAAGATTAAAAAAATTTAAAGATAAATCTTAAATTATTATGGTGACCATAACTTCAGGTTATAACTAGTACCCTAGGATATGAATATTTTATTAAAATACAATATTTATTATGATAAGTTCAATACAAGGATATGCTCTAAATCGCGGATATCAAAATATTATATAAAAATTGATAAATTTGTTGATCTTAATTTGGACTTTTAATAACAGGAAATTTACATTGAATTTGAATTTCTTGAAGTACAAAAGGGTGATTATTTAATCAGGGTAATTTCAATTATAGTGGTAATTCTTAAATATCAAACTTTTGGATTATTCCATACTTATGGGAGTAAAATCACAGGGCTTCTATTAGTTGCACTTCCATTTTGGATTGTTATTACCTAGTATGATGTAATGATGTATATAATTGTTTTGTTGGATATATTTTAGTTATTGAAGAATAAATCATTAGTCTATGATTAAATGAATTGATAACAAATAGGAAATGTATATTCGTAAATGAGTAGTATTTATACTACTCATGAAATAAAAAATAGATTCAAATTCTAAGGGAGTTAACTAGATGGAATTTGAATCTATTTTATTTAGTATAGGTAAAGTACTATCTACACAAACAACCTATTCAATGTCTCAGCTGCTTTAATCTTCTCCTTAGGCAGTACATGAGTATATATATTAGCAGTAATTGAGATATCAGAATGCCCAAGTAGTGTTTGAATAGTTTTAAGTGGAACATTTGCCTCAAAGAGTTGTGTTGCATAAGTGTGTCTATTATGGTGAGCTCACCATAAGAGGCATACCCATGCCACTATATATTATCGTCAAACAAAAGATATAAAGCAAGTACAAGAACGCTTAGGACACTCTCAAATACAAACTACTATGAATATGTACCTGCATCCTTCGGATGAAGATATAAGAGAACATTGGGAAAAAGCACAATCAGCTTTTAAATTAAATAAAGGAGATACTAATGAATAAAGCAATAGGCGTAAGAAATTATACTAACCAACACAAGGATAAGATGACTACTACTTTATCAAGTTACATTGAAAAAAACATAAATTATGATGGAACAGTAAATTATAATGAAGTTGAAACTAACTACTTTTTAGAAAATAATAAATGGCATATAGATTTTTTTAGGGATATATCACAATTCAAAGAACAAGTTCAAAATTATAAATATAAACCTAAAAATATAATTTTTAATTTTAGTAATCCTAATATTAATAAAGAAGTTAAATTTATAGTTTATAATAAACTATTTTCTGATGATATGAAAATAATTTCTATTTTAATAACACAAATGCCATTAATAAGTAGACTAACAGAATTTATAAATAAAAAATATCCTAAGCTTAATTCAATACTTGATTTAGAGTTAAATAAGGTTAATATTGAATGGACAGATTGGCTTGTTAGTAACGGTGTTAAAATTATTAAAACAACTAAAGTAGCTGGTTATGATGATTATGAAGTCAAATCGCCTAGTGCTAAATTTTTGATAAATATCTATGAAAAATTATCTAAACTAATAGATGATCGTAAAGAATGGGAAAAAGATATTTGGGATGTTAGAAATTTAGAGCAGTTTGGAATTACTTACAATAAATCTTCCGCAAGTTATAATATCAAGTTTAATAAAATAAATAATATAAATATTAGAAATCAAGTTAAAAAATATATTAAGCAAAGATTAATTGCTAATTATAATTTTTCGTGGAGTACAGCAAAAAGGTCTTTATTTCAGCTGACTCCATTTATAAATTTTATTTGTGGAATAGAACCTAATTGAAATGATTTAAGAGGACTAGAAAGAGAACATATAGAGAAATACTTAGAATGGTTAAAAATTTATGCTAAAGAAAATTTAACTCAAAAAAATGCTAATCCATCAAGTTATATTAGAAACTCATTAAGAAAAGTTCAAAAATTCTTATCTGATATTCAATTACATGAATATGACATCGCCCCTATAAAGAATGTTAGAGTATTAATATTTCCTTTTGATAAACCAACAGAGAAAAAGAAACCTTATGATCAAATAGATTATATACCTGAGCATGTATTAGAACAGTTATTTAAAAATATAAATAATCTACCTAAAAAGGTTGTCCCAGTTGTATTTACTATGTTCAGTACAGGACTAAGAATATCAGATGTATTAGGATTAAAACAAGATTGCTTAGTTAAACTAAATAACAAATATTGGATTGAAACAGATATAGAAAAGACTTATGTAAAAGGTCATAGAATACCTATTGATGATGAAATTGCTAATATGCTAGCAGTGCTAATTCATGAAGGTAAAGAAAAAAGTAATCAAGACAATAATCCTAACAAATTAATATTCAACACATATAGTGGGAAAAGAAAAGGAAAACCTTACCCTCGAAAATATATACAAAATGAATTAAATAGATTAGCAATAGATTATAATATAACAGATGAACTGGGTAATAGATATCACTTTAAAAGTCACTCTTTTAGGCATACGTATGCTATAAAAATGCTTAATGGTGGTGCAGATATATTTACAGTTCAAGAGCTGTTGGCTCATGCTTCGCCAGAAATGACCATGGTATATGCAAGATTACTTGATGATACTAAAAGAAAAGTATTTGATAATGCGGTAAAACAAGGTGTTTTTAGTTTTGAGGAAGGTTCTAAATTAAAAGAAGAGAATAACGGTGAAATACCTTCTGATGCTCTTGATATGCTTTGGACTAATCATAAGTTAAATGCTATTGATACACCTTATGGAACGTGCTTACAACGAACCAATGGTAAGTGTAAGTTTGCAAAGCAGCCACCTTGTCTAACTTGTAATGGAGGAGCACCTTGTAGGGATTTATGTGTTGGAGCATTTGAAGGTGATATCATAAAATACGAAATACTTATAAACTCTACTAAATCTATGATAGAGAGTGCCAAAGCATATAATAGAATTGATATGGCTGAAGAAAATGAAGAATTACTAAAACTATATAAGGATATACACTCCAAAATATCTGAAGGAAATATTGTTTACAGCAGGTTAGATAGACTAAAGAAAAAAGGTGATAAGAATGAGTGATTTCAATCGTAAGGAGCAATTTAAAAAGTTACATGAACAACGTAAAGCTAAAACACATCAAAAAGTAGAGCAAGCAATAGAAAGACTTATGAAGGTTCATAAATCTATCAATTTTAATAGTGTTGCTAATGAAAGTGGTATTACTAAATCAACTCTTTATAACAATAAAGATATTAGAAAAAGAATAGAAGAGATTAGGTTAAATCAATCCAAAGTACCTACACCATCACAAGTTAAAACAGAAATGGATGAAAATAATAAAGATGCTATAATTGCAAGTTTGAAAAGGAGAATTAAGAAATTAGATGAAGAAAATAAAGAACTTAGAGAACAATTGAAGATAAGTTACGCTGATATATATAAGAAGATTTAAAATTATTTAAAGTAAACGGAGTGCTAAAATATTTAAGTACTCCGTTTGTTTTATAAAGACAATCATTGGTTTTGGTTATTTTTACAACAATATGATATAATTCACATATGGATTTAGATTGTTTTTAATACACATTTTATTTGTATTACGTTTTAAAAGAAGAGTAATAATTACATAACAATAGTTCTATTTCATGACACAAAAATAACGCCCACATTTAGCTTGTGAGCGTTTATTTTGTCTTATATGAATCAATATGCTTGTCTATGAATTAAATTATCTTAAAATTTAAATATTTTCAAATTAGAATAATATGTTTTTAGAAGGAGGTTTTTATGGAAAAAGAAAATGAAAGGCATTTAATAAAAAAGTTTAGAAGAAGAAGAAGATACAAAATTTATTATTTAGGAATGCTAGTTATAGCAGCAGTACAACCGTTTTTAATGCCAGATTTTTGGAATATTATAAATCTGATACCACAGAGATTACAGATAGGTTCAGTGATTTTATTTTATATTTGTTATAGTTTAACAATAATTATATTAGCATTTTCAATTAGGTGTCCTAGGTGTGGATATGACTTTGAAACTAGGCACCATATCCCACATAAATGCCCTAATTGTGGATTGAAATCATATTATGATTAAATACGAATTTATTTTTGACCATATTGACGACGTGGGAAAAATGGTCATTAGATTTATTTCCAACTAGCCGGTTAAATCGGCTAGTTCAACCTATTAGCTTCATTTTGTGTAATACTGAATTGATTTTGAATTAGCTAAACTTATAAACCCAAGTTGAATATCATTAACATATATTTCTATCTGATTAATAGAATCTACTTCAAAATGTTCAAGCCTAACATCACCTAATCTCTTCATCTTTTCAATTGAAAAATTAGGACCATCTACCCAAAATGCTTTTAGATTATCTTTTTTAACTTCTTCAAGAAATTCATTTAATTCTACCTCAATATAATCTCCTATTGATGATTTCACTATTTTCATTTTTAATACTCCTTCCTTCATATTAGAGAGTTAAATCGCGGCGTAAAAGGTTAAAAATCAAAGAAGTAATTAAGTCACAACAAATGAGTATTGTTCAAGAGCAGTCTTAAATAGCTGCTCTTTAATTTAAAGGAAATTTTAAACTCATATTGAAATAGTATTGTAATACGTTATTTGCCTAGATTGTAAGATAAATCAAATTAACTATTACTTCGAAATAGTAAAATGTACTAAATAAATTTAATGGGAGGATAAATTTATGGATGTGCTCTGGTATTATGGATCAATAGTTGCAGCAGGAGTATTATATGCAAATACAGTTACTATACTTAAAAAAGTAAAAAAAGAAGAAGATACCTCCGGTAACACTTTAATAGGAAGTATCTGCATTATGTTTATTTTAATGTCCATTTATGCTATTTTAATTAGGTAAATATACTTAATTATATAACCAAGTATAATCATGTTGTGATGTAATAAAGTAGTATTATGGTACGACTTATTCAAAGTATGTACCAAATATGGGGAAATATCTGTTGTAAAATATTAGCTAGGCTGTGATTTCCAATCATCTCATATGACTCTAGGGGTGCTGATTTTTACATTTAATAAATTGAGAATATTCATAGTTATTTGTTAGGCATTATATTTATATTGTGTTGTAAGGAAAGAGGGGAGTTATGAAAGAACATATAGAAGAAGTTATTGTATTAATAAGTTATTGTATTAATAAGTGTATTTAGTGTGATTTTATTACTACGTTCTAAATTAGGTTTTAAAACTCCAGCACGAATTATTATTTTTATAAGTCTGTTATTAATCTCAGTTGCAATAAATATATATTACAAAACATTTACTAAGAGATATGCATTTGATAATATGATAGAATGGTCAGACTTTACATCTGAGGTTCCAAATCTGGATGAAAATATATGGGAGAGGTCAGATAAATTGCCAATTATCGGTGAAGTTAGAGTTGTTAAAGTAACTGATTCCTTCAATTTTACCATTGGTGAACAATTTAATGTAATGTTTATACCAGCTCTTGCAGCTAATAATGGGTGGGATTCATATCCAAAACAAATTTCTGAATCTGCAATTGTGTTTTGTGAGTTTTCATCGATATTGCAAAAATCAGATTATAGTGCATGGATTAAAGTTGTTATTAAAAATGTAATAATGTTAAATGATATTTGTAATCAAATACCGCAAAAGAAATCTAAAGCTACATTGATTAAATACATTAAGCTTTAGAATAAGCTACGGTGAACCACATCATAGTGCGACACGTTGCAATTTGAAAAGAATTGACTAAACAATCAAAGAAAATTGTTTGAGAACTGATAGTTTGAAAAGTCAAATGAAAGGGTAACGCCTTGAAGGGCATCTTTAATACTCCGAATAGCGTGGAAATTAATAAGAATTGAAAGGTTATAAGCTCGGTGAAGTCGACTGAGAGTACATCCTACGGGTCATGCTGAGGAAATGCGAACCAGAGGTGGTCGAGTGTATGATAGGTCGGGAGTCAATAAAATATCTATGGTAAGAATATTCCGAAGTAACTGACGAAATACCGAATGTAAGGGTCTAAAACGGTACATAGTAGAAATGCTGTGACCACAAATTGATGTGGGCGTTGTGAGGTTGAGTAAGATTTGTGGTTATAAAAATCCTTATACTGTTACAGGCAGTATCAAGCAATCAGGCTTATAGGAATTACCTAAGGATATATGAAGACATACTTTATAGGTGGAATCAACCTATTCCTATAATAAGTGCGGAAACTAGCCTTAACCATTGAAAATACTTGGTTAAGGCTAGTTTGAATCCATGTAAATATTTTGGGTGTAAAAATGGATTTTTTTACAGAGCCTTTATTTTAGTTAATATGGTACAGTGATGTAGAGTGAATAATTAAGAGTAGGGCGGAGCTTATTTTGTTATATCATCTATTTGTGTACCTATATCAACTTATCTTTTAGGTCATCTTTTAAAACATCTAAAAATTTCTCTATAATATGTTTTTCAGTCTCTGTAAATACATTAAATAATGTACTATCTTTTTTCAGGGATTCTTCATGAGTTTTTTCATGCTTTATAAATATTTCTTCCCCATTTTTAGTAAGTATAAAATATTTTTCTTTTTTATTCTCTTCTACTTTATACTCATTTATATATCCTTTGGATATTAATTTTTTAGTTATTTTAGTAGCCCCTCCTCGAGTTATATTTAGGTTAGAGGAGATGTTTGTTACATTTGGGCGGGTATTTTTTTTTATATAATCTATAGTGTGAACTTCATTTATATTTAATCCATCATAGATATCTTCAAATCCCTTTTTATTTATTTCTTGAGATAATTGAATTATTTCTATAAGTTTTTTTAAAATATCCTCATTTTTCATAAAAATATCTCCTTTTTTATTCAACTAAAACTCTAGTTGCTAATCCTGTAGAAATAGGATTGCTTATCCATATAGTATATACATCAAATCTATCGCCGCTATTATATTTTAACTTGCTTAAATCTAGATTTTCTATTATATATGTTTTGTTTTCCTCCCCTTTTATATCAGCTTGAAAATGTTCTTTTCCTCTTCTTATTCCAGCACAGTCTATTCCTATAAAACTAACATTTTTATTTATAAGGAAATCAATAAGCGCCCAACTTAATTGGAAGTGATTATTTATATAAATATCACTTCCATATGGATTGCTTTTTTGTATATTTGTTTTAAATATAACAAAATCATTTTGGTGTATAGAAATATTTTCTAAAACATCTAAATCTATTTCTTCATTCAAGTCATAGTTTGAACAATCTATTAAAACACCTTTTGTTTTAATATAGTCCTCTGGTATATCGCTTTTCTTATATACATCTATATGAGTTCCTATATGCCCTGCTGACATTAGTTTATTATTTTGCGAGTTCAACCAACCCCATACTGTATGATCTCTTTCTAATTTTATGCTTATATCTATCATACTACTTCTCTCCTTATTGTTTACCAGTCAACAATATTATAATTTATTTTTGTTTCCGCGTCAACATTTTTTTGAAATATATACAATCTATCTCTAATATATCTTTATTGTTTGTTTAGAAATCAAAAATAGGTGTGGTTTTTGACAGATTTACGAATAACGCTAGTAGGAATTAGAAATAGTATGTTAGTGAAAATCAAAGTTTTTATTGGATGTATTATAGACTTTACTTAAGATGAGAGTTTCAAATGAATGAGACTCTCTTTAGATAGAAATTATGAGTTTTCTTTAGATAGAAATTATGAGTTTTCCTATGTGTTGACTTAAGAAGATTTGCAGATATAATTGGTTTATATTAGAATTAAAGTAGGGTATAAAAATATCTAGGAGGAGGTTGAGAATATGGAGTTCATATCTGTTGATGAAAAAGATATATTTGGAAACGTTTATACTCCTTTGAATGTAGTCTTTACATTGGTTTGTAGCCATAAAGGGTATATGCTTGTTCAGAACAAGGAGAGTAATTATTGGGAATTACCAGCTGGATCCACTAAATCTGAAGAAACATTGCGTGACTGTGCAATTCGGCGATGTAAAGAGACAAGCTGTCAAGATGCGAGAAATTTAAATTTTGTAGGTTTATGCAAAATAGTTTTTGAAAATAGAAAGCAAAGTGAATATTTTGTCATATACGCTGCAGAGCTAGATGAAGAGTTACCATTTATATCTAACGAGGATACGAAAAACATAAGATGGTATAAAACAGGAGAAGACATAAAACCTATTTGCAGGACTTGTTCAAATATTATTCGATTTTATGAGTCTGATCATTAAGGTGGATTAGAAGTTACTTGGTTAAGGTTGTAGATTGGTAAAGAAGTTGGCCTAGCGCAGACAGCTGTATCAAAGTATTTAAAAAGATTAACACAATTTGATGGGTGCATTGAAAAAATTAATCCAGGAAAATATATTGTTAATCATCTTGATATGACTAAATATGGACCAGTAAATAGAGTTTTATTATTCCATAATAAAGTTTTTTCAGATGATGAATTTGCAGCTTTAGGAGTAAGAGAGCAGTCAGTTCAACTTAATGTGTCAAAAAAATCAATTATTATGGCTAAACATTCTTTTATTCAATATGTTAAACAATTTGATGAATCAGAGAAAACAATAATTAAAATAATTAATAGAGATTTTGAGCATTTTGGTAAAAAGTATAAGATTATAAAAAGTAAATAAGTTTTATGAGATACATATAACATGATAAATTGGAGATAATTAAAACGATATAAATATTGAACAAAAATTTATCTAAGAAACTTAAAATAACTTGGAATGAAACAAGGGTGGACCTACTTGTAGCGCTCCAACTATACACCTTAGACCTATTTTAGTACATGATTGGAGTGCAGCGGAAAACCATGAGCTGGTAGAACCTCTTCGCTTAAGGAGGAAGAGGGCGGGGATGAAGTTCTATTGTGGGGCTGGGGGAAACATGGGGGATTTAAACCTGTTGTATTAAGTTATGTTGTTGATAATATGAAAATTGAAACATTACAAGAACTTCTTAGAGGTGGCGAAAGTTTAAATGTTGAGTTTAAAATATGATACAAGGTGTTTTTGATGAATTGTCATAAAATGTAAAGAATGGGTTTTAAAAAATACTTTACTATTATTTGTAAGTGTGTTAAATTTAGTACGTAGTAACAAAATATTGCATGAGGGAGGAATATAAAATGAAAAAAATTAAAAAGATGCTGATGATTCTATTGGTATTTGTAGGTATGTTTTGCATAACTGTACCAGTTTATGCAGCGCCAGCGCCACCCCTTACAAAAATTGCATTTACTGATTTAACTTATGACCAGAATATGCAGGTATATGTAGAAGTAACGGAAATTGGTACAAGTAGTAGTCGATTTGTTTGGGCAAATAATGTACTTTGTGATGAAAATATTAACGAAAAGGTTATCCTTTGGGATAGTAATAACATTGCATATGGAGCTAAAAGATATTATAAAGTTAACGGGGTATATGCTATAGAAAATACTAATGGATCTATAACAACTAACAGACCTGGTCAGTCATATACATTCACTGCTAGATTTCATAATGCTATGGCACCTTGGGACCAACAAACTGCAACAGTGCATATTACAATGCCATAGATAGTGAGAATAAAAAGTAAGCATGGTGAAGTTTAAAATTTAGATGAAAAAATATGATTAAGTTCAGGTGAAATTATTTCATGTTGAGATATAAAGATAACGTCCAATATTAAGTTGTATGGACGTTATTTTTATAAGGATATAAAATATTCATTATGGTGAGAGTGGTATGATGCTTTAAGCGCTATACTAAGTAAGTTATTTCATAGGTATAAATATATATTGGGAAAATGGGAATTATCTCATTATTATAAGGTTGAATTTTTAAAGATAATTGAGATGAGAGCAAACATAGTGGAACTATCAAATTCCTTAGCAACTTTAAGTGAGATTCTATATGAAGTCCGAGGACAAAAAACGGTTATAATCATAGATAGATGAGTATGATGTGCCAATTCAAAGTGAATTTTCTAATAATTATTATGAAAATATAATAGAGTTTATGAAGAAGCTCAATCTTTTCTGTTATGGTTAGCAAATATGTTAAATATGTTAAATTTATATATTAAAGAATTTAAGTCGAATAATAGTAGTTCACTGAAATTGGGAAAAATAATATAATTAAGTAAATGATAATTAAAGGGGAGTTGAAGGTGAAAAAAAATATTAAAAGTCTTGTAATTACAACTTTATGCACTGGAATGATTATGGCAAGTTCAATTTCTGTGTTTGCTAGTTCATCAAAAACAATTTCAAAAATTCAAGACAAAAACATTAGTACTGCAAAATTATTGAAATCCAATGAGACAGAAGATATTCTATATGTGTATATAGATAAAGAGTTTGATATTACAGAAAATTCTTCAACAACTATAAAGATTCCTGCTGGTAACTCAACTGCTTCAGTTGATATAGATTTTCCGGATAGAGCTCCTTGTATTAGGCTTAAATGTATAAATAGTTCAAAAAGTCAAACAGTATTTAATAAAACTTATATGGATGTAGGTCATATTAAAGCAGAGATGACAATGAAAAATGGAAGTGAATATGAAATTGTTATTACTAATCTTAATGGAACTATACTTTCGGGAAATATATTTATTCAATATTATTAAGATGAAAAAAATGCGTTCACATTTAAGTGGTGAGCTCTTTTTGTATAAATGGAGCTTAGAATGTGAGTAATTCCTCAGAAAGTGCAGTAGCCTTTTCATACAAGAATATTGTTTGCTTCTTTTATTATATTAATAGAATAAAATTCCTAAAAGTGTGATATAATATATACAAACAAATGTTTGTCTAAAATATATGATGAACATTTTAAATTGATACTTGTTACAATCAAAGGGGGAGTATAATTCATGAAGATTCAGGAATTAAGTTATGAGGATAAGGTGAGCAAAGAAGTTTTTGAAGGACTTAGAGATTTAGAAGTATTAGTTCTAAGCAATGCAGATAGAGAAACTTTATTGGATCAAATTAAGAAGATGAAAATCAGGTATGATGAGATTCCCTTCTAAAAGTATAGCGTGTAAAATAATCAGTCTAATTTATGGTTGAGAACTATTTGACTGTATCCAATGTTGGGTGTATAATGAAAGTATAATCAATGTTGGATAAGAGGGTGAGAAAAATAATTAAAGTGCTAATTTTATATTATTTAAGCATTAAGTCTACTCATGGATATGAGATTCAAAAATTTATTCAAACAAATCATATGGATAGATGGACTAAAATTCAATCAGGATCCATTTATTATGCTTTAAGTAAGCTTGAAAAACAGGGATTTATTCTTTTAAAAGAAGAGATTGGTTCTGGTTCAAAAGCTAGAAAAATTTATGTAATAACTGATAAAGGCAGGGATGAATTAAAGGAACTTGTGAAAAAAGAGTTAGACAATGAACTATTTGAAATTGGTTCCGATAAATTTATTATTTATCCAATGCTAAATACACTTGATAAAGAAATTATGATTTCACAGATAAATAATCATATTAATAAGTTAAAAGATAAAATGAAATACTTAGAGAGATGGCAGAGTATTAAAGTTAATGAAAGTACTTTAGAGGTTGAAAGGATCTCTTTTGAAATGATGATTAACAATCTTGAATACCAAATAAAATGGCATGAAGCACTCATTAAAGAAATGGATAAATGCATTATGTCAAGCCGTGAAGTTTCAAATCTTATAGCGAACTTTGATTTTTCAAATGCAGAGACAATAGAAGCTTCAACCAATGATTCAATTGAAAATTTAAAGCAAGAAATTTTGAACAATCCAGAAGGTGCATCAGAAAAATTAGAAGAGTTAATTAGAAAATTGAGAAAATAATATTTTATCCTATCTTTTTATGGGTAGGATAAAAAAATAAAGCCACTATCCAACGTTGGATAGTGTATGAGGAGGAATAATATGAATGTTGTTATATTATTAGGTAGTCCAAGAAAAAAAGATAGTTTAAATGTGTGTAAGGAAATTGAATCAAGATTGGGTGCTGAGAATACCACTTACGATTATATTTTTCTGAATGATTATGAAATCGAAGACTGTAGAGGTTGTGAGTTATGCTTTAAAAAGAGTGAAAAACTTTGTCCCTGTAAAGACGATTTATGGTTAATACGAGAGAAGCTAAAGGCTGCTGATGGAATTATTTTTGCTACCCCTGTATATGCTTATCAAGTCCCAGCACCACTTAAAAGAATTATTGACAGAATGGCGTTCTTATTTCATAGACAGGAATTAGTGGGAGTTCCTGCTATAATTGCAGTTACTAGTGATGGTGGAGGACATAAACAAGTGAGCAAGTATATGAAGATGACAGCTACTGGATGGGGATGCAATTTAATTGGTACTATAAATATTATCTCCCCTATGTATTTTGAAGATAAGAAAGAAAATTCTGTTTGGGGGTATGATGAATACTATCATAATAAGGTGGCTTCCCATATTAAAAAACTTACAGATAGATTTAAGGGAATCATTGAAAGTGGTGTTCCTAAAAAACCTTCTTTTTATGAGATATTTATGTTCAATTGTTTAAGATCCAAGACATTTACTTCACAAGCAGATTACGATTACTGGCGTGATAAGGGCTGGCTAAATTCATACTATTTTTATGATACAAGATTAAATATTTTAAAAAAGACATTTGGAACTATTTTAAAAGGTATTGTTGATTTAGCAGGTAGAAGATTGAAGAATAAAGTATGTTAAAGATGATAGGTGATGTAATTAATAAGGAAGAAAAATGATGTCAGTGGTCTCCTGTGGTGATGATACAGATATGTTTCTTAACATACCTTCGAACGGATCTAACGACATTTTTGCACCATATGTATACATTAAAGATGGAATAGAATATCTGAGAAATTGTGGACATATATTTATGGATACAGAAAATGTTCGCCCTCTAAGGTCAGGAAGAATAAAAAGTTTGGTAAAAGAAAGAAATGCAATTTTCAAAACAAAGGCTGGTTCCCATATAGAATTCATCAAGCCTGAGGATGTTGCTGTTTATATGTTTGATGATAACTTATCAATTGTATATAATAGTCATGATGATGAATCAATTCCAAAAATCTGTGATGGCTATATTATTTTTGCTAATGATAGTAAGATGGATTTTGAAATAAGTGTAAATATGGGGGAATTGTGACTTGAAATATATTTATCTACCTTATTTGACATATTTCGGGTGGTGACAGTCCCCAAACAGGAAGATGTTAGTCTATTTGAAAAAATAGGCTAACATCTTTGATTTGTTATTTATTTTCATACACCTAATTTAATAGTAAAATTCTACAAATCTAATTTAGGTAGCACCTCTGTTTCAAAAAACTTATTTGCTGTTAATCCTGAAACACTATAAACTTCACTGTCATCTATTTGTACAGATACTCCTTCTGTACAGTGACCTAAGCAAAAAACTGCTTTTAACTCTACTTTATCTGAAAGGTTACGCTCCTCAATAATTTGCTGGAAGGTATTAATAACATTATAAGAACCTTTAATATGGCATGCACTGCCTACACAAACACTTAAATTTATCACAATAATTACTCCTTTTCTGTATAGTTTACATGTAATAGCTTGTGAACTTTACCTTTTAACAAGCCTGAATACAAGGACATCATTACTGGATTTTCCTCTGAACGCTTTATACTGCTCATTCTATCTGCTTCATATAGTCCAGCACTACGTTTTAATTTGCCCTCTAATTTTGTGAATGGTTGTCCCGCGCCACAGATACATCCCCCTGGGCATGCCATAACTTCAATGAAATCATAATGAACTTCACCACTTTGCATTCTTTTTATAAGATCATCTGCATTTTTAAGGCCACTAACCACTGCTACCTTTATTTCACGGTTATCTACAGTAATACTGGATTCCTTAACACCTTCCATACCTCTCACGCCATTAAAAGCAAGAGAACGTAATGTGGATGTGGATTTATCATCTAAAACTCTACGTATAACAGCTTCTGTAACTCCGCCTGTTACTCCGAATATAACACCAGCTCCACTACTAATACCAAATGGCATATCAACTGATTCAGGCTCTAATTCTGAGAATACAATTCCTGATTCTTTTATCATTTGGATAAGCTCTTGTGTAGTTATTACATAATCTACATTAGGAACCCCGTCCTCTATAAATTCATCCCTTTTAGCTTCAGATTTTTTTGCTGTACAAGGCATAATTGCTACAGAAACAACTCTTTTATTAGAGTGTTTGTAGTGTTCCTTTAACACAGCAGAAAACATTTGCATAGGTGAACGACAAGTAGAAACATTTTGAATTAAGTTTGGATGAGTATTTTCTACATAGTTTACCCAAGCAGGGCAGCAAGATGTAAATAGAGGTAACTTTTCATTTTTCTCAAGTCTTGAAAGAAATTCTCTAGTTTCTTCTAAAACTGTAAGATCAGCTCCTGTAGTAGTATCAAAAACTTCATCAAATCCTAATTTTCTAAGAGCACTTACTATTTTACCCATTACATTTTCACCATCTGTATGTCCCAGTTCTTCACTAATACCTACACGTACAGCAGGGGCAATCTGAACTACAACCTTTGTATCCTTAGCGCTAAGATCAGCCCAAAGGTTAGCAGTATCATTCTTAACAACAATAGCACCAGTAGGGCATACAGCTGCACATTGACCACAGCCAACACAATTTGATTCTATTATAGGTTCATCAAAAGCAGTAGTTACAGTCATTTTTGAACCTCTTTCAACAAAATCAATAGCTCCAATATTTTGTACTTCTTCACACACTCTTACGCAATCACCACATAAAATACACTTGCTTTTATCTCTTACGATACATGCAGATGAATTATCTATTTGGTTATCTTTAGAAGTATTGTTAAATCTTACTTGTTTAATTCCGAAACGTTGTGCTAAATCTTGTAATTTGCAATGACCATTTTTTTCACAAGTAGTACAATCTCTACAGTGATGTGAAAGCAGTAATTCAAGATTCATTTTTCTGTATTTTCTAAGTCTTGGAGTGTTGGTATATACTTCCATACCAGCTTTAGGAGGAGTAGAACATGCGGCATCCATTCCGCCCCATTTGTTTTCTACCATACACATACGACAAGCACCATAAACTGAAAGCTCTGAATAATAACAAAATGTAGGTAAATCTATACCCGCTTTTCTAACTAATTCAAGAATGTTTTTTTCTCCATTTATCTCCACAGGTATATTATCTATAAGCATAAACTCTCTATTCATTGTCTTAATCCTCCTTTATAGCTTTAAATGCACAAGCTTCAATACAGGCACCACATTTAATGCACTTATCGTTATCAATCGTATAAGGTTGCTTAATTTTGCCTGAAATTGCTCCTACGGGACAAATTCTTGAACATTTTGAGCATCCTTTACAAAGTTCTTCTTCAATAAATATAGTCTTAAGTTTTACACAAGTTTTTGATGGACATTTCTTTTGAATAATATGAGTTTCATACTCTTCACGGAAATTTTCAATAGTACTTACAACTGGCAATGCGGCTGTTTTTCCAAGACCACATAGAGCTGTTGAGGTTATAGTATCTGCAAGTTCTAGTAGCATATCTATATCGGAAAGCTTACCTTTTCCCTCAACAATACCTTCAAGAATTTCAAGCATTCTTTTAGTACCTTCACGACAAGGAACACACTTACCACAAGATTCGTTTTGTGTAAAATTCATAAAGAATCTGGCAACCTCAACCATACAGGTATCTTCATCCATTACTACAAGACCACCAGAGCCTATCATTGCTCCTACTTTTTTTAACGAATCAAAATCTAGTGGTAAATCAAGATCTTTTGGTGTAAGACATCCACCAGATGGACCACCTATTTGTACAGCCTTAAACTTTTTACCATCTCTAATTCCGCCACCTATATCGAATATTACTTCTCTTAAGGTTGTACCCATTGGTACCTCAATAAGTCCAGTATTTTCAATATTACCTGTTAATGCAAAAGCTTTTGTTCCTGGAGAAGTTACAGGTCCAATTGTTTTATACCATTCAGCACCTTTAGATATAATTGGAGGTACATTAGCAAAGGTTTCAACATTATTAAGAACTGTTGGCTTACCAAAAAGTCCTTGTTCTACTGTTCTTGGAGGTTTTACTCTTGGCATACCTCTTCTACCTTCAATAGAAGCTGTAAGAGCACTTCCCTCACCGCATACAAAAGCACCTGCTCCTCTGTTAATCTTAAAGTCAAAGCTAAAGTTTGTTCCAAGAATATTTTTACCTATAATTCCTAATGCTCTTGCTTGATTAATAGCGTTAGTAAGTCTATTTACCGCAAGAGGGTACTCTGCACGCACATAAAGATATCCTTCTTGCGCTCCACAGGCAATAGCTGCTATCATCATTCCCTCAAGTACTCTATGAGGGTCACCCTCCATTATACTTCTATCCATGAAGGCACCTGGATCACCTTCGTCACCATTACAAACAATATATTTGCTATCTGATGGATAACGTTTTACTTGAGCCCATTTACGACCTGTAGCAAATCCACCGCCGCCTCGTCCTCTTAAATTAGATTCTTCTATTTGCTTAATGATATCATCAGAATCTATATCAAATAATGCTTTTTCAAGTGCACTATATCCGCCTAGAGCTATGTATTCTTCAATTGAAGTTGCATCAATATGTCCACAATGTTCAAGTGCAAGTCTAGTTTGCTTTTTATAAAAAGGTATGTCCTCTTGTGATCTAAATATTTCACCATCCTTTTTATATGCAAGTCTATCAACACACTCATTATTGAGTATAGTTTTTTCTATGATTTCCTCACAATCTTCAGGTTTTACTTTTATGTATAAATATCCCCAAGGTTCAATTCTTACAAGGGGACCCATTTCACAGAATCCATGACAACCACTTTTTTTAATTCCAACTGATTCATCATGTGATTCCTTTTCAAGACTTACTTCGCAATTAATACCCTTATCTTTCATTAATCTTACAAGTTCATCATAAATATCTAAAGCACCACCGGCAACGCAACCAGTACCAGCACATATAAGAATTTTCTTGTGTTGCATTTCAAGACTAGCCTTATACTCATTTCTAATATTAATTAAATCATTTCTATTAAGAAGCATGTTATATTTCCTCCTTAAGTGTGTTTAAAAGCTCAATTACTTTTTCTGGAGTCATAGCACCATATACTTTCTCGTTAACAGTTATAACAGGAGCAAGTCCACATGCACCAAGACATGAAACTGTTTCTACAGTAAACATTAAATCATCAGTAGTAATCTTAGATTCAGAAAGCCCTAATTCTCTTCTTAGTTTGTCCAATATAGGAATAGACTTTCTTACATGACAAGCTGTACCATCACAGATTTTTATTACATACTTGCCTTTAGGTTCTAAAGAAAAATTTTCATAAAAAGTTGCTACACTATATATTTTAGCTCTGCTCATTCCAAGTTTTTCCGAGAGATATGAAAATATTTCTTTAGGTAAATACCTATAGATTTCTTGCGTATCCTGCAATATTGCAATAATGTTACTAGATTTAAATTCATGATTTTTTAATATATTATCCAACTTACTATAATCAAATGGCGTATTCATTATAATTCCTCCTATAAACATTGTTAAAAGATTATCACAGGTATATATTATAACAATAGTTTAAATATTGCAATAAGAAAATCAATTCAAAAGAATAAAAAAAATTATTTTATATGATAGTTGAATTATAACTTGCAAAATTAATAGTTAATATTGAATGTTATTATATGTTTTTTTAAGATAAAAGTAAGAAAAATAACCTGTAATGGAGAGATTGATTTCCCAAGAATTTTTGGAAAAGAGATAGATATAGATGATTTACCAGAATTGGAGCGGAGATTGAGCTGGGGGTTGGATTTATTATGGCAGTATATCAAATTGTTGATCCAGAAGAGCTTATTCGCTTTATGAATCATTAGGATTTGTTGATACTGGAGAGATTGATGAAGATGGAGATCAGGTTTGTAGACTTGATTTATAGGTGAATGGGCAGGATTTATAATTTTAAGGGTTAATTGTATAAAAATGTGTTAAAATCAATATAGAGGAAAAAGTAAAAACTTAATCAGACTTTTTAAGTATATTAGAAAAGAAAAATTTGTTAAGGACATTATGAGGACAAAAAATATAAATTAATTTTAAATGGAGGGTTCAATGAAATCTAAGAGAATAATTATTGCTGTATCTATTATTATAGGAGTACTAATAAGTGGATGCAGCGATACAGAAAAGAAAGTTGAAAAGAATCAAAAGCAGAATACAGAGGTTGTGACAAAGACAGAAAATCAGGAAAATAATAAGAGTGACGAAAATGATAAGTCATCAGATGGGAATAACAAGAGTAGTAAAGAAAGTAGCATAGATATAAATATTAATGAAGAGATAATCAATCTAAATAAAATAATTGAGGATTCATATCTAGAAAAACTGTCACTATCAGAATTATCACTCCTTAGAAATTCCATATTTGCATCCAAGGGATATGATTTTTCAACAAAGTATTTGAAGGATTATTTTTCAAAATATACTTGGTATGAACCTTGCGGGAAGGAAGTAGAAGATAAATTTTCCGATTTAGATAGCAATAATATAAAGAGAATAATGCTGCAGGAAAAGTCATATGTTCATGATTTAAAGAACTCACGTGATATAAGATTATTTGTAAATAAAGAATTTGAGTTTAATGGCGGAGGGGAGAAGTTTAATTTATCCATTTATTCACCACCATACAGTGGAGAGGGAATGACTAATAATCCAATAAAGCTTATCCTTAATGGAAAAGAAAACAGTCTTGAATATAAGAGTGATTGGAACGATGGTGTGTTTGTGGGATTAACTGATATAGATGAAAGTGATGATTCTGTTGAGGTATTAATAACAGCAGCTGGAACAGATATAGTTTGCACCACTGATATTTATAAATATAGTAATGGAAAGATAGAGAAACTTGATACAATTCATCATTTTGGGAACAATGTTTTAATTGCGGATAATGGCTATTTATATTATGCAAATGTAGAGGGAAATGGAGAGTTCAATACAGTATACAACTATAGGAGTCAAGAGAAAGAAGAAATATGGGATCAAATTATAAGAACGAAACTCTTTGATAAGAATCAAAGTGGAATCGAAAGTAATGAGCCAAGCGCTTCCCAAAATAACGAAACCATAAATAAAAAAATAGCTAGTTCTATTACTTATAGGGAAGATTTAAACTATGACGGTGATGAAGAAGAGATATATGTAGAGTTCAGTGAAAAAGGGGATTTTGGATATAACATTAACTGTTACGCAATAAACATAGTTAATGGGGATAAGGTTTAATGAAGATTATTATAAACATGATCTTGAAAGAATAATTTATGTTTCAACTCAAGGAGAAAAGTTTGAGGTTGTTGATGTTGATTTTGAGACACATCCAGAAAGAGTAAGGAATATACCAGTGAAAGTAAGGAACAAGAATGGAGATGTTGGATGGTTGTTGTGGCTTAATGGAGGAGATTAAGAAATTATAATCAAGTGAGACATAGGAAAAGAGCATTACTTATGTAGTTGGGCTGTTTGTGTTTGGAAAGCTTGTTTTATGAATCTGCGATTTAGGGTATAATAATAAAAGAGCGTTTAATATTGTGGGAAAGAGAGGTGAACATTGTGGAAAAGCGTTTTAATACTACAGGAACCTGTAATTCTAATAAACATTATATGGTAGATATAAGCGGTAAACTAGACATTATAGAGAAAATGGTTGATAAAGGAGATTATTTTGTTATAAATAGACCAAGACAATATGGAAAGACTACAATAATATCAGGTCTGTCTAAAAGACTTAATAATAACTATTTAATTATTCGAACTAGCTTTGAAGGAACTGCCAATTATATGTTTCAAGATGAAGAAAAGCTAGGTAAAGAGTTAATTAAAAAGTTTTCTAAAGCTTTAAGGTTTACTAATATTGAAAAATCAAAGGAATTAGAAAATGCAGGAGTATCAATAAAAAGCTTGGAAGATTTATCAGATGTTATTACTAATTTTATTATTGGGTGTGACAAAAAAGTTGTTTTGTTAATAGATGAAGTAGATAAGGCTAGTAATAATGAACTATTTTTAAGTTTTTTAGGATTACTTAGAGATAAGTTTTTATTAGCTGTAGATGAGTTGGATTATACTTTCCATAGTGTAATATTAGTTGGTGTTCACGATATTAAGAACCTAAAATTAAAATTTAGAAAAGATGAAGAAGTTAAACTAAACAGTCCATGGAATATAGCTGTTAACTTTAATTTAGATATGAGTTTTAATCCAAAAGAAATTGAGAGTATGATAAAAGAATACAGTAATTATAATAAATTAAATATGAATATAGAGGAATTATCAGAAAAACTATATTATTATACAAATGGATATCCTTATTTGGTAAGCAGGCTTTGTCAAATAATTGATGAAAATCTTTTAGGAGCAGATAGAAGACCTTGGATAATAGAAGACATAGATAGAGCTGTGAAGATGTTATTAAGAGAAACTAATACATTATTTGATGATTTAATTAAAAACTTAGAAAATAATAAGGACTTATATAGTTTAGTAAGTGATATAGTTCTTAATGGAAACGTAATAAGTTTTAATATAGCAAATCCAATAGTTAATATTGGATATATATATGGGATTTTCAAAGAGGAAGAATATAGAGTAAAGCTAAATAATAGGCTCTATGAGCAGTTTATATATGATTATTTAATATCAAAATTAGAAGTGAAATCTGATAAAATGTCTATATATAATTATAAGAATAATTTTATTACAGAAGATAATAAATTGGATTTTGAAAAAACTTATAATCAAAGTAAATATGTTATTGAGTTAAAAATCTGGCGTGGACCCGAGTATCACAAAAAAGGTTTAAATCAATTGGATGATTATCTAGAGATTCAAGGGCTAGATAAAGGATATTTAGTGGTATACAATTTTAATAAAAATAAAGAATATAAACAAGAAAACATAAAGTTAAATGGAAAAGAAATATTTGTGGTATATGTATAGTATTTCTCCTACCAATTTAAGAAGGTGCTCAGCAACGATAGCTGCGTCGATTGGAATCTCTATACAAGAAAAATCATTAGAAATATACCAAACTTGGATTTGAGAATATGGAGGATTTCTGGGATGATGAAATGGATATGGTGTTGAGGTGGTAGTGAGATTTTAATTAAGGTAGTGGAAAGCCACTACCTGAGTTTGTTGATAAAGTTACAATATATTGTTTTCACTCTGTTTTCTATCTTCGGCACATTCAAAAAATAAACTAGTCATCTTACTCGTCCTTTTGGTTCTTTTCGTCGTTACTCAATCACTTACATACAGTGAGTATGTAAGTGATTGAGTGCCTAGAAAATAATCAAAATCACTTCGCAATCTGACTTGTTTATTTTTTTCATGTACCTTAAGAATTTCAGGCGTTAAAAAAGCCCAAGGTAGTGGAAAATCGCTACCTTTTTACATATTTCGGGTGGTGACAGTCCCCCAACAGAGGTAAAACCTATAAAATTATTTTTGCAAACTCCATATTGTCAAATTCATTTTTCTTTAAGTCATTTAAAACATCAATTAAATAGGTTTTGTGATGTTCTATAGTTTTTGAAAAAACTTGTATGAATCTAACAACATTATCAATGGATGCCTCTTTATTAAATAAAAATATACCAGTCAAATAAAATCTAATAAGTGAAAATCTTATTAAAAGCATAATATAACCGTCAAATACTGATTCTGTTTCTGAAAAAGGAAATAAATTCTTATACATAAAATTTACTAAGTAATTTTCAAAAATATAGCTATTATTATTTATGAACTCTTCAAAATAACAATCAAATCCCTTTTTATAAGCTTCTGAATATTTATTTATATCTTTTGTATCATTAAAATCAAATCCAGCTATAAGTTCTTTAGTATATTCTTGAAAAGAAGTACTATCTACCTCTTTAAAGACGTTTAAATCATCTATCATTTTCTTTAAAAAAGATATTTGAATAGAATAATTTAATGTGTTTCTTTCATAAGAATCATTAGTTGAATTGATATCATATTCATTAATGAATTTACCTACTCCATTAAAATTATATTCAAGTTCTTCTTCAAGTTCATCTAAGAAATTACCTAACATAAAAAGTCTTTCACTTAAATCAAATTTTCGATTTTTCATTATCTTAATGCTAAAAGTTCTTATTTCCTTTATGTATTTTATAGGTAATTCATTAAATTCTTTAGATTTAGTATCAATATCACTTGATAGAATATGTTTACCTAAAGTTTCTTCACTTTCTTTGAACTCAATTCCATCCGTTTTTAATAAAAGAATTTTTGCAGCTTCTGGGCAAGCTGTATCAAGAGACATTTCATAATATCCATCAATTTTATTGGTTATTCTAGGAAAAGCGGTGCAAACATTTGAAAGATATTCTTCTCCTAGATTAGTGTAGATTACACAATAATTATTTTCATCTAAAAATGGACATATTTTTCCAGGTTTTAACTTAACTTTTCCATAATCTACATCAGCGCTACAATAGTCATTATTGTTATGAACATTTTTTTGAAACATTCTCTTCATATCTTTGTCTTGAACTTTATAGTACTGTCTGAATGTAGTCTTATCAATATCTACATCCCAACCAATACAACAGTTATCTTCACAACTACCCCCTATACACTTAAATTCCTGAAGATATAGAGGATATCTCATTTTTACTTTTTTCTTCATCATTTCCTCCGAATTAATACCCCTGGGGTAAAAACCCCAGGGGTGCTTTTACTTGAAATATCAAGAATAATATATATTATACTTGATATTTCAAGAAACATCTATTAGCAACAACAAATTTCTATTACGTTGTGTTATAGCTGTCAGTATGGCAGGTTATTAACACCTTGCTTTTTAATTAATAAATTCTAGTTACATTTTAAATTATCAGATATTAGCTTCAAAATAATGATATTTACACTAAATCAAATAATATAAACTATTTTGCTTTGAAATGATGTTTTACTTCTGTTCTAAATGGTAATATAATTTAAATAAGTAAATATATAGTAATTAATGAGGAGGTGAATCATTGCAAGAATCAGATCTCTTTAGTTACAAATCAACATCAATGGAACCAACTTTGTGGTGTAAACCAAAAACAGTCCATGTATGTGATCCGAATGTGTTAGCTTATAGTAAAGATAATGGGCATTAGGGGGGATTTTATAAAAGTAATAAGCTTTTTAATTACAAACCATCCTTTACTGAGACAATCGTTTTTTGTGACGATGAGCCTTTAAGAATTGAAGTTTGTCTTAGTAATGAGTACCATTTAAATTTTAGTTTTCATTAAAAATAAGGAGATGCTATTATGATTAAAAATAATTTTTTCCAATACAAACCATCAAATGTAAGAGCAAAAATATGTCTACCTGAAAGAATTTATCTTCATACTTGTCCATCGTTATACGTATGGGAATATTAATTAAATATTAAATTAAAAAGGAGACATTTTTATGATTAAAAATAAATTTTTTAGCTATAAAGCTTCTAGTAGTATAAAAGGAAGAATCTGTTTACCAGAAAGGATATTTAATTATTTCTGTCTAGATGAACGATTAAATTATGCACCATATCAATAAAGTTTATTCTATATTTAGCAGCTTATAGTTTATAATTACAAGTGGTATCCAGCAGATAATTATTAATATTTTCTGCTGGATAATTTTATATGGTTTATTTATAAGGAGGGGGATTTAATGTATCCATATGTATTAAAAGATAGTGCACTACATTTTTTTGATGACTACGGAGTGCTATTTACAGAGATGGGTAATTATATATTAAATGAAATTGAAGTTTATATGATTCAAAAGTTCACAGGTGAAAAAACAATTGAAGATATTACTAATGAAATTTCAAAAGAAATAGAATCAGATGATACAGAACAAATTAAAAATATCATTATGCAGTTTATAGAAAGTAAACCTGATGGTATATTTTTGTGTGAAAATGAACATCATCAACCATTGAAAAAAACAGGGCAAAAAGATTGTAAAATTCCTCTTATGCTTACAATTAGTCTAACAAATAAATGTAATCTGCAATGTATCCATTGTTTCAAAAGCTGTTCAATTAATAATAAAGACTCAATAGAACATGAAACACTTATGAAAACATTGAAGTATCTTAAAGGTAAATCCATAGGAGTACAACTTACTGGTGGAGAGCCTATGGTCCATGAAGATTTCTTTGATATCTTAAGATTTTCCATAGAAAATTTTGATACTACAATAACAACAACAGGAACATTAATTAATTCTTCTAATGTAAATGAATTTAAACGAATAAAAAATATTCAACTATCACTATATTCTCACATGGAATCAAAACATGATTTGGTTACTACAATACCAGGTTCATTTAAGAAAACGGTAAATGCAATTAATGTACTTTCTAAAGCGAGGATTCCTGTGACAATAGCAACTATACTTACTAAAGAAAATATTAATCAAATGGAAGATATAATTGAATTCTCGTATAAAAATGGTGCTTCAGGAATCAGATTTGGTAGTTTTGTTCCATGTGGAAGAGGGGTAAGCTTAAGGGATTCTTGGGTGCTTCCAGAAGGAGATAAGGATAATATAAAAGATGAGTTGAAAAGACTTTCTCAAAAATACAAGGAGAAAATAGGTATTCAAACATGGGAGGATGAAGAAAAAGATAAAGAATTAGATCCTAAATATAAAGCTTTAGGATGTGGGGCAGGACTTTTTACCTGGGCAATTAGTGAAAGAGGAATAATAAAGCCGTGTGAATTTCTAGCTGATAATGCATGTGTTATTGGAGATATAAATAAACAAACTATAGAACAAATAGTGAAAGATTATAATTTTGATTCAATGCCCCAAGGTTTGCTAAGCTGGGAAGAAGAGCTGCAAAAAGATAATTGCACAGTGCAAGAAATGTGTCCTCAAATAAAAAAATATTATGAAGAATACTGCATCAATAAAATGAAAACTAGGTGATATCATGAAAAGATATCTTTTAAAATCAAAGAAATTATTCTTTATAAATGTGTTTTTGGTAATTCTAAGTTCATTTTTATATACTACGTTAGCTTTTGTATTAAAAGAATTGATTGATATAAGTACAGCTAAGGATTTGACCAAATTCCCTAAAGTACTTACATTTACTGTAGTATATATTTTTCTAATCTTAACTATAACATATATAAGAAAGATATTTTTAGCTAAGTATATAAAATTCAATGTAAGCACTCTTAGAAACGATGTATTTAAGAAGCTTATATCAAGAAATAAAAAAGATTTTTCAAGTGAAAATACAGCAAATTATATTTCAATAATAAATAATGATATTGAAATTTTACAGAGAAACTACTTTTTTAATTTTCTACTTATATTACAAGCAGCTTGTTCATTTATAATAGCCTGTTTTGGACTTATAAAATTGAATCGTTATATTGCAATATCAATACTTACATTAAGTATGTTCCCAATTGCAGTACCTTATATATTCGCTAAAAAGCTTTCAAATTTTAAAAAAAGATATTCTGATAATTTAAGTGAATTTATTAGAATAGCAAAAGATTTTTTATCAGGATTCGAAGTTATAAAAAACTTTAATATTCAAAATAAAATATATGCTAAATATAATCAATTCAATAATGAACTAGAAAATTCAAGGTATGACTTTTTAAAATTTAATGCAAAAACAGATGTAATTGTAGATTCCTTCTCATATGCTGCACAGTTTGCAGCATACGGAATAGGAACCTATTTAATCATAAAGGGACAAACAACAGTTGGAACATTTGTTGCTGCTATACAACTTATGGAATTTATAAGTGCTCCTGTAAGGAACATTTCAGGTATTATTGGAAGCTTTAAATCAGTAAAACTAATAAGCCAAAAGGTGCTTAATATACTGGATGAAAAAACTCCACAAGAAAACGGAATCCGTAAAGAGTCATTTGAGCAATCTATAGAGTTTAAAGATGTTTCCTTCTCATATATTGATGGAAAGGAGACTTTGAAAAATATCTCTTTCAGGATAAATAAAGGTGAAAAATATGCAATCGTAGGGAAAAGTGGCAGTGGAAAATCAACAATTTTAAAACTCTTATTAAGGTATTATGATGAATACACTGGAGCGGTTTTAATCGATAAGTTGAATAATAAAGAAATAAACTCTAGCAGTATATATAATTTAATCTCAGTAATACAGCAAGATGTTTTTATGTTTGACACTACTATAAAGGAAAACATTGCACTTTTCGAAAACTATGATACAGATACATTAAACAGTATATTTGATAATTCAGGGTTAAGTGATTTTATAAACTCACTTGAACATAAAGAAAATTCTCATATTGGGGAAAATGGTTCCAGTATATCAGGAGGGGAGAAACAAAGAGTGGCACTTGCAAGGGCATTTATAAGAAACACTCCAATTCTAGCTTTGGATGAAGCAACTGCATCCTTAGATAATGAAACTTCATTTACTATAGAAAAAGCTCTATTAAAAATGAAAGATATTACATTATTAGTAGTAACACATAAATTATCAGAACAACTTTTAAGAGAATATAATAAGATAATTGTGTTAAAGGATGGATTGATAGAAGAGATGGGAACCTTCCATGAACTTATAAATAATAGAGGATATTTTTATAATTTGTTTACTTTGGAGGAAGTCGTGTCGGGAGAAAATTTATTATAATATATTTTGGGTGGTGACAGTCCCCATGGAACCACCCATGGAACCATGGATTTTTTATAAATAAATAACAAGTCAATATACTCCTCTATGTTGCATCTTTGACTTGTTAGTTATTTTCACATACCTAAAAGGCAATAAAGTTTATCAAATATATTAAAGGTATAAAAAATATTAGTCCAATAATGTTATAAAAAGTAAACACCTTAAGATATCTTCTATTTTGCGAAGGATACTCTTTTAAATAAAGTTTGTAAGAAATTAAACTTGCCATAGATGCAATTAAAGTTCCCATTCCTCCTATATTAGAACCTAGTAAAAGTTCTTTATAGTTATTAGTAAACGGAGATATTAATACAGCAGCAGGTACATTACTTATAAACTGGCTGGTTAATATTGAAAAAAAGTATGTGTTTTTGGGGCTGTTTAGAATACTAGATAAAAAATTCTTCACAATATCCATAGATGATATATTACCAACCAATATAAAGAATGCAGTAAATGTGCATAGCAATGAATAATCTACTTGTACTAATAGTTTCTTATTTAATACTAAAACAACCAATAATGTGAGAATAAATGAAAACCTATAATCTATAATATGAAATACAGAGAGTAATATAATTATAAATAATAGAGAAAACCATAATACATGCATCTTATTTTTAACAGAAACCTGCGATAGGTTAAGAGATACAGTGTTAGTATCAGTTTTAATAATAATTATGCCTAGGAATATTATAGATAATATAATAATAGGTATCATGATCATAAAAAAATTAATTGGTTTAATATTATAAAAAGAGTAAATATAAAGGTTTTGCGGATTTCCCATAGGGGTTAATGAACTACCCAAATTAGCTGCTAGGGTTTGATATATTACCAAACTTAAAGTGTTAATTTTAGTTTTCTTTCCAATGATTAATGCAAGTGGTACAAATGTTATCAAAGCAACATCATTTGTAATAAACATAGATGAAGTAAAAGTAATACATATTAGTACAAAAAAAATAACACGATTACTTTTGCATTTAGTAAGCAAAAAAGTGGCCATGTAGTCCAATACATTAAGTTGTTTAAAAGCTGAAACAACTATCATTAAATTAAACAAAAGTATTAGCACTGTAAAATTAATGTACTCAAGTTTGGGTATAGATATAAAGGATGAAACAATAGCTAGGAGTACAGTTATTGTTAAAACTAGTTCCTTTTTGAAAAATAATATTATATTATTCTTATTTGATTTTTTAGTTACAATTATATTTTGCATAATAGAGCTCCTGAAGTCAGTTATTATAGATTTATCATTAATATTATATTTACATTTGGTGATAATTGCAAGAATGTTTATTGTATGAATAAACATACATACAAGTTCATCACTAAGCTTGTTTTATAAATTAGCTTATTAGGGTATAATTATAGAAGAGACAATGATATTAAAAAAATATTTAGTTATAAGTAATAGCTTTGAAGGAATTGGAGATAAGGTTTTTCAAGATGAAGAAGCCAATACCTTATTTGAAAGTATAGTTAAAAATCTAGAAAAAAATAATGAACTTTATGAGTTAACAAAGAGAATTTTAATTGATGGTGAGCAAATAATTTTCAACTCATTAGACCCAACAATAAGTATAGGATTAACCTATGGTATATTTAAAAAGGGCGAAGAAGGAGTGGAAATAAGCAGCAAGATATTTGAAGAAATAATCTATAATTATATGATATCAAAAATAAGAACAACTGCTAAAAATATGAGTTTGTACAACATTAAGTCAAGCTTTATAAAAGAAAATGGAGAACTTGATATAGAAAAAATCCTTAAAAGATTCCAGCAATTTATGAAAGAACAATATTCATCTAAAGATGAAGAGTTTATAGAACATCATAGATAGAGATTCCAACTTAAAGATATATTTAAGTTGCAATATTTTTACGTCTAAAAATAATTATGGATAAGTGAAAGGAAGTTAAAGATGATAAATGTTAAAGAGGAACTAAATAAATATAAAAAAATAGATTTTTCAGAAAAGAGTTTAAACATTGATAATGAAATCACGGTAGCTATGAATAGTTTCACAAAGAATTTAGAAAGATTTTCAAAAGAACAATATAAAACAGCTAATAATATTGAAGAAATAATTGAAATATTAGAAGAAAAAATTGAGGATAATGAAATAAATAAAGAGTTGATTAAAAACAAAAAATCTATGGAGAATGAAAATAAAGAGTTATTAAATGGAGTAATTCAGGCAAATGATTTATTCGAAGATATATACTTTTACTCAAAAAAAAGCGGTGACGAAAATTGGGCTACCCAAATTAAGATTCTATGGAATAAATTAGCTACGATTAATTTTAAACTTGGATTGATTCGTATAGAAGATCTGAATGTGGAATTTGATAATAACCTACATAAAGCAGTGGAAGTGAGAACCGAAATGGGGGTAGAAAATAACCATATTATAGAAATTACAAAATGTGGATATATTTATAATAAAGAGGTTTTAAGAAAAGAAGAAGTAATAGTAAACCAAAAGAATAGGGAGATATAATTATGAGTAAAATTATTGGAATAGATTTAGGAACATCAACATCAGAAATAGCCATTATGGATGATGGAGAGGTTAAGGTTTTAAAAGATTCGCAAGGAAATGTTATTATTCCATCTATAGTAGGAATTGATGAAAACAATGAAATAATAGTTGGGGAAAAAGCAAAGGAACAATTCATTTTGAGACCTCAATATACAGTTAGAGAAGTTAAAAGATTAATGGGATCTGATGAAAAAGTTACTTTAGGAGATAGGACATTTAATCCAGAGAGAATATCATCATTCATATTAAAAAATCTGAAAGCTATGGCTGAAGATGTATTGAATGATGAAGTTAATAGCGCCGTTATAACAGTTCCGGCATATTTTACAGATGAACAAAGAAGAGCTACAGTAAAAGCGGGAGAACTTGCAGGATTAAAGGTTGAGAGAATAATAAACGAACCAACAGCTGCAGCGCTATCTTATGGAATTGAAAACATGGAAAATGAAGAGCATATTTTAGTTTATGATTTAGGTGGAGGGACTCTAGATGTAACAATACTCGAAATGTTCGACGGAGTACTTGAAGTAAAAGCAAGTAGTGGTAACAATCATCTTGGTGGTAAGGATTTTGATGAGGCTATCATGAATGAATTATTTGAAGGCTTTCAAAAGGAACATAGTATAGATTTAAGAGAAGATTTAAGAAGTAGAGCTAAAATAAAAGAAGAAGCTGAAATATGCAAAATAAAACTTAGTAGTGAAGATGAATATACAGTGGAAATTCCTTTTATAGCCGAAAAAGATGGAAACCCACTATCCTTAAAGAAAACTATCACTAAGTCAGGATTTGAGGAGTTAATAAAACCTTTAATTGAATCTACAGAAAAGCCTATAAATATTGCATTAAAAGATTCAGGGCTAAAAACTGATGATATTGATGTGGTACTTTTAGTTGGTGGGTCAACTAGAATACCATTTGTTAAGGAATTCTTAAAAGAAAAGTTAGAAAAAGAACCTAAAAGTCTTGTGGATCCAGACTTAGCGGTAGTAAAGGGCGCGGCTATACAAGGGGCAATATTAAATGAAGAGTTATCAGCAGAAAAAGATATACTTATAACTGATGTTTGTCCATACACTCTTGGAATAGAAGTACTTGGATATTTAGAGGGGATGCCTATTCCAGATTGTTATAGTGTTTTAATAAAACGAAATACAACAATACCTACAGTAAAAGAGGAGACTTATTGTACAGCAGTAGATAATCAAGATACAGTTGAAATAAAAGTTTATCAAGGGGATAACAAGAGAGCTTCAAGTAATAATTTCCTAGGAAATTTTATGTTAACTGGACTTCCAGAAGCTCCTGCAGGGAAAGAAACTTTAAATGTGAAATTCAATTATGATGTTAATGGAATTCTAAATGTAGAAGCTATAATTAATTCAACAGGGGAAAAAGCAGGAATGACAATAGAAACTACTGGAGTTTCCATGGAAGAAGAAATTGATGTGAGTACTTGGGAAGAAGCGCCTAAATCAAAGAAATACAAGAGAACAATAGAAAAAGCAGAAAAATTATTTTTTAAGTTGGATGATTCAATGGATAGACAGGACTTAGAGGAAGCTATAAATGAACTTAAAAGAGCATTAATTAAAGATGAAAGCGATGAAGTATTAAAGAAAGTAAAAAGTGATTTAACCGACTTAATGTTTGAGTTGGAGGAAGAATATGAATAATCAAGAAATGAGTAGCTTTTATTACAACAAAGGGCTAGAATTATTTATTGAAAACAGAGTCTCTAAGGCAGTGATTGAATTTGAAACATGCTTAAGTATTGATGAAAAAAATTATGAAAATTTAAATCTTCTTGGACTATGTTATTATACTTTAGGCGAATTTAATAAATCAAAACACTACTGGGAATTAAGTAGAGATAAGAATAATAATGAAGAGAATAAAGCATTAAAATATTTAAATGATATAGAAAGCAATTCTTTTTTAGAAATGTGTAATGAATATAATAAAGCTATAGAATTATGTTCTCAGGAAAAATGGAATGAGGGGGCAAGGGTATTAGAAAAAATACCCTATGATAGGTTTGTTAGTTTTTGCAATCTTTTAGGACTATGCAGATATGCACAAAATCAAAAGAAAGAAGCTGTAAAGGAATGGAAAATAGCTCTTGAATTAGACAAAGATCATAAGGAAGCTAATAAATATTTAATAGAAATGACAGAATACATAGAGGATAAGCTTAGTATGATGGAAAAAATCAAGAGATTTTTCGCAAAAGATTCGGTTAGAAAGTAAATAAGGAGTGCAGTAGATTAATGAAAAATTATTATGAGATACTTGGAGTGACAGAAAACGCTACTAAAGGTGAGATAAAAAAAGGTTATTTTAAAATGGTTAGGAAATTTCCACCTGATAGATATGAAAAAGAATTTATGGAAATTAGAGAAGCTTATGAAACATTGAGCAATGAAAAAACAAAGGAAGAATACGACTCCTTATTAAGTATTCCAGGTTTAATAAAAGTTAGGTTTGAAACAGCTAAGGAATTAATAAAAACCAACAATATAGGAAAAGCAATCAAAATCCTCCAGGAAATAGAAAGTGAACACCCGGAAATCCTTATACCAAGGCTTCTTTTAGGGGAAGCTTATTTAATGAATGGTAATACAGGGAAAGCAGTTAAATTATATGAAAACTTAGTTGAACAAGAACCAGAAAATGCAGCTTTTAGGGGTCATTTAGCAAATGCCTATTTACATAGAAATTATAATAAAAAAGCGATTTCTGCGTTTGAAATAGCAATTGAAATGGATGAGGATAATATTTCACTATGGCTTGGACTGGCGGACACCTATATGCGAACAATGGATCCTTATAATGCTGATATAATATTTAAGAAAGCATTGAAAGTAGGCGCTGAAAAAGGGTGGGATCTTAGTATAATCTATTATAAGCTAATAATGAAAGAAATAGCTGTTAATAATCAAGATAAGGTAGAAGAATATCTAGACAAGTTAGTAGAGTTAATTCATGATAAAGATGAAACAGATGATAATATCCCGTGGAAGCTAGCAGAGCTAGGTAGAAACATGACACATTACGGAATGACGGAATATGCCCACTTAATTCTTGATAAAGTATGTATATTACTTCCAGATGATGAAAACTTAAAAACCTTAAAAGAAGATCTTGCTGTGTTTAATAACTATGCTGAAATGATGGATGAGCTTGCTGAAGATCATAGAATTCCTATAGAAGTTGAAGCAATAATAGCTATAAAAGTACTTCCAAGTGAGGTTACTGATTCAATGGGAGATAAGGAATCTATAGAGTTAAGTAACAAAATGGGAATATGTATGAATATAAATATAATGAAAAAAGGGATAGAAATACTTAAGAAAGAATATCCAGAATTATATAAAGTTGAAAAAGAATTTTTTCAAAGACTAACAGGTAAAAAGAAAATTGATAAACTAAAGGAAGAATTACAAATAAGAGCTATGAAAAATCCAACAATTGCCATGATGATGAAAGCTGAAATTGGCAACAAAGGACCAGGGTACTATTTTGATGAGGAAGATGATGACTTTGGATTTGATTTTACTGAGGGGGTTGCCGCAGATTGGATTGAACCACAAGAACCATATGTTAAAGAAGAGAAAAAAGTTGGAAGAAACGAGCCGTGCCCTTGTGGAAGTGGGAAGAAGTATAAGAAGTGTTGTGGGAAATAATTAGGTTTATTCTTTAAACGATGGAATAAAATACACGATAGTGAATTGTACTAAATTTTGTCTGGGGACCTGGTCCACATCCAAATTAAGGATGTGGACCAGGTCCCCAGGTATTTTTATGAAATTAAACATTTTAAGGGAAACCAAATAAATATTTGTTATAATATAAATATATATGTGAAAAAATGTAGTTGCTCGGATTTTATTGGTATAGTTACATTATTATTCAAGACAAAGGAGATAATGAGATGAACAAAAAAATAGAACTTGAAGGAGCCTACAGTAGTGTTGTTAACTTTGCTATGCAGCAAAATTATGTGCCAATTGTCAAAAATCTAGTAGTAAAAAATATTACTGAAGAAGATTTAAATAATATAGACATAATAATTTCAGTAGAGCCAGACTTTGCTTATGAATGGACAATGAGAACTGAAACAATTCCAGCAATGGAAGTTCTGGAATTGGATGCAATAAATATTAAACTTTCACCCAACTTTTTATATAGTCTAACAGAAAAAATGGTTGGAACTATTTTTATTAATGTGAAACAGGGAGAAGAGGTTATAGCAAACCTTGTACAAAACATTGATGTTTTAGCATATGATGAGTGGAGTGGAACTTTAATTATGCCAGAAATAGTTTCGGCATTTATAACTTCTAATCACCCAAAGGTTACGGAAATAATAATTAAATCAAATAAGATACTAGAAAAATGGTGTGGAAGTCCATCCTTTACGGGATATCAGAGTAATAACCCAAATACCGTAAAAATGCAAATGGCTGCAATATATAGAGCATTACAGAATGAAAATATAGCTTATTGTATGCCGCCGGCTAGTTATGAAGTTATAGGACAACGGGTGAGGCTTTGTGATACTGTTTTATCTCAAAAGTTAGGTACTTGCTTAGATTTATCACTATTATATGCTAGCTGCCTAGAGGCAGTTGGGCTAAATCCAATGATTATTTTCTTGAAAGGACATGCTTTTATAGGATGTTGGCTAGAGAATCAGTGTTTTGCAGAATGTGTACAAGAGGATGTTTCATTAATAACTAAAAGAATAGCAGATGGTATAAATGAAATTTGTCTTGTAGAATGTACAAGCTATGTGGCAGGGGAAACTATGGATTTTGATGGTGCTGTAAAAGTTGGGGAAAAAAATATTAATCATGATTTTGAGTTGCTTATTGATGTGAAACGTACTCGTGGAAGCGGTATAAGGCCAATACCATTAAGATGGAATAGCAGTGATGGGGATCTTATTTGCAATGATATTGATTTTTTAAATGAGGAAAAATCAAAAGATAAGGGTATTGCGGATGCACCAAAGGAGATTAATGTTTTAGAAAAAATAAATGAAGTTGAGCATATTGAGGTAACTCGTCAGCAAATTTGGGAACGTAAGCTTCTAGATTTAAGTCTTCGTAATACTTTATTAAACTTTAGAGTTACTAAAAATACTATTCAATTAATGTCAAGTGACTTAGGTGAACTTGAGGATACTTTAGCAAGCGGTGAAGAGTTTCAAATTATGGCAAGACCAAAGGATTTCGAAAATACACTAAGGGATTCCAAAATATTTGCATTAGAAAATCAAACATCGCTTATAGAGAATTTAATTAAAGTAGAGTTTGAAAATAAAAGAATAAGAACATTTGTAGAAGAAAATGAGGTAGATTATCGTATTACCAGCTTATATCGTCAGGCGAAGGTGAACTTGGAGGAAAATGGAGCCAATACTCTTTATTTGGCATTAGGTTTTTTAAAGTGGTATGAATCTGATGTAAGTGAAAGGGAGCGATACGCACCAATTGTGTTAATACCTATTGATATAGTCCGTAAATCTGTTAAAAAAGGTTATATTATTCGTATACGTGATGAAGAACCTCAAATGAACATTACTCTACTTGAAATGCTAAGACAAGATTTTGGACTAACTATAGGAGGGTTAGATCCATTACCTACAGATGATAGTGGTATTGATTTAAAAAGAGTCTTTAATATAATTCGTCAAGGAATAATGGGGAAAGCTAGATGGGATATTGAAGAATTTGCTTTTATTGGTTTGTTTTCCTTTAGCCAATTTATCATGTGGAATGACATTCGCAATCGTTCAGAGGATTTAAATAGAAATAAGATTGTTGCAAGCTTAATGTCTCAAAAAATGGAGTGGCCTGCTATAGAGACTTTTCCATCACCTGATACATTAGATGAAACATTCAAACCAGTGGATTTGGCCATACCAATTAGTGCAGATTCTTCACAACTGTCAGCCATAAGTGCTTCGGGACAAGATACCAGTTTTGTATTGCATGGCCCTCCAGGAACAGGTAAATCACAAACAATAACTAATATTATTGCAAATGCCCTGTTTCAAGGGAAATCAGTTCTATTTGTAGCAGAAAAAATGGCAGCACTCTCTGTAGTTCAGAAAAGATTAGAATCAATAGGGTTAGCACCATTTTGTTTAGAGTTACATTCAAATAAAGCAAAAAAGAAAGATGTTCTTGAACAATTAGATCAGTGTCTTAACACAGCAAAAATTAAGTCCCAAGAGGAATATGATGTGCAAGCAAAGCGGTTGTATGAGCTTCGTAAGGAATTAAATGAGGTAGTTTCTGCTATTCATAAAAAATGGGATTTTGGATTTTCTTTATATGAAGCAATAACTTGTTTTGAGCAAAATAGGGATTATTCTGATTGTATTAAGTTTACAGAAGCACAAATAAGTCAAGTTACACCACAGATATATACACAGTGGGTAGATGTATTAGGACAGTTAAAAATAGCAGGAGAAGAGTGCGGTGGGGTAAATAATAATCCTTTAATAGAATTTACTAACATTAGTTATTCTCAAGGACAGAAGGATGAAATTGCCCAGGATTTAAAAAAATACTGTGCAGATATTCTAGATTTGGAAAAATTAATTTCAGAAATAAGTGATTTAATAGGATTAAAGGATGTTAAAAGCTATGATAAAGTTAATGCTGTTATAAAATTAGTTGAATTGATTAATAACGCTGAATATATTCCTTCAAAATTATTTGAGAATAAAGAACTTCCCGTGCTAAAAGCTAAAGTTGATAATGTTTGTAAATGTGGAAAAAAACGTGACGAAATAGAAAATCAGCTCCTTGAAATATTCTCTAAAGGGATACTTGACTTTGATGATGAAACTGCTCTGAAACAGTGGAATGTAGCTGAAGCAAGTTGGTTCTTACCTAAAATGATAGGTAAAAGTAAAATATCAAAATCCCTTAAACTTATTGCACTTAATCCAAAGAAATTTGAAAAAAATAAAGTGGTTTCGTATATAAAGCTTGTAGAAGAATACAAAGCTAATGGAAGAATTATTGAGGAAAATAGTATATTTTTTAGTGACTTGTTTGGTATCCTTTGGGATAATGGAAAAGCTGATTGGGATGTTATTGCAAAGGTATATTCAGATTCTGTTTATGGAAATGAATTAGTTTCAAAAATTATTAGCAGTGCAGCAGAAAAACAAGGTGTAATACTAAAGCTTATTAATGAGGTCTTTAGTGATTTAAAAAACTTTAAACTGAATAATAATGTTTTACAAAGCTCTATTATAACTTGGGAAAAGGTATTTGAACTAGAAAATAGTCTTTCACAAAAAACAGGCATTAATTTTGATAAATTTAAAATGGATATTGACTGGTTAAAGACTATGAGTGAGAAGGGTATATTATGGGGAGATAATTTAGAAGGACTAAGAAACTGGTGCACATATTTGAATATAAAAGATAAGGCAATAAATGTAGGACTGGATAATGTGGTTAATCCTTATGAAATGGGATTGTTTAAAGAAGAAAATATCTTTCCTATATTTTATCGTGGAGTTTCAAAGGCTTTTGCTATTTCTATTATTGATAAAGAAAAATGCTTATCAGATTTCACTGGAGCAATTTTTGAAGAAAGCATTTCAAAGTATAGAGAGACTTGTTCTTATTTTGAAAACCTTACTAAGAATGAACTGGTGGCGAGGTTATCTGCAAAAATACCTAACGCATCAGGAAGTGTTGCTAATTCTTCAGAGATTGGAATATTAAAAAAAGCAATAAGAAGTGGTGGAAGAATGTTGTCTATTCGTAAGCTTTTTGATAGTATTCCTAACCTTTTAAGAAAGCTTTGTCCATGTATGCTTATGAGTCCTATTTCTGTGGCACAATATATAGACTCTAAATATCCAGCTTTTGATTTGGTTGTATTTGACGAAGCTTCACAAATGCCAACATGTAAAGCAGTGGGTGCAATAGCAAGAGGAAATAATGTCATAGTTGTAGGGGATCCTAAACAACTTCCTCCAACAAGCTTTTTTAATTCAAATAGAGTAGATGAAGAAAATTATGATCAAGAAGATTTAGAAAGTATATTAGATGATTGCCTAGCTATATCTATGCCACAGCAGCATTTGTTATGGCATTATCGTTCTAACCATGAAAGTTTAATAGCTTTTAGTAATATGCAGTATTATGATAACAAGCTATTTACATTCCCATCTCCTAAGAATTTGGTATCCGCGGTTAAATATATTCCAGTTGATGGCTATTATGATAGGGGAAAAACAAAGCAAAATAAAGCAGAGGCAGATGCAATTGTAGCAGAAATTAAGAGAAGATTAAAAGACCCAATTCTTAGAAAGGAAAGCATTGGAGTAGTAACTTTTAGTTCAGTTCAACAAAATTTAATTGATGATTTATTAATTGATTTATTTGCTAAAGACCCTGAATGTGAAAATATAAATAATGAAGTTTATGAACCTATTTTTGTTAAAAATCTTGAAAATGTTCAAGGAGATGAACGTGATATAATTTTATTTTCTATTGGTTATGGACCAGATATTGAAGGGAAAGTAGCACTTAATTTTGGACCTCTTAATAGAGAAGGTGGTTCTAGAAGGCTTAATGTAGCAGTTTCACGTGCAAGAAAGGAAATGATGGTATTCTCAACCCTAAGACCTGAGCAAATAGATTTATCAAGGACGAGATCTAAAGGGGTAGCTCAATTAAAAGCCTTTTTAGAGTTTGCAAAAAACGGGAAAAGTATATTGCCTAGTAGGATATCTACTGCTTCCACAAGGAGTGATATTGTTGAAAGGTTAATAGCAGAAAAAATTAGAACTTTAGGATATGAAGTGCATACCAATATTGGATGCTCAAAATATAAAATTGATATTGGAATAGTGAACCCTAATAAAAAAGGTGAATATATATTAGGGATAATGTGTGACGGTAGTAAATACAAAGCAGGAAATACTTCAAGAGATAGAAATGTGCTTCAAGGTAATGTATTGAAGTCACTAGGGTGGAATATCTCTCGTTTGTGGATTTTAGATTGGTGGGAGAATCAAGATAAAGAGCTTGGGAAAATCAAGTCAGCAGTTCAAAACATAATGAGCAATACAATAAAAAATACAGTGAAGGAACACTGCGTAGAAATCAGTAAAAATGAAAGTATATCCATAGGAGAAGTTAATTATGCAGCACCACCTCAAGAAGAAGTTGCAGCGGAGTTAGAAAATGATAATTTAAAGTATGTTGTTTGCTCTTTAGAAAATATAAATTTAGGAGCAGAGGAATTTTGTTCACCAAAGAATAATAAAACAATTATTTCTCAAATAGAGCAAGTTCTTGAAGTAGAAGCTCCTATCAGCAAGAAGATATTATGTAAGCGTATTCTGACAGCATGGGGCATAACGAGAATGGGAGCACGATTAGATAGACGATTTGAAGAACTATTTTCAATTATGTCATTAAATAAAACAAAAACAAATAGTATTGATTTCTATTGGAATAAACTGGAAGAGTATTTAGAGTACTCGGTATTTCGCGTTCCAGTAGATAATTTGACCCGAAGAAATATGGAAGATATATGCGCTGAAGAAATATCAAGTGGAATAAAATACATTTTAGAAAATCAGATAAGCTTGTTGAAATCAGATTTAATTAAAGAAGTATGGAGCCTCTTTGGATTTTCAAGGGGAAGTTCTTCTATGGAAGAGATTATTAATGAGGGGATTGACATGGCTGTGAAAAGAGGAATTGTGAAGGTAGATGATGAGGATAGAGTTGTAATAGTTGATTAGATCATTACAAAAAATATAATAGACTGCATCTATTATATGTAGTCTATGTATAAAACAAATAAAATCAATCGGTGTACAAGTAAGTACACTAGACAGTTTTAAGGAGAAACATAATGAACATTAAGAAAGATGAAAAAAAGAAAGGAAACAAACTACTAAAATATGCTCCGTACATAATAGGAGGAATAATTGGAGTTATCATTGCATTGAAAGATATATCATTTGAGTGGATGACTAATGTGAATTTTGGAGCAATAGTTATAGCAATGTTTGTTTGGGGATTTATAGAAATAAATATCCATGAGTTTGGGCATTTTGTTTTTGGAAAGAAAGCCAAGTTTAGGCTAGTAAAGTACGCAATAGGTTGCTTTTATTGGAAAAATGTAAACAATACTATGAGTTAGCTAAAAAAGAGCTAGTAAACAATATGAGTCCTGAAGGAAGAAGAGCTATGGCTGCATATAGTATCTATATTGAAAAGGATATGGAGAAGGGGAAAAAATGTATTGAAGAAGGTTTGAAATACATAAATGTTCAGATAACAAAAGGACAAGCATTAATGGATGAAGAGATATTAAATGATTTAACTAAAGAGGTATAAATTTTGTCTGTGGACCAGGTTTCTATCTAAATTATGGATTGGGACCTGGTCCGCATCCATAATTTGGATTATTGATGATAAAATTTCTAATGAGTGGAGATGTTTCATTATGCTTGTTTCAATCATCTATTTAGGGGATAATTAATAGAAGATATAATAAGAACGGTGGTACATTTATAGAATTAAATATTTGGCTAGGGAAGTTGGTAAAGAAAAAAATTAATAAAAGAATTCATGTAAATTATGGACTTATCTAAGAAGATAGGTTCTTTTTTTATCATGCTTGTTTTACCAATAAATTATTTAGGGTATAATTATATTAGTTGATAATAGAAAGATACTGTATTCAAGGTTTGAGAGGAAGTGAGAAAGGATGACTAAAGAATTTAATGTTACAGGAATATGCATTCCTGAGTTGCATTACATGGTGGATGTTTCAAATAAGATAGATAAGATAATGGAGTTAATTAAAAAAGCCAAGTATTTTACAATAAACAGACCAAGGCAATTTGGAAAAACAACAACATTATATAAAGTACGAGAGAGGTTACAGAATACATCTGATTTTGCTGTTATAGATATAAGCTTTGAAGGTTTTGGAGAAGAGACATTTAATTCAGAATCCAATTTTATAGATGCAGTAATTAGGCAGCTAAAAAAAAGTTGTAGATATAATGGATATGCAAATATTGTTGAAGTACTAGATAAGGCTAATAATGTTAAAACCTTAGATAACTTTAGTGATTTTATTACAGAACTTATCATGATATGGAATAAAAATGTTGTTTTAATAATTGATGAGGTAGATAAAAGTTCAAATAATGGATTGTTTTTAAGTTTCTTAGGTATGCTGAGAAATAAATATTTATTGAGAATACAGAAAAGAGATTATACATTCTACAGTGTAATACTAGCGGGGGTACATGATGTAAAAATTTTGAAATTGAATATAAGACCAGATGATGATAGAAAATATAATAGTCCATGGAATATTGCAGTTAATTTTGATATAGATATGAGCTTCTCAACTGAAGAGATATCAACCATGATTGAAGAATATTGTAAAGATAAAAGAATGAATATGAATATTCATAATATCTCACAGAAAATTCGTTATTATACTTCAGGATATCCTTTTTTAGTAAGCAGTATATGCAAAGTCATCGATGAAAAATTTCTTTTACAAGAAGAAAATAAAACATGGTCATTATATGATATTGATAGGTCAGTAAAGCAGCTTCTTAATGAAAGAAATACAAACTTCGATAGTTTAATAAAAAACCTTGAAAATAATTCTGATTTATATAATGTAATTTACGAAATTATAATAGATGGTCAATATAAGACATTTAATATAGATAATCCTATTATTGATATGGGAGTTACATATGGGATATTTAAAAATCACAATGGTCGTGTAAGTATTTCAAATAGAATTTATGAGCAGAGAATATATAATTACATGAGTTCTAAAATAGAAACTTCAACAAATATAAGCAGTTATAATTTTAGAGATAGTTTTATTAAAAAAGATGGTAATTTAGATTTTCAAAAAATTCTTCTGAAATTTCAAGAATTTATGAAGAAAGAATACAGTTCAAGGGATATAAAATTTCTAGAGAGAAACGGCAGATTGTTATTTTTAGCTTTTATAAAACCTATTATAAATGGAATTGGATTTGATTTTAAAGAAGTTCAGATTTCTGAGGAAAAGAGATTAGATGTAGTAGTAACGTATAATGAAAATATATATGTATCAGAGCTTAAGATATGGCGCGGTGAAGAAGCTCATAAACGAGGAATAAAGCAGCTTGTAGAATATTTGAATGAGATGAGTTTAGATAAGGGATATCTTCTTATATATGATTTTACAAAAGGTGGAGAAAAAGAGTATAAACAAAATAGAATTATGGTAGAAGGTAAAGATATATTTATTGTTTGGGTATAATTATATTAGTTAATAATAGTGAAGAGGCTAGTTTAAGGGTTTGAGAGGAAGTGAAGACTTATCCCAGGGATAGGTCTCTTTTTATGTGCAAATCAAGAGATATTTCGGTTGGTGACAGTCTTTACACTGAGAGATGGTTAATATTTACTTAAATGGTGATATAATCAATTTATGATATTGATTGAGTAAATTAGGGTAGTATTATTTGTAAGGGGATAAGAGTTGAAAGCTAAAGTTAAAAGAATTTCATTATCAAAGAACAAAAGGATTATTTCAATAAGTGATATACATTGAAAGAATAATATATGTTGCTGACCCAGGAGAGAAGTTTGAGGTTGTTGATGTTGATTTTGAGACAGATTTAGAGAAAGTAAGAAATATACCAGTAAAAGTTAAAAATAAAAACGGAGATATAGGTTGGTTGTTGTGGCTTAATGGAGGAGATTAAGATTATGAATAATGGGGTTAGGTTTGCAAACTAAAAAATGTAAATTAAAATAGGAATAAATATCACTGAAAAGCTATCAAAGTGCTGTTAACAAAGTAATTAGATAGCTTTTGTTTACAATAAAACCACTTGGTTATAATTAAATTTTTAACAAAAATATTTTAGCTTTTTTCATTTTGAAATATTTATTCTTATAATTATTATCAATGAATAAATAACTAAAAATTTACTTTTTGGGTAGAAATTTATAGCTTAATAATTGAGGTAAGTGGTAAGGTAAAAGGTCTTAGCAGTGGTATGATAAAGAATTTGCATAGAATAATTACTTATGTAATAAAAGGGATAAGTAAAAAAATATAAATATTATGATAAATATTTACAAAAAAGTATATATATTTTTAAAAAGTTTAAATTATGGTTTAAAAATATAGGTATTTATGTTAGAATTAATTGCGAAAAGGATTAGTTTGTTTATATTATAACAAACTAATTATATGGAAATATTAGAATTTCTAATTGAAATAATTTCTTTGAATTAGAAATTCTAATATAGACAAATAGTGAAAATTTTAAAAAATATATTGCTTCTAATGGGGGGGATGTGTTTAAGGAATGGACGTTATGAAAATTGAATTAGGATTTATTTGTGAAATTAGAAAGGGTTAGTATAAATTTCGAGGTGAGATAAAATGAGTGAGAGTATAAAGTCTTTTATTAAGGATTTACCAATAATAACATTTGGTATGTTTATTGGAGCAGTAGCTGTACATTTCTTTTTGATTCCAAGTAAATTAATTGTTGGCTCAATTACTGGTTTATCAATAGTAATTAATTTACTTACATCAATATCATTGCCAGTATTAATTTTTATTATAAATGCATTTTTGTTAATTTTATCTTACTTTCTTATTGGGAAAGAATTTGGTGTTAAAACTGTATATGCAGCGTTGATTTTGTCACCTATGCTTGCTATACTAGAAAAATTATATCCAATTAAACAATCATTGATGCAGGATCAGTGGCTAGATCTTTTATGTTTTGTGTTGATTCTGAGTTTTGCACAAACAATTTTATTTAGACGCAATGCATCAACTGGTGGCTTAGATATTATAGCAAAAATTGTAAATAAATATTTTCATGTTGATTTAGGAACATCTGTTACTATTGCAGGAGCACTTATTTGTTGTACTGCAATTTTGGTATATGATATGAGAACAGTAATCATAGGATTAATCGGAACGTATCTTAATGGATTAATATTGGAACACTTTATGATAGGATTTAATTCTAGAAAAAGGGTTTGTGTTATTTCAAAAGATTACCAGTTGATTCGTAAATTTATAGTAGAAGATATGCACCGTGGCGCAACGTTATATCCAGTTAAAGGTGGATTAGAATATGAGGATAAATTTGAAATTGAAAGTTTAATGACACGAAGTGAATTTTCTTATCTTATGGAATTTATTAAAAAAGAACAAATTGATGCATTTATTACAGCAGGAACAGTTAGTGAAATCTATGGCAATCTTGGAATAAAGGCAATCAAAAGTAAACCAAAAATATTATTAGAAAATAAATAGAAAAGAGGCTGTAACACTAAGTAATTAGTGTTACAGCCTCTTTGTATAAGCACGGCAGGGGTGTAAATAATGGGAAGAAACAGGTGAACATTATGGAAAAGAAATATTTGTGGTATATGTATAAGTGAATTTTACAAGAAATTTAGAGTAGTTTAAAGTGGGAAAATTTGAATATATAGTTATTAATGATTCTATTATAATAGGACTAAATTAGAGAACCTTTAAATGCACGGGTTTACTAATTTAGTCCTAATTTTTATGCCAAAAACAACTTATAAACCCAAATAAGATTTCAGTTTATTGCTTAAGATTGTAAAATCATCATCTTCTGTATAGTCAGTAGGAATTTCAAAATACTTTATGTTTAATCCTTCAGATTCAAGCATTTCAAATATTTCTTCCATGAAGATACCTCTTTCACCTGAGATGCTGCAGGTAGGACTGTGATTAATTCCTATTATTCCTGTGAGTGTGTATCCAGAATCTATGTATTTTTTTAAGTCCTCTAAAACAGGTATAAAGAGATTTTTACACAATTCTCTATATTCAAATGTATCATAATCTTCTTTGCTCATAGGCTTCCTTGATGGTCCTATAAATTTAAATTCTGGACAAGGTAATTGAATTATTCCTATTCCTTGATCTAAAAGTGTATTAACTATAGGAAAAGCTCCTTTAGCTCTCCCTAATGGCATAACAACTGAATTTTGATTTATTACACAGTGACTGACTAAAACTATTTTTTTGCTTCTGAGCATTTTATTCACATCCTAAATTTTGTATTTATGATTTAACCTCAAAAAGTAAGTTTAAATAAAATATTTTTGAGGATTAAATATTTTATAAGTCAAATAACTTAATAACTTTTAAGGTGGAACTATATTTTTGCAATATTTTATCATTACATATATGGATAATTTCTGAATAATTATAGCACAAATATGATGAATATAACCTTGAATTGATAATATGCAACTATTGAAATATTGAATAGATAGGGTGGGAACTATAAGAACTAAATATTGGTATTATGGTAAAAATGGTGATAAAATGGTTATTTGTAAGTTAAGTTACTGATTTTTGGTTGAAAAACTTTGGAATAAAGCATTTGTATTAGGAAGAATGCTTGACTAAAGAATAATAGAGGTGAATGTTTTGCAAAAAAGCAAAAAAGTGAAATCTTTACTTGGGAGTAATGCAATTAGAGCTTTATTATATATGATGCCAGCTTTGGTAATAATATTTACATTTCACATATATCCTATAATTAAATCCTTTGCCATGAGTTTTTATACGGATTTTGATTATTTAAGTGGAGATGTATATAAGAGAGGACTTGATAATTTTAAATATGTTCTCACAGATATAGATTTTTACATTGCGTTAAAAAATACATTTTTATTTGTTTTAGGGGTAGTGCCCTTATCGATAATTATATCTTTACTCTTTGCAATTTTACTCAATTCAAATATAAAATTAAGAACTTTTTTTAGAAGTGTTTATTTTTTGCCCTTTGTAACATCTACAGTGGCAATTTCAATAGTATGGAGATGGATGTATAACAGTCATTATGGATTAATAAATAACTGTTTAGGAGTAATAGGAATTGATAAACAGGAATTCTTAACAAATCCAAAGTGGACAATACCTATACTTATTATTCTGAGTGTATGGAAGGGGATGGGATATAAAATAGTAATTTTTCTTGCAGGGCTGCAGAATATAGATGAACAGTATTATATGGCTGCAAAAGTAGATGGGGCATCTAAATGGCAGATAATTAAGAATATAACAGTTCCACTGCTATCGCCAACTATATTTTTTGTATCGGTTACTTCGGTAATTTCTGCCTTTAAGGTTTTTGATGAAGTTTTTATATTATATGATAAGCAAACAGGACCACTTAAAAGTGGTTTAACTATTGTTTATTATGTATTCAATAAATTTAATAGAAGTTGGCAGTTTTCTATTGCTGCAGCAGCTGCGTTTATTTTATTCCTTATAATATTTATTTTTACCGTAATTCAAATTAGGATTGGTAAGAAAAAAGTTAATTACTAAGTGAAAGGATTCTTAACATGAAGAAAACTGTTTTTTCTAAAGGATTTATATATTTAGTATTGATTCTTGGAGCAATGTTTATATTATTACCCTTTGGATGGATGGTGAGTACTTCTTTAAAGGCTCCAGATGAGGTATTAATAATGCCTCCTAAATGGATACCAGATAACCCTATGTGGGAAAATTTTAAAGTTGTGTTAGCATCGGCACCCTTTAAAAGATATTTTATTAACAGTGTATTTGTAACAACTATGATTACATTAGGTGAACTCTTTACAACTATTTTAGCAGCATTTGCTTTTTCAAGAATTAAATTTAAAGGAAGAGAAGTGATATTTTCAGTATTATTAGGAACTATGATGGTTCCAAGTGAAGTTTTAATTATTCCTAATTATGTTACCTTGTGTCAACTGGGATGGATAGACAAGTATAAGGCATTAATAATTCCTTGGTGTGCTAGTGTATTTGCAATATTCTTGTTGAGACAATATTTTTTGGGAATACCAGAAGAATTATATGATGCTGCAAAAATTGACGGATGCAGTGATTTTAGATATTTATGGACAATCATGGTTCCTTTAGCAAAGCCAGCCATAGTTACTATTGCTTTATTGAAGATAATAAACAGCTGGAATGCATTCATGTGGCCCTTAATTGTTACTAATTCAGAATCAATGAGAACTCTTCCAGTAGCTCTTTCGGCATTTAGTTCTGATGTAGGAACAGATTATCATCTGTTAATGGCAGCAGCTGTAATGATTACCTTACCCATGATTATATTGTATATAATTCTTCAAAAGCACATTATTCAAGGGATATCCAAAAGTGGGATTAAGGGATAAATATTAATTTTGATAACTAAATTTGGTAAGTAATATATTAAACAAATAATAAGGATTATAGATAAACTACTTCAATTAGTAATATCAATAATATTAAGAATTACTTGCTGGATTTAAATAAATAAAGTTATATTCAGGAGGAAATTATGAAAAGAAAATTTTTATCAGCATTTTTAGCTGGAATTATGAGTTTATCTTTAGTTGCATGTGGAAGCTCAAATAATAAGGCTAATAATTCAGAAAAACAAAAAGTGAGTACACAAGAAAAAAGTAACAAAGAAAGCAATATAGCAGAATCAATTGATAATCCAGTTGAAATAGAATTCTGGCATGCTATGAGTGGAGAAAAAGGAGAAGCATTAAAGAAAATGACTGATGAATTTAATGCTGAAAATGAAAACATTACTGTAAAACTAGTTGATCAGGGAGGATACAGAGATCTTTTTCAAAAGCTAATGGGAGCAGCAAAGGCAAAACAGCTTCCAACTATAACTCAAATATACTGTAATAGATTAGTTTGGTATGTTGATAAAGGATTAGTAGAAGATTTAAAGCCGTACATGGATAATAAAGAGTTTGGATTAGATAAAGAAAGCTTAGAAGACATTCCAGAGTTATTTTTAGAAGATGGTGTATGGGGAGAAAAGCAGTTAGCATTCCCATTTAATAAGAGTCAAATGGTATTATACTATAATGAGGATATGTTCAATGAAAAAGGAATTAAGATTCCAACTACATGGGAAGAGTGGAGAGAAGCTGCTCAAAAACTTACAGTTGATGAAGATGGAGATGGTAAACCAGAAGTTTATGGGTTAGTATTAGCAAATAATATTTCAACAGATATAGCTCCTTGGGTAAAACAAGCTGGTGGTATTGTAATAGATGAAGAGAAAGATAAACTTAATTTCAATACAGCGGAAACTAAAGAAGCAGTGGAATTTTTAAATGGTATGATTCAAGATGGTATTGCAAGACTTGCTGGAGAAGATAAAAATGCAAATGTACCTTTTTCACAGGGAAGAGCGGCAATGTGTGTTGCATCAACTTCATCAATTCCTTATATTGAAAAGGGTATAACTGGTGATATGAAATGGTTTGCAGCTCCATTACCAGGACATAAAACTAATGATCAATTATACTATGGTACAAATGTAGCAATGTTTAATACTAGTAATCCAGAAGAAAAATTAGCTGGATGGAAATACATTAAGTTTTTAACTAATACAGAAAACACAGCATATTTTTCAAAGGAAACAGGATACTTGCCTGTTAGAAAATCAGCACAAGAATTAGAAAGCTATAAGTCTTATATTGAAGCTAATCCTATTAAGGGTGTAGGTTTAAAAAGTATGGATATTGGTTTCCAAGGCACAAGAATTATAGGACAAATAAATGCTCTTGATGTTTTAGGAGAAGAATTAGATCTAGTTTTCCATGGCGAAAAATCCATTGATGAAGCATTAAAGGACGCTCAAGAAAGAGGAGAAAAGGCATTGAAAGAGGCTAGAAACAATTAATACCTTGGTTTATTTGTTGGAAATTTACAAATGGTTAAGTGAGGAGGTCATGAGAGAAAAATCTTTCGTGGCTTTTTTATTTTGGTTCTCAAGAGAACTGGAGATTGAGTTGGGTGTGGGAGTGTAATTTACTTGATGGGTAGGACAAGACTGTAATTAATATATTTTATGATTTAACCACAAAAAGTAGTCCTAACTAAAATCATATACAATATATACTGCAGATTGAAACGTTCTGACACTATATATTATATATGAAGTAGGACAAAATACTTTTTGTGGTTGAATCATTTTATTAAAAAGGATTAGACTCTGGATTTTTACAAACTAGATTTGAGAATTGGTAATATAATATCTTAAGGAAAATCAAAGAAAAATTTGCTATAATAAACTTATACATATGAAAAATTGCAGATGGTTGGGTTTTCATAGTTTTTTTATATGATTATCTAAGAACAAGGGAGATGATGAAATGAACATTAAGAAAGATGAAAAAAAGAAAGGAAACAAACTACTAAAATATGCTCCGTACATAATAGGAGGAATAATTGGAGGTATTATTGCCTGGACAGATATATCATTAGATTGGATAAGAAATATGAATTTTTTAGCAATAATTATAACAATATTTATATGGGGATTTATAGAAATAAACATTCATGAGTTTGGGCATTTTGTTTTTGGAAAGAAAGCTAAATTTAAGTTGATAAAGTATGCAATAGGCTGCTTATATTGGAAAAATGAAAATAATAAATTCAAGGTTCAAATTAAAAGGCATAAAGGATACGGTGGGTTTTGTGCAATGACACCTCAAGATGTACCTAATAAAAAAGAACTTGTATGGTTTGTTGCAGGAGGGGTAATATTCAATACAATATCTTTAAGTATTCTAATATTATCAAAGATCTTTTTAATACAAAAAGGTTCGATTTTTATGGACATAGCCAATGGCGCGATAATTGTTAATCTTCTTCTTACTATAAGTAATGCATTACCTATTCAAATGCAAAATATAAGTACCGATGGAAGAATAATATACTCCATACTCAAGAATAAATCTTATGGGGAAATTTTTATGAGCATCATAGGATATGATGGAAAAATTACAAAAGGAATCAGACCAAGGGACATAGATATTGACTTAAGTGGTTTTAAGGATAGTGAAATACAATTTTTAGCACACATTAATATATTGGAGTATTACAAATATTTGGATCAGAAGAATTATGAAAAACTTAAAGAGTCTGTGGAGTCTATAGAGGAAAATATAAAATTAACACCTTGTTATATGATTCAAGAAGTATATAATGAGTTAATTTATTATTATTCTGCTATTGAATTAGACAAAGAAAAATGTAAACAATACTATGAGCTAGCAAAAAAAGAGCTAGTGAATAATATGAGTCCAGAAGGAAGAAGAGCTATGGCTGCATATAGTATTTATATTGAAAATGATATAGATAAGGGAAGAAAATGTATAGAAGAAGGTTTGAAATATATACATGTTCAGATAACAAAAGGACAAGCATTGATGGATGAAGAGCTGTTAAATGATTTAGCTAATGAGTGTGTGAGGGTTTAAAGCTTTGAAGGTTTTGGAGAAGAGACGTTTAAAGGGGAAGCTAATTTTAGTGATTTTATTACAGACCATATAATAGTATGGAATAAAAATGTGGTTTTATAAAGAGCTGTATGATGTGGTCTTTCCAATCATATCGGCGGCTCTTGTAGAAAAAATTGCGGTGGAATTAAATTTATCTGATAAAGATGTTGTTACAGAACTATATTCATCCCACTTATATGAAATGTTGGAACAAGAGGAAACAAAGCTTTGGCAGTATAGTACAGAAAAACTGTTTGAAATGTTTTTAGAATAAAGAAATAGCGAAAAATATTAGAACTGCAATTTAAAGATATATATTTAGGTTGTAGCATTTTTATGTTTAAAAGTAATTCTAGATAGTAGAGTGTGGGAAGAAAACAATATGTTCTTGTACTTGAGGTTTTGAGAGACATGGAATATAAAAAGATGTTGTAGATGATAACAGTGGAAAAACTTATTTATCCAGTATCCTTTTGTTGATATAGAGATTCTAGAATTAAACTATATTTATTATTAAGGAAATTGAAAATTTCCTTAATAAATTATCAGGTGTAATCTTGCTTATATCAATAGGTTTCAAGCTTGTGTAAAATTGTACCAGTGCAATTTCTAAAGAATAAAAAATGAAGGGGAAGGATAAAGAACAGAGTTGAGAGTTGAGAACGATTGACATTTCTCTCCGAGAAATTTTCAATTTATTGTTCCTTGGACAATAAATGGTTTACTCGTTTCATTTAGAATGAAACATTGAATTTTAAATACAATATTTTATCATAGATAAAATGAGTAAAAACCTCTCACCACTCTCAACTTCTTTTAAAGGTTTTTAGTTTTTATTGTGCACGCAGCGCGTGCCTTTGTTCTACTGAAAAAAAACTTTTTTCTACAAATCGTTAATGTAAAGTGTATTATTAATTAATAAGGAGAGATAAAAAATCAAAATAACATTCTCTTCTTTGTATGTTTGTAGTCATTCAGTTATATGAAAAAAGGAATGTTTTATTTATTTATTTATTTATTTGGGAAAAATATTGATTTTTAAGTATAGTGTTATTTTAAAATTGGGAAAATTAAGTATTTAAAATAAAAGAGAAAGTACCATAAACTAAAGATAGAGGAGCATGTAAATGACTTTTAAAAGAGTGAGAACAGTATATATTTACTGTATATTAACAATAATTTTTATTGGAATCTTAATAAAGGGATATATTTATATAACTCAAAATAATCACTGGATAGGTTCTCCACAAGCTCATAAAGGAGTTATACGATTAGATGATGAAGTATTAGAAAAACATGATACAATTTCTTTAAACGGAGAATGGGAATTTTATCCAAATGTATTTTTGAATCCAAATGAAATAAAGACATATCAAGGTGATAGGGGAGAGTTATTTGTTCCTAGTGTATGGGCAGGAAAAGAATTTGGTGAGATGAAGATGGGAGCAAATGGATATGGAACATATCAATTAAAGCTTATCAATACAGGAGAACCAAAAAAAATAATGTTATATTTCCTATCCGCTCCAGCAGAAGCATATAAGCTATATGTTAATAATGAGCAAGTATTTGAAATAGGTGAAGTAGCAAAGAACCAAAAAAATAGCAACCCTGAGTATCAAACAAAAAGGGTTGAGTGTGATTTAAATCAAGAATTGGTACTTACAATCCAGGTATCCAATTTTCTTTTTGACATGGGGGGATATCATAAGCCTATTATTTTAGGAAAACCAGAAAATATACAAAATCTAAGGGATTTTAATTTTGCAAAAGATATTTTTACATTTGGTATTTTGATGATGTTTTTGCTTTATTTTAGTTTGATTTGGATGAAAAATAGACATAATGGCTATGCTATTGCATGTTTTATTTATGCTTCAATTATTTCTATTATGTATGTTGTAAGTAGTAATGAAATGTTAATTCATATATTTTTTCCAAGGATATCTTTTAGAATACATGATATTATGTATTATATGCTTGCTACTTCAGGGGGCTGTATTTATATACTATTGATCAATCATTTATATTGCGAAGAAAGTAATGAAAAAATAAAATGGATTAGTGTAATTAAAACCGTAATTGTAATCTTTATAAATATAACATTTCAGAGGCAGTTTGTTTGTAAAATGACTATGTTTTTTGGAATTGTTACGATTTTAGAATTTTTATATGGTATTTTTGTATTATCAAAAGCTACTGCATCGAAAAAGGAAGGTACAATACCTATATTATTTGGAACAACCGTTTTAATGTCTGCAATTATATATGATATATTATATAGTTACGTGGTTGTTATTTCTCCCTATGGGTTAATAACACCCTTAGCATTAGCAGTATTCATATTGTCATTTGCTGTAGTTGTTGCAAGACAATATGAACAATCTTTTCAAGAAGTAACAAATTTATCTCAGCGTCTGATTGAAATGGATAAAATTAAAGATCAATTTTTAGCCAATACATCACACGAACTTAGAACACCTATAAATAGCATGATTGCATTAACGAAATCTTTACTAGAACAAGATGAATCTTTTAGAGAAAGTGAAAAAGAATCTCTCAATATGGTTGTATCAAGTGGAAGAAGATTAAGCAATCTAATCAATGATTTATTAGATTATTCAAGTATGCAGCATGGACAAATTAATTTGGTAGAAAGCTATTTTGATATTAAAGCAATTATAGAAAATACCATTAAAGAAATTAAACCATCAGTAGAACATAAAGAAATTCGATTGAATTATGAAATACAAGAAGGCATTTCAAAAGTTTATGCAGATAAATACAGATTAATACAGGTTATATATAATGTTATTGGTAATGCTATTAAATTTACCCCTGAAAAAGGAATGATAAACATAAAAGTGGAAGAAAAAAGCAATAAGATTTTTATTAATATCGAAGATACAGGTATAGGAATCGAGGAAGAAAAAATAAAAACAATCTTTCAATCTTTTGTACAAGCAGATCAAAAAGTTAGTAAAAAATATGGCGGACTTGGATTAGGGCTTAGTATTTCTAAAGAGATTATGATTTCACATCAAGGAGATATTTTAGTAGAGAGTGAGTTAGGAAAAGGGTCTGTTTTTACGATCGTATTACCTATCAAAGAAATAGAAGCTGCAGAAAATCTATTAGATGATGAAGAAGAAAAATTAGAAATTATAAATGAAAGAATTGAAAAAGAGACGTATCTCTATATAGCAGGAAAATCAGAGGATACAATTGTTATTATTGATGATTATTATTCTAATATATTTGCAGCGGCAAGTATATTAAAAACAGAAGGATATTCTATAAAAGGATATGTAGATGTAAAAGAAGGACTTAATGAGATTATTAATAACCCAAAGGTGGTATTAGCAATTGTAGACCTTATGATGCCAGAGGTTTCAGGTGATGAAGTTTGTAAAGAAATCAGACAACGATATACATTACTTGAATTACCTATTTTAATTTTAACAGCAAGGATGCAGATGAGCAGTTTAGTAAAAACTTTTGAAGCGGGAGCAAATGATTTTCTACACAAACCTTTTGAAGCAGAGGAACTGAGGGCAAGAGTAGCTACATTAGCAAGCTTAAAAAAGACAGAAGAAAAAGCTATAGAAAATGAACTTAGCAAATTGCAGGCACAAATCAATCCACATTTTTTATGTAATGCTATGGTTGCAATCGCTGAATGTTGTTATGATGATGGAGAAAAAGCGGCCAATATTGTTATGGATTTGGCTGACTATTTAAGGTTTAGCTTTACATTTGATTATAAAAATAAAGAAATATCACTTATTAAAGAAATTGAACTTGTCAAAGTCTACTTAGCAATAGAAAAAATAAGATTCGGGGATGAGCTTAATTATGAATTTGATTTTAAAGATGAAAAGCAGATAATGATTCCTCCATTTTCATTACAAACACTTGTAGAAAATGCTGTAAGACATGGAATTAGGCAAAAAGAAGAAGAAGGAAAAATTACTATTAAAGGTTATAAAGAGGGATCACATTATATTATTAAGATTATTGATACAGGTATTGGTATGACTGAGGAAGATATAGAACTTGTTTTATTAGGGAAAAAATCTACAGGAACAGGAATAGGTATAGCTAATATAAAACAAAGATTAAAAAGTATATATGGTACAGAACTTAAAATTGAGAGTGTTTATGAAAAAGGTACAACGGTAACTATTGTATTAGGAGGAGTTTAAGATGCTTAAAACGATTATTATAGATGATGAAAGATTGCCAATTAAACAACTCGAAAGAAACTTAAAAGATTTTGAGTTTATAGAAATAGTAGATACATTTACAAAACCATTACAAGCACTAGAAGCGATAAAAGAAAAATCTCCTGATTTGATATTTTTAGACATTGAAATGCCTAGAGTAAATGGTCTTGAACTAGCACAGAAAATTATGGATTATAATTCAAAAATAGAAATTGTTTTTGTAACAGCATATAATCAATATGCATTAGAAGCATTTGAGGTATGTGCTATGGGGTATCTTTTAAAGCCAATAAAAAAAGAACAATTAGAAAAAGTATTAAATCATATCCAAAATAGACATAATCCTATTCAACTTGAATGTAAAAGTGTAGAAAAAAATCAAGAAATCATAATACAAAGTTTAGGTAAATTGGATATTATAAAAAATGGTACACCTATGAATATAAAATGGAGAACAGCAAAAATAAAAGAATTATTTGCTTATTATGTGCATAATAGAAAAAGAGAAATCCATAGAAATGAATTATTAGAAATTTTATGGGGAGATATGGAATATGAAAGAGCATTAGTGAATCTAAATACTTCTAATTATCAACTTAAGAAACAGTTGGAAAACAATGTGGACAAAGCTATTACGATACAGTATCAAAAGGATTATTATAGACTTAATTTAGATAATGTTACATGTGATATCGATATTTTTCAGGACCAAATATCAAAAGATATCACACCACAGAATAGTAAATACTTTCAAAACTTATTAGAAAAGTATAAAGGTACATATTTTGAAAATGTTCAAGGAATATGGTTTCAAGATGAGCAGTATATTATAGAAAAAATATATCACGAACAAAGTATAAAATTACTAACATATTTGTTTGAAACACAGGAGTATATATCCTGTATAAAATATTGTAAACAAATTATAACTAAAGATGAACTAAATGAACAAGTGTGGAATATATTACTTCATTCCCTTAAGTCAATTGGAGACCAACAAGTATATCAAAAAGAATTAAAAAACATGAAAAGAATTTTTAACAGATTTAATGAAATGTCAAAAAAGGCTTGAAATCAGCCTTTTTTGACATTTTTTTTGAATTTTTTTCAGTGAAGTGTTCAGTGTTATGTTTAGGATTGTGTTTAGGGGCGTAGTTTATAATGTTTTATGTAGAATAATATTTAACATAAAAATATTTTTATGTTAAATCGAAATCTAGTAAGATTTTAGAGTGAATTTGGAAACTAATTTTCATTAGATTTTAAAATAGCTCCAAATTTTATTTCTATTGTCAAGTATCTTGGAAAATAAATAGAATTTTAATAAGCATTGATTAAAATTCTGGGGGAAAGTTAAAATACGCACCCTCTGGAATTAAGGTAAATGGAGGCTTTAGGGTTTTTGAATACATTTAATATATTTATGGGGAACACTTTTAAAATAATAAAGGAGGAAAAATATGAATTTGAATAGTTTTGGAAGGTATAAATGGAGGAAAAGAATAATAAGTTCAGCAATAACAACAACTATGTTATCTACAAATTTGGCATTTCCAGTACAGATAGTAAAAGCAGATGTAATCTCTGAAAGCTCAGTAACGGCAGAGAGTCAAGCAGTACCAAGTGTAACAACACAACCAAGTGTAACAACACAATCAAGTATAACAGTACAAACAGCACCAAGTATAACAACACAACCAGAAGATCAAACAGTGACAGTTGGACAGCCAGCAAGCTTTAGTGTAGAAACAGCAGGTGATGGAACATTAAGCTATCAATGGAAAAAGAATGGAGAAGACATTAGTGGAGCAACAGATTCAATTTATACAATAAACAGTGTACAAGCAGCTGATGCGGGAAGTTACACAGTAGTGGTAAGCAATGAAGGTGGAAACAACACAAGTGATGCAGCTGTATTAACAGTAAATGCAGAAATAAGTCCAGAGACAGCAGATTTTGATAAAAAGACTTCAGAACAAGCAGATGTAAGCATTACTATGACATTGAATGGAAATACTTTAAGCAGTATTACAAATGGAGAAAATACTTTAGTAAGTGATACAGACTATACAGTATTAGAGAATACAGTGACAATAAAGAAAGAGCATCTTGCATCACAGCCTGTGGGAACTACAAGCTTGAAATTTAACTTTAGTGCAGGAAATGCACAAACTTTAGAAATTACGGTAGATGATACAACAGCTGCAGTGTCAAAAGGATGGGCAGATGTAGGAACAGCAGGAGTTTCAGCAGGTGTAGCTACTCTTCCATCTATATGTGTATATGATGGAACACCATACATAGCTTATGCTGATGGTGGAAATAGCTATAAAGCAACAGTAAAGAAATATGACGGAAACAGCTGGGTAGATGTAGGAACAGCAGGATTTTCGGAAGGTATGGTGCTATATCCATCTATATATGTATACAATGGAACACCATATGTAGCTTATCAGGATTGTGGTAATGAAAATAAAGCAACAGTAAAGAAATATGACGGAAACAGTTGGGTAGATGTAGGGACAGCAGGAATTTCTGCAAGTATGGTGCAATATACATCTCTATATGTAGACAATGGAACACCATATGTAGCTTATAGTGATTATGCTAATGGTGGTGAAGCAACAGTAAAGAAATATGATGGAAACAACTGGGTAGATATAGGAACAGCAGGATTTTCAGCAAATATGATGCAATATACATCTCTATATGTAGACAATGGAACACCATATGTAGCTTATCAGGATTGTGGAAATGCAATGAAAGCAACAGTAAAGAAATATGACGGAAACAGTTGGGTAGATGTAGGGACAGCAGGAATTTCTGCAAGTATGGTGCAATATACATCTCTATATGTATATAATGAAACACCATATGTAGCTTATAGTGATAAGGCTAATGGTAATAAAGCAACAGTAAGGAAATATGAAGGAAACAGCTGGATAGATGTAGGAACAGCCGGATTTTCAGCAGATGAGGCTAAAGATATATCTCTATATGTATACAATGGAACACCATATGTAGCTTATCAGGATTGTGGTAATGAAAATAAAGCAACAGTAAAGAAATATGATGGAAACAACTGGACAGAGGTAGGGAGAGCAGGATTTTCAACAGGTAGGACTTCTTATACTTCTTTATATATAGAAAATGGAACATTATATGTAGCTTATATGGATAAGGAGAATGGCAATAAAGCAACAGTAAAGAAATATGATGATGTAAAAGAAGTACCAGCAGCACCAAGTATAACAACACAACCAGAAGATCAAACAGTGACAGTTGGACAGCCAGCAAGCTTTAGTGTAGAAGCATCAGGGGATGGAGAGTTAAGCTATCAATGGAAAAAGAATGGAGAAGACATTAGTGGAGCAACAGATTCAATTTATACAATAAACAGTGTGCAAGCAGCTGATGCGGGAAGTTACACAGTAGTTGTAAGCAATGAAGGTGGAAACAACACAAGTGATGCAGCTGTATTAACAGTAAATGCAGAAATAAGTCCAGAGACAGCAAATTTTGATAAAAAGACTTCAGAACAAGCAGATGTAAGCATTACTATGACATTGAACGGAAATACTTTAAGCAGTATTACTAATGGAGAAAATACTTTAGTAAGTGATACAGACTATACAGTATTAGAGAATACAGTGACAATAAAGAAAGAGTATCTTGCATCACAGCCTGTGGGAACTACAAGCTTGAAATTTAACTTTAGTGCAGGAAATGCACAAACTTTAGAAATTACGGTAGATGATACAACAGCTGCAGTGTTAAAAGAGTGGCTAGATGTAGGAACGGCAGCATTTTCAGTAAGTCAGGTTGTATATACATCTCTATATGTATATGATGGAACACCATATATAGCTTATGGGGATGGCAAAAATGGATGGAAAGCAACAGTAAAGAAATATGACGGAAACAGCTGGGTAGATGTAGGAGCAGCAGGATTTTCAGCAGGTAAAGTGAAATATACATCTATATATATATATAATGGAACACCATATGTAGCTTATGAGGATGAAGGAAATGAAAATAAAGCAACAGTAAAGAAATATGACGGAAACAGCTGGGTAGATATAGGAACAGCAGGATTTTCAGCAGGTAAAGTGGAATATACATCTTTATATGTATACAATGGAATACCATATGTAGCTTATAGTGATTATGCTAATGGAACAAAAGCAACAGTAAAGAAATATGACGGAAACAGCTGGGTAGATGTAGGAACAGCAGGAGTTTCAACAGGTTGGGCTAAATATACATCTCTATATGTAGACAATGGAACACCATATGTAGCTTATAAGGATTTCGTAAATGGAACAAAAGCAACAGTAAAGAAATATGACGGAAACAGCTGGGTAGATGTAGGAACACCAGGATTTTCAACAGATCGGGCAGAAGATACATCTATATATGTATACAATGGAACACCATATGTAGCTTATAAGGATTTCGCAAATGGAACAAAAGCAACAGTAAAGAAATATGACGGAAACAGCTGGGTAGATGTGGGAACGCCAGGATTTTCAGCAGGTGTGGTGAAATATACATCTCTCTCTATATATAATGGAACACCATATGTAGCTTATGAGGATGAAGGAAATGAAAATAAAGCAACAGTAAAGAAATATGACGGAAACAACTGGGTAGATGTAGGCACAGCGGGATTTTCAGCAGGTGAGGCGGTATATACATCTTTATATGTATATAATGGAACACCATATGTTGCTTATGGGGATTACGGAAATGAATTGAAAGCAACAGTAAAGAAATTTGATGAAGTAAAAGAAGCGCCAGCAGCACCAAGTATAACAACACAACCAGAAGATCAAACAGTGACAGTTGGACAGCCAGCAAGCTTTAGTGTAGAAGCATCAGGGGATGGAGAGTTAAGCTATCAATGGAAAAAGAATGGAGAAGACATTAGTGGAGCAACAGATTCAATTTATACAATAAACAGTGTGCAAGCAGCTGATGCGGGAAGTTACACAGTAGTTGTAAGCAATGAAGGTGGAAACAACACAAGTGATGCAGCTGTATTAACAGTAAATGCAGCAATAAGTTCTAAGACAGCAAATTTTGATAAAAAGACTTCAGAACAAGAAGATGTAAGCATTACTATGACATTGAACGGAAATACTTTAAGCAGTATTACTAATGAAGAAAATACTTTAGTAAGTGATACAGACTATACTGTATTAGGAAATACAGTGACAATAAAGAAGGAGTATCTAGCAGCACAGCCTGTGGGAACTACAAGCTTGAAATTTAACTTTAGTGCAGGAAATGCACAAACTTTAGAGATTACAGTAAATGATACAACGACAGTAGTGTTAAAAGAGTGGGTAGATGTAGGAACAGCAGGATTTTCTGCAGGTGAGGCTTCACATACATCTTTATATGTATACGATGGAACACCATATGTAGCTTATAGTGATGGCGAAAATATCCAAAAAGCAACAGTAAAGAAATATGACGGAAATAGCTGGGTAGATGTAGGAGCAGCAGGATTTTCAGAAGGTTCGGTAGAGAATATAACTATATATGTATACAATGGAACACCATATGTAGCTTATAAGGATTTCGGAAATGGCAGTAAAGCAACAGTAAAGAAATATGATGGAAACAGCTGGGTAGATGTAGGAACAGCAGGATTTTCAATAGGAGAGGTTAAATATACATCAATATATGTATACAATGGAACACCATATGTAGAGTATATTGACTATGCTAATGACGAGAAAGCGGACGAGAAAGTAATAGTAAAGAAATATGATGGAAACAGCTGGATAGATGTAGGGACAGCAGGTGCTTCAGTAGGTAAGGCAGAAACTTCATCTTTATATTTTGATAATGGAACACCATATGTAGCTTATTCGGATGGAGAGAATGAAAATAAAACAACAGTAAGGAAATATGATGGAAACAGCTGGATAGATGTAGGAACACCAGGATTCTCAGCAGGTGAGGTTGCAATGAAGACATCTATATATGTATACAATGGAACACCATACATAGCTTATACTGATGGAGGAAATAGCTATAAAGCAACAGTAAAGAAGTATGATGGAAACAGCTGGATAGATGTAGGAACAGCTGGATTTTCAGCAGGCGCTGCAGTCTTTATTTCTTTATATGTAGACAATGGAATACCATATGTAACTTATATGGATATGGAGAATGGCTATAAAGCAACAGTAAAGAAATTTGACGGAAACAGTTGGGTAGATGTAGGAACAGCAGGAGTTTCAATAGGTGAGGGTGTATTTCCATCTTTATATGTATACAATGGAATACCGTATGTAGCTTATGGAGAGGGCAAAAATGAATTTAAAGCAACAGTAAAGAAATATGATGATATAAAAGCAGCACCAGCAGCACCAAGTATAACAACACAACCAGAAGATCAAACAGTGACAGTTGGACAGCCAGCAAGCTTTAGTGTAGAAGCATCAGGGGATGGAGAGTTAAGCTATCAATGGAAAAAGAATGGAGAAGACATTAGTGGAGCAACTGATTCAATTTATACAATAAACAGTGTGCGAGCAGCTGATGCGGGAAGTTACACAGTAGTGGTAAGCAATGAAGGTGGAAACAACACAAGTGATGCAGCTGTATTAACAGTAAATGCAGAAATAAGTCCAGAGACAGCAAATTTTGATAAAAAGACTTCAGAACAAGCATATGTAAGCATTACTATGACATTGAACGGAAATACTTTAAGCAGTATTACAAATGGAGAGGATACTTTAGTAAGTGATACAGACTATACAGTATCTGAAAATATAGTGACAATAAAGAAGGAGTATCTTGTAGCACAGCCTGTAGGAACTACAAGCTTGAAATTTAACTTTAGTGCAGGAAATGCACAAACTTTAGAGATTACAGTAAATGATACAACGACAGTAGTGTTAAAAGAGTGGGTAGATGTAGGAATAGCTGGATTTTCAGCAGGTTATCTGGAATATACATCTATATATGTATATGATGGAACACCATATGTAGCTTATGAGGATGGCGGAAATAGAAATAAAGCAACAGTAAAGAAATATGACGGAAACAGCTGGGTAGACGTAGGAACAGCAGGATTTTCGGAAGGTCAGGCGCTATATCCATCTATATATGTATACAATGGAACACCATACATAGCTTATAGTGATGGCGGAAATAGCTATAAAGCAACAGTAAAGAAATATGACGGGAACAGTTGGGTAGACATAGGAACAGCAGGATTTTCGGCAGGTGAGGCTTCAAATACATCTCTATATGTATATAATGGAACACCATATGTAGCTTATAAGGATAAAGGACATAATTTTAAAGCAACAGTAAAGAAATATGACGGAAACAGCTGGATAGATGTAGGAACACCAGGATTTTCAGCAGGTGGAACTTCAAATACTTCTTTATATGTATACAATGAAATACCATATGTAGCTTATACTGATTATGCTAATGGCTATAAAGCCGCAGTAAAGAAATATGACGGAAATAGCTGGGTAGATGTAGGAACAACAGGAGTTTCTGAAAATTGTGCATTCCATACATCTCTATATGTAGACAATGGAACACCATATATAGCTTATAAGGATCGTGCAAATGAAGATAAAGCAACAGTAAAGAAATATGACGGGAATAGCTGGGTAGATGTAGGAACGGCTGGATTTTCTGAAGGTTGTGCTTACTATACATATCTATATGTATACAATGGAACACCATATGTAGCTTATGAGGATGAAGAAAATGCAAATAAAGCAACAGTAAAGAAATTTGACGGAAACAGCTGGGTAGACGTAGGGACAGCAGGATTTTCAGCAGGTGAGGCTGTATATACATCTTTATATGTATATAATGGAACACCATATGTAGCTTATGAGGATGGCGGAAATGGAAGAAAATTAACAGTGAGGAAGTTTGATGAAGTAAAAGCACCTTTATCAAAAGCATGTGAAGTAACAACTTGGAAAACACCAGCAAATCCTACAGTAAGTGGAACTAACGTAACAAAAACAGTAGGAAATGATATAACAAGCATGGTTATAGATGTAGAAGTAAGTGAAAAAGCATCATGGAAGCTATACAGTGATGAATTTTGCACACAGGAAGTATCAGATAAAACAATGAGCTTAAATGTAGGAGCAAACACAGCAAATGTTAAGGTAACAGCAGAAGATGGAACAACAAAGACATATGAAGTAAGAATAACAAGAGAAGCAGCACCTTTATCAAAAGCATGCGAAGTAACAACATGGAAAACACCAGCAAGTCCTACAGTAAGTGGAACTAACGTAACAAAAACAGTAGGAAATAATATAACAAGCATGGTTGTAGACTTAGAAGTAAGTGAAAAAGCATCATGGAAGTTATATAGTGATGAGGCTTGCACACAAGAAGCAGCAGATAAAAAAATGAGCTTAAATGTAGGAGCAAACACAGCATATGTTAAGGTAACAGCAGAAGACGGAACAACAAAGACATATGAAGTAAGAATAACAAGAGAAGCTGCACCTTTATCAAAAGCATGCGAAGTAACAACATGGAAAACACCAGCAAGTCCTACAGTAAGTGGAACTAACGTAACAAAAACAGTAGGAAATAATATAACAAGCATGGTTGTAGACTTAGAAGTAAGTGAAAAAGCATCATGGAAGTTATATAGTGATGAGGCTTGCACACAAGAAGCAGCAGATAAAAAAATGAGCTTAAATGTAGGAGCAAACACAGCATATGTTAAGGTAACAGCAGAAGACGGACAAACTACGAAGACATATAAATTAACAATAACAAGAGAAGTAAGAAGACCAGAACCAAAACCAGAACCAAAACCAGAACCAAAACCAGAACCAGAACCAGAAAGACCAGTAGTAAATCCACCAATAAATGATGTAGTAGTAGATGTAAAACCATCAATAAACGAATCAGCAACACCGAAGGTACCAGCAGTTGGTGGAATTGAAGACAAAGATACAATAATTGCAAAAGGAAATGTAGTTGAGGTAATAGCAAATGTAATACCAAAGTCTGTTATAGCGAAATTACCAGAAGCAACTAAAACTCGAATTGCAAAAGAAACACAACAAGTAATAAAAAAATCCTTTGAAGATATGAAAGTAGTAGCAATAGATACAAAACCAAATTCATCAAAAGGTGCAGTAGATATAGAAATGGGAACAACATTAACATCACTTGTTGAAGAAATTCAGAGTATAGTAAGTAAAAATGCGGATATATCATTAAGTGATACAAATGCAATAAAACAAAACTATAAATTGAAAATGAATATAGTTGAAACATCATCAAATATTCAAGTATACGAAAAAGATAACATGAACAAAAACGAAACAGAAATAACAGTAGAAAATCTTAAAGATTATACATGGTATACTGTAAAAGTAGATGTAGTAATAAATGATCAGGTTGTAGGAACTAGAGAAAAAAGAATATTAACACCTGATAAGACCGCACCAGTTGTAAAAGGTATAAGTATAGTAAAAAGAATTAAACAGATATTTAAGAAGTAAAAATACAAATAACAACCCCAAAAAGGTGGCACTAAATATTGCTGCCACCTTTTAATTAAGAATAACAAATGAAGGTTTATTCTAAAATAACAATTTTTTAAAAAGAAAGGTGCAAATTATGAATAAGAAATTAAAAAAACTAATAAGTTCTTTATTAATTACTCTAGTATTAACTACATCCTGTGTTTGTGCTGTCCATGCAGATGACTCAACATCTATGGTAACAGTAGATTTAAAAATAACTGCACAAGACACAATGTCTGGACTTTCTGAAATGATGATATCAAACTATAGTGATTTTAGAGATGGTGTATGGGAGAAATATTCAGAAGAGAAAGAATGGACATTATTATCCAATAAGAATGAAAATATTGTTTATATAAAAGTTAAAGATAAATACAATAATATTTCAGAGGCATTTAGCACAACAATAGACCTTGGAAATGATGACGTTTTTATAGGATTAAAAGCAGCTATAATAAAAAATAATACAAATGATATGCTTTTAAAAATAACTATGCCAAACAATGAATATTTAAAGGAAATGAAATTCTCAAGTGACAATATTAACTATACTGAATGGGAGCAATATAGTACTAAAAAAGAATATAGATATTTAAATGCAATTAAAGGAGAGTATAGCCTATATATAAAGGTAAAGGATGTAGATAACATTGTATATACAAAAGGTATAGTTGTTAATAAGCCTGGTATTTATGATAATGGTTTAATAGTATCTAATAAAATAGATGCTATATCAGGAGAAGCATTAGGTGAAAATCTTGGAACCCCATTAATGACAATAGGAAGATCTTCAAAAGATATAGAAAATACAATAAATCTTATAAATGAAAATCTTTCTAAAGAAGCACCTGTATATATACTAGGAGGTGAAGAAGCAATTCCGAATTCGATTGAAAAGCAATTAAAGGAAAACGGTTTTGTGAAAATAGTGAGAATAAGTGGAAAAGATAAAAATGACACTTCAAAGAAAATAGCAGAATATTTCAAGCAGGTAGAGTCAAGAAATATTCTAATTTTACCTAGAGAGAAAGATTCTATATATACACAAGATATAGTAAAAGTTTCAGTAGAATCGCAATATCCAATAATGTATTCTAAGAAAACATCACTAACACAGAGCACAAAGGATACAATCTTAAAATTAAAACCTAAAACAATATATATAGTGGGAAGCGAAGAAGAAATTAGCGAGAGCGTTATTAAAGAAATCAAAAGGATAAATAATATTGATGTTATTAGAGTGAATTCAAAGGATGAAATAGAAACTATAAGTGTAGTTGTTAATAAGCCCGGTATTTATGATAATGGCATAATAGTATCAAACAAAATAGATGCTATATCAGGAAGAGCATTAGGTGAAAATCTTGGAACACCATTAATGACAATAGGAAGAACTTCAAAAGATATAGAAAATACAGTAAATCTTATAAATGAAAATGTTTCCAAAGGAGCACCAGTATATATACTAGGAGATGAAGAAGCAATTCCGAATTCGATTGAAAAGCAATTAAAAGAAATAGGTTTTGTGAAAATAGTAAGAATAAGTGGAAAAGATAAAAATGACACTTCAAAGAAAATAGCAGAATATTTCAAGCCGGCAGAGTCAAGAAATATACTAATTTTACCTAGAGAGAAAGATTCTATATATACAGAAGATATAGTAAATGTTTCAATAGAAACGCAATATCCAATAATGTATTCTAAGAAAACATCACTAACACAGAGCACAAAGGATACAATCTTAAGATTAAATCCTAAAACAATATATATAGTGGGAAGCGAAGAGGAAATTAGTGAGAGTGTTATAAAAGAAATCAGAAAGATAAATAATATTGATGTTATTAGAGTGGATTCAGAGGATAAAATTGAAACTATAAAATAAGATAAGAAGTTTACTTCACTATCTGAGTTTTTGTAAGGTGCCAGTGAAAGCGCCGAAAAAGTATATTCAAAAAATAAATATTCATATAAATGCATAAACATTAAGAGGGCCTTCAATATAAATAGTTGTTATAGTATATATAGCATTGATATTGGAGGTTTTTTTATGTTAGGAAAGCAATCAGGGCAAATTGACATATTTCATTTTAACGTAGCTAGCAGAAGCCACCTAGCTTCTATAAGTGGGAGATGAATGCATAATCTTTGAGTTTTACTTGGATAAAAAATCATAAAAGGGCAATGATAAAATAAATGTTCTTAAGAATTGACGCTCTATATAAGAGAATGCAAATGTCCTCAATGCGGTAGCATTCATGATAGAGTTATACTTGTAATATAGATTTATATAATATAAAAACTAAATAGTATAGAATTGACTTCTTAAATTAACTGATATAATATATATCTAATAGACATATATTTAAAAGAGAGGTTACACATATGGAATTTATTATTTTAGGGCTTTTATTTTTAAAACCAATGACTGGATATGAGATACAGAAATTTATAAAAAATAATCTATCTACTATCTGTTCTCATAGTGCAGGAAGTGTACAAACAGCACTTACAAAACTGTGTTTACAAGATAGTATAGAATTTGAGGAGTATGTAGAAAAGGGTAAAAATAAAAAACTTTATTCCATTACAGAAAAAGGAAGAACAAACTTTTCAGAGTGGATTGTTACACCAATGCAAACTAAAAAGGTTAAGAATATAGAACTTTCTAAACTATTCTTTCTTGGTATCGCTCCAAAGGAAGAGCGTAAAAAATCTATCTTAGGGTATATAGCTCAATTAGAAACAGTAAAAAATGTGCTTATTTCTATAAAAGAAGAATTAGAACATATGAAGAGTGAAGAGCTGTTTGATACAGAGGATAAGATTTTAAAAGATGTTTTTATATATCAAGGATACACTTTAGAATATGGTATTGATTCAGCTGAGTTTGAAATTGAATGGTATAAAAAACTATTAATAAAGATGGAGAGTGAAGAATGAAAATATTAGTTCTGAATGGTAGTCCAAAAGGTAAGAATAGTATTACCTTGCAAACTGTATTGTATTTAGAAAAAGTTTACCCTGAGTATGATTTTACAGTTTTACATGTAGGACAAAGAATAAAAGCATATGAAAAAGATTTTAGTGAGGCCAATAAAGCCTTAGAAGATGCAGAAATTATTATATTTGCTTATCCTGTTTATACATTTATTGCTCCATATCAGATGCATAGATTTATTGAACTTATAAAAGAAAGTGGTGTAGATTTAAAAGGAAAATTTTCAACTCAAATTACTACATCAAAACATTTTTATGATGTAACTGCTCATAAATTCATAGAAGAAAACTGTCATGATTTAGGACTTAAATATATTCGTGGTTTATCTGCAGATATGGATGATTTACAAGAGAAAAAAGGTCAAATACAAGCTGAGAGTTTTTTTGAACAGTTGTTGTTTTCCATAGAAAATAATATTTATATAAGTGCTTCACCAAGGGTTTATAAAGAAAAAAGAGGGATTTATAGACCGATTTTAGAGAATACCCCTAAAGAGAGTGGGTTTGATGTAGTTATCTTAACAAACTGTTCAGAGGATGATACTAATTTAAGAAATATGATTGAAGATTTTAAATCAATATTACCTTATAATGCAAGAGAAGTAAATTTGAGAAAAACTCGTATTGATGGAGGATGTCTTGGTTGCTTGCGATGTTCAGTTACAGGAAAATGTGTGTATAAGGATGGTTTTGATGATTTTTTAAGAGATGATATTCAAAAGGCAAATGCAATTATTTATGCTTTTACAATAAGTGATCACTATACACATTCAAGCTTGAAGCTTTATGATGACCGTCAGTTCTGTAATGGACATAGAGCTGTATCAGAGGGTATGACTGTAGGATATTTAATTAGTGGTGATTATATGGCAGAGCCTAATCTTCAAACTATTGTGGAAGCACGTTGTGAGGTGGGTGGAACTTATCTTGCTGGTGTTGCAACAGATGAAGTAGATACATCTAAGTCAATTCAAAATTTATCACAGAGTATTTGCTATGCTCTTAAAAATAAGTGTACAAGACCAAAGAACTTCTACGGTGTTGGGGGTACAAAAATTTTTAGAGATCTTATTTATTTAATGCGTGGAATGATGAAGGCGGATCATAAATTCTATAAAAAACATGGTATTTACGATTTCCCACAAAAGCAAAAGGGTAGAATTTTAATGATGTACATCATTGGATTTTTGATGAATTTACCTTCTGTACAGAAGAAAATGAAGGGTCAAATGAATGAGTTTATAATAGCACCGTATCAAAAGGTGATTGAAGCTGCTAAACCTAAAAAAGATAAGTATTAAGAGATAAATATCTAATCTTAGCTCTCATATCTACACTTATATGTAATTTATAAATAACTTTTGGTGGTGGAATATATGGATGTGAAAAATAAAAAACGTTTTAGAAAAACAAAAATAGCGATAATATCTTTGGTTAGTGTTCTTTTGATTTCAATTGTAGGATTTTTCATCTATGCTTCAGATTATTACAGAGCTGAGGACATAGCAATTGAAGTAATGCAAGGTAATTTAAATATTGAAGTAGTAGACAACCTTACTATATTGGCACCAGCTATACCTGGTGATACAGCTTTAATTTTTTACCCTGGAGCAAAGGTTGAGCATATAGCGTATTTACCAATATTGAAGAAGTTAACTGAGAAAGGGATTACTTGTGTCTTGGTAGAAATGCCTTTTAACATGGCAATATTTGATTCTGATGCTGCAGAGGATGTCTTTGAAAAACTTCCTGAAATAAAGAATTGGTATATAGGTGGTCATTCTATGGGGGGAGCTATGGCAAGCAGTTATGCAGCTAAAAATAAGGACAAAGTAGAGGGACTTATTTTATTAGGGGCATATGTTTATGGTGATTATCCTCCAGAAAAAGCTTTAACCATTTATGGTACTTTTAATTCAAATCTAGAAGAGCATATTGATTACACAGAAAATATTGTTGTAATTGAAGGAGGTAACCATGCGCAATTTGGGAATTATGGTGAGCAAAAAGGTGATCCTGCAGCTACAATAAGTCGTGAAGAACAGCAAAACATATCTGTTGATGCAATTATGAATTTTATTGAAAATCGAGTGATGGAGGGAAAGTAATAACTGGACAGGACTATATTGTGGAAGATATTGATGTATATATTAATTCAAGAGGTAATTAAAGTGAAATATTTAAAAAAATAGTGAAAATATTTGAGCTGTAATCTAAAGATATATATTTAAATTGCTTTATCAAGCATCTATTTAGGGTATAATTATATTAGTTAATAATACAGAAAATACTATGTGCAAGGGGTTGCTATTCATACTTATTTCAGAGAGTAGATCCTTTGTAAATAAAGATTAAAATATATTTGAGGTTTATGACTTATAGAAGGAAGTGAAAAAGGGTGACTAAAGAATTCAATGTTACAGGTATATGTATTCCAGAGATGCATTACATGGTGGATATTTCAAAAAAGATAGACATGATAATGGAGTTAATTAAAAAAGGAAAGTATTTTACAATTAATAGACCAAGACAATTTGGAAAGACTACAACATTATATAAAGTACGAGAAAGATTACAGACTACATCTGAATATGCTGTTATAGATATAAGCTTTGAAGGTTTTGGAGAAGAGACCTTTAAAGGGGAAGCTAATTTTATTGATGCTGTAGTTAGACAACTAAAAAAAAGCTGTAGATATAGTGGATATGCAAATATACTTGAAGTATTAGATAAAGCTAATAATATTAGTACAATAGATACCTTTAGTGATTTTATTACAGATCTTATAATTATATGGAATAAAAATGTGGTTTTAATAATTGATGAGGTAGATAAAAGTTCAAATAACGCATTATTTTTAAGCTTCTTAGGTATGTTGAGAAATAAATATTTATTGAGAATGCAGAAAAGAGATCATACATTCCACAGTATAATACTAGCTGGAGTACATGATGTTAAAACATTGAAATTGAACATAAGACCAGATGATGATAGAAAATATAACAGTCCATGGAACATTGCAGTGGATTTTGATATAGATATGAGTTTTTCAGGGCAGGAAATAAGTACTATGATTAAAGAATACAACACTGATAAAGGAATAATAATTGATATAGAAAAGATATCTAATGAAATCTATTATTATACTTCAGGATATCCATTTCTAGTAAGCAAAATATGCAAAGTAATAGATGAAAAGATTATTACTAATAAAACTACATGGGAATCACAGGACACTAAAGATGCAGTTAAAATTATATTGAAAGAGAATAATACTAACTTTGAAAGTCTTATAACCAATTTAGAGAATTATAAAGAGCTGTATGATGTGGTATATGATATTCTTTTAGAAGGAAAAGAGATAACCTATAATATACATAATCCAATTATATATGTAGGGGTACTATATGGTATATTTAAAAATGAAAGTGGAATTGTTAAAATCAATAATAGAATTTATCAGCAGCTTATATATAGTTATATGAGTTCTAAGTTAGAAACCTCCACTGAGGTCGGAAACTATAACTATAGAAATAATTTTATAACCACAGACAGTAACTTAAATTTTGAAAAGATTCTATTGAAATTCCAGGAATTTATGAAGAAAGAATACAGTTCAAGAGATACTAAATTTTTAGAACGAAACGGTAGACTTTTATTCCTAGCATTCATTAAACCAATAATAAATGGAACAGGTTTTGATTTTAAAGAAGTTCAGATATCAGAAGAAAAGAGATTAGATGTAGTGGTTAGTTATAATAATGAATTATATGTATCAGAACTAATAATATGGAGAGGTGAAGAAGCTCACAAGAAAGGAATAAAGCAGTTGGTTGATTATCTTGAAAGCCTAAATTTGGATAAAGGTTATCTTCTCATATATGATTTTACAAAGGGCGGAGAAAAGGAATTTAAACAGGAGAGAGTTAGTGTTGAAGGAAAAGATATTTTTATTGTTTGGGTATAGTATTTGTAGGAATTAATTTTATTAGGGTATAAGGTGAATGATGAGTATGTAGAGCAATTAAAATGGAGCCTTCAGGTTAAAATAAGGATTAATCAAAAGAGAAAAGAATTTTAAAAGTTGTAGCAGAAATTGTTTGGTTCTGTACTATTTATGAAATGTGGTATAAATATATAGATAATTGAAATCAGGAGATTTAAATTGAGGTAGTGGGAAACCACTACCTTTTTACATATATTTATATAAAAGAATGAAAAATATGGGTTTATATAGTAAAATAAGTATAAAAGGGGTTCTTTTTATACTAAGTTTTACATATTTCGGGTGGTGACAGTCCCCAAGCAGAGGTTCCGTGCGTAGTTCTCTCGACATCTACAGAAACAATAATTTATAAATAATTTGATAATAAACAAAATTCTTATCAAATTTGGAAATGGAAACAGAATAGGACAATCATCTTTTATGCATTTTAATGTATGGGAGATGATTTTTATGTTAGTAAAAAAGTATAGAAAAATTCTAAAAGAAATAGATAAAGAGTTTAAGAAATTAAAGAAGTTTTGTAAATATATAAAACAAGTTTTTAAGTTTGAAGAAATAATTAAAGCGCAGAGAGATTCTCGCAAGAAAAGAACACATCAGACATCAGTAATATTTGTAATATTATTTTGGGGATTTGTATTTAGAATTAAGAGTTTCAATGAGCTTGAAAAGAAAATTAAGTATGGATGTTTTAAGCCGTTATTTCCTAAAAGTACAAAGATGCCTAGTATAGATGCAATAACTAATGTCTTGACTAAATGGAATATCAATAATCTCGAAGAGAGCTTTCAAAGGATTTTAAATACTTTGTGTAAAAACAAGCAGTTTAAAGATGGTACAATTGATGGTTATACAGTTTGTGCTCTAGATGGAACCGATATCATAACGAATAAAAAGAAAAAGTGTAAGAATTGCATGTACATGAGGAACGGTGAGGATTATAGATATGTCCATAAATCGGTTGTAGCAATGACCGTAGGTCGTGAAATAAACTATGTTATAAAAGAATGCTCACTAAACGTGTTATTTGAAAAAACTGTTAATGATAAAAAAACACATAAAGATATAGTAATAACTAAATCTGAAGGAGAGTTTACTGGTGCAATGAAACTTTTGCCAGAGTTACCTAAGTGGGTTGATGTTATAGTAGCTGACGCTTTATATTTTAAAGCACCTTTTATTAAAGCATCTTTATGCAATTCAAAAGATATTATTGTTAGACTAAAAGACAAGACCAGCATAAATTACAAACTCATTGATTATGTTTCAACATATAACACTCATGATGATTCTTTTACCCATAAAGAAAATGATAAAAAATATACGGTTAAATATTGGTTTAAAGATGCAGTTATAACTGATTGGAATGTGCTTAAACATGATGAAGGTAGAGAGACTCCTATTAGGATATATAAATTTGTTGAAATAGTTGAGAGCTCTTTAAGAAAGGAAGAGAAGTTTGAATTTAGGGAAATTACTGTTGCAACAACAAGTAAAACAATGGATGTTAAGACTGTTTGGAAAAGTATACACTACAGATGGTATATTGAAAATACATGCTTTCATCAGTTGAAAACTTACAGTAATATAACTCATTGTTTTACTCATGATGATACTGCTATACAAGTAATAATCAAAATTATGTTTATGGCATTTAATATTTTTAGATCTTTTTTATTTAAACGGTTAAGGAACTTTAAAAATGAGTTCAAAAAGAAAAAAGCAACAATAGCATGGGCTTGTCATGAGATGTATCTTTCTCTAACCCAATTAATGTTGCTCATCAAAACTAAAATTATTGATATAACTTACTTAGATATATCAATAAAGAATCTAAATTAGTATATGCTAAGTTTCAGATTTTATTCATATCCCAATGATTAAAGTTTTATAGCTTATTCTGTGATTTTCCGTGGGGAGGGGGAAGCTAAAAGTTCACAGCTTGTCTTTTTGTTAGACATGCAAAAGAAAAAATAACTTCTTACCATAAATTACATTAATATTTCGAATAAGCTTGTCACTGGAAGTTAGGTACATGCTACGCACGGAACCTCTGGTCCCCAAGTATTAAAAATACATTGAGAAAATTCCAGTATGCTTGTTTTACCAATCAGCTATTTAGGGTATAATTATATTAGTTAATAATACTGAAATACTATGTTCAAGGGTTTAGAGGGAGTGAAATGATGAAAAAGAGAGCATCAATAGGTATAGGAGATTTTAAAGAAATAGTTGAAAACAAATATTACTTTGTAGATAAGAGTTTATTAATAAAGGATGTCATAGAGGACGGTGCTAAAGTAATTTTACTTCCTAGACCAAGGCGATTTGGTAAAACTCTAAACATGAGTATACTTCAATATTTTTTCCAAAATAGTGAAGAAGATAACTCATATCTGTTTAAGGGATTGAAGGTTGAAGAGCATAAAGAAATAATGGAGCATCAAGGGAAATATCCTTTGATTTTTATTACGTTTAAAGATATAAAGAGCAATAACTATGAACTAGATTACGAAAAAATGAAAGAACTAATAGCAGAAGAGTATAGAAGACATAAATATGTTCTTGAAAATGATATTTTAGATAATGAGGAAAAGGTTTATTATAATGAAATATTAAACTGCAGAGCAAATAAAGCTAGAGTAGAACTTAGTCTAAAATATTTATCTAAATTTTTAAATAGATATTATAAAGAAAAAGTTATAATTCTTATAGATGAATATGATGTACCAATTCAGAGTGGATTTTCTAACAATTATTATGATCAGATAGTAGAGTTTATGAGAAACTTTTTAAGTGCAGGTTTAAAGGATAATACTTATCTTAAGAAGGCAGTTATGACTGGAATTTTAAGAGTAGCAAAAGAAAGTATATTCTCAGGATTAAATAACTTAAAGGTATGTACCATATTAAATCCTCAATACTCTAAATATTTTGGATTTCTACAGGAAGAGGTTGAAGAATTATTAAGATATTATGGTCAAGAAGATAAAACTGATGAAGTAAAGGATTGGTACAATGGATATAGATTCGGAGATAATACAGTGTATAATCCTTGGTCTATATTGAATTACATAGATAATAGTCAAAGAGGTTTTCTTCCTTATTGGGTAAACACAAGCAGCAATAATATAGTTAAAGAGCTTTTAGCTAAAGGTGGAGAAGATCTTAAAAAAGACTTAGAAGAGCTTATTAAAGGAAATACCATAACAAAGATAATTGACGAAAATATAGTTATGGCAGATATTCACAAAGATACTCAAAATGTATGGGGATTTCTATTTTTTACAGGATATTTAAAGCTCATTGAAAATAAACTTGAGATGGGAAGAAATATATGTGAACTTGGGATTCCTAATAAAGAAGTGAAGTATTTATTTGAAGATCTTATTATGTGTTGGTTTAGTGAAAATGTAAGTAGAGATAGATATAACCTTATGTTAAAGTCTCTTGTAAATGGAGATACAAAAACTTTTAGCAAGATATTAAAGCAATATACACTTAGCAGCGCAAGTTATTTTGATACAGGAAAAAATGAAAGTGAAAAATTTTATCATGCATTCGTTTTAGGAATTCTTATTTCATTATCAGATGAATACTTAATAAAATCCAATAGAGAGAGTGGATTTGGAAGATATGACATAATGATAATTCCTAAAGATAAGAATAAATTAGGTATAGTAATAGAATTTAAAAAAGTTGATAAAGATGAAAATGAAACCCTGGAAAAAGCAACTGAAATAGCACTAAATCAGATAAAAGAAAAAAATTACAAGCAGGAGCTCATTGATTTAGAAATAGAAAATATAATGGAACTTGGAATTGCCTTTGAGGGTAAAGAGGTTTTGGTTAAGAAAGCATAGATAATATAAAAGTAAAAGTGTAGACTTGTCTGAGTGGATAGGTCTTTTTTATTTTCACGTACCTAATGGAGATATGGTATTTGCTATCGTTCAGACACTTGGGAAGAAGGGATATTTGAATGATGAGTATTTTTCAAAGGAGCACTTTGACTATGTGGTTATAGATGGTGCTGTTATAATAGGACTAAATTAGAAGACCATTTAAACACAAGGGGTTCACTGATTTAGTCCATTTTTTTATGCTCAAAAATTAATATTAGCAATTAATTTCATAGGAGGGGGGATTGACATGTTTCCAATGACGCCACATTGTGAATCTGTGGTTAGTTAAGTAAGAAATTGAGGCATTTGTAAGAGGTTAAATAGTTTGAAAGATAGGGGATTTCCGACATTGAAATACTATTTATAGGAACTTCTTATTTAATAAATAACTCAACAATAGCCTTAATTTAAAGCTATTGTTGAGTTATTTTTAAAAATAAAAATCAATTGAATTTATAAGATTATTATCTTTGTCATAATAATTAATCGATTTTACTGGATTATTTTCCTTAAATCTAAATACTTTTATATAATATTTTCATCAGAAATATATTCATTTATAATTTCATCAGATTTTCTCATAACTAACTTTATACGATTGATTTCTTTGTTTACATTATGCCCATAAATTACATATCTTAATGGTAAATCATTTTTACGTTCTATATATCTAGAAACAAATTAATAAGGCAATAAAAAGGGTTATAAAACACCCTAAGCATAATGTTCTTTACGTTGATAATATAAAAAAAATTTATTACTAAGAAGGAAATTATTTGAATATATAGAATATATTAAGTTAATTGGATTTTTATTAAAAAATAAAAGGAGGGGTTTCATGAAAAATCTAATTCGTAAATTATCAAGTTCAATTCTAGTAGTAATGTTTTTGTTTATATTCTCAAATACTGCTGAGGCATTTGACCTAACAACTAATTTAAATGAGGGGAAAGTGCAACAACTTGAAAAAAGTATAGTTGACAATTGTGGAAAAGATACGCTTAACATGTTAAAAGAGCAATTTTCATCACAAGAACTTTTGAATTTGTACCAAGATGGGAAGTTACAATTTACAGTATTAAATAACTCACCTAATATTCAAGCTGAGACTAATAGAATGACCTTAACTACTGTTATATTTGATGATTACTATGATATGTCTGACAATAGAACATATGCAAAATTATGCGTGTTCTGGAATTGGAAAAACAGACCAATGAGACTACATGAAGATGCTATCGCTATAGGTTGGACAGAAGGTATGTATGGGAATGCCCATATTCACGATAATATTATGAATGTAAATTACTATAATTTTGATAATGAGCCAGTTGATAGAGTAGATTATTCTAGAAATATTACAACTCCAAACCCATCAATGAATGCAGTTGCCAAAATTCCAATGGGAAATTCATATAGATGGGCAAAACATGGAAATATATTTATGAGAATAAGCAAACATGGTAGAGTCCATGAACTTGCTATGGCTGCTAATTATGGACATGCCTCAATAGATGTGGATTTTGGCTTGACAGCAGCGTATTTCCCACTTTCATTAACTTTTGATGATGAGCATGTCGAGGAAGTAATTTTAGATACTGGAAGATATGTACAAATAACGAAAGTTGTACCATAAATTATGAATATGCTTCTATATAAAAATATGAAATCCTTAATTTGTTTCATTGTTTCATTTGCAACATTTATGATTGGGATTTACAAATTACTATTTTATAGACCACATGAGACTTTCAGGAATGGTATTAATACTTATGGATTTAAATGGAGTAGTACAGAGTTAATATTAAATACTAACAGAGCAATTGCTATGTTTAATATTACAATTATATTTTTAATTTTGGGATTTGGATTTTTAATAATTTCTAAAAAAAAATAAACTCAACCCCATTGGCTAGAAGAAGACCAATGGGGTTGAGTTGCTGTTAGAAATAACTAAAACTCCATTTCTTAGAAGTTTTTTATATTCACTTAATTATATCTAATATTCCTCAAAGAGTTTATTGTCACAATTCACTGCAGTAAGTAGTGAATTGTGAATTTGTAGAGTGAAATCAGATGGTACAAATCTTTAGCAAGTTCTGTCGTACCGCCTTCACTAAAACCCTCGGGGGTCGTTAACAAATTGCAAATAAATTTTTAATTAATTGATCAGCTATCAAATAGTTAAGAAAGAATTTTAGCATGAAATAAAAAATAATACAACAACCTAAAATCATCATGGAAATCATTAGCAAACACAAACTTCCAGTTTATGTTATGACCCCAGGAGTCGTGGTAATAACTGTAAAGTTATTACTTACTAAAAGATGAAGGACCAGAGAAGCTCTTGAACAGATAAAGGAAAGAGAGTATGTAGAGAAGTTTAAAAAAGAGAATAGCAATAAAAAAATTTTTGCTGTGGCAATATGTTATGATTCAAATAATAAAGATCATAGTTGTAAAATTGAAGAATTAAATTAGATTTATTTGAATGTGTCTTAATTAAACATGAAGGAGACTATGAAGATAGCTATTATAGCTTAAAAACTTCGTAGTCCCTTTGTGGTTTATAAAGAACAATGTAAAATTTAAGGATATAAAGAGCTGTATCAGATTTAGAGGATAGAGATTGTGTAGAAGACAGGCTTCTTGAATTGTACAGTGAATCCAGTCAAGGTGAAAATTAAAAAGTTTGGAAGAAAAACTAAATTAAAGTAACAATGGGAAGAAATATAAGAAGTGCTATGGGGAAAATGTATAGATAATCGAAATCAAGAGATTTAAATTGAGGTAGTGGAAAACCACTACCTTTTTACATGAATTCATATGAAATAATGATTAATATGGACATATATTGTAAAATAAGTATATAAAATGGATTCTTTTTATACATTGTTTGATATATTTCGGGTGGTGACAGTCCCCAAAAAAAGAGGTGACAGATATGATTAAAGAAGTTTCAATAGAAAATATATCCGAGAAGGGTATTGAGATAAATAATAGATGTTTTACTGGAGAGGATGGTAATTAGGATAAGAAGATAAGAATTCTAACAGGGAATTATTTAGGGATAACTCAACCATCGGCTTTATATCTATTGAAAGCAATTAATGGTGATAAGGCTGATATGGTATTTGCAAGTGTTCAGACACTTGGGAAGAAGGAATATCTCAATGATGAATATTTTTCAAAGGAGGAATATAAGGAATCAAAAAACAAAAAACTTTATTTCAATATTATAGATACAAAGGTAGATATAAAAATGTAGATGATATGCTCACAAGGGCAGATAAAGAAAACATTGATATTATTGTAGAATATGAAAATACTCTTAAATAATATTGATAAGCTCAAAAAGATAATGGAGGGGATTAAGCTAAATGAAAGCTAAAAAAGGGTATTCTTTAATTTTAATAATTTTAATAATTAGTAGAGTTACGGTGTTTTATTTGGAAACAGCACATAATTATTACTTGATCACTGATTGGATAGTATTTTTAATTAATGCGTTAATTTTAATATTTCTTAAGTTGCATATTAAACCTAAATCTAGCATATTGAACGTGTTATTGTATATTATTATGATAATTTTATTGTTTATTAATTTTTTCATATATATATTTACCGCTGAGTCAGCTAATACATATATACAATCACCACAAAAAACAAATATATTAGTAATATCAGAGAGACAAATGTTAGCAGCAGCAACCTATACAACAGTATATGAGAGAAAACTGTTGATTTTTAAAAAGAAGATTTCTGATGAAGATATAGGTACTGGAGACGCATCCATGCCATTTCACAACAACAATTATAAGATAAATTGGTTAAGTGAAAATGAAGTGGAGATATATTATCCGTATCGTTCTAATGTACATGAATCAAAGTGGAGATATGTTAAAATAAATATACGATAATACTTAATAGCTCTGAATCATAAATAGCAAAAACTGTCCTAGTTTTTGTAAGGTGACTGGCACCTTACAAAAATTGCAATCTTGATTGCGATTTTTGGTGCTAAAAGGGGAAATAAAAATTGTGTATTTAGGTAAAAGATAAAAGAATAATATAGAAAAAGGCTTATTCGAAAGGATATATCTTTATTGTGGTATTTGGAGTTGTATTTGGATAGATATGTAACCTTTTTTATGCATATCTAATATTATTATAGTGTAGTAATTTTAATTATTTGGGAGCTTAGTAAATGATTTATGATTTATATCAAAGAGCAATCATGCAAAACATACAGCCAATAAAATATGCCACAGTAATAGAACCATATTTTGTAGAAACACTAAGATTGATCATTGGAGATTCTGTAGTTATTGAAACAGTTAGAGGAAACCTACAGGGTGTCTTAGCAGACGTAAAGCCCGATCATGTTGTTGTGAAGTCGTATGATAGTGACACCGTATTCTATCTTCGCATTCAGCAAATTGTACATGTAATGCCAATATAGTAGTATGGAGTTAGCACCCCGTTATATCCTTGGATACCTGGGGTGCTTATTTTTATCCTTAGGGATTCATTGATTTAGTCCTATTTTTATAAAAATAAAGTGCAAAGTGAAGAAACTTTTATTAAGGCATGTGAAAGAAAATAACTAGTCATTATACTTCGTATCTTTGACTGTTATTTTTTTCAACATGCCTAAAGTAGTTAATGATGAAGATAGTATTTTTAATGGGACTGAATTTGAGATTAGTAGCTGTATTTCTTTTCAGCAGCTTCTGCATCTGCTTTAGTTTCATGAATCGTATCACGTGGATGCTCCGGTGGGGCATAGATAGCGTACAATTTAAGGGGTATATCACCTGTGTTGATTACATTGTGCCATTTACCAGCAGGTATCATGATTGCATAGTCATCATAGATTTCTTCTTGATAATCCAATGAATCTTTACTATCTCCCATTTCAACAAGTCCTTTACCTTGTTCAATACGTATGAATTGATCACCTGCGGGATGAACTTCTAATCCTATGTCTTCTCCAATAGGGATACTCATCAAGGTAACTTGCAAATTCTTTCCTGTCCATAAAGCAGTACGATAAGTATTGTTTTTCATAGTAGCTATATCGATATTGATTACAAAAGGTTCAGGACCATAATCTTTTAAGTCTAGGTTATACATTGCTCTGTTAAGCCAATAATTGTATTGAGACATTTTATGAAATTTATCCATATTATATGAGTTATATATTTGGGGGGGACTCCAATAAGGATATAGATACATATTGTTAACATTCTTCATATTACTCATTCCTTTTATAAACTTTAGTATTATCATATGCTTTATGTGTAGAGAATGTTAAAGGCAATGAAGTTTATTAATATTTTATATGAATTGGATATGTGTTGAGGTTATAAGTTGTGATTTTTAGGAAAGCCTATTAATAATAAGAAATATAATAAAGTATCATATTTGTTATTATTAATCAAAAAAGGTGAGATAAAAGTGAATAAGAACATAAATAAACATATAATAAGAGCAGTAGGGCAACAATTAAGAAGCCCAAAATGTGAATATGTTAGAGAACATTATCATAGGTTAATTGAGATGGGATATTCTAAAGAAGAGACAAAGAAATTACTTGCTTCAGCTTTATTAAATGAAATGAGGAAAGTAGATAATTTGAAAATGAAATTTAATGAGGAATTATACATTAAGAATCTAGAAAATTTACCTGAAATGCCATGGCAGGAAGATATGAAGAACACTATTATAAAGGGAGATAGAATTAGGAAGAAATGATTATTGTACTTGTGGTAGTGGAAGGAAATATAAGAGATGTTGTGGGAAAAATTGAAATTATTTATATATAAGAGTTAAAAGAAGTCTCAAACTAGTTTTGTATAAAACAAATCTAGTTTGAGACTTCAATATTTTTATTTCCATGAGAGTGAATATTTAGAAGCAATTTTTTTAACTAACTGAAGGTTTAATAATATAAGTTTGTTTTTTATAGCATAATTACCGCTAGCTTTATATGTTTTGAGTAAATTGGTATTAGTATAACTATAATTGATATTTGGGGGGGTAAAATCATGATTTAAAATATTTAGTCTATTTTCCACATATATCACCCTTTTTAAAAAATTTAATTACCTGATAATAACATAACACATGGAGTTTAAATTTAGATTAACAGAAGATTAAGTTATTATTATGTTTATTTAACAATCAGGAATAAGAGTAGAACATAACTATTGTAAAAGAAGATAAAAGAGGAAGAAATAATGATTATGATTGTGGTAGTGGAAACAAGAAAATGTGAAGGCAATGTAGAAATTGATTAACAAGTATTTATGTAAAATAGTGAACTTATCTAATTAGATAGTCTTGTGAGGGCAGATGATAGTTGTTTAAAGACTTATACTGTGGATGGAATTATGTATAAGTTATATAAAATAAATATAAAAAGAAAAAACTTAAAGTTAGATTTATTAACTGATAATAATGAAAGAAGAAGGATATTAATTGATTGTATATTGACTGTAAAGAAGATTTATCCTGATGTAAAACTCATTGAACAAAGAAACTCAGGTTTTTTACTTGATGAGATAGAGTGGATAAAATCATGTAATTATACTGAACTGAGTGAATATCAGAGTGTTGATAGAACTGGAAGAAGTTCAAATGAGGGTGATGGTCCTCAGAAACTTAGGAAAAATTCAAGGGTTAGGGAAGCTATTTTTGAACTTATGACTTTTTACAATAAAGCAATGAGGGAAAAAGGTAAGATAGATTTTAATGATATGGCACTTATAGCTCTTGAAGAAGTTAAGGAACACAGAGCATATATCCAAATGCGTGGCTTGGAAATGGAAGAAGTTTTACTAGTGTTGGATTTGATATGACTGGAAAGAGTTCCTCTTTAGCAAAGAATTATAGAACAACAACACAGATCGCGCAGGCTGCATACAGCTTAATTGAAAATGATACTAATGTAACTTCGGATGATAATTTCGTTAAACCATCACTTATAGATAAGCAGGGAAAATATCCATGTTATAAGCATTATAGGACTAATCAAGAGGAAGCCAATCAAATCACAAATTTCTTAGAGTTGATCCGGATAAAAACTTTAAGAAGTTTTATAGGATGAAGTTAGATGATTATATGTTTAAGAGGAAAGTGGCAGATCTTTATTCTGAGGAAGAAGTAGTTCGTCAATGGGTACTTAATGAACTAAATGAGAGCTATAAATATCCGTATGAACTAATTGATCTTGAATATACTGTTAGTAATTTCTCGCAATTAGGTAAGGTTGATGTTTGTGTATCTGTATATAAAAACAAGAGGCTTTCACCATATATTTTCATTGAGACTAAAAGACGAGGGGCACGAATAGAAGATGCTATTGGACAAGTGAAGAGTTATATGGCAGCTTGTGAGGAATGTCAGTATGGTGTAGCTACAGATGGAAATGAGATAATCATATTGAATAGAGATTATGAAGTTATAGATAATATACCTTTATTTAATGTAAATATGATTCCATCTTCTATAGAGAATTTCAAGTATATTGAACTAGATTATAATAGGTCAATTGAATTTCTTAGAGATTCTTCAGTGGAGAATGAACTTATGATATCTACTGAAGGGATAAATCAAGAATTACGTGGAGATGAGATAAGAAAAATTCCAGTATTCAACGAAATAGCAGCAGGGATTCCTATTTTTATAGATGATACAATGGAAGGTTCATTTGGATTGCCAAGAAATTGGTTCTCTCAAAATGAAGATTATTTCATACTCAAAATAAGAGGGGATAGTATGATTGATGCTCAGATAGATAATGGGGATTACGTTGTAATAAAGAAACAGAACACTTTCAATAATAGAGAGATAATAGCAGTTGATATAGATGGAAATGCAACCCTTAAGAGAGTTATGAAGATGGGAGATTTATTAATTTTAATCTCAGAAAACAGCGCGTATGAACCCATGCAAGTAAGTGGAGAGCAGGTTAGTGTAATTGGTAAGGCTGTTGGGGTTATTAAGGAGATATAGAGTAAGGTAGTGGCATAGCCACTGCTTTTATTCATATCTTTATATAAAAGAATGAATAATATGGTTTTATATAGTAAAATAAGTATATAAAATGGGTTCTTTAATCTTGAATGATGAGTATTTTTCAAAGGAGCACTTTGATTATGTGGTTATTGATGGTGCTGTTATAATAGGACTAAATTAGGAAATCTTTTAAACATGGGGGTTTGCTGATTTAGTCCTATTTTTTATGATTCCTTTCATGGCTTTATTATTTGGGGATGCTTGTTTTATAAATGGAGAGATTAGGGTATAATATAAGTAAAATCCAGAGTGTTTTAGCAAGGGGAGGGATTTTCATGAGCAAGAAGTTACCTTATGGAATTAGTAATTATAAGACATTAATAGAGGATAATTATATATTTGTAGATAAAACAAAACATATAGAGAAGTTAGAACAGTTACATGCTCCATATATATTCTTTTTAAGACCAAGAAGATTTGGTAAAAGTTTATTTACTTCTGTTTTAGAAAATTATTATGATATAAATACAAAAGATGATTTTCATAAGGTATTTGGAAATACTTATATAGGTAAGAATACTACAAAAGAGAAGAATAGCTACTATGTACTTAAATTCAATTTTTCTAAGTTAGATACTGATTCTAAAAAAAGTTTAGAAGAAAGTTTTTTAAGAACAATAAATAATTCCTTTAAGGAATTTGGAAATAAATACAATATAGAATTAAATTATAATAATACAGGGTTCCCAGCATCTGTTTTTGAGGATTTCTTAGGAGATATAACATATAAAATAGATAAACCTTTGTATGTTATTATAGATGAATATGATCATTTTGCTAATGAACTATTAAGTTTTAAAACAGATATGTTCTCTGAAATAATAAGCAAAACTGGGTTTGTTAGAAAATGGTATGAAGTGCTTAAAACAGGAACTGAAAGTATAGTAAAAAGAATATTTGCTACAGGCGTAAGTCCTATAACATTAGATAGTTTAACTTCAGGGTTTAATATTGCTAGTGATATAACAAGAGACCCTAGATTTAATGAAATGATGGGATTTACTGAAGAAGAAGTAAGAACATTAATATTAAATACATCAAAAAATATTTTTAAAAAAGAAGAATTAGATAATCTTGTAGAGGAGCTTAGAAAGAATTATAATGGATATTTATTTTCTGAAAGCTCAGAAATAAGGTTATTTAATAGTGATATGATTTTATATTATTTGAAGCATTATCAAGATTTTGGTAAGGGACCAAGAGAATTAATAGATAAAAATATCGCCAGTGATTATGGAAAGCTTGGATATATGTTTGAATTAAAAGATAAAGATAAGAACATGAAGGTATTAGATAAAGTGCTACAAGGAGAAGAAATAATTACTGCTATAACCAGTCAGTTTAGTATGGAAAAGGATTTTGAAGAGGATGATTTTAAATCTTTATTATTTTATCTAGGAATGCTCACTATAAAAAGAGAAGATTTAGGAGATGTAGTATTAACAGTACCTAATAATGTAATAAGAGAATTATATTTTGATTATTTTGGTAAGAAACTTAAAGAAGATATAGAATATGAGTTAAATACTACAGATATTAGGAGTGCCATAAAATCTATAGCACAAAAAGCAGATAATTCTAAGTTAATACAAATTGTTGAGAAAACTTTAAATAAATTATCAAATAGAGATTATATAAAGTTTGATGAAAAATATGTAAAATTAATTTTCTTAACTTATTGTTTTTTAAGTAAAATATATTTGGTAAAATCAGAGTATGAAGTAGAAAAAGGATATATTGATATAGCACTTTTAAAGCAAGTAAATATAGAACCATCATATTTTGCGATTTTTGAGTTAAAGTATATTTCTAAGAGAGAATATAAGGAAAATGGAGAAGCTATAGTTAAGGAAAGATTAGATGAAGCAATAATTCAGCTTGAAAAGTATAAAACATCATACGAGCTTAAGAAGATAGAGAATTTAAAAAAGTGGGCTATAGTATTTGTAGGAGATAAGTGTGTAGTTAATAAGGAAGTACTTATATAAAGAGCTGTATCAGATTTAGATGATATATATTGTGTAGAAGACAGACTTCTTGAATTGTAAAGATATAATTGAGGTAGTGGGAAACCACTACCTTTTACATATTATTTTTATAAAAGAAATGCTTAATATGGATATATATAGTAAGATAAGTATATAAAAGGGTTCTTTTTTTACCTTGTTTTACATATTTCGGGTGGTGACAGTCCCCCAAAAGAGGTGACAGATGTGATTAAAGAAGTTTCAATAGAAAATATATCCGAAAAGGGTATTGAGATAAATAATAGATGTTTTACTGGAGAGGATGGGAATCAGCTGATTGATCCCTTGAAGGAAGCATTTAAAAGGGCATGTAGGATAGATATAATAGTAGCTTTTATTATGGAAAGTGGAGTTCGAATTCTTGAGGATACTTTGAAGGAGATTATTGAGCGATATGGTGATCAAGAGGGGAATCAGGATAAGAAGATAAGAATTCTAACAGGGAATTATTTAGGGATAACTCAACCATCGGCTTTATATCTATTGAAAGCAATTAATGGTGATAAGGCTGATATGAGATTTTATAGTGAGAAGAATAGGAGCTTTCATCCAAAGGCATACATAGTGCATTATGAGGATGGGGATGGTGATATCTTCATAGGTTCTTCTAATATTTCAAAGTCTGCTTTAACATACGGAGTGGAGTGGAATTACAGGATAAGAAAGAGAAACAATGAAGAGGATTTTAAAACTTATTGTGATGAGTTTGAGAGATTATTTTATAATAAGAGTATTATCTTGAATGATGAGGAGCTTAAAAGATATTCAGATTCATGGGTAAGACCTAAGGTTACAAATACTCTAGAAAAGTATGATGAAGAGGACAATTCTAATGTAGTGGAGATGTATCAACCTAAAGGTGCTCAGATAGAAGCACTTGATATGTTGGAAAAAAGTCGGGAAGAAGGTTTAGATAAAGCCTTGGTTGTTGCTGCCACAGGTATAGGGAAGACTTTTCTTGCTGCTTTTGATTGTGAAAAGTTTAAAAGGATTCTCTTTGTTGTTCATAAGGTGGATATACTAAAACAGGCTGAGAATACATTTAAGCTTGTTTATCCTGATAAAGAGACATGTATATTTAATGGGGATAGTAAAGAAGTTAAAGGTGATATGGTATTTGCAAGTGTTCAGACTCTTGGGAAGAAGGAATATTTGAATGATGAGTATTTTTCAAAAGAGCACTTTGATTATGTGGTTATTGATGAATTTCATCATGCTGTGGCAAATAATTATAAGAATATCATAGAGTACTTCAAGCCTAAGTTCATGCTGGGATTAACTGCTACACCGGATAGATTGGATAATAAAGATGTATATGCATTGTGTGATTATAATGTGGTATATGAAGTTGGTCTTAGAGAGGCGATAAATAAAGGATGGTTATGTCCATTTAGATATTATGGTATTTATGATAGTTCCACTGATTATTCCAATATAGATATGGTTAAGGGTAAGTATGTTGAGAAACAATTGGAGAAAGAACTTATAAAGATAGAAAGAGCTAATCTGATATTGAAGCATTATAGAAAATTCAATAGTAAGAGAGCACTGGGGTTTTGTTCAACAAAGATACATGCTGAGAGCATGGCAAAGTTCTTTAATGATAATGGAATAAAATCATATGCAGTTTATAGTGGAGCACGGGGAGAATTCTCATGTGATAGGGAAAGTGCACTAAGAGCATTAGAGCAGGGAGAAGTTGATATTATTTTCTCAGTTGATATGTTCAACGAGGGGATAGATGTTAAAGCAATAGATATGGTTATGTTCCTAAGACCAACAGAATCACCCACGGTTTTCTTGCAGCAATTAGGAAGAGGATTAAGATTACATAAGGATAAGCAATATCTTAACGTGCTAGATTTTATTGGTAACTATAAGAAAGCTAACCTCATACCACATCTTTTAAAAGGAAAGAAATTTGAGGACACAGGAAATACAAGAGGGCTTAAAAAGGTAATACCAACAGAAGAAGAACTACCAGAGGAATGTCAGATTGATTTTGATATTGAACTTATTGATATGTTCAGAGAAATGGATGAGAAACAGAAAAAGATAGGGGATAAGATACTGGAAGAGTTCTACAGAATCAAAGAAGATCTAGAGCATATACCATCAAGAGTTGAAATATTTACTTATATGGATGATGATATTTATGAGAATATGAAAAAGAAGAAAGCTCTAAATTTATTCAAAGGGTATTTAGGTTTTCTCAATAAAAATAACGAGTTGATGAAAGATGAAATAGCTCTTACGGGTACTATAGCTGAAGATTTTATAAATATGATTGAAGAAACCAGCATGAGCAAGACTTACAAGATGCCTGTATTATTAGCATTTTATAATAATGGTAATGTGAAGATGAAAATTAATGATGATGATTTATATGAAAGCTTTAAAGAGTTCTATTCCAAAGGGTCAAATGCTTGTGATCTAACAAGGGATGAGAGTACTAAGAACTATAAATCGTGGGGTAAGAAAGAATATGTTTCTCTTGCAAAGAAAAACCCAGTTAAGTTTCTTTTGAAATCAAGTAGTCAGTTTTTCTATATGGATAATGGAGAAATGTGTTTGAATGATGAATTGAAGAAATTCATAGATAATGTTGAGTTTAAGAAACATTTTGTTGATGCTGTTAATTTTAGAGCAGTGGAGTTTTATAAGGGTAGATTGGAGAAGAGGTATGAGAAGTAGAAGGAGAGAACCAGTGGTGGTTCTCTTTATTCATACACTTTTTCAAGAATTATTCCTTCTTTGAATCCAGCACGTTGATATTTTCTTTCATTTCTTTAATTAATCATACAATTAGGGTATACTTACAGTAGTAAAAAAAGGAGAAGTTTAAGATATGTTTGAAAATAAAATTAGTAAATTTTTAAGTGATTTTTCTATCTTTACAGATTATTTGAGTAATAATGAAGTTACTGTAAGTAAAACAAAACAATACATTTCACCAAAGTTTTTATATGAATTAAATGAGTTTATGAGCATTGAGGAAAATGATGTTACACTTAAATCAAATCAGCTTTTTTATCCATTGATACATTTATTTTACAATTTATCTCTCAGCGGCAAGTTAGCTGTCATAACATCAGCAAAAGGTGGTAAACTTGTATTAAAGTCAACTGATAGACTTAAAAAGTATAATGAACTAAATAATACAGAAAAATATATTTTTCTATTAGAGACATTGTGGGTTGATTGCGATTTTGAAAATATGAAGTTTCAAACTTATGATGATATTAATGAATACGTAGTAGATGAAGTTTTAAGAGATCTGTATTCAGTAAGAGCAAATGAAACTATACTGATTCAAGGCAATATAAGGATGTATAGTACAATACTTTTATATTTTTCGTATTTTAGACTAATGGATATTGAGGAAAACCAAGAAATAAAATCAAAAATAGATGTTAAGCGAAGTTTTATTCCAGGTAAAATAACAATAAATGAATTAGGATCAGAAATCATTAAGATTTTATGTGATAAAAGACATTTGGAAGAATGGAATTTGCAACATTGTAAAAGTCAGGGGAATTTTAATGTTGAATTTAGTGAACCATTTTGCGAAGTGTTTAAAAGATTATTTAAAAAAGGAGAACTTAAAAATACATTACCAAGGGAAAAACATAACACTAATGAAGGCATTTATACACTTAAGGTGACACTAAGTAGAGGCGTATGGTCAAAACTCAAGCTGTCATCACAACATACTATGGAAGATTTACATAATTGTATACAAGAAGCTTTTGCTCTTGATAATGATCATTTATATTCGTTTTTTATGGATGGAAAAGCGTGGTCAAATAATAGAATTTCATCTCCATATGAAAATGAAGAACCATCTTCAAATAAAGTTAAAGTAGGAGAGCTTCAACTTTATAAAAAACAAAAATTTCTATACTTATTTGATTATGGTGATGAGTGGAGGTTTAATATTGAAGTAGTTGATATTGAAGATACAGATACAAAGCTTTTAAGACCAATAATTGATGAAAGTAAGGGGCAAGCACCTCAACAGTATGGAGGATGGGGACGGTGGTAATGAAAAGAAGTAGAGGGATTGGGTTATTAGGAGATGTTTCAATTAAGCTTGTTTTACCAATCATTTATTTAGGGTATAATTAATTAGGAAGATATAATTAAGAACGGTGGTGCATTTATAGAGTTATGAAAAAAAGATTTAATAGCACAGGAGTTTGCGTTTCCAGAAAACATTATATGGTAGATATCAGCAATAAACTTGAACAAATACGAGAACTTATAGATAATGAGTTTTATTTTACTATAAATAGACCAAGACAATATGGCAAAACAACAACATTAAATGGATTAGTTAATGATATAGCAGAAAAATATTTAGTTATAAGTATCAGCTTTGAAGGAATTGGTGATAAGATTTTTCAAGATGAAGAAGAGTTTTCGAAGGTTTTTATTGAACTATTAAGCGAGAATATAGAGTTAACTAATGAAGAAGAGAGTAGAAGGCTTATTTCTTTATCTGATAATGTAAATAATATAAAAGATTTATCCAGGGTAATAACCAATTTTGTCAAGGAAGCTTCAAAAGAAGTTGTTTTATTAATAGATGAAGTAGATAAAAGCTCAAATAACCAACTGTTTTTAAGTTTTATAGGAATGCTTAGAAATAAATATTTAGCTAGGGAAGTTGGTAAAGATTATACCTTTAAATCAGTTATTTTAGTTGGAATGTACGATGTTAAGAGTCTGAAATTAAAACTACGAACCGAAGAAGAGACAAAGTATAATTCACCGTGGAATATAGCAGTTGATTTTAATGTAGATATGAGTTTTTCAACTGAAGAGATTTCTACTATGTTAGAAGAGTATTCAAAAGTTAACAACTTAGACTTTGACATTAAATCAATTAGTGATGAATTGTATTTTTTTACAAATGGATACCCTTATTTAGTAAGTAGATTATGTCAAATTATTGATGAAAAAATAAACAAAGATTGCAAAAGACCTTGGACTATACAAGAGGTTAGGAAAGCAGCAAAAATAATTAATGAAGAAGTTAATACTTTATTTGAAAGCATTGTAAAAAACTTAGAAAATGATAATGAGCTTTATGAGTTAACAAAGAGAATTTTAATTGATGGAGAACAAATAATTTTCAACCCATTAGACCCCACAATAAGTATAGGATTAACCTATGGTATTTTTAATAAGGGTGAAGATGGCGTGGAAATAAGCAGTAAGATATTTGAAGAAATAATCTACAATTATATGATATCAAAAATAAGAACAACTGCGAAAAATATGAGTTTGTACAACATTAAGTCAAGCTTTATAAAAGAAAATGGAGAACTTGATATAGAAAAAATCCTTAAAAGATTTCAGCAATTTATGAAAGAACAATATTCATCTAAAGACGAAGAGTTTATAGAACATCATGGCAGATTATTATTTCTAGCATTTATAAAACCTATAATTAATGGAACAGGATTTGATTTTAAAGAAGTCCAAATATCAGAAGAAAAAAGATTAGACTTAGTAATAACTTATAATAGTTTTAAATATATAATTGAAATGAAAATATGGAGAGGTCCAAAATATCATGAAGATGGAATAAAGCAACTATGTGATTACTTGAATATACATGGGTTGAATAAAGGGTATTTACTAATCTTCAATTTTAATAAGAATAAAGAGTTCAAAGAAGAAATAACAAATATTGAAAATAAAAATTTATTCGAGATTTATGTTTAGATATGAAGTAAATGAATCTTGATAATTACCTTTACATAAGAAAAGAGATTAGAGAACCTTATGTAAAGCTGTTGGAGTTATTAAGGATAATTAGTTTTATGTAGTGGGACCAATTTCACTTGTAAAATTTGTCTGTGGACCTGGTACGCATCCAGATTAAGGATGTCTCCAAGGTTCACAGATGTTTTTTTTGTAGAATGAATTATTGTGATGAAGAATATGGATATATATAGTAAAATAAGTATATAAAATAGGTTCTTTTTATACTTTGTTTTACATATCTCGGGTGGTGACAGTCCCCAAAAAGAGGTGAAAGCTTTGCTAAAAGAAATTTCTATAGATAGTATATCCGAGAAGGGTATTGAGCTTAACAATAGATGTTTTACTGGAGAGGATGGAAATCAGCTCATAGATCCTTTGAAGGAAGCATTGAAAAAAGCATGCAGGATTGATATTATCGTAGCTTTTATAATGGAGAGTGGAGTTCGACTTCTTGAAGAAACTTTCAAGGAGATTATTGAAAGGTATGGTGAGGCAGAGGGGTTGATTGAAGTCGTAATATAGTTAATAAAAGAGAATTGAGAAAAACGGAAAGTTGAATAAAAATGAATTTAGCTGTTTTTAACCTATTTTGTCGGAAATGATGAAATTTAATGGTTAATGGTGTAAAATAAACTGTGAATATAATTGTATATGAGTGTTTTTAATTGTAAAAGAGGTAAGGTGTATATATTGGTTATTGTAAATGTAAATAATGTATTTAATATAGTTCAAACGAAGATTACATTGATATAAGCTGTGTTAAAAAAATAACTTATAGAGAATAAAACACTATTAGGTTTCAGTATTTGGTTATAATTGATAGTAAAAGATAAATATAAAAATAGAATCATTGGGTGGTTTATAAAAATTAAATCTCTAAAGTAAATAGTTAAGTAATTATTATGCTCTAGAAGGATTTTGAAGAGTATAAAGATATAAAAACAGAAACTGATTTAATAAAGAGTAGGTGATTAAATTGCAAAATCAAGAGTGTTTAATTAATACACTTAAAAGACTTAGAACATCTTCAAAAGAAGCAGTAGAGAATATCGATTCCTTCAGCAATTTTAAAGAGTATATGCATGTTGAAAGGCCAGTACAGCAGGAGTTTTGGAATTTAATTGAGAGTGCACATAATTTAGATGGACCTCAATTACTTTTGGTTTGTGGAAGTGTGGGTGATGGTAAGTCGCACTTAATATCTTATTTTAAAAACATGTATCCTGAAATTATATGTGATTTCAAAATACATAATGATGCAACAGAAAGTTTAGATCCTGAAAAAACATCAATTGAAACACTAAATGAAGTTTTAGGTGTCTATTCAGATGAAAAATTAAATGAAGGTCATAAAGAAAAATTAATATTAGCAATAAATTTAGGAACTCTTACAAATTTTATTGATTCCGAATTTGGACATAGATTTACTAAACTTAAGGAATATATAAATGATAAGAAAATATTACATGATAACATAGAAGAAAGTAAATTTGATGAGAATAGCTATTTTCAATATATTAATTTCAGTGATTATCATATGTTTTCTTTAACAGAAGAAGGTGCTAGATCTCAATATTTAAAAAATTTAATAGGAAAAATAGCTGATAAGAATGAAGAAAACCCATTTTTCATTTCGTATATGAATAATTGCACTAATTGCAGCTGTTCTTATAAATGTCCAATAAAAAATAACTATGAGTTCATTGGAGATGAATTTGTACAGAAAAGAATTATTGATAAATTAATAGAAATAATGATTAAAGAAAAAGTTATTATTTCAACTAGAGCATTACTTAACTTTATATACGACATTCTAGTGGATAATTGTTTTGAAAACTTAACTGTTCCAAAGCTCATTAATAAAATAGAAAAGTTACCTTTTAAGGAGTATATAAAAAGTTTAACTGCAAACATATTATATACACATAAGGACAGTTCTAATATTCTTGATGCATTAGATAATATAGATCCAGTTAATTTTAGAAGTGAAAAAATGGACGAAGTGATAATTAACTTAAACAATACTTCTAATCTAAGTAAAATTTTTGAGGAAAATTTAAATTGCATTGAATATCAATATATGTTGTCGTCACTAAAAGATGAAACACTGTTATATGAAAAAACTAAAACGAGGGCAGAAAAGGAAGATGTTAAGGAAAGTATCATAAAAAGTTATCTAAGGTTATATTCTTTTACTGCTAAAAATAAAGAAGAAATATTTGATGATCAAATTTATCTGGAATATATGAGATATTTGTACTATTGGAATAAAGGTTCTAAAAAGCAGTTGAAAGGACTTCTAACAAGCATAAAAGAGGCCATATATAAGTGGCATGGAGAAAGCGATGAAGACAATACAATTAATATGACTATTGGTAAAAATCAAGGGAAATTCAATGTGTATCAAAAATTAGACATCGTTGGATTTATTTCAGATTACGTTGAAAAAGAAGATAGAGAGTTATTTAAGTTTATTACTAGATTTGTTTTAAAATACAACAAAAATAAATTTGAAGATACTAAAGTAATGGTTGACGTAGATTATGTGTTATATAACTTGCTTTGTAAAGTCAGAAATGGTTACAGACCTAATAGAAAAGATAAAAATAATTTTATTAATTTCGTGGATTTTATTGAAAAGATTCAAGAATTGGGTAGTCAAAAGGAAGAGCTATTATTTAATCAAAGGATTGCTGGGGAAATTAAGAAGTATAGACTTTATTTAGATGACTACAATGAATATTGTTTTATGGAGAGATAAAATATGATGTATAAAATTGATTTGAAAGAAGTAATGGATAATTATAAGTTTACAGATGCTGAAAAGACTACTAAAAAAATAAATTCGTTACAGCATAACACAGGTAATAAAATTTCAGTATTACCTTATACAACTCAATATAAGGCTAGGTTTAGAGATCAAATCGTAGATTTTAAAAATTGTATAGGCGAATTTTCAAGAGGAATATCTAATAAGAAAGAAAGTAAAGAAAATATAAATGAAGAGTTTATAGATAAAGTTATTGAGAAGGTTGTAATTGATGGAAAAGATAAAAGTGTTTTTAAAAATATAATTAAAGAACTATTTTTTGATCAAGAAGAAAATTTAGTTTTCTTTCATCCTAAGGTAATGAATTATGTTGAAGCGAAAAATAGTAATAAAAAACTGGGTAAGTTTCTGTGCGATGTGTTATGTAAGGAAGATAATGAGGTTGAAGAACTCATAAAAAAAACATATGACAAAATACCAGATAATATAATGTTAAAGCTCATAGTAGAGAGTTTACCTGATTCAAACGAAAGTAAAATTAGAAAAGTAATATATAAAAATTTAGTTCCTTATGTATCTGAAGTATTTGTGGAAGACCTAAAGTACATGTTAGAAAAACCTGAGTTTTATAATAATAATATTGAAAAATTATTAAAATTTTATTACATGTTTTATGTAATACAACTTTCTTTGAACTTTAACAAAATGTTTGATGCTACACTTGATAAACCGGTAGAAGTTTATTTTAATTTAGATTGGGAAAAAGCAAGTAAGGCGAGGGTAAGTTATGAGAGTGGATGGAAAGTAGTTGAAGGTGCGCTACAAACGATATTTTCTCATGCGAATTGTTTAGAACTAATTAACCATAATCATAGCAATAAAGTTTGTAGTTATTTGGATATAAAAGATACTGTAGAAAACATGACAGCAGAGGAATATGAAGAAAGTAAGTTATCATTTGAAGAATTGATAGATAACTATAAGAAATATGTTGGTGATGTTGATTTTACTAGAGCTAATTTTGAACGAAAGTATGATAATGACATACTTAATATAATTTATCAACTCTATAAGTCAATAAATTACCAGTTTGTTAATTCAGGTAGAAAAGAGAGACAAAATGATTACTGCACATGGTTCATTGAGTTCTGCAAGATAAATTTTTTAAGGCAAAGGGGAAGATTAGGATATACTCTTAATCTTACAGAAGAATATATCATATTTTTAACAAAGATAAGCGTTAAAGACAATGAGAAGATAAAATTAAAAGATTTATTTTTAGAATATGAGAAAAGAGGAGTTTTCCTGGATAGAGATTCTAAAGGAAAGGTAGCTCATTTATTCGAAAAGTTAAATATATTAGAGAAAAAGAGTGATAGTGGGGATGCACAATATGTTAAATCAGTTTTATAATTATTTGGCAAAAAAGGTTATTAATTATTTCAATAATATAGAAGTTAAAAATGGTGATAAATTTGAAATTCAATTTGAAAAGGAAGACGAAGTAAAGGATCTCTATGAAGAACTAAAGGAAGTAGCTGATGTACAAGAGTTTAGATATAAAGCAGCTCAAAATGCCAGTGAGTATGTAACTTATAGCATTTATGTTAATGGGATTAAGGTAATTATCTCAGCGACTATAAATAATATTAAACCAGATTATTTAACGAGGCTCCGTAATGAAGTAGGAGGTACAAATAGCGATATATTTAAAAATACTGCTATATTATTTATTCATAATACTACGTTGGATAGTATTATTGGTGGAGCTGTAAGTTTTGATAAAGAAGGAATGCCATTCCATAATAATTCAATAACAGAAGATATTAAAGAAAAAATTGAAAATAGTAGTTTGTCAATTGGCAATAAATATTTAATTGAGTTTGATTTAAAAAAGAGAAGTGAACAAATTTCAGAGGATAGTAATTCTGTTTTACAGTATTCTGATTTGTTAACGGTAATAAACAAAGGCAATATAAATAAAGATGAGTTTAAAAACTTTGGATTATTTTATGATAGTAAGCTTGATGAAATTAACAATAAAAATGAAGCTTTTAAGAGATTAGAAGATAATGCAGAAAATTATGCTAAAGTAGATAATATACACAAGTACGGCGGAGATGTGGAAACATTACTGGAAAAATTCCTGGATGAAAATGGTGTGGAAAAGTTAAAAAGAGCAGAATGGGAAGAAATTGAATATAAGGAAATCAAGCAATCTATTGAAAGTAAGAATAAAGATAAAAAGCTAGAGTTTATAGAAACCACGGTTATTAGTTTGGATGCGGAAAACTGTTGGGAAAAAGAAGAAGGAGATACTACAGCAAAGAAAAGAAAGAAAAATATAATTATATTTAATAAAGATAGAGAACAAAAGTTAAGTTTAGAATTAAAGTTTGATGATAGAGTAAGTCAAAGATATATATCAGTAGGTAAAAATCAAGAAGCTACAGTTAAAGCAAGTGGTAAAAAACTTATAGTCGACATTGATCATATTCCAGGAAATGTTAGTTTTAATTCTATTAAATATAAGGATAAGGTAACGTTTGAGTTTAAAATACTCGTATTGGATATTGATAAATCAGTATTTGATAATTCTGTTATAAAAACTAGTTATAACTTAGTTGTGAAACCTAAAGATAAATATTTAATGTTAGATATTGAGAAAAGAGACTTTGAATTCAATTTAGAAAAAGAATATATAGAGAATAAAATTATAAGTGAAAATGAAAGTGAGATTACTATAGATTCTCTAGACAGTAAAATAAGAGTAATAAATGAAGTAGAGAGAGATGAAAACATAGATTTAGTTAAATTTGATTTGAATTTACTAGATTTAACTATTCCGGTAGCTATAAAAGATGAAGGAAACAAAGCATCTGTTATAACTGGATTTAATGTTTGGACAAAAAAGAGAGAAGAAATGCAAAGTTTTAAGTATGATAATGGTAAACTTATTCAAGGAACAAAGGTATATTTTACTAGAGATGAATTTAGAGACAACATTGAAAGAGAAGTTAAGGTTATTGACAGTGATTATTGTAGTTTTATTGAAAAAGATGGAGAAATAATTGGAGAAGATATTGAAATAAATAGTTCTCTGAAAATCGCCTACTTTCAACTAATAAATTATTATAGAGTTAATAATTTAGTTGCGAGTTTAGCATTTTACAATGAAGAGTTAATAACATTAAGTAAAAACTATATAGATGCTTTTTTAATTGCTATGAATGAGTTAGAAGAGGGCGATTACACAAAAAAACAACATAGCAATATTTTGAAAATAGGTACTATAAAAAGAGAAGATGGAGATAATGAAATATTATTAACTCCGCTACATCCAATAAACGTAATGTATCAGATTCGACTAGCAGAAGAAGTTGGAAATGAAAAGTTAAATGACCAACTTGGAAAAAAGCTTGATTCAATATATCTTTTACCTTACTTATGTGGAGATGACAAGAAATTATATAAACCTATAGAACAACAACACTCAAAAGAATGGAAATACTATGTTAAAAATGATATTTTAAGATATAAAGGTTCAAGAGAATTTGTTGCAAAGTTAGTAAAAGAAAAAATAGATGAATTTATTTATCATTTTAATTATTTGTTTAGATTAACATCTAAATCAGCTGTGAAATTAAATCTAATAAATACAGGTGATTGTAGAGAAATTCTCCAAGGTATAATAAATTACTACATAGATAAATTGAAAAAGACAAAAGTAGAAAATCTACTACCTATAGATATTAATATATATAGTAACGATATAAGTAATGTGTTTGAAGAATTATCATATTACAACACACCAGAAGAGGTTGAAGAAAATTTAAAGATTGATTTAAGCAGCAGAGCTTTAAGCAAGGATTATACTAAAGAAGACATCTTAAATATTTGTAGAGAAAAGGTTCATTTTTTTAAGAAGAATATTGATAACCCCAAATATGAATATTGTCATATCACTTTCTTTGAGATGGAGCAAAGTGTTGATGAAAAAGATAGCAATATGAACGATATCATAACAGGAATCTCGTTAGATGGGTTAATTTCAGGAATACCATCTAAGTTTCTAGGAAACTCATATAGAACTGGATTTGGTAATAAACACATGAAAAAGACTGACGACAATAGGTTATTAAAGCTGGTTAATAAAATGAATGCTTTAATAAAGGTTGTACAGACTGATTCACCGTTTAGTGAAAATGAGTGTAGGACAACATCGGTATCAGATGAAAGTAGAGATAAATTAGAAAAAATATATGATTCAACTCATTGGGTTACGTTTATTGATCCAAAAGTAGATTTGAATTTTTTTAAGAATAGTAATGTTTCTAGAGATCTTTTGATAATACATTATAGTGATCAATATACTTCTTCTAGTGGATACGATGCAATAACAGTAACTAGAAAATCAAAGCAATATCAATTGATTATCGATGAATTTCTTCAAGAAAAGAGTATCGAAGTAAATGAGAGAACGTCTGTAGATGTAATAAACTGTTTTAATGCTGTCAATGGAGATTGGTTGTTGAGGTTGATATCTAGTAACGGTCAATTCCCAAGAGAAAAATTAAGTATTATCTCAGCAATAAAATTAAGTTTATCTTACTTTTATCATAAGGATATTGTTTGGCTTCCAATATCGCTGGAAGAAATATTAAGAGTATCAAAAGGCGCAGGATTAAGTAGTACAGAAGGGCTGTTTTCAGTATCAAACCTGAAAGGGGAAGGTCAATATTCAGATGATTTACTTCTTATTGGTATTGAAAAAAGAGATGATGATATTTTTGTTCATTATTACCCTGTAGAAGTTAAGATTGGTGAAAATAGACCAAATGTAATCAAAAAGGCTAAGAAACAAGCTTATAAAACAAGAAATTATTTAGAGAAACACTTGATTGAATTACAAGGTGATGAGGAAAATAGAAGATTCGGCAAGAAAATGTATAGAAATTTCATGATGCAACTTGTTGTAATTAGTGCAGAAAAGCTTAAGTTATATGAATTATGGCCTGAGCAAAATTGGGATATGATAATTGATTCAGAGGTAAGAACTAAGCTATTAAATGATGAGTATAAAATTAGTAATGAGCTTGATGAATATATAGGACGTGGATCAATTATGTCTTTTAAAGAAGGAATAGCTTTTGATGATGAAGCACAATTAATTGAAATTACTCAAGCAGAATTAGAAGAAGCATATAATGAGGAAGAATTCAATAAAGGTAATAAGATATTAGAAATAACCTTCTCTGAAGATGCTGGATATAGAAATATTGCGTCAAAATTAGAAATGCTAAAGGAAAAAATTATAGGAAATCAAAGTGACTTTAAAGTTGATAGTTTGATATATAGCAAGTATAAAAGAGTAAATATGGAAGAAGGAAGTAGTTCTACAGAAGGAAAGCCAGAAAAATCTATTACAAAAGTAAGTGAAGAAATATCAGGGTATCAGCATGAGCATACTACAGTTAAAGGAAAAGAAGATGAAGCTGCCATTTCACAGGATAATGAACCAATGAAAGTATTATTTGGTTATGATGTGAAGCAGGATAGAGAAATAAATTGGTATCCGACAGATACTAGTAAAACATTCCATACTAATACTGGTATTATTGGTACAATGGGTACTGGTAAAACACAGTTTACAAAATCACTAATTTATCAGTTGCATAAAAATGATAAATATAATGTTGAGGGTAAAAAATTAGGATTATTAATATTTGACTATAAGGGTGACTATATTGATGAGGAATTTGTAAATGCTACAGATGCTAATGTATATGATATTTTCCATCTTCCATTTAATCCATTAGCTCTTGTAAAAGGAAAGAAAATCAAACCATTACTTCCACTACATACGGCTAATACGCTTAAAGAAACTATTTCTAATGCATTTAATTTAGGGGTTAAACAACAAGCGTTATTAAGAGATGTGATAATGGAAGCATATGAGAGAAGAGGGATTCATAAAGCTAGTGCAGCTACATGGGAAAAAACACCACCAACATTGGATGAGGTATGTAGAATTTACATGGACAGTGATGAATCTCATGGAGATAGTTTATATGCTGCATTGAAAAATTTGAGTGAATTTGAGATATTTGAACCAGATCCAACTAAAACTAAGTCATTATTAGAATGTATAGATGGAGTTACAGTGATCAATTTAGCTGGATATGATGAGGGTATTCAAAATCTGGTTGTAGCTATTACATTAGATATATTCTATACTCAAATGCTGGTAATTGGTGAAAGTAAAACAGAAGGACAGTATAGACAGCTTACTAATTTGATTTTAGTTGATGAAGCAGATAACTTCTTGAGAAAGAACTTTGACAGTTTAAGAAAGATATTAAAAGAGGGAAGAATGTTTGGTGTTGGAACGATTCTTTCTACACAGCTGTTAAGTCATTTCTCAACAGGTGATAATGAATATGCTAGTTATATTCTTAGTTGGATAGTTCACAATGTCGCTGATTTGAGTAATAAGGATGTAAGGTTCATATTCAACACGAAGGCTAAGCAAGAAGAAGAGGTAATATATAATAAAATTAAGTCACTAGAGAAACATCATAGTCTAGTGAAGTTTGGAAATGAAGATAAACCGATTTATGTTAGAGATAAGGCGTTTTGGGAATTGATGAAATAAGGGTGCTTGATGCACTCTTATTTGTTAAATATAATTTATAATGGGGTATTAAAATGAATAAAAAATCTAAACAACAGATTATAATTGAAGAAATATTAATGCTATTAGAGAAAAATAGGAAGGGGCTAAGGGATAGTGAACTTAGAAAAAAGTATCATCAGAACATAACATTAGTCCAAATATTATTAGGAGTTGTATATTTATTTTATAAAAACTGAGTAATAATCAAGCATATAAAGTAGAAAAAGATTCTATCGATTATTAAAATATAAAGAAAAATATGAACAAGAGTTTGAGCACATACAATAAGATATAATTAGAGAGAATATTCTAGACGCTTTTGTAGATCATTTTTCAATGAATTGGAAGAAAGTACTATAGCTATTAAACTACGAGAAAGTAATTTAAAGATAAATGGTGAACAACAGGTGTTATTGGAGTACTATCAACAAGTAGAACTGAGCCAATTAAATTTTTAAACGATGTTGTCTCAGTATAAAATAAAATTGTTGAAAACAGTTTTACAACAGAATTTGGACAAGTTTGTGCTTATAAATTAATTAGTAATAGATCATATATAGTAGTTCCAAACATGCATCCTAAGGAGAGTTATTTATAATAGATTTATTTTATTGCATTTTGCAATAGGATTAATATTATTTAATAGTAAAAATAAGGATAATCCGAACTTTGGAATAATAGTTCGAGCAATGAAAAATAAACCTAAGATGTTTTATTCAAATAGATATATGAAATTGGTTGAAGATAAGTTTTATTAATTTTTGTGAAATACTTGAAGTTTCGGTATAGGAAAGATTAGTATAATTATAACTGATAAATGATAGGAGGAGCTTAAGTGTATAAACTTGATGCGATTAAAATAGAAGAAAAAAGTTTAATAGATGGGTCTAATGAAAAAAGTAATATGTATATGATTAATATTTCATTTAAAGAATTAATAGAAATTTGTTCTTTAGGACATATATCTATCAATAGAGAGGTACAAAGAGTACGAGCTGAAAAAATGGTGCAATTCATAAAGGCAAAAAGTGCATTTTATCCACCATTAATAGTAGCAGTTAATAAAAAAGACTTAATAAATTATAGTTCAAAAGAAAAGAGAATAGTTATTAAAAAAGAAAAAATCAAGAATGAGATTGTTGTTATTGATGGACAACATAGATTTATGTCTATTAAGTTATGGTTAGAAGAAATGACTTTAGAAGATATTGATAACTTGGAAAGATACCAAAGTGTATTTTTAGTAGATAATATTAGTGAATATCAACAAAGAAAATTATTTATGGATATAAATAATAATGCGAAAAAAGTAAACGTTGGAACTAAATTAAGATTAGAAAAAAGTATAGCAAATTATTTTACATTAAAAATACTAAATGATAATGAAGAATTATTGAGAAGAATAAAAATGGATGATGACCAATTGTATGTTAGCAAAGATCAAAGTACATGTAAAAAATATCCTTATAAATTTTTAATGGATTTAAATAAAAAAATGTTAGATAAAATTTCTAAAGATTTCAATAAAAATAATATAACTTTTGAAGATATCAAAGGTTTAGATGAAAAGATTAATAGTATATGGGAAAAAATAATTGAGATTATGATATCAATATATAAAGATGAAAACGATAATGAAATTGAAATTAATATAATAACAAATAATGTATTTTATGAAGAAATAGGAATAATACTAAAAGATTATATAAATAATTTCTTTTATAGAGAATCAGAAGAGGAGGAAAATGATTTTATCGATAAAGCAATAGAATTCTTAGAAAAAATAAGATTAAATATGTTAGACATTGATAAATCTTATCATCAATCAGATAAATCAACGATGAAAAATAGAAGGGATAGCATAAAAGAAATTTTTGATCAATTAAGGGGAGAAAGTAATGAATAATATTTTATTTGATATTGAATTAAGTGAGGATTTAATTAATGATGCAGAAAGTGACAAAATGCTCATCCAGTTAGTGATTGATAGAATTAAAACTAGCATGAATTACAAAGAATTTATTGAAACTAAAAATTCAAACAAAAAATTCATATATCTTCTAAAAGATTATCATGATAAGAATATTATAATAGAAGGTACAATAGTAAACGATAAGAATAGAAATATGATGTTAAATATTTTCAATATTGATGAAAATGAAAAAATTAAATTATTCAAGAATTTAGTTGATGACAATAAATTTCAAAGTGTTAAAATTAATTATGATTCCTTATCAAATATAACTTTGATAGAAAGCTATGAAAAATTTGCGCAGTTAGAAACATTAATTAGAATATATTTCATTTTAAAGTTACATGAAAAAAATAATTGTGATACTTTAAATGTTATAAAAGAAATAAATGTGAAAGACGATATCTCAGAATTTAATAAAAAGATTAAAAACTTCTCTAGTTATATTCAACGTATTGAATTAGGAAGATTATTAGAGTTTTTATTTGATCATCCATTAGGAGGAAATGAACATTTTAAATATCAAGAAGTGTTAAATAAAACTGAAAATATCAAAAATGATATAGAAATTGAGAATGAATTAAGATCAGTGTTAAGAAAAGATAATCTTGTTGATGAAGATGAATTGAAAATATTAAGGGAAAATAAAGGTAAAATATCGGATTTTAGAAACTGCATTTGTCATAATAGGATTATTAATTGTAAAGAATTTAAGGAAATTGAACAATCAATTGATGTAGTCATTAACTCATTGAATAAAGTAATACGCAAAAAGCTTGAGATTATTTTCTCAATTGACCAAGTGGAATCTTCAAAATGGATTAGTTTTTCTAATGAAAATTATGAGAACGAGTTGCTAATGTATATTAATATAAATGAAAAATTTGATGTTCTAGATATGAAACTTATGTTGTTTAAAATGTTATCAAATGTTAATCATTTAGTTGAAACAAAGAATATTTATCAAATTGAATATGATGGTATAAAGTATATTTCTGAAAATGAAGACATCATAGTAAATCTTGTAAAGCTAAAACCTAATGAAGAAAAAAATAATAGTATAATGATACATATAAAATATAAAAGTGATGAAATTTATAATTCAGAGGAAACATTTACTGAAATTATTCTAAAAAACATGTTATTTCAGTTTTCTGTATTATATGATTCAAAATCATATAATTATAATAGTGATCTTTATTTATATTTTAATCATATTGAGAATTTTACGAGGTTATACATAAGTGCTTTTTACCTTTTTGAAGGAATAAATATAAATTCTGAAAATAAAAGAATAAAAGGTAATTTAAATAATAAGTTAAGTATAGATGGAAGTAACAAGACATTGAATGTTTTATATGAGTTTGATTTTATAGATCTAGTTGATGTTTTATTAAGTCCAAATGGTGGAAATAAAATCACTAAACTAAGAAAGGTTTTATTAGATCATCTGGGTAATAAAGATTATGACAAAATGAAAGTTAATTTGAGCAACATGTGTGATACTAATGATGATCTTCATTTCATTGCTAATCAATGGGAGTATATGTATAAATATAGAACCATAATGGCGCATAATGGACTGTTAATAAAATCAAGTTATATAAATATAGAAAAAACATGTAAAGAAGTTAAGAATTCTTTAGAAAATATTCTCTTTTCTTATTTTAGAGAAAAATTATTAATAGAAACAAGTGAAAATACGATTCCAATCAAAGTTCAGAATTTGAAATTTGATATTTTATGTAATAACAATGAAACTATAGTTAATATTAAAGATAATAATGAAAATGGAAATAAGATTAGGATTAATAAATTAGATGTTTTTAGAACTCTTAAGATTACTAATTACTTAAAAGGAATAAAAGATTTGAATCAATTTTTGCTATTTGAAGATTCATTTGAGATATACCTTGATTTATACAAGGATTATGAAGAGGAAGAAAATATTATTTACGACTTTGATAGCATAAAAAAAGCGATTGAATACTTAGGTTACATAGATAGAGTATCTTTTAGATTAATTAATAAAGAGGAACAAAAGCTAGAAGAAAGTGTAGGAAAATTACTCAGAGAAGTAACGCAAAAATTCAACAAATTGAAGAAAGAAGAAGACGGTGATTAAAGAGCATAATTAATAATTTAAAAGTGATATTCCAGTTTAATAAACCATTTGAGTGCAAAAAAATTGAAAGTTTATAAATATGAAACCAATCATAAATTAAATTTATTCATGATTGGTTTCTATTTAATAAATACTTATAATCAATAATAAAGGCTATTAAGAAAATTATAAGTATTATCATTAAATTTACATAAACTCAATCTAACAAATCCACTACTCACACCACCATAACCAATTTCTTCAATAACATAAGAAGGTTCACCAATCCCACAAGCTGACCCAGCAGAAATGGCTAAGTCTTCACAACGCTCTTTTATAAACATTTCATTTACTATACCAGGAATAATCATACCAATTAGACCAGGGATATGATTATCTGGGTCACCTAAGAATTCAACGTTAGGATACTTAACTTTTATCATTTCTTTAACTTCAAGTTCAAGTTTAGTTAACTTCTCAATATTTTTAGCTAAATCTCTTTTTGCAATTTCAGCTGATTTACCAAATCCAACTATATTATGGACTGCATGAGTGCCAGCTCTATAAGAATTTTCTTGATATCCACCATGAATCAATGAAGTGATATCAACAGGAGTCCTTTTAGATTTTCTCATATAAACAGCTCCGACGCCTTTAGGTCCGTATAATTTATGAGCAGAAAAACTTAAGTAATCAGCTGATATTTTATTTACATCTATAGGTAACTTACCAAGAACTTGTGTTGCATCAGAATGGAAAGTAATATTATGTTCTTTAGCTAACTTTGATAATGTAGATATATCGTTTAATGATCCAATCTCATTATTTCCCCATATTAAAGAAATTAAAGAAGTATTATCTTTTATGGAGGATTTTAGTGTGTCAGGCGTAACCTGTCCATACTTATTCACATCAAGAAAAGCTACCTCATAACCTCTATCAACCTGAGGGGTAATAATTTTACCAAGTCTTTTCTTTTCATTGTTCATGTATATCTCTCCATTAAGAAATCTACATGCTTGTAAAACAGATTTATGTTCTACTTTTGATGTAATAATATGATTACCTGATTTTTCGTACATCTTCTTATAATCTGCAATTCCTTTTATTACAAAGTTGTTGCTCTCAGAAGCTCCTGCAGTAAAAATTATTTCTTCTGATTTAGCGTTTATTAAACTTGCTAATTTTTCTCTTGCTTCTTCAATAGCTCTCTCAGCATTTTTAGCAAGAGTATAATGTCTACTAGAAGGATTGCCATACTCCTCTTGTAAGTATGGCAACATTGCATCAAGAACTTCTGGATCAATTTTAGTTGTTGAGCTATTATCTAAATAAATCATAGTTCACCATTTCCTTCTTTTAATAAAGATTTAATTAATTTCTCTAGGTTTCTTCCAGAAGAATACATAAACCTATCAATTAAAAGTTTTGCGCCTCTATCAATATGTTTTTTAGTATACTCAGGAAAGTATTCATCATCTGTTAAATGTTTGTTAGCATTTTGTTCTACTAAGCATCTATATATTGTATCATATTGTCCAGTTATAGTTGACCGTTGTAATTCCAATCCATTCGTATCACTTTTGAAATCTTGTATATCTTCTTCGTATTTAAGAGATAATGCTATTGCTAATTTACTTAATGCAAATGGTTTTAAATTTATGCTTGCACCTAACTCTTCAAATATATCTTTAGTCTGTTTTGATGTTTTTAATCTAAATCCCATGGCTACACCTCAAAAAAGTATCTATTACTAACTTTAGTTTTTCTTTCGATATCCATATATTGAAGCAAGTATTCATTAGCAACATATTTATGGATAAGATCATAAGATTCTTTATCGATTTCCTTGTTAGTAGATAGAATGATAACTTGGTTACTTACCTTTGGTAAGAACTCTGTTGTAATACTATTTCTATGACTTTCATCTATACGAGCATATGGCGTATCTATTATAAAAGGAACTTTAACATCAGAAGCTTTAATTAAAGCCCATATTAAGCATAGAATATAAATTTGTTTTTCACCTTTTGAAAATTCATCAACATTTACTTTAGTAGTAAGAGTTATTAACTCAGATTGATTAATCTTTGATAATTTATTTGAAAGATCTTTCTTTGTATCAGTATTATAGTACTGAGATAGTCCCTCTATAAACTTATCTCCAAACTTTTTAGCCATTTCATCATAACCGATAGTATTATATTTATTTGAAATTTCTAAGGTGTTATAAAGTCTATTTATATATAAAGTAATATTGAAATCTGAATCGATAAGCACATTTTCAACATATTTATTTTTTCTTATTAACTTACTAAAGATTTCCATATAATTAATTTCAATCTCTTTAAGTTTAGTGTTTGTTAATTCAACAATAATACTATCTAACAACTCAGAGACATCAGAAGAGAGCTGAAGATTATTATCAGATTGAAGAGCTGAGGTATACTCATTTTTAGCTCTTACTAAATGATAATCGACTTTCTTTTTTTCTTCATTGAGTGATTCGATATTTAACTCCCGTTTTTGTATATCAAACTCACAAGCTGATATATCGTTTGTTATATTCTTAAGTGCTGTAATATAATCATCTACTAGATGATTATTAGCAGATGATGTTAGTTTCTTTTTTAGCTTCTCAATTCTCATGGACCAATTGGCTATATCATTATATCTATCTTTAATATCTTTTTTTAATTCATCGCTTCTGTAAATAATACTTTTAGATAAAGATAATACATCAGCACTTTGGTCGGAAGATAATTTATGCAACTCTTTAAATGAGTTATATTGTGATTCTTCTCCAAATAAATTAGATGTAATAGTGGATACAATATCCACTGCAATTTCATCAACATTTTTATCTGACTTAAGAATATCATTTTGAGATAAATAATCTTTGATTATATTTGTATCAAGTCTGTTACGGACTTTGTTATATAAATTAAATTTATCCTCTTTTTCAATTTGATCTCTAAGAACAATGAGTTTATCAGATAAAATTAAGAATGGTAATGTATCATTAGTAAAATCCTTAATTTCTTGATTTGTAATAGTACGAGATTCTTCAAGTTTATTAATTTTTGATGTAATTTTATTACGTTCAGTTTCTAACATTCCACCTTGTTTTCTGAATTCAATCTCTAAAGAATGCCTCTCTTCAGATAAAGCTTCAAGAGTTTCTTTAAGCTCAGTAATTTTATTTTCTTCTTCTTTAAGTTCAAGATCAATAGCTCGTAAAACATTTAACTGTTCAAAATACTTTTTTTCTAGGTCAGATGTATCAGTATTAGATCGTAATTTGCTGCGTTGAAATTGAAGTATCTGTTTTCTAAGTAACTCGATAGTGTCATAATTACATAGTTTTAACAGAGCTTCTTTAAGATGTGTTTTAGCACCTCTTCCAATAAAAAAATCAGATAGTTCTTCACCATCAAAAAAGAAAAAGTCAAAGAGCATAGGTGGAAGAATAGATTTGAAGTAGTTTTCAAAATAACTTAATTCTTCACTTGCCAATAAATTATCATTTTTATATACTGAATAATCTTCGCTAATTTTTTTATCTTCATAAGACCAGACTCTTTTAATGGTATAATTATTTATATTATTACCTTCGGGCATTTCAATTTGAAGTTCAACAAAAGATTCTACTTTTGGATGTTTAAAAGCATTGTTATTAATATTAGCTTTGATACGTGAGATATAATTAGAATTATAACCCTGATACCCGTAAGTAGTAGGACCATATAAACACAATTTAATAGCTTCAAAAATAGTTGATTTACCAGCACCATTTTCTCCACCAATCAAGATGATGTTTTTATCACCATTAGGGGCAAAATTGAAAGTGTATGCTTCTTCATACGATCTGAAGTTTTTTAATGTTAGTTTATTAATTATCATTTTCTATCCCCTCAATTGCTTCTTTATGCAGATATTTTTGATTAAATGTCTTTTCAATGGAGTGTACTAATTTGCTTTTATTTGATTGATGTTTATTTTTTTCTGTCTCTATGAGCAACTTACTTATTAGGGTTCTAGAAATATTAGCTTTATCACAAGCATTATAAATTGTGTTCATTGCAGTGATATCAAACATTGGCTTTTTAAATTCATCCCAAGGAAGTTTTTCTCCAAAAACATTATTATATATTTCTACTAAAGATCGTTTAGTTAAATCTACTTCATCATCCCAAATTTTATCAATAGCTTTTAACTCCTCCATAGTGATTAGTTCGTAATCCATGTCACGTTGAATCTCTAACAATTCTTTTAAAATCATTTTTCTAGCTTCAAAGTTGAAAGGTCCATAACCAAGAACTTTTATATATCTACCTTTTTCATCTTCAAGAACTTTACTCATATCTATTTGGTGGTTATTATTTTTTGATAAAGGAATTAATTCTAAATATAATTTCTCTTTGTTAGTCAATTCACTAATATCAATATCTTTAGAATTTAAGCTAATAAACTCTTTACCATTATCGCTTTGCAAAATTCTACTTTTTTCTATAATACCTTCTATATCAATTGGAAGGGTTTTTAAATAAACCTTCTTATAATAATGATTTCCATCTCGTCTATATTGTTGTCTATATTCATGATTATCTCTAATCCTTAATAGCCATGCTCTAAAATCTAGTAGAGGAGACATCCAATCTTCACCGTTATTTATAAAGCCTGTTAGCGATTTATCTTCGTTAACAACAGTACATATCCAACATCCAAATCTTGAATTACCACAAGAAGGTGTTTCGATTTTTCCTTCACTATCTTTAGTGATAGTAAATGGACATTCGCCACTATCAGCGCCCATATAAAGTGCAAAAAGTTCATTATTATCACCCCCCCAAGGGTTAACTCCGTTGTTTGAAAGTAAAACACTCCAAACATCATCAGTTACTAGATCTACAATAGGGTTATAAACATAAGTGTTAGTTAGAGATGCATGAGGTGTTAGTAGGTACCCTTCAATCTCACGTTTATTAATACGGTTTCTCCTAGCGATACTTTCAGATTTCCTTACACCTAATAGAACAATAACTTCACCATTTTCAGCTACTTTCTCTTGTATGAACTGATTAGAAGGCTGGATTTTAAGTTTTTCAGTACACCATCTAAATCTTATAGATGTAGGGGTAGGTAGTCCTTTCCCAATAATGTTTGCCCAAAATGAATTATCATATCTAGGATGAACCATATGGGTGTATAATGGTATGTTCTGTTCATGAGCTGATTTTCCAATTAGCTCAGAAGCGTTTTTAAGATAGTCGATAATCATTGGGTTTTCTATTAAAGTATCAGAAGAAACAATGTGAACCTTTTTATGGCGTTTTTCAGCAGGTAAGTTAAGAAGCATTTGGAATACAAGCTGAACAACCACTGTACTATCTTTCCCACCACTATATCCAATAATCCATTCTCTGCTATCATGAAGGTATACGCGTTCAATTTCTTTTAGAACATCATCTATATTAATTTTTTCGTTTGTTGTCATTGCAATCCCTCACTTATATAGAGAAGATTAATCATCTGACGTAATTTCAATAATAGTATTAATGTTTTCTAAATATCTTGGATCGCCATCGATTTGAATTATAATCTTAGTATTAGTGTCATGGCCAAATATCAGATAATCAGCTGAAACACCAAATTCTATAGAAAGGCTTTTTATAATAGCCGTGTTGGGGTTATTTGTTTTGCCAGTTTCTATTTTACTAAGCGATTGACTAGAGACATTAATTCTTTTAGCAAGTGCATCAAGAGACCACTTGTTTTTACTATCATTTTTTAATCTATCTTCTCTTAAATTTTTGATTCTCTTTCCCAGAGAATTACACATATCAACAATCCTCCAACTTATAATTATACTATAAAATGTGGACAAAAACAAAAGATGTCTGTTATTAAGGATTATTGACATTATTGTGCTTTTTAGTATTATAAACTTATATTTATAATATAGTTAGATAATTAAACTAAAGTTTATAACAATATCATGCGTATAATATTTTTATTTATACAGCAAATATGTGTTCGATCTAATTTTAACATTAAAAAGCTAGTAATTAAAGTGGTGATTATAATAATATTTTTATTTCTAAATATTTAGTAGAAGTAAAGGAGGGGTTTATTTTTATAATAAAACGTGAATATATGGAATTTATGTATTATAATTTAAATATAGAATAAAAAATAGACATGGAGGGAAATATGAAAAATCCTTTAGCTTATCAGAGTACAGAATATGATTGTGTTCCTACAAGTCTTATAAATGCTATTAGATATTTGTATGAAAGAGAAGATATACCACCAGAAGTAATTCAAAGAATATACTTGTATTCTTTAGATAGTTTTAATAGTAAAGGAGAACAAGGGAAAAAAGGGACGACCTTTGAAGCAGTAACACATATCTGTAACTGGCTTAATGAATATTCAGAATATCATAACTTTAAATTGCAATGTGATTATTTTTGAGGTATAGATGTAACATTAAATTTCAAAGACCAAATCATCAATTGTATAATGGATAGTGGTGTGGGCTTGATAAGAATTTATTTGGAAGAAAATACATATCATTATGTTCTTTTAACAGATATAGACGATCAATATGTGTATGTTTTTGACCCATATATAAGGAAAAGAAAGTTTAATGAAGTTGAAATCGAAATTATATTTGATAAGCCTTATAAATATAATAGAAAAATCAAGAGAACATATTTTGAATTGAATAAGGATAAAAAATATACTATGTGTAAAGAAGATGAAAGAGAAGTTGTGCTGATTTATAAAGAATAAAACAATTAAACAGCAACATCGATATTCACAATAGAGAAGTATTTAGAATTTTACTAAGGAAATCAGGGACGGTTAATTATTTCATATAATAGTGAGAGCAAAGCTATGACAATCACTCAAATTCCAAAGAATATATTAACTATTAAGAGAGAACATGTTGGAAAAGGTAATGGATATGTAATTAATAACAGCAAAAATTGTCCCAGTTTTAGTAAGGTGACTGGCACTCTACAAAAATTAACACCTAAACCCATCATGAAAAACTCATGATGGGTTTCTTTTTAGACATATTATATAAAAGTAAAATCGTACCCTATATGATATAATTATACAATAAACGGGTAAATAGACTCCAATCATAAATTGTGGTGAAATATGAAAGGATATAATTCCTAATCATCTCCTACGACTCCAGAGGTGTAAAATTATCCATATGATTTCAGGATGTTTGAGGCATATTCTCAATGGAGAAAATATATCTTTTAGTATTAACAAGGAGATATTGAGGAAATAAAATAATTAATATTAATATTGATTTCCAAAAATAATTATGTTACGATCTTGATCAATAATCGAGATTTCACAGTGAAATTAAATTTATACTTGTATCAAAATCAGCATGGTTCAAGATGTTTTGTACAAGTATGAATCAATAATTGAACTTGAAACTCTATAACTACATCAAAGGAAACGCAGCATATGAAAATAAATAATTACATCTTCCTAACCCAAGAAGGCTACACTTATCAATCCAATTCAGAATACATAGAACCCGATATTGAAAACCTTCAAGTGATAGGTATAGCATCGGGTGAGAATTCACTTGATGCTTTTAATAATCTTTTAATAGAAAATGAATATCTAAAAGAAACCAATTTTGATAATGTATTTTCTTATAGACTATGGGATAATTACAAGGAAACTTATACAGAGCATAGTATTAAGGAATATATTGAATAACAAATGATTAAGTTGTAAATAGTTAAGAGAGGAATAAACAGGGAAAACGCATACATAAATAGGGTGATTTGAGATTTTTTTATTCTTATAAAAATAATTAACTTAAATATCCCAAAACTGAATATTCAGAAATTACACCCTATATTTACCCTGTAAGTATTTTTTGATTATTTTTTAACCGCGGAGTGGTGTGAATATAACTTTTTCTAGATATTCAACTTCCCATCCACATTTAAGCTTTTTTGTTTTTATGCCACCTTTAAATGTTTTCTCTTTCCTTAATAAATTCATTGATATATGCCTTATAACTGCCAAGTTTGCAGCTGAATGATCTTTTCTAATTCGGCATTTATCTTCATTGAATGATACATCTAACACCCAGTGAACTTTATTCTCTATTCCCCAGTGCTTTCGCACTCCTTTGGCAAAGAGTTCAACATTATCATTAAGACTAGTAATATAATACCTACGTTCAACACTTTCTTTATCATCAACTATACGCTTGCTTTCAACCATACCAATTCCATTGAGATTTTTCCAATCAGTTCTACACTCAAGCCATTCAATATCATTCACAAGGTAATATGTTCTTGTTTCAATTCTTCCAAGGTCTTTCTCTTTTGTTTGATGATATTGATAAGTGAAATCTTCAAATTCATTATTTAATAGAGAATCAAAAAAAAGTTTTGTATCAGTACAAAGATTCTTATGATTATCTTTTAGTGCTAAAATATAGTCTGCTTCTTTATCTACGATATTTTTAGCTATAGATTTTTGACATCCCATGGCATCTATCGTAACAACGGTGTCTTTAAGCTCTAAAAGCTTTAATAACTGAGGAATTGCTGTTATCTCATTCGATTTTTCATGTGTCTTTACTTGACCAAGAACAAGTTGATTTGCGTTAGCCCAAGCACTAACCATATGAGTTACTGAAGTATGAGTATTTTCATCATGAGAACCTCTCAATGTCTTGCCATCAATAGAAACAATTTCACCATCAGTTACATTGGTGAAATGTTTCATTAATTCAATGAAACATTCTTGAAATTCATCTGGTTTAATACATGAAATAACTCTGCTAAAAGTATCATGTGATGGAATTCCATGAGGCAATTCTAGGTATTTTTTTAACCATTCTTCTTTTGCTTGACCGAAAGCTTCCATTTGTGTCCACCCCTCAGCGCCGGAGGTTACCGCACACATGGCTATCGCCATTATATCTACTAATTTATGGCGAGAATTACTTCCTGTTCTAGGATCAGTTAATTCATTAAATACATCAAAAATAATTTCTTCAATATCGAATATGTCTTGTTTAATAGTAATCTTCCTTTCTCTTTTGTTCTACTTCATCAATTATAATCACTAATTGGCAAAAATAAAAGGGCTACCGCCCAAAAATCTTATATGCGTTTGCCCTGGAGGAATAAACTCATGAACAACACAAGTCAAATATTAATTGATATAGAACAAAGAATGGGCACAGATCAAGATGATAGTATTATTATTTATAAAGCATTGATGAAGATAGCTAATAATGATGTGAACCTAGTTAAAGAAATTCTTCAAAGAGAAAAATGGTGTAATTACTATCTAGACACTAATAACTATTATGAATTATCCTGTCATCTTGTAAATGATGATTGTCTTTGGGGAGATTCTAATGAAGATGATGAATTCTATCAGTTTTTATTAATTCAAAGTGAAGAAGAAACACTTCAACGGAGGTTAAAACCAGGAGGTTGGTTTGTTTCTAATGGTATTGGGATATGTTTAGATGATGATATTGTGGAAAAGATACCACAATAAGATTTAATATTTCAAGTAAAAAAACATATAAAAGCTATCAAAGTGCAGTTATTAAAGCATTCTGATAGCTTTTTTGTGTTTTACAAAATAATTCCATAGTTCAATCAACATTGCTACAAGATTTGCTAATTTATAATATAATTAACTTATATAAGTCGATTCTATGAAGGTGATATCATGAAAGATATATTATCCAATATACTAAATATATAAATATAGAGATGGAGGTAAAAGAAATGGTGAAGAGTTTTTATGATCCTAAGGTAGAAGAGAGAGGAATAGAAAAAGGAAAAGAAGAAGCGAGATTAAAAGATGTTGAAAGAGTGATAAAATTACTTACTAAAAACCATTGAATAACTATGTCTATAGCTTTTTTTATGCCACACAAAAGTAGAATTAAACCCAGAAGAGCATTAAGGATAAAAATTGTGTTGTGACCTAAGGTGTATGTCATCAATTGGAAAAAAATGAACTATATATCTGGCAACGACAGGCTTTGATGGACTCACTTGCCTTATATTATATTACATGAAGTAGTATTAAAAGCCTAGTTTTTCCTAATAATAATTATAAGTTATTTATTTTATCCTTGGAGGTAAAGAATGTACAAAGAAGTTATTTCAGATAAACAAGGTATTAGTTTAGTAACATTGTTCATACTGGGAAGTACACTTGTACTAGGGGTAGGAGCAGAAGCGGGAAGAGATTCTTATTTAGCTGTTATTTCAGGATTGATATTTTCTTTTCCAGTGATTATTATTTATGCAAGGATTCTCTCCCTTTATAAAGGAAATGATTTATTTGATATACTTGAAATAGTTTTTGGTAAGTTATTTGGTAAAATAATATCTATATTGTATATATGGTTTCCTTTTCATCTAGGCTCATTAATAATAAGAGATTTTGGTGAATTTATTACTATTGTTTCAGCAAATGAAACTCCAATGGTTGTATTTATGTCAGCTATGATGTTTTTGTGTATTTGGGCTGTGAAAAAAGGATTAAAATTATTAGGTAGATGGTCAGAACTAGGTGTAATAGTAATTATATTGTTAGTTTTTGTTACAATAATATTATCCATGCCAAATATGCAGCTGAACAACATTAAGCCCGTTTTATACAAAGGAATCAATCCAGTTATTGGAGGAGCTTTTTCTGTTTTTTCTTTTCCTTTTGCTGAAACTGTTGTATTTTGTCTTATCTTTTCAAATTTAAAAACCAATAAATCTTCATATAAAATTTTTAGAAAGGGATTACTAATAGGAGGTTTTGTACTGTTCTGCTTGATATTTAGTGAAATCTTGGTTTTGGGCGAATTCGGGTATACTGCGCATTATTTTCCTGCACATACAATGGCTAGTAGAATAAGTATAGGAAATACAATTCAGAGGATGGAAATCCTAGTTTCTATTGCTTTTTTAGGAAGTGGATTTATAGAAATAAGTGTATGTCTTTTAGGAAATTGTAAAGGTATTGCAAAAATGTTTAATTTTGATGAATATGGTTTTATTGTAACTCCAGTTGCAATAATGATGATTTGCTATGCTTTTATAGTACAAGATAGTATTATGGAAATAGGGGAATGGGCTTTTAATATTTGGAGATATTATGCAGTTATTTTTCAAGTGATTTTTCCAGTTATAATATGGCTTGGTGCTGAAATACATAAAACTAGAAGCTTAAATAATAAATAGAGGTATACTAAGAATCAAATACTAGTATACCTCTATTTTTCTATTATAGACTCAACAATAAACCTAAATCCATCTGTGGGATCTGGAATTTTAACTCCTCTACTAAGAAGTATACTTAATACAAAAGAAATTGAAATGAATATGGAGTATACAAATAGTTTTCTTTTCTCCTTATTTTTATATAAAGGTGTAATTTCAATTACACCAATTAATAAATAGATAAATAAAATTATAACAGTTATAAACATATACTCATATCCTTTTTAATTATTCTGCTATTCTATGTGGTTTAGACAGTAAAGCACTCTTAGTAATTTTAACTTCTGAAGTTACTTCAACATCTAAACTGGGGAAATATTGATCCCATTGCCTACCTATTTTATTCCATTCATTAGGCATACCTTTTTTTATTTTATTGCCAAAGCCAAAGATATCACTATTATAATTCGTTTGAACTTTAGTTATTAGATTTTTAATATTTTCTTCAATTTTTTTCTCGGTATCTTTTTCTAATTTCTTTCTCGTGTTTTCTTTAATTACATCTACTGTTCCATCTATTTCGGATATAGCAACTTCTGTTTTAATATCAATTTTTATAAATATCTTGTTATCTTTTTTTATTGGAGTTATCTTAGTTTTGTTTTTTAAAATTTCTAAGCTAATATTGAGAGTTTCATCATCAACTACTTGATCAATAACAAATGGTTGATTTGTAATATCATCATCGATAAATAAATAGTACATAGCTTCATTATTATTAAGGGTGCCTATCATTTTATCTTTTTTGAATACTGCAAGCCCAGAAATTCTTGTGATAGACTTCTTATCAGTGTTATCGTTATAGACTAGTGGAATTATTGACTCATAACCTTCACGATACAATTTATTAGTCAAATCCCAGAAGAATACTCTTTTATAGGTTCCTACTTTACCTTGATAATTTAAAATTTCTTCAAGTTTAGTACTTATCATTTTATTGTTATCATTGTTTTTAATAAAAATATCAGCAGCACTACTTTCAGCTGATACTAATATTTTCATGTCTGGTCTAAATTCAGCATCTCTCATAGTATAATCGATTAAGGGAATAATACCATGTTCAGCCATATCTTTTCCAATAATAATTACTTTTGTATGCGGCCAATAAGCAGGTTTGCCATTTTTCTCAATAATATTTCTTATGGCTTTGAATAATGTTTTTCCTTTATGTTGAATCAATTTTGCAGTTTTTTCATCTGTTTCCTCTACTGTTGTGGAGAAGATTTCGAATGTAATAATATATTTATTTTTAAAATTATCCCAATCTACACCTGCACCCATAACAATATCAAAATCATTTGCTTCTTTATAACTCCAACAGGAAGTTAATAAAAAACTTATTAGTATACAAATTACTATACAACTAGTTGCTTTTATTTTACTCATATTTGACATTTCAATTATTCCTTAGTCTTTATTTTTTTTATATCATAATTTTTTGTAGAACGAAATGGATTTTTTGCTACTATCTTTGTTCTGTATTTCATGAGCCACCAGGGTACTCTGATTCCAATATCTTGAATATCATCTTTTGTAAATGAAGTTAAATATAACATATAGTATACTCCAAAAGACTTCATGGACATTAAATGAATAAAAAGACCAATGATACCAAAGATATAGCCATGTAATCCTAAAAATGAGGATAAAAATAAAAATACTACTCTAATAATTATCAATCCTCCAAGCATTTTAGGGAGTAAAAAGCTCGATATTCCTGTTATAGCTGTTACTATTACCATAGGGGCGCTAATAAGATTTGCAGATACTGCCGATTCACCTAATACCAATGCTCCTACAATACTTACTGCCGGACCAATAGGTTTAGGTAATCTAACACCTGCTTCTCTTAGTATTTCAAAAGTCAATAGCATTAATATAGCTTCTAAAAAAGTAGGAAAAGGGACACCTTCTCTAGCGTTATAAATACTTAATAAAAGTGGAGTTGGAATTAATTCTTGGTGATGTGTGGTTAGAGCTACATATATGGCAGGAATACTTGTAGCTAGAAAAAAACCTATAATTCTAATTAATCTATTGAATGAAGCATATATATAATTAGTATAATAATCTTCATTTACTTGAAAATACTCTATAAATAAAAAAGGAAGAGTCAAAACGATTGGGGTTCCATCACATATTATTACTATTCTACCTTCTAAAAGTTTGCCAGCAGCAGTATCAGGTCTTTCAGTTGAGCCAATAGTTTTAAAAGGTGAAAAGGGCTCATCTCGTACAAATTCTTCAATATATCCAGAGTCTAATATTCCATCGATATCTATTTCATCTAATCTTTTTTCAAGTTCATTTATTATATCATCTTGAGCAATACCTTCAATATAGCATATACAAACGCTTGTTTTAGTTGTATATCCTATTTCTCTAAACTTTATCTTTAATTCATGTGACTTAATTCTTCTTCTTATAAGAGATAAGTTGGTAACTATTGATTCAGTAAATGCTTCTCTAGGACCACGCACTACTGCTTCTGATTTCGGTTCAAATATGGATTTTTTCTCCCATCCTTTTGTGTTTATTATCAAAGATTCACTATATCCGTCAACCAGAAGCAGTGAATCACCGTATACTAATTTGGTTATTATTTCATTCATATTAGATAGTTTATTAAGTTCATCCACAAGCAATACTTTTTTCATTAAAATATCAATAGTATTGGTATTTTCTAATGTAGGTTTAACATCATAGTTAATTAAAGGTAATATAACATTTTCATTAATAACATCCCGACTAACCATCCCATTAATGAAAATAAGACAATAATTAATTGTAGAAGTTTTATTTTCAAAATATCTATATGTAACAGTGTTGTCATTTTTGAAGATATCTTTAAATAAGTTTATATTATCTTTCAAAGAAGTAGTTAACTTGTATTTTTCATTTAAACTATTTTCGTTTGGAAGTACTCCAGACATATAAAACCTCCTTTATTGTTGTATTGTTGGATTTATTTTTCCACATAATTCAAGAATATATGTATGTTAGTATCTATTGTTATTATTAATATAATAATATATTGGCTTTAGTAACCTTTTTTGAATGTTTAAAAGTAACCTTAAAAATATCTAGAATAAATCTTAGTTAAAATATATAATTGTTATATAAAAAGCGTGTAATTTGTGATAATATATAATAAATATTGGTAATATCAGTATACTTATAAATGAAAATCTTATAAAAGAAGTTCTCATTAAGGTTCTATATTTACCTGGATTAGATTAATTAATTTTATGTAAAAACACTTGCTTATATTAAGCAGGTGTTTTTTATACGATTTATTATCTCTCTAAAAAATCAGTAGCTGTTTAGTTAAGCATAAATCTAAAGAATAAACATATGACTAACAAAGGAGGATTACAATAAGATGAGTTTGACAATAAAAGAGATGTTAACTTTACCAAGGTTAAAAAATTCAAAAGTTATAGCTGGTAGAGAAGGAATTAATAGAGTTATAACTAACATAAGTTATGGAGAAGTACCTGTGTACGAAAATATAAAAAGTAGTGAATTAATAATTACTACAGGCTACTTTTTTAGGGATAATGTAATGGAATTGGCTGATCTTATATTTAACCTGGAGAAAAAAGGAGCTTCTGCTTTAGCAATAAAGTTAGGAATATTTATCCATGAAGTGCCAGGAGAAGTTATTAATTTGGCAAATTCATTGAAGTTTCCTATAATAGCTGTGCCTACGGAGTTGTTGGCTACGGATATAGTGAGTTCAGTTCAAACTGAGATTATTAATAAACAAGCAAAAAGACTTGAATTCTCTGAGAAAACCCTGAAATTATTTACTAATAAAATTGTTCTTGGTGGTAATATTCAAAATGTTATTGATAATTTGAGTGATATACTTCAAAAGAATATTATGTATTATGATAAGTATTTTGATAATCATGTTATTGGAAAAATTAATGAAGATTTGGATATAAACTTTAATGAATCTTCTATTATTAACAAAATCATTTCAACAAAAAAAAGCATCCCAATTGAAATGGAATCTAGAAAATATGGTTATATCATTGTACTTGATAATGATTTAGAATACAATTTAACAGACTTTGAGAAAATTGCTATAGAACATGCTAGTACTGTAATAAAACTTCAAGTACAGAAGAAAATTTCAAATCAGCAAATAGAAAATAATTATCGAAAGGAATTTGTTCAGGATTTAATTACAGATAATGTGAGTTCTCTTGAAGAATTAAATCGCAGAGGGGAACTTTATGGATGGGATTTTGGCAAAGGAATGATAGCTGTTATTGTAGAGATTGATGACTTTAAGAGCAGATACTTGAAATCGAATAATCATAATCCTACTAAAGAAATTATAAATAAAAAAGAAGAAATATTTCTTCATATAAAAAAATATTTTAAAAAACATTTTAAGAACATTATCCATGCTAATTTTAGTGATTATATTGTTGTTCTTCTAGATCATGGGAATCGAGAGGAAGAATTTTTCATTGATAATCTAAAAAAGATATGTGATAAATTGAGAAATATAATCAGCAAATCTTATGGCTTTACATTATCTATTGGAATAGGAAAGTATATGGAATGTGCAAAGAATGTACATCATAGTTATTCTCAAGCTAAAAAAGCAATAAAACTTGGGAGAATCATTTATGGTAATGATAATATTATATATTATGAAGAATTAGGTATATTTAACATACTTCAGCATGTTTATCAAAGTTCGGAAGCTCAAAGGTTTTGTAGTGATAACTTAGGAATGCTCATAGAATATGATGAAAAACATAATACTGACTTATTGGAAAGTGTAAAAGTGTTGTCAAAAAATGATTGGAATCTAAAAAAAAGTGCAGAAGAACTGTTTATACATTACAATACAATGAAGTACAGATTAAAGAGAATATCTGAAATATTAAAACTGGATTTATCAAATAGTGAACAGAAGCTCAATATAGCTATCTCGCTTAAATTAATACAAATGAATGAATAGATTGTTGTACTTAAAGTACAATAATCTATTTTTTTATTGTTCTCAATAGATATATAAATCAAATAGTAGTTATGCTAAAATAATTTACAACAAAGTATTCAGTATACTTAAGTAAAAGCTTTACAGATAAAAACTTTAAATTAAAAAGATACCTTGTAAAGGTATGAATCTTAGTTTTAGAAAATCTGAAAGAGGTGTTATAAGATGAGGGATAATATGAAAATATATTTTAAAAACTTAAATTTAATTGATGGAACAGGAAAGGAAGTTCTAAAAAACGCTTATATTAAAGTAGAAGATGGCATCATAAAAGAAATTGGTAATAGCTTTAATGAAAATTTTCATAAGGAATATGAGGTAATTGATTTAGAAGGGCGTTATGTAATGCCAGGAATGATCGATTGTCATACACATATCACATATCCTGAATCTGCTGATCCAGCAGCGCTGCTAGGTACTATAAATGATACAGACTTAACAATTAGTTCTATAAGAAATCTTAAAAAGATGCTAAAAAATGGAGTTACATATATCCGTGATTTAGGTGAAGTTAATCTTATAGGTTTAAAACTGAAAAAGTACTTAAATGATGGAAGTATAATAGGTCCAGGAATGCACTGCGCTGGATCAATAATAACAATGACAGGTGGTCATGGTCACCAAATAGGAAGAGAAGCAGATGGTGTTGATGAAGTTACAAAAGCTACAAGAGAGATGTTAAAAATGGGTGCTGATGTAATTAAAGTTGTGTCTACTGGTGGTGTAATGACTCCAGGTGTAGATGTCAACGCATATCAGTTCAATGTGGATGAGTTGAAGGCAGCAGTTACTGAAGCTCATAAAGCAGGAAGAAAGGTTGCTACTCACTGTCATGGGACACAGGGAATTAAAAATTCTATTATGGCAGGAATAGACAGTATAGAGCATGCAACGATACTTGATGAAGAGGCTGTAGAAATGATGGTAAAAGCAGGAACTTATATTGTTCCAACCTTATCAGCACCATACTATATTGTAGAAAATGGAGAAGCAGCAGGAATACCAAAATTCGCAGTAGATAAAGCAAGAGAAGTTTCATTAACTCATGTAAAAGGTTTACAAATGGCATACAAGGCTGGAGTAAAAATTGCAATGGGTACAGATGCTGGTACACCAATGAATATTCATGGAATAAGTAGTCCAGTGGAACTAGAACTCATGGTTAAAGCAGGTATGGATCCTATGGATGTAATTGTTGCAGCAACGAAAAATTCATCAGAATTAATTGGCATAGAGAAGCAGTATGGTACTTTGGAAGTAGGAAAATTTGCTGATTTCTTAGTACTTGGAGAAAATCCTCTAGATAATATAAAAACTGTACAAAACTTAGAAGCTGTTTATCAAAAAGGGAAATTAGTTTAAATTAGAAGAAGCTGTTTATAGAAAGAGCTTTTATGTTTGAGGAAGGAGAAAAAACATGAATAAAAAAAAGTATGTACCTATTGATTTACCAAGAGATTTAGAATTTTTAATGGATAATTTTGATGATAATTTAAAAGCTAAGATAAATGAAATAACACAAAATGCATTAGATAATGGGCGTTGGAGGGCATCAGAAGATGTTCCTTTTAATCCAACAGATATAGAATTTATAGCATATTGGATGCAAAAAACTAGAGGTCCCTTAAGAGAAGCAATGAAAGGCTATGGAATCGAGGAGAAGTTATCACCTTATAAAAAATTAGAATTTGACTGGAAACCAATGGAGTTTGATGTTGAAAAGGTTTATCGACTTAGTGCAGTCGGGGATTTAATGTTTGCAAAGTATATAGAAGAATCCAAAGACCGTTTATACAATGATGTTGAGGAGCTGATTTTTGGTGCAGATTATGCTTATGCTAACTTAGAATCTACACTTTCTGCTGATACTCCAAAGGAGTTTGAAGTAAAAAGTCAAGGAGAAACACCACACATAAATATTACAAAGAACCAGTATGAAGCTTTAGTAAAGCACAATGATAAAAAATATGATGTTGTACAATTAGCAAATAATCATATTTTAGATTGTGGTGAAGAGGGGATATCTGTAACAATTAATCAACTAAATCAAGACAAAATCGAATTTTTGGGTGTTTATGAAACTGAAGCTAAATCAAATGAAGTAAAATACACAATGTTAGACAATATAAAAATTGGATGGGTGGCACATACATTTGGGGTAAATGGAAAGTCATTTCCAGAAGATAAGCCATGGATCTGCGATATGACTCCATTTCACATTGAAAAAGATCCTCAAACAGTTAGAATTGAGCAGCAGATTCTAAAAGCAAGAGAGGCAGGGTGTGACTTGGTTTTTGTAACATTACATTGGGGCTTAGAACATGAATTCTATCCTCACCCAGATCAAATTGCTTGGGCACACAAATTCGCAGAGGTAGGTGCTGATGCCATTATAGCTCACCATCCACACGTTATTCAACCAGTTGAAATTTATAAGCCTAAAAATGATTGTGAGAAATCAGTGCCTATACTTTATAGTTTAGGTAATTTAACGCCAGCTTATGGTTCAGCTGCTACTGTATTGAGTTTGATTGCAAATTTTAGTATCTCAAAAGGACACTTGAATGGTGTGAATAAAACAATGATAACAGGTTTAAAACTGACTCCAGTTGCTTTTATGGGTGAAAAGGACAACAATGAGGATTATGCTTCAATTGTTCCACTTGATGTATTGGATAAAAGCAATATGGATTCGAAAACACGTGATTATGTAAATGAGATTAAGGAATATGCTGATTTAATTCTTGGTGACAGTTGGAGAAAAGGTATATAACTAATTTTTCATAAGATATATTATGCAATTACAATCGTAAAATAATTGATTTAAAACTTGTTCCTTTTGTTGACAGATTACTCAATACTATTTAAACTGAAATACTGACTGGTCGTTCGATTAATACTATATTTGAACAAGAGATTAAAGAGATACTAATCTTCTTACGAGGAGAACAAAACCAAGAAGATATTTCTTTGCAAGCTGAATTAAATATTTTAAGGGTTCAACCAGAAACGCTGGAAAGTAATTGGAAAAAGCTGCACAGTGAATTACATCGACGACTTTCCGAATGGATAGTGCTTGAAGGTCAGCTTATTAGACTTGTTACCACAGCATGAGCCTGCATTTATACGCTCAAAGTGGAATGAATCCGAATTAGGCGAACTAAGACTTGCTGTTCATGAAGTATCTCGACAAGTATCTGTTTTAACGGCTCTTTTTCATGAGAAAGCTGTTTCGGCTCAACCTGGTATTGAAAATTTGAAAGTAGATATGAATATTAGTAATACAGATATTAATCCAAGCGTTGGGATTATTTTTAATCGATTAGTTCTTGATATAAAAACACTAACTCTTACAGCAAAGGTATACAATGACTGTGCTAGTTGAAATCTAGTACAGTATTTTTTTATGAATTTAGAAGGGTATAATATTAATTATTCTTATACTACTAAAAAATATTATAATCCTATATACTATAATTAAGTTAGTATATAGGATTATAATGTTTTGTTAAGAGAAAGCTATTTAGAGATTTTATAATTGTCTATAAAGAATGGATAAATTGTATATGTAACTCATAAATGCTTAAAATATCACATTTTAAAAGTAAAAATATATTTAACGGAGGAAGAGATGATAAAAATTGATAATAGTTTCATAGAAAGTATGACAATACCTCTTATTCTTGTAGACTCTAAAGGTGCAATTCTTAAAATGAATAATTTGGCGGGAACTATTCTAAATAAAATGGGATTTTCAAAAGTACAGTCAATTAGTGAAGTAGATATAAAGTTTAATACTAAAGTATTACATGATAAGGAGCACTTTCAATGGACTCACTGTATAAATGATTGTATTATAGAAATTAATCTTTACAAAGTAAATTATGAAGACAGTAATCAATGTTATTTATATGTATATAATGATTCAAAATACAAAATTAATGAAATGGAAACAGTGCTGGATAGTATAGATGATATGGTTGCAATTATTAATAGAGATACAATAATAGAAAATGTTAATGATGCCTTCATGAAATATACTGGATTAGATGGTAAAGCACACATAGGCAGAAGTATTTATGAATTAGAAGATATACAATTTTTAGAAGAGCCGTTAACTCCTAAGGTTATTGAAACCAAGCAAATTTTAAGTAAGAATGTTAAATATGAAAGTGGAAGCATTCTCACACTCACAGGAATACCTATTTTCAATAAAGATGGAGAAGTTAAAAAGGTTATAATAACAGGTAGAGATATTACAAAGTTAATAAATTTAGAAGAGACACTGAAAAAAGTAAAAAATCAGAAAAACAAATACCTTACAAAGTTAAAAGAGTTAGAGGAATATTTAGGGACAAATGAAGTCATATATTCTAGTGATAAAATGAAACAAGTGCTAAATATAGTATGGAAAGCTTCTAAAACAGATTCATCAATATTTATTTGGGGTGAATCAGGTGTAGGAAAAGAAGTAATGGCAAGAATGATTCATAAAGTTAGTTATAGAAAAGATAAACCATTTATAGCAATTAACTGTGCTGCAATTCCCAATGAACTATTGGAGTCAGAATTTTTTGGATATGAAGAAGGAGCTTTTACTGGAGCAAAGAAACAAGGTAAAAAAGGATTGTTTGAAGAAGCAGATGGAGGAACTATATTTTTAGATGAGATTGGAGAACTTCCACTTAAAATGCAAAGTAAGCTTTTAAGGGTACTTCAGGAGAATGGATTAAAGCGAGTAGGTGGAAATAAGTTTATTCCTATTAATGTAAGATATATTTCAGCTACAAACCTTACTAGTGATCAGCTTATGGATAATAAACGTTTTAGACAGGATTTGTATTTTAGGCTTGGAGTTATTCCTGTGAAAATACTTCCTCTACGAAAAAGAAAGGAAGACATTTTTCCTTTAGTTAACCATTTTCTTAAACATTTCAACAATAAATATGATTTAAATGTTACCATTTCTAAGAATGTAATGAAGGAATTATATAGGCATGAGTGGCCTGGGAATATAAGGGAGTTAAAGAATGTAATTGAGAGATTGGTAGTGTTGGCAGAATCTCATGTGATTAATATTGAAGAATATGAAATAGTAAGGGGATTTGATGTGCACAATGAGGATAAAGAGAATGATGAAGAAGTATTAAAGGATAAATTAATGCCTCTTAAGGAAGCTTACAAAATTTTAGAAGAAACGATGATAAAGAGAGCAATGAAAGAAGAACCTAATGTAGTTGAAGCAGCAAAAGTATTAGGAATAGCTCCATCAACCATTTATAGAAAAATAAAAAAAGGAGAAATTGATATAGAGTAATATTATTTTTGCACTGTGAAAAAAAAATTGCATATTAAAAAAGTAAGAAAAATTTAAACAAATAGCCTTATACAAAGTGAAAATCTAAAGAATGTTTTTGCATTATGCAAAAACGTTCTTTTTTATTTTAGTATTTTTTTATAAAAGAATGGCTTAAATTCATTGTTTATAGAGTTAATATATTTTGGCACGGTTATTGCTTATATAAAATAGTGAGTAAAAGAACTTAAAATGAATGTTACAAAGTTAAACGATTTAGAGTGACATTTATAGTTAAGTAATATGAAAACACAAATAAAAGGGGGAATTAAAAGAGTAAGGGGGAGGATGAAAACCTATAGTATGTACCTGATGTATATCAGGATTTGGAAATGAAAATTAAATAAAGAATAAAAAATAGGAGTGATTATTTTGGAGAACAATACTTTATTATCAAAAGAACACATTATTCGTACTATGTTATTTGTAATATGGCAAACAGCATGCGCTATATTTTTTCATGTGCTTCATATACATGACACATGGCCAGCGTTTTTTGTTGCTATTTTCTTCTTTGCTTTTGGACTCGATGTAAGCAGGCTAAAAGAAATCTTTTGTGGTGCAATCTCAGGTCTGATTTTTGGATATTTCATACCAATATTTTTCACTGCAATGACACCGGTTGTTGGATCTGATTGGTCATTATTTCTTTATATAGCTTTAGCAATTTTCATAATAACATTCTTTGGACCAGTAGCTCACACGTTACTTAATCCGGTTAGCTTTATGTATGCTCTTTTATGTTTATTAAATGTTGAGAAAGTATCTGAACATGCTGTTCAATGGGGAATAATAATGCTCTTAGGTGGAGGTTTACTTGCTGGGGGAATATATTTAAGTGCTATATTTGTGGAAAAATATATAAGCAAGTCACCAGCAGAATCAGAAATGAACATGGAATAAGTAAAATATTTGGATAATTAGAAAAAGTCTTAATGAAAGAGAGGTATTATTAATGAAGTTTAACATTAATAAAGTAGCTGTGCTAGGTGCAGGAGTTATGGGATCTGGAATAGCAGCTCATATAGCAGGAGCGGGTATACCAGTATGCCTTTTAGATATTGTACCTAGAGAATTAACAGATAAAGAAAAAACTAAAGGATTAACTTTAGAAAATCCATTAGTTAGAAATCGTTTTGCTCAAGCTGGAAAAGATAGAGTTGCTAATCCAAGAAATAGAGCAATATATGAAAAAGATATGGTGGATATGATTCAGGTAGGTAACTTTACAGATAATATGCAAATGCTAAAAGACTGTGATTGGATTATAGAAGTTATAGTTGAAAGACTAGATATAAAACAAAACCTTATGAAACAAATAGATGATTTTAGAAAACCAGGAAGTATAGTAACATCCAATACATCTGGTGTATCAATAAATAAAATTGTAGAAGATATGCCTTTAGAGTTTAAACAACACTTTTTAGGTACACACTTCTTTAATCCACCACGTTACATGAAGTTATTTGAGCTTATCCCAGGTGAAAACACATTACCAGAATTAGTAGAATTCATGAATGAATTTGGAACTAGAAGATTAGGTAAAGGTGTGGTATTAGCAAAAGATACTCCGAATTTCATTGGTAATCGCATCGGAACATATGGATTAGTTAATGTAATTCAACTAATGGGAAAATATGGATATGACATACCGAAGGTTGATCAGTTAACTGGAACAATAGTAGGAAGACCTAAAAGTGCTACATTCCGTACTATAGACATGGTTGGACTAGATATATTTCACCATGTTGCCGGTAATGTTATTAATAACGTGGAAGATGAAAAAGATAAATTTACTGTTCCTCAATTTGTTACAGATTTAATTGAAAAAGGACATTTAGGAGATAAAACAAAACAAGGGTTCTACAAAAAGATAAAGACAGAAAAAGGTAGAGAAACTCTTGTATGGGATATAGAAAAGGGAGAATATGTTTCAGTAGTTAAAGAAAAAATTGAAGCTGTAGAAAAAGCTAATAAAGAATCTAATAAGTTTGAAGCTATAGTTTTTGGAGAGGCTGAAGAAAATAAATTTGCTTGGGAACTTATAAAGAATGTTTTATTATACAGCGCTAGTAAAGTTCCAGAAATAGCTGACAATTATAAAGAAATAGATAATGCTATGATGTGGGGATTCAATTGGGAATTAGGACCTTTTGCTATTTGGGATGCTATTGGATTTGAAAAAGCAGTTGAAAGAATGAAAGCAGAGGGACACTCTCTTCCACAGTGGATCGAAGATAGAATAGCAGCTGGAAACACTAAGTTTTATGATGCAGATAACATTGAAACTCCTTATATAACAATTTCAGCAGTTAAAAATACAGTCATCAAAAGAAATGAAGGGGCATCTTTAGTTCATATTGGAGATGGAGTTCTTTGCCTTCAGTTTATAACAAAAGGAAACACAATAACAGATGATGTTATAGAAATGATTAATATAGCTGTAGAAGAGGTAGAAAAGAACTACAAAGGATTAGTTATAGGAAATCAAAGTAAGAATTTCTCAGCAGGAGCAAACCTTGCAGTTGTAAGAGAATTAGCTGCTAATAAAGAATTTATAACTATTGAAAAAATGGTTGATAACTTACAAAAAGCTAACATGGCATTAAAATATTGCAAAAAACCGATAGTTGCCGCTCCTTATGGAATGACGCTAGGTGGAGGAGCAGAAATAGCTATGCATGCACATAAAGCAGCAGTTCATGCTGAAACTTATATGGGATTAGTAGAAACAGGTGTTGGTCTTATTCCAGCAGGTGGAGGAATAAAAGAATTATTAATCCGCTGTATGGAAGGATTAGAAAAAGCACCTACAGGTGAAATTATAACTCATTTACGTAAAGCTTGGCAAAATATTGCTATGGGTAAAGTATCAAGCAGTGCTCACGATGCAATGAAAAAAGGATTTATGAGAAATTCAGATCAAGTTGTAATGAGTAAAGAATATCTTATAGATGAAGCTAAACGTACAGTGCTTTATCTTGCTGAGAGTGGTTTTAAACCATTACAAAAAAAAGAAATTCCTGTGCTAGGCACAACAGGAAGAGCTGCACTACAGTTTAATCTTGACTTCTTGTTAAGAGGCGGATTTATCTCTGAATATGATGCACATATTGCAAATAAGATTGCTTATGTATTAACAGGTGGAGACGTTCCAAATGGTGTTACAGTTAGTGAAGAATATATTCTTCAATTAGAAAAAGAAGCTTTTGTTAGTCTTTGTAGAGAAGAGAAAACTTTACAGAGAATAGAGTACATGTTACGTAATGGAAAACCACTAAGGAATTAATGGAGGTATTAGAATGAGAGAAGCAGTTATTGTAGCATATGGGCGTTCAGCAGTGGGAAAGGCTCCAAAAGGAAAACTTAAATATACAAGGCCAGAGGATGTTGTAGCTCAGGTTATAAATGGAGTTTTAAATAAAGTACCACAATTAAATACTGAGGAAATTGAAGATTTTGTGTTAGGGTGTGCATTTCCAGAAGCGGAACAAGGATTTAATTTAGCTAAGATTGTAGCTATGAGAGCTGGATTACCAGATTGTGTACCAGGTCAAACGGTGAATAGATTTTGTTCATCAGGACTTCAAACTATTGCCATTGGAGCAAATAGTATTATGGCTGGTCAAGCAGATGTTGTATTGGCTGGTGGGGTAGAATTTATGAGTACTGTTCCTATGTCAGGAAATATTATTGCTCCAAATCCTTATCTTATGCAGAATCGACCAGAGGCGTATATGTCTATGGGATTGACAGCAGAAAAGGTTGCAGAAGAATATAATGTAACACGTGAGATGCAGGATGAATTTGCAGTAGAAAGTCATAGAAGAGCTGCAAAAGCACAAGCTGAAGGAAAATTTGATGATGAAATAATTCCTATAGAAGCAATTAACGAAAAAAATGAAAGGTTCATCTTTAATAAAGATGAAGGAGTTAGAACTAAGACTAGTTTGGATGGATTTGGAAAGCTGAGAACAGTGTTTAAAGTGAATGGTACTGTAACAGCTGGAAATGCATCACAGATGAGCGATGGTGCTGCCGTAGTATTACTTATGTCAAGAGAAAAGGCAGAAGCATTAGGAATAAAATCTTTAGCTGTATTTAGATCATTTGCTGTTGCAGGAGTAAACCCTGAAGTAATGGGAATTGGTCCAATTAAAGCTATTCCAAAGGCTTTAAAAATTGCAGGATTAGAAAAAGATGATATAGACTTAATAGAATTAAATGAGGCTTTTGCTTCACAATCTATAGCATGTATTAATGAGCTAGATCTTGATTTTGAAAAAGTAAATCCAAATGGTGGTGCTATTGCTTTAGGCCATCCATTAGGATGTACAGGTTCATTCTTAACAGCAAAACTTCTTTCAGAAATGAGACGTAGAAATAACAAATACGGTATTGTAAGCATGTGCATCGGTGGTGGTATGGGTGCAGCAGCAGTTTTTGAATTAATTGACTAAATTTGTGTCTTTATATAAGACAAGCTAGTAGGAAATAAAAATTTTAGTTAGATAAAATTTCAACTCTAAAATATTACATTACGATAAATGAAGAATTAAAGGAGAGATGATTAATGAAAAATAATGAGAAACTTTTAAGTGGGGTAAAAGTTATAGAATTATCAACGTTTCTTGCAGGACCGACTTGTGCAAAAGTTTTAGCAGATTGGGGAGCTGATGTTATTAAAGTTGAAGCGCCTTTTGGAGATCCTGCAAGAACTGCTGGTGTTATTTTTAAAATGCCTATAGGAGAAGAAGAAAATCCTATTCATGAAACTGTAAATTCAAATAAAAGAGGAATTTCCTTAAATGTAAAATCTGAAGAAGGCAAGATGGCACTTTATAAACTTATTGAAAGTGCTGACGTATTTATTACAAATAATAGAACCGCTGCACTAAAAAGAAATGGATTATCATATGAACAACTTTCTGAAAAATTTCCACATATAATCTTTGCTCAAATCTTAGGTTATGGGGAAAATGGACCAGACAAGGACAAACCTGGTTTTGATTATACTGCTTACTATGCTAGAGGTGGAGTAATGGGTACACTTATGGAAAAAGATACAGCTCCTTTAAACCCAGCAGCTGGATTTGGAGATCATCAAGCAGGAATGTATTTAGCAGCAGGTATATGCGCAGCACTTTATAGAAAACAACATTCAGGAAAAGGTGAGGAGGTTACAGTAAGTCTTTATCATACTGCTATGTTTGGTATGTCATCAATGATTCCATCTTCTCAATATGGGAATAATTGGCCAGTGACTAGAAAGAAGCCTAATAGTCCATTAATGAATTCGTACAAATGTAAAGATGGAAGATGGGTTCAAATAGCGGTTATAGAGTATAACAAATATTTCGAAAAGTTCGTTAAAACTATTGGTCGTGAAGATTTAGTTAATGATGAAAATTACAATACGATTAAAGCTGTATCAAAACATACTGATGATATGGTTAATATTATAGAAGAACAATTTGCTAAAAAAGATTTAGCAGAATGGACAAAGATTTTAAATGAAGCAGATTTACCGTTTGAAAAGGTACAACTTTGGGAGGAAATAGTTGAAGACGAACAAGCTTGGGCTAATGATTACTTACGTAAGGTAGAGTATGAAAATGGTAATACAGGAGTGTTAGTTAATACACCTGTTAAGTTTAAAAATATAGGATTACCAGACTTTAACAAAGCACCTAAAATAGGTGAACATACAAAAGATGTGCTTTTAGAAGTAGGATATTCATCTGAGGAGATTGACGAAATGAAGAGTAATAAGGCTATTAAGTGGTAAAGATTACAAAATATATTACAAAAATAGGTAGTTTCATATTAAAGAAAATGAGAGGATGTTGTTAAATGTATACTATGGGTATAGATATAGGTTCTACTGCATCTAAAGGAATAATTTTAAAGAATGGTGAAGAAATTATTGCTAAGAGTATTATTAATGTAGGTACTGGTACAAGTGGACCAAACAGAGTTTTACAGGAATTATTTCAGCAATCAGGTTTAAATGAGGAAAATATAAAAAGAACTATTGTTACTGGCTATGGAAGAATGAATTTTGATAAAGCTGATAAGCAAATAAGTGAATTAAGCTGTCATGCAAAAGGTGTTCACCATATATTTCCCAATGCTAGAACTATAATTGATATAGGCGGTCAAGATGCTAAAGCCTTAAAGTTAGATTCAAAAGGTAGGCTCTTAAATTTTGTTATGAATGATAAGTGTGCTGCTGGAACAGGAAGGTTCTTAGATGTAATGGCCAAGATTATGGAAGTAGAAACAGATGATTTAGGTGAGTTGTCTGCTAAATCTACAAAAGAAGTGACTATTAGCAGTACTTGTACAGTATTTGCTGAATCAGAAGTCATATCTCATTTATCAGCAGGGGCTAGTAGAGCAGATATTACAGCAGGTATTCATACATCAATAGCAAGAAGAGTAGCTAGTCTTGCTAAAAGGGTAGGAATACAAGCTGATGTAGTTATGAGTGGCGGAGTAGCTCAAAATACTGGAGTTGTTAAGTCCATGGAAAGAGAGCTAAATATAAGTGTAGCAGTATCTGAATATGCTCAATTAACAGGAGCTATAGGTGCAGCACTAATTGCATGGGAAGAAATTAATAAGTAGATTATTTATAGATATGTCATATGTGATATTAAATTAAATTAAATTAAAGGAGTGTTGAATTATGGGTGAGAAGGTAAGAGCAAAAGACCTTGTAAACCAATTATTAGCTAAAACTTATGCAGATGCTATGGAGGCAAAGAAAAATGGAGAGCCTGTAGGATGGTCAACTTCCATATTTCCACAAGAATTTGCAGAAACATTTGGACTACAAGTTGTGTATCCTGAAAATCACGCAGCAGCAGTTGCAGCTAGACATGAATCTTTAGAATTGTGTGAAGTAGCAGAGAGTAAAGGTTACTCTATTGATTTGTGCTCATATGCTAGAGTTAACTTAGCTTATGTAGAACTGAAAAAATGTAATAGCTTAAACATGCCTCAACCTGATTTTATTCTTTGCTGTAATAATATTTGTAATCAAGTTATTAAGTGGTATGAAAATATTGCTAAAGAACTTAATATACCAATGATTATGATAGATACACCATATAATACTGAATATGATGTTACTCAAGAAAGTATTGATTATGTCAAGGAACAGTTTAAAGTTGCAATTAAGAAATTAGAAGAAATAAGTGGTAAAAAGTTTGATGAAAAACGTTTTGAGGAAGTAATGAAGATTTCATCTGAGTCAGGTAAATGGTGGAAAAAAGCTATGAGCTATACAGATGTAGATCCAGCTCCAATGAGTGGTTTTGAAATGTTTAACTATATGGCAGTTCAAGTTTGCGCACGTGGTAAGAAAGAAACGGCAGAGATATTTAAGACGTTATCACAAGAACTTGAAGAAAATATAAGAACTGGTAAAAGTAGTTTTAGAGGGGAAGAAGAGCATAGAATTATGTTTGATGGAATACCTTGCTGGACATACATTGGATATAAATTAAAATCTCTAAACAATTTTGGAATAAACATGACTGGTAGTATTTATGCAGATGCATGGGCTATTCAATATGAAGCAAATGATCTTGATGGAATGGCAAGAGCATACTGTGCTATAGCAAATAATAATAATTTAAAGAATCAAATAGATCAGAGAACTGAAGTTATGAGAAAATTCAAGTGTGATGGAGCAATATATCATATGAACCGCAGCTGTAAGTTAATGGATTTTATGCAGTATGAAATGCAAAGAGGAGTGTTGGAGAATACAGGTAAACCTTATGTAGGATTTGATGGTGATCAAGCTGATCCTAGAAGCTTTACTAAAGCTCAATTTGAGACTAGAATTCAAGGCTTAGTTGAAGTAATGGAAGATATGAAAAAAGAGGCAGGTGGGAAAAATGAATAATATAGAAAATGTTTTATCTCAAATGAATGAGGTTGTTATCGATCCTAAAAAAGCAGTTAAGGATTTTATAAATGAAACAGGAAATAAAGCAATAGGGTGTTTGCCAGTATATTGTCCTGAAGAGATTGTTCATGCAGCTGGTATGTTACCAGTAGGAATTTGGGGTGGACAAACTGATATTGCTTCAGCAAAATCACAATTACCTGCTTTTGCATGTTCAATAATGCAATCTTGTTTAGAATTTGGAATGAAAGGCGTATATGATGATCTTTCGGCAGTTATTATTCCAGCACTTTGTGATACTTTAAAATGCATAGGGCAAAACTGGGAAGTTGTAATACCTAATGTTGAATTTATTCCTCTTGTTCATCCACAAAATAGGCAAATTGAAGGTGGTGTTCAATTCTTAGTTAGTCAATATGAAAATATAAGAAAGAAACTTGAAAAAATAGCTGGTCATGAAATTAGTGACGAGGCAATTAGTAACAGTATAGATATTTACAATGAATATCGTAAAGTTATGAGAGAATTTAGCACAGTAGCTTGTAAATATCCTGAAATAATTACACCAGCAAAGAGACATTTAGTTATGAAGAGTGCTTTCTTTATGGATAAGGCTAAACACACTGAATTGGTTAAAGAATTAATTACTAAACTTAAAGAACAACCTGAAGTTAAATGGAATGGTAAAAAAGTTATTTTAACAGGTATAATGGCTGAACCAAATGAATTATTAGACATATTTGAAGAAAATAAGTTAACTGTAGTAGGAGATGACTTAGCACAAGAATCAAGACAATTTAGAACAGATGTACCAGAAGGAAAGTCTCCTATGGAGAGTTTAGCTAGACAATGGTCTAATTTAGAAGGATGTTCATTGGCCTTTGATGCAGATAAAAAGCGTGGTCAAATGTTGATTGATTTAGTTAAAGAAACTGATGCAGATGGGGTTGTTGTATGTATGATGAAATTCTGTGATCCTGAAGAATATGATTATCCTATATATAAGCAAGAGCTTGAAAATGAAGATATTCCTATACTCTATTTAGAGATAGATCAACAGATGCAAAACAATGAGCAAGCACGTACACGTATTCAAGCATTTGCAGAAGCATTAAGCTACTAAGTTTTAATATCAATAAATTAGTAATTGGGGAACCCATGACATCCCTTGTAATGCATAGGATTCCCCTTTTTTTTATGTGTTATTTAGTTATATATTTAACAATAAACAATTCTGCTAGGAGGATAAAATGAAGTATAATAAAATATTTTCAGAAGGAAAGATAGGAAAATTAACTTTAAAAAATAGAGTGGTTATGTCACCAATGAGCTCTGGAATGGCAAAAAGAGATGGAGCATTAACAGATGAAGTGATTTCTTTTTATGAAGAAAGAGCAAAACATGGTGTAGGACTGATTATAGTAGGTGCAACAAAAATAAATGAACAACATGGAACAATGGAACCATATCAGCTTTCTATAACAAAAGATGAGCATGTAGAACCATTAAAGAAATTTTCAAAAGCTATCCATAAGCATGATGCAAAAGTATTTGTGCAATTAGCACATCCAGGTAGACAAACTTTTTCTAATATAAATGGAGGAAGAACAGTTGTTGGACCTAGTGCTATTCCTTGTGTAGTTTGTAGAGAAGAGACAAGAGAATTAACAACAGAGGAAGTAAAAGATTTAGTACAAGAATTTATTCAAGGAGCAGTAAGATTAAAGGCAGCTAACATAGATGGGGTTGAATTACATGCGGCTCATGGATATCTTTTAAATGAATTCTTAAGTCCTTATTCAAATAAGAGAACTGATGAATATGGTGGAAGCTTTGAAAATAGAATGAGATTTCTTGCTGAAATCATCAAGGGCATTAGAAAAGAATGTGGAGAAGATTATCCAATCAGTGTAAGAGTTTCAGTAGATGAATTCTTAAAACAATTTGGTATTAAAGAACAGGGAATTGAGCTGGAAGAAGGTATTAAAATTGCTAAGCATTTAGAAACATTAGGAATTGATGCGATTAATGTATCTTCAGGTGTTTACATTACTTCACATACAGTAATCGAGCCTACTTCTTATGCACAAGGTTGGAGAAAACATCTAGCAAAGGCAATCAAACAAGAGGTGAATATACCTATTATAGCAGCAGGAGTTTTAAGAGAACCAGCATTTGTAGAACAATTATTAGAAGATGAAGTTACAGACTTTGTAGCTTTAGGAAGAGGATTAGTAGCAGATCCTCAGTGGGCAGATAAGGCTAGAGAAGGTAGAGAAAATGAAATTAGAAAATGTATATCTTGCTTAACTTGTATAGAAAGTGTTGCATATCACAAGCCTATATCATGTTCTTTAAATGCGGAAGCTGGAAAAGAATTAGAGATTAAAGATATTAAAAAAGATGGTGACGGAAGAGGGATTGCAGTTGTAGGTGCAGGTCCTAGTGGTATGGAAGCTGCTAGAGTATTAGCTATGAGAGGATTTAAGGTTGTAATTTTTGAAAAAGAATATGAAGTAGGTGGACAATTACAGCTTGCTAATAAACCTCCTAAAAAAGAAAAGATCACATGGTTTATAGATTATGAGATGGAACAGCTTAAAAAACTTGGGGTAGAGATAAGATTAAATACAGAAGCAACTGTAGAAGAAATAAAAGCATTAAATCCATATGCAGTATTTGTAGCAGCAGGATCTAGCCCTATTGTTCCTCCAATCGATGGTGTAAAAGGTGAAAATGTTCATACTGTACCAGAAATATTGAAGGGAAAAGTAAAATTAGAAGGTAAAAAGGTTGCTGTAATCGGATCTGGTATGACAGGACTTGAGACAGCAGAGTTTTTAGCAGAACAAGGAAATCAAGTTATTATTGTTGAGATGTTGAAGAAAATCGGTGATGGTATATATGCACCAAATCGTATGGACGTATTAATGAAACTTATGAAGCATAAAGTAGAAATGTTACCTAGCCATAAATTACAAAAGATCACTCATGAAAAAATAGTTCTTGAAAATCTAAAGAACAATGAAGTGATTGAAAAAGAAACAGAGCATATAATTCTTTCATTAGGAATTAGATCAAACAATCAGATGATAGAAGAGTTAAAAAATAACTTTGAGAATTTAAAAGTTATAGGAGATTCAAATGAGCTAGGAAGAATTATACAAGCTGTGCAATCAGGATATACAGAAGCAATTAACCTATAATTATAAAAGTACTGGACAGTCAAAAGTTCTCCAATAAATTTATAAAAAAAGATAACACTCCAAATGATTTTGTAGTATCCTTATAACGACGAAATCACAAGGAGAAAAAATCAAAAGAGTGTTATCAATAATATAGTATCACACTTTTAATGATTTGAATATAAATTTTATGTGGGAATTACTGGATGATGTTTTAAATAGATTCAGAATATGTTTTACATCAATATCATTGCCGGTATTAACTTTTATTATAAATGCATTTTTGTTAATTTTATCTTACTTTCTTATTGGGAAAGAATTTGGTGTTAAAACTGTATATGCAGCGTTAATTTTGTCACCTATGCTTGCTATACTAGAAAAATTATGTCCAATTAAACAATCATTCATGCAGGATCAGTGGTTAGATCTTTTGTGTTTTGTGTTGATTCTTAGTTTTGCACAAACAATTTTATTTAGACGCAATGCATCAACTGGTGGCTTGGATATTATAGCTAAAATTGTAAATAAATATTTTCATGTTGATTTAGGCTCATCAGTTACTATTGCAGGAGCACTTATTTGTTGTACTGCAATTTTTGTGTATGATATAAGAACAGTAATCATAGGATTAATTGGAACTTATCTTAATGGAGTAATATTGGATCACTTTATGATAGGATTTAATGCTAGAAAAAGGGTTTGTATTATATCTAAAGATTACAAGTTGATTCGTAAATTTATAGTAGAAGATATGCACCGTGGTGCAACATTATATCCAATTAAAGGTGGATTACAATATGAGGACAAGTTTGAAATTGAAAGTTTAATGACACGAAATGAATTTTCTTATCTTATGGAATTTATTAAAAAAGAACAAATTGATGCATTTATAACAGCAGGAACAGTTAGTGAAATCTATGGAAATTTTGGACTTAAAGGAATAAAAAGTAAACCAGAAATATTATTAAAAAAATAGATAGAAAAGAAGCTGTAGCACTAAATAATAAGTGATATAGTTTCTTTTTATTAGTGGGGCTGTCGCATTAAGAAAATTACTTACAACATATTGGATTATAAATCAATTATTAATACAATATGTTGTAGAATTTATTTTAAGTGTGACAGCCCCAAGGTTAATTGTAGTAAGTAGCAAGTTCAGTCCAAATGGTGAAAATGAAGGATTATTATGAGAACATTTTTTAGAATTTCTTTTGATAAAAGGTTTACAATAATCAATTGTATCATTCAAATTAAGTGATTTTTTTCTTTGCCATTATCAACAAGTATCAACAAGAAATTTGGACTTGAATTCCAATTATGTTAAGTATCTATGGGATATTTATTTTTTATTTTTCAAAATAAACGAAAAATTTAATATAACTTTTTACATTTTCAATCGTATAAATATATGTAATCAACTTTAATAATACGAGGTGAATTGATATGAACAAAAGATTAAAGAAATTTATTGCTGCTAATATAGCATTATTAGCATGTTTTTCTACTTTTAAGGACACTAGTTATGGTATACCCAATTTAGATAACCAATTTAAAATTGAAAGAATTCTTCTCAATCAAGGACCTATAACAACTGCCGAGGAAATGGAATTTTTTATTGATTTAGAGGATGGATACGAAGGTAAGGTTGAATATCAATTATTATGTAAAACTGCTGACGGTTCTCTAACAACAAAAGGATGGTCTTCATCTGTTGATGCTGAGGAAATGTTTAAAGTTAATATGAAAGATTTTGATTTTAAAACTGGTGAAAACACATTCATTGTAAGAGTTAAGAAAAGTGATAGTGATGGTAAGTACTCAAGTGATTTTGGTGCTTTTGATGCTCAAAAGGAGTTTAAAGTTAACTATAACCCAGTAAATAAAGGTAATTTAGATTATTCAATTGAAATGAAGGATGGTACAGTACACTTTACAAGTAATTCAGAAGGAAATCAAGTATACAAGCTATTCTTATATAATCATAAAACAGATGAATGGATTACTTTAACAGATGATTATATAACAGAGTTTGATATTCCGCTTTCTACATATGAAGATGATCAATACATATTAGATATTTGGTATAAAGATAAAGAAAGCGTTAATAAATACGATGGGTGGATTTTAGAGTTACTTGATAACGATAAAACTACTAAAACAAAAGAAATGAAATTCACTTTTGAAAATGATGCTATGGACTGGGAAGGTGGATTTGCTGATTTACCTATCAATCATGTAGAATCGGATTATTCAGTAGAATTCAAACATTCTAATATACCTGATTTAGATAGTAATGGGTTAATGTTAACAGGAAACAATCATAGTGATGATTTATTCATGTACGTTACAAAAAAATTGGGTACCGATTATGGGCTTGAACCTAATACAACATATAATATGGAAATAAATTTTGATTTAGCTACTAACGTACCAGGTGGAATGATGGGCATAGGTGGTTCTCCTGGATCAAGTATATATGTTAAAGCTGGTATGACAAACATAGCACCTGAATCTAAGATAGTTGATGAAGGTTTATTTGATTACTATAGAATGAATATAGACACAGGATCACAATCTGACTCAGGTAAAGACATGACTGTAATTGGAAATGTTGAAAAAATAGATTCAATAGATGATAGTTTTGAATTAAAGTCTTTCGAGCATACAGTTGAAATAACAACTAATGAAAATGGTGAAGCTTACGTAATAATAGGCTTTGATTCAGGATTCGAAGGAATAAGTGAGTTTTATGTAACAAATATTGAAATAACTATAAATTAAATGGGTCTGACCCCTTAAAGGAAATAGAAGAAAGAATGGGAGCAGATGTAGATGATGATATTGTGGAAGAAATAATTTATTAAAATTAATTAGTGACGCAACTTAAAATAGAAAATAACAAAAATACACTCAATGAAATATCATCTTGAGTGTATTTTTTTAGGTGGAAATTAATGCGAACAAATGTTTAGGAGCAATATGATATGTCAATACTATAAGTAAGACATTAAATATATTGGGAGGAATTTTCTAATGAAGATGATGAATTCTATCAGTTTCTATTAAATGAAAATGAAGAAGAAATCATTCAACAGAGGTTGAAACCTGGAGGGTGGTTTATTTCTAATAGTATTGCTATATGTTTAGATGATGATATTGTGAAAAATTAAATTGAATATGTTTTAAGCAATCAGATTGAGATTTTTGATGTTTAGATCTTCATTTTACGTATATAATCTAAAAATAGATGTTATAATTATCAAAAGAAAAAAGCTAATAATTAACTTAAAGGAGAGAAGAGCGTGGCGACAAAAGGCATAACATATCATGCTAAAGACGCTTTATTCAAGTAAATTCAAACACTATGATTGTATAATATCATAGGAAGAAGCATTAAGAAAACATGATAAGAATGAAAATAAAAACTTTGGAAAGGAAGACAGAATGATGATTAACACTAAAAATGCAGAAAAGTGGTTCGAAAAATATGAGGAGTTGAAGCATGAAGAGAGAAATGCGTATGTTATTAATACTCTTAATCAGAAGTTAGACAGTGAATTCATTGAAGAAATTGAAATAATGGATTTTGTGATAGAAATATTTGCTGAGCTTTTTAGAGATAAAAGATTTGGTGAGATGATTAGGATATACAATATGATAAATGATTTAAATCCACAGCTTAAGGAAAAGGATTTATTTTATATAGAGAAATACATTATTGATTATTATATTCAAAATGGTAATAAGAACGAATGGAATGTGGAAAAACAACTAGGAAGTTTTCTCACTAATCCAGACAAAAGTTATGATGAGTTACTAATAGTTCTAAAGAAGTTAAGTTGTTGTGGGTTTGATGAATTTGTTGTTGGTATTAGTGAAAAAATATTCAATAATATCCAAGGTTCAGAGGATTTGATTGCGGGATCAGAGATAGAATTGACAGAGTATATACTCATGAATGTTATACAGAATATATACATTGATATACAAAACAACAAAATTCCGGATAGAGAGTATTATTTAGAGTATATGGATAAATACGATTATAATATGTATGAGAAATTTGATTTAATATTTAATACTCTCAAAGAGGATACTAATAACGTTATATCTTCAAGTCAAAATTTAAGAATTGTTGATATCTTGAGTAAATTGGAACTTCATTTTAATAAGTATATGTATGGAAAGAATATCAATTTTAAAACGAGTTCAGATATATGGAATGATATGTTTATGTATTTTGGTAATAACAAGGATATTGAGATAGTTAGTAAAAATATTGAATCAATATTTAGAATTGAGAACGAGAGTTACGATAGGCATCTTGCAGAGAAGTTTGGAATGTTCACAGAAAATACTTTAAGTGCTATGACAATGGTATATGGAATGCATTATGTTTATGATTTTTTATATGAAAATAGGTTTATTACCCAGAGTATGTACTTTGAGTCCCTTGAAATAATTAGAGAAAAAAGAATGTTGGTATTCAAGACCATTGGGAATGGTGCATGGAAGTACGCGTTTATTTTCAACTGGGTAAAAGCTGATTCTATTGCCCAAGATGAATATGACATGGAAAAGGAATTTGCTAGAAAAACATTCTACGAAGAAATGAATATTGATGAGTTCATGACTGAGGAGTATCTGAAATTATTTGAACAAGTAAGAGATAGAGAAAGAGCCGCTGAGAAGCTAATAAGAGAGGGTAAAACGATCAAAAAAGAGGAAAAGGTTGAAAGGAATGCGCCTTGTCCATGTGGAAGCGGGAAGAAGTATAAAAAGTGTTGTGGAAAGTAAAGCAAGCAGTGCGCACTGGCATTCACTCTATAAGGGTGACTCGACCATCTTACATTATGCTGAATAAAGAGAAGCTGACTCTGAAAAAATAGTATAAAATGATAGAAAGAAATAAACAGAATAAGGATATAAGATAACTTGAAAGGCACGTTTCACAAATTAGTGAAACGTGCCTCTTATGATTATATTAAATCTAATGGAGGATAGTCTATGGTTTATAGTATTGAGCAGTATTGTACTTTAGTAAAAGAAGAATCAGATGTAAGGTATAGTAAGCAAGATAAAGATTATTTAGATATGGATTTGAAAAAGCTATTGAAAAGGCTGATTTTTCAAATTTAAATGAAGTGATAACAATTAGATTACCAGAACCATTTGTTATAGTTTTAGAAGAAGGTACGGATATTCCGGATAATGATATATATGGAAAATATACTAATATCGAGAAGGAGGTAAAAGTAATGGTGAAGAGTTTTTATGATCCTAAGATTGAGGAAAAAGGAAGAAAAGAAGGAAGAAAAGAAGAAAAGGAAGAAAAGAAGAAAAGGAAGAAGCAAGATTAAATGATGTGGAAATGGTAATAAAGTTGCTCACAAAAAAGTTTATAGTGATTAATGATGATACTAAACATAGGATTGCCGAAGCCAACCATGATGAATTGAAAAGAATAATCGAGAACATTTTGGATATAGAAGATTTAGAAGAAGCTATGAGATATATAATTGATAATAAGAAATAGAACATTTATTAGGTATATTGAAGCTATAAACCAAGTTATACTAAAAATCATTGAATAACTATGGTTATAGCTTTTTTTATGCCGCACAAAAGTAGAATTTAACTTAAGACCTAGGTTATTATCCAATAATCTGATAAAATAATCAGGAGGTGGTACGATATGAAGAGAAAAATAAAAGTAGTAGGTGCAATAATAGAAAACACTAATAATGAGATATTATGCGCTCTAAGATCATTAATAATGCCAATACCTAATCTATGGGAATTCCCAGGAGGAAAGGTAGAAGAAGGAGAAAACCTACAAGAAGCTATAGAAAGAGAAATAAAGGAAGAATTAGGCTGCAGAGTAGAAGCTTTTGAGGTTTTTAATGATTACACACATGAATATGATAAATTCATAGTGAATTTAATAACAATTAAATGCAAAATAATAGAAGGAACACCAGTAGATAATGAACATGGGGCTTTAATTTGGTTGAAAAGAGATTATCTAAGTTCATTGAATTGGGCACCAGCTGATGTTCCGGCTGTAGAAGAATTAATGAAAGAGTTAAATAATTTCAAATAATTGTGGGTGATTAATAAATGATTACTAAAAATAAACTAGAAGGTATATCAAGTTTAGAAATTAAGTCAATAGAAGATAGTAACATTAATATAAAAGAAGAGTTATTAATATCTGCTGAAAAAGGGTTAATCGATAATTCTGTTGAGGGTAATCTAGCCTTAATGCCTAAACTATTAGTAAATGATTATAAACAAGGAAATAAGATTCTAAGTAATATTATTTCGGAGCTTGAAAGCTGTAATGAGTTCATGATATCTGTTGCATTTATTACATGCAGCGGGATAACTCCTTTGTTACAGACTTTAAAAGATCTAGAGGATAAAGGTGTTAAGGGACAAATTTTAACTACGGATTATCTGAATTTTAGCGAACCTAAGGCATTGAAGCGATTGTTGGAATTTTCAAATCTTAAAATAAAATTATATGATAAGGAGAGCTTTCATACAAAAGGATATATTTTTAGACATAGTGAATGTTATAAAATTATTGTTGGAAGTTCAAATCTTACACAAACAGCATTAACAAAAAATAAAGAATGGAATGTAAAAGTATCTTCATTAGAAGAAGGTGCAATAACTGAAGAGGTTATAAATGATTTTCAAGTAATGTGGGAAGAAGCTAATGAGTTAACTATAGAATGGATAGAAACATACGAAAAGATATATCATCAGCAAAGAGAATACACAAGAAAGAGCAAAGTACCATCAATTGTCCAGTACAAATTAAAACCAAATAAAATGCAAGTATCAGCTATCAAATCTCTAGATAATATTAGGGAAAAGGGTGAAATAAAAGCATTATTAATTTCTGCAACTGGAACAGGAAAAACGTATCTATCAGCCTTTGATTTAAGAAATGTTAATCCACAAAAGGCTTTGTTTATTGTACATAGAGAACAAATTGCAAAACAAGCTTTAGAAAGCTACAAAAATGTTTTTGGTGATACTAAAACCATGGGGATACTTTCAGGTAATCATAAAGAAGTTGATAAAGAGTTTGTTTTTTCTACTGTGCAAACTTTATGTAAAGATGAAATTCTATATAGTTTTAAAAATACAGAGTTTGATTACATTATAATAGATGAAGTTCATAAGGCAGGGGCGGTGAGTTATCAAAAGATAGTGAGTCACTTTAAACCTAAATTTTTATTAGGAATGACAGCTACACCAGAAAGAAATGACGATTTTAATATTTTTGAAATGTTTGATTATAATATTGCTTATGAAATAAGACTTCAACAAGCTTTAGAAGAAGATTTACTTTGCCCATTTCATTATTTTGGTATAGAAGATATATCTATTGATGGTAGGGGTGTAGATGAAAATACAGAGTTTAAATATCTAGTACAAGATCAAAGAGTAGAACATATAATTGAAAAAGCTGATTTTTATGGTTACTGTGGAGATAGAGTAAAGGGGTTAATATTTTGCAGCAATAAAGAAGAGGCAAAGGAATTATCAAATAAATTCAATAATAGAGGATATAATACACTTGCATTAACAGGGGACAATAATCAAAAAGAACGTGAAAATGCAATTGAAAGATTAGAGCAAGAAGAAATAGAGAACTCTTTAGATTATATATTTACAGTTGACATTTTTAACGAAGGTGTTGATATACCTTGTGTAAATCAAGTAATTATGTTGAGAGCTACGAAGTCAGCAATAATATTTGTACAGCAATTAGGAAGAGGACTTAGAAAATACAATGATAAGGAATACGTTGTTGTAATCGATTTTGTTGGAAACTATGATAGTAACTTTTTAATTCCAATAGCTCTTTCTGGTGATAGAACTTTCAATAAAGATAATGTTAGAAAGTATGTTATGGAAGGAAATAGAGTGATTCCAGGCTGCTCTACTATTAACTTTGATAAAATCTCAAAAAAGCGTATTTTTGAATCTATTGATAAGGTGAAATTCAATCAAGTTAGTTTCATTAAAGATAATTACATAAAACTTAAAGAAAAACTCGGCAAAATACCAAGTCTGCAGGACTTTGATACATATGAGTCCATAGATCCATTGAGAATTTTTGAAAATAATAGTCTAGGCTCCTATCATAAATTTTTACTTAAATATGAAGAAGAGTATAGTATCCAATTAGATAATACTGAAGAACTGTTTGTAGAATTTATATCTAAAAAAATTGCTTCAGGAAAAAGAATACATGAATTACTTATGATAAAGCAGCTTATGGAAATTGAGACTAAAGCATTGTCAAGGTTAAAGGAATCATTAAAGGAAATATACAATATAGACTTTAAAGAAAGTACAGCTACTTCAATAGTAAATGTACTCACCAATGAGTTTCCTTCGGGAACAGGGAAGAATACATATGAAAAATGTATTTTTTTAGAGCAGGACAATGAGGATTATAAAATATCCAAGGTATTTAAAGAAAAACTGCATAATCAAAGTTTTGCAAATATTGTGAAAGAGGTTATAGACTTTGGTATAAACAGATATGAAAAAGATTATAGTGCTAGATATATGGAAACAAACTTTGTCTTATATAAAAAATACACTTATGAGGATGTATGCAGACTTTTAGAGTGGGAAAAGTGCGAAGTAGCAACAAATATAGGTGGATATAAGTTTAATAGAAAAACCAAAACTTATCCAGTATTTATTAACTATGATAAAGGAGAAGACATCAGTTCTACTATAAATTATGAAGATAGATTTTTATCACCATCACGAATAATTGCTATATCTAAATCAGGAAGAACAAAAAATTCTCCAGATGTTTTGCAAGCATATAACGCTGAAAAAGACAATGTAGAAATGAGTTTATTTGTGAGAAAAAATAAGGATGACAAGGTATCAAAGGAGTTTTATTATCTTGGTAAAATAAACACTATTGGAGAGCCTAAAGAGTTTATTATGGAGAATACAGACAAAAAAGCTGTAGAAATAACATATAGACTTCATACACCAGTGAGGGAAGATCTTTATAGATATATGGTTTAGGTTAGAGATTCTTCCCTGTTAAAAAGACTGGAACACAAACTTCCAGTCTTTTGTACTCTAAAAGATATTTTTAGCTCCTTAAAAATATCTCACATTCTTAAATAACTTATTTAATTGAAAAACTATGTAATTCTAAAGGGTTTCCACTATTAGGATCAAATTCAACACCTGCATTTAATCCTTTTAATGCTATATCCTTAGCTGATAAATCAGCAATATCATAGGTCGCCTGCATAGCTCCTAAAGAGTATTTATACCCTGATCCATAAGAAAAGAACTGAGTATATTCTTCAACATATCGATATGCATCTATCCCAAATATGCCATGTGGATTTGCTATTAAGCATTCAAAACGTGAACATTCAAACTCATCATCTTCATCGAATATTGGATTAAAAAAATATTTGTCTTTCAATTCATTATGAAGGTCTATTGCAAATTCAAATATATTTTCTTTAGATGAAAATTGATAGTTATTATTTTTTATAAATCGATAGATTATAGTATTTATAGAAGCATTTCCAACTAATGCCATGTAATTATCTTTTCCTATTTCAATAATTTTATTAAAATCTGATTTCAAATATTTTTGATATTGCTTTGTTTCTCCAAATTTAGTTAATGTATCTGCTCCAATTGCAATTTCATTATTTTTTTTTACAACAACTATAGTTGACATAAAATACCTCTCTCTTAAGAAAAATTAAAAACAACTTGAAGGTTTAATATCTTGTTATATTCAAGTGTTTTGTCATCTCCTTTACTAAATTTATTTACTGAATATCTAATAATTTATAAATAATAAAATATAATACTAATTAAGCAACTTATTAAATGTTATCACAATATATTCCAAAATAAATCAAAGTCGCAAAAAGAAAAATTTTCTTTATATTATAAATATTTTTGCATCAATGCTTGTAATAAGTGAAAGACCACCTAGGGGAATGGGTTAAACGCACCTTTTATATTTATTATCCCTTTAATCAAATGGTTAAAATCACATGGTGTGGTAATTTAAAAAGATGCAGCTAAAACACTATATAGTGGTAAACCATTACCAGGAGAATCAATTATTAAGAGATTATTAAAAGATACAACTTTAGAGGATTTAATATAAAAAAATATAGTTCTATGTGGTCAACGAATTCTGATATTTAATGCAAATAGCAGAATATTATTGAAAAAACCTATAATAATTCCATATATCTGACTAATTTCATTAAATTTAAAAGTTTTTGAAGATATTTATAGTTGGTAAATTATTTCATAATATGTTAATGTTAAATTGTTAAGAAATTAACAAGATGTGCAGTGAAAAATGATTTAAAATATGAATCATATTAGAGGCCATATAAATGAGTTATCAAAAATGTTTTATTGATTTTCATGAAAGCATCGAATCAAGTCTTAAGTCTTGAATCTTAAGTTCAAAAAAGATATTTTCTCTGGTATGACTAACTTTGAAATGGATGAATTTAATCAAAAGGTTTGTGAATTATATAACATTTTTAAATGCAGTATCTAATGAAAATAAAAACATAAAGGATGCGTATTTCTGAAGTGAATGTTCGGTAAAAACTTGTATGTTTCTTCAAAAATCGCTTAGCCATGAAAATAACATACTATATGTTGTGTGTAATCTAGATAGAGGGGTGAGTGAAAATGAGTAGTTATTTTAGTATTGTAAAACAAGAAGATGCTGTTTCAGGTGTTTTTAACATTAAAGAAGATAAGGTTTTTCATATAAGGCATAAAATCAACCAAATTAATGAAGACGCATATATGAACGGATATAATCGGGAGGCTTTATTAAATTATTATTTAGAAGAAAAGTGTGCTAATTTACTTGATGAGATGGATGTAGATTCAGAGGCGAGTACATATGTAGCATATTATCACTTAACAAAAGAGAGTATTGAAAAATCTAAGAAAGCAATGAGTTTGATGACAGAGTTTATAGAGAATGAAGAAAAGTTATTTGAGTTTGTTATAGAAAATAATAATGAAATATTATGGTATTAGAATTTAATTAATAATAAAGAGAAATAGTCTTACAAAGTTAATCCATTATTCCCTATCAAGGATCAAACTTCCGGTTATCATCTAGGACCCAATACCCAAAAACCATCATGAAACATCATGATGGTTTTCTATTAATTAAAGATAGTACACCCAAACCTAAATTCCGACGAATATGATATAATCAAATAAGAAAATATATCCATATTAGCTAAGGATGGAGTTGACAAAATGAAAGAGAAGACACTTGAAAATATATTTTTATTTATAATATTAACATTAACTATGATAATAAATAGATTCATAGATATAGAAAATGACATATTTGTTTATTTAATCTTTTGTGAAATCATTATAATTTTTAGTATCAATTTAATGTTTGTGATAAGAGGAATATTTTTTCTTTTGAATAAAATAATTATGGTATTTAATAGGATTACTCAAATTTTCACATCTGATAAATTATTATTTAAAATTATAAGATTAGTCATTTTAAATCTAATATTTGTAGTTATATTAATTCAAGTATTTTTTTATAAACAAATAAATCTTTCAAGTAATATGAATACAATTATTATAATTTCTTGGTTACTAACTAATAGTTTAATTATAATGACTCAGGTACTTGTTCATAATACCCAAAATTATCTTACTGAAAATATCAAAGATAAGAAGAAAGAAAAAAAATTAAAAGCACAAATTTATAAGGATTCAAAATTCATGAAAAAGAATTTTGTTTTAATGTTAATGCTAGTATTTTATCTGTTCTCATGGATTTTACTATTGTATATAAGTGAACATTCTAAAAAGCCATATGTATGGTGTGTATTAACTTTAGCTTCTTTTATATATTTCATAGGAACTGCAGCATTAAGATTAATAATTACATATATTATTGCTTTAATTAATGACCTTAAAGTTGAATCAACTGATAATGATAGGAAAGAAGAAAAGAAATCTATTTTTTATAAAAATCGATTTAAAAATGAAGGATGGAGTAAAGTAATAGGTTACTGTCTTTCTTTCGATTATCTAATGTCATACTTAAGTAAAAGGATTTTAGAGTATTATTTCGTTATAAATAATAAAAAATATTATGAAACGAAAAAGGGATATACTCAATTACTAAAGGTGAATAATTATATTAACATAATAGTATCAGGTATTATTGTATCATCATGGTTATTTTTATTTAAAGACAATGATGTTATTAAAGCAATAATCATGTTTCGTGTAATTTCAAGGTCAATAGAAATAATAATTGCATTTTATGAAGATGTTATTGAAATGGGAAAGAAGAGTTCATTTCTTAATGGAGTAGATAGAATTAAGTTAGCATTAAGATCATTATTGGAAATATCAATATTGTATACTGGTTTGTATGTGGTATTAGATGTTGAATCAGGAGATATAGCAGCTAACTTTATTGGGAGCTATAGCTAGATATATGGGAGATACAAAGATTGAAAGTAGCAATTTATCAGAAGAGATAGAAGAAAATTATGAAATTGAAAAAATTAGAACTCTGATTGAAAAATATGGTGAGATAAGAGCATGTAAGATATATAAGGATAATCTTGAAAAAGAGCTTATTTATAATTTTCAGAGAGGAGAATATCAATTTAAGATGGATATTTTAAATAAATACAAACATAATCATAAAATATATCTAGATTCTAAGAAAAACAAGAATAAAACAAAGTCTAATAAATAATTAAAATATTAATAAAAGCAATTGATTTACTATTAGAGTTTAAAAAAGCTGTGATAGGTATAGAGGTTAAATATTTAAATGGACTTTCATTAGATGACAATATTGACAATTCAAATAATGATGATAAAAAGAAAAGTTCACATCAACTTTCAAGAGAATCAAGTATAATTGCAATGGTAAGTCATAATGATTAGTTGTTTATTTAGGATAAAGGAAATATAATAATAGCATTGGAGGGATTGAACATGGAGTATATAACGACAAAAGTAGCAGCGAAAAATTGGAGAATCACAGACAGAATAGTAGCGTACCATTGTTCTAAAGGACGGATTATGGAAACTAAAAAAATGGGAAATACATGGCTTGGTTCAGATGACGCTAAAAAAACGGTTGACGGGCGATATAGTAGTAATAAAGTAAATAGTGGTGAAAATAAATGAAACGGATATTTTTAGTTGAGGACGATAAGGCAATCGCTAAAAACCTTATACTTTTGCTCCAATCGGAAGGATTTACGGTCACCCACGCCCCTACGAGAGGTGACGCCCTTGCCGTCCTTGGCGGTAATAAATTTGACTTAGCGTTGATTGATATTTCTTTACCTGACGGAAATGGCTTTACAGTTTGCACGGAAATCAAAGAAGCACAAGATATTCCCGTTATCTTTCTAACAGCTTACGACGATGAGGGGAGTGTTGTTACAGGGCTGAACATGGGTGCAGATGACTATATTACTAAGCCTTTTCGTCCGCGTGAATTAATTGCACGAATTGGAACTGCACTGCGAAAGAGTGGGCTTTCCGGGTCGGTTTTTGAAATTTCTGGGCTTCATGTGGATACAACAAGCGGCGTTGTGAAAAAAAACGGAAGCGAGATTTTTCTTTCAGCATTAGAATACCGATTGTTGTTGGTATTTATTAACAACCCCAAAAATATTATTACAAGAGGCAAGCTACTTGATGAATTATGGGATACTGCAGGGGAGTTTGTCAATGATAATACACTAACCGTGTACATCAAACGCTTGCGAAACAAGATAGAAAAAGACCCAGTAAGACCACAAATTATACTAACTGTTCGTGGGACAGGATATAGATTGGGGGATGAGTATGTTTCGGAATAGAGAGTTTCGACAGTTTGCCATTTTGTTCTCCTTAATGGCCGTAGCTACTGTAATGATCGGATTTGCAATAAATACGGCTGCGGGAATCCTTGCAATTTCTTCTGTCGCTGCCTTTGGTATAGCGTTTTTTGTCTTTACCAAAGCCCGATACAAAAGCATTGCTGGGATTTCAAATCAAATCGATATTGTGCTTCATAACGCTGACCATCTGTATATTGGTGAATCGGAAGAGGGCGAACTTTCCATTCTTCACAGTGAGATAACAAAAATGATGCTGCGTATTCGGGAGCAAAACGACGCCCTTAAAAAAGAAAAGGAGCATCTTGCCGATTCGCTGGCTGACATAGCTCACCAACTCCGAACTCCCCTCACATCAGTTAACCTCATTCTGTCATTGTTAGCAAATAACCCTGATGAAAATGAGCGTAAAAAGTTACTAAGGGAAACAGAGGAATTGCTTGTACGGATGGATTTGCTGATTACTTCCCTTTTGAAATTATCCCGTTTGGACGCGGGTATTGTGGATTTTAAAAGAGAACAAATCTATGTGAACCACTTGATAAATGATGCACTTCACCCGCTTCTGATTCCCATGGAACTGCACAATATTACCTTACAAATGGATGTGCCAAAAGGGATAAAGATTTTGGGAGATTTAGGGTGGCTTTCGGAAGCGATTCAAAATGTCATCAAAAATTGTATGGAAAGTACAGGGTATAATGGGAATCTTGATATTATATGCGAGGACAACCCTTTGTTTACAGAGATTGTTATACGTGACAACGGCGCGGGCTTTGAAAAGGAAGATTTACCCTGCCTGTTTGATAGATTTTATCGTGGGAAAAACTCAAATGCTGCTGGATACGGGATTGGACTGGCGCTCAGCAAGATGATTATAACACGACAGGGAGGGACGATTACCGCAAAAAATCACCCGCAGGGCGGCGCGATATTTGCCATTCGTTTCCCAAAGTGACGAATCTCTCACTTGAAAGTCACAGAAATGTAAGTTGAAGGTTCTATTATATAGGTAGACTACGAGAAAGGAGACTCACATAATGGAATTTTTAAAAATTGAAGATTTATACAAGGTCTACGGCAAGGACGAAAACCAAGTTATTGCTCTTGACCATGTTTCGCTTACAATCAAAAAGGGGGAGTTTACCGCAATCATCGGTTCCTCTGGCTCTGGTAAATCCACATTGCTTCACGCCATCGCAGGTGTAGACGTTCCAACAAGTGGAAAGATATATTTGGAGGGGCAGGATGTTTATGGTCAAAGCAATGAAAAACTTGCTATTTTCCGCAGGAGGCAGGTGGGACTGATTTACCAGTTTCATAACTTGATTCCTACTCTAAATGTAGTGGAAAATATCACTTTGCCGATTCTGATGGATAAACGGAAGGTCAACGAGGAACGATTGAATGACCTGCTCGAAATGCTTGGGTTGCAAGACCGTAAAACTCATTTACCAAATCAGCTTTCGGGGGGCCAGCAACAACGTGTTGCAATCGGTCGCGCTATGATGAACGCACCTGCGGTCATGCTGGGCGATGAACCTACGGGAAGTTTGGATAGCAGGAATGGGCATGAAATCATCAAACTACTGAAAGAAAGTAATAAAAAATATGGGCAGACACTGATCCTTGTCACTCATGACGAAAATATAGCCCTGCAAGCAGATCGCATTATCGGCATATCAGACGGCAAAGTAGTGCGAGACGAGAGGGTGGTGCGTCCATGAATATTTTGAACAAAGTTACCCTGAAAGGTCTGAAAAAGAGCCGCACAAGAACCCTTGTAACGATTATTGGAGTTGTTTTGTCTGCTGCAATGATTACGGCAGTCGCTACCTTTGGAGTTTCACTACTGAACTATATGGCAAATGGTGCAACACATAAATATGGCGGTTGGCACGTTGAGTTTTTGGACGTCCCTTCTTCTTTCGTACAGGAACGAATCCATGACGAGGGAGCAGCTAATACCGCGGCATTTGAAAATATTGGCTATGCAAAACTTGATGGAGGGAAAAACTCCCAAAAGCCGTATCTTTTTATAGCCGGATTTAGCAAAAACGCCTTTGATACCTTGCCCATAACCTTGGTTTCAGGTAGATTGCCAGAAAACAGTGGGGAGATTCTTGTTTCGGGTAGTGTCGCATCAAACGGTGGCGTCAAAATCTCCATTGGCGACACGCTTTCACTTGCTGTGGGAAGTCGCATGAATGGCAAAAAGATTCTCGGTCAACACGACCCTTACACTTCTGGGGGGGAAACTTTTGTGCCACAAGATGAGAGAACTTACACGGTTGTCGGTATCTGCCAAAGACCTGGTTTTGAGGAATTTTCTGCACCTGGATATACCTTGATAACAAAATCAGATGCACAATACAAAGGGGACAGTTTTAGTCTATTTGTTACGCTTACAAAGCCACGTGAGGTTCACAATTACGCAAGCAACACAGCTGAAAAGTATGCTTATGTCTTTAACGATAATGTGCTGCGCTTCATGGGTCTTTCCGATGATAACGTGTTCAATATTTTTCTGTACTCAGTTGGTGGCGTTGTAGTTGTCATTATCATGATAGGCTCCATTTTTTTGATTTATAATGCATTTAACATCTCACTTAACGAACGCACACATCAGTTTGGTATTCTCTCGTCTGTGGGAGCCACAGCGAAGCAGTTGCGAAATTCGGTGCTGTTTGAGGGGCTTTGTATCGGTGCGGTGGGCATACCAATAGGCGTTATTATGGGTATAGGCAGCATTTGGCTTGTGCTTTTCGTTGTAGCCAAAAATTTTGGGAACATTCTATATGACACCGTACCTTTAACCTTGACGGTATCCGCCCCAGCGATTATCGTCGCGGCTGTGGTCAGCATGGTTACTATTCTAATTTCGGCTTATATTCCAGCAAGGAAGGCTGCAAGAACTCCCGTGATGGAGTGTATTCGCCAAACAAACGAGGTCAAAGTTGACGCTAAAGCTGTAAAAATTTCAAAATTTACGCAGCGTATTTATGGGTTGGAGGGAACGCTTGCTCTAAAGAATTTTAAAAGAAACAAGAAACGCTATCGCAGCATTGTGCTATCACTTGTTTTAAGCGTAGTGCTGTTTATATCGGCCAGTGCTTTTGTAACGTATTTGAAACAGACGTCGAAGCGGGCTGCAGTGTATACTACTTATGATATAGGTTTTGCAACACAGGATATGGAAGATTGTGAAATGTTGAAACTTTACGATAAACTAAAAACAGCCGATGGTGTTTACGAAAGCTCGTATCAAGCGCTTATGACGTATTCATGCATTGCCAAAGCAAGCGATCTTTCAGACTATTACTGGGAATTCACGGGTTCACATTTGCCGGAGGAAACGGTTAATTTGCCAATGGAAATCCAGTTTCTTGATGACAGCACCTATTTGAATATTATCAAAGACTTGGGCTTGCCCGAAGAGGAATATACCAGGCAAAATGCGAAAATGATCGCTGTTGCCAAAATGAAAGACCTCAGCAATCGGATGAAGGAGTCTGAACAGTATATTGATATGTTCAAGAGTTCGTCCATGAATTTTACCATCGCTCCCGAAATAAATGGCAAGCCGAAGATGGAACAGGGGCGAAACGTAAGCATTAAGTTTGTGGAGACCGTGCCGCCTGATACGCTCCCGATTCTAGGAAACTCCAGAGTGAAGAATTCGTTCTTTTTTAGGGTGATGGCCCCTTATTCGCTCAAAGAAAATTTTGAAACTACTGATACCCATGTGTCTATAAAGGGTTTGACCTTTCGGTCAAAGAATTCCATACAGTCCACGGCTGAAATGAAAACAATGATTCTGGGTGATGGAATTACAGCCAACTACAACCTGTATAATATGTGTGAAATGCTTGATGATAACCGTAATATGATATTCATTGCTAATGTGTTTGCTTATACTTTTATCATTATGATTTCGCTGATTGCGGTTGCCAATGTATTCAACACGATTTCCACGAATATCAAGCTGCGCAGGAGAGAACTTGCCATGCTTCGATCTGTGGGAATGTCTGAACGCAGTTTCCAAAAGATGATGAATTTCGAGTGTGCCTTTTATGGTATGAGGGCGTTGCTTTATGGGCTTCCCATAGGGATTATTTCTTGTTGGATGATTTTCAAAGGGATGGTCGGCGGCGGGGCAGAGGATATAGATTTTGTGTTACCGTGGGGCAGTATCGCAATCAGCATCTTCAGCGTGTTCCTTGTGGTGTTCATTACAATGCTGTATGCCATTAGTAAGATAAAAAAAGAAAATATCATTGATGCGCTTCGGGAGAATATGTCTTGATTCAAAACTGATATCGACTTGATGTAATTGAAAAAGAAGATAATCAAGATGTGCATATAAATTGATGAGAGGTAGATGTCAAAAATAAACTTTGTGTGGAAATAGCATGAGAGTTTGCCGTCTAGAATGGTTAAGGGGGCAAACAAGAGGATGTTGTAAAAAAATGTCTGTGGACCTGGTACGCAGACATTTTTTTGTTTATATTTTTAGGGTCATCTATGAGTTTTATGGATGGGATTGATAGAGCTCAGAATTCCATCATAGTGAGTATTTTGCACTATTCCAGTAAAACATGATAAAATCAATATTGTAGAGTAAATTAATGAATCAGAAAGGATAAATTAACATGCACTATAAAGAAGTAAAGGGAATTCTATCCCCAAGAAATGGCATGAATTTATATCGTGGTTGCACACATGGATGTATTTATTGTGATAGTAGAAGTAGGTGTTACAATATGAATCACGATTTTGAAGATATTGAGGTTAAAAGCAATGCATTGATACTACTGGAACAAGCACTTAAGAGAAAAAGAAAAAAATGTATGATTGGTACTGGTGCTATGAGTGATCCATACATACACTTAGATGAACAGTTAATGAATACTAGAAAAGCTCTTGAAATAATAAATAAATACGGTTTTGGTCTTAGTATTCAGACTAAATCAAATCGTATTCTTAGGGATCTTGATTTACTGAAAAGTATAAATGAAAAATCAAAATGTGTGGTGCAAATGACACTAACAACTTATGATGAAGGTCTATGTAAAATAATCGAACCTAATGTAAGTACTACAAAAGAGCGTTTTGAAGTATTAAAGGTAATGAGTGATAATAAAATACCTACTGTGGTTTGGTTAGATCCCATTTTGCCATTTATAAATGACACAGAAGAAAACCTAAGAGGCATTCTTGACTACTGCATTAAAGCTAAGGTATATGGAATCCTGTGCTTTAATATGGGATTAACTTTAAGAGAGGGAAATAGAGAATATTTTTATGCTAAGCTAGATAAGCATTTTCCAGGACTGAAGGAAAAATATCATGAAAAGTACGGATACAAATACGAGATTATTAGTGACAATAATAAAGATTTGATTGATCTTTTCAAATATACTTGCAAGGATAATGGTATTGTATGTAATATTAATGAGATTTTCAGGTATATGAATACCTTTGAATCTAAGGAGAAAGTAGAGCAACTTAGCTTCTTTTAAATTAAATGAGATTAAAAAACCAATTTTATGGATGGGGGTCAGACCCCCATCCATAAAATGGATTGGGGTCTGACCCCCATCCATAAAATTACAACATGAGTAAAAGTTCCTCTACTTTAAATACATCATTAAGGTTAAAACTCTCTGCCAATGACTCTAAGTTTTCCTCGAAATGTTCAATATCTTTAGAATACATATGCATTATATCTACTGCATCAGCATCAGTGAATTCACCATTTTCCAACCAACGCATTACAAATAATTCCTTAATCATTAAATAACTAACTACTGCCAGCACCACTTTTGCAGATACATCATAATCAAAAACACCCTTCATAAAATATCTAAATATAAAGTAAACTAAAACCTTCTCAAACTTATAATTATTCTTTTCATAATATTTATTGAAAGCTTCATGATTATATAAATAAAGTTCTTCGGCATCCTCTTGCCAAAAACATCTCACCAAATCATCTAGATTTAAAGGATCATTAGAGTGTATATGCTTTAATTCTTTAAATACTTTAATAAATTCATATATGTTACGGTATTTGACACCTTCTTCACCGTTGTGCGTATCTGAGCACAGAACAACTTCATTTATAAAGCTAGCATCTAAGTATTTTTCTCTAATATCGTCTATAGCAGCAATATCATCCTCATCTATTTTTCTTTGAATCTCATCAGCAAATTTTAAAAGCAACGAGGCTCTATCATTTAAATCAATCTCACGATTTTGAAGGATGTCAATCAATACCTTTCTACATTTCAAAAGATTTATAAAAAGCATATTATTTATTTCACTATATAAAGTAACTTCTTCTAAATTATCAATTGTCTCAAGCTTCATTTTTTTATTGTTGCTTAATATTATTCGTGCGACTTCTGGACAGGATAGCGATAATCCCATTTCACGTAAGTCCCCAAATTCTTCAGTATATCTTGGATACTGTTTGCATGTATAACAAAGCCCTTCTTCTCCGATTTCATTATATATATCACAGAGTTTACTTTTATTAAGAAATGGACAGTTATTGCCTTTTAATTTAAAAATATATTCTTCATCATCTTGTACTATCTCACTTCTTAGTTTTTCACCAAATTTTCCTTCTACCATCTGATATTTTTTATATGTTTCATCATCGATTAAAACTTCCCAACAAGCGCAACATGTGTCCTCACATAGTGAAGCTATACATTTAAAGTCTTTAAAATAATCTGGTACTTGTATTTTCATTTAATTCCCTCTCATCTTTAGATAGTCTGTAATGATATGATACATAAAATTAGTTAAGAACACAAACAAATTTTTGAAATAAATAAGGTAAGTATTTTGATAAATGTAACCTTCTTTAGGTTTATCTAATATTATTATAGTGTAGTAATTTTAATTATTTGGTAGTTTAGTAAATGATTTATGATTTTTATCAAAGAGCAATCATGGAAAACATACAGCCAATAAAATATGCCACAGTAATAGACCCATATTTTGTAGAAACACTAAAATTAATCATTGGAGATTCTGTAGTTATTGAAACAGTTAGAGGAAATCTGCAGGGAATCTTATCATTCTTAATGGAATAATATATCTTTCCAGTATACCACTGATATTCTGACCTGTTCCTTGGTATGTGCTTCTTGTAGTTAAATCTATGATATTTAGATTTTTACTTTGCTTATATAACTTAAGAATAGATGTTATAATTAATTATATGTAATTGAAAGCTAATAGTTAATAAAAAAATATATTAGGATTTTTGTGGATTACTATGACGAAGGTAGATAAAATTTATGAAGAGAAAACATGTGGTAGAATAGGTTAAGTCTATGGACAAGAGTAAGGAGAAAATAAGTATGATAAAGACTACAAATAAAAATATGGTTCGAGTAATAACTAATCTGATGATTCTTTCTATCATTGGCTGTATAATGGTAGGCTTTAGAGTGTATATGACAGGTAGTCTAAAATTTGCATTTTTAATATGGAATCTATTTTTAGCGTGGATACCACTTGGTTTTTCATTAACAATGAAATGGATAACTGTTAATATAAGAAATGGTACAAAGAAAAGGATTTACTTATTGTTTTTTGGGTTTTTATGGTTGATGTTTTATCCTAATGCACCATACATAATTACAGATATAATACATCTTGGGAATTACAATTATTATTCTATGAGACATAACTTGTATGGCAATAATGCAAGCATTATAATTTGGTATGATTTTATTCTTGTTATGTTTTTTGTGTTCAAAGGGTATATAATTGGGCACATTTCATTATTTACAGTACATAAAATGGTTGAGAAAAAATTTAAAAAGATATTGGGATGGATATTTGTTTTAACCACTTCGATTCTTAGTGGATATGCTATATTTTTGGGAAGATATATTAGGATTAATAGCTGGGAAATTATAAGTAATCCACTTAGCTTATTGAAAGTTTTAATTACAAATATCAATTTACTTTCAATAAAATTCACATTGAGTTTCGGTATTTTTATATTTTTACTGTATATTGCTTTAAATACTTTAGGATTTGTAAAAGAATCGAAAAATAGTTAATAAGAAGCAGGGTGGACTAACTCAATATTAAGAGGCTATAAAGATTCACTATTAATCTACATGCAGCTTATAAATATGTGATTCATAGACTATATTTGTTTTAGGTTGTTTAAAGCTACTTATACTGTCTAGATGCATTCCGCATTTTTCTAAAACCTTCCCAGATTTAATAACTCCTTTTATGTGGTAAAATGAAAATATTAAAGTCTTTCTTCAAGGAGCGATTTAGAAATCTCTCTTTCAATTTTATAAGGGGGGCGAATACTGCTTGTTTTGTATTATAATAAAGGTATATGAAATATTTTGAATAAAAAACTGAGGTGATAAAAATAAAAACTGTTTTTGATTTACATAAAAAGATAATAAACATAACAGAAATTCAAGAATATTTTAAAATAGAAAATTACAAAGACCTTGTGGAATTTGTAAATAAACAGGTTTTAGAGGGGAAATTAAGTGAAGTTAAAAGCAGTAAATCCAATGGAATGAGCCCTTCTCTTTATAATAAATATAGGGTTGTTCCTAAGGAAGAGGATTTTACTTATCTTGAAGATGAAATAAACTATAGCTTTCCTTTAAATTTTAATAGGGAATATTATTTGAATAATCTTATAAAATATAAAGCAGATAAAGAGGTTGTAGAAAAATTAATTAACTTTTTTAGATATAATAAAGATGAATTATCCTTACCAATGTCTATAAATGAAAGAAGTTTTCAAATTTGGGGCAAGGAGAAATTCTTAAAAGATGGCAGTGGAGAAAGTATTTTAAAAAATTTAGGTCTTTCTTTAAAGGCTTTGAATATTTATACAACGCCAGAGCCTTTTGTATATTTTTCTTGCAAAAGGGATAGAAATCAAATAGTGCTTATTATTGAAAATAAGGATACTTGGTACACTATACGAAGGCTCATGATTGAAGGGCAGGGAAAATTTCTTGGAGAAGCTATAGATACTATTATATATGGAAGTGGTAAAAATATAGAGAAATCTCTTGAAGAATATGAGTATACAGTAGAAGACTATCTTCTGAAGCCTTCAAAGGTATTATATTGGGGTGATTTGGACTATGAAGGTATTTCTATTTATGAAAGACTTAAGAAACGATATAGTGACAGATTAAATATTGAGCTTTTTAAAAATGCCTATATAACTATGTTTAAGCTGGCAGAAAATATAAATTTATCAAAGTATAGTGAAAAGCAAAATAAAAACATAGATAAGGTTTTTCTTACTGAAATGAAGTCTTATGAAGAAAAATTTTTGAAGCTCCTTAAAAGTGGAGTATATATACCACAGGAAATAGTTAATTACGCTGTACTTAGAGAGGAATAGAGGAATGTATGATTTTTTAAATAATTTTCACAAGAGAATGGAGAAGTTGTCCTACTCTTTTTTGATTGATAATAAGGTATCAACTTTGACCACTTATAAAGAGTATTTTACGAGCTTAGAGCTTATTAATTTAGTTTATAGTATAATGTGTTTTGTTTTGGACAGGTCTTTAAAGGATGAAGAATGTACTTTAAACAATATGGCAGTGGTCTTAGAAGAACTTTGTAATAACTTTTATGATAAAGAGCTTTCAGAAGAAGAAGCTTATAATATTACTCATTTTATTGTGTATAAGATTCTTAGAAATGATGGTAAGCCTTTTATTTTTAATACCATAGATTACGCAACTGGTGAAGAAAAAGTTTTTGATTTTCATTTGCTGCAGCAGAAGACTTCAAAGGTAGATAATAATAAAAGTACCTTTACTCTTACACAGGAAGGTTACAGGCTTATACTTGGAGCTTTAGAGGTAGACGAAAAAACTCAGATAGATATAAATCAAATGGTTTTGGAACTTAGTTTAAAAAAGAAAAACTTTTTTCAAGGGCTTTTAGCTGTTGAAAATTTAAATAATCTTATTACAGCTCAAATTAATGTGATAACCAATTTTATATATAGAACTAGGGAAAATATTTTCTCCATTGAACAGAGGGATTTTGAGGAGAATTTTATAAAAAATATTGAAGTTCTTAAGGAACAGAATAAGAAATTCGATGAGCTTAGGGAAATAATTATTGTGGAGGAAGAAAGGCTGAGTAAATTAGAGGGGGAGATAACTAAGGATAATTATGAATCTCTCAAACAACTTGGCAAGATTAAGGAACTTTTAATTACCATATCGTATAAAGCTGGAGATCTTATAACTCGCCATTTTCATTTTAAGGATGAGTACAAGAAGGCGTTAGAGGAGGCAAGCTTTTATTATAACAATAAGAGAATAAATCTTAAAGAGGATTTGCTTAAACCTATTGAGAAGGATGCGGCACTTCTCGGTAGTGTATATAAACTGTTTAATCCTTTATTTAAAGTGAGCATAGATAAGAAGTTCAATATTAACTATATGTTAAATGAACAAAAACTTTATCTAAAAGAAGAGGATGAAGATGAGGTTATCATAGAGATAGCAGAGGAAGATGATACTGAACAAGCTCTTATGCAGAAGAATAAAGAGGAGTATAAGGATATTGTCTCTTCAATACTCGCTTTTTTAGTGGACAACAAAGATACCGATTTAAAAGCTTTAGTAGACATTTATGATAACAAGAGTATTGGAGAATATAAAAAACTTGTACCTACTATTAGAAAATTTTCAGAGGTTCTAATTGAGTTTTTGAGAATTGGAACTATAGATGTGGATGAAATGATAAGAGAGCAAAATGAGGCTTATGAAAATGAGGAAATTGAATTTGATTTAAGAAAGCTTTTAGTAGATGAAATACTAGAAAAGTATAAGTTTATATCCATAAGATTTATTCATTTTACTAAATCTAATACTGGAGTTAAACTTACTATAAGTGAAAAATCAGAAGATAGCTTGGAGGAAGAGTTTGTAACTCTAGAAAATCTAAGTTGTCCTAATATTATTATGAAATTGGAGTAGTTAAAATGTATATATTAGAAGATATAAGAAAATCAATGAGATTATATAATTATTTATTAGAACACGGTGAACTTACAGCAAAAGAGGATAAGGAACTTTTTCAATATTTTAGTGATATTAAGGTTAGAGAAATTATAGAAGCTTTTGAGGAAGAAAGTAGAGTGAGCATCAAAAAGTATGATGATGTTATTTATTTTATACCTGATATGGACAATGAGTTCTTAGGCTACAAAAGAGCAGAGCTTAAGAAGGAGATATTTCCAAGAGGAGAGATGAAAAATATTGATTTATTTTTAGCAATGTATATTATGATACTGCTTACATCAGAATTTTACAGCGGTAGTGGTACTAATGTGAAGATAAGAGATTTAATTCAACTAGGAGAATTAGATGAGAAAATCACTGAAAGATTAGAACTCTTTTCACAAAGTGAGGATAGAACTGTAGATGAAGAAAGTGGTTTAGTAATAACAGAAATAGCTAAATACTGGTTTACTTTAACTAATGAGGATGATGCTGCAGACTTTAGAACAAGAAGATGGTATATAAGCCAGGTTATGAACTTTCTAAAAAAAGAAAACCTCATAAATATTCAGGATGAAACAGTGATAATACCAACCTCTAAATTTAACCGTTTGGCATCGAACTATTTCTTGAATTATGAGAGATTGGAAGATATCAACAGGATATTTAGTGAGAATACTGCGGAGGAGGATTTCAATGCCTAAGCTAAGCAAAACAAGAATAATAAATTTAAATTATAATGATGGTAAGAGAACTATATATAATGAGATTTTTGACTATGGTAATGGCAAGGATACACTATTCTCAATGGAAAACGGTATAGGTAAAACAGTGCTTATACAGTTTTTTTCTCAACCTTTTATAAGAAATAAAAGAGATCTTGCAGGGAGAAAATTTGAAGATTACTTTACTGGTAATATGCCTACTTACATAATTCATGAGGTGCTGCTGGATAATGGAGAAAAGCTTCTTGTAGGTATGATAATAAAAAATGATAATTCTGATGATGGAAGAAACAAAGTTAAAATTCTTGCCTTTACTAATAAGTATTCTAAGCCTAATGATTTTGACATAATAAACATTCCTTTTGTAGATGGTAAAAGAATTTTAAAATTCTCTGAAGCAGAGGATAAAATAAAGAAATATAAAAGTGGTAAGGTTAATTTTAAATACTATAATTTTAATGATAGTAGTAAGAAAGCTGAATACTTTGAGGATTTAAGAGCTTATAAAATAAATTATAAAGAGTGGGAGGATATAATAAGAGTTATAAATAATGATGAATCTGGACTTTCTAATTTATATGATAAGCATAAAACTGATGAAGCTCTTATAAGAAATGTAATTATCCCTCTAATTGAAAGTAAAATTAATGGAGAGAAAAATGTTATTGAGGGTATTAGAAACAATTTAAGTAAATATATTGAAAGCTATAAACAAAGTAAAGAGTCTTTTCAGGAAGTGGATTTGCTTAAGAACTTTCAAGGGGAAATGGTTTCAGTATCAGAACTACTTGAAAAAGGGTTAGTTAAGGAAAATTCCAGATATGACTTATACCAAAAACTGACTGGTATTGCTGGCCTTTGCGAAGAGGAATTTACTAAAAAATGTAGTGAAAAGCTTCAGTGTGAGGAATTTGTAAGTGAGCTGAATAGTGAGCTTATAAAGGTTCAGTATGAGGAACATTCTTTAAAATATTACAAGCTTAAAGATAAAGAGAGAATGCTAGAGGAAAAGCTTGAAGAGGTAAGGGTATTTCATAAAAATAAAGATTTTAAGCTTAAAGCCTTGGTAAAAGAAAAGTATATTCAAGAAAGTGCTGAAGCATATGAGGAGCTTCTTGATATAGAAGGTGAACTAGCAGAGGTAAGGGAAAGAATTGAGAACTTTGAAAGAGAAGATTCGGAAATTGCACAAAATATAAAAAACTATAAATTTACTTTGAAAAATATTTATATGCAGGAATTAGAGGGATTAAAAGAGAAAGAAGGCTCAATTCTTAAAGAGCAGGATTCTATTAATGAAAAGCTTATAGAAAATGAAAAGGAACAAAAATCTATAAATTCTGAGATTAAGAAATATATTAGTGAAGAAGCAGTAGCAAAGAATAAGATAGAAGTTTTTGAAAAAAATGAAGATAAATTTATAAAAAAATATAGAGATTTTGATTTATTAAGAAATCCTTTGTTAAATGAATATACACAGACAGAATTAGAAAAGTATAGTTTAACCATTGATCAAAAAATTAAGGATGGTATTTCTAAGGAGAATAAATTGGTTAAGGAAGCTGAGTCTTTAATAGCTGAAAATAAAATTATTAAAGAAAAAGCTGAAGCTACTTTAAGGGATTTAACTACAGAGAAGTTAAGTTTAGGAAAAAAGAATAATGAATTAGAGGTTTTTAATAAGGAAACAGCTAAGATTTTAGAGATACTTAGAATTAAGGATTTACCTTTAAATGTGGTTTCATATAAAGAAAAACTCAAAGAAGTTTTAATAAGTGAAAATATGAAATTGCAAGAGAACTTAAGCAGAGAGCAGGAGAAGGTAAGAGAAATAGAAGAGACAATAAACAGGTATGAAACAGGACTAGTTAAGATACCAAAGGAAGTTACAGAAAGCTTTGAAAATAAAGGAATATCCTTTGAATATGGACTTAATTGGCTGCAAAATTATAAGGGAACCAAGGAAGAGAAAGAAAATTTAGTTAAAAATAATCCTTTCTTTCCATACGGTATAATTTTAAGCACTAGGGATATTGAGCTGCTTAAAAATGAAAGTATTGAGGTGTATACTTCTATCCCTATTCCTATTTTAAATAAAAGTGATTTAAATAAAGGTTTAAAAATAGGTAAAAATAATGATGTTTTAACCATTGAAAATCAGGAATTTGTGGTAGCTTTTAATTATCTTCTTATAGATGAAGAGAAAAGGGCAGAGCTATTAAAGAGTTTAAGACAAGAAATAAAAATATTAAGTTTTGATATTGAAAATATTAAAGCTGCTGTTGATAGGAATAAAGAATATGAAATAATCTTGGCTAACTATAATTATGAGGGAAGCGAGAATGAGACCCTTGAAATAGAAATAAAGAAAATAGAAAGTGGTATAAAAGAACTAGAAGAAGTCATAGCTAGATGTAATGAAGCAGTGTTAAAAAATGAAGAGAGAAGAGAAAAAAATTCTAGTGAACGTAATGCTTTAGAAAAGATGCTAATGGCATTAAAGGAACAGAAAGAGAGCTTTAATGAGTTTTTAGTGAACCATGAGGAATTTAAAAAATATAATAATGAGTTGCTTCAAATAAAAAAGAACATGGAGACTTTAACTAAAAGATTAGAAAGCTTAAAAGAAGATTATTCTCAGCTTTTGGATGAACGTAGTAATTTAAAGGTTGCGATTGGTGAATTAAAGAATGTTATTAAAGTTACAGCAGCTCAATTTGAATTGTATAAAAATATTGAAGGTGCAGTTATTCTTAAAGAAGATAAAAACGTTATAGAAGGTAAGCTTCAGGCATGTGAAAAACAGCTTGGAGATGATATTAAAAGAGATAAAGAGCAGGAAAGAAGGTTAAGTGATAAGATTAATAAGGTACAGGTAAGAGTTAATAGAATTGCAGCCGAAGGAAATCTTTCTGAGGAATATAAAAAAGTAGTTTTTTCAGAGCAATATTTAGGTGAATTAAGAGGTAATATCAATGCTTTAGAAGTTGAGCTTAATGGTTTACAGAGGGAAATTAATAGCTTAGATAAGGAATTGTCTATAATTATTGAGAAAAAGCAGAGAGAGGTAGAAGATATTGAAAAGCTTAACTTTGAAGGGCCTATTTCCAAGGAAAAAATTAAAGATTCAAATTTTAAGAGTAGAGAAAAAAGAATCAAAGAGGATTTAAAGGAAAATAACGAGATTATTAAGGATTACCTTGAGCAGATTGATAAACTGAAGTTTTTAAAACAGAAGCTAGGCTTTTATAGAAGCTTTTCTACTAACAACAAGGAGTTTATTTTTGATTTTACTAATCTTGAAGCTGCTATTAAGGAAATTGAAAGCTATATAAAAGCTTATGAAGAAGTAAAAAGGCAGATTGATGAGATTGAAGGTAAAATCACAAAAGAGATTAACACAATTCATGAAAAGTACAGGGATAAAAACAGGTTTGTTAAGGAACGACTTTTTGCTTATTCAAATAAGGATAATAAGATTTTAGGGCATAGTGATATAGAATCACTGCTTGAAGTAGTGGATAGAAGAGTAAGAACCTTAGAGTTGGAGTTAAGCTCAATAATGTCTGAGGAAGAAGTTGTAATAAATGAAATACAAAGATATGCTAATCATGTTCTGGGTGAGCTTAGAACTATAGATAAGAAGTCAAGCATCAAGCATTTAGGAAAGACACAAAAGCTGCTTGATATAACTATCCCAGAAGAGAAAGATGAAGTAGCTTTAGAAGAGTATATTAAAGGAAAGGTTCTTTATTATGGAAGCTTTGAAGAGGATTACTCAAAGGAACTAGAAAGTGATATACAAAGTGCAGAGCTTTTGAGTAAGCTTATTGGTAATATTAATAGAATTCATGTAACCATTAAGAAAATTGAGAAGACAGGTCTTGTAAGGAAAAGATGGAAGGAGGCTCTATCTCAAAATTCAGGTGGAGAAAAGTTTGTTTCAATGTTCATATTACTTTCAAGCCTAATGTCATATATGAGAAAAAGGGAAACTGATATTGATAATAAGGAAGAGAGAAAGATTTTAATCATGGATAATCCTTTTGCAAAAACTAATGCAGATCATCTACTTGAACCCATGTTTCAGATAGCTGAGAAATACAACATGCAGTTAATTTGTTTTTCTGGTATTGGAGGAAGTTCAGTATATAATAGGTTTAATAAAATTTATGTTGCAAAGGTTGTAGAAGATAAGTTTAGAAATAAGGAAAATGTATCCTTTAAAGCTGGAAGTGAAGAAACCCTAGAGCTCTCTGATTTTACCATAAGTAAAGACCAACTTTCTTGGTTTTAGATTCAGAAGAGCGAGGAGATAAGCTGAAATTGTTTCATATGATTTTGAGGGGTGATGAGAGAGTCCTATAATTCACTTTTATCTTTTAAATGAAAGTGAAGAATAAACCATCCACCAAAGATTAAAACTTGGTGGATGGTTTATTTCTAATAGTGTTTAGATATGTTCAGAACATTGTATTGTTAAAGTTAGTAAATGATATTAGATAATAAAAAATTTAAAAATTAAGGTTTTATTCTGGAAAACTGTCAGGATCTATATCATTAGTATAAGTGCTATTTAATCTAATAGTAGAACTTTTAGGTATTGGTTTTTCTACTTTAGGATTAGTTTCTCCTAAAGCAACAGTAGAATATGCAATATTACCCATTAAAGCGATTGAAAGAACAAAACTAAATATTTTTTTCATTATTAATTGACCCCCTAAGAATAAGTAAATATTTACTTTTATGATAACATATGATAACATGAAAGTAAATATTTACTTATTATTGAAATGGATTGAAATGGATTGAAATGGGAGGGCGAAATAATGGACTTTACTATTATTACTCAAGGGCAAAGGGTTAGGGATATTAGAAAGAAGTTAAATCTTAAACAAGAAGACTTAAGTGGTGATATAATCACTAGAAATTTAATAAGTATGATTGAGACAGATAAGGCGTCTTTAACACCTAAAGCAGCAGAGGTTATTCATAATAACTTGAAGAGTTTTATAAAGGAAAGAAAGATAGTTGTAGATATAAATATTGATGAGATATTTATAACAGAAGAGGATCAGGCAAAGCAAATTTATGAAGATTTTCTTAAGTATATCGATGAGGTTGGAGTAGATGCAGAAGAATTACTTGATGAGATGATATCAATAGTAAATAAGTATGAACTTAATTATATGAAGGTATATATTTATGGAAATTTAGGTAGAGAGTTTAGACTTGAGAATGATATAAAAACTGCATGTAAGTACTTAGCTATGGCGAATGAATTTGCTAAAATGAGCAGTGTTGATTGTGATTACTATGGTAAGTTGATGATTGGGTTGACACATTGCTATAATAGATTAGGTAAATTTGAAGAGGGTATACAAGTATGTGACAATCTTTCTAATGAAATAGCTCAGGAGCGAATGAATAAGATTGTACACAATAAAATTCTTATGTTAAAAAGAATAGGCAGACATCAAGAGGCATTGAATGAAATAGAAAAACTTTTTGATAGAATAAAAGATGAAGATTTTTTTGATCTAAATATAAATATAAGTATAATCAAAGGAAATTGCTACAGAGAGCAAGGGTACTTAAATAAGTCGTTCAAGTTATTTAAAGAGTTGCATAAAAATCTCGATAATACTAAAGAATTGTTTGGTAAAAGAATATTATGTTTAGGTAATATAATAGAAGTTAGTAGCTTATTAGAAAATGATTACCATGAGTATAGAGAGATGATAATTCAAGAGATTGAGAATAATAAGTCTGAGTTTGAAAAAAAATATCTAGCTTCTGAAGTATATAAATTATTAGCAGAGACATATGCTAATAAGAAAGAAGAAAATAATATGCAACTTGCATATGAATACACTCTAAAATCTTTGGAAATTGCAAAGAGACATAGTAATATGGATATGATTGATTATGATCTTAATAAGCTTATTGAGTATATACCAAACGTAGAAGAGTGTACAATAGAAGAGGTACAGAAGCATATATTTTCATCAGTACAGAGTAGGATGATAAAATCAGATTCTAAGGTTATTTTAAGATTGATAAATTTACACATGGTAAATAATAATCAAAAGGAAGCAAAGAAAATAATTGATTTTTGTAAGAGTCAAGTAAGTTAACATTAAAAGAAAACTCTTGCATAATAAACAAATTGGAAAAAAATATTAATGAAAAGTTATGAAAATGCTGTTATGTAGCCGTTTTCATAGCTTTTCATTTATTTCAAATCGGGTTTATTCATCTTTAATAAGGGAATGATTTTCAATCATCTTCGATTACTCAAGGAGTGCTTATTCGCTAATTATTTTGAGCTTCAGTTATAAAACTATTATCTAAGTATTTTTCTCTAAACACTTCTATACTCGCTACACACCCCAGTTGCCCTGTGTAAATAATCCAGCACCTTCCAAAATTTCCTGTTCAGTAAATAAACTTGAGACTGCTTCATTGTAATCACTTAAGTTTTGTGATTTCTTTATTTTTTTAAGATATTCTTTATTGTTTGAAAATATGTAACTCATATATCCCCACAGTTCTTTCATTTTTATTAGTACATGTATATCTTCATCACATAATTCTATATATTTACCTAAAATTTCATCATGAAAATCTTTAAATACTTTCTTATCTATAACGGTATTATTTTTTATCTCATTTACTAACCCTGGATTAGCTAGTATCCCTCTTCCTAGCATTACTGATTTTACTTCTGGAAAAGATTCTGTTAATTTATTATGATCCTCAACAGTAAAAATATCACCATTATAACATATTGGATTAGTGCTTAAAGATAATGCATCTTTAAATACCTCTAAATTAGGAGTATTCCCATAAAAATCTTTTTGCGTTCTAGGATGGATAATTAATTCTTTTATAGGATATTTATTGTAAATTTTTATTAGCTCGTAAAATTCTTTTGGACTGTCTTTTCCTATCCTAGTTTTTATAGAAATCGTCATATCATCTATTTTAAATATTTCATCTAAAAACCTATCAAGTTCTTCTCGTTTTGCTAAAAATCCTGAGCCTCTATATTTTGAAACAACTATTCTAGAAGGACAACCTAAATTTAAATTAATCTCATGATACCCTAATTTTTGCAGTTTTCTAGAAGTAGCAATAAAATCCATTGAATCATTAGTAAGGATTTGTGGGATTATATTCACCCCTTTATTATTTTGAGGCAAAGCATCTATAAAATCTTTGGTTTTAAAACTTTTACTTTTATTTGGAACAATAAAGGGTGTAAAGTACTTATCAATATTATGAAAAATCTTTGCATAAGAATTCCTATAGATGTATCCAGTAATTCCAAGCATTGGTGCTAAATAATACTTCATCTAGTAACTCCTTTGAAAATATTCTTATAGTATTTCCAATATTTCTACGGTATAATTTTCTGCTGGAGCATTAACTTCAACTATGTCCCCAACTTTTTTTCCACATAATGTTTTTCCTAAATCTGATTCTATGCTAATAAACATATTTACAGGGGATGCATCCATAATAGTTACTAATGTAATAATTTCTTCTTCGTCATCATCTATAAATTTAATTCTAGCTTTAGAATTTAGGCCTAATATTGACTTATCTACAGTTCCATCATCTATTACAGTTGCTGTTGAAATCATAGTTAATAGATGTTGAATTCTATTATCATTTTCTCTATAGTTTCTACATGCCTCTTTATATTCTGCATTTTCTGATCTATCCCCATGTGCAGCAGCCTCTAACTTTTCTCTTGCTATTTCAGCTCTTTTAACAGTCATACGATAGTCTAATTCTTCTTTTAATTTTTTCATATTGTCTTCTGTCAGTATATTATTCATAAAAAGCAAATCCTCCAACGATATATTGTATGTTTATATTATATAGTATAAATGAAAAAATAAAAGACATTTTATTTATTAGTAGAATGGAGAGGTTTTTGAATGATATCTTATGCTCCAAGGGGGATAAAAATAAGATAATAATAAAGAACTGTATTTTCTAAATCAAAAGCTAAAATTAGAAAATTCAAAAAAACGTTGACGTAAATTGCAGAATTGTATATAATGGTTCACAACAACAAAAAAGATTTAGCACTGTAATGGGGGAAAATGAAAATTTCAATAATCACTTTTTAATTATAAAAAGGATGATAATAAGAGATGTATTATGCATCTATATTTTTTTATTCTTATAATTTAGCAATGTAAAGTTTAAAAGTGTAAAGTTGATAAGCGAAAGAGGAGAGTGGGAGTATGATGGAAAAGAAATATGGTCTTTGGACAACGGTTGCCATGGTTATTGGTATAGTAATTGGATCAGGGGTATTTTTTAAGGCAGATAATATCCTAATGGCTTCAGGCGGGAATACAAAAATAGCATTAATTGCATGGTTGGTTGGAGCAATGTCTATGATTTTTGGAGCTTTAGTTTTTGCTGAGTGTTCTAATAGATTTGAAAGGTCAAATGGAATTGTTGATTATGCTGAGAATATGGTTTCAGAAAAGTTTGCTTATTTAATTGGATGGTTTAATGGACTTATTTATTATCCAGCACTAGCGGCGGTACTTGCGTGGGTAGCTGCTAATTATACTTCTGTTTTATTTAAACAAGATGGAAACTTTGTATGGATTATGTCCGTGATATATATGGTAGGAGTATATCTTCTAAACTATTTTTCACCTATATTATCAGGAAGGTTTCAAGTTGCTTCAACAGTAATTAAAATGATTCCTTTAGTTATTATTGCTGTGATTGGAATATTTCAGGGAGTTAATAATGGAATGTTATTTGAAAACTTTGCTACAGCAACAAGTGAAGTTGCTAGTGGAAATGGATTTGCAGCTGCTGTATTAGGAACAGCATTTGCATATGAAGGATGGATTATTGCCACAACGATTAATGGTGAAATTAAAGATTCTAAAAAGAATCTTCCAAGAGCTCTTGTGTTTGGATCCATAGCTATAGTAGTTATATATGTGACATATTTTCTTGGTATAGTTGGTATTATTCCTGTTGAAACAATTTTAGCACAAGGAGACAATGCTGTTAATGCAGCTGCGGGTGTTGTATTTGGAAGTTTAGGAGCTTCTGTTCTTACAGTATTTATAATAATATCTTGTCTAGGTACTCTTAATGGGCTGATACTTGGAGGTTCTCGTGGCTTTTATTCTTTAGCTATTCGTGGACAAGGTATAAAGCCAGAGTTTTTTTCTAAAGTAGATAGTAAAACTAATATGCCTACTAATTCTGCAATGGCAAGTTTGGTTTTAATTTGTATTTATTTGATAGTTTGGTATATGAATTTTGCAGGATTATTTCCTAATGGAACCTTTGTAGATATTTCTGAATTACCAATAGCTTTAATTTATGGAATCTATATTGTTATTTATATTGCATTTATGATAAAAATGAAAGATTTATCAATTATAAGAAGAATTATTATTCCTATACTGGCTCTTATCGGTGCGTCAATAGTTGTATACGGGGGACTTTCAAAGCCTTCTGTATTAATTGATTTAGGTATTTCAAGTGTTGTATTTCTTTCAGGGTTATTATTTTATAAAAAAGATAGTATTAAAGAATAACGTTGAAATTGTAAAGCCTAATCATGTTGTTTTGAAGTCTTTGATAGAGAGGATGTATTCTATCATAAGACTTCAGGAAATTGTGCTTATAATGCCAACTTGGTAAATATCAACAAACATAAACTTCCAGTTTATATTACGTATCTTAGTATATAGCGATAACTGGAAAGTTAGTGTTTGTTTTTTTGTGTACATTTTTGTTATAATATTTAAAATTTTTAGTATTTTAAAAGGGATTTTATGGTTTTGTGTCGAATTATATTTTTGAAGACCGTACATTTATTAACAGTCTTTGTAATAACTTAATATCTTAAGACATTATAAAAGGGAGACGATAATATGTTAGAGATTATCAAGAGTATTAACAGTGTTTTATGGGGCGTTATACTTATGTTTTTGCTTTGTGGAACGGGTCTTTACTTTACTTTTAAGTTAAGATTTGTTCAAATTAGAAAATTTAAAAAAGCATTTAAACAAGCATTTGGAGGAATTAAACTAGGAAGTAAAGCTGGAGAGGATGGAATGTCATCGTTTCAATCTTTAGCTACAGCTATTGCTGCTCAGGTAGGAACTGGAAATTTAGCTGGTGCTGCTACTGCAATTGCTGCGGGTGGACCAGGAGCTATCTTTTGGATGTGGTTAAGTGCTTTCTTTGGAATGGGTACAATATTTGCAGAGGCAACACTAGCACAAAAATTTAAAGAGAAGAAAGATGGTGAAGTAACTGGAGGACCTGCATATTACATAGAAAAGGGACTTGGAAGTAAAAAGCTTGCTGCATTTTTCTCTATAACAATTATACTTGCATTAGGTTTTATAGGAAACATGGTTCAATCGAATTCAATAGGAGATGCTTTTAATTCTGCTTTTGGTATCAATCCTATTATAGTAGGTATCGTTGTAGCAATACTTGCTGGTTTGATTTTCATGGGTGGTGTTAGTCGTATTGCATCATTTACAGAAAAAGTAGTTCCTATCATGGCTTTAATTTATATCATAGGAAGTTTGTTTATTATAATCACAAATGGTTCTCAAGTTGGAGAAGCCTTTAGATTAATTTTTGTAGGTGCATTTAATCCTTCTGCTATATTTGGTGGAGCAATGGGTGTAGGAATTAAACAAGCAATGAGATATGGTGTTGCTAGAGGATTATTTTCAAATGAAGCAGGTATGGGGTCTACTCCTCATGCACATGCAATTGCTAAAGTTAAACATCCTGGTGAACAAGGATTGGTTGCTATAGTAGGTGTATTTATAGACACTTTTATAATTTTAACTTTAACTGCACTTGTAATACTTACATCTGGTGCATTAACTTATACAAATGGAGTTCCCTCAGCAACAGGTATCGCATTAACACAAAAGGCATTTGTAAATGGAATGGGAAGCTTCGGAATGAGTTTTATAGCTATAGCGCTACTATTCTTTGCATTCTCTACAATAGTAGGATGGTACTTCTTTGGAGAAGCTAATGTAAAATATCTTTTCGGAAAGAAAGCTTTAAATATTTACAGATTTTTAGTTTTAATATTTATAGTAGCAGGTTCGGCTATGAAAGTTGATTTAGTATGGGAACTTGCAGATACTTTTAACGGACTTATGGTTTTTCCAAACTTAATTGCATTAATTGGATTATCCGCAGTAGTAAAGCAAGTATTGAAGGAATTTGAAGAGAAAGAAGAAAATGATAGGCCGTTATAATGATTCAACAACAATAGTATGATTTTTGTTTTAATTTCTTGAAAAGTTTAATGTGGAGCTGACAATAAATGTCTGTGGATCTGGTACTCATTCAATAATGGATGAGAAGAAGAACCACAGATATTTTTTTATATAAGGTTTGAAATGATGAAAAGTTATCAAAGTTATGAAGAGAATGTATTTGAAAATAAATTTAAGATAGGTTTCGACTATCCATTAATGAAAAGATTTACATAATATATTATAATTTAATTGGAAAAAAATGCATATAGTACAATTTGACAGAGAGAATAGGTGTTTCAAATGAAGAGATTTATAGAATATGTAATTGTATGTTTTTTTTCACATAATAGAATGTATAACAATATTGTTCAGGGTAAAATTTCAGATAGCAACAAAAAGAATAAAATCGAAAATAAGTTATTTGATGAACAAGGAGTAGTTATTATTTTGAAATTCATATTGTCATATGATTATATGGTATCAAAAATGTTTAAAATAAATCTACAAGCAATAACTGATATAGATGATATGAAAGAAGAAAAAAGTAAATTATTAATAGCCTTTAACCACGTAAATTTAAAAAACTCATTGGTTATTAGTGTGTTAATAATTGTTTTAAATATCTTTGAAATTAATACGTATTTTGGAGATGCGATTAACGAATTTATATTTTCCTTTTTATTTTTTAGGAATTTGTTTTATTTTATTTGATTTTTGTTATACTTATAGGTTTTAGCGTTATGCTTACTGAATTTATGGTAGGCAGAAGAAAACAATTAGCTGATGCTGGTACGTTATTTCAGAACATCTTAATACAAAATACTAAAAAATTCAAAGATAAGTATAGGTATTATATAATGTATAATAATGGTTAGTCATTTAAAGGAGGAGTTTTTATGAAATATAACTTTAAAAATCTTGTTCTAGAAGGGGGAGGAGTTAAAGGCCTTGCGTATATTGGGGCATTGAAAGTTCTTAGTCAAAAAGGAGTTTTAGATAATATTGAAAGAGTTGCTGGTTCTTCAGCGGGGGCAATAGTTGCTTTATTGATAGGGCTAGATTATCCGATGGAAAAGATTGAAGGAATACTAAAAAAAACAAATATTATGGATTTTTTAGATGATGATTGGGGTTTTTTACGTGATACTGTTCGATTATTCACTGAATATGGTATATATCCAGGTGATTCTTTTCGTGAATGGGTTGGAAAAATTATAGAGCAAAAAACTGGCAATAGTGAATGTACATTTCAAGAATTCAATGATAAAGGCATCGGTCGGCAGATGTTTTTTATTGGAGCAAATTTATCTACAGGGTTTTCGGAAATCTTTTCATTTGAACATACTCCAAGTATTTGTATAGCAGACGCGGTTCGTATATCTATGTCAATACCATTATTCTTTAAAGCAGCAAAAGGGGGGAATGGTGATATTTATGTAGATGGTGGGTTGATAAATAACTACCCGGTAAGACTTTTTGATCATGAAACATATACAAATAAAAACTTCTCAATACCTGAATTCTACGAAAAATATAATAAAAGACTCCTTGGAATTAAAAATCCTTTTATATACAATAAAGAAACATTAGGTTTTAGATTAGATTCTAAAGAAGAAATTGATGTTTTTAATGGCACAGCTAAACCTCAGAGAAGAAAAATAAATAATTTTTTTGACTATACATCTGCTCTTGTAGAAACAATTTTGGAAAGTCAGTCAAATGCTCATCTGAATAGCCATGATTGGCACAGAACTATTTATATAGACACATTAGGCGTTACTACTATAGAGTTTAATATAAGTGAAGACAAAAAAATAGCTCTAATAAAATCTGGTAGAGAAAATACCGAAAAATACTTTAATTGGTTTGATAACTCTGAGGCTTTAAATAAATAATTTTTTTAAGACTCTTTTGGAATTACTCAAGAGGAATTATAATAAAGCAGTTATTAGGCATTTATAGGCATCTATAGGTTCTTATAAGAAGTAGGGAGTAATTTAGTCTTATGTTCAATGTTAGGTATAACCGCTAATGAAAAATAGAGCTTACGCTTTGAGTAAGCTCTATTTTTTATGAATAATTAGAAAAATAATTCACACATTTAACTCTCGAATTTTATAGTCATATCCTGACAAATATCCAAGCATTTTTAAAGTTTTTGGAGTAGGGTAATTTTAAAAACTGCATTAGCTAATGTCCAGAAATTTTTCGCTGTAAGTACTGAAATAAAATTTATATTATTTTCTTATTGAAAATTCAGCTGGTTTTGAACTGGAAAATAATGAATTCTTTTTAGTTAATGGAATCAAATAAGTTTTTGATTCACTATTACCTGATATTGGTTGAGACTCAATAAAGACCATAGACTCTAAACCTATATCTCCCTTTAATTTTGCAACGCCTTTAAACTTAGCTTTATTTTCTATAGAATAAAAAGTAAATCCAGGTGTATTATTTTTTTCTAATAAATAATGAGCTTGTACATACATACGTCTAACCTCATTATCCACTTTATGGTCATACCACATCATTCCTTTTACTGTACATTCTAAATTAACGGGAACAGAATAATCACCTTTAGTTATCACGTAAGTTACAATTGCTTTATGAAATGGAGATACAGGTACAGTTGTTTGATCTACCCATTCTCGTGTTTTTGTTTTAGATATTTCCTCTGTTGAACTGTAGTTATATTCTGCTGAAATCGAAACCTCTATTGTTTGTTCTACAAAAAATATATTAAATGAACTTGTAGATGTTATGCCACCACTTACAGAAAAACCTTCTTCAGTGCTTGTAGTAGTAGTTTCAGTTGTTTCCTCACGAAAAGTTAAAGTTTTTGTTATCGTCTCTGGAGAGTCGTTTGTTACAAACTGCCTAGCTGTAAGAACTACTTCAGATGGGGTATTAACATAATTGTTATCAACCGTTACATCTATGTCTTCCAATTTAAACCATAGGGATTCATCAATATCCTCTTCAGCATAACCGCATGATATATATTCATACCCCCTCTCTTCACACTCTCTCTTAGCGTATATCTCTGTTTCATTTAACATATCAATAATTGCCATAAAGCACCTCCATATATATAATTTACTATTATTCATATGGATTAAAAGACATAAATATTACCAAGAATTGTAAAAATAATTCTTTAGTTAATCCGTCTTATTTTGACGAAAGAAAGTTACTATTGTCCTACGATATTAATAATACTGAAAATGCTTTTTCATATATTGATTATAGGAAAAGGATGGGGGGATAAATATATATAATAATAGTAAAATTGCAGATGTCGTTTTTGAAGGTGGAGGAGCTAAGGGGATAGGTCTTATTGGAGCTTTAAAAGTAATGGAAGATCACGGATATACATGGAGAAATATTGCTGGAAATTCAGCTGGAGCAATAGTTGCTTCTCTTGTTGCAGCAGGATATACAGGTGAGGAGCTTAAAGACATATTTAATGAGAAAAATTGTAAAACTATGATAGATAAAAATTTTCAATCTACATGGATGATTAGTAAAGTAGGTAAATTAATATTTAAAAAAGGAATATATAAAGCAAGTCATATAGAAGATTTTATTAATGAATTGTTATTTAATAAACTTAAAGGGAAATTGGGTAATAGAAAAAATGTTAAGTTTGGAGATCTGATTATACCAGGTGAAAATGGCAATCTTTTAAATAATTCAAAATATAAAAGAAAGTATAAACTTCATATTATTGCAGCTGATATAACAAGAGGTAAAATGCTTATATTTCCTGAAGATATTGAAGAGTATGGAATTAACCCTGACGATTTGGATGTAAGTGTGGCAGTAAGAATGAGTATAAGCTTACCCTTTTTCTTTCAACCTATAATTTTATATAATAAGATTTCTCAAGAAAATTCTTTTATAGTTGATGGAGGAGTTTTAAGCAATTTTCCTGTTTGGATTTTTGATGTAAATGGAGTGCCTCCTTATCCTACTATAGGATTTAAATTAGCGGGAAGTAAGGAAGTAATAAGAAAACATAAAATTACCAATATAATTAACTTTGGAAAAGCAATTATTGAAACTATGCTTGAGGCACAGGATGATATTCATATAGCAGAAATGAATTACTTAAGAACAATAAAAATTAATACGAGTAATGTAAAGACAACAGATTTAAATTTAACAAAAGAAAAGATAGATGGTTTATGTAAATCAGGAGAAAATTGTGCCAAAGAGTTCTTAAAAGTTATGGATGATAATTATAGAAAACATAATGAATTAAGAAGAAAGAGAGAATCTATAAACTCCAAAGAACTAAAATGATTAGAACTTCATAATATAAAATAATAACATGTATAATAGGAGAACAATATATGTATTTTGAACAGTTGAATCCCGATGATTGTATGAGTTATATGATTTTTGATGAAGAAAAGAAGAGTGCTGTTATTATTGATCCCAAGCTAGATTATGTAGATTTTTATTTGAATTTATTGGAACAGAAGGATGGAAAATTATTAATGGTATTTGATACACATACTCACGCGGATCATTTAAGTGGAGCACCTTTATTAGTTAAAAAAACAAATTGTACTTACGCAATGCATAAAAACACAGAAGTTTCCTGTGTTTCTTTAAGACTTAAGGATAATGAGCATATAGTCATTGAAGATATAGATATTAAAGTAGTGCATACTCCCGGACACACAAATGATTCCGTTTGTCTAATTTTTGAAGATAAAATTTTCACAGGAGATTTTCTTTTCTTAGATGAGGGAGGAGGAAGAAATGACCTGCCATCAGGAAATATGGATCAACACTGGAAAAGCTTAAAGAAGCTTAAAAAATTACCAGACTACCTTATTGTTTGTCCAGGGCACAATTACAGTAACTCATCGGTATCAACTTTATGGCTTCAAAAAAAGAAAAATCTATATTTAAAATTTAAATGTAAAGAGGATTTTAAAAAATACTTGATTAAGAATAAACCTGAAGAAGCCCCTGAATGGCTCCTTAAGGTAGTGGATGCTAATAAGATTTGTAATAAGGAGTTGTCTGCAGTGGAAATACCTTCTGCAGATGCAGTGTGCCAAAGTGGAGTTAAAAGATATAGAGAAGTTCTTCTTTATATTACACCTCAACAGTTAAAGGAAAAAATAAATAAAAATGAAGATATAGTAATTTTGGATGTTCGTGCAAAAGAAGAATTAATAAATGAATATCCACCGCTAGAAGGTTCAATAAATATACCTTTAGGAGAATTATCTTCAAGCTTAGATAAACTAACTAAGTATAAAGATAAGGAAATCATAATTATATGCAGAAGGGGTTATAAATCACAGATAGCTTCAAAGCTACTTACAAAAGCAGGATTTAAAAAGGTTTATATTCTTCAAGGTGGAATAAGTTCTTATTAGGGGGACAGTCACCTGTCGGAAATAGGCGGTCACCTGTCGAAAATAGGCGTATTTTAGAAGAAGTAAAGAAATAAAGAGAAGTGAAAAACTAATAATTGTGATAAAATAATATAGATGAGGAGGAGATGTACAGATGAAAAGTAGAATATTAGATATAATTAAGAATGATGCAAGAGTAAAAGAAATAACAGGATATTTTGAAGAGCAATTTTTAAAAGGATATAATTCTATAGAGGATAAAGATAAAATCTTTAATGTAAGAGATACTTTATTTCGAAGATGGTATTACTCAGCAATGCTTGAATTAACGTATCTCAATCCTTGTTTTTTAATAAATGAAATAGCACAACAAAAGATACAGGGAGAGTATGTTGTAATGCCCCATATAAAACCTGAGTTTAGTAAGGGAAATAAGGTGAAATTTACATATAGTTATAAGTATTTTTCAATAGAGGAACATCCTGTTGTTGAGGATTTGATAAAATTAGTGGAGTTTTCAAAACCAAGTGTTCATCTTGATATGGAGTCTGGTTTTGTACTTAAAAATGGCGAAATGTTTATAGATGAAATAAATTATAGAAATGCATATTATTTATTTTATTTAGTAGAACTTGCTAAAGAAATGATGTTAATTAAAGAGATGCCTTCAATAGGAACTATTTGTTTGATACCCACAAAGGGATATGATGAGTTTTTAAGCCTTTCAAAAGAAGAGCAATTGTATATAGTTGTCGATAATAGTATTAACATAAGTGTAAAAAGATTTAATGAGCAATCTATATTTTCAAATAAATTAACTAGACAAAAAATAATAGACATGATAGATAATGGCGTTATTAATGATAAGTATTTTAATGAAGTAGATAAGAATGTTAGTTTTATGGAAGAATTTATTGAGCATGCAAGAAATTCAGGAGATGAGCAAATTCTAAATGAAATATTAAATACCAATCCAAGAAACCTTGCAGAAATGCTAAGCGAGACATATTTTGGAATATATATTGATATGTGGTTTATAAGTGTGTTTGGATATTATCTTGGAATAATAACACCTAATTATGCTCAGGTGTACGATGTATACGGAAGTATGAATCAACTTATAAGGTGTAATGATCCTATGGAGAAACAAGGATATATGTTTGATATGGATGAGGCACATGACCTTACGTGTTTAGGGGATAAGATAATGTCATTATTTAAGAAGGTACACCCTAAAAAGAATTTTAATAAGATAAAAGAACATGAATTCCAGGATATGTTCGTAGACATAAAGGAAGAAATGAAACTTGTTTTAAGTGGTGAATTAGAAGAGTCAATGGAAGAAATGATGAATAGTTTTAAAAATTTTATGGAACAAGATGATTACTATGGATTTGATACCCATTTTGAGAATGCAAATGAAGAAGTAAGTTCGCATATATCTAAATTTTATGATTATCTAGCATATGAAAAGAATTTTAAAGAGAGTACAGCACAGAAACATGTTGAGAACATTAATTTTTTCTGTACAGTATATGTAGTTGGTAATATGAAATTAGATACTAAGGTTCTAGAAGCTGATATGATAGATGATTATATGGATTTTTATATAAGAAAAGTAGCATCAAGTAAAACAAATGTTAAGGAGCAGTTGGTTTCACTTAAACATTATGGAAGATACATGGAATCTATTGGGCTTATAGATTCAACAGAGTTTGATAAAATAAAAGAATTATGCAAGAAAAAAGATAACTTTGCAAATAAGTATCAAGAGTATTAGAAAAATACCAACAGAATTAATTAAAATGATCCTGTTGGTATTTTAAGGATTCTATTTATAAAGATACTTACTCCTCAATGAGTATAGTTTACTCTAAAACTGTACGACTGATGATTTCAGCCTGTACTTCTTTCAAAAGCTCCACAAAATTCCTTATTTTCAAAAGTTCCTTCTTCTCTTTTTATAAATTAATCCTAAAATCTTTATGTTAAATAGTATAGTATATTATATTACCCTAAGGGGAAGTCAATAAAAAAATAAGGTATCCTTTATTGTTATTATCGATCCCATATTTCTTGAATTTATATTTTAAAGTTATATCTTGACAGAGCATGATAGGGGTGTTATATTTGGTTTGAATTAGAAAACATTGTAAACATATGAAGTTTTATGCGGAAGAGCATAACGTCTATTTATACACGAATGACGAAATGATACAATTTATGTCATATTTGTTATAAAGAAATTTATAATATGATGAGATATTAGATCGTTTTGCAATAAAATTAAGTGGGACAAAAATAAACCATAAAGATTTACAAATAAGAAATATTATTTATATATGTAAGTTTTAGTTTAATAGGCAGTATACTATCGTTGTTAATTTATATTAACATATATTTTTTATTGTTTAAACTTAGGAGGAAAAACTATGAAATTCAAGAAATCAAAAATGTCGTCAATGTTGGGTGCTAGTGTTTTATGTTCAATGTTATTAACTACACCTGCGATGGCGGAAGTTGGAGTTATTAAGGGTGCTACACCTATTCAACAAGGTATGGCTAAGCAGTCGGAGGACTTCACAATCTACAATGATAAGATTGCTGCTTCATTTGCAGTAGGAACAAATAACTACTGGAACATGACAAAAGGAAGTATCCTAGACGTTGCTATCATGAAAGATGGTAAGTTTGGTGTTGACCTAGTTAATGATATTGAGTTTTTAAATGACCTTTGGACAGCTACAGGATCATTTAATAATGAGGATTTACTAAATGTTCCACAAAAGGACATTACGTACAAAAAGGATGATAAAAAAGTTGTTGTTACTGCTAAAACAAGATATTGGACAGCAGGACATAAATTACCATTAAATGTTACAATTGAGTATACACTGGAAGATGGTAATGATTATATCGGTTTAAAAACTACAGTTGAAAATCCAAAAGGAAATGAGCCTTATGAAAATTTGTATAGTGGGTACTCAATAAGTACTTTAGCTTCTAGTATGTTTGGCCCTTATGGATATTATCCAGATAAAAAAACAACAGGTATTAGAATTGGTGAGGATGAAGAAGTAAACGAGAAATTTGGAAACTTTGTTTTGACTTACGGTAAAGATTATACTGTTTCTGTTCAATTAGATGGAGCAAACTCATATAAAGGTTCCAGTGGATACAAAGATGTTTACATCAACCGTACAATTGAGTCTGGAAAAACTTATGTTTATACAGGTGAAATTTTAGTTTCAGATAAAGGTGAAACAACACCTATTATTGAACGTTGCATCGAAAAAGATACAAAAATTCAGTCAGCTAATGTAAAAGGCACTGTTAAGGATAATAAAGGCAATGCTGTGAAAAATGCTTATGTAATTGTTTGTAAAAAAGGTAGTTACAAGGAAACTGTAAAGTCTCATGGTACAGATGCAGTTAAAAAGGATATTGTTCAACCATTTGTTTGGAAAATTACTGATAAAAATGGTGATTTTGAATTTGATTTACCAAAAGATGAATATGAGATTCATGTTGAAGCCCAAGGGTATACACCGTCAGACTCTCAAATTGTAAAATTAACAAAAAATTTAGAGTTAAAAGTTATTGTTAAAGATGGAGCTAAAGCTATTTTGAAAGCTGTTGATGAAAAAGGAAATCCAATTGATTTCAAAGTAACTGTATCAGGGGTTACATCAACAGTTAAAACGCAAGGGGGAACTGTGTTCTTTACAGATCCAAAAACGCATGAAGTAGAATTTGATGTAGCGGCTCCAGAAAATCCTGTTACGTTTACAATTACACGGGATAATAACTATGAATCAATTCCTGTTGTAATGACAAAAACTTTGAAACCAGGTGAAATAATCAATCAGGAGTTTGTTATTCCAACTTTAATTGAAACAAATTCAGAAAATTGGTATAGTGCAGACAATCACCAGCACTCAAGTTTTGGTGATGGTGCTACAAAAATTGAGGATTTATATAAAGCACAGGTTGCAGCTGGCTTAGATTTTAACCTTGTTTCTGACCATGATACAGTAGCAAATAATGCGCCTATGGCTAAATTAGCAAAAGAAGGAAATAGAGCATTCCTTCCAAATCTTGAAGTTTCACCAGGTTGGGGACATTGGGGTATTTTAGGTGTTGATTATAGCAAGGAGGCAATTTCACCAAATTTTACTCCAGCAGAAATAATTAAAGCAGGACATGATATGGATGCAATTGTAATTGTTCATCATCCGTATTCAGATTATGGGTTCTTTAATAATAGAGATAGTGTTAAGGGTGGATATGATGAAGGTAGCGAAGATTTTGACTTGCTTGAATTACAGTCTACAATAGATTTAACTGATGAAACAAATATGGATAAAAAAGCACTAGATGCTGCTATGAGGTATTGGAATAAGGGTATCAAAAAATATTTAAGTGCAGGTTCAGATCAGCATGACGCAACTTCGGATTTATATCCTGGTATTATCAGAATGTATGCTCACATTGATGGTGAGGCTACAACTGAAAATTACTTTAAAGCATTAAAAGAAGGTCAATCTTATGTAACAATGGGGCCTATATTTAAACCAGCACAAAATACAATGTTTGGTTCAACTCAGAATATTGATTCAGGCAGCCAATATACATTAAAGACAGAACTTCAGTCTGTTAATGGTTTAGCTCGTATTGATGTTTACAGTGAGGGTAAAGTTGTTGCATCAAAAGAGCTTAATAATACAAAAAATGCTGTTAATTGCGCAATAAATATAAAACCAACAAAAGATACATGGTATAGCTTTGTTGCAGTTGATGGAAAAGGTAATTATGCGGTTTCAAATCCTATTTGGATAAACGTTACTGATCCTGTTTTGATAAATGTTACAGAGAATACTAAAAACAATACATCTAAATAATAAAATATTAAAAAAACAGAATTCTAAAAATGGTCGCATAAATATTTTTGTGGCCATTTTTTCGTGTGGCTAGACGCACAATTACACTAACGTCTCGGTATCAACTAAATACAATGATAATATTTATATGGATGATTTAAGTAAAGGAAATGTAGGGACTATAATGATGGAGACACATGGAATCTATGACCTTACATGATGCTATTATCAATAGTGCAAGTGATTGGGTACTGTATGATATAATAAAATAAGGTAATTAATGTTGATAGGGGGAGAGGGCTATTATTAATAAAAAAATAAAATCATTATATTTTAGTGCTACTGACACAACAAAAAAGGTGATAACACAAATAGCTGAGACCTTAGCTGAAAATATAGATAATAAAACGCCTTTAGAAAATATTGATTTTACATTACCAAAAGTTAGAAACAAACAAATATCATTTACTGAAGATGATGTAGTTTTGGTAGGGGTTCCTGTTTATGCTGGAAGGGTACCTAATGTATTGTTAAAATATTTAAATAGCATTAAGGGAAATGGAGCAATTGCAGTAGCTGTAGTAGTTTATGGAAATAGAAACTATGATGATGCCTTAATAGAATTAAAGGATATTTTACAATCTAGAGATTTTAAAGTTATTGCGGGAGCTGCATTTATAGGAGAACATTCATTTTCTAAAAAACTAGCCCAAAATAGACCTGATGAAAAGGATATGGGAATAATAAAATGCTTTGCAGACAAAATATATGTAAAATTATCAACGGAAAATAACTATGATGATGTTATTGTAAAAGGAAATAAACCTTATAGACAGTATTATAGGCCAATAAATAAATATGGCATACCAGTAGATATTAGAAAGGTAACACCAAAAACAAAAATAATGGGGACTGTCACTCCCCGAATATTGCTGTCGAAGATATAAAATAAAAAGAACTAATTACCACCAGGAGGATAACATGAGTAATAAAGTAAGTATTAAAGAACTAATGGAATGTGTAGAACTAGGTATGACACAATTAGATGAATTTGAGGAATATTATAGTTATATTAATGTGAAAACAGGAAAAATAGTATCTGTACCATTAAAATTTATAGGTATGGCTGAAGATGGAGATGAACCAGAGGGACTTGCAGATTGGGAACAGGATGATTTTGATGCAGGAGTAGACATTGTTGATAATGAAGACGACTATATACATATTTGTATTTCAGATGATATTAGGGAATATGATATTATGGATGAGTTTTGCAATTCATATGAAGATAAAAAGATAAGTAAGGAATTATGCGACTCTATTAATGGAAGAGGTGCTTTCCGTAGTTTTAAAGGACTTATTTATGAGAAAGGGATAGAAGATAAGTGGTATGAATTTAGAGATAATAAGTTTATTCAGAAAATTATTAAATGGTGTGAAGGTAGTGATATAGAGTATATAGATGATACAAAGTAACATGGTGCATATGGATATAGTTTATAAATTCCATTCCAAAGTATAATTGAGCATAAGCTATAAATTAATACATGTTTTATTAAATCAAAGAGAAGACCATCTTTCTTAAAAGAGAAAGGTGGATTTTTTGAGTCAAAACTGACTTGCAGGAAAATTGTTATTTGTAGAAATATATAACTATTGATTATAATATATCAAATTAATGATGTAAAAGCAAATATTGTAATATTATATCAAAAATGATATAATGATTTCAAATATTAAGAATATTCAACATGCAAGGGGGCATAATATGAAAAAGGGTACTAAAGCAGCATCTTTAGCTTTATCATCAGTAATACTATTAAACGGTTTTAATGGTATTATACAGCCAAATAATGTACAAGCATATACTGCGGTGAAAGCTATTGATGCTAAATCAGAGTTAACAGTTGGACAAACTGTGAATGGATTTAAGCTAGAATCAAAACAATGGATTGAAGATGTTCAATCTACTGCAATGATTTTTACTCATGAAAAAACTGGAGCTAGATTACTGTATCTTCAGAATGATGATAAAAACAAAGTATTTTCAGCTACATTCCGTACTCCAGTATATGATGAAACAGGGGTAAATCATGTACTTGAACACTCAGTTTTATGTGGATCTAAAAATTATCCAGTTAAAGATCCATTTACAACATTAGGTAAACAATCACTAAATACATATCTAAATGCTGCGACAGCGAAGGATCATACAATGTATCCAGTTGCAAGTATGAATGATAATGATTTTAATAACTTAATGGGTGTATATTTAGATGCAGTGTTTTATCCAAATATATACAATGAGCCTAAGATACTTAAACAAGAAGGATGGCATTATGAGATTGATACTGAAACAGGTGAATTGGTATATAACGGTGTTGTATATAATGAAATGAAAGGTGTTTTCTCTTCACCTAGTAGAGTATTATCTAATAAAATTTTTAAATCATTATTCCCAGATACACTATATGGTAAGGAATCTGGCGGTGATCCAAAATCTATACCAGAACTTACTTATGAAGGGTTTGTAAATACTCATAAAACATATTATCATCCATCAAATAGTTATTTATATTTATATGGTGATTTAGATATTCAAGAGAAATTAAAGTTTATTAATGATAGCTATTTGAGTAAATTTAATAGAAAAGAAATTGACAGCAAACTGGAAATACAAAAACCTTTTAATAAAAAAGTTGAAACAACTTGTGAGTACTCAATAAGTAAAGATGCGGACACAAAGGACAAGACTTATTTAACTTCTAATTATGTTGTTGGTCAATGTACAGACATAGAGGAGCAATTAGGAATTCTTGTACTTCAAGCAGCGCTTTTAGATTATGATGATTCACCATTAAAGAAGGCATTTTTAGAAAATGGTTTTAATAATGTATATGGTATTTATCGAGGGGGTAATATTCAACCTACATACAGTATATATGCACAAGATACTAATGAATCAGAGAAAAGGAAATTTGAAAAGGTTATAAATGATACATTAAAACAGTTAGCAAAAGATGGCTTTGATAAAGAATTTGTTAATTCAGTTATTAACAGCCTTGAATTTGATATGCGTAGCACGAATTCAACAGCGGATAGAGGCATGTCATATATGAATACTGCTTTAAGAGGGTGGATTTATGATAAAGAACCTACTATGTATTTAGAAGAAGCTACAGTATTCCAAAAGGTTAAAGATAAAATTGGAAATGGATATTTACAAGAATTAATTACTAAATATATGATAACTAATAATCATTGCTCATTAGTGATAATGAAACCAGTTGCAGGTTTAAATGAGAAGAATGCAGAAGAATTAAAGAAAGAATTAGCTAAATATAAAGCTTCATTATCAAAAGAAGAAGTTGATAAAATAATAAAAGAACAAGAAGAATTAAAAGCTTGGCAAAGTGAAGAAGATTCAGAAGAAAATCTTGCCAAAATGCCTAAGCTTACTATTAAAGATATAAATCCAGATGCAGAAGAAATTCCAACAGTTGAAAAAGAAGAAAAGGGTATAAAGGTATTAAGCCACCCGCTATTCACTAATGGAATTGCTTATACAAGTTTATATTTTGATACTTCAACTGTGCCTCAAGATAAAATTCATTATTTGCAACTTCTAGCTAATTTGTTAGGTAAAGTTGATACAGAAAAATATAATTATAAGGAAATTTCAAATGAATTATTAGCAAATACTGGTGGGGTATCGTTTGGAACAACATGTTATGCAGATAAAAAAGACAGCACCAGTTACTCTCCAAAAATGAAGGTTAATATAAGCTCACTTAACAACAACTTATCAAATAGTTTTGAGCTTTTAGAACAATTAATCAATCACAGTAAATTTGAAGACAAGCAACGTATACAAAATTTAGTACATCTTATAAAAGCAAATAATGAAAATTATATTATTGGTAATGGTCGTCGTGTAGCATTAGATCGTGCTGAAGCGTACTTCTCAGAGTCAGCAAAATACATGGATTCATTCGGTATTCCATACTATAATTTTATTTGTGATTTAGATGAGAATTTTGATGCTAAATATGATGAAATGATTAAAAATTTAAAAGAGGTTAAGGATTTAGTATTCAACAAAGAAAACTTAGTTGTAAGTTATACTGGTGATGAAAAGAATTACGAAGATTTTGCAAAAAGCTTTAATGGATTGGCAAACAAAATTCAAGACAAGAAGTTAACTAAACAAGAATATAAATTTGATTTTTCTAAGAAATCTGAAGCTATAGCAATTCCTTCTCAAGTACAGTATGTAGTAAAAGCTGGTGACTTAAGTAAAGAGAACTTTAACTATAGTGGAAAAATGAATGTTCTTGAAAATATATTAACAAATGATTATTTATATCCAGAAATAAGATTAAAAGGCGGTGCTTATGGACAAGGCATATTCTTTACAAGAAATGCAGTATTCTTACATTCTTACCGTGATCCACATCTAAAAAATACTTTAGATGTATACAATAAAGCATTTGAATTCTTAAAGAATTTTGATGCAGATGAAGAAGAAATGACTAATTATATCATAGGTGCAATTGGTTCAATGGATTATTTAAAAAATCCTAGCACAAAAGGAGCTATAGCTGATAAAAATTATTTCACAGGTGTAACTCAACAAGATATCCAGTTAGAACGTTATGAAGTTTTATTTACAAGTGTAGAAGATATAAGAGATTTTGCAAATACATTAGAAACACTTATGAAACAAAACTACTATACTGTTGTTGGTGGAGAGAAAAAGATAGATGAAAACAAAGATTTATTTGATGAAGTTATTACTCCAATAAAATAAAAAAACAAGAAAAGCCCTACAGTTGTTCCTGTAGGGCTTTTAACATACCGGGGATATAAAAAATTTGATAACATAAATTGTTAAGATTACTATCCGTCATTTCCTGATTTTGATGAAGATGATTTATTATCTAATTTGTCCATTTCCATAAATAATATATTTGGTAGAAGTTAATTCTTTTATTCCCATTGGACCTCTTGCATGGAGTTTTTGAGTACTTATTCCTATTTCAGCGCCAAATCCGAATTCGCTGCCATCTGTAAACCTAGTAGAGGCATTTACATATACAGCGGCTGCATCTACTTCTTTTAAAAATCTTTGAGAATTAGTATAGTTATTAGTTATAATAGCTTCTGAATGTTTAGTACCATATTTATATATATGATTCATTGCATCTTCGAAAGAGTGTACAACTTTAACAGCTAATATTAAATCCAAAAATTCATTTTCCCAATCACTTTCAACTGCTCTAGTTGCATTTGGTATTAATTCAAGGGTTTTTTCGCATCCTCTTATTTCAACATTATAATCATTGAGGACTTGAGAAAGTTTAGGTAAAAAAGTATTTGATATTTTTTCGTGAATTAAAACTGTTTCTAGTGCATTACAAACCGCAGGTCTTTGAGTTTTTGCATTTATAATTATATCAAGTGCCATTTTGGGGTCCGCAAATTGATCAACAAATACATGACAATTTCCAACGCCAGTTTCAATTACAGGTACAGTAGAACTATTGACTACTGCATTAATTAAACCAGCGCCACCTCTTGGGATTAATACATCGATATATTCATTAAGTGTCATCATTTTATTTACAGCTTCTCTTTTGGTAGTTTCAATTAAATTAATACAACCTTTAGGTAATCCGGATTCTTCAGCAGCAGTAGATATTATTTCAGCAATTTTAATATTTGAATTCAATGCTTCTTTACCACCTTTTAAGATAACAGAATTTCCTGATTTAATGCATATACCAGCTGCATCAACAGTTACATTTGGTCTTGCTTCATAAATTATACCCACAACTCCAAGAGGAACTCTTATTTCTCCTATTTGAAGACCGTTTGGACGAGGAGACATTCGAATAACTTCACCAATAGGGTCTTCTAAAGCTGCAACTTCTTTTAAACCCTCAGCCATTGACTCAACTCTAACTTCATTTAATAATAATCTATCAAGAAGTGCTTTTGATAATCCGTTTTCTTTTCCCTTTTCCATATCGAGTTTATTTGCTTGATATATTTCATCTTGTCTAGCTACTAATGCCTCTGCCATGGATAATAAAGCTTTATTTTTTGTGTTAGTATCTATAGTTGTCATAATTCTACTAGCAGCTTTTGCAATCTTACCTTTTTCAATTACATAAGTCTCAATATCCAAAATAACACCTCACAATTTAGTTTAAAGTAAAACCATATTATTTGTGTGAATAACAACCTGATAACTTTTATATCCTAGAATTGATTCGATTTTAGTAGAATCTAATCCTTTAATTGATTTAATATCAGCAGAATTAAAATTTGTAATTCCGTTAGCGATAGATTCTCCTTTGATATTTGTTAGTGAAACAACATCACCTTCTGAAAAATCACCTAAAACATTTATTATACCTTTTGGCAAAAGACTTTTATGTTGATTAATAATCGCTATCTCAGCTCCTTTATCAATTACTATGCTACCAGAAGGAGTTGTGCTATATGCAATCCAGTGCTTTCGTGCATTAAGTTTTTGTTTATTGGCATGAAACAATGTTCCTAATTGCTCACCATCAAGTAATCTACATAAAACATTTTCTTCTGATCCATTTGCTATAATCATGGATGATCCAGCAGTTACCACTATTTTTGCAGCAATTAATTTTGTTATCATACCACCAGTACCTAAATTTGAACCAGCATTTCCTGCGCAAGCAATTAATTCATCTGTTATTTCAAAAACTTCATTAATAAGGGAAGCGTTTGGATTAGTTTTTGGATTAGAATCATATAAGCCATCTATATCTGACAGTATAATTAATAAATCACTTTCTACTAAGCTAGTTACCATAGCAGATAATGTATCGTTATCACCAAATTTTATTTCATCAACTATCACTGCATCATTTTCATTAACTATTGGTATAACATTATCTTCAAATAAAGAAAAAAAGCTATTACGTATGTTTAAAAATCTTTTTCTATCAGACATATCATCTTTAGTTAATAGAAGTTGAGCTCCAATCTTACCGTACTCAGATAAAAATTTTCCGTACATATGAATTAATAGTCCTTGACCTACGGCAGCAGCTGCTTGCTTTTTAGGAATAGTTTTAGGTTTTGATTTTAATCCTAATTTACCCATGCCAGCTGCTATGGCACCAGAAGATACAAGAATCACTTCTATACCCATGTTATTAATATCTGATATTTGTCTAACTAAAGTTTCTATTCTTCTAAAATTTAAAAGCCCAGTAGGGTAAGTTAAAGTAGATGTACCTACTTTTATAACAACTCTTTTTACTTCTGATAAATAATCTATTCTGTTTATGGTGCTCAAAATTTTCACCTCTCTATGATTATGGACATTTTTACTGTAAAGCATGTTTTTATATGCCTAATGTGATTTTTTTCTATTATTTTTTTCTATGAAGTAGTGCAATCTAAATATTTTAACGTATTTAGTTTGTGCTCAGAGTTTATAAAATATTAATATGAAAAATATTACTGTAATTTTTTTGTGGAAAGTTTATTCTAATAAATTTAAGGTTAATAATTCAGATGTAGGGAACAATAGTCGTATTAACAGTATCTTCGAAATGGTAGTAAACTCATCGAAGATACATTTTGATATTATTAAAAGGTGGAAAAGATTATGAAAAATTTATTAAGACAATGGAATCAGTTGAGTTTGGTTAAGCGAATAATTATTGGTTTGATAGTCGGTATTATTTTAGCTCTTATTGCTCCAGAAGCAGCAAAACCAATCGCTATTTTTGGATCTTTGTTTGTAGGTGCCTTAAAAGCTGTTGCACCTATACTGGTATTCTTCTTAGTAATAGCTGCCATATCTCAACATAGAAGTGGTCATAAAACTAATATGAAATCAATCGTAGTCCTTTATCTTTTAGGAACATTTTTAGCAGGACTTATTGCTGTTGTAGCAAGTTTCATGTTCCCAGTATCATTAACACTTGGAGCAGGAGTTGAGAATGTATCGCCTCCAGGAGGAGTTGCTGATGTATTAAAAGCATTATTGATGAATTTAGTTGACAATCCTGTGAAAGCACTTTCCAATGCTAACTACATCGGTATTTTAGCTTGGGCATTACTTCTTGGTCTTGCCTTAAAGAATGTACCTGATACTACTAAAACAATGATTGGTAATTTTTCGGATGCGTTATCTCAAGTTGTAAGATGGGTAATCAGCTTTGCACCACTTGGTATTATGGGTCTAGTATTTGAGACAATTGCTACACAAGGTATTGAATCTTTACTCAACTATGGGCAATTACTTCTTTTATTAGTTGGATGTATGGCATTTATGGCTTTTGTTGTGAATCCTATAATTACATTTATTGGTATCCGTCAAAATCCATATCCACTAGTATTAAAGTGTTTAAAGGATAGTGGAATTACAGCATTCTTTACACGTAGTTCAGCCGCAAATATACCAGTAAATATGACTTTATGTGAAGAATTAGGTTTAGATAAGGACAATTACTCAGTGTCAATTCCACTTGGTGCCACTGTAAATATGGCTGGTGCAGCAATTACAATTTCTGTATTAACACTTGCAGCAGTTCACACTCTAGACATTCAAGTAGATATTGGTACAGCATTAATACTTAGCGTACTTTCAGCTGTAAGTGCTTGTGGAGCTTCGGGAGTAGCTGGTGGTTCATTATTGTTAATCCCTCTTGCATGTAGTTTATTTGGTATTCCGAATGACGTAGCAATGCAAGTAGTTGGTGTAGGTTTTGTTGTAGGGGTTATTCAAGATTCTGCAGAAACTGCACTTAACTCATCAACAGACGCACTTTTCACTGCTGTTGCTGAGTTTTCACAGTGGAGAAAAGAAGGAAAGGAAATAATTATTACTAAAAGAAAATAATATAGTGTTTAGATATTTAAAGATGCCCTCTATGTTAGTTATAAAACTATGATAGAGGGTTTATTTTTGGTTAGGGGGAGGTTCTACAAACATATACAAACTGGACATCAGAGATGAAATAGGTAAAAGTGACTAAAATATATATAAAAGTACATTTATCGACGGTTACCATGAAGTGGTAATGGCGGAAGTCAAAATTTCTTGCATTGTGTCGAAATACGTGATAAACTTTCATTAATATCTGAATTTTGAAAGTATTCGGTATTGTGCAAGAATTATTAAAACTACTTGTGTGATGTTTTCAACAATTCGAGTACATTTATACTCAGAGAAGAAATGTTTTTATATTATCATAGGGGGGAAAAGATAATGAAAAATTTATTAACAAAATGGAATCAATTGAGTTTGGTTAAGCGAATTATTATTGGTTTGATTGTCGGTATTATTTTAGCTCTTATAGCTCCAGAAGCTGCTAAACCAATCGCTATTTTTGGTTCTTTATTTGTAGGTGCCTTAAAAGCTGTTGCACCTATACTGGTATTTTTCTTAGTAATGGCTGCTATATCTCAACACAAGAGTGGTCATAAAACTAATATGAAATCAATCGTAATTCTTTATCTTTTAGGAACATTTTTAGCAGGACTTGTTGCTGTTGTGGTAAGTTTTATATTCCCAGTAACATTAACACTTGGAGCAGGAGTTGATAGTATATCGCCTCCAGGAGGAGTTGTTGAGGTATTAAAGGCATTACTTATGAATGTAGTGGACAACCCTGTAAAAGCGCTGTTCAATGCTAACTACATTGGTATTTTAACTTGGGCATTACTTCTTGGACTTGCTTTAAAGAGTGCACCTGATAGTACTAAAACGATGATCGTTAATTTTTCAGATGCATTATCTCAAGTTGTAAGATGGGTAATCAGTTTAGCACCACTTGGTATTATGGGTCTAGTATTTGATACAATCGCAACAAATGGTATCGAGTCTTTAAAGAGCTACGGACAATTACTTCTTGTATTAGTTGGATGTATGGCATTTATGGCTTTTGTGGTGAATCCTATAATTACATTTATTGGTATTCGTCAAAATCCATATCCACTAGTATTAAAGTGCTTAAAGGATAGTGGTATTACAGCATTCTTTACACGTAGTTCAGCTGCTAATATACCAGTAAATATGACTTTATGTGAAGAATTAGGTTTAGATAAGGATAATTACTCAGTGTCAATTCCGCTTGGTGCTACTGTAAATATGGCTGGTGCAGCAATTACAATTTCTGTATTAACACTTGCAGCAGTTCATACTCTAGACATTCAAGTAGATATTGGTACAGCATTAATACTAAGCGTACTTTCAGCGGTAAGTGCTTGTGGAGCTTCTGGAGTAGCTGGTGGTTCATTACTTCTAATCCCTCTTGCATGTAGTTTGTTTGGTATACCAAATGAAGTAGCAATGCAAATAGTTGGTGTAGGTTTTGTTGTAGGGGTTATCCAAGATTCTTGTGAAACAGCACTAAACTCGTCAACAGATGCACTTTTCACTGCTGTTGCTGAATTTGCACAATGGAGAAAAGAAGGAAAAGAAATCGTTATTTCTAAGAAAAAATAAGACAGTGTTTATATATCTAACAAAGCCCTCTATTGTAGTCATAAACTACGATAGAGGGCTTTGTTTGGTTGTTTATTAGGGTTTTAGGAAAAAAATGTCTGGGGGTCAGACCCCCAGACAAATATTGTCACGGGGTCTGACCCCGTGACAATATTTTACATTATATCATCAAGTGTTTGTTCATCAGGATTGAAGTTTATAAGTTTCTTGAATTCCTTTGATAATAATAAAGAAATCATTCCTATTAAAGTTAATAAGAAACTTGTAGATATTACATATTTTATTGGTATAAATTCAGCAAGTACTCCACCTAAAGCCATAGAGATTGGTGATAAGCCCATAACCAGGGTACTCTGAAGGGATGATACTTTTCCCCTCATATTTTGAGGAACTACAATTTGAATAGTAGATCCGATATAAACATTTATTATTGCTATACAAAAACCACCAGCAAATAATAAACCCAATATAAAAATATAGGGTGTAAATGGGAATGCTGCCATAACAAAAGGAAACAGTAAAGCACATATTGAATATATTACAAAACGCTTTGAATATGGTACATCTACAGAAGAAACAAAGAGCATACCTAAAATTGATCCCACGCTCAAAGCTGACATTGCAAAACCGTATTTTCCAGAACCTAATCCATCAGTTTTTTGGAAAAATGGAATAAGAAGTACGAAGGCCATATTAGCAAAAAAGTTTAATCCACATGCTGCGGTAACTAGTTTTCTTAAGCCTTTAAAATTCCATATGAATTTAAAGCCATCGATAAATTCTCCCCAGAAATCATTTTCTGCATTTTCTCTTTCTATTTTAGGTACCTTCATAAACATTTCTGTAAAGGCTGAAAAAATATAAGATACTCCATTAACTAAGAACATTATTGGAGCATGAAGTATATTAAAAAGAATTCCCCCTAAAGGATTAGCAATTAAACTTGAACCAGTATAAACAATGTTCATTGCTGAATTAGCTTTAATGAGCTTAGATTTAGGTACAATATCAGGAATACTTGAACTTATGCTTGGATTAAAAAATGCTGAACAAGAGCTGATAATAATTCCTGCAGCAAATACCATCCATATTTGTAATTCACCTAATAAGGCAGCAGCAGCTACAAATAAAATTGCGATGCCCCTTAAAAAGTCCATTAAGACTATTAGTTTTTTTCTATCCCATCTGTCTACTAATACTCCTGCAAATGGAGAGATAACTATTCTAGGAATAGAAGATACAGCAACTAAAGTTCCCATAAGTGCAGTAGAACCAGTTTTTTGCATTATCCAAAAACCTAAAGCAATAGAATAAATTATATCTCCAAATGCTGAAACAAGCTGTCCCTGCCATAGTAGAAAAAAGTTTTTATTCCAGAGTTTTGTAACTTCGTTTTCTTTTTTTACGTGAAGTTCATTACATTGAATACTTTCAGTAGTGGATGTCTCTAATTGTTGCATTAAATACCCCCTTGATTTTATTCTTCAACATATGTTTGAAGTTTTACAAAATATTAATATGCAAAAGTGATTTTCGTTATTATTTACATAAAAAACTTAAATTGGAATATCTGTTATAAAAGTATATGATATGTATATTAATTTGTCAATGTAGTATTTAAATATACTTATTCACAGCTAGGAACTATGAACTAACATTAATGTATCTATTAATTTTATAAAAAAACTGAGACGTTAGAAACTTCAAGATACTTAAATATCAAAATCTTGAAGGAAAATAATTATAAATGTAGAATATTTTACTATATAATATAGAAAATTATGATGCCGTAGAATGGGGGTATGAACAAATGGATGAGAAAAAAGGGTGTGGCTGTGGCTTACTGTTTTTGGGACTAGTTATTGTAGGGGTGATATTGAAAGCATTTGAGGTTGTAACAGGCTTTTTGGGAAATGTATTTGGAGCAGTAACTTCAGGTGCTACTTGGTTATTTAAAGCTATTATTTCTTCAGCTATTTGGTTATTTGCATTAATTATAAAAGTGATAATTGTAATTGCTATAGCAGAAGTTATTAGTTTAGTTACTAAAAGGATAGGTATAAGATGTTTAGCCAAAAAGAATAAAGTTAAACCTAAAATAATATCTGATTACTTGAAAAATAAATACTATTCTGATGAAGATGCATATTATGTAGATTTAATTATACCTTTTAAGATTTTTAATGTGGTAATTAAACTATTAAATAAAAATGATATTATTGATTATTGTATAGAAATTAATATAGAAAAAGTTGAAGAAGTTATCTCAATAGATAAACAAAATGAACTAGTACATTGTAGAGAAATAATTATTAAATTAAGAAGTGAAAAATATTCTTATATATCAGAAATGTTGAATGGGAATAAGTATGAAGATGTTTACTACAATGTATCGGAAGTATTGGCTAAGTTGTGCAGTAATTATGATATTGATAATAGTATTGATGAAATAAATGAGATTATTGATGAAACATACAACAGCTTCTGTGAATTTAATGATATTATCATTAATATGCAAAAGGAAAGCCAAGACCTTGAATTAAACAGTATAAAAGATACAGTTTGTGATAATCTAAGTAAACTCCAGTCTTTTAATAAGATACTGAAATAGAATAAGTTGACTGGAAGAATACTCGATTCAAATGGTATTAAGATTGATTGGGAATTATCTTTATTAGACTCAAAGAGGGGAATATTTAAAAATGTATGCGTACCAGGTACGCATACATTTTTTTTATTTTTGGGTTAATTCTCCACTGGTTAAGTGTGAGTCTATTTCATCAGGGTTGTTGGATAATGAATCTAAAGATTTTTGTAAATGTGAAACTATTGTTCTTTTATAAGAAGACCTTGTTCAAGTAATCGATTAATTAAAAAGTTATAGGAATTCATATCTGTACTATTATAATCAGCATTTGTTAGTGTTGAAAATATAAGCTTATTTTTTTTGTCTAAAACTTTAAATTTAATATCAGATGTCTTTGGTTTCTTCCACATCATTAACTCGATATTTTCATATTTTATTTCAGTATAATTTAAAGGATCTAAAGGATTAAAAGATAACTCTAAAATTGATAAATTGGGGTTTTTATGTATACCTGTATGATTTGGTTGAAATTCATTTCTGTTTATGTTTAACTCTAAGAATTTTTCTTCGAATTTTATAGTTTGAATAATATATTCAGGTAATATCTTTTGTCTCTTATTGAATAATTGTTCAACACCTTTTAAAATTGATTTATGTTTATGTAATTCTGAAATAATGTTTAGTGGTTTAAGACTTAATTCTTTTAATGCAAACAATAAGGTTCTGGGATAAGAATTTATTAAGTCACTAGCTTCTTCACACAATAATTTAATTATTTCTTTATCTAGTTTTCCACTAGGGAAACTATAGAATGCAGCAAAAACATTTTTATGTTTTTTTATCAAGGCTATATCTTCAGTATCTAATTTGCATTTTGCTTGATCAGATATTAAACCATCAAATTCAAGAGAATCTTTCCATTCTTCAAACATTTGGCTTCCGTTTACTGGAGATAACTTGTGTAACTGAATACTTGTACAATTAGGATATGCAGCGCAGTGTATAGCTAATTCTAAAGTTTTATTTATATCTTCTACATCTTCTTCAGGATGTGCAAAAACAAATGAGGCAATAAACCTAAGGTTTCTCTTATGAACCTCATTTAATCCTTTTTTTATTTTAGACAAATCAAGATTTTTATTAAGAAGTTTCTGCATTTTTTTAGAACCACTTTCAATTCCGAAGTATATACTTTCGCAACCTGCTTGTTTCATATCATCTAGAAGTTCGTATTTTAATGTATCTATTCTAGAACTACATTTCCAAGTAAAATTCTTTTTATTAAGATCTTTAAATTCCTCAATAAATTTTTTGAACTTTGTATAGGAAGCTGTTAAACTATCATGTTCAAAAATAAATTTGTTAAATCCAAATTTTTTATTTATAAGGATCATTTCATTGTAAACATCTTTTGCTTCTTTTAAACGGAAATTTTTTTCCCACATGTTACAAGTAGAACAAAAGGTACAAGAATAAGGGCAGCCTCTTCCTACTTCTAATCTGATTGTATTTGCACCTCTCTTAAAATTTGAGATGAAATCACTTGGAATCAAGTCATAATAAGGTAATAGTTCAAAATTCGAAATTAAATTTCTTTTAGCAGTCCTATAGGGTGAGCCGTTCTTTCTAATGGTTAAGCCTTTAATATTTTCAAAATTGCTTTTGTTTTCTATTGCATCTATTAATTCTAGAGTTGTTTCTTCTCCTTCGCCTCTAATAATGAGATCTACTTCTTGAAAATATTCAATAGTTTCTAAATCAGAATGAGTCGCTTGGGGACCTCCAAAAATAATTAATGTTTTTTTATTCTTAATCTTAATAGCTTTTGCAATACGTATTGATAAAGCGTAATTATCACATCTAGTACTGAAAACTATTATCTCAGGTTGTATTTTTATAACCGAGTCAACGACTTCGTGAACATTTGCTCTAAGGGCATAATCTTGTTTATCAATAAAATGGACTTCAATATGTTTTTTTTTGAAAGCATTAGCAATAATTAATGGTCCTATTCCTATTTCTGTTTCTTTGTTATTATTAGCTAAATATCCCATATCCAATAAAGCTACTTTCATATTTAATCACTTCTTTCTATTTTTTCAAAAATACTACATTTATATATTTATATCAATTCGATATAAATTATATAAAACCTTTATTTTACTATAAAAATTATTAAATAACTAAAATGTATAATTAAGTTATTTAAAAAATAGAAATGACTATTTCTTTAAAATATATAAAAAACGTATAATTATATTTTTTATTACTATAATATAGAATTCGTGATTAATATTGACGAATTGTGACTTGTTTGAAATAACATAAAGTTAAGAAAAAGCGAGAGGTTGGAAAGTGTTAGGGTTTGTGTCGTAGATAAAAGAACGATTTAGATATTTACTATAAGATATTTACTATAAGATGATTATTAAAACTGAAATAAAAAAATATAACATAATTTAGAAAAGTTGCAATAAAAATTAAATTATGATAAAATTCACTAAAGGTGTATAATAATAAATTTACATTGGAGGTATGAGTGTGAAAATATTTGCTCCAATTAATAATGTGAAAGAGACAGAAGCTTTAATTAAAGCTGGAGCTGATGAATTATATTGCGGAGTAGTACCAAAAGAATGGGATGAGAAGTATTCAAGAATGTTTTCTATTAATAGACGACATCATTATGCAAATCAACTTAAAGATTTTGAAAGTTTAAGTAAGATTATAAAACTTGCACACCAAAATGATGTACAAGTTTATGTTACTATGAATAATCTGTTTTATATTGAAGAACAAAAAAAAATGATACTGGATTTTCTGAAAAAAATCCAAGAATATCAAGTTGATGGAGTTATTATAAGTAGTATTCCAGTTATAGAATTGTGTATACAAAATACTTCAATTCCAGTATCAGTTAGTGGAGAAACACTACCAATAAATAATCAAAGTGTAGCTTTATTAAAGGATATGGGGGTTAAAAGAATAACCTTTCCAAGAGATATTACTTTGAATGAAATTAGTGAAATTATGAAACAACATCCAGAATTAGAATATGAACCATTTATACTTAGAGAACGATGTGGCTTCTGTGGGGGAAATTGCTTTGCTTCGCATGGTATAAAAAATAGAAATTTTTGTGGCGAAAATTGGAGTATAGATATAATTCCTCAAAATGATGATATAACTACTTTCAATGATTATATGAATTTTAAAGAAACTATCATGGGTTATGATATTTGGAGAAAAAAAGATTATATTCCATCAATAGATAATAAAATTTTAGATACCCGATTAAGTGAATGTGGATTGTGTGCATTGAAAAAAATGCAAGAGTTAGGAGTTGAAAGTTTAAAGATTGTTGGAAGAGGAATTCCAACAGAACACAAGGTAAGCCATATAGAATTGGCAAAAAAAGCTATTAACATTTGCAATAGTACAAATAATCATAAAGAGTTTATTACTGAAATGATGAAATTAAAAGATGCAGTAGGGTATTGTAAGAGCAAAATGAATTGTTATTATAGAGATCTTTAAAATTAAATGGGTTAAATAAGGAATTAGGTAATAATATCAGAATGAGGTGATAAATTGGAATTTGCTGTAGTTTATCAAACAATTGACCAACTAGAAGGGTTTGATAGAAATTTAGAAAATTTAGAAGTTAAGCTAAAATCAACTCCGATATTTGAATTTCAGGAAAAAGTTTATAAAAATGTGATAAGTAAACTGAAGGAATATTATAGAGAAATATATTGTGATGTTATATATTTTGGAAGTGAATTTTGTGAGAATCTAATACCTGATGTAGCTACTATAGAAAAAGTAATTGATTTTTGTAATAAGAATAATTTGAGATTAGCCTTAATTACTCCATTAGTGTCAAATAAGGGAATAAACTCATTGATTAAAATATTTGAGTATTTAAAAATTAACGATATATCTATGGAGATTATTGTAAATGATTACGGGGTAATGAATTTAGTAAATAAGAATTATTCTAATATAACAATGATAAGTGGTAGATTAATGCATAAAATGACAAGTGATCCAAGAATAAAAAATTATATTGATAATTTAAAAAAACTTCCGCTCGAAGTGGGTATGCTAAGATATATGCGTAGTTCAGCATATTCAATGGGAGATTTTTTGGATTTTATGAATAGACTTGGTATATCACATGGTGAATTAGATGCTGTCTACCAAGGTATAGATTTTAATATTCCTGGTGAATATACTTTCTCATTAAATCTTCCATATACATATATTACTTCAGGGAGATATTGTATAGCTGGATCCATACATAATTCTTTTGAAAACAAATTTAGTATAGATTTAAAATGCCAAAAAGAGTGTTTAGATAATATAGTAAGGTTAAGCAAAGATGATATACAAGAAAAGATTTTTCGGCGAGGAAAAGGAGTAGTTAATACTTTGTATGAAAATATTGACATTACACAATTTATAAATGAAAGTAAACTAACACGTATTGTATTGACTCCTTATATTACTTTTTAAAAGAAGGGGATAAAATTGAAAGATGTAAAAATATATGTTACTGAGAATTGTAATTTAAGATGTGACTATTGTTTTGTTGATAAGTCAAAAAATAGAGCAATGACTATGGAAACATTAGATAAGACTATTAGATTTCTACTTGATAGTAAAGAATTTATAAACATTACTTTCTTTGGAGGGGAACCCCTTTTAGAATTTGAGAAGATTAAAAATGTGGTGTATAGATTAAAAGATTGTAGAGAGAGATTTCATTTTACTATTAATACTAATCTAACTTTATTAAATAAAGAAATGACTGAATATTTCAAAAACAATGAGTTTACTGTTTTGTACAGTATAGATGGTAAAAGAAAATCTCATGATTTACATAGAAAAACTATAAATGGTGAAGGCACTTTTGATAATATTATTTCAAAATGTAAAATGCTTAAAAAATATGAAATTGATTCTGTATGCAAAATAGTAATAACACCTCAAACTGTAGAGGAGTTATTTGAAAGTGTAGAATATCTTGAAGGAATTGGTGTCACAAGGTTATATGTAGATATAGCAAGACAACTTCAGTGGAAAAAAGAAGAACTGGAAGTTTTAAAAGAGGAATTCATTAAAATTGCTAAGTGGATTACTAATAAACAAATAAAATTAATGAATTTTAGTAAAAAAAATAATAAAAGACTTTTTTGTGGAGCTGGAAGTAATCAAATAGCAATAGATGTAAAAGGAAATATATATCCATGTTATAGATTGATTTATGACCAATTTTTATTGGGAAATGTTGAAGATAATAATTACATAGAAAAAGGAAATATATTTATGAATGAGATTAGTAAGCAATTAAATAGTTGCAATTATAATAAAAAGTCAAGATGTAACCAGTTTTGTGCAGCTGTAAATTATGAAGTTAATAATAAAATTTCAGATAAAGCAGATATTAATTGTGAATTTCATAATATAAGCAGAGAAGCACAGAAAATTTATTATGAAGATGCTATCTCAAAATATATAGAAAGCAAGGTTAAGAAAAATGATTATAACGCAGTATAGATGTTTAAATATGTGTTAATTTAACTTTGATAAAGTATAAGATGTGGGGTGAAGATGATGGATAAGTGGGTTTTAGGTGTAAATTTAGGACACGATAGAAGCGCCTGTCTTTTGAAAAATGATGAAATTTTTGTAGCAATTGAAGAAGAAAGAATAGATAGAATTAAGCATAGTATTGGATATATATTTGGAGGGTATTTAAATAAATTAGTCAAAGAAATTCCAATTAGGTCTATTACATATTGCTTAGATGAGGCTAAATTATCAATAGATGATTTGGATTTAATAGTAGGAAATATTGCTTGTAATGATGTTAGTTTAGAATTACTAAGAAAATGCTTACCTATTAAAAATAAAAGTAAAATCATACAGCTACCCAATCCAAGTCATCATTTAGCACATGCATATAATTCTTATTATGCCTCAGGGTTTAAAGATGCTGCTGTTTTAGTGGCTGATGGAATGGGAAGCTTTATAGATAATGATCCTAGTAAAATGGAATCAGAAACAATGTTTATTGTGAATGATGGAAAATTTGAAGTAATCAATCGTAGGGTTATAGATATTAAGGAAGAATTAAGTTTGGGATTATTCTATAACTATATAACCACAAAAATCGATTTTATTACCCCTGTTGGAAATAAAGAATTTGGTGAGTTTGAGTGTGGAGGAATTCCAGAAGCGGGTAAAACTATGGGATTAAGTTCATTTGGTGAGAATAGAGATAATTGGAATAACATAGTAGAACATTCTGACGGTCATATAAAAATAAATTATAAAAAATTAGTTAGAAACTTTGAATTAACCAAGATATTAAATAGAGAAAAGGATATGCCCAAGTATGAACAAAAATTTTATACTGACTGGTCTTATAAAGTGCAGAAAGAATTAGAAGATGCAGTAATTTACCTATTAAATAAATTACATGAGAAAACAGGGATGAAAAAACTATGCCTGTCAGGTGGAATTTTTCTTAACTCAGTTTTAAATTACAAGATAACAAGGGAAACTCCGTTTGAAGAGGTGTATGTTTTTCCTGCAACTAATGATTCAGGAATTGCAGTTGGGTGTGCTTATTACGGATATTTTAATTATTTAAATGAAGAAAGAACTAAGGGTTATAAAAAAGATGACAAAGTTGGATACGGGAAAAAATATTCTGAGAAAGATATTTTAGATGCTTTAACAAAGAAAAATATTAAATTTCAAAAAATAGATGCAAGGACTGTTGCAGAGTTTATAAAAGATGGAGAGATAGTAGCATTCTATTATGATAGAAGTGAATTCGGGCCAAGAGCACTAGGACATAGAAGTATTTTAGCTTCTGCTGAATTGCCCACTATGAAAGATACATTAAATGCAAGAGTAAAATTCAGAGAAGCATTTAGACCTTTTGCACCAGTTGTTCTTTTAGAAGATGCTGAAGAATATTTTGATATTAATTTTGAATCACCTCATATGTTGTTTGTTGCACCAGTGAAAAAGGAATGGCAAAAAAGACTTCCAGGGATAACACATGTAGATGGTACGGCAAGATTGCAAACAGTGAAAGATGAAGTGGGACCACTACACGAGATTTTGAAAGAATATAAAAAGATTACAGGTATTAGCGTAGCCTTAAACACATCCTATAATGTAGCAGGACAACCTATAGTGGAAACACCATTGGAAGCGATAGATACATTTATGTCTACAAATATAGATAAGTTAATTATGTGGCCATATATGATTTGTAAGGAGGATGGTCTTTAAATGGATGCTTGTTTAGTTAATGCTAACTTGGACTTTGAATTTTGGAGATTACAAAAGAAAACTTCTCTTTTAGCACTATCTTATCTTTCAAGTTCATTAAAAGAATATAATTATGAAGTTAATATTATAGATGCTTATATTGATAATCTTGAAAATGTACAAGTTGTAGACATGATTATTAATATGAATCCAAAAGTTGTTGCAATAAGTTGCATACAGTACAATCAGGTTAATTCTTTTGCAATAATTGAAAATTTAAGAGAGAAAGGATACAAAGGTCATATTACCATAGGAGGACATTTTGCAACACTTAATCATGACCAAATATTAAATAGATTTAAATCTGAAGTAGACTCAATAAGTATGGTTGAAGGGGAAAAAGTTATTGTTAATTTACTAAAAAAAATAATAAGTGGTGAAAGTGTTGAAACAGTGCAAGGTATTGTGACTGAAAACAACATGAACAAATGTGAGAATCTAATTGAGGATTTGGATTCAATCCCTTTTCCAGACAGATATTATGAAAAGAATAATGAATTTGACTATATTTCAATGTTAAGCAGTAGAGGGTGTTACGGCACGTGTAGTTATTGTGCTATTCAAAGCTTTTATAGTTATGCAGATAATTATAAGTGTAATAAGTGGCGAGGTCATAGTGTATCCAGGGTAATAAGCGAAATTGAATACATGATAAGGTTATTTAAAAGACATACAAAAGATGACGATAAAAAAATGTTTATAGAATTTGTAGACGATAATTTTATTGGATTATCCAGAAGTAGAGCTATGGAAATTGCAGAAGAGATAATTAAAAGAGGAATAAATAACCATATCCGGTTTGCTTTAAGTTGCAGACCCAATGATATAGACTATGATTTATTTAAGTTATTAAAAGAGGCTGGGCTACAAAGGCTTTTCATTGGGATAGAGTTTGGAGAAGATTATGTTTTTGAAAAGTATAATAGAAAAAGTAAATCTAAAGTAAATAATATAGCAATAGATATTTTAAATGCATTAGAGATAGACACTCAATATGGATATATGGGATTTCATCCATATGCAACCTTTGAGGAAGTCAAAAAAAGTCACGAAATGATTAAAGCATTAGGTTATCACCGGTTTCCAAATGAATTTGGACAAATGATTTTAAACACTGGAACTGAAGTTGAAAAAATGTATCAAGGGGAAAAGTATACATTCAAACGAAATCCACTTATAGTTCCTAAAATGGGAATTGTATGGGGGTACGATTATCATATTGAAGATGATTTAGTTAACACTTTAAAAGATTCTTTCAATATTCACCATGAGGAACTAGCCATAATTACTAGGAAACTAAATAAAATTAAAAAGGAAAAGAACAAGGAATTTAAACTCGTTAAAAATATTTTATCAAAAAGATATGAAAAATTATTTGATGTTGTATTTAAACTTGAGAATATAGACTGTGAGAAAATAAAAGAAATATTTGAGGATGACATTAGGGATATTAATGAAGCAGTGGATGAGATATACAAATACTATATAAATGATCAAAATGAAATTAAGATGATTACTATATGTGGTGAAGAACTTTTAATGCTGAAATCTACTATAATTTATAATATTTTAAAGAAAGAGGAATGTTCATGATTAATTTAGATGGTAATATTGTCGAAATTCTTAAAGATAAATTAGATGATATAGGATATTACAGATTAACATCTATGTATTTTAAAAATAGTCTAGATTTGGGATTAATAACAGGAATAAAGTTCATGAGCAAGCACTTGGATTCAATAAAAGGTGAAAGTACCAATCTGTATAAATTATTGATTTCATTAGATGAATTGGAGTTAAGTTGTTTTAATCAAGAGGAATTAGAAATAATAAAACTCCTTGAAAAAATTGGTATATTAACAATAAAAAAGAATATTATTAGTAATTCAAATTATATACTTTTAACTTATCAAGGAAAATATTTATTAATCCCAAGAGATGATTACTCTGTGTTGATTTTTGATAATCTTGTTCAAATTGCTAATACAGTTAGATATAAAGATGAATATGTAAATATAAACGGAGATAATATGGGAATTATACCAGTGCTTTGCAATATAAAACATTTTAATATTGAGAATTCTAATAAGGACTATGAAAATATCATTAAATTTAATTGCCTTATTAATGATATAGAAAATTCACGGGAAAATAATAGAAGTACTAATAACTTAACTATCATATGTAATATGAATATTCTAGAAGATAAGATTCACATAGTTGAAAAGTATAAGGAAAAGATAAACAAATTTGATAGATATATTATATCAGGGTTTAGCTTTGGAAAATACAGTTTTGAAAAAGAAAAGATAGGGGATAAATACAGTATTTCAGATGTTTCTATAAAGGTTAACGGATTATGTGAATTTGGAGGATATATTTACAGAATAATGAGAAATAAGAAAATTGATATTCAAAAGAGATTAGTAGAAGAGATAATGAACGGAGGAGCTATATATAAATATTTTCTTTATATTGAGTCAAAAGAAGATATGAGGTGGAAAAATGATAATAATTGATGAGAATATTATTAAAAGGCTTAAGAAGCAATTGGATGATTTGAATTATGGAATATCTTTTTACTTATTAAGAGAGAAGCAGCATTTTTGTACAGTATGGCCAGATATGAATTGGACTAATAGAATTAGAGAAGATATAGATGAAAACCTGTACAAAGCATATGAAGTATTTTTATATGGAAAACATATATCAATTGATGTACTAATAGAAATAATGGGAAAAGAATTCATTAGTGAATTACTTAATATTGGTATATTAAAAAAAGATGGAGAGGAAGTTTATTCTGAATACTCAATAGTTTGTTATTTGGATAGTTATTTTTTAGTGGGTATATGTCCTGAATATTATCAGAATTCTCCTAAAAAGTTTGATAGAAAAGATATTTATATAGGATTGGATTCATTAATTCTATGTAATAATATGAAATACTTAAATGGAGAATTATTAGATCTCTGCAGTGGTAGTGGTATACAAGGTATTTTAGCAGCGAAAAGAAACCATATGAAAGTTACCTGTGTTGAAATTAACAAGGAAGCATGTAATGTAATTGAGTTTAACAAGATTCTTAATGGCGTTTCAAATAAAGTAAAAGTAATTAATTGTGATTTATTTGAAGGAATAGATAATAAATTTGACATGATAGTAGCTAATCCGCCATATGTGCCGATACCTAATGATTTGGATTATTATGTATCAGGTGATGGAGGTAAGGATGGAGTGTTGATAATAAATAAAATATTATTAAATTGCAATAAATACTTAAAGAGCCATGGTCAGATTTGGATGGTTGGAGAGATACTAGAGGACAATAATGGAAGAATACTGTGGGAAGATGAATTAGAAAAACTAAAGGAATTAGGATTTAAGATAAAGTTCAAACTTGAAGAAAGAAATAACTTTGAAGTATGCATCCAAGAAATTGTAAATTACTGGGCTAAAGGCGAAAATCAAATAGAAAATACTCAAAAGTTAAAAAGAGATATGGTTCATTATTACAAAAATAATTACAGAAAACTATATGGTTTTTTATTACAAGTAATTAGTGGTTAGGAGAAAATATTATGGTCAAGGTTATGAAAAATGGATTTAGATATGTTTTGACAGCTAGACAATCTAATATGATTTCTATGAAGTTATTGGTATTGGGTGGTAGCAAATATGATGTAAATAGTGGAACAGCCCATTTATGTGAACACTTGCTTTTTGCCGGAAATAATAAAAATAGAATGAGGGAAATAGAGAATAAAGGTGGGATAGTTAATGCTATAACGTCTAAGGAGTTTACGAGTATAGATTTAAATATTACTAAAGAGTATTTTCATGAAAGTTTGAAATTCTTTCGTGATATTATCTTGGACTTTAAAGTTGATGATATTGGATTAAAAGAAGAAAAAGTAGTTTTAATGAGGGAGATATTTCAAAATAGCAGTAAATTGAACGATTGGTATTCAATTCTCCTCAATGAGGGGAGTAATGGGAGTACTAATAGTAGATCATCTATTGGTAGTGCAGAAGGAATAATAGCTATTTCTAAGGAAGAAGTTATAGATTATTATGTGAAACATTTTGTTGCTAATAAAATGGTTTTTATAGTTACAGGGGATATAGATGAAAAGGATTATAGCCTTAAAATAGAACAAATATTTAAGGGAATTCCATCAATAGAAATATCAAATATTGAAGAAGAAAAAAATCAAATAGTTTTAAAGGATAAAGAAATTACAGTGCCAATAAAATCACAAAACACTCATTATGTTGTCGCTTTTATTATTAATAATCCAAGTTATCAAGAAAGAGTCCAATTAGAATTATTGAGAATTGTATTATTTTCAAGTATGTATAGTGTTTCAAGAATGTATAAAAGAATTAGGGAAGAGAATAAGTATCAATATTCGTGGAAAGACACATTGCAACTTGGAACTAATACTGGATTTATTTCTATGATGGGTAAGATTTCAAAAGAAGAAATAGGAAATCTTAAAAATGAAATTAATAATGTAATTGACAATTTTATTGAAAATGGAATAATGGAAAAAGAATTTAAGATAAGTAAACGAATATTGATGACCAGAATTTTAAATAATACCGATAGTAATAATGGGCTAAATAATTTTATTGGAACTTATATAGTAACAACTAATAAGATTGAGGAAAGTGAGTATATTGTAGCAAATTATTTGAATATATTAAAAGATTTGACTGTTGGTGAGTTTATGAAAGTTGTGAATAAATATCTAAATAATGGAAAGGTGTGGATATTATATGAGTAATAATAAAGAAATAAACAATGATAAAGTTAAAAAAATCATTAGAACATACATAATAATAATGGTTATTTTCACAATGGGTAATTCAATATTTGCGCCTATATTCATACCTTATATGACTGGAAAAGGTATGAGTACATTTGAGGCTAATTTTGTGATGAGTGTAATAATGTTTACCATATTTATATTTGAAATTCCTACGGGCGTTTTATCAGATCTATTTGGAAGAAAAAAATCCTTTGCAATTAGCTTAATCTTAATGATAATTGCTAAGCTAGTATTCTTATTATCGTTTAATTTATTGGGATTTTGTATAGGGGCAATTATAGATGGTGTGGCATTTGCATTTTCATCAGGAAGTTTAGATGCTTGGGTTGTAGATGAGGTAAAAAAGAATGGAATGGAGAAATTTCAAAAAATATTTGCTTGTGTAGGGAAATATTCTAGATATGCAAGTATAATTGCTGGTTTTATAGGAGGATATTTAATTACTAGAAGTTACTCATATGTGTGGATTTTTAGTGCGGTTTTATTAGTAATTTGTACTATTGTAGTTTTAAAATATGTTGAAGAAGACAAGAGTGATTTTGTAAAACAAAAGATTAATATCAAAGATGGCTGGAAAGGGATGAAGGAAATTACTCATAAGAGTATTCAGGAGTGCAAAAATAATAGTTTATTATTATTCTTAATATTATTGGGAAGCTTTGAAGCTCTGTTTTTAGGAGGATGTTTCCAACTTTGGACGAAACATATTCCAGAAGTAATAAGTATAAATGGTATTATATCTTGGGTTTGGGTGTTGCTTGCATTTTCAGCCATAATAGGTAATACAATTGTGCAAAAAATGAATTGGAAAGATGAGAATAGATTAACAATTGTAATGATTTTAAATAGTATTACATCTATTATTTTCATCGCTGCAGGATTGTTTAAAAATGGATGGGTTATAATTGCTGTTTTTATGTTGAAAAATATTATTACAGGAATCAAGAGACCAATAATAGATTCTGTTTTTAATGAAAACATTAATGATGGAAATAGATCAACTATACTTTCATTCAATTCTCAATGTGTAAGTATATTCCATAATATAGGGTTAATAGCAATGGGGGCCTTAGCTACTCAAAGTGGCATAAAAGTAAGCTGGTTTGTGGCGGGAGTATTATTCTTTAGTGTGGTTCCTATGTGGATTATAATGAGAAGAAAGTTTGAACAAAAGACAAGCATTGAGTTGGAGAGTTGAATAATTAATATGACAATAGGCATTATTTGCTTATTTATAAATTTTAAGGAGGTTTATTTATGAACAGTTCAAAAGTTGAAAGAGTTATTATGAACATATTAAATGAGGAGGTATTTAAACAGCGTTTTGTTGAGGATTTTGATTCTATTGTAGAAGAGTTTGAACTTTCTACTGAAGATGCAGCATTTTTAAAAACTTCTGTTGATTTAAATGCAATTGAACAGTTAGTAGATTGTGAAGCTTCTTCAAGTCTAAGACCTGTAACTGTTTACGGATGTTTTGACGCATATTAAACTTTAAAAAATGACCAATAGCGAAGCTATTGGTTATTTTACTAGATACGTGGAGTGTAAGGTTAGGGAGGGATAATGATGATTCAATTAGTTCATTTGTATGCTAATAAAGAATTTTTAAATAAAAATTCTGGAGAAGCATTGGGAATAGCATATATTGCATCATATATACGTTCAAAAGGGTATGATGTTGATGTAATAGATGAGGGTGTCATAAATATTAGTGAAGAAGATATTGTAAATAGTATATTTAAAAAAGAGTATACAATAGTTGGCTTTTCTTTATCAATGACTAATTTTGTAAAAGTTAAAAGGATTGTTGAAAAATTAAGAAAGATGGGGTTTAATGGGCATATCACTTACGGTGGACACTTTCCAACATTAGCTTATAATGAGGTTTTTGAGGAAGATATAAATGTGGATAGCATAATTCTATCAGAGGGAGAACTAATAATGCTTGATTTATTACAGTGTCTAATAGATGGTAAATCAATAAAAAACATTGAAGGAATTGTTTATAAGGATGAAAGAGGAAAAATAATTGTAAACAATTCAAAAAACAGAATTAAAAATATCGATGAATTACCGTTCCCTATAAGGTTTGATAGACCAATGAAAACCACTAGAATATCTTCAAGTAGAGGATGTTATGGGGATTGTTCTTATTGTAGTATGAAACCTTTTTATAATATTAAAGGTGAAAAAATTTGGATACATAGGTCCACCGAGAATGTACTTGAAGAGATAGATATACTTGTTAATGAATATGGGATTAATCATCTAATATTTGTTGATGATAATTTTATTGGACCAGGGAAAATAGGTAAGAAGAGAGCAGAAGAGATAGCTCAAGAATTAATAAATAGAAATTATGATTTAACCTTTGACATAGAGTGTAGAGCAAATGATATAGAGAAAGAATTGTTCAAGAAAATGAAGGAAGCTGGATTACATAAAGTTTTTATAGGAATTGAATCAGGAAATGAAAGTGATTTGATATTATATAACAAAAAGGTTACTCCAAAGCAAAATTTAGATGCATGTAAAATATTAAGTGATTTAGGTGTATTTATTGAAGCTGGGTTTATATTATTGAATCCATATAGTACTTTAGAAAAGGTGAAGAGTAATTTGGCATTTCTTAAAGAAATGGTTGAGTATAAAGCTCTATCTCCACTTTGTACTATGTCAAGATTATCAATTATGCCTAGATATAAAATTTTCTACGAACTTGAAGGTGAGAAAAAATTATATTTTGACAAAGATTTGCATCAATATAATTATTTAATCAATAATGAAGTTGAATTATATTATTCACTTATTAAGAGTAATGCTCCTAAATCGATGCATTTTCTATATAAAGAACTTAGAACTATTAAAAATGAAATAATTAATGTCTTTCCAATAAATAAAGATTTATATCAAAAAACTGTTGAGATTGAAAAGCAATGTTTTATTTTAGAAATTCAGTTAGCTGAAAGTATCGTAGAATCTATAGAACAAGATAAACTTGATGATATCATAGAAGTTACTCAGGATATTAAGGAAAAAATTAAAAATCTTTTGGTCAAATATAGTGTAATAAAAAGTATTTTTATGAAATACAGAAAAATACATCTATAATGAGGAAGGTAGAAAGTTATGTTAATAGTAGCAAATAAAAAGGTTAAAAATGAAAATATGTAAGAACTGTTAAATGATATTTAAAATATTTGTGAACAAGTTTATATGATAGAAATTAAGGGGAAAATGTTTTTTGTATGTAAAGGAAATTATAATAAAAACGGGATAAATAATTTAAAAAGTGATTTAAGAATTGAAAATATTATTTTTGAACATGATGAGTTTATTTATTCAGGAAAGTTATTTCAAGAAGAGGAAACTGTGATAAAAATAGGTGATGAAGAGATTGGTAATAAAAATATTTTTATTATGGCAGGACCTTGTTCGGTAGAAAATGAGGAACAGTTTAGAGGTATAGCTAAAAGTATTAAGGAAATGGGAATTAAATGTATAAGAGGTGGATGTTTTAAACCAAGAACATCCCCATATTGTTTCCAGGGATTAAGAGATAATGAAAAAAGTTAAAAAAGAACTTGGAATAAATGTTATTACTGAGATTATGTCCATATAAGCTTTGCACAGATATAATGAGGATATTGATATAATTCAAATAGGTGCTAAAAATATGTTTAATTATGAATTACTAAAAGAAGTTGGGAAAACTAACAAACCAGTATTACTTAAAGAGCTATGTCGGCGAGTATTGAGGAGTTTTTGTTATCAGCAGAGTATATTGTGAAAGAAGGAAATACCAATGTAATGTTGTGTGAGAGAGGTATAAGAACATTTGAAAATTTCACAAGATATAAATTGGATTTGAATTCTATACCTGTGTAAAAAAGATTAACTCATTTACCTATAATAGTTGATCAAAGTCATGCTCTATGTAATGGAGAACAATCAATAAATCTTAATAAATTTAAAAACTTAATTAAATCAGTTAAGAAAATTGCTGAAGTAGAAGGGAAAATTGTTAATTGTTAATATAATATTGCTATGTGGAAAAAAATGTATGCGTGCCAGGTACGCATACATTTTTTTTTATTTTTGGGTTAATTCTCCATTAGCTAAGTGTGAGTCTATTTCATCAGGGTTGTTGGAGAATGAATCTAAAGATTTTTCTAAATGTGATATCTGTTCTGTTAGCATATTAATATTCTTGTCTAAGTTTTCTAAATATTCCATAAATCGTAGTATTGTTTTTTGATCAAATTCTTTTTTTTCTTGGTTTTGTTTAGCTTGAATATCCATTTGCTTTTCTAATGTTTTACGTTCATTAATGAGTTTTGAAAGAAGTTCTTTTAATTTTTCTAATTCTTTTTGTAAAGAATCTTTCATTTCAATATAATTTGTAATTTTATCAAAGGTCTTTATATTTTTATTTCCTGATTGGAGTACTGCTTGTTTAACATTTTCTGATAAGTTATTATCTAGATTTTCCATAGTTTTTGACCAAATATCTTCTTTCTCAGCTACTAATTTTTTGTCTATATGTCCGCTTAAAGGTAGGCGCAGTGATGGTAAGGTTTTAAACAAGTTAGACAAAATTTTAATATCTTTATATGACATTGTATTTAAGTCATTTCCTTTAACAGTTTCAAGAGTTTTTTCTATATTTTTATTGAGAGTATCTATAGATATATTTTTATCAGTATTTTTTACTGTATTTAAAGCTTTAGCTCCTAGAGATATCAAATGATTTTTGAATGTATCCTTATCAAATATCCCATCATCGCTTTTCATTTTATAAAATTTGGTCATATTTGACGAATAATCAAAAAAGTTCTCAAATACATTTGATAAAGATTCTGCTGCTTCATTTACCACATCTTTATAAACTTTATCGACTAAATTCATGCGATTCTTATATTGAGTATCAGAACAGTTTATGGCCATTTCTTTTTTTATATTGTAATATTCTATACAAAAATCTTTAATAAATGAATCATCGTAATCATTATTATCTATTAAGAATTTATTGGACAACTTAACTTCATAGTTATCTAATGTTGATTCTTTGAATCTAGTTGCAAGGTCATAAGCTAACATAGAGTCTTTGGATAATTCAAAAATATCTACTTGTTCTTTAGTGCTTGCACTTATTAATAAATCAGTATTTTTATTTGAATCTTGAACAATAGAAGTATTATCATACTTAATTACTTCATTAAAAATATTCCCAGCATTACTTATACCAATATTCATTTTAATTTCCTTCTTTCATAGTGTTAAATAATACATATGTTACATTATCGTGTTATTAATGTAAATATTTATAATTAAATATGTTTTACTGACTATAGATAAATAAAAAAATAAAAATTTATTTGGAGAAAAGCATGGGAAAATTAAATATTAAAGGAACCACGAAATAAAATGGGTTCCTTTAAAGTAACGATATTATCAACACTATTTTTAAACAGAGCTTTTAGTTAATGTATCAGGTGAAGTTTTTTCAATTTTTGAAGTCCAACTAACAGACATTCTTACTTCAGGACCACTTTTATTACCTGAAAAATTAGTGGTTACACTAGAAGCTGTATTGATAACATGTCCATATTCAGCTACCACATTAGCGTATACCAATCGCTACATAATAAAAGAAAATATATTTAACAATATTGGAACTAAAACTACTGTAAGTATTCCAGCTATTCCTATAGAAACACCACTCATAGCCCCTTCTACTTCTCCAATTTCAATTGCTTTTGATGTTCCTACAGCATGAGCTGACGTACCTAAACCAATCCCTATTGCAACTGGATGTGTTATTCTTAGAATTTTAAATACTATTGGTGAAATAACAGCACCACATATTCCTGTAAGGATAACTGCAACCACTGTAATACCAGATATTCCATTAATTGTGTCACTTAAGGCTATTCCCATAGGTGTTGTTATAGACTTTGGAAGAAGAGATAATGCTAATTCTTCACTTATACCTGTAGCTTTTGAAAGCAGTATTACTGTTACAAAAGAGGTACATACTCCTATGCTTATTCCAACCATAATTGGTACCATGTACTTTCTGAATTCTTTAATTTGTTTATAAAGAGGTACTGCTAAGATAACAGTTATTGGTGATAAAAAGAATTTAATCATATCCCCTCCTAATTCATATTTTTCAAGTGGAATATTAAAAATAAGCATTATTCCTATAATCATCACCATAGCAACTAATAATGGATTAAATAAAGGAAATTTTGTTTTCTTACTCAAAATGATTCCAATTTCAAAACATATAACTGAAATTACAAGTCCAAAAATAGGTGTATCTAAAATACTAAACATTTTTTTCATATCCCTTCATCATTAAGTATTATTACAAAAACAACTTGTCCATGTAATTATTAATTCTGTCTAACCTTAAATTTGTTCTTTTCTTATCATAAAATTAACTACAAGTCCTGTGGCGCCCATAACAATAATTGTACTCAATATAATAATTATTGAAAGTGATAACCAGTTGGCTTTAAGTATATCCATATATTTTAACAATGCAATTCCTGAAGGTATAAAGAAGAAAGCTATATTATTAAGTAAAAAATCACTAGTTTCTTTAATGTGTTCAAGTCTTACTATATTGGTTAGTAATAATAAGAATAGAATTACCATACCAATTATGCTTCCTGGAATTGCAACTATATTGGATATTAAAGAACTAAAATATTCTCCTATAGCCCATATTATTAATATCAAAGATATTTGCTTAAAAATTTTCATTTTATCACCTCCTTCACAGCCTATATAATTTTATGCTTTTCTCAGATATTAGTCAATTATCAACAATAAAAATAATTATCTTTACAATATTATCGTATTTATTTATGAGAATAAGACCAAATGAAAAGCTATCAAAGTGCTGTTAAGAGACATTTTGATAGCTTTTATTTATAATTATATGATTAGGTTATAATTTTCTAGATTATTTCATTATTTGTTTACAACATAGTAATCCATTATTGATGTTACTTCAAATCTACAGGATTTATATAGATTTAATGCATTGCTATTTTTAGTAACAACTTGAAGTTTGATTTCTTGTGCATTTCTTTCTTTAAGTTTTACAATGGAACTCATTAAAATTTCTCTACCATAACCGTTGCATCTATATTCTGGAAGCACTCCAAAACCATAGATTCCGCCAATACCTTGATTAAGTTCAAGACCTATTTTACCAACAATCTTTGAACCTAATTCAGCAATGAAAATAGTAAGTCCACTTTTTTCTTCATCTTCCGGTAATGTGATTTCTTCTTCAATAAATTCTTCACTAGAGTAAATAGCATTCTGTATAGCAATTTCTCTTGCGTCCTTATTGGTTGCTTTTCTCAAAGAAATTCTATTGGATAATTGTGTTTTATTTACTGTGTTTTTTAAGTGCATTTCATACTCTGAAAAATCATAAGTTGCATCTGTTGTCTTTATAAATTCCTGACCAGATATGGAGTGATGATCAGTCAGTAAAAGCATTCTATCACAGGAGCGCTTATTAAACTCTTCCTTAACCTTTTCATATAACTCTTTGAAGATACCGTTTCTTCTAAAATCAGGATGAACCATACCATTGACTTCTATCTCTGACCCTCCAAATTGACAAATCCCCATATAACCAATAAGCAAATTGTTTTCATAATACATAAATTCATTATACTCGTTTAGTATTTCTTTATTCCATTGTGCTTTACTAAGTTTATAATCTAACTCTAATTTAAGAGATGTCTTATCTTTTTTTAGACAAATGCTTTCTAAAAGGTCAATTTGATTATAGTCCTCTTGTGTTAGATTCTCTTTCATTATTATGTTTGTATTTGTTAAGTTTTTCAAAAATTAATCCCCACTTTACTATTTATTTTTAATTCTATTGAATATTATTCATTTTGTAAAGAAGTTTAGCTGGTATATTCTTATGTGGTGAAAAATTGACCTTTCTTTTTATATTAATTCTAGTAGGTGGATGGTCCTAATAATCTTTCTATAGTATCAAATGTGTCATGAACAGTGCAACTTGTAACCTCTAGATAAGGCGTTTTTTTAGAGCATCTTTATTATCTATTGATAGTACTTCTAAACTGTTGAAATTACTAATTCCATTTAAGTTCTTTAAAATTGTATTATTACGAGAAGAAATGTAGGTAATTTTTTTTATAACTCTTTTCAAATCAGGGTCTTTTATAAAACCATTTTATGTTCATAAAGATCCATAAATATACTTAAGGAAATTATTATAAGTATAATAAAATCTGTACAAACTTATTTTTAGATGTATCCTTAAGAATATTGTGAATTAAAATCAGTGATAAAGAAAAAACAAGAAAAACATTTAGGCTTAAATAATAAATGTAGTTTAAATGAAGTATAAAGTATATAAAAACTGGAATAGCAAAAAGGAGTAAAACTAACCTTTGATATTTATAAATAATAAATCTTAAAATCACAATTTTATAAATAATAAATCTTAAAATCACAAGAGTTGATCAAGATATAATTAATGTTAAATTCCCAGTATTGTGATATTTTTAAAAGAAAGCTTTGTTTGTAAATTATTAATATGATTGGGGTAGTTAGAAAGTTCTTTTATAAAGTTAGCATATGTTTTACAGTTGAGTTGGTTGTGATATTAAAATACATATTATAAAAAACATTGACTAGTTTTGTGAAAAAACATATAATTTAGTTACAAATGAATATTGGTAGGGGAGCTTGTGTAATCAGGCTGAGAATACATATAGATACGATGAAAACCCTTAGGCATATTTCAATATGCCTTAACCTGATCTGGATAATGCCAGCGTAGGGAAAAATTTTGCAGATACTTTATGCGTGTTACCCTTTTGGTAGCACGCTTTTTTTTAGAAGTACTTTTTAGAAATAGGAGTGAAAACGTGAGTTTCCCAAGAAAAATGTAAGAATATTTGATATATAAGTTGGTAAGAAAAAATAAAATTATTTATGACAAAAAAAGCAAATGGGAGATGAGTAATATGTTTAAGAGTTTATTTGAAAATGTGAAATTAAATCCACCACTTGTACATAATATAACAAATTATGTAACTGTAAATGATTGTGCCAATATTGTTTTAGCTTCAGGAGGAGCACCTCTTATGGCGGATGATATTGATGAAGTAGAAGATATCGTATCTATTAGTAATGCGTTAAATATTAATATAGGCACACTTAACAAAAGGACAGTAGAATCTATGGTTAAGGCAGGAAAGAAAGCTAATGAATTAGGAATGGTAGTTATTCTGGATCCAGTAGGTGTGGGAGCTTCAAATTTAAGAAATGAGTCAGTAAAGATTTTGATTGATGAAATAAAGTTTTCTGTAATTAAAGGAAATATGTCAGAAATAAAAGCTTTGTATACAAAGACAAAAAATACTGGTGGAGTGGACGTACAGGAAGAGGATGTTATTGATAACCAGAATATTGAAGAATCAATTGAGTTTGTGAAAAAAGTTGCTAAAAGATTTAATTGTGTTATTGCTGTTACGGGTGCTATAGATATAGTAACAGATGGTGAAAAGGTACGATTAATACGTAATGGACACGAGATGATGGCAAGAATTACAGGAACAGGTTGTATGACAAGTAGTGTAATAGCTACATACTGTGGTTCTAATAAAGATGATGTTTTAAGTGCAACAGTAATGGCAATTACTGTAATGGGATTAGCAGGAGAAAAAGCATATGAAAAGACAGTAGCAAAGAGTGAGGGAACTGGAAGTTTTAGAACTTACTTGATGGATAGTGTAAGTTTAATGGATTATGAAACACTGAAAGAAGGTGCTAAGGTTGAAATTAGATAATAAGTCATTACTTCTATATCTTGTTACAGATCGAAGTTGGTTAGGTGACCATAGTTTAGCTTCTCAAGTTGAGGAAAGTTTGATTAATGGGGTAACTTTTTTACAGTTGAGAGAAAAGAAATTAGATCATCAAAGTTTTTTGAAATTAGCTTTAGAAATGAAAGAGTTAGCTCATTACTATAATGTACCTTTTGTAATAAATGATAATCTAGATATTGCAATAAAAAGTGATTCTGATGGTGTTCATATTGGACAAGATGATATATCAATACAAGAAGCTCGAAGAATTATAGGTAAAGATAAAATATTAGGAGTTTCGGTAGGAACTGTGGAAGAAGCGATACTTGCAGAACAACGTGGAGCAGATTATTTAGGAGTAGGTGCAATGTTTTCAACTAATACAAAAGAAAATACACGAGATATTTCTTTTGAGACTTTGAAAAATATTTGTGAATCAGTAACAATACCTGTAGTCGCTATAGGCGGGATTAATAATGAGAATATACTGTCACTAAAAGGTAGTGGAATTCATGGAGTTGCAGTGATATCAGCAATTCTTGCTCAGAAAGATATCTCCAACTCTACTCGTGAACTAAAGGAAATTTGCCAAAATATTTTTATATAGTGAAATCTTTGGAAATGACAGGGAATAAAAAATAGAAAAAAATTTTTTGATGAAATTAGAGGTGTTGAAATGAAGAAAGTACTGACTATTGCGGGATCGGATTGTAGTGGTGGAGCTGGTATTCAAGCAGACTTAAAAACAATAACAGCCCATAAATGTTATGGAATGAGTGTTATAACGGCGCTAACGGCTCAAAATACAACAGGAGTCTATGGTATAGAAGCTTGTTCAATGGATTTTGTGAAAAACCAAATGGATTGTGTATTTACAGATATTTTCCCAGATGCTATAAAGATAGGCATGGTTGCATCAATTGAAATTATTGAAGTAATTGCAGAAAAATTAAAAGAGTATAAACCAAAGAACATAGTGGTAGATCCTGTTATGGTAGCAACATCAGGGAGCAAACTACTTAATGATGATGCTATAAATAAGTTGCTAAATGAATTAATACCCTTATCAACGGTTATTACACCTAACCTGTTTGAAGCAGAAATTCTTTGTGGATTCAAAATAAATACAACAGAGGATATGGTGGAGGCAGCTAGAAAAATTGCTGAGAATTATGATGGACACATTTTAATCAAAGGTGGGCATCTTGAAGAGAATGCTAATGATTTATTGTTTTCTAAAGGTGAAATTCATTGGTTTGAAGGGGAGAGAATTATAAACTCTAATACTCATGGTACTGGATGCACATTATCCTCGGCTATAGCTAGTAATCTTGCATTAGGACACAATATTGAAGAAAGCATACGTAACAGCAAGGAATATATAATGGGAGCATTGAAAGCAAATTTAGATTTGGGGAAAGGTAGCGGTCCTTTAGATCATTGTTATAAAATCTCATAAATATAATAAGGAGATGATTTTCAATCATCTCCTATAATTTTTGGGATTCTTGTTTTGAATATAATTAAAAGTAAGCTCATACCATTGGTTACATAATAAAACAAAAACAATATGCATTTCTGAAAACTACAAAGGTAATTGATACGCAACTGAAGCATGTAAAGCACTAATTCAGTACCTTGTAATAAACAATAGTGTATGATATTATATAGTTAACAAGTTAAATGTAAGATAAATACAAATGAGGTGATTATATGAATATCCAACTTAAAAAGGGTGCTCTTGAATTATGTGTATTATCAATTTTAGATAAGAAAGATTGTTATGGGTATGAACTTGTTAGTGATATTTCAGAAAACATAACGATTTCAGAAGGGACTATATACCCATTATTAAGAAGATTAAAAAAGGATGGATTTGTAACAACATATCTACAAGAATCACAAGAAGGCCCACCAAGGAAGTATTACAAACTAACGGATGAAGGTAAAAAAGCAAGAGAAGAATTAAAAAAGGAATGGGTTATGTTTGTTGAAGTAGTAGGTAGATTTTTTTAAAAGGAGATGAAAGCAATGAAGAGAGAGAACTATTTGAATGAATTATATCCATAGACAATTCTGTACCTTTCGTTGTAGTTGTTCCACTTGGAGTTGCGAAGGCAGGTATAGGGCTGTTAATATCCATAGGAGGAGTAACATTAGGAAAAAAAATCTATAAACTAACTGTTAATTATTTGAGAATGAATGTGAAAATTATAAAGGGTGGAGATGATTATGAAAAATCAATTTAATGTAAAAAAACTTATAAAGATTACTGTATTTGTAGTTGTATGTTCTTTAGTTGTTGCTGTAGGAGCTTCCTTTGCAACGGGAAATGGCATTTTTAGCTTTGGTAGTAATTTAAACATGGAAAAGTTGAACATTGATGAGAGCAAGGAGCATGAGATAAGTAAAATTCAGAAGATAAATATTGATGTAGATAGTTCAGATATTAAAATAATTCTAACAAAAGAAGATAAGGTGAGAGCACATTTTTATGGTAATTATTCATCAAATAGTATAAAAGGGGTACCACATTTGGAAATAAAAGAAAGTGGTGATGCCCTTAATATTGAAATAGAACATCCTAAGAGAATTTTAGTTTTTAATATTAATAATAGTAAGTATCAATTAGATGTCTATATTCCAGAGAAATATGCAAATAATATAAAAATTAATTCAGAGTTCGGAGATGTGAATATTGATGAACTAAAAGTAAATGAATTTATCTGCAACACTGATTCAGGAAATGTAAGTATTAAATCTCTAGACTCTAACAAAAGTAGGTTTGAAACATCATTTGGGCATGTGAATATTGATCAACTAAAAGGGAATGAATTTATCTGCAATACTGATTCAGGAAATGTAAATATTAAATCTTTACACTCTAAAAAAAGTAGTTTTGACTCATCATTTGGTAACATTACTGTTGATAATTGCCTTGGAGAATTCAATGGGAAATCTGACTCAGGAAAGTATAATGTGACTTTTGAAAAATTACAAAATGATGTAAATATAGAGACATCATTTGGGAATGTAAAGTTAAAATTCCCTGAAAATCCGAACTTTGAGTTAGATTTCAGGACATCATTTGGAGATTTCATAAGTGACTTTCCAATGAATATATCTGGAGATATATGTGATAAGGATGTGAAAGGAACAGTTGGCAAAGGTGGAAATAAAATAAAAGTTGAAACTGATTCAGGAGATCTTGAAATAAGTAATTAAGGTATGAGTAGATAGTAAGAAAGAACAGAATGATATTTAGTAGTATTCTACTTTTTTACTACTAGAAAATTCATTAACTTGGTGAAATGTTAAAATTGACATTTCAGCTTTTATTAGGTATATTATAGATGGACAATTTAATAATTCAAGTATGAGTTTTTTATAAGTATCTTTATAAATTTATAGAGAGCTATATAAGGAATTCAAAATTGATAGTAATCTATGGGGAGCTGTTATTGGCTGAGAGGGATATTTATAATCCGACCCTTATAACCTGAACTAGGTAATGCTAGCGTAGGAAATGAAAGTTGACGTATAATATAGTATATTTGTAAGTTTATTATACTTATGTATGTCACAATTTATTGGTTATAAGCCCATTATTCTTTAAGGATAATGGGCTTTGTTTATATTGTAAGTGCAAATATTGTCAGTATAATTGGTGTACATCCAAATATTGTCTGCGTACCAGGTCCGCACCCAAATATTGGTCATGGACCAGACCCCAACCCAAATATTGTATGTGTACAAGGTATGTACCCAATAATTCACAGAAACCATGAAGGAGGAAGAAATAATGGCAAATATCAATGTAAGTCTGCAAGTTTTACCAGTAGTAGAGGATGCAAGAATTTATCCCGTAGTAGATAAGGTTATTGAGTACATACAATCTACTGGTGTTAAATATGAGGTTGGTCCAATGGAAACAACAATGGAAGGTGAGTTAGATGAACTGATGGAAATTGTAAAAGCAGTTCAAAATATTTGCGTTAAAGAAGGAGCTGAAAGAGTAGTTTCGATTGTAAAAATTGATTATAAACCTGAAGGTGTTACTATAAATGAAAAAACATATAAATATAAAAAATAAATTAATACCTATAGGATTTCAAATCTTTTTATTAATAATATGGCAGATCGTGGTAGATGGAAATATTGTAGAACGATATATGCTTCCATCACCAAAAGATATAATTATAACTTTATTTGAAATACTTCCTACAATAAAACAACACATTTATACTACTTTAAAAGAAGCTATGATAGGATTTGCTATTGCTATTGTCCTCGCTTTAATATTGGCAGTGGTTATGGATAGTATAAAAGTAATAAGAAAAGCTATTTATCCAATATTGGTACTATCTCAAACTATTCCTATTATTGCACTGGCTCCATTGTTTGCAATGTGGTTTGGATTTGGAATTTTACCAAAGGTTATAGTTGTAGTTTTAGTTTGTTTTTTCCCTATAGTTATAAGTTTAATTGATGGACTAGATTCTGTAGATAAGGATATGATAAATTTATTGAAGTCAATGGGTGCTAATAAAATACAGATATTTAGAACTGTAAAATTTCCAGCATCTATGGTTAATTTCTTTTCTGGACTTAGGATTGCAGCCACATATAGTATTATGGGTGCAGTAATAGGGGAATGGCTCGGTGGCTCTGAAGGACTAGGAATTTATATGCTTAGAGTAAAAAAGGCATATGCATTGGATAAGGTCTTTGCTGTAATTTTAATAATTGTGGTTTTAAGTATGGCTTTGTTTGGATTATTATTTATGATTCAATATTTATTAATGCCATGGGAAAGAAACACTAATATTGTACATAAAGAAAAAAAGGAGAGAATAAAATGAATAAAAAAATAATATCAATTTTAACATTGTTTATATTCACTGCAGTATTTTTTATGGGCTGTACTGGTAAAAAGGATGTTAATAATAGTAAAGAAAATGTAAAAAATGAGAGTAAGGCAGAGAATGAAAAAGAGAGTAAAGAATTAAGAAAGGTTACGGTTATTTTAGATTGGCTGCCTAATACAAATCACACAGGGTTATATGTTGCTAAAGAGAATGGATATTTTGAAGAGGAAGGTTTGGATGTAGAAATTATTCAACCATCTGAAGGTGGAACATCTAGTCTTATCGCAGCAGGTAAGGGTGAATTTGGTGTGAGCTACCAAGAGGATGTTACTTTTGCTAGAACAGCAGAAAATCCATTGCCTATTAAGGCTATAGCAGCTATTATTCAGCATAACACGTCAGGATTTGCATCACCAGTTGAAAAAAATATCAAGACTCCTAAAGATTTTGAAGATAAAGTATATGGAGGATGGGGTTCACCAACTGAACCAGCTATCCTTAAAGCACTTATGGATAACGAAGGAGCGGATTTTTCTAAGCTTAGTATTATAGATGTTGGAGCTGAAGACTTTTTTACTGCAACTAAAAATAGTATGGATTTCCAATGGATTTTTTATGGATGGACAGGAATTGAAGCAGAATTAAGAGGGGTTGAACTTAATTATATAGATTTAGGAAAAACAGATGCGAGATTAGATTATTATACACCTGTGTTAATAGCTAATGAGCAGCTATTAGCTGAGGAACCAGAACTTGCTGAAAAATTTTTAAAGGCTACAACAAAAGGATATGAATATTGTATTGAGAATCCAAAAGACAGTGCTAAAATTTTCTTAAAGTATGCACCAGAAAATGATGAAGAACTTGTTATGAAAAGTCAAGAATACTTAGCGACTCAGTATAAAGCTGATGCAGAACGTTGGGGCGAAATGAAGGAAGAAGTATGGAACAATTATACTGAGTTTCTTTATGAAAAGGGATTACTTGAGAAAAATATGGAGGGTAAAGAGGCATTTACGAATGAACACCTTCCAAAATAATGAAAAGTTAGAAATAGAAAACATTAAGAAATGTTTTGGTGATACAGAGGTGCTTGAAAATGTATCACTTTATGTTAAAGAAAAAGAATTTGTTAGCATATTAGGTCCGAGTGGAAGTGGAAAAAGTACAATATTTAATATAGTATCTGGACTTTTAAAGCCTGATAGTGGAACCATTAAGATAGATGGAGAAAATTATAAAGGGAAAACTGGTAGAGTAAGCTACATGTATCAAAGGGATTTATTACTTCCTTGGAAAAAGATAATTGATAATGTGGCAATGCCTTTGGTTTTAAAAGGAGAGAAAAAGAAAAAAGCAAGAGAAGAGGCTAATAAATATTTTCATATATTTGGATTAGAAGGGTTTGAGCATAAATATCCTTTCCAATTATCAGGCGGTATGAAACAAAGGGCTGCTCTCTTAAGAACATATATGTTTTCACAAGATATAATGCTTCTTGATGAACCTTTTGGAGCATTAGATGCGATTACTAGAAGCAAGATGCAGCTTTGGCTTTTAGATATTATCGATGATTTAAATGCTTCAGTAATATTTATTACTCATGATATTGAAGAAGCAATTTTCCTTTCAGATAGGATTTATATTTTATCAGATAAACCTGCAGTAATAAAGGAAGAAATAATTGTTGATCTTCCAAAGGTAAGAAATAGAGATATTATTACTGATAAAAAGTTTAATGAACTGAAAAAGCACATACTGGAAATTTTATAAATATTTAACTAGGGGTCAGACCCCCATCCAATTTTCTGGATGGGGGTCTGACCCCTAGTTAAATATTGGAAAAGTATTTAGAATTCGATATTTTTGTAACCTAGTAATGCAATAACAACATATATTATATTATGATTCATTTTACTAGGAGGATGAAAATATTGATTAAATTAACAGATTCAGAGAAGCAAAATACTGAGAAGAAGAAGAGTGAAAATCCAAATGGCAATTATAAACCAACTAAATGTTATGAAATCGGACCCTTAACACCATGGCAAAATAATCAAAAAGCGTATAAAATTCGTGTTGATGCAGCAAGTTTTCAAAAGAATCTTCCATTACCTGATCACCCTTGTAATGGAGATGAAGATTTATATCAAAATAAAATTGCAAATTATTCTAAGGCAATGCCGCACAATCAATTAGGTGAGGTTAATATGGGTGCCTATAATATATGGATAAAGGCTTTAACAACAGGTAATCCTGAAATGTTTGAAGAGATACCTTTAGGTGGAGTTAGAAAATTTGCTAATCCTCAGGGGTCATATGCTTTTGATTTAGAAGGACCCAATTCACATCACTTAACTATGCCAGTAGCACCTAACTTCAGCAGTGCATGGGAAGCAAGTGAGATGGGTGAGGATTATTGGAGAGCATTAACTCGTGATATACCTTTTGCAGACTATGATACTAGTGAGCTTATTAGTGAAGCAGCAACTGATATGTCGCAGTTTTCGGATTATCGTGGACCAAAAGTGGATGGCCAAGTTACACCAGGAACAATATTTAGAGGTAATTTAGAGGGAGACTTGATTGGTCCGTATCTTTCGCAATTTTTGAGCAAGGATGTTCCTTTTGGAGCAAAAATTCTTAAGCAACAATATACTACTACTTTACCAGGAAAGGATTATATGACTTCATATGATGAATGGTTAAATATCCAAAATGGAGGATTACCAAGCAGTCCTGCAGAATTGGATCCACTACCTCGTTATATTCGCGATGGTAGAGATTTAGCTGAATGGGTTCATGGTGATTTTACCTATCAAAGTGTATTAAATGCTTGCTTGATTCTATTAAGTTTTGGTAAAGATGCATTATGTGCAGAGAATCCGTATTTATTTTCTAGAACACAAAATGGATTTGTTACTTTTGGATCAGCATATATTTTAGATTTGATTGGTAAATCAGCTAGAATAGCACTTGAAGCTGCGTGGTTTCAAAAATTCCTGGTTCATCGTCGACTTCGTCCAGAGGCCTTTGGAGGGTGTGTTCAAAATAATATAACAGGGTTTACTAGTTATCCAATTAATACAGAATTGATAAATTCCAGTGCTTTACCAAAAGTTTTTGATAAATATGGAACGTATTTGTTGCCTATGGCATACCCAGAGGGATCGCCAACACATCCAGCATATCCAGCTGGTCATGCTTGTATTGCTGGAGCTGGTGTTACTATGATGAAAGCATTCTTTAATGAAGATTATATTATACCTCACCCTGTTGTAGCTAGTGCTGATGGGTTAGAATTACTTCCTTATACAGGTACACCACTTACTATTCTTGGTGAATTGAACAAGCTTGGTTCTAACCTTTCACTTGGTAGAGATACTGCTGGTGTTCACTGGCGTTCAGATGGAATAGAAGGTCTAAAAATTGGAGAAGCTGTAGCAATTGGTATTCTTCATGATTTTAAGAAGACCTATAATGAAAATTTTAGGGGTTTTTGTTTTACAAAGTTTGACGGAACTACGGTAATAGTTTAAAAATAGGGTTGAGGTTTGTATAAAGATACAAACGTCAGCCCTTATTTATGTGGAAAGCAGAAAATGAATTTCTGTTAATAGGGATAATAGGTAAGAATAATAGCTGTATTAATTTGTATATATTGTTATTAGCATTTGACAATAATTTAAAATGCTAGTAATATAAAGATGAAAAATTTTAGGTGTAAAGGAAGTGAATTTAATGTTTACAGATGATTATTCAGATCTTGTTATAGATCATTTTATGTGCCCTAGAAATGTAGGAATATTACATAATTCCAATGGGGAAGGGTCAAATGGAGATCCTCAGTGTGGTGACTACTTAGATATTTATATAAGAGTAGAAAATAATTCAATAGTGGATATTAGTTTTCTAGTTCAGGGATGTCCCGCGTCAATAGCCACCAGTAGTATGGTAACAGAAATTGCGAAGGGAAAAACTTTAGAGGAAGCCTTGAAAATCACTGAAGATGATATTATTGAAGCTCTAGGAGGCCTTCCAGACAACAAAAAGCATTGTTCTAACCTTGGTGTTAAAGCATTGAGAAATGCTATTGAGGATTATTATAGAAAGTTAGAAGAGTAGTTATAGAAAAGTAGTTATGAATATATTTCATGAAGTAAGAATGTTCTTAGGAGTTGATATATAATAAAAAATATATTGAACTATTTTTTTATTATATGTCAATCCCTTTGAAGTTTTTAACTAATATTGATTTTTTCTCAATAATTCCTATTATGGGCATTTGTAATGAAGATAAAGTTTTAAATAAGTTTGATAATATTTTAATATCTTTATATGACATATTACTTAAGTCGTTTCCAATTAAAGGTTGAAGGTTTTCTTGGAGTTTTTCATTGAGAGCATCAATAGCGGTTATAATAAAATTTCGAAGAGAGTATATTCTGAAAACTTCTTGCTTTCTTGAAAAAAATGTATTGTAGTCAATTTGTAGACAATAAATGCATGAAATGAAAGGGGTAACGCTTAATGAAAATGTTGAAATTTTGTTAATAAATTATAATTAAATAATTTTATAGCAGATAATATTACCTTATTTATAAGGTCTATTAATAATGGTTTAATTTATTTTCACTTAAATATTAACCATTAAGAACTTAACAATAAAAAATTGTACTGGTTTGTTTGCTATAGCTATTAACAAAGAACAACATTAATTATAGCCCTGAAATTTTATAATATATAGTGAATTAAATATCATACATATAGATAATGATACACCAAGTAAACTTTATACAAGTTTATATGATGAGAAGATAAATGAAGTAGAAAAATATATAAATGAAGATTTAAGCATAATTGAGATCAAAAGCGATAATTATCAATCCATTGAAATTATAATTGATGAAGTTGAGGATAAAACTAGAGTTGATAATCTGTTATCCACAAAATTTCAAGATTTAAGCAGAAACAAGATAAAACAACTCATGGAAAAGGGGAAGATTCTTTTAAATGACTGTAATATAAAAAGCAATAAATTTATAAAATCATCCTGTAAAATTACCATTTTGGATGTGCAGAAGATTTAGGGAAAAAATGGATGGGGGTCAGACCCCCATCCAAAAAATGGGTCAGACACCAAATCTATTTTAGTTCCCAATTACTTTCTTAACAGTAGCATTCTCAGCTAAAATAATCTCCATTAAAACTAGAGTCAGCAATTCATCTTTTAAAGACCATTTATACAAGTTAGTTTGTTTCAAAATTTTAGGAATCTTTTCGTGAAGAATATCTTTTGGTGAATACTCTTGAAGTTTTGAAGTAACTAATTTTTCAAAAACATCGTAATCATAGATTGAATATCTATCTATTTTGAGTTTTTCTCCAACAAACTCATATAGATTTAGGATTATTGTTGAATAGTCATCATTATCTGAAGCGCCGAGCATTGCACCCACTTTAGGAATAATCTTTTCAAATAATATTCTTTTATGAGGTATTCCTTCAATTCCAAAGATTTTTCCTAACTTGATAATTAAACTTTCAGGAAAGGATAATAATCTACTAATTATATAATCTTCTTCAGGAAAGTTACTGATATAAAATTTTTTACCATGGAGGTTTTTAAATATTTTAAGAGTATCGTAATAACCCATCTCAATATTTCTTCTGGCTGTTTCTTTTTTAAACTCTAATGAATTTCCTAAGGGTTCAGATGGAGTTATATATGTTATATCTAAATCATCTTTTTTTACGTTTCTTTTAATTCCAAATGCACCAAGATCAACAGCTATTATTTTTTTATAGTCCTTTGATGCCATTAATTGTATAGGAAGATTATCGTGAAAGCATCCATCAATATATTTTTTACCATCAATTTCTTCAGACTTAAACACAGGTAAATTTGAAGATGCAATAAGATAGTCATGTAACTTTCCTTGGGGTATTTTATCTATGAATACTTCTACTGGTTTCCTATCTGTAAGAGATACTGTTACCATTCCGAAATCAATATTTGAGTTTCTTATTTGATCTTCATCAATGTTAACCTTTAATAATTCTCTTAGTGGATCAATATTTAATCCACCTTCCTCTAAAATATTACTCATATATTTTAAAATTGAATTAAAAGACTTTACATCTATGTTTCTATTCGATAATTTTTCAAGAATCAGTTCATTTCCTTTGATAACGGTAGAGGGTTTCATATTATACCATAAATCATAAGCTTCATCATAGGCATCCAAAACGATAAAGGAACCATTTAAAGCACCAATTGATGTGCCGGTAACGGCCTCTATTTGGATACCTAATTCTCTTAATGCTTTCCAAACACCAATTTGATAGCTACCTTTTGTGCCACCACCGGCTAACACTAACCCATATACTTCATTTGACATTCACTACACACCTCATATTATATTTATATTTCTAACAATAAATTATTGTAATTTACATGTATTTAAATATAAGTTAATACTATATTATTTAAAAATATATTTCAACAAAAGTGAACTTTTACTTTAAAATAATAAAAGTTTGTAAGGATTCAGGTTTTGATAAGTTTATTTGCCGTAATAAATTGATAATAATTTGTTTTAATATAATTTGATAATAAAAGGCGTGGATAATAGATTAATATATATAATTAATTAAAATGAATAATGGAGGGAAGTTTTATAGAAAAGATAGGAAGAGTTTAAGTCACTTCCTATCTTTAAGTAAATAAATGAACTTACTATAAGGTGTTGGTGCTAAAGTACATTAAAGTAAAAATTGAATATTAATGAATTTTTCATAAATCCAGTAATATATACAGTTTTTCCTTCATACATTTCAAAGGACTCAACTGGAGCGTTTAAAAAGTATTGCTTTCCAGAATCAGTTACAACTTTAAGTCTAAAAAGAGGTTCATTTGGACCGGGCTGTACTAAATAATAGATTGGTTGAAGTTCTAACGTGCCTATTATAGTAACCATTTCAGCGTCTTCAATAATATCAATAATTGAATTTTGCTTTACTTCATTTGAAAAATTTTGAGCTGCAAAAGCAGGTGTTCCTGCTAATAATGATGCTGCTAAACCAATACCTAATACTTTTTTAAACATATAACCACTCCTCAAATTTTATTTACTAATATAGGGTAACACACCAGTATATGTTTATCAACAAATTTGTGTAATATTTAACAAAATTAATAAAATTAACAATTTACTATAATAGTACATAAAATATTAATATTACCTTTTGGACTTTAAAGTGAAATTGCAATAAACTGAATTAAACTAGTTAACTCTTCATTAATAGTACAAAAATTACCTAATTCTACATATGTTGGAATGGGGTCTGACCCCAATCCAAATATTGGATTGGGGTCTGGCCCCCATCTGAATAAAGGAATAATGTCTGATATTGCGATTTTTTTCTTGAAGGAAATTCTGTTTTACTGGAGAATGTTTTAAATTATATAATTTTTTGTAATAAAAGAGAATTTTGAACTTATTCATACTTTGAAAGGAAGATAAATGATGACTAAAATCAGAGGACAAAAAGGGAAAGTGCTGGTAGGACCTTTTTTTACGTTTATATATATTTTATTAATATTTATGACCCAAGGAAAAGAATTTCAACCTCCACATAGTCTGGGTATTTTCTCTATTATTATCGTATGTTCAATTTTTATAGGGGGTTTATCTTCTGGGATAATTAGTTCAATTATTGCTGTAGCGTATCTTGTTTATTCATTCGCTATTTCAAACAATAAAGTATACTATCACAATAGTAGTTTTTGTAATATTTTAGAGGAAGCAATTATATTATTTGGTGTGGTGCTAATATTTAGTCTTATGAAGCGTAACATCAGGCAAAAATCACAGGCCTTAATTGAAAGTGAAGAGAGCTATCGACAGCTTGTGGAGTTTTTACCAGATGCCATTTGTGTTCATAAGAAGGGGAAGATAATATTTGGGAACGATGCTATACTAGAGCTTTTGGGGGTAAAGAGTGAAAAAGAATATTTAGGTAAATCTGTAATGGAGTTTGTAAAAAAAGATTATCATGATGTGGTTGATAAGAGAATTGAAGATGTCAATAGTGTTGGAGATATTGCACCACTAATGGAGGAAAAATTTATAGGAGTTAATGGAAGGGAAATAGATGTAGAGGTTAAAACGGCTTCTATCATATATAAAGGTGAAAATGCAACGCTTGTAACAGTCAGGGATATTACAGAACGAAAGAAAGCTGAAGAGCTACAGGAGAAGGTTGAAATAAATAAGAAGATGTTAGATGAGGCTAGGAAATACGACAAAATCAAGACTGAGTTTTTTGCTAATATATCCCATGAATTCAGGACTCCTTTAAATATTATTCTTGGATCAGTTCAAATACTTGACATGTATACAAGTGAAATACCAAATATTGATGGTAATCTAAATCTAGAAAAACGTATAAATAGTATGAAACAAAATTGTTTTAGATTGATAAGGTTAGTTAATAATCTAATTGATATTACAAAAATTGATTCAGGATATTATGATATATTCCTGCAAAATCATAATATTGTTCATATTGTTGAGGAAATAACTTTGTCGGTGGCTGAATATATAGAAGATAAAGGTGTAAGCTTAACTTTTGATACTGATGTTGAAGAAAAAATAATGAGTTGTGACCCTAATAAAATTGAAAAAATTATTCTGAATTTGCTTTCAAATGCAGTGAAATTTACAGAACCAGGGGATAATATAATAGTACATATTTATGATAAAGGAGATAATGTAAGTATTTCAGTGAAGGATACTGGTATAGGTATCCCTGAGAGTAAAAGAAATATGATTTTTGAAAGATTCGCTCAGGTGGATAAGTCTTTAAATAGAAACCGTGAGGGAAGTGGTATTGGACTTTCCATTGTTAAGGCACTTGTTGAAATGCATGGAGGGAGTATTGCTTTAAAGAGTGAGTATGGGATAGAAAGTGAGTTTATAATTAATTTACCAGTTAGGATTATTGAAGAAAATAATGAAACAAAATGGCATAGAATAGGTTTGTCTGAAGGACTAATTGAAATGATAAATATTGAGTTCTCAGACATTTATTCATAAAAAATAAGGGTTATAGGGAAGCTATTTCTTCTATAATCCTTTATTTAACAGTTTCTCTTTTTATTAATTTCGGTTTGAACTTGATTACTTTTTCAAGCACATCATTTTCATTAATAACATCAATTAATAATTTGCAGGCTTCTTTACCCATCTCATATATTGGCTGTCCAATAGTAGTGAGTTCAGGTTCTACTACTTCTGAAAGTTGAATATTATCAAATCCAATTATACTTACATCTTCTGGAATCCTATAACCTTTACGTTTTAAAACTTTCATTCCACCTAATGCCATAACGTCATTACTATATAAAATTGCATCAAATTCTTTTATATTTTTTAATATATCTTCTGTTGCATTTTTACCGCCTTCAATAGTGAAATCCCCTTTGAAAATTAAAGATTCATCATATAATTTATGGCTTTTCATAGCCTGTTTATATCCTTCTAATCTTAAATTTGATATTCCTAATTCTGAGGAACCTGAAACAAAGACTATTTTTCTTTTGTTTTTTTCATATAAATAATTAACTCCATCAATTATACCTTCTTTATTTAAACTATATACTCCATAACAGTTTTCGTAACCTTCAACATATCTATCAACAAGTATGAAAGGTACACCGTTGTTATTTAAAACATCTATGCTTCTAGTACTCTTTCCACCAGCAATAAAGATTACACCATCAACAAGTTTACTTATTAATAGTTCAATATATTTTTCTTCTTTTTCAATTTCATTATCTGAGTTGCAGAATATAACATTATATTCAAAGGAATTTGCAGCATCTTCAATAGCTCTTGCTATTTCAGAGAAAAATGGATTTGTTATATCTGGAACCATTATCCCGATAGTGCCTGATTTTTTTGTGCTTAAGCTTCTTGCTATGGAATTAGGTATATAATTTAGTTCTTGAGTTATCTTGAATATTTTATCTTTAGTTGCACTGCTTATGTTACTATCTTTTTTATTTAATACCATTGAAACCGTTGTTTTTGAAACTCCTGCTTTGTTGGCTATATCCTGCATTGTAGCTTTTCTCATGCTTTCCTCCAAGTCTAACTAAAATATAAAATTATTATATAAAAACTTATTTAATTCAAGAAATTCAAAAGTAAAATAATATAATTTTTCTAATAAATTACTTGTATAAATCTATCTTTGATATAATATATCTTCCTAGTACTTATTATAATAACAAATTATATAAAGAGCAATCTAGTATAAAACCAGATTACTCTTTACATATCTAAATATATATATTATTTAAGGGTAGGGGATTACTTTTTAATAAGTTTTAAATCTACAGGAATATTATTCTCAATAGTTTCACCTTTAGTAAGTTTAACAGCATTTTCAACAGCAAGTGAGCCCATTAAGTCTGGCTGTTGAGCAACTGTAGCTGCAAGTGTTCCGTCTTCAACAGCTTTTACAGCATCATCAGTTCCATCAAATCCGATAATTACTACATCTTTATTAGCAGTTTTTATTGCTTGTAATGCACCTAAAGCCATTTCATCATTGTGAGCAAAAACACCATCAAATTCAGGTGTTGCTTGAATTATGTTTTCCATTACATTTAATCCTTTTTGTCTATCAAAATCAGCTGGTTGACTAGAAACAACTTCTACGCCTTCTTTACCATCTACAACACTATGGAAACCTGCGCCTCTTTCTCTTGTAGCTGAGGCACCAGGAATACCTTGTAGTTCAACTAATTTACCTTTACCATCTAATAACTCTAACATGTAGTCAGCAGCTAATTTACCACCAGCAGTATTGTCAGAAGCAATATGAGAGACTACTTCACCAGAGTTTGCACCTCTATCTACTGTAATAACTGGAATATTATTATCATTTGCTACCATTATAGAATTACCAACAGCATCACTATCAGTTGGGTTAATTAATAGTACAGATACACCTTGTTGAACTAAGTCTTCAACATTTGCTCTTTCAGTAGTTGCATCATCTTTTGAATCAAGAACAACTAATTCGTAGCCTAATTCTTGTGCTTTTTTCTCAGCTCCTTCTTTCATGCTTACAAAGAAAGGATTGTTTAAAGTTGAAAGAATCATTCCTATTTTTTTTGTTTCTTTAGGTCCTTCTCCTTCTTTTTTACCATTTTCAGCTTTTCCGCATCCTGCAAATAGACCTATAGCAAGAAACATTGAAAGTACTAAACATGAGATTTTATTAAGTTTTTTCATAAGTGATTCACTCCTCATTTAAATTTATTTTTTGTTTTTCTTATCAATTAATACGGCAATTAATATAACTGCACCTTTTACTATTGCTTGATAAAAAGGATTAACATTCATAAGGTTTAGACCATTGTTTAAAACTCCAATTACTAATGCACCGATAATAGTTCCTGTTATAGAACCTTCACCACCTGAGAGACTAGTACCACCAATTACTACAGCAGCAATAGCGTCAAGTTCATATCCAGAACCAGCTGTTGGTCCAGCAGATCCAATTCTACTTGTAACTATTATTCCACTTAAAGCTGCCATTAATCCAGAAATAACATAAACAATTGATTTAATTTTATCTGTGTTAATTCCTGAAAGTCTTGCTGAATCTTCATTTCCACCTAAAGCATATACATATCTTCCATACTTTGTTTGAGTAAGTATATACCATGCTCCTAAAAATGCCGCTAAAGTTATAAGAATAGGAAGGGGAATTCCCAATAATCTTTGGTTACCTATAACCATAAAAGCTTTTCCTAATCCTGATATTGGGATACCATTTGTAAAAACATAAGTAACTCCTCTAAAGATTGTCATTGTTGCAAGCGTTGCAATAAAAGCTTGTAATTTTCCTTTTGAAATTATTATTCCATTAATTGCTCCAATAAATGCACCTAAAATTAAAGCAACTAAAATAGATATAAAAACATTTCCAGTAGTTTTCATAAGGAAAGCAGCTACAGCACCGGAAATTGCAAGTATAGAACCTACAGAAAGATCTATTCCTCCTGTTAATATTACAAAAGTCATCCCAATTGCAATGGTTGCATTAACTGAAACTTGAGTTAAAACATTTCTAAGATTATTAACTGTTAAAAACCTTGGATTTATCAAAGTTATGACAATACATAGTATTATTAAGCCTATTAATGATTTATATTTAGATAACAATTCTTTATAGTTAGTCTTCATTTTTCTTCCTCCTCTAGTGAGCTGCGTTTATAGCATACTTCATAATAAGCTCTTGAGTCGCATCTTCTCTTTTTACTTCACCAGTAATCTTTCCTTCACTCATAACTAAAATTCTATCGCTTATACCAAGTACTTCTTCTAAATCAGAAGAAATCATTATTATTGCAGTTCCTGCTTTCTTAAGTTCGTTTAAGATTTCATATATTTCTTTTTTTGCTCCAACATCAATACCTCTAGTGGGTTCATCTATAATAAGAACCTTTGGAGATAACATTATTAACTTTGCAAGTATAACTTTTTGTTGATTCCCACCACTGAGGTTTTTAATTAATTGTTCTCCACTTGGAGTTTTTACAGAGAGCTTTTTAGAGAATATATCATAATCCTCTGATTCAGATTTTTTGTCAATTTTCTTAGTTAAATTGTTTTCATATTTATCTAGGTTAGAAAGAGTCATGTTTTCTTTTACTGACATATTTAGTATTAATCCTTCACCTTTCCTATCCTCAGAAAGATATGCAATTCCTTTGCTTAAGGCTTGTTCAGGTGAGGATATATTAACTAATTCATTGTCAAGATACACATTTCCAGAACTCTTTTTATATTCACCAAATATAATTTTGGCTACTTCAGTTCTACCTGAGCCCATAAGCCCAGACATTCCTACAATTTCACCTTTATTCACTTTTAAAGATACATTCTTAACTCTATTATTTAAAGATATATTATCAACTCTTAAAACTTCTTTGCCAATCCTAGGCTCGATATATGGATATTGTTCCTCAAGATCTCTTCCAACCATCATAGATATTAACTTATTTCTATCTATGTTACTAACGTTATCTTCTCCAACGTAGGCTCCATCTCTTAATACTGTTACTTTATCGCACATTGTAAAAATTTCTTCCAGCCTGTGAGAAATATAAATCATTGCAATATTTTGAGATTTTAATCTTTCAATTACTTCAAATAATTTACTAACTTCCACATCGGTTAAAGCAGTAGTAGGCTCATCTAAGATTAAAAGTTTTGCATTTTTGGAAATTGATTTTACAATCTCAACCATCTGTCTTTCACCAACACTTAAATATCTCACTTCTATTTCAGGATCAATATCTGAACCGATTTCTTTAAGTAATTCTTTGGTCTCATTTATCATTTCTTTTTTGTTTAATTTTCTTGTTAGTGGATTATATTTTTCACTACCTAGGAAGATATTTTCCCAAACTGTCAAGTTTGGAAGAACACTGAGCTCTTGATGGATTATTGATACTCCATTGTTTTGAGCATCCTTAATATTTTTAAATTCCACATTATAACCATCAATTAGAATGACTCCGATATCTCTTTTATAAACACCACTTAATATTTTCATAAGTGTTGATTTTCCTGCGCCGTTTTCTCCTAAAAGAGCCATAACCTCACCAGAGTATGCTCTTAAATCAACTCCTTTAAGAGCTTTTACACCAGGAAATGATTTGACTATATTTTTCATTTCTAAAACTAAATGGGATTCATTTTTATTCATCATTTTCCCTCCTAAAATACAACTCCCGATTTCAAAATTATATTTGCATATGGAGTTTGTTCGCCAGTTCTTACGACAGCTTTACAAACTTTTAGCTTATCTTTAAGTTCTTCATGAGAAATTAATGTTATAGTCACATCTCCAATTTCTTTTTTTATTTCTTCAAAAATATCATTACTAACTTCTAAAGTTTCATTAGCAATAATAACTTCTTCAACTTGAAGCTCAAGTAAAATTGCTTTTAAAGTATCAATGAATCTTGGTAAATCTTTAATCAAAGCTAAGTCAATTCTTTGAGTTTCATCTGGAATAGGAAGACCACAATCTCCTATTGCAAGCATGTCATTGTGACCCATTGTAGAAATTACATGTGATATATGATGATTTAATATTCCTATTTTTTTCATAATTAAGCCTCCCCGTATTTATTCACGACTTCCTCTAAATATGGAAGTGAAATTTGAGCACCTTTTTTAGTAACCGCTATTGAAGAAACCTTATTTCCAAAAGTGATTGCTTTTTTTAGAACTTCATAATCAACTTTTTTAACTTTACTTAAATTACTAGCTACAGCCCCTATAAAGGAATCTCCTGCTGCAGTTGTGTCAATAGCCGCTACTTTGTAAGCAGGAATTAGGTCAGCTTTTTCTTGAGTAACTAATGCTGCGCCTTTATCTCCTAAAGTAATTATTACGTAACTTACACCTTTACTAATAAATTGTTGTGCTGCAATCTTTGCGCTTTCTAAATCTTTAACTTCTACATTAGTAAGTTCTAGTGCTTCAGTTTCGTTAGGAACAATTATATCTGTAACTTTCAAAAGTTCTTCAGGAATATGATTTGCGGGAGCTGGATTCAAAATAGTAATGATTTTATTTTCTTTTGCTATTTTGAAAGCTTCAATGGTTGCTTCCATAGGTGTTTCAAATTGTGATATTACTACATTACAATTTTTTATTGTTTCTTCTGCTTTCTTTATGTCTTCAGTTCTTATACTCATATTTGCACCTGAAACAACTGAAATCATATTAGATCCATTTTCAGCAACAGTGATGATTGCGATACCTGAAGGATTTACCTTGTCTTTAAAAACATACTCTGTGTTTATGTTATCTTTATTTAAACAATCAAGTAATATTTCACCATTATCATCTTCACCAATTTGTGAAATCATATATACATTACTTCCAAGACGTTTCGCTGCAACTGCTTGGTTTGCTCCTTTTCCCCCTGGAATTTTTTCCATATTGTTAACTAGAAGAGTTTCACCCTTCTTAGGTAAATTTTTCACATTTAATACCATATCCATATTCATACTACCTAGTACACAGATTTTATTCACGTTCATTTACCTCCTAATATTTATCTTTCTGCCAACATAGTTAACCGATTTACTAAACCGGTTTAGTTAACCGGTTAAATAAATTATAGCATTCGGCATGTTTCGTGTCAATTAGATAAGTCATGTAATATTCTGACAAATAATTATGATTAAATTTGAATTATTTTTAAATTTTAAATATTATATTTAATCTAGATGTTTATAAATATGTTTCTCAAAAATCAGATTTTCATACAGATATCAAGTTTTTAATATATCCAAGTAAAGCAAGATTAGTTTTATTAACTTTTTTAGGTATTATAATGACATCAGCATCATGGTATGTGATGTTTATATTTAAAAAGAAAGATATTTCGTTTTCTTCCGCAGGTCTTCTAGGAGGAATAATAGGATATACGGTAGTACTTGCTATAAGCTATAACAACATAAGAAAAAGTTCAGAGAAAGCAAAAAAGTATGTTAGCCATTGTTCCTTATGATATGAAGGAAATAAGAAGTAGACAGAGTAAAATTAAAAAACTACTTCTTGGAAAACATAAGTTTATTAGTATTCCTCAAAACATATTATCAACAAGTATAGAAGAAATTGAAGAAGAAATAAAATCAAGAATAAAATTCCGAATCAAGGACAAACTAATTCTGTAATCTTGAAAGGAGTGTATTCTAATGGCTAGAGGGAAAATTCAAGAAGTAGATAAACAAAAGACTAATATGAGAACTAAGCAAACTGATAATAGTGAAATTCAACCAAAGCAAAGTGATGTGAAATCACAAAGAAATGATAAATAAGTTTTCTTAGAAGTTAAAGTGATTCAGAATGAAAATCATTTAGGACGGTGTTAAAATGACAAATAATCGATACGGAACAAAGAAAACAAGTAGCATTAATGTTGCAAGAGATGATGTCCTTAAACCTAGAAGAAATGACAGAAGTAAAAAGAATCCAACAGAGTATACAACTTCTAAAGGTAATCCAATTGACTAAGTTGGATAGAAATTGAGTAGTAAGTAAAAAGTAATATAAGATTTAAAGCTATCATGAAAAGTCATGATAGCTATTTACTTTTATGGTGTAAATCATGGGAGAAGAACTTAATGATTTATCAAATTATTTTATGAATATATAAAAATTAATTTATGTTGACAAACTTTTCCCATAATGTATAATGTGATTAGAAAATTAAATATTTCGATGGGTTCTTTGATTATGAATTAATCAAAGATTAAAAGGGAAGTAGGTGCAAATCCTACACGGTCACGCCACTGTAAAAGATGAGTCATTAATAAATGCCACTGGTATAATTTACTGGGAAGGATTTAATGATGTTGATGCTTGAGTCAGGATATCTGCCTATTCGATCTATGCTAATCTCTACGAGCGATAGAGGGTATAGGAAAATATATATTTAACTTAAATCGTTAATTTTTATAAATAACGTGTACTTAGTATGTATTTCTGCCCTCTTAATCTTCTTGATTAAGAGGGTTTTTGTTTGTTCGATTAATACATATGATGAAATTTATAACTGTACAGTATCAAAACTTTTCCCCTTTAAAGTTTTGATATAAAATTTTGTTATTTGCCCAATTTCATTGCAATTTTAAATAATTATATTTGGTTATTTATATTAATTTTCTGATAATAAAGCTCTATCGCTTTTACCATATTTTTCAGGCGAGTTTAACAGGAGGAGTTTAAAATGAAAAAACTTAATAAGGTACTATTACCAATATTTTTATTGGAATTTATTTTTGTAGGATGCACGCAAAATAATAAGTTTGGGAATACAGAGCATCAAAATAAGGTGAATAATCAAATGTAGCACAAAGTGATAAAAAAATAATTCATCAAAAAGTGAAAATAATGATCACAAGCAGGAAGAAGTAAAAGATGTGTATCCTTTAACTGTTACAGATAGTTTAGGAACAGAAATGGTTATTGAAGCAAAACCAGAAAAGATAGTATCAATGATTTTAGGTACTGATGAAATGCTTTTAGAATTAGTAGACATGATACTATATTAGCTTTATCAGGAAGTATTGCAGAAGATGAAACTTGAGCATGAATATAATGAAATGAGTGATTTCAATAAAATAGATGTGCAAAAATATTTAATAGATGAATTTGTTAGAATATTAGGAATTTTAATTGTTAAATTTTAGGAGGAAAAAGATGTTTGAGATTAAGAATCCAAAATATATTGAAGAAGCTTTACATGGTATAAGTACAAGTATTCTTCCAAGATTAAGAAATACAGAAAATGAGATAAGTAATCTTACTAAAGGAGTAAAAGGAGAATTCATGAAAACAAATGGTGATGATATTGCCGAGGTAATGTAGTTAATGGGAGTAAGACCTATTTGGCTTGAAAATACAGATAAGGTTATTGGACTAGAAGTCATACCTTACAAGGAGTTAGGAAGACCAAGAATTGATATTACATTAAGAATTACCGGATTATTTAGAGATACATTTCCTAACTTAATAGAGATTATGGAGGAAGCTGGCTAAGGGTTAACTTCCCAAGTCATACTGTGGTAACAGCAGTGACCCTTCAAGAACTAAAATTAAGGATGTGAATGAGGAAATAGCAAGAATAATTCGTTCAATAATTTTAAATCCAAAATGATTTGAAGGACTTAAGAAACATGGATATAAAGGAGCACAAGAAATCAGTGCAATGACAGATATAGTCTTTGGATAGGATGCAACTGCAGAGGTTTTGGAAGAGTGGATGTATGACAAAATTTGTGAAACTTATATTTTAAATAAAGAACGAAGAGAGTGGATTCAAAGTGCCAATTCTTGGGAGATACACAATATGGTTGAACGATTCCTTGAAGCTAATCAAAGAGGAATGTGGGATACAAACAGTGAAAATATTGATGAACTAAAGAGGATATATATGGATGTGGAAGGAGAGATTGAGGAAATAACTTAAAAACATAACTGAGAGTTGAGAGTGTAGAATGGAAAATGATGGGTGTTTCTGTATACGCAGAAACTACATTATGTTGTTCTTTAGATAAAAAAGTTTTACTCATTTTATCTTTAGATAAAATTAAAGAGGGGTCGAGCAAAAATGAAAAAGAGATTAAGTAGAATTTTAGCAGTATTATTGGTAACAGTTGTTTTACCAACAGGATGTGGGAAAAAGGATGTGAATACTTCACAAGCTAAAAAAAGAGATATAAGTGAAAATAAAAACGATACAAATGGGAAAAAAGATAAACAGGAAGAGACTAATAAAAAAGAAGCTTCATATCCACTTACAATTATAGATGATATGAAAAATTCAGTTGTTTTAGAGGAAAAGCCAGAAAGAATAGCTGCAATATCAGGTACATATTTAGGATTACTATATGCTGCTGGTGGTGAGTCAATTGCTAGAGCTGATGAAAGAGGAGGAAGTCCTTTACCTCAAGGAACAGAGAATTTAGAAAATGTTGGTGCTGTTTATAATGTAGACATTGAGAAAATAGTTTCATTAAAGCCAGATTTGGTAATTGCTCAATTTGGTCTACAAAATAGAGTTATACCAGCACTTCAACAGAGTAATATACCAGTTATTTGTTTAAATATGCGTACTTATGATGATGTTATTGAAAAATTAAATCTAATGGGTAAGATTACAGAAAATCAGGAGAGAGTCCAAGGAATTATTGATAACATGGAAAAAGAAAAGAAAGTTTTAGTAGATAAACTTCCAGAAGAATCAAAGAAAGTTGTTATTTTATATGTTACAAGTAAGGATGTATCTATAAAACTGGATAATAGTATAGCTGGTAATGTTGCTAGTATCCTTGAGTTAGAAAAAATTGCTGCTGGAACAAAAGCGGAAGGTATGGGGGGAGAAAATGTTCCATTTAGCATGGAGAAGATTGTTGAAAGTGATCCAGATGTAATATTGGTTACTACTATGGTTTCATCAAGAGAAGAAGCTGAAAAAACAATTAAGAAGGATTTAGAGAGTAATCCAATTTGGAAAGAATTAAGAGCAGTAAAAGAAAATAAAATAGTGTATTTACCACAAAGTCATTTCTTATATAACCCAGGAGAAAAATTTGTAGAGGCCATTGAATTTATGGCAAGATCAGTTTATCCGGAGGTTTATGGAGATGTCAATGAACTTGACCTTAAATAAGAAAATAAAAAGATATAAATTAAAACAATTAAAAGAAAAAGAAAACTGGAAGATTACTATAATCATACTATTTTTGTTATTGGCTGTATTAGGATTTTTTATTAGTAACATTTTTGGAACTATGAAGATATCTATACCTGAAATAATTAATGCATTATTCTCTAACGAGATGGATGCAAAAAGATTAGTAATATGGAATATAAGACTTCCACGAACAATAGTTGCAGGTTTAGTAGGAATAAATTTAGCTTTATCAGGAGCAATACTTCAAGGGGTTATGAAAAACCCCTTGGCTGACCCTGGTATCATAGGTATTTCTTCAGGCGCAGGACTCGCAGGAGTCATTTTATTAATTTTGTTTCCAGAATCTCAAGCATTATTAGCACCAGTAGCATTTATAGGAGCTATGGGAGCTGCTGTAATGATTTATATAATGGCATGGAAGGGCGGAATACAACCAATGCGAATAATTTTGGCTGGAGTAGCTGTTTCAGCACTGTTAGGTGCAGGGATTTCAGGGTTTATGGTGTTTTATAGTGATAGAGTTCATGGAGCTTTAATGTTTATGTCTGGAGGGTTATCAGCAAGAAGCTGGCCACAGGTATATATTATTCTCCCTTACACAATAATTGGATTAATTATAACGGTTTTAATGAGTGAAAAATTAAATATTTTAGTTTTAGGAGATGATGTAGCAAGGGGAGTAGGATTAAATGTTGAAGCTACCAGATTAGGGATGACAGCTGTTGCAGCACTATTAGCAGCTAGTGCTGTATCTGTAGTTGGATTATTAGGATTCGTAGGTTTAATAATTCCTCATACTGTAAGGCTGTTAATAGGGTCTGATTATAAAGATTTGATTCCAGCATCAGCTTTATTAGGAGCAGCTGTAGTGATTTTAAGTGATACTTTTGCAAGAACAATTTTCAGTCCTATTGAAATGCCAGTAGGGATTGTAATGGCAGTTCTAGGTGCACCATTCTTTTTATGTTTATTAAGGAGGGCGTAGCTGTGACAATTGGGAAAAAAGCAATATTAAGTGCTAAAAATATAGAGGTGTCATTAGGGGATAAAAGAATTATTAAGGATTTAAGTGTAGACATTATGCCAAATAGAATTGTATCTATAATTGGACCTAATGGTTCAGGGAAAACAACTCTCTTACGAGCTTTATCAAGAAATATTAAGCTAAGTAATGGAGAAGTATACCTTCAAGGTGAAAATATACACTTAATAAAAAGTAAAAATGTAGCTAAGAAGTTAGCTGTACTTTCACAAAGTTATGTATGTCCATCGGATATAACTGTAAGAGATTTAATTTCATATGGTAGATTTGCTCATAAAAAATGGTGGAGTGGAAGCAGTAAAGAAGATGAGAATATAGTTGATTGGGCATTAGAGAGAACGAATATGGAACATTTAACTAAGAGAAAAATGCACACTCTATCAGGTGGAGAAAGGCAGAGAGCTTGGATTGCAATGGCTATTTCACAGAAGCCTGAAGTTTTATTATTAGATGAACCTACTACATACTTAGACATTTGTCATCAGGTTGAGCTTTTAGAATTAGTTGAGAGTTTAAACAAAGAAGATGGAATTACAATTGTTATGGTACTACATGATATTAATCAAGCTGCAAGATATTCCAATGAATTATTAGTTATGAAGGATGGAGAGGTAATTGATAAAGGGGAACCAAGTGAAGTTGTAAATAAAAACACATTAAAAAAGGTTTTTGGCATAGATGCAGAAATATTTGTTCATGAGAAGACTAAAAGACCATTTATTTATTCTTTGTAAAATTGTATAGTGCAATTTTTATCACTAGTAATCCTCTTGTGGGTCTTTAGCATTTTTCATTGAATATAAAAAATTATAGGGGGTAGGGATAGTGAAACTTACAGTTGTTACTGTTTCAAATGTTGCACTTAAGTGGTTGATACAAGTTAATGAGGAAATAAGAGATATTAAAAGTGATGCTTTAGATTTAAGGCTTTATTATGTTGGGAAAAAGATTTCAAAAGATAAGATGGAATTAATAAGTGCAGATATTATTGATGCAGATATGTCATTGATAGATTTGATGGGAGCACCAAGGGAAATATGGGAAAAGGTAGCTGAGGCATGCAAAAATGCTCCGGGTAATATTGTTCCCATTAGTGAGAGAAATAAGGAAATTCAATCATGTATGAAACTAGGGGCTTTAAGTGCTAAAAATATGGGGATGGGAGCAAGCAAAGCAGACAAGTCTATGAATTCTGAAAGTATGATGAAAATGATGAATATGGCTGAAAAAATAGGTAAAGCCATTCCTATAGGTAAGCCAAGAGATATGAAGAATTTGGTTTGCATAGGTAAATATTGGGGTAATAGTGGATTAGATGATATTAGAAATCTTTTATATTTAATAATGAGAGATTATGGCGATATTAAATGTTTTCCAAAAGCAGAACCTCCAAGAAAGATAGAGGAAATAGGAATATGTGACCCTTCAGACATGAAGTATTATAAAAATTATCAAGAATACAAGCATTATCATGGATATGATGATGATAAACCTAATATTGCAGTTTTATATTATGCTCATAATTATCCATCTTGTACTTCCCACGCTGTAGGAAAGATAGTTCAAAGAATAAGTGAGTTCGCAAATGTTATTCCTATTGCATCTTCAAGTGTTACCTTAAGAAGTGTGGATACTTTAAGAAGATATTTATTTGAAGAGACAGGAAAAAAAGTATCATTGATTGTAAACTTTATGTCTTTTAGATTAGGTGCTGGACCGATGGGGGGAGATGTAGAAAACTCCTTAAAATTGTTAGAAGATCTAAATGCTCCAATAATGCATCCTTTTTTTATGACAAGAAGAAAAAATCAAGAATGGAAGGAATCTATACAAGGGATAGCTAATTCAGAATTTTTAGTATCAGTTATGCTTCCTGAACTAGATGGAGTCATTGAAATATTTCCTGTAGGAGCAATGAAAAGTAGCCAACATGTTAAGAAATATGATTTAGAATTAATTGAACTAGATTTAATAGATGAAAGAGTAGATAAATTAATTAGTAAGATAAAAGCATGGTTAAATTTACAGCAAAAGAGTAATAAGGATAAAAGGATAGCGGTAATAGGATATAATTATCCACCGGGAGAAGGAAATCTATTTGGAGGGGCTTTTTTAGATACCTTCAAATCCATAGAAAAAGTCATAAGTTTATTGAAAAATAATGGATATGAAACAAATGAAATTTCTTCAGAAGATTTGATGGAGAAATTTTTACAGAATGGAATTATAAACTCAGGAAGATGGACAAATGAATCAAAAATATCAAGGCTTATAAAGTATGATTCCAAGGCGTATAAAGAATATTTAAAAGGTAAAGATTTTGAGCAAGAGATAACAGAACAGTGGGGACAAGCTCCCGGAAGTATCATGACAGATAATAAAGAATTCCTTATTCCTGGTATTGTTAATGATAATGTTTTTATCGGATTACAGCCCTCTAGAGGTATCCATGAGAATCCAGAAAAAGCTTATCATGATAAAAATTTATTACCACATCATCAGTATATTGCATTTTATAAATGGCTAAGAGATGAGTTTAAAGCTGATGCGGTAATTCATGTTGGAACTCATGGAACTTTAGAGTTCTTAAGAGGAAAAGAATGTGGTATGTCTGGTGATTGTTTTCCAGATATGTTATTAAAGGATATACCTCATATATATATGTATTACTGTGGAAATCCAGCGGAAGCTATGATTGCTAAAAGGCGATCACATGCGGTTATAGTTAGCTATCAACCACCAGTTTTTGTAGAGGGAGAGCTTTACGGAGAGTTTGTAAATCTAGAAAGTTTAATTAATGAATATCATGAAGCTATGAGAGTAGATCCGAATAGATGTAGAGATATTATGGGAAAAATCATATTCAAAGCAGAGAAAATTAATTTGCCAGTTAATGATTTACATGAGCTAGAAAAAGAACTTTATAGAATGAAACGTTCTTTAATTCCAAAGGGATTACACGTTTTTGGAGAAGGATATAATGAGCAAGATTCATTAAATTATATGAAATTTTTATTGAGATATGATCGAGGTGAATATAAATCTCTAATAAGGCTTCAGGCAGAAACTAAAGGGTTAAACTATGGTGAATTATTAGAGAATAATGATACACAGAAGCTAAAAATATTAGAGGAAGAAGCTGCTGCTGTTATTGATGAGTTTATAGTTAGCAGAAATTTAAATGCTATAGAACTTAAGAATAAAAACATTGGATATGAGATGGAGAAAACATTACAGTTTGGTTTGCAAGCTAGTGTAGCAAGTAAAGAATGTTTTGAGAATGAAGGATTGCTTAGGGTATTAGCAGGAAAGTATTTACCAGCAAAATTAGCAGGAGATATTATTAGAAGTCCAGAGGTATTACCATCAGGGTATAATGTATACCAATTTGATCCTAGATCTGTGCCGAGTGAAGTAGCAGTAAATAGAGGGAGTGTGATTGCATCTAATACTATAAATCAATATAAAGATAATCATGGAGAATATCCTAAGAGTACTGCTGTTATATTATGGGGATTAGAGACATCACGAACTCAGGGAGAAACAATTGGACAGATTCTAAGCTATTTAGGAGTAAGGGTTAATAGTGCTAAGAATGATTTTAAGCTAAAGTATGAAATTATGGATTTAGAAGAATTAAAGAGACCTAGAATCGATGTTACTGTAAATATTTGTGGGTTCTTTAGAGATATGTTTCCTAATTTAATGAATGACTTAAATGAATTATTTAAAACTATTGCTAGCTTAGATGAACTAGATAATATGAATTATTTAAAGAGGAATTCAAAAGCTTTATTTAAGTATTTATGTGAAGAAGGATATAGTAAAGAAGAAGCACAGGAATTATCATGTGCTAGATTGTTTGGACCTGCAGAAAGTGAGTATGGAACAAAGGTAACCAAGATTTTTGAAACAAAGAATTGGGAAGAGGAGACACAAATAGGTGAAGCTTATGTACAGAGTTTGAACCATGTTTATACTGATAATTTCCGAGGTAAACCTATGAAAGAGCTATTAAATAAAAACTTATCTGTGGTGGATATTGTATCACAAATCAGAAGTAATCACGAATATGAAGTAACAGATTTAGACCACTACTATGAGTTTTTTGGAGGACTTGCAAAATCAGTAGAAATGGCAAAGGGAAAAAAATCAGAAGTTTATATTACAGATACTACAGGGGAAAAGGTTGAAACTGAAACTGTAGATAAATCAATAAATAGAGGAATAAGAACTAGAATGCTTAATCCAAAATGGATTGATGGAATGCTGGAGCATAAGTATCATGGAGTGCAGAAAATTAATCAACGTTTTGAAAATGTATTAGGTTTATCTGCAACTACAAATAGAGTAGAGCAATGGGTTTATGACAGTTTATATAATAAATATGTTAAAGATGAAGAGCTTAGAAAGAGATTAATAGAAAACAATAAATGGGCCTATTTTAGCATCCTTGAAAATATGATGGAATATGACCAAAGGGAGTATTGGGATGCCTCAGAGGAACAACTTGAAAAACTAAAACAAGTTTATTTAGAGTTAGAAGGAGAGATTGAGGAAACGGTTTAAAAACATAACTGAGAGTTGAGAACGATGGATGTTTCTGAGTGGGGGCAGAAACTGTATTATATTGTTCTTTAGACAAAAATATTTTACTCATTTTATCTTTAGATAAAATATTGTAATTTAAATACAATGTTTCGCTTAAAGGGAAACGAGTAAAAACATATTGTGGTTGACCAATAAGATTAAAATTTCACAGAGTGAAATGTCAAGGAAATAAAAGGAGAAGAATTATGAATAAAAATAAAGTATATCCATTTACTGCAATAGTTGGACAAGAACAGATGAAAATATCTTTAATATTGAATGTAATCAATCCATCCTTAGGAGGGGTTTTGATAAGAGGAGAAAAGGGAACAGCTAAGTCAACCGCTGTTCGTGCGATTGTAGATTTGCTTCCAAGGAGGCTTGAAGTAGAAGGATGTATTTTTGGATGTGATCCTGAAGATAAAGGTAAAATGTGTAATGAGTGTATTGAAAAAGCTCATCATGAAGAAAGTTTAAAAGAAGTAGAAGGAAAAATGAAAGTAGTTGATCTACCAGTAAGCGCAACGGAAGATAGAGTGGTTGGAACTTTGGATATTGAACATGCTATTAAAAAGGGAGAAAAAAAATTTGAAAAGGGTATCTTAGCCATTGCCAATAGGAACATTCTTTATGTAGATGAGGTTAATTTACTAGATGATCATGTAGTAGATGTACTTTTAGATTCAGCTGCAATGGGTGTTAATACAATAGAACGCGAAGGTGTATCTTATTCTCATCCTGCGAACTTTATACTTGTTGGTACAATGAATCCAGAAGAAGGAGATTTAAGACCGCAACTTTTAGATAGATTTGGGTTAGTAGTAGATGTAATAGGAGAAAGAGATACGTTAAAAAGAGTTGAGGTAATTAAGAGAAGACTAGAATTTGAAGATAATCCAGAAGATTTTGTACAGAAATATGAAGAAAATCAGCAGGAGCTTAGAGATAGAATAATTAAAGCTAAAAAATTATTAAACAAAGTAACCTATGATGATTCAATTTTAGAAATTGCAGCAACTATATGCATCAATCTGGATGTGGATGGACATAGAGCGGATATTAGCATGATTAAGACTGCAGTTACAATAGCGGCATTTAAAGGCAAAGCAGAGGTTCAGAAGGAAGATATGCTAGAGGCTGCAAAATTAGTTCTTCCTCATAGAATGAGAAGAAGGCCATTTGAAGAAGGAGTAATGGATTTTTCGAAGATTGAAGAAATGTTACAGTAGAACTGTATTACTCAACTTGATTGGAGTGATAAAATGAGCAGAAGATATACATTTCCTTTTCCTGCGGTTATGGGACAAGAGAATATAAAAAAGGCATTGATATTTAATTTAATAAATCCTAAAATTGGTGGAGTATTAATATGTGGTGAAAAAGGAACTGCTAAGTCCACTTTAGTTAGGGGATTAGCCGAACTATATGAGAATATTGAGGTTGTTGATTTACCTTTAAATATAACAGAAGATAGACTTGAGGGATCTATAGATATTGAGAAGGCAATACTACAAGGGAAAAGATGTTTTGAAGGTGGAGTGTTACAAAAGGTACATGGTAATATGCTTTATGTAGATGAAGTGAATCTATTAAGTGAACATATAGTTAACTGTCTTCTACAAACTGCTGTTTCAGGAGTAAATAGAGTTGAAAGAGAAGGGATCTCTTATTCCCATCCTTCAGAATTTGTGCTTATTGGGACAATGAATCCTGAAGAAGGCCCTTTGAGACCTCAGTTTTTAGATAGATTTGGGTTATATGTAGAGGTTAAAGGGTCTCGTGATATTTCAGAGCGAATTGAAATCATAAGAAGAAGGCTTGAGTTTGAAAATGATACTGAAAAGTTCATTGAACAGTGGAGAGATGAACTACAAAATATTAGAGATAAGATAAAAAACGCTAAGAATTTGGTATCAAAAATCATCGTTAGAGAACAGATAATGAATCTAGCAGCTCAATTTTCTGATGAAGCTAATTGTCAAGGACATAGAGCAGAAATCGTAATTGTAGAAACAGCTAAAGCTATAGCCGCATTAGATGGTAGAAAGTATATAAATTTAGAGGATGTAAAAGAAGCGGCTCATTTCGTTCTTCCTCACAGAATGAGACAAGCTTCCTCAAATGATATTCAGCAAGATGAACAAAATCAGGATAATGAAGGTAATAAAGAAGAAAACACAGAAACACAAGAACAGAATACTGAGATGGATCAACAGAATAAAGAACAGAATGAACAAAAAGAAAATAATAACAATACTGAAGAAGAAAAAATGAATGAGGATAATAAAGAAGAAAAAGAGGAAAGAAATGATGAGGACGATGAGCTAAATAATATTACTCCTGATTTAAAAAATTCAAATGAGAATGATTCTAGTGAAGACGAAGTATTTGATGTAGGAGAAGTGTTCAGGGTTAAAAATTTAGATATTAGTCCTCTTGATAAAAAGAAGAGAAATGGTTCAGGTAAGAGATGCAGAACTAAGACAGGCTCAACACAGGGAAGATATGTAAGGTATACATATCCTAAGGAGAAGGTTAAGGATTTAGCTTTTGATGCTACTTTAAGAGCAGCAGCACCATATCAAAGATATAGAGATAATGGTGAATTAGCTTTATCAATTGCTAGAGATGATATTCGTGAGAAGATTAGAGAAAAGAGAACAGGAACGACAATATTATTTGTAGTTGATGCAAGTGGTTCTATGGGAGCAAAGAAGAGAATGAAGGCAGTTAAGGGAGCAGTTTTATCACTTCTTACAGATGCATATCAAAAAAGAGATAAGGTAGGTATGGTTGCATTTAGAAAGAATAGTGCAGAACTATTATTAGGAATAACAAGAAGTGTTGATTTAGCGCAAAAGAAACTTATTGAACTACCAACAGGAGGAAAGACGCCTTTAGGTGAAGGACTTCTTAGAGGATATGAAATATTAAAGGCTGCAAAGATTAAAGATCCAGATATGGTTCCTCTGATGGTTTTAGTATCAGATGGTAGGGCTAATTATTCAACTAATGGTGGTGAGCCTATGAAAGAAGCACTTGATATTGCAGCTAAGATTAAGGATGAAGGTATTCAAGCCTTAGTAGTTGATTCTGAAGAAGGATTTATTAAACTAGAGCTTGCAAAAGATATTTCAGAAGTTCTAGGGGCACAATATTATAAGCTTGAAGAGTTAAACCTGTGTTTAAACCTATAATTAGTCATATGACAGATGAAGAAAAATGGAGAGACGATCCGTTGGGGTTAAGTTCGGAGATACCATGGGCATTTACTAAGCCAGAGAGAGAAGGAAGAGTTGATTAATGAACCGTCCCCATTTTCGGTAAAGATAATGACTTTTAAAAACAATAAAATATTGCTCGCATGAATTGGGAATTTCTTTAATATAGTAAAATAAGGGAATTACTCGATTAAAAGGGGGATATTTATGAAAATAAAATTTACTGCTAGAATCATGCTGATTTTTTGTCTTGTAGCTTTTCTTCCATGTAATAAGATAGAGACAAAAGCAAATAATCAGTGGGAATATGAGGTGGGGTGCGGTATTGCTGATATCACGGGACCACCGGCAGAAGTAGTAATGATGGGATATGCAGATTCAGAGCAGAAGACTGGAGGAATACATTTAAGGCTGAGAGCCAGATCGTTTATTATAAATGACAAAATAAATGGTAACAGAGTTGTATTTGTCAGTACCGATACTGGAATGTTATTTCAATCTGTTAAACAAGGGGTTGTAAAAAAACTCCAAGATAATGGTTTTGGCAACATATATAATGAGAAGAATGTTATGCTAAGTGCTATTCATACTCATAGTGGACCGGCGGGATACGCTCATCATGGATTGTATAATGTATCAAGTTTGGGATTTGTTGAAGAAAACTACAATGTTATAGTAGATGGAATATATAATTCAATAATAAAAGCACATAAGAATTTAGAACCTGGATTTGTTGAGATTGCAGAAGGTAGATGTGATGGAACTAGTGTAAATAGATCTCCTGAAGCATATCTTATGAACCCAGAAAATGAGAGAAATGAATATGAAGACGATGTTGATAAAACAATGACTGTTATGAGTTTCAGAAACAAAGATGGAGCTTTACTTGGAGTATTTAACTGGTTTGCAGTACATCCAGTTTCTATGGGGGTTCAAAATAATCTAATATCAAGTGATAACAAAGGGCTAGCTTCTTACTTATTTGAAAAGGAAATGGGAACGGACTATGATAATGATAAAACTTTTGTAGCTGCTTTTGCTCAGGCTAATGCAGGAGATGTAAGTCCCAATATATTTGGGGGAAATCAAGGATATGGAAATAATGATTATGAGAGTACTATGGAAGCTGCTAATATTCAGTTGAATGCATGCAAAGATATAATGGAAAATAGCAGGGTTATTCAGGGGAATATTGATTTTAGACATGAATATGTGAATTTCTCAAATCATGAGATAAATGGAGAATATACTGATGGACAAGATAGAAGAACATATCCAGGGGCTATGGGGTATTCTTTCGCTCCAGGTGCTGAAGATAGCAGAGCATCGTTGTATCCATTCTTTTATGAGGGAATGAAGCAACCAGAATTTTCATTAAACGACGTTGATAATTATAATGGGGCGTTTATTAATGTATTGTATTTAGCTCCGAAATTTCATCAATTGAATGGAAATAAATATCCAGAATTATGGGAACAGCATTATCCAAAGCCAATACTTTTTGCTACTTCAAAAACTACTCCTGATCCATGGACACCACAAATAATACCAATTCAGATGTTTAAGCTTGGGGATGTAAGTATTCTAGCATTTCCATGTGAAGTAACCACCATGTCAGGAAGAAGAACAAGAAGGTTTATAAAAGAGGAGCTGGATAAAAATTCGGGAGAAAATAATACTGTAATAATATCTGCTATGGCTAACTCATATACAAGCTATTTAGTAACTCCAGAAGAATATGATGCTCAACATTATGAAGGAGCAAGTACTCAGTTTGGTAAATGGACTTTAAGTGCATATATGCAGGAGTTTCATAAACTGACAAAAGCAATATTAAACAATGAATTAATTGATGAAGGGCCTCAATTATCAGATCTTAGTGATGAACAGGTAACTTTCCGAACTGGGGTTGTATATGATAATCCTTCAATTGGAAAAGATTTTGGAGATGTTTTTACTGATGTTAATAATGAATATTCAATAGGAGAAACTGTTAAGGTTTCATTCTGGTCAGGCCATCCGAATAATAATCTCAGAACAGAGGGGAGTTATTTAGAAGTTCAAAGAAAAGATGGAGAGTCATGGATAAAAGTTGCTGATGATGGAGATTGGGAAACTATATATAGATGGGAAAGAAAATCTGTAATTGCAGGAACTTCTCTTTCAAAAGTAGAATGGACTATTCCAAATGATACACAGTCAGGCACATACAGAATTATTCACAGAGGAGTATATAAAAATATGCTTCGCAAATTCTATGATTATGAAGGTATTTCAAGTGAGTTTGAAGTGAAAAATTAAGAAAGATAAGGTGACTTTTTTATGGAAATAGCAGTTAGAATTAATTTTGTTTCTATGATTTATTTGGTTGCAAACTGTTAATTGGAATATAGGTTGTAAATTTTAAATATGTTAAATTGAATTATTAAGATTGGATATTTATACTAAATTTTAAATGTTATGAATATATATATAGAAAAAAATGGGGATATGAGAGGTAGCTGATGAATCGCATTTTAGAATTGAAGGATAAAATAAACAAGCATAACATCAGAATTGACTATTATCGTACTTTGTTTTATATGACTCCTTTTATTGGGGATAAGATGTATTACCTAAGGGAAATTGAAGAACAATTATTTAAAGTGGATGAATTATTTGAAGAATGTTATAGAGAGTTTGATGAAAGAAATAGCAAGAAATCAAATGCAAGACAAGTTGTGAGAGATTTTACGAGAGAAGAATTAAAAGAATATAATGGTGAAAATGGAAAACCTGCGTATGTTGCAGTAAAGGGTGTAATATATGACGTAACCTATCAAGCACAATGGGGAGGAGGAACTCATTTTGGTGTGGTTACAGGAGTGGATGCAACAGAAGAATTTAATCAATGTCATGGAGGGGAAGAAATATTAGCAAAGATGAAAGTAATAGGGAAACTGAAAGATTGATAGAGAATTGTCCACTTATCAATACAAAAAATCGTATGGCAGCAACAATCATGGACATGGTGTTGGAAAAAAAGACAGAAAAAATAAATCTTATTTGGGTAGAAACTTGTGGATGTTCAGGAAATATTATTTCCTTATTAAATGCGAATAATCCAGATGTGGTTTATTTTATAAAAGAAATGGTAAACTTGCGATATAGTAACAGTTTGATGGCAGCAGAAGGAGAAATGGCCTATGAGCAGTTTTTAAAAACATTAGAAACAGAGTTTATATTAGTGGTTGAAGGGGCTATTTCAACAAAAGATGAGGGACTTTATAATGTGATTGCTAATTATAATGGTAATTATATAACCGGCATGGAGGCAGTAAAAAAAGCAGGAGAGAAAGCTAAATATATTATAGCTGTGGGAACATGTGCTTCTTTTGGTGGTATTTCTGCTGCAAGTCCAAATGTTGCAGCTTGTAAAAGTGTTAAAGAATTTCTAAATAAAGAAGTTATTCAACTTCCAGGTTGCCCAGGAAATCCCGATTGGGTTATTGGAACTATTGCTCATTTGATTCTTTTTGGCAAACCAGAGCTTGATGAGAAGGGAAGACCAGTTATATTCTATGGTGTTACTATTCATGATCATTGTCCAAGACGTTCCTATTTTGAACAAAGAATCTTTGCTGAAAAATTAGGAGATGATGAATGTATGTTTCGCCTTGGATGTAGGGGGCCAGTAACAAAGACGGATTGTCCTAACAGGAGATGGAACAATACAGATAATTGGCCGATTGGGGCTAATACTCCTTGCATTGGTTGTGCACAAGAGGGATTTCCAGATAAAATGGAGCCGTTTATTCGTTATTAATGATTTGAGGGGAGAAATTAGTTAGATGAGTAAGAAAATAATCATCAATCCAGTGACAAGGATTAGCGGTTTCTTAGAGATTGAAGTAGAAATTATAAATAGGAAAATCGTAGATGCAAAAAGTAGTGGAATGCTTTTTAGGGGATTTGAAACTATGCTTAAAGGTAGAGATCCCTTAGATGCTATTTATTTCACACAAAGAATTTGTGGAATTTGTTCTACCGCTCATAGTATGGCATCAAGTTTTGCATTAGAAAATGCATTAAATGTAGTACCAGATGAAAATGATAAAATGATTCGGGATTTTATGCATGGATGTGAGTTCGTGCAAAATCATATTCGTCATATTTATCAATACACTTTTCCGGATTTTGTAAAAGGGCCTCAAATTCATCCTGTATACGTAGTATCTCATAATGACTTTAGACTTCCTAAAGAGTTGAATGAAAAAATTGCTAAGGACTATGTAGCATCTATTAAATATAGTAGGATGGCCCATGAAATGCTAGCAGAGTTAGGAGGGAAGGTCCCCCATACTCATGGTATTTTTGTTGGTGGAACCACAGTGAATATGGATATCTCTAAATACATGAAAATAAAGTCTATGTTACAAGATATAAAAGAATTTGTGATTAATACAATGATAGAAGATGTAGAGCTTGTGGGTCATTATTATCCTGAATGTTTTAATCAAGGGATAGGATACAAGAATTTGATGAGTTATGGATGTTTTGATACTTATAAAGATATAGAAAGAACCTATGTGTCTCAAAAGGTATGGATAAATGGTAAAGAAGAGGGGTTTGAACAAGAAAATATTACAGAAAATATTCATCATTCATGGTATCAAGATGGGGAGCCAAATCGTATGAAACAAGATGCATACTCTTGGATTAAAGCTCCTAGATATAAGCAGAAGCCTATGGAAGTAGGTCCTTTAGCGAGGATGTGGCTAGGGGGGTATTATAGAAGAGGAATTTCCTTGATGGATAGGACAATAGCAAGAGCCTATGAGGCAAAAAGAATCATTGAAATCATGGAGTCCTTGTTGGAAAGAATACAGTTAAAAGAAAGTAGTCAAAAAATTTATGAGATTTCAGAAAAGGCAATAGGAAAAGGATTAGTTGATACCACACGAGGTGCATTAGGTCATTGGATTTCCATAGAGGGTAAGAAACTTGGGAGGTATACAATCATCACGCCATCTGGATGGAATTTATCTCCACAGGATGGAAAGGGAGTAAGAGGTCCTGTAGAAAATGCACTAATTGGAACGGAGATTTCTGATATAAATCATCCAGTTGAGATTGGAAGAATAGTACGATCCTTTGACCCTTGTGTATCATGTGCAACACATGTAAGAGGAGATTATAATGCAGTAGAGATGGTAATTATTTGATGAAGAAAAGATTATTTGCTATTGGAAATCCAATTATGATGGATGACGGTATTGGAATAGTTGTTGCTGAAGAGATAAGAGATTGGCTAGAACCAAGAGGTGTTGAAATTATCATTGGTGAAACAGATACTGATTATTGTATGAGTTTGATTAAACAGGATGATTTTATTATAATTATTGATGCTACCTATTTAAATAATAAGCCAGGATGTGTGACATCTTGTCCAATTCGGGAATTGAATGATGATTATAAGAGCGGATATTCGCAGCATGAAATGAGTTTGTTAAAAGGATTAACAATGTATGGAAAGAAGGTAAGTGGGTACTTTATAGGAATAGAAATTGATAAGATACAATTTGGATGTGAACTAAGTGAAACTTTACGTATTCAATTACGAAGCATTTGTGAAAAAGTAAAAGCAGAAATTCAGAAGATATATTTATGTTGACAAACATTACTAATGTTGTATAATGTGATTAGAAAATTAAACATCGGCTTTTCAGGTGTTTCTTATATTTATTTGTATAAAGTATAAGGAATTAAAAGGGAAAACGGTTAAAATCCGTTGCAGCCCCCGCTACTGTAATTGATGATAGATAAAGTAGTTATAACCACTGGCTTTGGCTGGGAAGGGAACTTTATCTAAGTGATTCATAAGTCAGGAGACCTACCTGTTAAAGCACCAAAAAAACCTTCGGTGGGAAGGTAGTGGTACAACGTTTAAAAATTATAAAATATTCTTAAATGTTTTTATTACTATGAACTTAATCCCAACGAATGTTGGGATTTTTTATTTTCAAAAATAACGAGGGGTGTAAGGACAATGAAAAAAATAGTTTCAGTTTTATTAACTATATTAGTAGTGGTAACAACTTTTAGTGGATGCAGTAAGGAGAATAAGGAAATAAAAAATATTAAGGAAACATCTGTTGAGAATAAAGAACCAGGTAGTGAAAAAGGGACAAGCTCTAAGGAATCATTTGAGGTTCCTAAATACATAATCAGTGAAACAGAAGATTCAATAACTTATAAAGATCCTTTAGGAAATGAGAATACTTTTAAAAAGAATCCAGAGAGAGTAATTGTACTTCACAGTTCATTTGTTGATTTATGGTATTTAGCAGGAGGAGAAGCAATTGCAAGATGTTCAGGGGATACCAATGTACCAGAAGAAGCAAAGGATGTTGAACAGATAGGAAGTGCATTTAGTCCAAACTTAGAAATGATTATTGCATTAAAACCTGATTTAGTTATTTTAAGTTCATTAACAAGTAAGCAAGCAGAGTTAAAGGATGCACTTAAAGAAAACAATATACAAGCTTTATATTTAAACACAAGCTATAAACCATATGGAAGTTTTATTGATACTCTTTATCTTTTCACAAGAATAACAGATAAAAAAGAAATATTTGATACTCAAATTGCAGATATAATAAATAAAGTAGATTCAATAAAAGAAAAGGTAAAAGATGAGGAAAAACCAAAGGTTGCAATACTATTTGGCTCAACTAGTTCAGTAAGCACAGAACTTCCAACATCATTAACAGGTGAAATTGTAGAGATGCTTTACGGTGAAAATATAGTTAAAGGTGCTGAAATAGAAGGCGCAACTAAGGTTGACTTTAGCATAGAGAAAATAATTGAGAGTGATCCAGATATGATTTTTATAACAACAATGGGAGATCTAGAAAAGGTTAATAAGAGAATAAAAGAAGATATAGAATCTAATGAAGCTTGGGCATCATTAAGAGCAGTAAAAGAAGGAAGACTGTATTATCTTCCAAAGGAGTTATTTACATATAAGCCAAATGCAAAATATCCAGAAGCAGTACAATATATAGCTGAATTACTATACCCTGAGGTGTTTAAATAATGAAATTAGTATTAGATAAACCAGAAGAGGAAAGAGTCAGATCTTCTTGGGAAATGTTAAGAAAGCAGAGAAGTTATAAAGTAGGAATATTAATATCACTTACTATTCTTTGTATTTTCTCAATACTTCTAAGTGTGAGTTTAGGAGCACTTAAAATTCCATTTAAAGAAGTGGTACATTGTATCTTTAAAAATTCAGAAGGAATAAATAGACAGATAATATGGAATGTTAGATTTCCAAGAACATTAGTGGCTGCGGTAGTTGGTATGAGTTTATCCGTTTCAGGGGCAATTCTTCAGGGGGTTATGAGAAATCCCCTTGCTTCCCCTAATATTATAGGAGTATCTTCAGGTGCAGGACTAGCAGCAGTAACAATACTTATATTGTTTCCAAGCTATTATTATTTAGTTCCACCAGTAGCTTTTATTGGTGCGCTAGCATCAACATTACTCATATATATCCTTGCGTGGAAGGGCGGAATTAATCCGTTGAGAATGATATTGGCAGGGGTTGCTGTTTCTTCTTTTTTAAGTGCTGGAATAAATGCACTTATGATTTTTTATCCAGATAGAGTACATGGTGTTATAACCTTCATGGTAGGTGGATTAGCGGCTAAAAGTTGGGTTCATTTAAGAGTTATGTGGCCATATGCTTTGGTTGGAATAGCATTAGCTTTTATTTTATCAAATAAATTAAATATTTTAATGCTTGGAGATGAGATAGCTGTTAGTTTAGGCTTAAAGGTTGAGAGAATAAGATTAACCTTTATTGCTATAGCTGCTCTTCTAGCTGCAAATGCAGTAAGTATTGTCGGACTACTTGGTTTTGTAGGACTTATTGTACCGCATATAGCTAGAATTATTATTGGCTCTGATTATAGATACCTTTTTCCTGCAAGTGCATTAATGGGAGTATCATTATTAGTTTTCTGTGATACACTTGCAAGAACCATAATGGATCCAGTTGAAATACCAGTGGGCATAATAATGGCACTATTAGGAGCTCCTTTCTTCCTTTATTTATTGAGAGGAGGTATGAAGAATCGTGTTAGAAGTTAATAATTTAACCTTATCTTATGAGAAAAATATAATAGTTGATGATATGAATTTTAAAATTGAAAAGGGAAAAATAATATCTTTAATAGGAGCTAATGGATGCGGAAAATCGACACTTTTAAAGGCTTTATCAAGAAATTTAAAGCCTAAGAAGGGTGCAGTATATTTAGATGGAGAAGCTTTAATTAAAATGGATACAAAGCTTTTATCTAAGAGAATGTCAATTCTACCACAAATGCCTAAAGCTCCAGACGATTTTACTACAAGAGATTTAGTTTCTTTTGGTAGATATCCATATACAGGGGTAACAGGGAAACTTTCTAAGAAAGATTTAGAAATTATAGATTGGGCAATTGAAGAGACAAAAATTAGTCATCTTCAACATAGACAGGTTATGACCCTTTCAGGTGGAGAAAGACAAAGAGCCTGGATAGCTTTAGCAGTAGCACAGCAAACTGAGATACTGATGCTTGACGAGCCGACAACTTTTCTAGATATATGCTATCAATATGAGGTTCTAGAGCTTATTAAAAGATTAAATAAAGAGTTAGGAATAACAATAATCATGGTACTTCATGATTTGAATCAGGCAGCTAGGTATTCTCATGAGATTATTGTTATGAAAGATAAAAACGTATACAAAAGAGGAAAACCAAAGGAAATCATCAATGAGAGCTTACTAAAAAATGTTTTTAATTTAAAAGCAAAGATATTTCATGATGATGAAAATGATTCCCCCTACTTTTTACCTGTAGGAATAATATAAGCAGGAACATTGTTACTTAACTTGATGTTGTTTTTTTGTAATTTACAATAAGTTAATAATAAATATGTAAAGAGTTTATAAAAAAAAACGTTAATTAAATATAGTAACAATAGAAAAATATGTTAGGAGTGGAATATATGAAAATAAAAGCAATAGAAAAAGTTGTTGAAAAGGTTGATGAAATAAAAAACAAAAGCAGATATATATATTGTGAATATAATGGTGAAGAAATTGAGCTTGATTTAAAGGTAGCAAAAGAATTTTTACAAGATAAAAAAATAATAGATGATGTAGAATATGTACCTCAATACTTAGTAATAGAGATAGAAGAGGAAGAAATAAAAATTCCAAGAAAATATTTAGAAGAGATTGTAGAAGATGAAATGATAATTAAGAGAAATAGAATAAAGAAAACAGTAAAAGTTGCAGGTGTTGCAATTAGTGGAGTTGGAGTAGTTGCAGCAGGAATAACAGCAGCAGCTTTAGCTAGTAAAAAAAACAAATAGTTTAAGTGATAAAATTTTAATTTTATGAGTCGAAGATAGGATCTTCGGCTCATATTTTTCTTTATAGAGAATCCAATTTAATACTTTATTTATTCAAAGATTTTATTAACAATATTATACTATTAATAATCAATACTCATTAATGAATTATCAATGAAGGATGATTTGCTAATGCAAATCTAAAATAGATATATTTATAGACTTTTGACCTAAGAAAAAAGTCAACATTCATTGAACATTGAACATTGAGTATTTATCTAAATTACCTTGGTTAAAATTACAAATAAACTAATTGAATAAGTTAATTTTCAATATGGAATCTCTATAGTAGTGCAGACTCTCTGAAACTATATATGACGCTATCCAATTCAGAATAAAAATTGTCCACTGTGAGAAAATAATATTGTTAAGTTTTCTGATAGAAGCGTGGTTCAATAATACTGAAAAGGAGAAAACATATGAAAAAACAGTTTGTCAATGAATTAAAGGATAAAATGAATATCAAATCTTCCTTTATGATAGTTAAAAAGTTGGCAAGAGAAGATGGGAATCTTATTGCTTTCATAGGGGACAAGACTGGGGATATTAAGGCAACTATACCAGATGAAAGAAATATATTAAAAGTAGGAGACATAATAACCATTAAGGGTAAAATGGATGGCAATGTTAAAGCACAGCACATAAAAAAAGAAGAGGAATATAATCTTGAAGATTACCTACCATCAATTAATACATCTATAAAAGATATAATTGAAGAGATGAGAGTTTTATCAGAGGAAGTATTTAAATGTGAGGAATGTAAAGCTTTAGATGATTATTTTTTTAAGAATGAACAATTCTTAGATAAATTTAAAAAAGGAATTGGTGGATTAAGGCAGCATCATAATTATTTAGGTGGACTTGCGGAACATTCTTTAAATTCAATGTATATAGCAAAGACTCTTGCTGAGAGATATGACTGTAGACATAAAGAAATTGCGATTTTAGGAGCTAAACTACACGACATAGGAAAGATTGAGGAGTATTTTACTAATGGTCCTTTCTCAGTTACAATGTTAGGTGAAATGGAGGGGCATATTGTAACAGGGAATGCAATGATAGAAGAAGCTTTCAGAATAGGTGGAGACATATATAGTGAAGATTTTAAAATGAGAATGAAAAGCTGTATACTTCAACATCATGGAAAGCTTGAATATGGATCTCCAAAGATTCCTAAAACAGAAGAGGCATATATAGTTCATTTAGCTGATTATGTAGATGCAATAATGAATAAGATTGAACAGGTAAGAAACATAACTGAACCAGGTGAATGGTCTGAGTATGATAGACGTATAGGAACAAAATTATATATGTAGATAGAATGTGTAAACTTTTAATGAGAAGAAACTAAATGAAAAGTTATCAAAGTGATGGTATGATGCATTTTGATAGCTTTTGTTTAGTTATTCGAAATATTTCATTAGGAAAACAAATTATTACATTGATTGTTGTAATTGGTATAGGTTATAATTCTTATGTTGACGAAAATTACATGTAAGCATAAGGTGTTTTATTAGAGGAGGGGAAGTGTGAAAAACAGCAAGATCGTAAAAGATGTGTTTAAATTAGCGCTACCAGCAGTTGGAGAGATGATATTGTATACCCTTGTTTGGGTTCTTGATACAATGATGGTAGGGAGGTATGGTGGGAAAATAACTGTTTCTGCTGTAAGTTTAAGTTCCGAAATAATGTATACCTTTATTAATATTTTAGTGGCAATAGGAATTTCTGTAGGAGTAACATCTTTAATTGCAAGAAGATTTGGGGCTGAAAAGTTTGATGAAGCAGAAGAGTTTGCTTCTTTAAGTGTAGTGGTTACTGTAATTATAGCTTTTATATTATCAGGTATATTTTTTATTTATTCAAGAGAAGTATTATCTGTTTTTGGAGCAAAAGAGCAGGTGTTAGAACTTGGTATAAGATATATGAAAATATGTTCAATTGGAATATTCTTTAATATGATTTTATCAACAATAAATGGTATTTTAAGAGGTGTTGGAAATACAAAAACACCTTTAGTAGCAGCTTTTACTATAGTAATTGTAAATCTTTCATTGGACTATGTTTTAATATTTGGGAAGTTTGGATTTCCTGAGATGGGAGTAGAAGGTGCTGCTTTAGCTACATCAATTGCAAATGTTATAGGATTTTTATTTGGAGTATATTATATTAAGGTTCATTCTAATATTAAGCCTAGAGCTAAATATATCCTATCGATGAATGGGAAAAAGCTTTGGGAGTTAATTAGATTATCAGTTCCTTCTGGAATGCAGGAAGGTGCTTTTAGTATTTGTAGGCTAATAAATGCAGCAATGATAATGACTTTAGGTGAAACAGCATTTTCTGCTAATCAAATAACAACATCTATAGAATCTCTTTCATTTATGCCAGGATGGGGATTTGCAGTGGCGGCCACATCTTTAGTTGGAAATAAGATAGGAAAGAAGGATTATGACGGTGCAAGGGAATATGCAAGGGTTTCAATAATATTAGGCTCACTTATTATGGCAATATGTGGAGGATTATTTTTGTTGTTCCCTAAACAAATCGTAGGACCTTTCATAAATAGCTCAGAAACTGAGGTTATAAAATTAGCTGCAACATGTCTTATGATAGCTTCAGTTGAACAAATTCCAATGGCCATTTCTATGATAATTGGTGGAACATTGAAAGGAATGGGTGATACAACAAGACCTTTCATTGTATCTTTATTTTCAAACTGGGGAATTAGACTTCCACTTATGTACTATTTTATATATGTTAAGAAGTTTTCAGTTACAGCTGTTTGGTGGATTACAGCTATTCAGTGGGGATTAGATGCTATCTTAATCTTCATTTTATATAAGAAAAAGTTTGATGGAGTATTGTCAAAAAGAATGAAAAAAAGTATAAATTTAAAATGAGAAAAAATGTAAAAAGTTAAAATCAATTACATTGATGTATAAAAACATTATATAAACAAGGAATTTAAGTTAAAATGTCGAATTAATCATATATAAAGGAAATTATAGTATAACAACTAGTGTGCAAAATTCGTATATTACATAAAAGGTAAAATGATTTAAAACTCTAAAGGAGGAAGAACAAATGAAAAAAATCAGTTATAAAATAATATTAGCTATTATTCTATGCTCACTTGTTGTAGCGTTAATTTTAGGAAGTAACGGAATTATACAAAGTTCTAAGATTATTAAGTTAGAAACCAATGATAAATTGAAATATATGTCCGAGACATATGCCAATGAGTATAGCCAAACTTTTAAGAATATAGAAGGTGCTGCAGGTGCCTTGGCTTCAACCATATTTGCTACTTTTGATTCAGAAAAATTTAATAATGACTCAGATTATGTTCTTGAATATCTTCAATCAATAGATCCAGTAATCAAAAGAATTGGAGAAAAGACAAAGGATGTTCAGGGTGTGTATTTTATGATGAATCCTGAATTAACTGGAAGAGATTATTTTTCATGGTACACAGAAAAAAATGGAGTTTTTGAAAAGTGTGAAGAGTATTTTGGAAGTGAAGACATCAGTGATTATGATCCTGAGGACGAAGAGATGAGTTATTATTATGAACCTATTAGAATTAAAAAAGGAGTATGGAGTGATCCTTATGTAGATTCTGATATAAATGTATACATAGTTTCATATACCCAAGCTGTATTTAAGGATGATGTTTTATTGGGTGTTATTGGAATTGATATAAGCATAGACGAAATGAAAAGCAAAATAGATGGCATACAGGTCTATGATACAGGTTATGCATATTTATTAAATAAGGATTACGATGTATTAATTCATCCTACTATTAAAGAAGGGGAAAATATTAAAACTATAAATAATGGTGAGCTTAAAATAATAACAGAGAATATGAATGTAAATGATTCAGGTGCAATTGATTATAAATTAAAAGAAAAAGAGGGGATTTGTGGTTATGCTCATCTATCAAATGGGTGGATTATTGCGTTGGAGCCACCTAATGATGAGGTTTTCCAACCATTAAATAAGCTTAAATTTAACATGGTATTAGGAATGTTTGTAGGGATTTTTGTATCTATTATCATTGGGTTATTTATGGGTAAAGTAATTGCTAAGCCTATTGTAAAGGTAACAGAAATAATAAATAAAATGGCCAACTATGAATTAGCAGATGATAATAGTTTGGATATATTAGTTAAATATACAGATGAAACTGGAGAAATGGCAAAATCTATAGCATTATTAAGAGGTAATTTAAGAAAGATTATTGGACAATTGTTTAATGCTTCAGAAAAAATCACAAATAATGCGCACGAAGTCGAAGGATTAATAGGTGTTTTAAATGATCAAGTGAATGATACTTCAGCTACTACAGAGGAGTTATCAGCTGCGATGGAAGAAACAGCAGCTACATCAGAGGAAATAAATGCATCAACTGTTGAAGTTAATTCTGCTGCTAGTTCCATAGCGGAAATGGCAGAAGCAGGAGTTTATTCATCTAATGATGTACAAAGAAGAGCTAATGATTTGAAAGGTAATGCAATTGAAGCTGTTGAAAAATCAGACTCAATTTATAACAATATGAAAAATGAATTGAATGTGGCTATTGAGCAGTCAAAAACTGTAGATAAAATAAATCTTTTAGCTGATGCTATCTTAAATATTACAGAGCAAACCAATTTACTTGCTTTAAATGCTGCTATAGAGGCAGCAAGAGCTGGAGAAGCAGGAAGAGGATTCGCAGTAGTAGCCGATGAAATTAGAAAACTGGCAGGACAATCTGCACAGACTATCGGAGAAATTCAAAATGTGGTAATCGCTGTAAATGGTTCTGTAGATAATTTAGTTGGAAGTTCTCAAAAGATGCTTAAATTTATTGAAGATGAAGTGAAAGCAGATTATAAGAAGTTAATAGAAGTGGGGGAAACCTATGGAAATGACGCTGAGACTTTTAATAAATTAATGATTGATTTTAGTGCAACATCTGAAAAATTAAAAGCATCGATTGAAAATATTTCAATTGCTATAGATGAAGTTTCCAAAACTGTAAATGAAGGATCTATGGGAGTAGAAAATGTTTCAGAGAAAACATCTATTATTGTTGAAAAACTAATAGAAGTTCAATCAAGTACAAATGATAACTTTAAAAGTGCGAATAACTTGAAAGATATAGTTTCAAAGTTTAAATTATAACAATAATATTAAAATAATATTTATACACTGACAGATTTATGTCAGTGTATTTTTCTCTTCTAAAATAATTGTGGCATTAAATGCACAAGATATATTTAGATAAATTAATATGAAATTTTAGGAGGGGAAAATATGAGTATTAAAGGATGGATTCTTTATAGTCCTTTTAAAACTAGATTAAAGCAGGATAGTTATGAAAATAATAGGTTTATTGAAGTAGCAAAGAAAAATGATGTTGAAGTAGAAATTTTATATCCTGAGCAATTTGATTTAATTGTAACTAAAAAAGATGAAAAGTCTATTTTTTTAGATGGAGAACCAGTTGAATTACCAGATTTCGTCTTGCCTAGATTAGGAGCACATATGCCTTATTTTGCATTATCGGTATTAAGACATCTTGAATATTTAGGTGTACATATAATTAACGCACCAAACAACATAGAAATGGTTAAAGACAAGTTATATACGCAGCAGCTTCTAGCCACAAATAATCTTCCTGTTCCTAAAACAATGCTTGTGAAATTTCCTGTTAATGAAGAACTAGTTAAAAAACATTTAGGATATCCACTAATAGTAAAAGCCATTAGTGGTTCACAGGGAAGTGGAGTATATCTTTCTAATAATGAACATGACTTTAAAAATCTTATGCAGCTAATGCATACTACTAATACAAGCATGAATTTTATATTACAAGAATTCATTAAAGACAGTTTTGGAAGAGACTTAAGAGTTTTTGTTGTTGGTGGTAGACCTATTGTGTGTATGGAAAGGAGTTCGGCAACAGGTGATTTTAAAGCTAATTATTCACAAGGTGGTAATGTTGAAGGTCATGAACTGAATCCTGAGATTGAATGGTTAGCTACTGAAAGTTGTAAGATATTAGGGTTGGATGTAGCTGGAATTGACTTATTATTTGATGGAGAACACTATAAAATATGTGAAGCTAACTCAGCACCAGGTTTTCAAGGATTAGAAGCTGCAACCAAGATTGATGCAGCTCAAGAAATATTTAACTATATAAAAGTAAGATTAGGATTTTTGTAGTAAAAAAATTACGACTTAAATGAATATTAAATATGTGATTATGGATGTTAATAAGTTATAGACAGAAATTAAAAGAAGGTAAAGAATTATAATTGTTCTTTGCCTTTTTTATTAGTTATTATAGTTCTAAAATTTTTTTTGATAGTTTCTCCCATTCTCTATTTACATTTAGCTCATGTGCGGCAATGTCGGAATTAATCCTGTAGCTATGCAAATTACTTGCTACCATTTTCACTGATTCTGCAAAGGACTCTAGTTCAAAGTCTTTTGAAACACATCCAACATCATAATCCTCAACAATTTTTTTCATAGACTTCAAGGGTGTTACCACAACCCCTAATCTTGCTTGAATAAATTGAAATAGTTTATTTGGCATAGCATACTTATGATTAGGAAAGTCAGATTTCATATAATAAATCCCAATATCGTATTTTGACATTTCTAAAACAACAGTCTCAGATGGTATGGGAGCTAAGATAAACACTCTATCACTTAAGTTTTTATGTATAATTCTATTTTTAAGAAAATCAAGATATTGTAATGAAGTTGAAGAGTGACTGGTAATTAAATAAAAATATAGCTTATAATTATTAGGCAGTAATTCCATCAAATCAATCATATTTTCTAATTTTCTTTCAGTACTAGCACCTCCAGTATGGACTAGCTTTATTTCTTCAGTTTTTTTAATTTGAATTGGAATTTCTTCATATTTAGCAACATTCATTATTGACATAGTATTTACTAAGTTGAATTTTTCTTTATATAAATTTGTACATTCATCTGATACAGATGTAATCAAATGGCATTTATCAATAAAATTATTTAAAATCCAATTTCTTAACTCTCTTTTAAAGTCATCTTCATGATTATAAAAATCAAAATGAATCTCATGCATATCGCCAATTAATTTCACTTTTTCGTACTCTTTATTTAATTCCATATATAAAGAGTGTGCGTGAGGTAATATATATATATCATTTGCAATGATTGCAATGGATTTATTTAAATCATTTTTTTTGTTTAATTCTTTTAAAAGTTGTTGTTTCATAACTTCAGCATATCCAATATAATTTAAATAACAGGAATTTGTATTTAACAACAAATATTTATTTATTGCTTTTTTTACAAGTTTTTCAACGAGGTTATGCTTTGTCATGTTTTTGTTTAAAATTCTTGAATGAGTTCTTCCGAAAATTGGATAACCTCTATATGGAATCGGAATAACTTTTTTATCTAAAACTTCTTTTAATCTATTTGAATCACTATTTCTACAACATAAGTAAACAGTAAAGTTTTTAGCTAATTGGTTAACTTGATTTTGAATTCTTGAATCATTATCAATTACAGAATGGGTGAATACTATTACAGTGTCAACTTTTTTATCCATTTTTCCTCCCATATAAAAATTATTTTGAATTATCTATAATAATTTTATTAACTTTATTTAAATAATACTTATTAATCCAATCAATAATATTGTTATTAATACTATTATTTTTTTTTCTTAATCTAAAAAGATGTTTTCTTTTAACAATTCCAATTATGCACACTTCTTGATTATATGTTTTTTTTATATATTTACTTATTTCAACTACAAATGGAATTGTAAAAATACCATTTGCTATAAGGGTTGAGCAATTTTCAGGAGATGTATCTACAATATCCTTGATAATTTCATTTTGTGCTATTTTTAGATGAACATAATAATCCTGAAATACCATAGTTTTATTTATTCCATAAACGTTGCCTACTGTTTTTTGTAAGAATAGGTTACCACCAAAAAATAATTTTGCGATTTTACTCATTTTTGCAAACTTAAAATTTTTTATATTGTAAAATTCAACTAATTCATTAGATCTATCAAGTTCATTGTAATTATCAAATCTTGAAAATATCACTTTTTTGAAGTCATCATATTCTTTTAATACATCATGTAACATTTCTGATTCTTCAAAATTATCATCTGAAATTACAATAAGATTGTTCATTTATTTTCCTCTTTTCATAATTAATTTACCCTATTTTTATTAGTATACCCATAACTTTTAAATAATTCCTTAGCATATCTTGCTTTGTTTTAATATGTAACTTAAATCTGATGTGTCTTAATTAAATAATAGACTTGGATCAATAACCAATATATAATGTAATAGTAATAAAATTCAATTATTATAAAGATAATCAAAAAATAACTAATTCTAAAATTAAAGGGAGAAGATTATGTACAGGTTTCCGGAGAATTTATACACAGATGTAAGAATAGAAAATGTGTTTGAATCTACAATAAATTATACAGATGGTATTCTTGATGAAAACAAGGTAAGAGAATATATGGGGGCATTTATAAGAATTTTTGATGGACAAAGATGGTATTACAAATCTACTACAGATATAGAAAACATTCAGGGTAATATAGATGAATTAAGTAAAATGGCACAGCAAAATGATAATATTTTGGAAAATCCTATTGTCAAAAAGCTTCAAGTTAACAAAGAAGATATTCACAAATTTGAGGGATATGAAATTAACAGTGTAAGTCAAAAAGACAAGTTAGCTTTAGTAAATGAATTATTACCAATGATTAATGAGAAAGAAGACGTTAAAAGTTGGCAAATTAATTATAAAGATAAGAGAGTTGAAAAAGAATTTTACTCTAGTAAAGGAAGCTGTATAAAACATGATCATCAAGCAGCAGGAGCAAGAGTTTACTATGCTATTTCATGTGGAGAAAAGAAATTTCAAGATGGTTCAAAAATTACTTCAAATAGGTTTGAGAAACTTAAAGAATTAATTAATAAATTTGAAAAAGATTATAATGAATCATTAGAATTTGTTAAGAATTCAAAGCCGATTGAACCTGGTAAATATACTGTTGTTTTATCACCTGTAGTAGCTGGGGTTTTTGCTCATGAAAGTTTTGGTCATAAAAGTGAGGCGGATTTTATGATTGGTGATGAAACAATGATGATGGAATGGGCGATAGGTTCAAAAGTTGGATCAGATATTCTTTCAATTGTGGATTATGGTGATGATTCTGTTACAGGATATGTTCCTTATGACGATGAGGGAACTAAGACTGAAAAGACGTATGTAATTAAGAATGGAGTTCTAAGTGGAAGATTACATTCATCATCTACTGCAGCTGATTTAAAAGAAGAATTAACAGGAAATGCAAGATCAAAGGATTTTGAATTTGAGCCAATAGTTAGAATGACTAACACATATATTGAACCAGGAAATAAAACAAAGGAAGAGCTAATTGGAGAAATAAAAGAAGGAATTTTTATTGAAGATTATAAGCATGGATCAGGTATGAGTACCTTTACAATTGCACCTAAAAAAGCTTATATGATAAGAGATGGAAAGATAGCAGAACCAGTAAATGTTTCTGTTATATCAGGAAATGTTATGGAAACTTTATTTAAAATTGATGGACTGTCTAATGAATTAGAAATTACGGACAATATTTGGGGTGGATGTGGAAAAATGGAACAGTTCCCACTGTCAATAGCAAAGGGTGGTCCATATGTAAGAGTAAGAGATATTCAGGTTCAATAGGGGGGGATTTAAGTGATTAGGGAAAAATATACTAGAAGAGTAAAAGAAACTTCTATAAATATAGTTCAAAGTAAGATTGAATCAATAAGAGAAAAGGATATTACTAAAACAGGTTTTAGGGTATACAAGGATGGCAAGATTGGTGTTGCTGGTGCATTAGGGAAATATGATGAGGCAGAAATGTTCAAAAAAGCTGAAGAAGCTTTAAGTTTAAACATACCTTATGAAAATGAGCCATCTTCCAATAGAAATGAATGTATGGAAATAGATTCGGATATTCCAAAGGGAAAAGAACTTATAAATGAGATAGAGTGCATGTTAGAAGAGCTTAGGAAAAATGATGATTTTATATTCAGCAATAAGATAAATGTTATTGAGGAAGAAGTAATCTTAGAAAATAACATGGAGTTAAATTTAAAATATAAAAAAAGATACATGGAGTGTGATATTGTAGTTAAAGAAAAAAGCTCTAAGAATATAATGGATTTATTTCTTCCGTATGAGGGAAGAGGTTTCAATAGAGATGAGTTCATAAAGTTCTCAAATGAATTATTAAACGCATATAGAAATAAAGTTGAATTTCCTGAGAAAAAGAAAATTCCAGTTGCATTTTTAAATGCTGATATGAGCATGTTTAAGATGTTCTTAAAAGATTTAAATGGAAGAACGTTTGCTAGTGGAGCATCTGTTTTCTCAGACTTAATGAATGAAAAGAAATTTAACAGTGACTTTACTTTGTATCAGACATCAAATCCAGAGGATGATATTAATTCTAAGTTCTTTGATGATGAGGGTGTTGTTAATAGTAATTATAGATATCCTTTGATTGAGAATGGTGTGATTAAGTCACCGTACACTGATAAGACAGTAGCTAAAATGTATAATTTACCACTTACTGGAGCGGCTGCTGGGGAATATGATGGTGTTCCAGGATTAAAAGGATGGCCTAATTTAATAGCAAAAAGTGGTGAAAAAACAGCAAAAGAACTTTTAAATGGGGAAATGGCTATATTTGTTTTTGTTGCTGCAGGTGGAGACTTTACTCCAGATGGTGGTTTTGGTACACCAGTTCAAGTTGCGTTTTTATTTGATGGTGAGAAGTTTATTGGAAGACTGCCTGAATTACAAGTATCATCTCATGTATTTGAAATGTATGGAGAGGATTTTAGAGGGGTTTCTTGTGATAAAGTTATGCCTTCAATGAATGTGAAGTATATGATTATGGATATGGATGTTAAAGAACTATAGAGAGAACTTAAAAGGAGGGGCTGTCGCACTTAAAATAAATTCTACAACATATTGTATTAATAATTGATTTATAATCCGATATGTTGTAAGTAATTTTCTTAATGCGACAGCCCCTTTTAGAATACGCTAATGAAGTGGGTTGGATTTCCAAATGGATTAGGTATTAGTTTAGAAGGCTTACAAAAATGGTATTCCAGTATAAATAAAAGTGAATTAGCAAATCATTTTATTGTTACATATCAAAAAAATGATTTTTGTGGAGAGGTATTCTATGAGAAGGATATAGAGCATAAAAGAGCTGGATTAGATATTAAGTTCTTACCTGCAACTCAAGGCAAAGGGTTAGCTGCAGAAGCATTGCAGCTATTAATAGATTACATATTTAATAATGAAAAAGAAATAAACGCTGTTTGGACTGAGCCTTCAGAAGAAAATATTTCAGCTAGAAAACTTTACAGTAGATGCGGCATGGTGGATAAGGAAAGACCAATAGATATGCAGCCAGAGGATTCTTACTGGGAATTATCAGGAGAAGAATGGGAAGTAAAGAAGAATACACTGTAAATAATGTGATTGTATATGTGAATGATACAATAAAAATTTATTAAGAAAGAAGTGATAATAATAATTTATTAAGCAGATGTCAATTTAAGAGAAAAATTATCCTATATGTTTCAAGATTTCAAGTGTACGCTAGTGCCCACATATCTACAAGGACATATGGGAACAGCTTGGGTGGATGACCTTGAAAATCCAACAATTGCACAAGTTGTGGTGGGGTTCTTTGTATTTTATGCTGGAGATCCTAATTCAGAAGTAGCAGAAGAGTTACTATATAATCTTCCAGAACATATTCTAGTAATTGTAAATACAGATGACTGGAAAAAACGTATAGAAACTATTCATAAAAGTCGTGATGATGGAATTGAAATCGAAATTGGAACCCGTCCTGAGTATAGGAGAAAGGGACTTGCAACTATAGTGGCATCTGCATTAATTATAGATTGTCTTGACAGAGGAATTTATCCAAGCTGGGATGTAGCTAATACTGAATCTGTTGCATTAGCACAAAAGCTTGGATACATCATGGAAGAGCCTTATGATACATACTATATTAATTATAAAAAATAAATTAAAGATTTTAACAGTTTTTTAGGCTGATGATAAACATAGTTTATCATCAGTTTTTATTTTTCTTTTGAAAAGTAATAGATGTATGATATAATTATCATACATCTATTGCTTTCATATAAGAAACTAATAACTATCATATATGAAAGCTAAATATAGGGGGAGGATAAGGTTATGGAAAAGAGTCCAGCTCCAGCGCTTACTAATGGATTAGAAATAATTGAACTAATCGCAGAAAAAGGAGAATTAGGTTTTAATTCAATTAGCGAAATTAAAGGAATAAGTGTAAGTAGCTTAAATAGGATTTTAAAGGTTTTATTATCAAAATCTTATATAGTAAAAAATGATAAAGGTAAATACATGTTAGGGTCAAGAATCTTTACCCTTGCTAAAAGTGAATCTATATGGAATGGAATATTGAAGAGAGCATCTCATATATTAAAGGAAGTAAGTGGAAAATATGAAGCGACAGCCTTGCTGTTCGGATTTTCAGATGAATCAGTAATTGCATTAGATAAAGCAATAAATATAGATAGTGTTGTTATGCAGAAGGTAGGATTTGTTAGTAAACAGTTTTTATCTAGACCATGGGGATTTGTATATATGGCAAGTATTTCTGAAGATAGAAGAGCGAAGTTAATGGAAACTGTCGTAAGCAGCGAAAAGGATAGTATTGAGATGCCTTCACAAGAAGAGATTGAAGACTTTATTGAATTTGCTATAAGGGAAGGATATTCAGATGATTTTGGAAAGATAAAGTCGACCATTCGTAGATTAGCAGTACCTATTGTTAACTCAAAAGGAGAAGTGATTTCAGCTTTAGCTGTTGGATTTGTAAATGGTGCACTAAGTCAGGAGACTGTACAAGAAATCATTGATTATTTAAAGGATAAAGCTCAGGAATTAAATGCATTGATTAATGTTTAGGAGGTTTCCTATGATGCAATTTTTGCAGAAAGAAAATAATAGGAGTATATATATTTATGAGAAAAAAGATGTGCCATTAAGAGATTTGCTTGCAATAGATAGAACGATTCTTGCTAATGAACGAACATTTTTGGCTTGGGTAAGAACTTCCTTAAGCTTAATTGTTTCGGGTATTACATTTGTTAAATACCTTAACATAAAAATATTATTGATTATTGGATATGTATTTATACCTTTGGGAAGTATTCTATTGGTATTGGGAACATTAAGGTTTTTAAAAGGAAGAAAAGAATTAAGAGATTATAGAAAGCTTTTGTAACAGAATAATAGGATTTAAATATATACCGCAGAGGAGAGAAATTATTATGTTAGATAGAGAACTAATAGATTATGAATTTTCAGACATTAAAGATGTGATTTTTTTAAACACATCTTCTTCTTCCATACCACCTAAGTGTGTTCAAAATGCATATTTAGGGTTTATAGAAAAACGTATAAAAACATATGGTAAAACAGTAATATCAGATGGAAGAGAGGTATTGGACTCAGCTAAAAAAAATATAGCTGAATTAATAAAGTCAGATCCATCAGAAATAGCCTTTGTAAAAAACACATCAGAAGGAATTGGGATCATAGCCAATGGTTATCCTTTTAATGCAGGGGATAATATAATAGTATGTGATCAAGATTTTCCTGCAACACTTTATGCATGGATAGATCTTCAAAACAAGGGTGTTGAACTTAGGGTTGTTAGAAGTAAAGAAGGTAACATATTAATTGAAGATATTGAGAATCAAATTGATAATAACACTAAAGCTGTTGTGATTTCAGCTGTTCAATTCACTACAGGATTTTACATTGACTTATATAAGGTAGGGGAAATTTGTAAGGGAAATGATGTTTTATTTATAGTAGATGGAATTCAAGCTGTAGGAAGACTTGATATAGATGTAAAAAAAATGAATATTAGTTATCTTGCTTCTGGAGGATATAAAGGTCTACTGTCTCCATTTGGTGCAGGTTTTGTGTTTTGTGATAAGTCTATTGTTAAAGATATTATTCCTTTATCGGCAAATCACCTTAGTGCTAAAAATTCTTTCAATCCTCCCAAAATGGAATATGATTTTTCAAAAATTGAGTGGTATGAGGACGGTAGAAGATTTGAGGCTGGCCATTTAAACTATGCAGGTATATCAGCAATCAATGAAGCTAGTAAACTTATAAATTTGTTAGGAATTAAAGAAATTGAGAATTATATATTAGAATTACAAAATCAACTAATTGAAAGAATAAGTCATTTACCTTTTAAATTTATGACACCTAGAAAACCAGAAAACTATTCAGGGATATTTAGTATTTATTATCCCAAAGAAATTGAGAGTGAGTTCAAGAATATAATGGAAAAGCATAATATAATTGCAACTATAAAAAATGGTTATATAAGACTGGGAATAAGTTTTTATAATACAGAGGAACAAATGATAAGAGTTTCCAGAGCTTTTAAAGAAGCAGCGAAGTTATTATAGAAAAATGTGAATAAGAAAAAGGTATGAAATTTAGCTTTAAACCCTAATTTCATACCTTTCCTTGTTGCTAAAATGAATTTTGTGATTTATAGAATTTCAAAATTAAGACTTTTGAAAGTCATAGCCGGATCTATTTCAAGCTTTTCAATACTCCAAGTAAGTAATCCCATCCTCTATCAACTGAATCAATTTCTACCCATTCATTAGGTGTATGAACATCATGTAGATTAGGACCAAATGATATCATATCCATTCTTTCTCCAAATTTACCACCAAAAAGACCACACTCTAATCCAGCATGTATTGCTGATATAAGTGGCTTATTTCCGTACATACCCTCATATACAGATACCATACGATCTCTTAGTTTTGAGTCTGCTTTATATTGCCAAGCTGGGTAAGCTGATTGATACTCCACTGAAGCACCAAGTAAATTACTTAGAGCATCTCCTCTTTTAGCTATTTCCCATTTTCTACTTTCTACAGAGCTTCTTATAGCACTAACAAAAGTAATTTTATTATCTTCAGAAATACATACTCCTATGTTTGTTGAACTTTCAACAAGACCTTCAATTTGCATACTCATTGATTGAATTCCGTTTGGTATCATAAGAAGCATATCAATAATTTTATTGCTACTATCTTTAGTGAATGCATCCGTTACTGTTACATTTTCAAATGATACTTGAATACCACTATCAGAAGCAGAAAGCTCTTTTTTAAATATCTCATTATATTCATTGATTATTTCTACAGCTTTATCAAAGTTATTCTCATTAACGACTATCGTGCAATCGCATTCTCTTGGGATTGCATTCATCTTAGAACCACCACTAATATTATGTATTCTAACTTCCATTTCTTTACGTAATTCATCTAGTATTCTACAAATAAGCTTGTTAGAGTTTCCGCGCTCCTTATTTATATCCATTCCAGAGTGACCACCTTTAAGGCCTCTTATCTCAATTTTAATACCTTTACCTTGAGCATTTTCTTTTGTTCCATCAAGTTCAATAACCTGTCTTACTCCACCAGCACAACTTACTAATAGTGTTCCTTCTTCTTCTGAATCAATATTAATAAGCATATTTCCTTTTATACTATCGGGATTCAATGCTAGTGCTCCATCCATACCAGTTTCTTCTTCAGTTGTGAAGAGAAGTTCTATTTCTGGATGTTCTGCATCAGTTTCATCTAATAGAGCAAGACCATAAGCTACAGCAATACCATTATCTGCTCCTAATGTTGTTCCATCTGCTCTTAACTTATCGCCTTCAACAATAAACTTAATAGGATCTTTTTCAAAATCATGTTCTGTTCCTTTGTTTTTTTCACAAACCATATCCATATGACCTTGTATTACTACACCAGGAGAGTTTTCATATCCCTTCGTTGCAGGCTTTCTAATTATCACATTTAAAGCCTCATCTTGAATAACTTCAAGATTTCTATCTTGTGCATATGTAACCAACCAATCTGAGATAGCTTTTTCATTGCCAGAACCTCTAGGTATTTCATTCATTTTTTTAAAAATTTCAAAGACTTTATAACTCTTAAGTTCTTTTAAATTTTCTAACATAATTAACACCTCTATAAAATTTATTTTGTAACTATTCAGCTAATATATTATATGGATTTTCTATAATATTTAATTACGAGATATCTATAATCATAAAACAATTATCAAAAATTAGCTTAAATGTAACTAACATTTAATTGAAAATCATCAGCTGTAGTATACAATATCAATTTAACACAATTTATTGTATTGTCAATAGGAGAAAAAAATGCGTTTAGCAAAAAGTATTATGTCATTAAATTTTTAGAAATATTTCATTTTTTTAAGGTAGAAAGGTGTAGATATTTATGCTTGTATATAGTATACTTGCCTTGAGAAGTAAAAAAACGAAGTATTTTGTCGTTTTTGCGATTATTATTAGTTTTTATACTAAGGAGGATTAAGTTATGGAAAAACAAAAGAAGCTTTCCCATACTGCTTATGGTGGATGCAAGGGTGAGGATTATGTACCTTTTGTCTCTTCAAAAACAGCAATGCCAGAGACAACTGTAATTTCACTAGTAATTGGTGTTCTATTCGCAATTATTTTCGCAGCTGCTAATACTTACCTTGGAATTAAGGTTGGATTAACTATAGCAGCGGGTATCCCAGGAGCAATTTTGGGGACAGGCTTATTAAAAATTATTTTTAGAAGAAATAATATTTTAGAAGCCAATATGATAGCATCTATGGCTGCCATGGGGGAATCAATTTCAGGGGGTATAATATTTACACTACCTGCAATAATCCTATGGGGAATGAAATTAGACTTACAAACTATTGTAATTGTAACTTGTTTAGGTGGACTTTTAGGAGTATTCTTTGTAACTCCACTAAGACAGTTCTTAATTGTTGAAGAACATGGTAAACTTTCTTATCCTGAAAGTATGGCTGCTGCTGAAGTACTTGTTTCAGGTAGTGAAGGTGGAGATGGTTTCAAAACAGTTATGCTTGGTTTAGCTGCTGGAGCTGTGTACAAAATGCTAGCAGGTGGAATCAGATTAATGGCTGAAGAGCCTGAATGGGTTTTAAAGCCAATGCAAGGAACTATTTTTGGTTTTAATAATGTAGCATCTTTAATGGGTGTAGGATTTATCGTTGGATTAAGAGCATCAGTATATATGTTTGCTGGTTCATTATTAGCATGGTTAGGAATTATACCTTTAATTAAATACGTAGGTTCTGGACTAGCAGTTCCATTATTCCCATCTACAAAATTAATTTCAGAAATGAATGCATGGGAAATATGGAGTAAATATATTAGATATATCGGAGCAGGTGCTGTTGCAACAGGTGGTTTCATAAGCCTTGCAAAATCTACTCCAACTATTATTAAGTCATTTAAATCAGCTATGTCTGGTATCGGTGGAGGAGAAGCTGGTACTAAAGAAAGACATAATATAGATGCACCTATTACTTGGGTAATTGCATCAGCAATTTTAGTTTTCGTATTAACTTTAGTATTACCTATAGCAAGCGTTAAAGTTGGATTCTTTGGGGCTATTATGATAATCGTTTTCTCATTCTTCTTCTCAGTTGTATCTGCAAGAATGGTTGGACTTATCGGAGCTTCTAATAACCCAGTTTCAGGTATGACAATTGCAACATTATTATTTGCAACATCTATCTTAAAAGCTACTGGTTTAATAGGTGAAAAAGGAATGCTCGCTGCTATCATCGTTGGTGGTATAGTATGTGTTGCTATAGCTGTTGCTGGTGGAACAGCTCAAAGTTTAAAAACTACTTACGTTATTGGTGGTACACCAAAGAATGTTCAGATAGGAATGTATCTTGCATTAGCAGTTGCGTCTGTTGCAGCAGGTGCAGTAGTATTAATGATTAACGATGTATATGTAATAGGATCAGCTGCAGCTCCAGCGCCACAGGCAGGATTAATGTCTATGGTTGTTAAAGGAGTTATGACTGGAGAACTTCCATGGGCGCTAGTTACTGTAGGAGTTATTATTGCGGTATTCTGTGAACTTGCAAAACTTCCTATTCTTCCAATCGCTCTTGGATTATATTTACCAATTCACTTAAATGCAAGTATTTTAGTTGGTGGTATCGTTAGAGTATTCGTTGAGAAGAAATTCAAGAAGAAAGAAGAACAGCAAAAATTACAAGTTGAAAAAGGAATTCTACTTGCTTCAGGTTTAGTTGCAGGAGATGCCTTAATGGGTATTTTAATTGCTGGATTAACTACAGCAGGTCTAAACATTGCAATATTTAAAGATTTAGCTATTGCAAAAAATAGTTTTGTTGCTGCGGGAGTGTTCATATTACTTGGATTATGGATCTACAAATATTCAATTAAAGTAAGTGAAACTGTTCCAGAAGTATAAATAAAATATTTTAATTAATAATAATAGATAAGGGTTAATTTTAACCCTTATCTTAAATTTTTATAAGGGTGATGATTATGGCTGCTAAAAAAAATAAAGAAGATAATTTTTTATTATATATCCCTAAAATTAAACATGAAGAGTGGGAAGAAAGAAAAGGAAAAGTTTATTTGATTTTTCACCATGATAAAGATATTGAAAAATTCATAAGATGGCTTTTTAAAAAATCCACAGTTAGCGATATGGAATTAGATAAAAGAGGAAGTGCCGTTTGGAAACTAATAGATGGTAAAAAAAATATTTATGAAATAGCAAAAATTATGAGCGAAAAATTTGGGGACACTCCAGAAGATAGCCAACAGAGACTCATTATGTATATTAGATACCTTTTAAAAAAGGGCTGGATAGCTGTTGAAAAAGGAGAACAATAAACCTTCATTGATATATGAGGGTTTTTATTTTTAATGGTATTATAAGAAACTAAGCTGGATTTTATAAGCAATGAAGAAAAAGTTTAACATTTAGTAAATAATTTATAAATAAATGGACTTACATAAATATCCAATATATAATAAAATAGAGGCAAAAATCAGAATATTATAAAAATTAATTATAATTGGTTTATTATAATATTCTAATCTTAAAGTTAAGGGGGGAAGGGTATGTATAGGTTTCCGCAAAATTTATACACAGATGTAAGAATGGAAAAGGTTTTTCAATCAACAATCAATTATACTGATGGTATTCTTGATGAAAACAAAGTGAGGAAGTATACGGGGGCATTTATAAGAATTTTTGATGGACAAAGATGGTATTACAAATCTACTACAGATATAGAAAATATTCAGGTTAATATAGATGAATTGAGTAAAATGGCACATGAAAATGAGAATATTTTTGAGAATTCTATTGTTAGTAAGTTACAAGTTAACAAAGAAGAGATTTATAAATTTGGAGGATATGAAATTAATAATGTAAGTCAAGAAGAGAAGCTTGCTTTAGTAAAAGAATTAATACCAATGATTCAAGACAAGCAAGAAGTTAAAAGTTGGCAAGTTAATTATGTGGATAAAAGAGTCGAAAAAGAATTCTACTCTAGTAAAGGAAGTTCTATAAAACATGATTATCAAGCAACAGGAGTTGCTGTGAGATATTCTATTGCTTGTGGAGAGAAGAAATTTGATGATAGTTCAAGAATTACTTCAAATAAGTTTGAGAATCTTAAAGAATTGAAAAGTAAATTTGAAAAAGATTATAATGAATCATTAGAGTTTGTTAAGAATTCAAAGCCTGTAGAACCTGGCAAATATACAGTTGTATTATCACCTATGGTATCAGGAGTTTTTGCTCACGAAAGTTTTGGTCATAAAAGTGAGGCTGACTTTATGATTGGTGATGAAACAATGATGAACGAATGGAAGATAGGTTCAAAAGTTGGTTCAGATATTCTTTCTATTGTTGATTATGGAGCTGATTCTGTTACAGGATATGTACCATATGATGATGAGGGAACTAAGACTGAAAAAACATATGTGATTAAAAATGGAATTCTAAGAGGAAGATTGCATTCATCCTCTACTGCAGCTGATTTAAAGGAAGAATTAACAGGGAATGCTAGAGCAAAGGATTTTGAATTTGAGCCAATAGTTAGAATGACTAACACATATATTGAATCAGGAGATAAAACAAAGGAAGAACTTATTGGAGAGATAGAAGAAGGAATCTACATTGAGGGTTATAAGCATGGGTCAGGTATGAGTACCTTTACAATTGCACCAAGTAAAGCTTATATGATAAGAGCTGGAAAGATAGCAGAACCAGTAAACGTTTCTGTAATATCAGGGAATGTTATGGAGACTTTATTTAAGATAGATGGTGTTTCAAATGAATTAGAAATTCACGATAGTATTTGGGGTGGATGCGGAAAAATGGAGCAGTTCCCATTACCAGTAGCCGATGGTGGTCCATATGTAAGAGCAAGAGATATTCAAGTTCAATAAAGGGGTGATATAAGTGATTAGTGAAAAGTATACTAGAAGAGTAAAAGAAACTTCTATTAATATAGTTCAAAGTAGGATTGAATCTATAAGAGAAAAAGATATTACTCGAACAGGTTTTAGGGTGTATAAGGATGGCAAGATTGGGGTTGCTGGTGCTTTAGGGCAATACGATGAAGAGGAAATGTTTAAGAAAGCTGAAGAAGCTTTAAGTTTAAATATACCTTATGAATGTGAGCCTTCTTCTAATAAAAACGAAAGTATGGAATTGAATTCAAATATCCCAAAGGGAAAAGAACTAATAAATGAGATAGAATGCCTTCTAGAAGAACTTAGAAAAAATGATGATTTTATATTTAGTAATAAGATAAATGTTATTGAGGAAGAGGTAATCTTAGAAAATAATAATGAGTTGTTTTTGAAATATAGTACAAGATATATGAGCTGTAACATTGCAGTTAAAGAGAAAAGCTCAAAGAATATAATGGATTTATTTATTCCATTTGAAGGTAGGAATTTTAACAGAGATGAATTTATAAAGTTTTCCAATAGCTTATTAAGTGCATTTAGAAATAAAGTTGAATTACCAGAGGAAAACAAAATCCCTGTTGCATTTTTAAATGTGGATATGAGAATGTTCATTAAGTTCTTAACAGATTTACATGGAAGAAAGTTTGCAAGTGGAGCTTCAATATTTTCAGAGTTAATGAATGAAAAGAAATTTAGCAGTGATTTTACTCTGTATCAAACATCAAATCCAGAGGATGATATTAATTCTAAGTTCTTTGATGATGAAGGTGTAGTAAATAGTAATTATAGATATCCTTTAATCGAGAATGGTGTAATTAAAGCTCCTTTCACAGATAAGACGGTATCTAAAATGTATAATTTACCACATACTGGTGCTGGGGCTGGGGAATATGATGGTGTTCCAGGATTAAAAGGACAGCCTAGTTTAATGGCTAAAAGTGGCGATAAAACAGCTAAAGAACTTTTAAATGGTGAAATGTCTATTTTTGTATTTATTGCTTCTGGTGGAGATTTTACTCCAGATGGTGGATTTGGTACACCAGTTCAAGTTGCCTTTTTATTTGATGGTGAGAAGTTAGTAGGAAGATTGCCGGAAATACAAATATCATCTCATGTATTTAAAATGTTTGGGGATGATTTCAGAGGTGTTTCTTGCAATAAAGTTATTCCTTCTATGAATATAAAATATATGATAATGGATATGGATGTTAAGAAATTATAGAGAATATACCAGGGGACGGATAATACAGTACTGGATAAAATAATATATAACAAATATTGAAAAAAAGTTATTGGTATTTGACAATAACTTTTTTTGGGTATAAAATATATTTAGCATATGCCATTAATTAAGAGGTGAGGAAAAATGAGTAATTGTGAAAGCTGCCCAACAAAAGATAAATGCAGCAGTAAAGAAAACTGTATGATTGAAAATAATCCATTAAATGAAGTTAAAAAAATTATTGGGGTAATGAGTGGAAAAGGTGGAGTTGGAAAATCTACAGTTTCCGTTTTATTAGCTAATGAATTAAATAAACAGGGATATAGAGTTGGTATTTTAGATGCTGATATCACTGGACCTAGTATACCAAGATTAGTGCATGTAGATACTCAGAGAGCACAAGCGTCAGATATGGGGATTTTCCCTGTAAATACAAAAGACGGAATGAAGGTTATTTCTCTAAATTTATTAATGGAAGATGAAAATCAACCTGTAATTTGGAGAGGACCTTTATTGGCTGGGGTAGTAAAGCAATTCTGGACAGATGTAATTTGGGGGGATTTAGATTATTTATTAATTGATATGCCTCCAGGAACAGGAGATGTAGCTCTAACTGTTATGCAGTCAATCCCTATAAGTGGAATTGTAATGGTTTCAGTACCTCAGGATTTAGTTTCTATGATTGTAGCTAAAGCCGTTAATATGGCTAGAAAAATGGATATAGATGTTTTAGGGGTAGTAGAAAACATGAGTTATATTCAATGTCCTGATTGTGAAACTAAAATTCAAATGTATGATGACGATAATACAGATGAATTCTTACAGGATATGAATTTAGAACTTATTGGTGAACTGCCAATGTGTAAGGAAATAATAGATATTTCAAAGAATGGAATGGAAACAATTAGTGATGACTTAAGTAGGACATTAGAGGATATAACAAAGAAAGTTATTTCTAAAATATAAATTAAATAATAAGTAGGATTATTTTATGAGAAGTGCTGTTATGAAAGTAACAGCACTTTTGTTTTAGCGTTACTTTTTTTGTCGAAATATAGTAACAAAAGTTAAATAAAATTAATATTATAAGAGTGAATGTATTTGTAATTTATAAATTAGAACCATTCTGTAATTAAAAAGGTAATGATTATGTTGAGTAAAGTACTATTATTTTATAAAACACTGAATGAGGAGTTTTAATAAATGTACTCTGTTAAGTATATAAAGATAAATAAAAATAGGAAATTTTTCAAAGGAAGAATCATTATAAAGAATAATACTATGAAGACACTTAAAGATTGGCGTGTTAAGTTCAAATTTATAAATGGTCAAAAAATAATTAGGGTAAACTATTGTGTATGGAAACAAGAAGGTAGAGAGGTTACATTAGAACCTAGATACGATTTCTATATAGTACCCTATCAATGGATTGCTATAGACTTTATTGCTCAATACAAAGTTAGAAATGAGGACCCTATTGAGTTTGAAGTTTTGAGTGAATATTTTCAAGGAGCTACAGGGAATATTTTAGTTAATATGGACCAACCAATGTTTTGTGATCATAATTTCCAGCCAAGTATATTTGTGAATGGAGAAACGGTTCCTTTGGATTGGGGAAGCATTCATCTTTTTTCAAATTTGGAAGCTAATAAGAGTTATAAAATAGAGGCAAAAACATTTGAAAAAGAAAAAAAATCATTTATTCCAATAATTCAGCCAGGAATTATTGTGGTTAAAGAAAATGAAACTCAAGAATGCATTGTTAAGTATTACGAAAAATGTGAAGAATATAAACTTCAATTTGAAGTTATTTATAAAGTTACTTCAAGTTGGAATACAGGATTTAATGCTGATATAGAGATAATCAATAAAGGTGAAAAAGAAATATCACCATGGGAACTAGAATTTCATTTCCCAGGTAATCAAAATATTACGTCTCTATGGAATGGAGAGTTCACTCAGATAGATAATAAAGTAACAGTTATACCAGCAGCTTGGAATACGTCTATTCCAGTAGGAGGTTCAGTAAGAGTTGGCTTTGGTGCAACCTATTCAGGTAAGAATGAAGATCCAACAGATTTCACATTAAACGGACAAGGACCAGAAGTGAAATATGGTTCAATTAGAGTTAATGTTGAAAGACCAGATTTTAGCTCAGAAATATTTAAACCTCAGGTTACAATAGGAGATACTACTAAAGAAACTAACTGGGGAGAATTTATTACCTTTGAAAATTTAATTGCTGGGAAAACTTTTGATATAGTAGCTAACTACCATAGAACTGAAACTAAAATTTATATGCCAGAAGCTTATCCAAGTAAAGTTACTGTAGAAGAGGATATGATAAAAAATTCAGTTGTAAAGTATACAGAAAAAGATATTCCACCTGGACCTAAAAATAAGTTTGTGGGATATTTTCAATCATGGTCAGATAGATGGAGTTCTACTGGAGAAGGAACAGATTTAGGAAATTTACCTTCTTATGTTAATGTAGTAATTTTAGCATTTGCTAAACCAGATATGATTTACAATGGAGATTTGAACTTCCGTACAACTGGATTAGAATTTAGTTATGATGGAACAGTTCTAAAAGAAGCGATAGACTATTTAAAAGAAAGAAATCCTGAAACTAAAGTCCTTCTGTCTATTGGGGGGGCAACTTATACAAACTGGGGAAATCTAAATGTAAATGATATTGTTAGATTTGTTAGAGAGTTTAATTTGGATGGAGTAGATATAGATTATGAACCGTTAAGTGGTTTTGGGTGTAAACCTGATAGTGAGGGGATATTTCACTGTACTAGTGATAATCAATATGTTTCTATCATTGAAAGGGTAAGAGAAAAACTACCAAGACCATATATTCTTGCTGCTACTCCTTGGTCAGTAGGGGCTTATGGTGAAGGAAAATGGAAGGATGCTGAACCAAAAAATCTAACTACAACTGGTATGATGTTACAAGTAATAAAAAGAACGGGAGATAAACTAGACCTAATTAATGTAATGGGATATAATGCTGGAGATTTATATGATCCTGTTGAGTCAGTAGAAGCATATAAATACTATTTTCAAGGGGATATTGCAATGGGCGCAATGGTACCCCCAGAGGATTGGGGAGCTCATGTATGGTCATTAAATGAAATTGATAGAGTTGCGCAATATATAAATAATACTTCAGCCGGCGGAATGATGCTTTGGAGTCTTCAAAGAAGTACAATAAATCCATCGCCAGAATTCCCAGATAACTTAATGATGGCTAGAGAAATTGCTAAAGAATTAGGATTTCCTAATTACAATGAGCCTCTATTTCCATTAGGTAATATAAGAAGAGGAAGATAAAATCGCATTAGTTTTTGTTTAACCAATATGGGTTTTCTCATATTGGTTTTTATTTGGTGAAAAAATTTATACTGGTAAATAGATAAAATCAATTTATAAGAAAAAATATATATTAATGGATGATATAATAGAAAGTAAAGTAAAGTAATTAATTAGAGGTGATGTTATGAGTGGGGAGAGTTCATTGAAATTTGCGAAATTAAAATATAAAATTGAAGATATTTGGTGGTCATTAGAAGAAGATTATGATATATTTCCTTTTAGATATAATAAGAAAAAAGATGAAGATTTAATTGAAATGAAAAATTATTTAGCGAACCAAATGAAGCGATTTAATGATGGGGTTAGTACATCAGACGATTCTGATGAGATAATAAATAAAGTTCAGGCTTTCATGATAGAAACACTAGATATTAATAAACAGTCCGTTAATCATGTTATAAAAGAACAGTATGTTATATCCTTTGACTGATAATTTTTCAGATGATAAAACCCTTTCAAAAGAGTATAAAATTGAGTTCAATAAGAGGTTTAGGAATAAAATTAAGAATGGTGAAGGTGTTGGGAGAACACAGCAGGAAAAAGAAATATTTTATATGATTGATTTAATAGAAAAAGATTATCCCCGTGAAGAATTTCCAAAAGTATATGAAGCCTTGATAGCAATACAGGATGGTCAAAGTATGAGCATAAAACAACATGGACTTAAAGGTATTTATAATGAGGATATTTTGGGTATTAGTATTTACAAAGGTGGATCATCAGTATTGGCTGATGCTTATTTAGTTTGTGGGCATTTAAATGAAGCTGATGAATTATTTGCATTTGTATATGGCGTTGTTTTACAATTAGCAGATGATTTTCAAGACATTAAAGATGATCTATCAAACAAACACTATACAATCATGAATATTCAAACTAAGTTTGGAAAATTGGATAGTTTGATTAAAAAATATTTTAATTTTATTGATTATTTTTTAAATGAAATCTTTCAAGAAGATGGAGCACAAAGAATTGCATTAAAAGAGCTTATAACTGAAAGTATTCAACTATTAAGGTTTGGTGCAGTAATTAAAAATAAAAGATATATTTCAAGAAAGCTCTACAAAAAGATTATTAAGGGAAACTTCTTTTCTCCAAGAGTGTATACAAATGTGTTGATACTCAATTGGAAGTAATGATGTCAAAATAAATGTGGGAGGAATGAACGTGAATTATCATACTGAAGTAATAAGAAAAAATGATTTATTAACAAGTGAATGGTCTGGAGGAACAACAACTCAACTTATGATATACCCACAGGATTCACTATATAGTGAACGTAATTTTAAATGGAGGTTAAGTTCTGCCAAAGTAGAGGTAGAGGAATCAACCTTTACAAATTTACCTGGCATTTGGAGATTAATTATGGTAATAGAAGGGGAGTTGAAGCTTGAACATAAAGGTCATCATAAAGCTAACTTGCAACCTTTCCAACAGGATTCCTTTAGTGGAGAATATGAAACTAGAAGTTATGGAAAAGTTACAGACTTTAATCTTATGATGGGAAAAGGATGTAAGGGGACTTTAGAACATCTTTCATTGAATAATGGAGAATCAAAGAATATTACTTTAATCAGTGAAAAAGGGCAAGAGTTCACTGACATAACTGAAGTTTTTTATTGTGTAGATGGAGAAATAGAGATATTAACTGAAAGTAATGAAAAAATAAACCTATTTCAAGGGGATTTGATTTCAGTTACTAGAAGTGTAAATGATAATCCCGTAATATTTCAATTTTCTAATAACAAGGAAACAGAAGTCAAAATTATTAAGGTAGAAGTTAACTTTCGTTAAAATCCTTATAATGCTTTATTATTAAGTGTGTGTTAGAATCTCAATATAGAGAATCTATATTGAAAATTAACTTATTCAATTAGTTTATTTGTAATTTTAACCAAGGTAATTTAGATAAATACTCAAAAATTGGAATCTCTATAGCTTATTCAAGAAATAAAATAAACACTTTGATGAGTACTGATTTAAAAGGAGAGGTAACAAATGAATAAAATATTAATAGTAGAAGATGATATAGCTATTTCAGATTTAATAAAATTAAATTTGAGAATGGTGAATTATGAAACTAGACAAGTTTTTAATGGAAAAGAAGCGTTAGAGGTAATTGAACAAGAAAATTTTGATTTAATTCTTTTAGACGTTATGCTTCCAGAAATAGATGGATTTAGTGTTCTGGATCAAATCAAGCATAAAAATATACCTGTAATCTTTTTAACAGCCAAAGCTTCAGTTTCGGATAAAGTAAAAGGCTTGAAGATGGGGGCAGAAGATTATATAGTAAAACCATTTGAATCAATAGAACTTTTAGCAAGAGTTGAAGTAGTTTTAAGACGTTATGGTAAAAAAAATGATGTTATATACTTCAAAGATTTAGAAATAAATTTAAAAGAGAGAATTGTAAAATATAATAGTGAGATTGTAGATTTAACTTTAAAAGAATTTGAGCTATTAAATCTTTTAGTTGAAAATAAAGGTATAGCATTATCTAGAGATAAAATTCTTGAAAGGGTATGGGGATATGATTATCTAGGAGAAACAAGAACTGTTGATATGCATATTCAAAAACTTAGAAAAAAATTAGATTTAAGTGATAATATAAAAACTATATTTAAGATTGGTTATAGATTGGAGGCATAAATGAAATTTTGGCAAAAAATATTCTTGTACTCATTGTTATTATTTTTAGTAACATTTAATTTCGGTGGTTATTTTTTAATAGAAAAGAGTCATAACTTAAATTTAAAGAGAGAAGTGGATAGAGGGTTAAGTGAGCATTTTAGTATTTATACAAGTATTATCTACTATACTCTATTTTCAATCAGGCTTAATCCAAACAATTTAGCAGATTCTAATAAAGAAGTTATGACAAATTATTTAGAAAATTTTAATAATAAAGATATATATTTAGAGGTTTTAGATGAAGATAACGCAATAGTTTTTAGTAATCTAGATTTTGAAATTTTAGAAGAAAGAGAAGAACTAAAATTAGCTATTAGGGATAAAAGAAAGTATATAATAAGAGATATTGGAGATAAAACATTTTTATTTATAACAAATTTATTGGATGTAAATGGTAATAGTTTGAAGTTTTCATATATAAGAGATGTAACATATATTTATGAAGATAGACAAAATCAATATAATTTTTTCATTAGGTTAGAAATTATAATTTCTATGATTTTGGCTGTGGGTATGTATATTCTAAGTAAGTACATAACAAAACCTATTGAGCAATTAATTAATTCAACTAAAATAATATCCAAGGGTAACTACACAGAAAGAGTTCTTATAGATTCAAAGGATGAAATAGGTGTTTTAGCAGAAAATTTTAATGAGATGGCATCAGCTATTGATGAAAAAATTAGTGAATTAAAGACTAAGGCTGAAGAAAAACAAAGATTTATAGATAATTTAACACATGAATTGAAAACGCCATTAACTTCTATAATTGGTTATGCAGACTTTCTTCGTTCAACTTCCTATAATGAAGAAATTTTTATAGAAGGGTTAAATCATATATTTAAAGAAGGAAAAAGATTGGAAGAACTATCATGGAAAATGATGGATCTAATTTTATTAAAGAAAGAAAATTTTACTATGAAAGATGAAAATTTAAGTAATCTACTATTAGATATAAAAGAATCTATGAAACCCAAATTAAAAAATAAAAATATAGATTTAATAGTTTCTGATGGAGAGAAAGAGTGTGAAGTTCTTATAGAAAAAGATCTAATAAAAAATTTAGTCATTAACTTGATTGACAATTCGATTAAAGCGTCTAAAGAAGGTAGTGTTATATATCTGAATGTGTATAAAAATTATGAAATGAAAATTGTTCTTGAGATAATAGATGAGGGTATAGGAATTCCAAAAGAAGATGTACCTAAAGTTTTTGAAGCTTTTTATATGGTTGATAAATCTAGAACAAGAGCCAATAATGGGGCTGGGCTTGGACTTTCAATTTGTTCTGAAATAGCTAAAATCCATGGAGTTGAATTAGAAATTGAGAGTGAGCTAAATAAGGGCACATCAATAAAAGTAATATTTAATTAGATTTTACAACTTTTTTACAACTTTATGATTATTACAATAACTCTTCGTTGTATACTTTACTTGTATTAAAGAAACTAGACAAATTTGTGGAGGATAATATTATGAGATCAAAAAGATTAGTAACATTAGCTGTAATTGGAATGATAAGCATAACAGGAGTAGGGGGATATCAAGCTTACGCTCAAGTAATTAATAACAAAATATCAAAAAACAAAGTAATGACTGAATCTTTAGCTTCTACTGAAATGATTAACAAAGAAGTGAAAGAAAGTGCACTTAATGCTTTTAAAAATTATTTTAATGAGGAAGTAGATGTTGAAAATTTATATGAAAGAGTTATATTAAATGATTTACAAGGTCAAAAAACCTATAATATAATTTGGACTAATCAAAAGGGTGAATATATAGACGGTATTGCAGGTGGCACATACTGTGCTGTGATAGATAGTGACACTAATAAAGTATTACATTTAGAAGCTCGTTATGGTGAACCTAAAAATGAAGAATATAAAAACTACTCTTATAATGATGCTAAAACTGTAGCTACTAAATTTATTAAGGAAAGTAAGATTATTGGAGAAAATTATATTCTATTAGAAGATGAGTCAAAAGAATTGAATCAAAATAAAAATGATTGGGATTATCTTTTCTATTTTCAATATGACCAAAATAAGAAATGCTTAATTAACGTAAGAAAAGATAGTAAAAGAATAACAAACTTTTTACTGTTTGATGAAATGAAATCTGTAGGATAAATGATAATTTAATTATAAATAAAAGGCAGTTTAAATTGATAAGACTCCTTTTCAGTTTATAAAATTTGTTGCTTACATATAATTGTTAAACAATTTGTTTAATAATTTAGAAGTAAAGTTTACTTGAGTATAAAAATTTAAATACGTACGGAGAATTTATATGAATTTAAGAAAAATATTGAATGTAGCGTTAATAGGTGTAGTATCCATGGGGATATTTGTAGGATGTGGAAATACTAAAGAAAACAGTCTAAACAATGAATCATCAAAAAAAGAAGTCAAAGTTAATAAAAATGATTCAGAAGTCAATAAAGATGTGAAAGAAGAAACAGCAAAAGAAGTAACAACAGAAGAAGTAACAACAGAAGAAGTAACAGAAGAAAGTTCTTTACAAATAGCAATTGATGGTTTTAAAAAATATTTTAATCAAGAATTAAAAAAAGAAGAATTAAAAGTTTATTCAGCGCATCTTTCTTCTGAAAATGAAACTGAAAAGTTTGTTGTAGAAGCAAATGAATTAGTGCAATTACCTTATGAGGAATGTCCTAAATATCGTTCTGAAATAGATAGTATGACAGGTGAAATTATATCTATGAGTTGTTTCTTAATAAAAGAAGCAAAAGACTACAGCAATTTTGATATTGAAAAAGGAAAGAGTTTAGCTATCGATTTTATTAAAGAGCATAATTTAATAAATGATGAAAAAATAGAATTTATTGATAATTTAACTAATGAACAGAAGGAATTCAGTAAGAATGAGCCTTATTACTTCTATAGTTTTAAAGCTGAAAATGGCAATTTACTAATCAGAGTAGATAAAGATGATTGTAAAGTTGGTTTATTTAAATTCGAACAACCTATTATTATGCAAGACTAAGAAACACATATATAAATGAAAGCAAGTCTTAATTTAGGACTTGCTTTTGAAGTTTTTAAAGTGTCCTTGAAATAAAGGACGAAATTTAAAAATGTCAAAAGAACATTTACCTAAATGGGGGTAGAGAAGCATAAGTTATTTATAATATAATTTTACAATTTAGATACAACTATTTGATAATTGTTATAACTTTTAATTGTATAATTTTCTTAGTTGAAGGATATTAAATAAAAATTAACGGAGGAAGAATCTTATGAAATTAAAAAATATAATAATATTAAATACAAAAGGAATATTCATTACTTTAGGAGTAGTACAAATTTCTACACAAAAGTCTAATAAAGAATATCAAAAAATAAACTAATGTATAAGACTGTTATTTCTATTGAAGTGAATGAGAAAGAAACAAAAGAATGTGAAGTAAAAGAAATTGCACTTAATGCTTTTAAAAATAATTTTAATATGGAAGTAGTTGTAAAAGATTTATTTGAAAGAATTACTCTAAATGATTTAAAAGGTCAAAAAAACTATGTTGTACGTTGGGCTAAGAAAGAATGTGAATATTTAAATAATAATAAAGGTGGTACATATATTGCTGTAATTGATGGTCGTACTAAGCGAATATTGCATTTAGAAGTTAAATATGGCGAACCACCTAATCAAGACTATAGAAATTATTCTTATGATGATGGTAAAAATTTAGCTACTAACTTCATTAAGGAATGTAATATTCTTGGGAAAAATTACACTTTCTTATCAGATACTAGTAATGCTGTAAATTATTTTGAAGATGCTTGGTGTTATTATTTCTATTTTAAATATAAAGAAAATAAGAAGTGTTTAGTTACGGTGCACAAAGGTGCTAAGAAAATTTCGAAATTCTTATTAATTGATGAAATAAATGTTCGAGTATAAATAGATAAGCAACAATTAATAAAAAATAATAAGAAATTTATATTGAACTTAGTATAAATTTAGCAAATTGAGTTAAAATAATAAAGGCATGCAACCTAAGTCACATGCTCTATATATCTATACCCCCATATAGAGATTATAGATTTTGTTCGTATTGTTGAACCATTTTTTTAACCATGTTTCCACCAATTGAACCAGCTTGAGCAGAAGTTAGATCTCCATTGTAACCTTGTTTAAGGTTTACTCCGAGTTCACTAGCAGTTTCCATTTTAAATCTTGCTAATCCGTCTCTTGCTTCAGGTACTAAGTTTTTAGCCATTTAATATCTCTCCTTTTTTATATTGGTTTTTGTATTGGTTTGTATTAGTAGTTTGTACTAATATGAGAATATTATAATGGTAGATTTGCGGAATATATGGTTATAATTTCATAGATACGTAGAATCTTAGGAACATGCCAAATGATTATGAAAAAATCCTTGTAGTACATGATTTATGTACTACAAGGGTTTTTGTTATGTTATAAATTAAGTTATAAATACTGTGAAAAACACATAAATATATTTACTTATAATTACATTTAAGGTATAATAATCATTATCATGAGAGGGTAACTAGGGTTCCGATGGAAACATGTCTGGTCCGAGCGGTACAGGATTTTATCTACACTTTTAGGAAAAAAGCCTAAAGGACGAGGCTCGGTAAATAGACTTGTTTTTGGGATTTATTTTAATCTTAGGTATTATGCTTCAACGTTATTTACATCCATTAATAATGTGATTGAAATTTTATTGGTTTCATAGGAGTTAGATAGTATTATAACTATAAAAATTTAAAAGTAGAAATAGGTAGATGTAAGAGTATAGTAAATTTTTGCACAAAATAAGAGAGGATATAAAAGGTGGTGGAAAACCTCGTTTAATTCCACCTTTATTATCATCAGATAAAGTTATAGACTCTAAAATAATTGATGATAAACGTGAAAGATATGTTGTGAGAGATAAAAATATGCAAGTGGATTTCTTGGTTATAAATGAAATTATGAATAATGGAGATGAATTATCAATAAGATTTACAAAGCCAATATTAGTACTTAATGAAATTGCGCAAAAAATGAGTGAGTTAAATTTTGAAGAAACAGTAGAAGTAAAGCATCAAGATGAGTTTGGACAGCTAGGGAATAGTATTAACAAATTGGCTAATAGGATTGAATTGACAATTAATGAACTAAATGATAAGAATCATATCTTAGAAGAAGAAATAAAAATAAAGCAAGAGATTGATGAAACAAGAAAAGAATTTATTTTCTTTAGTGCTGAGGAACTATATGCCAGTAGGCATGCAGTTCCTTTGGTATTTGGTGATTTTTTCAACAAACTTAATATACAAAATTCTATTTAAGTCTCTCATTATAAAACTCCAAAAAATTATCCATAGGCATTGGTCTACCATAAAAGTATCCTTGCATTTCATCACAATTATTTTCTTTTAAGAAATTAACCTGTGCTTCATTTTCAACACCTTCAGCGACTATACTAAGTTGGAGACTTTTTCCTAAGGCTAAAACTGTAGAAGCGATTATTGAATTATCTTTTTGTCCATCTATTTTTCCTACAAAAGATTTATCAATTTTTAATTTATTTACAGCAAAACTATTTAATTTACTCAAAGAAGAATATCCTGTACCAAAATCATCGATGGAAAACTTAACACCCATGGCTCTTAATTCATTTATTACCTTAACAGAGTATTCTACATTATGCATAGCTACACTTTCAGTGATTTCTAGTTCTAAATATTCTGGTTCAAGGCCTGTATCGCTTAATACTTTAGAAACCATTTTGGTTAAATCCTGTAGCTCAAATTGACGTGCTGAAAGATTAACGGCTATAGATAAAGGTGGTAGTCCTGCATTATGTAAGGCTTTTGTATGAGCACAAGCAGTGCGTAATACCCATTCTCCAATTGGTACAATTAACCCAGTTTCTTCAGCTAAAGGAATAAATTTCACAGGGGGGACTAATCCCCATTTAGGATGTTGCCAACGGACTAAAGCTTCCATCCCAATGACTTGCTCGGTTTTAGTATTTACTTTTGGTTGATAATAAACTACAAATTCATTATATTCTAAGGCTCTACGCATACTATTTTCCAGTGCTAATCTCTCAAGAGCTTTAGCGTTCAATGCTGGTGTATATAGCTGAAAGTTATTTTTTCCTTTTTCTTTAGCTCTATACATAGCAACATCAGCATTTGTCAGTAATGTTTCATCATTTTGACCATCATCAGGGAAAATAGTAACTCCAATACTAATTGTAAGATAAAGTTCATTAGTATCAATTATTACTGGTTGCCTAATTGAGTCTAGTATTTTTTTAGCAATTTTACCAACGAATTCTTCACGACCTATTGAAGGGAGCAAAATAACAAATTCGTCTCCTCCTAATCGAGCAACAGTGTCTTGTTCACGAACACAACTTTTCATTCTGTTGGCAATTTCTTTTAATAATTTATCACCAACATCATGACCTAGTGTATCATTAATAAGTTTAAATCTATCTAAATCCAAATACATTACCCCAAGCTTTTCTTTAGTTCGTTTTGCACGAGCGATTTCAACATTAATACGTTCTTTTAACAAAAGTCTGTTTGGTAGACCTGTTAAAGAATCATAGAAAGCTTGATATCTTATCTTTTCCTCATATCTTTTTTGCTCAGTAATATCTCTTAAAATTATAGAAAAATAGCACTCGTCTTCTACATAAAACTTACTTAATGTAAAATCAATAGGTAATGAGGAAGTATCCTTTCTATGACCAATTATTTCATTGTGTATGTCGGAAAACTGGGAAGAAAGATTATGACAATCTTTCTTATGAACTTTTGGAATAAGGGTAGTAATATCTTTTCCTAGTACCTCATTAGATAAGTATCCAAAAATTTGTTCAGCTGCTGGATTAATATACTTGATAATACCATTCATATCAATAGTGATAATTCCTTCACCAGCGTGTTCGATTATTGAACGGGCAAAAGCTTCACTTTGATCAAGTGATATTTCAGTTTGTCTTGCATGGATTAAACGCTTTAGACGTTGACGTAAAACAGCCCAATTTATAGGTTTACTAATATAATCAGTAGCTCCAGCTTGAAAGGCCTGATTAACAGAATTTTCATCTTCTAGTGAAGTAATCATTATTACAGGGGTACGTTTTCCATTAGGCAATTCCTTTAGTTTTTCACAGGTAGTAACTCCATTCATTCTAGGCATTACAAAATCCATAAGAACGATATCAGGTTTTAGTTTTTCAAAGAGATTAAGAGCTTTCATGCCATCTTCAGCCTCAACAACCTCATAACCTTCATTTTTTAGAAAAGTACGAAATGTAGAGCGTATAAATTTGGAATCATCAACTATGAGGATTAAGGATTTCTTTTTCTCAAATATATTTTCAATCATAGCTTTTTTTAAAATACTCCCTTCGGTTATGTCTATATATATGTAAACATTTTAATTAGTGTCGGATAGTTTGGCGGTTTATGTTGTTATTATAACATAAGCCGACGAAATATATCAGTATTTGTTGAAAGTGTGTCGAAATCTTGAATTGAAATTATTAGTGTAGTGTATAGTGTTTATTTATGAAATTGCTTGTAAGTTGTCTTTGTATTTTAAAATATTTATTTTAAAAAGATATAAGTATCTAAATCAATTAATTATATTATATTAATAAGAAATTTATATAGTTAACTTAGTATAAAGTTTAAAATTAGTGTTAAAATAACAAAGCATGCAGCTTAAGCCGCATGCTTTACACCTAACTCCTATATAAATATTATAGAGTTTCTTCGTATTTTTGAACCATTTTTTTAACCATTTCTCCACCAATTGAACCAGCTTGAGCTGAAGTTAAATCGCCATTGTATCCCTGTTTAAGATTTACTCCTAGTTCATTAGCAGTTTCCATTTTAAATTGTGCTAATCCTTCTCTTGCTTCGGGTACTAAATTTTTAGACATTTAGCATTTCTCCTTTTGTAATTAGTTTGTAATTAGTTTTTAATTAATTTTAAATTAATTTGTATTAGTATTAGTAGTTTGTACTGAAAGCAAGAATATTATAATGGTAGATTAACGGGATATATGGTTAGAATTACATAGGAATATTTTAAATAATAAAATGGTTTGAAATAAGAATAAGTGTATTAAACCTTTGGAATATGCTAAATGAATAGTGAAGACCCCCCTATAGTACCTTATTTAAGGAGTACAAGGGGGGGATTTTATTCTTTAGATTTTAAAACTTGAGAAATAATATTTTCAACTTCTGATTCAGGTACTCCATAAGATGGAGAAATGATATATATATTTGCTCGTTGTGAGTCATTAATTTTACCATCGGAAATTATTGTTTCAACTAAAGATCTAAAACTATTTTTATTGTTATATAAAGTTATAGCTTTCTTTAAAAGTTCCATTTCTTTATCAGGTTGTATAGATAAGACTTCGATTAGTTTTGAAGATTTTTGCTGAACAATATCAGTAATTGTTCCGTGCGTTTCTTCAATATCACCATATATAGCTTTAATGAAATTTTCTTCATTTGGTTGAACTGATGTAGAGGAAGTATCATTTTCTATGGGCAATTCATTTGGTTCGATTTTGTCAAGCGAAAATCTTGTGTAAATCTTACTTATAATATCAGAGATATCAATATATCTATGACTTTCAGTTCCATAATACTCATCATCTTTTATGAAGTCCTTTAATTTATCAAGAACAGATTTGAATGAATATTTTTCTTCGTCGGTAATTAAAGTCTTCTTTAAATTATTATATTCACCTTGGATAAGATTACGGGCTATTTTTAGTTCAGGAGTATCAAGCTTTTGAAAGTTTTCAAAAGCAGAATCCCAGTCATCACCAAGGAATATAAATTTTTCAATGTTCCCTTTAGGTTCAATATATTCATAGCGGATTTCAGATCTTCTGTATCTACGAGATTGAGTAAGTTTTATTTTATTTAGAGATCTTAAAGCTACAAAAGACTCTCTGAGTTTATTTATTTCTTCTATCTCAGACTTGGTATATCTAAATAGTCTCTGAATTGGTGGATCAAAAGTTTTCTTAATATGAAGAGGCAGCGCTTTAGAGTTACTGTAGTGATGATCATATTCGAACTTTAACCTTCTTAAATCTGACAAAAATCTAAGCGGGAATGCAGTGACTTCTTGAAGAAAAATAATTTCATGGGTATCAGTTATATCTTTAATCCCGTCGCTAGGGGATATGTCAGTTGATTTAATAATATCCTCTTTAAGGGTTGATGTTTCAACATCATTGGTACTTTCAGTTTTTAATAGACCAACTATTTTAGCTCTACAATTTGATGGAAGAGTATATTCTTTGCTATTTGTTTCAGCTTGATTAAATTCACCAAAAGGAGAACTTTTTCTAAATGTTTCGGATATTTTAGTTAGCCTTTCTAAATTATCGTTATAATTTTTGAATAAAATATTAACTACATTTGAATCAATTGCTCCTTGAGTGTCAGAAGTATCTAGCCAGTCAAGAGCACATCTATAAAGTTTTTGCCCGTCGGGATCTTCAGATGGATATAAGAAAAGTTTCTCATACTTTTCTCCAAACATTTGTTTTTTACAAGAATCTATTGCATCCTTAAGTTTGTCTACACCAATGGAATCTGTAACCATAGATTCTTTAAAAATAACTAATCCATTAAAGTCTGACTGGTTACTGTTTAATTCATTAAAATATTCAATATTTCTTGAGATTTTCTTCCCTAGATTTTGATTTATTCTGGTAACTTTATTTTCCCAATCGTCAATATCTTTAATTAATATTTCTATTTTCTCAATAAGAAGAGTTATTAAATTTATTCCATAACTTAATCTTTCTTTAGCAATTATGTGTGTAAGATTAAGGTTTAGATTTCGTTTGGTTTTCTCAAGGGCAGTTGCTACAGCTTTTGATTTGTTAACTAATTTATAACTAGCATCTTTAACAGCTTCATAATCAGTATTGAGGTTTTTATTTGTAGTTACAATGTTTTTTTCTGCATTATTTAAAGAATCAGTATATACAGCTTTTTTGCTTTCTAACTTGGAATGTAAATCAACAAGATAATCTTTGGTGTATTTTAATCCAGTGTTCTTTAAAATCATTCTTCTTGATAGACTTTCTTTTATGTTAAAAAAAAGCTTGTCGGATGAACCAAGAATAAATTCTGATTTCTCTGAATAAAACTCTTTAATTCCTTTATTTCTATAACTACCCATAAAATCGCTTTTATAGTTCCTTAATTTATCAGGAATTCGTTCTCTATCATTACTTTTATAATCCACAACTATGGTTTTAATAAAATTATTTATATCTTCAGTAGGTGAATCATAATTCTTTTTCCCAAACAAGTCATTATCACCTAGGAAATATGAATCAATTAGATTAAGAGCAGTAAGCTCATTTTTAACTAGTTCACTTAGATTTCCAGGTGTATCGGTATCATCTAACCATTTATCATAAACTCCACAACAGATTTTATAAGCAATAATATCAATAATCTTATCTACAGGATATTTAATCTTTGATAATCCAAATGTAAAGAAATTTTTTGCGTGTTTATCACCAGAAAATTGATCTGTAAGAAATTTCGATCTCTCTAATCTACCATTATTAAGAAGACCTTCCGCTGCAAGTGAAAAATTAGAGTCAAAGTTCAAATATATTCTTTCTGCAATCATTTGAGAAATAGATTCTTGATTAAGTTCAACACCAGTACCATTTCTATGACTTACAAGATAACAAAATTCAAATGGAGGTTGAGTAAATTCTTGACCACTTTGCATGCATTTAAATTTAATTATTTTATCTTCACCTTTATGTTTTACTTGATCAATAGAATAATAATTTAATTCAAGTAATGATGCATACGCATTTGAGAAATATTTGTCACCAAAGTCAACACTAAAGTTTGGGAGAACCAAGAAACCATATATTTTACAATTATTTTGATCAGGAGCCCATTCTCTAATAGAATAAGCTAAATCAAGAAACATACCTGCGCCGGTACCACCTGATAAAGAACAACATATATAAATTTCAGTACAGTCACCTGAGTTGCTCAAATTAGAATAAGTATGCATAAATTTTTCTTTAATAGAATTTCTACCAAAGAAAAATGCATAGCGTCCAAGTGATCTTATTTGGCTAGCACCTGGATTATCGTTTGCAGCCATGTCGAGATCTTGTAAATCTTCATATGGGAACCAATCATTAATCTCATCAAAAGAATCGTAAGTATTTCTAATTTCACTTATAGGAGGACATCTTAGATTAACAAACTCTGATTCATTCAAGCACACATTCTTACCCAATACTTGCCATTTAGCAGGATCATTTCTAATAATTTCTTCAGGATTTGTGTCTATATAAAGATATCCAAGATGATTATTTTGATCTATTGAATCACCTAGTTCTACCATATATTTTCTTAGATGCCTTATTATTTTTATCCCGGTGCCTCCAGCACCGATAATTATTGTTTTATTCATGATAACCTCCGTATTTCAATTTATTTATTTACCAGCCAAATTTCAACTCTTCTATTTTTGAATTTATTTTCATCACTATCATTTGGAGCTACAGGTTTCTCTTCTCCGAAGCCGTCAGTAATAATTAGAGACGATAAATTAGAACAAAGATTTATAAGTTGAGTTTTAACAGATTCCGATCTTTCTATAGATAAACGTATATTTTCAGAATAAGAACCTGAACTGTCTGTGAATCCTATAAGTAATACATTGTAGTCAGAAAATTCATTTTTAGTTAAGAATGATACAACACGCTCAATATCAGCAAGGGCTTTATTGTCTAATTCAGAACTATTTTTTGCAAATCTAAAGTTTATTGATAATCTAGCAACACATTTAGAAGTTATAGATTCATATCTCTTTTCATTATCCTTGTTTGACCAAGTTCCATAAGAGATAATATCACTATTTTTCTCAAGCATTATATTTTGAGATACTAACCCTGTTTGAGAAACTATATCTTGGCCCTGTTCAGAACGAGCATATTGTACAAATTTATCTACCATTGAATTTTCATTTTTAGAGGAAATATAAAAATAATATCTTCTGGATATAGGATAATCCTCAGTTGCAATAGTAAATTTGTTAGGGCTACTATGTAGAGCAGCACCATAAGAGATGGATAGGATTTTATTATCAGATGCATTTGAAAAAGATATAAACCCTATTCCATTAGAATCAGTAGCAATTTTTTTTGAAATTAGAGACTCATTTTCAAAATAGTTTTTAGTTGAAATAGATTTATCTTGCAAAATAAATTTTTGAAAATAATCAGCAGTTCCTGAAATGTTATTGAGAGAATAAACATTAATAGGAGCGTTTATACCATTAATATCTTTCCAGTTAGTTATTTCACCTGTGAAAATCTTTTCAATATTTTCTTTTGTTATATTCTCGAGAGGATTTTCTTTATTAACTATAATTGCAATTCCATCAAGAGCTATGACTAATTCATTTGCAGGACTAGTAGAAATATTATCTTTAAGTTCAGAATAGTTAACCTTTCTTGAAGCTAAACCAATATCACATTTCCCTAAACTTAAGGATTTAAATCCATTGTTAGTAGTGTTGAGTGTTACTTCTATAGATTGTTTTTCATTTGTTTTAGGAGCTATTCCTTGAACGATAATCCTAGTTGCGTCATCTTCTATTGTTTTAATGTCAGAGTAATTATGTTCTTTTAGGAATCCTTCTAATAAAGCCGGAACCAATTTAGCACCTAAGATTGTTGAACCGTCAATGGTGAATAAAAACTTTTTAGGAACTTTTTCTTCTTTAGGAACAGTTCTTGAAATGTTTTTTTCATTATTAATATTACTATTATCATCACCACCGTGAACCAATAGTATCAATACAAAAACAACAATTACAATGATAGCTATTATAACGGGAATTATTACTTTTAAAGGTGAATTGCTTTTAGGTGCTTTAATTGTGAATTCACCACATGAGGGACATTGTGAAACATCATTAGTAACTAATTCATGATAGGACGTACATTCCGGATTATCGCACCATCTATTTTTTTTTGAAGACAAGATTATCACTCTCCTTTATGTATAAACTTCTATAATAAAAATATGAATCATTGTTAAATATTATGAATATATAAATAGAAGATTTTTATTGTAAGGCCATAAGCATGTTGCATACAACAAGACAATGATTAATATAATAGCAAGAGTGAGTTTTTTTACTTTTTAATACAACGATATTTTTTCAAAAATATGGGGGGGAGTGAGAAAATGGGAGAGGTAATAGGAATTGATTTAGGTACGACTAATTCGGCTATAGCTTACATAAAAAATGGTGAACCAGTAATAATTGAGAATCCAAAAAGTACAAATAAAAGGACTACAATGTCCATAGTTGGAAGCAATAATGAGATTGGAAATAGAATTATTATAGGCGAAGGAGCTAAGGAGAATAAAATAACTAGTCCTAGTGATATAGTTTGTGAAGTTAAGCGAAAGATGGGGGAAGATGAGAAGGTTAGATTAGGGAGTAAGGAGTATCTACCTGAAGAAATTTCAGCATTCATACTAAAAGAGTTAAAGGGAGTCGCAGAGAGATATCTTGGTAAGAAGGTGACAGATGCTGTTATTACAGTACCTGCAAGATTTAATGATAATCAAAGAAGAGCTACAAAAGCCGCCGGAGATATTGCAGGATTAAATATATTAAGGATAATTAATGAGCCTACGGCTGCTGCATTAGCTTATGGGATTAGAAACCTAAAACTTAATGAGAGGGTTCTAGTCTATGACCTTGGTGGAGGAACCTTTGATGTGAGTATATTGGAGATGTTTGAAGGTGTGGTAGAGGTAAGGACAAGCGAAGGTGATAATAGGTTAGGTGGAAGTGATTTTGACACCGCAATTATGGAATTCTTATTAAACGAGATAAAGGAGAAGTATGAGGTAGACCTTAGTAATGATCCCATGGCTAGATATAGAGTAAAAGAGGCTGCCGAGAGGGCAAAAATCAACCTTACAATATTTGATACAGAGGATATTGATATCCCACGGTTGGGTATAGATAGAAGAGGGTTGCCATTTTCATTCAGATATTCATTAACAAGAGATAAGTTTGATAGCATTGTAAAACATTTAATAATAAAAACAGAAGAAGTAATTGATGAAGCTTTAGAAATTGGAAATCTCAGTGATGAAGATATAGATACTGTACTATTAATTGGAGGATCTACTAAGATGCCAATAGTTAGTAAGATGCTCAGAAATAGATTCGGCAATAAGGTGAGAAAGAATATAAATCCAGATTTAGCTGTTGCGTTAGGTGCAGCAGTACAAGCTGGAATAATATCAGGTGAGATTGAAGGCGAAGAGGGTACAGTTATAACAGATATTTGTCCATATACAATAGGAACAAGTATTGTAGAAGAAACCAATGAAGATATATTTGATCCTATAATAAAAAAGGATAGTATGATTCCTTGTACAGTGAAAAAGGTTTATTATACAGTTGAGAATAATCAGGATACGGTAATAATTGATATTTATCAAGGTGAAAATAGGTTTATTAAGGACAATGTGAAGATTGGAGAGTTTGAGTTAAAGGATATTCCACCATCCCTTGCTGGAAAAGAAGGAGTTGAGGTGGCTGTTTCATATGATGTTGATGGGATTATAAAGGTTGATGCGCTCATACTGAGTAATAGGAGGAAAGCAAGCGTTGTTATAGATACAAAATCTATGAGCAACAGAGAAATTAAAAAGTCTAAGAAGAGGATAGAAGAAGTATGGGAAAAATCCCATTTAAAGAGGAGCTAGTTTATATGGAAAATTATTATGGGGTTTTGGGTTTGGATTCACAGTGTAGTGAAGAGGAAATTAAAAGAGCATATGGAAAATTGGTAAAGAAGTTCACTCCAGAAAATTCTCCAGAGGAATATAAGAAACTTAAAAGTGTCTATGAAAAACTTAAAAATAAGGAAACTAGGGTTGAATATGATTTGCAATTGGGGTTTAATAATAGACTTTTAATATTAAAAGAAGAATATGAAAAGCTAAGAAAGGATCAAAGAGTAATAGAATCATTAAAAGAATGTATTTATATTTATATAAATGATGGGAAGAAAAATGAAAAGGTAATTAAGGTGAAAGGTAAAGAAATTTTAGAAAAACTTAGAGGTGGTATATTAAGTGAACCAGAAGTGGTGTTTAAGGGAATAAAGATAATTGAGAAGGAATATTCCATACTTTATGGATGTAGGGAGGAGCTGTTTAAGCTTATAGGTATGGAATTAAGTGAGTATTTGGAGGGAATATAGTCAATGCTAGGTGAATTGATTAAAGAGTTTTGGAACCAATCTGAATTTGGAATAATTATATGTTGGATAATATTATTATTGATACCGTCATATGTGCTTATTTCAATTGGAGTATCTCTTTACTACAAGAAGAAGAGTATACAATTAGAAAAGGTATCTGAAGAAGGGGAGTTTCTAGGGGAAGATATCATAATAAACGGATGCATAGAAGAGTTTAAGAAGAGTGTAAATAATGGAACTGAAAATGTAAATACTCAGGTAATTATTGATAAGAATATGAGTAAGTCTGTGGTTGTTCTAGAGGCTATCATGAAGTATATGAAAAATGTAGCTATTGTAATAGGTTTGTTAGGAACATTCATAGGTCTTGTAATGGCGATAACAGATATTTCTGCAGTATTTGGGAAGATAACAGAAGATAGTATGAGTATGAATGATAGTCTTTTAGCAGGCATGAAGGAACCTTTGTTAGGTATGTCTACAGCTTTTTATACCAGTATTATGGGGATTTTGGCTTCTATTATTCTTAATGTATGGACTTTGTTACCTAAGGTATCTTATGTATATGAAAAGGAATCATTTTATGATGAATTAGAGAACCTTTTAGATAATGTGATTTTTTCTGCTAATGGAATTAGTGAGAAATTGATACTATCGAACTTCACTGGAAAGGTAGAAGATGGTATAAAATACATGGCTGATAACTTAGCGAAGAGTTTTGAGGATGGAATCGAAAAATTAACCAATAAAATAAATTATGTTGGAATTGACTTAAAAGAATCTTCTAATACTTTATTTAGTGTTATAAACAGGCTTGAGGATATATTAAATGTTTTTAGTGAACCAATAGAGACTTTTAAGGAAAGTGTTGATAAGTTTGGGATCTATAACGAAGAATTTGACAATAAGATTAATAAAATAAATAAGAGCATTGCTAACTTGGGGGTTGTCTTTGAGAGAACGACGGATACTTTTGAAAATAGTGGGGAGAAGCTTAAAGGGACTATGGATACCCTTATTCAATCATATGATGACGTCAAAAATCTAATTGAAGAGGTTAAATCTGCTTCTATGAATAATCAGAATATCACAAAAGAGATGATAGAAAAAGAAAAAATAATGTTTGAGCAGATTGAAGATATTCTAAAGAGTTTTAATAAGAATGTTATGGAGTTGAGTGTTAGTTTGTCCAATACTGTAAAAGAAGAGTTCAAGGGGGAATTGAGGAAGATAACTATTGAAATCTCTAAGAACTTAAAAGATAGTTTAAGTAATATGGAAAACTTAGTGAGTAAATATGAAGATGTGAATGATGTATATAAAGAGAGGTTATCTACTCTTCAGAATCTTATGGAAGAGATTAGTTCCTAAAAAAGGGGTAAGGGAAAATGAAAGTAAGACATAGAGGGTCAAAAAATCAAGAAGGGACAAATAATTATTGGACATCATTTACTGATATTATGACAACTGTTTGTTTAGTATTTTTCTTTTTCATGCTTATTCTTATGACATCATTTTATACTAAGTATTCTAAGATGAAAGTATATTACGAGAAGAAGTTGTCAGAAATACAGGTTATTTCAGATAGATTAGATGATATTGTGTATAACAGGATTGACTTATATGAGGATATTGAGAATGAGTTGAAACCAATATTAAATGATAGAGTTAATTTTAATAAGGAGCTTGGAAAGTTAGAGATAAGTACAGAGATCCTTTTTAAAACTAATAGTAAGACATTATCTAAACAGGGAGTAAAAATAGCAGAGGATATTTATATTGGATTCCTAAGTTTACTTGAAAAAGAGAAATATAGAGGAAAGATTGAATGTATTGAAATACGTGGACATACAGATTGTGTTGGTGATGGGGTCAACAATAGGTCATTATCAACTGAACGGGCAGCAAATTTTCTGAATGCTATGTTGAAGGATAAGGGTATTGGTAATGATAATGAATATGGAAGATACTTTAAAGCGTCGGGAATGTCAAAGTATGATCCTAAGGCTGGGGACAGTATATCAGAACAGAGCGATGAGGAGAAAGAGCAGAATAGAAGAATTGAGATATATATCATCATTGGGGAAGATGATATTGCAGAAGAAATCAAGAGATTCGTTGACGAACAGAAAGAAAGTGAGCATATAAATTGATGGATTGAAGGTGAGAGGGTGAAGGTAGAATACAATAGAGATATTATTAATATCATAAAAGAAAATATATTTTATGATGATGAATATGTTATGTCTTCTGATATAATTCATGATTTGAAGAGAGTTGGGCAGAATGGGGTTATTTCCCAACTTCAAAAAGAGAAGAGTAATGAAGAAAAGAATAGAGTACTTAGAAGTGTTGATATATACCCAAAAGAAGGTATTTCTATTAATAAGTCCTCAAACCTGATTGAGTATGTTTTTAATGAAAGAATGGATTTTGAGATGGAGGATGAGCTTATAGTTTATACTGATATAGAAAATAGTAAAATTCCAATATCAGTGATGGCTAGTTCTAAAATTAGTATTCTTGATCAAGGATGGAGAGGTTTTAACTATGTAATAAAGTATAATATTAAGTTTAAACGAAATACTTTTCATGAGGACTTGATTGAGAGTATAGCATTATCAGTTGATCATAAAGTATATAAGTATACCGTTCTTCTTAAGCATGAGAATAATTTATCATTTCAGGATAAATACTCAAACCTCGATGAGTTTTATGATTTTTATAAGGATAACTATGAAAGTGCATTGTATGACTTCTGTGGAGAAGACTTTATTGAATGGATGAGAGTAAATGAATTTAAGAAGGCCTTATCCACATATGAGAGTTTTAATAATAAAAATGATCAAATTGCTCTCCAAAACTTTCTTCAGTATATGGGATATGATGTTAAGCCTAATATATATATTGAGATAGAGGACAATAAGATTATTATTAAGAATAGGGGAGATGGTTTTCTTTATGGCGATATTGAAGGACGTTACGGTATTATATTGAAGAAAACTCAATGGAGTGAGAATGACAATATTATTAGTTTTAAGAAGTTGAGTGATGGAGAAATTATAATAAATTCTAATGGGGGGAGAGTTAGAAAGAAAATATACCATGAAAAAGAAATTATAAAACAGAGCGTTATAAATTTGAAATGGAAAAGTAAGGTATCTGGAAAGAAGATATACTTGGATAATAAGAAGAGTTATGCTTGTGTTGAAGAAGAAACTCTTAAGGTTACACAGAGTAACAAATATGTGAAAGTAATCTTTGATGATAAGAACAATAGACTGATTATAAAGAATAAAGCAGCCCTTTTTTTACTGATCAAAATGAAATATAAGAAAAAACAGGAGATAACAACGGACGTGAATATTCACAAGGATTGTATTATATATAAATATAAAATCAAAATTAGTTTATGGTGATTATTATGAATAATGAAATTAAGATAAGTGAATATATAAAAAATAATCCTTATAGCTATTTGGGGTATTTTGTAAGAGGGTTATATAATTTAGATAAACTCATAAAATTTCAATTCAAATCGGATATTAATATATCAAAAGACTTTAAGAAAGCCGCTATATTAAGTAAGAGAGAAGATATAAGTAAATATTATTTTTTATCCCTTATTTATGAAGAAAAACAGAGGAATATAAAGTTTTTTCGTTGCTTTCTTATTAAAAATAAAATTAAGATAAAGAATGAAAATTTTAAATTAATAAATAGTATTATAAGGAAAACTCTCATGAATAGGAGAACTAAAGCTTTAATCAAAATAAGCGATTTAAATAATTTTAAAGCCAAAATTGATGCTTTGGACAACCTGATTCTATTCTGTTGTGCTCTGATTAATGATCATGAAGATAAAGGGGTTTATTCTTATTTATACAGAAGTTATTTAACAGGAAGAAGGAGTAAAACAATAATTGAAGAGATAATTTGCAAAGGAGATTATAACGATATACTCTACGAAGATAATGTTGAAATATTTTCTGATTATATTATTGATAATAATAATATTCACATGTACGAGTTTATCATAGAAGAAGAACTCATTAAAAATATTAATAAGAATAATTATAGGTTAGTTGAAAAATTAATTGAAAACAGTTCAAATAAGAAAAAATATGAATTAATTAAGTTGTATGTAGATTACTGCATGATTAATAATCATAAAAATATGAAAACTGCTATTTCAATCTCAAATAATAAGATAGACGAGTTAAAGGTTAAAATTTATTTGGACATAATGGCTATAGAAAGTGGGAAAGATGTTTCCTATGAAGATTATATAGATAGGTATTATAGAGATAAGGTCCTATTTCATAAATTTGAAATAGATTTTATAAACAATATTTTTCATAAGGGTAAAGAAACTAGAGTTAAAAGGATATACAAACTACAACTAGAGGGAGAGGCAAAGGATGAAAAAGTTGATATTATAATGAAATTTGAAGGGTATTGTCAAATGGAGAAGATGGAATACTACACTACTAGTGAGAATTATTATTTTCTTCCAGAGGAGCCTGCAGAAGTAAATGTTCTTATAAATGGTAACTTAATTGATTACAATCAGGAGTTTAGTGTTGAATGTGTATATTCCAATGAGATTGAGCATCATGATATTTTTAGTTTATTAATGTGTCAAAATGAGAGAGATGCCCAATGTGAAAGATTTCTTGTTTATATGATAAAAGATAAGATAAGCGGACTTGATATAAAAAAAATTGAAGTAATTAATAAGATAATTGACAATAACAATATTTTTAAGGAAAACACATATATAGAAGTTTTATATGGACTTAAAAAAGTACTTCATAAAGAAAAACCAGGTCTAGAGATTGTGGACAGGATTAATAAAGAGATTATTAAGTTAGATTTGAACCCCAAAATTCTCCATCATAGAGTATATTATGAAGAAGACTATGATACAATAATAAATCAAATATTTCTAAGTAGACATAGAGGAGTAAATCCACAGATCAGAAGTATTTTATTTATCATTAAAAGAGCTATTAAAGATAAATATTATGATGGTAGAGTATTGAACTTATGTGAAGAATTAATATATAAACATTTAATAATTAATGAGGATATAGCAAGATACTTATATGATTATTATAATGATTTTTCAATTAAGCTGGAAAATAAAAATAAACTAGAGAATGTTCTTTCATCATATCATTTTGATTCCACTTTTTTCAATAAGCTTATTTTGAATAGTTTCATAAATTCTAATAAGTTTGATTTTGAATTTGAAAAGATATTTATACAGCTATATAAAGAGCTGGGATATTCAGATCCAGTTGTTATTAATTCAATGAACAAGATGATATGGAGCAGTAAGGAAAAGTATTCTAATGAAATTATTGAGATTATGTTTGATATGTATGAAAAGAGCGGAGATATCTTTATTCTTGAAAAGGGTATATATCATAATATGTTGAGAAATAAATTACCAGAAGAAAAGTATCTGAATGACTTAATCGCCTTTTATCTTCAATATAAAACATTCTCATTGGAAACGCTCTGGATACTTACAGTGGCTGAAAAAATATTAAAGGAAAAACCTGAGGGATATGAGGAATTTTTTGCCGAAATGTTAAAAAGAGAGATAATCTATTTTAATAATAAGAAGGATTATTTTAAATATAAAATTTTGGAAAATGACGAGGAACACAATGTTTTATTAAAGGAAAAAGTTAATTGCGCAGTAATTAATATGGGATATTCTATGTATTTTTATGATGAAGAAGGAGAAAAGATTACAAGGGTTATGCTTAATATGAATAAGCATAAGATTATTGAGTGGTATGACCTTGTTAAGGATACAGAATTTAAAAAGTTTGTGGAAGAATACTGTATTCAGAATAATATCTTTAATGAAATGATTATTTTACAACATATAAAAACTAATGGAAATAAAGCCTTTGATGGATATGAAACTTTAATAAGAAAATTTATATATGGTGATATTAAAAAAGCAGAGAAATATTTAAGAGAATATATTACCTTGCTCACTAATGAAAGTCTAGATAAAAATAAAGTATCAGTAAAAGTTTTTGCTCTCTTTAGAGAGTTAGCGGATGAGAACCTACAAAAAGCTATAGAGTTATTTAAGTTCTTACAAAGCTATCTTAATAAATATGGAATGCTTAATGACGAGTTAAAAGATTACGCTTTATGTCTAATATATAAAGGGCATGAAAAGAGTATATTTAAAGATATGTATATTTTATTTGATAAGGTATATGATATGTTTCATGAAAAAGAGCTTCAAGTAGCATTACTTGCATATATCAATTCATTGAATAAAATTGAAAGTGAAGAAAAAGTTATTTTAAAAATAGTTATGCTATATCACAATACTTCTTTTGGGGAAAAGATTGCGGATGCAATAATTTCATCTAAAGAGTTAAAAAAGAACATAAATTTTGTTTTTGAAATCTTTAAAATAAGTAAAAAGGATAGAATAAAGTTCTCCATATATACTGGAATCAATACACCAAAATCATGTAGTTTAGAAGTAGTAGAATTTATTATTAAAAATAACTTTAAAAAAACTGAGAAGATGATAGAATTTTTAAAGATGTGTAAAAAAAATAGGTGCATATATAATCTAATATTTGATAGAGCAGAAGAATATTTTATCAAAGATCGAGAGTTTTCAAAAATACTATTAAACTTAGTTTCTTATGGGATACCAAGGGGATATGATATTTTAAATGTGATTAATAGAGATGAGATAATTTTTGAAAGGTATAATATTTATAGACCAGAAAAAAACAATGATTTAATATTAAGATTGATTAATTTAGAGGAATTGTTTAGAGAAACTCGCATACCTTGCATAACTGTTCAAAGTCAATATATGAAGTTATTTGAAGATTACTTGAAATTTAAAGGAATAGAGCAATATGAGAAGGATAAGTATTGTTACAAATTCCATAAAATAACTATTGCAAGTCAAGAAAACTCAAAGAATCCATATTTAATTATGGAGGAGATATTGAATATATTAGATTTTCAGACAATGATGATATATTGTTTAGGTAAATTTATAGATGAGAGTGGATTAGAAAACTTAGTTATAATCAATCACAATGGAAAACGAGCAATAATTGCTATAGGGATTAATGGGAAAAATTTGAATGATTATAAGCGAAAAAAGGATGATAAGATTGTGGGAGTATGTTTGAATTTATTGAAAAAGAGACTTTCACAACCAGAATTTAATAAAACCATATCAAATCGATTGATATCTGATTTAGAGAATGAGCGTAGTATTGATGCCCTTCGAAATAATATAAATAAAATTATGATAGAAGCTAAAAATGGAAAAGGTAAATTAAATGAACTAATCCAAGTAATAAATGAAGAGAGATATCTAAAGCTAATATCTAGAACATTTGAATCGAAATTTAAAGATAATATGATAAATGAAATAAGAGATAAAAATGTAAACTTTGATAAAAAAGTAGAAATTATAAAGCAATTCTATTCACCTATAAAGGTAGATGCGATTAGATTTTTAGATTTTCTAAAAAAAGATGGACTAGGTGCAAGAAAAGTAAAGGATGATACTATAAGAGTTATTAAAGAGTTTATGAGGAATAGTTATAAAGCTGGATTTTTCACACGTGAACAGATACGAGAAGTAGTTTATAGTCTGAAATTCTTGAGTAAAGAGAATATAGATAGTATTGAATATTTTCTTGAAGAAAGCCAAAGTAAGAAGGTGGATCAGATGGTTAAAGAATTGGAGGTAAATAGTATACTCAATAAAGATAAAGATAATTATAAAGAGAAGAATAAAAGTAACAGTAAAAAGAAGAACAATGATAACGAGAGCGATAGCAGTAAAAAGAAAACCAAAGGCGAGGAAGGAATGGGGTATAAAGGTAAAAGAAAAGAGAATAATAAGTAATATTAAGAGATAAACTTATTTTTAAAAACCATGTTGAAAATATTAAGAACAGTTGGATAGAGTAAAAAAATTGAGGATAGGACATGTTGATAGCATGTACATCCTCAAATTTTAATTTTTCAACATTTTCTTAAAAAAGAGAGATAGGCATCAAAATTGATAAACTATACTCAAGGCTAGTCATAATATAGAATAGTCTAAAGGGATTGAGATAACCATGACAAAGAGAACTTAATAGTGATATAATTTACATAAAAATAATATTAAAGAGAGGTTCTTATGAACGGTAAATTAAGGGGTTTTCATGAGAGTTGGAAAAGAGAAAGGGGCGTATAGCAAATGAATGCACTAATTATACTAACTACGTCTCTTTTAATTTCAGTTAGGATAATTTACGAAGTAAACTTTACAAAGATAAATGAAGTAAGAATTGAAAGTAAGAAGCTTAAAAATATAGAAGAACTTAGAGTTCTGCAAATATCAGATTTTCACAACAAAAAACTATTCAATGAGAAAAAATACAAACAAATCATAGAAAAATGTGCTCCTCATTTAATTGTAATTACTGGAGATATTATAAGTAAAGACCACAGAGATTTCAGTGGTGCATATAGGTTGATAAAGATAGTTTTAGCTTATACAGATGAAGTCTATTTTGTCATGGGTAATCATGAGTGGGGAAACAAGAATAGAGATGAATTTTTGAATAGAATTAGTGAGATGGGTGTTAATATTTTAGATAATAAAAGTAAAGTTTTAAAGATAGAAGAAGAGAGGATTAATATTTGTGGGGCAAATGATGCAAGAAGCATGAAGGATAATCTAAAGAAGACCTTTAAAAATGTGGATTTCACTAAACTGTCAATTTTATTAAGCCATTCACCACAAATTCTAGATAGAGATGAAGAGATAAAATGTGATCTATCTTTATTGGGAGATACTCATGGAGGTCAAATTAGATTTCCTTTTATAGGCGCATTATTCACATCACAAGGGCTATTTCCTAAGTTGCAAAAGGGCGTTTATTTTTTAGAAGGAAAAGATAGGGCAGTTTATATTGATAGTGGAGTAGGTGTTCATTCATTACCAATTAGGTTGCTAAATAGATCACAAATGAGTTTAATAAGGATTGTTAAAAGTTAATAAAAGGTCTGTCTATAACTGTATTTTAGACTGTAAGAAGAATTATCTTATTACAGTCTTTTTTTCTTTGTCTAATTGAATACGGTATTCACTTGGTGAACAACCTTTAATTGACTTAAATGTTTTGGAAAATACTAAAGGGTCTGTATATCCTATTGAGAGAGCAATATCTCCGATGTTTAAATTTTTATGATGTTTGATAAGTTCACAGGATTTGTTAATTCTATAATGTATTAGAAACTTTTGTGGTGAAACATTTAGTGTCTTTTTAAATAAACTACTGAAATAGCTTCTGTTTAATCCTAAATGTTCAGCTATATTTTTAACTGTTATGTTTCTAGAGTAGTTCATTTCAATATATTCTATGGCTTTATGAATATATTCATCTTTATAATGAAGGAGATCATTGTATTTAGATTCTTCGAGTAATTTTGACAATAATAAATATAAATATCCTAACATTCGAACTTCTCTACCACGTGTGGTTTTTGAACTCTCGGTAAGGTTTTTCAAGCAGTCTATAACAAATTCACTATCATTAGGTTTTGTTATTGGGTTATTTTTATCAAGACCTATTTGCTTAAGATAATCAGGTGCTTTTATTCCATTAAATCCTACCCATAAATAATTCCATGGATTTTTTTCATCTGCTTCATAATATGTAACTTCATCAGGAGAAATTAAAAAACCTTCATTTTGTTTAATTTCATATACTTTGTCTTGGTTGTAAAACTTACCTTGTCCACTTACAACGAAATGAATTAAAAAGTGATCTCTAACTGTAGGGCCATAAGAATGTTTAGGCTTACATTTTTCCCAACCGCATTGATAAACATATATGTTTGAATCATACTTAGTGTTAATTTCTAGAATTAGTTCTTCCATGAATTGTTCTTGGGTAAATTTAGCTGACATAAAAACCTCCAATTCTATAAATATACATATCACATCGAAATGAAATTTATCTATATTATTAACAAGCTAAAAAAGTGAATTTTTATTATATTTTACATTAAAATGAAATTAATTACAAATAAGAAGTAATAACATTTAAACATATTCTTGTGACATACCTCCATATATCTTTATCTTAATTAAAGTTAAAATAATGATAAAGAGATTTTTATATAGAGAATCCAGTACGAAAATTTATTTATACTTGTTCCAAAATCTCAGCGTATCAATGAGTTATGGACACGTATAAATAAAGATTTGAGTTGGAATCTCTATAAAGATTAAATTAGTAAAAATTAAATTTAAAAAATAAAGGGGGATTAACATGCCAAAAATTACATTTATGGGGGCTGGGAGTACAATTTTTGCTAAAAATGTTTTAGGTGATGTAATGCTTACTCCAGCACTAAGAGATTCTTACATTGCACTTTATGATATTGATCACAAGAGATTAAAAGAGTCTGAAATAATGTTAAATAATATAAACAGAAATTGTAATGAAAATCGTGCCAAAATTGTTGCATACACTGATCGTAAAGAAGCATTGAGAGGGGCGAATTATGTAGTCGACGCAATTCAAGTAGGTGGATATGAGCCTTGTACAGTAACGGATTTTGAGATTCCTAAGAAATATGGTCTTCGTCAAACAATAGCGGACACAATTGGTATTGGCGGAATATTTAGAGCCTTAAGAACAATTCCTGTTTTATTTGAGTTTGCAAAGGATATGGAAGAAGTATGTCCAGATGCTTGGTTATTAAATTATACAAATCCAATGGCAACATTAACAGGAGCTATGCTTAGAGGTACAAATATCAAAACAGTTGGGTTATGCCACAGTGTACAAGTTTGCACAAAATATTTATTAAAGGGATTAGATATGCCTACAGATGATATTCAAGAGAAGATAGCAGGTATAAATCATATGGCGTGGCTTTTAGAGATTATTAGAAATGGCCAAGATTTATACCCGGAAATAAAGAGAAGGGCATTAGAAAGAGAAACACCACATCATGACATGGTACGCTATGAAATAATGAATCAATTTGGGTATTATGTTACTGAATCAAGTGAACATAATGCAGAGTATATGCCTTATTTTATTAAAAGTAAGTACCCTGAACTAATCGAAAGATACAATATTCCTTTAGATGAATATCCAAGAAGATGTATTGAGCAAATAAAAAGTTGGAATGAAATGGGGCAAGAAATTGTTAACAATAATAATTTAGAGCATAAAAGAACAACTGAATATGCATCGTATATAATGGAAGCTATGGAAACAGATATTCCATATAAAATAGGTGGAAATGTATTAAACTCAGGACTAATTACTAACCTACCAAATGATGCTGTTGTAGAAGTTCCTTGTATGGTAGATAGAAGTGGAGTAACTCCATGCTATATTGGAGATTTACCACAACAGTTAGCTGCTTTAAATAGAACAAATATTAACACTCAGTTATTAACAATTGAAGCTGCGTTATTAGGGAAGAAAGAATACATTTATCAAGCTGCAATGTTAGACCCCCATACATCTGCAGAGTTATCAATAGATGATATTCGTTCACTTTGTGATGATCTAATAGAAGTACATGGTGATTGGCTTCCAAAGTTTGACTAGAAAGATGAGGAATGCACTAGAGAAATCTAGTGCATTCAGACTATTGAAATATCTATACACTCTGATGTAATTAGTAATATAATTGGTTTATAAGAGAATCATGATTTATTACATACAATAGTTATAGATGGAGGACCTCATATGCTTAATAGTTTTAATAGTATCTTAACAATTTTCATTATGATAGGTACAGGCTTCGTTTTGACAAAAAAAGGTTTTTTTAATAAAGAAACCAGTAAACTTTTTTCAAAGCTTGTAATAAATGTTTCACTTCCATTAATGATGATTGTAAATATTCCAATGAGATTTAGTAAAGAAAAGCTATTTAATTCTTTGAACGGAATAACAGTAGCTTTTCTAAGTATTATAGTGACATATTTATTTGCTTTGTTGATATCTAAAATGCTAAAGATTGATAAAAGTAAAAAAGGAATATTTTGTACAATGATGGCCTTTTCTAATTCCATATTTATAGGACTACCTGTTAATATAGCATTATTTGGGGAGGAAAGTGCAACATATGTATTTCTTTTTTACATAGCGAATACATGTCTCTTTTGGACTCTTGGGGTATATAGTATAAGAAGTTGCAACACCAATAAAAGTAATAAATTTTCTGGTATTAAATGTCTTAGAAAGATTTTTTCTCCACCATTAATTGGATTTATAATAGGTATTACTTTGGTGTTAATGGAAATTAAGTTGCCTATTTTTATAGTGAATTCTTTTAGATATATTGGAAATTTAACTACACCTCTATCAATGTTTTTTATAGGAACTATAATATATTCAATTGATTTTAGGGAAATTAAATTAGATATATGTAGCTATATGGTGTTCCTTGGAAGGTTTTTAATAGCACCGCTGATAATGTTCATATGTTTAAAAGTATTTAAGTTACCAGTCTTATTAAATCAAGTTTTTATTATAGAAGCAACAATGCCAATAATAACTCAAGCCGCATTAGTTTCTGATTTCTACGATATAAACTCAGAATATGCTGCTATGATGGTAGGATTTTCGACTGTTATAAGTATGTTAATTATACCTATTTATTCATTGTTATTGTAATTACCAAACTTAGGTAATTGGGAAAAACTAATATTAAAAGAAAAAAATATAAAAGAATATATTAAAGTAAAACAATATCATGAGTAAGCAAAATAAAACCTCTTTAACTAAATGTCAAAGAGGTTTATTAAAGGTATTATGTAATATAATTATATTTATTAATAGATTGATTTCAAAACTCAAATAAATAAATATTTATTTATTTATTTATTAAAGCCTCTAATTGAGATTGTTCAAAAAGAAATTCCTCCCCCTTATTAATCATTATACAAGGTAGTCCTACTCTATTAGATTTTCTAATTTCATCAAATTCAGATCTGGCATCTCTATATTTCAAAAATTTCTTTAGGTTTAACATGCTGTCTGTAATATCAATATATACAAATTCAACATTATTTTGTGAAAGAAACTCTTTCACTGGTTGGCACCCGGGTCAGTGTTTACTACCGAAAACAGTGATTTTTTTCATTATAATCCACCTCACGAAAATTTGATTTAATTTTTTCCATCTATATAAATATTTTAACTCAAATAGACTTACTTTAAAAGAATTAATTGAGCAACAAAAGAACAAAAGGGAACAAAAGGGACGGTTAATAAAAGTTAATGTTTATGACCTTAATTTATTGTCAAGACTTCTTAAAGAAGCATACTAAAATTATAAATTGAGGTGATTAATATGCCCCGTAAAGCAAGGCAAAAATCAGATAATGCAATATTTCATATAATGGCAAGAAGCATAAGCGAGGTTGAGTTATTTAGAGATGACGAAGATAAAGGAGTTTATTTATTATTTGTTAAAAAGTATCAAAAGCTATACAGATTCAAAGTTTATGCTTATTGTCTTATGGATAACCATGTTCATATAATGTTAGACGCAAATGGTTCAGATATATCAAAGATTATGCATGGAATAAATTTTTCATATGCAAGGTATTTTAATAAAAAACATAAAAGACATGGTCATCTTTTCCAAGATAGATTTAAAAGTAAAATGGTGCTAGATAACAAATATTTATGTGCATTATCTCTATATATACACAATAATCCAGTTGATATACCAGAGTATAAAGAAAATGTAGAAAATTATTATTTTTCAAGTCTTGGAGTATATCTTGGACTGAGAAAGGATCCATTTGAATTAATTGAAGATTGGTTTTTGATGAGTTTCTTTGGAGAAACTCTAAGAAAATCAAGAAAAAAATATAGCAGACTAATTTTTAAATACAGCAATAAAAAAATTGAAGAAAAGTTTGAATTTGAACAGGAAGAAACAGAATACAGAAGCGGAAGGAAGATACTTGTTAGGAACTTTAAACCAGAAGATATAATTGAATTTATAGCTTCTAAGTTAAATATATCAGAATTAAAGATTCATATGAAGAATAGAAGAGAACTCATTGAAGTGAAAGCAATAATAGTTTTATTAATGCGGAGTCTTTGTAACTATAATTGTAATGATATATGTAGCGTGCTTGGAAATATTTCGCAGGTAAGGGTCTCGGAATTGAGTAGTATAGGTGTTAAGTTAATTGATAATAAAAAATATAAAGACATTGTAGAAGAATTTATAGAGTCCTATTCAGTATAATTCGTTATTAGGCAACTTATATAAAAAAATAAAATGTGATTGAGTAATCTTTTGCCTTTTAAAGTAATAGGACAAGCTGATTAAGACTCTATATAATTAAGGAATATATAACCATATAATTCAGGGGTAATTCTCTACTATTCTAATTTAGTTAAACCATTATGAGTGTGAGTGAGATTTAGTTTAAATAACTATTAATCATCGATAGGTTCTAATGAATATAAATTTAAATGATTATTAACCGTCCCAAGTCACTCAACCAAAGACTCAAGGACGGTTAACAACTAAACAGTTGTTAACCGTCCCCAGTTTTAAATCACATGGATAGTTTTATCTTTAGTGCAACGAATTAATTTCTTACTACCATCGACTGTTGTTTTAAATAACACTTTACCGTCCCAAAGTTCAACAAGATGTTTTAAGGTTTTATAAGCATAGCTCATCTCAAGATCTCTACCGTCATGCTCATGGACTATTAGAAGAGTATTATCTTTAATGGCATATTCCTCCACTTTTATATAAGGTATTGAGCCCATTCCAACACTAGTTGCTAAGGTATCTCTGATTTTTTTCCAGCCTTCTTCATCAGAGACTTCGTCAATAATATAGTCTTTATTTTTCTTATTATATTGGAACATATTCATCTCTTTACATAGATCCTTAGTAAGATATTTTCTTATAAAGGATTGGTCTCTTTCTAGTTTTCTTACTTCAAATATTTTATCTCTGCCATATCTCTTTTCAATATCTTCAAACATCTTAAAGCCAACAAAATAAGGATTTATTGATCCTAAGAAGGGTCTGATTACTTGATTATGTCTACTTAAAAACTCCATATGGAGACTCTGTGGAAGATTTAATTGCTTTAATATCCTATAATGCCAATAACTTGCCCAGCCTTCATTCATGATCTTAGTCTCGATTTGAGGTATAAAATATTTTGTTTGCTTCATTACAATTTCAAGTATATCCTTCTCCCAGTCTGCTAAATTACTGTACTCAATTAAGAAACTCATAATATCATCAGTAGGCTCAAGAGGAATTCTATTTAAATCAGGAGGAGTAATTTCACGTTTTTCTTCTAAGATTCCAGCTCTCTGTGTGTCTTTATTATACTTTTCCAAGAGTCTTTTTTTCTTTTCTTCTATAGATAATTGTTTTTCCCCTATGACTCTAGCTGTATGAAAACTTATTGCATGAGCAGCATCTAATATCCGTTCTACCTTTTCATAACCTATAGCTGGGTCAGAAATATATGATCTAATTCTGTCTGCATGGTTTTTGAACATTTCAATTGTATAATCCGCTCTAGTTCCTTCTGCAAATAACCTATTATTCTTAAAGAAATCATTATGACCATGTACATGAGCCATGGTTAATATCTGTAAGAGAAGTGTGTTATCCTTCATAAGATAAGCAATGCAAGGGTTGGAGTTAATTACCATTTCATAAGGTAATCCCTCTAAATTATAATTGTAGAAGGTTTTCTTTCTTTCATACGCCTTTCCATAGCTCCAATGGGGATAGTGTGAAGGCATTCCGACATAAGCTTCAAAGCATATCATATCTTCATAGCTACAAATTTCATATTCTTGAGTATAACAATCTAGTCCTTCTGACTTAACTATATCATTTATTTTTCTATCCCATTCTTGCAGCATTTCAATTGTATATTCTATCATAGACAAATCATTATTCCATAAGGCCCTTTTCTTTGCTTAATAGTTTTTTTAGGGCTGGAATAATATCCTCCTTTCCAGACATAGTTACAACAGAAAAATTATCAAATTTCACATTATTCATAAATTGCTGTTTAATTGTGCTGCTTGGGATATATCCTCCAATACTTATCTGGCCATAACCAAAGAGATTACAAGTTTCACAAAGTTTCTTTGCAGCATCTACAGCTTTATCATTATCCTCTCTCCAATTATCACCATCACTGCAGTGGAAGGCATAGATATTCCAAAGTTCAGGATTAAATCTTTCTTCAATAATTTCCAATGCCTTATTATAACCACTACTTATATAAGTTCCACCTGATTCACCTTTATGGAAGAATTCAAGCTCGCTTACTTCTTTACCTACTGTTGTATGAGCTATAAAAACTACTTCAACATTTACGTATTTTAATCGTACAAACTGATATAATAAGAAATAAAAACTTCTAGCTAAATATTTTTTTGTGATACTCATTGAGCCTGAAGTATCCATAATGCACATTACAACAGCATTACTTTCTTTTTTAATATCATTCCTAACGTGATAATATCTTAAATCATCTTCCTTAAAAGGAAATCTATCTTTTTGTCCTTTTACATTTTCGCTATCTAAATTTATTGATTCCACAGCATCTTTCACAGGTGCTTCTTTACCACGATCAGTAGCTTTTTTCCTTTTTATTTTTTCCATTACTGATTTTTTCTTAGCTAGGCGAGGTTTGATTCCCTTTCTTTGATAACCTAGTCTTTTAAACTTCTTTTCTGATTCTATTTCGCTGAATTTTTTTCTCTCCATATCAGGAAGTTCTAAATCATCAAAGAGATAGTTAATTAATTCTTCAATAGTGATTTCAGTTTCGTAAATATCTTCTCCTTCATTGTTACCAGCGTCTTGATCTCCTTGACCTTTTGCCATTTCATCACTACCGATTTTATCTCCTCGTTTTTCCTCACCAGTACCTGAACCAACACCGGGTTTGTTCGATCCATATATAAATCTATATTCTTTAATTCCCTTTATAGGAATTTTTATTTTTTTATCTTTACTTTGACCAATAATACTTTCTTCGGCTATTATATTTCCTAAATTTCTTTTTATAGATTCTTCAATTAATTTTTTATGCCTTAATCTATCTTCAGAAGAACGGTCTCTTCCACTTCTATCATATTCCCTAAATATGCCCAAAGCATCACCACCTTACACCTTGTATATATAAATAGTTTAATCTTTCCATAAATTATTAGCTGCATATTTTAGGATTACGTTACAACAATGCGGACAATATCCGTTTTTAACCATTTGATCTACCATTGAATTATACTTCTCGTTTTGTTCCTTATCTCGTACCTTTGTACGTGTAATAACTCTACTTAATTCTCTTACAGAAGTAGTTAGTTTTTTCTCAATTGCCTCTTTAAGAGGTTGATAACAAGTATAATCAATTTTGCCACCATTTCTGATAACATAGAACATATAAGAAGTAACATCCTGTCTAAATCCCTTTGAAGAAGAAGTAGAAATATTTATTTGTTCCTCTATTGATTTCATAAAGGTTTCATCAGGTTCTAATTCCTCGCCAGTACTCTTATCTTTAATTTTGGTTTTGTTTACATAAGATTCTGCATGGTCTAGATAATTGTTAAATAGATCTTCAGCTTGCTCTCTATAACCATGAATAAATGCCTTTGTAACCTCATTTTCAAGGATTTTGTTATATTCTTTCTTTATTACATTTTGCAAGAAATTTAAATAATTTTTCTTAGTATCGTCACCAATAGGTAGTTCTTTTACTGATTTAGTGAGCATTTCAAGAATTGAGATAGGATTTATGCAATTATGAGGTGATTCAGCTATTGCCTGATCTAAAGCCTTCATAATAAATCTTGGAGAAATACCTGTCATACCTTCACGTGGTGAATCTTCACGAAGCTCTGTAATATCAATTTTCTTAGTTGCACCTTTTTCAACAATCTCTTCACCGTTATATATTTTAAGCTTGGTTAAAGCATTAACTTTATTAGAAGGGATTAAACGAGTTAAAATGGCAAACATTGAAGCAATCTCAATTGTATGAGGAGCAATGTGTGCACTGAAAGTGCTCTTGCTTAACATTTTTTTATAAATTTTTATTTCTTCATCTAATTGGAGACAATAAGGAACCTCAATCCTAACTATTCTATCTAAAATTGCTTCATTGGTATGATCGGATTTAAATTTATTCCATTCAGCTTCGTTAGAGTGTGCTAAAATAATTCCATCAAAATATATCATTGATGATTTACCAGGGGAGGGGATACTCTTCTCTTGAGTTGCAGTAATCATTGTATGAAGATATTCAACTTCATTTTTGAATACCTCAATAAATTCTACAAGACCTCTATTTCCAACATTAAAAGCACCATTAAGTGATAATACTCTTGGGTCATCTTCGGGGTATAAATCCATTTTTGATATATCTACAGAACCAACAAGTACTGAAGTATCTTGATTATTAGGATCAACTGGTGGAACTACGCCAATACCATTTCTTGCCCTAATACTAAATTCTTGTGTTTCTACAGGGAAGTTCTCAAATTCTCCATTGTATTCATGTTTCAGTTTATATCTACATGCTGGGCATAAATCACCTTCAATTTTCACATTCAATAGTTCTTGAAACTGTTCTCTAAGGTGATAAGGAACTAAATGCAGAGGTTCTTCTCTCATAGGACATCCTTTAAGAGCATATACAGGGAGACTCATCTCAAGGCCTTTCTTTAGAGCTTCCATTATAGATGATTTTCCTGCTCCAACGGGTCCAACGAGGTATAATACTTGACGTGATTCTTCTCCTTTCATAGCAGCAGTGTGGAAATATTTTACGATTTCCATTAAAACCTTATCTATACCAAAAAAGTCATCCTTAAAGAAGTTATATTTCTTTATTATCTCATTTCCATATATTCTTCTTAATTTAGGATGCTCTCCAGTATTTAGAGTTTCTACTCCATTATTAGTAATAGTTGAGTACATTCTTTCATGAGCTAACATAGCTATTGAAGGGTTTTCTTTGAGTATTTTAAGGTAATCGAGAAATGTGCCATCAAAATGTTTCTTTTTTCTATCATCTCTATCTTTTTTTATAAGATCTGAAAATTGAATCATATATTTGCATACCTCCTTTGAAGTAGAAAGAATTACCAGTTGATGAGATTACGAAAGAAAATAGTCTTATCAACTTATAATTGAATATAATTCTACCTTACTAATATTTATGTTTTTAATTCCTAAATTAAGACAATAATTTTCTGAAAAATAAATATAAATTACGAGTCATTAAAAAAAGACCTTAGGATAAAGATCCTAAAGCCTTAAGAAGGAAAATTAAATTTTGAACTTATTAACCATTTCATTTAGTCCTTGAGCCAAGTCAGATTGCGTTTCTGCAACTTTACCTACTTCATCAGCAGCTTCTGTAGTATGATTTATATTCTCACTTATATTTGTAATATTAGATGTTACATCAGTTACAGTATTTGTAACTGATTCAATTGCTCTTATCAATTCTTCAACAGAAGAAGATATCTCTTCTGAATTTGTTGATAAGTCAAGAACTAAGCTAGAAACTTCCTCGGAATCTTTTAATGAAGATTCAGCTCTATCAATAATAACATTATAATCACTTACTACTTTTTCATCCATAAATTTAAGAAGATTATTTGAATTACTGGATAAGTTTTGGAAGGCGATTTTAACTTGTCCCACAGTTTGCTGAATATTTGTAACAGTCTCTGAAGATTGTGATGCTAATTTTGAAACCTCATCAGCAACAACGGCAAAACCTCTTCCTTGTTCTCCTGCTCGAGCAGCTTCTATTGCAGCATTCAATGATAAGAGGTTTGTCTTTTCAGCTATGTCTGCAATTATATCAGCCATATTACTTATCTCTTCAACAATCTTACCTTCTTCAATTGCATTTAAAATTGATTTCTGCTGTTCTTTATAAGTCACTAAAGCATCATTTTTAGCCTTTTCAAAATCTAGCTTCATACTATAAGCACTTTTTTCAATTTCTTTAGCAAAGGTGTTACCTTCTACAGCTTTATTCTTTAATCTATCTAAAATAGTCTGTATTTCTAATCCAGAAGCATTCATTTCTTCAGTAGCTGCACTTGTCTCTTCCATTGCAGCTGCTATTTCATGTGTACTTCCATTTATACTTTGAATTTGTCCAGTTACTTCTTCGATTGTAGCTGATAACTCTTCACTACTTGCACTTACTTCTTGACTATTTAAAGAAATCCCTTGAATTAATCCTTGAAGCTCATCTGCCATTGTATTTATTGCTGAACTTATTTGACCTATTTCATCCTTTGACTTTACCTCAGCTCTTATTGTTAATTCACCTTGGGAGATTCTCTTTATTACATCTAATAAAGAAGGAATTTCTTTTAAGAGGTATTTAATGATTAAGAAGGCTACAAGAACAAGTAGTACTAATCCTGAAGTAAAAGCAATAATCATTATGATGTTTAATGCAACTAAGCCCTTAAGAACTTCTTTCTTTGCTATATTTGTTCCGACTGACCAACCATTAACAGTGACTGGAGCATATGAAAAGAATTTGTCTTCATTATTATATTTATATTCATCTGTTCCATTTTCGCCATTAACCATTTTTTTACCTATTTCTCCAAGTTTACCTTCCATTTCTGTCATATTATCATTTAATATTTTTGAACTATCAGGATGATAGATTATTGTTCCTTTATTATCAATTAATATTGAGTATCCTGAGTCACCTAGTTTATATTGTTCCATAATATTTGATAAATTATCTATAGTGATATCTACAGCAATAGCTCCTATTGGCTTACCATTTGAGAATATCGGCTTTGCTATAGTTAGAACATTATTATCTATAGTATCGTCATAATATGGTTCAGTAAAAAACAAATCTCCTGCAGAAACAGTATCTGTATACCAGGATCTCGAATGTAAGTCCCAATCAGAATCAGGTTCCCACTCATCATTGATGACAATATAATTTGCATCATGTAATACTAAATAAACATATTCAATATTATCATTATTCTCTTTTGTATTTTTAAAGGTTTGTACTATATCATTATATTTATTATTACCTCTTGCTTCACTTTTAATTTTAACTTCATTCATATAATTAAGAATATTTTTGTCATTTGAAAGCTGCTCGACAATCTTAGCTTTATCAGCAAAGAAAGATGAAACTTCTTTAGAAAGAATCTTAGCTTCATAGCTTAAATCACCTTTAACATTTTCAACGATGTTATTTTTTGTGTATGTATTTACAACTAATCCTGTTGCGGCAAAAATTATAATGGAAATAATTAAAAAACTTCCAATAATTTTAGCGGCAATGTTTTTCTTTAAGTTCATACAGTGTCACTCCTCTTTAGTTTGATATAATATATATTTTAGAATTTTTTTAATTGTTCTTAAGAAAACAATAAACATATTAGTATTTTCGTCAAATTATTTATTTTCTAAAGAGGTGTTATATTTATTTCTGAATAGAAATTTATGATAATGAATATCTTATTATCCATAAATCCTAATTATTTGGGGAGTGCGTTGAATAAAGTGTATATTTATTCGTTTTTAAAACAACTAATATTATCAATGAAAGAATGTCGAAAAAACGAAATGATGAATTTATTAATTTTGCATAGTTGAAGGTCAATATATAAACAAGGATAATTACATTTTATAGTAATTTATGATATTATATACTTATAAAAAGGTTATGTGTATCTAGTATGATAGATAATGAATTTTTAAAAAGGAGGTAATATGAAAAATGGATGAATTTAAAAATAGGGTAGAGGATGAAATTGTTAAAACGGCTAAAAAAAGGCTAAAGATTAAGAGAGGTTTTAAAGTTCATAGAAATATTTATGCAATTACTAATATATGTTTAACTCTGTTACTCATTGTTGTAGGATTAGCTGAAGGGGACTTTTTTGAAACAGTTATGGCAGCAATTATCACTGCATTATCATGGGGAATTGGACTTGGTATTCACTTTGTAGTTTCTATGAGTCAGTTAAAAGCATTAGATGGAAATGAGTTAGAAAGAGAGATTGAGTATTTAAAAGGTAGGGCAGGGATTAATTCATTAGAAGAGCAGAAGAATAATGATGTATTTAAGATGAATATGGATAGAATTAAAAATCAGAAATCTTTAGAGAAGAATCATAAGGGCATGTAGCTTAAGCTACATGCCCTATGTATCTATTCCCCCATGGTAAGTTTATAGATTTTGTTCGTATTGCTGTACCATTTTTTTAACCATTTCTCCACCAACTGAACCGCATTGTTTAGATGTTAAGTTTCCATTGTACTCAGTAAATGTAACACCAAGTTCGCTAGCTGTTTCCATTTTAAATCTTGCTAATCCTTCTTTTGCTTCAGGTACTAAATTTTTAGCCATTAAATTTTCCTCCTTAATAATGGTTTGTAATAATAATAGTTTGTACTGAGGAGGACAATATTATAATGGTGGATTAAAGGGAAATATGGCTAGAATTTCTGTCCTAATTATTCTAATATATCTTTTCTTTTAAAAATAAAATTACTGATTAAATAGAAAACAAATGAATATATGCCTATTGCAATTAAACCTTCAATTAAAGTCTCCTTAGGAGTGGTATTTACAAATAATGTTATATAAGTTGTAATTAAATATTTATCAAGTCCTTGAATTAATTGTCCTGCAATTTGAAGTCCGAAATATAAACCTAAGGATAATCCAATGACAGCACCACCGCTAGCCAAATTAATTGCAATAAAGAAAATAATCATATCAAATGCAAGGAGTGGTAGAGTAGATAAAACATAATATCGTAGTACTTTTAAAAATTCAGTTGCCTTTACAGCACCACCAGTTCCAAGAACAACTAAGTTTAATATATATGAGATAACTAGTGTATATAGCAACATTAATAGTGTAATTATAAATACTGAAATTACTTTTGCGGCAAAGTAATGTAATCTGGAAACAGGATGTAACATAGGAAGCTTTAAAGTACCGCATTTATATTCATCGGTAATCATATCAGATATTAGAACAACACTGAATATTACCATGATTGATTGCATAAGTGCCATGAGCATAAATTGAGATATTAAGTGAATGTTAATTTCAGATGCTGATACATTCTTTTTTATGGCGATACTTCCAATAATCGCAATGGCAGTTATTATGAAACCAAAAACATATATTTTTTTACTATGAAATATTTTAAAAAGTTCGTTTTTAATTAAACTAAGCAATTTTATTCCCTCCTTCTGTTGTTTCTATAAAGAATTCCTCAAGAGATTGATTTTTAGGTATTAGATATTCAACAACTACTCCGTTTTCATTTAAATAACTGTTCAATACTCCTGATTTTTTCTGTTCCAAGGTAATTAGTAGTCCTTTAGCCGTATCTTCTACATGTGCTGCATAGTTTAATTTTTGAATTAATTTTTTTGCTAATTCGTTATTTTGTGTAATTAATTCAATAGAATCGTGGTCTTTGTTTAATAAATCTGATACTTTTCCTTGAATAATAGTTTCCCCCTGATTAATAATTGCAACTCTATTGCACATTAATTCAACTTCATGAAGCAGGTGGGTTGAAATAAAGAATGTAATATTTTCTTCTTTAGCAAGTCTAATAATTAATTCTCGTACTTCTACCATCCCCTGAGGATCTAGTCCATTTGTAGGTTCATCTAAAACTATTAATTTAGGTTTATTTAATAATGCTCGTGCAATACCTAATCTCTGTTTCATTCCTAAGGAATAAGTCTTCATTTTATCCTTTGATCTTTTCTTCATTCCTACGATTTCTAAAACTTGATCAATTCTATCCTTTGATATATCTTTATGAAGGTTAGCTATTAATTTAAGATTATCGTAGCCAGATAGGTATTCGTAAAATTTAGGTGATTCAACTACAGCACCAACAGAGGCGATAGCTTTAGTGAAATCAGTTTTCACATTATATCCATTAATTAATACTTCACCTTCATTCATTTTGATTAAACCTAACATCATTCTAATTGTTGTAGTTTTTCCAGCACCATTTGGACCTAAAAAACCGAATACATCACCTTTTTCAACTTCTAAATTTAAGTTTTTAACAACATTTTTTTTGCCAAATGACTTGCTTAAATTAGAAACCTTGAGAATTGTTTTAGTTTCCATAACTTTACCCCCTGATAATTTAATTTTATTTATAATTGAAGACATATTTTGTAATTATATTAGCGTAAATATTTAATTAACAAATTATGGTTACACATAATTAATAATACGATAAGTCTACCATAATATAAAGCGTTTTGTGGAAATAAAATACTTATTTAACATAAAATTAATTTTATAGGGATAACAAAGCTCGAAATCGAAGGTGAGGATTATACATAACTGGATGGTGAAGGGTGAAAAACTGTTTGAAGGATGATGAAAGATATTTATATTCTTTTGGGAAAATTAAACTTATTAATAATAAAAAAAATGGAGTTTCTGTCCTAAACAGAAACCACCATTAGTAACTAATATTTATCATGAAAATCTTGGTTTTACTATTTTATTGATTCTTGGAGTTTTCTTGATAATTGTCCTAATCTTTCAGATTCATCAATAAATTGATTTATTAAACTAAGTATATTTAAAGAATTTGCACATATTTCCTCAGAGGAAGCAGAGTTTTCTTCTGCACTAGTAGCAATACTTTCCATATAATTAATGATATCATTCTTACCTTCAATCATTTCACTATTTTCCATCTGAATAACTTGCATACTGTTCAATAATTTATATGAATTTTCAGATATGTGGTTAAATATTTTTTCAGTTTCATTTACAATATCTGATTGGCTCATCATGTAATTAAAGGAAACCTCCATTTTTTTAACTGCATTCTCAGTATTATCTTGAATCTCAGTTATGATTTTTTTTATTTCCTCTGTTGAACTGGAAGTTTGTTCTGCTAATTTTCGTATTTCCTCTGCAACAACAGCAAAGCCTCTTCCAGCTTCACCAGCTCTGGCACTTTCAATTGAAGCATTTAATGCTAATAAATTGGTTTGGTTGGCTATAGATATTATTGTTTCTACAATATTACCTATTAAATTTGAACTTTTATCAACTTTATCAATCATTTTATTTAACTCTTCCATGGATTGTCTTGACACAATGTTCTTTTTTGATAACTCTTTCGATACTTCTAAGCCTTTTTCATTAAAATTATTTGATTCATTAAATAAATCTCTCATATTTTCAATTGAAGATACTATTTTTTCTATACTATTGCCTAAAGAATTAGCTTTTTCTAATCCATTCTCAGTAGTTAATGCTTGTTCTGTTGCGGCACTTGAAACTTCGCCGATAGCTGTAACTACTTCTTTTGTTGCATTGTTAGTATCTCTTGCAACAACATCTATTTTTAAAGATGATAATTCTTTTATTACCTCTTTCATACTTTGTATTAATTTTTCATTATTTATATTTCTTTCATTAGCTACTTCTATATTATCAAGATTTTCTTTTAGATTTTTGCGATAATGTATATTAATAATATACACTATTACGCTGCATAAGAAAGTAAGTACAAATTTCATTATAAAAACTTCAAATGTAAAAGTGTCATTTCTGAATAGTATAAAGTATGTTATTAGTAAAATTATATTAGCAGAAGAGACATAATAAATTATACATACATTTAATACATTAACACATAAAAATAATGGAATTATCATAAAAATCCATTCACTATTTTTATTGGTATTACCGAAAATAAGTATCCAACTAAAAAGTTGAAATTCTATTTGTAGTATATGACTGATTATACTCTCTTTAATAGGTAATTTTCTTACGATATATGTTATTCCAAGAAGTACTAATGAAAGTATAAAAGTAATAATAACTTCTTTTATTACACTTTCATTTGAAAATATAATCCCAGAAAAAATTGAAACCCCCATTATAATCATTATAAATACACTCATTATTCTTGCTAGGTTATCATTATATTTCTTATTAACGTTTAAATAATAACTATTACTGTCCATTACCTCGCCCCCAAAAAAAGTTTTTATATTAAATTAGATATTTCAATATCACCCCTTTTAATTCGATAAGATTCGAAGTTATTAATAATACCTACATGTATATTATGACCAAAATTGATAAAAAAGTCAAAATAATGTTTATTGTGGAATTGTGTAATCTCTTTTATGTTATCTTTGAAATAAATTTATGTAAATATAAAACAATAATAGAATTATCCCAAATATTATACATTATTTATTATGACAAATCATATTTTTTAAAATTTGATTCTATAATAATAAAATATATACAATATTAAGTAAATATATGATATAATTTGTTGGAAAAGAATAACTTTTTTATGTTTTTTAAAGAACATTAAAAAAAATATTTAATAATGTTTGGGGGAGATGCAAATGAAAAAAAATAATAAAGAGTTAAATAAGAGTTTTCTTATTATATGTTGGATAATAGGAATTGTATTATCAGGGGCACTGTGTGTGTGTATGAAAGATGATTTAATAAGTACGCGTATGATGTCTATTTCAATTTTCTGTTTTATATTTTCGCTTATAATTGCTACAGTGGTATATAAAAGAAATAATAAGACTAATATGTTGATGTATATAATATCATCCTTTTTTGTAGCAGCATATTTTACTGTTATTTTTGCTTCTCAAATTAAACTTGGAGGTCTATTAATAATACCTTTAGTGGTAACAGCAAGTATATATCTTGAAGTAAGGCATATTATTCTTCCTTGTGCTACAGCAATTATTTCGAATATAATATTGTTTTTTATTAATAGAAATGATACATTTGTTCAAGAGACAATGAAAACGCAACTTGTAATAATCATACTATTTTGTATTACTATGATTGTTGTAACAAAAATTTCAGGTAAGAAAAAAAATGAAGCTGAACAAGAAAGACAACAAGTTTTGAAGGCTAATGAAAAGCAACAACAGATGGTAAACGATATAATAGAAGTTGTGAAAATAATAAATGAAAATTCTAATAATGTTAATAGTATTATTGAAAAAATTAAGGTTTCATCTTTAGGGGTATCCGCTGCAATTGGAGAAATTTCAGCTGGTGCTGCTAACACTTCAGAAGAAATTTTAACTCAAACTTCAGTTATACAAAAAATTGAGGACAAAGTTGAACATACAGTAGTTATATCTAAAGAGATGAAGGAATCTGCTAGTTTGAATGAAAAGCAAGTGCAGCAAGCAATGGAAATTGTGGAGGACTTATCAGTCAAATCTGAGGAAATTAAAGAGAAAAATAAGGAAGTGTTAGGTAGTTCAGTAAAATTAAAAGAAGCTGCAGATAATATTAGGCTTATAACAGAAATGATTACAGATATTGCTGAACAGACTAATTTATTAGCATTAAATGCAGCTATTGAAGCTGCTCGTGCTGGAGAGCAAGGTCGAGGATTTGCAGTAGTTGCTGAAGAAGTAAGAAAACTTGCAGAGCAAAGTAAAACTTCAACAAGTGATATATCTATTATTATTGATGAACTTAGAAGTGAAGTTGAAAAGTCAAATAAATCAATAGAAGATCTATCTATTATAAATAATAAACAAAACGATTTGGTCTTAGAGACAAAAGAGACTTTAGATAAAATTAAAAGTGAGAGTAGTGATTTAGGACTTAAGGCAGATAAAGTCGATGTAGAAATTGCTGAAATTTCAGAGCTTAGTAATAAAATTAATGCAGCAATAAACAATTTATCTGCTATAGCTGAAGAAACTATGGCAAATGCTCAAGAAACTTCAGCAAGTGCAGAGGAATATACTTTGCAGGCTGATGATGCAAAGAAATGTGTTGATGAGCTATTGAAGTCTGGGAATAACATGAACAAATATATAAATGTGTAGATAATTTAAAATCGTAATTTGAAAATGTCAGGGAAATATACCTGGCATTTTTTCATTATTAAATGAATTGAAAAAATAAATACTGTAAATGATAGCAGCATTATAATATTCATAACAAGAAAACAATAACGATAAAAGGGGATAGAAACACTAATATGATTTTATCAGGAAAAGAAATTAAGAACAGCTCAATCCAAATAGCTATTCCTATGTTAGAGGGAAGGTCTTCTATTGCGAGATTAGGATTATTTGTTCATATAACACCAGGATTTGGATATGTAGGGTTTAAAGGATATTGGACACTAGAGATATTCTCCATTCACAATTATCAATTTGTTTTCAGGTATTAAATGCAGTTTCTGAGTAAATACTATAAAGATTATAAAAGTAATAATGATAAAATTATAATAACAATGTTATGATTCACTGTTTATTATTGTCATTGTTGAATGAAGTAATATGTGATAGAGTATAAATATTGACTGACCGAATGGTCGGTCGATAGGATTAATTAGGCGTATGAAAAGAGATTAACATATTGACTTGTTATTTGTTTGAATATGCTTTAAACAAAGGAGAAGAAGAATGAGTAAAATATCTAGTTTTAGTGTAAGAAAACCGATTACTATTATAATGTCTATTTTAATAGTAATTATTCTTGGTGCGGTCTCATTGACAAATCTTACTACAGATTTGCTTCCAAGTATTAATTTACCGTATGCTGTGGTTTCCACATCATACTTTGGAGCTAGTCCAGAAACAATAGAACAAATGATTACTAAACCAATAGAAAATTCTATGGCTACGGTGAGTAATATTAAAAACATACAATCCGTTTCTCAAGAGAACATGTCTATGGTAATTCTTGAATTCAATGAAGAAACAAATATGGATTCGGCATTAGTTGAAATCCGTGAAAAGCTTGATATGATAACAACATATATGCCAAGTGAAGTTGGAAATCCAATGATTATGAAAATAAATCCTGATATGATGCCAATAATGAATTTTTCATTATCAGTTAAGGATAAAGAAATATCAGAGTTAACTTTCTGGTTTGAAAGTGTTATTGTTCCTCGTATTGAAAGGATTCCAGGAGTGGCATCTGTAACATTAACAGGTACTGCAAAAAATGAAATACAAATTAAGTTAAATAATGAAAAAATTCAAGGTTTAAACGAAAAGATGAAGCAATCTCTTCCACCAGGAGCACCAGTACCGAGAATTATAATCACAAAGGACATGATTTCAGGAATACTTAAAGGTCAAAATTTTAGTATGCCTAGTGGTTATATTAATGATGAGGGTGCAGATTATCTTGTGCGTGTTGGGGATAAACTTAAGGATTTAGAAGAACTTAAAACATTGACTATTATGTCAAATCCATTAATGACTGTGACTTTAGAAGATGTTACTGATATTAATATGGTTGATATATCAGAAGAGTCATATTCAAAGGTAAATGGCCAAGAAGCTGTAATGATATCTATTCAAAAGCAAAATAATTATGCGACAACAGATGTGGCTGAACTAGTAGTAGAAGAGCTTGATAAAATAAACAGTGAGTTTGAGAATGTTGAAACTGTTATGTTGATGAATCAAGCTGATTATATAAATGACTCAGTTAAATCTGTAAGTAATAATCTATTATATGGAGCTCTACTTGCAATAGTAATTCTATTAATCTTCTTAAGAGATTTAAAACCAACAATCATTATTGCTCTGGCAATACCAATAAGTGTCATGGCTGCGTTTATAATGATATACTTCTCAAAGATGACTTTAAATATTATCTCAATGGGAGGGCTTGCTCTCGGAATTGGTATGCTTGTAGATAATTCAATTGTTGTTATTGAAAATATTTATAGACTTAGAAATGAAGGTGTAAGTGTAAAAGAAGCTGCTATTAAAGGGGCACAGCAGGTAGCCGGAGCTATAACAGCATCAACAATTACGACTGTTTGTGTATTTGCTCCTGTAATATTTATGAAAGGGATAACAGCTGAAATTTTCAAAGAAATGGCTCTTACTATTTCCTTTTCACTTATTGCCAGTTTAATTATTGCGCTAACACTAGTGCCTATGATGGCTTCAAAAATAATGATAAAGTCTCAAATTAATAAAGAGCATAGAGTATTAGATGGAATTAAAAAAGTATATACTGAAATACTTAAGTTTTCTTTAAGACATAAAATTTCGGTTATTGTGTTAGCTTTAGTTCTGTTTGTAGGAAGTATTTATGGGTCATTACAAATGGGCACTGAATTTTTCCCTGAGTCTGATCAAGGGCAGATAATGGTAGATGTTACAATGCCAATAGGATCAGAGTTTGAAGATACTGCAGATATGCTTGATAAGTTAAGTGAAATTATCGGTGGAATTGAAGATGTTAACACAGTAGGGGCTTCAGTTGGTGGAAATATGATGTTCGCTATAATGAGTGGAAGTGATTCAGCCAGCATGAATATACTTTTATCAAAAGAGAGAAGTAGAACAACTAAAGAAATTGCACAAGAAATTAGAGAAGCTACTGCTAATCTTGAATGTGAAGTTAGTGTTTCAGAGCAGGGTATGAATATGGGAGCAATGGGTGGCTCAGGAATTTCAATTATGATCAAAGGATATGATGTAAATAAATTAGAAGATATAGCAAATGATATTGCTGGTATAGTTGAATCAACAGAAGGAACAACTGAAGTAAATAATGGTATTTCAAAAACATCTCCTGAATTGAAAATAACTGTAGATAGACAAAAGAGTATTGAAAATGGATTAACTACTGCTCAAGTTTTTATGGAAGTAAAGGATGCTATAAGTGAAGAGAATAAAGCATCAAAACTTACATTAAATGGTCAGGAATATGATATTAGTGTTTATCCAGATGATTCCAATAAAAAAGAAATGGATATTGAAGGAATTAAGAACTTAACAATTGAGTCTCCGATGGGTATGAAAGTGAAGGTATCTGATGTAGCACAGGTAAGTATGGAATCGGGTTATGCATCTATTAAAAGGCACGGTCAGACTAGATATATTACTGTTGCTGCTGCAATCGAAGATGGTTATAATGTTGGCATAGTAGGAGAAAATATTGAAGAAAAAATTAATAACTATGATGTTCCAGAGGGATTTACAGTTGAATTGCAAGGGGAACAAGAAGAAATTCAAAAGTCCTTTACAATGTTACTATACGCATTGTTATTAGCAATTGTACTTATATATATGGTAATGGCTTCACAATTTCAATCATTACTATATCCATTTATAGTTATGTTCAGTATTCCATTAGCATTTACAGGCGGATTCCTAGGATTATTTATAACTAATACACCAGTTAGTGTAGTTGCTTTAATAGGGCTTATTATACTTGCGGGTATTGTTGTTAATAATGGTATTGTAATTGTAGATTATATAAATCAGCTAAAAGATGAAGGAAAATCAACTTATGATGCTGTTATAGAAGCTGGTAACACAAGGTTTAGACCAATTATAATGACCGCTTTAACTACAATTATTGCTCTATCAACAATGGCTCTAGGAGTAGGGGAAAATGCTGAAATGATGCAACCTATGGCAATTACAGCCATTGGTGGATTAATTTATTCTACATTACTTACTTTGATAATCATTCCTGTAATATATACTGCTCTTGATAAATTAAGAAAAAAAAGAGTGTAAATTTAGGAGGATAATTATTGATGAAGGATAAAGAAATATTAATATATAATGCAGTAATTGATATCATTGAAGCACAAGGCTTTAATTCAAATATAAAAATCTCAGATATTGCTAAAAAAGCTGGTATTGGAAAAGGTACTGTATATGAATATTTTAAAAATAAAGATGAAATATTAGCAGGATCAATAATGTATCTACTGCAAACAAGTATGAAGGATATTTTAAATGATAACATGGAAAATAATTTGAAATTTAAAGAAGAATTAATTAATCATATTAATAAGGTGTTAACTGTGTTATCTTATAATATCGGTTTTCATAGTTTACTTGTTTCCCAAAATGTAGGGTGTATGTTAAGTGAAGACATGAAAAACCAGATTAAAGCAATGGTACAAGAAATGAGAGCAAGTCACAGGGAAATATTCAATAATATTATAAATAAAGGGATATGTGAAGGGGCAATTTCAGAAGATGTTGAAGAGTTTAATATAGAGGTTGCAAAAACCACAATAATGTCAAGTATCCTTGAACATATTCATAAAAATAAAATTTCTAATCGTACAGAAGAGGAATTTGTGAATAAATTATATAATGTAGTAGTTAAAATTCTATCTTAATGTGTAATTAATTGAGAGCTGATAACAAAAATTCTTGTTATCAGCTTTTTGTTTTTTTGACTCTTTAGGAATTGATAAGTTTTTGAATTTGAGTAAAAATTATTGGTTACGAGAAATATGTAATTAGACAAATTTATTTTATACATTGGTATTAGGAATATTATAAACTTTTTAGTTAATAATAAAAGATGGTTGATATTAGCAAAGGAGAAAGAGATATGAAGATTGGAATACCTAAAGGGCTACTCTACTATAAGTATCATCCTTTCATGGAGACGTTTTTTTTAGAGTTAGGAGCAGAGATTGTTGTATCAGAGGATACTAATAAAGAGATATTGAATGAAGGAGTAAAGTGTTGTGTAGATGAGGCATGCTTACCTATTAAAGTTTTTCATGGTCATGTAGCTTCAATTAAAGATAAATGCGATATTATTTTTATTCCAAGAATAATGAGAATTAGAGAGAATGAATTTATATGTCCAAAATTTTGTGGGCTTCCTGAAATGGTGGTAAATTCTATACCTGATATGCCAGAAATTATTGGAGCACCAATGTATGCAGATAGTGATAAGAATCTAAGAAAGTGGGCATTGAAAGCAGGTAGACGAATAACTCCAAATATTTTAAAAATAGAAAAAGCATTTAATAAAGCATTGATGGCTCAAAGACAGCTAAAGATTGGAATAAAAGATCATGGATATAACAAGAATGTATTATTAGTTGGTCATCCATATTCTATATACGATAGATATATAAATATGAATCTTGTTAAAAAGCTAAATAAATTAGGTGTTGGAGTAATAACTGAAGAACATGTTGAAGATGAGCTTAAAGATGAAGAGGTAAATAATCTTTATAAAAAACCATTTTGGTCTTTTGTAAGAGACTCATATGGTACAACATTACACTTAAGCAAAAATGAAAAGGTTGATGGAATTATCTATTTATCATCCTTTGCTTGTGGAATAGATTCTGTAATTATTGAACTTATTCAGCATAATAATTTAAATACTCCTATGTTAATTTTAAAAGTTGATGAGCATAGTGGTGAGGCGGGGTTTGATACAAGAATAGAGGCTTTTGTTGATATGATGGAAAGGAGAAATAAAATTGAAGGTAACATTTCCGCACATGGGTAATATATATCTTGCAGCTAAAGCAGTATTTGACACCTTGGGAGTTGAATATATAATTCCTGAACTTAACAATAGAAAAGCACTTGATATTGGAGTAAAGTATTCTCCAGAAGAAATATGTTTGCCCTTTAAGATAATGATTGGTAACTATATTGAGAGTATTGAAAGAGGGGCAGATACTGTTATTATTGTTGGAAGCTGTGGTCCCTGTAGATTTGGGGAATACGGTGAGCTCCAAATGAATCTAATTAAAAGACTTGGTTATGATGTTGATTTTGTTATGTTAGATGCTCCTAAGGATATAGGTATTAAGGAATTCTTAGATCGAATAAGCAAAATTACATGTAGCAGTAAAAAGAGTAAGCTTGAAAAGATGATGGCCATAAAAAATGGTCTTACAGTTATAAATCTTTGTGACAGTATAGATGATAAAGCCCATCAGTTAGCAGGGTATGAGGTTAATAGAGGAGAATGTAAAAGACTTTTAAAAGAATATAAGGATAAGGCATCACAGAGCGATGGTGTTGAAGAATTAATTAATATATTAAAAGAATATAAAAAGAAGCTTATGAATATAAAGATAGATAAAAATAAACAACCAGTCAAAGTTGGAATCATTGGGGAAATTTATACAGTGATAGAACCTTTTTCGAATCTATATATTGAAGATAGATTAATGGAGTTTGGTGTTTCTACTAAAAGGTGCTTAACACCTAGCTGGTGGGTTAAAGATATGCTTATGAAGAGTTTTAAACTTAATTCATTAGATATTAGAAGAGCATCCCTTAAATATTTACCATATTACATTGGGGGTCATGCTAGAGAATGTATAGGAGAAACGGTTCTAGGACAAAGAAGTGGACTTGATGGAGCTATTCAGTTATTTCCTATGGGGTGTATGCCAGAGATAGTTAGTAAAGCAATACTTCCAACAATCTCTAAAGATAAGGATTTTCCTATTCTTACACTTGTAATTGACGAGATGACAGGAGAAGCAGGATACATAACTAGAATCGAAGCTTTTTTAGATATGCTTGAGAGGAGAAAAAAAGAGAATGTATTATATGGGAGTTGATGTTGGCTCTGTTAGTACAGATGTTGTATTAATAGATGAAAACAATAATATAATTGAACAAATTTATATTAGAACAAAAGGAAGTCCAATAAATGCAGTTCAAAATGCATTTAAAACTTTAAAGGGAAAATACAGTGATAAACAGATTAACGCTGCTGGAACTACAGGTAGTGGTAGACATATAGCTTCGTATTTAATTGGAGCAGATATAGTTAAAAATGAGATTACAGCCCATTCAGTTGCAGCATTAGAAATAGATAAAGATGTTAGAACAATTCTTGAAATCGGAGGACAGGACTCTAAAATTATTATTTTAGATAGAGGAATAGTATCTGACTTCGCAATGAATACAGTATGTGCAGCAGGAACTGGTTCGTTTTTAGACAGACAGGCAGAACGTCTTGGGATACCAATTGAAGAGTTTGGAGACTATGCTGTACAGTCAAAAAATTCAGTAAGGATAGCGGGAAGATGTGCTGTTTTTGCTGAATCAGATATGATTCATAAACAGCAACTAGGTTACGATAAATCAGATATAATAAAAGGATTGTGCGATGCTCTTGTAAGAAACTATTTAAGTAATGTAGGTAAAGGAAAAAACATACAGTCTAAGATCTTCTTTCAAGGGGGAGTTGCTACCAATAAAGGTATGATAGCTGCTTTTGAGGAGGCATTAGGTTGTAAGGTTTATGTTCCAGAGTACCACAAAGTTATGGGAGCATTAGGATCAGCAATTCTAGCTAAAGAGAAAGTGAAAGAGAAAAAATACTCAAACTTTAAAGGGTTTAATGTAGCAGATAAGATAATAAAAACAAAATCCTTCGAATGTAAAGGATGCTCTAATGGATGTGAAGTTGTAATGATCAATGATCAGAACACAACCCTAGGATGCTTTGGAGATAGATGTGGAAAATGGAGTAGTAGTTACGTAGAAAAAATAATTAATAGTTAATTATATCTAAGGGTGTCTAGAAATGATTTTTAAATTACTTCTAAATATCCCTTTTTGATTTAGAAAAATATCACAGTAAATTAAGAGTAAAGGTTCAACTCGGAATCTCTGTAAATAAATTTTGGGTTTTACATTGTTTGCGAGATTATGTTATAATAGTGTTCTTATTACAATACTTAACAGTAATTTTAAAATGTAACTGTTTAGCTAATAATAAGCATGGATGGCTGAATAATTGCTATAAATTTGAAGGGGGTAGTTAATTTGAAAAGGAATAAAATATTAACAACAGCATTAGTATTTAATTTTATGGTTTTAAGTGCAGGGGTAAGTGTCTATGCAGCACCTAAAAATTTAAATGTATCGCATCAGGCAGTAATACAAACTCAATCACAATCTAAAATGTGGGATTATAAGGATTTTGTTGATCAAAACAAGATTGTAGAAAAGGTAAAAGAACTGGTATACACTGACTTACAGTATAATGAAATAAACTTTATAAATTGTGATTTTGAAATGTTTTTAGATACTTTAGGGCTTGATGAATATGGGAAAGAATACTATAGAGAGTTTAAAAAAGAAACTCCTTTAGCATATACAAGCTGGGATAAAGGTGTAATCTATATTAATAATGAGCATCCTCAGTTTAACATAGATGAAAATACATACAATGAAGAGTTAATCAAGTCTGTATTAGTTCATGAAGCTATGCATTATTTATCCGCAAACCACAGAGGCTTTCAAGAATGCAGTCAAACAGGAATTACATTTAACTATGATGAAGCTGTAACAGATTATTTTGCTGAAAAAATATATAATAATTTGTTTGATTTAGAGTATAAAACAAATTATTATGCTAGAAATATTGCTGGAGAATCAACAGAGTATTGGTTAGGAGATATGATACAATTTCTAACTCCATATATACAAGGTGATGGTATTGCAAAAATGTATTTTACAGAACCACATAAATTTTTAGAGATAGTGAATAAGAATGGATATGAAATAAAATCTGCTTGGAAAAAGTATATAAACTATAATATGAGGAGATAAAGTTCAATTTTATAAATAGTTACGTATAAGAAATAATTAATACTTAACTCTAAGGAGCCATAAACAATATCTTGTTTATGGCCTTTTCTTTAAATAAAAGACTTGGAAAAAGATTGAATTAAATTGGACAAGAATTAATATTTGAGGATGAGACAACCCTTAGGATTTGTACATCCTCGTTTTTGTTTTTTTCAACAATTTCTTAAAAAAGAGAGCTATTTATTATTCAAAAATGAAAGTATTTCCTCAGACTTTTTCAAAGCATAAAAAGCATTTTCAAAATCATTGATTTCAGAATACACTGTGCTTAAGTTTTTATATGCAAATGCTAAATTTGATGAATAGGAAAATTTATTCATTTTATCAATTGCGCACTGAAGGCTTTTTAGAGCATCTTCACTCTTACCAAGGGCTTGTAGTATAAGTCCCTCATACACCTTGCCTTCCCACATATATAAATAGTCAAATTTAATATAAGTTTCATTTGAATATTCTACTCTTAATATGTTTTCAAGTGCTAGATCATACTTTTCAAGGGTGTAATAAGCCTTTGCTCTTTCAAGATAAGTGATGAACATTTCTTCATTGGTATATTCTAAAAATGAATGGATATGTTCTAGTGCTTTATTTGGATTTCCGATGCTGTTCTCATAAACAGCTAAAGTGTATTCTATGCGTGAATTGCTTAACTTATCCTCAGAAAAATCAGCAAATTGCTTAGCTTTTTTTATATAATATTTGAATTTGTCATTATCTTTTAAAATCCAATATGCTGTTGAAATTACTCTATATATTTCTCCTAAGTTATAATATGAACTTCTTTCATTTGAAAGATTCTTGGCTTTTTCTAAAGAAGAAAGAGCTTCTTTATAACTATCAAGTGAAGAATATACATAGGATTCAAAGCATAAGAGGTCAATTTCAAAAAATACATCTTTATTTATAGATTTATGATATATATTCCAAGTTTGTTCTAGTATTTTTAAGGATTTATCATAATCAAATGTTTTAAAATATCTTTTCTCAAGTTCAGCATAAGTTTTTGCTGCTTTTATAAAAACATGATTATCTATGTATACTTTCACGGCAGTTCTTAGTATTTTTTCACCTTCTTCAAATTCCTCTAATTCAACTAAACAAGTACCTAATTTAGAAATAACATCAGCATAAATATTAGTGGTTTTATTAAAATTATAGTTGAGTAGTATATTATTAAGCTCTTCTATGGCTTTTTTAAATTCTTGATTATCAATAAATTTATTTACCTTTTGCATTTCCAGGTTTAACTCTTCAAGTGGAACTTCTGATTTGTTTTGTTTTTCTTGGTTAAAATCTTCTTCTAAAAAATAGGATATAGATTTGTCTAATCGCTTTGCAATATATTGAAGATTTTTCATTGAAGGTGAAGCTTGATTGTTTTCAATATGACTAAGCATGCTCTTCGTCATTTCATTTCCTGCCAGGTCACTTTGAGTCATTTTTAATTCTTTTCTTAGCTTCTTTATTTTTTGACCAAGTGTTTCGGTCATGTGAAATCCCCTCCTTACTATGTTCTATCTATTAATTATAGTATAAAAAAATTCAACTTGCAACGAATATGACTATATTAAAAGAATATAATTGAATTTCATTCAACTTCTATGTTGACATGTATGAAAAATATGGTAAAATGATAATATAAGTTGAATGAAACTAAACAAATTATATGAAGGGGGTATTTTTAATGGGGGAAACAGTACTGAAAAATCAATTGGTATTAAATGAAAAGGTTTTAAGAAAAGAAAAGTTGAATTTAATTCTATTTTTAGAGGGGAAATTAGTCTCACTATTAGGAACAAATCTTTATACTTTTATTTTAGCTTTATATATTTTAAAAACTACAGGGTCGGGTTTATCATTTGCGTTTAGTATTTTAGCAGGTATGGTTCCACGAGTTATACTTGGACCATTTGCTGGAGTATTAGCAGATAAAGTGGATAGAAAGAAAATTGTTGTATTACTAGATTTTTTAAGTGGTGGAGTAGTAATTGGATTGTTAATAATTTCATACTTATTCGGGTTGGAAATTACTTATATCTACATTGTAACAGTACTACTTTCAATAATAAGTACCTTTTTTGACACTACTATTTCAGCATCAATACCAAACTTAGTTACTGAAAAGAACTTAACTAAAATTAATTCATATGCAGGTGCAATAGGCTCACTTACGGGAATTATTGCACCAGTGATAGGTGGAATGTTATTTGGATTAATCACTATTAATTTGTTTCTTTTATTAAATGCAGTATCATTTTTTATTTCTGCTATAACTGAAATGTTCATTGATTTTAAATTTGTTAAAGTTGATAATGAAGAGTCTATAGATGTTAAAGAAAAGATGACGCTTAAGTGTAAACTCACTTTATTGTTTCAGGATATAAAAGAAGTATTTAACTATATAAAAAATAATGAAGTTCTATATATTCTTATAAGATTTGCTTTTTTAATAAATTTCGTATTGGCATCTATTCAAGTAATCATGCCTTTTATTATTAACAATGTTTTAAAAATGACTACTGTAAAGTTTGGAATTATAGAGACTTCTTTTTCAGTAGGATTTCTACTTGCTTCAATAATTATTGGAAACCTACCAGAGAAAGATCGTAAATTGAAAAGTTTTTGTTTAGGTTTATTTATCATGGGAATTTGTGCAGTTCTTATAGGTATTCCCACTATACCAATTTTAAGTTCTATTAATACTAATATATTTTTTATATTCTATATATTAATACAATATATTTTTGGGGTGTGTATTATAGTTATAAATGTTCCTATGATGGTATCAATCCAAAAATTCACACCTGATAATATTCGTGGAAGAGTTATGGGAATAATTTTTGCCTTAAGTGGTGGAATAGCACCATTAGGTATAATATTATCTGGACTTCTTATTGATATTATTCCTTCATATATTATACCTATGTTAGCGGGATTAGTTATAATTAGTTGTTCAATCCTTATAAGAAGAAACAAAGCGATGAAAGAATTTTAAATTACTTTATTTATTTAGGGTGTGCCAATTTGGTACACCCTTTCTTAGTTTTCAACATTTTATTTTAAAATAAATATAAGTTTAGAGTATCTATAGAGAATCCATATTGAAAATTAACTTATTCAATTAGTTTATTTGTAATTTTAACCAAGGTAATTTAGATAAATACTCAATTATCAATACTCAATGTTCAATGAATGTTGACTTTTTTCTTAGGTCAAAAGTCAATAAATATATCTATTTTAGATTTGCATTAGCAAATAATCCTTCATTGATAATTCATTAATGAGTATTGATTATTAATAGTATAATATTGTTAATATAATCTTTGAATAAATAAAGTTTTAACTTGCAATCTCTATATAGATATCTCAGCTCAATAATTGATTTATACATATCCATAACTCATTGAAACGCTGAGATTTTGGAAGAAGTATAAATTAAATTTTACGGTAGAATCTCTAGAATATTTAGAAATGTGAAGTTTTTTTAAATATTATGATATGAAATGTTAGACTGAGTTTCCTATTAATCATAATTATGGTAGAATGTTATTAAGTAAAATTAGTTTACATATATAAACAATAAAATGCATTTTCTTTTAATATACTTCAAAATTTTGTTATAACTTATGTTTGGAAGAGTAATTAATTTTTATGGGGGTGAGAGAAATAATGGCTATAATTAAATTTAAAAAAAATCAAAATGAAGAAATTAAAACAACATATGAAAAAGTTGACATCCGAGGATTTGAAAATCAAAACAATAGATTGAAAAAATTAATTAACAAACAAAAGAGCCAAAGTATAATGACAGAAAGATTATTAAAGGAAGCTGAAGATGCAATAGAAAGCACAGAAATCCTTTTGAAATCTGTAGAAGAAATTAATGTGCAGATGGATAAACATAGTGAAAATATTGATAAAACTATTAATGTTTCATCAGAAGTTGGGGCATTCTCTCAAGAAGTATGTGCTAGTGTTGAAGAATCAATGGGAGTTGTTGAAGAGTCATTAAATAAAGCAGAAGAAGGAAAGCGTTCCTTAGATGCAATTATGGAAAGTTTCCTTAATATTAAGCATACAGTTGAGAATATGAGCAGTGCAATGAATAAACTTTCGGAAAAATCTAATGAAATTAAAGGAATTGTTGATATTATTAAACAAATATCAAAGACTACTCATTTATTATCATTAAATGCAAACATTGAAGCAGCTAGAGCAGGGGAGGCTGGAAAAGGTTTTACTATTGTAGCTCAAGAAGTTAAAAAACTGGCTAATAGTAGTTCTGAATCTGCTGATAATATCAATAGTATAATAGACGAAATGACATACGTTACTAATGAAACATTGAACATTGTTGAAAAGGGAGTTGAAACAGTAGAAGAAAGTACTTTGGCTGTTGAAAAATCAGGAATAGCTTTTGGTGATATTATGACATCTATTAAAAAGACAAAAAATATTTCTAATCAGATAAATCAAGTTATGAGTGAGCAAGCTGATAAAAACCAATATATGATGACGGTTGTTGATGATATGGTTAAGGTTTCTGATATGGTTAAGGCTTACAATGAAAATATTTCTATAAATGCAGACAAGCAGAAAGCAGTGCTTAATATTTTAGAATCAGCAATAAAAAATCTTAATGAAATGTCAGAGCAAAACAGTAGTGAATCAATAAACGACTTAAGTAAGTTTAGAATAGCAATGAATAAACCAAGCACATGTGACCCTGCTATGATTACTGATGTTCAATCAACAAAGATTAGTTCGGCTCTGCATTTAGGGCTAGCACAATTTGGTATAGGTACAGAGGTTGTTGGTGCTATTGCTAGAACATGGCATGTCGAAGAAGATAATTTAACCTGGAACTTTAATTTAAGAAGGGATATGAAATTTCATAATGGTAGAAATATAACTGCTGACGATGTTAAGTTCTCTTTCGAAAGACTTCTAAGCAAAAAACTTAATTCTCCAAACCGATGGTTTTTGGAGATGATAGATGGTGCCGATGAGTATTTTCAAGGTAAATCATCCTCTGTTTCAGGAATTAGAGTTGAGGGTAAATATAATATAAAAATTAAATTGAAATATGCTTACAATATGTTTATAAATAATTTGGCTCACTGTAGTTGTTCTATTATACCTAAGGAAGTTGTAAATTCTAATGAGGTTGGACTTATTGGAGCTGGGGCATTTAAATATCTTTCTATGACTGAAGAAGGATTAATCTTAGATAAGTTTCAAGAATATTCATTAGGGCAAGCTTTGATTGATAGAATAGAAATTTATTTTAAACAAGAGAAGATTAAAGAAAAATTTGTTGCTAGAGAATTGGATTACATAGACGTAAACAAAGATAATATTGAAAAGTTAAAGAGTGAAGGTTATAAAACGGAAAGAGTAGAATGTGTGGGGGTAAGATTTTTAGCTATGAATTTCAATAATTCAAATCCTGTTATTCGTAATAAAGTAGTAAGACAAGCTATAAATTATTGCGTAGATAGAGAAAGAATTGTAAAAGAGGTATTCGGGGAAATGGAAATAGTTTCAAGAGGCGCTTTTCCTAATAGCTTGACAAATTATAGAACTAAAGCATATGATCGAAATTTAAAAAAGGCAAAAGAGCTTATGAAACAAAGTGGAATAAATTCAGGAACAATAACGATGTCTGTAACACCAGGTGCTAAAAATCACGAAAAAATTAGTGAGATTTTGAGAGAAAATTTAAAAGAAATTGGTATTCAAGTGAAGACGTTTGAGGTTAATGGAAACTATTTTGAAAAAAGTTCGTCTAACAACAATTGTGATATATTCCTTTATGGATGGGTTGGAGATTCTGGAACTTCCGACAACTTCATTCAGCCTTTAATAGATAAAGATAGTGCTATGAATTTTGGAAAGTATCATAATCTTGAAATAATAGAAATGCTTGCAGAAGCTAGAAAAACAAAAAATCCTTACAAATATAATGAAATTATGAATGATATTGAAAGTAAGATTATTGAGGATTCACCATGGATTTTCCTATCAACAATATGTACTTCTTATGCACATGGCAATAATGTTAAGGGATTAAAGGTACACCCATTAAATGTGGTGAAATTTAATGATATTTGGATAGAAGAATAATAATTAAAAAAAATCGTCAATAAGCAAGAAAAAATAATGTCCTCTTTTTTGAAAACTTGTTAAAAAAATGATGGGAATTTGAGAAGGTGTTGATGGTGCGAGTAGTAGCTTGTACCATCAACATTTTTTTAGGCGTTTTTATAATTTAAATAAAAATATTAAAAAATTATGAAAAACTCATATATTTGTTTACTAAAATCGCTATTTAAATTATAATTTTTATAGCAAGATAATATTATGATGGATTTCCATTATTTTTTATAATTAAATATTGTAAAGGGGGTTTTAAATGTGAGTACAATGCTTCTTGTTGATTCCTGTAGTGATCTTCCATTGGATTTTATTGAAAACAATCTTAATATAATTGATACAATAGGTATGACTGTAAATATTGATGGTAAAGATTATTATGATGACTTTGGTAAAACCCTAAGTCACAAAGAATTTTATGGGTATCTAAGAAAAGGAATTATGCCAAAAACTGCACAGATTAACTCATATAGTTTTTTAGAAAAATTCAAAGAACATTGCAAAAAAGGAAATTCGTTAATATACCTAGGGTTCACTTCAGGGTTAAGTGGGACATTTAATAATGCGGTGATTGCAAAAGATATGGTTTTAGAAGAATATCCTGATGCAGATATAACTGTTATTGATACAAAATGCGCATCTGTTGGTGAGGGTGTTTTGGTTATTCATGTTGTTGAAATGATTAGAAAAGGTTATTCTAAAGAAGAAATTATTAAATGGATACAAGAGAATAAAATGAAGGCTAATCACTGGTTTGCTGTAAATGACTTAAATTTTTTAAAAAAAGGTGGTCGTATATCAGCTGCTAAAGCTGCTGTAGGAACAATGCTAAGTGTAAAGCCTATACTTACAGTTGATGACCAGGGGGAGCTAAAACAGTATGCAACTGTGAGAGGTAGAAAGAAATCCATGAAGTTTCTTTATGATAAGTTAATTGAGCATATGACAAATCCAGAAGAAACTATTGTTGTTATTGGTCATGGTGATTGTTTAAATGATGCAGTGAAAATTGAAAAATATATTCATAAGCACTTAAAGTTGAAAAATGTAATTGTAACAGAACTATGTTCAACTATTGCTTCACATGTTGGACCTGATATGATATCTCTTGCTTTTATAGGAGATGCTAGAGAAAATAAATAACCGTTATTATATTTTTATTTTATTAATATTATTTATAATTTAAGTGATAAATATATAGACTTATATATTTTATATAAAAACCGTACTGAGAAAAATCAGTACGGTTTTATAATAAAGCAAATAAATGGTAAAACCTCATTCCATCAATTTATGAAATGAGGTTTATGAATAAATAAGTACAGATAAAACAAAAATATTAAGTAAAGACAGTTTTTATTAGGAGGGTTTATTGTGGCAAAGATATTATATGTTAAATTGGGAATATTAATTCTATTAATAATACTTTCTGGTATTTTTTCAAGTTCTGAGACCTCAATAATGGGAATGAGTATAGCTAAGATTAAACAGATGGAAGAAGTAGATGAAAAAGGGGCGAGAACTCTTAAAAGGTTAAAGAAAAAATTGAGCAGTTTACTTATTACTATTCTTATTGGAAATAACCTTGTTAATATTGCGGCCACAGCTTTATTAACAGAATTAACAGTGGAGTATTTTGCCGGAACCAATGCTGCTTTAATTACAACAGTCGTAATGACCATCCTAATTTTGATTTTTGGAGAAATAACACCCAAAACTTATGCATCACATAATCCAGAAAAAGTAGCAGCTAAGGTAGGTGGATTTCTGGAATTATTGGATTTTTTATTTAAACCAATATCTACAGTTTTAAAATTAATTACTAATTTTATAATTAAAACTCTTGGTGGAGACATAGATCATATAAGCACCTTTGTAACACAGGAAGAAATAAGGTCATTAGTGGATGTTGGAGAGGAAGAAGGGATTGTTAATGCTCAGGAAAGGGAAATGATTGACGGTATTTTTGACATAGATGAGATGAGTGTAAGTGAGATTATGGTGCCTAGAATAGATGTAGTAGCTATAGAAGAAAGTAGCTCTTTATATGATATATTAGAAATAATAAGAGATTTTGGTCATTCTAGAATTCCAGTGTATAGAGATAGTATTGATAATATTATCGGCATAATTCATGCGAAAGACTTGCTGGTTTTAGATATTATTAGTATGAAAGAAGATGAACTAATAGATATATCAAGCTTAATGAGATCGGCTTTTTATGTTCCAGAAAATAAAAAAATTAGTGATCTTTTAGTAGAGTTTAAGCAGAAGAAAACACATATGGCTATTATTTTAGATGAATATGGTGGTACGGAAGGAATTGTTACGATAGAAGATATAATTGAAGAAATTGTAGGAGATATTTTTGATGAGTATGATGCTGAAATTAATCTAATCGAAAAGATTAAGGATAAACATTATATTGTTAAAGGAGAAATTGATTTAGAAGAAATAGAAGAATTATTCAATGTGGAATTTCCAGAGCAAGAGAGTTATGGATCTTTGGGAGGGTATATATTTAATACTTTAGGAAGGGTTCCAGAGGAAGGGGATAAAGTTGAATATAAAGGGTTAATAATGACAGTTAAAAAGCTAATCAATAGAAGAATAATAACAATTGAAATTGAAGTTACTTAAAAAAGCCATTGCTTCATTTATTACAAAGCAATGGCTCTTCTGTAATCTTCCGAGAATGTTATACTATGCGATAACTCATGGTATAGGATTTGTTTATAAACATCATTCCAATTTCTTACTCTTATTATATTTTGATTTAAGGGTAATCTATTATAACTAGTATCCATTAAAAGTACTTTAAAACCAGCTTCAGAGATTTGAATAGCATTTTCATATCTATCTTCAATGAATATGTGGCATTCCAGTTCTCTTGCTTTTTCTACTTTGTAATGATTTCCTAATAAATATAGTTTGCTTTCAGGTAGTTTATTTTTGTGTAACCACTTTTTAGTTACGTCCTTCATTATTTTTTCTCTTGCTGTTACATAATATAAGTTATGATATGAACTTAAAGCCCATAAAACTCTTTCAGCATGTTCTCTGATTTTGGTATTTAAATGAAGTTCTTCTCCAAATTCCTTATAGAAGTCTAAATATGATTCTCTATCAATATTTAACACTTGGTGAATTTCATATTCAGATATTTCCTCTTCAGTAACATTTGTTCCAAAATACATATTTGCTTTCTCTAGCCAATAAAATGGTTCTGTAATTGTTCCATCAATATCAATACAGATATTAAGACTCATTAATATCACTCCAATCTTAGTTTTTTATTTCTTTAACTATAGTATAATGAAGAAATATTTTGAAAATATTAAAGGAATGTTAAATTCTCGAAAAATAAAGAAGCACAAATCTTTTATAAATGCATGAAAAAAATATTTATTAGTTATAGAAGAATAATTAAATGAAATTGCAACCAAAATTTGGTATAATTATTAATGAAAGTGCTTTAACGTTAATGGAGGGAATAGATGAATAAAAAGATAATACCAAGATATTTAATTATACTGTGCGTATTAATATTAGCAGGAGAAATTCTTTTTATTGCAAAGGGTTCAAAAATCTTAGTTGAAGAGAGAATTAAGATTGGTGAAAAATATGTTAGTGAAGGCAGATATGAGGAAGCAAGAAGTGAATTCAGAAAGGCTTTGGAAAAGGAACCTAATAACATGGAAGCAAGTATACGATTGGCTGAGTGCGATATAGTCAGAGTTTTTGGAGTAAAGGAAAAAAAAGGGAATTAGGATTTCTTTTACTAGGATTGTGCTCCTTTAATTTATTTAAAGTTATATGTTGAGGGGAATGATGAGTTTAAAGAAATTAAACATGTTGTTATCATAGAATGGCTCAATTGTATAGAGGGGAATTTAATAGATTTATGTAAAGTAGTGTGTTAATATAAATAATAAGGAATCTACAATAAAAATAAGGTTGGCGAGGGTTATTATGGATATTTATGTTGCTAGGCAACCCATATTTGATAAGAATCAAAAGGTTGTTTCCTATGAGATGTTATTTAGAGCAAATAAACAAAATTATTATAATGCAGTAGATGGTAATGAAGCCACTTGCGATGTTATTTCAAATACTTTTCTATCAATTGGCATTGAAAAATTAACTGGAGGAAAAAAAGCTTTCATTAATTTTACTGAAGAATTATTACTTAATGAAATTCCAGCAATGCTTCCTAAGGAGTATTTGGTAATAGAGATTTTAGAGACAGTTGAGCCTACGAAGGAAATAATTAATGTATGCAAAAAACTGAAAAGGTTAGGTTATACAATAGCGCTGGATGATTTTGTTTTTGAGCCTAAGTTTCAAACTCTTATCCAAGTGGCGGATATTATAAAGGTTGATTTTTTGGAAACAGAAGGAGCAGATAGAAAAAAAATCGTAGACAAGCTTTCAGATTTTAATATCAAATTTTTGGCTGAAAAAGTGGAAACTATTGATGATTTTAACGATGCTGTTAATTATGGTTATAGTTTTTTTCAGGGGTACTTTTTTAGTAAACCTGAAATAATTTCTGAACAAGATATCCCAATTAATAACTATTCAAGTGTTAAAATATTACAGATGATATATAACGATACTTTTAGTCTTGAAGTTATGGAAGATATTATTAAGAGAGATGTGTCTATATCATATAAACTTTTAAGAATGATTAATTCTTCTTATTACGGATTTAGAAGTAAAATTAATTCAATTAAACAAGCGATGGTAATATTAGGAATGGATGAAATGAAAAAATGGATATCTTTAGTTATGATTAAAAAAACATGTAGTGAAAAATATAGTGAGTTATTAATGCGTGGAATAGTTAGAGCAAGACTTGGAGAGCTAATTGCATCCAGTATAAAAGTGGATAATCTTTTGTCAGATATTTTTTTGATGGAATTACTATCCAATCTAAATATTGTCTTAAATAAACCAATGACAGAAATACTTAAAGAATTAGCAATAAATGAAGAAATAAAGAATGCTCTAAATGGAAAAAATAATAATTTAGGTATTTTGCATGAACTATTGAGAAGTTATCAAGATGGCGATTGGCATAAATTTGAAATTTTTGCTCAGGCTTTAGGGATAAGTGGTATTGATATATCTGAGTTATATGTAGAGGCATTAACATGGGCTAATGATTGTATGGTATAGAAGAATGATATTTTATTACTAAGCATGTTACATCAAGATTTATTTAGGTGGACATGCTTTTGTGTTACAATAGGTGAAAATAATATTAACAATAACTAGATAAAAAACAACTGAGAAAGGGTGAATATTGATTGAAATATGTAGTTAGTGATATACATGGAAGATTAGATAGATTAAAAAAGTTAGTGGAATTGATCTCTTTAAAAGATGAGGATACATTATATATTTTGGGTGATATGGTTGATAGAGGGGAAGAGCCAATTGAGGTAATCAAATATGTTATGGATAAGAAAAATATAAAAGCTATAATGGGAAATCATGATAGAATGATGCTATATGCATTGAAGGATAAAAATGAAGATGAGATAAGACGATGGAATAGGAATGGTAATAATACCACATTAAAAGGATTTAATAAGTTAAGTGAGAAGAAACGAAGTGAAGTTTTGAATTTTTTGGACTCATTAGAGTACTACAAAATTATCGATGAAAAATATTTATTAGTTCATGCTGGAATAGATATGTTTAAGTTAAAGGAAGATCTGAATGTTAAAAGTTTTGAAGAAGCAATGGCTTCCCAAGAGCATCAACTTGTATGGGTAAGAGAAGATTTTTTCAATAATAAAGGATTTGATAATTACACAGTTATATTTGGTCATAATCCTAGACCTTATCTAGACAAAAAGTTGGGCAAAGAACCTGAGAAACCATATAAAATATGGTTTGACAAGACTTATAATGATAAGATATGTATTGATACAGCTAACTGTTATGAAGAAGGAAGAATGGCATGTTTGAGATTGGATGATATGGCTGAATTCTATGTTGAGTAATATTTTAAATAAGTGCAAATAAATTATGAAGAAAAGCTACTTATATCACAGAGTAGCTTTTCTTGAGTTGTGTAATAAAAAAATGAACTTTTAGTGTACATACAAACTCTTATATATGAAAAGAGGTGATTTCTTTGGAAGAATTAGAATTGATAAAAAGGTCTATCAGTGGTGATAAGGAGGCTCTTGTGAGAGCTATTACACTAAGAAAAGAAGAATATTATAAGCTTGCATATGTATATATGAAGAACTCCCATGATGCTATGGATGTTTTAGAGGATATGATAGTTATTCTATATGAGAACATACATAAACTTAAAAAAGTTGAGTCTTTTTCAACATGGAGCAAAACAATTCTTGTAAACTGTTGTAAGAAACAATTAAAGAAAAAGGAACAGTGGGTTCTGAAGGATACTGTTGAAGGGGAAGAAGAGTGTGAAATTATTAATAGAGTAACTGAAGAAGTTGTTATTAATGGAGCTTTAGAGAAGTTAAAGCCTAAACATTCTGAGGTGATTAAGCTGAGGTATTTTATGGATATGGAATATAAGTGTATTGCAAGAGTACTTAGAATACCAGAGGGGACTGTGAAATCTAGATTAGCGATTGGGATGAGAAAGCTAAAAGAAATATTAGGTGGTGATTATCAGTGAAAAATATTATAAACGAGATTAATATGGAAAAAATGAAGTTAGAACAGCTTCGCATTCCAGAAGATTTTGAAGATAGATTAGGAAAAGCACTGAATGAGAAAAGTACAAATAGAAGAAAAGGTATAAATAAATTCGTAACCGCAAGAAGTGGGTTAGTTGCTGCAGTATTGATGGTGATTATATTTATTGGTGTATTTAATTATGATACCTTGGCGTTTTACGGAAGAAGTCTAGTTGGATATGATGAGTTAATGAGCAGTACCTTAAAAAACTTGAATAAAGATTATAAAGGACAAATAATAGATAAGAATTATACTTTCAGAGATGGTAAAGTTATAACACTTGAAGGAATAATGGTGGATAGTAATAAGTTAGTAGCCTTTTACAGTATAGACATTGACAAAGAAGAGTTTGATAATGGAAATTATTTACCCCAGGAAATAATAGAGGGTGGTGAGTATAGCATGTGTGCAACAGCTGGTACTGGAAGTTATGATGAATATAATAAAAAGATGATATGGATGCAAGAATATGAGCCGCCTAAAAATTTTAAAAAAATACATGAATTCTCCTTTTATAGAGATGTAGAGGGTGAACATGAGATAGGTAAGATTGAATTCATGATTGATAAAAGTAAAGCAATGACACCTAAGTTGAAATTAGATGTTAATAAAAAAAAGAATGTAGCAGGAACAACAGTTAAGATACAGTCAATAACTGCAACACCTATGTCTACTTTAGTAGAAGGAAAGATTAGAGGAACATTAGGAGTGGCACTTGATTATTTAAAAGGAGCAAAGAAACCTATAGAGGGTATTGAAATAGCTCTATATGGAGATGGGGAACCTATAGGAAAGTTAAGTGGAGGTTTCAGTACAAATAAGGATGGGGATAAATTTGAAGCAGAATTTGATGCCCTTCCAGAAAAAATAAGTGTTCTTGAAGTTGTTATTGAGGAATGTAGAGTAAATTTTGAGGTTGAAGTAGATGAAAAACTCTCAAAAGGTGAAGTGAAATCAGATATAACAATAGAAGGTAATGATATAACAATAGAAAAGGTCTATGAAAAGGATGGAAACACATATGTGACATTAACTACAGAAAATGAGGTGCTTCTATCAGAAGTATATTTAAATATTAATGGTGATAAGGTTGAACTTGAAACAACCTTTGATGGAAAATTAGAAAAGGTTCTTGTTGATGAAGTTGAGGATAAAATCACTCATACTAGAACACTTCAATTCAACGGAGTTGGAGAGGAATTGGAATTATGTGTAAGAATGATTGCATTTAACAAAGAGGTTAACGAGAAGATTGAGTTTGATATCCGTGATTAATCATAATATTATGGAAGAACATGATAGGATAATGCAGTATGTAGAAGATATGGATGAGATGATTGAAGGAAAGACTATAATTGATGAGGGTGAAAAATCTATTATAGAAATTAATAGGATTATGATTAAGGCAGAGGAAATTCAAAGAAAGCGAGTAGCTAAAAAGAATAAAAAAGATAAGGGTGGCTTATTTAGTAAATTATTTAAGAAGAATAACTAAAAACACATGCTGACTCTCTGTGAAATAGTATAGAGAATCGGCATGTGTTTTTATGTTTCAGGGGTTGGAAAATGATAACAAAAAACGTAGGAATATTTACTTATCTATGAAAAAAATATATAATAATATTAAAGTTTCGTTAAAAAACACTACAATTCTTAATAAAAAAGGATTGAATTAATAACTAAAATATACATTTGTGTAGAATGATAGGAATTTGTGGCGTTTTTGAGGAGGAAATACATTAATGTATTTAGTATAAATAAAACTAACGGAGGATAAATATGAACAAAAGAAAAAGTAAAGAGAAATCAAAAAGCACGGAAAATGGTAAGACGAGAAAGAAAACAAAGTCCATTAAGAATAGGCTTGTTATAATTCCACTCTTGATAGTGTCACTTACGATTATTGGGATTGGAACAGTAACGGCATATTTAGGGGTAACAAGTTTAATTGATCAAATGGAAATTTCAGGTATGAGTATGATGACCCAAGTTACTCAGAATATTAATGATAATAATCGATCATTAAAGCATATTAATAAAATGGTAGATGACAAGTTAATAGTAGCAGGTAGAATGATAGCGAATACTCAGAAAAATATAAGTAATGATTACTTAGGTGATTTAGCAAAGAATCTAGAGGTTGATGAAATATATTACTATGATACAAAGGGGGAAATAATATATTCTGCAACTGATAAATATATAGGGTGGAAAGCACCTGAAGGAAGTCCAGTTTACGACTTTTGGACAAGTGATAAAGTTGAATTTGCTGAAACAATTAGAAAGGATTCGGAATCAGAAGACTACTATAAATACGGTTATGTGAGAAATGCAGATGGTACTTTTGTTCAAATAGGTATTAATGCAAATAAAGTGCAAGAATTGAGAGATAAATTCAATTATCAATCAATTGTAGAGGAATTAGGTGAAAAAGAAGATATAGTTTATGCTCTTGTAATTGATAAAAATTTAAAAGCTATAGCAAATAGTAATAGAGATAGAATAGGTATAGAGTTAACGGATGAAGGAAGCAAAACAGCAGCAGTAGATGGTAAGAATTATTCTAGTAAGTATACATATGAAGCAGAGAATGTTGAGGTTTATGATGTTCTTGTACCATTAATAATTGATGGAGAACATATTGGGGCAGTTAATGTTGGAATATCAATGAAGAAGGTTAATGAAGTTATAAATTATAATGTTTATGTAATAGCTGGTATGGGACTTATAGCTTTGTTGATGCTAGGAGTTATTTTATTCTTGTCATCAAATTATGCTGTTAAAATTTTGATTAAATTGAATAATATATTAGGGTTTATGGCAAATGGTGATTTCTTGAATGAGGTTCCAAATGATTTAATAAGCAAGAGAGACGAGTTTGGTGAAATAAGCAATGCTATAGAAGAAATGCGAAACTCAGTTAAGGCAATGATACACAATATAGCTGATAAATCCCAGCAGGTTACTGCATCTTCACAAGAATTATCAGCAATAAGTGAACAATCAGCGACAGCGGCTAATGGAGTAGCTAGAACTATTGAAGAAATATCAAGAGGGGCTACGGAACAAGCTAAGGCTACAGAAAGTGGTGCAACAGATGTTGGTATATTAAGCCAACAAATTAAGAATAATCAAAAGAATATTAATAATCTTAATGAAACAGTTGACCAGGTGTCTAAATTAAAGAATGAAGGATTTGAGATATTAAATGTTTTAGTAGAAAAAAATAAAGTTAGTAGTGAAGCTACTAAACAGGTAAATGATATTATCATAGAAACAAATAATAGTGCAGAAAAAATTGAAAATGCTAGTTTAATGATAAAGAATATAGCTGATCAAACAAACCTATTGGCACTAAATGCTGCTATTGAAGCTGCTAGAGCGGGGGAAACTGGAAGAGGATTTGCAGTAGTTGCAGATGAGGTAAGAAAGCTTGCTGAAGAGTCAAATAGTTTTACAAATGAAATTACAGATATTATTAAAGTATTATTAAGTAAGACTCAAAGTGCTGTAGCAAGGACTCAAGAAATAAGTAGTATTTCAGAAATTCAAACAGAAAATATAAAGAATACTAATGATAAGTTTGAGGGAATTGCTAATGCTATAGATACACTAAAACATATTATTGATAATCTTAATGTATCAGGAGAAGAGATGAAAAGAATGCAAGAACAGATTATTGATGTTATGGAGAATTTATCAGCAATTTCTGAAGAAAATGCTACTGGTACTCAAGAGGCATCAGCTTCAGTTGAAGAACAAACTGCTTCTATGAATGAGATTGCAGAGGCAAGTGAATACCTTGGGGTATTAGCAGAAGAAATGCAAGAAGGTATAGCGAAGTTTAAATATTAGGGTATAATAAATTTTTTATATAAAAGCAAGTTCATTCAAAGTGAATTTTTGAATGGACTTGCTTTTATATTTTTGACATTATCTTAATAAAGAGAGCTATTATTTCAGTTATACGATGGAATCTATATAACATCATATTTTATTAAATGTAATCTTCATGAAAAATGGAAAATGGTGTTGTGGGGACAGATGCAATGAGTGAACCGAAAATAAACAGATTAGCTTATTAGTTTGGACGATATTGTAGGCACCAGGGGGGCTGGTGCCTACGGGAGGATTACATTTTTGGTTTTTGGGGTTATATATAATCAAATTTTAAGTTATTTGCAAATTATTTTGTTATTATTAGTTTTATTTGTTTCGGCAATAGCTTGCCTTATCTATAATCCTATTATAGCATTTGTTTTACGATAGTCTATAGTTTTTTAGGTGAGTTAACAAAGAGTTAACAAACATAAAATGTAGTTCATAATACTGCATATAAAGAAATCAACAAGTAAAAGACACCAGGGGGACTGGTGTCTTTTGTGGGAGAATAATATTTATTTTGGGTTATTCATCTATATTAATTCAAAGTATTTGCTTAAATGTGTTAAAGAAGATTATAAATTAATTATAACATCATTTTTTTTATAGTCTATAGTTTTAATAAGGATTTAACAAAGTCTTAATAAATATTATAAGTAGTTAACAATACTGTGTTAAGTTAATATATATTAAGTATTGAAAAAATAAAAAATAAAAAATATAAAAAAGTAAAGGAAAAAATTGATAAATTATAGATTTTATGTTATAATTATAGTGTAATAGGGGATAAGAAAATAATAATAATTAGAAAAGGATTTGATATTAATGGACTATTTGGGGCAGAAAAATAGAATAAAAGAGTATAGAAGGATGTTGGGGATAACTCAGTTGGAAATGGCTGATGGAAAAATATCTAAATCTCATTTTCAAGCTTTAGAGAGTAACAAAAAAAGGCTAACATTTAAGAAAGCAATAGTACTAGCAGAAATTATAAACGATTTAGCAGATAAAAAGGGTATAGATTTATCAATAAAAGCTGCTGATTTGATAAAAGAATCTAATGAATTAGATTAATTAATAAACACTAAATTACATAACAGAATGAAAAATTATATGCTTTCATTTTGTATGTTTAACTAATACACTCATTTTAAAAACCACTGTATTTATATACAGTGGTTTTAAAATGCAAAAAGAATTTTTACATATAGTATTTAAATACTAAATTGATAATTGTTTCATGAAAAAATTCAAAGTTTAGGGATATTATATGACTCGTGATATATGATAAATTTAAAGTGAAGAATAAAGTAATAACTCTAAGTATAGCACAGTTGCGAAATGAATTTAATAAGTGTAAGACATTAATTGAATTTCATTATAATAATTTAAAGAGTGGCAAATAGGAAAAATATTCCTATTTATGATTAAATTGGAAAAGCTTACACTAAAGTAAGCGATATTTAAAATTTAGCCTAATTATTTATCCTAAGAGTTTTCTTTCACAGAAAGAAGAATATATATTAACAGTATTAATACCATAAAGAAAAACATAACTAAAATTAATTTTGAAGTATTTAATGAGTTTATTTCATATTCCAAATAAGCTAATGAAATGCTTTCTTTAAGATTCATAAATATATCTCCTTAGTAAATAGTACTTTAACTTTAGTTTATGGTATAAAATAAAAAAAAGCCACTTACAATATTGCAATATACTTACATATATGAAATGAATATAAATTGTAGAAAAATGTTTTTTGCAATTAATTATTATATTTATAAAAAGAAGTTTTTGTTATAATAGAGAGTAGTAATTCTAAGATTTTTATAGGAGATGAAAAAAATGATACCATTTAAACAAAGTTATTATCAGAATAAGATAGATGAGTTTAAAAACAAATGTAGTAGTGATAGAGATTGTTCATTAGGTGGATTGAAATTAATATGGGAGTTAAGGATAGAGAAGAGACTTCCGGGATATATGCATGCTTATAAGGGTAATATGTTTTATTCACCGCATTTATATAGAGGTGATCAACTTGTAATGGCTGTTGATGGTGAAGAAATAGGTGGCATTTATGAGATTGTTAAAAAAGCCCATGGAAAAGTTGGAGTTGTTGGACTTGGACTTGGTTATTCAGTTCAAGAAATGATCAATAAGGAATCAATAACTGAGATAGTAGTTTTTGAGAATGATAAGGATGTAATTGATTTATATAATAAGAACTTTGAAAATAATGATAAGGTGAAAATTATTGAAAAGGATGCCTTTGAAGCTGAAGGAGAAAAATTTGATTATTTTTTCGTAGATATTTATGATAGAAAAATCAGTAAGAAGATAGTAGAAGATTATAATTTCTTTAAAGAAAAGCATGACATTAAGGATTATGTATTCTTTGGAGTAGAAAAGTTCATATTATCGTTGTTTCCAAGTGAATATGAAAGTGAAAACATACCAAAATTGTGGAAGAATATGGCTGAGGTAACAGGGGAGAGATTCGGAGACTCAAGGTATGTAGAGAATTTTGCGGGGTACAGTGCTAAGAAGGCGAATGAGTTATTTCATGCATTTGGGTTTTAATTATTAGTTGAATGAGGAGTGAAAAGAAGATTGGATTTTGTTGCTATTGACTTTGAAACAGCCAATGAGAAGAGAAATTCCGCGTGTGCACTAGGTATTACAGTTGTTGAAGGTGGGGAAGTTGTTCAGGAGAAGTATTGGTTGATAAAACCTTATGAGAATAGATTTGCACCTATGAATATTTGGATTCATGGGATTACTGAAGAGGATGTGGAGAATGAACCGACCTTTGATGAAGTATGGGAGGAGATTAAGCCGTATCTTCAAGGCAAGTTTGTAATTGCGCATAATGCTGCCTTTGATATTAGTGTACTCAGAAGAACATTGGATACATACAATATTCCTTATCCATCATTTCAGTATGCGTGTACTGTGGTTATGAGTAAAAATTACTATGAGGGTGTAGTAAATTATAAATTAAATACTATAGCCAGAGCTCTTGGAATAGAGTTCAAACATCACCATGCTAGTGAAGATGCAACTGCAGCAGCAAGAATTTTTATAGATATGTGTACTGATCTTGAGATAAATAACTGTGATGATATAGAAAATAAACTTTTCATAAGAGTTGGGAATGTCTTTGAAGGGGGATACAATTCTTGTGGAAAGTCCAAAAGTGTTATAAAGGGATTTGAGATAAGAAGAAAGTATATTGAAGCTTCACAGAGAAAGAGAGTTATAATTGATTCATTAAAAGATAAGACAGTTGTGTTTACTGGACCTCTAGGGTCAATGTCAAGAATAGAAGCTATGGCATCTGTAAGAGCTGCAAGTGGGATTGCAGGTAGCAGTGTAACTAGGAAGACAGATTATTTAGTTACTGGTATAAAGGGAAAAGATAAATTAAGTAATAGTAATAAGAGTACTAAATATAGAAAAGCTGAAAGCTTAATTGAAAAAGGATATAATATTGAGATTATTTCAGATGAAGAATACTTTAATATTATATATGGAGAAAAACTTTCTTAAAAAATAGTTGAGAGTTTAGAATTGAGAGTTGAGAACGATGGACATTTCTCTTCGAGAAATTTTAATTGTATAGTTCTACAGAACAAGGAAGGTTTACTCATTGTTCTCAAATCTCAACTCACCATTCTCAACTTCTTTTTTAATAATTAATAGCTTACAGAATCATCTTTAAAACCTTTTGATATTTGAGCAGTATTGTTGAATTTTGATGGAGAAAGATTTCCTGATATATTAGAATTAATGATATTCTCAACATCTCTTACATTAGGGATACCATAGAAACCTATGTCTTTGTAGGTTGTTCTTCTTCTATGAGTATCTGAGTCATAAGACTCGCTTAATTCTTTAGCGAAAATAATAGATCCGCTTCCATCTGATTTTTGAAGCGTATTATTCTGAAGTCTTAATATTAAAGTGGGGAAAATTAAAATGAAAATAAGTAAACATATGAAGTGGGAGATACTTGGAATTATAGCTATATTTTTAATAGGAAGTCTATGGCACGACATATATGATATACTAGGAGAAAATAAAATTATTGGGATGATAGCTCCTGTGAATGAGAGTATGTGGGAACATTGGAAGTTAGGTCTTGCCCCTGTATTCATATATGGAGCAATTCAATATCCATTTATAAAGAATGAAGTTAATAACTATCTTTTTAGTAGAATGGTAGGAGTTATAGTACTTATAGTAGTATGTTTTGGACTAATTGAAATAACTCACATAGTTATGCCTGATGCTTCATTTGAAATAATGATGGTAGTACATTTAGTAGCTTATTTTTTAGGAATAGCTGCAGGTCAAATTGCGGCTTACTACATTAGTAGTAAACTTGCAGATAATAAGGTTCTTTGGTATGTTGGTGTGATTTTAATATTTATAAATTTAGTTATATTTATTATCTTCACTTTTAATCCACCTAAATTTGAATATTTTAAAGAAAGTAGTACAGGTCAGTATGGTATCGATTAAGTAGTAAAAACATAGTTGAGAGTTTAATAAAACTATAATAGTAAATAAAAGTTATATTAAAAATAAAAAAGTTGGTGACAATGGCACCAACTTTTCAGAAGATCTTCCGCAGCATACACATGTATCTCCTATTGATTCTCCTTCAAAAGGCATACATCTAGAAGTAGCACCTGTTTCTTCTTTGATTTTATCTTCGCAAGCGCGGTCTCCGCACCACATTCCTTTGATAAAACCTGGAGTTTTTTCAAGAATTGCTTTTAGTTGGTCAAGATTTTTAGCTGAATAAGTATGCTCATCTCTATGAACTCTCGCTTTTTCCAGAAGTTCTTTCTGAATTATATCTAATGTTTCTAGAACCTTTTCATCTACTTCATTAAGAGAAATAATTATCTTCTCTCTTGTATCTCGACGAACCAGAACAGCCTCACCTTTTTCAATATCTTTTGGTCCTATTTCTAGTCTTAGTGGTATTCCTTTCATCTCGCATTCACTGAATTTCCATCCTGGGCTCTTATCACTATCATCTAAATCAACACGCACAATTTGAGATAGTTGTCTTTTTAACTCATGAGATTTCTCTAAGACACCTTCTTTATGTTGAGCGATAGGGATTATTGCAAGTTGAGTAGGCGCTATCTTTGGCGGTACAATAAGGCCACTGTCATCTCCATGGACCATTATAAGAGCCCCAATAAGTCTAGTAGTTACTCCCCAAGAAGTTTGATGTACATATGATAGATTGTTTTCTTTATCTGTGTACTGAATACCAAATGCTTTTGAAAAGCCATCACCAAAATTATGAGTAGTTCCAGATTGAAGCGCTTTTCCGTCATGCATTAAGCTTTCAATAGTGTATGTTCTAAGTGCACCAGCAAATTTTTCTTTATCAGTTTTCTGTCCTTTAATCATAGGAATTGCCAATATACTTTCACAGAAGTCTGAGTATAAATTAAGTATTTTAAGAGTCTCTTCTTGTGCTTCTTTAGCAGTGGCATGTGCTGTATGACCTTCCTGCCATAAGAACTCAAGTGATCTCAAAAATGGACGAGTTGTTTTTTCCCAACGAACAACAGAACACCATTGATTATAAAGGCGTGGAAGATCTCTGTACGACTGTATATCATTTGCATAGTGTTCACAGAACCGTGTCTCAGATGTTGGTCTTACGCATAACCTTTCAGTTAATTTTTCGTGTCCTCCATGGGTTACCCATGCAACTTCAGGAGCAAAACCTTCTACGTGATCTTTTTCCTTTTCAAGTAAGCTTTCTGGTATAAACATTGGCATATAAACATTCTTATGACCTGTTTCCTTTAGTTTTGAATCTAGTTGGCTTTGTAATAATTCCTATATTGCATATCCGTAGGGTTTGATTATCATACAACCCCTTACACTTGAATAATCAATTAAATCCGCTTTTTTTACTACGTCAGTATACCATTTTGCAAAATCTACATCCATGGATGTGATCTCTTGAACAAGTTTTTTGTTTTTACTCATTTCCATGCTCCTTCCTTAAATATATATTTTGAATCAAAAAAAACTCCATCCCTAAAAGGGACCGAGAATAAATAGTCGGCGTTACCACCCTAGTTGATATATTTAAATGTTTAATAAAAAAATAAATATATCCTCTTTCAACTCGTATGGAGAGCAAGCCCCTGTGTTTTATCACACAGTACTTAGAGGTAGGTTCCATATATATTTTTTAAAGACTCTCATCATATGTCTTTTCTCTGTAAAAAAATATTATATGTACTATTCTCATCAACGTATTTTAAATATTATATTATTGATATAATATTTAAAAATTATATAAATGTCAACTGAAAAATTTTATATGTCATTTGAATTGTTTATCAATTTTCTGCTTTTTATTTCAGCAAAGATCCATATAATAATTGGTGTAATAATTTGAAAAGGTAGAGCATAATAAACTGTCCATAATTCTAATATCCAATAAAAATATTCCATTATATTGCTATATGTATAAGAAGAAAAACTGATCATAAGCAAAGCCACCGGAATTACTATGAATCTATAGTCTTTACAATCAAATAAGCAGGCAATTGCTTTACAAGCAGATAATAAATATACACTTCCCTTTGCGAAGGCGCCAATAACGAATCCACCAGAAATTATTATTTCAACCCTTTGTATCAATTCACCGATATCTACTCTTAGAGAACTTGAGTATGAAGGATAATACACTCTTGAAGCTGCATCAATTCCTAAAACAAAAATATTTGTCAATGAAATCAAAAGGATAAATATACCTCCTATTAATAAACTCTTTATATAAATCTTATAAGGAGATTTTTTGCTTTCAAAGTTTGAAAAGGCAATCGTGAATAATACTATTTGTGTAAATGGAAAAGCATATGTCCCCAAAGCACCCTTTAAAACTGGTGCTATACCATTGTTTAATATAGGTAGGATGTTTTTTACACTCATTTGAGGAATTAAAAGTAATATTGTAGTGAATACAAAGACAATAGATACAACTACAAAAAGGGACGACCATCTACCCAGCACCTCAATTCCTTCTTTTACTACCCAAGCGCATAATATAAGTATACATGTCAAAGGAATTATTCTAGGAGTATTAAGAAGAGAAACTGTGGTAATAAAGATATTCAAATTCAATATAACCGATACTCCAGTATGAAAAATAAACCATATATATAAAGCGGTAATTACCTTACCAATAAATCTACCAAAACATAGTTCGCAAATATCAAATAATTGTTTTCCTGGAAAGAGATAATGTAAACGGGCACACATAATTGCTAGAGGCAATGCTGCTAATAAGGATAAAATGATGGCTATCCACATATCCTGTTTAGCTTTTATGCCTGATGCATATATTATAGAGGTTCCTATTATAAATAAAATCATAAGGGATGTGCCTTGTTTATCAGAAATAACTTCTTTATTCATTATTTGTTTCTCCAATTCTATATTTAATAAGTCATCAATTTTTTTTATAAGTATTATATTTAATATATATAGTGTAACCTAATATCAAAATTTAATGAGTAATTCTATTTATACTAATAAGCAGAAAAACAAAAAGGATAAACTCAAGTTTATTTAAACACTTGAGTTTATCCTTTTAGTCATTTGAATAGAGTGTGAAGAAGAAATTTTTCTTATAAGGCTTAGTGGTATCATCATTATCGTATTTACTAATCAAAGATTTCAGATCTAGCATGAAGGTTTCATACTCTTCTTCTGTGAAATGTAATACGGAGTTCTGCAAAATACCATATTTATTAGGATCATCTTTCTTTTCAAATTTTGATTTCTCTTCAGGAGATAAATCCTCCCTTTTAGATTCTTCAAGAAGTTTCTTATAAAAATTTAAGAAATCCTTCTTACTAGAGTCATAATAACTACCAACCATGTTTAAGCTTTGGTTTATTGCAAAATCAGCTGATAAATCCGAATTTGCAGAAGTAGAAGGGGAAATAATTAATTCTTTAAAATTAAGAACATAATATTTAGCAGTAATACCTTTTATATTCTTAGTGTGATGAATAACGACAGCATCAATTTTTTCGAATTTCTTAATATGATAATATACTTTTCCATGAGGCTCTCCCATTTTTTCTGCAATTTCCTTAACTGTCATTGGAGAACCATGGTTCTTCATTATATTTATTATCTCTACTCTATATGGATCTGACATGATTTTTATTTCTTCTCTTGATTTTACAATTAATTTTTCTATCATAAATAATATCACCCACAATTATAGTAACATTACTTTATTATAAATACTATATACTTATTATATTTGTTAATATAATAAATTTTAAGAAGCTGGTGCTTCATTTAAAGTAATATCGCTTGGAGCAGCTTCGCTTTTAATAAACTTTGAGTATACTATGGTTGGTACGAAACTAAATATCACAACACATATACCTGTAACTAGAATTAAAGTTTGTAGAGAGGTTGTAAGTATAAGTGCACCAAATATTACAGAACCCAATGGAAGTGCAGAGTTCATAAACATACCAAGGAATGAACCAATTCTAGCTAGCATTTCTTCTGGAATGATTGTCATCAAAATAGTTGATAATGCAGCATTAGCAAAAGGTATTGCAATTCCAATAAGTGCAATTGAGGAGAATGCTAGTAGCTTTGGTGAAACAATAGAAGTGAATCCTGGTATGGCAAATACAGTGTAAAATATTCCTGTAAAGAATAATCCAATGAACATCATCATCGTGTAACCAATTTTCTTTCCAAAAGTTCCAGCTAGGATTGCTCCTAAAATATTTCCTAGAGAAAAGGAAATACCGAAATAACTTAACCCTTCGGGACCCATTTTAAGAATCTCATCTATATATGCTGGATTGAATATACTTACTGGAGTAAGTAAAAAATTAAATATAGCTAAGCTTAATACAAGGGTTAAAATGATTCTTTTATTAAATATATATTTGAAACCTTCACCATAGGATTTAAAGTAGCCTTTAATTGTAAATGGTTTCTTTTCTTCAGTTGGAAATTTAACTGTTAAGATTATTACTGCTGATATGAAGAAAGTTAAAGCGTCAACTCCCATAATAAAAGGAATTCCTAATGTACCAATAAGAAGACCCGCTATACCCATTCCAACCAACTCAACAAATTTCACAACAGATTGAAGAGATGAATTAACCAAGAGGTAATATTTTTCATCGATTAATCTAGGAATAGTAGCAAACTTACTAGGTGATACAAATGATTCAATTACAGAGTTTATCAATGTAAACATTAGTATCTGCCAAACTTCAAGACTGTTTATCATAAAAAGCACAGCAGTTATGGTTACTACGGAACATCTAAGTATATCACCTAAAATAACAATCTTCTTCTTTGAGAAGAAATCAACAGCGGCTCCAGCGAAAGAACTTATTAGTATACTTGGTAAGGCGTTAAATAAGAAAACTAATGCAAGTAATGCTTTTGAGCCTGTTAAAGCATAAACCATATATGAGTATGCTATTGCATCAAGAGAATCCCCAAATCTTGAAATTAGGTTAGCAGTAAATAGTTTTGAATAATCTTTATAATTTTTTACGATATTGATTAGTGAAACTGAATTTTCATTATTTTTTTTCATGAATATCCCCCCATTAAATAATTATAGGACTCTCGGAAACTCCTGAACAATTGATATTAAATAATCTTAATTTCAATGAAATTTCATTTCACCCCAAGAATCACTTGTTTTATTTAATACGTGAAAATTTTCTCTTGACAAATGGCAATAAATCGTAAAATGAAATATGGATATTATTTACATCTAATTTCAAGGAGTGATTTCATGCTAAAACTCAAGTATTCTCACGTTATTTATCAAAAATTTGTTGAATCTTATTTGGACAAATTTTATATCCAAACAGGTCAAAGTATAACTCTTTTAGAGCGTAGCTCTGTGCTCAAAAAGATATGTTCTTGCGACCTTACAGGTATAATTGATATATTAAAAAATTCCTATTCAAAGTCTAATCAGGGAATTCCACCTAAGGATGCTGTCGCACTATTTAGATCATTAATCTTAATGTCTTATGCAAAGATAACTAGCATATCAAGATGGGTTAAACTCCTACGTTCCGACCCCTTTTATGCAATTTTATCTGGATTCATTCCAGCATGTATTTCTATTAAGGAAACTGATAAAATATCTGCTGATACTGTTCCAGGAGTAGGAACTTTTTATGATTTTATGGATAGGCTAGTTGATGCAGATAAAAGTTTTTATAAAAACAAACTAAAAAAAGTTCAACGTAAACCCCGTAAAAAACAAAAGAAAAACCAAAAGATGAAAACTTCAAAAGCAGGGGTCGTAGACCGTATAATTACGAGAGTTTTAAAGTATGAAGATTCTAAACTCCCTTCAAAAGTAGAATCCACACTAAACCAAATTCTTAAAAACCTCTTTGTTATTCCTTCATTAAACTTAGGAATTTTAGGAGATCCCTCAAAGTTTAATATTGCTGCTGATGGGACATGTATACCGACACAGGCTTCGCCTTATGGGAAAAAAGTATGTGATTGCAAACTAACTCCTGGTAAAAGATGCGATTGCCTTCGCAAATTTACTGACCCCAGTGCCACCTGGGGTTGGGATAGCTTCAACGAGAAATACTTTTATGGACATACATATCATGGCTTTACAGCTTCTGATAGTTTTTACAGTTTGCCTATCCATATTAAATTTGTAAATGCTAAACGCCATGATTCTGTTACTGGAGTTTATGCATTAAAAGAGCTTATTGATTTATACTCAGAAATAGATTTCCATGCTGCTATTTATGACTCTGCATATGATGTTTCTTCATTTTATCTTTTCAACATGCACCATGGAATTAGCCCAATAATCGATTTAAATCCACGAAGTTCAAAACCAAATTCCAAAAATGAATATATCTATCTTGATGAAAATGGAATACCTCATTGCAAAGCATATGGTCATAAACTTCGTAATTGGGGAATTGTCAGAAAAGAATACAGACATAAATGGTTATTTCCAGTTCAATGCGATAGCTGTGTCCAATGTCCAATGGAGAGTAAAAAAACTTACTATACTAAGACAAAAGACAATCCAAGATATTTTACTCCAATACTAAGGAACTCTCCGCTTTGGCGAAAACATTATAAAACTCGCACAACAACCGAAAGGTGTTGGAACAGAATAAACAATGATTTTCATGCTGAAGATGCTATTGTTTATACCATTGAACGAAGAATGGTTAGAGTTTTCCTTGGAGCGTTCTGTTGTTATATTGACGCATGGGCATCTGAAAAACAAGTTAATTTATCAGATATTTTCCCTCAATTAGCAGTTAACGCTGCTTAATTTATTTTAAACATCGCACAAGCCTATCGGCTTTTTAAAAATTGAGTTTAAAAGGCTTTTTTGTCATGCTCAAAAATCAATGACTAATAAAAAATACTCATACCCTATAAAAATATCCTATATTTAACAAATACCATTTATTGTTTTCCGACTATACTATAATTATTGAATAACGTCAAAAATATTTTGATGTTAATGTAAGTATAAATTATCATTGAAATAACGTCAAGAAAAATTTGACGACAAGTTTTTCTTGAATAAGTAAGGGGTTTAATTTATTATGAATTTAGCTCAAAATGTTAATAGAGGATTAAATTTTGATTAATCTTGAATCTATAGGATTGCATCAATAGTTATGATAAACTTATAATTGAATAAGTATAAGGGACAAATATTGAATACATTGAGGAGAACCGAGGAGGAGAAATATGGAGTTGAAAGTTTTTAATTTCATTGATGAAGTAAATAATTTGCTAGAAGATAAAAGAAATATATTAAATGAGATTTCTATAGAATTATCTGCTTACTTTCAAGAAATATTGATTTTAAATAATGAGGGATATATGAATGTAAATTCTAGAGTAAAAGGAAATGAATCACTTAAGGAAAAAATATTAAGAAATAATTATTATAAAAAATATAATTCTCCACAGGGGGTAATAGAAAATCTATCTGATCTTTTGGGTGTGCGAATTGAATGTAGATTCATAGAAGATGAGAAGAGAGTATATAAAATATTAAAAAATCATTTTAATAAGAGAGATATTGAGGGATATTCGTATAACGAGTTAGATAGTAGAATACGTCTAGAACTAGATGGTAAACAACCTCAAGAGCAGAAAAATGGATTTAAGATTTATAGAATAGATGGGGTTTATCTAGATAATGGTGACAAGTATAATTTTGAGTTGCAGATTAAGTCTCTTGTAAATACATTTTGGGGAGAGATTGAACATAAAGTTATTTATAAAAACAATAATTATATGATGTGGGATGGCTTTTTAAAGGATATAATGGCTTCTATAAAAAAGAATCTTACAATGATAGATAATCAATTACAGATTGTATATAATCAGTTTAATGAGGCAAATTCGGGGGATCCGGAAGTAAGGAAAGTTCAGTTGGAATTATTATTATCTAAAATGATCTATGAGATATACTCAAATAAAATGAAAACAAGTATAGGTGTTGTGGTAGATTTTAAAAAATCATGTGACACTATTATGAAGTATATCTTTAGAAGTAATAATGCAGATAATCTTAGCGAATATAATCATATAATATTAAAAACATTCACAAGGTTAAATGAGATAGGGAGGAATAAAGTTCAATTTAATAGTGAACTTGAATTTGAACGAGAAGTTAAATTTGAAGATGAATTCTGTGAAATATTAGGTAATAGAATACTAGAAATGTTGAATGAGGAATTTCAGTGGAATTTATTTTTCAGAGTTTTATTTGAAATTGAACTTGGAAATAACGCTGAAGATTTTGAAACATTTATAACATTCATTAAAGATAGATTTGAGGAAAATAATTTTGATGACCTTTATATTAATCGTTGTGATGAACATGGAGATGTAATAAAAAAAGATATTATGTATGTTATTGCAAAATTATTTGTAGAAGTGGATTCGATTAATTTTATATATGATAATGTTATTGAAAAAATTAATGAAATAACTAGCAAACTTACGAGGCAAATTGGAATAAGAATCAAAAATATTGATCAATGGGAGAATGTTAAGGATATATTACTTAAACTATTTGAATATAATCTTTTGGCGCTGTTTGACAAGAATGTTAAAGTAAGTGAAGTAAAAGAACTTATTAATATAGCACAAATGGGAAATGAAGGGGTCAGTATTTCAACTGCTGTTATTGATTATATATATAAACTTGATGATATGGATGAAATAAAAGCAGAAACTGCTATAAAATTTTTCAAGATATAGTGACGCCAAAAAAATTAAAAACATTGTGTAGAGTGGATAGTTGTTCACCACTCTACACTCACCATTCTCAACTTCTTTTAAAGGTTTTTAGTTTTTATTGTGCACTCAGCGCGTGCCTTTGTTCTCCTATTTTACTTGATAAATGATTTATTGAAATAATCAATAGCTCTGTTAGAAAAACAAAAATTGAATTTTTATTCACTGAAACTGTAGTTTTATTTTCTGAGTTATCTATGATAGTGTAAGTATAATAGCAGATTATAAAGCTAATAGAAACAAAAAGAAGATATTCATCATTCATAGAGTCAAATAATGAAGAGTTTTTAATATAAGAATAAACATCCGATACATCATTTAATATTTCGATATTATCTTTATTAAAAAGACTTAAAAGAGCAATGTAAGGGTATGATAAGGTTTTTAATTGAAAAGAATTGCTCAATAACTTATAAAGCTGAAAGCATTTGTGAATGAGTTCTGTATTTGAAATAGTAGATGAAGATAAAATATAAGTCATTATCTGAAGATTTTCATCTTCATCAAAAGTCAATTCTTTAAGATAATTATATAAAACTTCAATTCTATCTAATTTAGCATCAACATCAATACAGTCAATTGATAACAGAATAGCAAAAGAGGAATTTTCATATAAGGATAATAAACTAGAACGATTAGTCATTTTTAAATACATAGTATTAGCTCTTTCACATAGATTTTCCAAATTTTCATCTTTTAAAAATTTGGCTAAGTAGCATGAACAGATAGGCAGAGAACTCCAATTTTTAAAGCCAGATTTAATTAAGTAATGAGAGATTTCTAATGTTTTTGTAAATTGAGCTTTTGAATCAAGTGCATTTATACAACAAGAAGATACAATTGACATATTAATATCAGTTCTGAATACTGATGTTAAATTAGTTGAGGCTTTAATATGTTTTTTAAATTCTAAGAATTTAGTCTTATTAAAATCATTGCCATTGAAGAGGTAATGAAAAGCTAGAAGATGCATAATAAAAGGGCTTGTCCATTTAATTTCCTTGTTGATTTTATTGAAAGAATTTAATAGTTCTTTCAATTTTTTTTCAAGAATATAATCCATAATATCCTCCTCGTGTTAAAAACTAAAATTTTCATAATTTTATCATAAGAACATAACAATGTAAAGAAATGAATAAATATAAATAGTTTTCCAAGGAAGATATGTTGGAAAACTATATTAATATCATTTATTTAATATGTTTATTATAAGTATCTACTAGTATTTTATCTAGAGCAGCTTTAATCATATTTTGACTTATTGAATCAAGTTCTTCAAAAGTTGGTTGAGAATTAGATTGTATTAGCCCCTCATCAATAAGCATATCGATTATTTTGCATAATAGGAAATTTTTTGTGCTGGTATTAACATTATTATTTGAATCAATTGGTTCTTCAAATAATTCAGATAACGAAATTTTATAAAGAGCAGTGATTTTCTTTAACATTTCATATGATGGTTCATTTCTGTTTTGCTCCCAATGACCTATTGTGGCTGGTTTAACTCCAAGCAATTCTGCAAGTCGTTTTTGGGTATAGTTGTTATTTTTTCTTAGCTCAGACAATTTCTCGCCTATTTCAATATTCATAATAATCCTCCTAATCATATATGGGTATAATATGTAGTTTTTTACAGGTTAAATAATATAAAATTCCTAGATTTAATGTTGATTTCAATAATTATCAAACATAACCAAAAGAATAATATTTTACGTAGTCAATATATATTCTATATTAAAAGTGGTGCGAACAAAAAGGGAACACTAACAACTTCTATATAAAAAATATTTAAAAAAGTGATTTTAGTAATAAAACGACTAAAAATATACTTTAAGTTGAGAAATGTAATAAAAGTAGAGAATTCGTTGTTGAAGTATAATGATAATGATGAAAAAATATATTGTAAGGAGAAATGATTACAAAAAAGATATTAAAAGGGGACTAAAGTATAGACAAACTAGAAAAAGTAGTTATATAATGTGTATAAAGGAAAAATAAGCTAATTTTAAAAATGAACTCAAATAAATGAAGTTTTCAATAAACAAGGGGGAGAGATTGGGATGAATGACACGAGTTTAAAGGAATATGTGATTACTAAGTTAAATGAGGTTAATCTTTCAGAATCTGAGTTAGATGATTTATATTTAGAGTTAAAAACTAATATGTTGAATTTAAGTGAAAATAGGGTGGTGCAAAATGAAAGGATGCATGTATAGGGAAAAAGTAGAGAATGATCTTAGGTGTTACTTGGATTGGAATATAAGAATAGAAAGTATTGAATTAATATATGGGAACATTGAGGATATGGGTGATACAGAATTAATTAATATTAAAAGAAAAGTTCTTATAATTAAAAAAATTCTTAATAGACTATCAGATAAAAATAAAAAGGTTATAGAAGGGAAATACTTTTACGAGCATAATAGAGAAAGTTTGCTAAAAGATAATAAGTTATCAAAGAAAGAATTATATGTAGTGATAAGAAGAATGATAGAAGTATTTGAGAAAGAAATATATCATAATTAATAAAGAAGAATACTAAAAGTATAATGTTATACAAAAAGGTGATTATAAGGGATCAAAAACATAGACTTAATAGTAATGTTGGTAATATAATGTGTATAAGGAGTTAATTAGATATTTGATTGGGGGTAAAGAAATGAAGCTTGAAAATAGAGTAATAAAAATGGTAGAAAATGATCTTAAGTGTTATCAAGATTGGGTAATAAAAATAGAATGTAATTCAGCTTTAGATAACAGAGGGATGAATTTTGGAAGTGGAAAGAGTGGAAATAGTTTTAGTAGTAAAGTTGAACTTGAGGCTGAGTTAATGATGGAGTTAAAAAGAAAAGTTAACACTATTGACAAGGTAATGGAGAGACTTAGAGATAAAATAAAATTATTAATTGAACAGAGGTATTTTTTCGAATACAGTAGAGAAGAAATACTTGAAGAAAATTCTATTAGCAAAAAACAATATTATACATTGAGAAACAAAGCCTTTGAATCATTTGCTAGAGCTATGGGATATATTCAGTAACATATGAGGACAAGCTTAATATTGGAAAATTCAACCCTTTTATAAGGGTTGTTTTATTATAAAAATGGAGGAATTAATTATGTTAGAAAGGATTATTGATTCAATTAGTACAATTTTACAGAGTTCATTCAAAGATATTGACATAAAACTTAATAACTTTAACCAGGAGCTAAGTAAAAATAGCTTCTATTTAATTTTCATGGAGAGCATAACAGAGAACCTGGGAATGAGGTTCCACAGGGATAAAGTAAAGATAAGGATCGTCTATAAAGAACTAAGGACGAGTAAGAGCCCAGAGTGGATATCCAAGTTTTCTGTTTATGATAAACTTAAGAGTCTTTTTTCAACTGGATACTTAGAAGTTGGAGAAAGAAAAATTACAATCATTGAAATGAAGGGAGGTACAAAGGATGAGGCGTTAAGTTATATAACAGATGAGGATGTTGGTTTTTATATTGAAATTTTATTGGATATAACTGATGAAATCACAAAAGAAGAGGAGAGTGAAGTTGCTCAAAAAATTAGGTTTAAAATACAGGAGGGGTAAAAATGGGATTACCAAGAATTGATATTAATTTTAAACAAGCTGCTACAGCGTTAGTAAAGAGAGCTCAAAAAGGTGTTGTTGCTTTAATTTTAAGGGATACTAGCGGAATTGGTCCTCACAACATAAAGTCAATAACAGATATTCCTACAGATTTATCAGATTATAATAAGAAACAAATTGCACTGGCTTTGAAGGGTACAGTAAATCCACCAAGTAAGGTAATTGCTTTTGTTCAGCAAAATACTGCAGCAGATTATAATGAGCCAATGGGGTATTTTGAATCAGTCAATTTTAATTATATTGCTGTTCCAGCTATTAATGAAGCTGATGTTTCAGTAATAGCTACATGGGTAATTGGATTAAGAACAAATGAAAATATTAGGGTTAAGGCAGTATTACCATCGTGTTCAGAAAATAATGAAGGTATAATCAAATTTACTTCAACAGAAATTAAAGTTGAAGAAGGTGGCTCAATTAGTGAATATAAAGCTGTAGATTACTGTTCAAGAATAGCAGGAGTATTAGCAGGATTACCTTTAAATATGAGTGCTACTTATCAGGTGTTACCGGAAGTTGTTAGTGTAGGCAAATTAAGTAAGGAAGAGGCGAATAAAAAAATTGATAATGGTGAATTAATCTTAATCAATGATGGAGAAAAGGTGAAGATAGCAAGAGGAGTCAACTCTTTAACTCAAACTACTCCAAACAAAGGTAGTGATTTCAAGAAAATCAAAATTGTTGACACAATGGATATGATAGAAACAGATATTAGAAGATTGATTGAAGATAATTATATCGGTAAAATGCCAAACACATATGATAACAAGTGTCTCTTGATAACAGCAATAAAAGTTTATTTCGAGCAACTTGAGAGAGAGCAAATACTTGATAAAGATATGAATACAGTGGGAATTGATATGGATCTTCAAACTTCCTTCTTAAAGGGAATAGGTGAAGAGGTTGATTTAATGAATGAACAACAGCTTAAAGCAGCAAATACAAAGGATCAAGTATTCTTAGTTAGTGAGATAAAGATAGTAGATGCAATGGAAGAGATAACATTTAATATTAATATGTAAACAGCAAATAAAGAGAATAAGGAGGAGTTATAAATGGAATCAAAGAGAATAATTAATGGTACTTGGGGAGAATGTTGGTTAGATTCAGATAAACTTGCAGAATGTTTTGGACTTAAAGCAAAAGTTGAATTTAAAAAGGAAGAGATAAAAATCTGTGGTTCCTTTGCAACAGAAACAAAAACAGTAGGATATAAATGCAAAGGATCAATGAAACTGCATAAGGTTAACTCAAGAATTGCAAAAATGTTAGGGGATAAGGCTAAAAAAGGACAAGATTTAAGATTTACAATAATAAGTAAATTAGAAGATCCAGATTCATATGGAGCGGAAAGAGTCGTTCTTAAAAACGTAAATTTTGATGATTTAACACTTTTAGACTGGGAAGCAGGTAAGCCAGGAACAGTAGAGGTGCCATTCACCTTCACTGATTATGAATATCTTGATACTATCTAATAGATTATATTTATTATAGAGTTAGATCAATGTTATTATCAGAGTTTCAACAAATTCAGCAATGAGGTAAATACCTCATTGCTTTTTTAAAATTAATTAATGGAGGAGATATTAATGAGTAAAAGTACATTAGATTTATTATTAAAGGTAGATTTGGATAAAATAAAAAAACCTATGAAAGAGGTTGAGGTAAAGAGATTATCAGAGATTCTAGAAGAAAAAGTTGTTTTTAAATGTGAAGCTTTAGATGCAGAAAAATTCGGAGAAATTCAAGATAGCGCAATCCATATGAATAGTAATGGGGAATTTGATAGTCTTGATACTAATGAATTACAGATTTTTACTATATTAGAAGGGGTGAAAGAACCTAGTTTAAAGAGTAAAGAGTTACTAGAGAAGTTTGGTGCAGTCACACCAAAAGAACTTGTTAAAAAGTTACTACTACCAGGGGAAATTTCAAGTTTATATGGAGTTATAAGTGATATATCAGGATTTAAGGGTGATACGGTTATTGAAATAAAAAACTAATAGAAACTGATGGATTTACTGAAATGATGTATTACTACTGGAGTAGGAAAGGGGTAAGACCATCAGTTTTTTATAATATGTCAAATGGTGAAAAAATTGTTGTGAGAGCATTTTATGAATATGAAATTAAGGAGAGGAGCAAGAGAAAATCTTATTGTCCCCTTCTAGGGGAAGAATAAAGGAGGATGATATTATGATTGAAAATATCACCGACTCAGTAAAGAAACTCACTAATACTATAAATGTAGCATCTATAAAAGTTAAAGATTTAGAGGGGAAAATGAATAAGTTACAATTTAATAACAGTATTCTTAATGAAGTAAAGAGCTTCTCTAATATTGTTGATAATGTGGCTGTCCATAAGATTAAAAATGATATAAATAATTCAATTTCTAGTGGAAAAGAACTTAAAGGTGTATTTACAGAACTTGTTGGAAGTGTGACAAATATCTCTTTAGATGGAGTGAAATCAGGAATTGAAGAAGTAAAGGTTAAAGGATCAAGTGTTAAGGGTAATTTTGATGAATTTGCAAAGAGTATAGCTAATATTAGATTCAATGATGTTACTCAACAGGTACAACAGACAATTGATAAGAGTAATGAGCTTAGAAGTTCTTTTAAGGATTTCACAGGGACAGTTAAGAACATCAATATAACAGGAGTAAAAACAGGGATTATTGAGAGTATCGATAAAGGTAAAAATCTTAAAGGAACCTTTGGAGAGTTCACTGGAAGTCTTGGAGAAATTTCAATGGATAATCTAGGAGCAGGAATTATGAATAGTATTTCAAAAGGCCAAGAGTTAGGTCAAGCTTTTAGTATATTCAAAACTAGTATAAGAAACATTCCTATAGGGGAAGTAAAAGATCAGATTTCAAAAGCTATTACCCAAGGAAAAAAACTTAAGGAATCCTTCGATGAAGTTGTTAAGAGTAGTAAAAGTATCGATATTAAGGGATTAAAAGATGATATAGGAAATTCAATTAACAAGGGAAAAAATCTAAAAAATTCCTTTAATGAATTAAAGAATTCACTTAAAAATTTAACAATGAAGAATATGACAAAAGAAACTGAAGAAAGTATTAATAAAACTAGCAAATTAAGAGGTTCATTAGATAAACTTAAAAAAGGTATAGGAGACATAAAAATTAACACAAAAATTGAATCTCCTAAAATGGTTGAATTTAAAACTAAGATGATTGAATTGAAAACAAGAATTAAATCGCCTAAGATGGATGAGTTTAAGATTAAAATTATTAAATTAAAGACAGAGGTCCAAACACCTAAAATTCCATTACCTGAAGGTGCAAGAAAATCTATTAAGATGATGGTTGATGTTAAAAATAGAGGCAAAAACAAGTTCAACTCCATAAAACGTAATTTAACTGATTTTGGAAAAAGAAACTTTGCTGCAACAATCACACTTAAAGATAAAACCAAAGGAGTATTCAGTTCCATAAAAGGTAGAATGAAGTCTCTTAAAGGATTAGGAAGTATTATGAAATTCAATCCTATTTCCATGGGAGCAGGACTTGTATCTAAAGCTTTTACAGCTATGAAATCAAGAAGTACTGGAAAGGGTGGCAGAGGTGGTAAGAGTTCAAAAGGTATTAAAGAGGCTATGGGTCAAATAACCAAGTTGAATAATTTAATAAATGGACTTCTTGGAGATGTAATGGCTGCATTTATGCCTATTGTAGGTCAACTACTGAAACCTATAACAAAATGGATTGAGAAAAATAGAAAAGGAATTCAAAAATTTGCTGGAGGAATTAAAAGATTCTTAGGAATAGTGCTGGGTGCAGTGAAGAAAAATATGCCCGCTATACAGAAAGTTGTTAAGAAGGTTGTAGGAAGTATGATGAAAATATTTGAAGGATTAAAACCTGTTATAACTAAAATATTTCAGTCGCTAGGCCCTATAATGAAAAAAGCATTTCAAGTAATTGGGAAACTATTTAATAAGCTTCAACCTCTAATAGGGAAGTTTATCAAATTTATTCAGTTCCTTTCACAAGTGTGGACTAAGATGTGGCCAGTAATAAGTGATGTACTTTCAGTAGCTTTTTCAATAATTGAACCAATTTTCTCAATAATCATTAGTATTGTTGGATTGATGATGGATGCCTTTATGGCTGCATGGCCAGCTATACAGAGTGTTATTGAGACTGTATGGGGAATATTAAAACCTATATTCGAAGGCATTGGAAAAGCTCTTAAAGTTGTAGCTAAGGCAACTGGATGGGTAGCTGATAAAATTGGTGGTTTCTTTGGAAAGAAAAAGAACAAAAAAGATAGTAATGAGGATAGCAATAGTGATACAAGCTATAATGTTAAAGGTTATGCAGTTGGGCTTCAGAGAGTTCCATACGATAACTTTCCAGCTATTTTACATGAAGGTGAAAGGGTTTTAACTAAGCAAGAAGCAAATTCCTATAGAGGGTCTTCCAAGGTTAATATTGCAAAATTAGCTGATACAATCGTTATAAGAGAAGAAGCTGATATTGATAAGATCACTAATAAACTAGTATTTAAAATTAAAAATGCGGGGTTAAATATGGTATAGGGGGAGAAAAAAATGGAGTTTTGGTTTGAAACGAAAAAAGATAAATTTAGATTACCTGTACCTCCAGCAGACTTTTCAGTAACAAAAGGAAATAACAATTCAACAACATTGGTTGAGGGTTTAGGAGAAATAACTTTAATAGGGCAGAAAAGATTATCTACTGTTTCAATTACAAGTTTTTTTCCTAATAATGACTATGGATTTTGTCAGTATAGTGATTATGAAAAACCGTATCATTATGTTGAACTCTTAGAAGAATGTTTAACAAATAAAGAATCATTAGTGTTTTTCATAACCGAAACTAATATAGATATGGAATGCTCTATTGAAAGTTTTGCCTATGGAGAGAAAGATGGAACAGGTGATGTGTATTTTACTATAGAGTTGAAAGAGTATACTGCTATATCTGGGAAAAAAACAAGCAATAAGAAATACAATGATGGAGATAAGAAAAATAATCTTGAGGATATTTTAGATGATATTAAAGAGAAGTTAAAAAGAACAGTAAAAAAAGAAACTCCAAGAACTTATACAGTTAAGCCAGGAGATTGTTTGTATTTAATATCAAAAAGATTTTATGGAGATGGTAGTAAATGGCGAGAGGTATACAATAAAAATAAAAGTGTCATTGGAAGTAATCCTAATCTTATATATCCTGGACAAGTTCTTATGCTTTAATAGAGGAGGTAAATAAATGGAAATATTTGCACTTTATGAAAATGGAGAGAGTGAAGATATTACTTCATTTTGTAGTTCTATGGAAATATCAGGAAGCGTAGAACAGTGCGCAAGAAAATTATCCTTAAGAGCAGCTTATCCAATACATGATCCTAATCATGGTAAGCTAAAAGCTAAAACAGGAACAATAATATGTGTGAAAGATGACAATGAAGATGAAATATTTAAAGGTATAGTGTTTACACGAGATATATCATCTTCTCAGGAAATCACACTTATGGCATACGACTTTCTAATTTACCTTTTGAAATCTAATGGTACTTTCAATTTTCAGAAGGCATCTTTAAGTTCGGTTATGGATACTGTTTGTGGTGAGGCTGGATTATCAGTAGGGAGTATTCCTAGTGCAAGCACACAGATAAATAGGATTTTTCAGAATGAATCATTTTTCTCTATTATAAAGAAGGTATTAAATGATATAACTCTTGAAAGTGGAGTAGAGTATGTAGTCACAATGAAAGATGAGAAAGTTAAGGTTCAAGAAAAAGGAAAAGTTGTCACTAAAATGAAATTGGATTATAAGAATAATATTTTATCAACTAGCTTCTCAGATTCAATAGAAGATATGATAAATACAGTTAAAGTGTTTGATGAAAAAGGAGAATGTACAGCAGAAGAAAAACAGGATGATTGGATAAAAAAATATGGAGTGTTCCAAGATAACTATGAAGAAGAAGAAGGGAAAAATTCTGGAGCAGTAGCTAAAAATATGATGAAGGGTGTTCAAGAAAAATTATCTATAAACATTCTTGGCAATTCTGAATGTATTTGTGGTAACAGTGTTAAGGTTCAGATTCCATATATAGGAGAGATTGACGGTAGAGAAATGTATATAGAAAGTGATACTCATACTTGGAATTTTGGAGCATGTTCATATACAACCAGTTTATCTTTAGTTAATAAAATTTAATAAAAATACAATGAAAAGGGGTATATATATGATGAATAGAGATCCATATGGTGAAATGGTTATTATGATGAAAAATTATGGAGCAGCGTACAATCCACCTACAATACAGATTGGAGAAGTATCTTCTGAGGATCCATTGGTGATTAAAATTGGGGATTTAGAGATAGATAAGAATAATCTATTAGTAGCAGATTATCTTTTAGCAGAACATAGTAGAACTGTGATGCTAGATGAATTACAGTGTGAAGGATATAAAGATTGTTTAAGTAGACAACCGGATAATTTTGTTTCTAAAATAACGTCTGGAGCACCTACAAAAAACTGTCCTATAGTTATAATGGAGCCCGCAGACAAAGAAGAGAAGGAGATTAAAGCAGAATCAACGCTCATATTTACTGATACATTAAAAGTTGGAGACTTAGTGGCAGTTATGCCTACTAATGAACTTTGTAAGTTTATAGTTTTAAGTAGGGTGAAGAAACTATGAGTATATTACCAAAGTTTGATAGGCAATTTGCTGATAATACTAATAATGTTGAAGTAGATAAAGGTTCAGTTGAACTTCCGTATCCAAGTGAATATGCGTGGGATTTTGAAAAAAATACATTTATGTATGATAAGTATAATAAATGTAAGATAGTCCAGGGTAATGAAGCAATAAAAATATGGATATACAAGATTCTTAAAAGTGATCGGTATAAACACTTAGCGTATTCTTGGGATTATGGACAGGAGTTTCAGGAAATTTTAAGCAATGGGTATACAAAACAAGCATTAGAAAAAATAATTCCTAAACATTTAAAGGAGTGTCTTATGATAAACCCTTATGTTAAGAAAGTAAAGAACATACAAATTGATTTAGAGGATGAGAAGGTTAATTTGAGTTTTGATGTAGTAACACCCTATAGTGAGGTGAAGATTAGTGTTTGATAAAAATGAAGATAATATAAGAAAAAGATTACTTGATATGGTACCTTCTAATATTCCAAAATTTGAAGGTACTTTTATTTATGATGTAATTTCTCCTTTGAGCTGCGAATTATCGATTTTATATTCTGATCTACAAAGAGTTTCAGATAAAATGTTTTTAAAAAATTTGGATAGCGTTGAACTTGAAGATAGAGCAAAAGAATATGGAATAATAAGAAAATTAGGAGAAAAGGCAAAAGGAGAAGTTAGATTTTATGGAAATTCAACTGGAGGAAAACATCCGATTGGTATTGCAATACAAACAGATGACGAGTTTAAGGGATATATCTACAAGACTGTTGAAGAGTTTGAGATTGATGATGCAATAGGTTATGTAGACGTTAGTGTTGAAGCGCAAAACATAGGAGAAAAATATAATGTTGAAGCTGAGAGTTTAAGAATTTTACCTATTAAGGTAAAAGGAATAACATCAGTTAGCAATATAAAAAGTATTTCAGGGGGAAGTGATTGTGAGTCCGATGAATCATTAAGAAGAAGGCTTCTTTTTAAGCTTCAGAATCCAGCAACTTCTGGAAATATAACTCACTATAAGGAATGGGCATTAGAAGTGAAAACGGTGGGTGATGCAAGGATATACGCTTTAGGAGAAGTGAAAAATTCAGAAGAGGGAAATTCAACTAGTGATAGTGATCTTAAAAAACGTGGAGTTAGAGTTGGAGAGACTTTAATTAATGTAGGAGAAGTTCTTATCATGGTAATATCACCTGAAATGAATCCTATAAGAAGCCAGGAGAGTATTAGTGAGATCAAAAATCATATTGATAAGAATAGACCTATTGGAGCTAAAGTCATTGTAAAATCTGCAAAGGAAATCCCTGTAGAGATAACAGGTCTGATTTCGCTTTCAGATGGTGCTACATTTGATGATGCTATTGAAAACTTTGGAATAAAACTTGAAGATTATAGAAAAAAGATAGCTTTCCAAAAAGGAGAAATAAGTTTAGCTATGATAGGTGCTTTTTTAGTATCATTACCTCAGGTTATGGATTATGAACAATTAAGAATTAATGGAAGTGATGCTAATAAAGGATTAGAAGAGTACGAGGTTCCTGTTTTTACTATAAATCTCAAAGACAAGAAGAATTCATAAGGTGAGGTGAAAAGATGAGTGAACTACTTAATGAGTCAATTGAGAGATTGAGAAAACTCCATGAAGAATTTGAAAGTACTCAAACTAATATTGATAATATATTAAATAGAGTATATCAGTACCTACCAGAATACCTAGTTTCATATATTGGGAGTAATAATATAGAAGAAAAAAAGAATAACTTGAATGAATTTCAGACATTAATGATATCAGTATTTCCTGAGATGATAAGAGAACTCTCTGAGAAGAATATTGAATTGGAAAAACAACTTTGTATATCAACAGCCCATGGAGATGGAATCATTCAATGGGAAGAGATATTAGGGTTGCTTCATGAACAGGATAAAGAGGAAAATCTAAGGAAAGACAATATTAGATCTAAGTTAAGAGCATCAGGAACGGCAACTATTAAATTAATAGAGGATATAACAAAATCTTATTCAAAAGGTACATCAGAAATTATTGAATTCCCTGATAAGTTTCATTTTGAAATTAAGTTTACAGATGAAAATGGAGTGCCGGAAAATATAAGTGAGATATCAAAGAGAATAAATGAGATAAAACCAGCACACATAACCTATGCTTTTGTTTATACTTTTGTGTTGTGGACATATCTTAAAGAGCGAAAATGGAAGGAAATAGCTGTACTAAAATGGAGTGAATGCAGAAAAAAGACAAGTATATCGTAAATATAGGAGGGAAACTATGAGTGAAGATAATAATAAAATCATAGAAGGGATACCAAAAACAGAAAATTATAAGCTATTGAAACCTCGACCAGATGATTTTGTGGATATTAATCATATTAATTATAATGCAGATTATATTGATAAAAACCTTAAGATTAATGCAGATGCCATTATTAATAATAAAAACGATATGGAGAGCGCACAATCATCAATTAATAACTTGAATGCTAAAATGGAGACTAAGGAAGATAAAGTTAAGGTGACTCAAGTTGAAGGTATAGCTAATAAAGGTATTGCTGACGCTCGTAAAGCTCAAGAGAAAGCAGATTTAGCTTACACTTCAGCAAATGAAGGTAAGGTTGCAGCTCAAACTGCACAAACAAGAGCGGAACAAGCATTTAATAAAGGGATAGATGCTCATAATGCTGCAAAAACAGCTGAAAGCAAGGCGGTAAACGCCGAGACAACAGCTGATGCAGCAATTAGAGACGCAAGAACAGCTGAGATTAGAGCAGAAAAAGCGTATATAAGTGCGGAAAGTGCTATTAATACTGCTAATGCAGCAAAGGCTAAAGCTGATACAGTACAGTCAAATTTAAACACAACTAATGGTAATGTTAGTAGAAATTCTAGTAGTATTTCAAGTTTGACATCAACTAAGTTTAATAAAGGGGGTGGAAGAATAGATGGAGATACAACAATTAATGGAGATTTAACAATTCCTGTTGGAAAGAAAATAGTTTTTATGGATACAGGTAACACAGCAGCAGCAGCAATATCAACAAATGGAGAAGATTTGATAATAACTGAACCAGAGGATAATAATAGAGAGTGGGCAAGATTTAAAGATGATGTAGGGTTATACATTCTAGGGAGTAAAGTATGGACTGAAAGTAGTTTTAATCCAAGTTCAAAGGCTAATACAACAGAATTCAATACGGTTAAGTCCACTGCATCTCAGGCTAAAACTACCGCAAATTCAGCGTTAGCAAAGGCTGAACAGGCTTTTCAATTAGCCAGTGAGGGAAAAAAGAGTCTTGGTAGTGCTCTTGCTGGCGTAGGGGTACAAGGAATACCTACTTCTTCGGAACTACCGAATAGAACATTTAGTTGGTTCTCAGAGATAATCAGACATAATACCAAGGTATTTAGGCAAGCTAAAGAACAAGGAGATTTTTATGTTAGTGGATTTGGATTCACACCTAAGGTTGTAGTGGCTAAAACATATTGCAAAATTAAAACAACCGAGTTTATAGACATCTTTATAGATGATCCACATGATCCAAGAGATCCAAGAGAAAGAGATCCATATGAGTATGATAATGATCCAAGGATGCCTATTGAAGAGCGAATTATGGCTGGAGAAAAAGAACTAGATGGTCCAGAAAGAATTCCACCAAGGATAATAGAAACATATAGGAGTGAGTATAGTCACTATGTTTATTGTTCTAACAACTTGGGAGGTAGTATATTTGAATTCAGAGGTTCAGGTAGTACGGTAACTGCAAGAAGTAATAGTACTAGTACACCCTATTATGTAACTAGTGGGAAAATGAAGTTTGGAGATTTACCACATCTACTTAATAATCGTACACCTAGAGGTGGTATAAATGAACAAATTGTAGAATGTTATATTGATTACACAATAATAGGATAAAGTATATATTACCTTAGTAATTAAACGGGACGGTTCAATGAAGAGAGAGTTAAAGAGATATTGTACAGGTCCCCCCCTTGGAGATTTATGAACCGTCCCTAATTGAGTAAATGAGTAATTGACAATTGAATGGGAGATGAAAAAGTGGAAATTAACAATACAATTTATGAGATGTTTATACAGTTAGGAGTTGCAGGAGCGGCTCTTCTTTTGATTTTGGTATTTATAATTTTGCTCTTTAAGCTGTTTAGTAAAATTAGTTGGAGAGAAAGTAGTGAACAAAATTCTAGAATAGATAAATTATGTGATAAGATAGATAATCTTATATCTAGTTATGCAGAAAATACACAGAAGCTAAATGAAGTATTGCTGGTGAATGACAAAGATCAAAAAAATACTTTAAAAACATTGAATAGATTGCTGGATATTATTATTGATTTACAAAAGAAGATAGAAAAAATTGATGTTATAACAAGTAAATATATTGAAAGAGGAGATTAAAATGTTTTTATGGGTTTGGGAAATTGAAAATTGTATTAAGAAATATGGTTCATATGATAAATTTGTGAGTAGTATTAAGGAGCTAGGAATAGATAACCTATGTATTAAATTTCATGAAGGTTCAAGTGAAATGGGTGATGGCGTAAACTTTAAAATAGCATTTTTAAAATATGCGCCTTTGTTGAGAAAAGATGGATTTAAAGTTGGAAGTTGGGGATATAATTATTTTAATAATATAACTACAGAATGTAAATTAATATGCGAAGCAATTGAGAATTCAGATTATTATATCTTTGATCCTGAGAGAGAGATAAAAGGGAAAAAAGCTGAGAGTGAACTTATTTTGCAGATTATAAGAGAGAAACATCCTGATACGCTAATAGGTTATTCATCATATCCATTTATGAGTTATCATAGAAACCTACCTTATGACGTATTTGATAAGTATTGTGATTTTTTTAGTCCTCAAACATATTTCTATGAGATGAATTGGAGTGTTCATAAATGCATGGACAAATTTAAGGAGGACTATAAGGAATATGGGCTAAAGAGTAAGGTAATTCCATCAATAGAAGGATTCAAACTTAATGAGAGTATATATGAGCAATTTAAAGAAAAATATTATGAGGATTTTGGAATATGGTCTTTAGATTTTCTGGATAATCAGTTCATTGATTGGCTGAAGAAAGAAAACAATCTTAAGGATGAAATTAATAAACAAGAAGAGTGTATTGAAAATAAAAACTCAGTTTTAGAGTTGCAAAAAGTTTTAAATTTCATGGATATTGGAGATTATTATGATAATCCATTAGTTGAGGATGGAATACTAGGAGATAAGACTGAGAGTGCCCTTGAAAAGTGCACCATAGAATATGGAGATTGTGGTGAATTAGTGGAATTGGTGCAGAAGATATTAGTAAAGAAAGGGAGAACAACAGATGTTTTTTTAGTGGATGGAATATTTGGAAAAGAAACATTAAAAAATGTTAAAGCATTCCAAAAGGACAATAAGTTAAAACAAGATGGGATTGTAGGTATAAACACTTGGAGAAAATTAATCTCTAATTAAGAAATAAGGAGGATATATGGAAGGAATAGTAAATGAGGTTTATCCTGTAATATTTAAGGGAGTATGGATTATTATATCAGGTATAATAACAGTAATTTTAAGTTCAGTTATTGATTATTTAGGCAAGAAAAGAAAAGAAATCATAATTAAAGTTGGAAAAGAACAATATAATGAAAATTATAGGATGGCTAAAATGATATATTATGCTGTGGAGCAGAAATTTAAAAATATCGTGGGCAAGTCACAGGAGAAAAGGGAAGAATTTGATAAACTTATAGTACAAAAGCTACCATGGTTAAGTGAAAGTGATATTGAACTTTTAAGAGAAAGTATAGTAGGGGAAATAAATAAAAGTATTAAGCAAAATTCTTTATTTGAAAAAGTTGAATGAGCAGATTAAACACTGGTAGTAATAGACTATTAGTGTTTAATCTGCTTTTTTATTTTCTTCAGTAAGTTAATGTGTTTACAAAAAAAGAGATATATGGTATGATTTTATCACATTTTGTATTAATTTAAATTATTGGAGGACATTATGAAGTTATTAAAATGTTTAAAAAAACCAGTGATATATTTTGGAATATATTTTTTGGTTAGTCAGATTGTTATGGTTGGAGCCTTATTGTTATCAAAAGATTTAAATAATGTTTATTCGAATGTATATTCAATTACTTTTTTATCAGCTTTATTAACATTAATTATTTATTCTGTTATGTTCAGAAATAAGGATATATCCATTGTAAAATTCTGCGGAGTGGGTAAGATCAGTTTTAAAAATACAGTTTTAATAGTATTTATGGCATTAAGTTTTGCGGCGGTAGGATCATTATTGGTAGGATTGCTTATGCAATTTTTTTCTAGTTATAGTGCAACTAGTGAAATGATACAGAAAGTTGGAGATGCGGTTAAAGATGATGGTGGAAACTCTATAATTCCATGGATAGGGATATTCTCTGTAACTGTGGGAATTCCAATTTTTGAAGAAATTCTATTCAGAGGGCTAATATTCAATTCCATTAAAGAACATCTTACAGTTAAATGGAGTATTGTTCTTTCAGCAATTATATTTGCTATAGCTCATGGGAATCCTTTACAGGCAATTTATACATTTCTACTAGGGGTAATACTTGCAATGGTTTATGAGAAGACAAAAAACATATTGACACCGATATTAGTACACGTATTATATAACTTATATGGGTCGGTTATTGTTAGAATTATTGCTGAAAAATCACTATTTATAATAGGGGCTATTACAATTTTATCAATGGTTATTTTACCAATAACTATAATACTTTTCTTAAAAAATAATAAATTAGAAAAACCAATTGAAATAGAGATGCAATAGAGATAAATATAAAGGTAAATTGAGTATTCTCAATTCGTTATTTGAAATTCTCAATTTGTTTTTAAAAGCACGCAGCGCGTGCTTTTGTTTTTATAAGCCTAAAATCTTATCAATTCTTCTTTGATCAAAGCCTACAATCACTTCTTCTTCAATTTTTATGGTTGGAACAGACATTGAACCAAGAGCCATTAATTCTTTTCTTGCATCGGTATCTGCTTGAATATCTTTTTCAACAAAGGAAACTCCCTTGCTTGCTAAATAATCTTTAGCTGGTTGACAATGAGGTCAAGTTTTTGTTGAAAATACGAGTACTTTTTTCATAGTGACATCTCCTTATTTTTAAAATTTAAATTCATTTATAGTATTAAACATAATATTATAATAATACTGGTATGATATAATAACTCTATATAGATTTGCCATTTGTTGTTTATACAAAAGAGAGGAGTGTTTTAGTATGAAATATATTTGGATACCAATTTTAGTAATATTTATATATGTTCTTTTGAATTACAAAAGATGGATTAAAACATACCATATAAATAAAGCTGGAAAAATAGGAGAAAGAACCTCATATAAGGTATTAAATAAAATATGTAAGAAAAAAGGTTATAAGATATTTAAAAACATAAGAATTCCACTTTATGATGGAAGCACTGAAATTGATTTATTAATAGTAACTTCTTATGGAATTTTGGTTATTGAGATTAAGAATCTTAGTGGAAGTATATCTGGAAATAGCCAAGATAAAAATTGGTATCAAGTTAAGAAAAGTGGAGAAAAAAAGAATTTTTATAATCCTTTAATGCAGAATGAAGGTCATGTAAAATGTTTAAATCATAATTTATTTAAAATGGGTATAAAGAATATTCCGATTTTCAGTTTTGTGGTTTTCAGTAATGATGGATGCCAAGTAAATATCATTGATCAGAGGATTATGAAGTTAGGTGAAATGGCTAGATGGTTAAATAATAAAAAAATCACAAAAGCACATAACATAAATATTAAGAAAATTAGTCAAATTATTAAAGAGATGAAAATTAAGTAAAACTTTAAAGCCTAAGGAGAGTTAAACTCCTTAGGCTTTAATTAGAGCCTTATTAATTTGATGGAATAATAATTTTGTGTCCTTCAATTAATATTTCAGGTGCTTCCTCAGCCATGTGTTCAAATCTAAGATTTTCTACATTTAGGACCATCCCATGTTGGGATACTTGGAACTGTTAATCCAAGAATACCTATTTTGATTCCAGCAACTTCTTTTATAACATAAGGTTTAACAAAGTAAGAACCATCCTCTTTATAATAAGTATTAGCTGAGAGTATTGGAAAACTTGCATCTTTTTCAAACTTGTTAATAAGAGCAGTTCCAAAATTGAATTCATGATTTCCCAATGTGATAGCATCGTATCCTATGAAACCCATAAGATCTATCATAGGTTGCTTTTGATTAGCGTGATTATTATATAAATAATCTGTCATAATACTTCCTTGAATTGTATCTCCAACATCTAATAAAAGAGTGTTTGTCCACATTAAAATTTCCTCCCTTTTTGTGAATTTATAATCACAATTTACTATAATTAAAAAATATTAACAATAAGTTGTTGTGATTAGTTTAATATTTACATATATATGACGCAATTGGTTTTGTAAAATTGTAATAGAGACAGTATAGTAGATGAAAAATAGCAAAGAATATATAAAAATCATCAAAATTGTTATTGTAAAAAATAGTATTTTTTACAATAATATATAGTAAGGGTTAGATATATGTGATATAATTAAAATGAGGGAAAATTTTAAATTTTCTAAATATTTTAACGAGGAGGATTCAAATGAAACATGTATTCAAAGCTAAAAAAGACAAAATTATTGAAATAATGGTGATTAATTGCTTATTGCTGATTCCTGGCTTGTACTTAAAGCAACCTCTTCTTTTTCTTATACCGTTGGGGCTACTCTCTTTGGAGTATATAAGCTCCAGGAATTATATAAAATTAATCATGAACGCAGAAATAGATATGGATGGAGATCAAATTGACTGTAATTTAGTATATGACAAAATAAATATGAAATGGAAAGATATTAAGCATGTAAAACTACAAAGAGAATCAAGGGAATTACTACTTATACTTGAAAGTGAAAATATAATTAAAGCAATACCAATGGATATTTTTGATGAAAATAAAGTGTTAGATGAATTAGGAAAGCATATACCTAATGGTATTATAGAACAAACAGCAATCGTTTAAATGCAATGGATAATGGAGAATCAAGGTGGGTTCTGACTATGGTCAGAACCTACATTTATTGGTAATGAAACAATGAGATTTTACTCGATTCATTAAGAATGAATCATTGTATATGAAGCTCTTTTTTTAGTAGAATATTTTTCTCTTATTTTATTTAACAAATATTCAAGGAAGCTATGATGACTAAAGCTATGGCCTTACTCCAAAACAATATGTTAAGAAAAGATTATAAAGGAAAAAGGCTTCTTTAAGGATTTGTAATATAAGAATTGACGATTATTAATAAATGATATATATTGTATATGTTAGAAATAATAAGAAATAATATACAATTTAACCTTTTTGTAAATTAATTTTCTAAATTATAAGTTAAAATAACAAATATAGATATAATTTTAAAGGTAGGAGTATAATAATGAGAGGGAAAAAAATTCTAAGCATAATATTTAGCGTAGTTGTGATTACGGCCTTAATTAGTGGATGTAATGACAGTAGTGTTGTTACAATTGAAGAGCCTATTGAGATATACAAAGTAAAAGAAGAATTTCAGAGTTTAAGGAAAGATAATGAAAATGTAAATAAGGAAAAAGAGGAACTTAATGTAAGTTTGGAAGAGTTAAAAGTTGAGAATGAGAAGTTGAAGAAGCTTCTTGAAGAAAGAACTGCAGAATTGGACAAGCTTAAAGAAGGTAAAACTTCCAGTGGTAAAGAAAGTCAAGGTTTAACAAAGGTTAAAGACTATGATGAATTATTTAAAATATTATCTCCAACAGTTAATACAAGTGACAATTACATTAATATAATTCCCATATATGGTTACGACATAGATACAGATAATACTGAGGTGATTTCGTGGATGCCTTTAATTTCTTCAAATGGCATGAAAAAAAATATGGATATACTGGCAAAATATATGGAAGAAAAATATTTTAATGAAGGACATATAAATATTGACGAATTAATTGAGGTAGACGGAAAGAGTGTGGCAATAATCAATTTAAAAGAGAAAGAGAGTAATACTAAGAAAAAAATTAGTATGTGGATGAGTAGATATTTTGGAGGAAGTGCAGGGGGAAGAGCTACAGAAAGTAGATTGAAATTAACTTTTTTACAACCAGATTATTTCGGAGAATGGATTGATGGAGTGAAGTTTCTGTATGAAGGTAAACCACTAGTATTGGATCATGTAAATGCTCCGGATATAATTTATAGAGAAGATTTAATGAAAAAAAATACCTATAGAGTAGCAGACTTTATTGGTGAACCAGCGAAGATCTATAATTATAGTGGTGGATTTGAAAATGGTGGTTTTTCAAGAGAGATAGTTGAGATTAAGAACAATGTATACCATGAAAAATTCAGTAACACTGGAGTAGGAGATATGTCCAGAAAATACTCAGTTAATAATGGTTCATTAAAATTGATATATGCAAGTGAGGGTAAGGACCGTTGGGAAGAACCTAATAATCGTGAAGAAATAATTATCAAAGAGCCTATTCAAATAGGCACAAGCTGGATTAATGATTCATATGTAAAATCTACATCAATGATTACTGGAGTTGGAGAAAAATTATATACTAAAGCAGGGGAATTTAAAGATGTAGTAGAAGTTACAACTCTTTTTAGTAATGGAGAATATGAAGTTGAATATTATGCTAAAGGTGTAGGATTGATTAAGAGAGAAATTTTGAGTTCTTTAAGTTTGATAGAAGAAATTATAGAAATTAAATAGTTTTAGAGAAATAGCAAGAACCTAAGAAGTTCTTGCTATTTTTATTTATGATAAAACAAATAAAGATTTGGAGAGTATAAGAGCATGGCTTATAAAAATTACAACTTTCTCAGAGACGCTGGCTCAGCAATTAGATTTTATCCCAGTAATTAGAGATATTTATGCTAATGAATCGGTAGCAACATGATAATTTGGATCCTCTAAAATATTAACATTGACAATTTCTTCAGCGTTACGTAATAATTCTCTACACTCAGGACTTAAATGTCGTAAGTGAATATCTTTACCATTACTTAAATATTTAGAAGTAAGTGAATCTATAGCTTCTATTGCAGAGTGATCGTGAACGTGAGCATTCAAAAAGTCTATAATTACCTTATCTGGATCTTTATTAACATTAAATAAATCTAAGAAATTTTTAGCAGAACCAAAGAATAGTGGGCCATCTAAAATATAGACTTTAACACCATCTTCTTCCAATGCTGTTGTAGCAGTAATCTTTTTACCCTTGTTCCAAGCAAATACTAAAGCAGAAAGAATAATACCTATGGCAACAGATACTGCTAAATTAGTAAATACGGTTACTACTGAAACTACTAAAATAACAAGCGCATCTGATTTTGGAATTTTATTTAGCATTAATAATGAAGACCATTCAAATGTGCCTATAACTACTACAAACATTATACCAACTAATGCTGAAATAGGAATCATAGATATTAATTCAGAACCAAACAATATAAAGGCAAGAAGGGATAAAGCTGCTGTTATACCAGATGCTCTACGAGTACCACCTGACTTAATATTTAGCATGCTTTGGCCTATCATAGCACATCCGCCCATACCACCAAATAAACCACATACTACATTTGCGAATCCTTGGCCGATACATTCTTTGTTTCCATGTCCTCTTGTTCCTGTTGTGTCATCTATTAAGCTCATTGTCATTAATGACTCAATAAGACCTATTATTGCCATAACTACGGAATACGGAAGAATAGTCATTATTAGCTCTAAACCAAATGGAACATTTGGGATATGAAACTTTGGTAGTCCACCAGAAATAGATGCTAAATCACCAACAGTTTTAGTATCTATATTCATAAATTTAACTAATAGAGTAACTGTGATGATTGCTACCAATGTAGATGGCACAACTTTTGTGATCTTTGGGAAAACCTTGATAATTACCATGGTTAATAGTATAAGCCCAATCATAATATAAAGTTCAGAACCTGTAATCCACTCATCCCCAACTTTAAATTGCTCAAATTGAGATATGAATATTACCATTGCCAATCCGTTAACAAATCCAATCATAACAGTGTGTGGCACAAGTCTTATAAATTTTCCAAGTTTCATAACCCCGGCTATAATTTGAAGTATACCCATTAAAATCGCGGCTGCAAATAAATATTCAATACCATTGGATATAACTAATTCTGTAACTACTACTGCAATTGCACCAGTAGCACCAGATATCATTCCAGGTCTTCCGCCAAAAATTGAGGTTATAATACCAATAATAAATGCTGTATAAAGACCTATTAATGGTTCAATCCCTGCTACAAATGAAAAAGCTATAGCTTCTGGAACTAATGCAAGTGCAACGGTTAGTCCGGATAGTATGTTATCTTTAAGAGAAGAATCCGTTTTTTGATTTAATTCATACATTAATTTAATCTCCTTTTATAAATCTAAAAAATACACAATCTTTAATATAATAACATACATTAAGATTGTGCACAATTGTAGAAATATAAGGATTATTCTCTAAATAAGTCTCTAATATCACTTTCACTCATGGATTTAAGAATATTATTATCAGAAGCATTTTCCACGATATTATCAAATAACTCCTTTTTCTTTTCTTGGAGTTTTGCTATTTTCTCCTCGATAGTTCCTTTGGTAATAAGCTTAATAACCTCAACGGTTTTAACTTGACCAATCCTATGAGCTCTATCTGTAGCTTGAGATTCTACGGCAGGATTCCACCAAGGATCGAAATGGATAACAGTATCTGCACCTATAAGATTAAGTCCAGTACCACCTGCTTTTAAGGATATAAGGAACACGTCGTTCTCACCTTCATTGAATCTATTAACAAGTTTTAACCTCTCTTCACTAGGGGTTGAACCATCAAGGTAAAAAGATGAGATGCCTAGTTCATTGAATTTTTCTCTTATATTTTTCAATATAGATGTAAATTGAGAGAATATGAGTATTCTGTGATTCTCTTCAAGGCTACTTTGAACAATATCGCACAGCGCTATTATTTTAGCACTTTCACCTTTATAATCTTCAATGAAAATAGATGGATCACAACATATTTGTCTTAATCTAGTTAGTATTGCTAGAAGTTTAAATTTGCTTTGATTAACTCCCACATCTTTAATTGAAGTATCAAGTTCATTCTTATAATCTTCAACAAAAGAAGAGTAGATTTTTTTCTGTTCATCTGTGAGCTCAACTACAAATTCCTGTGTTATCTTAGGCGGAAGTTCATCAATTACATCTATTTTATGTCTTCTCAGTATAAATGGTTTAATAACGGTATTTAGCCTTTTAAGGATGTACCCATCGTTTTCTTTTGAAATAGGTGTTTCATATAGATTCTTAAAATTTGTGTATGAGTTCAAATATCCAGGCATTATGAAATCGAAGATGGACCATAATTCACTTAGGTTATTTTCAATAGGGGTACCAGTTAATGCAAATTTAACACTACTATTTATTTTTTTTACCGCCACAGCGCTCATTGAAGTATGGTTCTTAATAAATTGAGCTTCATCAATGAAGAAGGAAGAGAAAGTTTTTTCTTCTAATTCTTCTATATCAGATCGTATCAATGGATATGATGTTATAACAACATCATAATCATCCAGTGTTTCAATTTGAGATACACGCTTTTTCTTGTTTCCTGAGATAACTAATGTGCGTAAGTTATTAGCAAAACGGTTAATCTCACTCTCCCAGTTATAGATGAGTGATGTTGGAGCAACAACTAAGGCAGGTGTTTTTATCCCATTCTCTTTCTCTTGAAGGATAAATGATATCGCCTGAAGTGTTTTACCAAGACCCATCTCATCCGCTAATATGCCACCAAGACCGCATGAGGAGAGGGTATTAAACCAGGAGAATCCTGTTTTCTGATAATCTCTTAGAATGCCTGAAAGGGATTCTGGTACAGGAAATTCCTCGTTGCTAATATTATTAATTTTCAACATGAGTTCTCTATAATTATTATCAATTTCCAAATCTACAAGTTCATTATCCTCAAGAATGTGCTTCATTGTAATTGCCTTGTATTTTGGAAATAGGAAGCTTTCCTTCTTAAAATCACTTTCGTTGATTCCTAAATATTCAAGGTTATTAAAGAATGCTTGAGTATCTTCATTTGCAAGACTTAGAAAACCACCATCTTTTAATCTGAAATATTTTTTCTTGAAGTTTATAGATGAAATTAAGCTCTTAAGCTCAGTGGCATCTACCCCTTCAATATTAAAAGAAAATTCTAAAAGATCCTCATCATTTATACGAACTTGAGAATGAATCTTTGTATTTCCGTACACCTTCATATTTCTGAAACTATCAGAATAGAAGATTTCACAATCCTTTTGAAGGTTATCAAAACTATTTTTAAGTAATGATAAGATATCTTCTTCATTGTCCATAAATAGGCGTTCATTTTTCATAAGTGAAAAGCCCATGGTTTTAAGATAATCAATTATGTTTTTTTCTTTATTCATATTTCTAAATATCATACCTATACTCTTTTGTTTACTAAATGGATTAAAGCTTTCTTCACCATAAGAAAACTTAATTCTGCAACTAACAGAATGACCTTCCTTATCTAAGTATAGAGAGGTAGATAGTTGAGATGTGTTAATCTCTTCCTTTATATCTTTATGAACCTTAACATCTGTACATAGTTCACTTATTGCTGGAAATATTACTGAGCTGATACGATTGTAATCTTTTTCTAAAACAGTAACTTCATTTTTTTCTTTGAAACTGCTATAAAAATGTCTAAATATCCGCTTCTGACTATCAGGGGGACAATAAATATTACCATCATAAAGATAATAACTATGATCCGAAATAAGTGGAATAGGTAGTTCCTCATCATTTTTAACAACAAAGAGATTATTACTTCTATACAACTTAAAACTCAAAGGCAATTTTTCTTTGAAAATAGACATATTATCAATAGTTACATCAAAAAAATCTGTATTAAATGTTTTATTGTGTAAAAGATCAAGTAAGTGTTTAAAGCTTCTCTCAGTAAGAATTACACTTTTTCCTCGAACTATTCTATGGTTATATGGAACACTAAGATATTGGGAATTTATTTCATCAAGCTCTATAAAGAAATCTATAATCGCACTATCTTCAACATTAAATTCTTGAGTACTTGGATCATAGTTAAAGAGTTTACCAAACTCAAAAGGAAGTTTATTTTTAACATTAAAAAAGAATTGTGATAAATCTTTTATCACATATAGCTTTTTCATTCCAACTTTCAGATCTGCTGAAAAAAGTGTCTCATAATTTGTTTTAACAATTTTTAAATTCACTTGAAGAGAAAGTTCATCTTTATAGGTTATTCCTTGAAGTTCTTTTTCAACTATATCAAGAAATTTAGAAGACTTATCAACTGGATTTCCGAATAGTGTGAAATTCCCTTTATTATTATTGATGTACTTTAAAAGTACCGCAACCATGTGCTTACACATATCCCCTGTTGAGTGATGGTATTCACAATCACAGTATAGGTGAAGAAATCTCTTTCTTTCATTAAAGGAGATTACAACATCATATAAAGAACCGTAAGACCCCCAAACGGCTGCATCTATATTGACTACACTCATATCATAATTATTCTTAATTAAATCAGATGAAATAAAGGATACATTGTTTTTGGAATAGTACTCTGATCCTCGATTGAATGTTATACTACGGCAGTTATTTATAATATCTTTTTCAGTAAGCTGAATCAATAAATGCACCCCCTTATTTAATATTCAGGCTTTTTATATATTTCAAAGGTGAAGTTCCTGTTATTTGTTTAAAAAGACGACTAAAATAATATGGATTATCAATCCCCACAAGGTAACCTGCTTCCCGTACGTTACAAGATGTGGTAGCTAAAATTTCCTTTGCTTTATTTATTCTAACCACATTTACGTAATTCTTAATAGTAAAACCAGTATTTTTTTTAAATACTCTATTCATATAGTCATAATTCAATTCAAATTCCTTTTCTAACAGTTCACTGGTTATCTTATTTAGATATTCTCTATTAAGATAATTTAATAATGAGTTAGTAAGGTAAGAACTCTTTGGACTCTTATTAACAGAAAGATTTTTTTCATCAGAAATAAACTCTCTAATAATTAGTATGAGAACCTCTAATAGCTTAATTGATGAAGTTAATTTATAATGCTCAAGTTTACTATTATAACAATCAATTGCAGATGTAAGACTTGAAGATATCTCTGAAAGTAATGCTTCATTCTTGATAGTGAACATCTTAGGATAATACGAACTATAGCTTGTGGATATTGATTCGCTAAATATATCTGATGATAATGAGTTCGTCCTTTCATCTAATAAGTAATCACAAATCTTATTTTTATCAAGTGAGGAAGTGTTTAAAGAAGAGTGTTTAAAATGGATAAAGTAATATGAACAGCATGCTTCCTTATATCCTCTATGAAGTTTGTTTGGTTCTAATAAAAAGCAATCTCCAGGTAGAAGGTGGTGTTTTTTATCATTTTCCTCAATATACATTTCACCACTTTCAATTATATATAAAATAAATTCATCTATTGTTCTATCAAAATGAATCCATGGAAAGTTATATGTTACATGACCAATATATCTGACTTTAGGAATTATATTTAAATCAATCTTAAAATACATAAAATCACCTCGAAGGTCGGTTTTGTATAAAAAAAGTCAGTTTGATTTATTATCAAGACACAATATATATTGTATACTTTTTCATAAGTAAGCTCAACTAAAGTTTATAATTTATATTGCTTTGCACAGAAGAAATAGATAATAGATGGAATATAGATTTTTAACAATATATATTATTGAGGAGGAAACACGATGAAAAAGACATGGTGGAAAGAAGGGGTAGTTTATCAATTATACCCAAGAAGCTTTAAGGATTCAAATGGAGATGGTATAGGTGATATCAGAGGTGTTATAGAAAAACTTGATTACCTTAAAGAATTAGGAGTTTCAATAGTGTGGTTAAACCCAGTATATAAGTCTCCTAATGATGACATGGGTTATGATATTAGTGATTATAGAAATATTATGGGCGAATTTGGAACGATGGAAGACTTTAATGAGCTTCTCGAAGGAATGCACAAAAGAGGTATCAAGCTTGTTATGGACTTAGTTGTAAATCACAGTTCCGATGAACATGACTGGTTTGTGGAATCAAAGAAATCAAAGAAATCAAAGGATAGTCCATATAGAGACTATTACATTTGGGGAAAAGGTAAGGATGGTAACCCACCAAATAACTGGGGATCTGTATTCAGTGGAAGTGCATGGCAATATGATGATACTACTGATGAATATTTCCTTCATTTATTCTCAAAGAAACAACCAGATCTTAACTGGGAAAATGAGAAGGTTAGAAAAGAAGTATATGATATGATGAAGTTCTGGTTTGATAAGGGTGTAGATGGTTTTAGAATGGATGTTATAAACTTTATCAGTAAGGTGCCAGGATTACCAGATGGGCATGTTTGGCCAGGGGCATTATATGGAGATTTTGGAGCACATTCATTAAATGGACCAAGGATTCATGAGTTTCTTCAGGAAATGAATAAAGAGGTTCTATCTAAGTATGATGTTATGACTGTTGGAGAATGTCCAGGTGTATCTCCTGAGATGGCTAAAGACTATGTTGGTGAGAGTAGAAACGAGATGAATATGTTATTTCAGTTTGAACATATGGGAATTGATACTGATGGACCAAAGTGGAATTATAAACATTGGGAACTTCCTGAATTCAAAACTATAATGACAAAATGGCAAGTAGAACTAGAAGATGATTGTTGGAATAGTTTATATCTTAACAACCACGACCAACCGAGAATGGTTTCAAGATTTGGTGATGATAAAGAATATAGAATTGAATCTGCTAAAATGTTAGCTACAATGCTTCATACTATGAAAGGTACACCATATGTATTCCAAGGGGAAGAGATTGGTATGACAAACGTTAAGTTTGAGGATATTAATGACTATAAAGATCTTGAAACATTAAATGCATACAATGAACTTGTTAAAGGTGGAATCATGAAGGAAGAGGATTTCATGGCTGGTGTATATAGAATGGGTAGAGATAATGCAAGAACTCCTATTCAATGGGATAGCAGCGAGAATGGAGGGTTCACAACAGGAACTCCATGGTTGAAGGTTAATCCTAATTATGAAGAGATCAATGTGAAGAATGCTTTAACGGATAAGGAGTCAATATTCCATTACTATAAAAAGCTTATCTCATTGAGAAAAGATAATGAAGTTATGGTTTACGGTAAGTTTACAGAGTTTGATAAAGAGCACCTAAAAGTTTATTGTTATAAGAGAGAGTGGGAAGGGGAAACTTTACTTGTAATCCTAAATTTCAAAGGGGAAGAAGTGAGTTACCAAATACCAGAAGAGTTCAAAGGAAGAAATGGTGAAATCTTTATAGCTAACTACAAAGATGTTGAGATTAAAGATGAAGTGGAGTTAAGACCTTTTCAAGCTGTAGTAATAAAATACCAAGCATAACAATGTAATAAAAAAATATGGGCTCAGGTGGAAAAATACCCGCCTGAGTTCTTTGTATTATGAGTAATAAAAATTAGTATTAACATATTGGCAAAGAATTTACATCAAAATTTAAGAGAAAATTGAAGATTAAATTGAAGATTAAATTAATTGCTGAGTATTGACTAGTTTTAGGAGGGACAGGCTCATTGAATAAACAAATTGAAAAAAAGAACTATATGAAGTTATACTTATGGACTTTAAGTTATTTCAAACCATTTATATTACTGACTCTTGTATATGTTCTATGTGGTGGTGTAATGATTTGGGGTGAATTGATGATCCCTCGTCGAATGAGATATCTAATTGATTATGTTCTTCCACTTAAAAAAAACATATACTTTTTTGTTTCCCCAATTCATTTACTGTTTAGCGCAATTTATTGTACCATCAATTATTTTAATTCTCGGTAAACCGATATTTTTTGGTGCTGCAATGATTGGAAATATCATTTATATCTTTCTCAATCGAAGTGCCAATAAGAAAATACATCATTATTTAGGTGTTGAAACAAAAGCTGCACATGTATCACAGCAATCATTGTATGATGCAATTGTGTCTACAACGGAACTAAAGGCAATGGGCAGCAAAGACTGGTTTATAAATAAGACCATAGAAGACTTCAACCAATTTAGAATTCCTAGGATGAGGTCAATTTTTTGGAGGCATTTCAGATATATAACCGTGGGACTGACATTGACAATTTCTATCGTACTCTTTTACTTTTTTGGTTTGGATTTACTAAGAAATGGTGAGTTGCTACTTGGTGAATTCATTGGATACAGTTTCCTTATGGGATTGGTTTCTAGAGGATTTTCAGTGTTCTTTTACATTATTCCAGCTCAGTATCATGCATTAAATTATGCAAAGGATTTATATGAATTTATGCATTTAGAACCAGATGTTGTGGAACTAGAGAACATTCTGGATGCCAAAATAGATAACTTTGATGTTGAGTTTAAAAATGTCTCATTCTCATATAATGAGGATCAACCGATTATAGACAATGTATCTTTCACAATTCCCGCAGGCAAAAAGACTGCAATTGTAGGTGAAAGTGGTAGTGGGAAATCTACCATTGCGCAATTGCTACTGAGGATGTACTCACAGGAAAAAGGAGAGATTTCTATCAATGGTGTTCCTGTTAATAATTATGGAGAACAATATGCAGATAAAATTTCAGTTGTTTTTCAGCAACCGCATTTTATACCTTCATCCATTAAGGAAAATCTAGTATTTGATAAAGACTATGATCAATTAGAAATTGAAAGTGTATGTAAAGAATTGCTATGCCATGATTTTATTAAAGAATTTCCAAAAGAATATGAAACAGAAGTTGGTGAGCGTGGAACGAGCTTATCGGGCGGACAAAAACAACGTCTTGCGTTATCAAGGGCTCTTTTGAAAAATACAGAAATACTTATTTTGGATGAAGCCACCTCTGCACTAGATACTGAAACAGAATATCTTGTTCAACAGAATATTGATAAATTAAGAAAGGGAAAGACCACAATTATTATCGCTCATAGATTATCTACAATCCATAATGCAGATGTTATTTATGTATTAGATAAAGGGAATGTTGTGGCCCAAGGAACACATGATGCATTGATGTCTGATAGTCCAATATATAAAGAATTATATACTTATCAACAAGTGAATTACACCTAGTGCGATTCACCTCCATCATATAAAACCACGACATGTCGTGGTTTTATATTTGATATTTCAGGATAAATAGCGGAGAACCATACAATAAGCAATATGGAATTGACTTATTGGTTTTTTAAAATACTAAACTAAGTTGTGCTAAGATATTATGATTGAAGTTGAGATTATAGGATAAAAATGATATAATACAACTAATGAAAGCGTTTGCATAATAGTTAATTAAGCCGATTTAGGAGGGTATTCAATGAACAGAAGATGGTGGAAAGAAGGCGTAGCATACCAAATTTATGTTAGAAGTTTTAAGGATTCAGATGGAGATGGTATTGGAGATATTAAAGGAATTGTTGAGAAGTTAGATTATCTTAAGGATTTAGGTGTTGATATTATATATTTGAACCCTATAAATAAATCGCCTAATGATGATAATGGATATGATATTAGCGATTTTGAAGATATTATGGACGAGTTTGGTACCCTTGAAGATTTTGATTATTTGTTGAAAGAAATACAAAAAAGAGATATGAAATTTGTTATGGATCTTGTTATTAATCATACGTCAGATGAACATCCATGGTTTGTTGAGGGAAGAAAATCTGAAGATAGCAAGTATAGAGATTATTATATATGGCATAAAGGAAAAGATGGTCAGGTACCTAATAATTGGGGATCATTCTTTGGTGGAAGTGCCTGGGAATATGATGAAGAAGTAGGTGAGTATTATCTACATTTATTCTCTAAGAAACAGCCAGATCTTAACTGGAAGAATGAAAATTTAAGAAAAGATATTAAAGACATGATTCGATTCTGGATTGAGAAAGGTGTTAATGGATTCAGAATGGATGCTATTAATCATCTTGGTAAAGATGAGAATTTCCCAGATGGGGAGATAAGAGAAGGGCAAGTTTACGGAGATTTTATTAAATATGTTCAAAATCTACCTGAGGTACATGATTACCTTAAAGAGTTAAAAAGAGACGTGTTTGAGGATGAACATGTAGTAATTGGAGAGACTGGTGGAATAGGTTATCATAACGCTCACCTTTATACTGGAGTTGATAAGAAGGAACTTGATTTCACTTTCCACTTTGATATGCATAGTGTAGGCATTGGAAAGAACCCATGGGAAACAGCTAAAATAGATCTAATTAAAGATATAAAGAAAAATATGAGTGGATGGCAGATGAGAGAAGAAAATGAAGGATGGTGTCCATTATTCTATTCAAATCACGATACAACTAGAACAGTATCAAGACTTGGAGATGATAAAGAATATCACGTTGAATCTGCTAAAATGTTAGCAACATTACCATTAACTCAAAAAGGTACACCTTTTATTTACTATGGTGATGAGATTGGTATGACAAATGATAGAACATTTAAGTTAGAGGATTATAGAGACATATCCGTATTTAATAGACATAAAGATTTTGTACAATCAGGATTAGTATCAGAAGAAGATTATCTTAAAGGATTACAGAATACGGCAAGAGATAATTCAAGAACACCTATGCAGTGGGATGATAGTAAGAATGCAGGATTCTCAACTGGAGAAGCTTGGATTAAAGCAAATGAAAATCATAAAGAAATCAATGTAGAAAAGCAACTTAAAGATGAAAATTCTATCTTGAACTATTATAAGAAAATAATAAAATTAAGAAAAGAAAATCTAGCACTAATATATGGTGATTTCAAAGAAATAGCAAGAGAGCATGAGGAGATATATTCATATACACGTGATTTAGATGGTGAGAAGTTCTTAATTATGGTTAATTTCTTTGGTGGAGAGCCGAAATTAGTGGATAAAGAAATAGTAACTAATGATTGTGAACTAGTTTTATGGAACTATGAAAGTAGAGAAAATGATTTTTCACTTCTTAAAGAAGGTAAGGTTGAGTTAAGACCATATGAAGCAAGAGTTTATAAGATAAAAGCATAGTTGATAATGGACAGTGAAGAGTTGAGAACGATTGATATTTCACTACGTGAAATTTTAATTTTATTGTTCCTTGGACAATAAAGGTTTTACTCCTTTCATTTGGATGAAACGTTGTATTTAAAATACAATATTTTATTTAGAGATAAAATAAGAGAACCACACTTGTTCTAAAGACCAATAAAATGTAGGTTTCTGCGTAAGCAGAAACATCCATCATTATCCATTATCAATTATCCATTATACATTTGTTTTAAAAAGCACAGCTTTTGCTGTGCTTTTACTTATATCCAATAAAGTAAGCCACACAAAGTAGGAGGGAGGTAACTCCTAACATAAGTAGCTGTAATTTAATTATCCACTTAAACCATGTTGAATAGGTAATATTTGATAGAGCTAATGATATGAGAAGTACTGCATTAGTTGGATATAAGATATTGCTGAAACCATCACCAAATTGAAAGGCAAGAATCATAAGTTGTTTATCCATTCCAATAATTTCAGCTAGTGGCACTAGAAGAGGGATTATTAGAAATGCTTTTGTGCATCCAGAACTAATAAAAAAATTTAATATAAGAACGATTAAATATACTAGAAGTATGGATAAAATTGGTGGAGCGGAATTAATAGCATTTGAACAATAAAAAATAAGGGTGTGAAGTATTCCTCCTGTAGTTAAGATGTAGTTTACGCTGGAAGCCATAAGGATTAAAAGTATGGCTGGTGAAAGAGCTAACATACCTTTTAATATTATGAGGAATATATCAGGGAGACGCATTTCAATTTGATAACAAGTGGTTATTGAAGCGACTAAGATGTTAATAGAGATAAGTATCATGGTATAGTTTGAAAAGCGCTTAATGAAAAATGTGAGTATGATTATTATAATCATTAATATCATATAAAATAAAAAGTTTCCCACTGCTTTTTTAAAATTAATATTATTTTTAAGAAGTGAATAATCAACAATATTATATTTTTCCTTGTATTTTAAATCTTGAAAATAAACAGGAGATGAGTATTTATCTTTTTGTAATTTATTAGAGTAATTTATCAAGAAAGTTACTAATACAAGATATGTTATTAAGAATATAAAAATCCTAAATAAAGCTCCTGAAAAAATTGGTACATTAGCTAAAGTTTGTGCAACACCTATTGTAAAAGGATTTAAGATTGCAGAAGCAAAGCCAAAGCCACAGGATATAAGTGATAAGCCTAAACCCATTAGGGTATCCCATTCTAAAGACCAAGAAAGGAGTACTATGAAAGGAATAAGAGGAATTATTTCCTCAAAAATTCCTAAGAAAGCTCCGAGACTCATAAAGATAAAACACAATACGAATATCAAGAGCTTTTTATTTTTACTGAACTTTTCAGATAGGCTCATTATAAGAAATTGAAGTATTTTTGCCTCTTTTAAAGCGGCAATAGACCCCCCTACCAATAAGAGAAAAATTATTATCATGATTATAACGATGGAATTTTCGTAAATTAGAACTTCTATTGGAGCAAGAACCCAACGCCAAATAGAATAGGGTTCTTTTTCAATATATACAAAAGTATTATTAATATATTCACCAGATGGTATGACTTTAGTCAATATCCCTGAAACTATCATTAAAAATGCAAGTGTAATAATAGCAGATATATAGTTTTTTTTATTTATTAGTTTTGAAGAGTAAGCTGCGTTCAAACATATCACCTTATAAAATTGATATATTAAATTATATTCATATTAAAAGATAATATGAGCCACAAGAGCTATTATTGGTAGTGATATTAGTGTTCTCTCAATGAAAATGACAAATAATTGATTGAAACTTATTGGAATCTTAGAACCAAGGATTAAACTACCAACCTCTGAAATATAGATTAATTGTGTTACTGATAAAGCTGCTATTATAAAACGCGTCATCTCAGAAGTAATATTTGCAGCAATTATTGAGGGTATGAACATATCTGCAAAACCCACTAGTATTGTTTGAGAAGCTTCTGCTGCCTCAGGTATAGAAAGAATATTTAATAGAGGTATAAAAGGTAATCCAAGGAACTTAAAAATAGGAGTATATTCAGCAATTATCAATGCAATAGTACCCATTGACATAACAATAGGGAGTATTCCTAACCACATATCAATAACATTTTCTAAACCACTTTTAAAGAAGAATTTAATACCTTTGTAGTTTTCAGCTGTAGCTAAAGCCTTGTTAAAACCATCTTTTATAGTAAGATTTTTTCTGGAATCTGATCTTTCACTAGGGTTATCTATTAAATAAGTATCATCTATTTTGCTTAGCGGTGGTATTCTAGGAACTATTATTGCAGTGATAACACCACATAATATCACAGTTCCATAATAAGGAATAAATAAGTGTGATAATCCTACTTGAGAAATAACTACTAAAGAAAATGTAATAGAAACAGCTGAAAAAGTAGTGGATATTACCGCAGCCTCACGCTTTGAGTAGAATCCATCCTCATATTGTTTACTTGTTAAAAGTACACCAATTGTACCATCTCCTAACCATGAAGCTATACAATCGATAGAAGCACGACCAGGTAAAGTGAAAATTGGACGCATTATCTTGGTCATAAGAGCCCCGCATAAATCCATTAATCCGAAATCTAAGAGTAATGGAAGCAGAAGACCTGCTAATAGAAATATGCAAAATAAAGTTGGCATTAAGCCAGATAACAACAGTCCGCCTGTATTCTCAGAAGTAATTGCAGTTGGACCTATCCCCTTTAATACTAAGATGGAGAATATAGCGCCAATAAATCGCATGGATGTCCAAAATGGAGTTACATTAAGTAGTTTGAATAAATATTCATTTTTAGATATGAAAGTTGGTTTAAATACCTTATATATAACAGTAAAAATTGCAGATAAAGTAATTAAAGTCGTAATTAAAATTGGTAGTGAACTACTCAAAAAAATCTGTAAAATATTTGATAAAAGAGCTACGGGAATAGACACCCCGTCAACAGTTCTAATTGGTATAGTGAACAGTGATATCCCTATTAGAGAGGGAATTAAGAATTTTAAAAAAGATAAAAAATTATACTTGTAATTCTTTAGTTTATTCATTAAGAAATCATCCTTTCGTAACTTTCAATAAGTATGTAAAGTGCATAAACATTATTATAATGAATATTTATGCAAAATGCAAGGGTGAATATTTGAAATATGCAATATCGAATTTAAAATTCATAAATTAGCAAGATGTTAAAAAATATATGCTAACTAAGGTAAGGTTTAGTAATTTATAAGTAATATTTTGTTAATAGTTGTTTAACAAAGTAAATAAATGTGTTATATTATTTACAGATAAAAAACATCTTAAATAGATTTATTAAATAAAAAAATGTCGTTTCATCTTCGTGAATTGATTAATGTATTGGGCTATTGCTGGTAAAACCAGTTAAATAGATATTTTTTATAGGAGGTATCAGACATGCAAAAAGTAAATAAAAGCAAGCTTACAGCATTACTTGTAGCGATTATGATGATGGTTACTGTTATAAGTCCTATGAGTGTTTTTGCTGAAGGAGAAGCTACAGAGGTTAAAGATCTTACTACGAAAGAGGAGAAACAACTTAATGAAAATGAAGTTGAAATTCAAATCTTAGCTACATCAGATGTTCACGGGAGATTCATGCCTTATGACTATGCAGTAAATGCTTCATACACTCAAGGAAGCTTAACTCAAGTTTTAACTGCTATTAATGAATTAAGAGAAGAAAATCCTAACACTATTCTTGTAGATAATGGTGATACAATCCAAGATAACTCATCTGCATTATTCTTAAATGATGAGATTCACCCAATGATTCTAGCAATGAATAAAATGGAATATGATGTTTGGTCACTAGGTAACCACGAATTTAACTATGGTATACCAGTATTAAAAAAGGTTATTGATCAATTTGAAGGGGAGACACTTGGTGGAAATGTGTACAATCCTGATGGAACTAGAATAGCTAAACCATATACAATAATTGAAAGAGCAGGAGTTAAAGTTGGTATAATCGGAATGGTTACACCTAATATAGTTAACTGGGATGCTGCTAATCTTAAAGGATATACAGTAACAAATCCAATTGAAGAAACAAGAAAAGCAATTGATGAAATTAAAGATAAGGTTGATGTGTTAATCGCAGTAAACCACATGGGTGAAGAGAGTGAATATGGAATTGAAGGTTCTGGAGCAATTGATATAGCTAAGAATTTTCCAGAATTAACAGCTATAGTAACTGGACATGCACACAGTAAAATCGTTGGTGATTACTATTATGATGGAAAAGTTTATTCATCTAAAGATGCAACAGATGAAGTAAAAAGAAATGGTGTTTTAATGATAGAGCCATATAAATATGCTAATGCATTAGGACAAATTTCAATGAAGTTCACAAAAGAAGATGGAAAATACATAATTAAAGATAAAGCAACTGATATTACTTCAGATCTACATTACATGTATGATAGTAAAGAGAAAAAAGTAAACTATGAATCAGATAAAGAATTAGAAAAAGTTCTTGATTCATATAACCAAAAAGCTATTGATGATGCAAATCAGTTAATTGGTGAATTAAAAGAAGGTAATCTTGTAGCTGAAAATGAAATCAAATATATTCCAAGAGCACAATTAGAACCTACAGCAGCAATTCAAATCGTAAATGATGTTCAAATGTTCTACGGTAAGAAAATTGCAGGAAAAGATATTGATGTATCTGCAGCTGCTTTATTTAGAGCAGATCAAAATGTTATGGCTGGAGCTATAAAGAAGAGTGATCTTGCATTACTTTATAAATATGATAACACTTTATATGTAATAGAGATGACTGGTAAGCAGTTAAAGAAATACATGGAGTGGTCAGCTCAATATTTTAACACAGTTAAAGATGGAGATTTAACAATCTCATTTGATCAGAATATAAGATTCTACAACTACGATATGTTTGATGGAGTAACTTATAATATTGATGTAACAAAAGAACCTGGTAACAGAATTGTTAATTTAAAGAAAAATGGTGCAGAAGTTAAAGATGAGGATACTCTTTTAGTAGCAATAAATAACTATAGAGCTAGCTCACACTTATTAAAGTATGGTGTAGTTTTCCAAGAAGGGGATGACCTTCCTAAGAAAATTGGTGCATCAGAAGACTTACAGTATGGTCTTGGAGACGGAAGAATTAGAGATCTTATTGGTAAATATATTGTTGAAGAAAAGAATGGAGTAATAACTCCAGAAGTTGAAATGAACTGGTCAATTATCGGAAATGATTGGAATAAAGATTACAGAGCTAAAGCTGTTGAATTAATCAACGAAGGTAAGATTAGTATACCTAGCTCAGAAGATGGAAGAACTCCTAATGTTGCTTCTGTAACAGTTGATAATGTTAAAGAAGTTTTAGGAATTAAAGAAGAAGTGGAATATACTAAATACGTTGTTAAAGCTGGAGATATGCTTTGGAAAATTGGAAGAGAATTTAATATTGATTACAAGAAGATTGGTGAAGTTAACAAATTAGATAACTTAAACTTAATTTTCATTGGTCAAGAATTATTAATTCCAGCAAGTAACTAGTAATATAAAATATATAATTCTATTCGAGGCTGTTCAGATGAACAGCCTCGTGTTAATTAAATACTAGATAGGTGATATTTGGATGAATAAGAAAAAAATAATTGAGGTAAGTTTAGCTTTAATAATATTAATTTTAGGGTTGGGTTTCTTTGCATCCTTAAAGAGTAAATTACCTGATGTTGATAATAAAAGTATGGAAGACACTTATAATTTAGCTAAAGCAAAAGTCTTGAAAATTCATTATGATGATGTAGATGTTAAAGAAAAACCGGAAGGTTATGAGAAATATCTTAGAAAGCAAGAGATGGATATTCAAATATTAGATGGAAGCCACAAAGGGGAAAAATTCAAAATTAGAAATACCATTCAAACTGTAGAGGTATACTACATAGTTGTTAAAGAAGGGGAAAAGATAATTGTAAATATGACTGAAGATCAGCAAGGAGAAGTCACTAGTATACATATATATGAAAGAGCTAGAGCAAGTTATGCATATTTGCTTATAGGGTTATTCGTGATTTCAATACTTATTGTAGGGGGGCTTAAAGGTATAAATGCCATAGTTTCTCTAGTGATAACTGGGATAATAATTATCAAAGGATTACTTCCTTCTATATTAAAGGGATATAATCCTGTGATGATGACATTAATTAGTTGTGCAATTATTATTGCTTGTTCTTTAATATTGTTAATAGGAATAAACAGAAAATCTATAACAGCAGCTCTTTCTACATTAGGGGGAGTGACGATAGCAGGAGTTATTGCTATGATTGTTGGAAGTTCAGCATATGTAACAGGTCTTGCTGGTGAACATGCTCAAACAATTGCTTTTACTTATAAGGATCTTAATCTTGACTTTAGAGGAATATTGTTTGCTGGTATAATTATTGGAGCATTAGGGGCTGTAATGGATGTGTGTATATCTATCACTTCATCCCTTTATGAAATGATGGAAATAAAGAGTGATATAACACCAAAGCAATTATTGAAATCAGGAATGAACATAGGAAAAGATATTATAGGAACAATGTCAAATACACTTATATTGGCATATGTGGGTGGTGCAATACAATTAATATTATTATTGATGGTACTTAACACAAGTTACAAGCAGATAATAAATCTTGATATGATGATGTCTGAGATAGTAACTGCCCTAGCTGGAAGTATAGGATTGGTATGGTCTGTTCCATTGACAATTTTGTTGGTTATTTTATTTAGGAAAAATAAATAAATTTATTGAAGAAAACATTTCATAATCATAGATATGAGGTGTTTTTGTTTTTATGGATGTGTGTATTGCTAGAATAAGCTTAACTATTAAGGATTCGGAAAAAGTACAAGAAGATAGGTTGAAAGAAATTGGAGCTACAAGATGTTAGGTGATGTTGTTGTTATGGTTGTAACAAATGGATGGGAAATAAAGAAATTTAAAACTATCATTGGAACTAAAGCGATGGGAGAAGATGTGATGGAAATTATATATGAATAAAAAGTATAAACCCATGAGTTAGGTGCTCGTGGGTATTTTATTATTTAAAAAAAACAATAATTAGTATATAATGGAATATAGTTGTGAAACATATTAAATTATATTGTGGAGGAGATAAGTATGAACGGGGAACCGATTATTTCAATAAGAAACTTGGTTAAGTGTTATGGCGATAATAGTGTTTTAAAAGGAATTGATCTTGATGTGCATAGAGGGGAAATCATAGGGTATATAGGTCCTAATGGAGCAGGTAAAAGTACTACAGTAAAAATAATGTTAGGACTTGTTAAAGATTTCGAAGGAGAAGTAAAGATATTTGGAAATGATATTAAAGATGGATCTGTTGAATATAAGAAAAAAATTGGATATGTTCCTGAGGTCCCAGACATATACGATAATTTAACAGCTAAAGAATATAGTGAATTTATTGGTGTTGTATATGGAATGGACAAGAAAGCAGTTGAAGAAAAGACTTTAAAGCTAATGGATGTATTTGGTATAAAAGAAGCGTATAATTCAAGAATTGAATCCTATTCAAAAGGAATGAAACAGAAATTTTTAATAGCTTGTAGTATGATACATGATCCGGAAATATTATTTCTCGATGAGCCTATAAGTGGGTTAGATGCAAATAGTGTAATGGTTTTCAAAGAGGTACTGACGAAACTGGCAGCCATGGGGAAAACTGTGTTTTACTCTTCTCATATAATGGATGTAGTCGAAAAAATAAGTAATAGGATTATTCTTTTAAATGATGGAAAAGTTGCTGCTGATGGAACGTTTGAAGAATTAAAGAGAGCTAATCATGAGGAATCTCTTGAGAATATCTTTACTGATATTACTGGAGTCAACGATCATAGTAGTAAAGCGGATGAATTTGTTACTGCAATAAAGGGGGATTAATTCATGAGAAATTTTATTAGTTTAAGAATATTAGATAAATTTAAGTGGATTTTTACCAAGATGGGTGTTAATTACGAAGTTATGAGAAAGATATTACAAATAAAATTGACACTAGATACTAGAAGGCAAACTATACAGAGTATGCAGAATAACAAGCCACAGAAAAAAGAAAAAAATTATTTTGCAGCATCTCTTATAGGATATTTTATAACAGGAATTTTCATAGCAATGATAATGATTACACCACTTCCATTTATGTATAGATATAGTGTATGTCTTGGGATAACTATGTTTATGATAGCTATGAGTATGATATCTGATTTCTCTACTGTTCTTTTAGATCTTAAGGAAAAACAGCTTCTTGGGAGTAAACCTATAGATGAGAAAACGGCTAATGTAGCTCGATTTATTCATATATTTATCTATGTGGCAGTTATAACTGCTACCTTTGCTGGACCGATGACTATTGTGAGCTTCTTAAAAGATGGAATCGCTGTAGGATTACTGTTTATTTTAGAACTTATAATTGCAGATATATCTATTATATTATTTACAGGGTTATTCTATTTCGTATTCCTAAAATTTTTCAGTGGAGAGAAGCTAAAGGATATAATAAATTATGTGCAGATAGTAATGAGTATTACAATTTTTGTAGGATATCAGTTTATAGCAAGAGCCTTTGATTACGTGGATAAAACCGTTTTATTTAGTTTTAAATGGTGGCAGTTTTTCTTGCCTAGTGTTGTTTTCTCAGCTCCTTTAAATATTGTAGCTGGAGGAGAGGTTAACAGTATAAGTAAATTCTTCTCAATATGGACTGTGATATTACCAATAATTGCAGTAGTTATTTACACCAAGATAATTGTGCCGCATTTTGAAAATAGTTTATATAAAATGAATACAATTGAAAATAAAAAAGAGCAGAAAACAAAGGATAATAAGAAAAAAAATAGTGGATTAATGGCTAGAATTTTCTGCAGAGATTCTCAAGAAAGAGCTGTTTTTGAGTTCACTACAAATATGTTTAAGAGAGATAGAAAATTTAAACAATCAATATATCCTTCAATGGCAATGGCATTTATATTTCCATTCATCTTTATGCTAAATGGTTTAAGGGATGGAGGAATACAAGGGTATATAGCAAATTTTTATGAGAATTCAAGACATCTTATGGGATACTTGGGAATCATGATGATGGCTCCATTAATTGTTATGATAGCTTATAGTGAAAAATACAAGGGTGCTTGGATATATGATGTGTTGCCTATACAAAATAAAAATATCATAAAAAAAGGAGCATTTAAAAGTTTTGTAGTAAAGTTTTTCTATACAGTGTTCCTAGGGTACACAGTAATCTTTACAGGAATAGGAGGAATAAGGGTTCTTCCAGATATGTTCGGAATGTTCATGGCTTTAAATGTAGTAAGTCTATTTTGTTACAGAAAATTATCGATAGATATGCCTTTTTCAAATGGCTATTCAACCAACAGTGCCAAGAGTATTGGAAATACACTTATGATAAGTTTAGTGGTTGGAGTAATATGGGGGATACATTTCTTATCTAAGAAAATACCTTTTGGTAATGGAATCTTTATTATAGCTATAGGGAGCTTTGCGATAATTTACTGGATGATTGTTTTTGGGGATAAGGGTCACAAAGGCGAGAAAAAGAATAATGAAGAATGGAGAATTGAGAATTGAAAATGATAGAAGTTTCTGCTTTAGGGTAGAAACTTCAACTTTTGAGTATTTTAAATAAAAATGATTGATGTATAAAGTATTTGTATTAGGTACGATCAAGGAAAACATTATAGCAGAAGAACATAAAAACTTGTACATTCATCTTAAGCATTGGCGCGATGTACAAGTTTTTTAATATAATCAGAATTGGAACCTTTAAAGCACCATACTAACAACACTATTTTAAAACTGAGTTTAATACAAAAATGATTTTACTAATTTTATATTAAGATAAAATAATGTAATTAAAATACAATGTTTGATTTGCAATCAAACGAGTGAAATTATCTTGTTTCTTACCAATAAAATTTAGTTTTGCGTTTAGCAAAACATCTATCGTTCTCAACTCTCTACTCACCATTCTCAACTTCTTTTATATGTAAATGTCTCCAGCAAGTTCAGAGAGTGCCTCATAGTCTTCAACGATAATATCTTTTCCTGATCTTGAAATGATACCTTTTTTACAGAGTGTATTTATAGTTCTTGCTAGATGGCGGTAGCTTGTGCCCAGTAGGTCGGCAATATCAGATATTTTTGATGTATGAATATCAGTTCTTGTAGTTTTACTCTCATTATAAGAAGATGAGATAGCAATTAAATAGCTGGCAAGTCGATTTTCTAATGGATAAAGAAGATTGATCGAACTTGATGCTGATGAGGTGCGAAGTTTTCTTGAAAGACTTTTGCAAATTTCATGCCAAAACACAGGGTCATTACTACAATGTTCTTCTATTATTTTAGCAGGAATACTTACACAATGTATTTCTTCCATACATTGTAAATTGCAATCATATAAAGTATTATTAGCAATTTCTAAGTCTCCGATTAAGGTTAATGGGGCTCCAAATCTAAGTAATAGCGATTTCCCGTTTTCAAGAAAAATTGAAATTTTACACTTGCCTTTAACTAAAAACTGAAGATACTCAAGGGTTTCTCCTGTTAAGCATATGAAATCCCCAGTACTGTATTTATGTAATACAAAATATTCTAGCATATCATTTGAAAAGAATCTATCAATTGAATACTTGTTTACATATTCTTTAATTAATTGTTTATCATTAATAACGTTCATAAAATCACCTGTTTCTATAAATATTTATCAAAACATGACATATGTCATATTATACACTTTATTTATATGTTAGTCTAATACTGAAGAAGAGATGACAGGAAAATAAAGGAGGACTTTATGAGACATAAATATTACTCTTATTCAATTATTATTGGTATCCTGATTTCCTTTATGATTACCTTTAATGGTATTCTTTCATCGAACTTAGGAAATAACCAAGCAGTATTTTTCATTCACATTATAGGAATAATAACCATTGTAACTTTTATGATGATAAAGAATATAAAATGGAGTTCTATAAAAAGTGTACCTAAATATTTACTGTTACCTGGGATGATAGGTGTTGTAATGGTAACTATTAATAATTTAACAGTGAATAATCTTGGACTTTCTCTAACGATTGCTTGTGGGATATTTGGACAAATGCTTTTTTCATCAATAGTAGATCATTTTGGATTATTTGGTAATACGGTCTATAAATTTAAAAAGAATCAGGTTCTAGGGTATACAGTAATTGTAATTGGAATAGGTCTTATGGTGGTGCTGTAGAGTAAAATAAAAGGAGTGATATAAATGTATATTACTTTAGCAATTATTGCAGGGATATTAACAGTTATAGCTGTATCTATGAATGCACAATTAAGTGAAAAAGTTGGTGTTGCACAAGGAGTACTGATTAATTTTGCTGCTGGTTTTTTACTTATATCAGTTGTTCTTGCTCTGGGAATATCAATGAATATTGTAGAGTTTGTTTCACCAAAAGGGGTTCCTATATATGCATTTTTGGGTGGAGTAGTTGGTGTAGGAGTAACAGGACTGTGTAATATAGTGCTTCCTAAAATTTCGGTATTAGTTGCATCTATTCTGATGTTTGTGGGACAATTAGCTTGTGGAATAATAATGGATATAGTATTCTATGATACATTTTCATTAGGAAAATGTCTAGGGGGAATATTGATAGCTTTCGGTATATATCTTGTTGCTAAAAAAGATGTATCTGAAGATATAAACAAGGTGATAACTTCATAACATAAATTTAAAAGATTCAAAAGACAAAACTCTGCCCTAACAGAGTGATGCCAAAATTAAGTGATTTTTTCCATTATAGAGCAATATAGCATTGCTCTATTTTCCTTTATCTAAAATTATCACTCTGAATATTTTGATGGGAAAATATTGACAACTCAAGAGAGAGTGATATCATATAAGAAGGTAATAGCTATTTATGGCAAAAACTTTGTGATTTATAAATAATGAGATTTTTATGGAATAATTAATGTGAAAGAGAGTTTGAAGAGGAGGGGTTTTAATGAATAATAACGAGCAAATTTTGCTGATCAACAAGTACTCATTGCAAGAAGAAATAGCTAATAGTATAACTCATGGGATTGGTATTGTATTATGTTTAATATTCACAGCAGTATTGTTGGTTTCTGCGTACTGCACAAAAAATATTAGCGCATTTATTGGATTTGCTATTTATGGGGTTTGTTCAACAACATCTTATGTAACATCTACTCTATATCATAGCTGTAGGATTGAAAAAATTAAGAAAGTATTAAGGGTTATAGATCATTCTGCTATATATTTATTCATTGCAGGAACATATACTCCAATAGCGTTACTAACATTAAATGGATGGCAAAAGTACTTTTTGTTAATATCGGTATGGATTCTAGCAGTAATAGGAGTAAGTATAACACTATTAAGTAAGAAAGATTTGGAGAGATCTAAAAAGATATCTTTGTTTTTATACGTAGCAATGGGATGGATGGTTGTCTTCGTAATAAGATCATTATTAGATTCCGTAGATTTAATGTTTTTTGTATGGTTATTGGTTGGGGGAATATCTTATACAGTAGGAGTTATATTTTACGTAAATAAGAAAATACCATTCAGCCATGCTATATGGCACCTATTTGTTTTAGGGGGAAGTGTATTTCAGTTTATAGGAATATTCTTGTATTTGAAATAAACAAAACACAATTTAATTATACTTTTAGTATGTGTAAAAAAGTATAATAATGGAGCTAAAGCCTTTTAAGTAGCCGAGTTGGGAAATATGATTAATTATTTATGTATATTTTAGCTCTGTGACTTTTTAATTAAAGTCACAGAGCTTTTAATTTACTAATAATTTTATTAATATGGAAATTCTCAATTCTCCATTTTGTTTTAACAGTGTTTTTATTTCATTTGTTTAAGACTATTTATCCATTCAGTTATATCCTTCATAACTTCAGGAGATACATGAGTTGCAACAGAATAATCTGATGGGGTGCTAAGTTCGGTTTTTGAATTGCTTTCTGTGAAAAGATGTGTTAATCTACCATAGGATTTAAAGGTAACATTATCTCTATATGATAAAGCGGTTTTCCATGCTTCAAAATCCTTCATACTCACTTGATAGTCCATTTCGCCTTGTAGAACAAGAAGAGGCTGATTGATTGATTTGTACTCATCAGCAGCTATATATCCATTAAGGTCTATCCAAAAGTCTTTAGGATGAGCTAAAAGGTTTTCAAAAGCATTATCGGATAGGTTCCCTGTTTCAAGATTATTTATTTGGTCTTTCATCATATTCAAAGCACTTTGTGCTTGCTCGCTTTTATTTATATCCAATGAGAGTAAATAATCTAATTGCTCATTTAAAGTCTGGGAGAAAGTTCTTGTTGGACCTGCAAGTGAAATAAAACCAGCAGCTTCAGGTAATTGTTTTGCAATTCTAGGGATTAACCATCCACCAAGACTGTGACCTGCTACGTAAATTCTACTCTTATCAATTGAAGGATGAGAAGAAAGGTATTTATAGGCTTCAAGCACATCATCAATTACTAATTCTTGAGCTGTATATGATTTAGGCATAGTATAAACATTATTTCGTTTGTTGTATCTTAAAACTGCAACTCCTTGTTCTGATAAACCATGAGCTATATCTTTGAAAACTTTATTAGGTCCAATTGATTCATCCATATCATTAGGTCCAGAACCATGAACAAGAATTACTGCGGGGGATTTTGTGCTTTTATCGTCCTTAGGAAGTGTCAGTTTGCCAGGTAATTCCCAAGGGGAAGCACCGATAGTAATTGCCATTTCCTCAATAAGTGTATTGGAATCATTATCAACTCTAGAGGAATTAGCATCCTGAACTGTGCTATCAATAACTAAAGCTGAAATTAGTCCATCATTATCAAAAGCAATTAAGAAAGGAATATCTTCCTTTTCAAAGTTCGTTTTTACATGATATACTTCTTGACCATTGATTTTATCAGGACGGATAGATTCAATCCTTTTTAATTTGCTTAAATTACTAAATGATTGTTCGAATAAAGATACAAACTGTTCCTTTGAAACTTGGCTTTTAAATTGTTCAGTAAAAGAGGGATACAACTTCGTGAATTCTCTAGTATCTATTAATGTGAAAATATCATTTATTTTTGTTTCTATTTGTTCTGAAAGGTTATTATCCAGCGTATCAGTGGAAGAACTATCATTTTTATTATCGTTTTTTTCTTTTTGAGTATTATTTTTATTTTCAGTTCTAGAGGTATTGTCATTATTCTTATGAGAAGAAGAGTTTGTGCATGCAGACGTAAAGAAAACAAAAATAACTATAAGTGAAATAGCAAAAATTCTTTTTAATTTATTCATAATATTACCTCCGTTTATAAAATCATTATATATTATATATTATATAGCTGTTATATATATAGTATAACAATAATAAACGAGTGTCAATATAGAATATGAAATAATATGGTAATTGAGTTTGCTTTTGGGGAAAAGAGTATAAATGAGTACCCAAATATAACATAATTTGAATGAATATAAGTATAGAAAAAGTACAGGAAGGGATACCTTATCTTCTCCTGTACTCTTTAAAAAATTGAAAATGTATATCTGATTTTTATTTTTTAGAATTTGAAGCAGTTCTTTTTTGTTTAATCTCTGCATTGACTCTTTTTAATTTTTTAGGCAAAGGCTTAGTACTTCTTACTTCAATCTTATTGAATTCTTCTCTAGTATAAGGAAGAATTCTAAGTGGAATAGACATTTTAATGTGTTTTTGCAATTCATCAAGAATTGGTAAGTCTTTTTGAGCAAAAAACATACATGTATATCCTTTATGACCAGCTCTACCTGTTCTACCTATACGATGTATATACCCTTCTGGTTTTTCAGGGATATCATAGTTGTATATATGAGTTACCCCAGAAATATCAAGGCCTCTAGCTGCAACATCAGTGGCTATAAGATATTGAATTTCCGCATTTTTAAAGGAACTCATTATTTGTTCGCGTTTAGATTGTTTAATATCACTATGTAGTTTTTGACAGTTGTATCCTCTTAAATATAAAACTTCTTCCAAATCATCAACTCTACGTTTGGTTCTACAGAAGATAATTGCCATGAATGGGTTATCTTCATTTAAAACAGTACAAAGAGCATTTTGCTTAGTTCTATCAGAAACTTCAACAAGCTCTTGTTTAATATTCTCTAATATAACTTCTTCGTTTTCTATAACAACTAGTGCAGGATCATTTGTAAATCTATAAGCTAACTTCTTTACTTCTGAACTTATTGTAGCTGAAAAACACAATGTTTGCCTTTTTTTAGGACAAGACTTAACCATTTCTTCAATTTCATTCTTAAATCCCATTAATAGCATTTGATCTGCTTCATCAAGTATTAGAGTTTTTAGTGATTTAAGATTAATTGTATTTCGTTTTAAATGGTCAATAAGTCTACCTGGTGTTGCTATAACAAGAGATATGTTATTATTAAGCTTATTTACTTGAGAAGAAATATCTTTCCCTCCATATGCAGCTAATATATTAATATCTTTACCTTCACAAAATTTTTCTGCTTCAGATGTTATCTGTATAGCTAGTTCGCGCGTAGGCGTAACTATTAACCCTTGAACTGATTTGTTTTTAGGATCTAGATTTTGAAAGAAGGGTATTAAGAAAGTAAGCGTTTTTCCAGTGCCAGTTTGAGCTTCTGCTATTACATCTTTTCCATCAAGTATTAGAGGGATGCATTCCTCTTGAATTGGTGTAGGTGTTTTAATTCCGTTCTTTGATAAAGAAGAGACAATCTCATCTTTAACTTTTAAATCTTTAAAATTTATCATATCATATACCTTCCATAAAAAAATTCTTTTGTTTGTAATTATGCTATAAATATTGATGTTACTCATATATCATATTATCATAAAGACGAAAAAAAAACATTAATAATAAAAGTATTGCTTTTTTATAGATTCTGAGCTATGATGATTATGGTACCTTGTTTCGCAGTAAAAGAATTATTTAAAAAAATTTGAATTACGTATAGTATTATACATATCGAAATTTTTATAGATATTCATTTTTACAGAGATTTAAGGAAAAATAAAAATTTCGGAGGTCGAAAATAATGACTGGAACAGTTAAATGGTTTAACTCAGAAAAAGGATTTGGATTCATTACTACAGAGGAAGGAAATGACGTATTCGCTCACTTCTCTCAAATCCAAAAAGAAGGATACAAGTCTTTAGAAGAAGGACAAAAAGTTTCTTTCGAAATCATCGAAGGACAAAAAGGTCCTCAAGCTGGAAACATCGAAGTAATCTAATTTAAGATTATTTCTCCTATATAGGAGTTCTAGCAAATTTAACCCTATGCTTTTGGTGTAGGGTTTTTTGTTGTTAGGAAATTAGAAAAATGCTTAAAAAATTATCATATGTAATCCTATATAATATATAATGATCAAAAATATAGAGAGTTTCCTTAAGAAAAAAACAATTTTTGGTTGTTTTTTATTAATTATATATTTAATTTTATAAAAATATTAAAAAAGGGTTGCTTTTTTGTGAGTTATGAGATATTATTAAATAAGCACCTTGTTTCGTAGTAAGTGAAGTATTTAGAAAAATTTTAGAATTTTATAGATTGTTATACATTCCGGAATTTTTACAGATATTCATTTTTACAAAGATTTAAGGATAATAAAAATTTCGGAGGTAGAAAATTATGACTGGAACAGTTAAATGGTTTAACGCAGAAAAAGGATTTGGATTCATCACTACAGAGGAAGGAAATGACGTATTCGCTCACTTTTCTCAAATTCAAAGAGAAGGATACAAATCTTTAGAAGAGGGACAAAAAGTTTCTTTCGAAATCATCGAAGGACAAAAAGGACCTCAAGCTGGAAATATCGAAGTAATCTAATTTTGATTAATTCTCCCATATATGGGAGTTCTAGTTTAAACCCTATGCTATTAGCATGGGGTTTTATTAATTTTTTAGTAAATTATAAAAATTAATACTTGTAATTTGACTGATATCAATAGAGTGAACCTACAATTTTATAAAAAAAACGAAAAACATATAAAAAAGGTTGCTTTTTTGTATGTTATAAGATATTATGATTAAGGTACCTTGTTTCGTAGTAAGTGAAGTATTTAAGAAAATTTTAGAATTCTATAGATTGTTATACATTCCGAAATTTTTACAGATATTCATTTTTACAAGATTTAAGGATAATAAAAATTTCGGAGGTAGAAAATTATGACTGGAACAGTTAAATGGTTTAACGCAGAAAAAGGATTTGGATTCATCACTACAGAGGAAGGAAATGACGTATTCGCTCACTTCTCTCAAATCCAAAAAGAAGGATACAAATCTTTAGAAGAGGGACAAAAAGTTTCTTTCAACATCGTTGAAGGACAAAAAGGACCTCAAGCTGGAGATATCGAATTAATCTAATTTAGATTAATCCTCCCATATTAGGGAGTTATAGTTGAAACCTCATGCAATCAGCATGAGGTTTTATTTTTTATTTATGTAGTTTTAGATTAATTTGATGAGGTTTCGGAATTAGCTAAAATATATACTGCAAAAGTCTCTTCTGTTTTTGAATCGTAATATACAGATAAAACTAAGTCATTAAATTTAAATTAATTTTTTCTAGTTTAGGTTAATCCATTTAAAGTCCATAGGTCTTTTAGAGTAATCGTAATATAACCAATTATCAACGATATTAATTTTAAATGCGAAGTCATCGGATATTTTTTTCTTTTCAGACCCATCTAAATTTAGTCTATAAATACCACCGTTGTTTATATCACTGAAATATATATGATTATTAGTAATATTAAGCCATGCTAATACATGTCCATTAAATATTTCTTGGGTATTGCTTCCGTCTAAGTTCATTTTATAGATTTTATCATCTGATAAATAATAAATAAAGTTATCCACAATAGTTGGGAAATTGCAATCATAAGTGGTTAGCTTGGTTTTATTTGAACCATCAATCTTTATTTTATTAAGACCGTTTGAAGAATAATAAATACAATCTTCATTAACAATAAATTTACCATACTCAACAGTATCGTCACATAGTTTATATGTTTCATTATCAGTTAAATTTAATATGTATATTTTCATATCATCCATATTTTGATAACAAATAAAATCATCAACAACATATATTCTACTTGCTTTTTCTTGGCAAATTTGTTTTTTATCAGTTCCATCAGTTTTTATTTTATATATGTTACTATGATTAATGTAATATATGTAATCTCCTACTACGTTTATAGAAAGTGAACAATCATCACATATTTTTGTTTCAGAAGAATTATCCATTTTCTTTTTGTATAAAGAGTAGTTATTATCTTTTTTATATATGTAATAAATCCAATCCCCTTGTTGTGCGGCTATTCCAGCGTTGTTCAAATTACTTATAGTGTTACTTGTATCTAAGTTGCTTATAGTATCATTTTTCTGTATATCTTCTTTGTACTTAGCAGTTTGTGAATTTTCAGAACTACTTTTACTATCTTTTATTTGAATATTAGTATCTTTCAGTATTGATGCTTGGTTACTATTTGATTCACAAGCGGTAACGGAACCGCAAATACTTGCGGTTAGAATAAAAATAAAAACTTTCTTTGATAACATTAATGTGCACCTCATATTGAAATATTTTATAAAACATATAACCCTTATAGAGTATAATGGTTTTAAAAAAGGAAGGGGTTACGAAATGGTTACTTTTAGTTACAAAATAGTTACTGTATATGCGATTTTGTCTAAAGCTATTTAGACTTTTGCTGAAATTATAAAGAAAAGATATAAATAGGTATAAAATAGGTATAGTTATTCTATACCTATTTTATATAATAGACATATGATAGAATGATAAATGTAAATAAGTCAAAGAATTAACTAAAAAATAGCCGAAAGGAGCGATGTATTTATGAATAGAAAATTAGAGGTGGCATTATCAAAATAAACTACAAAACTTCTGGAGGTATAGGATTGATAGAAAAAAATAACTTATTTGAATTTGGATTAAAAGAGGATACATTAGAATTATTTAATGAAGAATATAAGGGATATTATTTAGGACGTATAATACTTGAACATAAGCACACCTATAGAATAATGACTGAGAATGGAGAGGTTCTTGGAAGAGTTTCAGGAAAATTTAGTTATGGAGCTAATGGAACTGAAGATTACCCTGCGGTTGGAGATTGGGTAGTTATTGATAGAGATAGTGATAAGAATGGAGATGCTATTATACACAGGATTTTACCTAGAAAGAGTTCTTTATCGAGAAAAGTAGCTGGTACTAGAGCTGATGAACAGATAATAGCAGCTAATGTTGATACAGTATTTATCTGTATGGCACTTAATAATGATTTTAATATAAGAAGACTTGAAAGGTATATAAGTGTTGTATGGGAAAGTGGAGCTACTCCTAGAGTTGTGTTGACTAAATCAGATCTTTGTGAAGATATAGATTTAAGTGTTGCACAAGTTGAAGAAGTAGCAATTGGAATAGAGATTCACGTTGTTTGCGCTCTGGATGAAGAGGGTGTTGACGAAATTGCTGAGGTTATAGGTGTTAATGATACTGTTACATTTATTGGATCTTCCGGAATTGGTAAATCTACATTGATTAACAAGCTTCTAGGGCAAGAAAAGATGTTGGTGAATGATATTAGAGAAAGTGACCATAAAGGAAAGCATACAACAACTCATAGAGAACTTATTAAGTTATCTAATGGAGGAGTTGTTATTGATACTCCTGGTATGAGAGAATTGCAGATTTATTCGGTTGATTTTGATGCATCATTTAAAGATATAGAGGAGTTAGCTTCAAAATGTCGTTTTGTAGATTGTAAGCACAAAACAGAACCAAACTGTGCTGTAAAAAGTGCAATCAATGATGGAACACTGAGCGAGGAGAGATTAGTAAACTACGAAAAACTCAAACGTGAATTGAAGATGATAGAGAATAGGAAAAAGTTATCTGAGAGAAGAGCGGAGAAAAAGAATAATTTAAAAAAGCTCAGTAGAAATCAATAAAATATAGATAAACTCAATTCCAAAAGAAGTTGAGAGATTAAGTGAAATGTAGGATGGTTCTGACCTTGGGCAGAACCATCCTACATTTTTGTTCAAAAAAAATAAAATGATGTTTCCGCGCCAGTGGAAACATCCATGATTCTGAATTCTCAATTAAAGGAGCATCCCTTTCTGTAGTATTCATCCATTTCCTCATTAGGAACCATACTTCCACCTGTTGCCCAGGCGATGTGTGTGGCATTTTTAATGTTTTTTTCTAGAACGTTCTTACTGATGTATTCAGAACTCGAATCTATCTTAAAAAGATTTATTGCCCCGGCAATACTGGCTAAAGCTGAGGGTTCTAAATATATATTTTCGCTATCAGCTAATGATTTCAATAAAGTGTATAGTGTCTCATCTTGAACTGTATAATCACCACTAATCATGTGCTCAAGAGTTTTGCCAACAAATCCAGAAGCTCGTCCTACTGCGAGTCCATCAGCATCGGTTATATTATCAATACCAAAGTCTTGTACACATACCTTGTCATGTTTTTCAGTCATCAATCCTAGTAACATACAAGGTGAATGGGTGGGTTCGCCAAAGAAACAGTGAACATTATCTTTGAACATTAATTTAAGTCCAAATGCAACTCCACCAGGCCCACCACCTACTCCACATGGAAGATAAACAAAGAGAGGATGATTACTATCAACAATGATATTTAGTTCATCTAATTGCTGTTTTAATCTTGATGCAGCAACGGCATAACCTAAGAAAAGAGTTTTAGAATTTTCATCATCAATAAAATAACATTTTTCATCTGATGAGGCTTGTTTCCTGCCTTCTTCAACAGCTTTGCTATAATCAGAATCATATTCAATTACGATTACACCTTTACTTCTAAGTAAATCTTTTTTCCATTGTTTTGCATCAGCAGACATGTGAACAGTTACTTTGAATCCTATTTTAGCGCTCATTATTCCAATGCTTAATCCAAGATTACCAGTAGAACCAACAGCAATTGAATATTGGGAGAAGAACTCTCGAAATTCGGTGCTATCAAGAAGTGAATAATCATCTTCTAAGGTTAGTTTGTTATTTTCTAGTGCTAGGGTTTCAGCATGTGTTAAAACTTCATAGATTCCTCCTCTAGCCTTTATTGAACCAGAAATAGGAAGATGGCTATCGCATTTTAAAAATAGATTACCAGGTAAGTCAAAGTCATATTGATTTTCAATGAGTTGTTTCATATTTGATATCTCAACCAAAGGGGATTCAATAATTCCTTCAGTTTTTTTTGTTTCAGGAAAAACCTTAGATATATAAGGTGCAAATCTGTTTAAACGCATGCTAGCCTCTAAAACATCGTTTTCTGATAAAGAGAGGTTATTTGAGGCTTCGTCAAAATTAGTAAGTTTAGGGTTAATCCAAAAGATTTCTTCAGTCTTAATCATTCTTCTTAAAAGGGGATATTCACACAACCAATCATCAATGTATTTTCCAAGAATAAATTCTTTATCCATTTTCTAAACTCCTTTATATGAGGCGTATTCAATGATATAAAAATAGTTTAACAATTATGAAAAAAAGTGTCAAATACTAAAAATATTGATTATGAATATCAGTTTTTTTTATATGATATAAATACATATATAAATTCTCAAGAATAGAAAAGGAGTTTATATTAAGTTTAATTATTTCTGAAAATACATGTTTATAAGTTATTAAAACTTTTAGCTTAAAAATATGGTAGAATAATATAGAATATATTAAGGGAAATTATATACATAAAAGAAAAGGAGAAACATATGAAGAAATCAATGAAAGTATCAGCATTAGCATTAATTTTATTTTCTACACTATTGTTTGTTGCATGTGGTGAAGCGAGTAATAAAGATATTTCTTATTCTTGGGGAGAGAATTTGAATAGTATAATTCAAAAATTAAATAGTAAAAATATTAAATATTATTTGCAAGAAGATGATAAGAGTGCCATAATACGTTTGAAAGCTAGTGATGTTGGGGTTGAAAGGTATCTTGAAGATCAAGTATTTTATTTCGGTAAAGCACTCATAATAGAAGATGAGTCTGTGGAGTTTGAAGAACCAAGGTTGATTCTAGTTGCTGATTCTGTATCTAGTAAAGAGTTTGATAAAGAGAAGGCAAAAAAAGAGATAGCTAAACTTACTGAAAAGTATGGAGAAGCTGATGAAAAACCAGAAAATCCAGAGGATTTATCTGGATATACTTGGAATGAGGAAAATGAAATTATATCTACAGAATATAATAGTGAATATGGACTATTTAGAGTATCTAGCAGATTAAATGAAGAAGAAAGAAAAGAAATTATAGATAAAGAAGAGAAAAAAGTTGAGTTAGGTTCTGGAGAGAATATTGAGTATAAATGGGGAGAGAGTTCTGAAGAGCTAATTCGGGAATGTCAGAAAGAGGATGTTAAGTATTATATTGGCAAGGAATCCAATGTTGAAGTAATTAATATTGCTCTTGAAGGAAAAAATATATATGAGGCTACAGCTGCGAAGAGTTTCTATCTTTCGGATACATTTATAATAAATAATGAAGAGGTTAAGTTTAATGAAAATAGACTTTTTATTGTAACTGAGAGTAATTACATTACAAAAGAACAGGTTAATAAGAAAATTGAAGAGTTAACAGTTAAATATGGGGAAGTGACTAGTAAGCCAGAAGAAGAGGGTGAGTATACAGGTTACACATGGGAGACTGAGAATAGCATTATCTCTACTGTATTTATAGAAGAATACAATGTATTTACCCTATCATATAGATTTAAAGAAAATGAAAAAGCGGATTTCTTGAAATATAAAATAGAAAAGTAATTAGAAAGCAGATCGTTTTACTGGTCTGCTTTTTTATATATTAAAGTAAAATCATATTTTACAAGTTGGTAAAATATGATAAAATTATAATGGATACTTAAGGAGGGAGACTATGAAGTGGTTTATTGTTGTATTGCTGTTGATATTGAATGTACCTATTTATATAATGCTATTTAAATGTATATTTAATAATGATAAGATGAGAACTTACAAAAATTGGGCAAGAGAGAAGTGTGATCATGAATGCATGGTAAGAAAACAGATTCACTGGATTAAAGGAATTATATTGGTGATAACATGTTTTTTGATTGTATATATAGAATTTAATATAATAAATAATTTAATTCATAGATTAATATAATTTAAGACATGTCATTAAAAGAGGTATAGTTAAGATATGTCTTTTTATGTATAGAAATATAGTTGTTTCACTAATGTACAGATAAGTTTACCTTCATAAAAATGAAAAAATATAATATATTATATTATATCACTTAAAGTAAAGGGTATGGGGGATTGCTGTGAATGATGATAGTCATAGAATTTTTATAGAAGATATTTTCAATAGTGAAATAGTGAAAGAATTTTGTTCTAAAATTGAAAAGGCAGTTGAAAAAGGGATACGCAAAGGGGTGGAGAAGGGTGTAGAAAAGGGTGTGGAGAAAGGGATTGTAAAGGGAATGGAAAAATCTCTAGAAAAAGCACTCGAGAGTAAAGTTGTTGAAGAAAAATTAAAGATAGCCAAAAATTTGCTTATTTCAGGGTTAGATGATTCCATTATCAGTAATTGTACTGGAATATCAATGAATGAGATTGTTAATATGAGAGATAGAATATAAAAAAATAACACTAAATAATTTTAATAGATTATTTAGTGTTATTTTTTTATTATTAAGGAAATTGAATTAGTTCTTGATTAATGTTTAATTAAATTTAAAAAAAATAATTTCACTAGAGTCCTAAAGAGTATATTAGTGGTTGAAATTAAGAAGAAACAATTAATATGCGATAACAATGAGAAGATTGACAAAATAGATACAATTTTGTAAACTGAATATAGAGTTTATTATGGAATAGATTCATAAGTTGGGAGAGGAGAGGGGTTATGAGTAAAAAAGCAGGCAAAAAAAAGATGATAAGCATGAAAATCACAATAATAGCTGTATTTATTGTAGTTATGGTATCGTTAACGCTATTCTTGAGTATTCAAACATATTCAAAATCACAAGAAATTCTTTATAAGACTTATAAAGATTCATCTATGCAGACTGTAACTGAAGTGAAAAGATCTGTGGAATACTATTTAAAAGGTTATGAAGAATTATTAGATCAAATGAGTAGAGAAGCAAATGTACAAAATGTAATAAAAAGTTCAGAGAGTGTATCGTGGTTATTGAAAAATTTGGAGGCGGCTAATCAATCTAGAGAAGATGTTTTTAATGTATATTTAGCAACTAAAGATGGAGAGTTTTATATAGATCCAGTTCAGAAAATGAGTGAAGGGTATGATCCGAGGACGAGAGATTGGTACAAAGACGCTTTAGAAAGTAAAGGACAAGTTGTATGGAGTAATCCTTATCCAGATAATAGTACAAAGATAATTACATTAACAGCTAGTAAAGCAGTTTATGAAAAAAATACAAAAGAGTTTTTAGGTGTAATTGGAGTAGATATACCAATAACAACTTTATCTAAAAATATAAATGGCATAAAAATTGGACAAAATGGATATGTATTTATACTTTATGATAATGGAAAAGTTCTTACACATCCAGATCCCTCACAGTTTGGAAAGCAAATTCCAATACCAGAAATTCAAGATTCGATTGAAATTAATAATGAAGATATTGTAGAGTATAAGAATACAACTAAAGATAATGTGGTGGTAGAAAAGTTTACTTCTTATGTTACAATTGAAAGACTTGGTTGGAATATTATGGCGTGTATGTCAGTAGATGAAGTAGATATATCAGTGAGTGAGTTGAAAAAAGGTGTATTTCTTTATGCATGTATAGGAGTGATTATCGCAATAATCGTTGGATGGTTATTTGCAGTTTCTTTAGTAAAACCTATTAAACGTTTATCTAAAGATTTAGAGATTGTAGGTGAAGGGGATTTTTCTATTCGAAGTAAGATAAAAGCTAGAAATGAAATAGGATTAATGGCTATTCAATTCAATAATATGACTGAACAAGTTTCAAGTTTGATAAAAAATTTGAGAGATGCATCTAAGAATGTTAGTGAATCTTCAGAGATGTTAGCAGCAACGGCAGAGGAGACTAATGCATCAGCTGAAGCAGTTACTAATGCTGTTGAAGAAATTGCAAGAGGTGCTTCAGAACAAGCGGGACAATCAGAGAACGCGGCGATATTAACTAATGAACTTTCTGAGAAATTAGATGATTTACTTAATAACTCAAGTACAATGATTAATTCAACAGAAGAAATTGCAAATATCAATGAAAATAGTGTAGCAGTAATTGAGGAATTAAAAAATAAGAATAATGAAAATAGTAAATCTATATATAGAATAGAGAATGCAATAATAGAACTGGATAATAAGTCGAAGAATATTAGTAGTTTTATTGATACTATTTCATCTATTGCTGATCAGACCAATTTATTAGCTCTTAATGCATCTATTGAAGCAGCAAGAGCAGGAGAAGCAGGAAGAGGATTTGCTGTTGTTGCAGATGAGATAAGAAAGCTAGCTGAAGCATCTAATGAAGCGGCTATGGAAATTAATCACATTGTAAGTGAAATACAAGATGAAAGTAGTAAAACAGTTAAAGTTATGGAAGAAGTTAAATGTATAGCAGTTGGACAGAATGAAGCTGTGAATGAAGTGAATAATTCATTTGATAAAATTAATGAATCCATTAAGTCAATAACTAAAAATATAATAGGCGTAAATGAATCGATTAATAAATTGAATAAGGATAAAGATGAAATATTAGGAGCAGTTCAGAGTATTTCTGCTATCTCAGAAGAAACTGCTGCTTCATCACAAGAAGTAAATGCTTCGATGGAACAACAACTTAGTGCGATTGAAGAAGTTAGTTCATCAGCTGAGGATTTAAGTCATACTGCAAGTGAATTAGAGAAAGAGATTAATAAATTTAAAATTTAAGACAATGCTCGTAGTTTAGGTTATTAAAAAACCCATGAATAAGTCATGGGTTTTTGTTATTTAAATATTAAAATGGAGTAATTTAGTTGAAATAAATATCAGAGAACTCAATAATTATTTTTTCGATATGCTCATTATAAGAATATTCTTTTGGAGACGTATTGTTATAAGTATCTGATTTAGGTGCAATATTACATGGAAAAGATATATTAAATTCAGTCCCTTCATTAGGAGAACTTTTTAATGTTATTGTGCCATTGTGAAGTTCAACTAGTGATTTAACTAGAGATAACCCAATTCCACTTCCTTCACGGTTTCTGTTTATGGATTTATCTGCTTGGATGAATCTATCGAATATTTTATCCTGTATATCTATAGGAATACCAATACCGGTATCTTTTACTTTGATATTTATAGTATCAAGATTATCTTTAATAGTAACATAAATCTTTCCGTTTTGAGGTGTGAATTTTACTGCGTTAGACAATAGATTTAAAATTATTCTCTCAATATTTTCAGGATCACATGCAATTTCTTTCTCCTCAATATCTGTATCAAATATTAATTCAATGTTCTTATGCTCAATAAAAGTAGCTACTGAAAGAGTTATATCTTCTGTTATTCTCACGATATCATTATTTGATAAGGATACATTTAAATAACCAGAGTCGATTTTAGTTAAATCAATTAAATTACCAATCAATCTAATTAATCTGAAACAGTTTTGTTTTATGATTTTTAAATATTTTTTATCTTTTATTTTTGTATTTAGAGACTGCTCTGTATTTTTCTCGAGAATTTGCTGAGCTGAGAATATAACATTTAAAGGTGTCTTTAATTCATGAGAAATATTCGCAAAGAATTCGGTTCTAAGCTGCTCATATGCCTCAGCTTGTTTAAGTTTTTCTTCATTTTTTTCTAATTCAATTTTAGATTTGAGTATCTTCAACTCATAATCATGGTTATCTAAGATTTCATTCAATAAAAGATTATGTGCGTTTGTAAGTTCTTCAGAACGCTTATCAATTTCTTTTTCTAGTGTTTCTTTTACATTTAATAATTCTTGATTACTTGAATAAAGTGTGTTTGATTGGATAAGATGTTTTTTATAAAAAATCTCTAGGAATGAAGATATTAAAAAACATAAAAAAAATAAAAAAATAGAGTTCATTATATTTCCTGCTAAGTTATTGCTTTTATCTAATAAGTGAAATAAATGTCCATTGAAAATTAACGTAGGAATCAATAAAAATATAATTCTCTCAAATTTATTTAAGGTTATGAAAAAAGAAAGAGTAAATAAGCAAATAATAAATGCTGAAATCTGACCATGGAGAAATTGAGCATTTATTGATATGAATAAAATCCAATTTATAGTTATTGTTAAAAATGAATAATGGAGTATTTTTACAGTGAAATATCCTGAATGAATTTTTTGTTTGAAAATTATGTACAAAGACAAAAAGAGTATTAAAAATAACAAAAATATAATTCGTGAATAAAAAAGCAGAATAAAATTTCTGTTAGTAGAAAAAAATGCTTTATTATAAAAAATATCCATTAATAATAGCAATATATTGGTAGCAAACAAAATCAGAGCTATTAAATAATCTCGCATTATATTAGATAATAATATAAATTTATTAATTTCAACTTTCTCTTCAATGGAATAATTTAATTTGGTATTAAGCAATGAATTTCCAAAATATATGCTGAAAAATTTTTGATATAATTTATCGGTAATAAAATTCATGACAACCTCCTTGGAAAAAATAATTCAATATTATAATAACATTTATAGTAAAAATAGGCAATGATTTGAGGAAGAGCGAAAAAATAGCGAAACAAAACAAAACAAATTGGATTATATTTACATTGAATTGGAGTGAAAAAGGAAGGTGCCAATTTGATTGGTATTATAATTGTCAAATATAAGGTATTCACTATCACTCCATAGAAAATAGAAAATTTTATTGTAAAATTTTACAATTGATTTGTTGGATTAATTTCTTTTTTTATGAAGATTGAAAATCATGATTAATAGGTATTATTAGTATTGAATAAGGGAAGACTTTTGTTAGCGATGTACTTATAACAAAGGGTTTGTAGCGATGTTAAGTATAATAGTGATTTAACAAAGTTATTGATGAATTATATGGATTTGATTACAAAATTTATCTATAATAAGGGACAGATCTAATCGGTTATATTATAAGTGTTTTAAGAATATGTATTAATAAAAATGAAGAAGATAAGCGTTAAAGATGTGAGTATTTTTGAGAATTGGACTTTTAGGACTTTGGTATTGTGGATGAGGTGGACAATGTAGAATGTGTATTTAAGAGCAATTGACTGTCTTTTTTAGTTATTACAAAGGATTTTTTATCTAACGATTAATTTGACATAAGCCTAAAAGTGTTGTAATATAAATATATGGTCATTCAAATCTAAATGTCAGATCTACAAAATATAAGAATCATATTAATATAAATTAAAAAACTCTATAAATTAATTACACAATCAAATGTCTTGTTTCTAATATTAATCTTATGCGATATATATATTAATTCTTATTTTACATAGTTTTATATTTATTGTTTGACAATGAAAATTAATTGATAATAAAAAGGAGTGATATTATGGAATATAATATAGGAACTATTGAACTACTATCAATATTAGATGAAAATCCAACGTTTAGAGGAATTAATAACTTTGGTCATACGTTATTTGTAAGAAAAGAAAGTAAAGAGATAATTCACAGAAAAATTAAAAATGCTGATAGAAAGCAAAAGCATGTTTCGCTTAATGATAAATGGAGATTGGTTAAGCCTATAGAATATGAGAAAGCAAATGAACTATTTAAAAACTTTAGAGTAATTGAAATGAGATTTGAGGATGGTACTAAAAGAATATTTAGAAAAATGCCATATAATAATAATCCAATCATAGAGAGTGGAATTCCAAAAGTACCAAATGCATTATATTACTGTTTAACATATAATGAAGAAGAGTAATATAATAAAAGTTTTTAATATTATTGATTATGTTATTTGCTAGAAGTATAATTAAATAAGATGATAATTTAAAAAAGCACAGTTGTTTATTGTGCTTTTTGTTTTTGGAAAAAATTCGCAAATTATGGAGGATAGTATGAGACTTACATTACAGCAGAAAAAAGTAGTGAATAGCAAACCAGAAAAACTCCTATTAGTTACGGGAAATACTAATACAGGTAAGTTAACAACTTTATTAAATAGGGCAGCATATTTGAAGAATAATTACAGTTTTAATAATGAGGACAAGCTTCTTTTTATTACAACTAATGAAGAGATAGAAAATATTAAAAGAAGATATGAGAAGCAAATAAAAGATAATAATTATTATACTTTTTTTTCTTTTTACAGTCAGAATTTAGAGTTTAGAGATAGAGAAAGTTTTTTATATGATTTATGGGATGAATTTGGAGATGAATCTCTAAAAATTAATGATGATAATGATCTGTTTGAAAGTCTTATAGAAGAAATAACTGAGCAGATAAAAAAACAATATCCAAGAATAAAGTTATTCAAAAAGAAAAAAGCAAGCGCTTTTTTAAGAGAAATAAATTGGATGGAATCAGTGGGAATATTATCAGAACAAGATTATGCAAATTGTATTAGAAAAACTGTTCCTAAAGTTAAAGATAGAGCTGAGAAAATTGGTAAGTTGAAGAAAAATTCATCTTCAAGAAATGCTATATATGCAATGTATAAATTGTTTTATGAAAAATTAAATAATAAGGGATATACTGATATATATCAAATAGTTAGAAAACTAATAGAGAAGAAAGCTTATCGTAATTGTAAATATGCACATATATTTTTACATAGAGGAGAGTTATTAACTGAAAGGGAGTTGAAATTTTATCAGGAATGTGCAATTGATAAGGAGTACTCCACAGTATCGGTTATAATAGATAAAGACAAAGTTCATAATGAAACTGGGGCTTTAATTAGAGGAAATAGAATGGACTATTCTTGTGTTTCTACAAAAGTCAAAAAGGTAAGGTTGAATAAAATCTTTGAAATTAAATCTGAAGTATACAATAGTTACTCATGGGATGGAATTGAAAGATTCAAGTTTATTGATTTGAATCATAATAAGCAATTTAATTTGAGTCAAGATACAGCGGTTAATGATGAGTTGATTTTACACGAGGAAGATAATGAGGTTGAAATTAAAAAAGAAGAACTTCGTACAATACCTGTATTTAGTAATATTGCGGCCGGACAACCGATGTACATTGAAGATGGTCAACAAGATACAATGAATATGCCTGGCTTTTGGTTTAAGGGGAAAAAGGATATTTTTATGTTAAAAGTTAAGGGTGATAGTATGATAAATGCTAATATTGATGATGGTGATTATGTAATAATTCACAAGCAACAAGGGGTTGCTCATAATGATATTGTTGCGGCAAGTTATAACGGAGAAGCAACTTTGAAAAGACTAAATCTTAAAGAAGAAAATCCTATGTTAATGCCAGAAAATGATAAGTATGATCCTATTGTTATAATTGGAGAAGATATTTATATATTTGGTAAAGCTATTGGAATAGTTAAGGGAAAGGCTTAAAACATAGTTGAGAGTGGAGAGTGGACAGTTGAGAACGTAGGATGTTTCTGACGTACGTCAGAAACTACATCTTTTGCTATAAAGCAAAAGCAACCATCATTCTCCATTTTCCATTCTCAATTATCCATTATTTTTCACAGGTTTTTAAAATACATATTTTTCATTAAATTATATCTTTTACGATTGCATCCCATATCTAAATAACTGACTCGTGAAGCTGATCTAAAGTGGATTACTTTATCATTTATATCAAAGTAGAATTCCGCATCATCGTTATATTTCATTATTGAGGATGTGAAAACTACGTAGATGTAATCATCTTTCATTTCTATTATGTTTGTATTTGGAAAAGATTTTATAATATTTAAAATTTCTTCTCTGCTCTTTACAAGGTTTTCTTTAAATGGAAGAGGGATAACTTTTTTGTCACGTACAATTGCTTGTGTTGATACGCAGTTTGCTTTGTTTGAAAGAGGTGTTAGTCTGCCATTTTTCACGCCAAGATTACTAGGGGGCCGGGTGTTTTTTGAATACATTAGTAAAAAGAATACTATAAGCACACCTATAATTATAAATAATATAGTCATATAAATATCTCCTCTTAATAATTAAATAAATTATAGCAAATTAATTACATATGTATAATAAGCTCTATTTTAGTGTTTCTCAGTATACATTAGTTATTCACTATAATTGCTAGGTTAACTTTAATCAAGGGAAGTAAATATAAAATATGTCTTAGATTGAAACTACTATTGTTCCAACAATAATCAATGATACCGCAATGAGTTTTGTTGAAGTTATTTTTTCTTTTAGGAATACGTTGGATAAAAATAGCGTCCAAACATAAGTTAAAGATAAACATGCAATAAAAACTATGTATTGAATGTATTTGAGAAGAATAATATTCATAATTATGGCTATCACATAAAATAATGTGCCTAAAATGAATTCCTTTGAAAATATCCACTGTATAAAAGAATTACAAGAACTCTCTTTATTTGAAGAAAGTTTAATGAGGAGACCTCCGATGGCCCCTAATAATGTGTTTATAATTATTAACATGTAGAACATGGTTTATCACTTCCTAACAATAAGACTCCAGAGACTATTAAAATAATTCCAATTAAATTAGACACAGTTAAAGGTTCGTTTAAGATTGAAATAGAATATATTGTTGCAAAAGCATAACTTAAACTCATAAAAGGATATAGTTTTGAGAGTTCATCACTTTTAAAAGCGATGGTCATACATATGAATCCAACGCCATATAAAAGCAAGCCGCCTATGAGTAAAGTGTTTAATTCACTTCTACTAAGCTTCCACATTAATTGTCCTAAAGAAGCTGAAAAAGCTGAGAAAACCATAAGAAGTTTTCCTTGAGATTTAGTTATTATCATAATTTTTTCCTCCGATTATTCTATTTTAAATCATAATAGAGATATTATCTAGAATAAAAAAAATTACAAAGAGTATAAATCGGATAATTACATTATATGGGTTTGACCGATGAGAATGTTTAATATAAAATTACATAAAAGGTAGATACAAGAAATTGCTTTCTTTATTAGATGTAAATAATCTTATGGAAAAATTTAAAATAAATTTAATATGTATTGGAAGATTACATAATGATTAAGAATATTTATAAAATATCAATACAAAAAGGAGAACATGAAATAAGTATAAACGGGGAAAAGGTTATTACAAGAGAATATTTAAATTCAATGGAATTTTAAAACATATGATATGTTGCACCTGAAGGTTGTTAGATAAATGAACCTTTCAGGTGTTTTTTTCATATTATAGTATTGAAACTGAAGACCTTACAATAAGTAACAATAAAAACTAAGAATATATGCGGAGTAACTTAGGAGGGAAAAAATGAATTATACATGGAATGATCAGTACGATTACGAGGAAAAAGATTGTTATTATGATATGGAATGTTACAATAAACAAGATAAATGTTGGGATGACAAATGTTATAAGAAACACGACGTATGTTGCATCAAACAAGATGAATGTTGGGATGACGAATGTTGCAAGAAACAAGATAAGTGTTGGGATGAAAAATATTGGAATAAACATGACGTATGCTGTAAGAAACAAGATGAGTGTTGGGACAAAAAATGTTGCAAGAAAAAAGATAAATGTTGGGAGGATGAATGTTGCAAGAAACATGACCCATGTTGTAAGAAACAAGATGAGTGTTGGGACAAAAAATGTTGCAAGAAAAAAGACAAATGTTGGGATGATGAATGTTGCAAGAAACATGACCCATGTTGTAAGAAACAAGATGAGTATTGGGACGAAAAATGTTGCAAGAAAAAAGATAAATGTTGGGATGATAAATGTTGCAAGAAACATGACTCATGTTGTAAGAAACAAGATGAGTATTGGGACGAAAAATGTTGCAACAAAAAAGATAAATGTTGGGATGAAAAAAGTTGCAAGAAACATGACCCATGTTGCAAGAAAAAAGACAAATGTTGCTGCAAGAAATGCGATTGTTGTCATGAAATTAAAGACCTATTAAGAGAATCGTATAAACAGGCATTCAAAGCTAGAGTAGCAATATTAGCAATTTTTGAGCTTAAGCATCCATGTGAGCATAGAGATGTTGTGAAATATTTCTTCTGTAAAGCAAAAGAGGCTGTTAAATGTTTATATAAAATTCTTGACAAGTTATGCTGGTGCTATAACAAAAAGTGTTTCCATTGTCAATATGAAGCTGCTTATATAATTGAAAAAGCTATTTGGAATACAGAATCTGTAGCATATGCTTTATGTGAAATAGAAGAACTTTGTGACCCTTGTTGCAACGAATATGAGTACTGTGAAGCAATTTCTTTAAATTTAGTATCCTTAGAGAAAATTGAAAACGTTGTAAGAGAAATAGAAACTCTATTTAAATTATTAAAAAAAGATAAATGCAAAAAATATTAGTACTGAATACGTTAAAGCGCCTTAGGGTGCTTTTTCGTGGTTAATAAAAAAGAAGGGTTATATCTCTACTGAACTTATAATAAAGTATTAATATAGAACTTTGCAAGGGGGATGTATTTTATTAAAGGATTAATCTTTATTCTTTATGATAATGAATCTTATGAGAGGATTTTAGAGCAAATAGGAATAGTATGTGATTTGAACTTCAACAGAATTTTTTTAAGAGTAATAGCTGGTAAAGAAAAAAAAGAATATCTTAAAGAATATATTTACACAATTATGAAAAAAGCTAAAGAAAAGAGGTTAAATATTATTTTACAAGTTGATGAAGATTGTATAAATGTTATGGATGAAAGTGTATATAATCTAAAAGATTTATGTTATGCTGGAGTAAATGGAATATTTTACAAAGAGATTAGAAACATAGAACAAATCTGTGAAATTAGTTATAATGAACATATACATATATTTGTAGGATGGGAGATTATTAATGAAGAGACATTGAAATATATGGGGGAGAAAGGTGTTAATTATAAGAATTTATCATTTGTTTTTCCGCAAGGGGTGAGAGCATATACTGGCATATCAGTTGATGATGTATTATATGCAATAGATATTATTAAAAATTATTCAAGTAATTTATGCGCTTTTCTAGGGCAGGAGAGCAAAGATGATAGTTTAAGCCAGGATGGTATTTCAACTATAGAAGAACTTCGTTATAAGAATAGTTTGGTAAGTTACAAGATATTGAAGTTATTAGGGATAAAGAATTTATTTATTGATGGAACAATAGAATTTGAACAACTTGAAAGAATTAATAATTCAAGTGAAACCTGTTGTGAAATAAGAATCAAGTTGGTTGATAATGAGGATGAATTAGCTAAACAAATTTTATTTTCAAAAATACACAGAATTACAAGTATTAACAGAAATGGGGTTATGGCTTTAGGAAACATGAAAAAGCAGATAGGGTTATCTAAAATTGACAATTCATTTACGGAAAACATGATAAACGAGGGTGATATAACTATAGATAATTATCTATATGGTATAAATGAAGGGGGGGTGAATATCTATACAACAAATTCTTGTGCAGATCAACGCATAAATAAAATTGGTTCCATAGTAGAAGAAGAATTATGCCTCTTAAAATATATTACTCAAGAGACTTTGATAAAGTTTGTTCTGGTAAAATGATCAGACTGTTTATAACGCCTAATCTAAGTGTTGCTAAGACGCTTTGTGCTGCTCGAGTACTATTTGTACATTTAGCTGCTCGTTCGCCTTGTTCTTTATCAGGTTCATCCCAAAATTTATCAATAATGAATCTACTATTACTTCTGATTTATATATTTTGATTTCAATTCATCATTTCTAATGATATAATCCGTTAGTTTGGTATAGTTTGAAATATAGCGTTCATAATAATCTTCAATGATTTTGAACTTAATTTTATGTTTATTTGGCATGGTACATGAAATTGTAGTATAAACTGGTGAATTTCTTCCCTTTATTGTTGTAAGTTCTATTGTGTAAGATTTGAATTTTTTAGTTATTATCATTGCGGGGCCGAACTCCCCGCCTATTTGTTGTACAAAATTATTCCATATGTTAAATTTGGTTGTTCCAAAGAATTTCATAAATTATCACCTCATTGCTTATATTAACATATATTTGAATAAAAGGGGAATAAAGAAGATTTGACTAAAAGTCAAAATAGAAATATAATTTTCATAAGAATCATTTTCATGGAAAATCAAGAGGTGTTAAGGAATATGAAAATTTTAGTAGTGGGAAGTTTAAATTTTGATTACACTTTTATGGTAGAAAGGTTACCTCAAGAAGGGGAAACAATATTAGCCAGAGAATTTAGAACGGCTTTCGGAGGTAAAGGCGCTAATCAAGCTGTTGCTTGTAGTAGATTAGGGGGAGAGGTTTGCATGATTGGGGCAATTGGTAATGACTCAATTGGAACAGATATGCTTGTGAACTTAAAGAACAATGGAGTAGATATAAGGGGAATAAGAAAGTTAGAAGGCCCTTCTGGTATGGCGGTTATTTCAGTAGACGAGAATAGTGAAAATACAATAATAGTAAACCCGGGGGTTAATGGTCAGCTGACATGTGAACATATTGATCAATCGGAAGAGCTGATTAAAGAATGTGATATTATATTAACTCAATTAGAGATTCCAATGAATGCTGTTGAGAGGGTTATTGAATTAGCCCATAAGTGGGGAAAAAAAGTTATACTTAATCCTGCTCCAGCGGCGGAAATTAAAGACCATATTTTAGAGAAGGTATTTCTTATCACTCCTAATGAAAGTGAATTGTTTAAATTGACAGGAGAAAGAAATATTAATGAAGGAGTTAAAAAACTTCTTGAAACAGGTGTAGAAAAGGTTATTGTAACCTTAGGTTCAAAGGGATGTATATTTATGGATAAGACAATTGCAAAAAAATATAATGTAACAAAAGTGAATGCTATTGATCCTACTGCTGCGGGAGATACATTTAATGCTGCTATGGCAGTGAGTATAAATCAATCTTTGGATGAGGCAGTAGAGTTTGCCTCAAAATGTGCAGCAATTGCTACAACTAAAATAGGGGCTCAAACGTCTATTCCTTTTTTAAGGGATGTGGAAAATTTTGAATAATAAATAATGTGCCTAAAGGGGGAGAATGATATTTTTTCAATTGAAATTGGTGGCCTGACTCTGGGTGAGATGATTTTAAGATTATCCTTGGCGGTAGTTCTTGGGGGTTCTATAGGCTTTGAAAGGGAAGTTAGAAATAGGCCTGCAGGACTAAGAACACATGTATTGGTGACTTTAGGTGCTACTCTTATAATGTTAATATCTATGTATGGATTTAATGGTGAAGATCCAGCTAGGTTGGCAGCACAGGTAGTAAGTGGAATCGGGTTTTTAGGAGCAGGTACTATCCTTAGGGATGACAGTGGGGTAAGGGGATTGACTACAGCAGCTAGTATATGGGTCTGTGGAGGCATAGGTTTGGCACTTGGAAATGGATATTATGGTGGGGCTTTAATAACCACGTTTTTTGTGTTAATTTCCTTGATACTACTTGGGCTATTTGAAAGAAGAATTTTAGTTTCCAAGTATCATAGATTTGAACTTGAGTGTATAGAAAAGTTTGGATTAATTGGTGATATTGGTGGAGTGTTTGCCAAATATAAAATGAGCATTACTGATATTGAAATGGAGAATAAAGAGGTAGAAGGAATACAAAAACTAAATATAGTTATGAATATTAAGATGGAGAAAAAAGCTAGTATAGAAGTGCTTTTGGAAGCCCTTCTTCATATTGACGGAGTTACAGGAGTAATATATAATAAAAAAAGATTAAATAATTAACAAAAAGCATAGAGCGATTATATTTAGCTCTATGCTTTTCATTTCTATATATCTATGCGTTTTGAATTTCTAATAATCTGACTAAATGATAATGGTTAAAAATCCATTTCTCAGCCAAAGGACACCCCTAGCACGGTTTATTCTTTTTAGAAATCGATATACCCTATATAGGAAATAAACACAACAAATTTAATAAAATAATTTCAAAGTGATAATAATTATTTGAAAGTGGTGATGAAATTGTTCAAAAAAGATACTGAGAAAAAAGGTAATAGAGAGATAATTGAAAAGGTTATTACAAATGAAGTTTACGAGTTTTTTGTGGATTTTTTGCCTAATCTAGGATTTGAAGAGAGAGAAGGACAACAAGATATGGCTTTAGATATCTGCGAAGCCATGAGAGATAATCAACATTTGATGGTAGAAGCAGGAGTTGGAATAGGTAAATCCTACGCATATTTAGTGCCACTAATGATATATAATAGAGAATTTAAAGAACCTGTTGTAGTGTCAACATCAACAATATCTTTACAAGAACAGTTAATGGACGATATCAGAGCGGTTTCAAAGAAACTTGGGTTTTCTCCTGAAGTTATTTTAGCGAAAGGAATGAGCCACTTTGGATGTAGGTTAAGAGTGGAAGAGTACGGAAGTAAACAATTATTAGAAGAGGATTTTGGGAAAATAAAGATTTATAATTATCTAAAAAGTTGGGTTAAAGATATTGGGGATAGGGCTAAGTTGACTGAGGATATAAGTGAGGATATATGGGAGCATGTTAATGTTAAAAATTGCATTTTTAACAAGTGTAAATTTTATAATGAGTGTGTGTTTATTGATAAACGAAATAAGATGGAAAATACAGATGGAATTATTTTATGTAATCATGATTTATTAATTGTTGATGCACATAAGAAATTAAGGAAAGAGAGAGCTTTGCTCAGTAATAGAGTTAGATACATAACTATAGATGAGGCCCATAATCTTGAAGAAAAAGTTAGAGGGGTGCTTCAAGAGGAACTTACGTATAATAAGTGTTTCTCAATATTGAATGATACAAAATTCTTTATAAAAAGAACAGGGAACAGTAAAGAAATTGATAATATAAATCTACTAATAAAATACATGGATAAGTATTTTAAGTTACTAGCTAATGATATTAATGGACAGATGAATGTAGGAAAATTTGAAGGGGCGGAACAGAGTAGATTTAATATCAATAAAAATAATATTTTGAATATATCAAGAAAGCTTATTGACACATTAGATAATGTTATTAAAAATGTTGCTTTAGTTGACATAGTTAATATATCTGAGTTTGAATATTTCAATAATCTTCAAGATGAAATTCTTGAAGATATTAAGAGGATAAAAGAAGATATTTATAATGTAGTGTATGATAATTTTGATACCCTCTCATGGGGGGAGTTTAGTGGGAAAAAGGCAGACTTATTAAATGTTAGGTTGATGATAGCCCCTAAATATATAAATAAAGTTATCAGAAAATTGTTTTTTAGAGATAAAGAAAATGAATTTGAGATGGTGAATCTTCCTAAGGTGATTTTAACTTCAGCAACTTTGACTAATAAGTTCCAAGGAGATATGAAAGAACGTTATTCTTATATCATAAAAAATATTGGATTTCCTGAAGAAGAGAGGACGGGTATATTATCTGAACCAAAAGAGTCACCATTTGATTATGATAATAATACTATAGTATATTATAAGAATCAAATGCCCCATCCTATGAAATTAAGATCGAATTTTTTAAAGGAATCAATTGAAGAAATCGTAAAATTGATAGAAATGATAGAAGGAAAAACCTTAATTCTTTTTGCATCAAAAGAAGATATGAATTGGGTATATAAAGAGTTAATAAAGAGGGAGTTACCGTATAAGATTTTAAAACAAAACCCATACTCATCTCAGGAAAACATAGTAACAACATTTAAAGAAGATGAAAATTCTATATTGTTGGGAACAGGTATTTTTTGGGAAGGTATAAATATTCCTGGTAAAACTCTTTCACAAGTAATTGTAACAAGATTACCATTTCCAGTTCCGGACCCTATTATTGAATTTAAAAGAAGTATAAGTGAAAATCCTTTATTAGAAGTGAATGTCCCAGAAATGATTTTAAAACTAAGACAGGGTGTTGGGAGATTGGTAAGAAATATAAAAGACACAGGAGTTGTGGCAATATTAGACCCTAGAGCTGGAGAGAAATTAAATCTGGACTACAAAGAAATGATTTGGAATGCAATTCCCATGAAAAATAGGACAGCCGATATTAAGGTGGTTAAGAAATTTATAGATGATAAAGTTGTAAAAAGAGAAGATGCCATTGAAATTAAGAGTATTGATGATGTAAGTTTTAATGAATTTTCCACAAAGAGATTTTTTGGAGAGGATAGTTTATTTAATCTTAAAACAATAAAATGTACCAAAAAGTTTGAAGATGAAGTGTTGGAAATAAAAAAATGGATTAGTAATAATGAAAACAATACAAATTCTAAAACACGAGAAATTGCTGAGAGAATGGATAAAATGATTAAATGCATATTATGTGGTATTCCTTTAAAGAACCTTGAAGCAGAAGGGAATCTTCAAAATATGGAATTATTGAATGTATCTAATGGAATTGAGCAAATAAAAAGAAAACTACTAATATGGAAACAAAAAAGAATTAATATTCATGAGGAAGAAGATATTTATAAATTACTTAGATTATTTAAGAATATACGGGGAGAGTATAATACTAATTATCTTAAGTATGAGTATTATACTAAGCAAGTTAAAAATCAAGAAGAAAAATATATAATATTTCAGAATGAGGTTTTTGCAAAGATAGGAAAGGGAGTTTTTGGTGCTAATTGCCTTTATGAAGGTGAAATTAGTGGAATTTCCAAGGGCGTGGAAGTAGTAATGTTTTATTATAATAACGAAATAATTAATCGGTTGAGTGAATTAGGAATATCTAGTGAGGTTATTTTGTATCAGTTTGAAAAAGATTTGATTATTAAAAAAAATAGGTGATTTTATGAATGATGATTTACGTGAATATTATTCAAATGAAGGTGTGATTCAAAGAAAAACATATGATGTAAGCGTAATTATTGATGGAAAGGCTACAAGAGATCTTTTATTTAATCGAATTACAAAACCTGGGAAAGATGCATTTTGGAGCCCAGGGGTGGATCCGTATAAGAGCATATTTAAGTTTAAGCCAATAAGACCTTTTAGTCCACCTGGATTAGATCCCCCATTTATGAAGGAACCTTTTATTGAAACAGATGGTTTTGAAACAATAGAAATAGGAATTGGAAAATTTAAAGAAGAAGATTATGATTTTTTAAAGGTTATTTAAAGGATAGTGATTTAATGAATGTTGATTTATATGAATATAATACATGGAATCAAAAAAATAAGAAAAACGTCTATGGAGAAGGAGTACTTATTGATGATAAACAGATAATTGATATCTCTTATAGACCTGTACTTACTCCTGGAAAAGATGCCTTTTGGAGTCCCGGAAAAGATCCGTATTTGAGTGTATTTAAATTGAGTACACCTACAGATTCATTTGAAGCACCAACACTGGCACCACCATCTATAAAAGAACCTGAAACAATTAATGTAGAAATAAAACAGCAAAAATTCTTAGAAGTAACCAATAGTCCAGAAAGTCAAGGGAGAAAATTTATTGATGATAAAGGGATAGAAGAAATATTAATAAGACCTCATGGGTATGCTAAAGATGCTTTAATCTTAGAGGCAAGAGATTCATAAGGAGATGTTTTATGAGTGATATTATTGATATTAATCAATTACGTAATAAGGTTTCAGAAAAGGATGTAAATCAGTTCAAAGAATTTATATTCGGACTTTATGATAAACTATCAGAAGGAAAACTTTTTGTTGGAGATATTACAGAGCAGATGGATAGGTATGCCAATGAAAAAGGAATTACTGAAGAAAAATTGTGTAATTTGAGAGAGGGATTGATAAAAGAACTCACAGAAGAAGTAGGGATTAATATTGATGAAATAGAAGATCAAATAGATGGATCAGATTTTAAGTTGGACTTAGGGGAATTTAAAAAGCAACTAAGATTTTATGAACAGAATATTAATAATATAAGTATTAAAGGGATTTTCAAACATAGGATAAACAATGAGGTTAATGACTTGGTAATTATCCTAGATGAGAATAAAGGGTATATTGTTTCACAGGAGAAACCAGATTATGATGATAAAGAATTAAAGAATATTATAGGGAATTTCAAAAATAACCATAATAAGAGGGAGATAGAAGTAATAGTTCTTAAAGAAATTGATAGACACAAACTGTAAAAGACATAATTGATAATTGAGAACTGTCCACTGTCAACTATAAAAAAAAGCACGCAGAAGCGTGCTTTTTATTTCGGGTTGATATGAACAGTACAATGTTTTACTATTTCAATTTGTTCTTCTATATTAGTATGAACTTGTTCTGCAATGTTATGAGATTTAATAAAAGAGATATCTTTATCTGCGCTTATTTCTAAATCTATATAAAGTCTATTAGAATGGATTCGAGTTTTTAAACTATCTATTGAAAGTACTCCATCCACGGAATCAATGATCTTTTTAATATTATTGATAGTGTCTTCATCGGCTGCTTTATCTACTAATTGATTAGCTGCTTGTAGAAAAATATCTATTGAAGCTTTTAGTATAATTAAACAAATAATAATTGATGCTAATGAATCACATATTGGATAACCAATTAGGGCACCAATAATACCTATTAGTGAACCAATTGAGGATAATGCATCAGTTCTGTGGTGCCAGGCATCGGCTTTCAATGCAGAACTGTTAATTTTTTTTGCACCTTTTAGTGTATAATGATACATCCATTCTTTAATTCCAATAGAGAAAATTGCTGCTACCATAGTAATAGAACTTGGCGTAGTATAATTACCAGCGATAATGTTCTTTATGGCAGTGATTCCTATAGAAGTTGCGGTTAAAAAAAGAATAAATGCTAAAACTTTAGTTAAAATTGGTTCGAACTTTTCATGGCCATAAGGATGATCGCTATCTTCTGGTTTTTGTGAAAGTTTTAAACCGACTAACACACAAAATGTGCTGATTACATCAGAAAAAGAATGAATTCCATCAGAAATCAATGCTGAACTTCTTCCGAAAAAACCGATTAATAATTTTATAACTGCTAAAATGACATTCCAAACAATAGTTACAGTTGCAATTTTATTTGCAATTTTAATTGTATTTTTCTGCATAAATACTCCTTTATAAATTAATCAATAATATTATGTATAAGCTTATTTAATTCTCAATTGATATAAAATAAAAACAAATTATTGAAAAAATTTATTATTTTATTTTTATTGATATCTCTAATTATAACCGTATGATGAGCTTATTGCAATAAGAAAAATATAAATATTAATTATCAAATGAGAATGAGTTTGTATTCCATTAAATTAAGCTAAGGAAGTTGGAAAGTCAGAAATCTTATTATAAAATTCTATTATTTCTGAATTGTTTAAATAGGTTATTTTGAAATCTTCAGGAATTGTATTAAGAAAAGCTTTGCATTTTTCTGGGAATGTATCATTATAAATTAAAATTCCTACCGAACATTTTTTACAAATCATTTCACCTAGAAATTCATGGCAATTATTTAAAGAAATATTTGAATTATCACGCAATCTTATAATCTTCACGAATATTGGTAAATTGTTTTTAGAGGCAATTAGTGAATCTTTAATATCTTTTACAACATTATTTAAAAAAACAGAATCTTTGGAATCAAGATAATTGAATTCTATAAGAAAATTGTATATCCAAAGATAATATTCTTTTTCTGTCAATAAGTTAAGATCTTCAGATGAAATGCTGTTATTTTTGTATAGAGTCAAATTTTTATTAATATTTAGATACTTAGATATGCACTTAATCAAATTAAAAGTTGTTCCTATGATACATAAGGTGAATACTATTAATGTTATATATTTTACTATTCTAAATAAAAACAGTTCCATTAGTTATTGCATCTCCTTAAAGAAATTATTATTATGCCAAAAAGTATTACATATGTTTAATGGATCATATAACTGAATGTTATAATTATCAATTAATTTAATTTCATCAATAATATCACTTGAGTAGTCACAAATTAGAACTGAATTATAGATTTTTCTATGTGACAATATTCCAATAATCTCATGGAGTATACCCACATTTAGGGAACTTTCTTCTTCATTAAAAGTAAAACAGATTATTATGAAAGGGATATCATCTTTAATAGCTATGTATGTAGTAACATTTTTCATACTTAGTTCTATATCTTGAATATCTCTGAAACCTTTATTCATCAAAAAAAATTTGCAGAAAGAGTCATAATAATCACTACTAAGGTAAGTTAACATTCTACGGGTTATGAAACCGTAATTGTAAGATTCGGTATATAATAAATCTTCCATCTGCAGATTAATCTTAGTTAGAAAGTAACAAGAAAATTTATAAACAAAATAAGAAGCAATAATAATTGTAAATAAAAATAATATGTTCATAGCACACCTCCACCTTTTGTTTTCAATTGGTATATATTTTGATTATTAACAATCTGATGGATTATAAACATTATTTAAAAACAGAGAACAAAGAACAAAGAACAAATTAGGAAGAAAATAACCTGATTTATTCTTTATTCTTTTAAATTTTTTCTTTATTCCTTATTATGGGGATAATAAAAGGTGTGAAGTAAATCGTGACATTTCCAACTATTGGGTTCAATTAAGAAATCCTCATAAAGCTGTTGTATTAATGGGTTTTTATGTGATTGGCGAATTGTACTCTTCTTGTCTATAGAGTATATGCTACTAATTCGTTCTTTTCGAATCTCCATAGTAGAACCGAATGGTTGACCACCGCCACCAATACAGCCACCAGGACAACACATAACTTCAATAAAAGTATATGGACATTCTCCAGACTGTATTTGCTCTAAAATATATCTAGCATTTTTGAGACCGTTAACTACAGCACCTTTAAATTCAATTGAGTCGATCATTACTGTTACTTCTTTGATTCCATTTATTCCTCTTGCTGATGTGAAGTCTAAATTAGCTAATTCTTTTTTAGTTAGAAGTTCATAGATACTTCTAAGAGCTGCTTCCATTACACCTCCACTAGCGCCAAAAATTGCACCAGCACCAGAAGAAATTCCAAAAGGTGCATCAAAATTATCATCTATTAGATTATTTAAATTAATTGACATTGACTTGATTAATTTAGCAGTTTCCCTTGTCGTAAGAACAGCGTCAACTTCCCTATGTTGATTATAGTGCATTTCTTCTCGCTTCGCTTCATGTTTTTTAGCAGTACAAGGCATTATTGAGACTGTGAATATCGTTTCAGGGGGTATGCCCATTTTTGATGAATAGTAGCTTTTAGACAATGCTCCAAACATTTGTTGAGGAGATTTACAAGAGGATAGATGAGGTAATAGATTGGGATAAAAGGCTTCTATAAAATTTATCCAACCTGGCGAACATGAAGTAAGCATAGGTAGAACTCCATCGTTTTTTAATCTACTAATTAATTCATGACCTTCTTCAATTATTGTTAAGTCTGCAGTGAAGTTGGTATCAAATATTTTATCAAACCCAACTTGTTTGAGCGCTGAAATTAGTTTGCCTTCTACATTAACAGATGGATTATATCCGAATTCTTCTCCTATTGAAACTCTTACTGCAGGTGCAATCTGTGCAATTACATGAATGTTTGGATCATAAATTGCATCTATAACATTATCAATTTCCTCTCTTTCTCTTAGAGCTCCTACAGGACAAATTGATACACATTGGCCACAGAATATACAATTTGTTTCTGCTAAACTCTTGTTATATGCTGGAGTAATTGAATAGTTTGTGGATCTATGGGCATGGCTTAATGCGGCTACTGTTTGAACTTCTTGACACATTTCAACGCACCTATTGCATTTGATGCATTTGCTTTGATCTCTTATTATTGAGTGGTTAGAAAGATCTTGAGTTGTACAATCTACTACTTCATGAAGATTGGTTTTAGATATATTAAATATTTCACAAAGCTTTTGAAGTTCACATTTACCATTCCTACTACATCTTAGACAGTTTTGATCATGGTTAGCTAATATTAATTGAAGTACTCCTTTTTGAGTATCGCGTACAAGTTTTGAGTGAGTTTTAATTTTCATACCATCAAGAACAGGGGTTGAGCATGCTGTCATTAGTTTTCCTTGATCATTTTCTACAAGACATATTCTACAATTTGCTTTTACATTTTGATCTGGATGGTAACATAATGTTGGAATAGATATTCCAACTTTTTTAGCAGCTTGTAAAATAGTATAATCATTAGGTACTGTAATTTCAATATTATTAATTTCTAAAGTGCAGGTATCCATAAGATAACATCCCTCCTATTAAATCCAATTTTCCATTTCTTCTCTAAAATATCTAAAAGATGAAATTAATGAAGTTGGAGCAGTTTTTCCTAATCCGCAAAATGAAGCGTTTTTCATAACATGAGCGAAAGTTTCCATAGTGTCTAAATCTACAGAAGTTCCATTTCTATGTTTAAAATTATTGAGTAGTTTTAAAAGTTGACGATTTCCTTCCCTGCAAGGAACGCATTTACCACAACACTCATGCCAAAAAAATTCTCCTGTAGATATAAGAAAATCTAGCAATGAATTAGAATCATCAACAACAAGTATGGCTCCAGAACCAATATCTGCACCATATTCACCCAGTTCTGAGTAACAGTATTTAACATCTATTAAGGCTGAGGGAAGTAGCGCACCAGAAGAACCTCCTAATTGAACAAACTTTAGATTTCTGTTATTTGATATTCCTTCACCTAATGAATATATTATTTCTCTTAAAGTTATCCCGAAGGGAACTTCGTATACTCCAGGTTTATTTACATTACCACATAGAGAAATTAGCTTTGTTCCTTTACTGTGGGATGTGCCATACTGTGTAAATGCATTAGCACCTCTTCTTAAAATAGATGTTGCAGCAGAAAAGGTTTCCACATTATTAACTAGTGTAGGAAGATTAAAAAGTCCGCTTTGTTTTATATATGGAGGTTTAAGTCTCGGTTGACCACTTCGACCCTCCATTGATTCAATAAGTGAAGAATTTTCTCCACACACATATGCACCTGCTCCAGAGAAAAGTTCAATATCAAAATCAAGACCACTGTTAAGAGTATTATGACCTAAATAACCATTAGTTCTACAAATATCAATTACACATTGAGTTTGTTTATGAAGGAATTTATATTCTTCACGGATGTAAATATAGCCTTTATTTGCGCCAATTGCTAAGGCTGCAATTATCATGCCCTCTATTATACTGTATGGCTCATATTGAAGTAGATATCTATCTTTAAAAGTAGCTGGTTCGCCCTCGTCAGCATTACATATAATAATTTTTTCTGAGGAAATAACTTTTGATGCTTGTTCCCATTTTTTTCCTGTAGGGTAAGCGGCACCCCCTCGACCTCGAAGACCAGAAAATTTTAATTCGTTTATAATCCATGATTTTCCCTTACTCAAGGATTTTTCTAAGGCTTCGAAACCACCTAGTTTTTTATAACCTTCAATATCACCTATGTCATATTTGCCAAAATTGACTTTAAAGAAATCGACTTTATCAATCATTGAAATTTCCTCCTATAGGAATTGATAATATCTTTAATCTTGTCTTTGGTAAGATTGCCATGAACCTCATCGTTTATACGTATTGCAGGGGAAATGTCACAAGCACCAAAGCAAGAAGTGTATTGAAGGGTGAAGAGACCATCTTCGCTGGTTTCACCAACTGATATTCCTAATTCATTTTCTAGTGGTTCGATAATATCCTTTGATTTATTTACAGTGCATACGGGACTTTTACATATTTGTATTAGGATTTTTCCTTTAGGGTAGGTTGAAAGAGCCTCGAAGAAAGTAAGAACTTCATAAGTTTTGCTTATAGGCACAGAAATCTTTTTGCTTATATATTTTGTAATTTCTTCAGGTATAAAGTTTCCTGGAATGAGTTCTTGTACTTGTAGAAGAATAGAAAGTAGTTTGAATTCAGAGTAACCGTGTTCTTCTAGAACCGAATCTACTTTTAGCATTAGTTCTTCATTAGATATAAAACTGATCATAAATACAACTCCTTATAGGACAGATTCTTTATTCTAATAATATGTCTTAAAGTATGAGTAATATGCGAAATCATTACTAGTATAACTAATTTTTTTTCATAATCGAGGGAATAATAGTTTTATAAAAAAACGAAAGATAAGGAGATGAATATATGAATAAAAAAGCTTTTGGAGTATTACAACAAGTTGGTAAAGCCTTGATGCTACCAGTTGCGATTCTTCCTGCAGCAGGGTTGTTACTTGGTCTTGGGCATGCCAATGTATTAGGAATACCATTAATGGAACAGGCTGGAGGAATTATTTTTTCTAATCTACCATTATTATTCGCAATTGGGGTTGCTATTGGATTAGCAGATGGAGATGGAGTTGCCGCCCTTGCAGCTACTGTAGGATTCTTAATAATGAATGTCACAATTGGGATTATTGCCAAAGTTCCTACTGATCCGGATATTATAAATAGCGATCCTACTTTGGCACAGGTACTTGGAATCCCTACATTGCAGACAGGGGTTTTTGGTGGAATAATCATGGGTGTTGTGGCGGCCATGTTATACAAAAAGTTTTATACTATAGAGTTACCATCTTTCTTAGGTTTCTTTGCGGGTAAAAGGTTTGTTCCTATAGTAACCGCAGCATCAGCAATTTTACTTGGATTAATATTAGTATTTGTTTGGCCAACAGTACAGCTTGGATTAGATAAGCTTGCGGATGTTGTACTAAATCAGGGTAAGGGTATATCTGCATTTGTATTTGGTGTTATTGAAAGAGCTTTAATTCCTTTTGGATTACACCATATATTCTACTCACCATTCTGGTTTGAGTTTGGTACTTTCATAACCGAAGCAGGAGAAGTAGTAAAAGGTGATGTAGCTAGGTTTTTCGCAGGAGATCCAACAGCGGGTACTTTTATGACAGGAAAATTTCCTTTTATGATGTTTGGATTACCAGCAGCTGCATTAGCAATGTATCAAGAGGCAAGGGCAGAGAAAAAGAAACTTGTAGCTGGAATACTAGCATCTGCAGCATTAACATCTTTTTTAACAGGAATTACTGAACCTATAGAATTTACTTTTTTATTTATAGCACCATTGTTATATGGAATACACTGTATATTTGCAGGTATATCATTTATGCTTATGGATATATTAGGTGTTAAAGCTGGAATGACTTTTTCAGGAGGATTTTTAGACTATCTTCTATACTGGAATTTATCAACTAAATCATGGTTAATTATACCTATTGGTCTCTGCTTTGCGGTAATTTATTACTTTGGATTTAGATTCTTTATTAGAAAGTTCGATCTTAAAACCCCAGGTAGAGAAAAAGAGGAGGAGTTATTAGATACTGATAAGAAGGTTGAGAAAGGTGACTTACCTATACAGATAATAAAAGCTCTTGGAGGAGAAAAGAATATTGATAAATTAGATGCCTGCATAACTAGATTAAGGATAACAGTAAATGATATTGAGAATGTTGATAAAGATGTATTAAAAAAACTTGGAGCAGCAGGAGTATTGGAAGTAGGTAATAATATTCAAGCAATCTTTGGACCTAAATCTGATATTATTAAAACTCAAATGAAAAAGATTATGGAAAGAAAAATCCCAGCAGGGGAAGAAGTAGAAATAGATAAATTAGATATTGAAGAAACATCAGAAAAGATTGATAAAGATATTATAAATTCAATTGAGATTGTTTCACCTATAGATGGAGAGTTACTTGAATTAGAGGATGTTCCTGATAAGGTATTTTCTGAAAAAATGATGGGTGATGGATTTGCTATTCTACCAGAAAATGGCGAGGTTGTTTCTCCAATTGATGGAAGTGTTGTAATGGTATTTGGTACTAAACATGCAATTGGGTTAAAAGCTGAAAATGGACTTGAGTTATTAGTACACTTTGGAATAGATACCGTTAAGTTAGAAGGAAAAGGTTTTGAAACGTATGTTAAGCAAGGTGAAACTATTAAGAAAGGGGATCCTTTAATGAGTGTTGACCTACATGAAATCAAGAATGCGGTTCCATCAATAGTAACACCTATTGTCATAACAAATTTACCAGAACAAAAAGAAGTTGTGGTTCATCAAGGGAAGAATGTTAAAAGAGGTGAAGGAAATATTATTACACTTAGAGATAAAGCTTAAAAGGTACATAATTTAAAAATTAAAAACTTGTAATTAATTGCTATATATTATATAATGTAACTGTAATAGTTATTTAAAGAAAATAAAGGAGGAGACTAATATAATGACAAATTTAAAATTAATTGCATTAAAAAAATTAAATAATTATTGGTCTGCTGTCTTGAGTTCAAATGATAACTAAACGTTATTTTTTGAGTTATAAAACTATATAATGTTATTTGAGCCGCAGCTATGCGGCTTTTTGAATTTTAAGGCTGCATATTAATTATGTGGCTTTTTTATTTAATAACAAGTAATTAATTTGAAGGGAGTTTACAAATATGAAAATGCAGAAAATTCTAAAAAATATCAATGGGAGAGTTAAAAGTTCAAAGCTACTTTTTTTCGGCTGAAGTGTAATAAAAAGATTAATGATAAGTTCTGAAAATGGGGAGGAAGAAATTTATGTTATTTAAAGAGCAGGAAATCGAAATAGTAGAATATAATGATGCATATGCTGCAGGTATAGCAGAAATGTGGAATAGAAGTGGAGATAGTTGGGGTGGAGATACATCAGTAAAGACGGCAAAGGATATTATTAATGAAAGAAAGAGCAGTACAGATATGAATTTATTTGTAGCCCTCAATGGGGATGAAGTTGCTGGGACATGCAGCTTCGCTAGATATGCATTTGATAAAAATACAAGTTATATACCTTTGTTAAATGTAAGACCTGATTATCATGGGAAAAAGGTTGGTAAAAAATTAATACTAAAAGTTGTAGAAGAGGCTATAAAGAGTGAGTGGCCAAGGCTAGATTTGTTTACTTGGGCAGGAAATCTAAAGGCAGTTCCTCTATATAAGAAGTCAGGTTTTTTCTGGGAGAAGAATGAACAATCAGTACATTTAATGAATTTTCTACCTTATGTAATGAATAGTGAAGCTTTAAAGGATTACTTTAAAGAGTTACATTGGTATGATGATAGAAAAATGGAAGTAGAAGTTAAACCAGATGGTATTGAAGAGGGTGAGTTTCAATTCTTTGAATACCTATGGAAAAATGATAAAAGGGAGTTAAGAGTTCAGTTTGAGAGAAAAGGTAGAGTTCTTAGGGAAATTGAATGTGATGATTACTTGATTAGGTGTTCCTTATCTAAACAGAAGTTGATATTTGGAAAAGATTATGAGTTAGAATTTGAAATCATAAATAAGAGTGGGAATGAGCTTGAAATATCAGTGTATGGAATCTGTGATAAACAAGTATTAAATGAGATTAATGAAACTGTTTATGTTTTAGATAGAGAAGTAATAAAAGGGAATTTTTATGTAGGAGAACTTAAAGAGAGAGTGAATGAGTGGATAACACATCCTTTAGTAAAAAACATAGTTACTATCAATGGAAAAGAAGTTATGATGGGTCTTGGTATAGAGCCTGTTTATCCTGTTAAAATGAGCACTGAGACTAAAGATAAACAGTTTTTTAAGAACGCTGAGGAGTTCACGTATATTGATCTAGAGAATAGTTTTGAAGAGAAAGTTAAAATGAGATTTTCTTTACCTGAGAATGAATTTGTAGAGTTTAAGAATAGTGATATTGAAGTGGAACTTGATAGTAAGGAAAAGAAATCTGTAAGAATACCTTTAAGATTTATAAAAAGTGGATATGTTAACGAGGAAATAGAAGTAAGAGTAAGTAGTGAATGTGGAGAAGTTGTTTTTAATAAAAAGCTTGAGATGGTGTTCAGAGGTAGAATAGGTAAATTTGGTGGGGAAGATGAAAATAGCTACTTTATCTCTAATGGGAGATTTTTATCTGGAATAAATAAATTTGATAATTCTTGTTTTATAAAAGAGTTTAAGAAAAATGTTTTAGGTTCAAGTTTATCTTGTCCATCTTTAGGGGAACCTTATACTGAAGAGTTTACTAAGAAGAAACCTAGCGAGGTTACGTATCATGTTGAGGAAACTGCTTCAGTGATGAGGGTGAAATTTGAATCTGATGATTTTAAGGATATTAGTATTACTAGAGTGATGAGATTAGAGGATGATGGTACACTAGAGATTTATCATGAAATTCAAAATTATGTATCTGAAATTCGAAACATTTCTTTGGTTAATGCTGCATGGTTTAATGCAAGTAATGGATATATGGCTTTTGATAATAAACTTATTGATGTTAGAAATAATGTTGATATTGGAATATGGCTATGGGATAGTAACAAACTTTCTGAGAATTGGATGTTCGCATCAGATTTCCAAGGAACAAGAGCTATGTGGTGGGATAGAGAGTCAAAGATTACTATTGATAATTATAGAATTAAACAAAAGGTAGAGGGGTTACAGTTACAGAAGAATTCCATTGTAAAAACTCCTTCATTATACATGGCTAATAATACTTTTGATAATTATGAAGAACTTAGAAAAGTAGCAATGGGTTGCGAAAATTTACCGAAACTTAGAAAGATTGAGCCTATGGATTTTGAAATTGATAAAGGTAATGTTTTCTGTAGTGGAACTAGTAATGTTGCTATTAATAATCATAGAAAAACACAATTAAATGGAGAAGTTGAAATTACAATTAATGGTGAAAAGGCATGTTGCCAGGAAATTGATTTCGTAGGAGAGGGTTCAAAGGAAATTGAACTTGAGAAATTAAATGTAGGAATAAACCACATTAAGATTGATGGAGATTTTGATAACGAGATTATTTCTAAAGAAAAACTAATTTTCAATAGTGGAATTAGTGAAATAAAAGGGATAATTAAAGAAGTTGATGGCAGAAAAGAATATATCTTCTCTAATGGAATTATTGAGATGAAAGCATCACCTGAATTCTCAGCTGGATTATTCTCAATAAAATATAATGGAGATGAGTGGTTAGAGAGCAGTTATCCTGAAAAGAGAGCAAAGAGTTGGTTTAATCCTTGGGGTGGTGGTGTATGTATGTTGCCATCAGGGGTATCATTGAGCAGTTATCATGAAGAAAAAGTTCAAGTGAAATTTGTTGAAGTTGATGATGAGCTCAATAATAAATGGAGTGGAATTAGTAGTACAGTTATATTTCTGAAACATGAGAAATTTAAAGGACTTGAAATAGAGCATTTATTTTTAACAAGAGCTGATATTCCTGTGATTAAATGTGTTTATAGAGTGACTAATAATTCGAATAAAAATATTAATGCCAATTTCCAAAGACCTTTATTTCTTAAAGAATGGGAAAAAATTTCAGATTCATTCTATGAGTTTAAAGATAAAGTTGGGGATTTGAAAAAATTTAAATGTGGTAAAACTGAAATAGATATTGAGTTTGAAGGGATACTTTCAACAGGATATTCTACAAAGAAAGATAGGATGAATATCATGTCTATAGGTGATGGGTTATCATTTGTTTACTCAGCAACTGAGTACGTTGGGGTATTTGGGAATTTCTATCAAGAAATACCTAATGGAGATAATAAGGAAGTTCTGCAAGATTGGATAATATTCCATGATAGAAGAATAGATGATAGAGAAGTTGAGGAACTTTATTAAAAATAATTAAAATCATAGTTGAGAGTGGAGAATGTGGGATATTTCTCTTCGAGAAATTAAAATGATTTCTATTTTATCGTGAAATGGATGTGTAGTATGAATGAATATTAAAATAGAGAAAATGCAAGAAAAAGAAAAGTTGGACATAGCAAAGATGATAACTGAGCTTATGAACTATCATAGGAAACTTACTAAGGCTAGGGCAGAGTTCTATCAAACAGATGAAGAATCACTTGAAACTGTAAATGAGTGGAATGAAAAAGGAGAAATATATAAGATTCTTCTAGAAGAAGACCTTTCTGGATTTTTTTATATTAAATTTGGTGGTCAGAATGCTGCTTGGTTAGAGGATTTATATGTAAAAGAAGAGTATAGAGGTAAAGGCCTTGGAAAAGCTGCAATGAATGAATTGGACAAGATGTTGCAGGAAAAAGGGATACTAGCAATGTTCGTTGATGTGATTCCTAGAAATTCAAGAGCAATTGAATTTTATCAGGAGATTGGTTTTGATCATTTGAATATGATTCAGTTAAGAAAAAACTATGATAAGACTCTTGATAAGAATGAAGAGATAGATTTATTAGGATATAAATTTAGAAAGTATTAAAATAAATAAATTACAAACTTAAGGTTATTTATACTTTGTAAGTTGGGAGATGGTTGTTATGGGAATAGTGTGTAAACATTATTCTATGACAGGTGAAGTATTATATAATATGCGTAATATAATTGGATGGGGGAATACAACGATACCACAGGCAGAAAAGGCAGTGAAAAATTCCATATTTCATTTGGCTGCTTTTGATGGCGATAGAATTATAGGGATAGGCCGTTTGGTTGGGGATGGTGCTCTCATATGGTATATAGAAGATTTAATAGTTATTCCTGAGTATCAAAAAAAAGGAATAGGTACATTAATGATGGATCAATTACTTGAGTATATAGAAAAAAATAGCGTTCCAGGTTCATGTACAATAATTGGATTGATGGCCACAAAAGGTAAAGAATCTTTTTATCAGAAATTTGGTTTTAGGTTATTTCCTAATGAACATGAAGGCGCAGGTATGGAGCTAAATAAAGTAATCACTATACCAGGGGGATATAAATAATGAAAATAAGGTTTGAAGAATTCAAAGATGAAATTGATATTCTTGTGGAATTTTTAACATCAGATACTTGGGAATTTTACGGAGCACCTAATCCAAATCCGGACAGGATTAGAGCTGCTTACGAAAATGAATATTATACTGGGGAAGGTATTAAAACATTTTGGATTCTTTCTGATGAAGATAATAGGGTTGGGATGCTTAGGGTTTATGACCTAGATGATGGGGCACCATTGTTTGATATAAGAATTTTAAGTGCCCACAAAGGTAGGGGGTTAGGAACAAGATCTGTAAAATGGTTAGTTGACTACATATTCAACAAATATACTGATACTGATAGGATAGAAGGTAATACAAGACAGGACAATTATCCAATGAGATGTGTATTCCATAAGTGTGGGTTTGCTAAAGAAGCACATTATAGAAAAGGTTGGGTATGTAGAAATGGAGACGTATACGACTCAGTTGGTTATGGTATTACAAAGGAAGATTGGCAGAATGGAAAAATTACAGAAGTAAATTGGAATGACTTTAAGGTTTAGTATATAAATATACAATATTCATATAAATGTGTAATAACTATATAGTACTTTAATACTATATAGTTTATGTATAAAGGATTCAAAATAAGTCTGTGGAGGAAAATATTATGTTTAATATTATTAGGTTATTTAAGAGATAATTCATAGATAACAATATTATAGTTGAATAGATAATAAGTTATTTAAAGAAAATATAGATAAAAAAAGGGGATAAAAAAATGGAAAGAAAAGATAATATACTAAATATAATTAATGAATTTGTTAAGAAAGAAGAGTTTTCAGGTACAATTCTTGTTAAAGAAGGAGAAGAGATACTTTATAGAGAAGCACACGGATATGCTCATAGGGGATTAAAGGTTAAGAATAAAATTGATACTAAATTTGATTGTGCTTCAGTAACAAAGTTGTTTACAGCTGTTGCTATACTGCAACTTGTTGAGAAGGGACATCTTTCACTAGAGGATAAGGTGCTTGATATATTGGATATTGAGAATTCAAATTTAAATAAGAATATCAAGATATTCCATTTGTTAACTCATTCATCAGGTATGGGAGATGACGCTGATGAGGAGGCTGGAGAAGAGTATTCAGAGCTATTTATAGACAAGCCTAATTATTCAATTAGAGAATTAGAAGATTCTTTGCCACTGTTTATTTATAAAGAGCAGAACTTCGAACCAGGAGAAGGTACAAGATATAACAACTGTGCATTTATACTTCTTGGGATGGTTATTGAGAAATTAACAGGTGAGAAATATAGAGATTATGTTACAGAGAATGTGTTTAAGAGAGCAAAAATGGAGAATACAGGACTTTATAGTATGGATGGTATAGTTGATAATGCAGCTGAAGGTTATGTAGATATATTAGATGAAGAAGAGAACATAATAGGATGGAAAAAGAATATTTATTCATATCCTCCAAATGGAGCTCCTGATGGTGGTGCAGGGGCACTTACAACAGTAGATGATTTGGTTAAATTTTATGAAGAATTAATGAGTGGAAGATTATTGGGAAAAGAAATGACAGAGGCAATGGTTACATCAAAAATTTTAAAAGCCCAGCATACGAAAGTTAAGTTCATGAATGGATTTGTTTTAGAATTCATGATGGACGTAAAAGATGAAAAAGTTTATTCTTTCTCAAAGGATGGGATGAATGAAGGGGTTGTAGCTAATACAATTTATATTCCAGAGTATGATACAAAAATAATGATTTTAGGAAATCAATATGCTAATGTATGGGAGTTAGGTGAAGATATTATTTGTGAGTACTTCGATCTATAATAGTGTATAAAAGTATAAATGTTTTTGATTAATGAAAATGGGGGATAAAAATGAGAATTGGAGTAATAGGGCCGACAGAGAGAGAAATAATGCCTTTTATAGATAAAATAAAAGACAAAAAACTTCACGAACATGCTTTATTGAAATTTTATTCAGGAATTTATGAAGGTGTTGAGGTTGTAGCAGTATTTTCAGGAGTATGTAAAGTTAATGCTGCTATTGCTACACAAACTTTAATTAATAAATTTGATGTTACTCATATTATTTTAACGGGAGTTGCAGGAGCATTAGATAGACAACTTAAAATTGGAGATGTTGTTATTTCAAATGAGGTTGCATATCATGATGTTGCCCATGGAATTTTAACTGAATATCATCCATGGATGGATGACATATTTTTTAGTCCAGATAAAGAATTATTTAGGTTAAGTGAAAAAGCTGCAGAAGAATTAGTAATTAAAAGTAATTTTCATATTGGAAGAATTATTACTGGTGAGGCATTTATTACTCATAATGAAAGAGAAAGTTTAATTGAAAATTTTAATCCTCTATGTGTAGATATGGAAAGTGCAAGTGTTGCACATACATGTTATGCAAATAATATACCATTTATAATTATTCGTTCAATATCAGATTATGCAGATGAGAATGGTTCAGATTCATTTGATATGAATATGGAACAGGCAGCATTAAATTCGATTAAATTAGTAGAAGTATTGATTAAAAAACTGTGTGAGTCAAGAAACAAGGTTATTTGTTAATTGGATGTGAAAATGGAGAAAGTACACCATTAAAATGGAAATGACTTTAAGTGCTAAGAGTTAATGTGAAGAAAATATTTAGCCATAACTGAACTTGTTTCAGTTATGGCTTTCTTAGGAGGAGATTGTAGTGAAAGAAATAAATAAGAGGGTTTTTGATGAGTTTCCAATAATTGAAGGAGAAAGAATTAAGTTAGACAGGGTAAGAATTGAGAATTTAGAAGAACTATATGCAATTTTAAGTGATCCATATGTAGCTGAATATGATTGGTTTGAACCAATAGATAGTTTAGAAAGAGCTGAAAAATTCATTAAACATTATGATGATGAGTTTGAAGAGAAAGAAGAAATTACATGGGGAATATTCAATAAAATAGATAATAAGTTGGTTGGCATATGTAATTTAGGTAGTTTTGAAGATTCAAGCAGAAGATGTGAGATAGGGTACGACATTAGAAAGAGTGAATGGAATAAAGGATATGCAACTGAAGCCATAAAGTTATTAGTTAAGTTTGCTCTAAGTGATATGAATTTAAATAGAGTTGAAGCTTTTGTAACGCCGGGAAATGATGGATCTGTAAAAACTTTAGAAAAGAGTGGATTTATAAGAGAAGGATTAGTTCGAGAAAGAGACTTTATAAAGGGTGAGTTAGTGGATGGAATTATTATGGCTATCTTAAAGAGGGATTATAATAGGTAGTGTCAAAAGTATATGAAAATTGATAAAGAATACATATTACTTTAATTGAGAATTGAAGATTTAGAGCACAATTTAGTGACCTTTATTTTCAAAGAAGAAGAAAAGGTAGAAAATGTTTTACTTATACCAGAAATGGAAGATTGTAAATTCTTAAATTATAGAATGGAAAGGTTATTGAATACAAATCTATGGTATATAAGCTGCAAGATTAGAAATGATATACGGTTGCAATATTGTTTTTCTGTAAATGACCCTCTTGATGAGGATTGGGATAGAAGATTTGATCAAATTATTCATGATAAGATAAATAAAACCTTTTTATTTATTAAAGAGGAAGAGGATGATGGAGATGAAGCAGAGACATTATCATATATTGTAATGCCAAATGCAGAAGAACATGTTTGGGAATATATCAATGTTCTTTCTGCAAAAACAGTAGTAGATAATTTAATTGCAGAGAAGAAAATACCACCTATTGTTGTATTGTTTATTGACTTAACTGATACAAGGGAGGAAGATTTATCTTGTAATGATGAATATGTGGATCTTATTGTTAGGGAAAGATATTGTGAGAGCGTATTATGAGGAATTAAAAGGTGTTAGTTTGTAAGTATTGGAGGTTATTAAATGGAACTTTGGGATATACTCGATGGAAACGGAAATAAAACAGGTAAAACTATAGAACGTGGAAAACCTATGGCACAAGATGAATATCATCTTCTTGTACATGTATGGATAAAGAATAGCAATGGAGAATTTTTAATTACAAAACGTACACCTAACAAGACAATACTCCCTAATATGTGGGAAACAACTGTTGGCTCAGTAATTGTTGGTGAGGATAGTTTAAAAGCTGCAATAAGAGAAGTAAAGGAGGAAACTGGTGTTGAGTTATCTCCTATTAATGGAAAATTTCTTTTTAGAATAAAAAGACAACAACATGACTTTGCTGATTTTGTAGATATCTGGTTATTTAATGAGGAAGTAGACATTACAGAAGTTATTTATCAACCACAAGAAGTATGTGGAGCAAAGTGGGTAACTACAAGTGAAATCAAAGCTATGATAAAATCAGGTGAATTTGCTGATACATTTACATATCTTGAAGAATTATTAGGAATTATTTTCGATGAAGAGGAAGATGAAAAATTGTACAAATATAGTATTGACACTGCTATAAAATTAGAAAAGGAGAAAGAAAATGAAAATAATTGATGCACATATGCACTTTTCTAACATAGAGAGTTTTAAGAGAACTGCTGAGGAACTATCTTTTATTGATTATAGTTCAATAGGGCTTTTAAAGGAATATGATGAAAATGGTGTTGTTTTGGGGATTGGAATGGGGTTAACTGAGAAATCAGAAGGCGGTTTTCCAGATAAAGAGGCTCAAAATCCAATGGGACTAGACCTTGAGAAAAATCCAGATAGAGTACTAAGGTGCGTGGGGATTAATCCAGTTAAATTAGATACTGATAATGTAGAAGAAAAGCAAAACGAACTTCAGAAAATTGAGGAGTCTTTGAAAGAAAAGAATACAATTGGTATAAAGATATACGCTGGATATTATCATTATCATGTTTGGGATGAGGTGTATACACCAGTGTATAAGTTAGCAGAAAAATATAATATTCCTGTTGTTATACATAGTGGAGATACTTATTCAGAACGAGGGCTTTTGAAGTATTCTAAGCCATTAGAGGTGGATGAATTAGCCGTGAAATTCAGGTGGGTTAATTTTATCATTGCTCATTTTGGGGATCCTTGGGTAATGGAAACAGCAGAAATATTGTCAAAGAATCCTAATGTTTATGCAGATATTTCAGGCTTGATTGTAGGAGATGAAGCTAAAGTTGAAAGAATGATGAATGAAAGGTTGTTCATGGAACATTTCAAGAGAGCCTTTGTGTTTACAGATAACTACAAGAAGATATTATTTGGAACAGATTGGCCTCTTGTTAGAGTTAAACCTTATATTGAGTTTGTTCAGGAATTAATTCCAGAAGAGCATTGGGAAGATGTATTTTATAATAATGCTGCTAAGTTGTTTAAGATATAGTTGTGTTTTAAATATGGAGGTAAAAATGCTAAGTTATCGTAAATTTAATAAAGAGAGTGATTATAATATTATGCGCAGTATAGTGCAGCAAAATTGTGTGAAAACTGGGCATTTATATCCACAAATCCATATTGGGAATTTGGATTTTGAGAGATATGCATTTGATGAAAGCCCTGATTTAGTGTATAACACAACTTGGTTTGTGTCTGAGGGTAAAATGAAAATTGGTTTTATCATAGTCCAAGAAGATGAATTTTTTATTATCCTTCTTTCAGGTTTTGAACACCTTTCTGAGCAAATAATGGAATATATAGAGAAGAATTGTTATGCTAAAGGGGTTACTATCACAACTGATGCAAATAGTGAGGACAAGTTATTGAGTAATGTTTTGGAACAACGGGGATACACTAAAAGTGGAAGATTCCGCTTTTATGGTATTTGTGATTTATCTGAAATATATTCATATACATCATTGCCAGATGGATTAAGCATTCGTCTAACAGAGAAAAAGGATGTAGCAAGACGTACAGAACTATTTGGTCTGGCAACTGGCGGAGTAGGAACAACCCCAGAAAGATATGAAAGAATGATGAGTTCACAATCATATATTGATGCGTTGGATTTGGTAGTTCAAAGAGATAAGGGAGAGATAATTGCTTATTGTACCATTTGGGATGACCCTGTGAGCAAAATAGCAATATTAGAACCTGTTGCTTGTGTAGAGGAATATAGACGTAGAGGTATTATGAAAAGAACTTTATTATATGGGATGAACATATTAAAAGAGCGTGGAACTAAATACATATATGTGGGAACAAGTGGAAATAATATTCCTTCACAGACATTGTACAAGAGTGTAGGATTTTTAGAATACGGGAAAACTTGTGAGTGGCAGAAGACATTATAATGTTTTTTAAAATGAAATATCATATAGTAACTTGTGAAGAAAGTAGTTTAGTTGGATGTGGAGTATACGGTTTGTATATAGGTAAAGCATGATAAAAGATTATAACTAAAGATATCTAAATGTGGTATAATTAACAAATAAATTAATTTTAATCTAGTGTAATATTTTGCATTGACATTTAGTATAAGTAGTCTATTAACAAACAGAATAATTACATATTGGGGGATTGCATATGAAAAATATTGAAACAAGACAATTTGACCTGTTAAAAAAAATTGGATTTGTAAGAACTAGTGGAACAGAAGAAGAACTTTTAGCTGCTAATATTCTAAGGGAGGAATTGAACTCTCTAGGCGTGGAAAGTAAGTTAGAACCTTTTAAAGTAAGCCTTTATAATATGAAAAAAGCTAAATTAGAAGTTTTAGAGCCATTTAATAAAGAATATACAGTTACAGGAATGGGCTTTTCAGGAAACACAGAAGAAGAGGGATTAACAGCAGAATTTGTATATGTTGAACAAGCAGAGCCTATAAATTTAATTAATGCAAAAGGTAAAATTGTACTGATAAATGATGGACTAACTATTGAGAAGTATGAAAATATAATTAAGGCTGGAGCAGTTGGATTTATAACTTTTAGTGGAACTGTTTTAGATGATGAAGAGAAAACAGATATTGAAAAAAGAATGCTTAGACAAAAACATTTAGAGCATGGGAAAGTTCCAGGGGTTAATGTGAGAGTTAAAGACGCGCTAGAAATGGTTGCGTTAGAGTGTAGTAAAGTACGTATAACTGTTTTACAAGATGAGAAAGAAAGTGACTCACATAATCTTATTGCAGAGGTTAAAGGTACAGATTATCCAGAAGAAGTAATTGTTTTTATGGCACATTACGATAGTGTTCCATTTAGCAAGGGTGTATATGACAATGGAGCAGGTTCAGTTATCATTATGGAACTTTTACGTCATTACCTAGAAAATCCACCTAAGCGTACTATAAGATTTATATGGTTTGGCTCAGAAGAACGTGGACTACTTGGAAGTAAGGAGTATGTTAAAACTCATGAATCAGAATTAGAATCTATTAAATTTGGGATTAATGTTGATGTTGCAGGTGCAATACTTGGAGAAGACAAAGCCTTAGTAACAGGTGATGAAAGCTTATGCAATATTATAGAATATTTTTCTAAAGAAGTATGTTTTCCTATTACTGTAAAGCAGAGTATATATTCCAGTGATTGTATTCCTTTTGCAGATAAAGGAATACCAGTAGTTAACTTTGGGCGATTTGGTGCAAGTGGTGCAACTAAAATACATAGTCGTTATGATATTTTAGAATATCTTTCACCAAAATATCTTTATAAAACAATGGACTTTATAAAGGACTTTAGTGAAAAAATCATTAATGCATATGTTTTTCCAGTACCAAGAAAAATGCCTGAAAATATAATTAAAGATATAGATAAGTATTTAAACAGAAAAGACTGTAAAAACAAATAGTTAATAAGAATGGTATGTGGATATTATATCCCACTTCTCAAATGGTAGAGTCAAAATAAATTCAAGTTTAGATGAATTAATGAGAAGCTAGATAAAAGGTCTTGACTTACAATGTATTGCATTGAATTGCATTGAATTGCATTGAATTTCATGCATAATAATGCTATAATTATGACATAATAAAACAAAGGAGTTGATTTTATGCCTCATATACGTCCAATAACGGATTTAAGAAATACAACTGAAATATCAGAATTGTGTCATAAGAATGAAGAACCAATATTCATTACAAAAAATGGATACGGAGATTTAGTGGTTATGAGTATAGAGACCTATGAGAAATCTATTGCAAAGTTGAATTTATATAAAAAGTTAAGTGAAGCTGAAGAACAGATAAAAAGTGGAGAAGTATTATTAGATGGAGAGGAAGTTTTTAGTAAGCTAAGGAATAAATATGCAAGAAAATAAGTATAGATTGAAGATAACACCCAAAGCTAATGAAGATCTAGAATACATTTATAATTATATTGCAAATTCACTTTTTAATGAAGGCGCAGCAGAAAATCTTATGTATGAAATTGAAATAGGTATAATGAGATTAAAGCAATTTCCCTTCTCATGTAGTTTAGTAAATGATGAGATTTTAAGAGGTAAAGGTTATCGTAAATTAATTATAAAGAACTATATAGCGTTTTATATTGTAGATGAAATAGATAAACAAGTTGTTATAATGAGAGTTCTTTATGGAAGGAAGAAATACGAAAATATTATTTAAAGGCATATTTTGAATAGAATATGCTCTTTTATTTAAATCTGTATTCATATTTCGGATATGAAGTGCGTATAACTGCTATGCAATATGTATGGTATTTAAAGTTGAAATCAAGTTTTAAAGATTCTAAAAATTTTCAAAATAGCCTTGACAACATATGTGTATTGAAATACAATATAATAAATTAATAGAAATAATTGTTATGAAGGGAAGAGTAAAAACTACAACCTTACCAGAGAGTGGAGGAGGGTGAGATCTCCACAAGAAGTATAGTTTTGAAAGACATCCTGGAACTTGTTATCTGAAACATTAGTAGGGTAACGCGGCTAATCACCGTTAAATGATCCAAGAGAACTATTTTATGGAATAGTTAATAAGAATGGTACCGTGGATAATATATCTCACTTCTTAACTGAAGTGAGATTTTTTTATTTAAAGGGGCACCCCTGGGGAAATTACCCCTGGGGTAATTTCCCCAGGGGTGCTTTTGCTTTTAGACGATAATTTAGTTAATTAGGGTGGTACCGCGATATAAGTCAACTTAAATCGTCTCTAAATTTTTAGAGGCGATTTTTTGTTATATAAAATGTCATATAAAGTGAGTAGTTGGCCATTGCTCATATCAAATTTCGAAATTTGAATCATGAAAACAAAAAAATATGGAGAGTGATTTGAATGAATAGAACATTAGTTAAAAACTTAAATGAGAATATAGGAAACGAAGTAAAAATACAAGGATGGCTTCATAGGGTAAGAAAGCTTGGGAAAATAGCATTTTTATTTTTAAGAGATAGAAGTGGAGTTGTACAATGTGTTGTTAATACAAAAGAAATTGATATAAAAGGTTTAAGAGTTGAGAGTGTAATTGAAATCACTGGAGAGGTAACTAAGAGTGGTGCTAAGAACGAAGAAGTAGAAATTCAAGTTAGAAATATGAAGGTACTAAATGGAGTGAATTATGAGTTGCCTTTGGAAGTAAATAAAGAAAATATTGAAGCATCGCTAGATGTGATGATACACAATAGAGTACTAAGTTTTAGAAATAGAAAGGTTGCTGCAATATTCAAAATTCAAGAGTGTATTTCAAAGTCTTTTTCAGAGTTTCTAAGAGGAGAAGGGTTTAAGGAAATATTTACTCCTAAGATTGTGAAAGAAGGTACTGAGGGTGGGACAGAATTATTTGAAGTTAAATATTTCAATGAAAAAGCTTATCTTGCTCAGAGTCCACAATTCTATAAACAGATGATGGTATCATCTGGGTTTGAGAGGGTATTTGAAATTGGGCACGTTTACAGAGCTGAGAGTCATGACACAAAGAGACATATTAATGAATATATAAGTCTTGACCTTGAAATGGGCTTTATCCAAGATGAATATGAGATAATGGAATTAGAGGAGAACTTGCTTAGATATGTGATTCGCAATATTTGTGAAGAATGTAAGGAAGAAGTTGAACTTTTAGAGGTTAATGTTCCTATTATAGGGGAAGAAATACCTAAGATGAAAATGAGTGAAGCAATTCAGATTTTAAAAACACAGTATAATAAAACAAATCTTGAGAGAGACCTTGACCCAGAAGGAGAAAAGCTAATAAATGAATATGTAAAAGAAAAATATGGAAGTGATTTTGTATTCTTAACTCATTATCCTCAGGAGAAAAGACCCATGTATACTATGCCTGCTCCAAATGGTGAAACAAAGAGTTTTGACCTTATATTCAGAGGATTGGAGATAACAACTGGAGGACAAAGAATACATTCTTATGAAGTATTAGTAGCGAAGATGATTGAGAAGGGATTAAACCCTGAAAGTTTTGAAGGGTATTTAAGCGCATTTAAGTATGGAATGCCACCACACGGTGGGTTAGCAATAGGGCTAGAGAGAATAACAGCATCGTTGTTGGGGATTGAGAATGTTAGAGAAGCTACTATGTTTACTAGAGACAAAAATAGATTAATGCCATAATTAGAGTTTTTGCTTATAATAAGCGAAATTTAAATTATATGAAATTATGGTAAAAAATAAAAAAAATATAGGTGATTCGTATTTTGTTTATAAAATATATGTAAAAAAATATCCTTTTGTTGTATAATAGTGAAGGCATGTTTAAATTAGGGAGGTTATACAATGAAAGGGAATTTTTTTAGAAGTTTCAAATTTAGACTAATAACAATATTTTTTATTCTATTAACTATTCAGGCAGTGGTATTGACAAAACTTATAGCTGATAGGTTTATGGATTCTGAGCAGGAAGCTGTTAATATATATACTAATATAATTTATAACGGATTTGATGAAGATCATAAGGGCGATTGGAACATTAAAGATGGAAGATTATTTAAAGGGAATTATGATATAGAGGAACAAAATGGAATTAACGAGAAATTAGATTCTTATTTAGAAGATGATATTATGGTTACAATATTTAGAAATGATACAAGGGTTGCTACAAATATAAAAAATAACGGAGAGAGAATAATTGGTACAAAACTATCACAAGAGATACAAGATGAAGTAATAAAAAAAGGTAAAGAATATAAGGATGTCGTTGATGTTGAAGGACACAAGGTAGTGGCTAAATATGTACCAATAAAAAATGCTCAAAGAGAGGTTGTTGGTGTTTGGTTCGCAGGGTATAAATATCAAAATATCATAGAGAGAATTGGAAGAGTGGAGCTTAAACTTATTGGTATATTAACAATTTTTTCTATTTTAATAATATTGATTATTACTGTGATTATCTTCTTATTAACGAAGAAGATAAAAGTACTTTCTAATGAAATAGAAAAGATTGGACAAGGAAATCTTACTGGGAAAATTGAGCTGAATATGCATAGTGAGTTTGATGGTATTGTAAAGGGTACATTTAATACTATTGCTTCCATGAGAAATATGATAGGAATACTTAAAGGGTCTTCATCAAAAGTTGAAGAAACAACTAATAATTTGGCAAAAGTTTCGTCAGAGATGTCAGTAACATCGGAAAATATCACCGCATCAGTTGAGGAAATAACTTCTACAATTAATGAACAAAGTAACATATTAATCATGGTGTGTAAGGAGTTTGATGATTTTGGAAATGAACTTAATGATTTAGCAGGTGAAGTTAATAGAGTCTATAATGATTTAGGTGATACTAAGGAGAAGGCGGATGAAGGCAAGAATGAAATGAATAGTATAGTATCTCTCATTAATCAACTCAAGGTTGATTTTGGAGAGTTTGGTAATAAAATTGATAAACTTGGGGGTAATGTAAATAAGATTACAGAAATTATAACTGTTATAAATGGTATTGCGGAACAAACAAATTTATTAGCATTAAATGCATCTATAGAAGCAGCGAGAGCTGGTGATTCAGGTAGAGGATTTGCTGTAGTTGCTGAAGAAATTAGAAAATTAGCAGAGCAGAGTAAAGAATCCGCAGAAAAAATAAATGAATTAATAGTTAATATAACGAATGATTCAAGAAATATGTTAAAAGAATCTGGAAATATGGAAAATGGATTGAATAGCGGAGTTGAGAATATTACTAATTCAATAAAGGCTATGGAAAATGTCATAGATGATATGGAAAATATGGTGCCTAAAATTACAAATATTAATAGAGAAGTTAAAAGTATAATATGTAAAAAAGATGTAGTGAATGATAGAGTATTAGGAGTATCTAGTTCTTCACAAGAAGTATCTGCAGCTACTGAAGAAATTGCAGCTTCTATACAGGAAATGAACATAGGAAATGAAGAAATAGCAAGCGTGGCTATAGGGTTAGAAGAACTAGCTAAAGAATTATTAGATGAAATGAATAACTTTAAAGTATAAGATTAAATAAGAGCACATGGAGGATTCAAATTCTCTATGTGCTTTAATATTTTATCAAGAATTCTTTGTAACCTATATGTAACTATTTGTCATAGATTTGTCACACTAAGTAATGGGTTTACTATTATAATGTAGATATAAAGAAACAAGTTAAATTATTGATAAATGAGGTGATTATATGAAAAAGTTTATTATTGCAACATTAATGGTAGCAATTAGTATTGGATTGACAAAGAGTTTCTTTAACGTTCCTACATATGTTGTTATTGCAGAGGATGAAGGAATAAAGATTAATATAGATAAAGATAAACTTCTTGAAGTGAATGAGAAGAAATATATAACAGAATTTCATGATGAGAGTCTTATAAGAAAAATAGAAGAAGTTATAGGAAAAGATAGAGTAAATATTACTAATGATGACTTATTTGATATAAAATCTTTGGATATAAATAATTTAGGGATAAAAAGTTTGGAAGGAATTCAATACTTGACTAATTTGAGGATGGTTAATTTAGCATATAATGATATTGAAGATATAACCCCTGTAAGTGATTTGAAAAAATTAGTGTACTTCTACGGAGAAAATAATAGAATTAAAGATATTGCTTCATTAACATATTGTGAAAGGTTAGAGTCCATTAATGTGAGTAATAATGATATGAAGGATATATCAGATTTATCTGCACTAAAAAAATTAAAAGGATTATCAATGAAAAATAATAATATAGAAAATATTGATTTTATAAAAAGTAATTATTCTTTAGAGATGGTGAATTTATCAAATAATAATATAAAAGATTTATCACCTATACAAAACTTAAAAGACTTGAAATGGCTATTCTTAAGTAATAATGATATTGAAGATGTAGAAGTACTTCAAAGCTTTAAACGATTTGAGGTTTTAGACATCAATGGGAACAATATCAAAAACTTTGACCCTCTTGATAAAATTAAAATAAATTAATCAAATTACTAAATAATCTGAGCCGCGGAATACCGTGGCTCAGATTATTTAAAAAGGTATAAATGTAAAAAGAGGATTAAATTAAATAATAATAAATATTTAATTTAAGAAATATTTAATATTTCTATTGTATAATTTAATTCATAATGATAATAATTAAAAAAATAGGTTGATTAACAGAGGTGAATTATATGGTGAATTTTTTATCACATTATGGATTAATAGGAATATTTATTCTTGCTATAGCTGAAGCGATTTTTCTACCAGTGCCAGTTGAAACTCTTCTTATACCTTTTGCAGTACTAAATCCTAAGATGATTTTGTTTGCTATAATAGTTGGTACATTAGGTTCAGTAATAGGAGCAGGAATAGGGAATAAACTGGGTAAATATGGTGAAAAACATATAGTGTCAAGAATTATGAATAAAAAGAAACTAGATATATCCAAAAAATATTTTGCAAAGTTTGGAGTTTGGGCAATTGGTATTGCAGCATTAACACCATTGCCATATAAGCTATTTGCATTAATATCAGGAGTAGTCGGTATTGGAGTAGGGAAGGTCTTAACAGTTTCCTTTATGGCTAGAGGAACAAGGTTTTCAGCTGTATGTTTATGGGCTATGTATTTTGGAACAAATATTTGTTAAATGTGTTTTTCATAGTAATAATTTTAATAGAGTAAGAGCAACTTAATATTAAGCGTACGAAAAATATTGACTGGTTATCTATTTGAATATGCTTTAAATAATATTAAGGAGAGTTGATCATGAAAGATGTTTTTATGATAGTTGAAAATGATTTAGGTAAAAAAGTTGAGCTAGAGTTAGTTGATAAAATGACTGTCAATGGCAAAAAGTATGTAATATTATCTGCGATGAATAGTGATAATGCCTTTGCTTATAGAGTTATAGAAAAGAATGGAAAGAAAGATTATCAATCAATAGGAGCTGGGGAAGAATTTGCACAAGTACTTAAAGCTTATAACTTAAAGCAAAGCTAAAATACAGCACGCGCGAGCGTGCTGTATTTTTATATGTGTTATTTCGCGACTATTATAGAGTTCTTTATTTAGATAATTTATTATCGGTTTCTGGAACTCTAATCAATAGCATTCCTCCTATCGCAAATAATGCAATTAAGCTTAGAACACCATATTTTGTATTACCTGTTAAAGTTGTTAAACCACCTAATAACAATGGTCCCATTATTGTTGCAAATCTGCCGAAAATATTATATATTCCAAAGAATTCGCTAGAATTTTCCTTTGGAATAAGTTTTCCAAAGTAGGATCTACTTAGAGCTTGAATACCGCCCTGAGCACAGGCAACCATTATAGCCATAATCCAAAAATGTAAAGGCGTACTCATGAAAAATGCAAATATACTTATAAAAGTGTATATTCCTATACCTAATAATATTATCTTCTTAGGTGAAAAGATTTTCGCCAGCTTTGCAAAAAGTATTGCACATGGGAAGGCTAAAAATTGTGTCATTATAAATATAATCATAAGGGTATTTTGACTAATACCTAAATCTAAACCATATGAAGATGAAAGTTTTATTATTGTAGAAACGCCATCTATATAGAAAAAATACGCTAGTAGAAACATAAAAGCTGGTTTGTTTTTCTTTACTGTTTTTAGTATAGAAAGTGTTTTCTTACATGTATATGAAAATGGATTTTTAACGGGTTCAATATAATGATTCTGTTTTACATTTTTAATCATAGGTATTGAGAATATAAGCCACCAAATGGCTGTAAATATAAATGAAAGTTTAGTAGCAAAGGTAAGACTAATACCAAGTGAATCACGGAAGTAAATAATTAAATATGAGATGATAAATAAAAGTACACCACCTATGTATCCCCAAGCAAACCCGTGGGTTGAGACCTTGTCCATTCTTTCAGGAGGTGATATATCGGTTAAAAATGAATCGTAGAAAACATTAGCTCCAGCGTACCCAATAATTGATAAAATGAAAATAAATAAGCTGAAGAAAATTTTTCCTTGTGAAATAAATGATAAACCAAGTGTAAATAATAAACCTAGACTTAGAAAGAATGAAAAGAATTTCTTTTTATTGCCTTTGAAATCAGCTATCATGCCTAGAAAAGGTGCTAATAAAGCGATTATGAGTGCTGCAACTGAATTAGCATAAGAAAGATATGCAGTTGATTCATAACCAGGCAAATCTTTAGCTATATAAGTTTTAAAGAATACAGGGAATATTAATGTTAGTATGGTCATTGTATATGCTGAGCAAGCCCAGTCATATATAATCCAACTTCGTTCTTGTTTAGACATTAAATCACTCCTTTATGTATTTGTTAATAAAGATAAGTTCAATTAAAGTATATCACATGACAGATTACCATATATACTTATTAAATGTTTATGATAAAAATGAAAGATTATAAAAGAAAGTTTTTAATTTTTAGAAAATTCAAATAAATAGAAAATAACTGCTTGACATGGAAATAAAAGTAACACTATAATTAATAATATACCATAAAAGGATTAATATTCTAAAAAATACGTGACAAAAAAATACAAAAATTTTAAATAGTTATCGATTTGTTAAAAAAATATTTATTGTTGTGTAATGTTTTTTATGATGATAAGATAAAAATAAGTTACTTGAATATTTTGTATTTTTTAAAATCAATAAATATAAATTTTGAAAATGAGGATGATACAATGGGTGATAACTTATATACTAGACTGCAGGAAAATCCCATAATCGCAGCAATAAAAAGCGAAAAAAAGTTAGAAAGAGCTTTGATATCTCCTTGTGAAGTAATATTTCTACTTCATGGGAATATATTTACTTTAAAAGATCAGATATATAGAATCAAAGAAAAAGGAAAACTGGTTTATGTACATGCTGATCTTTTAGAAGGTTCATCGAAAGATACAATTGCGCTTCAACATATAGCAGACAACATTAAACCAGATGGGATTATCAGTACAAAATCAAATCTACTAAAACATGCTAAAGACATAGGAATGTTTACAATTCAAAGGGTATTTTTATTGGATTCATTATCATTGGTTACTGGGACAAAATCCATAAAATCAATAAATGCCAATGCAGTTGAAATACTTCCAGGTATAATGCCGTCTATAACTAAAACAATGGTAAAAAAAACTGGAAAAGCAGTTATTACTGGAGGATTAGTTAGTGAAAAATCACATGTAATAAATAGTATAAATGCTGGTGCAGTAGGTATTTCCACTAGTGAAGAACAAATATGGTATTTATAAAGTACTTGAATTTATATGAAAATAATTATTTATGTTTAATTTGATAAAACAAAGTTATGTGGTAATATAGAAATTAAGTAAAAATATAGTAAATAACAAGAGTAATAATAACTGGATATAAATTTGGTGAACTACAGGGGAGGATTTTATGGGTAAATATATTTTAGCTTTAGATCAAGGAACAACAAGTTGTAGAGCAATATTATTTAATCATAGTGGAAAAATTATTAAAATTGCACAAAAGGAATTTACACAGATTTATCCAAAAGCTGGATGGGTTGAACATGATCCTATGGAAATTTGGGGAAGTCAAAGTGGAGTTGCTAGAGAAGTGTTAGAAACTGCAGGGGTTAGACCACAAGAAATTGCAGCTATAGGTATTACAAATCAAAGGGAAACTACTGTAGTATGGGATAAGAATACTGGAAAACCTGTTTATAATGCAATTGTTTGGCAATCACGTCAAACTGCGGGAATATGCGATGAATTAAAAGCTAGAGACCTTGAAGATTATGTGCGTGAAAATACTGGTCTTGTAATTGATGCATATTTCTCTGGTACAAAGATCAAATGGATTTTAGATAATGTTGATGGAGCAAGAGAAAAAGCTGAAAATGGTGAATTATTATTTGGAACTATGGATACTTGGTTAATATGGAATTTAACAAGAGGAAAAGCACATGTTACTGACTATTCTAATGCATCAAGAACTATGTTATATAACATAAAAGATCTTAAATGGGATGAAAAGATGTTAAAAGAATTAAACATTCCAACTTCTATGTTGCCAGATGTTAGACCTTCAAGTGATATATATGGATACACTGATCCAGAAACTTTTGGTGGAGCTAACATCCCAATATCTGGAGCCGCAGGAGACCAGCAAGCTGCATTATTTGGTCAAGCTTGCTTTGCGCCTGGGATGGCTAAAAATACTTATGGAACTGGTTGTTTTATGTTAATGAATACTGGAGAAGAGCGAATTTTATCTAAGAATGGTCTTTTAACAACAATAGCTTGGGGTGTAGATGGTAAAGTTGAATACGCTTTAGAGGGAAGTATTTTTGTAGCTGGTGCTTCAGTTCAATGGTTAAGAGATGAAATGAAACTTATAAATGATGCTGCTGATAGTGAATATTTTGCTCAGAAAGTTAAAGATTCAAATGGAGTGTATGTTGTACCAGCATTTGTAGGACTTGGAGCACCTTATTGGGATATGTATGCTAGAGGAAGTATCATGGGATTAACTCGTGGAGCTAATAGAAATCATATTGTAAGAGCTACACTAGAATCAATAGCGTATCAAACTAGAGACGTATTAGAAGCAATGCAAGAAGATTCAGGAATTAATCTTCAAGTATTAAAGGTTGATGGTGGAGCGGTTGCAAACAATTTCTTGATGCAGTTCCAATCTGATATTCTTGGAGTACCTGTTAATAGACCAGTTGTTACTGAGACTACTGCACTTGGTGCTGCTTATTTAGCAGGACTAGCTGTGGGATTCTGGAATAGCAAAGAGGAAATAGGTAAGAATTGGATGATAGATAGAGAATTTAAGAATGATATGGATGATGAAAAGAAAGAAAAACTTTATGCTGGATGGAAGAAGGCTATTAGTAGAGCTCAAGAGTGGGAAGAAGAGTAAAAAAAAGCTTTCAAATCTTTGTTACTTATGGTAAAATATAACTAAATAAATAATATTTGAGAGATGGAGAGTCGTAAAAAACCAATGGAATGATTGGTTGGGTTTTTGCGGCTTTTTTTAATACAAAAGTTTTTGGAAATCATGTAAAGAAAAACAATTATAACACAATTATTGTTAGAATATTTTGAAAATTCTAACAATAAAAAATAATGAAGACTCTACCATGGATGATAACTATATACTAGACTTTGGGAAAATCCTATGATTTCAGCACTAAAAATCAAAGAAAAATTTAAAACAGTTTTGATATCTTCATGTGAAGTAATATTTCTGATTCATGGGAATATATTTAATTTAAAAGATGAAATACGCAGAATAAAAGAAAAATGAAGCGTGTATATGTACATGCTACAGAAGGTTTAGTTGGGGAAAAATCACATGTGATTAATAATATAAATGCTAGTGCGGTAGGCATATCCACTAGCGAAGAAAAAATATGGTATCTTTAATTTATTAAAATACAAAATATAATCATGAAAGGGGAGTAACGCAATGAAACATGTTGGGACTATTTTAGGAACAGCAATTGCAGGTATGTTTGTAATGAGTATTTGGGGGCAATTTGCAGATGCTTACGGAATCGGCGGAGGTTGGTTCGCTGGGTTTATTATCATCGGTACTATGTGGTTCTTGAATCACTATGTAGGAATTATCAACAATGATGGTGCTTTTGTTGATATGGCAGTAGGTATAGGTGTTGCAGGGACAGCAAGAGATGTATTCATGTATGGTGGAGACGCTTTATCAACATCACTTCCAACATTAGCTTTGGTTATCGCTGGAGGAATCTTAGGTGGTATAACAGCAGTATTATTAGAAAAACAATTAGCTAAGAAAAATTCATAGGAATAGGGAGGGACAAGCATGACTTTTCAAACTGGTATTGCTACTTTTGCAGGTGCATTTATATTTCCATTTTTAATCAGATTATTATGGGGTAAAATGGTAGAATCATGGGGGGCTATTGGTGGTTGGATGGCTGCAGGATTTATAGTTGGAACAATGTGGACATTTAATCATGGTGTAGGTGCTATAACTCAATCAGGTGGCGCATGGATAGATATGGCATGGGCAGCTGGGTTTGGATTATTTGCAGCAAGTGTATTTAGTGGAGATGATTTTGGTAAAGGTATTGTTAATTTCTTATTTGCAATTATAGGCGGTATTTTAGGTGGATTTATATTATCTTGTTTCTTATAGATATTATAGATATAGATAAGGATTTAAAGTCATTTTAAAAGAAACACAAATCATAAACATGGGGGAATAATAAATGGAGAAGAGATATATTTTAGCGTTAGATCAAGGAACAACTAGTTCAAGAGCGATATTATTTGATTATGATGGTAATATTGTAAAGGTAGCACAAAAAGAGTTTACACAGATTTATCCAAAAGCTGGATGGGTAGAACATGATGCTATGGAAATATGGGGAACTCAAAGTGGTGTAGCAAGAGAAGTATTAGAAACAGCAGGGGTAAGACCTCAAGAGGTAGCAGCTATTGGTATAACAAATCAAAGAGAAACAACAGTAGTGTGGGATAAGAATACTGGAAAACCTGTTTATAATGCAATTGTTTGGCAATCGCGTCAAACTGCGGGAATATGTGATGAATTAAAAGCTAGAGATCTTGAAGATTATGTGCGTGAAAATACTGGTCTTGTAATTGATGCATATTTCTCTGGTACAAAGATCAAATGGATTTTAGATAATGTTGATGGAGCAAGAGAAAAAGCTGAAAATGGTGAATTATTATTTGGAACTATGGATACTTGGTTAATATGGAATTTAACAAGAGGAAAAGCACATGTTACTGATTATTCTAATGCATCAAGAACTATGTTATATAACATAAAAGATCTTAAATGGGATGAAAAGATGTTAAAAGAATTAAACGTTCCAACTTCTATGTTGCCAGATGTTAGACCTTCAAGTGATATCTATGGATACACTGATCCAGAAACTTTTGGTGGAGCTAACATCCCAATATCTGGAGCAGCAGGAGACCAACAAGCTGCATTATTTGGTCAAGCTTGTTTTGCACCTGGTATGGCTAAGAATACTTATGGAACTGGTTGTTTTATGTTAATGAATACTGGAGAAGAGAGAATTCCATCTAAAAATGGTCTTTTAACAACAATAGCTTGGGGTGTAGATGGCAAAGTTGAATACGCTTTAGAGGGAAGTATTTTTGTAGCTGGTGCTTCAGTTCAATGGTTAAGAGATGAAATGAAACTTATAAATGATGCTGCTGATAGTGAATATTTTGCTCAGAAAGTTAAAGATTCAAATGGAGTGTATGTTGTACCAGCATTTGTAGGACTTGGAGCACCTTATTGGGATATGTATGCTAGAGGAACAATCATGGGATTAACTCGTGGAGCTAATAGAAATCATATTGTAAGAGCTACACTAGAATCAATAGCGTATCAAACTAGAGACGTATTAGAAGCAATGCAAGAAGATTCAGGAATTAATCTTCAAGTATTAAAGGTTGATGGTGGAGCAGTTGCAAACAATTTCTTGATGCAGTTCCAATCTGATATTCTTGGAGTACCTGTTAATAGACCAGTTGTTACTGAGACTACTGCACTTGGTGCTGCTTATTTAGCAGGACTAGCTGTGGGATTCTGGAACAGTAAAGAGGAAATAGGTAAAAATTGGATGATAGATAGAGAATTCAAGAATGATATGGATGATGAAAAGAAAGAAAAACTTTATGCTGGATGGAAGAAGGCTGTTAGTAGAGCTCAAGAGTGGGAAGAAGAGTAACATATTTCTTTAAAAGTATATAAACTTATGGTATAATTAAGTTAAGTAAATAATATGTGAGAGATTGAGAGTCGCAAAAAAACCAATGGAATGATTGGTTGGATTTTTGCGGCTTTTTTTATTGGCACAGAAACTTTTAAGAAAGGCTGGGGAGATAAATGATTTATGATGTAGCTGTAATAGGTGCTGGTGTTATTGGTTCATTTGTAGCAAGAGAATTATCAAGATATGATTTATCAATTGCTCTTATTGATAAAGATAGTGATGTGGCAAATGGTACTTCAAAGGCAAATAGTGCTATAGTTCATGCAGGATACGATGCAAAAGAGGGAACACAAAAGGCAAAGTTCAACGCTAAAGGAAATGAAATGTATGAGAGAGTGTGTAAGGAGCTTGATGTACCTTTTAAAAGAATAGGTTCATTAGTTATTGCAACTAATGAAGATGAGATGGAACATGTTAAGATGCTTTATGATAGAGGAATTGAAAATTGTATACCGGGATTAAAAGTATTAAATCAGCAAGAGGTTAGAGCATTAGAGCCTAATATTGATGAACAGGTAATTGGTGCTTTGCATGCTGCTACTTGTGGGATTGTTGGACCGTTCGAGTTAACTATTGCATTAGCTGAGAATGCAGTGGATAACGGAGCAGAACTTTTGTTGAATTCTGAGGTTGTAGATCTAACAAGAGTAGATGGTTTTTTTAATATTCTTTTAGGTAATGGAAAAAGAGTTAAAGCTAAATATGTTATTAATGCTGCAGGTGTATATGCAGATAAAATCAATAACTTCATAAGTAATGATAAAATAGAGATTATTCCTAGAAGAGGAGAATATTTTGTTTTTGACAAAGAAGCTGGTACTCTTGTGAATAGTGTTATATTTCAATGTCCAACAAAGCTTGGAAAGGGAGTATTAGTTACTCCAACAGTTCATGGAAATATGCTTGTAGGACCTAGTGCAGAGAATATTGAAGATAAAGAAGGAATAGATACTACTCAAGAAGGAATGAGCTTTTTAAGAGAAAAAGCAGGGAAAACTACCAAAAAGATTCTGTTCAATAAGGTAATTACTTCTTTTGCAGGACTTCGGGCAGTAGCTAAATCTGGTGATTTCATAATTGGCGAGAGTAGTGATGTTGAAGGACTTATAAATGTTGCGGGAATTCAATCACCTGGATTATCATCGGCTCCTGCTATTGCAGAGTATATTGTGGACATGATTAAGAAGAAAGTGCCTAACTTAAAAGAAAGTGAAACATTTGTTAATAGAAGAGAACAGATAAGATTCATGGAACTTAGCGATGTAGAAAAGCAAGAAGTTATAAACAAGGATAAAAGATATGGGAATATTATATGTCGTTGTGAATGGATAACTGAAGGAGAAATAGTTGACGCTATTCACAGAAATGCTGGAGCTAGAACTGTTGATGGGATAAAAAGAAGGGTTAGACCAGGTATGGGAAGATGTCAAGGTGGTTTCTGTGGACCAAGAGTGCTTGAAATTTTAGCAAGAGAACTTGATGTATCACCACAGGAAATAATAAAGAGCAATGAAGGATCTAATATTTTAAGTGGAGTATCTAAAGACAACAATTTGTATGGCAAAGCTTATGAACAAGTTGCTGCTAATACAGAAGAGTAGGGGGAATTGCTATGAAATTTGATATTGTTGTAATTGGTGGGGGCCCAGCAGGGTTAGCAGCCGCACTAGAAGCAAAAAAGAATGGTATAAATAATATTCTTATAATTGAAAGAGATAGAGAACTTGGTGGAATACTACAACAATGTATTCACAATGGATTCGGATTACATTTCTTTGGTGAGGAATTAACTGGACCAGAATATGCAGAGAAATTTATAGATAAGGTTAAAGAAGAAAAGATTGAGTACATGCTTAATACTATGGTTATAGATATTAATGATAAGAAGGAGATACATGCTATAAGTTCTGAAAATGGATTTATGACAATAGAAACAAAGGCAATTATATTGGCTATGGGTTGTAGAGAGAGGACTAGAGGAGCAATAAACATTCCAGGATATAGACCAGCGGGAGTTTATACTGCTGGTAGTGCTCAGCGATATATCAATATGGAAGGATATCTTCCAGGAAAAGAAATAGTAATTTTAGGATCTGGGGATATTGGACTTATTATGGCAAGAAGACTTACTCTTGAAGGATGTAAGGTGAAAGCTGTTGTTGAGTTGATGCCATACTCAGGTGGATTAACTAGAAATATTGTTCAATGTCTCAAGGATTATAATATTCCTCTTTTAATGGAGCATACTGTAACAAAGATTGAAGGTAAAGATAGAGTTGAAGGTATTACTGTTATGAAGGTTGATGAGAGAAGAAGACCAATTGAAGGAACTGAGATTCATTATGATTGTGACACGTTACTTCTATCTGTAGGACTTATACCTGAAAATGAAGTTTCAGAAAGCGCTGGAGTAGACATGTATAACATAACAGGAGGACCTAAAGTGAACGAAGCTATGGAGACAAATATCTCTGGAGTGTTTGCATGTGGTAATGTTCTTCATGTTCATGATCTTGTGGATTACGTTACAGAGGAGAGTATGATAGCTGGAGAAAATGCTGCAAGATTTGTGAAAGGTGATTTGCTGGAACAATCAGAGTGTGTGAATTGTCAAACTGATAAAGGTATTAGATATATTATTCCTAATAAATTAAGAGTGGAAAATATAAAGGATAATGTAAATCTTCTTATGAGGGTAGACAATGTTTATAAAGATGTTTTCATGAAGATTGAGATTGATGGAAAAGAGTATAAAAAGATAAGAAAGAGACATGTTGCCCCAGGAGAAATGGAGCGAGTACAGATATCAGGAGATGATATAAGAAAGCTTGAAGCAAAAGAAATAAAAATTTCACTTTGTCAGGAGGGGTAATATGAATAAACAAGACTTAGTATGTATTGTGTGCCCAATGGGATGCAGAATGACTATTGAGAAGGATGAGAGTAACGAGTTAGGATATAAGGTTGAAGGAAATACATGTAAAAGAGGAATAACTTATGCTATAAAAGAGGTAACAAATCCAACTAGAGTCATAACTACTACAGTGACACTTGAGGACTTTTATCTTAAAAGGTTACCTGTTAGAACTGATGGGGAAGTTCCTAAAAAAATGATGATTGACTGTATGATGGAGATAAATAAAACTAACGTTAAAACTCCAATAACAGTAGGGGATATAATAATTGAAGATTTACTTGGAACAGGTGTAAATGTTATTGCATCTAGAAGTGCAAAATAAGAGGAATAAATATAAAGGCGAATTGAGAATTGCTTTTAGTGCACGGTGAACCGTGCTTTTTTTGCGTGGAAAATATATCTTTAAAATAGATATTATGTAATTAATCGAGTATAATTGAATTGAGTAATTAAATTTTTTGGGGAGGGGATACAATGGAAACAAAAGGGTTAAGAAGGGAAGAAATTTTAAGAAGTATAGTGGAGGTATTAGAACCTCTAGATTATGTTTATGCAATGTGGCAATGTGGATCTTCAGCGTTTAAACGAGTTGATAAGTGGTCGGATATTGATGTGGTGGTAGATGTAGAAGATGACAAGGTGATGGAGATATTCAAATTTACTGATAAAGCATTACAAGAATTATCTCCAATTGAACATAGTTTTGAATGTCCTCAAACTATGTCTCCAGGAGGATATCAGAAGGTTTATAAATTAGAAGATACTAATGAGTTTTTAGTAATAGAAATTTGTGCTGTAAAGCACAGTAGTGATAATAAATTTTTACAGAAAGAAATTCATGGTGATGTTTTTGTGCACTTTGATAAAAAAAATGTGACTAATCCTAAGCCTCTTAACAAAGAAGACTTTGTACAAAAGCTTATATCAAGAATAGATCAGATAGAAAGTGTATTCAATCTTTATCAATTTCTTGTGAAAAAGGAGCTAAACAGAAAGAATTATATTGAAGCAATCGCCTTTTATCAAGGGTATTCTTTAAATCCTTTACTTGAGGTTTTAAGAATTAAATATAATCCATATAGATATAGTTTTAGAACGAGATATGTTTATTATGATTTACCACAAGATGTAGTTAAAAGGCTTCATGGTTTGTTCTTTATAAAAGATGGTGAGGAGTTAGCAGTAAAACATGAAGAAACAATAAAGTGGGTTAAAGAAACTGTTGATGATTTAAAGACTGGTAGATTTGTAGAGCTTTTATAGTAATTAAGATATTTAGGAGAGGTTAACCTCTCTTTTTGTTATTATTAGGTGTACAGTATGTTTTTAAGTTTAAAAATCATATTGAATAATTAATGGAAATATGGTAAGTTATTGGAGGAATATTTAACAAAAAATTCAATATTAATAGAATAAAAAATAATAAACTAGGAGTGGTAGCGTGAATTTTTCATTGACAAACATAATACTTTGTATTGAGGGGACAATACTAGTTTTATTAGGGATTATAATGATAATTAAATTGAACAAATTAATAGAGATGACTTTAGACAGAAACTATCAGGACAAAAATGTAGTAAACATAATCGAGATGAAAGAAATGAATATACTGAATAAGAATGAATATGAAGATTTATTACATAAATATAAAGAAATCAATTTAAAGACAAATTATATATCTCTAAAAGAAAATTTAAGGGAATTAAAGGAAGAAGAAATTATTGACAAAAATAAATATTTCAATGCATCTATAGAACTTGAGAAAAAATTTGAGAAGAGTCTTTAAGGGGAGGTATAGCAATGGTTGTGTTAATAGTAGGATTAGGAGTATTATGCATATTATTATTTAGGGGAATAAATACTTTAAATAGAATATTGTATTGTAATGAGAACAGTGGCTATGTTAATGATACAATAAAATATTCTTATAAATTGTACAAGCTTGGAATTATCTCAAGAAATGATGTAAGACAAATGATGTTTAAAAAGAAAGTTAACAGTTTGGAGAACAAAAAAGATGAATATATATATACTTTAGATGAACTAAAAGCAGAGCATATAATTGCAGACGAAAAATACCATGAGATAAGGAAAAAGATAGTAGAGATGTAATACATATAAATAATAAAGAAGAAAGAACGGAAAGTAAAGAATATCAGAATAAATCGAGGTTTAAAATGGACGACAACAAATTTAAACATGAATATGGGTACTTTAATAAGAAAAAAAGACATTGATAAGAAAGACAATGAAAAGTTAAGAGCCTTATACCAAAAGAATATGGGCAATAAATATAGAAGGATTTGCTGACTTTTATAAGGGTTTCACGAGCTAAGCAATAAAAAACAATTTCATAAAGAATAAAAAAAGCTTGTACACTCACCATAATTTAATGTAGTGTGCAAGCTTTTCGTTTATAGAAACCCTGAATTAAAAATACAATATTTTATCTTAAGATAAAATGAGTAACCATCTTCATATCTTTAGAACAATAGAATAAAAGCTTCTGCCCAAAGGCAGAAGCATCCAGCATTCTCAATTTCCTTAAATGGGCTTTATACTTCCATTTTCTTTACATCATCAGCAACGATTAACTCAGCGCCAGTAGCTGCTTTAATATCTTCAATTGTTGATTCTGGACCAATCTCTTTAAGAATAAGTCCATTCTCTGTAACTTCAATAACAGCCATCTCGGTGATAATAAGGTTAACTTGACTCGCTGCTGTAAGTGGAAGAGTGCACTCTTTTAGTATCTTATGAGCTCCTTTTTGAGTGTGTTCCATAGCTATAATAACTTTTTTTGCTCCAACAACAAGGTCCATAGCACCACCCATACCAGGAACCATTTTCCCAGGTATCATCCAGTTTGCTAGATTTCCTTTTGCGTCAACCTGAAGTGCTCCAAGAACAGTTGCGTCAACATGGCCACCTCTAATTATTGTAAATGATTCAGCACTATTAAAGAAAGCTCCACCAGGAAGTATAGTAACAGGTTGTGCTCCTGCATTTGCTATATCTTTATCTTCTTTTCCTTGCTCTGGTGCTGGACCAAGTCCTACAAAACCATTCTCAGATTGAAGAAGAACATCAATATCATCTGGAAGATAATTAGCAACAAGAGTAGGTAATCCTATACCAAGATTAACAACATCGCCATCATTAAATTCTTTTGCTACTCTCTTAGCTATTAATTCTCTTACTTGACCTTTATCCATACTATTTATCCCCCTCTACTATGTAATCAACAAATAAGCTTGGAGTATTGACCATATCAGGATCTAACGCTCCAACAGGAACAACCTTTTCTGCTTCTACTATAACTAAGTCAGCAGCAGTAGCCATTAGAGGATTGAAGTTTTTTGTAGCTTTTGCGTGATAACAATTTCCTTTTTCATCTACTACAGTAGCGTGAATAAGTGCTACATCTGCTTTAAGCGGCTTTTCTAAAAGATAAGTTTGCCCATCAATAACGATTTTATCTTTTCCTTCTTCAACTATTGTTCCGAGTCCAGTAGGAGTAAGGAATCCACCTAGACCAGCACCAGCAGCTCTAACTTGTTCTGCTAAAGTTCCTTGAGGAACTAAGATAACTTCAGTTTCACCTTCAGTCATTTGTCTTCCGGTCTCTTTGTTTGTACCAATATGAGAAGCTATAACTTTTTTAGCCTGCTTATTAGCTATTAATTTACCTAACCCTTTATCAACGAATGAAGTATCATTGGCTATAATTGTAAGATCCTTAACACCTTTTTCAACAAGAGCATCAATTATCTTTTCAGGAGTCCCGACTGCAAGGAAACCACCAATCATTATCGTCATTCCATCTTCAATATGAGAAATAGCTTTTTCGATAGAAACAAGCTTCTTCATAATACCGCCTCCTAATATTAAGATTTAAAATTTTCTTACTATTATAAATATACCTCATATAGTACAAACTTTCAAAGGAATATTACCAAAAATAACTTAAATATTTTCTTAACAAAGTAAAGTGAAAGAAAAATTTCAATATTAGTAGTAATGGGTCTAAAGTTCGGAAAATTTTTAAAAGTCAGTGAGTAGTATTTTAATATATAGAACTTCTTTTCTTAGCTTTCACAAACATATTTAGACTATAAGGAACAAGTGGAGTGTCATTATAACCGCTAGTGATACTTAATACATCAAACCCAGCTTTATTTAACATCATCTCTAACTCATATCTAAAAATTAGTCTCCACTTCATTGAATAAGGAGAGCGCTTTACATTTCCATTAGGAAGTATTTCATCATACCAACCAGAGAGTACTTGTACTTGTTCAGCATTGATTGGGGAGGTAAGAGAAAATCTAGTATAGGTATTTCCGTTAGTTGTATTTTTTCTAGTGAAAATTGCCTTAGGTGTATTATCACCTTTGAAATTTTGAATAAAAGGATTAACAATATCTAGTAAAAGTATACCATTTTCATCGAGGTGATTATTAACAGATTTTAATGCTTTAAGTTGTTTATTAAAATCAGAAATTTGTAATAAAGCGTTGAAGCCTAAAATAGCTACTTGAAACTTTTTATTCAGTGAAAGTGAAGTGATATCTTGATTGATAAGTAAAATATTGTCTTTGAAATTTGGATAATTGTCATTAAGATTATTTTTGAATTTATTAAGCATTCCTTCTAATATATCCACCCCAGTTACTTTGTAACCTGAATGTGCAAGAGGAAGGGCAATTCTACCTGTTCCACAACATAGTTCTAATACTTCTTTATTAGGTATGTTTAAATTATCTAGAATGTTTAGGTATTTTTCAACATCCTTATTAATCCCTTGATATTGAAAGGTACTATCAAGGTTTTCTTTATATTTTGAAAAATAAAGTGATGGATAGTCGCTATCGTAATAATCAATTGTAGTCTGTTCATTTCTATATCCACTATTTATAATATCATCCCCTTAATATGTAATTTAATACAGAAATTATAATACTGATTACCTGAAAAGTCAAATTGCAATTTTAATTATAGAGATTCCAACTCAAATTTTTATTTATACGTGTCCATAACTCATTGATACGCTGAGATTTTGGAACAAGTATAAATAAATTTTCGTACTGGATTCTCTACAACGAAAAAAGCTGATTATTTTATTATAAAGCTAGAGTAACTTCAGAATTTAACAGAAAGTAGATTAATCTGCAATATGTTGTAATTATTAAAATTTTGTTATATTTTATTGAAATATGATACAAAAAATCAAAGAATATGTTAAATTATGATTATGCATGATACATGATTATAATTAAAGTAGGGAGTGATTATGTGCTTAATCAATTTAAAAGAAAAAAAACAACTTTAAGAAAAAAGATTTCAAATAGTATTATGGCATTATTGATATTTATATTTCTCTTAGCCGGATTGGGAATATATAGTGCTATGCACTCAATTACTAAGAAAATAACTGAGATTGTGATACCCTCCATGGTAAGCAGAATTAACGATGAATTAAAAGAAGTTCAATTGGATGTAGGACAATCTATTAAAGATAATAAAGAAATTATGAAAAAAGTTCATGAAAACATAGATATGATATTAAACGATACTGAAGGATTTATAAAAGGGATTTACATATTAGAAAAAAATGATAATAACAAATGGGTATATTGTTTCAATAGACCTGAAAATAATAATATTGGACAGCTCTACAATCCAGATAAATATGAAAGATATTTTAACGATGCTATTAAAGGTGATGAAATTGTAGTTAGTAAGAATACAAATAATTTAAGGAATATATCTCAAAGTATGAGAGTTTATGTTCCTTTGAGTACAGGCAATGGGAAATTAATAATTGGTGTAGATTTAGAGTTTGATATGATAATAAAAATTGAATTAATCTTATTAGGTGTTGGTATATTATTCATGATAATTTCGTTGTCAGTTATTAGATTATTAGTGAATAGAATTACTAAACGTCAAACAGCATCTATAGATATAATTTTAGAGAAGATGAAAGATATGTCTAATTTAGAAGGGGATTTAACTAAAAGAATAGAGATTGAAAGTAATGATGAAATGGGAACTCTTGCAGATTATATAAATGGAATGCTAGATTCACTTCAAGATATGTTATTAAAGGTAAATAAGACATGTATTAAAGTAGATGAAGTATGTGCTACATTACATGATATATCACATATGGCATCAGATGAATTTATAGAAATGGATATAGCAGTTAAGGGGATATCTAAAAGAATATCAGTTCAAAATAATAGTCTTATAGAGGCATCTGAAAAACTCAATGGAATTAATGGAGCAGTTCTTCAGATAGCTAATAACTCTCAATTAGTAGCGGTTGAAGGTAACAAAGCATTTGATGAAGCTGATCAAGGTGACAAGACTATGGATGAACTTAAAGAGTATTCAAAAACAATAACAGAAGTAGTAACAAATACACATAAGCTTTTCAAGGAACTTACTGTGAAATCACAAGAGGTAAATATGATAGCTGATACAATTGCAGCAATATCAGCACAGACAAATTTACTTGCTTTAAATGCTTCGATAGAGGCTGCAAGAGCAGGAGAACAAGGAAGAGGTTTTGCTGTAGTAGCTGAAGAAGTTAGAAAGCTTGCGGAAGAATCTAATAAATCTGTTGGAGAGATATTCTTAGTGGTACAAGAAATACAAAATGGAATTAAAGAAACTGGGAATGCTATGAATGAAGTTTCTATTAAAACTGAAAAAGAATATGAACTTGTAAGTGAGTTAGATGAAAAGTTTTCTAAAATTTATGAAGCAACAGGTATAGTATCAAGAGAAATTGAAGAGGTATCTTCAGCAACAGAAGAAATGTCTGCTGGTTCAGAGATAATAACAAATGAAATTAATAATATTGTAAAAGCATCAGAAGAAAATTCTGCATCAACTGAGGAAATGGCTGCAAGTATAGATAACAATACTAATAATATAAAGAAATTAGAAGAATTAATTGAAGATTTGAATGGAATATCATCAGAATTAATAGGAAAAATTAATAATTTAAAATTAAAATAGAATTATGAAAGCTATGGAGAATTAAATTTCTCTATAGCTTTTTTATTCTTCAAGAAATTATCACATGTAATCTAGAATATATTAATGTATTTGATGTTTGTGTAAAATTGTGCCAGTTCAATTTCTAAAGAGTAAAAAATGAAGGGGAGAAAATAGAAAAGCGAATTGAGAATGGATAAGGTTTAAAGTTAGGTTATGGGAAAAATATAATGTTTGAACTTTTACTGGGAATGTTATAATAGAGGAAAAAGAACTATGAATTTAGTGGAGGAATTTAAAATGAGTTTACGGTTTATATATGGGAGAGCAGGTAAAGGTAAAAGTACCTATTGTATAGATGAAATAAAAAAACGAGTTAATGGTAATAAGAAACAAAAACTCATATTGCTTGTACCAGAACAATTATCATTTCAAAGTGAAAAGAAAGTTATAGAAGCAATTGGGGGAGTAGGACTTAATGATGTATATGTACTCACTTTCAAGAGAATGGCTTACTGGGTTTTTAAAGAGTGTGGTGGAATAGTTAAAAAGCATATTGATAAGTGCGGAAAAAGCATGATATTATACAGTGTTTTAGAAGAAATAGAAGATGAACTAAGAGTTTTTTCAAAGGCGGCTGCGCATAGTGGTTTTGTAGATAAGCTTTTAACTATAATATCCGAATTTAAAAGATACAATGTAACTCCTGAGGGATTAAATGAGATAAAAATAAAAGTAGGTGAAAACACTCTTCTATATAATAAAATAAATGATTTAGAGAATATTTTTTCTAAGTTTGATAGTAGATTACATGAGGGATATATAGATAGTGATGATGATCTAAAATTAATGGCAGAAAAGCTTGATAATTGCCATATATTTGATGAGTCACTAATTTGGATTGATGAATTTAGTGGGTTCACTCCACAGCAATATGACATAATTGAAGAACTACTAAAGAGATCAGAAGAGATTAATATAACTCTAAATATGGATATAAATGTTAGGGAAAAGGAAATGGTAGAGGTTCTTAGCCCTATCATTCTAACTGAAGAGAGAATAATTAAGCTTTGTGAGAACAATGGTGTTTCATTAAAGGAGCCAATTGATCTGAGCAAAAACAAAAAGATTAGATTCGAAAGTCCTGAATTACAGTATTTAGAAGAAAACTATTTTAAATATCCATTTTATCCATATCAAAAAGAAGTTAAAGATATAAGTATATTTAAAGGGTTGAATCCGTATTCAGAAGTTGAAAATCTATCAGGTGAAATATTGAAGCTTGTTAGAGAAACAGGGGCAAGGTTTAATGAAATAGCAGTTGTATCTCGAAAGTTGGATAGCTATGAAAATATAATAAAATCTATATTCAGCGAAAATAATATTCCTTTTTTCATAGATAAGAAGAAAGAAGCATCATCCAATCCTATTGTAATACTCTTACTTTCATCTATGGAAATATACAATAAAAAATGGAACTATGAGTCTGTTTTTAGATTTCTAAAATGTGGTCTTTTAGGATGGGATCAAGAGGGTATAGATTTACTTGAAAATTATATACTCATGAGTGGAATTAAAGGAAAGAAAAAATGGAATGATGATTCAATTTGGTACAAAAAATTAATTGAAGTGTTTAATCTGAAGAATGAGTTTAATAGACATTATGATGCATCAATTGATGGAGAAGGAATAGAGGAAATAGATGAAAAGAGATTAATTGAGATTCTAAAAGAGGGTCAAATTCCTGAAAAACATTTACTTGAATTAGATTTAGATCAAGAGGATAGAGATATTTTAGGAGATCTTCCTATGGAGAATAAAGAGGATGAAAAGAATTTTAAGGAAATAGTTCAGAGAGTTAATAAATTAGATAATATAAGAAGGTTACTTATACAACATGTAACCCCTTTTCATGATTCTATAAAAGGGAATAAAATGTGTGAAGATATTGCAGTTGGGTTATTTTCCTTTATGGATAAACTAGGACTGTATGATATCATAAGTGAATTGATACTAGGCTTTGATAATAAAGGAGAAAATGAACTCTCAAGTGAGTATGGTCACATATGGAATGTTATTATAGAGGTTATGGATCAGATGGTGGAAGGCTTCAAAGGGAGTAAAATGACTGTTGATAAGTTCGCAGATATTCTAAAAATGGGACTGCAACAACATAAAATGGGATTTATTCCTAACACATTAGATCAAGTTATGGTAAGTAGTATTGAGCGAATAAAAAGTCATGAAACAAAATACCTTTTCATATTAGGAGTTAATGATGGAGTTTTCCCAAGCGGTGACTTTGAAGAGGGGATACTATCAGATTTCGATAGAATTGCGTTGAGAGAAGAGGGCGTTGAAGTAGCAAAGGATACAAAATCTAAGGCTTTTGAAGAGCAATATTTAATATATACTACATTATCAATACCTAGTAAATTTTTAAGGGTGAGCTATCCAGTTGGAGATTCTGAAGGAAAGACATTAAGAGCTTCAATGATTATTTCTAGATTGAAGAGTATTTTTCCTAATATAAAAGAAGAGACCAATATTATAAATAAGAGAATAAATGAAATGATACCTAGTAAGATTGCAGCATTTAATAATTTAATATTATCAATAAGAAAAGGTGAGGCAGAAGGGGAAATTCATGAATTCTGGAGAGAGGTATATAAATGGTTTCAGCAAAACAATGGATATAGAAAGAGAATTGAAAGTCTTATAACATTTTTTGATTATGAAAATCAAGTGGGTAATCTCACCGAAGATAGTGTTAAGAATTTATATTCAAAAGATAATTTATTTAGTGTATCTAAGCTTGAAAAATACAATGAATGTCCATTCTCATATTTTATAAGATATGGATTGAAAGCAAAGGACAGAAAAATATTTGAATTGTCAGCTCCGGATCTTGGTTCTTTCATGCATACTGTAATTGATAGATTTTCCAAAGAGGTAGAGAATGAAAAAAGGCAGTGGAACGAACTTGAAGATTCTTGGTGTAAAGATAAGATTAGTAATATTATCGAAGCTGGGATGGAAGAACCTATAGGAAGAATCTTTAAAGCATCACCCAAATATGAGTATTTTGGGGGAAGAATTAAGAGGGTTTTAAATAAATCTGTTTGGGTAGTAATTCAGCATATGAAACGAAGTGAGTTCTTGCCCTATGGTTATGAGATGGAGTTTGGAGGACAAGATTATTCACCTATAGAGATAATCCTTGATAATGGGACTAAGGTTAAATTGATTGGGAAAATTGATAGAGTAGACAGACTAATAATGGATTCAGAAGAGTATTTTAGAATAATTGATTATAAATCAGGAAATAAATCATTAAAATTATCACAAGTGTACTATGGACTTCAATTACAATTAGTTACCTATTTGGATGCAATGCTAAAGCGTGAAGAAATTAGAGAGTCACTACCAGTGTTTCCAGCAGGTATTTTCTATCTAAAAATTGATGATCCTATCATAAAGACAAATGGAAAGATAGATATAGATAAATTACAAGATGAAATACTTAAGAAATTAAAAATGAAGGGAATTGTATTAAAAGATAGCGAAATAGTTACAAAGATGGATAATGATATTGAAGGATTATCATTAATAATTCCTGCAGGTTTAAAGAAAGATGGAAGTTTGAGAGAGGGTACGGGTACTAATATGGCTTCCTTAGAGGAGTTTGAATTATTGAGAGAACATGTACGTATTAAATTAAAAGAGACATGTTCCAATATACTAAGTGGGAATATTGATATTATGCCATATAAAACCTCAACAGGTGATACTCCATGCACATATTGTGATTATTCTCATGTTTGTGCTTTTGATCCGCTTTTAAAAGAGAATAATTATAGAATTATTAATGATATTAAGGATGATGTTATATGGGATATTTTAAATAAAGAGGAGAAAAGGGATAGGGAAGAAAACACAGATAAAGAAATTAAATGGGAGGAGGAAAAGTAAATGGGAGATGTAAAATGGACCAGAGAGCAGAGTAATGCAATACACACAAGGAATTGTAATCTCCTTGTTGCTGCAGCAGCAGGATCGGGGAAAACAGCTGTTTTAGTTCAAAGAATAATTGAGATGATAACTCATAAGGAAAATCCTATTGATATAGATAGATTACTTATTGTTACATTTACTAATGCTGCAGCCTCAGAGATGAGAGAGAGAATAGGAATGGCAATATCAGAGGCAATTAATGTGGCTCAAAGGGAAAATGATTATAATGGCTCAAAAAATCTTCAAAGACAGCTTACGCTATTGAATAGGGCAAGTATTACAACTATACATTCATTCTGTTTAGACGTTATAAAGAACAATTTTCACATGCTTGATATTGATCCAGGATTTAGAGTGTGTGATCCAACAGAGATAGAACTTATAAAGAATGAGGCTATGGATGAGGTATTTGAAGAGCAATATATAAGAATGAGAGAGGGAGAAAAAGAATTCGAAATTCTCGTTGAGGCATTTTGTTCAAACAGAGACGATAATGGTCTTAAAGAACTTCTCCTTAGCATTTTCAATAAGATAATGAGTTTACCTGAACCTTTTAAATGGCTTGAAGAAAAATGTGAAGAATTTAATCTTGGGAATAGGGAAACAATGGATGGAACTGTATGGGCAGAGATATTGATCGAGGATATTCTTTTAGAACTAAGAGGAATTTATCTTCAAATGGAAGAGGGAGTAAATGTTGTTTTAGGGTGTGAAGAGTTACTTCCTTATAAAGAAACATTCAAACAAGAACTAGAAACAATCGGGTTAGCTATACACCTTGAAGTTATCACGCTAGATGAGATGATTAGAAGTATTAATAATATTTCATTTGGAAGATTAAAAACAATAAAGAATATTGAAGATAAAAGAAGTAAAGATAGAGCTACAGATATTAGAAATACTGTGAAAAAAAATGTTGAGAAGATTAAAGATAGATTAAATAATTCCTGCGGAAAGAGTGCTGTTGAGGATATAAATAGCATGTATGGAATTATGTCCGCTTTAAAGGAACTCATAATATTATTTAATGATGAGTTCAAGCGAAAAAAAAGAGAAAGAGGATTAATTGATTTTACTGATTTTGAGCACTATGCACTAGAATTATTAGTTAGGAAAGAAGAAAATGGAGAGAAAATTATTAAAGATGGTTGGTATATACCTTCTAATCCAGCTATAGAATTAAGATCAAAATATGATGAGATATTAATAGATGAATATCAAGACTCTAATATGGTTCAAGAAGTGATATTGAATATGATTTCAAGAGAACCAGTAGGAGAACCTAATATTTTTATGGTTGGGGATGTTAAGCAAAGTATATATAGATTCAGACAGGCTAATCCAAAGTTATTTATGGATAAATATGAGAGGTATAGCAAGGAAGAAGAGGGCAGTTACAGAAAAATCCTCCTTTATAAAAATTTCAGAAGCCGAGAAAATATAGTAAATAGCGTAAATTTCATATTCGAACTTATAATGAGTAAGGAAGCTGGGGAATTAAATTATGACGAGAAAGAGAGATTGAATTTTGGGGCTTATTTTGGAAATGAAGAAAATGTAGAAGGTGAAATAGGTGGAGACATAGAGCTGCACATGATTGAAATGGAAAACCCTAACAATGAAGAAATAGAATTTGAAGATAGTAGTGATGAGGAAGAAGAACTATCTAAAATACAAGTTGAGGCAAGATTTATAGCAAATAAAATAAGTGAATTAATTAATAATAAAGACTTTCTTGTTTTTGATAAAAAAATCAAAGAATATAGAAATGCTCAATATAGAGATATAGTTATTCTTTTAAGAAGTACTTCTACATCTTCACAAATTATTATGGATGAACTAAAAAAACGAGACGTTCCTGTTTATGCTGATGTGGGTAATGGATACTTTGAAGCAGTAGAGGTAAAAACAGTATTGTCACTATTACATATAATTGATAATCCAATACAAGATATTCATCTTATTGCAACTATGAGATCACCAATTGGAGGATTTTTGCCTGAGGATTTTGTGGATATTAGAAAAGGAAATCCTAAAGATAGTTTTTATGAAGCATGTGTAAAATATAGTAATGGAGATGTGAATTCAGAAGAAGAGATTGAATTAAGAGAGGAACTACAGTATGCACTGAAGATATTTATAGATAAATTGCAACTGTGGAGAGAAAAAAGTAGGTATATGCCACTTGATCAGTTTATTTGGATGCTAATAACTGAAACAGGATACTATGGGTTTGTCGGTTCTCTAGGTGGTGGAATCCAAAAACAAGGGAATCTTAAAGTTCTTTATCAAAGGGCTAAAAATTTTGAGAATACAAGTTATAAAGGATTATTTAATTTTATAAATTTTATAAACAAGTTAAAAAAGAGTAGTGGTGATATGGGAGCTGCCAAGGTAATTGGTGAAAATGAGAATGTTGTTAGAATCATGAGTATACATAAGAGTAAGGGGCTAGAATTTCCAATAGTATTCTTGAGTACTTTAGGCAAACAATTTAATCTACAGGATCTTAATGGCAATATCTTATTTCATGATAAATTAGGATTTGGACCTGATTATGTGAATCTTGATATGAGAATCAGCTATCCAACCTTATACAAGGAAATTATAAAATCTAAAATGAAAAAAGAAACTATTTCCGAGGAAATGAGAATACTTTATGTTGCATTTACAAGAGCAAAAGAAAAGCTAATATTAACCTCCACTGTTAAGGATATTGATAAGTATTTGAAATCCATAGGGAAAGGTCTTCTTCATGATAATAGAAAAATAATGAGTAGTAGCGTATTAGGTTGCAAAAGTTATTTAGATTGGATAGTGAGTGCATTGCTACTCCATAGAGATGGTAAAAATTTACGAGAACGAAATGATTTTCTTATAACTGAAGCATTTTCAATGTTTAATCATGATTCTAGATGGAGTGTTCACTTTTGGGATAGATATGAAATAATTGATATGTTAAATGAAAAGCAAGCGGATAATGAGAAGAATATATCACAGAAGATATTTGAACTTATTAGTGAACCCACAACTGATAAATATAAAGCAGCAATAAATGATAGGTTGTCTTATAAGTATGAATTTGAAGAAGGGATTGGCTTGCCAACTGTATTGACTGTAACAGAACTAAAGAAAAGAGAGACGATAAAGATTATGGTTAATGAAGAAGATGTGACAAAAGAGCAAGTAAAACCATCTTTAAAGAAACGACCATTGTTTATGGAAGAGAAAAAAGGGCTTACTCCTGCAGAAAAGGGAACAGCAATGCATAATGTGGTTCAATATATTGATTTTAGTAGAATAGAAAGTATAGATGAAATCATGAGTCAGATAAATGAGATGATTAATAAAGAACTAATTACCTTTGAAGAAGGGAATTCAGTAAATCCTAATAAAATATTGAATTTAGTAAAATCAGAAATAGGCAGAGAAATAGTTAGGGCTTTTAGAGAAAATAGACTCTATCGAGAACGACAGTTCGCTCTTAATATTAAGGCTTATGAGGTTTTTGAAGAACTTGGAGGGCTTGAGCATGGAGGTAGATATAACGACGATTCAATAAAACTACAAGGGATAATAGACCTATATATTGAAGAAGAGGATGGATTAAAACTAATTGATTATAAGACTGATTACGTCACTGAAGAGACTTTAAATGAAATAATTGAAAAATACAAAAGTCAGTTAAAATATTACGCAGATGCATTGGAATATGTAATTGGAAAAAAGGTTAAAGAAAAGTATTTATATCTTTTTGCAATGGATAAGGCAGTTTTAATTCAGTAAATTACACAAAGGAAGTTGATTTAGTTCATGGAGGAGTTGGAGACTTCTCCATGTTTAATGATTTGAGAAGATTCCGTAAGAATGCACAAGTGTATTATTATGAAAATGAAATTGGATGTGAAGTGTATACAAAAAAATGAAGAGGATCAAGAATAAAAGATAAATGTAGCTTCTCACGCAGAACGTGCTTTTTCTTAGAGTATTTATTATCAAAATGTTAAGAAAAATGCAGATAATTAGAGCAAGAATTATTTATGAAAATTTTCACTTGAAATCCCTCCGGAATAAGTGTAAAATAATATGTTAAGCGGGTGATGATAGGGTTTGAGAGGGGTTCAAAAAATATAAAAAAACTTAAAATTTCTATTGATACTCTCAGATTTTTAAAGTATAATTAATTCAAAAGTTTATAAAAACTTTACAAAAAATATCTATTGTTTTTTTGGTATTAATTAATAAAGGAGGGAGTTAAATATGGAAATTGAACGTTTAAGTAGAGATGAGTTTATGACAATTTTAGATAAGATTGATTATGATAATTATGCTAATTTTAATTCATTACATGAAGCAGTTATGAGTGAGCTAAATGATGAGGGTGTTTTTGAAGATATTGTTTCATATTTCGAAATGGAATTAGATTATAACTGTGATGCTCACATAAAAGATCTTGAACAAGAAAATATAGAGTTAATATTAGAGACTGTAAATTCTTAATTAATAATATTTTTTGTAATTAAATAATATATTTTATAAAGCACCTATATGGTGCTATACTTATTTATAAAGAAAATTATTCTTTTATCTTTGTTCTTTTATTGATAAGTGGAGGGTGTCATGGGGAAAGTAATAAAACAAGATAAGCAGATATGGAAATTTTGTTTTTATGGATTCTTTAAAAATCTTAAATTCTTTGAACCTTACTTGATTGTGTATCTATTAAGTTTGGGATTGAATTTGATAGATATTGGAAGTCTTATAGCCTTCAAACAAATAATTATATATCTGTTTGAAATACCTTCAGGAGTAATTGCTGATACATATGGTAAGAAGAAAGAACTAGTAATGTGTTTTATTTTCTATATTATTTCATTTATATTATTCTTTTTTGGAAAAGGAATTTTTGTTATTTCAATAGGGATGATTTTTTATGGGTTAGGAGAAGCTTTTAGATCGGGAACGCATAAGGCAATGATACTTGAATACCTTGATTTAAAAGGATGGGCAAAACACAAGAGTTTAGTTTATGGTAGGACAAGATCCTTTTCTTTATTAGGGTCAGCAATTTCGGCACTTCTTTCAATAGTATTTATACTTAATTTACCCTCAATGAAATGGATATTTCTTTTATCAATAATACCTTATGTTTTAGATATGTTATTAATAATATCATATCCTGAAGAACTTGATAGACATGGGGAATGCAAATTTGATATGAAGTTTTTAATCAAAGAATCAATATTAAAGTTAAGATATACATTTAGTGATAAATCTATAAGGAAAGTTTTAATTGGATCATCTATATATACAGGAATTATTGATGTAATCAAAGATTATATTCAGCCTATTTTGAAGGTGATGATTTTACTTTCATTTGCAGGAACAAGTGAAAGTGAAGGAGAGTTATATCTAAAAGTATCTTTAGGAATAATCTATTTTGTATTTAATATTTTTAGTTCTATTGGGTCAAAACATGCTTATTTATTGAATAAGTTTTTGAAATCAGAAAGCTTGTTGAATATTTATTTTGGAATAACTTCATTAGTATTCTTATTTTTAAGTTTAGGAATCAAGTTGAATAGTTATATTCTCATAATATTATGTTATTTTGTTATTTTTATATTAAAAGACACTAGAACGCCATTCATGTTGGATGTGCTTGGTGAATTGGTAGATAAGGACTCAAGAGCTTCAGTGTTATCTGTAAATAGTCAATTAAAGTCATTAGTAATAATAATATTTGCACCTATCATGGGATTCATAGCGGAGTATTTTAAAATCGAAGGTTTGTTTATTGTGTGTGCTATGATTATGATGTTTTGTGTTAAAATAAATATTTCTAAAAATATATCAAGTGGAAAAGAAGTAGATGATCAGGTCTAATATACCTTAGTAGGGAATGCATCAAAAGAACAAAAAAGGTAATCTTCCGAGGATTACCTTTTAACGGCCAATATGTTTGATATTATCTAGAGTAATTGTTTCTTCTTTTATCTTTTGCTTTAGCTTTTGCTCTACACTCTTTACATTTCTTTGGTTCATTTTCGAATCCTTTTTCCTTATAGAACTCTTGCTCTCCTACAGTGAATATAAACTCAGTTCCACATTCTTTACAAGTTACTTTCTTATCTTCCATTTTACTGCCTCCTAATAATTCAAAATACAATTGTAAATAAATCTCTCTTCTAAGTGAAATATTTTGAAACATTAGAAGGATATTTAAATACTCAAGTGTAGATTTTATTATCCCACAAAGAAATCAAAAAGTCAACGAAGAATGTGAAAATTTACCTATAATTATTCTTCAATAGAATCCATTTTAAAAGTGAACTGTACTCCATTTTCAGTATTAAATATGGCGTATGAAGCTCCGTGCTTATCTAAGATTTTTTTTACTATTAATAAGCCTAGTCCAGTTCCACCAAAATCTCTATTCCGTGATTTATCAACTCGATAAAATTCATGCCAAACTTTTGGAATATCTTCAATAGGAATATGGGTACCGGTATTTTCTATAGAAAACATAACCTCATCATTGAAATTTGTGATAGTTACATTTATTTCTTCCTTAGACGGAGAGTATTTAATGGCGTTAAGAAATAAATTACTAATTACTTCAGTCAATTTGTTTTTATCCCCGATAACAAAGCCATCCTCATAGTTGAAGTTTACTGTCAATGATTTCTCTATAACTAGAGTATGAAATTTATTATTTATTTTCAAGAATATATCATTTAAATTCACAATACTTTTGTGAAGCATAAATGAAGGTGAATCTAATTTTGATAATTCTAGTAATTCATATACCATTGATTTCATATAATCCACTTCTTCTTTTAAAATAGCTAAATATTTTTCAGGGGGTTCAGTATAGATGTTATCTTCTATTCCTTCTAAAATACCATTCATTACAGTTAAAGGTGTCTTTAATTCATGGGATATATTAGCCATAAATTCTTTCCTTATATTTTCTTGTTTTTCTTTAAAGTTTAATTGTTCGTTTAGTTTCAAATTAGCTGAATCAAGATCAGTTTTATAACGTTGCAGATTACTAGATAATATATTAAGACTTTCAGAAAGCGTACCTAGTTCATCATTTGAAACAATGACACATTGTTCCGAAAAATCTAAAGCTGCCATTTTGTGTGCAGTTTGGTTTAGCTTTAATAGTGGTGAAGATAATAATTTTGATAATAAAAAAGAAGCTAGAACAATAATTAAAAGGGCAAAAAAGAAGTAATATACATAGTATTTTTGTATAATAGACACAGTATCTTCAACTGGGGTATAGGGAATAGAAACTCCAAGTATAAATTGCTCGTTATTTAATCTTATAGGTTCAAAGAAAATGATTGATTCTGACTCATAAAATTCTGTATCTGTTTTATAGTATATTTCCTTAAGATTCAAAATATCAATGCTTTGATTTTCAGTGTTTAAATTTAAATAATTATGAAATTCATCAACTAGAATGGACTCAAGAGAGTCATATGAGTCCCAAATATCATAAGTTATATACGTATAATTAATGAAAACTATCTCACAGTTAAACTCTGAAATATTCTCATAATAATCCTCATACTCATCATTATAATTATTATCAGAAGGTTCTTCAGAATTTGAGTCAGATAATTCGTAGATGTCATTCACAATAAAGGAATCACTATCAATTAAGATTTCTAGAGGATACATGATATTTTCTGAAATAATCAATTCACCTTTTATTATAATCTCTTTACCTATTGAGAAAGAGGGAGTAGAAGTAAGTTCTTTTAAGTCTTCAGGAGAAATATCAACTTTAACTTGATCGTTATCCCCAACTTTAACATATAATAATCCTTCAGATTCAATGGATGGGTTACCAAAACGAGAATTTCCATATAAATCATAAATGATTACAGCAGATCTATTTTTATGAGAAAATTTCAATAAAGTGTTATTTAACTTATTCACATCTTGAGGGGTGCTTGGGAGATTTTTAGAGTATTCTTTAGTCAAACTATCTTTTAGAGAACTTATTTTTGACTCAATATTATTTATAATGCTTGTTTCATAGAATCTCCCTAAAAAAATGCTTTGAAATGTAAACTGAAAAAGCTGAACAATTAAAACAACAGATAATATAAGAATAAATAGTTTAAAAACAATTCCTTTTAGTTTCATTATTCCACCTCAAATTTATAGCCTGTACCAAAGATAGTTTGGATCATATAAGCTTTATGTTCCATGACTTTTCTTAATTTTTTTACATGAGTATCAACAACTCTGGTATTTCCAAAATAATCAAAACCCCATACTGCATTTAAGATAGAATCTCTCGAAAGTGCAATACCTGAGTTTTTAATGAAATAAACTAATAAATCATATTCCTTTGGAGAGAGCTTTATTTCGGAGTCATCAATAAAGACACTATGTGAATCAAGATTAATTTTTAATCCATCTTTTTCAAGTACATTACTATCTGATAATATAGTACCTTCTGTACGCTTTAGTAGCATTTTTGCTCGTGCAATTAATACTGCTGGACTGAACGGTTTTGTTACATACTCATCTGCTTTAAGTTCAAAGCCCATTAATATATCTTCTTCATGGTTTCGTGCAGTGAGCATTATAATTGGAACAGTAGAATTTTTTCGAATTCTCTTACAGACAGTCCAGCCATTTAACCTAGGCAGCATTACATCTAAAATAATTAAATCTACAGAGGTGGTTTCAAAAGTTTCTAATCCTTTAATCCCATCACAGGCTCGTATAACCTCAAAGCCTTCTTTGCTAAAATAATCATATATAATGTCTAAGATTTTTACTTCATCTTCAATAATAAGTATTTTCTTCATATTGCACCTCGCTAAATTTAATTTAATAAGTATAATTCGAAGTTGCGTATTTTATATGTATAAAAAAGTGCATTTCACTTGCTTAGTTAATAAAAAAAATAGGCATTGATATGCCTATTATATACTTAAAGATTTTTTTTTGTCAATATGGGCCTCGCCAGCCTTGAAAAGTGCATATTTGGTCATTAGAGGACCTATTAATTCATAAATTACAGTTGCAGCAAGTATAATAGTTCGTATAGTCTGTCCGTTAGGGAGTGTATTTTCTGCGACAAGTGCTAAACCAATTGCAACACCTGCTTGGGGTATAAGTGTAAGCCCAAGATATTTTTGTACAACTTTTGGTGAATTAACAATTTTAGCGCCAAGAAAAGCACCGAGTAATTTTCCAACAATTCTGAAAATTACATAAGCAATTCCTATATACCCAATTTTAGTTAGTGAACGTATATCAAGTTCAGCACCAGCTAATGTGAAGAAAGCTATAAATATTGGCGGAGTAAAGCGATCAGATATTTCGTGCAATGGTTTTGTGTTTGGTAAAATATTAGTTACTGTTCCACCCATTGACATACAGAGCAGTAATGGAGAAATGTTAAATTCGGAGGATACCCCTATTGCAATCATAATAATAGCTACAACGACTGACAACATTTTGTTTTTTCCTTCTGATTTATTTAGTAAGAAAGCTAATATTAATCCAAGGGATACTCCTATAATAAAGGCGAGAAGAATCTCAATAAAAGGATGTAATATTGAACTTATAACATTACCAGTAGGAATTAAGAGTGATTTTGCTACTGCTAAAGATATACCGAAAATGATTACTCCTAGTGCATCATCAATAGCTACAACTGGTAACAAGGTATTAACTACAGGGCCTTTTGCATTATATTGTTTTATTATCATTATTGTAGCTGCTGGAGCTGTAGCAGTACCAATGGACCCAATAACTAAACTAAAAGAAAGATTTTTATTTAGAAGAAGCATCCCAATAGTTATAAAAGCCATTGTTGTTAATACCTGAAATAGAGTGATTATAAAAGCTGATTTCCCGATTTTCTTTAAATGATTGAAATTGAATTCTAGACCAATAGAAAAAGCAATAAATCCAAGTGCAGCTTCAGATATTAGAGATAAATCTTTTGCTGCACTCAGAGGAATAAATCCTAAAAATGAATGTCCTACTAATAAACCACCTATTAGATACCCAGTAACTTCAGGAAGATTAATCTTTTTACAGAGTCTTCCGAAAATAATGCCTGTTAGTATTATTATTCCTACATATAGAAAAGAATGCATTTATATAATCTGAGTAAAATCCATTTAATCTACATTTATCCCTTCCCAGAAGGAAACAGGAACTGTAAAAACAATACCTACGTCAGGTTTAGAAAGATCACCAACAACATTTTTAATTGCAGATATTGCTGTTTGCACTTGGCTATCTTTAATGACAGTAAATATAGTTTTATTGAAAGGGCGTTGTTCATTCATTAGCATTCTTAGGGACCCGAATATAGGTAATTCATTTGGCTTAGCGTGGTTAATTACTTTAGCCATACCAGTACTATCAATAATTGTAGCTCCGTGTATTCCATTGCTTTCAAATTCATTCAAAATTTGTTCTAAATGATGAACATTATTTAGAACCATAATCAACATTTGCATGTGAATTCCTCCTAATCGATATATTTAATAAATTTATCTTTAGACTCTAATAAATACTCAAAGTAATACCATTTTTCTAAGCTATCAACACCATTGAGAAGTTTAAGCTTAGTAGGTATGAGAGCAGATTCCCCAATCTGTGTATTAACATTAAAAAGTAAAACACCTTGGGCACCTTTTTCATATAGTTTTTTAGCACGTAATAAATAATCGCTTATTGATAAGTATTCGTTATTTATACCAAATAATCCTTTATTTTGGTATGATTTTTCGCTGCTAATGTTGAGATCTTCGCCACCTAAATTGGAAGTTATACTAGGATACAATTTAATAGAAGAATCTTTAATCATTTCTACAAAAGTAGTAATATCAAAGAATTCTTCATATTTTAAACTTGTTGGGGAGATGTAATCAACATAAGTTTTTGAAACCCAAAGAGGCACATCTAAATCATATTTTGTATAGTTATATGGAAATCTAACCATGATTTTCATATCATCAGGAATCTCTTCTCGTATGGTTTTAACAAATTCTGAAAGTATTTTTTTCCTAGCATTATGATTCAATAATTCATATCCAAAGAAATTTGGTGTTCTGGAAAAATCTAGAGTTATTCCTTGCGGGTGAAATTTTTCTGTGGATTCAAGAATTATGTTTAACAAGTATTTCCGATAATCTTCATAGTAAAAGCTAATTTTATGATTAAATTTTTGTGTTTTATTTTTAAAATTACTATAAATATTTCCATTTAAGAACCTGCTATAATCGTTAGGCAGAAATGAATTCATTCTGAAGGATAAAAATAAGTCAAAAGTTTTACTAGAAGAACTAATGATTTTAATAGGATCACCATAGGTGTTGTATAAATTCATAAAGTCAATATAAGCTGTAATGTCACCCTCTCTTACAGAGTTTATATATTTATCAAAATTATCATAGGGTTCTCCTGCATAAGAACTATTATAAAATGGGAAAAAAGTTGTTCCCACACAATAATTAAGAACGTTTACTGATAAATTTTCATATTGATCAATAGTGTTATATTTAAACATATCATAAGAAGCGTTTTCTCCTTGAAAGAAATCAGTATAAAGATCATTATCAAATAGAAAAAATTTATTATTTGATTCTGGTTCTGACCAATGAGCATATTCTTCATCTGTAAGTTTCAATAATCTTAAATTAACTAGTTTTGCATTTGGAGAATTAAATATGATTTCAATTTTATTCTCATTATCAAGAGAAATATGTGATATAAATAATTCTTTTATTATATTCTTATTAAGATTTCTTGAGAAAAATTCGGTTTTTGGATTAACAATAAATTTATTATTTGTAGTTGAAACAATAAATTCACTGCTATCTCCAATAATTGATACATAAATTCCATAGTTACCTTTAAAATCTATTGGAATAGAAATTGAACCTTTAGCATTAGAGATAATATATTGAGATATTTTATTATCTATAATCCCATAATGAAGAGCAAGGAAATCTTTATCATTAAAATAATACCATTCATCAAAATTGTATTCTCTTATTGTGTTGTTATTTGAATATGCATAATGTGAACTATTAAAGCATATCATAACAAAAAATATTGTTAAAATAAAAAAACGGTTAATATATTTCATAATAAGCTCCTAACAAATAAAGATAAGCTATAACTAGCTTATCTTTATTATAGCATTTTTATAAAATCGGTGATAATAATCTGCTAATTGATTCTTTGAATTTAATAAGGTTATTTCTTGACTTATAAATTTCAAGAGTAAGTTCTTTGCAATCGCTAATATCTGAATAAAAAACATCTCTTAATTCCATTGATATTTTTTTATTGTAAATAAATGCATTTACTTCGAAATTTAATTTAAATGATCTTATGTCCATATTAGCTGTTCCAACAGAACATACTTTATTATCAACTACTACAGTTTTAGCATGAAGAAATCCTTTTTCGTAAGTGTATATTTTCGCACCAGTACGAAGTAATTCACCTGCATTATGATAACTAGCCCAATAAACAAAAGGATGATCAGGTTTATTAGGAATCATTATTCGTACATCAACTCCGGACAAAGCTGCAATCTTTAGAGATTCTTTAATACAATCATCTAAAATTAAATAAGGAGTTTGAATAAGTATGCATTCTTTTGCATCCTGAATCATTTTAACGTAACCCAATTTAATTTGTTCTAATTCAGTATCAGGACCACTAGATACAATTTGCATACCAATATCGCCCTTAGATACTGAGGAATTGAGATATTTCTCAATTAATACATCTGTTTCACCTGATGAATATCTCCAATCTAATAAAAATCTTAAATGTAAAGTGACTATTGATTCACCAGTGATTTTTATGTGGGTGTCTCTCCAATAACCGAATTTTTTGCTTTTACCTAGATATTCATCCCCTATATTTAATCCACCAACATAACCTATGGTGTTATCAATTACTACTATTTTTCGGTGGTTTCTATAATTGATTCTAAAATTAACTATATATAATAACGAAGGGAAGAAAACTGCGTATTTACCTCCTGCATCTATTAAAGGTTTAAGATGTCTTTTTCTTAATGTTCTGGATCCAAGTTGGTCATACAATAATCTTACTTCAACACCTTCTTTGGCTTTTTCAACTAAAGCATTAAGGATTTTTTTGCCAAGATCATCGTTCTTGATAATATAATAACCTATGTGAATGAACTTCTTTGCGTTTTTTATTTCTATCAAAAGGTCATCAAATTTGCTATTCCCATCTGTGAAAATTTCAACTGTATTATCTTCTGATAATGGAGAATTACCATTATTAAAATTCAACTTCATTAAATCTTCATAATATTTCATATCATCGCTATTAAATGATTTATTATGTTTAATGAGTTTTTCATTCTCAAGTAGATATTCTTTAAGTACTCTATCTTCATGTTTTTTTAATCTGAATATTTTTTCTCTGCTTAAGTTTTGTCCAAAAGTTAAATATAATATAAATCCAAAACCAGGTACAAAATAGAAAATCATTAACCAAGCTAGAGTTGTACTTACATTTCTTCTTTCAAAAAATATTAATATTAATGCAAATATTAAATTAATAAAAGGTAAAAATGTTACGATCCATTTGAATATGTTCATAAATTCCCCTCTTTTCTAAATATTTATTGAGAATTATTTTATTTATAACATTATTTTACTGTAAAATAAGCAAAATATCAAAAAAATTATTAATTTGTTAATAAACGTTCTGGTGAAAGGGTTTATATTAATATTTTGAAGATTGATTTTGATTGAATATGCATAAGCTAATACAAAAGCAATGAAATAAAATTAACAAATGAAAAATAAAACATGGAGGAGATTATGAATTTTATTAACAAAATAGTAACTTTAATAAAAAAAATATTAGATGACCAAATATCAAAAGTAGCAGCTTTGATATCGTATTTTTCATTGTTATCTTTTTTCCCATTTATGATTTTTCTTTTGACTCTCGTTAGTTATAGCAAGATTAGAGTGGAATCTATGCTTCAAGAATTTGGAAAGTACTTGCCGGAAAGCGCCTATGAACTAGTACAGTCTGTAATAATTGATACGTTTCAAAATAGTAGTCAGAACTTGTTATCTTTTGGAATAATATTTACTTTATATGCTGGTTCAGGAGGAATAAGGGCAATTATGGATGGTTTGAATACTGCGTATAATGTTAAAGAAAATAGAAGTTTTATATATATATTTTTTATTTCAATAGTTTATACTATAGCATTAGCAGTAATAATAATATTTAGTTTCACACTAATAATCTTTGGAGAAGTTATAGGTAATAATATTTTTAATTGGTTTGATGGATATAGAAATTTCAAATATTTTTGGGATTTCTATAGAATGGCATTTACTTTATTTCTTGTTTTTTGTGTTTTTGTTGCAATGTATTGTACTTTCCCAGCTAGAAAATTAAAGATTATAAAAGTTATTCCAGGAGCATTATTTACAACTTTAGGATGGTTCATATCATCCATAGGATTTTCATTTTATGTGAATAATTTTGCTAATTATTCCAACGTATATGGAAGTTTAGGGGCAGTTATTATATTAATGACTTGGATTTACATAACGTCAATGATGATTTTAATTGGAGGAGAGCTTAATGCTTTTTTAAATGAAAAAATCGAAAATGCATAATGGATAATGTAGAATGGAGAATGATGGACATTTCACTCCGTGAAATTTTGTTCCTTGGACAATTGGGGGTTACTCGTTTCATTTGCAATGAAATATTGTATTTAAAGTACAATATTTTATCTGATATAAAATGAGTAAAAATCTCTTTGTTCTAAAGAAGAATAAGATGTAGTTTCTGCCTTAAGCAGAAACATCCATCATTATACATTATCCATTCTCCATTCTCCATTTTTTTAAGGGTTTTCGTCGTTTAGTTCATTATAAAAATTTCTAGACATTGAGTCAAACTGTGCTAGGTTATGAGCAATAGTGTTCCAAGATTTTAAAAGATTTCCGTGGGAATCAAATGCTTGAAAAGTTCCTTTTGTTTCATTACTTTCAAAATGAATAGAAGAAATATCTTTGGAATAAATTTTTCTATTAATAAACAATTTGAATAATCACCGCTTTCTTTAAAAGTATATATCTATTTTAATCATTAATTAATACTGATATTCAAATAAAATCAAGATTTTTTGTATAAATGATTATAAAAAATCAATATGGATATAATTCTAATATATTAAAATTTATGGAGGTTTTATAATGAATAAAGTATTGTTATTAGGAAGAATTGTAAAACAACCAGAAGTAAGATATACTTCTGAAAAAGAATTTCCTTATTTAAAGTTTGTTTTAGCTGTTAATCGTAAATATGTTAAAGCAACAGGTGAGCGTGATGCTGATTTTGTTCAGGTAGTTTTATGGGGCAAAAGATCTGAAAGTATTGTTGAATCTCTTTCAAGAGGTAGATTAGTTAATGTTATAGGTAAGTTGAGAACAGGTAACTATGAAAATAAAGAAGGAGTAAAAAGATTTTTTGCTGAAGTTGAAGCTGAACAAATAAATTTCCTTGATACCAAAGATAAAAGAGAAGAAGATGATGAGGAAGAAGTTTCTTAATCAGGCTATTTAAAAAGCCTGATTTTGGGCTTTTTAAAATTTAAAAATTTCAATAGTGAAAATACAGCACCAACAAGGTGCTTTTTAAAATTGAGAATGGAAAATGGAGAATGTAGAATGATGGACATTTCTCTTCGAGAAATCTTGATTTTATTGTTACTTGGACAATAAGAGTTTACGTTCTTCATCTTTGATGAAACATTGTATTTAACACACAATATTTTATCTAAATACCAATAAGATGTAGTTTCTGCCCTAAGGCAGAAACATCCTCCATTTGTTTTTATAAGGTTCTCCAGTATTTCTATTTAGTACTGTTTGTTGTTAAAATATAGATAAGATGATAAGATGATATGTGAAGTAATTCAGTTGATAAATTTGAAGAAACTAGATGATAGCTTTATTAAATTGTATTTAATAAAGCTTATGATTCAGGAGGAAAAAATGAGAGAACTATTGATAATATTGATATGGGCAGCAATGCCTCTTGCTGAACAAAGAATTGCAATTCCATATGGGTTATTAAGTACTAATGTGGAACCATTTGTTGTGTTTATAGTTAGTTATTTGGGAAGTCTATTACCCGTTCCATTTATTTTATTGCTATTTAATAAAATATTTGATCTTTTAGGAAGGTTTAAATATTTTAGGTGGTTTTATAACTTTATTCAGAAAAAGCTTGATAAGAATAGAGGGAAATTCGAGAAATACGAAGAACTTGCTTTAATAATATTTATTGCAATTCCATTACCTACTACAGGAGTATGGACCGGAACTGCTGTTGCAAGTTTTTTAAATCTTGATAAAAAGAAATCCTTTGTTTGTGCAGCAGTTGGTGCGTTTATTTCAGCAGTTGTAATAACAGTTGTATTTACATTTTTCCCATCAATGATAAAATATTTATTTATAAAGTAAGAAAAAATTTAAATAAACTGCAACAAAATTATTAAAATTTTGTTGCAGTTTTTGTATTTATGGTTGGATAATTATAAGAATATTATGTCAATTAAATAATTGTAGTATAAAAAGAATTGAATTCAAAGTGGAAATATATACATAAATGGAAAATGTGGTATAATCTCAATATATTATATTACATTAATTAGGGGTGATACAAATGGATACTAAAAAGTTTGAACAATTTAGAAAGGGAGTTAAAGAAAATATTTCAAAGGTAATAGTGGGTAAGGATAAGGAGATAGATAAAATAATTGTTTCTTTTATTTGTGGTGGACATGTACTATTAGAAGATGTACCTGGTCTGGGGAAAACAAAACTAGCAAGGAGTTTATCTAAATCTTTAAAATGTGATTTTAGTAGGATTCAGTTTACACCAGATATGTTGCCATCAGATTTAACAGGAATCTATTTTTACAATCAAAAAGAGCAGGAGTTTGTGTTTAGAAAAGGGCCGTTGATGAGTCAAATAGTATTAGCAGATGAAATCAATAGAGCTACACCAAGGACACAATCAGCACTACTTGAATGCATGGATGAGGGACAAGTTACAGTGGAGGGAAATACAAAAAAATTAGGGTCTCCTTTTTTCGTAATCGCAACTCAAAATCCTGTTGAGCAGCATGGAACATTTCCGTTGCCAGAAGCTCAATTAGATAGATTTTTTATGAAATTATCTTTAGGGTATCCAGACTATAATGAAGAAATAAAAATAATGAATATGTATGAGAAGGTAGATCCGCTTGAGAGTATTGAAGGTGTTGTTACATTAGATGAAATTAAATATGTTCAAGAAAATTATAATAAGGTTTTAGTAAAAGATGAAATAAAGAAATATATAATGGATATTATTAGTCAAACAAGAAATCAAAAGTTTGCATATTTAGGGAGTAGCCCAAGGGGGACCTTAGCACTTATGAGAGCAAGTCAGGCACATGCAGCAATTAATGGAAGAGATTATGTTATACCAGAAGATGTAAAAGCGATGGCTACAAGTATCTTAGCTCATAGAATTATCCCCCATGATAGTGATTTTGATTTTAAAACTAATGAAAAATCAATTCTAAAGATTTTGGATGAGTGTCATGCACCTTTAGAGGAAGTATAGAGGTATGTATAATTTTATAATCATAGGGTTAATAATATTTTCCATATGTATGACCATTAATAGAATCCATTTGAATAAATCTATTAAAAGAATAAGAATTTACAGAAAATTCGAAAAAAGCAAGTTTAATATTGATGAAATGATTGTGGTAGAAACAGTGGTGGAAAATGCTAATAAAGTTCCTGTTAAATTTCTAATAGTTAAGGAAGTAATACCATATGATATGAGCTACAAAGAAAACCTTAAATTTGAAGAGTTTGATGAAATAAATCAATGTCATACTTCAAATTATTATGTACCTAAATATAGTCGAAAAAGAAGATTTTACAATATAACTGCAAAGCGAAGAGGAGTTTATTTATTTGGTCAGATAGATATCAAATTAGGTGATTTTTTGAGTTTAATGACTAATCAATCAGAGCGATATGATTTCCAAGAAATAATCGTATATCCTAGAGTTCGTAAATTAGCTTCTTTTAACTTGAAAAGTAATAGCTTACTTGGAGATAATATAGTGAAAAGATGGATTTTTGAAGATCCTTTATATTTGAAAGGAATGAGAGATTATCGTATTGGAGATAGAATGAAAGATATTCACTGGAAAACATCACTTAAAACTGAAAAACTCATGGTAAAGGAAAATGATTTTACTTCGGATAAAGAACTTGTAGTTATGATTAATGTTACACATGAAAAAGGCGAACATATGTGTTATCCGATTGATGTCATAGATACAATGGTTGAAATTGCTGTTGCAATGGCAAATGTTTCAATTAAGGGTGGAGTTCCAGTTGATATTTGGACAAATGCCTATATTAAAAAATACGAAAAAAGAGAGATAAAGGATGGAGTTATTAATTGTAATAAATTTGAAAGTGTTTTAGAATTTGCTTCTAGAATTGATAAAAAGTCTAAAGAAAAATTCTCGGATTTACTTAAGAAAAAAAAGAGGGAATTTAAAAGAAAGTCAACTTATGTTGTGATTGCATCTACTTTAGATCTAGATAGCTTAGAAATTATAAAAGAACTATCCAAGAGGAATATTCATGTTAAGATATTTGATATTTCAGATTTGGGAAATATTCCTATGATAAAAGGGGTAGAAATCTTTACTCTAGGCAAGGAGGAATTAATATGAAAAAGGACATTCTTCTGAAGGGGCTAATATTTCTTAGAGTTATTTGCCTAGTTATTGCATTATACATATGGGGAACTAATACATTTTTTCTATATGAGATTGATCATAATACAATTTATCCTCTCTTTATACAATGCTTAATATTATTATATATATATAATAATATTGATAATAGAAAAATTAATCATATACTTATATATTTGGCTATGGTATCCATTCCTGTTATTTCAGTATTCTTATTTTATGGATATAAATCATTTGAAGAACAAATGGTTTTAGTGATATTTTATTGGATAGTAACAGGAATTATGTATACAAAATTAGGAAAGATTCAGTACTTGCATAAAGAACAAAAATGGTTCACAAAAAAAATATTTTTATGGATTGCTCTAATTACAATGATGTTCTTAATTAATCATAGTGCAAGTGTAGAAGTAGTAAACTATTTTTTATTATTATTCTTTGTAAATCTTATAGTATTAAACGAAATCAGGCAAAAAGAGTTTAATATAAAAGACAAGGCTACCAGAAATATATATGGACTGCTAATTATAGTGTCATTCTTATTAACGGGGTGGAATGGAGCTTTGAATAAAGGACTAATGGCAATAAAGCGTGTATATGATGTTATAGTAGATTCTATTATTAAAATTATTAGTCCTTTAATATATTTGCTTAGTACAGGTATAAGTAAGTTTGTAAATTGGGTTATGAGTCTCTTTGAAAAGGGGGGAAATAGTCAAAGTTATGGGGATGGAATAGCTGATGGAAATGCCCCTAAAAAGATAGAAATGGATATTAATTATATTAGAAATCAAAAAATAATAAGAGTAATAATTTTGATTATTCTAATTGGGATAATAGTATTGATTATACTTAAATTGTTTAAGAAAAGAACAATGCAAGGATTCAATTCACTTGAATATAAGGAGATAACAGAAGAATTACAACCAGAAGATAATTCAACTATAGAAGTTAAAAAAGTAATATATGAAGGATTGGATGGAAAAATTAAAGAAAATTTCAGAAAAATTCAGTTAAAGAGTATTCCGGTGGATAAATACAAGAAGAATATGACAGCTACGGAATTTATGAATAATATTAAAGATAATGATGAAAATTTAATTCAGGTAAGAGAAATTTACAACAGAATTAAATTTTCAGACGAAAAAATAAATGAAGATATTTGCGAAGATTACCTTGAAAAAGTTGGTAAAATATTGGAATTAGATGTTTTTACCAAAAAATAATTATCTTAGGAATTGAATAAATTATTGAGTTAATGTGACAAAAAAACGTATTAATTATGCGATAATACCAGTAACTGGGATGGGGATGTAAAAATAATAATATTAATAGTAACAATGATATATAAACTGTCGTAATTAACAGAAAAGTTTTTCGTACAAGCATATAAATTATGACAGTTTTCTTCTATATCAACTGATATTATGAATATATAGATAATGATTAGGGGGCTAATTTTTTAGGGGAGGGAGAACATGAAGATAATATTGTTTAAAGAAAAGAGCGTAGAAGATGAAGGACTAAGAAGAGATTATAGTTACAGAATTGTAGAAGTAGAGGGTAGAAAAGGAGTAGTGAAAAATAAAAGGTTCTATGGTATAGAAATAGAACGAAGAGATTTCATAAACGGAGAACTTGTTAATATTGAAAGAGATGGGGAAGAGTTGATAAGTTCAGACCGTGAAAAGGTGCTAAATATATTTAATAAAGCTTACACATATTTAATATCACCAATACACTTCATAGAAATTTTTAGTAATGAAATTGATGAATTGAGATTTAATTTGTAAGAGGTATTAACCTCTTATTTTTTTTCAGAAGATTGTTATAAATTTTTACTGTTTTATTATAAAGTGTAAATGTAAAATAACAAAAAATTGAGAGTTTGTGTAAGAGTGAACAATGATAATTTGAAAAAAATACATATAAATTTTGCTTAACATTTTATATTTATGTATTATAATAAGATATAAATATTAAAACTATTGTTGCTTATAAAGGAGGGTAAATGTGGTAAAAGGAATTGGAACTGATATTATTGAGATAGATAGAATTGAAAAAGCTCTTAATAGAGAAGCTTTTTTAACTAAAATGTTTCACAATAGAGAAATAGAATATTTTAAAATGAGAAATATGAAACCAGAATTTATCGCAGGAAGATTTGCAGCTAAGGAAGCAATAGTAAAAGCTTTAGGAACAGGATTTAGCGGAATAAAATTTAAAGATATCATAGTAGATAGGAACTCCTTAGGAAAACCTATAGTTGTATTAAAAGGTGAGGCAGAAAAAATTGCTTCAAAATATGGTGATTATGTTATTCATATTAGTATATCCCATGGAAGGGATAATGCCATTGCCTATGCTATTTGGGAGGTGAAAAATGAAAATTTCAAAGGGAGAATTAATCAGGAAAATTGATAAATATTCCATAGAGAAATTAGGAATACCTAGTATCATACTTATGGAGAATGCCGCATTAGGGGTTGTAAAACATTTAATGTTGAAGCAAAACGAGTATTATGTAATTATATGTGGCAGAGGAAATAATGGAGGAGATGCTCTTGCTGTTGCTAGGCACCTTATTACTGCTGGTAAGAAAGTAAGTGTATTTTCAATAGGATTGAATCCTATGAGCAAAGATTGTTTAGTGAATCACGATATCTTGTGTAATATGGGAGTGAAAATAACGAATATAAGTAATGTTGAAGATATTGAATTTTTGAGAGACTCTATTATAAGAAGTGATGTTGTTTTAGATGGTATATTTGGAATTGGATTACATCGTGAAATTAGAGGGGTGTATGATCTAGCAATAACAGTGATTAATGAAACATCAAAGAAAACTATATCAATAGATGTACCATCAGGATTTAGTAGTGATACAGGAAAAGTTCTTGGGAATTGTATCAAGGCGAATAAAACTATTACTTTTGAGACATATAAAAGGGGTTTTTTGAATTATGGTAGTCATGAGTATACTGGAGAAGTAGTAATAGAAAAGATTGGTATACCTGATTTTGTGGTAGATAAATATCATAATAAGGAGTTTTTCTTAGAGAAAAAATTTATTCAAAAAAAGACAAAAAAAAGAGCTCCATATTCTCATAAAGGAAATTATGGTCATGTTATGGTAATAGCAGGATCAGAAGGTATGACAGGAGCATCAACTATAACAACAAAAGCTGCAGTCAAATCGGGTGCAGGACTAACTACTCTCATAAGTTGTGAAGAAGCTTTGCAAGCAGTTAGAACTTCTGTTCCTGAGGCAATGTGGAAAAAAAATGAAGATTGTCAAGGTATTGAAGCCTTAATGCGAAAAGTGAATTGTATTGCTATAGGACCAGGTTTGGGGAATTCTAATGAGACTTTAAATAATGTAAAAAGAGTGTTAAAAAATACAGAGTGTACAGTTGTTATTGATGCTGATGCAATAAATGTACTTGAAGGAAAAATGGATCTCTTAAAAGAAGCTAAGTGTAATATAATAATTACACCTCATCCAGGAGAGATGGCAAGATTGACTGGTATGGAAATAAAAGAAATCCAAAGCGATAGAATTGAAATAGCTAAGGAGTTTGCAAAAGAGTATGGGATTATAGTTGTATTAAAAGGATACAATACTGTAATAACAAATGGAGAGGTAAGCTATATAAATCCAACTGGTAATGGGGCTATGGCAAATGGTGGAATGGGGGATTGTTTAACAGGAATAATTGCCTCCTTGTGTGCACAAGGATATTCACCAATGGATGCTTCGTGTGTAGGGGTTTATGCACATGGTGAGTGTGGAGATAAGTTATCAGAAGATAAATTTGCTGTTACTGCCACAGACATTATTGATAATATTTCTAAAACTATAAAAGAACTTACTTAAAGCACGCTTAAGCGTGCTTTAAGTAATTGGAAGTATATCCTAAGTTATAATAAAGAAACCTCCATATCCATTACCATATAATGTTCTCTACAAGACGGTGTAACTCTCTCCCTGGAAACTCCTCTAAATCCTTTACCAAAGAACTCAAATAAATCACCACTCAATTTTAACTCAGGTAACCATCCTATTATATTTTCTCCATCAATCAAATAGGCAACCTGTACTGGTGTCCCAAATATACCTGAAGGTGTAAAATCTCCTCCTACTGCAACATCTATTAATATTCCTAAATCTCCCCCTAAAAGTTCCTTAATGCTTTTACAACCAGGTTTAATGATAAAGTTTGGCCAATCAAATATCCCAGGTACTCCATCATAGTCACAGGCAGCTCCGCCTGTACGTGGCAGATCATATCTTCGTGATATTTCTTTATCAGTAAAAGGGCTCTTTATAACTCCATTTTGAATTAATTCATATCTATAGTCTTTATTAACTACTCCTTCCATATCGAAAAAAGCTTTATTTGACTCCATAGGATTTCTGCTGTCATATAAGGTCAAGTCCTTACTGAACATTTTTTCATCAATATTTTTACTAAATATTGATGCTCCTGATCCGAACATTTCTCCGTTTAAATCCCAAAACTTTAATAATAACCCAAAATCATTATTCAAAAATACCACGGGAAGTTTTTTATTTGGCAATAATATTTTATTTTTATAAGCTGTTAATTTCTTATTTGCATAATCTATGAATTCATTTTGAAAAAAGTTACTTGTTTCAAATTTTAAATCCAAATCTGAGATTTTTGGGGAAAATCTTTCTCTCACCTGCAGGTTTATGCTAACCCCTTTTCTTTCATGTAACAAATCCAGGTTTTTATCGTTTTGTATACTGTCTCTATTAGTATAGACTTTGATTTTTCCATTGAAAATAAATTCTTTATTATCGTCCCTAAGCTTCTTTAAAATTTTTTCAAAGAATCCCAAGGCTTCTTTTCCCTCTGGAAGATTACTTTCATTTACTATATGCTCTTTATAGTTTTGGCTTGGCTCACTTTCATATGGAATACAATTTCTTAGGGATTCTACCGCTTTATTTAAAAGTATATCTTCATTATAATTTCCTATTGTACCTGCAATTCCAATCTTTTTATCCTTGTACACCCTTAAACCTGTTTTTGTTATATTTTTTTCTCTAATTGCAGATATTTTACCATCAGTTACATTCAGAGACATTTCCTTAATTTTTGTTTTATAAGTTTCTTTTATCATAATTACCTCCTACTGTAATTGAAGATTTTGAATTCTTATATATGGAGCACCCATGGTAACTGGAAGGCTGCCTTGATCATCTTTTCCACATTTACCAAAACAAAGTTCAACTTCTTTTGAAATACCATCTACATTGAATAATGTTTCCATTACATTTCCTGTTGCAACTGAAACACTAACTGGCTCTGCTATTTTTCCATTACGTATCATATATGCTCTGCTTGGAGCAATTGTAAATGTACTTAATCCTGTTCCATATTTCCAATAATCTAAAAGTACCCCTTCTTTTATAGGCTCAATTAACTCATCAAAGGTCATCTCACCGCCTTCAATTACAGTTGATGTCATTCTCACTATTGGTTCAAACTCAAAATTTTTTGCTCTACAATTACCTGTAATTTCTTCATTAAAATACGAAGCTGTTTCTGCTGAGTGAAGCCTTCCTTTTAATATACCATTCTTAATTAAATAAGTTTTCTTGCATTTATTCCCTTCATCATCATAAGGGCAATAACCTGTAGATTTTATGTTTCCACAGTCATAAATAGAAAGTTCTTTACTCCCCACCTTAGAGCCAATTACCCATTCTTTTAATAAAGACTCATCACCCAGCATGCAATCTGATTCACTTTTATGTCCAAAGCTTTCGTGGGCAAAGACTCCTGCCACGCTTGGTGACATTACAACAGTATATTTTCCAGGGATTATAGGCTTTTCATTTTTAAGATAATATAAGCTCTTTTCATAGTCAATTTTAAAGCTTTCCTTTGCATTATATAAATCAGAAAAGTTATAAGATGACTTTAAGCTAGACTGTGAATCAACTTTGTTGTTTATATTAATACCATATATTACAAAAACACTAGCATCTTGATAATCAAAAGATAATTTTGATCCTTTACTTGAATAGAACTCTTTTTCAACTCTTTTGTCATTATAAATAATTGAGCATGACTTAAGTTCCGTTTTGTTTTTGAATTCTTCAGCAATCTCTTTAACTAAAGCTTCCTTATGATACTTTGAAACCTTATCTATTTCAATCCCATTATATGAATATAATGAATCTACGTTAACTTCTATTTTTTTTACTATTGGATTGGAATAAATCTCTCTATTTTCTATAGCCATATTACTCAATTCTATAATCTCTTTTTGAATGTCTTCTACATTTGATGTTGATTTACTATACCATCTATCTCCATCAAATATCCTAATAAATGCACCGGTATATTCTCTTGTTTTGTTTTCTTTTATGATATTATTCTCATGTTTAATTGATGTTTCAAAAACTTTTTCTATTCTAACATCTGTGTATAAGTTTTTTGGAAACGTGTACATACTTCTCACCCCATTTATAAATTTTCATAAGAGTAAACCTTTCTTAAAGCTTATTACTACTTGAATTATGATATAATCACTATAATACAATGTTTGACCATAAATTGTAAGTCTTAAATAATTATGTATTCTGTGGTATAATATATATATAGAAAACAAATATAACATCTGGAGAGAGACTCAAAATGATTAATTAATCATCTTGAGCCTCTTATCATTTTCTGTATCTGTATTTAATTTATTAATCTAAAATTGTATTTTATTAATAATTAATCAAATGTTGTCCACTTTCAACTCTCAACTTTTTTAAATCACGGGTGCTTGGTTTTAAAAGAACAATCCACTTACTACAAAAAAATCAAAGTTTCTGGTCATTGTGGTATCAATAAATATAATATAAAATTTACATGAATCAAATTTAAAGAGATTTTCTCATTTCATCATATATTTATATTTAAGGTAATAAGAATAATAATATAAAGAAAAACAATTTTATGGAGGAGTTGAAAATGAGAAGGTTTATACTAGGATCCATAACAATGTGTATTATTCTCTTAAGTTTAATATCTTGTGAGAAAAGTGAGGATCCAAATAAAACAATAGAGTACATAAAGAGTTTGAAGACTTATGAATGTACCGCAAAGCTTGAAATTATAAATGACGTTCAGAAAAAAGAATATGATATTTATCAGGTTTTCAAGAAAGATGTAGGGAGTTATATAAAGATTAATGAGGACAGGCAGATATGGTTACTTCCTAACAAAATAATTGATAATGATATTAAACAGAAAAAGGAGCTTATCCAAAGTAGGATTTATGATAATATTAATATTTATGAATATACTTTTTTAGATAAGTACATTGAAAAAATGTACTGTGATGAAAAAATTAAAACAAAATATGCTGAAGAAGAAGGAAAACAGTACCTATTAGTTGAATTAATACTATGCAGCAATAATCGAAATTTAGATAAGGCTGTGATCTACATAAATACTGAAGATGGTAATCCTAATAGGATTGAGATTTATGATGGGGATAAAAAGGTTAGAATGAAAATCACTTACAGTAAATTCGAGGGGAATGCTGAGATAAGAGACGATTTTTTCGATACTAAAAGACTTCTTAACAGTGATTAACAGTAAAGGTGGGGGATAAAAAAATGGGAAGTGTTAGACCAGTATGGGCTGAAATTAATCTGGATAATTTGGCTCATAATATGAGGGAGATTAGGCGTGTATCAAAAAGTAAAGAAATTATGGCTGTAGTCAAAGCTGATGCTTATGGTCATGGAGCTCTTGATACTGCACCAATTCTTTTAGAAAACGGCGCGGATAAATTAGCAGTAGCAATAGTAGACGAGGGGAAAGAATTAAGAAAAGGTGGAATTAAAGCACCTATACTTGTTTTAGGCTGGACACCGGAAGAACAAGCAAAAGATATTGTAGAGTATGATTTAGAATGTACTGTGTTGAGCTATGAATTTGCAAAAACTTTGTCAAATGAGGCTAAAAAAAGAGGGAAAATTGCGAAAATTCACATAAAGGTTGATAGTGGAATGGGAAGAATTGGATTCTTGCCAACACAAGAAAGTATTGAGGAAATAACTCAAATTTCAAAATTGACAAACATAGTAATGGAAGGATTATTTTCGCATTTTTCTGATGCAGACAGTGAAAAGAAAGAATATTCAGAAAAGCAAAACAAAAGATATAAATATTTCATAGAAAAATTGCAAGAAAGAGATATTTTTTTCAACACAAAACATATTGGTAATAGCGCTACAATAATTGACCTTCCAGAATATCATTATGATATGGTTAGACCAGGGATAATTTTGTATGGATATTATCCATCTGATCAAGTAAGAAAAGATGAAATTGATCTTAAGCCCGTATTAAGTTTAAAAGCCAAAATAGCAAATATTAAAAAAGTAGAAAAGAATGAGTATATTGGATATGGTAGAAAGTATCAATGTTATGGTGAATCTATAATAGGTACTTTACCTATAGGATATGCTGATGGATATTCTAGGATGCTATCAGGATTTGCTAAAGTAATAGTAAATGGTGACATTGTACCTGTAGTAGGACGAATTTGTATGGATCAATGTATGATTGACTTAACTCAGATTGATAATATTAATATCGGAGACGAAGTAATATTAATTGGAGAAGATGGGAACAATAAACTTAATGCAGATTATATTGCTTCATGTTTAAATACTATAAGCTATGAAGTACTATGTATGATAGGGAAAAGAGTTCCAAGAGTATATGTCGAAAATAGTAAAGTGATGAAAATAAGGGAATATGTGTAGACAAAATCATCCTTTTGTTAAAAAAAAATATAAAAACCGACAAATGCTTTGACATATTGACAAAAGTTGAAATATAATATACTTAGGTTTATACATATTTATGCTTCGGCTAAATAGGAGGTAGAGGAAATATAATGTCTCAAAATAAGAAATTAGTAGTTAACCTCTCGGAAACACTTTATAATGAATTTAATGAAGCACTTAAGCTAGACAGTAAAAAAAGAAATGAATTTATAAAAGAAGCTATAATATTATATATTGAAGAGAAGAAAAAAATAACACAAATTGAAAAAATGAAGACTGGATATTTAGATATGGCAAATATCAATTTAGAGCTTTGTGAATGGGGTATAAATAATTATAGCTTAGAGTTAAATGAATACGAGACTCAGCTTTCGGAGTGTGATATGCCTAATGACAACGACAATAGTGAAAAGAGGAGATATATTTTATGCTGATTTGAGTCCTGTTGTTGGTTCAGAGCAAGGTGGTATTAGACCAGTTATTATAATTCAAAATGACGTTGGAAATAAATATAGTCCAACTGTAATAATTTCAGCGATTACTTCCCAAATCAATAAGGCTAAGTTACCAACACATGTAGAGATTTCATCAGAGGAATATGGTTTAAATAAAGACTCTGTAGTTTTGTTGGAACAAATTAGAACACTTGATAAAAGAAGATTGAAAGAAAAAATTGGTCACATGACAGATAATGATATGGCAAAAGTAGATGAAGCTTTGCTTATAAGTTTGGGACTTTAATGTAAAATAGGCGCACTTTTGTGCGCTTTCCTTGTTTCGTATATTTATCTTTATTTTACATATTAAAATTTTTTATTACATATAAAAATATTGTATTTAAGAAAAAACTTGCTATAATGTAAATGTGGTTATGAGTAATTACGGAAAAAGTAATTTTTTCGGATTATATAAAAAAGAAATGAAATGAAAAGACTTTCAAACAAATATAAATTACATAAATCAAACTAATTCATTTTATTTCAGAGAACTACAAAAGAAACACATTTTGTAGAATTTTTCTCGTATGGAGGCGGTATTTAATGAAAAAAACATGTGAAGAATTGCGTGAAGTAGCGAAAATTCTTAGAAAAGACATTGTGAAAATGCTTACTGAATCAAAGTCAGGTCATCCAGGAGGATCTTTATCAGCTGTTGAAATTATGACAACATTATATTTTGATGAGATGAATATAGATCCTGAAAACTGTAGTAATCCAGATAGGGATAGATTTGTATTATCAAAAGGGCATGCAGCACCTGTGTTATATGCCGCTTTAGCTGAAAGAGGATTTTTTGCTAAAGAAGAATTAATGAAGTTAAGAAAAACTGGAGCCATTCTTCAAGGGCATCCAAATATGAATTACATACCAGGCGTGGATATGTCTACTGGTTCTTTAGGTCAAGGAATTTCTGCTGCTGTTGGAATGGCTTTAGCTGGCAAGTTAGATAATAAAGAGTATAGAGTATACACTCTTCTTGGAGACGGGGAATTAGGAGAAGGTCAAGTATGGGAAGCTGCAATGTGCGCTTCACATTATAAATTAAATAATTTAACAGCATTTGTAGATTTTAATGGTTTGCAAATTGATGGAGATATTACAAAAGTAATGAATTCTCTACCAATCGATGAGAAGTTTGAAGCATTTGGATGGAACGTTATATGTATAGATGGACATGACATAGATGCTATAAAAAATGCTATCAATGAAGCTAAAAATGTTAAAGATAAACCTACTGTTTTAGTTTGTAAGACTATAAAAGGTAAGGGTGTTTCATTTATGGAAAATCAAGCTGGATGGCATGGAGCAGCACCATCTAAAGAGCAGTGCGAGCAAGCTTTAGCTGAAATCGGAGGTGACAAGTAATGAAGATGATTGCTACTAGAGAAGCATACGGAGATACTCTTGCTGAAATTGGAAAGCAAAATGAGAATATAGTTGTTTTGGATGCAGACTTATCAAAATCAACTAAAACTGCAGTATTTAAAGAAGCATGTCCTGAAAGATTTTTAAATATGGGAATAGCAGAAGGAAACATGATGACTGTAGCAGCGGGATTAGCTACTTGTGGTAAAATTCCATTCGCTAGTACATTTGCAATTTTTGCTGCTGGTAGAGCTTTTGAGCAAATCAGAAACAGTATTGCATATCCTAAATTAAATGTTAAAGTATGTGCTACACATGCTGGAATAACAGTTGGTGAAGATGGAGCATCTCATCAAGCTATAGAGGATATTTCATTAATGAGAAGTATACCAAACATGGTTGTTATCAGTCCTAGTGATGCAGTTGAGGCATCTGCTGCTGTTAAAGCAATTGTTGAATATAATGGACCATGTTATGTAAGATTTGGTAGATTGGCTGTTAACGTAATTAACGATAATGAAGATTATAAATTTGAAATTGGTAAAGCTGTTCAATTAAGAGAAGGCAATGATGTAGCTATTATTGCTACTGGTATGATGGTTGATGCAGCATTAGAGGCTTATAATACACTTGCAGAAGAAGGAATTAAAGCTAGAGTTATAAATATCCACACAATAAAGCCAATTGATGAAGCTGCAATTGCAGCAGCAGCTAGAGACTGTGGAGTTATTGTTACAGCTGAGGAACACAGTATTATCGGTGGATTAGGGTCAGCAGTATCAGAAGTTGTGACTTCTACATATCCAGTTCCTGTGCTGAAAGTTGGTGTGAAAGATACATTTGGAGAAAGTGGTTCTCCTAACGAATTATTAGTGAAATATGGATTAACTGCTGATGAAATAGTTAAGACAGTTAAAAAAGGATTAGAGTTAAAAAAATAGTCTTAAAAAATAAAGAGTAAGCTTTCATTAGTTTACTCTTTATTTTTATATGTGATATAATTAAATAAATTTATTACATTGAGTGGAGTGAGATATGTGAATGAAAAATTTTATGATATTTTTACTTGTGTAAAAATAGCTAGCTTGATTTTTATACCTATAGCATTGATAGGTGCATTGGTTGGAGTAATCTTGGGGATTTCAAAATCTGTATTATCAGTAGAATATACATTATCATGGATATTTAATATTGGTGTATGGATAGCATCATTTGGATTATTTATAGCTGCTATTGCATTTGTAAAACCAAAACATATGAGAGAATTAGATCATCAAAATGAGTGGAGAAAACATTTCTATAAAATGAATTTAGTTGGAGTTATATTTACAGTTTGTTTAGTTCAATATGTCTATTTGACTATTATTGATTTATTGAGATATTACATGTTCGGTATTTAGAATTATAGTATCAAAAGATTAAACATTTTGAGTGTGTAGAACACTCCTTTTGTCTCAATATAATAGAATTTCACGGAAGTGAAATTGAACTTGTTGAAACTATCAATTATTAACTTACTAATTATAGCGCGTGAAACGCGCATTTTTACGTTGTAATATTGTGTGATAAATATTGAAAAAACTATTAACAAATCTAAAATATCCAAATAATTGTGTTATAATTAAAACTAAATATAGACATTTATATGATTTCGTTTTTGAGGGGAGATTAGGAATGATAGAGTTCAGAAATGTAACTAAAATTTATGATAACAACGTGTTAGCTCTTTCGAATGTAAATATAAAAATAGATAGAGGGGATTTTGTATTTATGGTTGGACCAAGTGGTTCAGGAAAATCAACTTTTATAAAACTATTAATGAAAGAGGTTGAAACAACGACAGGTAGAATACTTGTGAATAATAAGGATATAACAAGATTACCACATCAAAAAATACCATATTACAGGAGAAAGGTGGGAGTCGTGTTTCAAGACTTTAGGTTAATACCATCCTTAAACGTATATGAGAATGTTGCCTTTGCAATGAGAGTAATAGAGACATCTCATAAAGAGATAAGAAAGAAGGTTCCTATGGTTTTGTCCTTAGTAGGTCTTTCAAAAAAATATAAGGCTTTTCCTAATGAACTTTCGGGAGGAGAGCAGCAAAGAGTTGCAATAGCAAGAGCTATAGTTAACAACCCATCTCTTTTAATTGCGGACGAGCCAACAGGGAATTTAGATCCAGAAACTGCATTGGAAATTATGGAAATATTAAGCGATATTAATAGAGCTGGAACAACTATTGTGATGGCAACGCATGCTAAGGATATTGTAGATATTATGAAGAAAAGAGTAATAGCCATAGAAAAAGGTGTTATTGCTAGAGATGAGAGAAGGGGGAGGTATCATTATGAAGATTAATACCTTGAGATATTTTACAACAGATGCTTCGAAAAGCTTGTCAAGAAACAAAACCCTAACTTTTGCATCTATAGCTACGGTTACTACAACATTATTGATATTTGGTTTGTTTTTAATGGTTGCTTTGAATGTAAGGATGTTTATGGATCAGATAGGATCAACTTTAGAAATTAGAGTAGCTTTAGAAGATAATATAACAATTGAACAGAAAAATAGATTAATTTCTACTATTAAAAATAGTGAAGGATTCAAAGATATAGAAGAAATATCTAAGGTTGATGGGCAGAACAACTTTATAGAATCTCATGGAGAGGACGCTGAAGAGGCAAGAAAATTGTTTGAGGATTTTTTAGAGGTGAATCCTTTTCCAGTTGTACTTGTTGTAAAAGCTGAAGATAGTTCATACATAGACGGTATTGGGGAGAATATTAAAGATTTTGAGGGGATATATGATATTACAACTGCAAAAGATGTAATAGAAAAGATTACTAAGATAACTAGCGTGATGAAGGTATCAGCTATAGTGATTTTTGTATTATTATTTATTGTATCAATCTTCCTAATTATGAACACAATAAAATTAACCGTTTACTCTAGACAAAAAGAAATAAATATAATGAAATTCGTAGGTGCTACGGATTGGTTTATAAGATGTCCTTTTATCATAGAAGGAATTATAATTGGATTAGTGGGAAGTGTTATTTCATTGGTAATTTTATATGGATTTTATATTTTCATATATGATATGTTAAGAAATATTTTATTTGTTTCTTTTGCTACACCTAATGTCATATTGAAACATATGGCGTGGCAGTTTGTTTTAGGTGGAATTTTCATAGGATCTTTTGGAAGTGTATTATCAATAAGAAGGTTCTTGAAGGTTTAGGGTATCTTTTATTGGCAAAATATTTCAGATGCCTAAAAAATTTATATGAGGTGATATGGATGCAGGGTGGCAATTCCTTTGAACATGAGAACTCAGATGAGTGGATAAGAAAAAGTGATGTGAAAAGAAAATTTAGGGGTATTGTTGGAATTGGAATAATAATTGTAATTCTCACAAGTATTCTTTCGGTGTATTTTTTTAATGGATTAAAGATTTACATTGGTAGAAATGGAGTAGAGTTTAACGTTGGTACGAGAACTATTGTAGAGAAGGACGTGAAATTATCAAATTTTGATGATAGATTGAGATTAATTTACGATAAGATATATCAATATTATGATGGGGAAATTGACAATAAAGTTCTATTTGATAAAGCATATGAAGGTATGTTACTTGCTTTTGGTGAGGAATATCAAGAAACTTTAAGTAAAGAAAATATTGAAAAAGAAGCAGTAGACCAAAAAGATTATAGTGATTTATCGCAAGAAGAGCGTGAATTCATGGAATTTAGCGATAAAATAAAATTGCTTTACAATAAAATTCAGGAAATTCATGATAGAGAATTGTTTGATGGAGCATATAAAGGGATGGCTGAAGCTCTTGGAGATCCCTATTCTGGATATCTTAATGAAGACGATTATAAGAGATTAACACAAGAGACGAGTGGAAGCTATGTAGGACTTGGAATTACTGTTGGAGTGATTGAAGATAGAGTAGTTGTGATAAGTCCATTCAAAGATTCACCAGCAGATAAAGCTGGGTTATTACCAGGAGATATTATAAACAAAGTCAATAACATAGAAATAGGTAAAGAAATTGATAAAGCTGTTGGAATGATGAAAGGCGAAGAAGGTGGCAAAGTTAGTATAAATATTATTAGGGAAGGAACTGAGCCATTTGATATTGATATAGTTAGAGAAGAGATTAAGCTGAAAACTGTAGGAGGCGAGATGGTTGATGAAAAGATTGGTTATATTGGAATAACTATGTTCTCTCAAACAACTGCTGATGATTTTAAGAAGCAATTAGAAGAATTAAAACAAGAAGGTGCTAAGGGATTAATTCTTGATTTAAGAGGAAATCCAGGAGGGTTAGTGAGTGCTTGTACAGGAGTAGCATCGAATTTTATTCCTAAAGGGAAGACTATAGTATATACAGTGGATAAATATGGTAAAGAAGAGGTTTACAAATCACAAGGTGGAATAGGGCAAGAGATTCCGACGGTAGTCCTTATAGATAAAGGATCTGCAAGTGCTTCAGAAATACTTAGTGGAGCTCTTAGAGATTATGAAAGAGCTACATTGATAGGAGAAAAAAGTTTTGGTAAAGGAATTGTTCAGACAATATTAAGTAGAACAATTGATGGATTTGGAGATGGAACAGCTTTAAAGTTAACGGTTTCTAAATATTATACACCTAATGGAGAGAACATTCATAAAAAAGGTATAATGCCTGAAATTGAAGTTGGATTAGATGAAGAAACATTCAAGAGAGGGGAAAGAGAAACTGATACTCAATACCAAAAGGCTTTAGAAGTAATTAAAGGAAAGATAGAGGAATAAGTTACATGGATATAGTGTTTTACTCATTGAAAGCTATAAGCTATACCCTAACTAATCCTGCTTTTCTAGTGATTTTATTCATATTGGGATTAGTGCTGTATAGTAAAAATAGAAAAAGTAGAATTATTGAGAAGATGATTTTAGGTAGTGAAAGACATAGTGCTTTAGAACTAACTTTGTCTCAAATTGTTTTGGGTATTCTAGGAGGGATAGGTGCAAGTGTTATATGCACCTCTCTTGGAATTACATTCAAAGATGGTAGTGCTATTATATTAATGTTTTTAATATCTGTGATACTTATGATGTTAAATCCAAGATTTATTTGTTTTTCTTATTCTGGAGCAATTTTAGGGTTATTAAGTTTAATAAACACTCTATGTAGTGAATTTTTTTTGGTGAAAAAGATAAATATTTTAAATATTAATATTATTTCATTAATTGCATTAATAGGCGTATTGCATATTGTTGAAGGTGTTATTGTGACAATAGATGGTCACAAAGGTGCTCTACCGGTATTTGCTAAAAGAGGTAACGAGACTATAGGAGGCTTTGCTCTAAATAGGTATTATACAATTCCTATGGTTTTATTGGTTTTTTTGTTTAAAGATCAATACTATATCGGAAAAGAGATTGCTATTGGCAATTGGTGGCCTCTTTTAAAAGGAACATTGGATAATATGCAGCTTGAAAGCTTATTTTTATCAATGATACCTGTTGTAGCGGTTATAGGTTATAATAGTGTAACTTTTACTAAAAGTAAAAGAAGTAAGAGTTTTATTTCGGGAAGTTTAATTTTTGTATTTGGTTGTATATTAGTTGTGATATCACAACTAATTATTGAATCATACATATTGCAACTAATAGCTGTGATAGTGATGCCGATACTCCATGAAATTATGATTAGGTATGAAAGATATAAAGAGAAGAATGATAAGCCTATGTTTTTTAATGAAAAACAAGGGATTAGGGTTTTAGAGGTTGGCAAAAATTCATTAGCAGATAAGATTGGTGTTAAAAGTGGAGATATTCTTTTAACGGTTAATGGCGATGAAATTGAAGATGAAATTTCATTTCCCAAGCTTTTAAAAGAATGTGGAAGTAAAATTGTCTTGAAATTAAAAAGGAATGATGAAAAAATATTAGAGGTAGCTTATGATGAAATCAGTAAATCAGAACGATTTGGAATCATATTTGTGCCTAAAAAAGAGTATGAAAATGTATCAAATACTAAGTTTAAGGATATTATTAAAAATGTAATGGAAGATAAAAATAAAAACTCAAGGTAACTATTGGTTGCCTTGAGTTTATCTATAGTCCTTGACATTACTAGAAATGAATACTAAAATAGTATATAACGAACATATGTTTACGGAGGGGATTATGAATCAATTTAAGATAGTTTCAGAATATAAACCGGAAGGAGATCAGCCTAGAGCTATTGATGAACTGGTAAAAGGCGTTAACAATAGTGAGAAATTTCAAACTTTATTAGGGGTAACTGGGTCTGGAAAGACATTCACAATGGCTAATGTTATAGAGCGAGTACAAAAACCTACACTGGTTTTAGCTCATAATAAAACCTTAGCTGCACAGTTATGCTCTGAATTTAAAGAGTTTTTTCCTGATAGTTGTGTTGAATATTTTGTATCCTACTATGATTATTATCAACCAGAAGCTTATATTCCGCAAACTGATACATTTATTGAAAAAGATGCATCTGTAAATGATGAGATTGATAAACTTCGCCACTCAGCTACATCAGCACTACTTGAGCGAAGAGATGTTATTGTGGTAGCTTCAGTTTCTTGTATATACGGATTAGGTAATCCAGAGGAATATAAAAAACTTTCTGTTTCTCTAAGAGAAGGTATGATAAAAGAGAGAAATGAAGTTATAAGAAACTTGGTAGATATTCAGTATGAGAGAAATGATATTAACTTTGTCAGAGGAACTTTTAGAGTTAGAGGAGATGTATTAGATATTTTTCCAGCATCTTCTTCTAATAATGGTATAAGAGTTGAATTTTTTGGAGATGAGATTGAAAGAATAAGAGAGTTTGATGCATTAACAGGCGATATTATTGCACGTATGAAACACATTAGTATATTTCCAGCTTCTCACTTTGCAACTTCAAAAGAGAAGATAGAAGATGCTATCGCCGAAATTGAAGTTGAATTGAAACATAGACTTTTAGAACTTGAGGGGGATGGATTTCTTTTAGAAGCTCAGAGGCTTAAACAGAGAACAAGATTTGATATAGAGATGATTAGAGAAATGGGATATTGTAGTGGAATTGAAAATTATTCTAGAATATTTGACGGAAGAGTACCAGGGACAGCACCACATACTCTGATTGATTTCTTTCCTGATGATTTTCTTTTATTTATAGATGAGAGTCATGTTACATTACCTCAAGTTAGAGCGATGTATGGTGGAGATAGATCACGTAAAGAAAATCTTATTCAATATGGATTTAGATTACCCTGTGCATTTGATAATAGACCGCTTAAATTTGATGAATTTGAGGAAAAACTTAATCAAACAATATTTGTAAGTGCTACACCAGGTGAATATGAGAATAATCATTCAAAACATATTGCTGAACAAATTATTAGACCAACTGGATTACTAGATCCAATCATTGAAGTTGTTGAAACTAAAGGACAAATTGATCATCTTTATGGTGTCATAAGAGAAACTATTGAAAAAGGATTTAGAGTTCTTATTACCACTTTAACTAAGAAAATGTCAGAGGATTTGACAAAATATCTTAAGGAGATGGGCGTGAAAACAAATTATCTCCATTCAGATATAAAGACAATAGAAAGAATGAAGATAATTAAAGAACTTAGAACAGGGCAGTATGATGTTTTGGTTGGAATTAACCTCTTAAGAGAAGGGTTGGATATTCCAGAAGTAGCATTAGTTGCAATATTGGATGCTGATAAACAAGGGTTTCTAAGATCTGAAACGGCATTAGTTCAAACCATAGGAAGAGCAGCAAGGAATTCTGAGAGTAAGGTTATAATGTATGCTGATAACATAAGTAATGCTATGAAAGCTGCTATTGATGAAACCCAAAGAAGAAGATTAATACAGATAAAATATAATGAGGAGCATAATATAACTCCTAAAACTATAATTAAAGATATAAGAGATGTTATAGAAGTAACTGTTGCAGAAGAGGGCGAAGAGTATTCAATTTCAAAAATGGATTCTATTTTGACAAGAGAAGAGATATTAGTGAATATAAACACACTTGAAAAAGAAATGATGGAAGCAGCTCAGAATTTAGAATTCGAAAAAGCTGCTGAGTTAAGAGATAAAATTGAAGAGATGAAGAGTAAAATAGAAAAATAAAATAGAACTTTCGAAGTTCTATTAGGGGTAAAGGAGAAAAAAATGAAACATAAGATTGTTGTTAAAGGGGCAAAAGTTCATAATTTGAAAAACGTTGATTTAGAGATGCCTAGAGATAAATTTATTGTTTTTACAGGTCTTTCAGGTTCAGGTAAATCATCATTGGCATTTGATACAATATATGCAGAAGGACAGAGACGCTATGTAGAATCGTTATCTTCTTATGCAAGACAATTCTTAGGACAAATGGATAAACCAGATGTAGAATATATAGAAGGGTTGTCTCCGGCAATATCTATAGATCAAAAAACAACAAGTAGGAATCCAAGATCAACAGTGGGAACTGTAACAGAGATTTATGATTACCTAAGGTTGTTATATGCAAAAATTGGTGTGCCTCATTGTCCAAAGTGTGGGAAAGTTATTTCGAAGCAAAGTGTTGATACTATGGTAGATAGAGTAATGGAATTAGAAGAAGGAACAAAGATTCAGATTTTATCACCAGTGGTAAGAGGGAGAAAAGGTCAACAGATTAAAGTTCTTGAAAACATAAAGAAAAATGGTTATGTTAGGGCAAGAATAGATGGAGAAATAACTGATTTAGAAGAAGAAGAAATAAACCTAGATAAGAACAAAAAACATAATATAGAAATTGTTATAGATAGATTAAAAGTGAAAAAAGGTTTAGAGAGTAGATTAAGTGAGGCACTTGAGATGGGGCTATCTCATGCAGAAGGATTGGTAATTGTAAATGTCATTGGGAAAGAGGATATTTTATTTAGTGAAAATTTCTCATGTGCTGATTGTGGAATAAGTATTGGAGAACTGGCACCAAGGATGTTTTCCTTTAACTCTCCATTTGGTAAATGTGATAATTGTGATGGATTAGGAACCTTAATGGAAATAGATCCAGATCTTATTATACCTGATAAGAGTAAAAGCATAATGGGTGGAGCGATAGCGGCATTTGGCGATAGTAGCTTAAAAGAAGACTCTTGGAGACTATCAGTATTGAAAGCATTATCAGAAATATATAATTTTTCATTAGATGAACCAGTGTCTAATATGAGTGATGAGGCATATAATGCACTTTTATATGGTTGTGATGAAAGATTAACTGTTGAGTTTACTAAGGATTTTCAAACAGGAACTTATAGACACAAGTATGAGGGAATAATTAATAATCTAAAGAGAAGATATTATGAAACCTCATCAGATTATATTAAAAGAAGTGTAGAAGAGTTTATGAATGATAATCCATGTCCTAAATGCAATGGGGCGAGGCTTAACGATAATGTACTAGCTGTAACAGTTGGTGGAAAGAATATAAATGAATATTGTGAAATGTCTATATCAGATGAATTTGAGTTTATTGAAAATCTTGAGTTAAGTGAAAAGGATGAGATAATTGCGGATCAAATAGTTAAAGAAATAAAAAATCGATTAAATTTCCTGAAAAATGTTGGGCTACAATATCTCAACTTAACTAGAGCCGCGGGAACTCTTTCTGGTGGAGAGGCGCAAAGAATACGATTAGCAACTCAAATTGGATCTAGTTTAGTTGGAGTACTATATATACTTGATGAACCAAGTATTGGTCTTCATCAACGGGATAATGATAAGCTTATAATGACATTGAAACATTTGAGAGATATTGGAAATACCCTTATAGTTGTTGAACATGATGAAGATACAATAAGAGAAGCAGATTTTCTAGTAGATATTGGTCCAAGAGCTGGAGAGCATGGTGGTGAAATTATTGCAGCTGGAACAGTTGAAGAAGTTATGAAATGTGAGAAATCTATAACAGGTAAATATCTTAGAGGGGAAAAAAATATTATTGTTCCAGACCAAAGAAGAGTTGGTAATGGAAATAAGATTACAGTTATGGGAGCTAAACAAAATAATCTTAAAAATATAAATGTTGATTTCCCACTAGGAGTCTTTAACTGTGTTACTGGAGTTTCAGGATCAGGGAAAAGTACTTTAGTAAATGAAATATTATATAAAGGTTTATCAAAGAAAATTGGTAATAGTAAAAAGATACCTGGTAAGCACAGTGAAATATTAGGGAATGAAAATATTGATAAGATAATAAATATTAATCAAAGTCCCATTGGAAGAACTCCAAGGTCTAATCCAGCCACATATACTGGAGTATTTGATGTTATTAGAGAAGTCTTTGCTTCCACAACTGAAGCAAGAATGAAAGGATACAAACCAGGAAGATTCAGTTTTAATGTAAAAGGTGGAAGATGTGAATCTTGTAAAGGTGATGGAATAATAAAGATTGAAATGCAATTTTTATCTGATGTTTATGTACCATGTGAGGTTTGTAAAGGGAAAAGGTATAATAGAGAAACCTTAGAAGTCAAATATAAAGGTAAAAGTATTAGTGATATTTTGGATATGACAGTTGAAGAAGGTCTTAAGTTCTTTGAAAATCAGCCTAGGATTTTGAATAAAATTCAAACATTATATGATGTAGGATTGGGATATATAAGATTAGGGCAACCATCAACTCAATTATCTGGAGGAGAAGCTCAAAGAATTAAACTAGCAACTGAGTTATCAAAAAGGAGTACTGGCAAAACCTTGTATATTCTTGATGAGCCAACAACAGGTCTTCATATAGATGATGTTAGTAGACTTATAAGTATTCTACAAAGGTTGGTTGATGGTGGAAATACAATTATAGTTATAGAGCATAATCTTGATGTAATAAAGAGTTGTGATAATATTATTGATGTTGGGCCTGAAGGTGGAGATGGTGGAGGAATCATACTTTGTACTGGAACACCTGAAGAAGTGTCAAAGGTAAAAGATTCTTATACAGGACAATATTTGAAAAAAATGTTATAATTATATTAAAATGGGTTAGTATAATAATACTAACCTTATTAATTATATGGAGAATTATTATGTTATTGAGTAAATTGAGTTTGATTTTTAAGTTATTAATTATTGTTTTTATATATGGAATTATATATTATGCTTTGAAAGTAATGTACAAGGACATTAATAAAAATGAGAGAAAAAGTAGTCAACAAGTTAATACAATAGGACTTGAAGTAGTAGAGCCAGGTAATAATATAAATTTGAAATGTGGGTCATTAATACCTGTGGTTCAAAAGCTATCTATTGGCAGAGATAAAAGGAATATGGTTCAACTAGAGGAACGGTATGTATCAGGCAGACATGCTATTATAAAGCTTGAAGGAGATGGCTATTATATAGAAGACCTTAACAGTACTAATGGTACTATTATTAACAATAATAAAATAACTGAGAAAGTGTGGTTGAATTCAGGGGATTTGATAAAAGTAGGCACTTCCATTTTTAGAGTTATTGAATAGAGGAGATTGGGATGTTAAAGAATTCATCATATGAGACAAAATTGAACTTATGTATATTTGGGTTTATAGCTGCGTGTTTTTTAAATCTTACTGTTATAAAAAATCATTTTGATTTTCTACCCATAATTATTGGAGTAGTAGTATTTGGTGTGGTTTTTTTTGGTAATATGATTCTTAAAAAATTATATCCACTAGGAGATAAATTTATATTTGTTTTATCAAATTCATTATCTATGATCGGTATAGTAATGCTTTACCGATTAAAAATATCAGATGCAAAGAAACAAGTGATTTGGATGATGATTGGAATAGGGGTTTTTATTTTAATCCAATTTTTTATTAAACGATTTAAATACTTATTAAAATATAAGTATTTTTTTATGATTATGACTTTGATTTTCATGAGCATGGCAATGATTTTTGGGACAACGCGAGGCGGGGCTAATAACTGGATTGTTTTTGGGAGCTTTACTTTTCAACCATCAGAACTAGGGAAGGTATTTTTAGTATTATACCTAGCAAGTGCACTAAATGATTATGGTAAGAGTGAAAAATTCAAACATATTAAAGGAAGTGTAGCTTCACTAATAGAACCTGCCTTCATAGTGATGATATCATTAGGATTTATGGTATTACAGAAAGAACTAGGGTCAGCTTTGATAATATTTATTATTTCAGTGGTTATGTTATATCTTGGAACTGAAAAAGGAAAATATGTACTAGTTACTTTCGTTCTTTTTATAATGGGTTCTGGTTTAAGTTACAAAGTTTTTTATCATGTTAGAAGACGAGTGCTTATTTGGTTGGATCCTTGGAAATATGCTTATAATGAATCGTACCAGGTTATTCAAGGGTTAATTTCAATATGTTCTGGAGGTTTTTTTGGGACGGGATTAGGATTGGGTAATCCTAATGTAATTCCAGAAATAACTACAGATTATATTTTTGCAGCAATTTGTGAAGAAATGGGGATTTTGGTTGGTATAGCAATTCTCATAATCTATTTTATTATTTTTTATAGAGCGATGCGTATAGCATTAATGATAAATGATAAATTTTCTATGTTGGCAATATCTGGATTAAGTGTTATGATAGCGGCACAAACCTTGGTTATAATTGGTGGAATAATGGGGATTGTACCTCTTACAGGAATAACTTTGCCATTAATAAGTTACGGAGGGAGTTCAATGCTTACAGTTTATTTTTCTTTAGGTATTGTACAAAAAATCTCTGAGGAGGGGAGTCTGTGAAAAGAAAAAGCATGAAGAATATACTTGTAGTTTTTTTAGTGCTTTTTATTTTGATAATAAGCTATATAGGTTTTTATTATCTTTTTAATGGCAGAGAGGTTGTTATGAGCGTATACAATAATAGGCTTTGGAGTAAAAGACGTGAAGTCGTTAGAGGAAATATTCTTGACAGAGAAGGCGAATATTTAATTGAGAGTGTAGTTGAAAACGGTGAAAATAAGTTAAAGTATAATGGAGGAAAAGCTTTTGCTCATGTGCTTGGGTATATGGATCCTATATATGGATTGACAGGATTACAAAATACATATGATCTTGAACTTATGGGAGAAAGAAGAGGAGGAATATTCTCTACTTTTTCCAAAAAGGAAAATTTAAATAAAGGGTATGATATTAAAACAACTCTTAATGAAAAGCTTCAAAATAGAGCATACGCGCTAATGGGGAAGAATCGAGGAGCTGTAATAATGATGAATCCAAAGAGTGGGGAAATATATGCAATGGTTTCTACTCCTTCATATGATCCTAACTATCTACAAGATAATTGGAAGATAATTTCTACTGATAAAAACAGTCCATTGATAAACAGAGCTGTTTCAGGAATGTATCCACCGGCATCTACATTTAAAATTATCACAGCAGTAGCGGCTTTAGAGCAAATTGAAGGTGTAGAAGATAATAAGCTTCAGGATACTGGGGTATTAAAATATAATGGAATTGATATTTTAACTAATTATGAAAGTCAGCCTCATGGGGAAATTGATATTGAAGAAGCTTTTAAAATTTCCAGTAATGTTTATTTTGGTGATTTAGGCTTGAAGCTAGGAAACAAGAAGCTGAAAAGTACTGCTGAGAGATTTCATTTTAATAGAAATACACCATGTGATGGAATAGTAATTGATAACAGCAAATTTCCAGAGGTTGATTATCAAGAAATTGGTACATTAGCTCAAAGTGCTATAGGACAGAGTAGTGTTCTTGCAACACCAATGGAAATATTACTCACTGCTAATATAATTGCTAACAATGGAATATTGATGAGGCCATTTCTGGTTCAAGAGGTTCTTGAAAATAATCAAATTGTTAAAAGTGTTGAGTCTGTTAAGGTGGAAAGAGTTATTTCAACTAAGAATGCAAAATTAGTGAAAGAGTACATGAAAAAAACGGTGGAGGATGGTACTGGAACAGCAGCAAAAATCATTGGATTAAATGTGTATGGTAAAACTGGAACAGCAGAGCATGAAAACACACCTGAGCGACCCCCTCATTCATGGTTTGTTGGATTTGCAGGCAATGAAGAACCATCTATATCTTTCGTGGTATTAATTGAGGAAGGTGGAGTAGGTGGAGGAAGAGCAGCAACTATTGCAAGAGAATTAGTCGAGTATGCTGATAAGTTGGGACTTATTAAAGAATAGTTGAGAGTGGAAAGTGGAGAGTTGAGAATGATGGAGGGTTCTGACTGAGGTCAGAATCCTTAATTTATAAAAAAAATTACTTTTCCTTGCAGAATATATAAAAAAGATACCTTTGATAAGTAATCTATATGCAGAAACTGAAAGTATAAATGAAGCTAAGAAGCGTGGAATGATTCAATATGTTAATAAATCAGTTGATGATAATGGCATTAAGGTCACTATAGATAGTATACAGCTTTATGGAGATAGATGGTCTATAGAATATACAATAGAAGACCTAACAGGTAACAGAAATTTTGGTGAAAGACAAGCTAGATTTGATATGGAAAGTATTGGTGCTGAATGGAATACTAGCACTGAAAGTCAAATTCAAATCTTAAAATCTAATGGAAATATAAATAGAACTATTAAAGGATTTTATAATCAGGATATTATAAGTACTGATATTAATAAGATTAAAAGAAAATTTGATTTAAAAACAACAGCTTATTTAAATAACAAAAATGAAATACCTGATAAACTTATATTTGAATTTAAAGGAATTGAATGTAAAACTGTAAATGAAAATAGTGAAAAGTTTGATGGAGAATGGAATGTTGAAGTCGAAGTAGATAAAGATATATTTGATATTGAAACTATTATTTATGAAAAAGATAAAGTGATAGATATTAATGGATTAAAATTTAATATTGAAAAGATTGAAGCTAATCCAACGTACACAAAGATGGTTATAAGTGAAAAAGACTTTGAGGAAATGAATAAATTAAAGATAGATGACTTAAAGGGATTAAAACTTGTTTCAGAAAATAAAGTATATGATTTAATAAAACAAATAAATAGAGATCATATAATAGTAGGAGACAAAAATATTAAAAAAACATTTAAAAGAGATTTATACTTTACAAGTGTCTACTTTGATGAATTTAAAGAGTTAAAGCTAGTTTCTGATGGGGGAGTATTATCTTCAAGAACTCAAAATTTTATTGAGTATGATGTTAATGATAATAAATTAAAAAGTAATGGACTAAGTTACTTCTTAGAGAATGGACTAGAGAAAGAGAGAGGTAGTTTATATTTTAATCATGAAGAAAGAGAGTTGTATAGTTTAGGCTTATCAAGCGATATTGATTATATTCCAGAGCTTTTTGATAGAATGCACATTAATAGTAGATACTCTATGATTGATTATATAATAGATGATAATGGAAATATTTATGATTGGGCATTTACAAAAAAAGAAGTAAGGGATAAGTTTTATTACAACATTGCATTTAGCTGGATTAACCAAAAAGGAAGGACAATGGAGAATGGTAGACTTTTAACAGATGATAAGGAATACAAAGACGAAGAGTTTGTTAAGCCTAATAAGATATATATATACTTGCAAAACCCAATTAAAGATGTATTAGATGAGTTTGAGGTTAAAATTTCGAAGTAATAAAGAATATAAATGATTAAATCATAACTAAAGGAACCTTGAAAAAAAGGTTCCTTTAAAATTAAATATTATATATTATATATAACTATTTTACCCAGTGATGTATTTTATATTGATTAACGGATAAGAGGGGGATTATTCTTTTTATTTCAATAAAACTGTGTGTTTAAAATACAATACTTTATCCTTAGATAAAATGAGTAAGAACTCTATTGTTCTAAAGAATAATGAGATGAAGTTTCTGAGTAACAGAAACACCCATCATTCTCAATTCTCAATTTGTTTTCAGCGCACCTATAGAGTGCATTTCTATTTGTGTATAATTTATTAAAATTACGAACGTATGTATGAAAAAGCTCTACATAATGCTATAATAGTAGTATATAAGCCATTGCAAGAAAATAGTTATAAAAGGTTCTATTTTGAATATGGCAACTTAAGAAAAATAATTTTTTATAGAGGTAATGGTTATGAGAGGAATAACACATGCAGGTGTAGGGGCTACAGCGTATATTGCTGTTAGTAGTCTTATGCAGAGGAATTTTAGTATTTTTGAATTAGCTTTTGTGGTGGGAGCAAGTCTTTTGCCAGATATAGATCACCCTAAAAGTAAGGCAAGTAAATATGTGCTACCTGTTAAGAGTAAAGAGGGTAAAAGAGCTTTATTTGTATGCTTAGGAATTGCGGTATTATGGTTTGATTATTTATATTTAGGTGAACATGCACTTAAAGCATTAGGGGTATTATTCATAATGATTGGATTTACCTCTCACAGGAATGGTATAACCCATAGTCTTGTAGGGATGATGTTATTCATGTTTGTTGTTCATTATACAGGCACCCAATATGGATACAAGTATATAACTCAGTTATTTGCTATAGGATATGGATCCCATTTGTTTACTGACAGTTTTACTAAAGCGGGATTACCACTATTTTATCCAATTACAAAAAAGAAATTTAAGGGTATAATTACATATAGAGTAGGGTCAAAGGTTGGCGATTTTATTGAAATGGTAATACTTATTTTATGTGTTGTTTATATAATCTATACATTACCAAGCATATAGAATCAAGTAATTGCACTAGAAGTTAAGGCATAATATTTCTCTATTATGCCTTAACAACAAAGATTATTTAGTAATTTTGATATAGAAGGGCGGTATTAGGACAATGTTTGATTTTGAATATCATTTAAAGAATCTCCCACAAAGTCCGGGTGTTTACCTAATGAAAAATTCCAATGGGGAGATTATATATGTTGGAAAAGCGAAAGTATTAAAAAATAGAGTTAGACAATATTTTCAATCATCTAAAAACCATTCAGAAAAGGTAATACAGATGGTTAAAAATATCAGTGAATTTGAATATATAGTTACAGATTCAGAAGTGGAAGCACTAATACTTGAGTGTAATCTTATAAAAAAATACTCACCTAGATATAATGTGTTACTCAAAGATGATAAATATTACCCATTTATAAAGATGACAATCAAGGAAGAGTTTCCTAGAGTTTTTATTAGTAGAAATTTTGTTAATGATGGTGCGAAATATTTTGGACCATATCCAGATGGCAAAGCAGTATATGAGGTTATCGAACTGATAAGGAAAAACTACCCTGTTAGAACTTGTAGAAAAGTCATAACGGTTGATATGGAACAAACAAAAGCTTGTCTTAATTACCATATTGGAATGTGTACTGCTCCTTGTGCAAAACGAATAACAAAAACTGAATATGATAGAATGATAGAAGATATACAAGAGTTACTTAAAGGAAAGAATAAAATTATTTTAAGAGAATTAAAAGAAGAAATGATGAGGTTTTCCTCGGAGTTGAAATTTGAAGAAGCTGCTAAATGTAGAGATAAGATTAATGCTGTTGAGACAATATGTGAGAAGCAAAAAATTATTAATGGAAGTTTTGAAAATGAGGATTTCATAAGCGTTTTCTCTGATGAAAGTGATAGTTGTGTTGAAATATTTTTTATGAGAGATGGAAAAATTGTAGGAAGAGAGAATTTTATTATAGATAATACAATTGAGAGTGATAACTCAGAAATTATAAAAGAATTTATTAAGAGTTTTTATAGTGGTACAGCGTATATTCCACAAAGGATTTTTGTTGATGACATAAGTGAAAAAGACATTTTGGAAGAATGGCTTAAAATAAAGGGAGAGAGAAAAGTAGAAATCAAAATTCCTCAGATAGGTGAGAAAAAGAAAGTTCTTCAGATGGTATATAAGAATGCTAAAGAAACACTTGAATCATACAAGAATAAAACAAAGGTAGATAAAGAATTGAATAAACTTGCACTAAATGAATTAGCGGATGCTTTAGAATTACAGGATTATCCTGAGAGAATTGAAGCTTATGATATATCTAATATAATGGGTATGGATTCTGTTGGTTGTATGGTGGTTTTTCAAAATGGTAAAGCTAAGAATAGTGATTATAGAAGATTTAAAATAAATACAGTCCAAGGTTCTGATGACTATGGCAGTATGAGAGAGATTCTAAATAGACGATTTTCAAGAGGGTTGGATGAGATAAAAAAAATAACAGATAATCAAATAAAAGTTGATGAGGGTAAATTCAGTGTGTTCCCAGATTTAATTATGATGGATGGAGGAAAAGGGCAAGTTAATATAGCTAGGGAAGTATTAAATGAATTAGGAATTGATATTCCAGTGTGTGGTATGGTTAAGGATAGTAAGCATAGGACGCGCGGATTAATATTTGAGAATATTGAGATTTCCATAAGTAAAAGATCTAATTGTATGAAATTAGTTACTAGAATACAAGATGAAGTTCATAGGTTTGCTATTACGTATCATAAATCATTGAGAAAAAAACGAAGTTTAAATTCTGTCTTGGAAGAAATTCCACACATAGGAGAAAAACGAAGAAAAGAACTTCTTTTGAAATTTGGAAGTGTGGAGAACATAAAAAAAGCAACAGAAGTTGAACTGTTAGAAACTCCTTCTATAAACAGAGAAGCATGTGATGCAATTATAAAGTATTTTAAAGGGATGTAAATATGGTGAGAAAAATGAAAAAAGTATACTTATTGATATTAATTATTATTGTTTCTATTACCACAATATCTTGTGAGAGTGGAGAGAATAAAATTAAGAACGAAAGCGAAAATTATAAAATTGGTGTATTAATGGATGCAGGAAATATTGACAATGAAAAAATAGTTGAGGCATTGAACAAAGGGAAGGAAGATTTTAAAGTTAATTATGATCTTGTAGTATGTGCTGATGATGAGGAATATGAAAAAAATATTAAAGTCTTTGCAAAAGGGAATTATTCACTTATTATTGGAACATCTCAAGAGTGTAGATGGAGTATAGAAAAAATGGCATTAAAATATCCCCAAAAGAAATTTCTTATTATTGATAGTGTGATTGATAGTGATAATGTTCAATCGATTATTTTCAAGGAAAATGAAGGAGCATATTTATTAGGACTAATTGCTGGAATGACATCATCTACAAATGAAATAGCCTTTATTGGTGGTAAAGATATACTCCCTATTAATCAGCTAGAAATAGGATTTGTAGCAGGCGTTTATTCTGTGAACAAAGAAGCGGGAATAAAACTTATTAAAAAAGATAATGCTGAATACTTGAATAGTTTTATTGATGTAAATAATGCATATAAGATAACTCAAAGGTTTATTAATAAAAATTGTGATATTATATATGCGGCTACAGGGGGAGCAACATTTGGAGTTTATACATGTGTAAATGAAAAAAAAGAAAAAGGGAAAGATGTTTTTATTATTGGTGAAAATATTGGAAATGAAGATTTGAAAACAGAGTTTAAGGGAATGAATTTAGCGACACTAGAAAAGAAAAGCGATAATGTTATTTACTCAGTAATAGAAGAATTATCAAAAAATCAATTTTCTACAGGAGCAATTTACGAAATAGGAATAATAGATGAGGGTATTGATATTAAAAATAACATGAATGGTAACATTAAAGATGAAATATCCAATATAATTAATGAGAATAAAAAGAATATAATAAATGGAAATATTGTAGTGCCTAGTACTTATGAGGAACTGAAAAAACAAATAACAGAGAACAAAAAATAAAGGAGTAAAAATCAAAGAACAAAGATGAAAGAAGAAAGAACAAATTAGGATGATTTGCTCCGCAAATCTTAAAAATATTTAGATAATAAGGTTTTTTTACTTAGGTAAAAAGTCCTTATTATTTTTTTATAGATTTAGGATATTCTGAAGTATGAAGAATATCAACATCATTTGTTCTTTGTTCTCTGTTCTTTATTCTTTGTTTTGTTTTTTGTTCTTTTGCATAAATATTTTATCTGTTTATGCAAATAATATTATTACAATAAAAATATTCAAGGAGGAGAATAGTATGAAATTTAAAAAAATATTCGCTATTTTAATTTCTGTAATGATATCAATTTCCCTTATTTCCTGTAAGGGTGAAGGAAATAAAGAAGGAAATAAGAATCAAGGAGATAAGGGTAAACAATATTACGTAGGATTAGTTACTGATGAAGGTGGTATAAATGATAAATCATTTAACCAAAGTGCAAATGAAGGTGCACTACGAGCAAAAGATGAATTCGGAATTCAATATAAAGCAATTGAATCATCAAGCAAAGAGGATTATGAAGAGAACTTGGAAACTCTTGTTGATGATGGTGCTGATTTAGTTTTCGGAGTTGGATTTCAAATGGCTGAGTCATTAAAAAATGTTGCTCAAAAATATCCTGATAATAAATTTGTGATTATTGATTCATCTGTTGATTTGCCTAATGTTCAATCAGTTTCATTTAAAGAACATGAAGGATCATTTTTAGTTGGTGTTATTGCTGGGAAGATGACAAAAACTAATAAAATAGGGTTTATCGGAGGAAAAGACTTTGAATTAATTAATAGATTTGAAGTTGGATTTGCAGCAGGAGTAATGAGTGTGAATCCTGAAGCAGGAAAATTGTTAATGGATAGAAAAACAGTTAAGTATGCTGATAGCTTTAGTGATGTTAATAAAGGATATGAATTAGGAAAAGCTCTTATTGATGAGGGCTGTGATGTTCTATATCATGCAGCAGGTGGAGTAGGAATTGGAATGTTTACTATAGTTGATGAAACAGTAAAAGCCGGAAAAGAAGCATACGCTATTGGTGTTGATATGGATCAAAGTGTAACATTACCTAAATATAAAGATATAATTATATCAAGTATGATAAAAAGAGTTGATACAGGAACATATACAGCAGTAAAGGATTTAGTTGATGAGAAATTTGAGGGAGGAAAGGTTGTAGAACTTGGATTAGCTGAAGACGGAGTTGGGGTTTCAGATACAACAAAAGATAAAGTAGATAGCGAAATCATGACTTTAGTTGAGAAGTATCGTGGAATGATAGTTGATGGTACTATTAAGGCGCCTTCTACTCTAGATGATTTAAAAACTTTTGAAGCTCCTAAAATGTAAATAGTTTGCTGTAATTAATAAAAACGCAAAATATTTAAAGCACATAGCTTAAATATTTTGCGTTTTTATCTTTTTTTACTTGATAATGAAATTGAATATCCATTATACTATATATGTGATAATAAAAGTAAAAATGAGGTGTGTTGTGGAAAATACTTTGAAATTTAAAGAAAAATTAGAAGAATATCTACAGGATTGTGAAATAATTATAAATGAACCATTGAATAAGCATACTACTTTTAAAGTAGGAGGAACAGCTGATTTATTTGCTATTCCCCAAAAATATGAAGATATTATTCGAATAATAGATTTTTGCAAAAAAAATAAGATTAAATATTATGTTCTTGGAAATGGTTCAAATGTGCTTGTAAGAGATGGTGGGTATAGAGGATTAATAATTAAGACATCGCATTTGAATGAAATAAAAGTACAAGGGGAATATGTAGTTGCACAATGTGGAGCAGAATTGAAAGATGTTGCAAATATTTGTACAGAACATTCGTTGACAGGATTTGAATTCGCATGTGGTATCCCTGGAAGTATTGGTGGTGCAATTGCCATGAATGCTGGGGCGTATGATGGAGAAATGAAGGATATAGTAGAAGAGTGTGTTGTTATAGACCATGAGTTAAAGATAAAAACATTGACAAAAGAACAACTTGAATTATCATATAGAAATAGTGCTATACAAAAGAATGGGTATATTGCTCTTGAAGTTAAGATAAAGCTAGATAGTGGTGATAACAAAATTATTAAGAATAAAGTTGAAGATTTAACAAATAGAAGAGAAGAAAAACAACCATTGGACGCGAAATCAGCGGGAAGTACATTTAAACGTGCTCCAGGGCATTACACTGGTAAACTAATTCAAGATTCGGGGTTAAAGGGTTATTCAATTGGGGGAGCTCAAATATCTACTAAACATGCAGGTTTTGTTATAAACAAGGGTCAGGCTACTGCAAAAGATATTATAAATCTTATTGGGCATATTCAAAAAGTGGTGAAGGATAGTTATGATGTGGAACTAGAACCTGAAGTAAGAATAATTGGAGAAGAATAGAACAAATCTTGATTATAAGGTAAATGATTTAATAATTATTTACCTTAAAATATAATTTAAATTATCAGAAAAAAGATAATATAGATAAAAATCAAAAAAATGAGTATTTAATGGAGGGGTAAGTATGACTTTAAAAGTAAGGAAGGAAATTCTAGAACTTGGAGTGTACAAGGCAGGCAAGCCTATAAGTGAGGTAAAGAGAGAATTGGGGTTAGATGATGTAATAAAGCTAGCGTCAAACGAGAATCCCTTTGGTTGTTCACAACAAGCTAAAGAAGCTCTTAGGGGAATAGTGGATGAAAGTTACATGTATCCTGATGCGGGAAATTTTCAGCTAAAAAGCAATATTTCTGAAGAGTTAAAGGTTAGACCAGAACAGATTTTTTGTAGCACTGGTTCTGATGCGCTTATCAAAGTTATCTGTAATACCTTTATTGAAGAGGGCGATGAATCAATAATGGCTGAGATAACTTTTCCAAGATATGAAGCTTCTGTGAAACTAATGGGGGGAAAATGCATTAAAGTTCCTATGAAGAATAATGGGCTTGATATTGAAGAGATGGTGAACGGCATTAATGAAAAAACTAAGATAATATGGTTCTGTAATCCGAATAATCCTACAGGGACAAGTTTTAATAAAACTGATTTTAATAAGGTATTGAGTAAAATACCTGGACACGTGCTTATAGTTATGGATGAAGCGTATATAGAGTATGTTACTAGTGAGAATTTTCCTAATTCTCTTGATTATATTTCTGATTATCCAAATATGATAACACTAAGAACTTTTTCAAAAGCATATGGACTTGCTTCTTTAAGAGTAGGTTATGGTATTGCTAGTGAAGAACTAGTTGGATATTTTAATAGAGTAATTGGACCATTTGATGTTAATTTATATGCTCAGACTGCTGCAGCACTAGCTATAAAAGATAATGAGTTTTTAAAAATGGTTTATAATAAAAATAAAGAGGGTAAGGAGTATTTGTACAAGCAATTCGATAGCATGGGATTAGAATATGCTGTTAGTGATGCAAATTTCGTATTTGTAAATGTTAAGACAGATACAGTTGAGTTATTTGATAAGCTTTTAAAAAGAGGAGTAATAATAAGACCGGGACATCTTCTAGGTACTCCAGAATGGATAAGAGTTTCCATTGGAACGATGGAACAGAATGAGAGATTTATTAAGGAACTTAAAGACATCTTGAAATAAATTGAGAATTGAGAATGTAGGAGGGTTCTGACTTAGGTCAGAACCTTTAATTTATATTGTTCTTTAGAACAAGAGGGGTTTACTCATTTTATCTTTGGATAAAATATTGTACTTAAAATACAATGCTGTTCTAAGGGGGCTAGTCAATCAAGAAAAAACAATTGTTCAACGGGTACACCTAAAAACCTTGAAGCTTTAATTGCTAAATCAAGTGTAGGATTGTATTTGTTGTTTTCAATTGCATTTATTGTTTGTCTTGTGACTGAAAGTTTTTGTGCTAATTCTTCTTGTGTTAATCCCTTTTGCTTTCTGAAAAATTTTATTCTATTCTGCATTATTTATCTTCCATTTTCTTTTTAAAATAAAATTGAGAGAAAATTAGAACAAGGTTTTGTGTAACCAATAAAAATAATGCTGTACTTGGTGTTCTTTTGTTAATATAATCTAAAATAAACCAGATAAACAAAAAAACAATTGTAAATCCATAGGCAAATTTTAAACTTTTTAAGCTTATAAATTGCTCCATATCATCCATTTTTCTAAATACCTTCATTATTAATCACCTCACAAATGTAAAAAGCTCTTTACATTAATCATATACTTATAATCCTTAGTTATTCCTATAAATGTAAAAAGGTTTTTACAATTCTGAATCTCATCTATTTTATCTTGATTTGGATTACTATATCATCAATTTTATCTAACATAGCCTTAGATAAATAGTGTACTTAAAATACAATGTTTCGTCTTAAGGGAAACGAGTAAACACCTATTGTTTCATAACCAATAAAATGTAGTTTCAGCCCTAAAGCTGAAACATCCATCATTCTCAATTCTCCATTCTCAATTTCTTTTAAAGGTTCTCCACTAATCTCAATGTAGTTTAAACAACATAATTATGATATAATTATTAGTTGAGGTGAGTATGATGAAATTTGTTGTAGTAACAGGGCTTTCAGGAGCAGGTAAATCACAGGCTATGAGATGTTTTGAAGATTTGGGATATTTTTGTGTTGATAATTTACCACCAACATTAATGTGTAAATTTGCAGATGCTTGTTACAAATCACAAGGTAAGATAAATAAGATTGCTTTGGTGATAGATATAAGAGGAGGAGATTTCTTTCATAAGACCTTCGAGAGTCTTTCGGAATTAAAGAAAGAAGGGTATAAATATGATATTTTGTACCTTGAAGCTGATGATAAGACACTTATTAAAAGGTATAAGGAAACGCGAAGGAAACATCCGCTTTCACCTGATGGAAGAGTAGTAGATGGAATAACTGAAGAACGAGAACAACTAAAAAAACTTAGAGAGAATGCAAATAATATTATAAATACATCAAAATTATCAATTTGGCAATTAAGAGATAAGATTGCAGAGTTATTTGGTGAAGAAGGTCAAGTGGAAAGAGAGATTACTGTTACGGCACTTTCTTTTGGATTTAAATATGGAATACCAGTAGACTCAGACCTTGTATTTGATGTTAGATTTTTACCAAACCCATACTATATCGAAGAACTTAAAGGGTATTCAGGAGAAGAAAAACCGGTTAAGGATTATGTTTTTTCATTTGATGAGACTAATGATTTTGTTGAGAAGTTAACAGATATGCTAGATTTTCTTATACCTAAATATAAAAAAGAAGGTAAGAGGCAGCTTATTATATCAATAGGATGCACTGGTGGAAGACATAGATCGGTAGCAATATCTAATAAAGTTTATGAAATTTTAAATCATAAAGGATATAAAGTTAATGTTCAACATAGAGATATAGTTGAAGATGTTAATAGAGGAGTATCCAAACTATGATACAAGTTTCCAATGACAATAAAAAAATTACAGTAATAGGTGGCGGAACTGGATTATCTACACTGCTTAGAGGGCTTAAGAGATATACAGATGATATAACCGCCATAGTAACTGTTGGAGATGATGGTGGAGGTTCGGGAATACTTAGAAAAGATTTGGGAATTCTTCCACCTGGAGACATAAGAAACTGTATATTAGCTTTAGCAGATACAGAACCATTAATGGAAAAGCTTTTGCAATTTAGATTTACTGAAGGAAATCTAAAAGGGCAGAACTTTGGAAATCTTTTTTTAGCTGCTATGACTGGGATATCTAACAATAACTTTATGGAAGCAATAAAAAGGATGAGTGATGTACTGGCTGTTAAGGGAATGGTATTGCCGGTTACTTTAGATAATATGATATTATCTGCTGAACTAGAAAATGGTGAGATAATTAAAGGAGAATCGAAAATACCTAAGAAAGTGATAGAGTATAAAAGTGGAATTAAAAGGATGTCAATTGAACCTAGGGGGGCAAGAGCGCCTATAGAAGCAATTGAAGCTATTGAAAATTCAGATATTATTGTTATTGGACCAGGGAGTTTATATACAAGTATCATACCAAATCTTTTAGTGAAAGATATAAGGGAAGCTCTTCTTAGAGCAAAGGGAAGAAAAGTATATATATCAAATATAATGACTCAACAGGGCGAAACGGATAATTATAGAGTATCTGATCATGTAAGAGCCATTATTGAACACTCTTCACCTAAGATAATTGATAAAATAATTGCTAATACTGGAGAAATAGATAACTATTATATAGAAAAATATGAAATGGAAAATTCTGAAAAGGTTGAATTGGATATTGAAAATCTTAAAGGATATAATATTATTAAAGAGAATATAGTAAGTTTTTCTAAGAGATATGCTAGACATAATTCAGATAAGCTTGCAGAAATAATTATTAATCAAGTATAAAAAGTGAAGTAATATTAGTATAAAGGATAGGGAGAAGTAAGATGTCATTTTCAGCTAATGTAAAAAGAGAAACATGTAGAAAAGCAATAAACAACAAGACAGAAGCGATTGCACTTCTTTCAGGTATTATGAAAGTTAATGGTACAATTAGTTTAGGTGGAGCTAAAGGAATGGGTTTTAGATCAACTACTGAAAATCCTGCAATAGCCAGATTAATATTTAAAATTTTAAAAGAATATTTTAATATACACACAAGATTGCTTGTAAAGAGAAGTAATTCACTTAAAAAGAATAATATTTATATGGTTATGATAACTGAAGAGATGGGAGTTAAAGATTTTTTAAGAGAAATAGGCATATTGAGTAGAACTGAACATATAGCTTTAGATTATGGAATACCCGAAGATATAATAAGAGATGAGAATGCTAGAAGAATATTTCTTAGAGGGGTATTATTAGGTGGCGGAAGCATAAGTAATCCTGAAAAAGCTTATCACTTAGAGTTTGTTACTCATAATGAAGATTATGCTCAAGAATTGATGAATTTAATAAATTCTTATGGTTTAAACTCTAAAGTTATTAAAAGAAAAAGTAGTTATGTTGTTTATTTGAAAGAAGGAGAGCAAATTATAGATGTGTTGAATATTGTAGGTGCTCATTCTAGCTTATTATTTTTTGAAAATGTAAGAATTATGAAAAGTATGAGAAATAATGTTAATAGATTAGTTAATTGTGAAACTGCTAATTTAAGTAAAACTGTTAATGCCGCTGTAAGGCAAGTTGAAAGTATAAAACATATTCAGAGAGAAATAGGGTTACAAAGATTACCTAAAAATCTTAGAGAAGTTGCGGAGTTAAGAATTCAATATCCTGATATTTCATTAAAAGAATTAGGAGAACTTATTGATCCACCTGTTGGTAAATCAGGTGTTAATCATAGGTTAAGAAAAATAGAAAAAATTGCAGGCGAATTAAAGGGAAAGTAATGATATTTATAATTTACTTAACAACAACATATACATCTTTTTTAAAAAAATGTGGCCAGCGGCGGTTGGTCTTTTTTTGTATATTAAAAAAAATTGCCGAAGATAAATATCCAACCTTCATACTTCACAACCTTCTAATCTCAAGCACATAAACAGGTTTTTAAGTTAAAAAAATAATTTTCAATCAGAATAAAAATTGTATTGAATATTATATTTTAGAGTGATATTATAATCATATTATGATTTTACAGTAAAAATTTTGGAGGAAAGAAATATGACAGGAACTCTTGGGAAATCAGAAAAGTGGAAGAGAACAAAAGAAAAAGGGAAATGTAGTTATATCTTTTTCAAAACAATAGTATTCGATTATATTATTGGATTACCTTTTTTTATTTTGGCTGCACCTTTATTAAGAAGTAATTTTTCAACGATTTATTTAAAAGAGTATTTAAAATCTAGTAATATTATTAGAGATATAGTTGTATATTCACTAGCTATATTTGTCATAAGAATTACTTTTAGATTTTTTACTTGGAACTATTATGAATACAAGTACAAACTTTACCAAGAAAAATGAAATGAGTAAATAATATTTATGCAGATTAACCAAGAAAAATTGTGTATTTTGACGAAAAAGTTGAAGAATACTTTTCTTTTAAAGAAGAAAAGTATTTTTTTGATTAAAAAAATTTTATAAATGTAGTATAATAGACTAATGTATGAAATTGTTAGGTAATACATATGTAGAAATGCTATTCTGTGTAGAAGGGAGTAGGATATCATCAACAGTGTGAGGGAATTTAAAAGAGAAGAGTTAGGAAAGTTTGCACATCTACATGTACATACTGGGTATAGTCTTTTAGATGGTTCAGGAAAAATAAAAGATATCATATCTAGAACAAAAGAATTAGGTATGGGGAGTATTGCTATCACAGATCATGGTAATATGTTTGGATGCGTGGAGTTTTACAAAGAAGCATTGAAACAAGGAGTAAAACCTATTATAGGGTGTGAAGTATATGTTGTACCCAAATCTATGCATATTAAGAAAAATGATTCTGATAATGAAACACATCACCTTGTATTATTAGTAAAAAATGAAGTTGGATATAAAAATCTTATGAAGATAGTAACAACTGCTTCAGTAGAGGGATTTTATTACAAGCCTAGAATAGATAGAAATTTTTTAAAAGAAAATAGTGAAGGGCTTATTGCAGCAAGTGCTTGTTTAGGTGGAGAGATTCCTAAACAAATCATGTATGGAAATCTTGAAAAGGCAAGGGAAATTGCTAAAGAATACAAGGCAGTTTTTAAAGAAGATTATTATATTGAATTACAGAATCATGGAATGAAGGAAGAACTTGAAGTAAATGATGAATTGATTAAGATTGCTGAAGAGTTAGATATTCCTTTAATATGTTCAAATGACGTTCATTATATAAAAAGAGAAGATTCAGTAGCACATGACACTCTTTTATGTATCCAAACTGGAAAAACAGTAGATGATGAGAATAGAATGAGATTCCCAAATGATGAATTCTATTTGAAATCTCCTGAGGAGATGAAAAATCTTTTCGGTGAGATACCTGACATATTAGAAAATACGATTAAGATAGCAGAAAAATGTAATTTTGATTATGAGTTTCATGTTTCGAAACTTCCTAAATATCCAATACCAGATGGAGAATCTGCTCATGGTTATTTGAAAAAGCTATGCTATGATGGATTGAAAGAAAGATATACAAATATAGATACAAGCTTAACTGAGAGATTAGAATATGAACTTGGGATAATCAATCAGATGGGATATGATGATTATTTTCTTATAGTATGGGATTTTATAAAATATGCAAATGACACAGGGATAATGACTGGACCAGGTAGAGGAAGTGCAGCAGGTTCTTTAGTAGCCTACACTCTTGGGATAACAAAAATTGATCCTATAAAATATAATTTGATTTTTGAAAGGTTCTTGAATCCTGAAAGAATATCCATGCCAGATATAGATTCAGACTTTTGTTATGAGAGAAGACAAGAAGTTATTGATTATGTTGTGGAGAAATATGGAGATAAGAACGTATCACAAATTGTTACATTTGGAACAATGGCAGCTAGAGCATGCATTAGAGATGTAGGAAGAGCTTTAAACTATTCATATAATGAAGTTGACAGAATTGCAAAAATGATACCAAGTGTTCTAAATATAACAATAGATAAAGCTTTAGAGATGAATCCAGAACTAAAAGAACTTTACAAAGCAGACAATAGGGTAAAAGAACTGATAGATATTTCTAAAACACTTGAAGGTTTGCCTAGACACACTTCTACACATGCAGCAGGTGTTGTAATTGCTTCACAAGAGTTAGTTAATTATGTGCCATTATTAAAAACAGATGAATCTGTTGTTGCACAGTTTGACATGAATACCTTAGAAGAGTTAGGCTTATTAAAAATGGACTTTTTGGGGTTGAGAAATCTTACTGTTATTAGAGATGCTGTTGATATTATTCATGATAATTACAATGTTAAAATAGATATTGATAATATAGATTACGATGATAAAAATGTATATAAAATGCTAGGAGAAGGTAAAACTGCTGGGGTGTTTCAGCTTGAATCTAGTGGGATGACTAGTTTCATGAAGGAGCTTAAACCAGATTCATTAGAGGATATTATTGCAGGAATAAGTCTTTATAGACCAGGACCAATGGCGTCTATTCCTAAATACTTAAAATACAAGAAGAATACTGATTTGATAGAATATGAGACACCAGAATTAGAAAGCATACTAGATGTAACATATGGCTGTATGGTATATCAAGAGCAAGTTATGCAAATAGTAAGGGATCTTGCAGGATATTCAATGGGAAGAAGTGACCTTGTTAGAAGAGCCATGTCTAAAAAAAAGCATAAGGTTATGGAAGAAGAGAGAAAGAACTTCGTTTATGGTGTTAAAGACGGAAATGGTGAAGTAATTGTACCAGGATGTGTTGCTAATGGTATTTCAAAAGAAGCTGCTAATAGTATTTATGATGACATGATGGATTTTGCATCATATGCATTCAATAAATCACACGCTGCAGCATATGCCATAGTGGCTTATCAAACAGCTTATTTAATGTGTTACTATCCAACTGAATTTATTGCAGCCATGCTTAATTCTGTAATGGGAAGTTCGGAGAAAGTTGCATTTTATATTAGATTTGCTGAGAAAAGAGGAATTCAATTATTAGCACCTGATATTAATGAAAGTGGATATAAATTTACACCAAAAGATAAAAAAATTAGGTTTGGATTAGGTGCATTAAAAAATGTTGGTGAAAATGCTATCATGGAAATTGTCCATAGTAGAGAAGAAAAAGGAAATTTCAAGGATTTTATGGATTTCTGCAATAAGGTAAAATTTAGCCATCTTAATAAACGAGCAGTTGAAAGTTTAATTAAAGGAGGCGTATTTGATGCATTGCAATCCAAAAGATCACAACTTATGACTGTTTATGAACGTGTAATTGATGGTATTCAAAATGATAAAAAGAGAAATATTGAGGGACAAATAAGTCTTTTTGATATAAGTAGTGCAAAAAAACAAACAGAGGCTTTTAATTCATTAAAATTACCTAATATTCAGGAATTTAGGAAAAAACACTTATTAGCCATGGAGAAAGAAGTTACAGGATTATATATAAGTGGTCATCCTCTTGAAGAATATGAGAGTGCTATCAATAACATGACATCAAAAAGAATTTCTGATATTGTCTCAGAGTATGAAATTCTGGATGAAGATACAAATGAATTAATGATAAGATATGATGTGAATGAAAATGAAAAAGTAATAATAGGCGGTATTATATCAGAGGTTTCAAAAAAAGTAACTAAAAAAAATGATCTTATGGCATTTATAAAAATTCAAGATGTCTATGATGAGATTGAGGGAATTATATTTCCTAAAATTCTCAGAGAATATGAAGAAAAAATATATGAAGATAATATAGTGATAATAAAAGGTCGTATTAATATCAGAGAGGATGAAAGACCTAAGGTAATATGCGAAGATATTAGAGTCATTGAAAAATCTTCAGATGAAAATATATATATTCAAGTTTTTAACAAAGCAGACATGAAACATGCTTTGAATAATATTGAACTTTCATTGGGAAATTACAAGGGAGAAACACCAGTTAAAATTTATGTAAAAGGCGATAAAGCTTATTTAACTGATAATAAATATTGGGTTGATGGTAGCATTGAGTCACTTTCTAAATTACGGGAGATTTTTGGGAGTGAAAATGTTAAAGTTGTATCAAATAATGCTTCTTGATATTCAATTTATAGGAGTATTTAGTACTAAATAAAAGTAATGAATATTTCAAAGTTGGTTAAAATAAGTTTAATAAATATATTAAAATTCAATATTCAAAAGAAAACTTAGGGGGTATTCCAGATGAAATGCATAGGAGTATTAACAAGTGGTGGAGATGCACCAGGAATGAATCCAGCTGTAAGAGCTGTTGTTAGAACTGCCTTATCAAAGGGTATTAAAGTAATGGGTATTAACAGAGGGTACTTTGGTCTTATCAATGGTGATATTGAAGAACTTACAAGAACAAGTGTATCAGATATTATTCATAAGGGAGGTACAATCCTTAAGACAGCAAGATGTCTAGAATTTAAACAGGAAGAAGTAAGAAAGAAAGCGGTAAATATTCTAAAAGTATTTGGAATTGATGGGTTAGTAGTTATTGGAGGAGATGGTTCTTTCCAAGGAGCAAAACTATTATCAGACTTAGGAGTTGCAACAGTAGGACTTCCAGGAACAATAGATAATGACTTAGCTTATACTGACTATACTATTGGATTCTATACTGCAGTTAATACAGTTCTAGATGCCTTAAATAAAATTAGAGATACTTCATCTTCACATGAAAGAGTAAGTATTATTGAAGTAATGGGAAGACATTGCGGAGATATAGCTCTTTACGCGGGTATTGCAGGTGGAGCAGAACAGATAGTTGTGCCTGAGAAGGATTATGATTTAGGTGAAATTTGTAAATCTATAATTGAAGGTAAAAATAGTGGTAAAACTCATCATATAATTATATTAGCCGAGGGTGTTGGCGGAGCTAATGAGTTAGCCAAGGAAATCGAAGATATAACTGGCGTTGTATCAAGAGCTACAATTCTTGGGCACATCCAACGTGGTGGTAGTCCAGTAACATTCGATAGAATTTTATCATCTAGAATGGGTGCTCATGCTGTTGATACTCTAATTGAAGGGCGAAGCGCTAGAGTTGTAGGTATAAAGAACAATAAAATATTTGATATGGATATAAATGAAGCACTAGAAATTAAATCAGATTTTGATGAAGATTTATATGAATTAGCTAAAATCTTACGCTAATCTTTTATAAAATTGTGATGACATATTTTTTAAAAATAAGTGTGTTATTGCAGAGCTAAAGATAAATAAAGATAAATAAAGGTATTATGGGAGGAAGAAATGAAAAGAACTAAGATTGTATGTACCATTGGACCAGCTTCAAATAATAAAGAGACTTTAACAGAAATGATGAAGGCAGGAATGAATGTCTCTAGACATAACTTCTCACATGGAGATCATGATGAGCATACTGGAAACATGAATTTAGTAAAAGAAGTAAGAGAGAGTTTAGGTAAACACGTAGCAATTCTTTTAGATACAAAAGGACCAGAAATTAGAACAGGTGAATTTGCTAAAGAAGTTGAATTAATTGAAGGTAGCGAATTTGTAATCTATTGTGGTGAAGATGTTATTGGTGATGAGACTAAGTGTAACGTTACATATGAAGATCTTTACAAAGATGTTAAAGAAGGAGATAAAATCCTTATTGATGATGGACTTGTTGGGTTAAGTGTTGTTAGCATTGAAGATAACAAGATTCACTGTGTTGTATTAAACAATGGATTAGTTAGTACAAAAAAAGGTGTTAATGTACCTGGTGTTGCTATTAATCTTCCAGCATTAACAGAAAAAGATATAGCTGACCTTAAGTTCGGTATCACTATGGGAATTGATTACGTAGCTGCTTCATTCGTAAGAAAAGCTTCAGATGTAGTCGCAATAAGAAAAATCTTAAGTGAAAACGGTGGAGAGCATATCCAAATCATTTCTAAGATAGAGAATAGAGAAGGTGTTGATAATATTGATAAAATTATCAAGCTTTCTGACGGTATTATGGTTGCTAGAGGAGATCTAGGTGTTGAGATTCCTACAGAGGAAGTTCCATTAGCTCAGAAGATGATGATTAAAAAATGTAATGAAGCTGGAAAACCAGTTATTACTGCAACTCAAATGCTTGATTCTATGATTAGAAATCCAAGACCAACAAGAGCAGAGGCATCAGACGTAGCTAATGCTATATTTGATGGTACTGATGCAATAATGTTATCAGGTGAAACAGCAAAAGGTAGATATGCAGTAGAAGCTGTTAAAACAATGGCTAATATAGCAATGACTGCTGAAAACTCTGTTAAAGAAGATGCTTTAGATGAAAGAAGTCATAGTAAAATCACAAGTATTCCAGATGCAATAAGTATAGCAGTTTGTACAAGTGCAGCTGCATTAAAGGCAAAAGCTATAATAACTGCTACACAAAGTGGTCAGACAGCAAATAATGTTTCAAAGTACAGACCGAATTGTACAATCTTAGCTGTTACTCCATATGATGACGTAGCTAGAAGATTAGCTTTAAGATGGGGAGTTTACCCAATAGTTGCTGAGAAGAAGGCTTCAACAGATGAGCTAATCGAATCATCAGTAGATATAGCTGTAGAAAGTGGTCATCTTTCTAAAGGAGACCTTGTTGTTATAGCAGCAGGTATACCAATGAACTATGCAGGAAGCACTAATATGATGAAAGTACACATTGTAGGTGACGTATTAGTTAATGGTAAGGGAATAGTAAAGAAGAGTGGTTACGGTTCAGTTAAAATCGTTAAAAATGTTGATGAAGCTGGAGATGTAATATTTGAAGGTGATGTACTTGTATGTGAAACTTTAGATAACTCTTATCTTTCAGTTTTAGATAAAGTAAGTGCAATAATAGTAGAAGATGATCAAGTAAGCTCTAGCGTTGTAATTGAATGTACAGCTAAAGAGATTCCAATTATAGCAAATGCAAAAGAAGCATCAAAAATTCTTAAACAAGGATCTTTCGTAACAGTTGAAGGAGAAAGAGGAATTGTTATAGCAGGAAAAGCTGAATAATATAAATTAAAACACACCTTCGGGTGTGTTTTTTAATGGAGAATGGAGAATGATTGACATTTCTCAACGAGAAATTTTAATTTTTTCCCTTGGACAATGGGGTTAATCTGTTTAATATGAAAATGAAACATCGTACTTGAAATACAATATTTATTGCAGATAAAATGAGTAAAATCATATTGTTCTAAATAACAATAAATTGTAGTTTCTGCGTTAACAGAAACATCCATCATTATCCATTATACATTATCAATTATCCATTAGTTTTTCGTTCGTTTTGCATAAAAATATCATAGATAGATAATCCTAATTACAAAGAAAAAAATATCAATAGGAGGAATTTATCTATGACTAGGTTAAGTTGTAATGCTGCAAATTGTGTTAATAATGCTTCGGGATTATGTGGTGCTAGAAATATTAATGTTGCAGGAGCATCAGCACATACAAGTATAAGTACTGAATGTAGCACTTTTGAAGAAAAAGGATTAAAAAGTTCTTTGTCAAATATTACAAATCTAAATATTCCAGGTCAAATAAAACAATTGTTTAATAGTGAGAGTATTGAAATGTCACCAAATATAAGGTGTGAGGCACAAAGTTGTAAGTATAATGAAAATATGCTATGCAATGCAAGTGATGTCCACGTGAGTGGTCCAGGTGCACTATCAAGTAGTAGGACTTGTTGTGATACCTTTGTAGAATAATAAAATCAGAATCTAAAAAAAATTTTCAATTAATGCACGGTAAACCGTGCATTTTTTTATTGATATTTTAAAGTTTTAATGGAATATAGCTCAAATAATTGGTATACTAAAGAATAGGGTCTACTAGAGATAAGGCAAGTTCAAATAAATAACAAGTCAGTATACTCGTCTATTTGATTTGTTATTTATTTTCACATGCCAAAAAACAAACCAGAAAGGTGATTAATAGATGGATAAAAGTTTACCTGTAATAAAAAATCAAGTTGTAGATTTAAGAATAGAGGCAATGGGATATAATGGTGAAGGAATTGCTAAGATTGACGGGTTTCCGATATTTCTTGAAGAGGGTATAGATGGAGAACTTGTAAAAGCAAGGATAATTAAAGTCAAATCTAAATATGCCTACGGTAAAATAATGGAAATTATTGAGCCGTCAAATGAAAGAAGAGAGCCAAAGTGTAATTTATATAACAGATGTGGAGGTTGTAATCTGCAGCATCTTTCTTATGAAGGACAACTTCAATTCAAAACAAACAGAGTACTTGATTGCATAACGAGAATAGGAAATGTTAAGAATGTAATCATGCATCCAACATTAGGGATGGAAGAACCTTATTCGTATAGAAATAAGGTGCAGTTGCCAGTTGGTATAAATAAGACAAATTCTAATAATGGCGTGAGCATTGGATTTTTTGCTGCTAGAAGCCACGAAATAATTAATATGAATGTGTGTTATATCCAGGATGAAGTGGCTGATAAAATTATTAAATATACGAGAAGGTGGATGTTTAAATATAACATAAAGCCATATGATGAAGAAACGCATGAAGGACTTATTAGACATATAATGGTGAGAAAAGGTTTTGTAACTGGAGAGGTAATGATTGTTCTTGTAACAAATGGAGTAGAAATACCAGACATAAAACCTTTTGTTGATGTGCTTCAGAAGAATGTAGAAGGGGTAACGAGTATAATACAAAACGTAAATACAAAGAAGACTAACGTTATCTTAGGAGATAAGTGTAAAACTCTTTGGGGTAAAGAATATATTAGGGATTATATTGGAAAGTTCGAATTTAATATATCTCCATTATCTTTCTACCAAGTTAATCCTGTTCAAACAGAAGTGCTTTACAATAAAGTGCTTGAATATGCAAATTTAACAGGGGAAGAAGTTGTGTTTGATGCTTATTGTGGAACAGGAACTATATCATTATTCCTTTCCGAGAAAGCAAAGAAGGTTTACGGAGTAGAGATAGTTCTAGAAGCAATAAAAGATGCTCAGAAGAATGCAATGCAAAATAATGTTAATAATGCAGAATTTATAGTAGGAGAAGCTGAAAAGATTATTCCTAACATGATAAAACAGGGAATTAAAGCGGACGTTGTTGTTGTGGACCCTCCAAGAAAAGGTTGCGATATATCATTAATCAATGCACTTGGGGAAATGAAGCCTAAGAAGATTGTTTATGTATCTTGTGACCCTGCTACACTAGCAAGAGATCTTAAGCTTCTAGATGAGAAAGGATATGAAACTGTAGAAGTTCAGCCAGTGGATATGTTCCCTCAGACAGCTCATATAGAATCAGTTGTTAAGTTAGAGCTTAAATAGAGCATGGAGTACGTAGGGCTGTTAGCAGCGGTGTTGACCACGAGTTCTTTTTTACCCCAAGCAATAAAGGTTATTAAAGAAAAGAATACTTCTGGCATATCATTGGGTATGTACAGTATGTTCACGGCAGGGGTGTTATTGTGGCTCTTATATGGAATAAGTATAAAGGATTTTCCAGTAATAATTGCTAATTCAATAACTTTAATATTTGCTAGTACAATATTGACAATGAAAATTAAATATAAATAATGCAACCTCATATTTTCTATAGATTTTTAGAGAATATGAGGTTTTTTATTCTAGTCTTTAAATTACGTTATAAAAGATATAGAATTTAATAAGCGAATTATCATGTGTGTTTAAATTCAAAGTATAATTTGATTCTACATAAAGTTAATGAAAAAAATATAATTCTACAGAATGTAACAAATTTTTGTTTCTATTGGTGTTAAAATGAATAAAAGAGGTTTTATACTGAAGGAATAAGAGATTTGAAGGTGGGTGGGTAATAGCTTGTGATGAATAATATAAATTGCATAACTATTAAAAAAGAAATTGATTTTTATAAAGAAAAGCTAAACTCAGCTGTGAAGAAGGGTGGGATTACTTTGGTAGATCAAGAAATAATTGAGCTGAGTCAACAGTTAGATGAATTGATCGTTGAATACACAAAAAGGTGTATGAAGAAAACTATTGGGGGTGAGAAGGTTAAGAATGGATGATTTATTTGGGAAACATTCTATGTTTTATTATTATTGTGAAGAACATTAATTAATTTAGTTATATATATTGATAAATATATAAGAAATTAGGTCAACCATCACATGCTATAAGGGAAACTTCAAAAGCAGTTTTTATGGATTTTGGAAGTAGTTTGACTTATGCACTAATAGGAATAATATACATGTTTAAATGAATAACTTAGTAGAATGAGGAGTGGGCATATTGATACAAGGAAGAGGGGAATTTAAATAAACATTGACATATATATATAAAGAGGTTTACTATTTTAATAGTTGAAGGTGTACAGTATATGGACATACTATTATATGATTATGAGGTGAGATTTTGAGCAAGGAGAAAAAGAGTTTTATAAGGTATATATTAATCGAATGGGGAGTGCCTATTGTAGGGGCGTATATTGTGTTTTTACTTCTTAATAGATTTGTTTTTTTTAATATTGTAGTTCCTACTGGTTCCATGGAACCGACTATAATGCCAAATGATAGGATAATGGTTACAAGGATATACAATAAGGGAAATATTAAAAGAGGAGATATTATAGTTTTTCAATCTGATGAATTAGAGGAAAAATTAATTAAGAGAGTAATTGGACTGCCTGGTGATGAGATTAATATAACTGATAGTGGTGAAGTTTATATCAATGGAGAAATCATTAAGGAGGAATATGTAAAGAATCAAGTTAGAACAAAGGAAGTATATCCAGGATTAAGGGGTGGAGTGTACAAAGTCCCTGATGATTCGTTTTTCTTTTTAGGAGATAATAGAACGAATTCAAAGGATTCAAGATATTGGAATGAACCGTACATAGTTAAAGAGAAAATTTTGGGAAAAGCAAGGGTGATTATATTTCCATTTAAAAGAATAGGAACATTTTAGCACATAATTGAGAATTGATAATGTAGAATGGAGAATGAATGATTGATATTTCACTCCGTGAAATTTTATATTATTGGTGAAGGAAAGAGATCCGGTTACTCGTTTCATTTAGAATGAAACGAGTAATAGGTATAAAGTTATTGTGTTGATACTAGAAATATGACATTAAGTTGTCATATTATTTTTGTTACATTGTTAATGAAAGAGTATTTCATAGCATTATATCATTTAAGTCTATAGATATAGTTAATTAAAGTGAGGGGCGTTGGTTTATGAAGAGCAGTAATGAAGATTTAAGGAAACGTGGTTTTATTACCACTGAAGATATTAATAAATTTCAAAAATGTACTAATGAGGATTTAATTGAGCTAATTAATTCTTCGAAGTCTGTTGAAAGGTCAGTTGCAGTAAAATTGTTATCAGAACGATGCATGATTAAAGATTTAGAATTTGTAAAAATTCTATTAGAAAGACTGTGTATTGAAAAATGCCTTTATACAAAGATTGAGATTTGTAACGCTCTTGAAAAGGGCAGTATCGAAACTACAAAACAAATGATACGATATTTGGGATGTATAGGGAATAACCAACATAGGTGTTTACCCGAGAAAGTTTCTAAAAAAAATAGTTATCCATTACCAAGAGATATTATAGCAAGAAGTTTGGGGAAAATGGATGTGGAAATCTTATCTGTATTATTTGATGCGCTAAATAGTAATAATGAAGATAAAATTTCGGAAGTTATAGATGCAATTGGCTTTATGCTGTATTATAATCAGGAGTATGCTAATGAGTGGTTGTTTAAAGACATTATTGGTATAATGAGAAAGTACTCTGAAAATGATGTAATTGTTTGGAAATGTGTACTGTGTCTTTCTGCTTTTAGGACACAAGATAGCATAGATGTCCTAAAAGAAGTTTTGAATAGTAATAAAAATGATATAATAAAATGTGAAGCAAAACGATCTTTAAGATTAATAGGTGAAAAAATAAAATATTAAAATATACATTAAAAAAACATCTGATAAATATCAGATGTTTTTTTAATATGGTGGGCGAAGATGGATTCGAACCATCGAAACGAAACGTAACAGATTTACAGTCTGCCCCCTTTGGCCACTCGGGAACTCGCCCATATTTGGTGGGAACAACAGGGTTCGAACCTGTGACCCCCTGCTTGTAAGGCAGGTGCTCTCCCAGCTGAGCTATGCTCCCAAATTTGTATTAAAATTATTAAATTAAATGGCGACCCAGAAGGGACTCGAACCCTCGACCTCCGGCGTGACAGGCCGGCACTCTAACCAACTGAGCCACTGGGCCATATTTTTGACTTTGAAAAATTCCAATCTCTTCTTCACTTCGGTTCACTGCGCTACTCAAGTACCTATGTACGTTCTGTTGCTCGTTCACCTTGTTCCTCGACCTTGAAAGTTTTCAAAGCCAAAAACATTTTTGTGACAATACATTGTTATTTTTCTTCGTCATTATAAAGATTGTGGTGGGAACAACAGGGTTCGAACCTGTGACCCCCTGCTTGTAAGGCAGGTGCTCTCCCAGCTGAGCTATGCTCCCACATTATGGTGACCCATAGGGGAATCGAACCCCTGTTACCGCCGTGAAAGGGCGGTGTCTTGACCGCTTGACCAATGGGCCTTGCTTGGTGCTATATAAATATAACACGCAGAGATGAAAAGTGCAAGAGATTTTAACACTGAAATCAGAATTTATTTTTAGTTATCTCTTTTTTACGTTAAAATCCTCCAATTAAATGCCAAAGTTTATCAAAAAAATTATTGTACTTGAAGCATACATAATAATCAACTATTATAGATATATAAAATTATTTAGTATAGATAGGGGAAAAGTTGTTGAAAAGAAAAAATGTGTCTTTAATATTATTAAGCAGTATACTGTTGATTATTATGCTAGTTAATTTTCAATTTATAGATGAAGTAAAGAGAAAAGTTGGAAGAATTAGCATTAATAACAAGCATGATAATTAATCTAGATTAAAATGGAGTGATTGATATGAATGAATGTGGAAATGTTAAAAGTAAAGATGATATAAAGATTAAAATGCCTAAGAAATATAAGGTGATAATGCACAATGATGATTATACATCTATGGAGTTTGTTATTGAAGTGCTGGTTCAAATATTTGGGAAAAGTGTACCAGAAGCTACTAATATTATGTATGAGGTTCATGAGAATGGATATGGAATAGCGGGAATTTACAGTTTGGATATTGCAAAAACAAAAACATTAGAGGCAATGAGTATTGCAGAAAACGAAGGATTCCCATTTAATTTAACTATAGAAGAGGAGTAGGGAAATGAGACTAGATGATACTTTAAATAAAATATTGGTTGCAGCATATAGTGAAGCAAAGATGGGTAAACATAAATATATTACACCTGAACACATATTGTATTCAGTACTAGGTTTTGATGATGGAAAGATGTTTATGAGTGAGTGCGGTGTGAATTATATGGAACTTATAGAAGATTTGAAAGAATTTTTAGATACTGAGATTGAAGGAGACTATGAAGAAGAACCAATTCAAACATATGGAACAAATGAGATGTTCAATACTGCGGCAACACAAGTGATTTCATCTGAAAGGGAGATAATAGAACTAAAGGATGTGATAGTTGCAATATATGATCTTGAAGAGTCACATGCAAGTTACTTTATAAAGAAACAAGGAGTACAACGATTAGATATCCTTAGAACTAACACAAAAATTGAAAAAATTGAGCAAGTAGAAGAGAATGTAATTGAAAATAAAAACAAATTGATAAGTGATTATGCAATTTGCTTAAATGATAAATATAAAGAAGGCAAGATATCTAAAATTATTGGTAGAGAAGATGAGATTAAAAGAACAGTGCAAATATTATTAAGAAAAAGAAAGAATAACCCAATTCATGTAGGTGAAGCTGGAGTAGGTAAAACATCTATAGTTTATGGAATAGTACAGAAGATTGAGGATGGAGAAATAAATGATAGTTTAAAGAATGCTAAGATATTTAGTCTAGATATGGGAGCAATTTTAGCTGGTACAAAATATAGAGGGGATTTTGAAGAAAGATTTAAGAATATATTAAATGAGATATCTAAGTATGATAATCCAATTGTATATATAGATGAAATTCATACAATAATTGGTGCAGGGGCTATATCTGGAGGTACTATGGATGCTTCTAATATGTTGAGTAGTTATCTTGAAGATGGGCATATAAAATTTATAGGAAGTACAACTTATGTAGAATACAATAAGTATATTGCTAAGAATTCTATGCTTTATAGAAGATTTCAAAAGATTGATGTAATAGAACCCACTAAAGAAGAAACCATGAAAATTGTGAATGGCGTTAAGGCAGAATATGAAGATTTTCATAATGTTGAGTATAGTGATAAGGCAATATATAATATCATTGAGTTATCAGACAGATATATTAGAGATAAGAAGTTTCCTGATAAGGCAATTGATTTAATGGATGAGATTGGTTCATATATTAAAATGGAAAAATTGGATGAGAAGTTTTCTGAAATAACTGAAGACACAACAGAAGAGACAGATAATAGTATCAAGGAATATAGTTTTATTGAATTTAAAGAGGGTAAAAGTAGTAAATATGAGAGAGTTTCAATTCATGGAAAAGATGCTAAAAGAGTTATATCAAAAATGTTAGGAATCCCACAGGAGAGTGTTGGAAAAACGAATTTAGATAAACTTAAATCACTAAGAAGTGATCTTGAAAGTAAGATTTATGGACAGAGCAAAGCGATTGAGACTACTGTAGAAGCTATTAAAAGAGCATATTCAGGTCTCAATGATGAAAATAAAGCTGTTGGGAATTTATTATTTGTTGGGCCTACAGGAGTAGGTAAAACTGAACTTGCAAAACAGATTTCAAAGCTAATGGATATGAAGTTTTTAAGGTTTGATATGAGTGAATATCAGGAAAAGCATTCAGTTGCTAGGTTAATAGGAGCACCTCCGGGATATGTTGGCTACGAAGAAGGTGGGCTTTTAACAGATAAAGTGAAAAATTCTCCTAGAAGTGTGGTTTTACTTGATGAGATTGAAAAAGCTCATAGTGATATTTTTAATATACTTCTTCAAGTTATGGATTATGGTACATTAACTGACAGTAGTGGAGCTGAGACTGATTTTAGAAATACAATAATAATTATGACCTCTAATGCAGGTGCTAAAGATATGGGTAAGGATAGAATTGGGTTTGGAGATAGAACAATGGTTAATGATGCAGTGAAAGATGAACTTAATAAAAGTTTTTCGCCTGAGTTTCTCAACAGACTTGATGATGTGATTATATTTAATCATCTTGGAGAAGCTGAAGTTAAAAGCATTATTAATAAAATTTTCAATGAGATTAATATAAAACTTGTGAAAAAAGGTAAGAAAATCGAAATTGGAGATGAAGGAATAGAATATATAATTAAGAATGCTTATTCAAAGAAGTATGGTGCTAGAGAAATTTATAGATATATTGATAAGAATGTTAAAAGTCTTTTGGTAGATAAAATACTTTTTGATGAAGATGAAGATGAAGTTATTAATATTACTGTAAAGGGTGGAAAACTGGAAATTAAATGATATAATATAATTAATAATGATTATTGGATAGTAAAGAATTTACTAAAAATCATACAAAGGAAGGGATATTATGAGTGATGTTCTAAATATTATAAAAGATAAGACACTTACTTTCGAACAAAGAGTAATAGCACTTGCGAGAGCAGCAGAAAACTCTATTAATGTTCTAGCAATTACTGAAGAAATACAAAGGTATAGAGATAGTGGAGTGATATGTGATTTAGGTGAAGGAAATGCTCCATATAGACCAAGATATATTGTGCCAGATTATAAGAAGTTCATGGAACAGGGAAGTGAATTTTTAAAGTTACAACCACCAACTGATATTTGGGAGGCTGTGAATAATCTGCTTATTCTGTATAAACATGTACCTTCAATAACAACTTTCCCTGTTTATATTGGGAATATTGATAAACTTTTAGAGCCATTTGTAAATGATGAGGAAGAGGCATATAAAGCTATAAAATTTTTTATGCTTCATATAGATAGAACAATAACAGATTCATTTTGTCATGCTAATATTGGACCAGAAAAAACAAAAGCTGGAGAAATTATTTTAAAAGTTCAGAGAGAGCTTGAAGTACCTATACCAAATATTACATTTAAATATGATGAAGAGATAACCCAAAATGATTTTGCAATAGATGCTGTAAACACAGCATTGATAACTGCAAAACCAAGTTTTGCTAACCATAAGATGTTCACTGAAGAACTAGTGGATTATGGAATTGCTAGTTGTTATAATGGACTTAAAATTGGTGGGGGAGCATATACACTTGTTAGATTGAATTTTGGAAGACTTGTTGATCTTGCTGAAAATAAGGAACATTTCATGAATGAATTATTTCCAGATGCGGTTGATAAGATGTTGCAATATATTGATATGAGAATTAATTTCCTAGTTGAAGAGAGCGGTTTTTTTGAAAATCATTTCTTATTAAAAGAAGGATTGATTAATAGTGATAATTTCACAGCAATGTTTGGTGAAGTTGGAATTGCTGATTGTGTAAATAAATTATTAAAATGTGAAAGCCTTGAAGAAAAATTTGGACATAGTGAAGTTGCAACTGAATTAGGCGTTGAGATAATAGATAGACTTAATCAAATGGTTAGCAATCATTATAATAAACACTGTAAGTTTACAAATGGTAAATTTATGTTACATGCTCAAGTTGGTATTGATACAGATAACGGTATAGCACCTGGTTGTAGAATACCAATAGGGGATGAACCAGAAATATTTGATCATTTAAAAGTATGTTCTAAATTCCATAAGTATTTTCCATCAGGAATAGGTGATATTTTTAGCTTTGATACTACTGTTAAGAAAAATCCACAGTATATTCTGGATATAATAAAGGGAAGTTTTAAAATAGGAGTGAGATATTTCTCACCTTATGCAAGTGATTGTGATGTTATCAGAATTACTGGGTATCTTGTAAAAAGATCAGAAATTGAGAAAGTTGAAAAGGGAGAGGCAGTACTAAGGGACACTACAGTTCTAGGGGCTGGAGCTACTAAGAACCAAAGAGTTTTGGAACGAAAAACGAGAAGAGAATAAAGTATGAAAACAGCAATTGTAAATAAAATTATTCCCTTTAGTTCAGTAGATGGGCCAGGCAATAGAACTGCAATTTTTTTGCAGGGATGTAATATTAACTGTTTATACTGCCATAATCCAGAAACAATTAATGTATGCAATAATTGTGGTAAATGTATAGAGAATTGTCATGCTGGAGCTATTAGAAGAACAGAGAATGGAAAAGTCATATGGGATGAAAAAAAGTGCACTGATTGTGATGAATGTATTAGAGTATGTCAAAATCTTAGCACACCAAAAGTGAGAGTAATGACAGTAGAGGAAGTTGCCCTAGAAATTAATAAATATAGACCTTTTATACAAGGGATTACTGTGTCAGGTGGGGAATGTACTCTTCAATCAGAGTTTATTACTCAGATATTCGGTATTACTAAAAAGATGGGCTTAACAAATTTTATCGATACTAATGGAACTGTGGCATTGTGGAATAAAAAAGAACTGTTAGAAGTAACAGATAAGGTTATGTTTGATTTAAAGGCATATGATATCAATGAACATGTTAAGCTTACTGGAGAAGGTAATGAGAATGTGCTTGAAAATATTGTGAGATTAGGTGAAGATGATAAAATATTTGAAGTGAGAACTGTAATTGTTCCTGAAATACTTAATAATTCTGAAACAGTTGAGAGAACCTCAAAATTGATTTCAGGAATTAATGATAACATAAGATATAAACTTATTAAGTATAGAAAATATGGAGTAAGAAAAGACTTAAAAGGTATTGAGAGTCCATTGGATTCATATATGGAATACTTAAAGGAAATTGCCACTCAGAATGGGTGCAAGGACGTTATTATTGTTTAAAAAGCACGACTTGACGTGCTTTTTTTTTTCGAGGGGGTAAGACATGAAGAAAATTGATCATCATATACATACGGATAATTCTTTTGATAGTATAGAAAAGATTCAGAATATGTGTGAAAAAGCAGTTAATGAAGGAATAGAAATAATAGGATTTGGTGAGCATTTTTCAACTATTGAAAGATTACCTACCTTTGGTCATATGAATTTTGTAAAATACTATGAAGAGATTGAACAATGTAGGAGCAGGTTTAAAGGGAAACTTGAAATATTAAAAGGTCTTGAGATATGTAGCCCACAATATAATACTGATAGTATATTAAAAATTGTGAAGGATGAAAGCATAGATTTTATTATTGGATCAGTTCATGATATAGATGGTCCTAAGCTAAGAAAATTCATCGAAGGTAAAAGTAATAGAGAAGCATATGAAGGTTATTTCAAGAAGGTGCTTGAGGTATCAGAAAAAGGAGAATATGATATTTTAGGGCACATAGACCTTTTAAAAAGATATGCATTCGATACTTTAGGAAACTATGAATTCGATGATTTTAAAGTAATAATCGGCCAAATATTAAAAAATGTTATTAGAAGAGGCAAGGCTATAGAAGTAAATACATCAGGATTAGATAGTGGAGTAAATGAATTATTTCCAAGTATAGAAGTTCTAAAGCTATATAAAGAGCTAGGGGGAAATTTAATCACAATAGGTTCAGATGCTCATAGTACTGAAAAATTAGGGTGCAAACACAAAGCGGCAGTAGAGGTATTAAAGGATTTAGGATATAAAGAATATTACTATTATAAACTGAGAAAACCACATAGAGCGGTTATAGAGTAGAAGTTGAGAGTGTAGGGTTTAAGGAAATGAACAATGATCTTAACATGTTCTATTGAATGAAATTTTGTACTTCGAATACAATATTTTATCCCAGATAAAATGAGTAAAAACCCCTTGCCCGAAAGACAAACAAAATGTAATTTCTGCGTATGCAGAAACATCCATCATTCTCAATTCTCAATTCTCAATTTGTTTTAAACGTACAGTGTGCTGTGCACTATTTTTCAATGAAAAAAGGTGAGTTAATGGAGATAATAGTTCTCCTGTAACTCACCTCTTCAGGTCTTAGCCGCATAGGGTCTAAGCCATTGAATATGATATTAATAGTATAAACAAGTTATATCTTTATTTATATTATAACATATGTGTATTCATGTAGCGAAGTTTTATTGTTAAAATTCTGATTATTCTCACTAATAGTTTGCGTTACTGATTATTTTTTATTCACATTTATAGATAATCTTACAAATTAGAAGAAATCTAAAGAAGTTATTTGAAAAAGATATTATTTAGATAAATACATTGTTATTAACCAAGGTAGAAACAATAGTTTAAAAGTATAACTCTCTGAATAATATCACGAAATAAATCGGTTTTGAAATATTTTTATTATATGTTATAATTCAAATGTTGCGCTTTTTTTAATAAATATAATTTATGCAAAACTTGTATTTAAAGACAAATACTGGTAAAATTAAAGTAGTTTACTGGTGATTATATATATTTTAAATTTAGTTAGAATGATTTGTAGGAGGAAATTATGGTGGTTAATAATAAAATCAGTGAAAAAAATCAGAATGTACATTTAGAAACATTAGACAAAATAAATAATGTGCAAGACGAAAATAAAAAGAATAATTTTGAAAAAATGTTTAAGAAAATATCAAGTAAATCTTCTCTAGAAGATTTACTGAACACTTTTACAGTGGCAGAACTTAAAGAACTAAAGAAAATATGGAATGTTACTTTAGCTAGTACGGCTAAGAAAAGTGACTTGATTCAAGGAATTAAGTCATCGATGGAAAAAGATTTTTCAATAGGAATGAAGTATTTTGACAGTGATAGAGTAAGTGAATTAGATTCGTTTATAAATAAACAAGTTCAAATTAGTTTGAGTATGAGTTCAAAAGCTATAATTTATTTCAGAAAGTTGGGTCTTACCTATACTGGAATTATTGATGGTAACAAATCTGTGATTTGTCCAGAAGAATTTAGTGAAATATTTTTAGAATTAAAAAAGGACAAGCATTTCCATAAAATGATTATTAGAAATGATGATATTTTGAACTTAACAAGGGGATACTTAGATGTATATGGTGTGTTAAGTATATCTCAATGTATAGAATTAGTTGAGAGAAGTATTGATGGCAATATAGAATATGAATGGTTCATACAGTTTATGTTACAAAGATATGCATATAAAAGTAATGAATTTATAATTTATGGTGATTATATTTGTAATAATGATGTATATGATCATTTTGATATTGTTGAAAAAGTGCAAAAATGTGACTATGATTACAAAAAATATAGTTTAGATAAAATAAAAGAGTTTGGTAGTAAAGGATATATAAGAAATAGTGGGAGCAGATATGAATTAAAGGAGTTACTTCTTATGTCATATAACATGGAGGAATATGATGCAGAGGAGATAATTGATGCATGTGAATATGCAATAAAAAACGATAAAGATGTACAATTTGTTATGGAGTATTTAAGCCATAATTTGGTTGTAAATGATATGAATATATATTCTAAGTTATTAAAGAATCTTATTAGTTTTAGAGACGATACTGTTAATTGGGCACTTAAAGGACATACACCAAAAGAAGTAGAAACTTTTACTGAGAATGAAGTATCACAAGTGAAAATAGGAAGAAATGATCCTTGTTATTGTGGTAGTGGGAAAAAATATAAAAAATGTTGTGGTAAAAATTAATTAAATATACAATGATAAGGATAAGTTTGATATAATATTAAGTATGGTATAATAGAAACAACTCGAATTCATGGGGAATTTAAAAAGGAGAGATGAAAATGACTGAACAACACAATAATATGAATGAAATGATAAATGAAATTGAAGCTTCTATGAAGAGAATTAATCATGGTCAAATTTTAGAAGGTAAAGTAATTTCGGTTAATGAAAATGAAGCTATAATCAATATTGGACATATGGCAGATGGAATTTTACCTAAAAATGAGATTAGTAACCAAGATATAGATCCAAGAGAAGTACTTAAGGTTGACGATATAGTAAAGGTATATGTAGTAAAGAGCAAAGATGAGAATGGTAATGTTCTTCTTTCTAAAAAAAGAGCAGAAGCAATACTAGTATGGGATGAATTAGAAGCGGTAATGGATAAAGAAGAAACAATAACTATTAAAGTAAAAGAAGTAGTTAAAGGTGGAATAGTTACTGAGATCAAAGGAGTAAGAGGGTTTATTCCAGCATCTCAACTAAGTGCAGATTATGTTAAAGATCTAGCATCATTCGTGGGCGTTGAGCTTGAAGTTAAGGTTATTGAGTTAGATAAGAGTAAGAAAAAGTTAGTTCTATCTAGAAGAGTAATTGAGGTAAAAGAGAGAGAAGAAAAGAAAAAAGAACTTTTTGCTACAATCAAAGCTGGAGAAAAAAGAAAAGGTGTAGTAACTAAAACAGCTAAATATGGAGCTTTTGTGGATATTGGTGGAGTTGAAGGGTTGGTTCATATCACTGAATTATCTTGGAAGAGAGTTAAAGATGCGGATGAAGTTGTTAAAGTTGGAGATGAGGTTGAAGTTTACGTATTATCTATAGATAGTGAAAAAGGAAGAATCTCTTTATCTATGAAAGATACAATGGAACATCCATGGGATAATCAAATAACAACTTTAAAATCTGGAGATATTGTTGACGCCAAGATTACTAAAATAATGGATTTTGGAGCATTTGCAAAAATCAACCAAGATATTGAAGGATTAATCCATATCTCTCAGATAAGCGAAGAGAGAGTTGGTAATATTAAAGAAGTATTAAATATTGGTGATACTGTAAAGGTTAAAATTATTAGTATTGATAAGGATAATAGAAAGATTGGTTTAAGCATTAAAGAGGCAATAGAAAAGCCCGTTATAAACCTTGATGAGTTTAATGATGCGGATGATATGCAGACTTTAGGAGACTTATTTGGTGATAAGTTCAAAAATTTAAATTTAAAATAAAACTCAGGGCTATCTCAAAATTTTACTTTTGAGATAGCCCATTCTTTATTTTAAGAAATTGAGAGGTTTATAAAATCATAATGGATAATTGATAATGATTGAAACTTCACTCTGTGAAATTTTAATTATAGTGTTCCTTGGACAATAACTGGTTTGCTCGTTTCATTTTTTGAAACAATGTAACTTAAACACAATATTTTTCCTTGAGAAAATGAGTAAAAGCTTCTTAGTCTAAAGAATAATAAAATTTAGTTTCTGTGCAAGCTGAAACATCCATCATTCTTAATTATCAATTAAAGCACAGCTACCTAGCTGTGCTTTGCTATATACTATATGAAAAGGCCAAATGCTGGGAATCCTCCTAGAAATCCAAATGGACATACTAAGAAGAATAAAGCAATTATAAATATTATGCCTTCCCAAAAGCAATTGTTAGGACGTCGTTGAATGTAATTGTTGCAATTTCTATTACATGGGTAACAGTTGTTCATCATAATTCCTCCTTATCATAAGGTTTATCAAACTCTTAGGTGTTGTATCAGTATATTTTATGCTAAAGAATTAAATAAGTGATTATTAATTTAAATCATTGTATATTGAAGAAATAATTTCAGAGCGTAGTCTTTTATCAACATAACCTTTTCTTTCTGCTTCCGCTAAGAGCGAAGAACTTACATTAATAACAGTATGCATATATTCCTGCTTATTAATAATACCTTTCTCTTCAAGTAGATTTAAAAGAGCATTCAACTCAATTGTATTAATGATGGGATTATTTTTTGATGAACTAGAATAATTCATTGTTACACCTCCAATTTTATGGTATATAAGTATTTTTCACATATTTAGAAAAATTATTTATGTGAATTTAGTCTTGCGTACAAGCTGAAAATGTGTTAAAATAAATCTTGTCGTAAAGGGGTATAGTTTAACGGTAAAACAGCGGTCTCCAAAACCGTTGATGTGGGTTCGATTCCTGCTACCCCTGCCAAAGCTGAAGATAATCTTCAGCTTTTTTTGTGTGGAATTCAAGTATAAATAACACGTGTATCGTGTCTTTTTTTTGGGAAAATTTATAAAGTTGACATAAAAAAGTGAAAAAAGATATTGATTATTTTATAAAAAATAGTATAATATAAAAGTCGATATGTTTAGTATGAATAAACTTAATGTTTAATATTATAATAATTGAATAAAAATAATCATAAACATAAAAATATAGATTTGGTTAATAAATAAAAATACAACGAGTAAATTTATATAAACAATAGTACAATTTATAAAAATTACGAGGCAAGGGGTGAAAGAATGGATATCGGAGAAAAAATAAAGCACTTAAGAGTTGAGAAAGATTTAACCCAAGATGAATTGGCTACAAGGTGTGAACTATCAAAAGGGTTTATATCTCAATTAGAGAGGGATTTAACGTCACCATCCTTAGCCACTTTAATTGATATATTAAGTAGTCTAGGAACAAACTTAAAAGACTTTTTCAATGAAGAAGAAGATGAACAGATAGTATTCAAAAATGAGGATATATTTGAAACTGATAATGAGGAGCTTAAATATAATTTAAAATGGTTAGTACCAAATGCACAAAAAAATGAGATGGAGCCTATATTATTAACAATCGAAGAAGGTGGAAGATATCAGGAAGAAGAGGCTCATGTAGGAGAAGAATTTGGCTATGTTATACAAGGAAATATTACGATCTTTTTAGGTCATAAAAAATATAAAGCTAAAAAAGGAGAAGTTTTTTATTTTAAGAGTAAAAAAAACCATTTCATAGCTAATTCAGGGAAAAGTATTGCAAAGGTGTTGTGGGTTAGTTCACCGCCTTCATTTTAGAATTTGAGGTGAGAATAGTGACAGAGAATATTATTGATTTAGTAAATATACACAAAGAATATGACGGAACATCAGTTTTAAATGATTTAAATTTATATATTAGAAAGAATGAGTTTTTAACACTTTTAGGGCCAAGTGGTTGTGGTAAAACGACTACTTTGAGAATAATTGGTGGGTTTGAGGATGCAACAGAAGGAACCGTATTATTTAATGATAAGAAAATTAACGATGTTCCTCCTTACAAGAGAAATATAAATACTGTTTTTCAAAAGTATGCCTTATTTCCTCATATGAATATTTTTGACAATATTGCTTTTGGGCTAAAAATAAAAAAGATGAATAGGAATGAAATAGAAGAAAGAGTTAAATCTATGCTGAAGCTTGTAGGGCTTAAAGGATATGAATCTAGAAGTATTGATTCATTAAGTGGAGGGCAGCAGCAACGTATTGCTATTGCCAGATCATTAATTAATGAACCAGAAGTATTACTTTTAGATGAGCCTTTAGGAGCATTAGATTTAAAACTAAGAAAAGAAATGCAAATTGAACTTAAAAATATGCAAAAAAAGCTGGGAATTACTTTTATTTATGTTACTCATGATCAAGAAGAGGCATTGACTATGTCAGATACAATTGTTGTAATGGATCAAGGGAAAATTCAACAGATTGGAACTCCAGTTGATATCTATAATGAGCCTAAAAATGCATTTGTTGCTAAATTTATTGGAGATAGTAATATTATTCAAGGGATTATGATTAAAGATTATCTAGTTAAATTTTGTGAAATAGAATTTGAATGTGTGGATTATGGATTTGATGAAAACAGTGAAGTTGATATTGTTATAAGACCAGAAGATATTAAGATGGTTAAGAGTGGACAAGGCAATATGGAAGGAATTATTAAATCGGTTGTATTTAAGGGAGTTCACTATGAGTTGGTAGCTGAAGCGAATGGATTCTCTTGGTTGATTCATAGTACAGTAATGAACCCAGTTGGAATGAAAATAGGTATAGACATATATCCGGAAGATATTCATGTTATGCGTAAAATGGAGGGATAGAGATGAAAAAAAGTTTATCTTATCCATACATAATATGGAGCACAATTTTTATAGTTATCCCATTGTTATTGGTACTTATTTACGGAATAACAACAGATATAGATGGTCAGATGGTATTTTCATTAGAGAATTTTAGTAAGTTTTTTGATCCATTATATTTTAATATATTATATAAATCTTTAAAATTAGCAGTAATTTCAACTATAATTTGCTTGGTACTTGGATATCCATTTGCATATATATTAACAACATTACCTTATGAGAAAAGGAATATTTTATATATGTTGATAATTGTACCACTATGGATGAATTTCTTATTAAGAACCTATGCTTGGATCACAATACTTGGGAAAAATGGCATGATAAATAGATTTTTAGGGATGTTTGGAATTGATCCAATAAAAATGCTATTTACGGATGGGGCAGTTGTACTGGGAATGGTATATAACTTTTTACCTTTTATGATATTACCTATCTATACTGTCTTATGTAAAATAGATAAGAGTTTGATAGAGGCAGCTAGAGATTTGGGCGCAAATGAGCTAAAGGTATTTGGGAAAATTATCATTCCATTGAGCTTGCCTGGAATAATATCTGGGATAACTATGGTATTTATGCCTGCAGTAAGTAGTTTTGTAATATCGAAGTTACTTGGAGGGGGACAATATATGCTTATTGGTAACCTTATTGAACAGCAGTTTCTAAGTGTTGGAAACTGGCATTTTGGATCATCTATTTCATTAATACTTATGGTATTTATTTTAATATCAATGGCAGTAATGAAGAGATTTGAAAGAGAAGAAGGGGGAGGTAAAATATGGTAAAGAACTTTTTGAAGAAGTCTTATATCTTTCTTATATTTTTATTCCTTTACGCTCCAATAATAATTATGATTGTATACTCATTTAATGATTCAAAGTTAGCGGCAGAGTGGAATGGATTTACTCTTAAATGGTATAGTGAACTCTTTAAAGATAGGCAGATTTTAAAATCTCTTTATTATACTGTATCAATAGCATTGATATCTTCTACTGTTTCTACAGTAATAGGAACAATTGCTGCTATAGGTATATATAAATTAAAATTATTACCTCAGAAGATTGTATTGAATATAAATTATTTGCCAATTCTTAATCCAGATATAGTCACAGGGATAGCATTAATGACGTTATATGTGGTAATTGGTTTGAAACTAGGGTTTATATCTATGTTATTAGCACACATAACATTTAGCGTACCATATGTTGTACTTTCGGTACTGCCAAAGCTAAGGCAGTTGCCCTCAAATACACTTGAGGCGGCAATGGACCTTGGAGCTACACCATCATATGCATTAAGAAAGGTGATATTACCACAAATTAAACCAGGAATAGTAACAGGGATGTTAATGGCCTTCACGTTGTCCATAGATGATTTTGTAATTAGTTTTTTCACAACAGGAAATGGTGTATCAAATTTATCTATAACAATCTATTCAATGGCAAAGAGAGGAATAAATCCAAAAATTAATGCTGTGTTGACATTAATGTTTGCTTTTGTGGTATCAATTTTATTAATTATAAATAAAAGAACGAAAATAGAAAGGAGCTATTAAAGTGAAGAAAAAATTAGTTTTAATATTTAGTGTTTTAATGGCAATTACACTCTTGGTTTCATGTGGAGGAAAAGATAAACAGAAGTTGTATGTATTTAACTGGGGCGACTATGTTGATACTGATCTTATTACTAAGTTTGAAGAAGAAACAGGTATAGAGATTGTTTATGAAGAATTTTCAACTAATGAAGAGATGTATCTTAAAATCAAAAAAGGAGGGAATAACTATGATATTATAATTCCTTCAGATTATATGATTTCTAAGATGATAAAAGAAAATATGCTTGAAGAACTGAACTATGATAATATACCAAACTTCAAGTTTATAGATGATAGATTTAAGAACTTACCATTTGATCCAGAAAACAAATTCTCTATTCCATATACTTGGGGAACACTAGGAATAATTTATAATCCAGAAACTATAAAATCAGAGATAAAAAGTTGGGATGATTTATGGAAAGAAGAATATAAGAATGAAATTCTTATAATAGATAGTATGAGAGATGCACTTGTACCTGCATTTAGAAAACTTGGTTATTCAGAAAACTCTAGAGATATTAAAGAATTAGAAGCTGCGAGGGATGAGCTTGTAAGTCAAAAGGATTTAGTTAAGCCAATATATGCAGGTGATCAAGGGAAAACAATGCTGTTGCAAGGTGAAGGGTCAATATTCTTAACATGGTCCGGAGAAGCAGGTCAAATACAAGCTAATGATGATAAATTTGTTTATGTTATACCTAAAGAAGGCAGTAACATGTGGTTTGATAATATGTGTATACCAAAAGGGTCTCAAAATAAAGAGCTTGCTGAGAAATTCATTGATTTTATGTCAAGACCAGAGGTGGCTGCACAAAATATACAATATATAGAGTATTCTACACCTAATAAAGAAGCTTTCAAGCTTTTACCAGAAGAAGTAAGGAATAATAAAACTGCTTATCCAGAAGACGAGGTACTAGAGAAATGTGAAGTATTCGTTGATTTAGGAGAATTTGTTAATGAATATAATAGGATTTGGACAGAAGTAAAAGTAAATTAAATGATATGATATTAAAAGGGTATTGCCTTGGCAATACTCTTTTAATATTTAATTAAAGGATTTAAGTACTTTTTTTTGATTAAACTTCAGTTTTGGTGTAAAATTTATATTATGGGAAATAATCAATAAGGGAAAACGAATAAATTACATATGAAAAAATTTAATTATTTTAGTAAAAAGTAGAATAGAGGGGCTAGGAGATATTCCACAGTAATCTCTATTAAGTTCTTTTTTGGAGGTCTTCATGAGACAAAAAATTTATATATTTTTAATTATTACAGGAATGATTTTTTTTAGTGGGTGTGATGAATTCTCTTTACCTGAAGAGATGATACAAAAACCGAACATGGATAAGAAAATAACTGTGGCACAAGAGGTTATTGACGAATTACCATCAACAAATGAGCTTATTTTACCTAGAAATATTGAAAATAGTGCTGCCATTAATTATGCTGATTTAAAAGGGGATGGTAAAGATGAGCTTATAGCAGTATATAAGGTGAAAGACAAGCTCAACAAATATGGAATTGGGATTCTAAAAGAATATTTAGGTAAATGGGAACAATTGGATGTTATTGAAGAAACTGCATTGGATGTTCAAGATATAATATTTAAAGATATTGATAATAATGGAAAAGATGAGATAATAGTTAAGTGGCTAGATGAGGATGGAAAATTTAGAGTTGAAGTGTACTCAGAAAAAAATGAAAAAATGTTTAGAAGGTTTCAAGAAAAATGTGATGATGTAGAGATTATTGATTTAGATAATGATAATATAGATGATATCGTTCTTTTTAATATAACTGAAGATAGTCAAGTGAATGCAACCCTTTGTAATATTGAAATGGTTGAAAATCAAGAAATAAACAGCATTATAATTCCTAGTGATGGGAATGTAAGAAGTATTTTGGCTAATAGTGGGAAGGCAACAAAAGATATTAATGGAATTTTTGTAGATGTACCAATAGGAATAATTTCAGGATATACAGAACTTTTAATAAAGAAAGATGGAAAGTTAACTAAAGTGTTTTCAAAAGAGGAAAAAAATTTTGGAATTACCCAAAGTATAACTCGTACAAATGATTCAGATATTGATAAAGATGGAATTATAGAGATTAATATTTTGTATGAAGAAGCGAATTTTGATGAAACGAGTAATAATGATAATCCAATAATACAAAAATGGTACAATTGGGATGGTTTAAGTGGATTGACACATAAAGTTGATAATTATTATGATCAAGCAAATGGATTTAGATTTTATCTGCCTAATGAATGGAAAGATAGGTATATTATGGAGGTAAATGAAAGTAAGAATAAAAAATTCATGCTTATATATCAAAAAGAAAAATACCCTATTGAAAAGATTGAGCTTGCTAGATTAATAGTTATTGATGATAGATATTTTAATGAAACATTTAATAAAAATGCTAGCGATGCAGGAAGAAAATATTCTGTAATTGGAAAGAATAATGGAAAAACCTTCTTGTTTTATAATAATAAAAATGACTCTAGAATTAGAAAAGAACTAAAAGTTGATGATGAGATAATTGTATTGAATTTTGAAATATTGAGATAATGGAGGATAAGAGTATGAACATTCTTTTGTTAGAAGATGAATTAGGCATAAGAAGTTTTGTAAAAGTAAATCTAAAAAGAGAAGGATATACTGTTGTTGAGGCAGCGTCAGGAGAAGAGGCAATTGAAAAGTTGGAAAAAGAAAAAATAGATATTGCTCTTTTAGATGTTATGTTGCCTGGTATAAGTGGGTTTGACGTTTGTAAGTATATTAGAGAAAAACACAAAAATATTCGAGTAATAATGGTTACAGCAAAAGGACAAGAAGAAGATAAAATATCAGGTTTAAGTTATGGAGCAGACGATTATGTGGTAAAGCCATTTAGTGTAAAAGAACTTATAGCTCGTGTACATGCACAAAAAAGAAGGGTTGAAGAGGTAGTAGTTTTAGCACATAAAGATGAAAATATTCTTGAGGTATCGCCTTTTAAACTTGATATAAGACAGAGAAGGTTTGAAAAAGATGGAGTTGAAGTTGAGTTAACTCCTACAGAATTTTCTATTATAAAACTATTAATGACGCATAAAGGTGAACCACTTAGCAGAAATGATATTCTTGATCAGGTTTGGGGAAGTGACTATGTAGGTGATTATAAAATTGTTGATGTTAATGTTAGAAGGATAAGAAGCAAAATTGAAGGTTCACCCTCAAAACCAGAACATTTAAAAACGGTATGGGGGTACGGATATAGCTGGCGAAAGGAAGAATAGAATGAAGACAATCAAAAATAAAATAGTTTTGAATTATTCTATTGTTGTTATTTTAACTGTATTTTCATTAGAGGTAATATTTATACTTTTCGCACAGAATTATTATTATAGTACTATAAAAAATTATCTTTTCAATAGAGCTACATCTGTGAATGAGATATATAATGATATAATGCCTAATAAGGATTTTAATGAGAAAGCTAGAGAAATATATAGAAAAATAATTCTATCAGATGAAAAATCAAGAGTTCAAATTATTGATATGAATGCAGCTATTCTTGTGGATAGTGCGGGTGTTAGATTGAATGAAGTATCATCTGATGATGATGTTAATGAAGCTTTAAAAAAAGGACATATTAGCTTTAGAGATGATATAGTTACTGATTATGAAAAAATATATGCTATTTCAGTACCCATAAAAGATCTCAATAGAACAAGAGGAGTTGTACGTTTTAGTGTATCACTTGAAAAAATTGATGTAGGTATCAAAAATATCATGATAATTTGCATAGTTGTAGGAATACTTGTACTCCTTTTAATTTTAGCGTTGTCATTAATATTAGCTAGAAGTATTGTAGTACCAATTCAGGAACTTAAAAATGCTACAGAACAGATGGCCAGTGGTAATTACAAAATAAGGGCTAAAAAGATTACTGAAGACGAGATTGGTGATTTAGCAGAAACATTTAATTATATGGCAGAAGAAATTGATAAAAGTGAAAAGATAAAAAATGATTTTATATCTTCTATTTCTCACGAGCTTAGAACTCCTTTAACTTCAATTCAAGGATGGAGTGAGACTTTGATGATTGAAGATGATGAAGAGGACAGGAAACTTGGGTTGTCAATAATTGAAAGTGAGACAAAGCGATTAATAAATCTTGTAGAAGACTTATTGGATTTTTCTAGATATCAAAAAAATTCATTTAGTTTTGATATGAATAATGTAGATATAATTAAGTTAATTAGAGACGTGGTAAATCAATATAAAGTTAAAGCCAATGAAAAAAATATAAAGTTGACTCTCGATATAAAAGAGGAATCTAGAATCATATGGGGAGATCAAGCTAGGCTTATACAAGTAATGATTAATCTTCTTGAGAATGCTTATAAGTTCACAGAGTATAACGGAAATATTTCTGTTAGTGCATATTCTGAAGATGATAAATTTAAAATTGAAATTTTAGATGATGGAATAGGGATAGATAAACAGAATTTAAATAAGATATTTAAAAAATTCTTTAAAGTAGATACAAATAAACCTGGAAGTGGTATTGGATTAGCTTTGTGCAATGAGATAGTAAAAAGACATGATGGTGAAATAAGTGTACAAAGTGAAATAGGTGAAGGAACTAAGTTTACAATAACATTATAGCAAACAATATTTGGGGGGATTTACGTGATAACTATTGTTGCATGCGGTGAAAGTGGTATTAAAGCGATGGAAAACCTAAATATACATAGGTATTGGGATTCAAATAGAATCGCGATACATCTTAATAAAACAATCAAGATACAAAATAACTGTGATAAAAACATTTATTTAGGGGATTGTATTGAGAAATTATTAAATAGTAAAGGAAGAATGGAAATTTCTTATCATAATGAAGGAGTAATACAAACAAGACTTGCAAGACACTTCAATAATACTGAAATAGCAATTGTAATAGGAACAATTAAAGATGAAAGAGATTCTACTCTTATTGAAAATACATGTAAATTACTGAGTAAAATGGGTATACTTAATCTGCTTATGATAAGTAAAGAATATAACAATGATGATTTACAAGATATAATATATAAAACTTCTTTAAAATATCTTTCAGAAAGTTGTAGTTCAATATTTAATGTAGAACGAGAAAAATTTGAGGATAATGTTATCCAATTATCTAACAATTTTTATGAATTAATAAATTTTAATGGAATATTTAATTTAAATGTAGGGGATTTTTATAAGATTTTTAATGGTGGTAAAAATTCTTATTTTGCCTATGCAACCGCTAATGGAAAAGATAGAGGAAGAAAAGTTGTTGAAGAAATACTAAGTAATAAAGAAATTGTAAAAAGACTAATGCTTGCGAAAAATATACTTATAAATATTACAGGAAATAAATCTTTAGGATTACATGAAATAAAAAATATTACAGAATTGTTATATGAGAATATTAATGATGACGCTGGTATTGTTTTTGGTACCTTAATAAATGATAAGTATGTAGAAGATATTAAATTATCATTAATAGTAAACTAAATTTAAAAAGCTCTCAATGAGAGCTTTATTTAATATGGTCTGTTTTTAGTTCTTTTGTCTTTGTATCTATGAATTACGATAGGGCCATATGTTGTTTCAACAAAGTCAATGTCTAAAATTTGTTGTTTCTTATCCTTACCGTTCTTTTTTTTATCATCCATATCTTACACTCCCTTCTTATGGCACATTCAAAAAATAAATTAGTCATCTAACTAGTCATTTTGACTCTTATTTTTTTATGTAACTATATTTTGTCCAACAAATTAAATATTTATTTTATTTAATAATTAGAAAAATTATAAACGAGAGAATACAAACTATGTAAGATTTGGTTAGAAGCCAATATAAATCATTTTTTCCTATATTCTTATTAGTGCCATACTTAATTAATTTACAAGAGGCCACTTCTTTATAATCAATAATGAGAAAAGTACCTTGTAGAGTAATCATAATTATTTCCACATTAATGAGTGGATCTATTAAAAAGTTTTTTAAAAACATATTCTTAAAGTTTAACTGATTAATTTTTTTTGTGATTACTAATATAAAAATTAAGAAAATGGAAGTAATAACACTAGGTAAAATACATAAAAAGTTATATAAATATTTGATATATGTTGTTTTTTTTACATCTAATGATAAAAGAAAACATATTACTAAAGCAATAAAATTATTGAATATTCCTATATATAATAAGGGTGCTATAAATCCTAATACTAGACTTCTTGAAATTAGAGAAATAAACTTATGGCAATTTTCATCATTAGATTTTAATATTAACTTTTCAGCAAAAGAAAAATTCAACAATAGTAACATAGTAAAAAAGTTGTAAAAATTAAATTGTTTAATTAAAGTAATATTGCTTTGAGAATTGAATTTATTTATCGTAATACATAAAAGTGAAATAATTATTGAAATTATAATAATATATAATACTAATATAATTTCATAGATTTCTTTTTTATTAAAAAGTTTATAAAAGAGAAATTGTATTTTATGTATAAATAACTTTTTATTGAATCTTGCAAATAAAAAACTAATAAGGATACCTAAAATATAACCTGACATAAATTCACTCACTTTCCATAATATTCATATAATCTTATTTATGCTCTTTAAGCCTAATATATACACCTATATAAAAGTTTAGCACCTTTTTGAGAAAATTCAAATAATTTGATAATCTTTTTTAAAATTAACTTAAATTAATATTGGCTTAATAGATACAAATGGACTAGATATTAAAAAATTTTGTTAAGTAGCTTACAAAAATCATGTTTATATTTAATTTTTTTTATCTATATATATTACAGAAAAAAAAATTATTATTATTTAATATTAAATTATGAAGAAAGTGGAGGGTAAGAAATTATGAAAGTATTGATAACTGGTTTTACACCATTTGGAGGAGAAAAAATAAATCCAGCATTTGAGGCAATCAATAATATGAGAAGTAATATTAAGGGTGCAGAGATTATTAAAAAAAAAATACCAACTGTTTTCAGAAAGTCACTTGTTAGGCTATATCATGCAATTGAGTGTGAAGAACCTGATATAGTAATATGTGTAGGGCAAGCAGGTGGGAGAGCTGGAATAGCTGTTGAAAGAGTAGCTATAAACATGGATGATGCAAGAATTCCTGATAATGAGGGGAATCAACCTATTGATGAGAATATCTATGATGATGGAGAAAATGCATATTTTTCTAGTTTACCAATAAAAGCAATGGTGAAGAAACTTAAAGAGCAAAATATTCCAGGGGAAATATCAAATTCGGCTGGAACTTATGTGTGTAATCACTTGATGTATGGACTACTATATTATGCACAGAAGAATAAGTGTGATATTAGAGGCGGATTTGTACATGTCCCTTTTTTACCAGAGCAGGTAGTAGATAAAAAAAATATGCCTTCTATGTCTTTGGATGTTATAACTAAAGGACTGGAAGCTATAGTTGAGGCTATTATAGAAAATAAAAAGGATATAAAGGAGGTAGGTGGAAAGATATTTTAACTTTATAAGGAACTTACCACAAAAATGTTGTATTTAGAGTGAGAGTTTCAAAGAAATTTGTTATAATGGGGATATAATGAATATTAAGGTGAACTGATATGTATGAAGAACTATTTAATGCTAAATTACAAGATGAGATGGAAGCATATTTTTTAAATGATCTTGCACCTAAGGGGAAAATCAAAGTTTTTAGAAAAAACACTATAATTGATCCTGTTGATTGTGATAATATTTTTATCATAATACAAGGGGAAGGATATCAGACACTCATAAGCTCTGACGGAAAAGAAAAAATGTTCTTTAATCTGTATAGTGGAACGATATTTGGAGAAATGGATTATTTTGATGAGGGTAGAACTTGTGTTATAACTAAAATTACAAAAGAAGCTAAAATTTCAATTGTTACGAGAAAGATTCTCGAAGAAGAATTATTGAAAAATCCTAAAATTTATAGATATTTTATGCACAGTGTGACTAGAAAATATCGACTGCTTATGGTACAAGCTGCAGATGCACGGTTCAATGATGCTATTGGGATGGTTGCAAGTTTGATATTACATATGTATTCCTTGCAAGATAATGAAACAAAGATGGGTGATACTACAATTGTAAGAAATATAACTCATGAAGAGATGTCCTTAAGACTTGGTATTTCCAGAACTACAGTAACCAATTGTATGAATTATATTAAAAAGGAAAAAATTATATCAACTAATAATAGAAAGATAAAAATAGATGATATTAATAGACTTGAAGCTTTGAGAAAAACATATTGGTAGAATAAAGTAAAAAGGCACGACTAGCGTGCTTTTTACTTTATAAGTTTTTTGAAGCAATAAGGAGCTCCTGCAATCACCCATAAACCAATAAGGGCATATCTAATTAAATCTCCTAAATTACCTGCTGGTAGAATAGGTTTTAAAAAAACTTTTATAGCTACTACTACCAATAATCCGATAAGAACTTTAAGTATATTTTGCTTTAAGTTGGCTTGCACATCGAAATTTATCCACTTCTGTTCAACTATCATACCCAGTATAAACCCAAACATGATTCCAACAATTTTTATATAATCACTACTATTAAAAAATAATAAACCTAGAGCTCCTAGTAGTGCAACTATAATTAATAGAATGTAATTATTTTTTTCTAGAGTATATTCAATGATTATGTTAGATATAAAAACACATATAACACCGATTATAATAGCGCCAATTACGTCACTTGGCCAGTGAACGCCTAAATAAAGTCTTGATATCCCAACCAGTATAATTATAATTGTACCCAAAATATAGAGCCATCTTTTTTTGAAATTCACCATAAAAGATGTCCAAAAAGTTGTAGTGCTTTGTGTATGGCCGCTAGGAAAAGACATGCCAGTAGCAGTCTCCACTCTTAGAGAGGTTATTCCCTCTAAACCAATAGGTCGTTTAACATTAAGTAATTCTTTAATAGCACCATTAATAGTCATGCTAAAGAAAAGTGCGAAACCTAATTTATATCCAAGCTTCTTGTTTATACACCAGAAAATTATACATAAAACAAGTGTATAAAAAACTTTCTCTCCAAAGAGTGTTATGATAATGAAAATATTATCTACCACAGGACTTGAGAAAATTTGTAAAAATTTTATTATTTCCATGATTTATCCCCCCATTATAAAAATATTATTAGATTAACATTGCATCTATACATGTTCCATCCATGCCAGGTATGTTTTCATTCATAAGTTTGCAAAAAGTAGGTGCAATATCAACAAGATTCATATGTTCTATTTCAACACCTGTGGATATCCCTTTACCAGAAGCGATGAATAGAGTCTTATAGTCCTCTTCTTTAGGATTATACCCATGATGAGCAACACCTTTAGAGGAATTATTTTTTTCTACATAAATACTACTTGTGAAGTTACTAGTAAAATAAAAACCATCTTTAGCCTCAAGCATAATTGAGATATGATTTCCTACATTAAAATTACTAAGAGCAGTATCAGAATAAACTGTTTTTATTCCAAGAGTGTTCAAAGTACTTTTATTTAATAAATTTAGAATACGATCCTTAGTAGCAGAATCTTTAACAAATATTTCACATGAACCATCACATTTATGAGCATATGCAGTGTAATCAAGGAGTTCTCCATGAGATGATAGTTTAATAAAGTTATTATCTCTTAAGAAAGAATTAATATTAATCATATAATCTACATCTTTGAAAGAGTGATCTCCTAAAATAAATAATGTAGTATCTTGCAAAGTATTTTGCTCTTTTAAGAGGGAGAGAATTTGGCCTAATCGTACATCATGTCGTTTTAAAGCATCATATGATTCTTGAGAATTAGTGCCAAATTCATGTCTCATAGAATCAAGATCAACAAGATGAATTAAGGATAAATCTACACCTTTCTTAAGTACATCTAGAGCGCATTCAGTTGTAAAATTATCTAAATAGGGCTGAGATATTCCTTTTAAATTATGACCATACTTAAGATAACATTTCAACATGAAAATTGTGCTGCTGTATTTCAATGAAACTGAAGTTTGAGACTTATACTTTCCATGCGGAAGAATTTCTGCAAGGTTATATTTCAATTTAATCCCACCAGTAACAGGCCAAAATAAGGTTGCTACTTTCATGTTTTTTTCTATGGCTATATCAATAATTGTTTTTCTTTTGATGTATTTATAGAACCAAAACCAATCAGGATTATCTTTGCCTGGTTGAAATAAGTAATTATTATATATTCCATGCTTATCAGGATAACAACCAGTTATTATTGAAGCATGACAGGGATATGTGACACTGGGATATATACTGGTTACCTTCTTAACTACAGAACCATGATTTATAAGTTTAGAGAAGTTAGGAAGGGTTTTTAAAAACTTTAAGTCTTCACTCCTAAGGGCATCAATAGAAATGATTATATATTTTGCTTTATTATCATTAGATCTATCAATACTAATTGAATGTTTCATATAAATTCTCCTTAAAATTACTCCTTTGATTTTCTAACGGATACTTCACCTGAAATTAAATTACTCAATATTCCATCCGCATACTGGACTAATAATTCACCATTTTCATCTATAGATACTGCTTTAGCTGGAGTTCTCTCAGAGCCTCTTATTACATAAATATCTTTTCCTAAAAGAAGAGAACGTTTTCTGCATATCTCAAAAGAAATTTCTGCACTACCAGTATTTATAAATTCAAAATATAACTTTTCAAAATGCTTTAAGAAACTAGCTATGATTTGTTTTCTTGAAAAATGTTTACCATACTCAATTTTCAGAGATGTGGCAATATCTTTTATATCATCAGGGAATGCTGCTTCATCAATATTTACATTTATGCCTATGCCCATTACAACATAGTTTATTTTATTAAGTTCAGAACTCATTTCTGTTAAAATTCCACAGACTTTCTTATTATTTATTATAATGTCATTTGGCCACTTAATATTACATTGAACATCCATATCTTCAAATGCAAGAGAAAGTGCAGCTGCGCTGATTTGAGTTACTTTAGAAACATGAACAGGATTTATTTCAGGTTTTAGAACAATTGACATTGAAATTGATGAACCTTTAGGAGAAGACCAATTGCGACCTAGTCTGCCTCTGCCAGAAGTTTGTTCTTCGCTTAATATAACGGAACCTTCCTGTAAGCCTTCATCGCATAAGAGTTTAGCTTGAGAGTTTGTAGAGTGAATTGAATCATAGTGTATTATATTTTTCCCAAACACCTTAGTTTCAAGGAGTGGAGTAATTTCTTCTGATGAAATTAAATCAGGTGATGAAATTAGGCGATATCCTTTTCTGGAAATTGATTCAATCTCATAACCTTCCTTTTTTAATTGTGTTATGTATTTCCAAATTGCAGCTCTAGTTATTCCAAATTGATCACTTAGTATTTGACCAGATATAAAATCATCATTAGACTTCAGTATATTTAAAATTTCTTTTTTCATTAGATCCTCCTAAACAAGGCATATGAAAATAAATAACAAGTCAAAGATACAAAAGAGATGAGTATATGACGTATTATTTATTTGTACTTGCCTAAATTGAATTGTATTTTCTTTAATTATACCATTAAAGAAAAGAATCACCATATTATATTTTAGTACACCACAATATTGTGTGAGGTTCTTGAAAAGACTAATTGAATGTGTGATGCACAGACTACTTGTTCGTTGACCTTGGAAATTTTCAACGACTGAAACTCTATATGCAAAATAGAGCGAAATAATATACTGTTATTTTATGGTAAAATATTTATAGTTTAACATTAAAGAATATTATAAAATATTCATGATATTATATATTAAACAGGAAAAAAACAATATTGAAAAGAGGAGATATACATGATAACGACACAAATTAATATTACTGGTGAAAATTTAGGTTTATTGACTAAAAGTTTAGAAAACAAATATGGATATGAATATACTTTTTCATCAAAAGACATTCATGTTTTAATGACAGAAGAATTTTATTTTAGAATAAATTCAAATTTACTAACAACAATTATAATAGATTTAAGTAATAAAAATAAATGCCATATAGAAATAGCAAGTGGAGGAGGAACAGAAGGCTTAATTGGTTTTGGTTGGGGGGCAGAAGGCAGTAGTATCAAAAAGGTAGTTAAGCTTATTAAAAGTTTATGTGAGGAAAATAAATGGGAAATTGAGATTGATGACTCAGAAATTATTAATTAACATTGAGATATAGGTAGTGTTAAAAGTATATGAAAACTGATATGGCAAGCAAACCTATGATATACGTGAATTTTAAAGAATGAATTATTAAGACTCCATCCACTACTAGTTTAAGACTGTCAGGAAGTTTCTCGTACTTAGTGATAACATCGTAGAGGGCTTTACAAGCTAAGAAAGTATCGCGATTAGGTGAAACTCTATACGAGATAATTATCTTTTTAACAGCATCAAAGAAGAAGCAAATATAGTTCCATTTACCATTGACCTTGATGTATGTTTCATCGACTGCGTAGTTTAGTACACTTTGATGTGATATATTAACAAAATGAACTTCTCTCATGATTGCTGCTGTTTTTCTCGAAGATAATCCATAATTTACGAAGTATGTCATTATTAAACCAAATACATGAGATGATGAATACATTTTGGATAAGGAGATATTACTTTGCACAGGACTATCGCCCTTTAGAGATGCGAAATCAAATTCAAATTCTCTAAATATGTATCTAACCTTAGTATTATAAGGCTTTCGATCAAATGATTGACGTTCTTCTTTTGTCATAGACTTCAGGTTGTTTTTATAAAAACAACAGTTGTTACAAAACTAAGAAAGAATTAATCATGTTAAAAACTTGCCTCCTTATCTTTGGTGATATATTTTCTTTTCGTAAACTAAAATTAACACCTTTAGAGGGAGGGGGCAAGTCTAATATAGATAAAGTATTGAAAATTAATGGGTTACGTCGAAAGTACCATTAAAACTTTTGACAATACTTTTGTCATTAGGGGAGACTAATTTATGAAGAAAAGAACTAAAAAAAGATTAAAGATTACGTCCATAACAGAGTATAAAAGTCTTGAAGAGTACTTTAAAAATATGGCATCCAAAGGATGGATGATCAAAGAATTTAAGAAAGGTATGATGGTATTTGAAGAAATTGAACCAAGGAATCTAGATTTTAATGTTTCTTTATTTTACAATACCACCCTTTTTGACTATCCAGACCATGAGAAAGATAGTGAGTATCGAGAATTATGTGAGGAAAGTGGATGGACATTTTGTGCATCAAATCAGTTATATCAGGTTTTCTATAAAGAAAAAAATCATGAAGCTGTTCCAGTTCACACTGACAGTAATGAGGAGTTCTCTATAATTAAAAAGACATACATGAAAACAGAACTTATAAGCATGTTAGTATTACTACCGGCAATATGGCTCAATTTTTCTAATGTATTGAATTTTAGCTATGAATATATATTAAGCAATGGTGGATTATTTAATATTATATCTCCATTTTTTCTTTTGATAATTATTTTAAATATAAATATATATCCTGTAATTTGGTTGATTAAAAATAGATTAAATATTTCTAAAGGGCAGGAATTACATTTCACAAACAATAAAGTAATAGTGAGAAGAAATATAGTAATGTGGAGCTTAGTTGTAGTATACTTAATACTCCTTATTTATATGGTATTTTTTGATACACCACATTTTTCCTTTATTTTAATAGCTCTTGCACCTATGGTAATTGGAACTCTTATAGGTGGGTATTGTATAAAGAGGTTTAAAACAAAAAAGTGTTCTCGGACACATAATATTCTGTTTTTTATAGGAGGTATTATTTTATCTCTTATTTTAACATATTCGTTACTGTTTGTAGTAATAAAAGTGACAATAAACTCGAGTTTCATGGACAACAAAAATGAAACTCATCCAGAAAAAGTAAAAGTTTTGAATCTCTCAGACTTTATTGAAATAGATTCAATTGAGAGAAATAGGCTATATAAAAAATCAAGCTTTTTGGCACCTTTGAGTTTTTCATATTACGAAATGGCTGATAAAAATTCTGCAAAAGATGGGATGAAATCAGTAGATACAGAATATATTCAATGTAGAAACAAGGATGTTGCTGATTTTGTTTTTGAGGAATATATGAAAGAAGAGTTTGAAAGAAAAAAAGAGTTGGCAAAAGATGAAAGAGAATGGGGAAATGAACAGAGGGCAATAGCTTATGAAAATGATATTAAAGAGGTATCAATCCATAGTTGGGGAGTGGACAGGGGATATTATCTTTATGAGAGTAAAGGTAAGATAATTATTCAAAAGGAGAATATCATATATATTTTAGGTGGAGATTTGGATTTTTCTGATAAAGAAATAATAAATATCTGTAGAAATAAATTGGGATTGTAAGTTTTGAACAAGTTTTGTGGTGACTGTCACCACCCGAAAAATGTTGTCACCACTCGAAAAATGTCATATAATCTTTTCAATTTAATGTTTTTACAAGGATAAAATGATGTAAAATAGAATAGGAGACGCTATAAGCATTAAGGAGATGATTGTATGTTAATAGATTTTCACTGTGATACATTGATGCAGTTATATAACCATAAAGGAAAAGAGAAGTTAAGGAGCAATCCCTTTCATATTGATATTGAAAAACTAAAGAAAGCTAATGCATTTGCACAATTCTTCGCTATCTTTATTGATATGGATGAGTGTATAGGTTTAAATAAGAATCCTTACCAAGTAGCTTTGGAGATGGAAGATATATTTAAAAAAGAGCTAATGGAAAATAAAGAAACTATAGCATATGCAGGAAGTATCAATGACTATAATGATAATAAAAGTAATGAAAAGATATCAGCTTTCTTAACAGTTGAGGAAGGTGGAATTCTTGGTAATGATATAAGTAAACTAAATGAACTTTATCAATTAGGAGTAAGATTAATTACTCTAACTTGGAATTATGAAAATTCAATTGGAATTCCAGCTGCGGATGGAAGAAATTTAGGGTTAAAACCATTTGGGTTTGAGGTTATCAAGACTATGGAAGAATTAGGGGTAATAATCGATGTTTCACATTTATCTGATAAAGGATTTTATGATGTATATGAAAATACTAATAAACCCTTTGTAGCATCCCATTCAAATGCTAGAAGTCTTTGTAATCATCCAAGAAATTTAACTGATGATATGATTAGAAAGATTGGAGAAAGAGGAGGAATAATTGGAATAAATTATTGTCCAGCTTTTATAAGCGAAAATAACGTAACAACAGTTGAGGGGATTGTTCAACATATCAATTATATAAGAAATATCGGAGGAAGAGATGTACTTGCTTTAGGCAGTGACTATGACGGTATTAGTGGAATTCTTGAAATGAAGAATGTAAGTTATAATTATCTACTTATACAAGAATTAGAGAAAAAAGGATTCAAAATAGGAGATATTGAGAAAATTTTATTTGAAAATGGAGAACGATTGATAAAAGATGTTCTTAAATAGACAGAAATTATTTGAGATTTGATGATTTTTTGATATACTTTTATATAGTGCTGCAACTTAGGAGGATAAAAAATTATGAAGAGCGTTTTTTTTGATACTGAGACAACAGGTCTTAGACCAGGTCAAATTGGACAACTAACTTATATTGTTGAAGAGAATGGAGAATTTATAAAAAGTAATAATCTCTTTTTTAGAGTTAATATGATGGAACCAAGTGCTGAGAGAGTGCATGGATTCAGTATGGAACTTTTGGAAGAACTATCAGGTGGAAAGACATTTGAAGAGTGTATATATGAAATCAAGACGGATTTTAATGATGCGATAATTATTGCACATAATGTTAATTTTGATTTGAAATTTATGAATGCTGAATTTGAGAGATTAAGTATACCTTTTGAATTTAAGAAGACGTTTTGTACTATGGAATATTTTAAAGATATTACACAAATCCCGGCAAGAACCGGTGTAGGGTATAAAAATCCAAAACTTGAAGAGGTAGTTCAGCATTACCAGATTGAAAAAGAGAATATAATGACTGCAACAAATAAATTATTTGATTGTAGTGAAGTATCGTATCATGATGCTAGATATGATACAACAGCTATGTATATATGTTGTCTATTATCAAGAGGAAGAGATGAAGTTTTTGATCTTATGGAAGATGATGAACAATTAAGTTTTATGTAAAAAATACTATACTAATATTAGAATTAGGTGAATTTATTTATGGGTAAAGCGTTATTTATTGCTGAGAAACCATCGGTTGCTCGGGAGTTCGGAAAAATTTTAAAGTTAAGTGGTGCAAAGCGAGACGGATATATTGAAGGGGAGAAAGGAATTGTTACATGGTGTGTTGGTCATCTTGTTTCAATGAGTTATCCAGAATTATATGATGAAAAATTAAAGTTATGGGATTTAAAAGATCTTCCCTTTATACCTGATGAGTTTAAATATGAAATAATTCCAGGGGTTAAAAAGCAATTTGATATAGTATGTGAATTGTTAAATAGAGAAGATGTTGATAGAGTATATGTGTGTACCGACTCAGGAAGAGAAGGAGAGTATATATATAGACTTGTTGACATGATGTCACAATGCCATGGAAAAGAGAAGAAAAGAGTATGGATAGATTCTCAAACAGAAGAGGAAATTATTAGAGGCGTTAAAGAAGCAAAAGATTTAAGTGAGTATGATTCCTTGAGTGATTCTGCATTTTTAAGAGCTAAAGAAGATTATTTAGTTGGGATTAATTTTTCGAGAATATTGACATTGCTTTATGGGGATTATTTGAGAAGAATGCTCAATAAAAAGAATGTGGTTATTGCTGTGGGTAGAGTAATGACTTGTGTACTTGCTATGATAGTTCAACGAGAAAGAGAGATAAGAAATTTTGATAAGACTTTCTTCTATAAGATTGAATGTGACTTGAAGAATGAGGATGAAAGAGAATTAAAAGTTTTATGGAAAGTGGTGGAAGGATCAAAATTCTATAACACTCCAAAGTTGTATAATGAGAATGGTTTTAATAAAAAAGAAGATTGTGAACAGTTCATAAATGAAATAAATGAGTATAAGAATAACGGTGGAAAAGGAATTGTAGAAGAGGTAAATAAAAAGAAACAAAAAAAGAGTCCTCCTTTGTTATTTAACTTAGCTGAATTACAAAATGAATGTTCAAAAAGATATAAAATTGATCCGAATATGACATTATCCTATGTTCAGAGTTTGTATGAGAAGAAGATGGTAACATATCCAAGAACCGATGCAAGGGTTTTATCAACGTCTGTTGCAAAAGAGATTCCGAAGATGCTAAAAAAACTAACTGGACTTAAGCTTAATGAAGAGATTACTGAGGCACTAAAAGAAATAAGTGCAGGTGCTCTTCATAAAGGTATAGAAAAGAAAAAGTATGTTGATGATAAGAAAATAACAGATCACTATGCTATTATTCCAACTGGTGAGGGCTTAGGAAATATAAACTCATTACCTAAATTGGAAAAAGCTATTTATGAGCTAATAGTGCGAAGATTTCTAGCCATATTTCTTAAAGATGCTGAATTTGTTACAACAAGCGCAACGGTTGATATTAATGGAGAAAAATTCTTTACGTCTAATAAGGAACAGAGTGATATGGGATATGAGAAAGTCTATTACTCAAAAGGTAAGAAAAAGGATGGAGAAGATAACGTATCTCTTATTGGTATCAAAAAGGGAATGAAATTTAATATAGAAGATGTAAATATGAAAGAGGGGGAAACTTCTCCTCCAAAGAGATATAGCACAGGTAGTATAATACTTGCTATGGAGAATGCAGGTAAACTTATAGAGGATGAAGAATTACGTGAACAAATAAAAGGAAGTGGAATTGGTACTAGTGCAACAAGAGCTGAAATTCTAAATAAGCTTGTAGAGAAGGATTATGTGAATTTGAATGCTAAAACGCAGATTATAACGCCTTCTACACTTGGAGAACTCATATTTGATATTGTGAATAGTTCAATACCAAGTCTTCTAAACCCAAAGCTTACTGCATCTTGGGAAAAAGGATTGCAGATGGTTGTGGATAAAGAAATTGATAAAGATACATTTATGAGTAAACTTACTGATTATATTGAGAAAAATACATCTAAAGCTCTTAGATATAATAAAAATATCGATCTGAGTAAGGTATTTAAGGAGACATTGGAAGTTAGTGAAATAAAATATATTGATGAAAATAATCTAGGTATATGTCCTATATGTAAGAGAGGCCATGTAATAAAGAATAAAAAGGGATACGGATGTACAAACTGGTTCAATGGTTGTAAGTTCTTTGTTGGGATGGTAGCTGGAATAGAAGTAGACCTAAATGAAATTAAGAATCTTGTTAAATATGGTGAGACTTCTTTGATTGAAGGATTTAAATCTAAAAGTGGAGAAACTTTCAACGCCAAATTAATTGTGAAAAACGGAAAGGTTTCCTTTCTTTCGTACTAAATACATCGAGATTGGAAAAACAATATAATTTACATTAACAAAAATTAACTAAAATAATAGACTCACTAGATAATAAGTTTTATATAGAATCTAGTGAGTTGAATTATTGTACATAGTAAATATATTTGTTACATAAAGTTAAATATTATCATGAAAATTTCCCTGTTTAATGTGTTATAATATATGACGTGGACAAACATAGAACATATCGTGAAATTACATTAATTATCTATTAAAGTAAGGAGAGAGAATAGGTGAGAAGAAGAAGAAAAAACAAGTCTGGATATGGGAAAAAAATTCTCTTGACTATGTTAGTAATGACATTAAGTTTGGTGATGGCTGGAGGCCTTTATTTTTTTCACCTAGCAGAAAAGATAAAAGATAAAGATGCTGATACAGGTGATTCAAATGGAATAGTTATAGAAGATAAAACTAATGATGTATGTAGAGAAGAAAAAGGTATAACTAATATTCTTCTTATTGGTACTGATGATAGGAAAGATGGAGAGGGGCAGAGATCAGATGCAATAATCATACTCACCATTGATGATAAGAATAATGATATAAGGTTGACTTCTTTGATGAGAGATAGTTATGTTCATATTCCTGAAAGTAAGGGAAGACGTGATTCTTGGGAAAAACTCAATCATTCATATGCATATGGTGGAGCGTCACTGCTTATAGAAACTATAAAAGAAAATTTTGAAATTAAATTAGATAAATATGTTAAAATTGATTTCAGTGGATTTAAGTCTGTAGTTGAGATTTTAGATGGGGTTGATGTATCTATTAATGATAAGGAAGAACTCAATGAGTTAAATAGATGTCTTCTTTTAGATGTTTACGATGATCCTTCAAAGAAGGGATATTCAAAGTTTAGAAATATACTTGAGAGAGCAAGACTATTAGACGCAAGAGATGAAGGGGCAGCGTATAGAATAAAAGATAATCCAAATATTACAAGAGCGGAGTACAATTATATAGCTGATGTAGCAGACTTTAAATGGGAGATTGGTAATACACATCTTGATGGAAGGCAGACCTTAGCATACTCAAGAATGAGACACTCAACTGGTGGAAGTTTTGGAAGAACTTCAAGACAACGTGAAGTAATTAATCTTTTGATAAATAAGCTTCCAAGTATTTCAACACTAAATTATTTATCTCTTGCGGAAGAGATGACTAATTTAGTTAAGACTAATATGGATATAGGTGAGATGATTAGTCTTGCTAAGAAGGTACTTAAAATAAATAACTTTGATATAAAACAGATGCAGGTACCACCTGATGAATTGACAAAAGGAATGCTTTATAAAGGTGTATATTTATTCCTTATGGATATTCAACAAGTTAAAAAGGCCATGCATAACTTTATATTTGAGGATATTAATTATGATGTTAATGAATATGAGAAGTTTGATTATGAATCTTCTGAATACTATTATTATGTACCACCTAAACCAGAGAAACCAGTTGAAAAAGATAAGGAAGAGCCTGGAGATAAGGACGATGGAAAAGACTTGGATAATGGAGAAAATGATAACAATGAGGATTCGTCAGATGAGGATAAAGAATCAGAAGAAGACAGCGGTTCGAATAATGGAGACAATCCAAATGAGGAAACAGGGAATCCAAATGAGGATACAGACAATCCAAATGATGGAATAGGTAATCCAAATGATGGAATAGGTAATCCAAATGATGGAATAGGTAATCCAAATGATGGAATAGGTAATCCAAATGATACAACAGACAATCCAAATGAAGAAATAGGTAATCCGAATGAGGAAATAGGCAATCCAAATGAGGAAATAGGCAATCCGAATGATAAAACAGACAATCAAAATGACGGAATAGGCAATCCAAATGAGGAAAGCAATGAAGGTCAGGATGAAGAGTTTGACATAAGCGAACAATAACATTGAATTCTAAGATGGAGAGTATCATTTATGATATGACCATGTTAGAGTTTTTTTGCTGAGTATGAATTATTTTGATGCTTTTGATATAATGATAGTTAGAGAAGTTCAAATAATTAGTCACTATGAAATCAATAAAAATTAAATTGGAGAGCAATAAATATGGATAAAATAGAATTTAATATCAAAGGGGAAGAAAGAAACGTTGAGATATCTTTCTGTAATATTGAGGGAATTAAAGAGAAAATATATGATCGAGGATATAAAGGGGTATGTATTATAACAGATAAAACTGTATATGAGATATATAGGGGAACAATAGATGATATATGCGAGAAGTTTTTAGGGAGTTTAATAGTTTTGGAACCAGGTGAAAAATCAAAATGTTTAAATACTTTGGGAGAGGTATATTCAGAATTAAATTTAAGAGGAATTAAAAGAGATGATTTGATTATAGCTTTTGGAGGTGGTGTTATAGGGGATTTAACAGGATTTGCAGCTAGTACATATTTGAGAGGGATAGATTTAATGCAGGTGCCAACAACGGTATTATCACAAGTGGACAGTAGTGTTGGGGGGAAAACAGCAATAAACCTTGGTAATGATAAGAATAGAGTGGGAGTATTTTATCAACCGCATAATGTACTTATAGACATTGATGTTTTAAATTCTTTACAAAAGAGAGAATTTAATAATGGATGTGCTGAGATAATAAAATATGGATGTATTTTAGATAAAGAATTATTTAATATGACTTATGAGATTGGAATATTACATGACTTAAGAGTATTTGAAAAGAGTAAACTAGAACAAATAATAAGAAGATGTATCGAACTAAAAATTGAGGTAGTTCAGAAGGATGAAAGAGATACAGGCATTAGAAATATACTTAATTTTGGTCATACAATTGGTCATGTTATTGAAGGAATTAATGACTACCAGAAATTCAAACATGGTGAGGCCGTTGCAATAGGAATGTATTTGATTACAAAGTGGAGTGAAAGAAAAGGATATACTGTAATAGGGACATCAGAAAAAATTAAAGAAATATTAATGAAAAATAATCTGCCTATCAGTGTTCAGGGGATAGATAGTGAATATGCATATAAATCAATAATTAAAGATAAAAAAGCAAGTGCATCGGGTGTGAAATTAATTTTATTGAAAGGTATAGGTGAATGCTTCATAAAGTATGTTCCTTTAGAAGAAATACTAAAAATGACAGAAGAAATATTTCAATAAGTTTATATAATAAGAAGTTAAAGATTAAAGGGATGCAAAACATTATGAAGAGAGGAAAATGGATATGGATGCTGTAAAAATTCAAAATAAAAAACTTGATGGAGAGGTATTAGTTCCTCCTTCAAAAAGTGATGCTCATAGAGCTATAATATGTGCTTCATTGAGTGAAGAGAAGAGTGAGGTATTTAATGTAGATATATCTAAAGATATACTATCTACAATTGAAGGTATGCGAAAGCTTGGAGCAGAGATAAATATTATTCAGGATAGCAAGTACTACAAACTCGAGATAACAGGTTTTAGGAATAATAATGAGAACTCTGAAATTGAATGTAGGGAATCAGGTTCAACATTAAGATTTTTAATTCCACTAGCGCTAGTAATAAAGAATGGTGGTAAATTCAATGGGGAAGGAAAACTTATTGAAAGGCCCTTAGAGGTTTATTATGATATATTTAATATGATGGGAGTAAAATTTGAAAATACAAATGGAAAACTACCATTAACTTTGAAGGGAAATCTTAAATCAGGAGAGTATTCTTTAAGAGGAGATGTAAGTTCACAGTTTATTACAGGGTTAATGTTTGCCCTTCCCTTAATTGAAGATGACTCTGTGATTAAGGTGACAACAGAACTGCAATCAAAAGGTTATGTAGATCTTACAATCAAGGTGCTTAAAGATTTTGGGGTAGAGGTTATAAATAAGGATTATAAAGAGTTTATTATTAAGGGTAAACAGAGATATTCTGGAAGAAAATATTTTGTTGAAGGGGATTATTCACAGAGTGCTTTTTGGATTGCAGGAGGGATTCTCGGAAAAAGAATAAGAATAAAATCTCTTAGCAAAGATTCTGTACAAGGAGATAAAATAATAAAAAAAATAGTAAAAGATATGAACGGAGACATTAAAAATATAGAGGAAGATCTTGTTGTTGAAGCGAGTAATACTATAGGAACAACTATAGATGTATCAGAGTGTCCAGACCTAGCACCAATTTTAACTGTATTAGGGGCAGTGAGTGAAGGGACTACAAAGATTATAAATGGTGAAAGGTTGAGGATGAAAGAGAGTGATAGATTGACTTCTATTACGTGTGAGTTAAGAAAACTAGGAGCAAATATTGAGGAGGGATATGATAGTCTTACAATTAAAGGTGTAGAGTTCTTGAATGGAGGGATAGTTGATAGTTGGAATGATCATAGGATAGCTATGGCCTTAGCTATTGCTGCGACTAAATGTAAAGAACCTCTAATTTTAACTGGTTGGAAAAGTGTTGAGAAATCATACCCAAAATTCTGGGAAGATTATAGATCGGTAGGAGGAGAAGCTTTTGAGTGGAAGTTGGGGAAAGAACTATAGAATAACTATTTATGGAGAATCTCATGGAGCGGGAGTAGGGATAATTATAGATGGACTGCCAGGAGGTATTGAATTTCCATATGAATTTTTGAACAAAGAGTTATTTAGAAGAAAGCCCGGAAAAAATAAATACACAACTGGAAGGCTAGAAGATGATAGTTTCACGGTTCTTAGTGGGATTTTTGAAGGATATACCACTGGAACACCTATCAATTTATTTATAGAAAATAAAGATAAAAGGAGTAGAGATTACTCAGAAATAAAAGACAAAATGAGACCAGGTCATGCTGATTATAGTGGATATGAAAAATATTATGGTTATAATGATTACAGAGGAGGAGGGCATTTTTCTGGAAGACTAACAGCTGCCATAGTAATGGCTGGAGCTTTTGCTAAAAAGATTCTTGAAAATATGGGAATTGTAATAATATCACATATTGATCAAATAGGAGAAGTTAAGGATGAAAGATTTTCAGAAGAAAATATAAATGAACAAATATTTAAGAGGCTAAAGAATTACGAAAATCAATTTCCTTTGATAAATGAGAATCTTAAAGATAACATGATGAGTGAGATATTAAAAGCAAAAGAAGATGATGATTCAGTAGGTGGGGTTGTTGAAACTTTAGTTTTGAACTTAAAGCCAGGTATAGGAAATCCTTTCTTTAATTCTATAGAGAGTTGTATCAGTAGCATGCTGTTTTCAATACCAGCAGTTAAAGGAGTAGAATTCGGAGAAGGGTTTGCATTTGCAAACATGAGAGGATCACAAAGTAATGATGAGATGAGTGTTATAGATAATAAGATAATAACACTAACTAATAATAATGGAGGAGTAACTGGGGGAATAACAAATGGTATGCCTATTGTATTCAGAACAGTGATAAAACCAACTCCATCAATAGGTAAAATGCAAAATACTGCAGATATTTATAAAATGGAAAACACAATTCTAAATATTACTGGAAGACATGATCCTTGTATAATTCCAAGGGCATTACCAGTTGTAGATAATGCAACAGCAATAGCAATATTGGATTTAGTATTGGAGAGGATAAAGGAAGATGAAGGATTTAAATTATTTAAGAGAAGAGATTGATAGAGTAAACAAAGAGTTGATTGAGTTATTCATAGAGAGAATGAAAATTTCTGAAGAAATTGGAGAATATAAAAGAGAAAAAGGAATCAAAATATTCGATAGCAAAAGGGAAGATGAGATAATAACAGAAGCAATTCAGGGCAGAGAGGACAAATATAAAGAATATATTGAAGAGTTTTTAAAAGAGCTTATGAAGATGAGTAGAGATATTCAGGAAGGTAGTAGATTTAATAATGAAAAATAAATTCAACTATGGTTTGATAGGAAAGAAACTTACTCATAGCTTCTCGCCTTTTATTCATAATGAATTCTTTAAAGCTCAAAAGATGGTTGGTGAATACAAGCTGTATGAGTTTGAAAAAAATGAACTTCAAAATAAGCTGCAATATTTAGAGAATATTGGGGTAAAAGGAATTAATGTAACAATTCCATTTAAAGAAGATGTTATGAAATTTATTGACGAGATATCTGAAGAAGTTAAAAGTATCGGGGCAGTTAATACCATTAAATTTAAAGAGGGAAAAAGAATTGGGTATAATACAGATTACTTAGGTATAAAAGACACCTTTATTATTAATAATGTGACTGTAAAAGAAAAAAAAGCTATCATACTAGGGTGCGGTGGAGCAAGTAAAGCGGTAACAGCCTGCCTTAAAGATATGGGGGTTAAGGGGATTACCTTAATAAGTAGAAACCCTGATAACGTAATAAGTGATTATAAAGTTGACAGTTATGAGAATTTACATAAATATAAAGAGTATGAAATATTAATTAATACTACTCCTGTTGGTATGTATCCAAGAATAGATGTATCGCCAATAGAGGAAAAAGATATAATAGGAAGAGAGTTTGTATTTGATTTAATATATAATCCATATAGGACACGACTTCTTCAATATGCAAGAAAAAATGGAGTAAAATGTTCAAATGGATTATATATGTTGGTTGTTCAGGGATTAAAATCAGAAGAAATATGGAACAACATAATGATTCCACATGATGCGGTAGACGAGATATTTAAAATATGTTTAAACAAAAAGAATAGTGAAAAAAATATAGTTCTCATTGGTATGCCTGGTAGTGGGAAAAGTACCATAGGGAAAATGTTAAGTAAAAAGTTAGGATTAAGATTAATAGATTGTGATGAAATTATAGAAAAGAAATCTGGAAAATCTATTCCGAAAATTTTTAAAGATGGTGAAGAGGCATTTAGAAATATTGAAGAGGAAGTATTAAAAGATACTATAATGGAAAAGAGATGTATTATATCAACAGGGGGAGGAGCAATAAAAAGAGAAGAAAATATATTTTCTATGAAATACAATGGAACAATATACTTTATAGATAGAGATATTGATAAAATATATAACGATATTCGTGGAAATACTCAAAGACCTCTTGTGGAGAAAAAAGACCAATTAATAAAACTGTATAATGATAGAAAAGATATTTATAGAGAAGTATGTGACTATTTAATTGATAATAATGGAAATATAGAGGACGCGATCAATAGAATAATGAGAGAAGAGGGGACGGTATGAAGATACTGGTGATTAATGGACCTAACATTAATATGTTAGGAATACGAGAACAGAATATTTATGGTGTTGAAACCTATGACCAGTTAATAAATTATATTGGTATTATTGGAGAAGAGAAAAAAATTGATATTGAACATTATCAAAGTAATATTGAAGGTGAGATAGTAACAAAAATTCAGGCTGCATACCGAAAGGTTGATGGAATTGTTATTAATGCTGGAGCATATACTCATTATAGTATAGCAATCATGGATGCATTGAAGAGTGTAAACATTCCAACAGTAGAGGTGCATATATCTAATATTTTTAAAAGAGAAGAATTTAGGCATAAATCATATGTAGCACCTGTGTGTATAGGAAGTATATGTGGATTTGGTGTGTATGGATATAAACTTGCTATAGATGCTTTGATCAATGAGGGCATAAATTAACGAAATAAAGGAATATAGTGTCAAATTAAATTATTGTAAAAGAAACTTAGTTATGATATAATTATCGTGTAAATGTTTTAAAGTTACTATATGCTGGAATAATAACCTAATTAAATATAATTGGCAACGAAAAAAAGGTGTTTGTTTAGGTGGATATATATTCAGCATGATACAGTGTACTTAAGAGTTAAAAGCACAGGGCCTAGGTGAAAACCTAGGCTTTTTTATTATACTTAAAACAGGAGTGAAAATATGGATAGGATAATACTTCATGTTGATATGGATGCGTTTTTTGCAGAAGTTGAGGTGTTGGATAACCCGGTTTTAAAAAATAAACCGGTGATTGTTGGAGGAACTTCATCAAGAGGAGTTGTAGCCACTTGTTCTTATGAGGCAAGAGCATTTGGTGTTCATTCAGCAATGCCTATATTTAAAGCAAGAACTCTTTGTCCTAATGGAATATATATTATACCTAGGCATTGGAGATATAAAGAAATTTCAAATCAAATATTTAAAATACTATATAGATTTACAGAGGTTATTGAACCACTCTCAATAGATGAGGCATATCTTGATATATCTGATTTGAATGAAAATCCGATAGAAGTAGCTGCTAAAATAAAAAAGGATATTAAAGATGAAATTGGACTAAATATATCTATAGGTATATCATACAATAAATTTCTTGCTAAGCTAGCAAGTGATTGGAACAAGCCAAATGGATTAAAAATAATAAGAAAAGAAGAAATGCCAGAAATTCTTTTTTCACTTAATATAAGAAAAGTATATGGAATTGGAGCAAAATCTGCAGAAAAATTATTTAAAATAGGAGTTCAGACGGTAGAAGATTTATTTGATTTGCCAATTGAACTCTATGAGAATTACTTTGGTAAATGGGGAAAAGATATATACTGGAGAATAAGGGGAAGAGATGAAAGAAGAGTTATAACTACAAGAGAGAGAAAATCATACGGAAAAGAAACAACATTTACTGAAGATATAAGTGATAAAACGGAACTTTGGAGAATAATTAGTCAATATTGTGAGCAAATATCATTTATGTTGAGAAGTAAAAATCTTTATGGAAAAACGATAACAATTAAATATAAGACTATTAATTTCGAAACACATACTCGTAGCAAAACAGTGGATGAATATTTTAATGAAAGTGATGAAATAAAAGAAATTTCCAGGGAAATATTAAATTCCATAGAATTTAACGATGCAATAAGACTTATTGGATTAACAGTAAGTAATTTAAGTGATAAAAAGAACTATGAACAATTGAATTTCTTTGATATATAGGAAATATAACAAACATTCTCCATTTGTTTTAAGCACGCAATCAGTGCTTTTTTTGTGTCAAAGATTGGAACATGTAAATATACTATTAATAGTATTAGGAATTTAGGTTGGTGTTATATGATAATAAATAAAAGAATTTATGGTGAAAGAGTTGATGAAGTATCTCTGGGATGGGAATTTATGGGGGCAGGTAATAACGGCATTGTTTATAGCATATCAAAAGATAAAGTGATTAAGATATTTAGAGAGGATATTACTTGTGATAGAGAAGGAGATATTCTTTTAAGGGTGCATGGGAATAAATATTTTCCCAAATTAGTTGAAATAGGTGAAAACTATATTGTAAGAGAAAAGGTTGATGGAGAATGTTTAAAAGATAAAATAAAAAAAGAGGGATTGAGTGATGAGATAGCTGAGAAATTGGTGGAACTTTTAAATGAATTTCAAAGGCTTGGATTTACAAGAATAGATGTTAGGATTAAAGATGTCTATGTAGATAATGAAGAAAATATTAAATTGATAGATCCTAAGGGATACTTTACAAGACGAATGCATTATCCAAGGCATTTGTGCAAAGGTCTTAAAAGTCATGGAGGGTTATTTAGTTTCTTAGAAGCTCTATATGAAAAGAATCCTGAGTTATACAATGAGTGTATGAGTAATATTTACAGAATAGATCGTGAGGAAACAAAAGCTAAATTTTTCAAAAAGGCAAAGCTCAAAAAAGGAAAAAAAGACAGTTATGGTATTGGTATATCTAATAAAATTTCAACAGGATTAGAATTACCTAGTATAGAGGATATATTAAATGATGAGGAAATGATTTTTATTGATATTTCGGAAATTGAGAATTTATTATAGTTAAATATTGAAGAATAATTTTTTAGGAGGATCAAATGTCAAAGAAAAAAAAATGTAAGGAGTCGAAGGAAAAATATAAAATAGAATTGTTTAAATGTGAGTTAGTTGAGAAGGGGAAGAAGGGTTATACATTTAAGATTCCAAATGATAATAAATTAATTAAAGTGTTTTTTAAAGAAAAAAGATGTACTAAAATGTACGAGGTATTAAATAAGTTAAAGAGTTATGATGAGTTTCCAAATGTTTATTATAAAGAAGGTAACTTATTTGTAATGGATCAGATTAAGGGAATCCATATTAAAAAATATATTAAAGCAAATGGAATGACTGATGAGGTGTGCGGTAAATTACTTTCATTGATAATTCTAATGAAAAAATTGAAGTTTTCTAGAATTGATGCCAAATTAAAAGATATATATATTGATGAAAATGAAAAGCTCAAAGTACTACCATATAAGAACTCATTTACTAGAAAAATAGATTATCCTATGAATTTATGTAAAGGGTTAAGAAAACTTGGTGTTATTAATGAGTTTCTTGAATACTTAAAGACGCATAATAGAGATTTTTATGATTCATGGGGAGAAAAGGTAAAAAGACCTGAAGAGGGGGCGGCGTATAAAAAATATAAAGAGCAGAGGTCAGGTGATATGTATGTGACAGAACAAAATGATAAATATAAAATAATTGATTTCAAAGAGCCTATTGATTATGGTGGATATGTTGAGATGAGGTTTGATAAATATAATGATATTGAATTTGTACCATTTAGTTTTAATTAAAATCATATAGGAAAAAAAGAGATAGATTTGATTAAAACTATCTCTTTTTTGTACCCAATATTAATAATAGAATAACTATTTATATTTTATAAGATCTGAATAGTTACATGATAATTATATTATATGAGAATTAAGTTTTGTATATTTTGAACCATTTTTTCGACAAATGAAACTATTATGTGATGTTTTTTACTGAAGTATATTACATTAAATACCATATAATGTTATAATAATATTATACATAAAAGATATACATAACTTATCTGGGAGGCAGAGTATGGGGCAAAAAGAATTTATATTAAAAATGGCATCAATTGAAAAGAAGGAATTAACAGAAGAAGGGGTACTTAGAGAGGCAGAATCAAATATAATTATTGCAGCATTAATGGATATATTGATAGGTATTGCTGTATATTGTAATTTATTAGGATTATTAAAGACTATAAAACTTGGGGAATTTTTTTATACAGGATCCTTAACAAGTAATGATTACTTAAGCACGACTAGGGGAATGAAACTTATCTCCCAAGAAGCTTTAGAAAAAATTTCGTTTAATATAATAGTGGTTCCTTTTGGAATTGTTATTATTGGTGGAGTAGTAATTTATTATCATTGTATATTATCTAAAAAACTAAAATTTCTATCCCTAGGGGAAATAATTGTAGGTGGAAAATTTAATAAGTACAAAGAAAAAATATGGGAAAATCCTCATCTTATAAATAGAAGTGCTTTGTATTTAATATGTATTTTAAGTTTTTTAATTTTAACTATTTCTTTTGAAGGAGCTTTAGGAGCAAGTAATGTTTACTCTATAGGCCATATAGGAATTAAGTATATAATTCTTTTACTTTCAATAGTTGGATTATATGTTTTGGGAAAAGGCAATTTAAATGGTGGGCTTTGGTTTATTTTAAGTTATATAATTGGATATTTTCAAAGTTCTAAGTTAAGTTCAATAATTAAGTTTGATAGAGGTATAAACCTTTCTCCTGAAAGAAACTTAGCAACAATCTTTTTAGGTATGATATTTATTGTAGCAATTGCACTTTTAATATCTTACAAGTATAAAGAGAAGGTAAATAATAGGTTGAAATTACAAAATTAAATCTTAAAAGCTGAAAAAACTAGCTATATATTTGATTAGATATTTATTAGAGAAATTCTTTGTAAAATTTATACGGTAAGTTGTTGAATTGCCATAAGGGAAAGATTATACTATAATTATTCTTAATTGGAAGGGTTTAAAAGACTAGCATATGAAAGGAGAATTATTTATGAGCATTAATGAACGTATTGAAAGAATGAAGGATGATATTATAAATTCTACTGTAGAATTAGTTAAAATTAAAAGTCTTGAGGGAGAAGCAAGTGAAGGCAAGCCATTTGGTGAAGGGCCATATCTTGCTCTTGAAAAGGCATTAGAAATATGTGAAAAACTTGGGTTTAAAACTAAAAATCTTGATGGATATGTAGGGTATGCTGAATATGGTGAAGGTGAAGAGTATGTTGCAGCTTTAGGCCATTTAGATGTGGTTCCAGAAGGTGATGGGTGGAATTACGACCCGTATGGTGGAGAAATTGTTGACGGAAAGATTTATGGAAGAGGAACTACTGATGATAAAGGCCCTATAGTTGCTGCACTATATGGAGTAAAGGCTATAATGGATGAAGGTCTATCAATCAGTAAAAGGATTAGAATTATCTTTGGAACTAATGAAGAAACAGGGAGCCAAGAGTTAGAATACTATTTAGAAAGAGAAAAACCACCAGTTGCTGGATTTACTCCAGATGCTGATTATCCTCTTATTAATGGTGAAAAAGGTATTACTATATTTGATTTGGTTAAGAAATTTGAACAGCAGAATGGTGATATTGTTCTTAAAGAGCTACATGGAGGGCAAGCGGCTAATATGGTGCCAGACAAATGTGAAGCTGTTATAAGTTGTGTTGAATCCGAAGAAATATTAAATAAGTTAAATGAATTTGTTAAGACAACTGGATATGATATAAAAAGTGAAATATGTGAGGGGGAAATGAAGCTTATTTGCAAGGGCGAATCTGCTCACGGAAGTACACCAGAGCTTGGGTTTAATTCAGTAATGGCTTTGATGAATTTCTTGGGAGAAATAACCTTCTCAAATAATGAAATTAATGAATATATAGAATTTATGAATGATAAGATTGGAATGAATCTTCATGGAGAAGACTTTGGATGTTATCTAGAAGATGAAGTTTCAGGAAAACTTTCATTTAATGTTGGGGTTATTAAACTAGATAATTTAGAAAGTAAGATGACACTTAACCTTAGATATCCTGTAACAAAAACACTTGATGATATGTTGAATCCAGTTAAGGAGACACTTAAAGATACAGGAATTACTATAGAGAAGTTTGTTCATCAAGAACCATTATACTATCCAGCAGATCATCCGTTAGTGAAGAGCCTTCAAGAAGTTTATGAAGAAGAGACTGGAAATAGAGCTGAATTGATTTCAATTGGTGGAGGAACTTATGCAAAAGAGATGCCTAATATATTAGCTTTTGGACCACAGTTTCCGGGAGAGCCAGATACTATTCATAAGCCTAATGAATATATAACAATTGATAATTTAATGAAGAATGCTAAAATATACGCCAATGCATTATATAAATTAGCAAAGTAGTTTATCTATAAGAACTTTATAAATTAAAGAAGATATGTTAATATAAAGGGATAGCAAAATAAATTCTTACAACTAGGGTGTAAGAATTTATTTGCTTTTTAAAAAAAGTTATGAGAGGTAGTATTATGAGAATAAGAGATATAAAAGTAGGGAAGATTGACCTTCCTTTAACGAGAACATATAAAAGAGCTCAGAGAATTATTGAAACTCCAGAGGAAATAGTGGTTAAAGTTATAACTGATGAAGGTGAAATTGGAATTGGAAGTGCAGCTACAACATCTCAAATCACTGGAGATACTGAAGATTCAATTCTAGGTGCTTTAAAGTTAATAAAACCTAAAATTATTGGAATAGAAACTGATGATACTGAAGGGATTTTTAAAACAATAGATAAAACTATAGTGAATAACAGTGCTGCAAAGGCAGCTTTAGATATGGCTGTTTATGATTTGTTCGGTAAAAAATACGGAATACCATTATATAAGCTTTTTGGTGGATATAGAAATGAAATTGAAACTGATATTACAATAAACTTTGGCACAGTTGAAGAAATGGTAACAAGTTCATTGGAAGCAATTATGAAAGGGTATACACATTTAAAAATAAAAGTTGGAACAGATTCACAAGTTGCAATTGATAGATTGAATGCAGTAAAGAAAGCTGTTAGAAAAGGAATAACACTAAGAGTAGATGCTGATCAAGGATGGAGACCTAAAGAGGCAGTAAGAACTATTAGAAAGATGGAAGATATGGGATTGGACATAGATTTCATCGAACAGCCTGTAAAGGCATGGGATTATGAGGGATTGAAATATGTTACAGATAATGTTGAAACAGAAATTTTAGCTGATGAATCTGTTCAAGGTGCTACGGACGCATTAAAGATAATTCAGACAAGAGGGGCAGATTTAATTAATATCAAGCTAATGAAATGTGGCGGATTTAACAATGCTATAAAGATAATTAATATGGCTGAAATTGTTGGCATAAAGTGTATGATGGGTTGTATGCTTGAGAGTAAAATTGGTATAACAGCTGCTGCTTCCTTAGCTGTAGCAAGAAGAAACATGATTAAAGCTGACCTTGATACAATGCTAATGTTTAAAGAAGATTCCATTGTAGGCGGAGTAAACATAGAAAAGAATATTATAAAAGTATCTAATGAACCAGGACTTGGAATTCATGATGTTAATGGTTGGAATGAGATAATTATTTAAGTAGAGGTGTGGTGATTTAGTGAATAATAAAAAAGATAGTGATATTATGAAATTGGCTGAATTTGAATTAGAAGAAAAACATGTTGTAGAAGTAATAAATACTATCAAAGATGAGATTCTCAAGTATGTAGATAAGAGAAAACAGTTCTCAGATTATCTTCTTGATTATAGAAAAAAAGCTATTGAAGAGTACAAAGATGATGAAGATAAAATTATTGAGTATTTTGATCATGAGAGATTTATTAAAGAAGAAGCTTATAAGAGTTTTGATAGGAAACTCATTGAATTAACGAAATTGAAAGTTAGTCCTTATTTTGGAAGTGTTGAATTTAAAGAAGATAAATATGCCCCTGAAAAAATTTATATTGGAAGATTTGGATTGACTCGTGAAGATGAGTATGAACCCATTGTTGTTGATTGGAGAGCTCCAATTGCAAGTTTATTTTATAAAGGTAAAACTGGAAGAAGTTCATTTGAAGCGCCAGATGGTAAAATTGAGGCAGATATTATTAAGAGAAATCAATATGTTATAAAGGGTGGAAATCTTAAAGGTCTTTTTACTAGTGAAAGAGATGTTAAAGATGAAATTCTTCAGGAAATTCTTTGTAGTAATACCTCAGAAAAGCTTAAAGATATAATTATGAGTATTCAGGAAGAACAGGATGAGATTATAAGACTACCATTTACTAATAGTAGTATTGTAGATGGAGTGGCTGGTTCTGGAAAAACAACTATTGCTCTTCATAGAATAGCATATATATTATATAATTTTAGAAAACAATTAGAAGACAAAGTTTTAATTTTTGGGCCTAATATGATTTTTATGGATTATATTTCCAATGTTTTACCGGAGTTAGGTGAAACAGGAGTTCCACAGGATACTTTTCACGAATTTGTAAGAAAGGCTTTGAATTTAGAAAATGTGAACTCTTATGATTTGTTTTTGAGTAGAATATTTCATAATGATGAAGAATTCATTGATGATTATAAGAAGAAGAATAGTGAAGAGTTCAAGTGTGAACTTGATAATATAATGACGAACCTTGAAAATAAGTTATTAGCTACTGAAGATATTGTGTTTAAAAATAAAATAGTATCTTCAAAAGAGGAAATAAATGAGATGTTCTTACAATACTATAAATCAATGCCTCTTTACAGAAGAAGTAGAAAAATAAGAAGGATTTTATTTAATAAAATAACTTCAATTAGAAATGAGATATTTTATGAAATAGAAAAAGAGTATAAGAAAGAATTAGAAAAATTATCTGATAGCGAGAGAAATATTCTAGAAAATAATATTGCTCTTAATAGAAGAATGAAAATTGAAGAGCTTATTAGAGATGTAATGAAAGCAAAGGATGAACTTGCATATCTAAAAGGGGATAATGTTTTAAAATACTATAATCAAATTAATAATGATAAACAATTAAACCATCAGGATTTAGCACCAATTTTATATTTGGAGTTGAAGCTAAATGGAATAAAATATCATAAAGAAATAAAACATATAGTTATTGATGAAGCACAAGACTGGGGTAATTTACAGTTAGAGGTGATTAAAGAATATACTAAATGTAATAATTTCACAATTGTTGGGGATTGTAATCAGAGCATGTTACCAATAGATAAAGAAAATGTTCTGAATAATTTTGAGAACATACTATATAATAATATTCTTAAATTTAAGCTTAATAAAAGTTATAGATCAACAAAAGAAATAATGCAATATGCTAATGAATTAGTCGGAAATAACGATATAGTACCTTTAGTAAGAAGTGGTGAAAAGGTTCGAATAGAGGAACAAGTAAAAATTGATGAGCTTTCGCATAAAGTTGAAGAATTTTTCAATAAATGCAAGGAAATAGGTTATGAAACAACGGCAGTTATTTGTAACAGTATATCGCTTTCCAAAGAAGTAAAAAATAAAATTTCAAACAAGTTTGATGTTAAACTAATAGATAGTGAAGAAGTATATTTAACTAAAGGAAATATCATAATTCCTGTTTGCTATGGTAAAGGACTTGAATTTGATGCAGTAATGATGATTACTGAAGATTCGGATACTCCCAAAGCACAGTATGTAATGGCAACAAGAGCGCTTCATGACTTAACACATTTGAAATTATAATTATGTTAAATTTTTAGTAGATTAAAAGTAGCACTAATTAGAAATAATAATAGTATGGTGCTATTTTTATCTATAATTATTGAGGAGGAGTATCATTAATGAATTATTTGATGTTGGGTTTAGGATTTCTATTATTAATAAAAGGTGCTGATATACTTGTTGATGGAGCTTCAAGTATAGCTAAGATACTAAAGATACCATCAATTATTATTGGATTAACTATAGTAGCATTTGGGACAAGTGCTCCAGAATTGGCAGTGAGTATTAAATCAGCATTGGATGGTGCACCTGATATTGCAACAGGAAATATAGCTGGTTCAAGTATTTTTAATCTTCTTTTAGTTGTTGGTATAACAGCTTTAATAAAAAAAATTGAAGTAGAAAAATCTGTATTGGTTAAAGATTTTCCATTTTTAATTTTGATTACATTTGGTGTAATGGTATTATGTGGAGATGTGATTTTCTCTGGGGCTAGTATAAATATACTTACAAGAGGAGATGGACTTGTACTAATAAGCTTTTTCTCTATATTTATGTTTTATTTAGTAGGAGGAGCCCTTAGCGCTAGAAATAAAGCTTTAGAAGAGACTGCGGCATCTTTAGATGCAGGAATGATAATTGAAGAGAATGAAGATAAGAATTCTGTTGGAAAACATATTCTGATGGTTATTCTTGGACTTGTAGGAGTTGTAATTGGTGGAGATTGGGTAGTAGAAAGTTCAAGAGAAATTGCCTTAGCTATTGGAATGAGTGAAACTTTAGTAGGGTTAACAATCGTAGCTATGGGAACATCACTACCAGAATTGGTTACTTCATTAGTAGCAGCAAAAAAAGGTGAGAGTGATATGGCTATTGGTAATATTATAGGGTCAAATGTTTTCAATTTGCTATTAGTACTAGGAGTAACTTCTACAATCTCACCAATAGTAATTAATGGAAATTTAATAGTAGACATGCTATACTTACTAGTTGTGTCAATTATCACTTATTTGATTATGAATTATAGAAAAGTACTTTATAGAAAACAAGGGATAGTATTTACGCTTCTTTATGTAGCATATGCAGTGTTTATAGTAATAAGAAACTAAAAAACATAATTTAGAATTGTTAATGGAGAATTGAAAATGATGTATGGTTCTGACCAGAGGTCAGAACCATACATTTTATTGTTCCTTAGGACAAAAGGGTTTTACTCATTTTATCTTTAGATAAAATATTGTACTTGAATTACAATGTTTTATCTAAGATGAAACGAGTAAAACCCTCTTGTTTATTACTCAAAAATGTAGTTTCTGCGAAAGCAGAAATATCCGACATTCACAATTCTCAATTCACAATTCTCAATTTCTTTAAGTGTTTTAATAAATACATTGCTGTGCAACCTATAAAAAAACCAGTGAACAATGCTATTACAGTGTGTAGTGGAAGGTAATAGAAAAATCCCAGTGTTCCAAACATAAGTGAAGCCATAAATAATTGTCCTATAGCATGAAATACTGCCCCCACACAACTTACTCCTATGGGTGAAACATTATCCTTTAGTATAGTTTTAATTAATAGCATGAATGCAAAGCTAGTCAATGCACCACTCAAACTATACATCATAGTCTGTAAATTACTTAATATCATTGCAGATAAAAATACTCTAAGTAATATTACCAAGAGGGTTTCTTTAGGAGTAAAAATATACAATGAAAGTACTGTTATAATATTAGCAAGCCCTAATTTTGCTCCTGGTGGCAAAAATGGCATGGGGATAGCTGATTCAACTATAAAAAGAATCATTGCTTGTGCAACTAACATACTTAACAATACAAATTTTTTTGTTTTCATAATAATTCACCGCCTTATTCAGAGATAAAATCAATATCATCATCATGATTATGCTCTGAATCATCATCTGTAGTAGGATGTTCTTCAATGACAATTTTAATAATCATTTTATTTGGTAAGCAAGCAATAACCCTATTTTCTTTTTCTATAGGCTTGGACTTAACACAGATTTGATCAGGACAATCAGCATGTGATACTGATATACCTTTATTTGTAACTAAAAGTGTGTTATGGCCATATTTGCTATCAAATTCAAAGGATTTATTAAGATTCTTCAAATCACTAATGTTTATTTTTTTTACTACTTCATTGTTAATTGAAACTTCAGCATAAATATTTTTAGATGCTCCAGTAGAAGTTCTTAAAAATAAATATGGTGTTAAAGAGATTGCAAATAGAAGTGCAATTAATAGGTAATCCCACTTTTTCATAAAAAACCTTCTTTCTATCATTAAGGAACATCAAAAAAAACTAAATAATTTATTTTTTAATGTTCCTCAGGGGATAAGAAAATTATAATATAAATGATAAGCTATTTCAACTAAATAAAGGATAAACCAATTGGTTTATCCTTTATATTAAATTTCATGTTATTTTTTTAGTCTTACATCAGGTTCAGATGGTAATTTGAACAATGGTATAAATCTGTCTAAACCTGTAAGTGTTAATAGTAATATTGAGAATACAGCTATAATTGCCATGTAGTTGTGAAATATTATATCCCATACGTTAAATGTATGTAAAGGATAAACGGCATTTGCAATACCTAAAAAGAATATCATATACCCATGATATGGAATTAACTGAGATCCAAATACACCAAGAGCATCAGAGAAAGTTGCATTTCTAAGACGGAGTTTGTACATATCCTCTTCGCTACCTTCAACGTTCTCATCTACTAAATTTTTTACAATAGGACCAATTGTTACGATTTGAGCCATTTCATCAGCTAAAAGAGCATTACCTGCAATAGATAAAATACCATTCCAGAACATTAACTGTCTTACATTTCTAGAAATCCAAAGAACAAATTTTGCAAGAGGATCAAATGCTTTCATTTTTGCCATTATTCCTCCAAAAGCACCAACCCACATCATCATTATAATTACCCATGAACCAGCTTCTGCAAATCCGCTACTTACAAGACTCATAAATGAGCTTATATCTGAAACTGTACCAGCGAACATACCTAATATCATTGATGATATGATACCCGTACCTAAGCATATAAGTGTTTGATATCCTCTAATAGCAAGTATCAATACTAATATTAAAGGAATAATCATAAAGAATGGAACGCCATCTTTCACTTGATTCAATAAATCTACTGCAGAGGCTCTTTTTTCCCCTAAAGTAGCCCATACATCTTGAGGAATTGCATTTATTGCTTCAGCAGCATTACCAACAACTGTAGGCAAACCTTTAAATACACTAACAGCATAAAATGTAATTGCACTTAGGAATAAACATAACAAAGACCATACGCCTTGATGCTTTATTCTATCAATAACTTCTACTTTTTGAATACCAGAACTTACAACAGTTGTATCAGATATTAAGCCAATATTATCACCGAAGCATGCTCCACCAGCTATTGCAGCAGTAGTTAAAACAATGTTACCTCCAACAATGTGATTTAACCATAAGAATATTGGTGCACAGGCAGCGAATGTTCCCCAGCTTGTACCTGTCGCAACAGAAAGAATAGAAGTTATAAGAAAAGCAGTAACAGCTATTGTTCTCCCTGTTAAACCGAGATTTAATGATAAGTTAATAATTGATGCACCTACTCCAGTAGACATGAATGCAGCTGCCATTGCATATGCAGCCATTAAAATAAAAAATACCAATTGCATTTCTTTAACATTATCTACAGCCGAATCTAAAAGTGTTTTGAAATTTAATCTTTCAGTTATGACTGCAACAATAGCAGCGTATAAAGTGGCTATTGCAGCTGAAATTATAGCATCCTCAGTTGACATTATTAAATACATTAATAATGCTACTGGAGTAAGTTTGAATAATGCTACTAGAACAATTTTTAAAAATGCGACTAATGAATTATTTGTTTGCTTTTGTAACCCCATAAATATTCCTCCCTGTGTTTGTTAAAAAATTAACGAAAAAGAATAGTAATACTTCTGATAATGTTTGCGTGATAATAAAAAAACGTTTGAAAATATCAAACGATTATAATCATACAAACTAATTATTACAAGACAAAATATACCACAATTCTACATGAATGTCAAACTAAAAAAAATATTCTGACTAATTATACAATTTAGTGGGGGAAGATATCAAGTAGATTGATTTAAGGATGAGTTTTAAGTGGAAAATTTAGGTTTAGATTTAAATTAAAATAAAGAAAGCAGATAACTTCATTTGTTATCTGTTTTCTTTATTTTTTAATTATTTTTTAAGTCTTACAGTAGGTTCAGATGGTAACTTAAATAAAGGTATGAATCGATCTAAACCGCTAATAGTTAATATTAATATTGATGTAACTGCTATAATAGCCATGTAGTTATGAGTTATAATATCCATAACATTAAATTCATATAAGGGATATACTGCAGATGCAATACCAATGTAGAATGTCATATAAACGTGCCATGGAATCAACTGTGAGCCAAAAACACCAAGGGCATCAGAGAAGGTAGCATTTCTAAGTCGAAGCTTGTACATATCTTCTTCAATACCTTCAACGTTCTCATCAACTAGGTTCTTAATTATAGGACCAATTGTTACAATTTGAGCCATTTCATCAGCTAATAAAGCATTACCTGCAATTGATAAACAACCATTCCAAAACATAAGTTGTCTAACGTTTCTAGATAATATAAGAACAAGTTTAGCCAATGGATCAAATGCTTTCATTTTTGCCATTATACCACCAAATGCTCCTACCCACATCATCATTATTATTACCCAAGAACCAGCATCTGCGAATCCGCTACTTACAAGACTCATAAATGAACTTAAATCTGACACTGTGCCAGCAAACATACCAAGTATCATTGAAGAAACAATACCAGTTCCTAAACAAATAAGAGTTTGATAACCTTTAATAGCAAGTATTAATACTAAGATTAAAGGAATTATCATAAAGAATGGAACCCCATCTTTTACTTGATTCAATAAATCTACCGCAGAGGCTCTTTTTTCGCCTAATACAGTCCATACATCTTGTGGAATTGCATTTATAGCATCGGCAGCATTACCTATTATTGTAGGCAACCCTTTGAATACACTAACAAAATAAAAAATGATTCCAGTCACAATTAAGCATAATAATGACCAAACACCCTGATGTTTAATTCTATCAATTACTTCTACTTTTTGTATACCAGAACTAACAACTGTTGTATCAGAAATTAAACCTATATTATCACCAAAGCAAGCGCCTCCTGCAATGGCAGCAGTTGTTAAGATGATATCACCACCAACAATATGATTTAGCCATAAAAAGATTGGAGCACATGCAGCGAAAGTTCCCCAACTTGTACCGGTTGCTACTGAAAGAATTGATGTTATAAGGAATCCAGTTACTGCGATTGTTCTTCCTGTTAAACCAAGATTTAATGAAACATTAATAATTGATGCACCAACTCCTGTAGACATAAATGCAGCAGCCATTGCGTAAGCAGCCATTAAAATAAAAAATACTAATTGCATTTCTTTAACGTTATCTATAGCTGAATTTAAAAGTGTTTTAAAAGTTATTTTTTCAGTTATCATCGCAATTATAGCAGCATAAATTGTTGCTACAGCAGCTGAAATTATTGCATCTTCAGTTGTCATTATTAAATACATTAAAACTACTACGGGAGTTAGTTTTAATATTGATATTATTGGATTGTTTTTTTCTTGTAAACCCATAAATTTTCCTCCTAAAGTTATCTTCTGTATTTTTGTTGTTTTTTCTTAATTTTAAAGTCATTTAACAAACTAAGAATAATTGTGAATTTCTATGAGTGCTTATATAATAAAAAAACGTCTAAAAAGTTTTAGACGTGTAGAGGCGTATAGACGCACCTTGTCCCTCCTTTTTGCCCTGTGTGAGATAGCACTCCAACAAAATACCGGGCGTATTTTGTTGACAGTCCTGTACCTATTTGATACAGACCCAGCCTTAAGTTTTGGTTCTTAAGACTTCGGCATTGGCTCCTTTCTCTATAGATCACTGGTTTCCGACCATAGGCATATTCAAATAAATAGACTAGCATTTTTGAGCTGTTATTTATTTTCATACGTCTTACTATAAGTACTATTAGACAATGCGCCTCTACCTCACCTGCGAGAGATGAGGTAACTATTAAATTTTCATAAAACATAATATATCATAATTCGACAAGAGTGTCAAATGTAAAAGATAGTTGAGAGAAAGTATTACTCGTTTCATTTAGAATGAAACATTGTATTAGAAATACAATATTTTATCCATGATAAAATTTAGTAAAAACCCATAATCAAATACTTTATACTAAGACTTTATCAAATATCAATCAGAGAGGGGTCTGACCCTATAAAAATTTTACTTGCATAAATAATTGAATAGGTGTATAATCTTACTTATAATCAAAGTGAACTTAAGTAAGATTTTAAAAGACACAGTATAAGATATACTGTGAAAGTTGTGATAGTACATGAAGAAGAAAAATTTTTTTAGTAATACTTAGTATCAATATGACAATAAGTAAAAGGTGATGAAATTGAATTAAAAAAGATAATTAAAAACTATAAAGGGAGTGAAAATGAATATGAGTAAAAAAAAGAACTTGTTAGTAGTTGTGGATTATCAAAGAGATTTTGTAAATGGAAGTTTAGGGTTTCAAGGAGCAGAGTTGCTTTATGACAAAATACTTGAGAGGATTAGGGTATATAAAGAAAACGGAGACTATATTGCTTTTACAATGGATACTCATGAGGCGGATTACCTTGGCACCTTAGAGGGAAAATATCTTCCAATAGAACATTGCATAAAAGGGGCAAATGGTCATGAACTTTATGGGGAGAAGTTAAAAAGTATAGCTGAAGATAAAGAGGTCTACATTATACAAAAGAGTAAGTTTGGAACAATGGAGTTTATGAAATTAAAAGATGAGCTTGGAGAAATAGAAGCAGTTGAGTTATGTGGTATTGATACAAATATATGTGTTTTATCCAACGCTATAATATGTCAAACAGTCTTTGGAAATAGTGAAATATATATTAGAAGAAATTTATGTGGAAGTGGTAACAAGGAATTAGAGAATAAGACATTTGAAATTATGAAAAATCTACAGATGCACCTTATAGAAGATTAAAAATAAATAGATAAATGGAGTGAAAAAAATGGTAGAAATAAATGGAGTTGTAGTAGGGGCAGAAGTCTATCCTAATAAAGAAACTATATTTAAAAGTATTATATGTTGTAGTGAGTTAAGAGAAGAGGAATTTAATATTAATTTTAGATATGAAAATGATGGAGATATAACGACTTTAATTATGACAAAGAAATACCTTGATGAGGTGTATCCTAATACTAAAGTTAATTTAACTATGAAATATATACCTTATTCAAGGATGGATAGATATATAGATGGATATATGTTTAGTTGCAAGTATTTTTGTCAAATCATAAATGATTTGAAATTCAATAGAGTGTTTGTTTTAGATCCTCATAGCTCAGTAAGTTCAGCAGTGCTACAGCGAGTATGTGAAATTTCAATTCAACCTTATGTAGATAAAATAATTAATGAAAATAATATTGATTATGTATTTTATCCAGATAATGGCGCATGTAAAAAGTATCCAGAAAAGATAAGTCTTCCAGAGCATATTACCTATTTCTACGGAAATAAGAAAAGAAATCTAAAAACAGGATATATAGAAAAGTACGAGTTAATAGATGTACCTGATTTGCAAGATAAAAATGTTCTTATCATAGATGATTTATGCAGTAAAGGTATGACATTTTTTTTAAGCGGGAGTGAAATTAAAAGAAAGGGAGCCAAAAATGTTTATTTATATGTATCACATTTAGAGGAAAGTGTTAAGGATGGAAAACTTTTAAGTACTAATGTTATAGATAACTTATATACAAGTGATAGTATATTCAATGATTATTCTCAAGAAAAGATAACAATTTTAAAACCAATTAATTAGTGATGAGGAGAGATAATATATGATAAATAATCCTATATTGTTAGAAGATTTTTACAAAATATGCCATAAAAATTTATACCCAAAGAATATGACACAATTATATTCTACATGGGTACCTAGGAGTAATAAGTACTTTTCAAGAAGTAATGAAGTGATTTGGTTTGGACTACAAGCTTTTATTAAAAAATATCTTATAGAAAATTTTAATGAGAATTTTTTTAAAAGAGATATAGAAGAAGTATTAGAGGAATACAAGGTATATATAAGTAATACATTTGAAGAAAATCCTGAAACAGAGCATTTTAAAAAGCTACACAAATTAGGATATCTACCTATTGAAATAAAAGCATTGAAAGAAGGAACAAAGGTGCCTTATAGAGTTCCTTGTATGACAATAGAAAATACTCATGAGGAGTTTGCATGGCTTACAAACTTTTTAGAAAGTATTATTTCTTGCAGTTTATGGAGTCCATCCACTTGTTCAACATTGGCATATGAGTATAGAAAAATAATAGAAAAATATGTTGAAAAGACTAGTGATAATCCTAAGTGGAAGTCAGTTGCTTGCGGAGATTTTAGTTATAGAGGAATGTCTTCAAATGAAAGTGCTTTATCAGCATCCTCTGGATTCCTTACTAGCTTTACAAAGACATCAACCATTCCTGTGCTTCCATATTTAAATCAATATTATAATGCAGATGTTACAAAAGAAACTGTAGGAAATTGGTCTGCAAGTGTTGAGCATAGTTGTACAACAAGCAATTTTGCTGTAGATGGTGATGAAGAAAAATTCTTTGTAAGAATGTGTACAGAAATATATCCTAAGGGTAACTTTAGTTTTGTTTGCGATAGTTATGACTATTTCAATTTCATAAACAATATTTTACCAAAATATAAAGATGTGGTGTTAAATAGAGATGGTTGCATAAACGTAAGACCAGATAGTGGTGATCCCGAAAAGATTATTTGTGGCAATGAGGACAGTAACAGTGAAATGGAGAGAGTAGGTACTATAAATTCTCTTTGGAATACCTTCGGAGGATATATTAATTCAAAGGGATATAAGGTCTTGGACAAGCATATTAGAATTGTGTATGGGGATTCTATAACTCTAGAAAGATGTGAAAGTATATGCAATAGACTTATGATAATGGGGTACTCAGTGGAAAATGTAATTTTTGGTGTGGGGAGTTATTCACTGCAGTATTTAACAAGAGACACTCAGGGATGGGCATTAAAGGCAACTTATGCAGTAATTGATGGAAAGGAAATTGAAATCTTTAAAAATCCAAAGACTGATGAAGATAATATTAAAAAATCCTTGAAGGGAAAAGTAGTAGTTATTGAAGATCAGGAAGGAAAATTAAAGGTTAAAGATGGGTTAAATAAAGAAGGATATTCTAAGTATAGAAATGAAGATTTATTGCAGACAGTTTTCAAGGATGGGAAATTATTGAAAGAAACTTCCTTGAGAGAGGTACGAGAAAAAATATACAATAAAAATTTCTAAGGAGTAGATAATATGAAGGATAATAATAATGGATATTTGTTTAATGTAGAGGAACAAACTGAGAATTGTATTAACTGGATAAAAGATTGGTTTAATAATTACAGTGGTAATGCAAAGGGGGTTATTATCGGTATTAGTGGAGGAAAAGATAGCACTGTGGCAGCAAAGCTACTTTGTGAAGCCATAGGGAGTGAAAAACTCTTAGGCGTTATGATTCCAAATGGTCAACAAAATGATATAAATGATAGCAAAAGAGTATGTGAACTTTTGAATATAAGGTATACAACTGTGAATATTCAAGAGAGCTATAAAGACATAATTAATTCTATAGAATTTAGTGAGTTTGATAGAACACACTTTAAAAGTATTAATTTAAGTTCTCATACATTAACTAATATTTCTCCAAGATTGAGAATGACAACATTGTATACTATAGGGCAAGAGTTGAGTTATAGGGTAGTTGGTACAGGAAATTTAAGTGAAAGCTTAGTTGGATATTGCACTAAGTATGGAGATACCGCGTGTGACTTTGCAATATTATCTACATTTACAAAAAGTGAAGTAGTTAAAATTGGGGAGTATTTAGGTTTACCAATGGACTTAATTCAAAAGGAACCAAGTGATGGTTTATCAGGGGTTAGTGATGAGGAAAACTTAGGATTTTCGTACGAGATACTAGATAAACTCATAAGAGTTGGAATATGTGAAGATAAAAAAGTTAAAGAAATTATTAGTGAGAGATGGAAGCTAAACACTCATAAGAGGAACATACAGGTACCACATTATAATAGTGAAATTTCTATTTGTATTAATTAGCAACTTTATACTATAATTACTTCATATATAAATAATTATCAAACATAATTAGGAAGTGATGTAGTTGGAAAATAACAAATATATTTTAGACCAAAATGGGTTTACAGAGGAAGAATTCTTAAACAATTATGATGCTAACAAGTATGAAAGACCAAGTGTTACTAATGATATAATAATATTTACAACAGAGGATAAGGAAGAAAGTAACCCAAGAAAAATGCCAAGAAAGGGTATGCAAGTTCTTTTAATTAAAAGAAAAGAACATCCATATATGAATCAATGGGCAACTCCTGGGGGATTTGTTCAAATGAAAGAGAGTTTAGAAGAAGGTTTAAAAAGGGAACTAAGAGAAGAGACCGGTATAAATAACGTATATACGGAACAGTTATATGTCTTTGGAGAAACTGAGAGGGATCCAAGGACTAGAGTCATAAGTATTGCCAATATTGCTTTAATACCTAAGGATAGCATAAATCCTATGGCTGGAGATGATGCCAAGGAAGTTGCATGGTTTTGGGTTAATAAACAATTAATTAAAAATGATTGGGAAAAGGAAGAGATTGAAAAAACTTATTTATTAGAATTAAAGTCAATTGATGATAGCGTGAAAATTATTTATGAAATAAAGGAAACTATTTCAAAAGATATATTTAGAAGAAGAAAAGTAGAATATAAGCTTTTGCAAGAAAGTACAGAAGAATTATCTTTTGATCACTATAAAATTATAGATTGTGGAATAGATAAACTTAGGGAGAATATAGAAAAGAGCCCTATAGCCTTTAATTTATTACCAAGACTTTTTGTTGTAAAGGAATTACAATATGTTTATGAATCAATAATGGGAAAAGAAATACTGAATTTTAGAAGAAAAATTGGAAAAATGATCGTAGAAACTGATGAAAAAATAGAAGGTAAACCTTATAGACCCGCTCAAGTGTTTAAATTTAATGAAAATTGGGAACCCGAGTTTTAATCTACTTAAAATATTTGTAGGTAATTTTAAAATATAATTGTTTCTATGATTTTAGATTTCTATTGAAAATCTAAAAAAAATGTGTTAGGGAGTGTATGAGTATGGAGCATATAAGAGTTGAAAATGATAAAAAGTATTTTAAGAATGTGAAAATCACAAGAAGTTATGATAACAAAGTAAATATTAGTTGGAAGTCAGAAGAAGACCTTAACCAGGTTAAGATTTATTGGAATCAAACCCCAGAGATAAATGGAGAAGAAGAGTATATCACAACTGCAGAAGGAGATGCTTCAGTTACTTTTGATGATCCAGATGCTAAAAGAAAAAATTATTTTATTTTAAAAGCTGAGGGATATGCTTCAGATATAATCTCAGAAGTATTAATACCTTTTAAGGGTACTAGTAACTTTCGTGATATGGGAGGATATAGAACAAAGGATGGTAGAAGAGTTAAATGGAATATTTTCTACCGTTCTGATGAATTAGCTGGTTTAACAGAAGAAGATATGGAGTATTTAAAAGGTTTAGGCATAAAAACGATTATGGATTATCGTTCAAAAGGGGAAGTTAATGCAAAACCAGATCCAATAATTGAAGGCATTGAAAATGTAAATATTTCAGGAATGAAATCTTTAGATAATAAAGATGTGAACTTTGATATGATTTCTTTAATTAAGGAAAGTAAAAACTTAGAAGCATTAGGAAAGCCTGAGGAGCTACTTAAAAATGGTTATTTAGAAATGGTATTTGAAAACGAAGCATTTAAAAAGTTAATGGAGTATATTGAATATCCAGATAAAATGCCTATAATTCAGCATTGTACAGCTGGAAAAGATAGAACAGGTATAGGTTCAGCATTAATATTACTTGCATTAGGAGTGCCAGAGGAAACTGTTGTAGAAGATTATTTGTTAACTAATGTATATCGTTCTAATTTGAATGATGCATTAATTAAATCCTTTGGAAATTTGTTAAAGGATGAAAATAGTATAGAAATTTTTAAAGCCTTCATGGAGGTGAAAAAAGAATATATAGAATGTGCTTTAGATACAATTAAACAAAGATATGGATCTATTGATGAGTACTTAGAAAAAGAGTATGGCATTAATGAAGAAAAGAGAGTTAAATTACAACAAAATTATTTGTGGTAGATTCCGGTGTGTTTTATTGTTAAAACACTGTTTTATAAACCCAATGCAGAATTGATTTGCATTGGGTTTAATAAAATATAGAAAAAATATAGAAAAAAATATAAACTTAAGAATTTTATGAAAATAGACGACTATCTTTCAAAATGATAATATTTGAAGGTTAATATTGCATTAAGAACCAAAATCATACTTTGCTTATAAGTGAAAAAATGTTATTATACCCGGGTGTGACAAAATAGTTTCAGTACTGAATTTTTGTTGTGTTTTTTGTAAGTTAAAAGCATATAAATTATTTTCAAAACAGAGAAATGTGCTATAGCTTAATGAAAAAAATAATTAATGGGGGTAATATAATGTCTCAATTATCAGGAAAAAAAGGAGTTAAGAATGCTCCAAAAACCACTGTAAACAAAGGGTTACTAATATTTTTATTGTTGTTTTTTATAGGTGCTGCACTGGTTTTGATACCTAGCATAAATCACAACGTATCTAATAGTATTGCAGCAATTAATGCTGAAAGCAGTACAGTACATCAAGCTGCTCTGCAAAATAGTACAATTTTTGATACATTAAAATATGAGCGTTCTATTCATATTTTAGCAATGCTACTAGTTGGCTTTGGGTTCCTTATGGTTTTCATAAGAAATCACGGATATACTTCAATTACTGCAACATTTCTTGCAGTAAGTATAGCTATCCCAATGTATATGATTATAAAAAGTTTTGGCGGAGAAGGGTTCACCATGTCAACTATAAATATCGATACATTGCTGTTTGCAGAATTTGCTGCTGCAAGTTTGCTTATAGCGATCGGTGCTCCTCTTGGACGTTTAAAAATGGATCAATATGTTATAATGGGATTATTGTTTGTACCAGCGTACATATTAAATGAATGGCTTATACTTGAAAGTGGTCTGTTTAAAGGCTTCCTTGATACTGGTGGCTCAATTGTTATACATGCTTTTGGAGCATACTTTGGATTAGGAGTTGTAGCAAATACTTTGTCTAAATTTAAAGATGATGAGGTTTGTGAAAACAATCCAAGTTCAAATCAATTTTGTCTGCTTGGAAGTATGATATTATGGCTTTTCTGGCCATCCTTTACAAGTGCCATAGTAGCTCCAGAAAGAGTTGTATTAACTGCAATAAACACAATTTTTGCCCTATGTGGCGCAACTTTAGCAACATACATATTCTCAAAAATAATCAGAGGTAAACTAGAGATAGAAGATATAGCAAATGCTGCCCTTGCTGGTGGAGTTGCAATTGGTTCTACTTGTGATATGACTACACCTGGATACGCTATGCTTATAGGAATTGCTGCAGGAGCGTTGAGTGTAGTTGGTTATAGTCTTATTGCACCTAAGGTGGAAAAGCTTATAAAAGGAACTGATACCTGCGGAATTAATAATTTACATGGAATGCCTGGAATTCTTGGAGGTTTGGTAGCAGTATTTATAACTGGAAAGGCTGGAACTCAAATACTAGGAATAGTTGTTACTGTATGTGTAGCTTTTCTATGTGGAAAAATTACTGGTGCTGTTATCAACTTACTTGGGAAAAAAGAGATTCCATATAGTGATGAAGATGAGTTTTTCGTTGAGGGATAATATAATAGTATCTTGAATCCTGAGATGCTGATATTGAGGTCCGGTTTGAGTTATGCATAGTCACTTAAACTGGATTTTTTTATTCTTTAGGAAATTTATTGCTTATAGCATATATATAATGCTATTTCTACAAAAACACTGTATAATATTTAGTGACAGACAATATTTTTTGTTTGTTTTTATTTTTTAATACATTATCACGAGGTTTATAAATACAATTTCAAAGGAGAAAAAATGTTATTTGAGAATTTAGATATAATTGACACTATTCAGAAGGCTTTAAAAGAAGAGGGATATAAAAAAACTACGCCAATACAAGAAAAGTCTATTCCACCTATACTAAATGGGAAGGATTTTGTTGGTTGCGCTCAGACTGGTACTGGAAAAACAGCAGCTTTTGCTATTCCGGTATTACAAAATCTTTCTAATGAGAAAAGAGTTAATAAAGGACCAAAACCTATTAGAGCATTGATATTAGCTCCAACTAGGGAATTGGCTATTCAGATAGGAGAAAGTTTTACATCTTACGGTAAATACATGGATATTAAAAATGTAGTTATTTTTGGTGGAGTTTCACAAGGCCCTCAGGTAAATGCACTTAAAGCGGGAATTGATATACTAATTGCAACACCAGGAAGAATGCTTGACCTATTCAATCAAAAATATATTGACTTACGTAATGTGAAATATTTTGTGCTTGATGAGGCGGACCGTATGTTGGACATGGGTATGATACATGATGTGAAAAAAATAATAGCACAGCTACCTAAAGTTAGGCAAAATATGTTGTTTTCTGCAACTATGCCAAGAGAAATTACAAAATTAGTAGATTCTATTGTGAAAGATCCTGTTAAAGTAGAGGTTACTCCTGTATCATCTACGGTAGATACTATTACACAAAAAGTATTTTTTGTTGGTAAAAAACAGAAAAAGTCTTTACTTAAACATTTATTGAAAGATGAATCTATAGAGTCTGTTTTGGTATTTTCAAGAACAAAACGTGGTGCAAATCAAATTACCAATGATCTTATAAAAGCAGGAATAGAAGCAGCAGCTATTCATGGTAATAAATCACAGAATGTAAGACAACGTGCCTTAAATAATTTTAAGGAAGGGAAAATAAGGGTTTTGGTAGCAACTGATATAGCGGCAAGAGGTATTGATGTGAATGAATTATCGCACGTAATTAACTTTGACTTGCCAGAAGTACCAGAGACTTATGTTCATAGAATTGGACGTACTGGGAGGGCTGGATTAAAAGGGGTTGCATTTTCCTTCTGTGATGAAGAAGAAAAAGCATACTTTAATAATATTGAAAAACTAATACGCAAGACTATACCAGTAATAGAAGATCATCCTTATAAAATAATTGCTAGTACTACATCAATAGTGAAGAAAAAAACAGTTAAAAATACTTATACCAAAAGAAATGGACAAAATCAAAATTCTAGTAGAAGAAAAAATAAGTTATCAAAATAGAAAAAATATCATGAGAAGGATTCCTCATGATATTTTTTATGTTTTATAAGTGGATTAAAGAGTTCCAGCTGTTTGGTAAGTTTTAAGTAACTTGATTATATAACTTAATGTGTAAAAAGCTCTATCTAGTTGAACTTCAATGATATTTAATCCTTTTATTAACGTTGCCTCATCAAAGTTATCTAATAAAATCATTATAGTTAATAGGTTTAAATTACCCTCTTTTGTATCAAAAATTCTTGCTTTTTTTACAAAGTCATTTTTCATTACATTTTTAACAGCCGTTTCAAGTGCATCACTAATTTCTAATTGTGGCATTTCATCGAAAAACTTAATGTTTGAATCTTTTAAATTAAGATTTTTAGCATTTTCTGTATTAGTGCATAAAAATATAGTATTTTTAAATTTAGCATCTTTGAAATTAACACCATCTAAATTTACAGAATCAAATATTGTATTTTCAAAAATTGCATTTTTAAAATTACTCCCTTTTAAATTTGTTCCTATGAATTCTGTCCATCTAAAGCTACACTTTATAAAAGTACATGACTTAAAATGAGCACCCCTAAAACTTACAAAATCAAAATTTGAATTTGAAAAATCACTATTATAGCAATTGCTTCTCTGAAGATTTTTATACATAAAGTTCTTATCTTTTTTCTCTATATTATTGTAATTAAAATTTCCTTGAACACTTTGATTTTTAGCCATTTTTACCTCCATTGCAAATACATTTATTTGCTTCAGTTATTTTAACATTCATTAGCAATTGCCAGTCAATTTAATAAGTGACAAGACCTAGTTATATTCTAGCCTCTTATTAGTAATAATAAACTCCTATACTTAAGTATAGGAGTTTACATGGTTGCGGGGGCAGGACTTGAACCTACGACCTTCGGGTTATGAGCCCGACGAGCTACCAACTGCTCCACCCCGCGTCATTATATTATTATGTTTGCTTAGAATCTTACTATAACCTAATAAATACAATAAGTCAAGGTATTTATTAAGTTATAGTAAGATTCTGATATAAATTTATTTAAGGTGTGAAACTTAAGTTACACACCTTAAAATAACTAATTATAAGTTTTGCTCATAAGATTGAACCATTTTTTTAACCATTTCTCCACCGACAGAACCGTTTTGTTTAGCTGTTAAATCACCATTGTATCCATTTTTTAATGGTACTCCTAATTCACTTGCAGTTTCCATTTTTAGTCTATTCAAACCTTCTCTAGCTTCTGGTACTAATGATTTATATGACATAAATTAACCTCCTTTTTCTTTTGTAATATTATTTGATTTGTAATTGTATTTTGTGTAGTTTTTAAAATATTATGTTGGTTAGTTTGTGGTTGAAATGGTCAAGATAGGCGGATATGGATTTATTGAATTATGAATTAATATTAGATGAAAATTATAAATTACATATCATATTTACCATAAATTATTAATAAAAGAATATTCTAACTATTCTAACAATAACTTGACAAAAGAGGGACTGAGAGTTAGTATAGACGTATGGACGTCGGAATAAGAAAAGGGGATGACAATCATCAAAAAGGGGGAAAAATTTGGTGAAAGATGGATATGTTTTAGTGCTTGATTGCGGTACACAAAGCATGAGAAGTATTATTTACGATTCGAAGGGGGAATTATTGGGGGTTAAGAAAGTAAAATATCCCAAGTATTATACGACACTAGAAGGTTTCGTTGAAATGCATCCAGATGTTTTTTGGGATAGTGCTTGCAAGTCAGTTAACTTGTTTTGGGTAGAATTCCCAGAAATAATGGAAAAAGTTGTGGCAATCACATTAGCATCACAAAGAAGTACAAGCGTTTTTGTTGATAAGGAAGGCAAACCACTTAGGAATGCAATTAGCTGGATGGATACACGAAAAATGAAAAAGAATTACAAGATAAATGTAGCAATGAAAAAAATGTATAAAGTTATAAAAGTGTGGGAGATTGTAGATAATTACAATAGAGGTTGTCCGTATCATTGGGTTAAAAGGAACGAAAAGGAAGTTGCTGAAAAATTACATAAGTATCTATTTTTATCAACCTATATTAATTTTAAATTAACTGGACAGTTTAAGGATAGTGTAACTTCTGCTCCTGGATATATGCCTTTTTGTACAAAGAGGCTAGATTGGGCTAATAAAAAGGACATTGAAGGTAAAATTTTTCATGTTGAATCGGACAAATTATTTGATTTAGTAGACCCAGGTGATTTGATAGGGAATTTAACAGAAGAAGCAGCAAAGTTGTTAAATTTACCTGTAGGTATTCCTGTAATAGCAACAGGGTCAGATAAAGCTTGTGAAACATTAGGAGTAGGGTGTCTTAATACAAAATCAGTAAGTGTATCTTTAGCATCTATGGTGACAGTACAGACTACAACAGATGAATATTTTCAACTTTATAAATATGGTACGGTTTTTCCTGCGGCAGTAAAGGGTAAATACACACCAGAACTAGGGATACATAGAGGCTTTTGGTTGGTTAGTTGGTTTGTTAATGAATTTGCTGAGCTTGAAAAAAAAGAATCACAAGAAAAGAACATATCTATAGAAAAAATATTAAATGAAAAACTAAATAAAGTTTCGCCAGGTTCCGATGGGCTACTTTTACAACCGTATTGGCTAAGTGATGTACGACATCCAGGAGCTACAGGTACTTTAATAGGATTAAACGACGTACATACTAGAATTCATTTTTATAGAGCTTTAGTTGAGGGTCTGGGATATTCCATTAAAGAAGGTATTCAAAGTATTGAAAAGAAAACCCATAAAAGAGTTGAAAAAATAGCATTGTCAGGTGGCGGATCACAAAGTGAAATTCTCTGTCAAATGCTAGCTAATATTTTTGATAGAACAGTTTATGTGGTGCAATCACATGAGACGTCAGGACTAGGAGCCGCACTTTTGAGCTATGTACATTTAGGAGTATATAAGAATGTAGAGGAAGCAGTAGATGGTATGGTTCATATAACTAAAACATATGAACCTGTTAAGGAAGTAGCAGAAGTATATGAAAAACTATATGAAAATATCTATAAGTTAACATATAAAAGATTGCAACCGGTATACAGGAAGATGGAAGAAATGAAGATTACAAAATGAATGGGGAGAGATTATGAAAGACAAGATTATAAAAGCCATAAAAAAACAAGAAGAGTTGGCTTGCTATGATATTGGTATAGAAATCTCATCTGACAAAATTATTACTCTTACTGGTGAAGTTGATGAGTGGCAGCATGTTGTTAATATAGGGCATATTGTAGCAAAAGTAAAAGGTGTTAGAAATGTTGTTAATGATATAAAAGCAAAAGGGATTACTATTCCAAAGAAAGACAATAAAGAAAAAATTAAAGAAATATTAAAAGAAGGAAAGCACAAAGAGTGCGATATCGTTGTAATAGGTGCTGGAATCTCAGGTTGCGCTATTGCAAGAGAATTATCAAAATATAATCTAAAAACAATTGTAGTTGAAAAAAATAGTGATATTGCAGAAGAAGCTTCAAAGGCTAATAATGGTAATATCCATCCAGGGGCTTTGGCGAAGCCAGGAACATTAAAAGCTAAGCTTAATTTAAAAGGAAATAAGTTATATACTAAACTATCTGAAGAACTTAATTTTGAGTTAAAAAGACCAGGATCCTTGTATGTGATATATGATGAAAAAGAATGGAAAAAAATGCTTGTTCTAAAATTTTTAAAGAAAACGGGGATAGGTCACCTAATAAAACCTTTAAGACAAATCATGAAAGTTCCTGGTTTAAAGTGGCTAAGTGGGGAAGAGGTTCTTAAGTTAGAACCAAATATTAAAGGAAACCCTATTGGTGGATTTTGGATGACCACTATGGGGTTAGTGGAGCCATATGAAGTATGTATAGCATTAGCAGAAAATGCAGTTCAAAATGGTACTTCTTTTATGTTAGATACAGAAGTATTAGATGTGATAACAGAAGAGGGAAAAACTACTGGAGTAATTACAGACAAATGTATTATTAACAGTAAATATGTAATAAATTGTGCGGGTGTATATGCTGATAATATTGCAGAAATGGCTGGAGATAGGTTCTTTACAATACATCCAAGAAGAGGTGCAATAGCAATAATTGATAAGAGTAGAAAAGGTTTTTTGAGTACTCCTGCTGGAACTAGAGGGGATAAAAGTGGACGAGAAAAGAATTCGAAAGGCGGAGGTGCTTGCATGACTCCGGAAGGGAATTTACTTTGGGGTCCAACTGCAACTGAAATTCCTTATAAAGAAGATAAATCAGTAGAAGCCTCAGATATGGAATATATTGTGAAGCTAGGAAGAAGCATTACAGAAGAAGTGAAGAGAACAGAAATAATTACTTTCTTTGCTGGACTTAGAGCAGCTGATTACAAAGAAGATTTTATAATTGGAATGTCAAAGAAAGTAAAAGGATTTATTAATGTTGCAGGGATACAATCACCGGGACTTGCATCAGCTCCTGCAATAGCTCAAATGGTTGAGGATATAATCAAAAAAGATATGGGGACTATTGAAAGAAATGAATCCTATAATCCTATTAGAAAACCTAAAGTACAATTTAGAAATCTATCTCATGAAGAGCAGGATGAATTAATTAAGAAAAATCCTAAGTATGGAAATATTATTTGTAGATGTGAATTAATTACTGAAGGAGAAATAATAGATGCCATACATTCTGAAGTACCAGCTACAACTATTGATGCTGTTAAGCGTAGAACAAGAGCAGGAATGGGAAGGTGCCAAGGTGGGTTTTGTGGGCCGAGAGTATTGGACATTATCTCTAGAGAATTAGGGAAGGAGCCTACTGAGATAACATTGAAAGGTTCAAATTCATATGTGCTTCAAAAGAGCAGCAGGGGATAGTAGAGAGGAGGGATTTTAGTGAAAAATATTGAAATGGATGTAGTTGTTGTTGGAGGAGGCCCTGCAGGACTGGCAGCAGCTTTAGAATTAAAAAAACAGAATATTGAAAAAGTAATGATAATAGAGAGAGATGTAGAACTAGGTGGAATTCTAAATCAATGCATACATGATGGATTTGGTTTACATCGGTTTGGAAAAAGATTATCTGGATGTGAATATGCTGATAACTTTATAGTAGAAGTTGAGAATGAGAATATTGATGTTAAATTGGGAACAATTGTTTTAGAAGTAACTAAAGATAAAGAAATTTATGCAATGAATGAGCGCGAGGGAATGATGAAGATTCAATGTGGAGCAATTATTCTTGCAATGGGTTGTAGGGAAAGAACACGTTCTCAAGTATTTATATGGGGAACAAGACCTTGTGGGGTACTAACAGCAGGAACAGTTCAGCGTTATATAAATATGGAAGGTTATCTTCCTGGGAAAAAAGCAGTTATATTAGGTTCTGGAGACATTGGGCTTATAATGGCTCGAAGAATGACTTTGGAAGGCATTAATGTAGAAGGTGTTTATGAATTAATGAAAACACCTGGAGGGTTAACGAGAAATATATGTCAATGTCTAAATGATTATGATATACCAATGCATTTAGGTACAACTGTGGTGAGAATACATGGTGATAAAAAATTAGAAGGTGTAACAGTAGCTAAGGTTGATGACAATAGAAATCCAATAAAAGGAACTGAAAGATATATTGATTGTGATTTACTTGTATTAGCTGTTGGATTAATTCCAGAAAATGAATTATCAAGTCAATTAGAAGTTGAGATTGATCCGAGAACAAAGGGACCAATTGTAGATGAAAGTTTTATGACATCTGAGGAGGGTATTTTTGCGGCAGGTAATGTGGTAACAGTTTTTGATTTGGTAGACTACGTATCTATTACTGGTGAAATTGCTGGGCGTGGTGCAGCAAAATACTTGAATGGCACTCTTAATCTTGAAGGGGAATATCAGTCAATTATACCAGGAGATAATGTGAATTTTGTTGTTCCTCAGATTATTAGAAAAGAAAATTTAGATGAAACTCTTCAGATTTATTTTAGAGTAAAGGAGCAGCAGAAAAAGGTTAAAGTAGTTGGAGAAATTGATGGAGAGATTTGTTTAAGTAAAAAGCATGTTGTTGTATTGCCACCTGAAATGATTGTAGAAGAAATTAATAGTGAGAAAATAAAGGCAAGTAATAGTGAATTAATTGTTAGTGTAAAGGTGGGTTAAGAAAATGAAAAAAAATTTTACTTGTATTGTTTGTCCTGTGAGTTGTTCTTTGACAGTATATCAAGAGGGAGAAAACATAATAGTAGAAGGGAATTCATGTGAAAGAGGTAAAGTCTTCGGCAAAAATGAATTCATTAATCCTAAGAGGATGTTAACTACTACAGTAAAAGTAATAGGAAGTAATTTAAAACGATTACCAATTATTAGTAGTGATGAAATACCAAAGGATAGGATTTTTGAAATAGTACAAGAACTTTATAAAATCTCAGTAGAAGCACCTATAAAAAGAGGACAAACCATCATCGAAGATATATGTGGTACAGGAGTAAATATTATTGCTTCAAGAAGTGTAAAAAAAATAAATAATGAAATGGAGAGCTAATAAAATGAATAGAGAAAATGTAATAGATAATTTTGAGAGAATACTAAGTAAAGAGCAAGTATTAACAGAGGAAGTTTTATTGCAAGAGTACGCAACTGATATAACTGGACTTAGAATGGTTCAAAAGCATTTCGGATGGAAATCTGAGAATTTGGCTACTTGTATTTTGAAGATTCATACTAAAGAAGAAGCATCAGAAATTCTTAAGTTTTTAAACAAAGAAAAGATTGTTAGTGTTCCAAGAACCGGTGGGTCAGGTGTGTGTTTAGGATTAGAAACACCAAGGGAAAGTGTTGTTTTAGATTTAAGTGATATGAATGAAATCCTTGAGATAAATGAAGAAAATCTAACTGTAACAGTTCAAGCTGGTGTACCATTAGAAGTATTAGAGAACACATTAAATAAGAAAGGATATACTAGTGGACATTTTCCACAATCACTGCCATTGGCACAGATGGGTGGACTTGTGGCTACTAGAAGTATAGGTCAATTTTCTACTATGTATGGGGGTATAGAAGATTTACTGGTTGGTATAGAAGCTGTGCTACCAGATGGAGAGATTATTAATATTAAGAATATACCAAGAAAATCAACAGGACCAGACCTTAGACATATATGGTTAGGTTCAGAAGGAACTATGGGTGTTATAACTGAAGTTACTGTTAAGATATTTCATAAACCAGAGGAAAGATGGATGCAGGCATATGCAATAGATTCTTTCCAAAAAGGACTAGACATTCTTAAAGAAATTGTTCAAACAGGATGGAAGCCTGCTGTTTCAAGACTACATGATGCTACAGAAGCTGCTGAGAGTTATGGGCCTTTTATTGAAAAAGGAGAGTCAATTATGTTGTTCTTATCAGAAGGACCAGAAGGGTATCCAATTGTAGAAGGAAATGCAGTAGATAAAATTGCACAAAAATATGGTGCAAGAGCGCTAGGAAGCAAGCCTTTAGAAATATGGTTAGTACATAGAAATGATATATGTGATCATCTTGATATGTACGCAAAACAAGGCGCTGTTGCTGATACATGTGAGATATCTGCTATGTGGTCAGATATTGGTAAGATATACAAAGAAGTTATTGAGAGAGTATCCAAAGAAGTACCACATCTTGTTGCTATTACTGGACATTCATCACATAGCTATCAACAAGGAACTAATATTTATTTTATGATGGGAGCTATGTGTAAGCCTGAAATAGAGGAAGCTCAAAAAACATATGATCAATTATTTGGAATTATTATGGAAACGACATTGAAATATAATGGTTCAATATGTCATCACCATGGAGTAGGTAGATATAGAGCTAAGTGGATTAAGGAAGAATTAGGATCTTCATATCAAATGTTAGAAAAAATCAAAGCTGCTTTTGATCCTAATGGTATTATGAATAAAGGCGTACTATTACCATTAAATGAGAAATAATTTATTGAATAAGAGGTGGCAAATTGAAGATTGTAACCTGTATTAAACAAGTACGAGATTTAGACATTATTTTATCAAAGGATTGGGTAGTGAATGAAGGTAGTAATTCAGTCAATATAGATTATGCTAATTCAATAATAAATACCTATGACGAGAATGCATTAGAGATGATGCTGAGGTTATCGGATTATGATAACAACATTAAAACCATTGCATTAACAATAGGTGATAGTAACAGTGAAAAAATCCTTAGAAAAGCTTTAGCGGTAAAAACAGATAGTGCAATTAGAATAGAGAACAATAAAGAACTTGATTTTCATCCAGTACAAATAGCAACTATGATAAAAAATGTAATTGAAAAAATTGAAGATGTTCAGATGGTAATGTGTGGAAGGCAAGCCAGTATTGGAGATAATGGACAAACAGGGTTAATCCTAGCAGAAATGCTAGGATGGCCTTGTATAAGCTTAGTTACTGATATTATATGGAAAGATGATAATCTTTTAGTCACTCATCAAGTGGAAAATGGATTAGAGACATTAGAAGTTAAATTACCTGTAGTGCTGACAGTAACACAATCACCCGATAAATTTCTAAGAATGGCAACGATTAAGGATGTTTTAGCAGCAAAAAAGAAAGATATAATTGTAAGGATTTTAAGAGGTTTAGGCATTCAGGAAGATAATCTTTTTGAATCAAAGGGATTTAAGCTAAAAAGAATTTATACAAATGATCAAAATAAAGAATGTGAAATAATTGAAGGTGAAACAACTGAAGAGAAAGCAAAGCGATTTTGTGAAGAACTCATTAAATATGAGCAAGAAATAAAGGAGAATGCCTAATGGCAATAAGTGTTTTTGGAGAAATAGTAAAAGGAAGATTAACAAAAACAACTCTAGAAGCGTTAACTAAAGCAATAAGCTTAAAGCAACAAATGAATATGCCAATTGAACTTATTTTAATAGGTGAAGCAGAAGAGTTTGAAAGTATAGATTATGAAAATTGTGGTAGTGATTCTGTTATATTGTATAAGATAAGTAGGACGATGGGTTATATTACAGAACATTGTTTAGCAATATTATTTTCTTATTATGAAAAGTACAAACCTGAGATTATGATTTTCACAGGAGGAATAAGAGGAATTGAACTTGCGCCAAGGCTTGCATATAGAGTAAATGCAAATGCTATGGTAGATTGTACAAATATAATGTATGATAAAGCATCAGAAGAAATATGTATCACTAAGCCTATTTATGGAAGCAATGTTTATGGAGAGTTTATAGCAGAATGTCCTCTTATTATAGCATTAAGAACCCATCAATGTTCTATAAAAATTGAGAAGAAAACAGATGTATCAGTTATCTATGAGAGTGTGAAAGAGTTAATTGAAGCAGATTGGATTATAGAAAAAAATCTTATAGAAACTACTTTAAATGAATTAGAAGATGCAAAGATTCTTTTTGTTTGTGGTAGAGGCGTAGGAGGAAAAGAAGGGATTAAAAAGGTAGAAGTAGTTGCCAATAAGTTAGGTGGTGTAATAGGGGGAACTAAGAAAGTAATTGATAATGGATGGCTCCCTATTGATAAAATGATTGGGCAAACAGGAAAAATAGTATCTCCTGAAATTTGTATTGTTATTGGAGCATCAGGGGCAACACCTTTTATTAATGGTATTCAGACATCGAAGAAAATTATTGCGATAAACAAGGATAAGGATGCAAGGGTATTTGAATATGCGGATTTTGGTATTATAGATGATTATAATCCGATATTATCTTGGATAGAGGAAATATTGAAAAGAAGTAAATAATAATTAGTAGAATGATAAAGGAGTATATATGGGGGAACTAGATATTTTTAACATGTCAGATAAATATGATGATTATTTAAGTGATGAATCAAAAATTCGAGGAATTGCACATTCAATTTCTTTTCCTAGATGTGAAGATGACATCAAGGAAATACTTAAAAAATGCCAAGTTAAGAATATGCCGATTACTATTCAAGGTAATTTGACAGGTATCTGCGGTGGTGCTGTTCCAAAAGGGGGACACATTTTAAATCTATCTAAAATGGATAGAATTATTGGTATGTCTTATGATGAAAAAAAAGATACTTTTTATATAAAAGCAGAGCCGGGAGTTTTGCTTCAGGACTTAAACCATAATATTATAACTAGAAATTTTGATGCGAATGATTGGACTAAAGAATCAAAAGAAGTATTAGAACAATTCCAAAAGTCATCCTTTAAAATGTTCACTCCAGATCCAACAGAAACGTTAGCTAGTATTGGGGGGATGGTATCATGTAATGCTTCTGGTGCGTGTACATATTATTATGGACCTACAAGGAATTATGTTGAAGCAATAAAAGTAATAACGACTAAGGGTGAGCTATATTTACGTAGAGGGATTCATAAATTGGAAGATGTTTATGAACTAATAAATTGTGAAAAACAAGAGTTACCTACAATAGATAAGAGCATAAACGGAATTAAGAATGCAGCAGGTTATTACTATAAAGAAGATATGGATTTAATTGATTTATTTATAGGATCAGAAGGTTCATTGGGAATAATAACTGAAATTGAGCTTAGATTAATAGATAAGCCTAAAAACAAGAGTGGTATGCTATTCTTTTTTAAGAAAGTAGAAAATGCTTTGGAATTTGTTAAGTGGTTACGTAAAGAGAATAAGTATGCTGAGATAGATGAGCCTATTAGTAATCCTGTAGCAATAGAATTCTTTAATAAGGATGCATTTGATATAGTTAATGATTATAGGGAGTTAAAAGTAGAATTAAAAAGATTACCGATTATTAATGACAATATTGTGGCGGGTATTTATGTAGAATTTCATGAGAATAATGAGGAAAAGTTAGAGGAGATATTGGAACAATTAGTTGAAGTAACATCTGTTTTTCAAGTAGAAGAGGGTTCGGAATGGTTTGCTTTTGACGATGGTGAATATAATAAATTGAAAACGTTTAGACATGCAGTGCCAGAATGTGTTAATATACTACTAGATGAAAAAAGAAAAAATGATATAAAACTTAAAAAAATAGGAACAGATATGGCAGTTTCTAATACATATCTAACTGAAATTATGAAGATGTATGAATCTGATTTATATGATTCGGGGTTAGAATCTGTTATGTTTGGACATGTTGGAGATAATCATATTCATGTTAATATCATTCCAAATAACATGGAAGAGTACAATGAAGGGTTGGAGCTTGTTAGTGCATGGGCTGAAAAAGTGATTTCCTATGGAGGGACAATTACAGCAGAGCATGGAGTTGGAAGACTAAAAAAAGAGTTATTTAAGAAGATGTTTAGTGAAGAAGATATGATTAATATGAAGAAAATTAAACAAATTTTTGATAGAGAAAATATCTTAAATAAAGAAATCAATTTTTGATTTGTCAAATTGAATTATTAAAGGTATTTAGATATTTATAGGAGGGAAATATGGATTATAAACCATCAATACCAGTTTATATTCAGATAAAAGAGGATATTATTAATAAAATCCGATTAGGAATATGGAAAGAAAATGAAAAGATTCCTTCAGAATTAAAATTGATGGAGGAATATGGAGTAGGACGAGGAACTGTTCGAGAAGCCATAAAGTTAATTATTGATGAAGGTTATTTATATATAAAAAAAGGGATTGGTACTTTTGTGGCTCAGAAAGAAGTAGGGGTTTCAGTGGAGCCCTTTGTAAGCTTAACATACTTCATAAAAATGAGAGGGTTAAACATAACAACAAAGGTACTAGAAAAAAAAGAATTAATAGTTGATGCAAAGCTCGCAAAACAAACAGGTATAAAAGAAAATACTAAGTGTTTGTATGTAAAAAGACTTAGAATGTTGGAAGAAAGACCTATTGGTTTAGAAGTGTTTCATTTTTCGTATAACGAAGAAAATTATTTTAAAGACTACGATTTTACTAATGCAATTTCTCATTATTTATTTGAAGAATTAAAAGTATCTGTTACTAAAATGAATATGGATTTCGAGATTGTGAAAGCAGAAGGAGAAGAAAAAGAACTCTTACAGCTAGAAGATAATAGTAAAATGATTATTTCTAATAGAATAGTAAATGTAAATAGTAAAAAGGAAATACTTTATCACTTAAAATTCTTTTGTGGTGAACAGCTGAGTAAAATAGGTATGGATAGTTTTGTATAATTAATATCTTTGGAGTGTATTACAATGATTCAGAAGATATAAAAAATGCACCATGGCCATTTACAACATATAGCTTATTTAAAAATGGAAAGTTTGAGACAAATGAAATACTTCCGGAGAAAAAAATTTAAAATATTAGAATCAAAAATTTCTCCTTGATGGTTTAAGAAGGGCGACCCTCGCCGATAGTTATGACGAAGAAAATGTTGATTTCCCTATCGAAGCGCTTGAAACGCCCTTCATTAAGTTTACTTCACTACAAGTTTTCATTCCACACTACTTTACATAAGTATGGATATATTTTGCTGCATCTTTCTTCAAGTAATTCTTTATTCTTATAAAAGGAATTGCTAACACCTAAGCAATTATCCATGCAAAAATATCTTACTTTACAATCTTTGCATTTTGGGATTGAATCTACTATACTATCTCTAATTTTATTTTTAATAAATTTACGATATTCTGTAGATTTTATTATTTCGCTCAAGTCATCAGTTAAAATGTTTCCAAGTTTATATTCTTGGTGATCTAATACAAAACAGGGATAAATATCACCTAATTCATTGATATTTACTTTTATAACACCTGCATTACACACTATTTTGCATTCCAACTCTTCTCTTATGGTCTCCAATTCATCAGGAGAAATTGAAGCTGTTGGAACAAAGTTTTTAATACCAATTATATCACGATTTTCTAAAGCTCTTCCCCAATCTGTAAGTTTTCTTAATGTACCCGTTACATTTAACTTATCACATAGTTTATAAAAGGACTCTCCGTGATTATCATTTTGATATGTACAAGTCATTGTAAGTATTATCGAGTCTTTTTTAAATCCAACATCTTTCAGATTATCAATAGCAGTCAATGCTTTTTTATAAACACCGGTACCTCTTATGAAATCTGTGGATTTTTCATCAAAGCCGTCTATGCTTATGGAAACTCCATCTACACATTTTTTTAAAAGGGATGCCATTTGTTTATCGATAAGAGTTCCGTTGGTCATTATATTTATGGTGCCTTTGAAGTTGTTTCTAATATATGGTAGTAAATCATCTATATCTTTTCTGAATAGGGGCTCCCCGCCAGTTATAATTAATGTCTCTAAATCTAATTTTTTTATTTTATCTATAATCAATTTCACATGATCGGTAGTTAATACATCTTCTTTTGTACTATCTGAGGAGGTTATACAGTGTAGGCATTTCAAATTACAACTATTCGTAATTTTCAACTCTAATTCATCTATTTTAATTTCAAAATCATCTTCTGTTAATCCTTTTAAAATTTTTGAATCTATTAGAACCTCAAATATTTCAGCTAACTGTTCTTTATCATCTGAATTATCTAAATTTTTAATGTAAGCTGAAGGTGTACTTTTTTTGTTTATACAATCATTTATCATATCAAATAAATAAATACTTATATTACCCCATAAACCTGATAGTCCATTAATAAGTATTATTTCCTCATTATTTTTTAAGAATCTTGTATGTTGTGAAAACATGATTTGTTTATCATGAGAAGAATTCACAAAAATCACCTCTTTCAATTATAATAGATAAAACACCAGGACAATAAATTAATATACTGGTGTTTTATAATTAACCTAATAAAAATTGTAAGTAAACTTTAATACCAACAACGCTCAGTAAAGTTGTAATAAACAGCAGGAACATATTTTCTTTCCTTTTTAACTTTGCCGTATAATTTCATGTTTTCACATCCTTTGAATTTTATTTTAAAACATGTACTAATGATAACATTTTCTTTTACAAATTTCAATAATAATACAATAAAAATAAATAAATCAAATAAAGTAATATGTTGACAAAGAGAATGTGGAAGGTGTAAATTATATTTAATTTGGTTAAAATCGTTGGTAACGCAAGGTGTGTAAGCAAAAATCATGTTAGGTTAATTGAAAGATTTTATTTGTTAGTTTTTTGAGATTTTTTTATCGAAAAAGCGTTTGTAAAAGTAGAATTTGATGTAAAATGATTTTAGTGAAAAGTTGATTTTAATTGTTTTTATAAATAAATTAATATTTGTATTAATTATACTGATATAAAGGAACATTACTAAATATGTCGAAATTATAATATAAAGAATTTTCAAACATTACACAAAAAGAGGAGGCACTTTTGTGAATAAAACTAGAGATGCAGTTAATAGTAATCCTAAAAATAAGAATTATATTAAGAAACAAATAGGAGATCTTCTTTCAGGAGATATTATTTTACATCCAATTTATAGAGCAGATGGAATGATGCTAATAGATAGATACAAGATATTAACTTCTGATTTAATTAACAAGATTAAAAAGCATGCAGGAGATGAGATTTCAGTTTTAGTATCTCCTTCTGGGACTCAGTTCAAAAGTTTTATTAATGATAAAGAATTTAGTAAAAAAGAGTATATGAGTGATTTTAAAGAGATAATATCTCAATATAATAAAAACTTGACCTTCCCAATATATATTGAACGATCACAACAGGAAGAAAATGTAAAAGATAATATGGAATATAAAAATGAATCAATTATTTCAATAGCAAATAATAGCTTAAAGTTTTTTTACAATAATCCATTCTTTAATTCATTTGAAACAAAATTAGAATCTGCTAAATTACAAGAAAGAGCAAAGGTAATAAAACTAAGAGTGCTAAATACAATCTTAAATGATAATAGTCTAAAAGTATTAATTGAAAGATTAAAAGAATATAAGGATATTTTATTTTTACATAGTATAAACACTACATCCATGGCATTGATGATTGGATTAACTCTTGAATTAAGTGATGATGAACTCATTGATTTAGGACTTGCAGCATTATTTTCAGATATAGGTTACACTTACATTGAAAAGGAAGAATTTGATAAGTATTTAAAGAATCCTGCAAGTGAAGTTCAAGTATTGATTAAACAAATTGAAGTTTTTATGAAGGTTTCTTTAAATGTACCAGCACTTAGAAAGGACTCAATTATATATGGTGTTTTGGATAGACATGAATATTTTATTGGAAATGGACAACCAAAAGGAAAAAAAGGTAGAGACATTAGTTTATTTGGAAGAATTCTTTCTATTTGTCAGGCTTATGATGTAATGGTTGGGGGATATTTATATAATGATGGAATGACACCAACTGAAGCTATAAAAAGATTGTGGGAAAATAAAGGAAAACAATTTGACCCAGATATTTTGAAGATATTTATTTATAGAAGTACTTTTTGTAAAATAGGAGAAAAAATAATAATCAATAATAGATTGAAAGGCGAGATTATTGGTTTTACAGATTATAGTGAAGCTCCACATCTTCCAATAATAAAAACTGATAGTGGAAGAGTTTTAGATTTATTTAAATTATTGAATGATTGAAAAATTAAAAGGAAAGTTTAATAAAAATACAAACAGAATCAATGATTCTGTTTGTATTTTTTAATGTGACTTAACCAAGGTTTACAGGATCTACATAATTTTGATCATCTTTCTTTGTTTTGCTCTTGTAGTTAGGATTTTGAGCTTTGCTCTCATATTTTTTTACATCTTTTCTTGGTGTCTTTTTAGTCATAAAAGTCTCCTTTATTTAGAATAGGTCATAAGAATATTCTTTGTGATTTTAGGTGTTTTATTCAAGTATATCTTGGATTTTATAAATAAGTAACCAACAAAAACAATATTGTTAATATTGTTAAGAAATGGATGAGGATGTTCACTTAATAGATTTTGGAGAAATGCATTATCTCTTAATGAAAAGGATATTGAAGAGTTTACTAGCAGAGTATAGATTTTGTTTTAAATATTTAAAATAAGTTAGATGGGCAAAATATTCTTTTATACATTCCTGATAGCTGTAAAAAGTAATGTATTTTTTATATTCAAAATATATGATAAAATACCCATATAATACAATGAGTGAGAAAAATTAATTTTAATTTATGTAAAAACTGAAAAGATGGAATTTTAGAAAACTAAAATAAGAGATATAGTGAATTTGTGAGCGGATTATCAAATTGGATTTCTAAGAGTCGGGATATGGTGGGAGGAGGACAATAAGTGAAATTTATGAACAAATACATAAAAAAATATTGGAAACCCTTTTGTCTTGCTGTAGCATGTTTAACAGTAGAAGCAGCTAGTGATCTTATGCAGCCTACTATAATGGCTAAGATAGTGGATATTGGTGTTGCAGGAAAACAAATGGATTATGTAATACGTATGGGGCTTATAATGCTTATGATAACAGTAGTAGGTGCATTGGGTGCAGTAAGTCGTAATATTATATCAAGTAATGTGTCACAAAAATTTGGAGCTGAACTTAGATCAGATTTATTTAAAAAAATTCAAGGTATGTCTTTTGAGAATATAGATAACTTTGATACTGCATCCTTAGTTACGAGGCTAACCAATGATGTTACACAGGTTCAAAATTTTGTTAATGGTCTTATGAGGATTTTTGTTAAGGCACCTCTTTTATGCGTAGGAAGTATTATAATGGCAGTACGTCTTAATCCTCGTATGTCATTAGTATTTGTTGGAGTTATACCAATAGTAGGGTTACTCATATTTATGAATATGAAGATTTGCTATCCTTTCTTTATAAAGATTCAAAAAAAGCTAGATAGGGTAAATAGTGTTATGAGAGAATATTTGGCAGGTGTAAGGGTAGTAAAGGCCTTTAATAGGTTTAATTATGAGACAGAACGTTTTGAAAAAGCTAACAAGGAGCTATCGGATGTATCAATTAAAGCCACACGTATAATGGCATTTTTTACACCGGGTATTACATTTATAGTTAACATAGGTATAGTAGCAATTATTTGGCTAGGCGGATTGAGTGTAAATAGTGGAAATATGCAAGTGGGACAGATAATAGCTTTTATAAACTATATGACACAGATACTATTTTCTTTAATGATAATCTCTAATGTTTTTACAATGCTTGTTAGAGCAAGAGCCTCTGCTGAACGAATAGGAGAAGTATTTAAGCAAGAAGATAATATGAGCTGCAAAGAAAATTCAGTTTTTTCTAAAGATTCATTCCAAGAGAAAATGAATAAAGTAGATACTACAAATTTAAAAAGGATAATCGAATTTGAAAATGTGGATTTTTCTTATGCGTCTACATCAGGGGAACCTGTTCTCAAAAACATAAGCTTCATATGTATGCAAGGGGAAACTGTTGGGATTATAGGTTCTACAGGCTCAGGTAAGAGTAGTCTTGTTAGCTTGATTTCACGATTTTATGATATTAACTCAGGAACTATAAAAGTAGATAATATTAATGTTAAGGATATGGATACAAAGAAATTAAGAGATAAAATAGCTTTAGTTCCTCAAAAAATAGTACTGTTTTCTGGAACTGTTATGGATAATATAAGGTGGGGTAAGGAAAATGCATCTATTGAAGAAATAGAAAAGGCATCAGAAGTTTCACAAGCATATGAATTTATTACTTCATTACCAGAAGGATATAATACCATACTTGGACAGGGTGGAGTAAATTTATCTGGTGGACAAAAGCAGCGTATTTCCATTGCGAGAGCATTGATTAGAAAACCAGAAATTTTAATTTTAGATGATTGTACAAGTGCTGTAGATGTAACTACAGAAGCAAAAATTAGAGAAGCTTTGAAGGGATATTCACAGAGCATAACAAGTATTGTAATAGCGCAGCGTATCACTTCAGTTATGGGTGCTGATAGAATAATAGTACTTGATAACGGAGAAATTGTTGGTATGGGAAAACATGAACAGCTTATTAAAAATTGTGAAGTTTATAAAGATATTTTTGATTCTCAAATTGGAGATGTTAAGGCAGTATAGAGTTGAAGTGAAAGCTCCAAGTCAAGGGGGAACGTACGATGGGTAATGAAGAATCACATAAAGTGGGTATAAAGAAAGATGCAGAAATTGCATCAGATATTAGTAGAAATATGATGGGAGCTTTAGGGAGACCAGGAGGTAACTTTGGGAGAAGCAGGCGGATGGCCCCAGTAGTTAAACCAAAGAATTTTAAAGGAACTATTTTAAGGTTGTGGAAATATTTCGAGAGGGAACAGAATCTGTTGCTAATTATATTTGTTTTTATAATAATTAGTTCTGGAATAGGTCTAGCAATTCCATATTTTATTGGACTCTCAATAGATTCAATGTCAGGAAAAACTGGATTAGTGGATTTTAGTATGCTTGGAATAATAATAGCCGCACTTATAACAGCATATATTATTGATTCAGGTATAAAATTTATGCAGGGTTATATTATGGCGGGTGTTTCTCAGAGAATTGTTAAGAAGCTTAGAAGTACACTTTTTACAAAACTTCAAGAGCTATCTATATCATTTTTTGACCTTCATACACATGGGGAAATAATGAGTAGATTAACTAATGATATTGAAAATGTTAGCAGTACCATATCTCAATCTACTATACAATTAATGTCAGGAACAATAATGATTGTTGGTTCCTTAATAATGATGCTTATATTGAGTCCACTGCTTACCTTAGCTAGTTTAATAACTATACCTTTAGTATTTTTACTTACTCGAACTATAGCAAAAAGAACAAAGGTATTCTTTAAAACACAGCAGGAAGAACTAGGAAGGCTTAATGGACATATTGAAGAAACCATATCAGGAATTCAAGTTGTTAAGGCATTTAATCATGAGAATAAAGTAATTGAACAGTTTAATGATGTTAATGGTAGATTATGCAGAGTGGGAATTAAGGCTCAGATTTGTTCAGGATTTCTTATGCCTCTTATGAATGTAATTAAAAATATGGGCTTCACAGCGGTTGCCGCTGTGGGTGGAGCACTAGCTGTGAGAGATATGATTACTGTAGGTATAATAGCTAGTTTTTTAAGTTATTCTAGGCAGTTTTCAAGACCCTTAAATGATTTAGCAAATATCTTTAATACCCTGCAGTCAGCAGTAGCTGGAGCAGAAAGAGTATTTGAAATTCTTGATGAAAAACAAGAAACAGAGGACATATCAAAGGCAAAGAAGTTAGAAAACTCAAAGGGACATGTGGTCTTTGAGAAGGTTTTCTTTGGATATCGTCCAGAGGTGCCTATACTTAAGAATATAAACTTCAATGCAGAAGAAGGTAGTACAACAGCCTTAGTTGGACCAACAGGAGCAGGGAAGACTACTATTGTAAATCTTTTAGCAAGATTTTATGATGTATCTACTGGAAGAATTTTAATAGATGGAACTGATATAAGAGAATATTCAAGAGACAGTTTAAGAAGATGTTTTGGTATAGTACTGCAGGATACTTATCTTTTTTCAGAAACTATAAGAGAAAATATCAGGTATGGAAGGTTGGAGGCATCCGATGAAGAAGTAGAAGCAGCTGCCAAAATGGCAAATGCTGATATTTTTATAAGACGGTTATCTAAAGGCTATGATACTTTTCTTTCAGAAAGTGGAAATAATTTAAGCCAAGGGCAAAGACAGCTTTTGGCTATAGCTAGAGCAATTTTATCAAATCCAGCAATATTAATTTTAGATGAGGCAACAAGTAATGTGGATACTCGTACGGAAAAGCGAATACAAGAGGCAATGCTTAAGCTAATGAAGGGAAGAACTAGTTTCATTATTGCACATAGATTAAGTACTATTCGTGATGCAGATACCATTATGGTAATAGATAAGGGTGAAATAGTTGAGAAGGGGAGTCATGAGGAGCTTATTACTAAAAAAGGAGTTTATCATGATATGTATTTTAGTCAGTTTAAGAATGTTATACACTAACATAGTTCCCTTATCTAATGCAAAGAGTATAAACATCAAAACAAATTGCTTTCAATTAGTCAATTATGTTCTGAATGTGGATATAAAAATGCAGAAGTAAAGAATTTAGGACTTAGAGAATGGATATGTCCTAAGTGTAATTTTAAGCATGATAGGGATGTAAATGCCAGTAGAAATCTACTGAAATTAGCTGTATAATTTGGGGAATAACTGAGGTCGGTGCGACCTTGTAAGCTTGGGTAAACTTGTTCCATTGGGAGTATTGACCAAGAAGCCCCCACTTAAACAAAGTAAGTGGAGGGTAGTTCACGTGGAGAATTAACATATTAATAGAAATCATAACTTCTATATAATATGTTAAAATTTTTCAAAGGGATAATCTAAATGTTAATGAATAGTAAAAATAAAAAAAAACTATTGACAAATCATAGGAAAAGGAGTAATTTATAGTTATGTTAGCACTCAATGATGGAGAGTGCTAACAAGGAAAATAAGAAGTAAAAGAAGGGAGAACTTACTATGGCAACAAAACAATTTAAAGCGGAGTCAAAGAGACTTCTTGATCTTATGGTTAATTCTATTTACACTCATAAAGAAATATTTCTTAGAGAGTTGATTTCTAATGCTAGTGATGCTATTGATAAAATTTATTACAAGGCGTTGACAGATGACTCCTTAACTTTCGAAAAAGATAACTATTTTATAAAAATAGATGTAGATAAAGAAAATAGAATAATAAAAATTTCTGATGCTGGTATAGGAATGACAAAAGAGGCACTTGAGGATAACCTTGGAGTTATTGCAAAAAGTGGATCTTTGGCATTTAAAAAAGAAAATGAAATTAAAGATGGATATGACATAATCGGACAGTTTGGAGTAGGATTTTATTCAGCTTTCATGGTGGCAGATAAGGTTACTGTTATCAGTAAAGCATTAGGTAGTGATGAGGCTTCTAGGTGGGAATCTGACGGTATTGAAGGGTACACAATTGAACCATGTGAGAAAGAGTCAGTTGGTACAGAGATAATACTTAAATTAAAAGAAAATACTGAAGATGAAAACTATGATGAGTATTTGGAAGAATACCGTTTAAAATCAATAGTTAAAAAATATTCTGACTTCGTGAGATACCCAATTAAGATGGATATAAGTGGAAGTAGATTAAAGGAAGACAGCGAAGATGAATATGAGGATTATACTGAGGAACAAATAGTAAACAGCATGGTTCCTATTTGGAAAAAGAATAAAAAGGAACTTACTGATGAAGATTATGAAAATTTTTATACTGAAAAGCACTTTGGTTTTGATAAACCATTAAAACATATTCATACAAGCGCTGATGGTGCAGTAAGCTATAATGCAATTTTATTTATTCCTGAAAAAACACCATATGATTTCTATACTAAAGAGTATAAAAAAGGTCTAGAACTATACTCAAATGGAGTAATGATTATGGAAACATGTGAAGATCTATTACCAGATTACTTTAGTTTTGTTAAAGGGATAGTAGATTCAGAGGATTTATCTTTAAATATATCAAGAGAGATTCTACAGCATGATAGACAACTTAAGCTTATTGCTAAGAACATTAAAACTAAAATTAAAAATGAATTAAGCAAGCTTTTGAAAAATGAAAGAGAGAAATATGAAGAATTCTATAAATCTTTCGGAAGACAATTAAAGTACGGTATTTATAGTGATTATGGAATGAATAAAGATGACTTACAAGATTTATTAATGTTCTATTCTTCAAAAGAGAAAAAAATGGTCACTTTAGATGAATACATATCTAGAATGCCAGAGGATCAGAAATATATTTACTACGCTGCTGGGGATTCTATTGATAGAATAGAGAAATCACCACAAACAGAACTTGTACTAGATAAAGGATATGAAATACTTTATTTCACTGATGATGTAGATGAGTTTGCTATAAGAATGCTTATGAACTATAAAGAGAAGGAATTCAAATCAGTTTCAAGTGGTGACCTTGGAATAGAAGTAGATAATGAGAATACTTCTACCGACAATAATGAAGAGAATAAAGATTTATTTGAAAAGATGAAGGATATCTTAGGAGATAAAATAAAGACTGTTAAAGCATCAAAGAGATTAAAGAACCATCCTGTTTGTTTATCTAATGAAGGGGAACTTTCAATAGAGATGGAAAAAATCTTAAGTGCTATGCCTGATAATCCAAATATGAAGGCAGATAAAGTTCTTGAGATAAACACTAACCATGAGGTGTTTACTTCTTTAAAAGAAGCTTTAGAGAATGATAAGGAAAAACTTGAGCTTTACACAAATCTTCTATACAACCAAGCATTATTAATAGAAGGATTACCAATTGAAGATCCAGTAGAGTTTACAAATAATATGTGTAAGATAATGAAATAAGATATAAAAAACAATAAACTCAAGGAGTGATAATTCCTTGAGTTTATTTATTTGGTTTATTTTGATTAACTTCATATAGAGATTCCAAGTTTAAACTAAATTTATACATACTTAAAACTCATTGAAACACTGCGATTTTAAGATATGTATAAATAAAGTTTAACTATGGATTCTCTATAAAAGAATGTTATAATGTAAAATGAATTAAAATAGTTAATAATAACAGTGCATTATAAAGGATGGATATAATGAAAAACAACAAAGGAAACTTTAAGAAGAATTTTAAGGATAATAATAAAACTAAAGATAAGACAAACAAGACATATAATACTAAAAAAGATGCTATGGAATTTAAATGTATCGATATGGATGAAGAGGGGCGAGGAATAATATATCATAGGAATGAGAAGCTCTTTATACCAAATTTGATTAAAGATGAAACAGCTACTATTAAAATAGAAAGAAAAGGAATGGTTAATGTAGGAAGCCTTCTTCAAATAAAGAAAGCATCTCCATACAGAGTTAAGCCTAAATGTCCTCATTATAATGAATGTGGTGGATGCCAACTTCAGCATATGTCTTATGAAGGACAATCAAAATTTAAGCAAGATACTGTAGAAAAACTTATGAAACCATATGGAAAGGTTAATCCAATTATCACTATGGAAAAGCCTTATGATTACAGGAATAAGATTCATGCAACTTATGCTTATGGAAATAGAACAGATATTATTTCAGGATTTTATGAAGAATATAGCCATAGAGTGATTCCAATTGAGCGTTGTATAATTCAAGACCCAAAGGCTGATGAGATAAATGCTACAATAAGAGAACTTATGAAATCCTTTAAGATGAAGCCTTATGAAGTAGAGAGAGGGCAGGGATTTTTAAGACATGTCCTTATAAAAACAGGTTTAGCCACTAAAGAGGTTATGGTGGTGCTAGTTACAGGGACTAATGTTTTCCCTTCAAAGAACAATTTTGTGAAGGCTCTATTAAAGAAACACCCTGAGATTACAACAATTGTAATGAATATAAACAACAAAAAGACTAGTATGGTGCTAGGAGATAGAGAGAATATTCTTTATGGTAAAGGAACGATTAAAGACATATTATGTGGGTGTACATTTAACATCTCCCCTAAGTCTTTTTATCAAATTAATCCTATTCAGACTCATAAGTTATACAGTAAAGCAATTGAGATGGCTGATTTTAAAGAAAACGAAGTGGTTATGGATGCATACTCAGGTATTGGTACCATTGGACTTATTCTAAGTAAAAATGTTAAGTCTGTCATTGGAGTTGAATTAAACAGAGATGCTGTAAAGGATTCTATTTTAAACGCTAAGATAAATAACATAAAGAATGTACGCTTCCAAGAAGGTGATGCAGGTGAATTCATGGTGAAGATGGCTGATGCTGGTGGGAAACTAGATACAGTTATGATGGATCCACCAAGAAGTGGTAGTAATGAACAATTCCTAGCTTCCTTGGTGAAGATAAGTCCAAAGAAGGTGATTTATATTTCCTGCAACCCTGTAACACAGGCAAGAGATCTTGAATATTTAACAAAACATGGGTATAAAGTTGACGAGATACAGCCAGTTGATATGTTTCCACAAACTTATCATGTGGAAACTATAGCTAAACTATCATTGGTATAAGCGGGTTTAGAGGACTTCGAAAGTTAATAATTTGCCACCTGCCACCATTTGCACCGGAATTTATACATGGGTGGCAGGCGTTTTTATCATTTATATCCAGTGGTTAAGACTTTTTAATAAATCAGCATATCAGGAAGAGGTTATTGATAGGTATCTTCTAGATATTAAGATTAAAATAGAGTATAGAATCTTCGTTTCATAAGCTGCTATCTTTTGTGTACATAAATAAGGTTACATTCATTGATACATATTTTAAAAAATAGTATAATTTTAGTAAGGTAACAGTAGAAGTGTTCTAATACTATTAGAGGAGAATAAATTGTGATTTATATAAGGAAGTGATCATATGCAATAAAGAGTAGTGGATTTAAAAAGATCTGATTATAGTAAATTGATACACTGGAAAACCAATCATACTAAGAAGGTGTTACTAGTTGAAGGAGCAAGGCAAGTTGGAAAAACATATCTTGTTAAAAAATTTGCAAGAGAAAACTACAAATATGTAATTTATATTAATTTATTAGAAGAAAGTGGAGAAGATTTGCTAGCTATTTATGAAATAATAAAGGAAGAACGGTTAAATGGAAAATTAGATAGAGAGAGTACTAACTCATTAAAAGAAATGTTTAAAAGATTTTCTAAGAAATTTAAAGATGATGAAGAGTGCATAATTATTATTGATGAAATACAAGAATCTTATAAAATTTATAATATGATAAGGCAATTTGCTCGAGAATTTAAAACTCATTTTATTATGATAGGAAGTTATTTAGGAAGAGTTGTAATGCAGAAAGAATTTTGGTCACCAATGGGGGATGTGGATTTCCTTGAAATAAAACCATTGTCGTTCATAGATTTTATTAATGCTCTTAAATTAACTGATGTATACGAATCACTAGATTTATATGGGAAGTCAGAGAAACAAGATTATGATTTAATTTATAGTAAATATAAGGATTACTGTATAGTTGGTGGATATCCAGAAATAGTATGTACATATTTAAATAATGGTATGGATAATATAAGTAATTTATTTGAAAAATTATTGAGAGTATTTTGTGAAGAATCAGCAAGATATTTTGATGGAGACATACTAAACACTAGAACATTTGAGGATTGTATAACTGCAATGGTGCAAATGCTATCAAGTAGTAAAAAAGGGTTTAAGGAAAGTAGCTATGCAGAGGAACTACAACAAGTTATTACAAAACAATATTCAAGTAATATTACAAAAGAAAATAGTAACAGAGTATTACAATGGTTTTATACATCAAAATTTATTAAAGACTGTGATAAACTAATAGATTTTGATTTTACAAATATAAAAAAACGACAAAGATATTTTCTCGCAGATATAGGAATGTCAAATTATGTTATGAACAAATCCAATATATTAATATCAGAATCTAAGGGAATGGTAAATGAAACTTTTGTATATCATTGTCTAACAGAAAAAATATCTACGGTTCCTATGTTTGCAGTTTACGGAAATGGTGAATTAGATTTTGTTTATAGAAATAGAGAAAATGGATATATTTATGGAATAGAAGTTAAATCAGGAAAAAACATAGGGAAAACTTTAACTAAATCATTAACAAATGGAAAAATAAATTTTGCAATTTATCTTAAAGGATTAACAGAGGGAGGAATTAATAATAAAATTTATACTATTCCTATTTATCTTTTCCCGAGATTTAGTTTCGAAGAAGTGACATTTGGTGACTTAGGTTAGATAAAGTGGAGCCTAGGTAATAATTCATGGTGTCAAATTTGATGAATTAGTTAATGTATGTGAAATTGACTATAAAAAGATTGAAATTCAAAGAGATGTTTTAAAAACGTAGTAATACAAAAGTTAGCTAAATACGATTCAATTACAGAAATGAAAAAGGGCTCTAACCTTAGCAATTTATAAATTGCCAAGGAACAGCCCTTTTTTCTAATTTATTAGAATGTCCATCTTACACCGCCGCCTACATAAGTAGGAGAAACAGTTACAGTTGTATCAACTCTGTCGTTTACGCCTCTCTCCATATCATCTTTTTGAAAAATTTCTTTTTCAAATTCTAATGTTTCAGGTAAATTCTGCTCCATATTTTACACCTCCCCTTTAAGTGATATGTAATTATTATACCATAATAATTACATATATAAACATTATTGTAAAAAAATAAAATTAAAGGTATAATATACATAGCTTCTAGTTAAAAGTAGAATATTTACATTGGGATGTAGATACTTAGATAATATTATTAGAAAGGATGGTGGAAAGGCTAAAACAGAAAACAGTAAAATGTAATATGTTATTGCCGTAGCTTTATGAAGAAAATTTTATTTTTAAAATCTAATTTCAATGGTTATAACTATGATGTTACGCTTGGGCATCTTAGTTTAGCTACGATTTTAGACGCTAAGGGTTATGAGGTTAAAATAATTGATTGTTTAGATTTATATAAGAATAGCAGTATAAAAAGATCATCACCGCTTAAGGAGCGAATAAAGATGGTAGCGGAGTATTTACTAAGTGAATCACCAGATGTTATTGACTTTTATACGATGTGTCATACTTATCATATAAGTGTAGCCATAGCGAAAATAATTAAAGAGACTAATCCAGAAATAAAGATAATTTTTGGAGGGCCACAGGCATCATTAACTGCATATGAGTCTCTGAAAGCATTTTCTTTTATTGATGTTATTGGTATAGGAGAAGGAGAGAAAAACATAGAAGACATAATTATAGCTTTGACAGGTTCATGTGATATGGATAAAGTGAATGGTATTGCTTATAGAAAAGAGGGAGAAGTAGTTTGTAATAATAAATGTGATTTAATAGAGAATCTAGATGATTTACCTTATTTGAATTATGATTTATTGAATCTTAACATGAAAGAATTACCAAGTATTCCTATTGAGTCAGGTCGTGGGTGCCCATTTACTTGTTCTTATTGTTCAACAAAAATATTTTGGAAACGAAAGTTTAGATTGAAAAGTATAGATAGATTAATTAACGAAATCAGAACACTTAAAGAAAAATATGAATGTGTAAATATTGATTTGAATCATGATTTGTTTACTTTCAATAAGAAAAAAGTTATCGAGTTTTCAGAAAGATTGATTGAGGAGAACTTAAAAATAAAATGGAGTTGCTCTAGTAGAATAGACACTCTAGACGAAGAAATCATAGAAAAAATGGCAGCAGCAGGACTTGAAGGAATATATATTGGTATTGAAACAGGCTCAAAAAGAATGCAGAAATTAATCAACAAAAATTTAAATTTAGATGATATATTTAACAAACTAAATAGTCTAAAAAAACATAAAGTCAAAGTTACACTTTCGTTTATCTATGGTTTTCCTGAGGAGACAGATAATGATTTTAAGGATACGATGAATATGATTGGGCGGGCTATAGACCACAAGATCCATTCTATTCAGCTTCATCGACTATGGATTTTAGCAGGAACAGAGTTGTTTAATGAATACAAGGACAAGCTGATCCTAGATAATGTTTTTTCAGATATAGATAACTATACTGATGATTCAGAAATGGTAAAGATGATAGAAAGTAATAAATATATTTTTCCTGAGTACCATAAATTCCCATCAATTACAAGAGAAAAATATAAGTTTATAGACAAATTCGTTTTAACAATTTGCGGGCTTTTCAGCGATCTATATAATTCAACGTATACATTGCTTATGAAGTATTACAATAATGATCTTCTGTCATTATATATTGATTTTGAAAGGAATTGTACGAGGTTTGATCAGATAAAAGATTTATCATATGAAAAATTAACTGTGCTGATAAGTGAAAATAGAAAAGAATTTAAGTTATTTAGATCAAACACAGTTAAAAATTTCATAGAAAACAAGAAATTTAATGATCTTGATAAATTGATAAAAGAGGTTTTTAGTTTTGAATATGACATGGTGTATTTTATGAATAATAGCGTTGATAAAAATGAAATACAATGCTCCTATGACTTAGATGTTTATAAAATAAAAGCATTGGGGTACGACGAGAAACATGATTATAGTACTGGTAGAAAACTCAAGTTTTACAGAACGGAAAGTGGAAATCTAAAGGTTCAGCTACTGAAGGCAGGAGATATTAAAAATGAAAATATATAATCTTGTTAAAGGTCATATATTAAAATACAAACTAAAGGTAACAATCTTTTTGATATTAACAGTAATATCAACTATCTTTTCAATAGTAACACCTTATTTTGCTGGTAAATATTTTGATATTGTTTTAACCATAAGTACTGATAATCTATCTAAACTATATAATTTTTTAGGTATTCTAATTTTATTATGGGTTGCAGAAACTATAAATTCTTTTATTTTGAACTTGCATATTGCAAAACTGCAAAATCGGATAGTATTGGACTTTAATATAAGTGTATTATCTCATGTGAAAAAGCTACCAATTTTATTCTTTAAGAATCTGGATGCTACATACCTAAATCAGCGGATTAATTCAGATTCAAATACTTTGATAGCATATGTATTAAATACAATAGTAAATTTATTTATCAAAATAATTATAGCATTTGTTATACTAATTATCTTGCTTAATGTAACTCCTAAACTAACAGTTGTTTTATGTGTATTACTGCCCATCTATTCGTTGGTATACATGTTATTGAAAAAGCCACTATATAAAACAGGGTATGCTTATAACGAAAATCAAAATCATTTTTTTGCGAATTTAAATGAGCAACTACTAAATATAAAGTTTATCAAGCTAAATGCACTTTTTAGCTATTTCAATGATAAAATTATTGATAAATCTAATGTATTATTTAAATCATTAGTCAAGTACTGTAAGTTTCAGTATTTATTCACAAGTTGTGACTCATTTATTACTAAAATTTGGTATATACTACTTTACTTCTTTGGTGGAATTGAAATTGTTAACAAAAGAATTAGTATAGGTGAGTTTATTATAATTCGTGCATATTTTTCATTGTTAATATCTGCTATTAGATTTTTTCTGCAGTTTGGAAAAGAATATCAAAAAACATTAGTTTCCTATAATAGAACTATGGATATCTTAAGTATGAAGCCAGAGCATAATGGTTTGCTAAATATAAGATCAATAGATAACATTGAGATTAAGAACTTATCATTCGGTTATGATAAGAATAATAAATTACTTAATAATTTTAGTTGTTCTTTTAGTTCTGGAAATATATACTGTATAACTGGGGATAATGGAGCAGGGAAGTCGACATTTATCAATATACTATTAGGACTACATATGGAAGAGTACGATGGTTCTATTTACTACAATAATAAAAATATTGAGGGACTAGACATGTATTCAATTAGGGAAAAACTAATAGGTATATCTGAGCAAGAGAACGTTTTGATTATGGATACAATTAAGGGCAATATAACTTATGGTAATGATAATTTAACAAATGAAGATATAGATGCGACAATAGCTAGGTTTAAAATATTTGATTTTTTGCATTTGATGACAAATGGGGTAGAGTATAGAGTGAATGAAAAAGGTGCAAATCTATCAGGGGGCCAAAGACAGCGGATTTCTCAACTAAGAGTTATAATGAAAAATTCAGATTTGATTATATTTGATGAACCTACTTCGGGATTAGATACTAGTGGAGTACGTGAGTTTGAACTTATGATAAATGAATTAAAAAAAGATAAAATTATAATAATAGTAACACATAATGAAGATCTTTTTCTGCTAGCAGATTATGTAGTAAATTTAACGTAACTAGCAGAAGTCTCTTATCTTCTATAAGTGGGAGATGAATGCGTAATCTTAACGCTTTTACTTGGATAAAAAATCATTAATGGGAAATAATAAGAATGAATGTTCTTGATGATTAATTAAGATGTCATATGAAGAGTAAAGGTAGTGAACGTAATGAAAATCAACAAAGCATACAAATTCAGATTATATCCAAATAAAAACCAAATAGAAGTAATTGAGAAATCTTTTGGTTGTTCAAGATTTATATATAACCATTTCTTAAATCAAAGAAATGAAGTATATAAGGATGAAAAAAGATGTGTGAAATATACAGAACAACAAAATTTGTTGCCAAGTATGAAAAAAGAATTTGTATGGCTTAAAGAAATTGATAGTACATCACTACAAATGACACTTAGAAATCTTGATAATGCTTTCAAAAATTTTTTTCAAGGTAGAGCTGACAGACCTAAATTCAAAAGTAAAAGAGACAACTATAAAGCATATACAAGTAATTTTGTTAATAATAATATAGACATAAAAAAAGATAAAATAAAACTACCAAAATTGAAATGGGTTAAAACAAAAATTCATAGATATGTTGAAGGTAGAATAATAAATGCTACTGTAACTAAAACTCCTAGTGGTAAATATTTTGTAGCAATATGTATTGAAACAGAAATAGATACATTAGAAAAAGTTACCGAAAATATTGGCATAGATTTAGGAATATGTCATTTTGCAATATTATCAAATGGTGAAAAGATAGAAAACCCTAAGTATCTAAAAAAGTCATTAAATAAGTTAGCAAAAGAACAAAGGAAATTAAGTAGTAAACAAAAATGTAGTAATAACTGGAATAAGCAAAGAGTAAAAGTTGCTAGACTACATGAACATATATCTAATCAAAGATTAGACTTTATTCATAAGTTATCTAAAAGAATTGTAAGCGAAAACCAAGTTATAGTTCTTGAAGATTTAGCAGTTAAAAATATGATGAAGAATGATAAATTAGCTCAAAGTATTTCAGATGTAAGTTGGTATAAATTTGTTACTATGCTAGATTATAAAGGAAAATGGTATGGAAGAAAAACTCATAAGATAGATAGATGGTATCCATCATCTAAAACTTGCAATAATTGTGGTTATATTCTAGATGAAATGCCACTACAAATAAGAGAATGGAAATGTCCTAAATGCGATAGCATTCATGATAGGGATATAAATGCCAGTAAAAATATACTGAAACAAGGCTTGTTAGAAATAGCCTAAAAAACTAAGAACCGTAGGTCTTACGGGGATAGCCTGTGGAGAAAGTAGATTGCGAAATCTGTGAAGCAGGAAAAGTTCTTGGATGCACCAAGACGCCTCCACTTCAGCGTGAGCAAGTGGTAGGAGAGTTCACATTAAGTGATATTAAAAAAATGAAAGATAATTTTAAGATAATTTGATGTTTTTATTGAGTAAGGGGAATAAAATTTGATAAAAAGTAAAACAATAAATAAAGTTCAGAGTACAGAATATGGAAATGAAAAAATAGTAAATAATATAGATAACGATAAATATTCACTAGAAGAAGCACAAGATATTTTTGATGAAGTTGATAGACTGGAGAGAGAAGAGGATTATCATAGTGGGATGGGTATTAGTTAACTGCACCTAGTCAAGTAGACAGTAAAAATAATAAAAATATCTTAAACGGCTAAAGCCATGAAACTCATTGGGCTAAAGCCGTATAATCTTTTTTGCAATCGCTTGGTATTAATAGGAGGTACACAGACTAAGTTAGTTATACTACTCTACTATAAAATAATAACAACAAACGTGTTTTTTAGACAATATGAGATTTGATTGAAATATAATATAGCCAAATAACTAAGTAGATGAGGATATATAAGATGAAATTTTCTAAAGTATTATTAACGCTAAGTGTATTAATTATTATGATTTTTAATGTGAACATAAAGTCTATTAAATGTGAAGAAGTACAGCCAGAGGTAAGTAAAGATAGAACAAATTTAAAAAAGAAGGCTTTCTTAACTTTTGATGATGGTCCATCACCTGAGGTTACTTTAGATATTATTAAGGTGTTAAAGAAAAATCAGATAAAGGGAAGCTTCTTTGTAATTGGTAGTAGAGCTGAAGAATATCCACATATTATCGAAGAACTGGTTAACAATGAAATGAGCGTATGTATACATAGTTATAGTCATAAATATGAAGAAATTTACAAATCAGCAGATGGTTACATTGAGGATTTAAAAAAATGCGAAGATGTTATTAAAAAGCATGTCAAGGGAGATGTAAGCAGATATGTAAGGATGCCTGGAGGGTCTTTTGTAAGTATAAAATCTAACGCTATATTAAAAGGAATAAAAGAAGCTATTGTAGATAAAGATTTCAAATATATTGATTGGAATGTACCATCTAATGACACAATACAAAGGTACGTATCGGAAGAGTTGATTTTTGAAAATATAAAAAAGAATGTTAAAGGAAAGAATACATCCATAATTTTAATGCACGATTCTAGATATAAAAAAACAACCGCAAAGGTTTTGCAAAGAGTCATTGATTATTTAAGAGAGGAAGGATATGAGTTTTACAGTGTGGATGATATTACAGAGGAAGATGAAATGTTATTGAAAAAAAGTAGAATTATTAACAATGGGATTAACAAGTGAGTTTACTCAGATAAAGATTACCAAGTACTTGCACAAGTTCAGGTACAAATACCTCAGATACTAATACCTCTCCATTAATGAAGATAAAATCAACATTACTAAAGAAAAAAATTCAGACAATAATATTCTCAATCATGCTTTCGGCAATAATTTTTGTTATAACAATTGCTTTTTTGACTGCTCCTGAGTATATATCGCATAGTCAAGAAAGTGTGACTATAAAGGAAATCGGTAATGGAGCTGTAATTGCTGTATTTGATGATACAGTATCTGGATATGATATCAGTAGCTATCCTGCAGATGATAACACTGGTTATGTTTATCACATAACCACATGGGATAGCATATGGAACAGAACTATTAAAAAAACTCGTGCCAATAATTCTATCTTGAATCCAAATAATGAAAATACTGTTCCTCCCAGTATCATATCTTTTAGGACACTTGATTATAAAAGGAATTTCAACTTCATCATATAATGCGACGAGAGATTTTTATGCAATATTGTTAGTTACGATTCCTTTATATATTGCATTTATAACCGTTGTTACTTTAATTAAAGAAAATTATAAGAGAAAGATATAATATGTATTTGCCACCCTAATTTAAATTTGGAGATGTCTATTTAATGAAGGTATCAAGATAAGTGAATATTGAAGCGTATTTTATGTTCCTTCAGACTTAGGTTTGAGGGGATTTTTTTGTTTGAGGAGGGAGACCTTCTTATAAAAGAAATATTGAGGAAATGTATATGCAGTATATTAAGATGCTTAACAAACCAGGCAAAAATGAACTATATATGTTTGCCTGGAGTTGTAATTTGAGCCGACTGGGGTGAGTGTGACCTGGTTGGTTTGTTTTTTTGTATGTTAATAAAAATTTGGAGTAAGTGGCTATAATTTTAAAGAAAATATAAATACAAAAGCAGGAAAAATTTAACAAATATAGAATAAAATTAATAAAACATACTATAATTAAATATGTAGAAGAAAACAAAATTAAACTTGAGTTGGAACATCCCGAAATCTTATTTGTTTACATTTTGCTTTCAAAAGAATTTATCTTTCTATTTGGATTATATATTATAAGTCTATTTTAAGTGGTGGGAATTCTTTTTGAAAGTATTAAAAAATATTTTTTTCAACAGTCGTAGAGTTCTACGACTGACTATAATATTATAAGGGGGAAATAAAGGGATGAAAATCAAATTACGTAAGGTTGCTTTAGTTTTATCTGTTTTATTCATGTGCGCTAACGTATTTACAGCATGTGGTAATTCCAAAACAGAAGAAAATGAAAAAGTAACAAAAACACAGGATAATAAAGAAACAACTAAGACAGAGGCTTCAATTATAGGTGCTGAAAACGTTTCTATAGAAGAACTATCAGAGTTTGATCCACTTGAGGGTGTATCAGCAAAGGGAACAGATGGTAAAGATGCAACATCTAATATTGAGGTTACTGGTGAAGTTAATACACTTAAAGAAGGTGAGTATAAGTTAACTTACACATTAAAAGGTACTGATTTATCAGTTTCAAGAGTTGTAACAGTTACAGGCACTGAGGCTGTTTTAGTAAATGGTACTTACAACTACAAGTTTGCGTCACCAGAAGTAAGGAATACTTTTATGGCAGCTGCTGAAGACTACTTATTGCATAACCAATATGCAGGTATTCCATTATTCGCAAATGCTCAATTTGACCTCTATTCTGGTAGAATGCAGCTTGCAAGTAAAAATTATTTACCAGTTTTAGAATATGGGTTAGAATGGTCAACAATGGCTGCTGATGACAGTAAGGTGTTGATGGAAGATGGTAAAAAAGGTAATGTAGGTGAGTACACATATAGAACTTCTCTAACTGGCAATCCTACAACATGGAATCAATGGAAATATGATGATTCAACAACAAGCGATGTTATGTATCATTATTATGGTAGCTTGTATGGATATGAGTTTAATGGAGATAAGACAGGATATGTACTTAATCCTTCAATGGCTGGTGAGGATCCAATAGCTGTAGAAAGTCGTACATTACCAAGTGGTAAAGTAGTATCAAAAAAATGGCAAATCAAAGTAAAAGATGGTCTTCAGTGGAAGTTTAATGAAAAGACAGATACATCAATGATAACAGACACAGCTATTAATGCTGTTGATTTTTATGAGACTTATAAACTTGCTTTGACAGAAAAATGGTTTAGAGCTATAAGCGGTGGTGGTGACTTCTGTACAAGTTCATCAAAAATTGTTAATGCCCAAGAATTTGTTGACGGAACTGCTGAATGGGATGATGTAGGTATCAAGTTGATTGACGACAATACTCTTCAATTTGAGTTTGCTGATGAGCAATCGCAATGGAATGTTAAGTATTCCTTTGGTAGTTTCGTAACTACTCCAATTAATATGGAATTATATGAAGCTTTAGGCGACAAATATGGTATTGATGAAAACTCAATTGGATATACTGGTGTTTACTATGTTGACTATTACGAGAGTGATAAAGTTATAAGAATGAAGAAGAACGATAAATATCAAGATGCTGATAAATATTTCTATACAGGTAAGAATATGGCTATTATAAATGATGCTGAGATGCGCTTCCAAGAGTTCATAGCAGGTAAGCTTGACGCAGTTGGATTACCTTCAGCACATTATGAAGAGTATAAGAGTCATCCAGGCATAAAACGTATTCCAGGAGCAACAACTTTCAGAATGAATATTAACGGTACAGGTACAAAAGAAGGGCAAATCGCTCAATTCCCAGAAAGTGAATGGATCCCAGAGCCGATTTTAGCAAATCAAGATTTTAAAATGGGTATGTTCCATGCAATAGACAGAAAGAAACTTGCTGAGGAAGTTATGAAGACTAGTCAAACACAGATGTATCTATTCTCTGATGCGTATGTAGTAGAGGCTGAGACAGGTGTACCTTATAGAAAAACTCCTCAAGGAATGTCTGTAGGCGCTGATCTTTCTCCTTCAACTTATGGTTATAACCTAGATGCTGCAAAAGCTTATTTTGAAAAAGCATTAGATACTTTAGTTGGAGAAGGCGTTTATAAAAATGGTGATGAGATTTCAATTGAGTATTATTACACTAGTGGAAGTGAAACTAATGCTTTAGCGGCTACTTACATTAAAGATGCTTTTGAAGAAGCGTTTAATAGTGAAAAGCACAATATCAAAATCACTGTAGAGACTGCTCCAAAAGATTTCCCAGGAATCTACTATGATCACATTTTAATTGGTGAATTTGATATTGCACCTGGTGGAATTAGTGGTTCAACTTTAGATGCAGCATCATTCTTGGATACTTACTGCACAGACAACAGATCAGGATTTAGTATGAACTGGGGTGTTAATACTAGTAAACCAGAGATTACTGTTTCATATAAGAAAGACGATGGTAAAATGGTTAAAGAGTTGTGGTCATTTGACGCTCTTGTTATGGCTTTAGTTGGTGAAACTGAGGTAGTAGATGGTGAAGAAGTAGTAGAGGAAGAAGCAGCAGAATAATAAAAATGATTTGAAATGTTTGATGTAGAAAGGATAGAATTATTCAAGTATTTCTTCTATCCTTTCTATATAAGGTTGAAAATCTTATTGAGGAAGAGAAAGGAAAGTGACAATGGCTAGATATATAAGAATAAGAATAATATGGATATTTGTATTGTTAGTTACCATCTTGTCATTAAACTTTGTTTTACTAAAGTTAGCGCCTGCTTATCCACCTACTACAAAGGAAGCAAGGAGCATATACTTTAATAAACAGGTTTCTGATGGATATATGAAATTTAGATTGATAGATGATTCTCAAGAAATGAAAGAAATCAGGAAGAAAATTGCAACAGGAGAAACAATTAAAAGTTCTTATTATGAAGATAAGGGCGATTTTATTCGAGCTTTTGAACCAATTCCAGTAATTAAACAGTATTATTCATGGGTTAAAAATATTGTAACAAGATGGGATTGGGGACTTTCTACCAAATTAGAAGCAGGTAGACCTGCCTTTGATTTAATAAAAGAACGAATACCGACAACAATGAATATAAATATTGTAGCGTTAATTTTCTATATTCCTATAGGTCTAACTTTGGGTATTATTGCAGCATTAAAAAAGAACAAACCTACAGATAATGTTATTTCAATCGCTGTAATGATAATGATATCCATACCTAGCTTCGTTATTATGATCATTCTTGTTATGACATTTGGATACACTTTAGAGTGGGTACCATCAATATTTCCTGCAAAAGATGCGGCTACGGCCCTTAGAATTAAGGGATTGATTTTGCCTGTATTAGCCATGACTTTTGGACCAGTGGCATCTTTAACTAGGGTAACTAGAGCTGAACTCACTGAGGTGCTGACTTCAGAATTCTTACTATTAGCAAGAACCAAAGGTCTAACCAGAAGACAAGCTGTTATTAGACACGCTATGCGAAATTCTATGGTTCCCTTAGTGCCAGGTATTATATTTTCTTTTGTTGGAATATTATCAGGGTCGGTTATAATAGAAATGATTTATTCTATACCCGGTACAGGTCAAGTAGCTATAAGAGCACTGGCTAAGAATGCTTATGATTATAACGTTATATTGTGTTCTACAGCGTTTTATACTTCGATTACACTCTTTGCTGTATTAGTAGTTGATATTACATACGGAATAATTGATCCAAGAATTCGAATGGGAGGTAAAAAGTGATGAATAATGTTAAAGATATTGTAAATCAAGATATCCCTAAAAACCAATTTGAATTAGTACAAAAGGGTCAAAAACTTTACGATCAGAAAATTCAAGGTAAGTCAATAAGCTACATGCAGGATGTTTGGATAAGATTCAAAAAGAATAGAGCAAACTTAATTGCATCAACAATTTTATTAGTTTTAGTACTATGTTCAATCTTTATGCCGGGATTATCAGGAAAAAACTATGAAAAGCTTGATGAAAAACTTTCATTTTTACCTCCAAGGATACCTCTTTTAGAGAAAGTTGGAATAATGGACGGCACTGTATCTATAAAAGATAAGCCTGTTGATTTAACAAAAATGGATGAAGAAACAGGATTGTATTTACCTTTGAATTATAACGAAAAAGCAGTAGTTATGAAAACTCTTACTAATACACGTGTAGAAAGTACAGAAAAATCTCCCTTTGTTTTAAATGGACAATCTGCACTAAGGTTGGATTATGACTCTTCATCAGTTACTGTTGAGTCTAATGAGTTTTATAATTTAGTTAAGGCTAATAATCCTTATATTGAAATAGATGTCTATGAGTTAGAGAGTAGTTCTAATGGGAAAATAGAGGTTCTGTTAAAAACAGATTTTGGTGGAGATTACACAGTTGTTGACACTATAACAGAAACCGGTAAACACAGAGTTAAATTATTTGAGTTAAATCCAGATTTATATGCTGATGTTGTATCTAAACTTCAACTACGGTATAGTTCAGATAATAAAGGATCTTATGCTGCAGTTACCAGCATCTCATTATTTGATGACAGTAGCAAAGAACCTGTTTTATTTGAGGAAGGATATAATTTATCTAATTATAAAACAGTTGATGGAAAAGGTGTATATGTGAGACAAAATGGTGCAATGATCGTTGCGTCTTGTAAATACAATAAGTATATAGCTGCATTTGACATAACTCATGAAACGGCTTTCTCAGAGAATAAGTATGACGAACTATTAGCTCAGTGGGGTGACAAGGTAGAGAAGATTCCTAACCCGGATAATCCTGATGGATGGTTTTTCAGTGAAGGTTTTCCAATCCGCGAGGTGGTAAAAAAGAATGATACAGTTGTAGTGGATGGGGAAAACTATTCTTCATACGAGGTCTATCTCGATTATGCTGCATACTTAGGATATGATGAGTTACCATTCTATTTATTTGGAACATCTCAAGCAGGTAGAGATTTATTCTCATTAGTTTGGATAGGTTTGAGAACATCATTGTATATAGGCTTAGTTGTTACTTTCATAAATGTATCTATTGGAATTATATATGGTGCTATTTCTGGATATTATGGCGGAAAAGTTGATTTGATAATGCAGCGTTTTGCAGAGCTTATGGGTAGACTTCCATGGTTAGTTGTTTTGTCTATAATGGTTGCTTTATTTGATCCAGGAATTAAAACACTAATACTAACTCTGGTAATAAACGGTTGGATAGGAACGGCATCTGTAACCAGAATGCAGTTTTATAGATATAAAGGACGAGAGTATGTTCTTGCCTCAAAGACAATGGGTGCTAAAGATAGACGCTTAATATTTAGACATATTTTACCTAATGGTATTGGAACAATCATTACATCAAGTATACTTGGAATACCTGCAGCAATTTTTTTAGAGGCTGCTTTGTCATACTTGGGATTTGGTATCGGGCATGGACAATCGTTTAACATTTTTGGATTCGCTTTTTCAGGTGTATCAATAGGTGTATTGTTAGCTGATGCAAGAAATTTCTTGTCTACCTACCCATATTTGACAGTATTCCCTTCAGTAATAGTTTCAATATTGATGATTACATTTAATATGTTTGGTAATGCGTTGAGAGATGCATTTAACCCATCATTGAGAGGGGTTGAAGATTAATGAATAAGAAATTGATAGTAGAAAATTTAAGTATTTCATTTAGAACAGGTGCCGGAAAAGTTAAAGCGGTAAGAGATATTAGTTTTGACCTAAACAAAGGTGAAACATTAGCAATAGTTGGAGAATCTGGCTCAGGTAAGTCGGTTACTACACGAGCAATTATGGGAATATTGGCAGGAAACGCTATAGTTGAAGATGGGAAAATTATCTATGAAGGTGAGGATCTTCTAAAGATAACAGAAGAAGAGTTTCATAAAATACGTGGTAAGAAGATAGGAATGATATATCAAGATCCCTTATCTAGTTTAAACCCTATAATGAGAATTGGTAAACAAATAACAGAAGGTTTGTTGCTAAATGGACATCATCTTAAAAATAAAATTGAAGAGCTATATAACAAAGAAAGAGTTGCTTATGTTGTAATCAAGCGAGATATAAGGGCCTTAAAAGAGAAGATTGTAGAGAACAAAAAGAAAAAATTACCTTGTAATGATCTAAGAAAACAGGTTACTGAGCTAAAAAAACAGTTGCCAGCAGCAAAAAAAACTATGAATAGAGCTAAGAAAAAAGCTGCTAAAGTAGTAATGAGGGAATATAAAGAGCAAAAGGCTAAATATATTGATGAGATAAAAGAGATTCGTAGAAATGCTGAGGGGCTAGAATCAAAAGTACTTAAAGAGAAAATAGCTAATAAAAAGGAAAACCTTAGACGTATTAAAAAGGTTACTAGAAAGCAAGCAAAAGAAATGGCTTTAAAGGTTATGGAAGAGGTTGGAATTCCAGAGCCTGAAAAAAGGTTTAAGCAGTTTCCATTCCAGTTCTCTGGTGGTATGCGTCAGCGTATAGTTATTGCCATAGTTTTGACTTCTAATCCAGATGTATTAATATGTGACGAACCAACAACAGCTTTGGATGTAACAATTCAAGCACAGATATTGGAACTTATAAAGAAGTTAAAAGAAGAACGTGGATTAACTGTTATTTTCATAACTCATGACTTAGGTGTTGTTGCTAATGTTGCGGATAGAATAGCTGTTATGTATGCTGGTAAGTTTCAAGAAATTGGTACTAATGAAGAGTTGTTTTACGACCCAAGACATCCATATACATGGGCTTTATTAGGATCAATGCCTGATTTAACTTCAAAAGACAAGCTATTGACTATACCTGGAACACCTCCAGACATGAGATTCCCTCCTAAGGGTGATGCTTTTGCATTTAGAAGTGATTATGCAATGAAAATAGATTTTGAAAAGCAACCACCTATGTTCAAAATATCAGATACACACTATGCTGCTTCCTGGCTTTTACATAAAGATTGTCCAGATATTCAAAGGCCAGCTATACTTGATGAAAGAATAGAAAGAATGAAGGAAATGACAGAAGAATTGAAAAAGGAAATGGAAAAGGAGCATGTTACCTATGAGAAATAGCTTAAATATTGATAATAAGATTGAAATAAAACAGATGGAATCAGCACCTGTTGTCAGTATTAAGAATCTTAAAAAGCACTTTACATCAGGTGTTGGCAAACAAAAGTTAATAGTTAAGGCTGTTGATGGTGTAAGTTTTGATATTCATAGTGGTGAAGTTTTTGGTTTGGTTGGTGAATCTGGTTGTGGAAAAACAACTTTGGGTAGAACCTTGATAAAGCTTCATGAACCAACAGATGGAACAATAGAATTTTTAGGAAAACCTATAGCAGAAGGTATTCAATCGAATATTGAAGCAATTCATCAGGCGAAAGAAATTCTTAGAAGTCAAAATGATGTTGCAAAGAAAGATGAAGAAAAAAAGGCAATTAAGTTTAATAAAAAAGAAATTAGAAGGAAAAAGCGTCAGAACGAAAAGACTGATCGTGAGCTTACAAAGAATATGCAGATGATTTTTCAAGATCCTATCGCATCTCTAGACCCAAGGATGACGGTTAAAGAGATAATTGCTGAAGGTTTAAGAATTTCAGGTGTGAAGAAAGACCATTTAATTACAAAGCGAGTTCATGAGGTTCTAGAAACTGTTGGATTAGTGGCTGAACATGCAAATAGATATCCTCATGAATTTAGTGGAGGTCAACGTCAGAGAATAGGTATTGCGAGAGCGTTGGTTCTTAATCCAGCTTTCTTAATAGCAGATGAGCCAATAAGTGCACTAGATGTATCTATTCAGGCTCAAATAATTAATCTCTTAAATGATTTGCGTAAGGAATTTGGAATTACAATATTGTTTGTTGCCCATGATTTATCTGTAGTAAAGTATATTAGCGATAGAGTGGGAGTTATGTATTTTGGTAATATGGTTGAACTTGCACCAGCTGATGAATTATTTGCGAACCCACTACATCCTTATACAAAATCATTACTTTCTGCAGTTCCATTACCTGATCCAATTTATGAAAAGTACAGGAAAAGAGTAACCTATAATCCGCAAACAACTCATGATTACTCAGAAGAAGAACCGGTTTTTCAAGAAATAAAAGAGGGGCATTTTATTCTTGCCAACTCAAAAGAAATGAAAGAATATAGAAAAGAGTTGAGGGGCTAATGCATAGAAAGAGGATCTTTTTAACAATAGCTTTATCTATTCTTATAATGTTACTATTATTGTTTTTAATATATGATTTTGATATGAGCTTGATGAATCTATCTAATGTATTTTTCTTTATGGGGGCAGTTTACTTCTTTCCTGGATTAATTGTTGTAACTGGAGCCTCTGAAATATTCAGTAGTTTTGGATATTTAACTAGAAGAATGTTTCTCAAGAATAAAGGTGATGGAAATGATTTCAAAACATTCAACGATTATAAGGAATATAAGCATATAAAGAGTGCGAATTATAATACTAAAGGTAAAGGAGTAAATATACTACTTGTTGGTGGGGTATATGTTATAATATCTATTGTTATAAGTATGATTATTTGATGGATATGGATCAAGAAAAGAAAGATTTGTTCAATAAGCCAGAAATTTAATCAAAAATCATTGGAATTAAAAGGATTAAGCGAAAAATATTTTAGCTTAATCCTTTTAATTTATAGTGTAATACTATTATACTTATTAAGAGATCTCTTGAAATATAAAATTAATTAAGATTATTTTTAATTAGTAAGAGTGGCATAAAATGATTTTTCAAAGAAAGAGAAGTGATGATATATGAGATTAGATAAATTTTTAGCAGAATCATCCGTCGGAAGTAGGAAAAAGGTTAGGAATTATATCAAAGAGGGTATGGTGAAGGTAAATGGAGATTTGATAACAGAACCTGCGATAGAAATTAATGAAAGTTCTGATGTTATTGAGTATCTTGGCAAAGAGGTTACTTATACTGGTAAAGTATATTATATGTTTAATAAACCTGCTGGCTACATTACTGCAAGAAAGGATAAAGTTAATAAAACAGTATTTGATTTTTTTGAGGATGTTAACATGAATGGAGTATTTCATGTTGGAAGATTAGACAAAGATACAGAAGGATTATTGTTGCTTACCAACGATGGTGAATTTGAACATCAATTAATGTACCCACAAAAGCATGTTGAAAAAACTTATTTTTTTTGGGCTTTGGGTTCTTTAGACGAGGAAAATAGGAAACAATTAGAACAAGGAATATACATCGGGAAAGGTGAAATACTAACTAAGCCTGCAAAAATAGAAGTGCATAAATGTGGAATTTATAAAGAGTTTAAACATGAAATGGCTATTGAGAATTTACACAATATAGATTCAAACCAGTATAATCAACCCGTTGTTTCTGGATATCTTACTATTTCAGAGGGACGTAAACACCAAGTGAAGCGTATGTTAAAGGCAGTAGGCTGTTATGTGGTATATTTAAAGAGAGTTTCCATTGGAGAATTAATGTTAGATGAATCATTGGAAAAAGGTCAGTACCGTTTCTTGACTGAAGTGGAAATTCAAAAATTATTGGGAAGATTATAAGTTTTTTAAATAGTTATTTGTCATACCAACAGAACCAATTGTTCTGTTGGTATTTTCATATGCCTTAATTAAGGTTTACAGGATCTTTATAATTTTGCTCATTTGTCTTTGTTACTATTAGAGTGTTTGTGTTATTGAAAGATATTATATCTAAATAGGGCATAAAAGTGTAAAAACTCTAATTATTTACACAATATCAAAAATAAAGTATAATAGAAATATGTTAAATTTTATTAATATATGTAAAATAATATAGAAATAAGCTTAAAATACAAGAAAGAAGTCGCAAAATTGAGAATGATATAAAAAAATTCTAATTTTGGAAGGAATAAAATATGAAAAGCTTGAAGAAGAAAATTATGATACCTGTAATTTTAGTAGCAAGTATAGGATTATTATCTTTAGCAGTAATGGTATATACTTTCTCAAAAGATATAATTATTAATCATGTTGAAACAATAGCAGAAGAAAAAGTTGAGAAGTTAGTAGTAAATGTAGAAAATAAATTTGAACAATGGAAAGAGGAAATAGAAATAATAGCATCTTTCCATCCTTCACAAAATTTTGATTATGACGTGATATTCAAGTATGTAGAGGATTATAGAAAGTTTTTTAATGAATATGAAGTAGTTTTAATATCTGATATGAATGGTAATTATAAATCAACAAATGGAGTATCAGGTAATATTTATGATAGAGATTATTTTCATAAAACCTTAGAAGGACAAACTGTTATATCGGAACCTAAGATATCTAAATCTACAGGAAATCCTATAATTATAGTTTCAGCGCCTATTAGAGATAACCAAGGTAATATAAATGGAGTAGTAGCAGGAACAATAAATTTATCTGTAATTACAGATGTTATCAATGATGAGAAGTTTGGAAATTATGGGTATGCCTACATGTTTGATTCACATGGAAAAATTGTATCACATCCAGATAAAAATAGTTTATTGAATAATTCAAATAAAGATTTAAAAGCAATTATTACAAGAATGATAAAAGGTGAAGAAGGAACGGGATATTATTCGTATAATGATGAAAAAAAGTTAGTTGCATTTAAGCCTGTTAAATCTGTTGGATGGTCTATAGGAATGTCTGCTAATTATGATGAAATGACAAAAAGTGTAGAAAATTTAAAAAAATTTGATTTAATTTCATCAATTCTGATAATTATTTTCATAGCTGTATTATTATATTTTTTAACAAATACATGTGTTAAACCTATCAATAAATTAAAAGAATATATGCAAGTAGCTGCAAAAGGAGATCTTACAGTTCAATCTAATATAAAGAGTAATGATGAAATAGGAGTTTTATCAACTAGTTTTAATATCCTTATAAAAGAAAATAAACGATTATTAGAAGAAGCCCTTGAATATGATAAATTAAAAACTGAATTTTTTTCAAATATATCTCATGAATTAAAGACACCTTTAAATATTATTTTTTCTACAATTCAGTTATTGTCTTTACATAGTAATAATAATGAATTAGATAGTAAGAAATTAAATAAACATATAAATCTTATAAATCAAAATTCTTATAGATTATTAAGGCTAGTAAATAATTTAATTGATATAACAAAAATTGATTCAGGATTCAAAAATTTAAATTTAAAAAATGAAAATATTGTAGAAGTTATTGAGAATATAACATTATCAACTGTTGATTATGTGAAAAGCAAATCAAGAGAAATTATATTTGATACAGAAATAGAAGAAAAAATTTTGGCATTTGACCCAGAGCAAATGGAAAGAATTATATTAAATCTTATTTCAAATGCAGTAAAGTTTACAAATCCAAATGATAAAATAGAAGTTAAAATATATGATAAAAAAGAAAGTGTTTTAATATCTGTAAAGGATACTGGTATAGGAATTTCAGAAGATAAACAGCAAATAATATTTGAGAGATTTAGGCAGGTAGACCCATTATATATTAGAAGAAATGAGGGGAGTGGAATAGGTTTATCATTGGTTAAGTCTTTAGTTGAAATGCATGATGGTAACATTTTTGTTATAAGTAAATGTGGTGAAGGAACAGAATTTAAGATTGAAATACCTGTTAAATTGGTTTCAGAAGAGGAGAATCATTCTTCCATAGAAGAATTCATACCACAATGTAATGTAGATAAGATTCATATTGAATTTTCAGATATATATTCATAGCACATATATAAACTTTTTTAACAAAGGGGTTACTTATCTAACCCCACTGTAAATTTGATGAAGTAAAATCTTTTAGTATGGAATAAAGTCTAACGGGTGGGTTATCAATATTAAGAAAATAATTTTAGAATTGCAGCTAAATATTAAGCATATACATAGTTAGAATGATTTCATATCTATCTAGATATCTTTTAAACATTACTATTACTTTAGGAAAGCTTCGAGAATCTCAAATCAGATTATATCATGATAATACTGATTCTCAGCCTGGTTGGTATTGTGGAGAAGTGATAAGTAGTATTCTCTTCGAAAATTCGAATTGCACACGAATTTATAAAAAGTGGTCTGATATTGGTTGGCACAGGAACAACCACCCTACTACAGTATAGAGGCTATTTTACAAGAATCAAAAGAAAAATATATTGACTTTTCCCAATCTATATTTGTGCAATCTACAAAAGATGCTAGAAAAAAAGATTATCAGAGATTAAAGTGAGTTTGCAGTTTTATTTGGAGCAGGAATTCTCTTAAAACCTGCTCCATTTTTGTTCAGCTTCTGAGCTAATTATTTCTTATTTGGCTAATGTTTAAATTTTTGAATCTCTTTAATTATTATAATATAAACTATTTGACGAATATTCAGCATCGCACGTAACATCAATACCAAGCTTCCTAAAGGTTTGTTCATCATTTGTGCTTAATACAGTTGTAGCGTGAGCCTGACAGCCCTTAAGCATAGATAGTTTTTCCATAACTGCTTGAGCCATTGGATTAGTTGCTGCACTAATACTCAGTGCAATTAAAATTTCTTCACAATTTAATGCTGTAGTCTTGCTTCCAAATGTTTCTGATTTTAGTTTGATTATTGGTTCAAGGATTACTGGAGAAATTAAATGGATCGCATCAGTAATATTAGCAACATGTTTAATTGCATTTATAATAACAGCTGCAGCGGCATCCATAGTGCTTGAGTTTTTACCAGTCAAAATTGTCCCATCCTCGAGTTCAAGAGCTACAACGGTACATTGTTCATTTTTACACGATTCCTCTTTCAACTTGGACGCTTTTTCTCTAGCTGGTGTAACTACTTTGCGGTCCTCAGCCTTAAGATTAAGTTCTTCCATAATCAACTTTGCTCTATGGAAAGTCTCTAAATCAACAAGCCCCTTTTTATACTCACAGCCTGTTTTAAAATATCTACGAATAATCTCTTGTCTAGAAGCTTCTTTAACCACTTCATCATCAATAATACCGAATCCAACACGATTAACACCCATATCTGTAGGTGATTTATAAACAGATTCTTTTCCTGTAATTTTTTCAATAATTCGCTTAAGAACAGGGAATGTTTCAATATCACGATTATAATTAACTGCAACCTTATTGTATGCCTCCATATGGAAAGAGTCAATCATATTTACGTCCTTTAAATCAACTGTTGCTGACTCATAAGCAATATTTAAAGGATGTTTTATTGGTACATTCCAAACTGGAAAAGTTTCAAATTTTGAGTATCCTGCCACTCTTCCTTGTTTATTCTCGTGATATAGCTGACTTAAACAAGTAGCAAGTTTACCACTTCCTGGCCCTGGAGCAGTTACCACTACAATAGGCTTTGTAGTTTCTATGTACGGATTCTTTCCATAACCTTCGTCACTAACAATAACATCTACCTCTGTAGGATACCCCTTTGTTGCACGATGAGTATAAACCTTAATACCTCTTCGCTCTAGTTTATTCATAAATACTGTTGTTGCAGGCTGATTATCATATCTAGTAATTACAACGCTATTAACATCTAGATCATATGATCTAAGATCGTCAATCAATCTTAAAACATCCATGTCGTAAGTTATACCAAAGTCTCCACGGATTTTGTTTCTTTCTATATCTCCAGCATAAACACAAATAACAACCTCAACCTTTTCTTTCAACTTATGAAGTAGCTTTATCTTTGCGTTTTCATCGAACCCTGGAAGTACTCTTTTTGCATGTAAATCACATAAAAGTTTTCCTCCAAACTCTAAATAAAGTTTGTCGTAATCGTTAACCCTTTCAAGTATAAACTTTGATTGTTCTTCTAAGTATTTCTTGTGATCAAATCCTATTTTCATAATCTACCTCACTATTCTAAAATCACAAGTAAAAAATAAAAAGTAAGCTAATTAATTTTTACTTGAGCATATGTATTCTTTGACTATTTTACCATCAAATCCACTTAATTATAATAGTAAATTGAAATGTTTTTTATTTTTTTTATCATAACCCTATTTTTGGATATTTTATTTCGCTGTTAGATAAATTAAAGAAAGAGATGATTAAAAGATAAAAGCAAAAACTGCTGATTCCAAATCAGCAGTTTTTGCTTTTCTAAGGCATATTTCAATGCTATATTTTTATTCTGCAATTCCTGATTCTTCAAGCTTATGAGCTATCATTTCTAGAGGCTTATGAGCTAGACTTACAAACAAAGCTCCAACTATAAAAGACACAATAAAATAAGAAAACAATGTAAGAACATCTGTTCTGAGTGCGGGATAAAGCACTCCAAATACAGCTTCTCTTAAAGCTCCAATACCATAAGTAAAGGGAAGCCATGAATATAGTTTTTGGAAAAATGGTGGCGTCATCTGTATAGGGAAAGTTCCACCAGAACCAGCAACTTGAAGTACCAAAAGTACAACACCCATTGCTTTTCCTACATTTCCAAAAAGAGAAAGCAAAGTATATATTATAGTACAAAACACTAAACTTTGAAACATACTTAATAATACAAATAACATAGGTTCGGCAGCAGTAACCTTTAATAAATACAAATCACCTAATGCTACTATTAAGCCTTGAATCATTGCTAAAGTAGCAAACAAAGGATATTTACCTAAGTAAGTTTGTAGTGGAGTAGGTTTAAAATCTACATTTTTACTTTCCGTCGTTAACAATGCAGATAAAACCATAATTCCAACCCAAAGAGATAAAGTAGTGTAAAAAGGTGCCATACTGCATCCGTAGAAATCTGTAGAATATAAAGAATGGGAGTTCAAGTCAACAGGAGCTGCCATAAAATCCGAAATAACATTTTCATTAGACTCAATTTTATCTACAAACTTTTCAATATTAGCTTTTTCTGAAAATTCATCCAGTCTGTTACTTAAGTGTGTTAAATCCTCTTGAAGTTCTGGTAGTTCTTCACTAATCTTAATCATATCAGCAGCAGCAACTTGTCCATTATTAGCCGCTGTAGTTGAAAAATCCTTTATTAGATCAGTTTTATCGGTAATACTCACAAGGAGTGCATTAGCATCTGATGAAAAATTAGATGCGTTAGATAAATATCTTTTTACAGTAGAAGTTAAATCAGTATTGATTTTTATAATCAAATTATCAAGATTACTAATCATATTTGAATTTAAATTATGAATTTTATCTAGTGAGTTTTCAATGTAATCATTATCGTTAATATAATTTGATAAATCACTCAATAGAGTAGATACTTCATCCATTCTAGATAATGAGATATCTGTAACTTCCTTAACTAGAGGTATTAGATAATTTTTTTCGTCTCCTATTAAATCATTAATTGTGTTAAGATGGATTCGGATATCTTCTACATTTTCTTTTAAATTGCTAGTATAATATGTAAAATAATGTATAAATTTATTGACGTCATCATCAATTGAATTACATGTATCATCTATAGTATCCAGTACAAGTAAAGCTTTATCAATTGACTCGCTTATATCCTCTGGTATCTTCAATAATACTCCATATACTTTTAATGTATTGTTTTCATTGTATAAATATTCATATGAGGTTTTATAGTCATTATCAGTTATGATATTTTCAAGATTTTTCTTCATAGAATCTAAAATACTCTCAAGTGGTAATTTTAAATCATTACCTAATGGGTATTTATTTATATTATCAATTATTGTATTTAAACTATCATCAAGTGGTGATGGGTTTTTTGAAAGTTCTATTTTTAAAGCCTCAATATTTTTCAAAATAATATCAGAGCTTTTAGTAGCTTCATCAATAACAGCTTTTTTATACTTTTCATTTGGAATTTCAGGTTTATTTGAGTCTTCAGGTATATTTTTATCAAATATCTTATCAAAATCGCTAGTTATAGCAGTGATATAATCGACTCTAGGATTAACGATTTTAGAATTTTTTTCTATGATAAGATTTAACTTATCATTTAGTTTTAAAAGATTAGTCCTAATATTAGCGTCTAATTCGCGTATGGTCTTTGTAATCTTATATACCGAATTATTATTATAATCAATGGTAAGTAATTTTTTTAATAAATTTTCTAGTTCTATTAATTGATCTTCTGTTATTTTAGATAAACTTTCTATTTCAGGAGATATATCTTTATCAAATTGATTAAGACTACTTTGAATAGAACGCATATCCTCAATTATTACTTTTAAATTAGCAGAACTTTCATTGAGCGTATCTACAATATTAGGCTTCTCTAGTACGATTTTTTCTTTAAGTTTCACAGTATTACTATCTAAATCTTCAAGAGCAATTTTTGTTAAGTTAAGAGTTTCAACAAGATTCCTTGAAACATCATCTGTATTATCGTTAAGAGTATCTATATCTGTTTTAAAATCATGAGTAAAAGAAACTAAATCATTCAAAGTGTTATCAACTAAATCAATGTCTTTAGAAGAAAGAGAAACAAGTTCAGAACCACTGTCAACTCCTTTGGAATTAGCATTTAATCTTTGAGCCATAATAGGAATATCTTCGATTAAATGATCTAAATACTTTTTGTATGTATCAAATACTGGATCGATATCTTCAGTTTTTAAACCAGCATCTTTCAACATTGAAAAAATTTGAGTAGTAACTGATTCAATAAAAGCAGAACTTATTTGATTCTGAAGTGTTGAAGCTCCTTTATCGGTTATTTTAGGAGAAATAGCATTTACTTTTCCATTAACATAATATTCTAATGAGGGTTTCATTGGATTATCATCGATAATTGTACTCATTTTTTCAGAAAAGTCCTTTGGAATTATTATACTAGCATATACTTCTCCGGTTTGAGTAAGACTTATTGCTTCATCAGGATCATCTACAAATGTCCACCCTAAAGAATTGTTTTCTTTTAAGTTTTCTATAAGTTCTTCACCAATATTAATATCATTGTCTTTTATTTTACCTCCTAGATCTTTGTTACATACAGCAATCTTAATGCCACTAGTATTTCCATAAGGATCCCAAGAGGCATATATGTTAAACCATGCGTAAAGAGAAGGCAATATCAATAAACCACATACTATAATTAAAGCAATTTTGTTTTTTAATATATTTTTTATATCACTAGTAAAGATTTTTAATATTTTTTTCATAGGTTGTCCTCCATTCTAGTAATTATAAATGATAATCTTAAGTATTGAAGCAATTTATAATTATATAGTGATGCAATTTATAATTATATATAAATAACGTAAATATGTCAAATGATGTAGAAATTTTAAAACAAATACTTTTTTTGAAGTTACCGTGGTGGTCATCAGAGAATAGAAATTTAAGCGTTATTTGTCAAACCAATAGGTTTGACAAAGTCCATTCTTTTATGCTTTTTCCTAATTATACAGAAAAAATACGTAACTATTAAGCCCTTGATAATAAAAGTTATATTTTGTTCATAATTGTTATAAAAATTTTAATAACTAAATTAATTTTATTTTCTGTAAAAAAGATATAATATTTCATATAAAAATTATTTTATTAATAAAACTGCTGATTTTCATCAGCAGTTAAATATTACCTAAATATTCTTCTAGTGTTATATCTTTATTTGAAATTTCTTTTGCAGCCTCATTACCAACATAACGTAAATGCCATGGTTCATAGTTATATCCCGTAATATTCTCTTTACCTTTAGGATAGCGTATTATAAATCCAAATTTATAAGCGTTAGCTTCAACCCATTTGCCTTCCTTAGTTTGTCCAAAACGTTGAGTTAAAACATTATTGACTGAAGGACTTGTCAAATCCATTGCTAACCCTGTTTGATGTTCACTCTCACCAGGCTTTGCGCTGAATTGGTTAGCCTTTTCTAATCCGTTTTTTTTAACGTTTGAAGCAAAAATTGTTTTTTGTGTCTTATATGAGCGATAACCTGATAATGCATAGATTTTAATATTATCTTCCTCTGCTTTTCTGAATAAATCCTCTAGAGCTATAGCAGACTCTATTCTCATCAATTTTTTATCATGATAACTTTTAAAAGGAAAAGGAACATTTGGTATAACAAGATTATTGGGATTATAATCTGATGGTAATTTATTCTTCTTATTTACTAATACTAAAATATCAGCTGGATTATTTAAAATGATTTTATCATTTGAATCAACTACATTATTAATAATAGAAAGTGCTTGTCCAACATATATAGTATCATCAGTTAAGCTATTGAGTTTTTTAAGATTATTAATAGCTATATTATATTTAGATGAAATTTTAAACAATGTATCACCAGCTTGTACAATATAAATCTCATGATCATTGATATCATCTGATGAACCTTTTTTAATATCTTTACTAATGTTCAGGATGTTTTCCAAAATGTTGTCTTTTTTACCTTCTATTTTATTAAGCTTTACATAACATTTAGTAACGGCCTCAACTTTATGGACAAAAGTGAGTGATGATATTAATAGGATAACAAGAGCAATACTCAATATCTTTCCTTTAACATTCTTCTTTTTCAAAAATTCTTCAACTCCTATAGTAAAATAGATACTTCATTAAAACTTACTACCTTATAATAATACATTCTTGTCGACGATATGTTACAAAATGTTTAAGAAGACTGTAGGAAAAGTTTTCAATTCATTGCTTCTTCATTAGGGCTATTGGTTTCAAATTTTAATAAAAAAATGGCTTTATTAGGAATTTTAGCGATTTTATATGCAGTTATGGTTATCGATGAAATAGTACTATATTAAAGTGAAAGTGATTTTATTGGTATTTTGATAAGGGCTAGTTGCAAACGTAATAATATCTCTTTTACATAACAAAATGAATTTTAAAAGATATAATGTGCTATAATATAAAACTAATGATATATTAGATGATTAAAAATAAGAGGAGATAAAATGAAAATTAAATTAAACGTAACTAAGGATTTAAAAAGAAGTTTAAAACTTAAAGCTAAAGAAAAAGAAGTAGAAAGAAATGATTATATATATGAAATAATTAATGATTTAGTAAAAGAAAAGGAGTTAGTGTGGGCTTCTAAAATAGAAGGAATTATAAAAAATGCAAGTTTAGATGTAATTTCCAATGAAGATAAAGCAAAAGAAGGTATGAAAAAAACTACTAAAAAACTACAGCCTATAATCTTAAATGTAGACGAAAAAACATATTATGCTCTTGCAATTATTGCTAAGAAAGCGAAACAATCTAAGGAAGACTTACTTGTTAATCTACTAACGAACATAGTTAGATAAATTAAAGAAAGAGATGATTAAATGATAAAACCAAATTTTAATGATTACCATTTGAGTAGGGAGATATTAAAAGCAATTAGTATGCTAAATTTCAAAAGTCCTACAAGTGTTCAACAACAGGTTATACCAGTTGCATTAGAACAAAAGGATATAATAGTAAAGTCTAAAACTGGAAGTGGAAAGACTGCTGCATTTGCTATTCCTATTTGCCAATTAGTAGATTGGGATGAAAATAAACCACAAGCATTAGTGATTGTACCCACAAGAGAACTTGCTATTCAAGTTAAAGAAGATATTTTTAATATTGGAAGATTTAAAAGGATTAAAGTACCTGCAATTTACGGGAAGTTTCCTTTCACTAGACAAGAAAAACAGCTGAAAGAAAAAACACATGTGGTGGTTGGAACTCCAGGTCGTATTATTGATCATATTGAAAGAGGGACATTTGATACATCAAAAATTAAATACCTTGTAATAGATGAAGCTGATGAAATGCTAAATATGGGATTCATAGAGCAAATAGAGATTATAATAAGCAGTTTATCAAAAGAACGAGTGACCATGTTATTCTCAGCTACAATGCCATTAGATATAGAGGCGTTATGTGACAAATATATGAAAGAGCCAGTATTTGTTGAAATAGAAAATCAAAACTCATCTGAAGACAGGATAATTCAAGAGGGATATACTGTTGAAGAAAGAGATAAGAAGCAACTTTTAAGAGATATAACAATAGTAGAAAACCCAGATAGTTGTATAGTATTTTGTAATACAAAGCATAAGGTTGATCAGGTTTATAATGAATTAGCAAATCAAAAGTATACGTGTAATATGATTCACGGTGGAATGGAACAACGTGATAGGTTAAGAGTATTGAATAATTTTAAACAAGGTAATTTCAGATATCTTATAGCTACAGATGTTGCAGCTAGAGGAATAGATATAGACAACATTTCACTTGTAATCAACTATGATATACCTCAAGATTGTGAAAGCTATGTGCATAGGATAGGAAGAACTGGACGGATGAATAAGAAGGGTAGAGCAGTTACTTTTGTGGAACAAAATGAAAGTAAATTTCTAAATGATATACAGAAATACATCGGTAAAGAGATTCTTTTGAAAGATAGACCCGAGAAAGAAACTGTGAATAATTCTAAAGATGAGTTTCTTGAAAAAATCAATGCCTCACCTGGAATTAAAGAAATTAAAGGAGCTCAACTAAGTAAAGAAATTATGAAATTACATATTAATGCAGGAAAGAAAACAAAAATGAGACCTGTAGATATTGTAGGGACACTTTGTAATGTTAAAGGTATGACGAAGGATGATATAGGGATAATCAACGTACTTGATGTATCTACCTTTGTAGAAATACTAAATAATAAAGGAGAGATGGTTTTTCAAGAGTTGCAAAAGACACCTATTAAAGGCAGACTTCGCAACGTAAGTAAAGTGGAGATATAGCAATTAAACAAAATATTAATCGTATTAAAAGCAAAAACTGCTGATTTCGCATCAGCAGTTAAATCTCACTAATCATAACTTATTTACAGTAAATCCCAATTTAATCTTTTTGGTTAGACATTGCTTCTTCTATAACTTCTTTTTTCATATTGTTAAGGGTTTCTATTCTTCTATCATTTTTTGCTTCTAATGAGCTTTTCTCTGCTTCATCATTTGTATTTTCAATCATTTCTTCAGTTTCATGAAAATTTTCTATAGTTTTATTAACTTTATATTCAATTGAATTTACATTATTGCTTTTTTCATTTTTATTGTCAATCATAGTTTTATCTCCTTTTATGAAAAAGCACCACTTATTTAGTGATACTTTTTATACCTTATTTATATCCGTTTTGTTTAGCACTTGCTTCTTCTTTAATTTCTTTTCTCATACCTGTAAGGGCTTCTTCTCTTCTATCATTTTTTGCTTCTAATGCTTTTTTAGTTTTATCATCATCAGTTATTTCAATCATTTCTTCAGCCAAACGAAAGTTTTGTATAGTCTTATCAATATTATATTGAATTTTATCTACATTATCTCTTCTGTCATCTTTATTGGGTTTCATAGGTTATCTCTCCTTTGAACAATTTATTTTTCAGGTGTAATGCATTAATACAGACACCTTCTATTTTATTATGGCTATAACTATATTTGTTATTCAACAAAATAATCTACATAATCAAATGATTCAAAAAATCTTAATGAAATCATACCATTTAATAATGCATATTTATTGATTAAATATTGGAAAAAACTATTGATTTGTTTAATCAAAAAAAGTATAATAAATCATCACATAAAAGTTTTATAATTATGCTACTGGAGTTAATAATTATGAAATTTTATGTGATTTGTTTATTAATCTATAAATAGGTTTAAGAAGTCGGAATATTATTAATGCGTATTATAATTAGAAGAAGGAATATGAAAATTACCTTATAGAGATGCTTATTTGAATATTCACTATTAAACTATTAAAAAACATATGATACAGTGTGGATTAAATTTGTATAGAAAAGAATCAGATTTGTTGCACAAAAAATAACTATACATAGATAAGGATGGTTGTGTCTGTAATTGAATAATTTAAATTATACTCTTAATTACTTATTTTCAGGAGGAAAATATATATGACTATTAAAGGATGGATTTTATACAGTCCATTTAAAACAAGAGTTAAACAAGACAGTTATGAAAATCTTAGATTTTTAGAAGTTGCAAAGGAAAATGATATAGAATTAAAGATATTATATCCAGAACAATTTGACTTGATTGTAACAAAAAAAGACGAGAAATCAGTATTCTTAGATGGGGAACCAGCAGATATTCCAGATTTTGTTTTACCAAGATTAGGGGCACATACTACATATTTTTCACTAGCAATTCTTAGACAACTTGAAAAGTTGGGTGTTCACATTGTAAATTCACCGGATAATATTGAAATGGTAAAGGATAAATTGTATACTCAACAGATGCTTGCAACTAATAATCTTCCTGTTCCGAAGACAATGCTTATTAGATTCCCAGTTAATGAGGATTTAGTTAAGAAGCATTTAGGATATCCTGTAGTAGTAAAAAGTATTAGTGGTTCTCAAGGCAGTGGAGTTTATCTAACTCATAATCAAAGTGATTTTAGAGATCTAATGCAACTTATGACGATTACTAAGACAAGCATGAATTTTATTTTGCAAGAATTTATTAAAGATAGTTTTGGAAAAGATTTAAGAGTATTTGTAGTTGGAGGAAGAGCCGTAGCTTGTATGGAAAGATGTTCTGCTGATGGAAATTTTAAAGCTAATTTTTCACAAGGAGGGACTGTGAAAAATTATGAAATGAATTCCGAAATTGAATGGTTAGCTACAGAGAGTGCAAAAATATTAGGATTAGATGTAGCTGGAATTGATTTATTATTTGATGGAGAACATTATAAAATTTGTGAAGCAAATTCTTCCCCTGGATTTAGAGGATTAGAAGAAGCAACAGGAATTAATACTCCTCAGGAAATATTTGATTATCTAAAAATTAGATTAAACTTATTATAAAAGATAAATTGCTTTAAAAAAACAGTGATAAATAAATATGGCAGTCAAATATACTAGAATAAGTGTAAAGCTACACGGAGATATATAAACACAACCCTCTGAGAACTAATCTCAGAGGGGTGTGTTTATATGGTATAAATATATTAATAACATAGAGGTTCATGTTCAATAATTAATTTATACTATTGATTATCTAAACATATATTTAAGATAGAATATATTTAAAAGAGGTGGAAATCATGGGGTTCAAAAATTTATTTTGGGCGTTTATTTTTCTTTTTGATTTTAATTTAAATGGTTTTGATATTTTACCAGATATTATTGGGTATATTTTATTTTACAGAGGATTAAAGATGTTATCAGAGAGAAATGAAAACTTTGCTAAGGGGAAGATATTGGCAATACCTTTGATTTTTTTATCAATTCTAGATATTTTTCATGTAACAATTCCAATTAATAAGTTAGGAATTGCACCATTCGGCAGGGGCGGTTTTGTAATAGGAATAGTGAAAACTATAATCAATTTAATGATGATTTATAGAATATGTATGGGAATAGCTGAGGAAGCAAGAGTAATTAATGATAGTGAACTTGAATTAAAAGCAAATAATGAATGGAAGTTATATTTAATTGTTAATATTGCTTTATTAGTATCGATATTTATACCTGTTCTAATGGGGGTATTATTCATTGCGATATTTATTTTTTCAATAGCAGTATATTTTTTAATGTTAGGATTAATGAATATGGCATCAAAGAGGTTAGAATAGGATAAATATAATAATGCCCTCTGAGTAACCGTTTCAGAGGGGTGTATCCCCTATGATAACTATCTCATGATCTATGACTATGCTTGCTGACCCTTTTTAATGTCCTGGGGTATGAACTACAAAGCTATCAAATCCATAATTAATTAAATTAAATTAAATTTTTCTTCAAAAGTAAGTATGAAATTCTTATCTTCAATCATAGCTAAAGATTGTCTTTCACTATTGTGAACCAACACTTCAGAAGGGTATTCTTCTAAAATTTGTGTTAGGTTCTCAATGTGATCATGATGAGTATGTGTAAGAATGATTAAAGATATTTTTTTTTCATAATACTTTATGAAGTTTCTTAATAATGCCGTCTCTAACACTGGTTCTACCAGTATCTATCAGAATATAATTGTCATTTGCACAAATCAATAAGAAAATTCTAGAAAACTAATATATTTATTTTAGAAGTAGTTTATGGCTGGTAAGTATAAGGGGTAATTGAATATGACATTGGCAAAGAAGCTTAGAATTATTCAAATATTGATCTTGGTGGGGTGTTAGTAATGATTAAATTAAAGAATAAACTTATCCTCAGGGGAGTGAGGGATTTCAGGAGCAGTATTTGGAAAATTCCTTGATTTACATAAAATTAAAGGTTATTATAATTTCAGTGATTCACATAGGTTTATTAGCAAAAATAACTAGTGAGAAAGAGGAATATAAAAATGGATGGAACTATAAGAGCAAATATAAAAATAGGTTCAAAAGTAAGAGTGGTACAAAAACAAGATCAACGTTCAGGAAATTTAACTGAAGGTATAGTTTTAAAAATTCTTACTAATTCAGCTAGCCATCATCATGGAATTAAAGTTATGCTTGAGAGTGGAATTGTTGGGAGAGTTAAAGAGATAGTATAAGGAGACTAATAAATGAAAAATGTTTTGTTTTTAGGGGTAGGAGCAATAGGGGCAACATTCGCTTCACAATTTGACGATGCTGGATATAATTTTAGAGTTCTTTGTGATAAAAAGAGAAAAGAGAGATACGCAAAAGAAGGATTTATTGTTAATAAAAAAAGATATGATTTTAATTATGTAACAAAAGATGAATATAAGGATATTCCTGACATAGTAATAATTTCTGTGAAATATAATGATTTAAAAGATGCTATAGAACAGCTAGATGGGCTAATGGGAGAAAAAACAATAATATTATCTCTATTAAATGGTATTGATAGTGAAGATATAATTGCGAATAAATTTGGGTACGATAATTTGCTTTATTCTTTTGTTGCTAATGGAGATTCAACTAAATTAGGTAATATAGTAAATCACTCTAATAAAGGAAAGATTGTTTTTGGTGAGAAAGATGGAAGAAGTACAAAAAAGACAGATATAGTAGTAACAATTTTTAATCAAGCTCAGATAGCTTATGATCTATCTCATAATATTATTAGAGATATGTGGTGGAAATATATGCTTAATATCGGTCTCAATCAGACTACCGCAGTTTTAAGAGCTCCTTATGTGGTTTATCAAAACTCTGAATATGCTCGAGAAGTAGCTAAAGCAGCTATGATAGAAGTAATTAAAATAGCCAATGTAATGAATGTTGATTTGGGTGAAGAGGATATTGATAAGGTTTTTGATATGATAATGAAGTTAGCACCAACAGGAAAAACTTCAATGTTTCAGGATGTAGAGGCAGAAAGAATTACAGAAGTGGATATGCTTGCAGGAAGATTATGTGAATTAGGAAAAAAACATAACATTCCTACACCAGTTAATAAAATGCTATATAGTATGATAAAGACTATTGAGGGAATGTATGAATAATAGTGAGTTAACCAACTGATGCAATGGAGGATATTTGATTTGGTATTACAGTTGAAGGAATTTATTGTATAATATAGAAATATTAATAATGCAACAAATTCATAGAGGTGAAATATATGACACAAATTACTAAGAAGGCTTTGGCAGAGTCACTAAAAAAACAAATGCAAATAACACCACTAGCAAAAATTACAGTTAACGATGTTGTTGATGAATGTGGATTAAATAGACGTACATTATACTATCATTTTCGTGATATTTATGATCTTTTAGAATGGATTTTTAAAACTGAAATCAAAAAAGTTCTTGGCAAAAATAAGACTTACGGGACATGGCAAAAAGGCTTTTTGGGGATCCTTTTATATTTATCTAAAAATAAAAAAGTAGTGTTGAATACCTATAATTCCATTGATAGAGATTGTTTAGAAAATCATTTACATAATGAAGTATTTAATCTTATTTTAGAAGTTGTAAATGAGCTTGCTAAAGATTTAAATGTATCAGCAGAAGATAAAAAATATGTAGTGAAATTTTATGAAATTGCACTTGTAGGTACAATAAGCGATTGGATAAGAAATAATATGACTGAAGATCCCGAAGACATTATTTATAACCTTGACAAAATAATAGGGGGAGATATTTATAGAGCATTATTAAAATATGAAAAAAAAGAGAAGTCAAATTAAAATGACTTCCCTTTTACAATTTTAACTACACTATCTCTTTATATTAAACCTTCTAAGGTTGTATCTTTCAATAATTTTTTTATTATTGATTCTGCAGGAAGTGGTTTATCACTATACAATGCTTTAGCTGCACTTGCAAGTACTCTTATATCATATTTACTTGAGTGAATTTTTGGTATTTGTTTTTCAAGATCTAATAATGTGTATACTGCTGTAATAGCAGAACGAACTGAATATTCAACTGTAAATACACAATCATCTTCAATTTCAGTAAATTGACCTAAGAAAGCTAAATTTACACTTCCTTCTGGTACAACTTGAGGACGATCTCCTTTAACACGAGGCATAAAATGACTTGTAATATAAGGCATCATTACAGGAATAACAATTGCACTATCAGTAATTTCTTGAATTAAATCTTCTTCAACGCCTAAATGATATAATAACTCTCTTAATAACTCTTCGCCAGTACAATCACTCATTTTTTTATTAATATAATCTCCGACATTATCAGGGAATAAACCATAGGCCCATAATACTATTACATCGTCAGGTTGATTTGCAAAATGAGGTTGTCTACTACATGTAAAGCTCATAAGCCAATTTGAATCTTTAAATGTTACAACACTTCCAGTAGTTCCTGTTCCTGAATAAGGATCATTACCAGTTAAATTTTTAAGAACATCTACCATTTTTGAATCTTTAAATGTCATAGTGAATGATTCCCATTTTGTTTTGTCAATATTACTATGGAACACCTCTGGTCTTCCAAAAGAATTATCTTTTTTAGCTATGTTATCCCACAAATTCCAAACAGCTCCAGCTCCTCTATTAAGCTCAGGTGCTTTATTCATACTTCCAAGTGTAGAATTTTCTGTCATAGAACCATTGGTAATAAATACTAAATCGTTTTTTGTAGTTTCAATAATTTCCTCTTTTCCATTACGAGTAATATGAATTCCAGTAACTATTTTTTCATTTTGGGTTATATCCATATTTAAATCTGTAACTAATGTTTCGTTTTCAAATACTACATTATGAGATTCTAACCATCTTACTACAGGAAGAACCATTGAATCATATTGATTATATTCAGAGAATAATATTCCTTTTAACTTATTCATTCCAGGAAGTAAATGCATGAATCTTTGCATATATCTTTTCCATTCTACAACACTATGCCAAGTTTCAAATGCAAACATAGTACGCCAGAATAACCACATGTTAGTTTCTAAGAAAGTAGGATCAAAAAATTGTTCAACAGTAAGATTGCCTAAAGCTTCCTCACTTGCTAAAAAAAGTTTTGATAACTGTTTAATATGCTTTTCTTCTAATCCTAGAGTAGAAGAATCAGCTTTTTCTCCTCTTTTATGAAGTAATCTGCAAACTGATTCGTTTGGATCAATAATATTTATTTCACGGAATTCATCTAAAATAGTACGTTCTGGATTTTTTATTGATGGAATTGTACCAAATAAATCCCAACAACACTCATAATGTTCTTCCATTTCTCGTCCACCACGAACTATATATCCATCTTCTGCATTACCAGCACCATCTAAGGCTCCACCATTAATGTTTTTTCTTTCTAAAATAGTAATGTTTTTGCCATCCATATGACCATCACGAATTAAATAAACAGCAGCTGCAAGAGATGAAATGCCTCCACCAACCAAATAAGCCTTTTTGTTTTCTATTCCTTCAGGTTTTAAAGTATTAATGTTTTGATAACTTCCCATACTTATTCTCCCTTCAATTATGTAAACTATATTCTGTATATATCATACAAATATATCAAAAATAAATAAATTACCAAAACTGATTTATTGTGTAAAAATGAAACAAATTAACAATAATGTGTAAAAACACCAAAAGGAAGTCAAATGACTTCCTTTTGATATTTCTAATTATAATATTTATATTAATCCATCTAAAGTTGTATCTTTTAATAACTTTTTAATAATTGATTCAGCTGGTAAAGGATTTCCACTATACAATGCTTTAGTTGCATTAGCAACAACACGTATATCATATTGGCTAGGATATATTTCAGGTGGTTTTTTTTCAAGTCCAAGTAAAGTATATACAGCCATAATAGCAGAACGAACTGAATATTCAACAGTAAATACACAATCATCTTTAATTTCTGCAAATTGACCTAAAAATGCAAGGTTTGTACTACCAGCAGGTACAACTTCTGGTCTATCTGTTTTAATGCGAGGCATAAATTGACTTGTAATATAAGGCATCATAGCAGGAATTACAATTGATGTATCAATATATTCATGCATATCTTTTTCATCGATACCTAGATGATATAAAAGTTCTTGTAATAATTCTTTACCAGTACAGTCGCACATTTTCTTTTTAATGAAATCACCTTCATTATCAGGGAATAAAGCATATGCCCATAAAACTATAACATCATCAGGTTGATTAGTAAACTGAGGTTGTCTATTAACAGTAACGCTTAATAACCAGTTTGAGTCTTTAACTGTAATAATTCCACCTGTTACAGTTTTATGTGGAGCTATTTCTCGTCCAGCGAATTTCTCGATAAGTTTTCTCATTTTTGGACCTTTAGCAGTTATTGTATATGATTCCCATTTGCTTTTATCAATATTCCCGCAGAATACTTCTGGGTTTCCGAATGAAGCATCTTTTTTAGCTATTTTTTTCCATAGACTCCAGCACCCACCTTCGCTCCTATCCAAAATAGGGGCGTTATCCATACTTCCAAGTGTAGAATTTTCTGTCATAGATCCATTAGTAAAGAATACTAAATCATTTTCTGTAGTTTTAATAAATTCTTCTCTTTCACCATCACGAGTTATATGAATTCCTCTAACTGTTTTTTTATCTGCAGTTATATCTATATCTAAATCAGTTACTTGTGTATTATAGTTGAATACTACATCTTTTGACTCTAACAATTTTTTTAGTGGAAGAATCATTGAATCGTATTGATTATATTTAGTAAATACTAAACCTTCCATTTTGCTCATTCCTGGCATTAAATGCATAAAACGATGCATATAGCGTTTCATTTCTACAAGACTGTGCCAATTTTCAAATGCAAACATACTTCTCCAATATAACCACATATCGGTTTCGAAGAATGAAGCATCGAAAAATTGTTCAACAGTAGTTGCACCTAAAGCATCTTCTGTTGCAAGAAATAACTTAGTAAGTTGTTTAACATGATGTTTTTCTAGTCCAAGCGTTGAAAAATCAAGTTTTTCTCCACGGTTAGCAATTACACGACAGTTAGAGAAGTTAGGATCATTAATGTTAAGTTCTCTAAATTCATCTAAAACACTTTTTCCTGGGTTATCTAATGATGGTACTCCTGCGAATAAATCCCACATACATTCATAATGTTCTTCCATTTCTCTTCCGCCACGTGCAACATATCCATCTTCTGCATTTCCTGCACCGTCCATAGAACCACCGGAAATATTATCTTGCTCTAAAATAATAATATTTTTACCGTCCATATGACCATCACGGATTAGGTATTCAGCAGCAGCTAATGAAGCAATACCTGCACCAATTAGATATGCTTTTTTATATTCAATTCCTTCAGGTTTTGATGTGTTAATTCTTTCATAATTTACCATAATCTAATCTATCTCCTTTCTATTAAGAAATTTAATTTACTAAATAATATGATTTTTATAGAAAAGAGTAAATTACCAAAAAAGAATATTTGTGAGAATTTGCCACAAAACATTTGATTTGTGAAAGTAGATTATGATATATAAATTGTACTATGGGGGTGATAAAAAGTAAAGATTATGGCAAAATTTTTAACTTTGATTTCAAAAATATGCTTACTCTTTTTTAAAAAATTACAGATAACCAACTGTAAAATTTTTACAACCAGATTATGATTTATAAATAGACCGAACTATATTTTAATCTTTAGAGCTGAAAGGACTAGGAGGATATAGTTGCAAAAACAACTAAAATATGATAAATTGAATTATAGTTGTTTTTGCAACTATTTTTAGATGGTATAAATAATAGTGACTAATTACTAAACATTTAAGTCACTGTAGGAGGTCTGTTTTGAAAGTTAATCAGTACTTTGGGAAAAATATGTCAAATATAACCAAGCATTTTAGGATTTACTTCAATTATGGAATGAAACCGTATGGACTAACAGCCACACAAGGATTAATTCTACTCGTTCTATATGGAAACGATGGGGCAAATCAGGAGCAACTTATTGAAGTACTAAATTATGATAAAAGTGTAATGGCAAGAACTGTTAAGAGCCTTGTTGATTTAGGATACATTGAGAGACGAGTTAAGTCCAAAGATAAGAGAGCATATGAACTCTTCCTTACAAATAAAATGGATGAAATAAAACCGGTGATTTTTGGGTTGTTAAAAGAATGGGATAAATCACTTATGGACTTTTTGACAGAAGAAGAGTTGTTAATATTTAATGGAACAATTGAGAAAATTAATAAACGAGCACAATTAAAATCAAAAGAAATGAAGGAGAACTATGAAAGTGGAAAAAACAAAAGCTAATAGAATGGGCGAAATGCCTATACCAAAGTTAATTTTTAAAATGTCATTACCAGCTATATTAGCAATGATGGTGCAAGCACTATATAATATTGTGGACAGTATGTTCGTAGCAAGAATAGGAGAAAATGCATTAACAGCTGTATCATTAGCATTCCCTATTCAACTTATAATTATTGCATGCTTTGTAGGTCTAGGGGTTGGAATTAGTTCACTAGTTTCTAGAAAAATAGGTGAGAAAGATATTAAATCAGCTACTCTTGCAGCAGAACATGGATTCTTGATTAGCAGCATACTTTATGTAATGTTAGCTATTCTAGGATTGATATTATCAAATATATTCTTCGGATTATTTACTGATAACGGAGAGATAATAAGATTTGGATCAGATTATCTAAGAATAATAATGGTATTTTCATTTGGTAGTTTATTTGCACAAGCAGGGATGAGTATCCTTCAAGGTAGTGGAGATATGATGAAACCTATGATTTCACAGATAATTGGTGCACTTGTAAACATAATACTTGATCCAATATTTATATTCGGGTGGTTTGGGCTTCCTGCAATGGGAGTTAAGGGAGCTGCAATTGCAACAATTATTGGGCAAGTTTCCTCTATGTGTTTTATTCTTTTTGTATTATTTAGAGGCAATAATCACTTGAAACTTGATATGAGAAATTTTAAATATTCAAAAACTATAACAAAACAAATACTAATAGTAGGACTTCCGGTAGCGTTAATGCAAGCATTAGGGTCAGTTATGCTTATAGGACTTAATAAGATACTAGCTGGTTTTGGAGAAACTCCAGTAGCGGTTTTAGGTGTTTATTTTAAACTTCAATCATTTGTATTTATGCCTATATTCGGGTTATCACAAGGCACTATGCCGATTATTGGATATAACTTTGGAGCAAAGAATAAGGCACGAATAATGAAGACTATAAAAGTAGCGGCAATTTCAGCAGTATCGTTTATGTCTATTGGTATGATAATATTTCAAATATTTCCTGCACAACTGTTAACTATTTTTAAGAGTACTGAGGAAATGACAGCAATTGGAGTAGTTACATTTAGAACAATTAGTATAGGCTATCCACTTGCGGCTTTATCAATAGTACTAGGATCCTCATTTCAAGGAATGGGAGTTGCTTATATCAGTATGATTGTTTCATTTATAAGACAAATAGTTGTATTGCTACCAGCTGCATATTTGTTAGGTAAATTTGTAGGGCTTGATGCGGTTTGGATATCATTTGTGATAGCGGAAGTAATTGGATTAATTGTAGTTCTTAGCTTTTTCAAAAAGATATATACTTCAAAATTATCTATTTGGGATGATGAGAAGAAATCAGTGGCTTAGTAAAGGAAGGGTATGAGTAGGTAAGAAATCTTATTAGTGATCAAAATAACTATTAAATATCTGGGCTAATCAATCATAATACTTTTTTAAAAGCACGCGTGGCGTGCTTTATTCAGTTATATTATTCAAAGCGTCTTTCATTTTTTCATTAATTTTCTCTTGCCGAATGAATTTTTCATTTAAGTTACTTAAGGGAACATTCTTGGACAGAGTGTTTGAAGCAATTGAATCCAAGGAACTATCTAAATTAGGATTATTAGGGTTGATATTATTATGTTCGTAATTATGATTTGATCCTGTAGGTATAGGCATTTATAAAACAACTCCTTATATTTTTATTCAATATTAGTTTATCCAGTTGTAATAAGTATAACCTTTGAAAATATTAGGATGTATTTTATTGCTGATGTGTTTACCTAATTAATACTTAATATGTAATGTGAGAAGTAATTGTCGGTTAATTGAAATAAATTAGTTTACACTGAGAATTATTCCAATATATAATATTGTTATAAAGAATTTTATGAATATAATAAAAATTAAGTTATTTAAACAAATAAAGTAGAGTTTTAAATTAGTGAATGTTTATGGAGGAGAGTTATGAGGGAGCATACGGAACTTATTATGGTTAGACATGCAAAAGTAGAATATACACCTGATGATAAAGAAAGAGCTTTATCAAAAGAAGGGGAAGAACAAAGAAATGATGTATTTAATATTTTAAAGAGTAAAGATATAGATGTAATTTACTCAAGTCCATATAAAAGAGCAATTGATACTATTAAGTCCTATGCAGAACATAAAAAATTTGAAATTCAAATAGTTGATGATTTAAGAGAGCGTAGGGTTTCGGATTGTTTTATTGATGACTTTGATACATTTGCACTTAAGCAGTGGAATAATTTTGATTATAAATTAAATCATGGTGAATCTCTTAGAGAAGTTCAAGATAGAGGAATAAAAGCTATTGAAGAAATTATCAGAGATAATAAAGGTAAAACAATTATAGTAGGGACACATGGAACATTTCTAGGAGTATTACTAAATTATTATGAGAAAAAATGTGACTATCACTTCTGGAAGAGTCTTGAAATGCCTGCAATAATATCAATAATATTGGATAGTGAAGGGGCTATTAAGAGTATAGTTGAAACAAAACTAAATGGAGAGATGTCAAATATTGTATGTACAATATAAATATTTATTAAGGACATATAAAAGGAGTTCGATATGAAGAAGTGGTTGCTCCTGTCACTGGGAAAATAGTAGCAGCATATGATCAGGAGGATGATATTTTACCAGGTTCAGAAGACAATAAAACTTTGGCAGGAAACTTTATTTATTTGCAAATAGAAGAGACAGGAACCTATTTGGTATTTGCACATCTAAAAAAAGGATCTATATTGGTACATGAGGGACAAGATATAAAAGAAGGGACACCAATCGCTAGAGTAGGAAATTCAGGTGCTACAAGTGAACCGCATTTGCATATTCATCATCAACGTCAAAATCCAGCTACGACAAATATGTTTTTTAGTGAAGGATTGCCATTGTATTTTCATGATATAGATGGACCAGCTATGCCTAATGGAGGACCTAATGGAGATATTATTTCACCTTCACCAAATAAGGATTTAAATAAAATCAAAAGTATAAAGAATAAAGATTATCAGGAATTTACAACTGTGAATGATGATTTTCGAGTTACAACATATATTAATAAGTTCTAGTTCAATGAGAATGAAAAAATCAAAATGTATTCTACCTTTGAGTATATAGGGGAAGATGATAGTATTACTATATGGTCTGGAGAACCATATTTTTGATTCAAATTTTTATTTGATTGGTGATAGCGTAAATACTGTTGGATATTGTGCCATATACGATAGTAAATTACTAACTCAATTTTATATAAGAACAAAGTTTTTAAAATATAGCCAGGATATTTTTAGAACTATGCTTAAAGAATTTGAAATTGAAAGAATTGGTGTTATAAAAATAATCAGATTCCTATATGTGGTTGTTGGTATTATAATGAATTGTCAAAAATGACATTAGAGAGCGTTGGATTTGTTACTAAAACACGTCTTTTGAGTGTGGAATTTACAAAATAAAGTGTGAATAGGAGATTAGGTATGTTAAGTATAATACATAATGAGCTGCCAGTTAATATATCAGATAAATATCTAATTCGCTATATCAATAAGGAAGACGTAGAAGATCTTTTTGAAATGTATAGTAATGAAAAAATAGCAAAGTATGTTGTAAGAAAGACACATACTTCTACGAAAGATACAGAAGAATTTATAGAAGTAATTGATCAGCGAATTAAAGAAGGAAATAATTTATATCTGGGGATTTATGAGAGCCATTCTGAGAAATGTGTTGGGGTTATAAGATTTCTTGAAAAGGAAGATCCAAGTACATTAACAATCGGATATGCACTAAACGAAGAGTATTGGGGTCAAGGATTAATATCTACTTCAATAAAAAAATTAATGGAACTAATAAAATTAGATGGTAATTATACCAGATTACGTGCAACAGTAAAGCCAGACAATATAAATTCTCAAAGATGTGTAGAAAAGCTTGGATTTAAATTAACTGAGAAGTTCATGAAAGATGAAATTATAGATAATAAGGAAGTAAAGACTGAAAGACTACTATATATTAAATATTTATAATTAGTTGGATGTTGAATGGGGTTTTTAATGAATAAAAAATTATTAAAATATAAAGATGTGTACTGTATTATAGATATGCTTTATAGAGAAGTTAAAGATATTTTAAAAGATCAATTTATTGGTTTTTATATTCATGGCTCACTTGCATTAGGAGATTTCGATCCCAAAAGCAGTGCTATTGATTTTCTTGTTGTTACAAAAGAAAGAATTTCTCAAGAGTTATTTAACGTAACTAGCAGAAGTCTCTCATCTTCTATAAGTGGGAGATGAATGCGTAATCTTAATACTTTTACATGGATAAAAAATCATAAATGTGAAATAATAAGAATGAATGTTCTTGAGATTTGTTATGATTGTATTAAAGAGTAAAGGTGTTGAAAGCATTGAAAATCAACAAAGCGTATAAATTCAGAATATATCCAAATGAAAATCAAATAAAGATTATTGAAAAATCTTTTGGTTGTTCAAGATATGTATATAATCATTTCTTAAATCAAAGGAATGAAATATATAAAACTGAAAAAAGATGTATGAAATATACAGAACAACAAAATCAATTACCAAATATGAAAAAAGAATTTGTATGGCTTAAAGAAGTTGATAGTACATCACTGCAGATGTCACTAAGAAATCTTGATACTGCATTCAAAAATTTTTTTGAGGGTAGAGCAGAAAGACCAAAATTCAAAAGTAAAAGAGACAACTATAAAACATATACAAGTAATTTTGTAAATAACAATATTGATATAAAAAAAGATAAAATAAAACTGCCTAAATTGAAATATGTTAATGCAAAAATTCATAGATATGTTGAAGGTAGAATAATAAACGCTACTGTTTCTAAAACATCAAGTGGTAAATATTTTGTATCTATATGTGTTGAAACAAAGACAGAGCCATTAAAAAAAGTATCGGGGAATATTGGTATAGATTTAGGGTTAAGTCATTTTGCAATATTATCAAATGGTGAAAAGATTGAAAATCCTAAGTATCTAAAAAAGTCATTAGATAAATTGGCAAAAGAACAAAGAAAATTAAGTAGTAAAGAAAAAGGTAGTAACAATTGGAATAAGCAAAGAAAAAAGGTTGCTAGACTACATGAACGTATATCTAATCAAAGATTGGACTTCATCCATAAGCTATCTAAAAGAATTATAAGCGATAATCAAGTTATAATTCTTGAAGATTTATCAGTTAAAAATATGATGAAGAATGATAAATTAGCTCAAAGTATTTCAGATGTAAGTTGGTATAAATTTGTTACTATTTTAGATTATAAAGCAAAATGGTATGGAAGAAAAATTCATAAAATAAATAGATGGTATCCATCATCTAAAACATGTAATAATTGTGGTCATGTTTTAGATGAAATGCCACTGCATGTACGAAAATGGAGATGTCCTAAATGCGATAGCATTCATGATAGGGATATAAATGCCAGTAGGAATATATTGAAGCAAGGGTTATTAGAAATAGCCTAAAAAAATAAGAACCGTAGGTCTTACGGGGATAGCCTGTGGAGAAAGTAGATTGCGAAATCTGTGAAGCAGGAAAAGTTCTTGGATACACCAAGAAGCCCCCACTTCAGCGTGAGTAAGTGGAGGGAGAGTTCACGATATTATAATCAAAAAGGGTCAATATATGTTCTTCCAGAAGGGGAGTTTTTAGAGGGATAGACTCATTGGGAGGAAGAAGTTGTATCACCTGCTTCTGTTGAAGTGATTGAAGAAATTAAAGTTGATAATGTAAAAGTTTTTTTAACATCTTTTGAAAGGGAGGGTAAACTAATAATTAAACGGTACCCTGAGAAGATTGATGGGATTCCTGAAGATGATGAAGATTTAGTTAAAAGAGGAATTATTTGGACGAGAAGTATAGGAAATAAAATTCTAGATCAAGTTAAAGAATTTATCACATGTAATGTTGCTTATATCAACGGGGTGCATGTTTGTGTAAAATTATACCAGTTAAATTTCTAAAGAATACAAAAATGAAGGAGTTGTAGGGGAAGTATTTCACCTGGCGGTTTAAGAAGGGTGCTCAGCAACGATAGTTGCGTCGAAGGGAAACATAGGTTTTCCTAGCGAAGCGCGTGCAACGAGCCTTTTTTACGTTTCTACAGCTGATGTGAATAAAGAATGGTTACACCAAAATGGGTTGAACCACAAAATAAAGATTTAGAAGATTAAGAAAAAGAGTGTAGAGTAATTTATGTAAAGATTGATTATAATAGTTTTCTACTTTGATTTTGAAAACAATTAATGTGATAATAATATTAATACATTAACTGTTTATTATTATTATTATTATTATTATTATTCAATTTAACTAAGATATTTATCATTGAATGAGCAGGAATAGAGTTTCGTTTAAAGGAGAGTGGAGTTTTGAATTTAGAAGATTTTTCACTAAAATATCAAAATATTATTTTAAGGTTTTTAAAAGAAAAAGATATAGAAAAGTTCGTACAGTGGCATATTGATGAGATGGAATGGCAGAAGTGGGATGCACCATGGGAATCAAAGATTGAAGAAGAAAATGATATTAGGAAAAGATTAAAAAAAATACTAGATCGTCCAAAAGTTGATTTACCAGGAAGACTTCAAATATGTCATAATGATGGAACGTATATAGGATCGGTAAACACATATTTTATTGAGGGTAATAAAGATAAGCGAGCAGTAGGAATTGCTATTTATGAACAGAACTACTGGTGCAAAGGATTAGGAGAACAAGCTTTAAAACTTTGGATAGCATATATTTTTAACGTAGAAGAACTTGATTATTTATATTGTCAAACTTGGTCAGGAAACAAAAGAATGATAAGACTTGCAGAAAAATGTGGGTTTGAAATAATCAAGAGAAAGAAAGATTATAGAGAAGTAAATGGCAAACTTTATGACGCTTTAACTTTTAGGTTAGAAAAAGAAAAGTTTTATGATGACAATGTCCCATTGAGTTCTAAGAGGCTAGGGGTTTTGCAAGGGGGTAAATAAAAAATTAATTAAGGGGAAAAAACATGGATAAATTATTATTTAACGTTAATGAAGCAATTGAATTTTATAAGAGGGGCGAAATAGAAAAGTGGGTTCACTTGTTTTTAAACTCTGTAGGAAATAATAAGCCTTTTTCAGAAGGTTTAAAGCTTCAAAAGAGATATTGGATAGGACCAATATTAATTGATCTTGATAAATTAACAAGATGCTGCGGTCCTGAATCAGAAATGGAGTTTTATAATTCACGAGAGTCATGGGAAATGGAAATATCAAAGTTTCAAAAGCTTATTCGTGATGGGTGGGACATGCCTCCATTAATCGTTCAAAATACACAAGGAAAATTAATTGTAAATGATGGTAATCACCGTATAGAGGCAATGAAAAGAGAAAATATTCAAAAATGCTGGGTAATTATTTGGGAAAGTGATAGTGAAGAAAATATAAAACAATTTGAAAATACTTAATAAGGTGAACCCTCCCACCAGTTGCTCACGCAGAACTGGGGGCTTCTAGTATCATGTGCTAGAATTTTTCCTGTTTCCTAGAACATCGCCATATAGGTCTTATGCGTTCTCCACAGGCTTGACTTTCCCTAGGACCTAGGGTAGTTACCGTTTTGTTGTATTCTAAGTTGCCTTAGATATTTTACGTGATGGAGGCTAAGCTTGGTTTTCGCTATATTCGTATACCCATCACAACCTTATATATATAGTTATAAAAGAACATTTATACGTATAGTGTATACATTTTCTGATGATTTTATACCTGTAAGCTATAGTATCTTCAGAAGGATATCTAACCATTCTGAAAATAGTATTATCCATCACCCACTTGTAGAAGATAGGTGACTTCCATACAATTACGGTTAAAAATAAACTTAATGAAAAGATGAAAAGGAGATATACATATGGATGTAAGAATTGTTCATAAACCAAGTATAGTTTATGATTTCTTGAAAAATAAGACAAGATATAATTATATATATCAATTTAGTAATTTAACAGAAAAAGAATGGCAAAATGTTATTTGCTTTGGATTGTTTGACAATTCAGAACTTAAAGAAATTGCTATGTTAAACACTAATTACGGAATACCAGTGTTGATAGCTGCAAGCTTTGAAAATCCAAAATATAATATTCAACTGATTAGAAGTATAAAAAAATTTCTACCTGCAAAATTCTATACTCATATTAATAGAGAAGTTTTAGAAGAGGTATTTTCACAAAATAAAATTACAGAACTTGAGGAATACGTGAATATGGGTATATGTAATTCTGATTTAATAAAGACAACGGATGATAATGAAGTTACGAGACTTGGATTTGATGACCTAAAGAATATTAAAGAGCTAATTTCTGTGAGTTATCCTGGGGCATGGCTCGATGATGAGTTAGTAAAATTCAATGAGAATTTTGGAATATTTCATGACAGAAAACTAATAAGTTTCGCTGGAATTCATGCTTTTTCAGAAGAATATGAAGTTGCAGCTGTTGCACACGTAACAACACATCCTGAGTATAGGAAAAGAGGATATGGTGAAAAAGTTGTGAATGCATTAGTTACTAGCCTTAAAAATAGAATTAAATTTATTGGACTAAATGTAAAAGTTGATAATACCCCAGCAATTAACTGTTATAAAAAACTTGGATTTAATGAGTATGGAAAATTTGTTGCTTGTGAAATAGAGAATAATATTTAATAAATAATATGGAGGTAATATTTTGAGTAACATTGATCAAAGAGATAGACTAAAAGAAAACCCATTTAGCTATAAAATTACAAAGGCGAATAAGACATTTATATATTTTGATAATAAAAGTATAAAGATATTAAACGAGAAAGAGACTAAAAAGTTTATTTCCAATATTAGCAATAAAAATGAATTTGAAATACAATTGATATTAGCTAAATTAACAGGTAACTTTAAGCATGGAAATGAAAGGTAGATGGATATCTACCTTGATTTAATTTTGGCTAAATGTAGATAATTACTCATATACTCTAACCCCTTTCTCCCAAACATTAGCATAGAATTTGTTATCTTTTAATTCCTTTAAAAACTCTTCTTTATTATAACCAAATAAATCTATAATATGATAATTCCAGTTATGAATTAAATAGACATACTCATTTAAAAATGAATATGTCTACTTATTTTGACTTTAATTTTAATAAATGTTGTTAAGAAGTTGTAATCTTATCTAAAACCTTTCATTTCTGCCTCAATAGCACTTTCGTTTTTGCCAGGTTGTTGTATTGTCTTAGGAATCTGATTTCTAGAAAAATGATGTTCTTCAGTTCTATAACCTTTTTTCTTTGCTGGAAGATCACTGAAATTTTTAATTGATCTCATCTTAAACACCTCCATGACTAGTTTTAATACTCATATATAGTTTGTACTTGTTTTATTGTTTTATGCGTTCAAAAATTAACTGTATTATTTTAAAATTTATGTTTCTTTCTTTTCATTCCCATCAATCACAAATTGATGAGTTTTCCCCATCATATAAGCCGTCTTAATCATTGATTTATCTTCTTTATTCAATTTCCGTTCAAACATTTTTTCGAATTGTAAATATAGTTTTGAGTAATCAATTATTTCCTTTACAGCAGTGACACGCTTCTTTTTCAAATATTTATTTATGTTATATGTTTTAGGTTTGATTTTTTTTGTATGTATTACTTTCAAAATTTCTGCTGTAAAATATGCATCAATATAAGCATTATGAAATTGATTTTTATGAGGAATATGTAACATTTCTACAGCGTTTTTAAGTCCAATATTACATCCTTGAGGGCATTTAAAATACATTGAAGCGAAGAACTGGATATCTATATATCTTTCAGGAACTAAAGATTTATTTAATGAATGATAGTTAATGTTTCTGAATAATTCTTTCATATCTCCCATTCCCCAAATACACAATATAGGGTCATCATCTCCTATAAAGTTAATAAATTCTTTAAAAACAATCTCAAAAGGTTTTGCATTATTTAATTGTTCAATGGTTATATCGGTCATTCTTCTTACAAAAGGATGAATATCTTTATATATTTCAGGTTTTATAAATCTATCTAATGTTGAAATTGTTTCAAAGTTTTTATTAAGTTTAACGGCGCCAACTTGTATTATTTCAAAAGGACATAGTTCATTTGGTACCGCCTTAACTCTTTTTATAGTACTAAATGCTTGATTAAATTCTAAATCAAATATTATGTAATTCATTTCACGACTCCTAAATATATTTCATTCTTTTTATTATCTCACTTATAGTATAAAAAAATCCTTTCAGAAAAAATCTTTATAGCATCTATAGGACACTAGATACGATCTTCTAAAGAATATAAATCAGTATATTTAATCAAGTTAATGAATATAATTTAAGCAACAAAAGGTAAATTAGTATATTAAAAAAATAATGAGGTGAGAGAAATGCAAAATGCATATTTTAAAATTAGAAAACCAGAAAATGAACCAATTAAATCTTATGGACCGGGAAGTCCAGAAAAAGAAACTTTAAAATTAAAATTACAAGAATTAAAATCAAAATCTATCGAAATACCTTTAATCATAGGTGGTAAGGAAATATATACTGAAAGAATTGGGAAGTGTATTATACCTCACGATAAACAACATGTATTAGCAACATATCATATTGCAGGGGAAAAAGAAATAAAAATGGCGATTAATACTGCAATGGAGGCAAAAAAAGAATGGGAAAGAATGCCTTGGGAACATAGAGTATCAATATTTTTAAAAGCCGCTGAATTACTAGCTGGTCCATGGCGTGATATTATTAACGCAGCGACTATGCTTTGTCAGAGTAAAAATGCTTTTCAAGCTGAAATAGATGCTGCTTGTGAATTAATAGATTTCTTAAGATTCAATGCCTATTATTTAACTGAAATATACAGTGATCAACCTATGTCTACAAAAGATTTCTGGAACAAACTTGAGTATAGACCACTAGAAGGATTTATTTTCGCTATTACCCCCTTTAATTTTACTTCAATAGCTGGAAATCTTCCTATAGCACCGGCAATGGCTGGAAATGTTGCTCTATGGAAGCCTGCAACAACAGCTGTCTATTCAAATTACTTCCTAATGGAGTTACTAAAGGAAGCAGGTATGCCTAATGGGGTAATAAACTTTATACCTGGTTACGGAAAAGAAATTGGAGATATTGTATTAGATAGCCAAGATTTAGCCGGAATTCACTTTACAGGATCTACTAAGGTATTCCAAGGTCTATGGAAAAAGATTGGGGAGAATTTAAATAAATACAGAGTTTATCCTAGATTAGTAGGTGAAACAGGAGGAAAGGATTTTATATTTGCGCATCCATCTGCTGATTCTGAAGCATTAACTATTGCCTTGTTAAGAGGAGCTTTTGAATATCAAGGACAGAAATGCTCAGCAGCTTCACGTGCATATATTCCCCAAAGTGTATGGAGTAAGATGAAAAATAAGCTCATAGATGAAATTTCAACAATAAAAATCGGTGATGTAGAGGATTTTACAAACTTCATGAATGCAGTTATAGATAAAAAATCCTTTGATAAGATAACCTCGTATATTGAATTTGCTAAAGATTCTTCAGAGGCAGATATTATATGCGGTGGTGAATACGATGATACAATAGGATACTTTATAGAACCTACAGTAATAGTTACTTCAAATCCTAAATTTAAATCAATGAAGGAAGAAATTTTTGGACCTGTTTTAACAATCTATATCTATGAAGATGAAAAAATAGAAGAGACATTAGAGTTATGTAATTCAACATCTCCATATGGACTTACAGGTGCAATATTTGCAAACGATAGAAAAGCAGTTGTTTATATGAAAGAAAAATTATTGCACTCAGCAGGTAACTTCTATATAAATGATAAGCCAACTGGCGCAGTTGTTGGACAACAACCATTTGGTGGAGGTAGAGCTTCCGGTACAAATGATAAAGCCGGTAGTAAGCTAAATTTATTAAGATGGATGAATCCTATGACTATAAAAGAAACATTTAATCCACCTAAAGACTATAGATATAAATTTATGGATGAAGAATAAAAGGAAATAATCTTCTTATTGAACTTTCGGTGTTAGCAAAGTCTATTGAGACAAAGCAGTGCTGGAAGTTCTTGCTTAGTATTAATATATAGTACATACAAAGAATAAAGAATAGAGAACAAATTATGATACCCATAATAATAGTTTCTTCCATAATACTTAAAATCATGGTAGTATTTATTAAGTAGTATTTTCTAAATATAGATTGAAAATAGGATTATAAGTTTTTAATAAATCTTGGAGGGTTTTTATGATTAAAATTATGGCTGACTCAACCTGCGATTTATCTCAGGAAATAATTGAGAAATATAATATTGGTGTAGCTCCTTTAACTATTAGCATTGAAGGAAAGCCATACAGAGATAAAATAGATATTCAACCTGATGAATTTTACAATATGATTGAAGGTATAAAGAGTGTAACAACTGCTATGCCAAGTCCAAATGAGTATTTAAAAATAATAAATGAGGCAATTGAAGAGGGGCATACTGAGATATTATGTATATGTATGTCAAGTGGTACAAGCGGTGCTTATTATTCTGGTGTAATGGCTAAGGAAATGTTCTTTGAGGAAAATCCAAACTCAGATATTAAGATTCATGTTGTAGATTCAAAGGGTATGAGCCATGGAAGTGGTTGGTTAATCTTAAAAAGTGCAAAATTAAGAGAACAAGGCGCTACATATGAAGAATTAATTAGGTTTAATGAAACGTATAAAACTTGTGTTAAGCACTTCCTTGCAGTAGATGATTTAAATCATTTAATTAAAAGTGGTAGGCTAACAAATGCAAGCGCATTTATCGGGAAAATTTTAAAAATCAAACCAATAATGTCAATGAGAAAAGGAAAAGGTGCGATTGTAGCTAAAGAAAGAGGCCGTAAAAAAGTAATTAAACATTACATTGATGAGTTTAATAAGAGAAATGACACTGAAGTTACTGATTTCATTATAGTGGGGTATACATCTGACTTAGAAGTTGCGGAGAATCTGAAAGAAAAAATTAGAGAAGAAACAGAATTTACAGGTGATATATTCATTATGCAAATGGGAGTGGCTGTTGGTACTCATGTTGGATTAGGTGCAATTTCAATGTTTTTCGTTGAAAAAGGGCATAAGAGAGATGGGTTATTTATAAATGAGTTTAATGATTTAATGGAAATTAAAAATGATTTATTAGGAAAAATGAAAGAGAAGGATTAAAGTTAAGGGATACCTATTTGGTATCCTTTAGTTTGTCCTTTTTCTACATTTAATATAGGATTAATATTTAATAAATTCCCCATAAAAGCAGCTGTTAATTGTATTAGTTGTAACTATTATTTGTATGGGATTTTTAATTGCTCAAGATCAAAATAACAAATCACTCAATAAAGAAATAATGGAAAAACATTATGCAGCTACATGTGAAAAGGAAAAAATGGATAAGATGTTAGAGAAAATTAAAGAATCTGTAATAATTTTAAGTAAGTTCAGTACAGAGTTAAAAGATAATGTAAATGTTTCAGGAGATATATCAAAAAATATTACACAAATTTAGAGAGTATAAGTAGTTTAGGATAGCTGCGTATGCTCTCTTTAAATTTTTAATTATTTATATGGGAAATAATATATTATTAATTCAAGTTGAACTATTAATAAACATATACTATAATATTATTTAAATAGTATTAAACAAAAGGAGAGATATCATGAGTAAAAAGAAGAAAATAAATGATAACATCGTTATCAAAGGTGGCTACGTTAAAACAAGAACACCATTTTCAAGTGAAGAAGTAGTAAGAGGTTGTGGAGTTCAAAAAGATAAGAAAAAAGAAAATAGTAAGAATAGATGCAGGGGCAAGATTAGAGTTAATGATTATACTCAATCACCCTGCATTTATTATTTTGTAAATTATACTTATTTAAAACTCGATTAAGTTAATTTAACGATTTAATTACTCCTCTTATTTGTTGAATTACTATTACAATATATTTTATAGAAAAACAATGTATTTACATATATGTTATAATGATGGGAAGTAATAAATATTGTGTATTGGAGGTAGTTATGGACATAATTGAAGGCTCAATTTATGATTTAGAAGTTATATATGATAGATTAGTAAAGGATTTTCCCCCTGATGAGAGAAAAAATAAAAAACATATAGAATCATTGATGTTAAAAAATAGATATAAACTATTAATTGCAAAAGATTCTTTTTTAGGTGAAATGCTAGGATATGCCTTTGTTTATGAAACAGAAAATCCGAGACTAATATGGATAGATTATATAGCGATTGATCCTAAGTTTCATAGTAATGGATATGGTACAATCTTCTTTAATAAAATTATGGAAAGAAGTAATGATATAATAGGAATTATGGTTGAGATTGAAAAAGCTGATCATGAAAATATACATATTAGAGAGAATCAGAAACGTCGAATTGATTTTTATAAAAGGTTAGGGGCATGTAGATTAAACATAGACTATCAGCTTCCTACTAAAGATGGAAGTATTCCTCTTGATTTATATTTTAAACCTAAACAAGGAGTCGATTTTTTATCAAAAGATGTAATTCAGAATAAAATACAATCAGTCTTTGAGTTTATTCATGGAGATATAGAACATAGAAACATTGTATTGAATGGCTTTATTAATGATATTGATGATGAACATTTCAGCTCTAAGGGGAATGATATATATTAAGATTATTCTATACATAGAATTAGAATAGTTTTCATTAATATGCTATAATTGTGATGATTATTCTAGAAGGATAAGAAGAGATAAAATAGGGAGATAATTATGCGCTTAAAAAATATTATAAAGAAAACTGATAAATTGAATACAAGAAAGTCTTTATCTGAGGATTTTATTAGAATTGGGTTGAAGAAGGGGCAAAATGTGATAATTCATTCTTCATTAAGCTCTATAGGGTGGGTTTGTGGAGGACCTATTACTGTTATTCAAGCATTAATGGATGTGGTGACAGAAACAGGTACTATAATTATGCCTACTCATAGTGATGACTATTCAGACCCTGCTTTGTGGGAGAATCCTCCTATACCTGAAGAATGGATTGAATTAGTTAAGGAAACAATGCCTGCATTTGATCCAAAGATAACGCCAACATATGGAATGGGTGCTATAGCTGAATGTTTTAGAACTTTCCCTGATGTCTTAAGAAGTAATCATCCAAATGTATCCTTTGCAGCTTGGGGGAAAAATTCAGAAAAAATAACTAAAAATCATTCATTGAATTTTGGTTTAGGTGAGGAATCACCATTGGCTAAGTTATATGACTTAGAAGCAAAAGTGTTATTACTAGGTACTACATATGAAGATAATACTTCTTTTCATCTTTGTGAGTATAGGGCTGGAAATTATGAGGAGACAACATGCAGTGCACCTATTATGTTTGAAGGTAAAAGAGAGTGGAAGGAATTCCGAGAGATTGAGTATAAAACAGAGTTGTTTTATTTGCTAGGAAGAGACTTTGAAAAAGAAATCCATGTAAGAATTAAAAATATTGGAAAAGCTGAATCGATGTTCTTTGACATGAAGGAAGCTGTGGACTATGGAAGTGAATGGTTTAAAAGATATCATAATAAGAATAAAAAAAATAGTAAGTAATTGAGATGGTAAGTTGAAAATTTAAGATTTATATGATCAATTATATGCGTAGGAAACTCAAAAATTGTATTGGAAAATAACAATACAGTTTTTGAGTTCAAAATTATTTAATTTCTTTTAGGTAATCTTTATTCTCGGATGCTGTTTTTATTGCTTGGTTAATTTTATTTGAATATTCATTTCTGAAAGAAATGAAAGATTTACCATCAGCAAGCATTTTACCTGTGCTTTTTGGAGGTTCTTTAATATTTAAGACCATTTCATTTAAGGTTTCAAGCCTTTTAATGAGTTCGGTATTTTGTTTTTTTAGTTCGTTTGAGTCAATAGTACTATCATTTTTTTTATCATTTACATTTAATAATGTTTCAACATACTGGAATCCTTTAAAGATTCCTTTATAGTATGCTAGTTCAATAAAATCTTTAATTCTAAGAGATGACGTCTTCTTTAAAAGTTCTTCTATATAACAATCCTCAAGTTCTTCTTTTTTATATCCCATCTTAGATGCTCTATTTAAAAGTCTATCGACTATAGCATTAAGCTTTTTGTTTTCAAAATTCATTTTCTTCCTCCGTTTAATAAAAGTATATAAATTGACAACTCTATATAATTTCGACAAGTATTAATATTATCCTTTGATAATATTGTAAAGTTTAAACACTACAATGGAAATTAACAATAAATGGGGTTTATTGAGGAAACAATGAGTTAGCAATGAATATTTTGTAAAAATTTAAATGTGAATCAAAAAAAAATCAAATTTATGTGAAAAAATTATGAATTTCGACTTGCATTATGCTTTTCTAGTATGTATAATTGAGTTAACAGAGAATATAAAACACGATAAAGGCAAAGTTAGTGAAAACTAATGACGCAAAACTACAGGGACTAAGATGTTTTTACATTATGTCAGCCAGTTACCGAAGGTTTGGAATTATGCCCAACCTTTAGGTTGGGTATTTTTTATACGCGGGAGGTGGATTTTGTCTGATATTAAAGAATATGACTAATAATACGGTTATTGCACAGAATTTAGTAGAAGCAAAGAGTTTTTTTAAAAGACTAAAAGGTTTAATGTTTACAAAGAATCTTTCACCTCAGTCAGCATTATATATTAACCCCTGTAAAGGAATACACACTTATTTTATGAACTATAATATCGATGTTTTATATCTGGATATCAATAATAAAATCCTAGCCATTGACGAAAATATGGAACCAAAAAAAATCGGAAAATTGCAAAAAAAAGCTGTTTCTGTTATTGAACTTTCGAATGGTCGGATAAAGGCAACAAAAACACAAATTGGACAAGTAGTAAAAATAATAAAGGAGGAGGATGAGTAAATACATAGGCAAAATTTAAAAAGAAATTGTCAAATTGCAGGATAAATAGTTTGATAATCAAAGTAATATTGATTAAGTAAACGGTAGAATATAATACATTACTTGGGAGGTAATTATATGTTAAATAAAATGAAGAATTTATTTGTTGAAGAAAAGGGTCAAGGAATGACTGAGTATGGATTAGTTTTAGGAATTATTGCGGTAGGAGCAATTGTTGCGTTAGTAGCTTTAAGAGATCAAATTAGTACATTAGTAAATACAATTAAAACTAAATTAAGTGATAATACGCCAACTTAAAGTTTATATTAACTGAATAATCAACAGAGTATAATTGGAACTTGGATTCCTATACAAATAAAGAACCCTGCCATTAATGCAGGGTTTTATTTCTATATAAAGGAGTGGAAAAATGATATTTGATATAATTTTAGTTCTAGTCCTAATGATTTGTTTAATTACGGATATAAAAGAGCAAATGATCTATAATAAAGTAATCTTTCCTACACTAATTACAGTTGTACCTTTACATTTGATTTTAAATGGTGTTAGTGGTTTGAAATTTTCTCTAATAGGGCTTTTAGTAGGGTTTAGCCTGCTGTTAATACCGTACTTTCTAGGAGGTATTGGAGCTGGCGATGTTAAGCTTCTAGCACTTATTGGGGCAATAAAAGGAAGTTTTTTTGTATTAAATACAGCTTTATATATGGCGATTATTGGTGGCATAATAGCTCTTATAATTATATTAGTGCATAAAGAAACTGTAAGGTGTTTTAAGGGAATGTTTATATGGATAGTTTCATTTTTTCAAGGTGTTAGATATAAACTGGAGCTACCAACATCAGCATTAATAAAAAAATATCCATATGGAATTGCTATAGTTGGTGGTGCTGTAATATGTCTGTTTTTTAAAGGAGCTTGGATTGTATGAGGAAAGAAAACGGACAGGCAATGGTAGAGATTGCACTTGTATTACCAATTCTTTTATTACTTTTATGTGGAATAATTGACTTTGGTAGAATTTTATACTCTTCAATTCATTTAAATATGGTAACTCAAGAGGCGGTAAGAATGGGTGGTTTAGGTAAAAGTGATTCGGAAATACTTCAATATGTAAATGATACTGTTGATTTGGTTGATAAAGATACAATTATAGTTAATATTACTCCAAATTATTATGAGAGGAAATCAGGCGATTATGTAAATGTGAAAATAACTTATGAAGTTAAATATATAACCCCTATTATTGGTGCTTTTATTCCATCCCCCTTTCAAGTAAACACTGAATCAACCATACGGATTGAATAGGAGGACGTATATGAAGTTTTTAAAAAATCATGGAATTATAAAAGAACAAAATGGAAGTGCATTGCCGCTATTTACACTTTTTTTAGTAATAATAATTGGAGTAGCTGGACTGGTAATAGATGGTGGGATTTTATATAAAACAAAGAGTCACTTGAAAAAAACAGTAAATGCAGCAGTTTTATCGGGAGCACAAGAGCTTACAAATGATAGTGATTCTGTCAATGAAGTGGTATTAGAAATCTTAAGAGCTCATAATGAAGAAGATAGTTTAAAAGAAATAACAATTCAAATTAATAATGGATATAAATTAAATGTTGTTTTAGAAAAGGTGGTAACATTAAATTTTTTAAAGTTATTCAAAATTAACAGCCTTCCTGTTAAAGTATCTTCTACTGTGGAACTTTTTCCTATGAGTCGTGGAAGTGGAGCTGTTCCTCTTGGAATTGATAAGGATATCCCTCTAGAGTATTTAAAGGAATATACTTTAAAGGTTGATTCAGGCGACTCAGAGTATGGAAACTTTGGAATTTTAGCTCTATCAGGACCTGGAGCAAAGCTATATGAACAGGATTTAATGTATGGCTACGACGGTGAATTAAAAGTTGGAGATATTATAGAGACTCAAACAGGAAACATTGAAGGAAAAACAAGGGAAGCAATTAATTTTAGAATAAACTCTTGTAATCATGCCGTTAATGATTATAGTCATAGAGAGTGTTCTAGAATTATTTTGGTACTAGTTTACGAGCCTTATAAAATTCAACTAAATCAGTTAAAGGAAGTTAAAATAACTGGATTTGCATATTTTTATATAAAAACGCCCTTAGATAGAAATGATGCATCAATTACTGGATACTTTATTAAGAGAGCTGGAAGTGGATTCGGAGATGAAAATTTAACAGATAATGGAGCATACACAATAAGATTAACGGAGTAGGTGGAGATATGAAATCACGAAATATTTTATTTTTAGCATTAATAATGGCAGTAATAACTACTTTTCTCTTCAATAAATATTTAAAGGAACTTGATCAAAAGTATAAGAAAAATGAAAATATGGTTAGTATTGTGGTACCAAGAGTTTCGATTAACAAACATCAAAAGATTACAAAAGAAATATTGGAATATATAGAATTAGAAACCGAATCAGTACATCCAGAAGCTATAAAGACAATGGAGGAAATTGTAGGTAAGTATTCCCTAAATGATATGAAGAAGGGTGAAGCTTTATTCTTAGACAGATTTTTAGATCAATTTAGGGAAGACAAATTTGTAACAAGAAAAATAAGAGAGGGATTTAGAGCAGTATCAATTGAAGTTAACATTGTTGAATCTGTCTCTAACTTAATAGAACCTGAAGATAATGTAGATGTAATTTTTAGTGAACAAATTAAACAAGATGGAGTGGAAAATAAAGTAAATACAGAAATGTTACTTGAAAATATAAGAGTTTTGGCAGTTGGAAAAAGATTAAATGAAAAAGAGAATAAAGATATAAAAGAAACAGATGATAAAAATGATGTAGTTGAATACATTTCAGTTACATTGGAATTAAAACCACAGGATATTGTAAAACTAATAAATGCAGATGAAAGAGGAAGCATTAAACTTACTCTTAGAAGTAAAATATTCCCGTAATATAGTGATTCAAGGAGGTAACAGATGGATGTTAATGAAGTTATCCATGAAACAACTGAAAGAAAAAAAGGTGAAATGATAGTTTTTGCTAGTGCAAAAGGGGGAGTTGGAAAAACAATTATTTCAGTAAATGTAGCAGTTGAACTTGCTAAGAAAGGCTTTTCAACCTGTATTTTAGATGCAAACTTTCAATTTGGTGATGTGAATCTAGCCCTTGACTTACAACCTAGACTTACAATTAGTGATGTAATCCATGATATAGAATCATTAAATAGTAACATATTATCTAACTATCTTCAGAAACATGAAAGTGGAGTGAAAATTTTGTCTGCACCATTAAAACCTGAGTATGCAGATTTAATTAGCTCTTCAGTTATTGAAACGGTTTGTGAAAAAGTTCTAGAAGAAAATAAATTTTTAATAGTTGATTTATCGTCAGGGCTTTCAGAACATAATATTAGTTTTATGGAAAAGGCTGATAAGATTATGTTAATCACAGATCTTGAGATGGCAGCTTTAAAGAATACTAAAACAATGTTAAAAACAATAAAGGCATTAGAGTTGGAAGAAAAAACAAAAATCATCATAAATAGAGGTGATATGGAAAGTGTAATTAAATTTAGAGACATTAGAAATATACTCAATATGGATGATTTATATTTTATATCAGATAACTTTAAAGTTGTATCAAAATCATTTAATATTGGGATACCTTTTGTTATTAGTAAACCTAAAGAAAAAATCTCTAATGAAATCATGAATTTATCAATGCAATTTTATAGAAGTAACTCTTTACTTAGAAGAAGACGGAGAAGAAGAAAGAGCAAAAAGAATGGTTTTTTTGAAATTTTCAAAAGAAGTTCAAAATAAGGAGTGGAGATATGGGGCTACTTGATAGAATTAATAAAGCAAAGAGTAACGATGATAATATTTTGCATGATAATATAGATAAAAAAACTAAATCAGTTCACCAGGTAGACAACAAAAGTAATTCTTCTAAGAAGATATTTTATACTCCAACTGGTAAAGAACAGGAATTAAAGAATAAGCTTCAAAAGAAAATAATGGATGAATATAAAGATGAAGAAGTAGAAGGATTAATTCATAAAATTGATTCCATTGCCTTTGAGATTATAAAAAAGGATGGAGAACATTTTGGAGAGATTGATAGGAATAGAGTTGTTCAGGAGCTTATTAATGATTTAACAGGATATGGACCAATAAATCCACTTTTAAATGATATTGAAGTTAGCGAAGTTATGGTCAATGGACCAGATAAAGTATATGTAGAGAGAAATGGTAAAATTCAATTAACTGATGTACAGTTTAGGGATGATGAACATGTTATGCAGGTAATAGAAAAGATTGTATCGCCTCTTGGAAGAAGAATAGATGAGAGTAGCCCAATGGTTGATGCAAGACTTCCAGATGGTTCAAGGGTTAATGCAATAATTCCACCTCTTGCTTTAAATGGACCAACAATTACAATAAGAAAATTTTCAAAGGATCCCCTGACAATTGAAAACCTAATTAGTTTTGGAACATTAACAAGGGATATGGCAGTTTTTATTGATGCTTGTGTTAAGGCAAAGCTGAATATTTTCATAAGTGGGGGAACAGGTTCTGGTAAAACAACAACATTAAATGTTCTATCCTCCTTTATTCCAGAAGATGAAAGAATAATAACAATTGAGGATGCTGCAGAATTACAACTATCACAGGAGCATGTAGTTTCATTAGAGTCAAGACCACCAAATATTGAGGGCAAGGGAGCAGTTAAAATTAGGGATCTTGTTAGAAATTCCCTGAGAATGAGACCTGAAAGAATTGTAATTGGAGAAGTTAGAGGAGGGGAAGCATTAGATATGCTTCAGGCTATGAATACTGGTCATGATGGCTCGCTGGCAACTGGACATGCTAACAGTCCAAGAGATATGATTACTCGTCTTGAAACTATGGTTTTAATGGCAGGTATGGAACTTCCTATAAAAGCAATACGTCAGCAAATTTCAGGTGCGATTGACCTAATTGTTCAACAAGCAAGATTAAAAGATGGTGCAAGAAAAATTATTAGTATCACTGAGGTACAAGGACTTGAAGGGGATATAGTTGTGCTTCAGGATATTTTTACCTTCAAACAACAGGGAATTGATAAAAATGGCAAAATAATTGGTTCTATGGTTTCAACAGGAATTCGTCCTAAGTTTTACGAAAGACTTGAATCCTCTGGTATACATATTCCAGATTCAATTTTTAAGTTAGAGGAGTGGTAGTTATTAAAGGGATTATTTTATTGTTTTTCTTTGTATTTTGTTTTTTATTAATTGTTTCATTATTTTATTATTTTATTTTATCTGATAAGAGAATTGAAAGAAGAATAGATTATTATTTGGATATAGATAAAAGAAATAAAAAAGTAAAAAATCAAAAAGAAAAGCTCAACATAAATAAAAGTGGTTTAAAAAGAATAAATGAAATAATACGAGAAAAACTATCCAGCTTAAATCAAGAGAAAACTGAACTTATGCTTAGAAGTGCTGGGGTTCATTTGAATCCAGAAGAATATATAATGCTGAAATGGTTGTTAGCGACTATAATAGGCGGAATGATATATTTTATAGTAAATAACTTGATTTTATTAATTCTCGGAGGCGTTATCGGATACTTAACACCAAAAATTTGGATAAAAAGAAAAATTAGGATTAGAATATTCAAATTTAATGAAGGTTTACCAGATATGATAACAACAATAATAGGGTCATTAAGATCAGGTTACAGTTTTCCACAGGCACTAAAAGTTGTTGCAGAGGAGTGTGAATCTCCAATAAGAGAGGAAGTTAAGATATTATTAAAAGAAATGAGTTATGGAGTTATTATGGAAGATGCTTTAAATAATTTAAGCATAAGAATGCCAAGTAATGACCTTGAAATTATGATACAGGCTGTTCTAATTCAACGACAGGTTGGAGGAAACTTAGCAGAAGTACTTGAAACAATTGTAAAAACTATAAGAGAGAGAATAAGAATTCAACGACAGGTTCAAACTTTGACATCGCAGGGGAGACTTTCGGGAAGAGTAATTGGTTCACTTCCTATAATACTAGGATTTATGATTTATTTGATAAATCCCGAATATATGCAAAGTTTATTTGAAAATACATTGGGAATTATTATGATATCAGTTGGTATTACATCTGGAATAATTGGATTCATATTAATTAATAAGTTAACTAAAATTGAGGTGTAAGCTATGGTAGTGTTTTTCTTCTTAGTAACCATTACATTGTTTTTATTTTATATAGTTTTGAAAATTTTTGAACCCAAATTTAAAACCCAAAAGAGAATAGATGAGTTTGTAAATACGGAAAAGATTATAATTAAAAGGGATGAAGAATATGAACCTCTTACTCAGAGGATAATACTTCAATTAAGAAGCAAGACTAAAGGGTATTTTGGTGAAAAGATTTCTTCAAAAAAAGAACAGGTTTTAGATAGAAAACTTCTTCAAGCAGGTAATCCGTTTGGTATGACGCCAATTGAATTTCATGCATTAAAAATAACATTAAAGATATTGTTGCCGGTATTATTTGGTATGTATGGAAAAATACTCAATTTTGGATTTGAAGGTGTTATTGCGTTGGTGATAATTGGATTTGTTTTTTCAATTATCATACCTACTTATTATATTAATCAAAAAATTAAGCATAGATATAAAGAAGGACTAAAAGAACTTCCTGATTTTCTTGATATTTTAACTGTTTGCCTTGAGGCTGGATTAGGGTTTGACGGTGCTTTAAATAAGGTGATTTCAAAGAAAGTTGGAGTACTACCTTCCGAATTTCATATTTGCCTTGAAGAAATGAGACTAGGTAAAACAAGAAAAGAAGCGTTAACTGGGGTAAAAGAACGTCTTGAGTTTGACGAAATAAAATCTTTAATCAATAATATACTTCAGGCAGAAAAGCTTGGAATAAGTATTGTAAAAATTCTAAGAATAAAGTCTGAGGAGGAAAGAGAGAAAAGAAGGCAAAGGGCAGAGGAAGAAGCAATGAAAGCACCAATTAAAATATTATTTCCTCTTGTACTATTTATTTTTCCTAGTATATTTATAGTTTTACTGGGACCAGCAGTTATACAGCTAATAAATGAGTTTGTGAAATAAACTAAATAAAAATACCTAAAAGATTCAAGCCTGTTCTCTCAAAAGTACTAGAACAGGTTTGTTTTTCTTGAATAAAATAAAAAAGTAAAAAAATGTTACAAAGTGTATGAAAGAGTGGATTTATCTTGATATTGGATGAATATCTACTTATAATTGAAATATGAATATTTAATAAATTGACTTCCTAGGAGATAAAATTAATAAAGGCTGATTTCTAAAAATATACTATTAAATAATGTTTGAATATAAAATACTTGAGATTGAATAGAATTTTTCAAAACAAACTTAGGGGGTAATATGAAATATAAACTTTCAGATTTAATTGACGTTAATAGGTTACAAGGACTACTTGATCATTTATATGATACTACAGGAATACCATCAACAATAATTGATGCTCAAGGAGCAGTGATAATTGAGACAGGTTGGAAGCCAATATGTACAAAATTTCATAGAATGAATCCCATAACTAATAAAAGATGTATTGAAAGTGATATAGCTATGTCATGTAGAATTAAAGCCGGGGAGCGATATGTGGTAACAAAATGTAAGAATGGGTTGGTTGATATTGGATCTCCAATAATTATAGACGGGAATCACATAGCAACAGTGTTTCAAGGTCAATTTTTCTTTGAAGAACCTGATTTTGATTTTTTTGAAAAATTAGCGGATGAAACTGGAATGGATAAAGAAGAATATTTAAAGGCTGTAAGAAGTACGACAGTTTTTCCAGAAGAGAAAATAAAAAGTGTAGTTGAATTTTTAACAGGTTTATCAGAGTTGATAACTGATATTGGATATTCTAAAATGAAACTCAATGATGCATATATGGATTTAAGAGCGAATAATGAAGAAATCACAGCAGTTTATGAAGAACTTACAGCAACTGAAGAAACCTTAAGGGAGCAGTACCAAAATCTTAAGGAGCAAAGTATTTCTTTAGAAGAATCACAACAAAGATATAAATTAGTGGCTGAGGGATCAAATGATATTATTTGGGATTTAGATTGGAGAACTGGTAATCTATTCGTATCAGATAGAGTTGAAGAAATCATTGGGATAAAATCAAAAGATATAAAGACAGTAGAAGATTATACTAAACTTATATATCAGGAAGATAGGAAGATGACATTGGAAAAATTCTATAAACATCTTAGATATGATGATGAATATCAAGATGAACATAGACTGGTTTCTAGAGATGGGCACATTAAATGGGTATTATGTAAATCTAAAATCCTAAGAAGTTTGAATAATAAACCTATAAGAATAGCAGGTTCAGCTAGTGATATAACAGATAAAAAACTTTATGAAAAAAGAATAGAAAAGATGGCATATTATGATGATTTGACTAATCTATATAACCGTAACGGATGTATTATTCAAATTAATAATAAGCTAAATGATATAAAAAATAAAAATACTGGAAATATTGCAGTGGCTCTTTTAGATTTAGATAATTTTAAGAATATTAATGATATATATAGTCATTCTGCTGGAGATTATATATTACAAGAAGTTGCTACGAGAATTTTTGACTCACCTAAACAAAATGAAGTATTCGCTCGTTTAGGTGGAGATGAATTTATTGTTCTTATCTATGATTATCCAAATACTGAATATGTTGAGGAGCGAATAAATAATATTCTTAGTAAATTTAAGGAGCCATTTTACTTGAAATCTAAGGAACTTTTTATAACTGCTAGCGTTGGAATTGATGCAAACGAATCTAAAAACACTAATTCGGATGAACTCTTGAAAAATGCGGACAGTGCAATGTATAGAGCAAAAAGAAAAGGAAAGAATTGCTCTTGTTTTTTTAATATAGATATACATGAAAAAGATATGAACAGACTTTCAATTGAAGAAGATTTAAATAAAGCCATCAAGAATAATGAATTTTTCTTAGTATATCAACCCAAAATTAACATTAAATCAAATAAAGTTGAAGGGTTTGAGGCATTGATAAGATGGAAACATCCTAGTAAAGGGATAATACCTCCTATGGAGTTTATTCCTATTGCAGAACAGACTGGTTTAATACAAGAAATTGATTTTTGGGTACTTGGGGAAGTTTTTAGTCAATTGAAATTATGGGAAAAAAATGGGATTGAAATGGGTGTAATATCATTGAATATTTCACCCAATCAATTGAAAGATACAAAGATAATTGATAGAGTGGAAAAGTTGTTTAAAGGGATTTCAATAGATACTAACAAAATACAAATTGAGATAACAGAAAATATGTTCATAGAATCTTTTCAAAACGCTAAAGATATTGTTCTTAGATTAAAAAAATTCGGTTTTAAAATATCGTTGGATGATTTTGGAAAAGGGTATTCTTCATTAAATTATTTAAAATGGCTACCTATTGACGTGCTAAAAATTGATAAAAGTTTTGTTGATGGTATTCACAATGATGAATATGAGTTAATTGATTTAATAATTAGTTTGGCGCACAGATTAAAGTTAGAAATTGTTGCAGAAGGCGTAGAACATTACGACCAGTATGAGTACTTAAAGAATAATAAGTGTGATGTAATACAAGGATATTATATAGCTAAACCATTGAACGTAGAAGAGGCTGAAAAATTTATGATGAACTATAAAAATATTAACTTAGGTTCAGAGTGAAATTGTACCAGTTCAATTTCTAAAGAAAAAAATAAATAAAGGGGTTATATGGGAAGTATTTCCGCTACTGGTTTAAGAAGGGTGCTCAGCAACGATAGTTGCATCGAAGGGAAACGTAGGTTCCCCTAACGAAGCGCGTGCAACGCGCCTTTTTTATGATTTCCAATTATATTAAATATCTTACGTAAAAAAGGATTAAAGTTTGGACATCAAACTTTAATCCTTTTTGTATGATTACTCAAGGATTATTGATTTAAAAATATTTCCTTGGAAATCTTTTATTTCAAATTTATTGTTTTCTAAAATACCATATGTATTAGGATTATCTTCTTTAGGTAAAGAAATGGAGCCAGGATTGATTAAATAAAAATCATTAGTTTTTTTAGCCACTGGTATATGAGTATGACCATGAACTAATACGTCTTTAGATGTTAATTTTGGAGGATTATCTATATTGAATATGTGTCCATGAGTTAAGAATATCCTTCTATTATTATATAAGATAAATGAGTAATCAGCCATCATTGGATATTCAATCACCATCTGATCTACTTCGCTATCACAATTACCTCTTACTGCAATAATCTTTTCTTTAAGAGAATTCAATATAGAAGCTACTTCTTTTGGATTATAATCCTTTGGAAGTGGATTTCTTGGGCCATGATATAAGGCATCTCCTAAAATTACTATATGATCGGCATTTTCCATATGGAAAGCTTCTATTGTTTTATTTAAATAATATAAAGAACCATGAATATCAGATATAAAAAATAATTTCAAAATTAATCTCTCCTTACTATATATGATTGTTAGTATAATAACATAAACATACCATATGGAGTAACTTATAGCAATAATAATGAGATAAATATTACCGTAACAAGAAGAGTCATATCTGATGTGGAGGGGGTGAGTGGGTCCGGGTTTTCTCATATTATTAAATTTGCCTTAGAAGATGAGAATAAATTCAAAATCATAAACTTGGATCATATAGCGGGTAGGTGATTAAGTAATAATGAATATTGCAATCATATCTTGACATAAGCCAAGATATGATATAACATGATGTTGTAAAGATTATTTAAAATATGAAAATTAAAGTAGCTAGGGGTGCTTTTGCTGAGAGGGATGTAGATCCTGACCCTTATAACCTGATTTAGTTAGAACTAACGTAGGGAAGCTTGTAGATTATTTATATTAATATGTGAATAACTCAACCTGCCTTATGGCGGGTTTTTATTTTTTCCTTAGGAAAAAATAAGTTGAGAGTTGAAAAGTGGAGAGTGGAGAACGATTGACATTTCTCTTAGAGAAATTTTAATAGTATTGTTCCTTAACAATTGAATAAAAAAGGGGAGCTGGTGTTACCGGCTGAGAAAGGACTATAAGTACTGACCCAATGAACCTGTTTGGATAATGCCAGCGTAGGAATAAGTTGCACACTCAAATGGGTGTGCTTTTATTATTTAAAAATGAAAGGAGATGTTATTATTGATAATTAATGGGAAGAAAAAGGTGTACTCAAATATTCTTTTAAAAGATCTTATAAATGAGCTTAACCTTGTAGCCGATCAGGTTGTTGTGGAAGTTGATGAAAAGATTATTCCAAAAGAAAGTTTTGAAGACCTCATGTTAGATGGTCGTGAGAAAATTGAAATAGTTGGGTTTATTGGAGGGGGTTAAATGAAGGTTACAATAAATGATTCAATATATGACTTAAATAATTTAGAGAGGAATCTACGTGAAAAGATAAATTTGAAAGAGATTATTAAAAAAATTAATAAACAAGATTTAGTGATATGTGATATTTTGATTAAAAATGGACACCTAGTTACTTGGGAAACAGATGTGAAAAATGGTGATGAAATTTATATGCTTAAAAAAGGTAAAGTTCCAGCAGAAGAAGAGATGTCAATGTTTTTAAAATCTAGGCATTCTTCAAATGTCTATGCAAAACTTAAGAATGCTACAGTGGGAATCGCTGGGCTTGGAGGTCTTGGATCAAATATTGCTATGGAGCTTGCAAGGGTTGGTGTAGGAACTTTGATTATTTGTGATTTTGATGTAGTTGATCCTACTAATCTTAATAGACAAAATTATTTCATCAAACAAATAGGAATGAAGAAAACAAATGCTACTAAAGAAATAATTGAAAGAATTAATCCGTATATAACAGTAATAGACTATGATGTACGGTTGGATAAATCGAATTACAAAGAATATTTCGAGTCTTGCGATATTATCGTAGAAGCTTTTGATAATCCTGTTTGTAAAGCGGAGTTAACAAATTGGGTTTTGAAGAATACAAATAAATACATAGTTGCAGCATCAGGGATGGCTGGATATTATAGTTCAAATATAATAACAACAAAAAAAGCAAGTGATAGATTCTATCTATCAGGAGATTTAGTAAGTGAGGCTAAAGAATTTGATGGATTAATGGCACCTAGGGTGGGAATTGTTGCATCTCATCAAGCTAATTCCGTACTGAGAATATTAATGAATGAACTGGAGGTTTAATTATGAGTAGTAATAAGAATGATAAATTAATAATTGGTGGAAGGGCATTGAATAGTAGGTTATTTATTGGAAGTGGTAAGTTCCCATCAAAGTCTATTATTCCTAGTGTTATTAAGAGTAGTAAATCAGAGGTAATAACAATGGCTCTTAGACGAGTTGATTTAGATTCAAAAGAACATAATATTTTAAACTATATCCCTAAGAGTATACAATTACTGCCTAATACATCAGGAGCGAGAACAGCAGAAGAGGCTATAAGGATAGCTAGGTTAGCACGTGCTATGGGATGTGGAGATTGGGTTAAGATAGAAGTGGTGAGAGATAACAAGTACCTTTTACCTGATAATATGGAAACAATAAAAGCAACAGATGTGTTAGCAAAAGAAGGGTTTGTAGTGCTGCCATACATGAGTCCAGATCTTATGGATGCAAAGAGATTAGTGGATGCAGGTGCTGCAACTGTTATGCCTTTGGGTTCACCAATTGGGTCCAATCGAGGGATAAGAACAGAAGAAATGATAAAGATTATTATAGATGAAATTAATATACCTATAATTGTAGATGCAGGAATAGGGAAACCTTCAGAAGCAGCTTTTGCTATGGAAATGGGAGCAGATGCGGTGTTGGTAAATACGGCTATAGCAACAGCTGAGGATCCAATTAAGATGGGAAAAGCTTTTGCAATGGCAGTGGAAGCTGGTAGATTTGCATATGAAGCAAAATTAGGAAGAGTGCTTACTAGGGCAGAAGCATCATCACCACTAACAGGTTTTTTAGGAGAGAAAAATGAGTTTTAGTAAAGTATTAGAAGGATTAGAAAATGAAAAAATATTAAGAGAAATTGAAAATGTGTACAGTGATGATATAATAAATGCTTTAAACAAAGAGCAGCTAAATGAACAAGATTTTTTGTGCTTGCTTTCTCAAGAGGGAGCAAAATATCTTGAACAAATGGCTCAAAACTCCAGAATAAAGTCCCTAAAACATTTTGGTAAAGCAATTACTCTGTATACTCCATTATATATTTCTAACTATTGTGTTAATCGTTGTTTATACTGCAGTTTTAATTGTAATAATTCTATAAAGAGAAATAAATTAACACTTGAAGAGATAAGAGAAGAAGCAGAGGAAGTAAGTAAGACCGGAATAAAGCATATTCTATTGTTGACTGGAGAATCTGAAATTAAAACTCCGTTACAATATATTCGTGATTCAGTACAAATTTTGAGGGAATATTTTCAGTCTGTTGTATTGGAGGTATACCCAATGAAGATTAATGAATATAAAGAACTTGTAGATGCTGGAATTGATGGGGTTACGATATATCAAGAAACATATGACAGAGAAATATATGAAAATGTTCATGTTAAAGGACCTAAAAGAGATTATTTGTATAGGTTAGATACACCTGAAAGAGCCTGTGCTGCTGGTGTGAGAACTATAAACATAGGGGCGCTATTAGGATTGAATGATTGGAGAATAGAAGTTTTTAAACTTGGATTACATGCAAAATATATCTCAGAGAAATTTCCTGAGGTGGAGGTGGGAATATCACTTCCAAGAATAAAAGACATATCATCAACAGAGAGTTTATCTTATAAATATTATGAGATCACTGATAGAGATTTTGTGCAAATACTATCAGCATTGAAATTGTTTTTACCACATTGCTCTATAAATATTTCAACTAGGGAATCAAAGAGTATGAGAGAGAATTTAATTCCTATTGGAGTAAATAAAATGTCTGCGGGAGTATCTACAGAAGTTGGTGGACATAAAATTAATAAGAATAGTGAAAAGCAATTTAAAATATCAGATGAGTCATCAGTTCAAGATGTTATCAAAATGATAGAAAGAGTAGGATACCAACCAGTACTCAAAGATTGGATGTTGCTTTGATGAGCAGAAGAATAATTGTGGCGATCACAGATCATAGAGAAGAGTTAAACATTATGCTAAAAAAACAAAAAGAAGGTATTAAATTTGGAGTAAATGTTGTTATAGTGCGTGGTTATGATCAGTTTTCAGAGATTGAAAAAATTTGTGAAGAACTAAAAGTTCTTAAACAACAATATGATTTCCAATTAATAATAAACGCATATCCAACAAAAGAGCTTCTCAATCTTAAACCAGATGGATTTCACTTGAATGTTAAAAATATGAAAACGGTTATAAATAATAGAGTAAATCTTAATGACTTTGGAAAGATTGGTGTTTCGGTACATAATGAAGAGGAAATAAAGTTATCAGAGAAGGTTTCACCAGATTATGCATTGATTTCTCCAATATTTCAACCATCCTGTAAAAATCCTGTAAAAACTTTAGGAATTACTGGGTTAGAAAAGATGATACATGATTTTAATGTGATATATGAATCTAAAAATAAAATGGTACCTAAGTTCATTGCACTTGGGGGAATAGATAAGAATAATTGCAAAAAAATATATGAAAATCATGAGTTATATGGAATTGCTTTAATGTCAGCTATTGAAGCGATAAAAGATATTTCGCATCGTTGACTTGTTATTTTACATGCCCAAAAGGTCTTTTTAATGAACTATAGAATATAAATAATAAGAGTATTATTCTCATTTATACTTATATTTTCCATAAGTATAATGAAAGTATAAGTAGATAATAAATAGATAATTTATTATTTATAAAAATGGGGCAGTTAAAATGACTAAGAATTTGGAGATTTACAGATGTTCCGTTTATTGAAGAAATAGCTGATGGTTATTAAGTAAGAACTGGAGAAAATCAAAATCATCCAATTATGGAAAAACTCTATAGCAAAATTAATGAACTACTCCTCAAAAATGGAAAGGATTAGTTTTCATTATTAATCCAATAATATTATAATATAGAAAAAAAGCAGAAAAACTAGGATTTATATGAATACTTATCAATTCAAATGGAAGAAATAAATAGCTTATTTTAAGTATATACATAGCCTTGTAGATTAAATGATTTACGAGGACTCTTATTTAAAATAAAATATTTATTAGTGTATTATTAACTTTTGGGGAGGGAGAATCTATGAAAAAGGTTTTAAATAAGGGTATTCTAGTGAGCGTAATAATGTCGATATTTTTAACACCAAGTAATGTATTTGCAGATAACTCTAAACATAGCAATGAAATCCAAAAAATACATAGAAATATAAATCAACATAATTTTAATAATAGGAATGGGGATTGCAATAATTGGAATTCAAATTTTAATAATTGGGAAGGGGAAACTGTTAATACATTTGGAAACAGATTTACACAGGATAATAAAGTTATAATTAGTGGTATGTTTAATGATATTGATAATGATGAGGTACGTGATTATGGATTTTTTATTGGAAATGATAAGGACAACCTTACCAAAAAAATCTCAATAAAAGAAGAAAACAGACATAGTGGTTTTATGGACTATGAGATTGATGAGTTTGAAAAAGGGAAAACTTATTATTATCAAGCATTTATTGAAAATCATGGAGAGATAGTTAAGGGTGAATTGAAAAGTTTTGTATTAAATAATAATTAGAACATATGAATACACTTATAAGGGATATTAGTATTGACTTGAATTAATAACGTATTTATCTTATACTATAGTAGATGTAATGCTCATAAAAATGAGCATTACTAAATTATATGCATTACATAATATAGAAAGCTATGGTGAAGAGTGTGGAACATTATTTTAGTAGTACTTCAACTACAGAACATAAAAAACAAACATTAGATTATTATATCAATGGTGAAAAAATAAAATTAACAAGCAGTAATGCAGTATTTTCTAAGACAAAAGTTGATTTTGGATCAGACTTACTTATTAAAACCTTCTTAGATAATAATAAGAATATTAAAGGTGACCTTCTAGATGTAGGATGTGGATATGGTACATTTGGAGTGACTTTGGCAAAGTTTTACCCTGAGATAAATGTAACAATGGTAGATGTTAATGAACGAGCTATGGAATTAGCATCTGAGAATGCAGAAGCAAATGGAGTAGGGGAAAGAGTTGAAGTATTTAAATCTGATAAATTAGAGAGTGTTACTAAGAAATATGATTATATTATAACTAACCCTCCAATTAGAGCTGGAAAAGAGGTTGTTCATGCTATTTATGAAGGAGCAGCTGAGCATTTAAATGATGGTGGGAAAATATATGTTGTTATTCAGAAAAAACAAGGTGCACCAAGTTCGCAAGAAAAACTTGAAGCATTATTAGGAAATTGTACTATAGAGAATAAGAAAGCGGGATATTTTATATTAGTTTCAGAAAAAAAATCATAATAAAGAGTATTTTTTAAAAAATATACTTGAAAAATTACAAAAAAATTTATAAAATAATAGTAGGATGCAATTTAAAATAAATTATTGGTTACGCGGTTTGCTACCGATATAGAGCATACAGTAAAAATAACTGTAGCATAGGGTGATAACACGAATATTTTCGTCCCTATACATAATTCAAATTATCGGATGTGTATAGGGACTTTTTTATTGCAAAATTAAGTAATACATAATTTGAATGTCAAAATTCATGTATTAAATTAGTAAATGTGCAAACGATGGCAATATTAACGAAAATGAAATTAGGAGGAATAAAAATATGGATATGAAAAAACTTTTAGCTATAGGTATTAGTAGTGGAATTATAGGTTTTGCTTGGACAGTTGGGAGTTTTACGTTTGGGTTAAGTACAGTTGCTGGGTTTATAGCTTGGTCAAGTTTCTTTGCAGCTGGTGGTGATGGAATGAAAGGTGTAAAGAAGGCTTTAATTGCAAATTGGAGTGGTACATGCTGGGGTATAGCAACTTCACTTCTCGCGGGTCCATTAATACCTCTTATAGGAGATACAGGGGCAATATCTGTTACTAATGGACTTGGTGCTTGTGGAATAATATTACTATCTAAAGTTCCTCTAGTTTCTTTTATACCAGCAGCGTTTTTAGGATGGTCAGCATTTATTGCTTCTGGGATGAATTTTCCTATAACAATTATTTCTTTAGCATGTGGTTCGTTTGCTGGTTTAGCTTCAAATATGTTAACAGATATAATACTGAAAATAATGAAGTACGAGTCTCAAGAAGAAATTAGGATGGATAAAGCTGTTTAATATAAAGGAATGAAAAACATAAAGAAGCCTTAAAGGTATCTTTATGTTTTTTAAAGTTTTATTAAGAATCAAGGTAATGAAGGATATAGAGATTCCAATTTAATACTTTATTTATTCAAAGATTTTATTAACAATATTATACTATTAATAATCAATACTCATTAATGAATTATCAATGAAGGATGATTTGCTAATGCAAATCTAAAATAGATATATTTATAGACTTTTGACCTAAGAAAAAATCAACATTCATTGAACATTGAGTATTTATCTAAATTACCTTGGTTAAAATTACAAATAAATTAATTGAATAAGTTAATTTTCAATATGGGATTTCTATATAGAGATTCCAAGTTGAAACTAAATTTATACACACTCAAAAGCATAGAAGCATTGCGATTTTGAGATATGTATAAATAAAGTTTAACTATGGATTCTCTATAATAAATTGACAATAAGAAAACACTAGTATAGAATGAAGTTCAAATTACTAAAGGAGGAGAATATGAATAATTTTTTAGGGATTTTTTCTATTTTAATTTTAATTGCATCAGTTGCAATAACCATTAGAAATATCAAAGGAAGAAAAAAATTTGGAGATAGTATTTTTACAGGAAAAGTAAAAACAAAGAGTAAGAATAAATATATATTTATTTTCTTTGCTGTTATCATGATTATAAGGATTATAATGACTATAAATAATTTTGGGTTAAACTCATATAGTGTTATGAATTTTGCGATTATATTTTATTTATGTTCATTTGTTTATTTTGAGAATAATGCTTTTAGGATAAATAATAATGGTATTCTTGTTAATCAAATTATAACTGATTGGAAAGATGTAGAGTCATTTGAGTGGAATGGAAATAAATTAATTATGAGATTTAATAAATCGGGAATAAAAATGAATGCAGTTGTTGTGGTTGAATATGATTCATGTGGAGAACTTGAAAAAATAATAAAAAAATATAAGAAATAAAAAAGTATGATGCAGTTTAACAAACTGCATCATACTTTTTTTATTTGTTCTGTATTTAATGTATTTTGAGCATAAAACAATTATAATTGAACTATACCCATTGATTTAATGGGATTAATTGTTAAATTATGATAGAATGGTATTATTATGAATTTAAAGGGGGTAGCTTAAGTGATAAAAAATTCAGTTAGGGATTTTAAGAACTTTTTTACTGGATACAATGAGTTGAGGTCACAGACATACACTAAACATTCAATGGTATTGGTAGATGGGAATTTGATTAGAAATAATAAGGAAACAACAACAGGGATTAGTTCAAGAGCATTTAATGACGGAGCATGGGGATTTGCATCAGCACCAAATATGAGTGAGGAAAGTGTAAGAAGAGTGATTAAGCAAGCAGAGCATAATGCACAGTTTCTATCATCTAAAAAAACACGAAATGTTGGGACACTTGAGCATATAAGTGCAGAAAATATTTTAGATTTATCCACTACTAATAAAAAAGTAAGTGACAAAGAAAAGATGGAATTTATAAAACAAATGGATAATTATATTTCAGAAAATTGCAAAGGTTTAGTAAATAGAACGTTATCTTACGCTAGTTATGCTACAAATAAAGAATTAATTAATTCTCAAGGTAGTAGTTACTATACATATATACCTATTACAATTCTATTTGTGGATCTTGTAATGGAAGATAAAGATGGTATGCCTATTTCTTTATATGAGATATTTGGTGGTACTGGAGAGTATGAAGATAATTTTGGAACACCTGAAGCATTGTATAAGAAGATAGATGAACTGTACAATTGCCTTAAAGATAAAGTAGAAGGGGTATATGCTAAATCAGGTGTTAAGGATGTAATTTTAGATTCCTCTTTAGCAGGAATACTAGCTCATGAAGCAATTGGTCACACTACTGAAGCAGATGGAGTAATGGGAGGATCGATAGCTAGAGATTACTTAGATATGCAATGCGCAAGTGAGATGGTTACTTTGATTGATTTTGCTCATACAGCATTAGGCAAACAATGCCCTATACCTTTGTATATAGATGATGAAGGAACAATTGCTGAAGATGTTGTAATAATTGAAGAAGGTATACTAAAAGAATATATGCATAATAAAGAAAGTGCAGCATATTTCGGAGTAAAGCCAAAGGGAAATGGAAGAGCCTTTCAATTTAATGATGAACCATTAATAAGAATGAGAAATACTGCTATAATCCCTGGAAATAGCAAGTTGCAAGAAATGATTGATTCAGTAGAAGATGGATATTATTTAATGACTCCATCAAATGGACAAGCGGATTCTACAAGTGAATTTATGTTTGGAGTAGTTAAAGGTTATGAAATTAAGAATGGTAAATTAGGAAAAGCTATAAGAGATACTACAATCGCAGGGATTGCCTTTGATGTTTTGAAATCTGTCACTATGATATCTGATGATATGTCATGGGAAAGTGCTGGATTCTGTGGGAAAAAACAACCTATATCGGTAGGTATGGGTGGCCCTGCAATAAAATGTAAGGTTAACATAGGGGGTAAGTAGTTATGAAAGAAAGAAAAGAAGCGTTATTATATAGTTTTGTTAATCTTAAGAATATGGGAGCAGATAAGGTTCAGGGAGTTATTCAGAGAATAGAAAAGTTTGAGCTTAATGTATTTCAAGGAGATATATCTCTTTTAAGAACAAATGAAGATATTACACTTGATTTAAGAGCTATAAAAGATGATAGACAAGCATCTTTAAAAATAAATAATATAGATAAGAAGAGTATAGAGGAAGCATGTAAAGAAATTATAACTCTCAGCAAAAATGGGGAGAGAGATGAAGCTTTTGATATTGCACCTTACCAAGAAAAACAAGAATTTACTTATGGAGATATGGTGCCTAATCTAGATAAGATGTATTGTAAGCTTCAGGAGTTTTTAGATATTGTAAATGAAAGATATCCTTATTTGCATTTAGAAGAATCGATTTTGGAATTTAATAAAAAAGAATCATTAATAATGAATACAAATGGAGTTGAACTAGTTGAAGTAAAAGGTGTATATGAAATGAGCATATTCTTCACTTCTAAAAAGAACGGAAAGTCATCTTCATTTAATTATTCTGGGATAAGTGTGAAGGAATTAGAAAATGAACTATTTAATTTTAAATATTTTAAACGAGTTCTAGATCAGTCGGAGAAAGAAACAGAAGCAATTCCATTTGAAGGTAAATACACTGGGAAAATATTAGTTACTCCAGAGTGTATGAATGATATGTTGATGTACTATGTGAACTGTTATTTGAATGATTTCCCGCTTATATCAGGAACGAGTATATTTAAAGATAAACTTGGAGAATGCATAGCTGATAAAAAACTTACAGTAAAATCTAATATGATATCTGATACTCTTCCAAGTGGGAATTCTATAACTAGTGATGGATTTATAGCTGAAGATATGACTGTAATAGATAAAGGGGTTTTAAAATCATTTGTTTTAACCCAATATGGAGCGAATAAGACAGGTAAAGAAAGATCCATGAATAATGGAGTTGCATGGACAATAGAACCAGGAAACATTAGTTTTGAAGAAATGGTGAAGTCTATCGAAGAAGGAATTCTTTTATGTAGATTCTCAGGAGGAAATCCATCAAGCAGTGGAGATTTTTCAGGGGTTGCTAAAAATAGTTTTTATATTAAAGATGGAGAGATAAAGCAGGCTATAAATGAGGCTATGATATCAGGAAATCTAGCAGAAATGTTTAACTCAGTGTTGGATATTTCAAAAGAAACAGTGAATGATGGAAATAATGATTTGCCATGGATTTTATTTGATGGAGTTACAGTTTCAGGTAAATAGAATAAAGCGCAGAAACTAAGCATTTCTGTGCTTTATTATTTATGGGAGTTATGGCGTTGATAAATCTTATAGCTATACTGAAGTTAGAAAATGTAGAGTGTTTTCAGTTGTTGTTTATATTATTTGATGATATGATTAAATAAGAAAATGGTAATTGGGGATGGGGAGTTGTTTAATAGGGAAAGTAAGATTGGTGAAATGTTTGAAAATTCAGTTAAAACAATTAACAATAATTGACATAAGGTATTTAATTTGGTATACTATTAGGTAACAAATTAAAGGAGGAATTTATGGGAGGAAAAGAGTGGTACAATTCAATTGCATTAAAAACAGGCGGATATTTAAAGAATTGGAATTCATGTAAAGTGGGCAATTCTGGTGAAGATGTTTTTGAAAAAGAACTTATGCATTTGTTGTCAAATAGTAATAGTGTTTTAGATATGGGATGTGGACATGGTGACTTTACTTTGGAAATGTCACAATATTGCGAAAATTTAATTGGAGCAGATTTTTCGGAAGTAATGATTAGAATTGCTAACAAATTAAAAGAAGAAAGAGAAATTTGCAATGTAGACTTTATTTGTACTGACTCTAGAGACGACGTGTTGTCTTCATATGAATTTGATTTAATTTACTGTAGGAGAGGTCCTACTTCAATAATTTTAAATAATAAGTGCTTGAAATCAGGTGGAACAATATTTGGAATACACAGTGAAAGATATGATATTGTTGTAAAAAGATTAAAAGAAGCTGGATTTAAAGATATCAAGATTAAAGAGTTCTTAGCTTATGAGTATTTTAATACACGTGACGATTTTGCAAAATTTCTTACCAGAATTCCAGGGAACGTAGATTATACAGATCCAAAAAATTATAAAGAATTTGAAAAGCAACTTATAGAGCACACTGATAGTGCAGGAATATTTTATAGAGAGTGGAGATATATTTGGAAAGCTATAAAACCATAAATCTTAAAACATAATGGAGAATGTAGAACGATTGATATTTCACTTTGTGAAATTTTAATATTATTGTTCTCCACTCTCCGCTTTTAACTCTCAACTAAAAAAAAGCACGGCTTGCCGTGCTTTTTTAATGTCTAAGCATTTTTCAAATCATTTATTAACTCATCCATAAGTTCCTTAACTGAGACGATTTTATCAATTCTATAGGTTTCGCTTCCGCAAAATATTAATCCCTTATCTACATCGCCCTTTGCTGAATTAATAAGGGCATCTGTGATGCAAAAAGGTGTTGTTTTTGGATCGCATTTCTGTACACAATTAAAGCATTTAGGAAAATCTGGGCGAGCTTCTGATACTGCTTTTAGAAACTTATTATTTATTGCTCTTCCAGGTAAGCCAACAGGACTTTGCATAATTGTTATATTTTCTTTAGTACTATTTAAGTATGCTTTTTTAAAATCTTCAGAAGCATCACATTCGTGAGTAGCTACAAATCTACTTCCTATTTGCACTCCGCTTGCTCCAAGTTTTAAGAAAGAAGCAATATCTTTACCAGTAAAAACACCCCCAGCTACTATTAGTGGAATTGTTGGATTTTGTTTTTCTTTATATTCATCCAATGTTTTAAGGATTTTTGAAATTTCTTCTTCTGTATTGTAATTTTCTAATGAATCTAGAGTTTCTCTTTTAAAACCAAGGTGTCCTCCGGCTTTAGGACCTTCATATATGAATGCATCTGGTAATCTATTGTGCTTTTTCATCCAGTATTTTAAGATAATATCTGCAGCTTTTTTTGAAGATATTATCGGTATTAATTTTACATCAGAATTCTTACAAAGAGATGGAAGATCTAACGGTAAACCAGCTCCTGAAATAATCATATGTGCACCTGCTTCAAGAGATGCCTTAACTAATTTTGCATAGTTAGTTGCTGCACACATTATATTTACCCCAATAATACCCTGAGGGGCAATTTCTTTTGCTTTTTCAATATGTTTCTTTAGTGCTCTTATATTAGCTTTCAGAGCATCTTCTCTAAAATCCTTCTCTAAATATCCAGGTTGTGCAGCTGAAATAACACCTACTCCACCAAGTTTAGCCACTGCTCCAGCGAGATTAGATAAGGATATTCCAACACCCATTCCACCTTGGATAATTGGTATTGGTACTTCTATATTGCCTATTTTTAAAGGTTTAAAATTCATATAAATACCTCATTTCATATTTATATTTGAAAATCAATATATTTGATTATCAAAGCATTTTTCATAATATACCTTTTAAGCATAATATATATTTAAAAAAATGTAAAGGACAAATAATGGGAATCCATATATCGATTCCCATTATTTAAAAATTGTTTATTTTTATGTTTATATGATGTAGTATAAATAAAGAATAATGAAAAAAGAATAAAGAATAAATGGGGAGAAAAAAATGGCAGAAAATAAAGAGGTTTTCATACCTAAATATATGAAGAGTTTTAAGTGTATTGGTCCAAATTGCGAAGATACTTGTTGTGCTGGTTGGTCCATACCTATTGATGAAGAAACATATTTAAAATATTACGATTTAATGGGAAAAAATAACAATATATTTAGTGGGAAATTGGAATTAGTAGACAAAGAGAATAGTATTGATTATGCCCGTACATTAACAAAAGATAAAAATAGGTGTACGTTTTTAAATGAGAAAAATTTATGTGATATACAATGTGAACATGGTGAAGATTTTCTTTCATCAACATGTTATCACTATCCAAGAGTTTACAATATTGTTGATGGAATTTATGAGAAAAGTGCTAAGTTGTCATGTCCTGAGGCTGCTAGATTAATATTATTACAAAGAGATCAGTTTGAATTCTTAGAAGATGAGGAAAAAATAAGAGATAATTTTAATATAAAAAGAATTTTTGATTCTCTAGAATATGATGTTGAATCTATTGAAAATTCATTTTTTTGGGAGATAAGAAGTGCTATAATAAATATTTTTAATATAAAAGGAGAAAATTTTTCGCGGAATTTATTAATTACTAGATGTTTTATCAGCGAATTACAAGGTAAATGGAAAGATAATGATATTTATGGAATTGAAAAAATTATTGATGAGATAGAGAATTACAATAGTCAAAATCAAAAATGTGGATTATTAATAAACGAGATTAAGCACATTGAATATGAAAAAATGATTAGTTTTTTATCGAAGCTATCTGACCACTCAGCAACAAACTTAAAGTTGAAGGGAAAGATTATTAAACTATTAAAAGAAAAAAATAATATTGAAGACTATGAAAATAATCTTAAAAAATCAGACTATGATTATATTTATAGAAATCTTATTATCAATTCCATTTTTATGAGTTTATATCCCTTAAACTCACATTCAAATATTTTAGTAGGACTAGACAAGATTCTGGAAAAATATTATTTATTTAAATCTATTTTTTCATTATATAAAGAAAAAGAATTAGAAAATGAAATTATTGAATTTATACAGGTTTTTTACAAAAGTTATGAGCATAATGTAGAGTTTTATAAATTTTATGAAGAGAATATATCAAAAATTATGTAAAATTAGAGAAGCCTTAAAATAATTTTTTTAAGGCTTCTCTAATTTAGGGATTTAAATACATATATTACTAATGAAGATTATTTACAAGCATTACTAAGGGTAACAACCATACTCACTTCTCCACCACTGCGCTCTGCTTCATCGAACATATGATTGAGAGAAGAAAAAATTTCATCTCTAGTTCCAGTAATAGTTGTATTCATTGAACCTACACAGTAATTTACATTTTGATTTTCAAGAGATTTAATTGATTCATTAATAACGTTTGTTGCATGATTAGTTTTTAAAGGGTAAACAGCAACCTCAGCAGTAATCATAATAATTAACTCCTTTGCTTTTTAGGTTTATTTTTACCCTTTGCTGATAAAATATTCTCATTAGTAAAAACAAACTTAGAGTTGAGAGTGGTGAGTGGTTCTCCACTCTCAACTTACCATTCTCAACTCAAAAGTACGTAAGTACTTTTGCTAAGGTTCGATAGGGCCATATAAATCATTATCGTATTTCAATAAAATTTTTGTGAGTTCCTCCACATGTTCCTTTTCATCACCTATTACAGAATTTAAAGTTGTGATAATTGTTTTGTCTGTTGTATTTGAAAGAATGTGTTCATAAGCTATGATGGCTTCAAGTTCTCCTTTGATATCTTGTCTAATAAAGCTAAGAAGGTTAATTATATGAATTTTTTCTGCTTCATAAGTATATCTATTCTTTTTGTGAGATGGTTTTCTTCTATGATGGTTTTTCATAATTTCAAGATACTTTTCCATCTGTACATCATCATTTTTTCGTACAAGTTCAAGAAACATACCATAATGTTTTTTTTCTTCTTTCATAATATGTGTAAGTTCTTTTGAAACTTCGTTGATTGGACAAAGAGCTATATGATGAGAATAATCATTAATAGCTACGATTTCCCCTATTAAAGCTTCTCTTAAAAAATTGCTATTATTATTAGCAATTCCTTGAGGTTGACCACTTTTGACGGTATAACTCATAAAAAATCACCTTATAATTGTTCTAATATATTATATTTATCTGATTTATATTCGTACCTAAAATCAAAAATAAAGTGGTTTGTTACTATATTTATTTAACAATGATTGAAGAGTAAGGTGGCATTGTTATTTTAATGATCTCATTATGATAAGAAAAATCTATATTTTCGTTACAATTAAATACCTTGAGGATTGTACCAGTAAGAGATCTATCAATCTTAAATTCAGCTTTAACTTGATCAGCACTTACATTATGAATAACTAATTCATTTTGTTCATCTGTGAACCTGTAGAATGAAAGAAGCTTTCCCTGAACTTTAATAAATTCAATATTACCTGTTGATAAAGTGAGATCTTCTTTTCTATAATTGATAAGATCTTTGTAATGGGAAAATATTGATTTTAAATCAGTCAATTGTTTATTTGCTGGAGTTGTATCAAGATTATATTTTATCTTTTGCCACGAAGTTTCACCATCTTTTCTTTCTCCATTCCAAATGAATGGCTCACGTAAAAATTCATCAGGTTTTTTACCCTTCATACCAATTTCTTCACCATAATATATGAAGGGGTTTCCTGGTAAAGTTAGATATATACTAGCTGCAACTTTTGCTTGATTTTCAGAAGCTACTAAGGACATAACTCTTTCCATATCATGATTTGTTAAGAATGGTGCATCTACATAGGAGTCGGTTAATTCATGACTATAATTTTTATAAATTGCATTTAAGTCACTACGTAATTCAGAGGCAAAACCTGAATTTACTGCACTCATTATCGGTTTACCTATATTGAAATTGAAGCAAGAATCCATAACATTAAAATAAGATGAAATTACACTTGGTGAACTCCAAATTTCAGCTACCAAATAAGTGTCTTTTTTGTAGGCAGCCAATGATTCTCTAAATGTATCCCACCAAGCTATGGAATCATCAAATCTTTCAGGTTCAAATATATGTAGGGCAGCGTCTATGCGGAATCCGTCTACTCCAATATCTAACCACCACTTTGCTGTATCGATGATTTCTTTTTGAACTTGAGGATTATCAAAATTTAAATCAGGCATTCCTGACCAAAAGGTAGTATAATAATAACTATTACTAGCTTTAGCCCAAGCTTTATTACCTACTGGTGAGATAGTATTTAAATTAGTACTCTCGTTAGCCCAAACATAATAATCTCTATATTTATTATTCTCTGAACTAATAGCTTCTTTAAACCATTGATGCTGATCACTTGTGTGATTTGGAATGAAATCTAAAATAACTTTAATATTTCTACTATGACATTCATTTAGAAGCGTTTTTAAGTCATCAATTGTACCGAACTCAGAATCTACATTTTTGTAATCAACTACATCATATCCGTGATAACTAGGAGATTCGAATATTGGTGACAACCAAATACCAGTAATTCCTAAAGTATTTAAATAATCAAGTTTGTTAGTGATTCCATTTAAATCTCCTATTCCATCATTGTTAGAGTCGCTAAATGAGCGCACAAATATCTGATAATAAATATCTCCATTCTTTTGAGTTTCATATGCATATTTAATATTTTTGGTTACTTCTTTTCTTGCATTTGCTATTTTCGCATAGTAACCAATGCTTATAAGTGAAAATAGCACTATGCAGCTCACTAAATAAATCATAAGTGTCCTTTTTGATTTATTAAAAAAATTCAAAATAATACCCCCTTTATGTTAATATATATCTAGAATAATGCAACTAAAAAAATAAAGCAATATATTAAGAGAATAAATGCAAACGATTGCTCTAGATATGCAGTTATTTGTTGATTTTACAAGAATAAAAAGTAATATACTACAAATAATATTAAAATAGTTAATGAAAATTTTATTGCTAAGCTATTATCAAGTAATTAAATTTTAATAAAAATTCATAAAGTCTGACAAATGGTATTGCTTCATGCAAATAAGAAACAGCGCAATCCACAGATAATATTAATCAATATTATTTCTAAAATGAAATTTCGAGAAATCTTATCATAAGTAAGGTTAAAATGGAATTTCTAAGAAAGAAATATATATTACAAACTACTGCATTTATAAAATAAAATTATTGACTAATGAAAAGACAGCTTGTATAATAAAAATATGAAATGCAAGCGGTTTCATAAAGTGATTTAATAAGTAATTACATTACAAAAAAAATTTATTGGGGGGTACACCTATGAATAAGCATTTTAAAGTATTGATGTCAATTCTAACAGTTCTTGCAGTATCATTAGCCTTCGTTGGTTGTGGTGATAAAGCAAATAACAAAAATGGTAACAATGAGCAAAGTAAAAGTGAAACAAAAGGACCAGTTGAGTTAAATATTTGGTCACACTTTACAGAAGAAGAAGTTGCAGATTTAGAAAAGATAGCTCTTGAGTGGGCTGATGAAACTGGAAATAAGGTTAATGTAATTTATGATAAAGCAGATTTCCAGAATTATCTTCAAGCAGCAAATAGTGCAAAAGGTCCTGATGTTTACGTTGGATTCCCACATGATAACTTAGGAACTTTAGATCAAGCTAAATTATTAGCTAAAGTTCCAGAAGGAATAATAACAGAAGATTTCCAACAATCAGCATTAGAAGCTGTAATGTTTAATAATCAAGCGTATGCAATTCCAATGGGAATGGAATCTATAGCTTTATACTATAATAAAGATTTAGTTGAAAATGCTCCAGAAACTATGGAAGAATTAATAAAAATAGGTCAAGAAAAAGGATTTATGTTTGATGCAAATAACCTATACTTCAACTTCCCAATAATTGCTGGAAACGGTGGATATGTTTTCGGTAAAGATGATAATGGAAATTTATCTCCTGAAAAAATTGGATTAGGTGAAGCAGCAATTCCAGGATATCAAATGTTACAAGATTTTGTTCTTAAGTATAAATTAATGCCAAAAGATATTAGTGGTGATATCGCTAAAGGTAAATTCACAAATGGTGAAATTGCTTTTTATATAAGTGGTGCATGGGATAGAGCTGGATTTGAAGAAGCTGGTGTAAACTTTGGTGTTGCTCCAATGCCAAAAATCAATGGTGAAGTTCCACCTACTTTCTTAGGTGTTCAAGTAGCATTTGTTAACTCTAAGAGTGATAAGCAAGATACAGCATGGGAATTTGCAAAGTATGTAAGTGAAAAATCTCACTTCAACAGATTACCTGTTAGAAAATCACATTTAGATAATGATGATATTAAAAATGATGAAATAACAGCAGGGTTTGCTAAGCAAGCTACTTTCGGAATTCCAATGCCTAACATTCCAGAAATGCAAAGTGTTTGGGGACAGAATGAATCTTTCAAAATATTAACTACAGGAGAAATTTCTCCAGAAGATTTTGCTAAGCAAGTTGAAGCGGACGTTAAAGAAGCAATTGAATTACAAAACGCAGAGTAGTAATACAGGGGGGACTAGTGTTACCCCCCCTTTTTTTTATCAATCATATGAAAAATCCAAAGGAGGAGACCTATGGAAATTAAAGCTAAAAAGCAAAAAAGGTCTTTAAGAGACAGCTTAAGACCTTATGGGTATCTATCACCCGCATTAATATCAATTTCGTTATTATCCTTACTCCCAATATTATATACTATATATATAGCTTTTACAAATTATTCTGTAAAGCATCTAGATGATTATACTTTCGTAGGGTTCAAAAACTTTGCAAATATTCTTACAGGACCCTTATCAAAAGTATTTTTACCAGTCTTTATTTGGACATTTATTTATGCAATTTTATCAGTACTAGGAACGTATTTTATTGGTTTGCTATTTGCTATTGTTTTAAATAACCCAGATATGAAAGAAAGTAATGTATATAAAGCCTTTTTAGTAATTCCTTGGGCATTGCCAGCAACTATAGCTATTCTTTCATGGAAGGGATTACTTCATGAAACTTATGGTGGAATAAATATACTACTTCAAAATTTAGGTATTATTTCAGACCCAATTCCATGGATGAGCAATGTGTTTTGGGCAAGATTTGGATTGATTATAGTTAATCTTTGGTTAGGGTTCCCATATATGATGAATGTTTGTCTTGGGGCATTATCTGCGATACCACAGACATACTATGAAGCAGCCGACATTGATGGTGCTAATTGGTGGACTAAGTTTACTAAAATAACTTTACCTTCAATAATGTCATCAACTTTACCTCTGTTAATTTCTTCTTTTGCATTTAACTTTAATAACTTTATGAATGCATTCTTAATTACTGGTGGTGGACCAAGAGTGGCTGGTGGATCACAATTTGCAGGAAGTACAGATATACTTATAAGTGCAGCGTATAAATTGGCAATGAATAATAATCTATTCAACATTGCCTCAGCTTTAAGTGTACTTATTTTCATAGTAATTGGTACATTGAGTTTAATAAACATGAAAATGTCAGGTGCATTTAAGGAGGTAGACTAATGAGTGCTAATAATACAAATTCAGTGAAATATGTTAGAAAGATGAAAAAGCATGAAAAGTTATCTCTATGGGCTGGAAGAGTATTTATTTGGATTGCTATAATAGGGGTGTTGTTCCCCGTGTTTTGGATTGTGACAGCATCTTTAAGAACTGGTGATGCTTTTTTCTCATCAGATCTTATTCCAAAAGAAATAACATTTAACAATTATATTTCTGTATTAAAAGAAGGTAAGTTCGCTATATGGATGAAGAATAGTTTAATTATTGCAACTTCAGTTGCGGTTCTACAACTTTTAATGAGCGTTACTTCAGCATATGCTTTCTCAAGATTGAGATTCAAAGGTAGAAAGTATGGGTTAATGTCATTGTTGATATTACAGATGTTCCCATCAATGATGACAATAGCTGCTATATACGGAATTTTATACAAATATGATTTGATTGATAATAAGTTTGCTTTAATCCTTATTCTATGTGCAGGTAGTGCATATAATATTTGGTTATTGAAAGGTTTTATAGATGGAATACCGATGGCTCTTGATGAAGCGGCTATGGTTGATGGTGCAACACATTGGCAAATTTTCACTAGAATTATATTGCCTTTAAGTAGATCAATGCTAGCAGTTATATTTTTATTTAGCTTCATTGGTATTTATAGTGAATTCGTAATTTCCAGTGTTGCACTAAAAAGTCCTGAAAATTACACGTTGGCTATTGGATTAAACTCATTTATTAAGAATGAATTTGCTGCGAATTGGACACAATTTGCTGCAGCAGCAATTATGGGAGCATTACCTGTTGTTTTCCTATTTGTAGCATTACAAAAGTATATTTCAAAAGGTTTAGTTGCAGGAGCAGTTAAAGGTTAATAGACATTTATGGCACATTTAAATGGGGCTGTCGCATTAGCATAAAAAAATATGCTAACGCGGCAGCGTTTTTTGTGTGGTTCATAGAAAATTTAATGATATTTTAACCCAAAATAAGCTCTATAATTAAAAAATGGTGCACTTTAATAAGCCTTTGATATTAAGGCTTTTTTTATTTCAAAAGTTTTTTAAATTTTAAAATTATGCACCCTTTTTAAGAGGAAAAAGATGTATTCCAGTTCTATCTGACTGAATTTTATTATGTAGCTTATTTATATTATGTGCCATTGCTAATAGAACACTTTCTGCCAAAACATTCTTTTTACCTTTACTTAGATATCTACGAAATCTCATATCCTGTTTTATCTGTGCAAAAGAGCCTTCGGCCTGAATACTTCGATTCATTCTCAATTCGCAGCCTTCTTCGCTTACAATTCTTTCAAGATTTTCTTTGCGAAGCATGTTGAATAGCTTTGAAGTTTCAAGATTTTTAACTCTTTCTTCTAGTGGTGTTTTGCAGTTATGTCCTTTTATGCATTTGCTCTTGTAAATACAGTTACTGCAGTCCTCAGAAGTATAAATTGTTTTTTCACTTATATAGCCTGTCTTACTTTTTCTTTTTACTATTTTATTTACTGTTAGTTTCTTATTATTTTTACAAGTATAATAATCACCAAATTCAGTATAATCCATATTATCTATTCTGCTTATATCATTTTTATATTTCCTTGTTTTTGATATTTCATAATTTGCTGGTTTAATATATGATAATTGTCCATTCTCTTTAACATAAACATAATTTTCTTCACTCTCGTAACCTGCATCCGCAACAATTTTAAAATACTTAAAGTACAAGAAATTCTCCATGCTTTTTATAAATGGAATCAATGTTGTCGTGTCCGTAGGCTGAGGGCCAACAGTAAGCCATACTATATATTCAGAATCTACTCCATGCTGAACATTATAACCTGGTTTTAACTGACCATTTTTCATAGCATCTTCTTTCATTCTCATAAAGGTTGCATCTTTATCAGTCTTGGAATAGCTATTACGGTTACCACAGGTATGGATTTTCTGTGTATATTCTTTTAACTTACCAAGATACTCCTCAAGTTTTTCAATGGAACGTTGAATAGGAGTTTTTCTTTTGCCACATCCATGTACAAATTCTATATTTCTTTCTTGTTTCAATGCATATAGCTTCTTGCGTAGCTTTTTTACATGCTTTATTTTTACCTTGTTCTCGTATACAAGCTTTATTCCATACAGTTCTTCACATTCAGCTACGAAATCAGCTAATTTAGAAAGTAATCTCTCCAAATTTTTTGAAACTGATTTTTTCCAAACGAAAGTATACTTGTTAGCACATGCCTCTATTTTTGTACCATCAATAAATATTGCATCTCCTAATATTTCTCCAATCTTATAAAGAAAATTTGTCATTTCAGCCATAATTATTTCTGAACAAGGAGCAAAGTGAAGACTACGAAACCTTGCAAAGGTAGAATGATCTGGCACTGGTGAACCTTCTAAAAGATACATGAAATTAACATCTCTTCTGCAGGAGATTTCCATTTCCCTAGAAGAATAACTACGATTCATGTAAGAATAAAGTACAATCTTCAGCATCTGACGAGGCGTAGCCTGATTTTCCCTTAATCGGGAATAAGTCGAATATAAATCTGTTAAATCCATCTCCTCTACAAACTGACTTAGCAAACGCACTGAATCATTATCTGGGATTATATAATCGATATTTAGTGGAAGTTTTAATTGATAATATCCACGATTTGAAGTATAATTTTTATGTAAATTAATGTATTTAGTCATATATTAATTTTACCATAAGTCTTCCACTCTTCCGAGTGGGAGATTTATTTTTTACGCAAAAAGGCTGTCGCACTAATCTTTTAGTGCGACAGCCCCATTTTCATATGCCTAATAATAATCTTGAAGAGGAAGGGATATTCTAATGAACATTAATAAACATGCTATATATCATATTGCAGATGTACCATATGCCTATGGTGTTGAGAAAGATACATTAAGAGTGAGAATAAGAGTAGCTCATGATGAAATTGATAAATGTGAAGTGTATTTCAAAGATAGATATAAAAGCGAAGATGAGTATCAAGTTATAGAAATAGAAAAAAGATTTGTTACAGATATGTTTGATTACTTTGAGGGAGAGATAAAACTTTCTAGTAGAAAATTCAAATATAATTTCAAACTTACAGGTTGTAATCGAGAAGTATTGTATTTTAGTGAAAGAGGTCCTGCTGAAGAATTAAATAAAGAAGGGGGTTTCCAATTCCCTTATATTTGCAATGCTGATATGTATAAATCACCTGATTGGTTAAAAGAGGGAGTTGTATATCAAATATTCCCAGATAGATTTTGTAATGGGGACACGAAAAATGATCCGGAAAATGTTCTTAAATGGGGTGAACCTGTTACTACTCAAACTATTTTTGGGGGAGATATTCAAGGAGTAATAAATAAACTTGATTATCTTGAAGATTTAGGGGTAGATATTATTTACTTCACACCTGTATTTGAATCTACAACTAATCACAAATATAATACAAAAGACTATTACAAAATAGATCCACAATTTGGGACAGTTGAAACTGTTAAAGAACTTGTGGAAAGATGTCATGAAAAAAACATAAAAGTTCTATTTGACGCTGTGTTTAATCATTCAGGAAGAGATTTTTTCGCATTTGAAGATGTAATAAAAAACGGTGAAAAATCAAAATATAAAGATTGGTTCTTTATTCATGAATTCCCTGTTGATATTGAAAAAATAAATTATGATACTTTTGCAGATAGCGTTTCTGAAATGCCAAAGCTGAACACTGAAAATCCAGAAGCTGTAGAATATTTACTTGATGTAGCTGAGTATTGGATAAAACAAGTAGGCATAGATGGATGGAGATTAGATGTTTGTAATGAGGTTGATCATAAATTCTGGAGAGAATTTAACAAAAGAGTAAAGAATACTAATCCAGAGGCTATTATCATTGGAGAAATAATGCATGAATCATCTCAATGGTTAAGAGGTGATCAAATGGATGGAATAATGCAATATCCATTTAGAGAATTAGCTATGGATTTCTTTGCTAAAAGAAAGATATCTTCTCAAGAATTTATTAGAGGTTTAGTTCAAAACAGAGTACTGTATATGGATGAAATTAATAGAAATCAATTTAATTTACTTGATAGTCATGATACTGAAAGATATTTGACTACTTGTAAAGAAGATATCAATAGATTAAAACATACAATGGTATTCCAATATTCATACATAGGTGTGCCTTATATTTACTATGGTGGAGAAGTTGGAATGGTTGGAGAAGGTGATCCGGATTGTAGAAGATGTATGATTTGGGAAGAAGAGAAGCAGAACAAAGAAATATTAGATCTTTATAGAAAACTAAACAGAATTAGAAAAGAGAATAAGGTTCTTATTTATGGTGAATTTGAATGCTTATATTCTGATGAAAATGTGCTTATTACAAGGATGTATGATGATAAAAATAGTGTTATTACAATACTTAATAATAATGAAGAGAAAAAATCAATTGAATGTAATAAGTTAAATGGAAAGTACTTTGATATGTTAAGTGAAAAAGAAATTCAATTCGATGGAAGTATTGAATTAGATGCTAATGAAATGTTTATGATTAAATAGGCATAAAGTTTGAGCACCCTAAAAAGAGGGTGCTTTAATACTGTCAAAATTTATAATATGGATAAGTTCTCAAAATTGATTGTAATGGGAAATATGGTTGGAATGTATAAAATGTACCTAATTAAGCGATAGAAGAGCGTATAGATGGTTTTCACTTTATTAAAAGTAGTAGTGAAAACTAGTGGTAGAGATTAATAAAGAATGATGGAAATTAAATGGAAATATTTCAGAAGTGGTTCGTAGAAAATAATTGAATAATGCTAGAAGAATTATAAAATAATCTGAAGATAGACAAGCTAATATTTAAGGACTTTAATTTATTGTCGAAATGTGATAAAATTACATGGTTGGATTAGGAGGAGGAAGAGGTATGAGTGTAAATTCAAAAGACTATGCCTTAGTTTTTGGTGCGTCGGTTGTTGATATATTTGGATTTTCAGGAGATTGTTATAGACAGTTTAACTCTACACCTGGGAGAGTTAAAATATCTTTTGGAGGTGTTTGTCGTAATATCGCTGAAAATATGGCTAGAATAGGTGTGAATACAAAACTTATTTCAATTTTAGGTAATGATGAAATTGGTAGAAGTATGTTGGATCACTCCAAAGTTATTGGATACGATATGAGTGAATCTCTAATATTACAAAAGGGTGGAACTCCTACATATATGGCAATTTTAAATGAAAACGGAGAAATGGTATCTGGAATAGCTGATATGAAGAGTATTGGTGAGATGGATAGGAAATTCATTTTATCAAAGTCTGAGCTTATCGAAAATGCTGAATACACATTTTTAGATGCAGATGATCCTAATAATCTTGAGTTCATATTAACTGAATTTCAGGGAAAGACTAAATTTATATTGGATCCAGTATCAGCAGCTAAGGCTGAAAAAATAAAACATCTGATTAAATATTTTCATACTATTAAACCTAATAGGCATGAAGCGGAAGTATTAGCAGGATTTAAGATTATCGATGTTGAAGATTTAGAAAGAGCGTGTGATTATTTCTTAGAAATGGGAATTGAAAATGTCTTTATAAGTTTGGACGAAGATGGTATATTCTTTTCAAACAGTGAAAAAAGAGGACAGATTAAAGCTAAGAATGTTTTAGTTAGAAATGTTACTGGTGCAGGAGATTCATTTGTGGCTGGATTGGGATATTCTTATATGAATGATTTATCTATTGAAGAAGCAGTGAAATTTTCTATGGGGATGTCAATAATAACAATTGCTCATGTGGAAACTATACATCCTAAAATGTCTTATGATTTTGTTATGGATAAATTAAAAGAAATTAGTTGGGAAGAAACAGTAAGAGTGGTTTAGTAGCATATATTGCTTAAAATGTATTATACTCAGTAGTACATTTACAGCAATATATGCTTTTGTTTTATACCCAAAATTTATTGAATACACATAGAATAATAATGATTTACAGAATTTTAACAAGTTTGTTTGAAAACTTTACAGAAATATGTAATATTTGATATAATAAAATATAGGTTTATTTTAACCTATAGCAAAATGTTAAAATTGAGTTAAAGAAGATTTTAGGGGGAACATTATGAAGTACACTGTAGAAAAGTTATTGCCGAATGAATTGAGACCAAGTATGATATTGGCTCAAGATCTTTTAATAGACAATGTTAAACTTCTTGTAGCAGGTGCTAAACTCACACAAAAGATGATTGATAAAATAATCAGTCTTCAGCCGTTCATGGATATATATGTCTATAAGTATTTAGAAAAAGGTGGATTAGGTGAGGGAAATACACACGTTTATGATAAGGAAAGTTATAAGTATGCAAATTTGTCTGAAACTAGAAGAGTTCAAGCACAAAAATTAGAAAAATCAGTAGATGATTTTACTAAAGAAATGAAAAGTGTTTTTAAATCTATTGCAGTTGATGAAAAAATTGATGTGGATGATGTAAGAAGATATTCTAAAACAATTATAGATGAGTTTGGTGAGTATGATTATGACATACTTATCAAAAATTTATTGTTTGATAAAAGCGTTGATGAGTATCTTTATAATCATTCAATTAATGTAAGTATTTTATCATCTATGATTGGTAAATGGATGGGGATTGAAGGAAGAGAATTATTATTATTAACATATAGTGCTTTGCTTCATGATGTTGGGAAAACGGTAATTGATCCTCAAATATTGAACAAACCGAGTGCACTTACAAAAAAAGAATTTGATGAAATTAAAAAGCATTCTGAATTTGGTTATAAAATTGTTAAAAAAGCTCAATTTCTAGACCCATCAGTAGGAATGGGAGTATTGATGCATCACGAAAGAATCGATGGAAGTGGCTATCCGCTTGGATTAAAGGGAGAAAAAATTCATAAGTTTGCGAAGATTATAGCTGTGGCAGATGAATTTGATGCTATGACTTCTAATAAAGTATATAGTAATAAAAAATCACCTTTTTTGTGTCTTGAAGAGCTTCAAAGTGTAGCATGGAATCAATTAGATGGAGATGTTTGTGCTGTTCTTTTAAAGAATCTAACTAACGTATATACAGGTGAATATGTTCGTCTTAATAATGGAAAAGTGGGCAAAATAGTCAATATTGATATGTTTAATATTTCAAAACCATTAATAAATGTTGAAGATGAGTTTATTGATTTAAAAACAAGAAGTGATTTATACATAGATGAGCTTTTATAAAAAAATTAATGTAACTTAGATCAATTTGCTGCATATCTTATAGTAAAGGATACTATGGGAGGCAATTTTGGGGGATTTAGTAGTTCTTATTGTTATTGGAATAGTGATTGTTTTGGGATTTATTGTATTAATATTTTTTTTACTAGATAATGAAGAGAAACACGAAGAAAACTATGGAATAGAAAATAAATTATTAATACCTTCCATAGAAAGTGAATTTCATGAAAAGTATGCTGAAAAAGTAATTGAACTGATGATTGAATTAATCAAGGATAATCCTAGAATTATTGATGAAAAGGCTTATAGAAATCTTGTAATTATGTTAGAAAATCATAATTTGAAACATAAGGTGAATCTTGAGTATTCTTTTAAGATATTTAGACTTGTAAAATTTATAATTTCAAATGAACAAAATCACCACTAACAAAGTTGGTGATTTTGTTGTTTAATAAATGAAATTTGACTTTTCATGAATAATTAATTATTATTAAAGTTTGTAAGGAATTATTAAAGAATAGGAAGAAGGAATCACATGTTATTACCTCAAGATTATAGAAAAATTAATAGGGATGGACTATTCATTGATGTTAGAAGTCCTGGAGAATTTAAGGAAGAGAGTATTCCTGAAGCAATAAATATGCCAATATTTAATGATGAAGAAAGAAAAATAATTGGTACATTGTATAAACAAGAAAGTCCATATGAAGCAAGTAAGGTGGGCATAGATTATGCATCAAAAAAGCTCCTAGGTTTTTTTGAAGAGATTTATGAACTTAAAAAATCTAATAAGGATATAACTTTATTTTGTGCAAGAGGTGGAATGAGAAGTGCAGTTATTTCAAATTTCATAAATTCTATGGGCATAAGTGTATCTAGAATAAGAGGCGGATATAAAGCTTATAGAAAAGTTGTAATGGAAGAATTGGTGGAATTAAACGATTCTGTGGAGTATATTGTTATACATGGAAATACAGGTGTTGGGAAAACTGAAATTCTAAAACAACTTAAAGAAGATGGTTATTCTATTTTGGATTTAGAGAAAGCTGCAAATCATAGAGGTTCATTACTTGGGAGTGTAGGACTTAATAATTGTAATTCACAGAAAATGTTTGAATCCTATATCCATGATGAATTGAGTAGAAATAAAGGTAATAAATATATTTTTGTCGAAGCAGAAAGTAGAAGGATTGGTAGTGTATTTGTTCCTGAATACGTACATAATAAAATGAAAGTTGGTAAGCATATTTTTATTGATGCTAGCTTAGATTTTAGAAGCAAAATTATTATTGATGAGTATACCAAGAATGAAAACTATATAGAAGAGATTTCGATAGCACTAGATAAGTTATCTAAATATATGGGGAAAAACAAAGCTGAGTATTATAAAGAAAAGCTAAAGCATGGAGAGATAAGGGAAGTAACGAAGGAGTTAATGGAAGCATATTACGATCCTATGTATACAAATACGTCAGATAAATATGAATATGAACTAAAATTAACTATTAATGATATTAATAAAGCTGCAAAAGATATTGAAAAATGGTTCGATAGTAATTATAATAGAATAGACGAATAAGTGTTCGAAAACGGGGGTTAGAATTATGAGTAGCAATAAAGAGAATATTAATATCTATGATGTAACAGCACTAACCTCTCTTGAAAAATTAGAACCTGTTAGAATTAGACCAGGAATGTACATTGGTTCAACGGGATCAAGAGGACTTCATCATTGCATATGGGAAATATTAGACAATGCTATAGATGAGATAACAAATGGATTTGGTACTACAGCAGAAGTGATATTGAATAAAGATGGAAGTATTACAGTTACAGATGATGGAAGAGGGGTTCCGACAGGAAAACATCCAGTTAAAAAGAAGACTGGAGTAGAGATGGTTTATACAGAACTACATACAGGAGGAAAGTTTGATAATGAGAATTATAAAACATCAGGTGGACTTCATGGTGTAGGAGCAGCGGTTGTAAATGCATTATCTGAATGGTTTGAAGTTGAAGTTATGCAAAATGGTAATCTTTATAAAATGCGTTTCGAATATGCTTTCGATAAAGATATGAACAAAGAAATGCCAGGTACAGCTGTTACTGAGTTAGAAATTATCGGGAAATCAGAAGGAACAGGAACTAAGATTACATTTATGCCTGATAAACGTGTATTCTCAACTTCTGAATTTAAATTTGATATTATCGATGAACGATTAAAAGAACTATCATTTCAAAATAAGGGAGTAAAACTATACCTTAAGGACAATAGAAAAGAAGAGATAGTTGAAAAAGAATATCTTTCTGAAAGAGGGTTACTTGATTTTATTGAGTATTTAAATGAGAGTAAAACTGTTTTAAATAAAGAGCCAATTCTTTTCAGTGGTGAAAAAGAGATAAATGGAATGAAACTTTCAGGTGAAGTATGTGTACAGTTTACTGATAGCTCAACAGAGAATATAGCATCGTATGTAAATAATATACCTACAACAGAAGCTGGGACGCATGAGACAGGATTTAAAACTGGAATGACAAGAGCTTTTAAGGAAGGTGCTAAGAAGCTTAATTTAGTAAAAGATAAGGATTTTGAAGGCGCGGACTTAAGAGAGGGAATGACAGCAATTCTTAAAACAAAAATGACAAATCCAATTTTTGAAGGACAAACAAAGACCAAACTTGGAAATACGGAAGCTTATACATTTATGAATGAACTTGCTTTTCAGAAATTTATTGAATGGATTGAAGACAATGTTCAAAGTGCCTCCCTTATTATAGGAAATGCAATAAATGCAGCAACTAGGCGAGAAAAAATTAAGAAAATCAATGATGCTGAGAAGAGAAAAGTCGGTAAGGGAACATCACCACTAGCAGGTAAGATAGCAAGGTGTTCTATTAAAGAACCTGAACTATGTGAGTTTTTTGTAGTTGAGGGAGATTCAGCTGGTGGCTCTGCAAAACAAGCAAGAGATAGAAGGTTCCAAGCAATCATGCCGTCGAGAGGTAAAATTCTTAATACGGAGAAACAAAAAATTGAAAATGTTGTTGGGAATGAAGAACTTAAGATATTTAATACAGCATTGGGTACAGGTATGCTAGATAATTTTAATGAAAAAGATTTAAAGTACCATAAGATTGTAATTTTAAGTGATGCGGATGTGGATGGATATCACATAAAAACATTATGGATGACTTATATATATAGATATATGAGACCGATAATAACTAATGGATATCTTTACTTAGCTCAACCACCACTTTATAAAGTATCAAAGAAAACTAAAAAAAATGAAGAAATCAGATATGCCTTTGACGATGAGCAGCTTAAAGAGGTCAAAAAAGAAATGGGTAAAGGAATAAATATCCAAAGATTTAAAGGTCTTGGTGAGATGAACGCTGACCAATTATGGGATACTACATTAAATCCAGAAACTAGAACTCTTTATAAAGTAACAATAGAAGATGCGGCAAAAGCTGAAAAAATGGTTTCCCTTCTTATGGGAGATATTGTTGAACCGAGAAAAAATTATTTATATAAATACGGAGAATTTTAGCCTTAACAGCTTATACAATGTGTAAGCTGTATTATTATAAACCGGGATTGGAGGAAATATGGGTAATAAATACAATGTTCCTAAAGATAATAATATTTTAAAGATATCACTAGATGAGGCCATGTCAGAAAATTATCTTCCATACGCAGTTGAAGTTGCAAAGGATAGAGCGTTACCTGATGTAAGAGATGGATTAAAACCAGTTCATAGAAGGATTCTTTACGGTGCATATAACTTAAAAGCATCTCCAGATAAGCCGTATTTAAAATCTGCGAGAATTGTTGGTGATATTTTAGGTAAATATCACCCTCATGGGGATTCTTCAGTATATGAAGCTATGGTAATATTAGCTCAGGACTTTAGTACTAGAAATCCATTAATTGATGGGCATGGGAATTGGGGAAGTGTTGACGGAGATAGTGCAGCTGCAATGCGTTATACAGAGGCTAGATTATCACAAATATCAATGGAGATGTTAAGAGATATTGAAAAAAATGTAGTTGATATGGTTGATAACTATTCTGATACAGAGAAAGAGCCAGCGGTATTACCTGCAAGATTTCCTAATTTATTGGTAAATGGATGTTTTGGTATAGCTGTTGGACTTTCGACAAATATACCTCCTCATAATTTAGGTGAAGTTATAGATGGGGTAGTGGCCCTCTCTAAAGATGGAAATATAACAAATGAAGGGCTGATTAAATACATAAAAGGTCCAGACCTTCCGACGGCAGGTATGCTTATAGGTTCAAAATCAATTAAAAATGCTTATGAGACTGGTAAGGGAAAAGTTACCATGAGGGCAAAAACAAAAATCGAAGAACTTGAAAATGGAAGAATGGGAATTGTAATAACAGAATTTCCTTATAGAAAGAACAAGGCTAGATTACTCCAGACTATCTCTGATATGACGGGAGATAAAACACATTCAAAAATGTTAGAAGGTATAGTTGATATAAGAGATGAATCTGATAGACATGGTATTAGATCTGTAATTGAATTTAGAAAGTCTGTAGAGAAAGACAATATTGAGAAAACACTTAAATATTTATATAAAAAAACTGACTTACAATGCAATATAAATTTTAATATGATAGCATTAGTGAATGGTAAACCAGAAATTCTAGATTTAAAAACTATGTTAGTACACTATTTAAATCATCAGAAAGAAATTATTACCAGAAGAACTAAAAATGCTTTAGAGGTTGCTGAAACTAGATTCCATATAGTTGAAGGTCTTATTAAGGCAATAGGTATAATGGATGAGATTATTAAGACAATTAGAGAGTCAAAGTCTAAAAAAGAAGCAAATAGTAATTTGCAAGAAAAATTTGGTTTTACTGATGAACAGGCAACTGCTATTCTTGAAATGATGCTTTATAAATTAACAGGACTAGAAATTGTAATCTTCCAAAAGGAATATGATGAATTGCAGAAAGCTATAAATAAATATAAAAAGATTCTTAGCAATGAAAATGAATTACTAAAAGTATTTAGAAGTGAAATTCTTGAAATTAAAGAGAAATACGCGGATGACAGAAGAACAAAAATAATTGAGAATGAAGAAGATGCAAAAATTGATACAGAAGAACTTATTGTAATTGAAGATATTGTTATTACAGTTTCAAAAGAAGGATACGTTAAACGGATTCCATTGAAATCTTATTCCAGAACAAGTGGCGATATTAGTGATATTGAGTATAGAGAAGGTGACTTTAATACAAATGTTATTTATAGTAATACTAAAGATAACATAATATTCTTTACTGATGATGGGTCTTCTTATCGTATACAAGGAGTGGATATTCCAGAGAAGAAGTGGAAAGATAAAGGGGAAAAGTTAGATGTATTAATAAAAGGCTTTGATAGTGAGAAAAATAATATTATAGCTGTTTATCCTGTTGTGGATTATACAGAGGATAAAGAATTTATGTTCTTTAGTGAACAAGGTGGAATGAGAACAGTTCAATTAAGTGAATTTAAATCGAATTACACAAAAATTTCATCAGTGAATGTTAAGAAGGATGATAAACTTGTTGATGTTAAACTAGTGGAAGGAAAAAGAGAAAAGAATTTCATCAAAGTAAAGACTATAAACGGTTTGAGTTATGTTATTGAAGAACCTGAAATTGAATGCGCAAGTAGAAATTCTGTTCTATTAAATGTAATTTCTATTCCAGATGGAGATTATTTAAAAGAGGTTGATTTATCAGAAGAATTTATTTTTGAGACCTTCCCAATAACAGTGAATAAAAAGGGTGAGGTGTTTAAAGAATGGAAGAAAAGCGAATTTAAAACCTATACAGAAACAAATGGTAGATTGCTTTTCATATTTGAAAATGGAAATATGGTAACGGTTCCTTCATATATGCTGCAAAATATTCAAGGGGATGTAAGTATTGATAAGTTCATACCTAAATATAAAGAGTATGGAAAGTTAATATTTCTTTATAACTTCTCTAAATTCGATGATAGTAAACATATTATCCTTCCTACTCAAAAAGGATTAATAAAGAGATGTAAAACTGATGAGATTTTATTAGAAAACTATGGCGTAACTTCAACTAAAATACTCAGTGAAGATTATTTATTAAAACCCGAAATTATCGACAATAACAAAGAAGGGGAGTTAATAATCATAACTTCAAAAGGTAGAGTATTGAAATTTGCAAGTGAGTCATTGAGTGTGATTGGTAAGAATGCAAAAGGAGTAACCTCAATTAGTCTGAAAGAAGATGATGATGTAGTCTATGTTGCATTCTTGGGGCTTGACTCATCTAATGAAGTATTATCTGTTAAGTACAAAAATGGGAAAAATGATAATTTTGAAATTGACAGTATACCATTGAAAAATAGAGCTTCTGTTGGGGCTAAAATTATTAGTTCAAGCGAAAATGGAGGCATTAAAGATATTCTGAAGGCATACACGCGTTAGCGTGTATGGTCAGCTGTTTTCATAAAGCTTTTTTAGAAGTAGAGCATCATGCTCCAAAACGGGGCTTTCGCAAATAATGCAGCCTTTTATATCGTATTCAATTAGTGCTCTAATAAAATATTCATATTTAAAATCACTTTCCTTAAAAGGAAGGTGATTTTTTTCTCCTTTAAGACCGTAATTAATACCAGCAACGTGAATATGTATATCATTTAATGCTTCCTGTCCTAACTCAGTTCCGATATACTCAAAGATTTTTTTGAAATCATCGTATTCTTTTAAACAGCCATTATCTCTTGCGTGAATGTGCGCAAAGTCAATACATGGCTTGCAATTTTCAACTTCTTTAGAGAGTTGCACAATTTCTTGGAGGGTACCAAATTGTGTTCCTTTCCCAGTAGTCTCTAATCTGTAATCTATTCCAAATAAAGGAAGTAGTTCTAAATTACGCTTGATTTCATTATATGTTTTATCTGGATCCATTCCAAGATAAAAACCAGGATGAAAAACAAGGCTTCTTCCATTAACTAAAGATAAGGCTTCCGCACCTTTAATTATTCTTTCAAGAGATTTTTCTTTTTTTTCATCTTCTTTTGCATTTAGATTTATAAAATATGAGCCATGTGCAGATAGATAAAAATTTTTTTCTGTTTTCTTTTGTAGAATTTCCTCTTGATTTTTTTTGGTAACGTTTACTGAACGCACGAAAGGGAGCTCCATGGCATCTAAACCAATCTCAGATAAATATTCAATCCCAGTAGAATATTTAAACTTTGTATCTTCATGACCAATGGGTAATCCAGAGATTCCAAATAAAAGTTTATTCATAATAACACCCCACTTATAAAATCATAATACCATACTTGTAACTCATAATCAAAACGTATAAAATAAAATGAAGAAGGGATGTGGGTAGAATTAAAAAGAAATGGTTATTGAGAAGAACTAATGTTGATATAAAAGGATTAGCAAGTGATAGGGGTATATATGGTATTACAACCAAAGTGCTAGTAAATAGAGAGATAAATACGAGTGATAAGATAAAGGGCTTTTTAAATACATCCTTAAGTAATCTTCATGATTCCTTTTTGATGAAAGACATGGAAAAAGGCATCGAAATAATAATGAATGGTATAAAAGAGAATAAAAAGATACTTATTTATGGAGATTATGATGCAGATGGTGTTACTAGCACAGCAATTCTTTATAAAACTCTTAAAAATTGTAATGCAGAAGTAGATTTTCATATACCTGATAGAGAATCAGAAGGGTACGGAATGAGTAAAAATAGGATAAAAAAAATAAAAGAAGATGGATTTCATATTATTATAACCTGTGATAATGGAATTTCTGCACTAGAAGAAATAAAGTATGCAAAAGAATTGGGATTTACTGTTATAGTCACAGATCATCATGAACTTCCTTTTGTTGAAGAGAATGAGGAACGGAGATATATACTTCCAGAAGCGGATGCTATAATCAATCCTAAACGATTTGATTGTGAATATCCGTTTGTAAGTTTATGCGGAGCAGGTATAGCTTTTAAATTTGCACAAGCATTACTTAAAAGATTCAATAAGAATGACGAGTTTTTAAAAGACTTAATTCAATATGCTGCTATAGGAACTATTTGTGATGTTGTTGATTTAATTGATGAGAATAGAGTTATAGCTATAAATGGATTAAAAGAGATGTGTAAAACGAAAAACAAAGGTCTACAAGCACTAATTAATGTTTTAGGAGTTCAGAAAGATAATATTAAATCATATAATATTGGATTTCAAATAGGACCATGCATCAATGCCACAGGAAGATTGGAAACAGCTGATTTATCCTTTGAGCTATTAGTGACTGAAGATGAAAATAGAGCTAAGGAATTAGCAAAAATTTTATTTGAATTGAATAAAAAAAGACAAGATATGACTAATGAAAATGTAGAAACTATTCTTAATGAATTAAAGGGAGGAGTAAAAGATAAAGTATTAGTTATTTATAAAAAAGATATTCATGAAAGTATAGCAGGAATAGTAGCAGGAAGAGTTAGAGAAACATACAATTTACCAACATTTGTCCTTACTGGTGGTAAAGAAATGCCTAAAGGCTCAGGCAGATCAATTGATGAATATAATATGTTTGAAGAAATGATAAAGTGTAAGGATGTTCTCCATAAATTTGGTGGTCATCCAATGGCTGCAGGGTTAAGTATAGAAGAAGATAAAATTGACTTGTTTAGGGATATGATAAATGAATATTGTACATTAAAAGATGATGATGTAATTCCTAAATTAAGAATTGATAATAGACTTCCATTAGAATATATATCAAAGGAATTAATAAATGAGCTAAGTCAATTAGAACCCTTTGGAAAAGGCAATTCTAAACCAATTTTTGCTGAAAAAAATATTGAAATATTGGATGTGAAAATCCTAGGAAAAAATCAAAACACATTAAAATTAATATGTAAAATAGGTAATTCAAGAAAAACTATTGACGCTATAGGATTTAATAAAGTAGAGGATTTTATAGATGAACTAAAAGAATCATTTGGTGTATGTTATAACGAAATCTTAAAAAAACCTAAAGGTTTAAAATTAGATTTAGCTTTTTTTCCTAGCTTAAATGAATTTAATGGTAAGGAAAGTTTGGTTTTAAAAATAGAAGATTTAAGAGTAAGTAATATTTAATTGTTTTATAATAAAATATTACTTAGAATTATTATCTCCAAAATGCACATACTAACTTTGTACTAAAGAGAGAAAGTAAATTTCTATCATAGTACAAAATATAAAAAAGATTAGGGAGGTAATTCTCATGACGCTGAAAAGAAATGCACATCAAAATGTGCAAAGTTCAATTAATGAGTTGAAAAACATCGAACAAAATTTATCTAATGCAACACAAACAGTGGAAAATCCTAGAACTAAAGAAATGATTCAAAATGAATTATCTAATGTTCAAGCAATGATTAATAAGTGTGAGAGTATTGAAGGTATTTTAGCTACTGACAAGTATCCAGGAAATACTACACAGTAGATGAGGTAAGGGAGAACTTTCTCCTTTCAGCTTGTTGAAAAGTTTTAGTATTTTCATCATATAAGGCTAAGCTTTTTAACATTTATGGGGGAGAGTATTCTCTCCCTAGTTATATTTTAAAATTATATAGAATATAAAAGATTAAATATAATATTAAATATAATAAATAATTTAAACTTAATATGTTAAAAGGGAACCCCAAAGGTAGTATTTTGGGATTCCCATTGTATTATATTAATAAAATAATTTTTCTGTTTTTAGATTATAGATTCTGTTCGTATTGTTGAACCATTTTTTTAACCATTTCTCCACCAACAGAACCACATTGCTTAGAAGTTAGGTTTCCATTATAGTCTCCGAATTGTACGCCTAGTTCTCTAGCAGTTTCCATTTTAAATCTTGCTAAACCTTCTTTAGCTTCAGGTACTAAATTTTTACTCATTTTATGTCCTCCTTAATTTTTATCTTTAGTTATTTTATCTTTATAAGTTTTGCTCATAAGCCTGAACCATTTTTTTAACCATTTCTCCACCAACAGAACCACATTGCTTAGATGTTAAATTTCCGTTGTATTCAGTAAATTGAACACCTAGCTCTGCTGCAGTTTCCATTTTAAATCTTGATAAACCTTCTTTAGCTTCAGGAACTAAGTTTTTACTCACTATGTTACACCTCCTTTCTTTTATATAAATAGTTTATCCATTTTGATATTAAATATATTAGTGTATTGAAGGATTGGAAACAATAAAGTAGCTTTTGAAGAAAAGAAAGAATACTTTTCTAAAATATTCATTTAATACAATAATTAATATATAATAAATGTGTACTACAAATTATATTAATAGTTAGGGTGAGAATATATGAAAAAAAATAAAATTATACTTACAGGTGGCGGTAGTGCAGGACATGTAACTCCTAATATTGCTATGTTACCACAATTGAAAAAATTAGGGTTTGAGATATGCTATATAGGAAGTAAGAATGGAATAGAAAAAGGATTAATTGAAAAAGAAGGGATTAAATATTATGGTATTTCATCTGGTAAATTAAGAAGATATTTTGATTTTAAAAACTTTACTGATCCTTTTAAAGTAATTAAAGGAATAGGGGATGCGGTTAAAATCCTAAAAAAAGAAAAACCACAAGTAGTTTTTTCTAAAGGTGGGTTTGTAGTTGTACCAGTAGTAATAGCAGCAAAGATATTAGGAATTCCTGTTATAGCACATGAATCAGATATTACACCAGGATTAGCAAATAAAATAGCTACTCCATTTTGTAATAAAATTTGTGTTACATTTCCTGAGGCGAAAAAATGGTTCAAAGATGATAAGGTAATTGTAACAGGAACACCAATAAGACAAGAAATATTTTTGGGAGATGCGACAGTTGGGAAAAAAATATGCAAATTTAAAGATGAAAAACCCGTTATCTTAATAATGGGGGGGAGTTTAGGTGCTAAAAATGTTAATGATAAAATAAGAGAGCTTTTACCAAAAATTTGTGGAAAGTATAATGTAGTGCATCTTTGTGGTAAAGGAAATATTAATAAAGAATTTGATAAATATAACGGCTATATTCAGTTCGAGTATGTTTCAGATGAATTAAAAGATATTTTAAAACTAGCAGATATTATAATAAGTAGAGCTGGTGCGAATTCTATTTTTGAGTTCTTATATTTAAATAAACCGAATATCTTAATACCTTTGTCAAAGAGTCAAAGCAGAGGAGATCAAATTTTGAATGCTCAATCTTTCGAGAAAAATGGATTTAGCATAGTTTTAGATGATGATTCTTTAAATAGCGAAAATATTTTTGATGCATTAGAAAAACTTGAAAGAGACAGGGATAAATATATCGATAATATGAAAAAAAGCAAACTCAAGAATGGCCTAGACAATGTTATTAAAGTGATTTTAGAAAATAGTAAATAGAAAATATGAACAAAAATATGTGAGAATTTAATTGGTAATAAGAAGAATCTTTCGTATTTATAAAATAAATTTAAATCTTAATAAATAAAAAAAGGAACATTAAGAAAAAATATAATTGATTAATGGATTATTATTTAAAGTCCGTTAATCAATTATTGGATGTATATACATCCAAAAGGAGGAAATTAGATGAAAAAGGTTACGGTTATTTATTATAGTTCTTCAGGACATGTAGAAGCGATGGCAGAGAGAGTGGCAAAAGGTGCCGAATTAGAAGGAGCAATTGTAAAATTATTAAGAGTTAGAGATGCGAAAGTTAATGATGTGTTAGACTCTGATATAGTGGCATTTGGGTGTCCTTCAATGGATGGAAATACTATTGAAACTGATGAGATGCAGCCCTTTATAACTGAATTTAAATTAATACCTGTTGAAAATAAAAAATGTTTTCTTTTTGGTTCATTCGGTTGGGATAAAGGAGAATTTATGGATAAATGGATAAAAACTATGCTAGATTATGATTTTGATGTAATTGATAAATACATAATCCAAGAAGCTCCATCAAAGCAAGATTTAGATAAATGTTTTGAGTACGGGAAAAAAATGTTAACTTATTAATTTAGTAATTTTAGACTTAAATTGTAAAATATTAATATGAAAATTATAGAATAATAAGTGATTTAATAAAAAATTAATAATTATAACCTCGATTTTTCTTGCAATTAATTTGCAAAAAAAAGATAAAGATGTTATATTAGACTTGGTTTTACAATACAAAATGATGAAATTGTTATGAGTATTGGTTTTAAAACTAAATTATAGATTAATTTCCAAGAGGGTATAAAAACATAGGAAAATTTTTTATTTTTTTTCCCTCTGCTTGTTCCATTTATGCGAAATTTTTGCTATAATTTTTGTGTAGAATGGTGTATTGTTACATTGTTAAAAATTTATCCTTTAAAAAACACAAAGAAAGAAGGGTTTGCGATGAATAGAATTATGAAAACAATGGATGGTAATACTGCTGCATCTCACGTTGCTTATGCTTATACAGATGTTGCGGCTATATTCCCAATCACTCCATCTTCTGATATGGGAGAAAAAGCTGATGCATGGGCATCTCAAGGAAGAAAAAACATTTTTGGCCAAGAGGTTAAAGTTGTAGAGATGCAATCAGAGGCTGGTGCTGCTGGTGCAGTGCATGGATCGTTACAAGGAGGAGCTCTAACAACAACTTTTACTGCTTCTCAAGGTCTTTTACTTATGGTACCTAACATGTATAAGATTTCTGGAGAATTATTACCAGGTGTTTTCCATGTTAGTGCAAGAGCAATTGCTGCTCAAGCTTTATCAATTTTTGGTGATCACCAAGATGTTATGGCTACTAGACAAACAGGTTTTGCTTTATTAGCATCTAACAGTGTACAACAAGCTATGGACTTAGCTCCTGTTGCTCATATCAGTGCTATAAAAGGAAGAGTACCATTCTTACATTTCTTCGATGGATTCAGAACATCACACGAATTACAAAAAATTGAAGTATGGGATTACGATCAATTAGCAGAATTATCTTCTGATTGTATGGACGATATTAAAGCTTTCAGAAAGAAATCTTTAAATCCTGAGCACCCAGTTACTAGAGGTACTGCACAGAATCCTGATATTTACTTCCAATCTAGAGAAGCTTGTAACCCTTACTATGACAGAGTACCTGAATTAGTAGAAGAAACTATGAATAAAATTAATGCTGCTATTGGTACAGACTACAAATTATTCAACTACTATGGAGCAGAAGATGCTGAAAGAGTAATTATTGCAATGGGATCAGTTTGTGAGACTATTGAAGAAACTATTGATTACTTAGTAGCAAAAGGTGAAAAGGTTGGTTTATTATCAGTTCACTTATTCAGACCATTCTCTATAAAGCACTTCTTAGGGCAAATGCCTAAAACAGTGAAGAAAATTGCTGTATTAGACAGAACTAAAGAACCAGGTTCAACAGGAGAGCCTTTATACTTAGATATTAGAGATGCTTATTACAACGAAGAAAATAGACCAGTTATCGTTGGTGGTAGATTTGGTCTAGGTTCTAAAGATACAACTCCATCACAAATAGTTGCTGTATATGACTTCTTAAACTCTGATTCTCTTAGAACTGGATTTACTGTAGGTATTAATGATGACTTAACTAATACTTCAATTCCAGTTGGTAAACCAATTGATGTAGCTTCTAAGAGTACAAAAGCTTGTCAATTCTGGGGTCTTGGATCAGATGGTACTGTAGGAGCTAACAAGAGCGCTATCAAAATTATCGGTGATAAAACTGATATGTTTGCTCAAGGATACTTCTCTTACGATTCTAAAAAGTCAGGTGGTATTACAGTATCTCACTTAAGATTTGGTAAAGAAAAAATCAAATCTACATATTTAATTAATAAAGCAGACTATGTTGCTTGTCACAACCAAGCATATGTAAATAAATATAATGTTTTAAGAAGTATAAAAGATAATGGAACTTTCTTACTTAATACTCTTTGGAGTGTTGAAGAGTTAGAAGAGAAATTACCATCAAAAATGAAAAAATATATTGCAGAGCATGGAATTAAGTTCTACACTCTTAACGCTGTTAAAATTGCTCAAGAAATTGGTCTTGGTGGAAGAATTAACATGATAATGCAATCAGCTTTCTTTAAATTAGCAGATATTATTTCTATGGAAGATGCTGTAAAATACCTTAAAGAAGCAGTGGTTACATCTTACGGTAAAAAAGGTGAAAAAGTTGTTAACATGAACTATGATGCAATTGACAGAGGAATTGAGGCAATAGTTGAGGTTAAAGTTCCAGAAACATGGAAAAACATAACTGTTGAAGAAGCAGAAGTAAATGAAGATAGATGGGATTTCATGGTTGAAATTGCTGACGTTATGAATGCACAAGAAGGAGATATCCTTCCAGTAAGTGCATTTGCTGATAGAGCTGATGGTACATTCCCACAAGGAACATCTGCTTATGAGAAGAGAGGTATTGGTGTAAACGTACCAGAGTGGATAGCTGATAATTGTATTCAATGTAATCAATGTTCATATGTATGTCCTCACGCTGTAATACGTCCATTCTTATTAACAGATGAAGATGTTAATAATCTACCAGAAGGAACAAAAGTTCTTGACGCTAAAGGTGGAAAAGGATTTGAAGGACTTAAATATTCTATGGGAGTATCGGTTCTGGATTGTACTGGATGTGGAAACTGTGCTGACATTTGTCCAGCTCCAAAGAAAGCATTAGTTATGGAAGCATTAAGTACTCAAGAAGTAGAACAAGAGAGATACAATCACTTAGTTAAACTTCCTGAAAAGACTAACCCAATGAATAAAACGACAGTTAAAGGAAGCCAATTTGAGAAGCCGTTATTTGAATTCTCTGGTGCTTGTGCTGGATGTGGAGAAACTCCATATGCTAAGCTTATAACTCAATTATATGGAGACAGAATGCTTATTGCTAACGCTACTGGATGTTCTTCAATCTGGGGTGGAAGTGCTCCTGCAACTCCATACACTACTAACGATAAAGGACACGGACCAGCTTGGGCTAACTCTTTATTCGAGGATAACGCAGAGTATGGTTATGGAATGTACTTAGCTGTTGCACAAATGAGAGATAGATTATTAATTTTAGCTGAAGAAGCTCAAGGTAGTGACTTAAGTGAAGAATTAAAAACTACATTAGTTGAGTGGAAACAAAACTTTAAAGATGGTGAAAAAGGTAAAGAAATAAGAGATAGATTATTACCATTATTAGAAGCAGAAAAGTCTAACTGTATAGCAGAAGAAATCTTAGAGAAGCAAGAATACTTAGTTAAGAAATCTGTTTGGATATTTGGTGGAGACGGATGGGCTTATGACATCGGTTACGGTGGAGTTGATCACGTTCTTGCTTCAGGAGATGATATTAACATCTTTGTAATGGATACAGAGGTTTACTCTAATACAGGAGGTCAGGCTTCAAAATCTACACCAACTGCTGCAATTGCTAAGTTTGCTGCTGGAGGTAAGAGAGTTAAGAAGAAAGATCTTGGTATGATGGCTATGAGTTATGGTTATGTATATGTTGCGCAAATTGGTATGGGTGCAGATAAAAACCAAACGATTAAAGCTATTACAGAGGCTGAAAACTATGATGGACCATCATTAGTTATCGCATACGCACCATGTATCAACCACGGAATCAAAAAAGGAATGGGTACTACTCAAGAAGAAATGAAAAAAGCAGTAGAGTGCGGATACTGGGCACTGTACAGATTTAACCCAACTCTTGCAGAAGAAGGTAAAAATCCATTTACATTAGATTCTAAAGAGCCAACAGGTGATTTCCAAGAGTTTATTAAAGGTGAAGTAAGATTCGCAGCTCTTGAAAAAGTTAAACCAGAAATCGCTCAACAATTATTCGATAAAGTTGAAGCTGATGCTAAGGAAAGATTAGAAAATTACAAGAAATTAGCTAATCAATAGTCAAAAATATAAAAAAGAAAGCCAAACCGTAGGGTTTGGTTTTCTTTTTTGATTTTCAAATCTGTTCTTTATCTTTTCATGTATAATTAACATAAATTATGTTAAAAATTAATATAGAGTAGAAAAAAATAATAAATTATTTCTTTAAAATGAAATTTTTGCTTTTAAATTAAGGTAAAAGAGAGTAAAATGTAATTATAAAAGGCTAAGGAGGTTTTATTTATGACTGAAAAGAATTGTGGATGTAGTAATGAACACGATCACGAGTGTGGATGTGGACATGACCATAATGAAGAATGTGGATGCGGGCATGAGCCTATGTTTGTAGATCTTCAAGATGAAAGTGGAGAAATAATAAAATGCGAAATTATAGAGGGATTTGAATTTAAGGGTAATGAATACGCTGTATTGATTTCTCCTGATGATGAGAATTACTATATTTTTAAAGTTGAAGGCGATGAAGAAGTTGGAGAATTAGTTGTTCCAACTGATGAAGAGTTTGAAGAAGCATCAGAGTTTTATGAAAGAATTTTAGAAGAAAGAGAAATCTAAGAGATTAATAGCTGGTGCTTGTTGCCAGCTTTTAATACGTTTAAAAGGAGATTAAAATGGATAAATTAGCAATATTTGATGTGGATTTCACATTGACTAGAAAAGAAACGTTAATACAATTTTACTCTTTTATGGTAAAAAAAAATCCAAAACTGGTAAAACATCTTCCTAAAAATATTATTTCTGGCCTTTCATATTTAACTGGAAAATCAACAGCTCATGAATCAAAAGAAAGTTTTCTAGGATTTATTAATAATATTCACGAGGATGATATGAAAGAGATTGTTAAGGATTTTTATGAAAAGCGATTAAGTAAGATTTTATATAAAGATGCAATTAATATGATAAAAGAACTAAAGAAGCAGGGCTTTCTAATATACCTTATTTCAGCTTCACCAGAATTTTATCTTAATGAGCTATATAACATTAAAGAGGTTGATATGATAATAGGAACAAAAATGAAGCGTAGTGAAGAAGGGATAAAATACTGCAATGTTATTGAAGGTTTTAATTGTAAAGGTGAAGAAAAGGTTAAGAGATTAAGAGAAGTATTGAAAGCAGAAGGAAAAGAGATTGATTTTGAAAATTCATATATGTTTTCGGATTCCCTATCAGATCTTCCTTTGATGAATTTAGTTGGAAATCCAAGATTAATTAATTATAAGAAAGCGCATGAGACAATTGAAATACTAAGATGGAGGTAAATATGAAAAATACGATTGATATTAGAGGTTCATTTTATATTAAAGATGGTGAAGAAAAAAATAGTAAAACTCAAACTATTGTAGTTGACAGTGAGTATTTGATATATGAAGTTTTGCGTTTAATAGACGGTAAACCATTATTTTTAAATGAACATATAATAAGATTATTTAAATCCATTAGCATGAAATATTCAAATATTAGATTTAATAAAGAAGAATTATTTAAAAAAATACAGTGTTCCATTAATTGCTTGGGTGATAAAAGTAATATTTTGAATGGTAATGTACAGATTTTGATTGAGGTTAATAATAATAAAATTAATTATTATGTTTATTTTATAGATCATTACTATCCAGAAGATTATCTTTATAATCAAGGAATTAAAACAGTATGTGTTGAAATTGAAAGAGATGATCCTAATGCAAAAGTTCTTAATCTTCAATATAAAGAACGTATAAAAAAAATAATAACAGAGGAAAATGCTTTTGAAGTTATATTAATCAATAAAGAGAAAGAAATTACTGAAGGTAGTAAGTCCAATATTTTCTTTGTGAAGGGAGAAAGATTTATAACTCCAAGGGGGGAAAAAGTGCTTCAGGGAATTACAAGGATGAAGATAATTGAAATAATTAAGAGAGAAGGGTATGGGTTTGAAGAGCGAGTTATCAAGAAAGAAGAAATTCAAAATATGGATGGTGCATTTATAAGTGGTACATCACCAAAAGTTCTACCAATAAAAAAAATAGGAAATTTTAAATTAGAATCTTCTAGTAATAGGATGATTAGCGAACTGATGAGTTGCTATGAATTAGAATGTGAAAACAATATTAAAGAACAAGCGGAATTGAGAAGTTAATAGAACTAAAAAACTGCAAAAAAGCTTGTTTAAATTATAAAGAATTGTCAAAAACAAACGATAACTTATTATATAATGTATTGAGTATGGTATAATATCTATAGGGGGGGTGAAAAAGTGGATGATATGAGAGTTTTCATAGGTAGTTCTGTTGAAGAATGTCTTAAAAAAGCAGCTATTGAATTGGAAATGGATATTAATGAAATAGAGTATGAGATAATTGAGAAAAAGAGGAGCCTTTTTAGTAAGTCTTTTAAAATATCTGTAAAGAAACCTATCGTTAAGGATCTTGATGGAAAAATAATCATAAATGGCGATAAGATTCAAGTGATTAATCCTATAGATGGGGGGAGAAAAGCAACAATAACTCCTTCTAAAGAAATTATCCTTAAATTGAATGGTGATGAAATTCAAAGAAAAACTGCGCTAGCTGAAGAAGACGATATTACTTGGACAGGAGTAGTGGTTGAAGGTAAAAGAGAATTAAATGTCTCTATAAGTGATGATAAAACTGAAGCATATATTAATTTGGAAATTACACCTAAAAGGGTTTATGGAATAAAGGAATCACAGGAAATGACTGATCTTATAGTAGGATCATCAGTCGAAGAGGAGATATTTCCACCAGCATATAGTGTAGAGGATATCCTTGAAGTGCTTAGTAAATTCAAAATAATTAATGGAATCATAATGGATAATATCAAAAATTTATCTAAAAATAACAAAACTGATAAGTTGATTGTAGCACGAGGTGCTCTTCCAGAAAATGGCTCTGACGATCGGCTTATATTGAAATATAATGAGAATAAGGTTGCTATCAAAGATAACAAAGGAAACGTGGATTTTAAATCAATTGGTCATATCCAAACTATAAAAAGCGGAGAGGTGCTGTGTGAACTTATAAAAGGTGTAACAGCAATAGATGGAAAAGATGTTTATGGAAACAAGATAACTGCAAATGAAGGTAAGAAAATCAGTATTAATGCTGGTAAGGGATGTACTTTGATTGATAATAAGATTATTGCAGTTGAAACCGGTAAACCTGTAAAGAAAGGATATACATTTTCCATAGAACCTGTCTGTGTAATAAATGGAAATGTTGATGTTGCTACTGGGGATGTTAAGTTTGATGGTAATATTGAAATTTTTGGTGAAATATTAGATGGTATGAAAGTGCAGAGTGGAAAATCTGTTGTTGTTCATAGTGGTGCCTCAGGCGCTGAAATTATATCAGAACAGGATATAACCATTAATGGAAATGTAATGACTTCAAATGTTTCATCGGGTAAAGATGAAGTTTTTAAGAAAAAAATATTCAACTCTTTAAATAATCTCTACTCTACTATAAATGAACTCAAAAATATGAGCGAACAGGTGTTTGATGGAAAAATGTTGGGTGAAAATATTAAACTTGGAGAAGTGGTTAAAATAATCATAGAAAAAAGGTTTAAAAAACTTGATAAAGATATTGAAGAGTATGAAACATTAGTAGCTTGCAAAGGCGAAGGGTTGAAGTCGGTTGTTAATATATTAAAGAAAAAACTAACAGGGTTAGGGCCTATAAACATAAAAGACATATCGGAATTAAAAAATCTATTGATTTTATTAAAAAATGAGAAAGATAAGATTTACTGTGATGAGTTCACACAATCAGATATTAAATTAAACTATATACAAGATTCTAAGGTTGTAAGTTATGGTGATGTATATATTAATGGTAAGGGTGAATATATATCAGAGATTTTTGCTGATGGGAATATATATTTTGTTGAGAAATCTGTAGCTAGAGGAGGAACACTACAAGCAAGAAAAGAAATAAAATGCAGTATTGTTGGTAGTGGTGGTAGAGTTAGGACTACTCTTCAAGTAGATAAAGATGGGCATATTTATATCGAAAAAGCATTTCCAAATACTAAATTAATTATTGGAAAGATAGAACATATAATTGAAGAAGAATGTAAGAATGTACATGCTTATTTGGATGGAAATGGAGAAATTGTTGTGGAGAAAATAAAAGAATAAAGGAGTATGAAAATATACTAGCATACTTACTAGTTATTTATTTGAATATGCCTAATAGGAGGAATCAAAGATGAATGAAGAAATAAAGATTCTGATATTCTGTATTAACAATGAATATTATGCAGCAGATATAATGGAAGTGGAGAGAATTCTAGGATATGAAGTGCCTACTCCTCTACCAGATGCACCACCTTTTATAGAAGGAGTAAGAAATTATGAAGGTAGTATCTTACCAATTTTAAAACTTTCCAAGCGGTTTTCACTTGTAGAAGATAAAACCAAAGATATTAATGATTCAAAAATTATAGTTGCAAAAGAAGGAAATAGCAAATTAGGTATACTAGTTGATGTTGTCAGTGAAGTAAGAGATATTAAAATAGAAAATATTGAAGAGCCACCTGAAATAATAAAAGGTATTTCCAAGAGATACATGAAAGGTCTTATTAAATTTGAAAATAAAATTATTATTTTCCTAAATCTAAGATCGATCCTTTCAGATGATGAAAAGAAAGCTATAGAAGGATAATATGGATTCTGAACAATTAAGGGTTGGAATTGGAGATTGTAAAATTACTAAATCTCCAAATACTATAATAACTGTAGGTTTAGGCTCTTGTGTAGGTATAGCTCTTTACGATAATAAAAAAAAAATTGGGGGGTTAGCGCATATAATGTTGCCTGACAGCACTCAGTTTTCAAATACAACTAATAAATACAAATTTGCAGATCTTGCTATAAGAGAACTTTATAATGAAATGTTGAAATTAGGCGCATTTAAGAACAATATAGTTGCAAAGGTTGCAGGTGGTGCTTCTATGTTTAATTTCAGTGATAAAAAAATGGTAATGGATATTGGTGAAAGAAACTGTGTTGCAGTTAAAAAACAATTAAATGATTTAAACATAGAAATAATTTCTGAAGAATTAAGAGGAAATAGAGGAAGAACAATGATTCTAGATGCTAATGATGGTAATGTATCAATAAAAACAGTAGGTGAAGGAACTAAGGTAATTTAATGGAGTGATTTTAATGGAAAAAAAGAAAATACTAGTGGTTGATGATTCTGCTTTGATGAGAAAAATTATAAGTGATATGATTAACGAAGAAGTAGATTTAGAGGTTATTGATAAAGTTAGAAATGGTGAAGAGTTGTTTAAAAAGCTTGAAACAGTAAAACCAGATTTGATCACACTAGATATAGAGATGCCAAAGATGAATGGAATTGAAGCTCTTAAGGAGATGGAGAAAAGGAAAATAAATATTCCTGTAATTGTATTAAGTAGTGTTTCAGAAAGAGCTAAAAAGTTAACGATTGATTGTCTTCATGGAGGTGCATTTGATTTTATTGAAAAACCTTCAGGTTCAATATCTTTAGATATCAATACTGTTAAAGACCGATTAGTAAATCAAATTAGAGCTGCAACAAAAAGTAATATCAATATTAGCTATGAAAGAAAAAGAACATTAACAAAAAGAACTGAAAGCAGTGCTGTGAGCAAAAAAGATTTCGTCAATAAAGATATTAGAGCAGTAGTGATTGGAGCATCAACTGGAGGACCTAAAGCTTTATACAATGTTTTGACTGAATTACCATTTATGCTAGGTGTCCCAATATTTGTAGTTCAACACATGCCAATAGGGTTTACAAAGGCATTTGCTGAAAGATTAAATGCTAATTGTAAGATGAGTGTTGTTGAGGGATACGATGGCTGTAAAATAGAAAAAGATACAATATATATTGCGCAAGGTGGTAGTCATATGGAAGTTAAAGGTGGACATATTGCGTTAAATAAAGAACCAACTATGTGGGGAGTTAGACCAGCTGTTGATAAACTGTTTGAATCTGCCGTAAAGGAATACGATGGGAAAATATTAAGTGTTGTGTTAACTGGTATGGGAAAAGATGGTGCACAAGGAACTGAGCAAGTAAAGGACGCTGGTGGTTATACTATTTCAGAAGCGCAAGAGACATGTACCATATATGGAATGCCTAAAGCTACTTTTGAAACAGGCAAGGTTGATGAAGTTTTACCACTGGATAAAATAGCTGATAAAATAGTATCTATGACAAGGCGGAAAACATTATGAATCTAGAATATTTCAAAAAATGGGTTAAAGATGAGTTGAAAATTGATTTAACAGCATATAAAGAGACGCAATTACACAGAAGGTTATTAAGTCTCATGTCAAGGATTGGGGTTAAAACAGTTGAAGAATACATAAAACTTTTAGAAACAGACAAAGACCAAAGACAAAAATTTCTAGACTTTGTCACAATAAATGTTACTGAGTTCTTTAGGAATCCTGATATTTTTGATGAATTTAAGAATATTTTAGTAAAGGAAGCAAATAGTAAGCAAAAGCTTAAAATATGGAGCGCTGCGTGTTCTATTGGGGCGGAACCATATTCTATTGCAATGATTCTAAGTATTAATAATGCTGGTAAAGGGCATAAAATTTTAGCTACAGATATTGATTCTACTATTCTAAATAAAGCTAGAGCTGGTATTTTTAATGAAAATGAAATAAAAAATATAGATAGTAATTTGCTTTCTAAGTACTTCACTAAGGATGATTCAAAATATATTATTAGTCCTTCAATTAAAAGTATGGTAACGTTTAAAAAACATGATCTTATATTGGATTCATATGAAAAAGATTTTGATGTTATAGTATGTAGAAACGTTGTTATATATTTTAAGCAGGAGATAAAAGATAAAATTTATCAGAAGTTTTCACAATCACTGAAAAGTGGAGGATTACTATTTGTAGGAGCTACAGAGAGTATATATAATTATAGAGATTTTGGATTTGAGAAGGCTTCTACATTTATTTACAAAAAGTTATAAAGGAGGAAAGTTTATGGATACGTCCCAATACCTTTCAATGTTTTTAGAGGAATCAATCGAAAATTTACAGATATTAAATGACTCTATTTTAGAGTTAGAGCAGAATCCAGATGATATTGATAAAGTAAATGAGATATTTAGAGTTGCGCATACATTAAAAGGGATGTCTGCAACTATGGGATATGTTAAAATCTCTGAATTAACACACAAAATGGAAGACGTTCTTACAAAGTTCAGAGAAGGAGAACTGAAAGTAACACAAAAAATGGTTACTGTACTCTTTAAATGTTTAGATACCTTGGAAACTATGGTGAACAATATTTCAGAAGGTGTGGAAGATAATACTGATATCCAAAAATTAATGGATTCTCTTAAGGAAGTAGCTGTTATTCAAGGGGAATCCAGTCCTGCAAAAGAAGTTGCTATTACAATAGAGAGCCAAGAAGAAAAAGATTTTTTTGATTATACTGATGTGATGGATTTGAATGAATATGATTTAAGTGTTATGAAACAAGGATCAATTAATGATTTTTCATCATATCATATAAAGATTACTTTTGATAGTAATACACTTTTAAAATCAGCAAGAGCATTCTTAGTGTTTAGTGCTTTAGGGGAATATGGAGAAATAATAAAATCTAATCCTGGTGCTGAAGATATAGAAAACGAAAGATTTGAATTTGAAATTGAACTGGTTTATCTTTCAAAATCTGACTCTGAAGTTATTAAAAAAACAATTTTATCTATTTCTGAGATTGATAATGTGGAAATAAATAAAATAAATCTAAAAACTAATAGTCTAAAACATGAGTTGCATTACAGTGATGTGATGGATTTAAATGAATATGATTTAAATGTTATGAAACAAGCATTAACAAAAAGCTTTTCATCATATTACTTGAAAATCACTTTCGATAGTAATACGCTTTTAAAATCTGCGAGAGCATTTTTAGTTTTTAAAGCTTTAGAGGAATATGGAGAAATAATAAAATCTTGTCCGAATGCTGAAGATATTGAAAATGAAAACTTTGAGTTTGAAATTGAATTAGTTTATCTTTCTAAAACTGATACTGAAACTATTGAAAAAACAATTTTATCTATTTCTGAGATTGATAATGTGGAAATAAAAAAAATAAATCTTGAAAAGAATAGTGTAAAACATGATATAATAAATAAGGAAATTGAGATAGAAGAAAAGGATGTCGAAGAAACTAAAAATAAGATTAATCAACCTTTGAAAAAAAGTGATGTTAATAAAAAAACACAAAAAGAATCAAAGGAAGATGAGAAAACTGTTGCTAAGAAAAAAGTACATCAATCTGTTAGGGTTGACCTAGAGAGATTGGATAATTTCTTAACAATGGTATCTGAATTAGTTATTCATAGGACAAGACTTGAACAGATTTCAAGTAACCATAAATTAAATGATTTAAATGAGACGCTTGAACAGATAGCAAGAACAACATCTGATTTACAAGATCTTGTTATGAAAATTAGAATGTTACCACTTGATGTTGTTTTCAATAGATTCCCTAGAATGATAAGAGATTTATCTGTTGAATTAAACAAGGAAATTGAGTTTTCAATTCAGGGATCTGATACTGAACTTGATAGAACCGTAATAGATGAGATTGGTGATCCTCTACTACATCTTTTGAGAAATGCTGCAGATCACGGGATTGAAAGTCAACAACAAAGAATTTCAAATGGTAAAAGTAGTAAAGGACATATTAAACTTAGTGCATACCCAGAAGGTACTAAAGCTGTTATTAAGGTTGAAGACGATGGAGCTGGTCTTGATGTAGAAAGAATCAGGATGAAAGCAGAAGAAAAGGGTATTAATACTGAGAATATGTCTGAGCATGATATAAAGAATCTGATTTTCGCACAAGGATTTAGTACAAGTGAGCAAGTGACTGATGTTTCAGGTAGAGGAGTAGGTATGGATGTTGTTAAGACTAAAATAGCTTCTCTAGGCGGAACTGTTGATGTTATTAGTGAACTTGGTAAAGGTACAACTTTTATAATAAGATTACCGCTTACTCTTCAAATTATTCAAGCTTTACTTGTTAAAATAGGTGACGAGACTATGGCTATATCTTTAGGATATATTGATAGAGTACTTGACTATGAAGAAAACATGATAAAGAGAACTAATAACAAAGAAGTTATGATTTTTAATGAGAATGTAATTCCATTAATAAGAGTTAACGAAGTTTTGGATATTGAACATAATGGAGAGAGTAAAGATTATGTTGTAATTGTAAAAGTTGGTGAAAAAAGTGTTGGTTTATTGGTAAATGGATTATTAGGGCAACAAGAAATAGTTATAAAACCTTTAGGAAAAACGTTACAAAATCTTAAAGAGTATATAGGTGCTACAATTTTAGGTGATGGATTAGTTACATTAATCTTAGATGTAGCAGCATTAATCTAAGGAGGGTTTTGATGGACTATAGTAAACTTTCAAATATGCAACTTGATGCACTGAGAGAAGTTGGTAACATAGGGGCAGGAAATGCAGCAACAGCTCTTTCGCAGTTGTTGGGAAGCAAAATAGATATGACAGTTCCTAATGTTAATATAGTTTCATTTGATGAGATTTTTTCTAGAATAGGTGGAGAAGAAGTTGTACTTGGTGTAATTGTTAGAGTACTAGGAGATGCACCGGGAAATATACTGTTTATTTTTACCAGAGAAACTGGGATGGATATAATTAAGCAACTAACACATCAAGAGGAAGAAGAAATTTCAGAGATGGGAGCTTCTGCTCTCTGCGAAATTGGAAACATTATTTCTGGTTCATATATGAATGCAATTAGCAAATTCACTAATTTGCTGTTAATGCCGTCAGTACCAGCTGTCACTTTCGATATGCTAGGAGCGATATTATCAACAACATTTATTGAATCAGAGCAATTTGATGAATGTGTTTTAGATATTGAGACCGCATTCATTAAAGATGGTACAGAAATTCAAGGGTATTTTTACTATATCCCTATGCCTGGGTCTTTAGAAAAAATACTTAGTTCACTAGGAGTAAAATAATGGAGGTTATGAAAAAATGGCTAGAGTATTAATAGTTGACGACGCTGCGTTTATGAGAATGATGATTAAGGATATTTTGGAGAAAAATGGATTTGAAGTTGTAGGACAAGCTGCAAATGGAGTTCAAGCAGTTGAACTTTATAAACAAGAGAAACCAGATGTAGTAACTATGGACATAACAATGCCTGATATGGATGGTATTGAAGCAGTAAAAAATATTAAAGCTTTTGAACCAAATGCTAAAATAATAATGTGTTCTGCAATGGGTCAACAGACTATGGTAATGGATGCAATTAGAGCAGGAGCTAAAGACTTTATAGTAAAACCTTTCCAAGCAGACAGGGTATTAGAAGCTATTAAAAAAGTTATTGGATAAGGAGTGATTTTGTGCAAGTAATCATTTTTAATTTAGGCGAAGAACAATTTGCCGTAAAAACTGAGGTAGTGCAGAACATTACAGATATGATGGAAGTAACACGTGTACCTAAAGCTCCTAAGTATATTAAAGGTTTAATAAATCTTAGAGGTAATGTTATATCACTTTTAGATTTAAATTTGCTTTTGGATGTTAAAGGAAAAAAAGAAGAGTATGATAGTACTATCATTATTAAAATAGGTGATGAAGCTGTTGGTATAGCAGTGGATACTGTTGAAGAAGTTTTGGATATAGATGAATCTATTATTGAAAATTATGAAGATAATAGAGAGAAAAATTACATCAGAGGTGTGCTTAATTTTAATGATAGGATAGTTACTTTAATCGACGTAGGTAGATTAATAAATTAAGGAATGAGGTAATGGTATGTCAGAAGTTTTATCTCAGAACGAAATAGATTCATTACTATCCGCATTATCTTCCGGTGAAATAGCAGCAGAAACTGTTGCTCAGGAAGAAGGAGAAAAGAAGATTAAGGTTTATGATTTTAAAACTCCTAACAAGTTTTCTAAAGAACACTTAAGGACGTTAGAATTGATACATGAAAATTTTGCAAGAATTATTTCTACGTACCTTTCAGCACAAATTAGAAAAAGTGTAAAAATTAAAATCGAAACAATGCAACAGTTTACGTATGAAGAATTTATTAGGAATATACCTAACCCAACTGTATTGACAATTTTTAGATTATATCCTTTAGAAGGAAACCTTCTCTTTGAAACTAATCCAGACTATGTATATCAGGTTTTAGATATACTTTTAGGTGGAACAGGGGATAAGAAGTTTAAGGGTAAAGAATTCACTGATATTGAGAAGAATATTATTACTAAAATGAATGAAGGGCTAATTTCTAATATGAAATTAGCATGGGAAGATGTATTGGAAGTTCAGTCTGAAGTGGTGGGTGTAGAAACAAATCCAGCATTAAATCAAACACTGGCACCTAATGAATCTGTTGCACTGATAACTTTTTCGGTTGATCTTGGAAAAAATCATACATTTATTAATTTATGTATTCCTTTCTTAAGTGTTGAGAAGATTTTGGATAAATTAGAAGTTCAATATTGGTTTAGAGGTAGAAATGAAGCGGATAAACTTGAATCTAAAACAAAGATAAAAGAAAGACTGAATGTAGTTAATGTGGAGTTGACTGGAGTATTAGGGGATGCGACCATAAATGTTCAAGATTTCTTAAGTTTAAAAACAGGAGATGTTCTGACTCTGAATAAAAAATCAACAGAACCTGTTAAGGTCAAAATTATGGATAAAACATATTTTTATGGTAAGCCAGGAATTATTGGAAAGAGCAGAGGGATTCAAGTGCTAGATATTATAGATAAGGATGTGGAAGAAAATGAATAATGGGTTTCTGTCACAGGAAGAAATAGATGCTCTTTTAGGCGGAGATAGTGAAACTAGCGAAGCTAGTACTACCTCCCTAGACAATGAGGTTGAAGAAATTTTAACCGATCTTGAAAAAGATGTTTTAGGTGAGGTTGGAAATATATCAATGGGATCAGCATCAACTGCGTTATCACAGATTATTGGACATAAGGTTAATATTACTACTCCAATAGTTGCTACGACTAACTTGAGGAAAATCAAATCAGATTTTGAGACACCAAATATTGCGCTTGATGTGAAATATACAAGTGGTATTATTGGAAATAACTTGCTATTAATGAAGGTGTCTGATGCCGCTGTAGTGGCTAATCTTATGATGGGCGGAGATGGTATAGTAGGAGATACTGCTGAGTTATCTGAAATTGAAATAAGTGCAGTTTCAGAAGCTATGAATCAAATGATTGGCTCAGCAGCTACATCTATGGCTACAATGTTTGCAAGAGAAGTTAATATTTCACCTCCAGTATCAAAGGTTTGCGATGATTCATCGCAAATATCAGGTGAACTTACAGATGATGAAGCGGTGGTTAAGGTATCATTTAAATTAGCAATAGGAGATCTTGTTGATAGTAATATAATGCAGATTCTTCCTGTTAAAACAGCGAGAAAAATAATTTCTATTATGATGGGTACTGATGTGGAAGTTGAAACACAGACTATCGTTGAAGTAAAAGGAATTGAAGAAAGTGTTTCTCAAATTCCTATAAATAATAATCCACAACAACAGTCGCAACCTCAGGTTGTAAATAATAATCCTCAAGGGATGCAGTATAATCAGCCTGTATATCAACAGCAACAACAAGGCAATGTTGGGATGATGGGAAGTAATAATATGTATGATAATATGACACCTGTACAACCAGTAAATGTTCAATCAGCATCATTTCAGCAACTTAATAGTGCTGGAATGGTTCCGCAGCATCAAAATATTGATTTAATTTTAGATGTACCTCTTGAAGTTTCAGTTGTTCTTGGTAGATCTAAGTTGAATATAAAAGATGTGCTTGAATTAGGAAGTGGTTCATTAATAGAGTTGGATAAGTTAACAGAAGAGCCAGTTGAAATTCTTATTAACGGTAAGAAAGTAGCTTATGGTGAAGTAGTTGTTGTTGATGAGAATTTTGGGGTTAGGATTACTAGTATCATAAGTAATGAAGATAGAATTAAAAGTCTAGGGAGATAAAGAACAGAGAATAGAGAACAAAGAACAAATATTGTTGATATTCTTAATTCTTCAGAATATCTTTGATTTAAATAAGGATTAAAGCAAAATCTTAAAATGGTAATTTTTTTAAATAAACTCATAAGAGAAATATTCTCTTATGAGTTTATTGCTTTTTAAAATTAGATATGATTTCTTAGTTGAAAACTTAATTTATTCAAGAAATCTAAATTTATTCTTTGTTCTCTGTGCATTATTCTTTGAATTAAAATTCTCTTTGGTTAAATCCACATTTAATCCTTTTGAATTTAAATTAAGAACAATAATAATGATAGTATCAATAAAAACTAAATGAAACTAGTAAACTTTGAAAGATAAATTACGATAATAGAAGTAGAAAATAAAAAAGAGATTAATATCTGAGGTGTGGATATGAAAATTAATGGAATAAGAACAAATTATGTTAACCAATACTATAGTAAAAATATTAATAAGAGTACTAGTACTCAAATCAGAAGTGAGAAAGATAAAATTCAAATTTCTGATATAGGTAGAAAGCTTAGTAAAATAGATTCTCTTAACAAGGAAGATAGAGAAAAATTGGTTACTGAGATTAAAGAAAAAGTTGAGAATGGAACATACAAAGTTAATAGCGAACTTCTTGCTAAAAAGATAATGGGTCACATTAAGGGAGAAGAAGTTTAGTTTATTTCTTGAATGTGCCTAATTTAGGAGGAAATAATGAGAGATAAGATTTTTGGAATCATGGATAGGGAACATGATGCATTAGAAAATTTGCTTAACTTGCTTGAAGAACAACATAGATATATAGCAAGTGATTCATTGTTGGAAATGGAAGAATGTGTTAAGAAAATTCAGAGTGCATCAAAGAATATAGCTGAAATTGAGATGGAAAGAAGAAGTTTATTAGGTGATACTAGCATGAAAACTGTTGTGGATAAGAGTGGAGACTCTCAAATAAGTGAACTTTATAAAGATATCAGAAGGCAGTTAGAGGCTTTAACAATGCAGAAGGAAACAAATGATTTGATTCTTAAGCAGAAGCTGAGTTTTACAAATCAACTTCTAAATACATTGAAACCAAATAGTAAAAGAGCTAATGTATATAATTCGTATGGTAAAGTGAAGAGGTGATATTATGTCAGGATTATTATCAATATTTAATATAGCAAAAAGAGGGATGTCTGCTCAACAGTATTCAATAGGAATTACAAATCATAATGTGGCTAATGCAAATACAGAAGGATATTCGAGACAAAGAGCGCAACTACAAACTACAAATCCGTTTATGGCTCCATCTATGAACTCATATATTGGACCAGGTCAACTTGGTACAGGTGTTGAAGTAGCTACAGTACAGAGAGTAAGAAATGAATTTATCGATTTCCAAATAAGAGGTGAACTTAGTACACAAGGAAAGTATGAGGCAAGAGAAGCGTTGCTAGGAGAGATTGAAAATATTTACAATGAACCTTCTGATACTGGAATTTCAGGTCTTTTAGGTAAGTTCTATGACTCATGGCATCAACTTTCAAAGCAACCACAGAGTTCAAATGCAAGAACAGTTGTTGCTCAACAATCAAAAGCACTTGCAGATGAACTTAACCATAACTATGATCAGTTGAATAAATTAAAGGAGAATACTAACCTTCAAATAAAGGAAAGTGTTTTTGAAGTTAATAATGTTCTTGCTCAAATAGATGATTTAAATCAGCAGATTATAAGTGTTAAAGTTTCTGAACAAGAACCAAATGATTTAATGGATAGAAGAGATTTGCTAATAGACCAATTGAGTTCTTTAATGAATATTGATGTAAAAAAACAAAGTTTTTACGGACAAGATTTGACTGCTCAAGATTCAACTACTATACCAGGAGGAGCTGAAAAGCTTCTAGTAAGAAAAGATCCAAATATGTCTGTTTCTAGATTTTCGTATATCAGTGGAGTTATTGTTGACCCAAGTGGTGATAAGATAACGTTAGAAACCCATAAACTTGGGAATTCTAATGAGCCTGGTAAGCCTATTACAGTTGATCTTACGGGGATTCCAAAAGAAGATAGAGCGGGAGTAATAAGACAGATTAAAGAGACAAGGGTTTTATGGGCAAATCAAGAAGGTGAACCTTATGCGGAACTTAATGGAGCAACAAAAAAAATCACGAAAGATGGATTTAGAAGTGAACTTGGATTATTTGAACCATCAAAAGGAAAACTAAATGGACTTCAATCAGTTCAAAAAGATGTAGATAAGTATATGGAACAGATGGATAAGTTAGCTAAGGGATTAGCTATGGCTATTAATAGTATTCATAGTGGTGTTTCTTCAGTGAATACAACTATAGCTGGAAAGACTAGAGCTGAATTGTTACTTGAGTTTGAAGTTGTTCCTGATGGAAAACTAAAATCTAAAGATGTTGATTTTTTACCGTTTTTCTTGAATAAGGATATAGCTAAGTATAATAGTGGAGAACTAGAGAATATAGGTGATACAATTCTCGCAGAGAGTGAAATTACTGCAGGTAATATTACAATTAATGAAGAGATTCTTAAAGATGTTATGAGAATAAAGACTAGAACCAATGATGATAATTATGCATTTACCAAAAACAATACAGAAAATGGTAACACTGATGGTAATAGGGCTCTTACACTTGCTCAACTTCGTAATGCATTTATGAAACTTGGTGATCTTAAAGAGACTACAACAAGAGCAGAATTTAATACTAGTATTACTGGTGGAGCATTTGAATTAAATTCTGTAGGAGTGAATACTTTAAAAAATAACACTTCTGGAACTACAACAGATAATTATTTTAAAGATGTTATTGATGAACTTGGTATACAGACACAAGAGGCAAAGAGAATCGGTATAAATCAGACAACTTTAATTGCTGGTTTTCAACAAGCTAAAGAATCCGTTTCAGGTGTATCATTAGATGAAGAAATGGCAAATTTAATCCAATATCAACATGCATATTCAGCAAATGCTAAGATTGTTTCAACAGTAGATGAATTACTTGATGTTGTTATTAATGGATTAAAAAGATAGTAAATATCCTAATATAGGTTGGTGATAAAATGAGAGTTACAAATAATATGATGACAAACAACTTCATGAGAGATTTAAATTATAATTTAACGAACATGCAGAAATTGCAGACGCAATTAACAACTGGCAAAGAGTTTAAAAAACCTTCAGACGATCCTTTTAAAGTAGCGAGATCAATGCAGTTATACTCTGATATAGGGGCAAATAAACAGTACAATGAAAATGTTAAAGATATTATTAATTGGTTGGATACAACGGATACAGCGATGGGACAAGCTAATAATGTATTCCAAAGAGTGCATGAGTTAATGATTTCAGCTGGTAATGGTGGTTACAGTGATGATGAAAGAAGAGCTGTTAAGGATGAAATAAATGAGAGAATATCAGAGTTCTCTCAAATATTAAATACAAGTTTTGATGGGAAGTTCATATTTGGTGGTACTAGAGGGACTGTTAAACCTACAGATGTATCAGGGGGAATTCAGTATAAGAATGCTCCAGTGATCAAAATGACAGATATAACTCAATGGAAAGGTACTAAAGTTACGGTTAATGTTGATGGAGGAAATTCTGTTGATGTAAATATACCTAATGATGATAAAATAAAATCAATTCATGATGTTGCTAATATGATAAATGAAGAGATTAAAAAAGTTGCTGGCGTTGATTTAGAAGTTAAATCTGACTATAATGAAAATACACTAACGTTTATTTCAAGCAATTCTAATAAAATCACAATTACAGCTGATAAGACAATAACTAATTTAAGCCCTAGCTTAGAAGTTAATAAAGCTGATAAGATTGATAGTGGTAACACTAAAATTAAGTATTATTCAAATGAAAATGTTGAAGTTACTGATGCTGAGAAAAAAATGATTGGAGATAAATTGAATATAGAAATTTCTACTGGAGTTACTATAGGATATAATGTGACGGCTTCGGAAATACTAGAATTTAAGAATGGCGATGGAGAAACTAGGAATGCTATTGATATTTTGAATTCTTTAGTAAATCATTTGGATGGTAAAACAGCTGATGGAGCTGAAGATAGTAGTATTGATAGTCTTGAGGAACTTCTGAATGGTGATTTAAAGGATGTTAAAGATATTCTAGAGAATCTAACTAAGTTAAGATCTAAAGTTGGTGCAATGGAGAATAGAATGGATAGTGCTAAAGTAAGAAATGAAGAAGAGAACTTTAATATAAAAGAAATACTATCAAAAACTGAGGATATTGATATTGCGGAAAAGACTATGCAATATGCAACAATGCAGACTGTTTATTTAGCATCCCTACAAACTAGCGCTAAAGTTATACAACCTAGTTTATTAGATTATTTAAGATAAGGTTGGTGAGAATATGGAGCTTATATCAAAAATTCATGGAAAAATTGAATATAGCGAAAAGGAAGTAATAAGATTTAAAAAGGGGATTCCAGGATTTGAAGGATTAACTAATTTTATCATTAAAGAAATTGAAGGAAATCCTATATTTAAATTAATGCATTCTCTTGATAAAACAGATATTGCTTTTGTAATTGTTTCACCATTTGAATGTGATAACAAGTATGAAATAAAATTAAATGAGGAAACATTAAATGAATTAAATATATCTGAATCATCAGATGTTGTTCTATATTCTATAGTTACATTGCATTCTGAAATGAAAAATATCACAGCTAACCTGAAGGCTCCTCTGGTAGTAAATGTGAAGAAAAATTTGGGCGAACAAATCATTAATAACAAAGATGAGTATTTAGTAAAACACCCAATTTTTAAGGAGGTTGCGGAGTGCTTGTAATTAAGAGGAAAAAGAATGAAGCAATTCAGATTGGAGAAGATATTTCTATTAAAATAATAGGAATAACAGACAATGCTGTAAAGATTGCTATTGATGCACCTAAAGAAACTATTATTTTAAGAAGTGAATTATTAGAAGAGGTTATGGATGAAAATCAAAATGCTATAATAGGAGATTTGAGTTCCTTAAATGCATTGAAGGGTTTCAAAAAGTAAGATCCAGGGGGAAGGATTATGGAAATAAATTCAAGAGCGTATTTAAGAATAAATAACTATAAAAAGAATGAGAATAATAACTTAAAAGCTGTAGAAAATGATAACATAAAAGATAGTAATGTTGATAAAGAGTATTTTAATACAACAGTTACGAATAAGGATAATGTTGAGAACGAGAAAAGTTATAAAAAAAATGAGACTTCTTCATCAGAAGAACTAATTAATACTGATAATAAGGAAGAGAAAATAAAGGAAGCAGTAGGAATACTTAATAAGCTTCTACATAAGAGAAATAGTAAGATTGAAATAGAGAATCATGATTTCTTTAAAAGTGATCTTATGATGAAGATAATAGATGAGGATACAGGAGATGTTTTGGTGGAAGTCCCACCTAAAAAGATTCTTGATATGATTGCAACCTTGGTTGAATTGGCAGAAGGTATTGTAATAGATGAAAAAGCATAGGGGATGTTCTAAGTGGAGCACAAGCTTAATAAAGTTGATGTGGAAATCATACAGAAAGTAATTGATATAACAAAAGAAGGAAGAGTCCAAAGTACGCAAAAATCAGAACGTGGTACTACTGATTATACTAATGAAAAGTATTCCAATTATTATAAAAAGCAAAGTATGAATAGTAAGAGAATAGTAGTAGATGCGTATAAAGATAATAGGGAAATTACAATAAATGCAACTAAATATGATGACGATGTTGGTGGAAAATATATTGATAAGAAAAGGTAGGGATGAAGATGGCATTTGGATATAATAACGCAGCAAATGCATATAAAACTAATAGTGTAAACTATGCTTCAAAAGATCAATTGTTATTAATGCTCGTTGATGGCGCTGTAAAATTTGCAAAAAAAGCTCATAATGATATATTGGAACAAAGAGTTCAAGAAGCTCATATGAATTTAACTAAGACGCAAGATATATTTTATGAATTGATGGCAACTCTTGATGTTGATGCTGCAGGTGAGTGGGGAAAAAATATGTTTAATATTTATGAATATGTAACTAGAAGACTAGGTGAAGCTAATATGAAAAAGGAGCGGAAAATAATGGAGGAGATTTTACCGTTAATTGAGGATATTAGAAATACTTGGCATGAAGCTTATAAGATTTCTAAGGTTGCAAAATAGAATCAATATAAAGTCAAAAAAGAGGTGTTATTATGGGAGTAAATGGTGTAGGAAATAGTCCTATAAGATTTACAGGTATGGCGTCTGGTATGGACACTGAGTCTATAGTAAAGCAAATGCTTTCTGCAGATAAGGCTAAAATGCAAAAAGTTGACCAAAATAGACAGACGATTATGTGGAAACAAGAAGCTTATAGAGAAATAATAGATGATTTAAATTCCTTGAAAAGTAAGTACTTTGATGTATTAAGTGAAGATAATATTTTATCTTCGAAAGCTTTCTCAGGATTTGATGTTAGTTATTCAAAAGAGAATGTTACAAAGGTGTCGGCAAATGCAGGTGCAGTAGCTGGTGATTATACTGTTAATGTAAAAAAAATAGCAGAGACAGCAAAAATAAAAGGATCTACATTAATTACAGATGGGAATAAGAGTGGTGCTGTTACTCTTGATGACTGGAATAATGCTGAAATTACATTTAATGTTAATGGAAAAGATACAAAGATTACATTAGGAACTACGGCAGCAGATATTAATGCTTTAGTATCAGATATAAATAATAAAATAACAGCAAACAGTGAGTTGAATGGTAATATTACAGTATCAGTTGATGCAGGCGTAGTGAAATTTAATACAATCACAAATCGTAATATAAAAATCATTGATGCAAAAAAAAATGATAATACTGATTTAGCGGGCTTAATAAATTTAAAAGATAAACTGTTAAATCCTAATAGTGATACTAAACTATCAGATTTAAAATCTAGTTTAGGTGGGGATTCGTCAATCACTTTAGATTTAAGAGTTGACGGAGTTGATTACTCAATTGAACTAAACAATAAAGATGATGATAAAACAATTAGTGATTTAATTAATGCTATTAGTGATAAAACTAAAGGAAAAGTCACAGGCAGGATTAGTGAATTAACAGGAGAATTTACTTTAGAAACAACTAGTACAGGTGCTTCTACTTCACTTGAAATTGTTAACTCTGGTACAACTGACTTAAGAACGGGACTTAATCTTAATGTTGAATCTACTACTGGAAAAGATTCTGAAGTTGAGATTACTCCACCAGGAGGAGGTACAACTACTGTTACAAGATCAACTAATAAGTTCTCTATAGATAATGTTAACTATGAACTTACTAAAGTAGATAATTCTGTGGTAACTATAGCACCTAATGTTGATAAAACTTTTGAAAAGGTAAGTGGGTTTATAGACAAGTATAATGAATTAGTAGGAAAAATTTCATCTAAGTTGGAAGAGAAAAAAACATATAGTTATAAACCTTTAACTGCAGAAGAAAAAGAAGGTATGGAAAAGGAAGAAATTGAGAAGTGGGAAAAGAAGGCTAAAGAAGGTATTTTAAGAAATGATGGAGCACTTGAAAAAATGCTATCATCTTTAAGGTCTGCTTTTTTTGGTAAAGTTGAAGGTGCAGGAATAGGTTTTTCCAAAAGTGAATTAGGTCTTGATACGTCTGCAGATGTTGGGCAAAGAGGTAAAATTATTATTAAAGATGCTGAGAAATTTAAAGAAGCATTAGCTAATAAAGGTGAGCAAGTAATGCGATTATTTACAAAGAGCTCAGATATAGGTTATAGTAGAACTTTAAGTGCTACTGATAGAGAAACTAGATATAATAATTCTGGTATTTTCCAAAGATTAAGTGATATTATTGAGGATAATATTAGTACTTACAGAGATGACAATGGTAATAAAGGTGTTTTATTGCAAAAAGCCGGTATAAAAAATGATACATCGTTTATAAATAATATGTTGACAAAGCAGATTGAAACAAAAGATAAATTAATTAAAGAACTGAATTCTAAAATGTTCGATAAAGAAAATAGATTATATCAGCAATTTGCAAAATTAGAACAAGCAATGAATGGTATGAATGCACAATCAAACTGGTTAGCTTCGCAGCTTGGGGGAGCATAATGCTTCTAAAACATTAAGGATGGAGTAAGATTATGCTGAAAGATAAACTGCTGGAGTATAAAAAGTTAACAATGGAATGTATAAATCTATGTGAGAATGAAGATTTTGACGAATTAAAAAATTCTATTGATAAAAGATATGAAATCATAAGAAGTATAAATGAATTTAGTTATTCTAAGAGTGAATTTAAAAATATTTGTGAAGAATTAAGGGTTGTAGAACTTGAAAAGAAACTTAATATATTAATGGAAGAAAGAAAGTCTAAATTGAAAAATCAAATGAGTAATGTTACAAATTCAAAAAGAGCTCATAATGTTTATAATAAAAGTTTTATAAATACAAGTCATTTTCTAAAAAAGAGGATGTAAATAAGAATGATGTAACAATAGTTTTGTATAAAGTTGAATAAAGCTTATAGAATGAATAAACTTATTATAACAAGGAATAAATTCAATTTAATTTATTCCTTGTTTTATTTATATAAAAATATTATTGTTAAAATGATGTTTTGTTTAACGTTACTTAAGTATGAGAATTAATTTTAATTTCCTGACATTGAAGTGGCTTTTGGCATTTAAACTTTTTTTAATAGTTATGTATTGCTATTTGGAGATTAAATATAGCGCGCTATGTTATATAATCTACTAAAAAAATAAAAAGAACTATAAAGTTCTGTAAAATTGTGTCGATATAATAGATATAAGAGATTTAATTAAAAACAAAATTAAATTTTAAAATATTAAAAAAACTCTAAATTTGGGCTGAATTTATCGAAATAGCAAATATTTAGACAAAGAATATCTGAAGAACAATAAAATATATAATTTAATAAAAAAAATGCAAAAAAAACTAAAGTTTTGTCAAAATATACGATAATAAAAATATAGGGAACTTATTTTAAGGGTTTTAAGTTTAAAAGATTAAATTTAAAATGCAATTAAATTAAAATAATTTCAAAAACTGCTAAAGTTAATATAGAGTAATACGATAAAAATGTTATGAATAATTTAAAATCAAATATTGCTATAAAAGCCATTGGCTTTTAAATAAAAAATAGGCAAGGATGCCTAGTAAAATTCAAGGAGGAATTTTTTATGATTATTAATCACAATATGAACGCAATGAATGCTCACAGAAACATGATGAACAACACAAACAAAGCTGGGAAATCAATGGAGAAATTATCTTCAGGTTTAAGAATCAACAGAGCTGGAGATGACGCAGCTGGACTTGCAATCTCAGAAAAAATGAGATCTCAAATCAGAGGTCTTGACCAAGCAGCAAGAAATGGACAAGATGGTATATCTATGATTCAAACTGCTGAAGGAGCGTTAAATGAAACTCAATCAATTCTTCAAAGAATGAGAGAGTTAGCTGACCAATCTGCAAACGGAACTAATACTGATGCAGATAGATCTTCTATACAAGATGAAATGAATCAGTTAACTTCAGAAATCAATAGAATTGGTAACACTACTGAGTTTAATACTCAAAAAGTATTGAATGGTGGAATGGCTTCTACAGATGGTGCAAAAATAACAGATGCTACTAGTGCACAATTAGCTGGAGCTACAGCTTTTGCAGGTGCTGATACAACAGGTATGGCAGTATCAATTAAAGTTGATGGGAAAACTTTCGATTTTAGTTCTATGCTTAATACAGATCACACTGCAACTACTGTAGATGAAATGGTTAGTTTAATTGGAGATGTTACTTCAGGCGGAGTTAAATTTTCTGATTTAGTTAATGTTACTAACAATGCTGGTAGTATAGAGTTCTCTGCAAAATCAAGTGGAGCTTCAAGTTCTCTTGAAATTACAGTAGGTGCTGGTAATGACGATGCAGCAGTAATATTCGGTTATGCAGATGCAGCAACTGCTAATGCTGTTGGTGAAGTAAAAGGTGATCCAACTACTATGGAAAGAGCTGGTATTGAAGCGGCGGCAGCGTTAAGTGCTTCTGATAAAACTATTGCAGCTAATTCTACTTTTGAAATTGCTGTAGGAACAGAAAGTGCTGTTGAAATTAACTTAGGATCAACTGCAAAAACTTACGATACACAAAATGCAGATACTAATGTTGCAAAAGCAGCTATGCAAGATTTAATAAAGGATGTTAATGCTGCTTTACAAGATGCTGGGTTAGGTGATAAAGTAACAGCTTCATTATCTAAGGATGATAAACTTCAGTTTATTTCTGAAACAGGAAAAGATATTGTTTTAACTGACGGGACTAATACTCCATTAAATACATCTTTTGGAATTACAGTAGCTACTGATACAATAACAAATGTTGAACAAGTTGTTGGACCAGGAGCGCAAGGAAGTGGATTTAGTACTAGCTTCCAAATAGGAGCAAACAAAGGTCAGACAATGTCATTAAATATTAATGACATGAGAGCATCTGCACTTGGAATCACAGGAAATGCAGGGCAATCAGGTTTCACAGCTGAAAATGCAGTGACAAATGGAACTACTGATGTAATGGCAGAAGCTGCATTAAATGTTTCTTCAAAAGAAGATGCTTCGAATGCGATTGAAACTTTAGATGCTGCAATAGCAAGTGTTTCATCAGAAAGAGGTAAGTTAGGATCTGTTCAAAATAGATTAGAACATACAATCAATAACTTAAATACATCAAGTGAAAACTTAACTGCAGCAGAATCAAGAGTTAGAGACGTTGATATGGCTAAAGAAATGTTGAACTTCTCTAAAGAGAATATCTTACAACAAGCTGCTCAAGCTATGCTTGCTCAAGCTAAGCAAGCTCCTCAAGGAGTGCTTCAATTATTAAGATAATTGATAGTGTTATTAAAGAATAATAGACATAAAATAAATAATAAGAGTCGAGGCGAAAGCTTTGGCTCTTTTTTTTTAGTGAGGCGCGTGAAACGCGCATTTTTATGTGTAAAGAATAAAAAACAAACTTTTAAAAAAAAATAATAAAAAAGTATAAAGTTCTTATTTGATCAATCGATAATAAATTATGGACAGTTCAACAAAGAATGTTAGAACTAGAAAAGAATATAAAATAGTAATTAAATTTACTAAAATGTGATTCTAAAAAAATATATAAAAAGTTGTTATAAAAGTATAAAGTATCTAATATATAATTCGATATATATAATAACACGGTAAAGCAATAAATGGAGTTATTGTTTTATAAATAGTACAAACTTAATAGAAACTGATCATGGACGATTAATTACCTTATTATTTCGCAGGATGCGACATAATGTTTAAGGTTTATTAATTGTTTTTTTATTAGGGTTTTTTAGATGTAATTGTATAATCATAGAAAGCAATGTAATGTTTTACTTGGAAAATTAACGAAATAGTGGTACAATGTTTCTTGTTTTTAAAAATAATTTAAAAATTATTATATAAATTTGAAGTTTTATGGAATAAGATATCTAAGGAGGGATATTTATGTTGGTATTAGGCAGGAAGCCGGGTGAATACATAGTAATTGGTGATAATATTAAAGTAAAGGTTGTTAAGGGTGAGAATAATAATCTCAGACTTGCAATCGATGCTCCAAGGGATGTTAAAGTTATAAGGGGCGAAGTTTGGGAAGAAAATTTGAAAAATGTTGAAAACTAAAAACTAAAACTCATGGAGGAGTAATTTGATTGATAATACTATCAGGCCGATAGGAATCAATTAGATTACTCTTCTTTTTTTATTTTGATTTATAAGCCTAGTGCTTTTAAATATATAATCAGTGGGAAAGGATACCCACTTTAAAATTCAAGGAGGTTTTATTATGATAATTAATCACAATTTAAACGCAATGAACGCTCACAGAAACATGATGAGTAACGTAGGTAGATCAGGAAAATCTATGGAGAAATTATCTTCAGGATTAAGAATTAACAGAGCTGGAGATGACGCTGCAGGACTAGCTATCTCTGAAAAAATGAGAGGTCAAATCAGAGGATTAGACCAAGCAGGAAGAAATGCACAAGATGGTATTTCTATGATCCAAACAGCTGAGGGTGCTTTAAATGAAACTCACGCAATTCTTCAAAGAATGAGAGAACTTTCAGTTCAAGCTGGTAACGACACAAATACTTCAACAGATAGAGGAGAAATCCAAAAAGAAATTAACCAATTATCATCAGAAATCAATAGAATTGGTAACACTACAGAATTCAATAACAGAAAAATTCTTAACGCTTCATCTGGAAATGTGACTCCTGCTAGTACAGTAACAGGAACAAAAGGTGAGTATGAAGTAGCTGTTGGAACAACTAGTTTAACTATTGATGGAAAAACTTTAGCTTATGATGCTGCAGGTGATGGAAGTGTAAGCTTTAAAGATGAGGCTACATTAAAGACTTTAATTGAAAATGATGCAGATTTAAAGGCAAAGTATACAGTGACTGTTGGAGCTAGTAAAGTAACTTTAACTCAAAAAGTTGCATCTGAAACAGCAGCAACAGGGGATGTTACTGAAAAGACAAAAGGAGTGGCAGATAAGGCAGTGCCAGCAAAATCAAGCTTTGCTATGCAAGTTGGAGCTAATGAAAATCAAAAAATGTCTCTTGCATTCAATGATATGAGATCAAAATCTTTGGGTATAACAGCAACAGCTGGAGCTACTGGATTTACTGCTGCTAACACTGTAACTGATGGTACTAATGATACTTCAGAGGAAGCTGCTTTAGATGTTAGCACTTCAGAAAATGCTGGAAAAGCAGTTACAAAAATTCAAGATGCTATAAATTCAGTTTCTGCTGAAAGAAGTAAACTTGGTGCATACCAAAACAGATTAGAGCACACAATCAATAACTTAGGAACTTCAAGTGAAAACTTAAGTGCTGCAGAATCAAGAATTAGAGACGTTGACATGGCTAAAGAAATGATGAACTTCTCTAAAGAGAATATCCTACAACAAGCTGCTCAAGCTATGCTTGCTCAAGCTAAACAAGCTCCACAAGGTGTTCTTCAATTACTTAGATAATTTTAAAAGTATATTTAGAGTCAGAACTTTTGTTCTGGCTCTTTTTTAATCTTAAAATATTGGTGCGAAGGGAAGTGCACCAAATAAACTACATGGAGGTAAAGTTCTAATGATAATAAATCATAATATGAATGCTATGAATGCTCATAGAAATATGAAGAGTAACATTACAAGCGCTGGGAAATCTATGGAGAAACTTTCTTCGGGTCTTAGAATAAATAGAGCTGGTGACGATGCTGCTGGGCTTGCTATCTCAGAAAAAATGAGGGGGCAAATTAGAGGTTTGGACCAGGCTGCAAAAAATGCACAGGATGGAATTTCTTTGATTCAAACAGCAGAAGGAGCATTAAATGAAACACACTCAATAATTCAAAGAATGAGGGAGTTGGCAGTTCAAGCTTCAAATGATACAAATAGCGCAGATGATAGAAAAGCAATTCAAGATGAAATAAATCAATTAACTTCAGAAGTAAATAGAATCGGAAATACTACAGAATTTAATAATAAAAAACTTTTGTGTTGTGGAGTATCAAATGAAGTAAAAACCAACATTTTAACTGGTCTTAAAAGTGGATGGCTTGAAAAATCAGCGGAAATAATTAAAAATGCCTATGGACTTGATCCAACTGGTACTAGAAAACTCCAAATATTTATAGATTCAGGGGCGCCATATGGAGAGCTTGCGCATGTTGGAGGAAATTCTGCGGTTTTAGAGCTTCATATTGATGCTTCAGATTTTGCAAAAGGTGATGGTGAAAGTGGGAATAACATTCATGGGAAGTTGTATAATGACCGTATAATAGCTCATGAAATGACCCACGCTGTTATGAATGATGCTTTTGGAATTCCTAAAATGAATGATTTACATAGTGGTAATAAAGTGTGGTTCATCGAGGGTACTGCGGAAGGTATAGCTGGTGCAGATGAAAGACTAAAAAATGTTATAGGAACAACTGGAGCCATTGATAATGCAAAAGTTACAGATTTAATAAATAGGGCAAATGATTTATTGAATGGAGCAACATGGTCAGGCGACGACAAGGATTACGCTGCAGGTTATGTTATTGTAAAATACTTGGATTCTAAAATGGATACAGGATCAGGTAAGAGCATAAAAAGCCTTATGAATGAAGTAAAAACCTCAGGGGGAAATGGTAACACTGCTTTAGAAACTGCAATTGGAAATAATACCACTTTAGCAGATTATGCAGCTTTTAAAGCTGATTTTGCAGCAAATGCAGAAGCATATGTTAAAGACAATAGTAAAGTTGAGTTGAACTGGGGAACTGATGAGTTAGATGTTGGTTCTTTACTTGGGAAAAACCACGGTGGTGCTGCTATTAAAGCAGAGGATGTAATAAGTGGAACAACGGCAGTAAAGGAACAACCTTTAGCTGGAAAATTTAATGTTATTTGGCCGGAGGGAAATGACTCTACTTCAGAAGTGGTTCTTCAAGTTGGAGCAAATCAAAATCAGTCTATGATTGTTAAATTACAAGATATGCGTGCATCGTCGTTAAAAATTAGTGGTCAAGCTGATGGACAAGTAACTTCTAAAGATGGTTCAACAAAAGCAAAATTCACTGAAATTAATGGTAATGATAGCAATTCTGGTGTAACAATGGGAACTGATAATAAAGTAGTTGAGTATGCCCTAGATGTTTCAACTTATGAAAATGCTACTGCAGCTGTTAAGATTTTTGATGATGCTGTAAACCAAGTATCAACATTTAGATCAAATTTAGGAGCATATCAAAATAGGTTAGAACATACAATCAATAATTTAAATAATACTTCTGAAAATCTAACAGCAGCTGAATCAAGAATTAGAGATGTGGATATGGCAAAAGAAATAATGAACTTCTCTAAGGATAATATTCTTCAACAAGCGGCACAAGCTATGCTTGCGCAAGCAAAACAAGCTCCACAAGGGGTGCTTCAGTTATTAAGATAATTTTGAAATTATCTTAATAATAAAGAGCAAATAAGAGATATTATAGATTCAGGGCGAGAGCTTTGGCTCTTTTTGTAAAGAAAAAAGAACAGAGAATAAAGAACAAAGAACAAATTTTAAAATCTATATTCTTTGTATGTTAGTTCTTTATCTTTAATATATAAAGTTTAATATGCTTTAGACGATAATAATGTTAGTGAGGTGAGAGTATGCGTTTAAACAAAAATTTGGCTTCTATGAATGTATATAGAAATTATATAAGAACGTTAGATAATTATTCTAGTAGTATGGAGAAGATTTCTTCAGGTCAAAAGATCAATAAAGCTAAGGATAATCCAAATAAACTTGCTCAGAGTGACAGGTTAAGACTTCAGGTTAGATCTCTTGAAATGGCATCAAGAAATACACAGGATGCAGTATCCATGATTCAATCTGCTGATGGTGCAATGAATTCTATAACTGAGAGTGTACAAAGAATGAGACAACTTCTTATTCAGAGTGGTAATGGTGCTTTAAATGAAGATGATAAAAAAATAGTTAATAATGAGATTGATCAGTTATTGAAGGATATTCAGACAACAGCTGAACATAATAATTTTAATGGTGTTAACCTAATAGGTGATGCATCAGTAGCAGATAACAAAAATCCTAAAGTAATTAAAGTTACTGTGGGTAATAATGTTGGTGAAACAGCTACATTAGAAGCATATAACATATCAGCTAAAGGGCTGGGATTGATGGATGTTGATGGGAAAAGTTTAGTTGATTTAAATGATACGAGTAGTTCTCTTGCTAAAATAGATAGTGCTTTAGAGACTGTTCTATCTGTTAGGTCAAAAAATGGGGCTAAACAGAATAGATTTGAATCAATGTATGATAATTTGATTGAGATAAGAGATAGAAATGCTTCAGCAGAGAGTGGTATAAGAGATACTGATGTAGCAGAAGAAAGCATGGAACTTGCTAAAAATGATATATTAATTAATGCAAGTAACTCTATAATGGCGCAAACTAATAAATTTCCACAGGAAATTCTTAGGGTTCTTGAGAGTGTAAGAGGAAGGTAAGAAAGATAAAGAATAGAGAATGGAAAATACAAAGAATAGAGAACAAAGAATAAAGAACAAATATGGATGTTTTGCTCTGCAAAACTATAATGATAATAAGATTAAAGATTTTCTGCTAAGGCAGAAAATTATCCTCATTTGTTCTTTGTTCTTTCATCTTTGTTCTTTTTCTTTTGTATATGATTTTAATTTTGTGTTCATAATCTAATTAAGATTATATGAAAGAACATGGGGTAATTATATGAGTAATGCAGCGTATGATAAATCTTTTAGGTTTGCGATAAAAATAGTTAATTTATATAAGTATTTGTGTGAGGAAAAGAAAGAATATATTATTTCAAAACAGGTGCTTCGTCTGGTACAAGTATTGGGGAGAATACTAAAGAAAGTTTTTATGGGCATAGAAAAAGAGATTTTTTATCTAAAATAACTATAGCGTTAAAAGAAGCAGCAGAAACTGAATATTGGCTAGAATTGCTCATTGAAACTAAGTATTTAGAAAAAAGAACTAGGTTATTCATTATTAAATGATTGCAAAGAGATAATTAGGATATTATCAGCAACAGCTAAAACAACAAAAAAGCACTTACAGACAGAAAATAAAGAATAAAGAACAGATAAATAAAAAGAACAGAGAATAGATAAACAAAAGAATAAAGAATGGAGAATAGAGAATAAATATGGAGGTTTTGCTACGCAAAACTAGAATCTTGAAGAAGATTATAGATTTTCTGCAGCAGAAAATTATCTACATTTATTCTTTTTTCTTTTATCTTTATTCTTTGAATCATATGTTCTTTCTTCTTAATTCTCCATTTTTTTCTTTCTTTTTTGGAAAGGTAGATTATCATATGATATAATATATAAAAGAGAAACATAAAGGATGATAATTATGATAAATGGGAAAAAGATTCTTGCGGTAATTCCTGCAAGGGGTGGTTCTAAGGGAATAAAGAATAAGAATATCATTAAACTTCAAGGAAGACATTTAGTTGGGTACACTATAGATGTTTGTGCAGAGAGTTCGTACATAGATGAATATATAGTATCTACAGATAGCGAAAAAATAAAAGATGTAAGTGAGTTGTATGGAGCTAAGGTTCCTTTCTTTAGACCAGAGCATTTAGCTGATGATAGGGCTAAATCAATTGATGTGATATTGCATGCGCTTGATGAGATGGAGAAAATAGGTGGGAAATATGATATAGTTATTCTTCTTCAGCCAACTTCCCCTTTGAGAACTTCATATGAACTTGATAAAGCTATTGTTGATTTTGTAAAAAGTAGTGGAGAGTCACTTGTGAGTGTTTGTGAGAGTGAAAAAAGTCCAATACTTATGAGGGAAATAAATGATGGGAAATTAACAGAAATAGTTAATTTCCATGGAAATAATACTAGAAGACAAGAATTGCCTACATACTATATGCTCAACGGTGCCATTTATATAAATACGGTGAACATGCTTAAGGAAAAGAGATGTTTTGTGGATGAGGATACAATTCCTTTTATAATGGATAAGAGCCACTCAGTTGATATAGATGATGAAAAGGATTTAATTATAGCAGAATATTATCTTAAGAAAAGAATAGCGAATAAAGAATAAGAACAAATATCAAAGAACATAGAACAAAGATGATACCTTTCAGTAGGACTGAAAGCTTAAAAAATGAACAATGGACAGATTAAGATTGTTACATTTCCTTTAGAAATTTGAATACATTTTTTCTGACATAAGGAAGAAAAATAACCTGATTTGTTCTTTTTTTCTCTGTTCTTTAATCAATGTATAGTTGTTTATTTGAGTTTGCCAATAAGAAAGAAAGGAGAGTCAAAATGAGCATGGATAAAGTATATATCATAGCCGAAGCAGGTGTTAATCATAATGGAGATATGGAACTTGCTAAGAAACTTGTTGATAAAGCAAAGTGGGCTGGTGCAGATGCGGTGAAATTTCAACTATTCAAAAGTGAAAATATGACTTCAAGTTCTGCAGTGAAAGCTAATTATCAAAGGAAAACAACTGGAGAAATGGAAAGTCAGCTTCAGATGCTTAAAAAACTTGAGATTGGTTATGATGAGCATAGAATATTAATGGAGTATTGTGTAGAATTAGGAATAGATTTTCTAACATCTCCTTTTGATATAGAAAGTATAAAAGAATTATGTGACCTTGGAATAGAATTAATAAAGATACCATCGGGGGAGATAACAAATCTTCCATATCTTAAAAAGGTGGCTGAAACAAAGAAAAAGGTGATTTTATCCACTGGAATGAGTGATATGGATGAAGTTAAGAGGACTATTGAAGTGTTAGAAAGTGGTTGCGAAGAAATCATAGTGCTGCACTGCAATACAGAATATCCAACTCCTATGGAAGATGTAAATCTTTTGGCAATGTTAACATTAAAAAATGAACTCAATAAAGAAGTGGGTTATTCAGATCATACATTAGGAATAGAAGTGCCTATAGCTGCTGTTGCACTTGGCGCTAGAGTTATAGAGAAACATTTCACTCTTGATAAAAACATGACGGGACCTGATCATAAAGCCAGCCTAGAACCAGGGGAACTAAAAAAAATGATTCAGAGTATAAGAAATATTGAATTAGCTATGGGAAGTGGAACTAAGATTCCTAGTAAGTCTGAACTGAAAAACAAATCAATTGCAAGAAAGAGCATAGTAGTGGCTGTTGATGTTAAAGAAGGGGAACTCTTTACTGAAAATAATATTACATGTAAAAGACCTGGAAATGGAATAAGCCCAATGGAGTGGGACAAAATTATAGGAACTAAGGCTAAAAGAGATTTTAAAAGTGATGAGCTTATAGAGATTTAAGAGTTGTGTTTTATTTTTTTTTTATACATTTTTTTCTGACGAAGGAAGAAAAATAACCATATTTGTTCTTTATTCTTTGTTTTCTGTTCTTTAATTCATATGATTTTTGGTTATAAATAATTTAATCCATTTGAATAATTAATTTTACAATAGAATTTCTAAAGAGAGGAGAGGATATTTGTGTTGAAGATTTGTGCTTTCACAGGAACTCGTGCTGAATATGGACTCCTTAGACCTTTGCTTTTAAAACTCAAAGAAGATAAGGAAATAGATTTGTCCATCGTTGTAAGCGGTGGTCATCTTTCAGAGAAATATGGTTATACATATAAAGAAATCTTAAAAGATGAATTTTGTTCTCTAGAAATGATAGATATTCACCTTGAACATAACAATGATTTAGGGATTTGCAGAAGCATGGGAATTGCCTTTGAAGAATACAGCAATATAATGAAGAAAGTGAATCCAGATATGATGGTGATTCTTGGAGATAGATATGAAGCATTTGTTATGGCGAGTGTTTGTCATGTAATGAAAATACCTATTTCCCATATACATGGTGGAGAAGTAACAGAAGGAGCCTATGATGATGCTTTTAGACATTCAATAACAAAAATGAGTTATCTTCATTTTGTAAGTTGTGATGAATATAGAAATAGAGTTATTCAACTTGGTGAGAATCCAGAAAGAGTTTTTTCAGTTGGTGCTTTAGGTGTTGAAAATATTATAAACATGGATAAAATGAGCAAAAGTGAACTTGAGAAGGAACTTAATTTTAATCTTGATGGTATGTACTGTGTTGTAACTTGTCATCCTGAGACTCTTAAAAAAGGGAATATGTCTTATATTGATGAAATCCTCACTGCAATACATAAGTGTAAAGGGTTGAAGTGTATTTTTACTGGGTCCAACTCTGATGGGGGTGGAGATGAAATTAATAGGCGCTTTATCGAGTATGCGCAGAATAATCAAGAAAGAAGTATTTTTGTTAACTCTTTAGGAATAAAAAAATATCTAAGTGCTGTGCAATATTGTGAGTTTGTTATGGGGAATTCTTCAAGTGGTGTTATAGAAGTTCCTGCATTTAAAAAGCCTGTAATTAATATTGGAGATAGACAAAAAGGTAGGATTAGATCAAATTGTGTTATCGATATTCCTTGGGATAAGGAAAGAATAATTGATTCAATAAAATTTGTACAAACAGAGAAGATGAAAGAAGTTTGTGAAGGAAGTAATAATAAATTTGGTAATGGAAATACATCAAAAGAAATCCATGCTATTATAAAAGACTTTATTGAGAATAATAAAATAACATTAGAAAAAAAGTTTCATGATGTGAGGTGAGAGTTTGGAAAAATACTATGTGCACTTTAAGTGCTCAATAAGAAAAGCAATGGAAAAGATAGATGAGAACCTTACGAGTGCTGCTATTGTTGTGAATGATGAAAAACGGGTTTTAGGAATGATAACTGATGGGGATATAAGAAGAGCGCTTCTTAAAGGAAAAGGATTAGATAGTAGTATTGAAGAGTTGTTTATAAAGAATATTAAATATCTTGACTATGATGCAGGGAAAAAGAAAGCTAAAGAAATAATGCTAAAGTATAAAATACGCCAATTACCAGTGGTTGATGAAAAGAGAAGACTTAAGAAATTGTATTTTTTAGATGATATAATTTCGTATGATGAAAAAGAAGAGTGGGTTGTAATACAAGCTGGAGGGTTAGGAACTAGATTGAGACCACTTACTGAAAATACACCTAAACCTTTATTGAAGATTGGGGAAAAACCTGTTCTTGAACATATTATTGATGGATTCATTTACTTTGGTTTTAGAAAGTTTATCATAACCCTAAATTATAGAGGAGAAATGATACGAGAATATTTCGGTTCTGGAGAAAAATATGGAATAAAAATAGAGTATGTAATTGAGGAGAAACCTTTGGATACGGCTGGATCTCTTTATTTTTGTAAAAATATTATTGACAGCGATGATGTTCTTATGGTAAATGGAGATATTTTAACGGGATTGGATTACGAAAACTTTTTAAATTTCCATAAGGAAGCTAAGAGTGATATTACTATTGGTGCAAGAGAATATGAAATGCAAGTTCCTTATGGGGTTATTGAAACGGATGGATTAATTTTTAAGAGTATTAAAGAAAAGCCTAAATTCGATTTTTTCGTGAATAGTGGCGTTTATGCATTTACCAAAGAGATTATATCTTTAATACATTATTGTGAAAAAATAGGTATGCCTGAGGTTATTGATAGAGCTAAAAATGAGAATAACAAGATAATGGTTTATCCAATAAAGGAATACTGGACTGATATTGGAAGAATAGAAGATTTTGAGAAGGCAAATACAGAGGCCTATAAACTAGTATAATGGAGGGTATTATGGACTTAAAAGGAAAAAAAGTAGTTATCACAGGAGCTGATGGATTTATTGGAAGTCATCTTACTGAAAAACTAATAGAAATAGGTGCAGATGTAACGGCTCTTGTACAATATAATTCATTTAATAGTTGGGGATATATTGAAGAGTTCTCAGAAGAGAAGAAAAATGCAATAAAAGTAGTGTCAGGTAATGTTAGAGATTATGATAGTATGAGAAGGCTAATAAAAGGGTCTGAGGTTGTATTTCACCTTGCATCACTTATAGCAATTCCCTATTCATATGATTCTCCTATGGCATATGTGAAAACAAATGTAGAAGGGACAACAAATGTTCTTGAAGCTTGCAGAGAGTGGGAAGTGGAAAAAATTATTCATACTTCTACTTCAGAGACATATGGTACAGCGTTGTATGTACCTATTGATGAAAAACATCCGATGCAAGGGCAATCCCCATACTCGGCATCCAAAATTGCAGCAGATATGATGGCTGATAGTTTTTACAGAAGTTTCAATTTGCCAGTTGCTACAATAAGACCTTTTAATACATATGGTCCAAGGCAATCAGCTAGAGCGGTAATACCTACAATTATGTCACAAGTAATAGCTGGTAAAGAGGAAATTAAATTAGGTGCATTATCTCCATTAAGAGATTTTAACTATGTTAAAGATACTGCAGAGGCTTTCATAAAGATAGCGGAGAGTGATAAAACAATTGGAGAGGTAATTAATGCTGCTTCTAATTCAGAAATTTCAATTGGAGATTTAGCAAATAAGATATTTAAAATAAGTGGTAGAGATATAAAGGTTATTTGTGATGAGGAGAGGATTCGTCCTGAGAAGAGTGAGGTAAATAGGCTTTTTGGAGATAATAAGAAGATTCTTGAATTAACAGATTGGAAACCTGATTATTCTCTTGATAAAGGGTTAGAAGAAACCTACAGATGGATTGAGAAGAATATAAATAGATTCAAAGTAGATATATATAATAAGTAGATACTCGAAATTGTGAGGTGTTTTTATGAAAAAGATTGTTCCTTTGTGTGTGCCAGAAATTGGTGGCAATGAAGTTGATTATGTTAAAGAGTGTATTGAATCAGGTTGGGTATCATCTACAGGGGGAGAATACTTAAGTAAATTTGAACAAGAATTCAGCAGATTTACTGGGATAAAATATTCTAATGCTGTGATTAATGGAACGGCTGCCCTTCATTTAGCCCTTGTCGCACTAAATGTTGGTGAAGGGGATGAAGTTATAGTGCCATCTCTGACATTTGTTTCAACTGTAAATGTAATTAAATATGTTGGGGCAAAAGTAATTTTTGTTGATGTAAATCCAACTAATTATACAATTGATACAAAAGAAATAGAAAAGGCTATAACTGAGAGAACTAAAGCAATAATACCTGTACATATATATGGAAATCTAGCTGATATGGACAAGATAATGCAGATTGCTAATGATTATAATTTATATGTAATAGAGGATGCTACAGAAGCCCTTGGAAGTAAAAAAAGAGGGGAAATGGCGGGGGGATTTGGACATATAGGTTGTTACAGTTTTAATGGAAATAAGCTTATGACAACAGGCGCTGGAGGTATGATATGTACTGATGATGAAAAAGTTAACGCGAGAATTGATTATCTTAAGAATCAGACAAAGACAGTGCTTAAAAATGGGAGTATAGTTCATAATGAGATTGGATTCAATTATAGAATGCCAAATATACTAGCTGCATTTGGATTAGCTCAACTTGAACAGTTAGACAAATTTATTCTAAGAAAAAAAGAAATAACTAAATTATATAAAAATGAGCTTGGTGAAGTATCGGGAATAAAATTTCCAGAGAGTAAACAGGATGAAGATATTTGTCAATGGTTAAATTGTATTGAAGTATATGAAGAATACGGTGTTATAAGGGATGATATTATAAAAATCATGGAGAATGAAAATGTCATTTGCAGACCTTTCTTTTACCCTATACATAAGATGGAAGTGTATTCTTGTGAAAAGGTAATAGGCGAGGAGCTTATAAATACTGAATTATGTAGCTCAAGAGGAATTAATCTTCCAAGTTCTGTAGGAATTACAGATGAGGAGATAGTTAGAGTGTGTAATGTTTTAAAAAAATATTCAAATGGAAATTGATTTTTAAAGATGAAAATATTAAATACATAGTTGAGAGTGGTGAGTGGAGAACGTTGGACATTTCTCTACGAGAAATTTTTATTGTATTGTTCAAGGAACAATAGGGGTTACTCGTTTCATTTTTATGAAACATTGTATTTATTATACGTTCTAAACTCTCCATTCTCAATTTGTTTCTAAGCACGGTAAGTCGTGCTTTTTTTACGTTAGTATGCAATAAGAGTGATATATGGAGATAATTACTTTTGATAAAAAAAAAAATATATAGTAACATTGAATTAATAAAAATGTGAGGCTTTAATGTGAATTATAATTAAATTTAAAAAAGTATAAATTTAGCAAAAAAAAACCTTCTAAATTCAACCAAAATGTATTATAATTAATTTGGGATTTATAATTGAAAAAAATCGAAAACATGGTTAAGGTTAGAAATTAAAAGATATATATGAAATAATACTAAAAAATAATCATATTTTATCAAATGTTGTATATAAACTAAATTTATAATACAATAATTAATATATAATACGATGAAAAAATAGTATTTTCATAAAATCAACAAGTAAAAGTCGCAAATAAATGTAAAATGATAAAATTTTTTTAAAAAAATTATGGAAATTAGAAGGAAAAAAGAATTTTTTGTCAAATAATATATATTTGGGAGATGATTAAATGAGTATAACGAATAATAATAGTTATTCCCTTTTGAAACAAGGACTAAATGCTTCAGCATTAAGAGGAAGAGTAATATCTAATAATATTGCTAATGTGAATACAAAGGGTTATAAGAAGTTTCAAGTGCAATTTGAAGAAAGCCTAAATAATGATTCTACCACATTTAAAAGAACTAGTGAAAAACATTTAAGTTTGAATGGTAACTCAACAGAGAATGGTGTTAGAGTTGTGAGAGATGAATCAGGGGAAATGAGAAGTGACGGCAATAACGTTGATATTGACAATGAAATGACAAATCTTGCTGCTAACACTCTCAAATTTAATGCTATGGTTAGTGAAATGAATAATCTTTACAAAATGAAGGAAATGGTTATAAAAGGAGGGGTATAAGAAAAATGAGTAATGCTTTTAGTGGTATGAGGATAAGTGCTAGCGGATTAGCTGCTGAGAGATTAAGGATGGATTTAATCGCTTCTAATATAGCTAATGCCAACACAACCAGAGGTGCAGATGGAAAACCTTATAGACGTAAGGTTGCTGTATTTAATGAATACATAAAAGACGAAATTGGTAAGAATGGTGAGTTGAAAGAAGAACTCATGGGTGTTAGAGCTACAGAAATTCAAGAGGATCCATCGCCTTTTAGAAAAGTATATGATCCATCACATCCAGATGCGAATGAAGAGGGGTATGTTCTTATGCCAAATGTGAATCATTTAAATGAAATGGCTGATTTAATGATGGCATCTAGAGCTTTTGAAGCTAATTTGACCTGTATTGACGCTCAGAAGCAAATGTTTGCTAAAAGCTTAGAAATTGGTAGATAGGAGAGGAAAATATGAATATGAATATTAATAATATTACTAGTTTGCAATCATTTAAATTAGATAATGTTGAAGAGAAAAAAGAAAAAGGGTTAGGGTTTGGAGAGGCATTAAAACAACAATTAGATAAAGTAAACCAAAAACAGATACAATCAGAGCAAACAACTGAAGCATTTGTAAAAGGTGAAGATGTAGAAATTCACGAAGTTATGATGTCTTCTAAAGAAGCTTTTTTGTCAATGCAGATGGCGCTTGAGATGAATAATAAGTTGATTAAAGCTTATCAAGAATTTAATCAAATGCAAATTTAAATTAAGAGTGAGGAGTGCTAGTGATGAACAAGCTTATGGAGGCTTTCAAAAAAGGAATTGCTCGATTTAATGGCCTAAGTAAAGCTGTGAAGATATCGATTGGAATACTAACAACATGTACTATTATAGCATTGGTATATGGTGTTATAGCTTTGACTAAAACAGAGTATAGTGTTTTATTTGCCAATATGACCGGTAAAGATTCAGGTGCGGTTGTAAGAAAGTTAGAGGAAGAAAATATTTTACACAAAGTTGAAGGGGATACGATTCTAGTAGAGAAAACTGTAGCTGCGGCAACTAGAATGAAAATATTGTCTGAAGTTAAACTATCTGATAATACATCAAGTTTTGATATTATTTTAGACTCTAAGAGTATGGTGTCAACTGAGTTTGAAAATAACGTGGCTTATCAAGTAGCGTTACAAAATGAAATTAGCTCATCTATAAAGAGCTTTGATGAGGTTGAAGATGCAAAGGTGATACTTGTAATACCAGAACAGAGTGGGTTCGCTAGAGATTCTAAACCAGCATCTGCATCAGTTAGAATTGAATTAAGAGAGGGTGTTGATGAATTATCTAAAGGACAAGTTAAAACAATAGTAGCTTTGGTGTCAAAAAGTGTAGAGAATCTTCCAGCTGAGAATATTGTTATTGCTGTTGATGGATTATTACTAGTAACGGAAGATGGTTCAACAAATGATGGAGATATCTTTTCAACTGATCAGCAAGAAACATTAAAAAAAAGCAAAGAAAAAGCTTATGAAGAGAAGATTTATAACATGCTAAAAGAAACTTTTGGTACTGGTGGAGTTAGAGTAGCTGTAAATCTTAATATTAATTTTGATGCTAAAAAAACAGAGAGTATTGACTATAAGGAAGGTGTTATTGTTAGTGAAAAAAACACACTAAATACATCATCTAAGAATCAAAATGATTCTTCAAGTCCTGTTGATGATAATATGTCAAATATTGCGGATGGTGGAGGAGATTCAAATAGTACAAGTTCTCAAGAGCAAGTCAAAAATTATAATGTACCTCAGGTGAAAGAAGTAGTGGTTAAGTCACCTGGAGAGGTTGAGAAAATTACAGTTTCAATTCTTGTGGACAAGTCAATAGGCGCACTTGATTTAGCAAGTGAGAAGTTGATTAGAAATATGGCGGCAGGTGCTGTCGGGTTTGATGCAGCACGTGGGGATACTATTTCAGTTGCTAGTATGAATTTTATTAATAATAATAATGACATAATGGATCAAGCTGACAAAGTTTACTCAGAGCAACAAGCTGAATTGGCAAGACAAAGATTAATAAGAAATATTGCTATTGCGCTAGGCGGTATTATACTTTTAATTACTATTCTTTCTATTCTTAAGAGAATGAGGAAGAAAGAAAAGGAAGCTGAAATTGACGAAATGGAAGGTATAATGTCTAAGGATATTGAAATATCAGAAAATGGTGAGATAGTTACGAAAGTTAAAGAATTTGCTCCAATAGATTTTGATCAAGAAACAGAACAAGAACATATAACAAAAGAAGTTAAAAAGTACGCTCAAGATAAACCAGAACAGGTAGTGGAAATTATTAAGTCTTGGTTAGCAGAGGATGAAAGGGGATAATTATGGCGACTAAGGAAAAAAGATTAACAGGAGTTCAGAAGTCAGCAATACTTTTTATCACTTTGGGTCCAGAAGCATCAGCAAATATAATTAAAAAATTGCCTGAGAGAGAAATTCAAAAAATTACATTTGAGATAGCAAACATGTCATCTGTTAAGCCAGAAGTACGTGAACAGATTTTAGATGAATTTATAGAGATTAACAAAGCTAAGGATTATCTTGTTGAAGGTGGAATAGAGTATGCAAGGACCGTTTTAGCAAAAGCTCTTGGAAGTACACGAGCTTCTGAAATTTTGGATAAAGTTACAGAAGCAACACAACATTTTAGACCTTTTTCAATTGCAAGAAAAGCGGATGCTCATCAATTATTAAATGTTATATCAAATGAACATCCGCAAACTATTGCATTGGTTCTTTGTTATCTACAACCTGATAAAAGCGCACAGATTATGGCTGAATTATCAGAGGAACTACAAGCAGAAGTAGCATATAGGATCGCTACTATGAGTAGTACATCACCTATGGTTGTAAAAGAAATTGAAAAGGTACTAGATGGAAAATTATCTTCTGTTATAAGAACTGAGTCAACTTTAATAGGTGGTATTCAACCTCTTGTTGAAATTCTGAGTCAGGTGGATAGAGGAACTGAAAGAAATATTACTGATAGCCTAGAGAGAGAAGATGCAGAGCTTGCTGAAAAAATCAGAGCATCGATGTTTGTATTTGAAGATATTTTATCATTAGATGATGTATCAATACAAAAAATACTTCGTCAAGTGGATACCAATGATTTAGCGCTTGCTTTAAAAGGATCTTCCCAAGAGGTTCAGGATTCAATATTTAGAAACCAATCAAAGAGAGCTGCACAGTCTTTAAAAGAGGATATGGAATTCCTTGGACCAGTGCGTCTTGTGGATGTTGAAAAGGCTCAAACGACCGTTCTTAGCATAATTAGAAGATTGGATGATGCAGGAGAAATAATAATGTCTAGAGGTGGAGAAGATGCTATCATCGTCTAGGGTTTTAAGAAAACAAAGTATAAATGATGCTGGTGAGGCAATTATAAAGACAAACAGTACAATGAAGACAAACAGTGAAAAACGCGAAGGAAATTTATATGCAGACATCAAGGATATGAATACTGTGGGATTTTCTTCAGCCATTATAGAAGAATCCCATAGAGAAGCCTTGAAAATTAAAAATAAAGCATATAATGATGCTGTAAAGATAGAGGAAAATGCTTTCAACAAAGGGTTTTCCACTGGGTCTGAAAAGGGTTATAGTGAAGGATACAATGAAGGATACAATAATGCTATAGCTGAAATTAATCAGAAAGAAAGTGAAATACTTTCAAATGCTCTAAGAATTCTTGAAGATGTAATGAATTTTAAGAAAGAATATTTAAAGCAAAGTGAAGAAGAGATTAAAAATGTGGTGTTTAATTCAATTTCAGATATTTTAAAGAACTTAATTCCTTATGGAGATATTTTTGATGGAATTTTGAAAGGTCATCTTAAAAAGTTAAAAAAAGAAGAAGAAATTGTTATTTACACTCACTCAGCCTATTATGAACATTTAAGTATGAACATGGGTCAATGGTTAGAAATCATCAATTCAAAGACCGATGTAAGTATTGTTATTGATGAGCAGTTAGAATTAGGAAAAATGGTTATTGAAAAAAGTAAGGGTAAGATAATTATTGATGTTGATGAAGCAACGAATGAAATAAAAGATGCAATTTTTTCAGAATAGGTGACTAAAATGATAAATCTTGATTTCCAAAATATGAGTAGAAAGTTGAAGAAGATATCTTGTTCATATGAACAGGGGATAGTTACAAAAGTAATTGGTCTTACAATTGAAGTTAGTGGAATAAAAGCATCAGTTGGAGAACTATGTCACATTCATAATAATGAAGATTCAATTATATCTTGTGAGGTTGTTGGGTTTAAAGATAATAATTTGATGCTAATGCCATTAGGTGAATTACAAGGTATTGGTCCAGGTTGTGCAGTATACCCACAAAAAATAGGTGTCGCAGTTAAATGCTCAGAAACCCTTTTAGGTAGAGTATTAGATGGATTAGGAAATCCTCTTGATGGAGGCGAAATTGAGGGAGAGTATACTTATTATAATTTAGATAACTCTCCTCCAGATCCTATGAAGAGAAGTAAGATTAAAGAAATTGTACCTACAGGTGTAAAAGCAATTGATGCTATGCTTACTTGTGGTAGAGGACAGAGAATTGGAATTTTTGCAGGAAGTGGTGTTGGTAAAAGTACAACACTTGGAATGATAGCAAGAGGAGCAGAAGCGGATGTGAATGTTATTGCTCTTATTGGAGAGAGAGGGAGAGAGGTTAAAGAATTTCTTGAAAACGATCTTGGTGAAGAAGGGATGAGAAAATCAATCATTGTATGTGCTACATCAGATCAGCCTGCTCTAGTAAGATTAAAAGGAGCATTCACAGCTACTGCTATTGCAGAGTATTTTAGAGATAAAGGGAAAAATGTAATTCTTATGATGGACTCTGTAACTAGATTTGCAATGGCGCAGAGAGAGGTAGGGCTAGCAATAGGAGAACCACCTGCTTCTAAAGGATACACCCCATCGGTCTTCGCTATGTTACCAAGATTAATGGAACGTTCAGGGAATTCAGATAAGGGTTCAATAACTGCCTTCTATACAGTATTAGTTGATGGTGGAGATATGGATGAGCCTATTGCAGATACTACTAGAGGTATACTTGATGGTCATATTATTCTATCAAGAAAAATGGCTAGTAAAAACCATTATCCAGCAATCGATGTTCTTGAAAGTGTTAGTCGTTTGATGACTCATATAGTTACGAAGGAACAATTAGAATTAGCTTCGTGGCTTAGAGATCTTATGGCGATATATAGAGACTCTGAAGATTTAATCAATATTGGGGCTTATACTGTAGGTTCAAATTCCAAAATAGATTTAGCCGTTCAAAAAATAGATTTAATCAATGGATTTCTTAAACAAGGGATTTTAGAAAAGATAACCTACGAAGATATGCTGGTTAAACTAATGGAGATAAGGATGAATTAGAATGGCTAAGAAATTTAAATTCTCTTTAGAAAAAGTATTGAGTATAAGGGTAAAAGAAGAAGAAAATGCAATAATTGATTACAAAAGAGCTGAGGAAAAACTTAAAAGTTTATTTGAACAAAAATTTCAATTAGAAAAATTGATTAATGAATATAAATTGAAAAGATTTGAAAGTTTACTTTTAGAAAAGCAAAAGATTTTATATTTGAATTCTCTTAGTGAAAAAGTGAATCTTAAAAATCAAGAGATTGATAAACAGAGACTTAAAGTTGTTGAAAAAAAAGAAGTTTTAAAAATTAAAAACATAGAGAAAAAAAGTTTGGAAAAGTTGAAGGAAATTAAATTAAATGGATATAGGTTTGAAAGGGAAAGGAAAGATTCACAAATGAATGATGAGTTTGCTTTAAACAGTTATAACATGAAATCATTGAAAGGAGGTGAGACAAAGTGATAGATATAGTAAAAGCCATAGAAAATCCTAAATTAAACACGCAAAGTGAAAAGAATTCAAACAAAGACGTTAACAGAAGAAACAAAGAAAAATTTTCAAAGATACTTTCCAATAAAAACAATAATGAAGATATGGATAAAGCTGCAAAAGCTAATTCAGATGACAAAAGAGAAGTATCTGCAAAAGATGAAAAAGTTGATAATGTTTCTGATGAAAAAATCAATGAAACGGATTCAAAGAAAGAAATTAATAATGAAGATAAAAATGTTACTGAAACAGATTCAAACAAAGAAGTAAGTAATGAGGATAAAAATGTTACTGAAACTGAATCAAAGAAGGAAGTTAGTGAAGAAGAAAATAATGAAATAGTTTCAGTAGAGGAATTACTTGAACTTCAAACTCTAATTGCAGAATTAATTAAGCAATTAAAATCTAATGAAACAACAGAAACAACAAAAACAGAAGTGTCACCAGAATTAAAAAATCAATTAGAGATTTTAAATGATATTCAGAACAAGATTAGTGATTTTTTATCACAATCAGATAAAGAAATACCTAAAAACGATATTTCTGAATTATTAAAGAAAATGGATATGGTACTATCTGGTGAGAAGTTTAGTATTGTTACTGAAAGTAATCAACCAAATATTCAAGCTAACAATCAAAAACTAGAAGCTATTATTAGTGAAATAACTGCTAAGTTGAATGGGGAAGCTGAGAAAACTGTTTCCAAAGTTATGGAAAAATCAGATGTTGAATTCAAATTAAATCCAGATGAAGAGGATAAAGATTTAGATGTTCTTAAAAGTTTAGCTGGAAATGAAAAAAAACCAATTATTCAAAATAACTTTTACCTAAAACTAGCTAGTATAAAAAATGCTGAGCCAGTAAATCAACCTATTAGAGCTAATTATCTAGAACAAGATATTGTTAAGAATGTGAAGTTTATGACACTAAATGATATGAAAGAGCTTACTTTAAAAGTTGTTCCTAAAGAGCTAGGTGAGCTATCTATAAAATTAATTATGGAATCAGGTGTTATGAAGGCGAAAATTTTTGCAGTAAACAAAGATACTTATAACCTTATTCAAAATAATAGTGCTAACATAATGGAAAAATTAAATGAAAATAATATTAAAATCCAGAATGTCGAAGTTTCAATTTATCAAGAGGATACTCTTTTCCATAAAGAAGGAGAGCAAGATAGCGCATTTAATCAACAATTTAAGCAAGGTAAGAAAAAGCTAGAATTTGAAGTGGAAGATGAAAATGAGATAACACAAAATATGGATGGAGAATATAGTATTCATGCATTAGCTTAGGATGTGATCTGATGGAAATACAAAAAACTGATTTAAATAGTATGAAGCAAGTAAAAAATAATGAATTAATGAATGGAGCTACAAATAAAGGTACTAAAGTAATTGAAAAAGGTAAGGGCTTGGACAAAAACTCTTTCTTCAAAATTTTATCAGCACAATTGATGAATCAGGATCCAGAGAATCCAGCAGATTCTACACAATTTGTAGCGCAACTTGCTCAATTCACAACACTTGAAGAGATGGAGAACTTGAACAAAACCAGCGCGTTTAATAGTGCAAATGGACTTGTGGGTAAGATGGTTGCTTTTGATTCTTATAATTACAAGGGAGAGCAATATGGTGGAGTTGTTAAGAATATTGAACAAACACCTGGTGGACCTCTTATTGTAACTGATATATTAGAAAATGGAAAAACTGTTGAGAAAAAATTCAAATTATCAAATGTTTCTGATGTATATTATCAAGCAGATCCTTATATGACCTCAATTAATTCCAATGTAGATTTCCATGCAATGGTATCATTAATAGGGAAGACTATAAAGGGAAGTAATAATGAGGGTGTATTTGAAGGTACAGTTAAGTCAACATACAAAACTAATGAGGGTGTAAAAGCTATTATAGATGCTACAGGTAGAGTAATATCATCAAAAATGGAGAAAAAAGAAAGTTACAATGAGAATGATATCTATCTTAATGGTGTATACAATGATGAGAAAGCTGTAAAAGTTTTTGTTAAGTATGACGGTACTAGTACAAGTGAGAATAAGTATAGTTATAAGGTAGTAGCGGATGATGAAAATGCTGATGAAAAACAATGGGTTGAATATGTTCCAGATACAGAGGTTTTAGGTATGAAAATTTTATTACCAAAAGACGAACCTAAGTTACCATGTAATTGGGAAGTATCAGTTAATGGTTTTGAACCTAAAGAGATGCATTTTTATAGTAGGAATATTCTAGAAGCAGGTGAATAAAATGAACTTTAATATTCATGGTGGAAGAGTTTATCCAAAAGGATTTATTTCCGAAGGCCAGATACAGGAAGTTAAAAAATCTAATAAACCTACTAATGATTTTAAAGGGATTCTGAAAGAAAAGATAAATGAAAAATCAAATGAGATTTCTTTCTCAAAACATGCATCACAAAGAGTTATTGAGAGAGACATTGATATTACATCAGAGGACATTTCAAAGTTGAACAAGGCTTTGGATAAGGCTGAGGATAAAGGTTGTAAGGAAAGTGTATTGATTTATAAAAATAATGGTTTTATAACAAATATTAAGAATAGAAGAGTGATTACAGTATGTAATATGAAAGAAAGTGAAGGGGTAATCACAAATATTGATAGTGTATTATTTGTATAGGCTGGACCTTAGGGGGGCCTGCATGTGGAACGATGGAAACATGCACACATAAAAAGGAGTGATAGTTTTGTTAAGGTCATTATATTCAGGAATTTCCGGTATGAAATCAAATCAAGTTAAATTAGACGTTGTAGGAAATAACGTTTCAAACGTTGGTACAACTGGATTTAAATATTCAAGAGTAAGATTTCAAGATATGCTTAGTCAGAACCAAAAAATGAGTTCAGCACCTTCAAGATATCAAGGGGGTGTAAACCCTGGACAGGTTGGTCTAGGAGTTCAAGTTTCAGGTATTGACACAATAGTAACACAAGGTATGATGCAGCCAACAGGAAGAAACTTAGACGTTGCAATGGATGGTTCTGGTTATTTCATGGTATCAAGAGGAGCACTGCCTACTTCATCAACAGGTGGAGTGAGCATAGATAATAAAAGTCACGAAGTTCTATCAGGAAATGGAATGTCAATAAGTTATACAAGAGATGGTGCCTTAGCACTTGATGAAGATGGTAACCTGCTAACATCTGACGGATACAGAATGTTAGGATATGTAGTAAGTGAAACGGCTGGATTAAATACTGAAGCAAGAAGTGTTAACTACGATAAAAATGGAACTTGTGAGTTTGTTAATGCAGATAGTGCAGGTGGATTACAGGTTGGTAGTAATTTAGTGCCAATGAGAATTCCAGATTCTGTATTTATAAATGGAACAAAGATAGGTACTCCAGTTACTATGTCATATACTGGGAGTGGTAAGTTAGATCCACCTTCAACTACAACTACAACTAAAACACAACCAACTATTAAGACAGATGGAACATTTGTTGGAAGTAAAGATGTTAAAATAGAAATTAAGCATTATACTGACAATTCAGACCCAAATAAATCAGTAGAGAAGTTTGGAGTATATGGTAATGGTGAATTTATAGAAGAGCTTAAAGGTACAACAGATATCTTTGTGACTTCAGATGGCAAAGTATCAAAAGATACTGTCAGTGGTGCAATACAAACTAAAGTATCGTTTACTGATACATCTTATGATAAAGAAAGCAAGTATTCATGGGAGTACACTCTAAGCGCAGAGGGACCTAGAAAAATCAGAAACTTCTTTATTGAAAAAGAAGGTCTTGTAAAGGGTGTACTTGAAGATGGTAAAGTTTCAGTACTAGGACAATTAGCAGTTGCTTCATTTAAGAATGCTGAAGGTCTTCAAAAATTAGGTAAGAACTTGTATACTACTTCTTCAAACTCAGGACAACCAGTTATCAGAAGTGGAATTGGTGCTGAAGAGAAATTCGATAACTCTAAAGGTTATGGAGATGTATTAAATGGAGTACTTGAAATGTCAAATGTTGAGTTAACAGAACAATTTACAGAAATGATTGTAACAACAAGAGCATTCCAAGCAAGTTCAAAGATGATTTCAACTGGTGATGAAATACTTCAAGAGATAATTAACTTGAAAAGATAATAATTAATAAAAAGAACAAAGAAGAAAGAACAGAGAATAAATTAGGTTATTTTTCATCCTGGCGTCAGAAAAAATTATACTTTAGATTTGTTAAGGCGAATGAAAGCTTCTTTTATCTTTAAATGCTTTGATAATTTAAAAGCTTTCAGCTTGGATGAAAGGTATCTTGATTTCTTCTTTCTTCTCTATTCTTTATTCTTTCTAAAGAATAGGGGGTTTGTTATGATTGAAATTACAGGGTTAAATAATAAAGAATTTGTACTTAATCATATACATATAGAGAAAATTGAAGAAGTGCCTGAAACGCTAATAACACTTACGAATGGTAAAAAATATTTAGTATTAGAAACAATAGATGAAGTTATTACAAAATGTATTCAATATGAAAAAAAAGCAAGAGAATTTGAGCATCTGAAATAGTGCTTTAATGGGAGGCATAAAGAATGAAAAAACAAGATACGATGACCTTGGTGGGTATTATTCTGGGGTTTGGTATGATAGCTTATGGAATAATCTCAGGTGGAGGCGGAAAATTCATAGATGCAGGATCATTAGCCATAACACTTGGAGGATCATTTGGAGCGATACTTATAAACTTTCCATTAGATCAGATTAAAAAACTAGGGAAAATAATAGGCGCTACTTTTAAGGATAATGCTTTTTCTAATATGGAACTTATTAAGAAATTTGAATCTTTATCCAAAAAAGCCAGGAGAGAAGGATTACTTTCTCTAGAAGACGAGTTAACTCAAATTGATGATGAATTCCTAAAAAAAGGTTTGCAAATGGTAGTAGATGGAATTGAACCAGAAGTAATAAGTGGCATACTTGAATTGGAAGTTGTTGAGATGGAAAAGCGTCATGGAGCAAATTCAAGTATATTTAAATCATGGGGAGCATATGCACCAGGTTTTGGTATGATTGGTACCCTAATAGGACTTGTTCAGATGATGGGTAATATCAGTGATGCAAATACTCTTGCTACAGGTATGGCAAAAGCCCTTATAACAACATTCTATGGGTCTGTACTAGCTAACTTGATTATGTTACCAATGGCGTCTAACTTAGATTATAAATCCGCTGTGGAGGTTAATATGAGAGAGATGATGATAGAGGGAATTCTTGCAATTCAGTCAGGAGTTAATCCTAGAATTGTTGAAGAGAAGTTATCAGGATACTTATCTCCAGCAGAACGATTGACATATAAAAATACTCAATCAGATGAAGCAGAGGTGACAGCAAATGTCTAAAAGAAAGGCTAAAAAGGAAGATGGTATAGATCCAAATGCATGGTTGGCCACATATGGTGATATGGTAACCTTACTTTTAACTTTCTTTGTTATGCTTTATTCAATGTCAAGTATTGATGTTATGAAATTTCAATCTGTATCTTCTGCCCTTCAAACTGTAATGAAGGGGCAGGGTGGAAAATCAATAATGGAGTATAATATGAATAATGGAGATCTTCCTATTGCAGGAAAGCTTGTTCCAAATAGTAGTAAGGAATCTAATAGAGAACAAATAGAGATGATTGATAGTATGAAAAAACTTATTAGTGAGAATAAGCTTGAAGAAATTATAGATGTTAAAGAGGATTCAAGAGGATATATTTTTGAATTAAAGGATAAAATCTTATTTGAATCAGGTAAGGCAAACCTAAAAAAAGAAAGTTTACCAGCACTTGATACCATAACAGACTTTATTAAAGATCTTCCTAATGATATTATTATTGAAGGTCATACTGATAATGTTCCTATTAATAACTCGAAGTATAAAGATAACTGGGAATTATCAGCTGCAAGAGCGTATACAGTAACGAATTATTTTACAAAGATTAAAGGATTAGATTCTACTAGGTTCTATCCTACATTTCTTGGAGATAATCATCCATTAGAAAACAATGATACAGAAGAGAATAAATCAAAGAATAGAAGAGTTAATATTCTTATTAAGAAAAATGATGTAACTAATGAGGGGGTGCAGAATAATGGCAGATAAAGGTGGAAATAAAAAAAAGCTAATCATAATAATCCTTGTTGCTGTACTTTTATTAAGTGCTACTGCAGGTGGAGTATATTATGTATTTTTAAGAAAAGGTGATGACACCAATGTTACAAAAGTAATGAATGAAGCAATGTTTCCAGTAGGTGAGTTTGTTGTTAACTTAGCGGATGAAAAAAGTAATAGATTTCTAAAGGTGAACATTGTTTTAGGTTATGAAGATAGCGAAAAATATCTTGAGGAATTAACAAAATATACAGTTAAGATAAGAGATTCAATTAATACAATTTTAAGATCTAAGAAAAGTGATGAACTTGATCCTTTTGGAGTCGAGCAACTTAAAAGGCAATTAAAAATTAGAATTAATTCTATAACTGAAAAAGGTGAAGTAACTGATATTTATTTCGATAATATTGTAATTCAATAATTAATAGGGGTGAAGGATGAAAGACAGCGAATTTTTAGGAATGCTAATCAAACTTATAATTTTCTTACCAATTATTTTAGGTTCAATCTATTTGATTGGTAAGATGTTTGGTAAAGGTGATATTGTAAAAGGAAATAAAATGAAGGTAATAGAAAGACTTCAATTATCAAAAGATAATACATTATTGATAGTTAGAATTGAAGATAAATATTATCTTATGGCATCATCTCATGGTAAAATAGAAATACTAGAAGAACTTGATAAGAATACTTTTAGTAAGAATGACTCTTTAAATACTCATGCTAATTTAAATATGAAGAGTCTTAAAGAGATATTTAAACTTAAAGGAGATAAAGATGAAAATAAATAAGAAAATTATTAGATTTGTACTCATGATATTCTTGTTCTTAGTTGTTTTAGGTAGCTTTAAAGCTTTTGCCGAACCAGCAGATGGTAGTACTATACCAATTCCTAAAATTAACGTGGATATCACAACTCCCGATACACCACAAGAATATGTAGATAATATAAAACTTCTGATTTTACTGACAGTATTAACATTATTACCTTCCATAATAATAATGACCACTAGTTTTACGAGAATTATAATAGTTCTTTCTTTGTTGAAAAATGGTATGGGAGTTCAACAAGCAATTCCTAAGCAAGTTTTAATGGGACTAGCTTTATTTCTAACATTTTTCATAATGAGCCCAACATTTTCGAAAATAAATGATGAGGCAGTTCAACCATATCTTAAGAATGAGATATCACAAGAAGAAGCAATTAAGATAGGTGAGAAACCTTTAAAGAAGTTTATGTTGGATCAAACTTTAGTTAAAGATTTAGAAATGTTTGTTGAACTAGGAAATTATGAGGATAGCGTAATTACATCAGAAGAAGAGGGTATAAAAAAGGTAGATTATTCAGGGGTACCTATACAAGCTCTTATACCTGCTTTCATGATAAGTGAGCTAAAAACAGCATTTCAGATAGGATTCTTATTATTTATTCCATTTTTAATAATAGACATTGTTACTGGAAGTGTACTTATGTCTATGGGAATGATGATGGTACCTCCAGTAATGGTATCATTACCATTTAAAATATTACTTTTCGTGTTAGTAGATGGCTGGCATTTATTAGTTAAATCCCTAATATTAAGTTTTAGTTGAGGTGACACAGATGACAGATACAATGGTTTTATCAATATTGAAGGATGCATTAACAACCGCTTTATTAATAGCATCACCTATACTAATTACTGCAACTGTTGTTGGTTTAATAATTGCAATACTGCAAGCTACAACACAAATACAAGAACAAACATTAACATTTGTACCCAAATTACTTATTACATCACTAGTTGGACTGGTTGCTGGATCATGGATTATAAAAACAATTTTAGCTTTTACTACAAAAATTTTTGAAATAATAGCGAATATAACCTAATGGCGATTTCATTAACATTTGTTATAAAGTTCTTATTAGTATTCAGCAGATTAGCAGCTTTTACTTTCTCAGTTCCAATTTTTTTCCCAAAGGGAACCAGCAATATTGCAAAAGCATCATTTTCAATTATATTATCTTATATGTTAATGTCTTTAATTCAATTTGACACTGTAGTTTCTTTTGATCTTATTTCTTTAAGTTTTATGGTGATGATGGAAGTTATTACAGGATTAACACTAGGGTTTATAACATCATTAGGGTTTCATGTTATTAGAATGGCAGGACAACTTTTTGACTTTTTTATTGGATTTTCTATGAGTCAGATGTTTGATCCTTCATTAGGTGATTCTTCAACAATATTTGGTATGTTAATGTATTGGTTTACTTTAATAGTATTTGTTGTACTTAACGGTCATAAATTTATTATTGAAGCACTGTTATCCAGTTTTTCTACTGTTAAATTAGGTGAACTAGCAATAAATACTGATGTAATTTTATATATTTTTGATGTGATATTTAAGTTTTTTGAGATTGGAATACAAATTTCTCTTCCAATTGCATTAATCATTTTAATTACTAATATTGTTTTGGGACTAGTTGCAAGATCAGTACCTCAATTAAACGTTATGATTATTGGAATGCCTATTAAGGTATTAGTTGGAGTTTTAAGTGTTATTATACTCTTACCAATTACTATTAATAGTATCGTAGATATTTTTGAGAACCTTACTGTTATTTTTGATAATTTATTTGGATTTGTACCATTACTAATTGTATTCGCTGATTCAGGTGGAGAAAAAACAGAGGATGCAACACCAAAAAAGAAACGTGATGCTAGAAAAAAAGGACAAGTAGTTAGAAGTAAAGAACTAACTATGGCACTGACGTTGAGTGCAGCAACTTTAGTAATTATTTCATTAGGATCAACTATTTTTAATAAATTAGCACTAATTATGAACACAGTATTTAGTGATTTATTAAATACACAAATTACACAGAGTAATATATTGGACATTTTTAAATTTGCAATATTTAAGGGGCTTTTGGTTATTATTTTGTTTGTATGTCCAATAATGTTAATTGGTATACTTGCCAACTATTTGCAGGTAGGATTTCTACTTACTGGAGAGACACTTAAACCAGATTTAAAAAAATTGAATCCAATCAGTGGATTTAAGAAAATACTATCTTTAAGATCACTTGTTACAATGGTTAAGGACTTACTGATTATTTCTATTGTAGGTTACGTAGGTTATAAATTTATGATGTCTGCCTATGTAGATTTGATAAAAATAAACCAAATATCTTTAAGTCAGATTCCTATAATAATGAAAAGCTTATTAGAGGATATATTCATAAAAATAACTATTGTGATGCTTGCCATAGCTATTATGGATTATGTATATCAACGATATCAACATAAGAAAGATCTGAAGATGTCAAAACAGGAAATTAAAGAGGAATTCAAACAAATGGAGGGGGATCCTCAGATTAAAGGTAAAATTAAGCAAAAACAAAGAGAAATGGCTACCAAACGAATGATGCAGGCAGTGCCGGATGCTTCAGTTATTATAACTAATCCAACACATATTGCAGTTGCATTGAAATATGTGGATGGAGTTGATGAAGCTCCGTTAGTACTTGCAAAAGGGAAAGATTTAGTAGCAATACAGATTAAAGAAAAAGCAAAAGAAAATGAAATACCTATCATAGAAAATAAACCTCTTGCTAGATTGATTTTTAGTGAGGTCGAGATAGATGAGGAAGTACCTGAAAATATGTATCAGGCAGTAGCAGAAATACTAGCGATAGTATATAAACTTAAGAAATAGTGTAAAGGGTGATTTGGATGGAACAAGGAAATAAGTTTTCTATAAAAAGAAATATTGACATGATAATTCCTTTTGGAGTAATTGGTATTGTATTGATGATGATTGTTCCACTACCAAAAGGGTTGCTAGATATATTATTAGCTGTTAATATCACAATATCAGTAGTTATTATTCTTTTAACCATGTTTACTACAGATGTGTTACAATTTTCTGTATTTCCAACCTTGCTTTTAATAACAACATTGTTTAGGTTGGGACTAAATATATCATCAACTAGGATGATTTTACTATATGCAGATGCAGGTAAAATAATTGAAACTTTTGCTACCTTCGTTGCAGGAAATAATATTGTTGTTGGAATCATAATATTTCTAATCTTAGTATTAGTAAATTTTATAGTAATAACAAATGGTGCTGGGCGTGTTTCAGAGGTAGCGGCAAGATTTACTCTTGATGCTATGCCAGGAAAACAAATGAGTATAGATGCTGATCTTAATGCTGGGATGATTGATGAGGTGGAAGCCAAGCGTAGAAGAAATAATCTTCAACTTGAAGCTGATTTCTACGGGGCAATGGATGGTGCATCTAAGTTTGTTAAAGGAGATGCCATAGCAGGTATTGTTATAACAATCATAAATATCATTGCAGGTATTGCAATAGGGTCAATGAGTGGGATGGCTATAGGTGAAGCTGCGAACACATATATAAACTTAACTATTGGTGATGGTCTAGTGAGTCAAATACCTTCAATATTAATATCTGTAGCTACAGGTATTATTACAACTAGATCTGGTAGCGAAAACTTGGGAACATCTATATCAGGGCAGCTAACTGCTTTTCCTAAAGTAATGTTCTTAGCTACATCAGTACTAATGGTTCTATTCTTTATACCTGGTATGCCAAAACCTGTTTTTTTGATATTAGCTATAGGAACTGGAACTAGCAGCTTTATGCTGTATAAAGAGGAAAAAGAACAAGTTCTTAAGGATATTGAAGAAGAAGAAACTGAAATTCAAGAGATTGAAAGTAGAGAACCTGAAAATGTTGTTAAACTTATTCAAGTCGAACCTCTTGAAATAGAAATAGGATATGGACTAATCCCTTTGGCAGACGAAGGCGTGGGTGGAGACCTACTTCAAAGAGTTACTTCTGTACGTAGGCAATGTGCAATTGAGCTAGGGATAATAGTTCAGCCTATAAGAATAATGGACAACTTACAGTTAAATAATAATGAGTATAGATTCAAATTAAGAGGTACTGATGTAGTTAAAGGTGAACTTATGCCAAATATGTTTTTATGTATGAATCCAACTGATGAGAATTTCGATATTCCCGGGATAAAAACTATTGAACCAACATTTGGAATACCAGCTGTATGGATAAATAGCGATGAAAGGGAAGATGCAGAAATCAAAGGATTTACAGTTGTTGATCCAACTACTGTTTTAGTTACTCATTTGACAGAGACAATAAAGAGTCATGCTTATGAACTTTTAGGAAGACAAGAAACAAAATCTATTGTTGATAACGTAAAGGAAAAATATCCTACAGTGGTAGAAGAATTAATTCCAGATTTAATGACAATTGGAGAAGTACAGAAGGTACTTCAGAATCTACTTAAGGAAAAAGTATCAATTAAAGATACTGTAACAATTTTTGAGACATTAGCTGATTACTCGAGAACTACAAAAGACATTGAGATGTTAACTGAATATGCACGTTTTTCATTAGCAAGAAATATATGTAACAATCTAAAAACAGAAGAGGGCTTTGTGAGAGTTGTAACGCTTTCCAATAAGATTGAAAATTTAATTGGTAGCAATATACAGAAGACAATTCAAGGTAGTTTTCCAGCCCTTAGCCCAGATGATACTCAGAGCGTATTCATAAGCATTAATAATATGCTTGATAATATATACTTCTATGAATATCAACCAGTTATTTTGGTTTCTCCTAATATAAGACCTGCTTTTAGAAAACTTACAGAGGTAACATTCCCTCATATAGCAGTGCTTTCATTTAATGAGATACCTAACGACGTTGAAATAAGGAACGAAGGAGTAATTGATATATAATGAAAGTTAAGAGATATATTGTTAATAATATGAATGAAGCCATATCTCAAATTAGAATAGATCTTGGAAAAGATGCAGTGATACTTTCACAGAGAAAGGTAAAACAAAAGGGTTTTTTAGGTTTTTTTTCTCCCAAGCAATTAGAAGTTACAGCTGCTATAGATAATTCAAAAGAGCCAATAAAGTCAGATAACTCAAAATATAATTCTTATCCAAATAATTTTGGGGTAGAAGATAAAAATTTTAATGAGAGTTTTAAGGCAATAACAGAAGCACTAATGCAACATAATAACGAAAATGTGAGTAGGTCAGAGCCAAATATAACAAATCAATATAATGAGAGCAAGCCTGAGAATTTGAATATAACTGAGCAATATAGAGAAAAAATTAAAGCAAAGTTGGAAAATAAACCTTCTCAAGCTGCAGGCCCAAGTCAAGATGAGAGTATTATAAAAGAATTAGGTGAGTTAAAGAAAATGATTTCAAATATCAAAGGAACTTCTGGAGAAGAACCAACTATAGATATTTTGGATGAATTTTTAGAAGAGATAGATATTTTTCGTGAATTTAGAGATGATATTAAAGGAAAAGTTTCAATTGCCAATGAAGAGGAACTTAAAAACAAGATTAAGATTTATCTTGAAGAGGAATTATCATATTATGATTTCCCTACAAAGGGTAGAATTGTTCTAGCAGGTCCAACCGGAGTTGGTAAAACAACTACTATTGCAAAGTTGGCTGGAAAATTGTCACTTCAGGGGAATAAAAAAGTTGGTTTAATAACTATTGATACCTATAGAATAGGAGCTGTAGAGCAACTTAAAACTTATGCTGAAATCATGAATATTCCTATCAAAGTAGTTTTTAATACTAAAGAAATGGATCTCGCTCTTAAAGAATTAGATTACTGTGACATTGTGCTAGTTGATACTACAGGTAGAAGTAGTAAAAACACTATGCAAGTTTCTGAATTGAGATCGTATATAGATAGAGTTGAAACAGAAAATATATTTTTGGTAATTAGTGCAACTACAAAAAATAAAGATTTAAGAACTATAATAAATGGTTTTGATAAATTGAATTATAATGGAATTATTCTTACTAAGTTAGATGAAACTAGTACTTATGGATTAGCTTATAATGCATGTAAAATGTCCAATAAACCATTGAGTTTAGTTACAGTTGGTCAGAATGTACCTGATGACATCAAGGATGCTAACATTAGTTATATAGCTAATCTAATTGTTGGGGAGGAGACAGTATAATGGATCAGGCTTCGAAGTTAAGAGAATTATTTAACGGGAAAAACCCTGCTGGTGATTCTAAAATTGAAAAGTCGTCTCGGATAATTACTATAACTTCAGGAAAAGGTGGAGTTGGTAAAAGTAATTTTGTTGTAAACATGGGATTGACTCTGCAAAAAATGGGGAAGAAAGTACTGATATTTGATGCAGATATAGGGATGGGTAATGATGATGTGTTAATGGGAATCATTTCTAAACGTAGTATTTACGATATTATTAAGAATGATTATGATATTGATGATGTTTTGGTAGAAGGACCTATGGGAATAAAATTATTGCCTGGTGGTTCAGGGCTGATGAATATAGATGATTTAAATCAATTCGAAAGAGATCGATTTTTGGAGAAGTTAGGAAGCCTTAGTGGATATGATTATATCTTCATAGATACAGGCGCAGGAATTAACAGAAGTGTACTTTCATTCATAGCTTGTTCAGAAGAATTAATTGTTGTTACTACTCCAGAGCCTACATCACTTACAGATGCATATAGCTTGCTAAAAGCCGTTAATCATTATAAAATAAAAGATAATGCTAGTCTTATAATAAACAGAGTTTTTTCAGAGGGAGAGGGCACTAAAACATTCAAGAAAATTGAAAAAGTAGTTAGTTCATTTCTCAATATTAAACTTCAATGCTTAGGATTTATTTCAGACGATAAGGAACTGGTGAAATCTGTACGAATGCAGAAGCCTCTTGTATTAAGACCAGTTCAAAGTGAGGCTATTCAAGATTTTAAAGAAATGGCTCTCAAGTTAGAGGGTGTTGGAAGAGTAAATAATAAGAACGATATGAAGGGATTTTTCAAAAAGGTTTTCAATTTATTTTCTTAAGAGGTGATTTTATATGGAACTTTTTTTAAATAGAAGAGTTGAAGTGTTTTGGAATAACGAATTTTATAGAAGTAATGTACAGGATAGTAGTGAATCTACATTTATGATTACTATACCAATGAAAGGCAATTCATATCTCCCAATATCAGTAGGAGAGAAAGTTGAGCTACATTATTATGATAAAGATGATATCTATAAGTTTGAATCAACAGTAATTTCAAGAGAAAATAAAGGGTTTCCTGTTCTAATTATGAGAAATCCTAAAGAGTATAAAAAGATTCAAAGAAGAAAATATGTAAGGATCCCAGTAACTAGCTATGTCAGATATATGAGTATTGATAGAGATTATAAATTAAGACGGCTCGATTTAGCTACTATAAATAGTATGAAGAAGACTACAGTGTTAGATGTAAGTGGCGGAGGAATAAGGTTTAAAAGTAATGAAGATATTAAGAATCAAATATTATTGGTTCAGATTAATTTTAATGAACTTGAGATAACAGCAAAAGGTCAAATTGTTAGATGTATATATGATGAGACTGAAAGAGTTTACGATTGCGGTTTAAGTTTTACAGAGATAGGTACGCAAGAAAGAGAAAAGCTAATTTCTTATATTTTTAAGTTGATGAGACAACAGATAAGAAAGGCTTAAAGGAGTGATTTTATGTCCATTGCTGAAAGAGTGAATGTTCACGAAAAAATAGTTAAACAATATATTCCTCTTGTAAAATATATAGCTTCAAGAGTGATGGTTGGAAAAACTAAGTATGTTGAATTTGAAGATTTGGTGGGATATGGAATGGTAGGATTAATGGATGCTATTCATAAATTCGATGAATCAAAAGGTATGAAGTTTTCCACTTATGCGTCGATAAGAATTAAAGGATCAATAATTGATGAGTTAAGAAGAAATAGTCCTATCTCTAAAGGTGCAATGGACAAGCTAAATAGATATAACGCTTCAGTTGAAAGTTTGCAAAAGACTCTTTATAGGGATCCTACAATAATTGAAATTGCTTCTGACATGAATTTGACAATTGATGAAGTGGGGGCTATAGAAAATTATATAAATTATATTTCTGTTGTTTCACTAGAAGATTTAATATTCTCAGATGAGGACGATATACCTCTGATGGGAGCAATTGTTGATGAAAAGAGCCCAAAGCCTGAAAATGTTTTCATAGATAATGAAAAGTACGAAACATTAAGAAAAGCTATTGAGATATTGAAAGAAAAAGATCAATTAGTGTTGTCTCTTTATTACTATGAAGGTCTTACATTAAAAGAGATAGGTAATGTTTTAGGAGTTTCTGAATCAAGGGTTTGCCAATTGCATAGTAGAGCTATAGTCAATCTAAGAAAAGCATTTAAAAAGCTAAATTATTCTTTATATTAGTATGGCAACTTTGACTTATTATTTTATTGCAGATATATAATCGGAGGAGTCGGAAATGAATATATTACTTATTGCTATTGGTTTAATGTTACTAATAACAGCTATGTTTGAATTTAAGAGGAATAAGTTTAAACATGACTTTAAACAAGAGTTTAAAAGTGCATTAGATAATACTGATGACATTAAAATTGAGATAGGGAAGTTAAGAAAAGAATTTTCAGAAACTATATTGGAGTTGCAGAAAGAGATTTATGAAGTTAAAGGGGTAGAAAATACTAATTCAAATGAATTGTACAAAAATAATGAGAATAAAGAAGGAAAAAAGGACATTTATATCGAAAAAGAAGATAAAGAGAAAGATGGATATTCAAGTAATATAGAAACTATACGAAAATTAATTAATGAAGGTAAGGATATTGAGGAAGTATGTAGTTTAACTAAGATGAATAAAGGTGAAGTACTTCTTGTAAAGGAGCTCTATCTATGATGAATAAAATAAAACTCTTAATAAGAAGTAAGGAATTTAGAATTGGTCTTGGAATAGGATTGATTGTTGCATCAATATTACTATGGAATCAAAAGTCTTTAACTGAAAAAGATATTGAAATTAAAGCAAGAAAAATGGGAATGAAATATGAATGGGAACTTAAAGCTGGTGAGGTGGACTAAGTTATGATTAGAGGAATGTATACTGCGATTTCTGGGATGATTGTTGATGAAAAAAAACAAGGAGTTATCAGCAATAATCTTGCGAATTCAAACACTATTGGTTATAAATCACAAAAAGTAAATAATAAAAGTTTTAATGAAGTTCTCTTAAAAAATGGAGATACTTCTTTAGGCTCAGGAGAAAATAAGCTGGGAAATGTTTCGTTTGGTGTGGAAATTGATGATATTTCGACTAATTATGGACAAGGGGCATTTAAATCCACAGATAAAGCTACTGACTTAGCTCTTGAGGGTTCAGGCTTTTTTGTTGTAAAAGGGGCAGATAATCAAAAATATTATACACGCAATGGTAATTTTAAGAAAGATCTAGCAGGGTTTTTAATAGATAACAATGGTAACAGACTCACTTCAAAAGGTGATAATGATGAAGCGACTGATATTTTTGTTGGAAATAAAGAACTCTCAATAAATGAAAAAGGAGAAGTTTATCTTGATAAAATATTATCATATCAACTGAATATAGTTGATTTCGATAAGTATGATAATCTTCAAAAGATAGGAGATAACCTCTTCAAAAATGTTGATGAAGAGATTGAAAGTAAAGCATATATTAAACAAGGACAACTTGAGATGGCTAATGTGAATGCATCTGATGAATATGCTGATATGATTACTGCATATAGAAGTTTCGAAAGTAATTACAAAGTGCTTTCAACACTTGATAGAAGTTTAGATAAATCAGTAAATGAACTAGGAAAAGTAAGATAGTTAAGAGGGTGATATTATGTTAAATATTATATCAAATAGTAAGAGTTCTATGAGTGCACAACAGAAAAAATTAGATATTATCTCAAATAATATTGCAAATGTTAATACTAGTGGGTACAAGAAGAACAACGTTGAATTTCAAGATTTATTCTCAGAGACTCTTGAAAGAAGAGGAGTTCCAATAAACGAAGATAAAAAAGGAAATGGCTTGCTAATTAGTGGAACAGGTGTAAGAGTTTCTGATATTAAACGTGATTTAGGACAGGGAATGCTCCAAGAGACAGGGAGAACAACTGATTTTGCCCTAGATGGTGAAGGTTTTTTCCAAGTTCAGTTTTCAGATGAATCTTATGGGTATACTAGAGACGGTAGTTTTATGGTTGATTCTACTGGTTTGCTTGCAGACTCTAGTGGAAATAGAGTAGTAATACTTGATGAATCAGGAAAGAATATTAATACTGTTGGAAGTGGAGTAGATTTTTCAAATGGGAAAATAAGTGTTGATATTAAGGGAAATTTATTCTCAAATTCTGATAATGGAGAAAATGTTGAAATTGGTAAATTAGCTATAAAGAATTTCGCAGGGGACAGCTCTTTGAGACCAGTAGGAAGAAATTGTTTTGTTCCTGTTGAAGGGGCCACTCCAAATAATGCTACAGATTACAATGTTTTTAATGGTTTTATTGAAACTTCTAATGTTAGACTAGAAGAAGAAATGACGGATATGATAGTGACACAAAGAGCCTTTCAAATCAATGCTACTTCAATAAAGACAGCAGATGAAATGTGGGGACTTGTTAATAATATGTTCAAATAGAACATATTATAGTTGAGAACGATTGACATTTCACTCCGTGAAATTTTTATTATATTGTTGTTTAGACAATAGTGGTTTACTTGTTTCATTTGGATGAAACATTGTACTTGAAATACAAGATAATTGCACGGTAAATAATGAAAATCATGTATATAAACTGATTGTAGATTTTGTCTATAATCAGTTTTTTTATTGTGATAAACGTTTAATAAGGAAAATCTTTATAATGCTTTATAATTATAATTTAAATATATTTAGATAGCTATCTTTAAAATAATTTTATAGAATTGAGTGTTAAAATTAGCCGTGTTTTTGTAACTAGGTCTAGAACTACTTGTTTATGAGTTTGAAATATGAAATACTGATATGATATATTTTTAGATATCCCAATAGTAGAGATTATAGTTGTATCACAAATACAATATTTTATCCAAAGATAAAATGAGTCAACTCATCTTGTCCTATAGAACAACAAAATGTAGGCTCTGACCCCAGTCAGAACCATCCATCATGCACAATTAACAATTCGCAATTAATGTTTTATTTAAGGTCTGTTATCGCCTTTGTAATTGGTGGAATAACTTGTTTCTTTCTAGAAACTATACCAGGAATATATACACTATGATCTTTAAGAGATACTTCAAATGCTTTTCCTATTAAATCCTTATACTCTCCAACACCTATAAATTCAGACCCAGTGTTTAAGATGTCAGTAACCATTAATATAATGAGATCATAATTATCTGATTGAGCTAAACTATTCATTAGGTCTATAACTGCATTTTTCTGAGGTTCAAAACCTTCTAGATAAAGGGTACTTACTTGAGATACTCCAACCTTTAGAGAATTCAAGGTAAATGTTTTGAAATCTTGATAAAAAATATCCTCTGCTGATTTTCCTTCAAGAGAAGTACCGGCTTTGAACATTTTCTTTGCAAAACTTTCAATATTCATATCAGCAATTTGAGCTAGTCTCTTTAATACTAGTTCATCTACTGGTGTAGATGTAGGTGATTTTAGAAGTAAAGTATCTGAAATAATCGCTGCGCTTAAAATTCCTGCTACTTTTTTTGAAGGTCTTATACCATTTTCAAAAAATATTGAACCTATGATAGTGGATGTGCTTCCTACAGGTTCATTACGGAAGTAAATTGGTAAGCCAGTTTCAATATCTGCGATTCTATGATGATCAATTATTTCAGTAATCTCAGCATCTTCTAAACCATGAACAGACTGTTGCTTTTCATTGTGGTCCAGTAAGATGACCTTCTTTTTGTTTTTCGATATTAAGTGATATCTAGATATTGCCCCTATTACTCTATTTTCATTATTTAAGACTGGATAGCTTCTATAACGTGTTTCTAACATGATATCTTTTATTTCTTCTACGAAATCATCTGTTTTAAACGAAATGATATTCTTTTTTGTCATTACATATTCAATAGGAATACTCTGAGTAATTAAACGGCTAGCCGTAAAAGTATCATAAGGGGTAGTTAAAATTGAACAACCATGCTTTCGTGCAGATGTAAGTATTGCTGCACTTGCTGTGTGGCCACCTGTAATAATAAGTAGAGATGCACCTTTTTCAATAACAAAACGCTGAGAATCTTCTCTATTACCACATATAACGATATCTCCATTTTCTAGAATTTCTTTAATATTGTCTGGGTGCATAGCAGCTACAATGATTTTGCCCTCATATTTTCCGTTTTCTTCTAATATGTATTCAGGGTGTGCATTAAGGGTATCGATTATGTTTTCAATTTTAGTTTTACTTTTGGATAGAATAGTATTATCCCATATATCCATATAACTTGTAGTAATATTTGAAACAGAAGTTACACCACATAAGAGTTCATTGTTATCAACAATAGGTAGCATCTTTATCCTGTTTTTTTTCATTAAATTCCAAGCAGTTTTAATTGAAATATCAGGTGCCACTGGAGCAATTTTATCGATGTTAAGATCATCCACTTGAGTTTTAACTGTCTCTAAAAGAGGTGGTTGTTCTACTCCAAAGTGATCAAGAATAAATTTTGTTTCTCTATTTATTTCACCTAATCTATAAGCAACAGCTGGTAGTTCACCAGTTTTATTTTTAAATTCAGCATATGCAATTGCGGAACAAACTGAATCTGTATCAGGATTTTTATGTCCGAATATGTAAAGATGATTATTCATGTAATAATTCCCTCCTTCTGTATAATTAATAAGCTTTGTCTATAGTTTTCCAATAGTTATATTTTATATTTAATATGTATTTTAGTAAAGGAAAATATGTATAAAATAAAAAAGGTGAAAGAACAGAGAACAAATGTGGATGATTTTTGTTATTGGTATTTGAATATTTTACTCATAAAAATAATAGTTGAGTCATATATATTTTATGAATTATGAAAATCTAGAGATGATAAGGAGGGAATAGCTTGATTCATAAAACAACTGAAATTTTTAAAGAAGATCATGGGCTTTCAAGCTCAGAGGTAAAATTGAGACAAGAAAGATATGGAAAGAATACAATCAAAAAGAAAAAGAAATTATCACCAATTAAGATTTTTTTAGAGCAATTTAATGATGTGATAATATGGGTGTTACTAGGAGCAACTATAATTTCAGGGATAGTAGGGGATACAGCAGATGCAATAACAATAATAATAATTGTTTTCATGAATGCTATTTTAGGGTTTGTCCAAGAATTTAGAACAGAGAAAGCCTTAGAGGCACTAAAAACGCTAGCAGCACCAACTTCAAAGGTAATTAGAAACGGAGCTATGAAGGTATTAAATTCGGAAGAACTTGTTCCGGGGGACATGATTATATTAGAAACAGGTGATAGAATACCAGCTGATTGTGTAATTACAAAATCAAGTGGAGTAACAGTTGATGAATCTTTATTAACTGGAGAATCAATAGGGGTAAATAAAAATACAGATAAAGGCAAAAATATAATATTCATGGGTACCATAATATTGAAAGGAAAAGCATGTGCTAAAGTTATTGAAACTGGAATGAATACAGAGATGGGAAAAATCGCTCACATGTTGAATAGCATTGATGAAGATAAATCACCATTAAAGAAGAGGTTAAATCATCTAGGTAAAATTATGGTATATCTTTGTATAGTTATATGTATCATAGTAAGTGCTTTGGGTATATATAGAGGACAAGATCCTACTCAAATGCTTCTAGTTGGAGTTAGCTTAGCTGTTGCGGCAATACCTGAAGGATTAGTAGCAATTGTTACAGTATCATTAGCTCTTGGAGTATCTAGAATGCTAAAACGGAATGCTTTAGTAAGAAAGCTACATGCTGTTGAAACCTTAGGATGCACTTCAGTAATTTGCAGTGATAAAACAGGTACTTTAACTGAGAATAAGATGAAGGTTCAAAAGATATTTTATTCTGGAAGAGTATATAATAATGGATTTAATGAGTTAACTGTACTTAAGAAAATATTTACATATTGTAATGATTGTAATTTCAATTTTATGAAACGAAAATTAGAGAATGCAGTAACAGGAGATCCGACTGAAACTGGATTGATAAAACCATTTTATAATAAAGTTGAAACATTAAAATCAGCAATGTCTATTGAGAAAAGAATATATGATATTCCATTTGATTCTTCAAGAAAGATGATGAGTGTAGTAACTGAACTAGGTGGGAAGAAAACAGCATATATAAAAGGAGCTCCTGAAAAAATAATTCATAAGTGTAATAGAATTTATATAGATGGAATAGAAAGAGAACTTACATCAGAATTTAAAGGACAGATATTAAATGCAATAGATGAGTTTGCAAGTGAAGGGTTAAGATGCATAGGTGGTGCTATAAAGTACAATGTTAATTCCTTGAATGAGAGTATTGAGGAAAAACTGATTTTTGTAGGTATAGCAGCAATGAAAGATCCTCTTAGAACTGAAGCAAAGAAATCAGTTCAACGCTGTAAGGATGCGGGTATATCTGTAGTAATGATTACAGGTGATCATAAAAAAACAGCTTATTTCATAGGTAAAGAATTATCATTGTGCAAATCGCTAGATGAAGTTCTTACTGGAGCAGATTTAGAAGTAATGAGTGAGGTTGAACTTGAGAAAAAGCTGGATAATATAAAGGTATTTGCTAGAGTAAATCCTGAACATAAACTTAGAATTGTAAAAGCATTTAAACGAAAAGGCGAAATAGTTGCAATGACAGGAGATGGTGTTAATGATGCACCCGCTGTTAAAGAAGCTGATATAGGGATTTCAATGGGGATAAATGGTACTGATGTTACAAAAGAGGCTTCATCAATGATCTTACTTGATGATAACTTCTCAACAATTGTTTCTTCAGTAGAGGAAGGACGAAAAATATATGATAATATAAGAAAATTCATTAGGTATTTATTATCCTGTAATCTTGGAGAAATACTTACTATGTTTTTAGCTTCTATATTTTATTTAAAAACTCCATTATTACCAATACAAATATTATTTGTTAATTTGGTCACAGATGGTCTTCCAGCATTGGCGCTAGGAATTGATGGGGCAGAAGAGGATGTAATGTTAAGAAAGCCTCGTAGTAGTAATGAAAGTATCTTTGCAAGAGGGTTAAAAGAAAAGATATTTGTAAGAGGTACATTGATAGGTGTATGTACCGTTTTAGCATTTATAACTGCTCAATTATTTGGAATGACTATTGAAACTAGTAGAACTATTGCACTAGGAACGTTGATTCTTTCACAACTGCTTCATGTATTTGAATGTAGGTCTGAGAATAAAACAATATTCAATATGAATATATTAGGAAATAAAGCGTTAGTTGTATCTGTTTTAATTTCATTTATAATGTTGCTTTTAACTATTTATAATCCTTTTATGCAGAGTGTTTTCCATACGGTTAGATTATCACATCCGCAATGGTTGATTATTATCTTTTACTCAAATATCATAGCGTTTATAAATACTCTTTTCTCATTCTTTGATAAAAAGTAAAAAATGCACGCGTAAGCGTGCATTTTTTATTTAAATCTTTTATCTCTAACTTTCTGAACCTTCATGTTACCATCATTTATAGGAATTAAATCAGTTTTATTAGTTAGATTTCGTATGTTCATAATCGAAATAACTTCTCTATTACCTTTTGATTTACCTTTTTTATCTTTTTTACCTTTTAAACCTTGAATGATTACAGAATGACCCTGTGAAATTTGTATAAATTTTACTGGTTTAAACCATCTTTTCTTTATGTATTCACATTTTACAATATTTCTACTTCCTGCTGGTTTAACTAATATAGTAGCGGCCAATTTATGAAAAATCCAAAGTACTGTTTTTCTTTCTACTTTACATTGGAGGATTTTGCCTTGTACCTGTGCTAATCTATCCTTATTTTTCTCGTAAAAAGTTTCTGCATATTTTTGAGATACAGATTCTTTGAAACCCATTATAATCTTCCTTTCATAGTAAAATTTTATAATCCTAAACTTTGATTAAATGCAACAGTTTAAGTATATAATACCTATTTCATATTATATATTATATTCCAATTTACTACAAGTAACTGAGATTATTTTATTTTAAAAGTGATTTGAATTAATGTATAAAATATTAAAACAATACATAGTTATACTAATATTGGTATTATTGTTCTAAAAATATATTATATGGGTATTGTGCTAAAAAAATTCTGGTAACTAGTAATAAGTATTGAAGTTTATAAGGAGTGATTATATGTGTCTAGGAGTGCCTTTAAAGGTAATGGAAATTAATGATAAAAATGCAGTAGGAGAAATTAATGGAATTACAAAAAAATTCAGATTGGATTACTTAAAAGAAGTGAATTTAGGGGAATATGTTATGGTTCATGCAGGATTTGCAATTGAAAGAATAACTCTGGATACTGCAGAAGAGATTAAGAAAGCTCTTGAAGAATTAGACCATAAGATAATAGAGATTCCAAAAGTGAGGGAATAACGTGGATGTGAATATTAGGAGAATGCTCCATGAGATAAATAGTTTAGAAAAGAAAGTAAATATCATGGAAGTTTGTGGTACTCACACTATGGCTATATGTAAAAATGGTATCAGAGATATTATCACTAAAAATATCAATTTAATTTCTGGACCTGGTTGTCCAGTATGTGTTACAGATACTGGTCATATTGATTTTATGTATCATTTAGCTTTGAAAGAAAATATAATTATTACAACATATGGTGATATGATAAGAGTTCCTGGGAGTAACCCAGATATCTCCTTGAGAAAAGCTAAAAGCATGGGCGCAGATGTGAGAATAATTTATTCATCAATTGATGCTGTTGAGATTGCAGTTAATAATCCAAATAAATTAGTTGTCTTTTTAGGCGTTGGTTTTGAAACAACTTTACCAGCTACTGCAGCAGCAATTTTAGAGGCTGATAATCGAGGGATTGATAACTTAAAAGTATTTTCACTTCATAAATTAGTCGAACCTGTTATGAAAGCTGTTTTAATGAATCAAGATATGAATGTTGATGGGTTTATAATCCCAGGGCATGTGGCTACAATAATAGGCGAAGAAGGTTTTGTTTTTTTGGAAAGGTATCAATGTTACAGCAGCATAGTAGGCTTTAGTGGGGAAGAAGTTATATATGGGCTTTTCCAACTTATTAACAATATTAAGAATGACAATAAAAAATTAAGTAATGCATATAAAAGTTTAGTTAGTAAAGAAGGAAATACTGTAGCTGTAGAGTTATATAAAGAAATCTTTGAACCTAGAGATGATGTTTGGAGAGGGATTGGGAGTATACCTAGAAGCGGAATGAAGATAAAAGAAAAATGGAGACAGTACGATATAGAAGAAAGCTTTCCATATAAACAAAATAATGAAACAATAATATCACCATGTAAGTGTGGAGAAGTTTTAATTGGAAAGATAAAGCCAAAGGAATGTCCTCTTTTTGGTAATATATGCAACCCAATTAATCCAGTAGGTCCTTGTATGGTATCTAGTGAAGGAAGCTGTGCTGCTTACTATAAATATAATTAATAAATATTAGAGAGAAGGTAAGATGGTAATGAAAGAAAGTATAACAATGGCTCATGGAAATGGTGGAGTATTGACATCTGAGCTTATAAATGAGGTTATTTTAAGGACTATAAACGGAAATACTCTTGAAAATATGACTGATGCAACAATAATTGATGAAAAATATGGTTTTACAACGGATAGTTTTGTTATTTACCCTCATTTTTTTAATGGGGGAGATATTGGCAAGCTATCAGTTTGTGGTACTGTGAATGACTTAATAATGGGAGGGTGTATACCCAAATATCTCAGTTTATCAATAATTCTTGAAGAAGGATTTGAAATTGAAAAACTTGAAAGGATAATCGCAAGTGTCAAAACTACATGTAGTAAAAGTGAAGTAAAGGTTGTTACTGGAGACACTAAAGTTGTTGATAAAGGTCAAGGGAGTGGTATTTATATTAACACATCAGGTATTGGTGAGAAAATAGAAAATTTGAATTTAGGTAGAGATAGGCTGAAAGAAGGAGATGCTGTAATTATTACTGGTGATATTGGGGATCATGGGATTTCAATTCTTTGTGAAAGAGAGAAACTTTTAGAGGGACAACTATCTTCGGATTGTATGCCTCTAGTAAAACTAATTCCACTAATTAAGAAATATGCAAAGTTTATAAAAATAATGAGGGATCCAACACGGGGGGGAGTGGCAACAACTCTGAATGAGTTCGTTGAGAATAGTGATTTTTCTATAACAATAATGGAAGAAAAAATCCCTTTAAATAAAAAAGTAGTTGGTGCTTGTGAAATACTTGGATTAGATCCTTTATATAGCGCAAATGAGGGAAAAGGAATAATTGTGGTAGACGGATCTATATCTTCCGAATTTATTAAAAAACTTAAGACTATTAATGAATTTAAGAATGCAGCTATTATTGGAGAGGTAAATAAAGAAGAACATGGTAAGGTGCTTTACAAAAGTAAGTTTGGAGGTAGACGAATTTTAGGAAAATTGACATATGATATGATGCCAAGAATTTGCTAAATTTAATGTAAATAAGGGATGAAGGTGAAGAAGATAGAAGTAAGTAAATTTTTAATATAACTATTGATTAATTATGGTTATTAGTATAAAATGTAATTAACATAGGGTGTAAATTATACTTACGCTCTAATTATTGAGACGTGATGGAGGTACATATTAATGAATAAGCAAACGTTGGCAGGAATGATAGATCACACGGTTTTAAAACCAGCTACATCAGTTGAGGAAGTAAGAAAGGTATGTAAAGAAGCTATTGAGAATGGTTTTTTCTCAGTATGTATAAACCCATGTAATATTGAATTAGGAGCTGAACTGTTAAAAGACAGTGAAGTAAAAGTTTGTACAGTTATAGGTTTCCCTCTTGGAGCTAACACTTCTGAAGTAAAAGCATTTGAAACTAAAGATGCTATTGCAAAGGGAGCAGATGAAGTTGATATGGTAATCAATATCGGTAGATTAAAAGACAAAGATTTTGATTATGTATTAAAGGATATCAAAGCAGTTGTTGAGGCAGCAGATGGAAAAGCTTTAACTAAAGTTATTCTTGAAAATTGTCTTTTAACTGATGAAGAGAAAATAAAAGCTTGTGAATTATGTAAAGAAGCTGGAGCAGATTATGTTAAAACATCTACTGGATTCTCTACTGGAGGAGCTACTCCGGAAGATATCAAGCTTATGAGAGATACTGTAGGACCAAAAATGGGAGTTAAAGCTTCTGGTGCAGTTAGAAGCTTTGATGATGCAGAGAAGGTAATTAGCAATGGAGCAACAAGAATTGGAGCATCTTCTTCAGTTGCTATAATAAATGGTGCAGTAGTTACTGGCGACTACTAAAAGATTAAAAGAAATTGAGAATTGAGAGTGTAGAATGGAGAATGAATGTAGTTTCTGTAAAGCAGAAACATCAATCATTCTCCATTTTCAATTATCAATTCTCAATTATGTTTTTAAGTTTATCTCTTTTTAAGTTTTTCAACGAGCTAAGAAACGTTTTGGGTATAAAAATTAAATAAAATATAAATTTTTGTTCCTAAATTCTTTTTTCTCGAATAATTATATACTATGAGAGAAAGGGGGATTAAGATGTTTAGAGAGTTAACCCGAAAGGATCTAATATATGATTTCAGAATTGAAGATATTAAAGTAGGAGAATTTGAAATAAAGCTTCCAGAATATGATAGAGTTTATAATAAGATTGATTTATTTTTGGATGTAAAAAAGAGAGGTTATAATCTATTTCTAGTAGATAGCTACTCTCCAGAGAAACTTCATAATATTGTTGAATATATATCAAATAAACTAAGTGATAAAGGGAAGCCAGATGACCTCTGTATGATTATAAGAAATAGTAATTCATCTCCTGAAACAATAAGCTTACCAGGTGGATATGGGAATAAGTTTGTTGAAGTAATTGAAAATATACAAGAAGATGTCTATGAGTTGGTATTTTCCTACTATAATGAATTATTTCTTGAAAAAAGGGATCAGCTTTTAGAAGAAATTGAAGATACAAGAGAAGATTTATTAGAAAATCTAATTAATGAAGCTAAGGAACAGTATATTGAAATAAGATATACCGAAGATCGATTTGCATTTATACCAATTAAAGATGGAAAAGCAATGACTGAAGAAGAATACGATAAACTACCAGATGAGGAGCAGGAAGTTATTGTAGACAAGATACAAAAATTCAAGAAGAATACAAAGGAAATACTATATAAGATTAGAGATATAGAAGATGATGGAATTGAGAAGGCAAGATTAATTTTTAAAGAGTTTATAACAAAAGGTATTCAGTTGAATAAAGATGATTATCTTGAAGCTGTAAATAATAATGAAAAGATTGAAAATATATTAATGGATATTCTTAAAGAAATAATTGAAGAACTTGTAGAAGTGTTTAGTAATAATTACAGTGATGATGAGAAAAAACTTACAGAATGTATTTTTAAGTATAAAACTATGGTATTAGTTGATAACAGTGGAAATAATAGTCCTGTGGTTATTTTTGAAGAGGATCCAACTATAGCTAATTTAATTGGAAGTATTGATTATGATAATATCAATGGAGCCTATGTAGCTGATTTGGATAACATAAAGGCTGGTAGTCTTATGATGGCAAATCAAGGGGTTTTAATCATGAGAGCAAGTGCTTTGTTAAAACATTCAAATTCATATCATTATTTAAAAAAAATGATTTTAACTGATAAAATAGATATGAATTACAACAAGGGATATTTAGATTTGCTTTCAATTGGCGGGTTTAAACCAGAACCTATTAAAGTTGATACTAAAATAATACTCATTGGTGAAGATGATTATTTTGATCTTTTATACTCATATGATGGAGAATTTAAAGAAACTTTTAAGATTAAAGCTGAGAGTGATAGCGTTATTGACATAAATGATGAGGTTAAAAGAAATTTGGTTAGTAACCTTGTAACAATTTGTAAACAAGAAAAGCTAAAACCCTTGACTAATAAGGCAATTAAGGAAATAGCGAAATTTTTATCAAGAAAAGCAGGGTCAAGAAATAAGATTTATTTCGATTATTTAGATATAACAAAGCTTCTTACGATAACTAACAATAATGCATTAACACTAGACAAACATAATATTGATGACAGCGACATTAGAGATTACATTTATTCTGAAGAATTGATAGAAAAATATATTTTGGAAAGTTATAAAAATAAGAAAATATTGATGAATTGTACAGATGAAGTTATTGGAAAGATAAATGGTCTTTCTGTTATTGATCTAGGATATCATAGATTTGGTAGAACATTAAGAATAACATGTACTTGCTACAAAGGAAGTGGGCAGATTATAGATGTTCAAAAAGAAAGTGATTTAAGTGGTAAGGTTCATACTAAATCAGTGAATATTTTAAAAGGGTTTATAAATCAATTGATTGGTGGATACAATGAAATACCAGTTGATTTCCATCTCGCCTTTGAGCAGATATACGGAGTTGTGGAAGGGGATAGTGCTTCTGTTGGAGAAGCTATTTGTATGATATCTGCTTTGAGCAAGATACCGATAAAACAAAATATTGCTGTTACTGGGTCTATAAATCAGTATGGAGAAATTCAACCTATTGGTGGAGTAAATGAGAAAATTGAAGGATTCTTCAAGGTATGTGATATGGTTGATAGTTCAAAGGAAAAAGGCGTGTTAATTCCAATATCTAATAGAGAAGATTTAGTGCTTAGTGGAGAAGTGGAAGAAGCAATATTGAAAGGGCACTTTAAAATATATACAATGGAAAATATTTATGATGCTATAGATGTTCTTATGGGGAACCCTGAGAAAACATCAGATAATATTATTGATGAATTAAAGAAAGAATTAAGAAAATATAACAGTACAAAGAAAAAATAACAAAGAAAAAAGAAAAAAGAACAAAAAGCAAAGAAAAAATTCGGGAGATATCTATCATTCACCATTCTCAATTCACCATTGGTTTTATAAGTTCGTTGACTTATATTAGTCTGTAGCTTATTATATAAAGTATATTTTTAAATCAGAGGTGATAAAATGAGCACAGAATTAATAATTAAGGTCAGGACAGAAGACGGAAACAAAATTGATCTTCAGCTAATTGAGAGTTTTGTGATTGAGGGTCAGAAGTATTCGTTATTGGCACCAGTAGATGATGATGAAAATGCATATGTTTACAAGGCTATAGACTTAGGTGATAATAAAACAGAGTATGAAGTAGTGGAAGATGATGAGATTTTTAATATGGTATTAGAACAATATGAAAAAATGTTTAATTAAAAACAATGGAGAAAAATACTTTGGTATTTTTCTCCATTGTTTTTAATTATAATACTAAAATGATTTAATAAATGTAAAGCTATAAAATTATTAGTTAATAAAGTAATTTATAACATATGAAAAGGGGTTTTTTACAATGTAAGTTTAGTGTAAAATTTTATAATTAAATATAAAATTTACCAATAAAGTGTACAAATAATTACTAAAAAATGAATTTTTCTCATTGAAAATATTACAATTTAGTAATATTAGTAATATTAGTAATATTGTTAATATTACTAACATTGCAATGTAAAATAGTATTTTAAAAAGAATCAAATAGGTAACCTACAGATAAATAAAAAGAAAAGCCTCAAGTACTGAATTACAACATTATACGCTGTAATTCAGTACTTGAGGCTTGTTTTTGTTAAAAGACTATTAGGTTTGTATGTACTTAGGTACCAAATTGTTTTAATAATTACATAGTAGATTTATAAATTACTGCCAATATGATTGAAAGTGAAAGTAAAGGAATAGCAAAAATATAAAAAACTTTTGAAGAGTGTTTTATGTTATAAGTTTTATCTAAAAAATCGTGAAACTTATCAAAATTATCTTTGTTAGAGTCATTCTCATCATTTTCTAGACATCCTGATTGCTTAAGCATTTTCTGTTCCTTTTTAAATTTATGATATTTTAAAAATTTAAAAAAACCAGAATTCCTTACGTAAATCATTAGAGCAATACACAGGTACAATAGTCCAATGTAAAAGAAAGCATTTGAAAATTTTAAAGTCAAATTTGTGGTTTTGTCGAAAATCAAGAATAAAAGTGTGAAAATGCTAGTGACTATACTTAGAATTTTCATGTATTACCTCCTACAATATTTAATATTTCTAATAATTATATAGTATAAACAAAAAATAGTAAACAATTAGTAAAGTGGGAATGATGAGATAACTTACTAAAATGTAAGTGGGAGACAATTTATTATGTGGGAAAATTGTGGTATTATGATATTACAAAAAGGTACAAGCTCATTATTGTTCGATTTTTGGGAAAATGGTGAATATTGTCTTTATTATGTGAATTCAAATAACTTCAAAAAAGTACATAGAAACACATAAAAAGTTCTATTACCATGAAGTACTTAAAAAACAGAATTTGATTTTTGAGATTGGAACTTAAATATTTTTAAAGGGGGCTATACAATGAAAAAAGCAATGAGTATTGTTTTAGCAATGGCTTTAACAGCTACAGTTTTCGTTGGTTGTGGTAAGAACACAAATGAAAACAATGCAGCTAAGAACACAACGACTAACACTGCTAATAGTCAAGAAAAAACGAATGAAGAAAAAACTGAAAGTACAGGACCAAAGTTGTGGAAAGGTTCAGAAGGAAGTACAAAAACACTTAACCCACACAACTTAACAATGTCATCAGAGATTAATGTATTAAAACTTGTGACATCTTCATTAATTCAAATGGTTTATGATAAAGAGCAGGAAAAACCTATATTCGTACCAATTCACGCTGCGGAACTTCCAACAGTAGATGAGAGTGGTAAAGTATGGACTATTAAATTAAAAGAAGGATTAAAGTGGGAAGACGGAACTCCAATTAATGCAAAAACATATGAGTATTCTGTTAAAATGGAGTTAGATCCAAAATTAAAGAATAGTGGAGCAGATGCATATTTTGATGCATTACCTATAGAAAATGCTAAAGAGTATTTTGAGGGTAATATTGAATGGTCAGAAGTAGGGTTTAAAGCTACTGATGATTATACATTAGAATTTAAATTATCACGTCCTATTCCAAATATTAACTTTATGACAAATTGTCAAATATTACCTGTTAATGAAAAGTTATATGAAGCAGGAATGAATGCTGATAGAACTGAAACAGATTATGGAACTGACTTAGCAAAAATACAGTCATGTGGTCCATATAAAATGACAGAGTGGATAAGAGACCAATTTAAAGTATTTGAAAAGAGAGAGGACGCTGCAGCATGTGAGTTCTATACTCCAGACAGAATTGAATTAAGAGTTATCGAAGGATATGCAACTACATTCCAAATGTTCTTAGATGGTGAACTTGAATCTGTATCTGTTATGGGTGAAAACTTCGATAAATATGCTGATGATCCAAGATTAGTATATGATGAAGTTAGAAATATTTGGGGATTCTATGTAAACTCAGAAAGTCCAAAATCACCTGTATTAAAGGATATAAATTTAAGAAAAGCTTTATATCACGGAATGCCAAGAACTGATATTTCTAAAGGTATTTTTAGAACATTCGAACCAGTTGGAACTATGATTTCTTCAATTTGTATGGTTGATCCTGAAAAAGGACTTAAATACAAAGAAACAGAACAATTTAAAGCTTTTGAACCAGCAAATGCAGGTACTGATGAAGCATTAGCAAAAGAGTATTTTGAAAAAGCATATGCTGCTAATGGTAACAAGCAAATTACATTTGAAGTAACATATTTTGATGGATCAGAAACTTTTAAACAAATGGCAGAAATAATGGAAGAATCATATGAAAATTTATTTGGTTCAGATAAAGTTGATGTTCAATTAAAAGCTACACCTGCAAGCGTAGCGTATGAACAATATAAAGAAGGTAACTATGACTTAGGTATTGGATCAACTGGTCAAGATGAATTCAATCCATGGGAGTCTATGAGAGTTTATAACAGTACTTACCCAGAAAGATGTATCACTTTCAAAAGTGAAGAATTTGATAAATTACAAGTAAGTGGAGCATCAGGAGAATTAGCTTTCAAAACTGATGAAAGAATTGAAGCTTTAGTTGAAATGGAAAGAATTTTATTAGATCACGTTGTATTCATTCCAGTATTCCAAAATAACCATGCGGTATTATTCCAAGATAGAGTAGGACTTCTTACTGAAGGAAGATTCTATCCTAAGATTGGATTTGCAAAATATCAAGCAACTTTAGACTAATAAATTAATTTTATACAAGTATTTAGCAGATAATCTGCTAAATGCTTGTATAAATCTTAAAAATGTTAACAATCTTATGAATTTTATAAATTTTAAGAATAAATATACATATTAAATTATAATAAAGAAACTTCTAAATCAATTTAAACAATAGTGAATATTCAGTGTTCCCCGTGTTTCATACATAGAATATTTACTTCGAGAGGAGTTACAATCAATGTTAAGATACATTTCTCAGAGAATAGTAGCATTAGTAATTACATTGTTTATAGTGGTAAGTTTATCTTTTGTAATACTTCGTTTGATGCCAGGAAGTTTTTTAGATGCATCTACAGAGTTATCACCAGAAGTTAAGGCAGCAATAGAAGCTAAATATCATTTAAACGAACCAATTATTGTTCAATATGGATACTTTTTAAAGGATTTTGTTAGATTTGATTTTGGTATGTCTACTGTTTTACAACCAAAAGTTGAAATTAATAAAATGCTTGCTGATAAAATTCCAGTTACAGTACAATTAAACTTTTTTGCTTTATTCCTTATGGTACCAATAGGAATGGTATTGGGAGTAATAGCAGCCTTAAAGAAAAATCAAATGACAGACCATGTTATTTCAACAATGGTAATAATATTTATATCAGTTCCGTCATTTGTATTTGCTGCTTTATTGCAATATTTCCTTGGATTTAAGTGGCATATACTACCTTCAATGATTGAGCCAGTAAGAGCTTTATCATGGAGTAAATTTGTTTCAATGATTCTTCCAATTTTGGCGCTTTCTTTTGGTGGAATAGCATCTATCACTAGATATCTTAGAGCTGAATTAGTTGGAGCATTAAACTCAGACTACATGCTTTTAGCGAAGTCAAAAGGACTTACTCAAGGGCAAGCAACAGTTAGACATGCAATTAGAAATTCATTTATTCCTCTAGCGAATATAATAATACCGATGTTTTTAGGTATGATTTCAGGATCTATGGTTATTGAAAACATATTTGGAATACCTGGTATGGGACAAGTTATGATTAAGGCTATAAATGCTAAAGATCATTCAGTTACAATCGCACTAATATTCTGGTATGTATTAATATCATTATTATCTGTGTTAATTGTAGACTTATCATATGGTATAATTGATCCTCGTATTCGTATTGGAGGTAAGAAATAATGGATAAAATAAAAGTTAATGATATTGAATTAAAAGAGAAAGAAATAGAATTAGATTATAGTGACTTTGAATTAGTTCAATCGCATGATGATATTAAAGATGAAAGAATTCAGGGAAAGCCGATTGGATTCTTTAAGGATGCAATGATTAGATTTAGTAGAAACAAGGCCTCTCTAGTATCTTTTTGTATAATAGTATTTATCGTCGCTATGTCAGCAATTGGGCCTAGTTTCAATAAATATAGCTATAGAGAACAGAATCTTGAGTGGGGATTATTACCACCTAAAGTTCCTGGGTTAGAAAAATTAGGAATTATGGATGGTATTAAAGAAATGGAAGTAGCTGAATCATCCCTTGAAGCGAGATATGATGGATGTGTAGTTGAAATATTGTCCAAGTACGATAAAAAATTTAAGAATACGACTGTGCCTATGGCTAAGGTTAAAATAGACTATTACAAATTTAAGGGAGCAGAAAAGGAATATTTCTGGTTCGGAACTGATACTCTTGGTAGAGATCTATGGACAAGAGTATGGAGAGGTGCTAGGGTATCTTTGTTAATAGGATTTTTAGCAGCTATGGTTAATATGTTTATTGGTGTAATTTATGGTTCTATCTCAGGTTACTATGGTGGAGTAGTAGATATGTTAATGCAGAGATTTATTGAGATAATAGGTGGAATACCAATAATTGTTGTAATTCTTCTGTTTATAATGTACCGTGGTACGGGTATAATACCAATTGCTATGGCACTTGTTCTTACAGGTTGGATTGGTATGAGTAGAATGATAAGAGCTCAGTTCTATAAATATAAGAGGATGGAATATGTTTTAGCATCAAGAACAATGGGGGCTACTGATAATAAACTAATTTTCAGACACATACTTCCTAACGCCATTGGACCAATCATAACGCAAGTTACTATTGCAATACCTTTTGGAATTTTCACAGAATCATTCCTTGCTTATTTAGGATTAGGAGTTCAGGCTCCAGAGCCGTCAATAGGGGTTTTACTTGCTGAAGGACAGAGATTATTATTAGATTTCCCATTCTATACTCTATTCCCTGCACTAGTTATATCAGCCCTAATGATAGCATTTAATCTGTTAGGAAACGGATTAAGAGATGCATTTGATCCAACGTTAAGAGGACAAGAATAGGAGTGATTGATGATGAATAAAAAAGAGAAAGTACTAGAGGTAAAAGATGTTTACATTACTTTTAATACAATAGGTGGAAAGGTTCATGCAGTTAGAGGGATTAACTTTGATTTGCACAAAGGTGAAACTCTAGCAATAGTTGGAGAATCTGGTTCAGGAAAATCTGTAACTACTAAAACTATAATGGGTATATTGTCAAAAAACGCTAATATTGAAGCAGGACAAATAATGTACGAAGGTAAGGACTTAACTAAAATTAGTGAAAAAGAATTTGTTAAGCTTAGAGGGTCAAAAGTATCCATGATATTCCAAGATCCTATGTCATCATTAGATCCTGTTATGAAAATTGGAAAACAGATAACAGAAGCTTTGATACTAAAAGAAAATGTATCAAAAGAAGAAGCAAAGAAAAAGGCAATTGATCTTATGAAAGCTGTTGGAATTCCACAAGCTGAATTAAGATATGATCAATATCCATTCCAATTCTCTGGTGGAATGAGACAGAGAATAGTTATAGCAACAGCATTAGCATGTGATCCTGATGTGTTAATCTGTGATGAGCCTACTACTGCGTTAGATGTAACTATTCAATCACAAATTTTGGAATTAATTAAGAAACTTCAGAAGGAACGTGGTATTTCAGTTATTTTCATTACTCATGACCTAGGGGTAGTTGCTAATTTAGCTGATCGTGTTGCAGTTATGTATGCTGGAAAAATTGTTGAACATGGAACTACTGATGAGATATTTTATGAACCTGCACATCCGTATACTTGGAGTTTGCTAGCATCAATGCCTGATTTAGATACTAAGTCAGAAGATGATTTGTTTACAATACCTGGTACACCACCAAATATGATATATCCACCTAAAGGGGATGCCTTTGCAGCTAGAAGTAAATATGCAATGAAGATTGATTTTGAAAAAGAACCTCCAATGTATAAAATTACTGACACTCATTATGCTGCAACATGGTTATTACACCCTAAGGCTCCAAAAGTTGAAATGCCTTCTACTCTTAAAAGACGTATTGAAGCACAACTTGGAAAGAAGGAGGCATAACTTATGAAGAATTCAAACGAAAGACCAGTATTAGAAGTTAAAAATTTAAAACAGCATTTTATTAGTGGATATGGTAAAAATAAAATCGTTGTAAAAGCAGTTGATGGTATTAGCTTCAATATAAATAAGGGAGAAACTTTTGGATTAGTTGGTGAGTCTGGATGTGGTAAAACTACAACAGGTAGATCTATCATAAGATTATATGATCCAACTGATGGAGAAGTTTACTTTAATGGTAAATTAATATCAGGAAAGCTTGGGAAAAGAGAGTTAAGAGAAGTAACTAGAGGAATTCAAATGATTTTCCAGGATCCTATATCTTCATTGAATCCTAGAATGACAGTTAAAGAGATAATAGGTGAAGGATTAAAGATAAATAAGTTATGTAAAAATGATGACGAAATGATGGAAATCATCTATGATATACTAGAAACTGTTGGATTAACAAAAGAACATGCTGGTAGATACCCACATGAATTCTCAGGCGGACAAAGACAGCGTATAGGTATTGCAAGATGCATAGTTATGAGACCAGATTTAGTAGTAGCAGATGAACCTATTTCGGCACTTGACGTTTCTATTCAAGCCCAAGTACTTAACCTTTTAAACAAGTTAAAGGAAAAGTTAGGTTTAACTATCTTGTTTATTGCTCATGACTTATCAGTTGTTAAATATTTTTCAGATAAGATTGGTGTAATGTATTTTGGTAAGTTGGTAGAGTATGCTGATGCAGATGAACTATATAACAATCCTATGCATCCATATACTAAATCTTTATTATCAGCTATTCCAATACCTGATCCGCGTACTGAAAGAAATAGAAAGCGTATTACTTATAATCCTGCTGAAGTGCATGATTATAGTAAAGAGCAGCCTGAATTAATTGAAATTAAACCAGGTCACTTTGTATATGTTTCTAAATCGGAAGCAGAAAAATTACGCAAAGAATTATAAAAATAAAATAATTTTAAGTGATTAACGACCTCTGATATATAATATTTAAAATAATAAATATTATATTCCAGAGGTCTTATTGTTTATTATTTAAACTTGAGGAAGTCCTTTTGTTGGCTCTTGTTTATTATGTTTGGGATTTCTTGCTAAAGGATAATTGTTTTTAGAATCTTTACTATTAGCATCGTTATATGAGCTATTCTTTTTGGCATTATTTCTATTTTGACTCATAATATCACTCCTTTTTAATATTAGTATTTCCATGAGTTAAGGAATAATTCACTGTTATGAGCTAGTTATAAAAAAAAGAAGGAAAATGGAGAATAATGTAGAATTATTTAAGTGTAATAATTATGTTTAAAAATAAATATAATTAATGTTTTAAGGTATGGTTTGAAATTCAAAGTAAATAAAACATATATTGATAATAGCAAACTTATGGAAACATTAGGACGCAAAGACATGGGTCTAAAATACATATAATGTGTTATGATTGCCAGTTTACCAAAATACTTTTTAATTGAATTAATGTAGGTATAACTAAAAACATAGTGCATTTCAAATGATTTTAAGAAAAGGGTGTCTGTAGTCAAAAGACGTCTTTTTATTTTTGAAAAAATTAACCGCTGCGTTTTAGTTTGAATACTTGCATGAATTATACTCTAAATACAATATAGCAACATTATGAAAAAAACGTTAGGGGTATTTATATGAAAAGAATAAAATTTAAAAACCGGATTAGAGTTAAGATAACAAGTGCAATGATTGTATGTTCTATTATTTTAGCACTGATTATAAGTTTTCTTAGTATATTTGTGAACTATACTTTTTTTAATAAAGAAATTAAAGAAAAACTGACTCTTCTTCCTCAGAATTATTCGAATAGCTTTAACTCTGATTTTAATATGATTGAAACCACTGTTAGTTCTTTGAAATATTGTATTTCTGCAACATTTGATATGGAGAAATTTGATTTGCGTCCTAATGAGTATGTTGAAGAATATGAAAAAATTATGGATGGTACAATAAAAAAATCAGCAGAACAATTAAGTACTCAGACATTAAATGGTGTGCAAGCAGTTTATTTCACAATTAATCCTGAATTGACTGGTGATGTATATGAAATTTGGTATGTTAATCAACTGGAAAAGGAAAGCTTTGAAAAAATAGATCCGGATGCAGATGCACAGAGTCCGTATATTGCTGACTTTTATCCTGAAAATCAAAGTATGCAATGGTATTACGAGCCTATAAAAAATGGAAAAGGTGTTTGGAGTGATCCTTATAAAGAGGTTGATTTAGATAAAGATATTATTTCATATACAGAACCAATATTTAAAGATGGTGTTTTGATTGGTGTAGTAGGCATAGACATAGATATTGATGTTATGAAAAAAACAATTAAAAATATGAAAGTTTATGATACAGGGTATGCATTTCTGTTGTGTGATAAATATCATTTTTTAATTCATCCTACTTTTAACCATGAAGATAATTATAAAACAATAGAAAATGGCGTATTTCAATCTATAACAGAAGAAATAGAGAAAAAAAAATCTGGAGTTATAAAGATTAAGGATAAAGAAAAACAACAAATTATAGGTTATTCTCATTTGTCAAATGGATGGATATTATTTTTTACAGTACCTATATTTGAAGCGTATTCATCATTGAGAACTCAAATGGTTATAAACTTTATGGCAATATTTTTATCTGTCTTTATTATTATTCCTATTGCATTACATATTGGTAAATCCATATCAAAACCTATTATCAAAATAACTGAATTTATTAAGAATACAGCAAAATTTAATTTTGATGATGATAAGTCTCTAGAACTTTTAATTAGTAATAAAGATGAAATAGGGATAATGGCAAAAGAAATGTTCTATATGAGAAAATTTTTAAAAGATACAGGAGTTCATAAAGCTGCTAAATTACAAATGTCATACTTACAAAATGAATTTCCTATTAGTAACAAAGCTAATATGGAAGTAATTTATCAGCCTTCTAAAACAGTTAGTGGTGATTATTATCATTTAGAAAGAATAAATGAGAATGTTGTTGTAGGCGTATTATGGGATGTAAGTGGAAAAGGTGTTACAGCGGCACTTAGCATTTCTGCATTTAATCTTCTGTTTAATAAAGCTATATTATCCACTCAAAATCCAATTGAAATACTTAATTGCTTAAATTCTAGAGTAGGCGAACTTCTTGGAGAAACGTATATAGCAGCATGTTGCTTTAGTTTTGATTTTATAAAAAATGAAGCAAAAATCGCGGGAGCAGGAATAAACGAATTTATGCATGGATCTAAGGACGAAAATTATGAAGAAAAAATTGTTATAGGTCCATTTTTGGGGATGTTTGAGGACAGTATTTTTGAACAAGAAGTAATATGTTTTAAACCTGGTGATAAATTTTGCTTTTACACTGATGGATTAGAATTTATATTGGAAAATGATATAATCAGGAAAAATTACTTAAAAAAGAAATCGATAATTAAATTTAAAAATTATATAGAAGATTCATTGAATAGCGCCTTGGTTGATGAGGAGGGAATAAAAGACGATTGTACATTACTTGCAATAGAAATAAAATAAGGGGAGGAAAGTGAGGAATGATAAAGAAAGAATTTGTTTTATATGGTTTAACTAAATATAAAGAAATAATTGATAGAGTAATTAATGATTTAAAAGTTTTTCATGACCATTTTGATATTAGATTGATATTGACAGAAGCATTAACCAATGCTTTTAAGCATGGAAATAATGGAAATAAGGATAAACCTATTCATTTAAGATATATTTTTGATGATAATAAAGTTATTTTTGAAATAGAGGATTCAGGAGCAGGTTATGAAAATGTATCTATTCCAGATGAAGCTTTAGATGAAACTCTGCTTAATGAGAGTGGAAGGGGGCTATTTCTAATTAAATGTATTGCAGATAAAATTGAGTTAAGAAATAATACTCTAATTGTTGAAAAATATTTAATTTAGTATAAATCAATCAGATAGTTTTAGTATAAACAACAAAAGAATAATATCAAATTAAGCATACCAAAAGAAGGAGGATAAGAATGAATTTAAGTTTAAAAATCAAACTAGTTATGATGTTCGTAATATTTATATCGATACCTCTTATTTTATTAGGGGTTCTATCAAGCAATATGAGTTCAACTGCGATGGAGCAAAAAACAGAAGAAGAGTTAAGTCAAATGGCTATAGAGACAGCAGATGTTATAAATGAGGCTGTAGATTCAGTAAATAATTATGTTCAACTTTTAAGTCACAATGAAGATTTGGCTAAAGTTGCTGATGGTGATGGTACTCTTAATTTTAAAGTTTTTAATTATTTATCAAAATTACAGGAAGAAAATAATGACCATATAGAAATGTTAGTTGTAACAAATGTATCAGGTAAAGGTATTATCAGTAGTAATAATGAAAAATACAACACTGATTTAAGTAGTAGTGAGTACGTAAAGGAGGCTTTAAATGGGTCTCCATCTCAAAGTGAGGTTATAGTATCAGATAACACAAAGGAACATTTAATAGCAATCGCTTATCCATTAATACTGGACAAACGAGTTGTTGGAACAGTAATAGGAACTATCAAATTTGACAAAATAAGTAGTCATGCTGCTAAAGTTAAGATAGGTGAAAATGGCTATGCATACATGATTAATAAAGAGGGTGTGATTATATATCATCCAAACAAAGAAAAAATATTTAAAGAAGATTTAAGTGACACAGATAATGATGAGTTAAAAGTTCTAGTAGACAAAATGAAGGCTGGACAAACGGATGAGGGGTATTACACATATGAAGGAATACGAAAATTTGTATCATTTACTCCAGTTAATAAGTGGAGTATAGCAGTAACAGCTAACTATGACGAATATATGTTGCCAGCTAAAAAAATTAGAAAGGACACAATAATAATTATTACTGTAGCATTAGTAATTTCAATCCTTTTGGCTTATGTAATGTCAACAAAAAACATAATAAATCCAATTAAAGAGCTTGAAAAGTTAATGACTAAAGCTGGTAATGGAGATTTGACTGTTAGAGCGAAAATAACTACTAAGGATGAAATACAAACCTTAGGTGAGAACTTTAATGTTATGATTGAACATCAATCAAATATTATAGGTCATGTTAGAAGTGGTGCTGAAGAATTAGCAGCATCTTCGGAGGAATTATCTGCTTCTACTGAAGAAATAAGTTCATCAACTGAACAAATTGCTGAAAATATTCAAGAAGTTGCAACTAATGCAGAGTGTCAAAATTATTCAATAGTTGAAACTTCAGAAGTTTTAGTTCAGCTTTCAAGTTCAATTCAGATAGCTCAAAATAAAGCCCTTACTGCGAAATGTAATTCTGAACATACTACCAATGCGGCAAAACAAGGGAGAATCAAAGTTAAAAGTACAGTTGAAGCTATAGAAAATATTAATAAAGTATCATCAGAAACAGCAGATATGTTAAAAGTGCTAAATGAACTTTCAAAAAAAGTTAGTGGGATTACTAGTACAATTAATAATATATCAAGTCAAACAAATTTACTTGCATTAAATGCAGCTATCGAGGCGGCGAGAGCTGGAGAACACGGAAAAGGCTTTACAATAGTAGCGGATGAAGTTCGTAAGCTTGCAGAGCAAACAAGTATAGAATCAAATGAAATATCTTTATTAGTAAATGAAATGGTAATTCAAATTGATAAAGCTGTAGAATCAATGAACTTTAGTAAACAAGTAGTTCAAAATGGAGTAATTGTAGCAAATGAAACAGATGAATCATTTATCAAAATTATAGATGCCGTGGAACAAATAGCGAAAGATATTGAACAAGTGGTAGATGTTACAAATGATGAAGTTGCAAGTTCAGACCAAATAGTAAAACTTATTGATTCGGTTGCAACGATTACTGAAACAACATCAGCAAATAGTCAAGAGGTTGCGGCCTCGGTTGAAGAACAGTCTTCAGTAATTCATAACTTAGTTGCAAGTGCAGAAGAGACTAGTGCAATGGCCAACAGTTTAAATGGTCTTGTAGAAAAATTTAAAATCTGAGGTGAATGAAAATGAAAGAAGTTAATTTATTAATACCCGAAAACTTTGCTGTGGATGAAGCTGCTGAGTTTAGAGAAACGGTGAATGAGTTAATTAGTAAAGGGGAAAAATGTTTCAAGTTAGACTTTAAAAATTGCTCATTTATAGATAGTACTGGATTAGGTGTTTTGGTTTCAACTTACAAAAAGTGTAAAGAATTAAATGGTAGTTTTAACATATATGCTGTTAATAATCCGAAGGTAATGAAAATTTTTAAACTAACAAGATTAGATAAGGTGCTTCAAATTGAAATCTAAAGCTATTATATACTCAACTATTCAATTTTGATGTACTATTGAAAATATGCGGGTGTTCAAAAGACGAATATTTTAAGAAGATAAGACTAGATGAAATTAAGTTGAACAGATTGATATTCTATTTGTTCAACTTATTTTTTTTTTGAGTTCATCTGTAGTTTTTCAATTGACAGAGGATATTACATACAGATGTTGAAATTTGTCAAAAAATAAAAACTGATGTATAATATAACTAATAATATTTAATTATGAATATTGATTATTTTTTAATTTTTTTATAAATATAGTACACAAAGTGAAGGGGAATGATAGGGATGTTTTTATTAATAGTTATTTTTGGTATTATAATAATACTTTTAATAATATATATTTTAAAACATAGAAAAGTTGAAAAAGAACTAAAACAAAGAAATAGAGAGTTAAAAAACAATTGTGAATTATTAAGAAAAATATTAAACACAATTCCTAATCCTGTTTTTTACAAAAATATAAACCTTAGATACGTAGAAGTGAATGATAGCTATATGGAAAATATGGGATTTGAAAAAGATGACATTATTGATAGTACTGTTTTCGATATTAAACAGGGGGAACTAGCAGAATATCATCATAAATTAGATTTAGCTTTAATTAAAAATAAGGGGAAACAAACATACGAGGCAAATGTAATTTATGCAGATGGAATAGAACATGATGTACTATTTAGTAAAGCCGCTGTAGAATCAGAAGACAATGAAGTTGAAGGCATAGTTGGTGTAATGCTTGACATTACAGACAGAAAGAGAATTGAGAATAGGGTAAGTAGATTATTGAAAGTTAATGAAGCAATGCTTGAAGTAAGTCATTACATTATTGGAATGGATGATATTAAGCTAATGTTTGATTTAATCTTAGAAAAAGCAATTGGAATTATTGAGTGTGCTAAATTCGGGAGTATTTTAATTCTAACAGATGACAAGAATCTAGAAATTGCTGCTTTCAAAGGATATGATTGGGAGAAAATTAAAAAAATTAGCATTCCAGTAAAAGAATCTCTTCTTTGGTATAAAACTGAAGGTAATATGGATAGAACGGTTATAATTAATAAAGAGGATATGATGATAAATAATAAAAGTGTAAATATGGTCACAAATACTGAAGGAGTTGAAATAAAATCAACTATTATTGCCCCAATTATAATTAAAGGAAAATTATATGGTGAATTATATATTGACAGTGATTTTGAAAATGCTTTTAATGAAGAAGATGTGGAAATATTAGAGCATCTGATAAGTAAAATTGAAATCGCCATCAGTAAACATAAAATGTATAAAGAAATAATGTATTTATCTAGATACGACAAATTGACCAATGTATATAATCGAAGATACTTTGAAAATGTTTTTGATGAGTATTTTAAAAAAGCTATCGAATGTAATGAAATATTCAATTTTGTGGTATTTGATTTAAATGGACTAAAATCAATCAATGATACTTATGGTCATTTAGCCGGTGATGAGTATATTAGAACTTTTGCCAGTAATTTAAGTGGTTCTATTAGTTCTTCAGATCTTTTGGCTAGATATGGTGGAGATGAATTTGTAGCTGTATTTTTAGAAGAAGAATCTGAGAAATTAATACAAAAGTTTGAAAAAATAATTTCGGAATTTATAAGCAATCCCATTATATTTGAAGGAAATAAAATTGTGTGTAGTTTTAGTTATGGTATTTCAACTTTTCCGTTTGATGCTAAAACTTATGAGCAATTAGTTAAAGTTGCAGATGAAAGGATGTATAAATATAAGCAGGATTATAAGAGAAGCTTAGTTGAAAAAAGGAATATATAAAAAAGTCATTAATGAAATTTTTATGGGTACAAAGGAAGGATATCCTAGAACTACAGTATCTTCAATAATATCAGAAATAAATGGGCATATTGACAAAATGGGGATATTGAGGTAAGATAACGTAGGACATACTATAAAAAATTTAGGGGGGTAATTTAATGAAAAATCAGTTGAAAAAAATCCTTTCTATGCTTATGATGAGTACAATGATTATAGGCATGACAAGTGGTATTGTTTTTGCTGACGAAGCAACTAATCAAAAGGCATCTACAACTGTGGAAACGACGGTTGAGCAGGTTGAAAATGTGATCGATATCCTTTCTGTAAATGACTTCCACGGAAACGTGAAAGAAAATGGAAAAGATATTGGTATGGCTAAAATGGTTGGATACATAAATGACCAAAAGGCTAAAAATTCTAATACAATAGTTGTTTCAGCAGGTGATAGTTACCAAGGTACTGCACTTTCAAATTTAACATTTGGTGCACCAGTAAATGAAATGTATAAAGCTATGGGTGTTGTTGCATCTGCAGTTGGAAACCACGAGTTTGACTGGGGTGTTGATCGTATATCACAATGGTCTAAAGACGGTGGATTCCCATTCTTAGCAGCAAATATTTACGATAAAGAAACTGGAGAGCCAGTTGCTTGGGCAAAGCCTTATGTTATTCAAGAAGTTGAAGGTAAAAAGATTGCATTCATCGGTTTATCTACAATGAGCACTGCTTATCAAACAAAAGCAGAGAACGTAGCAACATTGGAATTTAAATCAGCTGCAGAAGGTGCTAAAATTTGGATTGAATTCCTTAAAGCTGGAAAAGCTGAAGAAGGTACTCCTGATGTAATTGTTGCATTAACACATGTTCCAGCATATCAAGATAATTATGGAACTGATTCTACTATACCAGTAACTGGTGATGAACTTGAAGCATTATGTGCTGTTGAAGGTCTTGATGCTGTAATTACAGGACACTCGCACACAACTGTTGCAGGTTATGTAAATGGTACTCCAGTAGTACAAGCTTACAAAAATGGACGTTGTGTTGGTAAAATTTCAATTGAATTAAATGAAGACAAAACTGTAAAAGCTATTACTCCATCAGTAACAGAAGTTTACAAAATTACAAATGACATAATTGAAAATGAAGACACTAAAGTTACTTTTGAAGAATATAATAAAGAGTTTGAGCCAATTGCTAATGAGGTAATCGGAGAATTAGAAGGTTCATTAGGACACGGAAAAGAAATGAAAAATGTAACTCCATTAGGTTATTTAACTGCTGATCTTATGAGAAAATCTACAGGAGTTCAAATTGGTTTAACTAATGGTGGAGGTTTAAGAATACCACTTCAAGAAGGTAAAATCACAATGGGTCACATGTATGAGGTTATGCCTTTTGATAACACATTAGTTACAATGGAAGTAACAGGTGCTCACTTAAAAGCATTAGTTGACCACGGAATTGAAGCTGATTTCATGGGAGATGGACAAGTTGCTGGTGTGAAGGTTGTTTATGATCCAACTAAAGAATACGAAAATAGAATAGTTAGTATTACTTTAGAAGATGGAACACCTATCGATATGGAGAAAACTTATACTCTTGTAACAAATGATTTCATCTCAGGCGGTGGAGACAAGTATGACTTTAAAGGTGCTACAAATGTTAAAGATACATTTGTTCCAATTAGAGATGAACTTGTAAAAGCATTTAAAGCTGGTAAAGTTGTAGCTCCTTCTGTAGAGGGTCTTTTTGTAGCAAAAGAAGAAGTTAAAGAAGAAGTTAAAGAAGAAGTTAAAGAAGTAACTACAACTAAGTACACAATAAAGTCTGGAGATGTTCTTTGGAAAATTGCAGAAAAGTATGGTTTAACTTACCAAAAGCTTGCTGAGATGAATAACTTAACTAATCCACACTTAATTTATGCTGGTGATACATTAGTAGTTCCTGGTAATTAAATTGTAAAAAAATAGATATAGCCTTTCTCCTTTAGAGGGGGAAGGCTTTTCTGCTTCTTCTGGTAAGTAAAACTTTAAAATGTAATAAAAAGTGAAGGGGCATCATTTATAAAATATAGTTAAAAGTTGTGAGTTGAGAACGATTGACATTTCACTCCGTGAAATTTTAACATTATTATTCATTGGACAATGAAGGTTTTACTCGTATTATTTAAAATGAAATATTGTATTTAAACACAATGTTTTATCACAGGTTAAATGAGTAAACGTCTATCGTTCTCCACTCACAATTTACAACTAAGCACGCTTGCAGTGCTATTTTTAAAGGGAGCGTATATATGAAAAAAATACTAAAGATTAGTATGTTTTTACTTGTATTATTGAGTTTTACTGGGTGTGCTAAAGACGTTAAAATGGAAACAAAAAAGACCACGAAATACGATAATTTAGCTGAGTATTATGAAAATGATATGTCCAAGCCTGAGTATGAAGTGGTAAAGGCTAAAGTTATACGTGTTGATAAAGATGATACAAAAGATGAACGTCCGGAAGTACCGATACAGCAAGATATTAGATATCAGCACCTTTATGTAAGAATTTTGAATGGAAGTCATAAGGGTGAAGAATTTGCATTAAGAAATACAATAGAGATGGTAAATCCATATCGTTTAATTTTTAATCAAGGAGATAAAATGTATATCTATCTTTTTGAGAATGAAGATGGAAAGGTAGGGAATATTCACATTTATGAACGTATAAGAGATACTGCGATTATTTGGTTAATAATTGCTTTCTTAGCGCTATTGGTTATTATTGGTGGAATGAAGGGATTAAAAGCAGTTGTTACACTTGTGTTTACCGTAGTAGTAATTGGTTTTGTAATGTTACCATTAATATTAAAAGGGTATAATCCATTATTAATCACAGTAGGTGCTGTTTCCGTTACAACCACCTTCTCTCTTGTAGTAATAAGTGGTTGGAATAGAAAAACACGAACGGCAATATTAGGTACGGTAGGCGGAGTGCTTATAGCAGCAGTTGTAGCATGGATAGTAGGCCAATTTGCTATGTTAACGGGTCTTGGTGATGATCAAGCAAATATGTTGGCATACATACCACAAAATAGACATCTTGATTTTAAAGGGATACTTCTAGCCGGTATTATAATTGGTGCATTAGGGGCTGTAATGGATGTTGCATTATCTGTAGCATCAGCAATGTGGGAAATTGAAGAAAACTCACCAAATATCTCAACAAAAAGGTTGATACAATCAGGGATGAACATAGGCAAAGATGTTATGGGTTCAATGTCTAACACATTAATTTTAGCTTATGTAGGTGGGTCAATTCATTTGCTACTATTATTTATTGCGTATAATGTTTCTTTAACTGAGATTTTAAATATGGATATGATAGCATCAGAGATTGTAAGGGCTGTAGCTGGAAGTATAGGTTTAATATCAGCAATCCCTCTTACTACTTGGATTGGTGGTACAATTGGAAGAAAAAAGGTTGTAAATACTAAAAAGAAAAAATAACTGAGTTTATTGACTGTAAATTGTGTTGCTGGTATACTATGGAAAAAAGTGAGTTAAGGGGTGGTATTAATGGAAAGAAATCAAGAGTACGAATATAGATTTATAAAAGTTGATTTAAGTGGTTTCGCGACTTTAAAACCAAAAGAAAACTATCATGGGATAATAGAAGAACATGCGAAAGACGGGTGGAGATTAGTTCAGGTTTTTTCGCCGGCAGTAGGGACAGGTGGCTTTTCTAAGTATTTTGAAATTATATTAGAGAGACCTGTTGAGAATAGATTAAGTGAGTAAATAGGAATAACACTAAAAATATCCAAATTCCATTGAAATGGAATTTGGATATTTTTGTTTTCTATTAATTATCCATTTGCAAATTATAACTATTGAGTTATAATCTAAATGATATTGGTAATCAATAACAAGTTATTAATAAGATAAGGAATTTAATAAAGCTAGTCAAATTAGTACTATATGTATTTTAAAATCGATATTTAAAAAGAAAATTATTAGATTATTGAATCAGATACAGACATATCTTTTGATAAAGTTCAGAAGGATGCCATAAGAGAATTGTTTAATGAAGTCCAAACTTATGAATTTAAAGGAACTGATCATTTAAGTCTTATAGCATCTCGTGAAGAGTATATGAAAATAGTGAAAGATTTTTTGAAAATCTGTTAGTAGGTATAATTAATAGGAATCTAGGTATATATAAATAATTCCAATAATTGGGAGCATTGAATGGACGAATAAAAGTTTGATTAATGAGCAACACCTGTGGTAGCAAAAATATAATGAATTGCAGATAGTAGGTATTTATAGCCATGTTTCCATATATAAGAAAGAGGGAGTAGTATAAAAACTAAATGTAGTATTCAAGTAAAAGACACCTCTGAATGATTTCAGAGGTGCTTTATTTATTTACATTAAAATTCCAGTAAGTTCAGTTTTATTTATACATTAAATCTAAAATTAACAACATCACCATCTTGCATGATATACTCTTTACCTTCAAGTCTATAGCATCCTTTTTCTTTAGCTACAGCTTCAGAACCACACTCAACTAATTGAGCAAAGCCTACTATTTCAGCTCTGATGAATCCTCTCTCGATGTCTGAATGGATTTTACTAGCTGCTTTTGGAGCTTTAGTTCCTTTTACGATTGTCCATGCTCTAACTTCTTGTGGTCCAGCTGTTAAGTAACTCATTAAGCCTAAAAGGTCATAAGAAGCATGTATTAATTTATCAAGACCTGATTCAGTTAATCCATATTCACTTAACATTTCAAGTTTCTCTTCTTCTTCAAGTGTTGAAAGCTCTTCTTCAAGTTTAGCGCATACAATAACAACTCCAGAGTTCTCAGAAGCTGCATGTTCCTTTACAATTTTAACTAAGTCGTTGTCTATGTTCCCAGCAGCTAAATCTTCCTCAGATATATTTGCTGCATATAGAACTGGTTTAGAAGTTATAAGGAAAAGTGAATTCACAATTTCTTGTTCATCATCAGTAACTTCCAATGTTCTAGCGGGTTTATTATCTTCTAAATGAGTTTTTAATTTATCCATTACAACCATTTCGGCTTTAGCTAATTTATCTCCTGATTTTGCAAGTTTAGAGGTCTTAGCCATTCTTCTTTCAAGAACATCTAAATCAGAGAATATTAATTCAAGGTTTATAGTCTCTATATCTCTAATTGGATCAACAGAACCCTCAACGTGAACTACATTTTCATCAACAAAACATCTTACAACATGTACAATAGATGCAACTTCTCTTATATGTGATAAGAATTTGTTTCCAAGACCTTCTCCTTGAGATGCCCCTTTTACTAGTCCAGCGATATCATAAAATTCAATAGCAGTTGGAACTTTTTTCTTTGAGTTATAAATCTCCTGAAGAACGTCTAGGCGTTTATCAGGAACACTAACAACTCCTACGTTTGGATCTATAGTACAGAATGGATAGTTTGCTGATTCTGCTCCAGCTTTTGTAATTGCATTAAATAATGTACTTTTACCTACGTTTGGTAAGCCAACTATTCCTAATTTCATATATATTAACATTCCTTTCTTCCATTAGTTATTTATTATACGCCAAATTTGGCTATTTTTTTCTCATCCTTAAAATTATACTCTACAAGCACCATTATTTCAAGAAAGTATTAAAGATATATTAATAAACTACTTTGTAGATTTATCTATAAAGAATAAAAAAGAGAGAATAAAGAAAAAATGTTGTGGATATTCCTCATACGTCAGAATGTGTTTAATTTTTTTAGAGGTGTTAAAGTTATTGAAAAATCAGGAGTTTAGAAATATATATTATGTTTATTAAAATAAATATATTCCTGAATTAAATTAAATTGTTATTAAATTTTGATTAAATTTGGAATATTTGTCCATAATGAGAATATGAAAATGAATATTTGAGGTGAAAATATGTTGAATTTGATTAAAAGTATTGAATATTGGAATGGAACAGTACCAAAAAAAGAGATTATAGAAATAATTAATAGGAGAGAAGAGGCTATTCCTTATCTTATTAATGTATTAAAAAAAGTTCTAGAAAAACCAGAAAATTATTTTGAAGATAGTAATTATATTGGGCACAAGATTGCAATATATCTATTAGCACAGTTTAAATGCAAGGAAGCTTTTGAATATATTATTAAGTGTTACTCCTTGGAAGAAAGTGTTACTTATGATTTATTGGGATACAATTTAACTTATGACGAAAGTAGAGTTTTAGCATCTACGTATAATGGAGAACTATCTCTGTTAACTAATATTATTGAAGATAAAGAGGTGTATGAATCACACAGAAATGCTTGCATTGATACTTTGAAGATTTTGGCGCTTCAAGCAATTGTTGATAGAAAAGAAGTTATGGACTATTATAAGAGAATAATTAGGAATTCAATAAGTAAACGTGAAAGTGAAGTAGAGTGCGTGGTTTTTAATAGTCTTGAACTGTACCCAGAAGAACTAATGAGTGAAATAGAAAGATTATATTCTGAGAACAAAATTGATGAGAATTTCCTTTTCAAGAGCAGTTTTAAGCAAACATTAAAAATGAAGAAAGAAGATGTTCTTGAATGTTATAGTTCACAAACATCCAATTCCTTTATTGAAGATATATTAAATGAAATGATTTTTTGGGAAGAGATAGCTGGAGAGATCTAATAAACAATTTTAAAAGACCTAGTTGAGAGTGAAATGTCCATCGTTCTACACTCTCAACTTTTTTAACACGGCTAGCCGTGCTTTTTTTATTCTAAAGAATAAAAAGTGGGAATCCCCTCCACTTAATCAAAAACTTAAAATTAAATTGGGGATTCTTTGGTTATGGAAATTATAGGCGTTAATTTTCCGTTTTTATAAAAAACATAAGAAAAATCCGAAATATTCAATGAAATGGAATGGAAAATTTTATGTTAGAGTGGCTAGTCGTAATGGGTTTGGTGAAATTTAAGAAAATTTTCACTAAAATTAAAAAAAATAAAAGAAATTAATTAAATTAAAAGGGTTTTCCTTATTTTTATAGAATATAAAACATATAAAAGTGGATGAAAGTGGTGCGAAGTGGAGAAAAAGGGTTGTATGGGGTGCTAATATGTTTATTGGGGAATACAAACACGCTATTGATATTAAAAACAGAATGATAGTACCATCTAAATTCAGAGAGGGATTGGACAGTTCTTTTGTGTTGACAAAGGGGCTGGATGGATGCTTATATGCGTACCCTATGAACGAATGGAAGGAGTTAGAAAAAAAATTAAAAGCCCTTCCACTTACTAGCAAAGATGCTAGAGCCTTTGTGAGATTCTTTTTTTCCGGCGCCAATGAGATTAATATTGATAAACAAGGAAGAGCGTTAATTCCACAGAGTTTAATAGAATATGCATCAATAGAAAAGGAAATAGTAAGTATAGGTGTAGCATCTAGAATTGAAATATGGAGTAATGAAAAATGGGAAAGCTACAATGATTCAGATATTGATTTTGAGGCAATAGCTGAAAAAATGAGTGAACTAGGTATTTAAGTAAAAGATAGTATACAAACTAAAGAAAGAAACATAAAGGAGATTATTTATGGAATTTAAACATACATCAGTATTATTAGAAGAGTGCATTGAGGCACTTGATATTAAAGAAAATGGGATATATGTTGACTGTACTATGGGTGGAGCTGGACATTCAAAAGAGATTATAAAGCTGTTAAGCAATGATGGAAAACTTATAGGTATAGATCAAGATTTGGATGCAATTAAAACTGCCACTGAAAGATTAAATGAATTTGATAATAAAATTATTGTACACGATAATTTTTATAATATTGACTACATACTTGAAAAAATTGAAATTCCAAAAGTTGATGGGGTGCTTATGGACTTAGGCGTTTCATCATATCAGCTTGATACAGCAGATAGAGGGTTTAGCTACATGAGAGAGGCTAAATTAGATATGAGAATGGACAGAGAATGTGACTTAAGTGCTTATGAGGTTGTAAATGAATATTCAGAAGAAGAATTAACAAAGATCTTGAGAGAGTATGGAGAAGAAAAATTTGCAAAAAGAATTGCTAGAAGAATAGGTGAAAAACGAAGTCAAAAGCCCATTGAGACCACTATGGAATTGGTAGAAATTATTGAAGCTGCAATTCCAAATAGAACTAAAGTTAAGGGGTCTCATCCAGCAAAAAGAACTTTTCAAGCTATTAGAATAGAGGTAAATGGTGAACTAAGAATATTAAATAAAGCTATAGAGGATTCAGTAGCTAGATTAAATAAAGGTGGAAGATTGGCAATAATTACATTCCATTCATTGGAAGATAGAATTGTGAAACATAAGTTTAAAGAACTTGCTACGGGATGCACATGTCCCCGTGATTTTCCAATCTGTGTTTGTGGAAATGAACCAAAGGTGAAGCTAGTGACAAGAAAACCTATCGAAGCAACAGAGCTTGAATTAGAACATAATACAAGAAGTAGAAGTGCAAAATTAAGAGTTGTTGAGAAATTATAAATTATAATCTAAACAGTTCTAAAAAATCAGGAAGGTGAATAAAGTGATAGTAGTTGATAAGAAAAATATTGTAATGGGAAGTAATGCATTGGAAAGTTCAGCTATACCTGAAGTTGCGCCTAAGACACATAGAAAGAAAAATAGTGAAATAAAAAAACACATATACATTCAAGAACATAAAGCTTATAAGAGAAGAAGAAATGTGATGACATTTGGATGTATTAGTTTATTCTTTGTTTTAGGTATGATTACTGTTGGAAGATATAATTTGATATATGAGCAGCAAAAGAGTATTGAAGCGCTTAAATCTGAATATAAGAGTTATCAATTTAAGAATGATCATTTGAAATTAAATTTGGCAAAGGGCTTTTCACTAAAAGAACTTGAAGATTATTCAGTAAAGAATCTTGGAATGAAAGAAGTTGGAAAGGAAGATTGCTCATATGCAGATTTATCAAAAGATTATTTCACAAATCCAGCTGAAAAATATGCTTCTTCTCAAAAAGGGATTTTTGAGAAATTGGTAGAGTTGCTTTTTTAATACTTCCTTAGTGGAGGTTTTTATGAAAGAATTTAGAGATCATGCTCAAAGGAAAAAGAGGATATTTTTTATCTTGAGTGGAGTGATGATTTTATTATCAGTCCTTACTGTTAGACTTCTGTATGTAATGACATGTAAAAGTAATGAGTTTAAAGAACTTGCCTACAATCAATGGACTAGTGGAGTCAAGGTTGAACCTAAAAGAGGGATTATCTATGATAGAAACGGAAAAGAATTAGTGGTAAGTGAAAACGTACATAAAGTTAATCTGGATCTTTCAATATTGAGAAAAGAACTAAAGGGCAAAAATATATCACAGGAAGCATTAGCAAAAGATTTATCTGAAATATTAAACCTTGAATATGATAAGGTTATTGATGAAATGACTAAAACTCTTCCAAATGGCAAACCGAGAGGGAGCGCTATTTTAAAAAGAAGAATCGATGAAGAAGAACAGAAAGACCTTAGAAAATATATTGAAAAACATGAGTATGCAGGAATATTAATTTCTCCTGATACAAAAAGATACTATGAGAATGGTAATTTTTTATCACACGTACTTGGACATACGAGAAGTGATGGTGTTGGTCTAACAGGGGTTGAGCTAAGTTATGATAAATACCTTGCAGGAGTACCTGGTAGGAAAATAGAAGAAATTGATAGTGAAAAGAGCGAAAATAAGCCGTATACCATCAGTCAATTTACAGATTCTATCGATGGGAAAGGGCTTGTTCTTACAATTGACAAGAAAATTCAAGAATTTGCTGAAAAAGCAGCAAATGAAGCTATGAGTGATAACGATGCAAAAGCGGTGTCAATAATAGTAACTGATCCAAAAACAGGTGAGATTCTTGCACTCGTAAATAAACCAGATTATGATTTGAATGATCCATGGATTAGTGATAACTTTAATGAAAACCAAAAGTCTTGGCGAAATAGAGCTGTAAATGATACATTTGAACCTGGTTCAATCTTCAAGATAATTACTGCAACAGCAGCATTGGCTGAAGGTGTAGTAGATGATAATGATAAATTTTCATGTTCGGGTAGTATGCAAGTAGCCAATAGGATAGTTCACTGTCATAAAAGAACTGGTCATGGTGAACAGAATTTTTCAGAAATAATTCAGAATTCATGTAACATGGGATTCATTGTTCTTGGAAAACGATTAGGTGCAGAGAAGTTAACTAAATATATTAAACTATTTGGATTAGGTGAAAAAACAGGTGTTGATCTTAGTGGAGAGGCAAAGGGTATAATTAAAAAAGCAAAAGATATTACAGAAATTGATTTAGCCACAATTTCTTTTGGACAAACTAATACTTTATCTATGATACAGTATATTCAAGCGCTAAATGTTCTAGCTAATGGAGGTAAATTAGTAACGCCTCATGTTATGAGAGCAATTATTCATAAAGATGGAGACGGAAATGTAATTGTAGATAAAACTTTTAGTAGTAAGGTTCAGCAGAGCATTGATAAAGAAATTGCTGATAAAATGAGAGTCTATCTAGAAAAAGTTGTTGAAATTGGTGGCGGTAAAAAAGCTTATATACCTGGGTATAGAATAGGTGGAAAGACAGGAACAGCTCAAAAGGTTGATTACCAAAGAGGTGGATATGCCGCAGGTAAGTATGTCGCATCTTTTGGTGGAATGGCGCCTTGTGATGATCCTATTGTTTCAATTATGATATCAATTGATGAACCTAATCCTGCTTTGTATTATGCTGGGCAGATAGCAGCACCGGTTGCTAAGAATCTATTCTTCGATGTTTTAAATTATTATGGAATAGAGCCTGAAGGAAATAAAGAAGAGCTAGAAAAATTCTTAAAGAAAGATATTATACTTCCTGAGTTTAGAGGACTTGATATAGAGGATTGTAAGAAATTAGCTAAAGCGATTAATATTAAGTTGAGACTAGAAGGTAATGGAAAGTATATTAATGATATGACACCAAAACCTGGATTCACTGTAAAGGAAGATGATGAAATTATATTATATTTAGGCGATGAAATTCAGGGTGAATTGAAAGTGATTATGCCTGATTTAGTGGGAATGAATGGTGAACGAGCTAAGAAATTGCTTGAAAAATTAGGAATGGAATATGTAGTTTCAGGAGAAGGGGTAGTAACAAGTACATTACCTAAAGCTGGTATGATAATCAATAAAGGTAGCAAGGTTGTTTTGAATCTAGACCGTGATTATTAGAAAGATAGATTATAATTACACGATTGTGATATAATTAAAATACCGGCAGATAATTCTGCCGGGTTTTTAAAGTAATTGAGAGGAGTATCGAAATGAAGCTTACGTATAGAGAATTAATAGATACACTTAAGGGTGAGGTTATAACGTGCGGTACTGAGGTATACTTACAAGGGGTAGAGACCGACACAAGAAGACTAAGTGAAAATTTTATCTTTTTTGCGTTGAAAGGCGAAAGAGTGGATGGAAATGACATGGTAGCTGAGGCAGTTAAAAATGGGGCTGTCTTATGTGTGGTGGATAAGTATAAAGAAGAATTTAAAAAGTATGATAATGTTATAACTATAGTTAAGGTAGAAAATACTAGAGAAGCATTATATACGCTTGCTGAATACTATAGGGGTAAGTTTGATATAAAGGTTGTCGGTATTACCGGATCAACTGGTAAGACTTCAACAAAAGACATACTATCTGGTGCTTTGAGTGAAAAGTTTAGCGTGTTCAAAACAATTGGTAATTTTAATAGTGATATAGGATTACCTCTTATGATATTTAAATTTAAGGATGAATATGAAGTTGCAGTATTAGAGATGGGAATGAGTGGCTTTGGACAGATTGAGCTTCTAGCAAAAATTGCTCGTCCTGATATTGCAATAATAACTAACATTGGAGAATCACATCTAGAACAATTAAAAACTAGAGAAAATATACTTAAGGCTAAGATGGAAATTGTGGAATACTTCAGTGAGAAGAATGTTTTAATAATCAACAATGATGATGACATACTCAATACAGTAAATGAGGATAAATTTGAGATTATAAGATGCTCAATACAAGGAAGCGGAAAATTAAATTCAAATATTCTTCATAAGGATATTTCAGAGAGTTTCTTCAAAATTACTAATGGCAAATATAACGGTGAAACATTCAATTTAAAAATGCCTGGAGAACATAATGTATCTAATGCACTTTTGAGTATTGCTGTTTGTGAAAAATTAGGTATGACATCAGAAGAAATTAATAGCGGATTTAAAAAAATTGATAAAACATCAATGAGATTGGATATAAAGAAGCATGAAGAGAATGGATATGTGATTATAAATGATGCATATAATGCTAGTCCAGACTCAATGAAGGCTGCTATTGATGTTATGAATACACTGCAAGGAAAGAAAATTTGTGTGCTTGGAACTATGAAAGAACTTGGGGAGAAGAGCAGCCAACTACATAGAGAAATTGGAAAGTATGCTCTTGAGCAAGGGGTAGAAAAATTATTCGTTTTAGGAGAATATAGTGAAAATTATATTCTAGGATTTAAAGATAGAGAAGGCCATATTTTTGAAACAAAAGAAGAACTTATTCATAAGTTAAAGAGTGAGCTAACAGAAGAACATGTAGTATTAATAAAGGCATCTAGATCAATGAAGTTTGAAACTATTTATAAACAGCTTCTTGAAAGTTAGTCTGTTACTGCAGATGTCTAAATTAAAGAACAAGAGAGGTTGGAAATATGAGTAAGATTATATATGCAGTTATACTATCAACAATTATAACACTTGTGATAACGCCGTTTATGTTAACACTATTAACAAAGTTAAAGACAGGACAAAACATAAGAGAAGAAGGGCCAAGAAGTCATTTTTCAAAAGCTGGAACGCCTAGTATGGGAGGATTGATTTTTATTATTGCAACTCTTGGAACGTATTTCATAGTAGCGGGATGGAAAACATTTTTCTCTGGAGAGTCTTTATTGGTGATTATTTCATTTTTAAGTTTTGGGTTCATTGGATTCTTAGATGATTATCTTAAGATCGTTAAGAAGGTTAACGAAGGGTTAAAATCAAAACAGAAATTTGTTTTGCAAATATTATTTGGAACAATAATAGGTTTCTTGGCTATGAGAATTTTGGGTTCAACTGAGATTATGATTCCTTTTATAGGAAAATATGTTGACTTGAAATGGTTATATATACCGTTTGTGGTTTTTTATATGACAGCTACAACAAATGCTACTAATTTGACAGATGGAATTGACGGTTTGTTAACATCAGTATCAATTCTTGTTGTTACTTTTTTCGCAACAATTTGTTTTAGTTTCTCAAATTACCCATTAGCTATTTTCTGTGCAGTACTAGCAGGTGCTTTGTTAGGGTTTTTAAAGGTGAATTCATATCCTGCATCTGTGTTTATGGGAGATACAGGATCCTTAGCTATAGGTGGAGCTATTGGGGCTGTTGCGTTGGTATTAAAGCTTGAACTGATAGTTGTGATAGTAGGGGGGATATATGTATTAGAAGCTCTTTCTGTTATTATACAAGTTGGAGTTTACAAAAAAACAAAGAAACGAGTATTCAAAATGGCACCTTTACATCATCACTTTGAAGAATTAGGGTGGCATGAAAATAAAGTAGTGTCAATGTTTTCAATTATAACTGTTTTATTATGTTTGTTAGGATTTTTAGCAATTACGTTTAATGTTTAAGCAATTTTCAGGAGGGAGAAATGGGAAATTTAAAGAAAAAAGTAGGGGAAATTGATTTCTATCTTCTAAGTACGGTTCTTATACTGGTAGCAATTGGTATTGTTATGGTGTGGAGCGCTTCTTCGTATATAGCACTTCATAAGTATAATAACGCAAATTATTTTCTGATAAAACAAGGAATAAACGTAAGTATTGGAATAATTGGAATGGTTATTGCAATAAATATTGATTATCATAAATATAAGAAATTCACAATGCCAATAGCTATTGTAACATTTATCTTGTTAGTAATTGTGCTTTTTTCAAAACCAATAAATGGTGCAACAAGATGGATAAATTTAGGATTTACTACCCTTCAACCCTCAGAGATAGCTAAGTATGCATTAGTTATGATACTAGCATTTAGCCTAGAAAAAGTTGGGGAAAATATAAAAAAATTCAGAGTATTAATATTTCATCTTGCTATAGGGATTTTTTTCGCAGCAATGGTATTACTTGAGAAGAATATGAGTATTTGTTCAGTAATGGTTATTGTAACATTTATAGTTATTTTTATTGATGGTGCTAAATTTTCACACATGATAGGACTTGGTATAACAGCAGTTATAGGCGGAATAGGCCTTATATTTACTGAACCGTATAGAGTGAAACGACTAATGAGTTTCACTGATCCATGGGTGGATCCACTTGGGGATGGATATCAATTAATTCAATCCTTCTATGCTTTAGGAAGTGGTGGAATTATGGGGGTTGGTCTTGGACAATCAAGACAAAAAGCTTTTTATATTCCAGAACCACATAATGATTTTATTTTCTCTATTATAGGGGAAGAGTTAGGTTTCATGGGATGCGCAGCAATAATATTAGTGTTTTGTTTTTTTATAGTAAGAGGTATTGGAATTGCATTTAAGGCAAAAGATACATATGGTACACTCATTGCTGTTGGATTCACATCAATAATTGCAATACAGGCAATTATCAATATTGCAGTAGTATCAGGAAGCATGCCTGTAACAGGTGTGCCATTACCCTTTATTAGTTACGGTGGAAGTGCTATAGCTATAAATTTATTTGCTATGGGGGTTCTTCTCAATATATCTAAACAAAATTCAAAATAAATCTTAAGCTGAGCGACAGCTCAGCTTAAGTGCTATATGAGGTGAATTTTATATGGTAGAGAAAAAAAAGAATGGGAAAAGTATATCAGGTTCAAAGGACAGAAATGAAGAGCATTATGGTGAATATATTTTGAAAAATAAGGAGAAGCTCATTAAAAAGAGAAAAAAGAAACGTATTAGAAATAGGTTAATAGTTCTTTTTGTGTTGTTGGTTTCAATTGGAATCTTTGTATCATTAAAACAAGAAATATTTAATGTGAAATCTATTACAGTTTCAGGTAACAAAATTGTTAAAACAGATGAGATAAAGATGCTAGCTAATGTACGAGTTGGAGATAATATCTTTATGTTAAAAGATAAAGATATCAAAGAAAATATCTTAATAAATGGTTATGTTAAGAGTGTGACTTTAAAAAGAAAATTTCCTGATAAAATTATTATTAGGGTAGAAGAAAGAAATGCATTTTATTTTGAAAAAATAGGTGAAGTATTTTATATTCTTGATAAAGAGTGTTATGTACTTGAATCAAAAAATAATATAAACAGCTTAAATCTCCTAGAGGTCAAAGGTTTGAATTTTGAAGGAATGATAATTGGTGAAAAACTAAAATTGGAAGATATGAGAAAAGAAATTTTCTTATCAGAACTGGAGGGGTTAGTAAAGGCAAATGCTAGTGGCGTTGAAATATGTGAAGTGGATTTGAGTGATATGAATAATATCAATTTGAATATAGGTAAGTTCAATATAAGATTGGGTAGGGAAGAAAATTTAAAAGAGAAGTTAAATAAAGCTATTAATATTTATTTAGAAAAAGATTTGGAAATTCTAAGTGGATATATAGATGTTGGCTTTGATGGAAATCCAGTTATTTATATTGATAAATCTGATGAAGAAAGCAATGCAGAAAAAGAAAATGACACAAATTAACAAAAGATTATAAAAAATCTTGTATTATACTAATTAATTAGTTAAATAGTCATAAAAAAAAAGGAAATTGACATTCTATAAAGAAGTATAACAAGGGAGGAATAATTATGAGTTTTAGTGTTGAAGATAATATAGAAAAAATACGAAAAGAAGTTCCAGAAACTGTATCATTAGTATGCGTTTCTAAAACTAAACCAAATGAGTTAATTATACAAGCTTATAGTGCTGGGGAAAGAGATTTTGGTGAAAATAAGGTTCAAGAACTTAGAGATAAGTATGAAGCTCTTCCAAAGGATATAAAATGGCACTTCATAGGTCATTTACAGCGAAATAAGGTTAAATATATAGTAGGAAAAATACACTTACTTCATTCTTTAGATGGTGTTAAGCTTCTTCAAGAATTAGATAATAGGTATGGAAAAGAAGATTTAGAGCTGAATACATTAATTCAGGTTAATCTAGGTGAAGAAGAAAGTAAGACAGGTTTACATAAAAATGAGGTAAATGATTTTATAAAAGAAGTTGAAAAATGTTCTCATGTAAAAGTAAGAGGGATTATGACAATCATTCCTATAGGATCTGAAGAACAGTGCAGAAGTTATTTTGCAGAAGCAAAAGAGATGTTCGAGAATCTAAAAAAAATGGAGTCTAAGAACGTATCTATGGAAATACTTTCAATGGGAATGTCTGGAGATTATAAAATTGCGATTGAAGAAGGATCAAATATGGTAAGAGTAGGCACAGGAGTATTTGGAAATAGAGTATACAAATAAGGAGGAGTAAAAATGGGAAAGAAAAAAGGAAGTAAATTTTTTAATAATATGCTAGGTCTTCATGAAGAAGAATATGATGAATTTGATGGAATTGAAGAAGATGAAGAAGAAGAAAATGAAGAACAGAGAATAAAACCTATAAGAACGCACAAAATAAGTAATGTAGTTGATATACAATCCGCAGGTGCTTCTATTTCTTCAAGTTCACCTAGAGTATTTATTTCAAAACCTGCTGATTTTGAAGAAGCAACAGTAATTGTGGATAACTTAAAAAATAAAAAAATTGTTGTTGTTAATACAAACAATATTGAAGGTAAAGTTGGACAAAGATTACTTGATTTTATAAGCGGAGCTACTTATGCTTTATCAGCTGAACTCCAGCAGATAGACAAAGGGGTTTATCTTTTATCTCCTTCTAATGTAGAGGTGGATAGTTCGCTTAAAAACGAATTATCAAGTAAGGGTATGTTCAGTTTTATAAAATAGGTATTAAAATTTTAAGAACATATGAGGACCTCAAATGGATAAAGAAAAATTTTTAAACTTTTTTACTAAAGAAGAGCATCCAAGTGCAATAAAGATTTACAATTCCGTACAAATATGTTTGGATTTCAATACACTTATAGTTGTAGATGAATTTTTAACCCCTAATATTTGGTATAAAACTTGTAAGTTTCTAGATAATTACCATTTTAAAAGTGCGGTGGATGGTTTTTTTGAAAATTCTGAAAGAAGAATGTTGGCAATTTTTCCAAAAGAATGGGAATCGCCAATTGAGTTTCCTTATGTAGTTATCAAAATAATTAATAGGTCAAAGTTTAAGAACATTGAGCATAGACATTACCTGGGAACACTGTTATCATTAGGTATTAAAAGAGAAAAGATAGGGGATTTAATCCTTCAAAATGATATGTGTTATGTCCCTGTAGTTGCAGATATAGTTGAATATATAATTAATTCACTAGAAAAAATAAATGGTTGCGCAGTTAGGATAGATAAAGTAGAAAAAGAAGAATATGCTCTAGTAAACAGTGGTATAGAACTCAAAGAAAAGTTGATTTTATGTTCAAGTATGCGAATTGATTGTATTGTCTGTTCTGTTATAAATATCTCTAGAAGTGGAGGAGAAAAAATTATCTCATCAGGAAAGGTGATGGTCGACTATAGTGTGGTTGATAAGAAAAATTTTGAAGTAAAAGAAGGCTCCAGGTTGACTATTAGAGGATTTGGAAAGTTTATTGTAGATGAGATTGTTGGAACTACTAAAAAGGATAGGTACAGAGTTAAATTATTACAATATAAATAGAATTAAAGTTTGTAATACTATCTAACATTTAACATCCTAGAAGCATATCTATTTCAAATTAGATATGTAACAAAATTTAGTTCATTCTATAAAATAGTCGAAAGGGGGGAAGGTTACTTAGTAACCAAAACAATGAATTTATCACCCAATGATGTAAATAGTAGAGAATTTAAGAGAGCTATAAGAGGATATAAGAGAGATGAGGTTCAGGACTTTCTTGACGATGTAGCAGAGGATTTTGAAAAAATTTACAAAGAAAATGGTGTTTTAAAAGACAAAGTTAGTGTGTTAGAAGAACGGTTAAAACACTACAAAGATATGGAAGAAACAATTCAAAGAACCTTAGTAATGGCTCAGAATACTGCAGAAGAAGCTAAGAAAAATGCTCTTAAAGAAAGTGAGTTAATTATTAAAGATGCGAATGAGACTGGTGCAAGAATTATTGATAGAGCAAAGAATGACATAATTAAAATAAATGATGAATATGATAAACTTAAAGGTGAATTCAATATATTCAGAAGTAAATTTAGAAACTTTATGAATAGTCAGATTGATATGTTCGATAGTCTTGAAAAAGATTATGAAAAGACTTATAATCTAGGTGTTGAATCTCATGATAATAATGATAAAACAGTTAGATATGAGAACTTTAAAAAAGAATTAAAAGAAATGGAAGATGAAAACCTAGATAAGACAGTAGCATATAATACAAGTGAAATTAATTCGCGAAGCAAGACTAGAGTTGACTCTCTAGACAATATAAAAACATTCTTTTCAGAATAACTCACTCGAAACTTGAGTGAGATTTTTATTGACTATTAATTAAAGGGAAGTTATCATTTCATTATAGACATGAAGATTATGCCACTGAGTGGATAAGGTATACATTTTAAGGAGGAAGAATAATGATTGTAGGTATTATAGGAGCAATGCACGAAGAAGTAGAAATTCTTGTAAAAGAAATGGAAATCGAGAGAGTTGAAAGAAAAGCTAAAATGGAGTTTAATTATGGAACTTTCCAAGATAAAAAGGTAGTTATTGTTACAAGCGGAATTGGTAAGGTGAATGCAGCTGTTTGTACGCAGATATTAATAGATGATTTTAAAGTTGATTGTGTAATTAATGTTGGAATAGCTGGTGGGCTTAAGGAAGAAATTTTCCCGGGAGATGTTGTTGTAGCAACAGATCTTGTACAACATGATATGGACACAACTTTTTTTGGAGATAAACTTGGACAAATTCCCAGATTAGAAACATTTGATTTTAAATGTGATGGAACACTTGTTGAAAAAGCTTATAATGCATGTAAAAATAGTGTTTATAGTAAGTTTGAAAAGGGAAGAATTGTATCAGGAGATCAGTTTATTAGTTGTGGTGAAAAATTAAGAGCTCTAGATATGGAATTTGATGCTTATGCTTGTGAAATGGAAGGTGCTAGTATCGCACAAGTTGCATATTTAAACAATATACCTTTTGTTGTTATAAGATCAATTTCAGATAATGCAATAAATGGTACTCACATGGATTATGAGAAATTCTCCCCAATAGCTATAGAGAATTCAACTAAAATCCTTAGAGATATGTTGAAAAATATGTAGGTGGTATTATGACTAAACTATTAATTGATAAAGCCTCAGGGAAAGATATAAAATTTGATATCGGCAGAGATGATGTTGATAAAGTTACGATTGGTGAAAAAAAGGTAATGATTTCAGGACCATGTTCTGTAGAAGATATTGATACTATGAGATTAATCTGCAAGAACTTAAAGGATATTGGTATTCATGTACTAAGAGGCGGAGCTTTCAAACCGAGAACAAGTCCTTATGATTTCCAGGGACTAGGTGAAGAAGGTGTGAAAATATTACATAAGGTAAGTAGAGAATATAAAATGCCTTTTGTAACTGAAGTTATGGATGCAAGACACATTGAAATGATTGAACCATATGCTGATATGCTTCAGATTGGTTCAAGAAACATGTATAATTATACGCTTCTAAAAGAAGTGGGTAAACTTAATGTGCCAATCATTCTTAAAAGAGGAATGAGTGCGACTCTTAGTGAATGGTTATTAGCTGCTGAATATATTATAAAAGAGGGAAATGAAAAAGTTATAATGTGTGAAAGAGGTATAAGAACCTTCGAAAATTATACTAGAAATACACTGGATTTGAATTCTGTTGCTGTGATAAAAACTAAATATCGTCTACCTGTAATTGTTGATCCTAGCCATGGAACAGGACTAAGAGAACTAGTACCTACAATGTCGTTATCAGCAATTGCTACTGGGTGTGATGGACTAATTATTGAATCTCACATTAATCCAGATAATGCTATATCAGATGCTAGACAAACAATATCAATGGAAACATTAAAAAATTTAAATGAAAAAATTAAATTAATGGAAACTCTTTTGAGTAACTAGTAACTAAAAAAAGTTATATAATTACCTATTTATAAATTATCTCAACTATAAATTAACACAAAATGAAAAACATTATATAATCTTTATTTTCCTAATGTGTAAATTAAGTTTCAGTATAGTTTATATAAACTTTAGAAAAAATAGTACAAAGGGGTGATTTTATGGCTATTGAAAACTATCAAACTTATAAAGATGCTCTTTTAAATGAAAGAGAAAGAGTTGAGAACTTATTAAATGGTATGGATAAGGGAATCTATCTTGAAGAATTAGGTGGTGAGTTATCTGTTTTAGATAACCATCCAGCTGATATTGGTGAAGAGATGGCTTCGTGTGATACGGTACGAGCGCTTAGAGGAAATGAAGTGAAAATTTTAAACAAAATAGAAAATTCTCTTAAAAAAATTGATGACGGAACATACGGGATTTGTCCTATGTGTAGTGAAAAAATTAATAAAGAGCGATTGGAATTTATGCCTTATGCTGAATACTGTATTAAGTGCCAAAATGACTTAACTTCTGTATATAAGAATGATTTTAGTAGGAGACCACTTGAAGAGCAGGTTCTACAGCCTTTTAACTATGGATTTAATGATTTTAAAGATGATCCAGGATTCGATGCAGAAGATACTTATCAAGCAGTTGAAAATTTTAATAGACAAAAAAACTTAGATGATTATTATTATGATGATGATGAGTATGTTGAAGGAATCGAAGCTATAAGTAATGGGCAATATAGACAACAACTTTATTAAATAACAGAGAACAAAGAACAAATGTGGAGGATTTTCTTCCTTTCGTCAGAAAATCTTTATTATAAAAAATAATAGATAATAAAGAATAAATGGTGATAGTTTCTAGAGTTGAAAGCTATTGATAGTATAAAAGATTTAATAATAGAAGAAAAATAACCATATTTGTTCTCTGTTCTTTGATATTTGTTCTTTGACACTTGATATCGTACGCCCTGTATCAAATGGATGGTGTTCTATACTTTATACATAATGAATTAAAAAACTTAAGAGGGAGGGGATTTCTTGCTAGAGTTGATAATAATAGTACTTGGCGTGATACTTGATAGAGTGGCAAAAGTATGGGCTATTACTTTAAAAGGGGAATCAGGAATAACAATAATAAATGGGTTCTTTAATTTTGAGTATTTAGAAAACAGAGGAGCTGCATTTGGGATTTTCCAAGATAAAAAGATTTTTTTAGTAGGATTTACTGGTATCGTTTTGATAGTGTTAATAGTATTTCTTATAAAAGAAAGAAAGAATAGTAGATTAATGGGTATTAGTCTTGCCCTAATTATTAGCGGAGCTATTGGAAATTTATATGATAGGATTTTTAGTGGATTTGTAATAGATTTTATCCTTGTGCATTATAAAGATGTATACTATTATCCTACTTTTAATGTAGCTGATATATTAGTGGTTGTTGGAACAGGGCTATTAATGATACTTCTTATAAAAGAGATGAAACAAGAAAAAAAAGGATTGGATGAAAAGAATGTGTAAGATTGATTTTGTAACAAATGAAGAACAAGTTGGGAACAGATTGGACATGTTGCTTGGTACAATTGATAATGATAGATCAAGAAGTTTTTATCAGAAAATGATTGAACGAGAAGAAGTACTGGTTAATGGTAAACCTGTTAAAAGTAAATATAAAGTTAAGCTTGGAGATAGGATTGTAGTAGAAGACACTCAACCAATTCCTTTACAATCAATAGCAGAAGATATACCAATTAACATAATATACGAAGATTCTGATATAGTGGTTGTTAATAAAGATCAGGGAATGGTTGTTCACCCTGCACCTGGGAACTATACTGGAACTTTAGTAAATGCTCTTTTATATCATTGTGATAATCTTTCGGGTATTAATGGTGTAATAAGGCCTGGAATTGTCCATAGAATAGATAAAGATACATCAGGTATATTAGTTGTGGCTAAGAATGATTATGCTCATATGAAGCTTGGAGAGTTATTTCATGAGCATGATATTAAACGAGAATACTATGCCCTTGTTGAAGGGGTTATGAAAAGTGAAGAAGGGGTTGTTGATAAACCTTTAGGAAGAGATCCTAAAACTAGAGTTAAGATGGCAATAGTTAAAGATGGAAAAAGGGCTGTAACTCACTACTCCGTTGTTGAAAGGTACAAAGGTTACACGTTGGTAAAATGTCACTTGGAAACTGGAAGAACACATCAAATAAGAGTTCATATGGCGTCTTTAGGTCATCCTATTATTGGTGATCCAATCTATGGTTTTAAAAAGCAAAAATTCAAATTGAATGGACAGATGTTGCATGCAAAATCACTTGCTTTTGTCCATCCAACAACTGAGAAGTATGTTGAATTTGATTCTGAGTTACCAGAATATTTTACAAAAATACTGGCTAAATTAGAAAAGTTAGAAGTTTAGGAGTGATAGTATGATATTAAAAGCTGAAATTTTAGATGATAAAGCTGTTAAAAGAACACTTACAAGAATTGCTCATGAGATAATTGAAAAAAATCAAGGGGTAAAGGACCTTGTACTTGTTGGGATTAAGAGCCGAGGGGTGCCTTTAGCTAATAGAATAGCTGCACTAATTGAGAAATTTGAAAATGAACCTGTGAATATAGCAACAGTAGATATAACATATTATAGAGACGACCTTACAGAAGCATATGAATCGCCTGTTTTAAATAAAAATAATATTGAAATGGATCTTAAAGGTAAAAAAGTAGTTCTTATTGATGATGTTATATACACAGGAAGGACTGTTAGAGCTGCTATGGATGCAGTTTTTGACAAAGGCAGAGCTGACTCCATTCAATTGGCGGTACTAGTAGATAGAGGGCACAGAGAACTTCCTATAAGAGCTGATTTTGTAGGTAAGAATATACCAACTTCTAAAAAAGAGAACGTTAAAGTTCACCTTGCTGAAATGGATGGAGAAGATTCAGTTAAGATATACGAAATGGAGTAGGTCCTTTAAAAGAAGTTGAGAGTGGAGAGTTGAGAATTGAGAACGAATGTAGCTTCTGACGACAGTCAGAAGCATCCATCGTTCTCAACTCTCCATTCTCAACTCTCAACTTTTTTTAAGAGGGTTTTACTCCTTAGTTTCCAGTTTTGGTTCAACGGGATCTATAAAGAAGGTTTTATTAGTATAATATATCACCATACCTGGTTTTGCTCCACTAGGTTTTTTTACATTTTTCACCTCTGTATAGTCTACAGGAACTTTAGTAGAATTCTTTCCTTTGCTATAGTAAGCAGCAAGGTTAGCAGCCTCATCTAAAGTTGTCTCAGGAATACTTCCAGTATTTTTTATTATAACATGAGAACCTGGTATATCTTTAGTATGCAACCATATATCTTTGTTAGAAGCAAACTTAAGAGTTAAATAATCATTCTGAAGGTTATTCTTACCCACATATATATCAATTCCATCACTAGATACAAAATGAAGAGGGGAAGATTTTCCTTCCTTTACTTTCTTATTAGATTTCTTTTTCTTAATATAACCACTTTCAACGAGCTCTTTTTTTGTTTCAGCGATTTCGCTAGTAGTTCTGCAATTAGAAATATTTACTAGTACAGAATTTAAATATGAGAGCTCTTCTTTAGCGTGAAGTAATTGAATTTGAGCCATTTCTTCTGATTTTTTCATTTTATTATATCTTTTATAATATTTTTGTATGTTTTCTGATATAGATTTGTTAGGATCAAGAGTAATATCAATATATTCTTCTTTATCAGTTACATGATAGTTTAAAAGTGAGACCTTTTCACTACCTTCTTCTACACTGTAAATAAATGAAGTTAAGAGTTCACCATAAAGCTGGTATTTGTCTCTCTTTTTACAATCAGCAAGTGTTTTCTCAAGAATATCAATCTTCTTAACACACCTATCAATATTGTTAGAAACTAATTTCTGAATCTCAGAAGTTTTACCATGCATTCGATCTTGAAGATCTTTTTCATAATAAAATTTATCACATAGTTCACTAGAATTACCAAATGAAATGTAATCCATACCTTCGTTCAGTAAATGACTTAATTCCACACAGTAGAAGGTTTTGAGATAGCCATTTGATGAATAGGTTCCAAAATTCTTGTTATTTACTTTAATATCTTCTAGAATCTCTAGTATTTCATCAATATGATTTATTAGAGAGGTTACATTAGCGGAATCTTCTTTAAACTTCAATCTGTAAAGCAACTCTTTAGATAATTCTGGTCCAAAACCAGTAAATATTCTACTGAAGATCTTTTCTGAAAAATCAAGTTCTTTAAGTTTTGATACTAAATCCTCCTTTGAAAAAGCATAAGGGTCAAGGAGTTTTGATTCAGGGGGATATACATAGGGTAAACCGCTTAAAACAGTACGATATGTATTTTTTGAGAGTCCAATGTGTTTAATACTATCCATTATAATATTATCAGAACTTCTCACAAGAGAAATATTGCTGTGACGTCCCATAATCTCAACTATAAGTATAAAGTTACTTACAAAACCAAGTTCATCTGTACTTTCAAAGAGAATATTAAGAACTCTATCAGTACTCACCTGTTGTATGTCTAAGACTTTAGCTCCTTTTAAGTATTTTCTCAATACCATACAAAACATAGGAGCGGCTAAAGGGTTCTCTTTTTTTATATCAGTTAAATGTATTCTAGGATAGTTTGAAGAAGCACTTATTAGTAATCCTATATTCTTTCTGTTAATTTTAAAATTTAATATTATTTCATCTTTCTCTGGTTGAGAGATTTTATCGACTCTTCTTCCAATAAGGTCTTTCGAAAGTTCTTCAGTTAAAGACTTTAAAAAGAAACCATCTAATGCCATAATAATCATCCTTTCTATGTATACTTAAAATTTAACTCTTACTTAGGTATATTCAAATAAATAACTAGTTTATATACTAATCTATATTATACCATTAAAACTTGGTTTAATCATTAAAAGTAAAAATATGTATAAAAAAATTTTATCTTTAGAATAAAAAAAAATAAAGTGTAAATAATTCCTAAATGAGGTGATGTATCCTTGCAATATAAAAATAAGAAGGGAATAACTCTGGTTGAGGTATTAGTTACATTAGGGATACTTTTAATAGTGGTGACTTTATGTAATATATCAATTAGAAAGGTAAAAGGACTCATAATTAGTAAGAGCGTTAGAGTAGAAGAAGAAAGTATGGTTGATTTCATACAGGGGGTAAGGTTGGAGTGTATAAAGAATAAAAGTGATGGAGAAATCATTGTTGACTGTATGAGAGACCGATTTCTATTCACAATAGAAAATAATATAGTTGAGAAGTTTGAATGTGATAAATACATAGATTTATATGGCTTGAATATTAATGGGGGAGAATATAATAATTTTGTGAAAATAAGAAAAGATGGGTATATATCCCCGTGCTCGATTTTATATAAGAATGAGATGGGTGAAGAGAGGAGAATAACCACAACGGTTAATTTAGGATATGTTCAAATCAAATAAAAAAGGGTTTTCTTTTGTGGAATTAATGGTTTCAGTAACACTTATAGGGCTGTTTGTAATTAGTTTTGTCTCAGTAAGTGCATACTTTTTTAGGGTAAATAATAATAAAGAAACTGTATCAAGATTTAATAATATGATAGAAATTACTTACTACGAATTAAAGTATAATTCTTCATTTTTAAGAGAAACATCAAAATCTCAAATTGTTTATTTAAATGGAAATACTATAAAATCATTGATCGAAGAGGGTATAGATGGATTATTTGTGAAAGAAACAAGAGATGATGAGTATTTTTTAATAGATATTGATTGTGATTATGATGAATTTGCAAATAAAGTGAAAATAATATTTTATAGTGAATCTAAAATCAAATGGGAGAAAGTGATATATGTTCCGAGAGATTGCACTTAAGAAAAAGAAGGGATTATCATTAATTGAGCTGCTTATTGTATTAGTGTTTTTTACTATAATAAACGGTTTTTTGATAACAATGGTGTCTTTAACGCTTAAAATGAATACATTAACTCAAACTAATAATGCCATAAAAAATCAAGAAATAAATATAACCTTGTATCTTAAAAGGGAGATAGAAAGTCAAAAAAATATTAATTTGATAGTTAAGGAAGATTCAATAGAAATTGAAAGAAGTGACAAGAATATTATTTTCTATTTGAGTGATGGTGATTTGAAAGTGAAATATATTGATGAATGGGGAAGAAAATTAAAGGAGAATTTAGTATTAAAAGATATTGAGAAGATAAAATTCATAGAGAAAGGAGAGCTCCTATATATTACCTTATTAAGGGACGGTGATGAAAAAAAATGGGTGTTTTTAAGAAAAAAATGGGTGGATTTTTAGTAACCACCTTAATATTAGGGTCATTAGTAGTTTCTTGCATGCTAATTCTTTTTACAGCAGATTTAAAAAGGAATAAATACTATAGTAAAGTTAGATTAATATCATATGCAGATTGCACTGAAAATTTTGAATTCAAAATAGAAAAGTTTTATGGGTTTTTAAAATATTTAGAACAAAATGGAAAATTAGATTCTTTTTTTGATGAAGAAATGCAAGGAAAAATGAAAGAAGAGGGCTTTTTAAATTATCAGGTAGATAATATAAACGAAGAAGTAGTACTGATATTTGAAAAAGACAAGTATTTTAACTATAATGTGATTTTCGGTTATAATCGTGAAAATCAGGTCAAATTTATGATTAAAAACATACAAGAAACAAGAAAAAATCAGAATTAAAATCATATATATTGGTCATATTAATAATGAACAGTTGAAAATAAACTTCTCTTCTGTTAGAATACTAATGGTGTATATGTTATTTGGTAAATATATACCGCAGAGGTTTAAAAAGCGTTTTACATTGCTTATTGATGTATTCGTTATACTTTGACTAGTAATGTTCTATGTTTACGGATTTAATATGATTTACGTAGTTAAAGTTTTGTTTGTAAATACCATAAATTTAATGTAAAATTTATAGGTATGGTGAAATATAATTTTGGAGGGATAATATGATTTCAGCAGGAGATTTTAGAAAAGGTGTTACTTTTGAAGAGAATGGACAAGTTTTTACAATAATTGATTTCCTACACGTAAAACCAGGTAAGGGAGCTGCATTCGTAAGAACTAAACTTAGAAACGTTATTAATGGTGGAGTAGTAGAAAGAAATTATAACCCAACAGCTAAAGTACAAGATGTTGTAATTGAAAGAAAAGAAATGCAATATTTATATAGTGATGGTGAATTATACTACTTCATGGATCAGGAAACATATGAGCAAATTCCTTTAAATTACGAAATGGTTGAGCAAGCTATTAAGTATCTTAAAGAGAATATGTTTGCGATAATTAAATTTTTCAAGGGAGAGGCTTTCTCTGTAGAAGCTCCTAACTTTGTTGAATTACAAATTGTAGAAACAGAACCTGGAGTAAAAGGAAACACTGCAACTAATGTAACTAAGCCAGCAAAATTAGAAACTGGAGCAATTATTAATGTACCTATGTTTGTTAATGAAGATGATATAATCAGAGTTGATACTAGAACAGAAGAATACATGGAAAGAGTTTAATAAAAGCATAGTTGAGAGTGGAAAGTGGAGAGTTGAGAACGACTGACATTTCATACTGTGAAATTTTAATCCCTATTGTCTTTGGACAATGGGGATTTACTCGTTTAATTTTAAATTTAATTTTGCATTTTTTGAGCCTATTCAAAGCATATGGCTTATTTTTTTTGTAATAATTTTCGGTTGTAATAAATAAGAATTTATATATAGGGTCATATATAAGTTCCTTGAGGGAGTGTGCGTTTTATGATTGATGAATTTATGAAAGTATTATCACCTGAAATATCTGAAAAAGTTAAATCTTGTGTTAATTCAATACAAGAAATAAGGGTGAGATGTGGTAAAAATTTGGTTGGAATAACACATGATGGAGAGAAAAGATTTGATTATATTGTTACACCTTATGATATAGATGTAATTGTTAAGAAGATAAGTCAATTTTCTAGATATGCTTTTAATGATGAGATAAAACAAGGGTTTATTACAATAAAAGGTGGCCACAGGGTAGGTTTATGCGGTTCGTGTGTGTTAGAAAAAGGAGAAATTAAGACATTAAGAAATATATCGTCACTAAATATTAGAAGAGCTAATGAAATAATAGGGTCTTCAGATAAAGTTATAAATGAGATTATAACGGATGAGGTGATAAATAACACTATAATAATTTCCCCACCAAGATGTGGTAAAACCACATTGCTTAGAGATATAGCTAGAGTCATATCAGATAAGTATAAATTGAATGTTTGTATTATTGATGAAAGAGGGGAAATTGGAGCGTGTAGTGATGGGATACCACAATTAAATGTAGGATGTAGAACTGATGTTTTTGATAGGTGTCCTAAGAGTAAAGGAATAATGTTGGCGATAAGGAGTTTATCACCGGATGTAATAGTGTGTGATGAGATTGGAACAGAAGAGGACATGATAAGTATTATAATGGCGGTGAATTCTGGAGTTAAGATTATTACATCAATTCATGGCTTTGACGTAAAGGATCTTTACAAAAAGAAAGTATATTCTAGGATAATTGAACATAAAGTTTTTAAAAGAGCAATAATTTTAAATAATTTAAAAAAGGTAGGAGATATATCATCCATTGTAGATCTTGATAATAGGAAGGAGGATGAAGATGCTTAAGATTATAAGTTATTTGATAATTATTTTTGGCTCCACGTCTATTGGGATTTTGTATGGAGAGAGTATGAAAAAAAGACTTCAGCAGCTTTATGAAATGGATAGAATAATGCTATCCATCAGTAATGAAATTACATACCTTATGACCCCTTTGCCAGAGCTTTTTAAGCGGATAGCAGAAGATTCGTCTAGTGAGTTTAAGAAGTTTTTTTCCAATATGAGTATTAGGATGGTAAATGGAGAATTATACGACATTTTTGACGCTTATAAAAGCACTAGGGACGAGCTGTCTAGTGAATTTTACTTTAAAGAAACAGATATTAAGGTAATAGATGGTTTTTTTAGGAATCTTGGAAATAATGACGTTCTAGGGGAACAAAACACCATTGAGTATAACAGATTAAAAATGAAAAGAATTATTGAAGAGACAGATAAAAAACTGAAAAAAGACTATAAACTAGTGACGTCTTTGTCATTTGCACTTGGCTTAGTAGTTGTAATAATTATTTTATAGAGGGGGATACCAATGGAAGTAGCATTGATACTAAAAATTGCAGGTATTGGATTTTTGTTAGCAATAATTGATAAGGTTCTTAAAGGAGCAGGTAAAGGTGATTGGGCACAAGTTGTTGATTTAGTAGGTATTATAGTTGTTATTTTAATGATACTTTCTTTAATAAGTCAGCTATTCACATCAGTTAAAACTATTTTCCAGTTATAAAGGAGGAGATTATGGAGATACTCAAGATTATTTCGGTTGCATTTATAGCAATGATATTATATTTGGCATTAAAAGACGAAAAAAAAGAGTTAGCATATTTTGTCCTCTTAGCAAGTGGTATTATAATCATCATTTTCATCATTCCCAAGATGAAGGCAATAGTTCTATTTCTTGAAACTGTTTCAATAAAAACTGGTGTGGATATAATATATCTGAACACTATATTTAAAATTTTAGGAATAGCTTATTTAACTACTTTCTGTACAGAATTATGCAAGGATGCAGGTGCTTCATCATTAGCTTCAAAAGTTGAAGTTGCAGGTAAGGTTATTATACTTTCCTTAGGAGTACCAATATTAATGGCTGTATTAAAATCTATTGTGAGTATAATAAGTGCATGATTCAAAAGTATATTAAAAATTGTTTAATAGTTCTACTTCTGTTATTTACTTTTGGTGGAAATGTTGTTAGTGCAATGGAAGGTAATGATGGGGGAACACTTGATAGTGAAGAACTAGGTAAAATAAATAAGCTATATCAATACATATCAAATCTAGGGAATGATTATGAAATAATAAGAGACATGAATCCAAAGGAAATTGTTCAAAGTTATATGAAAGAGGGCAGCGGTGGGATGACATCAAAGGATATTGGAAGAATTATTTCACTTTATATAACAAGAGAAATAAGAGTTGTATTTAAAATGTTGGCTTCATTAGTTGTAATATGCTTGATTTGTGGGTTGCTAACACAGTTGCAATCTGCATTTGCTGAGAATGAGATATCCAGTATTGCATATTATGTTTGTTATTCAATGGTTCTATTGATTATCGGAAATAGTTTTTATGTAACCCTTACTTTAGCTAAGGATACCATAAATGCTATTGCAAATTTTATGGACGCATTAATGCCTGTGCTTATTATGCTTTTAGCAAGCGTTGGTGGATTCACGCAAGCTGTTTTGATGGATCCAATTATAATGTTTGTTGTTAATTTTTCAGCTAAAGTTACGGTGAATTTTGTTTTTCCGATGATAGTTCTTAGTTTTGTATTAGCATTTGTAAATAATCTATCTAGTGAGAATAAGGTTAAAAGTTTAAGTAAGCTCTTTGGTCAGGTGACACTTTGGGTACAGGGGCTTATGTTGACGATTTTCGTTGGTATCGTAACTATTAGAAGTATGGTATCAAGTTCAATAGATGAGGTTACACTAAAAACCGCTAAATTTACTGTGGACAAGTTTATACCTGTTGTAGGAAAAGCATTATCAGATGCCTTAGCAACAATTGCAGGGTATTCATTACTATTAAAAAATGCTATAGGTTCTTTAGGAGTAATTGTCTTAATAATAATAATACTTATGCCAATAATAAAAATCATTGTTCTAGGATTTATGTTTAAATTATCAGCAGCAATTATTGAACCAATAAGTGATAGTAAGATAGTAGATGCAATTAATGAAGCTGGAAAGGCTATTATCCTAATTTTGAGTTGTGTAATTTGTATATCAATTATGTGTTTCATAATGATTGCAATTGTGGCTGGAACAGGTAAAGGGATAATGTTTAGCTAGGCAAGGAGGTTAGTATGATAGAGCTGATTAAAGAATGGATCATAAGTATATGTACAATGATTGTTCTTATGACTGCCATTGAAATAATATTACCCAATAATAAGCTGAAAAAATATTGTAAATTTGTAATGGGATTAATTTTAATGTTGGTGATAATAAATCCAATAATTAGTGTTTTGAAGCCATCTTCGGCCATTAGTATAAATTTTGATGAATTTAGTTATGATTTTCAAGAAAGGGATTCCTATGAGTATGAAAAGTATAGAGATAAAAATATTGATAGTACACTAAAGATATTTAAAAAGAATATTGAAAAAGAATGTCTTAAGAGTTTGAATAATGAATTTCCAAATACGGAATTCAGTGTAGACATAGATGTCAGTTATAATGACTTAGATGGTATGTTTAAAATTGACGAGATTTCAGTTGGTGTGAATGGAAATAGTAATGTCAAGAGAATAAAGCCTGTTGTAATCACCAAGAATAAGAGTCTTAAAAATGAGAATGAAAACAATATTGATGAGGACATACTTAAAATCAGAAAAAAAATAGGCAAACTCTTAGATTTGGAGGAAAAAATGGTTAAAGTATATTCGCTTGAAGAGTGAAGTAATTGTTGGAGTAATAATTCAAATTAATAGGTTATATAAATATAGTGAATTAAAAACTTAATGGGGAGGAAAAATCGTGGGCGAAAATAAAAAACAAATTTTAGACGTTTTTATTAATAATAATGTGATTAATAGCATATTAAATATAGTAAAAAAGCTTTTTCCAAAAGAGAAAAAAGGAAGAAAAATTTACAACGGAATTATCATAATACTATTTCTAGTATTGGGGGCATTAAGTTTTAATCTGGTAAATAGTGCTTTTAAACAACAAAGTGTTGATAATTATGATAATAATGTAGTGCCAACTCAGGGCATTAAAGATGAAAAAATATTAAGTGCTAAAGTGAGTGACTATAAGAAAAATAAAGAAAATGAACTAACCGCTATGCTCAATGATATTCAGGGAGGGGGCAAAATAACAGTAATAATGCATTTTGAGAGTAGCGAAGAACAGGTCATTGCAACAAATATCAATGATTCTGTAAGCATAACAGAGGAAGCTGATGACAATGGAGGTACAAGAAAGATAGATACTAAACAAAATGGAAGAACTGTTGTCACTTTGAATGAAGGTGATAAGACAAAACCCTTAGTAACAAAAGTGATCGAGCCAAAGGTTATTGGAGTAATTGTTGTGGCTGAAGGAGCATCAGATAACTTGGTTAGACGAAGTATGAAACAAGCTGTATTGACCTTGTATGATCTCAAGTCAGATCAAGTAGAGGTATACCCAATAGGGTGTGTTTATAAAAATTAAGATGATATGGAGGGGTAATAAATGGATAGAAAGCAAGCAGGAATTCTTGTTTCTTTATTGGTATTAATTGTCATCGTAGGCGTGGCTTCATGGAAATTAAACGGTGATTTGCCACCATTGAATTCTACAGTTGGGAATGTGGGAGTTCAACAAATTGAAGAGGGTACTGATGATTTTATCACACTTCAAATAGAAAGAGATAATACAACAACTGCAAACATGTCTGTTTTCGAAATGGTACTTAATGATGAAAATAGTACTGAGGAACAAAGAAGCATTGCTCAAGCACAAGTTACAAGAATGGTAGCGCAACTTGAAAAAGAGCAGAGTGTAGAGAGAGAACTTAAAGCTAAAGGCTATTCTAATGTACTATGTCTAGTTGGAGAAGATTTCAATAATGTTAAGGTTTATGTTAAATTAGAAGAGGATATAACAGAAGACCAACTTGCAGAAATAAGATCTATTGTTGCATCACAGACTAATATAAGAGAAATTGAAATTTCCAAAAAATAATAAAAATGTTGAAGAATTTTCTCCTATTTGGTATAATTACAATAATTAAATACCTAAGGTTGATTAGGGGGTAAGATAAATGGAAGAGAAAAAAGCTGTAGAAAAAATCGAAGAAATGGAAACAGGAACTGTTAAGATATCTGATGAGGTTATTGGTGTAATAGCAAACTTAGCAATCAATGATGTAAATGGAATTGTGGGTATAACATCAGGTATAGTAGAAGGTTTCACAAATATGTTCAGCAAGAAGAACTTACATAAGGGTATTAAGATCTCATTTGAAGAAAATAAAGCACTTATTGATCTTAATATTGTTGTTGAGTATGGTATAAAGATTCAAGATGTATGCCATGAAGCTCAAAAGGCAGTGAAAACACAAGTTGAGACAATGACAGGAATTGATGTGGAAGCTGTAAATATCTATGTTCACGACGTAGTGATACCTAAAAAAACTGAATCCATTTTAGATGAAGAAACAATTATTGAATAAAAAATGCACACCTAGTGTGCATTTTTTTATCAGAGAATAATCAAATGAATAAAAAATGCACACCTAGTGTGCATTTTTTTATCAGAGAATAATCAAATGAATAAAAAATGCACACCTAGTGTGCATTTTTTTATTGTGGTTTAAAAAAAATTAAGGTATTATATATAGTTGTGATAAATAAGATAAAAATGTGGTAAAATTATAATACCATAGGTAAAATAGGTAGTTATATATAAGGAGGCAAATATGAACAGAAGAAAATCAAGAGAAGTTGCCATGAAAATTCTTTTTTCAATGACAATTAGTGGTGATGAAATAGTAAAAGCAATAGATAATTACAAAATAGCAGAATTTGAAGATCTTGAACAAGTTGATTTTGAATATGTACAAATGATCCTTGAGGGAGTTCAAGAACATAAAAAAAATATCGATAAGAATATTCAAAATAAACTTCATAATTGGAAGATTAGTAGACTTTCTAATATAAGTTTGGCAATAATGAGAATTGCAATATTTGAGATAGAGAATGTAGAAGATGTTCCTGCAAAAGTTGCAGTTAATGAAGCAATTGAATTAGGTAAAATATACTGTGAAGATAATGCTAAGGATTTAATAAATGGAGTATTACATAACTTCGTTTAAGGAGTGATTTTTTGGGTATCAAACTTAAAAGTAGAGAACTTTGTGATAAAATTATAGCTGAAATTAAAAATGATGTTTCATTGTTAAAGGAGAATTCAATAGAGCCTGTTTTAGCATCATTACTTATTGGTAATGATGGAGGCTCTGTTTTTTACACTGGCATCCAAAAAAAGAAGTGTGATGAAGTAGGAATAAAGTATAATCTATATAAATTACCTGCTGATATTTCTTTTCAAGAGTTAAAAATTCTTGTAGATAAGTTGAATATTGATGAAAATGTGCACGGTATATTAATACAATCGCCACTTCCAGAAGCGCTGAATGATAGAGATGTATTTAATTTAATAACACCTGAGAAAGATATAGATTGTCAAACAACAACTAATATAGGAAAACTATATAGGGGAGAATTTGATTTTGCACCTTGCACAGCTATTTCGGCATTAGAATTAGCTAAACAAACAGGGGTTGACTTTGAAGGAAAAGACGTAGTTGTTATTGGAAGAAGTAATGTGGTTGGTAAACCATTATTTCAATTATTGAACAATGAAAATGCAACTGTGACAGTGTGCCATCTTAAGAGTAAAGATATAAACAAAAAGTGCAGAGAAGCAGATATTGTATTTGCTTGTGCAGGAAGTCCTAAATTAGTAGATTCAAGCTATGTAAAAAAAGGTAGTATTTTAATTGATATTGGTACTACAAATGTAGACGGCAAAATTGTGGGAGATATTAATTTAGAAAAAGTTATTGATATAGCGGATTATGTAAGTACTGTACCAGGAGGGGTAGGACCCCTTACAACTATTATTCTTTTAAGAAATGTGGTTTCTAATGCCATAAAGAGTAAGGAATGATTATATGTATCTGAAAAGTTTAAGTGTGACTGAATTAAATCAATACGTAAAGAAAATTTTGGAAAATGATTTTATTTTAAGAAATGTTCTTGTTGAAGGAGAAATATCAAACCTTAAAATTCATAGTTCTGGACATATATATTTTTCTTTGAAAGATAGTGGAGGAAAGATAAATTGTGTTATGTTCAAGAGTGATGTAACATATCTAAGTTTTAAGCCAGAAGATGGGATGAAGGTAAATATAAAGGGAAAAGTATCTTTATATGATAGAGAAGGTAAATACCAATTTTATGTTGCTGAAATGACTAAGAAAGGTGAAGGAGAGTTATTTGTTAAATATTTAGCTCTTAAGAAAAAACTTGAAGAAGAAGGGCTTTTTGATGTAATTCACAAAAAGGAAGTACCTAAGTTTAATAGAAATATAGGCGTAGTGACTTCTCCAAGCGGAGCAGCTGTTCAAGATATAATTTCAGTTGCTAAAAGAAGGTTTGAAGGGGTGAATGTTTATATTGCACCATGTTTAGTGCAAGGAGACAATGCTCCAAAATCAATTATTAATGGTATAAAAGAGTTAGAAAAACTTAAAGAGATTGATTTAATTATAGTTACACGAGGTGGAGGATCATTAGAAGAACTTTGGGCTTTTAATGATGAGGCTTTAGCAAGGTGTATATTTAAATGTAAAAAGCCTATTATTTCTGCAGTAGGACATGAAACCGATTTTACTATAGCTGATTTTGTCAGTGATGTAAGGGTACCAACTCCATCAGCAGCAGCAGAAATAGCAGTTTTTGATTGTAGCAAGTATATTGCTCTTTTAGATGAAATGACAATAAGACTACATAATTCTATGTGTAAACAAATAGATGAAAGAAAGTATAGTCTTGATCTTATGAGGGAGAAACTTTTAAGAAATTCTCCTGAGATGATTGTGAAACATAAACTTAAAGATATTACAAGTATAAGAGAATATCTTAATAATAAGTTGGATAATACATTAGTTGTACTAAAAGAACAATTAGCAAAAGAGTGTGCATTATTGAACTCTTATAATCCTTTAAATGTTCTTCAAAAAGGCTATTCTATTATTCAGAAAGAAGATGGTACTACCGTCAAGGGAAGTAGAATGATATCTACTGAAGAGGTATACATGTTTACATTCGCAGAAGATAAGGTGTATGGTAGGATAAATCTATTGGAGGAATAAGTATGGGTAAAAATAAAAAATCATATGAGGAAAAATTCCAAGAGTTAAAAGAATTTGTTAAAAGTTTTGAAGGAGATGAACTTCCTTTAGAAATTGCCATGAACAATTATGAAAAAGGGATAAAACTCTGCAACGAACTTTATAAAGAACTCAAGGATGTGGAAGGAAAAATCATACTTTTAAATAAGGAAGATGAAGTTTAGGTGAGGTTAATCATATGAAAATTAATCAAGTTAAAGATTTAGTTGATAGTTGGTTAAAAAACTATTTTAAAGATAAAGGTAGCTATGAGAAAATAATATATGAATCAATGGAATATAGTGTTATTAATGGGGGGAAAAGAATTAGACCTATCTTGGCTATTTTGACTTATGAACTATACAAGGATGACATAGAAGAGATACTTCCAATGGCATGCGCTATAGAAATGATACATACATATTCACTTATACATGATGATCTTCCTTCAATGGATGATGATGACTTAAGGAGAGGGAAGCCAACCAATCATAAAGTTTATGGTGAAGGATTAGCTGTTTTAGCTGGTGATGGATTGTTGAATGAGGCTTTCAATGTAATGTTGAAAGAAGTGGCTAAAAATGGTGAAAAACACTTAGAGGCTGCTACAATTTTGGGTGATGCTTCTGGGGTTAATGGAATGATTGGTGGCCAGGTAGTAGATATTTTTAGTGAGAATAAAGAGATTAGTTTTGAGGAATTAAGCTTTATTCATGCAAAAAAAACAGGAGCTTTGTTAAAAAGTGCTATATTGGTCGGCGCTTCAATTGGGGGAGCACCAAAGGAACAATTAGAAATTTTAAGGGAATTTGGTTCAAAAATAGGGTTGGCTTTTCAAATAATTGATGATATATTAGATGTAGTAGGAGATGAAAATAAAGTTGGTAAGAATTTACGAACTGATTCTTCTAGAGAAAAGAACACATATGTTAAGTTCTTTTCAATTGATGAGTGTAAAAAAAGAGCGGGTGAGTTAACAAATGAATGTTATGCTCTTTTAGATAGATTGGATAAAAATACAGAGATTTTGGAAGCTTTGACAAGATTTCTATTAGAGAGAGACTATTAGAATAATTATTTCATTTTATAGATTTTGCTTAATATGGTATAATTAATAATATTGATAGATGGAAGTGGTGCAGTATTCTAGTCAGGTAACTATTTTTGAAGGCGGGGCTAAAAATCCGCCGAAGGGCACATCGATGAAACTCCTGGTGGATGCTTAAGACGCCCAGTCTTGGGTGTGTGCTGGGAGGAAGGTAGTGGGGCAGCCGCAATGGCATGCGCAACTGACCCTACCACCGTGGAGACCATATATTGTGGACTAGGCTAGATACCTTTTCTACGAATATGGATTAAACCTGCAATGTGGTGAAAGCTATGTGCAGTGTAGCCTGCCTTGAGTGGGATAGGTAGAGGTTTAAGGACTTAAACCTATGCTGCAAAAGAGACTAAGGGAATAGCCAACTGTTGAGGAAAGCTCCTAGACTGTTTCAAGTGAGATATATTAGGGATTGCAGTATGAGCTAAGTGGTAGTCTAGTACTAAAATTGGTAACATTTTAGACAGAGTTTTAATGGGAAACCGTCAAGTTGGCGACACTTGGCAACTCTGTGGGAAATCCAACTGGACCTAAGCCATAAGATTTACTTAATATATTACCACTTTCATACATATTTTTTATTGTAAGGAGAAGTAAGTGAGTGGGAAAAGGAAAAAATTCTAAAAAAGCTAAAGAAACAATGAGTCACAAAAAATGGGTAGTTTTTATCATACTATGGACAATTTTATTAGGGGGAACAATTTCCCTGTTATCTGATTTGCTACTAAAAGACGCGGGTGTATTAGTAGCTTTTGTTATATTGATTTTAATAATTACAATTGGTGTTGTGCTTGACACGGTTGGTACTGCTGTTACAGCAGCCAATGAAACTCCATTTCACTCTATGGCTGCTAAAAAAGTACCTGGTGCTAAATTGGCAGTTAAGTTAGTTAGAAATGCTGATAAGGTATCAAATTTTTGTAATGATGTAATTGGAGATATTTGCGGTATTGTTAGTGGTTCAGCAGGGGGCTTAATAACTGCGAAAGTAGCATATTCTTTTTCTATTGGAGATGTCTCTTTTGAAAAGGCTTTATTGAGTGCTCTAATGGGGGCTCTAGTTGCAGCAGGGACTGTTGGAGGCAAAGCCATGGGCAAAAATATTGCAATTAAATATAGTAATGATATTGTGTTTAAAGTTGCACAGTTAGTAAACATGATCAAGAAGGAAGGTAAAGATGTATAATATATTTAATAAAGTTAATTCTTTTAAGGATCTTAAGTCATTAGATTATAATGAACTAGATATTTTAAGTATGGAAATAAGAAAATTCCTTATAGATAACATAAGCAACACTGGTGGACATTTAGCTTCAAATTTGGGCGTTGTGGAATTGACACTTAGTTTATATAGAGTGTTTGATATAGATTATGACAAGGTTATTTGGGATGTTAGTCACCAAGCATATGTACATAAAATTCTAACAGGTAGGAAAGATAAATTCCCTACACTTAGACAGTATAAAGGATTAAGTGGTTTTCTAAAAAGAAGTGAAAGTAAATATGATTTTTTTGAAGCTGGGCACAGTAGTACATCTATTTCTGCTGGGATAGGTATGGCAAGAGCAAGGGATCTTAATAAAGAGAAATTTGATGTTGTATCAATAATTGGTGATGGTGCTCTCAGCGGGGGGATGGCTTTTGAAGCGTTGAATGATATTGGATTTAGAAAAACAAAAATGGTTATTATTTTAAATGATAACGAAATGTCTATTTCAAAAAATGTTGGATCAATATCTAATATTCTTAATGATTTAAGAGTAAATCCGAAATATAACAATATTAAACATAAGGTAAAGAGTTCAATAGATAAAATACCCTATATTGGTAAAAGAATATCTGGTAGTATTGGAAATGTAAAAAGTGCTGTGAAACAGGTTGTATTACCTGATATGATATTTGAAGATATGGGACTTCACTACTTTGGGCCAATAGATGGGCATAATATTAAACATCTAGAAGAAATCTTTGAAGATGCAAAAAAATTAGATGAACCAGTATTAATTCATGTGATTACTAAGAAAGGCAAGGGATATAAACCAGCAGAAAATAACCCAGATAAGTTTCATGGTATCGGGAAATTTGATATTGTTACAGGTGAAACATTAAAAAAATCATCCCATACCTATTCGACTGCTATTGGAGATGCCCTTGTTGAGATAGGTAAAGAGGATGAAAAAGTAGTTGCAATAACAGCTGCAATGCCTAAAGGAACAGGTTTGGGGAAATTTAGCACTGTGTTTAAAAATAGATTCTTTGATGTAGGAATTGCAGAACAACATGCCACAACAATGGCAGCAGGAATGGCTAGTGAAGGATTAAAGCCTTTTTTTGCAGTATATTCAACTTTTCTTCAGAGGGCGTATGATCAAATACTCCATGATATTTGTTTGCAAAATCTTCCTGTAGTTTTTGGAATAGATAGGGCTGGTATTGTTGGTGATGATGGTGAAACACATCAAGGGGTGTTTGATATTTCATATCTTACACAAATACCAAATATTACAGTAATAGCTCCTAAGAAAATTGGAGAAGTGGAAAAAGTTCTTAGATGGGCATTTAATCATAATGGCCCTGTTGCTATTCGTTACCCTAGAGGGGGAGATTATGATGTCATTAATGAAATAAATGATATAGATGTTATTAAAGAAGGAAAATGGGAGATAATTAAAGAAGGTACAGATGTTGCAATTATTTCTAATGGAAGACTTATATCAAAAGCTCTTGAAGCATGTGAGATTCTTAAGAAAAATGGAATTAATGTATCAGTAATAAATGGGCTTTTTATTAAACCTATTGATAATTTTTTATTAGATGAGTTGAAGGATAAATTTAAGGTAATTGTTACAATAGAAGACAATGTATTAAGAGGCGGATTCGGTGAAAGTGTATTATCGTATCTGAATAAATACCATAGCAAAGTAAAAATTTTGAATCTTGGATTTCCTGATGAATTTATTGAACATGGAAATATAGAAATACTTTATGAAAAATATAACTTGCATGGTCAAGGTATAGCTAACAGTATAGAAAGGGCATTAAGGTGATAGATATATATGGAAACTGAAAGATTAGATGTTTTACTCTTTATGAAGGGTATTTTTTCATCAAGAGAGAGAGCTCAAGAACATATAAAAAAAGGTGAAATTCAAGTAGATGGAAAAATAGTTACCAAAAGTGGCAAGAAAGTTTCAATGGAAAGTGAAATTAAGTTCACGGGTAGACAAATTCCGTATGTCAGTAGAGGTGGATTGAAACTAGAAAAAGCCATCAATGAGTTTAATATAAATTTAAAAGACCGTATATGCATGGATATAGGTGCTTCCACTGGTGGGTTTACAGATTGCATGATTCAGAATGGAGCTCAAAAAGTATATAGTATTGATGTTGGAACTGATCAACTTCATGAAAAATTAAAAGATAATCCTAAGATTATTTCTATGGAAAATTGTAATATTAGAAATCTTACTCAAGAAGATATCAAGGATAAAATTGATTTTATATCCATAGATGTATCTTTTATTTCCATACAGAAGATAATTTATAATGCAATTAATTTTCTTCATAATGAAGGTAAAATATGTGCTCTAATAAAACCACAATTTGAATGTGGAAGAAGATATCTTAATAAAAAAGGTGTAGTGAAAGATAAAAGAGAGCATATAAGAGTTATCAATGATATTATAGCTTTATTTAAAGAGAATAATATAGGTAATGTGAAATTAAGTTATTCACCAATTAAAGGTCCAAACGGAAATATTGAGTATTTAATTTATGGAGAAAAATCTATTTTGAAGTATAATGATATTGAAGTTGATGAGATAGTAAATGAAGTATTTTTAACATTAAAGTAGGTGGTTCAATATGAAAAAAATTGGAATTAACATCAATTCGAGCAAAGATATTCATGGTGATCAATTAAATGAAATAATTGAGAAGCTAAAAAAGGTATTTCACAATGTGCATTTTGAGATATTCAAAGATTCTATTGATTTAGATAGTGAAAGAGCTGAAAATTTAAATTTTATCATTGTTTTTGGTGGTGATGGGACCATTCTTAGAACAGCTAGAAGTCTAGGAAAGAATGATATACCTATCTTAGGAATTAATATTGGTAATCTTGGATTTTTAACTAATGCTGAAATTGGAGACTTTGATGATATTATTGAAGAATTATATAGAGATTCATATGAAATAGAAGAGAGAATTATGCTTAACTGCAAAATAAAAGATGGCAAAACTGATGAATTTATAGCACTAAATGATATAGTTGTTGCTAAGGGGACTCTATCTAGGATTGTTGAATTTTCAATAAGTATTGATAATAAATTTTATACTAATTTTACAGCGGATGGTATAATTATTTCAACACCAACGGGATCAACTGCATATAACTTGTCAGCAGGAGGACCAATTATTCATCCAGAACTGGATGTTGTTGCTATTACACCAATTTGCCCACATACAATGTCAATGAGAACTATGGTCGTATCAGCAAATAAAGAAATTGCATTAAAATTAAAAGGAAAAAATGAAAGTGTTTTTTTAACTGTTGATGGCCAGAACGTATATGAATTATCAGAAGATGATGAAATTATTGTAACTAAGAACGAAAAAAGGTGCAAAGTATTACGATTATTAAATAATGATTATTTTGATATTCTTAGAAGAAAAATTATGTTTAAAAATAATTTTATGAAGGTGAGAAGTAATGAAAGGTAGAAGACAAACAACTATTATTGAAATAATTAAAAAATATGATGTTGAGACACAAGAAGAGTTGAGAGAAAAGCTTTTAGAAAGAGGAATTGATGTTAAACAATCTACCCTTTCTAGAGATATTAAAGAATTAAGAATTATAAAAGTATTATCAAAAAACAAAAGATATAAATATGCTATTTCAGTTCCTAATAGTGATATTAAAAAAGAAAAGCTACTTGGTATTTTTTCCAATAGTCTTTTAAGCATAGAGAAAGTAGATAAATTTGTTGTAATTAAAACTTTGCCGGGAAGTGCTTCAGCGGCTGCAGAAATGATAGATCAGCTTGATTTTTTTGGCATTGCTGGAACAATAGCAGGAGACAACACGATTTTTATACTTCTTAGAGAAGAAGAAGAAGCTAATAAATTGGTTGAAGAAATCCACAAAATTATTAATGATTAGTTTAAAATTTTTTGATAAATCAGTTATAGGAGGATACTATGCTTCTAGAATTACATATTAAGAACTTTGCATTAATACAAGAGGTTAAAGTAGGATTTAATGATGGATTTAATGTTCTATGTGGTGAGACAGGATCAGGTAAATCAATATTAATCGATGCCATAAATTTTGTTCTTGGAGGAAAGTTTTCGAAAAACTTGATAAGAAGTGGAGAAAACAAAACTTTTGTACAAGCAATCTTTCTAATTGAAGAAGAATTTATAAAAGATAGACTTAGTGATATTGGAATTGAATATGAAGATTATTTAATTATTTCTAGAGAAACATTTAAATATGGGAAAACCATAACTAGAATTAATAATACGGCAGTAAATATATCAACATTAAAAGAATTATCAAACAATATATTAGATATTCATGGACAACATGATAATATTGAACTTTTAGATAGTAAAAAACATATCTTGTATCTTGATCATTATGGAGATAATGGATTCATTGAGAAAAAGAAGGAATTTGAAAACAAGTTTAAAGAATTTACTAAGTTGAAAAATAGGGTAAACAAATATAAGGAAGAAATTCAAGGTGCTAATAAAAGGATTGAATTTCTGAAATTTCAAATTGATGATATTGAAAAAAACGAATTAAAGCCAGGTGAAGATGATACTTTATATGAAAATTTTAACACTTTAAATAATAGCGAAAAAATTAAAACGACTCTCGAAAATGCTTATGACAAGTTAAATGGATCTAAGTATGGTGGTAAATCTATCTATGATGATTTAAATAATATTGTTTCTGATTTTATTGAATTGGAAGAATGCTTTCCTAAGATTCAAAGTTTAAAAAATGATTTAAATGATGCTTTTTATACTATTGAAGAATGTATAAGAGAGATAAAAAGTTTAAGTGGGGAAATTTATTTTGATAACAATGAATTAGATTGGATTAATGAAAGACTATACATAATTGATAGTATGAAAAAGAAGTATGGTGATACAATAGAAGATATAATCCAATATAAATGTAAAATTGCTAAGGAATATGATGAACTTCAAAATAGAGATAATGAAATTGAAAAGATAGAAGACCAAATCGAAGCTTATGAAAAAGAATTATTAATTTTGTCTGAAGCATTACACAAGGCTAGAATTGAAATAGGAGTGTGTTTGGCTGAAAAGGTTAATGATGAATTAAAGTTTGTTGGGTTAGAAAAAAGTAACTTTGGTGTTGATATAAGAAAACTATCGAATTTTAACGCACTTGGAAATGATGAGGTGGAATTTGTTATTTCTACCAATCCAGGGGAACCAATGAATTCTTTGGGAGCTATAGTATCTGGGGGAGAACTTTCAAGAATAATGCTAGCATTAAAATCAGTTTTTATTGATAGAGATAAAGTTTTTTCAGTTGTATTTGATGAAATTGATACTGGAATTAGTGGGAAAATCGCTCAAAGAGTTGGAGAGAAAATGTATGATATATCAAAAAAACATCAAGTTTTTTGTGTAACCCATTTGCCACAAATTGCTTGTATTGCAGATCATATATATAGGGTTGAAAAGAAAGTTGTGGAGAACAAAACGTATACCAATATTGAAATTCTTGATAGCAACGAAAAAATTGATGAAATTGCTAAAATGTCAGGTGGCGATAATATTACAGAAGCTATTAAAAATCACGCTATTGAGATTATAAGACTAGCAGATAATAAAAAAGGTAGAATAAATTAATTATATTAAGAAAAAATAAGACTATAAACTATAGTCTTATTTTTTTGTACTAAATAAAAATACACAAATAAGGAATATAGAACAGAGAAAAAAGAACAAGTATGGTTATTTCTCATTCCTATGGTCTGAAAAAATTATTATAGATTGGTATAACAAATAAAACTTGTTTATTCTTTGTTCTTTTTAGATAAATCTACGAAGTGAGTTATCTACATGCCAGATTAAACCAAATAATAAATTTATTATATTTCTCTAAATTCATTGGTTCTACTTCAAGTAATAATATAGCATATAGCTTGTTTAAAAAGGGAACTTTAAATGTATGACGATAATTAAATGGGGGGAATTCAATGAAAAAGAAAAGTATTTATAATTTTATAATAATGTTACTTTTGTTAGTTGTGTGCGCAGTATCTAGTGTTTACGAATTATTACCTGATAATGTACATACAAAAAATTTAGATTCTTTCTTACAAAGTAAAATCATTAAATATGAAAAAGTTAACGCAGAAGAAACTGATCATAATAATTTGTATGATGCTAAATTATTAGGTGTACTGAGTTTGAAACAAGTTAATATAAATTCTATAGGAAATGTAGAACTCTATCCAGGTGGTACTCCGGTAGGAATTAAATTAAAGACTAAAGGAGCACTAGTTGTAGCACTTACAGATATAAATGACAATACAGTAGTTAAAAAAAGTCCTGCAGCAACTGCTGGGATTGTGGTTGGCGATTGCATTTTAGAAATAGATGGAAAAAAAATAAGTGTTGCTACTGATATTTCAAAAATAATAAACGAAAAACCTAAAAGGGTTCATAGAATTTTGATAGAGAGAAGAGGAAATAAGGATTTAAAGAACATTAAACCGATTAAGAGTGAAAGTGATGGCAAATATAAAATTGGGATGTGGGTAAGAGATAGCACAGCCGGAGTAGGAACTCTCACTTTTTATCATGATGGCAGTAAAAAATTTGGTGCATTGGGACACCCAATAACTGATGTGGATACTGGTGAAATAATGAAAATTGAAAATGGAGAGATAGTTAACTCAAATATTCTTTCAGTAAAAAAAGGTATGAGAGGAGCACCGGGAGAACTAAGAGGAATTTTTAATGAAAATAGTGAAAGTTTGGGCAAAATAAAGAGTAACACAATTTGTGGGATATTTGGAGAAAGTAATGAAAAAATGATTAACCCTATAAGTAGTAAGCCATTACCAATAGCATTAAAAGATGAAATTGAAGTAGGAAAAGCTCAAATTATAACAACTATAAAGGGAAAAAATCCTGCGTTTTATGATATACAAATAGAAAAATTACTTGATCAAAACACGGCAAATGGGAAAAGTATGTTGATAAGAGTTACAGATGAAAAATTATTGAAGGAAACTGGTGGAATAGTTCAAGGGATGAGTGGTAGTCCAATTATACAAAACAACAAAATAGTTGGCGCAGTGACCCATGTATTGGTAAATAAACCTGATGTAGGATATGGTATTTATATTGAGTGGATGATAAATGATGCTGAAATTTTAAAGAAATAGTGGTAAATTTTCTTAAAAGATAGTAAAATATAAGTAAAGATAGTAAGATGTTTATCTGAAATCTTTACTTATTTTTTTTTATTAGGATATTAAGTGATAATTTAGCAACATATGGATTTTGCTGGAGTGGAATATGTACATATATTGAAAAAAAGATTTTTATGATGTTTTAACTAAAAAAAATAAAAAAAATATTTTTTTTTACCAAATAGAAGGAATCATAGAACAATTGTCGAATTTAATATTTGTTAAGAATTGGTATTTTGGGAAAAAAGAAGGGGGAAGTTCAAATGGATGATAACAAGATCAAGGTTTTAATTGCAGATGATAATAAAGAATTTTGTAGTATTCTTAACGACTATTTATTAACTCAGAAGGATATAGTAGTTACAGGTATAGCTAGAGATGGATTGGAAGCTCTTAAACTTATTGAAGAGAAACAGCCGGATTTAGTTGTATTAGATATTATTATGCCTCAACTTGATGGTCTAGGAGTATTGGAGAGATTAGGCACTATGAATTTAAGTTCAACGCCAAAGGTGATTGTTCTTTCAGCGGTAGGGCAGGATAAGATTACTCAGAGAGCGATAACATTAGGTGCTGATTACTACGTAGTTAAACCATTCGATATGGATGTGTTCACTAAGAGAATAAGACAGATGTTTAATAGTACAATATCTAGTGAGGGAAGCAGAATGACAAATACATTTGTAAATTCTCAACCTAATACTATGAGAAATGAAGTTAGAAATGAACCATTCGATCTTGAGAGAGAAATAACTAGCATAATTCATGAGATTGGTGTACCAGCTCATATCAAAGGTTATATGTATTTAAGAGAAGCTATAAGCATGGTAGTTAATGATATTGAATTATTATCAGCAGTAACAAAAGAACTTTATCCATCTATAGCAAAGAAATTCAATACTACGGCTAGTAGAGTTGAAAGAGCAATTAGACATGCTATTGAAGTTGCTTGGTCTAGGGGTCAAGTAGACACAATCAATAAGCTATTCGGATACACAATCCACAACGATAAAGGCAAGCCAACAAACTCTGAATTTATCGCTATGGTTGCTGATAAGCTGAGATTACAGAATAGAGTAAGCTAGGTAGCGTTAAATTAGCGTATATCAACGTATAATAAGGTATGTAATCAATTGGGAATCGCACGAGTAGACCAACTAATATCTTTTCATACCGACTAATATAATTTTAAACTTGAAGATACTTTTATATCAGCTAATGATATGGGGGTGTCTTTTTATTTTACCTAAAACTAAGAAATAAAATAATAAAGATATTAATTTTTAACCTATAATAAAAACTCAAGGATTGTCTCCTTGAGTTTTTATTAATTTTACATTTAAATGAAACGAATTTTAATGCTTATTGATTATGTGAGTGTGCTGCTTTATTCCTATCATTCATCCCATGTGAATTATGAGCCCCTTTTGTCTTTGCATTATCTTTTTCATCTCTATCTGGGTTTCTAGATGGTTTTTGTTTTGTCATTTCTATCTTCCCTTCTTCCTATTTATGTTTATTTGAGAAAGTATTTCTAGTGAGTTCTGATTCACTAGTTCTATTTTGCATGGATCTAAATTTCCCATCTTCTTTTTTGTTTTGCTTGGTAGCCTTAGGTTTGTTTTCACTTGTCATAGCTATCATCCTTTCATCTTAAAGTTTTTACAATGTATAATTCATATCTTAAAATTATGTTTTCCAAAAGAAAGCTTAAATATTAGTGAAATTATCAATGTGTTATTTTGAAATTGAAACCAAATTATGGTACAATTACATAAATAAAAATTAAATCGAAAAAGTATTGTTGAATTTTAGATAAAGAAAGAGGAATTATATATAAATAAAGAATTATTAGTTCGAATATTAATTTTATAATATATAAATGAAAGGATGAGAAGAATGGAACTTAGAGAAAAAATATTAAATAAAGAAGATATTTTTAAGGGAAAAATTATTGATGTAAAAATGCTAGATGTGGAACTTCCAAATGGGAAGATGGCGAAAAGAGAGGTTGTCTATCATAATGGTGCTGTTGGAATTTTGGCTTTTATAGAAGATAAGGTTATTATAGTTGAACAATATAGAACTGCTATAGATGATGTTATTTTAGAAATTCCAGCAGGAAAAATTGATGGGGATGAGGATCCGCTAGAATGTGCTCAGAGAGAATTAAGAGAGGAAACTGGGTATGTTGCAGAAAAACTAGAGTATATGGGGGAGATTGTTACTTCTGCTGGGTTCTGTAATGAGATAATTAAGCTTTACTGTGCAACAGATTTAAAATATGTTGGAGACGATAGGGATGAGGATGAATTTTTAAATCTTAAAGAGATGTATGTAGCTGAGCTAAGAGAGTTGATTAAGGAAGGGAAAATAATAGATAGTAAAACTCTTTCTGCTATGTGTTTCTATGATAACAGGAATAAGGCTTATTCAAATAAAAGGTAATAAGAAAAGAACTTCACACATAACATAATACTATACAAAGAACAAAGAATAGAGAACAGAGAACAAAGAACAAAAAAGTTTTTATAAAATATAGATTTTTATAAAATATAGATTTTCTGTGTCAACAGAAAATCATCCTGATTTGTTCATTGTCCTTTGACATTTGTTCTTTGAATATATTTATAGTGTGAGGTGGGGAATGAACTATAGAGTAAAAAGTGGTGTGAAAGAAAAAATTATATTACACGTTAATAATAATATGATTTTTTATCTAATTGCAATTTTCTGTTTATGTTTTGGTATGGTAATTGGAATATATTCTGCTAAGTATATGGTAGGGCAACAGAAAGCAGGATTAATTGAAGTTATTAATAGAAATGCTTCAGTTCTGAACGATGGAAGTATTACCACCCTACATTATTTTTTAAGAACCTTAAAAAGTAATCTCCAGTTCTTTATGGTACTTTTTGTTTTAGGATTGACTGTAATAGGACTACCACTTATATATACTGTTGATATATATAAAGGATTTACTCTTGGGTTTGCATTTTGCTTTGTTACAAATAATTTTGGAAGTAGTGGATTGTGGTTAGCAATAGTTGGGCTTATTATATTTAATATTATGTACATACCAATAGTGTTATTTTCATCTGTACTGGCAATAGAAAACTCTATAAGGATTATTCAAAATGGAATTGGACAAGGTAAAAGTTGGTTTAAAGGAATTTTGTCGTATGGCAGTTATTATATAATAATAGTATCTATTATTATAATAATAAATTTTCTTCAGTGCATGATATTTCCATTATTATTAGCTCAAGTATAAATAAATATAGAGAACAGAGAACAAAGAACTTAGTTTGTTCTTTGATCTTTTCTCTTTATTCTTTTTATTTGCTTTGTAATTCTGTATTAATAAAATATTTTTAGGTATTTATTAAAACAACTTTTCGAATTTAGTAAAAAAATCAAAATAATTAAGAGGATTTTAAAGATTTTTGTTGAATAAGTACATTGTAAGATGAGTTAATTATTTTAAAAGAGGTGATGTCATGCCACTTATGGCTGAATATATTAAATACATAAACAGCAAGACCTTTACTAATAATACAAAAGAAGCATATATTAGTGATTGCAATATGTTTTTAAATTATGTTCAGGAACTTGATATTGAGTTTTATGACATCGATAACATATTGGTAATTAAATACTTAAACAACCTCAAAATGCAGAAAAAAGCAAATTCAACTATAACTAGAAACTTGAGTTCCATAAATAGTATACTTGGATTTATGTATAAGAAGAAAATTATTAAAGAACCTGTGGTTACTGAGTTTGAAATACCCATTAAAGTTAGACCAGTACCAGTAACTCTAACTGTTGAAGAAGTTGATCTATTACTTAACACACAAGATTTAACAACATTTAAAGGCTTAAGAGATAAAGCTATGTTGGAACTTATGTATGCTTGTGGGGTAAAGGTCAGTGAGTTGCTAAGTTTAAGTATTTATGATATTGATCTTGAACGAAGACAAATATTCTTAAGAAAGAAAAATTGTAAGACAAGAATAATACCAATAGGAAAAATTGCATTGAAATTTCTTAAGGATTATATGAAAGAGAGAGAAAATTATCAGAAAAATAATAGTGATCTCCTTTTCTTTAATTTAAAAGGAGATAAATTGACAAGACAAGGTTTTTGGAAATTAATTAAAGAGTATAGTAGAGAAGCTAATATTAACAAAAATATTAACACATATACCCTTAGGCATTCATTTGCAATTCATTTAATGGAAAATGGCGCTGATATAACAGCTGTGCAGAGAATTTTAGGTCATAAAAATCTCATGGCTACAGCTATTTATAAAGATGTAATTGATAACTATAAGATTAAAGAAGTTTATGAAAATTCACATCCCAGAGCTAAATAAACATGTACATAAGAAAGGAGTAAGAATATGAGTAAAAGAGCGATTATAGTTGTATTGGATAGTGTAGGTATTGGAGCATTACCAGATGCAGATCAATATGGCGATAAAGGTAGTAATACTATAGGTAATATAAGTGAAAAACTAGGTGGACTGAAGCTGAAAAATATGGAAGCTTTAGGACTCGGAAATATTGATGATATAAAAGGAATTGATTCTGTAGATATGCCAAATGGTGTATTCGGAAGATGTGCTGAGGCTTCTAAAGGTAAAGATACTATCACAGGACATTGGGAAATTAGTGGTGTAGTACTTGAAGAACCATTAAACACTTATCCTGATGGATTCTCTGATGAGATAATCAAAGATTTTGAAGAGAAGATTGGTAGAAAAATCATAGGTAACAAAGTAGCATCAGGTACTGAAATTATAAAAGAACTTGGTGAAGAACATGTGAAAACTGGTTATCCAATAATATACACTTCTGCTGACTCTGTATTCCAAATTGCTGCACACGAGGAAGTAATATCTATTCCTGAGCTTTACAACATGTGTCAGATAGCTAGAGATATGCTTGTAGGAGAAAGAAGTGTAGGAAGAGTTATTGCAAGACCTTTTGTAGGTGAAGTAGGAAGTTTCACAAGAACAGCTAACAGAAGAGATTATGCCCTTAACCCGCCTATAAAGATGATGCTACAATACATGCATGAAGCAGGGCAAGGGGTAATGGCAGTTGGAAAAATTGAAGACATATTTAATAAACTTGGAGTAACTGATGCAGTTCATACTAAAAATAATATGGATGGTGTAGATAAGACTATAGAATACATGAAAATGAGTAAAGATGGCCTTATATTTACTAATCTTGTTGATTTTGATATGCATTATGGGCATAGAAATGATGCACAAGGATATGCTCAGGCTTTATTAGATTTTGATAATAGATTACCTGAAATTCTTGAAAATATGGATGAAGATGATGTATTAATTATTACTGCTGATCATGGGTGTGATCCAACAATGCCTGGTACTGATCATTCAAGGGAGTATATTCCACTTCTTGTTTATGGTAATAGTATTAAAGAAAATGTTAACCTTGGCACAAGAAAATCTTTCTGTGATATTGGGAAAACAGTGTTAGATATGTTTAATGTTGACAACGATATCAATGGAGAAAGTTTTTATAAAGAAATTAAAAAGTAGGTTATAGATTTCTTAGTTGAAAACTTACTTATTTTAAAAATTCAAAAGTAACATATGAAATTGAAGAACAAATATCAAAGAACAGAGAACAAATCATGATATCTTTCAGACGAACTGAAAGCTTTCAAATTATTAATTTAAGAAAAAATACATACTAATACTTAAAAATACTAAATATTATTATATAATTTTTTCTGAGGTCAGGAAGAAAAATAACCTGATTTGTTCTTTATTCTCTATTCTTTATTCTTTTATTCAAAAATTTTCTTTTTGAATAAATAAATTAGTGAATTGAGATATTTATATTGATTAAGTAAATTTACAAATATAATGGAGGGTTTATAATGAATTACAAAAAGATAAAAGAGAGTGCAGAGTATATTAGAGGTATTATAAAGGAGACTCCAGAAATTGGGGCAATTTTAGGGTCAGGTTTAGGTGCTATGGCTGATAACCTTGAAGAAAAAGTAATCATTAAATATGAAGATGTACCTAACATGCCAGCATCAACTGTACATGGTCATGCAGGACAATTCGTTTTCGGTAAATTAAATGGTAAAAATGTAGTTTGTATGCAAGGTAGATTCCATTACTATGAAGGTCATGCAATGGAGAGATTAGGAATGCCGGTTAACATCATGAAAGAACTAGGTGTTAAAGTATTAATGGTTACTAACGCTGCTGGTGGAGTAAACACTGAGTATGTACCAGGAGATTTAATGATCATTAAGGATCACATTAACTTTGCAAGCAATAACCCATTAATGGGATCAAATGATGAAGAAATCGGACCAAGATTCCCAGATATGTCAGATGCATATAACAAAGAATTAAGAGAGTTAGTTAAAGAGTGTGCAAGTGATATTGGTGTTAAGGTAAAAGAGGGAGTATACACTATGATGACTGGTCCTACGTACGAGACACCAGCTGAGATTAGAATGTTAAGAATTTTAGGATCAGATGCTGTAGGTATGTCAACTGTTCCAGAAGTTATAGCTGCAAATCATTGTGGATTAAAAGTAATAGGTATTTCTTGTATAACTAACATGGCAGCAGGTATTTTAGACCAACCACTTAATCACGAAGAGGTTATTGAAACTTCAGCTATGGTTAGAAAACAATTTATTCAGTTAGTTGGGGAGATTGTTAAGAGAGTATAGTATGTTAAAGAAATAATTAAAATGATGTAGTTTGGAAAGGAGTAGTTGAGTATGAGAATGTATGATTTAATCCTTAAGAAAAGAAGAGGGGAAGAATTATCAAAAGAAGAGATAGATTTCTTTGTTCAAAAATATACTAAGGGAGAAATTCCAGATTATCAAGCATCTGCTTTATTAATGGCAATATTCTTTCAGAAGATGAATAAAGAAGAAACAGTTAACTTAACAATGTCCATAGTAAACAGTGGAGATGTTATTGATCTTTCTGATATAGAGGGAATTAAGGTTGATAAACATAGTACAGGTGGTGTTGGTGATACTACTACATTAGTTCTAGGACCTATGGTTGCAGCTCTAGGTATTCCAGTTGCAAAAATGTCTGGTAGAGGATTAGGACACACTGGTGGTACTATAGATAAACTTGAAAGTTTTGAAGGTTTCTCAGTTGAAATGACAAGAGAAAAATTCGTTGATAATGTAAATACTCTAAAACTTGCTATAGCGGGACAAAGTGGTGACTTAGCACCTGCTGATAAGAAGTTATATGCATTAAGAGATGTTACTGCTACAGTTGATAATATTTCTCTAATTGCTTCAAGTATTATGAGTAAGAAAATTGCTTCTGGTGCAGATGCTATAGTACTTGACGTTAAAGTTGGAGATGGAGCTTTCATGAAAACTGTTGAAGATGCAAGAGCTTTAGCAGAAGAAATGGTTGCAATTGGTAAAGGTGTTGGTAGAAACACAATAGCTATTATCTCAGACATGGATCAACCTTTAGGTGAAGCTATAGGAAATGCATTAGAGGTTAAAGAAGCAATTGAAACTTTAAAAGGTAATGGACCAAGTGATCTTCTTGAGTTATGTTTAACTCTTGGAAGTAACATGGTTGTTCTTGCAGGAGAAGCTAAGGATGCTGATGAAGCTAGAGCAAAACTTATAGGAACAATTGAATCTGGAGAAGCTATTAAGACTTTAAAAGCTTTCGTTAAAGCTCAAGGTGGAGACGAAACTATGGTAGATAATCCAAACGGTCTCCCAGGAGCAGAATTTATAGTTGAGGTTAAAGCACCTAAAGCTGGATATATCTCAAAAATTAATGCACAAAACATCGGTATTGTAGCAATGGAATTAGGAGCTGGAAGAGCAACTAAGGAAGATGTTATAGATCTTGGTGTAGGTATTATGATGGAGAAAAAACGTGGCGCTAAGCTTGAAGAAGGCGATGTAATAGCGTATATTCATGCTAACGATAAGGCAAAAGCTGAGAGAGCTATAAATGGAATTCTAGAGAATATAACAATTAGTGAAAGTTTCACTCAAGAAATTCCACTAATTTATGACATAGTTAAGTAATATATCAAAAGCTGTTAAAGTAGTGTTAAACTTCTTTTAACAGCTTTTTATTTCATCCTCTTCTAAATATGAAAAAATTAAATAGCTATAATATTTATATATAAGGTAAAAATAAGTATAAAGTTAGTTATGAGGAGGATTAATATGAAAAAAACATCAAAACACATAATTAAATTTATTGCTGCCATATACATATTTGAATTATTATTACCTTTACAGATATGTGCTTTAGAGCCTAGAAATGAAAGTGATAATATTTCCGGTGGCATGAATATTGAGGCTAATTCCGCATTATTAATGGAACCGAAAAGTGGTAAGATAATTTTTGAAAAGAATAGTGATATTAAGTATGAACCAGCATCTGTAACAAAAGTTATGACTATGTTACTTACAATGGAGAAGATTCATGAAAAAGAAATATCAATGAGTGATAAGGTTACAATAAGCGAAAATGCAAAAAAGATGGGCGGTAGCACAATGTTACTGGATATTGGGGAGATCAGGACAGTAGAAGAACTTTTGAAGGGCGTAGCAATTGCATCTGGTAACGACGCAGCTGTAGCTTTAGCTGAGTACATCAGTGGATCAGAAGGCGAGTTTGTAATTCAAATGAATAATAAAGCTAAAGATTTGGGTATGGTAAACACTACTTTTAAAAACTGTCATGGGTTACCAGAGAATGGACATGTGATGACCGCTAAAGATATTGCCATTATGTCACAGGAGTTATTGAAATATGAAGAAATTTTAAAATTTACTGGAACATATATGGAAACATTAAGCGAAGGAAGAAGAACACCTATAGAAATGGTCAACCACAATAAACTAGTAAGATTTTTTGATGGGTGTGATGGATTAAAAACTGGATTCACTAGTAAAGCTAAGTATTGTATATCAGCTACAGCTAAAAGAGATGGCGTGAGAATGTTGGCTGTAATAATGGGTGCTCCAACATATAAAAAAAGAAATAGAGATGCTTCAATTTTAATGAATCATGGTTTTAGTAAATTCCAAAAGGTTGAGATATTCAAAAAAGGTGATAAGGTAGAAAAGATTACTTTCAACAAGAATGGTAGTAAGTATTTAATAGCTCAAGCGAATGAGGATTTCTCTATTACTATAGAGAGAAACAAAAAAAGTGAAAAGATTGATAAAAAGATAATTTTAGATATGAAGAAAAAAGCATATAAGAAAGGGGACATAATTGGTAAATGCGAAATATATTTTGAGGATATCAAAGTTGGAGAATTCGAAATATGCAGTGATAGAGATATAAAAATTGGTGGATTTATGAACAATTTAATTAACAATATAAAAGATCTTTATGATTATGCTATATAAATATCAAAACAGACACAGATTAATTTGTGTCTGTTTTTCGAATCCTTGCAAAAAAATGTTGAGAGATGTTATAATTAAAGTTGGTTTAAATATAAAAAAAATAGGTGAAAATAATGGCATTAAATATAAAAATACAGAATTTTGAAGGTCCTTTTGACTTATTACTCCATCTAATTAAGAAAAATAAGATGAGTATTTATGATATTAAAATTGCAGATATAACAAAACAGTATATAGAGTACATAGAACAAATGAAGAATATGGATTTGGATATAACTTCAGAGTTTATAGTTATAGCTGCAATGCTTCTTGAACTGAAGTCAAAAGAATTGTTACCTAAGAATAATTTATCAGAAGATGAAGGGGAGAACGAACTTACTAGAGAAGCACTGATAGAAAAGCTTATCATGTATAGAAAATTCAAAGCAGCTGCTGAATACCTTAAAGGGAAATCAAAAACATTTGGATATATGTTTACAAAAAAACCAGAAATTATTGTTGAGAAGAAGGAATTTGATTTAGAGGAGATGTTAAAAGGGGTTACACTTTTAGAACTCTTCAATATTTATAATGAGACTATGTACTTATACATGAACAAGTTAAATGAAAATAGTGGTATACCTAATGAATTCTTAGTGGATAAATATAAGATTGAGGATAAAATGCAGCATATTAATTTGATTCTAACAAAGAGTAGAAATATTGAATTCAAGAGTATATTGAAAACATGTGAGAGTAAGATGGAAATTATAGTAACTTTTCTTGCAATGCTTGAGTTAATTAAGCAGAGAACTATCAAAGTCCATCAGAAAGATAATTTTGATGAAATACATATTGAAAGGATTGTTGATAATGGATAATGAGTTTTATCAGATGCATATAGGAGAAGAAGAGACAAAAGTAAGATATTACTCAGTGGTTGAATCTTTATTATTTGTTAAAGGAGATCCACTATCTTTTAAAGAAATCTGCGATGTGTTGGATTGTAGTGAGGCTTTTGTGAAGAAGTTAATGGACGAACTAATTGAAATAAAAAATAAAGATAAAAAAAGCGGACTAAAGATAATAAAGATAAAAGACAGTTATCAGTTGGTTACAAAAACAGAAAACTCTGATTTTATTAGAATGTTGTTAAAAACAAATACTAGACAATCCTTATCACAAGCTGCACTTGAAACTTTAGCCATTGTAGCATATAAACAACCAATCACTAAAGTGGAGATAGAGGATATTAGAGGAGTTAAATGTGATAGAGCAGTATTTACTCTAGTGGAGAAGAAGTTGATAAAGGAGAGTGGAAGGAAAGAGGTTCCAGGAAGACCAATACTCTATGGAACAACTGATGAATTCCTGAGACATTTTGAACTTGAAAGTTTAGGATTAATGCCAAATCTTGATGAATATGAGATTGAAGAAGATTTCCATAAGGAAATTGAAGAACACTTTTCAGAGGAAAATGTTTCAGATTATCAAACTAAAGATATCATGGAAGTTGCTGCAGACTACGAAGAGTAAAACCCTAAAAAGAAATTGAGAGTGGACAACGATGGATGTTTCTGCCTAAGGGCAGAAACTACATTTTCTTGTTCTTTAGGACAACAAAGTTTTTACTCATTTTATCCAAGGATAAACCATTGTATTTAAACTACAATGGTTACCTAAATGAAAATAAATAAAAAGCGATTGTTTCTAACCAATAAAATGCAGTTTCTGACAAGTGTCAGTAACATCCTACGTTCTCCACTCTCCACTTCCCACTTGTTTTAAGGTTTTAATTAGTGTCTGTTTCAACAGAAGCAAATTTTTCATCATGAATTGTTTTGTCATGAATTTTTTTATCACGTTTTTCTTTTTTACTTGAATATTTATCTTTTTTCTCATCATCATCTTCATTATCTTTTTTAAACATATCTTTTACAAAGTTAAACATATCGGGAATTGATTCTAATACCTTATCATAGTTATTTTGTGATTCAAGATTTAAAAGTCTTACATTTGTATCTTTTACTACTAGAAAAGCAACGGGTTTAAGACTAACGCCAGCTCCACTTCCTCCGCCAAATGGGAAATCAGCACAGCAACTTGAAGTTTCAAGGGTTCCTGTATTTGAAGATACTTTATTTTTGGTTTTGTTACCAAATTCACTACCCCCTGATAAAAAAGCAAAAGAAACCTTAGAAATAGGAATTATAACAGTTCCATCAGGTGAAGTTACTGGAGAACCTACAATTGTATTTACTTCCACCATATTTTTTAATTCTTCCATTGTGTGTTTCATTAAAGTATCAATTGGATGATCCATAAAAATTAACTCCTTTATTATTCTTTTTTTTAATGCGTGAATTTATTAATATATAAAAAACTAAGTAAATAATATAAATTAAATTTAAATAAATAGTGCAATAGAGTTTAAAATCTACCATAGTTACATTGAATGTTGGATTTACTTTAAAATCGTACTTTTTTAAATTTAAAAAATTATTCATTAAATTTGGTAGGATGCCTAAAAATGAACTTATTATTCCATATAATAAAGCACAATTAAATGCATCTTCTAAACCATATTTAAAATACAAATCAAATTTTGCAAATGCTCTTATAAATTTTGAGTCATTTCTCAAAAAAGAAAAAATTAAATTTTTTATATCAATTTTTCTTTTTTTAGTTTCCCTTTTATCTTTTGACTTTATACTTTTTTTCTTCTTTTTTGTTTTTTTTGAAGCATCTTGTTCTGATTTAGCTCTTTTCTTACCAGTATTGACAATTTCAAATTTATAAACACAAAAAATGAGAACAGAGTTAGAATAATTCAATGATAATTTTAAGGGAATAGGAAAAAATAAAATTATAAGAAGAACAAAAAAAGTAAAATAAAGATTCATTATAACTCTCCTAATGTATTTTCTAGATTATTCTTACCATAAATTATAACTTTATTCATTTTTTTGAGAGTGAGGAGATAATTTGACACAAAAGAAAAAAATAATAGTTGTCCTAGTAGCTTTGATTCTAATATCTACTAGTGTTGAAGCAATGGAAAATATAACTAAGGCGGATAAACTTACAGTGAATGCAGTTAGTTTTATAGCAATGGATGCACAAAGTGGTATGATTCTCTGTGAGAAAAATAGTAAAAAGATACTTCCAATGGCTAGCACTACAAAAATTCTTACTTGTCTTATAGGAATTGAGTATTGTAAGTTAGATGAAATAGTCACAGTATCTTCAAATGCCGCAACTACGTATGGTTCAAAGGTACATTTAAAATCTGGAGAAAAAATAAAAGTAGAAGAGTTACTATATGGTTTAATGCTTAAATCTGGAAATGATGCGGCAGTGGCTTTAGCGGAACACATAGGAGGAAATGTTGAAAATTTCAGCAGAATAATGAATGATTATGCTTTTAAGCTTGGACTTCTTAGTTCTAACTTTAAATCTCCCCATGGTCTTGATAAAGAAAATCATTACTCAACATCATATGATCTAGCAAAAGTAACTTCAATTGCCTTAAAAAATGAAAAATTTAGAGACATTGTAAAGTGTAAAGAAATATCGGCAGTTGAAAAAAATTTTAATAGGTCATATGTAAATATTAATAAGATATTACACAGGTTACCCAATGCAACTGGAGTAAAAACAGGTTATACAGGGAATGCTGGGAAATGTCTTGTAAGTTCATTCAGGTACATGGATAGAGATATAGTTATTGTTACATTGAATTGCCCAAACCGTTGGAATGAAACGGTTAAAATTGCAGAGTATGTTAAGGATAATTTTGAAGTTAAGAAACTCTATAGTAAAGGTGATATTCTAGGGGAGGTGAAGGCTGAAAATAGTTGTGATAGAAGTAAAGTGATTTGTGGGAATGATGTAGTCATTCCAGTAAGAAAAGGATCATTACCAGAAATAATAATAAAAATTCCTAAGGAGGGATTAAAGGCTCCTCTTAAATCAGGGTGTAAGCTTGGAAGTATAGAAATAAGTTATGAAAATAATAAGTTATATGAACAATCATTGGTATTAAAAGATAAGTTATCAAAACATAGTAAGTTTAAAATATTTTTAAAAGAAAAATTTGATAGAAGAGAAAAGTAATTATTATTTAAAAGACGAGTGTGACTACAACTCGTCTTTTATTGTGTAAGTAGGTGTTATCACTGGATTTATATCAGTTAATAAATGTTGAGAATTTGATAAATGAACGATGAAAAAAACGGGTACAAAGGGTATAATTAAATAAAATAAAACAACAGTATATATCATAATAAAAGCTACAAGTAGAATAGCTATTTAGTGCAATTATAAACTTATATAAAATAGATTTACTTGAATATTCCATAAGGAGAGGGTAGTATGCGAGCTATTACAAACGGAAAGATAATTACTGAAAATGAGATACTGAAAAATCATATTTTATTATTCAGTAATAGAATAGAAGATATCATACAACAAAATGATTTGAAAAATTATATTATTGATGAAATTATCGATGCCAAAGGGGCTTATGTTTCACCTGGGCTAATTGACCTGCACATACATGGTGCAGGTGGGTATGATACTATGGACGGCACGTTTGAAGCCCTTAACGGTATTTCCAAAGTTATAGCCAAGGCGGGGGTAACCTCTTTTTTACCAACAACTATGACAATGGAAAAGAATAAAATTATACATGCCATAAAAAATATAAGAGAAAATAAAAATAAAGTTCAAGGAGCAAAAATATTAGGTTGCCATATGGAAGGTCCCTTTATTAGCAAAAAATATAAAGGTGCACAATGTGAGGATTATATAATGAAACCTGATGAGTCTTTAATAGAAGGGTTTACAGATATTATAAAAATAATAACACTAGCTCCAGAGGAAGATGAGGGAAACAAATTTATTAAAGAAATGAATAAGAGAGGAATTGTTTTAGCAGTAGGACACTCAAATGCTACTTTTGATGAAACTATTCAAGGAATAGAAGATGGCATATCATATGCTACCCATACCTTTAATGCAATGAGAGGATTACATCATAGAGAACCTGGTGTAGTTGGGGCAATATTTTCAAAAGATATCTATTGCGAACTTATAGCTGATAAGATTCATGTCCATAAAGGTTTTTTTGAAGGATTTATTAAAATTAATGGTGAGAACAAAGTAATTTTAGTTTCAGATTGCATGAGAGCAGGATGTATGAGATCGGGGGAATATGAACTGGGAGGACAAAAAGTACTTGTAAATGAGAGTAGTGCACGATTAGTAGATGGTACACTGGCTGGAAGTATATTGAAATTAAAAGATGGTGTTAAAAATATTAAGGATTATACCTGCTATGAGCTTGAAGATATCATAAAGATGGTAAGTTTGAATTGTGCTCATGTTCTTGGTTTAGAGGATGAGGTAGGAAGTATTAAAAAAGGAAAATTAGCTGATATAATAATTTTTAATGATGACTTTCAGGTAAATCAAACAATTATCGAAGGAAAAAGTGTTTATAAAAGGTGACTTAATGAAAAGCATATAAGTAAAAAACTCATGGAATTCCATGAGTTTTTTTCAAAATAAGGCATTTTTTTTTGATTTTTAGTAATAATATAAATGTGGATAATTATAGAGGTGGTAGTGTATATGAGTATAAAATACAAAATTTTCTTAAATAGCGTAATAACAGCACTGATTGGAGTAAGCATAATGTTTATAGTTGGGGTATGTGGAGTAACGGTGCTTAATAATAGAGGAAATATTGTTGTGGGATATCTTTTTTTATTTGGCTGTGTCGCTGTTATACTAGGGACTATTGTTGGGGTATTTCTTAATAGAAAAATTGTTATGGCTCTTGATGAATTAAAGAAAATTTCACAGAATATTGCTAGAAGTGAATTGGATATAGAGGAAAAGAGTATTGAGGAAGAAATATTTGGGGGAGATGAATTTGAAGATATTAAAGAAAGTTTAACTAAACTTTCAAATGAAATGAATAAGGGTAGGGAATACGAGAACGTAAAACTTGTATTTAATGAAGTAAACATTAATGAAATCTTATATGAGATAGGAAATATGTTTACAAAGAGGAGTTATGAAAAAAATATTGAATTTAAATTTGATTTGTCTGAAAATCCAATATACATAACAGTTGATGTAGATTGTATAAAGCAGGTTCTTACAAATATATACCATAATGCAGTTAAGTATTCTTTAAACGGTGGATTAATATCTGTAAGAGTTAGTAAAGCATCTATGGAGGATATATGCGTTTATATAAAAGACAATGGTATTGGAATAAGTAAAAAAGAATTACTTACCATATTTGAAGATAAGTATGTAGGTGAAGAAGATTTTGAGTTTGTATTTGGATTGTCCTATTCTAAGAAGATTATGAAGGCACATGGTGGAGATATATTTATAAATAGTTTTGAAGGGGAAGGGACAGAGGTAATTCTTCAGTTTAAGAAGAATGAGGATATAAAAAAAGATACACAAGAAATTGTCAAAGAATTTGAGAATGAAAATTCTGAAGAAGGAAATAATATTCATGATGCTTTAATAGAAGGATGTAATATTGATTTAGAGCAGAAAAAAGAAGAGTATAATGACGAAGGTGAAGGTGATAATATGAAGAATAAGAAAGAAACAGGAACATTGGAAAACAACTTAAGTAATAATGCTATGATGATGGATCATATACTTGGAAGCACTTCAAGTCCTTTCAAAAATAGGAAGGAAGAAAAAAGAGAAAATAGCATAATAGAGAATGAAAGTAATATTGTAGAAAAAGAGAAAGCATGGACTGAGGAAGAAGAAGAAGAAATTTAGAGATAGAAGCACCCAAAAGGGTGCTTTTATTAGGAAAAAGATTTGTTAAAAATAAAAAATAAGACTAATTAGGTTAAATTATAAAAATAATAAATAAATTATTAAGTAATGAATTTTACAATATTAGACTAAAATATCGAAAAGTTATTCTTGGTATTTAGAGGGTTTAAGGGTGCAAATGTCGATAAAAATATTCTAAAAATACATTTCCCCAAAAAATAATGTAAAAACAAAATACTAAAAATTGCATTGACAGAGAAAAGATAAAAATTTATACTTTATATGTAAATGCATAACAGAAAATGATATAAAAGTAAAAAATATATTATATTTGGAGGGATAATATGACTGCCATCATATTAAAGAAAGATGAAGTATTCCATGTGATGGATCCTTATTACGGTGGGTTATGGGAATTTGATAGAGATGGGATTGAAGAGTATTTAAAGCTTCTTAAAATATATAAGAATGATGGGGTGTCAATTGAGAGTATCAGAAAGAAATATTCAAAAATTATTTCTGATGAGATGCTAGATTTTATGATAAAAGAAAAAATGCCTATTGACACAACGTATTTTCCAAGCGTAATCCTTGAAAAAATTAGTGAGGTTGAAGATGGAATAATAGTGCCACCAGAAGTGATTCTTGAAGTGAACAGGAAATGTAATTATAGATGTCCATGGTGTTATATTCCAACAATGCAAGAACAAGATGAAACATTAACTCTTAAAGAAATTGAAGAACAAATAATAATTCCATTTGTAAATGAGGGTACTAAATGTTGGACTCTCACTGGAGGCGAGCCTTCAGTAACATTTGATAGAACACTTAGTATAGTGAAGATGATTTCAAAGCATACAAGAGAAAAGATTAGAGAAGAAGCAGATATAAGTATACTAAGTAATGGTTATAAATTTTCAGAATATGCTGAAAAATACTTTGAAGCTGGTGTAAGAAAAGTACAATTTCAACTTTCATCTCCATATGAAGAAGAGGAAATAAAGTTGAGAAATCCACAAGGAGGAATAAATTCCTTTGAACATGTGATTGAAGGAGTAAAGAAAGGAAATGAACTTGGATATTTCACATCAATTAATATGGTGGTTTCTCCTGAGAAAAATATTGATCATATAAAAGACATGATATTATTAGCTGATGATTTAAAAGTGGACATGCTTAGAATAACTCCTGTTGTAATGGCTGGGATGGCTAAAGAAAATGGAATATGTTTAGATATTGAGAATTACAAAAGGATTAGAGATAATACTAAAGCTGGTAGAGAGTTATTGAATGAAGATTCCACATTGGAGATATATCTGCCACACTTTGATCTTGAGAATGATAGACCAATGAGATGTGGTTTAGGATTTATAGATTTCTATATAGATTATCAAGGAATAGTGTTTCCTTGTAATAATCTAATAGATGATGAGTTAAAATGTGATCCTGGTACAATCAAAGAATTCACTGGTCCTGAAATATGGTTTGGTTCAAAAATGTTAAAAGGGTTTAGGGATTATCTAAGCACTAATATTGGCGAAGAATGTGGTGCTTGTGAATATAGAGGAATGTGTGTAGGGAATTGTATTGCACGTTGTTGGCAAAGATATGGAAAATTTGATCTTCTGGAGATGCCTAAAAAGTGTTTCAAAACAATATAGGGGGGATATGGATGAGTATAGCAATTTTTAAGATTAATAGTGACTTGTATCACATTGTGGATCCCTATTATGGAGGAATATGGGAGGCGGAAGAAAGTAGTATTAAGATTTTCTTAAGAGTATTAGAAGAGATGAGAAAAAATGATATAACAGATTTAAAAGATTTTAAAATAGATGAAGAGATGCTCATGGAATTTGATAAGGAGCAGTGGCAGGAGATAATCGCATTTATCCATGAAACTGGCATTTCAATCTTTACACAATTTGATCCTAGAAGGATATACGAAAATCTTAAATCATATGGAAAAGGCATAATTACAACGCCTATGACAATTGTTGAGATTAATAGAGTGTGCAATTACAATTGTCCATGGTGCTATCTTGATAATATGATACAAGATGATGAGGTTTTATCCATTGAACAGATGGAAAAGAGAATTGTTGAACCGCTACTTATGGCTGGGGCTAACTACTGGGCAATAACAGGAGGAGAACCATCAATAACCCTTGATAGAACATTGAAGTTTATTTCAATTATAAAAGATAGAACGATTAGAGAATTTGGGTACAGACCATATATACTGTTATTTACAAATGGACATAAATTAAAAGAATATGCAGAGTTATATAAGAAAGCTGGAGTTACAATAGTACAGGTAAGTTTATCATCTCCTGAGGAAGAACAGGAAGTTGGACTTAGACGACCGCCTGAAGGGATTAACTCATATAGAGAAGCGGTTGAAGGAATAAAGAAGTGTAAAGAAATAGGATTAGAGGTTATTCTAAATTCAGTTATCACCTCTGATGTCGGATATGGTTCAAATGTGGATAATATTCCAAAGATATATAAACTTGCTAAGGAATTAAAAGTAGATACCCTTGATATAAATTTAGCTTGTCCATCAGGTCAAGCAAAGAAGAATAATATTGGATTTTCAAAAAAAGAGTATCTTAGGATAAAAAAATATGTTCAAGAGAATAATTTTGCAGAAGAAGATAGAATCCATGAAGATCGACCTGTAGACGAGCTAGAACAACAACGTGATATAAGATGTGGTGTAGGCATGCTGGAGTTTTATGTAGATTATAAGGGATATACATATCCATGTAATAATCTTATTCATAAAGAAATGTTATGTACACCAAGAACAGTATTAGAGGAGAATATCAAAGATATTTGGTTCTCATCAGAGAAATTATCAGTTTTCAGAGAATATGAAGAGAATAATATAAATGAAGAATGTGGTAGTTGTGAATATAGAGGATTCTGTTTAGGTAGTTGTTTTGCTAGAGGGTGGCACCAATATGGAATGTTAAAGATGGATAAGAAGCCAGAGAATTGTTATAAGGATGTGTATGGAGATAATAGTAGTCGCTAAGAAGTAGTTTAATGATCAACACTAAAACCTAAATCATTGCAGAAAAATTAACCAAAATACTAATATATTAGAGCTGCTAGAAAATAGGTTAAGTGAAGGATCTTTAAATAAATATTTTATTAAATGGGGGAATAAAAATGAGTACTTTAAAAGAAAAAGTTGCGAAGAAAAGAAAGCCTTTAATGAAAACTATAAGAAATCAAAGTGATAAGAAATCAGTTGTATCTTGTAAATCACTAGGGCCTGGGCAAGATTGGCCAACAATACCAGACTAATGAAGAAGCTTCAGGGTATCCTGGAGCTTTTCTTTGTGAAAAAATGATTACAATTTTGAAATTATAACCATTATTAGAGGGGGATTGAAGTATATTTATGAGCATATTAAAGCTTAAAGATAGAAGTTATTTAAAGAATAGAAGATTTATGAATATATTTATTGGGTATAGTGTTTCAAGCTTAGGAGATAACATGGATAATATGATTTTTATGTTATTGGCAATAGATTTGACAGGGTCTCCTACAGCTACAGGTGTGTTGCTGATGATATTAGCTATACCCAATTTTATTTTTTCACTATTCGGAGGAACATTTGCGGATATGTTTGATAGAAAGAAGATAATGGTGTGGACGAGTTATATAAGGGGCGCATTAATAGGGTTAATTTTAGTGTTATTCTTGACAAATAAATTGACATTTGTGTGGCTTTGTGTGGTTTTATTTATAGTTGAAAGTTTATCAAGATTTAATGGTCCAGCTGCTGGAGCCACTATGCCTAGGTTGCTGACAAAGGCAGAGTTTTTTAAGGCTAGATCTTTTAATAGTGGGGTTTTATCGATTATAAATATGATTGGTCCTTCAATAAGTTCAGTTCTTGTAGCATTGACAGGATATTGGGTACCACTTACTGTAGATAGTTTAAGTTATTTATTTGCTGGAAAGATGGTTAGTATAACTGACTTAAGTGATATTCAGGTGAAAAGTACTGAAAAGCAAGGTGTAAAAGAAGTTTTTCATAATATAGTAGATGGCTTTAGGTATATAAAATCAAATAAATTCTTAATGAAATTAGTGTTGATTATGTTGTTAATGAATTTAATTCTAGGCCTTTTTGAGGTGCCTTTACCATTCATGATGAAACAGAATTTTAATTTAGATAAGACATATTACGCTTATCTCAAGACTATTTTTGCTGGAGCGGGTCTTTTAGCAGCTATTTTTCTAGCAAGATATGAGGTAAAAAAACCAGGAAAGACAATAATTAAGTATATGTTCATAATGGGATGCGCATTAATGTTATTTGGCTTTACTAAAAATTATTACATTGCTTGTATATTTTCTGCCATATCAGCATTTTTTAGAAGTTGTATAGCAATAACATTGTGGTCATTTATAAGTATTATTGCTGATGATAATTATAGAGGAAGAGTTTTTGCAACAATAGGAATGGTAATTTCTTCAGTTCTTCCATTGTCAAATGGGTTATCAGGTATAATTGTTGAGAGGATACCAGCAGGTATGATATTTACTATGGGAGGAATAGGGTTTATTATAATAAGCTTGATATATTATTTTGATTCATATTTAATGAACTATAAGATATCTGATGAATCTAACGCTATAGGTGCTTAGGTAGTATTATATAGGAAAGGAGGGGCGTTTGTGAAAATATTCAAGTCACTATGATGCATATACATATTTTTTTATCCAGGAGCTGAACTCATTGATGAGAGAACAATTAGATATTATAAGAGCAATTTTGTTTATGAAATGATTCAGGTATGGAATAATAATTAAAGCTAAAAGCGGTCACTTAATATGAATTGACCGCTTTTGTTATGATTATGTATAACTATAAGTCTACAGAATGGCAATAATTATTTTCTTTTGATGTCACAAAATACAAACTATATAAATATTTTAATAGTGGAGAAAGATATAAGGAGATATTGATGGGCTATCAGGTATATAAGTGTATTGATGCAGGAACGGAATTCTGCCCCTGTCATCTGAGTGAAAATAATCAATGTATTTTGTGTTCTGCTTTGCAGGATAAAGATAAATGTGACTGCGAACACTGGAGCGGAGTATGCATATATCAAAGATTTATAGAAAATGGTAAAAAAGCAACAGAAACTAGAAAATACTATGATTGTGACATAGTAAAAAGAGAGATGATTGGAAATTCAATTCTAAAACTTATAATAAAGGTTCCAGAATACTTGAGTGACAGATTGACTGAACCAGGTAGTTTTGTTTTTCTTAAAAATCCTAAAGATAAGGTTACTTTTGATGTGCCAATTGCAGTGATGGAGGTAAATAGGAAGAAATGTACTATAACTGTCGTGTTAAAAATACTAGGAGTTAAGACAAAGCGAATTGAACAACTTATGACAGGAGAAAAGATAACTGTAAAAGGACCATTCTGGAATGGAATATTAGGTTTAAGACATATAAAAAATCTTAAGGATAGCACGGTTTTGGTAATTGCAAGGGGCATAGGACAGGCTCCGATGATACCACCATTGAAAGAATTGTACAACAACAATAATAAAATTATAACAATTATTGACAAGGGAAAAGAAGGAGTAGAGTTCATAAGACCTTACTTAGATAGATACTCCCATGTGAATATATATACTTCTCTGATTGATAAAGGAATTGGTGCAGGGAAATTTGAGGATGTGTTTAAAAATATTGTTGTGCACGATAAAGTTAGTTTGGTCCATTGTGACACAGCAGATTTTATCATAAGGAAAGTTATGAAATATATTGAGGATATTGAAAAAGAAAAAGGATTGAATATAGATTTATCATGTTGTAATAATTTCAAGATGGCTTGTGGTGAAGGTATATGCGGATGCTGTACTAACAGGCGTAATAGTAACATTAAAAGAATGTGCAAATATCAAGGAGATCCAAAGGATATCTTGGAGGAGTGTGAACATTAATGAAAGTAATCATTATAGGAGGAGGTTGGGCAGGAGCTGCTGCTGCTCTAAGTGCAAGAAAACAAGGAGCAGAAGTGCATGTTTATGAGAAAACTGATCTGCTACTTGGATTAGGTAATGTTGGTGGAATTATTAGAAATAACGGAAGATATACTGCTGCTGAAGAGTTGATTGCAATGGGATGTGGTGATCTTATAACTTTATGTGATGAGAATGCAGCACATAAATGTGTTAACTTCCCAGGACATCAACATGCTACATTATATAACGTTAATAAGATTGAACCTGCAGTGAGAAATTACTTAATATCAAAGGGGATTAATCTGCATTTTGTTAAGAGAGTTAGCGGAGTTGAAGTGAAACAAAATAAAATAAAAGGTATTTATCTTCATGATGGTTCCTATATAGATGGTGATGTATTTATTGAGACAACTGGTGGAACAGGGCCAATGGGAAATTGCATGAAATATGGAAATGGTTGTTCTATGTGTATTTTAAGATGTCCAGCATATGGTCCAAGAGTCAGTATTACAGCAGCATGTGGACTTGAAGATATAATTGGTGAGCGTGCTGATGGGGAATTTGGTGCTTTCAGTGGTTCATGTAAATTGGCTAAGGATACTCTGGCTGATAATATCCAAAAAGAGCTTGAAGAGAATGGAGTTGCACTTCTCCGTATTCCTAAAGAGGATATAAACAAGGATAAGTTGAAGATAAAAGTATGTCAGCAGTATGCACTTGATGAATTTGCAGAGAATATTATTTTACTTGATACAGGTCATGCAAAGCTCATGACAAGTTACTACCCATTAGAGAAACTTAGAAAAATTGAAGGACTGGAAAATGCCAAATATATTGATCCTTATGGAGGCGGAAAAGGAAACTCAATAAGATATCTAAGTATTGCACGTAGAAAGAATGATATGAGAGTTATGGGAATAAAGAATCTATTTGTTGGTGGAGAGAAAAGTGGGCTTTTTGTAGGTCATACAGAGGCCATATGTACTGGAACCCTAGCAGGATATAATGCTGTAAAATATGCAAAAGGTGAAAAGATGCTCATACTCCCAAGAAAGACTGCAATAGGTGACATAATAGCTTATGCGAATTATAGAATGTTAAAAATGAAGGATCATAAAACTAGATACACCTTTGCTGGATCTGTATATTTGAAGAGAATGGAGAAACTAAAACTTTATACTATAGATAAAGATGAGATTGCAAGAAGAATAAAGGACCTTGGTCTTGAGAATGTCTTTAATGAAGAATGAGAAAGGAATACAGAGTAGAAATCTGATATCTTGGGGGTGGGATGTCAGATTTTTGTTGTTCAGAAGTATTTTTTGAAGCTTTATTAACATATTTGAGATTATGTTAACTTAAATAATGTAAACAAAAACATTTGTTATAATATATATAGCATTGATATTGGAGATTTTTTATGTTAGCAAAGCACTCAGGACAATTTGATATATTTAATAGCATGATTTATGAAAAACTTATACCTAAAAATCATTTATTGTTAAAGATAGAAGATATCATAGATTTTTCATTTGTTTATGATATTACAAGAGAATATTATAGTCAGGTTGGAAGAAATTCATATGATCCAGTTATAATGTTTAAGTTATGCTTACTGGAATATATTTATGTCTTATCGGAACGAAAGGTTGTGGAAAGAACTCAAACAGATGTAGTTTTTAGATGGTTCCTAGGATTAACTTTAGATGATACTACTATTAGCTACTTTCGTGCAAATAGATTAGGCGATAAGCCTTTTGAAGAAGTTTTTAATACTATTGTACAAAAATGTATAGATGCAGATTCAAGGGTTGCACATAAATCGCCTGGTAAGAGAAAAGCAGGGTACAAAAACCATATCATTGTAGATTAAGATAGTGAAATTATACTGGCCTCATGTCAAACACCTTTCAATGTTGGAGATGAGAAAGAATTAGTTAACTTAATTGAAAAGGTTGAAGATAATTTTGAATTACAACCTGATGAAATATCTGCAGATAAAGTATATAGAACAATTGCTAATAGAGCATATTTAAAAGATAATACTATAGAATGTAACATTCAATTTTATGATAATTCAAATTTAGAGTTTCAAAAATTTGATATTAGTAAATTTGAAGTAACAGAAAATCTTCAGAGTGCAATATGCCCTAATGGGTGTGAAGCAAATGAACGTAAACGAAGTAGAAATGGAAAAGAAATAAATTAATTTTCAATGTATAAATATCTATATCAAAAGTAAAAGAGGCCATTTTTTCGGTGCTTTCACTGTCACAATTCGAATTTTAGTGATTAAGAGAAGTTGTCCATTAGTAAACATAAAATAACTTAGCAAGGAGGTAACTTACAGTTATCTCCTAGGATACCTAGGGTGTAAAATTTTCAAAACATAATGAGTTATAAGTATCACGTATAATAACTATCTAATAAATAGCAAGTTAACACAATGGGATGTTGTCTACGAACCATGGGGAGAAATTATTTGCATTTGTCAATTATTTCTACCTAGGATTCATAGCAGGGGTGCTCATTCCCCACTTGCTACTATTGAAGTAGGATAGTATTCTTATTTAACAAAGAAGGTTCAGTAGTATCAAAAGATAAATAGAATGATAGAAGGGAGTTCGCATATGGAAGAAATTAAAGATTCCAAATTTACATGTCCATGCTGTGGATACAATACATTAAATGAAAAGCCACCTGGGACTTATGATATATGCTCGATATGTTTTTGGGAAGATGATGGTATTCAATTTGATGATCCAGATTATGTTGGAGGAGCTAATTATGTTTCATTGAGAGAGGCACAGTTGAATTTTAAGAAGTTTGGAGCATGTGAAGAGAGAGTTAAGAAATTTGTTAGAAAGCCTAATGAAAGTGATGTATATGAGGGGGCAAAAGATGTATCAAAGATAAGAAGAGTTCCAATAGAAGATATGATAGCTGTATTTAAGATTTTAGATATACCAATGGAAAAAGTTTTAGAATTATATAAATCTAATAAGCTTAGAGGATTAAGTGTTGTTTTTAATAGTGATGAATTAGAGAAATATATTTCTTTAGAAGATAGTGTTAATTATTCAGAGTTAGCAAGAGGAAGAAATGAAATTACTGTAGTAGATATATCAAATGAATCTCTTGAAACAATAGAATTAACTAACGAACAAGCAAGAGAAAAGTTGCAGAGTATAAAAGATAAGTTCATTCAGGAAGTGGAAAGAAAAATATGAGATAATATGTTTTAGCGCTTTCTTTTTAATTTTTATTGTTTCATAAAGGTTCTCATCTATGAAAATAGGTGAGAAGTTTTGTTTTTAGAGGGTGAAAATCGGAATTAAAAGCAAATGACTACGTAATAGTATAGGTTATTGCGTAAAGGTTTAAAAGTAAGAAGGTTATAGTTGAATAATGGAGAATTATTATCGATAGGAATAATACTATTATAGAAGCGAAAGTGCTTACTTTAGAAGGTGAAAACCTCAGACACAGCACTTCGCCCCATTTATTCCCAAGTTCATTCATGGTGTGAAAAGCTGTGTCTGAAAACTTATAAGGATACTTTGAACAAACTTACCACCTGCTTTAAATTAACTACAAGAAAAGGTATATAATCTAACAACCACAATAAACCTCACTCCATACGCAGAAGGTAAACTAGACCAAAGGGCAGCAGCACCAGTAATAGATTTAATAACAACGCGCATTTGATAGTATCATTGATATTTCTATAATAAAATTAATTTCCACTGAAGCTGCTAATTATAAAAACTACAAGGAAATTTTGGATAAACTTTAAGAGAACTCATAACTTCGCACACTAAAACTTGTCCAAAACAAAGAAAGTATATCACCCCAACCCCTAAAGGGGAAGGAAAACAAAGAATTATGTACAAAAACATTATATTAATCAAATTATTATATAGGGCATTAAGTATAGAACTAAACATAGGCATTCCCTAAACACATTGATACACTAAGGTTTTGGGATATATATAATTTAGAGTATGCTATATAACCCCAATATTTAAATATTACATTACTTAATTCAAAAAATTATATAAAGTCATATCAGTATTAGTAGTATATACAATTATTCGCACCTTCAAAAAACAAGAGAGATGAGTAGATGATGAATTGTTTACTAGACTTTTATATTATGGAACGGTCCATTTAAATAGAAGTAAAGATGAGGTTTGTCTAAGCCAATAGGATATCTTTTGCATTTATAGGAATGTCTTAAGCAGTTTAATGGACTGCTAAACCTAAAGAATCAGGTGATATTGATGAGATAACTCCTATAGGGATATAGAAAAAAAGATTACTTAGTTGTATAATAATATATAAAGAGATGATATGTTTAATAAAGAGTTGAATGAGAAATAATCATATAGAGATTCCAACTCAAATCTTTATTTATACGTGTCCATAACTCATTGATACGCTGAGATTTTGGAACAAGTATAAATAAATTTTCGTACTGGAATCTCTATAACAAAGGTTAATAAAAAAGTAGACAATAGCAAGGAAATGAAAACATTTGGCAAAAATTCACGTTTTTGATGCTTGTTGGAAGACGGTCTTAGAAGCATTTCAACGAGAAATAGTAGAAGTTATGTTCCCAGAGCTGTATCCGAATATAGCATGGGAAGAAGGGATTGAAAGTTTAGAGCAGGAACTTATAGACATACAAAAGGATATATTTGATAAAGATAGTGCTGAAAAAATAATATCTGATAAGATAATAAAGGTTAGACTTAAAAACAAAGAAAGTAAAATATTATTTATACACGTAGAAGTTCAGAGTAGTAGCAATAAAGATAATGTTTTTGGAGAAAGAGGAAAAGACAAAAGTTATATTTATAAGCTACCGGAGTTAGAAGAAGATATTATAAGATATAATTTTAGAACTATAGATGTTGAAACAATAAATCTTGAAACGATAGGTGAAGACAATCCACTACGGTTAGTTTTTAAAATAGCTAAAGAATTATTAAATACAAAGCAGACAGATAAAGAAATATATGAAGCGAAGATTTGTTTAGCAACAGATTTACAAGGATATGATAAAGTTAAAAATATGGAACAAAACAGGGCATTAGTATATTTATTAGAGTACTTATTTTTAATTGAAGATCCATTAATGAAAAGTAAATACAACGAGTTTAAAAGGTCGATTGGAGGTGCATTCGAAATGACTGTAAATGAAATTAGAGAGAAACATCTTGTATTAAAGGGAAAAGATGAAAAGGCATTAGAGATTGCTAAGAATTTACTTGATATATTAGATGACGAAACTATTGTTGCAAAAACAGGTCTAGATATTGAAACTGTAAAAGAATTAAGACAAAAAATATAGGTAATATTTGAAGACACTCATACAGTTGGGTGTCTTTTTACATTCTTAGAAGCTATGGCAGCTAGAAGTGAAATTCAAAAAAAACTCAGATGCAGCACTTCACCTCATTCATGGTGTGAAAAGCTGTATCTAAAAATCTATAATGATACTGTGAACAAACTTACCACCTGCTTTAAATTGACAAGAAAAGGTATATAATCTAACATCCAAAACAAGTTTTTCTCCATACGGAGGGTGTAAATATTAAATTCCATAAACATAATTTTGATTATTACTTGTATAGCAGTATCATCATGAGTAAAACAATGAGTTATATTACTGTAAGTTTTCAACTGATGAAAGCATGTATTTTCAATATACCATCTATGGTGCCATATTTAAACTCTTTATCTATTTCTTTTAGAATTTTTCTATACTTTTTTACTAACATACAAATCATCTCCTATACATTAAAATGCATAGAAGATGATTGTCCTATTCTATTTTTATTTCCAAATTCAATAAGAATTTTGTTTATTATCAAAAATCATATAAGTTATTGATTTTGCAGGTGTCTAGAGAATTACGCAAGGAACCTCTGGAAAGACTCACGTACGGTGCGAAGGAGGAGGAAATCTGGTGATAATATCAAAGGATTACCTATTCCTATTATATATCTACTGGTTAGGTTTGAGAAGAAAATTGAAGCTCTCAATAAATCTATCACAGATCTCACAGTAGTTATAACAACCGTTGTAGGAAACCAAGAAAAGTAGGTAACAAAGCTATCTACTTTTTTTGGATTTGTTATTTATAAATATTCAACAGCTATATTATTTCTTTGATAATGAATAGTACTCTTTTGTTATGTAAGAAGTTTTTCATATAGTATGAATTATGTACTCAAAATGTCTTTCATTCAAAAATATGCACAGCATTACAGACAGCTTGTTTTCATTCTTATGCATAATAAATCTATTAAGTTTAAATTAGTTTATCTGCTTTCCAGAATAAGCTACCTTGTCCTCTTTCATTAGTTTCATTATCATATAGTGTAATAGTAATTTTATTATATTCATATATATTTAGATTTTCTGGTAATTGAACATGAATTAAATAGGCTGTCTGCTTTTGATTATTCTCAACATCTTCTAAAACTCTATTTATTTGAAAAACTTCTACTTTTTCATCATTTATCACCATATCAATATCATCATTTGTTAGTTTTGGAGCCATATTAAAAATATCAACCGTATCTAGTTTACCTGATTCCATTAATGATTTACCTTTTTTCAAGCTCATAGGTCTAAAATACAACATAACTCTATTAGGTGAGGCTCCTTGTACTTGAAATCCATTTATTGCATACACTTCTAAACCATCAATTTCTGCATTTAGTTGCATCTCTTTAAATATTGGTACATTCCAAGCCCAATACTCTAAATTATTTACTGCATAATCTTTGCAAGCATAAAAAGAAGCATATATTCCAGGTTTTACATTCATTTCATATTGACCTTTTTCATTAGTTACAGTTTTATATATAGGTTCAAATTCTCTACTTAAAATCATAACGTCAGCAGAAGTTAGCGGATTGCCCTTAAAATCTGTAATTGTCCCATACAATTTAATTAATTGATTCTCCATTTTAAAATCCCCTTTTCTATGTTTTTTGAATTATTATACATTCAAAAGATATATTCTGCTTATAATAGAATTTACTGTTTCTTAACTAATTCCGTCAATGTTTTTATGCTTTCTGAGTTCCATTTACTTGTTGTATCAACAAGCCACTCACACGGAAACTTTTCACACAAACCACAATGATAAACATTATGTTCAATAGTGCATTTATATATATTACAACCATTTGACCACATTTTGCATTTTTCACCATTCGTTACTCTGCAACCAGCACATTCCCCATTTAATTTATACTCACACCAATCACAACATTCCCCGCATGGTGTAACGTTTTTAATATTAATTCTTTTGTCCATTTATAACCTCCATAAAATATAATATATTTTAAAGTCGCATTATTTTACTATACTGCAACTTTAATATACACTTTTTAATTCGCATTTCAAATATAATACATCTTTAATAATTCTGATTTTTATAAAATCAACCACGTAAAAAAGAGAACTCTCGGCTCCCTCGTAATTATTTTATATGTAATCGTTAGGACATTTTACTCTTTTATTATGTAACAATTCATTTGAAAATTATTGATTATTTCTAACATCATTTAAGAATAATATGCGATAAGTTCATTATTCTTTACACATATTGATCAGACCTTACCTACGAAACTTCTAGTATAAAGAGTAATCGTAATAGCCTCATTTACTTTGTGATTATCAAATAGGTTTGAAAGTTCATCAATATATTTTATATCTGTTAATTTATTAAATGTAGATAAAGCCCGTCCAATAAAAGTATCTTTAGTATATGTAAATCTTTCTTGAAAAATCTTATATTCATAATAATTGTTTTTGAAAAAAGGTGAAATCAATTCAGGTTTTTCTTCTTTTCCACCACTTAATCCATTGAAATTAATTTCAAAAATTTTATACCTATTTACTGGTCTGCTTATCCAGACTAAAATTACCTTTCCGTTTGGTCTTAATATCCTTTGGCATTCTTTTTTAAATTCTTCCATATTAAACCAATGAAATGCAGTTCCAACTGTTATGTAATCTACACTTGAATTTTGTAAAGTTGTATTTTCTGCTGTTCCATTTATAGACATAAAATTTGAAAACCTTGATAAGTCCTTTTCTGCAACTTTTCTCATATCATCATTTGGTTCAACGGAATACACATGACTACCTTTTAATAATAGTTGGGTACTTAATTTTCCTGTACCTGAACCAATATCAGCAATAATTGAATTATTACTTAAGCCAACATTTTCGTACAGATAATCTATAAATTCTTTTGAATATTCAGTACGATATTGTGAATATTTTTCAGCATTAAATGTATATTTTTCACAATCCATGATACTTCCTCCTTAATTTAATTATAGAATATACTTACTTCGTCATATCAAACTATTTCACTACAAGTCTTCATAAATCCACTACGACGTAATACAAATATTTTTTTCATAAACTACTATTTCTATATTATACATTATTTTACTATGTTTAATCAAAAATATTTACGAAATCGTGGTGTTCTAAATAAGTATCAACCTTATTCCCTAACACAACTTAAACTAAATATAAATGATTTGAAAACGAATAAATCGATTAACTATAAATGATAAGCTGTTGGTAAGTTACATTTAAAAAAATATTGTTTAAAAATAAGGGTGGACCTGCTTGTGGTGCTTAACTATGGAACAGCTGCTTTAGTAGCTAGTCCATGATTGATTGTACCAGAAGCAAGTCCACCCTTTAAAGACCCCAAAGGAATACCTATGAGCTTGGGATGGGGGAGGGAATAAAATAGGACTTTGGACAAGCGATTATTCAAAATTTCCATTGGATGAAATCATTACTCAGGAGTATTCTATTCAACAAGTGGGTTTTTAAAGAAGAAAAAGGCTGCTAGGATTATAGATGTAACTGAAACAGAAGAAGAGGTTCAGTAGCAATAAGCCAGTAGTCGATTGTGACTGCTGGCTTGTTTTTGTAAATAAAGACTTGAGATATATTGAGTATATCTCTTTATCACAGATAGTGAACATAAGAGTTATTTTGTGTAGTAAAAGTTATTTTTCATGCACCATTAGTCTCTTTTATTATGAATTAAGAAATTTCTTTATTTAGTGCTTTATATAAGAAAAGTGCGTAGAATTGAAATAAAAAATGTTATTTGTAAATTGAATAATGCGGCATTTATAAGTTTAAAATTTTAATGAATAAAAAGTGTAATATAAATACAAAATAAATTATAATAAAATTTTGGAGGACATAATAAGAATGAAGATAACTCATACCTATTTAGATAAAGATTTAAATGAAATTGTTAAAGAATATGATTTTGAAGAAGCGCTAAATGATCTTCCGGCTGATGAGTTAGATACTTTATATGTACTACCTAATAATGAATTACAAGAATCTTTAACAAACAATGATATTCTCGAAAAAACACTTACATCATTTGATTTACCAGGAGTGACATGTACATGGAAAGGATGCAGGTTTTATAAAGTACGCCATGGCATATATGCACGAGTTTCGTTTCCAAAAACAATCGAAGAAGCCTCTAAGAATAAAATAAATAATTGTTTTTCACTTGGTGTTGCAGCAGCAATTACTGCAATTGCAGGAACGTCAATTAATCCAGCAACAATTGCAGGTGCAGCTGCAGCTGCATATTCTGCATTTAAAGTAACATTTTTAGCTTGTATTGAAGACCCAGATATTATAACGTTCTTGGAATATCATGTAAAGTATGAGGCACATGAAGTGTAAAATGTAAGGAATGATTGTGACTATTTCATAAAATCAAATTATAAGCAATTAATCAGAATACCGCAGTATATCAGAAATTAAATTGCGGTATTTTTGATACGCAATCAAATAAATTATACTTTATTGACACATCCCACTGCTGCACAATATGACTATTTAATGAAGTTACCTAATATGGTTTATGATTTGTATTTATCAATAAATTGATTTTATCACAATCAATATTGAGAGTTTAAATGGATGGTGTATTTAAGAATGCTATATTGTATGAAGCAAGTCCGCACTTTAAAGACCCCAAAGAAGTGACCCTAATGAAATCAATGGACCAGCCCTTTCATTATTATTGTTTTTGGAATAATTCATATAATCGTATTCATTGTATATAAAATATCCTATCCAGGGCTAGTCAAGCGGGATACGATGGAAAGGCTTTGATGAAAATTAGAGATTCTTCCATTGGCGAGGTTGAAGAGTAGCGGAAAACTTGAGAGAATCCTTAGTAAAACTTCATTTATACTTGTATCAAAATCACGAAGGGTCAACGTGTTTCGATACAAGTATAAATGAATATTTGAACTGGAATCTCTTAACCTATGATAGAACCTCTTCTTGAATCTGCCTGTCCTCTGGGTGCGATATTGATTTTCCAAAGGTGAATTTAATGTTTCAATAATTACAATAGGGATAATAGCGGTATAGAATGTAGGAAATTAAAGAACAGCATAATAAACTATAACAAATAGATGATTAAAGAATGATATATATTGAACAGATTAAAAAACTATCTATATAGATAGAAATTTTCTTTGGAACTTCTTGATTTAGAAAATAATGAACGCTTCAACATTTTTTCTAAATCAAGGTGTAAATATTAATTTCTATCTATCTAGCCAAAGATTTATTCAATCTGAAAGAAAAACTTAAAAGGAAGAATAGTTAGGGTGGACATGCTGTTACAACTGCCCTATGAAAGTTTTAAAATATACAATACTTTGGATTAGTTTTAATGATGTGAAGCATGGTTAAAGATAGTCCAAAGTTTCCTTATAGGATTTGGGCTTTAGGGTAGAGGAATTTCTTCTCTTAAAGAGGGAGAAGGTGGGGACGAAATTTTATTGAGGGGAAATAATCAATGGGGGATTTAGTTTTATTGAAGAAGTTATATTGATGAGATCATATAAATAGAAATGAAGAAAGGTAATATTGTTTAGGGTTAAATATTAGGTTATGTTTAAAACTTTTACTATTTAGAAATGAATAGGACACATAATGTGTAGAGTAGTCTTTAAAGATACTAACAATAAAGATTTTAAAATCAATGATTCGGGTGGTTGTGTTTTGTTTTATATTACGCTCAACATAATCACCTACTAACTAGATAGGTCTTGGAAATACACTAAAGTATCCTTGTGTTTTTTATGGTTTTGTAAATATAAGTAAATTGTATTATAATTTAATTACTAGGGCTTTGAAGTTTTTCAGGATATACTGTCTATGGCGCATTCTTTTTATATGGAGCGAAGTAGGGTACATAAGCGGTTCGGGTGAAACTATAATATATCTTATGGTCTTTTATTTAGGGAACAATATATTAGACACCACCATAAAGGCAGTGTCTTTTCTTAAAACGCTGTAACTAACTTCAATCTATTTTATATTTATTAGTAATAAAACTGCTATAATTTGCGAGAAAATTGTTATTACTGAAAAAACAAAAACTATTTTTATTTCATGCCATCCTGATAATTCAAAAGAGTGATGTATTGGTGCCATTTTGAATACCTTCTTTTTGAAATATTTCACACTATTTTCTTGTATGATAACTGAAAGTGTCTCAATAACATAAATAATTCCCACTAATATTAAAAGTAATTCAACCTTTAATAGCATCACCACTGTTGCAATAGCCCCCCCTAATGCCAAGGAACCAGTATCTCCCATAATAATTTTAGCTGGATAAATATTAAATATTAAAAAAGCTAACAAACAACCTATCATAGCTGCACAAAAAAGCGCTAAGGAATGATGACCAGTTAAGTAACTATAAGAACCAAAAAACAAAAATACTAAAATAGTTATTGTAGTACATAATCCATCAATTCCATCAGTTAAATTAACAGCATTAGTTGTACCAGTATAATAAAATATTAAAAAGGGTATGTATAATAATTTTAAATTAAATGATATATTTACATATGGAATATATATATATGATCCAATTGAAGGTGTGATGTAAGCATAAATAGCAAAGAAACTTGCTGCTATAACTAACAATGCCATTTTCTGCTTTCTTTTTAATCCTTCATTTTTAAGACGAACTTTTTTTAAGTAATCATCTATTAATCCTATTATACCAAAGACTATCAATGCATAGAATGCCAACAACCCTTCACCTTGTATTATTTCATGTAATGTAAATATTACAATTGTAATGCTTAAAATAAATATAACACCACCAAACGTTGGAACCCCTGCTTTCTTTCTGTGACTCTTTGGAGCATAATCGTTAATATTTTGACCTAATTTTAAGTTCTTAATTAATGGGATAAATAGTTTTGAAACAAAAAAAGTAATAACAAAAGTATATGTAAATGTAATAATTATTAAATTCATTATAAACTCTCCTTTGAATATATAGTGTAGTACCCATACACCGAATTGTTTTGCTATTATTTTACGTAGGCTACATATATTCAACTTGGATTCGGCAAGTAACTTTGAAAAGTATTGATATAACTAGAAATTCTGCAAAAAAAAATTAAAGGGCATCACAATCTTTGATATAATGTAATCTGCTAGAAAAACATTGAAAGGATTGTGACACCCATGATTAGTATACCACAAGCGATTGTAAGATACATTAAATATTTAAATTTAGATGTGAAATTTGACAATAAAACTGTAACTACAGTTGCTACATTTTGTTATGTTGAACTATTCAAGCAAGTTATAGGTTTTAAACACTTACTCCGTAAAGGCGTAGCCTACAAGAAGAGCAAGAACTCTATCTTTTCTACTGTTGAAATTATTGACTACCTAATTGATGCCAATATTTTAGGTTATTCAAGGTTTAGTCACTTAGATGATTTTGGCAAAGATAATGGTTATAAAAAAATTAAAGAAGTCGATAGACTGCCCAGTGAAAAAGTATGTAGAGATCTTTTGAAAACATTGCCAACAGAATCATTAGCAGAGTTAAGAAGTATCAATAAACAAATTCTAGAACTTAAATCTAAAACAGAAGGTGTTAGAGAGGTTTGTATTAATATTGATGATACAGTAATAACTATATTTGGGAATCAAGAAGGTTGTGGTATAGGTTATAATCCAAGATATAAAGGAAGACCTTCTTTCAAAGAAAAGATTGCAGCAATAGCTGGAACAGATGAACTTTTAGATATTACATTAGAATCTGGAAAGCACCATAGTAATCATGAATTCCTTGATTTTTTTCAGAACTGTGTTAGCCAATTGCCTAAAGGATATATTCTTAAAAGAGTAAGATTGGATAGAGGTTTTATAGATGAAAAGAACTTGCTATTTTTTGAAGAAGAACAATTGGAGTATGTTGTAAAATGCAAGAAATATGCTTCAGTAAAAAAAATCATAGAATATATCAATGAAAATCAACTTGACTATGAATGGATTAACATAAGTTCTAAATATAATGTGAGTGAGATAACTGTACCATTGCCAACATGGGAAAGAGCTAGACGTTTTGTAATTGTTAGAAAAGAAGTTGAGTCAAAAGATGAAAACCAGTTAAGACTTGAAGAATTTACGTATCAATATGAAGTTATTGTTACAAACATAGATTATCTTACAGCCGAAGCAATTTACCATGAATATAACAAAAGATGTGACGTAGAAAACAATATTGATGAATTAAAACAAGGATTTGCCTTTGGTGAAAATAGTCTTATTCAAAAAAAGATGAATGAACTTTATTTGCTTATTAAAATGATTGCATATAACATTCACAATTGGTTTAAACAAGCAATTCTTCCTAAAGAAATGCATCATCATGAGATTATTACTTTAAGAAGAATCTTTTATAAAATGGTTGGAAATATTTGTGGAAATAGTTCATATAGACATTTGAAATTTTCTAATGATCACTTTCTTGAGAAAGTAATACAGACTATAAAAATTAACATAGATAAGTTCATCAATAAAGTACCACATTATTTGATTTCATGACTTAATATATAATTTCGTGTTCTTTGAAAAAGTAATACTTAATGGCGGAAGGGTTTGTTTGCCCCCACCTGCTAACGCAGTATTGAAGTCTTATTATTAATTAATTAATTTTCTGATTATTTGAGGCTTATTAGTCATATCCTTATATCCCTTTCGGGATTGAATGAAGAGAAATATAAAATGAGTTTAGAATAATAAAATTTAAAAAAATGATTATTAATATTCCATAATTGATTTGGTATTAATAATCATTATTCTTGCCGAATCCAAGTTCAATGTAACTCATAATCTAATATTTCTTTATGATGTATTACAAATAAATCATGTAACAAAAAAACTATTTAAATTATATCATATACTTCGATATTTGTACAAACTATACAAGCATTTCCAAGTGGCGCCTTAGAGCATTCTCCGACATACACCTTTAGAAGATGGTTGTATTGGAGGAAATTTAAATTTATAAAAGTAACAGTTCAATTTAAATACCCAAAAAAATATTTAATATTGGTTCTTAGGTGTTTTTCTATTTTTGTGTTTTTATAATATCTTTATCTTGTTTATATAGGAATCATAAGTTTTAAGATCAACCAGACAAGTTATTTTTGAATCAAATATTGTACATATCTTAACTAGGTTTTCTAAGTTTATAGATGATTAGCAAATAATCTATGAGATAAAAATATTGAACTCTTAGCGTCTTGAGCTTATCTGAAAGTACCTTTTTAGTAAGGTGTGAGTATAATAAATTATGATTACTTTTATACATAGGCTATTAAATAATTATATATCAATGGAAATTAAAGAAGAAGACGTCTATATCACAAATTACTTTCTAGTTGGTGTATAGTCATTTTATCAAATATTCTAGAGATAAGGTACATTTTAAAAGTAGAGGTTTTTATCAATAAAACATTGCATGAACTGCAATTAAAGTATTATGTTGTATAATAAGTATATTAATGGTATAATTTTAAAAAATTTAAAAATATATTAAGCAAATTACGTTTGAGTATTGTTTAATATATATTGTATATAAAGGAGGGAAAGTTAGTGAAAAAAATATTATCAGCAATTATGGCTTTAACGTTAATGGTTGGAGTAGTAATAGTAGAAATATCAGTAATGGACAATCATCCTACTGAATTATCAGACATTGCTATAAAAGGGCAAGATCCAGACCCATGGGAACCAAGCTAAAAAGTTGTTGCAACTGAAATAACATATTTATAAAATTAAGCAACATCAAGGCTATTACGTATGCAGTAGCCTTTTTTTGCGCCCAGTAATGGACCAAGATATAAGGTGAAATTTACGAATAACGAAGGTGATAAGTGAATTATGCTGTATCAAATGGGGAAAAGATGCGTATACTTTCTTGTTGCTAAAGTATTTTAAAATCTTTATTTACATATAAGAGATTATGTTAACTTAAAAAATGTAAACAATAAAATAATAGTAATTAAAGAAGAAAGTAATCTTTCTTAATTTGAATTATAATGATATTATTGTATAGGAAAATATTATAAGAATAAATGATAAGGTGTGTTAAAATGGTTGAGTTAAAAAAAGCGATTGATGAAATTATAAAGGAAGATATTATTAAATTAGTTGTTAGTAATAAAATGAATAAGGATACTCCATACAATAAAATAACATTTATATTTAAAGAAAAGGGAGAAAAACAGTATTATCAAATAGAGAAATATACTGATAAACAAGTATTCCATGAAAATATTGATATAGATGTTTTAGGAGAAAAACTTTTAGAATATGCAGCATGTAATTATAAGCAAATTGATGCATGGTCAAATACAACTACATTTAGTTTGAAAATGTCTAAAAAAGGTAAAGTTCATTTAGGTAAGAAAAAAAGTGAAAATGTGAAGGTGGAATATAAAAGTCATAATAAAGAAAAAAATTATATTCTAAAAGAGGGTATGATAATAGAGCCACTTATAGACTTGGGCATTTTCACAAGAGAAGGTAAAGTTATTAATTCTAAATATGATAAGTATAAGCAAATAAATAGATTTGTTGAAATTATTGATGACGAAATCAAAAAGAATGATTATAAAGAACTTACTATATTAGATTTTGGTTGTGGTAAGTCTTATTTAACCTTTGTACTATATTATTACTTTGTAGAGATTAAAAAGATTAATGTAAAGATGATAGGATTAGATCTTAAGGAAGATGTGATTAATAAATGTAATGATATTGCTAAAAGATATAATTATGACAACTTACATTTTGAGCTAGGGGATATAAATGGATTTAAGTATAACAATAAAGTTGATATGGTAATTACATTGCATGCATGTGATACAGCTACTGATTATGCTTTATATAATGCAGTAAAGTGGAATAGTAAGATGATTTTCTCTGTTCCTTGCTGCCAACATGAATTTAATAGCCAAATAAAAACGGATTCATTATCCATATTAACAAAGTATGGAATAATACAAGAAAGAGTTTCAGCACTTATGACTGATTCAGTAAGAGCTAATCTTTTGGAGAGTGTAGGATATAAAACTCAGCTTTTAGAATTTATAGATATAGCACATTCTCCTAAAAATTTATTAATTAGAGCTTCAAAAGCCAATATATCTAGAAACAGAAAAGAGAAAGCTTTAGCAGAAGTTAACAATTTAATGAATCAATTTAATTTAAATCCAACACTATTTAATTTATTAAAGGAAGATAATTTAAAACTAGAATAATATTTGCAAAAATCCGCCTTCACTAAAAATTTGTGAAAGTGGATTTTTAATATAGAGATTCCAGTACGAAAATTTATTTATACTTGTTCCAAAATCTCAGCGTATCAATGAGTTATGGACACGTATAAATAAAGATTTGAGTTGGAATCTCTATAATATACATAAATACAGCTCGTAGAAAGATCTACTAAAAGAAATAGATTAAAGATGAGATTGCTAAGAAAATAAAGGATTATACACAATTTTGATGCTTATTATTTACATTTTGATCTTAATATAATAACATATAATTATAATTGAATTATTCAATGGTAATATTGGGCCATAATTCCAAGGTCATAGTTGCAGTGGTGAAATGAATGATAATTGGAGAATTGATAGTAGTACAGAGCTGTGGAGAGGGTGATAAAGGAGGTTATTATGTCAGAGTTGTTAAAAAATGCTTTTACAGGAATAAATATTATACCTACTGTGTTGTTGTTACTAGTATTTTTGTATTGGATCAGCGTTATTTTCGGGGCATTAGGTTTTGATTTTTTAGATTTTGATTTAGATGGTGGTGATAGCTCAGGCCCATTTTATGCGTTATTATCATTTCTAAATTTAGCTGAATTACCTTTTATGCTAGTTTTTAGTATATTAATCTTAAATTTTTGGATAATAGCTATGTTAATGTATTATCTTCCTATAACTCCAGGAGGTCCGGTAAATACAGTGTTACTGCTACCTGCCATTGTAGTTAGTATGTTCATTACAAAGTATGTGATGCTTCCCTTAAAGGGGATTTTCAAAGACAGCAGTGTGCAGGAGGAAAGAGGGGTTGAAGTAATTGAACATCAATGCATACTTAAGTGCAACTTGGAAAATGGACGATTGGGACAAGCTGAGATAAAGAGAGATGGAGCTTCAATAGTGATTAATGTTAAGTCAGAATTCCATGAAGAGTCATTCCATAAAGATGAGATTGCTTTTGTTATCAGAAAAGACACTGATAAAAATATATATTATATTGTTAAAATGGAGGAGAGGAAAAATGAGTTATTTGATTCAAGTAATATTAGTTAGTATTGTAGCTGTTGTTGCAGTGATAGGAGGATTACTGGCATTGTTTTCTATGTTCTATAAAAAGGTGGAGCAGGGTAAGGTTATAATAAGAAATGGTGTTGGTGGGCAGAAAGTGTCCTTTGGTGGTGTTTTTGTAATACCAATAGTTCATAGATACGAAATAATGGACATTTCTGTTAAAAGAGTTGAGATTGCTAGAGAAGGTAAAGACGGTTTGATCTGTAAAGACAATCTAAGAGCTGATATAAGGGTTGCATTTTTTGTTAGAGTAAATCAAACACGAGAGGATGTATTGAAAGTTGCTCAGTTATTAGGGTGTCAGAAGGCGTCTGATCCTACAACTTTGATGGAATTTTTTGATGCAAAGTTCTCAGAAGCTCTAAAAACAGTTGGTAAGAAGTTTGATTTTGTACAACTATATACTGAAAGAGAGACTTTTAAAAATGAGATTCTTCAGATTATTGGAACAGATTTAAATGGTTATGTTATGGATGATGCTGCTATTGATTATCTTGAACAAACTGACGTTAATCTTTTGAATAGTAATAATATTTTAGATTCAGAGGGAATCAAGAAGATAACTGAGCTTACTGCAAAACAGCTAATATTAGCTAATCAGATACAGAGAGATAAAGAGAAAACTATAAAGCAACAGGATGTATCTGCAAGAGAGGCGGTATTGGAGCTTGAAAAGCAAAATGCAGAGGCAGAAGCTAAACAGAAACGAGAAATCGCTATTATTAATTCTAGAGAAACTGCAGAAGCGGAAAAAATAGCCCAAGAAGAGCGATTAAAGGCAGAGCTGGCAAGAGTTAAATCCGATGAAGAAATTGAAGTTGCTGAGCAAAATAAAGAGAGACAAGTAATTGTAGCTTTGAAAGCAAAAGAAAGCACAGAAGCAGTTGAGACTGAAAGAGTTGATAGAAAAAGATTACTTGAAAGAACAGAGAAAGAAAAATTAATTGAACTTGCTGTTATTGAAAAGCAGAAAGAAGTGGAAGTTGAAAAGAAAAATATTCAGGCAGTGATAAGAGAAAGAGTAGCAGTTGAGAAAGATACTGTTGTTGAAGAAGAGAAGATAAAAGATACTCGTGCAATTGCTGAGGCAGAGCGTTATAAGACTGTAGCTATTAAAAAAGCAGAAGAACAAGCAGAGAAGGAACTTATTATTAAAGTCAGAACTGCAGAGGCTTCAAAACAAGCGTCAGAATGTATAGCTGAGAAAACAATTATTGATGCTGATGCTAAACTTAAGGCTTCACAAAAAGAAGCTGAGTCAATTAAAGTCATTGTTGATGCTAAAATTCTTGAAGAATCTACTAGTGGTATAGCAGAATCAAAAGTTATAGAAGCAAAAGCTCTAGCACAAGCTAAAGGTGATACAGCTATGATTGAAGTAAAAGAGAAAGAGGGTACAGTTGAAGTTGATATCTTAAAGAAAAAGTATCTAGTAGAAGCAGAAGGAATTAAAGAAAAAGCTAATAGTATGAAGGCCTTAGATGAAGTAGGTAGAGGGCATGAGGAATTCAAACTTAAACTTCAAAAAGAGAAAGAGGTTGAACTTGCTACTATCAATATTCAGAAGGATATCGCACAGTCACAAGCTTCAGTTATTAAAGAAGCACTTAAATCAGCTAAAATTGATATTGTTGGTGGAGAAACTATGTTCTTTGATAAGATTATTGGTTCAATAACTCAAGGTAAATCTTTTGACCGTCTAGTAGATAATAGTGAAGTACTTACTGATATAAAAGAGACATTTATTACTGGTGATCCAGAGTACTTTAAGAAACAATTACAAGAGTTAACTGGTAGATTTAACTTAACATCAGAAGATTTGAAAAATCTATCAATAGCTGGTGCTGTTAATAGAATGATGAAGGATGCTGATGGGGCAGACAAGACAATGTTAGGCAAGTTATTAGATACTGTTAATAAGGCAGGAGTTGGTAATTTGCCAGCAAATATAATAGATACTACACGTGAGTGAGGTAGATAAAGTTGGATGTTAGAGAGAATAAAGATATACACATCAAAAATAAAAATGATAAAGATAATGACATTAAAAACACAGAGATGGAAAATAGCACATATGAGGTCATTAAAAATCGTCTTACAAAACATGGCGATGACTTAAAGGAACGTGTTGAAAAGCTTAATGCTGTAAGAAAAGAAGTTTTTGGTTCTATTGAATCAAAGCTTCTTAGCAGCGAGCGAATTTTAACAGAGAATAATTGTATACCTAGAGATATGGCACCGGTAGATGATAGTTTTATCTTTGGATACAATGTCCATATAGGTCTTAAATCTAAGGTTGAACTTAGTGATGTATTTTCAATTTATAATTATAAAGAACGTACATTACAAAAGCAGACACTTGACTTAATAAATGATGAGCAGTTTTTGAAAGATTTTGATGAGTTGTATAAGTATTATAAGAATACGTTTTTTGCTAAGTTTACTATAATAGAACCATATTTCCACATGATTTTTCAAACAGGAAAGAATGCAACTGATATTAAAAGTTTTAAATGGTTAATTGAAGGTGGCAAGCTAACATATGTTGATTGTAGAAGTGAACATGAAGTTAAGTTTGTTAATAAAAATGAATTCAATTTTGTTAAAGCAACACGGGATGATCAGCGAAGTGGTGTTTATCCTCATGTTTCAATTATGGATAAGGTTTTTGTGGAAACCATCAATGGAGATTTAACAATCAAAGTTGAGGATAATACTCAGATAGGAAAGGGTATTTATTCAGAAGCTGTGGAGGATAAGGACCAGAACCTTGATGATGCTGAAATATTCTATGCTGATTTAGGTGAAATAATAATACTTAAAATTCGACCATATAAGGAAAATGATTATAGGTACTTTGTATTTAACAACAAATTAAAGAATGTTGTAAGACTTGATTCAATTAAAGATACTTGTAAACTTTTACCTGGAAACCATGGACTCATATTTCCAAAAGGTTATTACCTACAAAATGGGGAATATAAAGTATTTGATGTTCCAGCTGAGTATTCAGTATTTGATCAGATGATTACTTCATCTAATGGTGAAGATTATCAGTATATTTTTTATAACATCGATAGCGGCATATATTTAGTATATTCATATAACATAATTGATCAAACAATAGAAACACCAATTGTCTGTAGCGGATACTCACATTTCAATAATGGTGAAATGATTGTGTTTAAACATGAAGAAGAACCAAGAAAAAATCATATGATACAGATATGGCAAACACCTTATGTGGGCAAAAATTATGTATGTGAAGGTCACAGCGATTCCATATTATTTAATATCGGTAATAAGGATATCGTTAACTGTATGGCTGATTGTAAGATTGTATCTAAACTCATTGGAAAAGGTGAGAGCTATCAGAGTATCTATATTGATATTGTAAAAGAATCAGAACAAATAATTGATACGTATTTTTGGTTAGATAAACAAGAAGCATATAATTTAAAAGAAGTACTTCTACGTATAAAAGAGACATCATCTTTTGCAATTGGCGAGTTTGAAAAAGTGGTAAGAATAAAGAATTCAACCAAAAAGCAAATAGAGGATGTAAAAAATGAATCAGAGGAACTCCTCAAAAAACTAGAGTATGGAACCTTTGATACAGTTAATGATTACGTAAGGGTATTAGCTGATATACGAAATCTTAGAGGTAAGATTGTTTCACTAAGGGATTTAAGATATACGGACCTTACCATTGTTGATTCACTTGACAGTAGAGTTAAAGAAAAAAATGAGGAATTCGCGAAGAGGTGTGTTGAGTTCTTAATACAGCCGGAAGGTCTTAAGATTTATGCCGATAAAGTACAAGAGTTACAAGATGGAATTGACAAGGTTAATAAATCAAAAGAAGGTAAAGAACTTACAGAAAAGATGGATGAAACCTCTGGAGATTTAGAACTTCTTATAGATATTGTAGGTAACTTTAAGATTGAAGATCCTACTATGACAACAGAGATAATAGAGAAGATTTCATCATTGTTCTCTCTAATAAATAATGCTAAGGCAAGGGTAAAGACAAAGGTAGAGGAATTTTCTAAGAGTGAAATGACTACACAGTTTAACTCCCAAATGAAATTACTTAGTCAAGCTGTAGTAAATTATTTAGATGTTTCAGATACAGTAGATAAATGCGACCAGTACCTTAATAAGGTTATGGTTCAAATACAGGAATTAGAAGGAAAGTTTGCAGAGTTTGATGATTATGTAGTAAAACTTAGTGAAAAAAGAGAAGAGTTATATAATGCTTTCGAGAGTAAGAAGCAGTCACTCTTAGATAAGTTAAATAAACGAATGGTTGGATTATTTAACTCATCTGAACGTATTATGAACGGAATAGCTAATAGGTTAAAGGATTTAGATTCTGTTGAAGGAATTAATGGATATCTTGCTACTGACATAATGGCTGAGAAGGTTAGGGATATTATTTCTGAATTAAGAGATCTTGGAGATAGTGTTAAGGCTGATGAAATTAGTTCAAGATTAAAGACCCTAAAAGAGGATACTATTCGCCAGTTAAAGGATAAGCAAGAGCTATATGTAAGTGGCGAGAATGTCATAAAATTGGGCAAACATCACTTCTCAGTAAATACAAAAGCTATAGATCTTTCGATTGTACAAAAAGATGAGGAATTGTATTATCACATAACAGGAACAGATTTCTGGGATAAGGTAGTACATAAGGAAATAGACAAGTATCAGCATGTGTTTGAACAGAGTATCGTATCAGAGAATATGGATGTTTATCGAGCTGAATACCTTGCTTATATAATTTTTGAAGCAGCAAGAAATAAGCAATTTGAGAGCTTAGATATTTTGTATTCAAAGACGGAGACCCAATTAGTTGAAGTTGTTCAAAAGTTTATGGAGCCTAGATATCAAGAGGGCTACACTAAAGGGGTACATGATAGTGATGGAGCAAAGATACTAAAAGCATTATTAGAATTACATCAGAATATAGATTTATTAATATATAAAAGTCAGGTTAGAGCTTTAGCTAGATTATTTTGGAATCGTTTAGCTGATGCTGATACTAAGGAATTACTAATAGTTAGGTTGAAAGAATTAGCTAAGGTTAGTTTGTATTTTAACTCATTACCAAATTTGGATAACTATGTTCCTTATATAATTGAAAAACTTAATAATACGTATAACCACATAACTTTTTTTGATAACGAAGATATCCCTGCTGCGGCAGAATATCTTTGTAAGGAGATTATGAAAGGTGAAGATTTTGTAGTTAGTAAGGAAGCTAAAAAAATATATGATGGGTTTATGAACTACTTAAGGGATAAGAATGCTTTTGATGAATTCTCATTATCAGTAAAAAATAGTTTAAAAGATATTGAAGGAGTTTTTTATCTTATTAAAGAATGGGTTAATGCTTATCGATTGGATGTTTTAGATAATACCAATATATTTGGAGCTTTGGATGAAGAGGAACTATCAGGCGTTCTTGATGAAGTTATTGTTATGCTTATTGAGAATAATGCTAGTTTGGGTAGAGTTATTAATGTAGAGACCAAGACAACTATAAAGGGATTGGTTGGAACTCATGGTGTAATTAATGGAGGCAAATATACAATAGCTTATACAAAATTTATGTATAAGTTAAAATATTACAGTGATGTTGTAGTTAATGATTATCTTAAGTTTCAGATTATTAAAAAGGAACTTGTACAACAGTTTAAAGAGGAGCTCCATTTGGATGATTTTAAACCCAAAGTACTCTCATCATTTGTTAGAAATAAGCTAATAGATAAAGTGTATTTGCCATTAATAGGAGATAATCTAGCTAAACAAATTGGTGTTGTTGGAGAAAATAAGCGAACTGATCTAATGGGAATGTTATTGCTAGTTTCTCCACCAGGTTATGGTAAAACTACCTTGATGGAGTATATAGCAAGTAGACTTGGTATTATCCTTGTTAAAATTAATGGCCCTTCACTAGGCAACGAAGTTACATCATTAGATCCGGGGAAGGCTAATAATACTAGTGCTAGAGGTGAACTAATAAAACTAAATATTGCACTAAAGATGGGAAACAATGTAATGATATATGTTGATGATATTCAGCACTGTAATCCAGAATTTTTACAGAAATTCATATCATTATGTGATGGCCAACGAAAGATTGAAGGGGTATACAATGGTGTTGGGCAGACTTATGATTTAAGAGGTAAGAAGGTGGCTGTCGTTATGGCGGGTAATCCTTATACAGAAAGTGGTGAAAAATTCAAGATACCTGATATGCTTTCTAATAGAGCAGATGTATATAATCTTGGAGATATGCTTAGAGAGAATGAAGAAGCATTTAAGCTTAGTTATATTGAAAATAGCTTAACCTCTAATCCTGTACTTAGTAAGCTATCAAATAGAAGCCAGAAGGATTTATATGGTCTTATTGAAATGGCTAAGGGAGTGGAAAGAGAAAGCGTTAACTTTGAAGGTAATTATTCAATAGATGAGCTTAATGAATATATTGGCGTTATAGAAAAGTTGTTTAGAGTAAGGGATGTAGTATTAAAGGTTAATATGGAATATATATATTCAGCAGCCCAAGCTGATGAGTATAGGAATGAACCACCTTTTAAACTTCAAGGTTCTTATAGAAATATGAGTAAGATTGCAGAGAAAGTTGTTCCTATTATGAATGATGAAGAATTGTTTGAGCAAATACTTGGAAGCTATCAGAATGACTCTCAAACACTAACAACTGGAGCTGAGGCTAATATGCTTAAGTGGAAAGAGATTGTTGGTTGTTTAAATAATGAAGAACAAAAACGTTGGGATGATATTAAAAAGATATTTGTTAAAAACAAGTTGATAAAAGGTGATGACAAGATAGGTCAGGCGGTAATGGTTCTAAGTAATCTTACTGATAATTTAGAAATGATTAAGGATATAATGGCTAAAGGTAAAGATGAACTGTTTCACTAAAGAAAGGCATTAGATAGTGGGAATTAAATAAAATAGGTATATTATAAAGACTTACCCCCCATTAACCATGGTATATATAACCTGGTTAATGGGGGTATTTTTATATCAAAAACAAATTAATGAATAAAACTAGAAATTGAAAAATAAGATTTAGATATAAAGGGATGATTTTATTGAAAGGATTATTTATATGCGAAAATCTTTATAATATGATTTTGAAACGTGTAATATTACGTGGAAATGTTCACTCTGTCTTTAAAAATGCTTGCAATATTGAATGTGATGATTTATTCATAACACTTTTAAGTAAAGAGAAAAAAATGTCTCCAATGAGTGTAATTGTGGACGTAGGAGAAGAAGTTGATTTTAATGATTTAAATATAACACAAGGTTTAATATTTGAATTTAATGAAATTGTAATTTCTTGTACACAAAAGAATTTATTTATAGCCATGAATAATGCTAAAAAGTGGTCTTCAATTGTTGAAATAAATATTTCAGACTTTTCAGAGAATCATCTTTTAGAGAACATAAAGATTCTTGGACAAGGGTTAAAAACATATGGGAAGCTTTATGGTATGGGGCCATTAGTAAATATACTTGCAGGTAAATTACCAGAACTTGAATTGATTTCTTTCCATGTATGTGATTTTGATAGAAGCGTTGAATTTATTAAGGATAGGTTTATGAATTTTATTTATGGTGTTATTAAAGCAGATGTAGATAACATAGGATATAAAGCACAGGATATTTTAGGTTTTGGATGTGGGCTTACTCCATCAATGGATGATTTTATAAGCGGGTTAATGATTACATACATATATATGGGAAGCTATTATAAATTAAACTTTCAACAAATATATGAATTTAATAGTAAAATCATTAGCTTAGGCTTATATAAAACAACTAGAGTTAGCTCTGAAATGTTAAAGCATTCATCAGTGGGAGAGACAAATGAACCCGTACTTAATCTAATGGCGGCAATTTTTAATTTTAATAATGATGAACATGAAAATCATAGACGTATTATTAAAGCCTTGATTGAAGTTATTGGATATGGTGAAACATCAGGAACTGATACGGCACTTGGAATTTACGTAGGGCTTAGTATCTTTAGTAATTTAAAGTATAGGAGGGTATGGTTAAATGAATCTGTGTGTAGATATTAGAAAAAATACTTACTATGATTCTGTGGCATTAATGCTAATAACTAAGGAAATTAAAAAAATGTCAAATGTCAAAGATGTTATTGTTGGCATGGGAACAGAACTGAATAAAGAGCTAACACAAAATTTGGGGTTGTCAAATGATGAAGTAAAGGGATTGACACCAAATGATTTTTTTATAGCAGTAGCAAGTGATGAGGAAAATATACTTAAAACCATCGTTAAAAAGGTTGATGAATTATTAAATACTAAGGCGGACTACGATGATTCAGCTCTAGAGTACAAACCCATAACTCTTAGTGCTGCAGTTAAGCATCTTGAGAGAGCTAATATGGCAGTTATATCCTTGCCAGGAAAGTATGCAGCTTATGAAGCAAGAAAAGCGCTAAATAATAATCTTCATGTAATGTTATTTAGTGATAATGTCACAGTAGAAGAAGAAATAGAGTTAAAGGAAATAGGCAGAGATAAGGGACTGCTGGTTATGGGACCAGATTGTGGCACTGCAATTATTAATGGAGTACCCCTTTGTTTTGCAAATGTTGTGAGAAGAGGGGACATAGGTATTGTAGGAGCTTCTGGTACAGGAACCCAGGAGGTTACTGTGATTATAGATAAAATGGGTGGTGGAGTATCCCAGGTTATCGGAACAGGTGGAAGAGATCTTAAAAGTCAAGTTGGTGGAATTATGATGATTGAGGGTTTTAAAGCCTTAATCAATGATGAAGAAACCAAGGTTATAGTGTTAATTTCTAAACCTCCAGCACCTGAGGTAGCTCAAAAAATACTAAATATGGTAAAGACCACAGATAAGCCAGTTGTCGCGTGTTTTATAGGTGGCGATAGGTGCGAAATTGAAAAGCAGGGTGCATACTCATGTGTAAACCTAGAGGACGCAGCAAGAAAGGCCTTACTGTTGTCAGAGGCACAGGAAATAGAGGATTTTACTGGCTTTACATTATCAGATGAGGAAATAGAAAAAATTGTCCAAGGTGAATGGAAAAAGTTTAATAAAGGACAGAAGTATTTAAGAGCTTTATATACTGGTGGAACCTTAGCGGATGAAGCAATGAAGATGCTGGGTAAGGACGGTTATAGGGTATATTCTAATATCCCATTGTTACCGGAACTTAGATTAGAGGATATACACAAAAGTGTGGAGCATACGTGCATTGACCTGGGTGACGATGATTTCACTGTTGGAAAGCCACATCCTATGATAGATCCAACTGCTAGGGTAGAAAGACTTATAAAGGAAGCCTATGATCACGAAGTTGCCATAGTACTTATGGATTTTGTGCTTGGTTATGGATCAAATATAGATCCTGCAGGAGAAATGCTTGAAGCTATAAGAAATGCGAAAACAGCTATGAAAAGCAATAATAAATATTTATGTGTAATTGGGTATGTTTGTGGTACAGAGTTGGACCCTCAAAATTACAAAGACCAATGTGAAAAGCTAGAAAAAGAAGGAGTTATTTTAATGCCATCTAATGCTCAAGCTGTAAAACTATCCTCATTAATTCTTGAAAAACTATAGATATGAAGGAGGTCTGTGTTATGCCCGAGATAAATAAATTATTCAATAAGAAACTTTCCGTTATAAATCTCGGATTGGAGTCTTTCCATAAAGATTTAAAGGAACAAAAGGTACAGAGTATGCATGTTAATTGGAGACCACCAAGTCAGGCAACTAAAAAACTTTCTGTTTTGGAAGCAACAAGTATAAGTGAAAAAATTGAAGAAGCCAATAAGGAGGCGCTAGATAGACTTCTTGCAGCGGAGCCAATAATTGTTGGAATAGGTCAAGCTGGCATTGATATTCCAGGAATGACAAAGCATACAATTCTTCACGCGGGGCCACCAATAACTTGGGATAGAATGAGTGAGCCAGTTAAGGGAGCTATTATAGGTGGTTTAATATATGAAAAGCTTGCTGCAAATGAAGAAGAGGCAAGAACTTTAGCTGCCTCTGGAGAAATTGTATTTGATTCCTGTCATCATCACAAAACCGTAGGTCCTATGGCTGGGGTTGTAACTTATTCAATGCCTGTTTGGATACTTCAAAACAAGACTTTTGGAAACTTTGCATATTGTACTTTAAACGAAGGATTAGGGAAAGTTTTAAGATTTGGAGCTTTTAGTCCAGAAGTAATTGAAAAACTACACTGGATGGAAGAATTCCTAGCACCTGTGATTAAGGATGCTATGATTTTGAAGGGAAGTATTGATGTTAAAACAATATTTGCACAAATGATTCAAATGGGTGATGAGGGACATAACAGAAATAAAGCAGGGACTTCTTTATTATTTAGGGAATTAGCACCATTTATAGTTAGAACCAATTTTTCAGATGATATAAAAGCAGAGGTGCTAACCTTCATAGATAAGAATGATCATTTCTTTTTAAATGTTTCTATGCCAGCATGCAAATGCAGCTTAGATCCACTTGAAGATATAGAATACAGTACAGTTGTATATGCTATGTCAAGGAATGGTACGGATTTTGGAATTAGAGTAGCAGGTACTGGAGAAGAGTGGTATACAGCGCCTTGTGAAAACGTTACAGGGCTTTATTTTCCAGGCTTTGATGAAACAGATGCAAACCCTGATTTAGGAGATAGTACAATAGCTGAAACCGCAGGAATAGGGGGCTTCGCTATGGCCACTGCTCCAGCCATTGTTCAATTTGTAGGAGGGACCCCAAAGGATGCCGTAAATTATACAACTAGTATGTATGAAATTACCTGTGCTGAAAATAATGCTTTTAAGATGCCAAATATGAATTTTAGAGGTACACCTACTGGAATAGATCTTAGAAAAGTTATTGAAACAGGAATTTTACCAATTATAAATACTGGAGTGGCATGCAATAGAGCAGGTGTTGGTCAAGTAGGGGCAGGTATAGTTCATCCTCCAATGAAATGTTTTGAAGATGCACTTTATTCTTTTGTTAAAAAATATATATAACGCAATAAAGTTTTTACATGTTGATTTGTTAATGCGTTATATATAGCTAAATAATTAATTATAAATGGAGGTATATATGAATATTATTGATATGTTTAAGAATGTGAAGATGTATGATCTAACTCAAAGAATTAGTCACTTAACTCCTGCATGGCCAACCTATGAGCCACTTGAAATTAAGTTTTTCAAAAGGCTTTCATCTAATGGTGCCAATGGGCAGGTATTAACTCATTCAAATCATGTTGGTACTCATCTAGATGGTTCTTTACACTTTTGTACACATGGTAGGGATATAGCAAGTATTCCATTAGAAGAACTTGTGGCACCAGGAGTTGTTGTTGATATATCTGATATAGCAGAGGATTATGGAATATACACTTCAAAGGACATAATGGAAAGAGCAGATGTTAGAAAGGGTGATATTTTAATTATACACACTGGCTATCATAAATATGGCTGGGATGAACCAGAGGCAGATGAGGAAAGAGTAATGATGAGACATCCAGGACCTACAAAGGAATTTGCAAATTGGTGTAAGGAAATGGAATTTAAATGGATAGGTGTGGACTGCGGTTCTGCGGATCATCCTATGAACACAAAGATTCGTGAATGGGCTCCAAAGGAAGCTAGAAGAGCAGATAGATATTTGAAAGCTAAATACGGTAAAGGGATTGAAGACTTCTGGCCAGAGGATGATTATCAATTAATGCATTATGATTTGTTCCCTTATAATATTGTTCATGCTGAAAATCTTGGTGGGGATATTGATAAAGTGCTAGGTAAGAGACTAATAATTGGATGCTTCCCATGGAGATTTGAAGGTGGAGAATCCTGCATATCACGTATAGTAGCATTTGATGTAGAGTAAATTTTAACAGAAAGTAAACCCTCGCAAGTGGGAGGTAAGAATTCAATTTCCAGTTATTATATGAAAAGAGGATAAGTGTATAAGTAGGTACACTAAATATATAAGAAAGGATGGTAAATAATGATAATAGATAAAATGGAACAAAGTTTGAGACCAGTTGAAACACCAATGGCGCCTTATCCAGCTAAGTATATTACCATGGCCACTGGAGAAAAATTAGTAATTCGCCAAATCAAAAGGGAAGAGGTGCCACTTATTTTAGAAGCAATAAAGCCACTTATGACAGTTGAAGCTGACTTTTATGATATTGTTGCATCTAGAATATACTCAGAGCTTTTAGGTTACTACAGATATAGAGTAAAGGATGAATATTGTCTAATTGGAACAATAGATGGAGTAATAGTTGGTATTGTTAATGGACGTCTAGTTGATGAAAAGGTAGGAATGTCCTATCATACTATGACGTTAAAGCGAGGACTTAGAATTGGAGCACAATTATTTGCTGCAAAAATGGAATATCATTTAGATATTTTAAACCAAGAAGAAGTACTAATAGTTGCAGAGAGTCCAAATGGGTTTAAGAGATGGATGATTGAATATGAACTTGAATCAAGACCAGAAACATGGCATGAGCTAGGTGGTGTACCAACTTATGTGTTAACTAAAGCATTGTGGGAAAAACACAAGGGTTCTAAACTTACTGGCCGCCGTCCTGTAAAGGAAGAATTACTTAAAACTGCAGAGAATCCAATACTTCCATCAACTTATGTGCAAATTCCAGGGTATAAAAGATGAGAGAAGTTGGTATTGTAGGGGTTGGTCATAGTAAATTTGGTAAAATGTCAGGCGGAACATTTACTGATATGCTAAGCATGGCTGCTGTGGAGGCACTAGATGACGCTGGTGTAAAAACAGGGGTAGGGCATGGTGTTGATCAGGTTTTTGTATCAACAATGGGTGCGGGTATCCTTAATAAACAAAGTGGTATAGCATCTGCACTTGTAGATTATTTAAATCTTAGACCAGCAATGGCTGAGACAATAGAAAATGGGCCAGCATCAGGAGCATCGGCTATAAAACTTGGTTATATGGCTATAGCTAGTGGTATGTGTGACTGTGTGCTTGTTGTTGGCGGAGAAATGATGAGGGTTGTTAGCGGATGGGAAGGCACGGATTTTGTTGCTACAATGCTTCACCCAGAGGCTGAATATAACTATGGGTTAACTTTGCCAGCTTTTGCAGGACTCTTTACAAAGTTATGTATGGAGAAGTATGGAGTAACTGAAAAGGATTTATCTATAGTATCAGTTAAGAATCACGAGAATGCAGTCCATAATCCAGTAGCCCATATACACGTGGTGCCTAATCTTTATTGTATAACAGAAGATGAAGATGCACATGTAATGAATCCATATGTTGCAGAGCCACTTCGTATGTATCATGTTTGCCCTGTATCTGACGGGTCAGCAGCAGTTTTATTATGTGCCATGGACAAGGCAGATAAATTCATGAAAAAACCAGTAAAAATAGCAGGGATAGGTCAAGCTACAGATACTCATGCTGTGGCTGAAAGAGAAGTACCTACGGATTTACTTGCTGTTCGTCTTGCAGCACAAAAGGCATATAAAATGTCAGGGCTTACTCCACAGGATATTGATGTTGCAGAACTTCATGATGCTTTCCAAATATTAGAGATAGTTGAATCAGAAGAGGTTGGCTTTTTCAAGAGAGGTGAGGGTCATATAGCAGCCAGAAATGGAGAAACAAAGATTGGTGGCAAAATCCCAATTAACACCTCAGGAGGTTTAAAAGCAAAGGGACATCCACTTGGTGCAACTGGCATTTCACAGGTTGTAGAAATTGTAAAACAACTAAGAGGAGAAGCTGCAGGACGTCAAATAGAGGGTGCTAAAGCTGGTCTTACTGTTAACTTTGGTGGTTTTGGTAATAATGTTGTTGCAATGATACTTACAAAGGAGAAGGAATGATTATGACACAAGAAATGAATGCTTATAAATGTACAACTTGTGGTGAACTCCACCATCCTAAGCATTATATATGTAAAAAGTGTGGAAATAGAGAGTTTGCTGAAGTTCCGCTTTCTGGGGAAGTAACTCTTTTAACCTATACAAAAGTATATAATCTTCCTGAGGGATACATGAAGCCATATATAGGTTTTGGAATTGTTAAATTTACAAATGGTCTTGTCGTAAGTGGACAGCTCGAAGTAGAAAATCCTCAGATAGGGATGAAACTTAATGCAACAGTAGGAGTTGTAAAAGAAGGCATCGGCAAGGATTACTACGGATTTATTTTTAATTAACATTTGGCAGTACAATAAGGAGGTAGCAACTGTGTTAAGCAAGTTTGATTATGTAAAACCACAAAAACTGTCAGAAGCTCTGAATTATCTGGAGCAGAATGCTGGCACTAGAATTTTGGCTGGTGGAACAGACTTAATGATTCTTCTTCGTCGTAATGCAGAGACATCCGAACATATTCTCGATATCAAGGGTATATCTGAAACAAAATCTTTGGAATATAAAAAAAAGGGCGGCTTATTTATCGGTGCTTCAGTTACAGTTAATCATGTTGCAGAATCAAAGTTAATCCTTGAAAAGTATCCTGCACTGGTACAAGCAGCAAACTCCCTTGCTTCTTATCAGCTGCGAAACCGTGCTACAGTTGTGGGGAATATTTGTAATGCATCACCTGGAGCAGATCTTGCAGGTCCGCTTATGGTATACGATGCAAAGGTGTATATTGCAAGTATAGAAGGTACTAGAATAGTTGATATTAATTCATTTTTTGTTGGTGTAAAGAAGACAGTATTGAAGACAAATGAGCTTGTTATGGGTGTTTCTCTTCCAGATGTTTCAGAAGGGGATACTAGTATATTTTTAAAGCAGGCAAGAATAAAGGGACATGATCTTGGCATAGTTGGTGTAACAGCCAGAATGACTGCGGACAAAAAAATCAAATTGGCTATGTCTGCTGTGGCACCAACACCAATAAGGTTATATAAGATTGAAGAAACTTTGAGTTCACAGCCGTTAACTTCTGAACTAGCTGTTATGGCAGGAAAAGAAGTACGAAATATAATTAATCCAATTTCGGATGTGCGATCATCGGCTGAATACCGTTTTCATGTTTCAGAAGTTCTTGTAAAACGTGCTTTGCTGCATTTATCATCCATGGGAGGTGAATAATATGTGCAAAAATCATAACAATCAAGAAAATTGCTTTACTCATGTTGATTCTGGGCTAAAACCAGTGATGCTTAATTGCATCGTAAATGGAGAAAAAGTATGTACTTATATTGATCCTACTATGACGTTGCTAAATTTTTTACGTAAGGAATTAAAGTTATTTGGCACAAAGGAAGGGTGTGGTGAGGGGGAATGTGGAGCATGTACAATAATAATGAATGGTATGGCTGTGAATTCATGTATCATATTAGCTTTGGAAGCTGAAGATGCAAACATCATAACAGTAGAAGGACTTAATAAGAATGGAAAAATCTCAATACTTCAGCAGGAGTTCATAAGCCATGATGCTCTTCAATGTGGTTTTTGCACTCCAGGTATGTTAATGTCAGCACGGGCTCTTTTAGATAGAAATTCTGACCCCAATGAGAAAGAAATAAAGGAAGCAATTGCAGGTAATTTTTGTCGCTGCACAGGATATGTTCCTATTATAGCGGCAATCAAATCAGCTGCCAAGCTTGAAAGGGGGTTAATGGAGAATGAGTGATAAACAATACCACCATATTGGGAAATCTTTCGACCGAGCTGAGGCATTAGAAAAAGTAACCGGACAGGCAGTTTTTACCTATGATATGGAATTACCAGGAATGTTGTTTGCAAAGTGTCTTTATTCACCCTATGCAAGAGCAGAAATTCTATCCATAGATGTAAGTGAAGCTAAAGCTTTACCTGGGGTTAAAGCTGTACTTACAGGTGATGATATACCTTATCTTGTTGGACTCTATATGGTTGACAAGTGTATCCTTGCAAGAGGTACTGTTAGATATCAGGGAGAGCCAGTTGCTGCTGTTGCTGCAGTAGATGAAAAGACAGCAGAACTTGCTTTATCCAAAATAAAAATTCAGTACAAGCAACTTTCTAGTATACAAACTATTGATGAAGCATTAGAAGGTAAAATACTTGTACATGAAGATATAAATGAACTTGAATATATTAAAGGTGTTTTCTTTCCACAGCCTGATTCCAACATTGCTAGCTGGAACAAAACCATAAAGGGCGATGTAAAAAAAGGCTTCCAAGAGGCTGACCTAATTGTAGAAAATGAGCTTGATCTTCCAGCAGTTGCCCATGCGCCTATGGAAACCCATGTTGCTATAGCACAAGCTGACACCTATACAAATAAGATTAAAATATGGTCTTCATCTCAATCTCCTTTTGGAGTACGCAAGTTGCTTGCAAAAGCTCTACAGATATCCACTGCTGATATACAGGTGATTGTACCCTATGTGGGAGGAGGTTTTGGAGGCAAGGCAGGTATACACCTTGAACCACTTGTAACAGTACTCTCACGTGCCAGCAAAGGTCGACCTGTAAAGTTAACCGCAACAAGGGAAGAGGAATTTAATCAACTTCCTACCAGGGCCGGGATGCGTGGACGTATAAAAACAGGGGTAAAAAAAGATGGGAAGATTACTGCTGTTGAAGTTTATTATGATTGGGACAGCGGAGCTTATGCTGATTATGGTGTAAATGTGGGGAAAGCAGCAACTTACTCAGGAGCAGGTCCTTACGAGATACCTAATATTGAGATACATTCTCGAACACTTTATACAAACAAAGTCTTTAGCACAGCTTACAGAGGTTTTGGGCATCTTGAAACACACTGGGTTGTGGAACGTCAGATGGATATGGTAGCGCAGAAACTTGGAATGGACCCTTATGAATTCCGAATGGCGAATATATTAAGGTCAGGTTCTCATACAATAAGTGGAGAGCTGATAAATGAAAATTCAGGACGACCTGCTGAATGTCTAGAAGCTGTAGCAAAGGAAATCCGGTGGACTGGATACTGTTCTGAGGTGGAACGTAAAGAAAACTTCAATAAAGGAAAGCTCAGTGGAAAGGGACTTGCTTGCCTTCAAAAAGCTCCTGCAATGCCTCCTCATACCTCCACATCTGCAATTATGCAGATGGATGATGATGGTAATATACGTATTATGCTTGGAATTGTAGATATGGGGCAGGGAGCAAATACAATAATGGCTCAGATTGCAGCAGAAGTTCTTGACATGCCAATAGAAAAGGTAAAGGTAATGTGGGACAACGACACAAGTCGTCATCCTTATGATTGGTCTACTGTTGCTTCAAAATATACCTTTATGGGTGGAAATGCAGTAAAGAAATGTGCAGAAAATATGCTTAAGCAAATGAAGGAAATGGCTTCTCAGGTGCTTAGAACTTCAGTTGAGTATCTAGCGCATGGAAATGAATATATTTACCATATCCATCATAAGGAAAGAAAAATAAAGTACAAAGACCTTGCACTTGGTTATGCTTACGAAAATGGTAATGGTATCGGTGGTCCGATTATAGCAAAGGGCACCTATATGGCTGATGGACTTACTTTCTTGGACCCAGTAACAGGACAGGGATTACCTGCTCTTGACTGGACTTTTGGAGCTCATGGAATTGAAATAGAAGTTGATATTGAAACCGGAGACATTAAGATTCTTAAAATAGCCTCTGCTTTTGATATAGGCCAGGCAATCAATATTAAGCTTGTTGAAGGACAGATTATTGGCGGAGTACTCCAGGGAATTGGATCTGCAGTAATTGAGGGATATAAGTTCAATCCAGAAGGCAAGCTAATGAATCCTTCCTTTACAGACAATAAAATACCTACAGCAAAGGATATTCCCATGAAGATAATTCCTATTATAATTGAAAATCCCCAACCAGATGGACCTTATGGTGCTAGAGGTATTGGTGAACACCCTATGATTTCTGTGCCATCTGTTATTGGAAATGCTCTTTACGATGCTTTAGGGATTAATTTCTATAAGTTACCACTTTCTCCTGAAAATGTTGCACTTGAGACTGCTAGAAAACTTGGCTAGTAATATTAGCATACCGTGCAAATAAACTTAAGCACTACTTGACCTAAGCAGAGTATAATCTTCTAAAGGAAATTTCTTTATACCTAATGGAAGTAGTTTCTTCTTTACACTTATCTTGAGTAACGATAAAATTATTCATAAGGATAATACCTGCCTTTCATAGTTTTTTGTGGTAAGAAAATTATAACCTAAGGCAGGCTGTTATCCTTATTTTATTTTAAGGAGATATCATATTGTACAATTACTACCTTGATTATTACTATAAACAATAATTAATTAGTTTTTGAGGTATTATTTTAAGCTATAGAGATTCCAGTATAAAACTATATTTAAACCAAGAAACTTTTACCATTAGTTAGTGAATTAATTTCGTCTTTATTAGAATTAAATTCGGTATATATATCAAAAATATCTGCTTGAAGTTCTTCTATGCAGCATCTCGCAGAAGGTCTGAACAAAAGAGCTTTTAACCTATTCCATAGATTTTCTTGCGGATTCATATCTGGAGAATATCTAGGTAAATTAATAGTAATCAAACGCTCTGCATTTAATTCAAGAAATTCAGTGATTAATTTGCTAGTATGAGTTCGTGCATTATCCCATACTAAGTATACCTTTTTGAATGGATTTATTTCTAATACATGTTCAAGAAAATCTTTAATTTCAACGGAGGTTATTGATTTTTCTGATGGATAGATATCTATTATGGTATCAAAATTCTTAGTTGCTTCGGTAGCACCAACTGCATTAATCCCTTTATGCGTAGCATTGTGCTCCAATATAGGGGATACTCCTACTGGGCTCCAAAGTCGCCTATTACTAGATTCAACTCTAATATAGGTTTCATCTTGAGCATAAAGAACACAATCGTCAGATGATTCTATAATAGGTAGTATTTCTGACATTTTTTTTAAACCTTTCTTGCTCAGTTTGTATAGCTTTAGTTGGTTTAGGCTGTGCTCTTTTATAGCTCAAATTATTTTTTTTAAGAATATCATGAATAGTAGATTTAGAAAAAGATTCACCATAATTATTTAATATATATTGACTCAAGAGGACGCAAGTCCACGTGTGCGCAACAAACCCATGATCTGATGGAGATGAATGTAAAACAGTATCGATTAAATCTGTTTCCATTTCAGTTGTGAATTTTGATTCACGACCACCTCTATTATCTTTCAAAGTTTCTGAACCAAGTTTGTTCCATTTATCTATATGAGTATTAATAGTAGCGTTAGTAACCTTATTCATAGTCATGATATCCTTAGGAGAATATCCTTGATATCTCATGATTACGGTAGTTAATAAGCTCCTTACATACTTACTTGAGTTATTATTTTTGATATCTATTAATTCATCTAGTGTATATCCATGTAATGTTGAAATTTGTTTGGATTTTCTTCCCATAGTTTTTCTCCTTTGCACAGTACTCCGTACTATAAGGATTTGGAGAAAAAAGTTTTTTATTCAGTATAAATATAGTTTAATTCTGGAATCTCTATATAGAGATTCCAACTCAAATCTTTATTTATACGTGTCCATAACTCATTGATACGCTGAGATTTTGGAACAAGTATAAATAAATTTTCGTACTGGAATCTCTATAGTTAATTCTATTATAACGTGTGATGAATAATAAAATAGTATATTGGTAATATCAATATTATTGAGTTTTTTAGTGATTTTTCAAATTTAATATGGACATTAATGTGATTAATGGTAAAATAACATTATCTAGAGAAATTGTATGGTGAGTTATTTCTTTAGAATGATAATATAAGATAAATTAAAAAGGGTGTGATTGACAAATGAAATTTACGATGTATGTTAAAGACAATAATATGATGGAAGAGATAAATATTATAGCAGAAAATGAAGAAGAAGCATTATACATATGTATAGATGAAAAACTTCAGTTAATTAAAGGAATCAAATATGTTAATGACTTAAGAAAAGAGTTATATAATGAATTTGAAACGTTCCTTATTAATTTAGAAACAAAGAACAGATGCATATTAAGTAAAGAGGTAATGATAAAAAAAATAATTTAGATTTTTATATTAAATATATTTACAATTAAGTAATCAACAAATAAGGGAAGACAAATGTCTTCCCTTATTTGCATTTACACTCACTTCTTCTAGTCCCGTAAACTCCTTTAATTTTGAGTTGCCAAAAGGAAGAGGTCGGTACGCATACCCCAGTTTTTAGCACATCTTTTATTGCATTACCGTTATTATTCCTCAAATGATAGTTTTTGTTATTTCAATAATGCAATATCTAGTGCAAAAATGGGTAAAAGGATTTGTTTTTTAGTTGAATAATATTTGGAATTGTTATATAATTTATTTGTTTTGTAATAAGAAAAATATACATTAAAGTGAAAAATAATGAATTTAATGTACTTCTATTACAATTATAAAATAGGGGGAATTCACAAATGAAAAAATTAAATGGAATTACCATTAGACAAAAAATTATAGGTTCATGTTTAGCTTTATTTTTAGTTATTGTAAGTATTTTAACTTTACTTACTCAAAATATTGTAGGTGAAAAAATAGAAGAACAAATATCCCAACAAGGATTATATTTAGCTCAGGAAATGGTAAGCGAATTAAATAAAATTGTAATCGCTGAAGAATCAATTCAAGATTTACTGGGAACAGATATGAAAACAATAGCATATTTAATAGGAACTGATAAAGAAAATTATTCTAATGAAAAATTAGTTAAATTAGAGAAAAAATTAAATATTGCAGAAATGAATATTATAAATGACAAAAGAACAATTGTATATTCTAATATGCCTGGAAACGTTGGATGGGTATATGAGAAGGGAAGCACAATGGATTCCTTATTTGATGGAAAACAAAAGGATTTGGTAACAGAAGTTAGTAAAAGTGATTCTGATGGGAAATATTACAAATATTGCAATGTAGATTTGGAAAATGGATATTTTATTCAAATGGGAGTTTCAGCAGAGGTAGTAGCTAAAATAAAAGAAAAAATGAATATACAAACTCTTGTTGATGAAGTTGGTAGTAAAGAAAATATAGAATATTCAGCAGTATATGACAATCAAGGCACTGCTATTGCCAGTAGTGATCATGATGATATAGGACAAACATTTGATGATGATGCAACTAAAACAGCAGCTGTTAATGGGATTATATATAATAAAAAGGAATTATATAATGAGAAATGGATTAATGATGTACAAATTCCAATATATAAAGAGGGTAAACATATAGGATCAATGGATGTTGCTTTATCATTAGATGCACTTGTAGCAACAAAAAAAGAATTGTGGATTAATACCTTATTTTATACTGTCATTTCCATTTTAATATTTATTGGTTTATTGATACTTACTATAAAGATTTCTTTAAAACCTTTAAGTCAGTTAACAAAGTATACTAAATTAATGGCAAAAGGTGATTTTACTTCAAGCATTCCAAATGAATTAACAAAAACAAAAGATGAAATCGGAGAAATATCTAGAGCTACTTCTATGATGCAGTCCGATTTGAAAGGATTATTAGGAAACATAAAATTGAGTGTAGAGGATATGGAGAATTCTTCAGAAGAATTAAACACTATTACACAGAACTCTACACAAACAACTTCTGAAATAGCTGAATCTATAGGAATGTTAGCGAATGCGGCTACAGAGCAAACGAATTACGGAGAAAATATTGTTAATAAAATAAATGATTTAGGAGACCAAATCGAAATAATTAATAACTTAGTTGTTGAGGTATTTAATATAACAAATGAAACCAATAAGCTAAGCGAACAAGGTAAAATTATAATGGGAGATCTAAATAGTATAAATGCAGAAAGTACCGAACAAGCAATAAAAACAGGTAGAATAATTAAGGATGTTAGTGAGTATTCTAACAATGCAGAATCTATTATTGAATTAATTAATAATATTTCTGACCAAACTAATTTGTTGGCTTTAAATGCAAGTATTGAGGCAGCAAGAGCAGGGGAAGTAGGTAAAGGGTTTGCAGTTGTTGCAGACGAAATCAGAAAATTAGCCGAACAAACTTCTAATGCAACAGATGAGATTCAAACGTTAATAAAAAATATACAATATAAAGCTGATAGCGCTGTTGAAACTATGGATAATATAAAAGTAATAAGCACAAAGCAAAAAAAATCTATCGGTGATACTAGTAATGTATTTAATAAGACTTCAGAAGCGTTATTTAATTTATTAGATAATATGAGTAAATTAAAAGAAAAGGCAGCGTATATTGATAATAGTAAAGACAAAATGATTGGAGATGTTTCAAATATATCTTCAATTTTAGAAGAGACATCTGCTAGTACAGAAGAAGTTTTAGCATCGTCAGAAGAGCAATTAGCCACAGTGCAAGAAATAGCTGAACAAGCTCTGACTACTAAAAAACTGGCAGAAAATCTTAACAGTGAAATATGTAGATTTAAAATTCAATAATTAATTAGGATATGCTTAACTAAAGTGGTGCCACGAGAGTATTTTTATTGGATGAGGTTGGCTTTAAGCAAATAAAAAAAAGACTGACTTTTGAGGGAAAAGGAATGCTACTGAAAAACTAGATAATTAATCAAAAGCTTGATTATTATGAGATGTTCATGATAATCAAGCTTTTGTATTGTAATTATCATATCAAATAAGAATTTGCCTAAAATTCTGATAAATTGACAAATTATGTTGACTAATGTAATATATTAGCATAAATGTTTTATTTTAAGGAGGATGAATATGATAAAGATTTGGCAGAAAGTTACCTCAAAGATAGCTGTAAAATTGAGCTTAATTATGTCTTTATTAGTACTAATTATTTTTTTAATATCAGGAATAATTATATTTAATTTTATAGAAAAAAAACTTATGGAAAATACTATTAAGGAAATGAAATTAAGTTCTAATTCTATATCAGAACATATTGCTGATGTTTTTGAAGACAACAAAATTATTATTGAACAAATGAGTACAAATAATGAAGTAACAGAGTATTTGAAAAATATTACAACCAAAGAGGAAATAAAAAAAAATACACTATTTCCTTCTATAGTAAAAACATTAGATTCTATAAAAAAATCTAATGATTTAATCTACTCTACATGGGTAGCAAATGATAAAGCCAATTTTTATGTTAATAAGAATGGAGAGACTTCAAAGGAAAATTATAATGTAAAAGAAAGACCATGGTATAAACAGGCAGTTGACAGTGAGGGAGTTGTGTTTACATTACCGTATATAAGTAGTTCAGATGAAACAGTGGTTTCGGCGGTTCAAGCTCTCAGAGAAAACAATGAAGTAATTGGATTTACAGCTGTGGATATATCGTTAAATACAATTCCTAATATAATGAGTAAACATATTATTGGGGAAAAAGGTACAAATATTTTAATAGCAAATGATGGAACATATATTTATTCTGAGAATGAAGAAAAGATAATGAAGACAAAAATTTTTGAAGATGAAGTTTTTAAAGAATATGCTCAGAAAATGATATCAGGTGAAAGTGATATTGTAGAAATCACATATAATAATAGAGAATACTATTTTTCATATGTTCCTATAGAGGTGAATAAATGGTCAGTAGGATTACTTATTGATAAAGAAGAGGTTTTAGGAGACTTAAAAAATATGATGACTATAATTAGTTGTTTATTTGTTTTTGGTGCACTATTATTAATAATTGTATTATATATTGTTATTAAGAAAAATATAAAGGGTATAGAAGTAGCAAGTTCTCATGCAAAATTAATGGGAAGTGGAGATTTTTCAAGAGATGTTCCTAGAGCGTTCTTAAATAAAAATGATGAAATTGGTGAATTAGCAGGAGCTTTTGATGAAATGACACATAATTTTAGAGATTTAATAGGCAAAATAACAAATTCTTCTAACCTAGTAGTAGTTTCATCAAAAGAACTAACTACTTCAGCTGAACAAGTAACAATAGCTTCTGAAGAAGTAGCAAGGACTATTGAAGAAATTGCAAAAGGTGCAACAGAACAAGCTAGAGATACAGAAGAAGGTTCTGGGAAAGCATATGAACTTGGAAGTATAATTGAGAAAGAACAAGAATGTATGAGATCTGTAAATGATTCATCAAGTAAGGTAGTTAAGTTGATTGATGAAGGTTTAGAGGTAGTAAATGGATTAACTAAAAAAACAACTGAAAGTGGAAATGCAATAAGTGAGATTGGGGATGTAATAATAGAAGTAAATAAAAGTTCAAGTAAAATTGGAGAGGCTAGCAATCTAATAGCTTCTATAGCAGAGCAAACTAACTTATTAGCCCTAAATGCTGCTATTGAAGCTGCAAGAGCAGGGGAATCGGGAAAAGGCTTTGCGGTTGTTGCAGAAGAAATAAGAAAACTAGCAGAACAGTCAACAGCATCAACGAAAGAGATAGATAATATAGTAAATGAATTAGTTAAGAATTCTAGCAATGCAGTAACAACAATGAATAGTGTGTCAAAAATTGTAGAAGAGCAAATTGAGAGTGTAAAAGATACTGAGACAAAATATAAAGACATTGCTGGAGCGATACAAAAATCTGAACAAGCTGTTGAAACATTAAACATATCAGGAAAAGAGATGGAACAAAAGAAAAATGAGATATTGAATATAATTCAAAATTTATCAGCTATTGCTCAGGAAAATGCTGCTGGTAGTGAAGAAGCAGCAGCTTTAACAGAAGAACAATCTGCATCAATAGAAGAAATTGCAAATTCAAGTGAAGGTCTTTTAGAACTAGCAGAAGAATTAGAGAAAGCTATATCTGTATTTAAAATATAAGATTATGAAAACATCTATAATAAACTAATGTTATAGATGTTTTTTGCGTTTATGAGCTTCAGCTCATAAATGCTATTTAATAAATAATTTTATGGTGTTTTTTAACTTCTGTTTATGATGTAATAATTGTAATTATATGAATATAGGGAGTTTGAAAGGAGTATAAAAGAACTGAAAAAAATTCTCAGCTCTTGGTATCTGTAGTATCTTGTGATTTCAAAAAATTGGGAGTATTTACAACTAAAAATTTTGTAGTCATACTAGTGTCATTAACCCAGTTATGATCAAGCATAGAATCAAAGTGCACAGAATCACCAGGATATAATACATGCTTTTCATGATTCAAATAAAGAGTCAAAATGCCCTCTAATATATATATGAATTCTTCACCTTCATGGCGATATTCTTCTATTTCTTCATTCCCATCGTGAGGTAAGACTTGAACCAGTTTAGGTAGTATGTTACTACTACTAAGTCTATGTGATAAATTGTGGTAAATTATATTGGAATTTATTATTTGTGATACTTCCTGTTCGTAGCTTTTAATAACCATATTTTCGCTTTCTTTTGTTGATGAAAAAAAGTATGTTAATTCTACTCCTAAAACATTAGCAATTTTACTTAAACAATCAATTGCAACACTAGTTAATCCTCTTTCTAATTGTGAGAAAAATCCTATTGAAAGGCCAACTTCTTCACTTAAATCCTTTAAAGTCATTCCTTTGCTTTGTCTCAATACTTTAATTTTATTACCTATATCTTTATTCATGTTTTCCCTCTTTTCTAATTTAAAATTGTTTTTGTATTAGTGATAATACATAGAACTATATGAATCATGTTACCTAATAATATTATAACATTAATACATCAAAAAAACAAAGATTGACCAGCTTGATTTCATTTTGGTGAAATTAATTTTATGATTATTAATTTTTTTTCATGAGTTTGACTAGACTTAATTATAAATGAAGATTATAATAATAGATGAAAAGTTAATTGTATACTAAATAAATTAAAGGTGATAAGGCGTTGTAGAAATTGTGCATTTAATTATTAATAATTGGTGCTTTTTTACGCTTTGCAATATAAAAACAAGATTTTATAATTATGAAATTATATTTTGATGAATTACATGTATGAATATAATGGAAATTGATATTATTATTGCCAATTAGGATGTGATGAAATGATGATAGGAACTATAATTAATATTCAAAAATATTCTCTTCACGATGGTCCAGGAATACGAACAACAGTATTTTTAAAAGGTTGTCCTTTGAGATGTTGGTGGTGTCATAATCCAGAAAGTCAAAGATGTGAACATGAAATTATGTATTTTGAAGAAAGATGTACTTGTTGTGGTATGTGTGTGAAAAAATGCACACAAAAAGCTATTTCAATACAAAATTCTCGTGTTGTTATAGATAATGGAAAATGTAATGCCTGTGGAATTTGTAAGGATTTATGTCCCAATAATGCCTTGGAATATGTGGGTAAAGATATTACTGTAAAAGAACTTATGAAAGAATTAGAAAAAGACGAGATATTTTATGAGGAATCTGGTGGGGGAATAACCTTCTCGGGTGGTGATCCAATGGTTCAAGTTGATTTTTTGAACGAAGTACTAAAAGTATGCAAAAAAAATGAGTTTCATACAGCAGTAGATGTGAGTGGTTATGGAAGTTGGGAAAATTTTAAGAAAATATCAGATAAAGTAGATTTGTTTTTGTTTGATCTTAAATTCATAAATAATGAAAAGCACAAAAAATATATAGAGGCATCTAATGAAGTAATTCTTGATAACTTAAGAAGATTATCTGAAATTAACGCAAATATATTTGTTAGGATGCCTATTATTAAAGATGTAAATGATGATGATGAACATATTGATGAAAGTATCAAATTTTTATCCAAATTAAATGTTTTACAAGTAAACTTACTACCATACCATAAAATAGGTGTGGATAAGTATAGAAGACTTGACTTGGAATACAAATTATCTGGTATGGAAAAACCATCTGATAAAAAAATGAATGATATAGCATTAAAATTTAAGAAAGCTGGTATAAAAGTGAAAATAGGAGGGTGATATCATGATGACAGAAAGAATAAAAAAACTTAGAGCGGAAAGTCTAAATGCAGTACCTTATATTTCTATGGAAAGAGCTAAAATAGTAGATTCTGTTTACAAAAAGTATGAAGGAAGTGTAGCTACACCTGTTCTTAGAGGACTTGTCTTAAAAGAACTAATGGAAAAGAAAAAACTTTCTATCAATGATGGTGAACTTATTGTTGGAGAAAGAGGAGAAAAACCTGCAGCAACACCAACTTATCCAGAATTATGTTGTCATACAGTTGAAGATTTTCAGATTATGAATGATCGTGAAAAGATAAGTTTTAAAACAACAGAGGAATCAAAAATAATTCAAAAAGAAACTATTATTCCTTATTGGGAGAATAGATCCATGCGTCACCATATACTAAATAATATGACTAAAGAGTGGAATGATTGCTACAGTGCTGGAGTTTTCACAGAATTTATGGAGCAACGAGGACCAGGACATACTGTTGCAGATGATAAAATATATAAAAAAGGATTTGCAGATTTCAAAAAAGACATTTCTGATGAGATTAGTAAACTCGATTTTCTTAATGATGATGATGCTTTAGATAAGAAAATGGAATTAGAGGGCATGAGTATTGCTTGTGATGCTATTATGATTTTAGGTAATCGTTATAGTAAACTAGCAAGAAAAATGGCTAATGAAGAAAAAAATCTTGTAAGAAAAGAAGAACTTCTTCATATTGCTGAAACATGTAGTCATGTACCATCTAATGCTCCAAGAACATTTGAAGAAGCACTTCAAATGTATTGGTTTGTCCATTTATGTGTTATTTCAGAAGTTAATCCTTGGGATGCATTTAATCCAGGTAGATTAGACCAGCATCTATATCCTTTTTATAAAAAGGAAGTAGAAGAAGGAACGTTAACTCGTGAAAAAGCAGAAGAACTTTTACAGTGTTTTTGGGTGAAATTTAATAATCAACCAGCCCCACCTAAAGTGGGTATAACTTTGAAAGAAAGTGGGACATATACTGATTTTGCTAACATTAATTGTGGTGGATTAAAAGTAGATGGAACTAATGGCGTAAATGAAGTAAGTTATATTGTACTCGATGTGATTGACGAAATGAAATTACTTCAGCCAAGTTCAAATGTACAAATTAGCAAAAAAACGCCACAGAAGTTTTTGAAAAGAGCATTAAAGATAGTAAGAAAAGGATGGGGGCAACCGTCTATATTTAATACAGATATTGTAATTCAAGAAATGCTGGGAGCAGGTAAAACATTAGAAGATGCAAGATGTGGTGGAAACAGTGGATGCATAGAAACGGGAGCCTTCGGGAAAGAAGCATATATCCTAACGGGTTATTTGAATCTACCCAAAATATTAGAAATAACTTTAAATAATGGTGTTGATCCTATGACTTGTAGAAAACTAGGGCTTGAAACAGGTGATCCAACAAAATTTGAAAGCTTTGATGAGTTATTTCAAGCATATAAAAAACAATTAAAGCATTTTGTTGATATAAAAGTACATGGAAATAGAGTTATTGAGAGATTATATGCTTCAAAAATGCCAGTACCATTTTTATCTGTTATTATTGATGATTGTATTACTCAAGGAAAAGATTACAATTCAGGTGGAGCTAGATATAATACATCGTATATTCAAGGTGTTGGAATTGCAAATATTACAGATATGTTAGCATCTATTAAATATAATGTATTTGACAATAAGAAACTAAACATGAGTGAACTTTTAGAGGCAGCAAAAGCAAATTTTAAAGGATATGAAAATATATTAAATCTAGTTAAGAATAAGACGCCCAAATATGGTAATGATGATGATTATGCTGATGATATTATGAAGGATCTTTTTCATGCATATCATAATGAAGTAACAGGAAGACCAAATGTAAAAAGGGGAGTTCATAGAATAAATATGCTTCCAACTACATGCCATGTATATTTTGGATCAGTAATGGGGGCAACACCTGATGGTAGGCTTGCCAATAAACCTCTTGCAGATGGAATATCTCCTTCTAAGGGAGCGGATACTAACGGCCCTACTGCAGTTATAAAATCAGCAGCAAAAATGGATCATGTAATGGCTGGCGGAACTCTTTTGAATCAAAAGTTCACTCCAAATCTTGTCTCTGGGGAAGAAGGTTTAGATAATTTAGCTAATCTTGTAAGGTCTTACTTTAAACTAGATGGACATCATATTCAGTTTAATATTATAAGTAAGGATACTCTTTTAAAAGCACAACAAAAACCAGATGAGTATAAAAATCTTATTGTTCGAGTTGCTGGGTATAGTGATTACTTCTGTAACCTTAGTAAAGCATTACAAGATGAAATCATTGAAAGAACAGAACAAACATTTTAATCGTTACACGTACAAAAACAGTCGATGAGTAGAAAGTTAAAATATGTACAAATGTATACTAAGAGGGGGAAACGAATATGTCAAAATTATTAGGATTCATAGGTTGCGGAAATATGACTCAAGCTATGGTAGGTGGAATTGTTAATTCACAAGTATTTTCACCTGAGAATATAATAGTAGCTGATTTATGTGAAAAAAAATTAAAAGAAGTTTCAGAAAAATATGGTATAAAAACAGGAACGGATAATAATGAAATTGCAAAGAGTGTAGATATATTAGTTTTAGCTATTAAGCCCGACTTATACTCTTTAGTGATTGAAGAAATAAAGGATAAAGTCAAAAAGGATGTAATTATTGTATCAATCGCTGCTGGAAAAAATATTATAGGGATAGAAACAATGTTTAGTAAAAAAATTAAATTGGTAAGAGTAATGCCAAATACACCTGCACTTGTTGGAGAAGGAATGTCAGCGGTATGTTCTAATGAATTAGTAACGAAAGAAGAATTATATGAAGTTATAAATATATTTGAAAGTTTCGGAAAAACTGAAATTGTAAGTGAAAAATTAATGGATGTAGTTACGTCGGTTAGTGGCTCAGCTCCAGCATATATCTATATGTTTATTGAAGCTATGGCCGATGCTGCCGTTCTTGATGGAATGCCAAGAGATAAAGCTTATAAATTCGCAGCTCAAACTGTGTTAGGGTCTGCCAAAATGGTAATCGAGACAGGAATGCATCCTGGTGAGTTAAAAGATATGGTTTGTTCTCCGGGCGGAACAACTATAGAAGCTGTAGCTGTTCTTGAGAAGAAAGGATTACGAGATGCTGTAATATCAGCTATGAGAGAATGTACAAAGAAATCTGCTGAATTATCAAAATAGATTATGTTTTATCAGTAAAAATAGTAAACGCTTTCATGCTCCCTTATTTGAAATTATATATATATGAGAAGTCATAAACAAAATTTGTGTTTATGACTTCTTTTGTTTTTTACAAAATAATCACATGTACTATTGCTTATATCAATGAGTTGTATGTTTGTGTAAAATTGTATTGGTTGAATTTCTAAAAATCATTTCTTAATGTTTAAGAATTTCATAAACATAAAATTATTATAGTAATTTTAATTTGAATTACATCATAGAATATTATTAAAGAATTAAAAAATATATAATAATATTCATTATCGTGAAAAATTATAACTAAAATTGAATAAATTTCATAAAAATATAAATTTTGTTTGTAAATCTAAAAGTGACGATGTATAATTAAAGTATAATTCAGAAAATTCATATTAATCAGAATAAAATAATTTTAATACAATTTTGTGATTTTCAAATCTATGAAATAAAATTCACAAGTATGAATAAGAGAAAAAATTTAAAATTAATCAATGTTATCTTTTATTCCATAATAATATGATTTAAAGAATTATTTTTTAAAATTAATAATCAGTGTTTAAATTAAAGAGTTAGGAGGGATTTAATGTTTAAGTTTATATTAAAAAGGGTTACATACGGAATAATAACGTTATTTTTTATTGTATCAGCTACTTTTTTCCTAATTGCTGGTGCACCAGGAGATCCTATAGTTGCAAAATGTAAACAAATGCCTGAAAAAACTCAAAAAATTATTAGGGCAAAATATGGTTTAGATAAGCCTGTATATGTAAGATATATCATGTATATGAAAAATCTTATTACAAAAGGCGATTTAGGAGATTCAATAATTTATACTGGAAGATCTGTAAATGAAGTTATTAAAAAGAACGCTCCAATATCAGCAAGAATAGGTGGTATTGCATTAGTTCTACAATTGATTATTGGAGTTCTTTTAGGACTTATTTCAGCTCTAAATAGAGAAAAAGTGCCAGATCATATTATTAGGGTTCTAGTTGTATTGGCGATATGTATACCAAGCTTTGTATTTGCTGCAGTACTACAATATTTTGTAGCGTTTAAATGGAAGTTTGTGCCGGTCTTTGGATGGGGAAAACCTATACATTATATATTGCCAGTTATTGCAATGACTTTAGGTGGAATAGCATCTTATTGCAAATATATGAGAAATAGCACAATTAGTGTTTTAAATGAAGATTACATAATAACAGCAAAATCAAAAGGAGTAAAAACAAAAGGATTAATAAAAAAACATATATTAAGAAATGCTATGATCCCTATTGTAACAATGATAGGACCAGCTATAGCAGGAATATTTGGAGGAGCCTTTGTTTTAGAAAAAATGTTTGGTATACCTGGTTTAGGTAGCTATTATGTTAAAGCAGTGGCAGATAATGATTATACTATGATATTAGGGCAAACTGTATTTTTTGCTGCGCTATATATTGCTTCCTTGATAATTGTAGATATTCTTTACAGTTTAGTTGATCCAAGAATTAGAGTAGCTAAAGGAGCAAAATAGAGGAGGGTTATAATGATAGAGTTGAAAACAAACAAATCTAAATATAGTAAACAATTAGAAGATGAGAAAATAGAGTTAAATGTTCAGTTATTTGAAAAAATTGGTACTTTGGGTTTGGATGCTGAAGAGATTACAAAACCTAGTTTAACTTATTGGCAAGATGTATGGAGAAGATTTAAGATAAATAGATTAGCTTTTACAGGATTAATTATCTTATTGATTGTTGTAATATGCGTAGGTATTGGTCCAAGGATTTCAGGTTACGATTATAAGTACATTGACACTACTATAAAGAATCAAAATCCTAACTTACAACATTGGTTCGGAACAGATGATTTTGGTAGAGACATATTTACAAGAGTGTGCATAGGTGGAAGAGTTTCGATTTTAATAGGATTAGTATGTACATTTGTTATGTTTACAATTGGTTCATTGATAGGCGGTATAGCAGGTTTAAAAGGTGGAATAGTAGATGATTTATTAATGAGATTCGTTGAGTTAATAGGAAATTTACCATATTTGGTTATAGTAATAATTTTATCAGTAGTTTTAGGTAGGAGTATGTTTTCTTTGGTATTTGCTATGAGTTTAATATCTTGGGTAGGTACAGCAAGAATGGTTAGAGGACAGATACTTCAAATAAAAGAACAAGATTTCATAGAAGCAGCTATTGCACTAGGAGGAGATACTAAAAGGATTATTTTAAAGCATTTACTTCCGAACACTTTGGGGATTATCATGGTAACAGTTACAATGTCAGTACCTGGATTCATATTCGGAGAAGCATTTTTAAGTTATATAGGTTTAGGAATTCAACCTCCTGGTACAAGCTGGGGAGCATTAGCATCAGCAGGGCAACAAAAATTAATGTTCTATCCATATCAATTATTTTTCCCATGCCTTTTCATTATATTAACTATATTGGCATTCCATTTAATAGGTGATGGATTAACAGATGCTTTAGATCCTAAGTTAAGAAAATAAGGAGGGAGAAAATGAGTAAGAAAAAAATATTAGACGTAAAAAATTTGCATGTGTCATTTAATACATATGCAGGAGAAAGTAAAGCTGTTAGAGGAGTAAGTTTTCACTTGAATGAAGGAGAAACGCTAGCTATAGTTGGAGAGTCAGGTTGTGGTAAGACTGTAACATCAAAATCTATCTTAGGTATTTTACCAAAACCTCAATCGATTATAAAAGAAGAATCAGAAATATTATTAGAAGATGAAAATTTGTTAGAGTTAAGCGAAAAGAAAATGGCAAAAATTAGAGGAAAAGAAATATCAATGATATTCCAAGATCCAATGACATCTTTAAATCCTACTATGAGGGTTGGAGAACAAATAGCAGAGAGTATTCTGATACATACAAATGTAAGCAAGAAAGATGCAATGAAAAAGGCTGTGGAAATGCTTCAGCTTGTTAAAATACCTAACCCTGAGAAGAGAGCTAAACAGTATCCACATGAATTTTCAGGTGGGATGAGACAAAGAGCTATGATAGCAATAGCTTTGGCTTGTAAACCGAAAATTTTGATTGCAGACGAGCCTACTACAGCATTGGATGTAACAATACAAGCTCAAATAATGACTTTAATAAGAAATCTTCAAAAGCAACTTAATACTGCAGTTATTCTTGTTACACACGACTTAGGCGTAGTTGCAAGTTGTGCAGACAGAATACAAGTTATGTATGCAGGAAATATTGTTGAAAGAGGTACAGTAGATGAGATTTTTTATAATCCAAAGCATCCATATACATGGGCACTTTTAAAATCTGTACCAAAATTAAGCACAGCAAATAAAGAGGAATTATATTCTTTACAAGGAACTCCACCAGATTTATTAAATCCACCAAAGGGGTGTCCGTTTGCAGCCAGATGTGAGCATGGAATGAAAATATGTAGAGTTAAAATACCAGACGTTACTACAGTTAGTGAAACTCAAGAAGTTTCTTGCTGGCTACATCATGAGATGGCCCCAAAAGCTGGTGTACCAGAGGAATTATTAGTGGAGGTGAAATAAATTGGAGCAAAATCAAAATAGAGAAGTACTGGTAGAAGTAAAAGACCTTAAGAAACATTTTAAAGTAAACAACAAGACTACTTTAAAAGCAGTAGATGGAGTTAGCTTTGATATATTTCGAGGAGAAACTTTTGGTTTAGTTGGTGAATCAGGGTGTGGAAAGACAACTTGTGGTAAAACTGTCATGGGACTTTATCATGCTACTGATGGAGAAGTGATTTTCGACGGAATAGATGTTCATAAGCTAAAAAGAAAAGAAAAGAAAGCATTTACGAGAAGAGCGCAAATTATATTTCAAGATCCATATGCATCCTTAAATCCAAGAATGACAGTAGGAGAAATTATAGGGGAAGGTATTGATATTCATCAGTTATATAAAGGGAAAGAAAGAGCTGATAGAATTAATCAATTACTGCAAATTGTTGGATTAAACAAAGAGCACGCATCAAGATTTCCACATGAATTCTCAGGTGGGCAAAGACAAAGAATTGGCATAGCGAGAGCACTTGCTATAGAACCAGATTTCATTGTCTGTGACGAACCCATATCAGCTCTTGATGTATCAATACAAGCACAAGTTGTAAACTTATTAATAAAATTGCAGGAAGATTTAGGTTTAACATATTTATTTATTGCTCATGATTTATCAATGGTTAAACATATATCAGACAGGGTTGGTGTTATGTACCTAGGTAATATGGTAGAACTTACAAGTAGTGAACATCTATACGAAACACCATTACATCCATATACAAAAGCGCTTATGTCAGCAATTCCAATTCCTGATCCTGAAATTGAGAAAAACAAAACAATAATTGATATTGACGGAGAAATACCTAGCCCAATTAATCCAAAACCAGGATGTAGATTTGCTAGTAGATGTAAATATACAAAAGATATTTGTACTAAGGAAAGACCAAAATTGAAAGAAGTAAGAAAAGGTCATTTAGTAGCTTGTCATATAGTTGACTAATTAAATGTTATTTTCAGTCTAACTTAGGACTGATTATATAATAATTATTGGTAAAAAATATCAAGGGGGAAATATCATGAGGAATAAAAAAATATTAGGTATAACACTAGCAGTACTATTTATTACTATTTCTTTTTTAACTGCATGTGGTTCTAATGAAAACAAAGAAATAAAAGGTAATTCGTCTAAAAATAACACAACAGAAAACGCAAGCAATAATAAGGGAGAAGAAAAAGATGCTTCAAATGAACTAGCTATGGATGAAGTTCAGGAGTATACTTATGTAACTGGATCCCAAATACAAACAATGGACCCTCAAAGATCTGGTTCAACACCAAACTGGGCAGCACAAGCGCCAATATATGAAGGTTTAACAAGATATGTAGCAACTGCAGATGGGGGAGCAGAGATAGTAGAAGGAGTAGCTAAAACATGGAATATTAGCGATGATGGATTAGTTTATACATTCTATTTGAGAGATAATGCTAAATGGAGTGATGGAACAAAAGTTACGGCGAAAGATTTTGAATATTCTTTCAAAAGAGTCTTTGACCCAGAAGTTGCTTCAGACTACTCATGGATGCTTGAAGGAATAATTAAAAATGGTAGTGAGTATTTAAATGGTGAGGTCTCTAGAGATGATGTTGGTGTTAAATCTTTAGATGAATACACTCTTGAAATTACACTTGAAAAACCATGTGGATATTTCTTAACTTTAACAGCTTTTCCAACATATAAACCAGTAAGTCAAGCAGCAATCGAAAAGTATGGAGAAGAGTATGGTTCATCAGGAGAAAAAGTAGTTGGGAATGGACCTTTTATGATAAATAAATGGGAACAAAATGTAAAGGTTGAATATGTTCCTAATCCACATTACTGGGACAAAGAAAATGTACATTTTACCAAGTTAACAAGGAAAGTAATTCAAGAGGCTGCTGCTTCTGCTCAGTCTTTATTAAACGGAGAAGTTGACTCTGCAGGAGTAGGTGAACCTGAATGGAAGAGCTTACTTGAATCTGATGAGAGATTTAATCATATAGATGGTGAAGGTGCTAATAATGAATTCTTAATGTTCAATGGTAGAAATATGTATTTAAAGAATGAAAAAATAAGAAAAGCTATATCGATTGCTATTGATAGAGAAGCTTATGTTCAAGATGTATGTAACGGATTAGACTTCCCATTATATGCAATCGTTGCTCCAGTTACTTCAATAGGTAATGAAATCTATACTAAAAAAGTTGAGTATAAAAACCAACATATTAAAACTATGATAGCAAAATATAAAAATCCTAAAGAATTACTAATTGAAGGATTAAGAGAAGAAGGATTAGATGTAGATACTACAAAAGTAACATTAACATTAAATACAAGAGGTACTTCAGAGTGGTCAAAAAAATCAGCAGAATGGCTACAACAAAAGTTTAGAGAAACTTTAGGAATTGAATTAAATATTGAAATGACAGAGTGGAATATTATGTGGGATAAAGTAGATGCTGGGGAATATGAGATTGCTGTAGGAGGATGGTCTGCAGATTATAATGACCCAAGCACTTTCTTGGATTGTTTCCATACAAAAAATGGATATTATGGTGAGAAGAAAACAGGCTGGATTGGTGAGCAAGCTGAAGAATTTAATAAGTTAATTGAGAAAGCTCAAATATCAACAGATTCTGATGAAAGAGCGCAAATATTCTTAGAAGCAGAAAAAGTATTATTAGAAGATGCTCCTGTAACACCAATTTACTCAGGTAAATACTCATCATTTGTAAGAAAATATGTTAAAAATTACAATAGTAATCCATTCGTTTATAATGATTACAAAGGAATGTATATTCAAGGAAAATAATATATTGATTTTTAATAGTTAAGCAGTAAGGAAAATGTAGATAGATTTGTGTAAAGGCAAAACTATCTACATTTTATTTATGTTAATAAAAAGTACTATTCAATACCTCTTATTACACCTTTAGACTTATGCTTTTCAATTTCTTTATCATTTATGATTTGATTTTGTTTACCTTTAGGATTATCTTGATTACTTTTTATTGGTTGTTTGGTATCTTTTTTATATGGCAAATTTATCACTCCTCTTTTGGATTTAAAAGATTATTAGTATTCAATACTAATATATCTTTTGCATTATTATCTTTTCCACTGAGAGTGATTTTATACTTATTCTTCATCTTCTTCAAAAGGTATATACGGTTGAAATTCTTCATACGCTACCAAAGGAGGAAGTTGTACAAACTCATTTGTAAAATCCGAATCAATAGGGGCTTCAATAGGAGGGTTTCCGGTCTCATGATACCATTTTGTATGTTCGTATCTGTACTTTTGTGGAATTTCTAAGGGGTATTCAATTTCAATTTGTTTACTTTCTTCCATTGAGTACCACTTCATTTCTTTTTTATCAAAAAAATTGATAATAAAAATCTTTTCTTTCATTTTTGAACTCCTAAAAATTAATAGTAATTTATTCATATCATAATTATTATATAAATTAAATTCTTTTAAGTGATATATTTTTGTGGATTTACGGAAATTTACTTTAGAGATTCCAACTCATATTTTTATTTATACGTGTCCATAACTCATTGATACGCTGAGATTTTGGAACAAGTATAAATAAATTTTCGTACTGGAATCTCTATACAAAGCACAAATTAAAATTTGAAGAATATCTTATATTGAGAGTAAGTTTTTAAAGGAGAAACTAAATGCATACCCCAATATTAATGGTTATTCAAAATTGTGAAGCAATGTGTGAGTACATGATTACATTCTTTGGAGAAGAGGAGGATATTGAATCAAGAAGAAAACAAATTAGATTATTACGTGACTGTGCGGACATTTGCACACTAACTGCAAAATATATTTCGCGTCAAAGTATTTTTGCAAAACATTTAGCAAATTTATGTTCATATATTTGCGATTACTGTGGAAAAGAATGTATGAAATTTAAGGATTTAGAATCGCAGAATTGTGCAAAAATGTGTTTGGATTGCGCAAGAGAATGTAGAAGTTATGCAATGGTAGAATAAGAGCTATTTTTATGAGTAAAAAAACTAACTACATAATAAAATGAGATACAGATTTGATAAAATTGGAATATTATTCTAATAATACAATCAAGTTCAAGCAACTACAATTTAAAATATACTAAAACATGTAAATAACCTATAAAGTACTGATAAATCATCATTGTTATTACTGGACTTTAAAAGTGTAATGATTTTTAATAAATCATCATATTATGTTATATAATGCAAAAGCTTTTGAAGTAAAAAAATGAAAAGAAGTAATTGAAAGAAAAATATAGTACAGAGGATGAAGATGAGGAGATTGGGAAAATAAAAGTAGAGTATATTAAAGACATTATCGAGCTTTTAGAAAAAGTAGGCACACCTCCTGATAAAATATTAGAATTACTAAAAGTAAAGTTAAGAATGAATGATAAAAAAAAATAGGGGGAGCTTATTATGGGGAAAGAGGAGTATGTACTTAGACATAATTATCGGATTTTTACAAAGCAGACATGTGAGGTCTTAATTAAATATGAGGACAAATGGAAAAAGGAAGTGCGTGAAGTAGTTATACCTGTAGATGAGTTCAAAGGTTATCAGGATCCTTATGTGTTTCATGATCCATGGTTTTATGGATATTGTCATAACGCAGAAGTTAGTAAAGATGCTGGTAATCAATCAATTTTATTATGGGGAGCATGGAACAAAAATACTGATAAATATTTAATTGATACTGTTTTTGTTGTAGATAAAAAATATAACTGGCTTGGAGAAAAGAAAGGATTTGAACCATCAGAACAATTTAAGAAAGATTACCAATATAAGAATGAGGACAATCTTTATAAAGACTTCTTATGTCATAGGCTTAATTCAGATGAACATAAAGAAATACAATATAATGGAGCAAAATCAATCATTACTGGGCAACATTTTAAAACAGAGGAAAACAATTGGTATCGTATGCCTACAAAGAGAAGAGAGAAATTCCATAGCTACATTCCATTAAGACATGAAGATGGAATATACAAGCTTGTTGATGTGTTTGGAGTAATAAAAAGTAAGGATCCAGATTTTCTAGGAAAAATGAAGAAAAGAAATCAAGGTGGGGTTAGGAATATTGGTGATATAAGAAATAACCCACATGCACCATATGTATTAGATATCATGAAACACATATATAGTGAAGCAAATGTTTTAGTGACTAAGGTTATCTCTAATGGCTCACCTGATAAAGTAGACATGAACCTTCAAAAACAATATTGGCCAGTAATATATGGTTTGGAATTTGATGAGAATAAGGTGTAAACAAAGAATAATTTTTATTGTTTTATACCAATTAATTGATAATAGCATTTATAATATGATTATGGTGTTTGTTTCATTTATGATAAGCAAATATACAACATAATCATATTATCTGTTGCAGGGGGAAATTTGATGATACTCTTAGTAAGAGTGGAACAATGAAACTTTTAAGATTACCTTTAGTTCATAAAAATAGGTATGGATAATATCCAGATTAAATGGCAGAGATTAATAAAGGCATAAATTATTATTAGTATATTAATAGCAATATTTGAAACTCTAAGCTGTTTATTAGTTGCGGGTTGCATTCTTCTGTAAAGAAAGAATAATAAAATTCCGGGTAAAATAGTTTTTAACATAGTTGCACCAATTGGGTTTTGGATTATACCTAACATAATGGGGTTTAGTTCATTAAAAAATCCAGTACTTAATAGGATAAGAGTGAAAATAATATCAGTAACATTTAATATATATAAAGTTAATAATTTATTTCTAATAGTATAAATATCATAGTTTTTTATATAACTTAACATGAAAACACCTCTCCTTTTAATTATTACCAAGATTAGTATATTCTCTTTTTTTGTGATAAATTCATATAAACATATTTTTTTGAAAAAATATAATTTTAATATAACTAATGTCTAAGAGGTGAAGAATTCAAGAAATATATTTTTATTATTGGCAATAGATAATTTTTATGATATATTATATTAGAATTTAAATATAATTATTTAATACATAGGGGAGTAGCTGGCATATTACGATGTGTAACTTAGTCAACATACTGATGAATTTTCATCTGGCTAGGTTTTAAATAGTGAGACTTATGCATAATTTTTGTTATGCGTAAGTCTCTTTTTGTCGTTATTGTCGGTATAGTCTTTATAAAAGAAAGAGGAGGAAATAAAATGACATTTATTTCAATAATTATTATTGCTTTTGGATTAGCGATGGATGCCTTTGCAGTTTCAATTACTAGTGGCATCTGTATTAAAGAGTTAAAGGTAAAACATGCACTGAAAATTGCATTATTTTTTGGGGCATTCCAAGGAGCTATGCCGTTGATTGGATGGGTTTTAAGTATTAAATTCAAAGCATATATTGAGAGTATAGATCACTGGGTATCATTTATTTTATTGGTATTTATAGGAATTAAAATGATTCATGAGGCATTGAAGATTGATGAGGAAGAGAATTGCAGGAGGAATCCTTTAGATTTCAAAGTTCTAACAATATTATCGATTGCAACCAGTATTGATGCGCTAGTTATTGGAGTTAGCTTTGCTTTTCTTGAAGTAAATATTTTATATGCTGCTATAATTATTGCAATTATCACATTCCTGTGCTGTTTTATTGGTGTTATAATGGGTAAAAAGTTCGGACAGTTGTTTAATAATAAAGCCGAAATATTTGGTGGTGTTATTCTAGTGTTGATGGGAATTAAAATATTGATTGAACATCTTGGGTATATTTAATCATGTATTGTACAAAAAACATACTAAAAATTTAATTTGATGGTATAAATTAGCTGAAGTCTACATACGCTAAAATATTTACTATGATACCAAGATATGCTAAGATTAAATAAAAATAAAAATGTATTGTTTTGGAGTGTTTATATGTGTGATAATTTTGAAGTATGTATATTATCTCAAGGAGAAAGACTAAAAAATTTACGTAAATCTTTGGGATTAAAACAAGCAGAATTAAGTGATATTAACATAACTCGTAATATGATTAGTATGATTGAGAATAACAAAGCACCATTGACTATAAAAGCATCAAAATTAATTTATAATAATCTTATGCATTCATGTAAAAAAAGAGGTTTGAAATATGAAATATCACCAGAAGAAATATATTTAACTGAAGAAGATCAAGTTAGAAAAATTTGTGAAAGATATGCTCATTATCTTGAAAAAAGTAATCAAAATGCATTTAAAAATTTTGATGGTTTTAAAAATTTTGATGAAATAATGGACGTTATAAATAAGTATAAAATAAATGACTGTAAGATGAAAATTTATTTTTATGTGGCAAGATACTATCAGAAAAATTCAAATTATGACAAAGCTTTTAGATATTTATCTATAGTTAATGAATTGGTATTAACAGAAGTCCCTGACAGTGAATTTATTAGTAGATTAGTTATAGTAATATTAGATGTAGCAAAAAATAGTCAAAGATATGAAGAAGGAATTTTAATAAGTGATAGATTGATGAACTTGGTTGATTCAAAATACATAGTGATTATTATGCACAATAGAATTATTAGTTTAAAAGCCATGGGTAAAATCAAAGAAGCTTTAGAGGAAATTCATAAATTTGAAAGTATAAGTGATAATAATCTAGATAATTATCTTATGCATAAAATTGCTATTGCTATCGTAAAAGCAAATTGTCTAAGAGAATTAAATGAATATAAACAGGCTAAGGATATATATTTTGATTTAATAGAAAATATAATATGGAATGAAGAGAATATTCATTATAAAGCATTAGTATTAACAAATATCATTGAAACATATATTGAAATAGGTGAAAACTATCTTGAATTTTTGGAGAAGTTAAATAATCTAATTGAAACGGTACCTGCTCTTGATGATAGAAGATTCATCTGTGAGTTATATAAACATGTTTACGAGGCTTATGATAATTTAAATAATGATAAATATAATAAATTAAAGGATAAATATCTTAATAAAATTATACAATCCTCAATTAAATTTAAAATGCATAGCTTTTTATCGTTTGCCTTAGATAAGTTACTTAATGAGGCAAAAAATAGTAAAGATGAAGAAAAAATTGAGAGTGTTAAAGAAGACATATTTAATGGTTTTAAGAATGGATTATTGAAGTTAGATTCATTTATAGTTTTCAATCTTATTGAATATTATAATTCAACCAATGATAGTGATAAGATATCCGAAGTTATATGTTTTATAAGAAGTTTAAATGATGAAGGAGGGATTGAAGATGCTTAGAACAATTGCTTGGTATGCAAATTTTGCAGGAAGCTTAGTTTTAATGATGCCGCAAATGTATAAGGTTAAAAGATTACAGAAAAAATCTGATAGGCATGAAAGTATTAATTATATTAATGATGTTACTTCAAAATGGGCAAGAAGAAATGTTAAAATTAGCGGTGCTAAAGTAAATGTATTTGGTGAGGAAAACATCCCAAAGGATATACCTGTTGTATTTATTAGTAATCACCAAGGAAATTTTGATATTGCTCTATTTATGAGTTATATTAACAAGCCAAAAGGATATATTGCAAAAATTGAGATGAAAAAGGTGCCGCTTATAAGAACTTGGATGGAATACATGAATTGCGTCTTTATGGATAGAAGTAATATAAGAAAATCTGCTCAAGCCATAATTGAAGGAGTTAATATACTCAAAGGGGGTCATTCCTTAGTGATATTCCCAGAGGGTACAAGAAGTAAAGGAGGGGATGTTGGTGAATTTAAAGCAGGAAGTTTTAAATTAGCAACTAAAGCTAAGGTTCCAATTATTCCTATTACCATAGACGGTAGTTACAAACTTCTGGAACAGAATAAAAATAAAGTAAAACCTGCTGAGGTTAATTTATACATACACCCAATGATAGAAACAAATGAACTTTCTAAAGAAGAACAGAATGAGTTACCAGAAAAAGTTAAACAAATTATATGCAGTAAACTAAAGTAAAGTTAAGTTAACTTAAGTAAATGAAGCACAAGTCATCATATTGAGGGCTTGTGCTTTTTAAAATAGTTATTTATTCATTTCTTTAATTTTACATATTCCTTGAGTCATAGTACCCATTGGACAATAAACACACCAAGATCTTGGTTTAAATAATACCATTGTGATGACACCTATAAGTGTAGATGTAAGCATCAAACTGTAAAAACCAAAGGAAAATTGAGCTACCCACTTAGGGACAAATGATATATTTGTCCAGTTCCATGGTACTTTAAATGTCCAAAATAAAGTAACTACTTCTTTTAAACCTCTAATATCTTTAAACACATAAAATGACATAAGTATCATATTTGCAAACATAAACATGAAGAATGCCAAGAAACCATATCTAAACCATTTGCTTTTCATAAATTTCGGGATAGGATTTTTCTTTGAAAGTTTGTACTTAGTACCAAGAATGTTAAACAATTGACCTCGTCCACAGTATTTATTGCAGTAGATTTTCCCACCACCAGCAATAGAAATTACTAAGGGTATTATAAAACACAGAAGCCCTATCCAAGCAAACAATATATTAAAGAATCCTAAAAGTAAGTAAATAACTGTTACTATCCATAAGTAATCATACCATCTTTTGTTTTTCATTACTTTGCCTCCTCAGTATTAATCATGGTTATAACAGATGCAGGACATATTTTCTCGCACTTATTACATCCTATGCATTTTTCAATATCAACTTCAGCAAATAATCCTTTATGGATTTTAATTGCGTTTTTAGGACATTCATTTATACAAGCACCACATGCAACACAATAATTTTTATCAATAATTGCTTTTTTTCGTTTCATAAAATCACCTCATCAAAATAATATGCTTATATATTAATATATTTATATATTACGATATTATGATATATGTGATAAGCTTTTTTGTCAAGAACAATTTTTGTTAGACCACTGATATAATACACCCCCAAAAATGAATTTATCAAATATGCTATTGATTAAATTTATGGTAAAATGTTATATATATTTGATTTAAAGGAGGAGAAAATGAAAAATCTTTTTAAAAAAGTAACATATAATTCACCTGTAATACTGAGTTTCACTTTTTTAAGTCTTCTTGTTTTATTACTAGGACTACTAACTAAAGGAAATACTACACATCGATTGTTTACAAACTATAGTTCATCTCTTATTAATCCCCTTACATATATAAGATTATTCTCTCATGTGTTGGGGCATAGTAATTTTCAACATTTTTTTGGTAATTTTATGATAATATTGATAGTAGGACCTATAATCGAAGAAAAGTACGGAAGTAAAAAATTATTAATTATGATATTAATCACAGCCTTTGTAACTGGATTGATAAACAGTATTTTCTTTAATACTGGTCTTTTAGGAGCTAGTGGTATTGCTTTCATGCTTATCTTGCTTAGTTCAGTAGTAAATACAAGAGCAGGAGAAATTCCATTGACTCTAATTATTGTTTTCTTGGTTTTTATAGGAAAAGAGCTTTATGTAGGAATTACGGAATATGATTCTATTTCTCAACTTACGCATGTGATTGGTGGAATATGTGGAAGTGGTTTTGGGTATTACTTATTAAAAAATAACTGAAATAAAGAAAAGGCATGCTTAAACACATGCCAAAACTTAAGGGGACTAATATAAAAAGAATAAGATGCCTTTCTTATTCGCACATTTTAATTCTTGACAGAAATATTTTTTTTAAACATATATTTTTGAGAAAAATTTATATATAGAGATTCCAGTATAAAACTATATTTAAACCAAGAAACTTTTACCATTAGTTAGTGAATTAATTTCGTCTTTATTAGAATTAAATTCGGTATATATATCAAAAATATCTGCTTGAAGTTCTTCTATGCAGCATCTCGCAGAAGGTCTGAACAAAAGAGCTTTTAACCTATTCCATAGATTTTCTTGCGGATTCATATCTGGAGAATATCTAGGTAAATTAATAGTAATCAAACGCTCTGCATTTAATTCAAGAAATTCAGTGATTAATTTGCTAGTATGAGTTCGTGCATTATCCCATACTAAGTATACCTTTTTGAATGGATTTATTTCTAATACATGTTCAAGAAAATCTTTAATTTCAACGGAGGTTATTGATTTTTCTGATGGATAGATATCTATTATGGTATCAAAATTCTTAGTTGCTTCGGTAGCACCAACTGCATTAATCCCTTTATGCGTAGCATTGTGCTCCAATATAGGGGATACTCCTACTGGGCTCCAAAGTCGCCTATTACTAGATTCAACTCTAATATAGGTTTCATCTTGAGCATAAAGAACACAATCGTCAGATGATTCTATAATAGGTAGTATTTCTGACATTTTTTTTAAACCTTTCTTGCTCAGTTTGTATAGCTTTAGTTGGTTTAGGCTGTGCTCTTTTATAGCTCAAATTATTTTTTTTAAGAATATCATGAATAGTAGATTTAGAAAAAGATTCACCATAATTATTTAATATATATTGACTCAAGAGGACGCAAGTCCACGTGTGCGCAACAAACCCATGATCTGATGGAGATGAATGTAAAACAGTATCGATTAAATCTGTTTCCATTTCAGTTGTGAATTTTGATTCACGACCACCTCTATTATCTTTCAAAGTTTCTGAACCAAGTTTGTTCCATTTATCTATATGAGTATTAATAGTAGCGTTAGTAACCTTATTCATAGTCATGATATCCTTAGGAGAATATCCTTGATATCTCATGATTACGGTAGTTAATAAGCTCCTTACATACTTACTTGAGTTATTATTTTTGATATCTATTAATTCATCTAGTGTATATCCATGTAATGTTGAAATTTGTTTGGATTTTCTTCCCATAGTTTTTCTCCTTTGCACAGTACTCCGTACTATAAGGATTTGGAGAAAAAAGTTTTTTATTCAGTATAAATATAGTTTAATTCTGGAATCTCTATATAGAGATTCCAATTTAATACTTTATTTATTCAAAGATTTTATTAACAATATTATACTATTAATAATCAATACTCAATACTCATTAATGAATTATCAATGAAGGATGATTTGCTAATGCAAATCTAAAATAGATATATTTATAGACTTTTGACCTAAGAAAAAAGTCAACATTCATTGAACATTGAGTATTTATCTAAATTACCTTGGTTAAAATTACAAATAAACTAATTGAATAAGTTAATTTTCAATATGGAATCTCTATAAGATAAGCTTGTCAGATAAGTATAGTTATTATTAATTATATTTATTTTGTAGGCTTTTTTTCTTAATAAAGTTAATGGAAATATTAAATTAATCTATATTTACTTGTACTTCCAAAAAATATAATATATAATAAAAAATATAATATTTTCTAATAGGAGGATATCATGGGTGTACAATTAATACATAAGTGTCCAGTGTGCGATGGTGAACTTACAGTTCAGAGGATAAAATGTAATCAATGCAACACAGTTATAGAAAACGAATTCTTTTTTCATAAACTAATGACTATGAATAATGACGAACTTAAGTTTATTGAGATATTTCTTAAGTGTCGAGGTAATATTAAGGATGTTGAGAAGGTTTTAGGAATATCTTATCCTACTGTGAGAAATAAATTGGATAAAATAGCTAATAAATTAGAACCTAATGATTTAAATAGTACTAAGAAAGAATCATCTGATAACTCAAAGGATGTATTAACTATATTAAAAGAGCTAGAAGATGGTACTATAGATTTTGGCACAGCTTTAAAAGAACTAAAATAGAATGGGGGAAGTATAATGGGTTCAGAAATAATGAAAGTACTTAACATGGTACAAGAAAACAAAATAACAGCAGAAGAGGGTGCTAAGCTTATTGAAGCAATAAAGCAAGGTAATGTATCTGCTGAAGTGGTTAGTGACGAAACAAAAGATAATTTTATTGAATCTTTTGATTGTGATGATGTTGTACAGAAAATACCTGGTGAGAAAATGTTAAAAATAAAAGTTCATTCATCTGATGGTGAAAAAGTAAAAATAACATTGCCATTAAAATTTATAGTAGGAATGATAAAGGCAACAGGAAAAATGCCTACTTTTAACTCCAACATTAAAGGTTTTGATTCGGATGAATTAATGAATAGCATTTTATCAGCAGCTGATTCAGGAATGGAAGGTAAAATTCTTGAAGTTGAAACAGATTCAGGGGATAAAGTGAAAATTGTGATTGAGTAAATAGGGGTGATATTATGAAACTTAAAATTATTACTGATAAGGGAAAAAAAATTAACATTCCAATTCCTAACTGGCTTGTTAAGCTAGGAATAAATAAGAGTATTCAAAAAGCATATAGCTCTCAGAAGGAAAATAAGGAAAGTAGTGCGTTAGCTAACTTTGACTTATCTATAATAGCTGATAATCTAGAAGAATTGAGTAAATACCAAGGACTAGTTGTTGTCCATGCAATAGAAAAGGATGGTACAGAGGTTAAATTGATAGTTTAATTATATAAAAACAAAAGTATCCAAATGATTATAACATAAATATTTGGATACTTTTGTTTTTATATTTATTTATTCCTTGTGTTATACTTTAATATATATGTATTATCATTAAGAGTATTAATTAATAAAGAATAATTTATGAATTATTTTGCAATAGATAAATTATTATGTTACTTTATAAGTGATAATGTTTTGGAGGTGGTTAAATGCAACATGAAAATAGAATCCATAAACCTAACAGTGAATTAGGTATTATAGTTTTAGAAAGCTGCAAGGAATTAGGGCAAAAGATCAATAACGCTCTTATTAACAGAAGATCAAATATGTCTGAGTTTGATGGAATATTGAAAGAATCCTATTTGATTTCTACAAAGGAAGTTCGTTTTTCCAACGGAGAGGGTAAAGTTGTTATTAATGATAGTGTTAGAGGTAAAGATATATATGTAATATGTGATATTGGAAACTACAGTTGTACATATGAAATGTTTGGTTTTACTAATCATAAAAGCCCTGATGATCATTTTCAAGATATAAAAAGAGTTTTATCAGCAATTGAAGGCAAGGCCAGAAAAGTTACTGTAATTATGCCTCTCCTTTATGCTAGTAGACAACATAGGAGAAGAAGTAGAGAATCTTTGGATTGTGCACTTGCGCTGCAGGAATTAGAAAGATTGGGAGTTAAAGATATTATAACTTTTGATGTACATGATCCAACAGTTCAAAATGCTATTCCAATGATATCTTTTGATAATATATATCCTTCTCAAGAAATAATAAAAATGTTTGTACATGAAGAAGATTTGCAAATTGATAAGGAGTCAATGATAGTTATTAGTCCTGATACTGGTGCTATGGATAGAGCTATATATTATTCCGGTGTGCTTGGATTGGATATTGGATTGTTTTACAAAAGACGTGATCACTCAAAAATTATAGGAGGAAAGAATCCAATAGTTCAACATGAGTATATGGGAAGAGAGATTGAAGGTAAAGATGTTCTTATCGTTGATGATATGATTTCATCAGGAGAATCAATATTTGATATAGTAGAGGAAGTAAAAAAGAGAAAAGCTAGAAGGGTCTTTGTATCAGCAACATTTGCATTATTTGCAAAAGGGGTTGAGAAATTCGATAAGTATAATAAAGAAGGATTAATTGATAAAGTGTATTCCACTAATCTAACATACATTCCTGAAGAGGCTAGAAATTCAGATTGGTTTAAAGAAGTTGATATGTCCAATTTCATTGGTAGTATAATTAATAATTTAAACTTAGATTTATCTATTGGGCCGTTAGTTCATGATACTACATATCTAGAAGAGATTATGAAGGATAAATATTAAATTAATAAAGGGGCTGTCGCATTAAAAGATTTACTTACAACATATTGGATTATAAATCAATTATTAATACAATATGTTGTAGAATTTATTTTTAGTGCGACAGCCCCATTTTTATCTATGTAATTATATGCGCAAAAAAAGCTACTATTATTTATAGTAGCTTTACAAATCTATGTTATATGTGTTTTTTTACATACCCATTGTATTTTATTATATAATTTAAATTCTATATATATATACTATATAATAAAAATGCAATATAGTCAAGAAAAAATTAGCAAAATTAAGAAAACTATAGTTATTTATTATAAATTTTAAGAAGTAGTTCTAGAGAAGATATATTACGTTAAAAAAGCATTTTCATTTAATTGGCAAATGTATTAAAATATAAGATGTCTCAGTACCCACAAAACTTGTGAGGTGATTAAAATGTGTGTTGAAAAAAAATTAGATTATTTAATGGAATCTTCAAGATTAGAATTAACTTTAAAGCATCTTAATATTTATTATGACAAAACAATTAAGACAGTAGCAAAAATTGATGAAGAAGTGGAGTATGGTATAAGACATTTTAACTCGGATAATGCAGAACAATTTAATGAACTTGTAATCAACTCTGTAATACAATCAAATCTAAAAACAAAGATTCAAAACCTTGTTCAAAGTCTGAATAAACCATATTTTTCAAGAGTTGATTTTAAAGAAGGTTCATCAGATGAAGACGAAAATCTCTACATAGGCAAAACATCTTTAATGAACGAAGAAACTCATAAATTATTAGTAATAGACTGGAGAGCTCCTATCTCTAACCTTTATTATGAGGGAAGAATTGGAGAAGCTCATTATCAATGTCCAGAGGGAATTGTTAATGGCATCATTTCACTGAAACGTCAATATAGTATTGAAAATAGTAACCTTAAAGATTATTTTGACATCGACATCACAACAAATGATGAATTTCTTCAGGCATGTTTAGGTTCTAATGCTGACAACAGACTAAAAGATATTGTTTCTACAATACAGGCTGAACAAAACCAAGTAATACGTGCTGATATGTGGCAACCACTAATAGTGCAAGGAGCTGCAGGTGGAGGAAAGACAACAATTGCTCTTCATAGGATAGCATATCTTATATATACTTATGAAAAGACATTCACTCCAGATAATTTTATGATTATTGCACCAAATAGGTTCTTTTTAAATTATATTTCGGAAGTTCTACCGGAACTTGGTGTTGACAAGGTTATTCAAACTACATATGAAGATTTTGCACGAATGGTATTAGGGAAAAAGGTAAAAATACGTGAGGGATATATTAAACTAGGTAATATAGTTAACAAATCTATCTCAATTAATACACAAAAATTATCAGTCAAGGAAATTTCGCATTTAAAATCTTCGCTTAAATTTAAAGATTTTTTAGAAGAATATATTAATTATCTAGAAGAATCTTTTCTTCCTGAAGAAGATTTTAAGATTTATAAATTCAAGCTTATATCAAGAGAAAACTTAATGAAACTTTTCAAAGAGGAATATAAGCATCTTCCATTTAAGAAAAGAATTGCAGAAATGAAGAAGCATTTAAATAATATTTTAAAAAGAAATCAGCAAAAACTCCTTGATAAAGTTGAACTAATTTATGATGAAAAACTAGAACAAATAAGACATAAGATGAAAGATTGTTCAGATAGAAGAAATATATTTATTAAAATGACTGATGAAAGAGATGCATTATTAGAAAAAATAAAAAAAGAATCTAAGACACTTGTGAATGATTATATAAAAAAGATTGAATATAGAAAGGTAGAAGACTACTATAGAGAATTTCTTGAAAAGTTACTTGATTCAACACAAGATGAAAATCTCTTATTAAAAGATACATGTAAATCTACAATAAATTCAGTAATAGAAAACTTATATGAAATAGAAGATCTTGCACCTTTGTTGTTATTAAAGTATAGAATATTTGGGTTAGATGAAAAAATAACAGTTAGACATGTAGTTATTGATGAAGCTCAAGATTTTAGTTTATTTCAGTTATATATGCTGAAGACGTTAATTGGTAGTAGTTCAATGACTATATTGGGAGATTTATGTCAAGGTATAAATAGTTATAGAGGAATTGAGGACTGGCAGGATGTAATGGATAATATTTTTACTGAAACTAAGAGTACATTTTTAAAGTTAGATCAGAGCTATAGAACAACTGTTGAAATCATGAATAAAGCAAGTTCTGTTATTGAAAAGTTAGATGATGAGAAACTTCCTCCTGCCAAACCAGTTCTTAGACATGGAGATGATGTTTCCATTGTTGAACTGGAATCTTATGATGAGATATGCATGAATATTTCAAGAGATATTGATGATATGAAGAGTAGAGGGTATAATTCAATGGCAATAATATGCAAAACTTTAGAAGAATGTAATAATATTAAGAAAAAGTTAAATCAATACAATAAAAATATAACGCTTATACAAGGTAATGAGAAAAAGTATAATGGAGGCATTGCAATAATACCTTCATATTTAGTAAAGGGGTTAGAGTTTGATATGGTTATTGTTGCTAATGGTTCTAAGGAGATGTATACATTTGAACAAATGGATGTAAAATTATTATATGTTGCTTTAACAAGACCACTGCATAAATTGAATATATATTCTTTAGGTGAAAAATCAAAGTTATTATAAAAAAGTAAAAAGTAAAAGAGATATTCTTAAATTGGAATATCTCTTTTTAAATTGTAATAAATTTGTAATCAGTGGTATAAAATAACATGCTACAATAGTTACTATATTAAGAGTTATAGATTACTCTATAACCATAAGGGGGTATTTAAATGGTAGTTATATTTATAATTTTAGGAGTAGTTCTTGCACTAGGGCTTCTCTTCTGGATGATAGGTATAAGAGTGATACCTAATGACAAAATTGCAGTAGTTGAGAAATGGTGGTCACCAAAAGGAGCGCTAGATGAAAAAATTATTGCGCTTAATGGTGAAGCAGGCTATCAACCAGAGTTATTAAGAGGAGGTATACACATACTATCTCCTTTAATGTACAAAGTTCATAAATGTTCGTTGGTGACAATTCCCCAGGGGGAAATTGCATATGTATTTTCGAGAGATGGTAAACCTCTTGAGCCAATTCAAACTTTAGGTGAAGTAATTCCAGAAGGAAACAATTTTCAAAATGCAAGAGGATTTTTGAATCATGGAGGACAAAAAGGACCACAAAGAGGAATTATAAGAGAGGGAACTTATGCTTTTAATCTGGCTCAGTTTATAATTATTACAAATCATAAAACCTATTATCTTCCTTTAGGGAGTAAATCAGAAGAAGGTTCTATTGAAAATATGGCACAAATATTAAAGGAGAGAAATGGATTTACTCCAATTGTTATAAAAGGGACAGATGATAAAGTGGGGGTAGTAACTGTACATGACGGTCCATCTCTTAATAAGAATGATATAATAGCACCTACTGTTGGTGATGATGCAAGTGATGCTATGACCTATCATAACAATTTTCAAGATCCTGAAAAATTCTTGCAAGCAGGAGGTTTTAGAGGAAGACAACATCAGGTACTTGTTGAAGGAACTTATTTCATAAATAGATTATTTGCAACAATTCAGTTTATAGAAAAAACAGTTGTTGATGTGGGGTTTGTTGGAGTTGTTGTATCATATATTGGCCCCCGTGGAGAAGATTCAAGTGGTGAAAGTTACAAGCATGGTGAACTAGTTGAGGAAGGATGTCGTGGAGTTTGGAATAAACCTCTAATGCCAGGAAAATATGCATTTAATACTTTTTCTGGTAAAATTGTTACAGTTCCAACTACAAATATTATTTTAAAATGGATAAGTAATCAAAGTGGTACGCATAGCTATGATGAGAACCTAAAAGAAGTAACTTTAATTACAAAAGATGCTTTTCAGCCATCTTTGCCACTATCAGTTGTTCTCCATATTGATTATAAAAAAGCACCATTAGTTATTCAAAGATTCGGTGACATTAAGAAACTTGTTGATCAGACATTGGATCCAATGGTATCAGCTTATTTTAAGAATATAGGTCAAACTAAAACACTTATACAATTAATTCAAGATAGAAGTGATATTCAAGAGAAGTCATCCGAAGAGATGAAAGTTAAATTTGGACATTATAATCTAGATCTTGAAGAAGTACTAATTGGTACTCCATCTTCATCAGAAAATGATAATAAGATTGAAGACATACTTACACAATTGAGAGAACGACAGATTGCACTTGAAAGAATAGAAACCTATTCTCAACAGGAGAAAGCAGCTATTAAAGAAAAAGAATATAGACAAGCGCAATCAAGAGCAGCACAACAACAGTTTTTGACTGAGTCTGAAATAAATATTGAGATAGAGAGCAATAAAGGTAAAGCAGAATATAGACGTGCATTGGAAGAAGCTTCGAAGATTAAGGCAATAGCTGAAGCAGAAGCTGAAAAAGAGGCAAGAATTGGTATAGGTAAAGCAATAGCTGTAGATGAACAAGTTAAAGCGTATGGTGGACCTCAATATCAAGTGATGCAAGAGATAATGAGTAAATTTACTCAAGCAATTGAAAAATCACAAATCAAAATTGTACCTGATACATTATTAACTATGGGTGGTGCAGAAGGAAATAGCAGTAATGTTTTCGAGATGTTGATGGGAATGCTCTTAAGTGAAAAACTTGGTGTTGAATTTAGTAAAAATTCAGAGGTAATTAACGATATTAGAGCAAAGAAAATTAAAGACAGTATTTTCAATTCACTGAACAATGATGAAGAGTTAAAAGATGATAATATTCCAATTATAGAGTAATAAATGCCAGAAACTGTCGATATAGGTTTATTTATCTATAGATTTGTATTATAATTAGTATAAAAGTAAATAAATGTGTTGGAGGTTAATATGGGTCTTTTTGATTTTGCTAGGGGGCAGTTTATTGAAGTAATTGAATGGACAGATGACTCTAGAGATACAATGGTATATAGGTTTCCTGTCCAAGGTAAAGAAATTAAAATGGGTGCACAGTTAACAGTTAGGGAATCTCAGGTAGCAATATTTGTGAATGAAGGAGAAATATCAGATATTTTTCCGCCAGGGAGGTATACTTTAACGACTGAAAATCTTCCAATTCTGAGTAAACTTAAAGCTTGGAAATATGGATTTAATTCACCATTTAAGAGTGAAGTCTATTTTGTTAATACTAGACAGTTTACTGATAATAAGTGGGGTACATCAAATCCAATAATGATGAGAGATAAAGATTTTGGGGTTATAAGAATTCGAGGATATGGTATTTATTCATTCAGAGTTAGTAGTCCTGAATATTTCCTAAAAGAAGTTTTTGGAACAAAGGCTTCTTTTGATACAGCTGATATAGAAGGACAATTGAAGAGAATGATAATTTCCGGTTTAACAGATGCAATAGGAGAATCTAAAGTCGCAGCATTGGATTTACTAATGTACTATGATGAACTTAGTGAAATAACAACAAATAAGCTTCAGAGTAAGTTTAATGATTTAGGTATTAATCTAACTTCTCTTTATATAGAAAATATTTCTGTTCCTGATGAAGTAGAAGAGGCAATTAACAAGAGAGCATCAGTAGGTGCTATGGCTATGGGTGGAGGAATAGATAGTTACACTAGACTTCAGGCTGCAGACGCAATGAGAGATGCTGCACAAAATGAAGGTAATATTATGGCAAATGCAGGGATTGGGTTAAGTACTGGAGCAGCTTTAGGAAATATTATGGCACAGACATTGAATTTAAATAATGTTAATTCACAAAGTACAAGTAATAGTGCTCCAATAACTCATTCTCCAGTGGAAGTAAATAAAATACAGCAGGAAAAGATTACATGTAGTGGCTGCAACGCTACAATAATCAAGGGTACTAAGTTTTGTCCAGAGTGTGGAACAAAAACAGTTATTCCAGAAGAAAAGTTTTTAAATTGCACAAAATGTGGCGCTGAAATAAAAATGGGTTCAAAATTTTGCCCTGAATGTGGAGAAAAACAAGATAAAGAAAAGTTGTGTGAAAGTTGTGGAGCTAAATTAAATGGTTCATCTAAGTTCTGTCCTGAATGTGGAACTAAGACAGAATAGGGGGCGATGGTATGAATGAATTCAATGAAGAAAATACTAAAGTCAAAAAAGATACACACAAATATGACTGTCCAAGCTGTGGTGGAAACTTGAGTTTCGATATTGGAACTCAGTCATTAATTTGTCCTTATTGCTCATCAAACGTTCAAATTGAGTTTAAAGATGAAGAAATTTTAGAGTATGATATTGAATCAGCAATGAGGAATGCAACCACTGATTGGGGAGATGAGCAGAGGACAATAAAGTGTGAAAATTGTGGAGCTGAGACTTTGGTTGATGCTAAAAATACTGCTGAATTTTGTGCTTTTTGTGGTTCTTCTCATATACTAAAATCTGATGGAGAGAACACAATTGTTCCAGAATCATTAATCCCTTTTAAAATTACAAAAGAGAATGCTCAGAAGCAATTCAAAAAATGGATTTCTAACAGGTGTTTCGCTCCGAGAGCATTAAAGCATCAATATAAATCTGATAAACTTTCAGGAGTATATATTCCATTTTGGACATATGATGCATCAACGTATTCTTCTTATAGCGCTCAGAGAGGTACTTATTACTATGTAGATGTGACTGAATGGGTTGAACAAGATGGGGAAAGGAAACAAGTAACAAAAAAAGAACGTAGAACAAGATGGGAATACACTGCTGGAGATTTCAGTAAAGATTTTGATGATATACTTATTCCGGCATCTAAGCAAGTTAAGGAAAAACTACTTAAGAGAGTGGAACCATTTAATCTTAAAGAACTAGTTAAATATCAGCCTCATTATATTTCAGGTTTTATATCTGAAAGATATAGTGTTGATGTTGATGCTGGTTGGAATTCAGCACAATTAGAAATTAAGTCTGATTTAAGAAACGGTATTACAAGAAAAATTAAAGGGGATGTAGTTAAAGATTTAAAGATTTCAACTCACTATGAAGATATTAAATTCAAACATGTCCTTCTACCAATTTGGATTTCTGCATACAAATTTAAGGACAAAAATTATAAGTTTTTAATTAATGGACAAACAGGAGAAGTGCAAGGGGAGTCACCGGTTAGTGCTTTAAAAATCTTATTCACTATATTAGTTCTTGCTGTAGTTGCGGCATTAATATACTGTTATATGAGTAATAAATAATATAGAGATTCCAACTCAAATCTTTATTTATACGTGTCCATAACTCATTGATACGCTGAGATTTTGGAACAAGTATAAATAAATTTTCGTACTGGAATCTCTATAATAAAAACACTTTGCGAAACCTTATTATATTTCATATGATTTCGAGGAGTGTTTTTTTATAAGAAAATATAGTTAACTTTCATTACTTTTAATTTATCATAGAAAACCAAAACAGTTCATTTACTCATAATATTAAATATCTTTTCATATATTTGAGAATAGATAAGGTGAATATTTTTAAAACTTTTAATATGCCTTATAAAAATTTAATGGAGTATAACTTAGAAAGGGTTTAGGTGGTTTATGTGAGTAAAAAGAAAACTATAGTTTTTATAATTGCTGTGAATGTTATTCTTATCACAATACTAGGATGCGTATTAATTAATTATAATTCATCAGATAAAATCGAACTAGAATCAAAGATTATATTTGAAGACCCAGAAATAGAACGTTTAATAAGGGAACAATTAAATCAATTTGATAAATCACTGACTGAGAGTGATATTTTAAGAGTTGAAAAATTATTTATAAATAATTACGAAGTTAATGTAACATCATTAGATGATATTAGTAAATTAACTAATCTTAAGTCCTTAAGTATATGGAAAATACATATAGAAAATCTTGATTTTCTAGAAAATCTTAAAAATATAACTTCCTTGGAGATTTGGTTCGGTGAATTGGAAGATATATCTAAGCTTAAAAATTTGGTAAATCTCGAAGAATTGATCTTATGTTCTAATAAAATAGAAGATATTTCAGCACTAATTAATCTAAAGAAACTAAAAAAAATTGATTTATCTTATAACAGAATCAAATCAATAAGAGTAATACAAGAGTTAAAGTCACTTCAGGAGGTGTTCTTGACTGGAAATCTAATTTATGATTTAACTCCTTTGATGAGTTTAAAAGAATTAAGAACATTGTATATCGGCAAAAATCCATTTGTGTTTTTATCTCCATTAGGCAAATTAAACTGGTCTAATATTGAAATAATTGATTTCAATGGATTATCTAAAGAAGCACTAGACTACTTACCACAAAATATTTTGAAGATTAAGGGATTAGGATTATCCAACATGAAATTGAGTAATATTGAGTTTCTTAATAAATTTGTTAATCTTGAATATTTATCTATAAATAAAAATGAAATAAGAGATTTGACACCAATAATTTATTGCGAAAAACTTAAAATAATATACGGGCAAGATAATTTGATTTCTTCTATTACACCACTAAAAGATTTAAGTAACTTAAAAATTATAAACTTTAGTAATAATTCTATTCAATCTATTGACGTATTAGAAAATATAAAATCATTAGAGAAAATTTATTTAAATAGTAATAAAATATTAGATATATCTCCAATTTATAAATTAAAAAATATAGAGTTAATACAGGTGGACATACCACATACACAAAAAATGAAAGATGTAATAATGGAGAGTTAACTAAGTAAGAATAGAAAAAAGGCAGGCAAGTCTCAATTGTGGGAGTAATGCGCCTTTTTTATAGTATTTAATATTATTAAAGCAGTATCTTCAATAGCTCTGTCTGTAACATCTATCTTTTTACAATTAATTTTTTTAAATATGGTATCTGCATATTCTAATTCATCTAAAATTCTCTTTTCATCTATGTATCCTGAAGATTTGAGTGCCCATCCGAATTTTTCTAATCTATGTTTGCGTATTTCTATTAGCTTAATTGGATCTATTGTTAAAGCAATAATCTTTCTTTTGTCAATTTCAAATAGCTTTTGTGGAAGAGGTATTTCTGGTATTATGGGGATATTAATCACTTTTAATCCTTTATAAGCTAAGTACATTGAAAGCGGAGTTTTAGAAGTTCGCGAAAGACCTATAAGTACTATATCAGCAATATCTAATCCGTTATAATCTTTAGAATCATCATATTGAATAGCAAATTCTACAGCAGAAATTCTTCTGAAATATTCATCATCCATGTTCCAGATATTACCTGGCTTAAAAACAGGCTTAATATTGAATTTTTGACATATTATATTAATGCCAGGTGACAGAACACTTATAAAACAAATATTTAAATCAATACAATTCTGCACCATAAATTCTTTGACTTCACTTAAAATTATTGTTGAAATGATGATAAGATTTTTTTCTAATTTTATTGTTTCTAAAAATTTCTGTGCAGCTTTTATGGTTTTTAAGTAAGGTATTCTGGTAATATGTATCTGTTCAGAAAATTGAGAGGCAATTCCTTTTGCTACTAATTCAGCAGTTTCACCTATAGAATCCGATACAGCATATATTCGAAGCATAATATCATCTCCATTCAATTAAATTAATACTTATCTATTAATAATATGGTAATAAATATAAGATACTATACAAGAAAAGTTATTTACAAAAAATAAAATATTTTGAATTTTTAATCAATTTGTAGTATAATAAAACTGTAAAAAAATGCATATGTATTCCCACTACATATGCAAAATAAAATTAAGTAATATAAATTAACGTTAGCTTTATTTTTAAAAGCTAAACAAGAAGGACTTTCATTGTACTATATTGTGAAAAACAATTCAAATCAAGGAAAGGGTGTCTGAATGAGTTATTGTACTGTAATACACTTAGACTTAAACTATTTTTATATTACTTGTCTAAACCATTAATAGGTATAATGTATTTTATAATTCAAATTATACAAAAATTAACCAAAATATATAATGCCTAATTTTAAAAGACATATTAAAAGAAGCTCATAAAAAGCATACACTTATGAGCTTCTTTTTAATATGTTCCAAAATATTATTTTGGCTCTGAATTATATCTTTTTAAAACCTTGAAAAAGATATGAAAAGTCTAATTAAATGGATAGATGAAAATCTGTTATTAGACTCAAATAAACGAATTACGACAAAATAACGATTAATTTCATCGAAACTCTGTAAAAATTATTGAATTTTATAATAAAATATGATAAATTAAAGAAGTTGTTTAACCGGTTTAAGTAATAATTGAACATATGAAAAATTAGAACAAAAGTAAAGGGGCAGTACAGATGGATAAAATTGTTGGTATTATTGGGTTATTTGTATTAATAGGTATCGCAGTATTATGTTCTGAAGACCGTAAGAAAATTAATTGGAAATTAGTTGGTATTGGGATTATAATGCAAATTGGATTCGCTTTTCTTATTTTAAAATTTGAGCCAGGGAAGAACTTCTTCCAGGGGATGTCAAACTGTATCACAAAATTATTGGAGTTTACAGAAGCAGGTACAGGGTTCTTATTTGGTAATCTTATGAATGTTGAAGGAGCAGGGTTTGTATTCGCATTAAAGATTCTGCCAACGATAATATTCTTTTCTTCATTTATGAGTATTTTATATCATATTGGTGCTATGCAACTTCTTGTAAAAGTATTAGCTAAAGGTATTGTTAAGCTTTTAGGAACATCAGGTGCAGAAACATTATCTGCAGTTGCTAATATATTTGTTGGACAAACAGAAGCGCCACTTGTTATAAAACCGTTTATTGAAACAATGACAAGATCAGAATTATTAACTGTTATGACTGGTGGTATGGCAACTGTTGCTGGTGGAGTTATGGCTGGTTATGCTGCTATGGGTGTAGATCCTGGACACTTATTAGCTGCAAGTATTATGTCTGCTCCAGCAAGTTTAGTTATTGCTAAAATTATGCTTCCTGAAAAAGAAGAACCGGTTACAAAAGGTAAAGTTCAAATGGAATTAAATTCTACGCATGCTAACGTTATCGATGCTGCTGCAAGTGGCGCAAGTGAAGGATTATCATTAGCACTTAATGTTGGAGCTATGCTTCTAGCTTTTACAGCACTTGTTGCGTTAGTAAATGCTATTATTAGTGGTGTAGGGGACCTAGTGGGAATGGATTATCTTAACTTAAGCTGGATATTAGGTAGATTATTTGCACCATTAGCATATGTAATGGGGGTACCAGCAGGGGATATAATTGCTGCAGGAGATCTTTTAGGACAAAAAATTGTACTTAATGAGTTCGTAGCTTACGCTAATTTGGCTCCAATGATTTCTAGTGGAGCATTGCAAGCTAAAACAATTGTTATTTTAACTTATGCATTATGTGGATTTGCTAACTTTAGTTCTATTGCTATTCAGATTGGTGGCATTGGTGGACTTGCACCAAGCAGAAAATCTGAGATTGCAAAACTTGGAGTAAAATCTTTGATTGGTGGGTCATTAGCTGCATTTATGACTGCCTCAATTGCAGGTATTCTTTTTTAGAATAGCTGAGTAAATAAAAAAGATCAGAACATCTAGTTCTGATCTTTTTTACGTGTAATTAAGCTGTTTTTTCTATATCTAAAATAAATTTTTTGATAACATGGGCAACACCATTTTCATTATTAGATAATGTAATAAAATCTGCAGCTTCTTTAACATCATCAAAGGCATTACCCATTGCAACGCCTAATCCTGCATAATTTATCATATGCAAATCATTTCCTGCATCTCCAACACAAATAATTTCTTCTCTTTTAATGTTTAATCTATCAGCAATTTTTGCTATGCCAGTGCTCTTATTAACTGTTTTGTGTAAAAACTCTAGGAAAATAGGTGCGCTTCTTACAATGGTATACTGTTCATGAAGCACACTTGGTAGTTCACTAATGACTCTATTTATATTCTCAGGAGAGTCTACCATCATTACTTTAACTATAGTTGTGTTACAATCTATTTCTTCAATAGGAATTTCTCTTTGACTTATTCCATTGATATTAGCTTCAATATCTGTGTATTCATTCTTCATTGGTGTTATAACATCATGATCTGTAAGTGCGTGAATATGAACACCAAGTTGCTGACTTAATGCATATAAGTTTTTGTAATCATCTAGTGAAAGCGTTGTTTTACTGATAATTTCACCTGTTGCATTGTTCTGAACTAATGAGCCATTAAAAACTGCTGTGTATTCTTCGCCATTATCAAGTTCTAATTCTTTAACATATTTTAAGACACCTTTTAATGGTCTCCCAGAAGCTAGTACAATTTTTACACCAAGTTTACGTGCTTCAAGTATTGCATTTCTATTCTCAGAAGATATTTCTTTATTTTCATTAAGTAGGGTGCCATCCATATCTAAGGCTATAAGTTTGTACATTTTCCATCATCCTTTTCATTAGTTATTCTCATCATTTATTATAACATAAATAAAAAAAATTAGAATAAGACTTCAGCCTTATTCTAATTCAAGAATTTATTTTAAACTTGAGGTTTTCTATATTTTATCATAAGAGATGAACCTACTATTCCAACTACGGTACCACCAATAGCTGCAATAATTATAGCAGCAATAACTCTAAGTGGTGGGTTAAATCCGAATGGTGCTAATAATCCCGGGATAACAGATGCAGTACCAGGTGCATTATTTATTATTCCAAGAACAGCAGCTCCAACACCAGCTATAGCGCCTCCAAAGAATCCGACACCATAGATAGGTATTGCATTAGATGTTACAATATCTGCTTGAGTAAGAGGTTCAAGCATTATTCCAATAACATTAGATTTATCTCCAAGTCTCAAATTTTTAACAGTCATTCCGTTAGTGAAAGCCGCACCAACACATGCAATTGCAGCTATTCCCATAGCTAGTCCATCAAGTCCAAGCATTGCGGTTAATGCCATTGAGCTAAGAGGGGATGTCCCTATAACGCAGATAACGCCACCAAGTATGAATCCCATAAGGATAGGTGATTGGGCTGCTGCTATAGTTACTGCGCCACCAATATATTCTAAAGCTGCAGTAACAAATGGATCAACTCCAAATGCTACAAATCTAGCAATTGGGGCAATTAAAAGAGCTCCTACGATTATGTCAAATCCTAATGGAAGTTTTTCCTTTAATTTTTCACCAAATAATCCTACAACATAACCTGCTATAAAACCAGGAAGTATTCCATAACCAGCACAAGCTACACCAGCTACAACAGCATAAGTAGGGTTTACTCCCATACTTAATGGAACAAGAATTGCAGCTGCAACTCCACCCATACTGCCAGATGCTTCACCTACTTTACCTAAAAAAGTAAGGTTTAATAAATCTCCACTTACATACTTATGTACTGCTTCAACAAGAAAGGCTGCTACTGCTGCTTCAGCCATTCCCCCCATTGCTTTCATACCCTTTGGCGCTTTAAAGCTAAATAGCGAAAAAGCGATTAAAAAAAGTATAAGTAATCCTATACCCTTGATCATTGCCATTGACGTATCCTCCTTTTTGGGACACAAAAAAGAAGCCTACAGATAACGAAAAAAGACATGGGAAAATAAAGTGCTAAATTTCCCCTGTCTGTTTATCTGAAAGCTTCCCTATATGTCTCATATAAGTTTCTTCTTCGATGCCAATTTAATGGACTTTCCAGGATTGTGTCTTAATATTGTTATGGAACCTGAAAGCTTCGATATGAGTCTAGCAAAACATATCTTTCCCCTACGGTAGAAAATAAATTTCTTTTCCAATATTAATCAATCACTATAATATTCTGTTTAAATACATTATAATAAATTTGTATGAAATAATCAATAGATTTTCAATTGTTGTTATATTTAGAAAATTAAGAATAATAAGGGGTGGGAGGGAAATGAAGAAGTTTTACTATATGTTGCTAATTATGCTTATAGCTGTTGTACTAGTAGTTTCCAAAGAAATAATTATCGAAGAGAATGTTATAAAGGATGTTATAAAAAAATATGAAATTTCCTTAATTAATTTATCTAGTAGTGATATTAGGGAACAATATCAATGGTTCATATCCAATTCATTTACGAGCACAAAATATTTTAACGTAACTAGCAGAAGTCTTTCATCTTCTATAAGTGGGAGATGAATGCGTAGAAATATTTGCTTCTTTTATTTTTTTATTATAAAACGTAATCAGTAGGAAATAATAGAAATGAGCGATAATGATAAAATTAGGTATAAATAATCATTAAGAAAGAAAAAACTATGGAAAGAGAATTTTTGGAGTAGAAGTTATTGTCTTTTAACAACTGGTGGTTCACCAATTGAAGTTGTAAAAAAATATATACAAAATCAAGGGGAAAAATGAGGTGAGGAAGTTGCTAAAGGCTTATAAATATAGATTGTATCCAAATTCAAACAGAGATTCTATTTAGCAAAAACTTTTGGTTGTACTAGATTTATTTATAATCAAATGTTAGCTGATAGGATAAAATCATACGAAGAAAATAAAGACTTAGATATAAAAAAAATTAAATATCCAACTCCTGCACAATACAAAAAAGAAAATGAGTGGCTAAATGACGTTGATAGTTTGGCTCTAGCTAATGCTCAAATGAATTTAGATAAAGCATATAAAAATTTCTTTAGAGATAAATCTGTAGGATTTCTCAAATTCAAAAGCAAGAAAAGTAATTATCATAGTAAACAACTAATAACCAAAAAGGTACTGTATATATTGAGAATGGATATATTAAGATTCCAAAATTAAAATCTATGATTAAAATAAAATTACATAGAGAATTCAACGGAATTATAAAGAATTGTACTATATCAAAGACACCAAGCAATAAATACTATATTTCTATATTGATTGATACTGAAAATATAAAGCTACCAAAGGTAGAAAATAAAGTAGGCGTTGATGTTGGCTTAAAGGAGTTTGCAATATGCTACAATGGAGAAAGAGTTGATAATCTTAAGTGGTTAAGAAAATCAGAAAAAAGACTTGTTAAGTTACAAAAGGCATATCGAGAAAGAAAAAAGGTAGTAATAACAGATACAAGGCTAGATTAAAAGTTGCTAAATTGCATGAGAAAATAACCAACCAAAGAAAAGAGTTTCTAAACAAGTTGTCTATAAAATTAATAAGAGAAAACCAATCTATAGTTATAGAGGACTTACGAGTAAAAAACTTGATGAAGAATGGTAAGCTAGCAAAGGCAATAGGCGAAGTATCATGGTATGAATTTAGAAGAATGATAGAATATAAAGCTGAATGGTATGGAAGAGAACTAATTATAGCACCATCAAATTATGCTAGTAGTCAACTATGTTCTGAATGTTGCTATAAAAATTTAGAAGTAAAGAATCTAGGACTTAGAGAATGGACTTGTCCTAACTGTAATAGGAAGAATGATAGGGATATAAATGCAAGTAAAAATCTACTGAAACTAGCTATATAGTTTTGGTAATAACTGAGGTCGGTGCGACCTTGTAAGCTTGGGTAAACTTGCTCCATTGGGAGTATTGACCAAGAAGCTCCCGCTTCAACGAAGTAAGTGGAGGGTAGTTCACTGAAGGAGAAGTAGATTATACAGAGCTAAAAAAATTATTAATCGATGGAGATTTAGAAATAAAATTTGATGGGAAATGTTAAAATAACATTGAAATATTTAACTCCTTTTCAAACATATGGTATAATATTGTAAAGGGGGAGATTATATGTCAAAAATATTACTTAAAAATATTAAATATCTAATTCCGTGTGGTGAAAAGGAACAGATTACCACAGGAATTGATTTATTGATTACTGACAACGTTATCATAAAGATAGCTGAAAACTTAAAAATACAAGGAGATGAAGAGCTTATTGATTGCTCCAAGTATGCAGTCCTACCTGGATTTGTTAATACTCATCATCATTTTTACCAAGCTATGTTTAGATGCATAAGAAACGTTCAAGAAAAACCACTTTTTCCTTGGTTAATAGATTTATATGAATTCTGGAAGTATCTTGATGAGGAAACTGTATATCTTGGTGCAAAGATTGCTTTAGGAGAACTTCTTAAAACAGGATGTACATTATCGTCGGATCATCATTATCTTTTTCCAAATAATTCAAGGGGGAATCTAATTGATTTTCAAATTAAAGCAGCTAAAGAACTAGGTATACGTTTTCATTCTACTAGAGGATCTATGTCTAGAGGAAAGAGTGATGGGGGATTACCTCCAGATAGTGTAGTACAAGATGAGACTACTATTCTTGAAGACTCTAAACGACTTATTGATACTTATCATGATTCCTCATTTGATGCAATGACAAGAATAGCATTAGCGCCATGCTCACCTTTCTCTGTCTCAAAAGAAATTATGATTTCAACAGCTGAATTGGCCAGAAAATACAAGAAAGTATTTTTACATACTCATCTTGCTGAAACCTTTGATGAAGAAGATTACTGTAAGAATATTTATGGCTGCAGACCAGCAGAACTTATGGAACAAGTAGGGTGGATTGGAAGTGATGTATGGTTTGCTCATGGTATTCATTTATCAGATAATGATATTAAGATTCTTAAAGGTGCTGGTATTGCTCATTGTCCTACTTCAAATATGAAATTAAATAGTGGTATTTGTAGAACGAGTGAATTATTTAAAAATAATATACCTATTTCTATAGCTGTTGATGGTAGTGCTTCAAATGATGGTTCTAATATGTGGGAGGAAGTTAGGAGAGCATATCTTCTAAATCATCTTAAATATGGCACAGAAGCTTTAAGTGCACATGAAATTTTAAGAGTAGCTACTTATGGGGGAGCAAAAGTACTAGGACGTGACTACGTTGGGATCCTTAAAGAAAATTTTGTTGCAGATATGATATTGATTGATGTTGAAAAAATATCTTTCAGTGGATGTCACGATATTACCTATGGGTTAGTTTGTTGTGGTAACTCAAGTTTAGTTGATTATAACATAGTTAACGGTAAGATTGTTGTTAAAGATGGAAAGTTAGTTAATGAGGATGAATCCGATTTATTTGAAAGAGCCAATAATAAAGCAAAGGAAATTGTAGCAAAACGGCATAGTGAAATAAAGTATAGTTAACCATCATTCTCAATTTAAAAAAAGCACGATTACTCGTGCTTTTTTATGTTAGCCGCAGCTAGTGCAACTAGAGCATCCGCCACCAGTTTGAAGATTTGGTTCAACAGATAAACCGCCTTTACCATTTTCTTCGCCAGATGTAATTGTAACACCTTCAACAGCATCACATGCTTCTTTATCCATTATGAACGTTACTTCCTTAATCTTTGTAACATAATCAGTCTCTTTAGCCTCATCCTGAGCTAAGTTATAAATTGGGCCTGCTCAGCCATTGCCTGCTAAAAACACTCTTAAAGTTTTGTTTTCAACGTTTCTTTCATCTAAGAATTTTACAAATTCATTATATGCTAAATTACTCATTTTTACGCAATCCATCATATCATCCTTTCTGCAAATAAGAATAATTATTTGCTAACCTTTATTGTTATTTTGATTATAGTACTTTAAAATTTAAAAATCAACCCTTTTTTCACGGACTAAACATAATCGGTATAGTTATTTATAATTTGAATTATTCTATTTCTTTATGTTATACTATATTATGGGTAAATTGAAGGCATATTATTTATATAAATGAGGAGGAAATGATGGTAATTCGTAAAAAAATAAGGTTATTTTTCTTTCTTTTATTACTAGTAGTAATAACTTGTTCTCTTAGTAGTTGCAAATCCAACAACAAAAAAACAATAGAAGTTCTTGAAATATCATCATCGTTCAATTATGAAATTAATAGTTGATAGAATAGAAAATGGTATTTTAACTTGTGTAGATGATAATAAATCTTGTATTAATTTGAATTTAGCTGATTATGAAATTGTGGATAAGATAAGAGAAGGTGATTGTGTTTACATTAAGGATAATGTAATTTGTGTAGATTATGAAACAACAATTGAAAATAAAAAAGATATTGACAAATTATGTAAAGATATGTGGGATGAATAAAATAAAATTATGATTATAAAAATATAATTTAAAATAGTGAAAATAAAATTTCATAAAAAAATCAAGTATTAATTAATTAATACTTGATTTTTTTTTCTTTCTTAGTTATAATAGCGATATAATCAAGTGCTTAATTAATAAGCAAATGCTTAATGAAGTGAGGTGAGCTCATGACAAATAGAGAAAGAGAAATTCTCAGAATGATAAAAAATAAACCTATGATATCACAAAAAGAACTTGCTGAAAAACTTGGTATTACAAGATCTTCAGTAGCTGTTCATATTACAAACCTAACTAAGAAAGGCTTTATATTAGGGAAAGGGTATATAGTTAATGAAGAACCATATGTACTAATAATTGGAGGTTCAAATATAGATATTCAAGGATCTCCGTTTAATAAACTTAAGAAACATGATTCTAATCCAGGATTTGTTACTACTTCCTTAGGCGGAGTAGGAAGAAATATTTGCGAGAATATTGCAAGATTAGGAATCAACACTGGTTTAATATCAGCTGTTGGGGATGATGTTTATGGAAATAAGATTATTGAACATTCAAGACTTTTGAATATTGATATTCAGGGTATTATTAAGTATAACAACAAAAGTACATCTACATATCTATCAGTGATGGATGAAACAGGCGATATGACCGTTGCTATAGCACATATGGATGTGATTGAGGAAATAGGTATAGAAGAAATCCAAGCTTTTGAGAAGTATATTGTTAATGCTAAGTATTGTGTCTTAGATACTAACTTAAGAAAAGATGTTATTGAATATCTGCTATTGAATTATGATTGCAACTTTATTTTAGATTGTGTATCAAGTACTAAAGCATTAAAAGTTAAAGAGTTAATAGGTAAATTTCATACAGTAAAGCCTAATAAAATTGAGGCAGAAATTCTAAGTGGTATTGAAATAACTGACAATGAATCATTAACTAAAGTAGGTGAATTTTTCCTCGAAAAAGGTGTAAAGAATGTATTTATTTCATTAGGTGGTGATGGTGTTTACTACACAAATGGTAAAGAGAGTGGACATTTATGCACACATGATGTAAATGTTATTAATGCAACTGGAGCCGGGGACGCTTTTATTGCTGGAATTACTTATGCATATATGAAAGATTATGATATAGAAGAAAGCGTAAAGCATGGTATAGCTACGTCAATTCTTGCTCTAGAATCAGAGAAGACAATAAATGAAAAGTTATGTGAAGAAATATTAAAACTAAGATTTGAGAAAATAAATTTCATAAAAAGGGGATAGAGATATGTTAGAAAAATACTTATCAATTAATGAGGATGTAAAAAAAGCTTTAGAGAATAATATGCCTGTAGTAGCATTGGAATCTACGATTATATCACATGGTATGCCTTATCCACAAAATGTTGAGACTGCTCTTCTAGTGGAAGAAGAAATAAGAAAAAATGGAGCTATACCAGCAACAATAGCTATTATTAATGGACAACTGAAGGTTGGATTAACAAGAGCTGAGATTGAATACTTAGGAAAAGAAGGTCTAAATGTTATTAAAACTTCAAGAAGAGATTTACCGGTTATAGTTGCTAAGAAATTAGATGGTGCTACAACTGTTGCGACAACAATGATAATTGCAGCAATGGCTGGAATTAAAGTATTCGCTACTGGAGGTATTGGTGGAGTTCATAGAGGTGCTCAAGAGACATTTGATATTTCAGCTGACTTACAGGAATTAGCTAGAACGAATGTAGCTGTAGTTTGTGCTGGGGCAAAATCAATTCTAGATTTAGGCTTAACCCTTGAATATCTTGAGACTAATGGTGTACCAGTACTGGGATATAAGACTAAAGAATTACCTGCATTTTATACAACAAAGAGTGGATTTAATGTTGACCACAGAATGGATACCCCTAAAGAAATTGCAGACACATTAGATACAAAATGGAGTCTTAATATGAATGGAGGAGTGGTTATAGCTAATCCAATTCCAGAAGAGTTTGCTATGGATTATGATACAATAACTAATGCTATAGAAGAAGCTTTAAAAGAAGCTGATGAGAACGGGATTAGAGGTAAAGAGAGTACACCGTTCTTATTATCTAAGGTTAAAGAAATTACTAAAGGTGCTAGTTTAGACTCAAATATTAAATTAGTATTAAACAACGCAAAACTTGGAGCTCAAATTGCAGTTGAATTAAGTAAATAGGGAAAAAAGACTATTGCATTTGTAATAGTCTTTTTTTATTTCAAACTTTTAAATTAAAGTATTTAAGTAATATATTTAATTATTGATCTTTTTATTATTAAATTTAGGTTTTATTAATGAAAAGCCTTTGGAAATTATTGTACATTCAATATTATTGTAAGTATATATTTCTCCATCTCTATTCACAAGCATTGGTTTTTCACCAATAATTTGAAACTTTGATGTTTTTTTATAAATTATATACTTAGATAATTTTTCTGTAAGATGCTCACCTTTTATCAATTTTGGGAAAAGTAACAATACAATTAATTTAGGAACACTGTGGACTATACAAATATCAAACTTATCATCATTTAGTAATGCCTTAGGTAGAACCTTCATTCCACCCCCATAATATTTTCCTATGCCAAAGGCTACTAAAAAAACTTTGGTATTTATTTTCTTTCCATCAATTATTATATTAATATTTTGTTTTTTATAAGTAACTAAAGTTACAAAGATTGAAATTAAATAAGCTATGTTTCCCGGAATTAAAGGAAGTTTTTTTATTAGTCTAGCATTTTTCACAACATATGTATCAAATCCGATAGATGATATATTAACAAAATAAGAATCATTTATTTTACCCAATGAAACATATTCTGTTACACCATCTATTAATGAATTAATAATTTCAGTTGGAGCATTGCTTAGATCATCATATGCGCTTTTTATAAAATCATTTCCACTTCCTGCGGGTATTACTCCTATAGGGATAGTTGAGTTATTAACACCATTTATGACTTCATTGATAGTTCCATCCCCGCCAATAGCATATAGTCTAATATTATCAGTTTGAGAAAAGCTTTTAGCTATTTCAATAGCATGTCCTTCATGTTCGGTCTTTATTATTTCATAGTCATCATTTCTTTCCTTGAATATCTCATCTATTATGGGAATATATTCGCAAGCTTTGGATTTTCCTGAATTTGGATTAATAATAAAAATATGTCTCATGCTGTACCTCTTTGAGTTATTTTGGTTTATTTCTAAATTATAACAATTTAACACATTGAAATCAAGAAATGAATGAATTTATTGAAATCCTTACTAAAGATTAATTGCATAATCTAGCAATTTGCATATACTATTATGAAGCATTATATGTGTAAGTTTGAATTAACTCAATTGTTAATCTCATCGTTCAAGCATTGTTGGAACATAATTTAATGATAACTTATCGTATTAATTAATGTAACATAATAAGTAATAAACTTAAAGTATTAATGATATTTAATTACTAATGTAAATAATCGCAAAGGAGTATAGAATATGATAGAAGAATTAATATCTCCTGAAGAAAAAGAATATACTAAATATCTAAAAGAATTCGATAAACTTGAAAAAGAATATGAAATGAAGAAAGAACATTTAATAATATTTAAAAAGACAATTATGAAATTTGAAGAAAAGTTTATTAGGAAGCTAGCTGTTCGATATAGAACAATTGATAAACTTGATTATCAGCTTAAAGAATACAAAAAGATAGATAAATTTAATAAAAAAGAATTCCAATCAATGTTTAAGGAAGCGGAAATATCTTTTGAGTCATTAACATTTAAGAATAGTAAGAATGAAAATAAAGACATTAAATCTATTTATAGAGAAATTGTTAAGGAAATACATCCAGATAGAAGTAAGGATATGTGTGAAGAGCAACTACTAACTAGACTTATGAGTGATGTAAATGAAGCCTATAAAAATAACGATAAAGTCAAAATGATTGCAATATATAATAATTGGCATAATGATCCTGATTATATTAATGATGAGAATGTTGCAGGAAAGCTAGTAAGGGTAATTAGGCAAGTGTACAATATTAAAAATGAAATAGAAATATTAGAAAAAGATGCTAGAGTTTTAAGAGAATCTGAGTTATTTGAATTCAAGAAAGAAGTTGATAGATATAAAAAAATGGGGATAGATATAATGAACGAAATGGCTCGTTCACTAGATAAGGAGATTGTTTTAAAAAAAAGAGTAATAAGATTCTTTCAACTGTTAAAAGAAGCTACAAAAAATAACTCTAAGAATTAGTATTAAATTCTTAATAATGAAATATAATTAATTAAAGTAATTTTCAGGAGGGGACTATGAGTAAAAATAATAAACTTATAGAGTATATGATTCCAGTTTCACTAATTGCATCTTTTGGGGGAATGTTTTGTTATATAAAAAACATGAAGATAAGACGTGAAAAGCTAACTAAGGAATTAATCAGTAGAACTCAGTTATTAGCCGTTGATTATAGTAATGAAAATGTAGAGGATTTTATAGAATATGCTAAGAATAAAAATCTTAGCGTTAAAGAAATGGCTTGTATAATTGAAGCATATCATTTGCTGATTAATTATGAAGTTAATCCTAAATATATAAATGATATAAAATTAATTTTAGAAATGAATGGATACATAAACCCATTCAAGTATAACTCGCTAGATTAGACGGAGTATTATTTAAATTAGCAGTGAAATAACGAAAATCATATTTGAATTTGTTGTGGAAGCCATAGGCTTTCCTTTTCTTTTTAGTAAGCTATTTATCAGCTTGGAGTAATCGGGAAAATCCAAAAATGGGTAGTCATGAAATTACATTCTCAGAGAACTTTTGAATTATCTAACGTATTTATTTGAGAAGATACTAAATATGGATTTGGAAAATAATCTGGACCTATTAATTAGTTGTATATTTCGGATAAAAGAAATATAATAAGAGAATTGGAGGGATTGAGAATGAATTATATAACGACAAAAGAAGCAGCGAAAAATTGGGAAATACATGGCTTGTTCCGGTTGACGGACGATATAGGCGCAATAAAGTAAATAGTGGTGAAAATAAATGAAACGGATATTTTTAGTTGAGGACGATAAGGCAATCGCTAAAAATCTTATACTTTTGCTCCGCTCGGAAGGATTTACGGTCACCCACGCTTCTACGCGAGGTGACGCCCTTGCCGCCCTTGGAGGGAATAAATTTGACTTGGCGTTGATTGATATTTCTTTGCCTGACGGAAATGGCTTTACGGTTTGCACGGAAATCAAAGAATCGCAAGATATTCCCGTTATCTTTCTAACAGCTTACGACGATGAGGGGAGTGTTGTTACCGGGCTGAACATGGGCGCAGACGACTATATCACCAAGCCTTTTCGTCCGCGTGAATTGATTGCGCGAATTGGAACCGCCCTGCGAAAAAGCGGGCGTTCCGGGGCGGGCTTTGAAATTTCTGGGCTTCATGTGGATACGACAAGCGGCGTTGTGAAAAAAAACGGAAGCGAGATTTTCCTTTCAGCATTAGAATACCGCTTGTTGCTGGTGTTTATTAATAACCCCAAAAATATTATCACAAGGGGCAAGCTACTTGACGAATTATGGGATGCGGCAGGCGAGTTTGTCAATGACAATACATTGACCGTGTACATAAAACGCTTGCGAAAGAAGATAGAAAAAGACCCAGCAAGACCACAAATTATTCTAACTGTTCGTGGGATAGGGTATAGATTGGGGGAAGAGTATGCTTCGGAATAGAGAGTTTCGACAGTTTGCCATTTTGTTCTCCTTGTTTACCAAGATTACCATCCACGATAGCGGCGCGGGATTTGAAAAAGAAGATTTGCCCTGCCTGTTCAACAGGTTCTATCGTGGGAAAAACGCAAGTACCACAGGATACGGGATCGGATTGGCTCTTTGCAAGATGATTATAACACGGCAGGGAGGGACGATCACCGCCAAAAATCACCTGCAGGGCGGTGCGATATTTTCCATTCGTTTCCCAAAGTGACAAATCTCTCACCTGAAAGTCACTGAAATGTAACGCAAAAGTTCTATTATATGGGTAAACATAAAAAAGGAGGCTCACATAATGGAGTTTTTAAAAAATTGAAGATTTATGCAAAGTCTACGGTAAGGGCGAAAACCAAGTTACCGCACTTGACCATGTTTCGCTTACAATCGAAAAGGGGGAGTTTGGATAGCAGGAATGGGCATGAAATCATCAAACTACTGAAAGAAAGTAATAAAAAATATGGGCAGACACTGATCCTTGTCACTCATGACGAAAATATAGCCCTGCAAGCAGATCGCATTATCGGCATATCAGACGGCAAAGTAGTGCGAGACGAGAGGGTGGTGCGTCCATGAATATTTTGAACAAAGTTACCCTGAAAGGTCTGAAAAAGAGCCGCACAAGAACCCTTGTAACGATTATTGGAGTTGTTTTGTCTGCTGCAATGATTACGGCAGTCGCTACCTTTGGAGTTTCACTACTGAACTATATGGCAAATGGTGCAGCCCAGAAATACGGCGGTTGGCATGTCGAGTTTTTGGACGTCCCTTCTTCTTTCGTACAGGAACGAATCCATGACGAGGGAGCAGCTAATACCGCGGTATTTGAAAATATTGGCTATGCAAAACTTGACGGAGGGAACCCCCCCAAAAAGCCGTATCTTTTTATAGCTGGATATAGTGATAAAACCTTTGATGCCCTGCCTATCACCCTATTTTCCGGCAGGCTGCCGAAAAACAGCGGAGAGATTCTTGTTTCCGGGAGCGTTGCAGCAAAAGGCGGTGTCAAAATCTAGGTTGGCGAGACCTTTTCACTTGCTGTGGGAAGTCGTATGAATGGCAACAAGAATCTCGGGCAGGGTGATTCGTACTCCGCCGAGAGTGAAACTCTTGTGCCGCAGGGCGAGAGGACCTACACGGTGGTCGGTATCTGCCAAACGCCTCGATTTGAGGAAGATTCAGCGCCGGGATACGCCGTAATTACAACCTCAGATGCCGCAGAAACAGCGGACGATTTCAGCTTATTTGTCACGTTGAAAAATCCGCGTGAAGTTCACGCTTACGCAAGCAACTCAGCTGAAAAGTATGCTTATGTCTTTAACGATAATGTGCTGCGCTTCATGGGTCTTTCCGATGATAACGTGTTCAATATGTTTCTGTACTCAGTTGGCGGCGTTGTAGTTGTCATTATCATGATAGGCTCCATTTTTTTGATTTATAACGCATTTAACATCTCACTTAACGAACGCACACACCGGTTTGGTATTCTCTCGTCTGTGGTCAGCATGGTTACTATTATCATTATGATTTCGCTGATTGCCGTTGCCAATGTATTCAACACGATTTCCACGAATATCAAGCTGCGCAGGAGAGAACTTGCCATGCTTCGATCTGTGGGAATGTCTGAACGCAGTTTCCAAAAGATGATGAATTTCGAGTGTGCCTTTTATGGTATGAGGGCATTGATCTTGGGTCTTCCCATAGCGATAATTTCTTCTTGGTTGATTTTCAAAGGGATGGTCGGCGGCGGTGCGGACGATATCGATTTTGTGTTGCCGTGGGGCAGTATCGGAATCAGCGTGTTCCTTGTGGTGTTCATTACAATGCTGTATGCCGTTAGTAAGATAAAAAAAGAAAATATCATTGACGCGCTTCGAGATGATATGTCTTGATTTAAAATTGATATAGACTTGATAGTAAGCGGTTAATAACACGTCACATTGACAGTTATTAACCGCTTAATTTTCTATTATTTTTTAGCTAAGTAACAATCTTTAGTAGATCTCCCTATGTAATAAAGTTTGAAGTACTTCCGGGTCATTTTTAAAATCAATATTAGGCATTCTTTCAAATATATAAGTATGATATTGCATAGGCTTAAGCCCCTTTTCTAAGCGTTTATAATATAACCAAGGATTTTTTACGGAATAAGCACCTGCACCTCGATAGGAGAAGTAGGTTGAATATCCATTCGTGCATCATAAATTTCTTGAGCTAAAACAATACTGCCATCAGGATAGTGTGTTTCTTTAGAATATTTTTCTGCTGCAATTAAAATATTCTCGTTTGAAAAGTATTCACATCGATATTCACCTTTTGGAATTGTTAAAATATCATTTATCAACAAGGAAGGCTTTACGACTTCCAAAGAAACAAAATTCTGAATAACATTGTTATGGTAACATCTTAAAATCCCTTGATTGTATAGGCTTGTTAAATGATGCTGCTCACTCAGCTTATAAAGTTTTGTAATGCTTTCTATAAAATAATGAATATCGGCATGATCTTCGTCCCACTGAGTAACAAGGAAAAAACGCTCACTAAAAGTGCGAGTATACAAGCCTTCAAATTTCTTTATTTCTTGACTGACTGAAAGATGTTCCGCTATGCTATCTAATTTTCCTAAAGCGATTCTAAGATTCTCAATTTTAAGTTTAGCAACCGCTTGCCCATCGTAAATAATTTTTTCAACATCTAAAGTAGAATTTTCTTTGATATAGCTGTGAAAATTTTTAAGCGGAATATCCAGTCCCACACAAAAACAGATTAAATCCACAATGATCAGCTGCTTCATGGTGTAATAACGGTAGCCGGTTTCTTTATTTATATATGCGGGTGGAAGTATTCCAAGTTCACCGTAATAACGCAGAGATTTTACACTTACACCTTTTAGTTTAGCGACCTCGCCAATTGATAAATATTTGTCCATTTTATCCTCCTAAGTCTATTGACTCTGCCATAATGGAATAGTTTATACTTATTTATTGTAGCACATAAATAGTTTGATTAAAATATCGGGAGGAAAATAATGAATAATAATAATAAACAATTTTATCGTTTCGTGGTTCCGTCCATTGCTTCAATGCTGGTAACCGGATTGTATTTTGTAGTAGACGGGATTTTTGTAGGAAGAGGTATTGGAACAAATGCGCTTGCGAGTGTTAACATTGCAACTCCATTCATCTCTATTTTAACAGCGGTTACCATGATGGTTACGATGGGCGGCGCTACCATTACGTCAATTCATTTTGGCAAAGGCGAAGATAAAAAGGCGAACAACTCTTTTAATGCAAGTATGCTTTTAGTTGTTTTATTTGCCCTTTTCATGAGTGTTGTAAGCGTTCTTTTTCCAACACAGATTGCACGGCTTTTGGGAGCAAGCGATATTTTGCTAGACAGCACAGCAACCTATATCAGATATTACGTGATGTTTGGTGTTTTTTTCTGTAGCTCTATGACACTGTCTGCTTTTGTAAGAAATGACAACAATCCACGTATTGCCTTTTGGGGCATGATTGCGGGTGCACTCAGTAATGTTTTTCTTGATTGGCTGTTTATATTCCCACTGCAAATGGGCGTAATGGGTGCGGCAATTGCCTCCGGACTGGGTCAGTTGTTAGCTTGCTTGGTATTATCCACCCATTTCTTTTCTAAAAAAGGTGTGCTTAAAATTTCAAAGCCTGTCAAGGAAAAAGGTTTAATCACTCAAATCATGAAGGTTGGTACACCAGAATTTGTCACGCAGATGAGCCGGTCGGTTACAATACTTTGTTATAATTTTATAGTATTAAAGATGCTTGGTGAAATCGGGGTATCTGCATTTTCAGTTATTTCTTATTTAATTATCATTATCCTTGCCGTATTTATCGGACTTGCACAAGGAATACAACCGCTTTTAAGCCGCAGCTTTGGGGAAAAAGACAAAGAAAAGGAAACTTTTTTCTTTCACAAAGGAGTGAAACTAAATATTTTACTTTCGATAATCGTATATTTTATTATGATTGTGTTTGGAAAGAGTATTATCAGCATCTTTAACACAGATAGCGATCTTATTAAAATTGCCTATCAATGCATTACGATTTATGGACTTTCCTTTGTTTTTGCTGCTGTCAATATTGTATACACAACTTACTATCTTGCAACCAAAAGAACTAAGACCGCTCTTATAATTGCAATACTAAGGAGCTTTGTTGTTAATAGCATTTTCATCTTTATGATGCCTATATTATTTGGTGAACGCGGAATATGGCTTGGCATAACAGTTGCCGAATGTATCGTGATGATAGTTGCTATCATATGCGGTAAAAAAAGAACACGCAATGATTATGAAATATAATGAGTAATTTGTCTGTTGTTAGATAGTCTTACTGCATTTCGATAGCTGTCAGATAATCTGTACAAGGCAAGCAAATCCCCATAGCACTTTTCAATAGTGCTATGCAGGGCAAACGCATATAAGATTTTTGGGCGGTAGCCCTTTTATTTTTGCCAATTAGTGATTATAATTGATGAAGTAGAACAAAAGAGAAAGGAAGATTACTATTAAACAAGACATATTCGATATTGAAGAAATTATTTTTGATGTATTTAATGAATTAACTGATCCTAGAACAGGAAGTAATTCTCGCCATAAATTAGTAGATATAATGGCGATAGCCATGTGTGCGGTAACCTCCGGCGCTGAGGGGTGGACACAAATGGAAGCTTTCGGTCAAGCAAAAGAAGCATGGTTAAAAAAATACCTAGAATTGCCTCATGGAATTCCATCACATGATACTTTTAGCAGAGTTATTTCATGTATTAAACCAGATGAATTTCAAGAATGTTTCATTGAATTAATGAAACATTTCACCAATGTAACTGATGGTGAAATTGTTTCTATTGATGGCAAGACATTGAGAGGTTCTCATGATGAAAATACTCATACTTCAGTAACTCATATGGTTAGTGCTTGGGCTAACGCAAATCAACTTGTTCTTGGTCAAGTAAAGACACATGAAAAATCGAATGAGATAACAGCAATTCCTCAGTTATTAAAGCTTTTAGAGCTTAAAGACACCGTTGTTACGATAGATGCCATGGGATGTCAAAAATCTATAGCTAAAAATATCGTAGATAAAGAAGCAGACTATATTTTAGCACTAAAAGATAATCATAAGAATCTTTGTACTGATACAAAACTTTTTGATTCTCTATTAAATAATGAATTTGAAGATTTCACTTATCAATATCATCAAACAAAAGAGAAAGACCATGGAAGAATTGAAACAAGAACATATTACCTTGTGAATGATATTGAATGGCTTGAGTGTAGAACTGATTGGAAAAATCTCAATGGAATTGGTATGGTTGAAAGCAAGCGTATAGTTGATGATAAAGAAAGTGTTGAACGTAGGTATTATATTACTAGTCTTAATGATAATGTTGAACTCTTTGCCAAAGGAGTGCGAAAGCACTGGGGAATAGAGAATAAAGTTCACTGGGTGTTAGATGTATCATTCAATGAAGATAAATGCCGAATTAGAAAAGATCATTCAGCTGCAAACTTGGCAGTTATAAGGCATATATCAATGAATTTATTAAGGAAAGAGAAAACATTTAAAGGTGGCATAAAAACAAAAAAGCTTAAATGTGGATGGGAAGTTGAATATCTAGAAAAAGTTATATTCACACCACTCCGCGGTTAAAAAATAATCAAAAAATACTTACAGGGTAAATATAGGGTGTAATTTCTGAATATTCAGTTTTGGGATCTTTAAGTTAATTATTTTTATAAGAATAAAAAAATCTCAAATCACCCTATTTATGTATGCGTTTTCCCTGGGCTTCTGACCATCAAGTATTTACTAAAATAAACACTTATACTAAAGAAGTTTGCGAAATACACATGTAAATATCTTTTAAACATATATATATAATTACATTCTCAAATCTTGATTAAGGCTATAAAAAAGATTGACTCTTTTTTATAGCCATTCAATTTTTATTCCACTTTTCATTCGTTTCCTCCCAAACCGCTAATTAAGTTTATTCAATCTTTTGACCCAAAACAATAAAATCATAATAGACTATCAAAAACCAATTTCTATTGAAAAAACAAGCAAAATTAAGCTAAAAAAATAACTATTAACACAGATATAAATAAACAAAAAATTTCTTTGATCCTACATTAGTACAAGTTAGCGTTTTAAAATATTTGTTGTATAGATATATGGATTTATCTCTATTTGTTGTACCTAAAAATAATAAAACAGCTATCGAAATTTTCCAATATAGAGATTCCAACTCAAATCTTTATTTATACGTGTCCATAACTCATTGATACGCTGAGATTTTGGAACAAGTATAAATAAATTTTCGTACTGGAATCTCTATAGCTGAACAGTTACTTTAAATATTATTTTTACAAAGAGAGTGAGTGCATTGAAAATTATACAAATTTTGATATTAATAAATATTTTAATGGAATATTTTAAAGGAATATTTAGAAATTTGTATAATTATAATATGGAGGGGGGATATGAATGAGAATACAAAGTGAAGCTAATTTTACTGTATTTGAAGCAACGAGTATGATTGTTGGACATAGTATTGGTACGGGTATTATAGCAGTTCCTTATTTAGCAACTAAAAACAGTCTTAGAGACGTTATCTGGATGGTCATATTTGCATATTTTATTAATGTTGTCTTGCACTTACTTATTGCTGAGTTATCGTATAATAATGGTGGAGTTCAGCTTGTTAAAAGTTTCGAAGGCGAATTATTCAAAGGTGAATCAAAAAAGATCTTTAGTTGGATTATGTTTACAGTTTACGGATTAGCAATTATTCTTGGTGTCAGTGGTAACATTAATGGTGGAGCCCAAATCATTCAAAACTGGCTGCAAATATCATTTTCAGCTGCACAAGTAATATACTATCTTTTAGCTGGTATCGTAGTTTTCATGGGAATGAAGACTGTAGGAATTGCTCAAAAGTATACAGTATGTGTTTTGATGGTTATCGTAGTAGCGATGAGCGTGGGAACATTCATACAACCACTAAATGAATTGCAGGCATCAAAAATGCATATCAATAATCTTTTAGGGTTATTTAGCATGGTTGTTTTTGCTACTTCTGCAAACCAAGCTGTTATCCAATCGGTTAAAGGATTGAATGGTAATGTAAAGAAAATTAGGACTTCAATTTTCTTAGGTTTTGCCATATCATCAATTTTCGTCTTAATTGTAACAACAACTGTTTTGTTAGGGGTGAAAGGTCCATTAGATAAAGAACTTGCTTATGTTCAATTAGGTGAGAGTATTGGAGGATGGGCAGCCATTCTTGCTGGGGTGTTTTCATTATTTGCCCTTCTAACGACATTCTGGTCAAATACCTTAAGTCTTCGAGATGTGGTCCATGAACAGATTGGAATAAATAATAAGGTTTGTTGGTTAGTAGCTACAATACCTTCCTTACTATTCGCTATATTTGGTGTAAGTAGTTTTATTATTTTGACAAGAATAATGTCTGGAGTGGTAGTACTTGTTGCTATTATGCTTATATTTACATATAATAAATCAAGGAAAAAAGCTGGTGTTAGTCCAATCTGTGGAAAAATTGGAACATTGCCATTTCAAGTTATAATGGTAATATCTACTATAATTTGTGCAGTTGGAGCTATGCTGCCATTGACGTAATAAATTGGAGGAATTAGCTATGTATAATAATCCTATGTTTTACAAAGATAAAGATAATCATTTTGTTTTAAAAATAGGTGAAGGGCCGTATAAAATATTACAATTAACTGATTTGCATTTTGGATTTGGAATACTATCTAAAAAGCAAGATAAATTAGGTATGGATGCTGTAACAAAAATTATAGAAAAAACAAATCCTGATTTAATTATTCTAACAGGAGATTCAATTTTTCCTTACATAATAAAAACTGGAACAAGAAACAATATTAAACAGGCTAAAAAACTAGTTGAATTTATGGATTCATTTAAGATTCCTTATGCATTTTTGTATGGTAATCATGATATTGAAATGGGATCAAAAGGTGATAAAAATCAAATTTCAGAGATAATTTTAGATGGCAAATATAGTATTTTCGATAAAGGGGATAAAAATCTCACTGGTATAGGTAATTACATAATAAAGTTACATGATAATAACGAGAAATTACTAATGGCGCTTGTTATTTTAGATTCAAATATGTACAGGAATGGATGGTTCTATAGTGGATTTGATTGCATTCATCAAGATCAAACAGAATGGTGTATGGAAGAGTTGTCCAAACTTAAAAAACAAAATATTGATTTAAAAGCGTTGGCTTTTTTTCATATGCCGCTACCAGAGTTCAAGGATGCATATGAGAAGATGAAACTTGGAGATAAAAGTGTTGAATATAATTTTGGTAGTATTGGTGAAAATAACGATTATTTTGGAATATCAAAATATGAATCCGACTTCTTTGAAAAGGCAGAAGAAAATGATATAATTAAAGGAATTTTCTGTGGTCATGACCATTTAAATACTCTTTCACTAACTTATCAGGGCATCATGATGACATATGGTATGTCAATTGACTTCTTGGGATATTCAGATATTAGTAAAAAATATACTCAAAGAGGTGGGACTTTAATCACAATAAATCATGATGGTTTGTTTGAGGTAGAACCTGTTCCGCTTACAACTGTTGTTTCTGACTTTGTTAGAGGCCAAAATAAATAATATAAAACGACTTTAAGTTAAATTAAAGTCGTTTTATATTTATTATTTTACAGAGATTTATTGAAAAAACTAATAATTTACTATAGTATATATAATGAAGAAATATATTAATTCATAGAAGTTACTATACGGAGGATAATATGACAAAAGTAATCGTTATTGGAGGCGGTCCAGCAGGAATGATGGCTGCCATTACAGCTAGTAAGAATCACAATGTTGTTTTAATAGAAAAGAATGAGAAACTTGGTAAGAAATTATATATAACAGGTAAGGGAAGATGCAATATAACTAATGCAAAGGATATCAATGAATTTTTTGAACAAATACCAAGAAATCCACATTTTTTATATAGCTCACTTTATTCATTTACAAATGAGAATATGATGGATATGTTAAGAGAAGCAGGATTAGAGTTAAAAATTGAACGCGGAGATAGGGTATTTCCTGAAAGCGATAAATCTTCTGATGTTATTAAAACATTTAGTAAGATTCTAAGAAGTAATAATGTAGATATTCGATTAAATACAAAAGTTACTAAAGTTAATTATGATGGTAAAAGAATAAATAGTGTTATTCTTTTGGATGGCCAAGAGGTTAAAGGAGATCATTTCATATTTGCAACAGGCGGAGTATCATATCCTACAACTGGTTCAACAGGAGAAGGCTTTTTAATGTCTGAAAAACTAGGCCATACCATAGAAGATATTGTTCCAGCTTTAGTTCCTTTTGAATGTGAAGAAGAGTGGATAAAATCGCTACAAGGTCTTACCTTAAAGAATGTTGAATTGACTATAAAAAAACAAAAGAAAGTTTTGTATTCAGGATTTGGTGAGTTACTATTTACCCATTTCGGTGTTAGTGGTCCGTTAGTTCTTAGTGCTAGTAGTGTTATAAACAGAGAAAATTTACAGGAATTAAGCTGTACTGTTAATTTGAAACCAGCTTTAAACGCTAAAGAGTTAGATATTAGGATACAGAAAGATTTTGAAAAATACCTTAATAAAGATTTTAAAAACTCCTTAGGAGAACTATTACCTAAAAAAATGATAGATATTATTATACAGTTAAGTGACATTGATCCTTTGAAAAAAGTAAATTCAATTACTAAAGATGAAAGACTTAAGTTAGTTAATATTCTTCAGAACCTACCAATTGACATAGTTTCTTTGAGATCAATTAAAGAAGCCATTATAACTTCTGGGGGAATAAACACAAAAGAAGTTGATCCATCTACAATGAAATCAAAAATAGTTGAAAACTTATCTTTTGCTGGTGAAGTTATCGATGTTGATGCATTTACTGGAGGATATAACCTTCAAATTGCATATTCAACAGGATATTTAGCTGGAAATAGTATTGATTAATAAACGGAGGTAACATAATGAACAAGAATATTGCAATAGATGGACCAGCGGGTTCTGGTAAGAGTACAATTGCTAAAATACTCGGTGAAAAATTAAACTTGATGTATATTAATACGGGAGCAATGTATAGAGCTATAACATTAAAGGCCCTTAAAGAAAATGTTTCTTATAAATGTGTAGAGGAATTAGAAGAATTAATCGAACAAACAGATTTATACTTTGAAAATGACCAATTATTTATGGATGGTGCTAATATTAGTGAAAAAGTAATCTTACCTGAAATAAGTAATAACGTATCAAATTATGCTGCTGTTCCAAATGTTAGACGTATGTTAGTTAAAAAAATGCAAGACATGGCTAAAAAATTTGATGTAATAATGGATGGTAGAGATATTGGTACAGTAGTATTGAAAGATGCACAATTTAAATTCTTTTTAAGCGCCACAGCGGAAGAGCGCGCTAATCGTAGATTTAATGAATATAAGAATAAAGGCATAGAAGTGGACTATAATGAATTATTAGAAGATATTAAAAGAAGAGATCATATAGATAGCACAAGAGAAACAGATCCTCTTATGAAGGCTGATGATGCTATAGAGATTGATTCCACTAAATTAACTATCTCAGAAGTGGTTAACGAGATAATGAATTATGTAAATAAGTAGGTGATAAAATGAGAGAAGTAATAATTGCTGACAAATCTGGTTTTTGCTTCGGAGTTGATAGAGCATATGAAACTGCTCTTAAAAAATCTAAAGATAAAAATGTTATTACGTATACATTTGGGCCTCTTATTCACAATGAAGAAGCTATAAAATACCTTAGTGAAAAAGGTGTAGGGCCTGTTAACAATGATGAAATTCAAACCCTTCAAAAATGTGATGAAATTATTATTAGATCACATGGTGTCACAGAAGAAATTGAAAATAAGCTTAGAGGGGAATTTGATAATGTAATTGATTGCACATGCCCATTTGTGAAGAGAATTCAAAATGAAGCACGTGAATACTATGAAAAGGGTTACCAGATTGTACTTGTTGGTGATAAAAATCACACTGAAATTATTGGAATCAATGGTTGGTGTAATAATACTGCATTTATTACTAGAGACGAAAAAGAAATACACTCATTTGATAAAAACATCTGTATTCTATCACAAACTACTGAAAAAAAAGAAATTTGGGATAGAATTGTAAAAGCAATTAAAGAGATTAATACTGGCAAAGAAGTTATAGCTATTAATACAATATGTAATGCAACAACTGAAAGACAAATGGCAGCTAAAAAATTAGCTCAATCTGTTCCGGCTGTTATTGTTATTGGTGGGAAAAATAGTTCTAATACAAAAAAACTTTATGATATATGTAGTGAGTATTGCAAAAATACTCAATTAATATCAAATGTTAATGACATAAAAATGGACCGTTTAAAAGATATTAACATAATTGGAGTTACAGCAGGAGCATCAACTCCAAAATGGATTATTGAAGATATAGTTAATTTCTTGAAAATTTCATAAATATTATTACTAGAAAAGCTAGGGCTACTGCACTTAGCTTTTTTATGTAATATTAAAAGAAAAATATGTACTAATCTATAGATGTTATCCCATATAATTTAATAAGGTTTATTTCACAGCAAGCTTTAGGAGGGGGTACTGATTAATAATGATATTAAGCAAGTACTAACGGATAAAGAGATAAGCCTCATCTTAAAGATGGCTTCAAGATATGATTTAAGTCCTAAGACTGCTTATAGAATAGGTGAGGAATATCTTTTATATGACAGCAACAATTTCATTTATAAAATAAATAAGGTCTTTAATAGGCGAGGGGAGATATATAATCAATTTAACCTTGCAAATTTTCTTAATGAGAAAAACATTACCAATACTTTAAAAGTATTAAAATCAAGAAACGGTGAGTATTTTTATAAGAGTCATAAATCATATTATTATCTTACATTGTATAATAACGGAATACAATTTGAGTTTAAAAAGAAAGAACACGTTAAATTGCTTGCTTATAATTTAAGTGAATTTCATACATCATCGATTAATGTTAACTTAAAAAGTGTTAACCTCAAAGATAAGGTGAAAAATTTATCAAAAAACATTATGGAAAACATATATTCATTTGATAGAATTACAAGTATAATTAATAATAGAAATGTGATAAGTCGGTTTGATGAAATGTATTTAAAATGTTTACCTTATTATACAAACCTCGCTTTAATTTCACTCTCTCAAATAAAAGATATATCAGTAAACTCTTTAATAAATGATGGTGAAATCAATAAAGTAATTTGCATAAATAAATTTAGAAATGAAGAACTACAGCTTATAAATAATCAAATCTATTTTAATAATTTATCTAAGTGTACAATTAATTTAAGGGTTCAAGATTTATATGAAATTTTAATGAAAACATACCATTATTCACAAGTAGATGAACATCTTGATTTTACTATAGACATAATTACAGAGTATAATAAAAATCATTTGCTAACTAAAAATGAACTAAAATTATTGTTTGCAATGGTTATCTTTCCTTATAAATTTTATAGACTTGGAAAAAGAAGATATTTTACAAAAAAAGATTGGTCTGAAAGTAAGTATATTAATAACTTCAAGAGAGTTACAACATATTCTCTGAGAGGCAAAAAATTCATAAATGGATTCATTGAATTTATAAATGAGTATGAGTATTAGGAGGTATGATGCATAAAGTTGTTAAAGGTAATCGATATTTAATTAGTAATAATGTAGATTATAAAAAAGCGAGTGAATTCAACATTTTAAATGAAAATTTCAATTATGAATATAGTCGAGCATCTTTTTTTGATAAAGTATTATTACGGAAAAATCTACTTTTTATTATGAATCCAAAACAGAAGATTATAGGATACTTTTGGATGAATAGTCATAAGAATTCAACTGCCAAAATTAAATCTCTATTTTTAGACACCATTAATAAGGAAACGCTTTTCGTTTTATCTGGTTATTTTGATAAATTCAAAGAGATAGATTATGTTACATCAATAAATGCAAAATGTAATGAATATCTTAGAGAACTTGGCTTCGAAAGAGACCAAAGTATTATTGATATGGAAATTGATCTTAAAGAATATCCAATAGAAAATTATAATAACTATAATATACGACCTTTTAAAAAGAGAAGAGATGAATGGACTAGAGTGGAAATACAGAACTCAATATTTTATAGAAAAAATAGGACACCTTTAACAGTGAGTGATATTGAACTAGATATGATGCAAGAGTACTATCTTAATAATGGTAGTTACTTTTTGACTTATAATGACACAGTAATAGGTTACGGTCAGTTAATTCTAATGAGAAAAGAGTTGTACCTCGTTAATTTTGGTATTCTTAGAAACTATCGAAATAAAGGACTTGGTAAATATTTTCTAAAACTTCTACTAAATAAAGCGCATTCATGGGGCTATAAAAAGCTGAAGATTAAAGTACTTAAAGATAATGATATTGCATTGAAGCTTTATAGTATGATTGGTTTTAATCAGATTAGTGATACCATCTATTGGAAAAGAAAATAATATATTAACTTTTAAAATAAGCTAGGAAAAAGAGTTGAAATATTTCAACTCTTTTTTAATATATATTATTTTATATTCATCTTAGTTCTTCTGTATTCTTCTACACCAGCTTTTAGAATATCCATAGCATCTGCTAAAGCTTCACAGTTTAAACAATAAGATATTCTAATTTCATCTTGACCAAGACCAGGAGTAGCATAGAATCCTTGTGCAGGAGCTACCATAACAGTCTTATTATTAACGCTAAAATCAGTTAAAAGCCATTTTGCAAAGTCTTCTCCTGAATCTACAGGTAATTTCACTACAACGTAGAATGCTCCAGTTGGTTTTTCACAAATAACATCTGGAATTTCTTTAAGTTTCTTGTAAAGAATATTTCTTCTCTTATCATATTCAGCAAATACTTCTTCTAAATATGATGCAGGAGTGTTAATTAAATTTGCTGAACCAATTTGGTCTAAAGTAGAAACACATAATCTTGATTGAGCTAATTTCATAACTTCTTTCATTAGTTCAGTATTGTTAGAAGCTAATAAACCAATTCTAGCACCACATGCACTATAACGTTTGGATACAGAATCAATGATTATTACTCTTTCTCTAACATCCTCAAGATAATAAGGAGAAGTAAACTTTAAACCATCATAAACAAATTCTCTATATACTTCATCAGAAATTAGGTAAAGATCATGTTCCTTAGCAAGATCAGCTAACATTCTTATCTCATCCTCAGTGTAAACAACTCCAGTTGGATTACCAGGATTTGAAATCATAATAGCTCTAGTTTTATCTGTAATTTTACTAGTGATTTCTTCTTTAGAAGGTAAGTGGAAGCCATCTTCTGCTTTTGTTGTAAATGGAACAACTTTAGCTCCTGCAACAGCAGAGAAACCATTGTAATTTGTATAAAAAGGTTCTGGAATAATTATTTCATCACCATGATCACATATAGCCATTAAAGCAAACATTAAGGCTTCTGAACCACCATTAGTTACAATTATTTCATCGTCTCCAAAATTCATATCCCATTGCTTAAAGTACTCTTGAAAAGACTTTACACAAGACTCAACACCTTGAGAATTAGCATACTTAATAACTTTATCATCAAAATTTCTAACTGCTTCCATAAATGTTTCAGGAGTTTTAATATCAGGTTGTCCGATATTCAAATGATAAATATCAATACCTCTATTTTTTGCTTCTTGAGCAAAAGGAACTAATTTCCTTATTGGTGAAAATTGCATATCTTTTATACGGTTTGAAAGTTTCATATCCACGCCCCCTAAATTAAAATAAATTATCATTTGGATTAAACTTAGTTTTTTGCAACTTTAAATAAGTATAATAGTTATACTCAAAATATATTTTATCCGAAATGCATTTACAGTTCAATATATTCTGAAAATTAACCTCTACATTTTTTTTCTTAGCGTCATACATAGTGATTCCCCCTTCAGATTTATAATTACCTAAAAGGGGATTTTTATTCATCAATTAATCCGATTAATAATGTCTTTTTAAAACTTCACCAAGTCTCTTAATTCCCTCTACAATCTTGTCTTCAGGCATTGTTGAGTAATTTAATCTGAAGGTATTGTTATTTCCACCATTAGGGAAGAAAGATCCGCCAGGAACAAAAGCAACGTTTACTTCTAATGCTTCCATATTTATTTCTCTTGAGTCTAAATCTTCTCTTAATTCAACCCAAGTAAACAATCCACCTTCTGGATAAGTGAATTTAACTTCAGCAGGGAAGTATTTCTCCATACTATCAAGCATAATATCTCTTCTTTTCTTATAAACAGAAATTATTTTCTTTATGTGATCATTCAAATCATATTCTTGCATAAATCTTGCAGCTGCAAGTTGACTTACAGAACTAGCTTGTAAATCAGCCCCTTGTTTAATAAGAACGTATTTATTAACTATATCCTTATGTGCACATACCCAGCCGATTCTTAGTCCTGGACAGAAAGTTTTTGAAAATGAACCTAGAGTTATTACATAACCTTCTGCATCAAAATGCTTAATACAAGGAAGTTTTTCACCTTCAAATCTTAATTCTCCATATGGACTGTCTTCAATAACAGGTATCTTTTTCTCATTTGCAATTTCAGCAAGTCTTTTTCTTCTTTCAAGAGACATTGTTTTTCCTGATGGATTTTGAAAATCAGGAATAGTATATATCATCTTAGTTTCTGGATATTTTTCAAGTGCTTTTTCAAGCTCTTCAATAATCATTCCATTTTCATCCATAGGAATCTCTACAAATGTAGGATTATAAATTTTGAAAGCGTTAATTGCTCCTAAATAACTAGGGCTTTCACACATTATAATGTCACCTTCATTAATGAACAATTTACCTGAAAACTCTAATCCTTGTTGAGAACCATTTGTTATCATTATATTTTCAAAAGTACAATCTATTCCATTTGGTTGCATTCGTTGCTCTGCAATAATCTTTCTTAAAGGATTATATCCTTCAGTAGTTGCATACTGTAAAGCTGCATGTCCATCTTCTAAAATAACCTTATTCATTACTTCATTAATTTGTTCTAAAGGAAATAACTCTGGAGCAGGAAGTCCACCTGCGAAAGAAATAACCTCTGGTCTTTGAGTTAATTTTAATAACTCTCTAATTTCACTTGCCTTAACATAAGACGCTCTATCTGAGTATCTTAATTCCATAAAAAGCACCCCCGATACGGATTTTTCTTAATTAAATTAAGAATTTTTTTATTATATTATGATTGTAAGAACTTAATAAATTTTTATAATATTATGTACAATTTCATTATAACTTTAGGTAAGATTTTTTGCAAGTAAGCCTTCAAAATTTATTTGATTTGATTTAGTAATTTTTAAAATTGATTATTTTTTTAGAAATAGTTTTTATAAAATCAGGTCAATATTCATGAGCTTTTTTGTGCTCACTATTATAAATAGTAGGGATTTTAAATATTATTTAAAAATATTTTAGAATAAAAATTATTTATTGTAATTTGAATTGCAAGTGTCATAACTATAATAAAAAGAACGCAAAGTTGCATTATTTTAAAGAGTTTTGGAAGTGATTAATTTGAATATTTGCAAATTATATCTAATTAATCAAATATATCTATCCTTTATAAGGATATAATACAAAGGGAGTTAACACGTTAAATATTGAATAATGCAATTTAAATTGCTATAATACTAGTGAATTGATTGTTAAGGACTTGAAATTTTTTTTGACAATGAAAACGTTTGCATGAAATAGGGGGTGCTAATTTGAAAAAACAATTTTTAAAGCTTTTTTTACCATCAATATTAGTTATACTAATTTTAAATTTTTCTATAGGAAGTTTTCTATATTGGAAAGAAATTGATAAGTTTAAAATTGAACAAGCTCAGAGCATAGCAACTAAATCAGGATATATTTTCAAAGACTTTAAACAGGTTGTTTCAGATTTAACTTTTTTATCTCAAATGGAAACTATGAAGAGATTATTTTTTGATGAAAGCTATATTCCTTTGGTAAAAAAAGATTTGATTAACTATTCTAAAAGTATGATGGTTTTTAATAAAATAAGCATAGTAGATCTTTATGGCACTGAAATTATAAGAGTTGATTATGCTAATGGAAAACCTCAAGTGGCATCAAGTGATATTTTATCTTCGTTTAAGAACGAAGATATCTTTCAAGCTAATGACGAACTTCAAAATGGAGATATTTATGTTTCTGATTTTGAATTGAGTAAAGAGAATGGCATAATTAAAGAACCACAATCACCAGTTTTAAAATTTTCCACTCCTATATATGGTATAGGTGGTGCTAAAAGAGGAATGATTATCCTATATTACGAAGGACAAAATATTCTCTCTATGTTACAAGATGAAGGCATTAGTAATATTTTACTCTTAAATGAAGATGGTTATTATTTAAAAGGGGTTAATAAAGAAACAGAATGGGCTTTTATGTACGAAGATAAGGATTATAAATTTAGTGATTCATATGCAAAATCATGGACTGAAATATCCGTTAACGAAAGTGGAAATATAAGAAATTCTGAAGGGATTTTCTCTTTTATAACAATAAATCCAAAGGCTAAAGTTCATGAAATAAGTAGTAACATACATAAATCTGTCAATATCAAAGAATTTGAAGGTGATTGGAAGCTAATTGCGTATAATGATAAAACTCAAATACTAAAACAATTAAAGCAAATAATTGCTTTGATACTTATTTTAACAATTGTATTATTTCTTATAAGTTTTTTTATTTGTTATACTATAAAGAAAATAAAAGAAAAACAACATGATACAAAAGAATCTATTCTAAAAACAAAAGAATCAGCTGAGTCTTTATTAATAGACTTAAAGAAAGCTTCTAACATGGTGATGAGTTCTTCTATAAATCTTGCTAATAGCGTAGAAAACATAGTATACTCCAATACTGGTATTTCTGAAAATGTTGAGAATATAGCAAAAGGCGCTAAAGATAATCTTACAACAACAGAAGAGAGTACTTCAATTGTGGATGAAATGTCTAGAAATTTACAGCAAATTGCTCAAGTTTTTACTGAAGTTACGGAATTGGCTATCAATTCTACTATGCAAGCTAAAGATGGAAGAATAAATATTGATAATACTATAAATGAGATGAGTAGCATAGATGTTGCAGTAAAAGATGCAGTTTTAAAAATGAAAACTTTAGATAAGTATTCAATTCGTATAGGTGAAATTGTGAAGCTGATAAGTGATATATCTGAACAAACTAATTTACTTGCTTTAAACGCAGCAATTGAAGCCGCAAGGGCAGGCGAACATGGCAGAGGTTTTTCAGTTGTGTCAGATGAAGTTAGAAAACTCGCGGAAGAATCTTCTAGGTCAACAGAAAATATAAAATCTCTAATTTTAGCTACACAACAAGAAATTAATCAAACATTAGAGATGATGAATAATGTCGTTGGTACGGTTCAAGGTGGATTAAAGATTGCTTATAAATCTGGTGAAGTTTTTAACGAGATACAACAAACTGTAGATACTGTTTCAAGCAAAATAGAAGATGTTTCAGCGGCAACGGAAGAAGCAGCCGTAGGAACTTCTGAAATTTTTGAAAGAATGACTAAAATGTCTAATATTGCCAAAGAGTCTGCTGCAAATACTACAATAGTATTTGCTGATTCGAAGAAGCAACTTGAAGTTAGTAGTGAGGTATCCGAACTAGCTGAAATTTTAAAAAATATCTCTACTAAAGTGAATTCTATTATTGAAGACTTTGATAATGAGTTTAATATGTTAACTAAATCTCTTTAAATATTGAAGGACAACATGATAGCAACATGCAGTAAACAGGGTGTACTTAATTGTACTACCCTTTATTTTTTGCTCAAATTCAGAAGCAGGACTTAATACTATTTATCTATTTATTTAATAATATGGTATAATATACTTGTTATGTACAGTAAGGGAAATTTAATAATTACAGCATAATAGTAAAATAATGCGAATGAATAAGGAGGGATTACATTGAGTAATCAATCAAAGCAAGAACATATTTTAAATAAAGATTCAGTTTCGTTTAATTCTTATGAAGAAATGGCTGAACATTATTTTAAATACGTAGATACAAAACCGTTTAATGCTTATTATGAAAGACCTGCGACCATATCTTTACTTCCAGATGTAAAAGGGAAAAAAGTTTTTGATGGAGGGTGTGCAGCTGGGTGGTATACTAAATGGTTATTGGATAAGGGAGCAGATGTAATTGCAGTAGATTTTAGTCCAACTATGATAGAAATGACTAAAAAAAGAGTTGGAAATAATGGCAAAATTTTAAGGGCAGATTTGAATGATTCATTAGATTTTATAGAAGATAAATCTATAGATATTGTATTATCATCATTAACTCTTCATTATTTGAAGAATTGGGATACAGTAATGAGTGAATTTAACAGAATATTAAAAGATGGTGGACAACTCGTTTTTTCCGTTCATCATCCGTTTATGGACTTTACAACACATAATAAAGAGAATTATTTTCTTACAGAATTATTAGAAGAAGAATGGAGTACTATTAACGGAAAGGTCAATGTACAATTTTACAGAAGGCCATTATGTGATATTATCTCATCAGTAACTAATTCAGGCTTTATAATAGAAAAGTTATTAGAACCTATGCCAACGGAACAATTTAAAATTGAAATGCCTGATGCATATGAGGTATTAACCAAGAGGCCGCAATTTTTATTTATAAGAGCAAAAAAATTATCAATTTAACAAGTTGTATTCGTAAATACTTTGATATGTAATTTTATTATATACTTCACTATAGAGATTCCAACTCAAATTTTTATTTATACGTGTCCATAACTCATTGATACGCTGAGATTTTGGAACAAGTATAAATAAATTTTCGTACTGGATTCTCTATAAATAAAGAACTTACTTAATAAACTTATATTAAAAACTAACTATAAATACCAATAAAGGGAACCAATTAAGGTTCCCTTTAAAGCATCATATTATCAACTATTTTTTAACACAGCCTAATTTATCTATTGATTATATATACCCCAAGAGTGTATAATATTTAGTTGATAATTGTATTTCTAAAAATCAAAATTTGAATAAAATTTTATACTATAGACGAAGAAGGAGAATGATTAATGTTAAAGTATTTCATTGAAACTTGGGGTTGTCAAATGAATGAAGAAGATTCTGAAAAAATCTCAGGTATGTTGAAAATAAAAAATTACACATATACGGAAGACAAAAATGAAGCAGATATCATAATCTTTAATACTTGCTGTGTAAGAGAAAATGCAGAACTTAAGGTTTTTGGTCACTTAGGTGCACTTAAGAAATTAAAACTGGAAAAACCAGAGTTAGTAATTGCAGTAACAGGATGTATGATGCAGCAACCAGGTATGAAGGATGAGATTATTAAGAAATTCCCATATGTAGATATAATTATTGGAACTCATAATTCATATAAATTCCCAGAATATTTAACTAAAGCATTAAGTGGTGAAAGACCTATAGCAGAAATATGGGATAAAGAGAAAAGTTTAGAGGAGATCGAATCAAATCTTCCTATTGATAGAAAAAATCCATATAAAGCCTTTGTTACTATTATGTATGGATGTAATAATTTCTGCACATATTGTATTGTTCCTCATGTTAGAGGGCGTGAAAGAAGCAGAAAACCTGAAGAAATTATTAATGAGATAAAAGAGCTTGTATCTAGAGGATATAAAGAAGTTACCCTTCTTGGACAGAATGTTAATTCATATGGAAAAGGATTGAATGATGAAGTTTCATTTGCAAAGCTTTTAAGAATGATTAACGAAATTGAAGGACTAGCAAGAGTAAGGTTTATGACCTCTCATCCAAAAGACCTTTCAGATGATGTAATTGATGCTATTGCAGAATGTGATAAGTTATGTGAACAAGTCCATTTGCCAGTACAGAGTGGATCATCTAACATCCTAAATAAAATGAACAGACATTATACAAAAGAAAGTTATCTTCAACTTGTTGAGAAAATAAAAGAGAGAATTCCAAATGTGGCTTTAAGCACTGACTTAATTGTTGGATTCCCTGGTGAAACTGAAGATGATTTTCAGGCTACACTAGATTTATGTAAAAATGTAGGATACGATGCTGCTTATACATTCTTATATTCTCAGAGAAAGGGTACCCCAGCTGCTGAATATGAAGATCAAGTGCCCGAAAATGTTAAACATGAAAGATTTAATAGATTACTAGATATAATAAATGAAAATACAATAAAGAGTAACTTAGAATATAAAGATAAAATTGTTGAAGTGTTAGTTGAAGGAGCTTCAAAAAATAATGAATCTATGTTAATGGGTAGAACTAGAAACGGTAAATTAGTAAACTTTGCTGGTTCACAAGAGAGCATTGGAAATATTGTAAATGTTAAAATAACATCACCAAAATCTTTCTCATTGATGGGTGAAGAGGTTTAAAGGAGGTACTTATCATGGCTTTAACACCAATGATGTTACAATACCTCGAAATAAAAGAGAATGCTAAGGATTGCATTCTCTTATTTAGACTAGGGGATTTTTATGAAATGTTCTTCGATGATGCTAAAACTGCTTCTAAAGAACTAGAACTTGCTCTTACAGGAAGAGATTGTGGATTAGAAGAAAGAGCTCCAATGTGTGGTGTTCCATATCATTCAGCGCATAACTATATAAGAACATTGATTACTAAAGGATATAAAGTTGCTATATGTGAACAGGTGGAAGATGTAAACGCTTCAAAAGGTATAGTTAAAAGAGAAATCGTTAAAATATATACACCAGGAACATACACAGACTCTCAATTCCTTAAAGAAGATAAAAACAACTTCGTTTTAAGTTTGTTTGTTGATAATGAGAATAATCAATTTTCTCTTAGCTTTGGTGACGTGTCAACAGGAGAACTTTATACTACGTTTGAGAGATATAATCCTAGTATGATATTTAATGAAATTGCAAAATTCATGCCAACAGAAATTATTTTTAATAATGGATGTAGTGAAGAATTTATATCTGAACTATATGAGAAATTTTCAATTCCTACTAATAGTATTGATGATTCAGAATTTAAAATGGATTTTACTGAACTACTTAAAGAACAATTTTCAAATGACGAATTAGTTAAGCTATCTCATATAGAAAAAATCTCTATAAGTTCACTAATACATTATTTTAAACATAATTTGAAATTTCTACCTAAGCATATGAATACGATTGAAACATATAAGCTTTTAGATCATTTATCACTAGATATGAATTCTAAGAGAAATCTTGAGTTAACTGAAACTATGAAGGATAAATCTAAAAAAGGTTCTCTCTTATGGGTTCTAGATAAAACTGATACTTCTATGGGAGCTAGAAATTTAAGAAAATGGATAGATAAGCCTCTTGTAGATAAAGACCATATAAATGAAAGACTCAATGGTATCCAAGAACTAATTGAGAATGTATTTGTTCATGAAGATATAAAAGAAGCATTGAATGATATTTATGATATAGAGAGATTAATAGGTAAAATTAGTACAGGTAATATTTCTCCCAAAGAGATGTTTGCGCTAAAATTATCACTTAATAAGATACCTAGAGTAAAAGAATTGCTTAAGGATTTTGATTCTCCATTATTAAGTGGATATTTTGAAGAGATTGATCTTTTAGAAGATATTTCAAATTTACTAGAGAAATCTATTGATGAAAATCCTCCAATCACCTTAAAAGAAGGTGGGATAATTAAAGATGGTTATGACCAAGAGATTGATGAGTTAAGAGAAGCCAAGAAAAACGGCAAGCAATGGATTGCAACACTTGAAGCTAAAGAAAAAGAAGCTTTAGGCATACGTTCTCTTAAAATAAAATATAACAAAGTATTTGGCTACTATATAGAGATTACCAAATCAAATATTCATCTTGTTCCTGAAGGTAGGTATGTACGAAAACAGACCTTATCAAATGCTGAAAGATATATAACACCTGAACTTAAAGAAGTTGAGGATAAGTTATTGGGCGCTGAGGAAAAATTAATTAATAGAGAATATGACCTATATGTAGCAATTAGAGATATCCTTGATGAAAAAATAGATAGAATGAAATGCACAGCTAAGATTTTAGCCAATCTCGATAGTGTTTCTTCATTAGCATATGTTGCAAGAGAGAATAACTATTGTAAACCCATTTTTAATGATAAAGGAATAGTCAACATCAAGAATGGTCGTCATCCAGTAGTTGAAAACATGATCCCTAAAAATACATTTGTTGAGAATAACACTTATGTAGACAATGCCAATGAGACAATGTTAATTATTACTGGACCTAACATGGCTGGTAAATCAACATATATGAGACAAGTAGCTTTAATAACGCTTATGGCGCAAATTGGATCTTATGTTCCAGCTACTTATGCAGATATATCTGTATGTGATAAGATATTCACTAGAATTGGAGCTTCAGATGATTTGGCCTCTGGTAAGAGTACTTTTATGGTTGAGATGGCTGAGGTTTCTAACATACTTAATAATGCAACTAATAATAGCCTTGTTTTACTTGATGAAGTTGGTAGAGGAACAAGTACTTTTGATGGTTTGAGTATTGCTTGGGCAGTTATTGAATATATGTGTAATAATACTGCTTTAAAATGCAAAACACTTTTTGCTACTCATTACCATGAATTAGTTCAATTAGAGGGAAAGATTCCTGGAATTAAAAATTATTCAGTTGCAATTAAAGAAATAAATAATCAACTAGTCTTTTTAAGAAAAGTTGTTGAAGGTGGAACAGATGATTCATATGGTATTGAAGTAGCTAAATTAGCTGGTATTCCTGATGTTGTAATCAATAGGGCTAAAGATATTTTAAAAGAATTAGAGGTTGGTAATCATAGTGTTGAAAAAGAAGTTGCTGTGGATAGAGTTCATATGGAAAATAACGAAGCTGCACATGAGATAGTCAAAACAGATATAATTAAACAAAAAACAACTTCTGAGGAAATAAATAATGAACCTTTTCATCAACTAAATTTTAATGATATATATAAAGATAACTTAATTAATGAAATTAAGAATATTGAAATTCTAAACTTAACACCTATGGATGGGTTCAATAGGTTATATGAACTAATTAAGAAGGCAAAAGAAATATAAATCAGGATGTGATTTTAAATGAAAAGAATTCAGGTTCTTGATAAACACACATGCAACCAGATAGCTGCTGGAGAAGTTGTTGAAAGACCGTCATCAGTTGTTAAAGAACTGGTTGAAAATTCTATTGATGCAAAATCAAATAATATAAGAGTAGAAATAATTGATGGTGGACACAAAAGCATAAAGATTATTGACGACGGTATTGGAATACATCCAGATGATGTAGAAAAAGCATTTACAACTCATGCTACTTCTAAGATATCTAAAATTTCAGATGTATATAGTATTACTTCCTTAGGTTTTAGGGGGGAAGCTCTTCCAAGTATAGCTTCTGTATCTAAAACAAAGCTTTCATCCAAATGTGAAGAGATTGAGTTTGGGAAGGAGATACTAATAAATGCTGGTGTAATAGAAACTGTTAGAGAGATAGGACGAGGACGAGGAACAACCATTGAAGTTGAAGATTTATTTTTTAATGTTCCAGCAAGACAAAAATTTCTAAAATCTACTTCTCAAGAAGGCGCTGCAGTAAATGATATTCTTATGAGACTTGCATTGAGTAACCCTCAAATTGCTTTCACTTTTACAAAAGATTCCAAAAAAGTGTTTTCTACTTCTGGAAGCGGAAATATACAAGAAACAATTAGGAATATATACGGAAAAGAAACATATAACAATATTATTTCTTTTGAGAATCAAAATGAATATTCTACAATTTATGGGTTTATTGGAAATGAGTCCATCAGTCGAGGGAGTAGAAATAGACAGACTATATATGTAAATGGTAGATATATAAAAAATAGACTTATTGCTACTGCTGTTGAAAGGGCATTTAAATCTTTTTTAACAGTAAATAAATTTCCATTTTTTGTACTATTTATAAATATATCTCCAGACATTATTGATGTTAATATACATCCAACAAAATCCGAAATAAAGTTTAAAGAAGACAGAGCAATATTTAAACTAGTCTTTGATGGTGTTCATGAGGCTTTAAAATATGACTTGCAGGATAGTTTCATTGTCGAGGATGAGATAATGGTTAATAATAATTCTCTTAAACTTAATGAGGATAAACTATCAAGTCTGAATAGTACTCTCAACTCTCTTGAAAAACTAGGTGAAGACAAAATTAAGATATCTATTCCTATAGATTTAAATAAAAAAGAAGAACCCGTGGTTGAAACAAACTTATTTATTAATGAGAGTAAACAATATGGCAAAAACATTTATAATGATGAACCTAAAGATAAATTATTTTTGAAAGAAGAAAATTTATCTAAAACTGAACCATTTTTGTTTAAGAGTGAGATTAAAAAAGAAATAATTCAAGAAAGCTATATTAAAGATGAAGATTTCACAAATATTCCTGAAAAAAAAGGAAAGTTTCCACTGCCTAAAGTTATTGGACAGTACGATAGAACATATATTTTAGCAGAGATAAATAAGACTTTATTTATTATTGATCAACATGCAGCTCATGAAAAAATACTTTTTGAGAAATATTCTACTGAGATAGATGAACATAAAGTAATTTCACAAGTGTTAGCTATCCCTGAACTTGTTGATTTGACTCCACAAGAAATGTCTGTTTTCGAGGAAAATATTGATTTATTTAATAAAGTTGGATTTAACTGTGAAGCATTTGGTGGAAATACTATTAGTATTAGAGAAGTTCCTGAACTATTAAAAACTATAAATGTTAAGGAAACATTCATGACTTTCTTAGATGATATAATGAATCTTGGGAATGGAACTACAAGTAAAATCAAATATAATGCTATTGCTCGTAATGCATGCAGAAAAGCAGTTAAAGCGAATGACATACTTAGCATTAAAGAAATGGAACATTTACTTGAAGAATTAAGGTTTATTAATGAACCTTTTACATGTCCTCATGGAAGGCCTACAATTATTAAGTTCACTACAAATGATATTGAGAAATTATTTAAAAGAATACAATAAATAAAAGGCGTGATTTGATGAAAAAGAAATTATTAATTCTAGCCGGTCCAACAGCTGTAGGTAAAACAGCAATTTCCGTAGAATTAGCTAAGACACTAGATGGAGAAATTATCTCTAGTGATTCAATGCAAATTTATAGATTAATGGACATTGGATCAGCAAAAGTAACAAAAGAAGAAATGGATGGAATCAAACATCACCTTATTGATATTGTTGATCCTACTGATGAGTTCAGTGTTTCAGAATTCCATGATAAGGCTAAAGAAACTATAGAACAAATTTCCTCCAGAGGAAAACTGCCAATTGTGGCTGGTGGTACAGGATTATACATTAATTCACTAATATTTAATTACAGTTTTGGTGAAACTAATAAAAATGAAGAGTACAGAGAATACCTAAATTCCTTAGCCGAAGAAAAGGGAAAGGAATATATACATGAATTACTTAAAGATATTGATCCGCTTTCATATGAAAAGTTATATCCTAATGATCTTAAAAGAGTAGTAAGAGCTCTGGAAGTTCATAATGTTACTGGTAGGACAATACATGAACTCAACGCTGAAAGTGATATTTATGATATCCCATATGATGTTAATTATTATGTTCTTACTATGGATCGCGAAAAATTATATGAGCGTATAAATAAGCGCGTTGATTTGATGGTGAATGAAGGACTTATTGATGAAGTGAAGCGACTAAGAGATATGGGCTTAACTAAAGATATGCAATCTATGAAGGGGATTGGTTATAAAGAGATACTAATGTACCTAAACGAGGAAATATCTTATGAAGAGGCAATTTATCTCATTAAAAAGGGTAGTCGAAATTATGCCAAGAGACAATTGACATGGTTTAGAAAAGATCCAAGGGTTAAATGGATTGATAAAGATAATTTCTCAAATGATCATGAAGTGGCAGAATTCATAATTTCTGATTTTAGAAAAAATTTTTAATTCAAAATAAAAATCCATTTAAAAAGAGGATTTTTACATCAAATATAGAAATAATAAAGTAGTGTACTATGGGGGGTGAAACCGTGAATAAGTTAAATAATAACTTACAGGATATATTTTTGAATACAGCGCGCAAAAATAAAATAGGTGTTACAATTTACCTAGTTAATGGATATCAATTAAGAGGATTTGTAACTGGATTTGATAGTTTTACTGTTGTTCTTGATTCTGATGGAAAACAAATGTTAGTGTATAAGCATGCTATTACAACAATTACACCAGATACACCTATATTATACAGCGAAAATACTAGTAAATAATTAGTTTATTAATAAGAAAGAATAGGGTGACCTATTCTTTCTTAACGTCTATGAATTTAAAAATAAGGAGCCATAATATGTTAGAACTAACTAAAGAGATGTTAAAAGAACAGTTCAAGCTCGATGAACGTTCATTTGAAATATATAATAAAGCAGTTATTGATGTTAAAAATCAATTTGAAAAGTTAGAAGAGATTAGAGAATACAATCAATTAAAAGTTTTAAGTGCTTTTCAGAAAGAGAAAATAAGTGATACTCATTTTACTAATTCAACTGGTTATGGTTATGATGATATTGGTAGAGATGCGTTTGATAGAGTCTATGCTCGAATATTTAATACTGAAAGCGCTATCGTAAGACCTCATTTTGTTAATGGTACACATGCTATAGGAGCAGCTCTTTACGGAGCTTTAGCACCTGGTGATACCATGATGACTATTACTGGCACACCATATGATACACTTCATAATGTAATTGGTTTGAATAGAGACCATAAGGGGACTTTAAAATATTATGGTATCAAATATAAACAGATAGACCTTAATGAAGAAAATAAAATTGACATTAACCGAGTAATATCTGAGTTAGAGAATGATACTACTATTAAATTAGTTCATATCCAAAGATCTCCTGGTTATAGTTGGAGAGCTGCCTTTTCTGTTAAAGAAATTGGGGATGCAATTAAAATGATTAAATCTGTAAAAGATGATGTTATCGTATTTATAGACAATTGCTACGGAGAATTCGTAGATGTTATTGAACCAACAGATTTAGGTGCTGATTTAATGGCTGGTTCATTAATAAAAAACATCGGTGGTGGCTTATCTCCAGCAGGAGGGTATGTAGTAGGAAAAAAAGAATTTGTTGAAGCAGCATCCTTCAGATTAACTATTCCTGGTATTGGTGGAGAATGTGGTGCGACCTTTGGTCTTATGAGACAATTTTATCAAGGACTTTTCATGGCTCCTCATGTAACAATAGAAGCGCTTAAAACATCTATATTATGTGCTAGAATGATGGAGTTAATTGGAGCAGAAGTTTTACCTGCATCTACTGATGAGAGAAACGATATTATTCAAGCAATAAAGTTTAATGATAAGGAAAAAGTTATTGCTTTTTGTAAAGGAATACAAAAAGGATCACCAATTGACTCCTTCGTAGAATGCGAACCATGGCCAATGCCAGGATATGATGATGATGTTATAATGGCAGCTGGTGCTTTCATACAAGGTGCTTCGGTTGAACTTTCTGCAGATGCTCCTATAAGAGAACCATATATCGCTTATATGCAGGGAGGATTAACTTTTAATAGTGCAAAAATAGGATTAGTTATTGCTCTTTCTAATGTACTAAATGTAGATAAAAACAAATAGAAATCAAAATGCCATTCGACAATATAAATCATTTTTAAACAATATAAACTATTTATGTACAAACAAAACAATATATAAATAATGGACAAATTAGCTTTTTTTATTAAAACTATTATGATATTATAATCTTACAGAAGATAAAAGAAAGAAATACAAAAGATTTTAAATGACTGAAGATAAAATTATGTTAAACAAAAGATATAAATCAAGTAAAGAACAAATGACAATGAAAATCACATAATTGTATACAAAATAGAGTTAAACTAACTTAAGATAAGATAAAATCGATGTTCTAAAGATAAAATCGCATAAGTTATTATCCGCAAAAGGATTATCCACTTGGATAATCCTTTTTTATTGATAAAATATAATTTTAGATATTAGTTCTAAGTATTTTAAACAATAGAATTATTATTGGAAGCATATGCATACTACCTTTAGGAGTAGCCTTAGTCTTGGTTTTTTATTAATAGTGCACTATCAAAAAGGTTGGCTACACAGTTAAAATTAATTTGAATGATCCGATTGATTTGGATGAATATAAAAAAATTTGTATACAGTATTAATGAAGGATGCTTAATCGGAAAGGGTTCAAATTCAAGATAAAGGGGATAGTAAAGAATATGAATATTACTGCGATTTTTTTGCAATGAGATACTTGAAGCAGAATATATAGTATTAAACTATGTTAAATCAAAATAATAAAGAGAATATCTAAACATAGATTTTCTCTTTTAAATAATCTATAATCTTAATTTATCATAAGGTATAGAAATATTAAGAGATGCCAATAACTGATTAACATAATTGTTTAAAATATAGTTGTTATTACCAAAAGCCAATCCTGGGTGTCTGTCAATGCTATGCAATATGAAGATTATTATATAGTTAAGTTGCGTAATATCTTCGGAAAAGTCTATTAAAGGTAGGATTGCATTGCTATTAGAAACTAATAATCGTAAAAAACATGAAAAAGGAAGTTCTAATTCACCCTTATTCTTTAAAAGTTGGTGAATCAAATTATTAATATATTTATTTGAGTGAATTTCTATTTTAGTATCATAATGTGCAATTTTTTTTTGCACTTGGCTAATATAGTATCCTATTATGAAGTTTTTTATGTTTATCTGTAAATTTGTAAATAAGGTGGCTTCCATACTTGCTTTATCAAGTGGAGTAGTAGATATGAAACTGTATACTCTATTATCAGTTCTATATAGCCACATAAAATCACCAAGGATTGGATTACGATTACCAAGAAATTTACTGCATGGAGGAATTATCGGATCACTGGTAGGGTGGTAATTTGTTTTGGAACACATATTTCTTAATGTATCCTTATCTTTAAATGAACATTTGATTTTACTCATTAACTCCTCCAGTATAGTACTTACTGTAATATAATATGAATCCTAAAATATAATGTTAAATTATATTCCATGAAAGGGGCTTATTATTTTTGCAATCAAACACTTGCTAGAGAGGAACTTATGTAGATTATTACTAAGATAGACAGCTGTTCAAAAAATAAAATAAAGATAATCCGCCATGTTACGGATTATCTTTATTTTATGAACAATATCTAAATTATAGACAAATAATTAATATCTTCTATATAAACCTTTTAATTTTCCAATTACAGAACAAGTATCTACAATAATAGGCTCCATAGTAGAATTCTCTGGTTGCAATCTAATATGGTCAACTTCTTTGTAAAACGTTTTAATAGTAGCACAATCTTCTATAAGTGCAACAATTATTTCGCCATTAGTCGCAGAAGATGCTTTTTCTATTATAGCTAGGTCACCATCATGTATTCCAGCTTCAATCATTGAGTCACCTGAAACTCTTAACATAAATAATTCCTCATTACTAGATACATAGTTAATAGGAAGAGAAAAAGTTTCTTCAATATTCTCAACTGCTAAAATCGGTAGGCCTGCAGTTACTTTTCCTACTATTGGAATATCAATCATTTCTTTGGTAATTATTGGTTCAATTAACAATTCGATAGCTCTAGGTTTAGTAGGGTCTCTTCTTAAAAACCCTTTCTTCTCTAATCTGGATAAATGCCCATGAACTGTAGAAGTAGAACTTAAATTAACAGCCGTACAGATTTCTCTAACTGAAGGGGGATAACCCTTAGCTTTTATCTGTGATTTGATAAACTCATAAATTTCCTTTTGTTTTGCACCCATTTTTCTTGCCATGAAATCACCTCACAATCTATTAATAATTATAACACAACTATTTCCATATATCAAACTAATGTTCTTCAAAAAATGTGGAAAGAATGTTTAATTTTATGGTAAATATTTTAATAAAGATTTTAACTACATATGTTCTGTTGATTATTAAAATATCTTTTGATATAATATAGTTTTGACAAGTTTACAAAAATATTAACATGAAAAGAGTGAGTTTATATGAAAAAATGTATTTTTAGCTCTGTAAAAGAGTGTAATGAATGTGGTAACTGTAACATTTGTGATTTAAACTCTGAAAAAATATGTGACAACTGCGCTAAATGCATGGAGTTACAAGGAATAGATACAAAAGCTATAGGTTTTGAAGATATTCAGTCAGAAGAAGTAAAGGCTAAATCCAAAAAAGAAGCTATTTTAGATTTAGAAAGTATGTTAAATGATGAAGATGAGAAAGTAAGTGCTGAATTATGGGATGACTCACTTGAAGATGCAAATACTGAACCAGATGCTGCAATTACAATAGAGAGTATTGAATTTTCATTAGAAGATTATGATCCAAACGAAACATTTGATATGGACGAGAATGTTGTATACTTAGATGATGTTGATGGGCTAGGGGAAATAATGAATGATCCACAAATGAAGGATACATACCTAAATGAAAATTACCCAGGATTATTAAAGTTTAATCAAAATTAAAACAGGGAGTTACTCATGGAACTCCCTGTTTTTTGCATGTAATCATAACTTTATATATCTGCAAGAGGATTCTTTTTAACAGCTTCTCTCAGTTTCTCATCATCAATATGGGTGTAAATCTGTGTTGTTGATACACTTTCATGCCCAAGAATGAACTGAAGGCTCCTAATATCAACATCTCCATGCTTATACATAAGAGTAGCGGCTGTGTGCCTAAGTTTATGAGGAGAGTATTTTTCATAATCAAGCCCAGCTTTTAATATGTACTTTTTAACCATTCGCTCTACTGCACGAGGAGATAGTCGACTTTTCTTGTTGCTTATGAATAGAGCATCTTCATCATCTGGTGATATTTTCTCTTTAATCTTTTCTCTATCAATCATATATTCCTTTATAGCAGTAATACAGCTAGGGTTAAGGTAAATAATTCTTTCTTTATTTCCCTTACCAGTTACTTTTAAAGTATCTTCCTTAATCGAAGAAATATCTATGCTGCATAACTCAGATAACCTCAAGCCACAGTTTAAGAATAAAATTAATATAGCGTAATCTCTATTTTTATTTTTCCCCGTAACAACCTTTAATAATTGTTTGCTCTCATCAAGAGTTAAAAAAGCAGGGAGTGTCTTTCCTATTTTGGGACTATCAAGTTCTTTAGAAGGATTAACAGATATACTTTTTTCCTTTGAAAAATGGTAGTTAAAAAAGGACCGTATTGCCGCCACCTTTCTAGCCTTTGCATTACTTCGATTATCTCTTTTAAGTTCAGAATAAGTTATAAAAGCAACAAGATCATCAAGAATCAAATCATTTAAGTTTTCAGTCTTAAAAGTAGTAATATCTATCTCTTCAAGTTTCCCGCTTTTATTATATTTATAAGCCATTATAAACTTTATAAAGAGAGTAAGATCATTCTTATAACCCTTTATTGTATTTGGTGATTTCCCTTTAATCGCTAACATATAATTTAAGAATGAGCTCAAACAAGAGGGGAGGGAGGGATCAAAAATATTTTTAAAGTCTTCCATATTTCCTCCTACTTACAATTATTTCCAAGGAAATAATTTTATTTGTTGTTATTATTATAGCAGAGAAGTTTGAAGTTATAAATAAGTATCAAGAACTAATATTAGTAGGGAATAGCTAAGGGTAAAACTCAAAACATTGATGAACTTCATCAAGTAGCTGGAAGTACAAATGTAGTTGAATTACATGGAAACCTAAGAGAGTTTTACTGTCAAAAATGTGGGCAGTTGTATACTAAAAAAGAGTATTTAAAGAATGATTATTGTTCTCATTGTGAAGCTGATTTTGAATTTGAATATCCAAATAATTTTATTAGGCCAAATATAGTCTTTTATGGAGAATGGTTAAATGAAGAAGCACAAATGAAGGCTGACAAAATGTTTTTTAAAAGCGATGTTATAATGGTTATTGGTTCATCTTTAGAAGTTTCTACAATTAGCAATTATGTGAATACTATAGGAAATCAAAAACTTATTATAATAAATAAGGATGAAACTTATTATGATTATGCTGCTGATTTACTTATTCATGGTGATGCTAGTGAAATTTTTAAATCACTATTGTATATAAAAAGAGATATATAGTCATAAAGGATTTAACTTTGAAATGTTGTTATAAAAGGATGGGGCTTCAAGAATCTATAACTCCCCTGGTTCGAACACAAACAAAACGCCGTTAAATTATTATTTAACGGCGTTTTGTTTGTGCAGAATTTGCCCTGCTTTTCATGTTTTTAGATAACATATGATACTTTCTATACATATACATAATATATAACTATATTAAACTAAAAAATAAATTTGATTGGAGTGATACTATGGATTTCGAAAAACTCTTTGAATATTTCAAATCCATGAGTACCAAAAGTTTTGTCTTATATATAATTATATTATCTGCACTTATAACTAACGGAATATTGGTTATTTATCTTTCTGAAAAAGATCTATTTCTAAACCTTGATGCAGTTAAGTTGATACTTTTATCAGTGAGTATCACCCTTCCCCAGGTAATAATATATTCACTGACAGTATTTTTCATATGGATTATATCACATAAGATTAAAATAAGAGAAATTGATGAAAACTCTTTAAAACTCATAGTAATGACAGGATGTGTTATAACAACTGTACTACAAACTGGTTCCCTACTCTTTTCATTAACGTTTAGTCTTGAATTAGAACATCACTTGCTTATACTCACTTTACCAGTACTATGTATTTTATTTATTATTTACGCGATCAATATAATTAAAAATAATATAAAGAAAAAGTAGCTCCAAGAGCTACTTTATTTTTATATATTATTTTATTTTGATCTTCAGTTATATCTAGCAACTCACTTATGTGAGATATAATATATGTTGGATTATATTCTTTCAAACTCTCAATAGATAAGGCTGTATAGTCTACAAGAGCCGTAGGAGCACCTGCGTTGTTACCTGATAAAATATCATTGTGACTATCCCCTACCATAATCACCTCATTAGGAGCTAACCCTAGCTGCTCACAAGCAAATAAAACCGGTTCTTCATGAGGTTTATGTTTACTTGTACTCTCTGGAGTTACAATAACATCCATAATATCGAATAAATCAAATAACTTTAACCCTCTCACTGCCACTTCCCTTCTCTTTGAAGTAACAATCGCAAGCTTGTACCCTTTTTGCTTCATATATATTAAAGTATCTTTAACCCCTTCATATGACTCAGCTAATTCATCATGTACAGTAACATTATACTTTTTATATTCATCAACTAGAAGTTCAATGTTATCCTTAGTGTATTTTTCAAATGTTACACTAAGCGGCTCACCAAAACACTTCACTATTTCACTCTCTTCTACCTCTAACTCCATATGAGTTTTAAAGATATGTTTAAATGTATGTAGAATTAGATTATTAGTGTTTATCAATGTTCCATCTAGATCAAATAAAAAACCTTTTATCATTTACTTTCCTCCAATGTTTACTAATTATTTGGTTCATTCTATTTTATCAGATAAACTTAAAATAGTCCAAACATCTACAACCCTAGATAGCTATAAATATAAAAGTACTCTTGGGGTCAACTCCATATCCATAGTCAGTCCTATAATGCTTTCCATAACTATCCGATAAATCTAGAGTTTTAGATAACTACACATTTATAAGCTAGTTTTGAAAAAAATAAAAACGCTAAGTATATTACTTAGCGTTTAATTACATTTCATTTTTCTTTCTACCATAAACAATTTTTTTAATCGTTTCACTACTAAGATAGTACATATCAGCAAGTTCGCTTACAGATACCCCATCTAAGTATAATTTATATATATCTTCATTACGTTCCTTTAATACTGTTTTAGTTCCACTCAGCTGACCCCATTCAGCCTTTTTAGTATGCTTCTTAGGTACATATATTAACTCTCCATTAATATACTTCTGTACCTCTGCTAAAAGGTGAGCCGGTAAAACATTTGCTCCATTTTTGCAGACCAAATTGTGATACCTCCTGATTGATTATATTGAGTTCATAATTTTTAAATCCATTTCTTAGTCTAATTAATCTCATAATAAATCTTCCCACCTTTCGCGATTTTTTAATATATTACCATTGTAACCCAAATAAGTATGCTTTTCAATATAAATTTTAAATAATAATATCTATATCAGAATATTGATCTACACATCCAATTGCATGAGTTTCCTCAAGCCAAATTGCATATATGTAATCATACATAATCCACCCTAGTCTGTAAGTGTATTTTAGTATAGTTATAATTTAATGTAAATTTAGCAATCAATCCCCAATTTATCCACTGAGTGCTTAGTAGCCTTCTCTGCTTAAATAATAAGATTACAAGAAATGTATTGAAATATACTTGGATTCATGATAAACTTTGTTAAAATACAAAAAAGCTATGAACCGAAAAGAGAGATCTTAGTAGACTTCATCGGAGTTCCCGCCGTTAAAAGGGAATCGGTATCAGATGTTAGTGAAAACGTCTCGTACCGACAGAGTGCAGGGGTAATCCCTGAAATTAGGTGGTAACACGGATAAGATAGTTCGCCCTAAGTTGAGTTTATATTCAGCTTGGGGTTTTTTTGTTTTTAAAAAAGGAAGGAGAATTAATATGAAAGCAAACGAATTAAAAAAAATGTATGTACAATTTTTTGAAGAAAAAGGTCATAGAGAAATTGAATCAGCTTCATTAATCCCAGACAACGATCCAACTGTATTATTTACCACAGCAGGGATGCATCCATTAGTAGTGTATTTACTTGGTGAAAAACATCCCTCAGGAAAAAGACTGGTAGATATCCAAAAATGCGTAAGGACAGGAGATATTGATGAGGTTGGAGATGATACTCACTTAACTTTTTTTGAAATGATTGGCAATTGGTCCCTTGGAGATTATTTTAAAAAAGAGTCCATATCAATGAGCTATGAGTTTCTTACAAAAAAGTTGAATATCCCTGTTGAAAAACTTGCTGTAACTGTTTTTGAAGGAGATACGTTAGTACCAAGAGATACAGAAGCAGCTGAAATCTGGAAACAGAATGGACTTAAGGAACATCAGATATTTTTCTATGGCAGAGAAGAAAACTGGTGGGGACCTGCTGGTCAAACAGGACCCTGTGGGCCGGATACAGAAATATTCTTTGATACAGGAAAAGAAAAATGCGGTAGTCATTGTGGACCGGCATGTAGTTGTGGGAAATATATAGAAATATGGAACAATGTTTTTCTAGAATATAATAAAAAGCAAGATGGAACATATTCAGAACTTTCTCAAAAAAATGTAGATACCGGAATGGGACTGGAACGAGTATTGACTATTATGAATGGATCTGAAAATGTTTATGATACAGAATTATTCCAACCAATCATTCGAATAATAGAAGAGCAAACCGGGATTGCATATGATGAAAGCAATAAAAAAAGTTTTCGTATTATAAGCGATCACTTAAGAGCAGCTACTTTTATTCTAGGTGATTCAAAAGGAATTGCTCCGTCAAACTCTGAACAAGGATATATTTTGAGGAGATTGATAAGACGTACTATTCGTATGGTTAGAACACTGGGAGTAAATAATAATATACTTTGCCAAATAGCTAAAGAGATTATTGATCAGTATGGTAATATGTATACTGAACTAAATAGAAATAGGGTTTATATTTTAGATCAATTGGAGAAAGAATATCAGTTATTTTCTAAAACTCTAGATATTGGATTAAAGAAAGCAGAAAAATATTTTTCTAAAATAACTAAAGGAAGTCAATTAAGTGGAGAATTGGCATTCAAATTATATGATACATTCGGATTTCCAATTGAATTTACAACTGAACTTGCTGCTGAGCGTGGAATTAAGGTAAATATAGATGAATTTGAGCAGAAATTTAAAGAACATCAGGAAAAATCCAGAAAAGGAGCAGAAGGAAAGTTTAAAGGAGGATTGGCAGATAATAGTGTGAGAACTACTAGATTACATACAGCTACCCATCTACTCCATGCTGCACTCAGAAAAGTATTAGGAAATGATGTCTATCAAAAAGGAAGCAATATAACTGCAGAAAGATTGAGATTTGATTTTTCTTTTGAGCGTAAGATGACGAAAGAAGAATTGGATGAGGTCTCAAATATAGTTAATGATGCAATAGAAAAAGCAATCAATGTAGAATGTATTGAACAAACTGTGGAAGAAGCTAAGGTTGCTGGTGCAATTGGTATATTTGATAGAAAGTATGAAGAAATTGTTAAAGTATATAGTATTCCAGGTTACTCGAAAGAAATATGTGGAGGACCTCATGCTTTGAATACAGGAGAACTAAAATCCTTTAAAATTATTAAAGAAGAAAGTTCTTCTGCAGGTGTTCGGAGAATTAAAGCTACTATTGGATAAGTTTTAGCAGTAACAAAGACAAAGAACTTATTTTTTTAAAAAATATTAGTTTATAGTTGGTTTAAGGAAATAAAGAAGTTAATAGCATCAGTGAGGAGTAAGCGGTAAATCAAATCCGTTTGCTCCCCTGTAGCACTTCTATAACATTAACATTGTCGAAATTAATCCCACTCTAATTTAAATCCCTCTGTTGACGGCATATTATTCCATTCAAGCCCGTCGGAGCGGTAGTAATTTCTTATGACAGAGCCATCTGTTTTAGTATAGTCTATTACAAAAATCTGTCCTATTTCTATCAGCATCGGATAATTGTTGTAAGGTAGTACATCCTTTGTTTTAGGTCTATCCACAAAATCGTCATATGCATTTTCCAGACGCCAAAATTCCCTATATGCATAATCTTTAAATCCTGCCAAATCCTGTTTCCCGAAATACAATGCCTCATAATCTTTACCACCAATCTGGATTGTATCTACTCTGTACGATTCAATGTCCTTAGCCAAACTAGATAAATCTTCCGAACGGATGGTATTACTATAATGTTCCTTTAGTTGATTTGCCATACACGGAACAGAGTTAGTATAGTTCTTCGCCTCTAACCCAGTGTGTGCCGAACCATAAATTCCCATAATGTTTTCACCGCTTAGTTTGTCAAATTCATGGATAAAGTTCTCAACCATCATGTTTTCACGGTATACATCGTCAGAGTGTCCGTAAAAATACTTGCCCTGCTCTATCGCCTTTTTCGTTAGCAGATATTGCTCGGAGTCCTCTAAGTTATCACTTTGAAGATATTCCAAAAATCGTTCTCCTGTAGTATCGTATTGGTGTCCCACATCTGTCCCGTGGAAAATCGTTTCAGGACACTGGCTTTTTATTTTTTCGTAAAACTCTTTAACATTAGGATTATAACTAGCAGTTCCAGCCCAATCACTATAAAGCATATCAAGTATATTATTGATGTCTGATTGCATCCATATGTTCAAAAACTCTGCTGTATAATATGGAAGTTCAACAAATAAATGTCTCATATTTTGATTGTGGTAGTATTTGTACCACAATTCAAATTCTTTATCTAGAATTTTATCTACACCATGAGCTTCCCCATATAGGTAAATCTGTCCAGAGGATTGCGATAGTGGGGTGGATATATTACTTTGCGTTGTGCTATTTGAACATGCTGACAGCAACAATATTATAATCATCGCCATAGCAAACGTAAAAATACTTATACTTTTCTTCACTTTATCACCTCACTAAATATAATGGCTAGTTTTTCATTTTGACTTCCTTCCTTGGTTATTAATTTAGTTTGCTGTATCTAACAAAGATTTATTAAATCATAAATGTACTACATATAAATTATAGCACTTTTTTCGTTGAAATGCGTTTTTTTTACATGTATGGGCTATTTTTATTTGAGCCTGTTATACGGTGAATTGGTTATCAACCATGGACACCTATTTAATTCTCTAAATCTGCTTATATCTGTTTCTTTAAAAAAATTGCTTGCTTTTCCTCAACTTTCAATCCCTGATTCCTTCGTTACTTATGTTAAATAAGAAGTTCTCCTTTCTAAATTGAGTTTTGGAGATAAAAATAAGACCTACCAATGATAAGTCTTAAAATTTTATCTGCTCTATAAATTAGAATTTTCGACTTCGTGTTATGCTCATAATTTTTCAAGCATCTCATAACTCAATGTACGAAATACCTGACAATAATTTTGAAATCCATCCTGCCCTATAATATAAATATTGGGCATATAGTCCATTCTTGTTTGTGAATACATAATACGTTCCAATCCATTATCTACAGCTGTATGATTGCTTAAAGCCACATCTACTTTTTTACGCATAGCTTCACAGATAAAGTAATCCAGTGACTTGAGATATTGTTTCACTTCATTCTTTGTCCATGGTGGTGTCGTACCTCCCCATAATGCTGCCATATGTATTTCTCCATCTTCTTTTACAGGAAATATATAACTCAATCCTCCCGGAGTATGGCCAGGAGTGCCGTAAACATATATTGTTTTATCACCTAATGTTATGGTATCACCATCCTGAATATAAGCATCAATTTTGTAATCTTTCCACGTTTCCGGTCTATCAGGTTTTGTTGGATGTTCTCTCCAAAAAATATCATCTTCTTTAGAAAGATATGTATCAACATGATATTTTTCAACAAACCATCTCCCACATCCTGTATGATCAACATGTCCATGTGTCAAAACCAGTTTTTTTATTGTATCAGGATTCCATCCTACATCTTTAATCGCATCTATTATTGCCTCAAAAGCTTTTTTTGCCGGCCAAATAGCGTCTATTACTATCAATCCATCACTTGTCTTTAATACAAAACAATTTGTTTGTTTTTGTGCAACAATTAGCAAATCGTCAAAAATCTTTGCATGGGTAAAAAATGACATATCCTCCATTGCTTTGATTGTTTCTTTCGTAATAACTGGTTTATTTAATCTATTCATATAATATCCACTCCTCTGTACAATATTAATTTTATAGTTGCACAGAAGATAAGCGATTCTTTGGATGCATACGTAAAAATATCTTCATGACTTCACCTTCTTTACAAATTACTATTTATTACTTAAATATATCTCATTTTTTTACCAATTCATACAAACTTATCTTATCATAATAAAATATCTAAATCCATAATTTTTCTACATACCTTTTCCTAAAATTGTACCTGGGTTTAAAACTGTATTACATCCTACTTCTGCTGAATCACCTAAGATTGCACCAAAGTTCCTTAAACCAGTTTCAATAATATCTGTACCATAGCTTACTTTTACTAACGTTCCATTGGACTTTAAATTAGAGGTTATTACACCTGCACCCAAATGTGCTTTATACCCTAATATTGAATCACTAACATAATTAAAATGCGGAACCTGCACTTTATTAAATAGAATTGAATTTTTAACTTCAGTTGAGTTTCCAACGACAACATCATTACCAATAATAACATTTTCTCTAATGTATGCAGAATGCCTGATCTTGCAATTATAACCGATAATCGCCGGCCCTTTTATCAGAACATTTTTTTCAATAGTAGTTCCTTTGCCAACCCATACAAATACAGCATAAATTTACCGGTTACTTCTGGTTGGTCTTATTTCCTATATGGGTTTAGTCATCATTTCCGACAAAACCCACTCTTAGACATAAAATGGATATAAAACATAATTTTTGGTGCTATCCCTTAATGTTTTAGCATCCCTATTTAAATTTTCAATATCAGGTGATTTTTCACCATTTAGATATTGAAGGTATTCTAACAGAAACTGCTGAAGAAACAAGCAAGGGTAAAATTCAAGAAAATTCAGAATCTTCAATGGATTTTTTAAATCATTTATGTTATAATTGATTTAAGAAAAGATAAATCTTTTCTACAAATTCTAATTCATAATCAATTTTAAGAAAGTTAATCTACAGGTAACAGTATTTTCAAAGTAATACCTTTTAAGCTTTAAGCAAAGATATATTTAATTAGAAATGTAAAAAGAATTAATGATTTAAAGATTTTATTTAATTTTCAATCTTTAGAGATGATTTGATTTTTAGAAGTAAAATTAGTAAGAAGGGAATGTTTTTAATAGAAGAAAATGTATTTCCGATTAAATTAGAATTTGGTAAATAATCAATTCCTAGAAATTAAACTTGAAGGAATTGATTATTTATTTTTTGCTATATTAGGCACATGAAAAAAACAAACTCAATTTCAAACTATACAATTTACAAAACACAAAAGGACCATGAAGTGATAAAGCTAACGCTCTCTTCATGGTGTTTATCTAATTAATATTAAATTCTTAACGATGTATCCCTTTCCCCCCCTATCAAATACCAACTCTTACCTTAACACCATTAATTTTCTCTTTATTCTTAAAATCATCACCATTTGATCTAAAGTTAAAAAAACTCGTAAAGTGTGTGAATTCAAAGTAATTATGTGCTGTTAATATAGTAGTAACCATATATTTGATCCATAACCTCCAAAAATATAATCACCTAGAAAAAAATCATATCTATATCTCTATTATTTATATCCTTCAATACTGCTTCAAAAGCAATATGATTACTATGTATATCAGAAACTACTGCAATTCTCATAAATTACTATTCCCCCTCTTGTTGATAAAAATTAATATTTCGCTTACCGTTTCGTATTACCCATAATCCTTAACATTAGTGAAATGTGCTTGGTGAAGTAATGTGCATTGGTGACTGTATATCAATTAAACTTTATATAGTTCTATTATAGCCATTAATAACTTGTAAATAATATGGAAAGTTAAATACGTTTAGGATCACTATCATACGGCTGACCTTACTATGTGCAACGGTGGTCTTTTTATTATTGTTTATTCATTATATAAATAATCTTTTTAGCCGGAACATCATAAACCTCCATTATTTCCCCTTGCTTCAATCCATTCTTTTCAACAAATTTATTAATTTTTGGATAAACTTTCATAATTCCAATAAAAACTGAAAACGTGCTTTTAAATGGGAATTCTACCACTATTGATCTTTGTTTTGGTGTTTCTGTAACTTTAAAATTTTTCTCTTTCAGCTTTTCAATGCTATCATAATCTGCTTCCTCCAAAATGCAACCAGCTATACTTCTTAATTCTTCCTTCGAAACCTTTTTAGGGTCATCATAATACACTCCAAATCCCTTAAAGGTTTCAATGCCATATTTATTTAAAAGTGAATCGTAAATATTGTTTTGTATCTTTTGTGTACCCTTATAGTCGCCTTTATGGTCTTCGTATACTAAAACATAAGGTCCCATTTCTTTTTCACGAATAACAATTTTAGAAAAGAACCCTACATAATTTAAAAATAACAGTATTCCTGGTATAATTAGTAAAAGTACTACTAAAGAAATTTTTATTGCCGTCATTTATATCTCCCCCTCAAAATATTTCATAATAAAATTATAAACTCTACGGTTACTGTAGAGTCAAGTAGTTAATTTATCTTTTTTACTGGTAATATTATTTCTGTTATGTAATCATCCTCACAACTAGTAGTTATAGCATCTATTATATAATTCTCAATTGCTTCTCCTACAAAGACTAAGTTATTCTTACCTAGCCAATCTAGCATTTTCTTATATGTTTGATTCATAGTATTGTAACTTCCGTAATGATAAGCTACTGCTCCAAGAAAGCCGCCAAACTTCCTCACAGCATTATCATTCTCTGTATTGTCACTAACTTTAACACACACTTCTATATCTGCATTTGAATAATCAAAATTTCTATAATCATCATGATAAATAGCCATCATTGTACCAGTCATTTGAAGACGATTCTTTTCTACTATATTAGTTAACTTGGTAAATCTCAAATAAAATTCATCCTGGTTGCAGGGTCCAGTATATCTTGAATAAGCAACATATGAAACAGGAATGTCTTTAACATAAATATCAATAGAGTTAGTCAAGTTCTGACCATTATTCGTCATCTTTTGAAGATAAAGATTTAGCTTACTCTTTAATGCTGTGAGTTTCAATATATTTGTTTCAATTTCTTCACTTTTACATTTAATCATCTGTTGGCTATATTGCAAATCATTTCTTTCTAGAAGCTTTTTAATTTGATTAAGTGAAAAATCAGCTATCTTAAAATACTTAATGGTATTTATCTCAAGTAATTGTTCATGAGAGTAGTAACGATAATTATTTATGGAATCAACCTTGGCTGGTTTTAATAGATCAATATCATCATAGTGATGTAGCGTTCTGACAGGTATATTGCATATCTTAGATATTTCTCCAATTTTATAATATTTAACTTCTGCTTCCTTCTTCACAATTCATCCCCCAATTCCAGTATGCTATCTCATACTTTATTACCAATTATTATAACACTTCCTAAAAGTTTGTTATTATATTTCATAAACTAAAGCATTTACCTATTAATTTCTTAAAACAACGGCACATTGAAATATTCTACAAATATTTAAGTATACCTCCTAAATTTTCATTAATATAAAAATCAACATTAATTACTTAAAAAACTCAAAAGACCATGAAAATTTAAGCCCTAATAGCTTTCATCATAGTCTTTCTATACTTTATATTAAGTTTACAACAACGTATCCCCTAACCCCCTATCAAATACCAACTCTTACCTTATCAACATTAATTTTCTCTTTATTCTTAAAATCATCACCATTTGATCTAAAGTTAAAAAACTCGTAAAGTGTGTGAATTCAAGGATTATAAGATATCTTTGCGGTGTATTCCTACTACCGTCTCCACATGGCTAATATGGCTTGGATTGATGTCCAAGCGGATTAAAGCTGTAATTTACGCTTTTTTTACATATGTTCGTTCATGGGAATAAGTCGATTACATTTTTGTAGTTTTTGACGTTTGCGGAAACATATCACTACTTACATATTGTACCGAATGCTACAAGTCGTTGAATTTGATACTTTTATTTTGCTCATATCAATAAAAACTCTCTTGCCGATGAAATATTTTGATATATCAACACTAGTCACATCCTGTCGATAGTTTTTTATTTTTTCGATATAATTGAACTGAAGCAAAAAATCTTCAAATGAATCATTCCCCTTTTTTCCATAAAAAGCAATTTGCAATACAGGCATATCATGGTAATAAATTCTTTTAACATCGCTTATATTTCGAATCGCATCATCCAGTATTTTTGAAGTAATCTCACGAAATGTATTGTGTAACTTAATCAGTTGTATGTAATACTCCCTTATCATTCCGATAAGGTTTATCCATTCTCCTTGAGTCTCCAATTCTTTCTTTAAATTGATCTTTTGATTAAATTTATCAATCAGCCGTACCTTTTTATGATTCGTTTCGATAAAATACCAAAGTTCTGATCCAACATTACGCTTGAATAATGGAATTATTGCTGTAATCCGTTCTATTATCAAACCTTGGTGTTGCATATGATTACGCATAAGTTCCAACAACTGATATGCCAACGATTCATCGTACAATTCATGTGTCTTATCTTTAAATTTCTTTACTAAATCAGTTATTCTTAACCTCTTTTCCAATGTCGATAGTTCATGAAATGTCTGGTCTTGATACAATCTTATACTACTCAAAAAATTATTCAATTTTCTATTTAATACAACAATTTTCTCCGATCCATATTTATGGAATAGTATATTGCAATTTGAATCACTACTTTGATTCACCAAAAAATAATTGTAATTTTCCTCAATCTCTTGCTCCAACTCATAATAATTACCAGTAATAATATTAAATTTTTCTTCAATCCATAGCAATGCTAAACAAATATTATAGGCACTCTCAATTCTTTAAAATTGAACATCATCAATTTCTCTAGCCGAGATGTTACATAACATCTCTTCCATCGTCTGTAGTTTACACTTTTCATCTTCCAATCACATCATCCCTTTCTATGCAATAATTTAACCTAGCAAATATATGTTGCTAGGTTAGCTTACTAAAATCTAAGTAAACTTGCAACTGCTCGTCCGGCTGATTTTATCTTACCTACAACTGCATGGCCCTCAGATTTTAATCCGTTCATAGCCGACTTTGCCACACTTTTTTGCTACTCCTTCAACTTTTCTTTCCATCATCATATATTGTATCTCCAAGTTTGGCTCCCCAAGATATCCTATCATTCATCCAATAATTCATTACCACTGCCAATGAGATTCCAATTATAGTTATCCATGCTGTTCTATTTGCTCCAAGAGCAGCACCTTTTGCCATACCACAAAGCCATCCACCCATTGATGTGGTAACTCGTCCTATCTGTAGGTTTTAGTGTTCTCAGATATAAGGCAAAAATATTTATTATTCCTCATTTATATTTATATTTATATAGTATTGGTTTCCACTGCTTGTAAATACTAAACCATCAATATACAACTTATTTGATAAACTTGAACTGTCTAAATATCCCTTATTCAACTCTCTATAAAAATTAATATCCGACCTTTTCCTAAAATATCTATACTCATTGCTAAATTTTGCATAAAAATTATTATTATTTGTTTTGAAAATTAACCCATTAATCCCTGCTACACAAAAATGGTTTGCAGAATATCGATAATATATTTCATACTCTGTTAACTGAGAACGTCCACATAACGTATTAGTAGTATTCATTTCAGATTCTTCTATATCAATATCATAAACAAGAATATCATATTTTTTTAATTCCTCTTCTTTAGATATTTTTTTTAATGGGAGTTTTTCATAAATATTAATATAATTTGTTGATTCATAATAATAAACTGGTATAGGTAAAATTGCATGTTTATATTTTCCTAGAAAAGATGGTGTTACATATGCGAAAGGTTTATCATAAATTATAGTTCTATTCCATCTTTTTATTGCTTCAATTATTTTATTAGAATCTGCTTCGTTTAAATGATTTAATATTTTCCAGATCACAATGTCTTTAGCACGTTCTTCCTGCAATGCAATATCCTTTTTTCTGTCTTCATAAGTTAAAATTGGAATATATAAATTAGCAATGAATTTGTTTAAATAAAAATTTCCATGTTCAATTTTGAAATCTTCATTATAACGTGGAATACAGAAATAAACTGAATTATTCTGACACCAAACTTCATCTTTTAAGTCTATTATTTTACTTTTGGCAATATCTTTTAAATCTAGTTTTATTAGCACATTTATAATGTTCTTTATTTGCTCAAAGTCTTCTAACTCTAGATGTTCTATAAATTTATCACAATCACCAATATCACCTGCATTTTGGCTATTAGCAAATCCATTTAATTTTAAAGGGTGTTTTTTTCCATTCCTATTCATCACATATTTTTCCCAATAAATCATACGGCAACAAAATTCAATTAATCGCATTTCCATTAATTCTTCTTTTGATGTTTCATCGTTATGTTGTGTTTCATTAAACCTATAGAAGAAATCAAGCCACTGATTGTCAATTAAGCTAATCCAATTTTTATACTTATTTATATTATCATCATCCATACCTTTTACAAGTTCTTGATATTTAGCATTAATCTTGCATTTAAAAATTTCATAAGGCACAAGTTGTACACCATCGTTTATTTCAACAAAGAATTGCTCAGCTGAAGAAAGTGCCCCATTTACGGTTATTACATCCAAATAAATTTTATCAAGAATATAATTTTGTAATTTTTTTTGATTAATGTTTTTGCCATTTAGCTTATTATGCAAAGCATTTTTGAGATTAGCCACCGATTTTTTTGCATAGCTATCTATTATAAAGTCTTTTTCCATGCCATTAAAGAAAATTTCAACAAATTTATTAAAGTTCTTTCTCTGCTCAAATGACAATTCACAAAAATCAGTCGAACTATTCTTGTCATCCAACAACTTAATTAAGGAAGCCAAAGTAAAAATTCTCTGTTGCCCATCATATATATATACATCATTTTTATTAGGTTGAAGAATAGTAATAGCACTAAGTGTAACTTCCTTTTCACCATCATTAAAATTCTTAATAATATAATCCAGCATATCGACCTTATCTGTTTGATCAAAATGACTTCCCATGCAATAATCTCTTTGTATAACAGGAATAATTATTTTTCTATTGCCCGTACATAAGAAATCTTTAATATTGATTTTTAATGGAATTTTATCTTTCTGTTCCATTTCATCGCATTCAATTTTTTGATTTTCTTCCAAAGTAATAATAGGTGAAAATTTTAAGTTATTGTCATTTTCCTTTTGGTGTTGGTCAATATATCGGTATAATATGTACTTACCAGACCCCTGTACAATATCTTCAAATGATTCTTTATCCAAAGTAAAATATTTACTTTTATCATGATTTTGTTGTCTATATTCACTTTTAAGCAATGTTTCATATTTAGTTTTATCATTGTTGGGCTCGTTGCTAGACAAAACCTGAAAATAACTATTTACAAAATATATATCGTCTCCACTTTCTTCTGATCTAATATAATCCATAATTAAATTATCAATAGAGTGCTCTGTATGAAGAATTTGCGAAAGTTTAGTTTTCTCATTATCAAAATGATAATCGAAATATTTGTCAACTAAATCAAAAAACAATACTCTTTTATGATGATAGAAATTTTTAAATGCATTACTTGTAACATAATATCCATTCCTAAAATCCGTTTCTAGTTCCCATAAAACAGTCTTGTAAAAATATAATTTTGCCAAAAGTTTAAGTTTATCCACATATTCAAGTGATTTACAATCCATGTATCCCGTGTTTGGGTTATTAACCAGTTTAGAAAACATAATATTAATCCTATTTTCTTTTGACTTATCAGGATCAATATAACCTAAATTAACAGTATCATATATATCATCACAATAGAGTAGTCTTGTTAACTCTTCAAATAAAATCGATATTCCTTTTTTAAAATCTGTACATTCAATAGCTGTAGCAATTAACTCTTTATGTTCGTCATTTACTGAATTAAATGTAGTATAAGTAATAAGTGCAGACCTAACTCTGTCGCAAATTGAGAATTTTGTTTTATTGCAATTTAAGTTAAGAAATTCTGATACAGGTTCATCTTCTGTGATATGAAGAAGTAACTTTACTCTTTCTCTTAAATATTCAATAAAAAAATCTATATTAGAAACATTACAATCATTCAACTCTTTGCGGATGCCCAAATAATTATACTGTAATCTCCTTTTATCAGATAAAGCTATATTAAAATTTGAGGGGGATTGACTATTTAAATTGTCTATAAATTCTTTTCTAGTCTCATCATTTAATTCAGAATCCCTTTCAAATTCCAAATTGATAAAATATTCTTCTTTCTTGATTGCCTTATATAAAAGCACCAATGTTATCATTCTCTGCTGCCCGTCTACAACCTGAATATTGTTATCTCTATCAATATACAATGTAAACAGTGACATAGATTTATCTTTTTTATTCTCAAAAGCAAAAATTAAATCCTTCACAAGTTTAACAGCCATTTCTTGATCCCATTTATAGTTTCGTTGATACATAGGAACAAAAATTTTAGGCTTTAATTCGGTATCATTACTAATAATACTTTTGTTAGTAATTGCCTTGATACCATCAATCAATTGTCCTAAGGTTATAGTTTGACCATTTAATTCTTTGAGATTTATATTAACAATTTCAGCATTTTTCATTTTTTTCAATCTCCTGAATTATATCTTTATAAAAATCCATAATTTCAATATTATTGTAAAAATGAATAAATTTTTGGGTAAACCCTGTAAAACCATCTTTAGATGTATCAATCGGATTTGCTTGTTCATAAACAAAGTCAACACTTTTCAATATCTCTTTGATAATTGTCTCATTAACAATTTTTGAAGCTTCATTATCTATCTGTAACAGATTTATAAAATCAATTATACTATCTCTCTTATTTACAATTGAGTCTACTATGAGAGTAGCATCATTAATATCTTTATATTTCTTTAGTATTAATTTATACGCAATCATCATTATGACAAAATCAATATCAGAAAGAAAATATTTTTGAACACTTAAATTATTATAATTACAAAATATCACTTCTTGATCATATATAGAACCAATCTTTGAATCATTCCACTTTATATTCTTGGACACTTTCTCATATAATTCTTTAAGACTTGCATCTTTACTCCTATCTCCTCTTCCGTTATAAAAATCAGAAAAATCTATCGAAAAATTCGAATAGTCAACTGGATTATCTTGATATTCTTGAAGAGTGATTTGCTTATTTTTTGAAATCAAAAAGTAATTAACAGGAGCATTTTTAAATACTTCTATGTTATACCTCTTACCATTATATGTTTGATATTTATAAGGATCGAAATACTTCAACATAACTCGCCCAAAAGACTTGCTAAAAGATAAAAATTTAGTATCGTCAAATCCACCATTTATATGACTAAAACAACTTGAAATAATATTTTTTAAACAACTTTCGTTATATTTGCTATTTCCAGAGCATCCATCAAAACAACGATAAAGAGTAGTATTATTTTTAAACCAATAAATATTGTAATAACATCCAAGTCCATCAAATTTAATTTCTTCTAATTCATCATTAAATATATAATGCGATAAAACTGTGTCAATATCTACATCAATATTTTCGTACTTACTAATCAAATCAAATGCCAAATTGCAATATCTCATATAATATGTGTACGCTTGCACCTGAAACAAGTATATATTTAATTCTTGATTTTCGTTACTAAAACCAAAAAGCTTTTTGTCCATTTTTGACTTATTAAGAACATGTAGCCTAATATTTTGTGCAGCTTCAAATATCTTTTTTTTGTTTTTCTTAGTGTATGTTAATGAATACACGGTAAATAAATCAGAAAAAAAAGTATAAAGTTCATCGGATAGGTGTTTCTCTAACAAAACATGTAGCTTACTCCAGTCCATCATTATTCTATTAAAGTTTTCTATACCCTTTTCAACATTTTCTCCACCCAAAACCTCCAATGTAATTGGGATAGAACGTGTATTTCTTATACACCATACTCTTATTAAATCTAATATCTTATTATCCTCTTCACTTTCACAAAACGCATCACCATGTGTTCCACAATCTTTATTATAATTGGATAAATGAAAAAGCATAATCAAAGCCTTATCTTCTTCATTTATGTTTTTTAGATACCCTTCCAAATATTGAATATCTGTTGATTGTATATTTAATATATGTTTTGTTGCGAGTATATGACAAAAATCTATAACAGTTCCAAATATTTTAGGTTCTGTTTTTTTATTTTTACCTTTCTTTGCCTCAGCTTGCGATTTCTCTTTTGCCTCTATTATTTCTTTTGCCAGTTTATTTAAGCATTTTGCTAATATGAAATTTTCATACCCATAACCACTATTGCTTCCAATATTTTCGTTTTCATGATAAGGTGTTATGTTTTCGAATGCAACTTGTAAAGTTTCACATCCGATAATTTTTCTTACTATTTCTTCAACTTTATTATTCATTATAAACTCATGCTGAAAGCAGTTACTTCTATCTGTTTGTTTAAAGGGGCACTCAAAGGATGTTTCTTGCTTATCATTCGAACATCCTAATAAGCAGCCCGTATGAAGAATTAGCGTAATCTTAAGTTGAAAAGAATCATTATCATCTTCATCTTCGTTCTTCTCTAAATCGTCTTGTTGTTGTTCTAGTTGATTTGATGATACTTTGGTATTGTGTTTATTATAAATATCTGAAACACTTTTTGCAAAGTTACAAATCTTCAAGAATAAAACTTTTTCATCATCATCAGCAATAACTTCACACAAAGACATATAATTGGTAGATATTCCCCTATCAATTGATGTAAGCCATTTAGATGATGGGCAATGAATAGCTGTTACAACTGCTTTGTTTTCATCATAATTCTTTTTTATTACAGAAATATTTTCTTCGATTTTCTCATTGCTAGAAAAATCTTCTCGTATCGTATATAATTCTATTTCTTTGTAATCTTCAGAAACTTCACTCATATTTTTTAAAGAAGCTTTTTTAATAAATCTCATAGATACCCCCCTAATTATCCTATCACTCAACTATCGTACACTGTTCTATATTACTTATTTTTATTTTCGTACCATCATGCAAAGTAAAGGACTGCTCAAAAGCAACATCTAAAGCATTTGCAATTTCTATTAATTCCTCTACAGTAACTGTGTTTCTCTTTAATTTCTTATTAAAATTCTGCGGTGTCTGACAAATACGTCTTGATACCTCTGCAATACTTATATTCAGTTTTCCACACAATTGTATTACCATATCAGATGTTGTCATAATTTACCTCCATATATTTATATATTATAAACCTTTTGGTTGATACCTTCAATATAAGTAACCAATATCTACAAAAATTTAAAAGCACCTTGCAAGTTTTGTCAAACCACAAGGTACTTCTTTTTATAGGTTCTGTAGATATGTATTATAAAGAATCATACTCAACTCTACCACATTAAATATTTTCATTTTTCGATAGTAATTAACCACTTCACGAGTTACAAAACAATATGTGATCTATAACTTGTGAGGTGGCCATAAAACTATAGGGTCAAAATTCGCCTAGATTTATAATTTATTTGATTTCATAATTGCCTTGTGAATCCAAAAATATTGAGATTGTTCCATTGCCAATGTCTTTACTAAATCTATCAACTAAAGATTGAGAGATACGTTTTTTTCCATAGTAATCACATATATCTTCTTTCATGTTAAATGCTCTTGTATGCGAAGAGTTAGCTAGAGTTACAATTAAACGAGCAGTTTTAACCAGAACCCAATAACCATTTCGCTCCTCTTTGATGTAATACCCAGCCTTAAGGTATTTTTCAATATCTTCCCTCTTTCCTTGCTTCTCAATGGTATCTGATGGTTCATAATTAATAGATATAATTTTCGTCTTTTCCATTTTTAAATTCCTCCGTTTCATATTTGCTTTTTTAATTAGTATTTAAAATCTTTAGAATACTTGTTACTACTTATACAAATCTCCTTGCAATTCTAGTATAGCAATAAAAAATAAATAAGTTGAGGAACGAGATGTGCAAAAAAATATAGATTGCAACACTAGCATTTTTTACTGCTGTTACAACCCATATAGTCAAACCATATTATTCAATTTTTACTCCAGAATATTTGCTATCTCCAAACAAATATAAAAACTCAAAACAACTACGGTGGACCAACCTATAGGCTTCTACATCATTAATAGCACTATAAGATTTAAGGAACATATATCTTACTCGTGAGCAGATCCTATTGTAAATTTCATACTCTTGTAGCATATTCTTCTCACGAAAATACCCTCTAATAATTTTCATATCTAAAAACATCAGATATTGTGGTGCCGGAGTAATTCCAGCTAGAATATCACGAACCATCGCAGTTGATGTTTTACGCATATATTTCTGCTTGCTTAAAAAGAATTCCCTAAACGCAATCTTTATATCCAAAGCATTATTAAACGACGCCCACATATTTTCATTTCTAAATGCAAAACCTATGATTTTTAAGATTTCATTGAGTTTTTTATCATAATCAGAAACTTTTACTTCCTCACAAATGTATTTCTTCAGTTCTGATTTCGAATAATCGTCTACCTTTTCATATTGTAATTGAGTAGCAACTCCGTACAAATCTGAGCGATTATGAATTTCATCTTTTAATAACATTTTTATATTTTCTATTTCTCCATAATAAGATTGTCTTTCTAAAAATTGCACATAGAATAAACTTATATTGGTTGCATCATTTGGGTTAAATTTGTAGTATTCTTTTTTAAATTTTCTTGAGCAAATAAGTTTTTCTTTTGCTACTGACAATTCTTCTTCAATGGTATCATAAACACGGTTCAATTTTTCTTCAATTTTTACCAATGCATCTATCTTATCAGAAATATTCGGATTTGATATAAGCAGGAAAAATAATGCCCCATCTACAATTCTTTCGCACACTGTAATGTATTGTTCAATATACTCTGTATTCGTATATCCCAACCCGATACATTTGAATAAATTCTTCTCATTCAAAATCTCAGCACGTATTAAATCAATATAATCTAAAAGTTTTACAGCTGTTTTCATATATCCCTCATATGGGGCGCCAACCAGTACTATGTTTATTTCTGTAATAAGTTCTCGTATCTTTAATTTTTGATATTTTTTTAGCTGCGGAGTTGTCTCAAGTATAATTTGCCACTCATCTTCACGTTTTGGACCCTCTACAATAAGATCGGAATAATCGTATTTCATTCCTTGGTAATCTAAGTTATTCAACAATAACCTGTTTGCATCACTTCTATCCAAGTACGTATTTGCTATATCAGCTATTTCTTCATTTGTCATAATTTCCAATGGTAGCCAGTGCAACGGAGAGTCTGCCTGTTTTATGTGGTCAATAAAATTGTCAATCTGTTTGCTCAAATTACGATAATCATTTCCATATCTTCCTTCTGTTTCAGACCATCTTTTCTTTATTACATTTTCTTTTATCTCCGAATAATTCAAGATATCCCCCCCTCGTAATAAGAACATCCAGCTATAGAATGCTCACTTGTTTGTTATGAAATCTCTAAAAAATCTATACTTATTTTTTACCGCCCAGTGCCTTTAAACTCTGTGATAAAAACATAGTCTGTCAGTTTAAAATTCCTCTTAAAAACATCATTGTATCCAAGTAAATACCATTTATCCTAATCTTAATAAAGTAATTTCTAAGGTGCGAATGTATTAAAAAAAACATGATAATAATCATAACTTACTTACCATGTTTATACCTTCATGCTATCATTATTTAAGTATTTTTGCCTACTATAATTTTAATTCCATTTATCTAGATATAGATCTCTTTGTAGTTCTGTTAATATTTATGTCTACATTATAACCACTATTCTTTACATATTCAATATATCTTCCTATTAATTTACAACTAATTCAAAGAACACCCTTGGATTTTCAGTAACCCACAGGGTGCTATATTTTTATTGTTTTATTTACATCTCCACCTCAACCTCTACGCCAGACTTAAATTCTACCTTAAATTTATCCTCATACACCATAATCTTTCCAATCAATCTCCTTATCAACCGCTCATCACATTCATCAATAAGCGTTGGTTGTTCCTTTAGAAAAGCTGTCATATCCATAAGTCTTTGCCCCACTGCTTTCTTTTCTGCATCTTCTGCTAAAGCATTATGCTTTTCTTCCCGTAGTCGATAAATCTCATCAGCAATATCGTTATAATCCTCTTTAGAATTGGCCCGTATTAATAATTGCTTTTGTAATTCTTCTAGCTTTTTCTCTATTTCAGCTACTGCAATTGTATCTTGTTCATTAATTACTGTTTCTATATTCTTTCTAAGAACTTCTAAAAAATCATCCTTTTGCCCCAGCAAATCATTAATTGCTTTTATAACAGCATCCTTCAATAACTCTTCAAGCACCGTCCTTGAATTGCAAGCTAAGCCTGTGTTCTCCAATCTGCTGACACATCTCCAAACAATAGATTTCTTGCCACGGTTGTTCCAATGAACCCTGCGATATATCTCTCCACACTCGCCGCAAAAAACAATCTGTGAGAATGGATGGCTGCAACTAAAATTTCTTTTCTTACCACTTGTACCTACATGACCAGTACTCCTGCGAATCAGTTCTTCTTGAACCTGCATAAAATCTCTTTTGGAATTATAGCTTCGTGGCTATTTTCCACATAATATTGTGGAACAACACCGTTATTTTGAACTTTCTTTTTGGTAAGAAAATCAACGGTATAAGTTTTCTGCAAAAGTGCATCTCCCATATACTTCTCGTTGCTGAGTATCTTTCGAAGTGTACTGGTATGCCACCTCTTTTTACCTGCACTTGTCAGTATCCCATCACTTTCAAGTCCTTTTTTAATTTTGTCCATGCTAGACCCTTCAAGATATTCTCGATAAATACGTTTTATTATCTCTGCTTCTTCTGGCACGATGATAAGGTGTTTGTTTTCATCTTTTGTATATCCTAAAAACCTATTTGTATTTATTTGAATGATGCCCTGTTGATAACGGTACTGAATTCCTAACTTTACATTCTGGCTTAAACTTTGGCTTTCTTGCTGGGCAAGGGATGCCATAATGGTAAGCATAATTTCTCCCTTGGAATCCAAGCTATTAATATTTTCTTTTTCAAAATATACTGCGATATTTTTCTCTTTTAATTTACGGATGTATTGCAAACAATCAAGGGTATTCCTTGCAAAGCGGCTGATTGACTTAGTTATAACCATATCAATATTTCCAGCCATGCATTCCTCAATCATTCTATTAAACTCATCACGCTTTTTAGTGTTTGTACCACTTATCCCGTCATCTGCAAAGATGCCTGCAAATGCCCATTCTGTGTTTTTCTTGATAAATTCTGTATAATGCTCTATCTGCACTTCATAGCTACTTGCCTGCTCATCACTATCGGTAGAAACTCTGCAATAAGCAGCAACACGAAGTTTAGGCTTCTCATCTACTATATTATTACCTACACGTTTTCTTGCAGGAATAACCATTACATTTCTACTGACTACCATTCATAGCACCCTCACTTTCTATTAAACTGTAAGCATACTCTGCTTGCTTTAATGGATTTTTGTATTTTTGCTCTACTACTCCGACCTTAAAGGTCATTGTGAAATATGGATCCTCTACTGTTCCTTTTTCATCCCAAACCCTACCAAGAGCCGCAGCTCTCTTTATTCGCTCTGCTTCAGCTTTTTCAAATGTATTCCCATCAATAATAGCTGGATAATAATCATCACCTAGGTAACGCTTATTTCTTAGCATTTTTCCTGCTGTTCCATGATATGTGTCTATACCTGCTTCTTTGGCTGCTACTAATAAAGATAGACCTTTTAAATAACCTAGAAATAGCGAGGCCACTGAAAAAGTATAACTTTTTCTGATTTTAAAACTATAAAATTAAAAATCCACAATCCTTCGAAGGTTTTAAACCGATAGGTTGTGGATTTTGCTCTAATTATGGAGAAATTACTAATATATTTTACTCCATTAACTTGATTATTCTTTTCATATTCACAGCAAAGATGGTTAGTGCTCCTTGCATTTGCATGCCGATTAGGCCTGATGATGATGCCACATCATAACCATGCCTTTGTTTTAACTCACTATTTTTTGCTTCAATTTTATATCTTTCCTTTGACATTTTCTTGAAATACTCACTATTTTGAAATTCCATATGTTTTTTATGAGTATTATTTTTTATGGTAACAGAATATGATTTGGTTTTAGCACCATCTTTATAACACCCATCTTTGAATGGACAAACTTTGCATTTTTGAACATCAAAAAAGTATGACAGAACAGTGCCACTTCCATCTTCTGCATGTTTCTTAGGTCGAGAACTTGTCTTTTTATTACTCATGTGACCACCTTGACATATGTACATATCAGCATCTTTATTATATTCAAAAATATTAGTATTTTTTCTGTTTCCATGAGTAACAGACTTGTTTAATTTTGAAATAAGGTTGATACTATTTTCTTTCGCATAATCAATATTATTTTTCTCTGAATAAGCAGCATCTCCTATTACATTTTTAACATCAATACCTGCTTCTGAACTCTTCTCTATAAGTGTTGTTAGTTCTTTACCATCATGTTTTTCTCCTGAAGTAACTGTTGCTGCTGTTATAATTCTCTCTTCTGTCATAGCTATATGAGTTTTGTATCCAAAAAAAGAAGTGTCATATGTTTTATGCCCAACCTTTGCATCCTCGTCTTTAGATAGTTTGAGTTTCTCAAGATCATCATTTACTGTTTCTTCTAATAAATTTAATTTTTCTCTCACAGCAGGATAGCTTGATATTAACTCATTTTTACTAATTACATCTATTAACTCTTTGCAATATTCAATTTCATCTTCCAAGATTCCGTTATCGACTTTCTTTGGAAATAAGTCTTTAACACTTTCATCAATTGAATATACCGATTTGCGAAGTTCTTTAGAGTATTCTAATAGAACCTCCCTAGGAGATTTTTGATTATACCTTGATTTTGAATGAGTTGCATCAACTATGATAGATTTACTTTTAATAATTTTATTTTCAATTGCTATAGATACAGTTTTGCTTATTAATAAATCCAATAAATTCATATCTTTTAAGCGAAGCTTTCTGAATTTAGTTAGTGAACTTGGCTCTATCACACACTCCTCCGGAGTCATACCTAAGAAGAATTTAAATGACATATCATATCGAGATCTTTCAACAACATCAATATCTGATAGCTTATAAATAACTTTTAGTAATAGATATTTGAACATACGTATCGGGTCAATGGCATTTCTTCCATTATCATGACAGTATTTATTTTTAAGTTCATCATACACAAATGAAAAATCAACTAATTCGTTCATTTTTCTTAACATGTTATTCTTTGGAACAATCATATCGTAAAGTTTTGTATATTCACTAAAAGTTAACTGTTGTTGAATCATTATAATCACCTATCCTTAATTGATAAAATAATTATAACACAAAAGCTTGATTATCATGAATTCTTTCATGATAATCAAGCTTTGTATTTATGACCACTTTTTCAGCGGCCTCCACGTAACCCCTCACTTTTTATTATACAAAATACTTCTTTATTACAGTCTCTCGCTCTTCTTTCAGTATGGATACCCTCTCTTGAGCTTTAGATTTTATTATATTCTGTTGTTCAACAAATGCAATAAAATCATCTAGTAAATTTTTATCCGGTATTGGCACAGGGAATTTATTCAACTTTGATTGATTTAATTTAGGTTGCGTCAAACCAGTAAGATGTACAGAAATATCCTGCATATTAATTAGATATTCAACATATTTCTGCAACGAATAATCATCAAACCTCAAGACATGGGCATGATTATTTACCCAAGTCTTACCTGAAATTTCAAATGCTATTGGAGTTACTCTTGCTCGTAAATTTGCACCATCCTCCGATATTAGCAGTAGCTTTTCATCAAACAAATAGTCTTCAACATAATCCACAATTCCCGAAGCTCCATAATATGGAATTATTCCTTGTTTTCTACTTGAGGATGTAACAGGTTTACGCATGTAATCTAAATTCTTACTAATGCTTTCTAGTTCCACGATTTCAAAATTCTTAGAATTAACACCAACTATTCCAAAAAGTTCTACAAATTTTTCTTTTATTTCTTTATCACATGTATTTATCTTTTCATATTCTTTTCTGATAGATGTATCTGTAACCTGTACTTCATCAATTACTTCTTGTTGCTTTTGTTTATCTGGTGCTTGAATCGATAATGCTTTTATTCTCTGTGTAGAAGCTCTATTATGTCTTGAAAAACGTTCATGTTTACCTTCAAGTTCTAATGCTATTGCCAAATACCTAGAAAGTAATTTGTCACTTTTTATTCTTATCACTCCACAGTGATCTGTTGGATAAAACGGCGTTCCTGCTGGAATAACATTAACCATCCAATCACCATCTATGCCCCACACAACTGAGTCATATGAAAAATCTTTAATATTATACTTATTAATATATCCGAATTTTTCATAAACATTTGCACTATATACTGGAACGTCGCCATCTTCAACAAGATCTGTGGCTACTACTCTGTTACCTATGCTTATTTCAAAAATATTATTTGCAAGGTAATAAGTAGTATAACCCTCTAATGACTTTTTTTCTCTAATCTTTGTAGTCTTTATTGCCTTATTAAAGTTAATACTAGTAAAATCAATCATATCCTGTAATCTTAAATAATAGTAATAATTTTCAATAGATTCGATTCCAAGTTCGTTTTTATTGAAACTTTCTCTAACTACTGCTGATATTTTATTATCTGTTCTTCGAATTTCCTCATCATATAATAATCCCCCTGGATTAAGGATTTGAATACCTTCTGATCCCTTTCTATTGCTCCATTTATAACCCAAAAACAGCTCTTGCTCCTTGTTTTCATCAGGAGCGGTTACAACTAACGTCATCTGATTATATACTAAAGCAAAATACTGTAGTTTCTCTTTTTCAATACCATGAACATATTCATAGTATTTCGAGTTGTACCACTGCATCTTTTCATCATCAGAAAGTTTCATAAACTGTTTTTGCTTACTTTTATTTTTAACATCTGTTGAATTTTTAAATTCTTCTACATACTTTTTAAAGTAATTATGTTGCTCCCATTCTGTATAATTCATCTCTGATTTTACAAATTCTACATAGTCATCAATTTCAACTCCTATTTTATCAAGGTATCCTTCAAGTATGTTTTCATCTTCCCATTCATTTAAATCACGGTTATCAAATATTGAATCGATACTATCTGAGACCATGTCATTACGTTTAGGGGGTTCATTGAATTTCTCGAGAAATAATACAATTGTATTGGTACCTGTTGCCCCAAATGTCTTACTACCAAACTGAACAATTGCTCTTATATTAAAATTCTGAAGCAATGATTCCCTTGCACCGATAAAACTACTATTTTCTTTATTTAGAACACTACTTGGCAAAATTACAGCGGCCACACCTTGTGGTTTTATAAGTTGTGCTATACGTTCAATAAATAATGTTTCTATCTCTGAACCATCATTTGATATTTTATCCATCAAATTAAAATTATTGTTTTTAATTTTTAAATGTGGCTTAAAAGCAGCTACTGAATAAGGTGGATTTGCTACAAGTACATCAAAGGTATTACATTCTAGCGATTTATCAGGGTAATTTTCTAAGCCATCACCAAAAATGATATTACCATCACCTGCTCCATGCATAAATAATGATATCTTGGATACCCTCGCAAGTCTGTAGTCTTTTTCAACACCATACAAGTGGCCTTCTGCCCATTTTTCGTCTACTGTTTCACCTATAGATTTTATAAAAGCATTAATAGCCCCAAAACCTTCTGTTAAAAAATGTCCAGCACCACATGCATAATCAATAATTTTTGGATAATTAATTCTATCTGTTTTGTTTATTATTTTTTCCAACGGCAAAGCATCCCAAATAAAACGCGTAATTGGTACAGGTGTGAAGAATTGACCTTCATTTTGCTTAAAACCTTTATTAAGTAGCTGTTCAAACATATCGCCCAATAATTGTAAACTTTTCGAATGTATAATTCTATATTTTTGAAACAACTGAACAACTTCTACCAATACTTTACCATTTTGGTAAAATAGTTCTTCATTATGAACATCTTTAAACGCAAAATCGTTATTAGTATAGAACTTAAGAATTCTTAAAGTTTGTTTAAGGTCTTCAATCATCTTTGTACGTTTATGCCCTGTATAGGTTTTTACAAGATTTTCTGCATAATCATCAGCAATATAAAATATTTTTTCTTGCATGAATTCATCCATACCTTGTTGGTGTAATTTCTGAAGTCTATCCTGTAAAGATTCATACGTATCAGTACCAGCCTTATACTGAAATTCAACAATATCATTGTCACACTTATTTGTTTCATCTACAAGTTTACAAATAAATAATGCAATTAGTCTATTAAATGCATTCTCTTTATCTGAAACGTTATTGTGACGTAAAATTTCTTCAAATTTATTTACAATCTTATCACCAACACTAAAGTCAACTAAGTCCTTCTTTCGTAAAGGCTTTTCTCCAATGTTGTATGCTTGTGTATCTTCTCCAAATACTACATCCCCACATAGCTTTCTCTCATATGTTTCCGTCCATACTTCAAATAATTCATTAACTCTATGTGCTGATTTATACACCTTAACACTTGAATCTTTTTTTGACAATTCAAGAATATTTGCATCATCGTTACAATTAATACTTTCAGTTTTATAAGATATTTTCCCATTACTAAAATTAGATGCATATAATAATAGCCACTTTGAACCTCTCTCCTGCTGCCAATAAGAAAATAATTGCCCACCATCAGTCATGATATTATTAAATTCCTTGTTATATTCCACACCATCTGTTTTACATTCAATGATACAAAGCATATCTATTCCATTCTTATCATATACACAAATGTCTGCTTTACCACCTTTAGCATCATGTCCAAGGCTCCACCTCTTTTCAAGTTCGATGTGTTCTGGTCTATAGCCTTTTGTAAGAAGTCTATCTACACATTCAAAAACCACAAAGTTTTCTGGGTGTTGAAAATTACACGTTGTCCTATCATTAACTTTTAATCCTGTACTTTCTGGATATATTAGCTTTTGTTTACCAAAATCTACTTTTAGCACACAGTTATACTCTAAAAATTCTTTCTCGTATATTAAATTATCAGTTACAGTCGATTTGTAACCTAGTATTTCAATAACTTCCTTAAAACTCTTAATATCAATCATTACTTTCCTCTCCTTAAACATAAAACATCAACGTCTTTTTTGTTAATCTATTATTTTCTTTAATATGTACTCAGCTTAAATCATTTTTCTTGAGATAAGTTAGCCATTGTTATTTCCTGAATCTTTATCTTTTTCAAACTCCATAATATCTCCTATATTACAGTTTAAGCATTCACAAATTTTATACAGGCTTTCCAAATTCACAGGTTGACATTTGCCCAGACGCGCTAGAATATTATATGTAATCCCGGCACTTTCCTTTAATTGTGTCTTGTTCATTTTCTTATCAATTAAAAGTTTCCATAATTTATTATAGTTAATAACCATAATACTCCTCCTTAGTTATTCGACAAGAAACATATTATTAGTTATATTATATACTCCAATACATGAAAAATAAAGAATACCTTATAATATTGTGAGATTTTCTAAAATATACTGCAATATATTGTATTAATTGTAAATAACAACAAATGATAACATCTATGCTACCTACTCCACCATTTAACATCTATCCCATCTACTTAACTACCCTAACATCTAATCTACCTACTCAACTAGCACAACTCATTTACATCCAAAATAGTTTTCCATAAAACAAAAATAAGGATTTTCAAATCAGAAGCACCCAAAAATAAAAATTATGGTGCTATCCTAATCTTGAAAACCCTTTATTTATCAATGCTTTGGGAACTTTTACTTATCTTTTCGTGACATCTTTACTACCGTCTCCACATGTGTCGTGTGCGGGAACATATCCTTCAAAATCAAATATCTTTACTTTCTAAAATTAAACTTCATTTTGACATAATATACACTTCAATAACTGCACAATATAGTGCTGTTTTTACTATTTATTATATAAATTTTCTACGCGAATATAATTCATAACTACATAAAATCCGTAACCATATCTCCAAATAACTGTTGTAAATTATACTACAGCATAAAAGGTAATTAATTTTACTCAGTATTACTATCAATTATTTGTATTCAACTGCACATAATTGCCATTTAATATTACATTAAAAAAATGACTATGCTTAAATTAACATAATCATTCAATACTATAAGTTATTATATTCTTTCTCTCAAAATTTCTTTAGCTTTAACTTCAAATAGAAGTCTAGAGCATGTCCTACTTAATCTTAATCGTAATTCATGATCGAACTCTTCAAAATCATCACCCATTTTTTGTTTAATTCTTCTTTGCAGAACATCATGTGTATAATCTAAATCATCATATGGAATATCATCTACCAGAAAAAAATTCAATTCATCTCCTGCAGCTCCTTTAAGTTGAAAATGTTTAATCATTTCATCAAGCATGAACCATTTTTTAATATTTTCATATTCCTTACTCATTTTTTCTAATGAGATGTTATATATGGCCTCTTCCAAAAAGGGAACCTCATAAAAGCAGTTCATATTCATTACATTTTCTTCAACATCCTTCACAAAATAAAACATTTAAATCCCCTCCATAGCGCATTCATTAAATATAAAATCAAATTTTCATTTATTTATAGGTTTCATATTAAATATGTATATAAATTGTTAAATATGTCTTAACATTAAATATCACTATAAGTATAACAAATTATTTCACATTGTTCTATTAGTACATTAATCCTATAAGTGAAGCTTTTAATAATTATAACAAATACTATACTTGAAGTATTTTAAATACTTGATGGAACTGAAATATTTCTATATTTTCTTAGTAATTTTTTAAAATCAAGCCAATATTTAAGTTGCTATGATGAATTTTACAGCATAAAAAAAGCAATCGGATTAACCGATTGCTTTTAAAAGAATTTAATCTTAGTAATCTCCTTGAGCATCCATAGCTGCAGCAACTTTTAAGAAACCAGCGATGTTAGCACCAGCAACTAAGTTGTAACCAAAACCATAGTCTTGAGCAGCAGTCATAGCATTGTTATGGATATTGATCATGATTTGGTGAAGTTTTTCATCAACTTCTTCAGCAGACCACGATAATCTCATGCTGTTTTGTGACATTTCTAAAGCAGAAGTTGCAACTCCACCTGCATTTGCAGCTTTAGCAGGACCAACTAATACTCCATTTTCAACTAAATATTCTAAAGCTTCATTAGTTGTAGGCATGTTAGCACCTTCAACAACGAATCTAATTTTATTTTCAACGATTGCTTTAGCGTGCTCTATGTGAATATCATTTTGAGTTGCACATGGCATAATGATATCAACTTTTCTACCCCATGGTTTTTCTCCTGGGAAGAACTCACAACCAAATTTATCAGCATAATCTTGAACTTTATCTCTACCAGATGATCTCATTTCTAATAAGTAGTTAATCTTCTCTTCAGTAATGATTCCATCAGCATCATAGATGTATCCATCAGGACCAGATAAAGTAACAACTTTACCACCTAAGTTAGCAACTTTAATACATGCACCCCATGCAACGTTACCGAATCCAGAAACAGCAACAGTTTTACCTGCAAAATCCATTCCTTCATGCTTTAACATTTCGTCTGCGAAGTAAGTTACACCGAAACCAGTAGCTTCTGGTCTCATTAAACTTCCACCATAAGGAACTCCTTTACCAGTTAATACTCCATTTTCGAATGCTCCTCTGATTCTTCTGTACTGTCCATATAAGTATCCGATTTCTCTTCCACCAACTCCAATATCTCCAGCAGGTACGTCTACATCTGGTCCGATGTGTCTGTATAACTCAGTCATAAAGCTTTGGCAGAATCTCATTACTTCTTTATCAGATTTTCCTCTTGGATCGAAGTCAGATCCACCTTTTCCTCCACCAATTGGAAGTCCAGTTAATGAATTTTTGAATATTTGCTCGAATCCTAGGAATTTAACAATACCAATATAAACTGAAGGATGGAATCTAAGTCCTCCTTTGTAAGGTCCTATAGCTCCGTTGAATTGAACTCTGAATCCACGGTTTACATGAACAACACCATTATCATCTGTCCAAGGCACTTTGAACATAATTTGTCTTTCTGGCTCTGTCAATCTGTCTAATAAATTACTTTCAATATACTCAGGGTGTTTTTCTAATACAGGTACTAATGAAACTAAAACTTCTTCAACTGCTTGAATAAATTCTGTTTCTGAAGAGTTTCTAGCTTTAAGTCTTCCTAATACCTCTTGAACGTAAGCTGATGCATTGATTCTTTCATTTGCCATGTTATTTCCCTCCTGAATGAATATTAAAATTCATCTTTATATTGTTTATGAAATTTAAATTTCTTTTCCATGCTTTATTATATTCTATAGAAATTTAAATATTCCTTCTTTAATTTTGAAAAAAATTTAAAATATTTTTAATATTTTTCTTTTGCTTTGTGATCATAGACTTCATAGTTCTCCCAAATCTTTTCTAATTCGGTAAAAGTAGATGAAATCTTTTCTTTTTCTCTTAATCCAGCTGCAATTATAAGAGCATTAATTACACTAAGAGGTGCTACTAAAGAATCTACAAAAGAAGCCATATTACTTTGAGCAATGAGTGAATAATCCGCTCTTGCTGCAAGTGGTGAAAGTAAACTGTCAGTAACTGCAACAACTGTAGCTTTTCTACTTCTTGCAAATTCAAGACTATCTATAGTCCTAACAGCATATCTTGGGAATCCTATCCCGATTACTAAATCATCTTCACCAACATTAAGTAATTGTTCCATGATATCACTAACACCATATTTTACAACTTTTACATTATCTAAAATCAAGTTAAGATAGAAACCTAAAAACTCTGCAATCGCAGTTGAACTTCTTAAACCAATAATGTAGATTTTCTTAGCTTCAAATAATGAATTGATTACTGCATCGAATGTTTTGTGATCAATTTTTTCTAAAGTAGCTCTAATGTTTTCCATATCTGATTTTAATACACCTTTAAGAGCATTCTCTTTAGATATATAATCATTTGAAAGTTCAATTCTTTGCACAGTAGTTAATTTATTCTTTACTATTTCTTGAAGTGCTTTTTGAAGTTTTGGATATCCTACAAATCCCATCTCATTTGCGAATCTTACTACTGTTGATTCACTTACTCCTACACTTTTACCTAATTTAGCTGCTGTCATAAATGCAGCTTTATCATAATTCTTTAGTATATATTCTCCAATGAGCTTCTGACCCTTACTGAGTTTGGGGAATTTCATTTGTATCATTCGCATTATATCACGTTTTTCATTCATCTCTCTCAATCCCTTCAATATATAAGCTTATTTTATAAATAAATTTTAGTAATTTTATATCAATATATAAAGTATGAAAATTTTATTTCATTTTTAGAACAAATGAAATATTTATTTCATTTTAACATTTATTTGTACTTGTTTCAACGTTTTGAAAGTTTTTTTTCAATAACAATTAATAATGGTGCAGTTTCACTTCTATTATAGAAGGTATGTAGCATGACTCCAAAGGTTTTAGAGTCTAAATCCTTCAAATATCTTAATATTTTTTCTTTTTCAATTTTTCCTTCATTATGACCATGATAAATAGCAAGTGTTATGATTCCACCTTCATTAAGTAATGAAATTACAGAATCTAAAGCCTTTATTGAACTTTCATGCATTGTTGTAATAGTTTTGTCCCCTCCTGGCAAATAACCAAGGTTGAACATTGCAACATCAATATTTTCATTTATATATTTTTTTATATTTTCATGAGAGTCACAAATAGACTCAACATTATCATATTTAAAATTTTTATATTTTTCAATTGCCTCTTCTTGAATATCAAAAGCATATACTTTTTTAAACTTTTTTCTTAAAAAATCACAGTCGTGTCCATTTCCAAGAGTACAATCAACTGCTAAATTAAATTCTGAATTATAGCTTTCTATTATCTGTTGAGCTAACTCACTAATATCATTAACGTATTTAAACATATTCCACCTCGTAACTAAAGTCTGCTTATGTAATCAAATTCTTTTTTAGTTAATTCTCGCCATTCCCCATTTTTAAGTTTTCCTAATTTCAAATCACCTATAGCAACTCTTTTAAGTTTAACAACTTTGTGTCCTATAGCATCGCACATTTTTCTTACTTGTCTGTTTTTCCCTTCATGAATAGTTATTCTAACTTCGCTATAATCATTTCCTCTTTTTAAAACTTCAAATTTTGCTTTTGCAGTTTTGTAGTCATCTATAATAACACCATTACAGAATTTTTCAATTTCTTCTGTAGTAGGATTCCCTTTGATTTTTGCTTCATACACTTTACCAATTTTTCTACTTGGGTGCATTATACTATTAAATACTTCCCCGTCATTAGTTAATAACAGCATTCCCGTAGTATCAAAATCTAATCTTCCTATTGGATAAATTCTTTCAGGGATATTTATTAAATCTACAACTGTTGTTCTACCTCTTTCATCTTTTGCTGAAGAAATAGTGTTCAGTGGTTTATTCAGCATTATGTATTTTTTCTTTTCTTCATCTTTAATACTTTTACCATTATAAATAACTTCATCTTTATCAGGATCAATCTTAAAGCCTAATTCTGTTATAAACTCTCCATTAACTTTTATTTTCCCTTCTGTAATCAATAATTCACATTTTCTTCTAGAGGCTATTCCGCATCTAGCCAAATATTTTTGCAATCTTTCCAAGTTATCACCTTCATTTTTATTCTTTGACCTCTATAGTATAAATAAAATCGCCTATTAAAACAATAGAATTGACTTTTAATTAATAGAAATATATCATTATAGAGTAATATTAATGTTATTTATATAATAAGACGCTCAAATACGGAGGTAAATATGGCTATATATGATTTAGTTGCAACTACCGCTTTTGGAATAGAAGCAATTGCTGCAAAAGAGTTAAAAGAACTAGGGTTTAAAGATTTACAAGTTGAAAATGGTAAGATTACATACAAAGGTGATGAAAGAGCAATATGTATGAGTAATCTATGGCTAAGATGTGTAGATAGAGTCTATATAAAATTAGGAGAATTTAAAGCCACATCTTTTGAACAATTATTCCAAGGAATAAAAAAAATTGATTGGGCAGATTATCTTCCAGAGAATGCTGAATTTCCAGTGGCTGATGCTAAATCAGTTAAGTCACAACTTTTTAGTTTATCTGATATACAAGCAATTACAAAAAAAGCTATAGTTGAAAAGATGAAAGAAAATTACTCGGTTAGTTGGTTTAGTGAGGATGGCGCATGTTATCCAATTCATGTAGCGATTCATAAAGACATAGTTACAGTACATCTAAATACAAGTGGAGCAGCTCTGCACAGAAGAGGTTATAGAGAAAAAGGAAATGAAGCACCACTTAAAGAAACTCTTGCTGCTGCTTTAGTTAAAATAAGTGGGTGGACTAAAGAGTCACCTTTAGTAGATCCTTTCTGTGGTTCTGGAACAATACTTATTGAAGCTGCCTTGATTGCACGAAATATTGCTCCTGGTATAAATAGAAAGTTTCAATTTGAAGCTTGGGATATAATACCTGAAGGTTTATTTAAGAAGTGTAAAAAAGAAGCTTATGAAGTTATTGATTACGAAAGTGAACTTAAACTTCAAGGTTATGATATTAATTGGAAATCATGTGGGATTGCAAGAGCAAACTGTGAACTAGCTGGAGTTGACGATAGTATTCATATTCAAGAGATGGATATGAGAGAACTGTCAAATAAAAGAAAGTATGGATACATAATATGTAATCCACCATATGGTGAGAGACTTAATGAAAAAGATGAAATTGCAGACTTATATAAAGATATGGGAGTTTCTTTTGAAAAATTACCATGTTGGAATAAGTTTATAATTACTTCAAATGAAGATTTCCAAATCTTTTATGGAAGAAGAGCAAGTAAAAACAGAAAATTATATAACGGAAGAATCAAGTGTTATTACTACCAATATATTGACGAAAAAAGATGTTAAGTATGAAAATCTGTTGACTTTTGTTTGATAATTTGATAACTTTAATTTTGTGTGAAAACGCATTTAAATTTTAGGAGGGTAATTATGAGCAATTTAAACAAAGAAGTTAAGATTACTACTGCTGATCCATCAGCCTTAGGATTATTTGGATTAGCTATTGTAACTTTAGTAGCTTCATCTTCAAAGTTAGGATGGACTAGTGGAATATCTTTAGTACTACCTTGGGCAATATTCTTAGGAGCTTTCGCTCAATTATTTGCTTGCATTAATGACTGTAAGAGAAATAATGTATTTGGAACAACTGCATTCGGTGGATACGCTTTCTTTTGGCTTGGAATAGCTATGAGCTGGTTAGTTCAAAATGGGGTATTTGGTGAGAAGTTAGCTGCTTCTGTAGATCCAAAACAATTTGGTTATGCATACGTAGGATATTTAATATTTACTTTATTTTTGACTTTAGCGTCTATGGAAACAAACAAGGTATTATTTATAATTTTTGTACTTATTGATTTCTTATTTATCGGTCTTGCTGGTTACACATTTGGAATGGGTGAAATATTCCATGAAATTGCTGCTTACTCTGAGTTAGCTATTGCAATCATGTCTTTCTATGGATGTGGTGCTAATGTTATAAATGCTACATTTGGTAGAGTATTCTTACCAGTTGGTAAGCCATTTGGTATTTTTAAAAAGTAATTACTTATAAATTAATATAAAACTGCATCTATAGGCATAGATGCAGTTTTTTTTATTCTTAGATAAATTATAGATATTTTATTTTAGTGCTTTCTTTAAGAAATCCTCTAGTATTCTCAAAGAGGTTTTTCTGCGATATAACTCGGTAGATCTTTGATCAGTTATAGGAGAAATTAACTTATCATAGTCTTTGATAATTTCTTTGAAAATCAGTTTTATTTCACTATTTTTATTTTCTCGTTTGAGTAGTTCTTTATATATTTTATTCTCTATCCAGTCAGATTTAATGATAGTAGGAGCTACTGAACCAAAGGCAATACGAACTTCTTCGTTGTCACCTTTATTAATTTTAATACCACAGAATGAAAGTTTAGAAAGTGCTATTGAATTTCTTGTACCAACTTTTTTATAATAATCATAAGTGATATTGTAATTTTGTACTATAATACATATAAGTAATTCATTATTTTCTATTATAGTTTTTCCAGGAGCTGTAATAAAATCTTTAATAGGAATTATCCTTGTCCTTTCCGTAGACTTTAATACTACTTTACTGTCTAATGCATATAATGGTGGCAATAAATCACCAGCTGGCGAAGCATTGATTATATTTCCACCTATTGTAGCAATATTTCTTACGGCTGGAGAGGCCATTTTTTCAGCAGCATCTCTGAGGATTTTGGGAAATATTTTATTTTCAACAATTTCACTTAGTGTAACCCCTGCTCCAATTTTTATTACTCCATCTTCCAAACTAACATCTTTCAAATCATTAATATTATCTACTAAAATAATACAATCACCCAAATTAGGTACTGTCCCTGACCAGCGTTTTTTCTTTACCATTAAGTCAGTTCCCCCTGCAAGAATTGTAGTACTCTTTTCTTCGTTGAGTTTAATCAAAGCCTCTTCTAATGTCAAAGGAGTAAATGCCTTTACCACAAATCCCTCCCCCTTTTTTTAGCTAACTTAACAGCATCAATTATCATATTGTATCCTGTGCATCTACACAGATTCCCAGAAATACCTTTTCTAATATCTTCTTCTGTAGGATTGGCTACATTAGTTAAAAGTGCTTCACTTGCAAGTATCATTCCAGGAGTACAAAATCCACACTGAACCGCACCTGCATCAATAAATGCTTGTTCTAAAACTTTATATCGCTCTGTTTTTGAAAAGCCTTCAATTGTAATAACAGAGGAACCTTGAACTTTAATCATTGGAACCATACAAGAGTTAACTAATTTGCCATCTAAGAATACTGAACAAGCGCCACATTCGCCTTGTCCACAACCTTCTTTTACTCCTGTTATCTTTAATTCTTCTCTGATTACATCTAATAATCTCTTAGTTGGTTCAACTTCAATTGTTTTCTCTTTTCCATCAATAAAAAAAGTAATATTCATACCCATACTTCCCTTCCCTAAAGGATAGTGTCAAAAGTTTTAATGTTATTTTGACATGATCCTCTGATTTTCTTTGCTTTATCTATATCTATATTAGACTCTACCCCTCCCACTAAAGGTATTAATTTTCATATGCTTTTGACACTTCTATCTAAGGAGTGTTTCAGGTGTTATTGGCAATTCATATACACCTATTTTAAGAGCATTGCTTACTGCATTAGCATAAGCAACAGGTATGCCTACACATGTGATTTCACCAATACCTTTAGCTCCATAAGGTCCTAACTCGTATGGACTATTAATCAATTCTTTGTGAATATTAGGGAAATCCATAGAAGCTGGAATTATATAATCCGTATTTGTTCTCTGTTGTATTTTCCCATTAAGCTGTCTCATAACTTCTATACTTGCATATCCTAAACCTTGTACTATTCCACCATCAATTTGTCCCATAACTATCCGCTCGTCAATAGCTTTACCAATATCGAATATCGTCCAAACCTTTCTCGCCTTAATTTCAAAAGTTACTGGGTCAACTTCAACCTCAACAGCATTAGCTCCCCATGAGTATGAGTTATAAGCATCCCCTTTGAGTTCTTCATCATTCCATTCAAAACCCATTGGGTGAACATAATTTTTTCTTATTTCAATAAACTTTCCTTCATTCCATTTTTGTTTAAGTTCAAGTGCTGCATCATATAGGAGTTTTCCCACAATCATTATAGTTCTTGAAGCAACTGTCGGACCCGAATCTGGAACCCTTCGAGTATCAGGATTTAAAAACTTAATTTTTTCAAGCGGAATCTCAAGAGTATGGGCAACAATCTTTCTTAATGTTATAGATGCACCTTGTCCCATTTCAACATTTGATATTAAAACCTCAACCTCTTCACCATCTTTTACAAGTAATACTTGAGCTTTTATGTGATCTTTCTCTCCACTACCAGTAAATCCACAACCATGATAAAAGAAGGAGTAGCCTATTCCAATTAACTTATCTGGCTCCTCATGTTTTCTAACGGTGAGTTCATTTAGTCTTTTATACATATCTTCTAATGGTATAAACTCTCTAAAAGTACCATCTGTACATGATTTATCTCCAGTTTTCAAAAAATTGATTTTTCTAAATTCATTAGAGTCTATTCCTAGTTTTCTGCTGAATTGTTCCATGAAACTTTCCATAGCAAAAATACTTTGAGGAGCGCCAAAACCTCTAAATGCGCCACCGATTAAAGTATTAGTAGCTATAGCCTTACCTAATATCCTTAATTCGGGAACATAATAGGCTGCTGTACTTGCAAACATTGCTCTTTGAAGGATAACCTGAGATAATCCTGCATATGCTCCACCATCCAATTTAATATCTATATCTAAGGCTAGTAACTTATTATTCTTATCTACAGCACCTTTTATTGATATCTTAGAAGGATGTCTTTTAGTAGTAAACTCAATATCTTCATCTCTTTCAAATATCAATTTCACTTTTGATTTACTTTTTAAAGCTGCGACTGCAACTTGAGCAGCAAGTTGGGATGGATATTCTTCTTTTCCTCCAAAGGCACCACCAGTAGTTGTTTGAATTACATTAACTTTTTCTTCATCCATGGCTAATGCTTGAATCAATGCAGCTTTTACATAGTATGGGCACTGCATGCTTCCATATACAATTATTTCATTATTATCATAGACTCCCATTACACTTTGTGTTTCAAGGTATAGATGTTCTTGGTATCCAGTTGAATATTCACCTTCATATACCATATGAGCTTTTTTAAAAGCTTTGTTAACATCTCCTCTATTAAGCTTGTAATTAGCAAATAAGTTATCATCCTTAAACAATGATTTCAAAATACTCTTATCCTTATTTAGAGCATCTTCTATAGTATAGATAGCATTTAGTTCTTCGTATTCAATTTCTATCTTCGATATTATATCCAAAATTATTTCTTTATCCTGCCCTGCAATTAAAGCTATAGGTTCCCCAATATAATTAACTACTCCTTCAGCAAAAATGGGCTGATCATCTTCAATAGTCTTAACTCTATTCCTACCTGGAACATCTCTATAATCTATAATGTAATACCCTTTTGGTATAATTGGATATTTAATGGCTTTTATTTTAGCACGGGTTTTAGTTGATCTTAGTGTTTTAGCCCATAAAAAATTATCAAGTTGGATATCATTTAAATATTCAGCCTTACCACTAATTTTATCCTTTGCATCATGTCTTGGTACTGAAATTGATATATCTTTTTTCTTATTCAAAATATCCCTCCTTGTTGCGACTTCAACAGCCTTTATGTAATCTTCACCAGTATCAATATCCTTTAGAATCCCTTCATCCTCAACAGAAACAATTTTAATGTTTTTTTTCTTTAAGTATTCTCTTAGTGATACTTCAGAGCTATGTAGAATTTCATCCTTAAGCTTTGAATTAATTAATATTGGATGTCCTTTTTTGTGGGAAAAAGATGGGGTTATCACTTCCTCATTGAATTGAGTAAGGACTTCACATAGTTTTTCTGTTATAAAAGGATAATCGCCTGGTGTAAGAAAGAACCTATCCCCAGAAACCTCACTAACTCCTTTTTTAATAGATGAGAACATTCCTTCTTCAAAATCCTCATTGAATACCAAGTGAACTTTAGGATATTTACTAAGTACTTTATTTATCTCTTCACTTCGATATCCTGTAACAACTATAACCCTATCACATAATTTCAAGAAAGGGAGAACAGCCCTCTCAATGAGTGTTGTCCCTCCTATTTTAAATAATGGTTTAAAACCATTTGCTCTTGAGGAAAATCCACCAGCAAGAATTACTGCTTCAATCTTCATAACTTATTCTTGAGAGCTATGAGTATTTTTTCAGGGGTTATAGGTAAATCATTTATTCTAATACCAATAGCATTATAAACAGCATTAGCGATGGCAGCTGGTGGTGTATCTATTCCGATTTCTCCTACAGATTTTGCACCATAAGGTCCTGATGGTTCATAGCTTTTAGCAAATTCAACTCTCATTCTCTCAACCTCAGTTCTTGTTGGAATCTTATAGGTCATTGTGGTATTAGTAAGTAGATGTCCTTTTTCGTCATATTTAACATCTTCATAAAGTGCCATGCCTATACCTTGTAGTAATCCACCTTCTACTTGTATTTTAGCTAGGTTAGGATTTATAGTTGTTCCACAATCAACAACACCAACATAGTCAGAAACTCTAATAACACCAGTATTCTTGTTTATCTCAACTTCAACTATAGCACACATAAATGGTGGTGGAGATTTCTTTCCAAAATAAGATCCACTTGACACTAATTGTTTCTGCTCTTCATTGTAGTATAATTTATTAGATAGTTCTTTTAATGTAACTTTCTCATTTCCATTTATATTGAAGAATAATTCTCCATCGAAATCAATGTCATCTTTTTCTATACTTAAATATCTACAAGCTTCCTTTAATAATTTCTCTTTCATTTCAAGGGCAGCTCTCTTAACTGCATGTCCTGTAACATAAGTTGTTGAAGAAGCATATGCACCAGTATCAAATGGCGTAAGATCAGTATCAGAAGAGTACGGTATAACTTTATCAATAGATACACCTAAAGCCTCTGCTGCAATTTGGCTTAAAATTGTATCGCTTCCAGTTCCAATATCAGTAGCTCCAATAAGTAGATTAAAAAATCCGTCATCATTTAATTTTAAGATTGAAGAGGCCATATCAATATATGGAATCCCAGAGCCTTGCATTGCAATAGCGCAACCTCTTCCACGTACAAAATTTCCTTCTTCTTTAATGAACTCTTTTTCATTTATCATCTCAATAGCTCTTTCAACACAATAGTTAAGCTTACAGCTTTCAACTATCATCGGGGTACCACTAGTTCCCTCGCCCATTATCTCGAAAATTTTTGAAGTCTCCCCCTCTGCTATCATATTTTTCTTTCTTAATTCAATTGGATCAATTCTAAGTTTTTCTGCTAATATGTCAATAGTAGACTCAAGAGCAAAATTACCTTGAATAGCACCATACCCTCTAAAAGCTCCTGCAGATCCTCTGTTGGTATATACAACATCTCCTCCGAACCTTACGGCATTTACCTTATTATACAAAGGCAAAGTCTTTGATGCCGCGACCATAAACACAGTTAAAGCATGTTCTCCATAAGCTCCTGTATCAGATAAAAGTTTAACATCAAGAGCTTTAAGGTTACCTTCTTTATCACTTCCAATAGAAACATCAAACCTCATTGGGTGCCTTGAGAATGTACTTTCAAAGACTTCTTTTCTAGTATAAATTAGTTTACATGGCATTTTTGTTTTTAGTGCTAATGCAGATACAATTAATTCTCCATGGACCTGCTGTTTACCACCATACCCGCCTCCAACTCTTGGTTTTATCACTCTTATCTTGCTATTAGGAAGATTTAAAGCGTGTCCAATAATTCTTCGTACGTGGAAAGGGGTTTGGGTAGAGGTTACAACTATCAATCTTTCATTAAAATCAACATAAGCAAAACATGAATGTGGTTCAGAAGTAACATGAGCTTGTGCTTGAGAATAAAATCTTTCCTTAACAACAATTTCACAATTACGGAGTTCTTTTTCAACATCTCCAACATTCATCTCATAAGCTGCTGCAATATTCCTTTTCGGCTCAAAACCAATTGGAAACATTTCATGGCAATCATCTTCTGGGTGAATAATAGTTTTATTATCTATAGCTTCTTCAAAGTTTAATACAGGTTCAAATACCTCATATTCTACTTTAATAAGCTTTAAAGCTGCCTCAGCAGTATCTTGGTCAATTGCAGCAACTGCGGCTACCTCATCCCCAATATAGCGTACATATTGATCTAAGATCCTTTTATCATGAGGTGATGGCTCTGGATACCCTTGACCCGCTCGTGTTATAATATTTTGAGGAACATCCTCGTATGTTATTACTGCAATTACACCATTCATTTTTTCTGCTTCTGATTTATCAATCTTCTTAATCTTTGCAAAAGCATATGGACTTCTTAAAACTTTTACAATAAGAGCATTACTTGGTGCAAGATCATCTGTATAAGCGGGTTTCCCAGTGACTAATCCCATACCATCTACTTTAGGTATTGATTGTTCAACTATTTTCATTATTCCACCTCCATATACTTCAAAATTGCTCTATGATGCCCTTGATATCCTGAACATCTACAAGTGTTACCTACTAAATACTGTTTTATTTCATTTTCTGTTGGATTAATTAATTCTTTCTTCATTGCAATAACAGCCATAACCAAACTAGGATTACAGAATCCACACTGATCTGTGCCTTCGTCTGTTATAAATTTCCCTAATTTTTCAGCTTCATCTTTAAGTCCTTCAATTGTTGTTATCTTATGGCCGTCAGCTTTTGCTGCTAAATAGCAACATGAAAGAATCGGAGCGTCATCCACATGAATTGTACAAATACCACAAGTTCCCTCATCACATGCTTTTTTAACGCTTAAGTAGCCATTTTTTCTCAATACATCAATTAATATTGCGCCTGGTTTAATATTAAAATCTCGAATTACACCATTAATGTCATATGTTACTTTCATTTTTGCACCTCCTCAAGAGCTTCTTTCAGCAATGCAATACTAACAGTTTCTCTGTATTCTTTGGAGGCTTTCAAATCACTTCCAAAAGATATATCTTTTGAAAGATAATCCTCAACTTTCTCAAAATCTATACTAGTATTACTATTTAAATATTCCTCCACCCTTGGGCATCTTAATGCAATGCCTGGACGAGCACCAAATGATACTCTGAATTCCCCATTTGCTTTTAGAAGAGCCATATTAATAATTGAAAAATCAAGTGCTGTTCTCTTAATGCATTTAAAAACACCTCTTCCATGTTCTTTGGTAATTACTAATTCTTTTATTATTTTATTGTCTTTTTTGTTTTTTAAATATTCCTGAAGAGAAATCGATTCATCATTTAAAAATATCACAGTAGAATTCAGAAGAATTAATACAGGAATCAAGTCAGAAAACCCATATCTTCCTCCGATTGTTCCTCCAATTGTAGCCATGTTCCTTATTTGGACCCCGCATATCTTACTACAACTTTCAAATATTACTCCTCCAAACAGTTCTTTAATAAGTTTGTTCGCTTCAAGTTCGCGCAGCGTAGTATAGGCACCTATAAATACATTTTTATCATTTTCTTTTATATAAGATAAATCAAGTTTTTCACAATCTATAATTAGGTCATATTCCTTCTTAGAAGATTTTATGAATGCTCCTCCCCCAATAATAAGCGAGTTTTCTTTTTTGTTTAATGCTAGAGCTTCATCAATATTTAATGGTTTTATATATTCTAATGCTTTCAAAATATCAGCTCCCTTTGTATTTATTTTTACTCATGTTAAATATTCTTATAAAACACCTGAGATTGCTTTTGTAGGACACCTTGACTCACAAAGTCCGCATGAGAAGCATTTATCTGTTTTAAAAACAGGATATGGATTCATTTCTATGGCAAAATAGGGACAATTTCTTTCACAAAGACCACACTTTGAACATTTGTTTTCAATCACTTTAGGATAATTGATTCCAGCACTTTCATAATTTACTTTATGACTTAAATTTGTTTGAATAACATCATTGATTGATTTAAATCCATATTTTTTTAAAGCGATTGGTAAATCTGTAATTATCTTTTTATATAAACCTTTTCCATATAACATTGCACTTGAAAGCATCTGTACAGCATTAGCACCAACAAGTAAATATTCTATTACATCATCAGCACTTTTTACCCCACCAGTCCCGATTATCGTTATGTCTTTAAAGTGTTTTCTTATTTCGTATATTAACGCAAGACTCATATTCTTAATTACCGGACCTGAAGTCCAAACAAACCCATCATTATTCCCACAATTAATTTTCCGATCTTTTATATTTATAGCGATTGTAGGACCAAGTGAATTTATTGCCACTATTCCATTTGCTCCAGCAGCGATAACAACTCTTGTGAACTCTACAGGATCAGGAGTATGAGGACTCAATTTCATATACACCGGCTTTGAGGTGAATTTTCTAATACTTTTTACGATATTAGAGATATGAGTTAAATCTTTACCTACATAATGAGTAGATATTTCAAAAGCATCTGCAAATTTATCTAGTTGAGGAATTAAAAACTCCATATCCTCTATTTGATATCCTACACTAAGAATTAGTGGAGAATCACAATCTTTTTTTATCATTGGAAGAAAATTTTCTAACCAAATTTCAGGTGCATATTCAGACCATAACTCACAGTTCATAATAAAATCTTTACCCCCAATTATACAAGGACGTGGGACATTTGCCCCTTTTGAGGATATTGTCTTTGAAACAAGTGCTCCTACTCCTTCGTCATACAAAAATTTCATTTTATCATAATCACCTACTAATGGACCTGAAGCAGGCATAAGAGGATTTTTAAGTTGTAATCCATCAAATTTAGTTGAAAGCATATTATCTCACTCCTTTTAGACATTGTTACTCCACTAAAATTCTATTCCAAAGTCTTTTACTAATTTGTGTAGCTATTTTATATTCGTTCTGAACATTCATTGTTATTTGATTTTCTTTTAACACTTGATATCCTGAACTCCATAAATTTGAAGGTTTAAGATTAAAAAATATTCCATAAAAAATATGTCCAAGGATATTCTCTTCATTCATTTCAGTGAAAGGTACGTATTTATAGCTCTGAAAATCAGCAGAAAACCCCTCTTCTATTCTACCTAATTTAATCTTAAGCAAACTCGAAGCATAGGCGTACCCATCCTTAATCATTGAAACAAGGTCACCCAATCCAAATGAATTGGGATTACCAAGATTATTTTTAAAAGCATGTACTAAAGTTATATATTCATGAGATATATTGCACCCTAATCCATCTGTTCCAATGATAGTTTTTATGTTATTGTTTTTAAAAAGATTATAATTAGGTAGACCTACTGAATTATTCATATTAGAATTTGCATTAAAGGCAACTCTGATATTTTTTTCTCTCAATAATTTAGCTTCTTCATTATTAATGTGAACGCAATGTGCAATAAGAGAGTTCTTATTTAAAAGGTTATACTTGTCTAATCTTTCAATTACACGTAAGCCACTCCTATTTATTGAATCATTCACATCATCATTGCTTTCTGCACAGTGTATGTGGATGGGAATATCACCTATAGCCTTTTTTATTTTCATTAGAGATGTATCACTCAAAGACATTGATGCATGCATCCCAAATAATGCCGACGAATTTTCTCCATGTTTATTATAAAACTTAATATTCTCTTCAATACATTCCTCAATAGGAAACCTATCTGAAGTTTCATAACAGAAAATACCTTTCAACTTTAATGTTTCACATATACTTTTTTCAAGAGTGAGACTAGAGTTCGTTATATGTTGGCCGCTTGCATTATGATCAATTATGGTAGTAACGCCATTATGGATAGCTTCAATCCCATACATTAATCCACTATAATATAAAGTCTCTTGATCAATGTGTCTATCGACCTTCCACCAGAGTTGATCCAAGATATCCTGAAAATTATTAGGGGAAAAAGGTAGATTCAATCCACGAGCAAAAGTAGAATATATATGGGTGTGTCCATTAATGAATGCAGGCAATAATAAACTTCCTTTTAAATCAAAAATATTTTCAAACTCAATAGTTTCTTCTTTAAATTCATTCATTGGTTTAATCTTTAAGATTACCTTATCAAAGATTATAAAGACATTAGTTCTATACTTATGAAAATCATAAATATCTACGTTTATTATTACATTCATCTACTTAACCTCTCTTCCTATATAGCTACCTTTTCCTCCAATAAAAGTTCCATCTTTCACTATGAACCTTCCTTTAATGATAGTTGATACTATCTCTCCTTTTAACCATCTTTCTTCATAAAGATTATAATCACAATTATAATGACTGGATGAATTTTTTTTCTTATTTGGGTCAAATATTACAATATCCGCTTGCATTCCAATGTTTAAGGTGCCTTTATAAGGATATAGACCATGAATAACAGCTGGTTCAATTGTGAATTTATCAATAATTTTTTCCCCAAAAATAGAATACATAGCTCTAAAGGAGCTTTCGATTCCGCCTACCCCCATTGGAATATTACTAATTAGCTCTTGTTTTTTTTGAGCTTTCATGAAACTACAGTGATCTGTGCCTATAGTGTTGATCCAATCAATATTATTTATCAAAGTAGCTTTTTCCTCATCATTTCTCAAAGGAGGAGTCATAGTATACAACTCGCCACCTTCTTCTTCATAAACATTTGAGTTGAAATAGAAATAATGAGGACAACTTTCAAGTAACACACTGCGATTTATTAGATAAGGGAATTTTTCTTTTACCTTTTCAACTGTAATACCACTTGAAACATGAACTATATATATTTTTCCACCTGAAAATTCAGCGTATTCAGATAATTTAAGTACTTCAGAGACTTCGCTGATAGTAGGTCTATTCTTTTCATGTTCTTTTATTGGGAAAGCTCCTTCTGTAATTAACTCATTATTTTCAGCATGTGCTAGAGGCAGAACTTTCATATCTTTTGAAGCTTTAATTAATTTAAAGATAATATCATCATTTGTACGTCTATCACTAGATGAATAAGTGGTAAAAAATTTAATAGTAGGAATACCTAATAATCTAGATTCTTCAATAAAGTCATTTAGATTACTCTCCATACCACAAATTGTTGTATGAAATCCATAATCGATGCAACAATCTTTTGATTCCTTTAATCTTTTTGTAAAAGCTCCATTCAATTCTTCTCTACTTTTTACTGGGTCTAAGAAATCAATTATAGTTGTAATTCCTCCATAAGCAGCACACATTCCACCCACTTTAAAATCTTCAACTGATTTGTATTTTCCAAGATCTAATGAAAAATGAACATGCGGATCTATAAAACCAGGTAACACCATTTTTCCTTTAACATCATATTCCTTTTTGGTATTTAGAAATCTATTTGTAATGGTAGAAATAATTCCATCTTTGATATATAAATTGCCCTCAATCCAAGTTCCATTTAAATAAATCCTACCATTAATTATTCCAAGGTCGAAAATCATAATTACTTCCCGCCCATTGTTAAGGTCATTACTGCTTTAGCTGTGTGTAATCTATTCTCAGCCTCATCATAAATTATTGAATGAAGACCATCTATTACAGAATTTTCTACCTCGTTATTTCTATCTGCTGGAAGAGCATGCATATACATTACATCCTTATCAGCTATAGACATCATTTCCTCGGTACACTTCCAACTCTTATAAGAATTCAATAGATCGTCAACAACATCATTACTAGGATTAGTTACCCATGAACCCCAATTTTTAGGAATAACAACATGAGCATCTCTATAAGCTTCCTCCATATTATGAGTAATTTTAAATGTTCCTCCATTCTCTAAGGCATTTTTTTTAGCTTTTTCAATAACCCAATCAGGTAAATCGTATCCCTCAGGATAAGCTAAAGTAACATCCATTCCGTATCTTGGAAAAAGTAGTGCTTGTGTTAATGGAACAGAAATTGGTTTTTTATGTGAAGTGGCATAAGCCCATATAATTGATACTTTCAATCGTTTCATATCTCCAACTTTTTCTTTTATTGTCATAAGGTCTGCTATACCTTGCATTGGGTGATACAAGTCACATTGAAGATTCATAATAGGTACTGAAGAATATTCGGCCATAGCTCTAAGATATTTATTTCCAACTTCCCAGAAACAATTTCTACATGCAATACCATGTCCATATCTTGATAAAATAATAGCAGTATCTTTAGCAACTTCTCCATGAGCAATTTGCATAGTGCTTGTATCTAAGAAGTTACCATGTCCCCCAAGTTGAGCAATTCCAGCTTCCATAGAGTTTCTTGTTCTTGTAGATTGTTCAAAGAACATTAAAAATATAGTTTGTAAAGGTAAGTATGGAGTAGGAATTCCCATAGCAAAGTTCTTTTTTAGGTCTGAAGATACTTCTAATAATGTATTTATTTCGTCTTTATTCCACTCTTCCAATGTAATAAAATGCTTTCCTCTAAATATACTTTTCATAATATTTACCCCCTAATTTTGTTTATTATTTTTTATTTTTAAGTACTCTAATGGAATTACAGAATATATAGCGGCACATTTAACTAGATGATCTTTCCAAGTTTTTTCGTTTGGAGCATGTGCCTCTTCTTCTTTTCCAGGCCCAAAACCAATACAAGGTATTCCATACCTACCCATGATTGAAACTCCATTTGTTGAAAATGTCCATTTATCAACTAATGGCTCTTCATTAAACAAATATCTATAGCTAGTGATTAAAGCTTCTGTTGCTTCGTGCTCCTTTGGTATTTTCCACGCTGGAAAGTAACAATCTGTTTTAAAGACATTCTCAGTATAAGACGGTTTATCATACTCATACATTTCAACTATTGCTTGTGCTTTTTTTACTGAAGGAAGGGTTCTAATCTCATCAAGAGCACCATTCCATGTTTCACCCCATGTTAACCTTCTATCAATAGAAACTGAACATGAATCTGCAACAGCACAACGAGATGGGGATGTAAAGAAAATTTCAGATACTGTTAAGGTTCCTTTACCTAAAAAATCATCAACATGTAATCTTTCATTTAGTTGTTCTAAATCAGCAAGAATTGGTGCCATTTTAAATATTGCATTTTCTCCTCTCTCAGGAGCTGAACCATGACATGATACTCCTTTGGTAGTAACTTTAATTTCCATTCGTCCTCTTTGTCCTCTATATATGTTGCAATTAGTAGGTTCTGTTATTACAACAAACTCTGGTTTAATTCCTTCTTTTTCAATGATATGTTGCCAACAAAGCCCATCACAGTCTTCTTCTTGAACAGTTCCTGTTACAAAAAGAGTGAAATCATCAATTAGATTTAAATCCTTTATGATTTTACCCGCATAGACCATAGATGCCATTCCACCCTCTTGATCACTAGCCCCTCTACCTAGGATTATTTCATCATCTTCATATCCTTCATAAGGATCATAATTCCATAGAGTTATATCACCAATGCCAACAGTATCAATGTGAGCATCCATTGCAATAATTGTTCTACCATTTCCTATACGTCCAATTACATTTCCCATTTTATCGATTAATACTTCATCAAATCCTACTTTCTCCATTTCTTGTTTAATACGTTGTACAACTTTTTTTTCTCCACAACTCTCACTTGGTATTGCAATCATATCTCTGAGAAATGCTGACATATTATTCTTATATTTTTTAGAAAGTCTTAAAACGTCAGAGTAATTTACTTTTTTCATAATGATTAACCTCCTTAAACTTCCCATATTATTTTTCTGTATTTTAAAGGTGCTGTATCACCTTCAGTGCTAAATATTAATATATTTGATTCATCACTCAATTGAAGAATATCTTTAATGTAATTATATTCAGTATTAAGCATTATATTATAGATCAATCCCATTGATACTGCACCAGATTCCCCCGAGGTTATACTTTCATCACCCTGAAGAGGTACTTTTAATATTTTCATACCTTGGATAGCTATATCATCATTACATTTTATAAAATGTGAAGCATAATTTTTTAAAACCTCCCACCCCTCCTTAACAGGTTCACCACAGGCTAAACCCACCATAATACTTTCTAGATCACCAGAGATTGTGTGAATATGTCCATCGTTTGCAGAACATGATTCAAAATAACATGCAGCAGTTGTAGGCTCTACAACTGTTATCAATGGCATGTTTTCTTCATTGAAGTAATTAGCAAGGAATGCTGTTACCCCTCCAGCCATTGCCCCAACACCAGCTTGTACAAAAACATGGGTAGGTAATGACTTACAACACTCTAGTTCATTTATACATTCCTGAACCATTTTTGAATATCCTCTCATAATCCACACAGGAATATCAGTGTATCCTTCCCATGATGTATCTTGAATAACTACCCAGTCATTTTCTTTAGCCATTTTATTAGCATACCTAACAGTATCATCGTAGTTGAATTCTGTTATTATAGCTTTACCCCCTAATTCTTCAATAGCATCTGCTCTAGACTTATCAGTTCCTCTATTAAGATAAATAACTGATTTACAACCCAATTGCTGACTTGCCCAGGCAACTGCTCTACCATGATTTCCGTCTGAGCATGTAGTGAAAATTATATTTCCTACTCGTTCTTTGATTTCTTTTTTTCTAAGATCTTCAAAAGTAAGTTCATCAATTCTTAAGTTTAATTTATTACATATAAATTTAGATATTGCATAAGTAGCACCTAATATTTTGAAAGATTTTAGGTCACACCTTTTGTTTTCATCTTTAACATATAAATTTTTTACACCTAAGAATTTACTCATCTCATTAAGGCGAATAAGCGGTGATTCATTACACTCTTTGACTGTATTAAGAAAATTATAAGCTTCATATAATTCATTTTTATCAAAGTTGTATCTAAAAGTATCTTTTAATTCAAATCTTTTTTTATTTTCAATTATTTGAATTTTCAAATTTTAACCTCCATTTTAATAAACTTTGATAGCTTTTTTGTTGCCTTATGTTATAATTATATCATATAATCCAATTAAGTAATATTATACCATAAATTTTTTAAAAATTTTAATGTTTTTATATTAGGAGGTAATAAAATGTCAAGTTATGTGTGGGGTCCTACTTTTGATGAGATGTTAAATCCAAACACTATCGCCCCTGAGATTAGGGAAAAAGCTAAAAAAGCTATGATTGAATCGCCTTTAGATCCAATCAATCTATTTAATATTAACTGGTATGATAATGATGGCAATCTTTGCTATATGGTTATTCCTAAAGAATTAACAGGAGTTAAGGCAAATATCGTTGTTATGTATGCTAAGCACTTCCCAACTGGTAGTCATAAAGTTGGAGCTACTTATTCTGTTACTATGGAAAAACAATTAAGTGGGGAAATCACTCCGGGTAAAGATACAATTGTGTTCCCTTCTACTGGTAACTATGCTATAGGTGGTTCTTGGACAGGTCCAAGAATGGGATATGATACTAAAGTTATATTGCCTGAATTGATGAGCAAGGAGCGCTTTGAAAAAATAAATGCTTACGGTGCTGAATACATCAAAACTCCTGGCTGCGAGAGTTCTGTAAAAGAAATCTACGATAAATGCTGGGAACTTAGAGGAGAAAGTGATAAAAATAAGATTCTAAATCAATTTGAGGTTATGGGGAACTATATGTTCCACTATCACGTTACAGGTAATTCCATGAATAAAGTATTAGAAGAACTTGATCAAAAAGGAATAGGAAAAGGTAGAGCAAGTGCATTAATTTCAGCAATGGGTTCCTCAGGAAGTATAGCTTCAGGTGATAGACTTAAAGAGCTATATCCTGAGACAAAAATAGTTGGTATAGAACCAATACAATGCCCAACTATCTATAGTAACGGCTATGGGGATCATGATATACAGGGAATAGGTGATAAACATGTTACATGGATTCATAATGTAATGAATATGGATGCTATTATGTGTATCGATGATATGGAATGTAAGAAAATGCTGCAGGTTATGACTGATCCTATAGGAAAAGAATTCTTACAAAATCATTTAAATATATCAGAAGATGATACAGAGATGCTAAGCTCAATTTTTGGAATATCAGGGGTATGTAATTTATTAGGTGCTATTAAGACAGCTAAGTACTATGATATGACTGAAGATGATGTAATCTTTACCTTATGCACAGATGCTATAGATAGATATCATTCTGTTATGAATGATCTTGACGAAATGTTCTCACCCCTGAATGAAACTGAATGTCATGTTAGATTTAATTCTATTATGAATGTTAAATTAGATTATATTGAAGAAGGTACTTATAAAAATAGGAAGCGCTGGCACAACCTTAAATACTATACTTGGATTGAGCAACAAGGGAAAACAGTTAAAGAGTTAAATGAGCAAAGAACACAAACTTATTGGATTGAATTAAGAGAAAAAATCAAAGAAATTGATAGCAAATTGAAGGAAGTAAGAGGCTTTTAAGAATAACACCTATCTTATGAAAAGATTGATATCTAATTTATCTCAATCCTAATAGCGTATCATTTTTATAAAACGAAATCAGCCTTATATCTAAGAGATGTAAGGCTGATTTTTTGAGTTAAACCTCCATAATAATAGGTAAAACAGTTGGTCTCCTTTTGGTTGTTTCATAAATATACTTTTCTAATGCTTTTTTCATTCTTAATTTCAATACGTACCAATCAATTATACTGTGTTCTAAGCAACTCTCAAGTTCGCTTTGAGCAATCTCTTTCAATTCTTTTATTAAAGTCTCTGACTCGCGTACATATACAAATCCTCTAGTTATAATATCAGGTCCAGAAATTATACTATATGATCCTCTATCAATAGCAACAACAATTGTAAGCATACCATCTTGTGCTAATTGCCTTCTATCCCTAAGGACTAAATTCCCTACATCACCTACTCCAAGGCCATCCACTAGAACATTGCCTGTATGAACTCTTCCAGTTATCCTAGCTTCTTTATCATTTAATTCTAAAACATCTCCTGTTTCCATAATGAAAATATTATCTCTTTTAATTCCAAGTGTATGAGCTAAGTTTGCATGATGTTTTAAATGTCGATATTCACCATGGGCAGGCATAAAATACTTAGGTTTTACTAATGTATGAATTAACTTTAATTCTTCTTGTTGAGCATGACCTGATACATGAACATCCTCTAACCCTTTATAGATTACATCTGCACCTTTTTTTAGTAATTGATTAATAACTCTAGAAATTAGTCTCTCATTTCCTGGAATAGGCGATGCTGATATAATAAATAAATCATTTGGTTCAAGGCTAATTTGTCTATGTGTTGAAAAAGCTATTCTAGACAAGGCTGCCATTGGTTCTCCTTGGCTTCCAGTGCATATTATTGTTATTTGATTACTACTATAATTGTTTAATTCATCTAAGCCTATAATATTCTCTTCTGATAAATCGAGATAACCCAATTCTCTTGCTACCTGGGATATGCTTTCCATACTTCTTCCGCTAAAAGCAATTTTTCTTCCATACATAACAGAAGCATCTATTATCATTTGCATTCTATGTATATTTGAAGCAAAAGTAGTAGTGAGGACTCTTCCCTTAGCATTTAAAAAGAGTCTATTTAAAGTTTCACCTATGGATTTTTCTGATTTTGTATGACCTAAACGCTCTACATTGGTGCTATCAGCTAAAAGTAGTAGAACCCCTTCTTTTCCTAAGGTTGCAATACGTTCTAAATCCATTAGTAAACCATCGACTGGTGTATAATCTATTTTAAAATCACCAGTATGAAATATAATTCCAAATGGAGTATGTATTGCTATACTACACGCATCTGCAATACTATGTGTATTTCTTATAAACTCAACCTTTATATTGTTTAGTTCTACGATATCTCCTGCTTCTACAATATTAAGCTCACAATCCGAAACTATGTTATGCTCTTTTAACTTGTTTTCAGCTATACCTAAAGTTAACCTTGTACCATAAATTGGAACATTTAATTGTTTTAGTATATATGGTAATGCGCCTATATGATCCTCATGCCCGTGGGTTAGAAAAATGCCTTTTACTTTTGAAGAATTATCTAATAGATAAGTTATATCAGGAATTATTAAATCTACACCATACATTTCTTCACTTGGAAATGCTATACCCGAATCTATAACTATTATTTCATCTTCATACTCAAATGCAGTTATGTTCTTTCCAATTTCGCCAAGCCCTCCTAAGGGAATGACTTTCACACTATTCTCCGCTGTCACATAAAAACCTCCTTACTTTTATGAGAATATCTAGTTTCCTTTATTTTGCTTAATAGGAGCTCTTTTAATTCTTATATTTTTAAAAAAATTTGCATCTTTTGAATATATGCAAACTATAATGCGAACACTACGGATTTATCAAGTTTAAAATGCATAAAAATAAAACGGCTTTCGCCGTTTTAAAGTTAAAAGTATGGGTGGAGTTCGAATTCCACCCTATTTATTTAGTTAATACTATTGTTTAAACCACCTTAATTTCCACACATTCATCAGCTCCTTTCATGTTTTTATGAGCTATATTGTTCAAGATCTAATTAAAAATAATTAGATTGAACGCCACCTCTTAATTCTCATCTTAATTAGCCTCCTTTCATGAGTATTTGTTAACCGCGCGCGTTTGAGGCATTAACTATCCTCATTTATATTATTGCAAAATATCCAATAATTGTATAGGTAAAGAATGGTTATAATCATTCTTTACCTATATTTTATTATTTCCATTGAAAGGGAAGTATTTCCTTTAAAGTTCTAATTTCTTTATTATTAATAAGAATTTGTGTTGCGAGATTATCGTTATTTATCTGATATAATAATTCTCTACATCTACCACATGGAGGAATCACTTTGTGGCTCTTTCCTACGGCAACAATTTTATCTATTCTAGTTTCATTATTTAAAACCATTTGTGCTACTGCGGAGTGCTCAGCACAAAATCCTATTCCACAAGCCATATCAAGATCAACCCCTGTATATAAATTACCTTTTGCAGTTATAAGCGCACATCCAACTGATGCAACCTCACAGGTGCTAGTCAATACTTTTGGGTTTACAAGAGCATCAGCAATTTGAATCATGTCATCAAAGTTCAAAAAAATCACTCCTTTATGTTTACATGACAATATAGTATATTACTTAATAATTGTCTTTATTCGTTTAACTAAAGAAGATTTACATTAATTAAAGCTACTGTACCCCAGATTAAATTTATTTCAATTTGATGAAATTATATTATGTCAAAAAGACCATCATTCTAATGAATGATGGTCATAATTTTAAACGGAAACACTTCCTTGTATTCCAATAATATCTTTATTTTCTTCAAGTATAGGATTAATATATTCCTCTATAAGCTCAATTACTTGGTCAGCACTTCTACCTGTAAACTTTTCAGGTGATAATATTGACTTAATTTCATCTTCACTCATATCAAAATATTCATCATTGATAATTCTCTCAATGAGATCATTTTTTTTACCTTCTACTTTAACCTTACTTGCTGCTTCCATTGAATGAATTCGTATTCTTTCGTGAAGTTCCTGTCTATCTCCACCTCTTTTTACGCATTCCATTAAAATATTCTCTGTTGCCATAAATGGAAGTTCTGCCATAACATGAGCTTCAATAACTTTTGGGTAAACAACCATATTCTCTGTTACATTTAAATATAGATTTAAGACTCCATCTAAGGCTAAAAATGCTTCTGCTACAGCTATTCTTTTGTTTGCTGAATCATCTAATGTTCTTTCAAACCATTGTGTTGAAGCAGTAATAGCCGGATTAAGAGCATCGACGATTATATATCTACATAAAGCTCCCATTCTCTCAGTTCTCATAGGATTTCTTTTATAAGCCATAGCAGATGACCCAATTTGGTTTTTACCAAATGGTTCTTCTATTTCCTTCATGTTTTGAAGTAATCTAATATCATTACTAAATTTATAAGCACTTTGAGCAATTTCACTTAAAGTGTTCAATACAATAGAATCGATTTTTCTTGAATAAGTCTGTCCTGTAACAGGATATGTTTTCTCAAATCCAAGCTTCTTAGAAACCATTTCATCAAGCGCTTTTACTTTTTTCCCATCTCCATCGAAAAGTTCAAGGAAACTTGCTTGTGTTCCTGTTGTTCCCTTAACCCCTCTCATCTTAAGATTATCTAATATATAATTTAACTTTTCGTAATCTATATATAATTCATGTAACCACAATGTTGCTCTTTTACCTACTGTTGTAAGTTGTGCAGGTTGAAAATGCGTAAAACCAAGAGTCGGCATATCTTTGTACTCCATAGCAAACTCAGATAGATATTTCATCACATTTACCATTTTTTTTCTTATTAATTGAAGAGCATCTCTCATGATAATAAGATCTGCATTATCACCTACAAAACATGATGTTGCGCCTAAATGAATAATTTTTTTAGCTTCAGGACACTGTTCTCCATATGCAAAAACATGGCTCATTACATCATGTCTAACCTCTTTTTCTCTTGCTTCTGCAACTTCATAATTTATATTTTCAACATTTTCTTTTAACTCATCAATCATCTTGTCAGTGATGTTGATACCTAGCTCTTTTTCACATTCAGCTAAAGCCAACCATAATTTTCTCCAAGTCTTGAATTTCATGTCATCAGAAAATATATAGGACATTTCTTTTGAAGCATATCTAGTATTTAATGGTGAGTTATATGTAGATCTCATAATTACCTCCGTTTTTTCATCTTAAATGAGTGTTATCATTCGTATTATAACATACATTTTTGAAATAATAAATATTTATATTCGTAATTAATTTTGTAACACTTCTCGTTCTTTTTAATAGCATGAACAAGTGATGTGTGACAACTTTTTTTAACAAATAGGCATATTCTTTTGATTTTTAAATATATTTTATTATAACCACATTTCTAGGGGGAATACAATGTATAAGTGCAGTTTATTTGATAAGATTTCCTTTATTCTAGTAATTATTGGCGCCGTTGCTTGGGGAGTTTATGGTGTATGCGGATGCAACATAGTTTACTTCCTTTTTGGAAACATAGCGCCTATATTAGAAAGAGCCGTTTATATCCTAGTTGGATTATCGGGCTTAAACCTTATCTTCTTCCTTATTAAGACTAAACGCTAGTTTTAGTCCATGCTTTAAGTACTTATATGAATGCTGCTCTAGTTAGAGCAGCATTCAGGCTATTGAAATGAAAAAAGAGTAAAAACAATATTTCATTTGGCCACTTTTCAACATACTTATTATTCTTTATTAGATAGATTTTCTTTTGCTTGAAATTTAAGTCTCATTATTTCTTGCTCTAATTCTGATATTTTCATCATTCTATTCTCTTTTTCAGTAATTAAGGCTTCAACCTTCTTCTCATACTCATTTTTTTGTTTATCAAATTCTTTCATCAAAGATTCTTTTAAGTTCATCTTTTCTCTTTCAATATCTATCTCTTTTCTTTCTGTCAATAATTCAATTTTTCTGTCATACATATCCTTCTGAATATCAAGTTTTTCATTTAGATCCTTTTGAAATCGTTCAAATTCTATAGATTTACTTTCTACTTTCAATTCTTCCATTTCTAATTTCTTTTTGATTTCTCTATTTAATTCCTTTAATTCTTTTGCTTCTTTATCTATAGAATCAAATTTATTTATTTTATCTTCATTTATATGTAATTTCTCAGAAAGTGAGTTATTTTTTTCTTTTAATAAAGAATTTAAGTTTTTTAGATTTTCGTTATCTTCTTTAATTCTATTAATGTCTTTTTTAATCCTATCATTTTCAGATTTAACATTTTGATCTTTTTCAATTTTTTCTAATAACTTATTTTTTTCTTCTTCAATTTTTACTATTACCCTATCCTTCTCTTCAGCAGATTCTTTTATTCGTCCCTCTTTTTCTTTCTCTCTAGTTTTTGATTTTTCTATAATATTTAAATACAATTCATTCATTCGACTAGTTAACATCTGCATTTCTTCTATATCACTGTAAAAAAATGTATCACCTTCTACACTTTTATTAACTTCATATGCTTTAATCACATTCTGTAAGAATTCTTTATTATTTACTCCAGTACTCTGAGCCATATTTATAAATTTCTCTTTAAACTCTTCGCTAACTCTAACACTTAATATGGAATCACTCATTTTTATATTTTCCTCCCTCTTTTCTATTCATCACTTTTCTTATTTTAAATTCTATATTTCCTCAGATTTCATTATACCACACACCTTCTAATTTGTATACAATTTGTATACACATATACTAAATAAGTGTATACAATGAGTTTACGCTTGTTTACACAATGCTTTATTATATGAGTCTCTATTTATATTCAATATAACTTTTATTATATTGAATATAAATAGTATAATTCAATTATATTCCGTATATGTATGTTTATTGAAATAAGTTAAGAATTGTTAAATTTAACTGAAAATTAGGATTTATGAATTGAAATGGGTTTGGATTTGAAAAGAGGGAGAGATAGCAAAAATGAGAATAATTCAGGTTTCAAAAAGAGGGAGGATATAGTGTGCTCTAATTAACATATTTATTTGTATATAATATTGAAATCTTCTTTTATTCGTGTTATATTTTTACAATAAAGACTTGTAACAAAAAAACTTGTTTAAGCCCGAAATATATATACGTCTTGATGAAGCCGTAATAGGAGTTTTTCGAAAAAGCAATTGAATAATTTATATGCCTACTAGTTAAAACAGCAACAAAGCTTTAAAAAATTATTATTTATCTAATTGAATTTAGTTAATAATACTAATTGTTAAGATATGGTGTATAATATAGTTAAATACACTATTTAAAGTAAGTTTTTGATTATGATAAGAGGTGAATAAATGCATGAGTGAAAAAAGATGTTCTTACTGTGGTAAATTAATAACCAATGATAAAACTTATTGTAATAATAGGTGCAAAATTAAATATGATAGATTCCAGAAATACGAAAGTAAACGAACAGGAGTGTTTAGAAAAATTTTTAATATAATGATACTTATGTTTTTCGCTGGTTTAATACTAGCTGCAGTAACTAAACACTTAGGTGTAATTGTTATCATTTTAGCAGCAGTGGCACTATTTATAACAATAATTGTGTTTCCATTTGCTACACCAGAAATAGTTAAATCATTAGGAATCAAAAAATCTAAATTAACTGTTAGAATTTTTTCTATAATATTGATTCTTTGGATTTTTATCTTTATGAAAATTCATTAAATAAGGCACTTCACTCATTGATTACCTTATTAAGTATTTAATTTTAATAATTTCAGAACATATATTGAAAAATCCTACTTTGTAGGATTTTTTATTGTTTATGAGAAAGTTAAAGAAAATCCTGTAGTATATTAGGTAGTTACTAATACAAATACTAAATAATTTTAAATAATAAAATCACCAAAACCACTATACTAATAGTACCAAATTCAAAACAACTCACCTTCCTTTTGTTCAGTATAATATTCTCAATACTAGTAGCTGTTCTATTCCATCTTTAAATCTACAATGAATACTCAATTTCAACATTATTCTTAAGCAGAGCCTAAAATCCTATTAGTAATTAATGCTATAATAAATTTAATTTTCCTTTAATAATTTTTGCCCATAACAAAAATAGTAGGAGAGAAATTTTCTCTCCTACTATTTTTATATCATTCATCCAATTCATAAGTAAATGGATATACTTCTTCTACTGTCTTATCTAGCATTGATGCAAATCGATCTGCATCAATCTCCATCACACTTTCACTTCCCTTTTGAATTTTAACATTCCACACTTCACCATTGTCTTTAACTAACATTTCTGCTGGATAACTTGAACCATCATCAAGTTTAATTCTTCCTCGCTTCCAAGGCATAATAATTCTCCTCTCTGTTGTTTTATTAATAGTGTGTGCTTCTTTAAAAGAATTATTTATTTTTCTTAAATATATCTTCATATGCCTAAGATTTCATTATCGAGACAAATATCTAAAGATATCTCCGAATCTTCCTTTAGTTATTCACATACCCAGGTATATATAATAAAACTATGATTTTACTCGAGTATCTTACTTTGTGTGACTGAAAAATCCTTATAAATGTATTTATTGAGTTTCATTAATACCCCCCTTCTCTACTCAATATTTTTATTTCAGATACCAGTACGAATGATTATTAATTCTCTGAAAAATAAACATCAGTAACTGATTTCCCTTTATAGTCTTCAGGTAAAATATCCATATAAACCTCATCAAAAGCTTTTCCACCTATAAAATGAGATTCACGTCTTCTTCCAAATTCCTTGAAGCCAACTTTCTTATACATTTCTATTGCTTTTTCATTATGAGAATATACAACCACCATTACATTATGCAGATTTAATATATTAAAGCAATAGTCTACAATAAGCTGCATTGCTTCAAAGCCATACCCCTTACCTCGGAAGTCCTCATCACCAATTAAAACAGCTAATTCCGTTACCCTATCTACATAATTTATTTCTTTAAGCCAACAAAACCCTATTAACTTATCTTCTTTTAAATCAACTATTGAAAAATGATTAGCTTGACTACTATAATGCTTCCCAAAAAATTCTTTTGTGTTTTCTACAGAATAATTGCCTGCAGCATCTCCTAATCCAATAGTTGTTTTCATATCTGTAAACCACTCTGCAAATTTTTCATAATCATCATAGATCATTTGTGCTAGATAGCATTTTTCACCTATTAACTTCCTTAAATATCCCATTACTTTTCCACCCCATATATACTCAATTAAATGAGTGATTCAAATATCTTATTTGTAAATAATAACACTTAGATACTTCATGGTAAACCCCCAGAACAATTAATAATCAAACTTGAGCTAAAGACTCAAGTTCTCTGTACATAGATGTTGATCTTCTTATGATAAGAAAAGCACCGTTAGAATATTTTTAATCATCACTTACTCAACATCAAAAAACTCATATGTCACCTTTGATATCTCAGAAATTATTCTTCTTGCTTCACCAGAATTTTTGACTTCATTACTCATTATGCAAATAATATAATCTCTTTGTGGTCCAAAAACTATCCCTACATCATTTTCGGTTGTATAAAGTTCACCTGTCTTATGTGCAATTTTTACTCCTTTAGGAAGTAATACTGGAAGTTTTGTATTTCTTTGCTGTGCTAATAGTAAATTCATCATTTCCTCATCGAAGTCTGGAGTAATACATTCTTTAAGATATATTTTTTCTAGTAAAGCTCCACAATTCTCAACTGATGTATAATTTTCTTCTGGGATAGGTTTTGGTCTAGAATCTAGCATATTTCTTTGTTGTTCTGTATCTGTGCATCCAATTGAATTTGCGTATTCATTAACAACCTTCATCCCTTCTTTATGACTTCCATTACCTATAAGTTCCACTAGCTTATTACTAGATTCATTGTGACTAATTGTAATCATATTCATTAGCAAACTATCTACTTCTTGTGTTCTCTTAATCTCTCCAGCACGAATATTTTCATAGGTTTTTGCCATAATATACAACTTAATTATACTAGCAGAAATCATCTTTTTATTATTAATTGAAAGGGATTCTCCTGTCTTCAAATCCTTAATATAAATTGCCCATAGTCCTTTGTCTTCACATAACTCGTTAATCTTTCTCTCTAAATCAATATATCTCTCATTAGTTTTAGTAATTGCATTTTCTATATTTTCTTTAATATCTTCTCCCATATCTTCTCCCTTGTCTTCTTTAATATTTTTTATTAATATTTCATTGGTGATTTTTTCTTCAGTAAATTCAGTATTTTGATTCTCTTTTGAATTATCTGTATCTATATTTTTTTTCTCTTCAGTGATATCACATTCTTCATTAATATTCATTTCTAAATCATAAATTTCTTGACTAAGTGAAAACTCATAGTTTAGTATTTTTAATACTACTATAACTAACGTACAAATTATTACTAATATACTTATTAGAATAATAATTTTATCTTTCTTATTTGAACTCATACTAAAATCCTTTCCTTGAAAATTACTTATTTTATCATTTCATCATATACATATTTTGAAATTAATGCAGTCATCTCTGCTAAATCCTGTTGTTTTCCATCACAACTCAGAACTGTGATTATATACTTTGTACTTCCATGACCTATAAATGCAATTTCATTATACATACTTGAGGTTATTCCATTATGATGTAATACAAAAACATTATTAGGTAAATATTTTAAAACTCCATTTCTATTTGTATTATCAAGTATTCTAAAATTTTTATTCATATAAGAACTACCTATTGGTAATGAATCAGAGTATAATATTTTTAACATATCAGAAATTTCTTCGCAAGTTGTCCAATTTTCTCTATATCCGTCATATACAGCTATCATCCGTTGTATTTCACTTTCAGTGAATCCATATTTTGCAGTTATACTATTAATCTTATCCATACCAATATACGTAATTAAAGAATTTGTACAATTATTATCACTATAGTTCATCATAATTTTAAGTAATTCATCCACACTATACATTTCGCCATTATTATGTTTAGTCAATTTGCCTCTGCCACCTACAGTATAATAGAAAGGAATTTTAGTAGTTAACGAAAGTTCTCCTTGTTTAATCAAATCTGCAACTGTTAATGTTATTTGTACATTCATTAAAGCCGAAGAAGGCATTCTTTGTTCATAAAGACCTGCTCTATACTCTTCCCCGTTAGTTAGGTCCCTTATAATGATGCTGTAATTTCCATTTCCTGTATTATTAATAATATCATTGATTCTCATAACATCAATTTTTTTAAAACTAGGTTTAATTACCTGTGGAATATATTCTCTATTAGTTGATCCTACATATTCCTCACCAAATATACCAAGTTCAATTTCTCTCCAATTTGTATCTTGAACAGTATTTTTTGTTCTATAGGTAAGTACATATTGTTCTTTTTGGAGTCTAAAAATGTTTTTGTATATCATTTCTAACTCAGCAGCTGAAGGGGTATGAACAAAATACCCTCCTGTTCTTTCTGCGATATCTTGCAATTCAAATTTTTCAACATCATCTCCAATACCAATAGTATATATTGGTATTCCTGTTTTCTTCGACAAATCTATAACATCTTCTTTGCTTTTTGTATCGTTGTTGCTAATACCGTCAGTAAAAACTATTACACATTTTGCACCTTGTTTTACACTTGTTTGTACAATAGAATTGTAAATAGCGTCATATAATGCAGTCTGGCCATCTGCATACAACTGTGATATGGCATCTTTTAGTATATTTTTATTACTTGTAAAATCTGACTTCATTCTAACAAAATCATTAAATTCTAATATTTCAACTTCATCAAATTCTTCAACAATATCAATAAAATTTATAGCAGCGTATTTTGCATCATATAGTTTAGAATTTTCACTCATACTACCGCTAGTATCCATTACAAGACTAACACTTAAAGATTCATTTTGATTTAGTAATTCTACTTTTTCTATCTTTTGATTAATGAATGTATTTGAATTATTCAATTTTTCTTTTATAGTGAAATAATCAAAAGGTATATTATCAATTGATTCATCGTTATCATCCATTATAGATACATATAATTTTAGTAATGGAAAACTAACATTGTCTACTTGATTAATTTTAACATTTATATTTTTTGCATTAAATGAAGCCTTATTGCTGTTCTTCTCTATTCCTTGAATAACACTTTTACTATTGTTTGTTTTATTTTCATTAATATTATTTATCTTATTATTTTCATCAGATATAACATGCTTAATAACAAATATTCCTCCCACTAAAAAAAATACAGCAACAATACTCAATATTATCGCCATTTTTCTTGTGCTAAAAGTTCCACATTCCACTGTCTTTTGTTTTTTTCCAGATGGGTTTTCATGGGATATAATAGGATGTTCTTCCTGTAGATTATATTCATTAATATTTTTTCCCGATTCTTTTGGTTTCTTCCATCCACAATTGGTACAAAATTTATCATTATCACCTAACTTATTACCACATATTGGACAAAAATTTACTTTCACCAAATTAAACCTCCTTATTTTAAATTGATATAATCAAAATCTTACAAATATTATTGATAAACCTTTTATTTGTTAGATTTTCTTTTATCAAATTGAATAAAGTTCTACTTTTGAAAGCATAGTAATATCTCCTTTACATAATATCAAATGACTCTATATTATTATACGAAAAAATGCCTTTTTTAGAAGTAAATATCTCATCAAATAGACCAAACATAGAATAATTAAATTAATTGTTATCAACAGTAACACACTTTTCCCACTATCTTTTTTGATTTGGCTCTTTCAGACATTACCACAGAGGCTTTAAATCCAACAAAAGACCAAAGTTTCTAGTTAATCACACAATCAAATAAAAACTAGCCTACCATTATTATGTTAAGCTAGTTTCACTTTAGAATTGAGCTACTCCATTCAGGCAGTAAATCCGTTTTCCAAATAATTATTCCATCACATATATAAGCTATATGTGTAAATTTTTTTGTATTATCGTATATATTTATTTCATTACATACATCTAGTGCTTCTTTTAAATTATCTGCACCAATATAAATCATTACTACACAAAATCCTTTTCTTCTTTTGTTTTTGCTTTTTTAAATAATTGTTTTAAATCATAATATGAGTATTTTGAAAATTGTTCATATAAATTATTTTTCTCATCTATCTTTTTCATTTTGTATCCTCCAATAAATAATACTTTTATTATATAATAGCCTAATAGGCTATTAATATGAACAATTTTTTACTACGCATGTCTTTTCTATCTACACAAATTTATCAATTTCACATTCTTCAATAATCAAAAAAATAAAGACCTTGAAGATTAAACCATAATAGCTCTCTTCAAAGTCTTTTCTACTAAATATTTGCTATAAAATAACACATCCTAATATACCTTATCAAATACTAGCTTTATAATGAATTTCTTAATTATTCTTTACTCAACTTAACCACAGTTTCAGAATGGGTAGAGTAGTCTTTAAAGATAGTAACTATAAACATTTTAGAATCAATAGTTTGGGTGGTTGTGTTTGTTTTTTTTTATACTTTATGTAACATTCAATATTATACAATAATATAGGTATAACAATATTTATTTGTCAGTCCCACCACTCTTACTACTTTCTGCAAATAAAACTCAAAAAAAAGTCCTCGGTAAGCTTTCAAGTAACTTTCGATTTCTCTGTATCAATAATTTCAATAAGAGCAGGTAGGTTTCTTATCAAAATATGGGGTATGGCACACAAGTATTGATTCAATTAGAAAAAATGAACCGAGATATAAAAACCTGGACATTGGTAACACCAACTTATAGTATTAGCAATCAACATCTTTATAAAAAGTTTGGATATAATCAAATTGGAAGAGTTTAACAAAGAACCAGATATACTATTCTCAGGTGAAACAAATGATGAGGGAAATTATCTGATTATTAAAGTAAATGAAGAAGTTATTGGTACCATAAGTTATACATTTAATAATGGAAAGATTAAGGCTTATAAAAAATGTGGGTTTAAGGAAATAAACGTATTTATCGTTTCAGATTATTATTCTGATGAAGACGCTGAGTTGTACGGTGAAGGAGATTACGGTGCTGATGAAACAGTTAATTTAATATATGAAATGCCTTCTAATTAATCTTTTTATATGGAGAATATTTTAATCATTTATTGAAACTACTTTATCACTTATTAATAAGTGATAAGAGAAAATTTCTTAGTTAATATACTAAATTGTTACGCAATAAAAGAGAATTACACATATCGCTTCTATATTATACATTATTTCCCTCTATTTAATCAAAGTTTTTACAAAATCATGGTGTTCTAAATAAATATCAACCTTATTCCTTAACACAACCTAATTATTTTTTCACGAAAAGAGGTTACTATATTAACTATACAAATTGGAATTTACTAAAGAGACATCACATAAATCTGACATGGATTCCATTCATCCCAAAGTGTAGGTAAACACTCCAATTCTTTAAACCCAACATTCCTATAAAAGGCTACTGTTTTATCATATTCTTCACAACACCCTTCTTTTACCGTTTTAACTTGCATATATAAATAACCCTGCTTCTTAGCGTAATTATAACAATCTTGAAATAATTTCTTGCCAATTTTTTGCCTGTGAAATTCCTTTAACACTCCCATAACATAAAGTTCAACAGTATAGGGGCTTGTCTCTTTCAAGACAACAAATCCTCTTGCTTTTTCATCTTCAATATCAGCCCAAAAAGGCATGTCTTGGCTATCATTTATATATTCTTCAGTACTTTCAGGTAATCCAAACCAATCTGGTAGATTAGATAATATTTTTCTTGCTATTTGCTTTTTATGTGCTTTATCACTAATAATATGTATCACAATGTCCCCCTCATTCTATGCCATATCACAACTTGGCTTAAACACAATTTTCCATTAACTCTATTATAGTAAAAATTTGAATATTTTTGTAGGTATAGAACAATTAATAATTGTTTTATACCTACTGCATATACGCAATATTGATACCAAATCTATATTTATAGAGTTGAATTATACATCTACCATATTTTCTCTACTATCATAATAATTAATAACTTGCCCTTCTTTATATTTTTCTAATATCTTCATATCAATATCTCTTAATTCCTGAATGTAATTCATCAACATTTCATCTACAACAATCTCTATCCCTTCTTTCACTGAACCAAAGGCTTTAAGCTTAGTTATGCCAAAAGAAAAACTCTTATCCCCATTAGGTCTAACTACTAACATACCATCACTTAAAGTATATAATGGTTTATCCTTATACATTTCAACAGCATTTTCTATTTCTTTATAGGTAAGTAAATTATGTGCGTCTACTCTATCACCATATTTATCTTTTATCTTTTCGTATTCATATAAAAACTTTGGATATTCTTCTTCCAAAAGAACTAACTCTTTATATAGCTGTTCATTATTCTTTATTCCTAAGTCTGCAATAGGAGTAAATTTCATTATACAATTATACTCCGATAATTTATTTGCAATCTTCATTGCCTTATAAATTATATTTTTTGATAAAGTAATCTGAACAACTGATTTAATATTATATTTAGTAAACAGGCCCAGTGCATTCAATGTTTTTTTGTATCCTATACTATTTGTAATATAATTATGTTCGTTTTCTTCACTCCCTAGAATACTTGTATGTATAAATTTCAAATATTTATATTCTGCCAATCTTTTTACCCTATCTTCTGTCATTAATAATCCATTAGTTGCTACTAAAAAATTTATCTTTAATTTCTCTATATGGTCTAAAATCTCGAATATATCCTTTCTTGCAAAAGGTTCTCCACCTGTTATTGTGATAAACCGTCCTCCTTGCGTTTTAAACTTAGTAATCATATCTTTAATATCAATTGTATCCATTTCATATAGAGTTTTGTGTATACTACAGTCTAAATAACAATGCTTACAACTTTGGTTACAAAAATGTGTTATTTCAAAATATAATGTATTAAAAGTTAATTTTTCCATTGGTATCTCCTTACTTTTAGTTCTAATTTTTCAAGCATATATATTTTTTAAGTTAGCCACAGCTGATTTCACAAGCTATATCCGACATGGAAACGTATACTCTTTTCTGAATTTTAGTTTCGTTATTTAAAATATTCTATACCTGTAATATTCTTTTCATAATGAACATTACTCTTTTTTTATGACTTAATTAAGTACATTATAACTGTATCTTATGTCATAACATAAGAAAAGTGTGCAATATACACATATAATAATGATCATTTTTTAATATAGGATTCATATATGCATATTATAATTCCAGATACTCCGAGTAATAAAAAGCACATGAATGGTTGCCGTATGCCACTTTTTATTATTTCTATATTTTTAAATGTTTTAACAAATGCTTTCAGCTCTGGATACTCTAGTCCTGTGTCTGCAAATACTCCTGGAGTATCTAGATATTGCAGTCTTATCATGCGAAGCATTACAGTGCTATCTAATCCACCACTGAAGCTTGCATAAACATCACCATTCCAATGATTGTACCAATCTTCTATTCTTTTAGCTTCAAGTCTATATCTTGTATATACATATCAACCCCTCCAAATACTCAAATTTCTTGTATTGCGAATTACTTTTTTTTAATCTCGTTTATCTGATTTAATTATCGTTTTTCTAAACATTCCACCTACACCCTCTGCAATAACTCCCAAAAGTATTAGCGTTCCTAACCAATGCCAAAAATCTTGAAATATAAACTCAAAAATTTCTAACATAAAATATTCCCCCTTTATAAGTTCATAATATTTTACTGTCACGTTGTAACTATTATATTTCCTTTGCGACACATAACAAATATATTATACTTTATTATATAATATATTCCAATGTTTAGCATTTCTAAATCTAAACAAAAAAATAAAAGGTAGTACAAAAGACTACCTCCTTAGATCACAATACTATCATAGACGATTGCAGAATTCTACAATCCCTCATTTAATTAGCTTTTAAGCCGCTAGGCTATGTATTTTTCCTCCACTATGACGAAAATAAATTGAAAGAAAAAATCACCATAGGGAGGAATTTATTATGAATTGCCTAAGCAATTTCAAACAAATTAATATTTATGAACAATTTCAAGAACTAAAATCTTTTGCAAAATCAAAGCCGGCAGGCTTTGTTCAACTACTCAAAACTACTGTTGATCTTAAGACCTTTATTCCATCAACTTTTATTGATGCATATATTCAACATACCAACAACAACTCTTCTGTGCTTATTCCTTACTTTTTCAGAAGAAATCAAAGAGTTTTGCTGTTTTGATAATTCAATTCCAGATGATTCATTTTTCAGTAGATTTAAAACTACTTTTGAAAAAGAAATATTTGATTTATTTAATTCAATGTCCCTTCATGTAATTGAACTTTGTGAAGAAATAAATAAAACACTTCCAGATGACCATCCAGATAAAAATTTAAATCAAAACCTAATTTATGATACTTCTGGATTAAAACCTAGGGTTAAAGAAAATAATCCAAAGTTTATATCAACTGAAATTAGAAGATATAAAACTTATGCCAAAACTAAAAGTGATAAAAAGTTTAATCCTTATGCTAGCGCATATAAAAGCCTTCCTAAGCATTCACAAGTAAATTCTGCAATCCGTCTAGATTATTGTAATGGTCATTACGGATATTTTTATAAATTCGGACTGCTAACTAATGGTTGGGGAATTCCACTCAACATACACTTTTTCGATGAAGACTTCTACGAAGAACATGAATCGAATTTTGAAAATCCTGAAGATCAAAAATACGCTTATGATAATGCATCTCTGAAACCTGTTTTAGCTCCATTTATCAGAACTCTAGAATCTAAATCTAAATTTAAATTCAAGAATTTCCTTGGTGACTCAGAATTTGATAGCTATGATAACTTTGGTTTTCTCAAGTCATTAAATTTCGAAAAAGTTTTTATACCTTTAAATAGCCGAAATAGCAAAAATAATAATGTCAACGGCTTAGAATGTAATTCTTTAGGAATACCCTTGTGTCCCTTAACCAGAAATGACTTTAAATCCGAAGAATCTTGTAAGGGTAAAAATCGTAGCTTGAGATATAAATTTGTATGTCCCAAGTCAAAATTTGATAAAAATCATAAACGCTATCACACTTGCGATGAACCTTGCACTAAAAGCAAAAGTGGTCGTATGACTTATACTTATCCAGACAACGATTTTAGATTATACCCTGGATTATTAAGAACTTCTGATGAATGGACAAAGACATATAAAACTCGTTGCTGCATTGAAAGAGAACTTAGCTGTTTAAAATCAAACCCTTGCATTGCAACACCACTAACTACCAATACGAAAACAATGAGAGTAGATGTCTGCCTAGCGGCAATGTCTAAATTAATAAATGTTATAGTTGCATATTCCTTGAATAATATTGAATATATCAGAACTATCAACCCACTATTTAAAATAGCTGCTACACTAGTTTAATTAACATATCCACAACTCTATATTAACCTACGTGCTACGCACTGCCTTTTTCAAAGGCTATTTTAAGCGTACTCTTTTTTTATGCATTTCTTTGGGTTTTATAAAAACTTATCCACAATTTTTATTTTTTAATTCTGCAAGCATCTATCACAATACTATCATGTTACACTTCAATTGTTTCTTATCTATCTAATATATTATTTATTATATTAACTTCAATATTTTTCATATAATTAATTTATAATTTCTACATCACTCTAAAACGTTGCTATATCAACATTCTTAAATCTTCTTATCTTATACCAACGGACAACCCCAAGTTTCAATGAAATACTTTAACATTAATCATTCTCCTTCTTCGTCTATAGTATAAAATTTTATTCAAATTTTGATTTTTAGAAATACAATTATCAACTAAATATTATACACTCTTGGGGTATATATAATCAATAGATAAATTAGGCTGTGTTAAAAAATAGTTGATAATATGATGCTTTAAAGGGAACCTTAATTGGTTCCCTTTATTGGTATTTATAGTTAGTTTTTAATATAAGTTTATTAAGTAAGTTCTTTATTTATAGAGATTCCAGTACGAAAATTTATTTATACTTGTTCCAAAATCTCAGCGTATCAATGAGTTATGGACACGTATAAATAAAAATTTGAGTTGGAATCTCTATAGTGAAGTATATAATAAAATTACATTTCAAAGTATTTACGAATACAACTTATTAAATTGATAATTTTTTTGCTCTTATAAATAAAAATTGCGGCCTCTTGGTTAATACCTCATATGCATCAGGCATTTCAATTTTAAATTGTTCCGTTGGCATAGGTTCTAATAACTTTTCTATTATAAAGCCTGAATTAGTTACTGATGAGATAATATCACATAATGGCCTTCTGTAAAATTGTACATTGACCTTTCCGTTAATAGTACTCCATTCTTCTTCTAATAATTCTGTAAGAAAATAATTCTCTTTATTATGTGTTGTAAAGTCCATAAACGGATGATGAACGGAAAAAACAAGTTGTCCACCATCTTTTAATATTCTGTTAAATTCACTCATTACTGTATCCCAATTCTTCAAATAATGAAGAGTTAATGATGATAATACAATATCTATAGATTTATCTTCTATAAAATCTAATGAATCATTCAAATCTGCCCTTAAAATTTTGCCATTATTTCCAACTCTTTTTTTAGTCATTTCTATCATAGTTGGACTAAAATCTACTGCAATTACATCTGCTCCCTTATCCAATAACCATTTAGTATACCACCCAGCTGCACACCCTCCATCAAAAACTTTTTTCCCTTTTACATCTGGAAGTAAAGATATGGTCGCAGGTCTTTCATAATAAGCATTAAACGGTTTTGTATCTACGTATTTAAAATAATGTTCAGCCATTTCTTCATAAGAATCAAACGAAACTGAATCTTTATTTAAAATATGTTCTTGCTTTGATTGATTACTCAATGTAATCCCTCCTTATTCATTCGCATTATTTTACTATTATGCTGTAATTATTAAATTTCCCTTACTGTACATAACAAACATTTTATCCAACAATTATCACTTCTATATTATACATTATTTCCCTCTATTTAATCAAATTTTTACAAAATCATGGTGTTCTAAATAAATGTCCCCCTTATTCTCTAACACAACCTATTTTTATATACAATTCATGAGTAATACCACAACACCATATCCTTTATCAGCCATATACTTTCTGCCAGCACATAAAACATCACCGTATTCTTAAACTTTTTCTTATACATACCACTTTCATCCTCTGAAGCACCCATTCTTATAAAACAATAAACAACTCTTAACACTGCCCCTACTCTAATGAGCATTACAAAAAAATCTGCCATTTCTTTTACTAATTCCATTACTTTTTAAACGCTCCTTTCGCCATTTGTACTAACCTTACAGATTGATATACATTACCCATAACTCCTGCACCATGTCCACCTGATACAATAATAAATTCCTGTAAGAATCTTGGCGTTTTTATAGCAAGCATTAATGATGCTACATCCCAAAATACATGGGTATTGAGCATCAAAGCGACACCTACTTTTACTAGAACTATTTGTACTAATACTGCTAAGGTGGATTGAAAGAACTCCTGAATACTCCCTTATCTACATCTAATAATCCAACACAAGTTACTGGAAGACCTATACGAAGTATTAATATCTCCATTCCTCTCATTAGAAATTGAAGATATAAAAGAAAGAAGCATATGAAAAATATCAGTAAAAAATAGCTGTAAAAATTCCTGCACTTGATATTCCATTAATCATTGCTGTAAAATCTGTTACCATGCATTTACGTACTGCCATTATCAATTCATCTGTTAAATCTTCAATAATATTACATAACCAACTATATAAGGTTGGAAAACTCACTGCTATTGCTAGCGATTTAAAGAATCCTGTAAGCATAAGTATAGGATCTGCATCAACGTCTCCCTCTGTCCAAAGAATATACTGTTCAAAGCCTTTCTTTAAAAATTTAAGCACTATTAGTGAAACACCAAACCCAAAGAAAATATTGAATATCTAAGTTAAACCATTAGTTCCAAGCATTGTATCCATATATCTCTCTGCATGTAAAGCAATAGGTACTAAAAAAAATTGTTACTAAATGTTAGTACTATTTTTCCCTTTATATTTTCTGAAAATTTTTTAATCTTTTTCAACATAATTATTCTCTCTCTCATTCCCTGTTACATATCTGATTTTTTGATATTTAGTAAACTTTTCTTGTAATCCTGTTATTGAATTTTTTGTTATCTTTAATTGGTCATTAGCTGTGTAATAAGCCACACTCCCCATAAATCCATATCTTTCATACTTGAACTTCTTACTTCCCTTCTGTTTTCTCTTAATTGTCTAACCTTTCTATTATGTTCCTTATCTCCTAGCCCAAAGATTTTATTAAACTTCCATTTTGATAAGTCTGGTGAATACATAATTGCAGGAGTATTTCTTGATGTTATCAAGGTATAAGGTCTTGAAATAAGTCTAATTTCATCAAGCTGTGCAAAACTCTGTAAAAATAAATTAAACCTGATTCCTCTACCCCCACCAACGGTAAGCTTATTTGAGAAATCAGGTATTTGTGCAAAGTTTCCAAACTCATCAAGTAAAAAGTTTACTCTGTTTTTTAATCTGCCACCTCTTTCATCTACACTTTTTACAAGCTCTATATAAAGTTGAGTTATAAATAAATTAGCTAAGGAGTAATAAGTTGTTTTTTCATCAGGAAGAATAATACATAGAGCTCTTTTTTTTCCTGTTTCCTTAGGCTTATAATCACTTACATTAGTCATATTTTGATATTTTCTATTCTTTCCTTCTCTTTGTCTGTAAGCCATTTTGCTGAACCAAACTGTTTTTGTCCTGCAGATACTGGTGTAGAAATTTTAGGAGTTATTTGTTTTAATTCACTTTGATAAGGCTTGTTATTTGCTACAAAGAAATATATTGCAAATAGCATTACAAAACTATTTAGGCATAAAAAAAGCATCAAGTGTTCTTTACTTGATGTAATACTTTCTAAACAATATTTCAATTTTGGTATTGATATAGTTGTTATTTTCTTTGTAAGTAGCATATGTACATTAGTTGAAAAATAAGTATTGAATAATAATCCTCCCACTATTATCAGCAAGGAAATTAGTAGTTTTTTCTTTTTTGATTTCATGGTATCACCTATTATCTTGATTTTAAAAAAACTATGCTGAACTTTAAATTCAACATAGTCTTGTATTTATAGCCTTATATATTTATGTTTTCCATATTTCTAATTAATGCTTTTCTTAAAGCATCTATTATCTTCGATGTTTTATCATCATTCGTTATATTTTCTAAATTTTCATTTTCAACAATTATATCTTTAATCACTATTCTATATTCATTAGAACTCAATTCACTTTTATCTCTAATTCTTATAAGAGGTATCTCTTTTTTATATTTGTCTTCTAGTTCAACTCTTAATTTTTTTACTTCTCTTATTATTTCTTCGCCGATAGTACAAATATTTATTCCAAATTCAATAATTATAATATCACCTACATATTGGCTCATTTCTATCATCCTTCCTAATTTTTTATTAAGATATACTTGTTCTTTCAAAATTTCTTGAAAGTTGATTTGATCTCTTCCTTGCTCTTTACGAATATTTATAATTGATGAAACTACTTTTCTAAAATAGATTAAACTGTTTATATCATCCTGTATTTTAATTAATTTATTATTAAAAATTCTATTTATAGTTTCATCATTATTAGATAACAAGATTTCTCTTACTTCATCGAGATTGAAGTCGATCCCTCTCAAAAGCAAAATTTGCTCTAACCTTTTCAATGCATCATCATCATAATATCTATAGTTAGAAAAGTCATCCCTTCTGCTCTTTAACAAACCTATTTCCTCATAATATCTTAATGTTCTTTTAGTTGTATCATATTTAGTTGCAACTTCATTTATCTTCATAAGCTTATCCATATTTCTTACTCCTATAATACTTGTTTTAAGAAGCTCTTCTTATACTTATTTTAAACTGTAACGTAGCGTTAATGTCAATATTTTTTTAATTTTTCCTTTAATGCTCATTGTGTTTTGCCCAATCCAATCCCCTCCCCTTACCTTCTTCAATAGCCCTATCATTCCTAGCCTGTCCCTCAAAATCTGTTAAAGGGAACTCTCCTTTATTATTATTTCTATCCTCTTTAGATAACATTTGAATGACAGATAATAAAATATCCATCCTTGCTTGTAGTTGTTTTTTAGTTGCTTGCTGCTCATTTAATTCAAAAGCTATAAGTTGTGATTTTTCTTTTCATTTTTATGGTTATAATGTTTAAAATATTGTTCATTAATTTCGCTTGGCACTAAATGTTCATAAATTAAACTTCCTTCTGATAATATTTCATTTGTCATAATCTTCTCTTAATATACCGTATATTTCTAAATCAATCACACCTTTACCTGGCCAAAGATTAGCTTGTCTTACCAAACCTTCCTTAATAAATCCATTTTTTTTCAGTACTTTTTTAGAGACAAAATTCTCTGGCATAACCTCTGCGTGAATACGATTAATATTAACAGTTTCAAATAAAAATTTAATCAATATGCTTACCGCTTCTGTGGCAATACCCTTTCCCCAATATTCTTCAGCTAAAAAATAACCAATAGTCACCATGTTAATCTTTTGTTTAAAGTCCATACCTTCAATAATTCCAACCAATTTATTAGCGTGATTTTTTGAAAATATCCCCCATTTAACCCTACTTCTCTTATTATAATCCCTCTCAAAATGATCAATCATATTTCCAACTGTCTCAATATTATGTTTGGGTAAAATCCCACAATATTTAAACACCTTATCATTGTTATAAATTGCAAACACTTCTTGAACGTCTGCTTTTTCAATTTTCTTTAATATTATACTCTCAGATTCTAAAACCGGTAGTTCTCCAAAAATTATTTCTATATTCATTTTCAACATAAACTCCTTTACTCAAATCATTTAATCGGTATGTATATTTTTATTTCCATATTATCTGGATACACTGAATTACAAACATCAATTCTTTCAAAATCTAGCCCTTCTCTCCTTTCGTAATTGGAATTCGGTAACCATATCCCATAAATATATCTCCATATGTTTTGAGCTATAGAAACAGAATCACTAACTTTGAATACAGCATATCTTCCTTCAGTTATTTCTAAATTAACAAAACCACTCTCCAATTCTTCACTTGGATGTTTTACAGCTTCCCCAATAACAAATGTAAATGCACCATCATCTTGATAATTATTACTTATTCCAAAAGGAAATGCAGGTGCAATCCTGTTGGGAATTTTTATATAGTATTCATTCCTACCAAAATCATCATAAAATTTTGAAATCTCATTAAAATATTTTTCATCATTTGTATTTGTTTTATATTCATAACCTACTATACAGTATTTGTCCAAGCAAATAATTTCAGGCTTGTACATTATTAACTCACCTTGGATTTTTTTCTCATAATCCATAAAATTGATTTTTTCTAGAAAATTAATTTTACTTTCTTGTTGCTTACGATACTTACTTGGTGTCATTCCAAAACAGCTTTGAAAGGCACGTGTAAAAGCTTCCTGTGAACCGTATTGAAAATCCACTGCAATTTCCAATATACTTTTATTTGTATTTTTTAATATAGCAGCTGCTTCTGTCATCCTTCTTTTCCTAATATATCCTTGTACAGAAAAACCAGAAATAATTTGAAATAATCTTTGAAAATGAAAAGAAGAAAAGCAAGCTTTTGACGCAATATTATTAATATTAATATTCTTTTTAAGATTTATTTCCATATACTCAACTGCATTTTGTATTCTTTGATAATAATCCATTTTCTCATACCTCTATCTATAATTTTTGATTTTCTTTAATAGACTCACTTATTTTCCTTTAATTTATTATACTATGCCTCGAAATAATATTCTTGATAATTTGTGCTAAATTAAAGTAATTGTAAATTGAATAGTTCATCATTTGTCCGTTTGTTTTATATTATTAAATGTGTCCCATTTTTTACATTTAGAATCTATCATTGATAAATAATAAACTATACCAATACTATTTTTAATATTTTTCTAATTTCTCCTTTTAACAGCACTAATATCCGCACAGCTAACCTTTCCTTGGTGACAAAGTATGGTTAACTGATTAAGATTTGTACCTACCTTTGAAAGCTGATGAGTAAAATCGTTAATTCCATCAACAACTACTATATCCTTATTTAAAGCTGAAAAGATTATAAAATTACTAAAGGTCATATTGGCCTTATTAGCTTTTGCCTTTATTTTTTCAAGCTCTTCCTCGGTCATTCTTATGTTTGTTTGAACATTTCTTGTTCTCATTATCTCCCTTCTCTCTTAAAACGAATTCTTTTAAAAAGGGGCGTGGGGATTTATTGGTTATACCAATAGGAATCTTGCCCTCACCACAGTTAAATGCTTTGTTCCTGGTCTTATGGGTATTGAAAATAAAATTCGAAAATAAATAAGCCCACATCATGTAGACTTATCTAATCTATTTTTATTCTTTTATTAAGATTGCATATTCTTAAATATCTTGATATAGACCTATCTGAAAATTTATAAGTCTCCTTGTTTCTTCTACATTATCAACTTGGCGTGAAATTTCATAGCCCTTAATGCTATTAGCTTTTAGCAGCCTTTCTATCTCTTTTAAAATTTCTGTTCATTTACCTTCAATTACTATTCTCCCTTTCTAAAATGAATTTCGCTGTCACCTTAAAGACATCGGAAACCAAAATTTCATTTTCCAATCTCAATTACATATAGTTCTATTATCAGTTGTGCATTATTATTTTTTCAAAACATAAATATCTTTCCATTGTTTTAATATGTGGATTTTGAGACCATTTCTATAATAATATCAATAACATAAGATGGTTTTTCATCCATAATGCAATGATCGCTTCCCTTAGCAATTATTTGTTTAGATTTACATGACAGAGATAAAAGGTCTCTTTGAAGTTCAGATGATATTTGCTCAAAAACAATTGCTTCTATTTCTTTCATTAAAGCTTCTTCGATAATTCTAATGCGCTCTTCAAGAGGATGATTCATAATAAATTCAGTTGTTTTGTAAAATTCCTTATTACACTCTCTTAAATCAACATATTTATTAGTATAGTATTTCACTGAATCCTTCATAACAAAGGGATTTGTCCATGGAAATAGTCTTATACCAAATAGCTCATCAATTCTTTTACCAAATAGGTGCCTCGGCTTTTTAAACACACCACCGATAGCATTATAGTAATCATCACTCAGTGGATCTTTTTAAAATACAATATCTACACATCCTGAGGGAATTGATCTATATTCATAAAATTCCTTTCGGTTCTTATCTCTAATCCAACTCTCCGTCCAGTAACAATATATGTATGATTTTAATTTTTGACTAGGAGCATATTCCTTATATATAATATCTTTATTTCGTCCATATATTTTTCATTTACAGGTTTAAATAACTTATATAATTGATCTTCTATTGCTAACTCCTTCTCCATGGATTTTACAGGATTGAGCATAATTACATTGTAAAAAGGCACATGATTAACTCATCATTACGATGCTTACTACAAGATTATAGCACGATTACCTGTATAACATGGTATATGGCGATTTTTCTTAAAAAAGCACCTGGTCTGGTACGGTTTACTCTACCATATTCTAAACTTTACTTATTATTTTTTTAGAACAACACCACATTGTAATATTCTACAAATTTATAAGTATACCTCCTAAATTATCATTAAATATACTAAGTACTTATAACTTTGATGATTATATATATCAACTTCAATTTCTGAAAATATACTTTACAAAACACAAAAAGACCATGAAATTTCAGCCATAATAGCTCTCTTCATGATCTTTCTCTACTTTATATTAAATTTACAATAACGTATACCCTAACCCATATCAAATACCAACTCTTACCTTAACACCATTAATTTGATCTTTATTCTTAAAATCATTACCTTTTGTGCTAAAGTTAAAAAAGCTTGTAAAGTGCATGAAATTTAGGATTACAAGGTATCTTTACGGTGTATTCCTATTACACATTCCACATGTGTTGAGACAAGTTGTTGATAGTATTTCGCAAAAATATTGGGAGTTCTACCCCCAATATACTAATCTGATATAAAACTGTATGCAAACTTTGTGGATATTATTTATTATCATAGAAATTGTATAACTCTGTTAATTCATTACAATACAAACAAACATCCTGATTATAATCAAAACTAAAGTCAATATTGTACTTTTCTTTTAATTTTTCAGATAATAAAATAGGTCCCCCTTGATATAAAATTCCAGCATATGACTTATCTATATACTCAAAAAAATCTACAATAGGTTTTGATTTTATATTACCAATGCTTTTTGATTTAGCCCACTTACAAACAAATATTTCACCACCAGGGTGTATGAGAAACTCTCTTGGAATATTATTGCAATTACAATAATCACTATGGTTTTGCGCAACCTTTTCTTTTAATTTTGCTGCTCTCCCTAAAGGTTTGAGCTCCTTTTCAGGTGATCCTGAAAATGTTATACTTTGAAATAAACCTATATTATTAGCTAACATGGCCAATTTTTCAGCATTTTTACTATAATTAATTTGCTTTAAATGATATTCATCATTTGATGTAATGTCAAGATCAGTGACTCCTAATGAAGCAAATTCCACCAATAATTCATACCATTGTTTTTTATCTCCATTCCAAATTGCATTAGTTTGTAGACAAATACTTTTTGGAAATCCATATTTCAATTTACACTGATTTGCATACCTAATTGAGTCTTTTAACAACTCTATTTCTACCGTTGGTTCACCACCAGATATCCAGAACTTTTTACAATATGGAGCAGAATTTTTTACTGAAGCTTCTACCATTGCTTTAGTCATAGTTTTAGTATTTTTAGGTCCACATTCTAAAAAACAATGTTCACATTCTAAGTTACATTTAAAAGTTATAGCAATACAAATATTTTCAATTACTCCGTATTTATCTCTCACTATTTTCACCTTCTTTTAGTTGCTTTTTCACTAGTTCATTAAAAACCTATGAAGTCATTTAACCTTAAATCTAACAAAAAATTATAGAATTTTTTAGTGTTAATATGTTCATTTCTTTTTTTAACTTCTTGAACTATTTCTTGTATGGATTTTGATTTCTTTATCAGATCTACTATATTTTTTTTATACCCTATCGCTTTTTCAAGGATATTCTCTTTAGCATTCCAAATAATTGTATAATCATCATTTTCTTTAATAACAACATTTTCTTTGATAGTTGGTATTTTATTGTCAAGATCTAAGAAATGCTTTTTCTCCTTCTTCATAATATGAACACATTCACTCATTTCATGTTTATTATAATAGTGTACTGGACAAGGTGTGCAGTAATTTTTCATATCACAATCAACACACGTTTTTATTTGATTTGAATCTTTATGCTCTTTTTTGATTTTTAAAAATTCATTAAAATACTTATTGCTCCCAATACTTTCAAGCTCATCAATAGTTACTTTTTCAACATTTATTAAATCTCTACTAAAATCATCAGGTAATTCTTGATTAATCATTACATTACAAGGATGCATATGACCTTCAGCTGTCATATAAAGCATATCCTCACCTGCTAAACAATCAACATAAGAATTTGAGAAAATTATATTTTTTAATTCATACTTCCTTTTTAAATATAAAGTTAAATAAGGTCTCATATCCAGTTGATATTCCAAATTAGGATATTTAGTAAACTCATCCTTTGCAATAGTCTCAACCATATCTTGAATCTCATTATATTCACACTGAAATTCATCAACATTATCTACACCATTTCCTGATTTAACAAAAGTAGAAAATATTAAGGAATCAACACCTAATTCACTAGCCAGTTTGGGCATATTTATTAGGTCATTATAATTCTTCTTTGTTAATGTAGTACTAATACTAGTTCTAATTTTTATATTGCTTTCTTTTGTCTTGCAAATGAAATTTTTAAGATTGGTTGTTGCTTTATGGAAAGATTGCTTCCCTCTGATTTCATCATTAATTTCTGCCGTTGAACCATCTAAGCTTATCACTAAACTATATATATTATTTTTTATCAATAGATCTATAATTTCATCAGTCAAAGCTACTCCATTTGAAGTTATAACAATCTTGAGTTTATTATTATTTGCAGTCTTAAGTAATAAATCCAAATCTTCACATATTAAAGGCTCGCCCCCTAATAATGATAAGTATTCAAACCCATTCCTTGCAATATTCTTTATTACTTCAATTTTTTGTGCTGTATTTATGCTGTCTGCCTTTTTTTTAAAATACATTTGAGCATTATAACAATGCTTACATCTTAAGTTACATTGATCCGTAATATCCCAAACAAATATTTTCCCCATTTATTAAGACTCCTTATGAAACATTTTTATTCATTTCAACAAATTGAGCATCATATATTTTTTTATATAAAGAGTCCGTTTTCATTAACTCTATATGATCGCCATTTTCAACTAACTTCCCTTTTTCAAATACGAATATTTCATCACACAAGTTTGAAATAGTGGTTAACTTATGTGCTGTAAATATTACAGTTTTATCATTATAAAGCTTCATAATATTTTTCATTATCTCTGCTGTTGTAATTGGATCTAATGCAGAAGTTGATTCATCTAATATTAGCACTTCAGGACTTCTTAAAATCGCTCTAGCTATTGATATCCTTTGTCGCTCTCCTCCTGAAAGGTTAACCCCATTTTCTCCAATAACAGTATTTATTTTTTTAGGTAGACCATCAATAAATAAATCCATTCCAGATATCTTTATTGCTTCTTGAAGCTCTTTTTCTGAAGCGTTAGGTTTTGCAAACAAAAGGTTTTCTCTCAAAGTTCCTGAAAACAAAAAAGTATCTTGAAATACTATTCCAAAAATATCTCTCACATTAGATGTTTTTATGTCTTTGATATTCACATCATCAATTAATATTTCCCCTTTATTTACTTCAGCAAATTTTATAAGAAGCTTACATATAGTACTTTTCCCTGATCCGCTATGACCAACAAAAGCTATTTTTTTACCTTTTTTAAAGCTGAAATCCACATTACTTAATGTATTTTTATCAGAATAATTAAAAGAAACATTTTTTATGTGAATTTTCTCCTTAAACATATGGGTTGAAGCTTCAATATCATGTATTTCTTCCTCATCCAATATATCGAAAATCCTCTGTGTACTTACAATAACTCTTTGCATCTGCTGATAAAAACTAAAGAAATTCAACATAGGATCTATTAGCATACCATTATACATCATTATAGATGTTAATCCACCTATTGAAAGCACTCCTAATGAAACCTTATATCCACCTAAAATCATAATAAATGAAATTATTGCCATGAAAAATGCACTATTAATATTACTTGTAACGATAATATATTTGTTTAAACCTAATATATTCTTGTTTGTTCTTATACTTCTCTTTGAAATATCCTCAGCAAATTTCTCTTCTTGACGATATGCCCTAATTTCCTTCATCCCTTTGATACTTTCAGTGAACTTCTCCCACAAAGCAGTGTTACTCATTCTTTCTTTTTGAGATAGGTGATTAATTTTAGGACCTGTTTTTACTGCATAAGCAGATAAAACTACCCCTATGGGTACCATCATTAAAGTTATTTGGAAATCAATCTTTGCCATGAAATAAAATCCAAATATAAATAATATAGTATCTTTCACAATAAACGTTAATGGTTTTAAAATTCCATCCACGGTTATAGCACTATCTTGCAACAATCTTACAATTAAGTCTGCACTGCTTTTCTTTTCATAAAAATTGAATGGTACGTTTTTTAATTTATGAAATAAAGCCATTCTTATTTTATGTCCTATTTTAGTTTCTAAATGAACGTTTAAGTATTCAAAAATCCCTCTGAATACAATGTTTAATATATGTAAAATCAAATAAATTCCACTAGCTATAAAGAAGGCCTTGAATCTACCTGGATTTTCAAAATCCATGCATGTATCAATAACTTCTTTAATATACTTAATTGGGTAAGTTGATAGAAAACCACTTAAAACAAGGGCTATACATAAAAAACACATTTCTACCCAAAACTCTTTGCACATTCTAAAAACTTTTAATAATACTTTAAAGTTCTTCATTGTAGCCTCCTTTAATAGTATACAATCTCTTTCATTAACAGAAATCTTTTAATTAAGATATATGGCATGTAATAAAAAATACATGCCACAAAAATATCTTACTTTTCTACGTATGTTACTTTACAGTTCCCCATTCCACTTCTTGCTGCTACAACAACAATGTTAGAAAGGCTTGTAACTTGCTTTAATTCTGGCTTCTTATACATATACTTTTCCTCCTTAAATATTTATTTATATTAATTCATTGCAACCAAATCAAAGAAATGATTGTAACAAATCAAATACCAAGAATTTAATTTTTATAAATTTACTTTTTTAAAGTTCAATATATAAACAACTACGCAAATCCAAAATAAATCTCGAAAATTCTAATTCAGTAACTTTTGGATACTTCTCCGAAAGTTCTTTATAAATCTTCAATGCTGTATTAGCTTGTCCAACTTTTTTTAGAACATCAGCTTTCCAATTACAAAACTCTTTAAGTCTCCCCTCAGTTATTTTATACAAAACAACTTTTTCATCATATTTTTTCATCAAAATATCATTTGAGACATTTATTTCTTTATGTTTTATGCTATTAAAATAGCCTCTTTCCTCTTCCATTACATAATCACATAAATTATAATTATCTTGAGTTACTAATGGACAGGCTCCAAAACATTTATCTTTAAATTCACAAGCTCTACACACTTTTTTATTATAAGTTTTATTTTCTTTTAATTTTTTAAAACTCTTATAAAATTCATAATTAAAAATTTCTTCATTTTCATTCAAGTCTAGAATATTTACAGCTTGATTTGTTAAAAGTCCCATTTCTTTTGATTTTTCAGATGTGGACAAATCACAGGAACTACATGGGTGAAAAATTCCACCTGAATCTAATAACCAAATCTTATCTCCTGCATAACATTGAGCTTTTCCTAGTTCTATGTTTTTTGAACCTAAGGTTCTATTTATATAACTGGCAACCACAGGCTTACAATCTAACTGTAATTGAAGTTCAGGATTTTTCTCTTCTATTGACATAATTAAATCTTTCATACACTGAATTTCTGTACTTAAACTATCAATTAGTTCTTTTTTATTTTTCAAAACATTACCACAACTATACAAAGATAGTACACTAATATTTTTTATACCTAGTTTTTTTAATAGAATAGGGAACTCTGGTATATCTTTAGAATTTTTTTTCGTAATAACTGTGGCAATTTGAACTAAAACATCATCATTATTTTTTAATTTTTCATTCAAAGAAAGTATGTTCTTTATTACTCTTTGATATGTTCCTTTACCCCTAATATCATCATTAACTTCTTCGATAGTTGAATCTAAGCTAATAGTTATTTGTGATATCCCACTTTCTATGAGCTTATCAATATTATTTTCAGATAGTAAAGTTCCATTAGTGTTTATGGTGACAGTTATTCCCGCATTCACTGCATATTCAATAATATCGTAAATGTCTTCTCTTATGAGAGGTTCTCCTCCCAGAAGGTGGATATGATCAAATTTCATTTTTTTAATTTTATCAATTACTTCTTTACATTGATATAAACTTAAATCATTTTTCTCAAAAACTTTATTGAAATATTTTTCAGCATTATAACAATGTTTGCATCTCAAGTTGCATCTTGAAGTTACATCCCACAATAAAGATTTTTTAAACGTCATTTTTCAATTTCCTTTCCATGATTTAATCAATAATTCTTCTTATCCCTTATAAATCAATTCATTATTTAATAATTCTTCTACAAAACTATGTACATCATTTTCAACTACATTTTTATCAACTTTAAATTCCTTTGATATTTGTTCTATTACTTCTTCAATATTTTTATTATCAATATTCTCCCATATAATCTTACTTGTCTCTTCCATTTGGTAACATTTATCATTGTCCATGTTATATACAAAAATACTCTCTTCCACTTGTTTTTCTAAAATATCACTATTTTTAAAATATTGCATATTTACCTCCAACTTTATAATAAATATATATATATTTATTTAATTATGTATTTTTTTATTCAATATATCATTTTTTTCTATATTAATATTAAAATCAATGCTTTTCGTGAAAATTTTGAAGAATCTGATTTTAAATGACGTTATTCTTAATTTCCTCAGAGTAATACCTTGAATCGCGTCTAATTTTTTCATAAATTTAGTTTAACATTTCTATTTTTACATTTCAACCATTATTTTCCTACATTTTTCAACACAAATAGCATCACCTCTTTTTTTAGCATATTTTATTCCCCCCTAAACAAAAAACTTCCCCCAAACTCTCGTCTGAGGGAACATAAGTTCAACTTTCTTTTTATGTTATAATTATCCCAAACTATTATATCAGCCTATTTCTTTTCTATCTTCACTACCGTCTCCACATGTGTCGTATTCGTTATAGGAACACATTTCTTTGTGTTTTTTACTTACCGTAAATGCCTTCATATCTTTACTTTTTGGTGAATGACTCATACCTGAATAAAATCGTTAAGAATGGCTTTTTATAAAATTTAAGAAAAGCCATATTTATTAGATATCTTTTTACCACACCAGTACCAGCTAATATAAGTATATTAGAATTTATTAAGTTACTTATTAAGTAATAAACTTTCATTATGTCCTCATTACCTCTTTAAATATTTTCGCTGCTGCTACATCAACTCGTGTCCTTGAATTAAAATCTATTCCTCAAAATCACCAAATATTTTAATTATCTCATCATTATATTCAATATATATATACTTACCTTCCAATAACCTATAATTATTAAACTGTATAATTCAAGGGGATTACAAAACGTCACTCTCCCCATGACATCTATGTATTACCCTTCTTATTTTATCAAACAAATATCAACATTCCTTCCTCTATATTAAGATTTTCATAAAAGGGCGTGGGGACGAGGCCGCTGAAAAAGTGGTCATAAATACAATGCTTGATTATCATGAAAGAATTCATGATAATCAAGCTTTTGTGTTATAATTATTTTATCAATTAAGGATAGGTGATTATACTGATTCAACAACAACAGTTAACTTTTAGTGAATATACAAAACTTTACGATATGATTGTTCCAAAGAATAACATGTTAAGAAAAATGAACGAATTAGTTGATTTTTCATTTGTGTATGATGAACTTAAAAATAAATACTGTCATGATAATGGAAGAAATGCCATTGACCCGATACGTATGTTCAAATATCTATTACTAAAAGTTATTTATAAGCTATCAGATATTGATGTTGTTGAAAGATCTCGATATGATATGTCTTTTAAATTCTTCTTAGGTATGACTCCGGAGGAGTGTGTGATAGAGCCAAGTTCACTAACTAAATTCAGAAAGCTTCGCTTAAAAGATATGAATTTATTGGATTTATTAATAAGCAAAACTGTATCTATAGCAATTGAAAATAAAATTATTAAAAGTAAATCTATCATAGTTGATGCAACTCATTCAAAATCAAGGTATAATCAAAAATCTCCTAGGGAGGTTCTATTAGAATACTCTAAAGAACTTCGCAAATCGGTATATTCAATTGATGAAAGTGTTAAAGACTTATTTCCAAAGAAAGTCGATAACGGAATCTTGGAAGATGAAATTGAATATTGCAAAGAGTTAATAGATGTAATTAGTAAAAATGAGTTAATATCAAGCTATCCTGCTGTGAGAGAAAAATTAAATTTATTAGAAGAAACAGTAAATGATGATCTTGAGAAACTCAAACTATCTAAAGACGAGGATGCAAAGGTTGGGCATAAAACATATGACACTTCTTTTTTTGGATACAAAACTCATATAGCTATGACAGAAGAGAGAATTATAACAGCAGCAACAGTTACTTCAGGAGAAAAACATGATGGTAAAGAACTAACAACACTTATAGAGAAGAGTTCAGAAGCAGGTATTGATGTTCAAAATGTAATAGGAGATGCTGCTTATTCAGAGAAAAATAATATTGATTATGCGAAAGAAAATAGTATCAACCTTATTTCAAAATTAAACAAGTCTGTTACTCATGGAAATAGAAAAAATACTAATATTTTTGAATATAATAAAGATGCTGATATGTACATATGTCAAGGTGGTCACATGAGTAATAAAAAGACAAGTTCTCGACCTAAGAAACATGCAGAAGATGGAAGTGGCACTGTTCTGTCATACTTTTTTGATGTTCAAAAATGCAAAGTTTGTCCATTCAAAGATGGGTGTTATAAAGATGGTGCTAAAACCAAATCATATTCTGTTACCATAAAAAATAATACTCATAAAGAACATATGGAATTTCAAAATAGTGAGTATTTCAAGAAAATGTCAAAGGAAAGATATAAAATTGAAGCAAAAAATAGTGAGTTAAAACAAAGGCATGGTTATGATGTGGCATCATCATCATCAGGCCTAATCGGCATGCAAATGCAAGGAGCACTAACCATCTTTGCTGTGAATATGAAAAGAATAATCAAGTTAATGGAGTAAAATATATTAGTAATTTCTCCATAATTAGAGCAAAATCCACAACCTATCGGTTTAAAACCTCCGAAGGATTGTGGATTTTTTATTTTATAGTTTTAAAATCAGAAAAAGTTATACTTTTTCAGTGGCCTCGTGGGGACTCCCCACTCTTTACACACTATTGGCTATACCAATAGGAAGCTTGCCCTAAGCAAAGACAAATACTTTGGTGTTGGTCTTATGGGAATTGAAAATAAGTTTCGTCAAAATAAATAAACCCTCATTATGATATGTTTTTCCTATTTCATCTACACTCGTCAACTTCTCGCCAAGTAGGCGAGAAGTTTCATCTCAATATCCATTTTTTCACAAAAGCCATACATATCCCATTTAGCCTCTTTTGGAAAGATTAACATATGATTTTTTCTGCTTATCTCTATAAAAAAAAAGTTTTAAATTCTAAAGAATATCTACTCTTAATATTTTAAAGTTTCCTTTTAATTCATAATCACCAAGCACTGCTGGAATTAAAACCGTATCACCTTTTTTAACTTTCAGTTCTTTATTTTCATAAAATATAGCACCTTCTCCATCTAAGAAAATAAACACATGACAACTCTCATTCCTTGAACTTTCCTTAATTGTTCCAATAACATTTATCTCGGTTAAAGAGAAATATTCATTTTTAATCATACAACCTTCATTTAAATTCAATAGACTTGTACATTTTTTCATCTCATTGTTATCAAAATCAATTACTTTTAAAGCTTTATCTATATGAAGTTCTCTTTTCTTTCCATCATTACCTACTCTATTGTAATCATAAACTCTGTATGTTAAATTTGACTTCTGCTGAACCTCTGCTATTAATAACCCTGCACCTATTGCATGAACTGTTCCTGCTGGAATGTTAAGTACATCTCCTTTATTTACACTAATATAGTTTAAACACTCTTCCACTATATTATCATCAATAGTCTTGATGAAACTTTCTTTTGTAATACCTTTTTTTAACCCGTAAACCAAATTTGAATTCTCTTCAGCATCAAGTATATACCACATTTCGGTTTTACCATTCTGGCCATTTTCATATTTGATTGCATACCTATCATCAGGGTGAACCTGTACAGAAAGATCTTTTTGCGCATCAATAAACTTTATAAGTATAGGCATATCTCTATATTTATCATAAACATTTGTTCCAAGTATTTCAACACCATACTTATTTATAAGCTTATTTAAAGTTTTTTCTTTTAACTCTCCATTAGAGACAACACTTACTCCATCTTCATGAGTAGATAATTCCCAACTCTCAGCTGTTATTTCCTGAGGAATATTTTTATTTATTTTCTTGAGATTATGTCCTCCCCATATATAATTTTTATATACAGGATTAAACTTTAAGGGATAAAACATTCTTTTTCCTCCTAAATCAAACTTCCAGCTTCTTTATCAACAATAATAGTAACATTATTATGTTTTTGTAATATAGACGCTGGTAAATCTGTTGTAACATTACCCTCTATCATCTTCTTTACAGCTTGAGCTTTTGACTTTCCTGACGCTAATAATAATATCTTTTTTGAGTCCATTATATTTTTAATACCCATAGTAATTGCATAATTTGGTACTTCATCTAATGAATTAAAAAATCTTTTATTGTCTAAACGGGTTTTCTCATCAAGTTCTATTATATGAGTTTCTTGAGAAAATGGAGTGCCTGGCTCATTAAATCCAATATGACCATTTGACCCAATTCCTAAAATTTGAATATCAATAGAAACATTATCTAGTTTTTTATTATATTCTTCACACTCTTTATTTGGATCATCTATATCGCCCTTTGGTATATTAATATTCTTTTGATCAATATCTATATGATTGAATAAATTTTCATTCATAAAGTAATTATAACTTTGGGTATGATTTGACCTAATACCAATATACTCATCTAAATTAAAAGTTTTTATATTTTTATAGGATGTTTTATTTTCTTTATGATCTTTAATTAATTTCTTATACATACCTATTGGTGATGAGCCTGTAGCTAGTCCTAAGTTTGCCATTGGATTATTTTTAATCACCTTACTTAACTCTTCAAATGCTTTTTGGCTCATCTCTTCATAATTTTTAACTTTTATTATCTTCATATTATTCACCTCTTTTAAATGCTATTTCGCCACAACAAATTGTCATAAATACATTTAATTCATCATCAAGTATTACAAAGTCAGCATCTTTACCGACTTTTATGCTGCCTTTTTCATTATAAACACCTAATTGATTTGCACTATTACTACTTGTCATTAAAATTGCTTCTTCAAGACTGCATCCTGTAAATTTAATCAAATTTTTGAATACAGTATGCATATTAGTAACACTACCAGCAAGAACTCCATTTTCTAATCTAGCAGTTCCATTGCTTTTTATTACCTTTTGACCACCTAAAGTATATTCTCCATCTTCAAGTCCACCAGCACGCATAGAATCACTTATACCAATAATTCCATTAGCACCTTTTATTTTAAAAATAGTTCTTACACTATCTTTATTTACATGAATACCATCAACTATTAATTCCACTTTCAACTCATCAAAACAAAATCCTGCCGTTACAACACCAGGAGTTCTGTGATGGTGTGGAGATTGAGCATTGTGAAAATGAGTAATATTACTTAACCCATCTTTTACAGCCTTCTCAACCTCTTCAAAAGTAGCATTTGAATGTCCAACGCTACCAACAATATTCTTTTCTTTTAGGTACTTAGTAAAATCACCATTTTGTACCTCTGGGGCATAAGTAACTAGCTTTATATTATTTTCAGATATTTCTTCAAAGGATTTCATAATCTCAATATTTGGATTAACAATATATTTTTCTAGCTGTGCACCTTTATAAACTTTTGATATAAACGGCCCTTCTAAGTTAATACCAATTACTTGAGCTTTTCCAGAAGTATTTTCTTTTTTCATATAATCACATACATTTTTTAGTGCCAAATTAATTTTTTCACATGATTGAGTCATAGTTGTAGGAAGGAAAGCGGTTGTTCCATACTTTGTAATAGATTTTGCAAATACATCAATTACTTCTTTCGTAGCATCCATTGTATCCACTCCATTAAATCCATGAATGTGTTGGTTAATAAATCCTGGAATAATTATCTTTCCATCAAGGTCAATACCACCCTCAATTTCCCCAAGTCCAATTTCAACAACTTTTCTTCCTTCTGTTTTTATATACCCATTTTCAATCATATAATCTTCAGTATAAATCTTCGCACCTTTATATATCATCTCATCACATCCTTTAGTAATTACGAGATAAAGCTTTTTCTGCTAATGCTAAAGCACCACAAATCCCTGCATTTTGACCAAGATCAGGCGCAACAATATATTCATCAATGTTACCAATTAGCTCATCCTTTTGAATATATCCATTTAATAATTCTTGAACTTTTTTTCTAATTAAAGGTAAAATATGTTGCTGTTTCATTACACCCCCACCCATAATTATTCTTTCGGGTGATAGAATTAAAATATAATTAACTAATGCTTGGGCTAAATAATATGCCTCAATTTCCCATCCTATATGATCTTTAGGCAATTGACTTCCTGTCATACCCCAACGTTTTTGAATAGATACTCCACTAGCAAGCCCTTCTAAACAATCTCCATGAATAGCACAAATACCCTCAAAATCATCACTCTCATGACGTTTCACAAGTATATGACCCATCTCAGGATGTAATAATCCATTAATCATCTTTCCACAAACTACTGCACCAGCTCCAATACCAGTACCAACAGTAATATACAATGAACTGTCTACTCCTCTAGCCGCTCCCCATTTCAATTCACCTAAAGCTGCACCATTAACATCAGTATCAAACATTATAGGAACATTAAAGTGTTGTTTTAAATATCCAACAATATTAAAATCCTGCCATGCTACCTTTGGAGTTTTTGTTATAAAGCCATATGTATCACTTTTAAGATTAGGATCAATAGGTCCAAAACAACCTAACCCCAACGCTTCAAAGTCTTCATTTTTAAAAAACTCAACTACCATCTCCATTGTTTCTTGCGGAGTCCTTGTTGGAATTTCTATTCTTTTAATCACTTCTCCACTATCAGTTCCAATTGCTAAAACAAATTTAGTGCCCCCCGCTTCAATACCTGCTAACCTCATTTTTTCACCTCTTTTATTTCTTCAATGTTTCCAACGTTGCATTTTTCTTAAGGATAAACTTTTTATAATCACTATTAACAATATTGTGATAAAGAACATCAATCATCATAAGTATCGGGACCTGAGGTGAAATACTTTCACCATATTCCATCTTAGGAATTTTAGATACTAAAAGTAATTCATCTACTAAATCTTCTTTTTGTCCAAGATTATTTGCAGTAATCATAATTGTTTTAGCACCATTTCTTTTTGAAATTTTTAATGAATCAATAATATTCTCAGTTTGACCACTTATTGAAATACCTATAACCAAGCAGTTTTCATCAATTACACTGGAATTAAACTTCATTAAGTGATAATCAGTGATGGCGTCAATAGAAATACCTAAACGAAGAAACCTAAATTTCATCTCATTAGCACAAAATCCAGAGTGACCTAATCCATATATATATATCCTCTTAGATTTAATAATTATGTCAGTAACTCTTTCGATAGTTTTTTGATCAATTAGGCCTAAATTTTTCTTAATAATACTATAGTAATCTTTTGTAATACCACTATAAATTTCATGCTTATCACTTATATCATCTTTAATATTTAAACACTTCTTATATTCGTAAATAAATTCTCTATACCCAGTAAAACCTAATTTTTGAGCAAATCTTGATAAAGATGCTCCTGAAACATGGATCTTTTTAGCAATTTTTTCTGAAGCTAGATTATTAGTTAAATGATTTGTAATAAAAAAATCAGCTATTACCCTATCCACATTTGTAAATCCTTTATATAAACTTTCTATATATGGTATCAGATTTTTACCTCTTACTAGCATCGACCGTTCTCCTTTGCTAAATATGCTGCGCCTATACATCCTGCCATATTTCCATTTAATGCTTTTACTAAATTTGTTCTATTGTAAACACTTTTATTTGAATACTTAATTATCCTAGCTTTTATTTCTAATAAATCAAAATTAAAATTATTTACAATACCACCCCCTATAACTATCACCTCAGGATCTAAAATAGAAACCAATGTTCCAATTCCTCTCGCTAAGTTATCATACATAATTTCTACTTCTTCTTTAACATTTTTAATATGAAGAGATTCAAAAACCATTTTCCCATTAAGAATTGTAGGTTCTTTTTTAGAAACTTTTTCAACCAACACAGAAGCTGAAGCAACTTTTTCAAAGAAATTATCAAATATATTCATATATCCTACTTCACCTGCTGCGTAGTTATTTCCTCTGTAAATTTGGTTATTTATCATAATCGCACCACCGATACCTGTCCCTATGGTAATCATAATTGAGTTTTTATAATTTTTCAAAGCACCTGATGCTTTTTCCCCAAGCAAAGCACAATTTACATCATTATCAACATATACAGGTAAATTTAATTCTTCTGATATCATTCCTCTAATATCCGTTCCAATGTATCCAGGAATATTATCCGAAGCATCAATTATTGTACCTTTTTCCTTATTAACCACTCCAGCAGTACTTATTCCAATTGCAGTAATTGAAAAGTTCATTACTATTTCTTTACTCTTTTCAATCAGACGTTTGATTACGCCTTCACCTTTAATTGATTTTGCATCAGTACTGAATTTCCCCTTTTTCTGAAAATAAAAATCTTCATCAATAACTGCAAACTTCGTATCTGTTCCACCTATATCAAATACTAAAAACATTGCTCCACCTCTATATCAATTGATATCTCAAACATTCTATCCCATGGGGTTGAAACAAAACACTTTGAAACATTCAAAGATTTACTAATTTCAAGTTTTTTATAATCAGCTAAAATTCCTTGCTGAATCTTTTCATGAACATATGAATCTCTTCCTTTAAAATCATAGTAATTCATTCCCTCTGTAATTAAAACATTATCCACAATTTCTTTTCTTATCTTTGCTTGATAAATCGCATCTTCTAATATATGATAAACAACATTCTTTTTAATCTCATTACTTATACCTTTTTGTCCAATGATACCTGCTGCTAATGTAGTTCCAAGAGTATTACAGTTTGTATTCCATCCTTTATAAGAAATCAGCTTACTTAAAGCCCCTGTCTTATCCAAGAATTTTATCAACTGCAAATCTCCACCATTTGAAAATGCAGAATCGGAAATTATAACATCTTTCCCTTGATCCACAAACTTAGATATACGCATAGCAAAATCCATTAAATTTCTAAATGAAGTATAAGTAATATCTTTCTTATCAAATTGATCCCATGACTCCTGCATTATTTTACCGGGAGAATTTATAGCAAGTATAATATCCGCTTCTGCAGATGTTTCAACTATCTCTCCCCCTACTACTCTAATATGAGATTTTAAACTTTCATACATAGGTCTATCTTCATATAATGGTGTTATTAATGGTCCATTAACCGACGCATAGAAAGGATATATTTTGGTTGCCTTTTTATAAAAATCATTGTATGCTCTAGCCACTAAAGCAGATCCAACCTCATCTGCACCAGGATAAATGTTAATTCTGAAGGCTAAATCATTATTTTCAATGAAATTAACAATTTTCTTTTGATCTATTGCAGTGTATCCAAATTCACTAGAATCATCCTGTGGAATAGTTAAGAAATCTATATAATCCTCTTTTAACAGCTTACTGATAATTAAATTGATATTGCTATTAAACTCACGACGATTTTCATAATCATCAATATACTCACTAGGAATATTTATTTCTTTTAATTGATTTTCTTCCTCTTCAATCAATCCGAATCTATGAGATTTATCTAATAAATAAGAACGTTTAAAGATAGCCTCTCCAAACTCTTCATAATACTCTGGTTCCTCTTCAGAACTATTATAGTGAGGTGTTCTCATTACGCAATTGAAAGCATATATTTTTATCTTGTCATTAATTTTTCTTATCTTTTTAATATTATTTATATACTTCTCTGCTTGTAAATCTATTAATTTATGTAATCTTGATGGAATCAATCCTCCGTAGATCAACATATCTATTGATAATACAACCGCATCACAATCTGAAATATTCTCAAATACAAATTCCCAAATCTTATCAGTATCTGCAGGAACTTTTTTATTACCTAATATTTCAACTGGAACTGTGATAAGTTCCAGTTTTTCTTGTGTATTTGACATATACTGTGGATATAAATAATTACACGGTCTTTCATCAAGTGGTATATATAATATTTTCATATTTACACCTCTCTTATTTTATCTACAAATCTCTTAGTAATCACTTGTGGTCTTGTAATAATTGAACCAACTACCACAGCATGGCACCCAAGTTCTAACACTCTTCTAGACTTTTCAGGTGTATCAATATTCCCCTCTGCAATTACTGGTACATTTACTTTAGCTAAAACTTCTCTAATTAACTCAAAATCATTAGCTTCAATTTTTAACTGTTTTGAGTGCGTTGTATAACCTACAAGAGTTGTACTAACAACATTAAACCCAATCTCTTCTGCAATAATCATTTCATCAACGGTTGAACAATCAGCCATTAATAAAACATCAGGATATTTTTCTCGTATCTTAGAAACCATCTCTTCTAATGTCTCACCGGTAGGTCTTAATTCTTTAGTTGCATCAAGTGCAATCATATCAACACCTACTTCTATAAGCTCATCTATCTCTTTCATAGTAGGAGTTATATATACATTAGAATTTTCATAATCTTTCTTAATAATCCCTATAATAGGTAAATCAACCGTTTTTTTGATTTCCTTAATATCCTCTCTAGAGTTAGCTCTAATTCCAGATGCTCCTCCCTCATGTGCTGCTCTTGCCATTCTTGACATAATATATGATGAATGCAGTGGCTCATGATCTAAAGCTTGACACGAAACAATTAAATTTCCCTTTATTCTATCTAACATAATAACTCTCCTCTATCACTTTTTAACTAGTATTGTAACTACTTGTTTAGCCCCAATTGTAATTTTTTCACTATTAACTTTCCTTATAACATTACCTAAAAGATTAATTTCCTTAATACTTGTAGGCTCTTTTGAAAATGATATTTCAGTTGTTACTTCATTTTCTAATGGATTATAAAGCCTAATTTCATACCCTTCCTTTAATGGTGAAATTCTACTTACTCCAATCGACTTATTACTTACCATGAATAATTTTTCGAAATCATAATCCCTTGTAGATTGATGAGTAATTGACTTATAATTTTCCAAATATTTATTAGGCATATATCTATCTGAATATAAATCTAAACTATATTCAAAATTATTTTTACCAAGACATTGAGCTCCTGGTGTTTCATAACCTGGCCCAGCTCCTCCCCCACGAGATCTTAAATCTCTACGTGATAGATATCCTACTGAACGCAACAATGTCATGAACACATAGTTCTCATTATTAAATTTTTCAATTTCAAACTCATAAATACCAAGATGTGTAATCTGCATTTCACAGTCAGGTACATATATATTTCTTAAAGAAGGATATTGATTGTATTGAACTTCTTTATTCTTTTCAGCATCATATATACGATCCAATAGCTCTGTTCTCTTAATCATATCGAAAGCTGTATCACCAAAGGCATTATCAGCACCAGATAAATTAAAACCTAACTTCAACTTTTGATCACATGAGTTGTTATTAACCTCAGTTTTAAATAAAACTGAACTATTAACATTGCTTATCTTAATACTTGTACGAATATAAGTTTTAACCTCTCCTACACCCTTTTCCCTACACTTAGAAAGCTTTTCAGGTGTTTTTATTTCATAATGAACTATTATTTCAGAACTTAATTTATTTGCTTTTGTTTCTACGTTTTTTATAATCGCACTGCTCAAATTATCTACCTTAGGAGGAGAATAATTATAAGTATCTCCTGCATCTAAAATTGATATAATTTTATGCATATCTGTAAACGCTTTATTATCTGACTTTCTTTTAATCATTAATTCATCATTACAAATGCTTATTTCATAAAATTTATTCTGTATTTTAAATTTATTTTTAACTTCATTTTTCTTCTCATACTTCTCTTTAATTAGTTTAATATCTATATTAACTACTTCTATACCATTAAATTCACAAGGTATAGCCACCTTATATACCGCCAACATTTGATAGGAAGGAGGTGTATTCATACTTACTAATAATTCTTCACGTACCTCTTTAGAAAGCACTTCAAATTCAATTTTCTTACAATTTTCATATAATTCAATCATCCCATTTTCTTTATCAATTTTCTCAGGAACATGAATTTCCACTTCAATTAGCTGTGATAAATTATAGGGATTTGAATTATAAATATATAATTTATTATTAAAAATACTTTTATAATCAGAAAAAGTATATGGCACATAATTATTAATAGATTCCCTGATAAACTGATTTGCAGATGAAATAACCTTTGAGTGTCTTACATCATTCTCCTCATGGACCTCATCTACAGAACACCCACAGATTGAATCATGTGCTTGATTATTCAATATAGTTCTCCAATGATAATTAATCAATTTATCACTTTCATGATTATCCAAAAGAGCAATTAAAGGTTCTGCCCCAAAAGCAACTAAATCAATAGCCTTTCTGTTTCCACGCTTCAAATAAGTTCTTGTGGATAATACACCTGGCAATACATACGCCTTTCCAACTTCCCTCTGCTCTCCTGATAAAACATCCATCTTTTCTCTATCAAACTTTATCTTTTCAATATATTCACTCATGGTTACTTGTTTTATAATCATATCAGGATACTTGTCTTTCAGTAACTCAACTTTTTCCTTCATATCCACTGGAATATAAGTATGATCACAACCATTCATAATTAAAATTGAATCAGTTGTTAAATAGGGTTTAGTTTCACTAATATAATTATCTATTTCCTGGAGAAACTTCTCCTTAGTCGCATGAAACATAGTCTGATAATATCCACCCATGAGCGGCAGTACAATTCCTGTTACACTACTTCCATCAGGGGATTTCCACTCAGTTTCAAAGGTTTTTGAATTTGCACCTCTATGAATCAACATATTTTCAATATTAAACTTTTTCAAAATTTGAGGAATCTGTGAAACATGCCCAAAAGTATCTGGTAAATATCCTAAACTCATTTTTGAACCATATTTTTTTACATCACCAATTCCCTTTCGAAGATTTTCAATAAAAGATTCTCCATCTACTGTAAATTCATCAGGTAGTATATACCAAGGTCCAATCTCAATTTTATTTTTTTTTATTAATTGAAGAAATTTCTTCTTTGTTTTTTCATCAATAATCTCTTGTAAATCTTCTAATATCGCAGTCTGTCCGTCAAAGTAAAAGTTATCAATACGTCCGCACTCAATAGAATCTATAATATATTTTACACCGTTTATAAGCTTAATTCTGTATTGCTCGAAGGATAGATACCATTCTCTATCCCAATGAGTATGATTCACAATATATATTTTTTTTATCTCCATCCTACAACCTCACGTCTTTCCCATTAACTTTATTTAGAGGAATATTTTTCTTAATAGAGATAACACAAGCTTTACCTGCAACTTCTCCCATATCCATACAAGTATATTGAATACGTATTGAAGACTGCATTTTAAAACTAGCACTTATATGTCTCCCAACTGCAATATAGTTATCAATTTCATTTGTAACCAGAGCTCTATATGGTATATCATATCCTTCTCCTTTGCTGTACTTTTGCTTAAACTCATCACTCTCAACCTCTAAGTCATCATTATGGATATCAATATACCAATCACCCATACAAACTCCATCTTCAAATTTTCTGCGATTAATATAATCACTTTCAGTAAGTTCGTATTTACCTACTATTCTAAATGATTCACGAATACCTAGTAAATTAGCTTCTTGTGAAATAAATGATTTCTGGAAACCTGGAATATTCTGTTTCAAGAACCTCCATAATCTCCTTTGCATTTTTCTTCCTTCTTCAACATAGAAGCTCAGCCCTATAGGGTCATTTGCAGTAAATTCATTAGGTAATTGTGGACCATTAAATGACATACAACCTACTTTATTTGGCACAGAAAAACCTTGAATATATCTAATATCAGCTTGTGTTAATTCTCCATCTTCAACAGCTTTATTGAAAATATCTAATAGCCCACCACAAACCTGAACTCCTGGCACATGAACAAATTCAAATATTTCATTATCTTCAGATGGATCACTAAAAGTATATCCTTCTGTTTTACAAAATGCTTTTAAACTCTTGTAGTCTATCCCACCTAATTCAAATCTAAAGCTAAAAGATTGGTTCTTTCCAGATTCATCTCCACTTTTCACAGGAATAGATGTTAATCTTGCTAACTTTGCATCACCAGTAGCATCAATAAAGTTCTTTGCTTTTATTGCACATAAATTGTTAAAAGACATTACAATTACATACTTTATTTCACTATTCTCTATAATGGTATCAATTACTTGAGCATCATATAGAATCTTTCCACCTTTATCTACTATAAGCTCCTGTGAGACCTCTTTAACCGTTTCTGGATTGTGAAAAAAGGCTGTATCTAAATGAAAGTCCTTCTCTTCTTTTTTAAAAATAGCACCTTTAAATTCACTAACTATCTCTCCTTTGAAAACATATGAACACATCATAGGATTAACCATCCCCATGCTCATACTTCCAGCCAACCCTAAGGTCTTTTCAACAACAACTACATTCAAACCATTTTTCACAGCAGATATAGCAGCTGAAACTCCTGCTGTTCCTCCACCAATAACCGCTACATCAACATCATAAATAACATCAATTATTTGATTATTATAATTAATTTTCATTTGTATGCACTCCCTCGAAAATTGTTTTTAAGTCCTTAAAGTACTCTTCAAAATCTATTATTGACATTTTATTTCTATTAAGCATATACATATAGTCATATGCTTTAGGATTGTATTCTAAGTCTAAAACCTTTTTAGCAAAGCAATGTGCCGCAATCTCCGATGATGCAGACACAAATCCATAATATTCTTTACCAAATAACCTCAACCTTATTATTGGCTCCATTTTCTCACTTACAATATTATTATCCAAGTACTCCAAAACATGAAAAAACTCATGGGCAATATGCAAATCATATACTTGTTTTTCTGTTAAGATACCTTTCAAAACTTCAGTCATCTTATGGACTGACTCTTTATATATCCTTATTTTTTTCTCATTTTTTTTTATAATAATATGAGCCCTAATTTCAATATCCGTTTTGTTAAAAATTGAACCTTCTACATATTCAATAACAAACCCTAATTTTCTACTCTCTTCCTTCAAATCTTTATTCTTAAATTTTTCTGCATATTCTAAACCAATTTTATATGATTCCTGAACGTAATACTCATACTTTTCTTTTGGAATCTTGGAAAAATATTTGTCATTATATAGTTCATCAAAACCTAGCAGCTTGTCGTCTTTTAAATATTTATTCATTATTTCTTAGCTACCATCATGATTAAATTGCTATCATTATTTACAAATTGAGTATCCATTTCAACCATAGATAATAATTGCTCGCTGTTTTGAAGTCCACTATAATCAAATACTTTTCCACTATGTATAGCATATACAGCTGGAATAGACTGCCCAGCATCAGAGAAAGTAGATAATCTATCTACTACTTGTAGTAGATCATTCTTCATGCTAGATGTTTTAGTATTTAAGATTTCAGCACCTCTTTTTCTTAAATGAACAACACCTTCTTTATCTGCTATTACTTTTACACACTCTCTCTTTTTTACTAATCCAAATAATTTCTTTTTAATAACAGCACAATTGTAAACGCTAAATTTCCCGATATTGCCCATAAATTCTACATCTTCATCTTTAGCATCAACCGATTCAGCTACAATTGGTTTTAATTCTTCTGGAGAGTACACTTTTCCCATTTCTTTATCATTTCTAAATTCAGTAGAACCTGTTGCGATCGCAATTAATGCATTCTTTAATTTATCAACTTCAACAGTAATCTCGATAGTTTCTTCTTTTGCACCAGCTTCAAGTAATTTAGCCTTTACATCATTTCTAATCTTCTTAATATCCTCAGTTGTAGGATTAAAACAAGAGCGTTCAATAGTCTCACGAATCATGGCCATAGCAACTCCAATAGTTGAAATATATGGAGCATTGTTTGCAATCTTGTGCTTCATGTTATATTTATCACCTAATGCAGGCACTAAAACAGCAGCACTACCGCCTCCTCCGATTAATGATACAAACTTATGATCTAATTTGTACTCCTTAATCATTGGTTGAACAACTGCCATAACTTTTTCTAAAGCAATATTCATAACATCTCGCGCGACTTCCTCAACACTCTTACCACAATAAGTAGCTAATGGTTCCCATGCCTTTTTCGCTACAGCTGGATCATTATAAGCATAATCTTCTTGTGGAATATAACCTAAAATATTTGCCGCACCAGCTAATGTATAAGCATACTCCTCCCCCTTTGGATTAACTAAAATGACATAATCACTAGGGTCATCATCCTTAGGAGAAATCATCTTTATAGTCACATCTTCAACGTTTTCAATCTTTGTGAAGTTTTCATACTCTTTATGAGCTAAGTGAGCAGAACGAGGTCCAACATCAATGATTTTACCCTCTTTAATACGAATCATAGAACCACCGGCAATACCAAGTGTTCTAACATCTAAAGCTTTCAAATAGGTTTTAAATCCGCCTACATGTGCATTTTTAATCATTACCTTCCCATCTTTAATAACAGAAATATCAACTGAAGTTCCACCAACTTCAAAGAAAATTCCCTCAGTTACCTTTTCATACATTAAAGCCCCTGCAACACCAGCTGCTAAACCAGATAGCATTGTTAAAATCGGCCTTTTTCTCATTTCATTTATTGTCATAACTCCACCGTCAGCACGCATAATCATTAATTCTGATGGAATACCCAGTTGTTTTACAACTTTTTCAGTCATATCTGCAGTTTCTAACATCTTTGGAATCAAAGAACCATTTACTACTGCTGTTCTCGTTCTAGCCTTCAAACCATATAATTCTGATATTTCATATCCTCCAGTTGCAAAGACTCCCTTTTCCTTAGCTAATCTGACAACAAGCTTTTCATTTTCTGGATTTTCAATTGAATATGATTCGCTAGCAACAATCACCTGCACGCCTTCAGATATCAATGCATCTATAGATTTATTTACTGTATCTTCATTAACATCATCACTTTCAATATAACGATATTTTATATTTAAAAACTTACCAGATGCTAATTCAATTTTCCCAATATTTGTTTCACGTTTAGCCTGAGCACTTTTACCCATACCTATAATACCAACTGTTGCAACATCACCCTCAAGTAAAGCATTTGTCGCTTGAGTTGTTCCATGAGCGATAAACATAACATCTTCAGGCTTAATATTTTCTTTTTTTAATACTCTCTCAATAATATTAACGATTCCTTTTGCCACACCTTCTTTATGATGATGAGTTGTTGGTATTTTCTCATTAGCAATTAGATCAGCAGTTTCATTATCTAATACAACACAATCCGTAAATGTACCACCAACATCAATTCCAATTCGTACTTTTTTGCTCATACTATTCCCTCCAATTTGTCAGCTCTTCTATACTGCCATTATATATTACTTGTTCCCTATTTTCAAAGGAATATTCACTTCTGAAAGAACTTTCATAAATGCATATTAATTTTTAAATCTAGTATCATAAATTAATTTAAAAAAGGCTTATGCATCAATGCATAAGCCCAAATTTATTATATAGTTAAACTAATTCCATTTACTAATACAGCATATAATAGCGTAAAGAATGTTGCTGCAAAACCTATCCAAATTACTATCTTCGTAATCTTGATTCCATCAATCCCCAAGAAATCAGCAACCCAAATATTTTGAGAATTTGTTGGATCTCCAAATCCTTGTAAATTTCCTACTCCACGTATTGCCCAAACTGTTGCAACCGGTGATAATCCAGCAGCACTAAATAATACCGGTAGTGCTCCACCAATTCCCCAGCTGTTTAACGGGCCACGATATAATACTAATGGAGTTAAAATTGTAAATCCAATTATAAATGTCCATGGGCTTGTAAGCGGCCTAACAATTGTTTCAATAGCTGGTGCCATTATCCCCGCTACTACTGGATGTTTAAATCCTGCAAGTAAAATTCCTAATCCTATTAATAAGAAAATTGCACCTGAAACATCTTTTACACCTTCAATAATTGATTGATTTAAAATTTGAGCTTTATTTAAAACTTTTACAGTTAATAATAACCAAATTATTCCGAAAACTATGGCAGCTTCTACTGAAACGCTTTTCTTAAGGACAATTCCTAAATAAATTAATGCTACTGGAACTATTGGTGTAAACATAGGTAAAATACCAACTTCCCTATTTACTCCAGGCTTTTTTGCTTTTGCAGCCCAAGTGCGACTGAATCCACCTTTTACATTCACAAAAATAAATACTGAAGATAATACAAACATAATAACAAACATTATTAATGACATATTTGCTATTAAATCTTTTGCTACGTCTTCTGCCATCATTCCACCACTTGAAACTAATCCAATAAAGAATGACCAACCTGCAGCATTCATTAATCCGCCTGTTGATAATCCTAATAAAACTATTGCACCTGCTACAGCTGGAGCTATGCCTGCTGTTAACATAATAGGCAAAGAAATCGAACCAATTAAGATTACAGCACCTAAACCTCCTACTGCTGTAAAGATAAGAACTGTTGCAATATAGAATGCAAATGCAACGAATATTGGTTTATCACCAGCTAATTCTGCTGCAACTTTTACAATTTTATCTGCAACCCCTGTCTTTTTTAACAGCTGTGCTAGTATAGCACCAAAGATCGCTGCTACCATTGCTGAAGATAACATCTTAGATCCAGTAGGTAGTATCTTATCTATCAACCCATTATATGTAGTTTCACCAACTGTCCAAGAAAATAATCCTGCCATTGGTGCACTACCAATAGTTACGATTAAGAAGGTTATAATTCCTAGCAAAGGAAGTGCTAATAGTGTTGATATCTTTTTATTCATCATTAAGTAGATAAATAAAGCAATATTTGCAAAAATCAAAATTAATCTCATTGTTTCCATAAGTATGTCCCCTTTCTTATTATAGATTTCTCCTGTTATGTTTTGATTGTACATTAAAATTCTCTAAAAAGATATTTTTTGACCACATAAAAACTCTATTTACTTTCATTGTGACTTTTTTATGAAAGTTCTTTCAATTTCAGTTGTAAATATATAGAGATTCCAATTTAATACTTTATTTATTCAAAGATTTTATTAACAATATTATACTATTAATAATCAATACTCATTAATCAATTATCAATGAAGGATGATTTGCTAATGCAAATCTAAAATAGATATATTTATAGACTTTTGACCTAAGAAAAAGTCAACATTCATTGAACATTGAGTATTGATAATTGAGTATTTATCTAAATTACCTTGGTTAAAATTACAAATAAATTAATTGAATAAGTTAATTTTCAATATGGAATTTCTATAAAGCTAACCAAGAACACATTATACAATATTAAAAAACAAAAAAAACATGAAGTTTTAAAACCATAATAGCTCTCTTCATAGTCTTTCTCTACTTTATATTAAATTTACAACAACATATCCCCCTACACCCTATCAAATACCAACTCTTACTTTAACACCATTAATTTGCACTTTATTTTTAAAGTCATCACATTTTGTGCTAAAGTTAGAAAAGCTCGTAAAGTACATGAATTCAAGGATTATAAGGTATCTTTGCGACGTATTCGTACTACCGTCTCCACATGTCTCGTATATGGGAACATATCCCTCAAAATAACCTTCAAATCCGCAACCAGTGTCCTTGGATTACATCAAACATACATTAATATTCCAGCATCATATTTTATTACATATTCCATAGCCTTTGGATAGCAAACTTACTCAGTTCACAAACACATCCCTCTTATGTTTTTCTGCATACTTTTTAAGTGCCTCCTTACCTTCATCATAAGCATTTATAATTCAAAGTTCTTCAACAATTCTTTTGCCCTCTTCTGAAAATGCATCAATAGCTTCATCACCTTTTGTGCTAAAGTTAAAAAAGCTCGTCCATCCTCAGTTAACGCAAAGAGAGACATATGAAAATATGCCTCTACTAATATCAATTTATTTCCATAACTCTATGACAACTTACTAAGTGATTATTCCCCACATCTATAAGCGGAGGAACTTGCTTTTTACATATATCTTTTGCATATCTACATCGAGTATGAAACTTACATCCAGTGGGTGGATTTGCTGGACTTGGTACATCTCCTTTAAGTATTATTCTTTCTTTTTTAATTGCTGGGTCTGATATTGGTATGGCAGAAAGCAAGGATTTACTATAAGGATGCAAAGGATTTTTAAATAATTCCTTAGCTGATGCTTTTTCTACAAAGTTTCCAAGATACATAACACCGATGGTATCACAGAAATATTTAACTACACTTAAATCATGAGATATAAAAAGATAAGTCAGATTAAACTTTTCTTTTAATTCTTGCATCAAAGTCAATACTTGAGCTTGAATGCTAACATCAAGCGCTGCAATTGGTTCATCACCAACTATAAACTTAGGATTTAAAGCAAGGGCTCTTGCTATACCTATTCTTTGTCTTTGACCTCCACTAAATTCATGAGGATATTTTTTTACAAAAGCACCCCTAAGACCACATAGTTCAAGTAACTCTTTTGATTTGTCTAATGCTCCTTTTTTATCCATAAGTTTATGCTTTAATATTCCCTCAGATATAATATTCCCTACATTCATTCTAGGATCAAGAGATGCATATGGATCTTGAAATATTATTTGCATATCTTTTCTAAGCGCCTGTAATTCATCCTTGTTCAAATAAATATTATTTTCTACATCATATATAACCTTTTCTTCAAAAGTTACTTTCCCAGCTGTTGGATTTAAAAGATTCAATATAGTCCTACCTGTTGTAGATTTACCACAACCTGATTCTCCTACTAATCCGAAAATCTGACCTTTTTCTATTTCAAAATCAATACCATCTACAGCTTTAACATGGCCTACTACTCTTGAGAATACTCCCTTTTTTATTGGAAAATATTTTTTTAAACTTTCAACTTTCAATAAAGAAGACATTAAACATTACCTCCTTGTTCTTCAAGTAACCAACACCTAACTTTATTTCCGTTCTCTAAAATCTTTAACTGAGGCATGTTTGTTTTACAAATATCCATACAGCTATCACATCTCGGTGCAAAAGCACACCCTTCTGGCATATGATATGGACTAGGGACCATACCTCTTATACATGAAAGTTTATCCTCTTCTCCTATCAAATCAGGTCTTGACTTCAGTAGGCCTATAGTGTAAGGATGTTTAGGATTATGAAAAATACTCATTACTGATCCTTCTTCTACTACTTTACCCGCATACATTACTACTACATTATCAGCCATTTCAGCAATAACACCTAAATCATGAGTTATAAGCATAATTGCAGTATCAAATTTTTTATTTAAATCTTTCATAAGTTCTAAAACTTGTGCCTGTACTGTAACATCTAGAGCTGTAGTTGGCTCATCCGCTATAAGAAGAGACGGATTACAGCTAAGTGCCATAGCAATCATTATTCTTTGTCTCATACCTCCACTAAGCTGATGAGGATATTCCTTTACAACCTTTTCAGGTGTTGGGATACCTACTAAATCAATCAATTCTAACACTCGTTTATTAATTTCATGATTCTTCATATCTGTATGTAGCTTTAGCATTTCAGCAATCTGCATACCCACAGTAAATACAGGATTTAATGAGGTCATAGGCTCTTGAAATATCATAGCGATTTCTTTGCCACGAATTTTTCTCATTTCATCATTAGACAGTTTTAATAAATCTTTATTTTTATATATTATTTCCCCGCCTCTTACAACTCCAGCGGGTTTTGGAACAAGTCCCATAACTGATAGAGATGTAACGCTTTTACCACATCCTGATTCACCAACTACTCCCAAAACTTTTCCTTTTTCAATATTAAAACTAACATCATCTACTGCCTTAACTGTACCTTCAGAAGTATAGAAAAATGTTTTTAAATTTTTCAATTCTACTAAAATTTTAGACATACGCATACCTCCTACCTTTTTAGTTTAGGGTCAAGAGCATCTCTTAGTCCATCTCCTAAGAAGTTTATTGATATTACTGAAATAAAAACTAATATTCCAGGTGGAATCCAAAGCCATGGCATTCCTCTAAGTTGTCTTAATCCTTGAGCTGCTGCTAACATATTACCCCAACTTGGAACAGGTTGCTTAACACCAAGACCTAAAAAACTTAAACCAGCCTCAGATATTATTCCAAAAGCTACAGCCATAGTAGTAAATACTATTAACGGTGCTGCAACATTGGGTAGTATATGTTTAACAATAATTTCCCTTGAGTTTAATCCCAGTGCTCTAGAGGCTTCAATAAACTCTCTTTCCTTAAGAGATAAGATTTCTGCCCTTACTATTCTAGCTATACCTGTCCAACCAAGTACTCCTGAAATAAATATAACATTCCACACACTAGGACCTAAAACAGCAGCTATAGCTATAGCTAAAACAAAGAAAGGAAAACACATGAAAATATCAACAATTCTCATATTAATAAAATCAACTTTCCCACCAAAATACCCAGAAGTTGCTCCCACAAAAGTACCTATAGTTAAAGATAATAATGCTGAAAAAATTCCAACCATTATAGATATCCTTCCACTAAAAATAAGTCTTGTTAATACATCTCTTCCTAAGTCATCAGTGCCTAGCAAGTGTTCACTTGAAGGTTTAAGATACGTCTTTGTCATATCTGCAAGATCACGCTCATAAGGTGATATTAAAGGTGCTAATATTGATATTAACGTTAATAAAATAATAACAATTAGCCCAAACATAGCTAATTTATTTTTTCTAAGTCTAATCAATGCAATTTTAAAAGGTGACATACCTTCTGTATTTACAACTTTTTTTACTTTCTTACCATCTGTATTTACTACTTTATTTGTTTGCATATTATTCCCCTCCCTTTAATCGTATTTTATTCTTGGATCAACAAATGCGTACAAAATATCGGCTAGAAGGTTAGATAATAAAACCACAACAGCAATCATCATTGTACAACCCATAATTAGAGGATAATCACGATTATTTACAGATTGAAACATCAACTTCCCAATACCAGGAAGAGAAAATATGGTCTCTGTCATAAGTGCACCTGAAAATAGTCCACTTATTGATAATGTTATCATTGTTACAACAGGTATTAAACCGTTTCTAAGTGCATGTTTGTATATTACAATTCTTTCAGATAATCCTTTCGCTCTTGCTGTCCTTATAAAATCCAAATTTAAAACTTCTAACATACTGGATCTTGTGTACCTCATAAGTTGTGCAATGCTGAGTAGAGATAACATCATTGTAGGCAAAAATAAGTGTTTTGCCATATCCCAAATATGCATAAAACCTGTGTAATTAGCACCGGGACTTATTACCCCAGATATAGGAAATATCTTTAAATCCACAGCAAATATTTTAACTAATAATAGACCGAAGAAAAAAGCGGGTATAGATATTCCAAAGAAAGAAATAAAAGTAACCGCATAATCTGTAAAAGAATTTTTCTTACTTGATGAAATAACCCCAAAAGGAATTGCAATAGCTGTACTTACTAATAAAGATAAAAAAGATAACACAAAAGTAAATGGAAGTCTCTCTCCTATTACTTTTGTAACAGGTGTACTGTATCTAATAGAATACCCCAGATTACCTTGTAGTACTTGTCCAATCCATTTAAAATATTTCACATATATTGGATCATAATAACCTATACTTCGAAGCATTGATTCTTTATCAGCAACAGTCATTTTCGGATCTATCAGATGTGAAAATGGATTACCAGGCATAGCGTTGACTAGCAGAAAAATTATAAGTGATATACCTATTAGAACAGGTATGCACATCAGTACTCTTCTTATAATATATTTTTGCAAAGGAAATCCTCCTTTCTTTCTCTAAAAATATTTATTACTTTAAATAAGTTTTTTAAAGTATCAAGTTGATAGCAAAGCTACCAACTTGATAAAAATTATTTAGCTATATATATTTTGTGTATATCATAGAAGTCACCATATGGGAATAATTGTAATCCTGTAAGTTTTGGATTGTAAGCTCTACCTTCTACCATACTATATAAGAATACTGATGGCATTTCATCATTCAAAAGAAGAGCCCATTCATTATATATTTCTTCTCTTTCTTTTTGATCTAATGTATTTGTACCTCTTGAAAGCAATTCATCACTCTTTTCATTTACAAAACCAGGTGTATTCCATTCACCTGGACCAACTAAGCTTGAGTGCCATATACCTGTTGAATCTGGATCAACTGAAAGGCCCCATCCCATTAAAAATAAATCAAAATCATGATTATCAATTGCTTGTTCAATTAAAGTTCCAAATTCCATGATTAATAGTTCTACTTCAATACCCATAGCTTTTAAGTTCTGTTGAATAAGAGGTGCAGAAGCTTCTCTAACCTTATTTCCAGTAGGATATTTCAATGTCAATTTAACTGGTTTTCCATTATAGTTAAGTATGTCACCTTCATAACTATATCCATCTACAGAAGCTATAAGCTCTTTAGCTTTTTCAGTGTTGTATTTATATTCATTTAAACCACTTTTTGGAAGTGCCCAACTAAATGATGCATATGGAGCATTAGCTACAACCCCAAAACCTTCCATTATTCCATCAACCATACCTTGTCTATCTATAGCGTAAGCCAATGATTGACGAACTCTCTTATCTTTAAACATATCAAGTCTGCAATTTATACCCATATATTGGTATCCTCTGCTTACCATCTCTTCTACACTTATGTTATTTTCTTTGTAATAAGCTAAATCATCTTTATTCATTTTACTTATTGGTGCGAAATCAATTTCTCCAGCTATTAATTGTGCTTGAACTGTATCTTGGTTAGCTACTTGAACAAATATTTTTTCAAGTATAGGTTTACCCCTGTGATATTCCTCATTCCTAGCTAGTTCAACATATTGGTCTGGCTCAAACTTAACAAATTTGAATGGTCCTGTACCAATTGGGTTTCTCATAAGCTCTGTTGCTTCAGCCCAATCTTTAACAGGAACTTCTGACCAGATATGCTTAGGCAATATAGAAAATCCTGCAATATCTGCAAGTGCAGGCGCATATACTTCTGACAATGTTATTTTTATTGTATGCTTGTCTATTACTTCTATACCTTCAATTTTATCTGCTTCACCATTTTTATACTCTGGAGCACCTTTGATTTTCTCGAAGTTAGAATATCTTGGACCAGAATAGTCAGGATCACAACAAGTCTCATAAGTAAATGCTACGTCTTCTGCTGTAAATGGTGTGCCGTCATGCCACTTAACATCTTTCCTTAAATAAAATGTTAATTCTAAATTGTTATCAGATACTTCGTATTTTTCAGCTAAATTCACATCATATTTTAATTCAGGGTTTAACTCTAATAACCCTTCATAAATAAATTGAATTACATTAGAATCATACTCATCTGTGTACATTGATGGGTGAAATAACCCTGGAGGTGAACTCCAAATTGCATATCTAAGTACTTGATTATCAGCTAAATCACTTTCATCTTTCTTATCAGTATCGTCTTTCTTTTCATCATCTTTTTTAGTTTCTTCTTGTTTAGTATTTTCGTTACTCACCGGTTCATTATTATCACCTTTGTTTCCGCATCCTGTGAAAGCGAGAGATAATAACAATGTAGCTACTACTGAAAAAATCAACAACCTTTTTTTCATAAATATCCTCCCTTAACTTATTGATAAGTCATAGTAGTAACATTATATTCATTTAATTGTTAGATTATTCTGACAATTATTACGAATAAACATTATGTTATGACTGGTATTTCACAGAATATAATTCTATTCTGCAATATCTATATATTACCATATCCTACCATGTATAATCAAGTAATTTATGTTATATTTTGTAATTGTTTACATATATTAATATTTATTTCGCGTTTTCGGATTATGTATTTAGGCTTTATGTTAACTATATTTAATAAATTAAAAATTTCTTATTTAGTTAAAATAAAACCTCTTGTTTTATAATTAATAATACACAAAAAGACTATGAAATATAAGCTGTGAACTTATTCATAGTCTTTAGGTAAAATATTCAATTTAAATTATTCAGTTATATCTTTCACTAAATTTTCCTTTTGCACCTGTGTACCTGCTCTATTTCAAACTCATTATTTCAATATAATGAATCTAGGTTAACTTCTAATTTTATGTTTACAATTTGTATATATATTTACATTTTTTAGGTTATTGACCTGACCCCATTGTAAAAACTGGAAACGTAGTGGACAGTTTTTACTTGATAATAAAAGCCTCACTTTAACAACTTCTGTTAAAATAAGGCTATTTATATTTATGTTTAAGTTAAATTTCTACAGCTAATGCATAGGCACTTCTTACTGCCTCAATTACCTTTGCTGGTTTAAATGAATCTCCAATGCAGTAGATTTCTTGTGCAATATGATTTTTAAGAGCCATATAATATAACTCATTTTCTGCTTTAAATCCTAGAGCTAGTAATACAAAATCAGCATCTATTGAAACCTGCTTTGTTTCTTTTCCAGATGACTTTGCCAGTGGATTTTCTGCATTCTTAGGAAGTAATGGGGTCCAACTCATATAAGGGTCTGGTAAGTGTTTACTAGTCTTTTGTTCTGCAATAACCTTGCCATCCACAAATTTTTCAACACGACAACCATTATATAAATTCACATTATAATTTAATCTTAAATAATTTAATAAATGGCCACGATTAGCTGTACATGCACCTTCCATAAAATTATCTTCCATTTCTAATACATCTACTTTTTTATTATTTTCATAGGCTAATTTATATGCAGTTTCAACTCCTACAACACCACCGCCTATAATTACTATCTTCTCTTTTCCATCTAAAATAGAAGCGTCTATAAGAGCATCAGTAGCCATTGCATAAGGAGTATTTTTTAAACCTTCAAATGGTGGAACAATATCCATAGTACCATTAGCAAATACCACTGCATCAAATTGATCTTTTATTAATTCTATATCTACCTTTGTATTAAACTTCATAATTAAGCCATATTCTTTTGCTGCTTTGTTAATCTGACAATTAAGATAAGAAACATAATTCTTAATATCAAATTTAACCATTGGAGCTCCACCAGATATAAGCTTACCACCAACTTTATCAGTTGCTTCGAATAAAGTTACCTTATGCCCCTTCTTTGCAGCATTAATAGCAAAAACACATCCTGCTGGACCAGCACCTATAACAGCAATATTCTTAGGCTTTTCTGTTTTTAAATTTTTAGAATACTTGTCCTCAAATCCACACCTTGGATTTACAGCACATTGAATATGTCCTCCTTCTACAAATTCATTTACACAGCCTTCTTGACAACCAATACAAGGACGAATATCTTCAATTTTATTATTATATAATTTATTTGGCCAATAAGCATCAGCAAGTAATGGACGTCCTAACATTATCATATCAGCCATACCATCTCTAATTACCTCTTCTGCCAAATCTGGATATCCAAGCTTTCCTACTGCAACAATTACTACATCTTGACCTTTATTGGTTTTAATATTGTTTTTAATGAAATAATCTTTTGCAGCCTTAGATATTAATTTAAAGCAGCCTGCTGGCATTCCTGCAGGTGGATGTGGTAACCACCAGTTATCATAACAACCAAGATCCACATCAAAGCAATCAACCCCTGCTTTCACTAACAATTCCATAAATTTCAATGTCTCGTTAATTGTTCTTCCATTTGTAAATTTGCGCATTGAAGGCATCTTTTTAATATCTTTGTAAGTTTCGTTTAATGCTAGGGATAAATCTATTCTATACATAATTGGATAATGTGGACCTACCTTATCCCTGATTGCCTTAACTAAGTCAACTCCAAATCTATAAGGGTCTGAATATTTTCCCATCTTACGACGATTAAATGCTGGATTAGTCATCTGGTCTAACAAATAACCTTCATGTCCATGTAAATATACACCATCAATGCCCTGACATTTTGCATCTAAAGCTGCCTGTGCTCCATTTTTAATAATAGTGTTCAATTTTCTATCGGAAAGACGTGCACATGGAATAGCTGGAATATAAAAGTTCTTATTCCAAGATGCTGAAACTGGTAGCTTTTTCTCATTTATAACACACATCGGTGCACCAACCCTGCCAAGGCCTGGTGTCAACTGTATAAATATTTTTGAATCATATGCATGAACACTTGTTGCTAAATCTCTCCATCCCACTAAGTTGGTTCTTGTTCCATCTATTCTTGGGAAATAAGATAATTTCCCAGGCTCAGTAACTGTTGGATCTATTCCATGAGAAATAGGAATTAATCCTGTAGTCAAAAGCCCAGTTCCACCTTTTGCACGTTCAGTAAAGTATTCAATCATCTTATTATTAGGACGTCCACTTTCTTCACACATCTGTAAATTGCCCATTGGTGCCATAACTAATCTATTTTTAATTTTCACACTATTTATGATAAGTGGAGAAAAAATATTGTCAAAAGGATATAATTCCCCTGTGATTTCCCTTGCAGCTTCTGGATGCTCTATAAACCAATCACCATAACTATCAACTAATTTTTGAACAAGACTATCTGTTTTTAAATTACTCATATTTACCCCCAAAAAACTATATTTACTTTCTTTCCGTTTTATTAACATTAAAATGGAGATCTCTTAAAGCCTCAATATCTTCACATATTACCATTAATGGGCATTCTTCACAATCAACAATAACATTTTTCAATATATGATCAAAGGCATTGGTAATATCATCTACTTCTCCACTCTTCTCTACAAGATTATCAATAAAGGGATAATCACCAACTAAGAAAATCATCCAAACATTATTTACACCTTCTATTTTCTTATAATGGTTTATAAAGAGATTTCCTATAATCTCAAAATTTATCCCCTCTTTAATTGCCTTTTTACTAACACGAACATTTTCCTTATTTTCTATGCTAGAGGAAAGAATCATATATCCTTCTGCAATCACTTTAAATCTTTCATATTCTAATCGCTTTATTCCAATATAAGCTTTATTAGGATCTTCAACCTTGTCTATATTCATGAATGTAATTCTTGAAAAATTGGTATTGCTTTTAATTTCATTTAAGTCCTTACCATATAGTAATATTCGATCTTTATTTATTAATTGGTCATTACTAGTCAAACAATTATAAACTGTACATGGATTAATTCTATGTCCAAGTTCAAAAGCAACTTCTCGTTCCATTAAAAATTCATTATTCTTAAGACATTTCCATGATATATCTTTATTTACTCTAATTTCCCTACATTCATAATCCTTAAGAATATCTAAGGTTTCCTTGATAACATTATCATATACTTTCATATAATCCATCCATATTTTTATATTTTCTCTTCAACTTCTTTTTTATCATGCATCTTTATTAAACTGTTATATATCTTTTCTATTAACTTACCATCGCCATTTGTAATGTAAGTTACAAAGGTTAATAAAAACAATACTGCGACAATAATCAAAATAATAATTAGTGCTTTCATTTCACCCCTCCATTACTTTATAATAAGCTAAGGCCTTTTAGCCTTGCATATTCTGCAGCTCCCAATGCTCCCATAAGTTGTGGATCCACTGGAAGGTCAATTACTTTTATTCTTAAAATCTTTTCAATAGCATTTTTTAGCCCCTTATTTTTAGCACACCCTCCTGTTAAAGTAATATTATCTTTGACTCCAGCCTTTTTAGCCATAACAAAGCATCTCTTAGCAACCGCTTGTTGAATTCCAGCTGCTATTTCCTCTTTTGGTTTTCCCTCCCCAACAAGTGTAATAACTTCTGACTCAGCAAACACTGTACATTGAGAAGTAATAGGAATTACATTTTGTGTTGATAATGATATTTCTGAAAACTCATCAAGGGTACATTCAAAAGCTCTTGCCATTGCTTCAAAAAATCTACCAGTTCCCGCTGCACATTTATCATTCATCGCAAAAGATAACACTGTTCCATCGTCATCTATTGCAATCCCCTTAACATCTTGTCCTCCTATATCAATAATTGCTTTTACACTAGTATCAGTTACATGTACACCCATTGCATGACAAGAAATTTCAGAGATATTTTCTTGTGCCTGTGGAACCTTATTTCTTCCATATCCTGTTCCTATTATATATTCTAAATCCTCAATTTTATTTACTCCCTTTGCTTTAGAAATAACATCTTTCATCGCTAGTTCTGCACTTTCAGCACTATTAATTTTACTTCTAATAGTTGTACTTGCTACTATTTTTCCATCTTCATCTAGGATTACTGCCTTAGTATAAGTAGATCCTACGTCACATCCACCAAAATATTTCATGTTAACCTCCAATAGTTTTATTTTTACCAAGCCAATGTATCTTCATAGTCCACCAGTGTTGGATCTAATGGCTTTTCTCTAAATACATTAATCATATATTTATTAAAAGCTTCTCTCATTTCTCTTCTAGATACAGTACGTGCATCCATAAGATCATGAGGAATCCATATCATATGAATACCACGTTCACGCGCTTGATCTTCAAATAGTCCGTGTAATCCACCAACATTTTTACAAGATACGTGGTCAAACATTATGACAATATTGGCATTGAATTTTTCACACATCTTCCAACACTCATCAAGAGAATTTGCATATCCACCATTAGTATGTGAACGCATCATCATCCTTTCATAACTTTTAGCCATATCTATCATTGCTTGATCTTTATCACCAATGCGCATAAAGTGATGAGATAACATACATTCCATATCAACCATTGTTTTTACACCCCAGCAGTGCTGAGCCCAGTAAGTGAAATTAGTATAATAGTGTGCTGGACATGCCCAAACAATCGCTCGATACTTTGGTTTGTTTGTATCATTTTTTCTATCTAGCTCATAACCTTTTTTCATCATCTTATCAACTTTAAGATCCGTTTTTAAGAAAAATGGATCTAAGCAACCGGTTCCCATAAATTCATATTCCCTTTGAAGTGCCAATGCTCCATTACAAACCTGAGGATAATCTGTACAGTTTACATCCCACTTATTTAACATACACTGAACTTCCTCGTTGTACATTTTGCACCCTTTCCAAAATGTATCCCAATCCCATTTAACATTGTAATGTGTTTCAATAAACTTAATACACGCTTTTAGATTTTTTACTGCATAGTCTTGAACCTGATCTTCTTTAAATCTTTGAGGAGGAGTAATTTGAAAAATCGGAATATCTTTAAAATATCTTGTCATAAATGCAACCTGTCCTAAAGAACCATCACATGGCATAGAACTTGTGATATACGTTTTACCAACTATAGGATAATCATCAGCTACCGCAACACCTGATTCCGTAGCAGGAAATGGACATAAATCTGGGTCTAAACCAAAATGCTCAACTACATCAATGTAATATGGATTGGCTGTTTGATCGATTTCACTAGGCATACCTACCGCAAGCATTGCAATATCAATCCATTTTATTGTAGGAAACCCAGCCATAATAAATTTAGGTGTCATTTCATCAAACATAATTGTTTTTTCTCTAAGTTTAGCTGCTCTTTTACTGTTAGGGCGAAGATGCTTATCTCGCACAATCATGGAAGCCACACAATCAACAGAACTATGTACTAAAGAAAAAAATTGTTCATGTGTATACCTAAGTTCCTTTCCTCTTAAACCTAATGTATGTTTATCTATCATATTAGAAGCTGTTAAAAAAGAATCCATCCATCTATATCTCTTAAGTGCTCTTATCATTAATATTGGATGGACACCTAGACGTATTCCCATATATGCATATAACTTAAGCCAACGTCCATAATCATACATAGTATCCTTAAAGCCTTTCCATTCACGCCTTGTAAAGGTTCTACTATCTTTGTTATAAAATCTTCCTAAACCTTTTTGGGCTTTAATTTCACTTCCCATCTATTTCACCGCCCCATTTACTTGCAATCTTTTAGCCTTAATTTTTTTAATCTCTAAACTTTCTACAAAAGCTTGTACTCTAGTTCTTAATTGTCCACTTCCTAGACTTCTATAAGGTCTATCTATGGATAAAACCGGAACACCATATTCCGTTGGCATAATATGACTTGCAAGGGTCCTTTCATAAGACCAGTATGTACAAAACTTCATTTGTTCATAAATTGCTCCATCTGCATGGAAATGCTCTACAAGTTCTTTTACATGGTCTTTTCTATACTGCATCTTGTGTTCTGCACAATGCCTTGGACATTCCGTATCTCGTAAATTTTTTCTAATAATTTGAGTTAATGCATCTTCATCATTTGTTAATTTAATTTCTGTTCTTCCAGGTATAGAACCATAACAAAATCTATCTGCTACTACTAAAGCTCCTGCTTCTTCAATTAATTCAATCATATCTGGATCATCAATTTCGGAACCAACAACTACTACTCTAGCCTTATATTTATTTTTAGTATCTGGCTGCCTAGTCTTAAGCTCCTCTAGTGTTTCTCTCAAATATGGTAAAATATCTTTTTTAGGACATACATAAGTACATAAAACTATTTTATGGAACTCACTTCCTGTGATGACCGGAAGCTTTGCTGTTTTCATTTCCCCCATTTCAGTAATGATTCTGCATACCTCATTAAACTCATCTACAGCTTGTCTTATAGCTTCATCTGAAATATCTACACCATAATTTTCATTTAAGGGCTTTAGAATTTTCCTTGTAACTTGTTCTTTCAAATGAATTACGCAATCCTCATCATCTGAATAAGGTAAATCAAGATAACATCTTACAAACTTATCATTGTCTGTATTGCATGTACCCAATATCTCCATATTTTCCATACAACGATTCATAGGTTCACACACATCTACTCCTAATAACCCATCTAAAAATTTATAGTTGCCCTCAATTGACCTTTCTAAAAGTGCACGGGAATATTCGCATGCACTATTTGCCATATAATAAGTAGCAATTTCTGTTGACCCCATGTTTGGCGCTCTTAATCTTACTGAAAAACAATTTTCAAGATTCATAACTACTTCGGGCACATGAAAACAAGTATAGCCAATGGGATGTCTTCCTTCACTTTTTGCTTTTCTTACTAAATCATTATTAGCATCTTGTAGCAAACTTTCAAAGAAAATCATATGCTTTAAATCCTTCATAGACCAATCCCCCCCCTTTCATTATATTTTTTTAAAGAACATTGAACTTTTCTAGAGCCTTTTCAATCTCTAAAACAACAGCAGTATCATCAGGTAACTCCATAAAGTTTCTTCCACCAATGTCATACTGCAAAATATTTTTATCACTTGGAATAGCACCTAATAGTTCAATTTCTCCTGTGTTTATTTCCTTTATTAAAGACATATCTTCAATTCTGTTAAGCAAAACACCAACCCGATCAAATTCAACCATTTCTTCAGCTACTTCTCGAATTGTCTTTGTAACTTCTATACCTTTTCGACTTGCATCTGATATAAGAAGTAAATGAGTTACCTTTTGCATTACCCTTCTGTTTATTTGTTCGATACCTGCTTCTCCATCAATGACAACATAATCAAATTGACTACTTACCATTTCGATTACATTTTTAAGATAAGAATTTATTCGACAATAACATCCTTCACATTCAGGCCTACCAATAGCTAAAAATGCAAATCCATCCCTTTGAACGATTGCATCAAATATTCTATATCTTGATTCACTTACTAACTCCATAGCATCTTTTGTATTTCCATTCTCTACAAAATCAATAATTTCACTTCTAATATCATCTAATGTTATTTTAGGTGCTACCCCCAGTGCCGTAGCTAATCCAATAGCTGGATCAGCATCAATTGCCAAAATCTTTTTATCCGGATATTTTTGTGTTAATATTTTGATAATTGTTGCTGAAATACTAGTTTTCCCAACACCACCTTTACCTGTAAGTGCTATAATTGTTGGTTCCATCAAGAATCCCCCCTAAATATATAGTCGAATTAATTTCATCGAATATGATTCATTGAAATTAATTTAATTATAGCACAGATATTTAAACAATCAATATTTTAAATTTATGTTTTAACATCCCTTATATGGTTTAATTTGTTTAATTTCATCTATGCGAACATATATAATAATTTGAAATTTATATTGCCTATGATAATATATTACTGTTAACATTAAATATGAAATTATTCTTCAATGATATGTTATTATAAAAATAAACATTATATAATGGAGGCATACTATGAAAGAACTAACATCTCGACAAAAGCAAGCAATTGAAACTAAGTTGAGAATATCTGAAGCTGCTATAAAATTAATAAAAAATACTTCTTATGATTTAATAAAAATAATTGATGTTTGCAAAGAAGCAAATGTATCTGTAGGAACTTTTTATCATTATTTTGAATCAAAAGACAAGATGATTATATCTTCTTATCACAGTATTGATTCATTAATCATTGAAGATTATGAAAAAAAAAGCTTTGATTCTTATATAGATGCAATTATTGGCCTTAATAATTCTGAAGCAACAATCGTAGCGTCTTTAGGATATAATTTCACCACAAATAGCTATATACAAATTCTTATGGATGAAAGTCAATATACAATTTCACCCAGTAGACTTGTTCACTTAAAAGTTATAGAACTTTTAAATCTAGCTCTTACTGAAAATGAAATTATCGATACTGATATCTATGAATTATCCGAATATATTAATAGAACTGCAAGAGGAAATATCTTCGATTGGTGTTTAAAACGAGGTACTACTAACCTTGTAGATGTTTGGACATCAGATATTGAAAAAATCATGCTTACTTATAAAAATATCACCAAACTAAATGAATAAGATTGGCATTTTACTGTTCACATACCCAGATATATCTAAAGAAACTCCCATTTTTATTTTTACTTATTTTACAACAATCAGTTATTTTAAGTTTTTCACTTAAAATCTGATGAGTAATATCATCAGAAGAGACTAATACTATTTTTTTTGAGATTCTTTTAGCATTTCTAATTATTTTTACCTGATTATCTACAGTCGCGTGACAGTAAATTCCATATGGAAGATCTATAATTGAAGCATCAAAGCTTTCCCCTATATCTTGAATATCACCAGTAGTAACTTTAGGTAGATAGTTAAAGTGAAGTAAATTTAATCGTGCATTTTCTGCAACCTTGCTCATAATCTCCCATCCTCTTATATCATAACCAGCAAAAAATCCTTCTAATAGAACCGTTCCTACACCACAACAGGGGTCTACTAACCTTTTTGAAAAATCCCCATTTCCGGCGATATTAAGAAGTACTTTCGCTATATTTATTCCTATAGAGCTAGAATATGAGTAAGGTTTTGTGTTGTGAGCTTTCCATTTAGTATTATTCGCAACTAAAATTCCAAAATACCAGTTTCCTTTATAAAAAGAGATCCCAAAAGTAATTTTAGGCGAAGTAAATGAAGGAAATCCTTGTACGATAAGACCTATCTCCTTGCAAAGTTCTCTCCGTTTTTTAATATATGGATCTTCACTGAACAACTCTAAGTATTTAACTACAAAATCATTTGCCCTTATTTTATCTTTTTTTATCGACTCAATGATATCAGAAAAGGATGAAGTCTTATAAATAATCTCTAATCTCGTTTTCAAAAATGGGCTAATAGAAGGATCGAATTCTTTACTTGAAATAAAGACTTTGCCTCCCAATTGAAAGTTAAAAAGCGATCTTATCTCAAGGGCACAAAGCTCTTCTTCATAATCTTGATAATTGACATTATAAATATATTGATTGAGTTTCATTTGTAAAACCTCCAATAATTGGTTGATGTAACATTTAAAACTTTTCACTTATCATACTTATATATCTGCACCCCAAAGTTGCATACCAGCTAAGTTATCCATTCTATCATAATTCTCATAAATAGCCATACTAACATTAGGATTCATTAGAATATTTGCAAACTTTTCTCCACCTTCTGAAATAAAATATATAAAGCCATCTTTTTTTGTAAAAATAGCTTGTCTTTTTAGTGCTTCATACATAAAACCACTTTTTTCAGCAACTTTACGACTTGGAATATTGCTTTTTGAAAATTGTATTTCCAGACGTTTTATAGGGTTTAATTCAAATAAATATGCTGATATAAGCAACAACATCATCCACAGTTCTTTCAAAGGTAGTTGATTTTACCAACCTATATTTTTCTTTTCTATCTCCTGCAAATCTAGAAACAGTGTAACTAATAAATATATCTTTATTCTTGTTAAGTTCTCTTAATCTTTCTAAAAAACGTAAGGCATCTTCCTCAAATTCAAATTGTAGTACTTTACCATCAGAAAAAAATTCTCTTAAATAATCTTTTTGTCCTCTACTTACAATGTTCCATTTTATAATCCACATTAATTATTCCCCCTATCATTTATTAATTTTAAAATAAAAACATTTGAATTCTTACCTTTTTTCATTTTATAAATTACTATTCAATTACTTCTCCTACAATTAAAACTCTACCATTATCAGGACATCTCATTTGAAATTTTTTTGCTCTTGTGTTTCCAAAATCTAAATCTCCATTGTTAAGTAATGTATATATATTAGGATATATACATTGCCATAACTCATGACATAAAGGAGGACATAAATCTTGAACAATAAATATATCCCCTTTTTTATGATAATTACCTCTACATTTACTTTCTAAGATAGTTAATTTAATCTTTGGCATAAAACTCATCCTCCAATTTTAAATGATAAAATATTCTTTATAAAAGACTTATATTCAACTAATCCAGTAACAATCATCACATCAGATAAAAATTGTGTAGGGTCCATATCAACTAATATATATGATGTACTTTCTGGGGTTGGTAACCCTTTAACTAATTCACACATCACTGGAATGATCTTCATATCCAGGCATTAATTCTTTTACACTGATAATTTTTTCATCATACAATGATTGTAAATCCATTTTCTCCTCCAGTAAATTTCATATACTATTTAGATAGTTTCTTGAAATCTTTATAGGTTTAATTCTCATTAAAAATTGTTCTATGAATAATTACACCTCTCTTTTAACAATATCTACATTCTTCAGGCGTGACATACCAAGATGGTATAACTGACTTATACCCATCATAACCCAATAATTCCTTACAAATTTTTGTCTCATTCCAATTAATATATCCAAACTTTCACCTAGAATCTAAATTCTTATTTATTTTTCTAATATATTATTAATTTATTATACAATAAATCCCTTAATTGTGTAAAATATTTAGAAATTATATGTCTTTAGTTATTTGAATGGAATAATTTTTCAATTGAAAACGGGGCTGTCGCACATAAAATAAATTCTACAACATATTGTATTAATAATTGAATTATAATCCAATATGTTGTAAGTAATTTTCTTAATGCGACAGCCCCTTTTATTAATTAAAGATACATTTCAATACACCATCTTTAAGACATTAATGATATGAAACACACTTTGTTTTTTTACTTTCTCCATTTCTCCATTTATTTAATAAATCAGGCTGATTAGCGGACGACACAATGAAAATACTCAAATTTCTACAAATCTAATGCCTTCGCTAAAACTTCTACAGCCTTTTCTCTGCCAATAGAATCAATTGTATAAGAAATACTGATTTCTGATGTAGTAACTTGCTTAAAATCAATATTATTCTCAGAGAAAACTTTAAAAACCATAGCAGCAACACCTGATTGATTCATCATACCTATCCCCACAACCGATATTTTAGATATTTCAGATTCAAAATCAACATCTACTCCTTCAAGACTGTTCACGAGTTCTTTTACAACATCTTTAAGAGTGAAAAAATCATCTTTTGCAGCTGTAAAAGATACATTTACAAGATTATCATGAGGTGCTGTTTGACTTATCATATCAATATTTACATTATTTCTTGCTAAAACATCAAATATTAGAGCAATATTTTTAGAAGTATACTCTACTTTATTTATAGTAATCATTAATACATCATCTGTTACTGTTAATCCTGTTATCGCTTTCTTTTCCATCTCTTTATCACTCTCTTTCACATAGGTTCCTAATTTATCACCTGTATTAATAGCAAGATAAATTGGTATTTTATATTTAAAAGCTATCTCCACTGCTCTTGTTTCTAAAACACCAGCACCCCTACTAGCCATTTCCATCATTTCTTCATAACTTATTACATTTAATTTTTTAGCTTCTGGGAAAAGCCTAGGATCTACTGTATATACTCCATCCACATCAGTATAGATTTCACATATACAATTAAGTTTTGCAGCTAATGCTACTGCAGTAGTATCTGATCCTCCTCTTCCTAAGGTTGTTATGTCACCCTTTTCATTAATTCCTTGAAAACCAGCAACAACCACAATCTTACCATCATCTAGATGATTCTTTATATTATCTATATCCACTTGTTTAATTCGATTCTTTGTATGAATCCCTTCAGTTACTATTCCTGCCTGTGAACCTGTAAGAGAAATAGAATCATATCCATACTCTTTTAATGCCATTGATAATAACGCAATTGTAATCTGTTCCCCAGTAGAAAGTAACATATCCATCTCTCTTTTACATGGATTTTCTGTTATTGCCTTAGCCATTTCTACAAGTTTATCTGTTGTTTTCCCCATAGCAGATACCACAACAACTATATCATTTCCCTCACCTTTTTTCTCAGCCACTCTTTTAGCAACGCTCCTAATTTTATCAATATCCCCTACTGAAGTTCCACCATATTTTTGTACTACTATGCCCATACCAAACGCCTCCTTTTAATACTTCATAAATCGTTTCTAATAATATCCTCATAAGTTTCTCTCTTCACAGTCAATCTAGCCTCTCCATTCTTAACAAAAACAACTGGCGGTCGTGGAATTCTATTATAATTGCTAGACATACTGTAGTTATATGCACCAGTACTCATAACTCCAATAATATCTCCTATCTCAACTATAGGAAGCTTAATATCTTTAACTAATATGTCACCAGATTCACAACATTTCCCTGCTACTGTATATAGGTTTTTATTTTCTTCATTCATTTTATTAGCAACTACAGCATCATATTTTGCTCCATAAAGTGCCGTTCTTGGATTATCAGTCATACCACCATCAACGAATATATACTTTCTACCACCATATGTATTTTTAATTCCCCCAACCTCATAAAGAGTAATTCCAGCATTAGCTACTATAGCTCTACCAGGTTCAATCATTACTTTCGGTAATTTAACCCCTATCTCTGATATTTTATCCTTTATAAGTTGAATCATACTCTTAAGACAGGATTCAAGATTAATTGGCTCATCCTCATTAGAGTAATATACGCCAAATCCGCCTCCTAAGTTTAATTTTTCTGTTACAAATCCACATTCATCATTCACCTTTTTTATAAAATCAATCATCACTAATGTACCCTGATGGAAGAAGTTTTCTTCAAAAATTTGTGACCCTATATGACAATGGAACCCTTTTAAAGAAACTCTACTACTAAGCTGAAATTTCCTGATAAAATTATATATATTACTACTAAAAATAGATTCTCCAAATTTAGAATCATTCTTAGATGTCTGAATGTATTCATGTGTGTGCGCTTCTATACCTGGATTCACTCTTAAAAGAACGTCTATTTTTTTATCTAAGGACTCGCATAAGTACTCCAATAATTCTAGCTCATTAATATTATCAACAATTATTGTACCTACCCCTGCCTCAAGAGCCATTTTTAATTCATATTCAGTTTTATTATTCCCATGCATATAAATTTTTCCTGCAGGAAAGCCTGATTTTATCGCCGTATATAATTCTCCACCTGAAACCACATCAATAGAAAGTTGTTCTTCATTTATCAATTTACAAATTGCCATGTTTAGAAAAGCTTTAGAAGCATATATAACTTCTGTTTCAATTCCTTCTAATGTAAAGTTATTTTTGAACTCTCTACAATTTTCTCTCACAAGTAGCTCATCAAGAACATATAAGGGTGTTTGATACTCTTTAACAAGATTTGAATAAACACAGCCGCCAATCTCTAGATGCCCTTTATTATTTATCTCCATTGTTCCGAATAATCTCATATTTTCACCTCGTTATTAGTTAAATCTATTGTTATTTTTAACTTAAGATAGAGATATATTTATTTAAATTTAATTTTTAGTAAAATAAAAAGAGTTATTACACAATAGTATAAAATCTACCATGTAATAACTCTTATATGATATGTAATTAATAATTATTTTAAACTTCAGATTTAAAATAATCTCTCAATATCTCTTTATGTTCAGGTATAAAGTCCATCTCATCTATTTTACTTTCACCTATCCATGTATTGTTTATAAAATCTTTATGTAGAGTGATTCTTTCTTTCAGCTGACCAGTGTATATTCTTAAAATATCCCCTGTCGCTTCATCAATTACGTAATCCTTTATAGCTGTTTTGTTAAATAATATTGAACTTATATCTTTTTTAATCATTTTTTCAATACATTTATCTTCAGCTGATTTTCCTTTAACTTCAACTTCTAGAAGTTGCCACTTTTTAGGTTCTGTGCGTTTCCCCTTTTTTTGCACAACAAATACATTTTTAAAATCATCTTTAATTATTACTATGCACTTCGTAACTTTATCCATTTTACTCCCCCACTTCATTACTGTGAAATTTATATTAATATTATTATAATACAAATTTCACAAAAGGAAAAGTGTATTTCTTACAAATTTTGCAGATGATTAATGCAATTTTTATTCTATATCAAAGATTCAAGTTTTAGTAGAACATTATTATTTTACCTTTATACACACTATTATCAGTATATGTTATAATTCTTTTGCAATAAATTTGCTCATCTTAAGGGGTATAATTAAACATGACAACTGTTTGTCATTTATATTTGAAGCACTCAATTTCTTCACTTACTTCTTCATATGTATTACCCTATTATCATTTAGTCATTAGAATGCTTTTTCACTAATATAGCGAAGTACTAATTCGATTACCTGTTCTAAATCTGCTTTTTCTATCACATCAACTGTATCATCTGGTGTATGATATTCTTCTTGTTCAAGTTCTACTAATGTAACCGCTTGACCGCCTTGCTCTTCAATATGAGTGTGATCACTGTAGGATACTGCCGTGTTAATTTTGTAAGGAATATCCATATCTTTAGCAATTTGGACTATATCTTTAATTAACTTACTGTACTCCACAGCAGCAATATACAGTGGACCATCAGATTTATTAGCTATCATATCAATATTAATCATTGTCACTTTTTTCATATCTAATCCAGTATTTTCAGCAAAGAATTTTGATCCAAATAATCCATTTTCTTCTCCATTAAAGGCAATAAACAATATCGGTCTTTTAGGTTCAATATTATTAGATTTTATACTTCTAGCAATTTCTAACATACTAGCTATTCCTGATGCATTATCTGATGCTCCTGGATTATAAGTGCCATCATAGTTATTTCCTAAATGATCAAAGTGACCACTTATAATTATATAATCATCCTTATGCTCATCATCTGTTCCAGGAATTAGTCCAATAACATTAGCTATAGTCTTCTCTTCCACATAGCATTCAAAACTTAGCTCCACTAAGTTCCCTTTTTCCCCTTCTTCTCTCAATATCTTTGTTGCAGTACTATCGGCATAGACAAACATAGGAATCTCTTCATTTCTGGACTCATAGTTTCCCTCAGCAAAATATACACTCTTTTTAAAAGATTCATCTTCTCCACTTCTAAAATTAGTCTCATGGATTATACCTAAAGCTTTTGAAGTTCCGTTAGCGAAAAATTTCTTTACATTTGGATCCCTAAAGAGGTTAGAAGGAATGATTGCAATTTTGCCCTCTAATTTTCCCTTGTTTTTATTAAATTCTACTTTATCTTTTAAATAAATAATTTCTCCTTTAACCGTTCCTTTTCTCTTAAAATCTGGATCAGCTCTTACAACAAAATCTTCTAGAAATTTTAATTCTTTTACTGTTTCACCATCTTTATTAACAATGCTTATTTTAGGAAGTTCTTTAATATAAGGCACCATTTGATCGTAATATTGTAAATATTCATCCAATCCCTCTAAAGTCTCAAGTTCCAATTTTTCAAATTCATTCCTGATATATTCAGTTGCCAACATATTCCCTTCAGTTCCCGTTAATCTTCCATCATATTTTTCAGAAGTTAACTCCTTTATAGTATTTATAACTCGCTGCCCTTCAATATCTTCATTTAAGTTTTCAAATACTAATTTAGTTTCCTCATTAGTTTCTTCTTTATCACTAAGGATAATTTTGCTATTATTAGCTTTCTCATTAACAGTTGATTTGTTACATCCAGCAAATAATGATGTTGTTAATAATATCGTACAAATAATACATAATGTTTTTGATTTTCTGCGTAACATAGCCTCTTCCCCTTTGTATTAATATTATTAATATCATGCCATATATGGACTTTTATCTTCGGAACTTATTTTAGGTTATTTAGCTCCTTTAGATCGACTATTCACAAGATAAATATTCTTTATACCTTTATTTAACTTAATATTTAAATTATACTACTATCAAAACTAAATTTCCACATTAAAGAACATAGGATATTTACTCTAATTAGGCTATAATATATTATATAAATAAAAAATGTAACTAAAACTTTACTGTTTAAAGGAGCTGTACATATTGCAAAAATCTTACTATGAAAATACATATAAAAAAGAGTTTACTGCTGAAATCATAAATGTACTTGAAAAAGATAATAAGTATCATATTGAACTTGACGAAACATATTTTTACCCACAAGGTGAAGAACATCCCGGTGACAGGGGGGCCATAAACGGTACACCGGTAATTTCCGTATATGAAGAGAATGAAAAAGTGTATCATATAGTTGAAATTAAACCCTTAAAGATACACAAAGTTAAATGCAGCATAGATTGGGCAAAAAAGTTTGACTATATGCAGCAACATTTAGGCCAACATATACTTTCAGCATATTTATTTGAATTATTTAATGCAAATACAGTTAAAGTTAATCTAGGAGACGAACATTCATATATTGATGTTGATAGAATAATTGGAAGTGCTGAAATTAAGAAAGCTGAAGAAATGGCTAACAACATAATTTTTGATAATATTAAGATAGAAACATTATATCCTACAAAATCTGAACTCAAGAAATTAAAACTGAAAAACATTGATAAAAAAGCAGGTGACAAAATAAGACTTGTTAAAGTTGGAGATAGTTGTGCAATCCCTTGTGCTGGAATACATCCTAATTCAACAATTGAATTACAAACAATGAAAGTTATACAATTTGGAAACCAAGGTACTGGTACAAGAATCCATTTCATTTGTGGTTCAAGAGCAGTTTCTGATTACATTGAAAAATATGAGTCTATGGAAAAAATCTCAAAGCTTTTATCATGTAGTGATAGTAATGTTCTACTTGAGGTGGAGAGGCTTAAAAACGATTTAAGGAAAGCTCTTTCTGAAAACAATTCATTAAAATCAGAGGTTGCTAATTATGAAGTGCAGAATATGGTTAATTCCTCTGAAAAAATAAATGATATAAGTGTTATTAAGTTAGTACATGAAAATGTAGATATGAAGTACGTTAATCTTTTAGCATCAAAGTTAACAAGCTTTCCAAATGTTATAGTTTTATTTGGAGTAAAATCAGAAGATAAAGCTCAACTTATATTCGCTTGTACAAAAGAACTAAAAATCATCAGCATGAATCTTCTTTTAAAGGATGCAATAACCTTAATAGATGGAAACGGTGGAGGAAGCGACTTCTCAGCTCAAGGTGGAGGAAAAAGTAAGAATAATTTAGATTCTGCTCTTGACTATGCTTTCAATAAAGTCAAAGGTATCATTATTGGTAATTCATAGAGTTGATTTTAAAAGGGAGCTATCCGCTCCCTTTTCCATGTTCTTATTATAAAACAACACACCTGTTATTTCCTGGGAAATTATTCCAAGTATATTCACATAATCTTATCTTATATTTTAATTACGATATCAATAATCGCTTATGTTAAACTAAATTCAATAATGTTCATAGTGTTATTTATTATAATCTATTAATTGCCTTTGTGAAACAAAGTTATTATTTCCCCCACAGATTCATTTTTTCAGTTCTATTCTCATAGATTCATCCATAACAACTTACCCCATATAATTAGATTTTTCTCTATATTCATTTATCATATTAATCCATAGGTTGTTGCTCAAGAACAATTCATAAAAGAAAATGCTCTAGTAATATTTAAAAATAAAAAAACGAGCTTTAAAAGATTATTCTTTTAAAGCTCGCTACAATACCTTATTTAAAAATTCTTTTGTTCTATTATGTTTTGGATTACTAAACATTTCTTCTGGAATAGCTTCTTCAATAATATTACCCTGATCCATAAATATTACTCTATCCCCTACTTCTCTTGCAAATCCCATTTCATGAGTTACTATTACCATAGTCATTCCTTCTGCTGCTAATTCTTTCATTACAACTAGTACTTCTCCTACCATTTCAGGGTCTAATGCTGATGTTGGCTCGTCAAAGAGCATTACTTCTGGCTCCATAGCTAATGCTCTGGCAATTGCAACACGCTGTTTTTGACCCCCAGAAAGTGACGATGGATATGCTTCTGCTTTATCCCCTAGTCCTACTTTGTTAAGTAGCTTATATGCTATTTTTTCTGCTTCTGACTTTTCAACACCTTTAACTTTTATAGGCGCTATTGTTATATTCTCTAACACTGTTTTGTGTGGAAATAAATTAAACTGTTGGAAAACCATTCCCATTTTTTCTCTTATATTGTTTATACAAGTCTTCTTATCAAGAATATTTGTTCCTTGAAATGCTATAATTCCGTCTGTAGGTTCTTCTAATAAATTTAAACACCTTAAAAATGTACTTTTCCCAGAACCTGATGGTCCTATAACTACAACAACTTCACCTTTTTTAATATGATTATCTATTCCCTTTAACACATGATTTTTCCCAAACTTTTTATGAAGATTACTAATGTGAATCAACTTTTTTTAACCTCCCTTCAGCTATTCCTAACAACTTAGAACATGTAAATGTAAGTATAAAATACATTAAAGCAACAATTATCAATGGTTCAAATGGTCTAAATATATTACCTCTTACAGTATTCGCTTTATACATAAGTTCATGTATACCAATTACAGAAACTATTGATGATTCTTTAATTATTGTGATAAATTCGTTCCCCAATGCAGGTAAAATATTTTTAAATGCTTGAGGTATAATTATGTGCTTCATAGTTAAGGAATTTGACATTCCTAAACTTCTAGCAGCCTCCATTTGACCTTTATCTACTGCATTTATTCCTGCTCTTATTACCTCAGCAACATATGCTCCACTGTTTAGGGAAAGAGTGACTATACCAGCTAAAATATCTGGCAACTCAATCCCTATAGCAGGAAGTCCATAATAAACTATATACAATTGAACAAGTATTGGTGTTCCTCTAACAAATTCTATATAAGATGCAGCTATGAATTTTATAATCTTATTTGAAGATAATTTCAGTAAACTCAAGACTAGCCCTAAAGCTGTTCCAAATAATACTGTAAAAAATGCTATAATTAACGTATTTTTTGAACCTTCTAAAAAGAAGGTATAATATTTTGGTAAGAAACTAAAATCCAATTTATTCCCTCCTAATCTTCTAAAAGATTATTTGCTTTTACAATAAATTCGTCAATCTTTCCTTCTTGTATTAATTTATCTATTGTTTTATTGATTGCTTCTATAAGTTCATCTGAACCCTTAGCTGCAGCAACAGCTGAGCCTAACTCTTCTGAATTAACATCTAGCTTCATATCTGTAATCATTAAATCTTCATTTTTCTCTACATAAGCCACAGCCACAGGATTCTCAATTACTATAGCATCTATTTTACCGTACTTTAATTCAAGAATTAAATCTGTGATTTTTGATAAACTCTTAATCTCTGCATCCTTTACTTGTTCAGATACTAATGCCTCTTGTACAGATCCCTTTTGCACTCCAATTTTTTTCCCTTTTAAATCTTCTAATGAAGATATCTTGTCCATATTTTCTTTGTTGATTAAAATATTGTTTACAGCAGTATAATATATATTTGAAAAATCAACATTTTCAGCTCTCTCTGGAGTTGGTGTCATTCCCGCTATTATAAAATCAATTTTACCAGTTACTAATGCTTCTAATAAACCATCAAAACTCATATCTTTAATTTCAAGTTCTACCCCTAAGTCCTCTGCAATCGCTTTTGCTATATCAATATCAAACCCAACTATTGTATCCTTACCATCAATCTCTTTATGAAATTCATATGGTGCATAATCCGCACTGGTACCTAATACTAATTTTTCTTTTTTATTTGTTCCTTCAACACTTACTTCTTTGCCACATGATGATAATGAAACCATTACCATTCCAACAAGTACTAAACTTAATAATTTTCCGTAAATCCCTTTCATTTCATTTCCTCCTTAGTGTTTTGTTCTTCTGTAAATGATTATACACAATATACGCATATTTATGCAAGTGTTTTTTTGTTGGAATTATATTTATTTTTATATTTAACTCAACAAACCCTTTCCTATTACTCATCTAAAGATAACTTCCTAGTTCCAATTTAATTACTTTTGATATTGCGAATGAATTTACCTAAGTATTTTTATGCATACATTTTCAGTTTTATTGCATATCCATTCATATTATTTTGAAAGAATTCTATTTATGCTTTTCCAAATATTTATTTATTTTAAATAATCAAAAAGAAGTAGCCATCAGACTACTTCCTAATTTTTTACTCATATTTTTTTGCCTCTTCAAATACATAAGTGTTATTTTACTTCTATTCTATTCCTACCATTTTCCTTAGCCTTATATAACAACTTATCTACTTGCTCTATATAATCTATAACATTTTTACTATTATCGGTATTTTTACTATCAATTTCTACTATGCCAGCACTAAATGTAATATTAAGAGCTTCATCTTCTTTCCATTTTAAATTACTAAAAGAATCTTTTATACGTTCTATTATTTTTAAAGCTAATTTTTTTTGTGTATTAGGAAGGAGGATTATAAATTCCTCCCCTCCATATCTCCCTATAAAATCAGAACTTCTTAAATTATCTTTAAAAATTTTGCATAATTCTTTTAAGACTGTATCTCCAAATATATGTCCGTAAGTATCATTTAGGGTTTTGAATTTGTCTATATCTAATAATACTAAAGATGTTGAAATCCCCATTTCCTTTACAATTTCAATTTCTGATTTTAATTGAGTAACTATAAACCTTCGGTTATATACATTTGTAAGATCATCGGTTATAGCCTTCTGTTTTAACGCATCTTCATAAAGTCTTCTTTTTGTTAAATCTCTAGCATAAGCAATAAATTTCATTTTTCTATTTATTTCTATACTTTTTATATGAAGATCTATAGGCATCACTTCTTTATTTTTATCTTCTAAATATGTTTCCTTACTAATCTCAGTAATTGTTTCTTTAAAAAAAGGTGCATTTATTAAATTTTTAAAATTCAACTTACTTACTTCATATTTAGAATAGGAAATCATTTCCAAACCCTTTTGATTAGCTTCAATTATTTTACCATTTGGTTCTAAAATAAATATTCCGTCTTCAGAAAGATTCGTTAAGATTTCATAAATTTTTTCTTCTTCTTTCATAGCCTGTTCTGCCCATTTAAGTAAATATACTTGAATACATGTGACAATCATTCCTATTAATGATAAGATTACTGTAATTTTAAATATAGTAGTCTCAATATCTTGCTCTAATTGCACTTTCTTTATTTCAATTTTCTTTTCTATTTCATCAATATATGCCCCAGTACCTATAATCCATTTCCAATCATCAATTCCTTTTACAAAAGTAATTTTATGATAAACCCCTTCCATTTTGGGTTTTGTCCAAACATATTCAACAAACCCTTCCCCAAAAGCATTTATTACTTTTTTTTCTTCATTGTGGATTTCTACACCATTTATATCTTTAATATTGCTAACATCCTTACCAATTAATTCTTCTTGTGCAAATACCAAAGCAGTCCCATCATAAGTAGTTACAAAAATATATCCATCATTTCTGTATGTCATTTTTGAGATTCTATCTAAAATTTCTTTTTTAACGATTTCTTCAACATCATCAATGTAAAGACCTGTCCCAAGATATATATTAAGAGGTTCAAAATATTTAATGTAAGATATTTTTCTATATTTATTGCCTATTATATCTGGTTTAGTCCAAGTATATTCATAAAAGCCTTCTCCATGTTTTTTTATTAATTGGAACATATCTTTTAAGACATAGACTCCATCACTATTTTTATAACTTAGTAAATCATCACCTTCTAATTTAGGACTAGGAGAATTAATGACACCAGTACCATCTAATCTATTTGCAAAATAGTATCCGTTACCATTATTAAATCTAATATTTCTTAATGCATCTTTAATCAATTTTTCAATTTCTACTTGTGTTTTATCCTTATTCTTTTCATAAATATTATTGGTAATACTAATTGCTTCGTAAACTCTATTTTTAACTTCTTTTTTTAATCTTTCTTCAGTTTTAGATTTATAATATTCAATATCCTCATAAACTCTATAAATTTCATCTTTAATCAATGTTCTTTGTTCTTTATAATACTCTTCTCTTAAAAGTTCAGCATCTTTATTAAATCTAATATATGACATTTGGAAAATGAAGCTCCCGAGTATAATTATTATTAAAAGTATGTATAACACTAAAGTTAGAACAGCGATTTTTTTTACTTTTGTAGACAATTTCATTAAAACACCTCTTAAGATATTTGTTATCCTTAGTATACCATATAATTGTCCAACTTGTATGAGTTCTATATACACTTTTTTGTTAACTTCCTCATAGCCATTCAATATTAGTTATATAAATTGTTAAAAGCTTGTAGTGGAAATAATTATTTCCACTACAAGCTTCATTATGATTTAAAATCGCACATCGTTATGTAAAAATTAACATTTCAATTTCTTTACATTTTAATTGAAGAGGCAAAAAATTTTATGCAACTTAATCTAGTAAAGCTAAGTTATGAATCTTACAAAGAGTCTCAATAACAGTAAAAATCAATACTGATGCCAAATTAGAAGTTGTATTATCCTGATCAAATCTTGGCGAAACTTCTGCAATATCAAAGCTTATTACTTTATTAGATTTTAATATATATTTAAGAAATCTTAATACTCTTTCTGGTTCTAATCCAAGAGGTTGAGTTGCGCTTACACCTGGTGCATATGCTGAAGAAAAAACATCTGTACATATTGTTATATATATATGATCTTGAAGTTTTATAAAATCGTCTAACTTATCTAAAAGACCCCAAATATCATTATCTATAATATCTTTTGCTACAATATACTTTGCACCAAGTTCATCTGCCGTTTTAAATAAATTAACAGTATTACGGTGTTTCTGAATTCCAAGAGCAAAGTATGAATAATTTAGATTTTCCTCATCACATATATCTGCTATTTGCCTAAACATTGTTCCTGATGTACCACCATTTGGATAAGGTCTAAGATCAAAATGAGCATCAAAGTTTATTATACCAATATTAGGTTTAGGATTATTTTCAGAAAAATGTTTTAATATACCATTATAATGCCCAAAAGCAACTTCATGACCACCACCAAGAACTATTGGAAAAAGATTTAATCGTAAGATTTTATCTATTGCTTGTGAAAGTAATGCTTGACTTTCTTCTAAAGATATATTTTCACAAAATATATTTCCTGCATCAAAGAGTTTAACCTCTTGATTGAAACGGCATGGTAAATTCGCTAATTCCTTTCTAATACTTCGTGGACCGCTTGCAGCTCCAGTTCTACCTTTATTACGCTTAACACCTTCATCACAACAAAAGCCTATAAATGCGAATCCCAGTTTACCAGTAAATGGTTCTAATTCATCTTTATTTAAATCAATATTTTCAACCCATTGATGCCATCTAAAAGCTTCAAAATCTGTTTGGCTATCAATTCTACCTTGCCAAATAGTTTTATTTGTGGTTCTATAGTTCGAATCAAACATCATGTACTCCCTTCTACATTTTATTGCAAATGTATGGTAATTATTAAGTAAATACTTAAATATTTCTACATTGATTATATTCCTTTAGTGAGAATTTTTCAAGTGAAGTACTTAACACCGTCGCGCATATATTGTTTTTCTAATATATCTTAAGTTATTGATAATTTAGATTAGCTGACCATACAAACGGTATTGGGAAAACAGTTTCTATGAATTTTTTTATATTAGAACACTCATTTTGATATTTAATTTTCTCTGTATCACCTTGGAATATCAATTTATTTAAGTTTTCAAGATTATCAATAATCACTTTCTCATTACCAAATTCTATTAGATCCCCTTCATCTTCTTTACTAAACTTAATTTCATCTAAAATATCTTTTTCCACATACTGATGAAAATATGGACTTAAATCTTTCATGAATTTTTCATAGTTTATTATCTTTAATGTACCCTGTTGACAATCAAGCTCTCGACTGTCATATTGCTCAAAGTGATTATTATATTCTTTAATGTGAACATAGTGACAAATATTCTCCAATTGTAAATTATAAGCTACCTTTTTTAGTGCCATATAAATAGTGTTTGTATTTCCATATGTCTCAATAACTTGCCCATATTTCTTACCATCATCTATCACTCTTATTATTAAATATCCAAAAACTTCATCTTGTTTTAAAAAAACATATTTTTTATAAGAAAACGTTCCCCATGGGATAGTAGCTGAATCAAGTAACACCTTAAATTCATCATAAGTTCTTAAATATCTAGAGGAGTTTAAGTTGTACAATTGAATCATTTTATTTAAATGTTCTGCTTTATATTCCTTAATTTCAAAATCAATATATTCATTATTAGGAGTGAATTCATATTTAAAGTGACTTTTCACCTTAGAGCACATTCTTCTCCTATATAAATCTCTTGTACCAGATATTAAGACTACATCTATTCCTTCATTCTTCATTTTTTCTTCAACTTTATCTAATATTTTACTAGAATATCCTCGTCCTCTATACTCACTATGAGTACAAACTGCTCCAATACTTGCTACTGTAATATTTGCACCTTGTACTACAACATCCTGTTTTAGGTAATTTACATCTGCAACTATTTTATTATCTTCTTTAATTACAATCATATTATCAATATTTTTTTTGTTTAATAAGTGAGGAAACTCATACTGCATTGTTGGTTTATGATTTCTAGTTATTCTAAAAACATTATTTATAAGGTCAATTACCTGATTAAATTCATCAATACTTGCACTTCTTGGTCCTTCCATATTATACTCTCCATTCCGTTAACATTTGTTGTCTCATATTTAAATAATCATTTCCATCAACTGAATAACTCATTTGAACTTGTCTTTCGCCAATATATTTCATTTTTTCCTTTTTACCCAATAATACCTCGATTTTTTCTGCAATATTTTGTCTATCTATGCCTAGTTGTTCTATTTGTTTAAATAGATTATAATCCTGTATTCCAAATCTTAAATTTTCCCATCTTATACTTCTAACTGGTTTCATATCTTTTCCAGGATACACAAAAAACATATCCCCTGCTGTCCACCAAGGATGCTTGTAACTAATTTGGTCATATGGCTTTTCTGGCCATATTGCATATGCCCATCTTAAAAAACCATGAAATCCAACATAATAAGTAAACCAAGGTGTTAATCTACTTTCAATTAAAGGTGACTTTATAAAAGTATTCAATTTCTGTGGGAAACAACAGCTATACCACGTAACTGTTCCTCCTTTATTTGAAATCTCATGAGCTATCTTCTCTATTTGACTAATATTACTTATCAATTCACAAGTATTAAGAGAAATATCCTGAATGTTTGAACTAAAACTCTCATAAAATTCCTGATGGTGAATCGCACTTTTAAATTTAACTTTTTCACCATCAGTACATGAACATATAAAATCAACGCATTCTTTAAAAAGTTTAATGTTATTTGGTTCATCACTCATTATTCTTACTTTGTCCAACCATCCCATATCTTTGAAATGCTTGAAAACCAGCCTTAAATATTCACCTAACTCAGCTTTTGAGTCAAAATAAGAGTAAGTTTGTTCTTTTTGGCTAAAATAACTTATTCTAATAGGATCTTTATAGTCCTTCATAGGATTTCCAAATACTTTACCATCCCAATTCCCTACAATTCCAAAAATATCTATTTCCCTATCTATCCCGAGTTCAAAGCAAATATCTATATATTTATCTACATTTGTAAAGTCACACTTTACTTTACCATTTTTATCTTTTAAAACATTAATTATATTCATTTCAAAAAGGTTCGAAGGATTTTCAAATTCATTGTAACATCCCTGACCAGCCCATGAATAATCTGAAGCAACAACAGTAACAACTTTCTGCCCCATAGAAGCTAATTCTTTCATGTAGTTACGAATAATACTCCAATGTTCCTCTGAAAAATATTCTACATTATAAGCTCTCGCCCAATTACTTAAATGCTGCCAAAGATCTAAGTGAAATGCACCTTCTCTTGGATTTAATAATACAAAATTCTTAACTTTAAGATTTACATCAATTGTAGAAATTATTTCTTCTTTATTATATCCTTTACTATAATATACTTTAATTTTAAGTTGTAATTCTTCATCACAAAAGTTTTGTGGAATCTTTCCTTCCACCCATATTGATTGATACTCATCCTTTTTAATAATCTTTGTTTTTTCTCTTAATATTGGGTCACTTACAATATTACCCTCATCATCTTTTACATACCCTAAAAAACTCAATTGGATATCATTATCTAACTTATGGTTTTTCTCAACACTTAATCTAACATTTTCAATCAATCCCTTCCAGCTTATATCATTATATTTTCCTATTCTACATGTAAATTCTTCTGATGATTTAATTAAAAGCTGAAATGCAAATCTTTCACCCTTTACTAAAGATAGGCTCAGTTCAGAATTCATCTCTAAGTTATTTTCTTTTCCCTGATAATGCTTAAAATATGATTGAAATAATCCATAGTAAAAATTCATGCCCCTACCACCTTCGATATTTATATAAATACTTAAAATCTTTTCTACGCTAACTTATTAAAGAAATTTTTCAATTTACTTAATAATAAAAAAGAGATAGAAAAGAAATTTATGTCATCTTTACTATCCCCAATAAATACAAATTAGTATTTTAAACTTATCTATTTTTTCCCCATTTAATTATAAAGTATAATAAAATATTTTTGAAATAGAAAATATCAATAGTTGATTAAATAGTAATAGGTTATTCCTATTTTACCCTATTTTTTTTGATATCCTTAAGAGAAATTCTAAAGGTAGAAACAAATGTAAAGAAACTGTGATATTTTAGTTTTCTTTTAGAAAACTATCAATAAATGTAGTATAATGAATGATTGTAAGCTTTTGTTTTTTAAAGCACATGCGATGAGGATATGGAGGAGACTTGATGTTTAAATTTAAAGATTTAAAAATAGGAAAGAAAATATTTATTGGTTTTTTTATAGTTATTGTTTTTATTGGTGTTTTAGGTGCACTTTTATTTAATACCTTAGATGATGTTGTTAATAACAAGATTCCTTTAGTTGTAAATAGTGACAAAGTATTTACATATATGTTGGAAATGAGAAAGAACGAGAAGGATTTTCTTTTATTCGAAGGCACTAATGTTGAATTTTTTAAAACTGGTGAAAGTGATTACATAAGAAAATTTGAAGAAAACTATGCCAAAATATTGAATGAAGTTAATAATATTAAAAATGATAAGGTAATAAGAAATCAAAAACAAGCTGTAAATGATTTAAATAGGATGACTGACTTGATTAAAGAATATCATGATATTTTCTTAGATGCTGCAAATAAAACTAAGGAACGAGGATACAATGAATATGGTATTGTGGGAGAACTAAAAGATGCTGTGCATACGATTCAAAACTCATTAAACAGCCTTGATAATAGTGATAAATTACTAATGTCAATGCTTCAACTTAGAAGAGATGAAAAAGATTATATTATTACTAAAGAACTAAAATATGTTGATCAGTTATCTAATGGAGTTCAAAATTTCAAGGAGACTTTAGCTGAATCACAGTATGATGATAATACTAAAACTAACTTAAACAAGTTAGTTGATGAATATAAAGCAAAATTTAATAATGTTGTTTTAATTGATAAGGAGATAGGTCTAAATAACACAAATGGTCTTATGGATAAGTACAGAAGTACAATACATGAATTAGAGCCATTATATAACGATATATGTGTTATGATTGATAATTCCATATATACTGAATTAGATCAAGTTTCAAGCGAAACCTTAATATTAATTATAAGTATTGTAGTAATAGCCGTTATTTTATCAATAATAATTGCTAAGTTAATTACCAAACCAATAAAAAAAATGGTTAAAGTATCTCAAAGAATTGCCATAGGAGATTTAACAGAAGAAATTAAAATTCCTTCTAAAGACGAAACAGGCGAATTAACTTCAGCATTAAAAGATATGCAAGAACACTTAAGACATTTAATTGGAGAGATTAAATCTACAGTAGATGATGTAACTTCTGCAAGTAATAATTTATCAATTTCTTCAGAAGAAAATGCTAAAATTTCTGAAGAATTATCAGTAATCGTTGAAAATGTAGCAGATGGAGCAGAAAAACAAAATATCCATATACATAATACAAATGATTCTATATCATTATTAATGGGTGTAGTTGAGGATGTTAAAAGTAGTTCTGAAAAAATGTCACATTTATCAAATGATATTTCACAAAAAGCTAATATTGGAAAAGATGTTCTTAATAAAACTGTAAATCAAATGGATGTAATAACTTCTACTACAAGTGATACTAATAAAGTAATCGTAGAACTTAATGAGATGTCACAAAAAATTGGAGATATATTAGAAGTGATATCAGGTATTTCAAAACAAACAAATTTACTGGCTTTAAATGCTGCAATTGAAGCTGCAAGCGCTGGTGAAAGAGGAAAAGGTTTTACTGTTGTTGCCGAGGAAGTACGAAAGTTAGCAGAACATTCACAAGTTGCCACACAAGAAGTTAGTGAATTAATAAACGCTATGCAGAATAAAACAGAAGTAGTTGTCGATTCGATGGAACATACAAACGAAGAGGTAATTTCAGGACAATCAGTTATAAAAGAAACTGGAGATATTTTCAATCAAATATTAGAGTCCATAAACGATACAATTAGTCAAATTGATGAGGTTTCTTCTGGAATGAACGAAATAGAGAAAAAAGGCGATGAAGCCAACAATTCTATTAAGTATATTACCGATATGGTTGAAAGCTTTACAAGCAATGCAGAAGAAATGAATGCATCAGCTGAAGAACAAGCAGCCACTTCGGAAGAAAATTCTGCTACTGCACAAGCATTAGGTAAAATGGCCGAAAGATTAAGAGAATTAGTACAAGCATTTAAATTGTAAAATTTTAAGAATTAATTTTATAATTAATAATAGCAAAAGCTACCAAGTGATTCATAACCGTCACCTTGGTAGCTTTTGCTTACATTATTTATTTCACCACTATTACTGAAAAAATCAGCTTATTAGCCGATTTTTGTGTTTTATTTATTAATTAAATGTACATCCATCTGTGGATAAGGAATGTTAATTCCTTCTTTATCAAATTCTAATTTAACTGTTTCCATTATTTCAAAATAAATCTTCCAGTAATCTTCTGTTTTACACCACAATCTAAGAGAAAAGTTTACTGAACTATCTCCATGCTCAGATAAAACTACCTGCGGAGCTGGATCTTTTAATACTAATTGATGATTTTCAGCCACTTTATATAACAATTTTTTAACTTTAAGAATATCATCTTCATATCCTACACCAAATTTAAAATCAACTCTTCTTGTTGCATGAGCTGAATAATTTACAGCACTACTATTAGAAACTTGTCCATTTGGTATAAATATTCTCTTATTATCCGGAGTATTTAAAATTGTATAAAACAATTGTATATCTTCTATCGTACCTGAATGCCCTGCAGCTTCTATAAAGTCTCCAACTTTGAAGGGCTTTAAAAATAGTATTAAAACTCCACCTGCTAAATTCGAAAGACTCCCTTGAAGTGCCAAACCTATAGCTAATCCTGCCGAACCTAGCACTGCAATAAATGATGTCATTTCAACCCCTACCATAGATGCAATAGGTATTACTAGTAGAACATAAAGCGTAATTTTAACTGCTGACATTATAAAAGAATATAAAGATTTATCAACACTGCTTTTTTCGAGCCCTTTCCTAATTGCTATTAATACATATTTTATTAATTTTAATCCTACAATTAAAGTAATTAATGAAAGAATTAATTTCCCTCCATAGCTTATAACTAATGGTTTTATAATATTAAAATCCACTATCTACACCTCCAACTTTTCTTTAGTTATGTTATTTACATTATGAATTATAACTGATTATATTATAAAAATATATAGCAAAATAGGTTTTTTAATGGTTTTTTAATAATAATATAACAATTGAAATCTTATTTATATCAATTTTCTTTTTCTAATTATACATTACTCCTTTCAACACATCAACATCTCTAATCCTTTACCTCAATACAGAATGCATAATCCGTAGAATTTTCACCCCAATTATCAGTTATAGTAACTACATACTGATTTGTCGGAGCATCAGCTTTATTTTTATGTAATTCAAAAGAGTATATTGAATCCTCATCATTTTTCATAGGTATATCATATATAATTATCTCTTCTAAAATTATCATTAATTATTAGATACCCTTTCGCAACTTAATTCTATTATATTACATTTAACTCATTAAAAGTAAATAAATATCAACAAATCTATTAGGTTTTACCACACATTCATTAATAAAATATTATCAATGAATAATGAACTGGTATTAGTGCAAACTAATAACAAAAATTTAATTAAGGGGTGCTTTTAATGAGACATAATCACGAAGGAACGGTTGATAGAGTCCGAAATTTTTTAAGAGAAGGAAAAGGAATGACTGAAATTATGAACATAACAAAGCTTTCATCAGAAGAATTTCTTGAAATCAGAAATAAACTTCAAAGTAAATATGAAAAAGAATATAATGATAGATTACGATAAAAAAATATTGCTTTTACTATCATCAAGCTATATTACTCCTATGCATAAAGAAAGCGTATTAGTGCAAACTAAGAGTGAAATTTTAATGAAGGGGTGAAACATAATGAAAGGCGATCATGAAGAAAAAGTTGATATGGTAAGAGATCTTTTAAGACAGGGAAAAGGAATGATTGAAATCATGAACTTTGCAAAATTATCTTCTGAAGAATTTACTGCTATCCAAAATAAGCTTGAGGATAAAAAAGAAAAAGAGTTCAATGATAGATTAATATAAATAACTTTATATTGTTCAATGAACACAAGCCATTGAGTTTTATTCAATGGCTTGTGTTTATTTAATCATTTAATGGTGATTTCCATATTATCTAGTGGAGGCGAAGCACACTAGTCGGAATCCACTAAATTATACTTTTTACCTTGCTGTATAATACTTAGCCTGAGCATTCCACATATCACAGTATAATTTCTCATCTTTAATTAGCTGTTCATGATTTCCACGTTCAACAATATTTCCATCATTCAATACTATAATGTCCGAACAGAATCTGCAGCTGCTCATTCTGTGTGAAATATATATACATGTCTTATCCCCAACCAATGAATCAAATTTTTGATATATTTCATATTCACTTATAGGATCCAGCGCGGCCGTTGGTTCATCCAGAATAACAAAAGCTCCATCTTTATATAAAGCTCTAGCTATGGCAATCTTCTGCTGCTCCCCACCACTGTATTTTTCATTTAAACTGCTGTCACTTCCTGTAAATGCTTCAACTTCAGTCATTTCATTTATACTTTCATCTAACCTATCCCCATATTTCTCAAGTCCAGTTTTAGTTAAACATTCATGAACTTTTTTCTTATGAAATTCAACAGAACTTGAGATATTTTCACCTAAACTGAAAGAAAATAGTCCAAAATCCTGAAATACTACAGAAAATAGCGATAGGTATTCCTTATAATCATATTTTTTAATATCCACGCCATTCAATGTGATTCTTCCTTTTGTTGGTTCATACAATCTGCTTAATAATTTTATAAAAGTACTTTTACCTGCTCCATTTGGTCCCACCAGAGCACTTTTTTGATTTGAATTTATTTCGCAAGTTACTCCCTTAAGTACATATTCATCACTTCCAGTATACTTAAACCAAACATCCTCAAAGCATATCTTATACTGATGATCGCTTCTTTTTTCCACTGGAATAGAACCTGTTTCAAACTTATTTTCCATATCCAAAAACTCAGTAAGTTTATCCATATATCTCATCATATCGGCAATTTCATGATTAAACACGATGGTTGCTAAAAGTGATTCATTCATCTTAATAACAGCCTGGCTGTATTGTAGAAATGCTCCTATTCCAATAGCATTTGCAAGTACTTTTAAAGTCACAAGACTATATGCCAAGACAGTTATAATCGCACTTGATGAGGATTTAACAACACTTTCATAAACCCAATATTCCGATTCTTGTTTATAATTTTCTTTAATGTATTTGCTTGTATTATGAAGAAGATTACTAATAGATTTCTCTGCATCATATGCCTGTATTGTTTTAATCATCTCTTCATCCCTAAACATTCTGCATATATAAGCAAATCTTTTTTCACTGTCCAGTTTCACTTCAAACAGTTCACTTACTTTATTCTGACTCCATTTTACTGCTTTTCCCGTGATCCCCATCATTCCTAAAACCACAATTAGAATTAATACAATACAAACCGCTGGATTAGTAACAATATTTAAAACCTTATATTCAGACTTGCTAACACTGATACATAGCTGAAGTGTTAATCCAATAGCAATTAAGAAAGATACTATACTCTGCAGCAATTCACCATATTTATTAAACAACTGTCCATAATTCGCTTTATATCGTAAAGCACTTATAGCACTTGTATAACTATTAATTACTTTTCCATCCTCCATGCTTTCATAATCTAAGCTAAGTGGTTTTTGATGAATTTCATTCACTATTTTCCAGGATAAAGATGTTTTTTTGTCTGTGACTATCTTCTTTACCCAATCTGATATAATACTTCCTATGCAAAATAAAAGAGACATAGCTATTGAATAGTACAGCGCTTCTTTATACTGCTTATCAATAACCGAAGAGAGTATATACTTGCTGAAAACTATTGGTATAAAAGGTACTATTCCTCTCACTATTCCTAAAAGAATAAGCAATGGCCCTAAGGAATGATCAATGTAGTGAAATCTTTTCATTATTTTAAAGGCTTTTTTATGGGTTTTTATCATTTGCATGATGCCACCTCCTTCTGATAATAGTGAGCTTGTGCATTAAACATTTCTCTATACGGCCCCTCTTCATTTATAAGTTCCCTGTGACTACCATCTTGTTTTATAATTCCGTCCTGAAGAAATATTACTCTATCACAGAATTGTGTTGAGCTTAATCTATGAGATATAAATACAGAGGTTTTCCCCTGTGTTAATTTATTATATTTTTTATACATTTCTGCTTCAGCTAATGGATCCAGTGCTGCTGTTGGTTCATCTAGAATAAGAACTGGTGCATTTTTATATAAAGCGCGTGCAAGCATAAGTTTTTGATACTGCCCTCCTGATAACTCCACCCCTTTTTCTTCTAAATTCTTTGTAAGAACAGTTTTCTCTTTATTAGGCATTTTCTGAACATAATCATAGAAATCAGCCTGCTTTAAACTTTCGTTCAAATGCTTCATATCAACTTCTTCATCCAATCTACATGAAATGTTTTTAGCTATACTTTCAGGAAATACTTTTGTTTCTTGGAATACAACCCCTGTTAGTCTTAACAGTTCCTTTGGATTAACTTTTGAAATATCCACTCCATTCAAAAGAATACGTCCCTTCCTCGGTTTATATAATCCGCACATAAGCTTTACTAGTGTTGTTTTACCAGCACCATTTGCTCCAACCAATGCGATTTTTTCTCCTTCTTTTATGGTCAAGTTTAAATCATTGAAAATCTCTTTATCCCCTTCATACCCAAAGCATACATTTTGAAAAACATAGCTGTATCCTTGAGCTTTTGGAATATCCATCTCATATTCCCCTTCTCCAAAGTCTTTCTTCTCTAAAAACACTCTGAAATTGTTAACAACAATAACATTTTCAGCAAACTTAGCATATTCATCAAAAATATTTTTTATCCAAACATTAAATTTTGATATCACTACTAAATACAATACAAATTCACTTACCGCCATACCTTGAGATACTCTATATATCAAATAACCATAACATATGATATCCCTAAAAACCCCTGAAATATGTTGAATAGTCTCAGCTAAGAAAGTGTTTTTGCTATGAATTTTCACATAAACCATCATCTTTTCTAGTAGATTTTCAAATTTATCTGAGAACCATTTTCCCATTTCATATATTCTTGCATCTTTTCCTATTTTAGTATCAAGACATTTTCTATGAAGATACATACTTTCGTACAATAAACTCTTTCTCTTATCCTGATTTTCTAATATCCACTTTCTGTTTTTACTGTCTTTAAAGGTTCTTATATACCCTGTAAATAGAAGCACTAACATTATTAGTGGATTTAATTTTGCAGATATTATAATAAAGATAGCTAAACAGGTAATACTTACAATAAGTTCAGATGCATTTTTCATAAGTGCCTCCACCCCTATATGATTCCCCTCTCCCACAGCTTCGCTGGCTTTCTCAAATTCCTGCTTTCCAGCACTTCCTTCCACCTGATTTAAAGGCAGTTTCACCAATTTTAAAAACATATCAGGCATTTCAAATATCCTGTATAAAAATGTGCTTATGTGCGTTTTCATTATAAAGAACTCTCCTGCAACTCTTAGAAAAGCATATAAACATACAACTGCTGTTATCTTAAAAAAAGCAATTTTAGGGTTACTCTCCTTTTCTAAAATACCAATAATTCTACTTGCCAGTATAACTCCAAAAACGGTAATTGCAACTTTTAGAATCATTCCCATCAAGCAGCTTATAATGCCCCCTATTCCTTCTTTATCTTTCCATCGTTTGAATACAAACCTAGTATTCTCTATCTTTTTTCCCAATTCAATCACCTCACCAATAGATATACTACTTCAACTATTAAACTATAAATGTCCATAACTCGTTAATACATCAAGAATTTGGAAATTTATAGTTTAAATTTCCGTAAAGTATATCTATATAATATCAAGTTTTTCCCTCTTCAAAAAAAACTGACGTGAATCGCCAGTTTTTATGCGTGAAATGCAATTTTTTGATTGTTCCTAAAGTGGAATGGTTATCTCGCTTGCAAATATTCCAGGTTCATTTTGAAGATTAAGAAATCCATCATATTTATGAACTAAAAACTCCACTCTCTTCATTCCCAGTCCATGTTCTCCACGTTTAGTGGATATATAATTTCTTTCATTGAAATCCAATTCCTCTTGTGCACTATTTTGAATAGACATGTAAAACTGAGAACCAAATACTTCTGAGTATATTCTGATGAATCGTTTATGCTCTGGTATCTTCATGCAGGACTCAATTGCATTTTCAAGAAGATTACTTACCATTACACACATATCAATATCCTTTATCTTAAGTTCTTCTGGAAGAACAGCTTTAAAATCAACTTGAATTCCATGCTTCATCATAATAGTGATTTTGCTATTAAGTATTGCATCCATCATTATATTTCCAGACTTCACCAGACTGTCTACAGAATCAAGTTCTAACTCAAGCTTAGATATATACTCTTCTAACTCTTTTAGCTCCCCCATTGCAATATATGCCTTCATTGCCTGAATATGATTATGATAATCATGTCTCCATCCTCTCATATTAAGATATACATTTTTAATTTCTTCATACTGATGAGATAAAAATTTTCTCTGCATAGCATCAATACTTTTAATGCTCTCACTATCGCTTAATAATGCATACTGATCAAACGCCAGAACAATAATAACAGCGGTTACCACCAGATTATCCTTTAAAGATATGTTTAAAGCTGCAGCAGATACTATAAACAGAATCAAACCGGTATATCTATTTAACTTCTTCTTATATGTAAATGTTATCCACATACATACCAAAATAAATATTGATATGCAAATCCCGCTTTCACCAAAAATTCTACCTAAAATATAGAATGCTAAAATGGGGATAAACCATTTAATCTGTTGAGTAAATATATCATTATCATAAAATATCAGATAAATAACTGGAATAAAACTTTCCATTCCTAATATCAAAAAAATATGGTACCAAGAATCCATTTTTAATAACATGAATCCATAGTCTATCAGTAAGCATGATAGCATGGCCAAAACCCCAACTGATTTAACCTTCCAGTTCTCATCAAGCCTTGTATTTCTAACAAAAAAATAGATTAATATAAAAAGCATAATTCCTCTATAAATCATCACTTATAATCCTTTCTTCTGTAATTCATGTAAGCCTTCATTAACCCTTCCCACTTTCCTCTGGCTATGGGAATTTCTGTTCCATTTTTCATAAGTATATTCTTCTTATCTATTCTTTCAATACAATTAAGATTAACTATATAACATCTATGAGGTTTAAAAAATTTATCTTTAGAAAATATCTTTTCCCACTGACTCATTTTATTATTAGATACGAACTTCCCTTTGGATGTGTTTATATTAGTATTGTGATTATCACTTTCAATATAGTTTATATCACTTTCATAGAAATTCACAATTCCATCTTTGGTTTTAATAGTTATAGATGGTTCAATTAAAGATACTTTATCTTTAATTTTTTTCAGGAGCAGAGAAATACTCTCCTGTTTTATAGGCTTTAAGATATATCCACAGGCATCAACCTTATACCCATCGAAAACATAATCTTTTTCTCCAGTAATAAATGCAACTGGAATATTTACATCTTCTTTTCTTATAGCTTCTGCCAGAGAAAATCCATTCATCTCATTCAGCATAATATCCAATAGAATTGCATCAAACTTCTGCTCTTCTAATGCAAACATAAAGCTCTCAGCACTTTCAAATATGTTAAAAGATAGTGTAATGTCTTCCTCTTCTGCTGCTTTTTCAAGCATTGAAAGAAGATACTCCTGATGTATTTTCTCATCTTCTACTATGGCAATTTTCATATTCAACCTCCAGATTATTGTTAATAATCTTTTTTATTATATCAATTTTCCAAATCTTTGTACATGAAAACCCAAGACAACATCTCTTGGGTTTAGAGTATATCTAAGCGTAAAAAAACACGACATCATTTATCGAGCTCGATATCTTTATACTTATCACCTTTAATAATAAAGAGGGATATCAGATTAACAAGCCACTAAGTTTTCCTTAATGGCTTGTATTTATTAAATCATTTAATTTTTATTCTCTTTCTCCTTTTTAGGAACTTTCTTAGATAAATCAACAGTGGACTCAACATTAGAATTTTTCTCTGTAATGACTGAGTTAAATTCATTAAGTTCCTTAACAAGAGGTGTACTATCGTAATATCCAACTTGATCAATTTTATATCCATATGCTCTTACAGAGTAATCAGATACTAGATTAATATTAATTGTATCTCCATCTACTATTACCCAAAAATCATTTAACTGACCATCATATGTCTTAATAGTTGAATTATTCTTATCCTTAATGTATACAAAATCATAACTCTTTTCAGTATCTATTGAAACAAAATGAACCGCAACCTTTGTTGACCCAGATCTTGAATAAGTTTGTGTTACATTGTGATTATTAGGATAATTATGGGGACTTTCATATACTCTATTTTCATAGTGCCAATACTTTTCTTCTGATTCTGTAGGAAAAGTTGCACTCAAGTTATATAACTTAGTAGTACTATAAGCACCATTATATCCAATTACTTTAATATAAAATTTTCCACTTTGTGATGCAGTATAATTAATACTCTCATTTGATGTTGATCCGTTTTCTGATTTCCCTAATTGAGTACCATTAGAATTGTAAAGAAACAAATCATAATCTCCAGCTAAATTACTTAAAGAAACAGAAATTGTCCCACTATCAGAAGTATTAAAATAATAGAAGTCATCATCTGTAGTAGTTGAAATTAATGATTCATAATTTACTCCACTTTCTATAGGACCATAAGCAGTGCTCATTGTATCATTATCTTCATAAGGGTCAAACTCTTCCACATCTTCTAATCCAACAGCTGTAAAGCCATCATCAACTGCTAGGTATTCAGCGCTGTTTGCTCCATAAAGTTCTTCAGCAGCTTGTAGTGCTCCATTTCTGGCATCCATAAAATCAGAAGTACTAGTATAATAATCATTATTAGCTTTATAGAAAATCTGTCCCATCTTATATATTCCTATAACAGAACCAATATTATACGCCGCCTTATTAATTATACCTGAATTAATGTGAACTCCACCATTATCATAACTATAGTCTAAATCACGATAATCATCCATATGAGCAGGTTGATCACCTAAAGTTGGATCTTCCATGCTTCTTAATCCATCACCAGGTGTTCCAGGTGTATAACAATCTTCACCAACTAACCAATCCCCTATTTCGTTCTCAATAGCTACACCAATTATATCAGATATTGCCTCATTTAATGCACCAGATTGGAATCTATATTCAAGATCTGATGAATTATCAGTTACAGCATGTGTAAACTCATGTGCAACCACATCAAATGCCCCTGATAAATTAGCGAAAGTAGTTCCATCACCGTCTCCATAAACCATTTGAGTACCAATCCATGCAGCATTATTCCAATATTTTTCTCCATTTTCCCCAGCGCAGTGAACACTAGATATTATAGTAGCTCCTTGATCATCAAAGCTATTTCTACCAAATTCGTTATAATAATAATCATAAACTTTTTCAATATTGTAATGAGCACTAACCGCAGCTCTTTGAATTTGTGCCTCAAAATTATTATCAGCATCAGTTACCACTGACCCTGGAGCATTATAATAAGGTGCATAATTCAAATCATAAGTCTTAATTTGACCACTCATTGGCTTTGTATCATCTATCAAGTAATAAACACCATTATCTAAGACAGTATTTATTGAAACTTGATTTCCTAAGCCATCAATCCCTGTCCCTACTGACGCGACACCTGCATTTGTTGCAGCATTATATTTATCAATAATTTGTCCTGTTTGAGCATCTACAAATATTTGCCAGTTAGCTATATACGGTTTTATAAATCTCAATTCAACAAGATAAACTACATGAATCTTGTTATTGTATTCATATAAATACAAATCCGAAGTTGGGTCAGATACATAGTTATTATCTATCTTAAACTCTAAAGTTTTCTCAGCATAGCTAATAGCTGATTCCGGAGATATAGTTACATTCTTACTCCATTCTATATTTTCCAAATTACTTTTAGGCTCACCATTAATAGCATAAACCATTCCATCTTTATCTGTATGAAGAATCATTTCACTACCATAAACAGGAATGTTATCTACGGTTAATATAGTTCTATAATGAGTATTTCCAAGTTTATCTTTATGAGACTTTCTGATTTTAAATTCTCCATCATTAATATTAAAGGCAGTCCTATTTTCGTTTAAAAATGCTTTAACCTGATCTAAAGTTTTTATAGGTTTTTCTGATAATTTTCCCTTTATAAAATCGGGAACGTTCTTTTCAGTATCCCAATGAACCTTAAATTTAGACTTATCCTGTGTATTCTCTTTCCATTTTTTTAGAATCTGCTCTTTATGATTTTTCTTAGTACTATCTTTACTAATATTGTCTGCATTTACATTAGCAAAACCAGTTGTGGATATTAAAGCAGCCATTAGAAAGAATGATAACAATCTTTTTTTCATAAATATCCCCCTATTCATTATTCAAATTTAACCCTCCGGAGGTAAATTATAGAACATTTAGTATATTTATATTATATTCGCTTGATATTTATGCAAATATCAAGCATTTTATTTACAATAAAAAAATAATTATTATCAGAATCACTATTACCCTGGTGTTATTATTATAAATATAAAAATTAAAACTGGATATTTATGAAGTCTTTATAAAACTTATTAGAGTTCATACAACAGATAAACAAACACATATTTTTACAAAACCTAAACTTATTTAATAGTTATTTTAGTTAAAATCTTATTCCAAAACATACTTCCCGCGCTATATTTCTATCTTTACAATTCTTCAAAATACGTTCTATTAACTCTTAAAAAATCATATTTATAGAGTGAGTGCTCGTTCTATATTATAATGATCTGTTTATATTTTGAAGGGAGGTTTAAAATGACTAATCAATTGACCAAAGCTAATATTAATCTCTACGCAGTATTGCGTAATCTTGAGGATCTATGTGAATTAGATACTGAAATGAAAGAGCTTATTAAAGGAAAGAATATTTCAATTCAATTTTCAGTAAAAAATGGACCAAAAGCTTTCTTATCTTTTAAGGATGATAAGTGTATTTTTAGTAAAGGTATAGGCAAATGCAATCTCAATCTTTTTTTTAAGTCGCCAGAACATTTCAATGCTATGATTGATGGTAAGGCAAATCCCATCCCTACTAAGGGATTCACAAAGATAAAATTTCTTACCAATGAATTTGTCTCACTTACCAATAAACTCACTTACTACTTAAAACCAACAGAAGAACTCTTGAAAAATAATTTATATATGAAAATTAATACGATTTTATCATCATATACTGCCTTTTTTGCACTGTGTGAGATAGGAAATACTGATAGAATCGGAAAATTAAATGCTAAAAGAATTCCTGACGGCGTCATAGAAGTTTCTATATTAAATGGTGGACCATCAATTAAAATAAGTGCAAACAATGGATATTTAGATGCTAAAAAAGGTTCATTCACTTCTCCAAGGTCTTCAATGATTTTCTCAGATATTGAAACAGCAAATGCTGTTTTAAATGGAAATATTGATTCTTATACCTGTATTGCTACTGGAAGACTTCAGATGAAAGGTTTTATCCCCATGCTTGATAATCTTAACAAACTACTTGGTCAAGTACCATCATACCTATAGCGATATTGAAAGGAGTTAACTATGAAATTATATAAATATGAAAAAAATCTAGAGTTATTTAAAAGAGCATTAAAAGTTATTCCTACTGGTATTTATGGACATCTTGGCCCTGTAGAAGGATGTTATATTCCTACTAGTGCATATCCTTTCTTTTCTGAACGAGCAAAAGGTTCATACTTCTGGGATGTAGATGGAAATAGATTTATAGATTATATGTGTGCCTATGGCCCAAATGTTCTTGGATATAACGATGAGGATGTTGATAATGCAGTAAAAGAACAACTAAAACTCGGAAACTGTACTACTGCCCCATCTAGTAAAATGATTGAATTTGCTGAACTAATGGTAGACACAGTTCAAATGGCTGATTGGGCTTTCTTTGCTAAGAATGGTGGAGATGTTACCAGCTTTGCTCTTATGGTTGCTAAAGCAGCTACTGGAAGGAAAAAGACAATTCTCATTAAAGGAGGATATCATGGTGTTGCACCTTGGACACAGAAACTAGGATGTCCTGGAATAGTTGAAGAAGATGTGGCTAATAACTTCTACGTAGATTGGAACAACTACGATGAGGTTGAAAAGCTTGTGAAAAATAATCCAGGAGAGATAGCATGCTTTATGGCAACGCCTTATCACCATCCTGTATTCCAGGATAATGAACTCCCTCAAAAAGATTACTGGCAAAAAATAAGGAAGTTATGTACAGACAATGGTATTATACTTGCTATTGATGATGTTCGATGTGGTTTTAGATTAGATATGGCAGGCTCAGACCATTACTTTGGATTCAAGGCAGACCTAATGTGTTTCTGTAAAGCCTTAGGAAATGGTTGGAACTTCTCAACTCTATGTGGTACAGAAGCTCTAAGAGATGCTGCTTCTTCAGTTATGTATACAGGTAGTTACTGGTTGTCCTCTGCCCCTTTTGCAGCAGGAATCGCATGTATAAATAAACTAAAAGAAATTAATGGACCAAAGCTTATGCAAGAAAAAGGCAAAAAACTAACTGATGGCCTAGTTAAAATAGGAAAAAAATACGGCTTTGATTTAAAAGTTAGTGGGATTCCTTCAATGTGGTATATGAGAATTACTAATGATGATTCTCTTATGCTCCATCAAGAATGGATAGCTGAATGTGTAAAAAGAGGTGCTTTCTTTACAGCTCACCATAATTTATTTATAAACTGTGCTCTAAGTGATGAAGATATAAGCCTTACTCATAAAATTGCAGAAGAGGCTTTTAATGTTGTTAGGTCTAACCACCCAGAAATCAAATAAATATTAGGATTTAAGTTGTTCAAAAATATTATTTAGAAAGGAAGAATAATATGCCATTATCAAATAAAGAATTACTCATACTAGAAAAAAAAGCTCACCAATTAAGAAAACTTTGCGTTGACACTGTAGTTTGGGCAGGAAGTGGTCATGTCGGTGGTTCACTGAGTTCAATGGATATATTCACAATTCTCTATCATAAATACTTGAACATCGACCCTCAAAACCCTCTTTGGGAAGATAGAGATAGATTTATTCTAAGCAAAGGACATGTAGGTGTAGGTTTTGCACCTGTACTAGCTGATAAAGGATATTTTGATAAGGAGTTATTAAAAGAATATAATCACACAGGTTCTAAACTAGGGATGCATTTAGATTCACTAAAAGTTCCAGGAGTTGATGCATCAAGTGGTTCCCTAGGTCATGGTCTCCCAATTGCTATTGGAACTGCTTTAGCTGCAAAACTTCGTAATAAGTCTTATATAACCTACTGCCTTCTTGGCGACGGTGAATGTGATGAAGGCTCTGTTTGGGAAGCAGCTATGTCAGCCTCACATTATAATGTGACTAATCTTATAACTATAGTTGATAGGAATAGATGTATGATTGATGGGCGTACTGAAGATGTTATGAAGCTAGAACCTTTTATTGATAAATGGAAAGCATTTGGTTTCATTGTAAAAGAGGTTAATGGTCATAGTTTTAAAGAATTATCTGAAGCGATTGATTTTGCTCTTAAAGAAAAATCAGCTCCGGTATTGATTCTTGCTAATACAATTAAGGGCTGTGGTATAAAATTTATGGAAGATGACTATCGCTGGCACTATGGCTCATTTGATTCTGATAAATATGAACAAGCAAAAAAAAGTCTTGATAAATATTACGAAGAAAGAGTCAAGGAGGTTAGATAATGGCTGGCTTAACATATACAATGCTTGATACTACAAACTTATCAACTGCTGAAATATACGGTAAAGTTCTATGTGACCTTGGAGAACAACATCCGGAGATAATCGGTCTATCAGCGGACCTTGCAAAATCTACAAAGATTGGTGTTTTTGCAAAGAAGTTTCCTAATCGTTTTTTTAATCTTGGAATTGCTGAACAGAATATGTTTGGAATAGCTGCTGGGATGGCTAATGCTGGACTTGTTCCTTTTGTCTCTACCTTTGCAATTTTCACTTCAATGCGAGCTCTTGATCAAGTTCATACAGATATTTGCTATCAGAATTTAAACGTTAAGATGATTGCAACTCACGCAGGACTTTCCTTTGGTCAAGCAGGTTCTACTCATCACTGTACCGAGGACCTTTCAATTATGCGTGCTATGGCAAATTGTAAAGTTATAGCCCCTGCTGATGGAATAGAAACTGCTAACGCCGTTCAGGCTGCTTATGAAACGAATGGTCCTATATACATTCGAATAAATCGTGGTTTTGATCAAAAACTATATACTAAGATGGATTATGGATTTGAAATTGGTAAAGCAGTCCAAATGGTGGATGGGACTGATTTAACAATCATTGCTTGTGGTTCGTGTGTTTATCAAGCTGTAGAAGCGGCTAAAATACTTGATTCTGTTGATGGAATAAAAGCTAGAGTTATAAATATGCATACAATCAAGCCTATTGATGCTGAAGCAATTATGAAAGCAGTACATGAAACTCGAAGAATTATTACTGTTGAAGATCATAATATTCTAGGAGGTCTTGGAAGCGCTGTATCTGAAGTTATAGCTGAGGGTGGAAAAGCTTGTGCTTTTAAACGTTTGGGAATACCTGATGTATTTTCAATAATAGGCTTACACGAAGATCTTATGTCTTATTATAAGATAGATACTAATGGAATTCTTGAAAATGTACGTGAACTTATGGGTAAAGATTTTGAAGAAGATGATGATTGGGAAGATGAGGTGTAATTATGATACCTATTAAAGAGCTTTATGCAAATAAAATTTTCTTAAATGCTGTGCTGCCCTTATTAAAAGTCATCGTAGAAAAGAAAGAAAATCTCTCAAAAAAATTCAGCGATAAAACTGCATTGATACAGATTAGTGCTAAAGATTCTGATGGCAAGGTAGGAACTCATTATAAAATTGAGGATGGGTCATGGACTGTGTATAAAGGTATAACTCCCTCTCCTGATATTGAACTTGAATTTAAAAGTATACCAGCACTGAATAACTTTTTTAGAGGAAAAAGTAAGAAGCTACCTAAAATTAGGGGATTCAAAAATATAGGTCTCTTGATTAGTACTTTTAAAGCACTGATCACAATGTCGAATTTATTAGGAGCAACTACACCGCCTAAGGATACTAAAGAAAAAGAACTCCTTGCACAATTATATTTTTATCTACTCTCTTCTGGTATCAGTCAACTAAACAAAGCTGGTCATCCAGAAGTTTCAAAGTGGGTAAAAAGAAGTCCAGATAGAGTTTATGCTTGGACTATAGAAGGAAAACCTGAGTTATCAGCATACATTAGAATTAAAGCTGGAAAAAGCAAGGCTTCTAGAGGGGTATACAAACGCTCTAAACCTTTCTTCACCATGCATTTTGATTCTGTTGACAGTGCTCTTGGCATACTCCTTGAAACTGATAATCTTATTGAATCAACAATTAGCCGGAAATTGATTATGGAAGGAGCTCCGGAGTTTGGAGCACAATTAGGCGAGTATATGACATTAGTAGGATCTTATGCCAAATAATTTTAGGATGGTGTTAATATGAAAATACGCTCAATAAGTCATGTTGGACTAACAGTGTCTAATTTTGAAAAAGCAGTAAAGTGGTATTCCACCATGTTTGGATTCAAACTTATATCAGAGCAAACGCTTAGCGAAGCTGAAGTAGAACAGCTATATCCTCTATATAAACTTCACAACACTAGTATAAGATTAGGTTTTCTACGTGCTCCTAAAGGTGGAATACTTGAAATATTTGAATTTAATACCCTATCCCCTTCAAGTCATGTTATATGGAATAAACCTGGTTGTACTCACTTCACATTGGATGTAAAGAATATATCTAATTGGTATAAAAACCTTAGAGCTAAAGGTGTATTCTTCTTTATGGAACCACAACAAACAGATGGAATTGATTGGGTGTTTTTAAAAGATCCTGACGGTAACCTAATTGAACTCATTGATTTAAAAATCAACTATCCAATTATTCGTATTTTAGGTGGATTAGTTGGAAAATTAATGGCTAAGGGTAAATTCAAAAAGTATTATAAGGAGAATTAGTATGGAAAATAAATATCAAAATCAAATTGAAGAACTTATGAAAAACCTTAATTCATGGTTTGATAATCCTAAAAGACTTGAAGATGGGAAAATGACAGCTAATTTATTTCCATATAAGAAACTCTTTGAACCAATACAAATAAATAAGCTTAAAATTAAAAATCGTATTGTAATGGGCCCTATGGGAAATGTTAGTATGGCGGATGAAACTGGGAAACCAAGTGAGAAGATGATTCAGTATTTTTTAGAAAGAGCTAAAGGAGGTGTTGGTCTTATAACTAGTGGAATGACTCCTGTTCATTGGAAAGATGATCCTTCATATGAGGATTTAAATAGTACAGGGATCTTCCCAAGACTTGATAGTCATAGATCATCCTATGCTGGTTGGAGAGAACTAGTTGAAGGATGTCATGCCTATGGTTCAAGATTTTTTATTCAGCTTGCCCCTGGTATGGGACGAGTTGGTAATCCAGAATGTTTAACTAAGAAAAATAAATTTCCTATATCTTCATCATTCAATCCCAACTGGTATATTCCACAGATACCTTGTAGAGCTTTAACAGATAGAGAATGTAGAAGAATTATAAAGCATACCGGTCAAATTGCATCTGATTCTAAAGAATTAGGAATTGATGGTGTTTACCTCCATGGCCACTCAGGATATTTAATTGAACAGATGACTGATCCAGCTTATAACAGAAGAAAACTTGGTCGTTATGCTAATTGGCAAAACTTTGGATTAGATACTGTGAAAGAGATTAGAAATAGATGTGGTAAATTCTATCCAATTCATTATAGAATTGACCTCTCTTTAGTTCTCAAAGAAACATATGGAGATAGAATGAAATCTATTAAAGTATTAAAAAAATTTAGCAATGGTCGTACAGCTGATATGACTTTAGATTATATGAAAAATTTAGTTGAAGTAGGTGTTGATGCTTTTGATGTTGACTTAGGGGGATATGAGAACTGGTGGATGCCACACCCTCCAAATGGAATGCCACCAGGAGTATATATTGAACTAGCTGATATAGTGAAAAGATATTTTAAGGAGAATAATATTAAATCCAATATTGGTTTATCCATTCCCATTATTGCTGTAGGAAAATTAGGCTATCCTGATCTTGCTGAAAAAGCACTTAGAGAGGATAAATGCGACATGGTCATGCTTGCTAGACCCCTTCTTGCCGACCCATTTTGGCCTAATAAGGTTTACTCTGGAAGAATACCTGAAATAATCCCTTGTATTGGTGATCATGAAGGTTGCCTAGCTCAACTAGCTATAGGGGGACACCCACACTGTGCTGTAAATCCTAGAACAGCATTTGAACATAAATATAATAATGACTTGTCCCCTACCCCTACACCTAAAAAAATTGCAGTTATAGGTGCAGGTCCAGCTGGAGTTGTTTTTGCTTGTACTGCTGCAAAACGAGGTCATTATGTTACTCTGTATGATAAGAACAATAAAGCTGGTGGTATGCTCATTCAAGGTTCAAAACCAAAAGTAAAGTTTGATTTACTTAATTATATAGATTATCTTAATAATGAGTTAAAACGAACTGAAAAATCATTTAAACTAACATCAATCTTCAATACTTTGGTTACAGAAGAAACTTTTAAGAAAGAAGATTTTGATGCAATTATACTATGTACAGGAAGTGAACCAATCAAACCTCCTATTGAAGGTATTTCCCTTCCCAATGTTATTAGTGGAACAGAGTTTTTAAACAATCCATCTATAGCTGAAAATGACAATGAAATTATTATAATTGGTGGATCAGATGTAGGGTGTGAAATTGCCCATATGTTGAGCTTCGAAATGAAGAAAAAGGTAACAATTGTGGAAATGACACCATATTTCATGAAAAAAACATGCACATCAAATCGACACTACATGATTTACAATCTTCATAAAAATGGAGTAAAGCTCATGAATTGCTCAACAGTAAAAAGGATAAACCAAAATTCAGTAGAAGTATCACAGAATATTTCTAAAACTGTCCCCAATCCATATGTAACATGGACTCCAGTTCTTCCTGATAATATTGTGAATCCTTTTAATAAAAAGATTAAAACCAATAACAATAATATTACTATAAATACAGATAAAGTAATACTTTGCACTGGTTCCCAACCGAAAGATGATTTATACTATAAGTGTACAAGAAATCGAATCGCTTCTGAAATTTACAACATAGGTGATTCCTTCTCTTGTGGCAGAGTACTTGAAGCAGTTAAAGCAGCTTATGCTTTAGGAAATTCTATTTAGGGGCGGCTCAAAAATCACGTCCCTTTTTGTTTCAAAAATGTGAATGGTTATTTCACTTTTTAAAACAACTTTAGTGGAAGTTATATTTTAACGCTCCCATAAAAGATAGTTATTTTAATACCAAAGGAGGTAGCAATAGTTGCGAAAATTAATAACAAATCGTAACATTTGATTACAAATAGGATTAACAATAAATTAAAATCAAGATATGCTTATTACAGAGGTGATTATGAATATTGGTAAAATGATAAGCATATCAGAAGTTAGTGAGTAACGAGTGTTACAATAAAAACTCTTAAAATATGGGATAATGAAGGTAAGCTTAAAACATAATTCAAGACTCCTGGCGGACATAGAAGGTATGACTTGGATGATATAGAAGTTTTTTTAGGCATTAATGATCAAAAACAAAATAACAATAGAGATGTATTTGTGTATTGCAGAGCTTCAACTAAGAAGCAACAATAAATGGAAATCTAGAGAGACAAAAGCAAAGATTAATAGAATATTGTACTGAGAGACAATATAATATTGTACATATATTTGAAGAAGTTGCAAGTGGATTAAATGATAAACGAAGACAACTAACAAAGATGTTCAGAAGATTAAATGAAGTAGACACTATAATAGTAGAGCATCCTGATAGATTGGCTAGATTTGGGTATAACTATCTTAAAGAGTTTACAAAATCATTAGATGTTAGTATTGAAGTAATAGAATAAAATAAAAAATTAGAACCTAATGAAGAAATGGTTAATAATCTAGTAAGTATGGTTACTTGTTTTAATGCAAGGTTATACGGTGCAAGGGGTGGAAGGAAATCAAAGAAAACTATCACTGAATTGGAAAAAGAAAGGCAGGTGCAAAGTATTAGTGAAAATAACAATGAAAGCAATATTGATAAATCTGAATGATGATCAAAGATCAATAATTGATAATATGATGTTAATATTTTGCACTGCTATTAGATATTCATTTAATAGATTACTAGAAGGAACAATTAAAAAAGGTGAATTAGAAAAAATAGTAGCCAATAAATACAATTTAAATATTCGTCAATCCAAGGATGCTATTGAAAATGCAAGACAAACAATAGTTTCTCAAAAGGAATTATTAAAAGATAATATAAGTAACTACAATTCTAAAATAAAAGCTATTAAAAAAATCTTAAAAGGTAAAAAGAAAATATCTGCTAAAAAAAGAAATGCTTTATTGAGCAAACTAGATAAGAGACAAAGAAAATTGGCATATTTTCAATCCTTTGCGGATAACAATACTATTCCACCAGTTACATTTGGTAGTAAAGAAATGTTTATTAAAAGATGTAAAGGGTTAATAAGCAACGAAGAGTGGAAAGAATGCAGAAATAATAGATTCTATTCAAGGGGAGACAAGACCAAAAAAGGGAATCCCAACTTAAGGGTAGTTGTAAATAATGGCATGAGTTTTTTAGAAATATCAACATTAGAAAAAACAAAATCAAATAGAGCTTTAAAAATACAAGTACCTATATATTTACCTCAAAAATTATCAAAGAAAACTGGTAAAGTTAATGGCAACAATTATAGAGAAATGTTTATAAATCATCTACAAAGTGGAGAAGCTTATCAAGTTGAACTAATAAAGCGAAATGGAAAATGTTACGCACACATCACTTTTGAATCACCTAAATCTGAGGTCATATATACAGGGCATAATGGGATGATTGGCATAGATACTAATCCAGATGGTTTTGCTCTATCTATGATTGATAATAAAGGTAATTATAAATGGCACACATACCTAAAACAAGGAGAATTACAATATGCTAGAAGTAATAGACGCGAAAACCTTTGTGGAGAACTTGCTAAACAAGTAATCTTAATTGCTAAAACTTATGGATGTGGAGTTGCTATTGAAGATCTAAAGTTCAAAAATGATAAGGATGTGCATAGCAAATTTTTTAGAGTAAAGCATCAGTTTGTATACAGTAAATTACTAAAAATGCTCGAATCAGCTTGTATTAAGGAAGGTGTTGAAGTAGTTAAAGTTAAACCTCAATTTACAAGTAAAATAGGATTGTATAAATATTGCCATCAATATGGAATGGCAGTCCATAATGGAGCTGGAATGGTAATATCAAGACGTAGCTACGGATTCAAAGAAAGAGTTTCTACGATATTGGTTGACAAATTAGTTGATGATAAAGATAGGTTTAACAGGAAAAATGAATGGAGTAAATGGTCAGAAATAAGAAAAAATATAAAAAGAAAGGTGGGTGACAAGCCTGATTTATGGATAGTAAATAGGAAGAATTTATTAGGGATAGCAAATTATAATTAACTTTAATATAAATGAAAACTGCCAAAGTACACCTAGTAGGAAAGGCTTTGGTGGATAAATAATATTAGGGGCTGAGTAACACTCGCAATTCTGTTGTACTTTATATGGAGATAGTACATTGGTTATTATTGAAGTGTAAAGGCTATAGAGATTCCAGTTCAATAATTTATTTATACATGTACAAAACATCTAGAAGCGTGCTGATTTTGATACAAGTATAAATAAAATTTCACTATGGAATCTCTATATGTGGAATTTTAGTATAACGGTACTAACCTAAGTAGTTGAATCCTGTGATGCTACCGCCTTGTTGTCGGATAAGGTGAAAAATCGTATGAATAGTGAGTGTTACTATTTGTTATGGTTTTAGAAATCAGGATAAAATGGATCTAGCAATTGATATTAGAGAAGAAGAAAAATCAAAAGAAAAATTTTATAAAAGTACCTTTGGAAAAATATCAAAACATAGAAGACAGAAAATCCTTAATGTTGCAATTTCAGAATTTGCAGCTAATGGCTATACGGCTACCAATATTAATATTATTTCAAAAAAAGCATGTGTGAGCATTGGTTCTATTTATAGCTATTTTGATTCAAAAGAATCCTTATTTCTCACAGTAGTAGATGAGTGCTTTCACATTCTAGAAAAGGCACTGGAAGAGATTAATATTAATGAGGGTGATTTTTTTCATACATTTGAAAAACTTCTTAGGATAGCAAAAGATTATGCATTAATCTACCCCGAAATAAACCAAATATATATTAATATTACTACCCAAAGTCTTTCATCATTTGCAGATAAACTTTCGTTTAAACTAGAATCAATTACTGCTAACTTATATTGTGAAGCAATTGAAAAAGCAAGAAAAGATGGGATAATAACTTCAGATATGGATAAAAAAATCCTTTCTTTCTGTCTAGATAATCTGATTATTATGTTTCAGTTTTCATTTGCATCTGATTATTATAAAGAGAGAATGAAAGTATTTCTTGGAAGTGAAACTGTAGATGATACAGAAAAGGTTATTCAGGGTATTCTTAGCTTCGTGAGAGATTCACTTTCAATAAGATAAGAAGCAAGGGAAATTTATTTTCCCTTGCTTCTTATCTTATTTCTTTAAATACTCTAATTGACAAATCATCTTTTCATAATTTAATTTATACCAATCAGTAACTTCCCATCCATTAATAACAAAAGCAAATATAATGCCAACATAGTTAATTAACTTTGAACATTCATAATCAAATAAAAACTCTTTATATGTTACCATAAAATCATCATTTTTAGATATTTCCATATAATAAACTTTTAAAATCTCTTCTTCCCATTCGTTATTAACCCAATAATTCCCCTTATCATTTTGGAAATCCCCTAATAATCTGCCAATATCCGTAGTATAGCACCCTATTGCTCCATGTTCCCAATCAATAATTTTAATTTTTTCTTTCTCTTTTATTATATTAATTGGGAGCAAGTCATTTTGAATTAATGTTAGTGGTCTATTACTAATTATTTTTATAATAGAACCTAGTCTTTTCAAAACATCATTTGAAATGTTATATCTTTCAAGAGTATTCATTACGCAAATTTTGAGTAATTTATCTTCTATTCTTTTGTTTGAGTTTCTTAAGAATTTATACTCAGAATTATATTGATCTACTTTGAAGAAACTTTCCATGTATACTTCCTAATTCACTTGCTAACTTACAATAAGTATTAAGTCCTTCATTATTAATAGTATCTCCATTAATATACTCCAAAATCATCCACATGTCTTCTTTATCATCTTTCATATATCCCAAAAGTGTAGGTACACAGATATTTTTATACTTACACAGTATCTCATATATCCTAGCTTCATAATTTGAACTGCTTTTTTTTACTACATATTTATTATTTTCCGTTTCAATTACATACACATCGTATATCTTATTAAACTCTTGGTCTTTTTGTTGAGTAACTTTTATGATATATTCATTATCACCTATATTTGCCAACAATTTCTCAAATATATTTTTCATACTAATCTCACCCCTAGTTTCTACTTTATTGACTAAAAACCAAAAGTAGAGTCAACTACAACTTCTAACACTTTATATATTGACTTTCCAATTTTCTCACTAAAATAATCTCTCAATCCAAAATAACTTTTCCATTGCTTGCTCTAAAGTTGGTACTTTCATTTATATTACACTCCTATTTTTACGATAGTAGAAGAATGGTTTCATATCCCCCTCATGCTCAACATCCCTTGTATCTATCTTTGTGAATCCTGATTTCTCAATTACTCTTTGAGAAGGAATATTATCTATTTCTACTATAGCCATTATAAATTCCTTATCATATCTTTTAAGTCCCCACTGGACCATAACTTTTGTTGCTTCAGTAATATAACCTTTATTACAATGTTCTTTACTTAAGTAGTAGCACACCTCTACTTCATTATTTACCTCTTCTTTCGGACCTAAAGCAATCGTCCCTATAATCTCATCATTTTCTTTTAATGTAATACCTAGCAATATAGGTTTCTTATTGATATCATTTACAACATAGCATTTCTGAAAAAAAAGAATAGAACCATCAATCTCCTCCATAGTTGATTCCCAATCTGGCATCCACTTCAAAATATGCGGCTGATTACATATATCAGTTAACTTTTCATTATCACTTTTTTCTAATTCTCTTAAAATAAGTCTTTCACTTTCAATATTAATTTTCATTTTATCACTCCTAGTTACATTAATCTTAAATATTATTTACTAATTAATCATATTTTTCTTAAAAGTCTATGTAAAGTATACCATAAATGTATAATTTTTAACATATTCCCCGATATTGATTGTGCTTTATTGGAATAAACAAAACTTAATTGTTAGTATATAGAAAATATATATACTAAAGTCTTAGTTATAATGCTTTTAGAACAATCAAAGACTTGAAATCATTCTTGATTCAAGCCTTTAATACAATCACTTATTTTCAACTTGTGCTGGTATATACATATCCCAATATGTATCTCCTGGTAAAAATCCTAGTTTGTAATATATATTTTCAGCTGGATTTCCAAGGGTAACAAATAACCTAACTAAATCATGTTCACCCTTTAACTTAGACAAAGCGCTTTGTACCATTTTCTTTGCAAGACCTTGTCCTCTGTAACTTGGCTTCACTGCAATTTCAAATACATTAGGTAGTCCTGACCATAGAGATATTAAACATACTCCAATCACCTCTTTTGCTTCTTTATCGTAAATAATTGTTGATGCATTATTTACAAAATCAGTATCATAATTTTTAGAATAGTAATCTTCAACAAACTTACATTCTTTCAAATCCAAATCTATTTCTTTATCTTGAACTTTTTTGCCAAATACTTTAGCTTCGTATAATAGCTCTGTTATTTTCTTTATATCTTCCTTTTGGGGTGATTGTACAATAAATTTTTCATCCCAGGTTACATTAAACTCTTGAGTAGGTCTAATCATACATCTTCTACTTTCTTCTACCTTAAAGCCTAGTCTATAATAATAGTCAACTTGATTTGATAAAATTGAATAAGTAGATATTTTTTTACTTCTATCAGACCAACGCAAAAGTAACTTCACTAACTTTTCTAGTACATAGTATAAATCTGAGTATGGTGGTATTAAAAATAGACCTATTATTTCATTGGGTTGCATAGTAACTCCACCAATTCTTGAATTATTTAGATTTACCCAGAAGCAGTTGTCGCTCTCTCCTATTACACTCAAATTCTCACTCCAATTCAATCTATGAAAAGGATTTGAATTTTTGTATATATTGTACCATATTGAAAACTCCCTATTATCTTCTGTTTTCTCTAATGTAAAGGCTTCCCCTAAGTTATATGTTTTTAATTCATCTGACCGTTTTTTCATATTTTTATCCCCTTTGGTTCATTTTCTTACTTCTTACTTACCTATCAATGAGATTAATCCATCAGCTAATGTTTCTCCCCAAGATAAGAAGTCATGTCCAGATTGGAATTGTTGATACTCCATTTCATAGCCTTTATCAATAAGTACATCTCTCATTTTATTTATACAATCCATCATTACTGGCTCATCGTCGTATGGTCTATCCTCTAACAACCCTACATTTAAAAAGAATCTCACTGGACACTTTTCTTCTTTTTCATATTCTTTAATTAACCATTCCTCTTTCCATCAAAATGACCCTGACTGACACAAAGCATTACCAAAAACTTCAGAGTGTTTAAGTGCTAAATAAGCTGCCATAAGTCCTCCAAGACTTAATCCTCCTATAGTTGTTTTAGCAGCATCTTCATTTACATTGTAGTTTTCTCTTATCCATTTTATTAGCTCACAACAGATAAAATCACTCATTTTATCTGAACAAGTTAATTCATTGTATCTATCTTCGCTGGAAGTATCAATCATCACAACCACAAAGGGTTCAACTTTTTTATCATTGATAAGATTATCAAAAACATTTTGAGCAGATAATAGATTATGATACCAAAAACCATCAGTTAAAACTACAAGATTGAATGATGTAGTTTCTTTTTCATAACCATTCGGAAATAAATCCACAGACGCCTTGAACCACCTAAAGTATTGCTATTAACTCTAATAAACTCCATCTTCCCTTTTTTATCATTACATCTTTGTTTCACCCATTTTTCTTCTTTTACCATTGGCATTTCAAATACTGAATCATAACTCTCTTCATCATCTTCTATATCCTCATCCTTTACCCAAATAAACTTTTTAGGATTCAATGAATCTGAAATTGTATTGTTAAATCTATTTTCATCCTCTTCTTCTAAAGAATCATTAATTGAAAACTTATACTTAAATTTCACATCGTTTATTATAACATAGCTCTTATACCATAAATCAGTATTTATTATTTTCTCCATGGTGTTTTCCTTGTATCTGTATCCTGGGATACTACCTATTACAACAACATTTTTTGTCTCTTTATTTTCCTTATATAAAAAAGTAACAAGCATCTCACTTGAGTTCTCACTTATTTCTTCAATTAATGGTGCACCTTCATTTTCTACTTTATCCCAAAACTTATCTAATTCTTTTAAGTTACCTTGATTTATTTGACTTTTTAAATTCTCTATTATCTCACTTTTAACTTCGTACTTATTTCCCATAGTATTGTCCCCCTTATTTTTAATCCCATTGCTAAAAAAATCAACTCCACAGTTTCCAGTAATACCAAGATAAATTGATAATCAAACTTTTGTAACATGATTGCAAATTCTATTTAAGCTATTATCTGCAATAATTCATTATTCCTACTTAATAACTCCTCTAACTTTCCTTGATCTTCAATAACTCCATCTTTCATCAATATGATATTATCAGCATGTTCTATAGCTATTTTCTTATTTGAAACAATAAGGCATGTTTGTTTTTTCTCTGAGAAAAGTCTTTCCCATAATAATTTCTCTGTATTAACATCAAGAGCACTTGATATATCATCTAAAACTAACAATTCTCCTCTTCTAGCAAACATCCTTGCAGCTGCAACTCTCTGCTTCTGCCCTCCTGATAGTTTAACTCCTTTTGAGCCAATAACTGTATCTAAACCCTCCTCTAGTTTAGAGATATCACTCTCTAGTACGGACGAGTATATCGCTTGGTTCATAGTCTCCTCATTATCTTCAATTCCAAACAATATATTTTCTCTTACAGTTTCACTAAATAGATTAGGAATCTGTGGTGTGTATGAACATATAGGTGGAATAAAGAACTCACCTGGTTTCTCAATTTTTTCTCCGTTCCAATATAATTCACCTGAATCTGAAGAAATAAGCCCAATGATATTTTTTATTAATGTACTCTTACCCGCTCCTGTTCTACCACAAATCACTGTAACTTCTCCTTTTTTAATAGTGAACTCAATATCTATTATTCCATTAATTGAATTTTCATAACAGTGATTCAATCTTTTGATTTCAAGAGTTCTTAAATCTGAAACTTTTAAATTCTCTCTATCATTAACTTCTTTATGTTTATAAGCATTTTTTTCATTAAAATATATTTCTTTGTGTTTTGTTAATTCCTTTCCTTCTTGACTACCAACTAGCTCTGACATTCTTTTAAAGGATACTCCTGTTTGTCTAGAAAATACAATAAAGTTTCCTAACGATTCAATTGTATCTGTAACATAACTCAGGTAATATACGAATATTGCGAAGTCTCCTATTGAGAAACTACCAGTCATTATTAATCTACCAACGAGCAATAATATTAAGCCTGTACCTATTGTCACTGCATTATTGTATATTGAATCAATTAAAGTTGTAAGTATAGAATCTTTTACTGAAAGCCTACTCCTCTTGTTATTTAACTTTTCTAATCTATTTATCACATCATCTTCAGCAGCAGAAACTTTTATTGATAAAGCTGATTCAAATATTTCTCCTATAACACTTGTTACATTCGCGGATGCTTCTCTAGATTTTTCTCTGTTCTTTTCAACTTTCTTTTCAAATTTCTGTGCAAATAATACAATTACAACTAGAGGTAGGAAAACTAAAAATGTGACTTTAATATCTATAGTAGATAAAATAATAATCGCTACTATTGCTCTAATTATCTGACCTACAAGCCATGATATCCATCCTAATAGAGATTTTACCTGATTAGCATCATCACGTATTGAGTTTATCGCATGTCCTGATAAGCAATTAAGCGCTTTACCTCCAGGCTTTTTTAATATTGAGTTCAAAATATTTCTTCTTATTATTGAAGTAGTTGAATATCCAAATGCTATTTTTGTTCTGAAGGCAACTTGGAATATTATTATTTCAATTAAAGCGATTGTAGCAATAATCATTAATAGACCAGGTACTCCAACATTAAGTGAAGAAGTTCCCTCTATAACATCAAATACCTTTTTAATAACAAAACCATTCACAAGAGGTAATATGTCTTTTATAATCCATAGAATTGTTGTGATTATAAACAGTCCTGGTTTATATTTAATAAGGTCCAAAGTTAGCTTTCTACCATTTGTCTCTACTTTTTTATCTTTCATTAGACAAGCACCTCCTCAATCCCATGGTTCAGTAAGTTACTATAAGTTGATTCTTTATCTTTAATTAAATCCTTCCTATTTCCATGTTCAATTATACGTCCCTTATCCAGAACTAATATTTCATGGGCTCTATCTAATGTTTTTAATTTATGAGCTATAATTATACATGTTCTTTCTTTAAGGAGTTTATCTAGTGCCCGTTCAATCATCTGTTCTGTTAAAGGATCAACTCTTGATGTTGCCTCATCAAGAATAATAACTGATGGATTCTTTAAGAAAACTCTTACAAATGCTAATAATTGAGATTCCCCAGCTGATAAGTTTGTACTATTTGACCCCAAGTTTGTATCTAACCCATTAGGTAACTTATCTAGCCACTTAGACAATCCAAGCTCATCTATAATGTGTAAAATTGTTTTATCATCAATTTCTTCATTAAACATTGTTATATTATCTCTAACAGTTGCATTGAATAATTGCACCTCTTGAGTAACATAAGCAATATTCTTTCGTAAGTCTTCAAATGTTATTGACTTTATATTCTGACCATTTATAAGGACTTGTCCATGTGTAACATCATACAGTCTTACCAGCAAGTGTGCTAGTGTTGTCTTACCACTTCCTGTATGCCCTAAAATCCCAAGAATATTACCAGATTTCACATCAATTGAAATATCATTCAATACTGCAGCTCCTTCTTCATATTCAAAGTATACATTTTTAACTTCCACTGTTCCACTTTTATCGTTACATTGTTCTTTTGCTCCCTTAACTAGTTTACTTTCTATATTGAATAATTCATTTATTCTTGATACACTTGCCCCTGAAACTTGAAGTTCCTGTAAATCGACCTTCATCTGTTCTATAGGCCTTCTTAAATGTTCTGTATAATTAAATATCAAATATACAGTACCAACAGATATAGCCCCCTTACTCCAAAGATAAGTTGATAATCCTAAAGCTATTATGTTTCCTACTGCAAATATTATTGTTGTAGTTGACCAAATACTTGCCCAGGTTAGCTCTGCTCTTCTTATTACAGGGAACATTTTTCTAATAATCTTATAAAACTTTTTCATAACATGATTTCTTCCATTACATGTAGCAATATCCTCAGTACTTGAAATCTGTTCACCAATAAATCCATAGAATTTAGCATTCATCTCACTTGCTCTTTCCCAATGAACTTCTGTTTTCCTTTTAACAAACCAGAGAATATACATTGCAAATAGTGCAAATATACATAGTCCTAAACTAATTCTCCAATTCTCAAATAGTAGAACTACTAAAATCCCAACTAAAAGCAAAAAGTTATTTATAACATTTAAAACAACTCCTGAAAATAATCCAAAAAGTCCTGAAACATCACCATCTATTCTCTCAATAAGTTCACCTGATTGATATTCTTTATGGAATGTCATATCTAACCCTAGACAATGTTTCACAAGATCTATACGAATTTCATTAGTAGCTTTCCAAGCAGCTGTTTCTCCCAAATATCTTGTTATTAGTGAGAATATTTGTTGGACAACTACTACCCCTATAAACATTATTGCTGCATACATAATGTGCTTAAATTCTTCACCATTTTTAGCCGCATCTAGAAAAAACCTAGTAATCTGCGGACTAACTATCTGTAGTCCAACTGTAATTATCATTGCTATCCCGAGAATACTCATCTTAAGTTTCTGCTTCTTTGCATATTTAAAAAACAAGCTAGAAAATAATTTTTTTATAAACTCCATTTCCTCACAACTCCTTTATCTATATAACTTACCTATTACTCTTCTATGTAAAGATAAAAGGACTCTGAAAAAATCACCCCTATAATCACAAATCCATTAATATTAAATCTTTAAATTGATACACACAAAAATAAAAAACTGTATAAAATTAGTGCACAGTTCTAATATCTAGTATGAAAATAATAACATTTGTTTAATTGCAAGTATACCTCAAGAACAATTGATAATCAAACTTGAGCAAATAAAATAAAAGGGGCTGTCGCACTAAAAGATTAGTGCGACAGCCTTTTTGCGTAAAAAATAAATCTCCCACTCGGAAGAGTGGAAGACTTATGGTAAAATTAATATATGACTAAATACATTAATTTACATAAAAATTATACTTCAAATCGTGGATATTATCAATTAAAACTTCCACTAAATATCGATTATATAATCCCAGATAATGATTCAGTGCGTTTGCTAAGTCAGTTTGTAGAGGAGATGGATTTAACAGATTTATATTCGACTTATTCCCGATTAAGGGAAAATCAGGCTACGCCTCGTCAGATGCTGAAGATTGTACTTTATTCTTACATGAATCGTAGTTATTCTTCTAGGGAAATGGAAATCTCCTGCAGAAGAGATGTTAATTTCATGTATCTTTTAGAAGGTTCACCAGTGCCAGATCATTCTACCTTTGCAAGGTTTCGTAGTCTTCACTTTGCTCCTTGTTCAGAAATAATTATGGCTGAAATGACAAATTTTCTTTATAAGATTGGAGAAATATTAGGAGATGCAATATTTATTGATGGTACAAAAATAGAGGCATGTGCTAACAAGTATACTTTCGTTTGGAAAAAATCAGTTTCAAAAAATTTGGAGAGATTACTTTCTAAATTAGCTGATTTCGTAGCTGAATGTGAAGAACTGTATGGAATAAAGCTTGTATACGAGAACAAGGTAAAAATAAAGCATGTAAAAAAGCTACGCAAGAAGCTATATGCATTGAAACAAGAAAGAAATATAGAATTTGTACATGGATGTGGCAAAAGAAAAACTCCTATTCAACGTTCCATTGAAAAACTTGAGGAGTATCTTGGTAAGTTAAAAGAATATACACAGAAAATCCATACCTGTGGTAACCGTAATAGCTATTCCAAGACTGATAAAGATGCAACCTTTATGAGAATGAAAGAAGATGCTATGAAAAATGGTCAGTTAAAACCAGGTTATAATGTTCAGCATGGAGTAGATTCTGAATATATAGTATGGCTTACTGTTGGCCCTCAGCCTACGGACACGACAACATTGATTCCATTTATAAAAAGCATGGAGAATTTCTTGTACTTTAAGTATTTTAAAATTGTTGCGGATGCAGGTTACGAGAGTGAAGAAAATTATGTTTATGTTAAAGAGAATGGACAATTATCATATATTAAACCAGCAAATTATGAAATATCAAAAACAAGGAAATATAAAAATGATATAAGCAGAATAGATAATATGGATTATACTGAATTTGGTGATTATTATACTTGTAAAAATAATAAGAAACTAACAGTAAATAAAATAGTAAAAAGAAAAAGTAAGACAGGCTATATAAGTGAAAAAACAATTTATACTTCTGAGGACTGCAGTAACTGTATTTACAAGAGCAAATGCATAAAAGGACATAACTGCAAAACACCACTAGAAGAAAGAGTTAAAAATCTTGAAACTTCAAAGCTATTCAACATGCTTCGCAAAGAAAATCTTGAAAGAATTGTAAGCGAAGAAGGCTGCGAATTGAGAATGAATCGAAGTATTCAGGCCGAAGGCTCTTTTGCACAGATAAAACAGGATATGAGATTTCGTAGATATCTAAGTAAAGGTAAAAAGAATGTTTTGGCAGAAAGTGTTCTATTAGCAATGGCACATAATATAAATAAGCTACATAATAAAATTCAGTCAGATAGAACTGGAATACATCTTTTTCCTCTTAAAAAGGGTGCATAATTTTAAAATTTAAAAAACTTTTGAAATAAAAAAAGCCTTAATATCAAAGGCTTATTAAAGTGCACCATTTTTTAATTATAGAGCTTATTTTGGGTTAAAATATCATTAAATTTTCTATGAACCACACAAAAAACGCTGCCGCGTTAGCATATTTTTTTATGCTAATGCGACAGCCCCATTATTTACTAAATTTTAAGAGTTACTTAATAGTGATAAGTTTTACATAAAACCGAAGTACTTATTCTTATAGTGCCAAATGTGAGTTGTAAATTTAATGATAAATGAATAAAATTGTATCACTATTTGTTATTAGCTGCCATTTTTCATCGCTTCCATTATTATAATTAATTCTGAACTTATAGTTTCCAGGTAGTAATTCCATATTTACTACCCCATTATCAAGAGTTCCATTTCCAAATGTGTTCCAGCTTTCAAAGTAATATTTTACTTCCCCACTTACGTCAGTTATTAAATCCCCATTACTATTTTTAAGCTGTACCTCTACATCCTTTGTTTCAAATATTACCTTTGAATCGCTTGTTATTGTTTGCCACTTTGCATCTCTTCCATTATTATAATCCATCATGAATTTATATTTTCCAGGTAGTAATTCCATCTTTACTACCCCATTATTGGTTGTTCCATTTCCAAACGTGTTCCAGCTTTCAAAGTAATATTTTACTTCCCCACTTACGTCAGTTATTAAATCCCCATTACTATTTTTAAGCTGTACCTCTACATCCTTTGTTTCAAATATTACCTTTGAATCGCTTGTTATTGTTTGCCACTTAGCATCTCTTCCATTATTATAATCCATCATGAATTTATATTTTCCAGGTAGTAATTCCATCTTTACTACCCCATTATTGGTTGTTCCATTTCCAAACGTGTTCCAACTTTCAAAGTAGTATTTTACTTCCCCACTTGAGTCAGTTATTAAATCCCCATTACTATTTTTAAGCTGTACCTCTACATCCTTTGTTTCAAATATTACTTTTGGATCATCTGTTATTATTTGCCACTTTGAATCTCTTCCATTATTATAATCCATCATGAACTTATAGTTTCCAGGTAGTAATTCCATATTTACTACTCCATTATTAGTTGTTCCATTTCCAAATGTGTGCCAACTTTCGAAGTAGTATTTTACGTTTCCACTTGAGTTTGTTATTAAATCGCCATTACTATTTTTAAGCTGTACTTCTACATTTTTTGTTTCAAATATTACTTTTGGATCATCTGTTATTATTTGCCACTTTGAATCTCTTCCATTATTATAATCCATCATGAACTTATAGTTTCCAGGTAATAATTCCATATTTACTACTCCATTATTAGTTGTTCCATCTCCAAATGTGTGCCAACTTTCGAAGTAGTATTTTACGTTTCCACTTGAGTTTATTATTAAATCGCCATTACTATTTTTAAGCTGTATTTCTACATTCTTTGTTTCAAATATTACTATACAATTCTCATTTATATTTTGCCATTTTTCGTCTCTTCCATGATTATAATCTATTCTAAATTTTATTTTATTATTTGATCCATTAAGAACATATAGTAATTCTCCATAGTCATTAGTTGTATCAGATATACTTTTCCATCCATCTTGATAGTATTGTGCTACACCATCTGAAATTCCATTACCTGTGCTATCTAATAATCTTAAAATACCAATGTTTTTTTGAACATTTTCTAAATCACAAATCACATCAAAGCCATACACTCTGCCATTTTTAGTAATTTTAATTTTATAAGGGTTATTATTTTTAAATAATTTGAAATTAGTTGTATTACTTTGATAATCCTTATAACTTACTCTATTATTATTTTGTACTACTTCTATTCTATTTATATTTCTTAACCCATTAAAATTTAGACTTAAAGTTGTTACAGGTATAATTAATGTCTCCTCGTCTTCATTACACACTATCTCAGTTTCATATTCCATTCCGCCTTTTTTAAGTTTAATTTTATATGGTAAACTATTTTTAAAGACATTGAAACTAGTATTATTACTTTGATAATCCTTATAACTTACTCTACTTCCTTCCTGTAATACCTCTACTCTATTTACATAATTTATCCCATCAAAATTTACTGTCATTTTAGTTACAGGAATAATTAATATTTCCTCGTCTTCATTACACACTATCTCAGTTTCATATTCCATTCCGCCTTTTTTAAGCTTAATTTTATATGGTAAATTATTTTTAAAGACATTGAAACTAGTATTATTACTTTGATAATCCTTATAACTTACTCTACTTCCTTCCTGTAATACCTCTACTCTATTTACATAATTTATCCCATCAAAATTTACTGTCATTTTAGTTACAGGAATAATTAATGTTTCCTCGTCTTCATTACACACTATCTCAGTTTCATATTCCATTCCGCCTTTTTTAAGCTTAATTTTATATGGTAAACTATTTTTAAAGACATTGAAACTAGTATTATTACTTTGATAATCCTTATAACTTACTCTACTTCCTTCCTGTAATACCTCTACTCTATTTACATAATTTATCCCATCAAAATTTACTGTCATTTTAGTTACAGGAATAATTAATGTTTCCTCGTCTTCATTACACACTATCTCAGTTTCATATTCCATTCCGCCTTTTTTAAGCTTAATTTTATATGGTAAACTATTTTTAAAGACATTGAAACTAGTATTATTACTTTGATAATCCTTATAACTTACTCTACTTCCTTCCTGTAATACCTCTACTCTATTAACATAATTTACACCATTAAAATCTACCGTCATTTGCGTTACAGGTACAACTAATGTTTCCTCGTCTTCATTACATACTATCTCAGTCTCAAATACCATTCCGCCCTTTGTAAGCTTAATTTTATATGGTAAACTGCTCTTAAACAAAGTAAAGCTAGCACTATTACTCACATAATCTTTATAACTTACTCTACTTCCGTTCTTCAATACTTCTATTCTATTTACATTCTCTATACCATCAAATTTTACTTCTAATTTTGATACTATATCGTCTAGAATAACACTATCCCCCAGTACTACAAAATTATTTACAGAATAACTGGAGCCACCTTTTTTTAAATTGATATCATATTTACCATTAGGAAGCGTAAAATTTGAAGTATCACTTTGGTAATCTTTATACGCTACTCTATTACCTTTTTTTAATATCTCAATTCTATTTATATTCTTGATACCCTGAAAATCAATAACGAGATTACTTTTATCAAGAAGGGCATTTTCAGCACTACAGTTTACGTCATTATAAGTGTAGTATCCGTTATCTCCCTGCTTTAGTACTGCTTTATAATTAGTACCTTTTGGTAAATTAAATTCTACGAAGTCACTAGTTTCATCTTTTAAAGCAATAGTTTCATTGTCTTGGTTCTTGATTTCGATACTATTAAGCGTTAATTCATTAAAATTAATTTTTAAATTACAATTTTCAGGTTCAGTATTTAATTGCTCATCTGTATCTGTATTTGCATAAACCACACTAGTACCTGCTGCTAAAAGTATCGAAAATACTACTGCAAAAAATATTTTTCTGAATTTTGATAATATCATTTTAATCCTCCAGATTTTAATTAATTAATCTCCTTTTTATATAAAACAAGTTTAATTTTGAGGGTGTAAATTAACCCCTACATCTATAATATGATAATAAATATCACATTGTTACATATTTTACTATTATTATTCATGATTTCTATAAATAAAAATAGCACCCTATTAAATAAGGTGCTATTTTTTACCATAAATACTATTCATTATTCCTCTCTCCATCTATGACAAAGAGCTTTTCTTACCAATTCTTTATTATCTAAATATTTTTCCAATGTATCTCTTAAATAATCTTCATTGTATTCCACATTTGAGTTATTTTTTAAAGATTCATATCCACTACCCCTATGAAGATAATCTGACGTTCCTACTTTGTATATTTTTTCATCTTCTAATTTAACTCCACCAATTAAAATCTCTGATATTATTCTTCCTGTATACTTTATCTCCATATTTGATACATGCAATCTACCTAGAAATCTTCCTCTATAACCTGGTCCTCTACCATCTTTTAAACACTTATCCCCATAAATTGATTCCTCTAATGCCTGTCGAATATACTTTCCTTTAATATCAAAAGTAGTTGGGTTTAATGGTGATGGACATATTTCTATTAGTTTCTTCTTACTAACAATACCTTTTCTTATTCCACCATTTAAAACTCCACTATTTATCATTCCAAGATCACAATCTAAAAAGTCATAAAGTGCATCAGCCAAAAAATTACTCATAGGGTTCTCTTCAATATTATCATGCCATAGATTTTCTTCAATTTCATGTAATGGCACTGATAATCGATCTAATGCTATCTCTTTATTTTGATCATATATTCTTATTATTCTATGATTTTTTTCACATTCATGTATTTTTATATTCTTCCCCTCAACAAGCATTACTCGCTGTCCAAGGTCATTGCTTAGATTTACTTGTAAATCTAGCACTCCTAGATGCTCTCCAAATTGCCCAGAGGTATGAATTACACACCCATTTATCACTTTAGGTTTGTCCATTAATATATGAAAGTGCCCCCCGATTATAACATCAATCTCAGGTATAGTCTCAGCAATATCCACATCAGCTGTCATTCCATAATGAGATATAAGAATACAAATATCATACTGCCCTTTATACTTACTTATTTCTTCCCTTATAGCTTCATGGTAATCCTTAATCTCCATTCCATCTAGATCAAGAAATTCCCCTAGATTTGGTGAAATTCCTGTTACAAGAACATTTAGTCCAGATTTATTTATTAAAACACTCTTCTTTATTCCCTCTATGTACCCCTTACCTTTCTCTCCAATGTTACAAGTAACCAATGGAACCTTGGATTTACTACCCATATTTTTCAAAATATTAAGGCCATTAAAAGTTTCATTGTTACCAACTGCTAGTGCATCATAGCCAGCCTCATAGAGCATTTCATCTGCTGCTTCTCCATCTGTTCCTTGAAGTGTAATGTCTTTAAAGTCAGCAAAATCCCCAGCATCAAATATTAAAGTATTATCATCTGTTAACTCCTTTATCTTTGTTGCTATTCTGCTAAAATTTTCGAAATTACTATGAATATCGTTTGTGTGTAATATTTTTATTTTCATTTCAATCCCCCCAACTTTGCATTATAAACCAATATTATACATGATTGTATTAATAATTGCAAAATATTCCCTAACATGCCTTTGGGGTATTTCTATCATTGATATTGAAGAAGGTACACCTTTCACATTAAATCCAAGTTCATTAGCTATTAATTTAGACCTAAACATATGGAAATCACTAGTCACTATTATTAAGCTATACTCTTCATTCTCGTTTTGTTGAATTTTTTCTAATAATTCTTTTGTAAAACTCAGATTTTCAAAGGTACTTGTTGATTTATTTTCTTCAATGATCTTATCACTTTTAATCCCATTCGCTACTAGATACTTTTTCATTACTGAAGATTCAGCGAATTTTTCATCACTACCTTTACCACCACTAACAATTATAGTTTCAATATCGTTTTCAGCAATATATTCTAATGCAGCATCTAGTCTATTTTTCATCATTTGTGATGGATCGCCATTCTCTTCAAGACCACATCCCAGTATTACCATATTATTCATACTAGATTTATTCTTTTCCCTTAATCCATTTTGAATCAATATTTCACCACTAAAGAAAAATATTAAAGTTGCTATTAAAATTCCATATAATATCTTCTCTATCAATAACATAATTCCTTTTTTGTTCTTTACGAATTTTTTTATAAATCCATCAATACAGAAAAAGATTGACAATATACTTATTATTCCTATTCCAAAGCCTATCTTTCTATAAACAATTGTGTATATCATAACATAGAGCAGTAGAGTTACTCCTATTATCAATAATATATAACCCTTAAGTTTATTTATGTTTTTATTCTTGTCCATTTTATATCATTTATGAGAGAGGGTATTACAAATGCCCCCGTTCTCTTTCCTCCTTAAAATTGATGTAATAAGTGTTTAATTTTTAAACAAGCTATCTGGATATAATAACTCTTCCTTTATTAACCCTTTTCCTTTTCCAATATATCTTTTAAGTATAGTTCCATCTCTTAAATCTAGTGTAAGAGTTTCTATATTTTCTCCACTAAACGTATTACCATCATAATAGCTAAAATCTACTCTTGTTATTACAGTAAGCATATTGCTATAAGTCCATTGATTTCCCCTTTTCACAGGTTCTTGAATTAAAATGCTGCCATCTTTTGAAATAATTTTATTCCCAACTATTTGAAATTTATCTTTATCATCCTCAGAGTGTAAAAATTCCTGCAATTTATATTTCTTAGATTTTTTAATATTATCATCTCTGTATACAATCCAGTCAATATCACCTATATGCCCTGCTTTTCTAATGCCATGGTTTTGTTGAATTTCAATACCATCTATCCAATTACCATAATATTGTTCTTGTATAAAATTTCGTTCAAGAGTACTTATTGTAAAGGTCTCTCGTGTTGTTCCTTGAAAATTTTTTGACCATTCATCCCATTCATCTTCAGTATACTCAACAAGATTAATTACAGCAAACTTTTTACCCTCTCTATCTTCTATTTTTTCCACTTCAATAGGGAGACCAAAATAACTTCTAGATACATTATTAGCAATTAGCTGCATCTTTTCTTTTATAGATAAGTTTTTATCTACTAATATATATCCCCCAATCCCCTCTTCTTCAGTATATCCATCAATATTTTTACCTGTTGTATGATAAAGAGGGAAAAATTCCACCTTATTGTTACTATATTCATTTATTCTAAGAGCCGATTTAAGGTATTCACTTTGCTTATGCAATGATAATATCTCTATATTTTCTTCAATTAGTTTATCATTTTCATCCTCTGTAGCTCCCTTATAAGTAGCTAATTCTTCTTCTAATTTTTTATTTTCATTTGATTGGCTGGTGAGTTTTTTATTTTGTTCTTCCATTGTTGATTTTAGCCTATCAACTTCCTCTTCCAATTCTGTTTTTCTTTGATTTAAACCTATACTCTTAAAAGATAATATTATAGTACAGATTGTTATTATACCTATAATCATAATTATAATGAATTTACTTTTATTTTTCATTGATCTCGCCCCTAATCATATTATATATTTTCTATACTTCTCCATTCCAATCGATCATATCAGAATGTTTGATTCTCTCTTCAAGAAAAATATAGTTATCATAAAATAATCTACGTTTTCATAGTATTCCTCCTAATTAACTACTCCATTATATCACTTAATTATTATAGAATGATTCTTATTGTAATAATTTGCAAAAAAGTTAAATTAGTCACAAAAGCAACTTATCTATAACCGACAAGTTGCTTTTGATATTTAATACCAATTATTTTTTGATTCCCAACTTTGTTACTCTTGGATAAAAACCAAATTTTTCGTAGAAACCAAAAGCATCTTCATTACCACCTGCTACCCCTATCATAATATCTTCAACCTCATAACTATTTATCCATTGAAGTGAATCTTTCATTAGTTTCTCACCGATTTTTAACCCTCTATATTCTGGGTCTATATATAAAGACTCAATTTCTGAATATGGTTTTAATACTGATGCAAGGCAATAACCAATATTCTTGTCCTTATCTTTATCATTTACAACAATAACATTAATATTTCTGTCTTCATTTTCTGTTAACTTTCCAATTCTCCACTCAAATGTAAAGCTTTTAAATCTCTCTTTAAAATTCTTTGACTTTTCTGTGTGATGCTCGTTTAACTTCTCCCATAATGGTTTTATTTCATCTAATAATTCTTTACCACCTTGTTTATACTCTATCTTCATACTTCCCCCTCCATAAAAACAAGTCTATAGTAACTCTAGATTTGTGAATATTCTAATTCATTTAACATTAAATTTAACTAAAAGTTTCAATTTACTCTGAATAACTTAATGCTCCCATATTGTAATAAATATACTCTCATGTTTCAGCAGCTATTGTAGCTATACTACAATTATATTCCAATTTAAATAAGTTAGTCAATAAAGCATTAACACTCTGATACACTTATACAATATTATTACTGATTAATACTATTTCTAAACTATAAATTTCTTATATAATTAAGGTGTTTTTAGAAAATTCATGTTGACAACTTTCCATCCAATTCATAAAATAAAACATAAATGTTAATATTTGTGAATGAAGATTATTGGAGATATCTTTATAGATAACCGTAGGAGAAAAAAACAAACTAAGCTTTGAATTTGTTTTGAAACTTTCAGGTCTTATACAATAATCTGACACACCCCTGGAGAGACCCCTTAATGGGGCATCAAAGAAGCAACTTTTAATAAGATTAGTTTTTTAAAGGGAATCTTTCAGATAAAAGGACAGGGAATAAAAAGCGTAGCTTTGCTATACTTTTTATTCCCTGTCCTTTTATCTTTTACTAACAAATGAACACTCAGTTTTATATTTAGATTTAATTGTATTTACATATAAAATACTTATAAAGGAGAATGTACTATGATTTGGTTAAACATGTTTGACATTATTGGAACTATGGTGTTTGCTATATCTGGAGCTTTAGCAGGAATACGTAAGAAATTAGATTTATTCGGAATTATTACTTTGTCTATTGTAACTGCATGTGGCGGAGGATTATTTAGAGATATTCTTATTGGAAATCTTACTCCAACTATCTTTAAAGATCCTAAGTATTTTGTTATAAGTATTATTACATCCGTATTTACTTTCTTTCTATATCCTGTATTGATTAAATTTCAACTTAACTCACCAATTAAAAATAAATTAACTGTATTTTTAATTGGTGACGCTATAGGTTTAAGTGCATTTACGGCAATAGGAGCTAAAATAGCCATTACTCATAATATGACCAATTTATTTAGTGTAACCTGCCTGGGAATGCTAACTGGTGTAGGGGGTGGGGTATTAAGAGATGTGTTTGTTAGAGATATTCCATTAATTCTAAAACAAGAAATCTATGCTTCGGCATCTGCTGTAGGAGCTATAGCTATGTATTTCTCATACGACCATATTCCACAAATAGCTTCTCTTTACATCAGCTTTTTTGTAACATTGATTTTACGCCTTTTATCCTTAAAATTCAAGCTAAATCTTCCCACTATAAATATTGATTCTATTAAAAAATAAAAGAGATTACTGTTAATAATCCAGGGAAAACGCATACATAAATAGGGTGATTTGAGATTTTTTTATTCTTATAAAAATAATTAACTTAAAGATCCCAAAACTGAATATTCAGAAATTACACCCTATATTTACCCTGTAAGTATTTTTTGATTATTTTTTAACCGCGGAGTGGTGTGAATATAACTTTTTCTAGATATTCAACTTCCCATCCACATTTAAGCTTTTTTGTTTTTATGCCACCTTTAAATGTTTTCTCTTTCCTTAATAAATTCATTGATATATGCCTTATAACTGCCAAGTTTGCAGCTGAATGATCTTTTCTAATTCGGCATTTATCTTCATTGAATGATACATCTAACACCCAGTGAACTTTATTCTCTATTCCCCAGTGCTTTCGCACTCCTTTGGCAAAGAGTTCAACATTATCATTAAGACTAGTAATATAATACCTACGTTCAACACTTTCTTTATCATCAACTATACGCTTGCTTTCAACCATACCAATTCCATTGAGATTTTTCCAATCAGTTCTACACTCAAGCCATTCAATATCATTCACAAGGTAATATGTTCTTGTTTCAATTCTTCCATGGTCTTTCTCTTTTGTTTGATGATATTGATAAGTGAAATCTTCAAATTCATTATTTAATAGAGAATCAAAAAAAAGTTTTGTATCAGTACAAAGATTCTTATGATTATCTTTTAGTGCTAAAATATAGTCTGCTTCTTTATCTACGATATTTTTAGCTATAGATTTTTGACATCCCATGGCATCTAACGTAACAACGGTGTCTTTAAGCTCTAAAAGCTTTAATAACTGAGGAATTGCTGTTATCTCATTCGATTTTTCATGTGTCTTTACTTGACCAAGAACAAGTTGATTTGCGTTAGCCCAAGCACTAACCATATGAGTTACTGAAGTATGAGTATTTTCATCATGAGAACCTCTCAATGTCTTGCCATCAATAGAAACAATTTCACCATCAGTTACATTGGTGAAATGTTTCATTAATTCAATGAAACATTCTTGAAATTCATCTGGTTTAATACATGAAATAACTCTGCTAAAAGTATCATGTGATGGAATTCCATGAGGCAATTCTAGGTATTTTTTTAACCATTCTTCTTTTGCTTGACCGAAAGCTTCCATTTGTGTCCATCCCTCAGCGCCGGAGGTTACCGCACACATGGCTATCGCCATTATATCTACTAATTTATGGCGAGAATTACTTCCTGTTCTAGGATCAGTTAATTCATTAAATACATCAAAAATAATTTCTTCAATATCGAATATGTCTTGTTTAATAGTAATCTTCCTTTCTCTTTTGTTCTACTTCATCAATTATAATCACTAATTGGCAAAAATAAAAGGGCTACCGCCCAAAAATCTTATATGCGTTTGCCCTGGTTAATAATCTCTTTTATTTTGAATCTTACAATAACTTTTGTAAATTCTCCACTAGTTCACCTATAGCAGTTATATACTTCTCTACAATTCTCTTAGCTATATCATTAGCTAAGTTTTCATTATATATGTGAGAAGTTGAGTTTCTATCTTCTAATAAATTAATCCATATCTGATCATCTGAAATTAAGTTATTAACATACGCCTTTTTAAATATTGTTCTTGGAAATGAATTTTCAAGTGTCACTCCTAAGTATTTCATAAACTCTTTAAGAGTTTTGTGAGTTAACTCATATGTAAACTCAAATCTTTGTATTAATCTATCTCTAATGATATCATTTTCTCCATCATACATATCGCCTACTTCTACCAACCTATTATAAGCCTTTTTTAAATTCATATGTTTAAACTCAATGTTTCTCATAAATCACTACACCATCTTTCTCCACTTGATCCACAAAAAGAGGATCAAAAGTTCTATTCATATCTGAAAAGTCAAACTCTAATAATGTAGATGTCCTCATTTCAATTTCTTCAATAAATTCAGCTATGTTATTAGTAGCATATACTGCTAAATCAATATCACTTTTTGTTTCATTATCCCCTCTTGCCCTCGACCCAAAAACAACTACCTTCTCAATATTCTCATACTTTTTTGATATCATAACTATTTCATCTATTATGCTCTTATCTAAGTTCACTATACTTCCCTCACAATCCATTCCTATCGTAATTTTCAAAGTAATTCACACTAGATTTTTCTTTTTTATTATACCACATATTGTAGTTTTATTTTATAGATTTTCGATTTCCTATGTGCAAAAACTCCTAAAGTGCAGTTTGCAAATGGGGTTCCGTTAAATATACTTGTGCAATATCAATGATTGTGTTAGACTTTTTCATGAAGGACCTCTTTCGTTTATTTAGTCGTGTCAGAACAACTATTTTAACAGAAATGAGGTTCTTTTTCTATATATATTTAATTACAATTTATGGTTAATCAACACGCTTGGTAGAATCTATTCGATAAATTGTATTTTTCATTACTTTCAATCTTCATTTACTTAATATATGACATATCGCTCATTCTCTTAATTACTCTTTTTCCATCAGCTAATTCATACATAAAACTAACACCACCAGCATAACCAAATAATTCGCATGAATTTAGCATTGAAACATCCATAGATAACCACATTGCATTAAATACACTAAGTAAATCTCCATGTGAAACAATAATTATATTTTCATGCTCATTGTTGATTATCTCATTGAAAAATGGTAATAATCTATTCCATTCATCTCTTCTGCTTTCTGCATCAGAAAACATCTTATCGTCAATAGATTTTTCTTTCACTTCCATATTACCTTTCATCCATTGTACAGATTTTCCAACACACTTTCCAAGGTTTCTTTCTCTTAACTCTGTAGCTAAAATTGGAGCTATTCCTATATGTTCTCCTACAATTTCAGCTGTATGTTTAGCTCTCAATAAATCAGACGAATACATTATGTAGTTTTTATCCTTTAACTGATTCATTAAATTTTTTCCAATATTATTTGCTTGTATTATCCCCTGCTCTGATAAATCCCAATCTGTCCATGACCCAACCATTCCATTAGTGTGATGGATAGACTGTGTATGTTGTATAGTTATAATGTTTTTCATGCAATCCCCCCTTTGAATTTTGCAAAATAATACAATTGCATTATATTACTTATAAAATTTTATCATATTTTGGAAAATAAATAAGTTATGGCTATACTATTTTATTTAACTGAATCCAAATACTTTCTTACTTCTAATATAATACTATCATTTGCGATTTCCTTTGCTTTTATTTTAGAACATACCCCTTTTATAAGAACTTCCACTGTTCCACTCATATCACCATTAATTTTGCTCTTATCAGATTGTTGAGCATTTTCAATTTTAACTGTATAACTTACTTTGAATTTTTTATATAATGGTAAATAATAATTGCCTTCAAACTTTCCAGTTACAATAAACGCATTCAGTTTTATGGAATATTTATTACCTATATAATTAGTTTCTATTAGTTTTTCATCATTATTATATAAATCATAATAATAAGATATATCTTTTCCGATGGTTGTTTCTTCTTTTCCAACAGACTCACTATAACAAGACCTAACTAAAGTAGCTGTGAAATTTTTATTTACTTCAGTTTTATATAAGTTTACGTCTATAATTCCTACTTCTCTTATTATTAGTAGAGTAATAAATACCACTAAAATACCAATTGTCATTTTTTTCTTATTTGATAAAACATAGTTCCTTCTCATATATCCTCCAAAAAAAATTCTGTTAGATATATTACATCACGCTCAAACCAAATCTTTCATTTTATCCTATATATTTAATAATTTGTAAATGTTTATTTATATTTTATTTTTATTTTTTTATTCCCAACTTTGTTACTCTTGGATAAAATCCAAATTTCTCATAGAAACCAAAGGCATCCTCATTACCACCCGCAACCCCTATCATAATATCTTCCACCTCATAGCTATTTATCCACTCAAGGGACTCAGTCATTAGTTTCTCTCCAATATTTAACCCTCTATATACAGGATCAATATATAAAGACTCTATTTCCCCATATGATTCCAAGACTGATGCAAGGCAATAACCAATATTCCTTTTTAGTTCTTTATCCCTTACAAGAATAACATTAATATTTCTGTCTTCATTTTCTGTTAACTTTCCAATTCTCCACTCAAATGTAAAGCTTTGAAATCTCTCTTTAAAATTCTTTGACTTTTCTGTGTGATGCTCGTTTAACTTCTCCCATAATAGTTTTATTTCATCTAATAATTCTTTACCACCTTGTTTATACTCTATATTCATATTTTCTCCTCCAATTATTTTCATAATTTTATTTATAGACCAATTCCATTCCTTGTTTCTCTTATAAAAAACACCTGAACCAATATTTTTAGTATGATTCCAACTCCTAATACACTCATTGGAATTATTAAACCATCCATATCAAAGAAATATCCATACATCTTTAACCCTAACAGTCTTGCTAAAGTAATAACCCCACCCTCTGTAGCTGCATATCTTCCAAGCATATTAATTGGAATACAACTTTGGTATAATGCACTATAAAATACACCCCAAAAAGCATTAAATATATAAAACATAAAAATACTAACCCCGAAAAATATAGTTATATATTGCGATTTATCTTGTATAAATTTAAGAATTGAGCTATTTAATAATAATAAAGACATACCACAAGAACATACGATTAATATTAATGAAACATTCAATAAAAGAAGAAACTAAGTACGTGACCCCATCTAAAAGTAATAGCATCCTAAATCCCCATACTTCAAAGATCATTGCTGCTATTATTGGTGTGCTTACTGTTATCAACCTTCCAATCGTTCGTTTTATTGTAATAGCATCTGTTAAATCTTCTTTAGGTATGATAGACGGCAATATTGTAGAAAACGCCGGTGCAAAAAAACTTCACATACAGAAGAGAAGATAACCAATACGTAGAGTATCTCAATATTTATGTTTCCGAATAATGCATATATAAACAATCCAATATCAAATACCCCTCTGACTAGATCACCCCAAATAATTAACTTCTTTCTATTAACCCTATCTGCCACAAGCCCAGCTATTGGTGCTAATATTAGGTTTGGTATCATACCTAAAACAATTATTGATGCAAATTTGCTAGCAGAACCTGTTATTTTAAGTACATAATAAGCTGTAGCGAAATGTAACCCCATTGTACCTAAAGAGGATGTTCCTTGACTAAAAAGGAACAATGAAAAATTCTTGTTCTTAAATAAATTAAAATTCATACATTTCCACATTTCTAATTTATTATTTTTTAATTAATTCATAATCCTCTTTATCCTTCTGAAAATAACCCCTTATCAATATCCTTGATAAATTTAGTAGGAATCCCTTTATAATAAATACTTAGTCTGTGTAAAGCCCTTGTGCAAATTGTATAGAATAACAGTCTTTCCTGCTCATTTGAATAAACATCTTTATCACCATCAAATATTATTACTCCATCAAATTCCAGCCCTTTAGAAAGATATGATGGCACAATATTTATTCCACTCTTAAACTTTTCATCTTCCTTTTTAATTAAGTTTATATCACCTCCAACTATTTCTTTAAAGTCTCTATATACATTAGAAGCAGTTGAAGCAGTTCTGCATATTATTGCTATAGACGTTAATCCACCTTTAACCATGGATTCTATATTCGCTTTAATTTTATTTAATCTATCTTTGTAATCATTCACTTCTATTAATCTCGGTTTTTTACCCGCTCTTGAAACATTAATGATTTTTTCATTTTTAATTATGCTCTTTGTGAAGTCTGATATTTCCTTTGTTGAACGATAACTTTTTTGTAACTTTATTATATTAGAATTTTTATTATTAAAAATATTAGCTATAATATTATAGTCCAATGTGTTCACATAAGGATTAATAGATTGGTTAATATCTCCTAATATTGTGAATCCTGCTTTAGGATATAACTCTTTAAATAACCTATATTGAAATGGAGAATAATCCTGAGCCTCATCTATAATTACGTACTTAATATGTGCCATATTTCGCACATCTCCAAGAGCATGTTTTATATATAACAGAGGAGTTATATCCTCAAATATAACTCTATTGTTATTAAGATTTATTAATGTGTTCCTTAGAATCTCACGAATATTTACTGGTAGTTGAATCCCTCTAGCCATCTTATTAAATAATTGAATATTACCTAAAAGCTTTTTATACACCTGCATTTCGTTAATTGATAATAAGTTTTTGACATAATTTCGAAAGCTCACCATCTCTCTATTTAATAAATCATTTGTTAAATCGTTACCTTCGTAACAGTATTGATTATCTTCATCTATTTCTTTTTCAATCTGTTCATATCTCAAATTCTTTATATTACTCTGTTTCAGTCTGAATTCAATATCCTTAATCATTTCTTTATATCTATGCTTAATAGGCCATTTTCTATATGTGTTGTAATAAAGGTCATTCAAGTCATCCCCTGTAATGATTACCCATTCCTTAAATTTAATATCTCTGAATTTTATTGTATTCTCTTCAAGAAGTTTTATATATCTTCTTACAATTTCTTGGAACTCAAGTGTTCCTTTAAATATAATACTTTCTCTTCTTAACTTATAAGAATTACGTCCCTCTCCCAAAAGAATTTGTTCCATCTGATCATACCCATCTTCTATTCTTAAATTCCTTCTTAGTGAATCCGTAGCATATTCCATAAAGGTTGTTTGTGATATTTTATCTTCCCCAAGTTCTGGAAGTACTTGTGATATATAATCATTAAATATCTCATTAGGAGAGAAGATTACTATATTATCAGACTTAAGTCCACTCTCACGATATTTATACAATACAAAAGCAGCCCTATGAAGAGCTATTGAGGTTTTTCCACTCCCTGCAGGTCCCTGAACAATAAGAACATCCTCATTCTTATTTCTAATTACTCTGTTTTGTTCCTTTTGAATTGATTTTATGATTGTTTTCATATTTTCATCGCAATTATTATTTAAACTTTCCTGGAGTATCTCATCATCTATCTTTAGATCTGTATTAAACATGTATTTAATCTTTCCATCACTAATGCTGTACTGCCTCTTAAGGGTTATCTCCCCTTTTATCTGCCCTGCTGGACATTCATAATCTGCCTTACCCATTTCATATTCATAGAACATTCCACAAACAGGAGATCTCCAATCGTATATTAATATATCTAGATTATCTATTAATGTACCTGCTCCAATATAAATGGATTCCTTATCTTCATCTCCATATTCTTTAAAATCAATTCTTCCAAAATAAAGGTTATCCTGCAGAAGTTTCAATTTTCTTATTGTGTTACTTGTTATCTCAACCTTTTGCTGCTCTTTTTTCACAGCTTGAAGGTTCTGTGTTATATCTACAATGGCTTTTAAATCAAATGAATTTTCTGGAACAGTTACGTCATTATCCCAAAAATCACGTCCTATTTGCATACCTTGATTAAATACTTTCTTTCTACTATTCTCTGAATCACTTAATTGGTTTTTAATTACAAACTTTATTCTATCAAGCCTATCCTCTTCTACTTTCCATTCCTTATTAGATAACTCCATGATAATCCCTCCATTTTCAGATAATAAGTTCTTATTCACTTATCTCTACCTCCATTTTAAAGAGACAGTTACTATGATATAACATATAGCCATAAATTGTAAGTCTATAATTTATGTAGGTTTTGTGGTATAATTAAATAGAGGGGAAGTTTATTTTAAAACTTCCCCTCTATTGGAATATAAAGTATCTAATCAAAAATATCAATTAGATCTCCAGCATTATCCTTTAGCTTATCTATTGAGTGAACATATCTATTTGTAGTTGCAATATTTTTATGAGCTGCAAAATCTCTAACTTTTTCTATTGACGCCCCTGATGTTATTGCAAGCGTTATTGCTGTATGCCTTGTGGAGTGCACCTTAATTTTTTTATTAATTCCAGCTCTTTCACAACATTTCTTTATCATGTAATTAAGAGTACTAGCATCTAGTTTTACTTTATTATTTCCGTTTCTTGAGTGCCCTATAAATATATATTCATTCTCATTATTCTCAAAACTTCTATTAGTACTATTAATATATGTATTAATCAATTTCAATACATTAGCTTGGATTTTTACAATATCTTTTTTATTACCTTTTCTTACAACTTGTATTACATCATATCCATGAATTTTTTTTATATCTTTAAACTTAATATTAATTATTTCTGATTTTCTCAAAGCAGTTGTTATTGCCAGTGATAATATTGCCTTATTTCTCATTCCTAATATAGTGCTATCATCAATTGAGTCAATTAACATTTTGCTCTCTTCCAATGTTAAAAATTCCGTTTCTTTATTATTAACCTTTGGCTTCTCATCCTTTAAGCTGCCAAAAGGATTATATTTAATAATTGACACGCCAGTTCGATTATCTTGGTATTTTAATAACCATTTATAAAGAGAACTTAATGCAGATATTTTTCTATTAATTGTTGCTGAAGATTTACCTTCATTGTGTAAATCCAACATATATGCTTCTACATCAAAAATATTAACATTTATTATATCTTCAAGAGTGATTTCTGTTATTACTTCCACATTAAAAAAGTCTTTTATATCTCTTTCATAACTTATTGATGTATATTCACTATTTCTTCTTTTAATTTCAAGAAAATGCTCAATAAAATGTTTGTTGAATTTTACAATATTTCCACCCGTTTTTATCAATGATTCAGTCACATCAATATCTCCTTTTAGTTATATGGTACAAGAACACAATCTATATTCAATATACCTTTAATCAATAAATGATTCACACATTTATGATTAATAATTTCTATAGAGTAAAAAATAAACAACTTCAATTGAAGTTGTTTACTTTATACTTATATTATTGCATTTTTTTTATGAAGTTTTCAAGTCTTTTTAATCCTTCTTTTATAAGTTCCATAGAAGTTGCATATGATAATCTGATATATCCTTCCATACCAAATGCTATTCCAGGAATAACAGCGACTTTTTCATCATCAAGTATCGCTTCTGCGAACTCCATTGAAGTATTTATCACTTTTCCATTTATAGATTTACCAAATGTCTCACTAATATTAACCATAACATAGAATGCACCTTTGGGTTTAATACATGAAACATGTTCAATCTCATTCACTTTTTCAACCATAAAGTCTCTTCTTTTCTCAAAAGCCTTAACCATATTAGCTACATCACTTTGGTCTCCAGTTAATGCTTCTAAAGCAGCATATTGTGCAACTGAATTTGGATTAGATGTTATATGACTCTGAATACTGGTCATTAACTTAGTTATTTCTTCACTAGCAGCTGCATAACCAATTCTCCACCCAGTCATAGCATAAGCTTTTGATACTCCGTTTATAACTATTGTTCTGTTATATGCATCTTGACTAAGACTTGCAATGCTAATATGTTTTTCTTCTCCATATAGAAGCTTTTCATATATTTCGTCTGAAATAATAACTAAATCATGCTCTTTAGCAAGCTCTGCAATCTTTTCTAAATCTTCTTTACCATACACAGTACCTGTTGGATTATTTGGACTATTCACAAGAATAGCTTTTGTTTTATCATTAATTGCTGCTTTTAATTCATTAAAATCATATTTAAATTCATTTTCTTCCTTCGTTTCAACTATTACAGGTACTCCATCTGCTAATTGAATCAACTCTGGATAACTTACCCAATAAGCTCCTGGAATTATAACTTCATCTCCAGGATTTAAAACAGCTTGGAACGCATTAGCTAGGCTCTGCTTTGCTCCAGTTGAAACAATTATCTGTGATTGTTTATATGTAAGATTATTATCCTTCTGAAATTTTTCAGTAATAGCTGTTTTCAACTCAACAATACCTGCAACTGCAGTGTATCTTGTTAACCCTGCTTTAATTGCCTTAATACCAGCTTCTTGTATATTCTGAGGTGTATCAAAATCTGGTTCTCCAGCTCCAAAACTTACTATGTCCACACCCTTAGCTTTTAACTCTTTTGCTTTTGCAGTTATCGCCAAGGTTAATGATGGAGATATTTTTTTAGCTTTACTTGAAAGTTCCATATGTATATTCCCCTTTTACTTATTTTTTCTTTTTATGATATTACTATAACACTTCCTTCATCCATTGTAAATAAAATCTTGTAAAGTTACATTCAAAATGATGGATAAATTTCATTTTTTGTGATACTAATTCACCTATAGTATGAATTTTTTTGGATCTCTTCCAATTAAATTCTTATATAAAAGTATATTACGGCAATAAAAAAATCCTCTTATTATAAGAGGATTATTTAGCGTATTCAACTGCTCTTGTTTCTCTAATTACATTAACTTTTATTTGTCCTGGATATTCAATCTCATCTTCTATTCTTTTAATAATGCTTCTAGCCATTTCAACAGATCCTAAATCATCAACTTCTTCTGGCTTAACCATTATTCTAACTTCTCTTCCTGCTTGTATAGCAAATGATTTATCTACACCTTCAAATGAATTTGCTATTTCTTCAAGTTTCTCTAAACGCTTGATATAAGCTTCTAAAGTCTCTCTTCTCGCACCTGGTCTTGCTGCTGAAATTGCATCAGCCGCTTGAACCAGTACAGCTTCTATAGAAGTTTGTTCTAAATCACCATGGTGAGCTCCAATAGCATTTACTACAGCTGGAGATTCCTTAAATTTCTTAGCAATCTCTGCTCCCAATAATGCATGTGGTCCTTCCATTTCATGATCTATTGCTTTACCGATATCATGAAGTAATCCAGCTCTCTTTGCAATAGTCGGATCAATACCTAATTCAGATGCCATGATTGAAGCTAAATATGCTACTTCAATTGAATGTTTTAATACATTCTGTCCATAACTAGTTCTGAATTTTAATCTTCCTAATAATTTTACTAATTCTAAATGTAATCCATGAACGCCAGTTTCAAAAGTTGCTTGTTCGCCTTCTTCTTTAATGACTAATTCAATTTCTTTTTGTGCTTTGTCTACCATTTCTTCTATTCTAGCTGGATGAATTCTTCCATCTGCTATCAACTTCTCAAGGGCTATTTTGGCAACTTCTCTTCTTATCGGATCAAATCCAGAAATAATAACCGCTTCCGGAGTATCATCAATAATCAAGTCAATTCCTGTTAATGTTTCTAATGTTCTAATGTTTCTTCCTTCTCTTCCTATGATTCTTCCCTTCATTTCATCATTAGGAAGTGCAACCACGTTTACAGTTGATTCAGCTACATGATCAGCTGCACATCTTTGTATAGCACAGGTAATAATTTCTCTAGCCTTTTTATCAGCTTCTTCTTTAGCTTTTGTTTCAATTTCTTTAATCATCATAGCAGCATCATGTTTAACTTCTTTTTCAATATCACTTAAAAGAACATCTTTTGCTTCTTCACTAGTTAAACCTGATATTTTTTCAAGTTCTTCTCTTTGTTTATCAACAAGAATTCCAACTTCTTTTTCAAGATTGATAAGATTTTCACTTTTTTTAATTAGTGTTTCTTCTTTCTTTTCAAGGGAATCGCTTTTCTTGTCTAATACTTCTTCTCTTTGAATAACTCTTCTTTCAAGCCTTTGGAGTTCATTTCTTCTCTCCCTAGACTCTTTTTCCAAATCATTTCTAAGTTTGTGAACCTCTTCTTTTGCTTCAATTATTGATTCCTTTTTTTGAGATTCTGCCTCTTTTTTTGCATTCTCTACGATTTCTTTAGCTTTTTCTTCAGACTTTGCTATATTAGCAATTGATTTATTCTTCTGATAATATATAAAGCTTCTAAAACCAATGAAAATAGCGATTAGTAGAAGTAGAACTATTGCTATTATTACATACGGCATAATAAACACCTCCCTAGATATTAATGTCAATTTATTTTTAAGTTAAAAGGTGTTTTAAAAATTGGCAACTTTTTTATTATGCATTTGTATTTATTTTATATTACTTTTTCTTTTATGTCAAGTGATGTCAATATTTCTAAAAGTGAAAGTTTAATATTGATTTTTTGCAAAGTTTTTATCTCTATTTTAAAAGCAGATTTAAACAATCCTTTTCCTTAAAATTAGTAATCGCAGTAGGCAATTGTACCATACTGCGATTTTTTTTATTTCTCTTTTTTTTCTTCTTTTTTATCTTTTTTATCTTCTTGCTTTTCTATATTCACTTCTGAAACTGAAAGATTGTATTTCGCCCTGATCTTACTTTCAATTTCCATAGCAATGTCTATGTTTTCAGCTAAGAAACTTTTTGCATTCTCTCTTCCTTGGCCTAATCGCACGTCACCATAGGCGAACCATGCCCCACTCTTTTGGATTATTTCTTCTTGTACCCCTACATCAACTAGATTTCCTTCTTTGGAAATTCCTAAACCATACATAATATCGAATTCTGCAGTTTTAAAAGGAGGTGCAACTTTATTTTTAATAACCTTAACTTTTGTTCTATTACCTTTAAATTCGTCACCTTGTTTTATTGTGTCACTTCTTCTTACATCTAATCTAACAGATGAGTAAAATTTTAAGGCTCTTCCACCTGGAGTTGTTTCTGGATTTCCAAACATAACTCCAACCTTTTCTCTAAGTTGGTTAATAAATATCGCTACTGTATTAGTTTTACTAATACTTCCTGCTAATTTTCTAAGCGCTTGTGACATAAGTCTCGCTTGAAGTCCAACATGAGAAGCTCCCATTTCTCCTTCTATCTCTGCTTTAGGTACTAAAGCAGCAACTGAGTCAACAACTATTACATCGATTGCTCCACTTCTTACAAGCGCCTCTGTAATTTCAAGTGCTTGCTCTCCAGTATCTGGTTGAGATACTATAAGATTATCTACATCAACGCCTAAATTTCCTGCATAGACAGGATCTAATGCATGCTCTGCATCTACAAATGCTACTGCTCCACCTGATTTTTGTGCTTCAGCTATTATATGAAGCGCTACAGTTGTTTTACCTGAACTTTCTGGCCCATAAATTTCAATTATTCTTCCTTTTGGAACGCCACCTATACCAAGTGCTATATCTAAACTTAAACTTCCAGTTGAGATTGCGCCTATATTAACCGCTTTTTTCTCCCCTAGTTTCATTATTGAACCTTTACCAAATTGCTTCTCTATCTGTCCCATCGCTGATTCGATTGCTTTTAATTTTTCACTATTCATAATACTCCCCTATGGGTTCACCTCCATTGCATCGAACATTCGTTCTACAAACAATTATACCTTATTAATTTTTATTAGTCAACTGTTTATTACAAAAGTTCCCACAACCAATAAAATCTATAGCCCCTAAAATTTAGGAGCTATTTTTTAATATTGACCGTTTCTGTTGTTTTATACCTACTTAATTTACTTCAGTTTACTTTATACATAATAAGAAACTATTGCGCCGCAGGAGCAAAGAACAAATAATAAAGAACAGAGAACAAATATGGTTATTTTTCTTCCTGATGGTCAGAAAAAATTATATTGTTTATTTCCATAGACAATAAATATTTCTTCTATTATTAAATCTTTCATACTATCAATAGCTTTCAACTCTAAAAACTATCACCATTTATTATTTATTATTTCTTATAATAAAGATTTTCTGACGAAAGGAAAAAAATCCTCCACATTTGTTCTTTGTTCTCTGTTCTTTTTTCTTTGAATTTGCTTCGCAAAGTTTCTCTATTACGCAATAGAAACTTAAACTCCCCACTAACAGTTCATCACTTTGAAGCTATAACATTACTATTTTTTGCAAAGTAATCCCAACCTGATATTATTGTTATGATTGCGGCTGCATACATAGCAACAGAAGTTATATTCGCAAGTACTGCATTGTCCATGATAATATTAACTAATGCTAATATTATTGCCACGAATTGTATTACCGTTTTAATTTTTCCCCACCAACTCGCAGCAATAACTATCCCCTTATTTGCTGCAAGAGTTCTTAAACCTGATACTGCAAATTCTCTTGAGATTATTACTATAACTATCCACGCTGGTACAATTCTCATATAAGTTAATGCTATTAGTGCTGCTGTAACTAGTAGTTTATCTGCAAGTGGATCCATAAACTTTCCAAAATCAGTTATCATATTTCTTGATCTTGCTATGTATCCATCTAATTTATCTGTTAATGCAGCTATTATAAATATACCTGTCGCAATTTGTACACCGTAAGGGATACTTTCAATTGAAATAAAAACCAGAAAAAATGGTACCATTATTATTCTTAACATTGTAAGTTTATTCGCAAGATTCATTAACAATCACCCCAACTAGATCATATTCCATCGCACCAGTGATTTTGACGTTTATAAAACTTCCAAGAGTCAATTCTTCTTCACAGCTTATGATAACATCTCCATCAACTTCAGGTGCCATTCCAAAGTTTCTACCTACAAACACTTCTCCATCGAAATTATCAACTATTACCTTAAACGTTTTTCCAATTAATGATTGATTCTTTTCATATGAAATACCTTGTTGTAGAAGCATTAATTTTTCTTCTCTTTCAATTTTAATATCTTCATCAATCTGATCTTCCATATTATATGCTTCTGTTCCTTCTTCTTTTGAAAATTTAAATACACCCATTTTATCAAATTTTATCTCTTTGATGAACTCATATAATTCTGTGAAATCTTCATCTGTTTCCCCTGGGAATCCAACAATAAAGGTAGTTCTTAAGTTAATATTTGGAATTTCACTTCTTAGTTTCCTAATATTACTTTCTATTTGTGCTCTTCTACCTCTTCTTCTCATTTTTTTAAGAATATTATCACTGATATGCTGCATAGGAATATCTAAATATTTACATACTTTTTCATTCTCTTTAATCTCTTTTATAAGTTCATCAGTTATCTCTTCTGCATAGCAATATAGTATTCTTATCCATTCAATCCCATCTACTAAACTTAGCTCCCTTACTAACTCATGTAATACTTTCTTACCATAGATATCTTTCCCATAGCATGTAGTATCTTGAGCTACTAATATAATTTCTTTAACGCCTTGTTTTGATAGACTCTTCGCTTCTTCAATAATACTTTCTTTAGTTCGGCTTCTATACTTCCCTCTAATCCCTGGAATAGCACAATATGCACATTTATTATCGCACCCTTCTGCAATTCTTAAATATGCCGAATGTGAACCTGTTGTAATGATTCTATCTCCTTCATTTACTCCTTCGAAATCAGTGTTACATAGAACTATCTTTTCATTAGTTGTAAAGGATTTTTCAATAACCTCTAGAATCTTATCATAGTCGTTAACTCCAAGAATTGCATCTAGCTCAGGCATTAACTCTAAGAGTTCTTCACCATATCTCTGTGTTAAGCAACCTGTTGCTATTAACACTTTGCAATTATCTTCTTTGTAGTTAGCCATTTCAAGAATCGTATTTATAGATTCCTGTTTTGACGCTTCAATGAACCCACATGTGTTAATTATTAGAACATGAGCTTCTTCTATATTATTTGTAAGAAAAAGTTCCTTGCTTATTCTGCCTAACATTATCTCTGAATCAATCCTATTTTTATCGCACCCTAAATTTATTAAACCAACTTTTATATCTTTCATTTCTTCCTCCGTTTACTTTGTACTTATATCAAACAAACTATATTATAACATAAATTTGATAAATTTTCATGAAAGCATATCAATCTACATCTTCAGAACACATTAGAATTTGTCTAGGCTTACTTCCATTTGCTCCTGATATAACGCCTCTTTCTTCCATCTCATCTATAATTCTTGCTGCTCTGTTATAACCCACTTTGAATTTCCTCTGCAACATTGAAGTAGATGCTTTTTGTTGTATCAAAACAAACTCAATAGCTTCATTTAATAATGGATCAGCATCAGTTTTTTCATCCCCTTCATACTTAATGTTATTGTCTATTGCTTCAATTATATCTTCTTTATATTCATTTTGATATTGATCTACTTTAATAAAATTCACTACTTCTTCTACTTCTTTCTCAGAGATGAATGCACCTTGAATTCTAGTTGCCTTGGAAGCTCCAATTGGAAGGAATAACATATCACCCTTACCTAATAATTTTTCTGCCCCGGATGAATCAATAATTGTTCTTGAATCCACCTGGCTTGATACTGCAAAAGCTATCCTTGAAGGTATATTTGCCTTTATCATACCAGTAATTACATCCACTGATGGTCTCTGAGTTGCTATAACTAGGTGCATTCCAGATGCTCTTGCCTTTTGTGCTAATCTTGCAATATATCCTTCTACATCCTTTGGTGCTACCATCATTAAATCTGCTAACTCATCAATTATTATTACAATGAAAGGCATTTTTTCTTCAATTATTCCTTTAGAGTAAAGCTCATTATATCCCTCAATGTTCTTAACCCCATTATCTGCAAATGCTTGATATCTTCTTTCCATCTCACCCACTGCCCAACTTAATGCTCCTGCGGCTTTTCTTGAATCTGTAACCACAGGAATTAACAAATGAGGTATACCATTATAAACATTAAGCTCTACAACCTTAGGATCAATCATCAATAATTTTACATCTTCCGGAGTATATTTATAAAGCAAACTAATTATTAAAGAGTTTATACATACGGATTTACCTGACCCTGTTGCACCAGCTACAAGAACATGTGGCATCTTTGCCAAATCAGTAGTAATACATTTTCCCGCAATATCTTTTCCCAGTCCAATAGTAAGATTGCCATTATCTTCTTGAAAGATAGAGCTATCAATAATCTCCCTAAATAATACAGGTAACAACTTTTTGTTTGGAACCTCAATACCTACAGCTGCTTTACCTGGAATTGGCGCTTCTATTCTTATTGATGGTGCAGCTAAATTAAGCGCTATATCATCTGATAGATTAACAATTTTAGATACTTTAACTCCAACCTCTGGTTGTATTTCAAAACGGGTTACTGATGGACCTTTGGTTACCTGCACAACCTTAGCTTTAACTCCAAAGCTTTTTAATGTACTTGCTAATTTATTTGCATCTTGTAGTAGTTCCCTTTTATCACTTTTACTCTGTTGCCCTTCCTTATTTTCTTTTAGAAGTTCTATACTAGGGAAAATATACTCTTTTTTCTCTGAATCATGGATTATTGCATTTGTAAATATTTCTTCTTTAACATCTTTTTCAATATTATCAATGTTCTCTGATTTAATTTGCTTTTCATGTTGATATGTTTTCTTTCTTACTTCCTTCTGTTCCATTGAGTCTTTAATTATTGGTGTATTTTCATCTGTCACAATATCAGTTTCTCTCAATGTCACTGCTTCATTTTTATTTTCATTTTCAGTAACAGCAGTCTCATCTAATGTATTTGATTTAACAAAGTCAATTATTTTAATCCTATTCTCATTATTCGAAATATTATCCTTTTCATATGTATTTTTTTCAACGTCTGAAGTAATCTCTTTCTCATCTGCTTTGCTTACTCTTTTGGATTTATCAGGTTTAAATGAAGATATATAAGATATTATTGTAGAAAACATGTGTTGTATCTCCATCTCCGTAATACATATACCACCTATTAAAAATCCTGCAAACACTATAAGCAGCCCACCAGTTTTACCAAATATAGTACAAAGAGGAACTGTTAATAAAAAAGCTATTATACCTCCATGAAATGGAGTGCCACTATCGTATATCTTTGATAAAGCAAGCTTCATATTAGGTGGGTTATAGAATATATCATATTTGAAAATATTTAAGAGAATCATAATATTAATTACAATCAAGATTATACCGAAGAACTTTCTTGAGTATTTAACTTTATTTTTTGAGATTATATACATATATCCAATCGCCATGACTAAACATGGTACAATAAACGCTCCTATCCCAAAGATGCTTGTCAATATTTGATATGCAGCTCCCCCAAATCTCCCCATAGATAGTCCATTTACATATTTTGAAAATATACTTAATAGCATTAATATCCCTACTGTTATAAGAAATATCCCTATAGCATCATTATTATTTTTTTTGGTTTCCTCTTTTCCCCTTGTTCTTTTTACTGATTGTCTTGTTTCTTTTCTTTTGTTTTTTGTTGTTTTTCTCTTAGCCATTCTTTCACCTCCTTTTTATGTATTCTACATATACTACATTAATTCCTACCCAATCAGATAAAAAAAAAGCACGCTACTCGTGCTTTTAAAAACAAATGGAGAATTAATGGTTTTTACTCTTTTTATCTGGGAAAAAATGTTGTATTAAAATACAATGTTTCATTTTAAATGAGACGAGTGAACCCTTTATTGTCCAAGGAACAATAAATTAAAATTTTACAGAGTGAAATGTCATTCATTCTCAATTCTCAATTCTCAATTTGCATTTTACTTCTCTTCTTCGCTTTCTTCTATCAATTTATTCAACTTATCAATAGCTTTTCTTATTCCTCCAACCTCGTCTATCAAACCATACTCAACTGCTTTTTCTCCAATTAATATTGTTCCCATATCATTTAAAAGTTCATCTGTCTGTAACATGAGTCGATTAAACTCTTCTTCACTAATGTTTGATGTTCTAACAATAAAGTTTGTTATTCTCTCTTGCATTTTCCTAAAATATTCAAAGGTCTGTGGAACTCCTAATACCAAACCATTCATTCTAATTGGATGAACTATCATTGTAGCTGTTGGTGAAATAAAACTATATTTAGCTGAGGTAGCTAATGGCACACCTATAGAGTGACCTCCACCAATAACCAATGAAACAGTTGGTTTACTAATACTATTTATCATTTCTGATATAGCCAATCCAGCTTCTACATCTCCTCCGACAGTATTTAGTATAATTAAAATACCTTTTACAGAACTATCTCTTTCTATAGAAACTAGTTGTGGAATAACGTGCTCATATTTAGTTGTTTTAGTTTGTGGTGATTGAACCATATGTCCTTCAATCGTGCCGATTATAGGCAGTACATGTATACTTTTATCATCGGCATCTGGTACATCAGTGACCCCTAGTTCTTTTATATTTGATGCTTCTTCTGAAAGATTAGCAGTACTCTCTCCTTTAGTTTCCTTTATATGTATTTCCTTATCCATAAAATACACCTCCTAACAAAGATATTGTATCCATTAAGAGGTGTACCTATTCGCCTAAAGATTGAATTCTTTATGCAAAGCTATAATTGATTTATCTCTATCTTTTTCATTTACCAAACACCAAATAGTGTTGTGAGAATCCGCTGTTTGTAAAACTTCAATCTTTTCTCTGGTTAAAGCGGTTAAAATTCTAGCCATAACACCTGGTGTTCCTCTCATACCCGCTCCTATCAAGGATATCTTACAACACTTATCTGTAATCTCGTAATTAAGATTCATTTTATCAAATACATCTTTAAGATTATTTAATTTGTTGCTATCAATTGTAAATATTTTTTGCTTTGGAAAAACATTTATCAAATCTAAACTAATATCATTATCAGCTAAAACTGTTAGCATTGAATAATAGTTTTCATTTCCATCATAAGGAACAGTAACTTGCACTCTTTTGCTCCTACTAGCTATACCAGTAATTATTCTCTTCTTTTCAAGATGTACATCATTGTTAATTAAAGTTCCCTCACTATTAGATAAGGTGTTTTTAATAAGGAGTGGTAAGTTATGATTTTGAGCAATTTCCACTGCTCTTGGATGAATAACCTTTGCCCCCTCATAAGCAAATTGGAAACTTTCTTCATAGCTTATATTTTTAATCAATGATGCATTGGGTACTATATTTGGATCTGAGGTAAGTATTCCATCAACATCCGTATATATCTCAACTCGATCAGCCTTTAAATATGCTCCAATCAAGGAAGCAGTTACATCACTTCCTCCTCTCCCTATTGTAGTGACATCCCATATCTTTGTTCTTCCTTGAAATCCTGCTATAACTGGTACTTTCCCTTCATTTAATAAACTTTTTAGGTTTTCTGTATCAACAGTAATAAAATCAGCTTCCATAAAGTTATCATCAGTTATTATACCTGCTTGCCCACCTGTCAAAGGAATAGCATTTATCCCCTTTAGCAACATCTCCGAACTAGTTACTACAGAACTAATAATTTCTCCACAACTCAAAATCATATCAACAGCTCTTGGTTGTTCTGTTTTTATTCTTGGATCTATCTGTGATAAAAGTGTGTCTGTGGCATATGGATCACCATTTCTACCCATAGCAGAAACCACAACAACAGGGAATTCCCCTCTATCAATGGTTTTTTGAACTTTATCTATTATAAAACTTCTTCTTTCAGGGGTAGCAACAGAGGTACCTCCAAATTTTTGAACAACAATCTTCATTTTATCCTCCAAAGTCCTTTATTATATAATATTTCTTAAAAATATTTTTGTGTACAAAGTCTATTTTAATTAATAAAGATAAAACTACTTCAAAAGTTTAAAGAAGTAGTTTTATCTTTATTATAACCTCATTATTTATATAATGTATTACATTTAGTGATATTTACATTGTAAAAAGTGCTATTTTTCTAATTCACCTTCAAAATCAATTATAATTGTTTTACTTCCTATTTTCTTTACCTTATCCCATGGAATTTCTACAGTAGGAACTTTATTTGCAAATAATGATATCTTCCCGTCAGCGCCACCTAACATAATTTTCTTAAGATTTCCATCTTCGTCGATTATAACATCATTATGGCCAAGATAGCTATATTTATCACCATCATTGATATTTATAATTTCATATTTTTCCATATCACTAAAGTATTTACGCTTTTTATCCATAAAAAATCAACCTCCTGATCATAAGTATTATTATTAATACTTATGTTAGAAGGCCTTCTATTATACATAGATATTTATTTAAGAATTTTTAAATTTTCAACAGATATTTTATTTTCACCACTTCCTACAAAAGTGTAATTAAGTATCCCTTTTTTAAATATTCTTTCCATCATTACTTCTATTCTATCATTGTTAATAGCTTCAATTTTCCCTAAAATCTCATCAGGAGTCTTTACTCTGCCACTCATAAGAACAGTTCTTCCATTACTAAACATTCTATTACTTGTATTCTCAAGTGCTAATAAGTATCCTCCCTTTAATTGTTCCTTAGCTTTATATAATTCATCTTGACTAAACTTAAATTTACTAAATTTCTCAACTTCTTGACTAGTAATATCAATAAATTGCTGAACTGTATTTGGACTAAGTGCACCGTATATATTTAGTGCTCCAGTGTTAACATAGGCCGAATTAAATGCATATACCGAATAACACAGTCCTTGTTCTTCTCTTACCTTTTGGAATAAAATTGATGATGCTCCTCCACCAAATCTATTTGTTAATATTGCAAGTGGATACATATCATCACTTCCAAGTTCAACTCCTTCTAATCCCAAGTTAATATGAAGTTGTTCAATCTCTTTTGGCTTAAAAATATTATTATTCACTTTAACCGGAACATCGTAAGTTCTAACTAATTGATTTTCGTTTTTCCATTCCGAAAAATTTTCTTCAATAAGTTTACTCATATCATCAGAGAAATTACCACATATTGAAATAACGCAATTTTCTGGGATATAATTTTCTTTTATATATTTCTTAATTTTCTCTCTATTTAATTTCCCAATTGATTCTTTTGTTCCTAAAATTGTATTAGATAATGCTCCATCGCCCCACATAGATAGACATTGAAGATCAGATAATAAATCTTCTGGAGAATCATCATTCATGTTTATTTCTTCACCAATAACCATTTTCTCTTTTTCTATATCTTCATCATTAAATAATGAATTAAAAATCATATCTGCTAAAGTTTCAACACATAATTTTTCATGAGTATTTAATGCTCTCACATATATACAGGTTGTTTCCTTACCTGTAAAAGCATTAATATGTCCTCCAACATCTTCAATTGATTTAACTATATCCATTGCACTTTTGTTTTTTGTTCCTTTAAAAAGCATATGCTCAATAAAATGTGAAATACCCGATTGTTCTTTGCTTTCATTTCTTGCACCGATTTTCATCCATATTCCAACACTAATTGAATTAACATATTCTATCTTTTCAGTAACAACTCTTAATCCATTCTTTAAAGAATAAATATTATACATAAGTATTCTCCTTTTTAATTTAAAAGAAAAAGGCATTTCTGCCCTTCTCATTATTTTTCTTCTTTATCATCTTTTTCACTATTTTCAATAGCATCTTTTCTTGAAAGATTAACTCTACCTTGAGCATCAATTTCAGTTACTTTAACAAGAATTTCATCACCAACAGTAACTACGTCCTCTACTTTAGCAACTCTCTTATGGTCAAGCTTAGAAATGTGAACAAGACCTTCTTTACCAGGTAATACTTCAACAAACGCTCCGAAGTTAGTAATTTTAGTTACTTTACCTAGATAAATTTCACCTACTGCTACTTCTCTTATAAGTTCTTTTATCATAGCTATAGCTTTTTCAGCATTTGCTGCATCATTTGACATTACAACAACTTTTCCATCATCATTTGTATCAATTGATACTCCAGTTTCAGCTATAATACCTTTTATAGTCTTTCCACCTGGCCCAATAATAGTTCTAATCTTATCAGGGTCAACTTGGATGCAATTCATTCTTGGAGCATATTTAGAAAGCTCTTCTCTATGCGCCGGAATACATTCTTTAATTACATCTAATATTTTTAATCTAGCTTTCTTTGCTCCATATATAGATTCTCTAATTATATACTCTGATAGACCTGCTATTTTAGTATCTACTTGAATAGAAGTAATACCTTTCTCAGTTCCAGCAACTTTAAAGTCCATGTCACCAAAGAAATCTTCTAATCCTTGAATATCAGTCATAACAGCTTCTTGAGATAAATCTTCACTTGTTATTAATCCCATAGCTATCCCAGCTGCTGGTCTCTTAATCGGAACACCTGCATCTAGTAATGCTAATGTACTAGCACATACACTTGCTTGAGAAGTCGAACCATTTGAACTAAGAACTTCCGAAACCAATCTAATTGCATAAGGGAATTCTTCTTCACTAGGTATTAATGGCTCAAGAGCTCTTTCTGCAAGTGCTCCATGACCAATCTCTCTTCTACCTGGTCCTCTCATTGGTCTAGTTTCTCCAACGCTATATGAAGGGAAATTATAATGATGCATATATCTTTTATGATTTTCAGCACCAAGACCATCTAATATTTGAACATCTCCTAGAGCTCCTAATGTAGCTACAGTCATTACTTGAGTTAATCCTCTAGTAAATAATCCACTACCATGGGTTCTAGGTAATAATGACACTTCACTCTCCAGATGTCTTACTTCATCAAAAGCTCTTCCATCCGGTCTTCTTTTTTCATTAAGCATCATATTTCTAACTACATCTTTTTGCATCTTATATAATGTATCCGCAATATCTGAACGTTTATCAGCGAATTTTTCACCGAATTCTTCATCAACTTTTTCTCTTATAGCGTTTACCTTAATAGCACGCTCATCTTTATCAATGATATACATAGCTTCTTTTATCATCTCAAAAGCAAACTCCTTAACCTCAGCTTCAACTGTCTCATCTACTTTATGTAATTTAGGCTCTGGTTTTTCTTTACCACATTTCTCTACTACTTCTTCTTGGAATTTGATTAATTGCTGACATTGATCAAATCCAAACTTGATAGCATCTATCATAGTTTCTTCATCTATTTCTTCTCCGCCTGCTTCAATCATCATAACTCTCTCATTTGTAGCACAAACAGTTAATTGCATGATACTCTGTTCTCTCTGTTCTTCATTAGGAAAAACAATATATTGACCATCAATTAAACCAATTGAAACTGTCGCTACTGGAGAAGTAAATGGTATACTTGATGCACATAATGCTAGTGATGCAGCATTCATTGCAACAAATTCTGGTAAATTGTCTTGTTCAACAGACATTACAGTACAAACGATTTGAACATCATTTCTGTATCCTTTTGGGAATAATGGTCTTAGTGGTCTGTCAATAGCTCTCGCACTTAAAACAGATTTTTCAGACGGTTTTCCTTCCCTTTTAATAAAGCCTCCAGGTATTTTACCTACAGAATAAAGTCTTTCTTCATACTCAACACTTAATGGAAAGAAGTCAATGCCTTCTCTTGGCTCTTTAGATGCGTTAACATTTACCATTATAACTGTATCGCCATAGCTGACAAACATTGCACAGTCAGATAACATGCCAGTTTTTCCGCATTCTACTTTCAACGTTCTTCCAGCGAACGAAGTTTCTAGTACATGACTCATATTTTACCTCCAAATTCCTATGTATTATATCAAAATTTTATATTTCCAATTCATTTTAAAAATTTGTAATAGATATATATTATACCATATTTAAATCACTTTTTTGTATCTTTTAAATAAAATGTGAATATAATAATTTTTTATAGTTAATCTTACTATTAATATTATTGTCAATATTATAAATTTTATTATAAAATTTATAATATTATGTCTAGTGAATATACAAATAAAGAGCGGCATTGCCACTCTTTTAATTATTTTCTTATTCCTAATTTCGCGATTAAAGCACGATACTCGTTAATATCTCTAGCTTTGATGTAGCTAAGGAATCTCTTTCTTTGACCTATCATCATGAATAATCCTCTTCTTGAGTGATGGTCTTTCTTGTGCATTTTTAAATGCTCAGTTAAGTCCTTAATTCTGTGAGTAAGTAATGCTACTTGTACTTCTGCTGATCCAGTATCTCCTTCACATTTTCCGTACTCTTTAATGATTTCTAACTTAGTTGCTTTATCCATATTTACACCTCCAAATTTATCCCCACTATCCAAGAGAAGGTTGGTGAATCGCAAATCTTAGAATAGGGTTCTTTGCAATTATATCAGATAATTAATTAAATGTAAAACATTTTTTAAAACCACATAATTTGTTGTTCTACAAACTCCTTATCCTTTTGAATCTGACCTTTTAACAAGTCAATATTTTTAAATTTTTTCTCGTCTCTGATTCTATTAATAAAGTGTAATTTAAAATATTGGTCATAAACATCTTTATTAAAATCTAAAAGATGCGTTTCTATACTTAATTTGTCTCCATTAACCGTTGGATTATACCCAACATTAGTTAGTCCTTTGTAGTATTTACCTTGAATTTCGGCCACAGTATAATACACTCCACCTCTAGGCACTAAATTCTCAATATTATAATCTATATTTATTGTTGGAAATCCAATTGTTCTACCAATCTGTTTCCCACGTATTACTTTTCCATCAATAACAAAACTATGACCTAAAAATTCATTAGCGGCTACAATTTCACCTTCAATAATTAGTCCTCTTATAAGAGTACTACTTACTGGTGTCCCTCCTGATTTTACTGAATCTACCACATGAAGTTCATATCCAAGGGTCTTTTGCATAGTTCTTAATAATTCAACATCACCAAGATTTTTGTACCCAAAACGATAGTTATAACCAACAATTATATGTTTTGCTCCATATTTTTCTGTTAAAAGTTTAATAAAATCATCTGGACTTATTTCCATGAATTCTTTATTAAACTTAATTAGAGCCAATAAATCCACTCCAAGTTTTTCAAGATATTCTATCTTTATTTTATTACTCATCAATAGTTTTGGAGTTCTATGCGAATTTATGATACTTAGAGGATGGTTACCAAAAGTATACACCATACTCTGTAATCCCAACATTTGCCCAATTTCTATTGCAGTTTGAATCAACTTTTTATGACCAATATGTATTCCATCAAAATTTCCAAGAACCACTACAGTATCTTCTTGTATTCTAACATCATCTTTTAATATTTTCATAAACATCACCTAACTATATCTTTTGAATATCTTAAATCCATTTTCACCAAGTTCTCCAAGACCTATAAATTCACCTTCAAAGTCATACACCCTGTAACCTTCATTCTTTTTCAACGAACTTAAAAGCGCCTTGTCTTGTATCACTACGCCGTTACACACTAATTTAGAGAATTTTTCATTTAGCCTTAATTCATTAAGATTGCTGAAAATCTCTTCTATAGAGATAATATTATTTAATATATCATTCCTCTCAATTCCTCTTATATCTATAGAATCTTCAATATTAAAAATACCACTCTTAAGTCTTGTAAGCGAGGTCATTACACCCCCGCTATTTAGTTCTTTTCCTATATCAAAACAAAGACTTCTTATATAAGTACCTTTAGAACATTTTACATCAAATTTTACATATGGGATTTTCACTTCTATATTACTAATATTATGTATAGTTATCTTTCGTCCCTTTATCTCAACTTCTTTACCTTCTCTAGCATATTCATATAAACGTTTTCCAGCAACTTTAATAGCTGAATAAATAGGAGGAATTTGATCGTATGTTTTAATGAATGAGTTCACCACTTTAACTATTTCCTCTTCAGTTACATGTGAAAAATCAAAAGTCTCTGTGACTTCACCTTCTATATCATACGTATCTGTAATTTCTCCTAATTTCATTTCTGCTCTATATATCTTTTCTTCAGACATAATTAATTCAGCAAATTTCGTACCTTTTCCTATGCAAATTGGTAATACTCCTTCAGCCATTGGATCTAGTGTTCCTGTATGCCCTACTTTTTTCATGTTTAACGTTTTCTTAATAATTCTAACAACATCAAAAGATGTTATTCCTTTTGGTTTATTTATATTGATTATTCCATTCATCTAAATAAGTCCTTTTAAATAATTTATTATTTTCTCCTTGATTTCAACTGTAGAAAGTTCGCTTTTGAATCCAGCAGCTCTAATATGCCCACCACCGTCAAATAAGCCTGCCATTTTACACACATCAATATAATTCTTTGATCTCAAACTAACTTTTTTATATTCACAATTACTTTTTATCAACATTACTGTTTCAACAGTATCAATTTTAGTCCCTAAATTTATTAAATCTCCAATATCTTCATTCTCTGCTTCCAGTTTTTCAATATCACTTTGTTTTATTTCCATAATACACAATTTATTATTATAAAACATTTCCATGCTATCAATTGCTGTTGCGTATAATTTGATTTGTTTTAAAGATTTATTTTCATATATTTTATCATGTATCTCAGTAAAGTTAATTCCTTTTGAAATTAATTTACCAGCAATTTGATGAGTTCTTTCGCTTGTGTTACTGTATTTAAAAGAACCTGTGTCAGTAAGTAATGATGTATATAAACACTTGCTTATATTTTCATCAATATCTATTTCAAGCAATTGCGATAATTCAAAAATCAACTCTCCAACAGCTGCCCTACTAGAATCAACCCAATTTATATTTCCGTATTGTTCATTAGATTTATGATGATCTATATTTATAATATTATTTCTAAACCTTTGAATGTTTATATTCAAATTAATTCTTTCAACATTTCCACAGTCAAGTACAATTAAAACATCATTTTCTTCAATAATATCTTCTTCCGTAATTTTAATATTGCTATAATAAGGTAGAAATGAAAACTCTTTTGGTGGGAGTTCTTTAAAAACTACTTGAACCTCATTTTTAATTTTCTTTAAACAACCATATAACCCCAGGGAACTACCTATAGAATCTCCATCAAGAGATGTATGTGCTGTTATTATCACCTTATCAGCATTTAAAATTAAGTCTTTAATAAGATTAGTATCCATTCTACTTTTCCTTTATTTGTCTTAAAATTTTCTCAATGTTCATACCGTACTCAAGCCCTTCGTCAAGCTCAATAATAATTTGTGGAATATGTCTCATTGTTATTGTTCTACCCAACTCTTTTCTTATAAAGCCTTCACTTTTTTTCAATGCTTTTATAGAATCACTTTTTTCTTTTTCACTACCATAAATACTTACAAAAACCTTAGCATAACTATAATCATTTGTAACATCAACTCTTGTAACACTTATCATTCCAGATATTCTAGGATCTTTAACCTTAGAATTAATGATAGCACTTACATTTTTTTTAATTTCCTCGTTTATTCTTCCACTTCTATGTTTAGTCATATCTTCATCTCCTTTGAATATATATAGAATAAAATTTTGTAATCATATCACATTTTAAATATCCTTCATACATTGAATATTTAAAATGGCTATGTTAACAAAATTTAGTTGATTCTATATAGATTACCACCTTAATCTTAAAATAATCATTTTAAGATTAAAGTGGTTTCATTTTCTATATATTACTGTAGATTATTATAAGCTTTTTACTTTTATCTCTTCGATAGTATAAGCTTCAATTATATCTCCAATCTTTATGTCATTAAATCTTTCAATAGTTACACCACATTCATACCCTGTGTTAACTTCTTTAACATCATCTTTAAATCTCTTTAGGGAACCTAAATCTGTATCTAAAATTACAATTCCTTGTCTTATTATACGAACTTTACAGTTCCTGCTTATCTTACCAGTTAGAACATAACAACCAGCAATTGTCCCTACATTTGAAACCTTATAAGTTTCTCTAACCTCTAGTGTACCTAAAACAACTTCTTTATATTCAGGATCAAGTAATCCTACCATAGCAGCTTTTATATCTTCTAAAGCATCATAGATTATTCTATAAGTCTTGATTTCAACTTCTTCTTTTTCTGCCATTGAACCAGCGTTAACTGTTGGTCTAACATTAAATCCAATTATTAATGCATTCGAAGCACTAGCTAGAGTAACATCTGTTTCCGAAATAGCACCAACAGCTCCATGAATAACTCTAACTCTAACTGTATTTGTAGATAGTTTTTCAAGGGATTGAATAATCGCCTCAACAGAACCTTGAACGTCAGCTTTAACAATTATATCAAGTTCTTTAACTTTACCTTCTTGTATCTGACTGTAAAGATCTTCAAGTGATACCCTGTGACTCTTTTGGAATTTTTCTTCTCTTAAAATTTCCGCTTTCTTTTCTGCTCTTGCTCTAGCAGTTTTCTCATCTTTAGCAACAACAAATCTCTCTCCTGAACTTGGTACATCTGACAGTCCAAGAATTTCTGCTGGCATTGATGGTCCAGCCTCCATGATTTTCTCACCTTTATCATTAAACATTGCTCTAATTCTACCATATGTTGTACCAACATATATTGAATCTCCAACTTTTAATGTTCCATTTTGCACTAACAAAGTAGCAACTGGCCCTCTACCTTTATCAAGTCTAGCCTCCACAACAGTTCCTTTTGCATTTCTATCAGGATCTGCTTGTAGTTCCATCATTTCAGATGAAAGAACAACCATTTCTAATAATTGATCTAAACCTTCTTTTGTATGAGCTGATACAGGAACGCATATTACGTCTCCACCCCAGTCCTCTGCTACAAGTCCATGTTCAGTTAATTCTTGCTTAACTCTATCAGGATTAGCTCCAACCTTATCCATTTTGTTTATTGCAACAATCATTGGAACCTCAGCTGCTTTACAGTGGTTAATTGCCTCAATTGTTTGTGGCATTATACCATCATCAGCTGCAACAACAAGTATAACCAAATCTGTAATTTTTGCTCCTCTTGCACGCATAGCTGTGAAAGCTTCATGTCCAGGCGTGTCTAAAAAAGTTATTGACTCATTATTTACTTTAACAGTGTAAGCACCGATATGTTGAGTTATTCCTCCAGCTTCAGTAGAAGTAACATCTGTTTGTTTTATTGCATCTAATAATGATGTTTTTCCATGGTCAACGTGTCCCATAACAGTAATAATTGGTGAACGTTTAATTCCATTTAAATCTTCTTCTAAATCAGTATCTTCTTCAACCGCGCCTTCTTCTTCTTCTTTTTTAATAATCTGAACGTCGAATTTTTTACATACCTTTTCTGCAGTTTCAAAATCTATCTCTTGATTAATCCCTGCCATTACACCAACAAATATAAGTTCTCTAATAACCTCAGTTACAGGTTTTTCAAGCTTATCAGAAAGTTCTTTTACAGAAATTGTTTCTTGAATTTCTATGAACTCTAATAATCTGTCTTCACTTTCTCCGCCGTTTTCATCTGTTCTTTTAGAGATTTTCTTGTTTTTTACTTTTTTAACATTTTTGACTGCGTTCTCATTTTCAATGTTCTCATACATCTCAACTACTTCTGACTCTTCATTGATTGAACCAAATAATTCCTTTATTAATTCCGCATCTTCGTCCTCAATAACACTCATATGATTCTTAACCTTTACACCGAACTCTTCTAATAAAATATTTATTAAATCTTTACTAGGAACGTTTAATTCCTTCGCCAACTCATAAACTCTAATTTTATTCAATATGGTCACCCCCGCATTTGATATTTTCTTCCCATAGTTCCCAAAGCTTTCTTGAAAATCCTTTGCTATCTATGGATACTACTTTTATCATTTTATCTTTTCCGAGTAATCTACTCAATTCTTCACTCGAAGCATTTAAAATCATTTTAACATTATTGTTTTCACAAATACTTTTGAATTTCTTAAGTGAGTTTTGAGATAGTTCTTCACAAGTAATAATCAGCGAAGATCTATTTACCAAAATTGCTTCCTCACATTTATTGTATCCTACCGAAACTTTTCCAGCTTTTTTCGCCATTCCAATGAGGTTGTAAAATTTATTCATTTACTATTTCATCCTTCAGCTTGTCATATATTTCCTGTTCAATCTTCATTTTAAAACTTCGTTCTACTCTTCTACTTTTTATTCCTTTTTCTAAACATTCTATACTATTGCACACATATGCGCCTCGCCCAGGTTTTTTACCGACTTTATCTATCGATACTTCCCCTTCTTTATTCTTAACTATTCTTATTAGTTCTTTTTTAGGCTTCATTTCACCGCAACCGATACACATTCTTTTAGAAATCTTTTTTGTTTTCATTTACATCACCTCAAATCTATTCGCTTATTTGAGATTTGCTCTTGATGTCAATCTTCCAACCCGTAAGCTTAGCCGCTAATCTAACATTTTGACCTTCTTTACCTATTGCAAGAGAAAGTTGACCATCATCTACAACAACACTAGCTATTTTATTTTCTTCGTCTAATATATTTACGCTGTGTACTTTAGCAGGACTTAAGGAATTGGAAATAAATACTTCTGGATCTTTACTCCACTTAACTATATCAATTTTCTCATTATTAAGCTCGTTTACTATACTCTGAACTCTACTTCCCTTAGGTCCAACACATGAACCCATTGGATCAACATTCTCATCATGAGAGTATACTGCTACCTTACTTCTAGATCCAGCTTCACGAGAAATCCCTTTTATTTCTACTATTCCATTGAATATTTCTGGAACCTCTAGTTCAAATAAACGTCTAACTAATCCTGGATGTGTTCTTGAAACCACAATTTGAGGTCCTTTAGTTGTCTTTTTAACTTCTACAATATATAGCTTGATTTTTTGATTAAATTCATAAGCTTCAGATGGAATTTGCTCATTAGGACCTAGAATTGCTTCTATTTTTCCTAAGTTAACAAATACATTACCTCTTTCTTTTCTAATTATTACTCCAGTTATGATATCATATTCTCTCTCAAGATATTCGTTATAAATAACATTTCTTTCAGCTTCTTTAATCCTTTGAATAACAACTTGTTTTGCATTTTGTGCTGCCACTCTACCAAATTCACGTGGTGTAACCTCAATTTCAGCTACATCATCGATTTGATATCTTGAACTAATAACTTTAGCCTCTTCAATACTTATTTCAGATGTCTCATCAAACACTTCATCTACTATAGTCTTTTGAGCATAAACATGTATTTCCCCATCTTCTCTATCTATTGTTACCCTTACATTGTGTGTACTATTTGATAGCTTTGAATAGTTCTTTTTGTATGCAGAAACCAATGCATCTTCTACAGCATTAAATAAAAAATCTTCGCTAATCCCTTTGATTTTTACAATTTCCTTTAATGCACTTACAAATTCTTCATTCATTTTTAAAACTCCCCTTTTAATTTAATTCTCTTAATTTTTTCAGTTGGAATAGTCCACACATCTTCACCTTCAATAATTACTTCACTGTCATTAAAATCTTTCAAAACCCCTACTAACTTCTTTTTACCACAATGTAATTTAGATAAAGATATTTTCACCTCATGATTTAAATATCTTCTATAGTGATCCTTTGTATATAATATTCTCTCGATTCCTGGAGAAGAGATTTCAAGATAATACGCTTCCTCAATCGGATCTTCTATGTCAAGATAATCATTACTCAACTTTTTAGTAATATCAACACAATCATTAATTGTAACTCCGTTCTCAGAATCAATATATATTCTTAAATAGAATTCATTATTCTCTTTCTCATATTCTATATGATATAACTCGAACCCCTCATTGTTTACTATAGTTTTAACTTTATCTCTTATTTCATTTAGTTTCACTTCAGTAATCACAATTATACCTCCTTTTTCCATTTCAATTAAACAAATAGAGTGGAGATAAGCTCCACTCTATTTATGAAAAGTTTTCTATTGTATTTTCTATTATTCATTGTAACATAGAAAAAATCCATTTACAAGGAAGAATTATCTTATTTTTAGAAGAATGAGAGCTGATTACTTTCAGGTAGCCCTTTCAAGCAACCATGTTGATCCAAACCTTCAATTACAGTCTTGGTAACTTTCCCTCTTTTTCTTAAATCTTCTTTTGATAAAAATTCTCCATTTACTCTAGCTTCTCCTATACTTTTAGCAGCATTTTCTCCTACCCCTTCAATAGCTTTAATAGGCATTCTTATTTTCTCATCTTCAATAATGAAATCAGTCGGATGTGAAATATATAAATCAACAGGGAGAAATTCAATTTCTCTCAAAAGCATCTCATGTACCAATTCTAATGTAGTCAATAATCCTTTATCTTTATTACTTGCACCATTGCCAGCATTATTTATCTCTTCCATTTTTGCAAGAACAGCATCTGAGCCCTTAATAATTAAATTTCCATCAAATTCATCAGCTCTAACAGTGAAATATGCACAGTAATAGGCCTGTGGTTTATATACTTTAAAGTATGCAATCCTTATAGCCATCATAACATATGCAGCTGCGTGACCTTTTGGGAACATATACTTTATTCTTTTACATGATTCAATATACCAATCGGGAACATTATTCTCTTTCATAATTTTTTCATGTTCCTCACTTACACCTTTACCTTTTCTAACCTTCTCCATAATAACAAAGGCTGTTTTAGGTTCTACACCCTTATATATTAGGTATACCATGATATCATCTCTTGTAGAAATACAATCTTTAAGTGTAGTATACCCTTCCTTGATAAAATATTGCGCATTATTTAACCAAACATCCGTACCATGTGAAAGTCCCGATATTCTAACAAGATCGGAAAAGGTCTTTGGTTTTGTATCAAGTAGCATCTGTCGAACAAATTTTGTTCCAAACTCTGGAACTCCATAACATCCTACTGGACAGCCTAATTCTTCTTCTGTTATTCCTAAACCCTTTGTGGATGTGAATAAAGATAAAACCTTTTCATCACCTAATGGAACACTCTGTGGGTCAATACCTGTTATATCTTTAAGCATCCTCAAAACAGTAGGATCATCATGTCCAAGTATATCAAGTTTAAGTAATCTACCACTTATTGAATGATAATCAAAATGTGTTGTTATTATATCAGATGTAGGATCATCTGCTGGATGCTGTATTGGACAAAAATTATATATCTCTTGATCACTTGGTACAACCATTATACCTCCTGGGTGTTGCCCAGAAGTTCTTTTTGCTCCAGTCAATCCTTTTGATAACCTATCAACTTCTGCAGCAGGAAGAACCATATTTTTATCACTTAAATAATTCATAACATATCCATAAGCCGTTTTATCTGCAACGGTACCAATTGTTCCCGCTTTAAATGTATATCCCTTTCCAAATAGAACTTCTGTATATCTATGAATATCTCCCTGATTATCTCCAGAGAAATTAAGATCTATATCCGGTTCCTTGTCTCCTTCAAACCCCAGGAAAGTTGCGAATGGAATGTCGAATCCATCTTTAGCCAACATATCTCCACACTTTGGACATTCCTTATCTTCCATATCTACTCCAGCACCAACACTACCATCAGTTATAAACTCACTATATTTACACTTCTTGCACACATAATGCGGTGGCAATCCATTAACCTCAGTTATACCAGCCATAGTAGCTGCAAACGAGGATCCAACAGAACCTCTCGAACCAACAAGATATCCATCATCATATGATTTAGCCACTAATTTATGGGCTATCAGATATAATACTCCGTATCCATTTCCTATAATAGATGTCAATTCTTTCTCTAATCTTTCTGCAACTATCTCTGGAAGATTCTCCCCATAAATATTTCTAGCATTCTCCCAACACATTCTTGTTATATCCTCATCTGCACCTTCAATCTTAGGTGTGAAGGTTTCATCTGGTATAGGTTTTACCATCTCAGTCCACTCTGAGACTATATTGGTATTTTTAACAACTACTTCATAAGCTCCTTGTGAACCAAGGTATTTAAATTCTTTCAGCATCTCATCAGTAGTTTTAAAGTATAATGGTGGCTGATTTTCTGCATCAGAGAATCCTTTACTAGCCATCAAAATTTTTCTATATACTTCATCGTGAGGATCCAAAAAATGCACATCCCCTGTTGCAACAACAGGTTTATCCATCTCAAGTCCAAGCTCATAAATAGCTTTATTTATTTCCTGTAATTCAGAAATTCCATTTACGATACCTTTTTTAATCATAAATTCATTATTCCCTATTGGTTGTATCTCTAAATAATCATAGAAGGAAGCAATTTCTTTTAATTCTTCCTTACCTTTACCAGCCAGAAAAGCTTTATATAATTCTCCCGCTTCACATGCTGACCCAATAATAACCCCTTCTCTATGTTCCATAATCATGCTCTTTGGCATTCTAGGTCTCCTGAAGAAATATTCAAGATTTGATTTTGATATCATCTTATATATATTCTTTAATCCAATCTGATTTTTAGCAAAAAGAATGATGTGATGAGTTGGTGCTTTCATCACGTTAAATTCATTAGAATAAGCAGTATTAATATCTTTTAGATATTTTAAATTCTTAGTTTCATTAAGAATCTTGAAACAATGAAGAAATATCTCAGCAGTAGCTTCTGCATCATCAACAGCTCTATGGTGGTTCTCTAAAGATATACCTAGATGTTTGGCAATAGTCTTAAGTTTATACGTCTTAAGTTCAGGAATAACATATTTGCATAATGCCACTGTATCTATTGTTGCATTATTAAATTCAAGATCAAGTCTATTGCAATTCGTGTTAATAAAAGAACAATCAAAGGATGCATTGTGAGCAACAACAACAGCCCCTTCAATAAATCTTAAAAATTCCGGCATCACATCTTCTATTGTCTTTGCATCCTTAACCATATCATTATTAATTCCAGTGAGTTCTATTATATCAAATGGAATTTTTCTCTCAGGATTAACGAAAACATTTAATCTATCAATAATTTTACCTTCCTGAATTTTTACAGCTCCTATTTCAATTATCCTATCATTCTTAGGTGAAAACCCTGTAGTTTCCAAGTCGAAAACAACAAAAGAACTATGGATTGTTTCTTCTTTTAACACATTAAAGTTATCTAACACTATTGGTTCACCATCATTCACTAGATATCCCTCTACACCATAAATAACTTTTATACCATGTTTCTTTGCTGCATCCATAGCGTCTGGGAAAGCTTGCGCAACACCATGATCCGTAATAGCAACTGCTTTATGACCCCACTTTGCAGCTCTTTTAACCACATCACTTGCAGAAACAACTGCATCCATTGAGCTCATCTGAGTATGCAGATGCAATTCCACCCTCTTCTCACTTGCTGTATCCATCTTTTCGATTTTCTGTAACTTTGATATATCTCTTCCCATAATAACAATTTCTCTTGAGAATGTATCTAGTAGAGCTTCCCCTCTAACCTTACAAACAAAACCTTTTTTCACTTCTTCAAGTACAGCTTCCTCATCCTTTGGTTTTAAGAATATCTTTACAGTTATTGAACTTGTATAATCTGTTATATTAAACATTAATATCTTCTTACCTGTTCTGGTTTCTTTAATATTAACAGCAAAAACTTCACCTTCTATAGCAACAACACCAGAAGTTTCGTCTATATCAATTATATTCATTGAATCAGTAGTAATACTTCTTCCTAAAATTACACTATTATCATCTGATTTGGTATTCACACAAATTCTCTTCTTAGGTTCTGGTTTCTTTTCTTCGTTTTTAGATGAATCCTTTTGTGGATTCACCCCTATGTTAGAGAAAACTTCCTGTACCAAATACTTATTTTCATCTTCTTTACTTTTTCTGTATTCCTCTAGTCCTAATCCTTTATCTTCATGTAATAATTTCACTGAGCAACTAACACCAAAAATACTCATTATTGTATCACTCATGAAAGTTTCAACTCTGCGATCTTTCAATTTATTATAAAGAAACTCATTATCAAAGAAAATCTTGATGCTGTCCCCTGATATCTCTTTTGTACAATTAAGTAACGCCCCTTTACATACTGGTACCTTCTTTCCAATAACATTTAATAAATCACTCCAGTATTTTTGGCAAACTTCATTCAAAGTAACTCCTGAAATATCACGAAACCATAATACCTGCATATGTTCTCTTCCATGCAAAACGTCTCCTAATAATCTTTCAATTCTCAGCTTATCAATCTCATCTATGTTAATATTATGTTTTAATTCCACCTTTATTTTCTTAGTCTTTTTAGATAAGACAACCTTACTTACCTCAACATCACTAAGGATACTTGTAAGCCTATCTTCCTTAATTTTTATTAATTCATTAAGATATTTACCCATATTCTCCTCCCTTAGTAATATTTATATTCACAATCCTTAATTTTAAAAAGCACGCGCTGCGTGCACATAAAAAATTTAAACATTTAAAAGAAGTTGTGAGTGGTGGTTTGAGAGTGGAGAACGTTGGATGTTTCTGCATACACAGAAACTACATTTTAGTGTTCCTTAGTACAAGAGTTTTTTACTCATTTTATCTTAAGATAAAATATTGTATTTTTAAATACAAAGTTTCATTTGAAATGGAACGAGCAAACCATTTATTGTCCAATGAAACAATAAGATTAAAATTTCACGAAGTGAAATGTCAATCGTTCTCCACTCTCCACTCTCCACTTCCAACTCTCCACTTGAACTTTTTATTCTTTAGGAAATTTCCGTATTTTTTTAAGTAAAATAATAAGAGAATAGGTAAACCCTATTCTCTATATATCATATTACAATTGTTCAATTTGTGCAATAAGCTCATCAACCAATTCTGCCTCGGGTACTTTTTTTATTATCTCACCTTTTTTAAATATTAAGCCTACTCCTTTACCGCCAGCTATTCCAATATCAGCTTCTCTTGCTTCTCCAGGTCCATTTACAACACAGCCCATAACAGCTACTCTAATATTTTTTTTCACATTACTTAACCGTTCTTCCACCTGATTTGCTATACCAATAAGATCAATTTCAGTTCTTCCACAGGTAGGACATGAGATAAACTCAATTCCTTCTTTTAATAAATTCAATGATTTTAAAATCTCTCGTCCAACTTTCACTTCATCTATCACATCTCCTGTAAGTGATACTCTTAATGTATCTCCTATTCCCTCACTAAGAAGTGTACCAATTCCAATTGATGACTTAATTGTTCCTCTCCATGGAGTACCTGATTCTGTAACACCAATATGAAGTGGGTAATCAACTTTTTCACTCATTAATCTATAACATTCAATTGTTTTATATACATCTGAACATTTTATTGAAATTACTATATCATAGAAGTCTAATTTCTCAAGAATTTTAACATGCCCCAATGCGCTTTCTACAAGTGCTTCCGGCACTGGCGACCCATATTTTTCAAGTATCTCTTTTTCCAAAGAACCTGCGTTAACACCAATTCGAATTGGAATGTCCTTCGCCTTAGCAGCTTCAACAACAGCTCTAACTTTTTCCTCACTACCAATATTCCCAGGATTAATTCTAATCTTACTTACACCATTTTCAATAGCTTTCAATGCTAATCTATAGTCAAAGTGAATATCTGCAACAACAGGTATATTAACACTCTGTACTATTTCTCTTAATGCTTCAGCCGCTTCCATATCAGGCACAGCACATCTAACTATATCACACCCTACCTTCTCCAGCATATTAATCTGTTCTATTGTAGCTTTTACATCTCTTGTATCTGTATTTGTCATTGATTGGATCGCAATTTTTTCTCCGTCCCCAATATATATATTTCCAATTTTAATTCTTCTTGTTTTGATTCTCACTCTAATCACTTCCTTTAAAATGCAGGATATAGAACGTCTTTGATTGTAACCAACACCATTAATCCTAGTAATGCTATGAACCCAATATAGTTTATCTTTCCAACAACATCCTCATTAAACTTCTTACCTGTAATCATTTGAAGAATAAGTATTAGTATCCACCCACCATCTAAAGCAGGAAATGGAAGTATATTAAATATAGCTAGTTGCACACTGATGATTGCCATAAAATGAATAAGTGGTAATAATCCTGCTTTCGCAACTCTACCTGTCATTTTAAATATTGTAACCGGTCCACCTACATCATCTTTTGAGGCTTTACCTTTAAATGCTTTTCCAAAGAATCCAAATGTTTGTTGTACCATACTCTTTGTTTCCTTAACCCCTAACTCTATAGATTTACCAAAGGATGGTTTTATCACTTCTGGGGCAATACCAACAATAAATCTCTTTTTGCCGTCTTCATCTATTTGCTTAGGGATAATACTAAATTCAATAACTTCTCCATCTCTATCTATCTGAAGGTCTACTGCTTCTCCTTTATTATCATTCATAACAACTAAGAAATCAGTCCATGTATGAATTTTCTTTCCATTCGCTTCAAGGATTTTATCTCCTTCATTTATACCTGCACTAATTGCAGCTCCATCTTTCGTTAATTCACCAACACTTGGCACAACAGTTCCTTTAAGACTGTATACCATCCCAAAAAGAACTATAGCTAGTATAAAGTTAAATATAGGACCTGCAGCAACAATTGTTAACCTTCTCCAGTTTGCTTTGTTAGCAAAGGCTCTTTCGTCTTTACATTCACCTTCTTCACCAAGCATCTTAACATATCCACCTATTGGTAACATTCTAACATTATAGTCTGTCTCTTTCCCCTTTAATCCAAAAATCTTTTTACCCATTCCTACTGAAAACTCTTCCACTTTAACTCCATTTAATTTTGCTAATATAAAATGCCCTAATTCATGCCATATAACCAACACACTAAAAGCAAGTAGTCCCATGATTATAAATGGTATATTTTTTACAATAATCTCTAAACTCATATTATTTTCCTCCTAAATATAAACCATATAAATCTTTTCTAATGTTTTTATCTATCTGAATAATGTCTTCTAATGTTGGCTTAGACATATACTCATAATCATTTAAACACTTTTCTACGATTTCATTAATCTGCAAATATTTTATAGTCCCTTTTAAGAATAGATCTACTGCAACTTCATTACTTGTATTTAATATTACCCCAGCATTACCGCCAGCATTACCGGCTTGATATGCTAATTTCAAACAAGTAAAAGTCTCAGTATCTGGTTTTGCAAAAGTCAACTTACCAATATCAAAAAGATTCAATTCTTTTATATTACAATCAATTCTTTTAGGGTATGTAAGTGCATATTGTATAGGCAATTTCATATCTGGATTACTCAATTGCGCAATAACACTATTATCTTTATACTCAACCATAGAATGTATTATGCTTTCTGGGTGAACTACTACATTGATTTTATCATAATCTACTCCATACAACCAATGAGCTTCAATTACTTCAAGCCCTTTATTCATTAATGTTGAAGAATCAACACTTATTTTCATCCCCATATTCCATTTCGGATGTCTTACTGCATCCTCAGGTTTGATATTAATTAGTTCTTCTTTTTTCTTTCCTCTGAAAGGTCCTCCTGAAGCTGTTATATGTAACCTTTTGATATCTTCTCTTTTCTCCCCTTGCAAACATTGAAAAAGAGCATTATGCTCTGAGTCTACAGGTAGTATATCAACATTTCTTCTTCTAGCAGCTTCCATAACATGAAGTCCTCCAGCTACCAAAGTTTCTTTATTCGCCAATGCAATTGTTGTTCCATTCTCAATGGCCTTCATCGTAGGCTTCAAACCCACCATTCCCACAACAGAGGTAACCAAAATATCATTTTCTTTAATATCACTTACTTTTTCTAATGATTCTTGCCCATTATAAAGCTCTAACTTTTTATTATTCTCTTTACAATAATCTTTTATAATTCTGTAAGCATTGTCTTCAGTTACGACAACAACTTTTGGTGCGAATTCCTCTATAATCTCAATTGTTTTTTTATAATTGCTGTGAGAACTAATCCCAGTTAAATTGAATGCTTCTCGGTTTTCTCTTAATACTGCCATTGTTTGAGTACCAATTGAACCCGTTGCACCAATGATACCTATATTCTTCATGTCCTACCTCCGTCATATTCTTCTATATTATAGCCTTTTATCCATTCCTTTATTGTTATAGCACAAAATAATAACATTATAGAACCAGTGAACCCCTGAATCTGGTACCCGATATACAATGAGATAAATAACATTAATGGATGTATATTTAAAGAACTGCTAGCGAATTTAGTTTGAAGTATCTCTCGTGTTATTGATATATATATGTATAAAATTCCCAATCCAATAACAAGAACATATTTTTTATAATATAGATTAATCAATATTAAAGGTATAAAAACCAACAACATACCAACAATTGGAAGAATGTCGAGTAACCCACAGATTATTCCATATGATAAGAAATCCTTTATACCTAAAACCATAAACCCTAAAGTTATTTGAAGAGCTGAAAATCCTACAAGCATTAGCTGAATTTTAAAATATGATCTGAACTCATTAAGTTTTTTTCTGAAAAAGTCTAATGATTCATAACCTATTAAACTTCTTACTACTTTTATGATTGCTTCTTTATCTTTAAGCGCAAAGAAAAGCATAATATTTGCAAAAATATATGTACTAATGCTATTAGTAGTATACGTCGCCCCTTTAGTTAAGATTATACCACTTAAGTTCGTTAGTTGACTATATAACTTTGTCATTAACTCTTCATATTTAATATTATTTTCCAAATTTATTAACAAAATTTTAATATTATTTACAACATTAACAGCTCCACATCTTAACATATAAATTATCTTATTGTAAAAAAAGCCGCCTATAAATATTATCAAAAGAACTACTATTATATTTATAATTAAAATCAAAATAGTAGCTCTAATATTAGCATTTGTCAACTTCTTCTTTAATAGTGCATCTATAGGAATTGCTACGATTAGAAGTATTACAAATAAAATCATAGGTTTAAAAAAATGATTAATAAATACCGCTCCTAATGCAAAAATCCCAAACAATATTATAACTTCAATAAAAACTCTTTTTCTTTTATTCACACCTACATCCCTATTATTATTGATATATAATAATATACTACAGCTGATGCGAAAATTATGCTATCAAATCTATCTAAAATTCCTCCATGTCCTGGAATAAGATTACTGAAATCTTTAATATCCATATTTCTTTTTATAGATGATGCTGTTAAATCCCCAATTTGATTCAACACTCCACATAATAAACCAATGATTATAAAGTGAAAAAGTTCCATATTAATATTAAAGAAATTTATAATTATGTACCCATATATACCTGTAGCAATTGTTGATGCTAAAAAACCTCCTATTGCCCCTTCTAAAGTCTTTTTGGGACTAATTCTAGGCGCAATTTTTTTCTTACCAAAATTTTTGCCTACAAAATAAGCCATTGTATCACAGCTCCAAGAGCTAATAAAGATTACCCATATAAGGTAGACACCATTTTGTTTCACTCCAATTAAATATATCAAACTTATCAAAGCTGTAACATAAAAAATACCAAATAAAGTTACCGCAGAATCAATAATAGTACGATTTTCATATAACATAGGTAAAACTAATAATATCATAACTACGGACATCACAAGAAATCCCAAAAACACCATATTAGTACTCTTACCTAAATAATAATAATAAAGTACTGATGAAACATACCCTATAATTGAAAATGGCTTAATATTCTTTTTTCTCACTGCATTATAAAATTCATATAGCCCCATTAATGACATTATTAGTAAGCCATATCTTAAAATATTTCCACCTAAAACTATTATCAATAATGTTGGAATCAAATATATAACTGCTCCAATATATCTTTTATTCATATATAAACACTCCTTATTTCAATCCACCAAATCTTCTATCTCGTATTTCAAATGTTTTTAATGCCAAATAAAGATCATCTTTATTAAAATCAGGCCATAGAACATCTGTAAAGTAAAATTCCGTGTATGCCAACTGCCATATTAGAAAATTGCTTAGTCTTTTTTCCCCACTAGTCCTTATCATTAATTCTGGATCTGGTATTCCTTTAGTATATAAATTATTGCTAATCATCTCTTCATTTAACTCTTCTAGTGTGAATTCCCCTTCATCATAAGCTTTCAGAAGATTTTTAACTGAGAAAAGAATTTCATCTCTTCCGCCATAATTCAAAGCTAAATTGAGAGTTAATCCAGTATTATTCTTTGTTAAATTTTTAGCTTTTATTAATTCTTCCTGGCATAATTCGGGTAATTTCTTTATATTTCCTATGTAGTTAATTACAACATTATTCCTATCTAATTCTTCAAACTCACCTTTTAAATATTGAACAAGCAACTTCATTAATCCATTAACTTCATCTTCAGGTCTTTTCCAATTTTCCGTTGAAAAAGCATAAAAAGTCAAATACTTAATTCCGATTTTATTACATTCCTTTACGATTTCTCTAATTGCCTCAACTCCGGCTTTATGTCCTAACGTTCTTGGCAATGCACGTTTTTTGGCCCATCTCCCATTACCATCCATAATAATAGCAATATGAGATGGTATTATAGCAAGTTCATGTTTTATTTCTTTTTGTTTTTTATTAAATAAGCCCAAATATATCACCTTTTTTCAATTTATTTCTCAAAATTTAATTAGTTTCCAATTACAAACTTGATTCTTTATATAACTAACAAACTCAGAAATCCTTTAAAAGGTTCTGAGTTTGCTTTATTTAAATTATACTTTCAATACTTCCTGTTCTTTTGCAGAAACAAGATTTTCGATTTCCTTAACAAACTTATCTATTTCTTTTTGAATATCCTTTTCAACGTCTTTAGCCTCATCCTCAGTAATTTCATTTTCTTTCTTTAATGCCTTAATCTTAGCAATTGCATCATGTCTTACAGATCTCAATGCAACTTTTGAGTCTTCCCCAGTTTTTTTGATTGTTTTAACAAGATTTTTTCTTGTTTCTTCTGTTAATTCTGGTACCATTAATCTTATAACCATACCATCATTATTTGGATTCAATCCTAAATCTGATTTAAGTATTGCTTTTTCAATATCTTTTATAGCAGTCTTATCATAAGGAGTTATCATTAAAATCCTTGGTTCAGGAACAGAAATATTTGCTAATTGACTTAGAGGAGTCAAACTACCATAATATTCAGCTTCAATTTTATCTAACATCTTTGGATTTGCTCTTCCTGCTTTCATAGAAGCTAGTTCGTCATTAAGTACTTTAATTGTCTTTGTCATTCTAGTATTCATATTACTCATAATATCTTTTATCATAAATACACCCCCGTATTATTTTACTAATGTTCCGATTTGTTCACCTTGAACAGCTAATTTAATGTTATCTGGTTTTTCTAGTGCAAAAACTAGAATAGGAATTTCGTTATCCATACATAGTGATGTAGCCGTTGAATCCATAACTTGCAAACCTTTTTCTAACACTTCTATGTATCTTAAAGAATCAAATTTCTTTGCATCATCATACTTATTTGGATCTTTATCATATACTCCATCAACATTTTTAGCCAATAATATTATATCAGCTTCTATTTCTGCGGCTCTTAATGCAGCAGCAGTATCTGTGGAAAAATATGGATTCCCTGTTCCTGAAGCAAAAATTACAACTCTGCCTTTTTCCAAGTGTCTCATAGCTCTTCTTCTTATATATGGTTCAGCTACTTCTCTCATCTCAATAGCAGTTTGAACTCTAGTTTGAACGCCTAAGCTTTCAAGCGAATCTTGCATTGCAAGAGCATTTATACATGTTGCCATCATTCCCATATAATCAGCAGTTGTTCTATCCATATCGCTTCCATTTCTGCCTCTCCATATGTTTCCTGCCCCTATAACTATACCACATTCTATACCCATATTAACTATTTCTTTAATTTGCTCTGATATACTTTTAACTATATCAAAATCAATACCATAGCCTTTAGGTCCTGATAATGCTTCACCTGATAATTTCAACATGACTCTCTTGTATTTTCCAGTGTTCATATTAATATTATACCTCCAATTGTCAATAATTACTAATTATTTTAAAAAAAGAGAACACGCTAGTGTTCTCTTTTCATTTACTTGCTAAGCTGTCTTTGAACTTCTTCAGCAAAATTTTCTTCTTTTTTCTCTATGCCTTCGCCTTTTTCAAATCTTACAAATGCCTTAACACTAATTTCAGCACCTAATTTCTTACCTTCTTCTTCAAGAAGTTTTGAAATTGTAAGATCTCCGTTTTTAACCCAAAGTTGATCAACTAGGCAAACTTCTTTAAGGTATTTAACAACTCTACCTTCAACCATTTTTTCAACAACTTTTTCTGGCTTACCTTCGTTAAGAGCTTGAACTCTATAGATTTCTCTCTCTTTTTCAAGTTTTTCTTGATCAACAGAGTTTCTATCTAAGAACAATGGATTTGAAGCAGCAACTTGCATAGCTACCTCTTTAGCTAAAGCTTTTAATTCTTCAACTTTATCAGCATTACTCTCTAATTCAACTATAACACCAATTTTTCCACCACCATGAATGTAACTATTAATTGCTCCATTTTCAACGCTCAACTTCTTGAATCTTCTTAGATCCATGTTTTCGCCTAATTTAGCAATTAAAGCAGTTAATGCATCAGCAACAGTCATAGCTTCATCAGCTATATATTTAGCAGCTTTTAATTCGTCTATATCAGCATAATCATTTAAAGCTACTTGTTTTGCTATGTTCTCAGCAAAAACCATAAATGCTTCGTTTGCTGAAACGAAATCAGTTTCACAGTTTACTTCAACGATTGCAGCTTTCTTTCCATCTTCAGTAATAAATGTAGTAACTATTCCTTCAGCAGCAACTCTTCCTGCCTTTTTAGCAGCAGCAGCTAAACCTTTTTCTCTTAGAATCTCAACTGCTCTTTCCATGTCACCTTCTGATTCACCAAGCGCTTTTTTGCAGTTCATCATACCTGCTCCAGTACGCTCTCTTAGTTCTTTTACCATACTAGCAGTAATCATATTTATTCCTCCATTTCATTAAGTGGTTATTATTCAGCTAATTGTTCACCTTGCTTACCTTCTAAAATAGCCTCAGCCATTTTTGAAGCTATAAGCTTAACAGCTCTGATTGCATCATCATTACCTGGAATAACATAATCAATTGGATCTGGATCACAGTTTGTGTCAACTATAGATACAACTGGGATTCCTAATATTTTAGCTTCTGAAACAGCATTTTTTTCTTTTCTTGGGTCTACAACGAACATTGCACCAATTTTAGAAACATCCATATTTCTTATTCCACCTAAGTTCTTCTCAAGCTTTTCTCTTTCAAGCTTTAACTGAGCAACTTCTTTCTTTGGTAGAACATTGAAGATTCCATCTTCTTCCATCTTATCAAGTTCATCTAATCTACCGATTCTCTTCTTGATAGTATTAAAGTTAGTTAACATTCCACCTAACCATCTATTTTGAACAAAATGCATTCCTGCTTTAACAGCTTCGCTAGCAACAGCTTCTTGAGCTTGCTTCTTAGTTCCAACAAATAATACTTCTTTTCCTTCAGCTGCTACAGATCTTATGAATTCATAAGCTAACTCTGTTTGCTTAGCTGTTTTCTGAAGATCAATGATATAGATACCATTTCTCTCTGTAAATATATATGGAGCCATCTTAGGGTTCCATCTTCTTGTTTGGTGTCCGAAATGTACACCGGCTTCTAATAATTGTTTCATAGAAATAACTGCCATTTTAAATCCTCCTCAGGTTTCACCTCCACACTTTTCACCTCACGTAAAACTTCACAAAGAAGCACCTTCACATGAATCAAAGTGTGTGTGTATTTTTTTTACCTTATTGAGTATACCATAAGCTGTTTTGTACTTCAACAAAAATTTCACTTTTTTTGTACCATATAATAGTTTTATTTATTATATTAACCCAATTTGATATTTTTTATTATCTTAATTCGTCATTTTGATAGGATATTAACAAATATATTTTTCACATAAACTTGTTTATATGAAAGTTGAAAGTATTCAATTATATTAGAAATCCGCACTTATCTCCTATTTAAATTCATTTAATTTTGAATAAGGAAGAACAAAGGCACGCGCTGCGTGCACAATAAAAACTAAAAACCTTTAAAAGAAGTTGAGAGTGGTGAGAGGTTTTTACTCATTTTATCTATGATAAAATATTGTATTTAAAATTCAATGTTTCATTCTTAATGAAACGAGTAAACTCTTTATTGTCCAAGGAACAATAAATTGAAAATTTCTCGGAGAGAAATGTCAATCGTTCTCCACTCTCAACTCTGTTCTTTATCCTTCCCCTTCATTTTCTTATTCTTTAGAAAATAAACTGGTACAATTTTACACAAACATGCACCCCGTTGATATAAGCAACGTTAAATGTGATAAATTCTTTAGGAAATTTTTCAATTTCCTAAAGAATAAAAAAAAAAGCAGTTAATCTGCTTTTTTATTTCATCTTATTAAGTTCTTCAATTAATTTATTATTAAGGATTTTAATATGAGTTCCTTTCATTCCTAATGATCTTGACTCAATAACACCAGCACTCTCAAATTTTCTTAAAGCATTAACTATAACAGATCTTGTTATGCCAACTTTATCAGCAATTTTAGATGCTACTAATAATCCTTCTTCACCATCTAATTCATTAAAAATATGTTCTACAGCTTCAAGTTCTGAATATGAAAGAGTTCCAATAGCAAGTTGAACAACCGCTTTCTTTCTCGCTTCATTTTCCATATCTTCATTTTTAGCTCTTAATATTTCTAAACCAACTATAGTTGCACTGTATTCAGAAATTACTAAATCATCTTCATTAAATTCTTCTGTAAATTTCGAAATAATTAGCGTTCCTAATCTTTCTCTATTTCCCATAATAGGAACAATAGTAGTTTTTCTTCCTTCTTGAATGCAACTCTCTTCTTCATTAAATACACAAATTTCTGAATTTGTTACATTTGCTCTAGTTTCGTGAATACCCAATAACTTCGAATTATATTCTTCTGGGAATCTCATTTCTTCTAAAATATCATTCTTCATCTTTTCACATTCGAATCCACTGAAAAGATTATAACCAAGAATCTTACCTTTTCTACTAGTTACATAAACATTACTTTCTAATACTTCGCTCAAAAGTTTACAAATATCCATAAAAGAAACAGGTTCTGCTCCCGATTTTTGCAATATTTTATTTAGCATTCTCGTTTTGTCTAATAATGACATTATAATATCCTCCTCGTTAGTATATATATTTATAGTATTGTTCAAAAATTCAAAATTAAATCAAAAAACTAATCTTGATAATAACGAATCACAGTTAATTATAATATCATACCTTCAATTAATATTCAACATTTTTTTTAAATTTTCGACATCTTTAACACTAACTTCATTCAATTTACAGTTAATTTATATCTTTTTCCGTATAATTACACTCTTTATTTTGACAGCTTAAATACTCACCAGTCTTTTTTGAATACCTTTTTACCAACAATTCAGCACATTGCGGGCATGGTTTGTTTACAGGTTCATACCAGCTAACATAATCGCATTCTGGATAATTACTACATCCATAAAATGTCTTACCTTTTTTACTTCTTTTCTCAACTATAGTGTTACCACACAAAGGACAGTTAACATCTAATTCTTTAGATATGGCCTTTGTATTCTTACATTCCGGATAACCTGGACATGCTAGGAACTCCCCAAATCGCCCTTGCTTTATAACCATATTTCTACCACACTTATCGCATAAAATATCTGTAACTTTATCCTCTATTGTAATCTTAGCTATTTCTTTTTCTGCAATTTCTACTGCTTCTCTTAACGGTTCATAAAGAGTAGCCACAGTTTTTCTCCACTCTGCTGTTCCTTCTTCAATACTATCAAGCTTACTCTCAAGTTCTGCAGTAAAATCTATATCAACTATAAACTTAAAATACTGTCCTACAATATTATTAACTATTTCACCTAATTCTGTCGGTTGAAGTGTTTTTTTATCCCTTTCTATATACTTCCTACCTAATAGAGTAGATATAGTCGGAGCATATGTACTCGGTCTTCCAATACCATTTTCTTCCAATGTTTTAACCAATGATGCCTCTGAAAACTTAGCTGGTGGTTGTGTGAAGTGTTGAATTCCTTCAATATTTTCTACAGTAAGAATATCATCTTTAGATAATTTAGGTAAAAGATCCTTTTTTTCTTCTTCGCTCGTAGAATATATCTTAGTAAATCCATCAAATAGTATCACAGATCCTCTAGCTTTTAGTAAGTAATCCCCATTCTTTATATTCACCGTGGTATTATCCATAACACAATTACTCATTTGACTAGCCATAAATCTTTGCCAGATTAAATTATATAATTTATACTCATCTTTACTTAAAGAATTTTTTGCTATTTCAGGAGTTATCTGAACATTACTCGGTCTTATTGCTTCATGTGCGTCCTGCGTGTGTTTTTTCGTCTTGTATATTCTTTTCTCTTTCGGGATGTAATTATCCCCCAAGTTTTCTTTAATAAATTCTAATGCAGCGTCTTGTGCTTCATTTGAAATTCTTACAGAATCTGTTCTCATATATGTTATCAATCCAACAGTTCCGAAACCTTTAATATCTATACCTTCATATAACTTTTGAGCATTTGACATTGTTTTTTTAGTACTATACCCCAATTTTTTGTAAGCTTCCTGTTGTAATGTACTTGTTGTAAATGGAGCCGCTGGTGCTTTTTCCTTTTTTGATGTTTTTATTTCTTCAATAATATATTTTCCTTCATTAAGCTCTTTTAAAACTTGATTCGTTTCCTCTTCATCATTTAGCTCAATTTTTTTTCCATTTTTTTGAGCTAACTTTATTTGAAAACTATCCTTTATTTTATCTTTATAAACCACACTTTCAATTGACCAATATTCCCTAGGCTCAAATGCCTTAATATCTTCTTCTCTATCACATATAATTTTCAATGCTGTGGATTGCACTCTACCAGCACTCAATCCCCACTTTATTTTTCTCCAAAGTATTGGACTTATCTCATATCCAACAAGTCTATCTAATATTCTTCTAGCTTGTTGTGCGTTCACTACATTTTCTTTGATTTCTCTAGGATTTTTAATTGCATTTTTAACTGCAGTTTTCGTAATCTCGTTGAATTCTATTCTTATTTTTTCTTTTTCATCAATTTTAAGAGCCTTAACTAAATGCCATGAAATAGCTTCACCTTCTCTATCAGGGTCGGTAGCAAGATAGACTTTTTCACTTTTCTTAGCTGCTTTTCTTAAAGTACTTAATACATCACCTTTCCCTCTTATGGTTATGTATTTTGGCTCAAAATCATTTTCAATATCAACACCCAACTGACTTTTAGGTAAATCCCTTATGTGACCCATTGTTGCTTCAACTACATAATTTTTCCCTAAATATTTCTTAATAGTTTTAGCTTTTGCTGGTGACTCAACTATAACTAGTTTTTGTCCCATCATAACCCCTCCGATTTCTATATAATATTTCATCTAAATTTCTCATAAATTTTGCTATAGCTAATTCATCAAAACTTTCATGATTTTAAATGTATCCACTAATGTTGGAAAATCATTAGTTATTTAACCTCATATTTTCTAACATAAAAATTTCCATTTATGCAGCTTATCAAATCATTTATCTGCATTTCAAATAATAAACTATAAAGTACCCTTATGTCAATCTCAGTAATTTTTTTTATTTCATCAAAATGCATAGGTATATCGGATAAAACTGAAAAAATTTTAGAACAAATGGTTTTTTTTTCATACTCGTCTTTGTCTATAATACACTTTTTTTTCTCTATTTTCAATATATCTGTTATATCAGTTATATCATTATATACATATGCCCCCTCACTAATTATCTTATTACACCCTTTTGAACTCTCTGAAAAAACATTTCCCGGCACTGCCATAACATCTCTTCCTTGTTCTAGCGCCTGCCCCATGGTAATTAAACTACCACTTTTGTAACCAGCTTCAACAATTAAAAGTAATTGGCTTATCCCACTAATAACTCTATTTCTCTTAGGGAAATTATATCTCATTGGTTTTGTACCTAATACAAATTCACTTATTAAAGCTCCACCGTTTTGAATAATATTTTCAAACATACGTTTATTTGCATATGGGTATAAAACATCCAATCCACTACCCAATACAGCAAATGTATCCAATTTATTCTTTAATGAATAATAATGACATAATGAATCTATACCCAAAGCTCCTCCACTTATAGTGTTTACATTATATTCTCTCAAATACTTCACTATTCCCTTAATTACTTCTTCACCGTAGTGAGAACACTTTCTTGAGCCTATAATAGAAAGATTCTCTTTATCATTTATTGCTTCTATTCTACCTTGATAAAATAGGACACTTGGAGGATCATAAATCTCCTTCAACAATTTTGGATAATTCATATCATAAAGATCTATTGAAGAAATATTTATTTTTAAAGATTTTTTATAATTTTCCTCTATAGTTTTAAAATCATTCTTTTTCTTGCATGAATATTTTAATTCAAAGTATTTGATTATCCTTTTACAATCATTCAATGTCATTTTATTAAAATTTTCTTCTTTAAGAGTATCATTTAATATTTCTTTCTTTATACTATGATTTAATCCAGTCATACTTAACCATGTATGAAAAAACAATTTTTCCATTTTTATCACCTCTTCACATTATAGCGCGAACTCCTTGCCTATAGTTGATTGCTTCAGATATATGTCTATTTTCAATTTCTTCACTTCCTTCTAAATCAGCAATAGTTCTAGCAACTTTCAAAATTTTAATAAATCCTCTATTTGTAATTCTTAATTTTTTACAAACATCACACAAGTATGCTATTATTTCATCAGAAACCACATTAAATTCTTTTAATAATTTCAATGATGCACTACTATTGAACTCTTTACTTTCATATCGCTTTTCTTGAACTTTCCAAGCCTTTTCAACTCTTTTCATTATGACACTTGAAGTTTCACCTTTCACTGAATTTTCTTGAATTTCCTTGAGTTTATTACTTAAAAAAATAATTATATCGAATCTATCTCTCTTCGGTCACATTTTGATAGAATGAGTATTGATTATCCATCTTTTTAACTATATATTCAAAATCTCCATTAAGATATATATCCAACTCATTATCATTTTTAACAATTATTTTCTGCAAAAAGTATTCAGTAATTTCTTCATCTATACTATCTACATTATCTATTTGTCTATCTACTATTTTTTGTATTTCTTCAACACGTTGTTTTTTACTTAAAATGTTTTTATTTTTTTCTTCAAAAACTCGTATTTGTTTTTTTATATTTTCTAGTTGCTTATCAATATCTTGTTTCTTATCTATATATTCTTCTTTAGTTAATAAATCTTCTGAGTACATATCTATTATTTTGTTTTTCTTCTTATCTAACTTTATTTTTTTCTCAAAGAGGTTCTTCACACTATCATTATAATTATTAGACTCCAAAACTTGATTTAATACATCTATTACTTTTTTTATATTAGTATCTTTATTTTTCCAAAAGTCAAATATGATTTCTTTAATTATTTGTTCTAGCTCACTGTCATAAATTTTATAATTTATACACCCTCGATTTTTATTCTCTTTTTTTAATCCAAAATTTCTATATTCTTGACATTGCCAATACCTCTGTTGTGCATGCCAATAAGTTTTACTACAATGCCCACAAATTATTTTAGTACTAAATAAATGTGTTCCCTTAAAGTAACCTCTCATAACTTCTTTATCAGAAATATTATTTTTTCTCTTTTTAGTATTCAGTATTTCATTAGCCTTGTCCCAAATTTCTTCTGATACAATAGCAGGAACTACGTCTTTGTGAATTATCCATTCACTTTCGGGGTTTTCATATTGTTTCTTGGTATCAAAGTCTTTATGATACCTATTAGCTATTAAAACACCTTTATATTTTTCATTTCTTATTATTCTTTTTAATGTAGTCATAGCAAAAGGGTTGCCATTTCTATTCCTAACCCCTTCATCTTCTAACAACTTATAAATAATTCGAAAGCCTTTACCTTCGATGTACCAATCAAAAATTTTTCTAACAACTTTAGATTCTTCTTCATTAATAAATAATTTGCCATTTTTATGGTCATATCCCCATATTCTATTATTTCCAAAAACTACTCCTGCTTTTTGCCTTTGTCTATTCCCTTCATTCACTTTTCTTGATAAATCTCTGCTGTACTCTGCAGCCAACAATGCTTTAACTCCTGTTATAAGAGCTTCATCTGGTTTATAAAACTGCTTTTCTGAGTAAAAAAACAATTTCTTTTCATTTTTAAGTAATCTATCTACAAATGTATACCAATCTAATACATTACGACATAAACGTGATTGGTCTTTAATTACCACAATATCAAATTTATCGTCTAACAAATCATTATATAGACGATTATATTCTTTTCTATTTTTTGTTGAAGTTCCCGATTTCCCCTCATCTATATATGAACCAACTAAATCCCAATCTTCTTTATCATTAATAAAACTACTCAACATAGTCTTTTGATTTTCTAAAGCATCTAATTGTTTCCCTTCCTCTGTCGATACCCTTGCATAGTACACAACTCTTTTATAACTCATTAATTTATCCTCCTAAATGCATTTCTTCTTCATCTGTATGTGTCCGTTACCATCGAATCGGTTAGTACATATACTTAATATACCATAAAGTATATATTTCATCAATTTTCGCCTTTATTTTTCTTTTTACGTTTTTCTTCCAAATCTCTGTATAATATTTTCAAACATTTTTCGTATTCATTTAATGTGATTAATTCCTTTCTTTTTAAACTTTTTAATATTGCAATTTCAATCATTATTCTCCTCCCATGAACTAAAATAATTTTCTCTTTTGTTAACTTAAAACTTATAAGTATCTAATTTTGTAACTTCAAAATACCTATATATAATGAAGGAACTTTTATATTTAAAAACTATATATAATGTAGAAACTCATTTCTTAACTAAATACAAATACCGAAAAGAATTAAATATTCAAATCGGCATTAGTATTAGTTCTCTATTTTCTTAATCTATATAATGTATTTAATTTATTAAAGACTTTCCTCCTAGCTACTCTAGCTCGTAAAACAACTTCATCGGGCAGATATTTTCCTTCCGCTTGAATAAGTGCTCTTGACCTTCTAATTGATTCAAGGCTCGGAATATCGGCATTTAATATGTCAGATAAGAATATAACTCCGTAAAAATCTTCTAGAACTTTTACTTGAAGTAATTTATCATTACTCCTTGTTGCGGGATGGTTTATTAAAGTATGCTCCACTTTCTCCTTAACTGTTCTTAATTTTGTTAAGTTTGTATTTGCTGTTTTCATCATAGACAACTCCTTAATATTTGTTTAATCGGTTATGTCGGAGTTGCAGCGAAGTTGTTACGCTCTACTTAAAAAAGAATATTAATAAACGACGGAATAATTTCCGTCGCTAGTAAGCTGCTATTAATTCTATTACCAATTACCTCTAACCGCAGGCTCCATTGAATTAGAATCTATTTTTGTATCTACATAACCGTGATATTCAGGTAATGCAACCTTTTCTCCCGTACCTGTTTTAGTATATGCGAAAATTCTCATCCAATCCTTGTGAGTCGAACCACTTTGACAACCCGCCCAAGTTTCACACCATACAATATCACCAGGTATAAGAGTTGTAACGTACTTCCCAAATCTATCGTACACATACGTTGACTTAGTTACATTAAATCCATAAGCAGGCTTGCCAAATATACTACCATTAAAATGTGCGTAACTATCTTTCCATAGTGACCAAGGATTAGCCCCGGGGTGAGATACTGCGTCAGTGTATCCAATTGTTGGGTAAGCCCCTGCGCTATTTCTGAACGTAACTTCCCATTTATAAATATAGTTAGGGTTTAGTATCTCGTCGTTAATTCTTAACGCACACTCATTTTGATATAAAGCTCCGATTTCGTATGGATTGTCATCAACAGTGTATACCCCATGTCTGTCATAGATTGTGATAATGTTTGGTGCCTTATTAACTATAAATTGTGCCATAAATAAATCCCTCCGTTTGTAGTGTTTAATTTATTTGGGGTGTTACCACCGCCATACTGTAAATGAACTATAAGCTTAAATAACAATGTAAAAAAGGAAGTTTCCTGGCTTATTTTTAATGAGTTTCTTCCTTTATATAACCACCCTTTTTAACCTTTATTATTTTTGTTAAATCAAATAATCCGTTAGCTGCTAAACCTATTGTAATCCCGTTAAATATTTTCTCTTGAATAGTCGTACCTTCAATGAAAAAGAATCCCGCGACTGCTCCTAAACCTAAAGTTATAATTGGTATAACCTTAGCAGGAACTCCAACCTTTTTGAGGAATTCATTTAATGCGATTATTACCGCGACTATCACTGATACATCAAATGCCATAACCGTTCACCTCCCATTGTTATGTCGTAAATAACTATGTCGCAACATAAGCGACGGCGTTATTCTTTGTTGCTTATTTGTTTTGCAACTTCAACTTTGATATAGTCAACGTCATTAGATAAGCGCTCGTATTGCGACGTAAGAGATTCAAAGTTCTTACTCATCTCTCTGATAAAGTCCGTAAGAATAGACTCCCTTTCTCGACTTTCCGCTCTTGTCTGCTTATTTTGATTTAACTGATACAACAACAAGAATATAAAGAGTGCAGCCCATATACCTTCTTTTGCTGCAATTTCAAAAAGAGAACCTTCCATAATTTCCTCACCCCCATTGGTTATTCGTGCCACGGAACAACATCGGGAACCATTTCAAAGAGCTTCGGGTCTTCCTGTCCCATCGTCCATAATCCAATCCCTTTTGCTCCGTAGTCATTTGTTGCAATGTTCATTAAATTTAAAAAGGTTTCCGCGTCACCCGCGTATGTGATAGAACAACCTTCGGCGTCACCTACATAGACATTCGCCCACCAAAGCCCAGGGTCTAAAAGTCTAAGCTTAATCGTCTTAGCTCCTTGGAATCCTGGAATAGTTGCGATATTGAATTTGTAGTCTTTTGCAACACTTGTTGGGTCGGTTCTTGTATTTAACTCATTAATTCCTGCGTAGTTTAGGAAGCCCCACTCGTCGTAAGTGTAACCAGGGCGGTCAATCTGCCCGAATGGGTAAACAGTACCGTCAATTTCTACTTCGAATTTCTCCATAAGCTCCCACTTATCAGTTGATGAAATGGAAAGCTTATATACATTTGTTTTAGTATCCCAGGCGTGAACTCCGCAAGCTCCACCCGCAGAACGTGTAAGACTTAATGCACCGCCAAATACTTGCTTTTCGCTATAACCAAGATAAAAATAACCTTTACCATTATGAAGAATCACTTTTAACTTTGTGGTGTTACCGCGTATCCAGGTTTCAGAAAGTGGTTCTTCTGCTATAGTTGTAGTAGAACCATTTTCAAGAACTAACCTCACTACTTGGGCAGCGTAGTCAATTTGAAATACATACCCATCACCAGGCGCAAGTGATCCGAATCTAATTCCCGCAGCGTTCCCTTCTTCAAGTCTGAACTCTGCCTCTACCTGGATGTTACCTCTATAGGTATGATTAAGCATTAATTGCCCCGTGCTTGTCCCTTGGGTATAGTCGAATCGGGCGCAAGCTCTGCAGTTTTCATCTTCAATAACTTTCCACTCACCGTAAGAGTACCCATCTTGATAAGTACCTTTACACGTTAGCGTCACATCGTCGTAAGTATCACCATTACCCGTATAGTTGCCGTATCTCTTGTAATAAGTTGACGCGTCCGTTAGCCCGTAAGATTGTACTGCGGTGTCATTAAGGTATTGAGCAAAAAGGTCTTCCCACAATATAACGGGACGTGCATTTTGTCTTAAAATTTCCGTAGATATTACTAAGTTCTGCGGAATAGTTGCGTCTGTTCCGTCCTTCTTTTTGAACGGCTGCACATTCACGGGGAACTCTAATTCTCCACCGATGAAGTTATGTTTAAAGCTATCGCACACCATAAAACCAAAGATAACCGCCCCACTATCTGAAAGGGAACCATCTATTTTAATTTGATTGATTCCGCTCTCAAAGCTAAATTCCCCCATATCATACCAATGGGAATCTTTAAACATTAACGGATAATACTCTGGAATGTTGCTTCCTCCAATAGTAAAAGATTGACCGTTAACCGTACCCCCGATTGTTTTTGATGTGTACCACGGGAAAGATACAAGAGCTATAAGTCTGTGCATCCCTGCTCCTGGGCTAACATCATAAGTAATAATAGCTTGGGGAGTTTCTTCTAGAGTACAAATCGGTAATCCCGTTTCTTGGTCTAGAGCGGGAATGAACTCAGGTGATTGGGTTGTGTATCCTTGAAATAAATAAGAAGAAGCTCCAACGGATTTACTAACCGTGTAGCTCGTGGAGAATTTCCCTTGTAAATCGTCCGCGCCCGTCTTTACTTCGTGAACTCCCGTAAACTCTGCTTGTTGAGTTCTTGAATAGCTCGTAATATAATCCTTTTCGTTATAAGTTCCAGGGTAAGCCGTAGGAGCACCGTCTTGTTTTTTAATAGCTGCATACTTTGCGGAACCAAAATCGTAAACGTGCTGAAACATTGTTTGGTTTTTGGAAAGCTTATCTTCGAATCCATTCTGTAATAGATATTCCTGGTCGTGATAAGTGTAAGCTCCGTCATAGTGATAGTGTCGGTATAATCCATTCTGCCAACCTAGTAAGTTCCTATAGGTTACATTCCTTCCGTTTAGATCACTAGCGTCGAAGATTCCCCAACGATTTCCGTACCCTGCACAACCAAAGAACACGTTATCAATAGTAAGCTTTGCGCTAGGGTTAACGCTCGGGTCAAAGTTCTGCTTCGCCCATTCCGTAACTTGCTTGAACCACCATATAGGCGTTGAAGCTCCAGGAGCTGAACCACTCCAACTAAAGTCATATGTCATACATTGCAATGAGTCAATCGCAGCTGCGCCTGTGTTGTCCGTAGCTTCTGCAAATAAAGCGTAATTGTGGAACCTATAATAATAAGGAGTATTTGCTCCCCACATTCCATATGTGTTAACCTGCATTTTCAATCCGTTAGGAATACACACCTCATTCTTTATTCTCTTAAGTACATTGATATATTTCACGTCGTCCCCTTGTCTGTCGGGATAGTCTGAAAGCGTGGCTTCAAAGTCAATCTCTATACCATAAACGGGTAGAGCTGCGGAACCGTAACGCTCCGTTTGGTATCTCGCCACAACACTATTAAGGTTACTAATTAACGTATCTTGGGCGATAGTATTGTCTAGTAAATTAAGCACATCATCAGCCCCGAAAGCCGTCATTGACAAATACCAATGTATATGCGTCCATCTCAACATATCGTCCTCGATAGACTTCGGAAAGTAATTAGTAAGGGCGTTTCCGCCCATTCTTCTGTCGTTGATTGTTCCGTCACCTTTTACACTAAATTCGTGAATCCCGATAGCGTAAATTTTATGACCGTATTTATCTATATCTTTTTGATAATCTGTACCTCCTGCCATTAATGTCCAGGTTAGTAAGCGCCTATTGTCTATCATTGATGAATCCCCCTTAAAAAAAAGTCACTAATAATGAGACCTTCCGTAAGTCCATTGCTTAAATTCCGCCGTTCCATAAAACCCGATTCCCGTATCTTTCACATACATAGCTCCATCGTAGCCCTTTTCTGGTGCGTCAATCGCAACACTCTTATAAAACTCAATTCTATACCTTATAGCTCCTTTAGGTACCGTCATAAATTGATTACGCGCTATATAGAACGAAGTCCCTTCGATGTTAGTATTTCTTATCCCTTTGATTGGTACTGCTACCCCTCCAAGCTCTGCCGTTCTTGTTGACGCGTGAAGCTTAATTTCTGTGCCTGCTGCGCCGCCATCAAACCAAAACTCTCTAGTGTAACGATAATTTAGAGGGTGGGTTAAAAAGGTATTCTGAATAAAGGAATCATTAGGGTATTGTTCCAAGACAGGATTATACAAGCATTCTTCTCCCTCTAATAAAACCCCCGAATAGGTAGAAATACGGCAAAGGTCAAAGTCCTCTTTCGCATAAATCGTAAAGTCTACGCCCGTAGGAAGGATTTCTTTGTCCCAATCTTCGGGATAGTAATTCGGAATAGTAATTATTGAATGTCCTCGCCCAACAATATTAAAAGCTCTTGTTTCCATATCTGTAATGAGCTGCGGCGGTGTGCCTTCAAATATAGAACCACTCGGGACATTCTGCCACTCATCGGAATCGTGATTTAATTGCTTTAACATTTCCTTAGTATGAGGAACCCATCCCGATAACTGCGTTCCTGGTTGAAAGTGAACATCTGTAAAATATATCGGTGTATCTTGGTTGTTTTCATTTCGGATCACTGCGTCATTGACTACAAGTTCCAGGTCTATGTAATCAACCTTTTTATCTTTATGACTAGGCTCAAAGGTGGCGTAATACCTTGACCATTCTTTATTAAGCATTGTCAAAACTCCATTTAATTTCGCTTACGTGTCCAACCCAAGCCGTCGCAACTCCGCCACCCTGCAACATTACGTCCGAAAAATAAACTCTTCCCGCAAAGTCCGTCATTTCAAGGATTACGTCAATGTAATCCACCTTTTTACTTATATCTGTATCTATCTTTTTTGATATGATTGAGAAATTTGCACTATTAACCAAAGTAAACCCTCCTTAAGTTGTTGTAGTTGTATCTTCTATCGCTAGAAGCTTTTCTTCTGTGGTTCCGTCTGTGTAACGGACTATAACCTTCATACCCACGAAAGGCTCTGCAAGTGTTCCGCCCCTGGTGATTTTGCCCTCTTTTGCTACTGCTGCCGAAACTGTGTAAGAAGTTCTGTGAGAAATTCCGTAAATTCTTTGAGTAAGTTTATTAGTTTCTCCATAAGCTCCCGTACATTTGAACGACCAATTACCCGAGAATCCTTGATTTTCTAACCCGAAGCTCGTTCCTTCTTGAAGCCATTCCGTTAACCCTTCATCAGCTCTTGAATTAAGTAAGTAGTTAAACACCGTCATTTGCATAGCGTCGCTAGTGTTAACCATTTCGGAACTCTCTAAATACTCCATCTTATCTTCTACCGCTTTTTTCATAGCATCAGAAAGGAGCTTCTTAGGTTGTGCAAGTTCTGCGACTGTCTTCCACGGCTCTCTTACGTTCAATTTCCTTCTCACTATTCTCGACTTTACTTCTGTTGAAAGTAATTCTTTATCAACCGTGTAAACTGTATCACCCAGGGCGAAGCTCTCGTGTTCGTGACCACTCAAAATAGAAAGGTCTTGAACTGTAATCGCATAGCTCACTTTAGGCTTTGCAACGTCTGCAAGAATTGTTTCCGCGTCGTCCTTTAAGTTCTGCGGGTAAATATAAGCTTCGTTCTTCCAATTTCCAATCCTTATTCTATTTCTAAGACCTAACGCGTCAACCCACGTTGTATCTTCCAAGTATTCAAGGCCATTGTTAACCGTCGTAATATCCAAACCATTTTTACCTTGTGGGTATAATCTTGTTACTAGCTCGTAGGTGTCCAGGTTACGAACGATTCTCTTAAGATTCTTGTTATAGTAGAATCTAACCCCGTTGTCAACGCCCTGTTCTAATACAAGACTTATCTCCTTGGCTACCTCGTCAAATACTAGCTCACCGCCCCAAACATCAACCACGTCACGTAATGAAGCCAACACCGATTTCCATTCAATTTTAAAATCTCTCAACTTAGTACCAGGTATATCACACTTGGCAATAGACCAACCCGTCGAAGGTACTGCCGCTTGAAGTATTGAACTCATAGCCGAATATGCTGACGCCTGGATTCTTTCTAGCTCCATAACTTTAAAATCTCTTAATTCATAGAAGAAAGCTTCACATTTAAAAAGAGTAAAGAGCTTCCCGTCCTCACTTCTCTCGTCGATAACTTCCCTAATAATGAAACGGCGCTCTCCTATTTCTGCTATAAGCTCCACGAGGTCATCGCCTAGCTCTTTCCTTTTCACATCATTAATAGGAAGCTTAAAATTTAAAAGAACTTCTCCGTTTATTTCTTCCTCGATTTCTATGTCGTAAGCGTTTCGTAGCTCTCCCGCATATTCAAACCCCGAAGCTAAGTCCTTGTATATCTTCAAAGGCTCATTCGTAAGTGGTAACTTTTCGATAGGCGCATAAGCTAGAATCTGAATTTCTTCAACCTTTGGCGTCGCAGTTATTAAGTTTGTCAATAGATCCGATTTTATTTGTATGAATTGCCTATCAGTTGAGTTAATGAACCCGTCTTCCCTAAGAGCTTCCCAAGAATCCCACGTAACTCCGTCGTCACTCGTTCTAGTAGAAAGGTTAATAGTACACGCGTCGGGCTTATCATAATTAAGTTGAACTCTCGAAGGAACTCCAATCGCTGCGCCTAAATCTATCGGGTTACTTTCCCAAGTTATTAAGCTGCTGATATAATTCCCCTGGTCGTCCTTTGGTAATTGAATAGAGCCTGGTTCTGTCCAATAATCAATAAAATTCTTTGCGATAATCGCGTCATAGTAAGAGAATAAAGTTGCTTCGTCCCATATTTCTGAATCCTGGGCGTAAATAACTTCGTCAATAGTTCCGTTAAATGTATACTGTAATCCTCCCGCGCTGCTTAACATATCACCGACCGTAAATGACCTTTGAAAAGCTCCTAGAATTATATTCGAATGAGAATACATCATTAATTGCTTATCAACATACACCTTTAGATACTGTGTGTCTGCGGCGCTCTCGTCTAAGACTATAGCAACGTGATAAGTTGTTCCCGCCGTCAAAGTCCAAAGTGGGAAGCTTCCCCCGTCTGTGTAGAGATTTACAGAGCCGTTCGACCCGTAAGCTCTTACATTAAGTTTTCCATTGTATAGAGCGAAGTGGATTCCTCTATCTCCCCAACCGTCCCCTCTATGAGTTGCGATAATCTTCCACCCGCTTAAATCCGCAGCCGTTGGCGTAACCCATAAACTTAAAAGGGTTTTCGTAGCTCCTGGGAAGTTCCAATTCCTCCAACAAAACGCCGTAGCTCCTGCGTGATTTACTGCTTTACCTCTTACACCATCAACGAACGTCGGCGCAGCTCCAACGACCGTCGCTTCTCCTGGTATATCTTCTTGATTTGAATATATAAACGGATTTATTTTCGCTCCCTGTACTCCTGGGCGCACGAACTCCGATTTATTTGTAATCAATGCTTTTTGAATTGCCATACTCTCACACCTCCTAGTAATCTGCGGCTCTCCCGCTCATTAGTAAGATAAGCCGTTTGACATTCTTACAAGTATAAAGAAAGCACCCCGAAGGGTGCTAAGTAAGTTAATAATATTTGTAACATATCTATAACCAAGTATCTCGGAACTTTACATCAACATTAGTGATTCCACCCGAAACCGTCAAGGTGTTAGAACCACCAGGAAATCCGAAGAACTCACCGCTTAAATGTTGGTAAGCTCCTGCCCCATCTTTTGTAATAGTTCCTTCTTTACAATCAACCAAATAGTCCCCTGCAGGAGCTGAACCCGAAAAAGTTAACTCCTGGGTAACTCCATCAATACGGCTTAGACTTAAAGTTCCTGCACCGCCCCCGTGTGTAATTGTTAATGTAGGGTATGCGTAGTAAGTCCCGCTATTAGATAGATTCAAAGTAGTCGAACCGCTCACCGTTTTCTCAATAGTTGAGTAAGTGAATGGGTCGGGGCATATTAGTTGTAATGTAAATGATCCGAAAGCTCCTATCTGTTCTAATGGTAATTGTCCCGTCAACCTCGCATAATATTGCTTGTCGGGTTCATCATCGAAGACTAAAGCTCTCGCCCCTAATCTCGGATTCAAATACCCGATAAGCGACCTTAACTTAACCTTTAAATCTGCGGTACTATCTGCAAGAATTACACAATCGATTTCTATTGGTCGGGCGTCATACTCAACGCCAAAATCCCAAGCGCCATCTTTCCCCGCGATGTTTTCGAAGTTCTCCTTTAGCGGTGGAAGTAATGGGACGTTCTTTCCTGCCATCTGCACAAACAAGGCGTCCGAATGAACACCGTTCAATGTGAATCCTTTCATATCCTATCGCCCCCTTGCTCTGTCAGAATTACGTTGTAGGTTATAAAGCTCGTTTGATACTCCCCGTATATCCTGGTCGTTTCTAACATTCATATTTTCAACTTGTACTAATGGAGCATTATAGTTCGTTCCGCCGCTGCCATTTCCGCCAACAGTTGCTAATCCAACCGCAGCGCCAACATCAATTCTTCCTGGCTTAATGTTTCCGATTTTAGGAGCTTTAACTTCTAAGCCCGAAACACTACCATAAGTATCTTTTATTTTTTTAACTCCCGATAGTACATTATCAACCAATGAAGGTGAATGTCTTTTAAATGGATTAAGTTCTCCTAGCCAATCCTTAGCTTTCATTACTTTATCTTTAAGCCCTCCGACTAACTTACCGATTGAGCCAAGAACTTTTCCAACCATACCTTTAAAAAGTCCCGTAATGTTGCTTGTTATCTTTAAGAAAATTCCCGTGATTGAAGAACCCGCGCTTGTGAACTTCCCGAATATCTTTCCTAAGAAATTAACCACGGATTTTAATAAGCTCTGTCCGAACCCTCCGACTTTTCCAAGGAATTGTCCAATGAATCCGCCAAGACCTTTAAGCATTTTACCCATACCCCAAAGTTGGAAGGCGTTCCACACCGCGTTTAGTGTGTTACCGATTAAGGATTTTACGCTCTCCCATAACTTGCTCCATTGACCCGTAAACAAGTAAGAGAAAATTTCAACTAAGTTTTTAATTACCCCAAGTGTCCCCTCAATAACTCCTTTGATGTTTGCCCATACGCTTCGAACAATCATCTCGATAATTGGAAAAACAAGCTTAAATATTCCCATAATCAACGTAAGTATAGGCTTTAACACTCCCGCCCAAATTGCAGACCAAACATTCGAAGCAGCTTCAAGGAAAGTCGGCATAATTTCGTTCCACCAAGCAACCAAGCCGTCAAAAGTTTCGCGTAGGAAAGCAACGATATTAGAGATTATTGGCGTTAAGAGCGCTACTATAGAGTTCCATATTTCAATGACCTTGTTTCTAAAGGTTTGGTTATTCTTCCATAAGTAAGCGAAGACCGCTATCAATGCCATAACCCCGACAATAATAAGACCTATCGGACCCATTAAGAAACTAAGGCTTCCTTTTAAAGCAGTTGTTACAACCTTAACACTTTTAAACCCTTTTATAAGCTGCGGTAAGAACCCGATAAACATCAAGGCAGCCCCACCAACTAATAAAAGAACCGTAGAAAGTCCTAAGAATAATGCGATACCCTTTTGAACGGGTTCACTTAATCCATTAAACCAAGTAACTAAGTCCGTTAGACCTTTGGTTAAATTCTTTATAATCGGTAAGAAGTGAGTACCTATAGCAATCTTAGCTCCCTCGAAAGCAGAAGATAAAAGCGTAAGTGATCCATTTAGGTTGTCGAGTTGTTTTTCTGCAATCTTCCCCGCAGTTCCTTTTGCATTTTCTAGCTCTACGGTGAATTCTTTTAACCCTTTCGTGTCTTCCATAAGAGCCAACATAGCACTCAATGCATTAGTTCCGAAGATTGTTTCGGCTACACTAGCTTTTTGAATTTCTGTTAACCCTGCAAACTTTGTTTTCATATCCGCAAGTATATCCGCTAAAGGTCGCATTTTTCCCTCGGCGTCTGTGATATTGATGTTGTACTTTGCTAACAGTTCTGCTGCTGCGTCCGTTGGAGCAGTTAAGCTTGTAATTGCTTTACGTAATGATGTACCCGCCATTGACGCGTCGATTCCTACGTCACCAAGTTTACCCGCAGCTGCTGCCATCTCTTCCAAACTCCAACCAACAGAACTAGCCGCAGGAGCAACGTATTTCATCGTTTCACCTAAACCACCTAAAGTTGTATTCGAGCTTGTGAAAGTCTTAGTTAATACGTCTGCAACTTTAGCAGCGTCCTCCGCTTCAAGACTAAATCCCGACATAATATTAGACGCAATGTTTGCCGCGTCCCCAAGCTCTATGGCTCCTGCTGCTGCCATATCTAAAACACCAGGCATTGCCGCAACTATGTCTTTAGCTTCGAAGCCCGCCATCGCTAAGTATTGCATTCCTTCCGCAGCTTGTGACGCTGAATAGGAAGTCGTTGCCCCAAGCTCTTTTGCGGTTTCTGTAAGGATTTTCATTTCTGTATCGGTAGCATTTGCCACGGCTCCAACCCTAGACATTGCTTGTTCAAAGTTAGCGGTGGTCTTTACTGCTGAACCTAGCCCGACCGCCATAGCACTCCCAAGCGCGGTCGATGCTGCCCCAACTTTTTTAAAGTCTTGTGAAGTCTTTTCAAGTCCACTTTTTACATCGCTAATCCCCTTCTTAAACTCATCTGTTTTAAGTTTAATAGTAGCAATTATATTACCCGCATTCATTTGTTTATCTCACCCCCGGTTTTACCCCTCCTTTCTCCCGTGGCGATTACGGGCATTCGCCTGCATACGCTTACGGATTTCAAGTAATTTATTTTGGTTTTCTTCGTCCATAACTTCCGAAGCCCAATAAGCTCCATCAATTCCTCGAAGTTGTTTTTCAAGTTGCTGAATTAATTTGTTTGGCTCCTTTACGTGTGGGTTATGGATAAGAGCTAATTGAGTAAGGTTTCTATTTGTTTCGTCCCTTCTAATTCTCTTTAAATAAGGCTCAATTTCATCAGGGAAAATCTGATCTAGGACAGTTTTCTTATCCCAACCATAAGCAGCCCCTAACGCGTGAACCACATCAAATAACCAAGCTCCATCGTCTTCCTCTGATTCAACAGCCACGGTTGGTTGTTTTACTTCCTTTACTTCCCGTGGCTCATTAGGTTTTTTACTGTCTTCATTACGTTAGCAAGTTTGTTAATCTCCCAAATTGCTACGAATAACTCAATACCACCATCAAGTCCAATATTCGGGTCACTTTCAATTACTTCTTTCTCTATTCCTGAACCAATGGAGATAATTTCTAAGACTTGCCCCCAAGCTTCTCCGATTACACCAAATAAAGTACCGATTAACGCATCCTCATTTTCTGTGTCTAAGTTCTGTAAATCTCTTAATATAGAACCTGGCATTTTCTTAAGAGCTAAAAGAATCTTTGAATACTCTCCTAAAGCTAATTTGCTGATTGTAACTTTCTTATCTCCGATTTGTATCTCTCTGCTAACCTCTAAAATTGAATTTAAACTTTCCTTTTTCATTTGATAAAGCCCCCTATGTTTTACTTAAACACTTATTATCAAAAACAAAACCCGAAGGTTAATTCCCTCGGGCTTAAGTCATTACGCCGTAGCGCTTGGGTCACCTATACAAGCTAAGTAATCCCCATCGCCCTTGCTCTCATCTATTAAAGCTAAGAACTCAACTTCAATGATTGTCTTTTCGTCAATTTTGTACCCAAGAGTTATCTCATTAACAATAACCGCCTTGTGTAACATGATGTCAAAGCTCTTGTCACTTGAATCTAACCAAGCAGGGTGAAGCTCTAAAATTGCAGCTGAACCACTTAATTTCTTTCCAGGTGCTGAACCTAATGTAAGCTTCTGCTTAGTTGGGTCTACACTGTCAGTTACGATTGTTCCCGTGGGTATTGCATTTTTTAAGTTATCAAGTGTTACTTCCGCTAATGGAACTTTAACCTTTACAACTTCTCCAATAAGAACCTTGTCCGCGATAGTCTTACCATAAGCGTCTACCATTACATCGGCATACTCTGGAGCGTATGAAAATTCACAACCACCGTCAGTATGTCCAAGCTCAACAGAATTAAAAGTTATTTTTTGTCTTCCAATTTGTACATTATTAATATCAGCCATTTTTCTCTCCCTCCTTATTTGCCGCTATGTTGCGGATATCTCTCATAGTTAAAATTAACTAATCAATAGTTTTACAAGTGAAATTTAATGAATAAATCGCGTAGCCATTTTCATCTTTCCCGATGTAAATTGGGGCGGATTGACCTGCTAAACACAAAGTGACATATGTGTTTCCAATGTTGAAATATTCCTTACCGTTCAAGCTGTCAAAGATTTCATTCGCTTTGGATTCTGCAATACTTGGATGTCCCGCACGAACTAAAATTTGAAAGCCTGGACTTTTGATGTTTGGTATATATTTGTCAGGTGAACCTCCACCCGTAAGCTTTACCATAGCTGTTTCTGCCTTACTTTTTCCTGGGAACCCATTAGGGTAAAATTTATATTCACAATTAATATTCAAAAAACTTATAAGGTCTTGAATCTTCACCTTGAAACCCCCTTTAAGTTGATAATAGTTGTAACTAATCTATCGCCTTTTTGATTTCTTTGGCTATATGCTCCAAGAAAGCTTCACGCTCTCCTTTTGCAGGACGTTCTAAGTATTTATTGCCCGCTCTGTAGCTCTTACCACTCCACCCAGAAGTCCCTGGTCTCTTCTTCGTTTTCTTTCCTGGTTTGTAATCCCCTTCGTGTGTCCATAGTGCGTAGTTATAGTGTTTGCCGTTCTTCTGTGCTTCCTTTACTGAATACTCAACTGAACCTCGTAACACTCCATTAACTTGGTCTATAGCTTTAGAATACGCCCTTTGAAGAATCCCTTTGTCTATTGGGGTGATTTCAGAAGATATTCGTGCTAGTTCGTCCACACAATCCTCCATACCCTTCTTAGCTCCTTCAAAAGCCTCTTTACTTGTGATGTCTAATTTTTTTATGAAGTCCTCCGCATCAAATTCTATCTCAAATTTATCTGTCATTATATCGCCACCTTTGTAAAAAGAACTTCGCCGCTTAAATCTCTTTTATGCTGAATACTCAAAGGGATTTCAATAACTTCCTCGCCATTCTCATTAGAGAATTTAAGTGTATAACCATCTTTAACGGTTACTGCTCCCTTGAATAATAAATACCCTTTAGAAACAACCTCGTCCCCGTTTTGATTCCTAACCATTTCAGTTTTAGCACTTATTCGGCAAGAAACTTCCACTTCTTCTCCCGCTATAGGCTCGCCCCAGGAGTCAATTCCCGTACTCTTGACAATCTTAGCTTTATGTGTTAATGGAATCATTTAACGATTTCCCCCGTTCTACCACTAGAACTACGCCCAATTTTTCTACCTAGAATATGAATTACTTGCGGTGCAATAGTTCTGTTAATTCTTGCAAGAACAACTTGGATTCCATCAACCATAATAGACTTAACACCTTGCTCAGATTTCCTCAAGGAATCATCAAGTTTAAGAATCCATAAGGCTTGTTCAAATATAGCTTCGTCAGGAATCGGATTTGTAACTTCATCATACTTATACCCATAAAGTCTATAAAGAGTTTTTGATGCATGATTTAATGATCTTTTTTTCAAGGAATCATCTGCTCTTACCCACTCGTCATTGAATAACACATAGGAATCAAAATAGCTATTTGCTAGTGTTAAATCCAACATCTAATCTCCCCCTATTATTTAGTAGACTTTTTAGCTTTTGAGGACTTGGATTTTTCTTTTTTTTCTTCTTCCACCTCAAAACCTAACTGTTCTGCGATTCTTTTTCCTAAAGCTTCGTCCTTAAATTTCCCAACACCTTTAACGAATCTAACTCCTGCAATTATCTTGTCATAGTTCTTATTTGGTGTAATTACCATTATCATCATTAACGCCCCCTTTTTACTGTAATAAAAAAGAGAGTGGAACGAGTTTAATCACCCATCCCACTCGACTCACATTACTTATGCTCTTTTAACACCTTTTAAAACTGCTGCAGATTTAGGATGGAACATTGCAGCACCACAATAGAACTCAATTCTAGTTCTGAATACTGGAAGCGTGTCCAACTCTCCTAAATCTCTAACAGATACGTCACCGTTTCTTAACCCACAAACATATTCTTCTGCCCCAAATTTAACAGCGTAGATTGAACCACAAACTGTATCAGCACCAACAGTTTCAGTAAATGGTAAGAACTCGTCTTCAACTGTTCTGATTTGAACATCACCGAAGTATTCAACCACTCTACCAAACTCATCAGTACCGCTCTGAATGTAGTGAGTAGATTGTCCAAGTAATTTTTGAAGCTCTCTTCTCATAGCCTTAGACATAAATAATACATCTGCGCCACCATCAACAGAGTCTAATAACTCGTGAAGGTTGTCTAATGATAAAGTAGCTCCCACAGTTCCTGCCCCATCTGCAAAAATTTCTTGTGAAGTTCCTGCAAGTCTAACACCTAGACCATCGAACTCTAAAGGATTTGTAGCAGAATTTCCGTGGAAGAATGTGTTTGTAAAAGTCTTTGCTAATGATTTTGATTTTAAGTTTGTTTGGATTGCTCTAATATCGTTGATGTTACCTCTTGTTTGAACAATGTATCTGTCAACATCAACCTCTCCCCCAAGGATTGTTAAGCCCTCTGTATGCTGCTCAACTTCCCCCTCACTTGGAGTATACCCGTTGTTTACATCTCTAAATGCTACCCCTGGTAACGCCTTCTCCACGTTGTATTTATATGAGTTTCCGCTAATCTCTAAGAAAGGCAATAACTCTAAAACTGGTGAAGTTCTCGCGAATACTTCGATAACCCCTTTTTGTAAAACGTCAGTTGATAATTTTGACGCCTCTAATAATGTAAGTGCCATTTCACTCCCTCCCGCATTTTCGCAATATTTTTTGTCTTTGGTTTGTTAATAATTTATTTTCTTGAAGAATAAGCCGCCTTAAGTAATTCCATTGGGCTTAACTTCGATAGGTCTGAGTTTTGTTTTGAACCTGGGTTTGTGTTACCACCTAAAGGAGTTTCCGCCTTTTTGTTAGTGAATAATCCTTTTGATTCTGCTTGATTTAACCAAGAAAGTTTTTGCTCAGCACTCATTCCCTCTGGAATCAAATCGTGAAATTCCTCGGGTATATTTTCGAGCTTTGCTTCTACTAACTCATTGATTACGCCCTCTAGTGCTTGAGTTCTTTCGCTCGCTTTTGTGTGGCTCTCTTTGTAATTATCAAGCTCGCCCCTTGTATCGTTATAGAGCTTTTCAAATTCTCCTTGTTGTTTCTTAGCTTCAATTTCCTTTTCTTTTTGAGCTTCTTGAATCTTATCAAGCTCTGCTCTTAATTCCTTGTACTTAGAATTAACATCGTCAAATCTTGACTTAGGAATCATTTGATCCGATTTGTCACCGCCGTTATTCTCTGGTGCCTTGTTCTGCTCTTGCTCTTTTACATCTGTGTTTTGCTCTTGGTTTGTTCCTTTGTTATCTTCCATAACTTCCTCCTTCGCCTTCGTTTTTAACGTGTAACGACACGGGCTTTGAATTTTGGCGAACACAAAAATGAGCTACGAACAAACGTCGTAACTCGTGTTCATACTTTAAATCAACCATTTAAGGTAATTACAAGTATTTTTCTTATTTATTTTTTAAAACTTGCTCTAAATCATCTAAATTCAAATCATTCTTTACAAATTCATTAAACTCATTAAACTCGTCAACTATATCTTGCGGCGCTCCTGGTTTCAAATGCCAATTTCCTTTCTCCATAACAAAGTATGGGCTTTTAAAAAACTTTGGTTCTGATGTAATCATCTAAAACCTCCTTTATTTTCTTATCTTTTTAAACGCCTTATCTAAAGCTTTACCAACTTTGCTTGCAATATCCCGCGGGTTTTCATTGTGAATGTATTCTCCAAAGGCTTCCGCAAAAAACTCACCGTCATTATAGGTAGCATATCTACTTAATCCTTTTGCTATTTCATCAGTTGAATATTCTTCCCAAATATCCTCTATAACTTCTTTCCTTAAACTAGGATATTTCTTTTTTAATAAATTGTCAACTTGATGACCAAACTCGTGAGTTAAAATTGAAGCAGGGTTTTCCGTACCTTGTGGGTGCCACTTGGAAGCCACGTCGCTCTTTACTGCCTTACTTATTTTTTCGTAATCTTTAGCCCATACTTGATTGAAGCAAATCCCTTCTAAGTCGTTCCAGGTGTGGTTTGTACTTTGAGCGTATACATTTTTCTTTACTGTTCTTCTTTTCACAATACGCTTTGCAGATTCTTTTGACCGTTCAAGTGAGTAACCATATTTTTCAATGAACTTTTTGGAGTAATATTCAATTTCCTGGTCATATAATGCCTTGTTTCTAGCTTGAATAGTTGTTACCCATTTAGTATCAGTTACCTCTGGATATTTCTTTCTTAAAATTTCTAATGTTTGGTTAACATCATTCGCAAGTTCTACACTATACCCTTTATAATCAACGTGTGCAATTCCTAGATTATTAGCAGCCCACGCATTAGCTTCTTTAATATTCTTTGCAGCAACAAAGTTGTACTGATTCGCGAGCTTCTTATCAATTTTACCCCTTTTTGTTGGAATCTTAATTGGTGGCTTTAATCCATCGTAATTAATTCCTATTTTACCCGCAGCGTGTTTAGTTGCTTTTTTAGCTTTAGCTCTTACGTCCTTTGGTAATAAATCGGGCGACCTTAAAGAGCTTACCGTGTGAGTACAATTAGGGTGAAAGATTTCTCCCGAAGCTTTTAGCTCTGCATAAGTTGGATAGCCTGGTGTTATTCCATTAAGTGAAATAATAGCTCCTTCGTAATTCCCGCAAGCGTCACTCGCTCCGTGTGAACTAATAACCGCCAAGTCAATCCCACGTTCTAGTCCCTCCACTCTTACACCTTCGATATAGCTTTGTTGAAGCTTAGTTCTAACAACCATATCCGCGTAAGTGGTAAGATTCCAACGACGTCCCGCCTTGTCTACAATTCCAATCCAACCGTCTTCTTTAACTTTTTTAGAAAGTCCCTTTTTGGTAAGATCATTTATTATAGCTCTATTCATTGTACTCCTTCCGAGTTGTTGGGCTGCTTTTATTCTCATTTGCTCTGATACAACTTCCCTAACCAAACTTTTAACTTTTCTTGATGTATTTTGAGTAGCAAACAATAAATCCTGATAAGTATCAGAAATAAGTGAGTTTAACGTCCCCGTGGCCAACTTTGAAAAGCTCGCCATTCTTGCTGCATCTGTTAAATTTACCGAGTTGACTGCTGCTAATATTGCACGGGCTTGACCGTCCTTGAATGCTTTTGTAATATGTTCCTCAACCCACCCCGAAGTCGTGGAATCTAAATCTTGTAGTATATATCCTATTTGAGCCGATAAGGATTCCGCCTGGCTCATATCAAGTTCATTGATAACAGAAAGAGAAGCCACCCTTTCGGTGACCTCCTGCATAGCTCTTTTGTATTCTCTCATATAGTTGCTTATATCCCGTTCATATGAAGGTGCTTTAAAGCTTCCCATACACTACGCCCCCCTTTATTCTTCTAAGCCATTAATTCTTGGCTCGTTGAATATGGAAGGGCTTGCAGCTTCCTCCTGCTTACTTTCTTCCTCTATTCTCTTAAGTTCTGATTCTGCCTGGTCTTCTGTTAAATCATCAATAGCCATTAACGCCGTCTTCTGTGAAATTGTTTGCTTTCCGCCCGTTCTGATAGACATTATATTAGCCATTTCAAGCTCGTCGTTTGGAAGTCCATCTTTAAACTTGATGATTGCGTCCGTAACTGCATAACCTGGATTTTTAGCTCCCCTTGTATGCTCCAACATTTGAGTTATGAAAAATACCTCTTTTAACCCTTTATTGTAGAATTGACGTTTTCTATTAATCTTTGCAAGTAACGAATTCAATCTAAACTTTATCGCTAATCCCGAAGAACCACTTGTCCCACTTTCTCCTCCACCAAGAGCAACTTCGGGAAGCTCTGCACAAATCAGAAGATAATCAACAAGTTTTTTAAGTTCTTCAAATGCTGCTTGTAATTGTCCGTTCCAAGTGATGTAAGAAGGAACTACATCGTCCTTACCCATAATCTCGAATACTTTATCTCTCCCAACATTAAACATTGGGTTCCCGTATTCGTCCTCACCTAGTGTTCCCGATGGAACTGCGATTGGTGGGTCTGAATGTTTATCTAGTATAGAAGCAATTTGAGATAAACGGTTATTAATTTCATCGAGTACCGCTTTATGCTCGCTCAAATCGTCGATTCCTTCCCAACTATCATCAGTAGAGTAATTAGGTACGTGAACCACTAATGGGAAAGGAACTTCCGTTTCCTCTAGCTCTACATCAACCGCAAGCTCTCCAACGATTTTCCACTGCTCCACCACATTCTTATAGTTACAAATATAAGGCTCCATTTGCCATTTAGAGTATTTAATTACCCCTGGATAATGACTTTCTACGTGTAAATACCATATATCCCCGTCCTTTGTTTCAACTGCTTGCGGGTAGGCAATATGATATGCCATAATCTTATTTACATTTCCTGGGAAACATTCTGGAAACACATACTCGGGATTTTGTGGCTCAATAATTGCTCTAAATGGGTCAAACTTTTTATCAACTAATCCTTCCCACTCTTGCCCCCAACGTACTTTATAATAACTATCACCACGATATGCATTTGCTAGAGCTGATTGATAGTTAGTAATGTTTAAGTTATTTTCTTTTACAATCCTTTCAAGTGCCTTTTGTTCAGGAGAGTTATCATCTTTTCCCGCTGAATAGGTTGGAGTTTCACCGAATAAAAAGTCTGCTGATTTCTTACATATGATTCCTGGAAGGTTAACTGATATATATAGTAAATCGCTTTGTGACTTATTTAACCTATCTTGAACGCTTTTAAAAGCATCGTAATGCTGCCCTAAAAATAGTTTTTTGTTTTCCTTGTATCTGTCCACCCTATCTTTTTGTGATGGGTGCGGATATAATTGACCAATTCCGAATAACGACATATCTGATTCCTCCTTTCATCTTTTGTTTAAAGTCCTCTAGGTTTCTTGTGGTAACTTCTTCGCTTTGACTTACTGCATAAATCCACAGCCATTTGTAGCGCGTCTGGTAAGTCATCATTTGTCCCACTAGGGAACTGTTCTAACTGCTCTAATAACAATCTTTGGTGACGCATAAATCTTATAGCTCCGTTCTCAAATAACGGCTCCAATGATTCGATTCTTTCCTCTTTTTTAGTCCTTGAATAAAGCGCCTTTAACTTAGTGGAATATATTTTCTTTTTGGTTAATAAGTCCCTTAGCTGACGGTATAGGTCAAACTGTGCCGCTACCGTTTCAACAGTGAATATCTTAGGTTTCCATTTAAGGATTTTATCAGCTGCAATTTGTAGTGCCTTATGTGCAGGAATCTTCTTAGCCCAAGCGTCAACAACGTATATCACTCCCGTTCTGCGGTCACGTCCAAGGATTATTATCGCGTTATAATCCGACCTATTGTTTTTACCCATTGCAATATCCCAAGCTCCGTAAAAATCCATATGCTTACGAGCTTCGTGAAGCTTTTCGTAGTCAAAGTATTGAAAACAATCGGGGCGGAATAGCTGCGAATCGGGGTCGATTGGGTTATTCATAAACTCGGAATTAAATGCCTTAGTACCCATATTGATCTTTTCTTCCACAAGTTTGGCATAAGTGAAACGACTTTCCCAAAGTACCTTATATCCCTTGTCCATTTCTTCCCTATGCTCTGCATAGAACTCATAAGCTTGTTCTTTACGATTCGGTAGCTCTTGGTTCCTTAAGATTTCCTCGAACTCTTGCCAAAGGTCTTCTCTCTCGGGTTCTTCCATTATTGCCGCAAACTTACGGCTCTGAAAATCTGCTCTGTTAAGCACGTGAACAAGAAGCCCGTCGGAATGTACTATCGTTCCCATATATAAGAAGGCAGTTCTTTCGGGTGTACCGATTGGAATAACAACCTTGTTGAACCAATCTAAGTTCTTTTCTCTTAATTCGGGTGTGTTAGTATTCTTTGATGATTCCAAGTCGTCCAGGATAACGCAATCGGGACGGTGGCTTCCGTTTCTCTTACCTCTTAGCTGCTTACCAATCGAAGAAGCTTCTACAAGTGATCCAGTTTTACTAAGGAAGCTTTCTTGATTATCTTTTTCGTTAGCTCCCTTGTTTGGTGCTAGATGTTCCCCGAAGTCTGCGCGTAGTTTCTGGTTAAATTTAAGTTGAAGCCCTACCCATTCCAGGAACTTCTTACTTGCCGAATCTGTTTCGGAAAGAATAAGGATATATTTACGCAATCCGTAAACTACCTGGTGAACGGGAAACACGTTCGATAAGTATGCAGACTTTGCGTGTCCTCTCGGTGCAGCGTAAGCAATACGCTTGTTAACCACTTCCCCCGAAACTTCACCCAATAGGTCACATAACCACCTATGGAAGTTGGGCGCGTCCTCTATGGTTACCCCTTTCGGTATTAAGTTATTTTCATTCTCGGGATTCATCGCGTCAGAAAAGTATTCGTAAGCAAACCTAAGAATATCGTCTTGGCACGAGTCAACTCTTTCCAATCGTTCAAGCTCTTGCAGCGTTTCCAAGTAATCTTCCATTTGGCTATCTGCTAAAAGATTCATTTCGTAAGCCTGGGAATAGAGTTCCGCCTTCTCTCGCATTAGCTCCATTCTTTCGGCTCTTTGCTCTTGGCTAGTAATGTCATAACCATATTCATTAATTAAACCCAATACTCTCACTCCTTTTTTGAAAATTAATATTCAAAAAAAGAAAGCCCCTGGTTTTTTCCTCCAAGTGACTTTCGATTTCTCTGTCTAATTTTAAATAAGAGCACACAGGGTTCTAACAAGTATATGCTGCTAAATACGCTCACCCCAATTTTCACGCCAAACTCTGTCTTCAATATACTCCTGTAGGGAACTAATTTCTTCTTTTAATCCCTCAACGTCAAACAATGCATCTTCGAGCTTATATTCTGCCACGTCGCGTTCCTCTGTAAGAATATCAATCCTAGTAAGTAAGTCCTCGATTTCTGCAGCGAAGATTTCAAGCCTTATCTCTTGCCTTATCTCTTGCTCTTTCTTACAATCTCTGCAGCTCATAATATTTACCCCTAACTCTATCGTATTGGTTTTCATATCAACCACCTCCAGGAATCATATGTCGTAAGAATACAAGAAGCGTTATTCCATTACGTATTAAATTTGTGGTATAATTGCTTATACAATTTTGACTTTAAAGGAGGGTGCTAAATGGCTTTTGCAGGTTCAAGAATAAAGTTAATGAATGAATTAAAAGCATTAGGTGCGAAAGTACAAGACTCGAGAACTGATGAACATTATCTTGTAGTAAATGACGAATACGAGATATGTTACACTAGCTTTTTTTACAGAAGAGTTGGAGATACTCAAAGTATGGGAAGAGGAAAAAATCAGTTTTTTAAACTTGTTGCACCAATGATAAACCCTATTAGCTTTGTAGAGTAATAGGCATTCGTAGTAAAAGGGCAAAAAAAGGAAGCAAACAGCGTTATTTACCGTTTGCTCCTGGATTTCCCTTTATAACATTTTCAGAATTGACATTTAAAGCTCTACATCATTAACGTATTTCTTAAGTTCTTCCTTACCTGGCTTAACATATACTCTAGTTGTGTTTATATCGGAGTGACCCGCTAATTCAGCAACCACTTCGATTTGCCCCGTGTTGTCAGCTAGTCTTTTACAATAAGTGTGACGTAATGTGTGAGGGCTGAACTCTACGCCGCTTAACTCACTCAAACGCTTAGTTAAATGTTGAACGGCTCTTTCCGTGATGTGGTCAGCTCTCTCCGTAGTGAATAAGAAAGATTCGTCCATGTATTCATCGCGGCACTCTAGCCATAGTTTGATTAGGGCAAGTGTTTTGTCACCAAGTGGCACCTTACGGAACTTACCACCTTTACCATCACGTACTGTAAGCATTCCGTTTTCAAGGTCTAAGTCACCGATTCTTAAATCGCAAAGTTCTCCAACTCTCACGCCCGTGTTTACAAGTACTGTGATTATTGTTCTATTTCTGAGACGTGTGATTTCGCTTGTTCTTGGTTGAACTTCGATAGTTTCGAAAATCTTCTTAACTTCTTCTTCCTTTAACCATTTTACATTACCTTGCGCTCCACGTTGAATCTTCTTAGTCTTAAGTCCTGATTGAGGAACACTCTCGGCTGCTATGTAGTCTTTTTCCGTTAAGAACTTTAGAAACCCTTTCAATGCTATTACTCTACGGTTAGCAGTCGAAGGAGCTACATCCCTGGAGTTTTTGATTTGTTGTGCATAAATTGCAGACGCTTTCGCCGCTATTCCTAGAGGGGTGTCCCCCGTCTGTGGGGGTAAGTGACCTTCTGTGTTCAACCAAACATTGTAACTCTTTAGGTCATTTGTATAGTTCTTCACTGTTAACTTACTCTTTCCTTCGTCTTCTAAGTAGTTCTTATATAGTCTAATCGCTTCTATCATATCTATGTTGTTCATATGTAAGCGCTCCTTCCATTGTCCTTAATCTCATAAGTGTTATACGACGTGTTATTAACTGCCTATATAATACCATATAGCGACGAACTTCACAATACCTTTTGCAAAACAACTCAATTGGTCGTATAATTACATTTATATGACGGACTGTGTGGTTAATTTCGGTATATATTTACATTAAACGGAATATGCCCGCCTATTCTCAATTAGACCCCTCGCTAAATGAGAATAACCCCCGTAAATGAAAAAAGAGGGCAGCTATTTAAAAGCCCCCTCCGATTATTTCGTCGTATAATATTTCCTTATTTTTCACGCTTCTCCCTTAACTTTTCTCTCATAGCGTCAATGTCAGCCTTAACCGATTTATTATCTTGCTGCTTCTCCTCAACTTGGACTTCCTGCTTATCGATTAACATACCCATTAACTTATATAATAGCTCTATATGCTTAGCGTTTCCGTCCTTAGCTTGTCTTAGATTAGCTGCGAATACTTCGGGTAAGTCGTCCTTAAGATTCTCCATAGCCGTATTAACTACCGCGTCTTTAAATGCGTCCATATGACGCCAACGGTAGAACTGCCTAATAGAAACGCCAACCTTCTCAGCTATCTGCTCGTAAGTTAAACCACCTCTATTCGGTAGAGCTAAGAGTTGAATAGCTAATCTCTGCCTTTCGTCGAATTGTGAGTAATCAACAATTTTCACCCTCGCCATCTATCTCCCTCCTTTTGCAAGTATTTTACGTTATTATTTCCGTCACAGAAACGTAACCCCAACGCTAGAATACCAAGGGCTAAAGGAGTTTTTTAACGGGTCAACCCACGTCAATTCTCTTTTAACGCTCTGTGTCCGATGGATACCATTCAACACCTAAATACGCTCACTTTTAACGTGAAATTGCCCCTTAACGAACCCTTTTTAACTCCCTAACGTAATCCTATCGAACCATATCAAAACCCTTGCGTAGTCCCTATGCTAGTGATCCGATTCCCTATAAAGAATTAACCTAACTTACCAACACCGGTATAACTTAACTCTCAATTACTCTCTCCACTCATTCACCTACGTAGTTTGTTTTAGTTAATTGGTTTTAGTTATATGGTTATTGTTTATTGGTTCTTCTTTATAGGACACCTGACGTCAACTTTGTGGACACGTCTGTCCTAAATCTCTGTCAAGTCTGTCCTATACCACAGTCAGCTCTGTCCTTATCCTTGTCCCCAATAAAGGTCAGATATGTCCAAAGTGCCTATCGTGGCTAAGGTTTGACAATCTACCGTTTATCAAGAACTCTATATTTAATTGTCGGTGTGTTTCTAAGTACCTATGTCGGGATTTTAGCGCTCTCGTGACGGTCTTTTCGCTTTCCCTCACTACTTAAATAGGCTATGGGGTAAAAATACAACTATGGGAAGTCAATTTTTTATTATTTTCTTGGATTTTATTTGTCTTTTTATTTTTTCTTTTAACAAGTATTCTGCAGTAAATTTCTTTGGACTTTCTTCAATTTCTTTTTAACAAGTATCAAATCGTAAAAAAGTTTTAAAAAGTCTATGGTAATGTAAGGGACCGACACTAATTAGGTCACCCAACGCCAAAAGAGCGCCATTTCTAACGCCCTTCTATGCTGAACTATGCAAATCATCGTCCAATCCCTAATTAAACTAATTCTGCGATGCTCTTTTTTACATCGAGCGCCCTTCTTTGTTGCTCTAATATTTCTTTATTACTTTTGTCACACTTCCATTCTTTAAAATACAAGTATAAAACCAGGTGCATTTCCTCGTTTTCATCCATCTGTTCTTGGTTCAACTGCGAACTCTCCAACTCTACTAAATAATACTCTCCATCATTATCACATAACTTGATGTTAGTTACCTTTTCCAATAACTCAACAAACCCCGCAGGGTTATCAATATCATTTTCTAAAAGCACGTTGTCGTGTAGAAAGAATTTACACTTCATAAATTAAGTCCCCCTTTTATAGTAGTTACAATCCCACTTATTGGTATTCGACAGAAACCCTATTTATCCTTTAACCCATTACCCCATTAATTCCGCAGCAACATCGTAAACTCCACGAAAGTCATAAGAAAATCCTGCCGCAAATTTATGTCCTCCACCGCCTAACTTTTCGGCTATCTCTGAAACATCGGCGTCCTTACTCCTTAGCGATACTTTTCCGCCCATTAAATCTAAAAGCAACACATAATCAAGGTTATTATGGTGCACGAGCTTATGCCCTATACTTGAAGTGTATTGGTCACACGTAGTAACTCCGAATCGTCTGCCTTCTTTATCGTGGTAAATTCTCAACGACCTCGTAGCTCTCTTAAAATATCGGTCTTCCTTTGCAATGTCGTATTCTATTAGAGATACTTCAATCGGTGTAAACTGTGTATCAGCATTAGCACTAAATCGTTCAATAAACTTGTCTCTTCCAATGATAAAAAGTAAGCGATTCAAGTGCTTGCTTTCCTGGAATTTATGATTCCATAGGTCATAATCTTTAATAAGGCGTGTTAATCCACTATAAGCAATCTCAACGTCTTCATCATGTCCATCGATTAATTCCCTATACACCAAAGAAGTTCCACAATGTGAGTCATCACTCACAACCATAGCCCATTCATACGTTTCTAACCACTCTGCAGTTTTGTGATGGTCGTACAATTTTAAGCCAAGCCCATTGTAGTAAGCCATATTTAATCGTTCTGCTGTCCAAGAATCGGGGCTTATATCGCTAATGATAAATGTTACTTTAGCCAAGTCCACTTCTTGGTCTTCTAAGTAATCCAAAACGTCATTAATCCTCTCATTGACGTTCCTATATTCGCAACAATACCAATTTAAAGACGCGCCGAAGCGCGCCTTTCCTAGTATCACACAACCACATCCGTCAAGGTCACTGTGAGAAATTAAGACTACTACTTTTCCACCTTTGCCTGCCTTCAAGTCTATTCTCATTAGTCAGTTACCTCCCTGAAACATTTTCTACATAAGCACTGGTAAGCTTCTGAACCACCAACAAGAACACGCTCCTGTGAATATACTCTCCTATAGCTGCCGTATCCATACATTCCGCACTTAGCGCAAATGCCGTGGAACTTATAAACATCATCAGCTATTCCCATAAGGTTAGTAGTGATTATGAAAGGTTCTCCCAAGTAATCCATATCAAGACCCGCACATACAACCATCTTTTTATATGCTAGTCTTTTGACTATCTTAACAATATCCTCACTAAAGAACTGCACTTCATCGAATCCAACCATATCTGCGTTAATTACTTCTTCAAGCGTAACCAACTCAATTGGATCACTTAGGCTTATGCATGGAAATTTTACTCCATCGTGTGTTACCACTTCACTCTCCGAATATCTATTGTCCTGGCTTGGTTTGATTACTACAACCTTTAGCCCTGCCTTTTTCGCCTTTTCAATATCGTTCAATAATGCCGTACTTTTTCCCGCATACATTGAACCAGTATATACTTTTAACTTGCCGCTATTTATTCCCATTTGTTGCCCTCCTTCATTCTGTCGGCTTGTTGCCGTTGAAGGGTAATGTCGCAACTCCTGGGAAGTTGTTACGTACAAAATAAAAAAGCCCATCACCTAAGTAATAGACTTATAAGAACCGTACCTATTGAAAGTACCCCCATAGTAATAAGTACGTCCAATCTTATATAACTTTTATACTTCAATCACTCACAACCTTTAAATTATATTATTTATGATTATGTCCACATTTCCGAGATTTACACCACGTCTATCTGATTTGTATATCTTTTCTTAGCAATAGGAGCGTTCCACCTTTTGTGTATATGCTCGTCTACAGCTTCCCGTCTATGTCGTTTTCTTAATTGCCCTTTATTTAAAATAGGAGCTTCCGAAAGAGTGACTTTGTCGGGGTGTGGATTGCTTAATTCTTCAGCTAATATCCAATTAGCTAATAAGCATAATTGGACGCCGCTCGGGGCTTCTCCCGTTTGGACAATGTAAGCATTCATTAATAATTCAATAGCCTTAATTCTAAATTCCATCGGTGGTAATGGTCGCATACTTAAGAAGCTCGACACCCATAATTTTAATACCTCTGAGTACTCCCCGATAAATAGCCCCTTGTAGAAAGATGGTGTAAGAACTTCGTCCCCAATCTCTATAAGCTTTTTAGGGTCAATTCTGTTTTTATATAAAATATTATTCATTTTCGCGTTACTCATTTTCCATTTCTCCCCTCTCATAGTTTTCTGCTATTTTTCTAATCACTGCCCTTATGTGTTGGTTAATGCTCTGTTGACTACACCCCATCTCACAGGCTGCTTCTTTTTGTGTGTAGTCTTGTTCGAATACTAGCTTTACCGCCATTCTCTGCTTAGATGTAAACTTTGTTTGTTTGTAAGCTTCCATAAAATCAAGTAAAATATCGCTCAACTCACTAGTATAATCTTTAGTGTAATTGCATTTTGTCCCATATGTTACTCCACCAACAGGTAAATGGACTCTTTCTAACCTCAAATAATGAATATTTGATAGTACAGCATTGACTATCTTATAAGAGTCAATATTCTCTAAGTTTCTACTCATTGTCAACCACCCCCATAAGGCTCAACATTACATTAACTTGATGTTTTATGTTAGTAAGCGTTCCCTCATTAATTATTTCAAGGTCAACGTCAAAACCGTCCACGTAACTCTCTGTATCGTGGTTAAAGTCTTTCGAGTCGAAATCGTCGCACTCTTCCATGGCTCTTTGGAGCCTTATTGATTTTGAAGCCTTCACTCTGATAATAAAATATCCTTCTTCCTTTAGCTTCTTGTATTCGTTGGGTTGGCGTAAATCGCACACAATAACCTTTCTTACTTCACTTTCCTCTATCTCTCTTATAGTGTTTTTTACCCAAACATTGGGGTCAACACTTCTTAAAGCTTGCCCTACTCCTTGAAATAATTTACGTGGTTTTCCCTCTTCCATTTCTTCGGGATAAAGGATTTGTAACACATTTCTTATTCCATCACCGAAACGGAATTTCTCATACCCATACTTCAACGCTATGTAATCCGCTACAGTATCTTTTCCGCTTCTAATTCTTCCACATATCGCTATCTTATCCACTCTTGTAACCTCCTAAAACTTCCCCATTTTGCATTGGGTGTTTAGTTGGTTATGTCGTGATTGTAAAGCTCTTGTTATGTTTTTAAGCGGTTATAATATTATCTTTATGTATATGAAGAAGTAAACCTCCCCACCCCTAACTCTATTTATTGTTTTTTCTAGTATTAATAGCAGTAAAGGAATATTCTTCTTGTAAAGTTGCTTATTTGTTTAATATCCAATATAATATAGTCTGATAGTTATTTAAAATATTTAATAAAATATACTGTATAAATTAGAGTATTAATTAATTTATTGAATAGCAAAGGAGAGAATTTAATGAATTTTAAATCGTATTGTTGGTCATTTGGCACAACTAGCTTTAGAGTTTCAGAACTTAAATATAAAATAGAAAGACAATTATTTCTATTAAGTCAACTTTTTAGTAAGAATCCAAAATTAACTTGGAATCCTAAAGGGTTACAACCCATATATTTTAACTATTTAGTTAAAGAAAAATTAGCTTCATCTACTTCTAAAGATCATCCTAAAGACGCTAGACAGAAGACTTCATCTTTGAAAGATTTAGGGCTAATTAAAGAAGATAGAACTTTAACTGAAATAGGTACATTAATTCAAGAAATTTCATCCAATAATGCATTTAACTATGAAAATGAATTTTTTATTAGAAATGATAGTTATTTGTATTTAAAACAATTCTTAAAATTCGAAGTTACTGGAAGAGATTATGCTGAATTTAATATAAAGCCATTCATCTCTATTTTGTACAATATTGTAAAATTAGAGTACATTACTTCTGATGAATTTACTTATTTATTACCTATCTGTAAATCAAATAAAGAAGCAAAAGATATGGTTAATGATATTAAAAAAGTTAGAACTGGACAAAAAAATGTATTTGATATAATCGATGAGAAAATCTTATCAATGGAAAATTACCAAAACGTACTTAATGAATTTTTAACTTCCAAAAATATTGATATTGATTTATTTATATTATTAAATATGGATAGAAAAAGCTCTCTTTCAACTTCAAAAATTTACATGGAATTATTCAATGAATTAACTAATTTCAAATCAACCAGAGATAGCTTTAGTAAAATTCAAAAAAGAAACGCTTTATTTACAATATTACAAATTATAAAAAAGATATCAAATGATAAAGCTAGAAAACATTGGGTAAAGAATTTTATTAATACAACTATCTTTCCTAGAAAGAGCACTTCTATAACAGATGAAATGCTTGATTTTTTTGAAAGGAATAAATTAATTAAACCAACAAAATCCAATGAGTTTAAAACAAATTTCTTTATTCAGCTACATAGAATAAAATGGTGTGCTACTCTTGAAGATTATTATGATTTAAATAAAAGATTTATTAATCTAACAGATATATTTATAATAGAAGACAGAAAAATAAAGTTAGATACTATACCTAAATATTTTTTTGAAGATTCAGTTGATAAGTTAATAGAAGAAGAGAATATTCATCCAAATAATCCAGATATCTATTTTCAAAAATTCCATAAGAATCAAGAAAAACTCAATGAAATCTCTAGTTCTCTTGATATTAGTCTTGAATCTATACTTCCTAAGATGCAAAAAGATTACCCTACTTTAGACCAAGATGATAACATTAGATTACAAATTAACAAAATACTTAAAAATAATAAGATTTTAAGATTTAATAACTTAATTAACAAATTATTTAGTCCTATCCAACTTGAGAATTTACTCAATAATATAAGTATTAGAAACGACAAAGATGTAAAAAGTTATACTGAATGGGACGCCGATATACCAACAATCTTCGAATACTTAATTGGTGTATCTTGGTATTTAATCAGTGATAAAAAAGATGACCCTACAGATTTCTTCAATTTGAGCTTAGATGCTAATTTACTTCCTAGAAGATTTGCAAGCGGCGGTCATGGAGATTTATTATTTAAATATGATGACCATAACTTAATTATTGAAGTAACTTTAAGTGAGTCTGATAACCAAAGAAAGATGGAATTAGAGCCTGTTTCTAGACATTTAGGAAAATATCTATTACAAACAAAAAATAAAGACTCTTATGCGGTCTTTATAGCTAATAATTTAGACCCAAATGTTTTAGTAAGCTTTAGGTCATATAAGAATTTACCTTTTTACTCAAAAAAAGGTACAGAAAAATATAATAGTGGTTTAAAAATTATTCCTTTAAATATTGCCAACTTAATCTATATATTAAATAATAATATAAAATATTCCACATTAAATAATATGTTTAAAGAAGCATATAAAAGTGCGATTAATGATGGTTTTATATGGTATAATCAAGAAATTAATTCAAAGTTATCTTAACAACAAAAGGAAGGCTCATGCCTTCCTTTTAATAATTTGTAATTAGTACTTCTTCAGTACTATTCTCTTCTCTATTTTTTGTTTGATAATTAGAATTTTTATAATCATAATTTAAGTAATTAACCTTATATATTTCATTATTTTTATTTACCCACTTTGCCAGTATGTCATTTTTTTTACCTTTGCTTATGAGTACATTAGAAAGAGCAAATCTTATACCTTTAGAATGTATTTTATCTAAAAAATTTAATAAATCTTTTTCTTTCTCTTCATTCCACCCATTTTGTTCATTATATGAAGCGCATGTAATTAAATATGGTGGATCAGCATAAATAAAAGTTTCTTTGTCAATTTCATCAATATTAATTTGATTAAAATCTAAATTTATAAACTCAAACTTTTCATCTTTTACTTTTTCGATAAATTTGATAAGCTTTCTCTTCATCTTTTTATTAAAATCTCTCTTACCAACGGGTAAATTATACTGACCTTCGTTATTAAATCTTATCTGATTATTAAAAGAGTATACTATTAATACATAAAATACTAAATTATAATAGTCGTTATCTTGATTTCTATTATTATAGTCTTCCTTCATTTTATTATAATTTTCTTTGTTTGCAGCACCAACGCCTTTGCTACTATCACAATTATAATATTTATACCCGTATTCCGATGTTTTACTTAAATTATATTTCTCAATTATCCCTTCTACAATTTCAATAATTCGCTCTTTACTTATTAATTTAAATGTATTATATAAATCCATTAATTGCTTTTGATTATCTACAAATTTAACTTCTTCACAATCTATGTTAATTCCAACATTACATCCTCCACAGAATAAATCTAAAAATTTATTTATGTCTTTAGGGAATAACGGTAGGATTTGTGGTAATAATTTAAATTTTCCTCCTGTATAATTCAAAGGTGATTCAATTAATTTACTTTTATCAGTCAAGTTATGAAATGTTTTACACCTACACAAAAATAATCTTTCTTCATGGTCTTCTATCTCAGACTTTCCAGTAGTAAATGCTTTATAATCTTTTTTAAAAATTTTTACTGAACCTTTTTTCTTTAATATTTTTACTATTTCATCATCTGATATTTTAGCATTAGACCTTCCAACACCTTTCTCTCCCATATTATTATATGATACTAAGATGTATTTAGCGTTAATATTTTCTATTAAGTCTTCAAAAGCTTTAGGCGCGCTTACGGTGCAATATTTACTTTTGATATTGCTTCTATCCATTTTTTTAGCTACTCCAAAAACTTCTGGTTTTTCCCATCTTGCAATATTCTCTAACAGATGATAAGCGTCACTATATTGTCTTGAATTATATGGGGGATCTATATATACTAAATCAGCATTTATGTTTCTTACTAATTCATTTGCATCCATATTATAAATTTCATTAGTAGGATTAATCTTTTTAGGAATACTTAACATTAATAACTCAAGTTTTTTATCATTATCAATTTTTTTTCGAAAGGCATCATAATGCCCACAAGTATTAGCTATCTTATCCATAGCATATAAAAGTGAAGTTATTAATATATATTTTTCACGTTTATTTAATTTATCAGACATATTTTCTATCTCTTCTCTAATATATCCAATTTTCCTAGCATTTTTAACATCGAAGTAAGTATCCCCAAAATTCACAGACATATAATTATCTTCATTGATTTCTAATTTATTAAATTTATCAATAATAGATTTTAATTTTTTATAATTATATTTTTCATTACTAAACCATGCATAGTGAGAAACATAATTGTTATACAAAATATCATTAGTTATTATTTTAAGATTAGAAAATTCATTAGCTACAACTCCTGAACCTGCAAATATGTCAGCAAATGTAAATACATCTTTACAATGTTTTGTAATTACGTCCCTTATAAACGGTAATAATTTATATTTATTACCTAAATAGCGTCTGTTTTGAATTTCAAATTTTTTTATAGTATTTTTATTTTTTTGTTTTTTCGTAGAGATAAGTTCTTTCATCTCTTCAATATGCTTCTTTTCCCATATATATCTATTCTTATTATCCTTACGCGGAGTTGATATTTTTTTATTTCTTATCCAATACGTTATTGTTGATCTTGATATGTTTAATTGTTCTAATATTTCTTTAGTTGATATTTTCTGTTTTATCTCCAATTTTATGTTCCCCCGCTTCTTAGGCATCGTTTTTTTACACTACTTGAATAGTATAGAATAATTTTTATAATTTTTCAAGTATATATATTTCTATCATAACACCATATATACATTGATAATAAGGAACTTAGAGTTTACAATTCATAATTTTATATAGTAAAATATTAAATCATATATTTCAGATGCTAAAATAATTAATGTTATAATCTTTATTTTTTCAGCTCATAAAAATATAAATCTTTAATTTTTAATCCTTAATTCCAGATGAACCGAAGCCACCTTTGCCCCTTTCACTATCTGCCAATTCCTCAGCCTTGATAAAAGAAGCTTGCTCTACTTTGTTAATCACGCCTTGAGCGATTCTATCACCTTTATCATAGACAAATACCTTTGAACCATGGTTAATTAAAATCACACCGATTTCACCTCTATATCCTGAATCAATAGTTCCTGGACTATTTAATACTGTTATTCCATGCTTCAAAGCTAATCCGCTTCTAGGTCTTATCTGAACTTCATACCCTTGTGGTATCTCTACAGCAATACCCGTTTTGATTAGCTCAGATTCACCTGGAAGAACCACGCCCCTTGTAACGGAGTGTAAGTCAAAACCTGCATCACCTTTCCTCGCATACTTTGGAATTATTGCGTCCTTTTGAACCTTTTTTATTTGTATTTCCATAACCTAAACCTCCTTCAACTTGTTTTATTAGCCTTTTAAGGATATATGTCGTAGCTCTACGGATTTCGTTATGGTAAAATAAAATAGGCTATCGCTTAAATTAGAAACAATAACCTTTTACATAATTGATAAACTTATTAATACATCAACATTTATCCCACATCTCCAGAAAATAAGAAAAGGAGACAAAGTTAATGACTTGCCCCTCTTTATCTGCCTTTATTATAAATAACTAATACGCTTATTTAAATTTTCTAAAATACTTTCATCGAACGAGTTCTTACAAATGCCATCTCCCATATTATTTAACATTATTTTCATTCGTGAAATGAAATTTTCTATATCTTTCTTAACAAGAATATCAATACTCTGAAAGTTGTCTATTTGGTCTAAAATTATAATACCTAAAAATATTCCTAAGTATAAAACAGCATTTGGACTATTATTTAAAGTAGGGTCGAAATTTTCTTTATTAATGTAGTTATGGGCTGTTAAAACATTTGGATGAGTGAAGTTTGATAAATGTTTGTATAAATAATCAAATAAAACTTCATCTTCTTCGAAATCACTTGCACATATCATATTATAAGAAGATATTGCTCCGTCAAATTCTTTACCTGTGACTTTATCAATAATAATTCTTTTATTTTCTTTTCCTTTTTTTGTTTTAGCATATTCATGTGTTCCTCTCGAAATACCAACTTTTGCTTCTGTTAAATCCTGTAATTTTTCAGGATATTTTTTCAAGTAGATAATATGTAAGTAATTCTCAAATATAGACCTTAATAAGCTATAGCAATCTTCAACATAATTATTTTTTGCTTGTTTTACGACAGATTTTAAAGTCTTCATAGTTTTTGTAATACAAAAAAATATGTATTCTTTAATTGATATTTTCCTGTATTTACATAGATTATTTTCAGTACTACCATATTTATTTATAATCATACCATATAAATATATTTGATTTTTGAGCTCAGTTATCATTTCATCGACAACTTCATCTTCTAACCCTTTATACTTAATCCCTTTATAATATTCGTTATACGCTTCATCCCACTCCTGTAGCTCTTTAGTAGTCAATCTTGATTCATTATTTGCAAAAACAAGTCTTCTAGTTTTTCTCGCAGCATAAATAAAAGCAGGATCATATTTTCTTTCTTCTAGTGATTTAAGCATATTTTCAAACATATCATCCATAGACTCAACATATGTATCAAAAAAAATAGGTTCATCGTCAGCCATATCTCTACCATAGATTTTCTTAAATCTTTCATTTTGGATTTCAATAACCTTTTTCAAGCCTTCAATAGCTAATTCATCCTTTAATGCAATTTGCCTGATACATTTGCCATTTTCGTCAATATACCAGTCAAAATCTTTATTCATGCAACATTTTTTATATTTTAGATTACTTCCACAAGGACAGATAGCATTTCTTGGTATTTTTACTTTCTTCATAAACACCTCCATGAATTTCTTAAATTTACATATATTAATATTCTATGCTACTACTAATAATCCTTCTAACTATACACATTCCCATTTTATAAAATAAAAAAGGCCAACACTTACAAATAATAACTCCTATTCTTTTTACTTGGATTATGCTTAGTAAAGAAGAATGTAGTTACAGCACTCAGGGCAGCTATAATTGTTGTAACTACTTCTGCATTACCTCTAAATTTAAATAGTGCTACTGATAAAACTTTAAGCACTAGCACCACAAACACATACTTAAATTTAATTTTTTTAAATATTTTAATTTAAGTATTTCATTACGTTCAATTTCTACCTTGCTCTCGGTAAATGTATCGAGTTTCTCTGTCATTTCTTCAATAACTCCTTTTGTGAATCCGTCGAAGCTTGCACACTCAGTACTTCCTCAGACTTCAATAAGGCGTCACAAAGTTTATACGTACCACGAAGGTCTTTTCTCATAAACCCCTCATTAACCGAATTGATTACTAGGTCATTAAATAACCTTTCAATGTCAAATTGGTCAGGTCTAAACTGTAATGCTACATCAATATATTTTCCCGCATACCTCTGATAAACCTTAATTACATTTTCAAGAAGCTTTCTTCTCTCTTTAAAAGGCTTATCCATTACACTTCCACCTTTATAGTACAAAATATCATACGCAATATACCCTAGCAATCCGTGTTCCTCTTGTAATTCCACTGCTTTTTTTGCCTCATCACATCCCATAATTGAACGAAGAAGCTCAATCTCTCCACTAGGGTGCATAATCTCACCGTCGATTACTGTTCCATGTAGCTCAGGTATATCAAAATCAGTTAAGTGCGGTACATACTCACCTTTTTCGTGAAGAACCCCTTTGACCATTGCTACCGTTCCAGGTAGTACGTGAAGAAGTTGACGTTCTCCTTCAAATTTGATTTCATAGATATAGTTTGGGTCTTGCCATTCTTCATATGTTAACCCCTTATAACCTTGACTTTTCGCTCTCATTGGGTGAAGCACCATCACATCAAGTTTTCCGTTTCTTATAGCTCTACTTTTTAATTCCATTGTATTTTCCTCCTTCATTTTCCTTTCGCCTTCTGAAAGGAGTATGTCGCAACTATGTAGATTCCGTTATGCTCAAAATAAAAAAGAGCGGATAATCCGCCCTTAAGAAACATTAGTTTTACAGTAGTCTATTATACCTAGTGCCTTGTCACTATTACGTTTAATGTAGTATTCAATTATTGAAAGTACTATTCGTGAATTACGATGAATGTAACCTAGCGATAAAAGTTCTAATACCTCGCTTTTAACCTTATCCACTTCGCCCTCGTTGCCGATTATCATAGCTCGGTTAACTAGGGTCGTCGCCACGTATTCAACCACGTCTTGGTTCTTATGTTTTTTTCCTAACTCTAGCGCTTTAAAAAGATATTCTTGTGAAGCTCTATTCTCTTTTAGTTTCATATAGGCTATAGAAATGAATTTGCATATTTCTGCACTTGTATAATCATCTTCGAATTTTGAATAGTTAGAGATATGTTCTACTAATTTATCTAAGTACTCGATGTAAGAATTTTGCAATATCATCGCCGTTTCAACTATGTTTTCAAGAGATAAGATTATATACAGTTCATCAATTTTTTTCTTAGTCCATTTTGAAATTTGATTATAAAGCTCTTTATGTAGAACTAAAGCTGTGTTGTAGTGCTTCATTTCTCGATAACAATTGGCTTGAAGTAACTTCGCCTTTACTTTTAAGTTATCATTCTTTAACTCTTTGTTGAACACCTTCACAAAGTCAAGTTCCTTAATAGCTTCATCATATTGCTTATTAAGTTTGTAAAGTGCTGCCTTGTTGTAAACTATTCGTGCGTATTGATGTGGGGGAATGTCTGAGTTAATTCCGTTTGATATGAATAACCCCTCATTGACCATTTTAAGCCTATTGCAGCAATGTTGTAAGTTTAGAATTATTTCCCCATATATCTCCCCGTAAGTACCCGTCATTTCTGCGAACTCCCTAGCAAGCCCAAAGTACTTAAACGACTTCTCGTATAACTTTTCAGCTTCAAACATAATACCAAATAAATGATAAGCCCTAATTTTTTCAGCGTTGAAACCGTACTTATTGAGTATTTCCAACATAGTATTCAATTCATTTTCAGCGCATACCCCTATTGATTGAGCATAGTGCATAAACCGCTCAAATATTTCTTTCGCCTGGTCTTCCTCTGTGATTGTTAATGCTTCGATTTCTTGTAGAATGTTCTCGTCCGTAGCATTTACGTACTTTTTTAGATTCTCTATAACTATTTTAGCAGCTTTTGCCGTTAACGGCGACTTGTCTGTTTCAATCATACTTATTAAGTTTCTAGTTATATCCTCACCGCTAAGATGTTCTTGCTTCAACCCGAGCTTTGTCCGAAGCTCTTTTAACCTTCTCCCTTGGGTTATAATTTCAAAGTCCATATACTTATATATTCCTCCTATCATTCACGTTTTGTAATACCTTATATTTACATTTATATTTACTTTAATACTAACATATGTTATTATAAAAGTAAACATTTACTAATTTTACATAGGAGTGAAAAGTATATGAAGAAAAAAATTTGTTTAGCAATTTCTGCACTATTCTTATTTAGCGCTATATCTACAGCAGCATATGCGAAAGATTCTGGAACGCAAAAACTTAAAACTATGCGTACAACGTATACTGTAGTAGACCCAGACACGGAGCATTAAAATTAACCGTTAAACCTCAATGAGTTGAGGTTTTATTTTTTTACTTGTTAATCCTTCCAAGTACATTGTAACGGCTCTTTGTCGTCCCTCCATCTGTTAAACTTCGGGTGTCTTAGCTTACCGCTCTTAAAGAATTCCTCCTTTAGTGACTTGCAGCCTGGTTTTATATGTTGCAACTCTGCGGGTTCTTGACGAAATAAGCGTCCCTCCCCAGAATTCTCCCTGGAAAGGAACGCTTACTTATCTGACTGGACACGCGCCACCCGCGCACCCTCCAATCTCTACTAATTCACCTTTTTCAAGTTTCCCCTCTATTTCTTCGGGTCTTGCTAAGATTGTTTTACTTAAGCCCTCAAACTCATACTTTTCGATAGGATCGTAAGGCATTTGTTCGAATCCATGGTTAGTGTACGGTAACATTGAAGTTGATTTTATGATTCCTTTATACTGTTTTAATAGAGCTGCTATCTTCTCCTTTTCTTCTTCCTTGAATGTGATGGTGCAGCTTACTGAATTATCCGCCCAATAAGTTTGAATAAAGGCTTGTGTAGCTATTTGTTCCTCAATACTTACAGTTCCCGCAGATTTAAAGTTCTCGCATTCTGCTCCTGGAGCTTTAACATAGAACTCAACAACAGTCGCCGTTTCAGAATACACATCAGGTTCCATCTGATAATTACCTTGTTTCAATAACTCTAATAGTTGGTCATTCTTTGGGAATCGTATACGTCTTATATAGTAAGGTGCGTAGTTCCAATGGATTCCTGGGCTAACTCCTGCAAGTAATGAAACCGTACCCGAAGGTTTAACCGTAGTGATCTTGATTGATTGGCGGCACTCTAATAAATCTGAATACTCAATGTCGGCAGCTTTAACAGAATTATATAAATCATCAAGCTCCTGCGCTAATTCTTTGTTATATATTGGCTTTCCATTATCCCAACCGATAACCGCAGCTCCATAGTTCTCTAAAATCCAATCTTGTAACCCACTTAAAGACACGCCTATTCTTCTATTCTTCTCAACAACATTTCTAGTTACTTCCCAATCATAGTCACAGAAAGTAACACGCTTTGCGTACCTTGCTACAAGCTTAAGAATCTTTCTTATATCGCCACCTTCCCTGCTTATTATTCTTGGGAACACCTCAACTAGATTACAGTTTTCTCCGTTCTCTAAAGTGATTTCTCCGCAAGGATTCCAACCTTCAACGTCTTGGTCTGCTGAGGTATTAAATCCATCTATGATTCTTCCATAGTTCCTTGCTAGATATAAGTTCGCCATTCCTGGCTCTCCGTTAACTCCGATTGCTTCAGCTATCGGGTCGTAGTTGTCAAAATCTTTTCTTATTAGGACAGTATTATTTGACGCCCATCTATGGGACATTAGCTTTTCTTTGTCCTGCTTCATTACTAGGAAGTCCGTGTCTTCAGCGTCCCCAAGTGCAATCTCTGCCGTTCTCCTAACATTCCCCGACACGACCGTCTTCCCAATTAAGTTCATAAGGTCAGTAGCATCAACACTCGTCAGAAAACCGCCAACTCTCTCGTTAAGTAATTCATTCACTATTCTTAAAAGGTCAATTAATGGAGCTGCACCACTTGCGATTCCTCCGAAACCTTTAATCCTAGCTCCTTCAGCTCTTATATCCGATATATCAATGTTGATTACCTCGGGCATATCACTTTTAAAATGCGCATCAACCATCATCGCAAAAGCTTCTACCCAACCTTCTCTACTGTCGGGAACCTTATAAGTAACTGCTAAGTTGTTCGGCTCGTCTAAAGTGAACTTTTCAAAGTCCCCATTGCTCTCGTCGCAAAGGATTCTAATGTCAACGGCTTTCTCAACTTTTGGGATTCTCTTAATATTCTCCTGGGCTACGCTGAACCCTACGCCCCCACCTTTCATTGATTGGTCGAATAGGAAACTAAAAGGCATAGAAACAAGTTCCTCATTGTGTGCTGCATAGAATGGAACTATTTCACTTTTCCCGTATGGTTGCGGTCTTACTGATATGAACCAACAATTATTAAGAGCGTCCCCGTGCTGCTCTGCGTAATCCGTTCCACTAATCCATAACCCCCTCCCAGGCGGTAAAGCTTGTAGCGAATAGAAAGTATTAAATAGGTCTTGCGCTTCCTTTTGTAATTCCACTAATTCCACAATAGAAACTTTTTCTTTTTTAAGTCTTGGGTCAAGGTTAATATTCCCCTCAACAACTCTCTTGATAGTTTCGTAAAATTCTTCGTATCTTTGTGTGTCCTCTAGCCATCTTGCGTAAGTCCTCTTGTATGTAATCCACCCTAGCGGACCCCATTTAGGCGGGTTATTTTTCGCCTTCTCTATAAATTCATTTGATAATTCAATTCTTCTCATTTGTAACCTCCTAGTTTTGGCAATTGTGCCGTAATGATGGTATATGTCGCACGATTTTAAAAGACGTTACGCTATAAAATAGAAAAATCCGCTCGGATCAATTGAGCGGAAAAGTTTTAATTTCTACTATATGCTTTTAATTGTGGGGTATCTAAGTTGTGATGTTTAAATATTAGAACTGCTGATGGGAACGGTGCCGCTGTAGCACTTCCTCCAAATTTCAAACGACCTCTTACAAATCTAATTTCTGCTGCCTTCATCGCATACTCGTGAAACCATTTTGTATCAACTCTTGCAGGAATAAGACAAACAACGGTCGCGCCCTTCTGTGATTCTTCATAAGCTTTCTTCACCCATTGAATAACTTCCCTACCGTATGGCGGATTCATAAAGCAAGTTCCTCGCCATTCCTGGCTAAGTCCATCAATCTCTGGTGTGAAGAATTTTTCACATTTTGCAGTTTCGGGAACCGCACAAACATCTAAGTCAAAGTTAAATTCCTTATCTAATTTATCAAAGAAGTCTTGAGGGGTCGCCCAAGTCATATCATTTGAAGAAAATATCTTCCTTAAATCTTCCTTATTCATTACTTAAGAGCTTCCTTTTTACCAATTGTCCCCACGTAACCTAATCCTTTCATAGCTTCTAGTGCTTTAATCGCTTCTTCAACTGATGGAAGCCCGTCCACGTAAAGCTCGTAAACTGTCTTTAATGTTGGTTTTGGCTTTGGTTGCTCCTTCACCTTTAACCCTATCGATTGGGCAATAGCTGCCGCGTAGACTTCTACCGTCTTGTTAATAAAATCATCATTCATTATTAAAGCGTAATCTTCCTTGTTATCTATAAATAAAGTTTCAAATAATATCGCAGGCATAGTCGTTTTTCTTAATACTGAAAAGTTACGGGCATGACTTCCTCCGTTATTGCTGCCGTATGCTTTAGCGTGAGCACCCATCTTAGCGCAAATAATCTTTTGGATTCTCTTAGTTTCTTCACTTGCCTTTAAATATCTGTAATCTCTGTAGCCCCTTACGTCACCCCTCCACGCGTTATAGTGGAATGAGAAGAAATAGTCCGCCTTTGCATTGTTTGCGATTATAGACCTTTGTGTTAACCCCACGGTCTTGTCTGTTGTTCTAGTGTAAATTATCTTCACACCTTCGTACTTTTCTATAAGCTCCTTACCTACCTTTAACGTAAGTGTAAGGTTAATATCTTTTTCATTGGTACCAAACGCAACTGCCCCCGTTTCTGTTCCCCCGTGTCCTGGGTCAAGAACTATTATCTTTTGTTTAGTCATTTTTCACTCCTCCCCCTATATCAATTTCTTTTTGATTATGAATGTTAATGCAACTGCTACGGCATCCGAAGCATTGTCGCTGATAAACTTGTAATCATCGGGAAGCTCTAAAAACTCTCTTACCCCCTTTTCTACCGCGTCTTTTGATGCTCTACCATTTCCCGTAACTGCCTTTTTAACTGATGTTGGTGGATATTCAGTAAATTTAAAATCCGAAAACCTTTCTTCACAAACTCCGTGAACCTTAAACAATATTTGGGTAACTGCAATAAATTTCATAAAGCCCTTTTCTTTAACAAAATCCGTTATTCTATGCCCCTTTGCAATCTCTGTAAGTTCATTCCTTATAATACGTAGCCTTTGCCCGTGGCTATCGTCTTGTGACGTTGGAATCTCCCCACAATCTACTATTGAAATTAAGCCACCTTTCACTTTTACAAGCGCCCACCCTGTAGCACTTAAGGATGGGTCAAGCGCAAATATTAAGCGCTCTTTCTTCTTCCTTGACTTCCTTGGTTTACTCGCAGTCATTCCTTTCCGCCTCACATAGCGTTTTATAAGGGCAAAATATACATTTGTTTAACTCAGGTGCAGGCGCAATATTATCTTTAACTGCTTTGGTCACTCTATCAAACTTACTAAGTAATGTGTCTTTTTGTTCTTCGGTTACTTTAACGTGAAAAGCCTTAAGATCACTTCTTGCTTCTGCTCCCTTCATCCAACCGTCTTTTGCTACACTTTCATATAAAAGCAGGAAATCTTCAAGTCCGAAAAGTATGGAATACGCGGTTACTTGCTCAACGTGTCCCTCTTGTGGCTTCCTTAATTTAAAATCTCCTACTGCTGCTATTGTTGTTGATTTAGTCTTGAATTCAAATCCAACCTTTGAACCGTCTTTATACTCTAATACTCCGTCCATCATTCCAAAGATTTGAAAACCCCTATCTGTGAATTGCTTGACGTTCTTAAGGTTATGCTCCCAAGCAGGACGCCCTACAACACTTGCAGGAGCTTTCATCCTTACTACTTTGAATCTTGGATTTTCAAGTTTCTTCTCTGCGTAAAGTAAATCTTTTTGAGTTGCTGCGTGAACTGCGCTTCCATTTCTACACCAACGCCTTTGATACGGTAAGAATGGTGCTTCATCCCTTTGCTCCTTCTTAGCCTTATAAAAAAGCTCTCTTTCGCATTTACTTGCTGAGCTTGGTGAAAATGTAACCAATCCTCTTTTAAAATTAAGTGACTTTGGGTTTGTGATACTGTGCAGTTCATCTTCAAGATACGCAAGTTCAATTTCATTATCCACTACTTCATCAAGCGCATGGAACTCGTTAAAATGTGCTACTAAATCTGCTGCTATCTCTTTACCCCTCAGTGAATCTAAGTCAAGTTTCAAATCTCTCTTAACGCTTTTTCCTTTGTTTGTTATTAAACTCAATTTTCACTTCCTCCCATAGCTTAGTTTTATTTTGATAAACCGAAATGTTCGGCTTTAGATTTTTCATTGTCACCCCATCGTGAAGTAATCATTATATCAACCTTCATAGGTACCGCTAATTCAGTAGCGCCCGTCATAGCTGCTTCTATAAGCTCAACTTCCTGCAATGTAATATCTTTCGGAACATAAAGAAGTACTTCATCGTGAACAGTCGCAAGTATTTTCCATTCCTTTTCAATTGCTAGATTACATACGTTTATTAGTGCAAGTTTCATAATATCGGCTGCGCTTCCTTGAATTATTGCATTTACCGCCATTCTTCTAACTCTTTCCACATCGCCTTTTATATCCTGGAATTCTCTTTTTAACTTGTAGGGCAGCTCTTTTTTGAACCGCCATATATTCGAAGGTAACTTGTCCACCCCTAACCTTCTTTTAATTTCTGCAGCCAACTTATCGTATTTGATAGCCCTTTCTTGGTGACCTGGGAATCTTCTTTTTCTGCCAAACATCGTTTCTACATACTCATACTTTTTAACAAATGAATGAACTCCTGCAATAAACTTTGCTACGTCGGGATAAGTATCGAAAAAGTCTTCGATAAACTGCTCAGCTTCCTGGACGGTAATTCCTAACTGCTTCGCTAACGTAAACATTGAAGTCCCATACATTACTGCAAGTAATCCAACCTTCATCATTTTTCTATACTTTGAACCGTCCCCGCATTGTTCTTTTGGAAGTTTGAATACTCTTGCCGCCAGGGTAGAATATAAATCTTGCCCTTTGATGTAAGGTTCACGCAGCTGCAAATCTTTGCTTATGTGAGCCAAGACACGTGGCTCTATCTGTGAGAAGTCCCCACCGATAATTAAATTTCCTTCGGGTGCTACGAATAGCTTTCTAGCTTGTGTCGGTATATTTTGTAGATTCGGTTGGTTCGAACTAAATCTCCCCGTAACTGTCCCCATCTGCTTAAAACTCCCGTGAAGTCTCTTATCTTTTTTAATTTCATTAGGTAGCTTCTCCACATATGTCCCGATAAGTTTCGTAAGTTCTCTATATCTTAAGAGCTTTGTGATTCCCTGGTTTCCCGTTTTATCTCGCAGTATCTTCAAGGTATCAACGTCCGTGGAACGCTTATTTGAAACGTCGGGAAGCTCCCATCTATCATAAAATATTTCTTGGAGCTGTTTAGGTGAGTTATAATTCACACCTTCCCCGAAAGTTCCTGCTAATGCTGCGGTCACTTCTTCTAGTTCTTCGTGTAGCTCTTTGCCGTATTCTTTAGCAAATCCCAAATCCATAACGAAGCCCGTTTGTTCCATTTCGAAGCACACATCAACTATTTTGTTTTCAATATTGTTGTAAATCTCAAATACCTTCTTAAGCTTCTCTTTCCCAAAGTGTTTAAGCTGCCATTGATAAAAGCGCCAAGTAATATCGGTATCCTTTGCGGCATACACTAGCGCTAAATCTAACGGCACGGTGTTAAACTTGCAATTCTTTCCGAATAACTCCGAGAATGTATCGGAAGGCTCTTTTAAATATTGGGTTGCCAGGTCTTTCAACCTATAAGACATTTCATTTTCATTAAGCAGCCACATAGCAACCATTGTGTCCATTGCCAAACCGCGAACCCTAATTCCTTCATTTTTAAAAACGTGGAAGTCGAACTTCGCATTATGCAGGACTTTCAAAAGGTCTTCACTCTCAAAATAAGGTTTTAATCTTGCTAATACCGAGCCTTTCGGTAGTTGCTTACCTTCGTCGTGAGCTAGTGGGATATAATAATGTAGGTCCACGTTTGGAAGTGTTAAGGATAACCCTACAATCTCGTCGTCCCCAAAGGTGTCCACTCCCGTTGTTTCCGTATCTAGTGCGATAATAGGCTCATTATCTAAATACTTAAGCATACGGTGGAACTCTAATTCATTTTGGATCAGTACGTAATTAGTTGGTGTATTCTCAACCATTTTCGTAAGCTTTTCTTCTCTTTGGGATTCTGCAAGCCTTTTATACATTCGTAGAGCTTCCGCCTTTGAGAACTTCCCTTGGGGCTTTAACGCTCCTGCTCTCCAAGCGTCCCTTACCTCGATTAAGCGTACTTGGTCGGGTTTACTGTTCTTCATAGAAAGAACCTTTTCCCAATGTGATTCCGTTACTTCTTCCGCTGCCTTCTTGTTTGCGGCTGCGGCTTTGGCTCTCGCCTTTTTAACTTTGTTATCTTCTTGAATATTAATTTTCAAGTTTATGTTTAAATCCATATTTGACACTACATAAACCTCCTTCGCTTCTTACTTTCAAAGGAGTATGTCGCAGAAAACCCCCGAGCGTTACGCCCGAGGTTTTACAATTGTTAATATTAAAATGGAAATAAAAGTATTAAAAATTAATGACTGGTAACTTTTTCTGTGATATACTTTTATTAACACGTCTGAACAACATAATACTTTTTTCCGAAAGGGGTGAGGTATTATGGATAACTACCAATTAATTACTTTGGTTATTCTCGTGCTTGATGTTATAGCTGCTTGGGGTTGCCTTATAGTAGCTTTGGCTAGCTTGAAAAAGAAGTAACATTAATAAGATAATATGTAGAGCTTAGGATAAGGATAGTTTAAAGGGGGAGTAATATAATCCTCAGCTAATCGACAGAAATGACAGAAATTATGTTGGGAATGACACCTAAGCACATTCTATGTATTATAAATAAGCATTTTGGTGGTTAGATATGATATACTCGCTAAAAGTTAATAAGCCCGCTAATACGAAAGGAGAGTAATTTATTTTACTCTCCTTTTTACCAATACTAATGATTTAATTATTTAATTTTATTAGTGAAAACACCGTGTAGAATATCGGTAATCCCATAAGAACCACCGCTAGAACTGCGGAACCTATTTCGTCATTGTTTAAGTTTAACAAGATTGTAATCAATGTAATAACCAATATTACTAATGCTACTATTCCAAGTATCATCATCATTCTTCTTTAGTCCTCCTTAAAATGCATCTTCTGGCTTAACTTCTCCTTCAACTTGTGGTGTTGCTTCTGTACTATTTCCAAGCGTAAATTCATTACCAAACACCTCACTCATTGGTAAACCTGCCGAGTTAAGTTCTTCAAGTTGTTTTTCTCTTGTTCTTGGCTGTAAACAAGTTTCATAGAAGTTCATTTCAACTTCTTTCCCTTCAAATGCTTCAAACTTACTCTTATCGTCTCCCTTCATTTTTAATACTGGATTTAATGAGTAAGTCGTATCTTTAGAAGTTCCCACTCTCTTAAGCGTGAACATTACATCCGCCACGTCTTCTGCATATTCATCGATAGTTCCAATCAACCCTTTAGCTTGGTTTTTAGAAGCGTCAAACACTCTGAACTCTCCGCTTTCTATATCTGCAAAAGCGAATAAGTATCTTTTTTTAGCTTTGATGTGCGCCCACTCAGCATTATCAAAAGCGTCCTTCTCTCCACCCTCATACTTAGCAGCCTGACACATAGCGCATTTTTTTCCTGCGGGTTCAATACAAGGTTGCGTATATATTCCTTTGTTATAACTTCCGTGCGCTAGGTACTCCACGTAATCCTCTGCTGACATAAGTCTAACCTTTATACTGTCACCGTCTTTAAGTTTGATGAATACCTTTTTAAAGTCAATGTTAGTACTTGTCTTATTTACGCTCTCCTTTGCTGATTTTCCTTTTGCCGTGATAATTCCCATATGAAATTCCTCCCTTCTTCTTATGTTTTTAGTAGTTTTGTTTATAGCTTAATTTATACTTAACGGCTCAACCGTTATAGTCTTAAGATACTTCTCGAAAGATGCTCTAGCTCTAAAAATTAAGGCTCTCATTTTACCGTTATATTTTGGCTCTCCAAACTCTTGAGCTATGGCGTCCAGTTCAACTTCTTGCATTAATAATTTAATAATTTTTTGGTGCTTTGAGTTTACACTTACGAAGTCTTCAACAGCGTTGTGTATAAAGTCAACACCCACAAATTCATCCTCTGAACTAGGAGCTGCGTGATTAGCAAGCACCACGTCACCTAAAGTAGCTCCATCATCTGTAACGGGCATGTCCAAACTTGTTGTTCTAGCTTTGTCGTAAAAGGCTTCACCATTCTTAACAATTCTATAACTACGCCAAACGTCAGCCTCTCTACGTTTTGAAAAAGTGTAATACCTTTGAATAAATTTACTATCACCATTAAATCCTTTTGCTGCTTCCCAAATTGCTTGATTATAAGCGCTTTCAAAGTCACTTTCAGGAATATAAACATATGTTGAGTATGCTTTATTTACTGCTTTCCTGACTTCTCTTTTAATAAAACTTTCTAATTCGTCGTATAAGTATATAAAGGCTCCTTCGTCCCCATTCGCAAATTGTAATGCTAATCCGTCAATAATTTCGTGATTTAATTCCATAATATTTACCCTCCGCTTTCCTTCTCAACCTTTTCAGTTGGTTAATGTCGAAAAGGGACGGAGGGCGTTACGTTACTTATACAAAAACTTTTTTAAAAATATATAAAGTTCTCTCGTAACGTAACGATAAATATTATATGACGAATAAACATCTCAACAACAATTATTATACGACGAGTAAATCAAGCGTTCTATAGGAAATAAGTCCTAATTCTTACTCCTATAAATGGAATAAATCTCAATCCCATTGATATAACACGTCGTATAACACTTAACTCATCGTTAATTCGTCGTTATGTAATTATTTCGTATTTATGCAAAATAAAAAGGCTCCGCTATTATGCGGAACCTATCCCAAGATTTAATCTTATTATCTTTTCTTGTATATTGTTCAATTCTTCTTCTGTAAATTCATTAATATCCTTTCTTCCTGGTGGAAAAATAATCTCGTAAAGTCCTATATAACCCGCCAACTGCTCTACAATAGAACGCTTTACTAATTCCCCTGCCTTGTCATTATCTGTGGCAATCACCAGGTTTTTAATTCCTGCTTGAAGTATAAGCCTTCGTTGTTCCTTGCTAAGATTTGCACCGCCTAATGCTAATGCAGCCATTCCATTCTGCCATAAAGTCAATGCGTCAATCTCACTTTCTACAATGAATACTTTTTCACGTCTATCTAATTTATAAACCAGGTGTAAACCGTAAAGATGGTTACCTATACGTTGACCGTGCTTGGCATACCAAAATCGCTTATCCTCGACACTTCTGAATTTGTAATTTACCAAGCGACCCTTATAATCAAACCACGGAATAACTATCGCGCAGCTCTTACGGTCATACCCAATTTTAACGGCTCTTTGTGACTTATCCTTTATTCCTCGGCTCTCTAAATATGGGTGACGATAAAGGAATGGCTTTAACTCTGCTAAATCCAAGTATTTCGCTTTGTTAGCTCCATCGTCCATATTAAGGTTAAAATTAACCTCTAAGTCTTCAACGTCCTGTAGCTCGGTCGCATACTCACTGATAATGTAATCTTCTACGTCCTCATAAGTTTCATTCCTTAAGAACGCCATAAGCTTAATGAAGTTACCATGTTTCCATTGTGGGTCATATGAACCGCTATCAATCCAAGCTCCATTATCTAGGTAGACCGCAAAGGAAGGATGTCTCTCATTACGGAACGGAGAACAAGCGATTAACTTCTCACTCGACCACGTTTCCCTATTCCAAGAAAATCGGATCAATTCACTTTCTATGTTAACCTTTAGCTCTCGTCCTCTTACTTTTACACCCATTACCGCACCCCCTAGAACATATCAGCCACGTCGGGTTCTGTAATATAGCCCAGGTTAAAATTACATTGAAGGTCTATAATTTCCCCAACGTGCGGCTCTCTCGCTTTTCTAATAGCAATCTTTCCTACTCCGTCGTGAGCATCAAAGGTTAAGACAGTCGAAGCATCTTGTATTACTGCTATTGTTTCGGAATATTGGTCAATGGTTGGTGGTTTAACAATTCTTGTACCGTCTTCTTCTTCCTCTTTATTTTCTTTTTCTGCGCTTCCTGGTGTTTGGTGGATTACAAGACCTGCAACTCCGTATCTTCCAAAAATCTGCCTTAAGTTTCTTGATGTACTACTCATAGAATCTCTATTGGAGCCGCGTCCCTTATGCACCATTAAATTAAATCCATCAATGATTACAAGTTTTGTATCTGTAAATACTTGTAGGTCAGCTTCTATTACGTCTGTGGTCAAGCCGTGGGGCAAGTCTTCCATCGTTTTAAGGATATAATCAGCATTTCCCTTGCCTATTTTAAACTGATCCAGATAATTCACATATTGCTTTTCATTGTCTAGCTCACCACGTTTAAGTTGGACATTGTTAAAATGACCGTCCAGAGTTTCGAGCCTTGTTTGTTGCTGCTGCTTTGATAGCTCGGGTGAATAATGCAGCACTCCAAAGTTATTTCTCCAAGCAGTTTGTGCCATATGTGAACCAATCCAACTCTTACCCCTATTTGTAAATGCCATCAAAAGGATATAGTCTCCAAGCTCTGCACCACCAAGAAACTTATTAAGTGATGGGTACGGGTAAGGAATGTATTGAAATGTTCTGCGCTCCTTACGCTCAAAATAATCAACCTTTCTCTCATCTCCATTGGTAGCAAAGTTAGTACCTAGAGAATAATCACTACTTGAAACTTTCTCTATCTTCTCAACCTCAAATTTTAACCACTTGACAAACTTGTCCCCCGTTAAGTTTTGGAACTTCGTAGGGGTGTCGTTCTGCAGCAATTCAAAAGCTCTACGCTTTGCCGTTTGCTGCTTAATTCTTGATACTAACCCCTTAAATGGTTCGGTAATATTTGCCTGGTAATCAAAGTTAGGAAACTCTGCAGCTATTGTTCTATAGTCGGGGATTCCGTTATGACTATTGTGATACTCCGTAATGTACTCAAAAACATCAGATTGAGTTGGAAAGTCTTCTGCTGTGATGTTATGCTTTAACACCTCATAGATATTCTGCTCGTCCAATATTTTTGATAATATTTGTTCTTCTATCATAACTAAAACCCCCTCTTCCTATTGTCTTTACCGCTAAATGGGATTATTGCCGTAGCTCCTTCTATCCTAGAAGCGATTCTTTCATCAAGTATTTTCTCTAACGCTTTTATTGGTACATTAGAAGTATAAATCGTTGCTAGCCCTTCGTTTGCTCTATCATCAATTATTTCGTAAAACTCAGATTTAAAGCTCTCCGTGGAATCTCTAATCCCAATATCATCCATAACCAATAAAGGGACTTTCTTCATTCTAGCCTTTAAAGTGTAATACCCTTCTGCTGCTTGCTCCTGACGCTCCTTTGTGCCACGGAACATTGAGTTGAATGTATTTTGAAACTTGCTCACATTCATAAATAATGCGGGTACATTGTCAATTCTTTGCTCTTTGGTCACGTCTTGAATTACCCGAGCGATAAGATACTCATTAAGGATTGCGACCGCTGCCGTTGTCTTACCATTACCACAACCTTTAGGATTCTGCTCGTTAGGTATTCCGTGAAGATATAAGCCCGTTCCTCTCTTTACCTGGTTAATAACGTCCTTACAGTAAACCGTGATAACCTTGAAGGCTTTTGGGTTTGCTTCTTCAAAAGGTAATTGATCCGAACGGTTAGACCTGTATTTCTTCGGAACTCCTGCAACCTTTATTACTCCACCCTCTCCGTTTTCACCGTGTAATCTAATGAATGGGTAACATAGATTGTTACATTGGCTCTCTTCGCCTGCTCGCTTGCATTTATGGGCTAAATAGCATTTGCTTTCATTTGTCATTGGTTTGTCCTCCTTAGCTTTCTAACCTATACATATCGCAATAAAAGTATGTCCGTTACGGATACATTGAACTATTTATTTTAATTGCCAATACTATTCAACAATGCAAGAACGTCCTCTTCGTCCTCTATGAGAGCATTTGAGGCTTCGGCTAACCTTTGAGCTTCTGCATATCTTTTGGCGTTCTCCTGGGCTTTCTGTGTGTTATCTTGGGCTATTGCTACTGCCTGTGTAAATACAAAGGTGGTATAGTTCCATAAAGATGGTCTTTCAAATCCATTCTTTTTCCAACGCTCATCGTAATTGGCGAATATTGCTTCCGTAGCTCCTAAGATAATCTCTGGTTCATAGTTACCGATTAACTTAGCATTAAATAGTTTTCCGAATCTTCCCCAATCACTTTTATTCATTGGATACTCTACTCCATATTTATCTTTATATAGCTGACGGAACTTACTTATAATATCTTTTGATGTTATTTGTTTTGGTGGTTCTTTTTTTAGTTCTTCTTTTGGTTTAATTATTGGTTCTTCTTCTTTGGTTTTAGTTATTGGTTCTAGTTTTATTGGTTCTTCTTTATGGGACAACGGATTCCTAGGGTTACGGTCTTTGCTATCCTGCAATTTTACCCTCTGTGTCCTATAGGTTTTGTCAGCGGAGTCCTGTTGCTTTAACCTCTGTGTCCTATCTTTTTGGTCAACCATATCCTCATTACCAAACCTCAAACCCGATTCAAAAGAAAATTTATAGTATGAAAAATAGTAACCCTTTTCCAATCCCTTTTTCTTAGTCTTCTCGAATATCACTGCATTATTTGGAAGCCTATATTCAACTAACTTTTTTATATGCCTGCGCACTGTTCTTTCTGCAACTCCTAATTTCTCTGCAAGTTCTGCTTGTGACGGAAAGCACTCACCCTTTTCGTTTTGGTAAGTAGCCAACATCATTAGGGTTTTGAAAGCTCCACTATCTAATTCGTTGTATATCCCACTCCTAAAAGCTTCCACATATACCTTAATAAAAATATTTGAATTGTTGCTACTATTGTCTTTTAACATAAAAAATACCTCCTACGATTGTTTTTTAATACATATCGCAAAAGGTATAGATTTGTTACGGCTACTTATTGAATTAGATTTGAATATTAATTTTCAAGTTAAGGGGTTGTAGGTGGTGCGGATATGCCGAAGCTTAGGAATATTAAGACTATCACGGCACCGATTATAATCAAAAAAATCGTGTAAATAATACGTTTCGTTCTCTTTGCGTCTTTAGCTGAAATGTGTTTACCTCTATGAAAGAAAAAGTAAATTAGTAGCAAAAGTGATTCTACGCTCTCCTGGATATTATCGGGATTCACAAAATAGTGAGTTGATTCTCCGCACCTTAATTTCATAGCGCTTATGTCTGATAAGTCCGAAACCTTCTTAATCCTATGAAACATATACCCAAAAAATATTGTAAGTATTATCATTCCTAGACCCATACCTAAAAATAGTATTGCTACGTTCTTTATAATCATTAAGGTGTTCCAACTTACTTCAAAGGTTTCACTCATTCTCTTCTTCACTCCTAATTAGTTCTTTTAATGCCCTATATGCCTGGTCGTATATGCGTTCTTTCTTTTCCTCTGTTAATTTCTTAGATTTCGCAACTTCTAATAATGCGCGTTGTAATGATTTGTTGTGTTCAAATTCTTCTCTAACTAATAAAGGTATCTTCCCAAAGCCTTCAAATAAACTATTCTCGTCTAGTCCATAGAATTCAGCGATTTTTATAATTAAGTGGTCAGAAGGAATTTTCATACCTCTCTCAATTTCACTTACATAATTGGCGGATATTCCCCAAGCTTTACCTATATCCGTAATTGTCAAACCTTTGTTTGTCCTTAACTCTTTTAACTTTTTACCTGTATTTAATCGTTGAATTACTGCTTTTTCCTCACTATTCATACCCACCCACCTTTATTTCGCGCGTTAAGCTTGCTTTGCTTAATTTAGTTTTAGCTGAACCACTTACTTTTATACAAAGACGTGTTTTAAATGATGGATATTTGTCCAAGTATTTTCACTAGGTTTAGCAAGTCTTTTATGTTAGGATTGATTATGTAAACTAGATGAAAAGGTTTATTCAAAAATTAATCTACTAAGCTTAATAAGCTGAAATGATTAAAGGAATTTATTTTTACACTAAAGGGGTGAATATTATGGACAAGATAATTACCGTTTCAATACCTAAAGTGATATTAGATATTACTTGTAGGGAATTATGCGAACATTTTACTAATAGCGAACAAGAATTTTTAAGACAAGAATTAAACTCTGTAGTTGATAATTTAATGACTAGCTCCGACCCCGTAACTGCTATCATAGACCACTTTGACAATATTGGGATAATGGACTTTGACATAGATATAGAACCCATCATAGATAAGATTACGGATTTAACTATATTCCAAGCGTTTACTATTTTAGTGTGCGTTAAAAATCATATGAAAATAACTACTTAAAAGCGACTTGATGAAGGAATCGCTTTTTCACTCTTATTATGTACTTTTTGAATATTGCAATAGAATTACCAGTTATTGTGAGATATAATATAATAAGATGGTCAAAATAATCAATCATTGTACAACATATAAGGGGGATAAAATTATGAGAAAATCAGTATCAAATACAACGGTTTTTATAGGTGTGTTAATACTAGGAATAGTGATTCTATTAAGCAGTATCAAAATAGGTGAGAATTTGGCGTTACAAGTATGGAAATATGCACATAATACACTCCACGAATCTAGTAATTTCTATATAGAACAATATATAATCAACTTTAGATTTATAGGAGCAATAATATCTTTAATCGGTGGTTTAGGTGTGGTTATTAGTATAAATAAAGACTAGTAATATAACTCAATTATCCATTATGAGAGGTATCAATTTAATGAAATATGAGAGAATAAATATTTTGAAGGATAACGCTGAACTTGATAAACTAGCAGATGATATAGCTCAACAATTAGAAAAAGAAGGTATAGAAGAATTATTAATTACTATTGATAAAAGATTCTGGGAGCCTACAGATAGAAAAGAAATAGTTTTTAGTTTTATACTTAATGAGGTACACGGAATGGCTCTTATGTATGATGAAATGATAGAAGAAGATATAAGTACACTTGTTAATACACTTATTGTTCATATGGGTAATTGATTAAATTAGAATATACGAAATATCTTTGAAATACTTCTATATAATAAATTATACTTACAACATTATATTTCTATTTGATTGCAGCAAAATAACGCTCACATTTTACAAGTGGTCGTTATTTTTATTATAGATTAAAAATATATATATTGTCCAAAATTAATACATTGATAGAAAATCATTTTACTAATTTTAGACTTGCGGTTATTTAAATTGATAAATATCGCACCATCATTGAAATTATTTGTAAAAAAGTAAAAATAAATATTTATTGACATTTTATTGAATCAAGCATATAATTTACTTATCAATTAATTTAAAGGGGTTACAAATATGAAAAAAGTTTTTTCAATTTTTATTTTATGTGTACTATTACTATCATCATTTAATGTTTATGCTGACACAAAAGATGAAGGTAAAGTTCACAAAACCAAAAAGGGTGATATAACTATAACTTCAACCATTGAACCTATAAATAGAAATATTGAAGTAAAGTTTATAGACGAAACTAAACTTGACAAAAATAGACTTAATTCATTATCTGGAGGTGATAGGTTTTATTTATATTCCAAGTATAAATGGAAATATGACAGGCTAATTAGTTCCGATTCAAAGAGTGAGATAAATCAAAAACATGTTGCAGTTGTTACACCGGGAGTTACTTATACAACAACAAAATCTACCACTACTTATGGAAGTGTATCATTTGAAGGAAGTTATTCAACTAAGGTAAAAGAAGCTATAAATCTTGGATTCGGTTTAAATGCTACTGGTAGTTTTTCAACAACAGTATCAGAAAATATAACCTTTGAATTTCATGATAAATATAATGATACAAACTATACCAAAGTAGATTTTTATATTGCTGTTGGTTTCGATAAATATAAAGTAATATTAGAAAAAATCGATGTGTATCAAGTTGATGTAGGTAATTGGGGTTTCCAAACTGAAGAAGTTAGTGATGGAGAGATAATTACTTACTCGCATAGACCTAAAAGAGCTATGCTTGAAAAACCTGGTTATAATAATTAAAATCATTAATATTAAAATGAACTTAATAGTTAACCAACTATTAGGTTTATTTTTATAAAGAGGGGTGTAAATCTTGTTTAATTCTAAAAAATTTAGTGTACTATTTTTAATTTTTTCAGCTGTTTTCTATAGTTTTGATAGGTTAACTTATATTTTATTCTTAGGGGTAAAATATGGTTTAAACGGACCTAGAAATTTAACAATATCTCTTCCCATAATTACTGATAATGTATTTGTATATTTATTTCTAATATTGTCAGTATACTTTTTTATGAAAAAGAAAAAAACACCTAACTCTTAAAAATTAATATTCTATGGGTTTAAATGTTTATGTAAAATTAAAATCCTATACTAGTTAATTTGCAGCCTTATATATAGCTGTTATTTCTTCTGTTAATATGCACTCACTTATGAAAAGTATATGTTTATTCTTTGATATATTCAGAAAGCAATTCTAATCAAACCAAAAGACGCGTGATATACCATTACCCACGTGTCCTTTTAATTTGATTACGAACCAGAATAAAGCTTTCTCATTAGTTTCATTATATTCATTAATAAGTTATACGAATTTCTTTACCTCAAAACAATTTTCAATATCAATACCTTACACGTTGAATTAACTGTTAACCCTTCCTTTGTTTATCTGATATTTTAGATATCTAAAGCAAACCGTCTGATATCATCCCATTCATATACTCGTCAGATACAAGAAGAACACTCATAATTTCAAATTTTGATTCAACTATTTCTTTACATAGTTCGATTGTTTCTTAATTGGTTAATAAAAATTTCATTGTGATATTCCTTTTTAAAAATAATGAGTTAAATCACAACATTAAAGCTTAATAATCAAAGAAGTAGTTATCCCAAAAAAGTGTTGTCAATTTTAAATAAAAATTATAGTTAATAAATATTTTTATGTTACGAACTAAAAAACATACGTCCACAGTAGTCTCCGTTTATTCCACTGTGACCAACTCGGACTTCTTTAGTTATTCATAGCAATTTCAGTGCTTGTCTGCTATATCATTATATATAAATTACATTTGTATGTTTTAGTTCTTTCCTTGTACCAGTCAAAGGTTACAGAGATGTCTTTTTGTGTCCAGTAATATCCAAGATAGGCCCTGATAATTTAGATCTATATCTATTAATCTGTGTTAATGTGCATTTACATTCATTCATGTCATCACCATAGTAACCACAAGGACATAAATTAGATGTCGCAATAAAAATAAAATCACATGGATACTCTATATATTTTAAATTTTTATTAATCTGAACCTTCTTATCTTCAATAGGTTGTCTTAATGTTTCAATTTTAGCTCTTTCAAGTTCTAAAAATTCATCAATAAACAAAACACCTTTATGTGCTAATGTTATTTCTCCTGGCAATAAATTCCTCCCACCACCTATAAGACCTAATTCTGTTATACTATTATGAGGTGCTCTAAAAGGTCGTCTATTCATTAATCCTTCATTAGATATCTTTCCTACTGCTGAGTAAATGCTGGTCACTTCTAAACTTTCTTCATAAGTAAGATTGGGTAATATAGTATAAAACCTACTAGCCAACATACTTTTTCCAGATCCAGGGGGACCCAATATCAATACATTATGTTTTCCCGCTGCAGCAACTTCCAAGGCTCTTTTACCATATTCATTTCCTATAACTTCTGACATATCCACTTTATAATCCATATCAGTACTAAATGTAGGTCTTTCACATTCAATGCCTTTCATATCTCTATATTTAACATACATAAAAGCCTCTCTTAAACAACTAAAAGGATATATCTCAATTCCTTCAATTGTTAAACATTCTTTTAAATTACCATATGGTATAATAAATTTTTTCTCACCAATTTCACTTAAACTCTTGATCAAGGTGAACGCCCCTTTAATACTCCGCAGATCTCCATTTAAAGATAGTTCTCCAAATATAATATCACTGTCAAGACCCTCAATAGATATACCATATTCTATACATAATAATGCTATTGCAATTGGCAAATCAAATAATGTCCCTTCTTTCCTTACATCCGCCGGCGCTAAGTTCACAGTTATTCGCCCTGATGGGAATTTTAAATTTGAATTTTCAATTGCTGCCCTAACTCTATCTTTTGCCTCTTTCACTTCAGTACTTCCAAGTCCAACAATATTAAAGGAAGTAAGTCCTTTTGATACTTCTACCTCTACTTGAATTAGCTGACCACCTATTCCTTCAATGCAAACACTTTTCACATTTAACGCCATATACTTCCTCCTAAAATTATGATTTACAATCATAATTATTGACAATAACTTGATTTTTATAATCATTTTTAAAACATATGTTTTTATAATTTCAATTTGTCAATACTCTTAATATATAACCAAAGAATAAAAAGAAAGAACAGAAAACTGTGAGAAGGGAGTATACTATGAAATCTTATAAAAAAACTTTCGGTAGTATAAATGAGAATATTGTTAGTACTTATCTTAAAGCTAATAACTTCATGATAATAGCCACTAACTATAAGCATAAGCTAGGAGAAATTGATATTATTGCCCACGATAAATCAAATAATTGCGTTTGCTTTATAGAAGTAAAAAGTAAGTTTTTTGATACTTTTGATACCTATCCCGCTGTTTCAAAAAAACAATTAAATAGAATTAGACATTCAGCTTCTATATATTTAAATAAATATTTTCCAAATCAAAATGCTCGTATTGATCTGATAAGAGTTGTAAATAACGGCACTAATTCTTCTATATATCATGATAAAGATATAATTTGGTAATACAATTGTAAATTTTTTGTTAAATTATAAAAAGGACTCCAAATTATTAGAGTCCTTTATCTTAAAAAATAACAATGTATTCAATTAAATTTATATCTATAAATTAATAAAATTTTTTATGAATGATTTTCTATGGATATCAGTATATCCATATTTTTTTAATGCCTCAATATGTTTTTCTGTTCCATATCCAACATTACTATGAAAATCATATTCTGTATACTTTTCTGAATACTTTTTCATTATCCTATCTCTATAAACTTTTGCTAGAATAGAGGCACAAGCAATAGCTGCACTCTTGGTATCACCTTTAATTATTGCTTCATTCTCTACATCGAAATTTTTAATACAATACCCATCACATAAAATTTTCTCCGGCTTAACATTTAGCCCTAGAATTGCATTCTTAAATATTTCATTATTACACCAAGCAATTCCATGTTTATCAATAGCTAGATTATCAAGTCCTACTATCTTATAATCTACACATTTTTTTATTATCTCATCAAATAATCTTTCTCTTTCACTGTCTTTAATTTTCTTAGAGTCATTTATTCCTAATATCAAGTTCTCTACTTCCAAAGAACTATAATCCAAAACTACTCCAGCTGCAACAATAGGACCCGCTAATGGCCCCCTACCAACTTCATCAACACCAGCGATAATCACCCCACTATTATGAGCTATATCAAATTCATAAAGTTTTCTTACTCTTTCAATCTCATTCTGCAGTTTAGTTATTTCTTTCTCACACTTTATTTTTAATGCATTTACCGCACTTCGCCCATCTTCTGCTAAAGTTGAAATTAATTCTTCTATATTGACTGTATCTTTAGAACTATACATATCGTCCAATTCTTTCTTTACAATATCTTTTATTTCTTTAACTTTTAATGTCCCAATGTCTTTAATCATATATTTATGGCTTCTCAATAGAGATTTTACCAATTTTCCCTCCCCTAAACTCATCTAACAATATTACTGATACTCTATGGTAATTAATCTCATTCTTACTAAGAATACAACCTCTTTTTTTTGCGATATCTTCCATCGCTTCCAATGGATCATCTGATACGCTATCTAATTTATATCTATCTTTAAGATTTTCTGGATAATCTACAACAAGTCTTTCTAATAATTTATAAGCTAAATCTTCGATATTTAGTATTTCATCTTTAATTGCCCCTGTGAAAGCAAGATTTTGCCCAACTATTTCATCTTTAAACTTTGGCCACAATACACCTGGAGTATCTAATAATTCAATACCTAAAGTTGTCTTTATCCACTGATTTGATCTAGTTACCCCTGGCATATCGCCAGTCTTAGCTCTTTTACTATTAGCCATTCTATTAATGAATGAAGACTTACCTACATTTGGTATACCTACAACCATTGCTCTTGTGACAAAGTTTAATACACCTTTTTTCTCCATTCTTTCTTTTTTTTCTTTCATTAATTTGTCTATTGCTTTTTTTATATCGTTCATGCCATATCCTTTAACACAATTTGTTAATACAACCTCGACATCATCTTTTTTTAATTTTTCTACCCACTGATTTGTTATTTTATCCTCTGCCAGATCGTATTTATTTAATAATATTACCCTTGGCTTACCTTTGCAGATTATATCAATTTCTGGATTCTTACTGGCTTCAACAATTCTTGCATCCCTAATCTCAATAACAATATCTACTAGTTTTAGTTCTTCTTGAATCTTTCTTTTGGTTTTTGCCATATGTCCAGGATACCAGTTAATATTTCTTATTGTATTAACACTTTCTATTCCATGCATTGTTTCTTCACTCCTTATAAAAGTGTATATTTTGATATCAAAAAAGGGGCTTTAAGCCCCCCTTGATTATTTTCTTACAATTTTCTCTTTAACTTTAGCAGCTTTACCTACTCTATCTCTTAAGTAGAATAACTTAGCTCTTCTTACTTTACCTAATCTAACAACTTCAATCTTATCGATCATTGGTGTGTTAACTGGGAAAGTTCTTTCTACACCAGTACCATAAGCAACTCTTCTTACTGTGAAAGTTTCACTAATTCCACCGTTTTGTCTCTTAATAACTGTACCTTCGAAAAGTTGAATTCTTTCTTTTTTACCCTCAGTAATTCTTACGTGTACTTTTACAGTATCACCAACATGAAACTCAGGTAAATCAGTTCTAATTTGTTCTTTAACTATATCTCTTATTATTTCTTGCATTTGTACAACCTCCTTCTTAAATTTAGACGTTCTATAACAGTATTCCTATCAGAGGACCGCCTGAAATCGCACAAGTATTATTTTAACATACTTAGTTTAATCTATCAAGTATTTATTTTATTTTTCAACAATTTGATATCATCTTTTGTCAAAATATATTCATCATAAAGATCTTTTCTAAATTCTCTCGTTAGTTCTAAAGATCTTGTTTTTCTCCACTTTTTTATATTATCATGATGACCTGACAAAAGAACCTCCGGAACCATATCACCTTCAAAATCAGCTGGTCTCGTGTACTGTGGATACTCTAATAAACCGTTGTAGAAAGATTCATCCATAAAGCTTTCTTCACTACCTAGCACGCCTGGAATTAATCTACTTATACTATCAACAATCGGTAGACATGCCATTTCTCCCCCAGTAAGTATAAAATCACCTAATGAGATTTCTTCATCAATATATTTTCTCACTCTTTCATCTATACCCTCATAGTGTCCACATAAAAATATTAAAGATTCTTCCTTGGAAAGTTCTTGTGCTTTCTTATGATTAAACCTTTCCCCTCTAGGTCCTAAATAAATAACTTTACCTTTATTATTACCTTTTACGCTCTTTATGCAGTCAACAATAGGTTGTGGTGTCATAACCATTCCGGCTCCTCCACCATAGGGATAATCATCTGCTTTTCTATGTTTATTTGCTGAATAATCTCTAATATTTACAATGCTTAATTCCAAGTATCCACTTTCCTGTGCCCTCTTCATGATGCTATGGTTAAAAACTTCAAACATCTCAGGAAAAAGTGTTAAAATCTCTATCTTCATTCATCCATCCACTCTTTAATAGGCTTAATAATTATCTTTTCTGAATTAATATCCACGGTCACTACGATTTCTTTTAATACTGGAATTAAAACATCTTTCTTGTTCTGATCTTTAACCCAATAGACATCATTACTTCCCGTACTTATAACATCATATATTTTACCTAACTCAATACCATTTTCATCAAAAACCATGCACCCAATTAAATCAGCTACGTAATATTCACCTTCTTCAAGCTCCACAGCTTCTTCCCTCTTAACAGAAATATACTTATCTCTAAGTACTACTGTGTCTTCGATTTTATCAAAACCTTGTAGTTTTAAAATTGCTTTAGTACTTTGAAGTTTCACACCTTCAACAACAACCTCTTTATCGTCAATTAAAACCGACTTAAGCTTTTTGAATCTCTTAAGATCGTCAGTAAGTGGCATTACCTTCACCTCACCTCTAATACCATGAGCTTTTGTTATCATACCAATTACTAAAGTTTCATTCTTCATACCACACCTCAACCTGTTTAAATTTTAATATATGTACAATATTATTCACTAATTATATACTTATTTATACAAAATAAGAGTTAGGAATCCCTAACTCTTAAATTATTTCAACTACTACTCTTTTATTCTCTTTGATAGCGCAAGCTTTAATAACAGTTCTAATAGCCTTAGCTATTCGCCCTTGCTTACCTATAACTTTACCCATGTCATCTTGAGAAACTTTCAACTCAAGAATTATGGATTGTTCACCAGAAACTTCATTGACTTCAACCATCTCTGGATTATCCACAAGAGATTTGGCTATTACCTCTAGCAATTCTTTCATCGAGATACGCCTCCATTCAACATTATATACTACTTGTTGATTCCTACTCTGTTAAATAATTTTTTAACAGTTTCTGTTGGTTGTGCACCATTGCTTAACCACTTAGCTGCTTTTTCTTCATCAATCTTGATAGTAGCTGGCTCTGTTATTGGGTTATAGTACCCGATTTCTTCGATGTTTTTTCCATCTCTTGGAGCTCTTGAATCAGCAACTACTACTCTATAAAACGGAGCTTTTTTAGCACCCATTCTTTTTAGTCTGATTTTAACTGCCATTATATTCACCTCCTCTAATTTTTCATTTGCTTATATTAAAATGGGAATTTCCCAAATAAACCTTTAGATGATTTCTTTCCAAACCCTTTGCTCATTCCTTTAAACTGCTTCATCATTTTCTTAGATTGGTCATATCCTTTTAGCAGTTTATTAATTGCAGCAACATTTACACCTGCACCTCTTGCAATTCTCTTCTTTCTCGATGACGAAGTTTTTATTAGACTCGGATTTCTTCTTTCATCGACTGTCATTGAATTAATCATTGCTTCAACTCGAGCCATTTCTTTTTCAGATGCTTCCATATCTATATCATTCATCATAGATTTATTAGCACCAGGAACCATTTCCATAATTTTCCCTAACGGTCCTAATTTCTTCATCTGTTTCATCGCAGAAATATAATCCTCGAAATTGAATTCTTCATTCATCATTCTGTTAGATAATTCTTCTGCTTCTTTCTCATCAATTGCACTCTGTGCTTTTTCAATAAGAGACAAAACATCTCCCATTCCTAGAATTCTTGACGCCATTCTATCTGGATGGAACACCTCTAAGTCATTAAGTTTTTCTCCTATTCCTGCAAACTTAATTGGTTTTCCAGTCATTGCTTTGATTGATAATGCAGCTCCTCCACGAGTATCACCATCAAGTTTTGTAAGTATAACACCATCAATGTTTAATAACTCATCAAATGTTGTAGCTACATTTACTGCATCTTGCCCAGTCATAGAATCTACAACAAGTAGAATTTCATCTGGATTCACACAATCTTTTACATTCTTAAGCTCTTGCATTAATTCTTCATCAATATGAAGTCTTCCAGCTGTATCTATAATAACAACATTATTGTCATTTGCTTTTGCATGTTCAATAGCTGCTTTTGCAATATCTACAGGACTAACCTTATCTCCCATACTAAACACAGGAACATCAATAGATTTCCCTACAACCTGCAATTGTTTAATTGCAGCTGGTCTATATATATCACAAGCAACAAGTAATGGTCTTTTATTACTCTTTCTAAGATGCATAGCAAGTTTACCACCCATGGTAGTTTTACCTGCACCCTGCAAACCTACTATCATTATAACTGAAATGCCATTTGATTTTAAATTGATTTCTTTACTCTCATCTCCCATTAAAGAAGAAAGTTCATCATTAACAATCTTAACTACCTGTTGACCTGGTGTCAAACTTTCCATTACTTCGCTTCCGTTGCATTTTTCGCCAACAGTCTTAACAAAGTTTTTTACTACTTTGAAATTAACATCTGCTTCCAAAAGTGCTAGTTTAACTTCCCTCATGGCTAATTTTATATCTTTTTCTGTTAATTTCCCTTTACCTTTAAGCTTTTTCATAGCTTCTTGTAATTTTGACGCTAATCCTTCAAATGCCATATAGGAACCTCCTAATAAATTTCATTTAAGAATTTCAACACATCATTCAAACAACCCAGCAACTTTTCTCTGTTAATCTCATCACCACTGGTAATATTCTCAATACTGTTATTTACTTTAACAGTCAATTTGTCCATTGATAGCTTTTTATTAAGATGAGATAATTTAGATTCATAATCATATAATGTTTTTTCACTTCTCTTTATTAGATCATGAACTGCTTGACGACTTTTACTTGTATTTTCTGCAATTTCCGCTAAGGATAAATCAGAATTATAATACAATTCCATCACATTTTTCTGGTTTTCTGTTAATAATGCACCATAGCAATCTAACAAAAATGAAATCTCAAATCTCTTATCCACAATTATCACCACACTTAATAATCCGACAACGATATTAATATTAACAGATTTAAATGTTGCTGTCAAGTATTTTTACTTAACACTTAATATTTTTTTAATCAAAAAGTGCGTTAACAAACTCAGATGCATCAAATTCTTGCAAATCTTCTATTCCTTCTCCAACTCCAATATACTTTACAGGAATATTTAAAGTGCTTTTTATCGTTATAACTATACCACCTTTGGCAGTACCATCTAACTTCGTAAGTATTATACCATCTATCTTACTAGTTTCCATAAATTCTTTTGCTTGTGAAACTGCATTTTGACCTGTTGTTGCATCTAGGACAAGATATGTTTCTTTCTGAGCTCCATTAAATTCACTTTCTACAATTTTGTTAATCTTAGCTAATTCCTTCATAAGATTTTTTTTATTATGTAGCCTTCCAGCAGTGTCACATATTAATATATCAGAGCCTCTTGATTTACCAGCAGAAATAGCATCAAATATAACCGCCCCTGGATCTGCTCCTTCTTTATGTTTTACTAAATCCACTTCAGCTCTATTGGCCCATACTTCTAATTGATCAATTGCAGCTGCTCTAAATGTATCGCCTGCTGCTAATAGAACTTTTTTTCCACTTTCTTTATATCTGCTTGCAATCTTTCCAATTGAAGTTGTTTTGCCAGCCCCATTTATACCAATAATTAAAAGAACCTTAGGAAATTTTTCTTCTATTTCCACTGTATCTTCTTCAAGCATCTCTACAATAACTCTTCTTAAACATGGTTTCACTTCTGAAGGTTCACTAATCTTTTCTTCTTTTATTTTCTTTTTTAGTCTATCAATAATATCTACAGTAGTATCAAAACCAATATCCGCCATAACTAAGATTTCTTCAAGTTCTTCGTAAAGATCATCATCAATTGTTACAGCAAGTTTCAATACCTCATTAACCTTATCTGTTATAGAATCCCTAGTTTTTTCTAATCCATTTTTAAGTTTACCAAATAAATTTCCAAACATATTTTTCCTCCAACCTATATATGAATTGCATTATTATTTAAATCCATTGACAGTATTTTTGAAACACCTTTCTCTTCCATTGTTACCCCATAGATCACGTCACTCATATGCATAGTTCCCTTTCTATGAGTAATAACAATAAATTGAATATTTTCAGAGAATTTTTTTAGAAACTCTGCATACCTAAAAACATTCGCATCATCTAGTGCAGCCTCTATTTCATCTAGAATACAAAATGGAGTTGGCTTCATTTTAAGAATTGCAAACAACAGTGCAATAGCTGATAATACTTTCTCTCCACCTGACATTAACGATATATTTTGAAGTTTTTTCCCTGGTGGTTGAACATTAATTTCTATATCCGCCTGCAGTTCGTCACCTTCACTAAGTATTAAGTCTGCACTCCCCCCCTTAAATAATTCTTTGAATGTCACATCGAAGTTTTCTCTCATTATTTGAAAATTTTCCTTAAATAACGTTCTCATTTCATCTGTCATTTCATCTATCAACTTCATTAACTCATCTTTTGAGCTTATTAAATCTTCTCTTTGAGCGTTCATAAATTCATATTTCTCTTTAACCTCTTTATATTCTTCAATAGCACCAAGATTTACCGTACCTAATCTTGATATTTTTTCTTTCAGAACTTTAATTTCATTTATTGCTACTGAAATATCCATATCTTCATTTCTAAAATCTTTTGCTTCAGCTAAAGTCAAATCAAAATCTTCATTTAATCTTTGGAAAACATTTTCTCTTTCACTCTCTAACTTTGCTTTATTAATCTCAATTTTATTTAGATTTTTATTTATAAGCTCTGTGTTCTTCTCTTCACTCATTAATTCTTCTGAGTATTTTTTAATATATTCTTTAATCTTAATTTTTTTATTTTCATTTTCTTTAAATGATTCATCAGCTTTACCTAAATAATCTTCTATATTTTCAACATTTTTTTGATCTTCTTTGATTTTTTCTGAACTAAGTTCTTTATCCATGTATGATTTTTGAACTTCTTTTTCTAAATCATATTTTCTCTCATCCATTGTATTTAGTTCAATATTAATTCTATTAATTTCACTTGTTTTATTAGTTATCTTTTGAACAGTTTCAGCTTCAGCAATTCTTATTTCAGTTAAGTCTTTGTCTGCTTTACTTTTTTCTTCTTCCATAAATATTTTATCTTTTTTTAATTCTTCAATATTTTTTTCGCTTATCTCAAGCATTTTTTTTAGTCCACTATTTTTTTCTTCAAAACTTGATAATTCATCTTTACGACTAACTATTTCAGTAATAATCACATTTAATGATTCTTTCCCCTGAGAGATTTCTTTCATAAGATTAATCTTTTCTTCTTCAATTCCTTTAATTCTAGTTATAATTTTAGCTCTTTCTAACTCTTCGCTGTGAATTTTATCTTTAATATTAAGATTACTCTCATCTAAAGCTTCAATATTCCTTTCAAAACTTACACAACTAAACTTCAACATCTCAATCTTCCCAATAAATTCCTCGCTTTGAGCATTTAATTCTTCTATTTCTCTTTTTCTTGCGATTATAGAATTATTCTTATTATATAAACTTCCACCAGTTAAAGATCCACCTGGATTAATAACTTCGCCATCAAGTGTAACTATTTTAAATCCGAGTCCAGCTTTTTTCCCAATAGCCAATCCATTATCCATGTTATCAGCTATAACAGTTCTTCCAAGAGAATATTCTATCGCATTAATATACTTATTATTGTAAGATACTAAATCGCTAGCTATACCTATATATCCTTGCATCCCTTTAATATTATTATCAATACTAACTCTTTTTCCTTTAACAATATCAATAGGTAAAAATGTGGCTCTTCCGAGTTTCTTATTTTTTAAAGTATGAATTAATTGTTTTGCAATTATTTCGTTTTCAGTTATAACATTAGAAATAGCTCCACCTAGAGCAATCTCAATTGCTAATTCATAATTTTTTGGCGTTTTCAATATTTCACCTAACACCCAACATTTATCTTTATATTGCGGCAAAAATTCATGAACTTCCCGCATCAATTTCTGAACAGATTTATTATATCCTTCATATTGTTGCTCAAGATTATTCAACGCATTCTTTTTTGCCTCACAAGTATTAAATTCCCTATTTAATACCTCAATGTTTTTTTCAATTTTTACTTTTTCTTTTTTCTCAGACAAAAGCTTCTTATTATTCTCTTCAATATTATTTTTCCACTCATCAATTTGATTATCAATATCTTCCTTTTTATTAATAAGTTCTATTTTAGTCTTCTCTTTGATTTTTAAAGACATGTCAAAGTTAGATATTTTCTGTGTAATTTCAAGTTTCTTATCACTAAAATCTCTAAGTTCTTTTTCAATTATAAAATAGGTATTTTTCTTATTAAATAATTCCTCTTTAACCTTTTCAGCTTCTTCAGTTATTCTAGTAATCTTCTTACCTGATAATTCTATCTTAGTGGATAATTCTAGTATCTTCTTATCAAAATTTATTTTATTTTCCTCAATTTTCTCTTTTGATAAATTCAAATGTTCCAAATCACCTATATGAGTATTCTTTTCATTAGTAATCAAATTAAATTTTTCATTAAGAGAAATAATTTCTTTTTCTTCTTTCTCTATAACTTGCCCTGCATTTTTTATTCTTTCTTTCAAAAGATTAATTTCACCATTTAATTTTTCTTTTAAATTCTTCTGAGAGTAATATTTTTGTCTATCACTAGCGTATTCTATTTCGAATTGTTCTAGAGCTTCGGTCCATGAAGCCAACTCATTTCTAGAGTTTTCCACTATCCTCTTTGAAATCGTTAATTCTTCATTAATTTGAACTAATAAACCTTCATTTTCCTTACAATTAATTTCATTTTTTTCAAGATTTGATAATATAATATTAACTTCCCTAGTCTTTAATGCTGAACTTAATTCAATAAACTCTTCTGCTTTTTCTTTATCTATCCTAAGTGGCTCAACACGTTCCTCATAAGTAGACAATAAATCATTAATCCGCACAAGATTATCTTCAGTATTATTCAATCTTCTTTCAGCTTCTTTTTTTCTTGTTTTGTATTTAACAATCCCAGCTGCTTCTTCAAGTAGCAGTCTTCTATCTTCATTATGTCCACTTAGAATAGCATCTATTTTCCCTTGCCCGATAAGCGAATAGCCTTCTTTACCTATTCCAGTATCCATAAATAATTCTTGTACGTCTTTAAGTCTACATTTAGTATTATTTATTAAATATTCACTTTCGCCGGATCTATACAATCTTCTAGTAATTTTAACCTGTGAATAATCTATCTGTAGTTCATTATCATAATTATCTAGTGTTAAAGATACTTGAGCCAACCCAACTGGTTTTCTGAATTGAGTACCAGCAAAAATAACATCCTGCATCTTTCCGCCTCTTAAGCTTTTTACACTTTGTTCTCCTAGCACCCATCTTACAGCATCAGAAATATTACTTTTCCCACTTCCATTTGGTCCAATAACAGCCGTAACACCTTTCGTAAATTCTAATTCAGTCTTATCGGCAAAAGATTTAAATCCTCTAACTTCTATTGATTTTAAAAACATAAAATTTCACCCACATCAATATTAGAATAATGATACAACAATACCAAGAACAGTAGTTGCAATAAATACTGTTGTAATTCCTATTAAAGTATATCTAATTACTTTCTCTTTTTTCTTTCTATTCATAAATCTCATCCCCCATTATTTTTTTTACAAACTCAATTAAATAGTCTTTTAATTCCATTGTAATGTATTTCTCCCCATATTGCACAGTAAATTGATTTCGTTTAATTTCTTTATTAGTTTCAACTTTTATATTTCCATTAAACTCCATCACTAACTTATTGAAAAACTTCTTTTTCCAGCAATACAATTTAGATAAATCTTTGTGGTTAATGATTAAATTAACATCTTCTTTCAGGTCAATGATACTTTCGGAAATCATATCATTGATAAGAGATCCTTCAATCAGTTCTCTAATTGCCGGATGAAAAGGCCCACTTACCAATTCTGAACCAGATGATATTTCTTTGGTTGGTTGCAAACCAATTCGTATTACCTTGATATCATTCACCTCAAAAAACGCAAAAATTCTTTTAGTTATTTCAATACATTCTTCAATAGAATACGGATTGTAATTTCCTGATTTATACATTGACTCCATCTCTGTATTCTTAATAACCAATGCAGGATATATCCTTGTGAAGTCAGGTTTTACAGCAACAGTTTTTTTTGCAGAATAAAAATCACTCTGAAAATCAGCTTTTGGCAATCCTAGCATCAATTGAATTCCAAGAGTAAATCCGTATTCTTTTATCAATTGGCTAGCTTTTTCAATATCTTCAGCTGTATGACCTCTATTTGCGGCTTTTAATACCTTATTATCAAATGACTGCGCCCCTAACTCAATAATATCTACTTCGTACTCTTTCAGATTTTTTAAGATTTCATGATTTATATAATCTGGACGTGTTGAAAGACGTATGAATCTAATTTTTCCTTTTGATTTATATTCCTTTGCAATACTTAGCAACATTTTCTGTTTTTCGATATCAATACCAGTAAATGTTCCACCAAAAAATGATATTTCCACTACCGCTTCTTTATCTTTTTTCTTATTTATACTTTGAATATATTCATCAATCATATTTCTTATTTGCATTGTTGAAATTGTCTCTTTTTTACCTGTAATTGAGCGTTGATTACAGAAAGAACAATCATGTGGACATCCCTCATGTGGCACAAACACAGGAATTATATAATAACTTTTACTCATTAAATTCCTCCAATAGTTGCACATATGCCTTTGCAGCATTTTGTTCTGCTTCTTTCTTTGTATACCCTTGCCCAGTACCTTTTATTACATTATCAACCATTAGTTGAATAAAAAATTTAGGTCTATGCGGAGGTCCTTCTAACTTAGCTAATTCATATGAAATATCAATTACACCATTTTGTTGTAGTATTTCTTGCAGTTTTGTTTTATAATCTAAAACTATCTTATTTTCTATTGCTTTATTAATTATATCACTAAAGCTATTTAGAACAAATTCTTTAGTAAACTCTATTCCTTTATCAAGATATACTGCAGCAATTATTGCCTCAACACAATTCGATAATATTGAGGATCTATTTCTTCCGCCTGTACTTTCTTCTCCCTTACTCATAAGAATATACTTTCCTAAATTCCATCCATTAGCTATTTCAAATAGTGAATTTTCACAAACTATCAAAGCTCTTGTTTTTGTTAGATCTCCTTCTGATTTGTCTTCACATCTCTTAAATAAGTATTCAGATATAATTAACTCCAATACAGCATCCCCTAGATACTCCATTCTCTCATTATATTTTACTTCCTTTTTTAAATTGGCATATGAACTATGTGTCAAACCAGTTAAGATCAATTCTTTGTTATTAAAACTTAATCCTATTTTTTTTTCTAATTCAGTTATCATCTTTTTTTTATGAACCATTATTGTTCTCCTAACTACTATGTGTTATTAAAATTCAAGTCCCGCAAAGCGGGACTTCTGGTTGTTGATAAACTCAATCTCATCGTCACTAAGACTCCCTGTGTTGCTCGAGTACAATTGTGCACTGCGCTTCTGGTTTCTCTTGTTCCTCTACCTTTTTCAACGCTAGAAACTTTGGAGATGCAACCAGAGTGCAAACATTATGTTCAGTCCATCACAGTTGGACATTTATTCCTCTATTTTGCTTGATACGTATTTTACTACGTCATTTACAGTTCCAACTTTTTCTGCATCCTCATCTGGTATCTCTACTTCAAACTCTTCTTCTAATGCCATAACTAACTCTACAACATCAAGAGAGTCAGCTCCTAAATCATCCACAAAACTTGATTCTAATTTAATTTCATTTTCATCAATTCCTAAACGATCTGCAATTATAGCTTTAATCTTTTCAAACACCATAATAATCCCTCCATAAAATATTATTAATTATTCTTTAAATTTAAATATTTCTGATAAACTATATAAGATTTTAAACTTCTACTTATTTAATCTTCTATTTATTTTTTTTTTATTATTGAAATTGAGCTTTAATCTTATCAACGACCTTCTTATCGTAGAATAATACAGATTGTTTAATGGCATTTTTAATAGCTTTAGCATCTGAACTTCCATGCGCTTTAATACAGACACCGTTTACACCTAAAAAAGGTGTTCCTCCATATTCTTTATAATCAAAATCTTTTTTAAATTGCTTAAGCACAGGTTTTAACAACGCACCTCCAATTTTTGTTTTAAATGAAGAATAAATTCCTTCTTTTAATCTTCCAAAAATTAACGAAGATACACCTTCTATTGCCTTTAATATTGTGTTTCCTACAAACCCATCAGCTACAATAACATGAACATCTCCACTAACCATATCTCTAGGCTCAATGTTACCATAAAAATTAATATTTTCTTCTTTCAGTAACTTATAAGATTCTTTAGTTAACTCATTACCTTTTTCTTCTTCGCTTCCAATATTAACTAACCCAACCTTAGGATTACTAATATTCATTACACTCTCAAAATAAACTTTACCCATCAATGCAAACTGCACCAAATTTTCTGGTTTGCAATCTACATTTGCTCCACAATCTATAAGCATAAATGGTCCTTTTTCTCCTGGCATAAGTGGAGCTAATGCTGCTCTTTTTATTCCTTTTATTCTTCCAATAATCAAAGTTGCTCCTGTCAATAAAGCTCCGGTACTACCTGCTGATATAACTGCATCAGCTTCATCATCTCTTACCATTCTCAAAGCTTTAACCATAGAAGAATCTTTCTTCTTTCTTATTGCCATGGCAGGAGGTTCGTTACATGAAATAACCTCCGATGCATCTACAATTGTTATATTGTTATTCTTCGGATACTTCTTAAGTTCCTCTTCTATTTTCTTTTGAGGACCTGTGATATATATATGTACTTCTCTTTTGCTTTCAGCAAGAAAATCGATACATCCTTTTACAATTTCGCATGGCGAATTATCTCCACCCATACCATCAACAACAATTTTCATATTATATACCTCTCATTATTACTTTTTCAATTCAGCCACATTCAAATAAATAACCAATCGTATGTATGTAGTACACATACTCAGTCCTTGGAACCCTCTGATAGAACAACTTTCATTAGAAGCCAACTCCTAGTATATCACAAAATATATGTCGTATCTTTGACTTATTATTTATTTTCATATGCCTTAATTATATATTAATGACTGCTTATAGTCTATAGTGAAAATCATATATCGACTTAAAACAAGATAAAACAAAAGAAAGCCTTAGAGACTTTCTTCTTTAATCTTACTAGTTATCGTTAGAAACTACTTCCTTACCTTTGTAGTGTCCGCATCTCTTACAAACTCTATGAGCTAACTTTACCTCGTGGCATTGTGGACATTCCACGATACCTGGTGCACTTAACTTAAAGTTTTGTGATCTTCTTCTATCTCTTCTTGCATTAGAAGTTTTTCTCTTTGGATGAGCCATAATTACACCTCCTTAACAATATCATCTTTATGTTTAATTTTTGTTAAAAAAGTTTTGCAGCTTAGCAAATCTTGGGTCTAATTTTTCTTCCTCTTCTTCTTCAACAATTGGTTTGCACTCACATGTATGAAGGTTAAGATTAATTCCACAAATTGGGCAAAGACCTTTGCAACTCTCACTACATCTTTTTTGAATAGGTAAATAACCAACTATGTTCTCTTCAATTATCCTACCTAAGTCTATTTCACAACTCACAGGAAGTTCAAAATAATCTTCTTGTTCATTTCGCGAAAATTTTTCATCTATCTTCACCTCAAAAGTTTCATCAAATGTCTCAAGACATTTAGAACAAATGAGCTTCAAGTTACATGAGACTTCCCCGTTAAATTCTACATATTCATCTTTATTGACAAACGTTCCTTTTAATTCAACAGGTGTGTTAAAGATAATTTCTTCACCAAAAGCATTAATATTATCCAATTCAATTTTTTCATTAACTGAAAGGTTCATAATACTTTTATTACACAGTTTACTTAAGTTAAATAACATACTGTCATCTCCTATTATTAATGCTAGTAATAGCACAAGCACAATTTATTATATAAATAATACCATCAAAAGTCAAGACTATTTTATAAAAACAGCGTTCGAGTTTACACGAACACTGTTTTTATATCACTTAAATAGACCTTACTCTAACTATTAAAGAGCATCAACAATAACCTTTGTATCTTTAGCAATCATTAATTCTTCATTCGTAGGAATAACAAATACCTTAACTGAAGAGTCCTCAGTTGAAATAAGTCTTTCTTCACCTCTGAAGTTATTCTTCTCTTTATCGATTTTAACGCCTAAGTATTCTAATCCTTCACAAACAAGTTCTCTACATTCTTTAGAGTTTTCGCCTAAACCAGCAGTAAATACGATTACATCAACTCCACCCATAGCAGCTGTGTACGCGCCAATATACTTCTTAACTCTGTAATAGAAAACCTCTAAAGCTAATCTAGCTCTATCATTTCCATTTGCTTCCGCCTCTTCAATATCTCTAAAATCACTACTTACACCAGATAATCCAAATACTCCTGATTTCTTATTCATAAGAGCATCAACTTCTGCAGCACTTAGATTTTCTGCCTTCTGAATAAATGGAACTATAGCAGGATCTATATCCCCACATCTTGTTCCCATTACTAAGCCTTCTAATGGAGTGAATCCCATTGATGTATCAACAGACTTACCATTCTTAATAGCTGCACAACTTGCTCCATTTCCTAAGTGACAAGTTATTATTTTCAATTCTTCCATTGGCTTTCCAATAACTTCTGAAACTCTTTGAGATACATATCTGTGAGAAGTACCATGCATACCATATCTTCTTATTCCATGCTTCTCATATAACTCATATGGAAGAGCATACATATATGCTTTATCTGGCATACTTTGGTGGAATGCTGTATCAAACACTGTAACCATTGGAGTATTTGGCATTAATGCTTTACATGCATTAATTCCAGTAATATTTGGAGGATTGTGAAGTGGTGCAAGTTTAACACACTCTTCTAAAGCCTTCATTACTTCATCATCAATTAATACAGATTCTGCGTAATTCTCTCCTCCGTGAACAACCCTATGTCCTACAGCTGAAATTTCATCCATACTCTTAATAACACCATAAGTTTCATCAACTAAAGCTTCTAATACTAGCTTTATTGCATCTTGATGGCTCTCCATTGGCTGCTCTATTATGTACTTTTGTCCATTAGCCTTTTGAGTTAACTTAGAACCTTCAATACCTATTCTTTCTACTAAACCTTGAGCTAATGAATTATCATTATTCATATCAATTAACTGATATTTAAGTGACGAACTACCACAGTTTACAACTAAAATTTTCATATTTTTGCCTCCTAAAATATATTAAATTAGTTACAGTTCTGAGCTTGAACAGCCGTTACTGCAACAACATTAACAATGTCATCTACACTACATCCTCTTGAAAGGTCATTGATAGGTTTTGCAAATCCTTGACATATTGGTCCAACTGCTTCTGCATTTGCCAATCTTTCAACAAGCTTATAGCCTATATTACCAGCTTGTAAATCTGGGAAAACTAAAACATTAGCTTTTCCTGCTACATTACTGTTTGGTGCTTTTTTTGCTGCAACTGAAGGAACTATAGCTGCATCTAATTGCAATTCTCCATCTATAGCTAAATCAGGTCTTGCCTCTTTCGCAATCTTTGTTGCTTCATTTACCTTATCTACTAGTTCATGACTAGCACTTCCCATACTTGAAAAAGACAACATCGCTACCTTTGGTTCTACTTCTGCTAATGCTTTAGCATTATCTGCTGTACTGATTGCAATAGAAGCTAATTGTTCCTTTGTTGGGTTTGGATTAACTGCACAATCTGCAAATAGCATTAATCCATCTTTACCATAGTTACAATTAGGAACACTCATAATAAAAAAGCTAGATACAACATTTATTCCTGGTGCTGTTTTTATAATTTGCATCCCTGGTTTTAAAGTATCTCCAGTGGTATGTACTGCACCAGCAACCAATCCTTGAACATCATCCATCTTTAACATCATATTAGCATAATATAACGGATCATTTAGAATAGTTTCTGCTTTTTCAATATCTACACCTTTGTTCTTTCTTAATTCATAAAAAGCATTCACATATTCAGATCTTTTATCATCTGTTTTTGGATCAACAATTTCAACCTTTTCAAGGTTTACTCCTAATTCCTTTGCATTGTTCTTAATAGTTTCTAAATCCCCTACTAAAACAACCTGTGCTAGACCTTTTTCTGCAATTATTTCACTTGCTTTTAAAGTTCTCTCTTCGTCACCTTCTGGCAGAACAATTCTTTTGATATCACTTTGGGCTTTTTTCCAAATATCATTCATAAGTTCCATGTTATTTCCCCTCCTGCACAATTATCACTCTATACTAATATAAACCCAGAAGTTTTGTTTTTCAAGGTTTAAATTAAAATATGGAGAATTTCTTTGAATTTTTGTTTATTTTGCGTTTTTTATCCCAGTCAAGTATTCATAATAACAACTTGATGAAGTTTATCCTTATATGATATTATTTTTTTAAACACAAATATTTATACAGGAGAGAAATTTATGAACATTACCGGTATAATAACAGAGTATAATCCATTGCATAACGGTCATATATACCACATTAATAAATCAAAAGAACAGACTTGTAGTGATGCTATTGTTTGCGTTATGAGTGGTAATTTCGTTCAAAGAGGAGTTCCTGCAATCATAGATAAATGGGAGAGAACTAAATTTGCTTTAGATAATGGAGTTGATCTTTTACTTGAACTTCCCACAGTCTATGCTATTTCTTCCGCTGAATTTTTCGCTTATGGATCAGTAGCCACGCTTAATTCCCTTGGATGTGTAAATAATATCTGTTTCGGAAGCGAACTTGGTGAGATAAATATTATTAAAACTATAGCAGAAATTCTAGTTGAAGAACCTCAACAGTATAGGCTTCTATTAAAAGAAAAGCTCAATATTGGCGCAAGCTTTCCTGCAGCCAGAAGCTCGGCACTTTCACAATACATACTTGCTAATTCTCTATTAGATATCAGTTGTGATAATCTTAATACTATTTTGAACTCATCAAATAATATTTTAGGCATTGAGTATTGCAAAAGCTTGATCAAACTAAATAGTTCCATGACTCCTTACACTATACAACGAAAAGGTTCAGCTTATAACGAAACAGAACTATTAAATGAATTTGCAAGTGCAACTTCCATTAGAAAATTTATTTATGAGAATAAGGAAATACATGACCTCAACTCTTTTTTACCCAGCAATGTTTACAAACGCCTAAATCTATTAAAAACAAGAGGATATGATTTTGTTAACCCTGATAAAGCTTTTTCATACATTAAATACAAATTACTAATGGACCCCTCTTCAATCCTATCATTACCTGACTTAGAAGAAGGAATGGGAAATAGGATACTAGATGCCTTCATAAAAAGTAATACACTTGAAGAAGCTGTTAATAAAATTAAATCAAAAAGATATACATTTACTAGAATTTATCGTTTGCTTTTTCAATTATATTTAGGATTTGATAAAATTCCATACAAGAATCTAAGAAGTAATGAGCCTAGTTACTTAAGAGTTCTTGGTTTTAACACTAAAGGTAAAGAAATTCTTAATCTCATCAAAAAAAACTTAGATATACCTTTAATTACTTCTGTAACAAAGAAACACAATTCAATCTTAAATTATGATATTAAAGCTACAAATTTATACTCATTATTAAATAATAATGTGAAATATGGTGATGATTTTTACAGAAAACCATATATTTTAAAATAATTACTGTAATATAAATCCTGTAAAGAAAATATATTTAATACTATAATTCTTAAGGAGTGTTAACATGATAATAGTATTAGTATTAGTATTAATTTTTATTTTAGTTATAGGATTTATCATTTTAAAAACAAAAAGCAAATTATCCAACCTTGTTATATTTCTTTTAACATTTGTACTTATGTTGATTTTATTAAATCCAAAACTTTGCATTTCATCGGCACATCATGGAGTACAACTTTTTTATAATTCAGTATTTCCATCATTATTCCCTTTTACTGTAATTACAGGCTTGATCTTAAGTTTTAATGGTATTAATGTTTACTCCAGTATATTTGGCAAAGCTCTATGCAAACCCCTTAATCTCCCTCCCACTGCAAGTTTCCCGTTAATTATAAGTCTAATCTGTGGTTTCCCTTTAGGCGCTAAATACACAGGTATTATGAGTAAAGAAGGACATTTGAATTATGATAATGCAACAACAACTTTAATTGTAGCCTCTAATGCCAGCCCTTTATTTGTAATTGGAGTAGTTGGTGCTGTACTCCTAAACAACATCAAACTTGGGTACATATTATTTTTTATAAACATTATTTCATGCTATATAACTGGGTACATATTCTCATCAAAAAGGGACTATTCTTTTATAAATCTAAACAATGTAGAAAAAACAAGAATCAATGTAGGAAATGCAATTAAACAGAGTATTGAAGGCGCTCTTAATACCTCCTTATTAGTTTGTGCTTATATAACTTTTTTTTCAGTAATCATCGGATATATGAACCACTATATTGCAAATATATTTCCAGCTTTTAATTCTCTAATGGGGAAGATGTTATTTGGTATTATTGAAATCACTAATGGAGTTACAATGATTTCAGAGACAGACGCCTCACTTTTAGTTAAATTAATTCTAATAAGCTTTCTAATTTCTTTTAGTGGACTATCAATATTCTCTCAAGTTTATTCATTCATTTATAATAAAAAATTATCTTTTAAGAAATATTTTTGGGCTAAAATACTACAAGGTGTTATTTCATCTTGTCTTATAAGCGTATTAATTATTTTAATCTCTATTACTGATTTTTCATCATTAATGGTTTCCACACTTCATAAGAACGAACTAAAATCCCTTACTGCCATATATGTTATTTCGTATTCCATACTTATAATTTCTTTCATTTTCAGTTTCTTAACACAAAAAAAGAGGAGCTAACTCATTCCCCTAAGCTCCTCTTGATTTTCTTTTAACTTTTCAATAACATCATTCATTTTTTTATCTATATCGTTTAAACTCTTATTTACATCATTTTTTATATCCTCAATTATTCGATTTTTAATTTCAGACACATCATTCTCCACATTATGTAATATTCCACCAGCATAGTTTGTAGCTTCTGTTTTAATAACTGTTGCACTTCTTTCTGCTTTAGATAACATGGCTTCAGTTTTCAATTTTGCTTCTTTAACTAAATCATGATTTTTCAATCTTTTTCTATGATACTCATAACTTTCTTGTTTAATCTTTTCAGCTTGTTCTGTTGCATCTTTTAAGATTCTCTCTTTTTCATGAACTATCCATTGGGCTTTCTTAAATTCCTCTGGAAGATAGTTGTATATCTGCTCTATTAAACTTAACATCTCTTCCTTATCTATCATTATTTTATTTGTCATAGGAACTTTGGACGCATTTTCAATAAGATCTTGCATACATTCTAAATACTCAACAATCTTCATATTACTCACCCCTTATATTTTCATCTTTTCTAAAATAGCGCATTCAACCTCTTCGCTAACACAACCTTTTAATTCCCCACCAAATTTAGCTATTTGTTTAACCATAGACGAGCTGATATAGCCCTTATTCCTATCACTCATTAAAAACACCGTTTCTACATCTGAATATAATTTTTTATTTGCTGATTCCATATCATATTCATAGTTAAAATCAATAGTATTTCTAAGTCCTTTGATGATTATATTATAATTTCTTTCTTTCATATAATCAACGAGTAGCCCCCAATATGAGTCCACTTCTACATTTTTTAAATTACATACAGTTTTCTTAATTAATGCAACACGTTCTTCAAGTTCAAATAATCCTTTTTTATCAGGGTTTACCATTGCTAAAACAATAATTTTGTCAAATATCTTACTTCCACGTTCAATAATATCATAATGACCTAAAGTTATTGGATCAAAACTTCCAGTAAATACCGCGGTTCTCATCTTATTCCTCCGTATATTCATAGAAAAGAACAGTTGTATTACCATACTTTCTTTTCTCAGTAAGTATTATTTCTTCATTCCCTTCATAAATATCCTCGCCACTATCGATTTTACATACTATTATTCCATCGTCTTTTAACGCTTTCTCATTTGTAACTATTTCAATAGCCATAGGAATCATTTCTTTAGCATATGGAGGATCTATGAATATGATATCAAACTTTTCTCCTCTTTTAGCTAGCATTTCTAAACTTTTGTAAGAATCTCCTTTAATAGCAGTACATACATCTTCAAATTTTAAATTTTTAATATTTTGCTCCAATCTTGAAAAAGTTTCATCATCTCTATCAAAGAGATAGCATTTCTTTGCTCCTCTACTTGCAGCTTCCAAACCTAAACTACCTGTTCCAGCGAAAACATCTACAACATTAGCATCTATAGCTTTATCATATAAAATATTAAAAATCGCTTCTTTAATTCTATCTAAAGTTGGTCTAGTAACCATAGTAGCAGGAGGGAGTATTGTTCTTCCCTTTGCCTTACCTGAAATAATTCTCATGCCAACACCTCATCTTCAAGTTTTCTTAAATCATTTTATCATATTTTGTTCATTTTTACAAAATATTGTTAAATAATTTCATATTTTTATTAATTGTAACATATATAGTTGCTTGATGACGATAATTTTCTTAATATTTCTTTTTTCATTTTGATGTATTCCATATCATCGCTATCAATTACCATTTGAGCTTCTTTATTTGCAACCCTTAGTATATCCATATCTTCCCTTAAATTTGCTAATAATAGTTCATCTTCTCCGCTCTGCTTAATTCCAAAAAGCTCACCTGTTCCTCTGATTTTTAAATCTTGTTCAGATATATAAAACCCATCATTAGACTCAACCATTATTTCCATTCTTTTTCTTGTAACTTCACTTTTAACTTCTGGAACCAAAATACAATAAGATTGATGCTCCCCTCTTCCTACTCTTCCTCTTAATTGATGTAATTGGGATAATCCAAATCTTTCTGCATTTTCAATAATCATAACAGTAGCATTTGGAACATTAACTCCAACTTCAATTACGGTAGTAGAAATCAAAGCTTTAATTTCGCCATTCTTAAACCTCTTCATCACAAACTCTTTGTCTTTAGCTTTCATTTTCCCATGAAGAATTTCAATTTCTACATCCTTAAATATATTTTCTTGTAATTCTTTAAAATGCTCCTCAACAGATGTGAGTTTCATTTCCTCATTCTCTTCTACTAAAGGACACACAATATATACTTGTCTTCCCTTTTTAATTTCATTCAGAGCAAATTCATAAGCTTTTTTACTTTGTTTTTTTTCAGTATATCTAGTAATTATCTCTTTTCTACCCTTAGGTAGCTCGTCAATTATAGATACATCTAAATCACCATAAAGATAAAGTGATAATGTTCTAGGAATAGGAGTAGCAGTCATTACTAGTACATCTACATTCTCTTTTTTATTCGATAATCTACATCTTTGATTTACACCAAATCTATGTTGCTCATCTGTAACAACTAATCCAAGTTTATTGAACTCTACATTATCTTCAATTAAAGCATGAGTACCAATAATAATATCAATTTCTCCTTCTTTTAACTTTTTCTTTATAATTTCTTTGTTTTTCTTAGTAGTACTTCCAACAAGTAATTCTATATTAACGCCAAATTCGCCCAACAGAGTACACGTCTCATTATAATGTTGCCTAGCAAGAATCTCTGTTGGTGCCATCATAGAAGCTTGATACCCATTCTTAACAACATTAAGCATCGATATAATTGCAACTACAGTCTTACCACTACCAACATCTCCTTGTACAAGTCTATTCATAGGATACGTATTCTTTTGATCTAAGAGTATTTCCCTTAACGTTCTTCTTTGAGCACCAGTAAGTTCGAATGGAAGTTTCTCTTTAATCATAGATAGTTCTGAACACATTATATACTGTATACCATCAGCACATTTAAAATACTTCTTCAACGACAATATTTTTAATGAATAAGTAAACAATTCCTGAAACTTTAATCTTTGCTTTGCTTTTATTAGCATTTCTTTTCCCTGAGGACAATGTATGTTAATAATAGCGTCCTTTAAAGAAATAAGATTATACCTCTTAATGATATCTTCTGAAATATTTTCTTGAATATCCACACTATTTACTAATTCAGTTATGATTTTATTTAAAAATGTATTGGTTAATTTGCCTCTCAAATTATATTTTGAAATAACTTTCATATTATCTAGATTAGAATTGCGAATTATCTTCGCATTATTTAATCCTTTATCACCCTTTAAATTATATACCTTACCTTTTAAAACGTACTTACTAGCAACTTTAAAGTTATTCTTAATATATGGCATATTGAACCACTTACAATAAAATTCTCCACAGGAATTTTCAAACTTAATAGAAGTTATAGTCATATTATTTCTAATTCTTAAATCATTATTGATTTTTTTTACTACCCCTTCTACAATAACAGTTGAATTTTCTGTCCAACTACTTTTATCATTTAATATATCTACACTTTCATAATCTCTTGGAAAATATAGAAGTAAATCCAGAAAAGAAAAAACACCAGCTTTATTTAACTCTTCCTTCATTTTTGGGCCGACCCCTTTAAGATATTTTATATCCATTGTAAGGTTCATAATATCACTCCTGATTAAAAAAAGTTGAGAATGGAGAAGAGAAATGTCAATCGTTCTCCACTCTCAACTTTCAACTCTCAACTATGTTTTTTTATTTTTTAGGAATTTTTCAATCCATAAAAAAATAATAAAACAGAACCCTTAAAGGGTTCTACTCAACTGAAACAATAAAATAATATAATGGCTGCTTACCTTCATAACTTTCAATATCCATATCTGGGTATTTATCTTCTAGTTGCTCAATCATCTTTTCAACATCTTCTTCAGCACATTCTTCACCATAATAAATTGTAATTAGTTCACTAAAATCGTCAACCATTTCATCAATTATATCACAACAAACTTGCATCTTATTGTCTCCAATAATTTCTATCTTACCATTAACTATACCAAGTACATCATCTTGTTTAATCTGTCTTCCATCTGACTCAGTATCTTTAACCGCATATGTAACACTTCCTGTACTTACATTTTCTATAGTCTCAATCATGTTTTCAAGATTTTCTTCAGCACTACTATTTTCATCAAAAATTGATAATGCCGCTATCCCCTCAGGTATTGTTTTACTAGGAATAACAACTATATTCTTTTCACTTAAGTGAACAGCTTGTTCTGCAGCCATCATAATATTCTTATTATTTGGTAAAATAAATATAGTTTCTGCATTTATTTTATCTATTCTATCAATTAGATCTTGTGTGCTTGGATTCATTGTTTGACCACCTTCAATAACACGGTCAACATTAAGGTCTTTAAAGATATTTGTTAACCCTTCACCTCTAGCTACAGCGATAAATCCATATTTCTTACTCTCAATATTTTCATCTAAAGCAACATCGTTACTTTCATCTTCTTCCATATCCAATGTATGTTTATGTTGTTCACTCATATTTTCAATTTTTATTTTTGTAAGTTGCCCAAGTGAAGTTCCAATATTAAGAGCTTTTCCAGGTTCTAATGTATGAACATGTATCTTCACAAAATCATCCATTCCAACTGCTACTATGGAATCACCAATTTCACTCAATTTAGTTTTTAACATATCCAAATCGTAGTTTTCGGTTAATATAATAAACTCTGTGCAATATCCAAATTGTTGCTCACTTTGTGTAACTTGAGCTTCAAATTTATATTCTCTTGCATCAACATCCTTCAATTCATCTTCTATGTCGTATTTCAAGGCCTCTAACATACCTTTAAAAAGGATTAACATACCCATCCCACCAGCATCAACAACTTTTGCTTCTTTAAGTGCAGGCAGCATGTCTGGTGTTTTATTTAATATCTCTTCTGCGTGATTACAAACTTTATCTAAAAGTCTGTCTATTTCTTCTTCATCACATTTAATTGCATACTCTCCAGCTTCTCTAATCACCGTTAATATCGTACCCTCTGTAGGACGCATTACAGCTTTATAAGCGTAATTAGCCCCTTCTATTATTGCGTTCGCAATGTCCCCTGAAGAAGCATAATGTAGATTTTCTAATCCTTTTGAGAATCCTCTGAAAATCTGAGATAGTATAACTCCTGAATTCCCTCTTGCTCCCATCAGTGCCCCTCTAGAAAACTTCTTTGCTATTTCACTGATTGACTCATTTCTCATTCCTGTAATTTCTTGAGCAGCCGCTTTAAAAGTAAGAGACATATTTGTTCCAGTATCACCATCTGGTACTGGGAAAACATTCAATGAATTTACATATTCTTTTTCTTGTTCTAGTTTATTTGAAGCATTCATCAACATATAATAGAATTTTGCTCCATCTATAGATATTTTTTGCATTTAAGTTCCTCCTTAAACCCTTACACCTTTAACATTAACAGTAACTCCACCAACTGAAAGCCCTGTAAAGTTGTTTATATTATACTTAACAGTCTTAATTATGTTATTTGCTATTACAGATATTTTAGTTCCATATTCAACAATGATATATAATTCAATGTATAGTTTATCTTCTTTAGATATTACTTTTACACCCTTATTCAGATTCTCTCCTTTTAATAGCTCCCATATACCATCAGTAGCATTTTTTGAAGCCATACCAACAACTCCATAACACTCCATCGTAGATAATCCAGCTATATTTGCAATCACTTCTTCATTGTAATATATCTTACCTATTTCTGTATTTATATTTCCCTTCATTTTATTCCTCCTTATATGAACTACCTTATTGTTATTTTATATTATACTACCTTTTAATTCAAGAAAATAAATCTATATTACTAATTTTATCTGCAATTATCAAACTTTCTAGTAAAAAACACTTGAAAAATCACCAACATTTGTGATACAATAATTTTTGTTTGAAGTTGATTTATGTAATTAGAGGAGGTGTCGGTATGTCAAGAAAATGTGAATGTTGCGGTAAGGGAGTAGTTTTCGGTGGTCAACTATCTCACTCACATCGTAGATCAAACAGGAACTGGAAGCCAAACGTACAAAAAGTTAAGGCTATCGTAAATGGCACACCTAAGAAAATATCTGTATGTACTAGATGTTTACGTTCTGGTAAAGTACAGCGTGCAGTTTAATTGTTAACATAGAAAAAATGCAGTTGACTGCATTTTTGTTTTATGTACTTATTGCAAAAGAAAGCACAATACATTGTATTGTGCTTTTGTTTGTTTTCTATTTGTTTTTTCTTCTTTGTATAAGGTTTAATCATGATTTCCTTCTTACAAAAATTCCTATAATCTTAGATAGAAACTTTGGTAACTTAATAGCTACGATTTTCATTTACTTAACTCACCTATATATTGATTCCTTAATATTATACCATATTAAGGAACTATTTGCATATAATTATATATGCAATTTACTAAAAGACCTTTATTGTTACAATTTTTCTCAAAGAACAGAGATGAAAGAACAAGGTATCAATATTTGTTATCTATTCTCTATTCTTTATTCTTTATATAGTTCTCTAATCATCACTACATATACACATTAACTCACCCTCAAGGAAATGCACTTTGCCCCACTCCTCAATAATTTCATTAGATGTACATAATATATCCCCTCTAAAGAGTTCATGCAAATTCAATGGATATTTGAACCCTTCTAAGGTCAAACCTTTAACACTCTCATTTAAAGCAAAGAATGAAACATACTTTCTTTCTTTATATAACGACTTACTCTTATTAATTAGAAAAATTTCATTAGTGTTATCTTTTATAATACCTTCAATATTATTGTCATTCATCTTTTTTAGTAATACTATATTGGCAAATTGGTGGTCAAATCTACTTCCTGTGCACCCTAACAAAACTGCTTTATCAAACTTCTCTTTAATTATATATTCAACCGCTATAGCTGTATCAGTAAGATCTTTCTCTGGTCTATATTTTCTTATTTCTACTCCCTTTGAAGAAAAAAGACTTAAAATTTTCTCATCTAAGGAATCCATATCCCCTAACAAAAGATCTGGGAGCAGATTGTGTTCATAAAACACCCTACTCCCTCCATCAACAGCTATTTTAAAATCGGCAGTCTTATATTCACTAAAGAACAGTTCGTAAGAAGGCTTATCACCTGCACAAACTATTAGTGCTTTCATTAGAAAGCAGCCTTTCTAAGAGCTTCAATATTCTTTTCGATATCACCATTTCTAAATACAGCAGAACCAGCAACAACAACATTTGCACCTGCTATGCTTATTTCTTTAATATTTTCTTCTCCAACTCCACCATCTACTTGAATCATAATTTGATCTTTATTGTATTTTTTAGCCAATGCTTTAACTTCTTTAATTTTATCTAATGAATAAGAAATAAATTTCTGACCACCAAACCCTGGATTTACACTCATAATTAATACAAGATCCAATGATGGTATTAAATTTTCTATTAAAGATACAGGCGTTCCAGGATTCAATGATAATCCAACTTTAACACCTTTACTCTTTATATAATTAATAGCTCTATCGATATGTACTTCACTTTCATAATGAATAGTTATTATATCCGCTCCAGCGTCAATAAATTCATCTACAAATCTAGTTGGTTCCTCAATCATAAGATGTACATCAAACTCTAACTTAGTAAGATTCCTTATAGCTTTGATTATAGGAAATCCAAAAGAAATATTTGGTACAAATTTACCATCCATCACATCTATATGAACCATATCTGCTCCATACTTATCTATGCTTTTAATATCCTCTCCTAGTTTTGAAAAATCCGCTGACAATATTGAAGGTGCTATCTTTACCATTTTTTCTTCCTCCCGTTTATTAATTCTTCAAAAGTATATATATAAAAATCATACCTTTCTTTATTTATCTCTCCTAATTCCACTGCTTTTTTAACGGAACAACCAGGCTCTTTATAGTGATTACAATTTGAAAACTTACAATTTTCTTCAGTATGAAAATCAGGAAAACACTCTTTAAGATCATCCTGTTCCATGAAACTCAAATCCAATGATGAAAATCCAGGAGTGTCAACAATCAAACCATTCCCATGTTCTATGAGTTCACTATGTCTAGTTGTATGTTTTCCACGCTTTGATTTATGACTTATTTCGCCTGTTTCCATGAGTTTTCTATTTGCAATACTATTTAGAGTAGTAGATTTACCAACTCCTGAAGGTCCACAGAAAACAGTTATGTTCTTGCCAATCTTTTCTCTTATAGCATCGATATTTTTGCCATCCTTTGCTGCAATTTCAATTACTTCATATCCTACATCTCTTAGAATTTTTATTATTGTTGAATTTTCTTCTTCTCCAACCAAATCCATTTTATTAAAACAAACAACAATGTCTAAATTATTATATTCACATAACACAAGGAACTTATACAAGAGGTTATGATTAAGATCTGGATGCTTTATAGTAAAAAACACTAATGCTTGATTTACATTTGCAACAACGGGACGTATTAACTCAGTCGTTCTTTCATGGATTTCTTCTATAACACCCTCATCATTTTCCTCTAGGGTAATTGATACTCTATCGCCAACTATTGGAGTTACTTTAGAATACCTGAACTTTCCTCTAGCCTTACAAATATAATGCTCTTTTCCAACTTTTACTGTGTAAAGCCCACCTATTCCTTTTATTATGATTCCTTCCATAAATAACCTTACTCCTCTTCTTCCTTTTTTGTTGTTAAAATTATAGTTTCTCCTACGTATATTTCTTCTCCAGGGGTTACACTTTGCTCTACAACATAATGAAATTCGTCGCCCTCTATTTTTATTTTTATTCCTGTTTCAGATGCTTTTATATCAGCTTCAATACCTAACATACCAACAAAATTAGGTACAATAACCTTCATTCTTTCATCTTCTTTAAATACATAATGGCTAAGATTAATTACACTTTCTTCCGTAACCTCTAATCCACCTGCCGGACTTTGGCTAAATACAACACCATCCTTATCAGGATCTTTTGTTTCAACAACACTTATTACTCCTATTTTCAAATTAATAGCTTCAATCATCTCTTTAGCTTCATTTAAATTTTTCCCTGTAACATCAGGAACTATAATTTGTTTAATTTCAGGGCCACTACTTACTACAAATGAAATTTTATCGTTCTTTTCAACAATTGTACCCGCTTCTGGCGATTGACTAATTATTTTACCTTTTTCGAGTATGCTAGCTTTTTCCTGAATTGTACCTAAATCCACACCATCATATGTCAACATACCCTTAACTGTTTCAATATCTAATCCTCTATATACTCGAACTTTAACACCTTCTGGCCCCTTACTAATAACTAGAGATAAATCGGTGTTCTCCGCTACCTTAGTTCCCTCTTCTGGAGTACACATAATAATAGTTCCTTGCTCCCTATCACTTTTTGCTTCACGAACTACAGTATATGTTAATTTTCTTTCTTTTATAGATTTTTCACCATCTTCAAGCTTCTGCCCAATAATAAATGGAACTGTAGTTTTTTCACTCTTAATAATATTATTTTCACTGTCTTTATAGTGTGTAAATGCCCAAGTCAAAACAATAGTAGATATGAATAATACGGTTAATGATACTCCAATAACTATCCCTTTATTCTTGCTCTTTTCTCTTTTTGAATTGGTTTTATTATTATTATTATTATTATTATTTTTTTTATTAGTATTACTATATATATGATTTTTCAGCTCTTCTTCTTTAACAACATTCATAACACGTGTTTGTTCTATATCTTGAAAATTTCTCTTTATATTAATTTCTTTATTATTTTTAAGATTATATAAGTCAATAATAAGTTCATCAGCTGTCTGATATCTTAACCCAGGATCTTTCTCCACGCACTTTAAAATTATACTATTTAACCCTGCTGATATTTTATCATTTATTTCTATTGGAGGAACAACCTCTTCCTGAAGATGTTTTATTGCAACAGAAACTATACTATCAGCATCATAAGGAACTCGTCCTGTCACCATCTCGTATAACACAATACCGAAAGAATAAATATCACTTCTAAAATCCACATACCCACCTTTTGCTTGTTCTGGCGAAAAATAGTGTGCTGTGCCCATAACTTTAGAAGTATTGGTAATTGTAGATTGATCTATAGCTTTTGCTATACCGAAGTCCGCTACTTTAATTCCGCCATTATCATTTACAATTATATTATGAGGCTTAATGTCTCTATGGATTATACGTTTATTATGCGCACTTTGTAACGCCTTAGCAATTTGAATTGAAATATCAATAGCCTTTTTCTCTTTGATACTTCCTTCTTCTTTAATTAACTCTTTAAGCGTTTTTCCTTGAACAAGCTCCATAACAATATAATTTGTATCATTCTCACTACCAACATCATATATATTAACTATATTATTACCACATAATCCTGCAGCCGCCGCTGCTTCTCCTTTGAATTTTCCAACAATGCTTTCATCATTTGAAAATTCTTTTTTCAAAATTTTTATAGCTACATCTCTATTTAATAAATGACACTTCGCTCTATATACATAGGCCATTCCACCTTCACCTATTTTTTCCACAAGCTCATATCTACCGTTCAAATTTTCACCTATCATCTTGGCACTCTCCTTTAAATACCATCACTGATATGTTATCCTTACTTCCGTTTTTTTTGCTGATATCAACTAATTCTTTTACCGATTCAATTGTATCTAATTTTAAAAGCACCTCTCTCATAACATCATTATCTATATAATTAGATAATCCATCAGTACATAGCATTATCATATCATTCTTATCAACATTTATTAAATAAATATCGCTTTCAACCTTTTCTGTTGTCCCTAATGATCTTGTAATAATGTTCTTATTTGGGTGTTTTTTTGCTTCTTCTTCAGTAAGACTTCCTGAATCAATAAATGCTTGAACAAGAGAATGATCTTTTGTTAATTTATAAAACATATCCTTTGTTAGTATGTAACAACAACTATCTCCTACATTGGCTACTATCCCTTTGTTTTTATTTATAAAACATAAAGTTAATGTTGTTCCCATGCCTTTTAATGATTCATCATGCTTCCCCACTTCAATAATCGCTTCATTACATAAATCCACTACACCCCTAATGAATTCATCGTCTACATCTTTAATATTCGCATGTTTAAATGTAGATAATACAGTCTCTACTGCTATTTTACTAGCAACTTCGCCTCCTGCATATCCTCCCATTCCATCAGCTATAACATATACCCCTCCAGCATTCCATTCAAAAAACCCAATATAATCCTGGTTAGATTTTCTAAAATTCCCTATTTCACTATGCATCCCCACCATACTAATATTACCTCCTTATTCATTCATATAGTCTCTTCTAAGCTGACCACATGCGGCATTAATGTCCGCCCCCATTTCTCTACGAACTGTTGTTTCAATATTGTTTTTTTCTAAAATACTTTTAAATCTCTCAATTCTATTCTTGTTAGGCTTCTTATATTCACTTTCTTTTACTTCATTAACAGGTATAAGATTAACATGACACAACATACCCTTCAATAAATATGCCAATTCCTCAGCGTGTTCTTGCTCGTCGTTAAGACCCTGAATTAGTGCATATTCAAATGTAACTCTTCTCTTAGTCTTATAAATATATGTCTTACAAGCTTCAATAACTTCATTAATGCTATATTTATTTGCTATTGGCATACTCCTTTTTCTAATTATATCATTAGATGCATGTAATGATATCGCAAGTGTAATCTGAAATCCTTTATCGCTCAAATCTAATATTTGAGGAACAATTCCACATGTGGATAAAGTAATATGTCTCGCTCCAATATTTAAACCATAATCCTTACCGCACTCTATTAAGAATTTCAGAACATTATCATAATTATCTAATGGTTCTCCGCTGCCCATCATTACAACATTTGATATTCTTTCATCAATATCCTTACCTGCTACTATAATCTGTCCCAGCATTTCCCCTGCATCTAGATTCCTTACTCTTCCACCTATTGTTGAAGCGCAAAACTTACACCCCATTCTACATCCTACTTGTGATGATATACATATACTATTCCCATGTTTATATTTCATCAGAACACATTCAATAACATTACCATCGTGTAATTTCATTAAGTATTTGATAGTTCCATCAATTTCTGATTCTAACTTTTTGACTATTGTAGGTATTCCTAAATAAAAGTTATTAGCTAAATTTTCTTTTGTTTTAGGCGATATATTCTTCATCTCATCAAAAGTTGTAACACCTTTATATATCCAATTAATAACTTGCTTACTTCTAAAAACTTGTTCTCCATTTTCTTTCATCCATTTTTTCAGTTCTTCTTCGTTGAAATTTATAATATTATACAAAATATCACCTTATCCTTTTTAATTTACAAATAAAGAATCCGTCCATCTTCTCATCTGGAAGTATAGTAATAAACCCTTCATTAGAATTTATAATATTATCTTGTTCTATATGATTAACACTTTCAATACAAAAGTTATCATTTTCTTTAAGGAACCATCTAATATTTTCGTCGTTCTCGTTTCTATTTAATGTACATGTTGAATAAATCAGCTCTCCATTAATTTTAACATATTTAGCAGCATTACTTAATATTTTTCTCTGTATTCCTACTATTTCATTAAGCTGACTTTTACTCTTATTCCATTTTATCTCTGGTTTTTTTCTAATAATACCCAAACCAGAACAAGGAACATCAGCTAGAACAACATCTGCTGAATCAATTAGGTCTTCCCTTAATTTTTCTCCATCATTAATTTCAGCTTTTACATTTTTTAAACCAAGCCTCACAGCATGCTCTTCAATCAATTTTAACTTTTTATCAAAAACATCAAAGGCTAGTACCTCACCAGTATTATTTAGTCTTTCTCCAATATAACAAGATTTCCCCCCTGGCGCACTACAAAGGTCTAACACTTTCATACCTTCTTTTATATCCATAACCTCCACAGCTAACATTGCACTTTCGTCCTGAACACTTATGATTCCCTCGTTAAATAAAGGATTTTTTTCAATACTTGAACCCTTTACAATACTAATAGAATTCTTAGCAATCTTTCCATCTTCAATTGTATATCCCATATGTATAAGTTCTTTTTTTACACATTCGCAATCTTTTTTCATTGTGTTAACTCTCACATTAATGCTCGGTCTGCAATTTAATCCCTTTAAAATCTCAACACATCTGTTTTCACCATATTGTCCTATTAGCAATTTAACAAACCATCTCTCATATGAATACTTGAAACACAACTCTTCAATTCTGTCTCCTTTTTGGAATTCAAACCCTTCTCTCATAAAACTTCTTAAAACACCATTTACTAGTTGACTTGCGTTTAAAGAAATTTCTTTTTTACTTATCTTTACTGCCTCATCTATAACTGCATAATCAGGTATTTTATCAAGATATTTTATTTGATATATACTCATTCTTAAAATATTTAATACCTTTTTATTTGTTTTCTTAACTCCTACCTTTAGAAATTTTTGCAAAATAGCATCTATTGAATAAAGGTATCTCAAAGTTCCGTATATTACTTCTGTTATTAATCCCTTATCCTCTTCTTTAATATCTTTATCTCTCAGAACTTTATTGACTGTTACATTTGAATAAGATTTATTGTTAATTATTTCATTTAGCGCTGAATAAATTACAAATCTCGAATTTTTCATATTTTACCTCACATAGTTTAGTTTAAAATTAATGTGCTGCATATGCAGCACATTAATTCAGGCTGTTGAAAAAACCCAATCTCATCGTCACTAAGCCTCTCTGTGCTGCTCGAGTACTAATTGTACACTCCGCTGCTCGTTCGCCTTGTTCCTTGACCTTGGGCTTTTTCAATACCTGAAATTCTAAAAACAGAATAAAATCAACACCAATATATTGTAACTTTATAAATATATTGGTGTGTTTTTTAAATAATTCTTACTCAAGTATAATACCTTTTTGCAAATCATTTCCTCTTAAGAAGTCATTTATATACATAGGCTTTTTACCTGGGAATTGAATTTTCTTTATCAATAATAACTTATCCCTACACTCTACTTTTATACCTGCATTACTCACATCTACTACCTTACCAGGTACTCCACTTACAGCCCCCTCAACAACTTCACTTTCATAAATTTTTATATTTTTATCCTCATATTTAGTGAATGCTGCTGGATAAGGACTAAGTCCTCTAATTAAGTTTTTTATATTTTGAGCACTGTTATTCCAATCAATGTTCTGTAGTTTTTTATCTATCTTAGGAGCATGAGATGATTCCGCATCATTTTGTTTAACACCTTTTAATTCTCCACTAGCAAGACCATTTAATGTTCTCACTAATAAATCCCCTCCACTACTGCATAATTTATCATGTAGTTCGCCAACAGTCATATCATCATGTATTTCAACTTCATCTTTAATTAACATATCACCAGTATCTATCCCTACATCCATTAACTGTGTTGTATTACCACTAACCTTTTCACCATTTATAATTGCCCAATTCAAAGGAGCTGCTCCTCTATATTTAGGTAATAATGATGCATGAAGATTAATACATCCATATTTAGGTATATCAAGCACTACTTTAGTAAGAATCTGCCCATACGCCACAACAACAATAAAATCTGGATTCATTTTCTTTAAAGCTTCAATAGTTTCTTCATCTTTTCTTAAAATATTAGGTTGAAATACCTGGATTCCATGTTTTAACGCAACTTCTTTAACCGGTGAAAATGTAATTTTTTTACCTCTACCTCTCTGTTTATCAGGTTGAGTAAAAACTGCTTCCACATTATAATTATCAATCATTTTTTCTAATGACGGAACAGCAAAACCTGGTGTTCCCATAAAAACAATCTTCATTATTTTTCCTCCACTTCAACCAACTTGTCAATATACAAAATACCATCTAAATGGTCTAACTCATGACAGATTGCTTTTGCCATAAAGTCTTCACCTTCAATAATTATACTTTCACCACGTTCATTAAGCGCTTTAACCTTTACATACTCTGGTCTCTCAACATATCCTTGTTCATTTGGAATACTTAAGCAACCTTCTACATCGATATACGATCCTCTTGATTCAATGATTTCAGGATTTATTAATACAATAGGACCTTCTCCAATATCTATAACAGCAACTCTTTTCAAAATTCCAACTTGAGGTGCAGCCAAACCAACTCCCTCAGCTTCATACATTGTATCAATCATATCTTCTATAAGTATTAATAATCTGTCATCAATTTTTTCAATTACTCTACACTTCTTTCTTAAAACCTCATCACCTTTAATTCTAATTTGTCTAATAGCCATAACTTTCTCCTTTCCAACATCTTTCATTATATTTTAAACTATATATTTACAAAGTATTGTATGGGTTCATATCTAACCCCACTTTAATTTTATTATAAGTACTTTTACTCATATCGTAAACCATATTCTTAATTTTAAGTGCATCTGCGTACTCCATACTTCCTTTTATCATAATTTGCCATCTGTATTGATTCATAATTTTAGAAATATGTGATGGACATGGACCTAAAATATTATATTTACCCCCATAAAAAGCTTTTAATTTATTCGAAAATTCATGAACGCTTTTTATAAGAATTTTCTCATTTTCGCTATAAACATTAATCATCATAACTCTTCCAAAGGGAGGATAGTTCATAATCTCTCTAATTTTCAACTCTTCTTCTAAGAAACCATGATAATCATTATTCACTGCATATAAAATAGCGTAATTATCTGGACTATATGTTTGTAGAATAACCTTACCTTCTTTCAAGCCTCTTCCTGCTCGTCCTGACACTTGAGTAATTAATTGGTAAGTTCGTTCGTTAGCTCTAAAATCAGGAAGATTCAATGTTAAATCAGCTGCTATTATTCCTACAAGAGTAACATTGGGGAAATCCAGACCTTTCGCTATCATTTGAGTTCCTATTAAAATATCCGCCTTTTTATTCTTAAAATCTAAATATATACTTTCATATGCATCCTTACTTCTAGTTGTATCATAATCCATTCTTAAGATTTCGGCTTGAGGAAACAATTTTTCCATTTCATCCTGAATTCTTTCTGTACCTAATCCAAAATATTTAACGTACTTACTTCCACACTCTGGACATATTTTAGTTGAGCTTTCTTTATATCCACAATAGTGACAGTGTAACATTCCACTTTTTTGATGATAAGTTAGTGAAATATCACAATTATTACATTTGAACACATGACCACATTTTCTACAAGATATAAAGGTTGAGAAACCTCTTCTATTTAAAAATAAAATTATCTGTTCTTTTTTTTCAAGGCGATCATTTATCTCTTCATATAATTTTGTACTTAAAAAAGATTTGTTATTATTTTCAAGTTCATTTCTCATATCTATCAATTCTATTTTCGGCATCTCAGCCCCATCAACTCGTTTTTCAAGAGAAATAATTTTCCAGAAATTACGTTGAAATTTATAATATGTTTCGATATTTGGAGTTGCAGAACCTAAAATAACTTTACAATTCTCAATATTACCTTTTATTAATGCTATTTCGGTAGCTAAATATTTAGGATCGCTATCTGATTTATAGGTACTTTCATGTTCTTCATCAACAACAATTAATCCAAGCTCATTAAAGGGTAAAAATAATGCTGATCTAGCCCCAATTGCAATCTTTACTTTTCCACTCTTTACTCTATACCACTCATCATACTTTTCTCCTTCTGAGAGTTTACTATGATATACAGTTATATCTTTTCCAAATCTCCCTTTAAAACGTTCAACCATTTGAGGGGTCAAAGCAATTTCTGGAACAAGAATTATAGATTGTTTACCTTCCTCTAGCATTTCCTCTACTAATGTCATGTAAATTTCTGTTTTCCCACTACCAGTAACCCCATGAAGTAAAATTTCATTTCTTTTACTATTTATTATCTCTTCAATCGCTATTTGTTGATCAATTGTTAGTTCTTTTTTTGGCAAATAAGGAAATACCCTTTTATCCACTCTATTAACCTTTTTTTCTTTAATCACCAAAAACTCATGCTTAATCAAAGTATTTATTGATGAAAGCGAGTAATCAAACTCTTTACTAAGTTCATTCCTTGAATACTTTGCTGAATTTTCTTTTACTGTATTATATATAGAAGCATATTTTTCTTCTTCATATTTACCGTACAATTCTTTATTTGTATATAAAACTAGTTTTACTTTTTCTTTTTTTCCTTTTAAAAGCCCTCTAGGTAAGAATAACTTAATACCTTCTAAGTAAGTACATAAATACCTTTTTCTCATAAGATTTATCACTCTAATATTTTCAGATGAAAGAACAGGTTCTATATTACATATATTAGCGATTTCTTTCAGATAGTCAGTATTCTCGCATTCGTCAAACATAGAAAGAACAAAAGCATCTTTTAATCGATTTCCTTTACCAAAAGGAACATTAATGTGTTGTCCTATTTCAACAACTCCTATTAAATTTTCTGGAATCCTATACGTAAATAATTTATCTAATGCTATACTTTCATTATTTACAATAACTCCGCAGTATTTCAAAACATCACCTCAAAAGACGTATTCCTTAAATTATACAGAACAAAAAACAAAAGCGGCAAAGCCACTTTTGTTTACTTATGGCCATGTGCCATATATTATTCATGCAATATACATTCAAATATTTTAAAAGCCATTTCTCTTTTAGTACATTTGCCTAAATCCGTACGCTTTTTATTTTTAGAAACCAAAACAGCTTCATTATCATTACTTTTAAAACCTATATCTTTTCTACTAATGTCATTTACAATGATGTAATCCAAATTCTTTTTCTGAATCTTCTTTTCAGCATTATCGATTAAATTTTCACTCTCTGCAGCAAATCCTATTAATATCTGATTTTTTTTTCTTCTACCAAGCTCTTTAAGAATATCTCTATCTTTTTCAAATTTAATAGTAAGTGTATCTTCACTCTTTTTGATTTTTTGAGTGCTATATTCCATTGGTTTATAATCAGCCACAGCAGCACTTTTAATAATTATATCACTTTCACTTTGGTAATCCATTACAGCTTCAAACATCTCTTTGTTGGTTTCAACTTTTATAACATTTACACCAAAAGGTGTATCAAGCGAAGTAGGTCCAGATACAAGCGTAACCTCTGCCCCTCTATCTCTAGCTTCTTTTGCAATTTCATATCCCATCTTACCACTAGAATGATTAGTAATATATCTAACTGGGTCAATTTTTGAAATAGTCGGTCCTGCTGTAACAAGAACCTTTTTACCAATTAAATCTTTGTTTGAATACATCATGCTATGAACCATTTCTGCAATAAGTTCTGTATCAGCTAATTTTCCCTTACCAAAATCACCACAAGCTAATCTACCATTCGCAGGTTCAATGAACCTATAACCATAAGCTTCAAGCTTTGAAATATTATTTTGGACAATTGGATTTTCAAGCATATTCACGTTCATTGCAGGTGCAAAAACCACTTTACCTCTTGTTGCCATGATAGTTGTAGTTAACATATCATCTGCTATACCATTAGCTATCTTACCAATTATATTTGCAGTAGCAGGTACAATAAGTAGTAAATCGGCTTTCTTCGCAAGTGATATATGTTGTATTTCCCACGCTTTAGGCTCTTCAAACATATCATATACAACATCATTTTGACTCAATGCTTGAAAGCTAAGTGGAGTTATAAATTCACATGCACTCTTCGTCATAATTACATGAACATCATAATCTTTTTTCTTTAATCTTGAAACAACATCTAAAGCCTTATAAGCAGCAATACCTCCTGCAACACCAATAACAATAGTTTTCTTACTCATATTATTCTTCTATTATAGTGTCATCTATTACAGGTTTTATAATCATACTTGCAGTATTTAGTTCTTCAATTGCTGTAGTTAGTGGCTTAGACACATCCATATCTATAATTGGGCTTTCACCATCAATTAGCTTTCTAGCTCTCTTTGAAGTAGCTATAACTAAGGAATACTTATTATCCACAAATTTTAATAATTCTACTATTGAAGGGTTTATCATTGAATCTGATTTATGCATTAACATCTACCTCCTGACAAATTTCTTTTATTAATTCATTTCCAACTCTATCTACTCTACAATTCTCTGCTTCTATAATATTTTCAATTCTAGATGTAGCTAGATCAACATCATCATTTATAACAGCATAATTGTATCTCGAAACAAAATTTAATTCATCATAAGCAGATTTAAATCTTGTCATAAGAGACTCAGGCGTTTCACTACCTCTACCAATTATCCTATTTTTCAGTTCCTCCATTGAAGGTGGTAAAATAAATATAAATACCCCTTTAGGATAAACTTCTTTTACTTTTAATGCACCTTGAATATCAATCTCTAAAATTACATCCTGACCACTCTCAAGGCGTTCAAAAACTTTTTCTTTTGGTGTTCCATAGAAATTTCCATATACTTCTGCATATTCAAGGAAATTTCCTTTTAAAATATCATCTTTGAAATCCTCTTTTTCCATGAAGAAATAACTCTCACCATCAATTTCACCTTTTCTTGGTGCTCTAGTTGTTGCAGAAACAGAAATGCATATATCTGAATTTCTTTTAATCAACTCTTTACAAATTGTTCCCTTACCAGCACCAGATGGTCCTGAAATTACGATAAGTAATCCTTTACGCTTCATATTAATCATCCACCTCTTCAGAGTGTACTTCATCTTTAGCACTTAATCTATGTGCAACTGTTTCTGGTTGAACAGCTGATAATATAACATGATCACTATCTGTAATAATTACCGCTCTTGTTCTTCTTCCATATGTTGCATCTATAAGCATTCCTCTATCTCTAGCCTCTTGGATTATGCGTTTTATAGGTGCAGATTCTGGACTAACAATAGCAACAAGTCTATTAGCAGATACAATGTTCCCAAATCCTATATTAATAAGTTTTATCGCCATAATATCCTCCTTATTCAATATTTTGTGTTTGTTCTCTTATTTTTTCTATTTCACTCTTTACTTGTAAAATATTCTTAGTAACTGTTAAATCATTTGATTTGGAAGAAATAGTATTAGCTTCTCTATTCATCTCTTGAACTATAAAATCTAATTTTCTACCAATAGGTTCTTCAATTTCAAGAGTATCTTTTATTTGAGATAGATGACTAGCTAGTCTCACTAGTTCTTCATCTATACAACATTTATCAGCAATAATAGCCATTTCCATAGCCACTCTACCTTCATCGTAGTTCTTATCCTCTACAATCTCTTTCAATCTATTTTCAAGTTTTTCTTTGTAGTCCAGAACTACAGTTGTTGATTTATCCTGTATTTCCTTTAACAATAATTCTATGTTTGAACATTTTAAAAGAAGATCTTCTTTAAGTTTTTGACCTTCTCTTAATCTCATTTCCATGTGTTTATCCAATGCTCCTTCAAGAGGCTTTTTTATAGTTTCCCATATTAACTCAACATCTTCTTCTTTATGTTCTACGTTTACTACTTCAGGGAATCTAGCAATATTTATGACTGATACATCATCTCTTAAATCAAAGGATTCTTGAATTTCTTTTAAACATTTAACATAACTAGCAGCTAAACTTTTATTTAAAACAGCTTCAACATCAGTTCTTTCAAAAACTTTCATATTTATGTATATATCAATTTTCCCTCTATTTAACTTTTCTTTTATAACATTTCTTATTCTTTCTTCAAGTGTTAAATAAACTCTAGGCATTTTGATATTTAAATCCATATATCTATGATTGACACTTTTTATTTCTATAACGAAACTCTTGCCAGCTTCAATAATTGAATCACGTCCGAATCCAGTCATACTGCTTACCATTACATATCACCTCATTTTTGTTATACAAACCATTATATATACTCAATCAAGTAATAACAATACTTTGTTAACACTTTATTTACATTTGTTTTTTATTTCAATAAAATCTCCTATATATTTTTCGTCACCCCTTCATCAGATTGAATATTAATTCTTCTTAGATTAATATATTTAAAATTTTCTCGTCAAAAAACCCAGAGTTTGTATACCACTCTGAGTTTTAATATTTAATATATTATTTATTTTTTTAATATTTATCTTATTAATGTAAGAATATCAACTTAAATATAAATAGTATTGTTAGTACTATAATAACCCATGAAACCTTCTTCTTTTTCTTTGGATCTCTTTGAAGTAAATTATATAATACATTGATTACACCATAACTTAAGATACCATATGTTAAACCATCACCAATACTGTATGTTAATGGCATTAAGGCAATTGTTAAGAATGCTGGAATTCCCTCTGTGAAATCTTTGAAATCAATTTGTCCAATGTTTTGCATCATAAAGAATCCAACAACTATTAAAGCCGGTGCTGTAGCACAACCTGGAATAGCCGCAAAAACTGGTGCAAAGAACATAGCTAAGATAAATAATATACCAGTTACAACGGAAGCTAATCCTGTTCTTGCTCCTTCTGCAACCCCCGCTGAACTTTCCACAAAAGTTGTAACTGTAGATGTACCTAACATAGCTCCAGCCGTAGTACCTACTGCATCAACAAGAAGTGCTTTACCTGCATTTTTAACTTTTCCATCTTTATCTATCATATCTGCTTTAGATGCAACTCCAACAAGAGTACCTACAGTATCAAAGAAGTCTACAAATAAGAATACTACTACCACTCCCAATAATGTTCCAAGTTTACTCATATCAAAAAGATAACTTGTATCAAAGGCAAAGAATATTTCATTTATATTATTAAATTCAAAAATCTTACTTGGTACGAATATATTAAGTGCTGCTGCAGCATCAGGTGATACAATTGCATAAATCCAAGCCGCAACTGATGATGCTAATATCCCCCATAGTATAGATCCTTTTACTTTCTTAATCTCAAAAAGTACAATTACTATTATTCCGAATAAAGCAATCAGAACCGTTGGCGATGTAAATTTCCCTACTGAAACTAAGGTAGCATCATTATTCTCAACTAAACCAGCATTAACAAACCCAATAAATGCAATAAATAGACCAATACCCGCTGAAACTGCTATTTTAAGATTTTTAGGAATTGCATTAACAACAGCTTCCCTCACTTTTGTTACTGATAAAATAATAAATATTATACCTTCAATAAATACCGCTAAAAGAGCAACTCTCCAATCGATTCCTTTTACTCCACAAACCGAATAAGCAAAGTATGCATTAAGTCCCATACCAGATGCAAGAGCAAGAGGTAAGTTTGCGTATAATCCCATTAATATTGTTGCAAGAGCAGCTGTTAAACACGTAGCTGTTACAAGTGCCCCAAACGGCATCCCAGCATCACTAAGTATACCCGGGTTAACCACTATGATGTAAGCCATTGTCAAGAAAGTTGTTATACCCCCAATTACCTCTCTCTTAACGGTTGTCCCATTCTCTTCTAACCTAAAAAACTTATCCATGTAGATCCCTCCTATTTTTTATAAACGAAAAAGCTGCTGAGAAACTCAGCAGCTTATGTATATAACTACACTATCCAATATCATTAGGCAGCAATAGTTATGTGACATTCACGTTTGATTTCCCATAGTCGAATATTTGCGGTATTCGGTAGAAACTTCTGATCCATATTATCAGACTTATATGAGTATCTTCGTATTGATTTTTAACACAGCTATATCTTAACAATTTCAGACAACTATGTCAATACTTTTTGCGAATGTTTTTATGTTTTTAGTTCTTTTTGTACAGTCTATCTTCGAACATTTTTCTTATTTCTTCTTTATCGTTCGTTTTACTTAGAGCTAATATAAGTTTAATTCTCGCTTTCTGTCCTGGTAATCTATCTCCAAAAATCACTCCAGCTTGTCTAAGTCCTTTTCCTCCACCTTCATATCCATAAGAATCCATAACTCTACCCTTATAGCATCTAGTTACAAGAACAAAAACCACACCTTTTTCAATTCCACGCTTAACTGCCTCGAACATTTTAGGAGGAATATTCCCTCTACCCATGCCTTCTATTACAATTCCGTGTACACCTTCATTTACGCAAAAATCAATTAGCGCTCCTGAATCACCAGCAACAGCTTTAACAAGCTCAACTCTTCCCTCTATACAATCAGTTGATATAAATTGGTTTAGAGCTTTATCTCTGTAAAAAATTATCTCGTTACTATCCACTATACCAATTGGTCCAAATTCTGGACTTTGAAATGTGTTTAAATGCATTGAGTGTTCCTTAGTAACTTCACTTGCACAATTTATCTCATTATTCATGCAAACTAGAACACCTTTTCCTCGTGCTTCTTGAGAAGTCGCTACAACTATTGATGCAGCTAGATTAGCAGGGCCATCATAGCCTAATTCTGAACCATTTCTCATTGACCCAGTAACAACAACAGGTTTTTGCGAATTAATTGTCAAATCCAACAAATATGCAGTCTCTTCTAATGTATCAGTACCGTGAGTCACAACCACCCCTTCAATATCTTCTCTTTCAAGTAGTTCTCGCACCATCTTTGATAATTTCATCATCAATTCTGGTGTCATATGTGGACTAGGCAGGCTTGAGAAAGAAAATGTTTCTATCTCAGCATGGTTTTCTATCCCCGTAACCATCGCCATAATATCTTCTCCACTTAAAGTAGGTACTGCTGCTTTTAGTTTACTATCAACTTTCATAGAAATAGTACCACCATTAAATATTACCGCTACTTTCTTCATACCTTTTCCTCCTGAGTTACTAAAATACTTACCCTCTCACTACTATTCTATTTCCTTTTTTACCATTTAACAACCTCTAATTATCACAATTGTCAACTTTTTTTGATTTTATGTTTTAAAGTTTTTCTCCTTTATTTTTATCTTCTTGAAAGCAAAAAGACTCCCTGTTATTCTCACCAGGGAGTTAGTCATTTATTTTTCTTTCAAATAATTAAAAATGATTTTTTCCATTTCATCAGCACAATTATCATCAAAATTAAGTTTCATTAAATAACCATCAAGGGCCTTTAGCTCAACTACCCCCATTTCCTCTCCACTTTTTAAATCAATATCTCTTTCAAATTTCATTATCTTGTAACCTTGATTAATAAGAGTATTTATATTTTCCATATAGAAACCTCCTTTATTATATTATTTATATTATTTTCTTATTTTTTTCCAAATATACAAATCAACATAACTAAAAGATAACTTTAGGAAACTTTTTTTAAATTTTAATAAGACTTTTTCTAATAATATCAGCTGATTCAAATGCTTTATCACCAACAACTTCATAAAGACTTAATAATACAGCCCCTCCTATACCAGCCATATATGGACTAATATATTCAATATCTAAATCATCTTTAATTTTTTTAATTAATTTATTTCTATAGATATCACTGCCTTCAATTACTCCACCAAGGGCAGTATATTTTCCATTATTTATATCAAGTTTCTTAGAAACAGATTTCATCATAAGTGTTAATTCAGTTACACCCTTATCCAAAATTTCCAAAGCGATTTTATTTTTTTTCTCAGCAAGCCTCAAAACTTCTGGGGCAATCCCAGCAATATCAGTCCTATTAAACTTCTTTTTATATAGTCTTTCGCTAACCTCTGATAAAGAATTAATACCAATAAAATTTTTAATTCCTAATTCAAATTCCTCATCCTCATCCCTGCCATCCATACATTTTACCATGCTTGTCAATGCTTCTCTTCCAAGATAAAAACCACTACCAAAATCATCTATTTTATATCCCCATCCGCCGGATTTCCAACTTTGTAATTTTTCATTTATTCCAAAACAAACCGCACCAGTTCCGACTATAAATATTACGCCACTCTTTTCAGCTAATCCACCAGCCAAAGCTGCTCTTGTATCATTCTCTGATATAATTTTTTTTATTTTTATTATTTCTCCAGCATATTCTTCAACAATCTTTACTACATAATGTTTATCTTCCTCTGAATCTATACCTCCTAAAGAAACAAAAATACATTCTATCTCTTGAACATTTTGATTATATTTTTCAAGATGCTTTTGTAAACACTGCTCTAACGCGTCCTCAATGTGTTCTCCTGTTTCTTCTCTACTGACCGTATCAATACTACTAGCCCCACTTTTTCCTATAGCTAAAACTTCGCCATTTGTATTAGCTAATGCTACACGAGTACTAGTCCCTCCTCCATCAACACCAATAATATATTTCATTTATAATCACCCTCTCAGATTTTTCTTTAGAAATTGCACTCAGGCGCATTGTCTTTAATCAAAGGTTGCTCAAATTCAAAATTATATTCTTTTTCTTCTCTTAGATAATCAGCTATCATATCTCTTATTATCCTATCAGATTTTATAATATTCTTTGCTCCTTTAAAATTATACTTATCTCCTCCATTAAACATAAAATCATTTGTAGCAACACTATAGTATTTATCCATTTCAACTTTTGTACCATCATCAAGAATTATCATTGTTACTCTATTACCAAATTCAGCTTTTGGATCATAGTAAACCTTTACTCCTGAAATTTCTATCCATCCGATTTCGTTATTCATTATTCCATTTTCAATAACTTTCTTTAATTGAGAACCTTTAAGCTTCATTGTTATTAGTAAATTTTCAAATGGCATTGAATCATACAATTTGCCAAGACTTATTTCACCTGCTGGAATTGAAGTTCTTAATGCACCTTCATTAATTACAGCAATTTGAGTTTTACCTAGTTTTCTCATTAAGTCAGTAGTCCATTTACCTAGTATTGAAGTCCCACATTCCCCGAATCGTACGTGAGTAAGATTTTTATCTGTTTTACCAACAACTTCATCAATAATTGGCTTTAACTCTTTACTGTATTTTAAATAGATTTCATCGCCACGCTTATCATTCACTAATTCAGATTTTCTATTATAAAGCAAATCCACTGAAGGCACTACTTTAACTAACTTATTTTCTTTATCAAAAGTTAACGACAACCTACCTAATGCCCTACCATCTTTATACGCCTGAACAACTGCAATATTATTAACTAATCCCTCTACTATTTGGTGAGTGTGAGCACTGATTATTGCATCAAGTTCTTTAATATCTGTAAGTCCTGATTCAACAATTTCTCCAGTAATCTTCCCACTTTCTTCATCTTGGAAACACCCAACATGAGCTAAAGCAATGATAGCATCTACTTCACCTTCTGGCGCTTCTCCACTTTTTAAATACTTTACCCATTTTTCCGCACTTTCTTTCAGAGGTTCTATGATGTAGTTTTCAACATCTTTAGGCAATTTCATATAAGCAGTTTCGGGTGTCGTTAGTCCAATGAATGCTATCTTTACTCCATCAATTTCAATAATCTTATATGGTTTAACCCACCCAATAGGGTTATTAGTTTTTTTATCAATTATATTTGCGGTTAAGAAGTCAAACTCCCCCTCCTCAGCCCATTTTTTAAATAAGTCAGCACCCCAATCAAACTCGTGATTACCTACAGCAGATGCAACTACCCCCATCTCCTTATACATCTCTGAAACAGGAGCACCAAATGTAAGATCAGACATAGCACTTCCCTGATAGTTATCTCCTCCTGAAAGAACAATCGTATTAGGATTAGTAACCTTGTATTGTTTTACAGCACTTAAAATTTTAGATATTCCAACATTCTTACCTTTTTCGCTAGTATCTTCTCTAAGTTTCCCATGAAAATCATTAATTGTGATAATATTTATCACCTTTCTATCATTAACTTCTGCCAAGATACTACTTGGAGAAAAAACCATCGATATCATTAATAAACATAGTAAAAAACTAAAATTTTTCTGTCTTTTGTTCATTATTTTTTCCTCCCTTGTTATATAATTGTTAATTCTTACTAATATAATTGGATAACCTTAATGCAGTTTCTACTTCATTAGTTATTATTACCTCTATACCATCTTTAATTAAAGAAATAATTTCCTCTTTTTCATCAACTGTATATGCATATATTGGGATTTCGTGATTTTTGAGGGCTTTTATTTTTTCAATGTTCAAAGATTTATACATAGGATGATACGTATCAAATTTATTTTCATTAATATACTTATGAGGATTAATTAAATTACTGTATAATAAGGGCCCACATCTAATCTTTTTATTAATACTTTTACATTTTAAAATTGATTCATGATTAAAGCTTGAAATTATCACCCTATCTTCCATTTGAAATTCACTTATCATAGTGATAATCTTTTCTTCTATATTAGGATAATCAATAATATTATTTTTAATCTCCAAATTTAATTCAATATGACTATCTCGTACTAAATCAAATAATTCAACTAACTTTGGAATTTTTTCACCACTATACTTCCTATTTTTCCACTCTCCAAAATCTAGCTCCCTTAACTCTTCATATGACATATCAAATACATATCCTACTCCATCACTTGTTCTATCAACCTTTTCATCATGTATTAGTATTAATTCTCCATCACGACTCATTTGAACATCTGTTTCTATTCCTTGTGCACCATATTCAATAGCTTTTTTAAATGCAATTAAAGTATTCTCAGGGTACTTCCCACTATACCCCCTATGAGCAAAAATTTTCGTCATAACGTCGAGCTATTGCTCTCCACCTCCATGTTATAGTTTAAGTAGATTCAAATAAAATTAACCATAAATTTTCAAAAAATCTTAATTCTTAAAAACAATATACTATTATATGTTATAATTATGAATAATGAATTTAATTTAAAGGAGAATATTATGAGTCACCAACACCCTAGTAAAAAAGCAGTTATTAATCGACTTTCTCGAATTATTGGTCATGCTCAATCAGTAAAAAGAATGGTTGAAGAAGATCGGGACTGCACAGAAATATTAATACAAATTTCTGCTGTTAAATCGGCTTTAAATAATGTTGGCAAAGTAATTCTACAGGAACATATTGATCATTGTCTTCTAACAGATAATAATGAAAAAGATCAAGATGCTATTGAAGATTTAAAAACTGCTATAGATAAATATATAAAATAGACAAGGATAACCCTTGTCTTATTTCTTTTTCTTATATTTATTTCTTGTAATTGTTATACCTCCAAATCCTGAAATTACACTACAATAGAATCCTGCGTCATACCACCATCCGCTATTAACCTGTTCATAAATAGAAATGTTTTTGTCAAAAATACCTATTATTAAAGATATTGGTGCTGTCCACCCATGCCAAATTCCCCAAAAGAATCCTGCTGGATCAGCCTTTGTGATACTACCATCACCTGGTATACAGCCTGTTGCTGTTAATGCTACAATTAAGATCATACATATAATAACTATTTTCTTCTTCATTATTTCCCCCCCTCTGCCTAATATGCTTCTTCTAGTATTTCACAAATATTTTTTTCATTACAGCTATAGGATTTATAATATCAATCCCATCATTTATAGATATTCTAGCAATTTCCTTAAAATCCTCTTTTTTTACTCCCAATTCATGTAGTGTTAAAGGCAATCTGGTCTGTACTTGCAATACTTTTAGTAGTGACTCAAGCTCTTTATTTGAAAATGCAACACCTGCAAAAAAACATCCTAGTAGAAGATTGAATCGCAGCCAAGATTCCTATATATTCGTGCAATATCATTAACTACATCAATAGAAGAATCTATAGAAATATCATGAATAACTTTTACTACATCTAATTTAAAATCTTCAAGAGCTTTGAGTAGTATATCTATTACTTTATTCCATATAATTGGCTCTGAAGCTAAAATCAAAGTTTTTTATTTGTGAAATCAACAACTTTTTTTAATTTTCAATTGATTTTTTTTCCTAATTATTATAAAATGATTATGCAAACGGTTTCACAAAGGAGGAATTAATATGAATATCGAGGCTTGTATTTTTGATTTAGATGGAGTAATTTGTGATACTGCAAAATATCACTATCTAGCGTGGAAACGCTTAGCTAATGAATTAGGATTTGACTTCAGTATTGAAGATAATGAGAGACTTAAAGGTGTTAGTAGAATGGATTCATTAAACATATTACTTGAAATTGGTGGAAAATCTCTAGATGAAGAAACTAAACTTGAGTTAGCAGAGAAAAAAAATTCTTGGTATGTTGAATATATCTCAGTAATGAAAAAGGATGAAATTTTACCGGGTGTTAAAGATTTCATACTTAATTTAAAAAAACATTCTATAAAAGTTGCCCTAGGTTCTGCAAGTAAAAATTCAATGAGAATTCTTAAGGCACTTGATATCGTTGATTTATTTGACTGTATTGTTGATGGAAACAGAATAACTAAAGCCAAGCCAAGCCCTGAAGTATTTTTAAAGGGGGCTGAGGAGCTTGAAGTATCTCCTGAAAAATGTGTTGTATTTGAGGATGCCGCAGCCGGAGTTGAAGGCGCTAAAAATGCTAATATGTTCGCTGTTGGAGTTGGTGATGCATCTGTTCTAAAAAAAGCGGATAAAATAATATTAGGTTTTCAAGATTTAACTTTAGAAATATTGGAATTCTAATAAAAAACTAAAACCTTTTAAAAAAAGTTGAGAACGTTGAGTTGAGAGTGGAGAACGATGGATGTTTCTGTATAAGCAGAAACTACATTTTATAATTATTATTTAATACAAGAGGTTTTTACTCATTTTATTCTAGGATAAAGGGGCTGTCGCATTAGCATACCAAAATATGCTACAGCGGCAGCGTTTTTGGGGTATGTTTTAAAGAAAATTTAATGATACTTTAACCCCTAATAAGCTCCATAATTTTAAAATGAAGCACTTTAATAAGCCTTTGATATTAAGGCTTTTTTTGATTTCCAGAGTTTTTAAAGTTCTAAAATTATGCACCCTTTTTAAGAGGAAAAAGATGTGTTTCAGTTATATCTGACTGAATTTTATTATGTAGCTTATTTATATTATGTGCCATCGCTAATAAAACACTTTCTGACAAAACATTCCTTTTGCCTTTACTTAGATATCTACGAAATCCCATATCCTGTTTTATCTGTGCAAAAGAGCCTCGGCTTGAATACTTCGATTCATTCTCAATTGGCAGCCTTCAGAAGTATAAATTTTTTTTTCACTTATATAACCTGTCATACTTTTTCTTTTTAATATTTTATTTACTGTTAATTTCTTATTATTTTTGCATCTGCAACAATTTTTAAATACTTAAAGTACAAGAAATTCTCTATGCTTTTTATAAATGGAATCATGTACTCAATATTTAGCGGAAGTTTTAATTGATAATTTCCACGAATTGAAGTATAATTTTTATGTAAATTAATGTATTTGGTCATATGTTAATTTTACTATAAGTCTTTCACTCTTGCGAGTGGAAGATTTTTTTTACGAAAAAACTGTCGCACTAATTATTTAGTGCGATAGCCCCTTCATTTTTTAGCATCTTTATCCTTAGGCCATACCTTCAAGGCAAAATCCCGCTTCCTATTTTCCTCAAATAAGACTTTATTCGTCTCATCTATGAGATAAACTACATTTCCTGTTCCATCACACTTGATGTAATTAATAACCATAATATTCCCCTCACATATAATTAATTATATCTTATCAAATAAGGAGAAAACTTATTATAGTCTTCTCCTTAAGAATGTATTCTTTTAATTTAATTCACCAAATTTTAGTTTAAGAGAAACTTTCTCTCCATTTCTAACAACAATTACTTCCACTTCATCCCCCACTTTATGTTTGGCTTTCACAGAATCAATATCTTCAATAGATTTAATCTTAGTTCCATCCACTTCAAGTATTATATCACCAATTCTTATACCACACATTTCAGCAGGTCCAAATTCATATAATTCATTTATAAAAAAACCTTCGGGGATATTATTTGCTTTTGCTAATTCAGGTGTGACTATTCTACCACCAATTCCAATTTTTAATTGTGGTGTTACTAAGTCATCTAGAAGAGGTTTTATTTGATTAATTGGTATTGCAAATCCTAACCCCTCGACTCCATTACCCACACGTTTTTCAGTATTTATTCCTATTACTTGCCCCTTACTATTTACAAGCGGCCCTCCTGAGTTTCCTGGACTAATTGCTGCATCTGTTTGAATAAATTTGATATCCCTATCTCCTATAGATCTATTTATAGCACTAACTATGCCTGAAGTTACAGTTCCAAGCAGTTCTTTACCAACAGGATTACCTATAGCAACTACTTGTTCTCCCTGTCTAAGAATATCTGAGTTCCCAAAGTTAGCTACGCCTGGTATCTTTACATCTTCAGTTATTTTTAATACAGCAATATCATACTCAGAATCAAAATTCACAACCTTAGCATTAACTTCTTGGCCATTATTGAAGATTACTGTCAATGAACCTTTATTTGAAACAATATTATCTACAACATGGTAGTTTGTTAAAATGTATCCTTCATCATTGAATATCACTCCTGAACCAAGACCTTCTCTCACTGGAGACACATATCCTCCAAAACTTTGTCTAGATGATTCTTTCGTGGAAACAGCAACTACAGCAGGACTTACTGTTTCTACAATTTGTGGTATTGTGATTTCTTTACCAGATAACTCATTTACATTACTAATTTTAACATTCTTTTCTGAATATGTTTTGTTGATTTTTTCATCCGAAGCAACTTGTTTAGTATTTAATGTTGATGATAGTACCGAATATGTCACATAAGAACCAACCCCGCCTCCAATACTAGCTATAAGAATACCACTCAACATATATGCCAATACTTTTTTACCTAAAAAACCTCTTTTCTTTCTACCTGTTCTTTTCATCTCGTATGACTCTATGTTTACTACCTCGTCCTGTTTGCTGTTATTAAATTCATAGCTTTCACCTTTTACATTATTTTGGCTCTCATTAATTCCTTTGTTTTCATTAATATCAAACTCATTCATTTTTTTTTCCTCCTAACTTCAATTATCTATTATAAATATTCTACCTCTATTAAGTTACAGCTTTGTGACAAAAAAAAAAGCGATATAGATCGCTTAAGTTTAATAATTCCAAGTCATCACTGCTATACGTATGTATTAATATCCGTGAATTCAACATTTATTATGTTTTCATTGTCATCAGATACAGAGTAATAGATAGGCTCTAGATTTTCAATTATCGAATCAGGTATTTTTATTAAAAATTCTGTTCCCTCATGTAACTTACTATTAACTTCAATATTCCCATTATGCTTTTCCACTATATTTTTCACTATGAATAATCCAATACCACTTCCATATGCATTACAATTCTGATTTCCCTCAGCCATATTAAATCTTTCAAATATATTCACAATCTTTTCTTCAGGTATTCCTATACCTGAATCTTTCACTGAAATCACTAAATACCTGTCATATTCATAAATATAAACTTCAATATTTCCATTCTCTTTTGTGAATTTTATGGCATTTGAAAGTAAGTTCATTATTACTCTTTCAATTTTCAATCCATCACAAGCAATTATCTTTTCTTCAATCTCAGTATCAAATATCAAATTTATCCCTTTATTTTCAGCTAACTTAGCTACAGATAATGTAATATTTTCAATTAAACTAATTATCTCATAATTTTTAAATTCCATATTCATAAATCCCGAGTCAATTTTAGTCATATCAATTAGATTATTGGATATCCTTAATAATCTAAAACAATTATCTCTTATAGTTCCATTATATTTCTTAATCTTTTCAAAATTCTCATCCTTATTTCCATCCAGTACACTTGCTAACTGTGTAATACTTAATATAACATTAATAGGTGTTCGAATATCATGAGTGATGTTAGCAAAGAAATCTGATTTTAATCTATTATGTTCTTTAGCCTCCATCAACATTTCATTACTCTCTTCAATAGATTTTTCGGATAACCTTCTTTTTGAAATATTGAGTAATATATAATTAATAATCGCTACAAAAGAAATTAATAACAATAAAACCCATATATATATCCAATCTTTATCAATTTTCACAGATTTCCCCGGTTGATTAAAAACCTTTGACCCTTTCGGGAGAATATCTATTGGAATACTAAACCTTTTAAGCACTTGGAAATCGAATTGATTTATTACATTTCTAACAATTACTGAATCAATCTCATTGATGTCTTTCCCTATAAAAATCTCTTTAATTATTTTTACTGCCTCTAATCCTTCAAAGTAACTCCTATGTAACTTTCCACCTACAATACCTTGTCCAGTATATCCACTCCAAATAGAATAGATGGGCACCTCAAGTGAGTCACTTAACTCCTTGGAGAATTTATTATATGTTTTTTTATTATCATAATTTATTGTATTTATAGGAGATAATAAAATAGCCTTACTCCCTTGTATTTTGTTCACCTGTTGAATAATATAATTTGTATCATCTGATTTTATTTTAACGTATTCACTTGCCTTAAGACCAGCATCCTTAATTGCAATGTCAATATCCCATTCAAACAACGGATTGATATCTTCTATAAAAATTATCTTGTCCAATTCAGGGTGCATTGAGTATATTAATTCAATATTTCCTAATATATCTAATTCATATTTTGTAGCAATAACATTTTTATGTTTCTTTATTTCATTAAAATCAATACCATTAATACCTGTTACAATATGGGGTATTTCTCCAAATATTTCTTGTCCATTCTTCATAATAAATCTATAGGCAGGTTCACCTATTGTAACAATTATATCAATCTGCGTTTTTTTATATTTATAATTGAATAATTCAATTATAGAATCAAGATATTCTTCCTCTAAATAATCTTGATAATTAAGACTATCTCCTCTAACAATAACTCCATTCTCTTTATTAAATGTCATCTTTATAGCATTAAAAATATCTTTACTCCACTTTTCATCATTATTGTAGGAATTTATTACAAGTATATTTTTTTTATCATCTTCTAATCCTTTAACAATACTTGTATTATTAAAAGAAATCAAACAAATTATTATAAAAATCGTTAGTTTTTTTGTCATTATTCTCATATTATACAGCCCTTCTTTAATATAAATATATCTATATTTATACATTGTAACAAATTTTCAATAATTTTATAATCTATTCTTTTAAATTTGTAATTCTTTATTTTAATTTTTAATCTTTATATACATATTAATTATTACTAAATATATAAAGTAACCAATCTAAATATAATTTAGCTAAAAATAAAAAGCCTAGTAGATATTTATCTTAACTAGACTTAATTGCTTATAAAAATAATCATTAAAAATCAATTATAATTCTAATCTACTATGAAATATTTTTAATTGCTTCTTCAACTTCTGCAGATGAACCTATAGTAAGAATTTTTTCACTAAACTCTTTCATCTTTTCAAAACTTAAGCTATTTATTTGCTTTCTGGCTTTAAGAATAGAAATTGCACTCATACTAAATTCATCCAATCCAAACCCAAGTAATATTGGAATCATTTTTTCATCTCCTGCAGCTTCACCACACATACCTACCCATTTTCCTTCTTTATGAGCATTATCAATAACCAACTTAATCAAACGCAGTACAGCTGGGTTGAACATATTATATAAATCATGAATTTTCTCATTCATTCTATCAACAGCAGTAGTATACTGAATTAAATCATTTGTACCAATACTAAAGAAATCAACGTGTTTAGCTAAAATATCTGATATTAGCGCTGCTGAAGGCACTTCAATCATCATACCTATTTCAATACTATTATCTATTTCAATTCCTTCATTAATCAATTCTTGTCTGCATTCCTCAAGAATGTGTTTAGCCTTTAAGAGTTCTTCTAATGATGATATCATTGGGAACATAATTCTTAATTTACCGTAAATACTAGCTCTTAGTAGTGCTCTTAATTGAGTTTTAAAAATATCCACTCTATCTAAACATAATCTTATTGCTCTATATCCAAGAAAAGGATTCATTTCCTTTGGAAGTTTTAGATAATCTAATTCTTTATCTCCTCCGATATCAAGAGTTCTTATGACAACAGGTCTTCCATTCATTCCTTCAAGAACGCTCTTATATGCTACAAACTGTTCTTCTTCATTCGGAAAATTACTTCTATCCATATACAAAAACTCAGTTCTGTATAATCCTACACCTTCACCGTCATTTTTCAAAACTCCCTCAACATCGTTTGGAGTACCAATATTAGCTGCTAATTCAACATGTCGACTATCTATAGTCTTTGTAGCAACTCCTATCATCTTCTTAAGCTCTTCCTTCTCTTGTTCAAACTGTTCTTTCATATTCTTAAACATTTGATATGTTTCATTATCTGGATTTATTACAACTTCTCCAGTATCCCCATTAAAGACAATCATGTCACCATCTTTTACAGTGTCAGTAATATTTTTCATTCCAACAACTGCAGGTATTTCAAGAGTTCTGGCCATTATAGCACTATGGGATGTTCTTCCACCAATATCAGTTATAAATCCAGCAACACTTTTTTTGTCCATAACAGCAGTTTGTGATGGTGTAAGATCATGAGATACAATAATGTATTCACCATCTAAAAATGATAAATCCACTGATTTGATTCCTAAAATATGCTTCAACATCCTGCCTGTTACATCTTTTATATCAGCGGCTCTTTCCTTCATGTATTCATTGTCCATACTTTCAAAAACAGTTATATAGTTATTTGCTACTTCATTTAAAGCATAATCAGCATTTACCTTTTCATTTTGAATCTTATTAATAGTAGTATTCAAAAGTTCTGGATCCTCTAAAACCATTAAATGAGATTCAAAAATTTGGGCTTCCTCTTCTCCTATTTCATTTGCAACTTTATCTTTAATCTTATTTAATTCCAATTTTGATTTATTTACTGATTCATTTAGTTTTTCAATTTCTTCTTTCACAGTAATATTATTGCTTTTAAAGATTTTAACTTCTTCTTCTTTTAATAATAAAGCTTTACCTATTGCGACACCAGGTGAAGCATTTGTTCCCTTAATCATTTTCATTGTCCTTTCTTAAATAACTTTATTATTATACGCAATAAATACTCACACATTACTATTTTAAAGCATAATAGCTTTTTTTTCAAATCTTAATTAATAAAAAATAATTTTTTTTAATTTTAAAATATATTTCACCTTTTTTAATAATATACTTTATAAAGAACATTCCCCCCTTTCGCTTTATTACATTAACACATTATAATCAAATTAACATATTTTTACACTAAATTAATGAAAGGAGATATCATATGGATAAAATCATTAATATTTCAAAGTATTTCAGAACTATTTTAGCAAAAAAATTAGGCGCATTACTCCTTCTCGCTGGCATTGTGTTATTATTTTTAAGTCATTGGTATATCTCATTTGCTTTAATAATTATTGGAATTATTCTAATGCAGTTTTTGAAGTGTCCATACTGCAATAAACGCTTGACTGGTGGAATATTTTCTAAGCTCAAGTATTGTGATAACTGTTGCCACGAGTTGCCTAACAAAAAGATATCAAACAATAAAGAAGAAGAAATATAAAAAGTAGAGAGATAGCATACTTATGGCTATCTCTCTTCTTTTTCTGTAATCTTATTTGAAAATTGATAATTTTGATATTGAACATCTGTTTTTTGTTTTATTTTTTTAAGTTCTTCCATCTCTTTATCCAGTTCTCTTTGGAATCCATGACCATACTTAAGTTTTTGTAATGTACTCATATAATGGAATGCCAATCCAAGTCCCCATCCTAATGCAGGCCACTTCACCCATAGATATCCCGATGAAGTCCACATATTAATAATAAAGAGAAAACCTATAACTAAAACATAAGCATTTCTGTGACTTTTAAAACTCTTTTTTATTAGTAACCTAGTTTTTGCTTCTTTCCTAAGTAGTTCTTCCTGGTTATGCATTCTCCAACCCCCAAAAATTAGATATGTTTTTTTGTTAGCTTTAACTTTATTTTACACTTTTTATTCATTGTATCATAATATTGAAATTTTGTTGATATATTTTCAATGTTTTCGAATTTTTTATTATCTATTTCATGAGTTAAAGTTCCACCTTTTCTCCTTAGGATTATGTCAACATTAGAAATATGCTCACCTCGACTATAGGGGATTGAAAGAAAGAGCTTATTCGTTGGAGATGTAAACCCGTTTTTATTGTGATCTCCAAATAAGTTAATTTTTACATTTTCCCCTTTATTAACATTATTTTTTTTCCAAACGTACTCGCTTATAACCTTTTTATCACCTACATATACATCGATATATATACTATTTTTACTACCTTCAGTATAAATAATATCTTCAAATTCTATTATGTAATTATAATTATCATTCTTTATATAATTGTGATTAACATCTTTACACAATTCTTTAAAGCCATTATTAAAAAAGACTACTGGATCCTCCCATGCAAAAACTGAATAGTATTTTTTACTTTCATTTGCTCCCCATAAAAAACATGCTTTATTTTTCCCATGAGTATCACCATTTAAAACACCAAAACTAACAAACAATTCTTTATTCCCTTTGATAAAATCCTTTTGATTTTTAATATATAAATTATTTAAGCTTAAAAGTTTATATTCGTATGAATTTTTAAAATTTCCTATTTTATCATGTTTTCCACTTAATATCATTGATTGAAAAAAAGAATTACTTTCTTTACTTGAAAACTGTTTAATTGGTACAAAAATCACTCCATCTTTTTTAAATCCTCTTGCACTTTCACCATTATAATTATATATAGCATGCCCCCCTGAATCTACCCATATTTTAGGCTTATGCTTATCAAAAGACAATTGTTCTTTTTTATAATAATTCCACCACCCATGGGATTGGGTAATCATTGCATTAAAAACTCCCTCATTAGAATTATTCTTCTTAATATTCATTATTACACTTTCAACATCATTTTCATGTTTATCTATGCTTCCCGGCTGGTTAGCTTCGTCTCTTGGATGGAATAATGAATAGATAATGTAATAATCTTTTTGAGTCTCAACTACTGAATAATATACATATGCTTTATAATCAAAACCTTTATTTTTGTGATTTTTTATCGTCAGATTTTCCCAATTATTATTTCCCTTCCAGTCATTATCAAACTCCATTCTCATTGGAATATCTTCTAAACCTTTTTCTCCGTAAAGAATACCTACATCATGATATATTATAGGGGCCCAGTGATATGCTAAAGAATAATAAAACTCACCTTTAACATCTTTATCCTTTCCTGAAACTTTTGCGCTATAAAACATAATTATCATTACCAAAAATATAAAGCTCTTTTTTAATATTTTTAACATATTTACACCTCTCAATCTAATCTTATTATTTCACTAATAATAAGATTAATTCAAAAGGGCTCTCATTTGAGAAACCCTAATTCTAAGCTGTAATATATTAATAAATTCTGTTATTCTTTCATAATTTTTAGTTCATATTTGAAATATATTTATAAATTGTATCTATTTTATTATCATAATTAATTCTCTTCTCATCAATAATAATATCATACTGCAATTCTTCAATCTTTGCAGTCCCTTCATTTACTGGATATCCAACAAATATTCCTGCATTTAATATTAAATCATACTCTTGTATGCAATATTGATTATCACAGAATAAATAATATGGTTTCTTTCCTACTACCCTAAAATCAAATTGATTCTTCAGAACAGATAATTCATGTAGTAATCTTAAATCATTAGTCTTATCTAGAACAACGTATTTAGCTATATTTTTATCCACAGATTTAAATATTCTATCCATGAAATATTCTGTCAATTCTATAGCTGTTGGTTCACATCCTCTGAAATCAATTACTACCTTTTTAATTTCATCACTTGATTTAATTTTTTGATTAATATTATAACTTAAATCTTCTCTTGATAAATAATTAAATTTTAATATTGGCTCATACGTAGCCGCAGACAAAGAATCTATTATTTTATCAAACTTGATATAAAATATATCATTTTCTTCATCATATTCTGACCAAATCGTCTCAAATGAACTTTTATTTTCAATTTTAGGAATGTTATTGTAATTATTTATTGAAAATTTGGGTTTCATCAATTTGCTTACGTCCTGTAATGGCAGAATTTTTTCTTCCACCTTATCTCCCTTGGAAAATCTGAATATTGCTTTAAACTCATTCTCTTCTTTAATAATTCCACACCATTTTAAAATATAAAAATTTAACATATCAATATTGTTAAATTTTTTATCTTCTTCTGTTTTTCCACTAACAAATTTGTTTATTCTTGGGAAAACATCCTTAGTAGAAATATCATTTATGGAATCTAGCCTCATGCCTATAAGATCAACATATTCTTTATTAGCATCAACAACATAAATTTCATCTCCATACCACCATAGTCCTATAGGGTAAAACTTGTCACTACCTAAATCCACATCCAAAGAAAAATAATTTGTTTGTAAATATCCATTCATTTTTAAAACTTCAATATAAACTTCTTCATTACTCATTGAATCTAAATTTTCTTTTATATTATCTATACAATTCTTGATTATGTCTTTACTTTCCTCATCTAATCCTAAAGCTACGTTAAACAATTCATTTTCAATTTTATCTAATGTTTCTAACCAAACATCATTTCTAGTATCAGGATTTCCTAAATAGGATTTGTTTGTTGAATATAACTCAATATTATAATTTGAAATATCAACTTCTTTATTATCCCTTTCACGATCTCTACTTTTTAGTTGTGTTATCACTTTTGGATCCACTATAGTGCTTGGTCTAATACCACCTCTATATTTATTATTATAATGCTCTTCATACCCTAATAGCCCCCCCCCAGCTATTATTGCACCCACAACAGCTATAGTTGTCAACTTCCTGACGTTTCCCTTATTTTTCATATTTAACTTTTCCCCCTAACTTTATACAAATCAATACCCTAGATTTTCTTCTAAAATAAAAATATTTACTCTATCCTTTTCAAGTTGTCTTTTGGTAAGAACATAACTACAACATATCCTCTCACTACTAGAACATTCATTACAAATACCACTAATTGTACAAGGGGTTTTCCTATTTAGTCTTTTAGCATTTGCAGGTCCTGAAACCTCTTTATTTCTATATATGGCTTCATCTACATCCCTCACTATTTTATTAGCACCTACGATTACAATAACTTTTTTTGGTCCATAAGTAATAGCTGCCACCCTATTTCCCCTGCCATCTACATTAAAAAGATATCCATCTTCAGTTATAGCATTACTACTAGTAAAGTATATATCAGAATCAAAAGCCCCAATATATATTTTTCTTACTTCATCAGATGTTAATCCCTCTTTATATCTATCTAAAAAATTAACATTTGATTCTCTTAATAACTCAATCAATCCACATTCAAAAAGTGTCATTGAACCTCCAACAGTTACATTCATATCAGATTTTAACATACACTTAATTTTTTCTAGTAGTTCTTCTCGTGTATTGAAAAACTCGGCATTCATATTATTTTCATTGAGTTTTTCTATAGTTCTTTCAATTTTTTTCTTTCTAACATACTTTACATTCATATCCATATGCTACCTCCTAGATTAATTATATCACGTTGTTTGAATATTTTGAATTCCAACCTCCTTTAATATATTCAATTTATTATTACTTTTGATTTTTTTATCATTACTTGAAATTATGTTATAATAGATTAAATAAAAATTTAGGAGGTTTACATGCCATTTATAAATTCTAAACTATCAATTTCTCTTAATAAAGAAAAAGAAATATTAATAAAACAAAAGCTAGGTGAATTAATAAGCCTTATACCAGGCAAAACTGAACAATGGCTTATGGTTGGTTTTGAAGATAACTATAACATTTTTTTTGGTGGTGAGAATAGCCATAATATTGCCTTTGTTGATATAAAACTGTTTGGAAGCGCACCAAAAAATAATAAAGATAAAATGGCAGAAGCGATTTGCGCCTTATATGAAAAGGAATTAGCAATTCCTCAATCAAATATATTTATTACTTTCCAAGAGATATCAGATTGGGGTTGGAATGGTAGACTTTTATAAAAAAAAAGCACTCGCTGAGTGCTTTTTATTCACCAAATTTATTCTCAAATAATCCACTTATTGCAGTAACTGCTTCTGCCGCATCTGCGCCTTCAGCAATAATTTTAACTTCGTCATCTTTTTTTAAGCCTAAGCACATTACATTCATAATCGATTTTGCGTTAGCTTTTGTACCTTTAGCTTCAACAAATATGTCGCATGCAAATTTACTTGCTTCTTTTACTAATGCACCTGCTGGTCTTGCGTGTAACCCAGATTCATTTAAAACTTTAACTAATTTCTCCATATATTAATCCTCCATCTCATAATATATTTTCATTAAGCTCTCACCTAATGTAATATTTTCTTTTTTTGTTTTCATTATTTTCATATTATCAATAATACTATTAATTAAAATATATGTTATTGGTTGAATATTATTTTTCTCTAGTATGTCTAAGTTAAATCCAATGATATACTGTCCAGATTTAACCCTATCTCCCTCTTTGCAAAAACACTTAAACCCTTGCCCTTCCAAGCTAATAGTATTAATACCCACATGAACAATCATATCAATATTTTCATCACATCTTATAACCAATGAATTATTATAAGCAAAAATAGTAGAAATTACTCCGTCAACTGGTGAATATATTTTATTTCCACTTGATAGAATACCTATACCATCTCCTAAAAGTTTTGAAGAGATAGTCTCATCAGGTATTTCTGAAATATCTATTACCTTTCCATTGGCAAAAGAATTTATTTGAATTATTTCCTCTAATTGTTCTTCATTATTATTAAAATTCTTTAAATTATCCTTATTTTTATAAAATAAAAGGCACAGAATGATTAATGTTACTATTGCCACCCAAAACATTTATGTAACCTTATTCCTAGTAGTTATTTTATAGATATGCATTGTTATAAATCCAACTTCATCTAGAGGAATCTTCTTCTTTAAATATTTCTCCATTATTTTTGATATTTCAAATGCAACTTTAAACTCTAAAGGATATTCTTGTTTAATTTTTTTAAGCAATGAGTTTTCTAAAGTTTCATCATATAAGACTCTATCTCTAACACCTTTAAGATGCATAATAAATCTTCTATAATCAAATGAATCTTTTTTAAGCTCAATTTTTATCCTTTTATTTAAAAATTCTATAATTTCACTCATCATTTTTGAATAATGAAGAGCTTCCTGCTTGCTTTTCTCGGTACGTCCACAATAAATATAAAATGTTAAAAATCCTATTTCATCCTTTGGTATAGTTATGTCTAATTTTTCATTTAAAAAGTTAACCATCTTCTCTGCAGCAGAATATTCTTCCGGATATAATGCTTTAGTTTCAAACATAAAAGGATTAATAATTTCAATGCCTTCTCTTATTCTCTTTATAGCAAAGTTAATGTGATCAATTAAGCCAACGTTGATAGTTGAACTCAATTTTTCACCAATTTCTTCTTCTACAATCTTTATTAGACTTGGTATTAATTCAATAATATTTGGATTTATTTTCATAAAGAATCTATCATAATCATTATTATCAAGACCTTTTATCGAAATAAACTTTTGCTCAATATTTTTCTCATCTTCAAGGTAGTCACCTTTCTTTTTACCAAATCCAATTCCTTTTCCTACAAGAACGTAATCACTTTTTTCACCAGATACTAAAACAACATTATTACTTAAGATTTTAATAATTTTATATCTTAACAAAACGTCCTCCAATGTTTATATTTTTGAGTTAAACATATTATCCAGTCATAAATCAGTAATACAATACTTATTTGTGTGTGTGTGAGTATTTAAGCATATATATTTTGATTTTAACTTGAAGTAGTTTTAATGCGTTTCTATTTAATAGTAACTATATCCTTTTCTCTTAAACTAACTTTTCTATTTGGATTGATTTCAACACTCTCTCCATCTTTTAAATTAGTGAAAATAATAGGTGAAATCAAAGAAGGAACTTTATCTTTAACACTTTCTAAATCAACAGTAATTAATTTATCTCCAATGTTAACCTTATCTCCTTGCTTTACATGTGCTGTGAAACCTTCCCCATTTAATGCTACTGTGTCAATTCCAAAATGAATTAAAACCTCTCTTCCATTATCAGAAACTAGACCAATAGCATGTTTAGTATGAAAAAGTGTAACTATTGTTCCTGTTATTGGTGACACAATTTCTCCACTTTCTGGATCAATTGCAAATCCGTCACCCATCATTTTTTGTGAGAAGACAGCATCTGGTACTACGCTTAATTCTAACAATCTACCTTCCAATGGTGAAATAAATTCTTCAGTACTAGTTTTAGTTTCTTTTGAACTTATATTCATATCATCAGATATTTTTTCATTTGCCGGATTCTCCACTATTTTCCTTTGTTCTTTTTTAAACATTTTGCTAAGTAAACTAAAAACATTTTTACTCATAGTTCACACTCCCTTGAAACCCTTATACATTAAATATAATAAATTATAATAAAAAAGGCACGAGTAAAGAAGTTCTAATGATATACATTATACTCTTCTTTGCTCATGCCTGATCTAATCAGTAACACGCATTATATTTTCGACAAGTTTCTTATAAATATATTTTATCAAACTCCAAACAATAATTCAAGTTTTTTTTAATTAATCTGGTAGGAATCTTCTTCCTTCTAGATAATCTCGTCTTGTCATAGGAGAAATCTTTATAAAATCACCTGTTCTTGGAGCATGTAAATAAGTATTATTCCCTACATATAATCCAACATGATGCGGATTGTATTTAGATCCAAAGAATACAAGATCTCCTGGTTTAAGATCAGCTCTATCAACATATCTTCCATTTGAATGCACAATTTGATCATATGTAGTTCTTCCTGTAACTATTCCGTATTGCTTATATACATATTGCACTAAACCAGAACAATCAAAACTTGAACCATAGCTTCCATCATAAGGTCTTGTCCCACCCCATAAATATGGGTCACCTAAAAATTTCGATGCTAAAGCAATAATATCTTCTCCTGTTACATCTCCTGGTTTAACATTAGGTTTTTCTTGAGCCTTTTTTTTCATTGCTTCTATTTGGTTTTTCGCTTCTTGAATTTGTCTTTTTGTATTAGTTTCTTGAATATTATAAGCTCGTAATGTTTCTTCAAATTGAGATTTTTTATCTTTAGCTTTGTTAACCAAAGCTGTTTGTTCATCTTTGGATGCTTGAATTTGATTTCTCTTTTTAATATTTTCTGCTTTAAGGGATTCAATATTTACCTTAGTTGCTTCTAGCTTCTGTCTATCACTTTCTATTTTCTCCATACCTTTAGTTATTTCATTAAATAATTTTTTATTATGATCACTCAGCTTTCTTGTAAATGAGATATTACTCATAAAGGCATCCCAACTTTTAGAAGAAAATATAATTTCTAATTGACTACTTATCCCTTTCGTGTATAAAAACTTTGCCTGTTCGCTGTATGTTTTCTTTTTTGCCTCTAATTTTTCCTCTTCCTCAATTAATGCTTGATTAAGTTCATCAATTTCAATTTCAAGCTTATTTATATTTGCCTCATTATTTTCTATCTCTTGATCAATTTTTTCAAGTTCAAAATCAAGTTTTTCAATTTCAATACTTAAATTCTCTAATTGACCTTCAATATCATCCATTAAACTATTAATTTCTTTTTTGTTACCTACATTACTTTCTAATTTTTTACGAAGTTGTTGAATTTTATTATTTAGATCAGCTTCATTATCTGCAAATACATTTAAAGCATTTAAACAAATAACAATCAATAGAAAATAAAGTATTTTTTTCTTTCCTCTCATAACTATCCCTCCTCCTCAGCATGTACATTTTAATTATATCATGTATTTACCTTAAAGTTCATATTTCTAGAGAATTCTCCAAGATTTTATTTTTAACTTACATATAAACGGCAAATAAGCGCATTTACTCTAAAATGAGAATATTAGAAATTTCAATTTCAACAATTTCATTTTACCAAAATAAAAGTAGAATAAAAAAACCTATCAATAACTGGAATTATCGATAGGCATTAAATATATCTTTTTTTATACATAAACTTAAATTAGTATTCGATTATCTTTTCATTATATTTTTTATTTGACTTTTTAATGTATCAGATTTAGGACCAAATATTGCTTGTAAATTATCTCCTATTTCCACAACACCAGCTGCACCAAGTTTTTTTAATTGTGCTTTATCTACTTTTGTAATATCATTAACAGTAACTCTTAATCTAGTTATACATGCCTCTAATTTAGAAATATTCTCTTTCCCACCAAAAGCTTCTAGAACTTTAGCCGCTAATTCTTCACCTTCAACTGCTTCTGCCTTCATTTCTTCTCCATCTTCATCTTCTTCACGTCCTGGAGTCATTAGATTCCATTTTCTAATTGCGAATCTGAATAAGAAATAATAGACTACTGCAAAAACTAATCCAACTGGTATAACTAACCACCACGCTGTTCTATTTGGTACAACTCCATATAGTAAGTAATCTATTACTCCTCCAGAGAATGTCATACCTATCTTAACATTCAATATTTCCATTATCATAAATGAGAAACCAGCTAATACACAGTGAATACCATATAATACTGGAGCTACAAATAAAAATGTAAATTCGATTGGCTCTGTAATACCTGTTAAAAATGAAGTTAGTGCTGCAGAAGCTAATATCCCTGCAACAATTTTCTTTTTGTTAGTTTTTGCTTCTTGATACATTGCAAGCGCTGCCGCAGGAAGACCAAACATCATAAAAGGATATTTACCAGTCATAAAAGTACCAGCTGTAAATTTAACACCTTCATTATATTGAGCCATAAAAATATTAAAATCCCCATTAAACATTGTTCCTGCAGAATTTGTCCACTCTCCAAATTGGAACCAGAAAGGATTGTAGAATATATGATGCAATCCGAATGGGATTAATGATCTTTCAATAATACCAAAAACAAAAGCTGCTAATGTTCTGTTAGCATCTATCATATTTTGTGAAAATGCAGTTAATCCACCTTGTATATAAGGCCAAATAAATGTCATAATAATTCCTGTTATAATAGCAACTAAAGCTGTCATTATTGGAACAAATCTCTTCCCCTGGAAGAATCCTAAATATGCCGGTAATTCTAATGTATGATATTTCTTATATACTTGAGCTGCTAAAACACCCATGATTATTCCACCAAAAACACCTGTTTGCAATGTAGGAATACCTAATACATCCGCATAAGCCGGGCTTGTACCAACCATTTCTTTAGTTACTCCTGATAAAATACCCATAGTTTTATTCATTATTAAGAAACCAACAATTGCAGCAATACCTGCTACACCTTCTCCACCAGCAAGACCAACAGCTACACCAACTGCAAATAGTAGTGGCAAGTTTGCAAAAACAATTCCCCCGCACTCTTTCATAACTAGTGCTATTTGTTGAAACCAACCCGCTCCAAACATTGGTGCTGAAGCTAAAAATTGTGGATTTTGAAACATAGAACCTAATGCAAGTAAAATCCCCGCCGCAGGTAATAACGCTACAGGCAGCATTAAAGCTTTTCCAACTTGTTGTAAAACACCAAAAACCTTTTTACCCATATATAATTCTCCTTTACATTATAAAATTATTAATTTTCAACCGTTGCAACAGTTAGACAAAATAAAAAAGGCATGAGGAAGAAAATACGGAGATATTGTTATATCTTCATAATTCCTTCGCTCATGCCTGATCGTATCAGTAACACGCATTATTTCGACGAATTTCATCTTTGTTTTATATTGTAACAGAAGTTTAATATTATTTCAACAACTTTTCGACAATTAGTGCATTATTTTATCCAATATCAAAATTTAAAACATTATCACTACTGTCTTGCTCTAAAATAAATACCTTGTCATCTTTTTCAATTTTAAGAAGAGTATTATTTATATGTTTTACGAAATACTCATCTCTCTTTTCTTCATTGTTGCCATCCTCTTTAGATAAATATCTTAGAAGATACGTCATTGGTAATCCATTAATTAATCTAGTACTATCACCAATCATTTCTAACAAACTAATAGGTGCCTCAAAATTTGAGATAATCTCTTCTACAAGTTCTTTATATGTAATTTTTTCCATTTCCTATTCACCCTTTCATTATGTTTTCTTCCATATAGTATTGTCAAATATAATTATAAACTGAACTAACTATATAATACTCTTAATATTGTATATAATAAACGAATTAATAGCTTTTTTCAAGGAATTTAGCTTATAATACCTGTGGATTTATTAAAGGAAAGGAAATTTAAATTTACTAAAATTTATTCCCTCCCTTTCCATTGTTAATTAAATAACACATTCCATGTAACTTTACCAACTATTCCATCAACTTTAATACAATTATTATATTGAAATTTCTTAATAGCTTCCTGTGTTTCTGCACCATAAATTGAATCTATTTTGCACTTATATCCTTTTTTATTTAGTATCTTCTGAACTTCTTGTACATCACTGCCCTTCATTAACTTTCCACCGTTTTTATAACTTAGTTCTCTATAAAATTTTTTCCCTCTATGCAGCAATTCCATGGCCTCAACTTTTAATTTTGACTTCAATCCCATCTAATACTCCTTAACAATCTAATTATTTATATTGTATAATATGTTTAAAATGGAAATTTGTTTATGAATCAAACAATATACCCCACATATAGCGCTTAATATGATATAATATAATAGTAATTGCCAATATTCAATCTATTCGGTGGTGATAATTATATGAAAAAAATTGTTTGTAGAATTTGTAACAAAGAAATTAAAACCAAAAATAATTTAGTAATTGCTTTACTTTTTTTTACTCCTTCTTTTATTCATAGGGATTGTTATATTAACTATCTCAATTGAAAAAAAAAACAAAGGTTTAGGAGAACCTCTTAATTCAACGTTTCATTATTTGAAATGTTTATTTTTAATTTTAATATCTTTATTATTAATAATTTATAATTTTCACAAAGGTAATATTGATAATTGTTATGCGCTAATATGTTTTATATGTTTCATCTGCATATTTAGATTATTTATATATTTCTTTTATATAAGAAAAATTAATATGCTAGGAGATAACAACAGTGATAAAAAATATTTTTAATGATTTATGTACATAATAAATCTATAGTTATAACTTTAACTATAACTCTCCTCCTATAATTATATAAATACAGTTTTAAAGGCTAAATGGTTACTTTACATTTAGCCTTTAATCGATATCTTTATATATCTATTATAAAATAATTATATGCATTTATTATAGTTGTTTCTCCGTATGAAATGATCCTTTTATTATTCCCATAATTAAGGTGCTGATGTCCATGAAAAAAGAACTTTGGATTATATTTTTCTATTAATTCATTGAATACCACAAATCCTTGATGACACAGATCATCTCCATCTCCAAGCCAGCGACCTGGAGAATGAGTAACCAGTATATCAAAGCCCTTATTTTTCCATAATTTAAATTTTAATCTTTTAATTCTTTTAATCATCCCTTTTTGAGTATATTGAAACGGCCCGTCATTATATTTGTGAGATCCCCCCACTCCTAAAAATTTAATCCCTTTAAAAGTAACAACAGAATTATCAATATTTACACAACCCCCTGGAGGATTTTTCAAATAATTCTTATCATGATTTCCTGGAACATAAAACAACGGAGCTCTTATCATTGTAGTAAGAAACTCTAAATAGGACTCTTTTAAATCTCCACATGAAATAATTAATTCTATATCTTTAAATCGTTCTCTATCAAAGTAATCCCAAATATATTTACTTTCAATATCTGAAACCAAGAGTACCTTCACACTTTTCACCTTTTCCTAGAATTTCTTTGGAATATCACCAGTAACGTTTTCAACAAACCAATCCATATATAACATCTTATTATAACTAGCATAATCATTTTCTCCAACCCTTAGAAGATTTTGATTATCATAAATAGGTCCTTCAAATGTATGAATTTTATTATCAATTATTGCCTGTCTGACAAGCTTTATTGTTCTGCTAGCATGGAAGCTTATTTGATTTTTGGGGTATTTTATATCTATTATCCCTGAATCCATTCCCCACATAAAGCTAACTCTTTTACTCTCAGTACTAAATATCCCCTTCCAGCTACCATTTGTAATATTTCTTAAGACTTTCTCATAAAATTTCCCCCAGTCCCACTTTATTGTACATAAATAATCACCAAAGGTATATTTTAAGCTTTTATCACGTTCTATAGGATAAAGTGCAATATTTCTTCCACTCATTCCTCCTTGTGTTACACCACGCTTTAACACTAAATCTGCTCCATTATCTGCTAAACTCTTAATATCATTAATTTTTTTCTCAAAGTTTTCATAATCATCTGTCCATATTACATTAACTTTAGCTGAAGCATTAACTGATTTCACTCCTAGAGCAAATGCATTAATTCCAGTTATTACAGATGTTCTACTATACTGTTCTATACAACCAATAACATTTGATTTTGTCATTGTACCTGCAATCATTCCTAATAAATACATAGTTTCATGAGATCTTCCGAAATAAGTACTCATATTTTTAAATGCTTGAACTGGTGAACAACAGAAAAATTTAATATCTTCATATTTTAATGCCGCTCTTAGTGTAGCTCTTAAGTTCTTTTGTGATGTAGTAAAAATAATATCAAAATCCTTTTCAGCTATTTCTTTTATCTTTTCATATGCCTTATTATCATCAATAGGAATATTATCAAAGTAACATGTATTTATCTTATCACTTAATATATTTTGAGCAAAGCGTCGTCCCTTCTCGTGGGTGTATGCCCATGCTGAAGAATCAATATCTTTCTCGTATAAAAATGCAACATTTAGTTTTTTTGTACTTGTAACAAGATGTGTAAGCGATGTAATAACATTCCCTTTAAATACTTCAAAAGGTTCTGTTTGAATCTCCACCTTAGAAACATCTTGAGCTAGTAACAATTCTTCAAGAAGTTTTTTCACCCTTTCTCGGCGTTCAATTTTAAATTCATTAGATAAACCATAAGTTCTTATGTATTCTAAAATTGCATCACCTGTGGTAATTTTTAACTCACCTCCACCAAGTTCTTTATACTCAACCCTAAATGGTATATAAAACTTTTTATAGAAATGCTCATACTTATCCCTTCCTTCTAATGGTTCAGGCTTATACTCTTCAAGATAGTTCATTAATTCTCGAAAGAAAATTCCTTTTTTAAACCAAATATCAAAAATTCCAGTTTTATTTGTGAAATCAAGAAATTCATAATATAATTTATTTTCCTTATCTGTTTCATCCTTCTTAGGTATCAATCTTGTAACATTACCTTCAATGGAATATCCATCAAAATACTTAAGAACACTTACTCTTTTATTTCCTTCCAGCACATAGTATTTATTCATAAACTCATAGACTCTAATAGGCTCTCTTATACCTTCTTCTAAATGCGATTTGCAAAGGCTTTTCCACTTCTCCGCAAACTCAGTATTCTGTTCTTTTAATGGTAAAAAACCACAGGAAAAGTCTCTACTTCTTGTATAATAATAAGTTCCAACTATTTTCTTAATAGGAATTGACTTTATTCCAAGAGGAACCTCTGCTACAATATCTTTGTCTTTAATTATTCTATCAAGAGATTGTAGATATCCATCTTGGCCTTTACCCCTGTCTCTCAATTGTTCATTTCTTGCTTTTTTGCTTGCTGAAGCATATTCTTCAAAAACATTATTACTAATATCCAAAATCTCACCTACTTTCAATAATGCAACCACTTTTAAACATTATACTTTTAAAAATGGTTAATTTCAACAAAAACAAGAGACTAATCACTTAGATTAGTCTCTTTATATTTTTTGCATGAGGGTTAGATTATTTTTGGGCTTTTGTCTTTTTATTTATCTTCTCACCTTCAAATGCATTAATATACATTTCTTTGATTTCACTAATTAGTGGATATCTTGGATTAGCTCCTGTACATTGATCATCAAATGCCATCTCTGACATCTCATCTAATGATAAGAAGAACTTTTCTCTTGAAACCCCTGTATCTTTTATTGTTTTTGGAATATTAATCTTTTCTTTTAATTCGTCTATAGCTTTAATTAATGCATTTACTTTTTCCTCTTCAGTTGTTCCACCAAGTCCTAAGTAATCTGCAACTTTTGAATATCTCCACTTAGCATTTGGATATTTGTATTGTGGGAATGCTGCCTGCTTTCTTGGATTATCAACTGCATTAAACTTGATTGTTTCATTTATTAATAAAGCATTAGCAACACCATGTGGTATATGATGCTGAGCTCCTAGTTTATGAGCCATTGAGTGACAAACTCCTAAGAATGCATTTGCAAATGCCATACCAGCAATTGTTGAGGCATGTGCCATTTTTTCTCTTGCTTTAATATCCGTTGCTCCGTCATTGTATGCCTGTGGTAAATATTTAAATATAAGTCTGATAGCTTCTAAACAAAGTCCATTTGTATAATCAGAAGCTAATACTGAAACATATGCTTCTAATGCATGAGTTAATGCATCAATTCCAGAGGCAGCTGTTAAACTTCTAGGCATATTCATCATCAATTCAGCATCTACTATTGCCATATCTGGTGTCAATTCATAGTCCGCTAAAGGATATTTAATTCCTGTTTTTTCGTCAGTAATAACCGCAAATGGTGTTACCTCTGATCCAGTACCAGCTGAAGTAGGTACTGCTACAAACATAGCTTTTTCTCCAAGTGTAGGGAATTTATATACTCTTTTTCTTATATCCATAAATCTCATTGCTAAATCTTCAAATGCAACTTCTGGATGTTCATACATAACCCACATGATTTTAGCAGCATCCATTGGAGATCCACCACCAAGTGCGATGATTGTATCTGGTTCAAAACTTCTCATCTCCTCAGCACCTTTTTTAGCAGTAGCTATAGTTGGATCTGGTTCTACATCCATAAATACTTTACTGTCGATTCCACATTCATCTAGAACCTCAGTTATCTTATCAGCCAATCCTAAATTATATAAAACTCTATCAGTTACTATAAATACTCTCTTTTTATTAAGATCTTGAAGTTCTCTTAACGCTACTCCTAATGCTCCATATTTGAAATAAACTTTTTCTGGTACTCTAAACCAAAGCATATTTTCTCTCCTCTCGGCAACACTTTTTATGTTTAATAGGTGTTTAACTCCAACATTTTCAGATACAGAGTTTCCTCCCCATGAACCACATCCTAGTGTTAAAGATGGAGCAAGCTTAAAGTTATACAAATCACCAATTGCTCCTTGAGATGAAGGCATATTTATTATAGTTCGACCAGTCTTCATAGCAGCACTAAATTTATCAACTCTATCCTGCGATTTATTCGTATTAGTATATAATACTGAAGTATGTCCAAATCCACCTTCTTCAACAAGTTTTACAGCTTTTCCTAACGCTTCATCAAATGTCTTTGTTTTATACATAGCTAATACTGGTGATAATTTTTCATGTGCAAATGGCTCTGATAATTCTACCGAATCAACTTCTCCAATTAATACTTTAGTAGCTTCTGGAACCTTAACACCAGCCATTTCAGCAATTTTATGTGCAGATTGTCCAACAATATTTGCGTTTAATCTGCCGTCTATTAGGATTACTTTTCTTACTTTATCTATTTCATCTTTTGCTAATAAATGTGCTCCTCTATCAGCAAATTCTTTTCTAACTTCATCATAAACCTTATCCATTACTAAAACTGACTGTTCTGATGCGCATATAACTCCATTGTCAAAACTCTTAGATAATAATATGGAGTTAACAGCCATTTTTATGTGTGCTGTATCATCAATTATAGCTGGAGTATTACCTGCACCAACACCGATTGCTGGCTTTCCAGAAGAATATGCCGCTTTAACCATTCCTGGTCCTCCAGTTGCAAGTATCAAATCACTTTCACTCATTACTACTTGAGACATTTCAATTGAAGGTTCATCAATCCACCCAACTATTCCTTCAGGAGCGCCTGCTTTTACTGCAGCATCAAGAATTATTTTTGCAGCTGCAATCGTTGAATTCTTTGCTCTTGGATGAGGCGAAAAAATTATACCATTTCTTGTTTTCAATGCTATTAAAGCTTTGAATATCGCTGTTGATGTTGGATTAGTAGTAGGTACTATAGCAGCTATTACTCCGATTGGTTCAGCAATTTTTGTTATACCAAAAGCATTATCCTTTTCAATTACTCCACATGTTTTTTCATCTTTGTATTTATTATAAATATATTCTGAAGCAAAGTGATTTTTGATAACCTTGTCTTCTACAATTCCCATTCCAGTTTCTTCAACTGCCATCTTAGCAAGTTTAATTCTTGAGTTATTAGCAGCCATAGCAGCTTGTCTAAAAATTTCATCAACCTTATCTTGTGAAAAAGTTGAAAATTCTTTCTGTGCTCTTTTAATCTCTTCAATTCTCTTTCTTAAATCTTGTACTGTTTTTACCGCCATTATAAACACCTCTCTACTAAAGATTTATGTTAATTTTTATATTTTTTCATTTAAATACCTTTACAAAAGTATTTGTTCCTCGTTTGCATGTTAATTATATCACAAAGTTTTTTGTTCTGTAAATACTTTTTGTGAAATTTTTATCAAATAATTTTTAAAGTGTTTTTTGTACTTGTTTTGAATTTCTTTAGTATTTAATGTTACTTCTTTAGGAATACTGTCATTTATAGTCATTTACCTTACTTTCTACATAATAAAATCATGTACTTGTTTAAAGTAATTATAAACTTTTGTTAATTGTTTATCAAATAAACCAAATAAAAAAAGACGCATTTAATGCGCCTAAATATATTCAATTAACTTCATAAACAGTTTTTTCTACTTGATTTTGATTTTGTGAATTTTTATAACTTACTATAAATACTGATAATATTACAAAACCTCCTCCAAATAGTTTATTCAATCCAAATGATTCTCCTAAAATAAAATAACTTCCTATTAATGTTACTAACGGCATTAAATTGATATATAAAGATGATAAAGAAATTCCTAATTCATTTACAGAAAAAACATACCAAACATATCCTAATACTGAACAGAATATTGCAAGAAATAAAACATTTAATACAACAGCCAAGTTCAACATTTCCCAGTTATTCTTTTCAGTAAAAACGAATGGAAATAGTGCTAATGCCCCAAACATGGATTGATAATAAACTATTGTTATCTGGCTATATTTATCCACTAAAGGTTTTGTGCATACACTATATATTACCCAAGCTAGAACCGCACCAATCATATAAATATATCCAATTATATCAGAATTTCCAACTGAATTTACCCCTATGATCATTGCAACACCAACAAATGAAACTAAGATCCCCATCCATTTTCTTAAAGTAAGCTTCTGTTTAAAAACAATTCTATCTGCAAATAGTGTAATAATTGGAATTGTTGCTAATAGTAAAGAAGCAACACTTGCCTCTGTATGCTCTATACCATTATTTTCACAAAAAAAGTAAATACTTATACCTATTACTCCACTAATAGCCATTAGCGGAATGTCTTTTTTGTCAATCTTATCAAATTTTTCACTTTTTCTTGTAACAAAAAAGAGAATAATACTTGCTATTAAAAATCTGATAAAAGCCAAAGACATTGGTCTAAAAACCTCTAAACAATACTTAATACTTACAAATGACATTCCCCATATAATAACAGTAATCAAACACGCAATATGCCCTTTAAGTTTATTCTCACCCATTAATTTTCCTCCAGTTATATAAATAACTACTTTTAAATATTTATGTCTTTTATTTTCCCTTTGTTCTGTAAGAAACTCAAAAATTTTTCAAACTTAGTGTTCATTATTAATTGTTCATCAAACCCTATTTTTTCTAATTCACTCACTGCCACCGTAAAATCACCTATGGAATAACTAATATGCGAATCACTACCTAATATTATATCCACTTGGTGATGCATACATAATTCAGCAATATTCAGACATCTCTCCTTACTACCTGGTCTTGATGAACCAAAGGAACTATTATTTATTTCAATCAACACATTTAATTCTTTTGCTCTTTTAATCACATCTTCAACATGAATTGGAAACTGTGGATTCCCTGGATGACCAATAATCATAACATTTGGATTTTCCATAGCTTTCATTATGGCTCTAGTATTATTATCTATGCCACCATTCTCTATACAAACATCATGTAAACTAGCTATCATATAATCGAGCTTATTTGCAATCTCCTCAGGTATATCGACATTTCCATCATAATCAATGATATTTGCCTCACACCCTTTAAGAATAATCATCCCTTCAATATTTCTTGGTATTACTCTTTGATTTGCTATATGAAATATATGCGGCCCTCCTGGCATTTTAGGTCCATGCTCACTGTATCCAAGTATCTTTAATCCCTTCTTTTGGGCTTCTTGAATATTTTCTTGCAATGTACTATAAGCATGACCACCAGCCATTGTATGTGTATGTACGTCTATTATATTATTCATAATTATTTCAGAAACTACTCTGAAGCTTCACCATCCCTTCATTATTTTTACTTCAAAACATCTCTATTGTTCCCATTGAATCATGTGAGTACTTTTATGTTCCTACTATATATTATTACTTATTGACTATTTTATCAAGATATATGTATACAACAAGTATAGAGATTCCATAGTTAAACTTTATTTATACATATCTCAAAATCGCAGAGCTTCAATGAGTTTTGAGTATGTATAAGTTTAGTTTTAACTTGGAATCTCTATAATTTACCCATTGCAATTATTTTTTTATATTAACAATGATTTATTTAATGAATTAATTAATGATTATTGAGATAAACCATAATGCTAAATTAAAACTTAAATAATACTATGCACTAGGAAAAGAATCTTGTGCCATTAGAATTAGAGTCAATTCCTGATTTGCAAGTTTACAATTTAAATTTTTCATTTTTTTCTATTGACACGAAATATAAATATGAATATAATATATACAACAACACTTTAAAGCATTGAAGGAAAGAAAGATATATACCCCATTAATTACAGAGAACCGTTGTTGCTGAGATTCGGTGTTAATGTATATATGTAATGATCATTCCTGAGCTGAGAGACTGAAAGCGCAAGTTAGTAAGTTAATCCGGTTGTCACCGTTATTTGACTAAGATTAAGCAATTTGCATTGAAATTATTGCTAGATCTGATTAAGATACAATTCGAAATTGTGAATTAGGGTGGTACCACGAAATTTAACCTTCGTCCCTATGATAGTGATTACACGTCATAGGAATGAAGGTTTTTTATTTATTAACTTCACATGCGAGAAAATTCAAAAAAAAAAAAAAAAAAAAAAAAAAAAAAAAAAAAAAAAAAAAAAAAAAAAAAAAAACAAAGGAGGATTTACAATGAAAAGGGATAATTTTGGCTCAAAATTGGGTCTACTTGCAGCAGCTGCTGGGTCAGCAATAGGTTTGGGTAATATATGGAAGTTTCCATATATAGTTGGTGAAAACGGGGGGGCCGCTTTCATTTTAGTTTATTTATTATGTATCGCCGTAATTGGTTTTCCACTTATGATGACAGAGTTTGCAATAGGAAGATTTGGACAAGCTAATGTTGTTGATTCATTTAAGAAGATAAAACCAAATACCCCATGGTTCATAACGGGAATTTTATCAGCATTTACACCATTTATGATATTATCATTTTATATTATGATAGCAGGTTGGGTATTCACCTACATTGGTAAATATGCAACTGGAGCAATCTCTTCCGTTGCACCAGCTGAACTAGCGAATTACTTTACTTCTACTGCTGGAAATGCAACAGGTGCAATCTTAGCCAGTCTAATAGTTATAGCAATTACCGCATTCATCGTTATTGCAGGTATCAAAGAAGGTGTTGAGAAATATAGTAAAATTTTAATGCCATTACTATTAGTTATATTAGTTATTCTTATGGTTAGATCTTTAACTCTAGATGGAGCAAGTGCAGGTGTGAATTTTTTATTCAAACCTGATTTTTCAAAGTTAACACCTGATAGTTTTCTTGAAGCACTTGGACATGCATTTTATTCATTAAGTTTAGCAATGGGTATCATCATAACTTATGGAAGTTACGTAAAGAAGGACCAAGATTTAGCCTCACTTTCTTTACAAGTTACAATCGCAGATACTTTAATAGCTTTATTAGCAGGTCTAGTAATTTTCCCTGCGGTTTTCGCTTACGGGTTCCAAGCAGATGCTGGTCCAAGTTTAATATTTATAACACTACCTGCTGTTTTTGAATCAATGCCACTAGGTAATTTCTTTGGTCTGTTATTCTTTTCTTTAATAGGGATTGCAGCAATTACTTCAACAATATCCTTATTAGAAGTTGTAGTTTCATTTGTAAATGAGAGATTCAATATTTCTAGAAACATAGCTACTTTTGTTTCTTCAAGCATTATCTTCCTATTATCAATACCTAGTATATTATCATTTAGTTCACTTTCAGAATTTAAAATCTTCGGAATGACATTCTTTGATTTATTTGATTTCATTACTGCAAAGATAACATTGCCTCTAACAGGTTTATTAATATGTATTTTTGCTGGTTGGGTATGGGGATCAAAAAATGTACTAAAAGAAGTATCCGGTGATAAAGAAATTTCACCGTTAGTTTATTACTCATATTCAATAATTATAAAATTAATTGCACCACTTTCAATTATAGCTATATTTTTACACTCATTTAATGTAATCTAAAAAAATCACAGTTATCATCAGATATAGAGATTCCAGTCCAAAAATTTATTTATACTTGTTCCAAAATCTCAGCGTATCAATGAGTTATGGACACGTATAAATAAAGATTTGAGTTGGAATCTCTATATAGAGATTCCGAGTTGAATCTAAATTTATACATACTCAAAACTCATTGAAGCTCTGCGATTTTGAGATATGTATAAATAAAGTTTAACTATGGAATCTCTATAACTGTGATTTTTTTTAATCTTAATATAAAAGTTTCTTCCCCTCTATCTTTCCTGCATATATGGTATTAGTTCAAAGAAAAAAGTTTTATATATAGCAAAGTACTCTCTTACATGGGCTTGCGGAACTTTTAAAAATGGAGTATGTACAGATTCAACTTGTATATTTAATCCCATCTCTTGTCCAATAAGTGATGCTAAGAACACATTATAATCACTTGTTATCACTGTTATATTATAATCATTAATAACATTTTCATTTTTTATTTCCAAGTACTTCTTTACATTTTTCAGATTTTCTAATAAAGTCTTTTCTTTGTTTTCTAATTTAACAGAAAACCTCTCAAATCCTTTTTCATACATTTTTTCTCTAATTGTTATACCATAGTTATAATTTTCATTATTTTGATCTGTATTATTACTTACTATTATAATAGGAAAATACTTTATTTTATTATACACCTCATATGCTCTATCAACTCTTTCATTAATCGTTTCTTCATCCTCTGAATTTATGTACCCAATAATCACCATACTTCCACTTAAACCTTGAGTTTTCCTAAGTCTTCCGTTTTGTATTAGCATTTCACCTGTCAAAAAAATAAATGCTACAATTATTATTATAAAATCCATAAATTTTTCGCAATACTTTATGAGATTATGCTTCTTTTTATTATTTATTTTTATTAATCCATCTAATAAAGTCAAAATTGAAACCATTAATAATATATCAGTACCAAAGGTTATTTTTTTATATGATAAATAAAACATTATACAATACATACCACTTAAAACACCAAAAATCAATAATATACTCCCCAAAACTCTTCTCTTTTTCAATTTAAAATCCCCTTTATTCACTTAATTACTTCCTAATTCAATAATAAATTCTAATTCTTTATTATTATTTTTTTTAAAATTATTCTTTTCATAATACATTATATTACTCTTTTTCAATTCAAGTTTTTGATCACTTAAAATCTTGATAGCCAACGGAACCTTGTTTAAATTTTCTAATATACTGTTGTTATCTATTACTATATCTACTTCGGACATAAACTTTACTGAATTATATACTCCATCTTCTAAAAGAAAATCAATTTTCTTCACATCACTTATTCTTCCAAAATTTGAATTATCCTCATTTGACATTATTTCAAATTTCCCATATTTCATACCACTCTTTGCCCACGGGTAGCTTTTATATGGTCCTCTTCCATACCAGTTAACTTCTTTAATATGAGAGATTATATTAATGTTTGCTATAAAATTTTTAGAACTTCTACCTCCTTGGCAAGAATAGTTGCAATATATTCTACCAGAATCAAAAATTTTATAAATTTGAAAAAAACTACCCCCTAATAGTCTATCCTTTATGTAAAAGCAAATATTTATACAGTCTGCCTCTAATATAATTTTTGGTCCAATTACTCCATTACCGTATGCTAATTTCTTTTTTAATTTTTCTTGAATTTTCAGTATTAAAAATTTTTTCTTTTTAAAATCTTTTATGCTAGCACTACACACCTCCATCGAATAACTTTTATCAAGATTAGGGTCTTTTTTAATCTCAAGGAGTATATTCCCAGTTTTTTTACAAACACTAACTTCAAATTTACTACCTGTTATTAAATATCTTTCAGATATATTTTTAATCTTCAAATTATTAGGTTTACTTTTAATTGTATAATCTTCAATACAATTATTTTTTTTATTCTTACTAAAAAGATTACAGTATTCTTTAGATTCTGAATATAACTTTTCAGTCTGAATCTTAAATTCAAATTGCTCCCATGCCACTTCCATTCCAGCTTCATAGCATTCAGTATTTTTATTTAAAACAAATGAGAATTCAATCTGATTAAAATCACCTATTTTATCTCCAATATTGAAATGAAATAAATCTATAATACAACTCTCACTAGGAGGTATAATAGGATGATTTATGACTTGAGTACTAAGCACCTCTCCATCTTTTATAAACTTAATAATAGTATCAAATTTTTCTGTAGTAATAAACTTGTACTCATTTTTTATTTCAAATACCAATTTCTCATGATCTATTAGTTCTATATTTATGGACTGAAAACATTTTTTTATTTCATACGCTATGGGATTTATTATTCCATTATCAATAAGTATATTGTCCTTTTTTTTCTTTATTATATTGAATTTTTCTTCACACACAATTACATTGCTTGAATAAACATTTAAGAATCCACCAATCCAATTCTCATATTTTTTGAACTCATTTATATGTTCATTTAACATTCCCATTGGATAATCATTAAATCCTCCATAAGATAAGTATAAAATTGGTTTGTTTTTATATCTCTCTAATGATGTTGTTACAAACCCTCTTGTAATATTTTTTATTCTCTCCCTTATTGGATAACTCAACTCTTTAAGCTCTCCAGTAACTCTTTGAAAATTTGGAGTTCCCTCTTTCACAGCAAACACATCACTAATAGTCAATTCATTATCACCAAGATAAAATACTGGACGGTTCTTATCCCTCTTTTTTAGAGTTTCATATAAATTTTCGATATTTTCTCCGAAACTTGGTATTCTACCTAACGACCACATAATTATGCTAGGATGATTTTTCCCTCTCTCAATCATGCTAATAACTCTATCTTTACAATATTGAAGCCATTGTTCGTCATTAACAATTTTCTTACCCATTTTTTTATTAAAATTACATATTTCTCCTTCATCAACAACATATATACCATAAATATCGCAATATTTATAGAATACTTGGGGATAGGGATATTCGTTTATTATTATTGCATTTACATTGAACTGTTTGAGTCTTTTTACCTCTTCTTCAAAACTCTTCTCATTCTCTGGATAGTTATGTTCTATATTAAATAAGTTGGCTCCATTTATCCCTTTAATTTCAGCAAGTTTTCTATTTATCATTAAAATGTTATTTTTTATTGTAATCTCTCTAAAACCTATAACTTGTTTTTTAATAGAAACTATTTCATTACAATCATCAATAACCTTAAAAATAATATTATATAGATTAGGATTTTCACAAGACCAATTCTTTATATTTTTCAGTTCAAATTCACACTCAATATTTTTTTCCCTTGTAACATCATTACATGTTATTTCCCCAATCCTTTCAGGCAAATAACCATATTCACCTAACATAACTTCTACACTACATTTTTTTAACTTTGCACCAGTATCTCTCAATTTTAGTTCAACTTTTAAATCACAATCACTTAAATCCTCTTTTAAGCTATAAACCACATTTATATCCCGTAAATGTAATTTTGGTTCATAATAAATAAATACACTCCTCACAATTCCCCAAATACAACATTCTTTACTGTGCAAATATGTACTTTCTGAAATTTCAACCATTTCAATACATATAGTATTATTTCCTTCTACTATGTTCTCTGAAATTTCAAATTCAATTGGTGTCAATTTTCCATAAGAATACCCAATATTCTTTCCATTTAAATATACATTAAACGAATGTATCATCCCTTCAAAACATAAATATAATTCTCCAGTATTATATCGTTTGCTTACGTGAAAACTTCTTCTATAAACAATTACTCTACTCGATTTTCCAGTAATTTTAGGAATAGTTTTTTTTCTAGTCATATCACTAAAATTAAAATATCCATATGTAACTTCATGATTATTTCCCTTTAAAATTGAAGGAACTGAAACTCTTTCCCAATTCGAATCTTCAAATTCTGTATCATAAAAATTTTCTACAACACTATGGGCATTTTTGAAAATCTTATATTTCCATCTACCATTCAAGGAAATAATACTCTTATTCTCGTCCGCAAGAGCATCCTCAACACTCTTAAAATGAAATGCTTGTACAACAGACTCCTCAGTATTAATTCCAGTAATTTCATTATTTTCCCACGGATACATATCTGAACCCCTCCTTTCACTTCCTTACCTATATTTTAACATTTTTTCACCCTTATCTCAAAGTAAAAGAAAAAGCAAAAGAGGTGTACACACACCTCTTAATAGAAAAACAATTCTTCAATTTCTTTACCTGGTTTTTTCCCAATATAGCTTCCAATTATGAACCCTAACAAAGATATAAGTATTGTTGGTACAATCTGATGCATACCAAAAGGTTTTGGAAAATACAAAGTAAAAATCACATATGCACCTACCCCGGATATCATGGAAATCAGTGCACCTAATGCATTAGCCCTCTTCCAATACAAACCTAGAATTGTTGGCCATAAGAAAGCCGCTTCTAATCCTCCAAAAGCGAATAAATTTATCCAAACTAATGAGCTTTTAGGATTTAATGACAAAAAGAAAACTAACATTCCCACTAAACCAGTAATAACAAAACTCATTTTAGAAACTATCTTCTCCTCTTCTTTACCACCAAATAAATTTATATATAGATCTTTTATTATAGTTGCAGATGCTAATATTAACATAGAGTCTACAGTAGACATTATTGCAGCCAATGGACCAGCAATGAAAATTCCAGCTAAAATCGGATTCATTACCTTTAAAGTTATTTGGGGTATTGCCATATCCCCTATTTCAATACCTGGAACAACTACTGATCCAAAAACTCCAATAATATGCATACCTAACATTAAGAATCCTACAACAACTGTTCCAATTATCATGGCATTATGTAATGATTTTGAATCCCTGAATCCCATACATCTAATTGATGTCTGAGGAAGTCCAAGAACAGCAAAACCTACTAAAATCCAAAATGAAAGTATATATGGTTTAGCTATAGCACCTCCAGCATCCGGTGTTAACATTGAAGGTGAAACCTTTTGAATTTTATACAATATACTATCCATTCCACCGCCAAACTTAACAACTGAATAAAAAAGAAATACAGTAGCTATCATCATAACTACCCCTTGAATTGCATCCGTAATTGCAACTGCCTTAAAACCACCAATAGTAGTATATAATACTACAGATAATCCAAATATTATTAGTCCTGTTTTATATGAATAACCTGTTACAGTCTGAAATAATCTAGCCCCACCAATGAATTGAGCCACCATTGTAGCAGCAAAAAACACAAGTATAGCTACAGATGATAAAATAACTACAGCATTACTTTCATATCTAGCCTTTAAAAATCCTGTAATTGTTACTGCTTTTATTTTTCTGGATATAATTGCAAATTTTTTTCCTAAGACGCCTAAAGTCAAGAAAGCGGTTGGTACCTGTATCATTGCTAGTAATACCCACCCAAAGCCAAGCTTATAAGCCACCCCCGGTCCTCCAACAAAACTACTAGCACTGGCATATGTTGCTATTAACGTCATAGCCAAAACAAATCCACCCATTGTTCTTCCACCTATGAAATACTCTTGAATGAATCCCTCTCCACCTTTATTAGTTTTAATTCTACTACAAAATAATGCTACGACAAACATTACAATTAGGTAACCTATCATAGGTAATAATATGTATATTTTTTCCATTTTATTTATTCTCCCTTGATTTTTCATCAGCATCTTCAAAATCAATCTCTTTGAAAAATACTCTTACCATAACAAAAACTGCTAGACATATTACTACATACCCTAACACACAACTATAAAAAAACCATTCAGGAAGACCAAAAATATACTTGTACTGACTAACATCCTTATTACCTAATCCGTATGATAATACATACCACCATACGAAAAAGAATATGTATAAACCTATTGTCATAATAGCTTCTTTATTTAACTGCTTTGAAATATCTTTCATATTAGACTTCATACCAATCCTCCTCGTATAATTAATCTTTATGATTATTGACTCATATATTTTACATTTATTTTTATTTTTTATCAATACAATCTTCAAATGTTTTTATTTATCAAATCGTAAAAGCCCAAAGAAATAATAAATTATTTCCTTGAGCTTAATAATTCTAAAACTATACCTTATCTCCAGTAAAAGCAACAATATAGAAATCCATCTCTTCTTTTTTTAATTTATATATCCAGTTATATTCTCTTAATGTTATTTCTCCATTTCTTAATTCCTCAATCACTTCATGAGTCCACACATAATAAAAGTCATTGTAATTCCTTACTTCTCCAATTTCAACAGTTTTAAAGTTTTCTGTTAAGCCATTTTTATTGAACTTCATAATATCTTCATATGCTTCACTATCTTTCTTAACTCTACTGAATAGATTCGTATTTCCCTGATTAACATATTCAATCCATAGTTTATTAAATGCTAATACAGTTTCAATAGCACCAAATTTGTTTGAATAGAAGTCGCCTTCGAATTTATATCCATCTCCATCTGTTACTTGTTTTGAATCTTTCAACTCTGAATACTTATATGTTCCATTTTCTCTATATACTAAATTTAAGTTATATTTAAAAAATCCTTCATTTTCTATTTTATCAACTGCTTCTTTTAGTGCATTTCTTATTTCTTGGCTGCTTTCCGAAGCCCCATCTTTATTTTTCTGTTCTTCCTTTTCTTTATCTTTTCCATTTTCATTTTGTGTAACATTTGAAGTATTTCTATTGTTTAAATTCTTACTATTTTCAGTGGTTTTATTTCCACACCCAGTAACTCCCAATGTCAGAGTAATCATAACAATAATAAATATTTTTTTCATGTTCGCCCCCCAAATACTTAAATTTTATATTAATAAATTAAGGTTTATACAATAATTTTATGATATAAATATATTTCATAAATTACGAAATAGTTACATTTCAACTTTTCTTACGGTAATTCCCTTATAGCATCTTTAATTAAATTCAAAAATGCTTCTTTATCAATATCAAAAGCAACATTTGTATTTTTCTCTTTTCTTAACAAATCTCTGTAGTCAACTACAGTTTGTCCTGTTGTATATTCACCTTTTGTTTCCACAGTGACATAACATTTTTGGGTTTCAAAGATGCTGGAATCAATAGTGTATGCAACTGCACAAGCGTCATGTACTGGAATACCTTCTAATTCAGTATTTTCTTCATAGTATTTTGAATAGGCTACTAGTACTCTATATGCTAATTCACTAGTTTTATTACCAATTTCCCTTATATCTTGAAAATCTTCTTTAGTAAACAATGCTCTGTGAGTTACATCTAAACCACACATTGCAATTTCAATTCCACTTTTGAATACAATGTCCGCAGCTTCTGGATCTGTTTTTATATTATATTCAGCGCATGGAGTCACATTACCTCCGAAACAAGAGCCTCCCATTATTGCAATCTCGCATATTTTCTCTTTTATTTCAGGATACAATGTTAATAAAAGAGCCATATTCGTCAATGGACCAGTTACTATTATAGTTATCTTCTCATCGCTTTCCATTATAATTTTTCTCATTAAGTTTATAGCATTTTCCTTGTTAGCGACTATGTCCCCCTCAGGTAATTCCGCCCCATCTAAGCCTGTTTCACCGTGCACTTCAGGTGCAATTTCAAGTTCTCTCATCAAGGGTTTTTTAGCCCCTAAGGCAACTGTAACATCCTTTTCTAAAAAACTAACAATATTCAATGCATTTTTAAGGATTTTTTCCCCTGTCTGATTACCAGCGCAAGTTGTAATAGCTCTTACATCAAGTTTTTCATTCCCAAGTGCTAAAATTAATGCTAGTGCATCGTCATATCCTGGATCACAATCAATAATTACAGGTTTCTTCTTTAAGTTAATACTCATATGTACGTCACTCCTCATTTTTATCAATATAAAGTTTATAAAAAATAACTCTACTTTAATATACCATACTTTTCTTTAATTTTTAGAATCCTCATAACGCTTTCTTCTATTCTTTCTTCTGATATCCTCCCATCCTTCACTCCTTCAACTATACTCTGAATAGCTGCAGTTATATTCCCTTCGGTATGACATACTAAAAGAATATCTACTCCAGCTTCCACAGCTTTAATACTAGCCTCTTTTATTCCAAAATTATTCTTTATTGCTCCCATTTCCATATCATCTGTTATAATCAATCCCTTATACCCCATCTTATTCCTTAATAAATCTTCAATAAATATTTTTGATAATGATGCCGGGTAGCCACTACAATCAACTTTAGGTAGCAACAAATGCCCTACCATAATCCCATCTACCTCATACTTTATTGACTCAATAAATGGTATTAGTTCTCGTTTCTTTAAATCTTCTAAACCATATTCTATAACTGGTAATCCTTTATGAGAATCCATTACAGTATCTCCGTGCCCTGGGAAATGCTTCACAACCGATATTATTTCTTTTTCCTTGAATCCCTTTATCATCTCAATACCACATTTACTAACTATTTCTACATTATCTCCAAATGCCCTATCTCCAATAACTTTATTTTCTTTATTAGTCCAAATATCAAGAACTGGTGCAAAATCCATGTTAAACCCATACATTCTTAATTCTTCTCCAATTAACTCCCCAACATCTTTACATAAATCCACATTATTTAGCTGTCCAATATTATAACTTGGCGGAATTAAAACTTTCCCTTTGGGCAATCTTGAGACACGTCCTCCTTCTTCATCTACTGAAATAAAAAGTCCTATTTTACTATTTAAATCCTTTAGTTGCCTATTCAGTTCCATTAACTGCTCCTTACCTGTTATATTTCTATTAAAGAGTATTACTCCACCTAAATTCTTTTCTAATATTTTATTTTTGCTATCCTCACTCAATGAAACACCACTAAATCCCCCAATTATCATCTGACCTACTTTTTCTTCTAAAGTCATACTCTCAATTATTTCTTTAATAATATCTTTCTCAACCTTTTCTTCGCTTTTAATCTCCTCTTCTAATTGTTCTCTTTCTTTTATGTTATTATTTTCAGTTATATTGCAAGAAACAAACATAACACTACTAAATAATATTATATAACATAGTATTTTTTTCACTTAACCCACCTCACTAGTTATCATTTAAATACATTCTTTATGCTTATTTTTTTATCTAACTTTTATATTAACCATATCTTAAGCTTTTTACCATAAATTTTAAGCAAATTCGAATTTTTTTCTCAATAAAATCTTTACTATGAATTTTCTTTTAATTTTGGTATAATATTTAAGTATGTCTTTATTAATGAAATGGAGGATTATTATGAACCAAAGAAAAGTTGTTAAACTGATTTCAATAGTACTTTTAGCAATGTTTACTTTTGTATCTTGTTCAAAAGAAGCTAAAGAAATTTCTCAAGCTTTACTCAAAATAGCTGAAATTAAATCGTACACTTTCGATTCATCAGCTAAAATACATTTAGAATTCCCTGGAGAACTCATAAATCTTGAAGGATCTTTTCCTTTAGACTTAAAATTATCTAGCACGGGCGCCTATAAGCTAAACGCGGACAAGCTTCCTACAGCATTAGTTAATCTGAATTTAGATGTAATGGATTTAAACTTTGATACTGAATACTATATTGAACCATCAAAAGATGGTAAAAAGAATTTACAATACTATATGAAAATGCCAAAATTCATGAAGTCTGCTCTAGGTTTTGGAACAAAAAAAGAAGAATACTTAAAATTTAACTTAAATGAACTTATATCTAAAATATCTTACGCTCCAATTGACAACGAACTTTATGAGCAAATCTTAACAAGCCAAGAAACATCTATTCAAATAAATAAAGATATTTTTGATATTATTCAATCTTTAGATACTGATAATTCTTTAAAAAATATAATAACTGACAAAGATTATCAAACACTTAAGAGAAGAAAGGGTAGCATAAAAGCTAAAACTTACGAACTCAAAATTAATAATGAGAATCTCAAATTACTTTTAAAGAGCATAGTTTCAAATGATGAAGCAATGAGGAAACTTTTAGAATTAACTAAAAAATATTCTTTTGAAACAAATGAAATAGATATAGATTCGATTTTAAGTGAATTAGATTCAAACAGAGAGATGATTTTATCTCAAATTGATGTTCTACCTGATATATTGGGTGAAAAAGGATTAACATGTACTTTCTCTATCCAAAATGGATATATTATATCCCTAAAATATGTTTTAGATATTAATATAGAAAATATTGTAAAAGTCCAAGTAGAAGCAGAAACTAGCTACTACGATATTAATGATCCTATAAAAATTGCTAGACCTAAAATTAAGAACAATTCAATAAATGCAATTGAATTAATGAATAAATATGATATTATACCAGAAAAAAAAGAACTATCATCATTTACTCATTACGACAATATTGAATTCTTAAAATCTTATGGAACCTCTATAGATGGTAATGTAAATGTATCTGACTATTTCTTTCCAAAAGAAAAAGCTATCTACCATTACACTGATGATGATGGAAATGAAGTAAATTCTATTGAACTACAATACTTCAACAATGATAAATTACAAACTCTATCTAGAAATCCTGAGTATAGTTATATAACTGTTTTTTCAGTAAATGATAATGCTATTTCAATTGTATTCTCTAGTGACAATGTTGATGGAACTGATTATACAAAAACAGAAGATAGAATTCTTAACCATGTAATTATTTCAGCACCTCTTTCCGAAGGTACTTATTGGGAAAACATAGATGATACTACTACTTATATTTCATCAGTTAATACTGAAATTGAAACCCCTAGTGGTACTTATTCCGCAATAGAATTAACTACATTCTATGGTGATGAACTGACTGTTAAAAATTACTATGCTAAAGGGGTTGGTTTAGTTAAAACTATAACTAGCTATAATTATGCAAATGGGTATACTGAAATACATTCTATTCTTTCAAGCATAGAAAAATAATATAATAAAGAGGTTTGTCCTTAGACAAACCTCTTTTCTATTAATACCATATTATTAATGCATGTATTAAAGTGCTGCAACAACTGACATTTCTACTAATATTTCTTCTCTAGCCATTTTTGCCTCTACACATGCTCTAGCAGGTTGATTCTCTTTAGATACCCATTCATCCCATACTTCGTTCATTTCACTGAAGAGATCCATGTCTTTTATGTAAATAGTTGTTGAAAGGATTTTTTCCTTACTAGACCCAGCTTTTGCTAATAAATCTTCTATTTTTTCAAGAACAACTTTTGTTTGTTCCTTCATTCCTTTTTCAGCATCTCCACATGTTTGTCCACAAAGATAAACTGTATTTCCATGTATAACTATTCTGCTCATTCTTCCTGTTGATTCAATTCTTTTAATTTCCATTATAATACCTCCTGAATTTTTAAATATAACCACTTATAAAAAGTATCATAATATGACAAATAATTCAATCAATGCAGGAGAATTTATTAATTTATTTCCATAATTATATTCAAACGCGAGTCCCTTGACACAAATCATATTGTTCCCTATAAAATCTTATTTTTTGTCTATGCTAACCAGCATAGTTTTTATACCCCTCATTTAGCATTACTATTATTCTCATTATTTTCAGTCTCACTATCTACTGACTCACAATTTACTGTATCATTTTTAATTGTATTATTTACTTTATTTTTATCACATCCAATTAAACTAGTACTAATTAATAATGAAAATATAATAATTATTAGAATAACCCTTTTCTTAATTATCATTTTTTCACCTCATTTACAACAATTTTTACTTCTTACTATTAATATATTGAAGTTTTACACTCCCCATGATATATTTTAAAAGCTAATTATATTTGGAATTTTTGACTAAGAAAGTAGGCTTACTTATGAAAAAACAAAACAAAGTTCTTTTTAAACTTACATGGCCAATATTTGTGGAAAATATTATGTTCATGCTATTAGCATTTATTGATACTTGGATGCTAAGTAGCTATTCTGATAGTGCTGCCTCTGCTGTAGGCGCTACTACTCAAGTAATATGGATGTTCACAATTATTTTCACCATAATTTCTGGTTCTTCAGCTGTCTTAACCGCTCAAAGCCTAGGAAAAAAAGAAAAAACTTTAACATCAAAAATTGCAGCTATTTCAATGTTGCTTAGTTTAATAATAGGGGTAGTTAGTAGTTTAGTTTTAATTCAGTTCAGAGTACCAATACTCAATGCTATTGGTGTTACTAAAGAACTCTTCTCATATTCCAATGAATATTTATTTTATGTAGGAGGCGCGATTTTTCTTCAAGCTCTATTAAGTAATATATCTGCTATAATAAGAAGTCATGGATATACAAAGATAACGATGAAAGTAACATTTATCATGAATACTATTAATGCAGTTTTAGATGCTTTATTCATCTTCGGATTCCTTGGTTTTCCAATCTTGGGAGTAAAAGGTGTTGCCATTGCAACATCCTTCAGTAGATTAATTGGATTAATTATATTATGTATTTTCTTTTTTAGAACTATAGAAAACATCAATATTTTTAAACTTATTTTCCCACTACCTTTTGATATTATCAAAGATATGATTTTGTTAGGAGTTCCATCAGCTCTAGAAAAAATGAATTATAATGCTTCACAACTTTTTATGACTGCCATCATCCTTAATAATTTAGGTGAGAATGCATTTACAGTCAAAACATATGTAATGACTTTGGTTAGATTCTTCTTTGCAATTTCCCTATCCATCGGACAAGCTAATCAGATTATGGTCAGTAGGTATAAAGGGGAAAATAATTTTGAACTTGCAGATAGAATTTTTTCAATCGCACTTAAAAGTGCATTAATTGCAACACTTTCTCTGAGTATACTTGGAAGTTTACTGGGGAAACAATTAATGTCAATCTTCACTGCCAACAACAATATAATAGCATTAGGTGCTACTATACTTATATTTGATATCCTTGTTGAAGTTGGCCGAACATTCAACATAGTAGTCATAGACGCTCTAAGGGGTACTGGTGATACAATATTTCCGGTGCTAGTTGGTATCATCTCTTTATGGTTAATCAGTACTGGTTTAGCATATGTTTTAGGTATCAGATATAATCTTGGACTAATTGGTATTTGGATAGCATTTGGAATTGATGAATGTTTAAGGGGAATATTGATGTACTTTAGATGGAAAAGTGGCAAATGGAAAAAAAAGACACTTTCATCTCTATAACAAATAAATAGAAGATTCTAAACAGGTTCTTCTATTTCTTTTTCTCTTATATTTTCAATAACATTCCTATAATCTCTTAATTCTTTTTCCCCTTTATCCGTAAGAGAATATGTTCCTCTTTTTACTCTTTTGAACCAATCATAGAAATTTTTTTGTAGTATACTTGAGGTTTTTTCTGTACACCCCAATTTGATTAACTCTTTTATGGAGATTTCATCATTTTGATTTATGTAGTGTGCTATTTTAATAGTTTCTTCCCTATATGCAGTGACTATTTTTCTTTTACTTACTCCCCCAGAATTAAAGTCTCCTCTCCTATTGTTAAATTCTTTAATAAGAGATTCCCTTTTCTTCTTGTTTCTTGTTCTAACATTTTTAAGATTATATTCTTTTGGTTCAATGATAACTTCTACTTTATCTTTACTAACAAAAATAAGACCTAATTCAAGCCTCTTTAAAAGATACTTTTTATCGTTCCACTCTTTTGTAAAATGACTTTTTTTAGGCTTCTCAATTGCTAAATATACATTTTCAGCTAATTTCTGTCTTAAACTCCCTTGCAAAAGAAGTTTAAAATTGAGGCTCTTCTTCATCTCAATTATGACTACTTGTCCATCTCTCTCCCCTACAATATCGCAATCCTTAACCTCTCCTTTAACATTAAACCCTTGTTTTTCTAAGAATTTTTTTATTGGTGCATACATATCTGCCTCTTTTAAGATATTATTCATAATTTCACCCTTTATATTATTAATAGAGGATATCTAAGTATTATATAATACATTAAGACATCCTCTAAATTTCATGATATAAATTATTTAAACTTAACCGCTGTTCCGTATGCCATTACCTCTGCAGCACCTTGCATTACCGCACTAGTTGCATATCTAATATTGATTACAGCATCAGCATTCATTTGTTCTGCTTCTTCTACCATTCTCTTTGAAGCAATAGCTCTTGCTTCATCAATCATCTCAGTATATGCAGTCAACTCTCCACCTACCATAGTTTTAAATCCACTTAAAATATCTTTTCCAATATGCTTTGATCTTATAGTAGATCCTTTCACAATACCTAACATTTCAAATTCCTTTCCTGGAATATAATCAGTATTTACTAAAATCATCTTCATTCTCCTCCCTTAATTCCTTCAATCTTTCAATAACAGTATATATAATTGCACCAACAACTAACAACAATATTGCAAGTACAATTAATAATCCTAAAGTAAAATTAGTAAATGTAATCAAACCGGTTAACATTCCCATTGAATAAGCTAAAGTTATTGCAACTAAAATTATTCCAATTATAATGACTAATAATGGACTTTCTTTCTTTCTACCCATTTCATCACCCCTACTGTTTTATAAGTTATATTATATCACTTAAAATAGTTGTTGTAAATATTTTGATTATTCTATAAACTAATTTTAACATATATAACTCATTTTAGCATAGCATTTTATTCTTTATTTCTTTTATCTATACCATGATGATTGAAGATTATACATAATACAATACTTTCCTTTTAAGCAAATTAACTCCTCATGCGACCCCATCTCAATTATTTCTCCCCTATCCATTACAATTATTCTATCAGCATTCTTAGCCCATCCAAATCTATGTGAAATGAAAATACCTGTCTTGTTATTACATACCTTCATTAACTTGTTAAATATCTCGAGTTCAGCATTCGGATCGATAGCAGATGTTGGTTCATCAAACACAAGGAGCTCTGCATCATTGAAAATTGCTCTTGCAATAGCCATCTTTTGCCATTGTCCTCCAGATAACTGTCTTCCTCCATCTTTTATTCTACCTAAGGTGACATCTAGTCCTCCTAGTTCTTGATATAAATCATATAGGTCACATTTTTTTAATGTTTCAATTATCTTCTCATCATTGTGATATTCTTCTATATTACCTAAAGCAATATTTTCTCTTAAAGTTAGCTGGAACTTGATAAAATTCTGAAAGACAACTGCTGGATTACTAGATATTTTGTTTTTTCCATTCCATAAAACTTGTCCATTAGAAGCTTTATATTGTCCAAGAATCAACTTTACCAAAGTGGATTTACCTGCACCATTTTCCCCCACGATGGCGATTTTCTCACCTCTTTGTATCCTTAAATTTAAATCATTTATTATTTTTTTATTACTGCTTCCGTATTTGAAGCTCACATTGGATATTTCAATCGGAAGCAAACTATCAGTCTTCTTATTTTCTTCTGATTTTTTTACTTCCTTTAAACTTTCTTTCAACTTTAGTATTTCATTTAAATCATATAACTTTGTACTACTTATGTATAATTTGCTTAGAGGCCACGTTAAACTCATTATCTTATAACCACTAGATAACATTGCCAAAAACAAAACTGAAATAGTACCTATTGTGACTTCTTCAGAACTATTAATTCTATTAAGTAACATTAACAATACAAGAAATATTGCTATGGCCTGTATTAAAGTAACTACCATTCCAATGCGTATTTCATCACGTCTAGCATCATATCTCTTCCTATGTTGTTTAGTTATGATATTTCCCCAGAGATTTAAAAAATAATTTGAAGCATTATAAATCTTCATCTCTCTAATTGAGTTTGAATCTTCAAGTGTATTTGAGAGATAATCCCCCATCCTTCCATCAAAGGTAAGCTCTCTGCCTACTTTACGTACTTTCACCTCAGTTGAAAGTTTTAACCACAAGCTACTCACCATCATTCCAACCACAACTATTATTATAAGGAAATACCCACTGGTAGCAGCTAACCAAATTATACTCAAAAGGGATGATGATATACTTATACTTGATACCAAATTCTGCATTATACCTACAAGATGCTCTCCAACAACACTTTTGGCTCTCTCTAACTTATCACAGAATTCTTTATCATCAAACTTTTCATAATCAACCTTGTTCATTATATCAATAATTTCACTTTTAAAGAGCAATGTGACTTTTGAGTTCATTGCGTTATTGAAAATGTTCGTTAAAGCCTGTGATATAGCCTGTATTGCAAATATAGATGTGAAGACTAGTAATGGATGTGCCACTTTGGAAAGTATAACTCGCCAACTTCCCTCTCCACTGTTACTTACAATAATATTTATTATTTCAACCTGAGTTGTATATGTAAAAAATGTAATTACTCCACCTACAAAGGGAAAAGCAAATGTGATAAACATAAGTAACGGCATCTTCTTAAAAATCTTAAATATGATCAACATTATGTTGTATATATTATTCTTTTCATTAATCATAAAGGCCCCCCTTCTTATCCATGTAATTCAGATTGTGAAATATACATCTCCTGGTATTTCCCTTGTAGTCTCATTAACTCTGAATGGCTTCCACTCTCAATAATTTGTCCATCTTCTAGTACAAATATCCTATCTACAGACCTTGCCATATAAAGTCGATGTGTTACTAAAACGGATGTTTTATTATCACTAAGATTCATAAATGCTTCAAAGGCCTTTAATTCAGCTTTAGGATCTAATGAAGCTGTTGGCTCATCAAATATGGTTAGTTGTTTTTCATTAAGATATGCTCTAGATATAGCCATTCTTTGCCATTGCCCACCTGAGAAGTCTCTTCCTCCAAATTCCGGACCAATTTGTTCATCTAGATTATCAATATATTCATTACACTCTGCCTTATGAAGTGCTGTTTTAAGCTTATAATTATTATTAAGATGTCTAATATCCCCTATTGCAATATTTTCTCTGATTGGTCTCAACAGCCTTGTATAATCTTGAAAGACTACCCTTGCTCCATTAAAGGCCTCTTTTGCTTTTATCGATTCTCCTCCAATTGACCATTCAATATTTCCATCTTTTTGGGTATACAAACCTAAGATGATCTTTACCAATGTGGATTTTCCTGAACCATTTTCCCCAACTAGCGCAATCTTTTCCCCCGGGTTTATTACCATATTAATTCCCTTCAGGTTGTCCTTTTCACTGTCTTTATACTTGAAAGATAGGTCATTGATGACTATCTTCATTCCTTTGTCACCATCAGGTAATACACTCTGTCCCATCGTTTCTTCTTCAATATTTAAAAATTCAATGAAATCTTTAAATCTCATGGTACTTGCCTTCAATGAAGAGTAATTTGCAGAAAATCTTTGTACTATTATAAATAATTGAGTTACTACCTGAAGTAGCATTACAAATACACCTGCTCCTTTTCCACTTCTAGCGCTAATTATCACCAGTATTATCATACATGACCCGTTCATAATGGTGATAATAATATTTTGAAGAATATTAACTATCTCACCAGCGATAATCTTTTTCTGTATTTCTTTGAAGTTCATTTTGAAGATTCTCGTCCATTTGTTTTTTATATATGGCGACATATTATAAGTTCTGATTTCTTGTATTGTATCCCTTTGAACTAAAAGATTGAATAAATAATCTAGTATGAGTCTTGAAGAAGATTGCTTTTGATAGATAGTTTCTCTGTTACGAACAATTTTTTTATTTGTTAGAAATTGAAGTAACAGACCTGCTAAAATGATAATTGATACTATGGAACATTCATATATAATCAGAATTATTAGCAGTGAACCTATTGTAATAAAATCAACAATGCAGTTCATCCATTGTTCCAAGAGCTCAAATAGGGGTAAACGTTTAGCTCGTTCTCTAAGCGCTTTTATTTTTGGCCATTCAAGATATGAAAGTGATAACTTAGAACATTTTTCTAATATGACTTTTTCTTTTTTATATAAACCTATTTCTATAAGACTTGTGGATGTTAATGCTTTCATTGAACTATTCATAGTATTCAAGTATATTACCACTACCAAGAATATCATAAGAAGTAAGGCTACCTTATAAGAAAATGTTGAAGCTGAATTCTGAATTGTATCTATGACTCGTTTCGTTAGAATTAGTTCCCCTAGAAATAAAGGTACTGTTAGAATATTAGTTAAGAAATATAAAATTATATTTTTCTTATCCTGTAAATAAAATAGTTTTGAAGTGTATGTAAGGCTTTTAAACATATATTCCCCCCTCACTTTATTTTATAACGAAAATTGATTATAACACATTCTTTACAATTTATATATATTTTTTGATAATTCTATATTTCTTTAAAAGTTAATTCTATTTTCATATAATAATTCAAGCTTCTTGGAGTGAAATTAAAAGATAGTACAACCAAGTAATATTACTCTGATCATACTATCTCCATATTCTACTTCAATTTATCTTTCAATAACTATATATTCTCTAGGAACGTAATCAGTAAGCCAAACCCCATTCTCTGATAAGTAAAACTTAAACCCATCTCTATTCATCCTACCTGCTTCTATTTGAAGTATTATAGCCTTTCCTCTTCTATTTCCAACCTTCTCTGCGGTTTTTATATCCTCACTTAGATGAACATATTGTCTAGACATTTTTAATAATCCTTTATCTTTAATATTATCTATAAATCTATCTACAGTACCATGATAAAGAATACTTGGTGGAGAATATTCTTTTAAATCTAGTTCAACATATATGGAATGTCCTTGATTTGCTCTAATACTTTTCATATCTTCACTAAATGAATACCTCTGTTTATTATCAGTTGTTACTATTTTATTTAAATCTTCTATTGTTATGTTCTTTCCATATGAATTCATTTTGAGTAAGAGTTCATTAACAGAACACCACCCATTCTTATCTAGTTTTATACCAATCACTTGTGGCTTATGCCTTAGAATCATACTCAAAAATCTACTTAAATTTACAACTTTATTTTTCATAACACACCTCTATAATTCTATTTAGATATTATCTCTATACCATCTTCAGTTACAAGAATTGTGTGTTCCCATTGTGCTGAAAGTGACCCATCTGCTGTAAATACTGTCCAACCATTATCTTCATCTATAAATATTTCATGACTTCCACCATTAATCATAGGTTCTATAGTAAATACCATACCTGGTACTAAAATCATACCTGTTCCTCTTTTTCCTAGATGAGACACAAAAGGCTCTTCGTGAATATTAAGTCCAACTCCATGACCTCCAAATTCCCTAACTACAGAGTATCCATTACTCTCTGCATGTTCCTGCACTGCTGCTCCTATATCACCTAATGAACTTTCCCAAGGCTTAATTGCTTCTATTCCCTTATATAAACATTCTTTAACTACATCAACAATTTTTCTAGCTTCTTCACTTACCTTACCAATCTCAAACATTCTTGATGCATCTGCAAAGTATCCATTAAGTATTGTCGTTGCATCAACATTAATAATATCACCATTTTTCAGAATTACATCTTCACTTGGTATCCCGTGACATACCTCATCATTAATTGATGTGCAAATACTCTTTGGAAAACCATCATAATTAAGATCAGCTGGTATCCCTCCATGAGATACAGTGTACTCATGAGCCAATGTATTTATTTCTTCAGTACTCATACCCACTCTAATATTCTCACTAATCAAATCTAAAAGACCATTGTTAATTTTTGCACTTTCTCTAATTCCTTGAATTTGTTCATTGTTCTTAATCATATCTCTTGTTGGAACTTCATATCCTTGTTGTTCTATTTTTTTTAGTTTTTCATCGAAATCCATATGACACTTTTTATATTTCTCTCCACTGCCACACCAACATTTATCATTTCTATTTATAATCATGTTCAAACTCCTCTCTATCCTTTTCAGTAGTATAGACTATATAACTAATTGTACAAAATATTGCTACTGATAACAGAACTATCAGAATTGTTACCCCTTCATTTATTTCTTTTACAATACAGAAAACTATACTTGTAAACATTACCACATAAAATAATACACGATAAGCAACTTTATCATCTTTGTTTTTAAAATCTAGAACTGAGAACTCCATTGACATTATATATGCTACTAACGCTTGCCCTATCACAATTAATACAATGATCTTATAGGAGACCCCCTTAAACAATAGAACTACTATAAACGTTAAATAATATGGTATTGAATACACTAATATATCAAGAAGTAATTCCTTCATTTTACTTCCAAAAAATTCTATTGTCAACAAATGTATTGGGGTCTGACCCCAATACATTTTCTCCCAAAAGAAGATAGTATAATCAGCATATACCTGATTATACTATCTCTATGTTATTTCAACTTAAGTTTTGCCAATGCATCTGCAAAGGCTGAATTTATTGGTTCTTCTGCTTCTTGCTTTTGCTTCTTAAGATATTTATTTACATCTTGCTTTGTTGTTTTGCTATTATTATCACTTCTTCTCTTTTGGAATGCAGATAATTTTTCTCTATAGCTACAGTTAGGACATACAAATATCTCACCTTCACCTTTGCCTCTTAACTCAAGTTTCTTATGACACTCAGGGCATCTAGCATTAGTAACTTTAGATAATCCTTTTTTGTATCCGCACTCTCTGTCCTGGCAGACTAGCATCTTTCCTTTTTTGCCGTTAACCTCAAGAAGATACTTACCACATTCTGGACACTTAGCTCTGGTCATGTTGTCATGAGTATACTTTGCTGTTCCACCCTTAACATCGTTAACAAGTTTTGTTGCATAGGTTCTCATATTGTCTACAAACTTCTTGTCATTCAACTTTCCTTTACTTATCAAACCTAATTCATTCTCCCATTTAGCCGTAAGCAATGGAGACTTTAAATCAGCTGGAACCAAGTCTATAAGCTGCTTTCCTTTTGAGGTTGGGAATATCTCCTTGCCCTTCTTCTCTATAACAAACGAATTAAATAGTTTTTCTATAATATCTGCTCTTGTTGCAACTGTTCCAAGTCCACCTGTTTCTCCAAGAGTTTTTGCATCCTCTTTATTAACTTGTGTATACTTGTGAGGATTCTCCATAGCTGATAGCAATGTTGCCTCATTGAATCTCGCTGGTGGCTTAGTCTTTCCATTGTTTATATCAACAGAAGTGAACTTAATTACATCACCTTTATTTATCTCTGGTAGAGTCTGTTCTTTGATTAAATCTTCTTTTCTATCATCATCATCTTCATTATCAAAGTCTGTATCTCTGTCATAAACAGCCTTCCATCCTTTGGATTTAACTATTTTACCTTTAGCTATAAATTCCTCACCATTAACCTCTGCTTTTACAGTAGTCTGAACATATTCAAAAGCAGGTAACATTACACTAAAGAATCTTTTAATAACAAGTTCATATATCTTAAGTTCTTCATTACTCAGACTTCCGATACTAACCTTCTGCTCAGTTGGAATTATTGCATGGTGATCTGATACTCTATTATCATCCACGAATCCCTTATGGGCTCTTATTTTACCATTTAATATCTGCGTAGCAAATCTTCCATATGAACCAATTGATGCAGCCTTTATTCTTTGAGGAAGTGTTTCTACTATATCCGTAGTTATATATCTTGAATCAGTTCTTGGGTAAGTAAGAACTTTATGCTGTTCATACAGCCTCTGCATGATAGACAGAGTCTCTTTAGCTGAATATCCATATATCTTATTTGCATCTCTCTGAAGTTCAGTTAAGTCATATAAAGCAGGTGCATAGCTCTTCTTATCTGTCTTAGTTACATCAACTACTTTACCAGTTTGCCCTTTAACTTTCCCCATAACCTTCTTTGCTTCTTCTTCATTAAATGTACTCGATTGCCCTTTTTTATTCATCCAATTTAGTGTAAATCCATTAGCTTTTCCTGTAACTCCATAATAATCTTTTGGCTTGAAATTTTTAATATCTTCTTCTCTTTGGACAATCATCGCCACTGTAGGTGTTTGAACACGACCTGCTGATAACTGTGCATTATACTTACATGTAAGTGCACGAGTAACATTTAACCCTACAATCCAGTCTGCCTCTGCTCTACACATTGCAGCTCTGAATAAATTTTCATAATCTTTTCCTGGTTTAAGGTTCTTGAATCCATCATTAATTGCCTTATCTGTCTGTGATGAAATCCAAAGACGTTTTATTGGCTTTCTAAAACCTACCTTGTCAATTATCAGTCTTGCAACAAGTTCACCTTCTCTTCCAGCATCTGTAGCAATAATTAGTTCACTAACATCTGGTCTTGTCATTACTTTCTTAACTTCTGTGAACTGCTTACCAGTCTTTCCAATAACATTTAATTTCATTCTAGTTGGAAGCATCGGAAGAGTGTCCAAACTCCACTGTTTATATTCATTTCCATAGGCCTCTGGATCAGCCAAAGTAACCAAATGTCCCAATGCCCATGTAACTATATATTTATCACCTTCAAAGTATCCATTCCCTTTTTTCTTACAATTAAGTACTCTTGCAATTTCTCTTCCTACTGAAGGTTTCTCTGCAAGTACCACCGATTTACTCATATATATATCTCTCCTTTCATTGTTAACTGTAAATAATCAACTATATGACTGAAAATTAATAACACTTTTATATTAACTTTCACATGTTTCAATTGTACTGTGTATCTATTTCAATCTTTAATCTATCTTTTATATTACCATGAATTACCCAACTTATCCATAAGACACTATCTCAATAAAAAAACACGGGAAGCCGTGTTTTTAAAAAGAAGTTGAGAATGGTGAGTTGTGAGTTGAGAACGATGGATGTTTCTGCTTACGCAGTAACCTCATCTTATTGTTCTTAAAGACAAGGAGTCTTTACTCATTTTATCATAGGATAAAATATTGTTGTTAAAATACAATGTATCATTGATGAGACGAGTTACCCCTTGTTGTCTAAGAACCAAAAAATTATAATTTCACGGAGTGAAATGTCAACCGTTCTCCACTCTACACTCTCAACTCTTAACTATGTTTATAAAGGTTTTCTCTTCTTTTTTATTCTATTTAAGTTGAACCCCCATTACTCCTATTGCCTCATCATAACTATAAGAAAATGCACCTTCATATCCAGCGCGTCTAACAATAGAAGGTATATCTACAACCATATCCTTTATCAGAACATTTATATCTTTTTCTCCATTTTTGATTCTCATTTTTATTATTGAAATTAATTCTGATTGATTTTCTGCATAAGATTCATTTCTTATAAAGTAATTTTCATTCATTGAAACTGCTTTTGCATAATCCTCTGTATTCCAAATGTGATTTTTCTTAATAAGCTCATCAGTAATATTAAAATAGTTTCGTCTTAAGATATTTTCCTGAGCTGATATTGGATCATCAAAAGTTACATCTAAATGATAATACTCTCCATTTAATTCTACTAAGTTCCATACATGACTTTGACCCTTTGCATCTCCAAAAATCAGTTGATTCTCAATATTGAATTTATCTAGGAAATATTGCATTGTTTTAGCATAACCCGTACATACTGCCTTTCCTTCAATTAGAATACCATACATAGAGTATGCACTATGTTTTAATGTATCATTATTTAGATTATCTATATCATAAACTGCATTGTTAATTATATAATCATGAATTGCTAATTCTTTTTCATAATCGTTCATTGAATCATTTATAACATTACTTAAAATCCAATCTATTTTGTTATTAAGTTCAATCTTCATCACTTCAATTTCCACAGGTGAATAAGAATAATTAAACCTTACACTTCCTACTATTCCACCTGAAGTCTCATAAGTGTATCTAAATCCATCATAATAAAATATCTCAGGAGTGTAATTTATAATTTCATTAATTAAATCCACAATTTCATCTTTACTAATGTTATATTCTTTAATATCAACCTCTTCACTTCCCAAGAGTAATTCTGATTTCAATTTCCCCTTAACTAAAGCTTCGTTATCTTCAATATTAAAGGGCATTATTACTCGTTCATTCATTGGGATTCCACTTGATGATTTTAGCTCGTTTTCAATAATAAGCTTATAACTCTCCCCATCTACATAGGTTTTGTTTGGGCTAACTACAACAGTATCATTTCTTATTTCAACAGTAACTGGAACCCTGGCTCCATTACCATCTTCAACATATACAAAGTCCTCAATAGCCTTTACTTTTTCTATGTATGTATTGAATTTTATTGTCCAAACCTTATCATTCTTAACATAACTTTTTGAAAACTTGTCCCATATTACTTCATTTTCATTAGCTAAAACTGTTGCTATATGTACTGTAAATAGTAAACCTACCATAATTGCTAGTCTAATATACTTTTTAGTTTTGTTCACCTTATCACCTCGAAAATTCGATATAATTTATTGTTAAGAATGAATGTATACATATATATTATCATTTTTTATTAAATAATTAAAATTTAATTTATAATAATTTATGAATAATTTATTAATATTAATAATTATTGCCAGAAAAACGAAACTATTTGTCATTCTATGCGTATATCTTAGGCATTAAAATTTATATGTGTATAACCAAAATTTGGAGTTGATTTAAATGAATAAAAAATTACTATTTCTTTTGCTAATTATGATTTCCTTCACCTGTTTTGAAATATATGGAACAACAGATGATTGTATAGATAACAATGTGAAGAATTTAAAGAGAAATATTATTGCAAGTAGAGATGATTATGTATCTATTGATATCCTTCCTGAAGACTTAAAAAACGCTCTAGTATCAATTGAAGATAAGAATTTCTATAAACATTTTGGATTTGATCCTGTGGCAATATGTCGTGCTTTTATTAATAATGTAAAAGCAGGTACCATTGTTGAAGGTGGTAGTACCATAACTCAACAACTCGCTAAGAATGCTTTTCTCACAAATGAAAGAACTTATTCAAGAAAATTAAAAGAGCTTGCTCTATCAATACAACTGGAATTAACATACTCAAAAGAGGAAATTTTAGAAATGTATCTAAACTATATATACTTTGGGGAAGATACCTATGGAGTACAAGCTGCAAGCAAAAAATATTTTAATAAGAATATTTGGGATTTGACTTTAGAAGAGAGCGCTCTTATTGCTGGCTTACCTCAATCTCCTAGCACCTATAATCCAATAATTAATAGAAAAAAAGCTCTTTGGAAAAGAAATACTGTTCTTGATGCTATGATTAAAAATGGATTTATAGATTCTTCCCCACTTAAACACTCGAATGAGACTTCAAAAGTCTCCCTCAGGCTGTTGAAAAAGCCCAATCTCATCATCACTAAGACTCCCTGCGCTGCTCGAGTACTATTTGTACACTCCGCTGCTCGTTCATCTTATTCCTCGACCTTTGGCTTTTTCAACGCCTCCAGTTCTTAAGGTACATTAAAAATATTAAAAACAATAAAATGTACCTATTCAAAAAAAAGAATTGTATCTAATTCATCTAGGTATTTAGACCCTTTACTAGTCTCAATATCTAAATCTGTAACAACAATTTTATTACCGCCAATAATTCTTCTTTCCTTGTAAAATCCTCCCGAATCATGAATAATATATCCACTTCCATTATCTTCTCCAAGATAAATCATAACATGTCCTGGCAGAAATATCGGAAAGGCAATGGCATATTTATTTAAGGCTTCTAATTTCTCATCTTCTCTCAATTTCGATATATCTAATATTTTAGCACCTTTAATCCTCTTCTGATCACTGGCATTTCTAGGTAAAATTATTCCAAAACATTTAAATACATCACGTACATAAGCTGAACAATCACGCCCATTATCTTCTCCTCCCCATGAGTAAGGCTCCTCTAATAGTTTAAATGATAACTCTAGTATATTTCTCCTATTAAACCTCAGGTAACCCCTGCTAATATTTTGTTTCTTACTTAAAATTATTATTTCTTTTTCCGAAAGGTTCCCCTCTGTTTGTGGAAGATAACATTCATAATATTGTTCTTTTTCTCTATATATTGGCAATGTAGTTCCAAGTGGTAATTTTATCTTCCGTTTATTATAATGTGTATATACATTTTCCCCACAAGAAATTACTAAATCACTTTCTTCTAAGTATTTAATAAAATTATCCTTTGAACAAAGTTTAATTCCTTCTTTCTTTACCCATCCCACATAATCTCTGCATATAATTAAGTACCATTTTGAATCTATGCTTTCATGTATTACAATCACTTCATCCCCAAAATATAAAGCCGATTCAACAAATCTATTATATTTATCTTCATAGTCTTTATATGCATTTCTTTCAGTAGGATAAGATTTTATTTTCATTCTTTTTTTCGCTACCCCAAATTTTACTATAGTAGGCTTATTTTCTCCTTTGAAATTAGCATACCAAGTTATATTCATGTTTTTTATCATTGAATTATAATCATCTGGAGTAATATGTTTTCCTTTTCTATCTATATACTTGTTATAGTCAAAATTATAGAATAGTCTTAAATATTGAATAATATCTTCCTGAGTTATTGAGGACATATTTTGGGCTAAATATTTAATATCAAAGACTTCTTGTAGATTTTTAAAATTCGCCTCATTTATTTTTTTTATTTTTTCATAATCATAAATTACATCATTATATCTCTCATTTTTTTTCGTCCAAAATTTAAAATCAAATATATCTCCGTTTCCTTTTTTCCTATTGCTCAAAACTAACACCCCTTAATCTTTCTAGTATATATTATATTCCCCATTTTCTCATTCTTTCCTTTTACTTAAAACTCAATTACATATTGAAGATTCGTTTTAACTGTTATATAATTAGTATAACAAACATAACATAATCTTTTAAGGAGTTGATATTTTGTTACTAAAGATTAATTTTGAAAGCGACATCCCTATATATATTCAGATAAAAAACCAGGTAATTCATGGTATTGCTAGGGGAACTCTTAAACCTGGCGAAGTACTCCCTTCTGTTCGTCAACTAGCTTCAGATATAGGAATAAACATGCATACAGTAAATAAATCCTATAGTCTTCTCAAATCAGAAGGATATATCGTTGTTGATAGGCGAAAAGGGGCAACAGTTCTTCCAATAAGAACCTCTTCTGATACTCTTTTCAAGGAGGAAATGACTGAAGATTTAATGACACTTATTGCATCATCTATATGTAAAGGATTAAAAGAAGAAGAATTTATTGAACTGAGTAAAAATATTTTCAAAGATTTTTCTTCTAAATGAATCTGGAATCGGAGGTGTTAACTATGAAAAAAACAAATAAGATATTTTTTCTATTATTAATTTTATTTTCTATAATTTTCACTGTTACTTCTTGTAGTAAAGTCACCAACTTGAAAAATACTATAGAAAATAGTTCATCTTCAAAATATACTAAAGATGAAAAACTCTCAATGGTGAATAATGCTGAAAATTTTATGAACTACTTTGGTAATAAAAAATTTCAAACACTTTTATTAGACATACCTTTGACCAAAGAGATGAAAGATTTTTTCTTATCAAACAACTATCAATCTCTTCATAAAAAACTTATTCATGGTGAATTCATTGGTATTATAGATTCTAATTTTATTATGAAAAATAATAGCCCTTGTATTCATCTTAAAGTTGAAGGACGTAAGGGTAATACAGAATTTGATGTGTATTTTACTGACTCAGGAGAAATACAAGGTTTTTTCCTTTCAAATCCAATGCTTCATTATAATAAACGAGGCTCTCTATTAACTTTATTCTTTGCGTTCATAATTATAGTTTTATTCTATTTCATGCCAATTTTAAGTCGTAAAGAACTTTTTTTTGGAGTGCGAATTCCTGTTGAATATGCTGAAAACAACGAACTAAGTTCTGTTTATTCTCTATACAAGAAACTTATTATAATCTTCCTTGTTCCAATAAGCTTAATTTTAATTGGAGTTTCTTACTTTGATATACTTTACATTCCACAATTTATACCTTTTATATTTGTATTAATAATGATATTTGGAATTTATCTAATCTGTCATAACAAGACTAAGAATATTAAGAGTAAAAATAAATGGAATATTGATAAAAAGCAATTTGTTTATGTAGATACGGAATATGTTTCTGCAAAAAGAAAAAAAGTAGCAGTGTCGCCACTATGGTATATTATACCTGTTTTAATAATAGCAATCTCAAGTACGTTGATATGGATTAATTATGACTCACTACCTAATTCAATAGCAATACATTGGGGTTTCCTTGGCGAAGCTGATAACTGGATTTCTAAGACACCTACCTCAGTTACTAAAGTACCAATATCACAGCTTTTTATGATTCTGATAGTTTTCTTTGCTCATATGACCATATGTTGGTCTAAGCAACAAATTGACACCTATGATCCTGAAGTTTCAATGAAAAAGGATAGAATATTTAGAAGAAGAATATCAATATTCTTATTAGTTATCGTAATATATTCTTCTTTTACAACATCTTTATTTAATCTTATTAGTTTAAATTTAATTAATATTAATGAAAAAATAACTGCTGCTATTTCAATTTCATTCTTCGTAGTAATTGCATCTTGGGGAATTTATATTGCCTTCTTTACAGGACAAGGTGGAAGTAGATTATCATTAAAATCTGAAAAAGGTAGTACCTCTCAAAGTAGAAATGATGATAAGTTTTGGAAGTTAGGTATGTTTTATGTGAATAAGAACGATCCAAGTATATTCGTAGAAAAGAGATTTGGAATTGGTTACACAGTTAACTTTGGAAACCTTTGGGGAATAGCTATTATGCTTATTATATTATTAGTTATCTTCATACCTACTATACTTTTTTAAAACATAGTTGCGAGTAGGAAGCTTTTTAAAATAAGTTGAGAGTGGTGAATGTAAGATTAAAATTTCACAGAGTGAAATGTCATTCGTTCTCCACTTTCAACTCTCAACTTCTTTTAAATGTTTTTAATTCTTTATGTGTGCAGTGCGTGCTTTTTATTAAATTTCTTTTATCTCAATTTCTTCTTCATTTTCTCTATAAACAGCAAATGATTTAAAGCCTTCTTCACCTAATTTACTGATCTGTTTACCTAATTTCTTTTGCTTCTGAATAAGTGATACATCCATACCTTTTTCTCTTAAAGAATCAGCAAATGAGAATACGTTAATAAGCTCATCGTTCTTAAGCTCATATAATAAAGCTGTTTTCTCTTCTTTACAAGGTATTTCAAAGTTCTTCTCTTGTAATATAGCGATGATTCTCTCAAATCCAATTGAGAATCCAACAGCAGGAACATCATTCTTCATGAATCTACCTATCATTTTGTCGTATCTTCCACCGCCTGCAATAGATACTCCAAAATCACTATATTCAATTTCAAAAATCATACCAGTATAATAGCCCATTCCTCTTACTAAAGATGGATCAAATACAATTGAGAAGTCACCCTTCTGTGATGATACAACTGAAATAACAGCTTTCAATGAAGCAATTACTTCTTCCTCAACACCTATCTCTTTAAGTTCTTCAAGATCAAATCCTTCTTTAGATAAATTTTCAAGTGAATTAATGAACTTATTTATTACTTCTTCACTGTATTCATTCTTAATAAGTTCGTTCTTAACGCCTTCCATGCCAATCTTATCAAGCTTATCTATAGTAATGCATATACTCCCAACCTTTTCACTTGGGAATCCAGCTCCTACAATCATAGCTTTTAGTACTCTTCTATCATTAACTCTTATTTTAAACCCTTTAAATGAAAGTTTAGATAATGCTTCGGCTGTTGTTGATATAAGGTCAAGTTCAGCTCCATAGGATTCATCTCCAATAATATCAATATCACATTGTATGAAAGAACGGAATCTTCCCTTTTGTGGTCTTTCTGCTCTATAAACCTCTCCAATTTGAACACTCTTAAACTGAGCAGGAAGATTACCTTGATTATTTGCATAGAATCTACTTAACGGAAGTGTTAAATCATAACGCAATCCCATATCAACTAAATCCTGCTCTTGAAGGTTTTCCTTAGTAAGATTAAGTTTTTCCCCTCTTTTTAATATTTTATAAATAAGCTTAAGGTTCTCTCCACCTTCACTTCCCATTAAAATATCACTATTTTCAAGTGCTGGTGTTTCAATTCTTGTAAAACCGTGTTTTTTATATACCCCTAAAATTGTCTCTCTAACATAATCTCTTAGTTCCACATCTGCAGGAAGGAAATCTCTCGTTCCTCTAACTGGGTTCGTATTTACTTTCATTGTATCCTCCTTATAATATCTGTATTTTTTCGTATAAAACAAAAACTGCCTGTGCTATACACCGGCAGTGACATTTTTTATTAACCATCACATATCAGCGTAAGCAACACAATTAGCGCTTACACTTTTCAAAGAAAAAGCAAACGCTTACATATGGTGATGATGATGTAATTTTTCGATTTTATTTAAAATACTAATATTCATAAAAACACATCCTTAAAAGAGACTATAATCAATCTCACTTTTATTAACAATATCATATAATAGTAGATATTTCAAGTTTAATTCCTTTAATTATATTAATGAATATTCTTTAAGAGCTTTTATAAGTCCCTCTTCTGTGGTAGAAAATTCAATTCCTTGTTTCCTTAACTTTAAATTGCTTATTCTAAGGTCTCGAGGTTTATTTTTAAACCTCTCAACATCTTTGTTAAACTTATTGACCTTTAGCTCATCCCTTCCAAGTGCTTTTAGTATCCCTTCTACCACATTGTAACGGCTTAGATCATTTTCACTTCCAGTATTATATATTCCATAAGGAATAGAAAATAACTTTTCAGTTGTGGCTATCTTAATTTTAACATAGAAATTGGTATTGATTCAATTGATAACCTTCTTTATAATAGTTAATATAGACATAAAAACAAATCACTTAATACATAAATTTATGAAAGGGGTTTTTTTATGAGTAACTACATATTACCCATTATTCTAGGGTACTTAGTTGGGAGTATTCCTTTCTCATTTTTAACTGCTAAGTATTTAGGTAAAATTGATATTAGAAACTACGGAAGTGGTAACTCAGGTGCCACAAATGTTCTTAGAACCTTAGGAAAGAAAGCTGGACTTTTATCCTTTATTGGTGATTTTTTAAAAGGATTTTTATTGGTTACTATATTTAATTTAACTTTAGGTACAAATGCTGCAATTGTGTCTGCTGCATTTACTGTGATTGGTCATTGCTACCCAGTTTTTCTCAAATTTAAAGGGGGTAAAGGGGTAGCTACTGCTGGTGGAACAATATTTGCATTATATCCATTAGTTGGCTGTATACTAGCAATTTGTTTATTTGCAATCGTAGGAGTCTCACGTATGGTTTCACTTGGCTCCATTTCAGCAGCATTTCTACTACCCATTATTTCTTTATTATTAAATACTGATAAATCTTTCTTGATTTACTCCATAATAATTGGTCTTTTCATTATATACAAACATAAGGCTAATATTTCTAGATTAATACAAGGAAAAGAATCAAAATTAGGCTCTATTCCTTTTAAGAAGAATCCTTAAAAACTAATATTTAAAAATAAAGGATACTTTATTATCAGATTTTGATAGTAAAGTATCCTTTTATATTTCCTCAATATTCATTAAGCACAAATTTTCCTCACTTCACGTATAATTCTACTTATACTTTTTTCAGAAAGGAAATATTGCTCTGATAGTTCACAAACAGTGCAACCACTATTGTACTTATAAAATATCTCTCTATTTCTATCTTTTAAACTATGTCTTGTTCCATTTTTTTCGCCCCAAGACTTTTCATTACCATTTTTTCTAGGAATGTAAAGGTATTCACCATCCACATATTCCTGAATTATTTTTATTACCTCTTCAGGCAAAATATTCTTAGCTTTAACATATCCCATATCTTTGCTCCTCCTAATATTTAGTGAATATTCGGATAAAGCAAAGACTACTACAGAAGTAGTACTCTGTGTGTTAAGCCTTATTTAAAAAAATCTCTTATTTATAGCTATTTTTCTATTAGGCTCCAAGCAAACTTTAGCTGACTTCAATTAATAGTCTTTGCTTGGAGCTGTATTGTGTAATGCACACCTAAATCTAAAAATTAAAATATTCATAAATATCCCCCCCTAATAAAATAAGTCATATACCAATTTTATCATTTTTTGCTTTTGTTGTAAACATACCCACATTTCATCTATTTGCACTTCTTGATTATTCCCTCATATAAATAATCAAGATGTTTCGTATCTCCACCTTCACTTCTTAATTTATCTATTCTATCCTTAGCTTTACTCAATGCTTCTCTAGCTTCTCTATAGTCCCTCAATTTTATGCTATTACTTGAATATTCGAGTAAATAGTCTATCTTTGTGACCATTTCTGCTAAATCACTTCTATCTTCATTCATAAGTTCAACTAATAGATTATATATTTTTTCTGAAGTTCTATTTTTATAATGTTTTAGAAAATCATTATTTCTGCTTGTTATCTTTGGCATTTAATTCTCCTCTTTCTATATTATCATTTTCGCACAAGAGAAATTATTCCTGCACTTCTTATGATTTTACCACATCTTTTATTCATATGAAAAGAAGAATTATTAATTATATATATACCTTAGAACAACTTGTTTATCCTTAATCTTACCCGTTCTTTCAAACCCAATACTCTCATAAACATGAAGGGCTCTTTCATTTTGCAGACTTGTACTAGTGTAAAATTCATTACAATCATACTTTTCTTTTACAATAGTTAATAATTTATTAACAGCCGCTGTTCCATAGCCCTTATTTTGATGTTCTTCATTAATGTATAGTTTATACATCCATAGTTTCCTGTCATCTTCATCAATTGAATACATTAAAAATCCTACTAAAGTATTCTTAAAATATATACAACATGGATACCAATCATCAAATACATATGCTTCTACAATAGATAAAACATTACATGCTATGAACTGAGAACTGCCAATTGAAATACAATTTTTATAGTTATTTTTATTTATTGGTTCAAGTCTTATATTCATAAAGTTCTCTCACTCATTTGTTAAATCCCCCCTATTTATTATGACTTAAGTATATCATCTTGTAATTTTCATTAACACCTCATAAATAATACATAATCAAAGGTGAGCGTATTTACAGGTTTTAGATGTTTTTTGGTTTACATTTGTTTAGTTAACATAATATCGAATATGTAAAGGATAGTTCACTTCTTAGATTTCACAGATTCTCTCTTGGAATCTCAATGTTGCTTTAAAAGTAATATATTGATCTAATATTTTTTGAATTGATAATATTCAGAGGGAGAAATAGAGATTTAGCATTTGTTCAATCTTGATAATAAAAATTATGTTAAGCAAAGAAAATAGAAAAAAATAACACTTACGATTGATACATATATCAATAATTTATTAACACACATCCGGAATATTTAATTATACTGATGATGAAAACTTTGATTCAATGAGGATAAAACATCATACATTACAAGAATTGATTGAAGTGTTTAAGTATAAAGATTTATACTTAACTCCTGGTGCAAAATATTCTTATTCAAATTCAGGCTATATTCTCTTAGGCTATATAATTAAAAAAGCCAGTGGGATATCATATAAAGAGTATGTTGATCAGAATATCTTCAATTCTTTAAATATGAAAGATTCGGGTTATTCAAATGATAATAAATTGCGTATAAATAGAGCCTATGATTACGATTATCATGAAGCTGGATTAGAAAATTGTACTATCATAGATATGAGCGTGCCTCATGCAGCAGTAGAGGATTTATTTATATGGAACAATTATTCACTTAAAATTCACGAAGAAAACAATAATTTTTTAATTAAGCTGTTTAATAAACATATAGAAAAAGATACCTCTGGTTTTTATGGCTATAGGTTAAGTATTAGCGATTTCTCAATTGAAGATAATTGTATTGAACATTCTTATTAGTCCCTTTTTCCAAGAAATCGTTGAAAAAATTTGTATAACTACTTTTGATTTCTTATAGAAATATACTCATATTGTTTTTAAATATACTTCATATGTTTCTACTAGAGTTGGTTCATCTGCACCTAGTCTTCCTAAACTTAATTATCATAGCGATACCTCTTCTTATATCTTTTATCTTTGACATCATTTACTTTTAACTGTAAAATACTATAATAGAGATAACATTTGAGGAGGGTTTTAATGAGTAAAAGAGTTGATAATAATGAATTACACGATAATGCCTTAATGAATGAAGCAAAAAAAAGATTAAAAATCAAGAGAAGTTTCAAGGAACATAGAAACGCTTACCTAATTGTGAACGGTGCCTGTTTCTTGATGGATTTTATGGGAGATAAATCACTTGACTGGGCTTACTATCTTGCAATTGCATGGGGAATAGGTCTAGTATTCGATTACCTTGATACAGTTAAAAAACTACGCCATAGAAATGATTTAGAAAAAGAAATGGAATATCTTAAAAGAAATCAAAGATATGTTGAAGATAAAAAACCTGATTATTCAAATCCATTTTCTTCAGAGAATATGAATAGAGCTCAAGAAAAAGAACATGCAAAAAAATTGGACCAATAATTGATCCAATTTTTTTATTTCTCATTAACTCTCCAAGTACTTCCTTCTTTATTATCAATAATTTCAATGTTCATTTCAGCTAGCTTATCTCTTATTTCATCTGCTTTTGACCAATCTTTATTTTTCCTTGCTTCTAATCTTTCAATTAATAATTTTTGAATTTTATCTTCATCAATATCACTTTGTTTTTTATCATTGTCAAAATTCAAAAGTTCTAGTGAAAAAACCTTATCAAATTCGTTAATAATAAATAATTTCTCTTTTCCCTCTAATTCCTTATCCTTCAACACCTCATAAATCAAAGTAATTCCATTAGGAGTATTCAGATCATCATTAATCTGTTCTCTGAATTTTTCAACATATTTTGATGTTTTATCATTATTTATTTGCTCTTCATTTGAAGCAGAAGCTTTGTATACTTTCTTGATCTTCTCTTTTAATGATTCGTATTCTTGTTTTGCCTTATCTAATGCTCCATAGCTAAATACTAATTGTTTTCTATATCTTGTTAGTAAACACATAAATCTGTAATAAATTGAGTCATATCCCTTCTCTTCCAGTTTCTGAATGAATTTTATCATATGATCAATATGCTCTGTTGCCCTACAAGATACAGTTGGTCTAGTGATGTTTAATTTCACACAATCTTCGCAAAATTTCTCTTCGTAGAATCTTGCGATTTCCCATACAGTCTTTCCCTCACGTTTAGCACCTAATGCCATTTTATCCTCACCAGTATCGCTATCTGATTCAAGATGCCCCACATCTGTAATATTCATAACATGCTTGACATTTAAGCCATTGAACTCTAATGTCTTCTTTAAAATATCTTCAAAAATGTAAGTTCTTAGATTACCAATATGGGCATAATTGTATACTGTTGGTCCACAAGTGTATAGTGATACCTCATTTTTCTTTATTGGTTTAAATTCGACTTTTTCTCTTACTAAGAGTATTGTAAAATTTTATACTCATAATTACCCTCCCCCTCATTTAAAAAACTAAAAAAAGCTACAGTTATACTGCAGCCTTTATTATAAATTTATATTTAGTTTCAAATTTACATAATAAAATCTTTCTCTACGCTATTTGGCCGCATGAGTACTGTTTTAAATTTTCATTAAGATTTAAACAACAGCAACAACATGTAATTGATAATATCATAATACGGCCTCCTAAATGTAATATTTTAACTTATTCTAACATTAATCAATTAATAATTCAACTTTTTCTTAAAATTTGATAGTGTCAAGTTATTGTAGGTAAACTCTTCAATAATTTTTTTAGTTCCGCTGTATTATCAATTTTTAAGTATCACAATTAAGCCTATCGGCATTTAGTCCGAAGGACTGTGTAGTTATGCACCTCTAAGTGCCTTCATGAATTTAAACATAGATGTAGTTTTACCTGTGGTAAGTACTGTTATATTATCTAACTGTTCATTAGATTTTCTCGAAATAAAATTCTTATATGACCTTTTTTCTAACTTAAGAATTCTCTCTTCCTTCATCTTCTTTTGCTTATGTTGAAGCATATATTCAAACAAATCCCCTCCATTAGCTTTAAAAGTTCGTATTCGTGACATATGATCAACGCCAACCTTTACCCATCCTAGTGGTCTTGAACTTAATCTATCAGATAATATATGACTTATATGTCCTTCAGCACTACAGCCATGATAGTTATCATTGAAATTCTCTAAAACAGCATCCCAATGGTTTAGAACATATCTCTTTGCATCTTTAATTTCAGTTTTTTTATAATCACTTTCGCATACATTAATCAATTCATCAAATAACTCTTTTACATACTCTTTCTCTTCATTCTCAATGTAGTTCCACATTATAGGATATAAATCCCTCCTATGTGCTGTCGCACTTCTTAAATATTTAGATAGATGAAATCTATCTAAAACATATTTACTATTTGGTATCCAATTTAATCCTTCTTTAATCCATCTAGCACCATCACCTGAAATATAGATTTGTTCTACTTTATCTAAGTCATATGCATCATCAAGATAGTTAGCAACTTCCAGCCACATCTCCTCACTATTGCTGTAAACTCCTGAAAAGAATCTTGAATTCACTAACTCATGTCTATCTTTTGATACATGCTTTCTTCCTTCATGAACGTAGATGAGTTTAGGCTCTATACAATTTCCATTTTGATTAGCTACATGGTCTTCATCTGCTTCAATATAGATTACTGGAACAACTTTTTTACGAGTCTTAATCTTAATAGCATTATTAGGAATTGCACCAACATCCCGTATAGCATTCATCACTGTTTGATCAGTAAAGCTGATAACATTTTCAATTACCTTGCCGCTTTTGCTATATGATAAGTCTGCTGCACTATCAACGAGCTTCGCTCTTAAACCTATGTCCATCTTATCATGTGCTTTTATTCCTACTATCTCGTCAGAGATGTGCTTATACTCTCCAGTAAGCTTATTTCTATAATAAGTTCTTTCATATGTTACATCCCCAAATTCAGTAGCAATAGTCTTGGAATCTCTTCTCTCAATGCTCCATTCACATTTCCTATTAGCATCAATTTTAACTGCTGCATCTATTGTTTCAAGTGCTTCTTTTACTAGGGCAACACCTATATTGTTAAGTAAGTTTCTTGTATCTTTTATGAATTCTGATATATCTCGTTGTTCAGATAATAAATTAATTAAATTTTCTTCTGTCCTTTTGATGATTTTTTCCATGCAATCCTGTATAATTAGTTCCATAAGAGTTCCTCCTGTATTGTGTTTGGTTTTGTCACTTAACATAATAACACAGATTGGAACTCTTTTCATTTTGTTACATTTAATTTTCCTACACTAATTATACGCTAACTTAAAATTTATTAATCTTTTTAATTATTAATATCTTATTTAAAAGTATTTTCTTTAACCCCTGGCAACACATCATATATAGATCTACCTATCTTTTTTTCAAAATACTCTTTGATTTCAAATGTCTTCTCCCACTTTTTTATAGTGAGCTCTTTAAACCCATGTCTCATAACAACACCAATCATTCTCTTTTCAACTAATAAAAATCCACTGTCAAGGGCTAGTGCATCTGCGAGCTGACACAACTTATCATAATCATCAAACTCTTTTTTACTTAAGAATTCTCTGATAAACTCTATTTCCTCTTGATCGCAGTCCCATTTACCGAATCCATCCATCATGTCTCCAGTTGGATGTGAGTGAGTCAAACATATTCTAGCAGCATCTTCATATCCTAATTTAGAAAGGTATTTATATCCATCTAAAGCATGTCTCATACCCGTTCTACCAACACGTCTTCCAATATCATGTATCATAGCATAAGCTTGTGCCTTATCTTCATCCAATCCCTCACACTCTTTAGCAATGTTTCTAGCTGCCAAACCTGCATTAATGCAATGTCCCACCCATTGTCCTGGATTTAAAATTCCGCCTTCTTCTAATAGTTCTCTTGCTTTTTCAACAGTAAGTTCCATTATTATCCCCTTCTCTCATATAATAACTATTTTTATGTTTATTCTATCATATTTGCTTCTTAATAGCATTAACAAAACTATTTTCTTATATATATATTATTATAGAATATAAATTAAGGAGATCCTAATGAATATCTTTAGATTTAAACAAGATGATATCTCTCTTAATAATGAGAATTATCATATGATTCCTTTAGAACTATTAAATCATAATTTTTATATGAGTCGTCCAGGTGCTTCAAAAATTGCTAAACTCGGTGGGCACGTTGAATACGGAGGCTTGATGCCTTATTATCCGTTCTTACCAGCTCCATTTTCAACATATAAAGAACTTTTAAAAGAATATAAAAAAACAAGTATGCCTTCTCCACAATTAACTCTTGATACAGAATACTCATCAGATTCATAATTCCTTTTATATCTTGGATTACCCAGTAGTTCCTCTACTGAGTAGTCCTACTTTATCTTTATCCTTTGTTCTCTGTTCTTAATATTTCACCTCTATCCTAACAACTCTAACAGTTCCTTAAAGTCATTTATCTCAATGTTTTCACTGTCTTCCTTTGCCCACGAATTAATAATTTTTTTAGGATTATACTATACCCCTTTTATTCCCACTTTTCTAGCACCTTTAATATCTGGTTCAATATCATCTCCCACCATTAAAGCTTCCTCGGCCCTTATTCCTGACTCATTAAGCATTTTTCTGAATAACTTAGCTACTGGTTTTCTAACACAATTACTATAGCTAAAAACAAAATGATCTATATACTCTTTAATTTTTGTTTCTTCAAATATCTCTAAATATAGTTCATCATATAATATACAGTTAGATATTACACCAATTGTATACCCATCTTCTTTTAGTTTCTTTAATACATGTTCTACATTTTCCCCTACAATTATCTGTTCTCTATAAGGCGTATAAAACTCTCTCATTACAATCACACATTGTTCACTTGTAAGATCAATACCTTTTCTCTTTAAAAAGCTATTTATGTATTTTTCAACGTTCAATTCGATAAGCTTGTCTTTTCTTAAATAAAAATCCCCATACCACTTATCTAGAAATCCCTCTTTTAATTCCTTAAATTCAGTTCTACTTTTAAATTAGATTGAAGATACTTCACCATTCTCCTCAATCCCATTACGTCTTTCTCCTCATCAGTATTTTTACCTGAATGAAAATGCAATAAGGTATTCCCCATATCAAAGATTATCAACTTTTTTCCCTTTAACTTTAGTGTTCCCATTTGATTCTTGTCCATATTATCCCCCTCTAAACATATATTAAATTATTTCAATTCTATTTAAGTATAGAGAGTCCATAGTTAAACTTTATTTATATATGTCTCAAAATCGCAGCGTTTCAATGAGTTTTGAGTATGCATAAATTTAGTTTTAACTTGGAATCTCTATAGTGTTTTAATTTACACTAAAAAAGGCACACATTGCGTGCACCTCTCATATAATAAAACTAATTTACTTACTCTTCTACATCTATATTTTTATTAAGTAATTTCTCTTTCCATTCATCAACTTTAAAACCTACAAGGACAAAATCTTCTCCTACTAAAAGTGGTCTTTTTACTAACATTCCGTTAGTTGAAAGCATATTTATTTTTTCTTCATCACTCATATTTGGAAGTTTATTTTTCAAATGTCCTTCCCTATACGCCATTCCAGTTGTATTAAAAAACCTCTTAATTGGTAATCCACTTTTTTTAATAAGAATTTCTAATTCCTCTTCTGTTGGATTGTTTTCAACAATATGTCTATCTTCAAAGCTAATGTTATTTTCTTTTAACCATTTTTTAACATTTTTACATGTTGTACATTTAGGATATTCTATAAATTCATACATTATTCAATCACCTTCTATTTCATAATTTTTATTCTTTAGTTTTTGTTACATATAAGATTATACCACTTTTTTAGCATTATCCTATAAACTTAAAAAAATCTAATTTTCTCCATTTAATCTTTTTACTTCTTCTTCTATAACTTTTTTATCTATTCTATCAAACAATTTATTAACACCGTTTAACTTATTTAAACCATCAATATTAATCTCACCCCAATTGATAATGTCTATCCCTAATTCTCTTCTTATTTCGCTGCAACTTTTAGGTAAAAAGGGTTCAAGGAGAATTGACAGATTAGCTATAATATAAACAATATTATGAATTGTATTATCGCATTTTTGTCTATATTCTTTATAAGTAATCCAAGGTGTTTCTGTATCAAAATACTTGTTTCCGAATCTCACATAATTAAATATTTCCTCTATAGACTTCTTGAACTCTCCATTTTCAATTTTCTCTCCAACATTCTTAAAAAGCTCTACTGTTAATTCTTTAATTTCTTCATTAACCGTACCATTAGGTATTTTATTATCAAAGGATTTTTCAATATATAAAAGAGTTCTATTAACTAAGTTTCCAAATGCACCAAGAAGTTCTCCATTATGACGATTTACAAAATCATTCCATGAAAAATCGGAATCTCTTTTTTCTGGTCCATTAGCTAGTAAATAGTATCTCAAAGAATCACTATTGTATCTACTTAAAAAATCATCTACCCAAATGGCCCAGTTTCTACTTGTGGACAGTTTTTTTCCTTCGATGGTAAGATATTCGCTAGATATAATCTTTTCTGGAAGTTTAAAATCAGTGCTTATCCCTCTCAATATTGCTGGAAATATTATTGTGTGAAATGGTATATTATCTTTTCCATGAACAAAATAGTTTTTAACATCATTCTCCTGCCAGAAACCTCTCCAATCCTCCCTAGCTTTAATAGATCCAGTTAAATACCCGCAGACTGCCTCTATCCAAACATAAATTTTCTTCTTTTCATATCCCTCAAATGGTACATCTATTCCCCAAGAAATATCTCTTGTTACTGCTCTATCATGAAGCCCCTCGTTTAAATATGATAATGTTTGATTAATTGCATTTTCTCTCCAAATATTTTTATTATCCTCTACCAACTTCTCAATATCCTCTTGAAAAGCAGATAATTTAAAATATAAATGTTTTGTTTTTCTTAATATAGGACCCTCACCGCAATTTTTACATACTGGATTTATTAAATCTGTAGGTGATAACAACTTTGAACAATAATCACATTGATCTCCTCTAGCTATTAATCCACAATGAGGACACTCCCCTTCTATGAATCTATCAGCAAGAAATTCATCGCAACTTTCACAATAAAATTGCTCATTCTCCTTTTCATATATATAATCATTATCTTTAATTATAGCTAGTAATCTTTTTACCTCTTCCGAGTGTGCCTCATCATAGGTTGCTCCATAATAATCATATGAAAAGTCAAGTCCCTCAAAAGTTTCCTTAAATTCACAATGATATCTCTCTGCAATCTCTTTAGGTGACTTTTTCTCCTTTTTGCCTCTAAGGGCAATAGGACTTCCATGGCAGTCACTCCCTGACACATAGAGTACATCATCACCCTTTAATCTATGATATCTCGCTAACACATCTCCTGGCAGCAAAGCTGCTATGTGTCCAAGATGTAGTGATCCATTTGCATAAGGCCAAGCGCCTCCAATAAATACTTTCATTTTAATTTCTCCCTTCACTTTTAAATTTGCTTTTGCCATGAAGAAAGAGATTTAGTTATTAAGAATGTTATTTTTAACGACAAAAAAACTCTCATCCCTATAAAGGGACGAGAGTATATCTCGCGGTACCACCCTAATTCATCAACCTCTCACAATACCAATCTCTTCAAGTACGGCATATAGCTTATACTCTAGCACTATAACGGGTGCATTAATTCCCGGCTCAGCCTACTCACGCATTTGCATTTTCGACCTGCAGTTCAAAGACCATTTTCCCTTAAAAATTAATCTCTCCATTTCACCATACTGGAGTTCTCTGTGCATGTCTTTTAAAGGTACTTTCTCTTATCATAACTTTTACATTCATTTTAACTAAAATTACTATATAATTATTTGTATGTCAACTATAGAAATCTAGTTCACAAGTTAATTTTTCAATTTAATTAAATATAAATTTATAAGCTTTCAGCTCGTCTGAAAGGTGTCATTATTTGTTCTCTGTTCTTTGATATTTATTCTTTATATTAGTCTTATACCATTACTCTCTATTGAGATTTTTTCTTCTTTATATAATCTTCCTATGGCTCTTTTAAAGGCATTCTTACTCATATTAAATTCAGCTTTTATTTCGTCCGGATTACTCTTATCATGTAATGGAAGAAAACCTTCATTCTTTTCTAGTCGTTCTAAAATCATCGTAGAATCATCTCCCATTTGAACTTCAACTTCTCTCCTCATGGAAAGGTCAAGCTTGCCATCATATCTTCTTCTGATTACTCTTGCCTTTATTTCATCTCCTGGATAAACCTCTGTGAAAAGTTCATTCTCTGGAATAAGCCCTCTGTATTTATTATCAACAGCTACAAATACTCCAACATCTTCTTTTATCTTATAAACTACACCATTAACATAATCACCAGTAACATATGGTGATTCATCGCTTAAGTATTTATATACTGAAGTTGTACCACAAAGTCTACCTGATTTATCTTCATATAATCCAAATAAGTATCTCTGCCCTTTGTTTAATTTATAATATTGCTGTTTAAAAGGAACTAAAAGATCTTTTTCAAGTCCCCAATCAACAAATGCTCCTATTACAGCATTATCTATAACTTCTAAATAACCAACTTCTCCAAGCTCCACATAGGGTTTCTTTGTTGTTGCTATTAATCTATCTTTTGAATCTCTATAAATGAAAACTTCGATTACGTCGCCAATATTTGCACCTTTTGGAATTTGCTTTGTAGGAAGGAAGATATCATCTTCATCATGCTCTTTTACCCCAATATAAGCACCGTGTTCAACTATTCTTTTTATCTCTAATTCTTGATACGTTCCAATTTTTATCATATTTCTCCACCTTTGTATTTATCTTAACTCTATATATTTTACCACAGAAGTATAGAATATCAAATAAAATAACTAATAAATATCATATTCGAAGTCATCTACTTCACAATCATTATATATTCTCCCAGGAATTATTTCAAATATTTCCAATTTTTTCAACTTTATTTTTAGCATAAGGATTTAAAAATATCCTACTCATTCCACTATTGAAATTAATAAAGATTATCCCTGAAATATATTTAACAACATCCTTTACCGCCATATTTTGTTCTAATCTTCCATCGAATCGTATAGCCTTCTTATTGCATTTATTTAATTCCATAAATGTTCTTCTTGCTAATGCTCTGAGTGCTGTATTTGTATTCAATAGATTTCCCTTGTCATAAAAATTATTGAAAGAATCTGAGAATGAGCATATTAATATAAAAGGTTTATTAATTGTAAACTGAGAAGCTTTTCTGATACAAAAAAACTTATTTTCTCTAGCAAATCTGTATGGATCAAACTCTTTTTGTTGTCTTTCCTTCACAAGATTAATATTATCTTTTCCAATATCAAGCATCTTAATATTCCATCTTAATCCTTCAATATAATAAGATTGATTTTTTTCAAGACAAGCCACAATTTGCTTCATAGCTTCAAATGCATATTTTGAAATATCCTTATAACTTGAGTCTCTTAACCCTTCTATATAAACAATCTTCCCCTTGAAATGCTCCTGTAACTTTCTTCTGAATATTTCTCTAGCATAAAACTGAATGCCAAAAGCTTTTATATCAAAATAAATCTCTTTTTTATCAATACAACCATCTAATTCAACCTTTTCTTTATTAAGTAATTCGCTACTATCTACCATAATCTGAGGAATGAATTTTATTTCCATTTCATACATCCATGCATATGCCATTAATTCACAATATTGTCCATAAAAATTATTAGCAGAAAACAAATTTATTAGCCACGATTTAATTCTCTTTTTATTTATAATTTTTTTTCTGTAATAATATTTCATAAATCTAATAATTCTTTGTATGTGCTCTTTATTATTACAGAAATTATCTAATTCTCTATCGAACTCTTCATTAATTATATAATCTTTAATTTTATCCTTTAAGTTCAATGATTTTACAACTTTAAAACTATCCTCAAATTCATCAATAAGAAAATATATACTATGCTTCTCACTCATAGCTACGTCTCCTAAATTTAAATATTAATATCCCATATAAATTTTCACATTTAACTAACAATAATTAAATTTAATATAAAATCTTCTATGTTAATTTATATGCAGAATTATTATTTATATTTACTTTTGACTGTTAATATATTTAAGAAGAGGCATTAGTGATGCCGTATTGATTTTTAACAAAGTCTGAGGGGGATTGATTTACAATCCCCCTTGTTTAATAAAAATATTATAAATTATAATTGCGTTTATGCTAATACTTCAATACCATTACATGCCAAATCTTTTATCTTACCAGTATAAATCAATTTGAACTCCTCTGACTCAAGAAAATCTGTAGGTGTAACAAATTCACTAGGTTTATCAACAATTTCTATTCCCACTTTCTTAAAAACAGCATCAACAAACTGGGAACAAAAATAGTAATTACTCCTTTTATATGAAACTCCTATCGCACATGTAATTAAACCTATAAAATTATACCTTAGTTTTTCTGAATTTACTTGGAATTCTTCGATAGCATCTTTTAATCTAAAATATTGCTCCTCGTCAACCTTAAGTTCAAAAATCCCACATTCTGCATTCTTAAAACGCTTGTACACACCTTTGTCAAGTTCTTCCGTAACAAAGCCCCCCCATAATGGACAGAAAGAAATTTTTCTACCAAAACTATAAAAATTGGTTAGGTCTTGTTCAAGAGAAATAGATACATGTGAATATGGTGCCTTAGTGTATTTTTTTATTGCTCTACTGAGAAATGTACCAGTATATGAGAGCATAACATACACAGTCCAATTATTATCATTCAAAGCCCCTCATCCTCCATATTAGTCAATAATTTCTATTAAAACATTAATTTATTAAAACCTTCTAATTAACATTATATCGTTTTTTATATTTTTTCACAATAGGAACTCAAACATAACACATATATCACTCCTTATAAGCTTTTTAAAAAATATAAAAATTTTTTTCAAAGCAAGAGGTACATATAAGTGCCTTAATTAATATTTGTAATTTTCAGTGAATTTATGTTAAAAAAAAGTATTTTCATCATTTTGTGGAATATATATATGTTCTCCACAATGTGGACAATATTTATATTCTTCTAATGATTTTGTAACTTCAAGCTTTTTACCACATTTAGGGCAAACAAATTTTGTCATAGCATAATATGATGATAGTATAAAGATTGTTATTGAACAGAAGTTCACGCTAAAAGGAACTTCTAATAGAAATAAAATAAATGATATTACCACACCCATTGCAATGATTATCTTGCTAATTAATCTATAAAGTATACTTTTTTTGAACTCCTCAAAATAATTCATCTCTACACCTCCCATTACCATTATTTTACTACATTATTCCAAAAAGTTAAACTACTTAAAAGAGATTGATTTAGTTATCAATCTCTTTTAAGTAGTTATGTATTTTTTTAAAATAGCGCTAATCATTCTTAAATTACTATTTTCAACTTTATTATTAAACTTAGACTCATACCATTTTTCATCAATACTTCCATTCTTAATAATTTCAACATATCCTTCTATAAGTTCTATATATGTTAAATTAAACTTTTTCCCATTTGTTGTTGAGCAACTTAAATTATAAGATTGTTTTTTTATTATTTCACCTTTAAAATCATCACTTTCAAATTTCATTCCAACATTAATATCTTTTATTATATCTTCTATTTTTGAAAAATAATTTTTATTACCTATTTCACTTTTAGTATTATTAGAATTAAACTTACTATTTCTAGGTTTATTATCATAGATTTTTCTTTCATTATTTTTTCTTTCATTATTTTTTTTATCACTAAATGTTCTCTTATTTGTATCCTTGTTACTATTATAAGTTTTTTCATTATCCCTTGAGTGTTTCATTGGATTTTCATTTGAGCTATTATTATTACTTAGATGTTTTGTTCCATTATTATGAGGTTTATACTCATTTTTAGAATCATGTGTTTTATTTTCTTTACTATAATTTACTCTTGAATTTTTTTTCTCCTCAAATTTTCCCTTTAACTCTTTATCTTCAATTTTATTTGAAACATATTTTTGTTTCTCTAGTTTTACTTCCTCATGTTTATTATCCTTCTTTTTTTTATTAAATAAACTTTTAATTTTGTCAATTATTCCATTGCCCATTATCTGTCCTCCAAACTTTTCTGTTAATAATTATATTATTAATATTCTATCATAATTTATATAAATAAACTATTTTAGGTAAACAAGAAAATAAATAGTTAAATAGTTTTAGAGACATTCTAATCAATTATTATATCTATACCTATTAATTTCATAAGATATTGAGCGTTTGCAGTTGTTGATTTACCTTCTTTCAATTTATAATCGAATGTTATTTTATTATTTTCATAGGACTCTTGAAAGTGATAATTTGCAATTCTATTTTTACCTTCAACTTCTAACTTACACAGTTCAAAATCATGGGTTGAAATACCTCCAATAATCCAAGATTTATTTAAACTGTATAAAACACTCTTTGCACCAATTATTCTATCCTTTGAATTAGTTCCCCTAAAAATCTCGTCTATTAAAAATATCATTTTCTTTTCCTTATTTGCACTATCGATTATTGTTTTAATCCTTTTTAATTCTGCATAAAAAGTTGAAATACCAGCATTCAAATCATCTTCTATCCTCATAGATGTATTTATATCCATAATTGAACATTCTAATGCTTCTGCACAAACTGGAGCTCCAGCGTACGCAAGAACCAAATTTATCCCTATTGTTCTAAGGAATGTAGTCTTCCCAGACATATTTGATCCTGTAATAACAAAAATTCTATTGTTTAAGTCAACATTATTACAAACTCTCTCTTTCTCATTAATTAAAGGGTGCCCTAATTTCACACTTTTTAACAGAGTTCCTTCCTCATGTATTTTTGCATAAGATACTTTGTCATTTATATGTACAAGTACTGATAAACTTACAATACATTCGAATTCATTAATAACTTCAAACCATCTTTTAATATCTTCTTTATACTCATCTCTCCATCTTTCTAAATATAGTATACATCTAAAGTCTCCTAATAAAAGAATACTATAAATTACAAAAGTCACAATATTATATCTCATCTGAATTTTATCCATTATCTTTTCAAGTTCATTTATGGCATTTTGAACATTTTTTTTATCCTTAAATAGCTCATTTTTAAGATCTTTTAAATGTGTATATTCAAACTCTTCTTTCTTTACATTCACAATTATACTTTCGTATTCTTCTAGAATATCTTTAAATTTATAAATCTCACCAAGCGCCATAGAAGATTTTAAGAATCCATATATAGCGATAATCCCATGAAAAAACAATAAAATTAATATTCCTAAAAGTATGTTTATCCCTCTTAAATAAAATACTCCCAATAAAAGAATATCTAAAAAAAGTATACCCTTGATTAACAAATTTAAATTTAAGTTTTCAAATACTTTATTGTTATTTTTTAAAAAATCAAAAAGCTCTTCTGACCCGTCTTCACCTTTGTATTCCTTTCCATGAGATGCCATATTCTGGCAAAATTCAATTTTCTCACTAACCTCCTCTACCGATCTCTGTCTATTTATTATTTCTTCTTTGCTCCTGTTTCCACTTTTCAATAAAGTAGCCAATCTATTTCTACCCAATGTTGTTCTTGTTGAATTTATAAGCTGAAATAAAGATTTTGAACCAAATATATCTAAATCACTTGTATATTTATGTTCTTTATCCAAAAATTCATTTCCTTTATCCTCAAACTCAATCCAAGTACCATCAAACCTATTAATATATTTTTTATTTACTTGAATCAATTCTTTAAGTTTTGATACTATTTTTCTAATTTTATTATGTTCAACCACACAATAAAGAAAAATAATAATCCCTAAAAAACAACTGACTAGTAATATTATATTCTTTTTCCCATTCCCAGAATAATAAAAATATAATGCCGTAAATGATATTAGAATCGCTGCTAGCCTAAACATTCCAAATATATTTAACTTTTTTTTCATATTTATAAGCTCAATTTGATATTTATCTAATCGTTTTTCAAAAATTTCCTTCTTCATACTCCATTCCTCTCTTATATATTTTCTTGAGTAAATTATATCATATAAACAAATAGAAATTAAAATAATAATAAGCATAAACACAATGTTTACGCTTATTAAATATATGAATTATATTTAAAGATAAAGATACCATAATATTTTATTCATAACTATTAAATGTAATTTATACTTACAGTTTATATTAGTTTTTAACTATATCGTTCAATCTAGTAATCATGTTGTCAAGTTTATTGAATTGATTCACAGTATTAAAAATTTTTTTGCTTTGCTCTTCAACCTTAGTTAAAGTTTCATGAACAGAACAAGTATTATTTTGAGTAACTTTTGAAATTTCCGAAATTTCACTAGCAACAACATTATAGGATTGCTCTATTTCTTCCATTACATAGAATACATCCTTTGATTTTTCTACAACAATACCACTATTTTTACTGATTTTCTCAAACAATGTATTTACTTCTTCAGTAGAATTTTTACCAGTCTTAACAGACTCTTTTGCATTCATTATTTCCTTTGAGATTTCTTCAGTTTTAATCCTAATAATACTAAGAATATTTGCAATGTTTTCAGTTGATATTCTTGAATCCTCAGCTAAGTTTTTAACCTCATTAGCAACAACTGTAAATCCTCTACCATGCTCCCCAGCCCTCGCTGCTTCAATTGATGCATTAAGTGCCAGTAAATTGGTCTGCTCTGCAATTGCGGTTATTGTCTCTAAAATCGCTCCAATTTGTTTTGTTTGATCATTAAGCTCATTAATTAAATCAGATGTTAAATCTACTGTATTATTAACATCCAAAATATTTTTTTGTAATCTAGAAACCAACTTTGTCCCATTTTGAATAATTTTCACAGTATCATCAGATGAACTGCTCATATTTTTTGTTGAAGTTAATACTCTATTCATCTCCATTTCTGTATTTTTTACTGATGAAGATATCTCTTCAACACTTATAGCTTCTTCCTCTATTGAACTGGTCACCTGATTAAATATCTCAGTTATTGATGCTGATACCTCTCCAATAATTGAAATATTTTCTTTAAGTACTTTACTAAAATTTCTTAAATCTAATACTCCTAATTTAATTTGAGCTAATATTTCTTCAATTCTATTTTTAGCTTCATTTGTTTCATTATTTTTATCTTGTACTTCAGCAAGCAAAGAAGTAGTAAATTTACATTGAAACAAAACAACAATTGTGCATAATACTAAAATCAAATTAAATGTAATTAACCCACTTGTTGATACATTTGGGAACATTAAATCATGATAAAAAACATAAAAATAATTAGTAATTCCTATACACCCTAGACTTGTTATTATTATCGGAATCACCTGTTGATATAATGATACTAAAAATAATGAATAATAAACCATAATATATGCTGTAATATCTGGTACTCCAAACATTAACATTATTGATATCATAAGTATACCAAATGTAACTATGTACATAGTCCCTTGTATAAATATTTTTTTGAATGTAAATATCACTAAAGGTATAATTATTGCTAAAGAAGCTCCCCCTACTATCAAAGTTGTTATTAAAGGCTTATGTGTTAAAATACATACTAAAACTGCTAAAACTGCACTAAATATCAACAGTCTTGAGCATAAAATATTTCTTCGATTAATAATTTCTAATTTTTCCATTTTTCTATACCCCCCAAAAACACTTAATTATATTTAATCATCGTCGTTATTTACATATTCTTTATATATTTTATCATTTTAACAAAATTGTTATTCATAACCCAGTTCTATTATCTTACATATATCATATTCTGATATTGAATCATTTATTATTAGGAGTGACCATGGACTTCTTCACTTACGATAATAATCAATTTAAATCCAAAGAGTACTTTTATAATCTAATACCTAAACAATTTCCATATAAAAAAAAATCATTCTTTAGACATTGGTACAATACTCTATTTACTTCATCCCATTCCCCACATCATAATGGTTATGATGTGATTGCCAACGAAAAAGATTCTATTTTAATTCGTGGTGATTTTCACTATGGTGATTTTAGAAAAGATTTAGAAGATGAATGGATTTCAATTTTCATGTATAATTTTAATTTACCTGAACCTAACTGGGTCTATATTACTAGAATACTAACTGATAATGATGGGAGAATATTTTACAAAATACCTAATAATAAAACTCTAAAAAAAGGTCTTTATTTATTTAAGTTGCTAGTAGAAGGAGATGGTACAACTACTGATATGTATATTAAAATACTTAATTCAAAAGAAGATTATGTAATTTTTGATATTGATGGAACATTAACTATTTCTGATAATGAGCTAATTAAAGAAAATTTCTTTGAACTTTTAGATTTAGAATATAATTCAAAAGCATACAAAGATGCATATAAGGTTGTTAATTATTATAAGGATAAGGGTTATAATATTTTATATCTTACAGCAAGGCCTTCTTGGTTAATACCAAACACACTTAAATGGCTTAAAAAGAATGGTTTTCCCTTTGGAATATTGCATACTAATGAAACTTCAATGCCTTCATCTTATGCTGATACTTATAAAAGTAACTATCTTAAAACTATCATAACTAAAGGTGTAACTATAAATTATTTCTACGGTAATGCATTAACAGATATTAGTGCTTATAAATCCATTAATATTTCCCCTGATAAGATTTTTATTATTGGTGAACACGCTGGTAAATCTGAAACAACTCCTATATGTAGTTATACAGATCATTTATGCTATTTAACTTCTAAAAATCATAACAGGTTCCTATAACCTGTCAGGCTATTGAAAAAGTCCAATCTCTGCATCACTATAGCTCTCTGTGCTGCTCAAGTGTCATTGTTATGCTCATGACCCTACTCGTTTGCCTTGTTCCTTAATTTTGAACTTTTTCAAAGCCTGAAACTCTACAGATGGAAAACAGATTCAGAACAATATTATTGGGTCAATTCATCAAACTTTAATTTTTTTCTCTAATTTCCTTATGAATAAAAAGCTGATATAATTTATTTAGTAAATCTACTAGTATACTTACATAAGGAGAAAAAAATATGAAAATTAACAAATGTTATCTTTTGATGATTTTAGCCACTTTTTTTTGGTCAGGTGCATTTATAGCTGGAAAACTATCGACACCATACATTCCGCCATTTACTTTGACATTCTTAAGATTTGTAATTGCAACTTTTTTATTATTTTTATTTATTAAATTTAAGGAGAAAAAGTTGTACAAGCCTACAAAAGAAGATATTCCTATATTCTTATTCACAGGAATAATTGGGATGTTTGGATACCACATTTTATTCTTTTATTCACTAAAATATACTACTGCAATCAATTCATCTATAATAGGTTCAACTAACCCAATAATAACAACATTATTAGGGATTATTATTTTGGGAGATAAACTTTCACTGAGAAAAATATTAGGAATCTTCATATCCATTTTTGGAATTATATTTACCATTACTAATGGTAAAATAGCCTCACTTGGTAGTGTTGTTTTTAATATAGGTGATATATATATGATACTAGCAGTTATAATGTGGGCATCATACTCTGTTTTCAGCAAGAAAGTTTGTCATCGATATAAACCTATTGATTTAACGTTTTATAGCTTCCTTTTTTGTACAGTATTCTTAATCCCTTTTGTTTTATTTGAAAATCCTTGGAGTAAGTTATCTGTAGCCCCTACTTCAACATACTTTGCTATACTTTATATGAGCATTTTTGCTTCAATAATTGGATATCTTATTCAACAGATTTCCATTAAAGAAATTGGAGCAAGTTCAACTAATATTTTTATAAACTTAGTACCTGTTTTTTCAATGATATTATCAACACTAATCTTACATGAGGTATTAACAACAATAAAAATAGTTAGTGCATTAATAATAATTTGCGGAGTTTATATATCTCAAAAATCATCACTTACAGCAAAAAAAGTACAAATATAAAATACCTTTAGCTACCACATATACTTAAATTCTTAGCTATATGTGGTATAATTGTGCAAATATATCTTCAGGAGGATTTTATTCGAGTCTCCTGTTACTATTTTGGTTGGTGATAACGGTAGTGGAAAGTCTGCATTTTTAAAAACTCTTTCATTATCAATAAATGCCATTCCAATAACAGGTGATTATTCTAGTACAAACTATTTGTCAGCTGAAAAAGATTTGTCTGATCTACTGAAACTAACTTAAGGGGAACCTCCCTTAAGTTATTTCTTAAGCTATATGTGAAGTATCACACTCAATTTCAAAATCTATTTTATCCTCATCAATATCTATGATTGTTAGACATGTATTGTGTACAAATGGTTCTTTCCAGAACTCATTTATGGATAAATTCTTTAGTATCTTGTAAAAAGCTTTCACAACGCCAGCATGAGCAACGACTAATACATTCTTCTTATCTTTGTGTTCCAAAATTTCATTAATGACCTGGTGAATTCTATCTGTAAATTCATCATAGCTTTCGCCATTCAAAGGTTCGTATAAATGAGGATTCATCCAAAAATTATTATATCTTTCATCATGCGATTCTTTAATCTCTTTATGTAACATTCCTTCCCAATCTCCAAAACTCATCTCTTTAAGATTATCATTAGCTATAATCTCAATATCTTTATCACCTTTTATTATTGTTGCAGTATCTAGAGCTCTACTTAATGGACTTGAAAATATCATATCAAATTCTACATCCTTTAAACGCTTCCCCAGCATTGTAGCTTCTTCAATTCCCTTATGAGTTAATTTTGCATCCAAGCTTCCTTGTAATCTACCTTCAAGATTCCATTCTGTTTCCCCATGTCTAGTTAAATATATCTTCATTTATAAATCCCCCTGTTATTCTTCTATTGGTAATTTAGTCCTTATGATTGGTCTAATTCCATACTCATCTTTGTACTCTTTTATGATATTCTCTATTATTTCCGGATTTTTTTATCATCAAATCTCTTCAATTTTTTCACCTCAATTATCTTCTCATCTCTAATAATTTTATCATATTGATTTAATCATTCAAAATATAATTTCTATTCTAGAATATTTCATTAGCGAAGAAATTATATGATTTTCTTTCCATGTCTCTAAAAAACAAATCACATTAATCATATGCAAAAGCATATGATTAATGTGATTATTATTAAAATTACTCCAACTAAACTTTTTATGCTCTTTTCTTTACTTTTGATGTCACCTTTAGATACTCTTATTGTAATACCTAATATAAAAAAACCTGATAATATATAAATAAATGATTTCATAAAAATTCCTCCCATATTAATTCTATGGGAGGAACTTTTCAATTATTATTCATGTTATTTTAATCATAGATTGTTAATTATTTCCTAAAATTTCTTCAAGATCTTTTTTTGGTGTTGAAACTGGTCTAAGACCAAATTTATCAACCAATACTTGTAAAATATTTGGTGTAACAAATGCTGGTAAAGTTGGTCCTAGATAAATATTTTTTAATCCTAATGATAACATGGATATTTCTACTTTCGCAGAAACTACATTTTTTATTCTACATTTTCCATATTTAGTTTTATGTTCTACTATAATGATCTATATCGTTCATCTTTAAAATATCCTTCTCCACTCATGTACTGCTTCAGTACTTGGATAATTTTTTCTTTATCTTTATTGAGGTTTCCCCCAAGTGGAACATAATTAGATGCATGATTACTTCTAAATATACACTCTGACACTTCAAGATTATTTACAAATTCATAGGTCTCAGCTATAACTTGTTGTGGATTTAAAAGCACCATCTCTCCACTAATAATTTTCCTATGAAGTTCTGTCTCCTCTTCAACCATTAATGTTAAAAGTCCTACAAAATGAGGATTTATTTCTGAAATAACTTTAGCTGATTCTACTGCATGTTCTCTGGTTCTATCAACTCCACCTATTCCAGATATCAATGTGGCTGAAAGCTGCATACCACATTCTATGGCTTTTTTCCCTGCTTTGATGATTTCTTTAGCTGTAACCCCTTTATTAATAGTTTTTAATATTTCATCGCTTCCTGATTCTATCCCCATATATAACATCTCTAATCCAAATTCTCTGAGACTCTTTAACTCTTCATCATTCTTATTTATTATATCTCTTGGAGTTGCATAAGAAGAAACCCTCTCACACTCTGGAAATAATCTTTTTATTTCTTTAAGAATTTCTATAAGATCAGAAGTTTTTAAAATAAGAGCATCTCCATCTGCTAAGAATATCCTTTTTACTGATCTATGGAAATTTCTAGCTTCTCTTAATTGTTCCTTAATTGAATTTATTTCCATGATTCTAAATTTCTTTTCCTTATACATAGAACAAAATGTACATTTATTATGAGAACATCCAATAGTAACTTGTATAATCAAACTCCGCGCTTCACTCGGTGGTCTATACACCGTACCTTCATAATTCAAGAAATCTCCTCCTCACTTGTATATTTCCATTCTATCAATCATCTTCTTTTCATACAATACTGTATAATAATATTTTTCATGATATTTTTTGTAAATTTCAGGTTAATTTAATAAAAAATGTTGTATAATAGATATTATAATATAGAATTTATTGTAAAATAAAGGTGGTGTTTTTATGTTAGTAAATGAATTTTTAAATAACCAAAAAGATTATTTTCTTAAAGGAGAAACCCTCTCATATGAATTTAGACTTAATGCACTTAAGAAATTAAAAACTTCTATTAAACTTAATGAAGAGTTAATCATGCAAGCTTTAAAAGATGATCTTGGAAAGTGTGAATTTGAAGCATATGCTTCTGAAATCGGTACTGTCTACGAAGAACTAAACTTTGCGTTAAAGCGCCTGAAAGAATGGATGAAGGACAAAAAGGTATCTACCCCACTATTTCAGACAGGTGGTAGGTCCTTTATACACTATGAACCTAAAGGTACAGTTCTTATTGCTTCCCCTTGGAACTACCCTTTTAATTTAACTATGATTCCTCTTATAGGCGCCATATCCGGTGGAAACACTGTATTAATTAAGACTTCAGCAACTACACACAATACATCTGAAGTCATCAAAAAAATCATCACTGAAAGTTTTGATGATAAGTATATTAAATTCTTGACTGGCGGAAATAGCGAGGTCTTAGATATTATTACTGCTGGTGTAGATTACATATTTTTTACTGGAAGCATAGACGTTGGAAAAATTATTATGGAACATGCCTCAAAGAACCTAACTCCTCTGACACTTGAATTAGGAGGAAAAAGTCCTGTAATAGTTTGCGATGATGCAAATATTGAAGTAGCAGCTCAGAGAATAACATGGGGTAAATTCTTAAATTGTGGTCAAACATGTATAGCACCTGATTATTTTTATGTACATAAAGACGTGAAAGAAAAGTTTATTCATGAGATGATTCATTCTATTGAAACCTTCTATGGTAGTGATGCTAGCTCATCACCTGATTATGGTAAGCTAGTCAACGAAAAGCAGGTTAATCGAATAATTAGTTATTTAGACAAGGACAAGATTGTTTATGGCGGAAATTATAATAAAGAAAATTTATATGTTTCTCCGACAATAATGGATAATATATCTTATGACGATAAAGTTATGAGTGAAGAAATTTTTGGTCCAATAGCTCCAATTATAGAGTTTACTGATTTAAATACTGTTATTCGTGAAATCAATAGTAAACAACGACCTCTAGCAGCTTATTTTTTCACTGAAGATCAATACAAAATCGATAAACTTATAGATTCAATACATTATGGTGGTGGATGTATAAATGATGTTATATCTCACATCACCAATGTAAATCTTCCGTTTGGTGGAAATGGACTTAGCGGAATGGGCTCTTACCATGGATATGAGAGTTTTTTAACATTCTCTCACAAAAAGAGCATAATGAGAAAAAGCACTAAAATTAAATCTAAGCTACCTTTTCCACCTTATAAAAACAGAATAAATCTTGTGAAGAAACTCATGAAATAGAAATAGGTAAGAGATGAGAAATTTTTTTCAGCTCTTACCTATTATTTAACCGTAATTGTATGGAAGTCACCTATCTTCTACAAGTGGGTGATGGATAATACTATTTTCAGAAGGGTTCGATATCCTTCTGAAGATACTATAGCTTACAGGTATAAAATCATCAGAAAATGTATACACTATACGTATAAATGTTCTTTTATAACTAGATATATAAGGTTGTGATGGGTATACGAATATAGCGAAAACCAAGCTTAGCCTCCATCACGTAAAATATCTAAGGCAACTTAGAATACAACAAAACGGTAACTACCCTAGGTCCTAGGGAAAGTCAAGCCTGTGGAGAACGCATAAGACCTATATGGCGATGTTCTAGGAAACAGGAAAAATTCTAGCACATGATACTAGAAGCCCCCAGTTCTGCGTGAGCAACTGGTGGGAGGGTTCACTTAGTCTCTTTACTGCTCTTTTGAATTTTCCATTTATCTATAAACTCATTAGGATTTTTCTTAAATATATCATCAAGTTCCTGAGAATATCCTATAAAAGTTCCAATAGAATGTTCTGAAATATATTTCAAAGTATCATCAATTCTTTGGAAATTTCTATTTAAATCAATTTTATACTTACCTTTATCTGAAAATACAAGCATCAAGCTATCAAATTTTTTACCCATTTTACCTTTAGCAGTGTATTTATAACTCCACATTAGCTCTTCTAATGGTAATGCAAGTACAATCTGCTGAGTTTCAACTATAATATAGTTTCGAGTTATTGTAAATGGTTTGTTTCTATATACATCTTGTAGTTCAATTTCATTATCAATTTGATTAAGCGTTTTTTCCAAGTCACCATTTGAATACTTTTTGAGACTTTTAAATGCAGTTGTATTTCTACGCATAACAGGAACAAACACTATTAAAATTAGTAAGATAATTAAAATTGGTGAAATTAAATACACTGAAGCTGAGTCAAATGGAGTCATATACTCCAAATAATTTAAACATAAGAAAGAATCTACCTCTTGAGAGGAACTTCCCTCCTCTATAAGCGTATTTTTAATAAACGTCAAATCTTCATCCGTATATTCACTAAATTTACCACTAATTAAGTATGGTCCTGATTGCTGACTATTCATTTTTTCATATTCGTTAGAAGGAAGACAAATTGTAAGTAGTTTTCCATCTAAACCTAAAGCCATATAATATTCTTTTGTTTCACTAATCTTTACACCAAACTTTCGTCTACTTCGTTCTTTTACAACCCCTAGATCATACAATTCTTCCGCAGATATTTGAACATAGCTATCATTTACTACAGCATCGTAATAATCAGCATAAGTTTCAACTATAGTTGGGGTATTTGTGTTGTTATAATAAGTATATGCTCCCATACTTAATAAACCAACAATTGCTAGTCCCATAAAACACAGTGACATAATCCTATATTTCCATCGTTTTTTGTAAATCTTCATAAAATATGTTTCTTTCATCTTTAAATCTCCTTAGTATATTTTGTTAAAATCTATATTATTATAGCATATTTTGTCTTATATTGCACATATAGGTTGAGATTATTTATTATTTTATATAGAGAATCCATAATTAAACTTTATTTATACATATTTCAAAATCACAGTGTTACTATAAGTTTTGAGTATGTATAAATTTAGGTTCAACTTGGAATCTCTATAGCTTCTTTTAATTTTTTTCTTAATATATGAGTTTCCAGGTCGGTAAGTCTCACAGGAATAGGAATCCTACTTTCCTTATTTATTAAGTTCATTATAATTTTATATGATGTATCTAAATCAATATAATTACCACAAGAAACAAATATTGGTTTTACATCTTTAAAAGTCCTCGCGGCTCAAAACATTTTCTTAGATTTTTATTTACTCACTACTATTGTTTTTATCTTCTACTTTAACTAACTCCTAAAAAGTTTACGCTTTTAAACCTCTAAACCATATCAAAAAGCGAAACTATATGCTTATCTTCATATAGTTTCGCATTAAAACTGCTTAAGGTTTTTATTTTGGTATCATTTTCACTTATACTTAAAACTCATCCCATTGTGTCCATTGTGTAACAATACTATGGTTAAGAATTCTATCCCAAAATTCTTCAGCATTATTTCCATAAAATCCATACTCAGTAAATAACTTTCCTGATTCTGAAATCATTAAATCTTGATGTTTATTTAACGATCCTACTACAACTAATTTCTCTTCAACATATTCTTCTTCATACTCACTAATATAATCCCTTGATAGCATACCATTCAAACCACTTATCATATTAGTAGTGTATAAATAATATCTACTGAAATGATACTTTATAATATCCTCCTCTGGATATTTTGGATTAATTGGACAGTACACATCTAATAAACCATATTTCTCGAGAAATTTTTTTGCTGCTGGAAATATTTCAAATCCTCTTTTCTCATAAAGTTCAATTAACTCAGTTATATCAATTTTTCTATTTGGATACCATCCAGCTTTTTTTAATATTTCAACAGTTGTTTCTTTCATTTAATCATCACCTACTCAATCACTAATAATTCTTAAAGAATCTATAAATTCTTTAAATGTTTGTTCACAATTCTCGCATGGTTCAGCAAATGTACCATCTTTATATTCTAAAGTTCTTAGCACAATGTTATCTAACTTTGCACCACCAAGTATAGCATTACGTACTGCCCAAACTTCAGCACAATTTTCAACTCTCCAACCTTCCATTGAATATCCAATTACATTTCCATCAAAATCAGTAATCGGATTACCATTTAACTTAACATAGTTATTAGCTTCATTAAGTTATCCTCTAAATTTTTCCATTTCTACAATAATTGAATCTTTTGTAACTCCAACTGATTCATAATAATCTGAATGTTTTACATAGAAATCATCAATAAATTTATTTTCATATAAAGAATCTAAAGCATTCTGTGCATATGATTTTTTTTCATAGTTTTGTCTAGCCTTTTTATTTAATTTAACTATATCCTCAGGTAATTTAACAACAAAATTTGAATCAACTGAAGGATTATACTTACCCATAGCACCGTTATAACCAATATTCATGTTATTAACATTAGGAACATCAATATCTAATGCACCTGATACTTTGTTAATTTTATATTGTTTTTCTTTTGTTGGATCTATTATTTCAATTTCTCCATTCTTAAGAGCATTGTAATAATCATCTAACCCCTTCTTAAGAACTTCACCTGCTCTGAAAATCTTGATTTCTCTATTAACCTCATTACTCTTAATTTCATCAGGCAACTTTTCCGTTTCAACAGGCTTATTCTCAATAACTTCCGGTAACTTAGAAATTTCTTGAACTTTATATACTTCTGGCATAGCATTCCCAAACACACCTGTAGTTGGTACAATACTTGTATTTCCTGGATTATATTTTATTAATCCTCCCGCTGGTTCATAAGGTACAATATCCATATTAGGATATTAATATATTATCACATCACCCATTTTACCAATATTACCAAGTGAGGTATTTCCCCATGATATACTATAAGAATTTGATCCCTTCCCAAAGGTTTTTGATTTTATTTCCGTTCCTAATCTTTTACTCAGTTCCGCCAACATACTGCTCATATTCTACTGCATCTTCTAAATATATATCTGGATTTGTAGCAAAGTTACATAACTTATTCATATTAAATGTATTCTTAATATCTTCCAAAATAACTCCAGGAATCTCTTTAAACTTGTCTTTATCCGCTTCAAAGTTGCTTTTTACTTTCTTGAGTTGGGTTTAAAAAATCATATATTCTTTTTGAACCATTGAATTACTAAAGTCAATTCCAAACATAACATCAACTCCACCACCATTACCCATGATCCTTTGCAGATTTTCTGAGGATTCAATGTCTTCACCTAAAATTATCTGATTTCTTAAAATAACAAAAATCAATAAAAAACATATAAAACTTCGAATTTTTTTCATGTCTTATTCTCCCTTATTTAAGTCTCTTTTCTCTATTCACCTCTATGTTTTTTACATACTTCAATATAAATAATCATTTTATATTTATAAAAAATCGCTCTCATATCATTAAAAATAAAAGCAATTTAATATTTTAAATTTATTATTTTATATTCATACAATTAGATGCAATCCAAATATAGTAATGAAAAACAAAAATTTCATACATCTCAATTTATTAAATAGTATTCTTAATTTTTAAAAATATAGAACATATTTTCACTAACAAAACTAAGTAACATCAATAAACTTGATAAATTTTAAATACTTTTATTTAAATTCACATATTTTTTAAATATATCTTTTATTCCATTTTATTCTTATGCAGTTTTATTTTAGCATCACCGAAATAAAAAGTAAATATCTATTTGCACATTTTGCCTAAACTTGTATCATTTGCAACTTTAATGTTATTTTATGTTATATTTTAAAATCAATACCAATGCATGGCCATACTATACATACCTTTTTTTACCTTTAGTATTCTTCTTTATATAATATATTTAGAACAAGTAATAAATACGAATTTATTTTTGATATGTTTTTACACAAAAATACAATTAATTCACTTTAATCAGTTTAATACTATATTTTTTCACTTTCTTTATCAATTTGTTAAAAAAAAGAAGCTTTCTAAAAGCTTCTGAGTTTGTTGACAAAGTTACAATATATTGTTTTGACTCTATTTTCTGTCTTAAGAATTTCAGGCGTTGAAAAAGCCCAAGGTCAAGGAACAAGATGAGCGAGCAGCGCAGTGTACAAATAGTACTCGAGCAGCACAGCGAGTCTTAGTGACGATGATATTGGGCTTTTTCAACAGCCTGAGAAGCTTTCTAAAAGCTTCTTTTTCATCTTAATTCTTATTTATTTAGTATTTCTTTAAGTATTTCATTTGATATTAACACGATAGTAAGATAAAGTTTTTCATCAACATAATATACCTTTTCAATTTCTTCTCCATATTTTTTATAAATGTATAACCATATTTAATTTGTATATCCCGTTCTCTCTTTTACTTTATACTTATTTCTATTTTCTACAATGTAATCCTTTTTGAATACAGTGCTTATTGATTTTTTCATACGAATATATTTTCTCCTCTGACTCTACAATATAAATTTCTTTCAGGTTCATTTGCATATCCTCATATAAGATATTATTTATCTCATTAAGAGTTCCTTTATTTCATCTGTGATTCCCTTTTCAATTACCATATATCGTCCAATTTTCATTCCATCCTTTAGATATATATCAAAAGAATATGTTGCCCCCCCATGATAGCTATTATAATCATTTTTAAATCCTTCTTTTTTTAATCTTTCTATTATACTTGGTTCTGTAACTGTAATCTCTCTATGCTCATTATTATTATGAGTATAAATTACTATTTTCTCTATCTCATCTGTTGATAAAAGTATTTTATCATATAAGTTTAGTTCTTTTAACTTATTTATTGTGTTTTTAAATCTACTTGTTATAGTTATACTTATTCCCTCATTCTCATTCTTTCTAGTAATAAATTTTCCATCATTAACAACTTTTTTATCTATATCTGCAAAAAGTATTATCCTTCCAATAACATCAGTACTCATTAAATCATCTAATTCGAATTCATCAACATCTTTTTTTATTTCCTTGATCAATTGATTTATAATATCTCTATCTAGTATTTTATTTTTATAAATAAAATTACTGATTCCATATCCTTTTTCAAACATTAAATAATTTACATCTTGTCCACTTTCTATATCTCCATATATATGATTTTTATTTTCTTTACTTAAATATATCTTTTTCAGAGATTCATGGTCTAACAGTTTCTCATTAAAGTAGTATTCTCTGGTTCCGTTTATCTCGCCGTCACTGTATATTATATAATAAATTCTAGCCCCATCTCCGTCAGATTTTAAATATTTATTTTTATTATCCAAAAGATAGTCCTTAAATTCCAAAGCATCTTTCATCATATTTTTATCTTCTATATTTATCCAAATATCTCCTACTCTACCACCTTCAATATCTAAGTTAAATGACATAAATTCTACTTCATTAGTATTTACATTAAATTCTTGAACCCCAAATAAATTATTCCATATTCCATAAAACCCAATAAATATAATCGAAAAATATATGCTAAATCCTTTCAGTTGTTTTTTCTTAAACATTGCGCCAAATGATTTCTCAATGAAACATGTTACAATACAGTATGCTATTACACTTGTAATTAAATACACTCCAATTTTATATCCAAAACCGCTCTCTCCATACCTATTCTCTAAAAAAATCAAAGAAGTGAACATAACACTTAATGTAAATCCATATTTTAATATTGGTCTGAACCATTTAAAAACAACCATATTTCCTGCTGACTCTGACTTTCTACATTTAAATAAAAAATATGAAATAATTAAGTATCCTACAATACATAATATAACATTAATTAGTAACCCACTGTTCAAATAATAATCTACATCTAAGTTCTTCAGATCTAATACTTTATTATTTGAAATAGGGTTCAATCTTTCCATTATTCCAAAATATAAATCATTTTCATTCAAAGAACGTCCTGTATATCCGTATATCCATAAACTTAATGTTAATTCTACAATTCTTTTTAATCCTGATGGTAAAATTATAAATACAATGGTAAATATTCCTGTAGCAATTGATGATGATGTGAACATTCCTATTGCTGTTGTGATTGTATAGGATAGAATAGAAATTAACATAAAAAGGAATATTGCTTTAATTACATACATTATATTGACGATAGTATATAGTCCATTACCTCCCATAAGTATAATCAATATTGAATATGATACAACCAATGGAATAAATATCATTATTAATCCAGCTAGATACTTTGATATGAATATTCTCTTTTTAGTAAGAGGGAGTGAATATATAAACTCGCTACTAGCTTTTCTATTCATAAAACTAAAAACTAAAATTGAAATTCCCAAACCCGCTCCAATTATTACTACATATATGGTGCTATCAAATAAGCAGTTGTTTATTTCTTTTATACTTAAATTTTCCTGGACTCTAAAAGACGATATAGGCAGTACCGCAAAGAATATCATTCCTATAAAGTACATCGTCATCGCCCACCAGTATCGTTTTAAATCGTTTATAATTAACCCCTTATCTAACCATGATTTTTTCGAATTCATATTCTTTCCCCTCCAATTCAGCAATAAAAATTTCTTCAAGAGTTAATGGCATAATATCATAGAATGTAACTCTAGAGTTTTCAAGAACCTCTATTATTTCTTCTTTATATCCCCTTACTATTTCAATTTTCACTTTTCCTCGTTTATCTTTTTTAATTACTTCAAATCTATCATCATCAAAAACACTATCATCTTCTATTTCACATACATATTGAATCTTTAGCATATCAGCTTTAAGATCATCCAAGTCCTTCTCAATTATTATTTTCCCTTTATAAATAATGCCTATATGATCACATAAATCTTCAAGCTCCAAAAGATTGTGTGAAGATATTATAGTTGTCATCTCTCTATCAGCTGTTTCACTTATAATCATCTCTTTTATTCGTTTTCTTATCATCGGATCTAACCCATCTAAAGGTTCATCCAATATCATAACCTCTGGTCTTAAAGAAAATGCAATCCAAAACATTGCTTGTTTTTTTTGACCCTTTGATAAATGATTCATCTTTTTGGAAGATGGAAACTTAAATACACTCTCCAACTCTTTGAACCTTTCCCATGAAAACGACTTGTACTGTGTTGAGAAAAACTTTGCCATAGCCTTTACAGAAAACCCGTAAAAATTGTATACAGATTCATTCATGAAAAATATATTCTCTTTTATTTCTGGATTATCATATATTCTTTTATCACAACATGTTACATCTCCTTTGTCGCAATCATATATCCCATTCATTATCTTCAACAATGTTGATTTTCCACATCCATTTTCTCCAACTAATCCATATATAGATCCCTTATTAACATTTATATTTAAATCATTTAAAACTTCATTATTTGAAAACCCTTTATAAATACCTTTTCCCCTAATCAATTTAAATTTCCTCCCCACTTAACAATTCATCGATAATCCCTCTAATTTCATTTGATGTAAAACCAGCAAAAATCGCCTGATTCATTAACTTCTTAATCTCTTCTTTTATTTTTCTTTTTTCTTCTTGTATCTGCCTATCCTTTCTTATCATCACATAGCTCCCCTTTCCCATAATAGAATATATATACTCCTGTCTCTCAAGTTCCCTATATGCCTTCTGTATTGTATTTGGATTAACTCCAATTTCATTTGATAATGATCTAACAGATGGTAGTTTCTCTTCTTCTATTAGCACCCCTTTGATTATAAGCTCTTTAAAATTCTCCACTAACTGTTCATATATAGGCACTCTACTTCTAAAATCTACTTGAACCATAAGTTCCTCCTTTCAGTATCATTTATAAATTTTGTAATTACATCACTAGCCAATTGTATTAACTGTATTAATTCACTTAGTACAGTTATATAATATCACCTAGTTTTCCATATGTAAATGTATTTTTTAAAAATTTCCACAAAAACAATAGAAAACACCCCAGGGGTAAATACCCCTGGGGTGTTTTCTATTGTTTTTTATCAAAATTATACCCAATTCTTTCTAATCTTTTTCCATTTATAATCTCTATGCTTCTCAATAACTTTAATGTCTTCTTCACCAAGATGCTTAAATCTACCCTGCTTTTTTAAGTAACTTTCTATTGGAGTAAATTCTTTAGGGTTTTTATTTAGCTTGAACTCTCCATTTTCATATTCAGCTAAATACCAAAGTCCACAATCAACAGCTTCTTTAGCTAATGATATAGTTATATTAGTTTCATGTCCCCATCCAGTTGGACATGGTGCTAAGATATGGATGTAAGAAGTACCTTCAACTTCCTTCGCCTTTTCAACTTTTCTCATAAAATCTTCTGGATAACCGATACTTGCTGTAGCTGCATAAGCTATATCATGAGCTGCTACTATTTCAAACATATTCTTTTTCATATTTTGTGCACCAGGAATATTTTCTCCTGCTGGTGAAGTAGTAGTCTTACTTCCATATGGAGTTAATCCACTCTTCTGTATACCAGTGTTCATATATGCTTCATTATCATTACATATATAAATCATTTTATCATTTCTATCTATCGCCCCTGAAAGTGATTGCAATCCAATATCTGCTGTTCCACCATCACCAGCAAATCCAATTGAATAAGCATCTTTGATACCAAGGGCTTTTAGTCCTGCTGCTACACCTGATGCCACAGCTCCAGTTGATGCAAATGGTGTGATTATAGCATTATTTCTAAATGCCATTTGAGGATATATAAAAGATACCGCTGACATACACCCTGCTGGTAATGAAGCAAATGTTCTTTCACCTAGTATTTTTAAAGCTAATCTAACAGCTAAACTCTCACCGCATCCGCCGCAAGCTTTATGTCCATAGAAATACTCTTTATTTGTAAGTGTTTTAGCATTGATAGGTTTTTTATCCATCATTATTTTTCACACCTCACATTAACATATTGAATTCTCTCTTCTACTTTTCCTTCAGATGCATTTATCATACTTTGGAACATATCTTCTATATGGTTCTTTCCAATATCTCTTCCACCTATACCTGCAATGAAATTTAATGACATTGGATGTTTATCCATAGTTACAAGTGCTGAATTAACGTTAGTGAATATAGTCCCCTCATATCCGAATGAAATGTTCTTATCCACTACACCAATAACCTTAGCATGTTTAACTGCATCTCTTATTTTATCTGCTGGGAAAGGTCTAAGATATCTTAATTTTAATAAGCCTACTTTTTTACCCTTATTTCTTAAATCATCAACAACCATTCTTGACGTACCAGTAACTGAACCTGTTGTAATTAAAATAACCTCTGCATCTTCACATCTATATTCCTCAATAAGTCCTCCATAGCATCTTCCAAACTTATCTCCGAATTCCTTATCAACAGCTTCTATTGTATGTACAGAGTTCTGCATATCTAATTCTTGCTTAATTTTAAATTCCATATTCCAATCATTACCTGCTGTTATACATAAACTTTTTGGATCATTTAAATCCATCTTACTATCTGGCATATTGATTGGAGGAAGGAATTCATCAACATCTTTCTGATCAGGTATTTCAACAACCTCATAAGTATGAGTTAATACAAATCCATCAAGGTTAACCATCATTGGTGTCATAACCTCTTCTGTTTCTGCAATTTTATATGCCTGTATCATCATATCTAATGCCTCTTGAGCATCCTCTACATAAACTTGTATCCATCCTGAATTTAGCAAAAACATAGAATCCATCTGATCACCATAAATATTCCATGGTGTTGCAATAGATCTATTGGCATTCATCATTACTATTGGCATTCTAGCACCACTTGCATATGGTAGACATTCTGCCATATATAACAACCCTTGAGATGAAGTAGCTGTAAACGCTCTCGCCCCTACCGAGCTCACCCCCATAGCACAAGCCATTGCACTATGCTCTGATTCAACATGCATATATTCAGCCTTTAATGACCCATCTTCAACAAAATCCGCAAGTCTTTCAACTGCAATTGTCTGAGGAGTTATAGGATATGCTGATATTACATGTGGTCTTGATAATCTTACTCCTTCAGCTACAGCATCATTTCCGCAAATAAACGCTTTTCTTCCCATCTATTTCTCCTCCTTTACCATGTCTATGGCACCAAGCTTACACTCATAAGCACAAACTCCGCACCCTTTACAATAATCGTAGTCAATTGTAAGCTTCTCTTCACCTTTGCTTATAACTCCATCAGGACATAGAAGAAAACATTTCAAACAATTTACACACTTATCATGATTAATAACAGGCTTTACAACTCTCCAACCTGCATTAATTGTTACTAATGTTCCACCCTCGCATGTGGAGCCTACAGGGTATTTCGATATTCTTTCTGGCTCTTTCCAATCTTTATTAACCTTAGGTCTATCCATCTCTCTAAACTCCCCCCTATGCTTCTTTAACAGCATCATATGCCTTCTGAATAAGCTCAATATTCTTCTCTGAAACAGACGCTTTTAACGTATCCTTTATTGCGTTCATACAATCCTCTAAAGAAACAACATCCGAAACAGCCACAAGAGCACCTAACATAGCCGTATTAGTAATTGGTCTTCCCAATACCTCTAATGCAAGACTTGTAGCATCTATTGTAATAATTTTATTCTCAACTTGTCCTAAATAATTTTCCGGGTTTTCTGTATTTATGATTATTATAGTATCTTTCTTTAAACCTGCAACAACCGCTGGTCCCCACAGTGTTTCATCAAGTACAACTACATAATCACATGTAATTACTTCACTTCGATCAGTAATTTTTGTTTCACTAATTCTAGTAAATCCTAAAACAGGAGCTCCTCTTCTCTCAGGTCCAAATGATGGAAATGCTTGAGCATATTGTCCGCCATATACTGAAGCAGCCTGTCCTAATAATCTAGCAATAGTGAAAGATCCTTGTCCACCTCTCCCATGCCATCTAATCTCTTTCATAAACGCACCACCTTATCCAGTAACATTTTTATTTTCTAAAAATTTAAAATATTAAACCTATTAAAAAGTACCATATATCAAAAAAAATATCAATTCAACACTGCTACGTGTTAAAATATATAGATTCTAGTTCCGAAGTTAATTTATTCAAATAGACTAAGTGTAATTTTAACCAAAGAGAATTTTTGAATCAAAAAATAAAGAGCAGAGAACAAAGAACAAATCGGGTTATTTTTCTTCCTATTGTCAGAAAAAATTATATAAAAGCTTATTAACTTTAATCTATAGTATTTGTTTTATAATCTTTTGACAATTTTAAAGCTTTCCGCTCTGCTGAAAGGTATCATAATTTGTTCTCTGTTCTTTGATATTTATTCTTTACATCCATATTTTACATTTGAATTTCTCTAATGAAATAAGTTATAGTCTTTGACTATAACTTATTTCATATATCTTGATTTATGTGCACATTTTCTCATAGCTGAAATAACTGCTGATTTAAATCCTTTACTCTCTAGTTCTGCCACAGCTTCTATAGTTGTTCCACCTGGAGAACATACATTATCTTTTAGTTTTCCTGGATGTTCATTGCTCTCTAATACCATCTTTGCTGATCCTAACACAGCCTGTGATGCCATTTTATATGCTTTATCCCTTTGCATACCTTCTAAAACAGCTCCATCAGCCAAAGCTTCTATAAACATGAATACATATGCTGGTGATGAACCACTTACTGCTATAAAAGCATCAATGAGATCTTCTTTAATCACCTCAGCTTCACCAAAACACTCAAATATTTCTTTTATCTCTTCTAAATCTTTCTCAGTGGCTAGCTGATTTTTACATAGAGCACTCATCCCTTCACCTACTAGTGCAGGAGTATTAGGCATTGTCCTTATAATCTTCACTGGTTTCTTAAACATTTTTTCAACATCAGCTATTTTCTGACCTGCTGCTATTGTTACAATGATTTTATTCTCATCTATTATACCTTTTATTTCTTCTATAACATCTTTATAAATGTTAGGTTTTACACTTAAAATAATAATATCACTCACACTAGCAACATCCACGTTAGATTTTCCAACATTTATTCCATAGCTTTCTTTTAAACATGAGGTTTTTTCAGTACTTCTATCAAAAATAATTACGTTATTTTTATCAATGTTTCCTGATTTTATCATTCCACCTATCATTGCACTTCCCATATTTCCGCAACCTATAAATCCTATTGTTTTACGCATCTTCTTCATCCTCTCTAAAACATTTTCTTAAGTTCTTTTCCCCATTGAATAATTTCAATGTTTGTTGAATCAATATTTGTTAATGGCTTTACAATATCTATTGAATTGATTATTGAATTGCTATCTTTAATTAAGGCTTTAAACTTTTCAAATACTTTTCCTTTACCACCATCATGTGTACAGAAAAAGGCAATCTTCTTATGTTCTATGTTCTCTACCTCTAAAAAACTTCTTATAGATGGTGATATAGTGCCAGCCCACACTGGTGTACCAATAATAATATTCTCATATTGTTTCGATTCAAAATTATATGATTTTAATTCAGGTCTACTCTTCATTACAGCCTGTCTTCCACCCCAAACATACTTAAAAAACCCTCGTGTTTTGATTTCTCTTTCAACTTTAAGTTCTAAAATATCACATTTCAATTCCCCTGCAAGCTTTTCAGCCAACCTCTTTGTACTTCCCTCAAATGAATAATAAACAACAATACTCTTCCCCATAATATCCTCCTAGTTTTATTCTTATATTTATTATAGCAACTTTTATCATAATAAAGATAGAAAGTTGTCAAAGATTTCTAAATATCTTTGACGTTAATTTGTTTTTGGTAGTTGAAATAATTGGTTCACATGCAATTGCAGAGTTAATTGTACTTATAACTATCCTAAAATAAATAGTATTACTATGTTTTTAATTTTTAAAGGAGAGAAAGCCATTTTCTCTCCTTTCTACTCAAAATCTTATTTTGCATTAAAAATTGCTTTAAATTCTTCTGAAATATTAAGTAGTTCATCAAATTTTTCCTGTGCTTCAATAAAACCATCTTTTAGAACAATAATATTGTCCGCTCTCTTTAAAGCATTTTTTTATTTGAGACAGCTAAACATGTTATATCATTAGATTCGAATAATCTATACCATAGTTTCCCCTCTTTACCCCCCTCAAAATTGTTCATACCTTACCAAATTAATAATTCATTATTAAACTATAAAATTAAAACCTTATAAGCATCTGCTCATAAGGTTATTTTAAATTTTAAAATATTCTACAAAACCATACTTAAAGATTGTAATAATTAGAATTACCTCTCTGATTATGTGAAAAGAAAAATTTATTTGTTGATTTTATATATATGAAATAACCATAGTTACATATTGAATTTATAAATTGGGTACAACAAAATAACCTCCTTATATGGAGTTTAAAATACCATTATTAAATTTATATCCCAAGTTAAATGTTCAATAGTATTACGCTCATGGTTATCTCCCTTCATCTATCTTTACACTTTTTACAAAAAATATCATATTACTAAGAAAATTAAAATATATTCTGTTATTTATTTCTGTGGTTTCCATATGTAGATATCCTCTTTATCAATATATCCTAATCTACCTTTTCTCTCAATTGCTCCAATACCACAGTTAAAACCATAGGCTTCAGCATACGCAAACGGTACAACTACCTCATTATTTATATTAATCTGTCCCCACTTATTATTTTTCATGGCTGGAATCAATTCTTCACTAATGTTATCAAGATCCTCATATTCAATAGGAATAACCAAGTTACCATCTTTATCAATCATTCCAAATAATCCATCTCTCTCAACAACTGCGTATCCATCACTAAACTCGTCACAAAAATCATAATGAGGTTCAATCACCATTTCTGCATCTTTATTTATATAGCCATAACCATTTTTCACTTCTACACCTGCTAATCCTTCTGAAAAACTTCCAGCTTGTAAAAACTTACAAGTGATTTCAATTTCACCTTTAGTGTTTATGTAACCATATCTATTTTCAACAGCAACAGCTGCTAAACCTTCACTAAAACTTTGAGCATAATCATACTTGAAATCTATAACTGGTTCACCATTAGTATTAATATAACCTAGCTTTCCACCATACTGAACTAATGCTAATCCATCATTAAAATCATACGCATCATTATATTTAAATGGGATAATCTCTTCTCCCTCTATATTAATATATCCTATTGTATACTTATTTTTAGCTCTACATAATCCTTCACTTAAATGGGATAAATCATCATATTTAAAATCTATGACAATATTTCCTTGGGAATCTATCATCCCCTTTTTTCCTTCCATAGTTACAATTGCATATCCATCAATAAATTCATCCCCATTATCATAACAAGGTTCAATCTTAATTTCTCCTTTGTAATTAATATATCCATACTTTTCCTCTACTACAACTGGAAAAAGTGTCTCATTATTCATATTATCACTCCATAGTTTTTTTTTATATAAGTAGATTATAGCAAACTTACCTCAAGAGACCAATTTATTTTTTTTACTTAATCTAATTTAATATTAATATTCCTATTTATTATTAACTCTATCTTCATTATTTATAAAAAATTATCGTTATCCTTAATAAATCCTTAATTTAATCATAAATTAAATCTTTTTCTTAAATAATTGGTTATTTTTTCAAAAATGTATTATACTTTATATATAAGTATAAATTTTAATCACACAATATGGAGGAATTTTTATGGAAAAAATTGCTTTAATCACAGATAGTACATCAGATTTAACTGAAGAAATTATAGAAAAATATAACGTTACGGTATTGCCTTTTAGAATAATTTATAAAGATAGAGAATACCTTGATGGGATTGACATAAAAGCTAATGAAGTATATGAGAATCTCTCGAAAGAAGTTCCAACCTCCTCATTGCCTCCATTAAAAAAGATGCATGAAGTTTATATGGATCTTCAAGAACAAGGATATACACATGTAATTGCAATCTTATTATCAAGTGGTCTTTCTGGAATTTCTAATGCCCTCAGTTTAGTTTCAAAAGAATATCCAAAGATTCACAGTTTTATCTGCGACTCAAAATCTATCTCTCATGGAGAAGGTATTTTAGTTGAAGAAAGTGGAAAACTTATAACTGCTCAAACGCCCTTTGATACTATAAAAGAAAAAATTGAAGAATTTAGAAAGAAAATTGAAGTATATTTCGTAGTTGATACTCTAGAGTATTTAAAAAGAGGCGGAAGAATAGGAAAAGTCTCCGGTACTATAGGTGAACTTCTTAAAATAAAACCGATTATATCTGTTGGAGAAGATGGTAAGTATTTTACTGTTGATAAAGTACGCGGAAAGAAACAATCCTTGAAAAAAATTATTGACATTGGAAAAACAAAACTTAAAGAAAATACTAGAATAATACTTATGGATGGCTATGCAAAAAAAGAAGCTCAATATGTATATGAAGAACTTAAAAAATATAGTGAAGAATTACAACAAGGTTTGGTAGAAGTACTTGGATGTATTAGCCCGGTTTCTGGGGTACATAGCGGTCCCGGATTAGTAGGAATGGTAGTTTTTAATAAATAATGATAGTAAAACAAACGGAGCTGTCGCACTTAAAATAAATACTACAACATATTGTATTAATAATTGATTTATAATCCAATATGTTGTAAGTAATTTTCTTAATGCGACAGCCCCATTTGCTATAAATTACTCAACTTTTTAATCTCTTTCAATACTGATGAAGCTATCTTATCAAAACTCTCCACCATCATCTCACTTAACCTATCATTAAGTTCCATATTACATACCTCAATCAAAATAACATTACCTCTGTAGCTTTTATTGTTTTTAAAGATATAGTCGAACAGAGTATTACTGTGACAATAAGCTTTATTGCTATAATAGTCAACTCTATATTCCTCTATACTCATACTACGTATTCTACCTGAATCCTCACCAGTAAAAGAAGCATCTAGTATTACCAATTCATCCCCTTCATCAATACAACTTATAGCATAACTATTATCAGTTTCACATTTTATTACTTCATATCTCAAAGTATTAAATTCCTTTTCTAAATAATCTGCTAAGTAAATTGCAACTCCACCATGAGATAATAAAATATTACCTAAAGCTAAAATTTTTTTCACTTTATAATCACCTTCTTTCACTACACGCTTTAAATCTTCATTCAAAAATTGTTTCTTTAAATTATATTCTCTTTATATATGTATATATACTTAAATTTATTATCATCTTTAAAATTTAATATAACGAAAGCAGACACCCTGGTATCTGCTTATTATTTATTGAAGGTAACTTTGAAACTTGTTCGCATGAAGGGTTTACTTTCAACAGAAATACTTCCATTCATTTTTTCAACAAGACTTTTAGTTATGGCTAGTCCTAATCCACTTCCTTGAAAATCTCTATTTCTTGATTTTTCACCAGTGTATAAACGTTCAAAAATATATGGCAGTTCATCCTGATGAATTCCTTTTCCTTTATCCCAAATTACTAAATTCACTGTTTTTACTTCAACTGAAAGATCTATTCCAATTATTTTACCTTCATATCCATATTTGATACTATTTGAAATTATATTAGATATTATTCTATTAAGACAAACCACATCTCCCATTATAAATACTTCTTGATCACCAATATTAATATTAAGTTGTATATCTTTTTTCTCAAATTCACTTATGAAGGATATAATATTATTTCTTAAAATTTCACTGAGATTAACCGTCTCTATTTTCACTTCAACATCATCAGATTCTAGTTTAGACATATGAAAAAATTCTTCAATCATATTTTTTAAAACTATCCCTCTACTATAAGCAATATTTAAATAATCCATTCTCTTTGATAGAGGTATATCCTCACTTTGGGATAATTCAATATATCCAATCAAAGAAGTTAATGGAGTTCTAATATCATGAGATATGTTTGAAATCATTCTTCTATGTTGCTCAATATATTTCTTGTTTTCCATAAATATATGTTGATGTTTATCCATAAGATTATTGATATTGTTCAATAATTTCTTTTTATCTTTTGATGCATTTTCAAACTTCAAACGCTGCATTGACTCTTCTTCTAATATTTCCTTTAACTTATTGGATATTTTAACATTATATATTCTTTCATTATAAAGTAATACACATAAAATCAAAATAATTACTAACAAAATATACATCATTTTTTCATCCCAGCCAATTTATATCCAATTCCCCATACAGTTTCAATTAAATTAGGGTTATTCGGGTCATCCTCTATCTTACTTCTAAGTCTTCTCATATGTACTGTAACAGTGTTGTAATCAGTAATAAACTCTTCCCCCCAAACACTGTCATATATCTGTACTTTTGTAAATACTCTGTTTGGATTTTCAAAGAATAGTTTTAAAATATTCATTTCTTTTGCAGTTAATGCTACTTCTTGTTCTCCTTTATACACACAATAGTTATTGATATCAAAAGTAACATTGCCATACTTGTAAATTGATTTAATAATACCTTCTTTCTCTTCACTATAATGGTTATATCTTCTAATATTACACTTTATTCTTGCTATCAATTCTGGAACAGAAAAAGGCTTCGTAAGATAATCATCTGCTCCCATTCCTAGACCAATTATCTTATCAGTTTCCTCACCCTTTGCTGATAAAATTATTATAGGAACATTACTCTTCATTCTAATTCTTCTCATTGTTTCCAAACCATCAATTATTGGCATCATTACATCAAGTAAAATTAAATTATAATTACTTTTCTCAAATTTCAGAATCCCTTCCTGCCCATGAAAAGCTTGTTCAACATCATATCCTTCTTTAATAAGAACTTCCTTAATCATATTGTTAATATTAATATCATCTTCAATTACTAATATACTTTCTCTTTCCATAAAACAATCACCTCTGTATTAATTATACCAATTATTCTCCATTTTGAATATTAATTGATATTTTAATCAAATACTTTATATGCAAAACCTGTCTTATTTTCATCACTTCTATATAGTTTTACATATATTATAGTTATAACTTACTTATATCATCATAATAAACAAGAGGTGAATTCACCTCTTATTTATATTAAAATGCTATCTCTTTTAACATTAACAAATACATTATTTTGAAATTGATTGCTATTGTCAATACTTCTAATACCTATTGTGCTATTAGATAATACTCCCGCGGTAAATGAATTATCTCCATCAGCAAAAGTAGCGCAAGCCTCTTTCATATTACCAATAATTTGTCTCTCAAATTTATTAAATCTATCAATGACGATTATACCATTTCTTCCATTTGAAATAACATTATTATTAACTTCATTATTCTTAGAGTTAATAATCAAACCTGCATCTTCACAATTCTGAAATGAATTCTTTTCAATTTTTGTGTAAGGTGAACTCAAAAACAATCCTGTATCAGTTGTTATTACATTCTGAATAATCTCATTACACTGAGATTGACAATGACTTAGATTTATACCTACTGGTGAATTAATTGCTATATTTTTTGCCATTAAGGTATTAGTAAGAGGCTCTAAGCTATTTGCTATACAACCAACTGTGTTACTATTAAACATATTGCTTGTTATTTTATGAGAATCTCCACCTATATTCATCCCAAATAATCCACATTCGTTAAATGAGCAGTTATTTATTGAATGATTCTTACCAGATAAAACTATTCCAAAACTACCACAATTCCTAAATTGAACCTCTTCAATTTTAGCATAATTTCCATTTAAATAAGCTCCAATATAATAATTCTCAATATTTAAGTCATAAAACTTAATATTGTCAGCTAAAACAGTGAATGCTATGTCATTTGAGTTACTACCACGTATATTTACACCAACTACAGTGAGACCTCTAATTGTAATATCATTCTTTGTTATTATCACTTGTTCTTCATATTCTCCAGGTAGCAATATTATTATGTCTCCAGCTGTTGCTGAGTTTATAGCCTCTTGGATTGTTGCTTTATCTGTTGGGACAATGATATCTGCCATGTTCCTTCCTCTCCTCTTTGGTTTCGTATTATGCTATATACTATGCAAAATTGTAGAACAATGGCACAAATATTTGTTATATCTCATATAATGTGATATTATCTTATTATTAATTAAGACAAGGAGATTTGTTATGATATTTTTTATCATTCTAGCGTGGTTTTTATTGTTCACTATTTTATTTTTTGCTTATACTTTCTATAAATTTTTACGTTCTAGAAATACAATTATTAAAGATATAAATGAAAATTTAAATCTTTATATTAACAAACTCGGAATTCCTAATGATAATATAAATTTTGTAAATTCTCTCAATTTTGAATCACTAGATTCAGACTTTAGTAATAAAGAATTATATATATGGATAGATAATGATATGTTAAAGTTTGCGAACGGTAATTTTGAAAAAGATTTAGGAATAGCTAGTATACCAATTGAATATATCCATGGGTATGAAAGAAAAACATACAAGTATTCCGAAAAAGCAGACACATATTTATATTTTAATAATGAGAGTTCAAGAATAATATATTTTAAAGAAGATTCAATTAATGCTTTGAAAAAACTTCTTCCAAATAAAGAAATATCAACTTAAAAGTACAACCTTTATATTTTATCTAATTTCCATAAAGCAGCATATACTCATATACTAGACTCTCATGATTTCTTCTCCTCAATCTTTTTAATTATCAAAATAGTACACAATACAATAGTTGCGAATATAACGCATAGACCACTTATTATTACACTATCATCAAAGCTATGAATTGGAATAATTGAAGCGGTTTTATATGCAATAAATAAAAATAATATATATGAAATTATAAATGTCCCTAAGTAAAAAAAAACTTTTTTCATCAACCTCACTCCTATGAATATAGTTTTAACTTCCAATAGGTAATTATTCATTTTCAAAGAATAATATACTATATAATTACAACATTGGTTGTTTTATCATAAAAAGTTTGATATAATATATTTAATTTACAACTGGGTGTAGCGCAGATGGTAGCGTGCAGGTATGGGGTGCCTGAGGCCGCTGGTTCGAGTCCAGTCACCCAGACCAAAGATCTCAGGTTGTTTAGTATTCGTAATTAAATAATTCCTTAAATTTATTGCTATCTATCTTTTTTTCATATTCTAAGAACTTAATTAACTTTTTGTTATTTAAATCCCCACTCTTTAAATTACCATTTATTTCTATATATTCATCATGTAGCTCAAAAATCTTTTCTCCATGTTCTTTCTTAATTAATCTACCTTTATTACCACGAAAATACTTTACATAATCAACTCCAAAAATATCTTGATATCCAATTTTAACGAATATCTCTACTTTTATATCTAAACTCAATCCCTGATTTTTTGCATATTGTGCTAGACTATCATTTAAATTATCAATTAATAAATTATTGTTATTTCCAATTGCCTCAAATACTAATTTATCATTTTCACTAAAAAATTGTCTATTAACTTTAAAAAAACCCTTAATCGGTAACATATATATATCACTTCCATAAGCAACTTTTAGAAATTCAATACTATCACAATTAAATTCATAAAAATTCCCCCCAGAATTATATATTTTGAGGTTATTATCTGTAAAACTTCCCTTTTCATTTTTATTCTCATATAAAAGAGCCATATTATAATGTGGTTGCAACTGCATATCCATATATTCTCTTTGTTTATCATATATTTTAGTCTGTGCATACGTAAAGTGTATTCCCGCAAAACCAACTATAATAGTTACCACAGCGTTGATTAAAAGTAAAACTCTTCGTATTCCTCTCCACACAACATAACTTTCTCTATTCTTATCTTTGAGATTATTTTTTTTCACTTTATATCAGCTCCATAATTCAACCCACTTCCCTTTTACTATATCACCAATTATGCAAATCTATACAAAAAAGCTCGCGACATAGCTACGAGCTTTTATACTTTAATAATTAATTGGTCAATGACAATCTCTAAACATATTTTTACATATCATTTACTATATTTTTAATCCATTTGTTTTTAAGCATTCTCTTCAGACCTATAGTAACTTTTACAACTTCTTCAAGATTCACTAAAGCGATAACTACAGTGATTGGAAACTTGAGCCAAAGACCACCTATTATAGCCATAGGGATTCCAATAAGCCATACTGTCCCGCTATCTAATAACATAGCAAATACAGTCTCTCCGCCACTTCTAAATACTCCTACAACAAGAATACCATTGAGTATCTTTATAAATGTAATGAATCCCATCACTATAAGAATAGTCACAACATCATTCTTTATTGTTTGTTCCACATTAAATAATTTTACAAACATTGGTGCTGATATCATTAATATTGCTCCCATTACAATACCTACATAAACTCCAAGTTTACAGAGTCGTCTTGCGTAAGTATTTGCCTCTTTAATATTATCATCCCCAATTTTATTTCCAATCATAACAGCCGAAGCACTTGCAATACTTCTTCCTATAATCATAAACAAATTAAGAATTGTATTGCTAATCTCAACAGAGTTTACAGCCTCTGTACTGATACGGCCATATATAATAGCGTAGATTGTCATTCCTAAAGACCACAAAAATTCGTTTAATATTACTGGCAATGCAGTTTTAAGAATCTTTGCAACAAACTCTTGGGAAAGATCAAATAACTCATTAAACTTAGCTGCAATAACAGTCCCTCCGTTATATCTATACAGAAGATATAACATAAATAAGAGTTCAATACTTCTAGCTATCAGTGTGGCAATAGCTGCACCTTTAACCCCCATAGCTTCAAATCCATATTTACCAAAAATAAGTATATAGTTTAAGAGCGTATTAACCCCAAGCGATATTACACTAGCATACATAGGGATTTTAGTCAAACCTACACTTCTAGCTGACATACCAAATCCAAATGTAATACTTGTAAATAGATAACTAATACCTATTATTCTAAGATACTCAGCACCTAGTTTAATTACTTCTGCATCTTTTGAGAACATAGTCATAATTGTCTTTGGAGCCAATGTAGCACCAAGTGAGAATATTATGCTTATTGCTCCTCCAATTATTAAAGAGAGTCCAAGTACTCTTTTAATATTTGGAATATCCTTCTTCCCCCAAAACTGCGCTGAAAACACTCCTGCACCACTATATACACCAAATAGTATTAGTACAAATAAAAAGAATAACTTATTAGCCTGTCCAACAGCAGCTATTGCTTCCTTTCCTAATCGCCCAATCATAATATTATCTACAAAGTTTAATGATGTTGAAAAAAAGTTCTGTATAGTAATTGGTATAGCAATAGTTACCAACGCTTGAATAAACCCTTTATCTTTTATATTTAATCTTCTCATACTCTCAAGCCTCACCTTTTTCTTTTGAAATATTTCGTGTTTCGAATTACTCATTAGCATATTATACAATACTAGCCGTAAAACGTAAAGCAGAAATTAAGAGAAACCCACGATACGTGCTCCTCTTATTCTCTATACGTTACATTATTTAAAAATAGCCCCATAAGGGTCATTCCAATTAATAATTGTTCTTTTTTATAAACCTCTATAAAATTAGCTTTCATAGCTTCTAAAATTTTCTTAGAGAATGCCTCTGCTTCTCTATCATATGAACTCTCAAGTCTTATAGTCTGATGATAGAAACCACTAGAGATTTTACTGTATATCAACGCAAAAACAATTAAAACTATAGTGTACATACTTAGCACAATCCTGATAGGTATTTTGGCTATCTCTCTTCTAGCATCTCTAAACCATCTTTTCATAGTATTTACCTCATCATCATATATATATTTCTATTTTGCCTAATCTTTTGAATTGATATGTACTATATGAAAAATAAAAAGCCTAGCCCCCCCTTATTATGAGGAATTCTAGACTTCAATATTTCTATTTATTTGTATGCACCTTAAATGAATTACCTTCAAATTTCAGTATATTAACTCTATACACTGCTTCACCTTTTATATCATCAAAACTAAAAAAACCATAATATCTGCTATCAGAGCTATTCATTCTATTATCTCCAAGTACAAACACATGACCTGGTGGTACAATATACATACCTTCTGGTCCAGTAACCCCTTGTTCTTTTATGTATACTTCTTTAAGTTGTTCATCATTAAGATAAACAAATCCTTTTTTTATCTCTACTTTATCCCCTTCTACGCCAATTATTCTTTTTATTATGCTATCTCCCTGTTCAATTTTCTTTTTTATAATTACAATATCACCTCTATCATACTTCTTATTATAATGAGGTAGCCTATTTAGAACTACTCTATCCCCGTTATCCTTCATATTCAAAGTGGGATACATTGATTGTCCATCAACAGGGATAATATCAACAACAAAGAATTTAATTGAGAAAATAACTGCAAAAATTATTATAACATCTAAATTTTTCTTCAAGAATTTTTTCACGAAATACTCCTCCTTATATCATATCAATCAACATCATTTTTTAAACTTCTTAATAGCTTGTCTTCATATTCTTTATACTCATACATCTCTCTAACAAAATCTTCAGCATATAGATATATCTCATATTTTTCAGTTTCAAGAATTCCATAAAAAAAAGGTTTCTTTATTTTCATGTATGTATTAAATATATCCTCAGAAAGATAATCTTTAATATTGGCTAGAAAGACTTCAGCGTTTTTTTTGCTTTCATAAGATATTATTCCTTCAGCAAATTCTTCAACTACAAATTTCATATTATCAAATGTTGATTCTTCATAGTTCAATCCACCAACTAGTAAAGGTTGTTCGTTATAGTCAAAATCCATTTTTTCTCTCCTCTTCATTATTTGATGTCATAAAACATATTCAAATACACCTATTAATTTTATCGTGTAATATTTATAAATGTTAAGAATGTATCTAATAGTAATAATTATATGTTTAACCTAATCTTGTTCCAAAATGTGCATTTTTGCTAGCAAATTTTCACAACGTGTAAAAATAGAAATATATATAACACTCATCATAGTGTAGTATATTTTTGTACGTTTTAGTGTTGATTCATTTATAACCACATTATACTCCATTTAGAAATTCATTAGATCTTAAAATCCATCTTTTTTCATGTTCTCCAGTATCCACTATGTTCTTAACCAAATCTTCTGCTGAATAAATTTTCTCATCCCTACACCATCTTAATGTCTCTTTGTAAAGCCCAATATCATCATATTCTTTAGTAAATATACCGTAAATATATTTATAGTCATTTAATATAGCGTAAACGAGTCTAGTATGCCCATCAATACATACAGTTTTACCATCTATTCTCACAAAGGTACAAATGATATCTTTTGAGGATTTTACCCATGCCTCTAATTGCTTCAATTTGCTTCTATCAACTGTTAATTGGCTTGGACTAACTTCACTAACTTCTATCTTAAATATCTCAGTTGAGTTTGGATTTTTAAATGTATACATACTTTCTTTAAGAAATCCAGCTCTTAAAATATCATGCTCTTCTTTACAAATTTTTCTCATTAAAGGGATTTCAATAGCTATATTTTTAATATATTCATTCCACCATAGAAATTCTTGAATAAATCCTTCTAAGAGTTCCAAGTGATCAGTAGTCTTGTCCCACGAAATATTAATATATTCTATTCTTGCATTAACCATATCAAAAATCTTAAATTCAATGGTTCCAATAACTTTATCATCTTTTAAAGCTAAAAAGCAAAGACGTCTTCTTAATAAATCCATGTTCTTAAAATACTTTTTTTTATCTATGTCTGCTCTTTTAAAAACGATTCCTTCTTTAATTTCCATAATTCCCCCCTATTAACACTTGCAAAATATTCTTTCTTACTATAACTGTATATGTAAATAATACCAAAAAGATTTATACCCTACTAGTCTTTTTAATAAAAAAACTAAGATATCCTTATTATTTCAGTCAAGGATATCTTAGTTTTTCTTTACTCTGCCATTTCTAAAGCAATCTTCATCATATTAGTAAATGCATTTTGTCTTTCTTCAGATGTTGTTACTTCTTCAGTAGCTAAATTATCTGAAACTGTTAATAAGCAGGCTGCTTTTTTCCCCAATACATTTGCATTATGGAATAAGGCAAATGACTCCATTTCTACTGCAACACATCCATGTTTTTCATAAATCTCTTTGTATTCATGGAAATTTTTACGATAAAACACATCACTTGAGTGAATTATCTCCTTGTGAATTTCAATTCCCAACTCCTGTGCATATTTATCTAACTTGCTATTTAACTCAGTAGATGCAGCAATGCTATCCTTATCATATCCATTTTGAACTTTCGCGAATGTTGATTCACTCCAAACTTCTGTAGCTAATATTACATCATATAAATTTAAATCTGCAGTGTAAGCTCCACATGAACCAATACGAATAATATTCTCTACTCCATAAAATTCAAATAGTTCATATGAATAAATACCTATACTCGGCATACCCATACCACTTGCCATTACAGAAATTTTGCGGCCTTTATATGTCCCAGTATATCCATACACATTTCGTACAGTATTAAACCTTTCTACATTCTCTAAAAATGTATCAGCAATAAATTTAGCACGTAATGGATCTCCTGGCATTAGTACAGTGTTTGCAATAATTCCTTTTTCTTTAACTTCAATATGGGGTGTTGGTATCATATCAATTCCTCCTAAATTTTTTAAAATTTTATTCTAAATATGAATGATTGCTCCCTAGTTACAGTATTTCAATATCTAGTGTATTAATATACATAAAAAAAATAAAATTAACTCTCCTATATTAAAATCGTTTAGTTACATGCTTTTCTGAAGATATATTCTCAAAAAAATTGATGTTGACAAGCTAAAAAATCTTATGTATAATGTAAAACATATTAAAAAAATTAATAGCGATTTCTCTTATTAAGAGCGGTGGAGGGACTGGCCCTATGAAACCCAGCAACCTACTTATGTAAAGGTGCTAAATCCTGCGATATATTTATATCGATAGATGAGAAGAACTAACAACCTTAATGTTGAATGTTACTTCCTTCTTATCGAGGGAAGTTTTTTATTTTAAAATTTTCTTCGTGATTAAGGTTATTTTTATACCCTTCACACTTTAATGCGTTAATTCATTAATGCATCGTACCCTAAAGTACATATTTTATAACATTGAAAGGAGACATAATATTGGTAAAGATAATTAATTTAGAAAAAAGCTTTATGAACAAAACTTCAACCTTTAAAGCTTTAGATAATATCAATCTTGAGTTTGAGAAGGGAAAAATTCACGGAATAATAGGTGAAAGTGGAGCTGGGAAATCAACACTTCTCCGTTGTTTAAATAGATTAGAATATCCTACAAGTGGGATAATAGAAATCGATGGTACTGATATCATGTCATTATCTAATCTTGATCTTAGACATTTTAGACAAAATATAGGTATGATTTTTCAAAGTTTCAACTTACTAAATTCAAGAAGTGTATATGATAATATAGCTTTCCCATTAGAAATAGCAAAGACCTCAAAAAAAGAAGTTAAAAAAAGAGTTACTGAGCTTCTTGAGATTGTATCTTTAACAGATAAAGCATCTTCTTACCCTTCTCAACTAAGTGGAGGACAAAAACAGAGAGTTGCAATAGCTAGAGCATTAGCAAATAGACCTGAATTTTTATTGTGTGATGAGGCTACTTCAGCACTTGATCCTAAAACAACAAAACAAATTCTTGATCTTTTAAAAAATATAAACAAAAAATTTAATATTACAGTTATTCTTATTACACATGAGATGGATGTAATAAAAGAAATCTGTGATACTGTAACTCATCTTATTGATGGAAAGTGTTTATATTCCGGAAAGTGCTCTGATTTCTTTGTTGCTTATGAAAAGAAAATTCATAAAGAATCATTAATTAATGAGAAGAAAGATATCATTGATTCTTGCCAAGGGAAAGTAATATATCTAACTTTTAATGATTCCTCTGTAAAATCTCCTATAATATCAAGATTAAGTCGTTTGTTAGATATAGATGTTAATATATTAAATGGACAAATTGACAAAATTGGTGATCTTGTAATTGGAAATCTAGTTATAGAAATTCAAAATAATAATCTTCTTTTACAAAAATCATTGGATTTCTTAGAAGAAGCAGGTGTAGAAACGGAGGTAATTAAATAATGAGATTATTAGAACTTTTATTACCATCAACCTTAGAAACACTTTATATGGTGAGCATATCAATACTATTCACCATGATAATTGGGTTACCACTTGGAGTTCTGCTTGTTATTACTGAAGAGACTAATATTCTTCCTAATAAATTAATAAACTTAATTCTATCATGGATAGTAAACATAGGTCGTTCCGTTCCTTTTGTAATTTTAATGATTGCGGTTACCCCTTTTACAAGATTTATAGTAGGTACATCTATTGGTACAAATGCAGCTATTGTTCCTCTTATTTTTGCTTCTATTCCATTCTATGCAAGAATTGTGGAATCTGCTTTAAAGGAATTACCACCTGGAATAATTGAAGTTGCTCACGCCATGGGAACACCTCCTAGTCTTATTATTTTAAAGGTCATGCTTCCTGAAGCATTATCTCAACTAATTCTAGGTACTACTATTACAGTCATTGCTCAGATAGGTTATTCTGCTATGGCTGGAATAATTGGCGGTGGTGGTCTTGGTGATCTTGCCATTCGTTTTGGATATCAACGTTCACAAAACGATGTCTTATTTGTTTCTGTTGTAGTACTCATTTGCTTAGTTATGTTAATACAGTTTTATGGTAACAAATTATCTAATTATTATAACAAAAAAGGAGTATAGACACACTTCACTAGAGAACCCTATGGCTCCCATCGACAATGTAATCTATTGCTGATTTCCTAAAGAAAAAAATAATAAAAGGAGAGATAATATGAAAAAATATACAAAGATACTATTAACTTTATTCACTTTACTTTCAATTTTCACTTTTTCTTCATGCGGTGCATCAAAAAATGAGAAAGAGGACAATGTTCTAAAAATTGGTGCTACCCCTGTTCCTCACGCAGAGATTTTAAATCACATTAAGCCATTACTTGAAAAAGAAGGAGTTATATTACAAATCATTGAATTCAACGATTATGTTAAACCTAATGATGCTTTAAATGATGAAGAAATTCTAGCAAATTTCTTCCAACACATACCATACATGGATTCCTTCTCAGAAGATAAAGGGTATTCTCTTGTAAGCGCTGGTAGTGTCCATGTAGAACCTTTAGCAGTTTATTCTAAAAAAATATATAATATAAAAGATATTCCTAATGGTGCAACAGTAACGTTACCTAATGATCCAACTAACCATGGAAGAGCTCTTATTCTTCTTCATAATAATGGAATAATAACTTTAAAAGATCCATCAAACTTATCAGCATATTATAAAGATGACATTACTGAAAATCCTCATAATCTAGAATTTACTGAAATTGAAGCTGCTATGCTTCCAAGAACTCTTAATGATGTTACTTTAGCTGTAATAAATACTAATTACGCCCTGGATGCTAATCTAAATCCTACTGCGGATGCCCTATTAATAGAAGGAAAAGAATCACCTTATGCTAATATAATAACTGTTCTTGAAAAAAATAAAGACAACAATATGATTAAAACACTTATTAAAGCTTTACAAAGTGATGAAGTTAAGAAGTTTATTGAAGAGAAATATGAAGGTGCAATAATTCCTGCTTTTTAACTTCATAATTTACCAATCATTCATTCAAAATAAAAAATTGCCACTATTACTTAAGTACTCGTAATGTTGGCAATTTTTTTATCCTACTACATAAAGTTATCCTCATAATTACTTGAATTAAGCACAAAATATGTATTAATAGATAAATATTTAAAGTATATTAAAATATAAAGGATTAAATATATGAAACCTAAAATAAGCTTATATCAATTATTCATTTTAATGGTTTTATTACCCTATGGCACTGCTATTCTTTTCTATTTAGCATCTGATACTAAACAAGATGCATGGATAGCTATGTTGTTATATTCATTAGGTGGAATAGTTCTTCAATTAATTTATACAACATTATATTACAAGTATCCAAATGATACTTTGGTGACTTATCTCCCTAAAATATATGGTAAAGTATTAGGAAACATATTAAGTGTAATATATATATCTTATTTTGCCTATATAGGCGCAAGAAATATAAGGGATTTTTTAGAAATTACAAAAATTACTCAGTTAAGTATGACTCCAATGATTTATACTGGAATTCTTTTTATTGTAATAGTAATTTTCAGCGTAAATAAAGGACTTAAATCTATTGCAAGTACTGCTCAATTTTTCTTTTTACTTATAATTTTCGTACCTTTCTTAGTATGGATACTTTTACTGTTGATGGGAGATGTGATAGATTCATCTAATCTTAGACCTTTTTTACAAGAAGGTATTGTCAGTGTAATAAAAAAAGGATGGCCTCTTATAAGTTTTCCATATGGTGAATCAATATTATTTACTATGATTTTTCCTTATGTTGCAAATCGTAATAAAATTAGACAGGTTGCTATTCTTTCAATTATTTTTGAAGGCGTTATTTTATCCTTAAGTACTATATTGTTAATAGTTTCATTAGGGGTTCCACAAGCAACAAAGGCTCTCTGTCCATTATTTGATGTTGTTCAACGTATTGACTTAAATGATTTTTTAACGAGATTAGATGTTCTTTTTGTACTTTTATTAATGATAGGTGGCTTTTTAAAGGTAACTTTATTTATGTATGTTGCAGTGATTGGAACCATACAAATTACTAATCTTAAAGATTTTAAGTTTAAGAAAATAGAATTTAAAAACACAGAAATTGTATCATTTATCATTGGAATAATAATGTTGTTTCTATCTCTAATCATGGCCAAAAGCTATTTGCATCATCTGGATATTGGACTTGATTTTGTAATTAAATACATACATTTACCCTTGCAGATTGTTGTTCCTATTTTAACTTTGTTTACATGTTTAATAAAAAAATCAATACAGGAGGTAACCTAAAACCAAATGGATAATGTATAATGATGGATGGTTCTGATTAAACCAGAACCTACATTCTATTATTCTTTAGGACAATGAGTTTTTACTCATTTTATCTAGGATAAAATATTGTATTTATACTGGAATATTTCGTTCTAAATTAAACAAGCAAACTCCCATTGTCCAAGGAACAATATATTAAAATTTCTCAAAGAGAAATATTATTAGTTGTACACTCTCCACTTCCAATTCTCAACTTATTTTAGTGCTGCCCTTAATAATATTATATAAAGCAGTTATTCATTAAGAATCCCCTGAATTTCCTCTCCAATTATTTTAATTCCTATTTTTATTTCACTATTCTTCAGTTTTGAAAACCCTAATCTTAATCCATTCTTACATTTATTTTCATTTACAATTCCACCATAATACGCTTCATTATAAACACTAAAAACATCCCCACATGTAAAAATTACTCCCCTCTCTATACAACGTTTTAAAAGCATCCTTACTTTAATTTTCTCTGGAAGTATTACATACATATATAAACCTCCATCTCCCCAAAGTTGTTCATACATAATATTTTCTTCAATCATTTCTTTCATTAATTCATATTTTACTTTATACCTTCTTCTAATTCTCTTAATGAATTGAGGAAACTGCTCACTTTCTAAATACTCATATAGTATTCCCTGATCAATAAATGAGGTATGGATATTAAATCCTCTCTTTATACTCTCTAGAGTCTGGATTAATGTTTTATCTCCAAATACCCATCCAATTCTCATACCAGGAAAAAGAATCTTAGAAAAACTACCAATATTAATAACATTATTATTACTTCCACCGATTGCAGTTAATGATTTTACATGATCACCACTATAATTCAATTCTTCAGCAAACCAATCTTCAATAATTGGTATCTTCTTTTCAGATAAGATTGAATATATTTCTTCCCTTTTCTCATAACTCATTACAAGCCCTGTAGGATTATGGTATGAAGGTATTAAAAACACAGCTTTAATTTCATTCTTTTCAATCAGTTCTTTAAGCTCCTTAGTATCTATTCCTTCTCTACTTTTTATATCAATCCCAATCAGGTTAACTTCTCTCATTTTTAAAATCTTTATAGCTGTATTATGTGTAGGATTTTCACATAACACCTTATCTCCGCTCTCACATATTGCAGATAATACTATATTTAATCCTTCAGTAAACCCATTAGTTATAAGTATATCTTTTCCTTCTATATTAACTCCTTTATCCACCATATACTTCAATAGCCACTCAGTTAGAGGCTTATATCCTTTTGCATATCCATAATTCAGTAGGTTACTTCCCTCTAGAGATAGCCTATTATAAAAAGCTCGCTTAAAACCATCAATATCAAATGTATCCCCATCAGGTGCTATTGATTTAAATGATATCATGCCCTTCTTATATTGACTATCCCACTTCATTATATCTAAATCAACAGCTCTCATTGCATATTCATTCATCTGCTCTTCCCAGCTAATAAGTGGACTTGTAGGAAAAATTTTATTTCCATCACACTTAACTTTTAAGTTATTAATAAAAGTTCCTTTTCCTTTAATGGTATATATATATTCTTCAATTTCCAGTATCTCATAACTTTTTATAACAGTGCTTCTTCCGATTTTTAATTCTTCACTCAATTCCCTTGTTGATGGAAGTTTACTTCCTACTGTTAAACTACCATTCTCAATCATATTCTTTAAATAGTCAGCTAGTTGAATATACTTTTTTTTATTCTCTTCAAATTGAATAAAAAACATCTTTTTCCTCCCTGAATTTATTATTAAACCCATTAACCTTTCAAAAGTGAAATTTGAATAATCTTATCTAAAAGTTCTTCATATGAAATCCCCATTTCTTTTGCGCTTATGGGAAATAAACTCTTTTCAGTTAATCCAGGTAGGGTGTTTATTTCTAAAACATATACGTCCTCGTTTTTAAGGATTATATCTATTCTACCATAAACCTCTACCTTAAACTTCTCCCAACATTTTTTTGAAATATTTTTAATTTTCTTCTCTAGTTTTTCAGGTAAATTAAAAACATTCTCTATTGTTCTATTACTCTTATATTTGCTTGTGAAATCAAACCACCCTTCAGCAGATTCAATTTTAATAATTGGAAGTACCTCTCCATTTAGAATTGAAACTGTTATTTCAATACCTTCCACATATTCCTCTATTATCACATTATTATCTAACTCTAATGCTTTAATTATCTCTCTACCTGTCATTAAAGAAACTTCTCGTTCACTTGATATCCCACCCATTATTACCCCTAGTCTGATTTTCTTATAATTGGATTTAAAAACCTCTTCCTTTTCTTTTTTTAAGCACTCACCACTTAATATACTATAATCATTTATAATATTATTTTTCATAATCTACACCTCTTTATCTAAAATGGAACAAATATTTCATTCTTAGTTATAGTACTATCTTATTCCGTTATTACTGTAAAATAAATGTCCACATGATAAGAAATTTAGCCTAAAAGTGGAGGGAGAATTTACAAGTTTTTACTTGTAAATCCTCCCTCTATTAATTATAATAATTCTATTCCATGATCTGCACACTTTTCAATCATTTCCTGTGGCCATAAAGCAGCTTGCACTTCTCCAATATGAGCTTTATTTAAGAAATACATACATATCCTAGACTGCCCTATTCCACCTCCCACAGTCAATGGCAATTCATCTTCTAAGATCATCTTATGAAATGAAAATTCTCTTCTCTCTAACGAATCTCTTATCTCAAGTTGTTTTAATAAGCTTTCTTTATCTACTCTTATACCCATAGATGATAACTCAAATGCTCTACCCAATACTGGATTCCAAAACAATATATCACCATTTAAAGTCCAGTCATCGTAATCAGGTGAACGGCCATCATGCGCATCTCCTGATTTCAATTCTCCTCCAATTCCTATAATAAATACTGCTCCTTTTTCTTTACAAATTGCATCTTCTCTTTCTTTTGAACTTAACCCTTCATACATATCTTCTAATTCTTGACTTGTAATAAATGTGATTTCTTCTGGTAATTCAAGTTTCAACTCACTATACTCACTACAGATATATTCTCCTGTTTTCTTGAAAACATCATAAATATCTCTAACAATTTCTTTTAGTTTGCCTAGTGTACGTTCTTCTCTAGAAATTATTTTTTCCCAGTCCCACTGATCTACATAAAGGGAATGTAAATTATCAAGTTCTTCATCTCTTCTTATAGCATTCATATCAGTGTATAAGCCTGTTCCACTTTCAAATCCATATCTATATAACGCAAGTCGTTTCCACTTAGCTAGTGAATGAACTATCTCTGCAGATTGACCTTGAATATCTTTTATGTCAAAACTTACAGCTCTTTCAACCCCATTTAAGTTATCATTAAGCCCTGTTTCAGGAAACACAAATAATGGTGCTGAAACTCTTGTAAGATTCAATTTCTCAGCTAACATCCTTTCGAAATGATCTTTAATTTTTTTAATAGCGACTTCAGTTTCTCTAAGATTCAATTTAGATTCGTATCCTTTTGGTAACATTAATTTACTCATAATATTATTCCTCCTCAGTAATTTTAAAGTATTTTTATGTTTTAATTTGAAAATAAGCTTATTTAAAAATTTGTAATAAAAAAACTCCCATCCTATAAATATATAAGGACGAAAGTATTATTCGTTGTGCCACCTTAATTAGCAAAAGTTCTCTTTTCGGTACAGAAATATTTCGATACCTATCTGATATAACGGTCAGCACCCGTCATCACCTACTCTGATAACTCATTTCAGATTGAAACTCAAAGGTGTTCTTCTTTATAAACTCCATATCGATCTTCCACCATCACCGACTCGCTGCAATATCTGTTTATAATTACTCTCCTTATCAACGTTTTATCGCTTTATCTTAATAAAATTTATGACTTAATTATATCTCTATTAATTCATATTGTCAACAAAATTATAAAAATAATATACTATTTTGATTTTCACACTTCGCTTTCATTCATTTTGTTGTCAATTCACATTTTTTAGAAACTTAAGGTAACCAGCTATGTTTTTATTTGAACTTATTTTTTTTCTAATCTCAAGGATATCTTTACCACTTAACTCATTTCTTCTCGTTAATACGTCTATTTGTAATTTCTTTAATAAGGAATTACCTCTTGCAATTATTAACCATTCAGAATCATCGTTATACTCAACAATCCAAAGCTTTGTTGGTAGGTTTAAAAAAAGAAATTTTCTTTTCAAAAATGCTACACCATTTTTTCTTTTAATTTTTTTATTGAACCTTAATAATTTCTTTTCTTTACCATTTCCAAATTCCATATGCACCTTTTTTTTTACTCTAAACCTAATACTAAGTTTTCTATCTATGTCCTTTAAATAACACTCATCAGTACTTTCAACAATATTCCATTTTCCATTGATAGAATTTAAATCAAACATACTCTCCTCCAAAACTTTAATATTACCTATACATTAATAGGATACACTAGCTTGACTCCTTTATAAGTTCGTTTACAATTATTATCTACATTTCTTTATTCTTTAACCATATACATTGAACTTAATAAATGGTATACGAGTCAAGATTTCCTTCACTATTATATTCAAACTTTATTTCAAAATTCTTTTCATTTTTTAATAACATATTTAAAAAAATTAAATCACCTTCCCAAGTAGGCATTTCCAAAACTTTCTCCTTATCAATCCATTCCAAATGCCCTTCAGGAGACTCTATCAAGTCACCAGTAAATTCATTTGTAGTATATAAAAATACATACCAATCAAGATTATCTTTGAATTTAGGAAAAGTTAGTATTCCTCTTAATTTAGGATTCATAATATTTAAACCACTTTCCTCTTTAACTTCTCTGATAATACATTCAGCCGGAGATTCTCCTTGTTCAATCTTTCCACCTAATCCAATCCATTTTCCTTCATGAACATCGTTTTCTTTTTTATTTCTCTTTAACAGTAGTATTTTTTCATCTTTTTCAATATAACACAAGGTTCCTAATTTCATTTTAATCGAGCTATTCATATTCATCCATCTCTTTCCATATAGATTTTATTTGCTTTTTTTTCCTCTAATATTATTAATAATATATCATAAAATAAAATAAATATCTAATCACTAACAAAACAAAAGAGGAGTTAAATATGAATAACTTAACAGAACCAAAAATAAATCAAAGTTTAGAAAACGCTCTAGAGTTTCTTTATTTGGGTTTAGAAAATTCAACAGAGATAACACTTTCGGCAGTTTATAATTTAAAATGTATATGTGAATCTTTGGATCATTTAATTAACACCTCTGATTTAGATATAGAATCATATTTATTATTATATGAAATAACAGAATCATTAAAAAACGATTATAAATATCTTAGAGAAGGACTATTTACTTTTTCACCTTTCACCTAATCCCAAGTTATCATAATTAATTTGATAGCTTTATATAATTTTAATAAATCTTTATTTAAAAATATCATTGTTTTTTCTTACGAATAAACAATGATATTTTTTATGTTATTAAGTTAATTGGTATCATCTAAGTACTTCTTTATTCTCTCCAATACCCCTTCATCACCTACTACCAAAAGGATATCTTTTTCTTTAAAATCCAAATAAGGACCTGGTGAAATATAAACTTTATCCTCTCTTTTAACCCCCAAAATTGTGGCACCTGTATTGTGCCAAAATCTGCTTTCACCTATACTTTTATCTATTATATGAGATGAGTTAGGTATTTCTATTTCTACAGGTTCAATTAAATTTGCGTTCTTAAATATATATGAATAATCAATTATTTTTTCATTTAATTCGCTAATTTGTCGTTCTATATCTTTTCTTTGTTCAAGTAGATTTTTAATATTACTTCTAATCATTCCAATGCTTTCTTTATCTTTAAACCCATTAATAAAATCAAAAGCTTTTTCTTTTGACTTTACAATAACTCCACTTCCTTTATTTACTTCTACAACACCTGTATCATCAAGTAACTTCATTGATTTTCGAATAGTTTCTGGTGAAACATTATATTCGCTTGCTAAAATAGATCTACCTCTCAATTTAATGCCTTCAGACAAATCCCCTTTTTGTATTCGCATTGCCACATCTACTGCAATTTTTATATATCTAGGCATTTCAATTCGTTGGCCCATGCATTATTCCTCCAAACCACATATTTTTAAAATTACATTTTATTATACCACATTTGATGACATTTTTATAAAAAATATGATAATAACAACTTGAATAAATTTATACAAATATTAATGATAATGAAAAATTTTTTTCAACTACTTAATGTGCAATATTTGTAAAAATTTCAATTTTATAAAAACTCTTTTGCAATCAGTGCTTATTTGTGTTATAATTAAATAAGAAACAACTTTTGATGATTAATAGATTGTTTGTATCTATACGTAAGTAGATTATAGTATGTGATTATAATCTCATAACTTTATAACATAGTACAAACTAGTAACACTTTACAGTAGTAGTTCATTATTAAAGGAGTTGAATAATATGGTAACAATTGTCAAACAAATAACTACTAATAAAAATTTTATTTTAATTGGAACAGGGTTTGCAGCATACAAAACTTCTAAACCGTCAACTTTTACTGCTAATAGGGTTCCTACAGTTGACCAAGGAGAATTCCCAATGGTTGCAGTTTGTGATGAAAATGGGACTATTAGTTGGATGAAAACAGATGAAATAAAAATAATTGAGATAGATGAGGCTTTACCTTTAAAGATTTTAGAGGATAGATAGATTACTCTATATTTGTAATACTAAATTAATTGGTATTATAAGTATTTAGATAGGAGGTTTTAAATATGACTTCTACAGATTTTAGATTAAAACAACAAATAGAGATTTTAATTACTAAACCTAGATCATCTGGTAAAAGCTTTAAAGGAAAAGTCATTTATATTTCAGAAAATTTCATAACTGTTCAAAATGAATTCCGCATTAGAGAGAGTTTTAAATATATAGATTTTTCAATAGGCGATATACAATTAAAATTAAACTAGAACTCTAAAGATAAAGGAAAAGCCGTGAAAGTTTCTTTCACGGCTTTTCCTTTATCTCATTTTGCCCTAATTCGAATACCGCCGCCCCTGTAATCTTATGCAAGAATATAGTCCCAGCTATTGCTCCATCTAACATTCCGTATCTTTAAATATTTTTAAACAATTAAAGAAAAATAATAAAAGAGCCCCTAATATAGCTCTTTTATTATAAATATCATATTAAAATTTTTAAATTATTATAATATAATACAGATTAATCCACCATTACCCTCATTTATAATTTTCTCTAATGTCTTTTGGATTTTAAATTGAACATCTTCTGGCATCTTGAATAACTTCTTCTGAAGTCCTTCTTTAACCAAAACTTCTAATGACTTACCAAACATATTGCTTTTCCAAATTGTATCAGGTTCATCATCAATCTTCTCAAGCATAGATTTTAACATATCTTCGCTTTCTTTTTCACTTCCAATTAGAGGCGCTATTTCAGTTTGAATATCAGCCTTAATCATATGCAAAGATGGTGCACTAGCTTTTAGCTTAACCCCAAATCTATTTCCTTGTCTATATTGTTCTGGATTTTCCAACTTCATTTCACATAATTGTGGTGGTACCATACCATATCCTGTTTCCTCAGCACTCTTCAATGCTTCTGCAACCTTATCATATTTCACTTTTGCTTTATGGAAATCCTTAAATAGTGTGAATAGATCATAATCACATTTAATCTCATGTCCTGTCATATCTCCTAAAAGATTATAGAACAATCCTTTCTTAGGTTTAATATCAACAACTGCTGTACCTTCACCCATATTAATTTCATCAATCACAAATTCTTCCATAATTTCACTTTCCACGGCATTAGCATTTTGCAGATGACTTCTAACGTCTCTAACTTTTAAAATATCTCCAGCCATTCCCTTTACAATACTAACAAATTTCATCTTCATCCAATTATCAGGTTCTAGCATATCAATCCATTCAGGAATATTTATGCTTATTTCTTTAATAGGGAATTCTTTTAATATTTTTTCAAATATGTCTTTTATCTGAGCTTCTCCCATATTCATTACGTCCATTGCTTCAACAGGTATGTTATACGTAGCTTCCATTTCTTTTCTTAAATCTTGAGTTTCAGGTGAATCAGGCTCTCTACTATTTAAAATAATTATGAATGGTTTATTGATTGCCTTAAGTTCATTAACAACTCTCTCTTCAGCCTCAAGATACTCATCTCTATGAATACCAGTTACACTACCATCAGTAGTCATAAGCACTCCAATTGTTGAATGTTCATTAATTACTTTTTTTGTTCCTATTTCTGCCGCTTCCTCAAATGGTATTTCATAATCATACCATGGAGTATGAACCATCTTAGGTTTGTTTCCTTCGAGATAGCCAAGTGCGTTTTTAACAATATAACCTACACAATCAACCATTCTCACTTTCAATTTAATCTCGTTAGCTATTGAAATATCAATAGCCTCATTTGGCACGAACTTTGGTTCAGTAGTATGAATCATTTTCCCAGATGCGCTTTGTGGCAACTCATCTTTCGCTCTTTCAGCCTTATGAACATTTTGTATGTTTGGTATTACCATAAGATCCATGAATCTCTTAATAAATGTTGATTTACCTGTTCTAACAGGGCCTACAACACCAACATAAATGTCACCTTGGGTTCTTTCAGCTATATCCTTATATATATCAAAGTTCTCCAAGATATACCCTCCTTTTTATACATATTAACATTATATATATATTGAGGATTGTTTTGTTTTATACCAATAAATTAAAAAAAGCACGCGTTGCGTGCTAAAAAAATTGAGAATTGTCAATGTATAATTGAGAATGATGGATGTTTCTTCATACACAGAAACTACATTTTATTGGTGTTTTGACAAAAGGTTTTTACTTATTTTATCCAAGGATAAAATATTGTAGTTATATTACAATGTTTCATCTAAATGAAACGAGTAAACCTTTATTGTCCAGGGATCAATAAAATTAAAATTTCTCGTAGAGAAATCTCAATCATTCACAATTCTGAATTTCCAATTCTCAATTGTGTTTATATTAGATTTCGCTTTTCTTTTTTCTTGTCATAAGTTCTACAGTAGCTTCTTCAGGTTTTAATTCACCTTGAAGCACTCTATATAAACAATTAGTAATTGGCATACTTATATTCATCTGCTCACTAAGTTGATGAAATGCTCTACATGCTTTTATCCCTTCAACAACCATACCAATTTCTTTGCATGCTTCTTGTTCTGAATATCCTTTAGCAAGGAGAATGCCAGCTCTTCTATTTCTACTATGCATACTAGTACAAGTAACTATTAAATCCCCCATTCCAGTAAGTCCATAGAATGTTTCCTGTTTTCCTCCAAGCTTCTCTCCTACACGAACAATCTCACTCATTCCTCTAGTCATCAAAGCAGCTTTTGCATTATCGCCAAATCCCATACCATCTAGTACACCCGCTGAGAAAGCTATAATATTTTTTATAGCTCCTCCAACCTCAACCCCGATAATATCATCATTAGTGTATATTCTCAAATTTGGTGTCATAAATATATCTTGCACCTTAATAGCTGCTTCTCTATTTTTTGAAGCTGCCACTAATGTTGTTGGCATTTTTAATGCAACCTCTTCAGCATGACTAGGCCCAGATAGAATAACAGGTATACTTTGGGGAATTTCATCCTCTATTATCTCAGACATTCTCTTTAAAGAACCTTGTTCAATTCCTTTTGCCACGCTTGTTATTAATGTACCTCTAGCAATACAATTACTTATATTCTTACATACACTCCTGACAGCATGTGATGGAACTGCAATTACAACCATTTCTGCATCTTTTAGAGCTTCTTCCATTTCTAAAGTTGCCTTTACCGTTTCAGGTAATTTACATTCTTTTAGATATAAGGAATTTTTACTACTTTTATTGATTTCTTCAACAACTTCTTTTTTTCTATCCCAAATAGTAATTTCATATCCCTTATCTCCTAATACCATTGAAAGAGCCGTACCGAAGCTGCCACCACCTATAAAAGCAATTTTTTTCATTAATTATCTTTCCTTTCCCTAAAAATAAGCTTGATTCCCGTTCCTTCAAACCCAAAAGCATTTCTAAGTTGATTTTCAAGATATCTTCTATATGAAAAGTGTAAAAGTTCAGGATTATTAACGAAAAATACGAACGTAGGTGGCTTAGTTGCTACTTGAGTAACATAGTAAATCTTTAATCTATTATTTGCAACAATTGGTGGTTCATTCATTAGAACCGCATTAGAAACTACCTCATTAAGCACACCTGTTGATATTCTCTTATTATAGCTTTCGTAACATTCTTTAACAACAGTCATTACTTTGTTTGCTCTTTGCCCAGTCAATGCTGAAATAAATAAGAACTTCACATATGGTGCAAAATTAAGATCTACTTGAAGATCTTTCTTGAACTTCTCAAAAGTCTTATTATCTTTCTCTATAAGGTCCCATTTATTAACGATAACCATAAGCGCCTTACTTTGCTCATGAGCAAACCCGATAATCTTTTCATCTTGATCGGTTACTCCTTCTGTTGCATCAATCATTAAAACACATACATCAGCTTTTTCTATTGCTGCAAAACTTCTGATTACACTATATCTTTCAATTACTTCTTTAATTTTTGATTTTCTTCTTATCCCAGCAGTATCAATTAATGTGAATCGACCTTCTTCTGTTTCTACATATGAGTCAACAGCATCTCTTGTAGTTCCTGGAATATCACTTACGATATTTCTTTCTTCCCCAATAAGTCTGTTTATTAGTGAAGATTTCCCTACATTTGGTTTTCCCATAAATGCAACTTTTATTACATTCTCATCTTCTTCTTCTTCAGTTGCTGCATCCTTAAAATGCGCAACAACCTCATCTAACATATCTCCAAGACCAAGCCCTTGAGTAGCTGATATAGGCATCGGAGTACCTAATCCTAAATTATAGAATTCATAAAGGTTTGCTTCCTCTGATCTTTTTTCAAGCTTGTTAACCACAAGAACAACTGGCTTACCCGATTTTCTAAGCATCAAAGCTACTTCGTTATCTGCATCAGTCATTCCTAATTTTCCATCAACAACAAACATTATAACGTCACAAGTTTCGATAGCAATAAGTGCTTGCCTTCTCATTTGTGCTAAAATAATATCGTCTGCTTTTGGTTCTATACCACCAGTATCAATCAAAGTAAATTCATGTTGTAACCATTCTGATTTAGCATAAATTCTATCTCTAGTTACTCCTGGTTTATCATCAACAATTGCAATTCTCTGACCTGCTAACTTATTAAACAAAGTAGACTTTCCAACATTCGGTCTTCCTACAACTGCCACAAATTTTCTACCCATAATTATCGCTCCTTTATTGCCTTATTCACAAGGTGAATTAAATCTTCACCAGTATAATCAACAATTATAATTTTTTTACCAAGTTCTTCTTCAATTCTATCTATAGTGTAATCATCAAGAAGTAAATTTTCTACTCCTTCACCAAGTTCATACCCACGTTTTATAACGTTATTAGGCAGGACTATATAATCTCCTAGTTCTTTCTCTTTAAGTTGTTTAACAATATCTTGCCCGGTTAACAGTCCTGTAACAGTTATTGTTTCACCAAAGAATTCATTTGCAATTTTTTCTACTCTTATGTCAATATTCTTATTCTTGCTCATTATAAGCTCTGCAGCTCTTTTAATCTCGTTATAAGCAGAAGCTCCAGTTGCAAATGTAAATATCCCACTATGCTCTTTTGAAAGCTGTTCTAAGCTATTTTCTATGTTATTTCTAAACATTCTTAACATACCTATTCCATCTTCCAATTGTGCAAAATCCTTATAAAACTCTGATTTTGGTATTTCGAGGTTAGCCATAATATAAAACTCATCCGCAAGCCTTACAAAAGGACTTCTCACTTCCTTATTAAACTTTTCTTGTAACTTATCCAAATCTTCTATCTGCTGTTTCGCAGTTACACTATTAAATATTTTAACTTCAGGCAGGTTTTCTCTATGCTTAGTTATACCAATGGGTACAACAGCTACATCTTCAACCATAGGATAAAGTTTATAAAGATCATTCACTGTTCTCTCTAATTCTTTTCCATCATTAATTCCAGGACACAAAACAATTTGACAAGCCATTTTTATACCTGCATCAGCCATCCTTTGCATTCTTCCGTACAATTTTCCTGCATTTTTATTGTTAAGCATCTTAACTCTTAATTCTGGATTTGTAGTGTGAACTGAAATATTTATAGGACTAATTTTATAATTTATAATCCTCTCTATTTCTTCATCATTCATATTTGTAAGTGTTATGAAATTTCCTTGTAAAAAAGATAATCTAGAGTCATCATCCTTAAAATACAAAGTTTCTCTCATTCCTTCTGGAAGCTGATCTATAAAACAAAATAAACATTTATTTCTACAGCTCCTTGCTTCATCTAGAATTCCTTGTTGAAATTCTACCCCAAGCTCTTCGCCATAATCTTTTTCAATTTCAATTTCCCATATTTCGCCATCTGCTTTTTGAATTTCTATTTCTAAATAATCATCAGCAATAAGAAATCTATAATCTATAATATCTTTTATTTCATTTCCATTTATGGAAAGTAGTTTATCTCCACATTCAATACCTACTTCCTCAGCTATACTATCTATTTTAACTTTTTCAATGATGTTGATCATATTTCCTCCTAAAATCACCTTGTCAGCATTTTTTGCAAAAACTTATATGCCATACGACACTAACATAGTGAATGGTAAAAGATAATACCTATCCATTTGTAATAATACAACAAAGCACATATTTAGTCAATGAAATATGTGCCAGAGTCAATTATTGATTTAAATCCACATGTTCTCCTGTTACTGAATATAATGTCCATTCACAAATATTTGTGATATGATCAGCTATTCTTTCTAAATGTCTACATACAAAAAGAAATTGACTTGATTGAGTTATCATAGAAGGTTTCTCCATCATCTTCATTAACAACTCTGAGAAGATTTGATCATGTAAACTATCTATCTCATCATCCACTTTACATGTTTTTTCAGCTAAATGAATATCTTTTTGAAAATAAGCATCTAATGCATCATAAAGCATACCGTCTATAATACTAGCCATCCTTGGTATATCAATAAGCTTTTTAATATACTCTTCATCCTTCAATCTAATTGTAATTTTTGCAATATCAACACTTAAATCTGCAATTCTTTCAAGATCTGTTACGACTTTAGTTATTGTGAAAATATCTCTTAAATCACTAGCCATAGGTTGTTGACGTGCTACTAATCTAATAGCTTTTTCTTCAATATTTTTTTCAAAATTATCTGCAACATCATCATCTTGTATTATTTTTTTCGCAAGCTCTATATCCTTATTTTTCAGTGCTTCAACTGATTGCTTTACCATTGTTGCAACAAAACTTCCCATCTCATCGATATCCTTGTGAAGTTCTTTAATATTATTCTGAAATAAATTTCTTATCATTAATAATCACCTTCCCTCAGATTTCATATAAACATATGATACTATTCTTTGTTTAATTGTTACTACATAATAAGAAACTATTGCGCCGCAGGATCAAAGAACAAATAATAAAGAACAGAGAACAAATATGGTTATTTTTCTTCCTGATGGTCAGAAAAAATTATATTGTTTATTTCCATAGACAATAAATATTTCTTCTATTATTAAATCTTTCATACTATCAATAGCTTTCAACTCTAAAAACTATCACCATTTATTATTTATTATTTCTTATAATAAAGATTTTCTGACGAAAGGAAGAAAATCCTCCACATTTGTTCTTTGTTCTCTGTTCTTTTTACTTTGAATTTGCTTGGCAATCTTTCTCTATTATGCCTTCACCTCTAAAGTAACTTAATAAATTGAATGTATAGCCCTCACCCTTTATCCAAATCTTCCTGTAATATAATCCTCTGTTCTCTTATCTAATGGGTTATAAAATATATCATCAGTCTTATTAAATTCAACAACCTCTCCACTTAAAAAAAACGCAGTGTAATCCGATATCCTTGCTGCTTGCTGCATGTTATGCGTAACAATAACTACAGTATACTTTTTCTTTAGTTCTTGTATAAGATCTTCAACTTTTGTTGTTGAAATTGGATCTAGTGCTGATGTTGGCTCATCCATAAGAATAATCTCCGGTTCAATTGCTAAAGTTCTAGCTATGCATAATCTCTGTTGCTGACCTCCTGAAAGGCCCATAGCACTTTTATCTAGTCTATCTTTAACCTCTTCCCATAAAGCAGCCCCTTTAAGGCTTCTTTCAACAATCTCATCTAATGTTTTCTTATCTTTTATTCCATGTAACTTAGGTCCATATGTTATATTATTATAAATTGATGTTGGAAATGGATTAGGCTTCTGAAAAACCATCCCAATCCTCTTTCTCAATTCATTCACATCATAACTATTTAAATAAATATTCTTATCTTCAAACATAACCTCACCTTTAACAGTTACATTATCAATTAGATCGTTCATTCTATTTAAGCATCTTAAGAATGTAGATTTCCCGCAACCTGATGGTCCAATAAGAGCTGTTACAGCTTTTTCTCTAATATTCATATTTATATCATTAATTGCATGATTTTTTCCATAATCTAAGTTTAAGTTATTTACTTTTAAAATATCCATCATTTCATCACCTTCAATTCTAATAATGATCTTTCTTTCATTCAATAACATTTATTAATTATCTATGCTTCATCATTCTACGTCCCAAAAGTCTAGCTGACATATTAAATATAAATACCATTACAACTAATAATGCCGCTGCTCCAGAAGCTATCCTTGATGCATCTGGCACAGTACCTTCTGAATTCAATTTAAAAATATGCACAGCCAAAGTCTCTGCTGGCCTCATCACATTTAATAGCCCTTTGTTATTTGAACTCATCCCTGAAGTATATAATAATGCCGCTGCTTCTCCAAATATTCTTCCTGCAGTAATAATAATCCCTGTTAAGATTCCGGGAAAAGCTGTTGGAATAATCATCTTCCATATTGTTTGCCACTTTGTGGCACCTAAAGCCATTGATGATTCCTTTACATCTAAGGCTGCATCAGTTATAGCATTTTCACTTACCCTTGCTAAAGCTGGTAAATTCAAGAGAGTCAATGCTAGTGCCCCACCCAAAAGCGTGAATCCCCATCCTGATAAATTTACAAATATCAAAAATCCGAACAATCCTACAACAATAGATGGTAATGATGCTATTGTTTCAATACTTAATCTTAATATTTTAACAAAAGATCCTTCTTTAGAATACTGTGATAAATATACTCCTGCTCCAATACCAATGGGAACAGATATCGCTAAAGTTATTATCAACATATAAAAAGAATTAAATAATTGTGGTCCTACTCCTCCACCTTCTTGCCCATATTTGGGTTTGCCGAAAATAAAGTCAAAATCAAGAAAATGTTTACCATTATTCAAAATATATAAAACTAGTGCTATTAGTAATAATACAACTGCACCTGATATCACATACAATATTAAAATCCATATTTTATCTTTAAGTTTTCTATCCATTATGCCTCACCTCTTTTACCAATAGCCTTGATAACCAATATGAAGATACATGAAACTATCAATAACACAAATCCTAGAGCCCATAGAGCATCATTCCATATAGTACCATAGAAAGTATTTGCCATATCCATAGTTATTGCTCCAGTCAATGTTGCCATTGGCTTTAGAATATTGAAAGGAAGTCTAACAGTATTACCAATTACCATTGTTACTGCAAGCGCCTCTCCAAACGCTCTTGCAAGTCCTAGTATAACCCCTGTTAGTATTCCATTTTTACTTGCTGGAATCGCTACTTTACTTATAGTTTCCCATCTAGTTGCCCCTAATGCAAATGATGCATCTGTATAAGAGCTTGGTACTCCTTTTAAGGCATCATAGGCTAATGAACTTATTGTTGGTAAGATCATTATTGAGAGAACTATTACCCCAGCCAACAAACTAAAGCCAATTCCGCCGAAAACACCCTTTATAAGTGGCACAATAACTGTAATCCCTATCCAACCATAAACTACAGATGGGATTCCAACAAATAATTCTAAAGCAGGTTGAAGTATTGTTTTACCAATTTTAGGAGAAATATATCTCATAAACACAGCCACACCAATACTTATAGGCGTACTAATGATTACAGCTCCGAAAGATACGAATGTGGAACCTAAAATGAATGAAAGGGCTCCTAATTGTGGTAAGTCTCCTTCCGGATCCCAGTTGCTACTTAAAAGAAGGTCAAAAACTGAATATCCATGTTTAGTAAATACATTTATACCCTTTATTCCGATGAATAAAATTATGCTTACTGTTAGTGCTATAATGAGAGCACCACAAGAATATGCTATTAATTTTCCAATTCCATCTTTCATAAATTTTTTTATATTAATCCCCATAACTTTATCACCTCTTATCTATATTATCTATCATTAGTATGACTTTTATTTTCATCAACAGTAACCAATTACTTATTTCTATCATCTTCTTAACTCATGAAATACATCTAGAAGGAATCCGCAATCTAAAGATTCCTGATTTTACAATAACTATAATACTATTTCAATTTAGACATTGGGATATACCCAAGTGCCTCAACGTTTTTCTCATTTTCTTGACTTATCATATAATCTATAAATAATTTTTCTAATCCTTCTGCTTCACCTAAAGTATACATGTGCTCATATGACCAGAATGGGTACTCACCCTTAATAACATTCTCATTACTTGGTTCAACTCCATTAATACCCATAGGTTTAACATCTTCCATAACATCTTCACTTAAATATGAAAGAGCTAAATAACTAATTGAGCCTTTTGTAACTTTTATCGCTTCCCTAACAGCACCACTTTCAGGTTTAGTTATACCAATACTAGCATCTTCCTTTTCTCCATCCATAATTTTATCAACAAAGGTCAGTCTAGTACCTGAGGAAGACTTTCTGTGAACTAATATTATTTCTTTATCATCTCCACCTACTTGACTCCAGTTAGTAATTTTTCCTTGGAATATATCTTTAAGCTGTTCTTTTGTTAATGAATCTATCGTAACATCTTTGCTTACAACTACAGCAAATCCTATTCCGCAGACTTTATGATCAACTAAGTCTTTTACCTTCGCTTCCTCTCCAAACGTTACATCAGCAGTTACATCTGAATTTCCAATATCACAACTACCTTCAATTACACCTTTAATACCTGCGCCGCTTCCACCACCTTGAACATTGATTACTGCATCTTTATTCTGATCCATGAAATCTTTGGCTGAAATCTCGGCTAAAGGTTGAAGTGCTGAAGAACCTAATACCATAATTTCTCCACTAGTAGGTGATTTTTCTTCTCCAATGTTTGAAGTATTATTCCCACATCCAATAAAGCTTCCTGCAACAACTGCTGCAGTTACAACACCTATAAGTCTCTTCATTAATTTCCTTTTCATAATTTCCTCCGTTTATCATATTTAATGATTTTCACTACTTAGTTAATATACTTCTCATTAGGGAATAAACTTATTCCTTTAACAACTATGAACAAAATTAATTTTCTATATTAACTTGATTTTTATGTATATTCACTATTGTCCATGATAATCAGGGGGATCAGGAACCATATGATTCCTGATTAATACATATAATCTATTTTAATTTTGACATTGGAATATATCCCAGCACCTCAACGTTTTTAACATTTTCTTCGCTTATCATATAGTCAATGAATGCTTTTTCTAATCCTACTGCTTCCCCTTTAGTGTACATATGTTCAAAAGACCAGAATGGATAATCACCTTTGATAATATTCTCATTACTTGGTTCTACTCCATTAATTCCTATAGGCTTAACGTCTTCTCTAACCTCTTCACTTAAGTATGAAAGAGCTAAATAACTGATAGACCCTTCTGTAACCTTTACTGCCTCTCTAACTGCGCCACTTTCTGGTTTAGTTATACCAATACTTGCATCTTCTTTTTCCCCATCCATAATTTTATCAATGAATGACATTCTAGTACCTGATGAAGATTTTCTGTGTACTAAAACTATTTCTTTATCTGTTCCACCAACTTGATTCCAATTTGTTATTTTCCCTTTAAATATATCTTGAATCTGTTGTTTCGTTAATGAATTTACTTGTACATCTTTACTTACAACAACTGAAAACCCTATTCCACATACCTCATGGTCAACTAACTGCTTTGCTTGTTCTTTTTCAAGCTTCTGATCAGCAGTTACATCCGAATTTCCAATATCAGCACTTTCTTCAAGCACACCTTTAATACCAGCCCCACTTCCGCCACCTTGAACATTGATTACTGCCTCTATATTCTTATCCATGAAATCTTTTGCGGCAACCTCTGCTAAAGGTTGAAGTGCAGAAGAACCTAATACCATAATTTCACCACTAGTTGATGATGTTGTTTTTTCATTATTTGATGTCTTACTACCACATCCAACAAAACTTCCAGCCACTACCACCGCAGTTACTATTCCTAAAATTCTCTTCATTATTTTCTTGCTCATAATTACCCTCCATCAATCATTTTTATTTTGATGATTACTTATTACTACCTTAGTATAATTCTCAAGGGTTAAGTGCGTATTATCATACTGTTAAATTAGGTTATTTCAATGTTAAGTATAATTTAACAAAAAAAGCACGGCAAGCCGTGCTTTTAAAATAAATGAAACAAGTAAAACCATCTTGTCCAAGGAAGAATATGATTGACATTTCACAGAGTGAAATGTCAATCATTCTCCATTTTCAATTTCCAATTCTCAATTTTTTCCCCTTCCCTTTATATGGTATTGTCACTGTAAACTTAGTACCCACCCCTCTATTACTTTCAACTTTTATTTTCCCATTAAATGAAATTACAATGTGCTTAACAATAGCTAATCCTAGACCCGTTCCACCTGTAGCTCTTGATCTTGCTTTATCCACTCTATAAAACCTTTCAAACAACCTCGGTATCTTATCTTCTGGAATCCCAACTCCAGTATCCTCTACTTCGATAATGCATGCCCCTTTATCGTAATAACTTCTTATATATATATAATCTCCTGCTTCGGAATACTTTACAGCATTATCAACCAGATTTATTAACATTTGCTTAAATCTATCACTATCACCTAAAAGAGGAGCAACAGACTGTAACTTCATACTTATCTCTCTCTCTTTTCCCTTCTTGGTGTTTTTAATTAAATTATAAACATCATGGATAATTTTATTTACATACACGTTCTCACTAGTCATCTCTCTCTGTTGTTCAATATGAGATAAAGTTAATATATCATTAATCAATCTTGTCAATCTCTCTGTTTCTGTGTTTATAATATCAAGAAATTTATTCTTTATCTCTAAGTCATCTACATCCTTTAATGTTTCAGCGAATCCTTTTATAGATGTTAATGGTGTCTTTAATTCATGTGATACATTTGCCACAAATTGAGTCCTCATCTTTTCTAATCTTTTTATGTCTGTTATGTCTTGAAGTACCGCCACTGTTCCAATATGATCGTTAACATTTATAATATCTGCTGTTTTCACTCTAAAATATCTTCTCTCAATTGTATCAATAGTGATTTCAACATATTCTTGTATGTCAGAAGAAAAAAGTTTTGCCAACTCTTGATTATCAATGCATTTATCTAGTCTTTCACCGATTACATTTTCTTTTATTTTAAACATGTTCTTAGCAAATGAATTTATCATAATTATATTTCTATTTCTATCTAAAGCTATCAATCCACTATCCATACTTCCCAAGATGGCTTCTAATCTATTCTGCTTATCAGTTACCTCTTTAATCATACTTTCTAATTGCATGGCCATCTTATTAAAACTTCTTCCAAGTTTACCGATCTCATCATCACTAGTTACTTGTACCCTTCTAGTTAAATCACCTTTAGCAATCCGTTCTGTTGTAACTTCTAAATTTTTTATTGGTTTCACAATTACATATGCAATCTTATTTGAAAACCAGATAGATACTAAAAAAATGATTATTACAGAATAAATATAATAGGAAAAATAATTCCCTGAAAACATATGCATATAATGAATAGGTAATGCTATTCTAATATATCTATTCTTATATTTCACAGCGTAGTATACCATGCTTGTCTTCAACGAATCACTATACCTTATGGAATACCCTTCTCCATTTTTTCTTGCTAGCTGTATTTCTTCTCTCATTTTGTGATTATCAAGTGATTGTACTTCTGCATGAGTATCCTGTATAACCATACCTTCCTCATCAATAATTGTAATTCTGGGGTCCTCTTCTTCATTCATGTAGTGTTCAAAATCAATCTTATCATTACTCTCCAAACTATTAATTACTAATTTACTGTTTGTTTTCAAGTTACTCTTTACATTCTCTTCATATTGCCTATTAAATATAGAAGAAAATAATATTGTTAGTGTTAATAAAAATAATGTAAAAAATCCTAATATAAATATCATCAATTTTTTCTTCATTATTATTCACCACTGTTAAATCTATATCCTATACCTCTTACAGTCTGAATGTATTTAGGATTTTTGTCATCATTCTCTAGTTTCTTTCTTAGGTGTCTTATATGAACATCTACCGTTCTTGTTTCTCCAACATATTCATATCCCCAAATCTTATCCAAGAGGTATTCTCTTGTCATCACTCTTCCTTTATTTCTACATAATATACTCAATAGCTCAAACTCCTTAAGTGTAAGTTCAATCCCTTCTCCATTCTTTTTTACTTGATGCTTATCAAAATCAATAACAATTTCGCCAAAAGACGTTTTATTTTCTTCTTGCTTCATATTTGTTCTTCTCAAAACAGCTTTTACCCTTGCAACTAATTCTCTAACAGAAAATGGCTTTGTTATATAATCATCAGCTCCAAGTTCTAATCCTAATATCTTATCAAATTCTTCCCCCTTAGCTGTTATCATAACAACAGGTATGTTAGTAGTAATGTTGTTCTTGCGTATTTCCTTACAAACATCATACCCGTCCATTCCTGGTAGCATAAGGTCAAGTAATATTAAATTAGGTATTTCTGAACATGCAAGCGTAATTGCATCGTTACCATTATCAGCGCATATAACCTTATATTTATTCTTTTCAAGATTAAATTTTAATAATTCTCTAATATGTTCCTCATCATCTACAATTAGTATCTTAATGTCACTATTCATTGTACTCCTCCTTAAAATCAATTTATATTACTACTCATTTTAAAAAAATAAATGTAAAATTTCTTCCACTTGATTCTTTATCCCTTCTATAAGAATGGAATTCTTTGTTACAAATTGTACATTTACCTATGTCATATATATTTTCTTCTTTAATTCCAAGTTCTCTTAATTGAAGCATAATGCATTCAGTTAGATTTAGCATCCTTCCTTCATTTACGTGCCCTCTATATAACTCATTAGAATTAAACTCATCAATCAATTCATAACTTACTTCGTAGCAACATTTTCTAGCATGTGGCCCTATAAAAACTTCTATATCATTACATTTAGAATTAAAGGTACTAATTAATTTTTTTATACTCTCTGTTAATATACCATTAAGAGTTCCCTTCCATCCACTATGGACAGCTCCAATTATTCCATTATGTTTATCATGTATTATTATTGGAGTACAATCAGCTCCAAAAACTCCTATAGCTACTTTTTCTTTTGAAGTTATGACTCCATCACCATTAATAACTTCTTCAGGATCAACCCAAATATCATTGGAATGTGTTTGATTTAAATAAATCACATTTTGAAGATTAAACCACTTGGGAATCATTGAAAGAAATCTTTTTCCATCTATAGTTTCTTTATTAAAGTTCATCTCATTTATAGCTGTACTGAACAATACCTCAACTTTATCTGTAGATATATTATAAAATTTGAATTTTCCAACTTTCTTTTCTTTAATTTTATTCGTCATTATTTTTCACCCTTTATGTTTATTCTATAATATATATTCATAATTTTAAATATTAGCTTTATTTATTTAACCCAATCTTAACTTTAAAATTAGTATTTACAGATAATTTAAATACCGATTTTGAAGATATTATATTTAAATTTATATATAAAACATGGGATATACTTATTTGCTAAGCATATCCCATGTTTCAACTTTTCTTCTTTAAAGCAGCGATTTCTTCCATAAAACTGTCTATATCCTTAAACTGTCTATATACTGATGCAAATCTTACATAAGCTATTTCATCAATTTCCTTAAGTTTTTCCATTACTAACTCACCAATATATTGAGATTGAACTTCAGTACTCATCTGATTATATAACTTCTTTTCTATTTCATCTGCCACTTCTTCAAGAACTTTTCTTGAAACTGGCCTCTTTTCACATGCTCTTATAAGACCATTAAGTAATTTATTTCTATCAAAGTTTTCACGATCTTTATTTCTTTTTATTATAAGTATTGGAATATTTTCTACTTTTTCATAAGTTGTATACCGCTTATTACATTTAAGACATTCTCTACGTCTTCTAATAGCTGACTTATCTTCACTTGAACGCGAATCAACAACTTTACTTTCCTCAAAATTGCAAAATGGACATCTCATCTTCATCATCCTAATCTATGGTTTTTTGTACTTAGTATCATAATATCATTTTTTTCAGTATAGGGCAATTCTCAAATGAAAATTAATCATTATAAACACTTCATTCCTTTTCAATGTATTCTTCCCCTTCTACCAAGATAACATCCACCCCAATTTTATATATTTTATTCCAAGGCACCTCAACAAAGTTATCTTTTGCGAAAAATGAAGCTTTCCCATATGGAATTATTACCGATTCCACTTTATACCCATCACAATCTACAACAAAATCTTTTATGTATCCCATTCTTGCCCCGGTAGAAATATCAATTACCTCCATGCTCTTTAAACTATTTATTGAAAACAAGCTTAAATCCTCTTCCATGTATTTACCTCCTATTATTATCTCTTTGATATCTTATATTTTCATTTAAGAGAAAGTTATCTTATGCTCTTATAAAATACTATTAAAATACAAGTTAAAATATGAGTTAAAATATGAGTATTAATATATATTTCATAGCTGAGAACTTAATTTATTCAAGAAATTCAATTAAAATTTCACCCTCTTCATATTCAGAAAGGTTCAGGCGGACTATCTCCTTATAGTCCACCTGAACCTTTCTGAATATGATACACTTCAAACTCTGTAGATGAAAAAAATTAAAACAATATATTATACCGTTTTTATCAAGATACATATTTTATATATGCTTTCTCATGTGCTTTAATGCTGATTTTTCTAACCTTGAAACTTGAGCTTGTGAAATCCCTATTTCATCAGCCACTTCCATTTGAGTCTTTCCGTTAAAAAATCTCAAATTTAATATTAATTTTTCTCTTACATTTAACTTCTTCATGGCTTCTTTTATTGAAATATTTTCAATCCAGCTTTCATCACTATTTTTATTGTCACTTATTTGATCCATAACAAATATAGCATCGCCGCCATCATGATATATTGGTTCAAATAATGATACTGGATCTTGAATAGCATCTAATGCAAATACAATATCTTCTCGTGGTATTTCTAACTCTTTACTTATTTCTGAAATTGTTGGTTCTTCATTATTTGTCTTAATTAATCTATCTCTAACCTGTAATGCTTTGTAAGCAATATCTCTTAGGGATCTACTAACTCTAATGGAATTATTGTCTCTCAAATATCTTCTAATTTCTCCAATTATCATTGGAACAGCATAGGTTGAAAACTTTACATTTTGTGATAAATCAAAATTGTCTATTGCTTTAATAAGTCCAATACATCCAACTTGAAATAGGTCATCAACATTTTCCCCTCTGTTATTAAATCTCTGAATTACACTCAGCACTAATCTCAAGTTGCTTTTAATAAATCTTTCTCTACATTCAGTCTCTCCCTCCTTTAATTTAAAAAGAAGTTCTCTCATTTCTTTTTCTTTAAGAACAGGTAGTGTCGATGTATTTACACCACATATTTCAACCTTATTAATTAACATGATACTCCATCCCTTCAGTATAGTAGCATTTAAAATTATCCCCTAAAAGATTTCTTTTTATACTGAAGACAACTATACCATTTTACTGATTTCTTTCTTCAACCTCTTTATAATCCGCTTCTCGAGCCGTGATATATAGGATTGAGAAATTCCTAAAAGATCAGCAACTTCTTTCTGTGTTTTCTCTCTCTTGCCATTTAATCCGAATCTTAATTTCAATATCTTCTTCTCTCGATCATTTAATTTTTTCATTGCAAGAAGTAATAATTGTCTATCCACCTCATCTTCTATATAGTGATAAACTATATCATTATCAGTTCCCAAAATATCCGATAACAACAGTTCATTACCATCCCAATCAATATTAAGTGGCTCATAAAATGATATCTCCGCTTTAACTTTATTATTTCTCCTCAAATACATGAGTATTTCATTTTCTATACATCTTGATGCATATGTTGCAAGCTTAATATTTTTATTTGGATCGAATGTATTAACAGCTTTAATTAATCCTATTGTTCCTACTGAAATTAAATCTTCAACATTAACTCCTGTGTTTTCAAACTTTCGTGCAATATATACGACTAGCCTTAAATTTCTTTCTATCAATGTTGCTCTAATTACTTCATTTCCATCCCCCAACTTATGAACAAGTTCAAATTCTTCGTCCTTACTTAATGGTGGTGGTAGAGCATCACTCCCTCCAATATATAATATTTTCTTGGAAAAGAGTTTGAATTTACTTAATAATTTGTTTATAATTCTATCAATTCTTATCAATTTTATCCCCCTCTTCAAAGTAGAAACTATTAGACTTTCACATCATCACTTCAATTGAAGTAAAATATTGCTAGGTAAGACCCCTTGAAACTCCTCCTTAAATTTACCTTTTTTTGCTGCTATAAGAACGTCTATTAATTCTTGCTCCTCTCCTTTTTTATTAATTATTGTTACCTCATCTGGTTCAAATCCGTATAAATACTCGACCTTATTGTCCACACAACTATACGGGATTCTATAACAATCTTTGTGTTGAACTTGGAACTCCCTATATTTTATATCCTCTATAATTATTATTCCTTTACCACTTATTGCCTCTGTTAGGAAATTTCCTGTATCCAATAGTGCTTTAATTTGAATTTCTTTATTTTCCTTTATAATCTTTATTGAGTATATATATTCTGCTTTTATCCTCTGTTCATTTGTAAAATAATATATCCTTTCAAAAAATATCGCAATTATTAATACCGCAACTATGAGGCCTTTATATGTAAAATTGAGAAACATACCTCTAAATATAACCCCTTTACCTAATGACACATGCACAAATAAAAATGCACCACTTAAGACAAAACTCACAATTATAAATACTAACCATAATTTTAATAATTGCTTTAATACCATTTCCTTCTTTTGATAGGCAATCATAACCATTATTAACCCTATAATAAGTGTCACAATCATATTAATCAATATCTCACTACGAACCACTAGGGCAATAATGCTATATAAAACCCCTACTAATGCCCCAATACCACACCTCCAAATAGATATTCTTTTCTTTTGAACCCTACCAGTTATTAATAGCAAGAAATAATTAATTATAAGGTTTTCTAAAATAAATACATCAATATGCACAACCATATACATCACCCTTTGAATACATTATACACCGTCAAGTTTCAAAATTTTGTCAATTTTACCCCCTTCACTTATCTTTTCTTTTCGTTTTTTATTACATTTACTAACACCTTTTGATAGAGAAAAGTCTATTGGAGGGTAACTGGAATAAAATGCTTTGGAATTTGTAAGATTTTATATATGAATAAAACCCTTAAAAGAAGTTGAGAGTGGTGAGTTGAGAGTTGCGAACAAAGTATTTTTACTTATTTTATCTGAAGATAAAATATTGTATTTAAAATCGACTATATTTAACAAGATATTGAAATTAAATATGGATTATAAATGTTCAATCTTTTAATTGTTATGAAGATTTTGTATAATATAGATAATATAAAACATTTGAGTCATAAAATGTTTTAAGTATGTATTAACAAAAGAATATTCTTTAGGTGGAATAAGCTTGTATTAGATATAAATTTTTTATTCTATTAAGTTGTTGGAGGAAAAAAAGTGAATAATGTTACCAATATTAAAAGTAGGTGTTTAAAAATTTTAAAACTGATTCTTGTAACTCAAATACTAAGTGTTATTTTTGCTATTGTTGGAGAACTATATATAAGATTTTTAATAACTTACGAGTGGATGTTTGATAATATTACATTACTACATTTGGGGATTATTTTATTAGCGCTTATTTACATAAGTGCAATAAGATTATTTTTACAAGGAAGTTGGTTAAATGTTTTATTTATTTCAATTCCTTATGTAGTATACTGGATTATAATTTTAGTGCAAGGAGCTAAACTCTTTCCGACTCATAGTGACCCAAATGATTATGGAGTTGGATTTATAAGCGTATACACAAGTATGATTCAATGGATAAGTGTAATTATTGCAAGTATATTTGGAACATATTTAAATAAAAGAAGATATAAGATTAATGATAAATCACAATATTCTTAGTTATGTAATGATATAAAGAAAAAAATTGTTGCACACTGAAAGAGTTCTATGCCTTAAGTAATAAACTTGTATTTTGTAATTACTATAAATACAGAGTTCTAAATTCATACTACAATGTTTCATCAAAATGAAACCAGTCCCCACACATTGTCCAAGTAATAATATAATTAAAATTTCTAGTAGAGAAATATCCATCGTTCTCAACTCTCCACTCTCAACTAAAAAAAGGGTTGCATCAAAATGATTCACTCATTTTGATGCAACCCTTTTTTATTAGTTGTTTCTTCTTCTCAAGAATGCAGGAATTTCTAAATCTGGTGAATTAAAGTCATATTTTTTCTTCTCTTCTACCTTTTCTTCAATTTCCTTAACATCTATTTTATCACAATTCTCTACTTTAACTTCTTCATTTTTAGATACAGTTATTGAGGAATTTACTTGTGGTTCTTCCACAATCCTATCTTTCTCAAAACCTGTAGCTATTACTGTAATTCTTATCTCATCTTTAATATTTTCATCAATAACAGCACCAAATATAATGTTAGCGTCCATATCAGCAGCTTCCTGAACAATTTCAGCAGCTTCATTTATCTCTAATAATCCAAGATCCGAACCACCTGTTACATTTAAAAGTACTCCTGTAGCACCAACTATTGATGTTTCAAGAAGAGGACTTGAAATAGCTTGTTTTGCTGCATCAGCAGCTCTGCTCTCTCCACTAGCTTTACCAACTCCCATATGAGCTAATCCTTTGTCTTGCATTATTGTTCTAACATCTGCAAAGTCAAGATTAACTAATCCTGGAATAGTGATTAAATCTGAAATTCCTTGAACACCTTGTCTTAATACATCATCCGCTACTTTAAATGCTTCCATTAATGAAGTCTTCTTATCAACTATCATTAGAAGTCTCTCGTTCGGAATCGTAACAAGAGTATCCACTTTATCTTTTAATTCCTTAATTCCCATTTCAGCTTGCATCATTCTTTTTCTTCCCTCAAATGGAAATGGTTTCGTTACAACTCCTACTGTAAGTATGTTCATTGATTTAGCAATTTCAGCCACAACTGGGGCAGCACCTGTACCAGTTCCTCCACCCATACCAGCAGTAATAAATACCATATCAGCACCTTTTATAGCTTGTTCAATCTCTTCTCTACTCTCTTCGGCAGCCTTTTTTCCAATAGATGGATTAGCACCCGCTCCAAGCCCCTTCGTAAGCTTATCTCCTACTTGGATTTTTTGGTTCGCCTGAGACAATAATAATGCCTGCTTATCTGTATTAATTCCTATGAATTCAACGTTTCTTAATCCTTCAATGATCATTCTATTAACAGCATTATTTCCACCGCCACCACAACCGATGACTTTAATTTTAGCAAAATCTTGTATATCTACATCAAAATCAAGCACAACACTACCTCCTTAACTAAAAAGATTTGAAAAAATGTTTTTTATTCTCTTAGCTAAGCCTTTTCTCTCAGCATAAATTTCATCATCATCTAAATCATCGTCTGTAAAATCATCAACAGCTTTTTTTCTATTACTAACTCTGTTATTCTCATCAATAGCATTTTTTAGTACACCAACTACATTAGAAAATAAAGGACTAGCAGCGCCTATGTAATCTGGCGAACCAATTCTCACTGGCTTATTGAGTATTTTTTCTCCAACATCTTTTATACCTTTAAAAAGAGTTATCCCTCCACCTACTAAAATTACTCGTTCAATAGATTTATCATACCCACTTTTTTCAAGCTCAGCTTTAACAAATTCCAAAAGTTCCGTAACACGTGCTTCAATAATATCAATTAAGAAACCATGCTTCACTTCAATAAATTCCCCTAGAATGTTGTTGCATGTGAAAATTTCATTAGATACATCCTTCTTAAGAGTACCATATTTCAACTTCATATTTTCTGCTTCATCCATTGAAATTTTCAATCCAACAGATAAATCATTAGTAATAGTTTTACCTCCAAAAGGTATACTAGAAGTATAACATAATTTCCCGTTTGAAAAAACAGATAAATCAATTGTTTCGGCTCCAACATCAACCAAAGCCACTCCAAAACGTTTTTCCTCTTGTGATAAAACAACACTACCAGCTGCTATAGGTTTCAACTCCAACCCTTTAACAGTTAATCCAACAGCTTCAACAGATTTTATTAGATTGTTAACAACACTTGATCTAGCAGTTACTACTTTAACATTTGCTTCAAGTTTATTACCTCTCATACCAACCGGATCTTTTATCTTATCATATTCATCAATAACATAATCCTCTGGAATAACTCCAATAATCTCTTTATCACTTGTTATAGATACAAATTTTGAAGCTTCAATAGCTCTATGTTTATCATTATGAGTTACTGTATTTTCTTGAGCACTCACAGCAACGACACCTTTGCTTTCAACTAAATCACAAATCCCACCTGGAACAACTAAATACGCTGAACTAAAATCCTTTTCAATCATTTTTTGGAGCTGTTCCATGCATTTCTCAATTGATTTAGCAGTACTCTCTATATCAATAACTATACCTTTATTTAAACCTTCACATTTAGAAGAACTGATTCCCATGATTTGTAGGTTTTCTTCACTATCTATTTTACCAACTGCTGCATAAATTTTTGATGAACCGATGTCTATTCCAATAACATATTCATTCATGGACTAAACCCCCTTAAGAAAACCCTCTATGATATATTCAACACAAACTTTTTATTTCCTCTAAATTTTTATATATTTTTGATTAAAATTAAAATAAATTCTTTTTTATTATTATTTGCTGAAAATATGCGCTTTTTTTTTTAGAAGACCAATAACCTATTAAGCATTGATTGATCAATTGAAAACTTTATAGCATCTTCTTTAGAAATAATGCCTTTCTTACATATTTCGGCCAAACACATATCCATTGTTTTCATTCCATATTTTGAACCAGTTTGTATTAAAGATTCTATTTGATGTGTTTTTCCTTCTCTTATCAAATTTTGTATAGCATTAGTATTTTTCATTATTTCTTGCGCACAAATTCTCCCATTCCCTTCTGTACCTGGAATAAGCTGTTGTGATATAACACCCTTTAAAACTGCAGCTAGTTGAACCTTTATCTGTTGTTGTTGATGAGGAGGAAATACATCAATAATCCTATCAATTGTTTTAACAGTTCCAACAGTGTGTAGTGTTGATAAAACCAAATGACCCGTTTCAGCAGCTGTTAAAGCTATTGAAATTGTTTCCAAATCTCTCATCTCACCAACTAAAATCACATCAGGATCTTCTCTTAATATTGCTCTTAGAGCTCTATGATAGCTTGTACTATCTTTTCCTATCTCTCTCTGATTAACAATTGATTTACTATGTTTATGTAAATATTCAATTGGATCTTCAAGTGTAATAATATGTGCTGATCTATTGTTATTAATCTCGTTTACCATAGCTGCTAGAGTGGTACTCTTACCGCTCCCTGTAGGACCTGTAATAAGCACCAATCCCCTCTGTTCTTCACTAAGTTCTTTAAGTGCCTGTGGCATAGATAACTCCTTCAGCGAAGGTATTTTCTGCCCTACCACCCTAATAGCTATAGCATGACTTCCTCTTTGCTTATACACATTAACTCTGAATCTTCCTAACCCTGCTAATGAAAATGAAATATCGTATTCTCCCATTTCCATGTATTCTTCAAATTTATCTTGAAGAATTTCTTTAGCATACTCTTCTGTATCTAACGGCATTAGCTTTTTATTATTCAACCTTTGAAGTTCACCATTTACTCTAACACTAGGACTAGCTCCTACCGTTAAATGTAAATCCGAAGCATTACATAATAGTGTAGTCTCCAAAAGTTCCTTTAATGGTACCATGTTTTTTCCTCCTTTATGTTGCTATTTATCCCCTTAAAAGAATAAATCTTAATCAATCTTCACTCTTGTTTTTATTAGGATTATCTAGTTCTTTATTTAGTTTTTTAAGTGCCCTTTTTTCTATCCTAGAAACATAAGATCTTGAAATACCCAATAATTTAGCTATCTCTCTCTGTGTTTTCGGTTTTCCATTATTCAAACCATACCTCAACTGGATAATGATTTTCTCTCTTTCCTTTAAAGATTCATTAATTTCTTTGTACAATCTTTTAACTTGGATTTTATTCTCTACTATTTCAATTATAGAATCTTCTTCAGAGCTCAAAACGTCCATTAAAGATATCTCATTACCTTCTTTATCTATTCCTATTGGATCTTGCAAAAAGATTTCTGCTTTATTTTTAGTTCTATACCTTATAAACATAAGAATCTCATTTTCTATGCACCTAGCCGCATATGTTGCTAACCTAGTACCCTTTTCGCTATCAAATGAATCTATAGCTTTTATTAATCCTACCGTTCCTATTGAAATGAGATCATCTACTTCCTTATACGAATATGAATATTTTTTCACAATGTGAGCTACAAGCCTCAAATTTCTCTCCACAAGAACGTTCTTCGCTATTAAATCTCCATCTTTAAGTTTGTTTAAATAATATTTTTCCTCTTTTTCACTTAGAGGTTGTGGAAAAGAGTTCCCCCCAGTAATGTACGCTGTTAAAAGTGTCATATCACCAATAAGTTCAATCAAGTAACTTAAAAATATCACTATATTTCCTCCTAAAACACTGCTTATTACTATAATATGATGATATAAAGTGAAATGTGACCTTATTTATGTTTATTTAAAAATAAATATATTCCTCTTTTATTATCGTAACTTTTTTAAAATTATTCAATACTTTTATAATAAAATTAAATTTTTCTTTCACTTTTATTTTAAATAGTATTTTATCTATTTTTTTTGATTATTGTTTTTATTCTTTAAAGAAATCAAAAAATTTTATAATAATTTTCTATAGAATTAAGTTCAAAAAAAAAAGAACATAAGAAATGTTCTTTTTTACTCTTGAAGAATATGCTTTATTTTTGAAGTTATTAAATCAATTGCAACTTTATTATATCCACCTTCAGGTATAATTATGTCAGCATATCTTTTTGTTGGTTCGATAAATTGCATATGCATTGGTCTTACAACGTTAAGATACTGTTCAATAACAGATTCCATACTTCTGTCTCTTTCCTCAATGTCCCTAACTAATCTTCTAATAAATCTTACATCAGGGTCTGTGTCAACATATAACTTAATATCTAAATGCTCCCTTAATAACTCATCATCCAGAACCAATATACCTTCAACAATTATAATGCTCTTTGGTTCTACATTAATAGTTTCTTCTACTCTATTATGAATAGTGAAATCGTAAATTGGTTTTTCAATCGCTTCACCATTAATCAAACTCTTAATGTGTCTAACTAATAATTCTGTATCAAAAGCATCTGGGTGATCATAGTTTGTTTTAACTCTTTCCTCTGGAGTTAATTGACTTTGATCTTTATAGTAAGAATCCATCTCTAATATAGATAAATTCTCATTAAATTTGTTACAAATCTCTTTTGTTACAGTACTCTTCCCTGAACCTGAACCACCAGTTATACCAATTATTACGGGACGCTTCATTTATTCTTCCCCCTTATACTTTACAATAATGTCATTTTTTTGAATTTGTCCATCTACCTCAGCAGTGAAAATCATTTGAGGTTTATTTGCAGACTCTATATCATTCCCGTTCTCATCTTTCATATTTCTAAGATGAACGTGAATATTATCACCTTTAGGTTTCATTACTTCTGCGGAATCACCATTAACAATCTTGTTACGCTGCTCTATTGTAACAATTCCATTTTCATAGCTTCTTACAATCCCTATTATGTCGTATTCTCTCTCATATGCAGAAGAATCATAAACTTGCATATTTTCCTTACCAAAATAAAATCCTGTATGATACGTTCTATGACTAGGTCTCATCAATAGCTCCATCCATTTGGAGTTAAATTCATATCCCTCTGGGTTTTCAAAATATGAATCTAAAGCTTCCCTATAAGCTTTTACAACTGAAGCAACATAAAAAATACTCTTCATTCTTCCTTCAATTTTCAAAGAATCTATTCCTGCTTCAACTAATGCTGGAATATGCTCAATCATACACATATCTTTTGAATTCATGATATATGTACCTCTTTCGTCCTCATAAACAGGAAAAAACTCTTCTTTTCTTTTCTCTTCCATTAAATGATACTTATATCTACAAGGTTGCGCACATGCCCCTCGATTAGCATCTCTTCCAACCATATAGTTTGATAACAAACATCTACCTGAATAAGAAATACACATTGCTCCATGAACAAACGCTTCAATTTCACAACCTTCAGGTAAGTTTTGCTTAAGTTCTTTAATTTCATCCATCGTAAGTTCTCTTGCTAATACAATCCTCTTTACACCTTGTTTATACCAGTATTGACAACTTCTGTAGTTAACAGTGTTAGCCTGTGTACTCAAATGCACTTCTACATTTGATACAGTTTGCTTTGCAATCATGAATATTCCTGGATCTGCTACTATAATAGCATCTACATTTAACTCTTCCAATTCCTTCAGGTATTCTTCTAACCCTTCAAAGTCTTCATTGTGAGGAAATGCATTTAATGTAACATAAACCTTCTTTCCTCTTTCATGGGCATATTCAACACCTTCTTTTAACTGTTCATAATTAAAATTATTGGCAAAAGCTCTTAGATTAAGCTTATGCCCTCCTAGATAAACAGCATCAGCTCCAAAATTAATTGCGGTTTTCAACTTATCAAGATTCCCAGCTGGTGCAAGTATTTCTGGTTTAAACACTTCTATCCCTCCTTGTGGTTATCGCTATTCCATCACCCATAGGAATAATTGTTGTTAAGAGATTTTCATCTTTTGAAATCATTTCTAAGTATTTTCTCATTCTTTTTACTATAGTTATCTTTCTTCTTATAACAAGATCATCCGATGCTACCATTCCTCTGAACAATACATTATCAGATATAATTATACCATCATCTTTAAGAAGCTCTAAACAATACGGTAAAAAATGATTATAATGACCTTTTCCAGCATCCATGAATATAAGATCATATTCACCTTTCTGACTTTCAGATAATCTTTCAAGAGCTTCAAGACACTCTTCATGAATGATAGTTATATTTTCACCATATCCATGCTTATTTATATTATTTTGAGCAATTTCTACCATTTCATCATTTCTATCGATAGTTACAATTTCACACTGTTTATGTAATTCTCTACACATAAGTATAGATGAATACCCAATTGCAGTTCCTAGTTCTAAAATCTTCTTAGGTTTCTTCATTGTAACCATAACCTTCAAGAAATTTGCAACTTCTTTTTGTACAATAGGAACATGATTTTCTTCACTATACTCTTCCATACTTTTTAAAGGTTCTTGATTTTCATCTATTAAATTTCTTAAATATTTTTCCATATAATCATGTGCTATTCCACTCATGAGATCCCTCCATTAATTTCCTTGTGTCTGAGCTTTAACTCTGAGAAACTCATTGTAATCATCAGTAAAGAAGTGTGTACCATCGTTCTGGGATACAAAATAAAGATAGTTTGTATCTTCTGGATACAATGAAGCTACTATGCTCTCTTTTCTAGGAGCTCCAATAGGTCCCGGTGGTAATCCTTCATGCATGTATGTATTGTAAGGTGATTCAATTTTAAGATCCTTGTTCAGCACAATTAATTTATCTCTCTCATAGAATTCATTACCTATAGAGTATATCACTGTAGGACATGATTGAAGTAACATACCAATTTTTATCCTATTAGAGTACACCGAAGAAATCAAAGCCCTTTCTTCTTCTTTAACAGCCTCTTTTTCCACAATAGATGCTAAAATTATTACTTCATGAAGGTTTTCTATCTTCCTATTATATTCTTCTTCAATACTTTCAATAGTCTTCTCAAATTTATTTATCATAATACCAATAACCTCTGAGGGTTTACTATACATATAAAAGTTATATGTGTCTGGATATAAATATCCTTCTAATCTATAGTTTGCATCTGAAGAATCAATTACATACTCAGGTAATTCATATTCTTGTACAGCTTGAAGGAATTCTGGAACGGTAAACATTCCAGTTTTTTGAAAAACTTCCGCAATTTGCTCAATATTCATACCTTCCACAATTGTAATCCTATAGGTGTCTTTTTGTGTTCCTTCAGAAAGTTTAGAAATCAATGCATCAAAATCCTCATCCACATTCACCTTATAATCTCCTGGTTTTATATCACATTTAATATTATTCTTCTTAACATACAATTTAAAAACCAAAGGATTCTTTACCTTCTTCTCATTATATAGTCTTTCCAATAATGGATAAAAGGAATCCCCTTGACTAACAGTAATCTCAATATTCTCTGTTCCTGTCAAGGGATGATTTAGTGCCTCATTATAATAATTTAAACCATAAAAATATCCCCCAATAATGATGACACATAAAACACCAATGAAAACTAAAAACTTCTTCATTTTATCTCCCCCATGCTCTAAAAGCAAATGGATAATGTATAATGGAGAATGTATAATGAGAGAAATATCCTTCATTATCAATTATACATTATCAATTATCCATTTCTTTTCTAAAGCTACTTTCTATTTCTAACTCTTTTTCTTGCATTAGAATCAAGAATTTTTTTTCTTAGTCTAATGTTAAGTGGAGTTACTTCTACAAGCTCATCAGAATCTATAAACTCAATACTTTTTTCAAGTGATAAATCCCTAGGTGTAAACAGTTTCAATGCATCATCTGCTCCTGATGATCTAGTATTTGTAAGTTGTTTCTTCTTACAAACATTAACCTCAATATCACCAAGACGTGGTTGCTCACCAACTATCATCCCTTCGTATACCTCAGTCCCTGCCGGTATAAATAATACTCCTCTTTCTTGAGCATTAAATAATCCATAAGCAACCGCTGTTCCTCTTTCAAAAGCAACAATTGATCCTTTTGCTCTCTCTGGGATTTCCCCTCTGTACTCTTCATATCCTTCAAGAATATGGTTCATAATACCGTTACCCTTTGTATCTGTCATGAAGTCTGATCTAAATCCAATTAATCCTCTAGCAGGAACCTTGAACTCTAATCTAGTATAACCATTCACAGCAGATGTCATATTTACTAATTCTGCTTTTCTTGGTCCAAGTTTTTCCATTACTCCACCCATAAACTCTTCAGGAACATCAATTACTAGCTTTTCCATTGGCTCTAGTTTCTTACCATTTTCCTCTTTGAAAATTACTGAAGGCTTAGAAACTTGGAACTCATATCCTTCTCTTCTCATAGTTTCGATTAGAACAGACAAATGTAGTTCTCCTCTTCCACTTACCTTGAAACAATCAGCAGAGTCAGTGTCTTCAACTTTAAGACTTACATTTGTTTCTAGCTCTCTGTAAAGTCTATCCCTTAAATGTCTTGAAGTAACAAATTCTCCATCTTGACCTGCAAATGGTGAATCGTTAACCAAGAAATTCATTGTTAGTGTTGGATCATCAATCTTCACAAATGGAACTGCTTCTGGATTCTCAGAATCTGCTAATGTATCACCAATATTGATGTTAGATATTCCTGTTACAGCTACAATATCTCCAATCATAGCAGATGAAGTTTCAACTTTTCCTAATCCTTCGTATGTGTATAGATTTGAAACTTTAATTTTTTTAATTTCTCCATCTTTGTTTATATGTGCAAGTTGTTGGTTTCTATCGATTTTTCCTCTTATAACTTTACCAATACCAATTTTACCTACGTAGTTATTGTAGTCAATAGAACTTATCAATAATTGCAGCGGTGCCTCTAATTCCCCTTCTGGAGCTTTAACATTCTTTACAATACCATCGAAAAGATCTTCCATGTTCTCCTTAAGATTATCAGATTCATAAGATGCGTGTCCTTCTTTTGCCGAAGCATAAACTACTTTAAAATCAAGTTGCTCATCATCAGCACCTAATTCAACAAAAAGATCAAACATCTCATCAAGAACCGCTTCTGGTCTTGCATCTTTTCTATCAATTTTATTTATTACTACAATCGGTCTTAACTTTAGCTCAAGAGCTTTCTTAAGAACAAATTTTGTTTGTGGCATTACTCCTTCAAAAGCATCCACAACTAACAGTACACTGTCAACCATTTTTAGTACACGTTCAACCTCACCACCAAAATCTGCATGTCCTGGTGTATCAATGATGTTGATTTTTATCCCTTTATAATCTATAGCAGTATTTTTAGATAATATTGTAATTCCTCTTTCTTTTTCAAGGTCATTTGAATCCATAACTCTCTCATCTATCTTTTCATTATCTCTAAAAATGTTACTTTGTCTCAAAAGAGCATCTACAAGTGTTGTTTTCCCATGGTCAACATGAGCTATAATAGCAATGTTTCTAATATCGTTTCTAACAAAATTACTCATGCTATTCCTCCTAAGTTTTGATTTTATAAAAAAATTGGACACCACAGCATCCAATTTTACACTATCTTTTATTTTAATACCCCTTAAGTTAAAAGTCAATTGTTATTTAGATTTTTAATTAGGATTTTAATCAACTTTATAGTTCTCAACTTAAAAATAAGAGTCTTTGAATCAAAAGATTCATAGACTCTTATTTTTATTATTTTACACTTCTACAATTATCGGTAATATCATTGGATTTCTCTTTGTTTTTTCATAAAGATACTCTCTCAGATTTTCTTTCATTGTATTTTTAAGTACAGCCCATTCCTTAACATTTTGTTGTTCACATTGTTTAAGTACTGACTTAACTCTCTTTTTAGCTTCTAATATAAGATCTTCACTTTCTCTTACATATACAAATCCTCTAGTTATTATATCCGGACCCGCAATAATCTTTCCACTATCTTTCTCCATTGTAACCACAACAGTTAAAATTCCATCTTGTGAAAGATGCTTTCTATCTCTTAAAACTATATTACCTACATCTCCAACACCTAAACCATCAACAAATATCTGTCCAGCATTTACGGTACCTGTCTTGTTAATTTCGTCGCATGATATCTCAATCACATCTCCATTGTTACATATAACAACTTCTTCATCATTCATCCCTAACCCTTTTGCTAATTCTGCATGCTGTTTTAAATGTCTAAACTCACCATGTACAGGAATAAAAAACTTAGGTTTTATTAGTGCATGCATTAGCTTCAACTCTTCTTGGCAAGCGTGCCCTGACACATGAATATCAGCTAATTTCTCATATATTACTTCAGCACCTTTTTTAAATAACTGATTTATAACTTTAGAAACTAATTTTTCATTTCCTGGAATAGGTGTAGCTGAAATGATAACCATATCCCCTTTGTTTATTGAAAGTTTTTTATGATCACCTCTAGCCATTCTAGTCAATGCTGACATTGGCTCTCCTTGACTTCCAGTTGTAATTATTACAATTCTATTTTTAGGATACTTATTAATTTCATCTATAGATATTAGAATACCATCACTTACATCTATATATCCTAATTCGATAGCAACACCCACAATGTTCTCCATGCTTCTTCCTGAAACAGCAACTTTTCTGTCATTCCTTCTTGCCGCATCAATTATTTGAATTATTCTGTGAACATTTGAAGCAAAGGTTGCTACAATAATTCTCTCCTCACAATCCGATAACAAGCGTTGGAATGTTTCTCCAACCATCTTTTCAGACATAGTGTATCCTGATCTCTCTACATTTGTACTCTCACACATCATGCAGATTACACCTTTTCTACCTAACTCAGCAAATCTAGCTAAATCTGCAGGCAATCCATGAATAGGTGTATAATCTATTTTAAAATCTCCGCTATGAAACACTACACCCATTGGTGTATGAACTGCTATAGCAGAAGCATCTGCTATACTGTGCATAGTTCTAATAAATTCCACTGACATATTCTCTAATTTAACCATATCCCTTGATTCAACCGTTCTCAGCTTTGTAGTACTTAATAGACCATGTTCCTTTAATTTTGATTCTAAAATACCTAAAGTTAATTTTGTTCCATAAACAGGCACATTCATTTCTTTTAAAATATATGGAAGTGCACCAATATGATCTTCATGTCCATGAGTTAAGAAGATACCCTTAACTCTTTCTTTGTTCTTAAATATATAACTCATATCCGGAATTACCACGTCTATTCCCAACATATCGTCCTCTGGGAATTTTAATCCACAATCAATCAAGATTATTTCATTTTTAAATTCAATCGCTGTTGTGTTTTTACCGATCTCATTCAAGCCTCCCAGAGGGATTATCTTTATCTTCTCTTTCTCTTTCCTCAAAAGATTCCCTCCTCATCACTTAGTCATTTTCTTTTTTACACTCTTCGCAAATTCCATAAAACTTCAATGAGTGATCTAATATTTTAAAGCTATAATTATTCTCAATATTTTTTTCTAATTCATCTAAAAGATCGCCTTCTACTTCAATTACCTTACCACATCCGTTACAAATAAGATGGTGGTGTTGATGCTCTTCCCCTTCCATAACCAGTTCATATCTACTACATCCATCATCTAAATCTAACTTTGATACAACTCCTAATTCTTCTAGAAGTTGTACAGTTCTATATACTGTAGCCAATCCAATCTCAGGGCAATCAACTTTTACTAAATCATATATTTCTTCAGCAGTCAGATGTCTATCCTCACTGTTCATAATACTATTTAAAATAGCACGTCTTTGAGGAGTCAACTTATATCCCTTATTTTTTAAATTTTCTTTCAATTCATTTATCTTGTTAACATTACCACTCACACGTTCCCCTCCTCTTCTTTGTTATTCCCGATTAGCACTAAAATATTAGAATGTTTTATAAATCCGCTCAAATACTCATAATATTAGTTTAATCTCCTATGAGGTCTTTGTCAACTAATAATCATTATTATTTATTAACTAATTTGCTTTTAATGCTTTTAAATTTAAATAGTATATGATTCTTTTTCTTCTATTCATCTTCACATAACATTTCATACGCTTCGCTAACCATCATTAATTCATTCTCTTCCTCTACAGGAATAAATAATTCTTCTCCATCTTCATATACAAGTTTCAATGCTATTGCTTCTTCTACATCTTCATCTTTAGGAATTACAATAAAATATTCAACCTCTTCAATATCCAACTTTGTTACTACTTCAAACTCAACGTCTATACCTTCCTCATCAGTTAATGTTACATATTTAATTTCTTCACTCATCTTTTCTCTCTCCTTATCTGACTAGTCTATTTATTTCATGACCCTAATTTTATCTAGGTATCCTTGCAGTATGTATGTTGCAGCTATTTTATCCACTAATCCTTTTCTTTTTTTTCTTGAAAAGTCTGCTTCAATCATTATTCTATGAGCCGCTTTAGATGTTAATCTCTCATCCCACATTTCAATCTCTATTTTAAATTCTTCTTTAATCTTCTCGCTAAATTCAATAGCTTTTTCACCTTGTTCTCCAATTGTACCATTCATATTCTTAGGTAATCCACATACTAATTTAGTTGGAGAATACTCGTCAATTATTTTCTTTAGTTCCTGCATATCGTATTGAATGCTCTTTCTTCTAATTGTTGTTATACCTTGAGCTGTCAGCCCTAATGGATCACTTACAGCAACCCCAATAGTTCTATCTCCTATATCTAACCCTATTAATCTCATAGCATTCTCCTTTTGCAATACAAACAAATGCCCCCTAGGGCATTTGTTTATTTAATATTTAAGTAAACTTTTAAAACCTCTTCTAAAAATTCATCTCTTTCTAGCTTTGTAATAAGCGTTCTAGCACCTTTATAATTAGTAATATACGTAGGATCTCCTGAAATGAAATATCCTACAAGTTGATTTACTGGATTATATCCCTTTTCTACAAGTGCACTATACACTTCATTAATTATAGCTTTTGTAAAATCTTCTTTATTCTTTATCGGATCAAATTGCATCGTATTTTGGTTATTCACACGAACACCCCACTTATATCATTTTTATTTTATCATTCCTATAAGCATTTCTTCAACCTTTAAAAGGGCTTCAGGGATTTTTTCTGGATTCTTACCACCTGCTTGCGCCATATCTGGTCTTCCTCCACCCCCTCCTCCAGCAATTGAAGCAGCCTCTTTTATAATTTTACCACAATGCACCCCTTTTGGTAAAACATCTTTAGATGCCATAGCTACAAACATTGCTTTATCGTTTGCTTCACTTCCTAAAATAACAAATCCACTTTGAAGTTTATCTCTTAGTTTTTCTACTAATTCTCTTAAAGCCTCACCATCAATATCTTTTACAGCTCCAATGATTACTTTTACTCCGTTAATCTCTTTTGCATCGTTTAAAAGTTCATCTAAAGCACCTGTTGATAACTTACTCTTAAGTTCTTTTATTTCTTTCTCTTTATCTTTTAACTCTCCTAAAATAGAAGAAACTTTATTTAACAAATCTTTTTCATTACACTTAATCATAGATGTTATTTCATCAATTATGTTGATTCTTTCTTCAAAATACTGTAATGCCTTTTCCCCTGTAACTCCTTCAATTCTTCTTACACCTGAAGCAATTCCACTCTCAGAAGTAATCTTAAATAGACCTATCTCTCCAGTGTTCTTTACATGAGTTCCACCACACAATTCTGTGCTCATTTCTCCTACAGATACAACTCTAACTGAATCTCCATATTTATCATCAAATAATGCCATTGCATCTTTTTTCTTTGCTTCAGATGGTGTCATGACTTCAGTAATTACAGCATTAGCTCTCATTATTTCTTCATTTACAAGCTTTTCAACTTTTGATAGTTCTTCTTTAGTCATTCCTTCGAAATGAGTGAAGTCAAATCTTAGTCTATTCTCATCAACATAAGAACCTTTTTGATGAACGTGCCCGCCTAAAACACTTCTTAAAGCTGAGTGAATTATATGTGTTGCAGTATGGTTTTTACATACATTGCTTCTTCTTTCGCACTCAATTGATAATTCAATTTTATCTCCAACAGATAGTCTACCCTGATCTACCTTTATATAATGAACAATTTTATCTGAAATATTCTTTTGAGTATCTTCAACTGTTCCTCTAACCTTTTCAGATGCAAAGAACCCAGTATCACCTATTTGTCCACCCATCTCAGCGTAGAAAGGTGTTTTATCAGTAACTATTATTCCTTTTTCTCCACTTTCAAGTGAATCAACAAATTCATTATCTTTAACAATTGCCTTTACTTCACCTTCTGCTTTGATTTGTTCGTATCCTAAGAAATCGCTAAATATACTATTTTCAAGACTATCAACTGCTTTTACTTCAGTCCCCATATAAGTATCTTCACCTCTTGCTGCTCTAGCTCTTTCTCTCTGTTTCTGCATTTCAACTTTGAAAGCTTCTTTGTCTACCTTAATTCCATTTTCATCACAAATCTCAATTGTAAGTTCAACTGGGAAACCATAAGTATCATAAAGCTTAAATGCACTCTCACCACTTAAAGTATCTTCTCCATTTTCTTTAACTTGCGAAATATACCCTTCTAAAATTTCAATTCCACTATCAATAGTTTCATCAAATCTCTCTTCTTCAAGGTTAATAACTTTCTTTATATATGCTTCTTTCATAGCTAATTCAGGATATATATCAGCAAATTGTTTTATTACAATTGAACATAACTCACTTAAGAATGTCCCTTCAATGTTAAGAAGTCTACCATGTCTAGCTGCTCTTCTTAATATTCTTCTTAGAACATATCCTCTTCCTTCATTTGAAGGTAAAACTTCATCACATATCATAATAGTCATACTTCTTAAATGATCAGTGATTATTCTTAAAGAAATATCAGTTTTTTTATCTTTTCCATATTCAACATTAGCTTTTTTACATATAGGATCTAATATGTTTTTTATTGTATCAACTTCAAATACAGAGTTAGCTCCCTGCATTATCATAGCTATTCTCTCAAGACCCATTCCTGTGTCTATATTTGGATTTTCAAGATTACTATAAGATCCATCCTCTTCTTTATTAAACTGAGTAAATACAAGATTCCAGAACTCAATTATTTTATCTTCATCACTAGCTTTCTCGAATTCTTCACTTGTTTTAATTTCTCCAGCTCCAATATCAAAATGGATTTCAGTACATGGACCACAAGGCCCAACTCCATGCTCCCAGAAATTATCTTTTTTCCCTAATCTAAATATTCTATCAGGCGAGATATCTGTCTTATTCAACCAAATTTCTTTAGCCTCATCATCTTCAAGATAAATTGTTACGTATAATTTATCCTTTGGTATTTCTAAAACCTTTGTGATATACTCCCATGCCCATGGAATTATTTCTTCTTTAAAATAATCACCAAAAGAAAAGTTTCCTAACATTTCAAAGAATGTACAATGTCTTGAAGTTAAGCCAACTGAATCAATATCTCCAGTTCTTATACATTTTTGACACGAAGCCACTCTCTTACTTGGAGGAACTGCCAATCCTGTAAAATATGGCTTTAATGGTGCCATACCAGCATTTATAAGTAATAAACTTTTATCATTCTTTGGTACTACAGGAGCACTTGCTAATTTATAGTGATCCTTACTTTCGAAAAACTTTAAATAAGAATCTCTAATCTCATTTAATCCCATTTTTTTCATTCTAAATCTCCTCCGTTCGTTTTAAACCCTTATGTATTTAAACTTTAGAGCTTCCAGTATAAAACTTAAGTTATACTATGGTTTCTCTATAATTAATTTCATTATTATTATCGTATAATAAAAAACTTTTATTTCTAAGAAATAAAAGTAGAATAAAATATAACTATCCAACCTACCATGATTATATGAAAAAAACTAACATCTGTCAATGCTTTCCTCCTATGCCTTTTGCCATTTTCCATTGTATTATTTGCAAAACAGGAAATGATTAATATCAATATATAACACCTTTATAATCACTCCAACTGGAATTGCAAGAACCATACCTATGAAACCACCAATTTCTCCACCTAATATTAAAAGAACAATTATCATTAATGGATGCATATTCACGCTCTCCCCAATAATCAATGGACTAATTATATTACTTTCAACAGCCTGACTGACCAGCATCCAAATAATTATGTACATCCATGACGCATTTCCATTAACAATTGCCACCAGGATTACAATTACACCTCCAAGAGGTGCGCCAATGTAGGGAATAACATTCAATATTCCATTCATTAATGATAATAACAATGGAAACTCTACACCATATACTATTAATATTATATAAGTTGAAAGAGCAATTATAATACTGAGTATAATTTCACTTAATATGTATTTTGTTAATACTCTATCTATGTCTCTTAAAATATTAGAAATTATTCTTCTACGTTTATAGGAAAACAATACAAGAATTTTATTTCCTAGTTTATCCCCCTCACTTAATAAGAAAAATGCAATAATAGGTATTCCTAACGATTTTATAATGTTTTCTTTAAATGATTTAACCCATTCCACACTATTCTCAATAATTTTATTTATCATGACCTCAAAAAACTCACTGCCTTTTTCCATTATATTATCCATGAGTTTAAGTTCTTCTAATATCTTAATTCTAAATGAAAATTTATTTATAAAGTCTCCAATACCTTCTGCAAATTCAAGTATACTACTTCCTTCATTTATGATTCTTGGTACCACTAATAGTATTGCAGATATAAATATCATTATAAATGATATTATTATTACAGCTGAGCTAAAAGTTCTATTAATTCCTTTCTCAACAATTATGTTATGTATTGGTTTTAATGCATATGAAAGTATAAAGCTTAAAAAAATAAGTTCTACAATCCCTCTTATTGGGGGAATAATAATTAGTAGAGTAATTACTAAAACTATAATTATAACTGCTATTATCCTTCTTAAAATATCTTTGTTAATACTCACTCTATCCTTCCCCCCTTATAGGTGCACTAGATTTCTAAAAACAATCCTTTCTTTTCCATAATAAATAATATTCTCTTCTCCTAATATTATCTTTTTAGCAGAAATTATTCTTCTACCTTCAAAAATATCTTTTAATAATCCACTACTCAGCACAAGCCCTACCACCCTCAATTTTTCATCAATTATTACATCACTTACAATTCCCACTATGTGTCCATCAAGATTATACACATCCATATTCAATATATTTTTTAATGGTATACCATCTTTTTCACCAAAGTTCTTAACAATCATATTATCATTGAAATAGACTACATCATTCTTATGAATAAATCCATTTTTCTTGAATGGAACAGCGCTCTCCACCATAAATCCTTCCACGGTATTTTCATTAAAATTTAAACATATATCATTTACTGTTCCAAGTCTCTTACCTTTTAAATTATAAATTTCCATTGACATAAAATCATATTTTCTATACATACCTACTCACCACTTTTGTTTTTTACTTACTTTTCTTTATTGTTCTCTTGAAGCACTACTCTTATTTATCAAAAGGGAAATAAATTTAATACACTTTAGAAAGTTGGAAATTGAGCGGATCTTATAAGATAGTTTAGAGTGGTGAGTTGAGAGTTAAGAACTTTAAATAATAAACAAAATAAAAAGCTTCTGCCCAACAGGGCAGAAGCTTTCTTCGTTCTCAACTTTCAACTCTCAATTAACTTAAATTTCTAATAAGTTAATTTTTCACGAAATCAACAACTATTCAACTAAATAACTTTATCAATAACTCCGCCACCAACAACAATATCACCATCATAAAACACAACAGACTGACCTGCGGTTATAGCTCTAACCTTTTCATCAAAAACTACTTTCACATTTCCATCATCCATAGGTATTATTTTTGCTGGTTCTTCCTTTGCTGCATAGCGTATTTTCGCCGTAACTCGCATCTCTTCTTTAAGCTCATCAAAAGGAATAAAATTAAGATCTTTAGCTATTAATGTATCCTTAAAAATCTCTTCTTGATCTCCAATAACAACCTCATTTTTATCTGGATTAATTCCTATTACAAACCCAGGTTTTCCCAGAGCTAATCCAAGCCCCTTTCGTTGACCAATAGTATAATAGGCTATCCCCTTATGTTTACCGAGCACTTTGCCATTTTCATCAACAAAATTTCCAACTTTCACTCTACCTTCAGTTTTTCTTTCAATGAATTTTCCATGTTCATTGTCTGGAATAAAACATATTTCGAAACTGTCTTTTTTACGAGAAACATCTAATCCAATTTTTTCAGCTATTTCTCTTATTTCTGGTTTAGTGTATTTTGCATTTGGCATTATAATATTACTTAATTGTTCCTGTTTAAGAGTGTATAACATATACGTTTGATCTTTTTTAATATCTAATGGTTTTTTCAAAAGATATCTTTCTCCAACTTTTTCTACTCTTGCATAGTGTCCAGTTGCTAAATATTCTGCCCCAAAGGTTTGAGCTTTTCTAAGGAATTCACTGAATCTCACCTTCGAATTACACATAACACAAGGATTTGGAGTTCTACCACTACAATATTCTTCAATAAAAGGTTCAATTACTCTTTGTTCAAAAATACTCTTGAAATTCAATACATAGAAGGGGATATCAAGTTTATTTGCAACTCTTCTGGCATCCTCTGTTGCTGACAATGAGCAGCATCCACCATAATCATCTCCATATTCTTCATCATCTGGAACCTGTTTCAACATTATTCCAATAACATCATATCCTTCTTCTTTTAAAAGATATGCAGCTACAGAGCTATCTACTCCGCCACTCATACCGATAACTACTTTTTTTTTCATAAACTCACCTATTTCTATTCGTCTCCATGAACATGATCGTGTAATTCATCATGATCTGTCTCTTCAAAATCCCATAACTCAAGTCCAGCTTTTTCTCTATAATCATTAATTGCCTTATGAATAGCTTCCTCAGCTAAAACAGAACAGTGCATTTTTACAGGTGGCAGTCCATCTAAAGCTTCTGCTACAGCTTTATTTGAAAGTTCCCAAGCCTCTTCTACAGTTTTACCAATGATTAACTCTGTTGCCATACTTGATGATGCTATTGCACTTCCACATCCAAATGTTTTGAACTTAGCATCTTTAACTATATTATCTTCTATCTTAAGATAGATTCTCATTATATCTCCACATTTTGCATTACCAACTTCTCCGATACCATTTGCATCAGCAATTTCTCCAACATTTCTTGGATTTGTAAAATGATCCATAACCTTTTCACTATATAACATATTACTTTTCCCCCTTAGCAAAATTATCCCATAGTGGTGACATTTCTCTTAATCTTTGTACAATCTGCGGAACAACCTCTAAAACATAATCAACCTCTTCTTCAGTAGATTTTTCACCTAGTGATAATCTTAATGATCCGTGAGCTATCTCATGAGGTAATCCAATAGCAAGCAATACATGTGATGGATCTAATGATCCTGAAGTACATGCACTTCCACTAGAAGCTGCGATTCCTTTTGCATCTAACATAAGAAGAATTGATTCTCCTTCGATAAACTCAAAAGTAATATTAGCATTTCCAGGCAGCCTGTTATCTTCACGTGGGCCATTTAATCTACTATGAGGAACCCTTTCTAAAAGGCCATCAATAAGCTTATCTCTTAACATAACAAGCTTTTTATTTTCCTCTTCCATATTTTCTACAGCAAGTTCAAGAGCTTTTGCCATCCCAATTATTCCTGGAATATTTTCAGTTCCTGCTCTTTTATTTCTCTCCTGTCCTCCACCATGTATAAGATTATCCAATCTTATACCTTTTCTCACATAAAGAGCACCTATACCTTTAGGTCCATAAAATTTATGAGCCGCCATAGAAAGCATATCAATATTCATATCTTCAACATCTACAGGGATATGTCCTACCGCCTGCACAGCATCAGTATGGAATATTACTTTATTCGCTCTACATATCTCTCCAATTTCTTTAACTGATTGTATTGTACCAATTTCATTATTTGCAAACATTATAGAAACTAATATAGTTGTATCTTTGATAGCATTTCTTAAATCCTCTATATTTATAAATCCCTTCTCATCTACTGGAAGGTATGTAACCTCAAATCCATTCTTTTCAAGATGTTCACATACGTGTAGAATAGCATGATGCTCAATAGTTGTTGTTATTATATGGTTTCCTTTATGTTTGTTTGCTTTAGCATACCCTTTTATTGCCCAGTTATCAGCTTCTGATCCACCACCTGTAATGTAAATTTCTCTTCTATCAGCATTAATAGCTTTTGCAATTTTTCCTCTACTCTCATCAATTGCCATATTAGTTACTCTTGCCTGGGAGTATATTGAAGAAGGATTACCAAACTTCTCTGTAAAGTACGGTATCATCTCTTCTAATACTTCTGGCTTCACATAAGTAGTCGCAGCATGATCCATATATATATTTCTTTTTTCCATGTATATCACTCCTTATTACTCATCTTCTTATAGTCATTAACTATCTCTTGTAACGTTATAGCTTTAGTAACATCATCTATACTATCCTTTATCTTTTTCCAAACAACTCTTGTTGCACAACATTCAACATTATTACAAGAACTATTATCAAGACATGTGGATATTTCAATCGGGCCTTCTAAAACATCTAGTATCTTATGTATTGTAATATTCTCTGGTTTATCATTTAAAATATATCCTCCACCTGCACCCCTAATACTCTTTATGAGACCGGCTTTTCTCAGACTAGAAAATAATTGCTCTAAGTAATATTCAGATATTTTTTGACTCTCACTTATACTTTTTATAGAAATCGGATTTTCACCATAATGAATCGCTAAATCCACCATAGCTTTAACTCCGTACCTTCCCTTTGTTGAAAGTTTCATTAAATCATCCCTCTAATTCTGAGTGTTTTACTCTGTTTTAATTATCATAATTATAATAGCAAAGCCGAGTATTTTTGTCAACATTTTATATTGATTTTTTCACTCATTATTTTTAATCTTATCCCAATAGGATTTAAGGGCATTTTCATACTTATTATTTTGTGGATTATAATATCTCGTATCTTTAATATCATCAGGTAAATATTGCTGTTTAATGTAATGATTTTCATAATTATGTGGATATTTATATCCTGTAACGCCAAGTTTTTTAGCCCCTCCATAATGAGAATCTTTCAAATACACTGGAATATCTCCACAGTCCTTGGTATTTAAATCATTAAGAGCATCATCTATAGCTAAATATGCACTATTTGATTTAGGCAGAGTTGCAAGATAAATAACTGCCTGTGCAAGTATTATTCTCGCCTCAGGAAATCCAACTTCTTTTGCAGCGCTGGTACATGAATGAACAACAGAAATCGCTTGAGGATGAGCCATTCCAATATCCTCTGCCGCTATAACTAATAATCTTCTACAAATTGATGTAAGATCCCCCCCCTTTACCAATCTGGCAAGGGCGTGAATTGCAGCATTTTCATCGCTTCCCCTTATACTTTTCTGAAGAAAACTCAAAATATTATAATGTTCATCACCTGATGGGTCAAATCTCATATTACTCTGATATAAGGCCTCTACATCTTCTGGTTCAACCACGTTTCCTCTTCCCTTAAAATTATAACTGGTTTCTAAAATATTTAAGGACTTTCTCATATCACCACTAGAAATTTCACTTATGTAATTTAATGCTTCCTCTGTTACATCAAATTTTTCATCTTCATTTTTTATCAAAGCAACTGCTCTTTTAAGTCCATTTATAAGATCCTCTTTTTGTAATGGTTTAAATTCAAATATAATACTTCTACTCAATATTGCCTTATAAATCGAAAAATAAGGATTTTCTGTAGTACTTGATATTAATGTTATTCTTCCATCCTCAATATACTCTAAAAGAGACTGTTGTTGTTTCTTATTGAAATTCTGTATCTCGTCTAAATATAAAATCACACCTTTATATCCCATAAAACTATTTAATTCTTGAACAACCTTTTCAATATCCTTTGTAGAACAATTTGATGCATTTAGTTTATATATTTTCTTTTGTGACTTCTCAGCAATAATATTTGCAACTGTTGTCTTTCCTACTCCAGGGGGTCCATAGAAAATCATATTAGGTACGTTACCAGACTCCATTATTCTTCTTAATACTTTGTTCCTACCCAATAAATGCTCCTGTCCGAAAAATTCATTTATACTAAATGGTCTTATTCTATCTGCTAAAGGCATAGTTTTACCTCCATACTTCAATTTTCTTGCGACTATATTATACCATAATTATTTGCCTACTCAAATTCATCCTATTATGTCATGTTTTTTGAAACATCAAGAAAATTTTCTTGCATCCTTTAAAAATAATTATGCTAATTTGTGAATACTTATTGAATTTTCAGAATATTTTGTATTATAATAGGGTTATAAACAAATAAGGGGGGAATTTATTTTGACAACTAGTAAAGTTAAAAAAATGAGTATGGGGAAATCTATAGCTAGTTTGATTTTCTTAGTAGTAGCGTTATTTTGTATTCTTTTTAAAGTAGATGGAGAACCATTAATTTGGTCTGCTGATCCTCATATGGCTCTTATCGCAGGTGCTGTATTTGCTTCAATTATGGGATTAACTGCTGGCTATACATGGAAAGAAATTGAAGAAGGAATTATTGATACTATTAAATTAGCCATGCAAGCTTGTTTAATCTTAATGATTATTGGTGCAATCATAGGAACTTGGATTCTTGCTGGTGTTGTTCCGACTATGATATTCTATGGTTTGAAAATTATTACACCTAGTATATTCTTAGTTACAACTTGTTTAATCTGTGCAATTGTTTCTCTTGCAACAGGTAGTTCATGGACTACTGCTGGTACTGTTGGTATTGCACTTATTGGTGTAGGAACTGGTTTAGGAATTCCTCTTGGAATGACTGCTGGTGCAATAATATCTGGAGCATATTTTGGGGACAAGATGTCACCTCTATCAGATACTACAAACCTAGCACCTGCTATGGCGGGGACAGATCTTTTCACACATATTAAGCATATGATATGGACTACTGGCCCTGCACTATTGATATCATTGGTTATTTATGCAATTCTTGGAATTAAGTTTGCAGGAAAACAGATTGATGTTATTCAAGTTAATGAATTGTTAAATGGTTTACAAGCAAACTTTAATATTAACTTGCTTTTATTCATTCCACCTATCTTGGTTATAGTAATCGTTGTTATGAGAGTTCCTGCTATACCTGGACTAATTGGTGGGGTTATTCTTGGGGGATTATTTGCATGGTGGTTCCAAGGTGCTGGAATGACAGAAATTTTAGGTGCTGCTCACTATGGATTTGAATCTAGTACTGGTATTGAAGCACTCGATACTTTATTGACACGCGGTGGTCTAAATAGCATGTTATGGACTGTGTCATTAATAATTTGTGCTATGTGTTTCGGTGGTGTTATGGAAAAAACTAAACAACTTGAAACTATAGCAATGGGTCTTATGAAATTTGCAAAGAGCACAGGTTCTATTATTCTTACAACTGTTGTTACTTGTATCGTTACTAACCTTTTAACTGGAGATCAATATCTTTCAATCGTTCTTCCTGGAAGAATGTATAAAGATATTTATATTGAGAAAGGACTTGATCCTAGAAACCTTTCTAGAACACTTGAAGATGCTGGTACAGTTACTTCACCATTTATCCCATGGAATACCTGCGGTGCTACAATGACTAAATTCCTAGGTGTTGGCCCTTGGGGACCTGATGGATTCGCAATATACGCATTCTTGAACATTTTATGTCCAATAATTGCTGTAATCTACGGATACACAGGTATTGGAATCAAGAAGCTAGAAAAGGCTCCACAAGAAGAATCAGTTTCAGTATAAAAACTAAAACCTTTAAAATAAGTTGAGAGTTGTGAATTGAGAGTGGAGAATCATGGATGTTTCTGCATACATAGAAACTAAATCTTATTGTTCTCAACTCTACACTCACAACTCTCAACTAGCTTTTTCAAGTATTTCCGTTTCATTTTTTTACATAATATATATTCGAAAGAGGTGTTTAATATGTTATTGCTATTAATTCTTCTAGGTGTCTTTGTCCTTGTTGTCATACTAAGGGCACTTTTGAATATATATTTTCCACCCAAAAATATTTCTGTATTACCTGATAATTTTAAGATAGCAGAAAATCTTATAAGCATTAACGAGAAAGGGAAAATGGAACATTCTTTATATATTGATAAACATAGCAAGAAAGCTCTTCTCTGTCAAAACTCGAAAAAGTCTCTTCAGATTTTAAAAGAATTTAATCTTAAAGATATTCAAAAAATTTCTAAGTTTGAGGATGTAAATACAGAATTAATAGAGAAAAATTTTATTTATATTAGAAACCTAGGATTAAAAATAGTCCTCAAAGATTCTTATATATTTTCATTAAATTTCATTAACGAAGATGCCTATGTGAGAAAACCTCAACATGTATATGATATGAATAAAAGACTTTTAGATGATCATATAAAATCACTTCAAACAAGCTAAAAATAACAATCTGTCAAGGAATAAATACATTGTTTTCCTTGAATTTATTCTCCTAATAATCAAATACTAATATAGATTCAATTTACTATAAGGAGGATTACAATGAATAAAAAACAAGAGAAAATCAACACACCTCAAAGTGAACAAGCGAATAGAACAATGCAGCATCACACTGAGGATAGCATGACTTCTAAAAACGGATATAAAGAGCGTGAACTTGACCCATCAAGAAAAAATATGAAAAGATAACACTTAGTATAATTCCAACCTGAAGATCTCTACAACTTTAATGTAGAGATCTTTTGTTTTTGTCTAAAGTTGCTCTTAGTTATTTGGATGTTTATAATAAAGATAGCAACAATTATCATTTTTAATCAATATTTGATAAAATAATACCAAAAGGTGAGTATGCTAACTTTTCTCATAATGATTCAGCATACCAATGCAAGGAAACATTTGATTATATCTATGGTACTTGGTTACCTACTACAAACTTGTGCGTTAGATCCTTTGACTTTTATACATTAGATTATGTTACTTATGAAAACCCCGATGTACTGAGCCCAACTGAAATATTTTTACCAATATCATAAAGAAAAGCACGCACTGCGTGCTTTTTAAAACAAATTGAGAATTGAGAATTGAGAATTGAGAATGATGGATGTTTCTGCCGTTGTCCACTCTCAACTATGTTTTTAATTCTACTCTTCCATAATTTCAATCATATCATTTTTTTCTTCAACTTTTTTTTCTGTATTCATAGCTCCCATATTACATTTACCATTAAAAATTCCACCTTCAACTATTGAAACACTCTTAACTATAATATCTCCATCTACCACTCCATGGCTATAGATTTCCAATAATCCATCGCATTGAATATTTCCCTCTATCTTACCTGATACACAAATGGATTGAGCTTTTATGTTTCCTTTTACAAATCCGTTATCTCCCACAATTACTTCACTGTGACATTCAACATCACCTTTATAGTTACCATCGATTCTAACATTCCCCTCAGCACTTATGTTTCCAGACATAGAAGTATTGTTTGCTATTATTGTGTCAAACTTATCACTGTGATAATTACTTGTTGTAGTCTTTTTATTACTAAACATTTGTATCCCCCTTTAATCATTTATTATTTTTAATGGATTGATAGACGTACCAAAATATTTTACCTCAAAATGACTATGTGTACCTGTGGATAACCCAGTGCTACCCATCTTTGCAATCTGAGTACCTCTTGTAACAAATTCACCTTCATTAACTTGTATGCTTGAGTTATGAGCGTAATATGTTTCATACCCATTCTGATGGTCTATAATAACCAATTTTCCAAAACCACTGTGATATCCAACAAATTGTACCACACCATCTGCAGTTGCATATATTGGTGTTCCTGTGCAATTACCTATATCTATCCCCTTATGAAACTTTCCTAGTTCCCCTGTAACAGGATGGGTTCTTCTTCCAAAATAGCTAGTAATGTCTCCTTCTGCAGGTAATCTATTTGGAATTCGCCTTAAGAGTTGAGACTGCAGTTTTACCTTTTCAACAAGCTCAACTGTTGCTTTAATTTTATCACCAAAAGCTTCTTTATAATCTGCAAATGCATACTCACCAATTTCTGAATACTTTCTCTTCAAATCATTATCTTCTAATGCCTCTGCAAGAACTTTTTCCATCTCAGTTATCTCTTCAAGTTTTGAGTTAATTTCAACCTTTTCTTCTAATAAATCTTTATTCTCACTGATCAACTCCTGATTCACATTCTCAAGTGAATAAAGTTGTTGAGTTAATTCTTCTATCCTCTCTTCTTGTTCTGAAACCTTATGCTTTATGTTTCTATTTTTACTTACCGAAACTCTATTTATATAAGTAACAATACCAGTATAAGAAATTATCCCAATAAAAATTAATAATATAACCCAAAGTCCTACAACACTTGCACTTATTTCTTTTATTTTTCCACCCCGACGGGGAATTATCATAATAGTATATTTTGTATTTCTCCTAACCTTCAACTCTTTCCCCACATGACTCCCCCTATGCACTCTCACTTTTAATCTTTCTTTTTCTTTTTCTTATTCATCTTAATGTATATATTTACAAGGTTAAAGGGCAACCCAATAGTTCCAATTATAATAAGGTAAACCCACCAAGGATTTTTTACTTCTGCAAGTATAATACTAATATTATTCAACATATACATATCTTTTCCTAAATTTATTTATATATCCATTTTGAACAAAGCTTACTTATATAAATACAACTTCTATATTCCTTTATTATTTCCTTCTTTTTGAGTAAGCAAGTATTGCGCCTAAGGCAATTGACAGCACCGCTGCCATTAAAACTCTATACTGTTCTGGCAACATAAAAGTTATTGTATGAGCAGGTATCCAGAAAAATGGAATTGTTTTTACTACAACAAAGCTAATATAACCATGCCAATCAACTTCCTTACATACATCCACTAAACTTACTTTAAGGATCTTATTAATTTTACCTTCCCCCAACTCAATATAGGTATCTAGTATTCTATGTAAAGCCATAAATGTTGGCGCAAAAGCTGTATTCATGAAAAAACTTGTTAAAAAAGCAATGGAAATCCTATTTGCTGCATCATTTTTCCAGATAGGGAGTAATCCCTTATCTGCCGCAGCTACTGTTCCAGCACCAAAAATTTTAAATACCACTGTAAATGCCAAACCAAAGAATCCCCAAACAACGAATTTCCAAAACACTCCGATTGGTTTAATAAATTCTCCTTTTGCAATTCTACTTGCAAGTAATTCCCCCATAGTAGCAAGTATGGATACTTTAATGAAACCCATTAGATATGGATGATTTAATGTTAATGTTTCAAAAATCCCCCTTGTTTGTGGAATAGCTAAAAATGCTCCCAATAAAACAATTACTACTGCCCATAAAAAATCTTTTAATTTCATCTCCATCAACTCCTATTTTTTATCCCCTAAATTATATTATTTAAGTTAAATCCCTAAAAAAGAAATAATAAATGGTATGGTTAGTAAGCAAATTATATTGGTAATGAATATACTTTGAGAAGCATAAAGTGCATTACACTCATATTTTTCGGCGATAATTGCAGTAGTTACTGCAGCAGGCATAGCTTCTAAAATTATACATATATTTCTAACCTGTTCTTCTACACCCAAAATACTCATTATAAAATAAAGAATTATTGGAATAACCAACAACCTTATAAATGCACCGTAATAAATTGATAAATCAGTAAAAATCTCATGAACCTTCATTTCAGCAAGCATGGCTCCTATTATAATCATGGATAACGGGGTAGTTGTATCTCCAACCAACTCAACCGCTCCCCAAATAGCCTTAGGAAGTGGAATAGAAAATCTAAATACGATTATACCTATAATTACAGCAATAAAAGATGGATTCACAATCACCTTTTTTATAGATTTTAAATCTTTTTCACCTGTAAATATACTCACACCCAATGTCCAAACCAAAAGATTGAATGCAATATTAAAAATAGCGGCATAAAAAATTCCAGTATCACCATATATGCTATCTAATATCGGAAATCCCATGAAACCAGTATTAGAAAAAGTGGTATAAAATATTAGAACTTTCTTTTTACTCTCTTCATTTTTAATGTAGAAAATTTGTCCCAACAAAAACAGGAAGATATGTATTAGGAATGAGAAAATAAGAATTTTAGTTCCATTCTCCATAAGTTTTGAATCATATTCTTTATTAAAGGAAGAGATTATCAATAGAGGTAATGTCACATTCACTAATAAACCAGATAATCCTTTATTTAACTCTCTTGTAATTATATTAGTTTTTCTAGCAATATATCCTACAATAATTATAAAAAATAAAATTAATACAGCAGTATTAATATCAACATTGTTCATAACTTTTTCTCCATATTTTTGTAATAATATTTTTCAATTTTGCTTTAGGTTACAATTTTGTAACATATATATTATATAATATTATGCTCATTATGACCATATGTAAGTCATATTTACTTTCATAATTTACAAAACAGGATACTTTTTCATTTTTCTTTAGTTCCTTTTTTAACTTCTTCGCTTTTTCACTTTAAACAGCTTAGAAAAATAATTTGAATTTACAGACTTTTTTTCATCTTATAAACTAAACAGCTACTTTTAATATGCTATAATAAAAAATGGAGTGTCATTAAATACAAAGGAGAGATACCATGAGTAATATCAAAAATCCCTCTGAAAGATCAAGAGGACTAAGAGATATTTATTACATGACTCTTTCAACTGCCGATATGGAATTCCCTTATTGGTATAATAGAAAGTGGAAAGAGCTTGACGGAGAAGTAACGGTTGTAAGAAGAGCTTTAGCTCTTAAAGAAGCATTTTCAAGAATAACACCAAACATATTACCAGGCGAGAAGCTTGTAATGCAAAAAACTTATAATTATAGAGGATCTTTCCCAATGCCTTGGTTATCAGAAGGCTTCTTTATAGCTAAGGAAGATGATCTTTTTAGAGAAGTTGAAAATGCAGCTAATGCTAGTGCAGATGAATTAAGTGAATTTGGCCAAGGTGGCGGAAATGTAACAAAAAGCTTTGGTAATGTAGTTTCTATTGCTGGAAAATTCGGAATGAGAAAAGAAGAGATTCCTGTACTAGTTAAAATAGCAAAAGAATGGGCAAATAAATCCGTAGAGGATCTTGGAAGAAAATATGAAAAGATGGTTCCTAATTATCAGATGAAAGAAGATATAATGAAAACTCTTATCTGCATGTTTGATTCAGGCTATACATTACCTCAAGGAAGAGAAGTTATAAACTATTACTACCCTCTTCAATATGGTTTTGATAAACTGAAAGAAATGGCTATTGAATGCAAAGCAGCTGTGGCTGGTAATGCTCATGGAGACGGCATCTTAGGTATGGATAGATTATACTTTTATGAGGCAGTAATACATATCATTGAAGGTTTACAGAACTGGATTGAAAATTACGCTATTCACGCCGAGGACTTGGCTGATAAAACTCAAAATGAAACATTAAAAAAAGAATATACTGAAATATCAGAAAATCTTAAATGGATCAAACATAACCAACCTAGAACATTTAAAGAGGCATTGCAATTAAGCTATACTCTTCACATATCAGTCCTTAATGAAGATGCTATATCAGGGTTATCAATAGGTAGATTAGGACAGGTTCTATATCCTTGGTATGAACAAGATATCTCAGAAGGTAGAATAACACGTGAAGAAGTTCTTGAACTTATGGAGTTATATAGAATCAAAATAACGGCAATTGATTGTTTTGCTTCAACAGGAGTAGTTGGTGGGGTTCTTTCTGGAAATACATTCAATAACCTAACTCTTGGAGGCATAACTAAAGATGGTCAAGCAGCATGCAACGAACTAGAAGAGATAATTCTTGAGGCTGGTGTTTCTTGTCAAACTCCACAACCAACACTTTCAGTCCTTTATGATGAGAAGCTTCCAGAAAGTTTCCTATTAAAAGCTTCTGAATGCACAAAAACTGGTTCTGGATATCCAGCTTGGATGAACAACAGGGTTGGGATTGATTTCATACTTGATCAATATAGTGACGAAGGTATGGATGTAAGAGAGGCTCGTTCTTTTGCTATTGGTGGATGTCTTGAAACTTCACCTTGTTGTTGGAAAGAACTTACTCTTAATGAGAAGAACTACACAATACCAGGTGGAGCTGGTCAGCCAACAAGTGTTGGTGTTCACTTTGTGTCAAACCCTAAGATCCTTGAACTTGTTCTTACGAATGGATATGATAAGAGAACTAATATACAAGTATTCCCTCCTCATAATAAGGAACTAACTACCTATGAGGAACTTATTGATACCTTTAAGGATTACTACACAGTTGCTGTAGACATTCTTGCTAAGACAAACAATGTTCAACATGATATCTGGAGAAGACATAACATGTCCGTAGTTAACTCATTTATGAAACCTGATTGCCTTGATAAAGGACAACATATTGGTAATATGGGTTATAGATATAATGCAACATATAATGTTGAGAGCTGTGGAACAATAACAATGGTTAACTCGCTAGCGGCACTAAAAAAACTGGTTTATGATGATAAAAAATACACATTAGAAGAACTTAAAGTAGGAATGTTTAATAATTTCGGATATAAAAATGCACTTGAGACTGGCAACTATTCAATGGCTACTCAAATCAAGGAAGATGGAATAACTGAATGGGATAAAATCCACAGAGATTGCATGAATGCACCTAAGTATGGAAATGATGATTTCTATGTTGACAGTATTCTTAAAGAGTATGAGGAATGGTTCTGTGATATGACAAGAGAGGTTGAATCTCTATTTGGTAAGAAGATGTACCCTTGTCAAATTTCAGTTTCCACTCATGGAGCACAAGGAGCTGCTACTTTAGCTTCAGCTGATGGAAGATTATCAGGTACTACATACTCTGATGGTTCAATGTCTGCATGTCCTGGAACTGATAAAAAAGGGCCTTATGCAATCTTTAATTCTGCAACCGTTTGGGATCATAGTCGCTCTCAAAATTCACAACTTAATCTTAAGCTTCATCCCTCAGCAGTAGTTGGTGCTAAAGGAACAAGAAGTTTACTAGATCTTACAAGAGCTTATATGAGAAAAGGTGGTTTCCATGTTCAATACAATATCCTTGACTCAAACACTCTTATTGATGCTCAAAGTAAACCTGATAATTATAGGGATTTAATGGTTAGAGTTGCTGGATTCACTCAATACTGGTGTGAGATTGGTAAACCAATACAAGATGAAGTTATTGCTAGAACTGAGTACGAAGGAGTGTAGAACTATGAACATAAAACATAATGATTGCTTACACTTTTCAAATATTGATGCTGCTAAAGGAATATGCAGACTTACTGGAAATATTGTTGAAATTGACAGTGATACATGCGCTTCTTATGATAAAAAAGCAAAATGTAAATTCTGCAAGAATTTCACTGAAGAGAGCACTGATGGAATCGGTACATGTGTAGGCTTAAAAGTTAATGATTGGGTGTATGGCGAACTTAATGCTGTTACTTGTTCATCTTATAATGAAAAGCTTTAAAATAAGTTGAGAGTTGAGAGAGGTGAGTGGTGAGCGAATGATGAATATCACCCACATTTCTTCTTTGTTCTCTCTTCTTTCTTCTTTACACCGGGGGTGTAATTATGGATTTAAAAGGTAATATTTTCGATATACAGGGTTTCTCTGTTCACGATGGCCCTGGATCAAGAACAACTGTATTTTTAAAAGGTTGTCCCTTGAAATGTGAATGGTGTGCTAATCCTGAAAGTTGGAAAACCTCCAAGGAGATTATGTATAGAAAATTCAAATGCAAATCTTGTGGCAACTGTATTGAAAGCTGTAACTCCAATGCCATAAGTATTGATAATGGAGTCTTAAAATTTAATAGAGAACTTTGTTCAAAGTGCACATCTTTCGAATGTTCAAGCAGTTGTTACAATGAAGCTATAGATATTATTGGAACGGAATATACTATAGCTGCTCTTATGGCTAGACTTAATAGAGATAGAGATTCATGGGGACCTGAGGGTGGTGTAACCTTTAGTGGTGGGGAACCGTTAATGCAGCATGAATTTCTTTTAAAGATTCTTAAAAAATGTAGTGAAGAGTATATACACACTGCCATTGAAACAACAGCATTAGCTAATACTGAAATATTTATGACCATCATGGAATATATTGATTTTGCATTCATAGATGTGAAACATATGAACGAAGAATCACATAGAGATAAAACAGGTGTATCCAATAAGCTCATACTAACTAATATTAGAAAGCTTGTTAACTCAAATTGGTCTGGTGAATTAGTTCTCAGAATGCCTGTAATTGAAGGCTTTAATGATACTGATGAAAACATCTCAGCACTAATTTATTTTATGAAAGAAAATTCTATCAGTGAGATAAATATTCTTCCATTTCATAGGATGGGAGAAAGCAAATGGAATGGTATTGGAAAAAATTATTCCTATAGTTCATTTGAAGCTACATCTGAAGAGGCTCTTTCTTATATCAAGAATCTATTTACCCATGCTGGGTTACAGTGTTATATTGGTAGTGATACACCCTTTTAAAACAATCTGAGGCACAGATGATTAGCATCTGTGCCTCAATTATTTAATAATATTTAACTAGTCTAAAGTAGGTAAAGCTACTACCACTAGATGTCCTGGTGTACCCACTACATCATTTACTTTAATGTTATACTCTAAATGAGTACCAACTGGTGCATTTTGAGATACTGTATATTGTAGGAGATATAAATTATAATCATATTCAGACTCAGGTACTTCAATTTGAATTTTTCTCGGTACGAATTCGGCTGATGAGTCTAATGGTGTGAGTTTTTCTACTACCTTTCCCTCTTCATCAACTACAACATCTCCATTCTCGTCCACTACTTCTTCAACCTTATATATTGGTGGGTTTTCAGTAACAATTTCTAGATTTCCAAATTCATCAACTTTGTATAACATTAAATTAACTTTAGTAATTTTTTCATCAAGTATTAATCTAATCTGCGGTTGTTTATCATAAACCTTGAATTCAGCTGCTAAGTATGCGTCGAACCCTTTAACAACCTCATTATCTTTTACAAATTTATTATTAATATACATACCATTATTTACTATTATTGTAGCATTGTTTATTAATTTAAAATCTTCTATCTTTGGTACTGGATCACCATACTTTAACATTACTTTTCTAGAATTATCACCTTCAACTGTCATTCCCTCCGGAAGTACAACAGAAACTTCATAGTTTCCTGAAGGTTGATTAATTTCATATATTCCTTGTTCATTTGTCTCTCCTTGAGAAATAAATGTATCAATCGTATCTCCCTCACTATTAGTAACCTTTTTAGTAACTTTTACAGTTACATCTGCAAGAGCCACATTATCATTATCAACTACTTTAACTTTTATTTCACCTGACTCAACACTGATTAAATGTTCTGCATTTCTAACACATTGAATGCCATTCAAATATTTATATTTTAATGAATTAGTTACCTTTATTGGTTTGCCATCATTTGGTTTATTATTCACCTTAAAACATAATACCTTAGATGGTGGATTATTATTTAGTGGATTATTATAAGTTATTTTTTTACCCTCCACGGATATATCACTTATATTCCAAGTTTCATTGGTAATCAATTCTAAAGCATCATTAGGGTTTGTAGTCATTGAATGTCTAATATCCCTAATATGAGTATTTATATTCTCATCATCATTATGAGCAATTGCTGTTAAAGTAATCTTAGCTATATCTCCAACTAAATATCCATTGTCACTTTCTGCTATTAAGTCAAGTCCAATTTGACTTTGAGGTTTTATAGTTATAGTAATTGGCTCAAATTCCATTTGACTATTAGCTTCATTAACATCCTTAAACGTAATAATTGACTTACCTTTTTCACTTAAAGTATAAGTTCCAACTTCTTTTGCACTTAAAGGAATTTGAATTTTTATTGGCTCTGCTCTATATACTTTTTCACCATTTTTAGTACCCAAAATGTATTCAATATTATTAATCACAGCTGTAATTTTTTGTTCATTTTTAACAATATTAGTATTGTTAGCATCTGTTATAATTTCAAAGTTATCAGGATATTCATCCTGCAGCTTTATATTACTTAAACATATATTTTGCTTATAAGTTCCATTTGAATTTTTAAATGTACTTCTAGCCTTTAAATCTCCTGGTTGGATGGTATATTCTAAATTAAATACGTCCTCTGCATTTACAGTGTTTCCTTCAACAATAGTCTTTGAAATACTTACTGGAGCCTTACCATTCACAGTAAATGGACCATAAAGACCTTCTCTAGTAATATTGCTTCCTTTTCCTGATCTGAAAGCAATGTAATAATCACCAGATTCAGATGGAAATTTAACTCCTTTACTTCCTGTAAATATACTAGTAGCATATTCACCTGGTGCTATATTTTTTGATGGATAGAAGAAATTTCGAGGTACTTTTTCCCATGTTGACCCATTATCGTCAGAATACTTTAATTCAAAAGCTGCGGAACCGCCCCAGTTAAAGTACTCTAAATAAATCGGATAATATTTACCTGCTTCTAAGTTATATACATTATTAGTAGTTCCAATAGTCCCATTTCGCCCTTGTGGTTTAAACATATCAACAAAAGTTATTGTTTCTCCATTAACAGTTATATACCCTCTACAACCATCATCAGAATGTGCACCAAATTTATAATTACCACTTTTATCCACCTTGATATATCCCCAAAACTTTGAGGATTCTTTGTATTTTCCACCTATAAACATGTTTTCTATAAATATAGAATTGGTTACCCATCTCTTCCCATTAGTACCATCACTTTTTATGTAATCTTCTAATTTACCATACTGTTCTGGGGTTGATGAATATACTGCCGCTTTATAAGTTGTAGCATCAAAAGGATTCTTAAAAACTTCTTCAGAATCACTCCACTTAGTTGTATCATTTAAAAGTGGCATGTGGCTAACATCATAGGATCTTTGATTTAAGAATCCTTGTTTTTCTGTTACAACATCTTCATTTACTTTTTCTTCATTTAGGTCTATACTCTTCCAACCAGTTGTAGGCATATGTGAAGGTGTTTCAGATCTATCTAAAAATTGATATTTAAAGAAGTCAACCTCTTTTCCTTTCACAACTATATTGGCAAAAGCATCTCCTTTAAGTGTGATACTTGGATCTAAGATTTCATCTACTCTTTTATCTGCATTTTGAGCAGATACTTCGTATGTATCTCTTTCTCCTGATGCATCTGAAACTTTAATACTAACTTCAGATGCAGCCCCATTCTTTTCTATTTCCATTATTACTTGTTCTGTAGAAGTATTCTTAAATTGATTCTCTACCGTAATTTCTATTGAATTACTGCCTTCTTTAAAATCCACTATTTGAAAATATGTTCCCTTCTCAGTTAACAATCTATTTTCAGCAACAATTTCTCCATTAATTTTTATATTTGTAATTGTGGAATTTAATTCAGTTTGTAAATCTAATATCCCTTTGATGGTTTTATCATTTTGATTCCACCCAAGAACTTCTATTGGATTTAAATTGATTAAAGGAACAGTTTCTTCTGTTTTATTTCGTGATTTATCCTCTGCTTTGATATTAATTAAATTACCATTTAAATCAACTTTATCAAGCTGTATAGAAAAAGTTTTAGGATAATTGTTAGCACTTTCTCCTGTTTTATTGTTATACCAAAGACGTGCTCCATCACTATTAAGAATTTCTATTTTTGAAGGTTCATCAATTGTTAATGATAATTTATATTTTTCTTTATTTGTCTCATGTTTTGTTAAATTAGCTGTAATCTCAGGTGGTTTGTTTTCATAAATTGATATATTTACTTTAGGAAAGTTTTTATGCCCTTCACTTCCATCTATATCTTTATAATCTATATAACATTCACTGTAATCACTCCCATTTTCACCCAAGTTATAATCCCCTGTTCTAATACCTTTTAACTTAATAGAAAACTCAAAGGGTTCAGCTTCAAATTGATTAGTTTGTTTATTTAATATATATGATATACTTCCTATGTCTCCTGTAACAGTCTGTCCATTAAATTCTAATCCATCTGAGACCTCAATAATATTTATCCCTCGAGGAAATGTCTCTTCAAAATTTATGCCATGAATAGGTAGATCACTTTGAATCTGTTCAGCTAGTTTTTGGTATACCTCATCTAGAGCATTTCCATCTATAGCTTCTTTGTAATATCCCTTTGCACTATTTGCTATATTTTTCAACTCACTTTTGTCTGCCTTATTACTAAATGCAATCATAAAAGATTCAATTTCTTTCCCACCGTTTAATATTAAATCTTCAGCAACCTTATTTGCATATTGTTTATCCTCTGTAGTAGGTGAAGACCCACCACCGAAATAGTAATAATCATTAGGAAAATTTCCATCTTCATAATATTTTTGCCCCTCTTTCTTTACTTCTTTCCATTCCCAATGCCAATTTGTACGATTTCTATTCAAAACCTTATGTTTTTCCTTTACTATTTCGTAAGCGCTGCTATGAAAAGTAGGTTCACCATCCGTCATTATAATCACATATCTACGTGTATCTTCTTCAGAATTAGAAAACTTATAGAACGCTTTCCTCAATCCATCTCCAATATTAGTTCCTCCGTCAGCGCTTAAAACTTCAATCTTCTCTATTAAACTTTCATATTGAGTAAAATCTGATAGTTTTGCAAAGTCTTCATTGTTAAAAGTACTATCTTGTGCATAACTTGCATAAGGAACTAAAGCAACTTTCACACCACTATTATTATCATCTTTTAGTTTTTCTAAAAAGTTTTTAGCTACCTCTTTCATAACATCAATTTTGGGTTTTTTATTTTTTGTTCCCCCAATTGTATTTTTAGCTTTTGTTAAACCTATAACTTTACCATTATTTAGTTCATTAATGGTTGCTACATATACATAATAAGTGTTATTGCCACTAAAAGAATATCCCTCAATATCATTAAGCCACTCTGGAAGAGCTAGGTATTTAGAATTATCCGAACTTATACCTAATGCTCTATCTGAATCATTATAAAGATATTTAATATTACTTGAATTTAAATTTTTGATCCAATTCTCTACTACATCTATTTCTCTCTCTGAATAAAATATTAAATATCTTGTATCAATATTTTCACCTGCTGATGGTTCACTAAATTGTATTGTGTAATCATATATATCTTGACCATTATGGTCATCTCTCAAATTCACACTTACATTTTTGGGCGAATATTTCTCTTCAAATATAGATTGATGGTAATTTTCTTGATTATACCTTATTTCTTCTTTCATACTTCCTGATGTATCCATAACTAAAACAATTTCTTTATCCTTCAAATAGGATTCTGGAAGTATTTTATCTACTGGTATAGGTTGAGGTTGAATCTTATATTTTATTGTAAACTCCTCATTTAGTAAATACTGATTCTTCGCTACTGATTTCAAAAGATTTATAGGTGCTTTAGGTAATTCCTTAGCAAAAACTGGAACAGCACTTACTTGCGTTAAGATTAACACAATAACCATTAGAAAACTCAATAGTCTTTTATTTCTCATAAAAAGCCCTCCTTTTTTATATTACAAAATAAAACATTCCATATATAATCTAATAATTTCCTCTCCAAAAAACATTCCTATAAATGTTCCCACTGCTAGAAAAGGAACAAATGGAACATAATCCCCTCGACCTATCTTCTTTATAAGCACACTTACTATACAAACTATTGCCCCAATTGTTACTGATAAGAAAAAACTCAAAATAAATTTAGAAAGCCCTAATGTTAATGCCATACAGATTATGACTTCTACATCTCCTCCGCCAAGCCCCTGTTTCTTAAATATAATTTTGGAAAGTAAATTTACTCCTCCAAAAACAATTACCCCAACTAAAGCCGCAATAATGTAAATTGATATATCTTCATTATTTAAAAAATGAATAAATACAAATATTCCAGACACTATTATTGCACTCCATGAAATAACAGTATAAACACATTGAGTGTTGTAATCTATAAATGCCAACACTATTAAAAAAGAAGCTATAATAGCATATTTAATAAATAAGATTGTAAATCCAAATTTAAAGTACAGGAATAAATACAATACTCCATTAAGTAGTTCTACTATGGGATACTGAATACTAATTTTCTCACCGCATTTTCTGCATTTCCCTTTTAAAAACAAATAACTAAATAAAGGCACTAGGTCCTTAACCTTAAGTCCATAACCGCACACTTTGCAGTGGGAACTTGGTGTTAAACTTTCTTCTTTTGGAATTCTATAAATACAAACATTTAAAAAACTTCCAATACTGATTCCAATTAAAACCACAAAAATTTCTATCATCTATTTCTCCTCAATCATTCACCAATATTACGAAGCTTTATCACAACTTCGCCTTCTTTTTCCTTATGAATTTTTCTATACTCAGTGGATACCTTATAAACTAATTTCACTGCACATACTTGCTCCTTGTTTGGTTCTTTATTGCCTCTGTTGTTCAAAAGCACAACTGTAAACTCATCTAAATATCCCATAATTGTGTTAATCTTTGTTTGAGAATCTTTAATAGATTCTAGCTTAAGAATATTTCCTTCCAAATATAGTTTACCTACGAAAGGTTTATCGCTATCCCTATAGTAATATTCAAATCTTAAAAGAACATCACTATGGTCTTCATCTTCAAAAGGGAGAATTTTACAGGCACCCTTGAGCCTATCCGATAATCTAGTTATTCCCCTATCTATCTCCTCATGGAGATACGTTTCCTTTCCCTGAGCTTCAATTCTCATATAATTGCTTAAAAAAACTGAAGATATAACAATCGCTGCAGTGCTTAACATGGCAAGTGCCAGCATTACTTCCATAAGGGTGAATCCTATTTTTTTTCTCATCACTTTACCACAACCCATTTATTTATTTTCAAAGGTATACTAGAATTATCCTTTGATATCTCACTATAGAACACCATAGGCACCTTATCACCTTTATATTCATCATGCTCTTTAAAAATATCTTTAGTTAATTTTTCTTCTGATGCTATAATATCTGCAACTACTGCTTCATCATATATTATTGTTATTTCAGAACCTTCCTCAACAAAGACATTCCCCATAACAATTATTGTTCCAGTTAGAGTGAAATCTCCTTTCATATATAGATTACCTTTACAAACTATCACTCCATAATCATAATTTTCTACCCTGCAAATATTATCTTTTGAGAATACTTTTCCATCACATACGACTTCATCCTTCTTATTTGTAAGCAGTACATCATTATTTTCATAATTAACATACAATCCTGGTTCATTTGGATCATTTAGTTTTTTAATATTCTCTCTCTCGTCTTTGTCAAGCTTGATGAAAGAATCTGGTGTCAGTATATAGTCTTTAGTATTACTTGGTGTTTTTCCTGTTTTAGCCATATTAGCATATTTTGATTGTACTTCTTCAACTTCAACCTCGAAATCCTCAATAGCTTTATTTTTATATGGATTATCCTCATCACCCTCAAATCTTTTTTCAAAGACATCCATGTAATAACGCTTATCCTTTAAAACATCTTCCCTATGTCTTATTATTAATTCTTTTTTTCCTGAATAATTTTGACTCCTTACTTCTCCATTTGAAAGAATAGCTCCTGAGTATATACTTTCATCTCTTTTTCCAATAGATATACCATCTGCCCCTTTGATTTTTTCATTTCCGTAATCTAAGTAAAAATCCTTAAAAATCTTACCCTTATCCTTTGAATCAACACTAATTTCCTTATAATCTTTGACAACTAGATTATATTTTTTTATCTCATCTTCGAATTTATCAAAGCATTTTATTGTAATATTATCATTTATATTGACAGTTGAATTAACTTTAAGGAATTTACCAAATTCACTTTTTTCATCTTGATTTTCTGATGAACTTGCACTGTACTTATTTACGTTTATGAGAGAGTCTTCAAAATTCCCCCTTGGTGTTAACTCTGTGTATATCCATTTTTCATTGTTTTTTTCAAATAAAAATGCTTCTACATCATTTTTTATATTTTTAACTTTTATTTGTCCCACTTTAAATTCATTTTCATCAAGTAGAATTATATCTAGCTGCTCTTTTGCTTCTATATCATCGAAAAAATCCTGCCTATCATGGAAATTTTCATAAACATTATACTTTACATGCAGTGGAATTACCTTGCTTTCATCCTTTATTTTAAAGTATTTTGCTTTTTTGAATTTGTCTTTATAACCATCATTAAAACTTACAATAATTTCTTTATCTTCTCCACTTCCATACACTGCAAACCATTTTGAGTATTTATCATAATGAGTAACTAATGTTAATGGTGATAAATGAGTTCTCGCAAGTTCATATTTAATATCTTTATCTACTAAACTGTCAGTAGTTATATTATAGCTATTTTTTAAAGGATAACTATAAGCAGCATAATTTCCTTTAACAGAAATAGATTCTCCTGTTTGATAGGCATAATCGTCACTAAGTCCAGGATTTTTTAGGTTTCTGATATATGAAGTTCCTGCAATAATAACTTTATTTTTAATAGTAACCTTTGTTCCATCAACCCCTACATTTTCGGTGTTGATGATAATTGAACTCGAGTTATCAACTTTGTTATCTTCAGATTTACTACCATCTGAAACACCAAAATAATTGTTGACCTCAACAGTTGTGTAATCAGAATCTATTTGAAGATCATCATGAACATACATATCCCCACTTACTATAAGCCTTGCGCCTTGTGCTCCTTTGGTATCATCTACTGGGTCATCATTTGACTTCTTTTCCCCACTGAATGAAATATTTTTTGTGTAAAGATTTCCACTATCAATATTTATTTCTGCCCCTTGTTCACTTCTAACTTTTTTAATGTCAAAACCATAATCATAGTTAAAATCGACACCCTCACATGCTGTAACAGAGCCCCCCTGAACATGAAGCCTACTTTTATCTGACTTCATAATAATCCCTTTTTCTTCACACCCTTTTACATATACATCTCCACAAACTTTAAGTTTCCCGTTCACTTCCATTATTTTATTTACAACTAAACCTTTATTCATAACTGGCGTCATTGATACGTTTGTATATTTTACTGGGAAGGATAATTTTGACGCATATTTGGGAATTTGAAATTCAAAATCAGCTTTAATCATTTTTTCTATATTTTCCTTTATAAATGTGGACTGAACTGAGAGTGTAAAAGGACCATCAATTTCATGATTTACTCCCTCGTAATCTGCTTTATTTAAAACCATCACTTTAGTTCGTGATGTCCCAAGATTAGGATATAAATAGTTTTCAATATCTTCTATCATATTCATAAAGTTTTTCTTTCCGTTATGTTCCATATTAAAGTAAGATAAATAATATTTTTTAAATAATAGTTCTTGTACTGCTTCTAAAACTTCTTCATTAAGCTCACCATTTTCATTATAGAGCTTAACCTTTTCATTAATCATGCCTTTTGGAATAATCTCAGCTTTTTCATTAATTCCCTCATTTTCCGTAAGAATCTCAATTCCTTCAGTAGGATCAATAGGATACCCTTCTTTGTTAAAAAATTTAATTCTATTACTGCTTAAATCCACTTCCATTCTTCCAGTTTCCATTACTTCATGAATATTATTAAGTCTTTCCAATTCCTTATCAATTTTAATCTGTATTTCTAGATTAGTATTTTTTGTTGAGTAGTCTGCAGCCTTTTTAACATATTCCTTAAGAATACCATAAGTTACATCAACTCCACTTTCACTATAGTAAAGATTAACTCTTGACTCAGAATAATGCTTTCTGTTTTTAATATTCTGCATTGTTAACATTGATAAAGTTGCCCCCATTATCATGAGAACTGCAAAAATCATCATTACGTATATTAATATTGATCCATTCTTTTTTCTCATTCCCCAGACCTCTTAAATTTCTTATAACCAATTATTTCTGACATATTTTTCACTGTTCCATTTTCCTCATTAAAAATACTCACTTTATATTTACATACATTGCTGGTTTTAACATTCTCTCCAAAGGGATTTGCATTACTATCATTAAGGAAAATCTGAATCTTTTCTCCATTGGATGAGAATTCTATTTTCCCATTCTCATTATCATTGTCACTGCTTTTTTGGTTAAGATATATTTTCATTGAGTCATTACTTTCATTTTTTAATATAAACTTGAATTTTTCATCAGTATTATTATTAATGTATATTTGAGCACCATCATTCCCACTAATTTCCTGAGTAATTGGTTTATTCCCCATGTTCTGAATTATTATGTCCTTACTTTTACATAAAACTTGTCCTCTTATTTGATCAATTTCAAGATTGTTAATAATTGAATGTGTTTTTATACCTTTTCTTTTTATTATTACCTTATAAAGATCATTTTCCTCTTCAATAGTAAAAGAAGCATCACAGCTACTTTCTTGTATCCAATCAGAATAGTCCGCATCATTCTTTCCTTTTATGGGGTACTTTATATTAAGACCCATGTTTTCTTTTGTGAAATCTAGCCCTGAGAAGGAAATCAACACATATAAGTCACTTTCATTTTCCTTATATAGCTTAAAGTAGTTAGTACCTTCACCAGCAAGCTTTTTATTAATTTCTTTCGTAATCTTTTCATTTATAGTTTCATTTGTTATATCTGTAAAACCATCAACTAAATCTGAAAAGGTTCTCCTGTCCCTTAATGAAAAAAGCATGTCTTTAAACTTCTCATCGCTTATATTTTTTATCTCCTCATATACCATTTGTCCAATAATACTATTCTTCTGTTTCTTATCTGCTAGAGAATTTTGTTTAATTGAAAAAAATATATTGTTGAATATAGCTAAAGATATGATTCCTATGATTGAGAGAGCAAGAACAATCTCGATAAAGGTTGTTCCATGTTTCTTGCCCATATTTTTCATCTCTATTCCTCCTCAACATTTCCTTTTTTCTCAGCAATAACAAATCTTGGTTTCTCCATATCGTCACCCAATACGTTATAAATAAACTTATATGATGTTTCATTTATTATTTTAACATTAACTCCATTTTCATCATTTCTATTTCGCAAACTTGACAAAACCCTCATAGATATAATTCCATTTGTATTTGGTTTAATTTCCGTAAAACCTTCTTTAGGATAACTACTATCTCCAAGTTTATAGTTTATAAAAATCTTTCCTGACTCTTCTTTTAAATGAATACTACACTCCTCAAAATTTTCACTATCAAAATCAATACTACTCTCTTCAGCATTATTATTTAACCCTATAATCATTGAATCGATATCAGCGCTTGTTGGCTTTAAAACCATAAAAATATCAGGAATTCTATTTATAAAATCTAATTTGGTATTATCATCTGAAATTGATGTGAAAGGATTATCTCTTTTTCCCTCAGGAATAAAAATATTCTCATCAATCATTTTGGGTAAAGGTAATAAATATGCATCCATTACTATACTTCCACTTAGTTCATTAAACTCACCTTTTACGCTATTTAAGACAATATTTCTTATCAAGAATTTCTTCTCGTATTTTTCAATATCAGATATAAATTTAACTATCGACCGGTATTCACCGTTGAAATTCATGGCAACACCTATTTTAGGAACTGTAATTTCCTGAATTTTATCCTCACTAACCTCAGATGAGTCTTCCCTATTCAGAGAATCAGTATTATCCTCAAAATTGTTTATAACTTTTGAATAACTATTCTCAATTGTACTTAACGGTCTCTCTTCACCTGAATTTCCAATAGATATTATCTGTTCTACAGTTGTTGGTGATATTGTAATACTGTTTACATTTATCTCAGATTTAGATATAAGTTCATAAAGAACAATCCCAATATCTTCCTCTTCATATAATTCAAAAAGGTGAACAGATAACTTTTCAAGTTCATTTCTTATATCTTTAATTCTTTCCTCGTTATCCTTAACCTTTCCTATCTCTCCCTTAACCTTCTCTGCTCTTAGCTGCAACGTCTCATTTTCTTTCTTTAAGTTATCATATTCCAGGTTCTTAGGATTAAGGAGAAACTGATAAAAAAGAAACATAGAAACGAATATAAAAAGTATCATAACCATTACTTTTTCTCTTTTACTCATATTTGTCCCCCCCCACCTGATATCTCTCCTTTTAAATGAAATCTCTGCACATCATTTCCATCCTCATCAGCTGTTGTTATAGTTGAAAAATTAACCTTTTTCACTCCAATTGCTTTTAAATTTCTCACTGCTGAGTAAACATCCAAAGGTGTATTTGACTTACACTGCATTGAGAAACTTCCTTCGCCAAAGGAGAAAGATGTTATTTTTACATTCTCAGGCAGGGCATTGAAAATTCTTATCATATTCCCTGTGGAAACATTTGAAGAGTTCTCTATAAAACTTACAAGACTATTAACTTGATCTTTAAATTCATTCATTTCTCTTAGCTGCTGAATACTTTCCTCCAAAGCTTCTTCTTGTTTTTTAATAACTTTTGAAGCCAGTAATTTATTATTCTCTTCTATACCTTTTTTTTGGATATTTACCATTATCTCAAGATAAGCAATGGATCCAAAGGCTGATACGAAGGTAACCAATATAACTGCAAAAAGAATAGTAATTATTTTATTCTTTTTCTTTTTATCTTCAATAAACCCATTGAAAAAATTTAAATCTCTCATGTTACCTCCCTATCCTAAATGATGCTCCAAGATTATTTATGAGCATCTCTATATTTTCATCTTTTAAGTAAGTACTTCTAAAATTAATTTCATTTAGCTTTCTAACCTCAATATCCACTATCTCCTTGAGAATCTTCTCTATCCCTTTGAGTTTACTTCCACCACCATATATATAGATAATATCTACTTCATTCTTTAAAGTATTTGAATAATAGTTTAAAAGTCTATCAATCTCTCTTCCCCACTGAAGTATAGTATCATATATGATTGTAGCTTCCGCATCACTTTCTTCTGCTGAAAACTTGTCCAAATCAATATTCTCAATAAGCTTCATAACAGTTTCTTTTGACTCTCCTCTTTCCTCATAGAAATATCTAAAGATATCTCCAAATCCAGATTGGATAATTCTTGAGAATTTAAGTACTCTGTTCTTATAACCATTAAAAGTGATACTGCTATCTCCTATGTCAACTAGTACAACAGACGCTTCCTGAAGATTAAGTCCATTAATTTTATCAGCTCTCTTTATAAGCTTTGTTACTCCATTTGAGTGAACATCAAGTGCAACAGACTTCAAATGAAGATTATGACAAAGATCATAGTAATTCTTAGCCATATCTTTTGGAAAAACCACCACTCTAACAATAAGTTTATTATCAATACTCCCAAGCTTTATATACTCAAGAATATAAGCATCATAGGATAAGGGAAGATATTGCTCCATTTGTGTTCTTATTATCCCTTTAATATTCTTATCCTTTGTCATTGGTATTTCTATTTCTCTGGTTATGATATTAGAGCTATTAGTAGTAAATACAGCATTTTTACACTTTATCTTATTCTCCTTAAGCCCTCTCTCAATCTCATCTTTTATGGATATAAGGTTTGTTATATTCCCATCATTGAAAGAATTCTCTGGGGTATCTAAAATGACTGCCTTCTTAATGTTAATTCCATTTTTAGAAACAGCAGCCTCGGTTATTTTTATTTTATTGTTACCTATGTCTATACATAATTTATTGTTTAAATTTAACATGTTATTTTCCTCCATTGGGGGATTTTTGTGAAGAGGGCACTTTTGTGCCCTTTGTTATTAATATTCCAATTTAAATTCGATTCCAGCTGACTCTATAACGTCTTTATTATTTACATCTTTAGTTAAAGTCTTTAGCACAACTTTAATTATACTGTTTGATTTTTCTACAGTAAATTCAATATCCCATATATAATCAGTATTTAATTCTCCTGAAAGCGATTTGCTTTCTACATCATTAGAAATAAATTTTTCTATTTTTTTCCATGAATCCTTTGTTTGAGAAGTAAAATCGGCCTTCGTACTTAACCCATCACTTTCACTAGCCATCAAAGTTGCTTCTGCAATCAACTTAGCAGTTACCTCATCAGCTTTTTTATTAGCACTATCCTTATAAGCCGAATACTTAGGCACAGCAATAGCAGCTAAAATTCCGATTATAGCTATAACAACTATAAGCTCAACAAGTGAAAATCCTTTCTTTTTCTTTTTTCCCATCTCTTTAATCATAATATTTCCCCTCCATATTTTTAAATATTATTTTATATTCATCGTGAATGTACTTCACGGTGCTTACATTCCTCCGTTCACGGCGTTTGCCATATCGAACATTGGGAGCATAATTGATAATACAATAAAGCCAATGATTACTGCCATCACTATGATGAGTAGTGGCTCCATCATGGCAGTCATTTTCTTTACTGCCTCTTCCACCTCTTCGTCATAGAAGTCAGCTGTTTTCTCAAGTATCTCTTCAAGTTCCCCTGATTCCTCTCCAATCTTTGACATGGCTGAAATCATAGGTGGAAATTCTTTTATCTCCCCAACAACCTCGGAGAATGATTCCCCTTTCATTAGCTTATCTCTAGCAACTATTAATTTGCCCTTAATATATCCATTACCAACAATATCTGCAACAGCCTCCATGGCATCCACAATAGGTATCCCACTCTTAATCATTGAGGATATGGTTCTTGTAAATCGAGCTGCTACAACCTTTCTTCTTAACTTCCCCATTAAGGGAGAAGAAAGCTTGTTCTTAAAAATTGTATTAGCAACCGAATCTTTAGTTCTTATGTATCTATATCCAATAACAATAAGTATAATAACTCCAATAATAAGCAATATGTAGTTTCTAAGAAAATCACTTGCACTCATTAACATTCTAGTTAGTAAGGGAAGTTCTACTCCTCCCTCTTTAAACATCTCAACGAACTGCGGCATAACAGATGTAAGTAAAAAGATTACAACGACTGCACTAACCACAACAAGAATCAATGGATATGTCATAGCTGCCTTAACCTTACTCATAAGCTTATTTTCTTTTTCATAATGAACTGCCATCCTAAGACATACATCATCAAGTGTTCCGCTCATTTCACCTGCTGCTATCATGCTTATCAACATAGGGGGAAACACCTCACTATGAGCTTGCATTCCCTCTGAAAGAGCTGTTCCTTTTTGTATACTATCTATTAAATCTCCTATAGCTACTTTTAATTTTTTATTTTCCATGTTTCCTTTTATGATATCCATTGATTTTATAAGAGGTGCTCCAGCCTTTAACATAGTGTGAAGTTGTCTACAGAATATGGACAATTCTTTTGCTTTTACCTTAGAAAATAAAGACAACTTTATATCATTTGATTGTTCCTTCTCACTAACCTCTATTGCAAAACAGCCATTTTCTCTAATCATAGCCATTACTTCATTTCTATTATTAGCATTGAAAATCCCCTTTTTCTCTTTACCTGACTGATCAATCATTTTATAAACATACTGCGGCACTTATACCCCCCCTCATCATAGCTATTCTAATAAAGCCACCTTAGCATATTCACTAAGTGCTATCTCCCCTGCAATTAAATATTCCAATGCTTGTTCTTTTAGAGAAACAATCCCCATTTCATCATTAAGTCTCCTTAAATCCTCTGTAGATTTTCCCTCTTGTATCATATCTCTATGCTTATTTGTTATTTCCATAACTTCAAAAAGTCCTATTCTTCCTTTGAAACCAGTGTTTCCACATTTGGAACACCCTATAGCATTATAGAACTCAATGTGCTTATCATGAGTTATTCCTACCATCTGTCTTTGTGCACTTGTGGGAATCAATTTTTCCTTACAATGTGGACATAATTTTCTTACCAACCTCTGTGCAATTATCCCTGAAAGAGCCGTTGAAACAAGATAAGATTCAACTCCCATATCCACCAGTCTGATTACCGCTGAAGCGGCATCATTTGTATGTATCGTACTTAAAACAAAGTGCCCCGTGATTGCAGCTCTTGTAGCTATCTGAGCTGTATCTCCATCTCTAATTTCTCCAATCATCACAATATCCGGATCTTGTCTCAAGATTGATCTCAATCCAGCTGTGAAGGTTAGTCCTGCCTTATTGTTTATATTTACCTGATTGATTCCCTCCATTTCATACTCAACTGGATCCTCTATAGTAACTATATTTTTATCACTGTTATTTAACTCATTTAACACTGCATATAGCGTAGTGGTTTTACCACTCCCTGTTGGCCCAGTAACTAAAACAATTCCGAAAGGGCTTTTTATCATCTTTTCAATTCTTTCAAGTTGTTTCTCGCTGAAGCCTAAATAATTCTTATTTACAAGATTGTCGTCCTTCTTAAGTATTCTTATTACCGCTTTTTCACCATGTATTGTTGGTAAAACCGATACCCTCAAGTCTATCTTTTCATTTCCCATATTAGTTATAATACGTCCATCCTGAGGTATTCTCTTTTCGGCAATATCCATATTTGCCATAATTTTTATTCTAGCAATAAGTGCTGCCTGCGACTCTTTTGGCATCCTTATTACTTCATTTAATACTCCATCAATTCTGTATCTTATCTTAACGTGACTATCAAAAACCTCAATATGTATATCACTTGCTTTTGATTTTATTGCATTGGCAAAAATAGAATCAATTAACTTTACTGCTGGAGCATTCTTTATCTCTTCTAAACTCACTTCTTCATCTGTAAGAGTAATTTTTCTATCCCTAACTTCTTTATTTAACTCCTCAGCAACTTTTTCAACATTACTCTTGGAGTAACTCTTATCAATTATTCTTTCAATTTCATCTTTTGTGCTAATTACAGGTATAATATCTTTACCAGAAGTAATTTCCAAATCATCAATAGCAAAAAGATTCAATGGATCAACCATCGCTACCTTCATGCTATTTCCCTCTATTTTATATGGCAGTACTACATATTTCTTTGCAATTCTCTCTGGAACTAGTTTTATCGCATCTGAATCTATATTTTCAGCATCCAAATATACCCTATCTAATTTGAGTTGAATTTTTAGCACTTCTATGATTTCATCTTCACTTAGAATATTATTATCTATTATTAATTCCCCTAATTTCTTCTTTGTTCCTCGCTGTAATGACAATATCTCCTTCAATTGATCCTTTGTCAGTTTCCCACTATCCACTAAAAGATCGCCTAGTCTTTTCCTACTTTTATGCATAAAACCTCTTCCTTCATTTTTTTATATATTTTTCCTATTAAATTTTATTATATACCACTTTGTATTATTGTACAATTAAAAAAATTCCAAAAAATTAATATTTTGTTCTTTTTTTATAAAAAGTCATTAAACTTTTTTCTTATGAAAACCTAAATTATTGAATTAAAATCGCAGAAACTATTAATTGCAACTAATAAGCTGACATTACTATTTTAATTTCCATTTTCTTGCATATAAATTCAATAGGAATTCTGTTCTAATGTATTTTAAAAAACAAATAATAATTAAATATTATACTTTTTTTGATTATCACTTTACTATATCGCTGCTCTTTCAATAAAAATTCTATTTTTGCTTTGATTTTTCTAATCTTTTTTGTTTTTTTCTTCTTATTTTTCTATTATTATATTTACGTATTTTCGACAAATACCGTTTAGGAATACTCCTTCGTCATTTTCTGCACCTGATTTATTTTTTCGTTTTTCCTATTTTTACACTAAAATAAATTACTCAAAAAAAAAAAAAAAAAAATAGAAGTAATTTTTATCATTACTTCTATCCAATCTATTTTTTTATATTCAATTACACGATTAAACAACTTTAGTAGAATAATTAATTGCACCCTCTATGTTACTAAAGAAGTTTTCTTCTCCAATCAAATCATATACAGCAGCTTTTTTCAAAACACTCTTAGGCTGTTCATTAATTCCTGAGATTAATATTTTAATTTTATGTCTCTTACACATTGTTATCATTCTTTTAAAAGCATGTAATGCCGTAGCATCCATTGAAGGAACATTTCGCATCCTAATAATTAAAGTTTTTGTTGTGTCCCCCAGTTGACTCATAACTTCTATAAACTTATCTGCTGCACCAAAGAAGAACGGTCCATTTATTTCATAAATCTGAACATTTTTAGAAGTTTCTAATTTCTTGCTCTCTTCTTCAAAATTGAAATACTCTTTTTCATCTTCTTCAGCAGCATCCATGTTAACACTATTAACGTTAGATACATCACTCATTCGTTTCATGAATAAAAATGCTGATAGTACCATCCCTAGTTCAATTGCTTTAACAAGATCAATAAACACAGTTATAAGAAAAGTTACTAGTAAAATTAGAATATCACTTTTAGGAGATTTAAATAATTCTTTAAATTCTCTCCATTCACTCATATTATATGCAACAATTATTAGTATAGCTGCTAAGGATGTTAAAGGTATCATCTTTGCTAGCGGCATAAAAATAACCAAAATAAGCAGAAGCGTCACAGCATGTACCATTCCTGCCACTGGTGTTCTACCACCATTTTTTATATTTGCCACAGTTCTTGCTATAGCACCGGTTGCTGGAATCCCACCAAATAAGGCAGACCCTATATTTCCTATGCCTTGTGCAATTAATTCCATATTAGATCTATGTTTCCCACCAATCATTCCATCTGAAACAACTGCTGCTAGTAAGGATTCTATAGCACCCAGAACAGCTATAGTAATTGCTGGTCCTATAAGTAACGGTATCTTATTAAGATCAAAAGCAGGCAGCTGCGGCATTGGTAATGATGAAGATATCTCCCCAAACTTACTTCCAATTGTAGCCACATCTAAATTAAATACCTTTACAAGAAATGATGTTACAATAAGTGCAATCAATGCTCCAGGTATCTTTTTATTAATTCTTGGCCATAAAATAATAATCATTAAAGCTATGATTCCAATTATGGTTGTTTGTATATCTATTGTATTCCCTGCATGAAAATATGCTTCCCATTTCCCCACGAATTCTACAGGTACTTCACCTATTTTCAGTCCAAAGAAATCTTTAATTTGAGAAGAAAAAATAGTTATTGCTATTCCACTTGTAAATCCAATGGTTATTGGATATGGTATGTATTTTATTACTCCTCCCAATCGCAACAGCCCCATAATAACAAGAATTACTCCGGCCATCAAGGTTGCCATTATTAATCCATCAACACCATATTTGGTTACTATTCCGTATACAATTACCATGAAAGCACCAGTCGGGCCTCCAATAAGAACTCTACTTCCTCCTAGTAAGGAGATAAGGAATCCTGCAATAATTGCTGTGTATAGTCCTTTTTCTGGAGATACCCCTGAAGCTATTGCCAATGCTATTGACAATGGTAATGCTATAATAGCAACAATAATACCCGCTGTTATATCCTTCAAAAACTGTTCCTTAGTATAATCTTTTAACGTAGTAAATAATTTTGGTTTTAATGTAGACATCTTAATTCCTTCTTTCTTTCGTTATATCCACTTCTTAAATATACTTTTGTTAAATATGTAATTAATTTTTAACCTACTCCAAAATCAGTATTAACCCACAACACTTCACACTTTTTCTCATCCTCAAGCCATCTAAACTCTTCTTGAAACCAGGCTCTCAGTTCCTTATCCGGTTTAATGTCAGTTGAGTTTTCAGTATATACATTCACAGTGAAATGCTGAAAATTCTCAAGTGCTAATTTTATATCATTTTTTATCATCTGTTTGGTTTGTCCTTTTATTCCTACCATAAGACAAACTGAATCAAAATAACCTCTCAATTCACAAAGGTTCTTATAATGGAAACCTTTTTTTAAAACTTCTTCTCTGAAGCTCTCATTAAAAGTCTCAAGTCCCGTTTTGAATATAATATCAACCCCAAAGAAATCTCTCATTTCCTGAAGCCGATTCCTATATATCCAATGGGCCTCTAAAAATAATTTCTTTATACCCAATTCATCTACCTTTTTCTTAATTCCCTCAAGAGTTTCCTTTGGTAGTTCAAAGACATTTCCTGAGTTTATAATTTCAAGAACCCCATATTCACCAGTAACCTGCTGAAGAGCCTGAAAGTTCACTTGATTAATATACTCAATATCCATTGAATTATCATGTATATAGTCACAGAATGAACACTTGCCCCATTTACATGGAGTTGCCTTTAAGAGAACAATTTCCCTCGGGAATTTTTTCTTTATTACACTATATCTCATCATTTTTCATCACCAAAGCTAGTATAACATATCTATATCAAAGAAAAAAGAATAAAGAAGTAATTTAAAACTAGTGAGCAATAGAGAAAGCTTTCATTAATTTTTTCTGACAATAGGAAGAAAAATAACCTTACTTGTTCTTTATTCTTTCTTCTCTTTTCTTTGCATTAAAGCTTGTACTTTCCCATAATATCCTATATAATAGACCTGTTTGCTAAAAAACCGCAGTTCGTAACCATCCTGCGTAAAAAAAACTAGGAGGAGATAATTATGAGTAATTTATTAGTATTTTTAATCTTTGCAGTTGTAAATTTTGCACTTATAGCGGCTGCATACAAATTCTTTGGGAAACGTGGTATTTTGGGGTACATCGTCCTAAGTGTTATTGCTGCAAATCTACAAGTTAACAAAGGTGTAATTTTTGATTTTGGACTCTTTGAACTTGAAGCAACCTTAGGTAATGTTATGTTTGCAGGTATTTTCCTTGCCACTGACCTTTTAAATGAGAAATATGGTTATAAGGAAGCAAAAAAATCCGTCCATATTTCAATCTTTGCAAACATTTCATTTATAATCATTATGTATATTTCCACAATATTTCAAGGACTTGATTACAGTTCAAACTTTAATGAGGCTTTAGACCTATTTTTCTCTATAAATGGTGGTGCTTTAAAAGCTGTTTTAGTAGGGAATTTAGTATACCTAGTTAGTCAATCATTAGATGTTTATGTTTATTCAAGGCTTAAAAACTGGAATAACTCTAGAAAAACTTTATGGATTAGAAATAATGGTTCAACACTAATATCTCAACTTGTTGATTCTATTCTTGTAACCTTAGGTTTTGCTCTAGTTGGTATCTTTCCAATGTCAATAGCTTTTACTGTAATTATCACAACTTTGATAGTTAAGTATATCGCCGCAATTATAGATACACCATTCATGTATCTAATGTCGAACATTACTCCAAGAGAGGGTGCAGATGATTAGAAACAAGGTTATCATAGATTGTGATTGTGGAATAGATGATGCTTTAGCTTTAATTTTTGCTATTAAAGCTAAAATTGATATCATTGGCATAACAAGTGTAAGTGGAAATGTTAATAGTTTGGAAAGTGCAAAAAATATAAAAGCTATTTTAAACCTTTTAGGTGAGGATATCCCTGTTTACACAAGTGGAATTCCTAATCTTAATGGAGAGTCCATTGATGCAAAAGATACCCATGGCGAAGATGGTCTTGGAGAAACTTACTATGGAAAAGGTTTTGATTACTGTTCAGAAGTACAAGCTGAAGATTTTATTTTAGAAAGTTTAAGACAATATGATAACATAGATATCATAGCCTTAGGTCCTCTAACTAATCTTGCTAGAGCATACTTAAAGGATAAGAATACTTTCAATAGATGCAACTCAATCATATCAATGGGTGGTACTTATAAAGCATTTGGAAATATGTCACCTGTTACAGAATTTAATTATTATCATGATCCAAAGGCTGTTGAACTCGTTTTAGAATCTAAAGTCCCAATTACTATGGTAACTTTAGATGTAACACGTAAGATATTCTTAACGCCTGATGTAACCCTTAATTTTAAAGATAAAAACGAAGTTGGAAACTTCATATATGAGGTTACAAAATTCTATATGGACTTTCATAGAAAAGTTGAAAACTTTGATGGTTGTATCATAAATGATATTTTAAATATAGCTTATTATTTAGATAACAGTACCTGCAGCGGAATCTCAGCACCAGTGAAAGTGGTTACACAAGGTGTGACAAGAGGACAACTTCTTGTAGATTCCTGGAACATGTTCTATCCTGAGAGTAAAGAGTGCTTAGTTCTGAGCGAAGTCAAAGCAGATACAGTTATGGATATGTTTTTGAGTACACTTGAGCTAAAATAGCAAAGAATAAAGAACAGAGAACAAATATTGTGGATATTCTTCATACTTCAGAATATCTATATATTATAGAAGGAACTTTATCTGCATGGTTAGATAAAGTTCTTTTTTTGTTATATAAATTTATGGTAAAATATTTTAAAGAGAACAAAACAGCTGAAAGGTATCAATATCTGTTCTTTGTTCTCTATTATTTGTTCTTTGTATAAAGAGGAGGAATTTAATTGGAAATAGTATACGGCACAACAAATCCTGGCAAACTTAATTCAATGAAAAAAATACTGGCTTCACTAGAGATTAATATTCTATCTTTAAAAGATTTTAACAAGGATATTCCTGATGTAGATGAGAGTGGTAATGACCCACTTGAAAATGCAAAGCTGAAAGCCTTGGCATATTATAGCGTACTTAAGAGGCCTGTTTTTTCTTGTGATTCTGGGCTATTTATTAAAGGACTTGAAAAGAATGAACAACCTGGAGTACATGTTAGAAGAGTTAATGGAAAGACACTTAGTGATGAAGAAATGATTGAACACTATGCATCTATTGCTTCTCAAATGGGCGGACATGCTATTGCTAAATATAAAAATGGTATATGTCTTGTTCTAGATGAGAATACAATTATAGCATACGATGGTGATGATATATCTTCTGAAGAGTTTATATTAACTTCTAGTCCACATAAAAATAGAGTTAAAGGTTTCCCTTTAAATTCTTTATCAGTTGAAATTAACTCAGGTAAATTTTATATGGATATTGAGAATAATAATGATGGTTCAAAAAGCAATTATGATAAGGGCTTTATTGATTTCTTTAAGAAAGCTTTAAATACTTTAGAATAAGTAAAACTTATTAATTGAATTAATCTTATTTTTTTATTACATCTTCATATTAACCATAAAAGGCTGTGAAAATTTCTCTAGACCTCTTATGGTTAATACAAACAGCTATCCTTTCATTCCCGACAAGGTAATCCCTTCAACAAATTGCTTTTGCATAATTAAATAAAAAATAAAAGAAGGCAAAAATGTAAGAGTTGCTCCTGCCATAACTAATCCATAATTCACAGTATACTGTGATTGCATATTTGAAAGTCCTACTGTCAAGGTACGAACTGAATCATCAGTAGTCATAATTAAAGGCCATAGAAATTCATTCCAAGCACTTATAAATGTGAAAATAGTAAGAGTTATAATCGCTGGTTTGATAAGTGGTATAATTATTTGAAAGAACATTCTAATATCCGAACAGCCATCTATTCTAGCTGAATCCAATAACTCATCAGGTACATTTAGTATTGCCTGACGCATTAAAAATACCCCAAAAGCTGTTGGTATGGGAAGAATAAGTGCATAATAGCTGTTTATCCATCCCAAATTTCTCATTATTATGTAAAGAGGTATCATTGTAACTTGAGAAGGTATTATAAGTGTCATAATCATATAGAAAAACAGTTTATCATTTCCTGGAAAATCTTTTTTCGCAAATGCAAACCCAGCTAAACTACTAAAAAATACATTTAAAATAACTCCTCCCATAGAGATAACCATACTATTAATAAAATAATGTAAAAAGTTTTTCTCTTTAAATATTGTAATATAGTTCTGAAGAGTTATATTAGAAAGAGAAAAATCAAAATTATACGCAGTATATGTAACTTTTAATGAAGTTATTATCATATATATAAAGGGAACTATCATACAACAAGCAATCATTAATAACAAAATATCTCCCAGTATTCTTTTTATACTTTTCATTTATTTCCTCCTAATATATTGACTCATCTCTCTTTAAAAACTTTTTCTGAAGTATTGAAAAAAATGCAATTATAAAGAATAAAATATTGGCTACTGCCATTGCATACCCTGCATTAAACTGCTTAAATGCTAAATTATATATATGAAGTACTACTGTCATAGTACTCATACCTGGTCCTCCTCCAGTTAGAGTATATACAAGGTCAAATATCTGAAATGACCATATAAAACCTAAGAATAGAACCATAATTGTAGTGGGTTTTAAAAGAGGAACTGTAATATTCCAAAATTCATTCCACTTACTTGCACCATCTACCCTTGCAGCTTCATAATAACTTTTAGGAATATCCATGATTCCTGCAATATATATTACCATAAAATAACCCACATTTTTCCATATAGCAATCATCATTAATGTAATAAGGGCAAGTTTAGGATCTCCAATCCAATTAGGTACGTCAAAACCCAAAAAAGTGAAAATTACGTTAAGCGGCGATTCTTGTCCGTTAAGCATTATTCTCCATACAATTCCAATAAGTATCATAGACGAAATTACAGGAATAAACATCACTCCCTTAACAAACTCTGCCAACTTACTTTTACCTCTTCCTGTAAGACATACTGCTATAATCAATGAAAGTATAGTCTGGACAGGAACAACACAAATAGTAAAAATCAAAGTATTTTTCATAGAGGCTATAAACATCTTATCTTTAAAAAGATTCATATAGTTTTTTAACCCAATATATTTTGCAGGTGTCATAATATTATATTTAGTAAAACTAAAATATAAAGACATTAATATAGGTATTACATAAAAACTAGTTAGTAATATAAAAAGCGGGAATATATAACCATATGCACTGGTTTTTTTTAATGATTTCCTCATAACAAGTTCCTCCCCTATTGTTTTACTTTTTTCAAAGAACAAGCACTAAAAATAGAGTCTATTTTTAATGCTTGTTCTTAAGAAGAGTATTTATGTTATTGTTCTAATAAATCATTGGCATATCTTGCAGCTTCATCTAAAGCTTCTTTAGGAGTAACTTCTCCAGCCATCATGCTTTGTAATTGTTTCCATAAATATTCATATACTTCAACACCATGAGGAGCTACAACCAATGGTCTGTATACCCCTTTTTCATTTTGAATCATTTCTTTAAGTCTTTCATCACCTTGATATGGCTCATTTTTAGAAATTGGTGCTCTTGGATGATGAGCATGGAATTTAGTCATAGAATCAACACTTAACATATGTTTCATTAATTTAAAAGATAATTCTTTATTTTCAGCTGCTGACATTAATGTTAATTGGTCAACAGATGCGAATGTTCCCATATCTTTGTTTTTAAGAGAAGTAATGAATCCATAATTTAAATCTGGGAATGATTTATCTAGTATCTCATCTGCAGCAGATGATAACCATATACTGAATGCAGCTTTACCAGGTCCAAAAGTTGTTTGTAACATCTCTTTATTTGTTTGTGCCATTGCATTCTCTGGAATAACTTTGTCTACAAATTTAAGATCATATAAGAATTGAGCAGCTTCAAGTCCTGCTTCATCATTAAATCTTACTGTTTTTAAATCATCATTGTATAACTCTCCACCAGCTTGCCAGTTAAATCCGTACCAATTCCAGTTAAGGTCTCCGAACATTTTTCTTCCCCAACCTTGAGCAAATCCCCATTGGTCGATTTTTCCATCACCATCAGTATCTTTTGTTGCTTTTTTAGCTATTCTTCTGAAATCTTCCCAAGTTACTGGAGCCTCTTCACCTATTTCAGCTAATATATCCTTATTGTAATATAAAACTGCTGGGTTAGCAGCTTCAATAGCAAGTCCATATAGACCACCTAACATCTTACCATCTTCTACGTATATAAAGTTTTCATAATCTTCTTTTGTTAAGTATGATGTTAAATCTTCAACTGCCCCTACTTCAATGAACTGTGGGAACATTTCAGCATACATATACCCAACATCTGGACCTTGTCCTGCTGCTATTGCTGTAGCGTATTTCTCAGGATAGTTTTCCCAAGATATTATTTCTAAATCAACTTCACAATTATTAGCCTCTTCAAATTCTTGTAAGATAGGCTCCCATACTTTTTCATCATTTTCACCGATAGGTGGTAACCATAATGTTATATGTTCTTTTTTAGTTTCTTTTGTATCTACTGATGAGTCTGCAGACTCATTTTTTGCTCCACATCCTACAAAAATACCCATTGTCATGATTAAAATCATAGCCACGGAGATTATTTTATTAAATTTTTTCATCCTTATTTTCCCCCTTAAACATTTCTTTCGTACTTTTACGACATACCATCTTATATTACTAAATACGCATTATTTTGTCGAATAGTAAATTTCTATATGATTTATAACTTGTATTTGTTTTTTCAATAAGTCATTCAAAAAAAATATGGTAAACATAAAATCTTAACAATAACTTTTCTTTCATAAGCTCTCCCTATAACTTTATACTTCCCGATATCTCTAAATACTTCATAGTTATCCCCCTTATTTAACTTTATTTATATCATTCGCATTTTATTGCAATAATCGTAATATCATCATGATACTCCTCTTTTAACAATGCTCTTTCCTTAGAAATTTCAGAAATTCTTTTTAGTGCATATTCTAATTCACTATTTCTTATCTCATTTACAATTTCATCACCTGAAACCCAATCACTAACTCCATCACAACACATTACAATAATATCACCAATCTTTGCTTCTACTTTTTCTATCTTGTTGTTTGGAACTACCATTGGAATAAAATTCTCAAAACAACTCCACATCATTGGATGCATATTTGAAATATATCCTTCATACTCTCCTTTAGTAATAAATCCTCTTTCAATCATCCATTCATACCTTTTAGGATTTTTAGCTACTTGTTTAGTAGTAATACCATCAGAATAATATGCAGGAGAATCACCTACTGAAGTAATTGTAAATTCATCTTCATGAAATAGTGCTATTAGAATAGTTCCAAAAACATTTCCTTTACGTTCTTGAGATATTTTAATCAATCTATTATTTATATCCAATATTATTTTATCAAGATATTCTTCTGGAGTTAATCCGGAAGTAAAAAAGTCAAATTCTTTAACAGTTTCAATACAGATTTGTCCCATTAGAACTTTCCCATTTGCTCCCGCACCCGATGCTCCATCAGCCAATAAGAAAAGCTTTTTATCATGTGATATATAAAATACATCTCCATTTATTCCCGAACTACCAACATATGTGTAACCATAAGTATTTAATCTCATATACCCCTCCTTTTAAAACAATTCAACTTGACTTACATTATACCGTAATACTGCATATTATTTCAACAATTGATAAATTTATTTATATTCTATTGTACATATCATGTAACACTGAAGTATACAAAAGTGGACAGTTATCAACTGTCCACTTTCAACTATTATTTTCTATTTAAAAACATTCTCAACATACTCTGAAGTACTTACATTTAACAATGCCCCATAATCAACCTTAAATTCAATGACATCTCCTACTCTATACTCTTTTAAAGAATTTGTTACATCCATAAGAAGATGATCGCTACTAGCTCCAAGTATATCTATCTTCTCATCTAAAGGTTCAATACCATCTGGATTTACATCCTGTCTTCCAAATGCTATAATCGCTCTTCTAATTTCTCCTCTTTCTTCAAAGGTTGGTTTGTTACCAAATGCATCCATACCTATTGTTCCTATTGGAACTGAAGGTTTATTCTTAAGTTCAACTATCTCCCCTTTAAGAATAAATGCATCGTCATGCATACCTTCTACCAACTCTCCATAAGCTGTTTCTCTTCCTAAAACTATGGTCTCTCCAATTCTTAGCATGTTTATCCCTTCAGGCATTGTATCATTTAATACCTTATATAAACTACTTGAATTTCCACCTGACACGATTTCAAGAGTTATATTATATTTTTTCTCAATTTCATCTTTTATTTCTAATAACTTTCCAAGATTCTCATCATCTGGCATAACACCACCATAACAAGTAAGGTTTGTTCCAATTCCATGAAGTTTAATATTTTTAAGTTCTAGGATATCTTCAACAATAGTATCAAGTCTTTGGAACCATACACCTTCTCTTAAATCTCCAAGATCAATCATTAATATAATCTTATGAGCCTTTCCTTGTTTTTTTGCTTCCTCGTCCAACATCATGATGGTCTCTATTTCTGAATTCAAACTTATATCTGCAAGTCTAACTACATCCTCAACCTCACTCTTCATAGGGATTCTTAGTAAAAGTTTAAGACAATCAAGGTCTTTTACCTTATAAAGATTCTGAACTCTAGAGTCAGCAAGCCCATATGCACCTCCTCTAAGTGATGCTTCGGCAATTTCTTTATAAGCACAATATACCTTTGTTACAGCAAAACAATTTATACCCTTTTCACTACATTTATCAACAATAAACCTAGTGTTTTCCTCAATCTTTTTCAAATCTACTTCTAAACAAGGATACTTCATTTTCTTTCCCCCTAATTTCGTAAGTTTTAATACATAAGAACAAAAAACAAGTTGTGAGTTGAGAGTTGTGAACTATGGACATTTCTTTTCCCAATCTATTAATGAATACTAAACTCCAAAAGCTTCCTAGCCGCTTCTTCGTCCTCTAAACTCAAGACTCCTGCACATGCCATGATGTACATGGTATCAATCTTTATCTTAGCATCTTCACGAGGTAACATTGAAAGATCTTCCCCTCTATACTTTATCCCCTCAAGTATTTCTCTTCCATGTGGTAATCTTGTTAATGCGCCACCTGTTCCAACTATATATTTAACTTTTGATAAGTCTTTTCCATATGCTACGAAATTATTCTTTCCTACAAATAATCTCTTCACATACCCAGCATGTCTTGTCACTGCAAGTTCAACTGCTTTTTTACAGAGAATTTCACTGCATTGTCGCTCTTCATTGCTTTCTGGAATTGCTCTTATATGCTCTGTTACATATTCTTTTGAAAGCCCTTCAAGATCCCTTTCAGCTAAAAGATCAATTACATTCTTGCTATTAACGAATAATCCAAGATCCCCTTCAACTGTTCTCTTAGCTTTTGGCTCTGGATTTACTAGTATATCTGCAATATCGGCTCCACCTTCAGTAACTGAATGAAGATCCGTAGTTGCTCCACCAACATCTAAAACAATAACATCTCCTATGATTTCATAAAGCATCTTTGTTGCCTGCATTACAGCTCCCGGTGTTGGCATGATGGCTCCGTCAACCATATCTCTTATCTTATCCATCCCAGGTGCCTTGATTATATTGTTTTCAAATGCATTCTGAATAACCTCTCTAGCAGGTTCAACATTTAACTCATCGATTCTAGGATATACATTATCAACCACATACAATTCTTTTTCCTCAAAGATCTCTCTAATTTCCTCCTGGTTAGCAACATTACCACAGTAAATAACAGGTATGTCTAGATCTGCTTCTCTAATAAGTTCAGCATTAAATAAGGCAGTATCTCTTTCTCCATGATCCGTACCACCAGCTATCATTATCAAGTTAGGTTGAATTTTCTTTATTCTTCTAATATCACTTGCTCTCATTTTTCCTGATGTAACCATTTTGATTATTCCACCAGCACCAAGAGCCGCCTCTCTTGCGGCTTTTACTGTCATATCGTGAACAAGCCCATGAACCGTCATCTTAAGCCCACCAGCTGCACTACTTGTTGCAATCATTCTATCCCAAGTAAGTTTTTCTTCGATTTGTCTTTCAATATCATCTATAGCTTGCTTAAGTCCAATGGTTACATCCCCTTCAAGAACTGTGGTATATCCCTTTCCTTGCGCTAGTACCTGTGGAAATTCACCACTGAAGTCAAAAGCTGTTACCAATGTAGTAGTACTTCCAATCTCAGCTATTATATAATCAGCTTTCAAATTTATCACCTCCGCAAATTGTACCTCACCTTTTAAAAAGAGAACACCTCACGGTGCTCTCTTTTACACTTTATAGATATTCTGAAGTATGAAGAATATCTACAATATTTATTCTTTCTTCTCTGTTCTTTATTGTTTATATTTAAATAATTCCCCAAAACATCCCCATTTTGATTAAATATCAAGAACACCCATTTAATTTATAAGCTAAATTATTCTGCGATATAAACCCTCTCTCTATCGTCACCTTGCTTTCTCATTCTCTCTTCAATTAAAAATGTAGCAACGTGTTTACCTCTTTTTCCTCTTCCAAATCCAGCATCCATTCCATTTGCTTTTGCAACCTCATTTGTTACCTGCGTACCGCCACAAGCTAAGATCAACTTATCTCTAACTCCTTTTTCAACACAAAGCTCATGAATCTTCTTCATGTTTTTAGTGTGAACATCATTATGAGTAATTATTGTACTTGCAAGAATTACATCTGCCTCACACTCTATAGCAGCATCAACAAGTTTTTCTACTGGGCAAGAAGTTCCAAGATACTCGTACTTGATTCCATACTTCTCAATACCACCGTGTTTAATATCAATTGTCTCTCTTAATCCAACTGAGTGTTCATCTTCTCCAACTGTAGCACATACAACCTTCATTGGCTTCTCAGTGATATACTCTTTCATAAACTGCTCATCTAGGACCTTAACCTTTTCAGGAACCTTAAGATTTGCCTTATCAACAGTAAAGTTTACTCTACCCTTTATCTCAACAAGAGTTCCTTCTGACGCATGTTGAACTTGCTTATGAATTATCTCAACATCAGTAAGATTCATCTTTCTTCCTATTTCAAGAGCTGCTGCTTCTGAAACTAACTCATCCTCTGGTATGAATAATGTTACTGTTACGTATCCATCTTTCTTCCACTCAACCTCTGGAGTTATAGTTCCATCATCTTTAACTCTTTCCATTCTATTTGCAACATTATCTTCCTCATCTAACTCATCAATATAAACTATCTTAGAGTGATCACATAATGTACAATTATCAATAGCATCACATGGCTTGTTATATTCTTCTGGTACATTATTATATCCAAAATGTGCACATACTGGTGCGAAGTAATCTTCTTCTCTCTCAACAACTGTACCTGCAGCAACACCTTTATCTATCTCTCTTGGAATACCATCATTGTTTCTTGCTGGATAATTACCTGAGTCAACAAAGAATCCTTTTTCAACTGCTTGGAAGTATCCACCTTCCTCAATGATTTCCTCCATGAATAATATAGCTCTCTCTTGAATATCTCTAACCTTATCAGCTAAATAACCAGTTTCTTTAAGCTGAACCATCTCTTTAATTCCATCCATAGAAATTAATGCTTGCTTAGCAGTGTTTGTAGCATGGATATTATTGTAATGCCAAGGTACGTTTCTTCCCTCATCTGGAGTGATTGTACTCTGAATGTCAGCAGAAGTTAATGCAGATATTAATAAGTTCATACAGTGTGTCACTGTCGCTTCTCTTGTACAAGAAGTCATGTACTTAGTATTCATCTGTGCTCTCATCTTATACTCTGAGAAGAATTCTCTTAATGCAACTGCATATGGCAGATCAAGCTTTAATAAAGGAGCTGGCGCTGCACTTGGTGGAACTGTAGAAAGTGCTATATTCTCTTTCTTCATTCCAACCATTTCAGAGAACTTACTATTTATTGCATGCTGAACCATAAGCTCTGGCATAACAGCATATCCCTTCATAGCTGTAGCATTAGCATTATGTGCACCATCTATTTGAAGAATATCAGCCCATGCCATTATTCTTTTAGCAACTGCAGCATCAACAAATGATCTTACCATATTAATGTTTCTATAAAGTACGTTATACTGTGGATCTTGGTGAGCACCATTTATTCCCTCTTCTGCAAACATAACTGCAACGTCTGGTCCTGCTACACCTGAAACATATGAGTGGAAATTAATTTCTCTTCCTACTTCATCTTCTATTAAATCAATTGCTTTTCTTGTAGCTCTAACTTGCTTTCTTGTTATTGGAACTCCACCAATCCCCTCTGGAGATCCTTCTATCAATCCATCAAAGTGAGATTGTCCAGCAGTTCTAATAACCATAAGGTGATCAGCACCATGCCATGCAGCCATTCTCATTCTTCTTATGTCATCTTCAAATCTTCCTGAAGCAACCTCTGTTGTTATAACAGGCATAGGTTGAGGATCTATATTTCCAAAGCTAGGAGCTGCTGGGATGCCCTCATAATTTTTTAAACTTTTTGAAATTTCACTATATTCAAATTCGCCTAATTTACCAGTTTCATGAGGCTCTCTCCAATGCCACCCCCTTCTTCTTGGCTCGTACTTATCTAAGTCTTTTAAAATTTCTTCAACATCAATCTGAGTGTTTTTCTCTAATTTTTCTATCATTAGTTCTCACCTCTCATCTTCTTGCTTACTTCATTCCAACCCTTACCTTCTGCTAACTCTTTACCAGCTTCTCTGTATTCCATATTATTCATCTTAGCATAAGTAAGTACAACATTTCCCATACCTTTTCCTAGTAGGTTCCATGTATGTCCTTGTTTTACTATCTCGCCTGCTTCAATACTAGAGAATCCCATTCTTAATAGAACAGAACGCTCAATTGAAGCAGATGTATTCTTCTCAGCAAGATCAACCATAGGCTTAACAATCTCTTCAGTTAATGCCCAAAATCTCTCTTTTAATTGTTCACTACTTAAGTTCTTTAAATGTTCTCTTCTTTTCTCGAAATCATCTGCTCTCTTCATGTTCATCCTCCACACTAATTATTTTACGCATATATCGAATTCACTTAACATCTCTAATACTTTAACTTGCTCAAGTTTAGTTTCATCACATAGATATTCAAGATCTTCTTTTCCAATAGTCTTATCTTCTAATCCCATAACAGCATTCTTTATCAATGATCTTCTGTATCCATTAAGATCCATATCTTCAATAGTAAGCTTTTCTGGATGCTCTGGAAGTATTATATTTTCTCCTGGGATTTCTTCTGAAGGATTCCCTTTTATAACTTTAATACCATTTTCCTTAGCAAATGATAGCTGTGGACCAACATGTTTTCCTGCTCCTGTATACTCAGTTTCCTGAACTACAATAATCTCATCATTTTCCATCTCCTGAGCAATAACAAACGCAGCCGCAAGAGAAGTATTTCCAGCCGGCCCTCTCTCAAGTCCTTCTATCTGAGCTAGTAATTCAGTCATATAGAATATCTGTCCTTGGGCTATAGTAACATATCTATCCATATATCTTAACGGTCTAGCTGCGCTTCTTGGAACATCTGATCTATCAGGGTTAGTCATGAATGGTATTCCAAAACCAGTATGCCCTGTTGTAAATGACTTCCTATTAAATTGAGTATCAGATGCCATATGAAGTCCAGATAAATTAGCTGATGCACCAACAACTTTTGTTTGAAGCGCCCCCGCTTTCTTAAGACCTCTTGCTGTACCAGTAAGATTTCCCCCTCCAGCATGTGTACATATAACAACTTCTGGGTCTTTACCAAATTTTTCTCTACACTCCTCAGCTATTTCATAACCAAGAGTTTCAACACCAGCTACTCCGTAATTTGAGTATAGTGACGCGTTATAGAAAGATGTATCATCCAACACCTTTAAGAATGTGTAGAAAAGTTCTGGTCCAACAGTTAATTGAAGTACTTCAGCACCATAACATTCGCACTTTCTAGCTTTCTCTACAATCTCAGGTTGACCAACTTTTCTTGAATCAAAACACTCCTGAACAATAATACAATCTAATCCTCTCATATTTGCTTGAGAAGCAACTGCAGCTCCATAATTTCCAGAAGTTGCTGAAACTACACCTTTATAACCTTTTTTCTTTGCCTCAAATACTGAAACAGATGCTCTTCTATCCTTATAACTTCCGGATGGATTACATTGTTCATCCTTAACCATAATCCTAGCAGCTTTACCTGTTTTAGATACTTTTCTAGCAAGTTCAGTCATATTTTTAAGCTCTAATAAAGGGGTATTACCTACTCCTGCTTCCTTCTGAATCTGCATAACATCATTAAGAGTATACCCTGTATCTCTCATTAATTTTTCATAATCAAAAGCAATTTTTCCGTATTCATACTGAGCATAATCAACACCAACAGATTTCAGCATTATCTCGCTTTTTCTTGCCATCATCTTTTCATACTTGTTCATTCCACTTCACCCCCTTAATCCCTTCCTCTAAGAATAGCCTTTGCTTGCTTTCCTATATATGATGTTTCTCCAATATAATTTCCAAAACTATGAGTATAGTTCGGTTCAACTTTCACGACCTTACCTTCTTCAATTCTTCCTATCATTGTCTCTACCTTAACCCATTCACCTAATTCACAATCCTCAAGACAGAAACCTTTTATCCACATAATTAAAGGAGTTTTCTTAGTCTCTTCTGGTATATGAGGTGATCTCTCTTCTGGCTCTAAGACTGTTCTCTCAACCTCTACCCAAGTACCTTTTTTAATCATATTACTCACCACCCTATTTGATCATGTTTCTCATGTCACCCATAATTGCTCTTGGTACTGGTAAATCAAGCATAGTTTTCAATCCTGGATTAGCATTAATAACCTGAGGAATCATATTAACGCACATAGCGATTGTTCCAAGTCCGCCTTCAACTTCAGGCTTGATTGCCATATTTACTTCTGGAGTACCTTTAATTGTTATGTAATCTCCAGTGAATGTTCCTTCCATCTCTGGCTCTATTTGTTGTGGGTGAATCATATCAATTTTAACTTCTCCATCAACATATCCTTGACCAGTCATGTTAACACCTGCTACGTTGCCAGCTGCTGCAAATCCATATGGAGATTTTCTATCAACTGTTGTAACGATTGGCTTCATTTGTTGCTCTAACTTTTCAACATTCCATCCAATTGCATCTGCTATCATATTTATTGACTCTGAGAATCCAACATGTCCAGCTAAAGAACCATCAGCTACTCCTTTATTGAAATCCTCAACAGTAATTCCAACACCTTGTTCTTCCATTACTGCAGGTCCGAAAGGTGATAAACTATTTACTCTCTTTGCTTCAACATATTCAACATCTGTCATACATCCTGTTAAACATACAACTAATAAGTCCATTATTAATCCTGGGTTAATACCAGTTCCTAAAATTGACACTCCATTTTCTTTTGCGATTCTATCTAACTCTTTAGCAAGTTCTGGATTCTGTGCTTTAGGATATGCCATCTCTTCCGCTGTAGATATTACATTAACCTTCTGCTCAAGAACATATTTTAATCTTGGAAAAGCTTTTTGTGTAAATGAGTCTGTAGCACATAAGCATAAGTCACAGCTTTTTTCTGAAACAACTTCTTCTATATTCTCATTAATTATTACTGACTTTCTATCTCCTCTTTCGATTCCTAAAACTTCAAATATATCTTTATTTACTCTATCAGGGTGTCTATCACAAACACCAACAATCTCAACACCTTTTTTCTTAAGAAGCATTCTAGCCATTCCGCTTCCCATAGCTCCAAATCCCCAAATAGCAATTTTAACGTTTTCTCTCATTTTTAATTCCCCCTGTTTGTTTTTTATTATAAATTCGATAATACACAGATTTAATATTATCTGTGATTCATCAGTAAAAATATACTATATTAATCACATATTTCGTTACATTTTTTATATAAGCAATTTTCATGCCAAGTTCAGCTCCAAATCATTATTCTTTTTCTGCAATTTCCATCACAAGCTTTGAACATTTCTAAATTTTTAGAATATTTATTCACTTTCCTTATTCCCTTATTCATCCACCCAATTAAAGGTGCAAATAATTTTGCACCTTTTGTTAAAATTTAACTATTTTGTTTATCATTTTTTATAATATCAGCCTTAGATGCAATTTTTTTTGCACTCTCCCGCCGATTTTTCAGCATTTTTTTCCTCAATTATATGCAAAAAAGAAACTTAAAGAAAATTATTAAATAAATTCCATATAAAATTAATGAATTTTTTTCTGAATTTCTTCTTTAACTTGAGAAAATTCTACTCCATTCTTCATGCAATAGTCTCTTATAACTAATGATTCATCAACTATTTTTTCATTAATTATTTCTTCTAAAATTTCTTTTGATACTCCCCAATCTATTACTTCTTTAAAAGTGGTTTTTCCTTTTATCAATTTTTCATCATTATCTTCAGAATTATTCTTTTCAGAATCATTATCTGAACTATCCTTATATTGTTCTATGTTTGAAACATCTACTGTATGTTCACTAAGATATTTTTCTTGTTCCTTATTAATTTTTGCCTCATTTATCAATATTTTAACTGCTGTTATAGGAAGATATATTTCCTCATCCATTTCATATGGTAAATTTTTATAAAGTGCAACAAAATATCTAACTGAAGCTGTTCCTATTTCCTTATCGCCATCTAAATCACTATAAATATTTTCTAAGTCTTTTACTTTAATTAAAGAAGGATTATCTATATTATTCAAACCAAAAGCATTAGCCATTTCTTTAGGTGATATTTCAAAAGCATTATTAATATCCTCTAATGTATAAGAACCTCTTATATCCGCTGGATTATACTCTCCTGCAAATTCTCCTTCATTGAATACAACAGGCACTTTAGTTGATTCAGTACGCCAAATATTCAATCCTTTAGAAAGGCTAATTCCACCAAATAAAATTGCAATTACAATAATTCCTATAGTTTTTGAATTTAGCTTCATATTATTTAACTCTCCTTTCATATGTGAAACATACAGTATCTTCTATATGACATGACACTTCAGATGTGCACTTCATACAGGAAATGCATTGATGATTTTTAACCTCTTTAACTTCTGAAACCTTAATATTCATAGGACACGCCCTATCGCAAGCTTTACAGGATATACAAGTTTTAGTGTTTCTCTTAATTTTAAATATTCTAATTAAATTAAAACTACCTAATACCGCTCCATAAGGACAAAGATATTTACACCAAGGTCTTTCAATGAATATTGAAGCAACTAAGGTTATTATAAGAACAACCATTCCAGTTACTGCTACCTCACCTGTCCAAAAGTTAAATAAACTATAATATGGATCTATATCTGAAAATCCTATTTTTGCAGTTACAGCTGTTACATATACAACCCATATCAACACAACATATCTTAAAAACCTTAAGTACTTATCATATTTTAATGGAATAAAATTATTATGCTTTGACTTGAATATTTTTTTACCAATCTTGCTAATCCATTCTTGAATTGTTCCAAAAGGGCATATCCATCCACAAAATATAGCACCAAATCCAATTGCAATTATAAAAATTATTATCATCAGTATAAATGACGATTCATGTATTTTTTTTACAAAAACACCAACTGTAACGAATTCATAAATTGATGCAACTCCTCCAAAAGGGCATATTGCATGTAGTGATGCAGAGGATAAAAACTTAAACCCTTTTCCTGATTCAACTAATGTTTTGTTTATTGCAATAAATGCAATAAGTAAAAAGAATAAACTCTGAATCATACCTCTAATCTTTAATTTATTTTTCATTTTCATCTTACTCCCCCATTAATTTTGATTTAAAGTAGATCACTAACTTAAATACATTTTGCCTCTTACAGGTATATGATACTACTCATATTTGATTAAAAATTGTTATAATTGTGATGGATTTGTGAAAAAAAAAAGCACGCGGGTGCGTGCACAATAAAGATTTTAAAATTAACTTCCACTGGTTGTATTTTTATATTTCTTTATTTTATATTGAAGAGATTGTCTTGATATTTTTAAATATTCCGCAGTTTTTGAAATATTACCGTTCATTTTAAGCAAAGCATCCAAAATAATATTTTTCTCTACGTTACCAAGATACTCATCAAGGGATTTCCCTTTAAGTTCTATCTTTTCATATTCCAAGGTACTAAACTTATCCTCAAACATTTCTATACCAATCTTTTTGTAATCTTCAGCTACATTCATTGCAGATTCAATTGCATTCTTTAGCTCTCGTATATTACCAGGCCATTCGTAATTAATCAATCTTTCCATAACTTCATCTTTAACACCTATTACTTCTTTAGCAAGGATTTTATTATAATATTTTATAAAGTGATTTACCAGCTCTACAATATCTTCTTTTCTATCCCTTAAAGGCGGAATATCAAACTTTACAACACTTAACCTATAATATAAGTCCTTTCTCAACTTTCCTTCCTTTATTAGTTTCTCTGGATTTTCATTGAGGGTAGCGATAACTCTAACATCAACATCAATTGTCTTATTACTACCTAAAGGTCTAATGTATCCTTCTTGCAATACCCTTAAAAGTTTGGATTGCAAATGAGTATCCATTGAGTTAAGCTCATCTAGTAAAAGAGTTCCTCTGTGAGCCTCTTCAAACAAACCTTTCTTATCTAGTGCACCAGTAAAACTCCCCTTAACAGTACCAAAAAACATTCCCTCTAAAAGAGGACTAGGTACTGCTGCACAATTTACAGCTATAAATGGTTGATCTCTCCTTATCCCATTATAATGAATACTCTGAGCAAGGACTTCTTTTCCTGATCCAGTTTCCCCATATATAAGGACAGATGAATTTGATAACCCAGCTCTCATTGCTTTATTAACAACACTTCTCATTTCAGTACTGTTTCCTATAATGTCTTTAAAAGAATATCCCTTATTGGATTGTCTTTGTTTCTCTTCTAGTTTACATACTTTCTCATTAAGCATTTTAACTTGAGTCATATCTTTTGAAATCTCAATTGCGCCAATTACTTTATCATCATTAAGTATTGGTATTGATGTATTTATTGTTGTTATTAATTTATTATTATTATTGTAATATTCCTGTAGTATCTCAGAATACTTCTTCTTATTCTTTATTGCACCCAATAATGTAGAATTCTCTTCCTTAAGGTGACCTAGATATTCTGTTATTCCCTTTCCAAGAACCTCATCTCTACTTGTCCCTTCAAGATTAGCCATAGCTTCATTATAAAATATTGTTGTGCCTTTCTCATCTATTATATGTATTCCATCATGAAGATTATTTATCAATTCCTCTAGTATAATTCTATCCTTATTCATAGCCCCTTCAAAATCCCTCCCACCGTTATTGTTATTGTTATTGTTATTGTTAATTATAAAACATATTACAGTGAATAACTAGTAAGTACTATCCAAACCCTATCTCTATACTAAAATAATTCCAACTATTTCGAATTATTTTTTTTAATAAATTCTTATTGATAATTCTTTATAATTTATGTATAATGAAACGAATTATTTTATAGGGGGTTATTACTGCTCAGTAAATAATAACTAGTTAATAATTTATTATTTATATATACAGGAGGTGTATGTATGTCAATTAAAGATATTTTAGAAGTAGCTGAAACTGCCGGTCAAATTATTTTAGAAAATGGCGGAGAAGTTTATCGTGTTGAAGAAACAATTGAAATAATATGCAAGGCTTATGGCGTACATGTTGTAGAGAGTTTTGTAACTCCATCAGTGATAATGATTTCATTAAAGGATGAAGATGGAAATCCTACTACATTTATTAAGAGAATCAAAAATAGAACTATAGATATGAACAAGATACACAATGTAAACGAGCTTTCAAGGAAGATATCAAGTAATTCAGCTTCATTGGAATATGTAAAAAAAGAATTAGTTAAAATCAAGAATGGTATGAAATATAAATATCCAACACAGATATTATCCGCTGGTATTGTTGCAGGATGCTTCACAAGTTTATTTGGAGGAAACATTTTAGAATTCTTTATATCTACCATCATAGGTTGCATTACTAAAGTTTTACTAAAAAAATGCGGCGAATTACAATTAAATGACTTTTTTACCAATATTCTCGGAGGGGCTCTAGCGAGTTTTATAGCCTTGTTTTCTTCTCTGTTTATGAATATTGAGTCAAATGTAATAATTATTGGATCCATAATGTTACTTGTACCAGGTTTAACTATAACAAACGGAATAAGAGATACTATTGCTGGTGACTTTTATTCAGGTATTTCTAGAGTAATTGAAGCTTTATTTGTTGCTCTTGGTATTGCACTAGGTTCAGTTATAATATTTACTATCTTTTATTACGTGAAAGGGGTGATATAGATGGGAAGAATCATATTAGAAGTATTATTGTCAATAGTAGCTTCTTTAGGCTTTGGAATTCAATTTAATATTCAAAAAAAACATCTATTTATTGCCTCGTTAAGCGGAGGCGTAAGTTGGTTAATTTATTCATTACTTCTTGCGGTAGATTTCAATAATACTTTTTCTCTTTTTATGGGATCTGCAATGATGTCTTTATATTCAGAAATTATGGCCAGAAAAGCAAGAACTCCAGCAACAGCTTTTATTGTTTGTGGTATGATTCCTTTAGTTCCTGGTGGTGGAATGTATTATACCGTCTATGATTATGTTAATCATAATTATGAAAAAGCTATTACTACTGGTATTAATACTTTAACTTCAGCTGTGACCATTGCAATAGGTATTGTTTTTGTTTATTCAATTTTTAGAATAAGAAACTTAAAAAGACGTACGGTACGCATACCTTAATATCTGCTTTCTTCATGAAGTGTTTTATGATATATTTAAATAATACCAGGCAATCAAAGATAGCTAAAACTACTTTTGATTGCCTGTTTCGTTTTTCAAAACTAATTCTTCTTACTTCTCATAAATTCAATAAAATTCTTAATTTCTTTAATCTCGACTTCAGTAAATTCAGAGAGATCAACTTGACTGCATTGTTCTTCATTATTATCTTCTACAAAATCATTTTTCCTCTTATTAATAAAATAGGTAGATATTGTACCCGTGAGCATTCCTAAGAAACCTATACCTACCAACATTAAGATCATAGCTGTTATTCTTCCCCAAACTGTAACTGGTGCATAATCTCCATATCCTACTGTTGTTATCGTTACAAAAGCCGTCCATATTCCATCCCATATACTAAAAAGAGATTTACCTTCCTCAAATCTGAATAAAGTATATCCTCCAATGAAAACTAAAATAAAAGTTCCATATAAAACATAAGAAAATGAATTAGTATTTACAAATTGCTTTATTCTTATAATTATGTTAATTATTATTGATTTTTTAATCAATTTAATAACTCTTATTATTCTGAATATCCTAAAAACAGAACTAAAAGGCATTATAGAAAGTAGATCAAAAATATTATTTTTTATGAAAACTTTCCTATTCGTAGTTGTTATTAATCTATAAACATAATCAACAGTAAAAATAATATAAATCATAAATTCAATAAATCTATATATTTTAGTATATTTAAATAATTCATATCCTAATAAACGCATAACTGTATTTATTACAATCAAAACAGCTACTATGTTAATAGTAACCTCGTAAATAATATTGCATTTTTTCTTCATTTGTATATTCATGTGGCTAGTTGAATCCTCCATACTTTAATTATAGCTTCTCAAGTCTTTACTTTAAAAGTATATCATACTATGTTTCTGTCTAATTATATAATAAAATAATAAATAAATTAAAGAAAAAAATTCAAATCTTAAATTAATGATATCTTAACAAGTTTTAACATAACTTTACTTAACATATTACTCAAAAAAAGCTATACTTATAGAGAACTAAAAATAAGGAGGAATAAGATGAATACATTTCGCAATAATAAAAACTTTGTAGATTATTTATATGTTTTAATAGGAAATATATTATTAGCTTTTGCAATCACTTCAATACTTAAACCTAATGAACTTATAACAGGTGGTATAACAGGGATATCAATAATTTTTGATAATATAATAGGGATAAAATATACTTATATTTATTATGTATTATCGATTTTAGTATTAATAAGTGCAAGAGTATTTTTAGGGAAAAGAGAAGCCTTAAAGATTGTTTTTATATCTTTTTTATTTCCACTAATTTTAATACTTTTTGAACATTTAAACATTCGTTTTGTTGAAAATGATATGTTACTTGCATCAATATATTTTGGAATCATAGGTGGTGTAGGTGCAGGACTTATACTAAAAAAGGGATTTTCAGCTGGTGGAACAGATACTATTGCAAAGATATTACATCGTAGAGTTTTCCCTTTTGTAAGTATTAGTCAGATATTACTTGGAATTGATACGGCAATAATAGTTTTATCTGTCTTTATATTTGATAGAAATACAGCTCTATATGCTATACTTTCACAGTTTGTTCTAATGAAATCAATAGATGCAGTATTATTTGGTTTTGGTTCTAAAAAGGTTAAAATTGAGATTATAAGTGATGAAAACAAAAAGATAGAAAATTATATAATAAAAACAGTAAAAAGAGGAATAAGTGCATACGACATTAAGGGAGGATATACAAATTCAACTAAAAGAAAGCTTGTGTCAATATGCTCCCCACGTGAATCTATGCTAATAAAAAAGTTTATATCAGAAATAGACTCAAATGCATTTGTAGATGTACTTCCTGTGGTATCAGTTTGGGGTAAAGGTATAGGTTTTGATAGCTTAATAGATGAAGAATAACATCTCCCCTGAACCCTTTATAACAATCATTTTTAATCATAAAGCTTCTATGATATAATATATCCTTGAAAGCCTTATAGAATGGAGAATTACTACATATGAAAACAGAATTTAAAGGAAGTGCAATGCTTAATCCTGTTCCATTAGCATTGATTACTTCAAAAGAACTAGATACTGATAAGACTAATGTTTTTACTGTTGGTTGGATTGGAACTGCTTGCCAAACTAAAACACAGTATAATAAAATGGGGGTTACATTATGGATAAACTAAATTTTAAAGGTAGCGTAATGTTAAATCCCACTCCTGTTGTGCTTGTTACCTCTAAGAACAAAGCTGATCAATTAAATGCTTTTACAGTAGGATGGGTAAGCACTGTATGCACGAAAGAACCTATTATTGCTATGGGAATAAGACCAGAAAGACTTTCTTATGAATATATTAAGGAAAGTGGAGAATGTGTTATAAACCTCCCAACAAAGGATATTGTAAAAATTGTAGACTACTGTGGTGTTGTTTCTGGTAGAAAAGAAGATAAAATTAAACATTTTGATTTAAAACTCCATGAAGGTGTGGCTATCTCTACTCCTTCATTAGAATGCTGTCCAGTTGCTTTAGAATGTAAAGTCAAGTCAATTACACCTCTTGGGACACATGATCTATTTTTACTTGAAGTTTTAAATGTCAAAGTAGATGATAATTTATTAGATTCAAATAATAAGATATGTTTTAATAAAGCCAATTTGATTTGTTATAGTCATGGTGAATATTATGGATTGCAATCAAACCCACTTGGCTCTTTTGGTTACTCGGTAAGCAAGAAAAATAAGAAAAACAAGAAAAATAAAAAAAGCAACTTGTCAAAGAGTAACAAAAAACATAAATCTGAGCATTCTAAATAATAAAAGCAGGGAATCCCCTGCTTTTAAATTTTGCCTATGTTTAAAAATCATGTTGATATTCATGGTATTTAAAAGAAAACTTTAACTAGTTTCCTTTACATCTTAACTTATTACATTAAACTCTTTTATTGTGTCTAAACCAATTACATTATTAAGCTCTTATATAATCATTTAAGAACAGTACGTTACAACTACTCTTGACTTTCATGAGTATTAACAGTATCTATTTTCCTATACACTCTGCCTTTATTCATTTCTACCTTTTTAAGAATTTCCTCATTTAAATCATAATCTAATATTTCAGCAATTCCATATAAAAATATAGCAACATCTGCTAATTTTTCACCAACAGTAGGCATTTTATTTTTGTATGCTTCAAATGCTTCAGCAAGTTCACCATAAGCTCGACAAAATTCAAACTCAATATTAGCAATATTAAACCCTTTATCAACTTTATTGTTATATATTACCTTATGGACACTATTTAAATTCACCATATGTTTCCTCCATAAATTTTTCTTTATAATAAATTACTATAACAGTGAAAATATTATCTTTTGTTATTTAATAAAACAAACATAGAACTAAATCGCTAAAAGCGATGGCTGGTGTAGTGATTAAATTAAAGTTTATATGGAAAAAATAACAAGTGAAGTTTCTTTCTCAATGAAACTTCACTTGTTAGCGTATAATTAGTGTAGGAAAATTAAATGTAATAAAATGAAAATAGTTCCAAACTGTGTTATTATGTTAAGTGACAAAACCAAACACAATACAGGAGGAACTCTTATGGAACTAATTATACAGGATTGCATGGAAAAAATCATTAAAAGGACAGAAGAAAATGTAATTAATTTATTATCAGAGCAACGAAATATATCAGAGTTCATAAAAGATACAAGGAACTTACTTAACAATATAGGTGTTGCTATAGTAAGAGAAACACTGGAAACAATAGATAAAGTAGTTAAAGCTAGTGTTAATAGAAAATGTGAATGGAGCATTGAAAGAAAACATTCTAAGACTATTGCCACAGAATTTGGAGATGTAACATACGAAAGAACTTATTATAAAAACAAGATTACTAGAGAGTATGAGCACATCTCTGACGAGATAATAGGAATAAAAGAGAAGATGATATACTTGCAATAGAAGTAAACAGAGTTAATCAAGAATCAGGTAGAACCTATGGTGCTCGTAGAATTTTTAGCAAACTAAGAACAAAATTTAAAACAACTACTTATTCAGATCATAACTGCACCGTGACTCCTAATCTCCTTAACCAAAAATTTACAATAGATGAACCAAATAAAGTCTATGTAGGAGATATAACGTATATAGGAACAGATGAAGGTTGGCTTTATTTGGCCACTCTCGTGGATTTGTTTAATAAAGAAGTGGTTGGATGGGCTAGAGATTCTAGAATGACTAAAAAGCTGGTAATCGATGCTTTTACATCAGCTATAAATAAAGAGAATCCAGATAAAGGACTAATTTTTCATATTAAGTTAATGACATTTCCCGTTGGGGAATTTCCCAAAATCATATAGATTGGATTTTCTCTAATAGGTTTTCCTCCCCTTTTAATAAATAGTGAACGCAATAATTCTTCATGTCATCTCCTTGCTGCTAGTAGGAAAAGTAAAGGGTGTAACCAAATTGTTGACTTTCCCAAAAACTCTCCTCCGAACCATAAGTACACCTCTCGATGTATATGTCTCTACACAAATCACATACCTTAAGATTGCATCTGTAATTTATTTTTAGTTTGTAGTTGAACAGTTAAGGAAATCAAATAATTTATTTACATATTATTAAAATTATTCATATATTTATAATTTTGGTATTATAGCATTTATTATCCAAATATGTTATAATTAAAAAAAAAAGGGGGATTTATTTATGAAAAAAATAATATTACTTTTCAGTCTTGCGCTTTGTATGTTTTTAGGTGCAACTAGTGTTAGTGCTCACGATAATGATGTTGACCCTGATAATTCACAAGCAGCTCAACTCTATCCTTGTGAATTACCTGGTGGGGTACATATTTATTTAGACGCTGGGACTTCTAGTTCCCACACTGAAACCAGCACACATCCATTCCGTATAAAGATCATGATGGGTGAATTTGAACATTGGACTTCAAGAACATGTACAGTTACATCTAAAGTGTACACTCGTAACTACTACTGCACATATGGTTGTGGAAGGAGCCAGAACCGAGTAGAAAGCAGACACGAGTTATTTCACAGTGCTGATTGCACTAGATGGGAAGAATAAAAAATCCAGAAGATGATTTCTGTATTGTACAGGAGTCATCTTTTTTATGGATAATCCTAAGCTCTCGATAGTTTATTTTATTCTATTACACTCCCTGAGGCTCAATTCTCTCATAAATAACACCTTCATTTTATTTCCATCCAGCTGAATAGTGGATCTATGTCAATGTATTAGACACAAAAATCGATCTTTTAATCAATTTTCTTTCTAGCAATCATTTCACATTCTTGGGGGGTACTATATCTAATACTCCCATGAATCCTGTTTCTGTTATACCATCCTTCAATGTATTAAAATAAAGCTAGCCTAGCAATGTTCAAATCAAAATATGTAAATCTGTGTACTTCTACCTTTTTTAAAGCAGCATGAAAAGACTCTATGTAATCATTATCATAAGGACATCCTTTTTTACTAAAAGATTGTATTATAGAAAATTTATCAACAACTTGTTTGAACGAGGCCACTGAAAAAGTATAATAAATTTGGCTTCTTAAAATTCAAAAATAAAAATCCACAATAAAGAATTATTAGGAAAACTTAGAAGTGTGAAAGATAAAAGACATAAAAGTTATATTAAATATGAAGCAGACTTGATTCTTATGATGATGATAATGAAGAATGCTTGTGGAATAGTTTCTATGAATGGTATGACAAAAAAGTTTAACAAAGATGAATGTATATCAAATATCAAAATGACGTTTGGGTTAGAGTATTTAGATGAAATTCCACACTACGATACAATTAATGATTTTCTAAAAAGGCTTGAGAATGAAGATTTAGAACATATTAGAGACTATATGCTTAAAGAGATGTTTAAAAAGCGTAGCTTTGAGCATTATAGATTATTAAATAAATATTGGATTATAGCTATTGATGGAACGGGATTATATAAATTTAAAGAGAAACATTGTGAGCATTGCTTAAAGAAAGAATACAAAGATAAAGAGGGAAATATTGAAAAAACACTGTATTTTCATTCTGTTCTTGAGGCTAAGTTGATATTTGGAGACATGGTATTCAGCATAGATACTGAATTTATAGAGAACTCAGATGAAAAATATGATAAACATGATTGTGAACTTAAAGCCTTTAAAAGATTGGCTGCTAAACTCAAGAAAAGATATCCAAGACTCCCTATATGTATTTTAGGCGATAGCCCATAGCCATCAAGCTAAGAAGTATAGAGTTTTCTAAAAAAAATGGCAGCTTCCTTTTATTCAATTGGTAATATTAATAGATAATTACTATAGATTAAAGTCGTTAGACTGTTGATTTTCCTATTTTTAGATATACCTAATAAAGCTTAGTAGTTATATTTACTAAACCTTACAGTTGAGTATATTGACCCCAGTATTAAACTGCTAATATTTCCAATTCATCAGTTGTTATTTTCATAAAATTTATTATTTCATTCATAGTTTTTCTGCCTTTTCTTTTTGATTTTATTCCTAACTTTTTAAGAGTAGCAATTATTCTCTTCAATAATTTAATAATACACAATTCTCCTTTGAAAAATTCAACTCGTAAGAGTGGAAAATATTCTACTACTTTATGAAAAGCTTTTATCTCACTAATTTGCTTAGAATCTTCTTCATTAATAATATCTTTTGCAGTAAATACAATAGTTGAGGCTAATAATAACGCAATTAGCCTGCCATATAAGAAACATTTAAATCTTTCTATTTTCATTTTTTTAACTTTATGTATATTAAAAATTGATTTCCATATTTTAAACATAAGTTCTATTTGCCACCTTAAAGAATAAACATCATGCACTTGCTCAGCAGTTAGAATTTCAGCATCTACATTGGTTATATAGACATTTATTTCATTCCAGAACATACTTCTTTTTGATTTTGTTCCACGATGTTTTTGAATGTCTCTTTTACGTTTGACTTCTCTTTTTTTCTTGTCTTCTGGCAATAATTTTGTTACAATTAATCTGCTTATTAGTTCCTTCTTGGAACCAATGTAGATATCTTTGAGCTCAATAGTTTTGCCTTCCGATAAAGGCTTTATGAGTTCTTGGATATTTATTTTTATATATTCCGTAGATTTTTTAACAGTACCATTCTTATTTTTTTCTGGAGTAGGATTTTTCTTATATACTACTGTATTACTTTTCAGTTTACTTATATAAAAAGCCTTTTTATTCTGTATTTCTTTAAGGTAATCTACCTTGAAATAACCTAAATCTGCTAATTTCAAATCACCAGGATTAATGTGATTACTCATAGTATTTAAATACTTAAAATCACTTTTGGTGCCACCTTCAATATCACAGCACATAAATGTTCCCGATAGTAACTCATATTGTAATTGTATTTTTATTGCTGAACTTGAGGCAACACCTCCTGAACCCTTAAACTCTTCTCTAAATTCCTTCGGAAGTACAAAACTAGTAGAATCATTTAGAATTATTCTATTAAAGGCTAATTGTAAATGGCTCTTTTGCTTTTGAAGTATTTGATTTTGTTTTGCCAACATATCATTGAAAATTTCTCTCATAAACTCTACCGAGTATTTATTATAACGGTCGTTAAGAGCTTGTGGGGATACTAAAATACCAAATTGCGATTCTAATCTTGAGCATAATGTAGACAATGATTTATCACACATATCATGACTAGAAAAAATATTGAGAGCTAAAAAATCATTGGCGGTTATCGTACTTTTTCTTTGAACAAATTTAGTTTTTCTACTTATTTTATCCAAATATTCTGATGTGAATATTTCTTTTATTATTTTTATTAATTGTTTTAATCTTTTGTGCATATTTCATGATATCCTTTCATTGCCTTTCATTTTATGTTTTCCCCAGAAATTATATCATAAAACAAAAATTTCCTCTCTTAGCTTGATGGCTATGGGCGATAGCCTGTATGCTTGTGAACCTGTGTTTGAGATATGTAATAAAAATAAATGGAAATACTTGCTTAGATTCAAAGAGGGAAGGATAAAAACTTTATGGGCTGAATTTCAACAATTAAAGAAAGTGGAGATCAATAAGTCAGAGAACTCCTCATGGATTAAGGAAATTGGATATGGAGATAGAACTGTGAATATAATTGAGACTACTAGCGTAGTTAAAGAACAAGAAAGAGAATTTGTTTTCATTACAGATTTAAATATCACTAAGAAAAATGATAAAAAGACTAAAAAAAATAACATTATGCAAGTAGTGTTATTTTTTTATTCATTATTTAATTGAATTTTAATATTTTTTGTTTATTTAACTCGTATTTTGTGATATAATCATTTCAATATTTCATTTTTCAGAATTTTCTTTAGCAAACAATTATTATTTAGCAAAATTACATTATTTTCGAGTATATTTACACTTTAAAACATAACATATTTTTTAACTTTAAAGCATAAACTTAAAAAAAGGAGCTGATTTTATGACTAATGAAAGAGGACAATGGGGTTCAAAATTAGGTTTTATTTTAGCCGCAGCTGGATCTGCTGTAGGGCTAGGCAACTTATGGAAATTCCCCTATAAAGCAGGAGTAAATGGTGGTGGAGCTTTTGTTATTGTTTACATAGCTGTATTATTTTTAGTTGGATTCTCACTTATGATTGCAGAAATAGCAATCGGAAGAAAAACTCAACTTAATGCTTTAGGAGCATACCGAGCTATTAACAAGAATTGGGGATTTGCAGGAGCTATAGGAATTTTGGCTGGATTTATAATTTTATCTTTCTATGCTGTAATAGGCGGTTGGGTTATTAAATATCTTTTTGATTCTGTAAACGGAAGCTTATTCAAAATAAACGCTATCGATTATGGTGGCCATTTTGGAAGTTTTATTTCTTCAGCTGGAAGTCCACTTTTCTATCAAGGATTATTTATGGTATTAACACTAGTTATTGTACTTGGTGGTGTAAGTAGTGGTATTGAAAAAGCTAGTAAAATTATGATGCCTGCTTTATTTGTTATGATGTTTATTCTAATGATAAGATCAGTAACTCTTCCCGGAGCTGCGGAAGGTGTTAAATTTTTATTTAAACCTGATTTTGGTAAAGCTTTTACACCAAAAGTTATCGTTGACGCCATGGGACAAGTGTTTTTCTCATTGAGTCTAGGAATGGGATGTATGATTACATACGGAAGCTATCTCCCAAAAGGTACAAATATCCCATTTAGTGGTACAATGATTTTAGTATTAGATACTTTTGTTGCACTATTAGCTGGTTTAGTTATTCTACCAGCGGTTTTCTCATTTGGTTTCGAACCCGGAGCAGGACCTGGACTAATGTTTATAACCATCCCAGCAATTTTTTCTAAAATGGCATTTGGGAATATATTTGCAATAATATTCTTCTTACTTGTATTGTTTGCAGCTTTAACGTCATCAATTTCATTACTAGAAGTGTGTGTATCATATGTTGTTGATGAATTTAAGAAGAATAGAATTGTTTCTTCCGTGGTTCTTTCTATAATAATCTTCATTCTTGGAATACCATCTTCACTATCAAATGGAGCCTGGTCAGATTTTAAGATTTTAGGATATAATTTCTTTGATTTTATGGATATGTTCTCTAGTAACATATTATTACCTCTTGGTGGTTTATTACTTTGTATATTCGTTGGTTGGGTATGGAATACCAAGAATGCAGTTCATGAAATTCAAAACGAAGGTTCACTTAAGTTTTCTATAGCACCTTTATGGTCATTTATAATAAAATTTGTTTCACCTATAATAATTATCTTAATATTCCTAACTAACTTTGGAATTATTAAATTATAAGCTACAATATAAAAGAGTATGAGAGATATTTCTTTCATACTCTTTTATATTTTTAGTATTACATTTAATATTTATTTAACTAATATTCAATTATAATATTTTATTATTAACCTAATTTTCACAAAACTCATCATATAAATTAACGCAGAAAAGTGATATACTATACATAATACATACATAATATTTTAGTTTCTATGATATTTTATAGAACATAAGATAAAAGGGGGACATTATGGAAAAACATACAGTAATGATGGAGAAATGCAAAAAAATAGCTCTGGTTGCACATGATAATAAAAAGAAAGATCTTTTAGAATGGGTTAAGAAAAACAATGAAATACTTAAGAACCATAAATTTTATGCTACAGGTACTACAGGGAGTATAATACAGAAAAATACTGATTTAGATATTATCGCTCTTAAAAGTGGTCCTCTTGGTGGTGACCAACAAATTGGTGCTAAAATTGTTGAAAATGATATAGATTGCCTATTATTCTTTTGGGATCCACTTGAATCTCAGCCTCACGATCCTGATGTTAAAGCTTTACTTAGAATAGCCGCTCTATATAACATCCCAGTAGCTACTAACCAATCTACTGCTGATTTTATCATCACTTCACAATTTATGGCTAATGAATACGAACGTAATATGAATACTTTTGAAGTTTATTATAATAGAAGAATAGAAATATAAACCAAAAGCACGCATTCGCGTGCTTTTTATAAGTTTTTTAACTAAGAAAGTTCATTATGAATTCAACGACTTTACTCTCATTAAGCGCTTTATTAAGTCCGTCGTTCTGCATTACCATAATAAAAGGCAATGCTATCTTAACAGTAATAAACAGTAATATTGTCGCTAATCCACCTGTAAACGCCGCTCCAAGAAGCATGTCTGTTCCTTTGAGTAATGTACTAGCATGAATAATTTTAACTATGATATTTCCTACTATAAGTATTACAATAAAGGTTCCAAACAAAAGAACTATATAAGCGATTATACTATATAACAACTCCCCTAAAGCATCACCTACACTAGCTGAAGTTGTCAACCAACTATCACCAATAAATGTTTTTAAAGTATTTATAGAACTTTGTATCCAACCGATTTCTCCTCCATTTACAGGAAGAGTATCTAATTTATTTAATGCATCACTAGATAAATTGGTTATACAACCAAATCCAAACTTATCTATAATCATATTAACTCCTGTATCCACAAACTCTTTAACTACTTTAACATTTTTCAGAATTTCTACTGCTTCTCCATGAAAAACTCTAGATGACACAATAGCGCCTATAAAAGCAATAATCTTAACAATTGATGCAAGTAATCCTCTGCAATATCCTATTGTAATTGCCACAATAATAACTAGAATAAGAACAATATCTACTATATTCATTTTTTCATCTCCATAACATATAATCTAATTTTTTGGTCACTTTTGTTTTATATCAATAATCCTGTCTTTTTTCTTACTCTTCATTTCCTTCACAATAACCCTTATTATTGCATAAACAGGAATAGCAGCAAAAGCACCTATTATACCTAATTGTGATATGGCTGCAGTAATAACAATCACAACTGTTAGAGGATGAATTTTCAGTTTATCACCAATTATCCATGGAGATATAAAATTTCCCTCTAGCTGCTGCACTACTATTGCAACTATTATAACAAGAACTATTAATGAGAAACCACCAGATATAGCCATAATTAGTGCAGGAATAAATCCTATTATTGGTCCAACATATGGTATAAGATTAAATACTAAATTAATAATTGATAAAGCAAATGCATTGGGTAATTTTATAATACTATACCCTATCAAAGTTAACAATCCAAGAATCAATGATACAGTTATCTGTCCACTTATATATACTGCTAATGTTTCATCAACTTTATGTCTTATTCTTCCTACTGTTTCTCTATGTTTTATAGGTACAAGTCCCACAATCTTATCCATAATTAAAGTTCCATCCTTCAAGAAGAAAACAAGCATAAATAATGTTAAGAATATTTTTGTTCCTATATTCCCAATAGCACTAAATACTCCAGTAGCACTTGAAGCTGCTTCACTTGCTAAGGTGCCTAGTATACCCTGAAAATATTCAGCCATCTTATCAATAATATCCTGTAAAGGTATAAATTCTTCGAATGGCCATACATTTATTTCGTTTGAAGCAATATTTCCTACTATCTTTCTAAGTTCGTTAAATAGGTTAACTAATTCTTTCCCTATTTGCGTTCCTCCATAACCAAACAATATTCCAAATATAATTATAACCCCTACAAAAGTAATCCCTACTGAAAGACCTCTTTTCTTTGTCCATTTCTCTACTAAATTCACAACAGGTCTAAGAACATAGTATAGAAATACTGCAAATATCAACGGAATAAGAAATAGGTTCACAACATTGTACAGTGGCAATAATATTGGGGATACTCTCATCAGCAATAATATAATTATTAGTACTGAGATTATCTTCAATGAAATTCTAAAAAACTTATTTTCTAACATAAAAACATTCCTTTCTCTTATGTATTATATATTCTTCAATTTTATTAATACTCTTCTCTTTTTATAAGTGCGCTGTTAACTTCTCCTCCAATCAATATAACCAATGAAGTAAGATATATCCATAACATAAAGATTACAACGGCACCTAATCCCCCATAAATAACAGCAAAATTAGCTATATTATTAACGTAGTAGGAAAAACCTAATGATGCTAATATCCAACCTAATGTTGCTATCAAAGCCCCTGGTGCAACCTGCAGAACGTGTATTTTCTGAGCAGGAAGTATAAAGTAAATAACTAAAAACACTAAGAAAATAACACCAATAGCAAAAATTATTCTATAAGCATTCCATAATATTTGATAATCTCTATTTAGTTTTGCCCAAGTTATAATTGCCTTCCCCACATACTCACCTAGTACAATCAAACCTAGAGAAAACATAATCATAAATCCTAACGCCAACATGAATACTACTGATATTATAAATCTCTTAATGATATTTCTATTTTCCTTTATATTATAAGCTTTGTTTAGCCCTTTCATCAAGCTTCTAACACCCCTAGAAGCTGAATACACTGTGATTATTATACCAACCGACATTATATCCCAGTTTGACTTAGAAAAAGTCTCTATCACTGTACTACTTATTAATGCATATGTATCTTCTGGTATCATACTCTTTAATATATTTAGTATACTATCAACACTAATGTTACTATTACTCATTAGTACTAATATAAATAGCATAAAAGGAAAAAAAGCAAGTATAAGATAATATGAAAGTTGTGCAGCAATATCAAGGATACCATCATCTAAGCTTTTTTTTATTAAAGTCACTAATTTTATTACCATATTACCCTCCCTAAAAGAAATAAATCCCTCTATGACACGTATAGTATTAGTTTAATACAATTACACGAGAAATAGAAGGATTTTATTGGAAATTAATTTTTTTTTATTTCTAGGTTATCTTTAAATTTCACTTTCCTTATATTGGAGAGAGTATAGTTTGTGATATATACCACCCTGTTCAATTAGTTCCTCATGTCTTCCCATTTCTCTTATCTTCCCTTTATGAAGAACAATTATTTTATTACAATGCTTTATAGTAGACAATCTATGAGCAACAACAATAGTAGTCTTATCTTCGATTATCTTATTTATTGCATCTTGTATAAGAACCTCTGTTTCAGTATCAATATTAGAAGTAGCTTCATCAAGCACTAACACATCTGGTTTAAATGCTAGGGCTCTAGCAAAAGAAATAAGTTGTCTTTGTCCAGTTGATAATGTTGCCCCTCTTTCAACAACTTCTTCATCATACCCTTCATTAAGTTTCTTTATAAACACATCAGCATTAACATATTCAGCTGCCTCTTTTACTTCCTCTATTGATATTGTTTCATCATGTAATCTTATATTTTCTTTAATATCCCCTGAGAACATAAAAACATCTTGAAGAACTGTACTTATTCTTTCCCGTAAAGAATTCTTATCAAGATTTTTGATATTAACGCCATCAATTAGTATTTCTCCTTCTTGGATATCATACATCCTACTAATAAGATTAATAATTGTACTTTTTCCTGAACCAGTAGCACCAACAAATGCAACAGAATCACCTTTATTAATTTTGAAAGAAACATCTCTTAATACCCAGTCTTTATCATATTTAAACCATACATTTTTAAATTCTATCTCCCCTTTTATTTCTTGAATAACTTTACTATCTGGAGAATCTTTAATATCTACTTCAGTATCTAACAATGCAAATACCCTCTCACTAGAAGCCATTGCAGACTGTAGAATATTGAATTTTTCACTTAAATCAAATATTGGTCTAAACAATTGCTGTATATATTCTATAAATGCAAATAAAACACCAAATTCAATTACCCCGTCAATTAAGCCTCTACCGCCAAACCATATAAGTATAGCTAAAGTTAAAGAAAATAGAAAATCTATAGATGGCCTAAAAACTGCAAAAACAAATAATTCTCTCAAATTTGCCTTTTTATGATCTGTATTTACTTTATCAAATTCATTATAAAAGCTATCTTGTAGTTGAAAACTTTGAATAATTCCCATACCATTTATATTCTCGTTAAGAGTTGAGTTAATAATACTTAATTTTTTCTTAACATCTCTATGTGCATTTCTAGCTTTTCTTCTGAACAATATTGAAATAAGTATAATAATTGGTAATGTACTTAAACTGATTAGTGCCAGTTTAAAGTTTATTAACATCATGAAAACTATCGTTCCCACAATAATTGCAAAATCTTTCAAAAAGCTTATTATAACACTAGTAAACATCTCATTTATATTAAACATATCATTAGTAAGCCTTGTAACAATTTTTCCTACAGGTGTTTTATCAAAAAAACTTAATGATAACTTTTGCACATGTTTAAATAAATCTTTTCTTATTTTGTAGACTACCTTTTGTCCAACATAATTCAGCATATATGCTTGGAGATACGTGAATAAGAATCCCCCGAATAAGAGTAAAGCAAATATGATTGTAATAAACCTTAGTCCTTTTACATCTCCCTTTCTGAATTCCTTATATTCCTCTTGAGACAAAATCATTCCATTAACTGTCTTATCATTCTCAAATGTAATAGTTACACTTTTTTCATTAATCTTTTCTATTTCCCCTACTTTATCATCACTATTTATGATACCGTCAATTAAATAGTGACTGCCTTGATAATTTAATAGCTGTCCCTCTTCCAGGCCTTCTACTTCATATTGTTCAATAGAATCCTTCCTTATATAATATTTTTCCTTAAAATATACTCCTTTTTCTCCAATATTATCATCACTAATAACCATTACCTTCGCTTGTCCATTTATATAATCATCAATAGCCACTTTCATAAGATATGGTCTTGTTAAATCTACTATCGTTGATAGCAAAATGAGGACAATACATATACCTAACAATACATAATATTTTCTAGCATATTTCATTAAGCGCTTTATAAGTTTAATATCCACTTTTTTATTAAATTGATCTAGATTTTCATTGGAACTATTCTGCATTATATCCCCCCCTATTCTTCATTCTTAAGATTCTCTTCTAATTGTTGTTTATCAAATATTTCTCTATATAACCCTCTTGTTTTTAGTAATTCTTCGTGTGAACCATACTGAATAATTCTTCCTTCATCTAAGACAATTATTTTATCTGAATCTTTTATAGTAGATATTCTATGAGAAATAATTATTGAAGTTCTATCATTCATTATACCTTTCAATCCACTAAGTATTTTCTCTTCAGTATGAGTATCTACAGCTGAAAGGCAATCGTCCAATATTAAAATTTTAGGATTTTTAACTATTGCCCTAGCAATAGAAGTTCTCTGTTTTTGCCCTCCTGAAAGATTCACGCCTCTCTCCCCAAGGATTGTTTCATACTTTTCAGGCAATCCTAATATTTCATTTTTTATCTCAGCAATTTCAGCAGCTTTTTCAATATTCTCAAATGTTTCATCATTATTGTATAGCGCAATATTATCACTAATTGTTTTTGAGAACAAGAAATTTTCCTGTGGCACATACCCAATATTCTCTCTTAGTATTTTGAGGGGAATTCTATTTATATCTTTTCCATCAATAATTATTTGACCATCTTCTACATTGTAATTTCTTAATAATAGATTAATTAATGTAGTTTTTCCGCTACCTGTTCTACCTATTATTGCCAATGTCTCACCCTTTTTAATACTAACACTTATATTCTCTAAAGCTGGTTTATGCGTATTCCCATAATTAAAGGTTAGTCCTTTAATTTCTATTTCTCCTTCAATATCTTGAATTGTTTCTTCTACATCCACGTCTACTATTTCTGGCTTAGTATTTAATATTTCATTCAGCCTTTCCATAGAAGCAGACCCTCTTTGAATATGATTTATAACCATACCTATAGCCATCATGGGCCATACAAGTAACCCTAAATAAACTAAAAAGCTAGTTAATTCACCCATAGTCAGTGTTCCTTCAATAACAAGGCTTCCTCCATATCCTAGAGCAATAATAAAACTAACTGATGAAAGCAGCATTACCAGGGGGAAAATTGCAATGAATAATTTTGCTGAATGCATATATTTATCAAAATACTTATCATTAGCTTCTTTAAATATCTTATATTGTGATTTGAATTGTACAAATGATTTTATTACTCTTATGCCTGATATATTCTCTTGAATTTTATCACTTAAATTTCCAAAAGCTTCTTGAGAACCTTTATATCGTTTCGATATTTCTTTTCCCATTAAACCTACCATTACAGCAATAATTGGTAATGGAATTAAAGCCAAGACTGTTAGTTTAATATTTATATCTTGTGCCATTCTTATGACTACTAATATAGTCAATACAATCGAGTCAACCATCATTACAACACCAGGTCCAAATGCCATTCTCACAGCTTGAATATCATTTGTTGCATGTGCCATAAGATCTCCTGTTTTATTATTGTTAAAGTAGTTTTTAGACAATTTTTCTAAGTGTCCAAAAAATTTATTTCTCAACCAATATTCCATTTTTCTTGATGTTCCAGTAATGAGTATTCTCCACCCGAATCTTCCAAATGCTATAGCTAAAGCAACTCCTAATATTATGCCTATATACTTTAATAACAATGCTGATGTTAATGTTTTACTTGTTGCAGCATCTGTTAACTCCCCTAGTACCTTTGGCATAACTAATTGAAGTACATCAATTGCAATCAGAATGATTATTCCAAATACATAGCTAAATATATTCTTCTTAATAAATCCTTTTAATTGTTTAAATGTCCTCATAGTCCCTCCCATTTTAATTATTTTTACATAACTTATAATATTTCTATACCCTAATTAAAATTCCTCCTTTTTTTCTGAATTTATTTCAAATTCCATAATCTTTTTACAAATTATTCATTAATTAAAGCGAGTCCTTAGACTCGCTTTTTATCATTTCTTCTCTAATACTTTTCTTTCGAATATTTTCATATTCTCTTTTTCCTCTTGTATACGTTTTGGATCCAAATCCCCTCTTCCTATTCTATCCGATAGACATAACAGACTTAGTTCTTCAACATTTACTTCTTTTAACATATTTTCAATATCTGCAAAAGGAAGATTTTTCACCACAAACAGAGGTTGCATATGCCATCTTACCAACGCTACAACATCTTTAATAAAGTCTTCATCTTCATTAAAAAATCTAAAAAATTCTACTGTTTTTCTAGCACTTACTTTATCATGATCGTATGCAGTTATTTTACCTTTTCTTTCTCTAGTTGTCTCAAATTTACCTACATCATGCATAAGCGCTGCCCACATAAAAACTCTTTTATTCTTACTTTTCTCTTTCATTTTTGAAGCTTCATCAACAACCATTAAAGTATGCACCCACACATCCCCTTCAGGGTGATGCATCTTACTTTGTGGCACATCTTTGAGCTTATACAGCATATCAAATGGATATTCTTTATATTTTTTCACTTTTGAAAATAACTCTCTAAGTTCATCCGATGGTTTTTCACTATTTAATAAGATATTTTCTATTTCCATTAACTCATCCAAATTATCCTCCCCTTCACAAAATACTTATATTTTTTAGTATAACCAACATTTCTAAATTAATAAAAAATAGTGTAACATATTTACCTCACAGCACATAATATACCCATATAGGGTATCACAATATTTTTAAATCCAATATTTTAAAAGTAAAATAAATGAGTTTAGATTAAAAACAAATCTATATTTACAATAATATAATTCAAATTAAAACATATGGAGGTTTTATAAATGTTAATAGAAGGAGATTCTACAAACATCACCCAAATTCTATCTAGTAATACACTTTTAGTACTAGATTTTTATGCTCCTTGGTGTGGCCCTTGTAAAATGCTATCCCCTGTTATTCATCAGTTATCTGATGAAAATACTGATGTAAATTTCATAAAAATAAATGTAGATGCAAATCCTATGATTGCAAAATATTTTAATATTACCAGTTTACCAACCGTCGCTTTCTTCAAAAACGGTCAATTTGTAGAGGTAAAAACCGGCTTCGTTCCAAAAAGAATTTTAGAGAATTATATAAAAAATTATAGATAACCGTTCGTTTGGTTATCTATAAAGGCAAAAAACACGTAGAGCGTGCGCTTAAAATAAATGGTTAATTGATAATGGAGAATGATGGATGTTTCTGCTACTCAGAAACTACATTGATATTGTTCATTAGAACAAGAGGTCTTCACTCATTTTATCTGCGATAAAATATTGTATTTAAATTACAAGGTTTCATCTTAATGAAACGAGTAAACTCATTATTGTCAAAATAACAATAAAACAAAATTTCTCAGAGAGAAATGTCAATCATTCTCAATTCACAATTTGCAATTCTCAATTTACTTTTCTAAAGATTTCTCACTTCCACTAACGCACATCCTTCTACAGCTGTCATATTATTTTCTCTACAGAAATCCAAAATTTCATTACTCTCAGCTCCTGGTTGAATAAGAATTTTATCTATACCTTTTTCTTTCGCTTCCTTTACTATATTGATCCCACTCTTAGGATTAATACATAAATCTAATACATCAATATTATGGTCAATTTCTAAAATGCTATTATGTACACTCTCATGGTCTTCCTTTGGATGAAGTCTCTCTACTTCAAATCCGTTACTCTTTAATGCTTTAACGATTTTATAAGCATACTTTTGTTCATTCATAACATCACCAGCAACTACCCAATTTTTAAACTTCATAAACTCTCTTGCTTCCATAGTAATTCCTCCCTTTAAACTTTCAGCTTTGCTGAAAGTTATCATTATTTGTTCTTTGTTCTTTTATAATAGTATACTCTTTTAATATTCAAATTAAAATAAACCCCAGAGAAACTTTAATTTCCCCTGGGGCTTATTTTTTTTGTTTTTATTCAGCTTCTACTTTAGCATCACCTAACCAAAGAGAATTCAATTTAGTTTTTGAAACTCCATATACTTTTGATTTAACCATAAAGAAATCTGTATAGAAGTATACAGGAACTATTGGTAATTCTTCCATTAATATCTTCTCTGCTTTATAGAAATTATTCATTCTTTCTTGACCACTTAAGTAAGCTGCTTCTTGAATTAATTTAGTATATTCTTCGTTAACCCATTTACCATCATTAAATGAACCATCTATAATGAATAAATCAAGCATAGTATTAGGATCTGAATAGTCTCCTAACCATCCTCCTCTAGCTACATCAAAATTACCATTTCTTTTTTCATCTTGGAATACAGCCCATTCTGCATTACTAAGTTCAACATTAATTCCTAAGTTTTCTTTCCACATTGCTTGAATTGCTTCTGCCATAGTTTTATGACTCTCACTTGTATTATACTTAAGATCAATTGTAGGGAACCCTTCTCCATTTGGATATCCTGCTTCTGCTAATAAAGCTTTTGCTTCTTCAAGTTTTGAATCATCCATTGGAATTCCATAATCTCCAGCAACTGTTCTAAAATCTTTACCTTCAGCGTCAAGGATTCCTGGTGATACGAATCCAGGTGCAGGAAGTTGTCCTCCCTTAAGAACCTGTTCAACTACTTGTTTTCTATCTATTGCATATGATAATGCTTTTCTAACTCTAAGATCTTTTAATTCAGGTATTGAATCATCTCTCATATTGAAAGTATAGTAATATGTTCCTATTACAGGTAAAACATAAAACTCTGGATCTTCAACCATAAGTTGAGGTATAAGATCATTTGGTACTTTATTTAGCAAATCAATTTCATCATTTTGATACGCTGTATATGCAGTTGACTCTTCAACGATCATTAAAGCAGTGATCTTTTCAAGGTTAATCGCATCTGCATTCCAGTAGTACTCATTCTTTTCAAAAACCATTCTATCTGCATCAATAAATTCTACAAGTTTAAACGGACCATTACATATGAAATTTTCAGGTTGTTTAGCCCAAAGTCCATTTTCCCCAGCCTCAACAGCTTTTTGATTTACAGGGAAGAAAGTATAGAATGCTGTTAATCCTAAGAAATAAGGAGTTGGTGATTTAAGTGTTACTTGGAAAGTATTCTCATTAATTGCTTTAACTCCAACCTCTTCAATTGCAACTTCACCTTCATTACATGGTGTAGCATTTAAAATTGGATCCATTATAAATGCATATTCGGATGCTGTTTCAGGGTCAATAACTCTCTTCCAAGAATACTCAAAATCATAAGCTGTCAAAGGAGTTCCATCTGACCATTTTGTGTCTTTTAAATGGAAAGTATATACTAATCCATCATCACTAACTTCCCAACTCTTAGCTATAGCTGGTCTGTATTCACCATTAAATTCTCTTACAAGTCCTTCAAATAGATTGTTCCCAACGTCTCCACCATCTGTAGCAGCATTAAGGCCTGGATCTAGATGTTTAGGATTTGATCCAAGATTCCATATAATTTCTTGTGCTACACTATTAGCACCATCTTGTTTGTCTTCGTCCTTACCATTATCAGTAGTATCCTTTTCCTTATCTTTAGACTCGTTCTGCTTAGAATTACTACTATTTGCGTTATTAGTGTTATCTTCTTTATTTCCACAAGATACAAAAGCCCCAACTACCATGGTCATAGATAACAATAATGCAAGTCCCTTCTTAATCAAAATTATCCCCTCCTATAATAATTTATATATAAACTGAGTTTCACCTCAGACTATATCATTTTAAAGACCTAGCTTCTCATCAACCCAATGACAAGCAACCATATGTCCTTCTTTTACTTCTTTCATAACAGGTAATTCTTTAGCACATTTTTCACTTGCATATTTACATCTCGTTCTAAACTTACATCCTGAAGGAGGATTAATTGGACTTGGAACATCTCCTTCTAAAATCTCTCTATTTTTTTCGATAGAGTAGTCTGGATCTGGAATAGGTATAGCTGATAACAATGCTTGTGTATATGGATGTAATGGATTCTCATATAATTCATCACTAGGTGATATTTCTGCAAGATTTCCTAAATACATTACTCCTATCCTATCTGAAATATGTTGTACCATTGATAGGTCATGCGCAATAAACAGATACGTTAATCCAAATTCTTCCTGTAAGTCTTCTAACATATTAACTACTTGTGCTTGTATAGAAACATCCAGTGCTGATATAGGTTCATCACATATAATAAAATCAGGATTAACAGCCAATGCTCTTGCAATACCAATTCTCTGTCTCTGACCACCGGAAAATTCATGTGGATATCTAGAAGCGTGATCCTTACTTAACCCAACCCTATGTAACAATTCATATATACGACTTTGTCTTTCTTTCTTACTCTTGCATAATCCATGTATATCCATGGGTTCACCAATTATATCTGCAACAGTCATTCTACTATTCAGAGATGCATATGGATCTTGAAATATCATTTGAATTCTTCTTCGATATTCTTTTAATTTTTTTTCTCCAAATTTTGAAATATTTACACCATCAAATATAACATCCCCATCAGTTACATCATATAATCTTATGATTGTCCTTCCTGTAGTGGATTTTCCACAACCTGATTCTCCAACAAGTCCAAATGTTTCTCCTTTTTTAATATAAAATGAAACATCATCAACAGCTTTTACATATAATGGTTGTGAAAAAATGCCTTTATCTATTTTGAAGTACTTCTTAAGATTTTTTATTTCTAATAAAACATCATCTCTCTGAACTTTTTCCATTGAAATCCCTCCTATGCTTCTGTTTTTAGCTCTTGCGATGGTGCCTCTGGATCCAGTAACCAACACATAGCTCTATGTCCATCAGAAACATCATAAAAATTTGGTCTTTCACTCATGCATATATTCATAGCATGGTCACATCTAGCTGCAAACGGACACCCAGTTGGAGGTTTTAGTAAATCCGGCGGTGTCCCATTAATTGGAATTAATCTTTTTCTCTCTCCAACATTAATTTTTGGAATTGATTTTAAGAGCCCAATTGTATAAGGATGTTTGGGATTATAGAATATCTCTCTAGAAGAGCCTTCTTCCATTATTAATCCGCCATACATTACTATTATTCTTGAGCAAACATCAGCAACAACACCTAAGTCATGTGTTATTAATATGATTGATGTATTAATTTTATTCTTCAACTCTTTCATTATTTCAAGTATTTGCGCCTGAATTGTTACATCTAGAGCCGTTGTTGGCTCATCAGCAATTAATAAATCAGGTTCACAAGATAAAGCTATCGCTATCATTGCTCTCTGTCTCATACCCCCAGAAAATTCATGTGGGTAACAATCAATTCTCTTTTCTGGCGAGGGAATACCAACAAGCTTAAGCATTTTAATAGCTTTTTTTCTTGCTTCAGATTTACTCATCTTTTGATGCCTTGTAATTGCCTCTATAATTTGATTTCCAATTGTATATACAGGATTTAATGAAGTCATTGGATCCTGAAAAATCATAGCTATTTCATTTCCTCTAACCTTCAGCATATCTTTTTTATTAAATTTAACTAAATCTTTACCTTTGAATATTACCTCTCCATTTTTTATTTTACCTGGAAACTGGAGAAGCTTCATTACGGACATTGATGTTACGCTCTTACCACTTCCTGATTCTCCAACAATACCAATTGCTTCTCCTTTATTCACATGGAAACTTACTCCTCTAACTGCTTGTACTTCACCTAAGTGAGTATAGAAAGAAGTACTAAGATTGTTAACTTCTAATATTTTTTCTTCCATACTTATCACCCCTTATTTACGTAATCTTGGGTCTAGTGCGTCTCTTAGTCCATCACCAAGGAAATTAAATGCCAATATTGTTATACAAATTGCAATTGATGGAAATATAAGTTGATATGGGTTTGTCCATAAACTTTTCAATGCTTCATTTGTAATTGTTCCCCATGATGCCTGTGGTGCACTTACACCAAGTCCTATAAAACTCAAAAATGCTTCTGTAAATATTGCTCCTGGAATCATCATTGACATTGAAACGATGATTGGTCCCATTGCATTAGGTAAGAGATGCTTTGAGAGTATTCTCCATGTACTAGCTCCTGTTGTTTTAGCTGCAAGTACAAATTCTTGCTCCTTTAAACTTAATATTTGCCCTCTAACTAATCGTGCCATACCAACCCAGTAAACTAAACCAAAGGCAATTATTATAGTTTCAATACCATTTCCTAAATATACAGATAATAATATAACTATTAATAATAAAGGCACTGTACTGATTAAATCAACAATCCTCATCATTATATTATCAACTTTGCCTCCAATATATCCTGAAATCCCTCCATAGAAAACTCCGATGAAAAAATTAACAAAGGTAGCTACAAAGGCAACAAATAATGATATTCTAGCACCATAAACTATTCTGATAAAAAGGTCTCTTCCTAGGTGATCCGAACCTAGAATATAGCTTTTATTTCTCATTGTTCTATCAACTTTTATTTCCTCTCCATTAAGTCTAATTTCAAATTTCTTAGCATTTGGATCTTTGCTTCCCTTAGCTTTCTTAGCAAAACTGTAATCTAAAATAATTTCATTTCCATCTATTTCGTATTTCTTATATGATTTAATTGCATTAACTTCCACCTCTTTTAATATATCAATAAGTTTTCCATCACTTGAAACACTTATCAATTTATATTCATTTGTTAAATGAAAATAATTATTCTCATTAACTTTAAAAACCTCAAACTTTGGTGGCATATTAACAAACTCAAGTCTTTGATCTTCGTATGAATAAGATGAAAATATTGGTGCAAAAATTGCAGTAAGTGCGATTATAATTATTATACTTAATCCAAGCATTGATAGCTTGTTCTTTTTTAATCTTCTCCAAGCATCCTGCCAATAAGTAAGGCTGGGTCTTTCAATTTTTTCTTCTTCAAATTCTTCTTTATTAACCTTTTGCCACTTTGAAGGTATTTCTAATTTTGTATTAGCCATCTATTTCGCCTCCCTAGTCAAATTTTATTCTTGGATCAATCACAACATAAAGAACATCAACGATTAATATCATAATTAAATATAATATTGAAAATACAATCGTTGCACCCATCAATGTGGTGTAATCTCTGTTACCAACACTATCTGTGAAGTGTTTACCCATACCTGGCAAAGCAAAAATCCTTTCAACTACAAAACTACCAGTTAAAATGGCAGCAACTGTTGGTCCAATATATGTTACTACTGGTATCAGAGCATTTCTTAATCCATGCTTAAATAATACAACTGACTCAGGTAAGCCCTTAGCTCTAGCTGTTCTAATGTAATCCTGCTGCATAATCTCTAACATACTAGACCTTGTAAGCCTTGTTACAAATGCAAGGGAGAATCCCCCAAGTGCTATCACAGGTCCAATATAATTTTTCCATGTATCTAATCCATGGGATGGTAATATGTTTAGTTTGTAACAAAATACGAATATAAATAATGTTGCCAATACGAAACTTGGAATACAAACCCCCAATGTTGATAAAAAAGATATGGCATAATCTGGACCTTTATTCTGCTTTATAGCTGCGATGATACCAAACGGAACACCAATTAGTATTACCATGAGTATTGCTAATCCTCCAATACTCGCTGATATTGGAAACCCTTGTTTCATAAGGTCATTAACATTTACTCCTGGTCTTGCAAAAGATGGACCTAAATCACCCTTCAATAATCTTGCCATATAATCTAAATATTGTTTATGTAATGGATCATTTAAATGATATTTTTCTTCTATTGACTCTCTTACTCGATCTGAAAGTTTTTCATTTTTGGAAAATGGTCCTCCTGGAATAGCTTTCATCAAGAAAAAAGTCAATGTTGAAATTAAGAATAAAGTTAATATGGCTGAAAAAAACCTTTTTAGAAAAAATTTTAACAAGTTCATCTCTCCCCTCTTAAATCATTTTATATCTCCGAATTTTCTGATAATAGATTATCGACTATATCATCAATTCATTTGTGATTATTTATATATGAATAATTAAAGCACTTTTATAAATAATAATTTATTTATCCTCTTTTGTCAAGTTATATAAGCCAATACAATTAAATCCAATTTTGCGTTAAAATATTACATTTTTTTGTATTGATTTCGATTTTAATTAGTATTTTTAATTATTTTACCATATTTTTTCACCGTTTTAGTCGAATTTTTGCAACTACAATTTAATTATAATTAACTTTTTGTACGTCTTCTGCATTTTTATTCACACTGCACACTGCAACTTTTGCAATTTTTGTTGTTTAAAACCGTCGTTTAATCATTTATTTGTATATATTTTTTTCTCTTTTTAGCTCTTTACATCTTATACCTTTCAATAAAATAAGTTAATTATTAATGTTTAACTTTATTATGCAACAAAAAAAAAAGGTAAGATTTAAATTCTCACCTTCAAAATATACATTATTTTATTCAATTACCAACGCTATTTTAAAAACATCATAAAAGTATCTATTAACTCCTTAACGCCCTCATCAGTTTCCTTATCTTTTATATCTAAGCAAGTAGACGCATAGTGTTCCAAAACCAAACCTCCAACTTTGTTTATAGCTGACCTTACAGCCGCAACCTGTACTAGTATATTCCTACAACAAGTCTCACTGGATACCATTTTTTCAATACCCTTTACTTGACCTTCAATTTTTCTTAATCTAACTATTATATCTTTGTTTTTCTTCTCAAGTTCTTCTTTCTTAATATCATCATTATTTTTAATTTCACTATTCATATATTCAAGAGTAAACTCTTCTCCCCTTTCATTATCTCATTATTATTTTATTAATAGCATTAATAAAATCCTCATATTTTATTTGCAATTGTTTGTTTTTCTATATAAAGTATATCATTTTGTTATTACACATTCAAATATTAACTATTACCTATACTTGTAGCATTTTTAATAGATTAATTTCTTCTTGAAGTTAATGCTTGCCATATACTATAATGAATTAATTAACATATATATTTAAGGAGGAAATTTTATGGAATGTACAATTATGGCAATAGCAATTAATCCTAGAACAAAAGCAGCACCTACTGTACAGGATATCCTAACTAATCACGGTTGTATTATCAAAACTAGAATAGGGCTTCATGAGGCCTATGAAGCAACTTGTTCTCAAAGAGGATTGATTTTATTACATTTAAGACAAGATGAGGAAAGTATAGAAAAGCTTAAATCTGATCTCACAAGCATTGAAGGTGTTACAGTTAATACAATGATAATATAAAAACATAACTCAAAAACCTAGAACGTAGAGTTGAGAACGATGGATGATCCTAACTTACGTCAGAATCTACATTTTATTGTTCTCAAGAACAAAAGGGTTTACTCATTTTATCTTAAGATAAAATATTGTATTTTAAATTACAATATTTCATGCTAATGAAATGAGTAAAACCCTATTGTTCGTTCAAAAATATAATTAAAAATTTCTAAGAGAGAAATGTGATTCGTTCTCCACTCTCCACCATCAACTCTCAGTTATGTTTCTTAATCTTCTTTAACAGATATTCCTATCCCTAATTCCTTTAACTGTTTCTCGTCAACTAGGTTTGGAGCTTCTGACATTGGACAGAATGCATTCTGATTCTTAGGGAATGCTATAACATCTTTGATGTTTTCTGTTCCACTTAAGAACATCACTAGCCTATCTAATCCGTAAGCAATTCCGCCATGTGGTGGTGGTCCAAATTTGAATGCCTCAAGTAAGAATCCAAATCTTTCCCAAGCACTCTCTTTTGTGAACCCAAGAGCTTTGAACATCCTCTCTTGAACATCACTTTCATGTATTCTAATACTTCCTCCACCAAGTTCTTCACCATTAAGTACTATATCATACGCCACAGCTCTCACTTTAGAAGGATCACTTTCTAGCAAATGCATATCTTCTTTTTTAGGCATTGTAAAAGGATGATGTTTAGCCACATATCTATCTTCTTCTTCACTATACTCAAACTGTGGAAAATCAGTTATCCATACGAATTTAAACTCATTACTATCTTTCAATAACTCCAATTGCTTAGCTAGCTCTAATCTTAAAGCTCCTAGACTTTGTAACACAACCTCATCTTTATCTGCAACAATAAGTATTAGATCTCCTATTTTAGCTCCTGAAGCTTCAATGATGCTATTCATCTCTTCTTCACTAAAGAACTTAGCTATAGGAGATTTAATTTCATCTTCCTTAATAGCTATCCAAGCCAAACCTTTAGCTCTATAAGTTTTAACAAACTCCCCTAATTTATCAACTTTTTTTCTACCCATGTCAGCGCAACCTTCTGCAACTATAGCTCTTACACTTCCACCAGCTTCTATTGCCCCCTTGAATACCGCAAATTCACAATCTTTAACAGCTTCAGAGATATCATTTATTTCCATACCAAATCTTAAATCTGGTTTATCACTGCCATATTTAGCCATAGCCTCATCATACGGCATTCTTTTGATAGGTAATTGTACATCAATACCCTTAACTTCTTTAAACAGTCTCTGTATTAATCTCTCATTTACTTCAATTACATCTTCCATATCAACAAATGACATTTCGATATCAACTTGAGTAAATTCTGGTTGTCTATTAGCTCTTAAATCTTCATCTCTAAAACATTTTACTATTTGGAAGTATCTATCAAATCCAGATACCATTAATAATTGTTTGAAGATTTGTGGTGATTGAGGTAAAGCATAAAACTTCCCTGGATAATTTCTACTTGGTACAAGGTAATCTCTTGCGCCTTCTGGCGTACTCTTAGTTAACATAGGAGTTTCCATCTCTAAGAATCTATTCTCATCAAGAAAATCTCTAATAACCTTAGCAGCTTTATGTCTAATGATAAGTTTTTCTTGCATATCAGGTCTTCTAAGATCTAAATATCTATATTTTAATCTAATATTTTCAGAAGCATCTAAATTTTCTTTTATGTATATTGGAGGAGTTTCAGATTCTGATAAAATTTTAATACTCTCACCTTTAAGCTCCACCATACCTGTTGGTATCCCTTTATTAGGAGATTCTCTCTTAACAAGTTCTCCCTCAACTGCAATAACATATTCTGATTTTACAAGGTCAGCTTTTTTGAATGCCTCCTCATTAATCTCATCTCCAAAAACAACTTGAAGTATACCTTCTCTATCTCTTAGATCAACAAATACAAGTCCTCCAAGATTTCTTTTTCTTTGTACCCATCCCATCACTGTATGTTTTTGGCCAATATGTTCTTCTCTACATTCACCACACATAATACTTCTTTTTAAACCATTTAAACTTTCACCCATATTCTTTCCTCCTTTTAAACTTTACTGAGCATTTTTACTTTTTCCTCAGTAATCTCCTCAACTTTATCTATATAGGTTCTCACATCTTTATTATTTGCTAATCTCTCAATGATACCTTTATCAAATAGAAATTTAGAAATACCATTAGCACCTACAGCAATAATTGTTTGAGTATCTTCTATCATAGCAATATTGTAAACACATTCGCTTCCATTAATAGAATAACCTATGTTTTCCATATTGCCAAGCATATTTTTCTGTCTATACATATAATATGGTTTCATATTCATTTTTACTGAAACCTCTTCAACCATCTTAAACATTTCTACTATGTCATGTTGTTCTGGAATTTTCAGCGATTTCTCTAGCACAAGTTTTTCGTATAGTTTTGATCCTCTTTTAATAGATAATCCATGTACAGTTATACTCTCTGGTGATAGTTTATTAATCTCTTCACATGTTTTCTTTACCTCATTGAGTCCTTCACCAGGTAATCCTATTATAATATCCATATTTATATTCTCATGGCCAATTTCTCGAGCCATGTTAAATATTCTAATTATATCTTCTGAATCATGTGTTCTTCCAATATTTTTCAGAGTAAAATCATTCATAGTTTGTGGATTTATACTTATTCTATCAACTTCCATTTCTTTCATACACATCAATTTATCGTAAGTAATTGAATCAGGTCTACCACCTTCAACAGTGAATTCCCTTATCTTAAAGTTAGATATAAAGTTTTCATAAATACTTTCCATAACTATTCTGAACTGCTGTTCATTAACTGCAGTGGGAGTTCCTCCACCGAAATACACTGTGTCTATAGTTAAATTAAGCCTTTTAATCTCTTCAGCTACAGTCTTAATCTCCCATAGGAGAGTTTTTATGTACTCTTCAACTTCTTTCTCTTTCCTAGCTATTGGATTAGATGTAAAAGAGCAATATAAACATTTACTAGGGCAATAAGGCATACCTATATATACACTAATCTTTTCTCTATCTTCATCCATCAATTTCAACTCATTCTCTGCCACTTCAATACATAGCTTAGCTTTTTGTTCACTGGTTAATGAGGTTCTATGATAAAAGTCAACTATCTCCTTATTATTTTTCCCTTCTTTTATAAGTGTCATAGCTCTTTTGCTTGGTCTTATACCAATTAGAGTACCCCATGGGAAGATTTTTCCAGTCTTTTCTTTAAGATAAGAAAAAATCCCTTTTCTTATCTCTTCTTTAATGTGGTTATCTTTCGAAATTTCAAAATACCATGATTCATCTTCTTTTACAATAGTAATCTCATTCTCATGAATTAACACTTCATATTCGTAGTTTTCCTCATGAAACTCAATCTTTAAATTTTGATAATATATATTGAACATCTGATATACATCAAAAGAATACCGTTCATCATTTAACTTAATTATTATTTTATTTTTATTTAAAATTTTTTTCATTCAAGACTTACCTCTATCTTACAAAAGAGTTTTCTCTCTTCTCATCTTTTATAGTTGTTGCGCCACCATGACCTGGATAGACAATTGTTTCCTCTGGAAGTGTATAAAGCTTTTCCTTTATACTTTTTTCAATTAAAGCACTATCGCCTCCTTCAAGGTCAGTTCTACCAATTGATCTATAAAAAAGAGTATCCCCTGTAAAGACCACATCTCCAACTTTAAAACTTATACATCCTGGAGTGTGTCCTGGAGTTGCTATGCACTCAATCTTCAATTCTCCTACCTCAATCACATCACCTGATGCTAAATGTCTATCAGCACCATTAGGTAAAAGCGGTCCATATAATGCCACTCCACTCATAATTAATTTATCATCTTCATTAGAAATTGCAATTTCTCCACCGATAGTTTCCTGCAGCTCTGCACCACCTGTGGTGTGATCCAAATGTCCATGTGTAAATAAAATATATTCAACATCCATGTCAATTTCTTTCAATGCCTTCAAAATATCATCCACATCTCCACCAGGATCAATAACAAATCCTTTTCCACTAACTTCATCCTTAACAAGGTAACAGTTAGCACCATAAATCCCTGCCACAACTCGTTTTATAATCATAGAACCCTCCAAATGTTAGAAATCTTTCTTGCTCTCAAGTAAAAGTGTTACTGGTCCATCATTTAAAATATGAACATCCATTTCTGCTCCAAATTCCCCAGTCTCAACTTTAACTTCATTTTTACATACCTCTATAAACTTTTCATAAAGCTTTTTTGATTCTGCTCCACCAAGAGCTCTCATAAAGTTTGGACGTCGGCCCTTTCTACAATCTCCATAAAGAGTAAATTGAGAGATTATTAGAAGTTCACCTTCTACATCTAAAAGCGATTTATTCATCTTTCCATCTTCATCTTCAAAAATTCTTAAATTTATTATTTTATCTTTAAGATATTTTATATCATTCTCATCATCTTCCTCACAAATACCTAAAAGAATATTTAACCCTTTACCTATTTCCCCAATAGTTTTTCCATCTACTACAACTTTAGATTCTTTAACCCTTTGGACAACTGCTCTCATAACATTCACCCCTTATTACTTTTTAAGTCTGTATATCTCCAATATTCCATCTATTTTCTTTAGTTTCTTTATTACAGTCTTTATGTGATCAATACTATTAACTCTAATTTTTAAATTTATCAATGCAATACCATCACTTTGAGTAACTGCATTTATGGAACATACTGGTGTTTTACACTTTACAACACACTCCATAACATCAGCAAGAATACCATCTCTATTAACACTCTTCATCTCAATTTCGCTGATGAATTCATTTGATTTAATTTCTCCCCAGTTAACATCTATTATCTTCTCACCTTCTGTACTTAAAAGATTACTGGCGTTTTTACAGTCTTTTCTGTGTATAGATATTCCTCTTCCTTTAGTGACATAACCAATCACAGCATCACCTGGAACTGGATTACAGCATTTTGCGAATCTTACCATTAGATTGTCAACGCCCTTAATAACAACGTCTCCATTTTTTTCATCAGCTTTATTACCTCTCTTGAGAAGCGCCGATATTCTCTCTTGCTCCTCTTCGATTGTAAGTTTTTCTTTATTTGTCTTAATAAGGTCACTTATCTTATTAAATACATAATCAACAAGAATTTCTCCTGAACCTACTTCTGCAAAAAGATCTTCGTAAGTCTTAATGTTAAATCTTTTAAATAGTTTTTCAACATTATCCTCATTAAGTAATTCATAAAGAACTACTTTCATCTTTTTACATTCTTTTTCAAGAATTTCTTTACCAACTCGAATATTCTCATCTCTCTGTTCTTTTCTAAACCAGGATTTAATCTTACTCCTCGCTTGATTACTCTTAACAAAAGATAACCATCCGATACTAGGTGCTTTCATTCCCGGCGACGCTATTACTTCCACAATCTGTCCCGTTATAAGCTTGTAATCAATAGGTACTATTTTGTTATTCACTTTCGCACCTACACATCTATGCCCAATGTCTGTATGAATTCTATATGCAAAATCAACAGGGGTAGATTCAGAAGGAAGATTTATAACATCTCCTCTCGGTGTAAATACAAAGACTTCATCAGAAAAAAGATCTATCTTAAATGAGTCCATAAACTCAGCAGCATCTGATGTTTCTCCTTGCCACTCAAGAATATCTCTTAACCAAGTTAGTTTGGTTTCAAACTCATTCTCACTATCTTCTGTTTGACCTTCTTTATATTTCCAATGAGCAGCAATACCATACTCAGCAGTTTTATGCATTTCCAATGTTCTTATTTGAATCTCAAATGTTTTTCCTTGCGGTCCAATAAGTGTTGTATGGATGGATTGATACATATTAGGCTTTGGCATTGCAATATAATCTTTGAATCTACCTGGAATAGGTTTATATAATGTATGAACTATACCCAGTGCTGCATAACAACTCCCTACATCTTCAACAAGAATTCTAAGGGCAGTTAGATCAAAAATCTGATCTATACTCTTATTCTTGTTTATCATCTTTTTATAGATACTATAAAAGTGTTTAGGCCTACCTTCAATTTCCGACTTAATACCTGCCACTGCCAATTTTTCAGATATTTCATCTATGATGTGATTTACCAACCGCTCTCTTCCAGCTCTTTTTTCTGCAATCATTCGAACAAGGTTATAATATTCATTAGGATCTAAATAACGTAATGATAAGTCCTCAATCTCCCACTTGATTTTTGATATTCCCAATCTATGTGCAAGAGGAGCATAAATATCTATAGCCTCTTTTGCTTTTTCTTTTTGTTTATCGATTGGCATATATTTAAGTGTTCTCATGTTATGAAGTCTATCGGCCAATTTAATCAGTATTACTCTTATATCTTTAGCCATAGCAAGAACCATTTTTCTAACATTATCCGCTTGTTCTTCTTCCTTTGACTTATACTTTATCTTTTCTAATTTAGTTACACCATCAACAAGAATTGCAACTTCTTCATTGAACTCTACCTTAATGTCATCAAATGTATAATGAGTATCTTCAACCACATCATGTAATAAAGCTGCAGCTATAGTATTCTCATCTAAATTCATCTCTGCGAGGATACAAGCCACTTCAAGTGGATGAGTAATATATAACTCACCAGATTTTCTTCTCTGATTCTCATGTGCTTCATTGGCAAATCTAAAAGCTTTCTCTATGAATTTTTTATTAATATTACTACCATTCTCATCCAGAATATTAAAAAGTTTGATCAACATGCTAATTACCCCTAAATTAAACGACTGGTCATGAAACCAGTCGTTAATACATATTTTTATAGAATTATTATATTATATACTTTCAAATTATGCAATTAATCATTGAAATTTTCTTTAAATATCATATTTAACAAGTGAATTTATATCATACCCTTGTAATTTATCTCTTCCTTTTAAATCTGTTAGTTCAATAACAAAATTCAAAGAAGCCACTTCTCCACCAACTTCTTCAATAAGTTTAGCAACTGCAGCTACTGTTCCGCCTGTAGCTAATAAGTCGTCAATAACAGCAATTCTCTGTCCAGGCTTTATAGCATCTTTATGAATTTCTAATCTATCTTTACCATATTCTAAATCATATTCAACTGCATATGTATCATATGGTAACTTACCTGGTTTTCTTACTGGGATAAACCCAATTCCCAATTCATTAGCAACAGGTACTCCAAATAAGAAACCTCTTGCCTCAGGTCCAGCGATCATATCAATATTTTTATCCTTTAAATGTTCAACTATCTGATTTATTGTTTCTCTAAGCGCTTCTCCATCTGCCAACAATGGCGTTATATCCTTAAAACTAATTCCTTCAACAGGAAAGTCTTTAATTATACGAATACTTTCTCTTAAATCCACTTTTATGCCCCCTACTATAATTTTTTCTTTAACTCTTTAAACAAAAATACAACTCTTTCATGTTCAAAGCATTAATTATCTTTAACAAAAGTAATCCTCTTATTATTATATCTCATCATACAGTTTATTTCAATATGCCCTCTTTTCGTGAATTCTTTTCTGCTCACTTTCTTTGATAAGATACTTAGCAATCTGTCTAGCCCTTTGTTGATTATCTGTTGTAAATAACTCAACCAAAATCTTTGAGTCATCCATTCTTCCCAAGGCATTAAGCGAAGGTTTAACCCCTTCAACCACTAACTGTAAAGTTGATAAATTTATTTCATTGATATTATTCATTTCGAATAATGCTTTTATTCCATAATTATTAGTATTATGTAGTTTATCTATCCCTAATTGAATTAATGATGTATTTATATCCTTAATAGCCAAATCCGAACTGATTATTGCTAACATTAATAAATCTGTGTACTTATAGAATACACCAGTCCTGTAATAAGATGAGATAGCTTCAATTATATCAAAGACCAATATTGCATCAGTTATCCATTCTTTCTTATACCCTAGTATATTAGCTTCATTCACAATGAAATTACCTTGATAATACTTAGCATCTTTTTTTACAACAATAACATCAATCCCATTTTCTCTCAAAATTTTATCTTCTTTATGAGATTGAAGATCACAACCAATTAATATTACCAGTTTAGCTCCAAATGCTTTAATATAATTATCAATATAATCCTTTGTCAACTTCCCATCTAAAGTAAACTCATTTGGTGTAAGGTATTCAACATCAGCATTCAAATACCTTAAAGTGAGCAATAATGATGACAAACTTAAAATGCTCTCAGAGTCGTTATTTGAGAACACCACTATCTTATCTCTATATGTAATTGCATTAATAACCCTCTTCAAACTGTTTTCCAAATTATATGCCATAATATTACCCTTGTCTATAATAATTTTTTGTCTCTTAATCTTATTTCTCAATTTTTGACGAACTAAAGAGAAACATCTTATATTATAATTGAAAAAGTGAAATATTACAATGTTTTGAAAGGAAAATCAATGAAAAACATTAAAAACAAACTGAGAATTACCAATTGAAAATTACTGAGATGCGTTACCCCCATACTCAAATAAAAAAGCATGCGAATGCATGCTTTTTAAAAACTATTTATAAGCTTTTTTGAATTTCTTGTTAATCATTACCCACACTGGACTAGCTATGAATATTGATGAATAAGATCCTGATACTACCCCAACAATTAACGGTAGCGTAAACTGTCTAATTGTTGGTACAAGAATAAATAAAATCACTATTGTAATCAATGTAGAAACAGAAGTATTTATTGATCTTGATATTGTTTGTCTTATACTGTTATTAGCTAGTTCGTTAAGAGGTAATTTTCTATTTTTGTTTTTATTCTCTCTTATTCTATCAAATACAACAATAGTATCATTTATAGAATAACCAAGAATAGTTAACATAGCCGCAATAAATGGTGTATTTATCTTAATATCAAAAATAGCATAAATACTCATTGTGATTAATATATCATGTAACAACGCAATAATTGCTGCAACACCGAATGTAATCTCAAATCTGAAAGTTATATAAATTAACATGGCAACTGAAGCGACTAATACTGCAATCCATGCCTTTCTTGTAAGCTCTTTACCTATAGATGCTCCGATGTTCTCTTCAGATAATAAATAATCATCTCCTAATTCGAACTTCTCTTTAATTTCTTTATGAAGAGCACCTATCTTTTCATTTTCAATAATACCAGTTTTAAAAGATATTTCAATTTCAGTCTTATTAACTACTCTGATTTCAGTATCATCAACAGCACAATATTTTGAAATAATAGTTTGTATTTCTGCTTTTTCGTCTTGATTCATTTCTTTTTGGAAATCAATCTTAACTACTGTTCCACCTTTAAAATCAATACCAAAATTTAACCCATTAGTAAACATAAAGAACAGTCCTATAAGAATTATTGCTATTGAAATAGAAAACCAAATTTTACTTTTCTCCACTATCTTTAGCATACTAACTTACCCCCTTTTCACACCGAAGTGCCCAGGCTTCGTGATTATACCCATGGACATTCCAAGCTTCAACATGTATTTTGTAAACACAAGAGCAGTAAGCATACTTACAGCTATACCTATCAATAACGTTAATGCAAACCCTTTAACAGCCCCTGTACCTATGAAGTAAAGAATCAACGCTGCAATTAATGTTGTTACATTTGCATCTACAATAGAAATCAACGCTCTACTATACCCTGACTCTAAAGCAGTTCTTGGTGATTTTCCAAGTTTGATTTCTTCTTTAATTCTTTCGAAAATAAGCACATTAGCATCTACAGCCATACCTATTGTTAAAAGTAATCCAGCTATACCTGCTAGAGTTAATACTCCACCTAAACTGGCAAAAATATTCATATCTATAACAACAAATAATAATAGCGCAATGGAAGATATTACTCCAGGTACTCTATAGTAAATTATCATAAATGCCATAATGATTAGAATTCCAATTAATCCTGCTATCTTACTTAAAGAATATGCATTTGCTCCTAAAGTTGCACCTACAGTATTATATGATTCAACCTTTAATGTTACAGGTAACGCTCCAGAGTTAATTAAATTTGCAATACTACTTGCTCTCTCTTCACTCTCAATCTGATTTATCACAGCATCTCCACTTGTGATAACACTTGATACTATAGGACTAACAATTTCGTCCTCATCTAAATAAATTGTAATTTTTTGATTTAAGAACTTCTTAGTAGCTTCTTCAAACTTCACAGCGCCCTCTTTATTAAGATTCAATGAAACCAGTGGTCTTCCAATTTCATCTCTTCTAGCAGCTGCTCTCCCAACATCTTCTCCTGTTAAGATTACTTCACCATCAGGACCAACAAATTTAAGTTGCCCAGTCTTACCAACAAGGTTAATAACTTCCTCAGAATCATATACCCCTGGTATTTCAATTCTAATTCTATCATCACCATCTCTTGCAACAACAGTTTCGCTTATCCCTAATTTATTTACCCTCATTTCAATTAGATCTCTAGTACTTTTCATCGCACGTTCTTCTAATTTTTTTCTACTAGTGTCAACAGTCTCATCAGGGTTACTCTCCTTATAACTTTGAACCTCCTCATCACTTACATTGTAATCTTGAACAGTTTCTATTACGGAAATTCCTCCAACAAGATCCAGTCCCTTTCCAATACTTTCATCAATAGGCTTAAATCTATATGTATTAAATACTGTTAGCCCATTAAATGTAGCAAAAGAAAAAAATCCTACAAATACAACGATGATTAAAAATAATAAGGTGCCTTTTCCTTTTTTCATGTATATCCTCCTTTACTCGCAAGTTAAATCAATATCCATAGGATTAATTATAAATCCTCTCAGTAAAATAGTCAATATTTCCAATTTAACACTTTTATTTTTTACTCTTTTTCCATCTGTAGTGCTTTCAATGCTATTGCACATTCTATTCTCTTCTTCTGAAGTTCACAACCTAATTCATATGGTTTATTCATATCTCCATTAAAATTATGATTATTAGCCTGACAACCACCACTACAGTAGAATCTTGCCCAGCATCCTGTGCACATTTCTTTATTATAAATATGAGCACTCTTGAATTTTCTCATTATATTTTCATTCAATTCTTCACTATCTAAAGTACCCATTTTATAATCTTCTTGCCCTACAAACTGATGACAAGGATAAACTTCACCTTCTGGCGTTACTGCTACATATTCGTGCCCTGCGCCACATCCACTTATTCTCTTGTATATACATGGTCCACCCTTTAAATCCACATTAAAATGATAGAAATTGAAACCTTCATCATTTGAATTTTTCGCAGCCATATATTCATAGAGCTTATCATATTCACCTTTGATAGTCTCTACATCTTCTGGTTGTAATGCTAATGGATTATTGTATGGAAGAACAACTGGTTCTATAGATATTTCCTTAAATCCTTCTTCTACAAAATGCTTTACATCCTGGAAAAAATCAAGATTATTTCTTGTGAATGTACCTCTAACATAATGCATTTTGTCCTTATCTCTCTTATTAACCATTGCTTTAATCTTAGGAAGTATAGCATCATAACTACCCGTTCCATCTTTTCTTATTCTCATTGCATCATTAATACTCTTTCTTCCGTCAAGGCTCAAAATAATATTAACCATGTTTTCATTTAGATACTCCATTATCTCATCGTTTAATAATGTAGCATTAGTAGTCATTGTAAATCTGATATTTTTTCCATGCTCTGCTCCAGCGTCTTTACCATATTGAACAATTTCTTTAATTTCTTTCATAGCCATTAACGGTTCTCCTCCAAAAAGGTCAACCTCAATGTTTTTTCTAGGTCCAGAATGCTTTATAACAAAATCAATTGCCTTCTTACCAACCTCAGCAGACATCCTTTTCTTACCACCGTGATACTCTCCTTCATCTGCAAAACAATATTTACATTGAAGATTACAATCATGAATAATATTTAAGCAGAGTGCCTTTATATAAGATTGTCCTTCTTGACCTTTGATAGCCACATCTCTATATAATTCTTCTGAATATAAATACCCCTCATCCACAAGATATCTTAATTCTTCATATGCTTCTTCTATAATTCTACTTTCATATTTTCCAGCTAATTTATTTTTTACACTATCTAAACTTAAGAATTTTTCATCATCTAAAATATCAAATACTAACTCATCAATTTTATGAAGTGATCCTGAATTGATATCAATAACAAAATAATCATTTCCCTGCTTAAATTTATGTATCAACGCCACTGTCATTTCCTCCTCTTTTTAACAAACTCAAAGCAGTAACTGACGTTACTGCTTTCAAAATGTTTTTTAGTTTTCACACTGTAAGTTCCCAACTGTACATGAAGTTTTACATGCAGATTGACAAGAGTTTGCACATTCTTTGCAACCAGGCTTCTTTAATGTGTCCTTTAAGCTAGACTTATTAATAATTTTAATGTGTTTCATGTTTAATCTCCTCTCATCCCAATTATTCTGATTAATTATAACACAAAAATAAAGTTTAAAAAAGCATTTATATGGATACTTTTTCTTTTTAATAGCTTTTATTCAATGTTTTCATCATAATATATGTTTTTTATTGCAAGTTTATTCCAAGCATACCAGATAATGTTCCGACTATTAAAGCTAAAGACAATCTTACTACATCCCTAATAACAAAAACGCTTTCTCTTCCTGCTCCTATTGATGCAAGGTAAATACAAACACTATAAATAGCCGCTACCATTAACCCTACTAGCCATCCTTTTTTCCCAGCTTTTCTAGCAGCATATGATGCTCCATACAATACACTTAAACATGTTATAATCATATATGTCATGGATTTCACAGAGTCATTCTCTCCAAATATTGATGTTATACCTGTGAAGATAATAAGTAATATTAACGTTACTACACAAGCCCTTATAGCACCCTGTCCAACACATATGTAATTAATTTTCTTGTACATAAAAACCCTCCTATTTCTCTTTTCTAAATAATTATGAGAGATAGAAGGGTAATATTCTACATTAGAAAATATTTATTATTTTTTTTCTTCTGATATTGCTTCTACTTCATTAGTTTGATTGCTTTCAATTGCAAAAATACCTGTTTTAAGCATCTTAATTCTTGCTCTATCAGGACCTGTTTCAAGAATTATGTATTCATCCTTAATATTTATAATTTTTCCAACAATTCCACCTTTAGTAGTAACTTTATCATTTACATTCATAGTATCTAACATAGATGAATATTTCTTTCTTCTTTTCTTATCTGGTACAATAATTAAAAGATACATCATTCCAAACATTATACCAAAAACAATCAGCATTTGAATCAACTGTGCCATAATTTAACTACCTCCTCAAAAGATATTCTACTTCATATTAAATCATAAAAATGAATTTATTTCAAATAATTTATGCTCTTCCGTTCCATTCTTCTAACTTCTGCTTTTTATACTGTTTGAAGTAACCACCATCTAAAGCATCTCTAATTTCTTCCATAAGCTTATTATAGAAGTATAGATTATGAAGCACACACAATCTCATTGCAAGCATCTCTTTTGCTTTAAATAGGTGTCTTATATATGCTCTACTATAGTTTTTACATGCAGGACAATCACATCCTTCATCAATAGGAGCACTATCTAGTTCAAACTGCTTATTGAAAAGATTTATTTTTCCATTCTTAGTAAACACATGACCATGTCTTCCATTTCTAGCAGGTAGAACACAATCAAAGAAATCCACTCCTCTATCCACAGCTTCAAGTATATTACTTGGAAGTCCAACTCCCATAAGATAAATAGGTTTATCGTGTGGTAAATGAGGTGTTACATTTTCTATAACATCATACATCTCTTCGTGAGTTTCTCCTACCGCTAATCCACCAATAGCATATCCATCCAAATCCATATCAACAATAGTCTTTGCATGCTCAATTCTGATATCGTTGTAAACACCACCTTGGTTTATCCCAAACAGCATTTGATTTCTATTTATGGTTGTTTCTAGAGAATTTAATCTATTAACTTCTGTTTTACATCTTTCAAGCCATCTTGTTGTTCTAGCTACTGAGTTAATAACATATTCTCTAGTTGAAGGGTTAGGGATACACTCATCAAAAGCCATTGCTATAGTTGAGGCAAGATTACTCTGTATCTGCATACTTTCTTCTGGTCCCATGAATATTTTTTTTCCATCAATGTGGGAACTAAAATAAACACCCTCTTCTTTAATTTTTCTCATGCCTGCTAATGAGAAAACTTGGAATCCGCCTGAATCAGTAAGAATAGGTCTATCCCAATTCATAAATTTATGCAATCCACCCATCTCACTAACAACATCATCCCCTGGTCTTAAGTGAAGATGATAAGTGTTAGAAAGTTCCACCTGACATCTTATTTCTTTAAGATCCATAGATGATACTGCACCTTTTATAGCTGCGAGTGTACCAACATTCATAAAAACAGGAGTTTCTATAGTTCCATGTACTGTTTCAAATCTCCCTCTTCTTGCATTTCCTTCTTTCTTCAATAATGTATATTTACCCATTATTTTCTCCTCTCTTAATTTCCTTTTATCTAATGAACATAGCATCTCCAAAACTGAAGAATCTATATTTTTCTTTAACTGCAATGTTATAAGCATTAATAATTTTATCTCTACTACTCAATGCACTAATCAGCATTATTAGTGTTGACTCAGGTAAATGGAAATTAGTAATAATCCCATCAATAACTTTAAATTTATATCCTGGATAGATGAATATCTCAGTATCACCTTTTTTCCCTTGTAGATGACCATTATCTTCTGCTGCACTTTCAAGGGTTCTACAAGAAGTTGTACCAACAGCAATTACTCTTCCACCATTTTCTTTTGTCTCATTTATTATCTTAGCTGCTTCATCATCAATCTCGTAATACTCTGAATGCATATGATGCTCTGCTATAGTTTCTGCTTTAACAGGTCTAAAAGTCCCTAATCCCACATGCAGTGTCACATATGCCATTTTCACACCTTTATCCTTTATTTTCTGAAGTAATTCTTCAGTGAAATGTAACCCAGCTGTAGGTGCAGCTGCCGATCCCACTTCTTTAGAATAAACAGTTTGATAACGCTCTCTATCCTCAAGTGTCTCAGTTATATAAGGAGGTAATGGCATATTACCAAGTTCATCAAGTATTTCTTCAAACACTCCATCATACTCGAACTTTATAATTCTGCTTCCTTCTTCACCGATTCCTATTACTTCACATTTTAATCTTCCATCTCCAAATACGAATCGTGTTCCTGGTTTAGCTTTTTTCCCAGGCTTAACAAGACTCTCCCATGTATTTTTATCTATTCTCTTTAAAAGTAGGAACTCAACTTTTCCTCCAGTATTCTCCTTTTCACCAAATAATCTTGCAGGAAGAACTCTTGTATTATTTAGTACCAAACAATCTCCTTCGTTTAGATAGTCTACAATATCTTTAAAAACCTTATGTTCCACATCTCCACTTTCTCTATCAAAAATCATCAATCTTGAAAGATCTCTCTTCTCTGATGGTCTTTGAGCAATCTGTTCTTCTGGTAAATCAAAGTAAAAATCTTTAACCTTCAAATTTTACACCCTTTCTCTAAGGCAAATTTAATAAATAACTAGTCTAAATTCTAAAATATTTTTAATATTTCACATGTTATTTATTATCTTACGCCTATGTTATATTTTAGCCGCATTTATGATACTTTATTAAGGGTCGGTTTAAAAATTAGTTCCCCCTTTTGTTTCAAAAATGTGGGTGGTTCCTGCACTTTTTGAAACAACAATAGGGGAAGTTATTTTTCAACGATCCCTAACTCTCCTAAAAAATTGATTCTTGAATCAATCTTTTACCCCTTCTGATGTTGAAGTGTTCATAAGCTCTATCACCAGCAACCCTACCTCTTGGTGTTCTTAAGATGAATCCCTTCTGTAGAAGATATGGTTCATATACATCTTCCACTGTAGAGCTCTCTTCCCCAATAAAATATGCAAGTGTCTCCACCCCTACTGGTCCGCCATTAAAATTATTTATGATAGCTTTAAGAATCTTATTATCAATCTTATCAAAACCTTCATGATCTATCTCAAGAAGTTCAGCAGCTTTTTCAACTATCTGGTCTGTGATTATTCCATCTCCTTTAACTGTGCAATAATCTCTAACCCTTTTCAATAGTCTATTAGCTATTCTAGGAGTTCCTCTTGATCTTCTTCCTATCATTTCAGCAGCATTTTCAGTTATGTCAACATTTAAGATATCTGATGACCTTACAACAATTTCTCTCAGTTCATCAATTTCATAGAATTCCATAGGACACATAACCCCAAATCTATCTCTTAGAGGTGATGTTAATAATCCTAATCTAGTAGTAGCTCCTATCAATGTGAACTTAGGTAAATCTATTCGAATAGATTTTGCAGCAGCGCCTTTTCCTATCACAATATCTAGTGCATAATCCTCCATTGCAGGATAAAGAATCTCCTCAACTGCTCTATTTAATCTATGAATCTCGTCTATAAAAAGCACATCATTATCTTTTAAGTTGGTTAATATAGCCGCTAAATCTCCAGCTCTCTCAATAGCTGGGCCTGAGGTTATTTTTAAATCTCCCCCCATTTCCCTGGCAATAATATTGGCAAGAGTTGTTTTTCCAAGCCCTGGTGGTCCATAAAGAAGAACATGATCAAGTGCTTCATTTCTTAACTTTGCTGCTTGAATGAAAATCCCTAGTTTTTCTTTTACATTTTTCTGCCCAATATATTCTCTCAAATTTTGGGGTCTTAGTGATAATTCGCTATCGTTATCTTCAAATACTTCTTGTGAGGTTATTATTCTATCATCCATAATTATTCACCTCTTCACATTATTGGTTCAAATTCTTAGTTCATAAGAAGTTTCAAGCTTTCCTTAATAATATTTTCAATCGTATCACTCTTATCAATATTTTTAAGAACTTTATCTGCCTCTTTCTCAGTATATCCTAACGCCATCAAAGCCTCTGCTGCTTCTTTACAATTTGATATGCTTGAGCTTTCATCAAGTAATTCCATTTGAATATTGCCTTCAAATTCATCAAGCTTCTTAATCTTATCCTTAAGCTCTAGTATAATTCTCTGAGCAGTCTTTTTCCCTATTCCCGGAGCTCTTGTGATCGTCTTATCATCCTCATTCACTATGGAGTATTTCAATGTTTGAATGTTAGCAATTGATAATAATGATAATGAAGCTTTTGCCCCAACACCATTAACGTTAAGAAGCAAATTGAACATATTTAATTCATCCATTGTTAAAAAACCATATAATCCAATAAAGTCTTGTCTCACTATCTGCTCAATATATATCTTAACTTCTTCACCTATTTTAGGCATCTGTGCTATAGTTGTTCCTGAAGTGAATACTTTATATCCAATATTATTATTTTCTAAAATTATGTAACCTTTATTTAATCCTTGATACTTTCCTTTTATGTATTCGTACAAAACTACACCACCCTACTTTTGTTCTATATTATACTTTACCATTATACGTAAAAATGTTCAACGAAAAAAAGCACACTGTCGTGGGCTAAAAAAAAATTGAGCGTGGTTAGTTGAGAATTGAGAACGTTGGATGCTTCTGACTGAGATCAGAAGCTACATTTTATTATTCTTTGGAACAAGCGATTTTTACTCATTTTATCTTAGATAAAATATTGTATTTAAAATACATTGCTGCATTCAAAATGAAACAAGTCAACCCCTCTTTCCCAAGGAAAAAATTAATTAGAATTTTACAGAGTGAAATGTCAATCATTCTCAATTCTACACTCTCAACTCTCTACTAGGTTTTTATTTCTTATCCTTTATTATAAATGTAGGCAAAGTATAACACTCATGTAATCCTGAAATTATTGGGTTTTTACCTACTCTTGAATATAATCCTGCAAATTTTTCATTATACATATATATACCTGTAATATTATTAAAATCATTTTGCACAATATCGTTCTTTGTAACCTCAAGCAGTGTAGTTCTATGAGGAGTATAATATTCTTGTATCAAGTAATCCTCATCCTTACACTCCAATAATGTTTCTCTCCACATATCATCTGAGAAGTCTTTTCCTGCGTACACACCTCTTGAGGCATATAAATCGCAAGGTTTCAAGATTAATTCATCTTTATTTAGTACAAGCCCCTCTATATCCCACTCTTCTCCTTCAAAATATTTAGTTAAAGGGATGTGTTCCTCGATAAACCTTACCTCTTTCTCTGTTAAGAAATCTTTTGTTTCTTCATCATGTAATATTTTAAATATTCTCTTATTGTGAATTATCTGTGATTTTATCGGTCCAATTACACATATTTTTCCGCTCAAACATCCATGAATAAAATCTTTTATTTCATCACTTCTATCTATTATCTCACGTGTCACAAGTCTTCTATAAACAATATCAATCTTAGTATCTCCATGATATAGTGCTTCTTCTTTAAATATAACCTCTCTAGGATCTACTATAATTGCTTCAAATCCATTATCTTGGAATGCTTGTCTAAACACTTCGAACTCATTTACAGTTCCACCCCCAGACCAATCCATAATAGCAACCTTCGTGCCATACACCTTAATTCCACCAAATTCAGAGTATATATTTTCACACTCCTTTACCCAGCTATTAAACAGTTCAAAATTTTCTTCATACATGTTTTCTGGAATGTTATCAAATATTTCACTCTCTCTAAATATTCTCCCAAGCTCTCTATCTTCATTCATCGCTGATGATCCGTCTGCATTTAATTCACAAAATTTAAATTGCCCTTCATCTCTATAAAATATATCTATTCTTGCCATCGGAACATATGCTCTATATTCATGTTCAACTCTAATCAATTTATCTAACAAATCCCCGAATCGGAATTCTTTCCTATATTCCTCATTTGTAAGATATCTATCAATAACTTTTCTCAAAATCCCCATCATAGTTTCAGATAATTCTTTAAATATATTCAAATCTGATTCCGTATACATTTTAGGCATATACAAAAATGGAATTGGTTCCCCCTTATACATAGCTGTAGAATTCTTAACTTTCTCAATCATAGATTTATAATTTGATATATGTTTATCTTTATCCTTAATAATTTCATTCATATATAATCTATCAATTTCTAATCTATTCAATAAAATCACCCCTACTTATAATGATTAATAATGATTATTTTCTCAATAAACTCCATACTTTAAGCTTTTTTTGAACTATATCATGAAGGGGATATAAATATTTTCCTTCATCACCTAACTCACTCTCACACATCTTTAATATTTTCCCCATAAATTCAAAAGCTTTTTCATTATAAATTACTGCATCCATTCCAAAAGATACAACCTCTTTTTTAAACTTTTCCAGGTCATTTTCTGTGTATTTCAATGACTCTTCATATAACCAATTAAGAATGTTCTTCCCATAAAATATTCCTTTAATGAAAGCTGCATAAGATATATTATAAGGAAAAGGAAGAGCATCTGCCATTCTAATTTCAATATATTTCTTAGCTCTTACATCTGGGAAAAACATTGTTAATATGTGTTCCGTTTCATCTTCATTCATTACTGAATCACTAAAGATATCCCTTACCCTCATATCCTTGGTAAATATGTATTCATTTTTTTTCTTTGTGATGATTGGTGGTCTTTCAATTATATACTGAGCATAACTTTCGTAATTGAATCCGTCTCCTAATGCACCTTCAACAATTCCACTTCTATCATCATCACAATTATTCCATATATTAATTCTTAAAGAATTTTCTTTCCATTTTACCCCTTCAAAAACTGGCGAATTATCGAAAATACAATATATTAAGGGTGACAAAAAATTAGCCACTCGAAATTTTCGGCTAAAATCAGACTCACATTCATAATCAATTGAAATCTGTGTCGATGCTGTGCCCTTCATCATATTTAATGCATATTTACCCTTGTCTTTAAAGTACTCTTTCATAAACGAATATCTTTCTTTTGGTATAAATGGAATATCTTCAATTTTACTCTTGGGATGATATCCAATAATTGCAATGTCTTGTTTTCTCTTCTTTATACATCTTTTAATTTCGTTGAGGATATCTGAGTATTCCGTCTCAATATCTTCAATTCTTTCAAAAGGTTGTACGCTTATTTCTACTTGAGCACCTGGTTCAAGGGTGATCGTACTTCCATTTCTCTTAAGTCCAACAATATTTCCTGAATCAAATATTTCTTCCCAATCACCATTATTTTTTAACTCATTTAGAAGATCTCTTATTCCATTCTTCTCATAATATCCTACACTCTCTAGAGTGTCTTCATTAATAATAAAATGCTCTACTTCCATTCCTGTCTTAAAATTTTCCTGAGCAGTCTCTCCGGATTTTAGATAAGTCTTAATAGCTTCAACATTCTTAAAATATAACTCCTCTTTCAATAAAATCACCTTCAATCAAACTATTATTAAATTACCAAACAATAATAGTTATTATATCATAAATTGTCATCTTAAAAAACTCTAACTAAATTTATCATTTTCTCCTTCAAAACTATTTTTTAAGCTTAATGTAAGTGAGTACATTATTAACCTCTTTTAAATTCCTTAATTGAAAATTATTGATCCCTCTTAATGAAATTATATGAATATCTCCATTATCAAAGCCCTCAAAGTAAAGGTTAAATCTTTGGAACTTTTCGTCGGCATAATGACTTACATCCTTTAGTACTCCATCATGTCCTGAATAAAACATTTTAATTTCATTATTTTGAACAGCTAGTATATACTTAAAGGGTTTGTATTTAAATTCCCTTCTACTTCTTATAAAATATACATCATCCACCTTGAAACCTGAAAATATATAACTTTCTTTTGCTTCAATAGCTAAGTTTTCCCCTTCATTTATTATAATGAAAGAACCATTATCATCGCCTATTTTTATAGAATCGCCTTTATAGCTTCTTTTAATAGCTTTTTTACCACTCTCTTTCATCCTTATTATGTTGTCTGGAACTAATTTTTTACCATCATCACTATTTAATAATAAACTTAATGAAATATTGTTTTCTAATATACCATTTAAATTAACTCTAGTTAGAGAAAATTCACTTAGAAAAAAACTTTTTAGTATTAATTGTATTCCAATTAGGCTTACAGCTATTTGGGTAATATTCATAATATTACCTCCTCATTTGGGATTTTAAAATATTTTTCCCTTAATTCGTCTTTAAATTCAAAAAACTTTAAACCCCTGGGGAAAATGCCCCTGGGGCATTTTCCCCAGGGGTTTAAAAATCTCATATGTGTCAACAATTACTATATCTACAAATTTAAATCATAAGGAGGTTTTATAATGGCGTCACCTCGCAGACATTGGCTCAATGGTTCTACATATCACATAACATCTAGAGGAAATCATAAGAATGTTATATTTATTGAAGAAAACGATTTTAAAATTTATATATCTTTGTTGAAAGAAAATATAAAATTCTATGCCTCAGATAATTATCAGTTACTAGCTTTTTGCCTAATGAATAATCATGTTCATTTATTACTTAAAACCGATCTCGCACCTCCTCCACGCTTTATAAGTAGACTTCATAGTAAGTATGCTATATATTTCAATAATAAATATGATAAAGTTGGTCATCTGTTTCAAGATAGATACTATTCTGAAACAATAAGTGATAATCTACAATTACTTGTTGCAAGTAGATATATCCACTTGAATCCCGTACGTGCTGGTTTAACACAGAAACCTGAAGAGTACAAATGGAGCAGTTACACTACATATATAAGTAACTCTATCAATAACTTGGTTGAGCCAAATAGCGTCTTATCATTACTATTATCTTTAGATTCTAAGGTCTCCCCAAGTAACATATATAAAAACTTTGTTGAAATGAATACTCTTTCCAATTTTAGATAAGATGGCCTTTGTATAAAAATTACCCCAGGGGTAATTTCCCCTGGGGTAGTTTCCCCTGGGGTAGTTTTTATATCATATTATTATTCTCTGTCTTTTTAATGTTCTTACGACCGTAGGTGCTATAATAGCTACTATGAAACATTTTATTAAATCTCCTAAAACAAATGGTATAACCCCAATTTTAATTGCTCCACTCCAAGTTGTTGGCACATCTAAAAAATTATTTAAAGCATAATGGAGATAAGGAACACCTATAATATATGTTGCAATAAGTCCTATTAATGTAATAATAAAAGCTTTTATTAAATTTATCTCCCCAATCTTTTCTCTTAAATAACCTATTATTAACGCAGTAAAAATGAATCCAATTAAATATCCGAAGGATGGCTTATACACACAACCTATTCCTCCGCCTCCACCTGCGAACACCGGCATTCCAGCTAGTCCAATTAATACATAAATTATTTGTGAAAGAGCTCCTAATTTTGAACCCAATATTATTCCAGCAAATGCACAGAAAAGAAATTGTAGTGTAATTGGTACAGTTGGAATAGGAATTGTTATGTACGCTCCAATAGCTGTTAATGCTGCAAAAAGTGCAACTAAAACCATATCTTTTGTTTTAATTCTCATAATGCGTCCTCCCAAAATTAAATATGTAAACCTCTTTGTTTTGAGTAGTTTACAATTAAATCATACATCATTATTTTTATATTGTCAACCTTAATCACTTTTTCGGTTTACGTTTTATCTTTGCTAAAATCAACTCTACTTTCAAGTTTTTTAGTCCATTCAATATTTTCAGAATAAATTATCTTATTTACTCTCTCAACAAATATATCCATAAGTTTATTTTTCCCCGCAGAATAAATTCCACTTCGCGAAGTAAACATTCGCTTTTCACTTTTTAATCTTTCAGCTGTATATCTATAAAGCATCCAATTTTCTTCTGGTTTATATAATTTCATTACACCAGTAACAATAACCAATAACATACTTATTATTGTAATGATTTCTTTACCTTTAATTTGATTAAACGTATTTATAGCTGGAATTAATGCAGTTAAGACTAATTGTATTAAAGATAGCACCCTATAGAGTTTTTTGTTATTACCGCTTTTTTTATCATACCAATCAATATCTTTTTCTATCTCAGATAGTAATTTTTCTTCATATACAACCTCTTTACATTTTATTCTCAATTCCTTGTATACTCCTTGAATTAATTTATATATTTTATTCTTTTTTTATATACCATATTCCCTAAATAAAAAAAATAGGATTGAATTATTCTCTATTCAATCCTATTTCTGTTCTTTAACAATTTTATAGCCTAATGCAAGTAATGTTTTTATTGTCTCAATTGCAGTTTTTCTATCATAGTCTTTTTCATTTTCAGGAAGATTTTCATATGGAATCAAACATGGTTGGGTTTTTTTTATATCATTTCTTTCTTTCCCTAATTCCCACCCTTCTTCTTTACGCATCTCTCCCCACACATCATGAACCTTCATTGCTAAAATCTCAGTTAAAGATTCAATATCTTCCGGAAGACTTATTTCACTTGTATCTATTACTCTGAACGGGGCATTATTCATAATTTTTCACCTCTAAAATCACACTATATCAATTTAAAACATTATTTTGTATTATCTCTTATTTTCAACTTATTATACACGATATAGATTAAGTTGATTTACTTATCTCTTATAATACTAGCTTATGTTCAAGCTATTCAATTGTGACTTCAAGTATGATATCCCCTTATTTAATAAACTATTTTTATTTTTTGTTAAGTCATATGTTTATAATTGCTATAAATTTACTTACTCTTAATTGAACAATATTTATTTATTAATTTTTCTAATTCACAATAAACTAATTGATTTAACTCCTCAATAGAAGAGTATATATAATTTTTATTTGCATAGCTTTTATTGAGAATCTTCATTTTAAGCTTTTTTAATTTTTTGAATTTAAAATACTCAAAAATTATAAAAAAGTACATTTTGAATTTATTTAGTATTTCAGTGTTCTTTCTAATGAAAATTAATGTCTCTTCGTACAAATATTCTTTTTTCTGCTTTCCTTTATTATATAGACATTTATACATTATTTCACTTTCAACAAAACTATACTTTTCCTTCAAAATCTTATTAATAGGATTTTTATAATATCTATTCATTTCTAAATCCAGATAATCAATTTCTTTTTTTTGTGGTATTGTTCCGTATCTATCTCCAATAATGCCAATAAAGAAAGGTCTACATTTATCAACTTCACTTAAACACCCCCTCAATTCTTTTCCTGTTTTCTTATTTTTCCTATTGAAATTTTCTCTTAAATCAATTGGTTTAATCATTATACCATGTTGATTAAATTCTTTATTTAACTCTTTAAATGTTACATTTATCAAATAATCTCTCTCTTTTTTACAATCCATAAATGTTGAACAAATAAAGATTTTTATTACTTTAAATTCTCCATATGAATCCCCCATATAAAATTCCCCTTTTACAAACCTAAAAAATAATTATATTTATACAATATAATATTCCACAAAAAAACACTTAATTACTATTTATTACACAGTATATCTAAACTAATAACTTCAACTTTTTAATTAACTACTTTTTGTCTTTAAAATACATTCTATTGATTTTGGGTTTACAATTCACTTCCGACTCTTATCTGAAAACGAAAAAAATACTCAAATAAGACTGACATTCTAGCTTAATTTAAGTATTCGCTCATAAAATTTTTATTTTTCAATTAATGTTCTGTGATATTTCTTAATTCTATGTTATGTGCTCTCTACTATTATCCATTTCACTGCTTCTAATACATTATCTGCAACATACGCTGGTTCAACATCCTTCCATGTATGTCTAAACTCATTTAAACTTCCCTCTCCTACACCTGTAAGCACTAAAACGCCTTTAGCACCTATGGCATTAGCAAGAAGCATATCTGACATTCCCATATCTCCTATCACATAGCTTTTTTCAATTTCTATGTTAAAATCCCTTTCAGCTACTTTTACCATTCCATTCAAAGGTTTTTTACACTCACATTTATCCTCTTTAGAATGAGGACAACAATATACCTCGTCAATGTACGCCCCTAGTTCTTTTATATCTTCCTTAATGTGCATAATCTTTTTATTATATTCTTCCATTGTAATATCACCTTTAGCTATTCTACTCTGATTTGTAAGAACTATAGCTAAAATCCCATTCTTATTCAACAACTTGATTGCTTCAACTGAAAATGGATAAAACTCAAAGTCTCCAACATGTCCTAAAGGATCTCCACCTAATGTTCCTTGTAAATCAATAAACACTGCTCTCATATTATTTTTAGTATGTATTAGCATATTAATTTCTATTACTCCTCCCTATTTTAAATAACTTCAATTTCATCCCCCTTTTTTACCCATCCAGATTTGATAACCAAATATACACTCTCTACTTAAAACACATTTACTTGATGATTCAGAAATAGAACGTCCTTTAAAACATTTTTTACTTTAGCCATTTAAATTAACTTCCTTTATTAAAAACAATATTTTATCTCAGATAAAATAAGTAAACCTCTTTGTTCTATAGGCCAATAAGATGTAGTTTCAGTGTAAAGAAACATCCATCATTATCCATTATACATTTATTTTAAAGCTTACCTATTTAATGATTTGAACTTCATCTCCCGCCTTAATAATCCCTTCTTTAAGTACTCTTGTAAATATCCCTTCTCTAGGCATAACACAATCACCTGTTAATTTTCGTATTTCACAACCCTGATGACACTCTTTCCCTATTTGAGTAACTTCCATCTCAGTCTCTCCAATTCTTAATTTAGTACCTATTGGAAGCTCGTATAAGATAATTCCCTCAGTAGTAATATTTTCAGCAAATTTTCCAGGGGTTAAATCCTTTATTCCTTTATCAATCATTTTGTTAATACTTTCTTGTCCCAGTAGACTTACTTGTCTATGCCATTTTCCTGCATGAGCATCTCCCTCTAGCCCATGATTAACCTTAAAAAATCCTTTTTCAATAGGCTTTTTAATAACTCCCTTTTTTTCACTTATATTAACTGCTACAACCTTAGCCATAATTATTCCCCCTAAAAAGCTTTATTTTGCTATAAAATCCCCTGATTTCCCTCCACTCTTTTTCAATAGCTTTATATCTGATATTATCATACCTTTATCAATTGCCTTACACATATCATATATGGTAAGTGCAGCTATAGAAACAGCTGATAATGCTTCCATTTCAATACCTGTTTGTCCAATTGTTTTAGTGGTTGCAATGATGTCAATCTTATTATTTTCATAATCTAAATTAAAACTTATATCACATCCAGAAATCATAATAGGATGACACATTGGTATAATATCAGATGTTTTTTTAGCACCCATTATTCCTCCCACTTGAGCTACTGAAAGAACATCTCCTTTTTTCATTGTTCCTTCTTTAATTCTTTCCAGAGTTTCTTTTTTCATATATATGGATCCTGATGCTACAGCCTCTCTTATGGTTTGTAATTTTTCACTAACATCAACCATCTTTGCCCTTCCTTCATGGTTTAAATGCGTAAGAACTTCTTTTTTCCCCATCTCCTAACCTCCTATTTGAAACATCATTTTCTTACTTTTGCTTAATTTATCCTCTACAAGATGATGCGCTAAAGGTTTATTGTATATAATATTCTCTAGTTCTTTTATCAATAAAGCTTCATTATTAATAAACTTTTTAATATTATATTCCTTTTCTGAATGTAGGCATGGTTTTATACCCCCGTCCGACGTAAGTCTTATTCTGTTACACTCCACACAGAATTTACAGCTTAATGGGTTTATAAACCCAATTTTTCCTTTCCCATCTTGAAGTTTATATAACTCCGCCGTACTGAATTCTTCTTTTTCCACAGGAATCAATTCAGGATATCTTTTAATTATCTCTTTTGATGACATAAAATAATCATCAAAATATTTTACTCCTTCCCCTATAGGCATAAGTTCAATAAATCGAACATGAATAGGACTCTCCTTAGTCAATTTTATAAAACTATCTATTTCATCATCATTAAATCCTTTCATTAGAACAGCATTTATTTTTACAGGTTTAATACCTAAAGATAAACATTTATCTATTGCTTCTAGTACCTTATTTAACTCTCCACCTCTAGTTATTCCTTTATATTTATCTTTGTCTAGAGTATCGAGACTTATATTAACTCTATTAAGACCTACTCTTTTCAAATCATGGATTACATCACTAAGAAGTATTCCATTTGTTGATAATGCTATCTCATTAATACCCTGAATTTTTGAAGTTTCATATATTAATTTATCAATTCCCTTTATAATAAGAGGTTCTCCACCAGTATATCTAACCTTATTAACTCCTAAGACAGAAGCAGATTTTATTACCTTCAGTATCTCTTGAAAATGTAATATATCATCATGCGTTTTTTTAATTATTCCTTCTTCAGGCATGCAGTAAATACATCTTAGGTTACATCTATCTGTCAACGAAATTCTTAGATAATTAATTTTTCTTCCTTTCTTATCTACCATATTTTAATCTCCTTAAGACATCTTCAAGTAAATAACTAGTCATTATACAAGTCTATTTTGTGGCGATTTTACTTGATATATATTTTATATACCTAATTATTGAATTCTAATAATCTCACCAATAATGGAATAATCATATCCCCCAAGCTTATCCAACTCTTTGCTAAATTCTTTACTCTTGATTACTTTAATAAATTCCTTTATTATATCCATTTTTAGATACTCTTTTGGTATAGCTATATCGTACTCTTCCTTACATAATGGTATAAAATCAAGCTCCATCATTTTAGCTACTGAATAAACACCAAGTCCACAGTCAGCATCCTCTGCTGCTACTGCCGCTGCAACAGAAAGATGGGTAAATTCTTCTCTTTCATAACCCAAAATTTCATTAGGGTTAATTCCAAGTTTATTTAAATTATAATCCAATAATAATCTTGTTCCTGATCCTCTTTGCCTATTAACGAATTTCTTCTTTGCATCTGCTATGTCACTAAATCCCTTAATATTTAAAGGATTACCTTTTTTCACTATCAATCCTTGTATTCTTTTTACACCTTTAATTAAATAGATATTATTTCCTGATAGATACTTTTTAACATATGATACATTGTATTCTCCCGTCTCCATATCCAAAAGGTGTATTGGTGCTATATGTGTTTCACCTTTTTTAAGAGCCATAATCCCTCCCATACTGCCAACATGAGCAGAAGATAAATAATATTCTTTATTTCTAATATGAATGAAATCTGAAATAATATCTATAATAGGGTCATGACTTCCAATACATACAATGGTATTTTTTATATCTTCCTCATCCTTTAAAAGTTTAACTTCTATTTCTTCCCCTGCTTCAATACCTTCACTACTTTGAGGAATTTCAAGTATTCCATCTGCACGAACTAATGACATTGTAGCCCCTGCTCCTCTAGTCAAAGGGGTTGCTATAAGTTTATTTCCTACATACCCAAGTTTCATTCTTACAAACTCTAAATATTTAAGTGAAGACATTACTCTTCTGGACAAAGTGGCTTTTACTACTTTTAAAGGTTTACTTTCTATTCCTTGATAGCTTTCAATAATCTTTTTAACTATAAGTTCCATAATAAAGTACGCAGATACTGGATACCCCTGAATCCCTATCACAGGCTTATTATTTATAATTCCTAAAATAACAGGCTTACCAGGTTTTATTGCTACACCATGAAGTACAACCTCTCCCAATTCCTCAATTACTTTAGCTGTATAATCTTGTCGTCCTGCAGATGAGCCGGCATTAATAAGTACAAGATCATTCTCTATATTCGCTTTCTTTACTGTGTTTTTAATTTCTTCATAAATATCATCCACAATATTATATCTATTAGGTATTCCGCCCCAATTTTCAATCTGAGCACTAAATGTTCTTGTATTGAATTCTATAATATCCCCCACTTGTATAATGTAGTCATAACATTCAATAGAAAACTACCTATTAATCTAACGAACATTAAGACACTTCTTTTTATTTTTATTCTAATTAATTCTGCCCGATAGGGCGTTCATTTCACATCAAAACTAAGTTTTCTATTAAATTCAAATTGAAACCTATACAGTTAAATATTTTAGTATAATATCTCCTGAATAGAAGATAGAAGATAGATGTAATCCCCCTGGGAAGTGACTCTATCGAGTCATTAATACCCGTAAAAAAGCGTATCATTCCATCAGTGAGAACTCTATGTTTAGCTGGTTGGGTTTCCAATTTGGAACTACCCGTGTCACAGACAAGGTTATAGAATTACTGATAGAAATGGAATATCTATTCTATCTCAAAAATAAAGGAGATAATAAACATGAGTAAATTTTTATATAAACCAACAGTTGGAATTGATGTATCCGCAGATTTTTCAGTAGTGGCTATTCTGGCACCTGACGGTGAAATTTACAGAAAGCCTTTTAAGATTAAACATAATAGAGATGGTTTTGATTACCTAGTAGATCAAATAAAAAAAGCGGAAAAAGAATTCAACATGAAAACTGGCATTTTCATGGAATCTACAGGTGTTTATCACCTTACCCTTTTCCACTTTCTTAAAGATACGTTCGATACGTTTATCTTTAATCCACTCATTACTAATAATAACAAAAATAGTGGAATAAGAAAAGTGAAAAATGATAAAAGTGATGCAATATCCATCGCTAAAATAGGTAAATTTCAATCTGTTAAATGCTCATCTGCATTCGATGTTGAAATTTATACTTTAAAATCTCTCTGTAGAGACTACTATAAATTAACAGATACCAAATCTACTTATAAGAAAAAATTATCTACTGACTTAAGGGTTATTTTCCCTGGATACAATTCCTTATTTTCAAATATTACAAGTAAAACTTCTTTAGCTATACTTAAGCAATATACTAGTCCACAAGCCATTCTTGATGCAGATAGAGATACTTTGATAGAAATCATTTCTAGTAACTCAAGAAAAGGATTAATATATAGTGAAAACCTTTATGAAAAACTAATCCTTATTGCCCAAGAAGCTCTCTACATTGGCATAAAGTCATCTAGCTTATTTGTAAAAATCACTAATGCAATTTCATTGATAGAAACCTTTGAGACTCAACTTCAATGTTTACTGAAGGAAATACACTCACTTATAAAAAGCCGTAGGCTTCCTGAAACATTTATAAGAAATATCGAATTATTATACTCAATACCTGGTATTGGTGAATTGACTTCAATAACCATAATGAGTGAAATTGGTGATATCAACGGTTTTCTTAAGCCTAAGCATTTAATTGCGTATTTTGGTATCGATCCTTCTGTTAATCAATCAGGCAAGTTCAACAGTGATAGAAATAAAATGTCTAAGCGTGGTACCAGAATCGGACGTCGTGCCTTATATGCTGCCGCATTAGCATCAGTGAGAACTAACAAAAATGGTAAACCTAACAATGAAGTTTTGCTTAAATACTACAAAGAAAATCTTAAAGGTAAAAAGAAAAAAGTGGCGTTGGTTGCTGTGATGAACAAACTAATCAAGTACATATTCTCGGTTCTTAAAAACCAGAAACCTTATGAGATTAGGGATCCTAAGATACACGAGAAGATGTATCTGCAAAATCAATGTAAAATAGCAGCCTAATCGGCTTTAAACACAAACAGTGAATTCAAGCTATTGTTCGTATATTTGCAATAGCTAGCTTTGCTATACCTTTATTAACTTTTCACATTTTTTTAAATAACTATTGACTATTACTAGCTGGTCTTTAAGTTCTGTTCCTGGCTCATCAATTTCCGTTCCTGTTGGGATAATTCCAACTCTAGGTTTTTTATAAACTTCTACTTTATTTACTCCGCCAGCAATAATAGCACCTATATCAACAGGTCTGATTTTATGACCTGTTGGAATTATAAGTTGATTTTCAACTATATCCTCACCTAGTGCTCTTATATGCTGCCAAGGGATTGCACTCTTAAATATTTTCACTTTATTGTGTTCTACTCTTATCAAATCCTCAATCATAATCACACTATCATATTCCTTAGGAATAGGATCTCCAGTATCAACTACTTTATAATCTTTACCTTCTTCAATAATTATATGGTTCCTATCTGTTGCTCCTATTGTATTTGCACTTCTAATTGCAATTCCATCCATAGCAGATGAATTATAGAAAGGAGATTACATTAGTGAATATACTGGTGCTGATGCAACTCTTCCGTTACCATCCCATGTATTAACACTCTCTTTTTCTTTTATTAAGTTAGTTAGTTTATTAAAATATATTTTTAATGCATCTTCTAGTTCATAATTAGACAAATAAACTTTTCGAGCCATTTCCCCATCCCCCCATCAAAACTTATAAGCGTATACTGTTTGTCCCTCTTTAATTCCTTCGTCATTTTTATCAATTTTCAAATACCCCCATGCTTTTGTAAAACCGGTTATCAACCCTGATTTACTAAAAACAGGATTAGCCGTAATTTCACCATTGTCTTTTACATCCAAAGTAACAGGAAGATATTCTTCTCGTCCTTTAGCTTTATGGTAATTGATTGAAAATCGGCACAATACAGGATAATTTTCATGATCATAATTAGTAATTTTATTTATATAATGATTAACTATTACTTTATATATCACTGCACAAGACAGGGGGTGTCCAGGAAGTCCAAATACTGCTTTATCACCGATTTTTGCAATAATTGTTGGCTTACCTGGTTTAATTGATATTCCATGAACTAAAACTTCTGACTTTTCTAGTGCATTTATTACTTTTAAAGTTTGATCCTTTTTTCCAACCGAGCTCCCTCCTGAAATTAAAACAATATCACATTTATCCAGTGCATCATCTACAGCGATCTTTAAATCCTCATAGGTATCTTTTACTACACCATAATCTATAGGTTCTCCACCATCTTCAATTACAGCAGATGATAAAATATATGAATTTATATCTCTTACTTGTCCAAGTTTAGGTTTTTCATCACACCCTACAATTTCATCCCCAGTTGAAATAATTGATATCTTTGGTTTCTTATAAACCTGAACATTAATTATTCCCAAACTGGAAAGCAACCCAATTTCATAAGCCCTTAACTTAGTTCCTTTTTGCAACACTATCTCTCCATCTTTTATATCTTCACCTATTTGTACAACATTATCTCCGTATGCTACTGGACTATTAATAAGAATTGTCTCCTAATCAAGGTTGTCTGTATATTCAATCATAACTACAGCATCGCTTCCTTCTGGAAGCATTCCACCTGTAGGAACATAACCACTTTCACCTGGAAAATCAATGTTACATAGAGGCTGCCTCCCCATAGTAACCTCACCTTTTAATTTCATCATGGCAGGTATAGACTCACTAGCTCCGGCAGTATCTCTTGCAGTTACAGCATATCCATCTACTGTAGATCTTCTAAAGGAAGGAACATTAGTATGAGAGACAATATCATTGGATAAAATTCTTCCTATAGCTTTTTTGATATCTATTTCCTCCCATTCAACATTTTTTTCAAAAACCTCATTAAGTATATTTTTAGTTTCATCAACGGATATAACTTTAAATAAGTCCATAGCTCTTCATCTCCTGATTAATGGAATTAATTATGACTGTGTATTATTTTCTAGCACATTCAGAGGCTTCTCCAATCATTATTTCTATACCATGCTTCAGCGCTGGAATAATAAAGCATAAGTTTTCAACTGCCCCCTTAGGACTTCCTGGCAAATTAATAATTAGTGTTTTCTTTCTTATTCCTGAAATTGCTCTAGAAAGCATTGCTTTTGTAGTTATTTCTAAGGATTTTAATCTCATTACTTCACCAATACCAGGCACATACTTTTCAATAACATTTCTTGTTGCTTCTGGAGTTATATCTCTTTCTGAAAAGCCTGTCCCTCCATTTGTCAAAACTAAATGAATTTTTAGTTCATCACTTAAATATTTAAGGTCCCTTTCAATTTCATCAATTTCATCAGGAATTATTTTATAATATTCTACCTTATACTCATTGTCTTCTAGTATTCTCCTTATAGCTGGACCTGTTGCATCAATTCTTTCACCTTTTGATCCTTTATCACTGATAGTCAAGATTGCTGCCTTTATCATATTCATACCACCTTTATTATTAAACTGTTCTGAAATAGTACGTTTTATAATTATATCACATTTTTTACATATATTTTTATTTTTATAATTTATTCCATAATTACATTATTTCTGTTACTTCTTGGAATATATACTAAAACAAAAAAAATACACGAACTTCCCGTGTATTGATTATTTCTATTAACTTTCTAAATCTTATCAAAACACAATACTCTGCATCTAAGAACTTTCTAGTGATTCTATTAGTTGAATTTGTAAATAGATCTTTTATATCTCCAAATTCTATTACTTTTCCATTATCTAAGAAAATAATTTCATCACATATCCTTCTTGCTTGACTGATATTATGCGTAATTATTATAATTGTACTATATATTTTTTTATTTCTATCTAAAATTGCTTTCTCTATAAGTTCTATGTAATCTGGATCTATATTTGCAGTTGGTTCATCTAAAAGTAAACATTTAGGATTAAATACAAGGGCTCTAGCTAAGGCTACTTTTTGAACTTCTCCTCCTGATAAACCCCAAGCTTGGTTGTCTCTAATATACTCTATCTCAAATTCATGTAAAATGTCATTTACAATTGAATTGATATTTTCTTTTTTAACTTTTCTAAACTTCAAAGAGTAGGACACATTTTTAAAGACAGTTGTTCTATAAAGATAGGGTTTTTGATTTGAATATGTTATATGCTTCATTTTCACTTTATCTATTTTTTCTCCATTTATAAAAATCTCACCTTCTGTTGGTTGCTCTAACCCACTAATAATTTTAAGTAATGTACTTTTACCAGCACCATTAGGACCAATTATTTCATAAATTTTTCCTGATTTTAAATCAAGTTTTTCTTTATCTAAAATAATTTTATTTCCATACTTTTTCTTTAAATTCTTTACTTTAATGTCCATCTTATTCCTCCATACCAAACATGTACAGAATAGAATTTGTTATAAATGATAATGTAAGTAAAACAATTCTTTTTTATGTGTTCCAGAATCATCTCCTCTAGTAATATATTTATGCTTGTCCTCATTTATAATACTCAAAACTTTTACAATATCCTTGGGTGAAAGCTCTTTTAAATTAGCTTTATCATCCTTTGAACCAACAAGTACAAAATCATTGTACATAACATCAAATCTTTCAATTCCATGTCCCTCTTTAACAAATTCCTCTTTTGATTCTTTAGCATGAACCAAAAGAACATCCGCTTCCCCCTCTCTTCCCATTGTTAAAGCCTTTCCTGTACCAACTGCTACAACTTTCACATCTATTCCTGTCTTTTTCTAAAATCTGATAGTATAGCATCTAATAATCCACTATTTTCAGTACTTGTAGTTGTAGATAATATTATGCTACCACCCTTTGGGTAATTATTAGTTTGTGATTCATTATCTTTATTAGCACATCCATAAAACATTGACAATGATAACATCAATAGTAGTCCTACTGTTAAAAAGATATTTCTTTATTTTGTTTTATTTAATAATACCTACTTAAAATCATTCTCTGCTCCTCAGTGATATTTGCTAATTTAGGTTCACTAAACTTACTACATTTATTACAGGTAAATTTATTACCTCCATTATATTCATAATTATCATTATTCTTAATTTCAGAATTACAATAGCAGCATACTTTTATTCTAATCAATTCACCAAATATATCTCTTGTTAATTTTTTTCGTTTAAAAATATATTCAAACATATTAATTCATTTCTCCTCATGACTATTTTATAATACCTTATTCGCATTAGACGAATTATATTACTTTTTTAAATATTCATTTTTACAATTTCACATTAAATTAGTATTAAGATACCTGGATCAGCTTATTGTTCAGAATAATATATACATCATAAGTATTTTTTCTTTTACACCTCTAAATTGAAAAGGTCAATTTTTCTATGAAAAACAAAAACACTCTCTAAATAGATTTTATATATCTATCTAGAAAGTGTTAATTATTTATATATTGATATATTTCTTCATAGCTTAATGATAAAACCATTAATTTTGCTTATAAAAATCTTGTAAAATACAATGATATAACCATAAAAGCTGAGGATATATTTTGAACTAAATACACAACTCTCTCGAAAACTGAGCATTGTTTATACTTCCACGCCTTAATATTTCCATATACTAACAAAAGCGTAGAAATCACAAATAAGTAGCTTGCTACCTTAATTGATACGATCTCTACTCCTAACTCCAATATTAATTTACTAAGCTTAGTTAACAATAACAAACTAATTACTAGAATAGCGATAATTAATACATTATTTACCATAGAAATCTTTCTAATCTTATTATCATTACTCCTACTATCAGCCTTTCTTTTTAAAATCATACACACAATTGAAATTATAAAAATTACAATAGATAAAATAACAGCTATATACTTGACTTTAGATATACACCATTCTAGTTTGCTCATCTTTTCAAATGTTGCAGCTTCATGATTTATACGCATATAAACTCTATTCTCATTATCTTTATTAAAGAATACCGTTGACCCTTCATTGCTCTCAAATAAATTTCCACCTATTCTTTTATGTAATATCTGTTCTTGTCCAATCTTTATAGATACTGTATTTTCATCTTCCTTAGTTACTTTAATATCGCCACTTAATTCACTTAATATTTTTAAAGGAGAGTTAATTGGTACTCTAATACCATAGTAGTTACCCTCGATATCTTTTATCTTTTCTTCAATATTATTACCATGTTTCACTCCACTCTTTACATCTTTATCTATATTAAAGAATTGTGCATAAATAAACTCTGATAACTCACTTGATAACTTGTGATTAGGATTATTCATAGATGTAAAGACTCCAAATTTACTCTTAGTGTCAAAACTGAAATTGGTTGCAAAGCCTGCTGTACCACCATCATGACCTACAACTCTCATATTACCTATTTTAAAGTTTCCAAAACCATAACCCCAACCTAAAATACCTTCATTAGTACTAAATTGGGTTTTATGCATCATATTTAATGTATCTTTCTTCAACAGATCCTCTGTAAATTGAGCCATAAGAAATTTACTCATATCATTAGCATTAGATAGTATAGATCCTGCCGGATGGATAGTAACCTTAATTTGATCGATTTCATGAATATTTTCACCAGTACCACTATAAGCTTTTGATATTTTATCTGCAATATCTTGATTTATATGATAGTATGTGTTATTCATTCCTAGTTTCTTAAATATATTTTCACTAATATACTTATCTATTTTTTGATTACTAACATTCTCTACTATTAACCCTAAAAGAGCCATTCCATGATTTGAATATTGAAATACTTTTCCAGGTTCTCTTATTAGTTTAGGTAAATCTTTCTTTAAATATTTCTCTAAATCTGTAATCTCATATAAATTATTATTCATAAAAAGATTTAATAATTTATCATCAAATCCAGCTGTATGAGTTAATAAATGCTTTATCCTTATAGGCTTATTATTATAATATTTAATCTTGAAATCTTTTAAATACTTATTTACTTCATCATCTAAATCCAATTTACCATCTTCATAAAGTTGCATAATTGCAGTTGCTGTAAAAAGCTTTGTAACGGAACCTATTTCAAATAAAGTTTCATCACTATCAATCTTTTCTTTAGTGTCCTGGTCTTTAACACCATAACCTTTTTTAAAATATAATTTTCCATCCTTTACTACTGAAATAGTCACTCCTGAAACATTATGTTCTATAAGTTTCTTTTCCATAAAACTATCTAAAGCAGTCTCAAAATCCTCATTTGTTTTGGTTGATGCCATGCATATAGTTGAAGTAATTAAAATGAATATAACCAACATAACTATAACTTTTTTGATTCTTTTCATAACTCTCCTCCTAAATAACTCATTATATATATTTTACCAAAACTAAACAGAGTACATTTGAATAAATTGTTAATAGTGACTTAATTTATAATTACTTTCAATAATACTGAGGCATGATCAAAATAACAAAATTATTTTCGTACAAAGAATTAACCTACAACAAAAATATGCCGTAACTTGTTGATACGGCCAATAATTATACATATACTGTAAATACGTTTTTATTATATCTCAACTAATGTGTTTCTTTATATTCATGTAAAAACTACTTCAAAATATCATTCAAATTCATAAAAAAACACCTCATATCAATTGACACAAGGTATTTTAGTTATTTCGTCTTTTATACAATTAAAATGTCTCGAAGAGAAATCTCAATCATTCTCAATTCTCCATTATCCATTCTCAATTATGTTTTTACTCTTCCCATCCCTCAGGAAACTCAGCGTTATGGTAAACGTTCTGAACGTCGTCATCGTCATCTAGTTGATCTAACATCTTTTGGAATTTTGTTGCAGTTTCTTCATCTATTGCAGTGTATGTATCAGGAATATATGTAATTTCTGCTTCAAGATACTCTATACCATTCTCCTCAAGAGTTTCTCTTACAGCACCAAACTCACTTGGTTCAGTAGTAATAACAAAAACTTCCTCTTCTACTGATAAATCTTCTGCTCCTGCGTCAATTGCAAGCATCATTAATTCATCTTCATCCATTCCATCTTTTTTCTCAATAATGATTTGACCTTTTTTCTGGAACATGAAAGATACACATCCTGCAGATCCCATGTTTCCACCATGCTTAGAATAGGCATGTCTAACACTAGCAGCACTTCTATTCTTATTATCTGTCAGCACCTCTACAAGAACTGCAATTCCATTTGGTCCATATCCTTCATATACAATCTCATCAAAATTGACAGAATTAGCATCTCCTGCAGCCTTTTTTATAGCCTTATCAATTGAATCCTTAGGCATATTATTTGATTTAGCCTTTGCGATTATATCTCTTAATTTAACATTTGATTCAGTATTAGCTCCACCTGCTTTTACTGCCACAGCTAATTCCTTACCTATTTTAGTAAATATCTTACCTCTCTTGGCATCAACTTTGCCTTTTCTTGCAGCTATATTTTTCCATTTTGAATGTCCAGACATTGTTTATTCTCTCCTCTCATTAAAACCTCTAACTTTAAATATTATATCAGAAAATATTTGTCAATTCAATTTAGACATATGAAAATGAATAACTAGTCAAAGATGCCACAAAATAGACTAGCATACTGATTAGTTATTTATTTGAATATGTCTCACTACTTTATTAGCCTATCACCTTTCTTAAAGAAAAACTCTTCCTCACATTGAGAAATAATTACCTTTGCAGCAGTCTCATTTATTAGAGTTTTCATTATAATTTCAAGCTTTTCTTTTTCACAATACATTTGTAGTTCTACTTGTTCAGTATACTGAGTATCTTCTATGTGCCAGTTATTACTTCCACAAATATACTGAACCTTTCCAAGAAGATCATATGGAAGCTCTATCTTTATAGGGACTCCTATAACCTTCTCAACAATTCCCCCAGCTTTGATACTAACAGAAGCACCTTTTGAATACGCTCTAGTGAGCCCCCCTGCTCCTAATAAAATCCCTCCAAAATATCTTGTTACTACAATTGTAACATCTCTCAGTTCATTCTTCTTGATAACTTCGAGTACAGGTATTCCACCTGTTCCTTTTGGTTCACCATCATCACTGTATCTCTGCACTCCAGCATTTTCTCCAATAACATAGGCATATACGTTATGACGTGCATCCTTGTATTGGTGCTTTATCTCAGCAACAAACTCTTTAGCCTCTTCTTCAGTTTCTGTTCTTTTTATATGACCAATGAACACGGATTTTTTCTCTTCAAACTCATCACTAGCTCTATTTTCAATAGTCAAGTAACCCATATTTATTCAGCTCCTACTTCCTCAATAAAACCATCAATAGCTCTATCTATGTAATCTTTTCTCTTTCCTTTTAATAATACCACTTTTTCTTTTGCTTCACTACATTTTAGTTTCTTTAGAGCATTGATTGCATAAAATACTACTTGGTCATTTTCATCATTTAACGCTCTTATAAGTGCACTTTTCATTGATATATCTTCTAGTTTACCCATAGCGGATATTGCCATTCTTCTCACTGATATTGCTTTATGCACAGATGCTTTCAAAAGAACATCTTTACACTCAATAGCAGAAAGTTCTCCAATTATCCAAGCAGCAGTTGTTTTATCCGTATAATTCAATGACGTATAATTATCCTTTATGTACTTAATCAGTTCCGTTTTATTCGCATCATCTAGACTACTCAATACACTTAGCTTATCCTTTTTATTTGCATTTGCAAATATTTTAAATATATCTTCTGAAGATTTAATTCTTGCTATATACCGATTTTTCATTTTAAAATCTATTAACTGTTTCTGAACTAAACTCTTTTGCATGTTTCTTATTCTAGAGATAAGTTCTATACTCTTTCCCTCATTATACAATTTGAAAGTTATTTCTTCATCACTTAAATCTTGAAAATTCTCCCACAACTCTTTATCCATAAGGTCACCTCAATTTAATCTATCCCTAGTTCTTAATTCTTACCTTTTTCAATCTCTTCTTTAATTATTCTAATACCCTTTCTCATTTCTTCTACTGAAGCCTTACCAAAACTTATTCTAAAGTAATTTTCTTCCTTCTTTATTCTTTTAAAGAAAATCCGACCAGGAGTAATAATTACTTTCCTGCTAAGACACCTATAAAATAGTTCTTTATCGTCAATTGATTCCTTATGAAGTTTTATGAAAAATGACATCCCACCTTTAGGATTTATAATGTCAACATGGTCTCCTAATTCTTCTGTAATTATTTTAAATAATTCTCTATACTTATAAGAATACTCTCTTCTCATAGAAGTAATCTGTTCTTCCCAATATCCCTTGCGAATATAGAGATCAAGAGCTCTCTGCATTAAACTTGAAGTTGCAATGTCCGTATTTATTTTAGATTTAATAATTGCATCTGTAGTTTTATCTGTTCCTATAACATATCCTAATCTAATACCCGGCAAGAATAGTTTTGAGAAACTTTTTATATATATAACCTTATCATGTATATCCATAGATTTTAAACTATGGTACTCAATCTCATCATCATATATTAATTCTGATAAATAATCGTCTTCGATAATGTAAAAGTTAAATTCATTAGCAAGTTGAATAAGTCTTTTCTTTTTTTCCATACTCATACTTATTCCCGTAGGATTTTGAAAGTAACTCATTGTATATACTGCTTTAATCTTATTCTTTTTTAAAATTTCTTCTAATTCGTCTAGATTCATTCCATCTTCATCAATTGAAATTTCAAATATATTCGCTCGTCTATACTTAAAAACTGAGATGGCACCACCATATGTCGGTCTCTCTACAATTACATTATCATTTATATTAATTATTGCCTTTGAGATAATGTCTATCCCTTGTTGGGCTCCTGAGACAATCAAAAGTTTTTTTATATTCATATTACTGTCCCAGAATCTCTCATCTATACATTCTCTTAGTCCTTTAAATCCTATGCTCTCTTTTTCTACGAAAACTCCAATATCATCTCTATCAATCACTTCATTTATTATGCTCTTAAATACTTTAACAGGGAAATATTGAATATTTACGTTTTCTCCACTGAAATCAATATATCCCTGAAATTCTTTTTCGGAAATTTTCTTAAGTATTTTTGAATACTCTCTTTTATAGATAAGCCCCTCATCAGGTCGTTTAGCATAAGTCCCACTCCCCATTTTCTGATAAGCAACACCTTCGCTTTCAAGCTTGTCATAAGCCCGTACTATAGTGTCCTTATTCACACTTAAAAATGTGGATAACTTTCTTATTGGAGGGAGTTTTTCATCTTGCTCAATCTTCCCCTCAACTATAAGTTCTTTAATATTGTTGCTTATTTGAATATACTTCGGACTATCATTTAAAAATTCAATTTTGAATTTTTCCATAGTAATTCTCTCCCTGGAATATTAACTTATATGCAGTATACTTTCTCTTTAAACACTGTAATTCCTTCAACTTCATAATCCCTTTCTGTCTGTTTAATAATTTGTAATTCGGCAAGCTTATCCAATATTTCTGGAAGATTCATCATGTACTCGCTGAAAGGTTCCTTTTTAGAAAGTTCATATGAATTAATTGGCATCTTATACTCTTTTAAAAATTCAATTAAAATATAACATACATCTCTAAGATTTTTTGTAATCTCACTATTTAAATACTCTACAAGTGTTTTTAAAATTTCCTTTTTATCTTCTTCTAAAACATATAAATCCTTTACCAATTTATAAAGTGTATCATTAAGATTTGTTGCTATTGTTACTGCATTTTTACTTATACTATACTCATTGATACTTAAATATAATTTTGAGTATTCTTCTATACATTTCACCATTATTGTAAAACTAGTACTAATATTATCTTTCTTAAGATATTTTCTGCATTCCTTTAAGTTTTTTATTAATCTTCCAATAAACACCATATTCCACATACCTCTATACTCATGAGGTATAAATCTACATAAATCATACTTTTCAGTTATCTCTGCATCATTTGAAAATACTAATTTTGAAGTACACATAAGCCTATGTACAAATACCCCTTCAAGTTTCTTTTCATAAAGTTCAAAGAATTTCTTTTTACTCATAAATCTAATATGTATATCAATTCCTTGTTCTTTGCTATGAATATCTTCTATCTCATCTTTTCTACTATTTGTAATAGCAAAATAATCTATATCCGACTCTTCCCAAAGATCTCCTGTTACCATTGATCCGAATACCATAGCTGCAAGAACATTCTCATTTTTTTGTAATTTTTCAATTACTTTGTTGTACGCTTTCTGATAATTCCTAATATTTTTATACATTTCCATCTCCCCTTTATTAACATTAAATACACAATACTATATTTTATTCCATATGTTCCTCAATTTGATAATGCCAAGTAAATACTTGGCATTATCAGTTTATTATTCATTTACTCTCAGTATTTTTAATAATTTAAACATTTTTAACTGCAATAAATCAAATACTCTATCTGAAAGCCTAACAACCTTATATGTAAGATCTATTGCATCTTCAATTTTAGAATTTTTAGCCAATGAAACTTGGATTAGTCCTCTTGCAACAATGGATAAATCTCCAGCTAAACCAGCTAAAAAGAATAATGTATTTAACAGTGGAAAGACTTCATTCTCATAAAACACTGCTCCAGCTAAATTCGTATCAAGTTTAGCTAGTTCTACTCTTATCTGATTAATTTCCTGTAGAAAAACCCTTACTCTACTCAATGTAGCCTCAGGTTTTAATGTTGCCTCACTTTCTGTTTCTTTCAAACTGTCTAAAAATTCTACTTGATCCAGTCCTGTTTGCTTATAAATATCATATTTAAATTTATCAAATTGATTTGCCAGTTCAATTTTCTTCTTTAATTCTTCTTGTTCTTTGTTTTTCGGTATTTCTTCTTCAACTGTAAACTCTTTTTCATTTTCAGATGACTTTTCTTTATCATTACTACTTTCTTGGATGTTTTCATTATCCTTAATATTTTTCTCCGCCATGTCCTTGCCATTAACATTCTTATCTTGTGACGAGCTATCGTGCTTATTATTGTCTTTTTTATTGTCATCTTTATTATTTTTATTCTTGTCTTTTGCCATCTATATCATCCAATCAAATTAATATAAATATAATTCTCATTTTTTTATAAGCTTTCACAATAAATTATATAATATTTTTAACCAATTTATTACTTTCAAATAAAAATTTCTATTGGTGACTATATATAATTTATCATATTTTAGTGAAATTATCAAATTAGAGAGCTCTTTACTTCTCTTAAAAAACGCTCTCAACTCTTATCTTTAAAAGTATTTTCAAAATGAGTCTTAATCAATTTATAAAACAAGGCAGTGAACAAAGTCCACTGCCTCAGGCTATTAAAAAAGCTCAATCACGTATTCATTACACCTATTAAACAATTCATCATCAACTTCTGCTTTAATATATGTTCCTTCGCCTTTATACTCTTCTTCTATTACATTTCCTCTACTGTGGACCATAGAAACAAGAGCTCCCTCACTGTAAGGTATTAAGAATTCACATAATCTCAACTTCACTGGTATATCTTCTCCTATGGCATCAAGGAGTTCATCTATATTTATTTTAGAAAGAGCACTTATTTCAATAATATTGTACCCTTCTTTTTCTCTTTTTATATTCTCTATTTGCTCCTCAGAAGCCATATCTATCTTATTTAAAACAAGCAATATTTTTTTATCCTCTACCCCTAGTTCATGAAGCACATTTTCAACTGCTTCTATTTGAAGTAATGCCTCTTCACTACTAGAATCAACTACATGAAGTAATAGATCAGCTTCAATAGTTTCCTCAAGTGTAGATTTAAATGCCTCTACAAGATCATGAGGAAGCTTTCTTACAAAGCCTACAGTATCAGACATTACTACCTTTCTGTTATCTGGAAGTACAAGTGCTCTAACTGTAGTTTCTAAAGTAGCAAATAACATATTAGCCTCAAAAACCTTTTCCTTTGTTGCTGTATTCGCTGCAATATAGTCACATAACATATTTCTCAAAGTAGATTTCCCAGCATTTGTGTATCCTACAAGTGCCACAGTAGGTAGACTAGTCTTTCCTCTTTTTTCTCTCTGGACTCTTCTGTTTTTTCTTATTCTCTCAAGCTCTTTTTTTATATCATCTATTCGACTTCTTATATGTCTTTTATCCGTCTCAAGTTTTTTCTCTCCAGGTCCTCTTGTACCAATACCAGCTCCTGTTCTAGATAAAATTATACCTAATCCCATCAATCTTGGCATTCTGTATTTTAACATTGCAAGTTCAACCTGAAGCTGTGCTTCTTTACTTTTAGCTCTTCTTGCAAATATATCAAGTATAAGAGTAGTCCTGTCAATTACCTTGCATCCAATATTGTCTTCAAGGTTTCTCACATGTGATCCTGAAAGTTCATCATCAAAAATCACAACATCGGCCTTCATTGCCTGTCTTAAGTAATCGATTTCAGTAACCTTTCCTTTTCCAATGTAAAATGTTGTATCAATCTTATTTCTCTTTTGAAGAACACTATCAAGAACCTTAATGTTGCACGCTTTCGCTAGTTCTTCTAATTCCTTTAGACTCTCTTCACTTTCTACTCCAACAAGGATAGCTCTCTCAGTCTTATCCTCTTCAATTGAGAAATCTTCAAACATCTTATTTATTTCTGAAATATTTGGAAGAGGATTGTGTTTCAACGCTCCTTCTAAAGTCATATTTTTGTATTCTTCGCATATTATTCTATCATCTTCAATTGCACAATATCCAATATTAACTCTAATATTATCAATTTCTTCATTTACAGCAATTGCAACCATAGTATCCAACTTCAACTTAGTTAAAGCACTTATATCCAATGCCGAAAGTTTACTATTTCCATTTGGATGAGTATGGATAATCCTTATCCCACTTAACTTTTTCTCAGAAACTTCAACCTCTGGAAGTTCGACAGTAGTACTATCTCCAAGTGACACGGCTGTAATTTTTCCTCTTCTATTAATAGCCACGCTTATCTCTCTATTTAAATCAAGTGTTAATTCATTCATAATATTAGCTAATTCTTCAGTAAATAAAACATCTTTTTCTATTTGCACATTATATATCTCTTCTAACTGATTTAATATTGATTTTTTAACCCCTTCTATATTTCCATATATCATAACTTCACCTTATTTCTTTTTAATTTTTAATTATCTACACTTGACATAAATATAATTTTATAATATATAATGTTCATTGTAAACATAAAAGATATACCTTTCCTTTCTTTTCTCTTCTCTTCTCTTACGATTTTTAAAGATTTATTGAGATAGGTTGTTTAGAAGCAAAATTTATGATATAAATATAGTTAAAATATAATTTTGTAAATAAAATATGAAGGCGGGATAAAATTGGAGAATAAGAAGCGAAACATATTATTCAGCAAAGAACAGATAGATGAACAACTAGTAGTGGTTGGTAAACAAATTTCTGAAGATTACAAGGATAAAAAATTATATGTACTTTCACTTTTGAGAGGAAGTTTTATTTTTGCTGCTGATATTGTACGTCATATAGATGTTCCAACAAAAATAGGATTCATGACTACATCAAGCTATGGACACGGAGAAGAATCTTCTGGCGTAGTTAAAGTAGAACATGATGTTCCTGATAACATAGAGGGATACGATGTATTAATCGTTGATGATATAGTTGATACTGGAAATACAATGAAATTTGTTGCAAATCACGTAAAATCTCTAGGCGCTGCATCTGTAAAAAGTTGTGTTCTCCTTGATAAACCTTCAAGAAGAGTTGCAGACATAAATCCTGATTATTGTTGTTTTGAAATTCCTGACCTTTTCGTTGTAGGTTATGGTTTAAATTATGGTGACTACTATAGAAATATACCTTATGTTTTCAATTGGGAATCTGAGGAATAAAATCTATATATAATAATCATATTTTAGTTGACATTTTAGAATTTATGAGTAAAATGATAAATAAGTAGTATTTAATAATTTAAAAATTAAAACGTTGACAGGGCAAAGTACTATATACCCAGTTTTAAGAGAAGAAGCATCACCGGCTGAAAGTGCTTCTATTCATGAATATAGGAAAACTCCCCTTGAGTGTGATTCATTACCTTAATAGGGAAATATCACCGGCCTAGCCGTTATTCTAATGAGATAAATTCATTTGTTGAATATTTTCAGGTGCACAGAGAATTGCAGTGACGCCGAGTATTGATATTTCCAATGTATTGTTCTTCAGAGTTTCAGGATGTTGAAAAGCTTCAAGATCAAGGAACGCGATGAGCGAGCAGCGGAGTGTACAGAGGTACTCGAGCAGCACAGAGAATTGCAGTGACGCCGAGATTGAAGCTTTTCAACATTCTGAATTAATTTGGGTGGAACCACGAGCCAATCGTCCCTTAGTGACGATTAGGCTCTTTTTATTTTATACAAAACTAATTTAGAAGGAGGTAGTAACATGAGTATAATCAATATTAAACTTAAAGATGGATCAGTAAAAGAGGTGGAAAGAGGCACAACTATACTATCTCTTGCAAAGTCTATCAGTGGTAGATTAGCAAAGGAAGCAGTTGCCGCTGAAATGGACGGAATAGTTGTGGATCTTAACAAAACTATCGAGGAAGAATGTGAAATTAACATACTAAAATTCGATGATGAAAAAGGGAAAGACGTATTCAGACACACTAGTGCTCATATCATGGCACAAGCTGTTAAAAGACTTTATCCTGAATGCAAATTAGCAATAGGGCCAACTATAGATCGAGGTTTTTATTATGACTTTGATATAGATCAGACTTTCGATGCTAGTGATCTTGAGAAGATTGAAAAAGAAATCAAAGCTATCGTTAAAGAAGATCTTTCAATTGAAAGATTCGAGCTTCCTAGAGAAGAAGCAATTGCTTTTATGAAGGAAAAAGGAGAAATTTATAAGGTTGAACTTATTGAAGATCTTCCTGAAGGAGAAATCATTTCTTTATACAGACAAGGAGATTTTGTTGACCTTTGTAGAGGACCTCACCTTCCAAGTACTAAAATTGTTAAAGCAATGAAGTTATTAAGTAGCACTGCTGCATACTGGCGTGGAGATGAGAGCAATAAGATGCTTCAGAGAATTTATGGAGTATCATTCCCTAAAGCTTCTCTTCTTGAAGAGCATTTACACCAACTTGAAGAGGCTAAAAAAAGAGATCATAACAAATTAGGTAGAGAACTTGAATTGTTCACTACTTCTGATATAATTGGTCAGGGATTACCAATACTTCTTCCTAAGGGAGCAAAAATCGTTCAACTTCTTCAAAGATTCGTTGAGGATGAGGAATCTAGAAGAGGCTACCATTTAACTAAAACACCTCTAATGGCAAAAAGTGATCTTTACAAGGTTTCAGGCCACTGGGATCATTACAGAGATGGAATGTTCATAATTGGAGATAAAGAGGATGAAGAGAATGCTATTGCATTGAGACCAATGACTTGCCCTTTCCAATTCATGGCTTATAAAAATAAACAACGAAGTTATAGAGATCTTCCTTTAAGATATGCAGAGACTTCAACTTTATTTAGAAACGAGTCATCTGGAGAGATGCATGGTCTTATACGTGTAAGACAATTTACAATTTCAGAGGGACACTTAGTATGTACTAATGATCAACTTGAAGCTGAAATCAGAGGAGTTATCGATTTAGTTGATTATATGATGAAAACTCTTGGAATTGAAAATGATGTTACTTACCAATTCTCAAAGTGGGATCCTAATAATAAAAAGAAATATATTGGTTCTGAAGAAGATTGGGAAAAGACTCAAGATAATATGAGGAATATTTTAGACCATATTGGTTTGAATTATGTTGAAGTTGAAGGTGAAGCTGCGTTCTACGGACCAAAACTTGATATACAATTTAAGAATGTTCATGGAAAAGAAGATACAATTATTACTGTTCAAGTTGATTTTGCATTAGCAGAACGATTTGAAATGACTTACATTGATAAAGATGGTCAGAAAAAGCATCCAATAGTAATCCACAGAACTTCTATAGGTTGTTATGAGAGAACTCTTGCAATGCTTATTGAAAAATATGCTGGTGCATTCCCAACTTGGTTAGCTCCAGTTCAGGCTAAGATTCTTCCAATCTCAGAGAAATATCATGACTATGCTAGAGAAGTAATGGCTGAACTACAGAGAAATGGCATGAGAGTTGAGATAGATGAAAGAGCGGAGAAGATTGGATATAAAATCAGAGAAGCTAGACTTGAAAGAATTCCTTATCTACTTGTTGTTGGTCAACAAGAAGAAGAAGAGAAGAAACTCTCTGTTAGAAGTAGAGTTAACGGAGATGAAGGATCTCAATCTGTTGCCCAGTTTATCTCTAGAATCAACGATGAAGTTGTTAATAGAACTTTAAATTATGAGAGTAAACAAGAAGAGAAGTAATAAAAGAAGCACGGGAAACCCGTGCTTCTTTTTAGTTGTGAATGGAGAGTGGAGAATGATGAACGATAGATGTTTCTGCCTACGCAGAAACTACATCTTATTATTCTCTAGGACAAGAGGTTTTTACTCATTTTATCGGCAGAATAAAATATTGTATTTAAAGTACAATGTTTCATTTTAATGAAACGAGTCAAATCCTTTGTCCAAGAAACACATAAAATAAAATTTTACGCAGTGAAATGTCAATCGTTCTCAACTCACCACTCTCCACTCTCGACTACGTTTTATTCTTTTATTTTATTTCAATAATCATAGGTTTCTGACCTAATTCAATCTTTCCGTCTTTAACTTCGATTTTTTCACTATAAATAAGCTCATCATAAGAGCCATCTTTAATATCAAGCTCAAATATCTGATGACGTTCCATATCTTTTAATGATAATTCACCAATTTTACTCTCAACATTAAAAATTCCAACTAAAGTTCTGTCACCCTTCTTATACGCTGCATATATTACTCCATCTACTGATGCTCTGCATACCTTATACATTCCATCAGCAAATATATCATCTTTCTTAATTCTTCCTAAAGTTTTTAAGAAATCAACAAAGTCCTCTTCGCTTTCATTCCAATTAACCATGTCCCTTGTAAAAAGATCAGGTAAGTTACTATCTTTCATCTCTTGTCCTGCATATAACATTGGGCATCCTTTTTGGAAATACATGAATGCAGTCCAGTTTTCAAGAAGGATATCATTTTGAATAATCTTTTTTGCTCTTGAGTTATCATGATTTTCAATAAATCTCAATTTAACATAATTATCAGGGTTTGTGGATTCTTGACTTCTCAATACATTCAGATATTCATTCAAAGAAATTTCCCCCATTAGATATTGCATCCATTTCTCTTGTCCATCATAATCGTAAGTTATATCAAATGCTGAGTATGTTTCGCAATCTGAAGCCACGTAGAAGCCTGCATTTCTCACCATTTGTAGAAAATGAGGGTGTACAGTTTCTGCAAGCCATACTGTATCTTTGTTTATTTCTCCAATTTCTCTTCTAGCTCTCATCCAGAAATCCATTGGAATGAAAGGTGCTACATCACATCTAAATCCATCAACACCCATTCTAGCCCATTTTTTTAAAGTTTCTATCTGATCATCCCAAAGTTGTTTATTGCTATAATCAAGGTCTGTTATATCCGACCAGTCAGCCACCTTGCCTCCTAAATTACCATCTGACTTTCTATAATAATACTCTGGATGCTCCTGAAAGTATTTTGCATCATGTGAAGTGTGATTGAAAACAATATCAATCATACATAACATATCTCTTTTATGTATTTCATTTAAATTTTTCTTAAAATCTTCTTCTGTTCCGTATTCTGGGTTTACTTTTGCAAAATCAGCTATTGAATAAGGGCAACCCATATCACCCTTTTTATTCTTTTGTCCAATTGGGTGAATAGGCATGAACCAAACAACATCAACACCTAGTTCTTTGATTCTATCAAGATCATCTATAACATCTTTAAATGTACCATTTCCTCTATGGTTTCTAACATACACCTCATATATCAGTTTGTTTCTTAGAATTTTCTTGCTATCTATAGCCATCCTCATTTCTCCTCTCAAGTTTAAAAAAGCATATTAAAATAGCTTAATATTGACACTTTATCTGTGTTCGATAATAATAATTTAACAGAAATCCCTCTTCAATGCAAACGTTTTCACTGCAAACTTCCAGCAGAGTTTAAATTAAATCCCGCTTTATCCAAATTAAGTTGTAATGCAGTCTTAGGTACTTCCCCTACAATAATTGTCTCAGCTATAGCAATTTGGTGGTTGACCTCTACATCTCTACTCATAAGCGGTATGATTATTCTTACCCTACTCTTTACATTTACATATATCTTATGTCTCGTTTGATTTATTCCCGCTGATTCGAATTCAGAAATGTACTTTGCTTCTACATATCCTAACGGCTGCATTTTAACAGTTATGGGTGGACCTAAATATGATAAAATATTATTTCTGGTTATGTACCCAATTGGTAGTTTTATTCCCACATTCCCTAACTCATTTAACTCTGTTTGTGACTTAAGTGCAACTGTACACGCTATTTTGTTTAACTTTAATGTATCTGCTTTTAACAATACAATACTCCCATCATTGTCCCTCTCAATCGTAATAACCTCATTATAATCAAAATTTTCAGAGAACTCATCGATAATGGACTTATTAATTACTTCTAAAGATTTTGCTTTCATTTCTGCTTCAGAAACCGCCATTACAGTTGGTGTAACAATATGATCAAATAGATATATAAATACAATAGATAATATAAAAATTATTATGAGAATTATTATAAACTTTCGTCTAAAGTTTTTTTTCTTTCTAATACGTTTTTTATACCCCATACACCCACCTAAATTCCTATTTTTGTATAATGTATGTTAGAAAGGAACAAAATATTGATATAAGATTAATATTAACAATATTTTAATCTTTGATATTATACCCTTATTGATATTTATGATATAATAATTCTGTATATTGATATCTTGCTGCTATATTGTCTTAAAAAATAAGGAGGTTCTTATGCGAAATACTAAGAAACCTAAGGTTAAAAGCAGTGATGCTAGAAATCACTCTTCAAATGCTAAAAAAAATAAAAAGAAAAAAAGTGGTGGTTTAAAAAAGTTTTTTAAAATTACTTTCATTACACTTTTTATATTAATTGTAGTTTCAGGTGTAGCAATGGCTGGTATGGGACTTGCAATGATAAAAACTGCTCCACCATTAAATATTGAGAATATACTCAAACTTGATGAACCAGCTAAGTTTTATGATGATGAAGGAAAATTAATTGATGAATACATAACACTTAAGAGTAGGGAAACTGTATCTATCAATCAAGTACCGATCAATCTACAGAATGTATTTATTGCTATTGAAGATGAACGTTTTAACGAACATCATGGTATTGATTGGTACCGTTTTGCAGGTGCTATGAAAAGTAATGTTAAATCATTATTCAATAAAATAATTGGAAAGCCACATGGTAGTTTCCAAGGGGCTTCTACAATAACTCAGCAGTTGATAAAACAGAGAATGTTTCTACAAAGTTCACTAGAAGATAGACTTAATGTAGAGAGAAAAGTTCAAGAAATGTATCTTGCTCGGGAGTTAGATAATAAGCTTTCTAAGGAAAAAATATTAGAAGCATATTTAAATACAACTTTCCTTGGTGGAAAAGCTTATGGTATTAAAGCTGCTTCTAATCAATACTTTAGTAAAGAGCTTAGTGAGTTAAGTCTTGTTGAATGTGCCTTTATTGCTAGTGCGGCTCAGAACCCATCAAAATCATATGGTTTAGCCCATAACTCAGTAACAAATAATTCTAATATATTCTATTCTGAAAGAACCCTAGCAGTACTTAACAAGATGTTAGAGTTGGGTAGCATAACTCAAGATGAATATGATAATGCAACAAAGGACAAAATCAAAGACGATGCAGTTGCTGTATTATTTGATTTCAGTACTGGTGTCTATAACGAGATGCAATACGAATGGTTCTCAAGAAAGGTTATCAACACAGTTACTGAAGATTTTAAAAAACAAGGTAAAAGCGATGATGAAATATACAATCTACTAGCAAACGGCGGATTAAAAATATACACTACAATGAATAAATCTTGGCAAGATAATACTCAAAATATACTTAATGATGAACTAAGTGACGATAAACCTAATGCATCTGATTATCTTTTCCCAAGAAATAATGATTTGACTCCAGTTCAAAAAGATTTACAAGCATCAACAGTTGTAATGGATTATAGAACTGGAGAAGTTAAAGTAATAATAGGTGGACGTGGTGATCAAGATCCTCTTTCTTATAACAGAGCAGCATCTACTGACTTCTTAAGAGCTCCAGGATCTACAATTAAACCACTTACTGTGTATGGTCCTGCTATTGATACTAAGAAGCTTACAGCAGGAACTATACTTGAAGATTCACCTCTTGATGAAGAGACTAGAAAAAAATATAATGTATCGAATACTATGGAAAATGGTGAAATTGCTCAGTATCCACGTAATGCCCCAAATAGATATTCTGGATATTTAAATATGCGTTATGGTCTCAAGGAATCAAAGAATACTGTAGCTATGAAAGTTGTTGATCAAGTTGGATTATCCACTTCCGCTGAGTACGGAAGAAAATTTGGTCTAAAAATTAATACAGTTGATGAAAACAGTCTTGCATCTCTTGCACTAGGTCAACTAACTGTAGGAGGGGGATCATCTGGCGCTAATCCGTTAATTCTTGCAACTGCTTACGGCACTTTTGGTAACAATGGAGTTATGACTTCTCCTTTAGTTTATTCAAAGGTTGTTGATAATAATGGGGAGATAATTCTTGAACCTGAAAAATCTACGAGTAAAATACTTTCTCCTGAAGCATCATATATAATGTATGATCTTCTAAAAGAACCAGTTACTACTCCTGGAGTAGGTACGGGAACTCGTGCTATGTTAGATGGTATGACTACTAGAGGTAAAACTGGAACATCAGGTGATCGTAAGGATTTATGGTTTACAGGTTTTACTCCTTATTACTCTTGTTCCGTTTGGGTTGGTAACGATGATTATACTCAAATTACCTCTTTAGGTAGTAATAGCGTTGCAGGAATCTGGAATAAGATAATGCAACCAATTCATGAGGGACTTGAAAACAAAGCAGCTGTTGAAATGCCTAATAGAATTAAAAAAGCTAATATTTCAAAGGATTCTGGTTCTCTACCATCAGAGTTAACGTACAAGGATCCTCGTGGTAATAGAGTTTACGAAGAATTATTCATAGATGGAACTATACCAACTGAGCACGATAATATTCATGTATTAGTGAAGGTAGTTACTAAAGATGGTAAAGACTATCTAGTAACTGAGTATACTGAACCTCATCTAATAACAGAAAAGGTGTATATTAAAAGAGATTCTCTTCCATTTACTGGTTCTGGAAGGAAATCGTACACTCTATTAGATCAAAAGTATGTTGCTCCTACTGAGGAAGAACCTATGGATGAGGATCTTAAGAAAATCTTAGATCTATGGGGTCCTGATAAAAAAAAGGATGATGAAAAAGATAAAGATAAAGACTCAGAAAACAATGATGATATTGGTAATCCAAATGAGTTGAACGATAGTGGCATTTCAGATATTGATAAAGATATTAATGATGATATTGAAATTGATGATACTGATGATGATACTGATGATGATATTGAAGTTGATAATAGTACTGAAAACAATAACTAGTAAAAAATCAGCAAGAAGAATAAAACTTCTTGCTGATTTTTTATTATTAATTTTTAGTTTTTGAATTGAATATTAATGCCATAATATAACCAAATACTATTGCTGCTGTTATACCTCCTGCACTCCCTTTAATGCCTCCAGTAAAGGCACCTATTAGACCCACCTTATCTACTTCTTCCATAACCCCTTTCGCCAGTGTATTTCCAAATCCCGGCAAAGGCAGTGTAGCTCCAAACTTCCCAACTTCAACAATTTTCTCATATATTCCAGTTCCTCCAAGTATAACTCCAACGGTTACAAATAATACCAATATCCTAGCTGGTGTCAAGCTAGTTTTATCCATTAATATTTGTGCAATAACACATATTGTTCCTCCAACAAGGAAGGATGCTATATAATTATACATATTACTCCTCGCTTTCTATAGTAATAGCATGTGCTATTCCCGGTATACTCTCTCCTTGTTGCAAGCTAGTTGTACTTAACAATGCTCCTGTTGAAACAAGAAGTATCCGTTTTGCAGTTTTATTCATTAATTTCTCATATAAATAACTGCTTGCCACAACGGCTGAGCACCCTGCACCACTTCCTCCACATTTAACCTTTTGCTCTTCAATATGAAACATACTCTCTCCACAATCCATATAAATATCCCTAACATCATAACCTATATCATAAAGCATCTGCTCAGTAATATTTCGTCCAACAATCCCTAAATCACCTGTTGCAATAATATCATAATCCTTAGGGAGAAATCCTGTATCTTCAAAATGAGTTTTAATTGTATGAACAGCTGCTGGTGCCATAGCCCCTCCCATATTAGTAGGATCTTTTTCTCCAAAATCTTTAACCTGACCAAAAGTTACATGAGTAACCCTAGGGTATCCTTTTCCTATACCAATAAGCATAGCACCTGACCCTGTGACGGTCCATTGAGAAGTAGGGCTTCTTTGCCCCCCCATTTCTAAAGGAGCTCTAAACTGCCTCTCCGCTGAAGAAAAATGAGATGAAGCCTCAGCTATTGCATAACGTCCATATCCACCGTCTATAAGTATACTAGCTACTCCTATAGCCAATGCCATTGTAGAGCATGCACCGTAAAGTCCAATAAGAGGAATATCAAAATCCCGTGATGCAAATGTAGTAGCAGTTAATTGATTTAGTAAATCTCCACCACATATGTAATCAATATCTCTATCCTCTAATCCAGCTCTATCAATACATTTCATTATTGTAGTATGGCTTATATGACTTTCTGCCCTTTCGAATGACATCTCGCCATCCATATCATCATCTAATACAGAATTAAAAAATTTACCTAGTGGTCCTTCTCCTTCTTTAGGTCCAACAGTACTGTATGTTGAAATAATACTAGGTTTATTAGGAAGAATAATACTCTGTTTTCCAATATGATTTTTCACTTTATCACCACTTTTCTTAATGTAAGAGTTTAGTAAAATAATATATAATCCCCAAAAACACAGACGAACTTATCCCATAAATAAGTACTGGTCCTGCGATTGTAAACATCTTTCCTCCAACTCCGAAAACATATCCCTCTTTCTTAAATTCCATTGCGGGGGATACAATCGAATTTGCAAATCCCGTAATAGGCACTATAGACCCAGCGCCTGCAAATTCTCCAATTTTATCATATATACCTACTCCAGTAAGCAATGCTCCTATAAACACCATTGTAATTGTAACAAGCAAACCAACACTCTCTTCCGGAATATTAATCATGAGGTATATATCATTGATTATTTGTGCTAGAACACAAAATAGTCCCCCTACTACAAATGCCCTAATACAGTGGGAAACCAAATTGGGTTTAGGTTTACTTACATCATTATACTTCCTGTATGATTCTTTAAGTATTTCATCTTTCACTGTTTCTTAACCTCCACTTTTACTACTTTCTTTTATTTTGTGTAATTTTAAAGAAAATAATAAAGAAAAACAAAAAAAAAGTAAGTAGATTTTTATCCACTTATTTTTTCCTTTATTTGACCGAGAACTTTCTTTTCAATTCTTGATACCTGAACTTGACTTATACCTAACATCTTTGCAACTTGCACTTGAGTTTTATCTCTAAAGTACCTTAATATTATTACCTGTCTTCCTCTTGAATCCAATTGTCTTATTGCTTCTTTTAAAGCAATTTTGTCAATTAATTTAACACTATTCTCTTTCTTACTTGTAATTTTATCAATAAGAAGTACTGGAGAACCATCATCTTGATGTATTGTGTCATATAAATAATTCATTGTAGCACTAGATTCAAGTGCAAATATAACTTCTTCTTTAGGAATTCCAGAATATTCGGACAACTCTTCCACTGTTGGATCACGATTAAGTTTATTAGTTAGAGCTTCTCTATCATAATGTAACTGTCTTGCTTGCCTTTTTACACTTCTACTAACCTTTATTATTCCATCATCACGGAAGAATCTCTTTATTTCACCCATAATCATTGGAACAGCATATGTTGAAAATTTAACACCATAACTAGCATCAAAATTTGCTACTGCTTTTACAAGACCAATACACCCTATCTGAAATAAATCATCATACTCATAGCCTCTATTTATAAATTTCTTACAAATAGAAGTCACAAGCGGAAGATTGTTCTCAACGATATTATCGAGGGCTTCTTTATCACCCTTTCTTGCTTCTTTAAGAAGTTCTAGATTATTACTATAGTTTTTGTCCATCTAATTCACCCGTTCCACATTTCCTAATTGATATGTTTTCTCATTACAATACATGTTCCTTTTTCATATACTGATTCAACTTTTAACTCATCCATAAAAGTCTCCATAACTGTAAATCCCATTCCTGATCGTTCTAAATCAGGTCTTGAAGTATATAATGGTTGCATTGCAAGTTCAATATTTTTGATACCATGCCCCTCATCCATAACCTTTATTTCAATATCATTGTTCTCAATGGTACATTCGATAGTTACTATCCCATCTTCATGACCATATCCATGAATAATGCTATTTGTTACAGCTTCTGAAACTGCTGTTTTAATATCAGCAAGGGTATCAATTGTAGGATCCAAAATTGATATAAAACTCGCCACAGCTACACGTGCAAATCCCTCATTAATTGATTTACTTGAAAATTCTAGTCTCATACTATTCTTTTGCATTTTAATCCCCCCACTAAAAATTACTAACAATACTCTCAATAGAGTCAATCTTATTAATTATCTTGTAGATTCCAGATACAGTAAAAATTTTATCTACTCTTTCATTGGTATTAACTATATATAGTTCTCCACCTTGTTCAATAACCTTCTTGTATCTGTTTATCAACACCCCAATCCCTGAGCTGTCCATAAATGATACATCCCTGAAATCAATAATTACCTTATAAATCTTTTCTCTATCAATTTTATCATCTATCTTAGTTCTCACTTCCATGGCATTATGGTGATCTAATTCACCAAATAATTTGATAACCAGATGATCTTTTACTCTATAAAAGTCTAAATGCATTTTCACTCCCCCTATCGGTTAATTTACATTTATTTCCTTTTATATAATTCGTTAAAAAAATCAAAATTCCTTTAATTATTAGTAATTTATTTTTGATTATAACCATTTTATTGTTTTTTATACATTTTTATATTAATTTACACGAATTTTCTATTATATCTATTTCCTCTTGGTTTAATGATAAATAGTCATATATTTTTTCGTCAGAAAGCGTTTCATTCTGAAAAAAAATATCCAATAACTTTATTTTTTTTAAAGAATTAGGATAATACTCATAAAGATCTTTTCCTAACTTTTTACACATACATTTCATATAAAACTCATATAATTTTGAATTCAAAAGATTACACAACCTTTCATAATCAAATACTTCTTCTTTAAAGTTAATACAATATATATCAGCACTGAAGAAACTCCCATAATCTACTGCAAATCTATTACTTGCACTTTTATATGGAAAAATAATTTTTTTTCCTTCAAAAATCTCTATCTTTCTTCCCCATTGTAGCTCATACCATTTTCTAACTCCTTTAATACACTCTCTTCTTTTTCTTAAACTATCTTCATATTTTCTTAAATGATTAATAACATTCCCTTTACATATATCCTTTTCTCTTATTATATCTGAGTATATTAAACACTTATTGCTCTTATAAATTTTCCCTTTTTGAATTGAACTATTTTTTATCCATCTTCTCAAAAGGTACTCTTCTATTTTCTGAGTATTTTCTTCATGTATTATGAATGCTTTATCACATCCTGTAATAATTCCTTGATGAAATTCAGCGATTTCTTCAATTGTTTTCTTGCTATAACGGTTTATTTTATTTATTATATTTTGCTGACTTTCATTTATTAACATCCATTTGCTCTTTTCAAGTCTATCTTTGCCTACAGTAAACTCTCCATAATATTTATTAGTATTTAAGAGTTTTCTTGTAAAATTTTCATCAACTTCTCCAGCAGCTATTTTTGGTTTTATTACAGAAATATAGTCCTTATTTTCTGCTTCTTTATCAATAGTTATAATTATAGGATCTATCCCCACACCTTTAAATGGACGAAGACCATAAAAATCAGTTATTTGTATATATCCTTCTACTTTCAATAACTCATCTCTAAGCTTTTCTCCGCTCAAAGACTCCATAAAATATCTTGATGTAATGAATATTATTTTACCATTCTCAGTTGTATTTTTAAAAGCTTCGTACAAAAAACAATATGATACGTCCCCCTTATTCATATAGATATTATAATATTTTTCTTTAATTAGATTTCTATATTCTTTAGGTATGCTCTTATGCCCTATATATGGTGGATTTCCAATTATTATATCATATTTCTCTTTATCATTAAGAAGATAATCTACATTATATATCTTTTCTATAAAATAGTGATATTTATAATATATATCCATCTGTAGTATATCCAATGCAACTTCATCAATATCGTATCCAATAATATTGTTTTTAAGAATATATTTTACTATACTATCTTTGGATTGTAGTTTTATTGTTTCGTCTTTTGAAAATAATTCAATCAATTGATCAATAACCTCAAATATAAAATTCCCTGCTCCACATGATGGATCACAAATTTTTATCTTTTTATGTTTATTGAAGCTTAAGTTATTTATGTATTTTTTCACCATATATGATGCAATATCTGGTGGTGTATATACTCTTCCTTTTTCTTTATTTCCATTTTCACAATTTTTTAAATAAAACGCTCCAATTCTCCCTTCTATCCCATACTTGTATTTAAATACTTCTATTAATTTTATCTTTTCAAAATTTTCTGTATCTTCTCGTCGCATAGCCTCATGCGTCGCTAGAACATCCTCTATAAACCCCATAAATTTTTCACCCCAATTTAATTATACACCCCCCCTTTTTTATTCTATAAAAATCACTTATACCCTTTATTTTTTTATCCTTAAGGATAAAAAAAGCACGCTACGCGTGCTTTTAAAAACAAATTGTGAATTGTGAATGGAGAATTGAGAATGATGGATGTTTCATCATTGATGAGACGCGTTAATCCTTATTATTCAAAGACCAATAAAATTAAAATTTCTCGAAGAAAAATCTCAATCATTCTCCATTCTCAATTTCCAATTTTCTTTTTAAGGTGTTTTATTCTCAAATCTTAAAACAACGATGTAATCAATACGTATATCCAGTGAGCAGAAATTCCTGCACAGAGACCTCCAACTGTATGACTCAATATAGCCTTACCAGTAAGTTCTCTACATCCAAGCCCGTCCATCATTGCTACATGTGTACTTAAGTATCCACTCCAACACATTCCCATTGCTGTGAACACTGCAATCTCATTTCCACCAATAACTCCACTACCCAGTAATGGATCAACTAGACCTAGTGCTGCTCCAACAGCTCCTAATGCTGTTATAGGGAATGCTATAGCCTCTCCACTAGTAAAACCAAATAAAGGACCAAATATAAACATAAGTTTATCTCCAATAGCGGGAAGAAGACCTACTCCTTCATTTGCAGCTCCAGTGTAAGCTCCAGCTGGCGCTCCATTTGTTAGCATCATTACCAATGTACATATTATAAGTACTCCTGGAATTATAGCCATTCCAAGTTCCACTCCTGATTTACCACCATCAAGCATTGCTTCTAGTAATCTTGATGATACACTTCCTTCTCTTATTTCTCTGAACTTCATAACATCTATATCATTAACATCACTTTCAACAGCCATTTGTTCTGTTCCATATAGTTTTTTTGTGAATATCATCATTATTCTAACTGAAACAATACTCCCAATTATAGCTCCAATATTACCAATAAGTGCAGCTGTTGCCATGCTTTCCCCATCTGGAGTTACTTTTATTGCCATAGTAGTTGTAACTATTAATCCCATTCCAAAAGCAGTACCCATATTAGTTAATGCTGGCAACTGAAATTTTTTAAAATATTTTTTAAATCCTTTATCGCTAGCTAATGTTAATATAGCAGGATTATCCGAAAGATAAGTCGTTACCATTCCAAGTGCTGCAGCTCCCGGAAGGTTATACAGTGGTTTCATTAAAATAGATAAAAATTTATTAATTAATGCTACAATTCCAAATTCATTTAAGATAGCTGCTACTGCTCCTGCTAGAACTGCTATTGCCATTATATAAAACACAGTATTGATTAACAAATCAAAAGCTAAATCCATCATAGTCTTTAGCATATTACCTAATCCCATTATTGAACCTAGATAAGTAAAAAATCCTATAAATAAAAATAATGCTATAAACCCTTCAAACCCAATTGCTTTTTTAAACCTTTTATTGTTTGCTACCGGCTCAATAACTTCCGGATTAATATTCAAAACTTGATTGTCCATACCTGTTCCCCCGAGTATTAATTTATTCCGATTTTCCCATTTACTATTGATTGAATTTTTTCACATTTTAGCTTGCCTTGGTTTACTATGTGATTACATTTTTCTATAGTCTCATTCTTAAACTGTTCATCGCTTATAGCTGTAAGATTAATTTTAACATTCAGTACAGCACCTTCAATCGCACTCTGAATCATTAATGCTGCAACACCTGCATCTGAAATTGCATTCTTATTTCCAAGTTCGCATGCTGTTTCAATAAGGTTATACATATCAAATGATTTTTCTCCAACAATCATCGGAATAAGCATAGCTCTCTTATATGCTTCCTCTATTTTTTCTTTCCTTAAAGCCTTTTCTTCGTCACTCTCTTTAGGTAACTTGTAAGCCTTCATTACTTCCATGAATTCCTCAGTATCCTTATTCATAAGGTTTAAAAATTCATCCTTAAGCGTTTGGGCATCTTCAAGAGTAATATTTACTCGCTGCTGATCCTCTTCACTCATATTTTTGTAAGCTTTTTTTCCTACCGTCAAGCTAAAAACCATTGATGTTAAAGCAGCTCCAATACTTGCACTCAACGCCGCAACACTTCCCCCACCTGGGGCAGGTGAATTCGATGCCAACTCATCAATGAACTCATTGACTTTTTTGTTATCTAGCATGGCTATTCCTCCTTAATTAACATGGAAATATACAGAAATTTTTTCTTAACGATATCATTATGGGGGATACAGGTATATCTGTCAATAAAAAAATCCAAGATTTATTTAAATAAATTTTATATTACAATTTTTCCATTTTTAATAACTTTATGTATCTGATTAACTCCAAAATGATACATCAAATAATTTAAATTCTTACTATCAAAAATGGCTATATCTGCTTTCTTTCCTTCTTGAATACTTCCTATCTCATCTTGCCTGTTAATAGCACAAGCTGCATTATATGTCATCGCATTTATTATTTCTTCTGGGAACATCCCCATTCCAAAACATGCAAATGTCATCACAGTTTGTAATGATTCAGTAGGAGATGTTCCCGGATTACAATCTGTAGAAAGTGCCACTGCCACATTGCCTTCAATAATCTTTCTAGCTTTTGCAAAATGATCTAACATCAAATAAAATGAAGTTGATGGTAGTAATACTGCAATTACATCATTGTCACTCAAGGATTTAATTCCATCATCTGAAATTGCAACAAGATGTTCAGCAGATACTGCCTTAACTTCCCCTGCCAGTTCTGCTCCACCAATTGATACAACTTCATCCGCATGAATTTTGGCCTTAAGTCCCTTTTCCTGACCTGCTTTTAATATTCTTCTTGATTCTTCAATTGTGTATACGCCTTTTTCGCAGAAAACATCTATATACTCTGCTAAATTATTCTCAACAACATAAGGTAACATCTCATTAATAACAATGTTTATATATTTTTCTCTATCTTCTTTATACTCCATAGGTATAGCATGAGCTCCTAAGAAAGTAGAAACAATATTAATATGATGTTTCTCGTTCAATATTTTATTTACCTCTAAACACTTTATCTCGCTCTCTATATCTAATCCATACCCTGATTTACTCTCAATTGTTGTTGTACCATGAGCTAACATTGTATCTAGTCTCTTTTCTGCTTGTTCCACTAACTCTGCTGTAGTAGCTTCTCTTGTCTGTCTTACAGAACTTAATATTCCACCACCGCTTTTTAATATCTCAATATATCCAACTTTTTTTAGTTTTAGTGGAAGTTCTCTTTCTCTTGACCCGCCATAAACAACATGAGTATGACAATCTATTAATCCAGGTGTAACTGTTTTGCCTCTTCCATCAATAATCTCAGTGTGGTTCTTAATATGTTCCCTATAATCCTCACCACTACCTACTTTTATTATTCTATCTTCTTCAATTACAATAAATCCATTTTCAATTATTCCAGCTTCCATCATATCTTTGCCTTTTTTAGGTCCTTCACCTTTACAAGTCACAAGACAATCTATGTTTTTAATGATAATAGACAATTATATCACTCCTATTCCATAATTCTCTTTTCTAAAATTTGATCCATAGAGAAGTTTTCAATCTGAAGATAGTACTCAGCACATCCTATCAATGCAGCCATTGGAACTAACCCTATAACCTCACTTCCTACAACAGGCACTCCATATCTCTTTGCTTCCATTTTGATCATTTCAAATGCTCTATATACTGCTGTTTTCTCATAATTAACCAGATTCATTGATACTTGTGCGATGTTTCTCTCCTCTAGCATTACCCCCATCGCCTTAACATACCTTAATCCACCACCGATATGCCTAACAACCTTACCTATTTTTGTAGCAACTTCTAGATTATCTGTACCAAGATTTACATTGAAAGCAACAAGTGGTACTCTAGCACTTATAGCTGTACATCCTGATTTTTCATTCATTTCTGTTGGACCAAAATCTGGTTTCCATTGTTTTTCTTTTATTTTTTCAAAAAATCCTTCATATTGTCCTTTTCTAACATTTGCAAGATTTGTTCTATGAGATGCTGAAGCAGCTTCTTCATATAAGTATACAGGTACACTATACATTTCGCCTATTTTTTCTCCTACCCTATTAGCCATCTCAATACACTCTTTCATTGATACATCACTTATTGGTACAAATGGAACAACATCTAATGCTCCCATTCTTGGATGACCACCCTCATGCTTTGTCATATCTATATTTTCATAAACCATACTAGCAAATTCAACTATAGCCTCCTCTAATTTAGTAGGCTCCCCTATAACTGTAACAACCGTCCTATTATGATCACTATCTGATGAGTAGTCAAGAAGTTTCACTCCTTCTCTTCCTCTCAAGACATTTACTATTTTTTCAACTTTATCTAAATCTCTTCCTTCACTGAAATTTGGGATACATTCCATTATCTTTGCCATAACTTTTCTCCTCCTAAATGTTAATTTTAATTATTTCATTTACAGCCTTGTTGATTTTTTCACTTCTCAACAACTCTGTACATAAATCGAGATCTTTATACATTACAATATCCTCTTCTATAAATTGCACTTCTTTTCTAACCTCATTGTATGCAGCTTGTGTTGCATCACCAAGCTTAAATCCTTCTCTAAAGTCTATTGCTTGACATGCAGCCATAATCTCCGTTGCCAATACCCTATATGTGTTATTAATTATGTCTCTAGCCTTTCTTGCTGCAATTGTTCCCATACTCACATGATCTTCTTGATTTGCAGATGAAGAAATAGAATCAACAGAAGCTGGGTGAGCTAGCACCTTATTCTCAGACACTAATGCGGCTGCAGCATATTGAGTTATCATATACCCTGAGTTCAACCCACCCTTTTTAACTAAAAATGCAGGTAAATCATTTAACTGATAGTTTATTAATCTCTCCAATCTTCGTTCAGAAATGTTACCAATCTCAGACATTGCGATACCTAGGAAATCAAATATTATTGCCATTGGTTGCCCATGAAAGTTACCACCAGAATAGACTTCTCCATCTCTAGTAATTATAGGATTATCAGTAACTGAATTTATCTCAATCTCTACCTTTTCTCTAACATATCTGTAGGCATCTTTTGATGCTCCATGAACCTGTGGTATACATCTTAATGTATATGCATCCTGCACCCTTAACTCCCCTTGTGAAGTTATTAAAGAACTTCCTTCGACAAGTTTAAGGATGTTCTCTGCAGTATTTATTTGCCCCTCATGAGGTCTAATTTCGTGTATCACTGGGTTAAATGCATCTCTAATTCCTCTTAATGCTTCTAGAGTTAATGCTGATGTTATATCTGCAGCCTCAAGCAATATTTTTGTATCATATAATGCTAATACCCCAACTCCAGTCATAACTTGAGTCCCATTTATAAGAGCTAACCCTTCTTTAGCTGTTAATTCGATTGTATTAATACCAGCTAATTCCATTGCTTTCTTCCCAGACATTCTTTCACCATTAAATATTGCTTCTCCTTCACCTAACATTGGTAATACCATATGCGCTAAAGGTGCCAAATCTCCTGAAGCCCCTAATGACCCTTTCTGAGGTATTATAGGTGTAACGCCCTTATTCACCATATCAAGTAATGTATTTAATGTTTCAACTCTAATACCAGAGTAACCTTTAACAAGGTTATTAATTCTTAGAAGCATTATAGCCCTAGTTTCATCAATTGAAAATGGCTCACCAAAACCACATGCATGTGAAATTATTAGGTTCCTTTGTAAGGTTTTACAATCTTCTTGTGAGATAGTTACATCTGCGAACTTTCCAAATCCTGTTGTTATCCCATATTTAACTTCATTGTTTTCAACTATTTGATCAACTATTTTTCTTGATTCTCTCACTCTCGCATATGCTTCATCACTAATAACAACCTCTTGATTATCTCTAGCTATATGAACAACCTTTTCTATCGTCAAGCTTTTACCATCTATTATTATTTTCCCCATTATATTTCCCCTCCTTAATTTTCTCAATATTATAAAAATTATAAATTTTTCTTTATTGTACATCAAAAATCCCTAAAAATATAACTTTCAGAATTTTCTGAATATATAAACCTTGTTATCACTTTATCACAACACCACAAAAACCTTATTGTCCAATGAACAATAAGGTTAAAATTTCATGGAGTGAAATGTCATTCGTTCTCCACTCTCAACCCTCAACTATGTTTTTTCTTTCATCTTTTTAATTTTTTAACGTGCTGTCATTTAGTGTAAACGGCTCATTGAATTCATTCATAAAAACATAATCTCTTACATCTTTTTTCTCGTGTGGTTCTTTACTCTCGTCAGGTTTTCCTACTGGTGTAAGTGCAATAACTTTATAATCAGAAGGAATATTTAACATTCTTTTTATTTCATTTTCATCAAATTCAGTTACCCAACAAGTACCATACCCCTCTGCTGCAGCACTAAGAACAAAATGTTCCATAGCTATAGCTCCATCCATAATATAAAAATCTTTGCCATTCATAGATCCTGAACTTTCTGGTTTACCAATAACTACACATGTTACTGGTGTATCTTTTACAGCTTCACTCATCTCAGATGTACTATTTCGTATACAGTTACTTAAAGAGTTTTTGATACTATCATCTTCAACTATTATTATTTTATATGAAGTATTGTTTTTATAAGATGGAGAGTTCATAGCACTATTTATCATTCTATGAAGGCTCTCTCTATCTATGCTATCATTCTTAAATTTTTTGTAACTCAATCGATTTTCTATTACATTATAAAAATCCATACAATCGCTCCTCTAAATTTATTATCTGTATGGATTTATTGTTTGCATGTATTTAATTTTTATCAAAGAAAATCTTTAATTTTTTTATAATTACATCATAATTATATTTTTTTTCGATAAGTTCTCTATTTTCTATACCCTTCTCTTCTAAGTATTTATCATTCGCCACTTTGACCATTGCATTTTTAATACCTTCTATATCATCATATTTTATTATTTCAACATTTCCATGAATTTTCAATTCTTCTGCAACTCCAACATCCGTTGAAATTATCATATTTTTGAATAATGCAGCTTCAATAAGAACAAAGCCAAAACTTTCAAATTCTGAATTTAATATAAAGGTTTTAGTTTTTTTATAAATATCATAAAGAGCTTTTCTATCTCTTATTTCTCCCTTATAAATAATTCTATTTTTAATGTTCTTATTTTCTTCTAGAAATATTTTGTAGAACTTTTCAAACTTCTCCTCCATCGGACCCACTAATAATAGTTTCCAATTGTTATTTGTTTTAGAGAATTCTTTAAATGCCTTCAAAATATTCTCTGTTTTTTTCTCTGCTGCTCCTAATCGAGCCACATGGAGAAATAAATTTTCTTTATCAAGCTTTTCATCATTATTAATTTCATTTACCCAATTCAAATCTACTCCATTTGTAATATGAATAAGTTTACTTCCAAACTCACCAAATCTCTCTTTTAATGGCTCTATGAGTCTCTCCTGTTCGGCACTAATAATATCAACTCTTTTTAAGTAAGCTTCAATAAATTTTCTCTCTATAGTGTTCATATTATCTAGTCGTTTAATTAGCTTTTCACTACAATCAAGTTTAAGATAAATCTTACCTTTCCTGTTGAAGAACTTATACACTATCGAATATGCTACTGAATATGATGTCATATGAAATATTTGGAGTATATCAATTTTCTTACTATTTTTAGATAAATATAAACATCCATCTAATATATAGTTATTAAATTTCTTTTTAAGAAACTCTATCTTAAGTCCTTTAACTTCATCCTGTAAATATGTATATTCATCTTGGTTATAACATGCAATCCAAGAATTATACCCATATGACTTATGAAGTTTATATGGAATCATCCCCATATCTTTCACAAGATTTACATTACTAGTATTAGGATATAAAACACAATAATTAACCATATTCTTCTCCAATCATTTTAAAAATTCACGTAATCCATTCAAATATCCACTTTTATACAATACCCCAAAGTACACCAAAATACTAATTGGGATAACGATAATTATATTAATCTCAGCCATTTTAAAAACAATCAACATAGCAGCCAATAAACAAATAGCCGGTAATATTTTTATTGTTTCTTTAAAAAAAGATAAATTCACTCTTTCTCTAACACTTAATGCCATTAAAACAAAAGTCAAAATCTCACAAAATAAAGTTGATAATGCAGCTCCCTCTATTCCTATATTTATTATTGCAAAATAATTTATTATAATATTTGCTATGGCTGAAATTCCTATTATTTTTAGATATTTTTTTTCTTTTCCCCAAGCATTTAAACTATAAGCACATAACTCCCTCATAAATAAAACCATAAAATATATCATAAGTATTTTAAGAGTTAAACTTCCTTCAATATATTCCTTCTTTTTAAATAATAAAAGAATTACGTCTTCTGAAAAAATAAAACCTCCTATGGAAATAGGTATGGCACACATAATTACAACTTTAGTTACTGCATCAAAGAAGCATGATAATTCCACACCTTTAAGTTTAATTAATTTAGGATATGCAACACTAAATAGAATTGCAATCATACTTATCAAAAAGAAAATCAGTTTATATGTATTAGAGTAAATTCCTAACTCATCCTGACTCAATAGTTTTCCAACCATTATTGTATCTACATTTCCGTTAATAGTTGATAATAAACTACTAATAACAAATGGTGTCGCTACTGTTAATAATACCTTTCGGTTAGCTTTGTTCTCTTTACCTAATAGGAATCCTTTTCTTTTAAATTGATACCAATGATATACTGCAGCAAAAGACAATCCAATTAAAAATGCTATAGGGATGATAAATACGTCAGTATCATCTCTCAGAAATAATATAATAATAAATAGAGGTATGATAACTTTAATCACATTAAATATTCCATTATGTTTCATCTCATATATGCCTGCAAAAAACCAGTCAAGATTAAAGCTTAATGGTATTAATGTAAGAGAATATAGTATAAGTATTATACTAAAAACCCTTCCTTTATTGATAAAAAAAGAAAGGATTACAATTATCACTATTGATAATAATGCTATCATCAATCTTATTGATATAACCGAATGTACTATATCATCTTTTTTTTCACTCTTCACAACTTCTTTAGAACCAAGAGTTTGAAATCCGAAGAGTGTGAAAAGGGTAAAATAAAGTATAATAGCTTGGCTATAATTCACGAAACCAACTACCCCTACAGATAATACTCTACTTAAATATGATATTATTATTAAATTCACTATTTGAACCCCTATAGTACAAACAAACATATACATGAGATTATTTTTAAGACTACTATTTGTATTCATTATCTTTTTCCTTCAATCCTCTTAAAATGAATTTTGGAATAACGATCAATCTTTTTATTCTAAAAGGTTCCTTTATTACTCTATATACCCATTCTAATCCAAATCTAATCATCCACTTAGGTGCTCTTTTTAATTTTCCACCTAAAATATCAATACTTCCTCCAACGCCCATTGCAATTTTGAAATTCATTTTATCAAAGCTTTCATAAATAAATTTTTCTTGTTTAGGACATCCCAGTGCTACTACTAATAAATCTGGTGAACACTCATTGATTTCTTGAATTACTTTATCATTATCTTCATAATTAAAATAACCATCACGGAACCCACATATGTTAATGCCTGAAAATTTATAAGCAATGTTCTTAACCGCTTCATTTAAAGTATCTTTATCTGATCCTAATATATATACCTTTTTATTACTATCAGAACATATATTTAATAAAGATGTTAATACCTCTATCCCTGCAATTTTTTCTTTTAATTTCTTTTTTTTGAGTCTGCATAATACAACAGTTCCAATCCCATCTGGTACAATAATGGTATGATTATTTGTGAAATAATCATAAAGATTCTTGTCATTTAACCCTTCATATAATATTGCTGGATTGCCTGAAAGAATTACCTTTTTACTATCCCATTCAATCTCATCATCAATTAATGATATAATATCCTTATTATAAATATTAAACCCTAAAATTTTGCTGTAATTTTCCATATTAAATACCTACCTTGCCCCTTCTTTTCTTAATACAGAAAATATTGTATTGAAAAGAATTTTAATATCATAAAATACAGAAAAATTCTTAATGTATTTTAAATCATAATAAATTGTTTTTCCTAATTCTATTTCACCTCTTCCACTAACTTGAGCAAGTCCTGTTATTCCTGGTAACACCAATAGTCTCTGCTTATATTCTTGTGGATAGTGTTCAACTACTTCTGGGATTTCTGGTCTAGGACCTACTAAACTCATATTACCAATTAATACATTCAACAGTTGAGGTATTTCATCAAGACTAGTTTTTCTAAGAAATTTGCCTATTTGGGTTATTCTAGGATCTTCTCCACTTTGAAAAACAAATTCATGTATATTTTCGATTTCTAGTTTTTGTTCCTTATGAGCATTTTGTCTCATTGTTCTAAATTTAAATATTTTAAAATTATTATTATCTTTTCCTACTCTACTCTGTTTAAATATGACTGGACCTTTACTATCAAGTTTAATAGCAATACTAATTAAAATAAATATTGGCAGAAGAACTAATATACCTATAGTAGATAGAACAATATCCATAATTCTCTTTAAAATAAATTGGAACCTCTTGCATGTGATATCTTCATATTCATCAATTTTCTCAAAATCATATGTTAATTTATTATCTTTTATCATCATTCATTCTCCTTTGTTCATATCCCCATGCTAGAGCCGTAAATATCCAAAAGTAAGTAGTTAATTTAGGTACAAAGAAAAGATCATCACTCATATTCATAACTAAAAAACCTAAAAAACTGCACATAAATCCAGTAAAAAATAATCTGCAAATGTTTTTTTTACATTCTTTACCACATAAATATACACTCTTACCACCTAATAATATTATACTCATAAATATTATTAATGCTATAATTCCAAGTTCACTCCACACTTTTAAAAACGAATTATGTGGTGGCATATTAAGAAAAGAATGAAACCTAACTTCAGGATAAGATTCTCTATATATATTATAAGTTTCTCTAAAGTTACCGTTTCCTATTCCCTTTATTGGATTATCTCTTATCATCAGCCCAACGCATTTCCACAACTTCAATCTACCGTCATTTAAAGCCATGTCAAATATGTTCCGACTTCTCAATACAATTGCTCCTAAAATTCCTAACGCTCCAACCCCATACATAGCTCTTTTATCATATATAATAGCTAAAATCACCCCACCACATACTATTCCTATAACACCATTTCTAGACATAGTGAATGCTAAATTAACCATTATAAGTATTATTACTATAAAATAGCTATATTTCTTTTCTTTAAATATCTTCTGAAAACTATATACTGCTATGGGATAGAATAGAAGCACTAAAAATCCAGCATATGTATTGGGATTTTCAAAGGTTCCATGTATTTTATTAAATCTATAAGCTTCTGTACTAAAATCCGGAATCATAAATAATCCAGTAGTAAATTGAATTATTCCAATGATACATTGAATTATAACCGCTAAAATAATCAAATTTATCAATGGTTTTATCCACTTCTCTTCACAATAGTCGTAACCTATAATAATCATTAATATTATATATGTAGAAAATCTAAAGCTTTCTTTTAATGCTGTAACCTTAAAGGTGCTATAACTGATGCTTAAAAACATTATGAAGCACAGTGCTAGTAAAAAAAGAAAGAAAAGGGAAGAGCAACTTTTATATAAATATTTTATAAATGCTCTTCTCTCACTCTTAACTATTACTATTCTGCAGAAAAATAACACGAAGAATATAAAGAGAATAATATCACTCTTTATTCTTATATTTATTATAGGAACTACTCTGTTACTAAATGGTATAATTAACAGGAAAATTCCTAGTAAATAATCATTAATTTTTCTTAATCTAGTTTCCATATTTTCACCACTATTTTTTATATTTATCACATATATATTTAACAGAATCTATAACATATTTTATATCTTCATCTATCATCTTTGGATAAAATGGAAGTGATATAGTCCTATTAAAGTAATCTTCACAAACGGGGAAATCTCCTTCATTATAACTAAAACGTTCTTTATAATAGCTCATAAGATGTACTGGAATAAAGTGGACACTTGTTCCAATATTCATTTCATTAAGTTCTACTATAAACGTATCCCTATCAATTGATAATTTCTCAAGTTCAAGTTCAATAGCATATAGATGCCATGCATGTCTTGTATAAGATTTCACTTTTGGAATTCTTACAAATTCACATTCATTAAATCCTTCATTATATATTTCTGCTATTTCGTCTCTTCTCTCCTGCATAGAACCTAACTTATCTATTTGTGCTAATCCAAGTCCAGCTTGTAATCCTGTCATATTATACTTAAATCCCGGATAAGTTATGTCGTATCTCCAACTACCTTTTTTACCATATCTGTTCCATGCATTTTTATCCATTCCATGAAGACTTACTTCTCTAGCCATATTTGCTATATTTTCATCATTTGTAGTAAGTATTCCACCTTCTCCAGTACATAGATTTTTAGTGTAATAAAAACTAAATGAAGTTGTATTTCCTATACTGCCTATCATTTTATCCTTATATTTAGTATAAGTAGCATGAGCACCGTCCTCTGAAACAAATAGGTTATATTCTTCTGCAATCTTCATAATTTCGTCCATATCACAGGCATGCCCTGCAAAATGAACTGGAACAATTGCTTTCGTTCTATCTGTAATTTTTTCTCTGATTTTTTTAGGATCAATGCATTTAGTTTCAGGATCCACATCCACAAAAACAGGTGTTGCACCAGTATGTATAATAGTATTTGCTGATGCTGCAAATGTAAGTGGAGTTGTTATAACCTCATCCCCTTCTCCTACTCCTGCACATATAAGGGCTACATGCAGCGCTGCTGTTGCAGAATTCATAGCTACAGCATATTTTGCTCCCACAAGTTCTTTAAATTTTTCTTCAAACTCATTAGTCACTATACCTCTTGATAACCATCCACTTTTTAAAGTGGCAACAATCGATTCTATATCACTTTCTTCAATTAACGCTTCATAATATTTAAGAAATTCTTCTCTTTTTTCCATTAGATCATCTCCTGTTCATTTTCATAATTCAATTAAAAGTTTTTCCAGTTTATCAGCAATTTTTATTCTATTGTAATGCTCTTCAACATATTTTTTGCCGTTTTCACCCATACTTCTAACAATTTCTCTTTCGTTATATAATTTCAAGATCGCCTCTGCCATCTCTTGACTATTTTCTGGTTCAACGGGTATCCCAGCTTGTGCATTATTAATCAATATTTCAGCCTCACCTTCTACTCCTAATATTACCGGAATTTCAGATACTAATGCTTCAAACATCTTTGAAGGCAAAGCTCCTTTGAAAATATCTTTCTTTTTTAATGGAATTAGGGTTACATCCATGGATGCTACAATTTTAGGCATATTCTTCTTAGGTTGAATTGGTATAAATATTACATTATCTAATTTATATTCCTCAGCCATATTCATAAGCTTCTTCTTTTCAGCGCCATCACCAATTAGAACAATACGAATATCATCATTATCCTTTAACAGCCTAGCAGCCTCAATAACACTATCTAAACCTTGAGCAAGCCCATGTGTCCCTGCATACCCTACAAAAAACTTCTTTCCCACTCCTATTTCATCTCTGAAATCTTGATCGTAGAACTTTTTTGAAAATAATGATGTGTCTACACCATTTGTTATAAGATGAATTTTTTCTTCCTTAAAACCTCTTTCAATAATATTATCTATAATCCCTTGCGTCTGCCCCAAAATCAAATGTGATTTTCTATAACAAAACTCTTCAAGCCATGTTGACATTTTTATAAATAGTTTGTTATTAAGAGCTCCAATTTTCACTGCTGACTCAGGCCATAAATCAGAAATATTGAAGACACATTTAGCACCTGTCTTTTTGCACAATTTATATCCTGACCACCCTAAGAAAAGAGGTGGTGATTCGGTTATTATTACATCTGGATGGCCAATAAGTTTTTTTCCCTGTACTACAGATGATATTGTAAAAGAAAAATACTCAATAAGCCTTTTAACAAAACTCTTTTCCTTTGCAGGACTTATCCAAGTTCTTATTATCTTAATCCCTTCCAATTCTTCAATCATACTTTTCCTTCCTTCATATCCTGGAAAAATCTCTCCCCTTGGATAATTTGGAAAAGCAGTAAGAATAGAAACTTCATGTCCTTTTTTCTTAAGTAGCTTAGCCATTTCAAATATTCTATTCTGAGGTGCACCTACTTCTGGAGGACAATATTGTGTTAAAAATACTATATTCATTTTCCCCTCCTATTTACTACTGATAATCTCTGTTATTTTTTTTGCAGCATTTCCTTCTCCAAAGACATTTATTCTCTCATTGATTGGATTGAAATTCTTAATATTTTCAATAATCATTTCTTTATCTGCACCCACAATAACATTCCATCCATTACTTACAGTCTCAACCCATTCAGTTTCATCTCTTAGTGTAACACATGGCACACCCATAAAGAATGCTTCCTTCTGTACCCCCCCACTATCTGTTACTATCTTTTTAGCATTGCTTTCTAGAGCTATCATATCTAAATATCCAACTGGATCAATAATTTTTATATTTTCCCCAAGTTTAATGCCATATTCTTTAATATATTTATCTGTTCTAGGATGAAGTGGTAATATAATATTTTCTCCACTTTCTTCTAGCGCTTTAAAAATATTCTCTAATCGCTCTTGGTAGTCTGTATTCTCTGCTCTATGTATTGTTGCTAAGATATATTCATTCTTCTTTAAACCAAATTGTTCCAAAACTTTAGCTTTCTTATTAGATAACTCAGTAAAGAATAACACTCCATCATACATAACATCTCCTACATTATGTATATTACTTAATCCTTCATTCTTAAGATTCACATCTGCTGTTTCAGTAGGAGTAAAAAGATATTTAGATATATGATCTGTTAATATTCTATTCTGTTCTTCTGGCATATTCATATTCCTACTTCTCAAGCCAGCTTCAACATGAGCTACAGGAATAAGCAATTTACTTGCTGCAAGTGCCCCTGCTAAAGTAGAGTTTGTGTCACCATATACAAGTACCAAATCTGGATTCTCTTTTAAGTAAATCTCTTCAATTTTACTTAACATTTCTCCTGTTTGTTTGCCATGATTCCCTGATCCTACTTCAAGATTAAAGTCTGGCTTTGGTATCTCAAGTTCATCAAAGAAAACATCAGACATATTTTCATCATAGTGCTGTCCTGTATGTATTATCAATTCTGTATGTTTTTTTCTTAATTCTTTTGATACTGCTGCACATTTAATAAATTGTGGTCGTGCACCAATAACTGTTATTATCTTCATAATCTAATCCTCTCTTTGCCATCATTTTATTATCTCGTCATATATATTAATCACTTCTTTGAAGCACTCTTCTTCTTTATAATTCGATAAAACAAACTCTCTTCCTCTTATACCCATAGAATCTCTTAATTGTTTACTATTTATTAATTTTTCCATAAGTTTCTGTAATTCTTCAACATTCCCTTTTTCAAAGATAAACCCACTATTATTATTATCTACAACTTCTGGAAATCCGCCCACATTACTCACAATAACAGGAATCCCACAAGCCTCAGCTTCTAATGCTGATACACCAAAGCTCTCACTTAAAGAAGGAAAGACTCCAAAGTGACAGCTATTATATACATCAACTATCTCTTTCCAATTTAATTTACCTAAAAATTTTATTTTATTGCTATGTCCCAAATTACTTGATAACTTTAATAACTCTTCTTTTTGAGATCCCTCTCCACCTATAAATAATTCTAGATTATCATATCTCTCGCATAAATCGCTAAAAGCCTTTATTGCTAAATCAATTCCATATACCTTCTCAAGAGATTTTATAATGCAAATCCTAATTTTTTCATCATTCTTTACAAGCGTATATGGTTTGAATTTTTCAACATCTATTCCAAATGGAGTTAAAATTATCTCCTTCTTTGTATACTTATTTGCCTCTACCGCCATATCTTTACTTGTTGAGAAGATAACATCTGCTTTTTTAAAATTAAACTCTAATATTTTCTTAAATATATTTCCCTTCTTAGGAAATAAGTAAACATCACTTCCCCAAACTGACAAAATATAAGGATGAAACGACATAAGCGCTCCAATTAAACCATAACTAGAAGCATAGTGAGCATGTAATACATCTGGAGAGATTTTTTTTATCAGTTTTTTTATCTCAAAAACTTTAGTTATGTATCTGATTTTTTTTAGTGAGGTATCAAGGTTTATATCTTTTTTATCAACACCTAATGTATGAACTGTAACCCCTGCAATCTCCCCGTAGTTAAATGATATCACATGAACCTCATATCCTCTATTCTTAAAAAAATCACACCATTTAATAGTGTGACTACTACTAGCATCAGCTAAAAAACAAATCTTCATAAACTCCTCCATCTTAACCTTGAGTAAGATCTCTTATGATTTTTTCTGCTCTACTTACCCATGTGTTTTCATCTAATATGGTAAGTATTTCTTTTTGCTTCACTTCAATATCTGTAAAATTATGACTAAGTTCTTTCAAAACACTTAATATATCATCTTTATTATAATCTATTTGCCATCCGATTTTCTTTTTCTCAATAAAATCACCTGTAGCGGTACCTTTTGATGATATCATTGGTTTTCCATAGGACATGTATTCAAATAATTTCAAAGGCATAGCAAATTTTCTATATTCGCTTGGTTGGAAAAGCAATGAACAAATATGACTACTATTAATATAAGGTGCATATTCTTCACCTTTTTTATGAATGATTTCAATGTTATCACTCATTAAATCAGCGTACTTTCCCTTAACATTCTTCCATTCATTTTCTCTGCAGCAAACAGTCAGGTACCCTTGTTTGAATTCATTAAAAACTTTAAAAAGCTCGGTCATATCATATAACCCTGATACTCCGCCTACATAAAACATCTTTAATTGGTAAGATTCAAGAGTATTGTTATTAACTTCGATTTCATTTACTGCTGGCGGAAGTTCTTCAATTCTAGTTTTTAATTTAATAGGTATATACTCTTCCATTTTTTTATGTGGAAGATATAAAATATCTAAATTTCTTTTATAATTTAAAAGATCATACCTATAAAACAATTTAGCAATACTTCGTTTTGTGAATGGAACATTATTATATATTGGGAATCTCCAATATATATCCCTATAAAACAATCCTATTTTAATCCCCTTATTTTTGCAAAATTTCATAAATCCAAAGTCCATAAATGGATATCTTGGAATGTGATTTTTCTCAGTTAATAATGTAGGTTCTGTAGAACTTTCACTATACATAAAATCATACTTAATTCCATTATTTATATTTAGCTTTATTTTATTGATTGTTTCTTTTCGTTCTTTACCAAATCCCCAAACAACGTCAACACTATAGCCACACTTTTCTAATCCTTCAACTATTTTAGTTGGTCTTATATTAGTTCCTGAAGGACTATTTTTATCAACATAAAATGGGACGTGAAAAATACATCTTTTTTTATTCAAAATATCACTCATTTCTTAAGCATCCTTATTTGCAAGTCTATTTATTGTTCTAACAAGGAATTTAAATACAATTAATCCCGTTATTGTGAAAATTATATTGAAATTATATATATAATCCGAGAATCCTCCATTTAATGTAGTACTGAAGAAAACAACTAGTGCAATATATATCATCATATTATCTGGTTTCTTCTTTACTTTCAAAAATACAAAATATGCTAATGCTAATAAAATCCCAACATATATTGGTGCCAATAATGCTCCAGTATATCCAAAGTTCGCATATGCCTCACCCATAAAATGCGAATTCATTACTCCAGCTGTACCTGCATGAACTCTAAATGGAGAATAAAATTCCATTACTACTCTACCAGACCTTATATGAGTCATATTATCTGTGAATAATCCCATTACAGTTGGAGATAAACTTCTCCCCCCAAGGAAAGGTAAAAAGGTTGGGAATAAATCAAAGTGTAGAAATAAAGTTCCTACAGAAGTAAATATTGTTCTCCCAATAGGCCCATTATAAATATCAAATAGTTTCTCCATATTGTATCCACTTCTAGCGTACATAAACAATATTACCCCTACACACGCAATTCCACATGGTATCAATAATCTATTTGATATTTTACCATATATCAAAACATGAATAAATATAAAAATTACTATATAAAAGACAACAGGTGACTTAGAATAATCATAGGTTTTTACAAAAATACAAGTAACAAACAATAAAGCAAATAACATTATCCATTTTTTATCTCTTGTAATATTTGCATATATATACGTAAAATAAGACAACAATGGCGTTAATGTTAATACTACTAAATTTTTAATATAAGGATTTAAATATATACTACTTGTAATTTCATGTCTCAAAACACCTGTATCAGCTTCACGATTAAAAACCAAATCCACCAATGGAACCCTACCCATTTTGATAAACATATATACACTAAATAAGATACACAAAATCGATGCCAAACTTATAAGTAAGAATGCTTCTCTTTCATATTCTATAACAGTATCTTTCTTAAGATAATTATTATACTCTTTCTTAGGATTCACTTTAAATATTCTAAAGAATATAACCATTGTTAATGGTAGAATTATAGCACAATACACTATGAACATAAAGGTTATATTAATAGTAGAATCATTTATCATCATAGATTTTATCAAATAATGATTTCTGAATCCTAAGAAAATCAAACTTCCCCCACTAAAAACAGTTATCATAAAAAGATAATATATATACGATACTATATTTAATTTATTAATTGCCAATGTTCCACTAGCTTTGTGAAATAAATAAGTGCTGATGGAGAACACTATTAATATTATTAAAATTTTAATACTCAAAATCATCACAACCTCAACTTTAGACTAATTTAATTTATAATAATTATTTTCAATCAAATATGCTTTTGTATACTTATCAGCACTACTCAATTTATTGTAAAAACCCTTTATTGGGGTTCTATCTACTTCCTTTTCAAGGAATATTTCTTGTAATTCTTTCAAAGAGGCTAATGTTTCAATATTATCTACTGGAGTAATTCTCAAATCTATAACTACTAATTCTTTAAGGCTTTCTATTGGCGAAATATCTTTAATAAACGTCTTTGAGAGGTCAAGATGTATTAAATTATTTAGCTTCTGGATCCCATCTAAATATTGAATTCTATTATTGCTTAAATCAAGTTTTTGTAATTTTTCTAGTTCAAGAATATATTCCAAATTATCAATTCCATTTCCTGATAATTTTAGAGTCTTTAGCTCTGTTAGATTCTCGATTCCTTTGATATCGCTGAAGCTATTTCCATTCAAATTTAAATCTTCTAATTGAGTCATTGTAAAAATGACATCAAATGATTTTAGAAAATTATTTTCTAAACTTAATGTATGTAGATTCTCCATAAGTTTTAATGGGCTCAAATTCTCAACATGATTATTACCAAGATATAAACTTTTAATATTTGTATTGGATAATGCTTTAATATCATTTATCCTATTATAGCTTAATTTTAAAGTCTCAATATTAATATTATCTTCAAATGGCGATATATCTCTTAAACCATTCGATGATAAATCTACATAACTTAGTTGATTAAGATTCTCTAGTGCTTCTATATTTTCAATTTCGTTATTATAGGCTATCAATGTAGTTAATCTCCAAAATTCCTCTAATCCTTTTATAGACTTTATATTCTTTTTGGATATATCTAAACTCTGAATTGAAATAACATCTTCAGTATATATGTCACCCCAAAATTTACCTATCTTATACCTAATTACTCTTTCAAGATTTTTATCTTCAAATTTCACAATATTATTAGCATATGGTAACTCTGCTTTTTTATTTGTAGGTATTAGTTTAGGAACCACCAAACTTATTCCTATTATAATTATTACTATAAGTGGAATAATTATCTTTTTATTCTTTGATATTTTCTTTGCTTTTTCTAACACAATATCCACTCCTACCTTTTTCTTAGCTTAAAAAAGTCTTCAAGCTTAAATTTCTCTATTTTTATAAAAGTTATCACATATAACAATCCATATACTGAATAAGATACAGATGAAGCAATCGCCGCACCCACTATACCCATTTTGGGAATAAGTAAATAATTCAATATTAAATTCAATATAAATGTTGCTGTAGTAATTAAAAAATGGTTTCTTGTATTACCTATACTCTGAAAATACCCTGATGAGACTTTTCCAATTGAAGCAAAAATAATCCCTATAAATAGTATAAGTGTAGGCAAACAGGCGCCAGCATACTCACTGCCATAAACAATTGGTATCAATGGGGTCAATGCCATACCAATAAGTCCAAGTACTAGACATATATAGAATGTATATTTTACAGTTATAGCTGTAACATTTTTTCTTTCTGTACTTTGCGAAGAATCAATATTATATAATCTACCTAATATTGCTGTCCCAACACTTCCAGGTATTAAGAATAGTAATTCAGCTAAAGATACTGATACCGAATATATTCCCATTTCTCTTTGTCCCAACATATTTTTTATAAAAAATTGATCCATTCTATAATTCAGATAAATAAATAAGGTGGACAAATAAATTAAAAACCCAAAACGTATCTGTTTCCATATTAATTTCATATCAATATGAAATTTCATATTGATATTTAAATTGCGATATAAAAATATTGATAAAATCACCATTGAAAATGCAATAACAAACAAATAAGTATTACCATCTAGTCTACCAATCATCCATAAAATGAATAAAGATATAGACTTAAGTAAACTGATTATAATATTATATTTGTTACTTTCTCGTATTCTTTCATTTCCAATATAAAAGTTATTCATATTTAAATTAGAAAAGGAAAATAATATTATTATAAATCCACACATAATGTGAAATGAATCATAATTAACTAAAAATTTCCCTGTCATTCTAAGAATTGTTATGATTGAAGATAAAAATATAAAGTTTATAAGTAAGAATGTCTGATTATTTATAAAAACATATTCCTCATCATAATTACTTCGTTTTTGAAAAAAGATACTAGCTTTTAGCACTCCAAAATTTCCATACTCACCTATAAGTGTGAATATCAAAATCAAATACCCAATATATCCTTTATTATTTGGTCCTAATGATCTTGCAATTATAATACTTGTCATGAATGCAAGAACAGTAACCAAACCTTGTGTTATAAAATTGCTTGCAATATTCTTTCTATAACTCATATATACACCTTACCCTAACTTTTCTTCTAATAAACTTTGTTTTATGTTTATTAGTTTATTAGTTATTTTATTTAGTTCTATAAGAGAAAGATAGTAATTAAAGTGTGTAGTATTAGATTTTTCAATTTTTATATCTTTTCTTTTTAATTCTTCAATTATTTTTTCAACTTTATTCTGGACATAGCTAGTACTGAAATACACATTAAATCCATGTGATAGCATAATCTTATCACTTGAATTAGTCATTAGTTTTATTTTGTTCTTTATAAGATAAAAAAGATTGTCTTTTTTATAGTAACTTTTACTTAAATAAGAATTAAGTTTTAATTCCTTAAGATACTCAATAGAGACCTCATTATAAATTACCTTTTCAACCTTATATTTGAGAGGAACTTTTAAAAAGAAATCTATAAGCCTATTATCCCATAAAGGAAGAAACACAAAATTATCAAATTGTCTATATGTTGCACAGTCGTTTATAATAAATTTACTTTGTCTATTTTCCATATCCCATCTATCAAGTTCACTTAGTAATTTTTCTTTGCTCAGATTCTGCATTTCATTTGTTTTATAAAACTTATTATCATTTCCGTCAAAAGAATGTTTATGCAAAATAAGCTGAAGAAATTGTCCATCATACCTCTTTTCAGGTGAATAATATACTTTTCTGCTTATATGTCCCCCACCAATGAAATCGCCTGTATGACCAAAGAACCAGATATCATCTCTCTTTAGTTTTTTTTCCTCAATCAGAGGGAATCCATCTTGATAATGACTAAGACTTCTTCCTTGAGTTGCGTTCGTCATTATTTCATTATCATTAAACATATTATTAAATTCACTTATTGCAAAATGTTTTAGTTGCAGACCATGTGTATGTGCAATATTGTATGGAATTCTAACATCCTCACTATATATGTTTCCAAATGTATTAAGTATTATTTTTGATTTATCATCGATGAATTTCATGATACCACCCAATACAAGTCGGGAATCTAATCCACCACTTAGCGCAAAATTTATACTTTTACCACTTCTATTTATATACTTACAGTAGTCCTTAAATATACTATCGTAAATTTCTTTTAGATTTTCACATTCTATTTTTTTATTAAAATCTTTATTCTCTTTATATTGAAATTCCCAATATTTATTTATTTCAATATTTAATTCACTGTTATTTATTTTCATGCTAGTGCCACAAGGCAACTCTTTTATCTCGTTAATAATTGTATTTTCATGAGGCACATATCCAAATCTTATATAGTTATTGGCTGCTATATCATCTATTGTTAGCTCAAACCCACACTTAGCAGCTTCTTTATAAAGTTCAAAAAAATCTGTTGAAATAATTAATGTATCATCTCTTTTAGTATAAAATATCGGCATACTTCTATATCTATCTACTATTAGCTCTACAGACTTTTCATCAATTTTTATCAATCTAAAAAGCCCATTTAAAGAATATCTATTTTTATCAACATAATCACTCTCAAAAATAGTTTCTTTTGCTGTAACTACTCCATGTTTTTCATGTACATAATATCCTTCAAAAACAATATTCTTTTTTAGTGTTGATCCTCTATTTATAGTTAAAATCATATTTATGACCTCTTAGTTCAAATTTTCTCTATCTCATCACTTATCATTTTAATCGACTTATGATTTCCAACAAAAAACGCATTATTTATATAATTCGCCATGTTATCTTGATAATCCTTTCCAAACGCCTCTTCAAAATTCATAATTAGATTCATAAGTTCATACCCATTATATGCACCCTTAGATACACCATCTTCGACAAATTTGCAAACATCGTCATATTTAGGTAATCTTAAACATATAGATGGCTTTTTGAATAAAGTAGCTTCGAGAACAGCTGTGGAATGGACGCTAATAACACAATCGCATTCGTTAATCATTTCATATAAATCCTTATCCTTAACTATTTTGCAATTAATATTTTTTTCATTTATTTCTTCTTCATAATACTCTCTATATTTATTATCTCCTGGATGTAACTTAATTACTAACTCATAATCTCTTTTCAACCTTTTTAGTCCATCAAAGAGAATATTTCCTGCCGTATAAACTAAATCATCCATATATTGTGATAAAAATAGAATTTTAATAACCTCTTTACTTTTACCCTCTATATTATTCTCATTAATTGATTCTCTCAACTCATCACTTCGGATATTTCCAACAACTGAAAGGTTATTTTCACCATATACATCCGTTATCTCAGTTAACAACTTCTTGTACTTCTCACCCCAAAGAAAGGTTCTTTTTGGAATAACAATTTTATTTTCTGTTGTTAGATGGTATGAGTGTGAATTTCTAACTATTATACCATGTTGTATTGCATAAGTCTTTATATCCAGTAGGTTCCCAGCAGAAATTAGACATCTCCCCCTATCCCCCTCATCGATCACAATACAGTTCTTAACCCCAAATCTTTTAAAGAATCTCTGAAATAAAATAATCTCTTTAAGATATGATTTACATATAGAGTTCCCTCTATCTTTTATAAAGTTTTTTACCATATCCTTTAAATCAAGACCTTCAAATTTGAACTCAATATTATCAATAATACTGAAATTACTTTTAATTTTCTCATATTCCTTAGGATTTTTCATGAATATCTTTTTGTACAATATAAAAAATTCTAATGGAACTACTTTATATGTAGCCTTTCCACTCTTGTACAACTCTTTTTCACTTTGTAAAAGCTGAATATTCATTATATTATACCTTGCTTCTAGTTCTTTCTGTAAATCTCCATATAAATAATCTTTATATACTCCACTTTTTTTACTCTCAGCTATTGTAGATGTCATTGAGTACATTACCATTCTTTCCTTTTTGCTCACCAAAAAGGACGCTCCACTAGATATCCCTCTACATGTTCTTTTGAGATACCCAAAGACATTTTTGCTTTTATTTTTTGTATTGATGTTATTCTTTTCTTTCTCCAACATAATCAACTCAAAATTAAAGAACTCATTATTAATTTCATTTAATTCCTCATTATCAGTTTTGATTAAAATTTCATCATATTTATCATTGAAATATTTAAGTATATATATCAATTCTATTTTTTTACTCATCCATACTGAAAAAGCAGGTCTCATAAATATGTATAGGGGTATATCCTCATATATAAAAATATCTTCTAATCTCTTTTTCATATATGATTGTTTCTCAACTTCTCTAAGAAATTCCCCACATTTTTCCCTAAAATCTATATATCCAAGTTCCTCATATATAAACTTTTCCACACCATCTATCTTAATAATCTTTTTATCTTCTCTATAAATTAACTCAACCATGATATCTTCCTTCTATAAATAATATATATAACACCTGTGGTTACCATTAATATTCCCCACCTTATTAAAGTATACTCTAATAAGGAATAGTAAGTAAATACTGATAAAGCCATTAATATTATCCCTTTAAGGTACATTGTGTATGAAAATATTTTCTGTTTCAATATAAAATCGTTTACAATAATATGGTATATGAATAGTATCATAAAACTTACTACTGTTGTCAACGCGGCCGCATAAGCACCATACATAGGAATAAATAAAATGTTTAAAACCATATTTATAACTCCAGATAATATGGTACCAACACTAATATACTTAGTGTTTTTGTTATAAAATTGAACATTTGATAAGAAACTACATATAAAATAAAAATAAAACCCTGATGCAATTAAAGGTATATACATAAAAGTGCTGGCATATCCTTTTTCAGGTATAAAAATCTGTATTTCTGGAACCACCATGAGAAAAGCAAAAAATATAAAAGAAAAAATAACAACATAATCCTCTCCAAGTTTTTTGATTTTCTCAAAATCTTTCTCCTTCATCTTTTCAAAAAACCATGGAGTCCATAACTTATTCAATACATTCCATACTATGCTTATAATCATTGCTAATTTATATGCATAACTGTACACCCCTTGTGTTCCAACGCCTAATAATCCTTTTACTTCAACTCCTTTAAGAACAAGAATATCAAAAAAATTCAATATAACAGCAGAAAGTTGATGTAAAATAAGAGGTATACTATACGTTGCAGCAAAAATCAAATATTCTTTTTTAAACTTAAATTTGGTTTTCCTATTCTTTATTAAGAAAAAGATTGAAAAACCAACCATTGTTAATACTACGCCAGTTACTCTTTCAATATATGTATCCCAGTTAAACATATAGAAAAATATCATTACAATAATCAAAGTAATAATAGTTTTTAATACTTCAATAATTGCAAATTCCTTATGTTTATATGTAGCTGTCATCTTATTGATGCTGCATTGATATATGAATAAGGTAATTGAATGTATCCCCATAAAAACAATTATAGGAAAACTCAACCATGAGGATTCAAACAATCCAAGTTTCATTAAAAAAATATTAACTATCATAAATATGGAAGAAGAAATTCCACCAAATATAATTCCCATAATCAATATAGATTTAAAAAATGAGTCAAATTCATTCTCAAATTCAAATTTACCTCTCATTATACTACTGCTTAGGTTTATAGTTCCTATAATATTAAGTATAGAAAGGATTGTCAGGTATATACTGAAATTACCCAGTTCCTCAGGTGACATAATATTAGCTACATAAATACTAAATATTAATGATATTCCTTGACAAATCATAGTTGATGCAGTTAATAAACTTCCACCCCGTATGAACTTATTTTCCATTAATTTTTTAATTCTACTCATAACAATCCCTATTCCCCATCATTTACTTTATATATCTTCATTTCCTCATTATCAAATACTTTGACAAATTTATCATCTTTAAGTTCTTTTTCTTCATCATACAGGTTTTCAGAAATGATAATATAATTTATCCCCTGTTCTTTAGCAAGAGTTCCATCACTATCTTTATAAATTTTATCAGCGACTTCTTTTTTCTTCTCTACCGTTTCTTTATATTCCTCTGGTGCATAAAAATAAAAATATCCTTCAAGATAGAACTGCCTGTTACTGAAAGTGCTATAATAAAAATACCTTGCAGTTTTATCCACTTTATTATCACTAATGTAGTATCTATCGCTTAGTATAACAGAATCCTCTGAAGTGTTATCTTTAATCCATTTGATTCCTTCATATTCTTTATATGTAATGGTATTTGGGTGATACCCCTTTGTAAATTCAACTCCACTCTTGATTATCTTGTCATATTTAATTCCAATATCAATACGACCCTTTATAGAGTAATACGTGGTGGTTAATCCTACTACTAAAGATATAATTATAACACCTTTTAGTATTTTATTTATCTTATTGTTCATAAAAAATTCAACTGTTGCAATTTCCATAAAGGGAATTGCTGTCATTAGAAAATAAATTTCTGAGTGACCATAATGGCTGAATATATAAGCACATATTATACCTAATACGGCCATTCCTCCAACAAGTAATTCACTTGTATTGCATTGTTTAATCTTTCGCCCCCTCTTATATAACCAAATTAAGAAAGGAATTGATGCTAATGGAAGATAAAGATAGAAATGTAATGGTATAATCATTAATCTAGCAAGAAAGTTGTCACCAATTATACCTATAATTTTCGTGCCAATTAAACTACCTTTAGCTATGTATGCTAACTCAAAATTCAAGTCTCCACTTCCACTTTTTAATATAAAAGCAAATAATATTATGAATATACAAAGGAACCCTAACCATAAAGTTAGTCCTTTTTTGTTAATTCTCTTTTTAATAATAAATTCTATAGTCAACACAGCAAACAACACCAATATAACCATAAGCGCTAGAGGCCCTTTTGTCCCACTCAGAGCAAAGAACGTAATCAAACTAGGGAATACATACTTTTCCCATTCCCTTTCCTCTATAGCATAAAATATAAACATAAACAATACCATAAGTAAGGCAATAGACATTTCAAATCCAAAGGCTCCATCAGTAAGATGCCTTAAATTAGAATTCATAAACACTCCGTATCCATTACTGTAAGCTCTGTTTAAACTAAAACAATTAGTAAAGAAATATATAAAAGTGAGCATCCCAGCTCCTATATTACTTTTTAAATAACTCTTTCCGAAACTAAAAATGCCTAACACTACGAATAACATTTTTACTATATACCCGTATGCAAAAAATAATTTAGTTGGATCAATTCCTGTAGTTAATGAAATAACCGCATAATAAATATTAACAAAATAATGATATGTAAAGGGGACCCCATTCATTCTTGAATCTACTGGTGGATAACTTCTCATAAGAGCTTCAGTATTACCAATACTCCATAGCAAGTCTTGATTTATACCACTTCTTCCTATTACATCAGGCAGTGAATTCTTTATATAAAGCGAGAAGAATGTTGAAATCCACATTATACAAAATACAGTTACTAATCCACTATTTAATCCACTTAATAATTTTTTGTGATTTAAATTACGAAATGAAATTATTACTCCAATTATACCTATTATGTATCCAATATATAATAATTTCCACTGATGAAATAAACTCATGGAAATTAAATATTCCAAAACAACTAAAGAGATACCAATAAAATAGTTTATAACCAAGGTAACTACTTGCTCTTTCTCAATATTTAAAACCCATGTTAATACAGCTCCTTGACCATAAATCAATAACAACTGTGAGCATAAATATTTTATTAAAGATATTCCTTCTCCTTCTCTAGAAATTAAAGAAAACAGTAATATACATATTATTAAGATGTTGATTATTAAAAATATTTTCTTTTCTTTAAGAAATGAATTTATTTTTTCTAAGCTAGATACCATATTAATCTCCTAAACTAATCAAAATTTTTACGTGCAACTCTTGCTGGATTTCCATATACAATTGCATTCTCTTTAATATCTCTAGTTACCACTGAACCAGCTCCTACTATACAGTTTTGTTCAACAGAAATCCCTTGAATTACCACTGTATTTGCACCAATCTGAGTATTTGAGCCAATTTTGCTTCCGCCACACACAACTGCTCCTGGACTTATATGTGTGTTATCTCCCATTTCACAATCGTGTTCAATAATTGCTCCTGTATTAATTATATTTATTTTCCCCACACGAACTCCTGGGTTTATCATAGCTCCTGCCATAACGCATGTTCCTTCTCCTAATTGAGAGAAATCTGAAATACTAGCTTTAGGATGCATAAGTATAGGTAAATTGAATCCAATACTCTTTAACTGTTTATAAATTCGCCATCTTATATTAGGATTATTTAATCCACCTACACTGATAGCTGCATTAGTAACACCACTTAAAAATATCTTTTCCAACTCTTCGTCTTTACCTATTACAGGAACCCCCAAAACTTCGTTTCCAATATTATCTATTATACCTAAAATATCATACTTATTTTCCATCTTAATGATATCTATTAGGACCTTACAATGTCCACCGCCACCAACTAATACAATTTTATCCATGTAGATTTCTCCATTCTATAAAATTACTTCACACTTCCTTAGCGTATAAAATTCAAAGCTCAACTTATAAAAAATTGAGCTTTAGTAATATCTATTGATTTTCTAACAACTGATCATCCGGTACATCTCTTAGCACCTTAGCGGGACACCCAGCAACTATTTTTCTTGCTGGTACATCCTTAGTTACAACAGCTCCTGCTGACACAAATCCATCTTCTTCAATAACTTTACCTGGAAGTATTGTTGCTCCTGCACCAATTCTACCACCATTTTTAACTACAACACCTTTAAATTCTTCAAATCTCTTCATACTTCTTCCAGCATAGTTATCATTTGAAGTAGTTACTCCTGGTGCAATAAATACCCTATCACCAAGTTCTGAGTATGCTGTAATATAACAGTTAGTTTCTAACTTACAGAATGCACCTATAGTACAGTAATTTTCTATAGCTGCGCCTCTTCCCACAATGGTTTTCATACCTATTGTAACATCTTCTCTTATTGAGGCTAAATCAGCTACTAGAGTCTTTTCTCCAATTTCACAACCACAATAAATTACAACATTGGCGCCTATTAAGCATTCATCTCCAACAATAGCACCTTTGTGATTATCACTCTGTTTCAGAGCACTATTAACAGATCTCATAGGTTTTTTACCTATGACAGTATTATCATCTATTCTAACATTGTTTCCGATTATTGTATCTTCATGTATTACCACATTATTTCCAATAACACAATTATCACCAATTTTAACATTATCCTCAATAACAGTGAATCTTCCTACTTTAACTTTATCTCCTACAGAAGCATTAAAACTTATATATTGCATATTATTCCCCTCTTTGCCTAATATTCTTCATTTCAAGAGTTGAAAAATCGCCAATTGGGAATGTAACTTTTTCATCAAGTAATCTACTCTTATAGGCTCCTAGAATAATTTCCATGGCTTTTTTTCCTTCTTCCCCATTAATAAGTGGCTCACTATCATTATTAATAGCATCAATAAAATCTTTATATAATGGTGTATGTCCAAATCCATATACACTATCTGGCTCTTCTTCGTTAAAAATTTGCTGATTATTTAGTTCTTCACTTTCAAACTTCCAAGTTTCAATATTATTTACTGCAAGTCCTCCAATACATACTGTACCCTTTTCTCCAAAAATACTAAGAGTTTCTTCCAAATTCTTTGGATATACACAAGCTGTACCTTCAATAATACCTATAGAGCCACTTTTAAATCTTATAAGTATAGCTCCAAAATCTTCTCCTTCAATATCTCTCATAAAAGTGTCACATTGAGAGTATATGCTCTCAACCTCACTTCCCATCATCCACTGAAGAAGATCTATGTTATGAATACATTGATTCATTAATGTTCCACCATCTAATTCCCATGTACCTCTCCAAGGAGCTTGTGTATAGTATCCTTGATTTCTGTTCCATAGAATTCTAGCAGTTCCATTTAGTATTCTCCCAAATCCTTCTTGTTCAACGGCTTTACGTAATTTTTGAATAGGAGAGTTAAATCTATTTTGATGACAAATACCTAATTTCACATTATTCTTTTTAGCTATTTCAATCATACTATCTGCATCTTTAGTAGAAAGAGCCATAGGCTTTTCAACCAACACATGTAATCCTTTTTCAAGACAATAAATTGCTATTTCAGCATGGTATCCACTTTCAGTAGCAATTACAGCCATTTGAATGTCTTCTTGTTCTAAAGCCACCTTATAATCAGTATAAACTTTAGCTTCTATTCCAGACTTTTCTTTATACTCTCTCATTTTTTCTTCAGCTTTTTCAACAACCGGATCACATAAAGCAGTGATTTCACATATTTCACTATTATTAACCACAGCTTCTACGTGTTTATAAGATATTCTTCCACATCCAATTATCGCAATTTTTATCTTATTCATGAATTTAGCCCCTTATACTGTAGTATTTTTAAAATTTAAATTTATTTAAGATATTATTATATATCTCGCTTCTTAATTAAAATTAAGATATTCTGAAGAATGAAGAATATCAACAATATCTGTTCTTTGTTCTTTATTCTCTGTTCTTTGTATAGATAAACTTACGAAGTAGTTTATCTATTTTACTATCTCTCTTAAACAATCAACTACATACCTTTGTTGTTCTTCATTTAACTCAGGATACATTGGTAATGCTATAGATTTTTTACAAGCTTCTTCACTAACAGGAAGTTCTTGATTAGAGTATCCTAATTCTTTATATATAGGTAATTGATGTACTGGAATAGGATAATAATTTCCAAAACCAATTCCTTTCTCTTTAAGATATGCCAAAACCTCTTCCTTATTCTCTACCAATATACAATATTGATGATATACATGTCTTCTTTCTTCCATCTCTACAGGTGTCTTAACATTTATATCTTTTAACAACTCATTATATCTCTCAGCATTTTTTCTTCTATCTTCAGTCCATTTTTCTAAATAATTTAGTTTCACTCTTAATATTGCTGCTTGAATTTCATCTAATCTACTGTTATGTCCAATCATTTCATGCATATATTGCTTCTTTGTTCCATGCTTTCTTAACATACATAATTTATCAGCTAAGTCTTCATCATTTGTCACAATCATCCCAGCATCTCCATATGCCCCTAAATTCTTTGTTGGGAAGAATGAAAATGTACCCACATTTCCAAAATTTCCTACTTTAATCCCTTTAAATTCAGCTCCAATTGCCTGCGCCGCATCTTCAATGACTAGTAAATTATGTTTTTTAGCAATGTCCATTATTTTATCCATATTACACATTTGTCCAAATATATGAACAGGAATTATTGCTTTAGTTTTCTCAGTAATAGCTTCTTCAATTTTATTCTCATCAATACACAATGTTTCTGGGTTAATATCAACAAAAACTGGTTTAGCTCCAATTAATGATGATGTCTCTGCTGAGGCAAAAAATGTGAATGGGCTTGTTATAACCTCATCTCCCTCTTCTATACCTAAAGCTCTTAGCGAAAGCAAAAGTGCATCTGTTCCGTTAGCAACTGCTATAGCTCTCTTTACTCCACAAAATTCCGCTATCTCTTCTTCAAGCTTCTTAACATTCTCACCCATTATAAAATGAGTAGATTCTAAAACTTCATCAATAGCTGCCCTTATTTCATCTTTAATATTGTTATACTGTATTTTCAAATCTAATAAATTTACTTTCATATTTATTTCCTCCTAATTATCCTCATCTTTATCCACAGCAGTTTCATCTAATTGCTTTTCGTGATTTTCCCTTTTATATGTTTCAACATATTTACTCATTAAATCAAATAATATTTCATCATTATCTTTTCTTAATGCATTTTTAAACTCTTCTATTCCTCTATCAATATATGCAAAAGAAATATCTTTTGGTTTTTCAACATATATTTTGTGATGTTCTGTTGTTTTAAGCTTGTCATTATCCATTAATAATTCTTCATATAATTTTTCTCCTGGTCTCAGACCAATTATTTCAATTTTAATATCTTTTTCAGGTTCCAACCCTGATAACCTAATCATATCTTTTATTAAGTCATACATTTTAACAGGTTCACCCATATCCAAGACAAAGATTTCCCCACCTTGCGCCATTGCACCTGCTTGTATTACCAGTTGACTTGCTTCCGGTATCGTCATAAAAAATCTTGTTATTTCAGGATGTGTTAATGTTACAGGGCCACCAGCTGCAATCTGATCTTTAAATATTTGAATTATTGATCCATTACTTCCCAATACATTTCCAAAACGTACTATAACAAATTCTGTTTTACTAAATGAACTAAACGCTTGAACTATTTTTTCACAATATCTTTTTGAAGCTCCATAAATATTAGTTGGATTAACAGCTTTATCTGTACTAATTAATACAAACCTTTTTACTTCATATTCATGACTGCAGCTAACCACATTATATGTTCCAATAATATTATTCTTAACAACCTCAGTTGGATTTGTCTCCATTAAAGGTACATGTTTATGTGCTGCTGCATGAAATACAACATGTGGTTTGTATTTTTCAAAGATATTTCTAATTCTCGCAAGGTCTCTAATAGATGCTATTATTATTTCAACATCAACCTCTGGAAAGTTTTTTTGTAATTCTCTTTGCAGATAATATGAAGTATTTTCGTATATATCCAAAACTAGTATTTTACTAGGATTAAATTCAGCAATTTGTCTGCATAGTTCAGACCCAATTGATCCTCCTCCTCCAGTAATCATAACTACTTTTTCTTTTATATATTTCTCAATATTATCTGTATTTAACTTAACTTCTTCTCTTCCTAAAATATCTTCTAATTTTACATCTCTAATATGTGCTACATCAACGTTACCATTTATTATTTCGAAAATTCCTGGTATTATCTTAAGTTTACATCCAGTCTTCTTACAAATATTAAGTATTTCACTTCTCTTCTTCTTTTCTGCTGATGGTACTGCTATAAGAATATCGCTTATATTTTGCTCCTTGCAGATTCTTTCAATATCATTTCTATTACCTAATACCTTTTCCCCACCTATAAGCATTCCTTTTTTACTCTCATCATCATCAATATATCCAACAACATTATATTTTAATTCTTCATGTCTACTAATTTCTTTATTAATCATAACTCCAGCATTTCCAGCACCAACAATAAGTAGATTCTTTCCATCGATACATTTTTCTTTCCTTATGGAGTGTTTATTTTTTATAAAAAGTCTAACACCTGTAAGTGCCCCAACAGATAAACACCAAGATATTATGATAACACTATAAGGAAATCTATAATATTTTAAATTCATTAATCCATTGTTTACAAATACATTTGTACTCAAGTATGAAAACACCATAAATATTATATTGGAAATGGATACAGAATACAAAACCTTAAAAAATTCTTCAACTGATGCGTATTTCCACACATTTTCATATAAATTGAAAATCATATTCATTATAGAGACAACAACTACCATTGGAATTATTGACATTTTGAAAAACTGAATATAATCATGGTGAATTTTGAAATCAAATTTTAATAATAAAGCTAGATATAAACATCCAAGTATAAGAATATTATCTATAATTAATAACTTATAATCTTTCTTCATGTATTTACCACCTTTTGCGCTAATTTTATTGTTAAATATACACTCCATTTATTTCTAAATGTTTCTAAATATTATTCTTTATTATTGTACTATATTTTTTACTTAAAGAAAACATTATATTATCACAGAATAAATGAATTAACACTATATTTATATTTTAAAAAAACTAAGAGAAGGTTTCCCTTCTCTTAGTACGTTGACAAAGTTACAATATATAATTTCTTTCACTTAATTCTTTTAAATATTTTTTAAATCCTTCACTAAGTTTTTCATCTCTTAATGCAAATTCGCATGTTGCTTCAAGGAACCCTTGTTTATCTCCTACATCATATCTTCTTCCCTGAAAAACATATCCATATATACTTTCATAACTTAATAATTCCTTGAGTGCATCAGTTAGCTGAATTTCTCCGCCCTTGCCAGGCTTTGTATTCTCTAATAACTCAAATATTTTAGGAGTAATAACATATCTACCAAGAATCGCTACATTAGATGGAGCCTCTTCTTTATTAGGCTTCTCCACCATATCACTAACTTTATATGTATACTCTCCAACTTCTTCACATTCTAATATTCCATATTTACTTACATTTTCATAATCAACCTTCTGTACACCCAACACTGAGGATGATTTTTCTTCAAAACACTCAATAAGTTGTTTTAAGCATGGCTTTTCAGCATTATAAACAATATCATCCCCAAGCAACACCGCAAATGGCTCATCTCCAACAAAGCTTTTAGCACACAAAATCGCATGCCCTAGTCCCTTTGCTTCTTTTTGTCTTACAAAATGAAGATTAACCATATTTGAAATCTTCTGTATTTCCTCTAATAATTCACTTTTACCCGTTTGTTCAAGAGTAGTTTCAAGTTCAAAGGATTTGTCAAAATGATCTTCAATAGATTTTTTATTTCGCCCTGTAATAATTAGTATATCTTCTATACCAGAATCAACAGCTTCTTGAATTATATGTTGAATTGTTGGCACATCAACTATAGGTAACATTTCCTTTGGTTGAGCCTTGGTTGCTGGCAAAAATCTTGTGCCTAGCCCTGCTGCTGGAATTACAGCCTTCTTAACCTTCATATTTTATTCCCCCAATTAAATTTTATAATATTCTCTCAACTGCTGAACAATTTCATCATCTGGGTCAATTTTTATAGCTTCTTGAAGCTTCTCTTTAGCTTTTATCATATCATTATTATGTATATAACACATAACTATATTAGTTGCTAATTCAATAGAGTTACTCTGTTCAAATGCTTTTTCAAAATATTGAATTGCTTTTTCATAATCACCTAAAGCTGCGTAATTTATACCAAACTCATTATAGATTTCTAGTAATCTTTTATCTATTACAAAAGCTTCATTTAAATAATATATTGCTTTCTCGTAATTTTCTAGATTTCTATATGCTACTGCAACATGATAATAGTATTCAGCACTATCACCTAATACTGGCATAAGTGGGATCAATATTTCTAGAGATGCCTTTGGGTCAGTTATTGATAGTTCTTTACCCTTATCATAACTCAAAATAGATGAAAGATTTTGTTTAAATTCACTAATATCATTATCTTCCTTTCCACCCAACTCCAAATACTTCTGTAGTGATTCCATTGCAAAAACAAAATCACCCATATCCCTTTTAATAAGTGCCTCATAAAGATGCGGAAGTGGATATCCCCCAAATCCTTTAGCTCTATTTAATATTTTCATTTCAATAGTAGTATAATCTTCATCTTCACTTCTTAACTTATCAGTAACAATGATTAATTTCTCATATACTTCTTTAGTCTCTTCTACTTTAGATAAACCTCTTAAGAATATGAAAGCATCTTCATACTTTTCTTCTTTCACTAAATTAAATATTTTACTCTTAATGAATTTTGTAGAATCTTCATTTTCTTTCAATATCTTTATATAATCATCATTAAATTTGAACTCTTCGTCGGCACCTAGAACATAGTACATTCCCTCGTATAAAATACTAAGGGGTATATTTTCCATACTATTTCCACCTTTAACCTTATTTATAAGTTCATCACTTCTTATTGCAACATAAATAGCGTTATGTAGTTTATATTTTCCTATTTGTGCTTCCTCTTTAAGTTCTATGAATATTAATTGTTCAAGTTTCTTCTTTAGTCTTACTAATATTTTCATTTTCACACCACATTTCTTTATTTTACTTTAAAATTACTTCAATAAGTTCTTCAACTTGTTTTTTAAGAGATTCTCTCTTTTCCTTCAATTCATTTTCATCTTTCCCATTTGTACTAAGATAGATTTTTATCTTTGGTTCTGTACCAGAAGGTCTAACAACAAACCAAGAATCATCCTTGAAAATAAATTTAAGAACATTTGACTTTGGAAGATTAATTTTTTGAATTTTATCTTCATCACATATTACATATTCACTTTTATGATAATCTTGTATTTCTTTTGTATTAAAACCTTTAAAGTCAATATCGTTGATATTTCTTAGTCTTTCCATAGCTACTGCTATCTTTTCAGAGCCCTCTTTTCCCTCTAATGTTATTGAGATAAGGTCCTCTTTGAAATATCCATATTTCTTATAAAGATCAAATAACCTTTCCTTCAAAGTCTGATTTCTGAGTTTATAATATAATGCCATCTCACATATTAATGCTGCTGCAATAACAGCATCTTTATCTTTAACAAAAGCTCCACTTAAATAACCAAAACTCTCTTCAAGTCCAAAGATAAATTTCTTTTCTCCTGATTTTTCAAATCCATGGATTTTTTCACCAATATATTTAAATCCTGTTAATACATCACTAATTGAACATCCATGTCCTTCTGCAATTCTTTTAATCATGTCTGTTGTAACGATAGTTTTTATTATTTCACCATTTTCAGGCATATTACCTTTCTCTTTCATTGTCGATAAAAGGTAATCACTAATTAAAATTCCTATCATATTTCCATTGAATACAAAGTACTCACTACCATCCCTGCAAAGAACCCCTATTCTATCACAATCTGGATCTGTTCCAATTATAATATCACTCTCAATTTTATCAGCTAATTTTAGAGCTAATTCAAAAGCTCTAGGATCTTCTGGATTTGGATAGGGAACTGTAGGAAAATCACCATTTGGCTTTTCTTGTTCTTCCACAACAACCACATTTTCAAATCCTAATTCTTGTAATACTCTTCTAACAGGAACATTACCTGACCCATGTATAGGAGTGTATAATACTTTTAATTTGTCAGCATTTTCATTAATCATATCTCTTCTTATGATTAATTTCTTAACATTTTCCATATACAGCTTATCTAAGTCTTCCCCAACAATATTTAAAAGTCCACTTCTTTTAGCTTCATCAAGAGATATATTTTTTATCTCTTCAAAGTTTTCAACATTATTTACAGAATCAATTATTTCTTTAGCAGCATCATCAGTAATCTGTCCACCATATTCGTTATATACTTTATACCCATTATATTCCTTAGGATTATGAGAAGCAGTTATAACTATTCCTCCCTTAGCACCACATTGTGGTATACTGAATGAAAGTTCAGGAGTAGGTCTTAAATCATCAAAAAGATTTACTTCTATTCCATTCCCACATAGAACACATGCCGCACATTCACTGAAATACTTAGAATTATTTCTAGAATCATAAGCTATGTTAATTTTAATTTTACTATCATCATATTTGTTCACAAGATAATTAGCTAAGCCTTGAGTAGCTTTACCAATAGTAACGTAATTCATTCTGTTACTACCTACCCCCATCTTACCTCTTAAACCACCTGTCCCAAATTCTAGGTTTTTATAGAAACTCTCTTCAAGTTCTTTATCATTCATGTCGTTAATTTCATTCTTAAAATTCTCACTTATAAATTCACTTTCAATCCATTTAGCTACTTCCTTTTTATACATATATATACCACCTTCCATTCAAAATTAATTATACTAAATTATCCATTCATATACAACTTAAAGAAATTTGTTAATTTCTTTAAAATTTTCTTGATTATTTCGCTACAATATAACATAATATAACAGCAAGAATAAATTTTAGGGGGATTTGAAATGGACAACAATAGACCTTATGAATCAAATAATGACGATTTTATAAAATCTACGACTTCTATCATGACTTTGGGTGATTGGGTTGTTACACTTTTACTTCTTTTTATACCTTTGGTGAATATTGTTCTTTTATTTGTATGGGCATTTTCATCAGATACTAATATAAATAAGAAAAATTTTGCTAAAGCCCAACTTATCTTTATGGGAATTGGAATATTATTATCTATAGTACTTGTTTCATGTAGTACAGCATTATTAATGAATTCATTCTAATTTTCAACTTTTAATTCACATAAGACAAAGCTGACCAATGGTCAGCTTTGTCTTGATTCATTATATGCAGTATCTATTAACGTATCATTGCCGTCAATATCTACTTCTTCTTCAATATATTTCGCGTGTGTTACACTCATGATAACACTATTTAGTGGTTCCATAAAAGTTAAATCTTCTCCTATTTCTAAATCAGCAATTCTCATCATATCACCAATTCTCATATTGGCTACATCAATTTTTATTTTTTCTGGAATTGAACTCACTGGTCCTTTAATTCTTATACTACTCTTTTCTTTTTGAAGAATTCCACCATTACTTCTTACCATTTTTTCATGATCGAAGTAAATAGGTATATCCGTACTTATCTCTTTATTTTTATCTATGCATTCCAGATCAATGTGAACAATATGATGTTTCACTGAATCTCTCTGAACTTCTTTTATGAGAACCATTTCATTTTTCCCATTTATATTGGCATTTGTGATTCCATGTTCTCCATGTTCTTTAATGAATTTAGCTAGTTCAATTTCACCTATTTCGAAAAGAAAATTCTCTCTATTTTTTCCATACATAACACCTGGTACAGAACACTTACCTCTTTTTTTTCTTTGCCTATTCGCTAAATTTAAACAATTCATATACATTCCTCCCATTCCTTTCTATTATTAACAGAATGGGAAAAGAATATTCACATAATATATGATTATTTTCTGATTAATGACAATCTCTCTTCTATATTGTTATTTTCAAATTTTTCATGATGTTTGATATATTGCATCATATTAAAATGTAAAACTGGCTGGTATGTTCTAATAATTTTCTTAAAATAAGATATTACATAATCAAGTTTATTTATAGGCATAACTACATTTGAATTGAATCTTACAGCTAACTTTTTCTTCTTCTTATAAGCAGCATCTTGAACATCATCATAAATATTTAAACCCTTATTTATTATAAGGACTTTTTCAAAATTTACTCTCATAAGTTCTTTATATTTATCATTAACTTCCTCAAGAAATTCTTCGCTAAGAAATCCTTTTTTTCTAGTAAATTCTGCATATTCATTCATAATATCATTAAGAATAGTATTTGTTTTTTCTCTTAATATAAGTACTTTTTCAGCAATAGTCTTTATTAACTCGGCTTGTTTTATACCTTCATTAATTAAAATTTCTGCTGCTTCTATAGCTTCAGTGTAATCTTTTCTATCTCTTTTTACATCTCCCTCATTTTGAAGCGCATTAACTAAACTCTTATTACTACTTTCATCAAAAAATGCAGAATAAAAATAAAAATCTCGGCCAAGCTTTTTGATTAATTTTTCATCATCAACAACCCTATTATTATCATCTATATAGAGTATACCTGAGTCTACTTTTTTAAAGGACGGAAAGCTCTTTTTTGATAAAACAACTTCTCTGTAAGATACCTCACTTACAATAACCTTTTTTGATATTTTAGCCTTTTCACCAATCTTGATTACATTTTTTAATGAATCCAGAACTTCACTAGACGGCACTTCATAAAAACTCATACCAAATCCTCCTATACACATCTTCAATCTCATATAATAATTAATAAACATTTCATAACTAAATATTTTAATGGGGAAGTATCTCTATGTAACTCCATTTAACACCTGTTCATATTATTACACCTATTATATCACAATGGAATAAAAAAGGCACAGTATATGCGCCTTTTTTACAATAAGTTATCATTTTATTAATTATTATTTAACCTGCTCCATCCCAACTCTTAATGCTTTTTTATTTAATTCAACAGCCTTCTTAGGGACAAGTCTTTCAATTACTCCATCCCAATCCATATCGTCAAGTTCTAAAGCCTTTATTAAGGCACCAAGAAGAACAACATTCTGTGCTTTTATATTGCCTAATTCCTTAGCAATATCTCCTGCTTTAACAAATATTGAATTTTCAACTTCACCTTGTACCTTCTCCTTAACCCCTTGAGGATAAGTTTCTTTTCCAATTAAAACTGGCACTGGATGAATTTCATAGTCATTTACTACTGCATGACCACCATCTTTAAGATATTCTAACCATCTAGCAACTTCTGATTTTTCAAAAGCAACAATAATGTCAGCTTTTCCTTTTTCAATTAAAGGAGAGTATACTTTCTCACCAAATCTTACTTGTGTTGAAACACTTCCACCTCTTTGAGCCATTCCGTGTACTTCAGACATTTTAACATCATATCCACTCTCTAAAAGACCCTGTGATAGAATCTTAGAAGCTAATATAGTTCCTTGTCCTCCAACTCCAACGAATAAAATACTCTTAACTTTACTCATTGCTTTCACCTACTTTCTCGATTGCATCAAATGGACATACTTGTTTACATACTTCACACCCATTACACATAGTTTCATCTATTGTTATAACTCCATCTATAAATCTTAATGCAGGACATCCAATTTTTAAGCACGCCTTACATTTCTTGCATTTTTCCTGATTTACAACACATTTTAATCCAGCTCTTGCTTTCATTACATCTTTGATTAAAGCACATGGTTGTCTTGTTATTATTACAAATGGTTCTGTACTATCATGAGCATCTTTTACAGCTTGTCTAGTTTGCTTAAGGTTATATGGATCTACAACTCTGATATTAGATTCTTTAATACCAATTGATTTAACTAAACCTTCAATATCAATTATTGGTGCTGGTTGATTCTGAAGAGTTTTACCAGTACCTGGGTTTTCTTGATGTCCTGTCATTCCAGTAATACTATTATCTAAAATTACAGTAACTATAGGAACATTATTATAAACAGAGTTAATTAATCCAGTAACTCCAGAATGGAAGAATGTTGAATCTCCGATAATTGAGAATACTTTTTGACCTTCTCTTCCACCCATATCATTAGCTTTTTGGAATCCGATTCCACCTGATATTGATGCACCCATACAAATAACAGTGTCACCGATATTTAGTGGTTCAACCATTCCTAATGTATAACATCCAATATCACTTGTTGAAACAATATCTTTGTATTTTGACATTTCAAAGAATATTCCTCTATGTGGACATCCTGGGCATAATACTGGTGGTCTAGATGGCGGTTGAACATCTACAGAATAAACAGTTTTCGCTTCTTCTCCAAGAATTGATTTTCTGATTATATCTGGATTTAACTCTCCACATATTGGAATAATATCTTTCCCATGACACTCAATACCCATAGCTCTTACTGTATTCTCAATGTATGGATCATTCTCTTCTATTACATATAATTTATCTACTTTCCCAGCAAATTCTCTAATCATTTCATCCGGTAATGGATAGCTGAATCCAATTTTAAGATAAGATGCATTATTACCAAATACCTCTTTAGCATACTGATATGTGATACCACTAGTTATAATACCAATTTTAGTATCACCTAGCTCAATTCTATTTAATGAACAGTTATTTGAATACTGTCTTAACTTCTCTAATCGTTCTTCAACTTCTGGATGTTTAACCTTTGCATGACCAGGTGACATTACATATTTAGTAACATCCTTCTTATACTCTTTTTGAGGAACATCAACTCTCTCACCTAACTCAACAACTGTCTTTGAATGTGAAATTCTAGTTGTTACTCTGAATAGAACTAAAGTATCAAATTCTTCAGAAACCCTATAAGCTTCTTTCATAAAATCTATACATTCTTGTGAATCTGATGGTTCCATCATAGCTACTTTTGCATGTGGTGCATAAAATCTATTATCTTGTTCGTTTTGAGAAGAATGCATTCCTGGGTCATCTGCGGAAACAACAACGAATCCTCCATTAACACCTGTGTAAGCCATTGTAAAAAATGGGTCAGCAGCAACATTAAGTCCAACGTGTTTCATTGTTGATAATGCTCTTGCTCCTGAAATACATGCTCCAGAAGCTACTTCAAAAGCAACCTTCTCATTTGGAGCCCACTCAGCATATACCTTCTCATATTCTGCAAAATTTTCAAGTATCTCAGTACTTGGTGTTCCTGGGTATGCTGATGCAACTGTTACACCTGCTTCAAAAGCTCCTCTAGCTATAGCTTCATTACCAGTCATTATAGCTTTCATAAATATACCTCCCCATGTAAATTATTTATATTCAATTATAGATGTTTACTTATCGTTTTAAATTTATTTATACTTATTATTAATAGAGCTTATTTGAAGAAAGTTTTAAAGCATTACCTTTCTTTACTCCCTTAACTTTTAAACAATGTAAGTAGTTTATCTATAAAATTCACTATTTATTTTATTTAGAAATCATAGCACTTAAGGCAATAGAATACAGTTTTGACTTTGCACTATCTGCTCTAGAAACCAACACTATAGGGCATTTGGCTCCCATAACAACTCCAGCACTAACTGCTCCACCCATATATGTTAAAGATTTTCCTAAAAGATTACCGGCTTCAATGTTTGGAACCAATAGAATATCGGCATCTCCAGCAACATCACTAACTATCCCTTTGTGCTCAGCTGCTTCTTTAGAAATTGCATTATCGAAAGCTAATGGACCATCTATTATACATCCTTTTATCTGACCTCTCTTGTTCATTTGAACTAATGCGGCAGCATCAAGTGTAGCTGGCATACTAGGGTTAACAACCTCAACAGCGCAAAGAGGTGCTACTTTTGGAGTTTCAACTTCAAGAGCCTTTGCAACCTTAACTGCATTGTTAATAAGACCAACTTTATCACTCAATTCAGGATATGTTACCATTCCGCCATCTGTAAGTAATAGCAATTTGTGATATGCACTACTCTCATACACCATAATGTGTGAAAGTAATCCACCTCCTCTTAATCCTTCTTCTTTATTAAGAACAGCTTTTAAAAGTATTGACGTTCCTAATAGTCCTTTCATTAAGAATTGAGCTTCTCCATCTTTAACACATTTAACAGCCAATCTTGCAGATTCTTCAAGATTATCCGAATGAATGATTCTCATATCTTTAATATCTAATTTCTCTTTGTTAGCTATATCACTAATTTCTTTTTCATCACCAACTAGTATAGCATCTACAATACCTTCTTTTACAGCTTCGCAAACCGCCTGAAGCACTGGCTTATCCTGAGCTGCTGCTACCGCTAATGTAATCTTTTTTCCAGCTTTCGCTTTTTCTAACAAAGTATCTAAGCTCTTTATCATTTTTTTATCATCCTCTCCGTATAGGCGTATTAAAAAACTTATTATTAATTTTAATACGCCTTATAAATCATAATATAATTGGAATTCTACAGGTGTAGGAACAGGCATAACTTTTTTAATTTCCTTTTCATACTTCTTATGAATCCAATTATCAATAAAGTCTTTATCAAATACTCCTCCCTCAAGTAAGAATTGATAATCTTTCTTTAATTCTTCCAATGCTTCTTCTAAAGACTTTGGAAGAGCTTCAATCTTATCTTGTTCTTCTTTTGGAAGATCAAATACATTCACATCAAATGGCCCATATCCTTCTTCAGTAGGATCTATCTTATTTACTATTCCATCAATACCAGCCATTAACATAGCTGAATATGCTATATATGGATTACAAGTAGCATCAGATGATCTAAATTCAAATCTTTTCTCCTCAGGATTTCTAACATATCCTGGAACTCTTATAACCGAACTTCTATTTCCAGTTGCGAAACAAACCGAAACAGGAGCTTCAAATCCTGGTATTAATCTCTTATACGAATTCGTTGATGGATTAGTAAATGCCAATAGAGCTTTAGCATGTTTTAATATACCTCCGATGAAGTATAATGCTTCTTGGCTTAATCCTGAATATCCATCAGCATCATAGAATAAGTTTTGTCCATTTTTTCTTAATAACATATGAACATGCATACCACTTCCAGCCTCTCCGTAAAGAGGTTTCGGCATAAATGTAGCACTTTTACCATGTCTTAAAGCCTCATTCTTTATAACATATTTAGCCATCATTGTATTATCTGCCATACTAACCATATTACCTAATTCAACTTCTATCTCATGTTGCCCTGCAGATCCAACTTCATGATGATGATATTTAACATGTATTCCCATATCAAGAAGCTTAAGAGTCATTTCACTTCTTAAATCGTTGTTTACATCATATGGCAACGCAAGATGATATGCTGCTTGGAAGGGTGCTTTATAGCCTTTATTATCTTCTTTGGAATTTGTATTCCATGGCGCTTCATATGAATCTATAAAAACTTCCTGGTGATGATTTTCAACACCAAAATTGACTTTATCAAAAATATAAAATTCAAACTCTGGTGCAATCATATACTCGTCAGCTATCCCCAAGTTATTCAAGTATTTATTTGCTTTTTCCACCAAATATCTAGGATCCCCAGAAAATCTTCCTTCTTTTTTACCAATAGTATGAATATTTGCAATCATACTTATAGTTTTCACCCCACAGTATGGGTCAATAAATGCAGTTGATATGTCTGGTATAAATCTCATATCTGATTCTTCAATCTTAGAATAACCATAACTTGATCCGTCAAATCCAATGCCATCTGCAAATGTTCTTTCATTTAATCTCTCAACAGGTATTGCTAAGTGCCTCCATCGTCCATTTAAAGTTATTACTTTAAAATCCACCATTTTTATTTCATTATCTTGTATGTATTGTTGTAGTTCTTCAAGATTTTTAAACATATTTAATTCCCCCTATGGTTATAAATATTATTTTCAAAATTGTTTATATTTTTAGTATAATACGAATGTTTTTTTTGTCAATTCTAGGTGCTAAAGCGTTTGTAAAGTTCCTGCATATTTTTTAATATATGCAGCTATCAGAACCGCAATAGGTATGAAAATATTTACAACTCCACTATAATATGGCCACACTTCTATAAGGAATTCTACACCAACCAATATACTCTGATACTCCATAAAATATAGATTAAGACAGGACATAACAACAGGTGTTACGCAAAATTCTATTTCTTTAAAATCAAAAAGTCTTTGCAATGCTTTAGCACCTGCTAAAACAAATATACAACTTCTAAGAAATTCACATATTATAAAAATTATTGATATAACAATTTCAGGTCTTTGAAAAGCCATTCCGATTCTAACCCTTCTAAATCTCTCATATCCTGGAAAATTAGCCCTTATATTATTCTCTCCTCCTAAAACCAAAACATCCTGTAATGTAACAATTAAAATAATTATTCCTACACATATAACTGATTTTATAAACGCTTTTTCAAATTTTTCTGGAGAACTATATTTTTCTCCAAAGAACCCAAACATTATTAAGCCTGAGAAAGATGTAGTCACTACTGATACCACTCCAATATAAATATTATAGAACCCCTGTGATAATATGGGTTTTATATTCTCATAATTATGCACTGGCACGAGAATAACAATAATGATGACTCCTAATAATAATGAAATAGACAGAAAAAAAACACTCCAATTGCCAATAATTTTCAGCCCTTTTTTTACTATCCAGATATTTAATATAGCCAAACATATTACTATCACTAATATTGGTGTATTTGGAAGTCCAGCAAAGTTTATAAAATCTACAATGTTAAAATAAGTCAAAGTTGCTGAATGTATTGCAAACCACAAATAAATAATTATTATAAATTTCCCTACCCATCTTCCGCTTATCAGTTCAAAAATCTCATAAAGATCTTTTCCAGGATATAGTCTTAATAGTTTACAATATATCTTTATAATAGCGATAATCAATAAAGTAGAAATTATTACACATATCCAACTATCCTCCTTTGCAACACTTCCTGCTCCAAATAACAGAGTAGTTCCTACAGTAAACAATAAAACTAATGAGGTTATTTCTATATCATTTAGTTTTTCTTTCATTACTGACTCCTTTTCAGATGCCCTTAAAGTAAATCACAATTTCTTCTATTAGATCCACTGGGGTTTTTATTTCTATATCAAAAAAAATCAATATACTAAGGATAACCTGAAACAACATGAGTACTGAATATATAATCTTCTCTTTAGATTGCTCCTTTTTTAAATTATTTTTAAATTCATAATAAATTATTATTAAATAAAAACCTATAATGAGTATTAACACCATTCTACTTGCCAACCTTTATAGTATTTTTCTTTAATGCACTTCCTCTAATGTGAACATCACAATCTACATTAACCTTTAATTGTTTGAATTCTTCATCCCATTTTTCCTTATTCTCTTTCCAATATTCTGGTTCTTTCTTTTTAAGCATTTCTCCAAATCCAAAAATATCACTTTCTAGATCATTTTGAGCTTTATAAATAAGTTTACTAATGTTGCTCTCTAATAATTTTTCAGCTACTCTTTTTATCTCATATCTTCCAGCTTTTGTTAGATAGTCTTCCTTACTTCCACCAATTTCTGATACAATTACATTTACATCAATATTTATATCAAAACTCATTTCATCTTTTTCTATATGCGGTCTAATTTTTTTATTAAATCCCACCATCTCTAATGAAATCTTTGTTCCATCTGAAAGACATATTGGGAAAACTGTCGTCAGTTTTTTATCACCTTTTATAAATGTTAGATAGAATGTTTCTTCCCCATCTAATAAACCCACAGCCTTATCGTTCTTAAATACATGAGTACCTTTTGTTTTTGCAATAATATCATTTGATGTAAGTCCTACATATATATTAGTAATAGTTGGTGATATCCCTTCCCTAGTGAGTTCATCAACAAATTCATAAAGTTTTGTAGCTATAAATCTACCACTTGACTTCTGTGATTCTACTGTATTTACTATCTGATATGATATTATCTCTTCTAAATCCTTTGTCTTTTTAAAAATATCTCCAGCATTCTCTTCATCACATACAAAAACAAGCATATCTGATCTTACATCAACATCTCTATCTACAAGGTCAATAACCGGTATTATCCCTTCTTCAGCAATCTCTTTATCAATTATGTATACCGCAGCATGCCTAGTACTAACCTTACTCCCTGTGGTGGTTATTGTTTCTCTAAAACAACCATGGATAGTTTTTCCTCTTCCTTCAAGCACTACTGATTGAATTGAAGTACCCTCTTCTTTAGGTTGAATCACCTCTAATGTCAATATATATTCTCCTGTATTTTTATCTTTATCTACTGCTATTCCAGCAACTGGTATTACATTATTGAATTCTGTATAATCCCAACAAGAGCTACTTATAAAGGCGTTACATATCACTAATATTACTATTGACAAAATTTTAATTCTTTTGTTCATCATCGTTATCATCCCCTAAATTTTCATCGTTGGATGTTTTTATACTATCTTTTGCAATTCCCTTAGTACGCCTTCTTATTTTCCACCATGGTGCCCTAAAAAGTGTTTGCATTATGTATTCCAATTTTAAATTACCTATATAAAGCATATAATTAATACCGAAACTCTTCATGGACATAAGATGTATGCATACTCCCATAACAGCAAATATGTATCCATACAAACCTAATATTGAAGATGATATTAAAAATAAAAATCTCAAAAATATCAGTGATTCTTGCATATTAGCCAATACAAGTGCTGATATTTCTGTAAGGGCAATAACTATTACCATTGGGGCACTAACAAATTTTGCCTTTACAGCTGCATCCCCTAATACCAATGCTCCAACAATTGATATTGCTGATCCTACATGTTTTGGTAACCTTACCGATGCTTCTCTTAGTATCTCAAATACCAGTAACATAGCAATACATTCAAAAAATGTTGGGAAAGGCACTCCTATTCTAGATAGATATATACTCATTGCAAGTTGTGTTGGAATTAGCTCTCTATGAAATGTACATGCTGCTACATATAAGGCTGGAGTGCTGCTTCCAATAAAAAAAGCTATATATCGCAGCATTTTATTTATACTGCTATATATATAATGATTATAGTTATCCTCATTAGACTCAAACCCTTCATGAAACAGATATGGAATAGTAATGGCTACTGGAGACCCATCACATAGTATTGCTAATTTTCCATCCAATATTTTTTCACACACTACATCTGGTCTCTCTGTTATCCCTATTGTTCTGAATGTAGACTTTGGATGATCCTCTATTAACTCCATTATTTTAGCGGTTGATAAGACATAATCAACATCTATCTTATTTATTCTTTTTTTCACCTCACTAAGAATTTTATCATTTACAAGATCATCTAAATAACATATAGCAATTTGTGTCCCACTACGTCTTCCCATTTTCAACATTTCAAATTTTAGTTCTGGATTACTTATTCGTCTTCTTACAAGTTCTAAATTTCCTAGAAGAATTTCTGTAAACCCTTCCCTTGGTCCTCTAAGTACACTTTCTGCTTGTGGTTCTGTTATGCTACGCCCACTATATTCCTTTGTATCTATCACCAATGCTCTAGTTTCCCCTTGAAAGAGCACTAACGAATCTCCCCTGAGCACACTATCAATCATGTCGTTTTCATACTTCTCTATTTTTACGGACTTAGCGACAATTTTGCTATATGCAAGTTCCTCAATAAAATTTTCTTGTGAGCTCTCTCTCTCATATATCAATGTTTTAATCACATACTCATTAATTACTTCACCATTGACCATGCCCTCATTGAATATTACATAACATTCAAATTTTGATTCTATATTTATAATCTTTCTATATTGGATTGTTCCATTTTTATCAAAAACGTTTTTCTTTAAGTTTTCGATATTCTCAGATAGATTTTTTGTTATTCTAAAATCTTTACTCATATTCAGCTCCTAAATTGTTATTACACATATCTTTTGTTTATTTATAGATTATATTCATTCTTTAGGCATATGAGAATAAATAACAAGACAAAGAATTAGAAGTATATTTTGGAAAATACGAAGAATTCGAACCCACTGATAGTGGGTTCCAAAGACGAAGTAGTTTGCTGAATAGACAAGTATACTGACTTGTTATTTATTTGAATTTACTTAAGGGGGAGAACCTTAATCGAATATGTATGATACCTTATTTAAAATTATTTATCTAATTGTTTCTTTTTTATTTCAACAGTAATCCATATGATAATAGGAAAAATTACTTGGAAAATTAAAGCATAACAATTCCACATTCCTGAAGTCCATTCATAAAAACCCATTATACTATCAGTTACAAAATTAGATATGATAAGTATTAGTAAAGCAATAGGCATTATTATACATCTATAGTCTTTACATCCCAATATTTTAGCACATCCTCTACATGCACCTAACAAATATACACTTATTTTGATTATTACTCCTAACAAGAAGATGATGGATGCAATTACTTCTGCTCTACGAAGATTTTCGAAATTTATTCTTAAAAAGAGTAATAAGTTGGATGATATAAACTTGAAGTTGTATTTACTCCTAAAACTAATATATTAATTAATGAAATTGCAAGTATTATAATTGAACCAAGTAATAAACCGATACTATAAACTTTATATGGAGATTTTTCCCTTTGAAAAGCAGAAAAAGCTATGGTAAATGGTATAGTTTCTGTAAATGGAAACATAAATGCTGCGAAAGCTCCTTTAAAAATTAGTTTTGAACCATTAGCTAAAGAGGGCTTAAGATTATTAATATCCATACTTGGAATCAATAGCAGTGATGAAACAAGTAAAAAACAAACCAATATAATTATAAAAAATTCAGACCATCCTCCCATTACTTCAATTCCTTTTTTCTTTCTTGATAAGTCCTTTTGTAGTTTTTTAAGTCTTTTTTCTGATTTTCTTAACTATTTAGGATTATTATATCTATCACCATTGGAGCATATAGCAAACTCTTTCAAGCCAACATCAATTCCAACTTTATTTTCTACTTTTGGCAACTTTATTTTTTCAGTATCGACCAATATAGAAACATAGTATTTATTACTAGGTGTCCTTGGTATAGTACAACTCTTTATCAATCCATTGAATCGTCTATGTAATTTTATTTTAATCATAGATTTTAATTTTGGAATCTTAATATATCCATTCTCAATATATACAGTACCTTTTTGGTTATTAGTTGTATAACTATGATAATTACTCTTTTTGCTTTTGAATTTTGGAAATCCTACGGATTTATCTCTAAAGAAATTTTTATAAGCTTTATTCAAGTTTAATTGAGCATTGGCTAAAGCTAAACTATCAACTTCTTTTTACCAAGGAAATTCTTTTTTATATTGTGCAGGAGTTGGATATTTCACTTTTTTGATATCTAAATCTTTATTTTCTTCATAGGATTTTATCCTGTCAGCTAATATTTTATTGTATATGAATCTAATACAACCAAAGGTTTTAGCCAAATACAATCTTTGTTCTGAATTGGGATATATTCTATATTTATACGCTCTTAACAACTCCATCACCTCACTTTTTCCCTTGATTTTGAATATATTTCTTTATCATTACCACTCATGTCTATTATTTCCTACTGATTACGTTTTATCATAAAAAAAATAAAAAAAGCAAATATTTCTACGCATTCATTTCCCACTTATAGAAGATGAGAGACTTCTGCTAGTTACGTTAAAAGACTCAATTGTAATATTCATGAAAACAGAGAAATAAATATAAATTAGGGGATAAACTATTGAAGGAGGATAAACTATTGAAGGAAGATAAAAGATTTGAAATCGTTTCTACACAAGGAAATTTTCAAAGTTATAACGTAATAGTTGATAAAGAGACTGGAGTAAATTACCTGTATGTTAGTAATGGAAGTTGTGGTGGATTGACAGTCTTATTAAATTCAGAAGGAAAACCAATTATAACAAAAGATAAATACTAGAATAAAATGCATAAAAAAAACACGCGTTGCGTGAGCTAAGAACCCTTTAAAAAAAGTTGAGAATGCTGAGTTGAGAGTGGAGAACGACGGATGTTTCTGCATACGCAGAAACTAAATCTTATTATATTTAGGACAAGAGGTTTTTACTCATTTTATTTTTGGATAAAATATTGTAGTTAATTTACAATTTTCATCATTTATGAAACTAGTAAACTCGTATTGTCCAAGGAACAATAATATTAAAATTTCTCTGAGAGAAATGTCATTCGTTCTCAACTCTACACTCTACACTCTCAACTATGTTTTTACTTGTAAATTATTCTAGAATCAACCTCATTAACGTCCGCACATCCTGTTAATATCATAGCTGATTTTAATCCACTCTTTAAGGTGTTGATATACTCTTGAACACCCTCTGTTTTTCCACCAAATGATGCCCATACGAATGGTCTTCCTATTAAAATTCCATCTGCTCCTAATGCTAGCATTTTAAGCACATCTATTCCAGTTCTAACACCACCATCAGCAAATATTTTAACCTTACCTTTAACTGCTGCTGCAATGGCTGGTAATACTTCTGCTACTCCTGGAGTATGATCAAGTACTCTTCCTCCATGATTTGATACTACTATTCCATCTACGCCCGCTTCAACAGCTAATAATGCTTCATCCACAGTCATTATTCCTTTAAGTATAAAAGGTAGTTTAGTTGAATTGGCTATTTCTCTTATATCTTCAACTGTTTTTGGCATTACAGGTTTACCATGCAGTGCAAGTGTTATTAGTCCACATGCATCTATATCCATTCCTACTGCGAAAGCCCCTGCCTCTTCAGCAAGTTTTATCTTTTTGATTACATTTTCATTCTCCCAAGGTTTTATAAATACTATACCATCGCCATTATTTTCCTTAAGCATTTTTAGATTTGTTGTAAGGAAAGAATCAACTGCAGTATCTCCAACCATCGGATATATTCCATTCTTAATACACCCTTCAATAACCCATGAAATATATTCTTCTTCTGAATATTTTCCTCCCATATTCAACGTTGTTCCTGATACAGGAGCAGCAAATACAGGAATATCCATATCCTTACCAAAAAAATTACACTTCATGTTTGGTTCCTTGACATTGTGTATGGTCCTCATATTCACCTTTATATTCTTTAAGGCTTCATTGTTAGATACAAATGATGATCCTGTTTCTTTTCCACCCATCCCTGGAACTTCTCCAGCACAAGCAATACCGTTACATTCTCTACAAACTCTACATGAACCATTGAGGTTTTTTCTTGCATTTATCAACGTTTCCTTATAACTCATTGGTCTCTCCCCCTCTATATCAACTCTAAGAGTTCATCTATGTTCTCTTCTGTATAAACCTTTATTCCATTCCTGTTCAAAAGTGCAGCAGTAACTCCATTACCCTCTTTTTTGTTTCCAGTAAAACTTCCATCGTAAATTTTCCCAAATCCACAGGATGGACTCCTAGCTTTAAGCACAGCATATTCAGCACCAACTGCTTGAGCTATCTTCAATGTCTCTTGAGCTCCTTTTAAAAACTCATCAGTTACATCGTCGCCTTCTGGCCCTTTAATGACACCTTTTCCATCCAGTACTTCTTCACCTGTACTATTTATTATCTCGTGAGGTATTCTTGGTGTTGACTGGCCTCCTAATTGTTCTGGACATACTGGCAAAGCGTTCCCACTCTTAAGTAATTCTACTGCCTTAGCATTAAGATTATTACCACCATCATACTTGCAGTTAATTCCACACAAGCATGCACTTAAAATTATCTTCATATTTCACCTCTTATACTTTATTTAAGGATTACAATTGTTACTCCTAATCCACCTTCTCCATAAGCTCCTGGTCTATACTCTTTAACGTGTTTATGTCTTCTAAGCATATCTGCAATAACCTTTTTAAGCACTCCTGTACCTACTCCATGTATTATTGTAACCTCGCCTAGACCTCCTACGTAAGCATCATCAAGATATTTATCTACCGTCATAAGAGCTTCTTGTGAGTCCATGCCTCTTAGATCAACGGATGATTTAACAGTGCTCATCTTAAGTTTCATCTCTTTACTTTTTTTCTTATTTTTATATTCTGAAGCTGTATCACCTTGACCACATGCTCTAAGTTGATCAACCTTAACAGTAACCTTCATTATTCCAGCCTGAACCATAACTTCGCCTTTTGAGTTAGGCTCATTGAGTACTGTTACCTTTTGATTTAAGGTTGTAAGAAGAACTATCTGTCCTTCATGAACAGTTTTTAATTTATTACCTTTATCCTGCTCAGTTAAAGAAATCGCCTTATCTTTTGAAGCAATCTTGTCTCTTAACTTTAATCTTTCTTTTTCAAGCTCATGTCTTGCCTCAGAAGAATATCCCATTGATTCCATCTTTCTAATATTCTTTAATATCTCATCAGCTTCTTCCTTAGCCTGCTTAAGTATCATCTTTGCTTCTCTCTGAGCTTCAATGATTGCTTTATCTCTCACATTTTCAAGTTTAAGAGATTTTTCTTGATATCGCTCCTTAATCTTCTCAGCTTCCATCTTAATCCTTAAACTCTCTCGCTCATTTTTTTCAGCTTGTATTTTTTTACTCTGTAAGCTCTCTATTAAGCTCTCGAATTCGAGGTTTATATCTGATATATTACTTTTAGCAATTTCAATTATATAGTCACTTAATCCAAGTCTCCTTGAAATTTCAAATGCATTGGATTTCCCTGGAACACCAATTAATAATCTATAAGTTGGTCTTAATGTATTTACATCAAATTCAACTGAACCATTCTCAACACCTTCTGTTTTAAGAGCATATCCCTTAAGTTCACTGTAATGGGTAGTCGCTGCAATTCTACATCCCCTTTTTCTAAGATCTTCAAGAATTGATATTGCAAGTGCAGCTCCTTCGGTTGGATCTGTTCCTGCCCCAAGTTCGTCGAATAGCACCAATGATTTTTCATTAGCATTCTCCATTATGTGAACTATGTTCGTCATATGAGAAGAGAATGTTGATAAACTCTGTTCAATACTTTGTTCATCTCCTATATCTGCATATATATCTTCAAAGAAGCTAACTGTTGATCCATCTCTTGCTGGTATCATCAAACCACTCAATGCCATTATCTGAATTAATCCAAGAGTTTTTAAGGTAACTGTCTTACCACCTGTATTAGGACCAGTTATAACAAGAGAGTTATAATGCTTACCAATATAAATATCATTAGCCACAACCTCATCTTGACTTATAAGAGGATGTCTAGCCTCAATTATATCAATAATTCCCTCATCATTAATTATAGGCATAGAACAATTTAACTCTGAAGCGTATTTAGCCTTAGCAAATATAAAATCTAGCTCCCAGATTATATCACAGTTTATCTTTATCACAGAGTGACTCTCATAAATAAGTGCTGATAATTCAGCTAAAATCCTTTCTATCTCTGCTCTTTCTTTAAGCATAAGCTCTTTTATTTCATTATTTAAATTTACAAGAGATATAGGCTCTATAAATAAAGTTGCTCCTGATGCACTTACATCGTGAACCAGCCCTTTTACAGAACCCTTATGCTCTGCCTTTACAGGAATAACATATCTATCTCCTCTGATTGTATAAAGATTCTCCTGAAGATAACTTGAATACGTACTTACAAGAGAGCCAACTTTATCTTTCACCTCATTGTTTTTGCTCTTCAGTGATCGTCTAATTGAAAATAACTTTTCACTTGCTTTATCGCTAACCTCTTCTTCACTTATTATAGCTGTAAATATTCTATCTTCTATAAACTTTAAAGGTGTTATTCCAGCACACAAATCTTGTAGTTTTTTATATGATATCGTTTCATCATCACTTTTTACGTAAGTCTTAAATCTTCTTGCACAACTCATAGCTTGAGCAATCCTTATTAATTGTCCTGCTTGAAGTGCAGCACCTTTTCCAGCTCTACTCACACCTTCACGTATATCATATAATCCTTCAAATGGAGGATTGCTTTTCTTCATGATTATATTAAGTGCCTCATTAGTTTCTATTAATCTATCTTGAACCTCTTTAACTGTGTTATATGGTTTTAAGCAATCCAAGAGTTCTCTCCCAACAGGAGATTTAGTATATTTCTTAACTTTTTCTTTTATTTTATCAAATTCTAATATTCTTAATGATCTTTCATGCATAAATATTCACCTACTTCTTTTTTTTGTGGAGTCTTTATAAAGCTTCCATGTTGAAATTTATTTTATACAAATAGATTAAACGTAATTTTAATCAAATCGAATTTTGGAATCAAAGAATAAAGAACAAATCAGGTTATTTTTCTTCCTTTTGTCAGAAAAAAATATATATTCCTTTATTCATTGATAATTTATAAGTTTTCAGCTCGGCTGAAAAGTATCATAATTTGTTCTCTGTTCTTTGATATTTTTTCTTTGTAACCAAATTTTACTTTTGAATTTCTTGAATAAATTAAGTTTTCAACCGAAAAATCTCTATAACACTCCTTTAGAAAATTGTCCCTTTGTGGACTTTATATCAAGTTTATCTCTATCCCCATGTAAATACTCCAATACAGCTTTACACTCTTTAGAGCTTTCATCAATAAAGTCAACCCTTACTCCCATGCCATTTCTCATAAAGACTTCCTTATTCCAAATAAGTTCTACTGGAACGCTGTTATATGTGTAGCTTCTACAGAAACAATCTGTAAAAAGTTTAAAGTTTACATTCATTCTATCATTCAATACAAAAGTCTCTCTTTCACATATCCTATTACAATTATTATTTGAATTTTTACCTCCAAATGTTGCACCAACAGGACAGTATTGGCTCACCATGAGCTCGTATTTCCCATAAATCATAACAGCAATTTGACCTTTTCTTTCTCTAGCAATGCTATTTATCTGTTTCCTATTCAATTCTATTGAAATATACACACCCTTTAAGTCATCCTTAAAAAAGTCAACTCCATATTTATTAAATATATTCAATTTATAATCACCTATCATCTTGGTACTATTTGAGAATTCATTGATAATTCCAAGATTTGAGGTTATTATTCCCTTTATATACGGCAGACACTCTTTGATTTTACATACTGCAACACCATATTCCCTATCTTTTATAATATTAGGTATTTTCACGTAGCAGCCTTTTAGTTTTTCTGGTTCTATGTTCCACATATCTCTAAATGTTATGTCTACGCAAACATCCTCTGCCCCTTGATTTCTTACAACTTTCATCTGTTCTTTATTCTTAACAGTTATAATACTCTCTGGAATTTCTAGTTCTTTTGACTCTGATGTTTCATTTATATCTCTCAATAAATCCTTATTCTTATATATAGATTTTATATTCTCTTCTATCTGATCTATAAGTTTTCTTCTCAACTCATTAAGAGTTGAGACTGGAACAAATCCTTCCTCATAAGAATTAAATATAATTTCATCAATCTTAAAAGGGGTCTCTCCTTTTTTCTGAAGACTACTCACTATCTTTTCTTTTAAAACAGGATTCTTTATAGGTAATTGAACAACCTCACCCTTGACTTTATATCTTTTATTTTCATAATCACAGCTAAGTTCAATAGGATATCCAATATTAAACTCAATATTACAATTCAAAAGAATCCGTTTCTCATACATATTGTTATATGATTCAGAAAGCTCCTTGTTAAGATTAACATCTGATGTTTTGAAAAGAATATCCCCTTCTTTATATTTCTTTGGTTTTAACTCAACTTTATCCCCTTTAAATGCCCCTTTTACCTCCCTGTCCTCTTTAATAATTTTAGATATTATGAAACCACCATCACCTATTCTGATTCCATCATTTAATGCCACATTCCCTAATAATTCAACTTTTCCACCCTTGACTTTTCCAATTTTAACACCTGTATTCTTAGGAAATCCGAAAGACATCATATCTCTTCCTATATTACCAAATAAATACGCTTTTGAAAATCCTTCTCTATTAAATAATTGCATTAACTTATCTTTTTCTTTCTTTATTTCTTGTTTATCTACTTTCTTTTTCTCATATATGAAATCTATCGCTTTTCTGTAGCTTGAAACTATACCTGCAACATATTCAGGTCGTTTCATTCTACCTTCAACCTTAAGAGATTTGGTTCCACTATCTATAATTTTCTCTAAATCTTCAATAGTGCAGATATCTTTAGGACTCATAAGATAGCCTTCTTTTTTATCTCCTTTTTCATTTAATATCTTATAAGGCAATCTACATGGTTGAGCACATCTTCCCCTATTACCACTTCTACCACCAAGTACACTACTCATAAGACACTGTCCTGAATAACATATACATAATGCTCCATGAATAAAAATCTCTGTCTCTATTTTGTATTCCTTGGAGATCTTCTCTATTTCTCCTATATACAATTCTCTACTAAGAACTATCCGCTTAAATCCTTTGTCATTTAGAAATTTAGCACCTTCAGCATTATGCACCGTCATCTGTGTTGATGCATGAATTTCTAGCTCTGGCAATCTATTTCTTAGACAATAGGCAAGACCATAATCTTGAATAATCAAAGCATCTACACCAATATTATGAAGAAAATGCGCATATTCTATCGCCTCTTCCATCTCTTCATCTTTTATTAATGTATTGAGGGTTACATATACTTTTACCCCATAGAGATGACAGTAATCTATTACCCATTCAATGGTTTCATTATCAAAATTACTCGCATATGCTCTAGCTGAAAACTTTGTACCACCTAAATATATTGCATCTGCTCCATTCTGAACAGCTGCAATTAAACTCTCTTTACTCCCTGCTGGAGCTAATAATTCTATTTTTTTCATAATACCACCTATTCATCTTTAGGCATCTTCCAAAAAATAACTAGTAGATTTACTAGTCTGCTTTATTTCAGCTACCTTATGTTATAAGATATTTTATCATATAAACAAAAAAAATGCACACGTCACGTGCGCTTTAAAAGAAATTGAGAATTGTGAATTGAGAATTGATAATTATGGATGTTTCTGCATTGGGGCAGAAACATCATTTTATTGTTCTTTAGGACAATAAGTTTTTACTCATTTTATCTTTAGATAAAATATTGTATTTCAAGTACAATGTTTCATGTAAATGAAACGAGTAAACCCTTATTGTCCAAGGATTAATAGGATTAAAATTTCACGGAGTGAAATGTCCATCATTATCCATTATACATTATCCATTTCCCTTAAGTTCTCCATTATATTTTTAATTATTTTTTATAGTGATTCATAAATCTTAAGTATGTTCTCCCCATATTTTTCCCATTTGAACCTTTGTTGAACATATAATTTTAACACATTACTCTTTCTAACATTAAGAGCCTCAATTAATTTATTCTCTATATCATCTATATTAAATGGATTACAATAGTATGCCTTATCCTTAAGATACTCTTTAGCACATCCTTCACTTGAAGTTAACACCTTACATCCGCTCCCTGCTGCTTCTAGTGTAGAGAGGCCTGGCATCTCACAAAACCCTGGTACTGCATGAACTTCTGCAAACCTGTAAGCGTTATAAATATTATAACTATCATAGAATCCAAAATATTTTACATGTTCTTTTTTCATACACTCACTAAAATAATTCTTATCATCAATATTTCCCACAAGCACTAGTGACATCCCTAACTTCTCTGTTATATCCACTAATGCTTTCTGATTTTTGATTGGATTTATTCTGGCAACGCACAACACATATTTATCCAGATTATTTCTTTCCTTGAAGGAGTACAAAGGAATATCATCGTACTCTATCTCGCTGCCATAATATACAACTTCTCCATTTATTTGACCAAAATCTCTATTCAAGAAATCCATTTCAATCTCACTACTACAGATTACTCTCTTGCTTTTTTTAAGTATTTCCTCTCTATATATGTTACACCTCTTCCAAAGCTTAATAGATTCTATCTTCATATTAAATTTGAAGTATCTCTCATAATTCCAATACAAAGGAGATATTACAATATCACATTTATTCCTCACTGCTTCTTTATAATACTTGTACATTTCCCCGGTGGAATTCAGATCAAATAGGTGAACAACATCATATTTGGAAAAATCGCATTTTCCTCCATTGTTAATATCTACCTGTATATTTCTCTTTCTTAAAAACTTATAGATTTTCTGACATTGCTGAGTATCAGCAGAATAATATTTATAACAACTCTGTCTCAAACACAGAAGTACTCTCATAGTTCCCCCTAATCAATCATCTCTTTATGTTACTAAAGTATGCACTTATATTTTCAATTATTACATTATATAATTTGCTTGCGCACTAAAAAAAGAATCTTTAATTAATATAATTAAAGATTCTTTCATCATATTTTGCTATTTACCATTTTGTCTCTGTAAAGTCTTTGCTAGAGCAATATTACTCTCCATGAGATCCTGTTCCATTCTTATTATTTTTCTACTTAATTTTAAGTTTTTTTCCTTAATTGCTTTATGCTTAATTTCTTGATCTTCAATTTGTTTAAGAAGTTCATTCTTAACATTTTTTAATTCCGTATTTTCTTTTATGTACTTTTTACTCTTATCTTCTATAATGCTTAACTGACTTGTGAGAGAAGCGATTTCTTTCTCATAATCAAGAATATGTTGTTCACTAGACAATTTCTCATTTCTCTCTAACAAAATATTATTCTCATCTTGGAGTACTTTAAAAGCTTGTCTAATTTCCTTCAACTCTTCATTCATTGAGGCATTCTTCTCATATATCTCTCTTGCTTGTTTTTGAATCATATCTCTTTCTTCTATACTCTTTAAAAATTCATCAGTTATTCTTATAGAAGCTAGAGCAATTACGTCAGTTGCATTAAGCATGTTATTTTTAGATTTTATCTTCATAATAGTATCATTTACAATATCAGCAACTTTTAGAATGTAAGAGTCACTCTCTTCACCCCTAAGATTGTATTCTATTCCGTTTATTGTAACGGTTACAACATTCATTAAAACACCTTCTCACTTTCAAAGTTATAAATATTGTAACATATATTTTTAGTACAGTAAATCAATTATTGACATAGGTATGTTCAAAATCATTGCCAAAGCTAAGTAATATTTTTTCTTAACACTTTATTTTAAATTTTATAATCTGTACAAAACTTACTTTGATTATTTATACAGTGATGTTAGGCACTTCACCTACACTTGCTTTTGAAACGAAATCCAATGATAAACTCTCTACAGAGCCAATGCATGAAGATAATGAAGGTTCTGACCTAAGTCAGAACCCTCCTTCATTCTCCACTCACAACTATCTTTATCTAAGTTGTGCTCCAAACTTATGTTCAAGTGAACTTTGAATCTTATCATGAACTTTATTAACTTCTTTATCAGTTAAAGTTCTATCTGCTCTATACGTTAAAGCATATGCAATACTCTTTTTACCTTCTGGAATTTGCTCCCCTTCATATACATCAAACAATTTGAAGCTCTCTAAAAGGTTTCCGCCTGCTTTTTTTATGCTCTCTTCTATTTCACCAACAAGAATTTCTCTATCTATAAGTACAGCGATATCTCTTGTAACGGCTGGATACTTAGGTAGTGCAGAATATTTTTTATCAATATTACTTAACTCACAAAGAATATCCATGTTAAGTTGAGCAACATAACAGTTTTTCTCTATTTCATAGTTTTCTATCACATCAGGATGTATTTCCCCAAATACCCCAATAACATCTTTTCTAACTTTTAATGCCGCAGTTTTTCCTGGATGAAAACTAGGATTATCTGTTACTCTCTCATACTTAGCTTTAGCCACTCCAAGTCTCTCAACTAGAGTCTCAACTACTCCCTTTAATGCAAAGAAATCACACTCTCCATACATTCCAATAGTTATTATGTTACTCTCTTCTGGTATCTTATTGCTATCTCCACTCGGAATATATATCTTACCTGTCTCAAATAGCCTAACAACATCATTTCCTCTTGCATAGTTTCTTCCTAATGAATCCATTATTGAAGGTATCATAGTTGTTCTCATAATACTGTAATCTTCACCTAATGGATTTTTAATTTTCACAGCATTTCTTAATTCACTATCCTCAGAAACAAGTATCTTATCGAAAACCTTAGGACTAATGAATGAATAACTGATTGATTGACTTAATCCACAGTTGATAAGAACATCTGTAATATATCTCTCATTCAACATTCTCTTATTCATAGGTTCTCTTAAAGTAGTTGTAGTATCTATTGTAGGTTTAACTTTATTATATCCATATATCCTTGCAATTTCTTCAGCGACATCTTCTTTAATATACATATCACATCTAAATGTAGGAACATTTATCTTAAGAGTATCACCCTCAATAACTGTTTTCATATCTAGAGAATTTAGATATTTTACCATATCCTCACCTGGAATCTCTGTTCCAAGGAATTCATTCACCCATTTAGCACTAACTTCAAGAGAATGAGATTCTTTCACTTGATTATAAACATCAATAGTACCTTCCATTACATCCCCTGCACCTAATTCTTGAATTAAGTAACATGCTCTATCCATTGCAATTTGAACATTATTAGGATCTAGTTCTTTCTCAAACTTTGTAGATGCATCAGTTCTTAATGCAATCTTACTTGAAGTTTCTCTAATATTAACAGGTTCAAATGAAGCACATTCAAGATAAATCTCAGCAGTATTGTCTTTTACTTCACTATTAAGTCCACCCATTATTCCTGCAATAGCTACTGTTCTATCTCCATCCTTGATGCAAAGAGCACCCTCAGGTAAAATTCTTTCTATCTCATCAAGAGTAGTGAATTTTTCTCCGCAATCGCCCTTCTCAACAACAATTTTGTTTGATGATATCTCTCTAGCATCAAAAGCATGCATTGGTTGACCCATCTCTACCATAACAAAGTTTGTTATATCCACTATATTATTGATTGGTCTAACTCCTGCATCAAGTAATCTATCTTGCATCCACTTAGGTGATGGTTGAATTTTAACATTCTTTATTCCTCTAGCCATATATCTCTTACATAACTCATCTTTAACTTCTACTTTTAGTACATCTTCAATTTTTTCACTAGATTTTGCTTTATATTGTAATTCTGGCATTCTATATGTAGTTCCTAATGTAGCAGCTGTTTCTCTAGCCATCCCTACTATACTTAAACAATCTGGTCTGTTTGAAGTTATCTCAAAGTCGATCATAGCACTCTCTATTTCAACAACTTCTTTAATATCCACACCGATAGGCGTATCAGTAGGAAGTATCATTAAACCATCTATATCTTTTTCATCAGCTAATCCTAATTCAACCTCTGAACAGAACATTCCCTCTGATTTTGCCCCTCTTAACTTACCCTTTTTTATCTTTAAACCGCCAGCAAGCGTTGATCCATGTAACGCAGTAGGAACTATATCATTCTCTTTCATATTATCTGCAGCAGTAACTATTTGAATATTTTCTTCTTTACCAATGTTAACTGAGCAAATCTTTAATCTTTCAGCTTCTTCATGTGGCTCTATCTTCTCAATTTTTCCGGTAACAACATTTGTAATATCTCCACCTGAAATGATAACCTCTTCAACTTTTGATCCACTTACAGTAAGTTTATCTCCAAGTTCTTGAGGTCCAATATTTATCTCAACATAATCTTTAAGCCAAGTATATGGTACTTTCATATTAACTACCTCCTAATTTTATTTTAGAATTGATCTAAGAATCTCATATCACTTTCATATAGAAGTCTTATATCATCTATTCCATAGTTAAGCATAACCATTCTATCAAGTCCAAATCCAAATGCGAATCCACTGTACTCTTCAGGATCAATTCCGCAATTTCTTAGTACTTGTGGATGAACCATTCCACAACCAACTAATTCTATCCATCCGCTACCTTTACATACATTACATCCTTCTCCACCACAAACGAAGCATGTTACATCCATCTCAGCTGAAGGCTCAGTAAATGGGAAATGATGTGGTCTAAATGTAGTTCTCATATTCTCTCCAAACATTTTCTTAAAGAATACATCTAGAGTACCTTTAAGATCTGCAAATGTAATATTCTTATCTATTACAAGACCTTCAATTTGATAGAATATTGGTGAGTGTGTTGCATCAAGGTCATCTGAACGATAAACCTTACCAGGAGAAATCATCTTTATAGGTGGTTTCTGATTTTCCATTGTTCTTATCTGTACTGGTGATGTTTGAGTTCTTAAAACTATATTATCATTAATATAAAATGTATCTTGTTCTCCTCTTGCTGGGTGCCCCTTAGGAATATTTAAGGCTTCAAAGTTATAATGATCATACTCAACTTCTGGACCTTCTTCTATTGCAAATCCCATTGACATGAATATTTCTTTAACCTTATCAAGTGTCATTTCTAATGGATGTCTTCTACCAACTTTAGGAAGAGCACCTGGCATTGTAATATCTATTATCTCTTCTTTTAACTTTTTAGCCTTCTCAATATTCTTAATTCCTTGGATCTTTGTTTCTAGAAGTTCCTCAATCTCACTTCTAACTTCATTAGCTACTTTACCAACTATAGGTCTCTCTTCTGCAGATAACTTACCCATTCCTCTTAAAATTGCAGTAAGTTCACCTTTTTTACCAAGATATTTTATTCTTATTTCTTCAAGCTTTTCTTTTGAATCAGCATTATTCAATTGCTCAATAGCATTCTGTTTTATTTCTAATAACATATCCTTCATGGTAATTCCTCCTTTACTTATTATTAAAATTCTTCATCAAATCAAGCATTATTATACTTTTGGGTAAAAAAAAACTCCATCCCTAAAAAAAGGGACGAAGATATTCCGCGTTACCACCCTAGTTGATATATACTATGTATACATCCACTCTATGTTTTATCGACCATCGCCGCTTGTAACTAATCTATTCATCACAAGAACTCCAAAGTGAACTTCAGTTTATTAGTTTCATAAGATAGCTTACAGCCTTTGACTATCTCTCTCTGATTGTCTTCATAAACCTACTCTCTTTATCATCGTTTAATTATTAATCTTTATCTATTATATCATGAAAAGAAAAAATATCAATTACTATTTTTTTGTCTTACACATTCATATATCATAATAGATGCTGCTACGCCTGCATTTAAGGACTCTGCACCACCTGGCATAGGGATTTTAACTCTCACATCTTGAAGCGAATATATCTCCTGGCTGAGTCCATTCCCTTCATTCCCTACCGCTATAACGGTATTACCTTTTAAATAACAGTCATAGAAATCTTCACTTTCTTCCAGTGAACTCACTACAAATTTAAAACCATTATCCTTTAATTTTCTTGTGAATTCAAGATTTGAATCTTCTATAATTGGAATTTTGAAAACAGATCCCATTGTGGATCTCAGCACTTTATCATTATATATATCAACACAACCTTTTGTAAGAACTATTCCCTTAGCGCCTGCAGCATGAGAAGTTCTAATAATAGTGCCAACATTACCTGGATCCTGTAATCTATCTAATAATACATACAATCCATCTTCAATTTCATGTTCTATAGATTTATTTTTAACTACAGTGATAATTCCTTGTGAATTTTGAGTCTGTGATACTTCCTTAAATACTCCTTCTGAAACATAAATCTCATCTTCAATAGAGATATTATTGTCTCTTTTAAAATCATCATATTTGTCTTTATTATCAGCATTAATTATAATAGATTCAATATCAAATTCGGACATCCATGCTTCCTGTACAAATCTATATCCTTCAACAAGAAATTTGCCTTCCTTTTTTCTCCATTTTCTATCCTTAAGCTTCTTGAGTTCTTTTATCTTATTGTTATTTTTACTTTCAATAATATCCAAATTTATCATCCTTACTTCTTAATCTTACTTTCTAAATTATTGAGGTCTTCAATTCTACCTATAGCAATAATTACACTTCCCTCTTCTAATTTCTTATATGCAGAAGGAGAAACATCAATTTCCTCGTTGTGTCTTATACCAATTACGTTTATACCATAATTAGATCTTACATCAATTTCAACTAAACTCTTACCTATCCATACTTTCGGACATAAGAATTCAGCTATACTATAGTCTACTGAAAGTTCAATATACTCTAAAATATTAGATGAAACAAGATCATGTGCTACTCTTAATCCCATATCTTTTTCTGGGAATACAACTCTGTCAGCTCCGATTTTCATTAATACCTTAGCATGCATTGCATTATTTGCTTTAGTTATAATATACTTTACTCCTAACTCCTTCAATAACAATGTTGCCATTATACTTGATTGTATATTTTCTCCAATAGATACAACTGCAACATCAAAATTTCTAATACCAATAGCTCTTAAACTTTTTTCATCAGTTGCATCAGCTACTATTGCATGAGTAACTGTATCTGCAATACTCTGAACACTCTCTTCATTTGAATCAAGTGCTAAAACATCATGCCCAAGATTAAATAACGTTTGAGCTACAGAAACTCCAAATCTTCCAAGACCAATAACAATATATTGCTTTTTACTCATTTAATCCACCTCTATCCTACTAGTATTTTATCTTCAGGATACCTTATGGCACCTTTTCTCCTTTTATTACCCAATGCTAGTGCTAATGTCAATGGTCCTACTCTTCCAGCATACATTGCAACAGCTACTATTATTTTTCCGCCTAAACTTAGATTTGGTGTTAGTCCCATTGATAATCCAACAGTGCCAAATGCAGAAATAGCTTCATAAAAAATCATTTCAAAGTCAGCATTAGGTTCTGTAACTGATAATAAAAGAGTTGAAATTATTACAATTAACAAACTTATAATCATAATTACAAAAGCTTTAAAAACAGTCTCTCTATTTATTCTTCTTTTAAAAGCTTCTACATCTTCTTTCTCTTTAATAAAAGCAATTATTGTAAGTATAATAACCCCAGCTGTAACCGTTTTAATTCCTCCAGCTGTAGAACCTGGTGAACCACCAATAAACATAAGTATCATTGTTAGAAACTTACCGGCATTACTCATAGCATCTGTACTTATAGAGTTAAATCCCGCAGTTCTTGGTGTTACAGATGCAAACAATGATGATAATAGCTTCTCACCACCCGGAACATTTTTAATTGTATCTGGATTATTAAATTCGAATATAAACATTAGAATTGCACCACCTACAACTAATATAGCCGTCATAGTAAGAACAATTTTTGAGTGAAGAGTTAATCTCCTACTCTTTTTATAATTATATATGTCCGCCCATACAAAAAATCCAAGACCTGAAACAATAATTAATGCTGTTATTGTAAGCATTACAAGCGGATTTCCTGAATATTTTGTGATACTTGTAAAGTTACCCATGAGATCAAATCCCGCATTACAGAAGGCAGATATAGAGTGGAATAGACTATATCCTATTCCCTTTAAAAATCCAAACTCTGGTATAAACTGAATAGAAAGAAGAGCCGCTCCTCCAATTTGTACTGAAAAAGTGAATGTTAATATGTATTTAGCCATCTTTACAAGGCCTTGTAAAGAAAAATAATTCATAGCCTCTTGCATTACCATTCTTTCTCTTAAAGTTATTCTCTTTCCTAATAAAAGAAAAAATAATGTTGCCACAGACATAAATCCTAGTCCACCAATTTCAATCAATGTTATAATGACCGTCTTTCCGAACATACTCCAATAAGTACCAGTATCCACCACCACTAACCCTGTAACACATACTGCTGATGTAGATGTAAACAGTGCATCAATAAAATTAGTACTTACTCTATCTACTGTTGCAATAGGTAAGCTTAAAAGAATTGTTCCTAAACTTATTACTGCCAAAAAACCACCCGCTAAAATTTGTACCGGAGTAAGTTTCTTTTTTATTTCTTTTGAATTGAAGGTCGTTCTCATATTCTCAATAATGTCCTCTAGACATATTCCCCCTTCCCAGTTTTTTTACACATATAACCTAATAAATTCTATTTTATTATTAGTAAAAACTAGACTTTTTAAGCTATAAGGTTTTAGTTATTAATAATTAAAATTTTTATCATAATCCCAATAAACTAATAAGAAGATTATACCATTAAATGAGCTTTTGTCAAAATCCTAGTTGTTTTATTTCCACAAAAAAAATAAAAACGTAGCATTCGCTACGTTCTCATTATTTATTTAAAGCGTTCTTAGCAACTTCTACTAATTCAGCGAAAGCTTTTGAATCGTGAATAGCTATTTCAGAAAGCATTTTTCTGTTCATATCGATTCCAGCAACTTTTATTCCGTTTATGAATCTTGAATAAGATAACCCATTCATTCTACATGCAGCATTTATTCTAGCAATCCATAATCTTCTATATTCTCTCTTTTTAAGTTTTCTACCGATATAAGCATTTCTCATTGCTCTTAAAACTGTTTCATTAGCAGTTCTAAATGTCTTATGTCTTCTTCCATAGTAACCTTTTGCAAGTTTTAATACTTTTTTATGCTTTTTACGTGCGTTGACAGCTTTTTTTACTCTTGCCATTTCTTTCTACCTCCTTTTACCCACAACTTAGATGTATGGTAATACTTTCTTCATTACTTTTAATTGGCTTGAATCTACTAGAGTACCTTTTCTAAGATTTCTTTTTCTTTTAGAACTCTTCTTAGTTAAGATATGGCTTTTAAAAGCTTTTCTTCTCTTTAGTTTTCCACTACCAGTCTTTTTAAATCTTTTTGCTGCACCTCTATGAGTTTTCATTTTAGGCATTTTAAGTTCCTCCTTCCAATGTTACGCTTTTCTTGGAGCTAATATCATTAGCATATTTCTACCTTCTTTTTTCGCAGGTTTCTCGATAATACTAATATCTTCAACCTTTAAATAGAAGTTATCCAATATCTTTTTACCAATGTGACTATGTTCAGCTTCTCTTCCTCTGAATCTAACTGTCACTTTTACTTTGTCACCGCTTTCCAAGAACTTATGAGCTCTGTTAGCTTTAATATTAATATCATGATCTTCTATACTAAGACTCATTCTAATTTCTTTTATACTAACTGTCTTTTGTTTCTTCTTAGCTTCTTTGCTCTTTTTCTGTTGTTCATAAACATACTTACCAAAGTCCATGATTCTGCATACTGGTGGCTTAGCATTTTCTGAAATCATTACTAAATCCATACTCTTTTCGTCTGCAAGTACCATCGCTTCTTTGCTTGACACAATTCCTAACGGAGTTCCATCATGCCCAATTAATCTTACTTCATTCTCTCTAATTTGTTCATTAATTAGAGTTTGCTTTTTATTTGTAGATATACTCTCCACCTCCTAGGGTTTATAAGAAAAAGGACGGTCAAAAAACCGTCCTTAATTATTGATATATAATATATACTATTCAATCATTAAAAGGAACCTTACTAAGCTTTGCCGTAAGGTGAGAAATTCGGTTTCTTCTTCACATTTTCACTATTAACTTATCACAGTTATTATAGTACATCATATTCTCTTTCTTGTCAACACTTATTCTAAATTTAATTCTTCATATTTTCTAATTTCTTCTTCTTTAAAGATCTCCAAGTCCTCAACACATAAACTACACCCTTCACAGAACGCAACTCTATCAAGAAATACATTTTTAATAGTATCTATTAATTCTTGATTTTTGCAGTTATCGCAGCCATGTAAAATTAATCTTTTCGGAACATTGGTTATAAGTCCACTTATTATAACATCATCAATACTAATACTTCCAGGTATTTTATAATTATCTACATCTTCAAGAAATCTTGATAAGATATCTCTTCCACCTTTATCTAGTATTTCATATTCTCCACAACTGTTAATCACAATATTTACTTCATCAATTTTACTTTCTTGTATTTCAACAAAATATCTTAATAATTTTATAAACTCATCATATTCTTTTTTTACCATATACCTTTCAACTATTTTATCAACAATTAATTCAAAATCTCGTTTTAAATCTTTTAGTCTAAATGTTAAGAATCCTTTTATATTCATTACTTCGTATTCATTTAGGCATCTTATTATCTTTTCATTAATATCATTTTGGATATTCATAAAATAAACAAAATCTTCATCTTTAATATTCTCTTGTTTTATTAGAATTTTTTCTAACTCTTCCCTTACACAAGAAATATCAGTCCCCTTTAAGAAAAAATACATCTCCTTTATCAATTTATTCAATTCTCTATCAATGTATTCTTGCGCTACTATTTTACTTAGATAGTTACTTAAATATATATTAAAGAGTTTTTTTCCTCTCTCCACATTCTCATCATTACAACAATATATTTTTATAAAATGATTATTTTCTTCTACACATTCAGAATATCCTAAGTTTATTCCTTTCATTTCAAGGAGTTTTTTTATATCTTTAAGTTCCTCTATAATATCATCATTTTTTTTGTTATAGACAACGCTGTAAATTAACATCCTCTCACTCCCTTTATATCTAGTATGCACCTAAGGGCCTTATATATACTTTATTCAGCACTTTATAAGGATGCAAATATAGTAGTAGATTACTATTTTATCTTCAATAGGAATTTTAATATTCCAGTGTAAAAACTTGAAAATTTCTTGAAACCTTTTTTAAAGCTTTTAAATTTATATTCATTTAAACACCTACTCAATATATAATATATGTGAGGTGATATATTTGAACACTATTATTATTGACTATAGAACTACAATACAAGAAATTTCTTCATTAAAAAAAATATGCTGCAATATTATTAAGACAAAAGAACATCCTATATTATATAATGCAATTAATGGTCATCCTGATATTCAGGTTTTTTCTCCCTATACCTCAAAAGCTATCGTACATAAAGACGCTCAAGACGATTTTATAAATAGCCTAACTTCTCAGAAAGTGGATGTCATATTAACACAATCTTCTTTAGATGCAACATATCCCAAAAATATTTTACTTAATTCAGTTTTACTCAAGGATTATTATATCGGAGCACTTAAATTTATAGACAAAAGTATTATACCCTTCATAGAAGATAAAATATGTATAAATGTGAAACAAGGATATACAAAATGTTCAACTGCGATTGTATCGAATAAAGCTTTAATAACATCTGACAAATCCATCATTAAAGCTCTAGCTCCTTATGATATTGATGTTCTTGAAATCCCTCCTGGTGATATTGAACTTCCTGGATTAGATTATGGCTTTATTGGTGGAACCTGTGGCTTGATTTCAGAAGGAGAGTTGGCTTTTTTCGGTAGTCTTGAAAAGTTCAAATACGGAAATGAAATTTTGAAATTTTTAATAAAACATGAAGTGAAACCTATTTATCTTTCAAATTCACATTTAATAGATAGAGGAAGCATTTTGCGGGTTTAGCAAAACCTTCTAAACCCTAATGGAGAATTGAGAATGGAGAATGGAGAATGATGGATGCTTCTGACTAGGGTCAGAAGCTACATTTTATTGTTCTTTAGGACAAGAGAGGTTTACTTATTTTATCTTGGTTTATAAAAAACACCACATTTAGGTAAGGATTCTTTTAATATTTCATAGTCTTGATCATTAATTATATTCCATGCTATCAATTTGTTTAATTTAGTGAACTTACTTAATACACTGATGTCAGTTATCTCTGAATTGGAAATATTTACTTCTGTTAGTTCTGTTAATAATTTCAGTGAATTAATATCACTTACATCGGTATAACTTATATCTAACTTTTTAATATTTACTAAGTTACTTAACTTTTCTATATTCTTTAAATTCAGATTATAATACAGACTCAAACTTTCCAGTTCACTCAAGTACTCTATTCCCTCTAAATTTATACTCATACACTGAATATTTAATTCTTTTAGTTTTATTAATTTCTCCAATGCCTTTAAATCTGTATACTTATTAAAATAAGTTCTGCCTCGTCTAAAATTACCAATATACAATCTTTCTAAATTAGTTAGGTTCTTTATACTAGTTAATTCTTTAATATTACAATTAGTTAAATATAATTCTTTCAACTCAGTTAAATTTCTTAGTGGCTCAATATCTAAAACTTCATTATCTGTCAAATTTAATTTCTCTAAATTAATTAAATTTCCCAAACCATTCAAGCTTTTAATACCTTTTTGACTTGCATCAAGTTCTAATATATTTGAAAGATCATTAATATATATATAACCTTTCGGCTTATCAATTACTGTTCTTATAGCATTTTCCAATGCATTATCTTCAATAACAACAGCTTTATCAGAGTTACTTAACTTTTTGAGATTTGTATCATTTATACCATCCAACAGTCTATTTGCAGATTGTTTTGTTTTAATATAACAAGCTTTTTATTCATAATTATTATATCCTTTCTTAAACTATAATTCAGATTCAACTATTTATATATATTATCACTATAACCCATTTATTTAGTAATTAGGTTAAAAATAATTTACAATTTAAACTGTATAGAGATTAGGTCCCAAAATCTCTCGTCTTTATTCTTTTATAAAATGAAAAACCCCTTCAACGAAGCAACAACTCTTCATTAAAGGGGTTTTTATTAAATTTCAGTAATTAATTTCTTTATATCATCTGGAGTGAATTCATACTTAGTACTGCAGAACTGACACGCTATTTCTTCAACTTTATTCTCATCTACAATGTTCTGCAAGTCCGTTTTACCAATACTTATTAAAGCTTTCTCAACTTTATCTCTAGTACAATCACATTTGTATTCTGGTTTTGCATCTTCTAAAATTTCAAAGTTCATATCTTCAAAAATTAACTTTAAAATATCTTCGATTGTTTTTCCTTCTGATAACATCTGAGTTATTGAAGGTATTTCTTCTAATCTATACATCAATATATCCGCTACCATTTCACTAGCTCCTGGCATCATCTGTATAATGAATCCCCCTGCCGCACTTACTGTATAATCAGGTTCCACAAGGACTCCTAGTCCAACAGCAGAAGGTGTTTGTTCAGAAGTAGTATAATAATATGCAATGTCATCACCTATCTCTCCAGTATAAATAGGTATTTGACCTACATAAGGTTTTTTCAAACCCATATCCCTTATAACTACAAAACTACCATCTTTTCCAATTATACCACTTACATCTAACTTCCCGTTATCATTTGCCGGCAAATGGGCATCAGGATTGCCGATATATCCTTTCACGCTACAATCACTTGAAGCAGTAACAATTATACCTTTAGCAATACCTCCTCCATCCATCTTCAAAGTAAGCTTATCTTGCTCTGACTTTAGGGTTGATCCCATTAAAACTCCAGCTGTTAACATTCTTCCTAATGCAGCAGCTGCAGTCGGTACGCATTTATGAATAGATATTCCTTCATTAACCAAATTAGTAGTTTGAGCTCCAATAACTCTTATATCTCCATTATGTGCAATTGCTCTTATTAATTTATCTTGCATTTTTTCTTCCTCCTGTTATCCTTTCTTAACTACAAACACAATTCTCTCTGTAGTTTCTGTAACTTTATTCTCTGAATAATTATCCCTAATTTTAATTATATCAAATCCACATGATTTTAAAATACTTTCCATCATATTAATAGAATATATTCTTTCTAAATGTTCTTCATCAAATCTCTCATATACTTGTCCATTCTTAATAAAAAAAGTCAAATACATATTTATACATTCATTCTCAATTTCATTTTCCCATACATAAAATAAATCTTCTTCATCATATGTGAATGTATTATTACCTAATATCTCTTTAAGTTTATATTCTGAATTTATATCAAATACAAATATCCCATTTTCATTTAAAGCATTAAATACGCATTTAAAATAATTTATTAATTTTTTTTCTTCTATAATATAGTTGGTAGAATCTAGACAACTTGTTACTAAATTAACTTTATCATTTATATGAAAATCCGTTATATCCATGCATAATAATTTGTGGTTCAATTTTTTATCCCTCAATTTATCTTCCGCCTTACATAGCATATCTTGAGATAAATCCAACCCATATACAGTATTAAAATTTTCCCCTATACTCGCCGTAAGGTTCCCTGTGCCACAAGCTAAATCTAGATATTTTTTTTTACTAATATCTAATTGTTCCATTTGAGTCAATATAAAATTTCCAATCTCCTTATAATCAATATCTTCATATATTAGTTGATCATAAATTTCTGCTAACTTATTGTAACATATCATAATTTCACCTCAAAACAGTATTAGCTTTTAGAATACCATCTAAAAGCTACACTTTTTTAGACTTAGTCATTACTCTGACTTTTCTCTAATTATGTATTATATCAAAAAAACCTCTTTATTTAAAGCTGTTAATTTTTTAATATATCTTTATTTTTGGGAAGATTTAATGTTTTTTTTCTTTTAGTCATCATTCCACCAATCCTTCCACTCTCTTCAGCCGTAAGTGCTCCCCAACCTTCTTTTCTAACTTTTTCTTCTAAGCCTAGTTCTTCTGCAATTTCATATTTAATTTTTTCTCTTATTTTTTCCATTTCAGACAGTTCTCTGTTTGACTTCAATTTAGCTTTTATTACTTTTTTCAAAGGTGTTTTTCCCATAACTATCTCCTTTAAGTTATTTTATTTTTATTTTTAACTTCAAAGGCGATTTTTATTCAAAAATAAAAAGCTAGAGTATGAATACTCTAGCTTAAAAAAATCAATTATTTTCTTCCTACTGTGTAAGCCTTAGTTACATCTATTGTTCCGAATAGCGGAGTCATTACACCTTTAGCATATTCTCTTGTGAATGTTGAACTTGCTCTGAATATCCATGGAGACATATTAGCATCTTCATATATAAGAATTTCTTCAGCTCTCTTAAACATTTCAAATCTCGCTTCTTGGTCAATTGTTTGAGCAGCATCTGCAATTAACTTGTCATACTCTGCATTAACCCATCCAGTTGGAGCTATTCCAGCTGTTGAAGTAAACATTTCTAAGAAAGTATTTGGATCGTTGTAGTCTCCACCCCATCCTAATGAAGCAAATTCATACTCAAGATTATCTAGTTTTTCACTAAATATAGCCCAATCATAGTAATCAACTTTTACGCTAATTCCTAACTTCTTTTCTAATAACTGTTGCTCAAATTCTGCAAATTCTCTTGCTCTAGCATCTGTTCCACTTTGAAGCATGGTTATAGCCATATCTGCAGGGTTTTCACTTTCTCCAAGTTCTTTTAATCCCTCAATCAACAGTGCTTTAGCATCTGGATTTTCATCAATAAGTTTTTTAACTGGTAAAGAGTCAGCTTTAGCTCTAAAATCTTCTCCACCAATTTGTACTGAAGGTGGTACCCAAGCGTATGCAGGTTGTCCAACACCTCTATATAGTACATCTACAACATCTTCTCTATTTAAAGCAATAATAAAAGCTTTTCTAATTTTTTCATTCTTAAAGTATTTATTGTTTTGGTTATATATCTCATATGATGCAGATGGCTTAGCTTTTGATGAATAAACTAACTCATCCATAGCTGCGAACTTTTCTCTCCACTCTGCTTTAGAAACAGTACCTAAATCTACCGCTCCAGTGAATATAGTGTTCATTCTAGCACTTTCATCTTTAACAATACTCATTGTTAAATCTTCAAGAATAACTTCTTCTGCATTCCAGTATGTAGGATTTTTCTTGAACGTTAACTCACTGTCATGTAACCAAGACTCAAGTGTAAATGCACCATTTGAAACCATTTGCTCTGCTTCCGAACCATAAGCTTCACCATATTTCTCAACAATATCTTGTCTTTGTGGTAACATTACTCTAAAGTAAGTAATATCTAAGAAGTATGCTATAGGAGATTCTAATGTGAATTCTATTGTTTTATCATCAATTACCTTAATTCCTAGTTCATCTGCAGTACCTTCACCTGAGTTAAATGCAGCAGCATTTTTAATAACTGGTGTTATTAACCAAGCATATCTTGATCCAGTGTTAGGATCTAATGTTCTCTTAATACCATACTCAAAGTCTTTCGCAGTTACTTCTATTCCATCACTCCACTTCGCATCTCTCAAATTGAATGTCCATACCAATCCATCATCACTTACATTCCAACTCTTAGCGATTCCAGGAACAATCTTGTCCCCATTTTCATCTTGCTCAATTCTAGTTAATCCATCCACAATATGTGTTAATATTTGATTTGAATACATATCAGTAGATCTAGAAGGGTCAATTGATTTTGGTTCTTGATCTAAGAAAATTTTCATGTACTGCTCTTCGTCAATCTTCTCACCTTCAACTTTTGCCCCTTGAGAGTCATTTGGTTTTTCATTCACTTTAGCACTCTCATCTTTTTTACCACATGAAGTTAGTACTCCTCCAACAGCCATTGTTGCCGCCATAGTAAGCGCAAGTAATCTTTTACTTTTCATTGGAAATCCCCCTTTGTTTGTTTCACTTTAATGTGTATAATAAAGTGTTTAATATTAAAGTAATTAATATTTTTATCATTTGTTTTAATGAATAAAATCACATCTTATTGATTGATTTTTAATAAACTTCCATTTATTCTGAAAATTTAAATTAAAGTAATGTTTAACTTATGTATTTGTAATGTTTTAATTAAAAAAAATTTTTCCCTATAATTTTGTTGATATTCTTAATTTTTATTCACAATACATTGGAATTCTAAATTCTGATACGATTACTATAAATTTGAAATCAAATCTGATATACTTAGTGTTTTGACATTAAAATATTATCGTTTGCTTAAATGTTAATATTATTTTAACATAATTATCTTACTTTTACCTTACATTTATCTTACAATACTTACAATCTTACATTACAATGTCGTAAGGTGTATTTTTTTGTCATAAATATTAATAAAGACCAAAGGTTCCCCTTTGGTCTCTAAACTTAATTATTTATCTCTACTTACAGTGTAAGCTTTAGTTACATCAATTGTTCCAAATAGTGGAGTCATAACACCCTTAGCGTATTTTCTAGTGTATGTAGATGTTTTACGGAAAATCCAAGGAGAGATTACAGCATCTTCGTAAAGTAAGATTTCTTCTGCTCTCTTAAACATTTCAAATCTCTTCTCTTGATCTGTAGTCATTGTAGATTCCTTAATTAATCTATCATACTCTTCATTCACCCATCCAGATGGTACTACATCTGCAGTTGAAGCGAACATCTCCAAGAACGTCATAGGATCATTATAGTCTCCAGACCATCCTTGAGAAGCAAAATCATATTCACCTTTATGAATTAAATCACTAAATACCGCCCACTCATAGTAATCAATTTTAACATTAATTCCAAGAACCTCTTGTAATTTTTGTTGTTCAAATTCAGCAAACTCTCTTGATCTTGAATTCGTTCCACTTTGCAGCATAGTTACTGTCATATCAGCAGGATTTTCACTTTCTCCTAACTCTTTTAATCCTTCAATTAATAAAGCTTTCGGATCTTGATTTTCTTCAATTAATCTCTTTATTGGAAGCTCTCCAGATTTATCTCTAAACTCTTCTCCTCCAATTTGAACTGCATAAGGAACCCAAGCATATGCTGGTAAATAGATTCCTCTATATAATGTTTCGTTAATAGCTTCTCTATCGATTGCTGTAACAAATGCTTTTCTTATCTTATCATTTTTGAAATATTTACTGTTCTGGTTAAACACTTCATAAACAGCACTTGGTTTAGCTACAGAATTATAATCGAACTCACCCATTTCATTGAATTTATTCATCCATTCCGCTTTTGATACTGCCCCTAAGTCAACCTGTCCAGTAAATAAAGTATTCATTCTAGCACTTTCATCTTTAACAATTTTCATTGATACCGTGTCAAGCTTAACTACATCAGCATTCCAATATGATGGATTCTTTTTGAAAACTAATTCACTATCATGAGTCCAACTTTCTAATGTAAATGCACCATTTGAAATCATTTGTTCAGCTTCTGAACCATAAGCTTCTCCATATTGTTCAATAATATCTTGTCTTTGTGGAAGCATCACTCTAAAATATGTAAGGTCTAGGAAATACGCTACAGGACTTTCTAATGTAAATTGTACGGTTTTATCATCTAATGCTTTTACTCCAACCTCATCAGCTGTAGCTTCTCCTTTATTAAAAGCAGATGCATTTTTAATAACTGGAGTTATTAACCAAGCATAATTTGAACCTGTAACAGGATCTAAAGTTCTTTTAACACCATATTCGAAATCTTGTGCTTTAACGTCAACTCCATCACTCCATTTAGCATCTCTTAAATGAAATGTCCATACAAGTCCATCTTCACTAGTTTCCCAATTTTCAGCGATTCCCGGAACAATTTTATCACCATTCTCATCTTGCTCAATTCTTGTCAAACCATCCACTATATGAGTTAAAATCTGATTAGAATATAAATCTGATGATCTAGATGGGTCGATAGTTTTTGGTTCTGCTTCTAAAAAGATGTTTAGAAACTGTTCTTCATCTATACCATTACTTTCTTCTGCATTCGACTTTGAAGTATTCCCATTATTTGTTGCTTTATCACCACACGCTGTTAATACCGTACCCGTCCCTACAGTCAATGCCATTAAAGCTGCAATCATTTTTTTGCTCTTCACAAAAAAACCTCCTTTTTTTCTAGCCACTAAAACTAGTTTTGTTTGTTTGTTTGTTTAATACTTTTCCTTAATAATTTAATATAAATAAAATATATTCAGCAGCATCACTTGGTGTTATTTCACCAAGTGACAAGCTACAAAATGCCCTTCCTTAACTTCAATCAGTTCAGGTGTTTGCTCTTTACAGATGTCTTTAACAAATCTACATCTACTGGCAAATCTACAACCTGGTTTAGGATTGATTGGACTTGGAATTTCACCTTCTATATTTATTCTTTCTTTAGTCCTCTCAACTTCTGGATCCGGAACTGGAATAGCAGATAATAAAGCTTGCGTATATGGGTGAAGTGGTTCTGCATACAACTTTTCACTAGTTGTAATTTCAACCAGATTACCTAAATACATTACTCCAACTCTATCACTTATATGTTTTACCATAGATAAATCATGTGCAATAAATAGGTAAGTAAGACCAAATTCTTCTTGAAGCTTAATTAATAAGTTAACAACCTGAGCTTGTATAGATACATCTAGCGCCGATATTGGTTCATCACACACTATGAATTCAGGCTCTATTGCTAAAGCTCTCGCAATACCAATTCTCTGTCTTTGTCCACCTGAGAATTCATGAGGGAACCTTGATGCATGTTCTTTGTTTAGACCAACTAACTCAAGAAGCTCAAATATTCTCTTTGTTCTTTCTTGACCCTTATATAAATTGTGTATATCAATACCTTCTCCAACTATATCTCCAACCGTCATTCTTGGATTAAGTGATGCATATGGATCTTGAAGTATTATCTGTGATTTTCTAGCAAAGTCTTTTTTCTCTTTTTTATTCAACTTGTGCACATTGATATTTCCATCGAAAATAACCTCTCCACCAGTTGCATTATATAGTCCCATTACAGTTCTACCACATGTAGTCTTACCACATCCTGATTCTCCAACAAGACCTAATGTTTCTCCTTTATAGATATCAAACGTTACATCATCTACAGCTTTAAGAACAGCTTTAGGACCAACATTAAAATGTTTTTTCAAATTCTTTACTTGAATTAATATTTCTTTGTTAGACATTATTCTGCTCCTCCTTTTTTTATTGCTTTAGGCACTTCCACCTTTGGAGCTAATGGATGTTGCAACCAACAACTTACACCATGCGTTTCACTTATTCTAGTGTCGTCCGGCATAGCTTCTTTACAAATATCCATACAATATTCACATCTAGCCGCAAACGGACACCCTATCGGAGGTTTCACAAGATCAGGCGGTGTTCCTCCTAGTGCATATAATACATCTTTGTTTTCAGTTTCAAGTCTTGGAACCGACTGAAGTAACGCCCATGTATATGGATGCTTTGGATTATAGAACACTTCATCAGTTGTGCCTCTTTCAATTACTACTCCTGCATACATTACCTGAATTCTATCAGCCACATCAGCAACAACTCCAAGGTCATGAGTAACAAGTATAACAGCTGTACCTAATCTTTTTTGTAGTTCTTTAATTAAATCCATAACTTGCGCTTGAATTGTAACGTCAAGAGCAGTTGTAGGTTCATCTGCAATTAGAACTTTTGGATCACATGCAAGTGCAATAGCAATCATAGCTCTTTGTCTCATTCCACCTGAGAACTCATGAGGATATTGCTTAGCTCTCTTTTCCGCATTTGGGATATTAACTAACTTTAACATCTTAACAGCTTCTTCAAAAGCTTGTGCTTTACTTAATCCTCTGTGAATAATCAAACTTTCTGCTATTTGCTTCCCTATTGTCATAGTAGGGTTAAGCGATGTCATAGGGTCTTGGAATATCATAGATATATCTGCTCCCCTTAGACTTCTTAACTCTTTTTCTTTCATATCTAAAATATTCTTACCATCGAATAGTATTTTAGATGTTTTCTTTATTTCTGCCGGCATTGGTTCAGGTAGCAATCTCATAAGAGATTTAGACGTAACTGTTTTACCACATCCTGATTCACCAACTATAGCTAACGTTTCACCTTTATTTAAGTGAAAGCTTACTCCTCTTACCGCTTGAACTTCTCCTGCGTAAGTATGGAATGACACTTTCAAATCTTGTACGTCTAGAATTTTTTCCATCTTATATTCCTCCTCTGTTATTGTCTCAACTTAGGATCTAGCGCGTCTCTCAATCCATCACCTAACAGTTGGAATGACAACATTGTCAAACTGATAAATAAGGCCGGGAATAATAATTGTTCTGGATAGAACATTAATTGTTCTTTAGCCGCTGAAGCGAGAGCACCCCAACTTGTCTCTGGCGACTGCACTCCAAGTCCTATATAACTTAAGAAGGCTTCTCCGAAAATAAATCCTGGTATATCAAATGTAATTGCAACTATCATAATACCTAAAGTATTTGGTATTAAATGTCTTCCTATTATTCTTGCTGGACTTGCACCTAAAGCAGTTGCCGCTAAAACATATTCTTGTTCTTTAATTTGAAGAAGTTGTCCTCTAACCAATCTTGCCATGTAACACCATCCCGTGATTGTCATAGCTATAATAAGAGCACCTACACCTTTTCCAACAATTAAAGAAATTAAAATTACAACTATTAAGTAAGGAATACTTACTAGAACTTCAACTATTCTCATCATTATGTCATCAACAATACCACCAAAGTATCCTGAAATACCCCCATAGATAGAACCTACTACAGTATCAACTATAGCTCCAATGATTCCGATAAGCATTGAAATTCTTCCACCTTGCCAAACTCTAGCAAAGGTATCTCTTCCAATCTGATCAGTTCCAAACCAATGTTCAGCAGAAGGTCCCTGATTTATTGCATCACTTATTGCTTCATATGGATATTTAGCTATCCAAGGTCCAATAACCGTCATAATGCATATTAATACAAGCATTACCATAGAACCCATCGCTACTTTATTTTGTTTTAATCTTCTCCATGCATCCTGCCAGAAAGTCATACTAGGTCTTAAAATAACTTCTGCATCAGCATTATCACAACCTATAATTTTAAACTTATCTTTATTTAATTCAACAGACATCTATTTTACCTCCTTATTTTTTTCCTCCACCAAGTCTAATTCTTGGGTCAATAACTCCATATAAAATATCTACTACAACAAGCGATGAAACAAATAAGAATGATATAAACACCGTTTGTCCCATAATCATAGTATAGTCTCTGTTAGATATAGAAGAAACGAAGTAAGATCCTAATCCTGGGATTGAGAAAATACTCTCGATTACAAATGATCCAACAAATATCATTGCAATTTGAGGTCCTAATAACGTAATAGCTGGTAAAATCGCATTTCTTATAACATGTTTAACTACTAATGATATTTTTGAAACACCTTTCGCTTTAGCAGTTAAAATATAATCTTGTCCAATAATATCTAAACAGTTAGCTCTCATATATCTTGCGTATTTAGCTATAGATCCGAAACTTAAAGCTATAGCCGGTAATATAGTGTATTTAAATCCACCCCATCCAATTGTAGGCAATATCTGCCATTTAACACTAAAGAAATATTGCAATAATGAAGCTATAACAAAACTTGGTACTGATACCCCTAATATAGCAATAAACATAACAAGATAATCAGGCCATTTATTTCTATTAAACGCTGCTAAAATACCCATTAAAATTCCTAATGTGAATCCCATTCCAATTGCTTGAATACCTAATTTTCCTGATACAGGAGCATATTTTTTAATTGTATCAGTTACTTTTCTTCCTGGATATGTAAGAGACTCTCCTAAATCTCCATGTAAAACTAAATTTTTCAAAAACACACCATACTGAACCATTACCGGCTTGTCCAAACCATATTTAGCGTAGTAGTTAAGTCTCGTTTGTTCTGGTAATTTCCTAGCCATACTAGCAAGTGGATCTCCTGGTATTGCACGAATTAACATAAATGTTATTGTTGTTACAATAAATAAAGTTAAAAACATGTACCCTATTCTTTTAGCAATAAACTTAAGCATTATTCATCCTCCCATCATTTATCTTAACGTTGATAAATATATATCATCTTCTAATATGACCAAATGATTTACTGTGTCAAAATTAAAAGAATCAATCATAATAATGTTATGTGTAAACTTTTATAACTTTTGAAAACCATAATTTTTTATGTTTTCTGTTTTAATTGATTATTAAAAGTTTTGTCGATTTATCATGCAATTTGTATTAGGTTTATGTTTTAGTATTTCGTATAATAATTTTTACTTTTTACGACAATTAACTAATACTTTACATCATTATTCATCATTTCGCAAATTCATTTTGAATCAAATTAAACTATTCTCGTTACAACTTTTTCTTTTTTTAAACTTTTCGCTTTTTTCTGTCAATTCATAATTCTATTTTATCAGATTTATCTTACACTAACATTTATTTTGCATTACATTTTAGTAAGCTTTAAATTATATTTAACTTATTTTAATAATCACAATCATTATTTCAGGAGATTTATAATTTAAAATAGAAAAAACTTATCTTTCGACAAGTTTTTTCCAATCACTCTATTTGCTTCTTCCTTCAGTGTAAGCTTTTGTTACATCTACAGTTCCGAATAATGGAACCATAACATTTTTAACGTATTTTCTTGTATAAGTAGAACTTTTACGGAAAATCCAAGGTGATATTACAGTATCCTCATAAATCAGGATATCTTCTGCTCTCTTGAACATCTCGAATCTAGCATCTTGATCTACAGTCATAGTTGAATCTTTGATCAACTTATCATATTCCTCATTAACCCATCCAGATGGCACTACATTTGCAGTACTTGTAAACATTTCAAGGAATGTCATAGGGTCATTATAGTCTCCCATCCAGCCTTGAGAAGCAAAGTCATACTCCCCTTTATGAATTTTATCACTGAAAACAGCCCATTCATAATAATCAATAGAAACGTTTATACCTAAAACTTCTTGTAATCTCTGTTGTTCAAATTCTGCAAATTCTCTTGATCTAGCAGTAGTTCCACTTTGCAGCATTACTATAGACATATCTGCTGGATTTTCACTTTCTCCTAATTCTTTTAATCCTTCAATTAATAAAGCTTTAGGATCCTTATATTCTTCCATAAGTTTTTTAACTGGTAGATTATCAGCTTTATTTCTAAAATCTTCTCCACCAATTTGAACTGAAGGTGGTATCCACGCATATGCTGGATCATTTGCGCCTCTATATAGAGTATCATTTATTGCAACTCTATCTAAAGCTATTACAAAAGCTTTTCTAATCTTGTTATTTTTAAAGTATTTACTATTTTGATTAAATACTTCATACGTAACTGTAGGTTGTGCAACTGATGAATATTCGAAATCCCCTGTGCCATCAAATTTTTCTTTCCATTCCGGTTTTGTTACTGCTCCTAAATCCACTTCACCAGTGAATAAAGTATTCATTTGTGCACTCTCATCTTTTACAATTTTCATTGTTACTGTATCAAGCTTAATATTTTCTACATTCCAATAGCTAGGATTTTTTTTGAAAATCAGTTCACTATCATGTACCCATTTATCTAATACAAATGCTCCTGAACTAAGCATATGTTCTGATTCTGAGCCATATGCATCACCATATTTCTCCACCATATCTTCTCTTTGAGGATACATAACTTTGAAATATGTAAGATCTAAAAAATACGCTATAGGCGATTCTAAGTTAATTTCCAATGTTTTTTCATCAACAGCTTTAACCCCAACTTCTTCAACAGCACCTTCTCCTTTATTATACTTAGCTGCATTCTTTATAACTGGAGTAATTAACCAAGCATAATTTGAACCCGTGTCTGGATTAAGAGTTCTTTTTATTCCATATTCAAAATCTTTTGCAGTGATATTATTTCCATCACTCCATTTAGCATCTCTTAAATAGAAAGTCCATTTAGTTCCATCTTCACTAACTTCCCATTTTTCAGCTATACCTGGTACGATTTTATCACCTGATTCATCTTGTTCGATTCTTGTTAATCCATCAGTAATATGACTTAAAACCTGTGTTGAATAAGTATCACTTGATCTTGAAGGGTCAATTGATTTAGGTTCCTGACCCAAGAATATATTTAAGTATTGATCCTTATCCATAGTAACCTTAGTATCATTACCATTTTTCTTACCATTTTCATTAATTTTATTCTTCTCACCGCATGAAGCAAATGAGAAACCAGCAGAAAGTGATATTGCTAATAATGACGCTATTAATCTTTTTCTTTTCACTTAAAGTCCCCCTTATTTTTTTAATTTACTTTTGGACTGTATTACTTTACATTTGTCATATACCTTAGTATTAGTTAATTTTAAATTTTTATGTACTTTCCTTATTCACAAGATGACATGCAACAAAATGTCCTTTTTTAACTTCCAGTAATTCTGGTGTTTTTTCCTTACATTTTTCCATTACATAACCGCACCTTGAAGCAAACCTACATCCCTCTACTGGATTTATAGGACTTGGAATTTCTCCTTTTAATTCAATTCTTTCTTTAGTTCTTTCTACTTTGGGATCAGGTATTGGAATTGCTGATAACAAAGCTTGAGTATATGGATGCAATGGATTTGAGTAAAGTTCATCGCTACTAGATAATTCAGCGAGTTTACCAAGATACATTACTCCAACTCTATCACTTATGTGCTTAACCATAGATAAATCATGAGCAATAAATAAATATGTTAATCCAAATTTTCTTTGCAATTCTATAAGCAGATTAACTACTTGAGCTTGAATTGAAACATCTAATGCTGATATCGGTTCATCACACACTATAAACTCTGGTTCTATAGCAAGCGCTCTAGCTATACCTATCCTTTGCCTCTGCCCACCTGAAAACTCATGAGGAAATCTTGAAGCATGTTCCTTATTCAATCCAACAAGATCCAATAATTCGTATATTCTTTTTGTTCTCTCATCCCCTCTATGAATACTATGAATATCTATTCCTTCACCAATAATATCTCCAACAGTCATTCTAGGATTTAAAGAAGCATATGGGTCCTGAAGAATTATCTGAGATTTCCTAGCAAAATCTTTCTTCTCCTTCTTATTTAATTTATGAACATTTATTGTTTTATTAAATATCACATCACCTCCACTTGCTTCATACAAACCCATAACAGTTCTCCCACAGGTTGTTTTTCCACATCCCGACTCTCCTACTAACCCCAAAGTCTCTCCCTTATATATATCAAACGAAACATCATCTACAGCTTTCAACACCGATTTTGGACCTACTTTAAAATGCTTTTTAAGGTTTTTAACTTCTATTAAAACATCATTTTTCATTATTAGATCCTCCTTCAATAACCTCTTCTGGCAAACCCTCTTTTGGTGCAAAGGGGTGCTGTAACCAACATTTAACCTCATGAGTTTGACTTAACATAGTTGCTTCTGGCATCGTTTCTTTGCAAATTTCCATACAATATTCACATCTTGCAGCAAAAGGACATCCTATAGGTGGTTTAATAAGATCTGGGGGGGTTCCTCCAAGAGCATAAAGTACATCTTTATTCCCAGTCTCTAATCTAGGTACAGACTTCAACAATGCCCATGTATATGGATGTTTAGGATTATAAAACACTTCATCTGTCGCCCCTCTCTCAATTACTATCCCAGCATACATAACTTGAATTCTGTCAGCAACATCAGCAACTACCCCTAAGTCATGAGTTACAAGAATAACAGCTGTTCCAAGATTATTTTGTAACTCTTTTATTAAATCCATAATTTGTGCTTGTATAGTAACATCTAATGCAGTTGTTGGCTCATCAGCAATTAGAACTTTTGGATTACAAGCTAACGCAATTGCTATCATAGCTCTTTGTCTCATACCTCCTGAAAATTCATGAGGATATTGATTTGCTCTTTTATCTGCATTTGGAATATTAACTAATTTAAGCATCTTTATTGCTTCATCAAGTGCTTCTTGTTTTTTCATACCTCTATGAATGATTAAACTTTCTGCTATTTGTTTTCCAATAGTCATTGTTGGATTAAGTGAAGTCATAGGATCTTGGAATATCATCGATATATCCGCACCCCTAAGTTGTCTTAATTCTTTTTCATTCATTTTAAGAATATCTTTTTCATTAAATAGTATTTTTGTTGATTTTTTAATTTCAGCCGGCATTGGTTCTGGTAACAATCTCATAATTGATTTTGAAGTTACTGTTTTCCCACACCCTGATTCACCAACAATAGCTAGAGTCTCTCCTTTATTCAAATAAAAGCTAACACCTCTAACTGCCTGAACTTCTCCAGCATAGGTATGAAAGGATACTTTTAAGTCTTGCACATCTAATATTTTTTCCATAGATTTTCCCCCTCTATTACGTTCTTAATTTAGGATCCAGTGCATCTCTTAATCCATCTCCCAATAGTTGGAATGATAACATTGTTAAACTTATGAATAGTGCAGGGAAAAATAATTGGTAAGGGTAAAACATTAATTGTTGTTGAGCCGATGATGCAAGTGCTCCCCAACTTGTATTTGGAGATTGAACTCCTAATCCAATATAACTTAAAAATGCTTCTCCAAATATGAACCCTGGAATATCAAAGGTGATTGCAACAATCATTATACTAAGAGTATTTGGTATAAGATGTCTACCAATAATTCTTGCTGGACTTGCTCCTAAAGCAGATGCCGCCAAAATATATTCCTGCTCCTTTATCTGTAACAGTTGCCCTCTCACTAATCGTGCCATATAGCACCATCCAGTCAATGTCATAGCTAGTATTAGTGATCCAATACCTTTACCAACAATTAGAGAAACAAGTATTACTAACACTAAATAAGGTATACTTACTAATATTTCAACAATTCTCATCATCACATCATCTACAACTCCACCAAAATATCCTGATATCCCACCATAAATGGATCCTACAACAGTATCTATTAGCGCTCCTAGTAATCCAATTAAGATCGATACTCTTCCTCCTACCCAAACTCTAGAAAAAATATCTCTCCCAATTTGATCTGTTCCAAACAAATGTTCAACACTAGGTCCTTGATTAATTTCATTACTTATAGCTTGAAAAGGATACCTAGCTATCCAAGGGCCAATAACTGTCATAATAATAATTAAAATCAATACTATCATTGAACAAATGGCAACCTTATTTAGCTTTAATCGTCTCCACGCATCTTGCCAATATGTTAGACTAGGTCTTAAAATCACATCCCCTTCACCTTTACTCGTACCTATCCTCTTGAATTTATTTTTATCTAAATTCAAATCATTGAAATTTTCAGCCATATTATTACCTCCTATTTCTTTCCTGCACCCAATCTTATTCTTGGATCAACTAATCCATATACTAAATCAACCACCAAAAGAGAAGTAACGAATAAAAATGAAATAAAAACTGTTTGCCCCATTATCATAGTGTAATCTCTGTTTGAAACAGAGGATACAAAATAGGATCCAAGACCAGGTATAGAAAATATACTTTCGATTACAAACGATCCAGTAAAAACAAGTGCAATCTGTGGACCCAATAAAGTTATTACAGGCAAAATTGCATTTCTAATAACATGTTTAGTTACTAATGAAAATTTAGATACCCCTTTTGCTTTTGCAGTAAGTATATAATCTTGCATAATTATATCTAAACAATTAGCTCTCATATACCTTGCATATTTTGCTATAGATCCAAAACTTAAAGCGATTGAAGGTAATATAGTATGCTTAAAAGCACCCCATCCAATTGTCGGTAATAAGTTAAATTTAACAGTGAAAAAATACTGTAATAATGCAGCTATAACGAAACTTGGAACTGAAATTCCTAAGATTGCTACAAACATAACAACATAATCAGGTCCTTTGTTTCTATTAAATCCTGCAATAATTCCTAGAATAATTCCTATGGTAAATCCAATTGTAATTGCTTGTATTCCTAATCTACCTGAAACTGGTGCATATTCAAATATTGTTTTTGTTACTTTTCTTCCTGGATAAGTTAATGATTCACCTAAATCTCCATGAAAAATAAGATTCTTCAAAAAAATTCCATACTGCACTATTATGGGCTTATCTAAACCATATTTAGCATAGTAATTAATCTTTGTTTGCTCAGGCAATTTCCTAGCCATTGATGCTAAAGGATCCCCTGGAATAGCTCTTATTAGAAAAAATGTTATTGTTATTACTACCAAGAGCGTGAAAAGCATGTATAATATCCTTCGAATAATAAATTTAATCATATTTCCCCTCTTTTCTACACATTATATTTGCATTACTTATAATTATTGTGCTTAATATGAATATTTATTATTCTCCAAAAATTTAACAAAGCTATGTTATTTTAATAAAAAGAACTATATAATAAAGTAAAGGTATCAATAAGATATTTTATAGAATGAAGGGAGTTGATATTATGACATTATTCAAAGGTTCTGGTGTTGCCATAGTTACACCATTTACTAAAAATGGTGTTGATTTTAAAACATTAGAAAAACTTGTTGAATGGCATATTGAAAAAAAGACTGATGCTATCATAGTTTGTGGAACAACAGGTGAGGCTTCAACAATGTCCACTCAAGAGAAAAAAGAAACAATTAAATTCGTTGTAGATATAGTAGGTAAAAGAATTCCTGTAATCGCTGGTACAGGTTCTAACAATACAGAAGCGGCTATAAATATGAGTGTTTGGGCTGAAAAAATTGGTATTGATGGGTTATTAATTATTACTCCATATTATAATAAAACAACTCAAAGAGGATTATTTGAACACTTTAAATCAATAAATGATTCAGTATCAATACCTATAATTGCATATAATGTTCCTAGTAGAACAGGGATGAATTTAATTCCTGAAACTCTATATAAAATTAGCAAACTTTCGAATGTTAATGCAGTTAAAGAAGCTAGCGGGGATATTAGTCAAATAATAAAAATTCGCGAACTATGTGGTGAAGACTTCGATATATATTCTGGGAATGATGATCAAATAATTCCAATTCTATCTGTTGGTGGAATAGGTGTTATTTCAGTATTAGCAAATATTATTCCTGAGGAAACTTCTAAAATGGTTCACCTTTATCTTGAAGGAAAAACAAAAGAATCACTAAACTTACAGTTAAAATATTTATCATTATCTAATTCTTTATTTATTGAAACTAACCCAATACCAATTAAAACCGCTCTTAATATGATGGGTATGAATGCCGGATTATTGAGAATGCCCTTATTAGATATGGATGAAAACAACAAAATAATTCTTGAATCTGAACTTAAAAAGCATAAACTTTGTTAGAGAGGATGATTTTATGGTTAATATATTACTAAGTGGATGTAATGGAACAATGGGTAAAGTTCTAATTAGAGAATCTAGCAAGCTAGAAAATATTCAAATAGTAGCAGGATTTGATAAAGACAGCAACTCAGATTTTACTTTTCCTGTCTATTCAAATTTGGAAGATATAAAGGAAAAAATAGATGTTATTATTGATTTTAGTAACCCTGTAGTTCTTGATTCCTTAATAAAATTTTCTATTAAAAACAAACTTCCTATTGTATTATGTACTACAGGATTTTCAGACGATCAGATAAAAGAAATTAAATCATCTAGTACAGAAATACCAATATTTTTCTCAGCAAATATGTCTTTAGGAATAAACCTTATTAAAAATTTATTAATTAAAGCATCTAGGGTGCTTTATGATGGATTCGATATTGAGATTATTGAGAAGCACCACAATAAAAAAGTAGATTCACCGTCGGGTACTGCTTATCTTTTAGGTGATGCAATAATTAATTCTATACCTGATGAAAATGAATATGTTCATGGAAGAGAAGGATATCACAAACGTGATAAAAAAGAAATTGGGATGCACTCTTTAAGAGGCGGTACAATTGTAGGCGAGCATGAAGTAATTTTCGCTGGAAATGATGAAATAGTTTCAATTAAACATGAAGCTCTTTCAAAAAACATCTTCGCAATGGGAGCTTTTAAAGCAGCTCAATATATAGTTAATCAAAATTCTGGATTGTATGATATGGACGATATGCTTAATTTATAGAATGCTTCGCATTCCATAAATTCAGAGTGGAGAACGATGGATGCTTCTGCCTTTGGGCAGAAGCTACATTTTTTTATTCTTAAGGACAAGAGGGGTTCACTCATTTTATCTGGAGATAAAATATTGTATTTAAAAATCAATGTTTCATCTATATCAAAGGAGTTATAGACTTTTCAGTTAAAAATATTCCTTATTCAAAAGATTCTTTGGTAATAAAAACTATATAGAGAACAGAGAACAAATCAGGATACCTATCAGCAGAGCTGAAAACTTTAAATTTTCAATATAATAGAGTAAATAGATACTATTGATTAGTTCATAAAAAGCTCTTATATATTTTTTTCTGACAATAGGAAGAAAAATAACCTGATTTTTTCTTTATTCTCTATTCTTTGTTCTTTGATTTAAAATGTAGTTTCTGATATAACTCAGAAGCTACATTTTTATTTTTTTTAACCCAAGGTGGTTCATTCATTTTATTTAACATAACTCTCTTTTTTAAAAAGATGTTGAAAAATATTCGGCCACTAATGGTATAATAAGGTTTATAATACAAAAAAAGTTTTCGACAGTATTTTAAAAAAGAGATATATCTCCAAATATATTTACACATGACCGTTAGATATGTTGTAGTATAATGTGTTAATCATAATGTATTTATGAATAACATATTTGAAGTGTGACGTAAATGAAATACGCTAAGTAAAATGTAATAGTAAAATAAAGCTAAATAAAAAATGATTATAAAATTGGAGGAAATAAGGTGAAGGGATTATTTTTGTATGGTGCAAATTGCACAAGCCAAGTATGGAGTGAAATTATAAGATTTTTTTTGGATTTTGATATTACATATGTTGAATATTCACATGGTATAACTCAGAATGCACAGTGTGTAGGGGATATTACAAGATGGGTTGCTGATAAATATAAAGATGAGCAATTTGATTTTATTGTTGGACATAGCATGGGAGGCATAATTGGATTAGAGTTAATTGCTAAGTATGAATATAAGTGTGACAAGGTAATATTTATAGAGTCTAATTTAAGACCAGCAAATGTGTTTTATCGTAACTTAATGACCAATGAAAATATGAATTTATATGGTGAAAATATCTTGAAAATGATTAGAAGTGAAGCACAATTTTATAATGAGAACTTGAAAAAATCATTACAAGAAGAATTTGACTACACTGAGTATATAAAAAATATATCAAATAATATTTATGGTATATTTGGAGATAGAGGGGTAATTAATTATGATAAAAGAATAGAAGATTTATGCTTAGACAAGGTTATTTCTCAAAAAATCAAATTTATTTTTATTGAAAACTCATGTCATATGCCTATGATTGAAAATCCACAAAAGTTGGCTAAAGTAATGCTAAATATTATAAAATGATAAGTCTAACTTATAGTCAGGACATTACACAAGTTGCTTATATGTTGAGATTAAAGATATGATAATTAACAATAGCTTAAGACATAATAAATGAGTTCTATGCCATATATAAATTGTTATTAATATCTTACTATAAACACAATTAAGGGAGCCAACTGGTTCCCTTAAAAAAATCATATTATCAACGCTCTCTTAAAAAATAGCATTACCTAAAGTCAAAATATTTTATCAAAAGCGTAATGTTTTATCCAAAATAAAACGAGCAAAACCCTATTGTTTCACAACCAATAAAATATTCAATTCAAAACTACAATGTTTCATCCCAAATGAAACGAGTAAACCTATATTGTCCAAGGAACAATATAAATAAAATTTCTCGAAGAGAAATGTCAATCGTTCTCCACTCTCAACTTCTTTTAAGGTTCTTCTCTTTCATTTCTTTTAAATCAGTTTATTATTCTTAAGCCAAGTTTCCATTCTATCAAGTCCTTCTTTAAGTTCCTTCATAGAATAACAATAGGATAACCTAACAAACCCCTCACCTTTTGGTCCAAAAGCACTCCCTGGTACTAATGCAACTTTCTGCTCATATAATAATCTATCACATAATTCTTCACTCATAATTTTTGTAAAACTCATGTCTATAAAAATATAAAATGCTCCTTTGGGAACATACACATCTATCCCTAATTGATTTAACCTATTACAAATATAATCTCTTCTTTTTTTAAATTCTAAATTTCTTTCTTTAACTTCATCCATACTAAAATTAAGTCCTGCTAAAGCTCCCCACTGAGCAATTGATGGGGCACAGGTTACATTGTGCTGATGAACTACTTTGATTTTATTTAATAGCTGATCTTTTGCACAAAAATACCCTACTCTCAGACCTGTCATTGAAAATATCTTAGAAAATCCTCCTATTAGTATGATCTTATCAATTATCTCCTTACATTGAGCCAAAGAAAAATATTCCTCATCATATATAATTGAACTATACATCTCATCTGAAATAATAACAATATCTCTATCTTTAAGTATTTGAATAAATTTTTCAAAACTTTCTTTACTTAATATTGAACCAGTAGGATTACAAGGGTATGAGATTATAATCCCCTTAATTTTTCCTTCACTATCTAGAATTTCTTCTATTTCATTAAAGTTAGGTTGAAAATCCTCTGTTAAAGAATACCTCTTTATATTTCCGCCTTGCATTTTTATACATCCTTCATATGCTGGATATGCAGGATCTGGAACTAAAATAGTTTCTCCTTCATTTAAAATTCCTTGTATGGAACTAAAAATGGCTTCACTTCCACCTGTAGTAATACATATTTCATCAGGAGAATATTTTATATTCTGATTTGAAAGATATTTACTTATTGCTTCTCTCAGTTCAAATATCCCTTCATTCTTTGTATAACCTGATTTATTCTTATTAATAGCTTCAATCATTTCCTCTTTCACCGCTTTAGGTACTGGAAAATCTGGTTGACCTATTGTCATAGATATAGCATTTTCTACTTCGTTTACTTTATTAAAAAACTTTCTTATTCCAGTGATTTGAATTTTCTCAACGTTTTTATTTATAAAACCCATTTTTCCACTCCTTTATAAAAAATATTACTATTTTCCTTTACAAAATTATATCATATATTTAAAATTATAATATAGTTCAAGTTAATTTGTTATAATAATAGTAATAACAATATAATGTTAAATATATTCTTCAATATATCTTACAAATTTTATTATGTTATGTTACACTAAAGAAAAACATTACCTAACAAGAACTATTGTGAGGATGAAATTAGTAAGTTTCAAAAACTGATATTAATTATTTTCAAAAATATGTTTTAGATGGAAAGGAGTTTATTATGGAATACAATTTAAATGATCCATATGAGCTTGCAAGGTACATAAAAGATGCTACAAAATCTACACCTGTAAAAGTTTATGTGAAAGGTACAATTAATAACACCTGTGAAAACGTTAAAGTTTTCCAAAGTGGTGATATGGCAATTCTTATTGGAGAAAAAGATTCAATTGAAAATATCTTAGAATCAAATTCTTCTACAATAGAATACTATCACGTAGAAAATGACAGAAGAAATTCTGCAATTCCAATGTTAGATTTTAAAAAAGTAAATGCAAGAATAGAGCCTGGAGCAATTATTAGAGATAAAGCCATAATTGGAGATCACGCTGTAATAATGATGGGTGCTGTAATCAATATTGGTGCTGAAGTAGGTGAAGGTACTATGATTGATATGAATGCTGTTCTTGGTGCTAGAGCCTTTGTAGGTAAAAATTCTCACGTTGGTGCCGGTGCTGTTATAGCTGGGGTTCTTGAACCACCAAGTAAGTCACCTTGTATTATTGAAGATAACGTGCTAATAGGTGCTAACGCTGTAATTTTAGAAGGAGTAAAAATTGGTACTGGATCTGTTGTTGCAGCAGGAGCTATTGTAACTGAAGATGTTCCAAGCGGAGTAGTAGTAGCAGGTTCACCTGCTAGGATTGTAAAGGCTGTAGATGAAAAAACAGCAAGTAAAACTGAAATATTAGACGATTTAAGAAAATAATAAAAAGGCGTTAAAATTTTTAACGCCTTTTTATTATTGATTATATTATATCCTCATTAAATTCCCCAGCAGTATCATCAAAAATTTGTTCAGTAGTATTATCTGCTGCCACTCTCTCCATTTTTGAGATTGACACTTCATAAGCAATTTTTCTAACTACATCTTCTTCATTTACTCTCTTTTGATATTCTCTACTTTGAAGTCTTCCCCAAATTCTAATATTATCTCCTACTTCTAAACCTTTACAATACCTAGCATTTCTGCCCCAAGCTATTGTAGGTATGTAATCAGATTTATTGTACGGTCTATTCACCGCTAATAACATATCAGAAATTTCCCTTCCAAACGGAGTTTTTCTATATACTGGACTTTTGCATATAAACCCGTTCAGATAAATTTGATTTGGATTCTTACTCTTTTCTACACAAGGATAAATATCTCGTGCAAAAACTGTTAAAATTAATCTATTTGCTCCATCTTGATACTTATTGTACGATCTCAACTGTCCCTCAACAACTATATCATTACCAATTTCGATTTTTTGTTCATCCAATAATCTCTCAGAAACTGTTATATTCAAACAGTCCTTTGCATCACTCAGTCTAGGAACTTCAATATAGAAATTATAAAATCCCTCTCCATACATCTCATGACTGAATTCCATGCCACTCACAACTCTTCCTTCTAGATAAATACTGTTATTGTTCATTAAATTGTCCATCATAACCCCTCTTTCCCTTAGTTATTTGTTCTTTTCATAAATAAAGTATTCATTAACAATGATACATATTACTAATTTTTTATTTTATTTAATTAAATTAGGATACATTTCCATTATAATACAAATACTATTGAATTTTCAACTTTTTTATTTTTTTTTAATTTGTTTTCCTGCATGATCAATTATATACTCTTCTTTATAAATCAATTCTGACACTGTTACAAATGAGAATCCATCATTTTTTAATTGCTTAAGTAATTTAGGTAAGTTTTCTGGAGTATATTTAGCATTATTGTGAAATAGTATAATTGATCCCCCATTTGTCTTACTTATTACTCTATCATATTCTTTCTGAGCCCCCTGTTCTTTCCAGTCAATACTATCAACATCCCACTGAATACAATAATGTCCAGTATCTTCAACTATCTGTACTACTTGATCATTATACGCACCTTCTGGAAACCTAAATACTTTTGTTCCTTCTCCTGTTATTTCCCTTATCTTACTATCTGTGATAATAATTTCAGTAATAATTGCATCTTTTGAGAGAGAAGTCATATTTGGATGTGAATTTGAATGATTTCCAATCTCATGACCTCTTTTATGTATTTCTTCCACTTCTAACTTATACTCATCAACCCATCTACCAACCAAGAAGAATGTTGCTTTAACATCGTACTCATCAAGCACGTCCAATATTTTTATGGTATTGTCCGCTCCCCAACTAGCATCAAATGTTATCGCAATTACTTTCTCACCATTTGTATCTACATTATAAATAGGTAACTTTTTATTATTCAAGTTAAATACATTGATGAATGATTTATTAAGTATCAAAGCCCCCACAAATACAATAATTGCGGAAAAAATAATAATTTTAATGTTAATGTTATACCTTATTTTTTTAAAATCCATCTCACCCCTCCTTTTATAAGTTTTTCTCTATTAATTTATATTCATATATGTTTTAAACTATTCAAAAAAATATTTATAGTCTTCCAAGTAATAAATTTTATGTTATAATTATTAATAGCATTAAATTCTTGTTTAAGGAGGTTAATAATGCAGAATTCATTTACCGAATTAGCAGAAAGTAAATTATTGCTTCTTTTTATAGCAAAAAAAATAAATATGCCAATATCTAACATATCATTAACTGAGCTTGTTTTATCGAATAACTTGCTGAATTATTTTACCCTTCAGCAGTATATATTTGAGCTAGTGTCATCTGATTTATTAAAGAATATTGAGCATAACGGAAAACATATGCTTGAGATTAGCGATCAAGGTATTACTGTTCTTTCTATGTTTTCAAATAGAATTTCTCAAGAAAAAAAAGATCTTTTAGATGATTACCTAAGTAAAAATATTGATAACATCAAAAAACAGATAACCGTAAACGCAGATTACACAATTGATGAAAATAACTTTTTCATAGTTGAGTTAAGTGCTTATGAAAACGGTTCAGTTCTCATAGATCTTAAATTGAGTGTAGGATCAAAATCTCAAGCAAGTGATCTTTGCAAAAGATGGAAAAATAACTCTTCAGAGATTTATGATAAAATAATCAAAACTCTTATAGAGTAAGTATTTTAACAATTCTCATTGGCTCTTTCCCAATGGGAATTGTTTTTTTTGTACGAGCTTTAATATCTACTATTATTAGACTATCATTATAACTATCACAAATATACAGCGAATCCTTATGTCCAATTATTCCTCGAGGCATACCACCTACATTAATTTCATCAACCAACTTCCATTTTTCAACATCTATAACCGAAATAATCCCATCTGCAAAATTAGACACATAGCATTTTTCCCCATCATAATACATATCCATAGGTGACTTACTTACGGTAACTCTATTTATCACCTTATAGTTTTTCATAGACACTAGACTTAAACTTCCCTTGCACTCCATTCCAATATTTGATTCGCATACTAAAGCATACTCATTGTCAGTAGTTGTAAGAACACTCATAGGATATACTCCAACTTTTATCTTTTTTATATTACTGTAATTATCTAAATTTATAACTGTAAGTGAATCATCATATAAGTTTGATGTTAAGATAATTCTTTTCTCTTTCTCTATCCATATACTATGCGGAAGATTACCACATGGTATCAAACTTTCGATTTCATAATTCTTATTATTATATACAATAATATTGTTAGAATCTCCACATAGTATAAATAATCGCTCACCAAACCCAGCTATATCCGTGCAACTTACTCCAATATTAATATTTAATCTTTTTTCGTTATCCAAATCTATTATAGAAATTCCTTTACTATATCTATTGGCAGTAAATATTCTTTTTTCAATACTACATATGCCGTGTGGTCCAATCCGCTCCTCATTCTCACTTAATTTATAAGTACTAACTATCCTACAGCTCTCTGCGTCAAAAATCGTTATATCATCTGAGGCCATATTGCAAGTACATAGATAATCCAAGTTTATCACCTCCTCACATTATATTATGAAACATCTTTACAAATGGATAGATAATTCATTGATTAATTTTCAGAAATTTAGTATAATTTTAAGGTACCCATAGGGGGTTTATTTATTTATAATTAAGAGGTTAAGTGGGAAGAAACACTAATCTTTTGACAGTTCAAATAGAATCATGGAGGCTTATTATGTATAATTATTCTACAAAAGGTGTATGTGCAAAGAACATAAATTTTGAATTAAAAGAGGGTAAATTAACAAATATAGAGTTTGTTGGCGGATGTCCTGGTAATTTAATTGGAATATCTACTTTAGTTGAAGGCCTAACTCCTCAAGAAGTTGTTACTCGTCTAAAAGGCATAACATGCGGTCGTAAGAGCACTTCTTGTCCAGATCAATTAGCTTTAGCTATTGAAGAATTAATTTTAGTAAAGGCTTAAGAAAAGAAATTGAAAATGGAGAATTGAGAATGATGGATATTTCTGCTTACTCAGAAACTATATTATATCGTTCTTTGGGACAAGAGGTTTTCACTCATTTTATCTAAAGATAAAATCTTGTATTACAATTATAAATTTTGATTTAATTCAAAGGAGTAAAATTTTATTATTCAACATCTTTTTAAAAAAGAGATCTATATAAAATATATTTAATAAAAACACACCACTCCGTTACCCCGAAGTGGTGTGTAGATATTTATATTTTTTTATATTCTCAATGTAGGTTCTGACATCAGTCAGAACCCTCCTTCATTCTCAATTCTACATTATCAATTATCCATTTCTTTTAAGTTTTTTAATAATTCCTCTAAGCTCACCAATCAAATACAAAGAGCCACAAGCAATTATCAAATCTTTATCTCCAGCTTTAGATAAAACATATTCAATTGCTTCAGTGTAGTTATCCATTGCTTTTACATTAGGATTATAAACAGCTATCTTTTTACCCAATTTATCACTATTCTCAGCTCTTATGTTGTTTGGTGTTAGTGCAATTATTTCATCACCTTCCACAGCAATTATCTTAATCATCTCATCAATATCTTTATCACTAAGAATACCAACTAGGATATATAATTTTTCATATTCATAATAGTCCTTTAAATTTTCTTTTAAATACCTAATCCCATCTATATTATGAGCACCGTCTATTACAAACCTTGGTTCCTTAATCATTAATTCCATTCTACCTGGCCATTTCACCTTCTCTATGCCTTTTATTATATTATCCTCTGTAATATCCATTCCTTGTTCATTTAGCTTAAATAAGCTGTTAACAGCCACTAAACAGTTCATTACTTGATGTGCGCCTACTAATGGAAGTTTAATATTCATTTCATTATTGTTATATTTAATAATTAATCTTTGAATTGCATTCTCTTTAGTTGTACTTTTATCTATCTCCTCTATTGTTGCCATATTTCTATCTAAGTAAAGGATATCTGCATTTTTCTCTTGAGCAACTTTCTTTATGGTATTGTGTGCCTCTTCTACAACAGGATACAACACAACAGGTATACCTTCCTTTATGATTCCAGCTTTTTCGAAAGCAATTTCACTTATAGTATTGCCTAATATTTGTGTATGGTCATAACTTATAGATGTAATGATAGTAAGAATTGGATCTATTACATTCGTTGCATCATATCTTCCCCCTAATCCTACTTCTATTACTCCAATATCAATTTTCATCTCGTTAAAATATAAAAATCCAAGAGCAGTTACAATTTCAAAATAAGTAATTTCTCCTAAATCAAATACTTTCATTTCTTCACTTACATTCTTAATCTTGATCATATATTCTGCAACTTTAATTTTAGGAATATTATTACCATCTACTTGTATTCTCTCTTCAAAGGCTTCAATAAATGGTGAAGTATACATACCTGTTTTATACCCTGCTTCAATAAGTGCGCTTGATATCATCGCCGTAGTTGAGCCTTTACCATTTGTTCCTGCAATATGTATAAACTTTAATCCTTTATGAGGATTGCCCAATAATTCAAGCATCTTTGTAATTCTATCTAATCCAAGTTTCATACCAAATTTTGAAGAACTATTTAAAAACTCCATAGCTTCACAATAATTCATATTCATCACCTCTGAAATATTATATCATAACAAACTTCAAATGGAGAATAGGCTCTTTTTCACCTATTCTCCATTTATCATAGTCTACTTCAATTTTTTTAAGAAAGCTACATAAAGTTCCTCATTAAGAACAACTCCAAGTTTATCCATAGTTTCATGTATTGCTTTTAAAGTTTCGACCATTCTTCCTACTCTACAATTTTCTCCCATATGTCCGATTCTAAATACTTTATCCTTTAAAAAACCAAAAGCACCAGCAATCATAACACTATGCTCTTCTAACATTATTCTGTTAAATTCACTATAATTCACATTCTCAGGCAAAATAACAGTTGTAACTGTATTTGAATGGCTATCACATGTAAATAATTCTAATCCCGCCGCTTCCAGACTAGCTCTACAAGCCTCAGCAATTCTTTTATGTCTATTTATTCTTTCTTTATCATTTATCATTCTGTTTACAGCCTCATTCAAAGCATATATATCACTAATAGGTTGAGTATATGGGAACCATTTATTCTCATACCACCCTTGCCAAATGAGTAGGTTCAAATAAAATCCTCTTATCTTACTTTTTCTTGTTTTCATTGCCTTATAAGCTCTTTCACTTACACTCATAAATGTCAATCCTGGTGGTGCAGATAAACATTTTTGAGAACCCCCAAGAGCAATATCTATTTTCCACTCATCAACATTTATTTTTTCTCCACCGATACTTGATACAGCATCAACAACTGTTAAGATGCCATATGAATTCAATAATTTGCATATATCTTCAATATCGTTTGTTATACCTGATGGTGTTTCACAATGAACTAATGTCGCTACTTTAAAATCATTATGTTCTTTTAAAAACGCCTCTATTAAGTGATATTCTAAACCTTTTTTCCTATCACCTCTAAAATACGTTACTTCTCCACCATATATCTCAACAAAATCACCAAATCCTTCACCAAAAATCCCATTCTCAATGCAAAGAGCTTTATCTCCTTCTTCTATTAGTGAAGCACATGCTGCCTCAAGACCGAGTATTCCTTCTCCTGAAAGAATTATGACATCTTCTCTAGTATTAAGAATAGTTTTTAATCCATCACAAGTATCCTTGTAAATCTCATAAAATTCTAAATCTAAATCTGGATTTGTAATTTCCTTTGCCATGACCCTTCTTACATCTTCATGTATAAATGTCGGCCCTGGTGTCATTATCAATTTCCCCATAATTCTCGACTCCTTAACTTTCTATATCTATTCTTCTTGCCTTAAAAGTTTTTATTAATATTGGCGCTATAATGATTGAAATCGCTCCAATCACACATTGAGTAGCATTTCCTGGTATTGATGCAGCAGGAGATATCCAATTCCCATACATAATTCCTTCTGCAATATAATATCCACCTATCATTATGATAGTTGCTGGAATTAAACTAATAATATTTTGAAGTAGACTAGCTCCTTTTTTACCATTCATATGCGCTATAGCTCCAATAGCATATCCTATAGCAAATCTAATTACGAAAGTATATGGTGCCCACGCTGCCCATGGACTCAATAAATCAAATAAAGCCATTCCAAAAGCTCCAGAAATTGCACCTTTTTTTCTTCCAAATACCATTGCTATAGTAAAATGCGCCACATTTCCCATGTGGATTAACCCACCCTCTGTTGGCCCAGGTATGAGAATAAATGCTGTTGCTACATAAACAATAGCTATAAATAATCCCATGAAAGCTATATCCTTTGTACCAGTTTTTTTTCTTACCACCTCATTATTCATATCTAACCCCTCCACAATATTAAAATTTACATAACATTTAAAATACATAAGTAAATTTATGTATTATTCTCCTTACTATCTATTATATTGATTACTTCATTTTTATCAAATGTACGGATACAATTACACAAATAATAAATAGGCTACCAAAAGATAGCCTATTTATATTATAATTTCAATCTTTTTTTCTCTCCCATACCAAAGAAATCTTTCATTATAAAGATTCCATCATCCGTATGAATTTTTCCATTAAAAACTCCAAATGGCGCTTCATAATCACTATAAATAATTCCATAATTAAACTTTAATTCATACTGATTTAAAATAGTAAATTCTATATCTACTTTGCCATTTTCATCCTTTATATTCCATAGTCTTTGATTCACATGCGAAAATTTTATATTAGGCAACTCATATTTTTTATAATTCCATAAACAGTTTTCATTATATTTATCAGGTTGGATTACCTGATTGTCTGTTAGATTGAACCCTACTAGATTCCCATTTTCCCCAAATCCATAACCAGTAGCCCAATCATATCGCATTTTATGAGGATATGCTCCTTTGTGCTCATCAATTATCATGAATGCTTCATCTTCATTAAAAATAACTTTTTCCTCACCAATAGTCATTTTCCCTTTCATTCTCATAATCTCCTTGTGAGAATAAAGAGCTCTATTAATATCAAAGGGATGACATATCACACTTGGATCAATTATATGACTTCCTATTATCTCAATTTCTAAATCTGGTTTTGACTTATCCCCTCTTGCACAACAATGAATTTTCACCTCTCCAGATTGTAACTTATTAATAAATTTAATACTGGATTTTTTTAGTTTACATTCTGTTACACTGTCTAATATTCCATTGCACATTCTCAATTTTCTCTCAAAACAATTCTCTCTATACTCATATATTTTATCTTTTTCTTTGTCATAAATAATTAATATATTCATAGCCATCAATTTGATATTATATACTGCTCCCAAAACAAAAAACCTATCATTCCCTGCTTGAAATGCTTCCCACTCTTTCAATCTTCTATACTTCAATTTACGTAGTGTTTTTTTTCTAGATGGATTTACATAGTCCAACATATTTACATTCTCTAGAGGATAATTATATGTACCCAAATTCAACATTCCATTTTGATCTACTAATGATTTAATTTTATTCTCTTTCAAAAAATCACCTCTCCTAAATTATATTACTTTTTAAATACAAATAATCAAATTTAAGGTAATTTTAAGAAAATATTGGTACTGCTTTATTTTTTATCCTTAGAATATCAAACCACATAAAAAAATTCAAGGACAAATATCTAAGCAAACAAGTCGCTCAGAGAACCTTATCGAAGCCTTGGTTGAGCTTTTTTAACAAGCTAAAGGGCAAATTCAATTAAGAATTTGCCCTTATAAATATTATTGTAAGCTTTCTATTCTTTCAATAACAGATGCATACATCTCTCTATATTTCTTTTCTTTTTCTTTCTCTTCATTTACAACTTCTTCTGGAGCCTTGCTAATGAATCTTTCATTTGAAAGCTTCTTTTCAACTCTATCAATTTCTTTTGCTAGTTTTTCTTTCTCTTTATTCAATCTCTCAATCTCTTTTTCAACATCAACAAGATCAAGGATTGGCATGAATATCTCAGCGCCTTTTGTAACAGCAGCAACTGCATTTTCTGGAGCGTCTTCTTTAGCATTTATTAATATAACTTCACTAGCAGATGCAAGCTTCTCAAAGTAAATCTTTCCACCTTCGAATGCCTCTGCTCCCTCAGTTGCAAGTATAAATAACTTAGCTTTTCTTGAGTTAGGTACGTTCATCTCAGCTCTAACATTTCTTATAGCTTTGATAGCTTCAATTACAAGCGCCATCTCCTTCTCAACTTGCTCATTCTTAAACTCTTCACAGAACTCAGGCCAACTAGAAATTGTGATACTCTTATCTCCAGTTTCAAGATTTAAGTATATCTCCTCTGTAATATAAGGCATTACAGGGTGAAGAAGTTTAAGTCCAGTAGTTAATACAGTATATAGTACATTGTACGCAACTCCTTTTGCCTCCTCATCATCACTGAAGAATACTGGCTTAACAAGTTCAATGTACCAATCACAGAACTCATTCCACATAAATTCATAAACCTTCTGTGTTGCAATTCCTAATTCAAACTTCTCGATGTTTTCAGTTACTTCTTTAACAACATCATTCATTCTTGATAATATCCACTTATCAGCTATTGAGTAGTTCTTGCTATCCTTGTATTTGTACATGATTTCCTTATCAAGGTTCATCATAACAAATCTTGAAGCGTTCCAAATCTTATTTGCGAAGTTTCTTGCCGCTTCTACTCTCTCTTCGTAGTATCTAATATCATTTCCAGTTGAATTTCCTGTTATTAGAGAGAATCTAAGTGCATCAGCACCATACTTATCTATAACCTCTAAAGGATCTACTCCGTTATCTAGTGATTTAGACATCTTTCTTCCATCACTAGCTCTTACTATTCCATGCATAAGTACATTTTCAAATGGTACTTCTCCCATATTATGAATACCTGAGAATATCATCCTAGCAACCCAGAAGAATATGATATCATAACCTGTTACTAATGTACTCGTTGGGTAGAAATAATCAAGATCCTCTGTTTTATCTGGCCAACCTAATGTTGAGAAAGGCCATAGCGCTGATGAGAACCAAGTATCTAGAACGTCCTTATCTTGTTCAATACTTTCACTGTTACATTTAGAGCAATGAGTTGGATCTTCCATTGAAACTATTATTTCTCCACACTCCTGACAGTACCAAACGGGAATTCTGTGTCCCCACCATAGCTGTCTTGAAATACACCAATCTTGAATGTTATCCATCCAGTTGAAGTAAGTCTTTTCAAATCTCTCAGGAACAAACTTAGTCTGCTTTTCTCTTACAGCTTTTCTTGCAGGTTCTGCAAGCTGCTCCATTTTAACATACCATTGAGTTGATATCATTGGTTCTACAACTGTTTTACATCTATCGTGTGTTCCTACATTGTGGCTATGTTCTTTAACTTTAACTAGTAATCCTTGTTCTTCAAGATCAGCAACCATTGCCTTTCTTGCTTCATATCTATCCATACCGCTGTATCTTCCATATCCTTCAACGATTGTTCCATCATTATTCAGAACTTTAATTTCAGGAAGGTTGTGTCTTTTACCAACTTGAAAATCATTAGGGTCATGTGCCGGTGTTATCTTAACTGCACCAGTACCAAATTCTAGGTCAACATACTCATCCGCAACTATAGGAATTTCTCTACCCACTAGTGGAAGTATAAGTGTTTCCCCTACTAAATGACCATATCTTTCATCAGCTGGATTAACTGCAACTGCTGTATCTCCTAATAATGTCTCTGGTCTAGTAGTTGCAATCTCTAATGTTATATCAGAATCCTTTACTGGATATTTAATGTGCCAGAAGTGACCTTCATGCTCTTCATGCTCTATTTCAGCATCTGAAATAGCTGTCATACAATTCGGACACCAGTTTGTTATTCTGTTTCCTTGGTATATAAGCCCCTCTTCATAAAGCTTAACAAAAACTTTTCTTACAGCTTTACTTAAGTTCTCATCCATAGTGAATGCTTCTCTTGTAAAGTCTGCAGAAACTCCTACCTTCTTTAACTGAGTTCTGATTCTATTTCTATATTGATTAGACCATTCCCAAACTCTCTCAAGGAATGCTTCTCTTCCCATTTCTTTCTTATCTAATCCCTCTTCTATTAAAGCTTTTTCTACTCTTACTTCTGTAGCTATACTTGCATGGTCCTCCCCTGGAAGCCATAATGTACAATATCCTTGCATCCTCTTAGTTCTTATTAAGATATCTTGTAATGTATTATCAAGAGCATGCCCTAAATGCAGCTGCCCAGTAATATTTGGTGGTGGCATCATAATTGAATAAGGCTTCTTATTCCTATCTACCTTAGGAGTGAAAAACCCCTCTTCTTCCCACCATTTATACAAACGATCTTCAAATTCTTTTGGATCATAATTTTTAGCTAAAGTAACTTCTTGATTCATCTTCATTTCTCCTTTACCTTTTTATTTTAACAAGTATTTGTTTTAATATCAGTTATTATATAAATAAAAAAGCGCTGCCATCCAAAAGGACGACAACGCGCGATACCACCTTAATTCCTACTCACAATATAAATAATGAATAGACTCTCAATTCTATAACGATATTCCTACCGACTAAGCTTACACACATTAACAATGTTTCAGCAAAGTTGCTCCAAAGCTACCTTCAACACAATACCTCATAAAAAACCTTTCAGCTAATAAGTTTTTCTCTCTTTTTGTTTCTTGTGTTTACTCCTCTTTTTCACTGCATTTAAATATTCTCTTATAATTATATAATTATAATATAAAAATCCATAATGTCAAGAATATATTCTATGGATATTTTCTGTCTTCTGATTGATATTTGATAAAGTCTTAGTATAAAGTATTTGATTATGTCCTAAATATTAAATTTATAATACAATCACATCATATTGAATAATGAGGTGATTTAATGAGAAAGGTTGATTTGAAAATGAATGAAAATACTAAATATACTGTTATAAAAAAATTAGTTGAGACTAATGGAAATAAAAAGCGTGCGGCTATAACTCTTGGTTGTACAGTTAGACATATTAATAGAATGATTGCAGGTTATAAGAAGGAAGGAAAGACCTTCTTTACGCATGGTAATCGTGGAAGAAAACCGGCTCACGCCATTGCAGGAGAAATTAAAAACAACATAGTGGATCTCTATAGTACGAAGTACTGTGATGCTAATATCACTCATTACTCTGAATTACTGTTAAAGCATGAAGGGATAAAAGCATCTCCAAGTACTATTCGTACGTTGTTACTGGAAAATCATATATTATCGCCTAAGGCTAAAAGAAGGACTAAGAAAAATCTTAAAAATCAACTTAAAGAACTGAAAAAATCTAAAACTTCCAAAAAAGAAATATCAATGATTGATAATATGATTTTAAACATCGAAGATGCCCATCCAAGACGCCCTAGATGTGCATATACTGGTGAACTCCTACAAATGGATGCGTCTCTTCCCCTTTGGTTTGGTGATCAGAAAACACACCTTCATATCGCAGTAGATGATGCCACTGGTGCAATCATGGGTGGATATTTTGATACTCAAGAAACATTGAATGGCTATTATAATGTTCTATATCAGATATTAACTACATACGGAATCCCATATAAATTTTTGACTGATCGTCGAACAATTTTTGAATATAAACAAAAAAAATCCCCTTCAGTAGAAGAGGATACTTTTACCCAATTCGGCTACGCTTGCATGCAACTTGGAATTGAGATTGAAACAAATAGTGTTGCACAAGCTAAAGGCAGAGTTGAACGTTTATTTCAAACTCTCCAATCACGCCTCATACTTGAAATGAGACTAGCAGGTGTAACCACTATTGAAGAAGCTAATGAATTCTTAAACTCCTACATAAAAGAATTCAATGCTAAATTTGCTTTACAATTTGATAATACCAAATCGGTATTTGAAAAGCAACCTAGTGCGGAAAAAATCAATCAAATACTTGCTGTTCTTTCAACACGTAAGATTGATAATGGAAGTTGTATTAAATTTAAAAATGAATACTACATTCCTACCAATAAGGAGGGAACAGCAGTACGCTATCACAAAGGTGCCTCCGGCATTGTTATACAATCATTTGACAGTGAATTGTATTTCTCGATAAACGATAAAGTATATGCCTTAGAATTAATACCTAACCATGCTCTCTCATCGAAGAATTTTGATTTGGTTCCTACTCCAAAAAAGAAAAAAAAGAAGCATATTCCGCCAATGAGTCATCCGTGGAAAAAAGCTTCATTTGATGCCTACTGCGATAAACAAAAACATCGCAACAAGCATGCAGCATAATAAAATATCAATTGCTTCTGGGCAAATCTGTGTTGATTTTATAGATAATTACACTTAAAGTTACTGTTATTATCAAATATGCTCAGCTACTGCAGACGTTTAAGTTTTGCCCTATGTTGGAATGTACACGCTGCTCACGCATACAATGATTTAGTAAAAACATCCATAATATTTATTATGATCTATTAGAGTTACTCCAAAATGCTCTATGGAGCTAAATTCATGATAAGCATAAAAAAAATAAATAGTTTTAAATAAGCAAGTATATTTTTTAAAAGGAAAATGAACTAGCTTATTAATAGACCATTTATATATTACTCATAGTATATAAATCACCAGCGAAAACTGGTGCTAATAATTAAAAATTTTAAGGACATAATCAAAAACACTTGACAGTAAAATTTTTATGGGGTCAGAATGGGGTCTGACCCCATCCCATAAATTGGAGCGGGGTCAGACCCCATCCCATAAATTGGAGCGGGGTCAGACCCCATCCCATAAATTGTAAAAAGACCATGAAGTTATATATAGCCTTTATACTGTAATCTTACCTGCTATTAGTAGGACTAACATAATAACTGATATTATTAACATAATAACCATAGCCGATTTTTGTTTATGATTTATTTCTTGCTTTTTTTCTTTCTTAGCTTTAAGGTATGCAAATACACCTAAAGCATATATGATGATAGATAAGCATAAATATACTAGTCCTACTGCATAAAGAACGTAAATTGAGTATATCGTTGCTCCAAAAGCTATTAATTTGTTTTTAAATGTTAACTTATCCTCTTTACAAACTTTAATAGCATACAAGGAAGATAATAAATATGGTACCAAGATAGTTGATGCTACGATATTTGACATAGCACTATAAACATTTTGAAGTTGTGGTGATAAAAGTGAAAATAATAATATCTGCATTGCTACCGTTGTTATAAACAACGAATTAATTGGAGCTCCATTGTTATTAGATTTTTCAAACCACTTTGGCATTACGTTACCTTTTGCTGCAACATAAGGAATCTCTGATGCTAACATAAGCCAACTTATTGATGCTCCTAATAATGATATTATCATTCCTACCTTTACTAGCACGCCTCCCATACTTCCAATAGGTGTTCTTTCAAGTATAGAAGCAAATGGTGTTGAAGCTGACGCTAGTTCTTTAGCAGGTACAACCCCCATCCCAATAACAGTTACTATTATATATACACTTAAAGAAATAACTATACTTATTATTGTTGCTTTTCCCACTATCTTTTGTGATTTAGCTCTTTCAGACATTACTACTGATGCTTCAATTCCAACAAAACACCAAAGAATAGTTCCCATAGAACCTTTTATTTGTTCTAGTAAACTTGTATTCATTTGATCCGTTCCTACCTTTGAAGCTAACATGGTTGTCCAATTATCAACATTAAAATATATAATGTCAAAAGCCATCATTCCTATGAGTATAACTAAAGCAATAGGGATTAATTTCATTACCGTTACAATAGCATTAATTATTCCAGCTTGTTTAATTCCTTTTGTTTGAATAAAGAAAATTGTCCAGTGAAAAGTTGTAGCCAAAACAAATGATAAAATTGGACTTATTCCTCCAACTAAATCATCTAATGTTTTAAATAATAGTATGTATAAAGCAACATTTCCTATCCAAGCACTCATCCAATAACCCCATGCGGAGTTAAATCCAATAAATTCACCAAAGCCTTCATTGGCATAATTAAAAATTCCGCCAGTTAAATTTGGTCTTTTATTAGCAAGCATTTGAAATACTAGAGCTAAAAAAATAATACCTATTCCACCTATTCCCCATGCAATCATCGTTGCTTGCGGGTTAGCTGAATTAATAAAATCTGTAGGACTGTTGAATATTCCTCCACCAATCATAGAACCTACGCCTAACATGATAAGCAAACCTAATCCGAGTTTGTTATTTTTCATTTTGCCTCTCCACTCCTAGTCATTTTTCTTTAGTAAATTAATACTATATGAAGATTTTACCTCATAATTATATATTATTTTCTTTTATGTATCAATTTGCCACTTTAGCTTGATAAATAAAAACCACCTAACATAATGCTAGTCTTTAATTATCAAATTCATCCATTATTTCCTGTATAAAGGATATAACTACATAAATTTAGAGCCTTATACATATAATTTCATTAGATATATCTCTCATTAACACATAGCAATACATTAATTATGGAGGATTAATATAAAATGAAAAACAACTTCTCTAAAACCCAAAAACAAATTGGTTATTTTCCTCGCAAGAAAACTCCCCCTCAGGTCTATCAAGAATTGGGTTTGAAGTGTGGACTTGAGGTACATCAACAACTTAAGACTGACAAGAAACTCTTTTGTCATTGTCCATCCGGTATTTTTCAAAAAGATGGTGAATATGATGCGGAAGTAATTAGACATATGAGGCCAACTTTAAGTGAGATGGGTGGCTACGACGGTACAGCACTTATGGAGTTTAAGACCAAAAAAAATATTATCTACCGTATTGCCAATGAAAGCACCTGCACATATGATATTGACGATACACCACCTTTCAAGATTAACCAGCAGGCTCTAGAAATAGCCTTAGAGATTGCTTTATTACTTAAAACAAATATTGTAGGCGAGCTGCATATTACACGCAAACAATATCTAGATGGAAGTATCCCCGCTGGTTTCCAGCGTACAGGTATTATCAGCATTGAGGGACAGATTCCTTTAAAAAACAAGATGATTAGAATCATCCAACTCAGCATTGAAGAAGATTCTTGTCGTGAAGTTTCAGATATAGGTCATGTCCGAATATATACTACAGATCGTTTAGGTATGCCACTAATAGAGACTGTTACATATCCTGATATGAAAACTCCTGATGAAGCCGCTGAAGCTTGCAACTACATCCGTTTTCTTAACAGAAGTACCGGAAAAGTAAGGACAGGCATTGGCGCTACTCGTGAAGATGTGAATGTTAGTATCACCGGAGGTACTCGAGTGGAAATTAAAGGAGTATCTCATATACAGTATATTCCTGACCTTGTTCACAACGAAGCCTTTCGTCAAAAGAGTCTCTTAGCAATTCGCAAAGACCTTCTAAATAGGATACCAAACTGGCAGGATTGGAAAATTAGTCATCTCATCCTTGATGATGTAAATATTAATTCAGTAAATAATCAAGTTCCAGAAGACATAAATAATAAATACAGCTTAGTTGCAGTAAATTTACCTGGTTTTAAAAATATACTCTCATTTTTTACGCAACCAGGCAGAATGTTCTCTGATGAGATTTCTGACAGATTAAAAGTTATTGCTTGTATCGAGAAGCCAAATATGATTCATTCAGAAGATTGGCTTAGTGAATATAAAGATAATGATATGGATTTTGATTTTAATTACATTGGTAAATTACTTAATTCAAAAGATGATGATGCACAGATTCTTTTCTGGGGTCCAGAGGATGATATAATCACAGCTTTAGAAACTATTGAGGAACGATGCCAAATGGCTTTTGTGGGAGTGCCTAACGAAACCCGTAAATCCTTTGCAGATGGCACTACAATGTTTGAACGTGTGCTTCCTGGAGCTGACCGTATGTATCCTGATACTGATTCAGCACCTATTTCTATTAGTCAAGAGTTGATAGATATTGTTGGAAGTACTCTCCCTACCGACGTTAATGAACAGATATCCAAACTTAAAAAATGGAATATTCCTGTAGATACATTTTTCTATCTACTACGATATAACTTGGTTCCTCTTGTAGAAAGAATCTGTGATGATTTTAAAGTTCAACCACGATTTGTTGCCACTTTATTGGCACATCGACTAAAACATATACAGGCAAAACTGCAGCCAGATTCACCTTTTGATTTTGAAAGAATATACCAACTTTTCGCTTTCATCAATGAACAGAATATAGAACGAGAACTTCTTTATAACATACTCCCAGTAGTTTATAAACATCCTAAGATGGACATGAAATCTGTATTAGAAAGCATTAATTTTTATAAGCGTGACAGAGATAGTATTCTTTCCCTCATTCCATTGATGCAAGAAAAATTTGCTTCCATTAAAACTTCAAAAAATGATGAGGCAGAATTGCGGTGGATTATGAAAGAATTACAAAGCATAGCCATTGGAAATATACCTCTCCATGAACTTGCTGAAACTATTCGTAAAGGAGGCGAAAAATCATGAGTGATAATTTAAAAGGATACAAAGGCAAATCACTAAAGGTTCTAAAAAGCTTCAACATGCGTGTTTGGAGTGAAGCTACAATAATTACTACTCGTGGTAATTTCCAAGGTGTCTTACTTCCTCGATCTGAAAATGATGATGATTGCCATATAGTAATTAAGCTAGCTACTGGTTACAACATTGGTATAGCCGTTGATACCATTAAAGATATGAAAGAATATAATTTCAAAGAGATTCAATATAAAATTCCAGAACGTGAATTCCCAACATCTAAGGATAAAAAAAACATAAAACTCCTTGGCACTGGTGGAACAATTGCTTCACGTCTTGATTACCGCACAGGAGCAGTTATCCCTGCATTTTCTCCTGGTGAATTGTATGGTGCAGTACCTGAACTTGCAGATATTTGTAACCTAAGCACAGAGAAACTTTTTGGAGTTTTCTCAGAGAATATGGGTCCAGCCCAATACATCGTGCTGGCAAAAGCAATTGGTGAGGAAATAAAGAAAGGTACACAGGGTATTATCATAGGCCATGGAACTGACACAATGAGTTATACTTCAGCCGCTCTGTCCTTTATGGTACAAAACTCCCCTATTCCAATTGTCTTAGTTGGTTCTCAACGTTCTTCGGATAGACCATCATCAGACGCAGCTCTTAATCTTATTCATGCTGCTAAAACTGCTGCTGATTCAGATATTGCCGAAGTACTAGTGTGTATGTTTGGACCAACCTCTGATGAATATGGTTTACTGCACCGTGGTACACGAGTACGTAAGATGCACTCCTCATATCGTTCCACCTTCCGTACCATTGGAGACATTCCACTAGCAATGGTGGATCGCCAGAAGATAACACCCCTTCGTCAGGATTATAATCGCCGTCGTACCGACCGCAATGCCTCAATAACTCCGGTCTTTGAGGAACGTGTATCATTGTTATATTATTATCCTAACATGAATCCAGATATCATTGATGCCATAGTTGACCTTGGTTATAAAGGTATTGTTATTGCCGGAACTGGACTTGGTCATGTAAATAAATTAATATATCCTGCTATCAAGCGTGCTGTACAAAAAAGAGTTGCTATTTATATGACAGTACAGACACTTTGGGGATATGTTAATATGTTCGTCTACGATACTGGCCGTGATCTAATGACACACGGAATAGTACCAGCAGAAAACATGTTGCCTGAAGTTGCCTATATAAAGCTAGGTTGGGCACTTGGACAAACTTCTGATTTATCAAAAGTTAAAGAGATAATGCTCACTCCTATCTGTGGTGAAATAACTGAACGTGAACCTTACAACGGATATTTAATCTATCAAGGAGGAGTTCCTGAGGTAGAAGAATTTATTAAAATGTTTCATAAATGATGCTTTTCCTTAAGCTGTAACTCTGGTGTAAAAAAAAAGAGCAAATCCAATTTTTATTTGGATTCGCTTTTTTTACATAAAAGATATTATATTTTTATTTTTCTAAACTTACTCTATTAAAACTCTTTAATTCATCGAAATTACTTGGAACTATAATTTCACCCTTTGCTATTGCTTCTTTGTATTGTTCTGCAAGTTCAATTACTTCTTCAGTAGTATTATTTGATGTAGATTCTGCTATTTCAAGTGCATTTTCCTTTAATCCCATTTGCACAACTTTTCCACCTTCAAATTCTCCATTAGCCACTTCCTTAACAACTTCGTATGTACCAACATCAACACGTTTTACCATACTTGATAAAATAACATCTTTGTATTCTGGCATTGTTTCAGCTTGGTCCATATCTACTCCTATACACCATACATCTTTACCACTATTTCTTAACTCTTGTGCTGCTGAAAACATACCAATTCCCGCTCCACCAGCGGCATGGTACACAACGTCACAACCTTCATCATATAGTGATTTTGCCACTTCATAACCTTTGTTAAGATCCACAAAACTATCAACATATTTTACAGAGCTTCTATCTATCAAATATTTTCCTGCTTCTGGATTAACACTCATAACACCAGCTACAAATCCCACTTCAAATCTATTAGTAAGTTCAATATCTCTTCCACCTAAAAATCCAACTTTATTAGATTTAGTCATTTTCCCTGCTATTACACCCATTAAGAAAGAACCTTCGTGTTCCTTAAATACTATTGACTTTACATTATCTAATTCGACAACATTATCTACTATTGCAAAATTGTTATTAGTATAATTTTGTGCAACATTCTTAACAGCATCCGCCATTTGGAAACCTGTAGCAAAAATTATGTCTGCTCCTTCTTCTATAATAGCTTCCATATTTTCCTCATAATCTTCTTTGCTCTCTGATTCTATAACAATATACTCAACATCAAATTCTTCTTTAGCTTTATTTATTCCTTTATCTGCACTTTGATTGAATGACTTATCGTTTACCCCACCTTCTGTAGTAACTAAACCTACTAATGCAGTCTTTGTGCTTGTCTCATTATTTTTTTGAACCTTTTCGCTTCCGCATGCTGTAAGTGACCCTACCATCATAGATGCCATAATTACACTAGCAATAATTCTTTTAGCTCTCATATCTTTTCCTCTTTTCTTTTGTTTTCTTTTCTTTTGTTTTCTTTTGTTTTGTTTTAAAAACCCTATGTAAAATCAGCGACTTATATATATTAGCAGAATGCAGTATTAATTTCAAGATGCAATACGAATATTTTTATATTTTTTGAAATTAATATTTGCATATTTATTAATCATGTCATTTTATAAATTTCATTTCATATTTCCCTTAAAAAGTTTGCATTTAACGAACAATCCCCCTCCCTTCGACCTTATCGTATGTCATTTCAGAACATATTTTACTTGTTATAACATCAACTCAAACAATTTCGAAGATTATTTTGCAATATTTTTTTTAACAAATTGCAGTTGTAATAATAAAATATATTATATATAATAATATCTATAATATATTTGCAAGTTAACAATTTTAATATTTCATTTTTATTTCGCACATAATATATTAACCATACATTAGACTAGGAGGTACTCTTTCATGATCAAAAAATTCAAAAGAATACTTGTGGCAAACAGAGGAGAAATTGCAATAAGGATTTTTAGAGCCTGTAATGAATTAGGAATTCGTTCAGTTGCAATATACTCAAATGAAGATAAATTTTCTCTTTTTAGAACAAAAGCTGATGAGGCTTACTTAATTGGAAAAAACAAAGGCCCTATAGAAGCTTATTTAGACATAGATGAAATAATAAATCTTGCTCTTAAAAAAGGCGTAGATGCAATACACCCAGGTTATGGATTCTTATCAGAAAACGTTGAATTTGCACGTAAATGTGAAGAAGTAGGAATAGAATTCATCGGTCCTTCATCTGTTATGATGGATCAATTAGGAGATAAAATCAAATCTAAAATAGCTGCTCAAACTGTTGGTGTACCTACTATTCCAGGAGTTGAAAAACCTATAACTTCCGAGGATGAAGCTGTAGAATTTGCTGAGTTATGTGGTTATCCAATAATGTTAAAAGCTGCTGCTGGTGGCGGCGGGCGTGGAATGAGAATTATTAAAAATGAAAGTGAATTACTCACTGGCTTTAGAAGTGCTAAGAATGAAGCTAAGAAGGCTTTTGGAATAGATGATATATTTATTGAGAAATATTTAGAAAGCCCAAAGCATATAGAAATTCAAGTTTTAGGTGATAAATACGAAAATTTAGTTCATCTTTACGAGAGAGATTGCTCTATTCAAAGGAGACATCAAAAAGTAATTGAATTTACTCCGGCTTTATCTCTTACTAAAGAAAAAAGAGATGCTATTTGTTCTGATGCTTTAAAGATTGCACGTGCTGTAAATTATAGAAGTGCAGGTACTTTAGAATTTTTAGTTGATAAGCATGGGAATCATTATTTTATAGAAATGAATCCAAGAATTCAAGTTGAACACACCATTACAGAAATGACTACAGGAATCGATATTGTTCAAAATCAAATATTAATTGCACAAGGATATTCACTAGCTTCTGAAGAAGTAGGAATATATTCTCAAGAAGATGTAAAACCAAGAGGCTTTTCTATTCAATGTAGAATTACTACTGAAGATCCTACAAACAACTTTGCTCCAGATACAGGTAAAATAGATGTTTATAGAACAGGCTCTGGTTTTGGTATTAGACTAGATGGTGGAAATGGATTTACAGGTGCTGTTATAAGTCCTTATTACGATAGTCTTCTTGTTAAAACTACATCTTGGGCATTAACTTTTAAAGATGCTGTAAGAAAATCATTACGTTCTGCAAAGGAACTTAAAATTTCAGGTATAAAAACTAATATTGATTTCTTAATTAATGTATTAAATCATCCAACATTTAAAGCAGGAGAATGTAATACTAATTTTATAGCTGAACATCCCGAACTATTTAATATTGAATCAAATACTGATGAAGAATATAATGTTTTAAGATTCATAGGTGAGAAAATCGTAAATGAAACTAGCGGAATAAAAAAAGATTTTGATGTTCCTGTTGTTCCTAAAGTTACTATACCTGAAAATCTAAATGGAACAAAATTAATACTTGATAAGGAAGGACCAGAAGGAGTAGTTAACTTTATTAAATCACAAAACAAACTACTTCTTACAGATACAACAATGAGAGATGCTCATCAATCTTTAATGGCAACAAGAATGAGAAGTATAGATATGATTAAAATTGCAGAAGCAACATCTGTTCTTGGGAAAGATTTATTCTCATTAGAAATGTGGGGGGGCGCAACTTTTGATGTATCCTACAGATTCCTAAAAGAATCTCCATGGGAAAGACTTCGTGAACTTAGAAAGAAAGTACCAAATGTATTATTCCAAATGCTTATCAGAGGTTCAAATGCTGTAGGATATAAAAATTATCCTGATAATGTTATTAGAGAATTCATTAAGGAGTCCGCTCACTCAGGAATTGATGTTTTTAGAATTTTTGACTCATTAAACTGGCTAAAAGGAATGGAAGTTGCCACTGATGAAGTATTAAATAACAATAAGATAGCAGAGGTTTGTATTTGCTATACTGGTGATATTTTAGATTCTACCAAAAGTAAATATGATTTAAAATACTATGTAGATAAGGCTAAACAAATCGAAAAAATGGGTGCTCATATTTTAGGAATAAAAGATATGTCAGCTCTTTTAAAGCCTTATGCAGCATATAAACTTATTAAAGCATTAAAAGAGGAAATTTCAATACCAATACACCTTCATACTCACGATACCACAGGTAATGGGGTTGCGACAATGTTACTTGCTGCTGAAGCTGGAGTAGATATTATTGATACCGCTTTAAATAGCATGTCTGGACTTACAAGTCAACCAGCTCTTAACTCAATAGTAGCTGCACTTGAAAATACTGAAAGGGATACTGGAATAAACCTTGAGGATATTCAACATTTATCAAATTATTGGGATGCAGTACGGCCAGTATATTCAGAATTTGAGTCCGAATTGAAATCTGGCTCTACTGAAATATATAAATATGAAATACCTGGTGGCCAATACTCTAACTTTAAACCTCAAGTGGAGAGTTTTGGACTTCAACACAAATTTACTGAAGTTAAAGAGATGTATAAAAATGTTAATACTTTAGTTGGGGATATTGTAAAAGTAACACCCTCATCAAAAATGGTGGGAGACCTTGCAATCTTCATGGTACAAAATAATTTAACACCTGAGAATATTGTTTCAAAAGGGAAAGATTTAGCATTTCCTGATTCAGTTGTAGCATATTTCAAAGGTATGATGGGTCAACCAGAAGGTGGTTTCCCAAAAGAGCTTCAGGAAATTGTTCTTAAAGGTGAAGAGCCTATTACAATTAGACCAGGTGAATTACTTCCAAGTGAGGATTTTGTTAAAATTGAAAAACATTTAAAAGAAAACTTCTCTATAGAACCAACTAAAGAAGATCTTCTAAGTTACTCATTATATCCTAAAGTATTTGAGGATTACCTTAAATATATAAAAGAAAATGGTGATATGAGTAAACTGGGAAGTGATATATACTTCCATGGTTTAAGTGAAGGAGAAACTTGTGAAATTAAAATAGCAGAAGGAAAAATATTAGTAATTAAACTTCTTGAGATTGGTAGAATTAATGATAAAGGATATAGAACTTTAATTTTTGAAATTAACGGTAATAGACGTGAAATTGAAATCAAAGACAAAAAAAGCAATAAAATCATAGCAGTAGACTCTTTAAAATTAGCAGATCCTGGCAATAAACTTGAGATAGGTGCCAGTATTCCTGGAAGTGTGATTAAAGTTGTTGTTAATGAAGGTGATGAAGTAAAAGAAAATGATACTTTAATAATAATAGAAGCTATGAAAATGGAGACAAATATTACAGCCTCATCTTCTGGGACTGTAGATTCAATTTTTGTTACAGCCGGACAGCAAGTAGAATCTGGTGAACTATTAGTGAAGTTGAAATAAAATGGAATGGGGTCAGACCCCATTCCATTTTTTAGATTGGGGTCTGACTCCATTCCAAAATTACCCATATAAATATTTTTCCATATCTTTAGAAGTCTTCATAAGTTCTTCTACAAGAATTTTGGCTTTATTTGAATTTTCTATATGATGTCTCATTAAATTAAGGTTTTTTTCTGAATCCACTTTTATTTCTTCGGAGGCTACGGAAATATTGGTTATTGACTCATTTATTTGGATTGTAGTATCAAAAATAAATTCTATTTCATTGTTTACCATATTTATTTTCTCTTTTAATACATTAACTTTATCATTTGTATTTACTAATATTTCCTTATTCTTAATAACAAGTTGCTCTTCTATGTTGTTTAACCCTCTTAAATCCGCAACAGAAGAAACATTCTTATCAGTTTCACTCACAACATCCATTAAAAGTGCTGATATATTTTGTGCAGCGATTTTAGACTGGTACGAAAGCTTGTTAACTTCATCCGCAACTACAGCAAATCCCTTTCCCTGTTCTCCTGCACGTGCTGCTTCAATTGATGCATTAAGTGCCAGAAGATTTGTTTTCTCTGCTATTTCTGTGATTACTTTTGTTATTTCATTTATTTCAGATACTTTTTCTTTCAATGTCAAAATTCCACTATAAACTGAATTATAATTTTCATTCATCCATTTTCCTTTTTCATTTAGTTCTATAGATGTATCAATTCCTTTTTCCAAATCATTTTTCATATATTCAAAGGAATCTTTCATTTCATTTGAAAACTTAACCGTATTTGATACTTTATCTTGTATATTTGTTATTAAAATTAATTTATCCTGTATATCACTTGTTGTATTTTCAAGTGCGCATGTTATTTTTTCTGTATTATGATTTATATCTTCAAATGCCGCACTAGTTTCTTCAACTATGTCAAATACTGAATTTGAAGTTTCACTTGATGTCTCTATAAGTTTAAGTATATCAGCTAAAATAGTTTTTTGAGTTTCTTCAGCATTACAAAGCTCATTTATACTTTCTCTTACTTGTGTTTTAGATTCAGAATATAAGTATACAACTAAATATAATACCACCATAAATGCTACTAATGTGGAAAACTGCATTATAAGTTGCGACTTTATTTCTGTTGTTACTACTTTCCCGCTAAGTTTAATCACTGTTCCAACAACATTTATTATGATAATAACTATACTATCTATTAATAGAGACTTTTTAGATGCAAATAATGTTTCCAGTGTTAGTATAGGAAATATAAATACAAAAGGTAAAAATGAAGGATATGTAATGTATAAAAATCCATAATAAAATATGAATGATGATATACATAAATTCTTTATCATACTGGAATACTGATTCTTTCTGTAAGCCAATGTAGCTATAAAAGCAGCTCCCATCGTTACAAAAAATATCATTAGAAGTTCCAATAAAGACCTTGTTTTGCTTATATAATCAAATACTAATCCTCCTGTTGCACAGACTCCACCTAACCAACTTAATTTTAATACAATCCCATTTGTTTTTTTGAGAAATAAATCATTTGTACCCACTTTGTAGTCACCTCATATTGTAAATTATGATAAATGCTTTTTCCTTTGTATAAAATTTAGAATTCTTTTGAATTTCTAACTTCTCTTGCTATTTACTTTCATTAATATCCGTTTTTTGTTTATGTCTTAAATTAATTTTCCTATTTTAATCGTAAAAATGAATACTTATAGTATAAATCACTGATCAGTTTCATGCAATATTTTCCCACTTCACTAAGTTAATGTAAAAATTTATAGAATTAAAACAATACGCTAATAAGAAATTATCAATCATCGCGCCTGTCACCGAAAAAGAAAAGCGCCACAGTTCCAGGACCTGTATGCGCACCGATTACAGTTCCAATACTGTTTATCATCACAGGGCCATTAAGATTAGGAAACTTTCCCTCAATTAAATCAGCTACCTTTCGTGCATCATCATAGCATGCTGAATTAGAGATAAAACACTTGCCCGAATAATCCGCACCGTTTTTTGCATGAAGTTCCATCATGTGTACAATCTCGGCTTTGACATGTTTTTTTCCACGAATCTTCTTGCGAGGAATGAGTTTTCCATCATAGCTCATATTTAACAGTGGACAAATGTTCAATAAATTTCCTACTGCCGCAGATGTAGCTGAAATACGACCACCACGTTTATAATGTGTCAGATCAGTAGAGAAAAACCAATGGTGCAAATTAAGCTTATTTTCCTCTAACCAGTCATATACCTCTTCTAGTTTTGCTCCATTATCCCTCATATCCGCAGCCACATCTACGAGTAGGCCATACCCCGACGATGCCCCCAAAGAATCTACAATGAAGATTTTTCTATCTGAATATCTTGATAAAAGTTCTTCCCGCGCAATACATGCAGAATTGTAGGCTCCTGATAACCCTGTAGAAAGAGAAATATGTAGGATATCCTTTCCTTCCTTTAAATATGGTTCAAAAAAATCAATAAACTCCCCTACGTTGACCTGTGAGGTTGTAGGCATTGCTCCTGATGCAATTCTACCATAAAACTCCTCAAAAGCCATGGTTTGTCCTAGATCATCTAGATAGTCTTCTCCATCCATTATGTAATGAAAACAAACATATGGGATACTCCTCTTTTTGAAATATTCATATGGCATATCTGCTGTAGAACAAGCAGATAAAACATAATTAATCATATTAAACACTCCTTTTAATATCAATGTAATTAGTATATAGATATTCACCATATTACATAACTGAACAATTATCTAAAACTTGAATTTTCCCTGTTAATTGATTCTTCAAAATAACGGCCTACATTGTAATATTCTACAACATTTCCAGTATACCTTCTAAATTACCCTATATATCCTGATTTATATTTATATTTTTTATAAATATTAAAAAAATAGCGTTAATTTCAAAACATACAATTAAGAAAACACAAAAAGACCACGAAGTGTTCAACCTAACGAGCTCTCCATGGTCTTTTTATAACTAATATTAATTCTAAATAACGTATTCTTTATAATCTCTAAAATACCAACTCTTATTACTTTCATACCTTTGTAGAATTATTGGTTCTATCTGTTATCCGAATCATCTTTTTGTAGATCCACAGATAGGACAATTTTGAAGTGATAGAGGTATTTCTAATCCACAGCCATCTAACAATTCCACATTACACAGAATCTCCTCAGTTTTTCCATCTGCAGCAATTTCACCTTCTTTTATCACAATAACCCTTTCACAAGTATCAAACACCATATCCAAATCGTGACTAGTGATTATTTTTGTATGTTCAAAGCTATTTAATAAATTCATTACTCTCCGCCTTGATTTAGGGTCTAAAGCTGCAGTAGGCTCGTCCATTATCAATATATCAGGTTGCATTGATAGAACAGATGCAATTGCAGCAGATCGCTTTTCTCCACCTGATAGTTTAAATGGTGCTCTATCTTTTAAGTGAGATATTCCTACCAATTCTAAAGCCTTTGCTACTCTACTTTCAACTTCTTTTTCATCAAGCTTGTAATTTCGTGGTCCAAAGGCTACATCATCATAAACAGTTGTCATAAATAACTGATCGTCAGGATCCTGAAAAACCATTCCTAATCTTTGACGTATCATCGGTAATGTCTTTTTAGTTACCTGGACATCTCCCACTTGAACCTCTCCATTATTTGGAAAGATCACACCCATCAAAAGCATCAGTAGCGTAGACTTTCCAGCACCATTAGCACCAATAATCCCTACAGATTCACCATGATTGATTGTAAATGATATATTCTTTACTGCTTCGTGTCCATCAGGATACGAAAAATGCAAGTTCCTTATCTCAAGTTTATTATGACTCATCTATTTAATCACTCCCGTTAACAATGAACCTATCAACATAGGTATATTGTAAATTCTCGCTATAATAAAAAATAAACTCCATCCTGCAAAATAAGCAAAATCCTTAAAGCATATTTTTGAAATATCTCCAGTATTATACTCACCTGTAAAGCCTCTCAAGTTCATAGACTGATACACACGATTTGCCCTATCGAATGTCCTAAGTATCAACTGTCCTGAAAAAGACCCCCAAACACTTCGATGTATACCTTTTTGCCCAGGTGCCCTCAGTGAATACGCTCTCATCATCCTAGAAACCTCTTCTATCAGCACAGATATATATCGGTATGTTAATAATATCTGTAAGACAAAGATTTTTGGAATTTTTATCATCCTCAATGCTACAGCCAACTTATCCATTCCTGTAGTAGCAATTAGTAAAATACTCACCGTCACTGTTAACCCACATTTTATAAAAATAGATAAAAAGGTGACCCATCCTCTTGAAATAACAAACCCTCCAAGTACCATTGTATGGTGATCAAACAGTGGATTTAATATCCCAATTCCAATGATAAAAGGTTGTACAAGCAATACCCTTTTGAGAATTGGAGCAACTGGCAGCTCCCCTAATGCAAAAATAATCACAGGATAAAAAATAAAAGGCAAAAGACTACTAATTTCATTTCTTCCAAATGATACAACCACAGTCAAATATACAACTGTGGTTAGTAGCTTTACAAGCGGATGAAGCTTATGTATTGTGGTTTCTTTCCGTGCTAAGTCATCCAGAAGCCTCATATTATATAATGAATTTATTATTTTCGTCATGTAAAATCAAATCCTTATTTAAATTTAAGAGTGTGATTTCTGCCTCACCCTAGCTTATTTTTATGCAGTAACCTTTTTCTTTTTCCTTTTCACCAAACTTATAATCAACCCTGTGAATGCTGCCAATGCAAGTGTCAGTATTCCACCAACTATACCTGAAACACTTGTGCCAGCATTAATTGACGGCCATTGTTCTTCAGCTTGAGAAGCTGGTTCTTCTTTATTTTCATCTTCACTTGTCTTAAACCCATAATCAGGTAAAAACGCTGTCTTGTTTTGTATTTCAGATAATGTTTTGTGAATTCCATCTGGAGCTTCAAGTTCTGCTGTACCTGCAGTTTTTTCCATAGCCCACTCCAATCCATCAGGATTTGAAGATGCAAACCAAGAAAGCGCACCACCTACTAAAAGTACTGCGATTACAAGGCTTGTCAATACTTTCTTCATGGATATATTTCCAAAAGCTTCTCCAATAGATGCATTTTCTACAATTTCTGGTCTTGCTTTCCATACAAAGGTAACAATTGCTGATGTCACTAACCCTTCAACTACTCCTATTGCTAGGTGTATTGGTTGCATCATCAATACAAAGGTTCCAAATGGCAATTCAGTCTTTCCAGATAAAAGAGTCTCAATTACCACGCTAAAAGCTCCCATTTGGAGACCAACCAAAGCAGAAGTCATTGAGGCTCCAAAAATCTTTTTGGAAGTAATACCTTTTCGTGTAAACCTTTTATAAATAAAAGGATATGCTATAAAGCAGGTATAAAATCCAAGGTTAAATACATTACAACCATAAGCAAGTAATCCGCCATCTCCAAAGAACAAAGCCTGTATTAACAAAATCGAAGCCATAGTTAAGAATCCCGCATATGGTCCTAATAATATTGCAAGCAGTATTCCGCCTCCAATATGTCCACTTGACCCAGTACCAGGTATTGAAAAATTAATCATTTGCGCCGCAAAAACAAATGCTCCCATTACACCCATCAAAGGAATCTTCTTTTCATCCATATCATTTTGGATTTTTTTAATTGAATTAGCTGCAACTCCAGCCGTAGCAGCTAACATAGTTCCACCCACTATCGGTGAAATTAAGGCATCAGCCATGTGCATAATATCCACTCCTTTACAAAATAAAATGACCCAAAAAAGGGTAAGTTTTTTACTTAGCCCCTTCGTGGGTCCAATTTATATTAATTCCTAAAATTTCTAATTAATATTGTGGAAACCTTCTTGGTTTCAATTCATGTATAAATATATCATAGTCTGTCAATCTTTGTCAACTATTATTTTACATGGCCTTACTGCTTCAAATGAAATTTTCCGTATAAAATTATTTTTTATGCTAATTTTATACTTAGAGGTGATTGTTTTGAAAACTATATTAATTACAGGTTGTGGTACTGGACTAGGAAATGCAGTTGCTTTTGCTTTAGCTAAAAGAGGTCATTTTGTGTATGCAACAACCCATACTTTTGAACAAGCTAAAAAAATAAATAGACTTAATAAAGAGTTGAATCTACCTTTACATAGTTTTAAATTAGATATATTAAGTACTGAAGATAGACTCTTAATAAAAGACTTACATATAGATGTTTTGATTAACAATGCAGCTATTGGAGATTCCGGATCTGTTTGTGAAGTTCCTATAGATAAATTTAGAGAAACCTTCGAAACAAATGTGTTTTCAACATTAGAGCTTACTCAACTTGCTCTTAAGAATATGATTCAAAAAAATTCCGGAAGAATTATATTTATCTCCTCCTTAGCTGGTATATCTCCAATTCCTTTTTTATCACCTTATAGCTCTACAAAGTTTGCATTAGAGTGCATTGCCTCATGTTTAAACAAAGAACTAAAAGTATTAAAAAAATTCAATATACCTATTGTCCTAATTGAACCTGGTGCTTATGCTACTGGCTTTAATCAGAAAAATATTAGTAAGCAGTTTGTCTGGATGGATAAATCTTCATACTTCAAAAAAAAAGTAAGGTTACTAAAATTTAGCCAATTCTCATATTTTAAATTAGCAGAATCAACAAATATTAATTCTATTATTAATAAGTATATTAGTGCTGTTGAAGATGAAAATCCTAAAGATAGATATAGTGCTCCAATGTTACAAAACAAATACATAAGACTTAAAAATACTTTTCTTAAGTAACTAATATAAAGAAGTTACTTCTAGGAATAGTTTAGACTAATGGTTATCTTTAGTACCCTGTACAAAATTAATACTTCCTATAATATCTATACCAAAGTCATTGAAAAAGTTATCTATTAAGGTCTAGACTTTTCTATTTTTTTCATTATTATATCAATATTTTTTCCCCAATTAGCATCACCACTATATCTTTCCCCTAAAGCTGTTAGATTTTGCATTCCATTATCAAGATATTGGGTTCTAATTACCTTAACAAAATCCTCTATAGACTCTTCCTTTGTTGTAAATGAGAGCTCTGAAGGATTATGCTCCCTTTCAAATATAGCTACTGCCGTTGTGAATATTGGATTTACTTTGTATTTTTTTGAAATTTTAAATAAACTTTCTTCTACCCCTTCTAGCTCTGTTCCCTTTAAGTATTCCTTGACCTTATCTAATGTTAATTGTTCTTTATCTATAACATTCTTATTCTCTTCAATTTCTGTTTTTTCTATTTTCTTCATTATTATATCAATATTTTTTCCCCAATTAGCATCACCGCTATATCTTTCCCCTAAAACTGTTAGGTTCTGTATTCCATTATTAAGATATTGCGTTCTTATGAGTTTAGCAAAAGCCTCTATGGATTCTTCCTTTGTTGTAAAGTTTACTAAATCCTCATTTGAAGTTTGTCCTCCCGTACTATCACTCAAAACATTTTCATATACTGAATTCAATTTATTTTTTTCCATAGCTTTATAAATCTTAGTGACATTTGGAACCCAATATTTATTTTTATCCTTAGGATCATTAAGGGCACCTATAGGAGCATATTTGTTACCAATCTTAGAAACTGTATCTAACCCTTTATCTATATAATTTTTTTTCAAATTAGAAAACATTCTTTCTATTCCTGTTTCTAAAGAATTAAACTTCTCAAGTGTACTCCAATTTGTTTCATGATTCATAATTCCCCCTGGATTATTTAAATATTTTATAGCATAGGATTCTCCGTTTCCAGTTTCATGCACAGCTATAGCTGCAACAAATAAGGGATCTATTTGGTATTTTTCTCCAAATTCTATAAAATACTTACCTGTACCCTTTAAACCACCTTTAAAGTATCCTTCTAATTTTTTTTCATCAGTAACCCAATTATGTTCACTTTTAGTAGTTATTCTCTTATCTCCATTATATTTAAATAAATTATTCTTATTTTTAGCAAGCTCCGAAGTACCATACTCACTTTCTAATGCGGCTACTGCCGTTGTGAATATTGGATTTATTTTATGTTTCTTTGATATTTTATACAAGCTTTCTTCTAATCCCTCTAACTCTGTTCCCCTTAAGTATGACTTAATCTTATCTAAGGTTAATTTGTTTTTATCTATAACATTCTGATTCTCTTTATTTTCTGTTTCTTCATTTCTTTTATTATTGTAATTACTTGAAGCATTCTTTTCTTTATTTTGTTGCTTTCCTTCGAGAATTTCTTTTCCTTCTTCCTCTTCATCCTTTGAAATTTCTGTATTTATTTCCTCCACATTAGTTTTATGTTTTCCTATATCTCTTACTTCTTCTTCAGTGAAATCATTTAGTTCATCGTTAGAAAACTCATTATGAGTTGCCGATTCCATCCCTTCTGAATAACTAGTTCCAATAATTTTTTTTCTTTGATCACCTTTTGTAACTGTAACATCTTGTGATTGTTCCGCAAGAGCAATTTTATCTGAGTTAAGTGATAATACTGAAACTGTATGCCACAATGTATATCCTAATAATAAAAATATTATTCCTACTGTTATTGTTTGGAGTTTTTTTAGAGTTTTATTATTTTTAGTAATCATACTTTGATTATCGTTAATGAAAAAAAATTTTTTAGTGAAATTTTAAGTGGGAGACTCTCTTGAAAAAAATAAACAAAAATCAATTCCAAATTTTTCTAAAGACTTGAAATTGATTTTTGTTGTACCCGGAAACTCGGGTTTATTTTCTCACTAACTTCTCCCAAGTTTTTATTCCTCTCTAGTTATAGTGACTGAATAGTCTCCTTGATTCCATTGAATCTTTCCATTAATAATTTGATTAATAAAATTTATAGATAGTAAAACCCTAAGAGGTTCATCGTGCAATAGTTTAAACTATATTATATATTCTATCTATCTCAAGGTTTGTAATTTTCAGCAAGATTTACAAATATAAAGCAGTTTATCCTTTATAAACTTGACATATTAATAAAATACATGTATGATATTGATAATCAGAATCATTTAAAGGAGGTACTTGCTTTGACGGCATTAATTGTAGGTGGAGATAGCTTAGGAAATATCCCAAAAGTATTGAACACCAATGGTTATGAAATTACATACATTGGTCAGGTAGAAAAAAAGGAATGAGAACAAAGCTCATCCCAAATAACATAGATATAATTATAGTTTTATATGATTATATAGAACATAATTTAACGAATTCTATTAAAAGACAATCAAGTTCTATGGACATTCCCTGTATATTTTCTAAAAGAGCCTGTAGTGATTTATCAATAAAATTAAACTACTGCAAATACTGTACACAAATATGTAATAGAAAATAGATTAAAATATTTGGGTAGTGATTATCTCAAATTATATAGAAATTCTATACCAAAACTGTCATCTATGTTGGGAACACCAACAAAAAGACCAAGGCTTAAAAAGCTTTGCTCTTTCATGGTACACCATGAGAGGCTCGCACTCTCGACCCCCTGATTAAAAGTCAGGTGCTCTACCAACTGAGCTAATGATGCGTATCAACCGCAAGATTCATTATATACTGGTTGTTTTATTTGTAAATATTTATAATAATTTACAATAAGTTCAACTTACACTATTAGGTCTATTAATACTGTAACGTTTTGGCATGTTTAAAGTATACTCTTTATAGTTATTTATAAAAATATCTTTTTTAATTTTTTCATACATAACGGTGTATTTTATTTTAGTAAATCATATATATATTTCTCAATTCGTGATATTTTGTGACAACCAATACTTCTATCTCTATGCAAAATATTAATATCTATTTGAGCAATTTCTTTTGTCGGTTTTTGGGTCAATACAACACCGCTATGTCCTAAAAGCAAAGCTTCACGAATATCATTTGTAACAAATATAATAGATTTAGGTTCTTTCTTCCACAATTCAAAAAAAGTTTAATCATCCTTAATCTCAACGATTGTCCTAATCCTTAAAAAGGCTCATCCATCAACAATAAATCTCCCGGAATACAAGTTGCTCTATCAAGAGCTAACCTTCGCTTCATTCCCCCCCTTTTATACCATCAATTCTTTAATGTCCTTCTCATTAGCAAATATCCCCTTAAACTTTTCCATATTAAACCGATTAACAAATAAATCACATTTACATAAGAAAATATAATAAATATTCTTATCGCAACCAAAAAGAGTTTCAAAATTACCTTGCCCTTTTGCAATTATTAAATCAGCATTATCAATTATTTCTCTTGACTTTCTATTTATTTTATTTAATTGTGTGCCTGGAATATCTGTTCCATTATCTATTACATTTACTATTTTAACTAATCCTATTTCTTCTGCATCTAAAATAGTAGCATCATTATATATAGGCTTGCCTCTAACAATAACAGATATATTTATCTTTGGATATAACTCTTTTATAACACTAATAAACATTTTATCAAAAACTATTTCTCCAGCGTTATCTACAATATATGCTATTTCCTTTATACTTTCTAATTCCGCTAAGAACTTTTTGTATACTTTAAAATCAATACCTTGTTTAGGCGCATTTTCAATAAATTCTTTTAATTGATCCATATCAACTTTATCCATAGCTCCAAAATCAATAAAATTACCTACCATGGCATATTTTAGAGCTGTAAGCAGCTTGTCTTCTGAATTATTAATATGTTTCAAAATATTTTCTTCCATGGATTGCAAAAAATGATTATATTCCTTCTTGATTTTATAATAAATATCACCTAATTGTAATTCTTTACACAAAAGTTTCATTATTTTAGCACTTAAAAGAGGTGCTGTATCATCATTTTTTATATTCCCAATCATTGAAAAAATCTTTTTCATAAACTCAAGTTTCTTTTCTTCATTTTTTTCATATTTATTAAATATTGAATCTGCTTTTTTTATAGTACAATAAATACACTCTAAATTAATATTCATATTTTCACCTTATTCTATTTTTTATTCCATGTCCACATCCCTGTCCATGTTTATGTCTATGTTTACGACTATGGCAGCTTTCACACGGTTTTCTTTCTTCAAACTCACTACAAAGCTTATAATTTCCACCTTCTATTTTTAAAATCTTTCCATTTATTATAGTATCCGCAATTTTCTTCCTTGCATCATCATATATTCGCTGTATAGTTGATCGGGCAACGCCCATTAAATTCGCACTTTCTACTTGATTTAATCCTTCCAAATCCATTAACCTTATGGTTTCATATTCTTCTACTGTCATATACACATATTCTTCTATATCCTTAAAATCATTCATAGGTCCAAAAGTATTAACCTCTGGCAAAAGGCATACTCTTCTCAACTTTCTAGGTCTTGCCATTATCCACTTCACCTCCAGAATTTTATTATTAAAATAAGGGGCAGATTTCACCCCTTATTTACTTATCATTTTCCACTCTATCCAATTCTTTATTTAGTAAATCCAGCCTATTTTCAAGAATAACCTTTTGTTCCATAAGTAAATCCTTTTTCTCTTCAGTGTTATCAGTATTTCTACCAAATCCTCTTCTACAACCAAACTTTCTTCTAAAACCCAAGCCTCCACTATCACCTGTAGCTTTATTTACATTACATAATCCCATTCCTCTTCCTCTTGCTGGACCTGTTCCATCTCTTTGTGGCATACTAATAACCTCCTCTACATTTTGGGCATATACCCTATTACTTTTAATATACTCCGTTTTGGGTATATGTCAATAATTATGCATAGATTATTTATAGAGTCAATACTAACACTTATCCTTTATATTAGATAACTGTGTCTTCATCAAAATCTCATATAATTTAATTGTCATATGCCAATTATAACTATAAGCTTTGTTTTAATTATTGTCAAATGCCAAAAACAGAAAATGGAAAACTTTTATTGACAAATATAAAAATTAGGATTATGATTAATTTGTGCATATGCACACTTTAGTTGGAGGATTAAATATGCCAAGATGTAAAAAAAGAAGATTCTGTAGACGTCTAAGTAATGAGAAACTTTTTATTCCTTTTGGAGAACATTTTTCTGAACTTAATAAAGTAGTAATTGAACTGGATGAGTTTGAAGCTATTAGACTATGTGATTATGATAATAAAAGTCAAATTCAAGCTAGTGAAGAAATGGGAGTTTCAAGAGGTACTCTTCAAAGATTACTTCAGTCAGGAAGAAAAAAAATATTAGATGCATTTTTACACTCCAAAAGTATAGTTGTAAAAAATGCAAATAAAAATATTAAATTTAAAGGAGAGCATAATATGAGTATTAATTTAAATGAAGAAATAAGAATAGTATTTCCAACAAATGATAAAGAAACTGTAGAAGAGCATTTTGGTCACTGTAAGCAATTTGCCATCTTTACAGTAAAAAACAAAGAAATCATTGATACAGAATACTTAGACGCTCCACCTCATCAACCAGGATTATTACCAAAATTTTTAGGTGAACAAAATACTTCTGTAATTATTACTGGTGGAATGGGCCAAAGAGCTATTGATTTATTTAAGGCTCAAGATGTCGAAGTAATTCTAGGGGCAAGAGGAAAAATTGAAGATAATTTAAATGAATATTTAAGTGGTGATTTATATTCAAGTGGAGTACCTTGTGTTCATTAATTAAATGTATTAATCTTCCTTTTAGAATGTGAATCATATGTAGGATAGTTACCATTAGCTGAGTTAATAGTATAATTTGCTATTTTGAACTGCGGCAACAGTTCTCTAAATTCAGCTAATGCAACTATTCCAATGACACTATCGTGTCTGCACGCTTCTACAAATGGTAGATAAATAGGTAAATCTACTTTATATTTTGTTGTAGACAAATAAGGTATAGAGAGTATGACCACAAAATTTTATAATCTTATCAATTGTTTTATGCAAAAAGGTTGGGGAAATAATAAAAATAAAATTAATAAAGTGAGTACTCATGGCAACTATAAGATTTTCCGTGAGAGTTCAAATGATATAAGGAGATGTTTAAATGAAAATTGCAATATGCGCAAAAAATAATGGACTTGAATCTGAAGTAGCTGATAGATTTGGTAGAGCTAATAATTATGTGATTTTTGATACAGAAACTAAAGAAGTAATAACTATTGAGAATACAGCTAAAAATGAAGCTAGCGGAGCAGGTGGAACTGCAGTAAGATTGCTTGACAAAAATAAAGTAGAAATTGTTCTTGCACCAGAACTTGGCCCAAAAGCTATGGATGCTATAAAAGCATTCAATATAGACGCATATGCTTTTGGAAATAGTAAAACTGTAAAAGATGCCATAGAAAATTATGAAAATGGAAAATTAGATAAGTTTATTACTAATTCAGCTGAAGGTCATCATGGATTAAGAAAAGCTTAAAGATTTGGAGAGAATAAAATGAAAATTTCAGTTTTAAGTGGAAAAGGTGGAACTGGTAAAACAACAGTTGCAACTAATTTAGCTGTTGTTTTACAAAAGGGCGTTTTAATTGATGCTGATGTTGAAGAGCCAAACAGTCATATATTTTTAAAGCCCAAAATTGAAGATATCCAAGTAGTAAAGAAAAATTACCCCGTTGTTGATGAAAGTAAATGCACGTTATGCGGAGAATGCGGAGAATTTTGCAGATATAATGCAATTCTTCCAGCCAAAAAAAATGTTTTGGTTTTCAAAGAAATTTGTCATGATTGTGGCGGCTGCGAAATAGTTTGCAAACCTTCAGCAATCACTTATGAAAAAAGAGAGATTGGAAATATATTTTCAGGAAAATCACTTTATAATACCTATATGAAATATGGTGATCTAAATGTTGGAGAAGTATCTGGAGTTAAAATTATTTCTGACTTAAAAGAAGCAGTTATAAATGAAGAATTTGTTATTATTGATTCCCCTCCTGGGACATCATGCGCTACTGTAGAAGCCGTGGAAGATTCAGATTATTGCATTATCGTATCAGAACCAACTCCCTTTGGTGTAAGTGACATGAAAATGGTGGTTGAAATGCTGAGAAATATGAAAATCCCATTTGGTGTAGTAGTAAATAAAGCAGGTCTTGGAAATAATGAAATCTATGATTATTGCGCAGAAGAAAACATTGAAATTTTAGAGGCTATTCCTTTTGATGTTGAAGTAGCAAAATATTATGCAACGGGGAAAATTATGAGTATAGAGTTAGATTCTTATAAAGTAAAATTTGAAAATATCTTAAGATCAATTGGTGCACTTACTTAGTTTTTATAAGGAAGGAAAATTTATGAATATTAACGAAATAGTTGTAATATCAGGAAAAGGCGGGACAGGAAAAACTACGCTTGTAGCTTCTTTAGTACCATTCATTGAGGATTTAGTTATTGCGGATTGTGATGTAGATGCACCTGATTTGAATATTTTATTTGGAAATTCTATTAAAATCTCAGAAAATTTTGTAGGATTAAAACGAGCCGTAATTAATGAAGACAAATGTATAAAATGTGGTTTGTGTCATTCAAAATGTAAATTTAATGCTATTACACAAGAAATTAAAGTTAGTTCTAGCAAATGTGAAGGCTGTGGCGTTTGTGAATATGTATGTCCAGTTAATGCAATAGAGATGAAGGATTCTGTAGTCGGCAAAATATTCACTTCTGAATCAAAGTATGGCGAAATGGTTCATGCAAGACTAATACCTGGTGAAGAAACATCAGGTAAATTGGTTTCAGAAGTTAGAAAAAGGGCAAAAATGATAGCTGAAAATAATGGTATGAAGAATATTATTATTGATGGCTCTCCTGGAATTGCTTGTAATGTTATAGCCTCTATTACTGGTGCCTCTAAAGTGATAATAGTAATAGAACCTACATTATCTGGACTTCATGATTTAGAGAAAGTACATGCGCTTGTAAAAAAATTCAGTTTAGATGTTGAAGTAGTAATTAATAAATGTGATCTTTCAAAGGAAGGTATAGAAGCACTTGAGAATTATTGCGATAATGAAAATTTGAATATTTCATTAAAAATACCATTTAATAAGAACGTTGTTGAAGCAGTATCTAATAAAGAAATTCCTTCAATTCATGATAAAAAGTTTTTTGAAGAAATTGGGTTCACAGAATTCATTCAAAATTTATAAAGAATTTTTATTATATCAAGAGTGAAACATATTCTTTTGTGTTATCAAATATATTTTTCTCACTTGCCTTCCTGACAGGTTGTGAGAAAGTAAGATTTCAAAAAGGGCTGTCTCAAAATAGGAAATTTATTTTGAGCAGCTCTCTTAATATTGTTATTAAATTATATGATTTTGCAAATAAAATCAAGAGTTTTAAATGCAGGGATAAATATGTATTCTTTCAATACTGAAGAAATAAATTTAAATACAAGAATCTGTTTTAAATCAATATTGATAAATCAACCTAATAAAATTACACAGTTTGTGCCTTTCCACTTTACTCTTTAGTCACTTATGTAACTTGTGAACCTAAAACAAGATGTTCATCTAAATGAAATAGAATTTGTTCTTGTTGATATAATGATACCCTTTTAATTTCTGATAATATAGATGATACATTTGCCATAATTTTAACTTCCATAATTGCTTTTATCTCAATAATCTTTATCGTAATGAATTGAAAAGAGTTTCTATTCTAATATGATTTTTTGAAATTCACCGAAATCCTTGCTCATTTGCTCATATAATTCCTTTCCAAGTAAAAATTTATAAATTTCATCCGCCTTTTTCTCTGGATCAATATCTAAAAATTTCTCTGGAAATAGAACCTTACCTATATAATAGGCATCAGCTATTGCAGTATCAATGTTTGTAGTATAATAATTATATGGTAAGAGAGAATATATTTCGTTATTTTTAACTGCAGATAGTGTATTATAAAACTCAGGATTTTTCTTATAATCCTCTTTCACTATGTTAAGTCCGCCAAAATCAATGAAAATTTTATTTGGATTCCATTGAATTAGTTTTTCTTTATCTATCATAATTGACCCTGATTTACCTGTTTCATCAACTACATTTTTTGCATTAACAGCATTAAATAAAGAGTAATTTCCTTGGGTGCTTTCAATACCATGAGAACCTTTGGCACTTAAAGCTCCTACATATGTACTTAATTTTTGACTATCTGTAATATCTTTTGTTCTATCATTCAAATCATTTTCACAGATTTTCATAAATTCCACTACTTCTTTAGCCCTTTCTTGATCTCCAGTAATTTCCCCAATGATTTTTATAGATTCATATACATTAGGATCAAAAGTAGAAACTTTCCCATAACTTATCACTACTACTGGAATTCCAGTCTTTGCTTGCAACTCATCTGCAGTAGATTTGTCAGTTCCATAGGTAGTAAAAATAACATCTGGCTTAACTGCTAATATTTTTTCTGCATCAGGAGAATTATTGGGTCCTCCAGGTCCTATAACTTGAAGATCAGATAATGATGGATTCGCAAGGATATAAGGTCTCCCAGTAGGATTATTGTTTTCAATTTGTTCTATTCCAACTACTTTTTCTACACTACCTACATAACAATAAAGTCTAAGAGCACCTGGTCCAATTGCTACTACTCTCTTTGCTACGTTATTTAATGAAACATTTCTACCTATCATATCAGTTATAGAAATATTTTTCGAATTTGAATCTATAATAGGTTCATTTTTGGAATTGCATCCACCAAAACCAAATATCACCAATAAACAAATAACTAATAAACTCATATTTTTTTTAATCATAACTAATCACTCCTCTTTAACATTTATATTCTATAATCCAAACATTAATATTCTAATTAAACTATCATTACAACGGTACTATAATTGGAGTATTTTGAAACTTGGTCACTGTTACAGCAACTGAATAAACATACTCTATATTTTCTGAAGTCATTATTTCCATTCCACCCGCTGCATAAATCTGACCATCTTTAAGTAGTATAAACTTGTCTGCAAAGCGAAGTGCTAAGTTTAGATCGTGTACAGTAACTATAGCTGATATATTTTTGCTTTTTACTACGTCTTTAATAATATTAATTACTTCAAGTTGATTTTTCAAATCGAGACTACTTGTAGGCTCATCAAACATAAGAATATCTGGTTCCTGTGCTAAAGCTCTTGCTATCAAAACCTTTTGAAATTCTCCTCCGCTTAATTCATCTATATATCTTAATGAATATTCTTCTAATTCAAGCATATGTATAGCCTTATTCACAATATCTAAATCTTTCTTAGTAACATCCCATTTTATATAAGGCTTTCTTCCAATAAGTACTGTATCAAAAACAGTAGTTCTAAAGCTTTGACTACTTTGAGAAACATATCCAATTTTTTGTGCTAAAATAGCTTGATTTGTCTGTTCTACATTATGCTCATCAATAATAACTGTACCTTTTTGTGGCTTTAATATTCTGTTAATACATTTTAATAAAGTAGATTTTCCTGTTCCATTTGTACCTAATACCGCTAAACATTCACCTTTTTCTAAGGAAAAAGATACATCACTAAGAACTTTATGGCTTGGATACTTAAAATCCAATCCTTGAACTGATAATATCATTTCTTTTTATCTCCCTTCAATAACAGATAAAGAAAAAGTGGAGCTCCTAAAAACGATGTAATAGCTCCTACTGGTAATATAACTGGTGCTATTAATGTTCTTGCTAAAGTATCTGAAACTAAAAGAAGTAACGATCCCATAAGTGCTGATATAGGAATTAAAAAACGATGATCTCCGCCAATAAAACGTCTAACTATTTGCGGCGATATCAGTCCTATAAATCCAATAATCCCAAGAAATGATACTGTTACAGCGGTAACCATAGAAGAAACAAGCATTCCTCCTAATCGCACTTTTTCTACATTTACACCAAGACTTTTGGCAGACTCTTCACCACTATCAAGGGCATTATAATCCCATCTTCTAAGCATAAAATAGATTAGTGATAGACTAATAACAATTCCAATTATAATCACTTCTTTCCATGAAAGACGTCCTAAATCTCCAAAGGTCCAAAAAACTGCTGCTGCTACTTGAACATCTTCAGCAAAATATTGTATTAAAGTTGTTCCGGCAGTAAAAAGAGAACCAAGTGCAACTCCAGCTAATACAATTGACTCTGATGAAAATCCTCTTGATTTTGCAAGCAATAAAATAACCATCATTGCTACAACAGAAAATACAAATGCTGATATAGTTACCATATATGGATTGTTTATTATTACAGCATCTGCAGCTGTACTACGAATACTACCCGCTCCAAATATTACTATAGCAATATTTGCCCCAAAAACAGCTGCATTTGATATTCCTAGTGTTGATGGAGATGCTAAGGGATTTCTTAAGTTATTTTGCATTACACAACCAGCCACAGATAATCCACCTCCTGCAATAATAGCACCTATTATTCTTGGAAGACGTATACGCCAAATTACAACACTTGAAATACTCATTCCTCGCCCTAAAATTGACATAAATATCTCATGTATACCTAATTTTGTTGATCCAACATTAACTGCTATAATTGATAAAATAACAACTAGAAACAATAAAAACATAGCTATTATTATCTTCTTTTTAGTATATTTTTTATAACTACCTATCCCATCAGAGTTTGCTTTTTCATTTAATTGTTGTTTCATATGTCACCACATTCTTTCAAAATTATCTTCTATTCTTTAATCTTCCAAAACATCCATGCAATTTTTGCTTCAATACTTTCTTCTACTTCTCCATCACTACTTATCTCTTGTAAATAAGATTTTATTTTTGGTTTTATAGATTTATCTTCTTTATTATTTTTTTGAAGTAGTATTGTATACATTTCTACTGCCTGCTCCACACTTATTTTTTTATTCCATACTACATCCTTGTATGTTATTTCAGGGTAAATACCCATATTCCATAAAGCATTGAAGCTACAATAAATATTTTTTTGAAATATTTTATTTTCATTTTTTCCTATTATTCTTTTTACAAGTTCATCCTTTATTTTGTCCCTTCTATATACAAAACCACTCATAAAACAGTATTTTTTTGATGCTTCTATCATTTTTGTCAAAGTTTCTTTACTATTAATGGCTGGGCTCATTGAAGCAAAAACAAGATCAAATTTTTTACTCCATCTATACGCATCAAGATTTATATCTTGCCAAGGAATAACTTTAAAATTTGCATTACTTAAATTCATATTTTTTACATTTTGTTCAGCATACGATATCATTTTTGATGATATGTCTATTCCTGTTACATCATTTGCTATCTTTGCAAACTCCAATATATACTTTCCTGCACCACATCCAATATCTAAAACATCATAGCCTCTATTTATTGCATCTTTTGAAAGAAGATATTGTACTAATTCAAATTTTTCTTCTTGTTTATTTATCATATTATTAAATTCTTCCGCTCTTAAATCCCAAAATTTCTGTGATTCATATAAATCTTCCTTACTTGATTCATTCCAAGTTTTTTCAAGATTTAAATTATCCATTTTATTTCTACCACCCTCTTGAATATTCGTTGACACATTCTAAACAAAGCTTCTTACCATTACTCAGTCTAATTTTATGCTCTGGTGCGCCCTCACCACAATTCTCACAAATAATTGTATTAAATATTTTTGCATTTTGAGGTACTTCAAAGTTTGGTTTCATCATGTTGAATACCTCATCAATAGGTGCCTCTAATATATATCTTTGTCGCTCTTCTCTACTCATTTTGCCTTTAAACTGTTTTAGAACTAATCTTATACTGTTATTTTTTTCTCTTTCAAAAAAAGAAAATGCCATTTTACCTGTATCTTTATATATGAGATTTCCTTTACCAAAAGTACAACCTGTAATTACCTGCACTGCATCAACTCCACAAGCATCGTTTTCAGTTACACATACTAACTCTTCATCCGTTGAAAATTTTAATCCCATTTTTTCTGATGCTATTTCACTTGCTCTAAACCCTATAGCAAGTCCTGGACATTCATGTCCATGAAATTCAACACATTTGTTCCACAATTCTTTATTCATCATATAGTCCTCCTTTAATTAAATAAAAAACCCACGAATGGTACTAAAGTATTTAGTACCCTTCGTGGGTTGATTATATCAAAAATAATTATATAACAAAAATAGATATTTTTCTTTTTTAAGAGCCTTCATGACTCTATTTTAAAGCAATAATAACATTTTTTGTTTATAAAATTAATAATTAAGCTGCATAATTTTTCCTGAAACCTTAATCTATTCTTCTATCATCTTAGAACAGGGCAAACATGTTCATAATATCCTCTCATTTACTAAATAAAATAACCCAAAAAGGTAAGTTTTCTACTTAGCCCCTTCGTGGGTCCAATTTATATTAATTCCTAAAATTCTAATTAATATTGTGGAAACCTTCTTGGTTTCAATTCATGTATAAATATATCATAGTATGTCAATCTTTGTCAACTACTATTTTGCATGACCCAGCTCTTAAGATTAAAATTCAGTTTTTCTATCTATTTCTCTACATTGTTCTCCTGGTTTCTAACCCTCTAAATTCAGTTTAATTAAAAGAATTCTTTTATTAGGTTGCACTTCAAAACATTTTCATATGCAAAATTCAAGTTATTTCTTTCCATAGTTCTCAAATGTACTCCAATTAGTTTCCTTATTGATAACTCCCGCAGGATTATTTAAATATTTTATAGCATAGGATTCTGCGTTTCCAGTTTCATGCACAGCTATAGCTGCTACTGACGTTGTGAATATTGGATTTATTTTATATTTCTTTGAAGTTTTTTTGAGTTTTATTGTTTTTAGTAATCATACTTTGATTATCGTTAATAAAAAAATATTTTAGTAAAATTTTAAATGGGAGACTCTCTTGAAAAAAATAAACAAAAATATATTTCAAATTTTTCTAGAGACTTGAAATTGCTTTTTGTTGTACCCGGAAACTCGGGTTTATTTTCACACTAACTTCTCCCAAGTTTTTATTCCCCTCTAGTTATAGTGACTGAATAGTCTCCTTGATTCCATTGAATTTTTCCATTAATAATTTGATTAATAAAATTTATAGATATATATGTACAGTCTTTAACAATACTTGTCTCATTATTCATATCTAGAATAGTTTCACGATCATTATCTAAAATGATAATTTTATTATTACTTGAATCCAATTTGTACTCAATATTCAGTTCATCTAAAAATTCCATTTATTAAGATTTGATTTAGCTTTAAAGATAAAGTTCTAGTTAGATTGATCTTTAAACCCATTTCACTGTTAAAACTTTACAACATTTACTTATCTATTAATTTTCAAATACCTATACCACAAAAAGACCATGAAAATTTAATCCATAATAGCTTTCTTCATAGTCTTAATTTACTTTATATTAAAATCTAAAAACGTATCCCATATTATTTACTCAACTTAACCACCGTTTCACAATGAGGCGTATGCGGGAACATATCCTTCAACATAACCTTCTCAACTTTATATCCGCCTGCTTCAAGTTCTTTAAGATCCGTTACAAGGGTCTTTGGATTACATGAAACATAAATAATCTGAGGAGCATTAAACTTCAATACATACTTAAGGGCAAATGGATGAACTCCAGCTCTTGGAGGATCTAATATTATAATTTCAGGATTATCCTTTACTGTGTGGATAACCTTGGCTATATCCCCTGCAATGAACTCAGTATTCTCAAGTCCATTAAGTTTAGCATTTTCTCTAGCATCCTTAACTGCCTCTTCAATAAGTTCTATTCCAACAACTTTCTTAGCTTTAGGTGCAACTATTTGACCAATTGTACCTGTTCCACAATAAAGGTCGAATACAACTTTATCTTCAGTCTCATCAATAAAGTCTCTAACAATGCTGTATAATTTCTCTGCACCTCTTGTGTTTGTCTGGAAGAATGAGAAAGGATTTATTTTAAACTTTAATCCTAATAGTTCTTCATAAATAAACTCTCTTCCATGTAATACCTCAATGTTGTCAGCCTGAACAACATCAGATAAAGAATCATTGAAAGTATGGATTATTCCAGTAATTGTCCCTTTGTATTCCTGTGACAGTATTTCCTTAACAAAATCACTCATATCAAACTCTAATTGAGTTGTTGTTACTATATTGACAAGGATTTCACCTGTATTTATTCCTTTTCTTACAACAAGATTTCTTAAATATCCTGAATGCTGCATAACTCTATACTTAGGTAATTCTTTATCTTTGAAATAATCTATTGTAGTTGAAAGAACCTTTCTAAAATCCTCATCAACAATTTGACAATCATCAACAGTACAAATTGCGAAGCTTTGATTCTTAACGTGCATTCCAAGAGTTAATTCTCCACCTTTTTCCATATCTCCGAAAGTAAACTCCATTTTATTTCTGTATTCAAAAACATCAGGACTTCCCTCAATCCCAAGATACTCAAAACCTTCTATATTTGCATCTCTAAAAAGCTTCATTACTTGATATTCTTTAGAATCTAACTGCATATCATAAGAGATATCCTGATGAGCACAACCTCCGCACCCAATTGAGAAAGGCTTACACACTGGAGGGATTTTATAATCTACATCTTCAACAACCTCTATAAGCTTTGCTACAATTCTTTCACTATTTTTCTTTGTTACTTTACCGATTACCTTTTGACCTTTTAATGCATTTTTAATAAGTACTTTTCTTCCATTCACATAAGTTATTCCATGTGAAGGAAACTCCACATCTTCTATTATAAACTCGTAATTTGTTCTCTTTTTCATTTGAATCTTCTCCTTGAACTCTATATTTTTCTTCATATAGATATATGCATTGAACATATCTACAAATACTTCTTATTCTACCAATGCTCTTTTTAAAGCGCAAAGCATTCCATTTTGAATTATATCAATATATATATGTTCATGTAAAGACATATCTCAGCTTATACATACTTTATATAGTGTTTCCATAACAATAAGATCTTATCTTAATATGAAACTAAGAATTAAATCAAAAAAAACTCTAGAATAAACATGAAATAAATATGCTTCCTCTGTTATCTTTTAACCAATTAACTTTTTCACAGTTGTCAATAATTCTTCATACCTTCCCATGCATATAGTGGATCCATGGTCTGATTCAATAATAGGTTTCAATCCTATTTTTTTAGAAAATTTAACACCATTTTCTGTAACATTATCAGTAATAACATTATTAAATTTAAAACCTCTACTTACATATTGTTCATAGATTCTCAAGTATTCTTGAAGAAGTATTTTAAGTGCTTCTCCCCCTCTGTATTTTTCATGGATAACTATGCAGCTGAGAAATAGATTATGTATTAATTCTTCTCTCTCATCAAGTAATACCACATCCTTGTAAGTCATAAATTTATCATTATACTCACCGTTTTTTATTTTATTGAAAATCTCATCTTTAATTGGAAACATATTCATGAACCCAACTATCTCTCCATTATGTTCAATAACAACTATGGAATTAGATGAATGAATATACCATCTATAACTTTCTTCTGCTTTTGTAATGTAATCCTCATCATAATATAATTTTTCAAGGTCTTCCATTATAATAAAATCATTCTTCACAAGTTCTTTCTTAATATTAATTTCAGCCACTCCTCTCATTCTCAATCTCTAAATTTCTATATGCATATTATAACAAAAATATTAGTATTCTTATGAAAAATTATATAACAATCAAATTAGCACACTAAAAAAGTCCTGAGGGAACTCTCCTCATGACTTTTTATAGTAAACTAGGCTTATCATACATACCATATATTCAATTATTCAAAGTACCACAGTACTATTCACATAAACTATTTTTTGTTACTTAACTAATCCAAGTCATTTTACATTCTTTTAATTCCCATTCATTGTTTTTCTTTTTTGCCTCAAAGTAAAACCCAATTGCACCTAATCCTGAACGCCACTTTTGCCCTTCAAAAGAAACTGATTTTGAAGAATTAGAAGTATATTTTTCTACTTCAAACAAAATTCCTTCCTCAAAGAATAATTCTTTAACATAACCTTCATCCTGTAATTCTTCAAAACTCATATCTAACATAGTTACATTATATTTGTCCGCAATGTAGTCAAATAAATAACTTTTATCTTCTTCACTAAAGTCTTTAAAAGTTTTTGTATTTATACTAATATTTTAATTTTAAAAAGTGTAGTTTTAAGTGTAATAGTCTTTACGTTAAATTTCCTCAATCAAAAAATCTTCACCACTTTTAATCATTTTCAATACATTATTTTTAGATGTTGATCCTACTGATACTTTTGACTCAATACAGTTCTCAATTTTTATTTTTTCTAAAATATCTTCTGAAAAACAATCTGAAAAACTCATAAATTCCTCTATTGATAAATCATCAATATTTTTATTATTTTCAATACAGTACAGCACCATCTTTCCAACAACTGCATGAGATGTTCTAAAAGGTACACCCTTCTTAGTTAGATAATCCGCTACATCTGTAGCATTCATGAATCCATTTTTTGTTGCCTTTTTCATATTATCTTTTTTAAATTTCATGGTAACTAACATTTCTTTGAATATTTCCAAGGAAATTTTAATGGTTTCAACTGTATCAAACAATGGTATCTTATCTTCCTGCATATCTTTATTGTACGCCAGGGGAAGTGATTTCATAATGGTTAAAATATTCATGAGATTACCATATATTCTTCCAGTTTTTCCTCGTATAAGCTCAGCAATATCAGGATTTTTCTTCTGTGGCATTATACTACTACCTGTACTATAACTGTCATCCATTTCAACAAAATCAAACTCAGCTGAATTCCAAATAATTATTTCTTCACAAAATCTACTTAAATGCATGCTAATTATTGAAGCTGCGCTTATAAATTCAATAACAAAATCCCTATCACTAACTGCATCTAAAGAGTTATCACATATATTAGCAAACTTAAGTTGTTTAGCTAAAAAATCTCTATCTGTATCGTAAGTTGTTCCGGCTAATGCACCTGCTCCAAGTGGCATATAATCAGTTCTATTTAAACAATCTTCAAGTCTAGTGTAATCTCTTTTAAACATATTAAAATACGCCATAATATGATACGCTGCTGTTATTGGTTGTGCTCTTTGCAGATGAGTATATCCTGGCATTATAGTATCTACATTCTCTTTACTCATATCAATTAAAGCTGATAAAAGATTTTTTAGTAATATTAATATGTTATTTATTTCTTCTTTTACGTATAATCTAATATCTACAGCAACTTGATCGTTTCTACTTCTTGCAGTGTGAAGTTTCTTACCAACTTCTCCAACCTTATCTGTTAATATTTTTTCTATGTTCATATGAATATCTTCATATTCTAATTTAAATTCAATTTTACCTTCTTCTATTTGCTTAAGAATTTCTTCTAATCCTTCTATAATTTTGTTTCCTTCTTCATTTGTTAGAATACCGCTCTTACAAAGCATTTTTCCATGGGCTATACTGCCTATAATATCCTGCTTATATAGCTTTTGATCAAATTCTATAGATGCATTGAACTCATCAACTATAGATGCTGTTGACTTAGAAAATCTACCTCCCCAAAGCTTCATTATATGTTTCTCCTCTCTTAATAGAATCTCTATATTAGCATTTGTAATATCTTTATTTATAATTCGTTACTTTAAACAATACATCATTTAGTATTTTTACTCCTTTGTCCAGCTCTTCATAGGAAACATTAAGAGGAGGTAGTAATCTTAAAACATCCTTACCTGCTCCAATAACAAGAAATTTATGTTCAAAACATTTTGTTATTAATTTTTTCACCTCAACATTAATCTTTATCCCTATAAGAAGTCCCTTTCCACAGATGTCATCAATATAAGAGTATGTTTCTTTTAAGGATTCAAGCTTACTTTTTAAATACTCTCCTTTTTCAGTTACTTCCTTTAAAATCTTCCCTTCAATTAATTCATTAATAACTGTTAGTGAAACAGCACATGCTAATGGATTACCTCCAAAGGTACTTCCATGATCTCCTGGTGAAATACTATCTGCAGCCTTATTATTTGCAATGACTGCACCTATCGGAAATCCTCCTCCTAAACCCTTAGCTGAACATATTATATCTGGTATAACTCCAAACTTTTGGTATGCAAAGAAAGTTCCTAATCTACCTATTCCACATTGAACCTCATCGAAAATTAAAAGCACATCATTTTCATCACAGAGTTTTCTTAACCCTTCTAAAAAATCAATTTTTGCCTCTATTATTCCACCTTCACCTTGAATAGGTTCAATTATCACTGCACATGTATTGCTATCAATTTTTTTTCTAATATCATCAAGATTATTAAATTCTGCTTCAATAGTGCCTCCAATAAGTGGCTTAAATGGACTTTGATATTTAGGCTGGCCAGTGATTGATAAAGCCCCCATGGTTCTTCCATGAAATGAATTTTTCATATATATAATTTTATTCTTATCCTCTCCGCCTTTTGCCTTACCAAATTTTCTTGCAATCTTTATGGCTCCCTCTACAGCTTCTGTTCCACTATTGCAGAAAAACACCTTTTGGTGATCGCTTAATTCAGCAAGTTTTTCAGCAAGAGCATTCTGTTTATCGTTATAAAATAGATTAGAAATATGAATAAGCTTTTCACCTTGTTCACGTAAAGTTTTAGAAATAGCAGGATGGCTGTGGCCTAAACAATTAACTGCAACTCCTGAAACAAAATCTAGATACTCATATCCTTTATTATCATATAATATTGTACCTTTTCCCTTTATAAACTCAACATCAAATCTATTGTAAGTATTCATTAAATTGCTTTCTGCCATTTTTTATGCCCTCCCTTCAAAGTCGTAGAATTATTCTCCTCGTAAAACATATGAGTAATCAATGAGTGCTTTCTTCTTCCATATATTAAGTTAACTTCTTTAGTACCATTGTTAATTGCTTCTATACAACACTCCATCTTAGGTATCATTCCACCTTTAATGATACCCTTATCTATATATTCTTCGATTTCTTCAATGGTAATAGCTTCAATAATTGACTTTTTATCATTTATATCAAGATATACCCCTTCTACATCAGTCATAAGAATCAACTTCTCTGCATTTATGGCTGAGCTTATAGCTGAAGCTGCATAGTCAGCATTTATATTATAAACTTCTCCATTTTCATCAATTCCAACAGGAGAAATTATAGGTACATATCCTAATTCTATAAGACCTTTTAAGAAACTTATGTTTATACTTTTAACTTCCCCAACATATCCAATATCTATTTGTTGATTATTGTTATAAAGAAACTTTTTCTTAGCAGAAATCAACTTACCATCTCGACCACTTATTCCAATAGCATTAATATTTAATGATGAAAGGATTCCAGATAAATCTTTATTTACTTGACCTGATAAAATCATTTCAACAATTTCCATCGTATCCTTGTCTGTAACTCTAAGTCCATTTTGAAACTTACTTTCAATATTAACCTTCTTTAAAAAATCTGATATATTTGGTCCTCCACCATGTACAATTATCACATTAACCCCTATATTTTTTAATGAAGCTACATCCTCAAGAAAGGCAAGCTTACATTCGTCATCCTTCATTATGCTTCCACCATATTTAATTACAATTGTTTTTCCAACAAACTCTTTTATATCTTTTTTAATAAACTCACTTGGTAATAAATTACATCCCTTGTTCAATTGAAACACCTGCCTTTCTGAAAATTTTTATAGATTTTTATAAGTTCACGTATTCACTAAGAGATTTATAGCTAACTATCATATTCATTTCTTTAACCATTATTGCTTTTATAAATACTTTAGCTGTATCTATCGAAGTAAACACTGGAATATTAAATTCAGCAGCTTTTCTTCTTATCTTGAATCCTTCTTTTGTGATGTCATCTCCTTCTGTAGGAGTGTTAATTATAATATCAATTTTTGATTTTATTATAAAATCCATAAGTTCATTCATATCTAATTTTGTACATTCAATTTCTTTATTCTTTAAAAATTCTGTTGTTCCAGAAGATGCAAAAACATTAAATCCCATTTTATAATATTCTTCAATTACCTTTGCCCCCTCTATCTTATTGATATCGTCTAAAGAAACATAAATATTCCCTTTAGTTGGTATCTTAATTCCACATGCTTCAAAGCCTTTATAAACTGCTTTATCAAAATCCTCATCTATCCCTAAGATTTCTCCAGTTGATTTCATCTCTGGTCCTAAAAATGTATCCACATCACTTAATTTTTCAGTTGAGAACACAGGAATTTTTACTGAATAAAAATTCTTATTTTTTAACAATCCAGTACCAAAAGAGGATTCTTCTAATTTTTGACCAAGCATAGCCTCTACGGCTAACTTTACCATTGGAACATTTGTAACCTTACTTAATATTGGTACAGTTCTTGAAGCTCTTGGATTTACTTCTATAACATAAATGTCTTTTCCATCATAAACAAATTGAATATTAATAAGTCCTATTATATTTAAATTAATGGCAATTTTTTTTGTGTATTCAGTTAGTTTTTCCACAACTTCTTCACTTAAAGTAATTGGTGGATATACCGTCATACTATCACCAGAGTGTATACCTGTTCTTTCTATATGCTCCATTATTCCTGGAATTAATATATTCTCTCCATCACATACAGCATCTACCTCTATTTCTGTTCCACAAATATATTTATCTATTAAAATAGCTCCTTCACTAGAAAGATTTACAGCTTCATTCATATATTCTGTGAGATTATCTTTATGGTACACTACTTTCATCGCTCTTCCACCGATAACATAAGATGGTCTAACAACCACTGGATACCCTATCATCTCTGCAACTTTGTAAGCTTCTTCTAAAGATTTCACTGCATATCCTTTTGGCAACGGAATGTTAAGTTCTTTAAGAAAATCTCCGAATTTTTCTCTATCTTCCGCCATATCAATTGATTCATTTGAAGTACCAAGAATTTTAACTCCAGCCTGCTGAAGCTTATTAGCTAGATTTATAGAAGTTTGTCCTCCGAATTGTACAATAACACCATAAGGTTTCTCTTTTCTTATAATATTTAAGACATCATCGATATATAAAGACTCAAAATAAAGTTTGTCTGAAGTATCAAAATCTGTACTTACTGTTTCAGGATTGTTATTTATTATAACTGACTGAAATCCAGCCTCCTTTATTGCCCATACTCCATGAACACAACAATAATCAAATTCTACTCCCTGTCCAATCCTTATTGGACCAGACCCAATTACAATGATTTTTTTATCATCTGAAACATAACTCTCATCTTCATCTTCGTAGCATGAATAGAAGTAAGGAGTCTCTGCATTAAATTCACCACTGCATGTATCAACCATTTTATATACAGGATAAATATTATTTTCTTCTCTTATTTTTGTTATAACTTCCTTTTTTACGCCACTTAGGAATGAAATTTCATCATCTGTAAATCCCATTGTTTCTGCTTCTTTAATAACTTCAAAATTAATCTCGTTTTTCATAAGATTAAGTTCCATATTAACAATGTTTCTAATTGCATATAAAAACCACTTATCAATTTTAGTTATTTCATGTATTTCATCAATTTCTATATTCTTTCTAATTGCCTCTGCAACAGCAAATATTCTTTCAGCATCACAATCTTTTATTTTATTCTTTAATTCTTCATTATTTAACTTTGCAATAGAAGGTATTCTTATTCCAGTAAACTCCCCTTCAATACTTGTTAAAGCTTTTAAAAGAGAAGCTTCAAAGTTTCTTCCTATTGCCATAACTTCACCTGTTGCCTTCATCTGCGTTCCTAAACTTTTTGACGCTTTTTTAAATTTATCAAAAGGCCATTTTGGAATCTTCATAACAACATAATCAAGAGCAGGCTCAAAACAAGCACTTGAACATCCTGTAACATAGTTCTTTAATTGATCTAATGAATATCCCAGAGCAATTTTTGCTGCTATTTTAGCAATTGGATAACCAGTAGCCTTTGAAGCTAAGGCACTTGATCTACTTACTCTCGGATTTACTTCAATAACAATATAATCATGACTTATAGGATCAAGTGCATACTGCACATTACATCCGCCCTCTATCTTTAGCTCCCTAATTATTTTAATAGCTGATTGTCTTAGCATTTGATATTCATAATTACTTAATGTTTGAGATGGCGCCACAACTATGCTATCACCTGTATGAACACCTACTGGATCAATATTCTCCATGTTACATACAATAATACAGTTATCCTTACTGTCTCTCATAACTTCATATTCAATTTCCTTCCACCCAGCTACACTTTGCTCTAATAATATTTGATTAATTGGACTTAAAGCCAATCCTTTTTCACAAATATTCTTAAAATTCTCAATATCATCTGCAATACCGCCCCCAGTTCCTCCTAGGGTATATGCTGGTCTAATTATTATTGGAAATCCATATTCATTTAAAAATGCCATACATTCTTCCATGTTTGAAGCTACAGTACTCATTGCTACTGGCTCTCCAATTTCAACCATAAGCTTTTTAAATATTTCTCTATCTTCAGCTTTCTTAATTGCATCACTGTTTATTCCAAGAAGCTCAACATTATATTTATCAAGTATTCCATTCTCTTTCAAATTCATAGCAAGATTTAGTGCTGTTTGACCACCAAATCCAGCTAATATCCCATCTGGTCTTTCTTTTTCAATTATTTGTGCTGCACTCTCAAGGGTTAAAGGCTGTATATAAACCTTATCTGCAATATTACTATCTGTCATTATTGTTGCTGGATTACTGTTTAGAAGAACTATTTGGACCCCTTCTTCTTTTATAGCTTTACACGCCTGAGTTCCTGAGTAATCAAATTCAGCCGCTTGCCCAATAATAATTGGTCCTGATCCTATAATCATTACTTTTTTTATATTATTTCTCACCTTTTCCCCACCCCTCTTTCATGTAATTTATAAACTTATCAAATAAATATGAAGTATCTTCTGGTCCCGGTGCTCCTTCAGGATGAAATTGAACTGAAAATACTGGTAGATACTCATGCTCGATTCCTTCTACAGTATCATCATTTAAGTTTTTAAATGTTTCAACCATTCCAGTGCCTTTTAAACTGTCACTCTGAACCGCATACCCATGATTTTGAGATGTTATAAATGATTTATCAAGTTTTAAATCAATAACCCCATGATTTCCACCTCTATGTCCGAATTTCATCTTATAAGTTTCCCCTCCAGCTGCTAGAGAAAGTATCTGATGTCCAAGACATATTCCGAAGACAGGGATTTCACCCATAATTTTTTTTACCATTTCAATTGCTTCAACCGCACATGTTGGGTCTCCAGGGCCATTACTTAATAAAATTCCATCTGGTTTTAGAGACATTATTAGTTCATATGAGGTATTATAAGGAACAACTATTATTTCACAGTTTCTCTTCATAAGGTTTCTTATTATATTTTTCTTAACACCAAAATCAACTAAAATTACTTTAGATCCTGAACCTTCTATTCTACATATGCCCTTAACACCAACATCTTTCATCCAGTCATCTTCATTTCTCCAATTAGCAAAATACTTATCAATCTCTTCACTTTTTAATTCTTTATTAGTAATGATACATTTCATAGAGCCATTATTTCTTATTTTTTTTGTTAAACTTCTTGTATCTAAACCGTACACCCCAACTACCTCTAGTTTTTTCATCAATATATCTAAATTATTTTCACTCATGAAATTACTAGGATTTTCGCATAAAGATTTGATAATCATACCTTTTGCAAATGATTTTTTTGACTCATTATATATCTCATTTACTCCGTAATTCCCTATTAAAGGATAAGTCATTGTAATAATCTGTCCTGCGTATGATGGATCTGTTAGTATTTCCTGATATCCCGTCATAGAAGTATTAAATACTAATTCTCCACATGATGTACCCTCAAATCCGAATCCTTTTCCTTCGTAAACTGTACCATCTTCAAGATAGATTGCTCCATACATATCTTTCACCTCTCTCTTTTTTTAATCTTCTGTAATCTTTTATTAAGTTCTATACCTTCCATTAATCTTTACATAATCATATGTTAAATCACAGCCCCAAGCTGTTGCATTTTCTTTACCATCATTTAAATCCACAATTACTTTAACAAAATCCTCTAATAATATTTCTTTAGCTAGTTTCTCATCAAACGGAAGTCCCATACCATCCTTTGCAATCTGAATTTCTCTACTGTTTCCTTTAAAAGATATATCAACCTTTTCAGGATCAAAATCTGCTCCAGAATATCCAATAGAACACAATATTCTTCCCCAGTTAGCATCCGCCCCAAAGAATGCACATTTAGTTAAATTAGATCTAATTATTGATTTTGCACATAATTTTGAGTTTTTAATGTCTTTCCCATTTATTACTGAAACCTCTAAGAGCTTTGTTGCCCCTTCTCCATCCTTAGCAATCATTTTTGCCAGTTCTGTGTTAACAAAATCAAGAGCTTTTTTAAACTCATAGTATTTTTCATCTTCACAATCTATTAAAGTATTCCCTGCACATTTATTTGCAAGAACCGCTGACATATCATTGGTACTTGTATCTCCATCAACTGAAATCATATTATATGAATCATCAACACTCTTCCTAAAGGCTTTATTTAACATCTCCTTTGTAATATTAGCATCTGTAACTATAAATGAAAGCATAGTTGCCATATTTGGATGAACCATTCCTGACCCTTTTGCAATACCGCTCATCATAACATTTTTACCATCTATTTCAAACTCTACAGTAAGTGTCTTTGAAAATGTATCCGTTGTCATTATTGCTGTAGCCGCATCACTGCCTCCTGTAGAAGATATCATAGAACAACCTTTTTCAATGGCAGGGATTATTTTATCCATAGGAAGCTGAAGACCTATTAATCCTGTAGATTGAACTAAAACCTCTTTTGGAGATATTCCAAGACAGTTAGCTGCTGTTTTTGCCATTTTTATGGCATTTTCCATTCCTTGCTTTCCGGTACATGAATTAGCATTTCCACTGTTCACAACTATAGCTTGGATATTATCATTTTCTATACTTTCCATATTAAGAAGAACTGGCGCTGCCTTAACTTTATTTGTAGTAAACACAGCTGCACCAACAGCTTTAACTGTACTGTATATTACACATAAGTCTTTTTTTCCGCTTTTCTTTAACCCACCAGAAATTCCCGATGCTAAAAAGTTTTGTACATCTGTTATTGTTTTATTTTCAAGTACTTTCATGTTGTCTTCTTCCCCCTTTTTATGGAACCATTGAAATCAATTCTAGTCCTATTGTTTCCCTCAAACCAAACATAATATTCATATTCTGTATTGCTTGTCCAGACGCACCTTTTATTAGATTATCTATTGCTGAAACCACAATTATTCTTCCCGTTCTCTTATCAATTCTAAAAGATATATCACAAAAATTAGAATTCTTTACCCATCTTGTTTCAGGTAATTCTTCTGATAATCTTATAAAGTTTTCTTCTCCATACATGGAGTTATATATATCAAAAATTTCATTATTCGAATGATTATCTTTTAATTTCCCATAACATACTGAAAGTATTCCCCTATTCATAGGTACTAAATGAGGAGTGAAAGTTATTGTTATTTCACTACCATTTAATATAGATAGTTCCTGTTCAATTTCCGGTGTATGTCTGTGTGATCCCACACCGTACGCTTTTAAGGATTCATTACATTCTGCATATAGCGTTTGAACATTAGCTCCTCTACCTGCTCCTGAAACCCCTGATTTAGCATCTATCACTATGGAATCTTTCAAGAGGAGATTATTTTTCAAAAGTGGAGCTAGTGCAAGTATACTTGCAGTAGGATAACATCCAGGATTAGCTATTAACTGAGCATTTTTTATTTTATCTCTATTAAGTTCTGAAAGTCCATATACAGCTTCTTTATTTATAGAAGGATATTTATGCTCTATGTTGTACCATTCGCTGAATATCTCTGTATCATTTATCCTAAAATCAGCTCCTAAATCAATTACTTTAATACCTGAATCAAGAGCCTTTTCTACAAATTCAAAGGATTTCCCATGCGGGAGAGCAGTAAATAAAATGTCTATCTTTTCAATATTTTTTTCTACTTCATGAATATCTAAACAAATTTTGTTAAGATATTTATTAAAGTTTCTATATATACTGCTAAATGATTCTCCTCCATAGCTGTGGGATGCCAAAAACTCAATTTCTACATTAGGATGATTATTTAATAACCATACAAGCTGCTGTCCAGCATATCCTGTTGCACCAATTACTCCAACCTTTATCATTAATCTCTCCTTCTTTCATTAAATATTATTATTAAACTTAAAAGCCTTTATTTTACTAGGCAGTGAAAATAAATTTATAAATCCTTCAGCATCTTTATGATCATATAAATCACTTGCTCCAAAAGATGAAATGCCTTCATCATATAATGCATAAGGTGATTCCATTCCTGCCACCATAATATTTCCTTTATAAAGCTTTAATTTAACTGTTCCAGTAACAGTTTCTTGAGTCTTATTTATAAATCCATCAAGTGATTCTTTTAAAGTTGTAAACCATAACCCATTGTAAACTAATTCAGCATACTTCAGTGATATCATTTGTTTATATTGTAATGTGTCTTTATCTAGTGTTATATATTCTAACTCTTTATGAGCTGCATATAAAATTGTTCCTCCTGGTGTTTCATATACCCCTCTTGATTTCATTCCAACAAGTCTGTTTTCTACTATATCAATTACACCTATACCATTTTCTCCACCAATTTTATTTAATGTTTTTACAATCTCTACTGGTGATAATTCAATACCATCTATTTTCTTAGCCATACCCTTTTCAAAGTAAATTTCAACATATGATGCTTCATCTTTAGCTTTTTCAGGTGCTACTGTCATACAGTACATATCAGGCTTATGCTCATTTTTTAATACTTCTAAATCTCCACCTTCATGACTAATATGCCATAAATTTTGATCTCTTGAATAGATTTTCTCCTTTGTTACTGGTACTTCAATACCTTTCTCATTTGCATAATCAATAGCATCCTCACGTGATTTAATATCCCAGATTCTCCAAGGAGCGATTATCTTTATTGTTGGATCAATAGATGCTATACCTACTTCAAAACGAACCTGATCATTACCTTTTCCAGTACATCCGTGACAAATATATTTAGCGCCTTCTTTATGAGCAATTTCCACAAGCTTTTTAGCCATTAATGGTCTAGCAAAGGATGTTCCTAATAAATATTTACCTTCATATACTGCTCCAGCCTTGATTCCCTGATAAACATAATCCTCAATAAATTCTTCTATTAAATCCTCAATATAAACTTTTACCGCTCCTGATTTTAAAGCTTTCTCTTCAATTTTCTTCATATCATCATCTTGTCCTACATTCATACATGCTGCTATTACATCAAAATCATAATTATCCTTTAACCATGCTGTTATTATTGAAGTGTCTAATCCCCCTGAATATGCTAATACAACTTTTTCTTTCATTTTAAAACACCTTTCCTTTCTTTAGTTTGTTATTTATTTTTCTCATGTTATTGTTTTGAAAATCCTTAGTATAACCAATTTGCCATAATTTTTTATAAAATAAAAAATCCCTCTCTAATAATAGAGACGAATATATCCGCGGTACCACTCTAGTTAACTAAATATATAGATTCAACTGCGAAATTTTATTTATGAATGTTCAAAATCTCAATGCATTAATGAGTTATGAACTTTCATGAATAATTTATTGAGCCAAGATATCTATAATCATTTTAGTTCTCTTAATATTTTAACGCTATTAGCGGCACATCCTACTTGTCTAGTTTATACTGGAATTTCTATAACACTAGCTTTTCAAATAGCTTCTCCAAGGCTCTCTTCCTTTACCATTGTCTACAAGGCTTCCACCATCCCCTGCTCTCTATAAGGCCACTAAAATAAAGTACTTTCCTCTTCATAGAATTTAAGATCATATTTAACTTTTATCATCATTCATTTTTTTGCATATATATTCATAGTAATTGAATATTCGCATATCATAGTGAATATTTATCTTTATTTTTGCATATTTATGCGTTGTGTTAATATCGATTATATATAAAGTTAGAACTAAAGTCAATTAAATTTAATCTTTTTACTTGTGTATTTTTTACCATTTGATAATAACTCCTCACTTAGTATTAGTTCTAAGCCCACACCTTAATCCAATTTTGTAAAAGCAGTCGCCTTTAGGATTATGTTATATTCAATACATTAATGTGTACATTTAATTTCAAGTATATTGAAATTTATGTTATAATATACATAACCTAAAACTGCAATCTATTAAACAATAGTATAATATGTTGTGGTTAGAATTTTATTAGTACTTGAAAACCACATTTTACAACTTGAGAATTCTCTATTAAAACCTGAAGTAAGACAATCAGCAGAAAAAACAACTGAACTACTAGCTGAAGACTTTATAGAATTCACTAGCTCTGGCCATATATGGAGATATGATAATACTGAGGCAATTAGCACAAGCTCTAATGTACCAGAATTGAACTGGGAAATAAAAGACTTTGAAATAAAACAACTTAGTAATGATTGTATCTTAGCACTATATAAAGTAATAAAACATAACTATGCCAGTGAAGATAACAAATACTCAAACCGTAGTTCTATATGGAAATGTTTTGATGACAAATGGAAAATGGTTTTTCATCAAGGAACATTAACATCTGAATTTCAAGATATAACTTTCTAATATTAAAAATAGTAGATGGCTATGATTTAAGGGGGAAATAAAAGTGGAGCTAAATAAAGTTATTGGTACTGGGGCACAAGCTACAGTATATAGTTCTGGGAAATATGCTATTAAGTTATTTAAAGAGAATTATACAAAGACAGATGTTTTTTATGAGGCTCTGATTAACTCAATTATTGAGAATACTCAACTCCATGTTCCTAAAATATATGAAGTATTGAGTATTGATAATCAAATGGCAATAAAGATGGATTATATAAAAGGAGAATCTCTTTTTGATTGTATTTTTAAAGATAAAGATAATATTGAAGTTTATTTCAATCGAATGGTAAAATTACAGGTAGAAATCCACTCAAAAAAAGTCTACTTGCCATTTTCATTAAAAGATAAATTAAAAGATAAAATACAAGGGAATAAAAATTTAAGCATAACTCATAAGGAAAAGATGCTAACTCTTTTAATGGAACTTCCAGATGGGAATGAACTATGCCATGGGGATTTTCATGGATATAATATCATAGTTTATGAAGAGGAATATTGGATTATTGATTGGATAGATTCCACCATAGGGTGTGCTGATGGTGATGCTTGTAGAACCTATCTGCTTTACTCTTTATATTTTCCTGAACTAGCAGAAATGTATTTGATGATATATTGCAAAGAAACCGGCAAAGAAAAAGAAAGAATTCTAGCTTGGTTACCCGTACTTGCAGCAGCGCGACTTAGTGAAAATATCGGTAATGAAGAGGAAAAACTAATGACTATGATAAATAGTTGTATTAAATAATGAGTATAAACAGCATGAGTATAATTACTCATGTTTCTGAAAAGATTAACACTGATCTTAAACTCAAAAAGATTATAGAATCATATCTATAATCTTTTTTTATTTCATAATTAAATTTTAGTTATTCTTCCTCATAAATCAATGTATACTTTTCACCATCAACCATGAATAGTTTCTCAATATCTTCTGAAATTACTGAGTTTATCTCCTCTTCAAAGGTAAATTTCGCACCTACTCCACAGTTTGAAGTTAACTTTCTTGGAACAGGCATGATTTGACATAAGCACCCTTTACTCTTTAGGAATTTCTCATATTTCATTGCTCCAGTATAAGTGAAAAATAATGCAAAGTATGTCATAGTCTATTTCCTAGCGATGATAGTAACTTCATCTTCCTTTTCAATAATTTCAACTGTATATCCTGCTCTTTTTATGAACCTTGGAACATTTGTCTTCGGTGCTCCAGTATCAACTATTATCTCAAATTCTTGTGGCTTTTCTGAAATTATATCTCTTGCCATCATTATAGGCTGTGGACAAGCAAGACCTCTAGCATCTACTTGAATCAACTTTAGCATCCCCTTTCATCTTAACCTTAATTTTTTCAATATTGAAATATGAAATACCTAATAAAATAAATATTCCAATTATAACAGCAATCTTTCCATTTGGTGTTGCACCTGCTCCACTTGAAGCTAATGCGAAGTTATGACTAAGTGCTCCCCCTAATAACATTCCCATTATAGTGACAACAGAGTCAATATTCCCCTCTCCTGATAATACAAGTTGCCTAAGTGGACATCCTCCTAAAAGAACACTACCCCATCCTGCAACAAACATCCCTAAGAAGTTCCACAGACCATCATTATGAGCTGCCGGTTGCTCAACAAATCCAATGTTAAGATTACCAAAAATCACATTTCCAATTAGAACAAAAACAAATATTGAAATGAATCCTGAAATTAAATATCCATCTTTAAATAGAAATAAATCTCTAATTCCTCCTACCATACAAAGTCTTGTCCTCTGTGCAAGCAATCCAGCAACCGCTCCTACACTTAGAGCTATTAGTATTGGTGCATGTTTTGCTTTAAGTGTAACAAATGCTGGAGCAACAATAACCAATACACCTAGCGCCACACAAATCAATGGAAATAAGTATCCCTCTACTTTATTTAATTTATAAGTCCTTTTTAAACTGAATCCTTTATTTAAGAAGAATATTCCTCCAATTATACCAGCTGCAAAACCTAATAATCCAACTATAGCATTTAAATCTCCTCCACCAAGTCTAAGTATCATTCTTAATGGACACCCTAAGAATACTAATGCTCCTACCATTACCACAAACCCAAGTACAAATCTTATAAAGGGTGATGATCCACCTTTTGCATTGAATTCTTTTCCTATTATGGCCATAACAAATGCCCCTAAAACAATCCCAATAATCTCAGGTCTAATAAAGCTTAACTTTTCTACTGAGTGAAGTCCTAATGCCCCAGCTGTATCTCTTATGAAACATGCAACACATACCCCCATGTTTCCTGGATTGCCGAAAAACACTAACATAGCAGAGAGAAATCCTATAATCGCCCCTGCGAAAATTATACCTTTTTTACTACCCATAACTATCTCCCTTCAATTATATTCTATTTAATACCCTAGGAATAATACTACGTATCCTTTACCCTTAATATATCAGATTTATATATGGTAAGTTAAATAGTAATTTCCAATAGTAGGATGATTTTGTATTCAGAAATTAAATGAATAATTGTTACTAATAACTAATAGATACATGAAAAGAAGGGATTTTTCTAACATTATTAAACTGCTTGATATTATACCTTTACCGAAGTTATAATATAATTATAAACATTTATGGAAATATATTAATCAAGGAGGAACCCTATGTTTTTACGTGGCCCTAACTAACCCCAATTAACACGACCACCTCCATGAGAATTTTGTTAATCAATTGTATTTAACAATTAATTCTACGGAGGGATACAAAATGAATTTATCTGAAAATAAATTAAAAAGAAATATATTATGTATATACGGAATTAGCATATTCCAAAGCTTAATGTTCGCTTATGTAATTGAGAGATTATTCTCATTATCAAGAGGAATGTCAATTGAAATGGTGTCATACACTGAAGTGATTTATGCTTTAGTTATTATTACCCTGGAAATACCCAGTGGATATCTAGCAGATATTTGGAGTAGAAAAAATCTCATTGTTATAGCTTCATTATTGACATGCCTTGAGTTTTTAATTTTAATATTTGCTCATAACTTCTTCATGTTTGCTATAGCTACCATTGCAACAGGCATAGGAAAAGCCTTCAACAGTGGAGCAGAAAACGCTATTTTTTATGACACTTTAAAAGCACTTGGAAAAGAGGATTCATTTCATAAACATATGTCAAAACTGAGATTTGTAGATTATAGTACTAGTATAATTGCTGCTCTTTTAGGTTCATATATTGCTTTTAAGACAACATATACTTTAAACTACATTTTATCTCTTATAAGTTGTATTTTAGTTTTTTTATGTACATTATTTCTTTATGATGTTTCCATTTCTGAGAAAAGTACTGAGCCTGTCACAGTTAAAAATGAATGTTATGGACTCAAGAAAAACATTGAAGATATGAAAGAAGTATTTAACTTTTTTATTAAAAACTCTTATATTTTATTAATAGCTTTAGCTGGTATTATAGCAGCTGGAATAACCGTTCAAGTTGATGAGTTCTACCAAATTTATATTAAAGAAATTGGATTTCCAGTGTACTTATTTGGTGTAGTGAGCCTCTTCAGTTTAGGTGCTTGCAGCTTAGGTTCCGTACTCTCATCAAAAGCAGGTAAATTCTTTTCGAAAATTGATGGGTATTTATTAACTTTAATTGGTCTAGTGCTAAGTATAATATTATTAATAGCTTCAAATAACTATCTAGTTGTAATACCACTTTTCTTATTCTACTTGTGTTATTCAGTAATGGAACCTGTTGTAATTACTGAGATCCATAAGAATATTAAAGGTAACCTTAGAGCAACAACTGAATCATTCTACTCCCTTATGAAACGTGGAATGACAATGATTATAGCTCTACCTTTTGGAATTATATCAAATAGAATATCCATGAGAGTTGGGTTTACCTTTCTAGTTATAGTATTGAGTATTATGATTATTGCTTTAATTGTACTTTCAAATTTTTGGAAAGCAAAAGATTGTAGAAAAATTTCTTATACTGAATAATAAAAGGAGATAGCTGGGCTATCTCCTTTTTAAAAAATAGCGATATAACTATTTATCTACATAAATGAAGAGCTAGATGTGAAATTACTTATAGTGAATACTATTCCATAATCTAATATTCTTTGAAGAATAATTCTATAAGAGACAAATCGAGATTTTAACTTTGCAATGTGTTATCTTCTGTAACCTACAAATCATCTATTCTTCTACCATATTAAACCTTTTCAAGAAATTTATCTTTTCAATAGCCTTGCTTGCTTTCCACCAGTTCTCACTTATAGCAAACTCCTTTGCATACTTTTCATTATTTTCAAACCAACTCCATGTTATGTTCCAAACACCGTTCTTTGGTCTTGTTTCAATAATATAATCAAGCTCTAAAGATACAATTTCCTCATTACCCTTATAAAATCTACTTTTAGGAGAAGCTATGTATTCAGATGGTCTTACTGAGTAGTTCTCCCATTTGTCAGTATCTCTCTCAATTGTATCATGTACCAATGTTCTTAGCCTCTCTATAAGAAATCCACACTCAAAACGCCATGTGAGATTAGCCTGTTCAATACTTTCAAGTAAGATCACATATCCCCCAATGCCCATATCTCCATAATTCTCAGTTTCCCTAAGCTTATTAATTATTACATCACATAAAGTTAGAGCTTTTTGGTATAGATTAGAATTTTCATCACCATATCTCAATATAAAACCTACTATTTCAGCTGTAACCCCTAAGCCCTCTACGGAGTTAGCTTCCATATTATTTGTCCACCACGGAGCACAAGGATAGTCCTTATTAGATGGTATATTGAATAACCATCCATTTTCTGAACAATAATCACCACCTTCAAGGAAATTAAAAATTCCCTTTATTATTGGGTGATGCTTATCCTCAAATTCTATACCTTTTAAAATATTAATAGCTATCAAAGTTGTATATGGTGATGAATTCGGATTCCAATTATCTGCTTCAAGGGCATGACCAAATCCACCATCTTCATTCTGATAAAATGACAAAGAAGTAAGAACTTCTTCTTTACTTCCGTTTTCAAAATAATACTGCCATAATGTCAATTCAATATTTCTTGCATTACGATACACCCATAACTTTATTTCATGAAAGTCTTCTAATGTTAATTTTTTCATAAACTAAATTTTACCTCCTCTACATTACATATACGCTGTGATAAATAAATTCACTTAATTTCCAAATCATATAGTTATAATCCTAACACTTAGAACAAACTATTGTACCAACAATTATGATTATTTTCCTTTGTATGAAGCACGCCCAGCTTCTGTTGAAAAAATATGTCTGAAACCCGCCTCATAACAAATTCTTTCTGATGTTTTATGGGCTGGCCACTGGAAACAATTCAACAGATTATTTTCTCTACAAAAATCAGTAACATAAGAAAGAAGTTCTCTTGCATAGCCTTTATTTCGGTAATCTTTTGAGATAATTATATAGTCAAATCTACAACAATCATATTCAGAAACATGAAAATATGTAATAGCAACTGCTTTATTTTCTTTATATCCAATAAAAAACCTATAGTCTTTACACTTCAAGCAATTTTTTATAACTTCTATTTCATGATTTTCATTAGAGGGAATACAAATATCTGTCGCAATACGCTCATCCCACTCAGTGATCAACTTAATATCAAGCTGTTTACTGATTTTAATATTATTTTCAGCAGTTAATACCATAAAATTATTCGGCCCTTCAACCCAAACAGAATAACCATGTTTTTTAAATATAGCTTCATTTCTTTTAAAATATCCCTCATCATCAAGGGCTTGATAAATATTAGGGTTAATATTCATTTTAGTATAAAACTTTGTTATAACTTGAAGGACTGAACCTAAATCACTTATTTTATCCTTATAGATTAACGCATGATTACTATCGTACGAGTTTTTATTGTCTTCATCATAAAACAGTATTCCAAAGTCTTTCTCTACAAAATTCGTAAATGTTTTGGGAAACATATCTTCTTCAAGTTTGATAGCTTTTATATTGTTCATCATTTTCACCTCTTATATAATTAATCTCAAGTTTCAGGTAAATAGGACCCTATACTACTTTCGTACAACTAAATCATGGTTCAAAAGCATGATTCTCAGCATTTACTCACCAAAAAAAGTTCTAAATTTAAAGTTATTTACAGTTTAAAAATCTATATTCTGTAATCTCACCACAATATTCATAACCAATACTTTTATATACATAATTTGGAGTTGTTTTTCTACGGTCCGCATATAATATCGGCATCAAACCCTCATTAAGCAAATCTTTTGTAATTGTATACATTAAAAATTTTGCATATCCTTTATTACGTTCATTTCTATCAGTAAAAACGCCATCAGTCATTGCAATATCCTCATATTTATGTATAGACGCCATAGCGACCACTCTTTCATCGTCATTTCTCCAAACATGAAAATCAACTTTAGTTAATTTTCGTTGTGCGAAGTTATTAGCTTGCTCTAGTGTAAGAACTCCAAAACCAATATCTTCCCAATTATCTCTGCAGAATGTAGTAAGAGTTTCTAAATCACTCTTACTGGCTTTCGATAACCTACCACAAATCATTTCAGGCGTTATAGGTTTATGACAAACATATGAATTTTTAGGAAGACTTATCTTAAAAGGGACTCCAGAAATACTTGAAACTTCTTCAAGTATTGACTTAAGATATTTCTCTTCTCCGTCTATATTAAGAGTAGGATTAACTACAAGTCTTTCGCATATGATTTTAACAACTTCTTCTCGTTCATCATCAGATAAATGATTCTTAATATAAATCCATAAAGGTGATGTTGGCCGTTCTTGTCCAATAATTACATTGACATCGTTTGTTACATAATAAGATTCTTTACTTTCACTTATGGCATAAAACATACTAAACCTGATTAATTCCTCTTTAGTCATTAGTTGTTCAAATATATGTTTTTGATTTATAATATTTCTCATTTAAAACTCCTTAGCAAATCATAATTATATTCTAGCTTAAATACAAAGATAGTCTCAGTGTTTTCATTCACATATAAAGATTCTGAGTCGAAACTAAATTGAAAGTTGATAACTGATCTAGGTACTAAAAATTAATTTTAATATCATCCTCTAGTTGTTTCATAAAATCTTCAACAAATTTCTGCTTCTCATCCCAATAATACTTAGCTTTTTCAGTTACCATAGGATTAACTAACCGTTTTTTATTTCCCATAAGGATATGTTGATAAAACTCCTCATAACTCTTTGCTCCGTTCACCGCTTTATCCGCAGAATACCATACCATTCTTAGTGCCCCTTCTTCATCCAACAAATCTGCTTCAATAAGAATTATTAATTCAATTGGTATATTCTTTTCCTTTAATAATTCTTTTGATGAATGAAGATGTATTATATTTTTTACCTTTTCAATAAAAGATAAATCCATTTTCATTTTTATTGCATAATCATAAAAGGCTTTAGCTCCCCGTTCTGCATGTGACTCTTTACCTTTATCTGAATACCCTATATCATGAAAAATTGCTGCTGTATATAAAACATCCCTATCAACTTCTTTCCTTCCTTCCGCCACTCTTTTAGCCCAACCTAGTACACGTAAAGTGTGATGAAATTTATTCATAAATGCCATTTGAGGATGAGGTGGTACAAGTCCATTATGCACAGTCAAATATTCTTTAACATACTTTATATACGCATCATACTTTATGTCTTCATCATAATTTATATCTTCTTCGTACATTTCAAATGTCTCCTTATAAATTATTTTAATTCTCAGTTACTTATATAATTTTACCATAAATAACATTAATCTGCTTTTGAAAAGATAAAGCTAATATTTATATGCTTTGTTCTATATATTGTAAATTATGTTATAATAGTTCATAAGAATTTAGAATAAGGAGAGGGCTAAAGTGAACTGTACTTCTAAAAGAAGAACCATAATGATATTCCCACAATTTGAAAATATTAATGTTATAGATAAAATTAGAGAAAAATATGACCCACTTGCTAATCATGTTAGACCACATATTACTTTGGTATTTACATTTGAAAGTAATCTTACGTCAATTGAACTTAAAGAACATTTGGAAAAAGCACTTACAGGGACAAGTCTTTTTACACTAACTATGGGAAAAATAATAAAGATAGATAATCCTTTAGGAATGTATCTATTTTTTGATTTAAGAGAAGGAATTGAAAATATAAAAACACTTAGTTCAAAGTTATATACAGGAATTTTAGATCCATATAAACCAGAGTGGCTAAATGAGAAAACATTCTTACCTCATATGACAATGGGTAACTTTACTTCAAGAGAAGATTTAGATAATGCCTTTAAAGATGTTAGTGTTATTAAAGAAAGTTTTACAACAATAGTAAACAAAGTTTCTGTTGAAATTATTGATGATAATGAAGATTCTATTATTGAAATTGAAGTAAATTTAAGTACTGATTAAGGTGAAATCATATACAATTTCATCACTGTATTTAATTAATACATAATCAAATATTATAAGCCAGCAGTTCACAACTACTGGCTTGATCTTTTTGGTTCAATTAATGTTTATTTATGTCCAAAACTATATAAAACCGATGTATCAAATCGTACACCATGCTCATCCTTATACTCCTGAATCGCGGTAAACGCTGCATCTTTGAATTTAATAAGAGCATCTGGACCATTTCTTTCTATACGTTCAAATATCCCACGAGATGCATTTGTCCATTGTTCTTGCCACCACTCTTCTTCATCCTTATAATAAAAAGTTTTCTCTTCAACAAATATCTCAATATTTTTAAATCCTGCATTTTTTAATATTTTTTCAACTCCATCAACTGATCCAAAATCAGGTCTGCTAGGAATATTGTTTAAGTTACAATTTTTATTCTGAGGAAAGAGTTCAGTATAAACTTTATCTAATATGCCTTTCTTCTCCCTCTTTTTCCAAGTACTTAACCCAATCCTGCCTCCATCTCTTAATACTCTATACATCTCATCCACAGCACCTAAAGAATCGGAGAAAAAGGATGTTGATAATCCACATAAGACATTATCAAATCTATTGTCTTCAAACTCTAACTTCTCAGCATCCATCTGTATTACTTTAACATTACTCAAATCTTTTAAAGAAACAAGTGACTGTGTTTCTTTCACCATTTCTTCCGAAAAGTCAATTCCTATGACCTTCCCTTTTTCGCCTACACTCTGAGTAGCGGGGAATAATGAAGCACCTTTACCAAATGCTACATCAAGCAAGGTTGCACCTTCATTTACTTTTGCATACTCAACCAATTTTTCCCCAAAATAAGAAAAGTACTTTGGCCCGAAACTATTATAATTTACTGCAACTCTGTTGAAGATCCCTTCTAATCTCTCATTTCTTTTAACCATTTCTAAATTCATAAAACCACTCCCCTCAAAATTAAAAAAGTCTACCATTTCAGTATTTTGAAATAGTAGACTTTCCTTTTACAAACAAAAGAAAGCTATACCACGTAGGCATAGCTTTGGAGACATTTAATGTCTATATATATTATATCATATTTTACCATTATTTTCAATATCATTTTTAACTTTCTATAAGTGATAAAAATGCATTAATGATTTTAGTTCCTTAGATTTTGTGTTCCAATGTAATTATGTTATATCACAATAGTTTAATAAACTCCTCATTAAACTGATTACCACAACGTTGTAACTCACCTAATACACGACTTATACCTGCTTCAGTCTTATACCAATTTTCTTTTGATATTAAAATATCATCTTTATAATAAGGTACAGGATGGATATAAAACTTAGTATCAGGAAAAGCAAACTGATAACACATTAGGGAACGACGAGCATGAAATGATTTACAGCAAAGAATTGCTGTTTTAATGTCAAGATTATTTTCATCTGCTACTTTACGTGAAAAAGTCGCATTCTGTTTTGTCCATCCCGATTTATCTTCCCAAATTATCGTACTTTCTGTAACACCATTTATCATTAAAACATCAGCCAAAAACTCACAATCCGTTTCATAATCTTTATTGTATATCTCTTTTCTTGATTTAACACCAGCAAATTTTCCTAATTTAAAACTCACTCCACCTGATGGCATGATATGAGGTGCTAACCCTTGTTTCCATAATTCAGCGGCATACTCACCTAATTCTGGATGCGAACCCCCAGGAATAAAAATTATATCTGCTTTTTCCAGTTCATCTTCTAAAAAAATAAAATCACTAATATCCTCTATGAATTTCACGTTTATTTCCCCCAATCTTAATCAATAAACTCTAGATATTTTTGAACATATTGAAATTTTATATAATCATAGTTTAAGCTCATAATATAACGAAATAATATCCTCTTCCTTAGTAACTCCGAATCCTTTGATTCCTCCCAAAATCTCCTTATATGCTCTAATTGTCGATCTCTTAGACTAATATTAAGTGAGATTATACTCATTTAATCAGCTCCCTTCTATACCTAAGTTAATTGTTCTCTTTTTTAAGATAATGTTGAAAACTTTTTATGTATACTAATCCTTATTATACCATTAATACTTGAATATTTTTCAACATCTTTTTAAAAAAGAGAGCTATCTATCAATTATTTATTAAAATATACACCACTTAGTTTGTACTAATTTGCCTAAAAAATAAAAAAGGCGCGTTGCACGCGCCTTAAGATTCTATTTCACTTTTAAATAAAGTATCTTAGGCTCAAAGCCATCACATTTAACAGTTACTTTAATCTCTCCACTTTCATTTATTGTCTCAATCCAGAATCCAAGACATCCCCCTTTAAGGGCACTTATCTTAGGACCTAACACTCGAGCAGGACCACTAACCTCTATTTCAACTGGTCTATCGAAAAAAGGTATAATTTGATCGTATTGATCTTTGATTTTTATAACAAACCTAGTTGCATCTTTTTCCTTTGAAGATAATTCAAGCTCATCTGCTATTACTTCCATATGAGTTGGTAATGGATTTTTACTCAACTTTTTATGAATAACTATCTCATTATTTAGATATCCTTTCAAAGTAGCATCTTCCCACTTCATTCCCCATTCTCCAATATCTTCAAGACTGATAATTGTCTCATCTACAATTATTGGTGGATATGGTAAGTGCCCGAAAACATCAGGCTTTCTTTTCAGTTCAAAAGTCTTCAGCTTACCAAAGGATAATTCAACTTTATCACAGTTAGTTAATAATATTAATGGCAATATCCCACCTATACTTCTTTCCCCTCTTGCCCAATAAGTAACAGGCATTAAAACTGGTTCAATTTTGGGGTTAACTTGTGATTTATAAACATATGCTGCAAATTTCTTAATTCTAAACATATCCATAATTCCATGATAGCAAATTCTATCGCCTGCACCAAAGTCATTATGTGTATTATAATCAAATGCACACCATGCGATTGCTCCAGATATATTTTTATCTTTAAATGCAGCATCTTGAACACGGATATGTCTCATCACATGCTCCATCTGACGTTCTTCACAATCAAAACGCTTTGTTGGAAACATATGCCCATTATATTCAGTTACCAAATATGGGACATTATACTCTAAACCTGTTACTTGCTTCTGATTCCTTAGTTCAACCTCTCCTCCATCCAAGACAAAATCATTCATTGTATAAACATCCTCAAGAAGCTGGCTGTTTTCAATGTATCGTACACCTCCTGTTTGTCTTGAAGAATCAAGTCTTCGAGAAAGTTCATTAGTCCTTTTATAGAATGGTTCATCATCATTAGATTCATTAATTCGAACACCCCATAAAACTATTGATGGATGATTCCAGTCTCTCTCAATCATTTCATTAACATTTTCAACTGCAATATCTTTCCACTCATCATTCCCAATATGCTGCCATCCAGGTATTTCTTCAAACACTAATAACCCCATTTCATCACACTTATTCAGAAAATGTTTAGATTGCGGATAATGGGAAGTTCGCACAAGATTGAAATGCAAATCCTTTTTGATTATCTCAGCATCTTTCTCTTGAACTCTCTTTGGCATTGCATAACCAACATATGGATATGACTGATGTCTATTGATACCGATTATTTGTATTTTTTTTCTATTCAAATAGAAACCATCTTCTTTGAATTCGCAGTTCCTAAATCCAATTCTGTCTTCAAAAACATCTGTTGATTTAGACGATTTCAGCTTTAAATTAATATTATATAGATTGGGATTTTCCAAATCCCATAGTGCTATACCTTCAATATCTTCAAACAATATTTTGAATGACTTAGCTCCTCTACTAATATTTACATCGACTTTCTCATTATAAATCTTATTACCTTGTCTATTTTCAATTATCAATTCTAAAGTACACTCAGTGTCAATTTTTATATTGCTTCTAGTGTTCAAGTGAATCATTAATTTCTTTTTCTCTTCAAAAATATCAATTGCCTCAATTCGCGCATTATTTATATAAGTAGAATCATATATTCTTAATTCTACTTCCCTATATATGCCACCATATGTTAAGTAATCAATTCTATCACCAAATGGAGGAATATTAGGTAACTCTCTTGAATCAACCATAACAGTCATTATATTTCTATCTTCTTGATTCACATGTTCACTAATATCAAATTGAAATGGCGTATAACCCCCAAAGTGTTTCCCCACACTTATACCATTAATAAAAACCTCTGCCATTGTCATAACACCTTCGAACCTTACAAAAATTCTCTGTCCCTCTTCTAATTTATCAATCTGAAATATTTTTTGATAGCATGATACAAACTGAAAATCTTTTTCATCAAAATAATTGTATGGCAACTCAATATTCCCATGAGGTAAATTTACCTTTTCATATCCTTTCAAGTCCCAATTATTTATCATATACTTATCAAACCTTGGTTGATAATACCAATCATTGTTCAATCTAATTGTCTTTCTCATATTCATCACCCTTTACATTTCTTGTTATTTAATTGAACCTAACATACCTTCAACAAATCTCTTTTGCATAGCAAAGAATAATAAAATTGTTGGTAATGTAGCTAAAACAATAGCCATCATTATTACACCATAATCTGGAAAATATGCTGATGATAAAGAAGAAATTACTAATGTGATTGTCTTCTTAGACTGTGATTGTAAAATAATCAGAGGCCATAAGAAGTTATTCCAACTAGACATAAACACTATGATTGCTGCAGCTGCATATGTGGATTTCATAGTAGGTATATAAATGTAAAAAAATATCTGCCATTCATTAAGCCCATCAACGCGTGCAGCCTGAATCAATTCTTGAGGAAAAACCTTAGTATTTTGTCTGAAGAAAAAAATTACGAATATTGATGCAATTGATGGGATTATTACAGCAAAATGACTATCTAACAATCCCATTTTGGTAAACATTCTGAATAAGGGAATCATCAACGCAGCGAAAGGTACCATCATTGTTAAAAGCATTAATCCATACACCTTTTCTCTGAACTTTGATTTGTAAAGTTCAAAGCCTACTCCTGCCATGGAAGCTACAAGCAAGGTCAATATTGTAGTAATTAATGATATTTTAGCTGAATTCAATAAAACTTTAGGTAAATCTACCATTTCTATGAGTTTTCTAAAATTTTCTGAGAATTCACTACCAAAGTACATACGTCCTTTTGTAATCTCAGTTGTATTATTTGTTACACATATAATCATCCATATAAAAGGGAAAATTGATATGAATGAAACAAGACATAAAAATGTATATTTAAAGATATTTCTGATCTTATTCATTACTCTCACCTGCCAATTTAAACTGAATCAATGCCAATATTGCTACAAAGAACACAATGACATAGGATACTGTTGCTGCATAACCAAAGTTTGGTGTAAATTTAAAAGATAAATTATAAATATATTGTGATAAAGTTAAAGTTGCATCGGAAGGCCCTCCACCAGTTAAACTAACAACTTCATCAAAGAGCTGCAATGTACCAATAGTGGACATAATAGTAGTAAAAAGAATTACAGGTTTTAACAAAGGTACTGTTATACTAAAAAACTGTCTAATCTTCGAAGCTCCATCTATTCTTGCAGCTTCATAAATTGATGCATCGATATTCTGTAGTGCTGCAAGATAAAAGATCATGTTGTAACCAGTCCAACGCCAAGTTATAGCAATTATTATCGTTACCTTCGCCCAAAATGGATTTAGTAACCAAGGAATAGGATCTGCAATTATGTGTAGTTGAAGTAAGAATTTATTGATGATTCCATCAAATGAGAACATACTCTTAAATAATACAGAATAAGCCACTAATGATGTTACACAAGGTAAGAATATGGCTGTCCTAAACCATGATTTAAATCTTAATTTCTGTTCATTAAGCAATGAAGCCAAAATCAGTGCCATGAGTATCATTATTGGCACTTGTATAATGAAAAAAGTAAATGTATTTTTTAATGCAGTCTGAAATACTGTATCAGTAAATAATCGTTTAATATTTCCTAATCCATTAAACTTATAAACAACGCCCTTACCTGTCATTGTTGATAGAATCAATGAATATATAATAGGATAAATATTGAATAACATAACTAATACTACTGCAATAGATACGAATTTCCATCCACTTTTATTGTAAGCTTCTTTTAAATTTCGATTTCCAATAATATTCTTCATATCGCACCTTTCCACAATTAATTCTGTCTATAAAAAGACGATTTATAAATGAAAACGGGATTTTACTCCCGTTTTCTTATTTTGTTTTCCTATTTTATTTTATTTGAGATTTTAGCTGCTCTTGCGCTTTTTCTAAAGCTTTATCGATTGATCCCCCATTATAAACATCAATGATATTCGCGAAAATTGCACTATCAGCCTCATAAGTATAAGTACCATAATTAACTGGTGGAATCTTGGTCATCCATTTTGAAAACTCTTCATATACTTTTTGTCCATTAAAGAATTCATCTTCCTTAACGTAAGCATCTCCACTTTGTGCTGGTAAGTATGAACCAACAGCTCCTCTATCAAATAATATTTTCTGATAGAAATCAACATCTTTTCCAAAAGTCTCATTTAAAAAATCAATTGCTGCTGCTTTGCTTTTAGAACTTTCTACGACATACCAACTAGATCCCCCAAGGTTAGATGCATTCTTAGAATTAGGAATATTTAATCTAGGAACTGGAGCAACAGACCATTTCCCAGCTTGTGAATCTTCTGCCTTGATTGAACCTGTAATCCATACCCCTGTTATTACAGAAGCCACTTCTCCTTTATTGAAAGCTCCAACCCATTCACCCCAACCAGTTGTTGGTTTGTTGAATTCAGAATTAATAATTTCACTGTAAATTCTTACGGCTTCTTTCAATGCTTCATTATTAACCAAGTTAGGATTACCTTCCTTATCAAAATACCATTGACCTGCTGATTGCATCATGATTCTCATTAACCCACCATCATCTGGATCAGCTGCAATCATCGCTTGCCCGGTTTTTGTTTTTACCTCTTTTGCGATCCGTATAAAATCATCCCAAGTAATGTTTTCTAGATCTTTAGCTTTGCAACCTGCTTTTTCTAAAATATCTGTTCTATAATAAAATCCTGCTACACCAGAATCAAAAGGTACACCATAAATTTTATCTTTCATTGTCATAAGTTCAGTTTTATAATTTGCAAAATCCGAGTGCTTAACTTTTCCAGTTAAATCAGCAAAACTTCCAGGATAAGATTGCAAATACTTTTGAGCATTATAATCTTCAATTAGTATGATATCTGGTAAACCTTTAGTTACTCCTGATGCCAAATTAGTATGCAACTTTTGTTCCAAGTCATCCTTAGCATAGTCAACGATTTCAATTTCTACATTTGGATGCACTTCACAATATCTAGCTTTTGCCTCTTCCATAATAGCAATGTTGAAATTAGGATCCCAAGCCCACACTGTGATTTTTGCTTTTTCACCAGATGCTGCATCTCCTGCGCTACCATTAGTATCTTTTCCTTTACTACAAGCTCCTAGTGATACAACTAATACCACCGTCAAAAATAATGATAATAACTTTTTCATAGGTCCCCCTCCTATATTTAAATAACATTAACCAACTATATAATTCTATTATAGTAATTTTTTAGTAAATTGTCAACTTTTTTAGTAAAATTTACAATTCTTTCATGATAAAAAAATCTGATACTTATTCATCAGATTTTTTCATTACATCATATTTAATTGTCTCTCTTCTAATAATTTTTGTTGGCACAATAACCTTCTTAGGAATTTTTCTTCCATTGATACGTTCTAATAAAAGTTCAATGGCAGTCTCCCCCATAAATTCCGAGTAAATTTTTACTGTTGATAGGGCTGGGAATGTATATTGTGCTGTTGGAATATCATTCAACCCAATTAGTGAAATATCTTCTGGTATTCGCTTTCCAGCTTCATGAAGTGCTCTTAAAGCACCAATTGCAATGGTATCATTAGCTGCAAAAAAGACTTCTGGTAACGTTGTTGATTTTAATGCATCTTTCATCATTTTATAGCCACCCTGTGAGGAAAAATCATCTACAAACATCCATGATTCTTTCAGTAATTTCTTTTCACTTAAATATTCAATGAAAGCTTTCTTTCTTGCCTCTCCAAGAACTGTATTGTACTCTTCAAAGGTTTCATATCCCCCTAAATATCCTATATCTCTATAACCGAGATTCAATAAATAATCCAAAATTCTATATACTGTCTTTTCTGCATCTATTACAACACTGTCATACTTTTCTTCTCTTGGTGAAGAATCAACAAAAACCACTCTTTGGCAATGCTCTTCGATATGATTTATATCATCTGAGGAAAATTTCCCAACTACAACTAGACCATCTAAATTATTTAGCCCTTTTTCAGAAAAACTCTTATTATTCTTATAGATTTTTACAACTTGAATATTTTTATCTAAACATGCCTTCTCCATCCCTAACCTAATAGAGATATAATATGGATCATCTAATTCCGCCTCTAATGAAAGGAAATGCAATATACCGATTCTAAGCGGCTCTTCTTTTTTCTTTGTTTTCTTATTCTCTTTTTTGTTATTATTTTTTCTATTACGAGGTGTTTCATATTCCAATTCTTCTGCTACTTCCAAAATCATTTTTCTTTTTTTACTAGTTATGGAAAGGGTTTTATCATAATTCAATACTCTTGAAACTGTAGCAATTGAAACCCCCGCACTCTCAGCTATTTGTTTAATCGTTGCCATAGTCCCCTCCTCAAATTCTTTCATATATCCTTATTTTACTAAAAAAACATAATTATTTCCAGCAAAAATATGAAATAATTGATTTTTTTACTAAATTTTTCATCTATGTAGATAAAAATAAACAACAGATATTAAGCATATATACTTAATATCTGTTGTTTATTAAACCCTACTTAAAAAAGCACCTCGTACCAAACTCATTATAAAACCGTATTTATAACCTCTTCAGTACTAAGTATTCTTCCAAATCCTACGAGTATACTATTATGATGTTTTACAGTTGTTTCACCATTAAGAACTTCATTATCAAAAGTACTATGTCCGTCACTAACCAATATACTATCATATCCAAGACTAAATGATCTTCTGAATGCTGTATCAACACAATACTCTGTTTGCATTCCTGCTATTATTAGTTCTTTTGCATCTAGACTTTGAAGTATTTCATGTAACCCTGTATCCTGAAAGGAATCACAGTTGTATTTCTTTATACATTTTTCTCCTTCCACTGGAGCAATATCTTCATGAATATGCCATCCTGCTGTGCCTTCTCTGAATAATTCACCTTCGGTCATGGTATGTTGAACAAAAAAAACTGGTATCTTATTCTCTCTTCCCTTATCCAATATGCTCTTAATATTTTTTAGCATCTCGTTTCCCTTATACGGCTCGTACCCATCAAACATAAACATCTCTTTTTGAACATCAATAATCAAAATAACTTTTTTTCCCATAGGTTCCCTCTCCTATTCACACATTTACTATATTAATCTCTATATAACTAGTTAAACACAAAGAGGTTTTATCCTTTTAATTCTGCAAAAATTTCTTTCTGCGCCTGCTTACCTTCTGGTATATCATAAAACATCCAAACATGAATCATCTTCTCATATTCAACAAAATTCAATATTACGCCTTGTTCCTCAGCTAATTCTTTAAAGATGCAACAATCAGGATAAAGGATGTCATGTTTTCCAATATAAACAGAAATATCAGTAAGCCCTTGAAAATCACCATGTATTGGAGAAATATAAGGAGTATCTAAATTATAATTACCTGCATACTGCCTTCCACATTTTTTGATGAACTCTATACTTAAAATTGGATCATCAGGTTCTATCTCTACCATATTAGCATTATCTCCAGAAACATCAAGGAACGGTGATAGTAGAATAATTCTACTAGGTTTCTTTAATTCCATTTCCTTAATTTTTAAAGCAGTTGCAAGAGCTAATCCCCCTCCAGCAGAGTCACCCATTAGTATGATTTTTGTATCTTTATACTCTTCACATAAAAATTTATACACATCTATACTTTCATCTAAAGCAGCTGGATATGGATTATCCGGTGCAACACTATAATCGATAATCATAACCCTAATACCACTTTCTCTTGACATCTTGGTACAGAACTTCATATGATTTATTGTTTGGTGAAAAACATATCCTCCACCATGCAAATAATATACAATACTTTCTATTTTCATCTCATCTGGTGTGATTAAGTATCCCACCACATCATTCATTATCTTCTTCTCAATTTTACAACCTCTTTCGAAAAGTTTCTTATTCCCACGCCATGCACCCTTTGGTGCAGTTACTTCTAAGGAAACCATAGAACAAATCTTTTTAAGCATTTTACTCTGGATACTCTCTTTATATGTCATAAATCAACCCGCCCTTAATAATGTTGTCTGTATTATACCATTCTAGTAGTTTCTCTTCAATAAGTAACATTAAAAACTTCTTTATTATATATTTTAAATAATCTATAATGTCCTTAGACATAATTATATGGAGTGTGAAAAGAATATGACAATTATTTTTCTATGTATAGCAGGTTTTATAGCAGCATTTGTTGATTCTATTGCTGGTGGTGGTGGTCTAATAAGTTTACCAGCATATTACATGGCGGGATTGCCATCTCATATTGCACTTGGCACAAATAAGTTCTCTGCAACATGCGCTTCACTTACAAGCTCAATTAAGTATTTAAAAAGTGGCCATGGTCACAAACAATTACTAAAATATGCTCTACCATTCACATTTATAGGTGCATCTATTGGTGTAACTACCGCCTTACAGATTAATGAAAAAGCATTAAAAGGTATAATTCTAGTAATGGTTATGATTATTGGTGTTTATTCCTTGTTCTCAAAATCAGTTGGCATGAAGGAAAATCTTAAAGAAATAAATAAGAAGCGAATTATCCTTTTGGTAATACTAGCGCTAACATTAGGATTCTATGATGGATTCTTCGGACCTGGAACTGGCTCTTTCTTAATATTTGGACTTATACATCTCTTTGGATTTGAGTTTAAAAAGGCAGGAGCAAATGCTAGAGTTATGAATTTTGTCAGTAATATTTCATCACTTTTTCTTTATGCCATAAATATGAAAATCAATCTTTATTATGGTATTCCTGTAGCAATATTCAGCATACTAGGAGCTAAATTTGGAACAGCCTTTGCTCTTAAAAATGGTGCGAAAGTTATTAAACCTATATTTGTTACAATGTCGCTTTTATTATCACTTAAACTTTTATTAGTAGACGTGCTTAAAATTCTTTAAACCCCAAAAGCTTTTAAAGAATAGTTGAGAGTGGTGAGTTGAGAGTTGAGAACGTTTGACATTTCACTACGTGAAATTTTATCTTATTGTTCTTTAGGACAAAGTATTTTTACTCACTTCATTAACTGAACCATTGTATATCGAATACAATATTTTATCTCAAGATAAAATGAGTAAAACCCTCTTGTTCTTAAGACCAATAAAATGTAGTTTCTGCCCTAAAGGCAAAAACATCCATCATTCTCAATTCTCCATTACCAATTCTCAATTTGTTTTTATCTTTACCTTCCTGTTGCTTTTTCTCTATACTGTTTAGCAAGTTCATAAAATCTATATTTCATTAAGACCAAAAGAGTATGTTCAAATATATCATTTGATGTTATCTCTTCTCTCATTAAGGAATCAAGTCTTCTCTCTATGGCTCTGCTAAGTATTTCAACATCTCCATCTGTTATAGGTTTGTGCGTATCTTCTGATGCATTACGTATAGACGTTTTAACCTTATTCATTGAAAACTCTTGAACACTACCATTTCTTTTTAACACCTTCATAGAAGCACCCCTTTAAACAATAATTTATTCTAATTATAGCATAAAATAAATATATTATCTTAATTATTAATCTTTACCATTCACTTTTCTTCCTATATTGTTCAGCAACATGATAAAATCTTTCTTTCATTAGATAAAGTAAGATTGTATCAAATATTTCTTCTGATTCTATAGTTTCTTTCCCTATTTCCTTTATTTTATGATAAATATCTTTAGTAAGAATTTCAATATCTCCCATATTCAAAGGTTCATGAGTTTCATCTGATGCATTAGCCACTGAGTTAGCAATCTTTTCTATCTCAAAATTTTCCATCTCACCATTTCTTTTCTTTACTTTCATATTATCAACCTACTCTCTTCCTTTTCCTGAATCATTGACCTCTATCAATCCACTTGGATAAGGCTCAAAAAAACTCTGATTCATCAAATTTTTAATATTGAATCTTATTACATAACTCTTTATAACATTCATAGGAACACTTAGTGGTATTCTCTTATCTTTAAAATCATCTATTAATTCAAGTATAAATTTTCTCTCATCATCTGATATATCTTGTGAAAAATATCCTAAACATCTATTAAGTACGTTTATATTTGATTTGTACCTTGATCCTTTACTAAAAGCACTTACCAAACTTTCTTCATAATCTCTATAGGCTTCTTCTACATTATTCTTACTGCTCTTTCCTAGTATCTTACCTAATTCATAGAGCCTTCCTGCATGATAAGACATTAATAGAAGTTTGTTCTTTGTATGAAAATCTCTTAATTTATCAAGTGATTTCTCTTTCTTTAAATCTTTAAAATCCTTTAAAGTGTAAACCTTTGTTAAAAAATCCTCTCTAATTTTGAAATTTTTTAACCTTCCGTCGTCTTCAATGGGGATTTTCTCGTAGCTTTCAACAATCTTCCCACCAACAATACCTCTTCCTTTTTTACTAGATGCCCCTTTTTCAACTCCATTATATATCTTAACATCCTTTATTCCACAAGATGGCGATCTAGTTTTAAGTATGAATCCATCAACCTCCGAAAGGTTTTGGCAAAGGGAATCCGCGTACTCATACATAAGTTCACTATAATCATTCCCTGTCTGAGGTTGCAAAAGTTTAATCCCCTCATTATTTTGATTTACTAACCTTATAGGTTTTCTAGGAGTTGGAAGTCCAATTTCAACCTCTGGACAAATTGGTTGAAAAATAACATAATTCTTTAATTTATCAACAAATTTATTTTTATCTCCATCACCATTGTACCTACACTTATCAAAATTTAGGCATTTACTTATTACTATCACTGGTTTATTATTTTCTTCAAATTTTCTCATCTATATAGTTTCCTGCCTTTTATTTTTTCTCAATATTTCTTAATATTTTCCCCTTTTTTTTGGTTATAATTCATTCTTATTCTAAATCTGAAATATATTTTTGGTTTTAATTATAATACTAAATTTATTCTGTGAATAATTTGTTAATAAATTCTGCTTCTTATTTAAATTACCATGTGGTTAAGATATAATAATTTTGTATCGTTTCCAAGGAGGATTAAAATGGATATAAAACAAAATTTTACTAATATTTATGAAAAATATGGGCATTTTAAACTTTTTCTATTATTTATACCTACAACTTATATTTTTTATTTTCTTCAAATCTATATTGAACCAAAATACATTATGCACATTAAGTTAGATGATTATATTCCATTTATCAAATATTTTGTGGTACCTTACGTATACTGGTATGTATATCTTTTTTGGGGATATATTTACTTTGCGTTTTATTCTAAAGATGAGTTTACAAAATTTATTAAATTTATAATATATGGTGCACTAGCAGCATATGTGGTTTATTTCCTTTTCCCAAATGGACAAGATTTAAGGAATGATATCAGTAATATTTATAATAATGATATATTCTTACAGATAATAAACCTTATCAGATCAACTGATCCACCAGCTAATGTATTTCCTAGCTTGCACGTTTATAATTCTATAGGGATAAATATTGCTATATGCACTAGTTCTGCATTCAAGGATAGAAGATGGGTAAGAATTCTTGCTTATATATCTACAATTTTAATATCTATGTCTACTGTATGCATAAAGCAGCATTCAATAGTTGATGTATTCGGTGCTATTATTCTCTCTGCAATAATGTACATTCTGATTTACAAGATATCTTTCAGAAGAAAAGTGAATCAAGATATTATTACTGAACAATAAAACATAAACAGAAAAAACACCAAAATGCAATTCTGCATTTTGGTGTTTATTTTTTTTTCTTATATGTAGATTCTCTTTCAACTAACTTCGTATCAATAATATAGCTATTTATACCATCATCTCTCTTTTCAAGATGCTTTATCAAAAGTCTAGCTGCAAAAGAACCTAATTTTTCTGCATTTATATCAACAGATGAAAGAGTTGGTTGTTGATACGCCGCAAGTGGTGTATTGTTGAATCCAATAACAGATATATCCTCTATTCCTTCTTCTCTTAATGCTTTCAAAGCACCGAAAGCGATAAGATCATCGGTAGTAACAATTGCACTTGGATGATCGTATGCTAAAATATTCTTCATAGCTTCATAACCACCTTCTTCTGTGAATTGCTTACGCATAATAAGATTTTCATCAACTTGTATACCACTATTCTCTAAGGCTCTTATATATCCATCTAATCTATTCATAGTAACATTCAAAACGTGAGGCCCACCTATGAATCCAATCTTCCTATGCCCCTTTTGAATCATTTGGTTAACAACTGTATACATTGCATGGAAGTTATCATTATCCACCCATAAAACCCCATCAGTACTCTCTGGTTTACCAACTACAACAAATGGGTATTCATTCTCTTTGAGATATTGAACACATTTATCATCTTTTCTTAAAGTTGTAAGAATTATTCCATCTACCCATCTACTGAACATTAGTTTCTTTATATGTTCAAGTTCTTCTTCTTCGGAAGTACCGTATGTATATAGTATATAATATCCATTTTTTTGTGCATAATGACTAACACCTGTCATCACCTGTATGAAGAAAGGGTTTTTAAAGATATCCTCTTCTGTACTTGGTAATATTAATCCCAATATCTTTGTTGATTTATTTGCCAAACTTCTAGCAATGGCATTTGGATGATAGTTCAGTTCCTCCATTGCTTTATAAACATTCTTTTTTGTTGCATCGCTTATCTTAGGATTATCTGCAATAACCCTAGAAACAGTAGATGGCGATACTCCTGCTAGCTTTGCAACATCTTTTATTGTTACATGCATTTTTTTCACTTCCTAATATGCTTTTCTAATTTAAAATATTTATTTATATTTCGCCTTAACCTTGCTACAAAACAAAGCTACTCATGTTAAAATATGTAAATACATATAAATAACTGCATGATAATTATAACATCAAATGCAATTTTTTCAACCTAAACCTTATACAATTTAAAATTTTTCACAAAATAAAGAATTATCTTTTATTACAGAGAATCTCCTCCATGTTCACACACGAAGGAGATTCAAGTCCAATGATCTCTTCCCATTTATATAATCAATAAGTTTTCTTTACTTTATATTTATAAACTATGATAGTTCAATTATTTTATAACTTTTTCTGTTTCACCATTGAATAAGTAAATTTTATCTGTTGGAATTTCTAATTTAATCTTATCTCCTGATGATACTTTGTGATGAGCGTCAATTCTAGCCACTATTCTATTTCCATGAGTGTCAAGGTGTAAGTATGTCTCACTTCCCATCATCTCCGCAACTATAATCTCTTCTTCAATTACAGTACCACTTGCTTTATCTTCTTTAGATAACATATTTATTCCCGCAGGTCTTATACCTACATATACATCTTTACCAATTTGGTTCTCTGTCTTAAGAGATTTTTGATGCTTCTCGCTTAATTTAATACTTAGCGCTCCAACCTTTGCAAGAATTTCTCCTGCTTCTTCAACTACAACTGCTCTTAAGATGTTCATCTGTGGACTTCCAATAAACTGAGCAACAAATAGATTTTGCGGATTATCATATGCATTTTGTGGTGTATCTACCTGCATGATTTCTCCTTTATTCATAATAACAATTCTACTTCCCATTGTCATAGCTTCTGTCTGATCATGTGTTACATATATAAAAGTCGTCTGTAACTCCTTGTGTAATTTTGATATCTCAGCTCTCATCTGAACTCTTAGCTTAGCATCTAGATTTGAAAGAGGTTCATCCATTAAGAAAACTTTTGGTTGTCTTACAATAGCTCTTCCAAGTGCAACTCTCTGTCTCTGACCACCTGACATTTGTTTAGGCTTCTTTTTAAGAAGATCTTCTATTTCAAGAATTTTTGCAGCTTTTCTTACCTTTTCTTCAATTTCTGACTTTGGTACTTTCTTTAACTTTAATCCAAATGCCATATTTTCATAAACTGTCATATGAGGATAAAGAGCATAATTTTGGAATACCATAGCAATATCTCTATCTTTAGGGGCTTTATCATTTACAAGATTCCCATCAATACGTAATTCACCTTCACTTATCTCTTCAAGACCAGCAATCATTCTTAATGTTGTAGATTTACCACAACCAGATGGACCAACAAGCACAATAAACTCTTTATCAGCGATTTCCATATTAAAATCTTTTACTGAATAATAATCATTTCCCGGATATATCTTTTTAATACCTTTTAAGGTTAAACCTGCCATGTTACTCTCCTCCATTTAATTCATTAGTTTGAACTCTATATATTAATTACTTATGCAAACGTTTTCTGTACTACTAATATAACATATCTCTGAATGCAATTAAACAGCATAACACTAAAATAATAATTTTTGTAGAAAGTGACAAAAATATTTTAGTTTATCATTGCAGCGCCTATAATTCCCGCATCATTTTTTAATTCTGCTATGCATACTTTACAATTTCCTGATGCTTTAAATAGGGTTCTCTTATTAATTTCTTCAACTAAATCATCAAAGAACAACTCATGACCATTACATACACCGCCTCCAATAGCAACCAATTCAAGATCTAATACATTAATAAAATTCGCTATACCAATAGACAGATACTTAACAAATCTCTCAATAGCTCTTAAACTTACTTTATCTCCTTGTTTAGCACAATCAAAAACATCCTTAGTCTCAATTATACCTTTTGCTATTCTTGCCTCTAATAAGCTATTTTGACCGTCTTCGATAAGTTTTTCAGCATATTTAACAATAGCTGTTGCAGAAGCAAATGTCTCTAAACATCCTCTTTGTCCACATCCACATTCATAAAAGCCTTCGCCAACAATAATGTGTCCAATTTCAGCTACTCTTCCACTTTTACCTGAGAATAATTCACCATTTAGGATGAATCCACCGCCTACTCCAGTTCCGATAGTCACTAACATTGAATTTCTTGTACCTTTCATTGTTCCATAAAGATGCTCACATACAGTTGCAGCATTAGCATCATTTTCTACAAGAACCTTCACATCACCAAGTTCTTTTCTTAATTCCCTTCTTAAATGTACATCTTTCATGCCTAAATTAACGCACTCAATTACAGTACCCTCTAAATAGTTTACAGCCCCTGGTACACCTATCCCTATTGATTCAACTTGCTCAGGTGTTATGCTATTATTTTTGCATAAATCTTTTATGTTCTCTATAATTTTCTCCACAATCGAATTATCTCTTCTTGCTTCTTGAGCTTTAAAAGAAAGTCTATCAAGAATTTTTCCATCCTTAACTAACCCTGTTACTATGTTTGTTCCTCCAATATCAACGCCTATTCTCATATTTTTCTCCTTTAATAAATAATTTTTATTTTACCACTATAATACGGATTATCAACCCATTAACCTATTAACCTATATTATAGTGTATATCCTACTTCCTTAGCAATTGAACAAATGCACTAAAATAAAACTTTTTTTATTGTTAATATTGTTCAATCTCAAAAAACTTATGAAAAACTCTAAATATACTTTTACAACAAAAACCGTTTATGTTATACTAGTTTTGTTAGTTGTGCAATCGTTTGAATAAAATATAATTATACAATAAGATAAAAAACATATAGAGGGGGAAGTAACTTGAAGTGTAATGTTAAATTGGATCCATGGAAAATTATTCTTGATCACTATGACGAACATGAAGTTGAAATAGCTGAAAGTTTATTTAGTATAGGAAACGGATGCCTTGGACAAAGAGCTAATTTTGAAGAGAACTACTCTGGTAGAACATTACGTGGTAGCTATATAGCTGGAGTATATTATCCGGATAAAACTAGAGTTGGTTGGTGGAAAAACGGCTATCCTGAGTATTTTGCAAAAGTTCTAAACTCAACTAATTGGATAGGAATAAATGTTACTATAGATGGTGAAATACTAGATTTAGCAAAATGTACTATTCTTAATTATTATCATGAGTTAGATATGAAAAATGGAGTTTTAACTAGAAATGTTAAATTCAGACTTAAAAACGATAAAGAAATTGAGTTAAATGCTATAAGATTCATATCAATGGCACAAAAAGAAATTGGCGCTGTTAGATACTCTATTAAGCCTTTAAATTTTGACGGTAATATTACTTTTGAATCATATCTTGATGGTAATGTTGTTAACAGTGATTCAAATTATGATGAGATTTTCTGGAATAGAATAGATGAGAGATCTTCTGAAAATGAAGGATATGTAATGATGGAGACTAAAAAGCTTCCATTCATGGTATGTTCTTACTTAACTTCTGTATTAACTGTAAATGGTGAAAAGATTGATTCTAAACCTGAAGTAATAGAAAAAGAAAAATTTGTATCTAGTCTTTACTCTATATCTGTAAAAAAAGGTGAAGTCGCTCAAATTGAAAAATTCGTTGCAACTACTTCAAACAGATATTATGAGAACACTGAACTTATTGAAAAGACTAAAACAATCTCTAATAAAGCTTATTCAACTGGATTTGATGCTTTACTAGAAGCACATAGCAATGTATGGGCTAAAACATGGAATACATGTGATATTACGATTGATGGAGATGTAGCAGCTCAACAAGGAATAAGATTTAACATATTCCAGTTAATGCAAACTTATACTGGTGATGATAGTAGACTTAATATTGGTCCTAAAGGATTTACTGGTGAAAAATATGGTGGAAGTACTTACTGGGATACTGAAGCGTATTGTATACCATTCTATATAAGTACATGCAATAGTGAAGTTGCTAGAAACTTACTTGTTTACAGACATAATCAATTAGGTAAAGCTATTGAGAATGCTGAAAAACTCGGATTTACTAATGGGGCTGCTCTATACCCAATGGTAACTATGAATGGTGAAGAGTGTCACAATGAATGGGAAATCACGTTTGAAGAGATTCACCGAAATGGTGCAATTGCATATGCTGTTGATTTCTATGAAAGATATACTGGTGACTTCCAGTATGTTGTCGAAAAAGGTATTGATGTAATTGTTGGTATCTCAAGATTTTGGTCTCAGAGAGTTAACTTCTCTAAGGCTAAGAATCAATACGTAATGTTAGGTGTTACTGGTCCTAACGAGTATGAGAACAACGTTAACAACAACTGGTATACTAATAAAATCGCTACTTGGACTCTTAAGTATACACTTAGATGTCTAAGTAAAATCAAAGAAGAATACGTTGACGACTATAACACAGTTATAGAACGACTTAATCTTAAAAATGAAGAATTCGATAAATGGAATGATATAATTCAGAATATGCATTTTCCATATGATGAAGAACTAGGTGTATTCCTTCAACAAGATAATTTCTTAGACAAAGAAATTCTTCCTGTTAATGATTTAAATAAATCAAATTTACCACTTAACCAGAAATGGTCATGGGATAGGATTCTACGTTCTTGCTATATTAAACAAGCAGACGTACTTCAAGGAATATACTTCTTTGAAGATGAATATGATATGGAAACAATCAAGAAGAACTTTAACTTCTATGAGCCTATCACTGTTCATGAATCTTCATTATCTCCATGTGTTCACAACATCTTGGCTGCTAAAATCAATAATCCTGATAAAGCATACGAAATGTACTTAAGAACATCAAGACTTGACCTAGACAATTATAACAATGATTCTGAAGATGGATGTCATATTACATCTATGGCTGGAACTTGGTTATCTATAGTCCAAGGATTTGCTGGAATGAGAGTTAGACATGATCACATTGAATTCAACCCAACTCTTCCTGAAAACTGGAACGGTTACAACTTCAAGATTTTATACAGAGGTAATAACCTTCTTGTATCAGTAACAAAAGAAGGTACTCAAATATCTGTTCTTGAAGGAAATGATTCAATAGATGTTGTTATCAAAGGTGAGTCATTTAAATTAGCTAATAGTAAACCTATTAAAATAAAATAAACTACTTAATTATTAAAAGAAGGATTGCTCTTTCCCGGGAGCGATTCTTCTTTTTTTCTGGATGTCTGGTCCGCAACCAGAAAAAGGATGGGGGTCAGACCCCATCCCAAAAAAAGGGTTGGGGTCTGACCCCCTCCCAACATTTGGATGCGGACCAGACCCCCATCCTTTTTTTTACTCTCTGTGTTATAATATACCTATTATAATTATCGGAGGATTTAATCATGTTCAATAAACTAGCTGATAAGAACTTTAATATTTTATTATTGATAATTAATATGGTAATTTTAACAGCCTTTATCATATCAGGTGTTTCACTAAGTTTAGCCTTTTGTGTTTTAGTCTTATTGACTTCTTTTATTCTATATTCTACTCACAAATGTGATTTACCTTCACTATTTCGCCTTATCAGTAAGTGTTTAAAAGAAAGTATGTGGATATGTATTATTATCTTCTTTATTGGAGCATCAATTTCTGCTTGGATGATTTCCGGTGTGGTTCCTTCTATAATGTATTATGGATTCATGGTTCTAGATAAGGCACCTATAAATTTTATATTCTTATGTTTTATAATAACTGCTATCATTGCTTATTTTATGGGTACTGCTATAGGTACTATTAGTTCTATGGGTGTGGCTTTATTAGGAATAGCAAAAGGAATCAATGCACCAATTGCATTAACATTAGGTGCTATAGTTTCTGGAGCTTTCATTGCTGATAAACTCTCCCCTATTTCAGGACTCTTAAACCTTACCATAAATTCTGTAGGTACAAGCTATAAAAAATTTTTCAAGTCCTCTTTATACACCTTAATTCCTACAGTACTTTTAACTTCAATACTTTACTTCATTTTGGGCAGTATCCTTTGTCCTAACATAGATACATCAAATATTACACTATACATTGTTGCTATAAGAGATAATTTTGTTATTTCACCATATCTATTATTAATTCCATTTATTGTAGTATTATTGACTTTCTTTGGAGTTAAGACATTATACACACTTCCTATTGGAACACTATTAGGCTCTATTTGCGCCATTATTATACAAAAGGAATCCTTTTATAATATTTTAAATTCGGTATTAAATGGCTACTCATTAAAAAATTCAAATTCTATCTTATCGCCTCTAATAAAAGGTGGTGGTGCATTAAATATGCTTGAAGTTATAGTCATTGTTGCAGGTTCCATAATTCTAGTATCTATACTTAATGAGTATGGAATTTTATATCCTCTCACAGAATTATTCTTAAAGAATATTGCTTCACCAATTAAACTTATCATCAACACTTCCTTATTAAGCTCAGTAATGACCATCGTAACTTGTGATCAAACAATGGGCATAGTCCTTCCTGGGAAATTGATGAAACAGCACTATTTAGACTTTGAACTTCAAGAAGATACTCTAGCTAGAACCATCTCTGATACAGGAACAATCATAGCACCTTTAATGCCATGGAATGTAAACTCACTAATTATTTTAGCAATAACTGGTGTAAGTTCAATTGTTTATGCACCATTTGCATTCCTATGTATTTTAAATCCACTGATTTCTGTTGTCGTTTCACACCTACAAATCAAATACACTCACAAACCAATAAAGAAGGATGAAACAACATAAGTATGCTCTAATTCATCCTTATTTATTGGTTTTAATATTATATTAGCAAGAATTCCTTTTGATTTCTATTTGCTACTTTTTTCTTTAATTCTATTATCAATATGCTGTGATAATATTTGTAAAGGGATTGCACCATTTTCAAGAATCCATCCATTAAACTCTACAAGGTCAAATTCCTCCCCAAGCTCTTTTTTTGCTTTTTGGCGCAATTTTACAATTTGTAATTCCCCTATTTTATAAGAACATGCTTGAGCAGGTATCCCTATATATCTTATAGCTTCACTCCTTGAAAAATTTGGATTTTGCAAACCTTCATTTACCATATAATTCACGGCGTCTTCTATATCCCAATCAAAATAATTAAGACCTGTATCAGCAACTAACCGTGTAGCTCTAAATAATTCTGACTTTAAATACCCAAGGTGATGCTTTGGATCTTTTGAAAATTGCATTTCATCAGCTAATTTTTCAGCATATAATGCCCACCCTTCACTATAAGCTACGTAATCCCCCATTTTTAATAAATTGCTTACTTTAGAATTACGAATTGTCTTCTCACGTTCTAAATGATGTCCTGGTATAGTCTCGTGATATGCTAAAGTATTTATATCATAATCAACATGATCATAACCAAGGTCAATAAAAAAAGTTCCAGCTCTATTTAAATCGAATGATGGCGAAGCATAAAAATTACCTCCACCAGAAGGACTAATATTAGGTAAAGATTCTGGTATTAATTCTTTTGGAACAATCTTATGCAAATTATCCATTGCAATCTTCATGATATTTTCATAATGTACTACTGCTTCTTTCCCATTGTATACTTTGTCATTCATGCCCAATTTATTATATGCACTTTTCAAATCACTACTATCATATCCTATAGCTTCAAAGCTCTTTTTAATATCAGCTCTTATACGTTTAACTTCACTCTCTCCTAATTGCATAATTTCTTCAGGAGTTAAGTCTGTTGTTGTTTGTTGTTTTATACGAAATTGATAATATTCTTTTCCATTAGGTAAGTCTCCCGCCCCAACTATATCTGAACGAGGATTCCTAATTGAACTTAACTTTTCTGATACTTCAATAAGAGTCGGAATATATTCTTCATCTATTATTACTTCTAATTGTGCTAAAAGTTCCTCCTTATTTTCTATATCTAAGGATTTAATTTTTTCATCAAAATACTTGTATATGTCATTTTTTCTTCCATTTCTAAATTGATAGTATTCTGTAATTGTATCTATTGATGAGTATATAAGATTTTTATTGAAATAAATCCCCTTTTCATTTCCCTCTTCAAAGCTTTTAAAAGTATTACGTATTAAATCATCTGCCAGTTTAAACCGTTTTATAAAATTCACTGCATTTTCTTCATCTTCTATAATCGCATATTGTGAAAATAATCTATGGGTAGAAGAAATTATTCCATTTAATCCCCAGAATGAATATAAATGCTGATTATACTCCAATCCCTCTAACTGTTGGTTAAGATACCACTTTACAGTTAAAAAACTTACGTTGCTCTTATCTATATCTTTAAAAGAGTTTAATTTACTAAGTGCTTCAATGTAAAGTTGTTTTTCTTTCTTAATTTCCTCTTTACTTCCAGTATTTAATCTACCTTTTACATCATCAAGTCCTAAGTCATCTATATTAGTAAATATACAATCCCAAGATGGATATATACTTATTATATCTTTAAACATTAGTTCTTGAAACTCCTGAAAGTTCTTCGCTTTTGACATATAAAAATCATAGTTTGAATTTTCTTCTGATAATTTTGAAAATATTTCTCCATTTAGTTTATTTTCCTTTGAGTCTTTGCCAGTTGTTGAACATCCCGACAAGAAAATAACCATAATTAAAAAAAATACTAAAACCTTTCTCATACCCCACCCTCCTTAATATACATTTTTATAAAAATTTACAATTATATATAATATACCATATTATATATATAATTGTAATATCTATGAATAGGATTACTTTCTATCAATGTTTTTTTATACTAAAACAAAAACACGTTTCCAAAATATCAGAAACGTGTTTTCCCTTCATTTTACTACACTAATTTTCAAAGACAACTTTTCTTAATTCATCATAATTCGGGTGGTGACAGGCACCCCGATGTCTTTCCTAAAGAACATTGCATGAAACTCAACATTCTTTATACTCTCATAAGCTTTATCATATGCTTCATTACTATCATTTCCTAAAGCAGTTACACAAGCAACTCTTCCACCACTTGTTATCAACTTATTATCCTTTAGTTCTGCTCCTGCAAAAAATACTTTACTTTCTTCTTGAATATTATCATTATACTCTATATTAATTCCTTTTTTATATTCAAGTGGATATCCACCTGATGCAAGAACAACTGTACAACAATGCTTATCTTTCCAAGATATATCTTCTACCTTTAAAGAGTTATCCATACAACTCATAAGTACATCTGCAAAATCACTTTCCATCAAAGACATTATTGCTTGTGTTTCTGGATCACCCATTCTCACATTATACTCTAGAAGGTAAGAAACTCCGTCTTTTATCATTATTCCAAAGAATATAAATCCTTTAAAGACTAGTTCATCTTCTTTAAGACCCATAAGGGTTGGTTCCATTATATTATTGATGAAATCATCCATAATAATCTCGTTAACATGTGGATTAGGTGCCACTACTCCCATGCCTCCAGTGTTTGGTCCACAATCACCATCATGAGCTCTTTTATGATCTTTACAAGAGATAAAAGGTATTATTTTTTCCCCATCAAAAAGTGTTACTATTGAAGCTTCCACACCTTCTATAAATTCTTCAATGACAACACTTTTACCCGCCTCATTAAATTTTTCATTCAACATAAAATCTTTAAGAGTCTCTATTGCGTCCTCTCTATCTCCTGCAATAACTACCCCTTTTCCTGCTGCTAAGCCATCAGCTTTAATAACAATAGGATACTCCATTGTATCAATAAATTCTATAGCTTTATTATAATCATAAAAGCTCTCATATTTTGCTGTTTTTATTGAATGTTTCTTCATGAAGTCCTTTGAAAAAATCTTACTTCCCTCAAGCATAGATGCTTCTTTGTGTGGTCCAATGATAGATAAGCCTTCTTTTAAAAATACATCAACTATTCCCTCAACAAGTGGAGCCTCTGGACCAACCACTGTTAAATCAATTTTTTCTCTTTTGCATAATTCTATTAATTCATCAAATGAATTATATTTAAAGTTTTCACATTTTTCCTCAATAGCAGTTCCTCCATTTCCAGGAGCCACAAAAATCTTCTCACACTTATCACTCTGAGCAAGTTTCCACGCAATAGCATGCTCCCTTCCACCAGAACCAATAATTAAAAACTTCATCTTCTCACCATCCCAAATATTGTACGTATTTAGTGCTTAAAGTGTCTTAAACCTGTGAACACCATGGAAATCCCCAATTCCTCACACTTATCTATTGAAAGTTTATCCTTAATTGACCCACCTGGTTGTATAATGCCTTTTATTCCATATTCAGCAGCTTTTTCAACTACATCACTAAATGGGAAGAATGCATCTGATGCTAGTATTGTACCCTCTCCCGCTCTATCTAAAGCTTCACAAGCTGCCCAGATTCTATTAACCTGACCTGCTCCTACCCCTTTAGCCATCTTGTCTTTAACTACAACTATTGCATTTGATTTAACATATTTACAAATCTTCATACCAAAAATCATATCTTCAAGTTCTTTCTCTGAAGGTTGTTTTTCTGTTACGTATTTAATTTCTTCAATTAACTTTTCATCTCTAGTCTGTCTAAGCATTGCACCATCAACTGAAACATATTCATACTTGTCATCTGGTTTATATTGACACTTCAATACTCTTAGATTTTTCTTTTTGTTGAATTCCACTAATGCATCTTCATCAAATTCTGGTGCAATAACAATCTCTACAAATATTTTGTTTATCTCTTCAGCTGTAGCCTTATCAACCTTTCTATTGAAGGCAATTATTCCTCCAAAGATTGATATTGGATCACAGTTATATGCTTTTATATATGCATCATATGAGTTTTCACCAATAGCGGCTCCACATGGAGTGTTGTGCTTTAATGAACAGCATGCCGGCTCATCAAATTCCCAAACTACCTTCCATGCAATATCAAGATCCTTAATGTTATTGTATGATAACTTTTTACCACCTAAAATCTCAATATTGTTCATTACACCTTTACCATCATTTCTTAAGTAAAGAGCTGCATCTTGATGAGAATTCTCACCATATCTTAAGTTTTCTTCTTTTTTATATGAAACTGATAAGTATTCCTCTTCTCCATCTTCATTCATATATTCGCTTATTGCTGCATCATATGAACTAGTTACATTAAACACTTTTCTTGCCATTTCTTTTTTGAACTCATAAGAGATTTCATTTTTTTCATCAAACTCTTTAATAACTTTTTCATAATCTTGAGGATCTACAACAACAAGCACATCCTTAAAATTCTTTGCAGCAGATCTTAACATTGTAGGTCCACCAATATCAATAAGTTCTACCATCTCTTCAAATGTTTTATCTTCTTTTAATCCAGCAAAGAAAGGATAAAGATTAACTATAACTATATCTATCGGAGCTATATCTCTTTCTTCAAGAGTACTCATATCTTCTACTTTAGCTCTATTAGCAAGAATTCCTCCATGTATCACAGGGTGAAGTGATTTTACTCTGCCACCTAGCATTTCGCCACTTCCTGTTACCTCACTAACCTCAGTAACATTTACTCCACATTCTTTAAGTTTCTTATAGGTTCCACCAGTAGATAATATTTCATATCCTCTACCTTCAAGATATTCAGCTATTTTTTCCACATTACATTTATCATAAACACTAATTAAAGCTCTTCTTTTCATAATCAACGCCTCCATAAAATATATGTTACTCCTGATTATTCTCAATTAACTCTTTAATAACTCTCACAATTAATTTATGTTCCTCACAATTCACTTTTGATCTAAGAGTTTCTACTGTATCATTTTCTTCAACCTTAACCTCTGCCTGTTCAATAATTGCGCCTGTATCAGTTCCCTCATCAACAAAATGCACTGTACAACCACTTTTCTCTACTCCACTTTCAAGCACAGCTTTATGAACCCGGTCTCCATACATTCCCTTTCCACAAAAATTAGGAATCAAAGAAGGATGTAAATTTATTATTCTATTATTAAATTCTCTTATTATATCACCTTTTAATATACTAAGAAAACCTGCTAGAACAACTAAATCAACCTTTCCGTGAAGTGTATTAGTTATGTTATTACTGATTTCTTCTCGGGAATATTCTTTTTTATCAAAGACAAGAGTTTTTATACCCTCTCTCTCCGCTCTCAAAATCCCACCAGCATTTTTATTATCGCTTATAACATATTCAATGGAACATTCAAGTTCATTTCTCTTAATACCGTCTATTATAGCTTGCAGATTAGTTCCTCCGCCCGAAATTAGAACAGCTATCTTAAACATAACCCTTCACCTCTCTGAACGTAACCAATCTCATATGCCTTTTCACCTAATTCAATTAATGCCTTAATTATAGCATCCTTATCTTCCTTATTAACACATAAAACAAATCCAATACCCATATTGAATGTATGATACATCTCATCCTCTTCAACACCTAACTCCATAAGATGTTTAAATATGTTTGGAATTGGATAACTACCTTTATTAACTACCGCCATAAGGTCACCCTTGAACATTCTTGGAATATTCTCATAAAACCCACCACCAGTGATATGTGCCATTCCTTTTATTTTGAACTGTTCCATCAACTTTAAAATGGAGTTTACATATATTCTTGTAGGCGTCAATAATACTTCCCCTATACTTTTCCCATTAAAATCTTCATTATAATCATTAATCAATTTTCTAACTAATGAAAATCCATTACTGTGAACTCCTGATGATGATAAGCCTATAAGAACATCATCCTCACATATATCTGATCCATCAATCACATTCTCTTTATCTACTACTCCAACCACAAATCCTGCCATATCATATTTACCTTCATCATAAAACCCTGGCATCTCTGCTGTTTCTCCGCCAATAAGTGCACATGTAGAACTTTTACATCCCTCAGCTACACCTTTAACAATTTGTTCTGCAATTGATGAAGTAAGCTTTCCACAAGCAACATAATCTAAAAAGAAAAGTGGTTTTGCTCCATGACACAAAACGTCATTAACACACATAGCTACACAGTCAATTCCAACCGTGTCATATTTTCCCAATTTGAACGCTATATCCAATTTTGTACCTACACCATCTGTTCCTGAAACCAATATAGGTTCTTTAAGTCCTTCAGGTAATTTAAACATTGCTCCAAAGCTTCCAATGTTATTCATAACTCCAGGAATAAAAGTATCTTTCACTATTCCCTTAATTTTATCAACAGCTTTATATCCTTCTTCAATGTTTACTCCAGCATCTTTATATGAAATCTTATTTTTATCCATAATCATTCTCCATTCTATATAGTTTCAAATATTGGTCGGCTTAAAAATTACGTCTACTTTTGTTTCAAAAATGTGAATGGTTCTATCACTTTTTGAAACAACTTTAGTTGAAGTTATTTTTAAACGATCCTGAACTTATAAATACTACTAAATCTTAGAAGGGTTGATTGGATAAACACCTTCAAAACATCCTAGACAGAATTCCTTCTTACCATTTAATGACCATAGTAGCCCTTCCATACTAAGATATCCAGTTGAATCTGCTCCAATAAATTCACTTATCTCTTCTTCATCACTACTTGAAGCAATTAGATCTTTCCTATATGGAGTATCTATCCCAAAATAACACGAATGTTTTACCATTGGTGATGAAATTCTAAGATGAACCTCTTTAGCCCCTGCATTTTTCAGAATCTCTATAAGTTTCTTACTGGTTGTTCCTCTTACAATTGAATCATCTATAAGTACCACTCTCTTACCTTCTACATTACTCTTAAGAACATTCAACTTCACAGATACTGCTCTCTCTCGTGTTTCTTGATCAGGTGTTATAAAAGTCCTACCTACATATCTATTTTTAACAAGTCCTAGTGCATAAGGAATACCTGATGCTTCTGCAAACCCTAACGCTGCAGGTATACCTGAATCTGGAACCCCTACCACAACATCTGCTTCTATTGGTTTTTCTTCAAATAACCTTTTTCCTGCTCTCACTCTTGCCTCATAAATGTTTATATTATCCATTATAGAATCAGGTCTAGCAAAATAGATATACTCAAAAGCACATATTGCTTTGCTTACTTTCTCTTGAATCTTAATTGATTTTATTTCTTTTTTATCAATAATAACAATTTCACCTGGTTCAATATCCCTTATAAATTCTCCTCCAACAGCATCTATACCACAGCTCTCTGAGGTAATAATATAACTATCCTTGTACTTACCTAAACATAATGGTCTTATACCATTTGGATCCCTTACTCCTATAAGAAACTCATCAGTTAAGAATACCATTCCATAAGAACCTTTTATAGCTTGCATTGTGTCAACAACACTCTGCAATATTCCCTTTTTAGCTTTTCTTGCAATAAGTTTAAGTATAACTTCTGAGTCTGTAGATGTTTGAAACATATGTCCTGAATCTTCTAAAAGTTCTCTTAATATATCTGCATTAACAAGATTACCGTTATGTGCTGTAGCAATATCACCCAATTTAAATTGACCGATTAATGGTTGAGCATTTTCCACAGTGCTCCCACCAGCAGTTGAATATCTTACATGTCCTATAGATGCATTCCCATGAAGTTCTTCTAAGATTTTCTCACTAAAAACCTCTGCAACTAATCCCATACCTTTATGATATTTCATCTTTTCCCCATCTACTGTTGCTATTCCAGCGCTCTCCTGCCCTCTATGTTGAAGTGCATACAGGCCATAATATGTCATCTTAGCAGTATTTATTTCCTCATTCCCCATATTGAATATTCCAAAAACACCACATTCATCTTGAAATTTATCTCTGTCCATAATTTCCTCCAACTAAATTCATGTTATATTGTTCATATAACATGAATTGTTATTTGACCGTGACCCTTTTAATTTTACAATCTATTTAATAATTTTTCATATCCTTCAATAACATTTCCAAGATCTCTTCTAAATCTATCCTTATCCATCTTCTCTCCTGTGTTTTTATCCCAAAATCTGCATGTATCTGGTGAAATCTCGTCAGCTAACAAAATTTCTCCATTCTTCTTTCCAAATTCTAATTTAAAATCAACTAAGGTAATATCTCTCTCAAGGAAAAACTCTTTCAAAATATCATTAACCTTCAACGCAGTTTTTCTAATTTCATTTAGTTCTTCAAATGTTGTTAAACCCAATGCTACTGCATGGTAATCATTCATAAGAGGATCTCCAAGATCATCATTCTTGTAGCTTAACTCAAAAACAGTTGTACTTAGTTCTCTTCCCTCTTCAACCCCATATTTTTTTGCCATACTCCCTGCAGCGATATTTCTTATGATAACCTCTAAAGGTATTATTTCTACTTGATGACAAAGTTGCTCTCTCTCACTTAGTTTTTTTATAAAGTGAGTTTTTATTCCCTTTTCATTCAACATTGTAAAGATTGTTGTAGTAATAGAATTATTAAGTATTCCTTTTGATGATATCTGCGCCTTCTTCTCTCCATTAAATGCTGTAGCATCATCCTTATAATAAACAATTACACTTTCATCATCATAACTAAATATTTTCTTTGCTTTACCCTCATATAACATTTCTCTTTCCATTGTTACGCCTCCTCTAATCCACTATCTTTTATAAATTTTTCTTTCATATCTTTTCTATATAAATCTAATTTTTCTTTTAATTCTGGATATTTTAATGATAATATTTGAATTGATAACATTGCTGCATTGAAACTATTGTTAATCCCCACTGTTGCAACTGGAATTGACTTTGGCATTTGCACTATAGAAAGTAATGAATCCATTCCACCTAAAGCTGCATTTATTGGTACGCCTATTACTGGCAATGTTGTATGTGATGCTATTACCCCTGGAAGATGTGCCGCTAATCCAGCACCAGCTATTATACATTCATGTCCTTCTTCTTCTTCAAGTTTTCTAAGAACCTCAGTTAACTTTTCTGGAACTCTATGAGCTGATAGAATATATTCCTTATATTCAACTCCAAACTCACTTAACAAATCTCCTGCTTTACTCATTATATCCTTATCCGATTTACTTCCATAAATTATCGAAACTCTCATAACGACACCTCCATTGTTCTTTAAAAAAATAATAACACTAATAAATGATTATTTCAATACATTTTATTTATTTTTTTGATTAATATTCGTCATAATGCGAATATTAATTAATATATTCATCTTATAGTTCTATGATGTAGTAAAGTACTATACACCTAATAGCATCTCTTTACTTATTCAAAGATGACATTTGAGAAGAAATAGTGCTATAATCATTATTAGGAAAAGTCTATTGAAATGGAGAGATGAACATGGATAAATTAGCTAGTGCTTTAGTCTTTATTGTTATCGGAATTATTTTTATTTATGTATCAAAACGTAATATGAAAAATAGAAAAGAAGAAATGAACAGAAATTTTGATGATGCAATAATAGAATTAAGAAAAAAACTTTCTACTCTTATGCCTAACGAAGATACAAAACTTAATGATATTCTTTCAATTAGGGAGAAGGAATTTATTGAGTCACTCACTAATAGCAGAGATAATGAGAAAGCATTTGGAATGTGGTCTGCTCAACAAGGTATTATTACTGTTCAAGACATCTTAATAAAAATAAAGAAAGTAAAAAGCTCAAAATGATTTTGAGCTTTTTACTTTCTTTAATAAATTTTTACTCTTTTCTAATCACATTACTCCAATTCTTAATATTACTTAAATCTATATAAGTTAAAAATATTTTTAATTTTTGTAATTAAATATTATGATTAACAAAAACAAACAATGAGTGTTGTTCATGAAAAAAAATTATTTATATTATACCACTTTTCAAATGGAGAAATAAAATGAAAAAAGTAATGACTACGATAACAGCAATAATTATAATTGGGTTTATATTATTAAACATTTTCTGCTCTAAAGAAATTTATTTAAAATACGTATTCAAAAATTTCAAAAGAAGCAATTTTGAAGTAGTTGACTATTTACCTAATGAAGATAAAGATCGCATTGTTAAAGTTTATAAATATTGCAAACAAAATAAAATTCCTGAACCTTTGATTTTTATAAAAAAAGAAAAAAATAATTATCATGTTATTTTGCAAGCAATTGAATATAGTACTAAAAAAGAAGATTATAATGAAATACGTAGAGTATACACTGCTGCATTTGATATTAAAATTAAAAATCAATTTTTCCTGATACCTAAGATAAAGAAAATTGTTTTTATACATGAAAGTGAAGATATTGAAAAGTGGTTCAATATTATTTTGAAATAATATGATAAAAGAGAGCAGCCTAAAATAGCTTGCTCTCTTTTCACCATCAACTCTCAATTACTTAAAGTATTCCACTCCTGATTTAAATATCTTCTGATCCATCTGACCATAAATATTCTTGTACAATCCTTTTCCTATTCTCTCTGAATGACCCATTTTACCAAATACTCTTCCATCAAGGCTTGTTACACCTTCAATACCTAAAGAAGATCCATTAGGATTGCTACCATGATAAGCTGTGGCAATCTGATCATTTTCTATAAGAGATTTTAATACAGCTTCATTTGCTACAAATCTTCCTTCACCATGTGATATAGGTATTGTATGGATATCTCCAACATTTACTCCATTAAGCCAAGGAGATTTATTGCTTATTATTTTTGTTTTAACCATCTTAGCAATATGCTTTCCACAATGATTGTACGTTAAAGTTGGACTGTTCTTATCCACCTCTCTTATTTCTCCAAATGGAACTAACCCTAGCTTCACTAGCGCTTGGAATCCATTACATATTCCCAGCATAAGTCCATCTCTTTTATAGAGAAGCTCCATAACACTCTCTTTAATCAAAGGATTTCTAAATATTGCTGAAATGAACTTACCTGATCCATCTGGTTCATCTCCAGCACTGAATCCACCTGGTAACATTATTATATTACTTTTATTTATTTCTTTCCTAAGCTTATCTATAGACTCTCTAATATGTTGCTCAGTTAGGTTCTTGAATACAAGTAACTGGGCATCCCCACCTGCTTTATCAAAAGCCGCTTTAGAGTCATATTCGCAGTTTGTTCCTGGGAATACTGGTATTAAAATCTTTGGTTTACTGATTTCTTTGTTACCAATAAAGATCTCTTTTTTAAAGTTACTTTCAGAGATGCTTATTTCACCTTCTTCTTGCTTCGTCTCAGATGCAAAAATTGGCTTTAATGTTTCTTCCCATCCTTTTTGCAGCTCTTCACCTTTTATAGATGCATTTTCAAGCTCCACTGAGTACTCCTTTGAAGTTTCCCCTAACTGAATTACATGAGCTTCTTTTAAAAGCATTTCAACTTCTTTAGAATGCTCTTCTGAGATTTCACAGATTATTGTTCCATTCATCTTATCATTTCTAACATTTAAATATTCTTCTTTATTAAGTTTTATACCTATTCTGTTTCCAAAAGTCATTTTACATAAAGCACTTTCTAAAGTCTCTCCACTTACAGCATATGAACTAAGTATTTTACCCTCTTTTATAAGAGAAGTTATTTTACTGTAAAGCCCCTTAACTGTTGCAAAATCAGGCATATACTCATCATTAACTGGCATCTTAAATGCTATAACATTAGAACCAACTGCTTTAAATTCTGGAGAAATTATATTTTCTATATTAGCTGCACCAATTCCGAAAGCAATAAGCGTTGGAGGAACATTAATATCTTTGAAAGTTCCTGACATACTGTCCTTTCCTCCAATAGCTGGAGTTTCAAACTCTAATTGTGATTTTAAAGCACCTAATAATGCAGCAAATGGTTTACCCCATTTTTTCTTATCATCTCCCAGACGCTCAAAATACTCTTGGAATGAGAATCTAACATCTTTATAATCTACTCCAGTAGCTACAAGTTTTGATAAACATTCAAGAACTGCAAACACTCCACCATGGAATGGACTCCAATCAGATAAGTTTACATTAAATCCAAAACTCATTGCAGAAACTGTTGATGTTTCTCCACCTATAACTGGTATTTTATGAACCATTGTTTGTATGGGAGTTTTCTCAAACTCTCCTCCAAATGGCATTAACACTGTTCCTGTTCCTATTGAGTTATCAAACATTTCTATAAGCCCTTCTTGGCTACATAAATTGATATCCTTTAAATGCTCATTAAATTCACCTAATATTTCAGCATCACTATTATCATCTTTATTCTGGTTCTTATGAGCTAAGTCTTCTTTAGGCATTTCTACAAATATATCCGTTTCATTTGTAGCTCCATTTGTATCAAGAAAGTCTCTGTGAATATCCACAATGTTCTTTCCTCTCCACTTTATAACAAGTCTTCTCTCTTCTGTTACCTCTGCTATTTCATATGCTTCCAAGTTCTCACCATCAGCAAGTTCAATAAATCTCTCCACATCTTTAGCTTCTACAGCTACAGCCATTCTCTCTTGTGATTCTGATATAGCAAGCTCTGTTCCATCTAACCCATCATATTTCTTTCTTACTTTATCAAGATCAATAACCAAGCCATCAGCTATCTCTCCAACTGCTACTGACACTCCACCCGCACCAAAGTCATTACATCTCTTGATTAATTTTAATACTTCATCATCTCTGAATAATCTTTGAATCTTTCTCTCTGTTGGAGGATTACCCTTTTGAACCTCAGCTCCACATTCATCAATAGATTTCTCATCATGAACCTTAGAAGATCCTGAAGCTCCTCCAATACCATCTCTTCCTGTTCTTCCCCCAATAAGGATAATTCTATCCCCTTCAGTAGGAGTTTCTCTTCTTACATACTTTTTAGGTACTGCTCCAACTACAGCGCCAACTTCCATTCTCTTAGCCTTATAACCTTCATGATATATTTCATGAACTAGTCCAGTTGTAAGACCAATCTGATTTCCGTATGAGCTATATCCTCTAGCCGCTTCTCTTGTTATCTTTATTTGAGGTAGCTTTCCACTCAAAGTGTCTTCAACTGCTTCCCTTGGATCAGCACTTCCTGTAACTCTCATAGCTGCATAAACATAACTTCTTCCTGATAATGGATCTCTTATAGCTCCTCCAAGACAGGTAGATGCTCCACCAAATGGTTCTATCTCTGTTGGGTGGTTATGTGTTTCATTTTTAAACATTAGGAGCCATTCTTCGTCCTCTCCATCATTATCCACCACAATATTAATTGAACAAGCATTGATTTCCTCTGATATATCAAGGTCATCAAGTTTGCCTCTTCTCTTCATTTCTTTCATTCCAATTACAGCAAGATCCATCAGGGTAATTCCTCTTTCTTTATTTCCGTATACCCCTTCTCTTACTTTTACATATTCTCCAAGTGCATCATTGATTATTGCACTATACTTCCCTTCTTCAACCTCAATATTATTTATTAAAGTTTCAAATGTAGTATGCCTACAATGATCTGACCAATATGTGTCCAAAACTCTTATTTCTGTTATTGTAGGATTTCTTTCTATACTCTTAAAATAATCTACTATATGTTTAACATCCCTATTTGTCATGGATAATCCCATTTCATTAATAAAATCATCTATTTTATCATTATCCATATTTATGAATTCTTCCACTACTTTAACATCGTTAACGTGAACCTTTTCTTCTTCCTGTATCAATAATTCTCCTAGCGGAATTTCATGACTGTCTACTTTATTTATAATAAACTCTTTTATTTTCTCATACTCTAGCTTTTCAATTTTCCCTTTTAACAGATATACTTTAGAGCATTCAACCTTAGCATCTCTCTCTGGATATAATAATCTTATACACTGTTCTGCAGAATCAGCTCTCTGATCAAACTGCCCTTTAAGGTATGCTACATGTATTACTCTATATCCCTCAACTTCACCCAGTTCTTCTCGTATGTGTTCAATGTTTTTCTCACCAATGAGCGTTTTTGACACTACATCAAATTCCTCATTATCAATTCCTTTTATATAATATCTATTCATAATTCTTATATCGCAAAGTTCAATATTAAATAATTCCTTAAGTTGCTGTCTCAATATACCACTTTCATTATCAAAGCCATTCTTTTTCTCAATGAAAACTTCTTTACCCTTATAAAGCACAAACATCCCTCCATACGAATATTTTATTTGATTTGCAAAATATTATTCGTTTATATTATATACTATTCATTCTAATTTTCAAAGTACTTTCGTATTTAAATTAAGAATACTTAAATCATAATGGAATTTTATCACATTTAATCTATTTATTATCACAAAACAAAAAATTATTTATTAAATTTAGTATTATATCATTGAAGTTAATTTATCCAATGATATAATTTAAAATAGGAAAAATTTTAACCAAACTAAAATATAGTACTCGAAAGAAAGGAATGTTATCATGCTAAAAAAAACTATAGCAGTAATCTGTATAGCTGCACTATTATTTACAGGTTGCGGCAAGAAAACTTCAACAAATAATAATTCAAATACGAATACTACAAAAAACGAACAAAAGAACAATGAGAAAAAAGAAACTTCGGATAATAATTCTAAGACTGATAAAGATAAGAATGAATCAGATAAAAAAGATGAGGAAACATCTGAAGTTCCTGTTTTAGAATCTCTTCCTCAATTCACTGAAATGAAAGATGGAGAAGAATATGCAATAATGAAAACAACTATGGGCGATATTAAGATTCGTTTCTTTCCTCAATATGCACCTAAAGCTGTTGAAAACTTTATAACTCATGCAAAAGATAACTATTATGATGGAATTATATTCCATCGAGTAATTAATGACTTTATGATTCAAAGTGGCGATCCTAAGGGTAATGGTACTGGTGGCGAAAGTATATGGGGCGAACCATTTGAAGATGAATTTGCAAGAGAACTTCATAACTTTAGAGGAGCACTTTCTATGGCTAACGCTGGACCTGGAACTAACGGAAGTCAATTCTTCATTGTTCAAGCAAAATCAATCCCAGAAGGTAGCAAAGAAGCACTTAACGAGATAGGAGAAGCTTCATACCCAAAAATTGCTGTTGACAAATATGTAGAAATTGGTGGAACTCCTCATTTAGATTATAGACACACTGTATTTGGTCAAATATTCGAAGGAATGGATGTAGTTGATGCAATCGCTGCTGTTAAGACAAAATCTAACGATAAACCTGCTGAACCTATTGTAATAGAAGATATCGTTTTTGAAACATACAAAAAATAAAAAAACAAATATAAAAACAAAGAACATAGATAAAAGAACAAAGAACAAATATGGTTAATTTTCTGCTATCACAGAAAATCTTTTAATTATTAATAATTATCGTTTTGCGGTAGCAAAACATCCATATTTGTTCTCTATTCTTTATTCTTTATTCTTTATTCTTTATTCTTTATTCTTTTTACTTAACTGGTCTTTATCAGAATTCATATCAACTCTAATTAGTTTTGCACCACATTTATCACATGTTAAATCATCTCTTTCAATAGATGTATACCATATAGAATTACAGTTCTCACAAAAAAGTTTAATCATTCTTCATCCCCCTTATTAGAAGGATATCCCAAAAATAAATTCATATTCAAAATTTTTATACCCAAATATCAACACCTATTCCCTGGAGATTTTCCAAGATATATTCATTTATCCACTTTATAACTTTAGGCGAATTAATATCTTCACCTACAATTTCCTTAATCTCAGTACTTCTAAATACAAACTCATTATCATCAAATTTATGAATATATTCTATATCCACAGTATCAAATAATAATACGGAACTAATTGTTTCATTTATTCTGCCTAAAGGGGGTCTATCAATATTATTTCTTTCCATACACCCTTTTAATTTAGTTCCCAAACCAATTTCTGACCAAATCTCAAGTTCTCCACCACATCTGTTACATAATGCTTCAAAAAGAGGAATTCCAAGGCCAACATCTCTTGTATCTCTTGTTGTTGTGAAAGGACTTCTAACTTTCTGTAAAAACTCTCTTTCCATACCTTTTCCGTCATCTTCAATAACTATTTCAAAAAAGTTTTGACTTAAATTTTCTTCTATGTAAACTTTGATTAATTTACTCTCAGCAGTTATTGAATTCTGAACTAAATCTAGTATATGTAATGATAATTCTCTCATAATTTACCTCCACCCCTTTTAGCTTTATCTTTGTTGTTTTTCTATATTATTATAACATGATTTCTCATACGTAAATAATCAAATATATAAATAAACTTCTAGCCTTTTAGATACTTAAGAACCCAACACAACCTTAAATTCTAAAAGTAATTTGTATAATATTGTGAATTATATCTATTTTGTGTTAATATAGATATAAATAGATATTTTTCTACTTAAATTATATGAAGTTAAAGGAGTGAACGGTATGGAAAATGTAAAAAAATTATTAGAAAATCTTTCACCATCAAAAGTATTGGACATTGGTACTGGTGTTGGTGAATTCATATCACTACTAAAAGAGAATCTTCCTTCTTATGAAATGATTACAGGAATTGATATTGAAGAAAGAGCAATACAAATGGCTAAAAAGAATTTTGATAATCCATCAATAAACTTTGAGGTTATGAATGGAGAATCTATGGACTATGACGATGGATCGTTTGATCTTGTATGTCTAGCTAATTCAATCCATCACCTTCCTAACATAAAAAAATCATTTGATGAGATGAAACGTGTAACATCAAATGATGGATACATTCTTATAAATGAGATGTTCAAAGATAACCAATCAGAAGAACAGCAAACACATGTAATTCTTCATCATTGGTCTGCGAAAATTTCTAGGATAATGGGAAAAGTTCACAATGATACTTACAATAAAGCAGATATAAAAGAAATCCTACTTGAAAATGGACTTGAAATTGTTGATGAGATTGAATTTAAATACGTTGAACCTTGCACTCAAGAATCCAAAGAGCAATTAGCAACACAGGTTGGTAGTATTCTAGACAGTGTTCGCGAAAAGATTAAGGATCATGAAGCTTACAATGAAATCTGCTCTACAGCTGATGACCTTAAGAAAAGAGTTGTAGACATTGGGTTCCAAGGAGCAACGCAATATATGCTTTTGTGTAAGAAAAAATAAAGCAATTTTCGAGTTTAATCACTAAGAAACTTTTAGGAACCTATTTTTATAGGTTCCTTTTTATGTATAAATTATGCTTTCCATATTAGATATAATGCAATTGAACGCATTACATTTTAACTTAATTATGTTATTTTATTTGTATCATCTAATAATTTTAAAATTTTAAAATGCGAATCTTCTGAAGCTTTAAAATTAGAATATATTGTTCCTCCAAATACATAATTCCTTGTAGCAATTGGCAACATTGGTAAGTACGGAATTTGAAACACATGACCTGCTTCTGAATAATTATAATTTATAGTTTTGTTTTCTAGTTCAGGTATGTTTCTATACTTATTAATTATATGTGCCATATCTTCTGATGGCCACAATTCATCTTTACTACCAGATATTAAAGCTAATCTACCTTTAAAAAGTTCTGCTTTGATTCTCTTATCTTTATTCCTTCTTTCTTTTTTTATGATTGATTTATAGTATTTAATAAAATTATTTGGTCCTTTTTTAAATGAACTAATAAACATTAAAATACCAGCATATAACGAATAGAAATCAATATACGGAACCTCTCTTCCTTTGATACTCCATGAAGAACCCAAACACTCACGAGAAAGTCCTTGAAAAACATAACTACTTCCAGAAAATAATATGATTTGGTCAATTTCTTTATGTATTGTTCCCAACAATAACCCTAGTTCAGCTCCTCTTGACGATCCTATGATTGTTAATGGCATTTTTTCAAGTAAATTTCTTTCCCTAATAAACTCTAGAACTTCATCAAAAAATTCTAAAGGTACTCTAACAAGCTCTTTAGGAAGACTTCCAACTCCAAAGAAATAACAGGCGAACACATTATACCCATGACCTGCTAGAGTTCCAGCTCTAACCATATCATTACTTCCCTCTGAACCTCCAAATAATATGATTGTTCCCTTTGATTTGTTATACTTATGTGAAATATATGTACCTTGAATTAAATTATTATCTATTCTTTCTATCTGAACATCATCATTAACAAAAATACGTTTTATTGTAATTTCATCTTTAACTTGTCCACAACAAGCTGTAATCTTATACTCTAAAGGTTTTAGCTGTCTTGTATAAAAACAATTCTCCGCTTCTTTGCAACTCATAGACCAAAATAGTCCCATTGGCTCTATCCCTTTATACGAACCTTCAATACTTTTAGCTTCACTTAAATTAATTTCATTACTCCCATATGTATAAAATACAGCTTGTGAACTCCAACAATTTTCATATTCATCGTTCATCTGTGCTTCAATAATAACTTTTTCATCACTAGTAATTTCTATTATTTTAATTTCTATTTGTTCATCTACCCTAGATACCTTTTTAGAAAAAATTATTTGCATCTATATTCACCATACCTCTCCTCGTTTTTGAAATTCCCTTCATTTAACCCTAATATTTGCAACTATTTAATTATATATAATTTTACAATTTCTTTCAATTTTTTATTCTTTAGAAATTGAGATGGTGTAATTTTACATAAACATGAAATGCATTGATATAAGCTAGATTACAATTGATAATTTCTTTAAATAATTTTTCAATTTGATAAAGAACAAAAAATCCCCAGAGTTCCCTCTGAGGATTTTCTTATATTTATTTAAAATTTATTTCTCTTAACATAGTGAGTGTGTAGTAATTCATGTGCTAAATGACCATTTGGCTCACCTAAGAAATCTTTATAAAGCTTTTGGATAGATGGATTCTTATGTGATTTTCTAATTGGAAGAGCTTTATCTTCAGAATATAATCCTTTTGCTCTAACAGTCTTAACATCAACATCATCTCTTAAGTGCGCTTTAACGATTGGTTGACCACCACCGTTTACACATCCACCAGGACAAGCCATGATTTCGATGAAGTCATAAGACTTCTCTCCACTCTTGATTGAATCAAGAACTTTTCTAGCATTTCCGAGTCCATGAGCGATTACAGCGTTCAATGTTTGACCATTTGGAAGTTCAAGAGATGCTTCTTTAACTCCTTCAAGTCCTCTAACTGCTTCATACTCAATTTCATCTAAATCTTTTTCTGCAAGAACTTCATATACTGTTCTTAGAGCAGCCTCAGCAACTCCACCAGTAGCTCCGAAGATAACTGCAGCACCAGTAGATTCTCCAAGTGGGTGATCAAACTCTTCTTCTTCTAACTTAGCAAAGTTAATACCCATCTCTTTAATCATTTGAGCTAATTCTCTTGTAGTAAGAACTGCATCTACATCTTGTAATCCTTCATTAGATAATTCTTCTCTTTCACCTTCGAACTTTTTAGCTACACAAGGCATGATAGAAACAACGTAGATATCCTTAGGGTCAATTCCCATAACATCAGCATAGTGTGACTTAATTACAGCACCTAGCATTTGATGCGGAGACTTACAAGTTGATAAATGATCTAACATTTCTGGATAGTTATGCTCAATGAACTTAACCCATCCTGGACAACATGAAGTCATTAATGGTAATTTTTCACCATTAGATACTCTTGTTAATAATTCTGTTCCCTCTTCCATGATTGTAAGGTCAGCAGCGAAATCTGTATCAAATACGTTATCAAAACCTAATTTTCTTAGAGCAGCAACCATTTTACCTGTTACTCTCTCACCAATACCTAGATTAAACTCTTCACCAAGTCCAACTCTTACTGCAGGAGCAGTTTGAACAATAACAACTTTGTTAGGGTCATCTATTGCATTCCAAACATCTTGAATATTTTCTTTTTCGTGTAAAGCTCCCACTGGGCAAACCATAATACATTGTCCACAGTTAACACAGTTACTTTCACCAAGTGGTCTTTCATATGGAGTTGTTACTCTTGTTTCAAATCCTCTTCCAGACCACCCAATAGCACTTACAGTTTGGATGTTTGAACATACAGAGATACATCTTCCACAAGCAATACACTTCTCGTTATCTCTTACTATAGAAGGAGATAAATCATCGATAGTACTTGCAGCAATTTTCCCCTCATATTCTACATCTCTTATATTATATTCTTCAGCTAATGTCTGAAGCTCACAGTTACCATTTCTTTCGCAAGATAAACACTCTCTCTTGTGGTTAGATAGAGTTAACTGAATTACAGTTTTTCTAGCTTCTCTAACCTTTCTAGTGTTAGTCTTAACGTCCATTCCCTCAGTAGCTTCTAAAGAACATGATGCTAGAAGTCTTGGTCCAACCTCTACAACACATACTCTACAGCTTGAAGGTTTATTTATATCTTTTAAGTAACAAAGAGTAGGTATCTTAATTCCAACCTTTTTAGCGGCTTCTAATACCGTAGTACCTTTTTCAACTTCAACTTTAATTCCATCAATAGTCAATGATACCATTTCCATTACCTTCTCACTCCCTTTTCCATCTATTTTCTTTCGATAGCGTTAAATGGACACTTCTCTACACAAGCTCCACACTTAATGCACTTATCTTGAATGATTGTAAAGTTTTCTCTAACCTTACCTTCAATTGCTCCAACTGGACACGCTCTTTGACATAGACCACACTTCTTACATGGTTCTTCAATGATTGTGTATTTTAATAATTCTTTACAAATTCCAGCAGGACAACTCTTATCTATAATGTGAGCTTCATACTCATGCCTGAAGTTCTTTAATGTAGATAAGATTGGGTTAGGAGCAGTCTGACCAAGACCACATAATGAAGTAGCTTTAATTTGCTTGGCTAATTTTTCTAACTTATCCAAATCTTCCATCTTACCTTTACCTTCTGTGATCCTCTCTAAGATCTCAAGTAATCTCTTAGTACCTACTCTACAAGGAGTACACTTACCACAAGATTCTTCAACAGTAAATTCTAAGAAGAACTTAGCAACGTCAACCATACAAGTATCTTCATCCATTACGATCATTCCACCTGATCCCATCATTGAACCTAGTTTAATTAAGTTATCATAGTCGATTGGAGTATCTAAATTAGCTTCTGTTAAAGCTCCACCTGATGGTCCACCAGTTTGAACAGCTTTGAACTTCTTACCGTTTGGAATTCCTCCTCCGATTTCAAAGATAACCTCTCTTAAAGTTGTTCCCATAGGAATTTCAACAAGACCAGTGTTAACAATATTTCCACCAAGAGCAAATACCTTTGTACCTGCATTATTCTCACTACCAATGTTTTTGAACCATTCAGCTCCATTGTTAAGAATAACTGGAATGTTTGCGTATGTTTCAACGTTATTAATAATAGATGGTTTTTCCCATAAACCGCTTACTGCTGGGAATGGTGGTTTTGGATTAGGCATACCTCTTTTACCTTCAATTGAGTTAATTAATGCTGTTTCCTCACCACAAACGAATGCACCTGCACCAAGTCTAACTTCTACATCAAAGTCAAATCCTGATTCAAATATATTCTTACCTAAAAGTCCATATTCTCTAGCTTGCTTAATAGCAACCTCTAATCTATCAACAGCTATAGGATACTCAGCTCTTACATATATGTATCCTTGATTAGCTCCAACAGCATATCCACCAATAGCCATAGCTTCTAATAATGAATGTGGATCTCCCTCTAGGATAGATCTATCCATGAACGCTCCTGGATCTCCTTCATCCGCATTACAAATCATGTACTTAACAGGATTAGTTTGTTTAGAAGCAAATTCCCACTTAAGACCAGTTGGGAAACCTCCGCCTCCTCTTCCTCTCAAGCCAGATTCTTTCATAGTATTTATTACTTCTTCTCTGCTCATGTGCAATAATACTTTTTCTAATGCTTTGTATCCATCTACTGCTAAGTACTCATCGATGTTCTCAGGATCAATAACTCCACAGTTCCTTAAAGCTACTCTCATCTGCTTCTTATAGAAACCAGTATCGTTTAATGACTTAATTCCATCTTCTGTTACAGTATCAGCATAAAGTAATCTCTCAACTACTCTACCCTTAACTAAGTGTTCTTCAACTATTTCAGCAACATCTTCAACCTTAACTTGGCTGTAGAATGAACCTTCTGGATATACAATAACTATTGGTCCTAATTCACAAAGACCAAAACATCCTGTTTTAACTAATTCTATCTCATTTTCTATGTCGTGCTTTTTAACCTCTGCTTGCAGAGCTTCTAATATCCCATTTGAACCTGACGAAGTACAACCAGTACCTCCACAAACTAGCACCTGAGAACGATAAAACGCCATACTAACCCCTCCTATATGCTATTATAAATCTTGCACTTTATATTCGCTTACAATTTTTCCATCTTTTATATGCTCTTTTATAACACGTCTAGCTTTATCAGCAGTCATTTCTACATAAGTAACTTTGTCTTGACCTGGCATCATTACTTCAATAATAGGCTCTAATCTACAAGCACCAATACATCCAGTTTGAGCAACAGTAACATGTTCTAGACCTAACTTTTCAACCTCTTCCATAATTGCTAATAAAACCGGTCTAGCACCTGCTGCAATACCACAAGTTGCCATACCTACAACTATTCTAGTAGTTTCTCTATCTCTTCTTTGATTTACATTACCAAAGGTCTTTTTTCTGATTTCTTCTAATTCCTTAAGTGATTTCATAAGGCACCTCCAAAACTACTCTATTTTTATACTATTTTTATACTATTTTTATACTATTTTGAATTATTTGTATTCTTTTAAAATACCATCTATATCTTCTGGTACAAGACGACCATAAACTTTGTCATTTATTGTTATTACTGGAGCAAGTCCACATGCACCGATACATCTACAACCTTCTAGCGTAAACTTACCGTCATCTGAAGTCTTACCAACCTCAACATTTAAGTCATTTGAAATTTTGTCTAATATCTTTTGAGCACCTTTTACGTAACAAGCAGTACCAATACATACTCTAATTACATATTCACCTTTTGGCTCTAATGAGAAAAATGAATAAAAAGTAGCTACTCCATATATTTCGCTTAATGATACATTTAGCTCTTCAGAAACTATTTTTAAAATCTCTTCTGGTAAGTATCCAAATTCATCCTGAATCCCGTGTAATACTGGAATTAGTGGACCAACCATGTTCTTCTTAGAATCAATGATTTTTCTTGCTTTTTCAATCATTTCTGTATTAGCAGCATTATTTGCGCCACATCCACAGTTACAATTACATCCTGACACCCTCATCTCTCCTTTTTTATTTATATTTATGCTAGATAAATTTTAGACAAAAGCCCTTTTGTTAATATTTTAGCATATTAAATTGATAAATTTTAGACAATAGTCTACTGTTAAAAGTTTAGCATATTTTCATTAATGAATAAAGCATTTTTAATAAAAAATATTTATTTCCTCTTAAATTTTGTTGTTTTTTTACAATTTGGCCAAAAACACATACTTTTTGGTAATCATCTTTGGTCAATATGACTAATTTCGATAAATGTCGTCATTTCAGCTTTTAAACATTGTTTGTTATACCTCTTAAACTGTCTATTATACTATTTAAACTCTTTTCATTAACCTTGATTTTGAACTTCCCTTCAAAAATATTCTCCAATTTATGCGCATCAGATGATTGAATAACGTTGTATTCTTTATCCATAAATAACTTGATTACATTGTTGAATTTATCCACATCTGCCACTTCAATAGTATTTATATCAAGACTTTCCGGTATAAATCCCAAAGAATTGATAATGCTATAACAATCTCTGTCAACATGAGCAGGTATTAACACTCCATTTAACTTTTCCACCTCCACGAATGCTTCTTCAATGGAAACATTCACTGAGTTCAATAACATTAAAGGATACTCTCCAACAATATTATCATTAGAATCATAAATATGTTGGTTCCCAAACACCTCTACATTATTCTTTTTATTAGGTAATCTACTTAAAACAAACTCTTGAAATTTATTAAACGATTCTAAATCTCTGAAAAGACAAATGGAATGAACCTCTTCTTTAGTTTGGAGTTCCATACCAGGAATTAATATTATCCCTCTTTCTTTTGATAGATTCCACGCAGCCTCTATGTTCATTCCAATATTATGATCTGTTATAGCAATTGCATCTAACCCCTTTAGAAACGCCATGTTTACTATATTAGAAGGGGTCATAAGCTCATCACCACAGGGTGATAAATCCGAATGTATATGCAGGTCAACGAAGATCTCCATCTAAATTCCTACTTTCATAAGAAGCTTACATATACTATATGCATCTAAATCAGTTGATAAAATGTCAATCCCCTTTTCTTTAGCTTTCTCAATAGTAACTTCCTCTACTTGTATTCCTTCTGGAATAACTATAACCGATATACCTATCAATTCTGCTACGGCTACTATATTAGGATGAATCTGTACAGTTATCCATAAATCATTTTCCTTGCTATGGGACATAACACAACTTAGCAGATCGTTTATATAAACACCTTCTACTTGTCGCTCTCCTGCTTTACCCTCTGTAAGTAATCTAAACTCTTTATATTCTAATAACTCTTTAACTAACACTTAACCATCTCCTCTACTTCGGCATATTCAAACAAATAACTACTTGTTATTATTTTGATACGCCTTACTCATTTTACACTCTTCGATGTTTGCAAGGCCCCTAACCACATCCTCTGCAAAAGCTTTACAGGTAGGTGAACCACATAAACCACAATCTGTTCCTGGTAAATTATTTATTATCTCATTCATTTTTTTCATTTTTTTTACAGCCCCTAAAAAATCTTCAGCTAACTTTTGATTACTCTTAATATACCTTAGACTTTTCACAAATTCATTCCTGTACTCATCACTTATATCTTCAACTCCATATGTGGAGTTAATTTCATCATAATACTTTTTTGTAATTCTCTTTGCATTATAGGCATTTTCAATGAGAAAGTTTCCACCTAGACATCCACCATAACATGCATGCCCTTCAATAAATTCAACTCCCTTTAGTTTACCTTTCATCAAATCCTCAAAAACATCCTTAACATTTTCTATTCCATCTACAGTAATATAATTTATAACATTCATTGACTTGCTTAACCCACCAGGGTACGACCAAGACAGACCAGTATATGATAATTCACATTTTTCTCCCTCTTCATTATTACTTTTAATATTATTAAGAAGTTTAAGATAAATATCACTCAGAGGTATAATACCATCTATTCTGGTTTTACTTTCATTTTTATGCATGTCAATCATTGCTTTCCAAGCAACACATGTTGCTATATAAAAAACTCCAATTTCCTCAATAGCATAGCCTTTCTTAACGTATTCATCTCTTATTAAAGAAGCACTAATTTCTATAGGAGTTAAAACTCTAACAATATTATCTTCCAGTCCCGGAAAAGAAGTTTTAATTAATTTTTCTACACTTGGACAAGAAATACTTATTGCAGGTTTATTTACTTTTTTTATTTCTTTCTTAATAATCTCAGAAGCTATGTCACATGCATAAGTTGTATCGAAAACATCATCAAATCCAAGAGACATAATAGCATTTTTTAATACAGTTGGATTAATATAATCCCCAAATTGAGAAAACACACTAACAGTTGGGACTGCAACTCTTACCTTAAATTTCTTTATATCCTCGATTGTATCTCTTTTTCCTTCATAAGCATTATATATGCACGCTTTTATACACCTGCCACAATCGACACATTTATCTTCATATATAACAGCTTTTCCATTTTTAAGCCTGATAGCTGCCATAGGACACTTGTTCATACATTGAGTGCATCCTTTACACTTCACCTCATTTAGTTTAATTCCCCTGAAAACTTTATTCATAATCAACCACCTTAGAATAGTTTTTTAGTATATTAACTAGAGATTTTTACAAATTAATGACTACTTTTATTTCTGTCCCTTTTCCTTTATAAGACTCTATTTCAAATTCATCACTGTTCCTCTTTATGTTTGGTAATCCCATTCCAGCACCGAATCCCATATTCCTTGCATCATCAGATGCTGTTGAATACCCCTCTTTCAAGGCTAATTTAACATCGTCAATTCCAGGACCCATATCATGAAATATCATTTCTATTGAATCCTTAAATATAGTGGCCTTTATCTTTCCTCCTAAAGAATGAATAACCATATTCATCTCTGCCTCATAACAAGCCACACATATTTTTTTAACTATCTTACTGTCTACACCTAACTGCTGCATTACATTTTTTATTTTACTTGCGCTCTCTCCACCTCTTATGAAGTCCCCAGCAGTAACATCAAACTCATAAGATAAGAGTTCTAATTTACTCATATAAATCTATCCCTTTCATACCGGCATTATATAAAATACCACATGATTCAAAAAGTGTTAACGTAGTTTTTAAAAGTATAATACCTTTATCATGTGCTAAATTAATAACATCAATAGATGGCTCTTTTCCTCTAACAAATATAACACATTTAATATCTTTCATTTCTGCTGTTCTTATTGTCTGAATATTAATCAATCCTGTCAATAAAATTACATCCTCATCTACAAGCGCTAGCACATCACTCATGAGATCACATGCAAATATTTTTTTAAATTCTACTTCTCCACAATCAACTTCAGACAGAACACTTCCATTTAACAACTCTTTGATTTGAGTCAACCTCATTCTTTCATCCCCCTAAATCTTCTCTTTAAACCTTTATACCATCATTTCCTTCTTTTTTCAATATATTCTGATAAATTCTTCTAATAAAATAGTTCCTATAGTGCTTTTTATAGTTTTGTTTTAAGAATTGAGAATTAAGACCTCATAATATTTCCACCTAAAATTAGAACCTATATTTCAATTTAATGTTAAACACTTGAAATCAAGTTAAAGCTTGTATATACTTTAATGAGCAGAATTTTCAGAAATATACCCAATAAATCACCCCTAATATGACAAACTGATGTCATATTATTTTTGATACTATTATACTATCAGTATGAAAAGCATTATCATGTCATGTATTTTATTAAAAAGAAAGGAGATAGTTAATGAATTTTATAGCCTTGACTAAGGACAATATTGAAAATGAACATATTTGCTGTGCTTTTTCTGATAAAAAGAGCGCCGAAGGATATAATGCAAAAAAACAGTGGCTTGAAAATCAAATTGAAAACGGCTATGTATTTATGAAATTAAATGAAAGAGCTAAGGTATTTATGGAATACGCCCCTTCTGAAGTAGCTTATCTTCCTATCCACGCTCCTAATTATATGGTAATAAATTGTTTTTGGGTGTCTGGTAAATATAAAAGCAATGGATACGGAAAAAAACTACTAGAAAAATGCATTGAAGATAGCAAAGAAAAAGGAAAAGATGGAATCGTCGTTTTATGCAGTGATAAAAAAAGACCATTTATGTCCGATAAAAAATTCTTTTTATATCACAGCTTTGAGAAATGCGATATTGCAAAACCATATTTTGAACTTTTATATTTCAAACTAAGAGATGAAGCTGCAGTACCTAAATTTCTAGAAACCACCAAAAATGCAACATGTGAAGACAATGGCGGATTTAGAGTCTATTATTCTAATCAATGTCCATATATGAACTATTACATTGATTTGCAATCTAAAATTGCTAAAGAGGAAGGATATGTTTATGAAAAGGTGCTTATAAATAGTAAAGATACATCAATTATAAATCCCTCACCATTTACAATTTATTCTTTATTTTATAAGGGTAAATTTATTACTCAAGAACTCACTGCAGACAAGAGATTTCGAAAACTCATAGAAGAAGTGAGTAAAACAAATGTATAATGGATAACCTCCATTATACATTATCTTCTCGAGCCTTTTGAGTCTCAATTTCTTCAATGTATTATTTACTATTCATCGCTCTAACAACTCTATTCAGCATTCCTTTCATATGAGCTATAGCAACTCCATAGTTAGTGATTGGAACTCCACACTCTCTTGCCTTTTCAATTCTTGTTACCATCTGCTTTCTGTTAAACATACAAGCTCCACAATGGATTATAAGCTTAAACTGCGATAAATCCTCTACAAAATCACAACCAGCATTCACATGAACATCTAGCTCAGCTCCTGTTCTTTCTTTTAACCAATTAGGAAGCTTTTCTCTACCAATATCTCCTTTTAAAGCATGGTGAGTACATGCTTCTGCAATCAAAACCTTATCTCCATCCTTTAAATTATCAATTGCTTCCGCACCTTGAACTAATTGTTCAAGATCTCCTTTAAACCTAGCCATAAGAATTGAGAAGGACGTCAAAGGTATATCTTTATCTAAAATTTCATTCACCTTATGAAATACTTGAGAATCTGTTATAACCAAATCCGGCTTACCTTTTAGAACTTTTAATGAATCTTCTAATTCTGTAAGTTTAACAGTTAATACCATAGCATCTCCATCTAACAAATCTCTTATAGTTTGAACCTGAGGCAAAATCAACCTTCCCTTAGGCGCTTGAATATCCTGTGGTGCTACTAACAATACTAACGCTTTACTTCCAACTAAGTCCCTTGCAATGCAGTCCTTTTCAAAATCAGATGGTGAGTTTTTTATAATTACTTTTTTCAATTCATCAATATTTTTTTTCTCTTTTGCACTAACTGATACAAAAGGAATATTAAATCTCACTTCATATTCCTTTAAATCTCTCTCTATTAAATCCAATTTATTAAGAACACCTATTATAGGTATATTTCTTTTCTTAAATTCACCTAACCATTCTTCTTCGTAGGAAAACTCCTCATCTTCAGGAGAAAACACTACAAGCGCAATATCCGTCTTTTCCAATACTTCTCTTGATTTTTTTACTCTCAGTTCTCCTACATCACCTTTATCATCAAAACCGGCAGTATCAATCATAGTTACTGGACCAATTGGCAATAACTCCATAGCTTTATACACCGGATCCGTTGTAGTACCTGCTAAATCAGAAACAAGAGCCATTTGCTGTCCTGTGATAGCATTGATCAAGCTTGACTTACCGCTATTTCTTTTCCCAAAAATCCCTATGTGTAATCTATTAGCTTTTGGTGTCTTGTTCATAAAATCCCTCCCAACCTTTAGAATATGGCACGCACTGCGTGCACACTAATTAGACACGCAGGTCTCTTTCGCCTTCTTCTAATCTCTTAATATACCTTTTAGTAAGTTCTCTAGCAGATTCTTTAGGGATTGCCTCTATCGCTTCTTTAATTTTCTTTTCCCCAATATCTCTTAACTCTTCATCACCATAATCTAGGATATATTCTTTAAGTGTCAAGATTGCATTAGGTTGACATACATTGTGTATTTGTCCACTTTTAGCTAAAGGCATAAATCTATCTCCGGTTCTCCCTTCTCTGTAACAAGCAGTACAGTAACTAGGTAGATACCCATCCTTTAATAATCCTTTAAGAACCTCCATAGGCGTTCTATGATCTGCAACTTCAAACTGTGGTTTATTTTTAAGCAGTCCATTATCATACTCTTCCATATATCCACCAACATCAGTGCACGAACCAGCACTCACTTGTGATATTCCGATTTTTAAAAGTTCTTTTCTAAACTCAGCTGACTCTCTAGTTGAAAGTATTATACCTGTATACGGTACTGCTAATCTAACTATTGCAACAACCTTTTTAAATGTTGAATCATCAATAACATTAGGGAATTTTTCAAGATCTACCCCTTCAGCCTTTCTCATCCTAGGAACAGATAATGTATGAGGTCCCACTCCAAATTCTTGCTCTAAGTGTTCACCATGCATAAACATAGCAATAGTTTCATATTTATACTCATATAACCCATAAAGCACTCCCATACCTACATCATCTATACCAGCTTGCATCGCTCTATGCATTGCTGTTGTATGCCAATTATAATTATGTTTTGGCCCTTGAGGATGTAACTCTTCATATCTTTCCTTATTATATGATTCCTGAAAAAGAATGTAAGTTCCTATATCGGCATCCTTTAATCTTTTATACTCTTCAACAGTAGTTGCTGCAACATTAACATTTACTCTCCTTATACTTCCATTATCAAGTTTTACTGAATAAATCTTCTCAAGACACTTAATAACATAATCTAAATCACAGTTTACAGGATCTTCTCCAGCTTCCAAAGCTAATCTTTTATGTCCAAGTGATTCTAATACCTTAACTTCTTTCTCTAATTGTTCCATAGTTAGCTTTTTTCTTTTCATATTCTTGTTATCGTGTTTATATCCGCAGTACTCACAGTTATTTACACAATAATTACTTATATACAAAGGTGCAAACATTACAATTCTTTCACCATAAATCTTATCTTTAATATACCCTGCTATATTATAAATTTCTTCAAGTAACTCTTCATCTTCTATACTTAAAAGTACGGCTGCTTCTCTATGATTCAATCCTTTTAATTCTTTAGCCTTTTCTAGTAAACTTTTAACATATTCTTTATCTGAGGCTTTTTCTTCACCATATTTAATACAATTTAAAATTTCATCGTGTTTTATAAAATCACTATATTTATACTCTTTCATAAAATCCCCTCCAAATTACTTTTTAGTTATAGCTGACTTAACATTTAACCCCTTGATTTTCCCTAGTTGACCAGTTAGAGAACTAATACTATCCATAGTCCCATCAACTATTAATGATATAACTGATATTCCCTTATCCTTGTAAGGAACTCCCATACGACCAACTATTATATCAGCATGCTCATGTAACCTTTCATTTACTTTATCCACTATATCAAAATCTTCAATTACAATACCAACGACACCCACTCTTTTTTCCATCAAATCACCAGTGCTTTCTTTTTTATTTTCAAAACAAAAAAACTCCATAAGGAGTCTATGATTACAGAATTTTATCATACTCCTCCTTTCCATGTTGCTTAGACTTTTCTTTACAAACGGGATAGAGAAACTTTTATCCATCCATTCAGAAAATCCAAATGAACCGATATGTCACTATATATTTATTAATAATTATTATTACTTTATCTAATTATACTTGATTGAGTGTAATTGTTCAATATTATCATATAATATTATTTCAAATTAATAAAAAGAATTTTTTTAAATTCCCCCTTGCTTTAACCTTACAAAGATGTTATAATTAATTTAAGTTTAAAGAGACTTTACCTTACAATTCGGTAAGGTGTCTTACATAATTTAAACTTGCAATCAATACCCTTTTTAAATATATTGTTTCATACTTTTCCTCTGGCCCAATTAAGTTTGGGTCATTTTTTTCTTAAGAATTGAGTAATACAATTTTGTGTAACTATGCAATCATTTTATGTCACTTTGATTACTTTATTAAATGTATCCTTGATTTTCTAAGAAAACAAACAAGAATACACCACCATCACTGGTAACGCATTCTTGTTTATTATACTTTAATTAAGTATTAGCGAAAATCCCAATCCAATAATAATTATAAATACAACCATTCCAATAAGCGCTGGTAATATCACTTGAATCATTGCTATAACCATAGCCAATACATCAGACCAAGGAAGATTCACCCTTTGTTCGTCTTTCGTTCTTTCCTTAACCATTTAATAACACCTACTTTCCCGAATTCACAAGATGACAAGCAACAAAATGACCTTCTTCTACCTCAATAAATTCTGGGTTTTTCTTAGTGCAAATTTCCATTTTATAAGGACATCTAGTGTGGAACTTACATCCACTTGGAGGATTAGCTGGGCTAGGAATATCCCCTTGCAAAATCACTCTTTCCTTTTTTACCGTAGGATCTGGCACTGGAACCGCCGACAGTAAAGCTTTTGAATATGGGTGAATCGGATTAGCATATAACTTCTCCTTCAAAGAAAACTCTACCATTGTCCCAAGATACATAACTCCTACCTTATGACTGATATGCTTAACAACACTCAAGTCATGAGATATAAACAGATATGCAAATCCATATTCTTTTTGTAAATCACTTAAAAGATTGATTACCTGAGCTTGGATAGAAACGTCTAGAGCAGAAACCGCTTCATCACATACGATGAATTTAGGATTCAAAGCAAGCGCTCTAGCTATTCCAATTCTTTGTCTTTGTCCACCTGAAAATTCATGTGGATATCTCTTCATGTGATGTTCAGCAAGTCCACATAACTCTATTACTTCTTTAACTTTCTGGTATGCATCCTTCTTACTCACTAGTCCATGTTCAATTAGAGCTTCGCCCACTATTTGATCCACTGTCAATCTTGGATTCAAAGAACTATACGGATCTTGGAATATAATTTGCATATCAGTTCTTAGTTTTCTTAATTCCTTCTCAGATAATTCAAATACATTTTTACCCTCAAAGTGAACTTCTCCATCTGTTTTATCAAGAAGCCTTATCATCGTTCTACCTATTGTAGATTTTCCACATCCAGACTCCCCAACAAGACCAACAGTTTCTCCTGGATATATCTCAAATGAAATACCATCAACCGCTTTTACGTATCCAACAGTTTTTTTGAAAAAACCACCTTTAATCGGGAAGTACTTCTTTAAATCCTTAACTCTTACAATCGGTTCAGCCATCTTTTATACCTCCTCGTTTAGCCAACATGCATACTTATGACCGCTACATACTTCTCTTAATTCAGGCCTTTTATTTTTACATATATCCATTGCATGCTTACATCTTGGATGGAAAGAACAACCACTTGGCATATTTAGCGGATTAGGAACTTGTCCGTCAATCGAGTCAAGTCTTTCCTTATCCTCATTTAACATTGGCTTAGATTCTAAAAGACCTATAGTATATGGATGTTTTGGGTTTTTATATATTTCTACAGCAGAAGCTTCTTCGACAATCTTACCTGCATACATAACTACAACATAGTCACACATTTCAGCTACAACACCTAAATCATGTGTTATCAACATAATAGATGAATTAATTTTAGTTTTTAAATCTCTCATAAGATCAAGAATCTGCGCTTGAATCGTAACATCTAGAGCAGTAGTAGGCTCATCCGCTATCAACAACTTTGGTTGACAAGCAATAGCCATCGCTATCATAGCTCTTTGTCTCATACCACCAGATAGTTCATGAGGGTAACATTTTATTATTTCATCAGCCCTTGGTATACCAACAAGCTTCAACATCTCTATCGAACGTTTAGTAGCTTCTTGTTCACTCATTCCTTGGTGCAATACAAGAACTTCATTTATCTGGAATCCAATTGTAAATACTGGATTCAGAGCTGTCATAGGTTCTTGGAAAATAACAGAAATATCATTTCCTCTAATTTTTCTCATTTCAGCTTCACTATATTCTAACAAATTTTTTCCTTCAAAGAATATCTCTCCACCTACTATTTTCCCCGGAGGATTTGGAATCAATCTCATAATAGACATCGAAGTTATACTTTTTCCACACCCTGATTCTCCCACAATTCCAACTGTTTCACCTTTTTTTATCCTAAACGAAACCCCATCAACCGCTTTTACTACTCCATCTTCGGTATAGAAGTAGGTCTTCAAATCATTTATCTTGATTAAATCTTCTCTTTTATTACCCATTATTCAATACCTCCTATCTCTTCATCTTAGGATCTAGTGCATCTCTTAAACCATCACCAAATAAATTTATAGACATAACAGCAGCAAAAATACATAATCCAGGCGGAATCCACAACCATGGCTGATTCGTCATTACATATGAATCATTTACCGCTTTAACCATTTGACCCCATGAAGGTGTAGGAGGACATACTCCTAGCCCTAAGAAACTTAATGCAGACTCTGTTAATATAGCTCCACCAAGCCCCAATGTAGCTCTTACAATCAAAATACCCATAAGGTTTGGAAGCAAGTGTCTAAATAACTTCTTATTAGTACTTAATCCAAGCGCTTCAGTTGCAACCATAAATTCCTGTTCTCTAAACGATAGGATTTGAGCTCTTACAAGACGCGAAAGCCCCATCCAACTTGTTAAACCTATTATTAACATAAGAATAAAAATTCTATACTTAGGATGAACCTTAAAATCTGACATAATCGCTGATAACATAAGCAATAATGGCAATTGTGGAATACACATCATAATATCAACTATTCTCATTATAATCACTTCCGCTATTCCCCTCTTATAACCAGCAATCATTCCTAAAACAACACCTATAAGCGTTGATATCACAACTGAGAAAACACCAACCAACAACGATATTCTACCAGCATATAGTAATCTAGCAAAAACATCCATCCCAGCCTCATCAGTACCTAACCAAAATTCTTTTGAAGGCGGTTGTTCTGCATTTAAAATATTTGTATTAAGCGGATCTAAATCCATAAATAGTGGTAGTATATAACAAGCAAAAATCAAAAATATTAATATACCCAATCCCGCGAGAGCTAACTTATTCCTCCTCAACCTTTTCCAAGCCAACTGACCAGGAGATAACATTTCTTTCTTTTTTGGTTTATTATCATTCTTTTCAATCTCTAGATTACCCTTCATATCATCACCCCTAACTTAGTCTAATTCTTGGATCTGTTAAAGCTACTAAGACATCAGATAACAAGTTACCTAATAAAACTAATATAGCAGAGATAAAGTTATATCCCATTATTAGTGCGTAGTCTCTATTATTTAATGCAAGCATGTAAATCTGCCCTATTCCAGGCCAAACAAATATTCTTTCTGAAATAATCGATCCAGCAAATACACCTGCAAGAGAAAAGCCCAAGAATGTAGCTATAGGAATCATTCCATTTCTAAATGCATGTTTGTATATAACAACTTTTTCTTTTAACCCCTTTGCTCTTGCTGTTCTAATATAGTCTTGATTAATAACTTCCAACATATTTGTTCTAGTATATCTCATAAGACCAGCTAAACCACTTAGAGTTAATACTACAGCAGGCAAAATCAAATGTTGTAGAACATCAAGCACATGCTTCATTCCAACATACCCCGCTCCCGCAGTAGTCATCCCCGAAACCGGCAGCCATCTTAAATCTACCGCAAACCATTTCATCATTAAAAGCCCAAAGAAGAATGTTGGCATTGAAATACCAAGTAAAGCGAATGTTGTTAAGAATATATCTATTAAGGAGTATTGCTTGGTAGCTGATATTATCCCCAGTGGTATTGCAATTAAGTATGATAATATTATAACTACTATGTTTAGTATTACCGTATTCCAAATATACGTATTAATTACTGTTCCTACAGGTCTTCTAAAATATATAGATTCCCCCATGTCACCTTTAAAAAGATCACCCAACCATCTTGCATATTGCACCGGTATAGGATCATTATACCCCAATTGCTCCCTTAAAATCTCTTTAGTCTCATGAGACATATTCGGATCCAACTTAGCAGTAAGAGGATCTCCAGGAGTTATCTTAAATAGTGTAAAAACTATAATCGTAACACCGAAAAGTATCGGAATCATCCCTAATAATCTTCTGATAATATATTGTTTCATACTCATCCTCCTATTTAAAGAATCAAGCCCGGCAAAACCCGGGCCCTCATTTTACTTAAAATCAATGTTCTCAACTTGTGAAATCCAAGCCTTGTAAGGTGATAATTTAACATTTTTAATTCTATCATTAAGAACAACTAATGATTTACGATTACTTAAGAACAAGTATGGTAACTCTTCATTAGCAAGTTTTGCCCATTCTTTATATATTTCTACCCTCTTAGCTTGCTCAGTCTCTTTAAGACCTTTATCCATTAACTCAAAACTTCTTGGATCGTCCCATCCAACTGAGTTAAATCCACCAAGTTGTAATTGATCTTCACCAAAAATTCCTCTTGGATCTGGATCGATTGATAATCCCCATGACATACTATAAACTTCAAAGTCTTGCTCTTCATAAACTTGATTACATAACGTAGCAAACTCCATTAATTCTGGAACCAATTCAAGACCGATATCTTTATAGTTATCAACCATAACTTTAGCTAGTAACTCATTGAATGCACTATCAGTTGATGTTTTCCAACTGAATGTTAATTTTTGACCATCTTTATATCTAAATCCATCATCTCCAACTTTCCATCCTGAAGCTTCTAATAATTCCTTAGCTTTTTCTGGATTGAACTCATATTTATTTAAATCTTCTGTGTGAGCCCAACATACTTGTGATAATGGCGAGTTTTGAGTTGCACCATATCCTTTATAGTATGCATCAACAAATCCTTGTCTGTTTAATCCATACATCATTGCTTGTCTTACATTTTTATCTGATAATACTTCATTTCTTAAATTTAAACCAATATATGAATAAGCATTACCTGGGTATAGGTGCATATTTAAGAATCCAGCATCTTTTAATTGATCAATATTACTTGGTTTAGCTGCAACAGCACATATATCCAAACCACCAGATACCAATTCTTGAATCTCAACTTCTTGAGTTACAACTTTAAATACTATTTTCTTAAGTTTAGGAGTTCCTTTGTAGTAGTCATCAAATCTTTCAAAAGTTGCATCTTGACCTGGATTATGACCTACTAATTTGAATGGTCCTGCCCCCATTGGTGCATCTTGAAGTTCTTTACACTTCTCCCACTCTCCTTTTTCAAATCCATAGTAACTCTTACTCATTGGAGCATATCCAAAGTCATAAATAGCTGGAGCTTTAGGATTTGTTAAAGTAAATGAAATTGTGTACTTATCAATTACTTTAATACCTTCAACTGAAGTAGCATCTCCATTTTTATACTCATCATATCCCACAAAATCACTAACTGCATCCATTCTTGATCCATCATAGTTAGGATCACAGATTGCAGTATAAGTAAATGCCACATCTTCTGCAGTTACTTCTTCACCATTTTGGAACTTAATACCTTTTTTCATATAGAAAGTATAAGTTCTTCCATCTTCAGAAATTTCCCATCTTTCAGCCATTTCTGGAACCGGCAAACCTTGAGCATCATTACCAACTAGTCCAGTACCAAATATCAAGTCACATACATTACCATCATTAGTTGAAGAAGAATAGATTGGAATAAAATTCCCCTCTGCTGAACCCCAAGCAACAATCAATGTATCTTTTCTGTTCATAGCTGCCGGAGGATTAGCCTCAGGCCTTTCACCAACAAGAACTGTTATTTGTTTTTCAAATTCACTTTGAGTATCATCCTTTGCAGTATCTTTTGATGAATTATTAGTTTCATTTGATTTTTCTTCATTCCCCTTTGAATCTTTGTCATTATCTGTAGCATTTGTGTTCTTATTATTACCATTCGCTTCGTTATCATTCTTACTACCACAACCAGCAAATGCAAAAACAACACATAAAACCATCGTTAAAAATACGACTAGTCTTTTTTTCATTTTTTTACCCCCTTAAAATTTATTTAAACCCCCCAGGGTTTAAAGCACATTGAATTGAAACTTAAAACTTTCTAATAACAAATAACATTAACTTTAATTATATATTTTACTTTATTAACTATTTATTAACAAATCATATACTCATTATAATTACTTTCAAAAAATTTGTCCATAACTTTTTTGAAAATTGTTAATATTCTTTAAAAAGATTGTTTTATCTTACAATATTCATTTGATTTTCCTAATACATAACATTTTATATAAATAATTACCAAATAACCATAAATTTATTATATCATAAATATGAAATTTTTAAAGTAATTTTTTATATTTTTATATTTTTTAGTTATTTGAAAGTTATTAATCGCATATTGTCAAATTCTTTAATACTCTACCACTTAAACTTCAGCCCACAACTTCCTCTTTTCCTTATATATACTGTTTTTTTGAGCATTTATTCATCCTTTCTTCACATTCTCGAATTTTTGTTTGTGAATGATTTTCCTTCACTATTATTCATTCTTTATTTTGAATAATATCTTCAATTACTTTTATTTAATTATTCTTTCTATTAAAGCAATTTTTCTTATATATTTTTAATAAATACCTTTGTTTTTGTATGTATATCTTACATTTTAGTAATGATTTAGTGATAAATTTCATTAAATATATATTCTTTATCATTTAAGGAAGTTTTAAAGAGACTTCTGTAATCAGAATAATTTATGCAAATAAAAAAAACACCCATTTCTGGGTGTTACAAACAAATTATGCGACTAAGCCTATAAGCCGAGTTCTGTATTAGACAATCATCTATCTAGGTTTATTGTTACCAATAAACTCAAGCGATACACCTGAAGACAGGACGGGCCGTCCCATATGTCTCCTTTCGATCTTGCACCGAGTGGGGTTTACATAGCCACATAGTCGCCTACGCGCTGGTGAGCTCTTACCTCACCGTTCCATCCTTACCACTTCAAACGAAGTGGCGGTTTATTTCTGTTGCACTTTCCTTAGAGTTGCCTCCACTGGGTATTACCCAGCACCCTGCCCTATGGAGCCCGGACTTTCCTCTCCTATAATATTTTATAGCAGCGATTGTCTGACTTACTCGCATTACTATAATAACACATAATTATAATAAAATCAAAATAAAAAAACACCCATTCATGGGTGTTTTAACCATTTCATGCGACCAAGTCTATAAGCCGAGTTCTGTATTTGACAATCATCTATCTAGGTTTATTGTTACCAATAAACTCAAGCGATACACCCGAAGACAGGACGGGCCGTCCCATTTGTCTCCCTATCGATCTTGCTCCAAGTGGGGTTTACATAGCCACATAGTCACCTATGCGCTGGTGAGCTCTTACCTCACCGTTCCATCCTTACCACTTCAAACGAAGTGGCGGTTTATTTCTGTTGCACTTTCCTTAGAGTCACCTCCACTGGGTGTTACCCAGCACTCCGCCCTACGGAGCCCGGACTTTCCTCTCCTATAATAAATTATAGCAGCGATTGTCTGACTTACTCGCATTCATATAATAACACACTATAAAAAATAAATCAAACTTATTTTAATATAAAGAACAGTTAACAGAGAATGGAAACCTTTTAAAAGAAGTTGAGAGCAGAGAACAGCGGAGTGAAATGTCCAACGTTCTCCACTCACCACTCTCAACTTCCCTTTACTTTTTTCTATTTATATTGGTATGGGTTTACACATGCCTCGCTAAATAAAACCTTTCCCTTAAATCCGTTCACAATCAACTTTTCCTTTAACAACTCACAATATTCCTTAAAAATTTTCCACTCTATTTCGTAGTGTCCCCCATCAATGATACATACCCCCATTTCATTATAATCACTTATATAATGAAAAGTTGTATCTCCAGTTATTATACAGTCCGCACCTTTTTCAATAGCACTCATAATAAAATCTTCTCCACTACCGTTTATTATTGCAATTCTATTTATCTTTTTAGTTAAATCCCCACACACCCTCACCATATCTATATCAAATGTTTTTTTAATACACTCTATGTATTCACCAAAAACCAACGCAGAATCCAAATCTCCAATTCTGCCTATTCCATATTCTTCATCAGAAACTTTTTTTAAAATTTCTCCTTCTTTTCCAATCGCCAGTTCACATGCAATTTTATTAAGTCCTTCAGGTGCTGAATCCAAATTAGTATGAGCTGAGTACACAGCAATTTCACCCTTAATCAATGCAATTAATTTTTCCCCTTGTAATGTGTCACTTGTTATTTTTTTCGGCCTCAAAAATAATATTGGGTGATGATTAAAAATAAAATTACACCCTTTATCTTTAGCCTCTTCTATCACCGTTTTTGTACAATCAAGAGATACTAAGATATTATTAATTTCTTGATTTTTATCTCCAACCATAAGCCCAATGTTATCGTAACTTTCTTTCATATACCCCGGTGCTTCTTTCATAATAACCTTGTGAAACTCATTAACTGTGAAGCTCATTTAACTTTTCCTCCAATAATCTATTTTTATTAAGAAGATAGTCTTTCTTTCTTCTTCCATTTTCAGAATCAGTATTAATATAGGTCATAACTTTATTATTCTCATTTATTTTATGCTTAATATACGCTCCAACAGTATCCATTCCCATTCTAATTAGCTCGTCACTAATTTCATAAGAAATTTCATCACATTTTCTCTCTACACCATCATATATTACTTTTATCATCTCATAAAATATATTATTATCTATACATATATTTTCTTCTAGTATTTTATATCCATTTTCAACTAGAAATTTCCTCAAAATCTCTGGATTTTGTGTTGGTTGTAGTATAACCTGAGTTGTGCTCTTTGCAATTTCACTACTTTTCAATAAAATATCTCTTATCAAATTACCACCCATACCAGCAATTACAATGCAATCTACTTCTCCAACATTTAAAGTTTCAAGCCCTGAACCCAGTCTACACTCAATATTTTCATTAATATTATATTTTTCAATATTCTTTCGAGCCTTCATTAAAGGTCCTTTATTAATATCACTTGCTATAGCTCTTTTAACCTTACATGTTTTTATTGCTTTTATTGCTAAATAACCGTGATCCGTACCTATATCAGCTAAACTGTCACATTCATCTATCATATTAATTATTTCATCAAGTCTTCTACTAATATCCATGATTTTCTCCTTCCGTCTAAGACATTTTTAAATAAATTAAAGATAAAAGCACCATAAAATTACGGCGCTTAATCTAAGTAATCCTTTAGTTTTTTACTTCTACTAGGATGTCTGAGTTTCCTAAGAGCCTTCGCTTCTATCTGTCTTATTCTCTCTCTAGTAACATTAAATTCCTTCCCTACTTCTTCTAAAGTTCTTGCTCTACCATCATCTAGTCCAAATCTAAGTTTTAACACCTTTTCTTCACGAGGAGTTAATGTATCTAAAACATTAATTAATTGTTCTTTTAACATCGTAAACGCAGCCGCTTCTGATGGAGCCGGCGCCTGTTCATCTTCAATAAAGTCACCTAAATGACTATCCTCTTCTTCTCCAATAGGAGTTTCTAAAGAAACTGGTTCTTGGGCTATTTTCATTATTTCCCTTACTTTCTCAACAGGTAGTTCCATCACTTCTGCTATCTCATCCGGAGACGGCTCTCTTCCCAATTCTTGCAACAACTGTCTTGATACCCTTATAAGTTTATTAATAGTCTCAACCATATGAACCGGAATTCTAATAGTTCTCGCTTGGTCAGCAATCGCCCTTGTTATCGCCTGTCTTATCCACCATGTAGCATAAGTACTAAACTTATAACCTTTTCTATAATCAAACTTCTCTACAGCTTTTATAAGACCAAGGTTACCCTCTTGAATTAAATCCAGGAACTGCATCCCTCTACCAACATATCTTTTAGCTATACTAACAACTAACCTTAAGTTAGCTTCAGCCAACTTCTTCTTAGCGTAATAATCCCCTTCTTCAATTTTCATAGCAAGAGCAACTTCATCTTCAGATGATAATAATGGTACTTTACCAATTTCTTTTAGGTACATTCTAACAGGATCATCAATAGCAATCCCCTCAGGCACACTCAAATCAACTATTTTTTCATCTTCATCGTCATCATCAATAATTTCAATACCTTCTTTTTTATCCTTTTTAACCTGCTTGACTTCGCCAACAACCTCTATATTCAACCCTTCAAGAGTTTCATAGATTTTTTCAATCTGTTCAGGAGTTAATTCGACCTCCTCTAATTCATCCATTATCTCCTGGTACGTTAAACTACCTTTTTTTCTACCTTTATCTATTAAATCTTTGACCAACTTCATTTTTTCTTTTTTATTCTTCACGGTAGTTTTGGCCTCCTTTCATTCGTAAAAAAATTAAATCAATTCATCAATTCCTCTAATTTCCATAGCTAGTTCTATGCATTTATCAATATTCCCATTTTTTTCATTTACTTTAAGTTCTTCAATTAATTTATTTTTTCTTTCAATAAAGTTATGTTTCTTTATTTCTTTAATACAATTATTAATAAATACTTTTCTTTCATCATCAACCATTCTTATATCAATTTCATTTATTCTTATAAGCTCACTAATAATATCTACGTTTTCTGTTTTACCTTCTATATATTCTACTTTATTCTCTATGTTATTTCGATGTAGTTCTTCCAACAACTTAATTATAGAAATATGAATATTATCATTAAACTCTTCTTTATTAATTTTTTCCATTATTTCATAATAAAATTCTTTTTTTAGCATTAAATTTATTAAACTTTTTTCCGCCTTTAAATAAGCAGGTTCTAAATATAAGTTTTGACTATTTTTTCCATTCTCATTCCTTATATTTTCATTTTTATTTTCAAATTTTAACATATTATTAATTTGATCATAAAACCTCTGCTCACTTATACCTGTTTTATTTGAAATCTTCTTAACATAAATCTCTTGCTCAATAGGAGACGCTTTTGAAAGAATTTTAGATGTAGCTTTAAGAAATTTCAACTTACCATCTTGGTTTTTTAAATTATACTTATCTCCCTCCATTATTATTCTATACTCAATTAATGAACATGCATTATCTAGCAAATGTTGAAATTCTTCTGTAGAATGCCTCATTAAAAATTCATCTGGATCTTTTCCATCTGGGATTCTTAATATCTTTATTTCAAATCCAAATTCTTTTAGAATTTCAATACTTCTAGCAGCAGCTTTTTTACCGGCATCATCACTATCAAAGCATAAAATCACAACATCCACATAACGCTTAAGAAGTTTTGCTTGTTCTGGAGTAAAAGCAGTACCTAAAGAGGCAGCTACATTTGTAATACCACTTTGTTGAATTGAAAGAAAATCCATATATCCTTCAACAATGATAATCTTTCGCTCTCTTATGGCTTTACCTTTTATAGCAAAATTAAGTCCATACAAATTAGTACCTTTTTTAAAAAGTAATGTTTCAGGACTATTTAAATACTTTGGTAGTGAATCATCTAAAACCCTTCCACCAAATCCGATTACATTTCCCTGAACATCAAACACAGGAAATATGATTCTATTTCTAAATTTATCAAAAAACATACCTTTTTTGCTTTTTGATATCAGTCCCGCCTCTAATAAATCTAGTTCTGAAAATTCTTTCCCTTTCATAGTATTGAGGAGATCATTCCAGCTATCATTTGAAAATCCTAATCCAAACTTTTTTAAAGTTTTTTCATTAATTCCTCTGTTTAAAAAATACTTTTGTGCATTAGTATTCTTTCTTAGATTATAATAAAATAATCTAGCAGCTTCAGTATTGAGTTTGTATAACCGCTTCTTTTTTTCATAATTAACATCGTTATCTTTTCGGAATTCTTTAATCTCAATACCTACCCTATCAGCTAAATAACTACAAGCTTCTGGGAATGAGCGATTTTTTGTTTTCATTATGTATGTAATAACATTTCCTGCTTCACCACATCCAAAACACTTATAGATTTGTTTTTCTCGTGACACAGTAAACGATGGTGTCTTTTCTCCGTGGAAAGGACATAACCCTTTATAGTTTGTTCCACCCCTCTGAAGTTTAACATCATCTGAAATAACATCAACTATGTCATTTTCTTCTTTAATTCGTAATATAATATCTTCTGATATCAAAATTAATCACCCTACTTTTATTTCTTAATAGAGCACAGACTTACTTATATCTATTCGACATAATCTGCATAGAATCCTCTTTTATAATAATTATTTTCATAAGAAGTTCCTCGAATAGAACAGTAAAAATTTCATTGCTATATTACTATTCTTTATTTTTTCTCAATTTCCTTCAATTTATTGTATTTTTTTTAATTAATTAAAAGATAACACACTTAGGCACATAAATTTTATTAAAAAGATGTATACAATAATCATCACTCATGCCCGCTATGTAATCTACAACTCCACGTTCTGCACCTTCTATCTCCGAGATTCCTTTATAAAATTCAGGCATTTCATCTAAATTATTTATAAAATATTTGAAAACTTGTTCAATAACAAATTTTGCCTGTTCTCGCTCTCTTTTTAAAATATCTCCTTTATATATATTCTTAAACATAAAGCTTCTTAATTCATGTAACGCATCTTGAACCTCATTACTCATATCAACCTTTTTGATTCTTTCTTTTATATTTTTCCCAGTTACATCTATAACATCTTTAACTAGACAATCTATCCTATCACCATGCTTTTTCCCTAAAACTTTTATAGCATTTACGGGAAGTAACTCTTCATTGAGCAATCCCGCTCTCACTGAATCATCGATATCATGATTAACATATGCAATTTTATCAGCAATCTTTACAATCTGTCCCTCAAGGGTTTCACTTTTAAATTCCCCTCTACTCAACCCACTATGATGTAATATTCCATCCAATACCTCATGGGACAAATTTAATCCTCTCCCATGGTTTTCAATTTTCCTTAAAACTCTAATACTATTTATATTATGTTTAAATCCATCACTTAGAAGTTCATTCAATACTTCTTCGCCATTATGCGCAAATGGAACATGCCCGATATCGTGCCCCAAAGCTATAGCCTCAATCAAATCATTATTCAACATTAATGCTTTTCCAATCGTTCTAGCGATTTGTGAGACCTCAAGGGTATGTGTTAACCTTGTTCGATAATGATCACTATCCGTCTTTATATAAACCTGCGTTTTATGCTTTAGTCTTCTGAAAGATTTTGAATGAATAATTCTATCTCTATCAACCATATAGGCAGTCCTCAACGAACACCGTTCCTCCTCTTTTTCCCTTCCTTTACTTGTAAGAGAAAACGCCGCCAAATCACACAATATAGTTTTTTCTTGATTCTCAAGATATTCTCTAATCATAAAATCACCACTTTTCTATGTTTTAATATTTCTTAATTCCATTCATTTCATATATACATTTATTCTATCCTTAAATAACAATTCCTTTTCATTATATATAAAAATATTAAAATGCGTGCTTCACGCACTCCGTTAGGAAAACCCACGTTCCCGTTACTACACAACTATCGTTACTGAGCACCCTTCTTAAATCAGCATGGGAAATTCCTTCTCTACAAACCCTTCATTTTTTATAGTTTAAGAAATTTTCAATTTCTTAAACTATAAAAAAACATCATATTAAAGCCACTATTATAATATGCTTAAATAGATACTAATTTCATTATCATTGAGGTGTTACTATGTCTAATAAAGTTTCCGATAGAAATTCTAAATTATTATCAGAAGAAAATGTACGTTTAAATATATTACCCTTTTATGGACTAGATAATTACAATATTGAGCAAATTAAATTTAAAGACTCTCAAAAACAGAGAGCCGTCTATAAAGTTTCTCAAACTAATAACAAAGAGTATTGCTTAAAAAAAGTATATTATGGTATTGGAGAGCTACTATTTACATATTCAGCAGTGGAATGGTGGAATAAAAAAGGAGTTAATGTGCCAATTTTTATTCCAACAGTTTCTGGTGGACGATTTATATCTTATGAAAATATGTTATTCATACTCACCCCGTGGATTCAAGGAACCAAGCTAAATTATGATAATCTAGATTCTTTCATAGAGTCAGGACACAATTTAGCTTTCATGCACAAAGTAGGTCATAATTTCACTCCTATAGTTGGGAGTACATTAAAATGTCAAAGTAGTAGTCCTCTTAAATCCATAACCAAAAGACACTTAACCCTGATTAACTATTTTAATTCTGCTCTACTTTTAGAAGATAATTTTTCCAAGCTATACGTTAAGTTTTTTGATAAAATATTACAATTAAGCTCTATGGCATATAAAATTTCGTCAACTATCAATTATTCCAATCTCACAACTTCACTTTGTCATATGGATTATGTTAATAAGAATATATTATTCGATAATAACAAACGAATTTGGGTTATAGATTTTGATAATTGCAAGCTAACCCCTGTTGGCAATGATATTTGCCATTCATTAAGAAGATACCTTAAACGAAGCTCAACCTTATGGAATTACGACACTACTCGCTTATGGCTAGAAATATATAACAGAACTAATCCATTAAACTATGATGATCTAAAATTCATTTTTATGTCTTTAATTTTTCCTCAAAGAATCTGGAAACTGATTCGTGATTATTATAAGAATTATAAAAAATGCAATAAGAATGCATTTACACATCTACTTGAACAATCATTAGCTACAATCGATCAAAAAATATCTTTTGCTTTGAACTTCGAACTTGATCTTGAACACCTGATAAATGAATTTAACAATTCACCAAAATTTTATTGTTCATATGAATAGTAATGATAGGGAAACCTTAAATAAAATTGATAATGGAGAATAATGGATGGTTCTGACTAATGTCAGAACCTACATTTTATTAATCATTAGGACAAGATGCTTTCACTAATTACAAGACCAGTTTTTGTATTTAAGAAGATTACTAATCACTTCGTCGACTGATTATTCTCAAAATCCACATTATTAATAGAGATTTTTTTTACATTTCTAAACATTTTAAACTGATTAGTTTTTCTGTCAACCAAGATAGCCCCATCATCACTTATAGCAAATAGCAATAAATACATTTTCATCTTTGATACCAAATTCTCGTAAATACCCAATTGAACGTTCGTAACGCTGACCATACTTTGGAAAATACTCTTCTATAAATTCTTTTTGAGACATATCTACGGGAAACACCCATGGAAAAATTAACACTTTGTCATATGCTGAAATCAAAGATTTTAACCTATCTTTGATATATGGAAATCCAATAGAATTCGTGCTAAATAATATATTATATTGAATATTCATTCTTATCCTCCAATTCTCCATTAAAAAAAGCATGCGAATGCATGCTTTTTTATGAACTATCTTTTATTATTTATTTGAGCATGTGCTGCTGCTAGTCTTGCAATTGGAACTCTGAATGGAGAACAAGAAACATAATCAAGTCCAACGTTGTGACAGAATTCTATTGATGATGGATCTCCACCATGCTCACCACAGATACCTAATTTAATATCAGGTCTAGTAGTTCTTCCTAAATCACATGCCATTTTCACTAATTTACCTACTCCGTTTTGATCCAATCTAGCAAATGGATCACTCTCATAGATAGTTGTATCATAATAATATGGTAAGAACTTACCAGCATCATCTCTTGAGAATCCAAATGTCATCTGTGTTAAATCATTAGTACCAAAAGAGAAGAATTCTGCTTCTTTAGCTACTTCATCAGCTGTTAATGCAGCTCTTGGAATCTCAATCATAGTACCTACTTTATATTTTAAATCCCCGCCTTCTCTAGCTATTATAGCATCAGCAGTTTTAGTTATAATTTCTTTAACAAAAGCTAATTCTTTTCTTTCTCCGATTAATGGAACCATAATTTCTGGAATGATATCATATCCTTTATTCTTCTTAACTTCTATAGCTGCTTCTATTATTGCTGTAGTTTGCATTTCAGCGATTTCTGGATAAGATACCGCTAATCTACACCCTCTATGCCCCATCATTGGGTTAAACTCTTGAAGAGATTCAACAGTTTCTTTTAACTCTTCAAAACTTAATCCCATTTCAGTCGCTAATTCTTGAATATCCTCATCTTCGTGAGGTAAGAATTCATGTAATGGTGGATCAAGAAGTCTTATTGTAGCTGGTCTCGCCTCTAATCCTTCATAAATTCCAATGAAATCACCTTTCTGCATTGGAAGTAATTTTTCCAAAGCCGCTCTTCTTTGTTCTTCACTCTTAGCAACAATCATTTCTCTAACAGCAAAAATTCTTTCTTCTTCAAAGAACATATGCTCAGTTCTACATAATCCAATACCTTCTGCTCCAAACTTAACAGCTTGCGCTGTATCCCTAGGGTTATCTGCATTGGCTCTAACTTTAAGAACTCTAATCTCATCAGCCCATTCCATGAAAGTACTAAAGTCTCCACCTATTTCTGGATCAACTGTCTTTATAGCATCTCCATAGATGTTTCCTGTAGAACCATCTAGTGATATTGAATCACCTCTATTAATAGTCTTTCCACCTAATGAGAATACGCCTTCTTCCTCATCTATTTTAATATCACCACATCCAGATACGCAACATGTACCCATTCCTCTCGCTACAACCGCCGCATGAGAAGTCATTCCTCCCCTAACCGTCAAGATACCTTGCGCTGCTACCATTCCTTCAATATCTTCCGGTGTAGTTTCAAGTCTAACTAAGATTACATCAATTCCTTGTGCTTTCATTGCTTTAGCTTCTTCAGCTGAGAAAACTACTTTACCACAAGCTGCACCTGGTGATGCTGGAAGTCCTTTTCCGATAGGCTTAGCTTTTTTTAACTCATCCACATCAAAATTAGGATGTAATAAAGAATCTAGTTGCTTAGGTTCAACTTTTAATATAGCTTCTTCTTTAGTTAATAACCCTTCTGAAACTAAATCAACAGCAATTTTAAGTGCCGCATGAGCAGTTCTCTTTCCATTTCTTGTTTGAAGGAAGTAAAGTTTTCCTTGCTCAATAGTGAACTCCATATCTTGCATATCTCTATAATGATTCTCTAATTTATTTGTAATATCCAAGAATTCTCTATAAACTTCTGGATTTTCCTTTTCTAACTGACTTATTGGATTGGGAGTTCTAATACCCGCAACAACATCTTCACCTTGAGCATTCATTAAATATTCACCGTACATCATTTTCTCACCTGTTGATGGGTTTCTTGTGAATGCAACTCCAGTACCCGAAGTATCTCCCATATTACCAAATGCCATTCTTTGAACATTAACAGCTGTTCCCCATTCATAAGGAATGTCATTTAATCTTCTATATACATTAGCTCTTGGATTATCCCATGATCTAAATACAGCTGTAACAGATTCTAATAATTGTGTTTTAGGATCTTGTGGGAATTCTTCACCTTTTTCTTCTTTGTAATAGTCTTTAAACATTACGCTTATTTCTTTTAAATCCTCTGAAGTTAACTCTGTGTCCAGTTGTATATCTTTTGCTTCTTTTACTTCATCAAGTATTCTTTCAAACTTACTCTTTTCAATTCCCATAACAACATCTGAGAACATTTGAATAAATCTTCTATAACAATCATATGCAAATCTTGGATTTCCTGTTAAAGCCGCAAGTCCTTCAACAGCTTCATCATTTAACCCCAAGTTAAGAACCGTATCCATCATACCTGGCATAGAAACTCTTGCACCAGATCTAACTGATAATAATAATGGATCTTTTTTATCTCCAAACTTCTTACCAGTAACTTTTTCTACCTCTAAGAGCGAATTATTGATTTGCTCAATAATTTCATCTGATAATTTTTTTCCATCTTCGTAATACTTATTACAAGCATCCGTTGAAACTGTGAATCCTTCTGGCACTGGTACTCCAAGCTTAGTCATTTCAGCTAAGTTAGCGCCTTTACCCCCTAAGAGATTTTTCATACTCTTATCTGCCTCACTGAAAAGGTATACGTATTTCTTCATTCTTCCCACTCCTTCTTGTTATGCTCTTTTTGTCTAAATATATATTAAATAATTATTAGCAGTGTTATGTATAAATTATAATTGAGTAGAGTGTATAAATTTGGGAAACTCTATTCAATACATTTATGAGCGAATATTTTAAATTTGTATATACTTCTAATTTTTCTGTAAATTCAAACTATTCTTTGTGCCATCTAATTATTCTTTAGCTGATATCATTTTAACAAAATTTTATAATAAATTCAATGATATTCCATATTTTTTTTAAAAAATGCATAAAAAGAAGTTTTAAAGACATAAAAAAAAGTTTTAATGATAAGCTATCTTATTTTCAGATACCACTCATTAAAACTCTCTTATTATTTTTCTTCACATAAATCTATTAATATCTTTGTAATATTTGTTTTTGATATTTTCCCGATAACATGAAATCCATCATTCTCAGATATCTTATCAATTACAGGTAAACTATCAATTTCATGTTCAATTATTTTTCTTGCAGCTTCATAAACACTCTCATCTTTAGTAGTATATACAATATTAGGCATTCTTGTCATAATGATTCCCAATGGAACTTTATGTAAGTCAGATCCACCCATGGCAATTTTCAAGAAATCTTTTCTTGAAACTGCTCCTACAAGTTTACCATCATTTTCAACATAAAGTGTTCCAGTATCATTTAAGAAAAGCGTAACAATACCATCATATACCCACTCATCCTCATTAAGTAATATAGCCTTTGTCATAACTTTTTCAACCTTAGTTTCGTTTAAATAGTCATACAACACAGAATAAGAGGGTTTATTCGCATAGATGTATCCAACCTTAGGTTTAGCGTCTAAAATTCCACTCATTGTCAATATTGCTAAATCAGGTCTAAGTGTAGCTCTTGTAACCTTGAGTTTTGAAGCAATCTGCTCACTTGTAATGGGTTGATTTTCTTTTACCAGTTCTATAATTTGTTCTTGCCTAGATGTTAACCTCATTTTCTTCACCCTCTTCATCATTAATACAGAAAACTCATATAATATTAATATTTATAATATATTATATCACGGTTAACATAGTTTTTTCACTTTTTTTAAGCAATTTCACATAATATATTGCATTTATTTTTGTAATAATACTATTATATCTCTAATAATCACTCATAAATAACAAAAAAAAGCAGTTAACCCGCTTTTTTTATGTTATTAATGTTAAATTTTATTATTTTTCCTCATTTTCAGAAATACTTTCTTCACTTTCTGTACCTTCCACTGGTAAGCTAATTTCAACTTCTTCATCATTAACTTTTTCATCTTTTATTTCTTCACAATGACATTCACAAGTATTTTTCATGAATTTTTCTTTAACTTCTTCTGCAGTCTCATTCACTTTATTTGCAATATCATTCGCAACATTTTTAATAACAGTATTTACAACTTCAACACTTCCGTCATTCTTTGTTATTTCAATAGTAACGGATGATATTATTGCAGTAAATATACCAGCAGCAGCTAATAATGGGAAAATCAACGTTACCATCCCTACAGCTAAACCAGCATTCACAGGAAGATCTACAAGAATTTTTTCATCTTTTTTTATCTTGATTCTAGTAACATTACCTTTTCTTATAGTTTCTTTAATCCAATCTTTGAATTCTTCTGCAGTCGCAGTAAATTCTGATATTACACTTTTCTTATCCTTTTTAGAACGTTTCTCAATGTATATTAGTGATTCTAATACATCACCTTCACAAAGAATTAAAATATCTCTACTTTCAGCATAAGATATACCCGTTCTCTCTCTAATTAAATCAATTTTTTCTAGAGTAATTTCAGCCATTTAATTCACCCCTTTATAAAAAATTTAGCATATCCAAACTCTTAGGCCTTCTACAACAGATTTCATTTAAATATCCATTTGTTATGAATGCAATCTCTTTTTTTGCTTCAGGTAATGCATTTATTCTATAGATTTTTTCAATAGGAAAGTTGACTAAAGCTCTAAGAGTAGTATAACAAATTAATGATACTTCTTTAAAGGAATTGTTACACCCTTTACATACAAAACTAAAATTCCTATTATTAAAATAAATTTTATTATTAAAGTTAGAACCACATTCACTACATTTCTCAATGTTAATATTATATCCCATAGAACTAATTAATTTTAATTCAAAGCATCTAATCAACAACTCAACATCTCCAACAGAATTTTTGATCAAATAAAGAGCTTTAATAGCATTCTCAAAAGTCTTAAAATTTTTTTCATTCTCAGGAATTGATAAGTTTATAAGTTCGCATATATATGAAGAATACGCTATTGTTTCAAAATCTCTTAATAAATCCTGAAAAGAATCTATTATTATTCCTTCATTTAGAAAATATGCACCCTTCCCTTTATATATGCTATAATTTCCAAAGCATAATCCCTGAATAAGACTAGTGAGTTTACTATTTTTTTTTCTAGCACCACGAGCAATAACACTAATCTTACCAAGCTTCTCTGTGTACATCCAAATAATTTTATCATTCTCTTTTATATCAAATGAGTTTAAAACAATACCTCTACTATTTATAATGCTCAGAAAATCATCCCCTGTTGAATATATTATAAACCTTAATTTATTAAAATTCTCAAATTTTCTGTGAACTTACTGTAAATTTTGCCACACTCATTTAATTTTACCTATCTTTGTAACCTAATTCTTTAAGTAAGAATGGGCTATCTCTCCACTCTTCTTTAACTTTAACCCATATTCTAAGATAAACTTTGGCATCAAGAAATTTTTCAATATCTTGTCTTGCATATGTAGAGATTTTCTTAAGCATTGTACCATTTTTACCAATTATAATTCCTTTATGACTGCTCTTTTCACATAGCATATTTGCTTCTATTTTGTATGTTCCTTTTTCATTTGTCTTCATAGAAAGAATTTCAACAGCTATACCATGAGGTACTTCTTGCTCTAAAAGCCTAAGTGCTTTTTCTCTGATTATCTCCATAACAATAAAACGTTCTTGTCTATCTGTTATCATATCTTCTGGATAATATCTAGGCCCCTCAGGCATATAATCAATCATTAGCTTCAATAATGTGTCAACATTATTGCCATTGATGGCTGAAATCGGCACTATCTCTTTAAATGGATAAGCTTCACAGTAAGCAGTTATTGTTTGTGCAATTTCTTCTGGTGTTGATTTATCAGTTTTATTTATAAGTAAAAATACTGGAACATTCTTATCTTTTATATTATCAAGAATGAACTGATCACCTCTACCAACTTTACTTTGTGGCTCTGTTATAAAAACTAGCAAATCAACTTCTCCAACTGTCTCAGTAGCCATTTTTACCATTTCATCACCAAGTTTGTTTTTTGGCTTATGAAGTCCTGGTGTGTCAACAAATACCAATTGCGCTTCGTCACCTTTATTATATATTGACATAATATTATTTCTAGTAGTCTGTGGTTTATTAGAAACAATACTTAATTTTTCCCCAATTATACGATTAGTCAATGTAGATTTTCCCACATTTGGTCTTCCAATTATACTTACGAATCCAGATTTAAACATGTAGCCTCCTAAATTTTCTTATTTTTATCAAGATCTTCTTTTGTAAATGTTCCAGGTAGTATCTCATCTAGTGTTTTAATAATATATTCTTCTTCATTCTTTACAATAATAACCGTAAGATCTTTACTTCCAAATTCACTCATAACCTGTCTACAAATCCCACATGGATATGTATATTCTTTATCACTTCCAATAAGTGCTATAGCTTTAATCTTTGTATGTCCCTCACTTACTGCTTTAAAAATAGCAGTTCTCTCAGCACAATTAGTTGCTCCAAAAGATGCATTTTCTATATTACATCCGCAAAATACTTTATCGTCTTCAGTTAGAACTGCAGCGCCTACTTTAAAATTGGAATAAGGCGCATAAGCCCCTTCTTTTGCTTTTATAGCTTCCAATACAAGGTTCTTGTAATCCATATTATTCCTCCTAAATGTATACTTTCTATTATAGTGTGTTATCATTATAACATTAATACATATCTTTTCAACTACTTTTAAACTAATGTGTGATTATTACTATACTAATGTGTATATCTTTCTAACAATATTTTTAAACTAGAGTTAATAAGCCCAGCATGACCACAGTAATAAGAATACCTAAAATTCCACCTACAGTGACCTCTATCACACTATGAATACCGCTCTCCACTCTTGATTCCGCAACGATAATTGCCAATACATAACTTAGGATAATAACTACAACTACACCACTATATAAACTTATAATAGTTGAAATTCCAAAAGCTATCGCACTATGTCCACTTGGCATCCCTCCTTGCATAGGAGTTCCTTTACCAATACAAACCTTTAATAATATTATACAAATACACAAAGAAACTATTATTAGTGTGACAATATATAATTGATTTCCAACAAGTTTTTCTAAGGAAAGTCTGTCATATTGGATAATAGCATTTCCAAATATCAGAATCCCGATTATTGCCGAAACTAAAGCCGTAACTAGTACCCCTCCTGCTGCAATATCTTTAGCTGCTTTTATGTACACTTTAAACTCTCCAGAAATACCATCACATAGCTTTTCAATTGCCGTATTAATTAATTCCCCCCCCAATACCATACCTATACACAGAAGAGTTATTAAAAATTCAACTTTAGTAATCTGAAATATAATGCCCAGAATAATTACTAAAATTGATACAGCAGTGTGCACTTTAAAATTTCTTTCATTAACAAATGCCCATTTTATGCCCTTTATCGCATAGTTAAAACTCTCCAAAAGATTCCTACTCTTCATAATCCCCCCCTTAGACTTTTCTAAAGATAAAATATCTTTAATGACCTTGAAAAATTTATTAATTAATAACATTTAAAACAAATGTATAATGAAGAATTGAGAATGATGGATGTTTTGCTACAGCAAAACTACATTTTATTGCCTTTTAAAACAAAGAGTTTTCACTCATTTTATCTTAAGATAAAATATTGTATTCAAGTACACTATTTCATTCATAATGAAACGAGTAAATCTCTATTGTCCAAGGAACAATTAAAATTATAATTTATCGAATAGAAATATCCAACGTTCTCCACTCTCCACTTTCAACTCTCAACTTCCTATAGAATGAAACCCCAGAAAAACCTAAGTTTCATTCTGGGGTTATTCTCTAGGAATATTAAGTGCTTCTAGCAGTTCTTCTTCTCTTTTTCTCATCTTTTTCTTATCATCTTCATTCATATGATCATAACCCAATAAATGTAAAACTGAATGTATTACCAAATACGCACTCTCTCTCTTAAACGAATGGCAATACTCTTTGCTCTGCTCCTGGCACTTATCAAGAGATAATACTATATCCCCCAGAACAAGCGCATCTCCATCAAAGTAACTAGCATCAAAAGAATTAATATCATATAATTCTTTAAAAACCTTCCCTTCTTCATACTCTATGCACGGAAAAGATAAGACATCCGTTGCTTTATCAATCGCTCTATTATCTTTATTGATATTTCTTATTTCTTCGTTGTCAACTAAAGTAACACTCACTTCGTACTCAAAGTCAATTTCTTCTTCCCTAAGCGCAAAGTCAATAGCACTTTCAATGTTATTTAGTATTTCTTCTTGCATTTTAAAATTCTCGTAATTATTCTCTATGTAGATCATTACTTTAAATCTCCCTTTTTTCACTAGTTTTATTATTGACCAACTTTGGGTACTCTATTCTTTGATGATAAATACCACCTAGCCCACTAAGAAAGGCCTCTTTAATTTTAGTTAAATCTTTTAGAGTAAGGTCACAATTATCTAATTGGCCATCATTAAGTCTACCTTTAATTATATTTGAAACCATCTCTTCGATTTTTTCTTTTGTTGGATTATTTATTGATCTTACTGCTGCCTCTACTCCATCAGCAAGCATTACTATTGCCGCTTCTTTGCTACTAGGAATTGGTCCTGGATATCTAAAATCTTCTTCTTTTACTTCATCAGGATTCTCACTTGTATTTTTCATTGTTATATAAAAATACTTCACTAACGATACACCATGATGTTGTTCAATTATATCCTTAATAGCCATTGGAAGCTTATACTCTTTGGCTAAATCAACTCCATCTTTTACATGAGATGTAATTATTAACGTACTAAGGTTAGGTGTAATATTATCATGCGGATTTTCTCCTCTCTGATTCTCTTTGAAAAAATAAGGTCTCTTAATTTTTCCAATATCATGGTAAAAAGACCCTACTCTGGCTATAATTGAGTTTGCTCCAACTGCTTGCGCTGCCATTTCACTCAAATTCCCCACCAGTACGCTATGATTATATGTTCCCGGTGATTCCATTAGTAATTTCTTTAATAATGGATGATTGGGATTTGATAATTCTAAAAGCTTAACATTAGTTACAATATCAAATATGCTCTCAAAGAAGGGCAAAAACCCAATGCTCAAAATCCCAGCAATAAGTGCTCCTATAAAAACAAACAAACAATTAACTAGTATAGTTACAAGATCAATGTTTTGATTTATAAGTTGCATTCCACCAATGAGAAATGAGTTTATTATACCAATCAAGAAAGCTGTAAAAAGTATATCATTTCTCTGTTCCATATTTTTTAGGAACGTGGCCCCCAACACCGCATTAATAACAACCAATATACTCATAGAAATATCCAATCCAGCTGCGGTTATAATAAATGCACTGTTAATAACACTTATAGTAATAGCTATATTATGTTTTATTAAGAGCGCTAACAACATTGGCGCGAATGCAACAGGAATAATAAATGGTGAAATCAATTCAATACTCCTACATAAAACTAAAGAAATAATGTTTAATAAACTTATTAAAATTAGAAGTTTATTTTCTAAAAACACCGCTTTTTCGAATCTATAAATATATATCCATTGTGCAGCTATTATTATAATAACCATAATAGCTATGCTAATGTAAGAAAGGCTTCCATTACCACCACTACCACTTAAAAGATTCAGCTCCTTTAAAACAGCAATTTGAGCCTCTGTAATAACATCTCCATCTTCAATAACGAATTGTCCTTTTCTCACAATAATTGGTTCAACATCTTCTCTAGCTTGTTGTCTTAAAAACTCTGTCTTTTTAGCATCATATACAAGATTAGCTCTAACAGATAAATATGATATTGATTTCCCCAGTTCTTTTACAGTCTTAGGAAAAGTTGATTTATTGAAATACGATTCAATATTTCTCTCTGCATTTACAAGATCATCCGGTTTAATCATAGTTTTACCAGTCTGCTCATCCTTAATCTCATTAATGTTTGCTGTATCATATAAATCATTCATAACATCAATTATAAACGCTTTAAGATCATTAGCACCCTTTGGAGTAAGGTTTAGTAATAAAGTAAAATCCTCATCAGATAATTTAATCTGTGAAATACTTTTGAGAATTTGAAGTTTTTTAGCTAATAACTCCTCTTCTAATTCACCTGTACTCTGTTCTAATTTCTGAGCTTCCAAATCATCAAGTGTTGTATCTCTATTAACCTCAATAACTTTCAAAAAAAGTTCATCTACACTCTGTCTTGTTTCTTCTTTAACGTTACTTCTATAGGAAGTAAAATCTTTCACCTCAGCCGCAGTTTTTTCCCTTTTCTTTTCTGTAGTTATTTCATCAACAACATCAAATGGCGCCTTAATACTTACATCTGATATACTCCCTACCTTTAAATTATATTTTTGAGGTCCAAGTGACGTTAGTAACACTAAAAACGTAGCAATAAATGTCATCAAAAGAATTATTCCTTTTTTGGTGTTATCCTTATTTAATAAATTTTTTAAAAATGATTTACTCATTCTTTTCCCACCCTACATCATAAGTTTTGTTTAAGCCATCTTTCCTCTTCTATTCTTCTTTTTTCTTTCAAAATAGTTATAATTTCATTTAATTGAGATTCCTCAAAAGTTTTTTTTTGCAGCTATATCTTCCTCAACTATTACAACAACCGATACTTTGTATCCTTCCTCTAACTCTAAACAATTCTTTAGAGTATCAACTTTTTTGCTGTTTTTATATAGGTATTTATTAATATCCTCTTCCATACTAACCTGTATATCCTTAATATACTTATATATGTTATCTCTCTTTTCAGTTTTTTTCTGAGTTTCATAATATGTAATTTTGTTAAATGGCCCATTTATATCTATTATTTTATCATAATTTTTGAACTTATTTAAATTATTTATTATATAAATTTTCTTATTAAAAAGTATGAAATATATTTGAACAGCTTTTTCCCCAGTTCTAATTGTAATTTCTTGCTCTTTCTTTATAATTTCACTTCTCTCATAGAAGGTTTTTGCAATGACACTTCCTTGAGAATGAACCAAATATTCTTTCCCTTCTTTCCCTTGCACTGCAGCTATAAGTATATCTCCTTTTTTAACAAAATCTCCTGGTTCCACAACAATCTCACCCTCAGCAGAGTAAATCTTAGATATAACACCATCTTTAGCCGCTACTATACTACAAGGCTCTCTTTTCTCAAATGGTCTAAAAAGCTCTTCTCTTTCTTTTAAACGCACTATCAATTTTCCACCAATCAATTGGGCATCTACATACTCAATTCCCTCATTACTTTCTCTAACAACCTTTTCAATATAATTAAGATTAATGTTCTTTTTCTTCATACCCTTATACACATTATTTTCATTAAGTATTTCTTTTATTTCAAATGGAGAAATATATTTTTCACTAACTATATCAATTTTCCATATCACAGAATTTAAAACCATAATAGTGATTAGAAAAAAAACAAATCCTATGCCAAACGAAATCCTCCCTTTATAGTTATCAATTATCTTCCCAAAACCACTCCTCCATATTATCTCTACTTTGCAATTAAAAGATATCGCCCTATTCTTTACATGAGAAATATTCCTTTCATCAACTGTTAATATCAAGCAATTAAATTCACTTTTCCTTACTTTTATAAATTTTATACCATCTTTAATTAACGAATTCATTAAGCCCTCTAAATTATATCCATAAACCTTTACCTTAATATTACCTTTATTAACGTTATTCTTAATCTTCAACATATCTAATCCCCTTAAATGCTCCATTCAACACAATCGTTAAGGAACTAATATATTTTATTTCAAGATCTTTCCCATCAACTCTTATCGTTCCAACAGAGCTGTTGAATTCAATTTTAGTATCACTTAGATACTTAATTCCTTTATGATTTTCAATCATAATTTCTTCAAGACCTTTGATAATAATATTAGGTATAGAGGTTGCTGCTTCTTTAGGTATATTGAGGGCTTCTATAATTTTATTTTTATTCAAAATACTCATTCCTCCCATTTAATGTTTCATAATAACTTTATGAGATATGGAATGAATTAATTACAACTCATTATTAAAATTTAGGATTTTATTGCAAAATAAAAAAGACCCAGTGAGAACTGAGTCTATTATCTGTTTAAAACTTCTCTAACAATTTCATTTACAAGCTTACCATCTGCTTTTCCTTTTACTTGTGGAATTACCGCACTCATAAGCTTACCCATGTCTTGCATGCTATTTGCTCCTATTTGGTCTGCTACACTACTAACTATCCTTAAAATTTCTTCTTCAGTCAACTGCTTTGGAAGGTACTGAATTAAGATTTCAATCTCATCTTCAGCTTTTTTGATCAAATCATCTCTGTTTCCTTTTTTGAATTCCACAATAGAGTCGCGTCTCATCTTTACTTCTTTAGCTATAATTTCCATAACAGTTTGCTCATCGGCTTCGCCTTGACCACTCTTTTCAAAGTTTAATATAGCTGCTCTAACATCGCTTAAAACATTAGCAGTAAACCTGTCTCGTGCTTTCATGGACTTTTTCCAATCAGCTAAAAGACTTTCTTTCAAAGACATCAAATACCTTCTTTCAATGACTATTTTTTCTTTCTTCTTCTTGCAGCTTCTGATTTTTTCTTTCTTTTAACACTTGGTTTTTCGTAGTGCTCTCTTTTTCTTACCTCACCTAAAATCCCGGCTTTGGCACACTCTCTCTTAAATCTCTTAAGAGCGCTTTCCAGAGTTTCATTTTCTCTTACTTTTACTTCAGACATAATATCCCTCCCTCCGCTAGCCTTTTTAATAATATAACAGATAATAGGGAATACATAGCACGTCATATATTATATAATATTGTTAAGCTAACGTCAATACAATTTTTATTCCCTTAACTATTTTATCCTGGTGGCCATTGTAATTCACGACCTCCCAATAAGTGGTAGTGGATATGGAAGACCGTCTGGCCTGCTTCAACACCGCAATTAGTAACAATTCTATATCCAGATTTCTCAATACCAAGCTTAGCTGCAATTTCTTTTGCTTTTAAAAATATATGAGAAACCACTTCAGCATTTTCCTCATTAATATCATTAATCATGCTTATATGTTCTTTAGGAATAATCAGAACATGTACTGGAGCTTCAGGATTAATATCATTGAAGGCTAGAATTTTATCATCTTCATAAACTTTTTCACATGGAATTTCACCATTAATAATTTTACAAAATATACATTCGTTCAAAAATCTCACCTCCTTAACCCTTTTATTAGTATATTCTATTTTTAAAAAAAATTTCCTTCTTTTTAAAAATTTTTTCAAAAATAAAAAACAGACTTAAAAGAAATGTATAACTGATAATGGATAATGATTGACATTTCACTCTGTGAAATTATAATATTATGTTCCTTGAACAATAGTGTTTCACTCGTTTCATTTTAAAATGAAACATTGTATTAAAGTTACAATATTTTATCTTAAGATAAAATGAGTTTAAACCATTTGTTCTAAGCGAAACATAAATATTTAGTTTCTGACTCATGTCAGAAACATCCATCATTCTCCATTTTCCATTCTACATTATCAATTTTATTTTACGATTATCCCAAGAAGTGTATTCTGTTCAATACTAGAAATTTTCACTTCTTCTATGGAACAAGTGATATCTTTTTCACTTTGAGCATTTACTTTTAGGTAATTTTCTGTATACCCAGTGTAAATACCTTCTGAAACCTCTTCTTCAAATAGCACCTTTGTTGTAGCTCCTATGAATTTTCCCATAAAAAATCTTTCATTTTCATCATTTAACTCTATAAGTCTTGAACTTCTTTCAGCAGAAACTTTTCCATCTACTTGATTTTCCATTTTGGCTGCTCTTGTGCCAGTTCTTGGTGAAAATCTAAAAATATGAGTCTTAGCTAGTTTTAAATCTTTTAGGAACTCATATGTCTTTTCAAATTCTTCATCAGTCTCTCCTGGGAACCCCACAATAACATCAGTTGTTATTGCAACATTAGGCATTACTTCTCTCAATTTTTCAACACATGACTTATACTGTTCAGCAGTATATTTCCTATTCATTCGTTTTAGTGTCTCATCACATCCACTCTGTAGTGATAAATGAAAATGAGGGCACATCTTATTAACCTTAGCTAATCTATTTATGATATCCTCCGTAAAGAAGGTAGGGTCAATAGAACCTATTCTAATTCTCTCTATCCCTTCAATAGCATAAATATCTTCTACAATTGTCATAAGATCTATATTTTCTTTTAGGTCCACACCATAGGATGCAGTGTGAATACCTGATAATATTATTTCTTTAAAACCGTTTTTACTTAACTCTTTTGCTTCTTCTAAAATTAACTCTCTATCCTTACTACACACAGCTCCTCTAGCATATGGAATTAGGCAGTAAGAGCAGAAGTTATTACACCCATCTTGAATTTTTAGAAAGGCTCTAGTCTTATCGTTATAATCTTCAATCTTTAGCTTTTCGAATTTAGTATTTTTAAGTACATCATTAACAATTACAAATTGCTTCTTTTCCTCAAATACTCTGTTAACCCAGTGCAATATCTCACTTTTATTTCTAGTACCAAGGACAATATCAACGCCTTCAATCTCTTTAACCTCTTCAGAAGCTACTTGAGAATAACATCCTACAACAGCTACAATAGCATTCTCATTCTGTCTTTTCGCCCTTCTAATGAGTTGTCTAGATTTCTTATCACCTGTATTTGTCACAGTACACGTATTTATTACATATACATCTGCAAATTCATCATAATCTACAACCTGGAATCCATCTTTTTTAAATATCTCAAGCATAGCTTCAGATTCATAAACATTAACCCTGCATCCCAAGGTTGTAATAGCTACCTTCATTATAAAACTCCTCCTAAATCTCCCAATTCATACATAATTATACTTAGAGCTGTAAACCCAGCTGTCTCTGTTCTTAATATTCTTTTACCAAGCGTAACAATTTTACATCCCTCTTCAGAAAGTTTATTTATCTCTTCTTCTTCAAAACCACCTTCTGGTCCTATTATAATAGCAATCTTCTTTATATTCTCTAAAGAATTACTTTCTTTTAATTCCTTAAAAACACCTTTTAGACCAAAATTTTCTTTATTCTCATAAGGAACAATTACAAGGTCATAGCCTTCCATACATTCTAGTAATTCTGTAAATTCCTTAGGTCCATTAATAACAGGTATAAGAGTTCTCTTACTCTGCTTACAAGCCTCTAGAGTAATCCTTCTCCATCTATCTAGTTTATTATCCCAATTTCCTTTTTCTACAACAACTCTCTCAGTCATAACTGGAGTAACACTATTAATACCTAATTCAGTACATTTTTGACAAATCAAATCCATCTTTGTACTCTTAGGCATTCCCTGAAACAAATCTACCTGCACAGGGCTTTCATTGTTAATTTCAAGTTCCTTAATGACACTAGCTAAGACCTGTTTTTTATTTACTTCTGTGAGCTCACACAGGAACTCTTTGCCAATAAGATTGTTTACAACCACCTGGTCGCCAACCTTCAATCTTAATACTTTAAAAATGTGTTTGACGTCTTCGCCTTCTATCTCAATCACATTATCAACTATATCTTTATTGTCCACAAAAAACTTGTGCATATCAACTACTCCCCCTTTATTTCGCTATAATAGAGCACCATTCTCCATCTATAATTATATCAACTATGTCAAACCCACATTCTTCTAATTTACTCTTTACCTCTTCGGATCTAACAACAAGAATTCCAGAAGAAATAAATATACCTTCATCCTTCATAAATGCTCTAACTTGTTCTCCAAGTAACATAACTATATCAGCCATTATATTGGCAACTACAATATCAGCCTTTCCCTTAACCACTTCCATAAGGTTACCAAATAAAATTTCCACATTATCAAGTTTATTTAAATTAACATTTCTCTTTGCTGATTCTACAGCAACCTCATCAAGATCTACACCAATAGCCTTTTTAGCCCCTAATTTACTTGCTGCAATGGAAAGTATTCCTGAACCTGTTCCAATATCAAAGACAGTGCTGTCTTGATCTACGTACTTCTCTAAGGCCTTTAAGCACAATCTAGTCGTCTCATGTGTTCCAGTTCCAAAAGCCATCCCTGGATCCATCTCAAGAACCAATTCATTTTCTTTAGGTGTATACTCTTCCCACTGCGGTTTAACAACTATTCTATCACTTATCTTTGTTGGTTTATAATACTTCTTCCAAGTATTCTCCCAATCTTCTTGGTTAACCTTCTCATTAAGAACTATTCCTCTCCCAATATCAAATCCATAATTTTCTAATTCTTGAACACCTTTAGTTATATATTCTAAATGCTGCTGAAAATTTTCATCATCTTCAAAATATCCCTTTATTATAGCCGAATCTTCCATGTCTAGAAGGGAATCTTCGAAGTAATCATAACTAGTTGCAGTCTTATTTGCTTTTATTGCCTTTATCTCTTCAATATCCATTATAGAAACGCCCTGTAGTCCACAAGTATAAAACAATCCACTCACAGGCTCTACAGCTTCTGAAGATGTAAGCACCGTTATCTCAATCCATTCTTTATTCATATGTAACACTCCTAATTTTATATATTATTTTAATAAATTACATTAGTTTTAGATTCATAATAGAGAAAAATTGCGAAGCAAATTCAAAGAAAAAAGAACAAAGAACAAATGTGGAGGATTTTCTTCCTTTCGTCAGAAAATCTTTATTATAAAAAATAATAGATAATAAATAATATATTTTTTTCTGACCATCAGTAAGCAAAATAACCATATTTGTTCTTCGTTCTTTATCTTTTGCGCCTGCGGCGCAATAGTTTCTTATTATGCATTATCAATGTAGTACATTTTTTTATTCCATTTGAATAATTACCTAAAGTATCTCTATGTATTATAATTCATAATTAGCATTAATCCAAGAAAAACAACCACTAATAAAAAACAATTAACAAAGAACAGCTAACAGATATCAAATAAAGCTTGTACTTTTTTCAACATTATTTTAAAGAAGAGAGCTATATTTATTTATTACAATAAAAGCTTCTGCCCACAGGGCAGAAGCTTCCTTCACTCTCAATTCTCCATTCACAACTCTAAACTTGTTTTACTTAAAGATGTTCTTAAAGAATCCTTTTTTCTCTTCATCAGATCCATTGTATTCTTCACCAGAAGCTTCCATAAACATCTTAAGAGCTTCTTTTTGCTTATCGTTAAGCTTTTTAGGAACATCTACAGTAATTTTAACATATTGATCACCACGACCTCTTCCATTAACAACCGGTACTCCTTTTCCTCTTAGTCTAAAGACTGTACCTGATTGTGTACCGGCAGGAACGTTATAAGTTACATCTCCATCAACTGTTGGAACATCAAGTTCAACTCCAAGAACAGCTTTAGGGAAAGAAATGTGCTCCTCAATATGAATATCATATCCCTTTCTTTCAAATACTTTAGAAGGAGAAACTTTGATATTTACATATAAATCACCATTTGGTCCACCATTAGTTCCTGGTTCACCTTGTCCTCTTAATGGCATTACATTTCCAGTATCTACACCTGCAGGTATTTTTACTGAAATAGTTTTGTTCTTTTTAACTTTACCTGTACCATGGCATTTCACACATGGAGAATCAATAATCTTACCTTTACCACGACACTTACTACATGAAGTTTGAGTCGAGAATGAACCAAATGCAGTATTAGCTCTTTGCATAACAACACCGCTACCCCCACAAACATCACATGTTTTCGCTGATGTCCCTGGAGTTGCTCCACTACCCTTACAAGTATCGCAATTCTCATGTTTATTAATAGTTATATCTTTTTCTACACCAAAAATAGCTTCTTCAAAAGTTAGATTTATTCTTGTTTCTATATCAGCACCTTTTCTTGGAGCATTTGGATTACTTCTACCACCGAATCCTCCACTTCTACCGCCAAATATATCACCAAATATATCACCTAAATCACCAAAATCGAATCCACCACCACCGAATCCTCCGAAACCACCATCAAAATCTACAGTTCCATATTTATCAAATTTCGATCTCTTCTCAGGATCTGAAAGTACCTGATATGCTTCGTTTATCTCTTTAAATTTCTCTTCAGCTTCTTTATCATCTGGATTTCTATCTGGGTGATATTTTAAAGCCAGTTTTTTAAAAGCTCTTTTGATATCAGCTTCACTTGCATCTTTTTCAATCCCAAGAACTTTATAGTATTCTTTCGACATCTCTAGCAATTCACCACCTAAAATTAATTTCTACTTAACAAATTACATGTGCGTGGTACAAGACCACACACATGTATTACTATATCATAATTATTCTTTTACTTCAAAGTCTGCATCTACTACATTTTCATCTTGCTTAGGTTGTTCTGCTCCTGCAGCTCCAGCCATTTCTTCCGGATTAAATCCAGCGCCTTCTGGATTAGCATCTTGGTATAACTTAGCTGATACTGCATAGAATTCTTGTGATAATTCTTCAGAAGCTTTTTTAATTGCTTCGATATCTTCACTATCTTTAACCGCTTTAAGTGCATTTAATTTCTCATCTATCTTAGCTTTATCATCTGCTTCAATCTTATCTTTTAACTCTTCTAATGTTTTTTCAGTTTGGTAAACTAACTGTTCAGCATTATTTTTAGTTTCGATTGCTTCCGCTCTCTTCTTATCTTCTTCTTCAAATCTCTTAGCTTCATCAACAGCTTTTTGTATCTCGTCATCAGATAAGTTAGTTGAAGCTGTAATTGTGATGTTAGCTTCTTTTCCTGTCCCTTTATCTTTAGCAGATACATTAACGATACCATTAGCGTCGATATCAAATGTAACTTCGATTTGAGGGATCCCTCTTGGAGCTGGAGCTATTCCACTTAAAGTGAATCTTCCTAAAGTTTTGTTGTCACTAGCCATTTTTCTCTCACCTTGAACAACATTGATTTCAACAGAAGTCTGACCATCTGCAGCAGTTGAGAATGTTTGACTCTTCTTAGCTGGGATAGTTGTATTTCTTTCTATTAAAGGAGTTGCAACGCTTCCTAAAGTTTCAATACCTAGTGTAAGAGGAGTAACATCAAGTAATAATACATCTTTAACCTCTCCAGTTAATACACCTGCTTGAATTGCTGCACCAACTGCAACACACTCATCTGGGTTTATTCCTTTTGATGGTTCTTTACCAGTGAACTTCTTAACAGCCTCTTGAACAGCTGGAATTCTTGTTGATCCACCAACTAAAAGTATCTTATCTATTCCATCTAAACTTAACTCAGCATCTTGTAAAGCTTTTCTCATTGGCTCAACTGTTCTTTCAACCAAATCGTGAGTTAATTCATTAAACTTAGCTCTTGTGATATTTAAATCGATGTGCTTTGGACCTGAAGCATCTGCTGTTATAAATGGTAAGTTAACATTTGTTTGCATTGAAGAAGATAATTCAATCTTAGCTTTCTCTGCAGCTTCTTTTAATCTTTGTAAAGCCATCTTATCATTTCTTAAGTCGATACCGCTATCAGCTTTAAAAGTATCAGCTATATGATTTATTAAAGCCTCATCAAAGTCGTCTCCACCTAGTCTAGTATCACCATTTGTAGAAAGAACCTCAAATACTCCATCTCCAAGTTCTAATATAGATACGTCAAATGTTCCACCACCAAGGTCATATACAAGAACTTTTTGGTTTGTATCCATTTTATCTAAACCATATGCTAAAGCAGCAGCTGTTGGCTCGTTTATAATTCTTCTTACATTTAATCCAGCAATTTTACCTGCATCTTTAGTTGCCTGTCTTTCACTATCATTAAAGTAAGCTGGTACTGTTATAACAGCTTCTGTAACTGTCTCTCCTAAGTATGCCTCAGCATCCTTCTTAATCTTTTGAAGAATCATAGCTGAAATCTCTTGTGGAGTATAATCCTTTCCATCTATGTTTACCTTATGATCTGTTCCCATTTCTCTCTTAATAGACATTATAGTTTTATCAGGGTTAGTAATTGATTGTCTTTTAGCTACCTGACCAACTAATCTCTCTCCGTTAGCTTGGAATGAAACTACAGAAGGAGTAGTTCTTGCACCTTCAGCATTTGATATAACTACTGGTTCTCCACCTTCCATAACTGCTACACATGAATTTGTTGTACCTAAATCGATTCCTATAATTTTACCCATTTTATTTACCTCCTAATTTTACACTTTCAATTTTTGATTTTCTAACTCTAAGTTAGTATTTTAATTTTAATTTTAATTGCAATTTATATAATTATTAGCCACTTTATTAGTTAGCTACTTTTACCATACTATATCTGAGAACTTTTTCCCCTCTAATATATCCTTTTTGGAATACTTCAATTATTTCACTTTCACCAAAATTTTCATCAACTACATGCATAACAGCCTCATGAAAATTAGGATCGAATTTTTCTTCTGTACTTATTTCCTTTATACCTAACTTTTCTAGTGAAGAATTAAACTGCTTTAATGTCATCTCAACACCCTGTTTAAGTGAACTATCTTCATGAGTAAGAGCTAAAGCTCTTTCTAAATTGTCAACCACAGGGAAAATTTCTTTAAGAACATCTGAACATGCATCAGTATATAGTTGTTCTTTTTCTCTACTAGTTCTCTTCCTGAAATTTTCATATTCAGCAGTAGTTCTAATATGCGTATCTTGAACTGCCTTGAGTTTATTATTTAAAAGATTTATTTCTTCTAAATTTTTTTGATTTTCTTCCTTTAGTGAATTGTATTTTCTTCCCATATCATCTTCGTCCATTTCTTCAAATTCTAGATCCTCATTCATTTCGCTTTCTTCTAGAGATTCTTCAACTTCATTTTCTTCTTTTTCATCTACTTCACAATTTTCATTAGTTTCGAGCTCTTTTTCAATCTCTTCACAAACATTATTTTCTTTAGAATTCTTTTCCACAACTATTCCTCCATATCATTGATTATCGTAGTCATCCGAAGATTCTCTTCCATAAGATGTCTTTATATTTATATTTAACTCATTGACAATCTCATTCAAAGTAGCTATTACCTTTTCATAATTCATTCTTCTTGGACCAACAACTCCAATGGAACCTAAATCTCTTCCACCGATTTTGTAATTAGCAGTAATAATCGTACATTCTTTGACACTTTCAATATAATTTTCAGTTCCAATTGTTATTGATAAATTATTGTCCCCAACTTTAGGGCTTTTGATGAGTGCTTTTAAACTCTCTTCATCACTTAATAGATTTAAGAAATCCTTTGCTCTATCAACATCTTGGAATTGAGGGTAATCCAGTATATTTGAGTAACCTTCTGTATAAACCTTAGATGGTTCAATACTCTTTAAACTCTTATAAAGAGCAGGTATAAGTGCCTTAAAAATTTCCTCATAATCTACTAAATCTTTCTGTAAATTATTAATTACTTCAAGATCAATATCATCAATAGTTAATCCAACAAGTCTTAGGTTAAGTAGCCTATTTATCTTCTCTATAATCTTTTCATCAATATAATCTGTAACACTAATAACATTATTTCTTATAAGTCCGCTATCAGTTACAAACACCATTAAAACATTATGTTCATCAATTTGTACTATTTGAACTCTTTTTATAAAGCTTTTTCTTACAGAAGGGGCTTTAACAATTGTTGCTAATTTAGTGATTTTAGAAAGCACAATAGTTGCCTCTTTAACCAATCTATCAACTTCATAAATAGCTGACGATAACATTCGATTTTTGATCATCATCTCTTCTTCAACAGGAAGCCTTTGAATGCTCATTAGTTTATCAACATAAAGCCTGTATCCTTTATCAGAAGGAATTCTTCCTGAAGAACTATGAAGATGTTCTAAGTATCCCATTTCCTCTAAATCAGCCATTTCATTTCGTATTGTTGCTGAACTAATACCTATGTTATATTTTTTGGCCAATGTTCTTGAACCAACAGGTTCTCCTGTTTCGATATAATCTTTGATGATGGCCTCTAAAATCTTAAGTTTTCTTTCACTTAACATATTTACCACCTCTTTATTAGCACTCACCATTAACGAGTGCTAATGACTATACATAAAAATTACCACTAATCTAATAATAAGTCAAATTAATTTTCCTTGTTTATTTTATCGTTTTTAAATGTATTTGCTTATTTAGTGCAAATATCTCATTCTAAGTACAAATCCCTCAGCTTTACTTTGATTTTATGAGAACTTTATTTAACCAATAATTATTACCGTGATTTCAAGCCATTTCACAGTTTTATTAACCAATTGTAAACTTTTGAAAGCACGGGAAATACTTAAAGACAAATGGTGAATTGAGAATGATGGATGTTTCATTAGTCTGAAACGTGAAAACTCCTATTGTTTCCACACAAAAAAATGTAGGTTCTGACCTCGGTCAGAACCATCTTACATTCTCAATTTACAATTCTCAATTATTCTTTTCAAGAATGAAGTCGCTCATTACCATATTAGACAACTGAATTCCTTCTGGGGTAAGTTTTACACTTTCTCCGTCATCTTCAATCAAGCCATTGTTTACATGCTTTTGTATTATTTCTTCATATATACTGTAAATATCTTTTTTAAACCTTTTCCCAAAATCAAATTTATTAATTCCGCTAATTTTTCTTAACCCCATAAACATAAACTCTTCAATAGTATCTTCTACAGAATTCTCAAATGTTCCTACTCTTCCAGTTCCATTTTTATTAACTAAAGTAATATACTCTTCCACATCACCTGTATTTTCAATTCGCTTTCCATCTAAAAAGGAATGGGCACCAGATCCACAACCAATATAATCCTCTAAATTCCAATAAACAAGGTTGTGTCTACACTCCATGCCTTCCTTTGCAAAATTTGATATCTCATATTGATTATATCCAACCTTCTCAAGAAACTCCTTTGTGTACTCATACATCTCTCTCTCCAGTTCTTCAGATGGAGTGTTCAATAAACCATTCTTTTCTCTTTTATGAAATGGAGTCCCTTCTTCAACAATCAAAGAGTAACATGAAATATGATTTACTCCAAGTTCAACTGCCTTTTCCAAGCTTTCCTTCCAATAGTTCATACTTTGATTTGGGAGTCCAAACATTAGATCAACATTAATATTATTAAAGCCCACATCTTTAGCCATTTTATAACTTTCCATAAATTCCTCTTCAGAATGTATTCTTCCAATCTCCCTTAAAAGCTCATTCTGAAAAGCTTGTAATCCTATACTAAGTCTATTTACGCCCATACTCTTAAACACTTTCAATTTCTCAATTGTAAAGGTTCCTGGATTTCCTTCTACAGTGAATTCAACATTTTCAGATATATTAAGTTCTTCGAACGCTTCCTTCAGCATTAAAATGCACTCATATGACAAATAGGTGGGAGTTCCCCCACCTATAAATATTGTTTTAAAGACATAGTCTTTATATTTTATTAATTCATTGCATAGAGCTTTAGTATATTCCACCATAAGTCCTTCTTTTCCACTATATGATGGAAAATCGCAATAATAACATTTTTTCTTACAGAAGGGAATATGAACGTAGAGCGCTTTTTCATTTTTTATGCTCATACATTTTATCCTCCATTTAGGCATATTCAAATACCTTAATTATTTATTTTTCATCAATCTTAAGCACCGCCATAAATGCCTCTTGAGGTACTTCAACTGATCCCATTTGTCTCATTTTCTTCTTACCTTTTTTCTGCTTTTCTAAAAGTTTTTTCTTTCTAGAAATATCTCCACCATAACACTTAGCAAGAACATCTTTTCTTAGCGCTTTAATAGTAGTTCTAGCAATAACCTTAGCTCCAATTGTTGCTTGTATTGGAATCTCAAATTGATGTCTAGGTATGATATCCTTAAGTTTTTCAGCCATTGCTTTTCCTCTAGCATAAGCTTTAGACTCAGGAACGATCATTGAGAATGCATCAACCTTTTCCTTATTAAGAAGAATATCAAGTTTAACAAGTACAGTTTCTTCATATCCTTTCATCTCATAATCAAAAGAAGCATACCCTTTAGTTCTAGATTTCAAGTTATCAAAGAAATCATAAACAATCTCATTTAGAGGTATTTCATAGTTTATCACAACTCTAGTTTGCTCTATATATTGCATATCTATGAATACTCCTCTTTTTTCCTGACACAACTCCATTATAGATCCAACATAATCTGAAGGAGTTATAATAGACGCCTTAACAATAGGCTCATGCATCTTCTTTATCTCAGAAGGATCTGGCATGTTTGTAGGATTTGTTAATTCAAATTTACTTCCATCAGTTTTTTCTATTTTGTATACAACAGATGGTGCTGTTGTGATAATATCAACATTGAATTCTCTTTCGATTCTCTCTTGTATAATCTCCATATGAAGTAATCCTAAGAAACCACATCTAAAACCAAATCCAAGAGCTAATGATGTTTCAGGTTCAAACTGAAGTGCAGCATCATTTAATTGTAATTTCAATAATGCTTCCTTTAACTCTTCATATTTAGCACCATCCACTGGATAAATACCACTAAACACCATTGGTATTGCTGGTCTATATCCTGGCAAACTCTCATCACATGGATTATTAGCTTCTGTTATAGTATCACCAACATGAGCATCTGCAACATTTTTTATAGATGCACAAATGTATCCAACTTCTCCTGCTGATATCTGTGGCATTGCCAGATATCCAGGGCTAAACACCCCAACTTCAACTACATCATAAACTTTATTAGATGCCATAAATCTTATCTTAGATCCTTTTTTAACCGTACCATCCATAATTCTTACATAACTTACAACACCTTTATAAGTATCATAGTAAGAATCAAATATCAAGGCTTTTAGTGGTTTATTCTCATCTCCACTTGGAGCTGGAACTTTTTCCACAACGGCTTCTAATACATCCTCAATATTCAAACCAGTTTTCGCAGAGATTTGCGGCGCTCCTGCAGCTTCTATACCAATTACATCTTCGATTTCATGTGTTACTCTTTCAGTATCAGCACTTGGTAAATCAATCTTATTTAATACTGGTACAATCTCAAGATTATTCTCAACAGCTAGATATGTGTTTGCTAATGTCTGTGCCTGAATTCCTTGAGAAGCATCAACTACAAGAACAGCACCTTCACAAGCTGCCAAACTTCTTGATACCTCATAGTTAAAGTCGACATGTCCTGGAGTATCAATAAGATTCAGAGTATACTCATGTCCATCTTTTGCTTTATAAACCATTCTTGCTGCTTGAGATTTAATAGTTATACCTCTTTCTCTTTCAAGATCCATAGAATCAAGTATCTGTTCTTCCATTTCCCTCTGAGTTAAAGTTCCTGTTTTCTCAAGTAGTCTATCTGCTAAAGTAGATTTACCATGATCTATATGTGCTATAATACAGAAATTCCTTATTCTCTCTTTGTTAAGCATTTCCAAACCCCCGTATCGTTTGTTTTTAATTTTAATCTCATCATTATTTGATTTGTTCTTTATTTCTTTATTCAGTGCTCTTTATATAGATAAATCTACGAAGTCGTTTATCTATATATTATAACCTCAAAAATAAAACTATATATCAATGAGTTGCCATAGCTAATGACATATTAATTTATTCTCTATAGATAGAAACAAATAAAAAAAACCTATAATTATAGGTTTCTTACACTAAACTAGATTATATCATATTTTCATTACATTAAACAACACTTTAAAAACATAATTGAGAATTGAGAATGATGGATGCTTCTTCCCAAGGTCAGAACCTACATTTTGTTGTTTTTTTGTTGAAAATTTACTCATTTTAACTGAGTAAACTATTGTATTTTCTAGGATTTAAATAGTTCAAGATCAAGGACCTCGGCGAAAAAGCAGCGCAGTGTACGAATTTGGTACATGAGCAGCACAGAGAGCCGTTGTGACGCCGAGATTGGGCTATTTAAACCTCTGAGTACTTTTTGTATAGATACTCTGCCATAATCCTTCCAAGATACTTTGCTGTTTCTTTCGCTTCTTGGGGTTTATTTGTATGTGCGCCAACTTCAATTAAGACAGCCCCCTTACTCTTGTGTTGATTGTAGTAATTTACACCATGATTTCTAATAATTTCGCTATTATCACGAACTAGACCAGGAAATAAGGCTTGTGATATATTTAATAGGGAATTTGCTACTTTATAATTCTCATCAAAATGTTCATTTTCCTTTGCAAAAACAAACATAATTCTTGCTACATCCTTTCCATTAAGCCTTGTGGTAACCACAGCTTTATTATCCACAGCATCTCTATGAATATCTATAACTAAATCCATATCACCATATTTATTAAGATATTTATCCATTGTTTTTACACTTTCATAATAAGCTTTATTGTAGTCTTTATCGTCATGAATTGTTGTATCATGTATTACTGTTATACCATAATTCTTCAACTCTTCTGCTAATTCCTTTCCAACTGCTACTACGTTTTTTTCATTATCCCTTTCATCTGCATTATCTGATCCATATCCTTCTCCAGTATGCGTGTGATATATTAATACTTGAGGTTTATCTTTGGGATAATTAAACACTAATGAAGGGCTATATACTCCAGCAACAAGATTTTTATCACTGTATTTTCTATTTATTTTAATATTTCTATTCTCATATGAACCATAATCAAATCCAAATCCATTAATCCCTTCATTTACTTTTTTGTCTATCCCTATGGAAGTTGCTATACTTTGATTGTTTACCCCTTGAGCTTGTACATACTCAACTCCCATCAAATTAAGTTCTCTATTTAATCCATTTCCTATGATTTTGAATAATGTAGATGATGTAGCACTCTCTCCATTATTATATGCACTCCTCACATTAATTAGAGGTATTTCCCTTTGAAATGAATTTTCATAAAACCCACTCAATAAGTAATTTTTCATACCTGCTCCATTAAATAATACAATAGCAATAAGAATAACCAATAAACTCATAAATAATAATACTTTATATCCACCGCTTTCTACCCTTTTGTACAAGTAAATACCCTCCTTTAGTAACCATGTTTTTGTTCGGAAGTAAACTTTCTCTATAAAACATGGTATGTTGAAGAGGGCATCTTTATTCTAATAATTTTAACCTAAGTAAGTATTTATATCTTCTAATGTTAGTTCAGGTTGTAGTGAAATATTTAAACCATTAGCTATAATCTTAGCCATAGACTCAATTGTCATATCCACATCCTTAGGTGTTACCATTAAATTTCCAACATAAGGATTTAATATATCTTTAATCATTTTCTCTTTTTCTGCATCTCCAATATTTCCAAGGAAACTATAGAAATTCTGATCTTCTTTTGAAAATTCTTTTATTTCATTGAGAACCAAATTAATAGTATCATAAGCAATTGTTGCGGCATGAACAACTGTTGGAACTCCAATAGCTACAACTGGAACACCCAAAGCTTCTTCATTTATTTTCATTCTATTATTTCCAATTCCACCTCCTGGTGATATACCTGTATTACTAATCTGTATTGTTCTGTTTACTCTGTGCATTTTTCTAGAGGCAAGTGCATCTACTGCCACAACTAAACTGGGCTTTATCTTTTCAACAATTCCTTTAAGTATCTCCCCAGTTTCCATACCAGTAAGGCCAAGCACTCCAGGAGAAATACCACATACAGGTCTTATATTCTCATCAATCTCATCAGGAACAAGTTGCATTAAATGCCTTGTAATCATTAACTTTTCTACTACCTTAGGTCCCACAGCATCAGATACTATATTCCAGTTACCAAGACCAACAACTAGAACCGATTGATTTTTTTCAACTTTAACAAGAGGTTTCAATTGCTTTGCCAACACATGCGCAACATCCTTCATAGCTTCACCATCATACTGAACAAAGCTAGGAATTTCCATAGTAATATATGTACCTATTGGTTTACCCATTGCCTTTTCGCCAGCTTCATTTGTGATTTTCACCTCTGTTATTTTTATCTCCTCTTGCTCAAATTCATTAACATTTACTCCTTCTAGCCTACTGGTGGTCTTCTCACTATAAAGTTCCTTAGCTTCTAATGCTAAATCCGTTCTAATATTTATCATTATTTTACTCCTTTCTTTAATTAAATAAAGTTAACTTTAGAGACTTTAAAATAAATAATTCGTCAATATGTCACTTCTATTTTCACTTTGTCGACCTTGATAGAACCCGTACAGGACTCTGCTATGAAGAACACTCATCGCCTTGTCACAGAAAAAAATAAGCAACATCTTTGACTTTATATTTATTTTAAAACCCATATACTTCCATCAAATAGCATTTAAATATATCGTTGATATTCTGAAGAATAAAGAATATCAACGATATTTATTCTTTTTTCTCTATTCTTTGTTCTTTTATATATAGTTATTCTTATATTTATTTTAATTAATATTCTATATTTTATACTTAACACTTGCAGTGTAATAACTTTAATGCTATAATAATCAGTGTTGAAAACACGATGATTATTCAAAAGACTTGATACGGGTTGTTGTTAAATCAACGTTTTCATTTTAATATATGTAAAGGTGGTGAAACAATGGCACATTCATTATCAGCAAAGAAAAGAGTTAGGGTTGCTGCAACAAAAACTCTTAGAAATACAATGATTAAGTCTGCTCTTAAAACTTCACTTAAGAAGTTAAATGCTTCAATAGAAGCAGGAAACAAAGAAGAAGCAGCAGCAAACTACAAAAACGCTGTTAAAGCATTAGATATGGCGGCTAGCAAAGGTATCTTACATAAGAACAATGCAGCTAACAAAAAATCTAAACTAGCAGCTAAGCTAAATAAAATGGCTTAATATAAATAAAAACAGCTGAATAAGCTGTTTTTTTATTTATATTATTTTATTTTCATAAAACATTGTACTTAAATACAATATTTTATCTAAAGATAAAATGAGTAAAACCCCTTTGTTCTAAAGACCAATAGTATGTAGTTTCTGCGTAAGCAGAAACATCCATCATTCTCCATTTTCCATTTTCAATTTCTTTTAAACCCTCAGGGTTTTTATCATAAACATTTCCATCTCAATGTTAGAATCAGTGGTACTTGATTTAAGTGTTCTTTCAAGTTTGAGGCTCATATCTAAGATTTCTTTTAAACTCTCATTTTTAAATTTTTTACTCTGGGTAATCATCTTTTCACATATGTATGGATGAAGCCCTAATTGTTTTGCAATTTCCTCACTTTTCTTACCCTTCTGAGAAAGAATCTTGATATTCAATATCATACTATATTGTCTCTGTATCATTCTTAATATTGAAGTAGGTTTTTCACCTTTAAATATTAATTCATTATAAATATCAATAGCTCCCTTTATCTTTTTCTGAGTCAAGTAATCCACCAAGTTGAATATATCATTATCACTTTTTGATGGAACTAACTTTTCAATTTCTTTTCTTGTTATTGCTCCGCCATTAGTATAAGCAATTAACTTATCTATCTCGTTATTAATAATTTCCATATCATTTTCAACCATAGAACAGAAAAAATTAAGATCACTTCTTTCAATAATCCCGCCCTTAGCAGTAAATACATCTTTCACTTTTTTCTGAAGTGCTGCACCTTTTAACTTTCCAACCGTCACTATTGTTGCATTTTTCTTAAACTTAAATAGTTTCTTACTTGGCTTCTCTCTTACATCTTTATATATATAATAAAAGATTAATATAGTACTCTGAGGGATATTATCGACATATTTCTGTAAATCAGCTACTATTGAATTTGATCTACTATCATTCTCGCTATCGCTAAAAAAATTTGCCCTAAACACTTCTACTATTCTAACATTACTCATAAATGGCATTGTTTCACTTGAAGTAAATATCTCATCAAAGGTTATCTTTTCACCATCATATCTATTAAGATTAAAGCTTTTCTCATTCTCTCTCAAATTAGCCTTTATGATCATATTAACACTATCTTTTATTACCCTTTCATCACTTCCAGCAAAAATATAACATTTATCGAATTTTCCTTTTTGAATATTACTTTTAAACACTTCAATATCTATCATTTCATCTGCACCTCTCATGTCAACATTCTATCTTCCACACGCTTGTGTATATAGTAGAGATATATCATTAAAAAAAGTATAACTAAATAAAGTATAGCATAATTATTATCTACCATTAAGACCATATGAGAGTATTTACTTAAGTAATTTGATATGAACCTGAAAATCATTATAGTTAAATTATATATTTCACCTATTAACTCCCCAATCAATGGTATTTTACATAAAAAAACTAGTATGAATGAAAAGACTATTACAACTATCCCAAAAGGAACTAATATAAGATTACCAAGAAAAACCCCAAGATTAACTTCACTAAACATCATTGCTGTATAAGGCATAACAAATACTTGTGCACTCAAAATCAATGACAAGTTCTTACTTATCCATTTGGGGAAGAATAGCATACATTCCTTTATCTTTTTAGAGAATATTACTATACCAATCAATGCTAAAAAAGATAGATGATATGATATATTAAAAAGATAATAAGGCCTATATAGGAGAATAATAATACTAGAAAACGCCAGTGATGACGTATTCTCATAGGTTCTGATAATCTTCTTTCCCAAAGCGAATACGATTAGCATAAATACCGCTCTCAAGGCTGATGGGGGTGAACCTATTATAAATGTATATACCAAGCAAATAATCAAAACTATAGATGATTTCTTTACAACACTTCCAATTATATTAAATATTATTACCATATGTAATCCAGAAACAGCCAAAATATGAATTATTCCTAACCTCTTTAGCATTTCAATTTCCTCATTATCTAAATAAGTTCTATTCCCCAAAGCCATAGCATTCACATATCCATACGCTTCTTTAGATAATATATTCTTAAGTCTATCTCTTAACCCCTGAACCATCTTATTACTCCAATGAAGAAGTGCATACCCATTATTCTTCATTCTATAAACTTCATATTCTCCAACATATCCTCTTTCATAATCAGGAGAATATGTGAAATCACCCATTATTATAACTTTTTCACCAATTTCAATATCTTTAGTACCCCATAACAAAACCTTCTTCCCTCTTATTTCACCCTCTGTATACTTTGGAGTTTTATTTGTTATAACTATCCTATCGTATATATCATAGGGTAAAAACGCCTTAAAGTAAGTTCTCACATTAAAGAAACCACATATTATTATTATTAATAATATAACTGCTTTTTTTCTATGTGAAACACAATATATTCCTATTATATTCCCCAATAACATAACACCAAATATAATTATATTTTTCTGTTCTAATAAGTAAAGTAAACCACCCATATTAAAGAAAAAAGCGGCAATAACCATAGGTTTGCCATAGAATTCATCACTTTTCATAATACTCCTCCATGACTATTTCAACACCTATAAATTATTGCCACATAATCTTTTCCATAAACCTACTATTTATTTTTCCTGGAACTTCGATAATAACTTACCCCTTTAACAACTTCTCTTCCATTAGAATACAATCCACTTGCACTTATACCGATAACAATTCCGGACAAAACCCCCTTCTTAATGTCACCGTTACTAACAAATATAATCCCAAAAATAATCCCTAGCCCTACTGATATTATTGGATGAAATCTACTTGATACTCCTGTTCCCTTTATAATATTAACTAATATCGTAACTACTGGTATAAGGGCTATACCCTCATATGTGAATTCCAAAAAAGCCCCCCTTTATATTACTCATTAATTGAAACTACGTATGTAATTTCTTAATATAATATATGAGAGACTTTTTTGGTATATTCTAATTATGAATCAATTTTATTTCTTAATACTCTTATTAATACTCATCTTAATAATAATATTTACAACTACAAAAATCACCAAAGTTAATACGGCAACTCCACCTATTTCCATATTATTAAGAGATATGCCTAATACATTCTTACCAACTTCAAGTGCAAAGAAACTTAAAACAATCATTCCCTCCAATAAGAACATGAATAGATAATTAATATTCTTTAATAAATCTGAAAGAGTAATAAACATGAACAGGCTAAGCATAGCAAATATCAACAATATCACCGTCATAGAATCACTAGCACTGATATCACCTTTCCATTCACCTATCATTGCAAACCCACTAGTTAATGAGCATATGATTACACTTCCAAAGAGATAGTATCCCCTTATACCTTTATCAACTTTTGGTTTCTTATTCTCATTACTAGCAACATTTATCACAATAATCCCATTCATCACTAAAATAATATTACTTATCATGCCCGTAAGGTAAGTAAATTGAAATCCATTAATAGCATTTATAAAACACCACGATAGAATAAATGATAATACAAAGGTTATCATATTTTCATATAAAAAGAATTTTTCAATTAATTTATATCCATGTCCCATAACCTTCAACAAACTTTTTATATTACCCTTTGATATATACACATCGCTGGATTTTTTAAGTATCTCACTTACATCCTCTCCAAAAGCAACTTTTAGATTACTTCTAAAAAGATAAGAAATATCTCTAAGTTTACTTCCTATTCCAAGTATTTTCATTCCCATGCTACTCAATATTTTAGTAAACTCTTCTTTATGATAGGAATTAATCTGAGAATAGACACTGCATGTATTCAATAATTTTCTAAGTTCACTCTCTGAAAGACAATCAAGTTCAAGACCTGAAATAGCTGTAACCCCTTCATCCACTAATCCCAGTTCTCTACCTATCGTTGTAGCTGCTATTTTATTTTCATCACATTTTAAAATTACCTTAACCTCATTATTCTTAAGAATCTCTAAAGATTCAAATGCTTCTGCATCTATACTTTCCTTCATACCCCACATTCCAACAAAAACCATGTTACTCTCAACATTTTCATCCTCAGTAGGAAGGTAATTATAATTTCTATATGCTACACCTATAATTTTACACCCACTATGTGCTAATTTATATGATGCTTTTTTTATCTTTTCAAGATCTTCATTTGTCATTGGAACTTCCATTCCATCCATATACCAATAGGTACTTCGCTCTAAAAGTTGGTCAAGTGCACCTATAGCTGCAGCTCTATAAACCTTTTTGTCAATTTTAGTAACTACTGTTTTTATATTCCTCTCCTTATCAAACGGAATTGTTAATACCTCTTTATTTTTACTCTTTAAGTTCAGAGCCCTCATATCTGTATTTAAAATAAACCTAAGAAGTGAATATTCAAGCTTAATCGCCTTTGATTTTTCATGATATTCTTCTTCCTCAAAATAGTTACAGCAACTTGATGAAACTTCATTTATTCTCTCAAATTTTTTCTGTCTATCTTTATCTCTTTCTATCTCTGTCACCGAAAGATATTGATCATTTGTATATACTGCTCCAACATAATAGTATGGAGAGGACAACATATCGTACTTGTCCATGATTATTGTGTCCATATCTTTCATAGCAAAAAATGAATTAGTATTATTAACTTCTATTCCATCTGCCCTAAGTTTTAAAATACTTCTGTAAATAAATACTACATATAAAATCGCAAAAAATGAGATATTTGAAATAAATATATATTTTAACATACTCCCAATAATGTTATCTACATTACCTGTAAGATATCTCAAGACTGAAAATACACCACTCATAGCTAATGATACCAACATTATAATATTCAAACTCTTCTCTACACTATATTGCTTTTCTTCTCTCTCATCTTTGAAGAATACTGACTTTACAAGCTTTCCAATTTCAGACTCCATTCCAGTAGTAGTAACAACCCCTAAACCTTCTCCTTTACTAACAACCGTTGACCTAAAAACCATATTTTTCATATGTGTCAAAGGAGGTGTCTTATCATCAATCTTTTGAATAAATTTTTCAGTAGGATAATTTTCACCGGTAACTGCCAGTTCATTAACAAATAACGTTTTAGCCTGTATCAATCTCATATCTGCTGGCACAAAACTACCTTTCGAAAGAATCACTATATCGCCTACCACAAGTTCTCCAATAGAAACCTTTTTTTTAACACCACTTCTTATTACAATTGCTGAACTATTATTTAAGTTTGCTAGTTGCTTTTTTAACTTAAATTTCTCCTTATCCTGACCAAGAAACATAAATATAAACAAAATAAACAAACCCAAAAAATATAGTGCCATAGAAGGATTACTCCCAACAAAGCTAAGTGATATTAAAATAAGAAATATTAAAGCCCATGGAGACAATATTATCCCAATAATTCCATTTAGAAAGCTATTATTTTTGGGATAATAAATATAATTATCTCCATGCACCTCTTTACGAAGACTAATTTCGTCATCAGTTAATCCATGAACTTCATCTGCATTTAGTTCATCTAAAACGTTTTTCCACGATAAATTAAAATAATTTTTCATCTCATTCTCCTATCGTTAAAGACCTAAACTGAAATTTTTTCAGATAAACATCTTTAATAAATATCTTAAGTAGTTATTTTTTATCAGTGATGTACCATCTTTTTTCATCACATATTATATCTTTATTTTATCATATTATCACTACAATTAATGAAGTTTTCTTATATATTTAAAAAACATAATAAGGTAATTTGCATTTCTCAGTCCCTCTAAATATTTCATACCCAGAAGTATTAATAAACCCATCCTTACCATCTTTAAGGGTTCTTGCAATATCTCCCGAAAAAGCTTCAACCCCATCATAAACTGGCTCAATTACAATGTTGCCCTTTTTATTTAGAAACCCCCATTTACCATTTAAATTAATAGGCGCTAATCCATTTTTAAAATCTCCAGCTCCCTCGAACCATCTTGCACTGATGTATTTGAAATTTTCATCAACATAATTCCATTTACCATCAACACACACACCTGCGCATCCTTCACTAAAACGCCTCCCAAAATCGAATTTATAATCAGTAGCAAATTCTCCATCACAATTCAAATATGCTGCTTTACTCTCAAATGTATGAACTGCGAAGCCCTCACTAAATCCATAATCTCCATTATAAAAAGCATTTTCAGCTAAAGTTGGTTTCAAAATAACATTACCATTTTTATCGATTATTCCCCATTTTTCTTTATAGTTAACAAAGGCTTTATCCTCTTTAAAATCGCACGCGTCATCATATACCCCTTTTACGATTACCTCTCCATCGCCATCAATAAATCCAATCTTTTCGTTTTTTTCGAATAATGCCCTTTCGCAATTTATCTCACCAAGATAATCATACGATGGCACTGCAATATACTGTCCTTTTTTATCAATTATTCCCCATCCTCGTTGTTCCTCTACAATAGCCTTTCCATTAGAAAAATCAAATGCCGTTTCAAATATACATGGGATAACTCTCTTATATTCCTTATCAATATATCCACATCCCACACCATCTCTTACAAGGGCCATATTATCATAAAATGAATACACTTCTAATAAATTTATGTCAATTTCTTTTTCACCCTTTTCATTGAAAAAACTCCAGAGTCCACCTTTATAAGTTAGCATCTTACCTTCTCTCTCTGGCCTAATTCTATCAAAATACGCATTCTTTATGATTTTACCCTTACTATCAATAATCCCAAACTTTGATCCCTCTTTAAAGAAATGTAACACTTACAAATCACCTCTTAAATCTTTGTTCTTATATATAATTCTATTAATACTAAAAAGGATTAATTACAAGAACAACCAAAAGCTCACATGTTTAGTGTGAGCTTTAAATATTATAAATTTAAGCTGGATCTTTAAAATACTCAGAAACGAGATAATCATCTCCACTTTTCTTTATTATATAGATCCAATGATATTCCCAATTATTCACTTCCGCCCCTTTTGTCTCATGAATAATTTCATGGACCCATACGTAGTAAGCATTATCACCTTTTCTTACATCCTTGATATCCATTACATCAAATCTTTGATTGATACCTGAATATTTCTCTTTGTATTTCTTAGCTTTATTGTATGCATCACTATCTTTTAGTAAATAATTAAAAACATTCGTATTATTATCATTTACGTAATCGATCCAGCAATTATTAAATCCCGTAAGTGCTTTTTCTATTTCCTGGGCAATTTCCCCACTTAATCTGGAAGAATTATTTACATCTGCATATTTATAAGAAAGTGCTGTATTGAAAGAACTATTTGGATAATTGTCTACTGAACTGTCATTATTATTTGTTCCATTATTATAACGACTACTTTCCAATTTCCACTCATCTCCAACTTTCACTGCAGTATAAATCCAGTTGTAATCAAAACTCTTTTTGTTACCATTTTGTGTTTCTTCTCTATTTTCATGGAAATAAATATCTACTTTTGAATCAGTAATCATCTTATATTCGTTAACTTCTATTGCAATTAACTTTTGAGATTTCCCCTTAATATCATAATTAATAAGATCTTTATATATCTGACCATCACTAATCAAGAAGTCTAAATACTCTTTACTTCCAGTGTTAACATGATCTACCCATGCGTAATCAAAGTTCTCTATCAAAGTTTTGAACTGTGCTAATTGTTCCTGCTCCTCAGTGTCAGTTCCTTTACTTCCATCTTGATTTCCATTTTCCTTTGTACCATCAGTTACTAATGGTTTATCATTATTTTTATCTATTACTATCTTCTTGACTGCAAAAGCACCTGCAATTAATACCAATAAGAGAACTATACAAATAATAATCTTCTTCTTGATTTCAACACCCGATTCTTCCTCATATTCAAAATCATCATCTTCATTTCTTTTTATATTGTATTTATCATTCAATACACTAGTTTTCTGTTTTTTATCATCATCATAACTTGAAGCTGCGACCTCTCTTAATGCTAATTGTTCCTCATAATCAAGCTCATGTGTATATTTACTTGTTACTTCTCTAAAGTCCTCTTCTGCTTCTTTTAATATGTCTACTTCAATTTCTTCATTCTCATACTTAAACTTATTTCCACCCATAATTTCATCATAATACTTTTCATTATTTCCTTGGAAATCAAAACTCTCTTTTTCATTATTGTTACAAGCTTCTTCATATATTTTTTTACTTTGTTTTTCAACACCATTATCTCTATTTAAATCATTTATCTTTATCCTATCAGCTTCATCGCCATTGTTATTTATACTATACTGAATAGTTAAAATAGGCGTAGATTCACTTAACTTCTTAAATACTCTATTTCTTGAGAATGTCAATATTTCAACGACTCTCCCTATTATGTATTCATCAAGTTCAAGAGCGTTTGTTACATTTCGCAACTGACTCTTTCTTGCATTGAGAAAAATATTCACAATCTCTTTAATGCTCATCTCTGATTCCTCATTAAAGTCATTAACTCTAATGATTGTTCTAATACATTGTTCAATATTTTTAGTTACAACAAGTACAACTTTATCATTCATAAGTTCAATATTACTTATCCACTTTGCAAATAAATGTCCTATTCCAAATGTAGTTCCAGTTGGAGCAAACAATGTTAAAGGAATCATTCTTCCTATTTTAATATTAACAAGTTCTTGGATAATTAAGAACTCTAATTCATCCTCTGCTAGTTTCTCTAATGCTAACTCACTGATCATCAAGTTGTATGGACTTTTTAAGCCCACTGCAAAAACTTCTTCATAATCACTCTCAAAACTTCTTATAATAGGTTCTTCTATATCAAAGTATTCACAAACACTTTTAACAATGGAATAAACCTCTGGTATATCTCTAACCTCTACTTCATTACTTTTCCTCATGAAACTACTATATTTAACCATTGATAAAAGAGTTATAATAAGTATAATTCCTCCAAATATTACAGCTCCAATATGAAAAAAGCACCCTATAACAACAGTAAGAGCTACCAAAACAAATATAGGCAGAAAGATATTTATGAATCCTCCTTTACTTGGTACCTTTTTAAAGTTTAACACTTGTCCCATCTCCCTTCTTTTTAGTTTTCATCTTATTACTTATATATTTCATTATCTCTTTCGGTATGCTAATATCTGTACATTTCCAAACAGTAATAAATCCAGCATTACCGTTTATCTCACATATTAATGCACCATTTCTACTCAGTAATATATCAACCCCTGCTATTTCAAGTCCTAATGCTTTAGTTGCTTCAATTGCAAGTTTCTCTATATCATTACTTATAGAAATCTTTTCAGCATTTCCGCCCAACGAAAAATTGGATCTAAAATCTCCATTGGAACTTCTTTTGATAGCTGCTACCACTCTATCTCCTATAACATGAACTCTAATATCTTGACCGCTACTCTCTTCAATATATTCCTGACATATAAAAAACTCACCCTTCTCTTTTTGAAGTAAGCATTCTATGTCTTGTTGATTATAAATAAGATAAATACCTTCTCCTTTTGAACCTAAAGGTGTTTTCATAACAAAAGGGACCCCTATCATTTTCTTTATATATTGAAAAATGATCATACTCCTTCTCACCCTTAAAGTCTTGGGAGTAGGAATCTCATTTTGGGAAAGAATTGCATGTGTCTTCCATTTATCCATTGAAAGTTCCATAGCAGATGATTTATTGAACACACTTGAACCACAATATTGTAGAGCATGTCCTAAATCTATATCATAACATCTCATAAGCACAAAATCTGGCACATCAGTCTTAATTCCATCGTAAAAAATACTTATATCATCATGTGCTATAATATTAAACCTCTCTAGAAATTTAATCTCTATATTAAGATTAAATTTTTTCCCCTCTTCAATCATCCATTCAAAAGCATTATCTTTATTCTTTTGTGCCTCACGATAAATAATCCACCCAGTCATATTACTATTAACTCAGCATGAATCTTATCTTCAAAGCATTTAAAACCACATTGAAAGTATACTCGTCAAATTTTCCAAATAAATCAACTAATGAATAACTGTCTGGATTATGTCCATTGTATAGGCTAAATGCTATATATACTAATTTAGACATTGTAGGATGCAATTCTAATTCTTGAAGCTCTACAAATCTAGGAAAATCTGCTTCAAAATCATAAAGCTGTTCTCTAATTTCGTACAAATCATCGCAGCTAGAAATAATATATATAAAAGCCCTTCTCTCTGTGTCATAATCTGGCGTCTTAGCTAGTTCAATTAAATTATTAAATCTTTCTTCATGTATATGGTTCAAAAACATTTCTTTTCCTCCTATACCGTTTTAGTAAATTATATCATAAATTATCACTTATATAAATATAATAACACCCCCCCTAAAAAGAAATTGAGAGTGGAGAGTGGAGAATTGAGAACGTAGGATGTTTCTGCTTTTCGGCAGAAACTGCATCTTATTCTTCTTTAGAACAAGGAGTTTTTACTCATTTTATCTGAGATAAAATATTGTAACTAAACTACAATGTTTCATTAAAATGAAACGAGTAAAATAATCTTGCAAGAGGCATTATTAACCCTCTTATTACAACTGTTAGTATAATTATTGCAATTCCCCAATCACCAGTTATATTAAATATTAACTCTAATAATAATCTTAGTGGTTCTAATATGATATTCACCTTCTCATCCTTTCATGATTAAAGTGTTTTTAGAATATCATTGAACACCTCCATCTAACTATATATCTCCAAATATCGTATTTCTCAAATATTATGTAATTCTCTAATACAAGCTTCTTACTATACCTCTCATTTTTTGATATAACTCTATTTAAGATGTAGTTTGCTACTCGTCTATTCAGTTTTTTTATTGTGTTGATAACTAGTACAATAGAACTTAATAAAAATGTCATTACTAAGAATGCATTTATCAACCACATATAATCATTTTCCATTTTTTTTACCTCTTAATCTAGTTTTTAATACCCTATGTCAATATATTACCATATGTGCATATATATGTACATAACTTATTTATCTAAATATATGCTGAAGAAAAAAATCCTACTACGAGTTAATCATAGTAGGATTTTGGATGAACAACACTTGAAAATTTTCAAAGGTTGTAAACTGTCAGTTATATTTATTTGTTATAAAGAGTTTTTCCAGTAGATCTTAGCATATCACATGCTTCCATGATTCTTTCAGCCATACCTGTTTGAGCCTTTTTAAGGTATGCTCTTGGATCGTAAACTTTCTTGTTTCCAACTTCGCCTTCAATCTTAAGAACTCCATCGTAGTTCTTCATCATGTGATCAACAACTGGTCTTGTGAATGCATATTGTGTATCAGTATCGATATTCATCTTAACTACACCGTACTCTAATGATTCGTGAATTTCTTCTAGTGTAGAACCAGAACCACCGTGGAATACTAATAAGTAACTCTTGTCTTCTCCATATTTTGCTTTAAGAGAATCTTGTCCGACTTTAAGAACTTCTGGCTTTAACTTTACATTTCCTGGCTTATAAACACCATGAACATTACCAAAAGTAGCCGCTAACATAAACTCGCCTTGATCTGCTAAAGCTTCTTGGAACATTTCCATATCTTCTGGAGTAGTGTATAATTTGTCTTTTGAAACGTGCTCGTTGTTTACACCATCTTCTTCTCCACCAACAACACCAGCTTCAACTTCAAGAATGATTTCATTTTCAGCACATAATGCCATAAGTTCTTTAGCAACTTTTACATTCTCTTCCATCGGTATATCAGATCCATCAAACATATGACTGTTAAATAGATTTGGTAATCCATGAGCTCTTCTTTTTCTAGTCTCTTCGATAAGAGGCTTTAAGAATGTGTCTACATTTGCAGCAGTACAGTGATCTGTGTGTAAAGCAATATTAATTTCATACTTTTCAGCCATAAGGTGAATGTGGTTAGCTAACGTAATAGCTCCTATAACATTGTCTTGTAACATACCTGATGCATGTTTAGCTCCACCTAATGATACTTGGATAATACCGTCAGATTTTGCTTTTGCTAATCCCTCTAATACAGCATTAGCTGTTTCGATTGATGATACGTTAACTGCAGTATAAGCGTACTTACCTTCCTGAGCTTTTCTTAACATTTCTTTATAACCTTGATAATTTACTACTGGCATAATATCACTCCTCAATTCATATATATATATTAAATTTATTGATTTCTTTTACTCTCTAATGCAATAATAACTCTTTATAAATACTAAGTCAATAGTTTTGGGGTAATTTTATCCCATGGGGTTATTTTTGTCCCACATTTAGAAAACAGATGTAGATCATAATAAAAATTTCAGTAGTAAAAAGAACGAGAATAAAGTAAAATTAAAATACAAATATGGAAAATATTTTCATGAGAGAGTTGAAAATTAACTTCATCGCGATAAAGGAGAATGTTGGTATGAAAGTAGCAATTGTTTATAATCGAGAGAGTAAGGCAGTTATAAATTTATTTGGATTACTAAATCGTGAAAAATACGGATTAGAAACTATCAAGAAAATAAAAGATGCAGTTCGTGCCTGTGGTCATAAAGTCAAAACTTTTGAAGGTGATAAAAATATTATCACAAATTTAGAAGAATTCATGCCAGCTGTGATTTCTGGTGAAAGACCTGGATTAGTTATTAACCTGAGTTACGGTATCCAAGGCAGATCAAGATACACGCACATACCTGGTATATTAGAAATGCTCGGCATTCCTTATATAGGGTCAGATCCACTATCTCAAGGTCTTGCTTTAGATAAAGTTATGACAAAAATGATTCTACTTCAAAAAGGAATTCCAACACCAAGATTTATGGTACTTGAAAAACCTGATGATCCATTATCTGAAGCTTTAAACTATCCCCTAATTGTCAAACCAAAAGATGAAGCAGTTTCCTATGGTCTTAAAATTGTACATAATGAAGTTGAATTACGAGAAGGCGCAAAAAATATATATGATATGTTTAAGGGTCCTACCCTAGTTGAGGAGTATATTGATGGTCAGGAAGTAAATGTAGGATTGCTTGGAAATGCTCCTGTTAAAGCACTTCCCCCAGTGGAATTAGTTTTTAATAATGGTGATAAAATATTCACCTATGAAGATAAAAGCAGACAAACCCAAGGACGAGTAGAGAGAGTATATCCAGCAAACCTTTCTGATGAAGCAACACAACATATTCAATCACTTGCTATTGCGACCTTTAAAGTTCTTGGCTGTTTTGATAGTGCCCGTGTAGACTTTAGAATAGATAATGAAGGAAATCCATATGTATTAGAAATAAATTCAATGGCTAGCCTTTCTCCAGGTGGTTCTTATGTTTTTGCTGCTGAGAAAGCTGGTATGGATTATAAGGCACTTGTTGAGAAATTAATTGAAGTAGCAAGCAAAAGATATTTTGGTGAAAATATTATTAAAGATGAAATTACTATTGATTATTCTAGCCGTGAAAAAAATATGATTTTTAACCATTTAGTGAATAAAAGAGATGAATTAGAATCTGATTTGAAGTTTTGGACTAGTTTTAATCGTGATGAAGCTCATCCTCTAGGAATTCACCAATTAATTAAAACATTAAATGATAAATTATTAAGCATTGGTCTAACTAATGTTGAAGCTTTCACTAACTCAAATTCGATTTGGTCATGGGAAACAAAGGAAGGATACGAAAATGGCACATTATTGGTATTACCACTTGATATTCCTAACAAATCTGATCCTTTTCACCCTGAATTTAAAAAAGAAGCAGAGTGGATATTTGGAAATGGCATTGCATCAAGTAACGCTAGTATAACTTGTGTTTTAAAAGCCCTTGAAGGATTAAAAAATGCTAAAAAACTGAAAAATAGAAAAATAGGTATTTTTGCATATAGTGATGAAGGTAAAGGAATGAGATATAGCGGAAAACTCCTTCAGCAAGCTAGTAAACTAGCTAAAGAAGTTATCATAATGCAGCCAGGCTCACTTGGTGGTAAAATAGTTAATCAACGTAGGGGATATAGAAAATTTAATGTGGTAATAGAACGTAGTTCTACTATGATTAATAGTAAAAGTAGTCCCACAGATATATTTTTCTGGTTCACTGAAAAAATAAATGAATTAAAGGAAATAATTAAAAATCATGATAAATTATCTATAGCTGTTACTGATATCCAATCAAGTAATAACCATATGATGCGTAGTCACCGTATTAGCGCCTCAATTTTTCTTACTTATATTGATTCTCAAGTTGCTGATAAAATAGAATCAGAAATCAAACGAATTTTTAGATCAACATCTAAAAATATTAAATCTTATATTAGCAACATAGAAGTACGCCCACCAATGATTAAGAATAACGTTCAAAACGATCTGATTATGAGGCTTAAAAATATTAGTGATGAATTAGAGTTACCTTTCGGAGTTGACTCTAAATCAATACCTTCTGCCGGTGGTGACGTTGCACAAGGTATTCCTGTTGTTTGTGGCATGAGTCCATCAGGAAGAAATTTATATTCTGTAAATGAAAGCATTAATAGATTAGAACTACTTCAAAAAACAGTGCTGCTTGCAGAATATCTTTTAACTAACTAAATAATTTTGTATTACGTTGAGTTATTCAAATTTTAATTTTTAAAGAAGTAGTAAGGACACTTTAACTCTTACTGCTTTTTTAATACATATTTATCTTTCTAAAATCATATCTTTTAGTAGCAAAAATTAAGTTAGGAAGGACTTAAATGAAAATCATATCTAAACCACATATGATTCCTAGAAAAGATTGGAATGCAAAAAATCCAACAGATAAAATGAACTATTTATCTAAAATTAATTATCTGGTAATTCATCACACTACCTTTAATGGAGATAACAAAATTGGTGAATATTCAAAAGAAGTTGTACAAGATATTCAAAAATACCATATGTCTAAAAATTTCGATGACCAAGGAAATCTAATCAAAGATGAGTGGTCCGATATAGGATATCACTATCTGATTTCAATGGATGGCCAGATATTTGAAGGAAGAAATGTAAAATTTCATGGTTCACACGCCTATGGATTAAATGATGAATCCTTGGGAGTAGCTCTCTTAGGGAATTATTCTCACAAGGAGATATATCCATCTCAGATGAGAAGTGTAGTACACCTATTAGCTTGGCTAATTCAACAGTATGAACTTCCCATTACCAATATAATTGGTCATAGAGATGTACTTAAACTTAGTCCTAAAGGAACTATAACAGAATGTCCAGGTATTGCGCTATATTCTCAGTTGCCTTTGATTAGAGAAGAAGTTAAATGGAAAGAAATTATCATAATTGAAGAGAACCCATAAATTAACCCTGATATATTTTCTCCTTTTCTATACCTAATAAGAATAAGAAAAAACAACACAATAATTAAACTCATTAAAATTACTGAGTAAAAAACATACCTAATAATTTTTTCCTTATTTTTATCTATAATTATATTTTCTAAATCCATTAATTCATCTTCTTTAGTCAATAAATCTCACCTCTTCTCTCTTGCCAATTACAAAACATTTTTTGACCTAATATAATTTTATTTACTTTTTGTTAAAAGACAAGTTTTATGCTCTATTTTTTTAAGTTAATTTCTATATTAGATTTGAATATAGGAATGTTTTCAAACCCATATTTTTTAGCTACTATATCTTTAACCATATCCACAAACCAATCACTTGCAAAAGGACTAATAATTATTTTCTCAACTAATTCATTAAAGTTTATTTTAACTTTCTTATTATAGTCTTTTTCATCTGATGCAATTATTGCCCTTACTTCTTTTTCATAATGATAACAATTTTCTTTATATATGAAAAAATTATTTCTTGTATAACCATCAGTAGTAGTTATTCTTGGAGATATTAATTCTTTAATATCAATATCCTCATGCTTTATATATAAGACTTCACATATTGCAGCATTTGAATTCTTTAAAACACTTTTAAATTTATTCAATGTAGTTAGTATAGCCAATCCATTCTCCCCACCATATATTTTCCATAATCCGTAAGATTCTTCTTCAAATACATTCCAGCAATTGATGAAAGTCTTTGTTTTATCTCTATTAAATACTTTTAACGCTTCTTCATAACCCTTCTTTTGCTCTTGAGTGTATCTCTTTAAATAACATTCAGGTATTGTTCCTTCAAGTGCATCTTCAAAATTATCCGCTCTAGCAAAAAATAATTCTTCGTAGTGTAATAAATTTATAAATTTTATAAAATCCATGTATCTACATATTTTTTTATCCCATGGTAAAGATAAATAATCATCTTTTGTGCACATTATATCCTATCTCCTTAATTTCATAATAATCACTGAGTTAAAAACCTCACTAATTCATATAATACACTTAACGTTCTCATCGATATTTTTTCTCTATTCCTTTGACTCCTTATCAATCTTATTCTTGACAATATATTACTATATTATAATTCTATATTCTTTTTACTACCCAATTTTTTTCTTAATCTATTATATACTCTTGGTGCATATATAAGACTTGGTGAGTCTACTGATTTATAATTTCTCACCAACCTAAGAGCACTTTCTATAATTCGACTAAATTGTGTAATCTTTTACAAGAGAGATTAGCACTGGAAAACAAAAAACAACGGATAGGAGACCCGTAATCAAATTGCATTACTCTCTTATCCGTTGTTAAATCCCCGTTGTGAGTATGTGAAAATCGAACTCATCCACAATGTTCTCAACGCCGAAACTTTATTCTCTTGATTTAAATATATATTTTAAAACTGACTAGTACTTTTTAATGGGAAATACTACCTGATGGATATAATGTAGTTCCACCAATAGTTACATTTATATTATTTGTTAGAGGTACATTATATTCATTAATAACATTTCTCCACCATTCCCAAGCAAGGCCTGTACATTCTCTTGCATAGATTCTTATATTTTTTGCATTAGCTGGTAGTGGTATTGTTGTAGAGAAATGAGCAGTCTTATCCTGCCAATTTCCGTCCCATGTTTTATGTGTTAGTACTTCTTTTCCATTTTCATCATATGAAAACTCATCCCATGATATATCAAATTGAGCAACATAAGCACCATAATGATCAAGTACTATTTGTCCTTTTGAATATTGTGTAGATTTTGTTTCAATATACTCTGTTCTATTTTTTACACCAGCAATTGAATTATCTTTTAAGAAAACACTTGTGTATGAAATTGGGTACCCAGGATTTCTACTACTGAACTCTGAATTTTCTTTAATCACATTACGAATTTCATCAAAATCTTTTGTGATTAATTTATTATGTTCTTTTGAGTCTCCTCCTAATACAACAGCTGTAAATGAACTTTGGTCAAAAATATTTTGGTATTTAGCACTAGTGCTTACATCTACATCTTTTAATAATGCTTTAAAGGCAGCTTGTACATCTTCGCTGTTTGAAGTTGTCTCTAATTTTACATAAATTGTTCTACCATAAGCTACATTAGAAACCATAAGCGGTGGATTTTGATCATTAACTCCTTTACGAGATAACTCTTCAAAAGTAACACTTTCATCAAAAACATCTGATGGATTATTTGGAAGTTCAGCACTTACTGTATAAAAAATTTGTTTATATGCTGCAATCATAACTTTTTTCTCACCATTTGTTATAGCATTAAAGTCTATTCCAAGCGAACCATCTAGTACTTTAGCATTCACATTAAGTGCAGCCGCTATTTGAGATTTGCTATAAACCATAGACTCTGAATACTGTGTTCTTGTTGGTAATGTATGTGTTGATGAATAATTTTCGTTCCAATCAGATACTAAGGAATCTATCGCACCAGATACTTTACCATATGTCGGGTTGTCCACTGTTACAGTATTTTGATTTTTCATCCCTGGCAAATCAATACTAATATTTAAAGGCTTTCTCTTGCACATTAATATATCAGGACGATTTTCAACAAACGCTTCGTTTGCTAGTTGTAATGCACCTGGATATGTTCTGTCATTAATGGAATCAATAATTGAAATATCCACTGGTGATGTAGTAAGTGATTTTTTTTCACGCTCTACAACTATAAATTTACCTTGAGATTTTGTACCTTGTTTTGGAATAAAACTTTCTACCATATCACCATTTGTTGCTAAAATTTCATTTCGATTATAGTTTAAATTACCTATACCATAATCAATATCATTTATATTTCTAATTTCAATTGCTGCTCCTGTTGTAGCAGTTTCTGCAAAAGCGCTGCATGTCTGTGCTGTCATACACAAACCAACACCTAAACACACTACTAACTTTCGAACTTTTAGTTGATTAAAATTTTTCATAATATGTTTCCTCCCTCTCCATGTTGTAATAGATGTACTTGTACATACATTTAATCCATTTAAATTGTCATTACCTGATTTTGTTTAGTTTTTGATTAGCTAATCATTTATGCTACCTTTGGTAATAACCTACATTTTTATCCACAATTTTAAATTATATTAAAATACATATCAAAGTAGTGAATATACCTTATTATACAACATTTTTCCAATTATTGCACGCTTTTTTTTTGAATATTTAGACTTAAATTGATTTTTATTATAGTTATTTGCAAACTCACTTACAGGAATCCTTATTTTTTAGGTTACTTTGCTCTTTTTTGTACTTCATCTACTTTTACTGAATCAATTGTGATACTCAACTTGTATATATAAATATCTTTAGTATCTTATAGTCAATTGATATAACTTCCCGAAGCTGAGAGTTGGTAATTCTTTACTAGAGATACTTTCTTAAATAGTCGCCTATTTTTATGTCGTCAAAATGGGCGACTACTATTATTTAACAACGGAAAAGAGAGCTCTGTAATCAAATTACAGAACTCTCTAATCCGTTGTTAAATCTATGGCGGGAGTATGTGAGAATCGAACTCACCCACGACGCTCTTAACGCCGCAACATGGTTTTGAAGACCAGCAGACACACCAGCACCTATCTACCCCCATATTTTATGTTTTTCATCAACTGCTTTTTGATTATAGCATACTAACTTTTTTGGTGTCAAGACATATTTTAATAATTCGACAAAACATACTATAATGCTATATTAAATATTGACACAAAAAAATCACTCATGATAATATAGTAGTACTTAACGAACTACTATGTTTTTATAAAAGACAAATTATACTTAAATCCTATATTGAAAAGAGGAAACCTTATGGACGATTTAATAACCAAATTAGAAAAATTAAATTTCACTAAAACAGAGAGCAAGGTTTATCTATCCTTATTAAAACACGGAAATATGAGCGGTTACCAGATAGGGAAAGTATTAGGACTCTCCCGTTCTTCTGTATATTCTGGACTAGATACACTTTATGCAAAAGGAGCAATCACATTGCTTCCAGGTGACGCTAAAATTTATTCCCCTCGTAATCCTAATGAGCTTATTGAAAATATTAAGAAAGATTTTAACAATTCTGCAAACGAGCTCATGGATGACCTTAAGAATATTCAACTGAAAGAAGTTAATGAAGGGTATATGAATATAAAAGGGAAAAAAAATATTGTATCTAAAATGAGTGAGATGATTAAAAACTCCACTAAAGAGATTTATATTAACACTGACTTTGATGTTGAATTGTTCAGAGATGACATTGCAGAGGCCATAACCCGTGGTGTGAGGGTTGTGATATTTTCCTTCTCATCACTTGATTTTACCGGCATCCCCCTTGAGTTCTATAGTCATGGAATCACCATTTGTGAGTGTGGCTCTAATACACGTTTGATGCTAGTTGTTGATTATACGGAAGTGTTAATTGCCAGTAAAGGAATTGATGAGGATTACATAGGAACATTCAGTTTCAACAAACTATTGGTTCAAATTACTTCTGAACACATACATCATGATATCTACCTTATGAAACTGAAAGAAAAATACGGCGAGGATTTATTTGATGAAAATGTTCTATTGAATACATTAATGGAAAAGGAGAATTTTTTTGATGACACACACTAATAAAGACTTTATGAAAAAATTGACCTATATTGCTGTACCAATAACAATTCAAAGTATTATTCAAAGTTCTCTCAGTATGATAGATCAACTTATGGTTGGTCGACTAGGTGAAACTGCAATTAATGCAGTAGGGTTTGGAACTAAATTATCTTTCATTTTTTTACTGGCTTTAGCAGGAATCACCTCTTCCACATCAATTTATGTATCACAATTTTGGGGTGGTGGAGATAAAAAGAAAATAGGCAGCATCCTCGGCATGACCTTATCAACTACTAGTATACTTGCACTTATAACAATTATATTATCCATTGTATTCCCACATTTTATAATGAGTCTATTCATAAAAGATACAGAGGTTATAGCACTTGGTGCAGATTACATGAGAATAATTTCTCTAGGTCTTATTCCTCTTTTTATAGTTAATTCTTTTGCAGCAGTACTCAGAAGTTGTGGCGATGCTAAAACTCCTATGATTACTGGATTTATTTCAGTAATTATTAATACCCTTTTAAATTTCATTCTTATTTTTGGTATTGGTAGAATGACTGGAATGGGAGTAAAAGGTGCAGCAATAGCAACTACTATCAGTAGATTTGCTGAATGCATCATAATACTATACTTATTCCATAAAAAAAACTTATTACAATTAAAAGTACTAGACTATTTTAAATTTAATAAGAAGCTTTTATCATTATTTACTATAACAATGCTTCCACTTCTTTTCAATGAATCATTATGGGCCATTGGTGATTCAGTATTCTCAGCAATATATGGTAGAATAGGTGGAATACAGGCCGCTGCGATGATATCTACATTCCCAATTCAAGGGCTATCCTTTGGACTTATGTCAGGTATTGCAGCTGCTTCTGGAATCATGATAGGTAATCTTCTTGGAGAAGGAAAGAATGATGAAGCTTACTTATATGGTAAGAATTTTATAAAACTCGGAATTATGTTCTCAATTATTATTGGAATTATAGTATCACTATTCGGTTCATATTATATAGCGCTTATGAAAATAAGTCCTGAAGCAAAAAAATACTCTCTGAAAATTCTTAACATCTTCTCAATTATTTTATGGATTAAAGTATCCAATATGATAATAGCTGGTGGAATCTTAAGAAGTGGTGGTAATACAAAGTTAATACTAGTTCTAGAGATGATAGGAATGTGGTTAATAGGTGTCCCAGTGGGTTTCGCTGTCTCTACTTGTACTAACCTTCCAATCCAATGGGTGTATTTCTTCATATCACTAGAAGAACTCTTTAGAATGTTAGTAGGATTAAAACTATTTACAAAAAGAAGTTGGATGAGGAATATGAATGCTTCTTTAGAAGAAGTAACCTTTTGAAGAAGTTGAAAATGGTGAGTTGAGAATTGCGAACGCAGGATGCTTCTGACTTAGGTCAGAACCTGCATTTTATTATTCTTTAGAACAAGAGGTTTTTACTCATTTTATCTTGGGATAAAATATTGTATTTCAAATACAATGTTTCATCTAAATGAAACGAGTAAACCCTTCTTGTCCAAAGAACAATAAGATTAAATTTCTCGAAGAGAAATGTCCAGCGTTCTCCACTCTCAATTTTCAACTCTCAACTTCCCTTTATCCTTTCTCTCTTTATTTCTATAATCAAAAACGCACTGCCAGAACTCCTCATTCCACAGTACGCAATATATTAACATGCCCATAGGCATTATTATCTTATTAAAACTATATTTACATAAAACGCTCTATTTACTGAATCTAAATCTAGTTCCCATTGTCACATAGTCATACTCAAAGGTATAACTTTCAAGCCAAAATTTTGCTATCTTAGGATCTATCTCCACAAGCACCTTCAGAAAATCTTCAAATTGCCCTCTTCTCTCTATAGCTCTTAGTAGTTTATATGGAGCATTAACCACTTTAGTATAGCACTTTCTTGGATCTATTATCTTAACAGAGTAATCCTCTTGTACAAATATATGCCTACTACCTATATCAATACGCGTGAACCCCAACTTTATGAATTCAAGCATTAATAGTATTAGATTACGTGCCAACTTCTCATTTATTTTGTATTTCTCAAGATACTCCCTGAGTTCTATCCCTCCAACAAATTCTCTAAGTACCACGTTGTTATCGAGAACATATGCCTTTGGGAAAAAAATGCTTCCTTCACACTTCTTTAATATATCATATTCATGAAAAGCCTTTTCAGGATTCTTAAATATCTTGAGGGCCTTGTTATCAGGTGTTAAAAGTACCTGCCCCTCGTATCCTTCCCCTAGAAATTTGCATTTATCTAAATCATACCACAAACAGAAAGCCACTCCAAATTCACCTCAAATTAGTCCTATATTTCATAGTATTAAAAAAAGGAGAATATGTGAAAACTTTTTCACATATTCTCCTCAGTCTGTTGAAAATACCCAATCTCGGCGTCACTATGGCTCTCTGTGCTGCTCAAGTACCACTTGTACATTCCGCTGCTCGTTCGCCATGTTCCTTGACCTTGGGCATTTTCAACGCCTGAAACTCTTAAGATAGAAAACAGAGTAAAACAATATATTATAACTTTTTCACACATTATCCTTTTTTAGTGTCATCTACCAAAGCACTCTCTCATTTTCACTTCTCTTTGTGACCTTCATTGCATCCAACTTTTCAAGAATTGCAACTACAAATTTTCTGCTTGTATCAAGTAATTCTCTACTATCTCCCGTTGATAGACTTCCATTCTTATTGATGAAATCTACAATCATACTCTTAGCATCTTCAAACTGTTTCTTAGTGAAATATATATCTTCAGCACATTTCACAAGTTCCCCCTGATCTACAAGAAGATCAAATACTCGCTTGAATGCTTTTTTATCCTTGAATAAAACTTCAAGTTCCTTTTCCTTAGGAGCAGTGTACTTACCTTTAACATACTCATTAATTATACTATCTTTTATCTTTTTCTCATCTTGAGAAAGAACTATATCAAAGGAAGCAAGAGCTACATATTCACCTTTAACTTTTATAATATTATTTTTTTCAATTATTGATAATATTTCATCATATTGTTTTTGTTTAAGTTCCTTTGAGAAAACTTTACTCTTGATTTCTTCTCTCATAGCACCAACTTTAAGAGGATTGTTCTTGTGATATTCCTCAAGAAGTTTACTTATCTGTTCCTCTTTTTCTTTCAAGAAATTTCTATGAAGAAATGCTGGAGTATTTAGAGATGTTAATTTAATAACCTTACCTTCATCTACAAGATTTAAAAGAGCATTAGTTACATCTTCCTCATTCTTACCAAGAGACTTAACAATCTCTTTCTCACTTGGGTATTCACCACTCATCTTCTTAAGTACATTCTCAATTATATCATCGAGCTTTCCTTCTTCTTTAACCTTAATTTCATTTATATAATCATCTTTAAATCTCTTAGCTTTACATGCAACAGGTTCAATTACACTTCCTCCACCAATTGTATGCATAGGTGAGTAACTTCTAATAACCAATCTATCATTTCTCTGACAAGTTATATGTTCCTCAAGTCTCAACTGAATATAAGCTGTCTCTCCCGGTTTAATTTCTTCTTTGTCAAGAATAACCATTCTTCCAAGTATTTCACTTGTTCCATGATATACTCTAACCCTCTGACGATTCTCTAGCGGTTTCTTCATACTTTTTAGATAATAGAAATTCATATCAACCATCATTGATGATTCTAACATATCAGTCTCAGCAAGAAGAGACCCTCTTCCAACATCATCTTTTTTAACATTAGAAAGATTTATTGCACATCTCTGTCCAGCCTCACCAATCTGACTATCAGCTCCATGAACTTGAATTCCTCTAACCTTAGCCTTTGTTCTGCTAGGGTATATTTCCATCTCATCGCCAACATGAACGGCTCCACTAATTATTGTACCCGTTACAACTGTACCGAATCCACTAACAGAAAAGGATCTATCAACTGGTAGTCTGAAGTGACCTTGACTATCCTTAGCATCCGTAACCTCTGTTAATTTATCTACCTCTGCAATAAGTTCATCTATTCCTTCTTTAGTTTTAGATGAAACACCTATCATCTTTGCATCTTCAAGAAAAGTTCCTCTGAACTCCTCCTTTATCTCTTCTTTAACCATTTCGAACCATTCTTCATCAACAAGATCTTTCTTTGTTAAAACTATGATTCCTTTTTTCACATTAAGAATCTGCAGAATCTCAAGATGTTCCTTTGTCTGAGGCATTATTCCCTCATCCGCTGCAATAACTAGCATTACAACATCAATCCCACTCACACCTGCAAGCATATTCTTTATGAACTTCTCATGCCCCGGAACATCGATTATCCCAGCTCTTCTTCCTGATGGAAGATCAAAGAATGTAAATCCTAGGTTTATAGATATTCCTCTCTTTTTCTCTTCATGAAGAGTATCTGTTTCGGCACCTGTAAGAGCCTTAATCAGAGTTGTCTTGCCATGATCTATATGTCCAGCTGTACCAACAACTATATGTTTCATACTCTTACCTCCTATCCTATCTCTTTAAAAGCATCCTCAATAAATTTAAACTCATCTTCCTTTATAGTTCTAAGATCCATAATGACACTATCACCACTTACTCTTACAACCACAGGTGTTTCACATTCACGTAATTTCTTCTCAATTAACGCGGGCTTCATCTCATATCCATTAACCCTAATTACATAAGATTTTATTCTCTCTGTAGGCATAGAACCTCCACCAACCATGGAGAAATCCATATCTACATTAAAATCAAATTTATCTGTAACTTTTACTAGCTTTCTTTTTAACTTATAGGCTTTCTTCTTTATATCTTCACTATTCATTAATATCATATTTAATGAAGGTATATTCTTTATAGCATCACTCTCATCAAGATAATGCTTTAATGTACCCTCTAGTGCTGCAAGAGTCATCTTATCAATCCTAAGAGCCCTAGTTAACTGGTTTTTCTTCATCATATCAATATACTTCTTCTTACCAGCAATTATTCCAGCCTGTGGTCCTCCTAGCATCTTATCTCCACTGAAAGTAACCACATCAATACCTTTCTTAATACTCTCTTGAACTGTTGGTTCATACACAAAACCATATTTTGTATAGTCAACAAGAACACCACTTCCTATATCTTCAACCACTGGTATGGAGTGTTTGTCTCCAAGTCCAACCATATTCTCAATAGATACTTCCTCAGTAAAGCCCAGTATCTTAAAGTTTGAAGTATGTATCTTAAGCAATACTCCTGTGTTTTCATTTATTGCATCCTCATAATCATAATCATGAGTTCTATTAGTTGTTCCAACCTCAATTAGTTTTGCATTTGAAAACTTCATAACCTCCGGAACCCTAAATGATCCCCCTATCTCAACAAGCTGCCCTCTTGAAACTATGGCTTCTTTATCTTTACATAATGTATTTAAAACAAGCATAACTGCCGCCGCATTGTTATTTACCACCATTGCAGCTTCAGCACCTGTAATCTTTACTATGAGTTCCTCTATATGACTATATCTAGACCCTCTTTTACCTTTTTCCACATCATATTCAAGATTGCTATAATTTAATGCAGCGTTAACAACATTCGTCATAGCCTGTTTGCTCAAGAGAGATCTTCCTAAATTCGTATGTATAACTGTTCCTGTAGCATTAACTATTCTTCTTAGATTAGTTGAATTTTTTCTTTTTATTTTTTTCAGAGCTATCAAAAGAACATCATCATCTGCTAACTCTGCTCTCTCTCCACTGAGTATCTCATTTCTCACTTCATCTATAGCTTCTCTTACACTTTCAACAACAATTGGTCTCATGACCTCTTCAAGTAAATTTCTTATTTCTTTACTATCAAGGAGCTCGTCTACCTTAGGTAAGTTTCTTAATAGTTGTTTGTTCATACCATCACCTTCAAAAGTTATTTTGCTCTAATATATTTACCATCAAACTCTACAACATCTCCAATTATTGCTGCTTCAATGTTGCTCTCCTGAAATTTTTTCATCATCTTATATGCTTCCTCTTTAGTCGCAGATATAAGCAGTCCACCGGATGTTTGAGGATCAAACAGTAAATCCTGTTTCCAATCTTCAAGTTCATGGAACTCATATTTCCCATTTAAATATGCCATATTATTATATGTACCTGCTGGTACCATACCCATCTTTGCGTATTCTTCTGCCTCTTCAATATATGGTATACCATCAAAATATAGATTCATTGTAACTTTAGATGCTTCAGCCATCTCGCAGCCATGTCCCATAAGTCCAAATCCAGTAATATCTGTACATGCATTAACCTCATGGTCAATTATTATCTCAGCTGCATATTTATTTAAAGTAATCATTGTCTCAACAGCCTTGTCATATGCTTCCTTAGATGCAAACTCTGCTTTAATAGCAGTATTTACAACTCCTGTTCCAATAGGCTTAGTTAGTATCAATAGATCCCCTGGCTTACAACCAAAATTCTTCAATATTTTATCCGGGTGAATTATTCCCATAACTGATAAACCATATTTAGGTTCATCATCCTCTACAGAATGCCCACCAATAACAACAGCCCCTGCCTCTTTTACTTTATCTGCTCCACCTCTAAGTATCTCACCTAAAATATCTATATCTAAACAATTCGGAAAACACACAATATTAAGTGCTACATTTGGTTTACCACCCATAGCATATACATCACTTAATGAATTAGCTGCAGCTATCTGTCCAAATACATACGGATCATCAACAACTGGCGTGAAAAAATCTAAGGTTTGAATCACAGCCATATCATCATTTAATCTATAAACAGCAGCATCATCGCTTGTTTCTATTCCAACTATCAAATTTTCATCTTCCATAGCTGGAAGTTTATCTAATATCTTTGAAAGGGTCTCCGGCCCTATTTTAGCCGCTCATCCAGATGTTTTTGCAAGTTGAGTTAATCTAATATCTTTCATATAATCCACCTCCATGCTTTTGTATAAGCGTATGTAAATACGCCAATATCTCTTCAACATACATTGTATATTATAAACTATCTGATGTCTATATAATCTCTTAGTTTCTCGAAGGTTTTCTCTCCTATTCCTGAAATACTCTTTAACTCCTCTATACTCTTGAATCCTGCATTTTTCTCCCTATATTCAACTATACTTGCTGCTTTAACTTCACCAATCCCAGGAATAAGCTGTAACCTCTCTATAGACGCTGTGTTAATGTTAATTCTTCCATCTCCACTATTACTGCCTGAATCCTCTGTTTTTGAGTAACTCCCTCCTGAATTATATACCCCAATCTCCCCATTATCCTTTTCACCTATGAAGAAGATATAATAATACCCTTCATCTTCAAGCTTCATTGCCTTATTAAGACCTTTTATCTCGGCCGTTTCTTTAAGTCCGCCAGCAATTTTTATTAAATTATCTAATCTTAAATTCTCATCTACAGTATAAACACCAGGTTGTTCAACTGCCCCTTCAATATCAACTGTTATCTTCTTAAGATTTTCTTTATTATTGACAACAGTTAAATTTACCTCTCTACTCACTGTATCTTTACTTTTGTTATCTTCTAAAATATCTTTTTCAGGTTTATATTCCTCTGTAAAATATTTATCTCTTTTTAGTGCTTCTACCCTTGGAGATTGTTCTTTTATAACTAAATATCGTATTACTCCAACAGTTGAAATTACTACAATCATCGATACCAATCCTAGAATTATCTTATCCTTCATTTCAAATCGCATTTTATCACTTCCCCATATGAAATATCAAAACATATTTATGCTTTATATTGTATTCTTGCCATTTTAAACCATTTTATGTGGCATATATTCAAATTTCCTAATTATAATACCAATATAATTTCGTTACTATCCCAAATGGATTTTTACAATAACCGAATTTTCTTATCGCTAACATATGTTTTTTTTGCTATACTATTAGTAGACGTATTTTCGAGAAGAAATATTCTTCAAAAGGTAATTAGAGGGAGTTAATGTCAAATGATTAAATGGAAACAGAACACATTTATTAAACCTGCAGTTTGTTTCCTGCTTCTATGCTTATGTTTATTTATTTTCCCAACTAAAATTACATACGCGGATACCCCGCCATCTGCTGCAGCAGATTCCGTGGTTCTTATGGATGCAACAACTGGAGAAGTACTGTATTCTAAAAATATGAATACATCTTATCCACCAGCTTCAACCACCAAAGTTATGACTGCACTTTTAACACTTGAAAATTGCGATCTAGATGAGATTGTTACTATCCCTAAAAACGCTGTAGGTATTGAAGGAAGTAAAATATGGATTCTAGAGAATGAACAGATTACTGTAAAAAATCTGCTATTAGCACTTATGTTAGAATCTGCTAATGATTGTGCTGTTGCCCTTGCAATTCATGTTGGTGGAAGTGAAGAAGCATTCGTCAAAATGATGAATGCCAAAGCCAAGGAACTTGGCCTTAAGAATACTAACTTTGAAAATCCTCATGGTCTTTATAATACTAACCATAATACATCAGCTTACGATCTAGCACAGATTATGAAAGAGGCTGTTAAGTATCCTGAGTTTATTGAGATTTCAAAGACTAGAGGAACACAAATACCTGGTACCACTCAAGTTCCTGAAGGACATCCACTTTGGAATCATAACAGCTTAGTCGCAGCGGGAGATTTATATTATAAGTATATTGAAGCAGGCAAGACAGGTTACACAGTACAGTCTCAACATTCCTATGTTGCTTCAGCCCAGAAGGATGGACAGAGATTGATAGTTGCACTTGTACATGACGAAATAAAGAACTTTTTTAATGATGCTATTAATTTATTCGATTATGGTTTTAACAATTTCAAACTCGAAAAAATTTACGCAGCGGGAGAAACCATTACTACCTATGAAGCTGATGGCATATCAATACCTCTTTTAGCTAGAGATGATGTGTATATGGTTTTAGATAACGATTCCACAGCTAAGCCTGAATTAACTTTAGCAGATATTGATAAGAATACTGTCTATATCACTGGAGATACAATTACAACAGGTACTATAACAATTGGGGATTCAACGGTAGATGTAACATTACTTGCAGGAAAAGAGTACTTTCCACCTACTTCTGAAACAAAAAGCACTTATATTGATAAAAAAAATTCAATTGATGAAGAAAATGAAGCAAGCCCTCAATATCCAGTTTACCCATTTGTGATAACCATTGTTATAATAATTCTGCTTATCATTATTACTAGAATTATTCAGATTAAGAAAAAAGCTCGAAAGAAGGATATATTTTGGAACTAGGACTTAAACCTTAAATAAATTGAGAATTGAGAGTGATGGACGTTTCTACCCTTTGGTCAGAAACTCAGGTTGTTGACAAACATATTTTGTCAGCAACCTTTTTTGATTTTCAAAAGGAATTTAACTATATTTATCTAATTTTTTTTAGGAATGATAGAATGTGAAATATTTGAAATCCACAGGTATGTTATTTATAATTAAATATATAATTACAACATAAACTCTTTATTTTTGTGAAACTTTGGGATAAGTTTATTTTATAATCAAAAGTTTCTATTATCATTAAGTGTATAGGAAAGCTCTTCAAAAAATATAATAATATAACCCTTAAACCCTTGAAACTACAACAATGTTAAGTTTGGTTGACAGATTGCTAAGCCTAATTGGTAGTCATTATTAAAGAAAAAATGTAAACTTAGTTGTAATAAAATGTATATTTATTTTGATGTAAATAAATAATTGGAGGACTGAGTTTATGAAAGAAATGATAATGATGATTAATCCTTTTAAGGAGGACACTAATGATATTTCTAAAGAAGTATATGTTATTAAAAAGTTACTTAGTTTTATTCTAATATATATAACATCTACGATTATTGGAGAGGTTATAGTAATATTAGGACTAACTATAGCTGGTTATGATTTTTTACACGGAGAGATGCCCAGTAACAATAAAATGATGTTAATTAAATATTATGGGTTTTCCATTCATTTGACAATAACAATACTGTATTGTAAGTTGATAGAAAAGAGAAGCTTAAAAAGTATGGGAATTGTAAGAAAAAAAATTGCAAAGTCATATTTTTTAGGAACAGGAATATCAGTAATACTACTAGGCACTATTTTGATTATATGCCTATCCAGTGGAGCTGTTGTATATAATGGAGAAAATAATGATATAAATATAGTTCTTATACTGGGTTATCTAGGAGCTTTTATAATTCAAGGGGCCATGGAAGAAATAATGTGTAGAGGATTTTTGATGAATTCTCTTCAATATAAAATTCCTACCAATATAGCAATACTAATTAGTTCAGTTATATTTGCATTCCCTCATTTTTCTACGATTTTTCAGTTTGATATAGTAGTTGGAATTCTAGGAGTAATTAATTTGTTATTATTTTCAACCATAGTATCTTTGTTAATGATTAAGTATAAAAATATATGGGTATCATGTGCTGTTCATAGTATTTGGAATTTCACTCTAGCAATTATAATTGGAATTAATTTAAGTGGTTCAAACAGTCAATCATCAGTATTTAAATTTAATGTTAATGAGAATATGAAATTATTAAGTGGTGGGCAATATGGAATTGAGGCTGGATTAATATGTACAATGGTATTAATTTTGTCCGTTATAGTATTCGGTAGAAAGGTTGTGTGTTATAGAGATGGCGTTTAATAATAAATTATATTCTTTGAGAAAGCAAAAAGGTTTATCTCAAGATGAGTTAGGTAACAAATTAAATGTTTCAAGACAAACGATTTCTAAGTGGGAACTTGGTGAAACCACACCAGATTTAGAGAAATTAATAGCTTTAAGAGACTTTTTTGAAATATCACTAGATGAGTTAGTAATGGACATAAAAGCTAAAGAAAGTACAAAAACAGAATCATTGGCACTAATTAGGCTTGAGTCAATAATTGATAGAATAGATAAAGATAAAGTTAAGATGTACAGAAAAAAAGCACTTACAATATTGCTAATAATTATAGTAATATTTCTTGCTATTGATTTACTTTCAATGATTGTTTACTTTATACTTAATGGTTTTCCCAAATAAACTTTATATAGTAATAAATGATTATCTTTCCATTAACCATGTTATATAAAAAACTTATGACAATAAAAAAGCTTTATTCAATAATAAATTAAGGGAACCCTAGGTTCCCTTCAGACTGTTGAAAAAGCCCAATCTCGGCGTCACTACGGCTCTCTGCGCTGCTCAAGTACTAATTTGTACATTCCGCTGCTCGATCTCCTAGTTCCTTGATCTTGGGCTCTTTCAACACCCTGAATTTCTAAAGACAAAAAAACAGGGTCAAAACAATATATTGTACCTTTGATATCTTTCTTTCACAATCCTCATTTATGATTTTACCTTCTGTGTTTTTCAATACAATATACTATATCTTCTGGAAGCTCACATTCCACCTCTATGGTCTCATCATTATACGGATGAGGTAGTTTCAACTTAAACGCATGGAGCGCCTGTCTAGCTATGTACTCATCTGTTGTTCCATAAAGTTCATCTCCCACTATTGGGTGTCCTAAATAACTCAAATGAACTCTTATTTGATGTGTTCTACCAGTCTCAAGCCTAACCTTTAAAAGAGACATATCTGAAAACTCTTCCACAACCTCATAATGAGTTATGCTTCTAGCACCCTCTGGGAATACCTCTCGCTTTATAGAATCTTCACTTCTTCGTCCAATCGGAGCATCAATAGTTCCTTTTTTCTCTTGGAGTTTCCCTTTTGCAAGAGCCATATATTCTTTCACTATCATATTATTCTGCATTGCAGTTGATATCTTCATATGAGCAAATTGGTTCTTTGCAATCATCACAAGACCTGATGTATTCATATCAAGTCTATTTGCCATTCTCACAATACACTCTTCATTATTCTGTTCAAAATGATATTTAACTCCATTTGATAGTGTCCCACACGGATGACTCTTTGTTGGATGTACAACCATATATGGATCCTTGTTCACAATAAGAATATGATTATCTTCATATACAACCTTAAGTTCCATCTCTTCTCCAGGTATATTCTGAGTTTCATCCCTATCAAGTTCAACTTTAACAACATCACCAATGGCAAGTACATTAGCTTTTCTACCAATGTTACCATTTATGGTAATCCGCTTCTCAATTGTAGCCTTCTTTATGAATCTACTTGATAGTTCAAATCGCTCCTTCAGAAAATCTACAAGCTTATACCCTTCATATTCTTTGTTAATAGTTTCTTCTAAGTAATTCTTCATTCTACACCTTCTATCAACTATAATTATTCTTCCCCATCGTTCTTTTCATTATCTGGATTATCAATATCTATGATTTTATTAATTCGATCCTCAATTTCATCAACCTTCTCATTCTTTCCCCATTTTTTATACATGGCCTGAAGATTTCTTAAATCTTCAATAAGAGTAAAATCATTTTCGCCTCTTAATTCTTCCATGATATCCAAAGCCTCTAACCCATACTTTTCAGCCTCTTCAAAATCTCTTAATTCAGCATTTATAATTACAAGATTATAACAAGTTTGAGCCGTTTTTAAATGCTTTGGTCCAAATACCTTAATAGCTTTATCATACGCAACACCCGCTACCTCTAAAGCTGTTTCATAATCTTTCTTCTTAAAAATCTTTCTAGTATGAGTTACCGAATAAAACCATACAAATTTATCAATCAATCTCACTCTAAATACCCCCCTAATTTCTTTTTCCCTAATACCAATAATGTATATCTTAAATTAATCACCATTAAACCTAATTATATAAGAAAAGATTTTTTTTATCAAATAAAAATACATAGACTGCTACTACTGTAACAGCCTATGTATTTTTATTATTCAATTATTGCTATAAACTCCATTTCAACTGGTGCATCTAATGGTAATTTAGCAGCTTGAACGCAAGATCTTGCAGGATAGTTTTCAGTAAAGAACTTTCCATAAACTTCGTTAATAGCCGCAAAATCATTCATATCTCTAACAAAAACAAGCGATTTAACTACTTTATCTAATGAAGTTCCCGCTTCTTCAAGAATAGCCTTAGCATTCTTCAAACACATTTCAGCAGCCTTTTTAACGTCATCTTTAACTAACTCTTTAGTTTCCATGTCTATTGGAAGCTGTCCTGATGTGTAAACTAAGTTTCCAACCTGAACCGCTTGAGAATATGGCCCTATAGCAGCAGGTGCTTTCTCTGTATTAATAATTTTCTTTTCCATATTATTCTACCTCCTTGGTAATAGATAATATAACCATGCCTGATTATTTTATCCTTAGTATTATATCAAACTTTTGAGCATTTTGCGATAATATTTCAGATTTTTCCACACCTAGTTCATAGACCAAATAGTCAATATCATCTGACAATTCATGATTAAACATAATATTTGGCTCATCAACCTTACCAACCTCATAAACTACGTTGTTATATCCCAATATTTTCAACTTCTCTTTTAAGTCAGCAAGTTGAGTATAATCACTCTCATAAATAACTTTAACCTTCATTGCGTTCCTATTTATATTTTTTATTCCATTACCATTCAACAATCTTATTAATTCTTGATTTTGATCACTACTCATTATAAATGAATCCTTCTCAATACCTTTTGTTAATTTCCCTTTTACAGTGTTTAATGTAATGTTCTTCATTTCAATTTCATTAGCATTAAGTACATATCTTGATATTTCAGCTACACTAGCATCTGTTGTAACATTTTTACCTACAGCCTGAGCCACCATAACAAGCCTCATATAATTTGATGTTTTTTTTAATTCACTCAATATCTTCATCATAAAATTCTGAAAGTGCTCAATTCTACTAATATCCTTGTTTGGAAGAGTCCATCCATCATTGTTCCTTATCCATCTTATATAGCGTGAAGCCATCTCTCCATCCAATGATACCGTCTCACCCTTAGTGAATTTAATATGTAAATCTTGAAGATTATCATCATATTCCATATCATAAGGCATTTTAACATCAATTTTTCCAATTATATCAACAATTTCTTTAAACAAATCTATATCAACTAAAACATAATTTTCTACTTTACATTGAAGCTTATCTTCTACCGATGTTATAAGATAGTTAATACCTCCAAATTTCAATGCATCTCCAACGTTAAAATATTCACCTTCAACAGCAACATTCATATCTCTAGGAATTGAAGTTACATTAACCACTTTTTCATTATAAAAATAATTAAGAAGCAGAATAGTATCCGCTTCTCTCGTGTTTATAATTGCATTTTCACTTAAATCGCCTTCATCAATACCAACTAGTAGTATATTAACGAATTCATTATTAAAAACCTTTTTTTCGTTTTCATGTCTAAGAATCTCTTTAGGTATTTTATCCACACTCTCTTGAATCATTGCAAATTGTTTAGCATCACTTTTTTTACTAATAACTGTTGCAGCGCCTTTTCCAATTAATATACCAAGTATAATCACACATGCAACCATGATAATCCATATTAATATCGTAAGAATTATATCTAAAGTAGATTTTTTCTTTTTTCTTTTTCTTTTCCTCTTTATTGGTTTTCTGTTTTGTCCTTCACTCAATTAGTTCCCCTCCAATCCATAAGAAAATAATTTCTTGCTAAAATTGTATCATAATCAATAATACCATTGTTATCTACAATGTATTTTATTGTATTATTCATAGCTTTTAATACACTCTCATCTAGATCCTTAAATGCAATCCCTCTTATCTCGTCCACCCCTTCAAAACACCTATTAGGTTCTATGTAATCAGCTATATAGATAATTTTTTCAAGAAGTGACATTCTCTCTCTACCAGTGGTATGATACTTTATTGCATCTAATATCTCTGTATCTGTGATACCTAAATCCCGCTCAGCAAGATAGGAACTTGCAAATCCATGATATACTTGAGGTTCTACTTGAAGTATTCTTCTCTTGTTTTCATCTTCAAATTTTATTATATCAAGGAGCATGTCTCTATGCAAATATTTCCCTACATCATGCAATAAAGCAGCTATTTCAACTTTATTTTCATCACAACCATATTTTTTTGCTAATTTAAGTGCTGTTTCCCTAACCCCTTCTGTATGTTTCATTCTCTTATTAGGCAATGTTTTTTCAACATATTCTTTAACTTCATTGATCTTATTCTCTACCATGTTAATCACCTTTCAACTTTGTATAAACCTACAGATTTAGCAAAATGCTCAACCTCTCTAGGCATAAGATGCCCACAATATCTATCCTCTCTTAACCTATCTCTAATATCAGTTGAGGAAATATCCAACCTTGGTATATCAAGTAAAATAATTTCTGTTCCATAGTCTTTCTCTATTTTTTCTTTTCTTTCCATCACTTCATGATTGTTAAACCCACTTCTCACAAGAATAATCACCTTACACTCTTCAAAGATTTTTTCAGGTTTAGCCCATTCATGTATATACATAAGACTATCTAACCCAGCAATAAAATACCACTGCGCATCCTTATGTTTCTCACTAAAATATTTCATTGTCTCATATGTATAACTCTTACCTTTCTTCATTACCTCATAATCACTCACACTGAACTTTTCATTACATTCCACAACCATTCTTGTCATTTCAAGTCTAAGAAGTCCATTTGTAATATTCTTATCAGCTTTATGAGGCGGATCACCACTTGGCATGAAAATAATCTCATCAAGATTTAGTTTTTCAAGCGCTTGATATGCTATGTTAATGTGCCCATTATGTATAGGATCAAATGTACCTCCAAAAATCGCCTTTCTAGACATCAACTATCTCCCTCTCTATTTGTACATAATTCTATTTTATCATAAATTTTCACGAATAAATTACAAAAAAATTAAAAAAGCAAACCCACGACGGTTTGCTTTTAGTTCTATGGTAATTCTATTGTAGGTTTATTTTTACTCTCTCTATATAACACAAATGTATGACCTATAAATTGAACAGTTTCACATCCTAGTTCTTCGCAAATAATACTAGCTGCTTCTTTTGCATCTAAAAAACTATTCTTAAGAACTTTTAGCTTTATTAACTCTCTTACCTCTAGAACATCATCTAATTGCTTTAACATCTCATCTTCCACACCATTTTTACCAACGTGGAAGATTGGATTCATCGTATTAGCCATTTTTCTTAAAAAGGCTCTCTGTTTAGAATTTAACATTTTATCACTCCTAATATTCTTTCATAATTCTAAAGAAGATATTCAAATTCAAAGTCATTAACTCTAACCATATCTCCATCTTGAATGCCTCTTTCTTTTAGTTCATCAAAAACACCTTTGTTTTTAAGAACTTTGTGGAAGTATCTTAAAGATTGAGGATCGTGAATATTAACAGCATGAAGAAGTCTATCTACAAAAGTTCCTTCTACTACAAATGCACCATCATCAGCTCTATGGATTTCATAAGTGAAATGTTTCTCCTCAGCTACGAATCTTTCCTCAACAGGTATTTCCATTTCTTCAACCGGAATCTCACTAAGCAATCTAGCAGCTTCTTTGATTAAATCATCCACACCTTCACCAGTAGCAGCACTTATCTTGAATACTTTATCGAAGCCCATTTCCTTTACAGCTTTTTCAAATTCCGCAAACTTCTCATCTTCAAATAGCATGTCAGCTTTATTAGCCGCTACAATCTGTGGTCTATCCCATAGCTTCACACTATATTTTTTAAGTTCTTCATTTATCTTTTTGAAATCCTCAATAGGATCTCTTCCTTCAATACCTGAGATATCAACAACATGTATTAAAGCTCTTGTTCTCTCAATATGTCTAAGAAATTGAATTCCTAGACCAACACCTTCTGATGCACCCTCAATGATTCCTGGTATATCTGCCATTACAAAACTTTGAGTTCCTGCTGCTTTTACTACACCAAGATTTGGCTTTAAAGTTGTAAAGTGATAATTTGCTATCTTTGGTTTAGCTTTAGAAACCATAGATAATAAAGTGGACTTTCCTACATTAGGGAATCCTAATAATCCAACATCGGCTAATAATTTTAATTCAAGAGTTATCCATCTCTCTTCTCCAGGCATACCTGGTTCTGCAAATGAAGGTGCCTGTCTTGTTGGAGTAGCAAATTTTGCATTTCCTTTTCCACCCTTACCACCTTTGCAAACCATAACTCTATCACCCTTATGAGCAAGGTCAGCCATTATTTTATTTGTCTCAACATCTCTAACAACAGTTCCTAATGGCACTTTAATTATTAAGTCATCTGAGCTTTTACCATAGCACTTGCTCTTGCCACCATCTTCGCCTCTTTCAGCCTTAAAAGTTTTCCTGTATGTAAAGTCTAACAGAGTAGTCATTTGTGGGTCTACTTCAAGTATAACCGCTCCTCCATTCCCACCGTCACCGCCAGCAGGTCCGCCAAGAACAACATACTTCTCTCTTCTGAAAGAAATAGCACCATTACCACCATCTCCAGATTTTACAAATACTTTCGCGGTATCTATAAACATATCGTATTTCTCCTTGATTTTCCATATTATTCTTACTATATTACTTATTACTTATTACTTATTATTCATTTATTATTCACTTAATATATATTTATTATAACTGGTGAACTCACTAATTATATATGATGTTCACGAACTATACAAGAACTATATTTTATATAAAAAAGCACCCTTTAAAAGGGTGCTTAAGTTCTTAAGCTTCAAGCTCAACTTCCACTGGATATACACTAACTCTTTTTTTAGTTTTGCCCATTCTTTCGAATTTAACAATTCCGTCAACCTTAGAGAAAAGAGTATCATCTCCACCTCTTCCAGCATTAGTTCCTGGATGGATCTTAGTACCTCTTTGTCTAACTAAGATAGTTCCTGCAAGAACGAATTGTCCGTCTGCACGTTTAACACCTAATCTCTTAGATTCACTATCACGTCCGTTTTTAGAGCTACCTACCCCTTTTTTGTGAGCGAATAACTGAAGGTTAATTCTTAACATGACCTTACACCTCCTCTTTCACGACGACCTTAATGAAATCACTATAAGTATTCTCAAGGTCTCTAATATTAATCATAAGGGTCTCAAGCAATACTTGGCACTGCTTGATCTCTTCAATAGAGTTTCGTCTTAAGCTTAAACTTAAGAGTCCATCCTCTACTTCAATAATCGACTTTATCTTAATTACTTCACTAATTCCATTAGCTATGCTCTGCGCCAACACCGATACGGCACTACAAATAATGTCTTGACCGTGCTCTGCATATTCCGCATGACCATCAATTATGTAGCCAACTATTAAATTATTTTTGGTAAAAAAATCACATCGAATCATAACTACTAAGCTTCAATCTTTTCGATAACTAACTTAGTGAATGGTTGTCTATGACCATTTTTGTTTCTGTAGTCAAGCTTAGGTCTAAATTTGAAAACTACAACCTTCTTAGCTTTTCCTTGAGCCATAACTTTAGCAGTTACTTTAGCCCCTTCTACTACAGGTTTACCAATTACTAAACCGTCTTCTTTCCCAACAGCTAGTATTTCTTCAAACTCTACAGTTGACTCAACTTCAGCGTCCAACTTTTCAACGAAGATTACATCTCCTTCTTGAACTCTGTATTGTTTACCACCAGTTTTTAAAATAGCGTACATTAAAAGCACCTCCTCTAACCAAGTCTCGTCGCTCGGGTGGTTCACTAGGAACTTCTTTTATTACCCTACGCGTACGGCTACAAATGGTATTGTACCACAAGCAAAATCTTTTGTAAAGATTTTTATACTAAAAGTTATTGATTTTACCACAAAAACATATTTCATATTAATAGGAAATCCATAGCTAAATTACATTTTTACAGACATCTTTATACAGTATATCCAATCAGAAACTCATCACTATAACTTATTGATAATTCTATCTTTTCGTTAATCACTTTATCTTTTATTTCATTTATTTCATCTTCAAAAAGACCTTTTAAAAAAGTGTTAAGTTTAATAATCACCCTTTCATTGTTTTCATACTTCTTTGGCTGTATAGAGTTTATTACATTATGAATCACTCCAAGAATAAGTTCTCTTGATTCTTCTCTATTTATCTCTCTTCTACTACATATGGTACTTTCATAAATATCATCTAATATCTCATATATAGTTACACCTTTTCTATTTCTAGCAATCTCCACTAGTCCAAGTTCTTTATTGAAAAAAACCTTACACTTTACCGTATCTTCATTCATCTTCTCACTTATCTTTTCAGCAAGAGCTTTATAATCTCATCTTTATGCTCAAAGTTAACAAAATCAATGATTATAATACCATTTAGATTTCTCTTCATTATTTCTTTACAAATAAATTCTGCATTATCCTCATTAACAATCGACTTATCTACATTCCCACTATTTATATCTATGGAATACAGAGCCTCACCCCTGTCAATTACCATGCTTCCACCTTTAGGCATGAGTACTTTTCTTTCATAACTTTTTACAACATCCTCGATAAAATCTGCAATTTTCAATCCCTCTATATTCTTCGTTATTTCACTACCATTTATATTTTGACTATTAAAATTTACTGATTCAGAAGAATTGATAATAGCACACTCTTTCTTTTCTCCTCTTAAGATTCTGCCTACCATTCCACCACTATCATATATTTTACCAACTTTATTCCAATACTGACTTTTTCTCTTTACTTCTATAAAATTATTAAGAACCCCCTCTAAATCTTTACGCAGGGCTTCAATATCCTCACAACTCTTGATGTTACTCCTGACCAAAATTTCTCCATCAAAATCTCGTGAATATTCTTTAAGCGTATTCCATAAATCATCTCTAATTTCATCCTTAGTTACACTTCTACTTACAGAGATTTTCTTACGACCATTCTTCCCAACTACATATTTACCAGGGATAGTGTATCCTAACGATACCTTTGCACCCTTTTCGCCCTTTTCCCCTCTTATAACCTCACAGGCAACATAATCACCTTTTAAAACCTGATCATTTTTTTTAAGAGGAAGAATAGCATTCTTATCACACCCAATATTAACAAACGCATTTTTCCCACTTTTATCCAGCGATTGTATTCTCCCTATATGGATATCGCCCTCACTTGCTCCACCCTCAATTGTATGCTCAAAAAAGCTTTGCACCAACTCATCATCTTCATATATTCCTATATATTTATATCTTTCACTCTGAAAAATTCTTACTTCTCTCAAGTTCTTCACCTCACCATGATTATACCATAGAGACGAGTAATCTTAGAACTATGAGAAAAATTAATCATTTTTTTGTCTGTTTAATAAAAATAATATTGTTGTTATTATAGCAAAAATTATTATTAGTCCACCTAATGACATCCTGTTCGTTACTTTATGTGTAAGAAATATCATTGTTGGACCATCCGCTCCACCAATAATACCTATAGCCGCTTCCTCTTCCTTTGTATGAGAAACATTAATAAGTGTGGGAACTATAAAATTTATGAATATATATACTAACCCCATCAAAATTGTTATTACACCACTAGCATATGCTGTGATTTTAAGTATCTTTTCTTTTTTCAATGTTACCCTCCTAGTAATATAAAATTACTTAAAACACATCACTCAATTATTCCTAAGCGATGTGTAGTTATTTATAGTTTTTCTATATTTTCAAAGCCTTTCTCATCTGTTCAACAAACCATTCAAATTCATCCTCACTTTCATATGGAGATGGTTCAGTTATATGATAGTCGATTGAAGTGCTTGTAAAACCATCATCAAGATATCTTAGATTTCCTAAATGATCAAAAATGGTATTATCAACATCAACAAAACCCAGCTTATGATAAACATGTCTTGCTGGAGCACCTAGTTCAAAATCATCTCGATATGTCTCAACAGTTATTTCTATGGAAGAATCTAATTGATTTAACGCACATTCCAAAAGCTTTGAACCAATACCTTTTCCACGTTGGTTTATCTGATAGAGTTGCCCATCTTATTAACATATTTCTTTCCCCCACGTATGAAAATTATTTTAAACTTTTTACCTATAGTTTTTAATAATGTATAATTTTAGTCATACATTATTTCATTACATAATACAATATAGCTCTCTTTTTTAAGATAATGTTGAAAACTTTTTTTGTATCCAAAACCTTATTATACCATTAAGACTTGGTTTTTTTTCAACATCTTTTTAAAAAATAGAGATATATTAACATTCTATTTATAAAAATACACACCACTTACTCCAAGTGATGTGTGTTAATTTTATTTAAAATATATTTTTAATACTAATCCCCAATCCGCTGCTTTCACTTGTTCCTCAATACTTGTTCCACCAGAACTATAAGAATCTTTATAAGCAGTTACACCCCATACAGCAATTTCATCACCATCACTTACTTTAATTTCACCATCTATTTCCACAGGACCATAACTACAATCATTCTCAAATCTCTTTATATATCGTGTTGATCCACCATATCCATTATCATCACTAATGAATATTCTCATTATCATAAAATCTGATTTTTCTAAATCAATATCTATGATGTCCTTTAAGGAAATGCTAATTTCTCCATCAAAAACGTTTTCATCAATAGGTTTTGACATTCCATCTAGTGACTCCTTAATCTTCCCATTCTCCCATATCTCATATTTAAGACCTATGCTTTCCTTATCACCTTGATATTTGATCTTAACACATCCTGTTATCATACCTAAATGAGGTTCTAACTTTTTAGCATCCCCTTCAAAAAGTTTGCTTGGTATCACCCTAACATAATTCTCAGTAACATCATTTTTATTAGTACAACCTACACTTACGAATAGTAAAATTAGAATAAAATAACAAATTTTCTTCATCACAATTCCTCCTATAAAATCCTCACCCCAAATGACTCCAATTCAATATAAGATAGCTCTCTTTTTTAAGATAATGTTGAAAACTTTTTCTGTATCTTTAACCTTATTATACCATCTAACCTTGGATATTTTTCAACATCTTTTTAAAAAAGAGAGCTATGCTAAACTTTTATTAATATAACTACATACCACTTACCCATAGGACATCTTCTTTAATTACAAAAAGGTTCTGACCTCAGTCAGAACCTTCCTAATCTATTCTTTATTCTTTTCTCTTTATTCTTTGATTTAAAATGTTTGTTCTTTATCTAAAGTATCTTTCTAATTCAACAAGAGTTCCATCTCTATCTGCATACATTTCCATTCTTTCCACATATACAAATGCGTCCTTATCCACGCCTTCAATATTGTTTGAAACATATTCACCTAGAAGGTTCGCAGAAAGATTCTCTCTACTTCCACAACTAACAAGAGCATTCATTATAAGCGCATCATCCATAGCCCAAAATTTTAACTCTTTAATCATAGGCTTTATATCTGCTTCTTTTTGCCCTCTCTTACTCTTCTTAAGAGTTATAAAGGTCTCCTTCTTCATAAGCTCTTCGAGTGATTCTTCAGCTTTTTTAGGATCATTACACTTCAATTTGATTGCATATCTTGCAGCATCAATAAGTGCCATAGCCTGTGGAGCTTTATTAACTGTAATAATCTTACTAGCATTTATGAATTTTATTCCACCAACTGTAACCTCATTTAATCTCTCAACTAATTCCTTCTCGTTCATATCTTCTTCTAATACAAGATCAAGATATTCACCTTTTGAACTCATACCAACTGACAATGGTTGAGCAATAGAAAGTAAAATATGCGGATTATATCCTTGTGAAAATGAAACATTAATTCCACTTCTTCTTACCACTCTGTGTATAGTCTTCATAAGGTCAAGATGAGCTAAAAACTTCAGTTTATCTTCTTTAGTATATTTAATCAAGTATCGCATTCTCAAAACACACTCCTTCCCCAAATGACTTGTTAACTCCACAACCAAGACATTGTTCTCTACAATCTGGTGAAGTTAAAGCAGCTTTAGCTTTTTCATTTTCATCAATAAGGAATTGTTTTGTTACTCCGATATCTATGAAATCCCACGGAAGAACCTCATCGTAACTTCTCTCTCTATATGCATAGAACTCACCATCAACTCCACACTCGTCCATAGCCTGTTTCCATAAATCAAACTTAAAGTGTTCACTCCATCCATCAAACTTAGCACCTAATTCATAAGCTCTTAGGATAACATCACATATTTTTCTATCTCCACGTGCTATAATAGCTTCCATGTAAGATACATCTGATGCGTGATAGTTATAATTTATAGATTTTCTTTTTATGCTATCTTTAAGTGCATATATCTTCTTAAGCACACTCTCTTTTCTTTCTTGTGGTGCCCACTGGAAAGGAGTAAATGGCTTAGGAACAAGTATTGATGTACTAATTGTAACTGTAAGTCCTTTTTTTCTTTCTTCCTTAGGTACAGCATAATAAGCATCTACTACTTTATTACCTAATTCACCTATTCCTAATACATCATCAAGATTTTCATATGGAAGTCCCACGATAAAATACAGCTTAACTCTTGACCATCCGGCTTTAAAAGCACTGCTAGTTGCATTTATTAAATCTTCTTCAGTAACATTCTTATTTATTACATCCCTCATTCTCTGTGATCCTGCTTCTGGCGCTAAAGTAAGACCTGTTTTTCTTACTTTTTGAATTTCATTTAAAAGATCTACAGAGAATGAATCTATTCTTATTGATGGAAGTGAAATACCAACCCTTTTCTGTTCAAATTTTTCCGTATATTTATTAATAAGGTTAGCAATATCAGAATAATCACAAATACTTAACGAGATCAATGATGTCTCATTATATCCTGTTTCATTTAATAAACCTTCAGCTTGTTCTAACAACGTTTCTGTTTTTCTCTCTCTTACTGGTCTATATATAATACCAGCTTGACAGAATCTGCATCCTCTTGTACATCCTCTAAAAGCTTCAAGTGTTACTCTATCATGCACAACTTCAGTGAATGGTACAATAAGTTTATTAGGAAATTCTGCCTCATCAAAATTTTTTATTATTCTCTTCTTTACAACTGCTGGCACATCATCATAAACAGGTTTGAACTCTTTTATTGTTCCATCCTGATTATAATCAACAGTGTATAAACTAGGAACATAGAATCCTTCAATGTGACTTGCTTCTCTTAAAAATTCCTTCTTGCTCTTACCTTCTGATTTGAATTGTTTGTATAAATCAAGAAGATCATTAAGCATCTCTTCTCCCTCACCTAAAGCAACTATATCCACAATATCATATAACGGTTCAGGGTTATACGCACAAGGTCCACCAGCAAGAATTATTGGTTCTTCCTCACCTCTTTTTGATGCTCTAAGTGTTATTCCAGACATATCTAACATATTTAAAATATTTGTATAACTCATCTCATATTGTAGAGTGAAATTCACTATATCAAATTGATTAAGAGGATCTTTACTTTCTAGAGCATATAAAGGAATATTATTATCCCTCATTTCCTTCTCCAAATCCATCCATGGAGTAAAAACCCTCTCACAGTAAGTATCTTCTCTTTGGTTTAATGTATAGTATAAAATTTTACTTCCAAGATGAGACATTCCAACCTCATAAACATCTGGGAAACAAAAAGCAAATCTTATATCAATAGAACTTTTATCTTTTTCAATTGAATTCAATTCTCCCCCGATGTATCTCACGGGTTTTTCTACACGACTTAATATTTCATCAGTGATTCTGTTCATCATTATCCTCCTGTATGTGTTATTCATTATAATATAATATCATAAGCACAATAAGAGGTAAAGCTAATATGCTTCCAACCGTTGAAAACCCTCATTCTAATCTCCCCAATATCACCAACAAGTCAAAACATCCAAAATTTATAAGGTTTTTAAAAATTCTCTTAAAGGTACATTCCCATAATTTTTTAAACCCTTTATAAGTTCGTCCTCATAGAACATATCGACCACCTGCATATCATCATTTAGAACTAAAAAAGTACTAAATCTATATTTATCTACATACCCCATAGCATCAAGTAGGTCTATCTTTTCATGTATGCATATTGTCCTTCCTTCAATATATTTCTTTTTTATAAACCTTACTTTCTTTCTCACCATATCCCCCATTATTAAAAATGCTGATTTTTTCATTTCTGTATATGAAGCTAGAATTATAAATAATGTTATAAGTCCGAATGAAATATTCTTTTCTCCACTAAAAACAATTGTAAAGTAAAAAAGCATAAACACTATGCCTATTATTAAGCTAATTGTATATGCTATCCTATTAGCTTTTTTGAAATTCATCTTACATCCTAAGATCCCTCGAAACACTCTTCCCCCATCCAAGGGATAGGCAGGTATAAGATTGAAAAGTCCAAGTGTCAAGTTGCTATAATATAGAGTTTGGTATATCTCAGCACCCCTATGTCCACTCCAAAGTGCAAAAGAGATTATAGCTAGTATCAAATTAAATAGCGGACCAGCAATACTTATTATTATATCCTCACGTGGAGTAACATCATTCAAACTATCCATTTTCAATACTAACCCAATAAAAATAAAGCTTATCTTCCCCTTGTCATAGCCTAAAATCCGTGCAGCAATATAGTGCACTAATTCATGAAGGAACACTAGGAAAAATGCTATGAAAATCTTCCCTTGAAACCCTAAGATGAACAATAAGAGAATATAAGCTACAATTATTAAAAATTTCTTTAACATTCTGCCTCCTCAAAATTGTTAAAAAGCAATCTTTCTATTACTTATAAATAATTTCATATTTAAGGCATATTCAAAGAATCTTAGATACCATTGACAGTCATATATTTAACAGGATTTTTTTCTTTACCCATGTAGAGTATTTTAAACACAACTGCAAACTTTTTATTGTCATCTAAGGCAGCAGAACCTAACACCTCTCCTGTACCTATTGAATCCTTTTCTTTATAATACACGCCATTTAAGTTACCATAAACCGTCTCTACCCCTCTTCCATGGTCTATTATAACTGTCACTTTCCCATCTTCCTCACTTGTTATTTTCTTTATCGTTCCCTCATAGGAACTTCTTACAACTCCATTATATTGACTACTTATAATTAATTCCTTCTCACTATCCATCTTATCAGCATTTATTACCTTTCCATTTATGGGAAGAAGAAAGTCCTCCTTCATTAGAGAAAAAGCCCCTCCACCACCAGTTATACTATTTACCACTACATCTATTTTTTCAATACAACTCTCTTGGAATTCGCTAAAAGAAAAATTCCTTACCTCATCACTCATATCCCACGTTACTAAGTATTTATTCATATTCCCTCTAATTACAGCATTTGCTTTATTACCAAAATATGGACTAAATATATATGTACCTGCAATTAACACTACAACTATACTCTGATATATAAACTTTTCAGCAAACCCCATCCTACGGCCTTGATATCTTCTACGATAGTTTATGCTCTCTACCCTATTCCTATATTCATCATGTTGTGGCCTTTCTTCTACACCCGAAACCTGTTTATAATAATTTTTGTACAACTGATTATAATTTCCCATAGTATCCTCCATTGTAATAGTTTCATTCTAATTTATATTTTCATTAATTTAGAATTATTACAAAAATACACCTTATAAAATCATCATTCTAAACTCATTATTCTATTGTTTATAAACTTTTGGGATTTTTTTATATTAAAATAGGCACTTTAAGAGTTTCTTAAAGTGCCTTGAGTTATTTAGAAATTAATTTTCTTTCTTCTCATCCCAATATTCAATACTAACCCAATTCCTATAAAGTTAGTTAACATTGAACTTCCGCCATAACTCAATAATGGCAGTGTAATACCTGTTACTGGCATTAACCCAATAGTCATCCCTATATTTTGGAATATAGAGAACAAGAAAGATGATGTGATTCCAATACATATTATCTTTCCAAATAAATCTTTAGAATTCTTAGATATATATATAAATCTTACTATTAAATATCCATATAATAAAAGAATAAATATGGCTCCCATAAGCCCCCATTCTTCCCCTATTACAGCGAAGATGAAATCTGTATGGGATTCGGGTACAAACATGTATTGACTCCCCTTACCATACCCAATTCCTGACGCCCCCCCTGAACCTATTCCAATTAAAGATTGCTTTAACTGGAAGCTATAGTCCTTTGAATACGCTTCTGGATTTACAAATGCTACTAATCTCCCTTTCCAATACGGCTTCATTAAAGGAGAGTTCCATATACCTACTATCAATGCAGCTATTCCAGTAAGCCCTCCAATAATCACCCTTAAATCTAATCCAGCAATGAAAACTATCCCAAGGACAGTAAAGAAGCAAACCATAGCCATACCCATATCAGGTTGTTTTAATATGATAGCCATAGGGATAAATGCATAAAAACATATGATTAAAAAATTCTTTAAATTATTTATCTTGCCTTCCATATCATGTAGTTTTTTTGCCAACATGATAATGAGCGCAAGTTTTGCAAATTCCGAAGGTTGAATTGCTCTACTACCTATACTTATCCATCCAGTTGCACCATTAACTGTATCACCAATAAATTGATTTATTATTAATAATATTATACTAGACCAATAAATGATAGGAGCATAATTTGCTATAACCATATAATCTATCAAAATTATAAAACCAACAGCTATCAATCCAATAACCAACCAAGACATCTGAAGCTTGAAATACTGAATTCCTGCATATCTTTTTGTATCACTATAAATATTTATGGCTCCAAAAAGAACCAACATACTGCACACTATCAAAATGTCATAGCTTAAATATCTAAAAAGTTTTTTATTTATATTAACGTTCAATTTATGCAACATACACAATCCTCTTTCTTAAGGCAAATTCAAACAAATAACTAGTCCATATGCCTAAATTCAATAATCTCTATTTAAATTATATCATACATGTTTCCCAATCATAATTGAAATTTTGTAAAAATCTTATTAATTTATTGTGTTTAAAGTTATATTAGAAAAATAAAAAGAAGTTATTCGATTAACTCTCATAACTTCCTTAACCTTACTGCAAATAATATTTTCACTCTGTTTTCCACCTTAAGAATTTGAATATCTTTATTACTTGATTCTTTTTATAGGTATACTAGCGATTAGCGCAGGTGAACCATATGGTATCTCATCCTTGTTAGCCATTTTCACATCTACTTCACCATCATCTATCTCAATATATTTTGAGATACACTTCAATATATCTACTTTAATATTCTCAAGTAAGTCTGGTGATAAATTTGCTCTGTCATGAATAAGGATAAGTTTCAATCTATCAGAAGCCATGTCCTTAGCTGATGTTTTACTAGAAAATAATTGCTTCAACAAATCCATTTTAAGCCCTCCTACTTCACTTTAAATAACTTCTTAAGAGTCGATATAAACCCAGTACTAGCCCCAGATAAGTCTAGTAGCGGAATCTCTTCTCCAGTTATTCTCTTAGCGATATTTACAAAGGCTTGTCCTGCAATTGCTTGATTATCTAATGCAATAGGCTCACCCTTATTTGTAGCAATAGTTACCCCCTTATCTTCAGGAACAACCCCTATAAGTTTAATAGCAAGACAATTGATTATATCATCTACTCCAAGCATTTGACCTTTTTGAGTCATCTCATAGTTCATTCTATTTACAATAAGCTTGTGATTTTCAAATCCTTTTGAGTCTAGTTTACCAATAACTCTATCTGCATCTCTAACAGATGTTATCTCAGGATTAACTACTACAAGTGCTCTATCCGCTCCAGCAACAGCGTTTTCAAATCCCTGTTCTATTCCCGCTGGGCAATCTATCAATACGTAGTCAAATTCTTCTTTCAACCTATTAGTAAGTTCTAACATAGCATCTCTACTTATATCAGTCTTATCCCTAGTCTGTGCAGTAGGTAATAGAAAGAGACCTTCGAATCTCTTATCTTTTATAAGTGCTTGTTTTAATTTGCATTTATCTTCTATAACATCAACAAGTGTATAAACTACTCTATTTTCTAATCCCATTAAAACATCTAGGTTTCTTAATCCTGTATCACCATCAACAACAACAACTGTTTTTCCTAATGATGCAAGCGCTGTTCCGATATTAGCAGTTGTAGTAGTTTTTCCTACCCCACCTTTACCTGATGTTATAACGATTGCTTCTCCCATTGTGTTCCCTCCATCTATAAAAATTTATTTAATAAATATGGTTCTATTACTATCTCTCCATTTTTAACCTTAACAACCTCTGGATAGCTTGGTTTAAATTCGTCTTCTGGTGAACGTGATACATACTCCCCAATTCTTACCAGTGCTGGCTGCATATTAATCGCTGCAATAATCGCAGAATTATTCCCATTACAACCTGCATGTACCACACCTTTTAGAGATCCCATTACAATGATATTGCCTTGTGCTATAACCTCTGCTCCTGGATTGACATCACCAATAATTACTATATTTCCATTATAGTCAATTACTTGCCCACTTCTTATGCTTTTTCTAATAAACTTTGTTTTTCCCTCATAGATTCCACTAAAGCTCTTTTTTTTAACTTCTTCAAGTTCCTTAAAGATACATTCTTTTACTTCCAATTCATTATACAAGAAAGCCTTTATCTCATTAATTGCTTTGTCACTTAGCTCACTTAATTGAGTTGTAAGAATCAAAGAAGAATTTTGATAAAACTTCTTTGAAGACTTTAATTTCCCTTTAAACATATGTAACATGTGCCTATCATCTTCAAATGCATCAAGATTGATTACAATATTAAGTCCTTCACTATATCCTTTGATTGTTATCCCTTTTGGTTTCATAATCTTATTCTACCCTTCTGCGGTTACATTTTCAAAGCTTTTAATCCCTCTTTCCTTTAAATATTCAACATAACTCAATAAAGTCCTTCTCATTTCTACTTAATTTCCCTATTTTATTTTACATTTATTTTAATTATAATCTACAAACCATTAAAATTTATGTATAAATGACAAATTTAGATGAAAGTGCTAAAAAATTATGAATCCAAAGCCCTTAAAAAAAATGGAGAGTTGTGAGTGGAGAGTGGAGAACGTGGGACATTTCTCTTCGAGAAATTTTATTTTATTGTCCCTTGGACAATAGTGTTTTGCTCGTTTCCTTTAGATAAACCATTGCACTTTAAATACAATATTTTATCCAGGATAAAATGAGTAAAACCTCTTTGTCCTAAAGAACAAAATAATATAGTTTCTGCCCTTAGCACAAACATCCATCGTTCTCAACTCTCAACTATGTTTTATTCTTCTTGCTGTTCTTTAAGAAAAAAATCATACTCAGGATTTATTTTTAAAATTTGTTCTTTAAAATATTCTTCATATATTGCCTTTGCAACATTTGCACCATACCCTCCATGTCCACCATCAAAAACCACTACACTCACTGCTATTTCAGGATTATCATAGGGCGCAAACCCAATAAACGTAGCATATGATGTCCTTCCATATTCTTCTTGGTTAGTTTGGAAAGTTGCAGACCCAGTTTTGGCTCCATTCTTAATAGGAAAATCTTTAAATGTAGAATATGCTGTCCCGTTAATATTACTTGTAACTTGTAACATTCCTTCTTTTACAACATCTACAGTCTCTTGACTAACTCCTGTTTCATTAATTATCTTTTTATCTTTAGAGCAATCTTCAATTACAATACCATCTGGGTCCATTATTTCTTTTACAAGATATACTTCTCGTCTAAATCCACCATTAACCAGGGTAGCTACATAGTTAGCAAGCTGAAGTGGAGTGAATTGACTCTTACCTTGTCCAATTGCAGCATTATAGAGATTTACTCCACTTTTATTTTCTGTCCTAGCATCATATAGTGATGCTGTAATAGCTTTTATAATATTACAAATATCTTTTTCACTATAGTTATTCTTATATTCTTTTTTATTTTCAATAAGTTCTCTAACTTTTATGCCTATTTCTGTAGTATCAATCTTATCCTCACTAGTCATCTGATATTTTATACTACTTGTTAACTCCTTTTTTATTTTATATACCTCTTCACTATCTTTATTCATATCAGGTAATATATCAATAGGTTTATATCCCCCTACCCAGATAGATGCTACTCCATTTTTAAGATACTCATACAAATTCCGTGTATAATCTTTACTATTTTCTCTCTTACCAAAATCATAGTAATAAACTGGACCAAATCCTTCATTTATCTCAATTCCCGTCTCTAAATAACGTTTTTCATCTTCCATATTAGCACCTAAACCGAATTTCCACGCATATTCTGCTAATATATCTAAACTTTCTTTTGTTCCTGGACCTTTTTTCTCAAATAGTCGATCTGCAACCTCAAAAAAATAATAGTTGTTTGAATCCCTAATAGCTTCAATAACATTTTGATTCCCGTGACTACTTCTATGTACATTATACATCCAACTTGCACCATTAAAAGCCCTATACCTCTTTTTATATGGTCCTGCATCATATATTTTCTCTTTTGGAGTTATAACCCCCTCTTCTAGCCCTGCAACAGCTGACAACACCTTAAAAGTAGATCCAGGAGGTATAACTGATTGAGTTGCATAATTATATACAGGATTTGGTCTAGTACCATATTTATCAGCTCTATATCCATTCTTATCACTAGGATACATCTCATCCATTAATATCTTAACTTTCTCCCACATAGCTTTACCTTCAAGACTTTTCCCATTAATTTCTTTTTGGTTATAAAGCTCATGTTTATAAATATACTCTCGTCCGAATTTTTCTATATCCGGCATAAATATTTCCTTATAGGTTTCATTATCAAGTCTACCTGGTACAGCATGAAGATTAAGATCAATTCCTGGTCTACTTGCTAGTGCAAGTATTTCACCAGTATTCACATTTATAACCACTGCAGCCCCTCTAGTAGCATTAGATTTATCAACGTCATCATCTTCTCCTCGTGAGTTTAACTTGCCAAGCCCCCTCATATATTCCATTGTCTCATCTAATGCTCTCTCCGCTGCCATCTGCAGTTTATAATCAATTGTAAGTTTAATTGAATTTCCTGGTGTTGCCGGTCTTTCTCCCAGGGTTTTTACCTTTCTTCCATCCAAATTTACCTTAATACTCTCTTCCCCTCTAATTCCTTTCAAAACATCTTCAAATTTACTTTCCAATCCAGTTATTCCTATATAATCATCATGAATAACATACCCTCTCTCTTCATATTTTTCTTTGTTTTGTTCACCTATTTTCCCAACATACCCCATAACATTTGAAGCAGTTTCATTATAAGGATAATATCTTATAGGTTGTTTTTGAATTGAAATCCCAGGTAATTCTGATTGAATTTGTTCAAATATATAAGATGTTTCACTCTTTAGATCTTTTGCAATTACACTTGGGCTATGACCATTAAAACTTTGCATTTTCATGGTATCTTTAACTATCATATATTTTCTTATTACATTGCTATCCACTTTATTTATAAGTTTATCTACAAGCTTCTCTTTATCCTTCAAAAGACTTTCCCACTCTTTATCTGAATAATCATCCCTGATTATATTGTATAATCCATACTTCTTTATAAGACTCCTATATATATACTCCGGAGTTATATTTTTCAATTTTTCATTTATATAACTAATTTCACTTTCGTTTAAATCAGCCATTTTCTTTCCACTAAAATCTTTATATAAAATTTCATAATTAAATCCTCTATCATTTTTAAATTGCCTATCAACCCCTTCTATCCACTCATCACTAACTCCAAATTCAAGCCTTACTGGGTCAACCTTCAAAGGAAATCTATCTATAATGGACTCTCCACTTTTATCTAAAATCTCAAATACCTCATCCATTGTATGAAAAAATTTATTATTACTTTCCTTTGTCTCTGTAAAAATCAATGTGAATCCTAATTTATTAGCAGCCAATATTTCTCCATTTCTGTCAAAAATCTCCCCTCTTGGAGCAGCATGAGATACCATTTTATGACTACCATTACTAGCATACTCTCTATACATATTAACATTTATCACTTGTAAGTTTATCAACTTACCAATTATTGCCCCAAATATCAAGCACGTAATAATGATTAACACAGTGTATCTTGAAAATCTTTTCTTTTTTTTAATTTCTTTTCCATTTAATATTTCTGTCTGAAGATTTACATTCACAATTTCCACCCCTTAATCCTTTGTAATATATTTATATATTCAATTTATATAATCTATATTTACAAATTCAATATTTATATGTGAATCCCTTCCTAAATATTATAATTATTCTTTATTAAATAAAATTTACAAAAATACAAAAATAGGTTCTGACCTAAGTCAGAACCATCCATCATTCTCAATTATCCATTATCAATTTTCCATTTCTTTTTGTTCCACTGGTTGTTCAAGCATAAACTCATACTTAGGATTTTCCCTTAAGATTTGTTCTTTAAAATATTCCTCATAAATTGCTTTCGCAACTCCGGCACCATATCCACCATGTCCTCCATCAAATATTACAACACTAACTGCAATTTCCGGATTATCATATGGTGCAAATCCTACATATGTGGCATATGATGTTCTACCATATTCATCTTGATTGGCTTGATATGTTGCAGATCCAGTCTTTCCTCCATTTTTAATAGGGAAATCTTTAAATGTGCTGTACGCTGTACCTGCTGGAGTACTAGTAACTTTTTGCATACCACCTTTAATAACTTCAACAGTCTCTTTGCTTACATTTGTCTCATCAAATATGATATTCTCCTTACCAAAATCCTCAATAATATTTCCTTCTGAATCAACTATCTTTTCAATAAGATGGAGTTTATATCTATATCCTCCATTTACCAATGTAGCTATATAATTTGCTAGTTGTAATGGAGTAAATTGATTAAGCCCTTGACCTATAGATGCATTATAAAGATTTACTGCTCTTATAATTTCTGTTCTAGCATCGTTTATAGATGAGCTAATAGCCCTTTTGATACCTTCAATATCTTTATCAGTATATTGCCCTCTATACTCTTCATTCTTTTCAATCAAGGCTCTTAAGCCCTCATCTATCACAGATAAATCCGCATCTTTCACACTCATCATCTGTTCTTTGATAGCACTGGTTAATTCTTTCTTTATAGCATATACCTCTGCACCATCTTTCTCTTCATCAGGAACAATATTTATTGGCTTATATTCCCCAACCCATATTGAAGCAGTTCCTTTTATCAAATGATCATATAAACTCCATGTATATACCTTACTATGATATCTTTTACCAGCATCATAATAATATACTTGACCAAAAGCTTCATCAATCTCAATACCTGTTTTAGCCTTTGATGCTGGATTTTCCATATTAGCGCCTAATCCATATTTCCATGCGTATTTACCCAACATATCCAAACTTTCTTTAGTCCCCGCTCCGCCTTTTTCATATAACCTATCGGCTACTTCAAAGAAATAATAGTTGTTAGAGTCTCTTATTGCATCTTGAACATCCTGATTCCCGTGACTTCCTCTATATAAGTTATACATCCAGCTGGCACCTTTAAAATCCTTATATCTTTTAGTATATGGACCTGCATCATATATCTTTTCTGTAGGAGAAATTACCGCCTCCTCAAGTCCCGCTACCCCAGTAAGCATCTTAAATATTGAGCCTGGTGGTACTCTTGATTTTGTGGAATAATTAAATGCTGCTTTTGGGTATATATCATATCTATCTTCTCTAATTCCGCTTTTATTTTTAGGAAATAATTCATTGAATATAACCTCAATACGCTCTTTCTCATTAAGATCTTTTAAATCTTTTCCATTGATTTCTTCATTCTTATATAGTTCATGCTCCAACACATACGCCATACCAAATGTTTCAAGATCTGGACTGAATATAGACTTATAAGTAACAGAATCAAGTCTTCCTGGTACAGTAAAAAGATTTAAATCGATTCCAGGTCTACTAGCTAAAGCTAGTATATCACCAGTCTTAACATCTATAACTACAGCAGCACCTCTTGTAGCATTGGATTTATCAACGTCATCCAGTGTTTTTTTATCTGCTTTATATTTTCCAAGGTCCCTCATATAAGCCATAGTTTGATCTAGCGCTTCTTCTGCTGCTCTCTGAAGTTTACAATCAATAGTAAGATAAATAGATTCTCCAGGTGTAGCTGGTCTCTCTCCTAGGGTTTTCACCTTTCTTCCATCCTTGTTTACTTCTATGCTCTCTTCTCCTCGTGTCCCTCTTAGTACATTCTCATATACACTCTCTATACCGGATCTACCAATATAGTCCTCATGAACATCATACCCGCCCTCTTCATATAAATCTTTATATTGCTCATCTATTTTCCCAATATACCCCACAATATTAGATGCTAATTCGCCATATGGATAATATCTAATTGGTTGTTTTAATATTGAAATTCCAGGAAGTTCCGACTGAATTTGTTCAAAAACATATGCTGTTTCAATCTTTAAATCATTAGCTATAGTTACAGGTCTATATCCTTTATAACTACTCATCTCAATATTGTCTTTTACTACCATATACTTTCTTATATCTTCATGTGGAACCGCTTTAAGAAGAAGATCTATTAAGGCTTTTTTGTCCTTCAAAAGTTTATTCCACTCTTCATTGGAATATTGATTTTTCATAATATTGTATATACTGTGTTTTTCTATCAAAGCTCTAAAAACTTCTTCGGCATCTATTAACTTCAACTCTTCTTCAATTACTTTAAGTTCTTCCTCATTCAAGTCAGCCATGTTCTTACCTTTGAACTTAACTTTCCTTACAGCATCATCAAATCCTCTATCACATTTAAATCTCCACTCTATCCATTCTCTATCCTGTTCCCTAACCGCAAAATCAAATCTAAAGGGTTCTACTTTTAGTGGAAAGTTTTCCGATAAAATTTCTCCATTTTCTTCAAGAACAGCAAAAACTTCCTTTATAGTTAAAAAGAAGTTTTCTTTGCTCTCACTTGTTTCTGTAAAGATTAGGCTAAATCCTTGTTTGTTTGTAGCCAGAATTTCTCCATCTGCATCATATATATTTCCTCTAGGAGCAGTATTGGAAATCACCTTATGGCGTCCATTGTTAGCTTTTTCTCTATAAATCTCCACGTTTAACACTTGTAAATAGATCAACTTTCCCACTATAGTAGAAAAAATCAAACACATGGAAATAATCATAACTGTATACCTAGTAAATTTTTTTTTCTTCTTTGGAGTCTTCAACTGCTTGTAATTCTCATTATTATTCACGTGTTCACCACCTAAAATTGCCAATTATTCTTGATTAATTCTAAATTATAAAATTTATATATCATCTTTTCAAGAATAGCAGCAAGAAACAAATTATAAACTGATATATATATCACATCTCTTAAAAATAGACTATTTCCAGATATTTTTAAAACTCCTATAAGAATAAATCCTTTGATTAAAGAAGCACAGAACACCATAATTACTGGCACTAAAAGCTTGCTTTTAATAAAGTTCTTCCCTATGTATGCCACACTTAAACATAACAGTATATTTATAAGGGCATTCACTCCTATAGCATCTATAAAAAACATGTCCTGAAGCAATCCAGAGACACATCCTATAAAAATAACTTCGTTAAAATCTGCAAAAAAGGAAAAAGAAATACAAAATATAAATAACATACTCGGATAAGCACCACTGATGACAATAAAGGGCATCAGTGTGTTATCTACTACAAGTATAAGTATGCTTATAAAAAATAACATCATGTATTTTTTCATAAACTCAACACCTTATTCATCGTACTCTCTAATTTTTTTAGGTACAATAATATATAATTTATCAATCTTATTTATCTTTACTGAGGGCTCAATAATACCGTATTTAACTACTTTACTTTGGTCCTCATATACATCTATAACTTTTCCAATTTTTATACCCTTTGGATACACATCTCCAACACCTGAAGTATACACTGTATCTCCTTTTTTTATATTAGAATCTAGTGTTGGAACTTCTATCTTGGCAAGTACTTTATTGTCATAATCTTTATACCCCTTAACAATTCCATTAACTTCCTGGGTTTCTTCAATATATCCCGCTACAGCAATGTTCTCATTAGCGAGGGTTTGTATTCTTGCCCAGTTTGTTCCTACAGCGGTCACCTGTCCAACTAATCCATTTGGAGAGATTGCTACCATACGCTTCTCTATTCCATCTATTGACCCTCTATTAATTACAAATCCTTCAAAGTAACTATTCCCACTAACGCCAATAATCTCACAGCCAACGTATTCATATTCATCATGTGTATCTTTATAATTTAACATCTTTTTCAGATCCTGATAATCCTTCTTAATTATATGAAGTTCATTAATCTTCATCTGTAAATCTGCTATCTCCTTATTAAGTTGTTCATTTTCATCTTTTAGTTTAGTAAATTTCTTTATAGTTTCAATACCTTCACTTATTCCATTAGATAGTTTAAAAACAACACTCTGAATTCCATTAATAGGAACTGCCATTCCATCTTCCATAAAAGAAACCTTTTCTCTATTAGAAGTTAATGATATCAACAACACGAATGAAAGACACAACATTAATACAATGAACACATTTTTATATCTTTTAATCTTCTTGTTCATTATCTTCTTTTGCCAAAACTCGCGTATTCGATAGCTTTACCTGCCCCAATTGCTACACAATCCAGTGCATTGTCCGCAATATTAACAGGCATTCTTGTCTCATGTGTTATAAGTTCTGCCATACCCTTAAGATAAGCGCCTCCTCCTGCTAAAGTGATTCCTTGTTCCATGATATCAGCAGCTAGTTCAGGTGGTGTTTTTTCAAGTGTATTCTTAATAGCTTCAATGATACTCATAACCGGCTCATGTAAAGCTTCTCTCACTTCATCTCTTCTAATCTCAATATTTTTAGGTAATCCAGACAAAAGATCTCTACCTTTTATTTCCATGGTGTCCACAATTTCTTCTCCATGTACAACATGACCGTCAACTATGCTATCTTTTACTCTTTCAAACTCGAAAACACTACCTAATGTAACTTTAATATTCTCTGCAGTTCTCTCACCTATCATAAGGTTATATTTTCTCTTTATATAAGAAATTATTGATTTATCAAGCTCATCTCCTGCTATTCTTAAAGATTGACTTGTAACAATTCCATCCAAAGATATAACAGCAACTTCAGTTGTTCCTCCTCCAATATCAACAATCATATTCCCTGTTGCTTCATTAACCGGAAGCCCAGCTCCAATTGCTGCTGCCATAGGCTCTTCAAGTAGCTCAACACCTCTTGCTCCAGCTCTTCTAGTTGCTTCATCTATTGCTCTTCTTTCAACTGTAGTTACTCCTGAAGGAAAACAAACAACTATTCTAGGACTTGTGAATGCACTTCTTGAACAAACCTTGCTAATAAAATACTTTAACATTTTTTCAGTTATATCAAAATCAGCTATTACTCCATCTTTCATAGGTCTTATTGCAACTATGTGTCCTGGAGTTCTACCAATCATTTTTTTTGCTTCATCACCTACAGCTAATACCTCTCCTGTCTTTGTGTTTACTGCAACAACTGAAGGTTCTCTCAAAACAATTCCTTTTCCCTTTAAATAAACAAGAGTATTGGCTGTTCCTAAGTCAATTCCCATATCTTTTGTTACTCCAAATAATCCCATACTTTTTTCTCCTTTCTTCTATACAAATCCTTTTTCTTTCATACTAGTAAATTTTCTATCACCAATAATTATATGATCTATAAGTTCTATCCCTAATAATTTACCACATTCCTTTAATCTTAGGGTTACATTTATGTCATTTTTGCTAGGTTTTGGGTCTCCTGATGGATGATTGTGAATTAGAATTATTGAATCACCACAGTTCTTAATTGCTAAATTAAAGACCTCTCTTGGGTGTATCAATGCACTGTTATTAGTTCCTATAGAAATATCTCTAGCAGTAACTATTTCTTTTTTAGTATTTAGCACTAGCAATTTCAATATTTCCTTTGAATACACTCTCATTTCTTCCATAAAATTCTCAACTATATCTTTTGGTTCAGTTATTTTTATTTTTTCTTTGCTTTTATAACTCCTATACCTTTTACACAGCTCTGATAGGGCTATAAGTTGCGATGCTTTTGCAATACCAATACCTTGTATCTCTGTGAGTTCTTCCTTTGAAGCACTAAAAACATTATTAAGTCCGCCAAATTCTTTTAAAACTCTACTGGATAATTGCAATACATTTTCTTTTTTACTCCCACTGCCTAGTAAAATGGCCAATAGCTCAGAATTTCCTAGAGATTCAACACCATAGATGCTCATCTTTTCCCTTGGTCTTTCATTACAAGGAATATCTTTTATTTTTAATTGTTTCATAACAAACCTCCAAATAAGCCTTTATACCTATACTTGAAGTCTTGTCATTTAATCCAATTTTAAACATATTACATAATAGATTTAAGCATTTTATATAGTTTGTTAAGTGGTAAACCCACTACACTATAGTAGTCTCCTTCTATCTTTTGTACAAAAACACCTGCCTTACCTTGTATACCATAGGCACCTGCTTTATCCAGCGGATCTCCACTCTTTACATATTCTAAAATTTCTTCTCTATTAATATCTGAGAATTCAACTTTTGTTACACAAAAATCCTGTAATATTTCACCACTTTCTTTATGTATAACTGCAATACCTGAGTACACCTCATGACTCCTACCACTGAGTTTCTCAAGCATTTTCACTGCTTCCTTCTCACTTCTAGGTTTCCCTAGAACTTCATTGTCTAATGTAACAATTGTGTCGCACCCTATTATTACACCTTCATTACATTTTTCCGCTACATCATTAGCTTTCCCTAAGGCCAATTCCATAACATATTCATGTGGTTTCCCATTGAATGGTATAATATCCTCATTGAAAGCACTTACTTTTATCTCAAAATCATCCACTATTCTTTTGAGAAGTTCCTGCCTTCGTTGAGATGCTGAAGCTAGAACAACCTTCATATTTTCACTCCAATCAGCCTGAATTAATAATTCCTATAAACAACTATCCCTAGTATCATACCCAGTACCGTCATTATATTACAGTAAATACTAAATCCAAATGTTATTTTTAATACTTTTACATCAAAAACTAAAGGTGCTGTTAGTCCTAGGTTATATGAATAATCTTTAAGAAAGTTTAATGAATCAAACTTACTCCCCAGTATATCCCCCACCAAGGTACCTGCAACACCCCCAAGTAAAACTAAAAATATTAAGAACAAAATATTTTTACTTCTACTACTCATAATACTCCCCCATTGTTTACGTATTTTATTTATAGTTTATCATCAAAAATTAACTTAAACAAGAAGAAATATTTCAATATATAAATCATTTATTTTTTTTATATTCTTTGTAAAATTTTTTTAAAATTTCTTCACTTTCATTAATATAAATTTCATCTGGTAATGCTAATGCATCTTTGGCTGCTAACCCACTTTCTTTAAATTCATTATATTTTTGGTCTTTAACCCAATTCTTATAAGATTCCGTTGAAACTAGCTCCATATTTCTATTTATCATCTTCCAAATAAGCTTTAATGCACCTAATTCTATTTCATATTTTATTTCTTCATCAATACTTTTAATCTGAGTTATTATCTCAAATTTTGATACCTCAAATCCATTCTCTTCTAAATATCCTATCATTGCATCTGTACTTTCCTCTGAAAATACGCCAAAAATAACTCTATAATATTCAAGATCTTGAACTATAAATGGTATACCGAATTCCTTTAATTCATTATAGAGTACAGTAGCATATTCATCATTTTTGAATACACCACATTGAATACCATATAGAGTTTTAGTTGCTAATACTTCTTCTGATTGTTCCTCTCCCGTGGAATTGTGTTCTTCAATATGTGTAGGGTTTATAACCTCATAAGCATTCTCAATCTTCCCATTATTTCCCCTACTTACTTTATTAAATACCATATTAAAAAATAAGGCCCCAAGGGAAAAAGAACTGATAAAAATAATCATCAATAGTATTACTATAACTTTACCATCATTATTCATAACTCTTCTCATTTTCTCATCTCCTTGTGTAATATATAAATTAAATTAAATTTAAGCTAATATATATATACACGTTTGAAGAATTTTTTAGAACTAAAAGGACAACCTACTTAAAGGAAATGGAGAATGTTGGATGCTTCTGACTTAGGTCAGAACCCATATTATATTGGTCTTTAGAACAAGAAGATTTTACTCATTTTATCTGGGATAAAATATTGTATTTAAAGTACACTGTTTCTTCTCAAATGAAACCAGTGAATCATTATTGTTTCATAACCAACAAATTGTAGTTTCTGCTCACCGAGCAGAAACATCCTACGTTCTCAACTTTCCACTCTCCACTCTCAACTATTCTTTTAAGTCTTTCCACTACAAAAGCACACCTATTCCGGTGTGCTTTTTATAAGTTATATATTAAGTTTTATTTTACTCTTGAATTATTCTTCTAGCTCCAGCATAATGATCTAAATGATAACCTGATAAAGAAGTTATCGTAACGCCCTTTGTTGTTGATGCATGTATGAATTTATTATTACCAACATAAATACCAACATGTCCATAGTCCATGTATGTATTAAAAAATACAAGATCTCCTGGTTGTAAATCTTCTTTTGAAACTGCTTTTCCATATCTAACTTGATCTCCAGTATATGAAGGAATGTATATACCTATCATCTTATATACATAAGATGTATATCCTGAACAATCAAATGAGTAAGGTCCTTTAGCTCCCCACACATACGGTCTTCCTAGGTAACTGTAAGCATAATCAAGTAATGTACCTGCATCTCCAGATATTAATTGTCTGTCGCCGTACGTACTTGCAGTAGCTTGTCCTCTTGATTTTAAACTTCTTGCTTCCTGTTCCAATCTTTCTCGAGCAGCTTTTCCTCTATCAGGAACCTTCATTTCTCCCTTTTCTCCAGTTACCTGAATGCTCGAAGATATTTTACTTTGATTCTCTTTTGAATCTGGAATTGGATCTGCACTAGCAGTAGTCATGTTAATTTTCATAAGCATAATAAGACTTATAAAACATAACATCCTAGATGACTTGCCTCTGAATAAATTCATATTACCCCTCCTAAAACTTAACTGTGTTCTCTGGTGCTATAATAAAAAACGCGCAATGAAATGCGCTATAAGGTTGTCTATATATTTAATTATAGTTTTTTTTGGAGAATTTGTCAAGTTTACCGCTGCTCATACAGCTCTACACTTCTTAACCATTATACCTCCATCAATTTTTTCATTATTGATAGTAAAATAATTATGTATAGTTCTGACATTGATGAAGCCATTTTTGTTCCATCTTTCTATATTTTCCTCTGTTGCAATAAACACACCAACATAACATTCATCTATATGCAGCTCATCATCTAATATCTTTATAATACCATCAATTAGTTCTTTAAAAGATTGTTCTTTTATAGCTTCCTTATCCATAATAACATCTGTCAACCATAGTTCATTTTTTTCTTCATTATTCAGATGACCTTTAACCATCCCAACAGTTCTGTCTTCTATTGATATTTTTAAAAAAAATTCTTGCTTACTTATAACATATCCTAGAAAACTATCATAGAATTCCTCCTCATTTAGAGTTCTTGACTCATGTTGATTAAGGAACTGCTGATGATTGTACCACTTATGCATATATTCTAAATCCTCTTTACCAACGCTAGTAATATGATAGTTACCTAGTTTTCCATAGATACTTAACATAATTTCACCTCGACTTAATATATTCTTAATATATTCTACAAAATTTAAAATTTTCCTTGTCAAATACAAAAAGAATTAAAAATGTTTGGTGGAGAATTTTTTAATAATTCTCCACTCTCCACAACATCATTATGAACTATATTTAAAAGAATCTAATCATCATCTTTCATGTAAAGCATAGTTAATCTTATAATCTTCCTAATAATCCTTCTTACTTCATAATAAGGCATTCCTGTTCGCATAAGAGCCTTAAATATGCCTGGATTATATCTCTGTATTTTCATGAGTATAAGCCTAACATCATTATAATCATAGTCTTCTTCATATTTATCCCTGTCATCATCCACATCATCATATTGTGAAAAACCAAATCCACTTTGTAATTCCATACCATCACTCGGCAAATTTATATTAGATGGCATACCTAATAATCCAGAATCACCTGTATTATAGTATGGATTAGAAAGCCCATATGCTCCCCCTTGGTACGCTATGCCTGGAATCACTCCTGTGTATGGTCCTAAACCACCTAACCCTAATCCACCATATCCATACCCTATTCCTGCTGGTCCTCCACCAATTGTTCTGAATCTCATATCATCAACTTCAATACTAGGTTGTAAAGATACCATATTATAAGTATTGTTATTCATCTCAACTGGTGGTGAGTCATTACCGAATCTATTGTTCATTAACATAAACCTCCAATATCTTGTATGTTTTCTTTATTAATAATTATGAACAATAGGTGCATTATATGTGTTATCTATAGAATTTTTATTTTATAAATTAATATTATAATTTATCACAATATTTATCTGTTGATTTTTTAATCCCCTTTACTTATACTATCATGCAATAATAATGTGCCCTATAGCCTATAATAAATAATACTGACTTTGCTAAAAATATATAGAGATACGTTATTTTTGAATTTTTCTGATTGAACAAATTTCAAAATAATAAATCTATATTGAAAGGAGTTAGTCGACATGGGAAAACATATTATAGAAGAAGCTAAAAGATGTTTACAATGCAAAAATCCACGTTGCGTAAAAGGTTGCCCTATAGCAACTCCAATACCGGAGGTAATTAAACTTCTTTTAGAGGGTAATATTTCTGAAGCTGGGGAGAAATTATTTAAAAACAATCCACTATCTATTGTGTGCTCTTTAGTATGTCCACATGAACATCAATGCGAAGGCAACTGTATCTTAGGTATAAAATCATCACCTGTACAAATAAGCTCTATTGAAAATTATATTTCTGAGTATAGACTAAGTATTGCTGATCTTGCTGCTGAGAAAAAACTCCCTGGTAGGATTGGTATAATCGGCTCCGGCCCTTCTGGGATTACTATCGCCTTTATATTAGCTTTAAAGGGTTATGATGTAACAATTTTTGAAGCTCATGATAAAATTGGAGGAGTTCTTCAGTATGGCATTCCTGAATTTAGATTGCCAAAAAGAATATTAGAAACTTTAAAACAGCAACTCCTTGACCTTGGAGTAAAAATAAGACCCAATACGCTTGTTGGCCCTGTTATAACTATTGATGATATGTTCAGCGATGGTTACGATTCTATATTTATAGGCACTGGCGTGTGGAAACCTAAAAAGTTGGGTATTAAAGGTGAGACTCTTGGAAATGTACATTTTGCTATAGACTACCTAAAAGGACCATCCGCATACGAACTTGGTGATAATGTCTGTGTTGTAGGTGCTGGAAACGTTGCCATGGATGTAGGGAGAACTGCTCTTAGAAATGGAGCTAAAACTGTTTCCATATTATACAGAAAAGGTATAGAAGATATGTCTGCTAGAGAATATGAAATTGAGTATGCTAAAATTGATGGTGTTCACTTCGAAACATTTAAAACCCCTATAGAATTCACACCTGAAGGAGTTATCTATGTTGAAACAAAGAAAGTTGAAGATAATGACGAAATCAAATTTATCACTGATGATACAAAAAAACTGTTTCCTTGTGATTCTATAATTATAGCTATTAGCCAAGGTCCTAAAGCAAATATTGTCTCTACCTCAAGAGGTATCGAAATTAACTCTCTTGGTCTAGTTATTACTGATGATTGCGGAAGAACAACAAGAGAAGGAATCTTTGCATCTGGTGATGTTGTAACCGGAGCACGTACTGTTGTTGAAGCTGTACACTACTCAAAAAAAGTTGCTGAAGCAATGCACGAATACATGAAAGAAGAAACATCCATCGTTCTCAACTCTGCACCAAATAAAAAAACTCACTGAAATTTTCAGTGAGTTTTTTTATTTGGTGCAGATGATGGGACTTGAACCCATACGGACATTTGTCCACTACCCCCTCAAGATAGCGCGTCTGCCATTCCGCCACACCTGCTTGTATATTTTGGCTACCTCTATATTCTATCAAATTATATATTTTTGTCAATCACATTTTAGAATTTTAGATAAAAATCTTTATTAGATATTTCAAATAAATACCATGCAAAAGATTCCTTAAGAGCCATAAATATACTTATACATCTTATATGAAAACATTACACGCTTAAGATATATATCCGTTTCTTTGAATGGAATAAAAATCAACTTATTATCTCTTGTAAATTCATCATTAGATAACCATTTTGCAACATTGCCTCTTCCTGCATTATAGGCTGCCACAGCTTTTTCTGTATCATGAAATTCTTCCATCAAATTTGAAATATACCAACATCCCATCCTTATATTCAACTCAGCATCATATAATTGATTTTCTTTTAAATATCCAAAATTCTTTACACTCTCTATCCACGCAGCTGTTGACGGCATTATCTGCATAAGTCCTTTAGCCCCTCTATTTGACTCTGCCTTTTCATTAAAATCACTTTCATTTTTTATAATTGAATATACAATATATTTATCCAAATCATGTTCCTCTGAAAATACTTCTACATGCTCTTGAAACTTTACGGGATAATATATTGATAATATTTCTTTATGAAAAACACAAATTGCGATTAAAGAAAACAACAATAATAAGAAAATACCTCTAACTTTTTTCACTCTCTTTCTTCCCCATTTCTTTAGGTATACGAAAACCAATAACTTTCAATACTTTTTTCACCTGTTGAAGTGTCTCTTCAACAGTACCTCTATTATCAATTATAAAATCACTAAGCGCTTTTTTCTCATCAAGAGACATCTGAGAATTAATTCTTGAAATAACCTCTTCAACAGAACTCTCATCTCTCCCCACGACTCTCTCTATCTGTGTTTCTCTATCCACCCATACAGTTATGTTATAATCCATTTCTTCATTAAGTTTATTTTCCATCAATGTTGGTGCATCCAAAACAATGATCTTTTCTTTATTTTTCTCTAATGAATCAATTCGCTCTCTTATTTCTTTTATGATATATGGAATAATTATATTCTCAAAAGACTGCTTCTTTTCAGTATCCTGAAAAATTATATTTCCAAGCAATTTTCTGTTAAGACTTCCATCTTGATGAAATATCTTTTCGCCGAATTCAATTCTGATTTTTTCTTCTATTTCAGGATATATACTTAGAACTTCTCTTGAAATTTTATCCGCATCTACAACTTTTATTCCTATTTGTTTTAAGAAATTAGAAATGGTACTCTTACCACTTCCAATTCCCCCAGTCAGTCCAACTTTAATCATTTTAGAACTCACCTCATAATATATTTACTGCAGTACATCCTACACTGACTTATTTTGCTTCGTACCATGATGTCCCTTCATTTATATCAATAACCATTGGAACTTTAAATTCTATATCTTTTTCCACATGTGCTCTCATTTCATTTTGAAGAATATTAATAATTTCCTGTTCTTCTCCTTTAACCACATTAAGCAACAATTCATCGTGAACCTGTAAGATAACTTTAGATTTTAGTTTTTTCTCTTTAATTGTTCTCCAAACATTAACCATAGCCATCTTAATTATATCAGCCGCACTTCCTTGAATTGGCGTATTCATAGCAAGTCTCTCCCCAAATGCAATCATCATTTTCTTTGATGAAGTAATCTCTGGAATAAACCTTCTTCTATTCAACATTGTTCTAACTTCGCCATTCTGTTTTGCCTCTACAATTATTCTATCAAGATATTCCTTAACTTTAGGGTATCTGCTGAGATATGCATCTATATAAGTTTTAGCTTCTTTTCTAGAAATATTAAGATCCTTAGCCAAACTAAAATCTCCAATCCCATATACAATCCCGAAGTTTACAGCCTTTGCATTACTTCTCATTAGTGATGTTACCTCATCCATAGGAATTCCAAACACTTCTGAAGCAGTTCTTTTATGAATATCTTCTTCACTCTTGAAAGAATCTATGAGAGTCTCATCATCTGATATATGAGCAAGCACTCTAAGCTCTATCTGTGAATAGTCCGCTGATAGTATTATACTATTTTCCTCTGGAATGAATACTTTTCTTATTTCTCTACCCATTTCATACTTAACAGGTATATTTTGAAGATTAGGTTCAGTACTTGTTAATCTTCCAGTAGTTGTCACAGTTTGATTAAATGAAGTATGTATTTTACTATCTTCATCTATAACACTCTGTAACCCTTCAACATAAGTGGAATTAAGTTTAGTTATCTGTCTATAGAATAATATCTTCTCTATAACGGGATGCTTATCTTGAAGTTCTTCAAGAACCTCAGCATTAGTTGAGTATCCTGTTTTTGTCTTCTTAATTGCTGGTAAATCAAGTTTTTCAAATAATATTTTACCTAGCTGTTTTGGTGATTTTATATTAAATTCTTCTCCACAAAGATCATATATTTCACTTTCTGTTTTAGTAATTTCATTATTGAATTTTTCTCCAAGACTTTTTAACATCTCATTATCAACTCTAAATCCTTCATATTCCATATCTGAAATAACCTTTGTAAGAGGTATTTCGATTTCATAAAGTAATTTATGAATATCTAATTCTTTTGATTTATCTTTTAGCAAAGTATACATCTCTGGAATATAGTGTATAAGTTCAATATCTTTATTATCTCCATTAATCCCTCTATGCAAATGCCCTTCAATTAAACTTTCAAGAGAATATCCTTTCTTTCCTGGATCAATAAGGTATGCTGCAATCTCACAATCAAATGAAAATAGGAAATCATCTATACCAATCTTTCTCAATGCTGTATACAAATTTTTAACCTCATGTCCAACAACATTTAGTTCATTTGAAAAAATCTTCTTCAATTCTTTAACTGCTTCTTCTCTATAATCTTCAAAAATCTTTTTGATATCCACATGGTATATCGTCTTTCCGTTGTTCACATAGAATTCAACTAATTCAAGTTCTGTAAATTTATTAACATTCTCTAATCTATGTAAAATGTATATTGTATCCTCTTTCTCTAAGGATGCTGTTATCTTTTTCAATCCCTCTATCGTGTCGACAACTGCAGCTCCAACAGTTATCTCTTCACTCTGAATTGGTTCATTTCCAATCTTACTTATGAGACTCTTGAATTGGAATTTATAAAACATTTCTCTTAATTTAGATGCATCTCTATTCTTCTCATAGTCCATCTCATCCATTGTAAATCCTATAGGTACTTCTGTGTTTATTGTAGCTAATTTTTTACTAAATATTGCCTGTTCAGCATAATTAGTAAGATTCTCGTTTAGTTTTTTTCCTTTTACCTTATCAAGATTCTCCAAAAGATTCTCTACAGTATGATATTCTTTTATAAGTTTAAAAGCAGTTTTATCTCCTACACCAGGAACTCCAGGTATATTATCTGATTTATCTCCCATCAAGCCTTTTACATCAATAAATTCTGTAGGTGTCACACCCATCTCTTCAATTAATCTATCTCTATCATATACCTCAACCTGTGTCATCCCTTTTTTGTTTATTACAACTTTAATGTTATCAGTTGCAAGTTGAAGTGCATCCTTATCACCTGTTACTATAAATACTTCTTTTCCTTCACTTTCAGCTTTTCTAGCAATTGTACCAATTATATCGTCGGCCTCGAATCCATCAATTTCAAATTTTGCTGCTCCAAAGTTCTGAAGTAACTCTTTTATGTAAGGAATCTGCTCTGCTAACTCTTGCGGCATTTTCTTTCTTCCTGCTTTATATTCTTTATATTCTACATGTCTAAAAGTAGGTGCTTTCCTATCAAAGGCAGCTGCTATATATTTAGGGTTAAAATCCTCTTGAATTTTAAATAGCATAGTGGATATTCCGTATATTGCATTTGTAGTTAACCCTTCTGAGTTTGTTAACGGTGGCAAACCGTAAAATGCCCTGTACATAAGACTATTACAGTCCAGTATTACTATTTTTTCCATTTATTTTCTCCTTTTATAAAAGTTATATATATTATATCACAAAAAATAAAGCACGCAGAGCGTGCTTTTAAAACAAATTGAGAATTCTCAATTCGCTTTTCTTTTAGAATATGCTCAAATCCAATTCCCTTGACAGTTCTTCAAGCACTTTAATTCCACCTATACTATTACCTTTCCCATCTAATGCTGGACCAAATACTCCTATACCCATTCGTCTTGGTACTGCAGCCATAATTCCGCCACCAACACCACTTTTAGCAGGTATCCCTATATGAACAGCAAAGTTTCCTGATCCATCATACATTCCACAAGTTACCATTATTGTTTTCATTATTCTCGTTACTTCCCTTGAAAGAACTCTCTGATTATTCCAAGGTAATACTCCATCATTTGCAAGCATGGCCCCTATTCTGGCAATATCCCTACAATTTATCTCTATTGAACACTGCTTAAAATATACATCAAGAATATCCTCAACATCACCTTCAACGATATTCATACTCTTCATGAAATATGCCAATGCTCTATTTCTATCACCTGTGGCTTTTTCTGAAAGATATACTTGCTCATTAATTGAAAGTGAATCGTTACCTGTTATCTTCATTGCAAAACGAAGTATTCTATTGAATTTTTCCTCTTTATTTTCACCATCAACCATGCTTACAACTGCTATTGCCCCAGCATTTATCATTGGATTTAATGGCTTTTTTAATTCATTACTCTCAAGATTTGTTATAGAATTGAATGCTGATTCCGTAGGTTCCATTCCAATTCTTGAGAATACATAATCTTTTCCATTATCATGAATAGCTAACATAAGAGTTATAACCTTTGATATACTCTGTATTGTAAACTTTGTATTGTGATCTCCAGCAAAAAACTCTTCTCCATCTAAAGTTGTAACGCATATACCAAGTGCTTCCTTATCAGCGTTTAAAAGTTCCGGTATGTACGATGCCAATTCTCCATCTTTAACCCACATTCTGTTATCATTGATTACTTTCTCTAGAATCCTCTTCATATGTCTTTCCCACCTTTAATAAAAATTACCACTTTAATAATAAGTTCTTCCGCTTACTTATTCCTACCCTCTTCTAAATTCAACTATATTATATACTCTTCATATATTGAAGTAAACTATTAATAATATTTCTAGTCAAAAGTGTATACCTTAACAACTCTACCCTTTTCTACCAATGTCCCTTTTTCCGGTAAAGTATGTGATACATATTTTCCATTTCCTATTTGCTCATAATTCAATCCATTCTCCACCAGGATTTTTATTGCATTCTCTGTTGTTTCGCTTTCTAAACTTGGTAATGTAAGAGTATTTACTACCACGTTCATTATCTCATCATTTGTTATTGATAGATAGTTAAATGTCTCAAGGAAAACCCTTTTTGCAATTGGTGCTATTATCGTACCAGCGTAATAATAATCTCCCCCAGGTTCGTCCACAGAAATCATTACGGATATTTGAGGATTATCAGCTGGTGCCGCTGCTGCCAATGAGGATATATATGCACCTTCTTTATAACCACCTTTTTCATAGTCAGGTTTCTGAGCAGTACCTGTTTTACCTGCTATATGATACCCTTCTATAAATGCATTTGGATTGTTACTAATGACACTCTCCAGCATATCTGTAATTTTCCTACATACATTAGGGTCTAATACTGGTCCTTCCTCTACTTTTTCCACTTCTGGCTTTACCAAGGTATTATCATTCTTTATTTCTTTAACCACATGAGGTGTTATCATATATCCCCCATTTACAAGCGAATTAAATGCTCTCATATATTGAACCATGGTAACTGTATTTGCTTGTCCAAACGATATACTGGCTAAATCAACTGGTCCCATTGTATCAAGACTCTTAATTATACCTGAATTCTCTCCAGGAAGATCAACTCCTACTGGTTTTCCAAATCCAAATAATTCAATATATTCCATCATCTTTTCTTTTCCAAGTCGCTGTGCGATTTCAATAAAGAAGGAGTTACTGGACATTATTAGTGCCTTTTCAAGTGTTTGGTTCTTATGTCCCGCCTTGTCCCAGTTCCATATACGAGTCCCCGCTACATCAACATATCCATTTGTATCCATTGTCTCTGATTGATTTACAACCCCTTCTTTTAATCCTCCATAAGTTGTAAATGGTTTGAATATAGACCCTGGTTCAAAGGCATCATTAACTGCTCTATTTTTCCATAACTCCATATTCTCCTCAAAATCATCATAAGGCATAGAATCATTTAGGTTGTAATCAGGCTTATTAGCAAGCGCAAGAATCTCACCTGTTTTAGGATCCATAACCATTATACTTATTCTCTTAGCTTTATTTTCAATTAATGAATCTTGTGCTATCTTCTCTATTATGTTCTGAAGCACCGTATCAATAGTCATGATAACATCATGCCCTTTAACAGCTTGTGTTTCTATTACCTCTTCAGTAGGTAATAGATATCCATTCTTGTCAATATTATATAATTTAACTCCATTAACTCCTTTAAGAATATTATTATAATATAACTCTACTCCGTTCAATCCATTTCCTTGAGGATTAACATGTCCAATTGTCTGTGATGCTAATGAATCATACCCGTAAAATCTCTTGTTGTCGTCAAAAAACAGCATTCCATAAAGCTCATCATTCTTCATAAGAGCCTTAATTTTTTCTACCTTATCTTCTTCTACTTTTCCTTTTATTATAGTACCCTGTGTAAGTTCTCCATCCTCATTTTCCTTTGTAAGCTTCTTATAAAGTTCTTCTTTGTCCATCTCAAGTATATCTGCCATTGTATATATTAATTCTTTTAAATTTATTTTTTTTGAATCTGCTCCCTTTTTCAAGGTTCTCATATCTACTTCCAATCTATATACCTTATAGTTAGCTGCTATTTTTTTACCATTCCTATCATATATTTCCCCTCTATCTGCCACTATTGTTTTATTACGAACACCATGATGTAACTTTTTTTCAGAAATATCCTGCTTGTCCAAAATCATTAGTCCAAATGTATTAAAACTTATTAAAAAAATCAATCCTGCAAACACTAAATATATAGTATAATACCTCCAATGCTGCTTGATTCTCGTTAGTTCTTTTTTCTTTTTTCTTATTTTATAATTCTCTTTGAAATTTTCTCGATCCTGCCCTCTCTTTTCATTAACTGCTGATTTCAACTAAATCACCTCATCAATATTTAAACTATATTTTTATGATTGATTATTTTCACTTTAAAATTTGATAATATACTACCTCTTATTTTACCTCATTACAGTCAACTATTTCAATTGAAGTTATTATTTTTACCATAATGAATTTTTTTCTTTAAAAAAGCTTGATAAACTTTTTAATGTATGTTATTATTAATTTCGTCGGAAAGATACAAGCAGCACACCACAACTGAGCCGAAGTGGTGGAATCGGCAGACGCGATGGACTCAAAATCCATTGGTAGCAATACCGTGCGGGTTCAAGTCCCGCCTTCGGCACCATTCAGAGTTTTAAGTGATTTACTTCACTTAAAACTTTTTTTTATTTCAATTTAAATATTGATAATATTTAATACTAAACTATAGAGATTCCAGTACGAAAATTTATTTATACTTGTTCCAAAATCTCAGCGTATCAATGAGTTATGGACACGTATAAATAAAAATTTGAGTTGGAATCTCTATATAGAAATTCCAATTTAATACTTTATTTATTCAAAGATTTTATTAACAATATTATACTATTAATAATCAATACTCATTAATGAATTATCAATGAAAGATGATTTGCTAATGCAAATCTAAAATAGATATATTTATAGACTTTTGACCTAAGAAAAAAGTCAACATTCATTGAACATTGAGTATTGATAATTGAGTATTTATCTAAATTACCTTGGCACATCTAAGAGAATTCCCTGATTACTATACCAGACTTGCAAAACTTGAAGCAGAAGCAAAAGCATATTGGGGCATAAAATAAAAGCACGCAATGCGTGCTTTTATATATTTCTCATCCTATTATTTTTTAATATTACTTCTTTTAATTTCAATTATTGGTTTTCTTATGAGTATATTACTTAAAGCCTTTTTATCAAATGGAATTAAAGGCCATGTATATCTTTTACCATTAATGTTTTTAGTACTCAAGAATATTATACAAATTAATATTAATCCTCCAAAAAATCCATACAAATTAAATAAACCTGTTAATAGTAACAACAATAATCTAAACATCCTAATTGCCATTGAAAATTCTATGCTAGGTGTGCAAAATGTTCCTACACTTACGATAACCATATATAGAACTGTTTCAGGCACTATCCAACCAACTCTAATCGCTAATTCCCCAATGAGCAAACCACCAATAATACCCAATGAAGTTGATAACGTATTAGGGGTATGAATTGATGCAAGACGTAAACCATCAAGCCCAATTTCTAATAATATAAATTGAATAAATATTGGAATTAATATTTCCTCCTTAGGACCCAAAAAACTAAGCGACTCAGGTAAATATTTGGTATTAGTTACTAATAAAAGCCATAAAGGACTTACTATTAATGAAAAACTCATGAATATCAATCTTACCCATCTTAAATATGTACCCACAGATGGATTTTGATAATAATCCTCTGCATGTTGTGTAAAATGAAACATTGTTACTGGTACTATTAAAACACTTGGAGATGTGTCTACAATAATTGCAATATGTCCTTCAAGCAAATGTGCTGAAACCACATCTGGTCTTTCAGTAAATCTCGCTTGTGGCAATGGATTATACCACTTTTTCTTTATTAATAACTCCTCAAGTGATTTTTCTCCCATTATTAAAGCATCTACATCTATTTCACTCATTTTTTTCTTGATTATGTTTAAGAGATTCTTATCTACTAAATCATCTATATACGATATAACAACATCACTTTTAGAACGTCTTCCAACAGAGTTCATCTCAAAGATTAATTTTTCATCTCTAATTCTTCTCCTGATTAAAGCAGTATTAAATATTATCGTTTCTACTAATCCATCTCTTGAACCTCTTGTTACCTTTTCTAAATCTGGCTCAGCTGGTCCTCTTGCAGGATATGTTCTAGCATCTATTATAATTCCTTTATTTTCGCCATCTATAACCAATCCAACTGCTCCAGATAGAACTGAAGTTTGAAGTTGCTCTAAATCTTCAAATAAATCCACTTCAATATAAGAGATATTTTTATCTATAAAATCCTTAACATTCTGTATATTCATATTTTCTTTTTTTAATTCTTGAAGGTGTGATAATAGCCAAACCATTATATCGTCTTTTGCAAATCCATCAATAAAAACTAAATAAGCTTTCCTATCTCCAAAAATCAAGTCACGCGCAACAATATCAAAGCTTTTTTCGATTGGAAGCAAATCTTTTATTTTATTTTTATTTTCTTGTAATTTAGAGGAAAGTTTCATATTAACACTCCATTGTTGTCAAATTTATATATCAAATCTATCTTTATCAACATTAGCTTATTTTATACTTTATCTTCAATATGTTTCCCTAAAAGAATATTAAAATAATAATTTTCAAATCATTTAATTATTACATACTCTTATATCATTTTGATAAAACTATTTTAGAGGTGAAATATTATGAAAATACAACTTAGTCAAAAAGAAAAAGTATTTTTAGAGGATGCCAAAATTCAAGAAGAAGTTTGCATTCAAAAATATAAAAATTATGCAAATAACGCTCTAGATCCCCAATTAAAACATCTTTTTAATAAACATGCTGGGCAAGAACAACAACACCATGATAGTATTAGTCTACTACTTCAAGGTAAACAACCAAATTTAGGCCAAGGTGAACAATCTAATTCAAGTCAACAACAACAACAATCAACTTCAAACCAAAGACATCAGTCTCAACAAACTTCAATTGAAAATAATTTCGAAGGAACTATGAATAACGAAAGTGATAAAGTACTTTGTCTAGATTTATTATCTACAGAAAAGTATATTTCTGGTACTTATAATAGTGATATTTTTGAATGTGTTAATTCGGAAGTTAGGCAAGTTTTGCAGCATATTCAAAAAGAGGAACAAACACATGGGGAAGAACTTTTTAATTATATGAATAGTCATGGAATGTATAATGTACAATAAAATTTATCTGAAATGAATGATGATTATAATAATTTAACTACAAAAAAACTACTCTCATTTATAATAATAACTAAGAGTAGTTAATTTGATTTTAGGAGTTTTCTTATATACAAGAGGGTTCCTTATTTAAGGGGATTTATTATATACTTAACATGGGGGGGTGGAACTGCTCCTATTCTTTTGTACATTCTAATTATGCCCTTATGTACAAACTTTATACATTCTGTTTATTATTTTATCTATATTTTGAAAAGAATCCATTTACAACTTTCAAGTTCGTATTTTATCTGTAGCCCTCTTTCAACTCCGTTTATTACGCTCATGCAATTAAATATGTACATTATATTTCCAGCTAGTTTTTCCATTTCCCTAGTCATTATCTTGTGTATCTTTACAACTCTTTCTTCGCAATCTTTGGTTGTAATTCTAAACCTCACCGGATGAGGTATACCTTCCTTATCAAACCAGGCAACAACCTCTATTGGCATTGCAACCACTTTCATATTTTAAACCTCCACAAACATATGTTTGTATTTATTATATCATATTTTTTAATCTTTATACCACTAATTTCAAAAAATCTCTGATTTATTTTAAAAAAATACTGAAGTGAGCATATCTATTGCTCACTTCAGCATTTCTATATCTTCTGTACATTTATTGCTTGAGGTCCTTTTTCTTTCCAAACAATATCAAACTTAACTTCCTCACCTTCATGAAGATCCTTATTATGAGTTTTCTCTTTTACCTGAGAATGATGAACATAAGCATCACTACCATTTGCTCCTGATATAAATCCATATCCTCTTTCATTATCAAACCATTTTACTACACCAGTTTCCATAAAGTTGCGCTTTTAAGCACTCCCACCTTTCTTTTGTAAGATAATATACAAAAAACCAGCATGGCTTTTATATATATGAATACGTATTAGAACTAGACCGCTCTGTGTGCTACTCCATTTTTAATACATACTCTAGGTTTTAAGTTCAACTATTAATTTGTACAGGTCAAAAAATCATTAATAAGTTTACGGTGTACGCATAAATTTAGTTTCACTATATAACCCTATATATAGTATTTGTACAAAGCATAAGAAAATTCGTTATTTCCCAACATTGACATTTCCATTTTTTTCATTATAATGGAGTACATACATTGTAATTGGTGGTGATATATTTGAGTGTAATAGAAGAGTTCAAAAAAAGTAAGAAATACAAATATATTGGTATTGTTATAATCCTATTAGGAATTATATCCTCTGGAATAATTGAATCAACTTACCAAAATAGCATGTTAACAATTGGAGTAACTATTATATTCTTAATTGCTGGTTTTATCGTTTCAAGCTTTTATAAATGTCCAAAATGTGGCAAACATTTTGATGACAGAACATCAAATAGAGATCTTATATATTGTCCTCGATGTGGAGTAAAATTAATGGATTCAGATATGATATCATGAAAACCATATGAAGAAATTTTTCGCAATAAAGATGCTGCTATGTGAAAATATTAATATTGTTGAAGATAAGGTCTATCCATAAGAAATTGGATAGACCTTATTTTCATACACTTTTTAAATTTTCATTTCCTATTTATGAACAATTTTTATACACATTATTTACCTTGATAAAATATGGTATAATATTTTTATGAATTTTCTATTTATTTAAAAAGGGAGGGGTAGTTATGAAGCATAAGTTACAATCATGCATTGAAAACTTTAGTTCTCAATGTGACTATATGGACATAAGGTTAGAAGACTCCACAGCTACTAGTATAACCATTACCAACGGTAAATTGGATTCTTTAAAGAAATCAAGTGAAATAGGTGGTATTGTACGAGCACTATATAAAGGTGCATGGGGAGTTGTTTCCTTCAATAACTTAGAATCTTTGGATTTCTTTGCTCAAGCAGCTATTAAACAAGCTCAATTAACAGGTAACTCTGAGAGTACTCTAGCTCCTGTTGAAATGGTTGAAGATTCTGTTCTTCTTGATCTTAAAAATGATCCTAGAAAAGTGTCTCTGGATGAAAAAATTAATTTATTAACAGAATACAATATGCTTGCCTTAAATTCTCATGAAAACATTTCATCAGTGAACGTAGGTTATAATGAAAAATTTTCAAGTCTAACTTTTGCAAATTCTGAAGGCTCTTATGTATATCAAGAGAAAATGGATATAGGTGGAGGTATACACATCACAGCAGTTGAAGGTGATAATTCTCAATCCACTTCAGTTGGATATGGTTCTTCAGATGATTATAATTGCGTATTAGATTTACATGATGAAATAAAAAAACAGGGTAAAATAGCAGTTGAACTACTTACTGCTCCAAAGGTTAAGTCAGGAACTTATACCATTATCACAGATTCTCACTTAACAGGAGTATTTGTTCATGAAGCATTTGGTCATCTAAGTGAGGGTGATAATGTATATGAAAACAAAGAACTTGCAGATATAATGGAACTTGATAAAGATTTTGGAAGACCAATATTAAATATATATGACTCTGGTACCGATAAAGGGAAAAGAGGTTATCTTAAATATGATGATGAAGGAGTTAAAACCGAAAAAACATATCTTATAAAAGAAGGTAAGTTGGTAGGAAGACTTCATTCAAGAGGAACCGCTGGTAAGATGGGTGAAAAAGCTACTGGTAATGGACGTGCTATTAACTATAAACATTCTCCTATCCCAAGAATGAGAAATACCGTTATTGAACTAGGTGATTCTACATTCGAAGAAATGCTCAAAGATGTTTCAATAGGTATCCTTGCAAATGGAACTAATGGTGGCCAAACTAATGGTGATAATTTTACCTTCTCAGCTTCATATGGATACATGATAAGAGATGGCAAGATTTGTGAACTAGTTAGAGATATAAACCTTGCTGGAAATGTATTCGAAACTCTTAGGAATATTGATATGATTGGTAATGAAGATACGTCTCATGATAGCGGCGGTGGTTGTGGAAAGGGTGAACAATTCCCTCTACCTGTTAGTGATGGTGGACCTAGAATAAGAATTCAAAATGTAGTTGTTGGAGGTGAAGCATAATGAAAGATTTGTTAAATAAAGTAATTTCAACTGGAGCTACTGATGGTGAAATATTCTACAAAGATTCTACAAGAAGACATATAGAATTTGAAAATAACAAACTAAAAGCTGCTTCTTTAACTCAATCTACAGGTGTAGCCCTTAGAATGATTAAAGATGGAAAACTTTCATTTTCAACATCCACTGATTTAAGTAAATTTGATAAGCTTGTTAAAAATTGCGACGAGATGACTCCATTTTCATCACCTGCAGAAATTGAATTTATAAATAAATCTAGCGATGAAAATATATCAATTCCTGAGAATGATATTATGAAATTAACTGATGAACAACTCATAGAAGATGGTAATAAAATAGTCTCAAATCTAACTAAAGAGTTCCCTGATGTGAAGGTTGGAGTTGAATTCGATATAAATAGTTCTTATGTTGAAATCTCTAATACTAAAGGATTTTCAAATAATTATAAGAAAGATTCTATTATCTTCTCCGCTTCAGGTTCTTTTATAAAAGATAATAATTTCATCGAGTGCTATGACCAACAACTTTTATTAACTTCAAATTATGATGTAGACTCCATAACATCTTCTGTCTCAGAAAAAATAAAATTATCTAGAAACATCGTTACACTGGACTCTGGAGCGCGTCCCGTTATCTTTACTCCAAATTTCTTATATTGTTCATTGATTCCGTTAATACTTGGCGTAAATGGTAAATATATTGAAGCTGGTGCATCTCCTTTAGCTAAAAAAATAGGTGAGCAGATATTCGACGATCGATTCACAATAATAGATGATGCGACTAGACTTGGTGCATTTAATACTCACCCATTTGATGATGAAGGTACCCCTAGTCAACGAACTGAAATTATTAAAAACGGTCATCTTCAGAGCTTTCTTCATTCATTAAAAACTGCAAAAAAATTAAATATGGAACCAACAGGTAACGGTTATAAATTGGGTAATTTCTTTCCAAGACCAGAACTCTCTGCTGAACCTGCTCCATATGTAACAAATCTTCATGTAGAGCCTGGAAAGGTTTCATTCAATGATATGGTTTCAGACTTAAAAGATGGTATAATAATTGATTCTGTTATAGGTTTCTTCATGGGCAACCTCTTCAATGGAGAAATCACTGGTAGCATAGACACAGGATATCACATAAAGAATGGTAAAATAGTAGGAAAAATCGCTGGACAATCAATTAACTTTAATATTTATGACATCTTCAAGAATAACCTAGTTGATATAAGTAGTACTACTAAAAATACTCCTTTCTTCTTCTTCCATGGTTATAACCCTGCACCTTATGCTATGTTCAAAGATATTAATATTGAATAAAATTCAAATATAGTTTTGCATAAAAATAGGGAGATTTTTCTTCCTATTTTTTCCTCTTGGATAGCACTATAGTATTATATTAACTGGTGGCATATCTCTCTTTTTTAAAATAGTGTTGAAAAATGTACAAACTATTTACCTACTCATAAACTCAATATTTTTCCAAACAACTAGTTTCAAACAATAATCTTTTAATAAACAATTTTGAACAATTAATTTTCAACTAAATAAAGAATTTCCACCACTAATATTTAAAGAATTAATTTTCATACAAGAAATTTTTAACCAACATATTTCCCACAGAATCTTTTCCTTACTAATCATGATCTTATTTATTAACTTTATTCTTATTTAAGTGATTCTTATTTAACAAGGTCTAAACAGAATCCGTAGACATCCATATACATAGATGTCTATAAAATTAAGCAACTTTAACATACATAGGCTTCCTTACCTTAAATTCCTTTATCACCATCCCTGTATATTTAGAATGACTTTCAATAAATAAGCTCTCTGCTACCATATATTCATTGTCTTCACAATGATCACCATGTCCATTATATACTCCTTTTTCCTTCATCCATCTATACCAATACAGATAATTGGTCAGGTATTTACTTGACACCCCATTGAAACTAGCTAACCATTGATTTATCTCTCTCTTCATGTCCATTATATTTCCTAAATGATATTGCCCATTATCATCTCCAATGTTACTCCTTCCTATGGATAGTCCCATATCCTCTACAAACTGATGATAATACCTGTTCCCCACTACACATACAACCGCTCCCCCATAGATACTTCCACTAAATACAGCTTCTAGTACTTGCATGTCCAGCCGTTTACTGTTAGAAGCTTCAACTATCATATTATTGTCTCTGTCCACAGCACATATTACAAAATTTCTTTTAGCTTCACCAGGAGCACCTATAAGTGCCTGCTTATTCTTTACCCCACATCTTCTACTAAATTTATAAATACCTCGCTTTCTTCCAGTATTCTTATCTCCTTTAATACTCTCAACAACTATCATATGTCCCATTTCAACAATTCCCCCAACACAACCTTTGCCCATATAATTTCTCAGACCATCCAGGATTTTATGTCGCCAATAAAATGCAGTTGCGATGTTTATTCCTACAATTTCTGATGATATCTTAAGTGATAATCCCTTTACCATGCACTTCATGTACTCAATCCAAGTATTCATGCCCTTCTTGCTGCAATACATAGGTGAAAATGTAAAATCGCTAAAAGTTTTTCCACATTCCTCAGAACTGCATTTATATCTCTGTTTTCCAGAATATGTACCATATTTCCAACACTTTTTACATCCACAATGGGGACACTGTTTACCATCCTTAAATCTTTTTTCCCTTATCTTTTCTACTAACTTGACTTCTTTCTTATGAACCTGATCTATATCAATTTCTTTGATTACTCTCTCAAGAATGTTCAATCTAGAAATTCTCTTTTCCTCTCTCTTTACCTGTTCTTCTTTTTTATTTTTTTCTTTACTAATAGTATTATAACCCTTAGTATTATCGCCTTTTTCCAAATCTTCTTTTTTATTATCATATTTACTCATTTCCACCATTTTTGCTAGATTTGATTTTATCTCATAGCTCAAATCTGAACTCATGACATCATCCATGAACTTCTCTAAAATATCATCTTTTTCTTGTATCTTATCTATATTTTCATGTTGATTTTCATTACCTTTTTTAAAATTATTAAATGAATAATAAGCCATAATCTCCTCCATGTTAAGTTTATACAGAATGTATATCCATACAAACACTTTTTCGTATCTATTGATAATTATGACCTTCTATTTTCTTTTTAATCACTTATAATGAAAAATTTTAGATTAATATCATAATATTAGATAAAATACACCCTCACAGGTTGTACACATAACCGTGGTGATTTTCAACATCTTTTTAAAAAAGAGAGCTATCTTCTAAATTACAATGGTAGAATACTATATGATGACTTGTCCAATTAAGTTCTCTATTTCTTCAACATTATCTTAAAAAATAGAGCTATCTTTCGCTAAAATAAAAGAAAGCATCAGAATTGATTGTCCATTTACACTTATAAAATTTTTAATATCTTCTAAAAATATAAATAAAAATATATAATTGTTGAATTACTACCACTTCAAGATATATAATTAAGCTGAGAATTTTTAAATTATGAAAGGAGAGATTTCCTTGAAAGATAAGAATATAGTTGTATGTGTTACTGGTGGTATAGCAGCATATAAGGTGGTTAATCTGGTTAGCATGTTGAAAAAACAAGGTGCTGATGTAACAGTAATCTTATCAGAGAACGCGGCAAAGTTCGTAACCCCAATAACATTTCAGTCTATCTCATCAAATTTAGTATATATGAATATTTTTGATGATAGGCACAGTGCTGATATAAAACATATCTCTCTAGCTCAAAATGCAGACTTAGTTGTGATTGCTCCTGCCACAGCCAATATTATAGGTAAGATAGCTAATGGAATTGCAGATGATATGATTTCAACAACAGTAATGGCAACTAAAGCTCCTGTTATTATAGTTCCCGCTATGAATACTGCAATGTACGAGAATCCAATTGTTCAGCATAATATTTCAAAATTAAAAGAAATTAATTATAACTTCATGATCCCTGAAGTTGGTCAAATGGCAATGAGAAGTGAAAAGGGCGGAATCGGAAGACTCCCTGAACCTGATAAAATATTTGATTACATAAAGGATGTGAATCCATGGCGTTCTTAAAACTTGGAGTTTCCCTCGCACTTATACTTATATTAGTAAACAAAAAATTAAACCGTGGTCTTGCATTAGCCCTTGGTGCTATTGTATTGTCTTTAATATTTGGAAAGGGCATTTTCCACGCCCCTCAAAGATTATTATATACTTTCACTGAGAAGAGTAGCATTAACATAACGCTTTCCGTTACATTGATATGTGTATTAGGCTATTATATGGGTGAGTTTGGAATACTTAACAAGATGATTGAATATTTAGAACTGATGCTGCAAAGTTCCAAGAAGAGCATAATGTTTGCCCCAGCCTTTGTTGGTACACTACTGGTTTCAGGTGGAGCGCTAATGTCATGTCCAATTGTTGAAACACTTGGTTGCAAACTTAATCTTCCAAAAGATAAACAAGCAGCAGTGAACATGGTTTTTAGACATGCTTTATATTTTATCTTCCCATTATCATCTACATTGATATTGGCTGTTGAACTTGGTAATTTTGAAATGGGTCACTTTGTCCTTATGCAGTTGCCAATGGCTCTCTGTATGTGGATAGTTGGATATATTGCATATCTAAGAAATGTTAAAGAAAAATCTGTTGTTTCAAATAATGAAGAGAAATGGATTAAAAGTTTTGGAATGTTACTTCTGTATTCATCGCCTATCTCAATATCATTAGTGAGCTACTCCTTAGGAGATTATCCACTCTTCATAAATATAGCTTTTGGGATAATAGTTTCTATTGTTTTAGCAGTAACATTACCTGATATTAAAAAGAACTTTTCAAAAGAAAGATTGATAGGTGGTTTCACAAAAGGGATTAAATTATCAATAGTACTCTCAATAATCGGAATCATGTTCTTTAAGAATGTTGTCAATGATATTCCAGAAATCTATGATAGCCTTGAAGGAATAATCAATATAGGAATACCTCTTGAGATTATATTATTGATATGCTGTGCTGTTATATCTTATCCACTAGCATCAATACAGCCAGCAGTAGCAATCTTATTCCCAATGATTATACCATTGGCACCAGATTATATAACTGCATTAAGATATGGTATGTTCATTTATACATCTGCATTTATGTTCTACTATATATCCCCCTTGCACATGTGTCAGGTATTAACCTTGGAATATTTCGATCTTAAAATAAAAGATCTATATAAAAACTATAAGATTTTACTTCCAATTACCTATGTTGTAATGGTAATTGTATATATATTAACTGGCCACCTTATATAAAACATAGTGGACAGTTGAGAGTGGCCAGTGGACAACGTATGATGTTTCTGCTTTATGGCAGAAACATCATCATTAACACGAATAAAAGGTATGAAGCAGACTCCATACCTTTTAGAATTTCTTAATTTTCTTAAAACTTTGTCCAATATATCGGATACTTGAATGCAAGTTCATACCCTAATGATTCTGCTGTACTATATGAACCAATATTATCATCTGTACAATCCCAATAAGGTGTCAAATCATTTTCCCTGCAGTAATTCAAATATTCAATAAGCATTCTCTTTGCAAATCCTTTTTTTCTAAACTCTGGTAAAGTTTCAATATGCGCCTGAGCTTCCTTGTCACTCAGATTACTCATGGTACAAATACTCACTATATAATTATCTTTTATCACACAGTATCCTTTACCACTCTTAAAAAACTTATCTTTACATCCCCAATATTGTAAGATATCATTTTCGATAAATTCTAAGTTATTTAGATTCTCTTCAAAAATATCTTTTGTTACTTCCCTGATTTCAAATCCCTCTTCCAAATCATAAGGATTAATTCTATCTTCCTCATAACTATAAAGCTTGTAAACCCTCTGATAGTCATTGTTCAAGTCTTTATATTCAAAAACTCTTTTTAAAGATTCTTCCCATTCTGGCTCAACAAAACTATACTCAAAACTCTTCATACCTAGTTCTACTGCTCTAGGCTTTATGTTATTCTCCACAAATTGTCCAAGAAATTCATTAAAATCATGGTTCTTACTATCCCCTATGAAGTAGAATCCTTCTGCTCTTGACCATATTACTGCACTTTTAGGATTTACTCTGTCGTCCCCAAAAACCCAACCATAATTATTCCCTTGAAGTATGGAAATTATCTCCAGATTACAGTTTTCTCCTACACATAAAGGTAATACATTAGAAAATTCTTCTCTCTTTAATTCATATATCATTTTATGTCTTCCTCCTTTATATTTCATTGCTTAGCGGGGCAATAAATTATACAGGACGTCTATACCTTATTTTATCATAAATCCATTATACTTCCAATTAAATACTGAATCTTTATTTTCTGTTTTTTATATTAATCTCTGTAAATTGCTTCAAACATATCTACAAGTTCTTTTAATTCCTCATCATCTTGGGCTATATCTATCATAATTTGTCTATATTCCCCTTTAAAATAAAGGCTCTGTAATCCATTAAATATCTCTTGTTTATGCTCACCAGTTGAATTCTTATATGCTATAAAAACATTCCACATAACCGTTCTATCATACTTATCAAAGTTAATTATATAATAAGATAAATCCAATTTACCTCGTATTTTCTCAATTTCCTGTAATTTTGTGAAATCCACATCTCCCAGTGAGAATAACATCAGCTCTCTACTCACATCGTCTTTTTTTCTTGACCACTCGTAGATTAAACTATGAACTCCTGGCTTCACACCTTCTGGATATGCTAAAGCATATCTTTGTTGATGCTCAAAGAATTTCCTGAGTTTTCTTGGAGTAAACTCGCCCTTACCATAATCATATAAGGATAATAAATTACTTCTGAATCTACTACATATAATTTTCAAAAACGCTCTATTCTCCCAACCTAACTCCTTATAATATGCTATAGTCATTGGAGTATTTATTACATACCTATAAAAGGAATCTATATTACCATTTATATAATATCTCTCTATCCGTCCAAAATCATCATAGTTAATACTACTTAAAGCTGATGAAATTTCTTTAAAATCCACATCACTTTCTAACATCTCTTCCACTTTATCAACTTCAATTGCCAAGTCATAAATATCATCACGAATATAATTATTATAATCGCCCCTTAACCCAACATACCCATATAATAATACTGCAAAAGAAAACATTATCATCGCCATTACCATATTCTTTTTATCTTCATATTTGTTAACTGCCCAGTATATGAGTATTATTACAGCAGAAATTAATAATGTAACTAATTTGCTTTTCACCCCTTCATTCCATGCATAAGAATGAAATCTAATCATAAAATACAAAATTAAAAATAAGATATTAATTCCTTTGGCAACAAAGATCCCTATAATACTTGTTAATTCATTGTTTAGTAAAGTTGTATCAGCCCACACATATCCTGCAAGCACAATTGTATACATTAACCACCCATTCAATCTAAATTTAAAGGCATAAAGAATAAGAATAATACTCATTATTGCTCCGTAAAAAAATATAGCTATTAATAAACCTGATAATTTTTCTTTTAAGCTTAATTTCACTATTTTCTTCCCCCTTCAAACTTGTCCATAAGCCCCTTTACATGAGCATCATTTTTAGCAATCTCTTTCATAATTCTTCTATAATCTTCTTTCAAATATAAACTCTGTAATCCTTTCTCTATCTCTAGCTTATGCTCACCAGACATTTTTTTATGTGAATAGAAAAGACTTCTTAGAATTTGTTTATCATAATCTTTGTAGTCTTTAATTATCTTATAAAGGTCAATCTTTCCCCTTTTGTTTTCAAGTTCTTCCAATTTATCAAAATCCACACTGGGTAGTGAATATAGCAACATACCCTTATAAACCTTATATTCCTCCTTAGCCCATGCATAAGCAAATTCATATACTTCTTCATTATTTCCTACAGCGTAATACTCTGTTGGATACGAGCCCTATATACCCATAAGTTACAATTCCAAAACAGAACATTGTGACTACTAATATTGAATTCCTATAATCCTCATGGTTATTAAATAACCAATATATGAAGATTATTACACTCGATACCAATAGAGGAAACATCAATCCAATTCTTCTATAATCCATACTATCTGGGCTATATATGAACCTAAAAAATATAATAAGTAATATTAAATTAATTACCTTTGCCAAATATATAACTTTTATTCCACCTAGTCCATTCTTCAGTGTTGAAATATCACCCCACATATACCCAAAAAGAACAAGTGTATTTAGTATCCACCCATCAAGTCTTAAATGTAATCCAACAAGTATATATGTTAGGAACATAATTATTCCATAATATATAAGCTCCTCACCTAAACTACGTACAATATCCTTGAAATCAGATTTCAAATTATCAGCTCCCTTTTTCTTAGTCCTAAGTAAATTTTACCATTTAATCCACTTATTTTCCACATTTTGATAGAGAAAGAATTCCTGAATTTCTAAGGGACTTAGTTTGAATCATTAATATTATTTTAAAAACAAATCAAAACCTTCACTTTTATATATTTAAAATAGCCCTCTTTTTAAAAAGATGTTGAAAAATATTTAACCCTTTAATGGTATAATAAGGTTAAATATACAATAAAAGTTTTCAACAATATTTTAAAAAAGAGAGCTATATATAAAAGATATTAATGAACTCAAAGCCACATTCCACCCATAATATAACTTATTTTGTACATATATCCAACAATAATATATCCAATAATAACATTAAAACATTTCAATAAATGCTTCAACACGAGTTTTTATTTGTCCTATATCCGTTTGTGAATAATCTGTTTCAATACTCATATAGGGTACTTTCTTTTTTTTAGTTACAAACTCCTTAATTCTATGAGTTTCCACATTAAATGTATGACAAGCTTGTAGTATTACATCAATTACACCATCAATCTTATACTCTTCTATTAGCTCATCTAACAAATCAACTCTATTATCATTAGGAGACATAACAGAACATCCTATATTTAAATATTTGTCCGTTAAAGCATCATATGGGTCAATTGTTTCATCTACCAATCTACTCTTTTCTTTAACCCCTGAACAATTCTCATAACATACTATTACAGCCCCACTATCTTCCACTGTCTTAATGATTTTTTCAGTTACTCCCCCAAGAGGGCATCCTGTTATTAAAATTCTCGGAGCCTTTTCCGATACTTTTCTTTCACCATTTTCGTAATCAGTTTTAATTTTATCAATCATTTCTCTGATCTTTTTATTTTGTTCCTCTTTATCAAGAGTGTACGCTGTTCCTTCTAAAACCTTTTGCATTTCATATCCAGTTACTGCTGGTGGACATAATTTACCTAATGAATAAAATTCATGTAATAGTTTTCTTTCTTCATTTCTCTTTTTTATAGCTTCTTTTAATTTTTCTTCAGTGATTTCAACATTAAATTGCTTTTCTAATTTATTCTTTAGAAAAACCATTTCATTTCTCCACACCATATATGCATGTTCTCTTTCAGTGTTTTGTGGAAGTTGCATAACATATGTAGGCTTAATTTTACCCAAATACTCGAACATTTTTTTCTTACCATCACAGGTAGTTTCCCCTACAATTAAATCAGAAAAATATGTATAAGGACATTTATCTGTCAGCGCAAAACCATAACTAGATTTTATAAGTGGACATAAATTCTTTGGAAGATGTGCCTCCGCATCTGGTATAGTTTCTTCACTAACACCACATAATGAAACTGCAACAGCTCCTGCAGCATATATAAGTTCTACAGGAGTGAATGTGCAAAATATTCCAACTACATTTTTCCCCTGTTCTTTTAACTCTTTAACTTTTATAAAACCACTTCTTCTAGCCTCACTAAACTCATCAAACATTTCTGGTAACTGATCCATTTTCTTCACCTCAAATAAAATATTATTCTATAAAATAATAGCAGAAGCCATATTAAAATGATTAATAGCTTCTGCTAAAATTAATTAACTAAAAAAACTTGTAAAATAAATTAAAAAATTAATTCAAACTTATAAATGGTATCTACATTTACATACTAACACAATATTCAACAAAAGTATTATTTTAATTTTCTATACATCCGCAGTTTTATATTCATAAATATAATAGTTGTTATAAATACATATTAATGACTTAAGTTCTAATATTAATTTATTTTTATTCTTTTTAAGTAACATTAACTCATTTCTTCTATATATTGTTTATCTATATCATTCAATATTTTCCTATAATAATTACTGTCTATTTTTTTTCTTGAAACCAAATTTAATACATATTCTTCATCTAATTCTTCTAATATTTCTCTATAACCTTTTTGACTGTCTTTACCTCTCCTTTTTCCCTTTATTTTAAGCTCATCTTTTAAAGATTCAGGATATCTTATAATCATTTCCTCACCACCTACTTGTAGTCCTCACATTTGATTTTAAAATATGATTGAGGATACTTACATAATGGACAATATTTTGGTGCCTCTTTGCCTGTATGAACATATCCACAATTCATACACTGCCATTCTGCATCCCTATTTCTTTTAAACATCATTCCTTGTTCCAGATTTCTTAATATGTCTGAATACCTTTCATTATGTCCTTCCTCTACTTCTTGGAGTTCCTTATAAAAATCAGCAATCTCATAAAAGCCTTCTCTTCTTGCTTCTTCTTCAAATTGTTTATATAATCTTGAGCTTTCTAAAGCTTCTCCTTCTGCAGCATCTTTTAAATTATCCGCAGTAGTACCAACTAGTTTTAAATATCTATTAAATACCTCTCTAGCATGTGCTTTTTCATTACCGCCTGTTTCTTCAAAAATTGAAGCTATATATTCGTACCCCTCAGTTCTTGCTTTTTCCGCATAAAATGTGTACTTATTTCTAGCTCTTGATTCACCTGCAAATGTTTTCAAAAGATTCTTTTCAGTCTTACTACCTTTTAATTGCATATTACCTCCATATATTACAGTTATTGATTACAATATAATATATTCTTAAAATAGAATTTCGAACTACTATCTTCAAAAAAATATGTAGTTATTTTTTATGAATAAAATAAAACCCAATCTTTTATGAACAATTCACAAAAGATTAGGCATTTTAATTTAATTTTATATTCCACAAAACAGGATTTTTTGATTTAAGAGCAGTTTTTTTAATACAACTGTGCCCTATAATTTTTATTTCCTTATTATTTTCTAGTAACTTGCATATTGCTTCACCATATGTAAGATTTTCATCATATTCTATAGCTTCTGCTTTACTCAAACCTATTTCTTCAAAAGCCGTAGAAGTTTTTCCACAAAGATGAATTATCGTATTATCTAAATGACCTTCTAATCTTTTTAAAATATTATATGCACTTCTTCCACTTACTTCTTTATAAATCTTTGGACCTACAATATCCAATGCACCTACTGGATCTCCATAAGATATTATTTTTGCCCCTCTTTTTATTCCTTCTAATATATACTTAACAATACTATCTTCAATAACCTGCATTAAATTATCAAGTATTTCACTATTCTTTCTTATGGCTTTATAAAAAAGTTTGGGTTCAATTAATGACGATATTATTGTAAATGGTCCTTCTACATTTAAAGCAACTATTTCATTTTTATTTCTTAAGTCATCTACAGAATCTAATACCTCTTTTATTCTTCCCTTACTCAAATCTATGTCTTCAATATTGATTAATTTCTCAGCACTCTTAAATACATATTCATTAACTCTCGGCCCATTCTTCTCATCTCCAAGCTTAATATCAGCTCCTAAAGCCTCTGCTTCTACTGTTACACAGAAAGGCACCCTGCATATAACATCATTCTTATACTTTTTCAATTCTTGAGCTAATCTACTCATATTCTCTACATTTGTATGAGCCTTTGGAAACTTTAAACCAGTATTATCAATAATACATTGTGGTATTTCTTCTAAGTTATCACTAGTACATTTAAAATTAACTTTAATCTCCACACTATCTCCACCTTTTAACTTTTCCAATTTCCTTTATCATTTCTTACACCACCACTTTTTTTATGTACCTTCCAGATCGTTAAAAAATTACTTCACTAAAGTTGTTTTTAAGCCGCCCCTTACTCAAAGTTTAAGCATTTAGTGAATAGTTTGTCATAACCTTCTTTAGTGGATAATTCAAAGTAATTAATTTTCTTAGCTACTTTCTCCATATCTTCTCTAACTTCTTTAGAAAGCAAACACATAAGTGCACCTGTTTTAGATGAGTTACCAATATATCTTATCTTATCTCTTAGCTCTTCTGGAATAATACCGATTCCAACTAAACTATCCACACTTAGATGTTTTCCAAACTGACCTGCAATAATTACTTCATCTAAATCCATCATATCTATTTCCATTAGGTTTAATAAAGCATAAAATCCTGATAATATTGCTCCTTTTGCTAACTGTACTTGTCGAATATCTCCTTGTGTTATTGAAATCTCTTTTAATTCTGGAGAAATAACTATTTTTCTTTTTTTATCTTCTTCAATCAAATATTTGCTCAAGTACTGTAATTGTTCATCCTCTTCTATATCAGATTTCTTTTTTAACCGTCCTGTTTTTCCAATTAGCTTAACTCTTGCTATCTCTGATATAGCCTCTAAAATTCCACTTCCACAAATCCCAACAGGCTCTTTATCTCCAATTACCTTTAGACTTATTCCATCTTCATTAATTTTCACCCCTTCAATAGCTCCATCAGCCGCTCTCATACCGCTGCTAATATTCATTCCTTCTAAAGCTGGTCCAGCAGCACAAGAGCATGAAGATAATTCTCCACCCTTTGATAAAACAATTTCACCATTTGTTCCTATATCTATAAATAGAACATTCTTATCTGTTTTATCTAATTCTGAAACTATAGCACCTGCAACAATATCTGCACCAATATAGCTAGATACTCCTGGCAAACAATATACTCTGGCAAAAGGAGATAACTTAATACCTACAGATGATGCTAGTAGATTTTTCTGTTTTGAAAAAACAGTTGAATAGGGTGCTTTACCAATTGAATTTGTATTTACTCCTAAAAGTAAATGCATCATAGTAGCATTTGCAGCGATAGTCATTGCATAAATGTTATTAATATTTATACTATTTTTTCTGCATAACTCATAAGTTAAGTTATTCAAACAATCAATAATTGACTTGTGTAATATCTCTAATCCAGCAACTTTTGTTTTAGCGAAATCAATACGTGATAATACATCAAGGCCATATTCTTTTTGAGGATTAATTTCACTTTCAGAAGATATTTCATTTCCATTATTTAAATCAACTAAAGATGTTACAACAGTAGTTGTTCCAATATCTACAGCTATTCCATATAGTTCACTACTGGTGTCACCTGATTCAACTCCAATAAGTTTATCACCAGTATAGATAGCTGTAACTTCTTCATTTTCAAAAATCTTCGGTAAGCTTATTAATAACGTGTGATTATCTTCATATACTGCTATTTCAAGAACTTCTTCTAAAAGATCCTCATAAGATAAATTCTTTTCCAAAGAAGGCTTCCTAAGTTTATGTACCCTCTTATAAATCATAGGATTAATATTAAAATCAGGCATATATCCCTCTGTTAAAATCTTATGGTTAACATCCTTAGTATTTAATAAATCTACAGTTAAGTCACCATTAGGTACTACTAAACAGCTTAAACGAATACCATCTTCCAATTCTTCTTTAGAAAGATACCTGACTTCTTCCTCTGTTGGTTCATTTATTGACCCTTCAATAATTCTAATCTTACATTTTCCACATAGTCCTTTTCCTGCACACGGATTTTCCACAAAAATACCATTATCTTGTAAAATATTTAAAAGTGTATCTCCCTCTTTAAATCCAATTTTTTTATCCTTAGAAGTAACAGTTAAATTTCTCATAACTTTTTCACCCCACATCATTTAATAAAAAAGTGGAGAGTTGTTTCAACCGGCAACTGTCCACTATGTTTTACATTTTTTTAATTTGTATATTTTATTTATATTCTTTTACAGCCTCGACTAAACTCTTAATGTTTTTAAGTGAAGTTCTTGGCCCTATTCCACAAGCTGGAGATAAGATATTTACTCCATTATCTAAACAAGTTATAGAGATTTTTTTCAAGCTTTCAGCAGTATTGTTTTCCAGTGCAAGAGTACTTACATTACCCATTATAGCTTTGTTTGTTACATTCTCTACCACTTGTGAAACACTCGTAATAGAGTCAAAGCTTATAGCATCGCTCTTTAACTCATTTAACTCTTTATAAATACTTTTTAGTCTTCCACATATATGAATAATAGTCCCTGTTTCAGAATAATTTTTTAAAGCATTAATAATTTTGTTTAAATAAGGGACAGCAAATTCTCTAAACATTTTAGGTCCTAGAATTTCTCCAGTACCACTAGGATCAGAAATAGTTAATACATCTGCTCCTGCTTCTAATTGCGCTTTCCCAAAAGCAATAAGATTTTCTGTAACAAACTCCATAAATTCATGAGTTTCCTTAGGCTTTTTTCTTAATTCTTTATAATAATCCATAGGCTCCATTAATGAAGAAGCTAAACTAACAGGTCCCGTTAAATTTGCCACTAAAGGAACATCCGAATTTTTTTCTTTCAATATTTTTATTGCATCTATAACTACTTTAGCTCTACCTTTATTTATATCTATATTCTTTAAATTTTTCCATTCAGAGACTGATTTTATAGGATACTCAGTAACTCTAGGCTCATTCACTTTAGTTCCCATAAAAACTGGTGCTCCCATAGACTCTGCTTCTACAGTCATGCAAAAAGGCACACCAAAATTCTCAAATCCACCATTTTCATATATTCCTGCTGCTAAATCAGCCATTAATTGTGCATCACTATGTGCTTCTGGCCATTTACTTCCTGTTAAATCCATTACATCCTCTACTATCATATTCATCATCCCGCCAGGACATATACATGGTGGACGATCTACCTCTTTACCCTTTAATACATTAAATAATCTTTCTTTTGGTGTAATCAATCTGCCACCTCTTTCAGAATAATTTGTCATATGAAAATAAATAACTAGCATATTAACTAGTTATTTATTTGAATGTGCCTTAGCAAGCATGCAATTCTTTAGCTAACTCTTTAGCACGTTTAGCTGCTTTAGAAGCATCAGTAGTATACGCATCTGCACCTATTCTTTCAGCAAAGCTGTTAGAAATGGGTCCCCCACCAACCATTACCTTGAACTTATCTCTTATATTCTCTTCATTTAATATTTTTATAACCTCTTCCATACCACACATTGTTGTAGTCATAAGAGTAGATAAACAAATAATATCAGCATCAATTTCTTTAGCCTTTTCCACAAAATCTCTAGGAGGAATGTCTCTTCCTAAATCTACTACTTCAAAGCCCTCTGTTTCCATCATGATTTTAACTAAATTTTTTCCAATATCATGAGTATCTCCCTCAACAACACCTATAACAACCTTATGCTTTTGTTCACTATCATCGTATTTCAAATGCGGCTTAAGTATATCTAATCCAGCATACATAGCATCTGAACACATTAGAAGCTCTGGAATGTAATATTCTTCCTCTTCATATAACTGCCCTGCTCTTTTCATTCCGTCAGCTAATCCCTTATCAATTCCTTCATATGCATTAAAATTATTTTCTATAAATCTATTTGCAACTTCTACAGCTTTGTCTTCATCCATATCAACAACAGCATCTGATAATTCTTGTAATAATTTTTCTTTTAAATCTTCCATTTTAATACCTTCCCATTTCTATATTAAATTTATAAAATATTTTCCTTGTCATAGTTATAGCTAATTCGTATAATCCTATTAATTAAAATATTAAGCTTATTTCAATAAATCAACATTTATTGGATATCTGCCATAAATTCTTGACGCATCCATAAGCGCTAAAATTTTATCTGGATCAGTTCCAATAGGTACATCACATCCAGTACTTAGTATAAATCCTTTAGGGCTATCATATGCTTTTCTTATACATTCTTTAGCTGCTACATAAATTTCTTCCCTTGACCCTCTCATTATTGTATCAACTGGATCTACATTTCCTATTAGACAAACTTTATTACCAAATTGCTCTTTTAATTCACCTATATCGTCAATATTATCTAAACTTAAGTTTCCTATTCCTATATCCACCATATCAACCCATATTTTTTTTGTTCTACCACAAATATGTAATGTGGTTCCACTACCTCTTCTTTCAATAATTCTATCCATACATTTTTTTAAATAGGGCTTAGCAAATTCTTTAAATCTTTTTGAACTAATCATAGTACACGATGCAATAGGTTCTGCTATGCTCACACTCAATCCTAAATCACATACAGCATCAATGTATCTTATAACGCTCTCAGTTGAAATCTCAAGAAGGCGATGTGCCATTTCAGGATTTTTACTCATATCCTTCAAAAAATTTTCTGTACCTCTTAAAAATGCTGCAGTAGTAAAAGGGCCTCCCATGGAACTTCCTACATATACTTCATTTCCAATTTTATCATTAGCAATTTTAAGTCCTTCAAGAAAATATGAAATCCTACCATCTTTATATGGATCTATGGGTCTTAACTTCTCAATTTCACTATAATCCTTTATAGCTGTTTCACTAATGAATGGAGTATTGTTTTCAGGAAAACCTACTTTACATCCCATTGCCTCTGGTATCCCCTGTAATCCAGGTCCTATACCAATACTGTCAGGTCTGAACTTTTCAAAGCTTCCAATTGCTGTATCTATTATTGCTTGTATTGAATGATTATGCTCTGCAATTGAATGACCAAAAATAGGTGCACAACTTTCTCCTAGAAATGGACTACAAGGAATTCTATCAATATCTTTCCCTTTAGCAAATGCATCCATCCTCTCTTTAGGAGTCATTTCATCTGGTTTTATAATTTGAATCATAACTTATCAGCCTCTTTTCAATATTCATTAAATCAACTAAAAATATTAAATATTTACAATTCACCATGCTACATTTTATAATATAAGGCTTCCTATTACAAATTTTGTTTTTAAATGGATTATTATCAATCTATAGATAATATCTATAAGGAAAATCTTATTCACCCTCATTTAGGTAAAATTCTTAAAACAAAAATAACGCCCATAATTATATTATGAGCGTTTCTTATACTTATAAATTATTATTTATGACACATGTTCTTTTTTGAACAACCGCTGCATCCACCACATTTATTGTTTTTCATATCCTTACGAGTTTTGATAAAAGCAACTATTAATATACCCGTAAAAATAGTTCCTACAATTATATTGGTTAACATTCTACTTCAACTCCTAAATTTTGACGTTTAGCGTTTGCTTTCTTAATAGTAATAACAAGATAAACTACTACTATAATTGATATTATTATCGCTGGGACAAAGCCTACTGCTGGTGTACCATAAACTACTAATGAACCAATTTGAGTTATTAACATAGCTAGTACATATCCAACACTAAATTGGAAAGCAATCCCTTTGAAGAACCACTTTTTAGAGCCCATTTCTGAGTTCATAGCTCCTATAGCCGCGAAGCAAGGTGGCGTAAACAAATTAAATGCAAGGAAAGCAAATGCTGTTACTGGTGTAAAGAACTCTGTTAAAGTTCCTCCAGGTAAATGTAGTGCTTCTTCTGATGTTACAGCTAAAATTACTGCAAAGGTAGCAACAACATTTTCTTTGGCAATAAATCCAGTTATTGCTGCTGCCGCAAGTTGCCAACCTACAAATCCAAGTGGAATTAAAATTGGGGCAATAATTTTTCCTAATGAAGCAAGAATACTTAAACTTTGATCATCTACTGGCTGTAATCCCCAGCTATACGCTTGAGCAAACCAAACTAAGGTATTACATACAAGTATGATTGTTGTTGCTTTATATATAAATCCTTTTGCTTTATCAAACATTTGAACCAACGCATGTGATAAACTAGGTATTTTATATTCAGGAAGCTCCAAAATAAATGAAGATGTGTTCTCCCAAACAAAAATTTTCTTTAATATAAGCCCTCCAATTACAATTACTATAATGGCCATAATGTACGCAGTAGGACCAACCCATGCTGAACCCGGGAAAAATACTGCTGCAAAAAGAGCAATTATAGGAAGTTTAGCTCCACAAGGTACAAATGGAGTAAGAATTGTAGTCATTCTCTTCTCATTTATATCTTCAATTGTTCTTGTTGCCATAACACCTGGAATAGCACATCCAGAACCTACTATCATAGGTATAATAGACTTACCTGACAATCCAATTTTCTTAAAAAACCTATCCATAACCACAGCTACTCTAGCCATGTATCCACAGTCTTCAAGAAGTGATAAACAGAAAAATAGTAACATAATTAACGGTAAGAAACCTATAACTGCTCCAACACCGCCAATTGCACCATCTACAATTAGCGCTTGTAATAGTGGACTAAGTCCTATTCCTTCAAAAAAACTATTTGCTGCATTTGGTACTATCTCACCAAATACTACATCATTTAAATACTCTGATAAGAATCCCCCAAGTCCTTCAATAGAGAATGCAAATACTGCCCACATTACACCAAAGAATATTGGTAATCCCAACCATTTGTGTGCTACAATTCTATCTACCTTATCTGAAAAAGTAACCTTACTTGCATCTCTTTTCTTAATTAGGCACTTCTTAATAATTCCATCAACGAATTTTTGTCTTTCTAAATCCGATTCCTTAGAGTCTATACCTTTTAAAGCAGGTTTAATTTGCCCTTTCTTTTCTTTCCCTGTTTTTACAACCTCATTAATCAGAGCTTGTAGTCCTGACTCTGATGTTGCAGTTGTAGGAATAACCTTACAGTTCAAAGCTTTACTTAATTCCTGTACATCCAGACTATCTCCTCTTCTAGATACTATATCACTTTTATTAAGTGCAATAACAACTGGAATACCTAATTCTAGAAGCTGTGTTGTAAAGAATAAACTTCTACTGATATTTGCACCATCAACAATATTGATTATTACATCTGGCTTTTCTTCTAAAACGAAATCTCTGGTAATTGCTTCTTCTCCAGTAAATGGAGATATAGAATAAGCACCTGGAAGGTCAACTATTCTAATATTTTCACCCTTAACGCTATATTTTCTTTTAAGGTCTGCTTCTTTTTTTTCTACGGTAACGCCTGCCCAGTTTCCAACAAATTCTGTCTTACCTGTAATGGCATTAAATAATGTAGTTTTTCCTGAATTAGGATTACCCGCTAATGCTATTTTCATTGTAAATCCCCCTGTCCATACATAATATTTATTGACATTGATATTTCATTGATATTGATATCCGTTATCAATCGAATTTAAAATATAATATGCTATGTGTAATAGCATATGAATAACATAATATGAAATTTATTTTGTTAGAATAGCTATAACTTATGCTTCAAGCACAATTGTTTTCGCCATATTTTCATCAATTGCATATCTACTATCTTTAATGTTAACTACAAAATTACCTGCAAGTTTAGAAATAAGAGTAACCTCTTCTCCTTCAAAACATCCTAAAGCAAAAAGGAAATTCTTTGTCTTTTCTTTACCTTCAACTCTTTTTATATTAAAAGTCTGTCCTATCTTAGCTCTTGATAATAACATAGAATCATCTTTTTTTGCTTTTGAAAACAACATAAAATCACCTAATTCCCTAAATATTTAAGAACCATTTTCAACTTATATTGATAAGCATTATCAGTCCTTATTGATAAATAATATCATATGCAAATGATTTTGTCAATTTTTTTCAGCTAAATAATAAATATTTATATATCCAAGTTTTTTCACTATTAGCACATATATAGCTTATTTTTTTCGGTTATTATTTCTTAAAGACAAAAGAAAAAAAAATTGTTATAATATAAAATTGGAGAGGTGATATTATATGAGTAATATAGCGGGGAGCGGATGTGAAGTACTAATCCCTTTTAGCGAAAGAAAACCATTAAAAGAGATTGAAAGAAGTCTTATTAAAAAATATAGAAAAGAAATTTGGACAAAATTCATAAAAGCCATTAAAGATTTTGACATGATTCAAGATGGAGATAAGATTGCTGTTACAGTATCCGGTGGTAAGGATAGTCTTCTTTTAGCAAAATGTTTTCAAGAATTAAGAAGACATGGAAAAGTTAATTTTGACCTTGAATTTATAGCTATGGATCCTGGATTCAACGAGAGTAATAGAGAATTATTGATTAGTAACTGTGAATATCTAGACATTCCTGTTACTATATTTAAAGCTGATATTTTTAATATTGTTGATACTATAGCCAAAGATTATCCTTGCTATATGTGTGCTAGAATGAGAAGAGGCGCATTGTATGCAAAAGCAGAAGAACTTGGATGTAACAAGATGGCTCTGGGACATCATTTTAACGACATAATTGAAACTACTATGTTAAATGTCCTTTATTCAGGAAATTTCAAAACAATGATGCCTAAATTAAAATCTACAAACTTCAATGATATGGAACTTATAAGACCACTTTATTATATTGAAGAAGATAATATTAAGCGCTTTACTCAAAATAATGGTTTATTCACAATGAACTGTGGTTGTGTAGTAGCCGCTGGGAAAACTTCAAGTAAAAGAAAAGAGATTAAAGATCTTATAGCTGAAATGAAAAAAACATTCGAAGATGTTGATAAATCAATATTCAAATCGGCAATGAATGTTAATCTTGACGCCGTTCTCGGATACAAGACTGACGGAAAAAAAATATCTTTCATGGATAACTATGATGAATAAAACTTTTTAAAATATAAGCTTGAGAAGATATTTCACGAAATGTGCATGTTTTCTTAAGCTTTTTAAATATCCTTTTTAGTTATTATTTCACATTTTAATCATATCAAAATATTATGATAATATATAGCCATTGAAATCAAATAAAATATATAGTAGAATATGTTCTTAATACAGATATTAATTTATGGAAACTTTATACTTAAGATTATTCAATCTGGATTGTTTATATTGATCATTAAAAGGAGTTGATACTATGCAAAAGAAGATCGCAGCATTTTTTGATATTGATGGTACACTATATCGAGAAGGCTTAATAACAGAATTATTTAAAAAACTTATACGAAGTGAAATAATAGAATCAGAACGTTGGTATAAAGAAGTTCGTCCTTACTATACAAAATGGGAAAAAAGAATTGGAAACTACGATCATTACCTTATAAAGATGGCTGAAATTTATGCTGAAGCTATAATAGGTCTCCACAGTTCCCAAATAGATCATATTGCAAAATTAATTATAAAACAAAAAGGTGATAAAGTTTATACTTATACACGAGATAGGATAAAGTGGCACAAAGAACAAGGGCATATTATCATAACTATCTCAGGTAGCCCACAAGAACTAGTTAAAGAGATGGCAACAAAATATAACTTTCACGATTATATCGGGTCAAATTATATACTTAATGACCAAGGAGTATATACTGGTGAAATCAAACCTATGTGGGACAGTATTAATAAACAAAACGCAATAGATTTCTTCGTTCAGAAATATGACATTGATCTTTCTCAAAGTTACGCTTATGGTGATACCACAGGTGACTACACTATGTTTAAATCAGTTGGCCATCCTGTTGCTATAAATCCTACAAAAGAATTACTTAATAAAATTATTGAAAACGAACAAATTAGAAATAAATTACAGGTTATCGTTGAGAGAAAAGACGTTGTGTATAAATTAAAACCACAATGTATTGATTTCATAATATAACAAAAACTCAAACACAAAAGAAGCAGTGACCTCTATAAGATCGCTGCTTCAAATTTATCTTACTATCTTTACTTTTTCTTCCTTCATTTCTAGCTTTATTTCATCACCGCTCTTAACGTTACCTCTTAAATATTCCTCAGCGATAACATCCTCAATATTTCTCTCAATGCATCTTCTAAGAGGTCTTGCTCCATACTTCTCATCATATCCTTTTTCAAGTATGAACTCTTTAACTTCATCTTTAACATCAATTATAATATCATTCTCTTTAGCCTCATCTTTAACTTCTTTAATCATAAGATCAATAATATCTTTAAGTTCTTCCTTATTTAATGCAGTAAAGACAATTGTTTCATCGATTCTGTTAAGGAACTCTGGTCTAAATATCTGCTTAAGAGCATTCTGTGCTTTACTCTCAAGCTTATCATATTCACTGTGAGAGAATCCAATATTAGCTGTTTTCGTATTACTTCCAGCATTAGATGTCATTATAATTATACAGTTCTCAAAGAAAGTAGTCCTTCCTTGATTATCAGTTAATCTTCCATCTTCAAGTATTTGAAGAAGCATATTAAACACATCTGGGTGCGCTTTCTCAATTTCATCTAAAAGTATAACTGAATATGGCTTTCTTCTTACCTTTTCAGTTAAAAATCCACCTTGGTCATACCCAACATATCCTGGAGGCGCTCCAATCAGCTTTGATGCTGTATGTTTCTCCATATACTCTGACATATCAAGTCTTATCATAGCATCATCTGATCCGAATAACTCAAATGCCAAAGATTTTGCAAGCTCAGTCTTACCGACTCCAGTTGGTCCAACAAATATAAATGAAGATGGTTTCTTTTTCTTTCTAAAACCAGATCTATTTCTTCTGATTGATTTTGAGATACTGCTTATTGCCTTATTCTGTCCTACAACTCTTTTATGAAGTCTATCTTCAAGGCTCAATAGTTTTTGTGCTTCTTCTTCCGTAATTCTGTTTACAGGAATCTTTGTCCAAGCTTCAATAACATATGCGATATCCTCAATTGTAATTTCAACATCATAACAAGTTTCAGCTAACTTCTTAATCTTTTCTTCTATTCTACATATTTGCACCTTGTATTCAGCTGATTTTTCAAATTCCTTATCTTCTTCTGCCTTAGCTCTTTTCTCAGTTAATGCATCATACTCTTCTTTAAGAGCCTCAATCTCAACAAGCCCTTTATTCTTAAGGTTAGCTCTTGAACCAGCTTCATCAATTACATCGATAGCCTTATCTGGAAGCTTTCTATCAGTGATATATCTCTTTGATAGGTCAACTGCACTCTTTATAACTTCATCTGAGATACTTACCTTATGGTAATTCTCATAATAATCTTTTATTCCTTTAAGAATCTCTATAGTTTCCTCAACAGAAGGTTCTTCCACAAGTACTGGTTGGAATCTTCTCTCAAGTGCTGAATCCTTCTCGATATGCTTTCTGTACTCTTCCGTAGTTGTAGCGCCTATAAGTTGGATTTCTCCTCTTGCTAAAGAAGGTTTTAATATGTTGGCTGCATTCATTGCGCCTCCTTGAACTTCTCCAGCTCCCATTATGTTATGAACCTCATCTATTACAAGAATAACATTTCCACAGGATTTAACTTCATCAATAATATTCTTCATCCTGCTCTCAAATTGTCCTCTAAATTGTGTTCCTGCCACAACAGCAGTCATATCTAATAAATATACCTCGCTGTTTAAAAGTTTCTCTGGAACTTGCTTCTCAACAATTCTCACAGCTAATCCTTCTGCGATTGCTGTTTTACCTACTCCTGGTTCACCAATCAAGATAGGATTATTCTTACTTCTTCTGTTTAAAATTTGAACCACTCTATCAATTTCTCTATTTCTTCCTATTATTCTGTCAACTTTACCATCAATAGCTTTCATAGTAAGATTTATTCCGTATTTATCAAGATGCTTCTTTCTAGGACCAATCCATGATTTCTTTTTCTTTGCTTTTTTATCACCATCTAGTGTTTTAAGATCTTCATCACTACTTATATCTTCTTCACTTAAATTTACCATGTCCTCTAAATCATCTTCATTCTCATCATCAATAACTGACATATTAGGGAACATTCCACTTAAGAAATCTCCTGATATTTTACTATCTTTCAAACTTTCTTTTAATTCATTTATATCCACGTTTTTCATCATTGACTGCATTTGTTCATTAATTTCATTTAAATCCATGTTCTCAAGCATATTTTTCATTTGATCATTAACCATAGAAAATTCTTCTTCTGTCATTCCAAGTTGCTTCATCATTTTATCCATAACTGGAAGTCCCATTGTCTTTGCACAATCCATGCAGACTCCCTTCATAACATTCTTACCATTTTCAAATTTATTAAGATAAACAACTGCTAAATTTTTATTACATATTGAACATAATTCCATATCATCATCTCCGAGTAAGTATTAATTAATTGTTTTTTTGATAACTAATAATAATTGTTATACAGTAACTTCTCAATAATTAGTTATTCTAGTATACCACATCACATTAATCAAATGTGTAAATTTTCTTTTAATAAGGCATACTTAAATATTTATATTCCATTTAATATTATGTAATTATTTAGTTAAGAAAATTCTCCCCTTCCAAATAAACTAAATTTAATTTTTTGTTAATTATATAGCTATTATTATATTCTTTTATACAAAATAATATAGCCACTTCATAATTATAATATAATTATTGGTTTATTTTCAAATAATAATATCATAATATGAAAAATATTGAGAGTTTTTAAAATACATCCCTTCATCAGTATACTATTAATAATCCTTTTTTGATTATACTTTAATTTGTTCTAACAAAAAAACTGAAAACAAATTCACCCTTTGTTCTCAGTTTCTAAAAATATTATTATATTTCTTTTATCAAATTAGTCATTTCTATTGCAGCCATAGCCACTTCTGCACCTTTATTTCCTGCTTTTGTTCCTGCTCTTTCAATCGCTTGTTCAATATTTTCAGTTGTTAATACTCCAAACATAACTGGTATTCCACTATCAAGTGATACTGTTGCTACCCCTTTAGCTACCTCATTGCAAACATAATCATAATGTGTTGTTGCTCCTCTAATAACCGCTCCTAAACATATTACATTATCATATTTACCAGTAGCAGCAAGCTTCTTTGCTATTAATGGAATTTCATAAGCTCCCGGAACCCAAATTAAATCAATATCATCATCATTACAACCATGTCTTACAAGTGTATCATTTGCACCCTCAATTAACTTTCCTACTATAAATTCATTAAATCTTGATGCAACGATTGCAACCTTCATTCCTTCTGCAATTAACTTTCCACCTATTATTTTCATCCTATACACTCCTAATTCTTCTATTTTTTATGTTCATTATTTTTTATTAGTTCTCATTCTTTGTTCTTTGTTCTTTTTCCTTTGATTACAATCTGTCTAAAATATGACCCATTTTTTCTTTCTTGGTTGATAAATATTTTAGATTTTCACAGGTATGCTCAATCTCTATTGAAACTCTTTCAGTTATTTCTAATCCAAAAGCATTTAAACCACTTATCTTCTTAGGATTATTTGTAAGAAGCTTTATTTTTCTTAATCCTAATTCACTCAATATTTGAGCTCCAATACCATATTCCCTTAAATCCTCATCAAACCCTAAATTTATGTTTGCTTCAACAGTATCCTGGCCTTGGTCTTGAAGTTCATAAGCTTTAATTTTATTGATTAACCCTATTCCTCTACCCTCTTGTCTTAAGTAAAGTAAAACACCTTTTCCTTCTCTATTAATCATATCCAAAGCATTATCTAACTGGTCTCCACAATCACATCTCAAGGATCCAAATGCATCTCCTGTTAAACACTCTGAATGGACTCTCACAAGAGTACTCTCATTTTCATCAATTTCTCCTTTTACTAAAGCAACATGATGTTCACCAGATATTTTATTGATAAATCCTATCATCTTAAATTCTCCATGTTTTGTAGGCATCTTTGCTTCTGCAACTCGTTCAACTAAGCATTCATTATTTCTTCTATACTTTATTAAGTCTTCAATTGTAATTATCTTAATATCATGCTCTTTTCCAAATGAGATTAAATCATCTCTTCTTCTCATTTCTCCATTTTCACCGATTATTTCACAGATTACTCCAACTTCCTTCAATCCAGCAAGTCTGCATAAATCTATTGAAGCTTCAGTGTGTCCAGCTCTTTTTAATACCCCACCCTCTTTTCCAATAAGGGGAAATATATGCCCTGGTCTAGTAAAAGACTGTTCACTCAATGATTCTTCACATAGATCCTTAATTGTCATACTTCTTTCAGCAGCAGATATACCTGTTGTAGCCTTTACACTATCTATTGAAACTGTAAAAGCAGTTTGCTTAGGATCGCTGTTATCATAAACCATTGGCTTAAGACCTGCTTTTTTACCTATTTCCTGGGTAATAGGTGTACAAATTAACCCTCCAGCTTGTTTAATCATAAAATTTATTTGTTCAGGAGTTACGAGTTCACCAGCCATAACTAGATCCCCTTCATTCTCTCTCTCCTCATCATCAACAACAATAATCATTTTGCCATTTCTAATATCTTCAATTGCTTCTTCAATTCTGTTAAACATTATAATCTTCCTCCTTACATGAATCCATTTTTTTCAAGAAAAGATATATCTATATTACTTTTATTTTGATTTCCTAAAATTCTTCCAATATATTTCCCGATTATATCAAACTCCAGATTAACCCAATCTCCACTATCTTTTTTAGATATTATTGTGTCCTCACTAGTTGTTGGAATTATAGATATTGTGAATTTATTATTTGTTATTTCCATAATGGTTAAACTTATACCGTCAACCCCGATGGAACCTTTATTAACAACCCTATTCAGATATTCATTAGGAAATTCAATTTCGTACTTAACAGCATTTCCATCTCTAAATTTTCTTTTCACTTGTCCTACGCAATCTATATGTCCTGTTATAATGTGTCCACCTAATCTATCCCCCATGCTCAATGCTCTTTCTAGGTTCACTGAGTCACCTTCTTTACACCATTTAAATGTTGAAGCCTTCACTGTTTCATTCATAACATCCGCAACAAAATAATTTTCTCCGAATGAATTAACCGTTAAACACACTCCGTTGACACTTATACTGTCCCCTTTACGAACTCCATCCAGAATTTCTTTACATTCCATTGTAAAAGATCTTTTATCTCCACTGCTCGATATATTCTTAATGCTACCAACTTCCTCAATTATTCCTGTAAACATTTCACCCCTCCACTCTCAACTAATATTTTTTCTTGTCATTAATTCTTTAGCTGTTTATACCAACTTTATTATTCTTTAGACAATATTACTTTTTAATGTATCCTTCAATTAACAAGTCAGTTCCCAATTTTATTACACTCATATTTTGAATTTCTGTAGTTTCTAATAATTTTTCAAATCCACCACCTTCAACAGAAGTTTTTGAATTTGATCCACCAATTATTTTAGGAGCAAAGTACATCATTACTTTATTTACTATCCCCTGTTCAAATGCAGAGAAATGAATATTTCCACCACCTTCAATAAGTAAGCTATCTATTCCCATATCTCCTAATCTCTTGATTAAAAATTTTAAATCAACCTTGCCTTTATATAATGGAGTTTTAATAACTGTAACTCCCATTTCTTTATATTTCTCAATTTTCTCTATTTCAATACTCTCTCCTACTCCTAATATAACCTTCTCTCCACTATCTATTAGAAGTTTACAATCTAATGGTGTTCTCCCATTAGTATCTACTATGACCTTTATTGGATCACTTGGATTTTCTGATATATCTCTCACATTCAAGGATGGGTCATCTTCAATAACAGTATTTACTCCCACCATAATAGCCATAACTCTATTTCTAATTGAATGCGCATGACGCCTTGATTCTTCACATGTAATCCACTTTGATTCACCAGTACAAGTACTTATTTTACCGTCAAGAGAAGATCCGCTCTTCATTATCACAAAAACTTCTTTCTCCTTTATGTATCTTAAAAATATCTCATTTGACTTTCTTATCTCATCTTCCAACATACCTACATGGACCTTAATCCCATTTTTTCTTAATATCTCAACGCCGTTTCCGCGTACTTTTTCATTTGGATCTACACATCCAACATAAACCTCACTTATACCATTTTCTATAATTGCATTAGTACAAGGAGGTGTTTTTCCATAGTGACAACATGGCTCTAAGGTAACATACATAATAGTCCCATTTAGAGCTTCATCATTTAGATTTTCCTTAGCATTTTTTATTGCATTAATTTCAGCATGATTCTCTCCATATTTTTCATGGTACCCTTCTCCAACAATCTTGCCATCTTTCACAATGACACATCCTACTATAGGGTTAGGGTTAACATGACCATATCCTTTTTTGCTCAATTCTATTGCTCTTTTCATAAATTGGGTATTCATATTTATTGTCCTCCATTAGAAGAAATAAGTTTCCAGGACAAATAAGAGAAGAGTACAGCTATAAAGATTCTACCGCTAAATTTGATTTATACTTGTTCCAAAATCTCAACGTTTCAATGAGTTATGGAAATGTATAAATCAATTATTGAGCTGAGATATCTTTAGATGCGGTATACTTGAAGTGCGTTTAAACTTATTCACCATAAAGTTAGTCTAAACATAAAAAACCCTGGAGTAAAAACACCAGGGTTGAATATACACAAAAATATATTATCAGAATAGTAATGAACCTTATTCTAATATACTTCCTTCTCTCATCCAGACTATACTGTCGGCTCTGGAATTACACCAGATCAGCTGTTGCCAGCTCGCGGGCTTAGTCACATGACTTTACCGCCGGTAGGGAATTACACCCTGCCCTGAAGGTACTATTTAATTTAATTGAATTTTATCATAGGTTAATTTAAGTGTCAAGTTTAAGTAATACATATTCAAATAGATAACTTCTCAAAGAAACTCACTATCTATTTCATATAACTATAATAATTTTCTTAATGTTTCTTCAAAAGAATAATTTTCTTCTGTAAATTCATAATGTTTCATAAAATAAGTGATTAAATCATTTAGTACCTTATCCTTATGTTCTCCTAATGATTCTTTTCTATTAAAATAATCTCTAATTATTTCTTTTTCCTCTTCAGTAATAAATATATTAATATTTGGAGTGTTAGTCTCTCCTAAATTATTATAGATTAAGATTTCTTCGCCTTCTCCAACTACTACTGTAGAAGATACTATGTCTCCTAATCTCTTTTTATCTTTTCTGAAGAACATCATGATAACCCCTACAAAATAATTATCAATAATAACTCTAAAAAGATTCCTAACTAGTGAATGTTTAAGGGTTATAGGCATACCATTGTTTCTTATTGTTCTTAACTTCAAAACTCTCTTACCTGGTGTAGCTCCATTCATAATTGCTTCAAATATAATAAAATATAAATAGTTAATACCCCATATAACTAATAAGAATATACCAATTGCCCACCCGAAATTTTCTTCTAAATTAATTTTATTCGCCTTAAACACAAAGAAAAAAGCACCAAATAAAAGTATAAGTTGCACTGTCCACTGAATCAAGTAGTCTATCATAACAGCAGCTGCTCTGGATCCAAGCCCAGCTCTTGAATATTCAATTTCTATATTCTCTGGTGATACCACTTTAAAATTTTCCATTTTAACACTCCTAACTAAGGCATATAAAAATACCTGATGAATTATTTGTTTATTAATACATTTTTTGTTACAATAGATATGGCTAAACCATATACTACATTTATAAAAGAGGTGACCCTAGATGAACAAAGACAATTTTGTCAATATACATAGGCCAGATTGGGATAAACTATCAATACTAACTGAAAAAATTCAGAAAAAAGGATTTAAGTCTCTTGATTCTCAAGAAGTTAAAGACTTTCTTCATCTTTTTCAATTAACAAGTCATAACCTTTCATATTCTAAAACACATTATGGTTCTTGTGAATTAACAACTTACTTAAATTCCCTTATTGGTAGATCCCATAATTATATCTACTCAGTGAAAAGAAGTTCTTTAAAAGAGTTGCTTCATTATTTTACAAGGAAATTCCCATCTCTACTAAAAGAACATAGAAAAATGATTTTAATATCAACCCTTATTTTCTTTTTAGGGTTCATAATAAGTTTCTTGATGGTTTATTCCGATAAAGCAACAGCAACTTACTTCCTTCCTGCAGAATATGTAGATGCTATGTCACAAGATTTAGGAAGCGGCGCTGATTGGAACGCTCCTATGATGTCTAGTTTTATTATGCTAAATAACATAACAGTATCTTTCAAAGCCTTTGTTTTTGGAATAACCCTTGGTCTAGGTACAATCTATGTGTTATTCATGAATGGAACTCTATTAGGTTCCCTAGCCGCACTTGTATTCATACAAAATAACAACCTAAACTTCTGGTCATTAATACTTCCCCATGGAATCATAGAGCTAACCGCTATCTTTATAGCCGGTGGTGCAGGCTTACTAATTGGGAAATCAATAATTACCCCTGGTGACCTTAAAAGAAAAGATTCCATCATAAAAGGTTGTATACAAGGTGCCTCCCTAATAGGTGGCGTATGCTTTTTATTAGTAATAGCAGGAATTATAGAAGGCTTCTTCACGCCTCTAAATATTTCCCCACATATTAAACTGTTTTTTGCATTAATGACAGCCGTAATTTTAGGTCTGTACTTTATGCTACCACTCACTAAAAACAGAAAACAACTGGATAACTGATAATGATGGATGCTTCTGCCTTTGGGGTAGAAGCTTTATTTTATTGTGCCTGAAATGTACCTTTATCTATATGTAATTCAACATCAATTTCTGATTTTTTGTAACCTACTAATTTTATACGATTAATCCCTTTTTTAATTTGAACAGTTAGCGTTGTTTGTCCATCTACAGTTGCTTTATCCGTATTTTCAATAAGAGTAGTAACTGTATTATCTGGTGATATTAAGACGATTTTTGCTTTTCCACCTTTTACAGAGAAGGTATATGGAACTTCTAATTCAATGTCCTCACTGCTTTCGTAACTCCAAACAGTTAAACTTCCACTAAGCTTTAACTTTCCTTTATAACTCCCTGACTCTATTGTTTGCTTACTTTCATCTATACCAAAGGTATCAAATACATCTGCTATTTTACTATTATCATTATAAACCTTATTCATAGTGCTATTTCCAACACCTATAAATAAGTAATTTTTCATACTTATAATACTTATCGCAACAACAACTGCTACTACAATTAAAAATATTTTTCTTTTAGATTTCATTTTTATTCTCCTTTAAAACATTATTTTCTTTTATTGAATAATTAAGCACTAAGAATTTTTTTATTAGTATATCAATCATACTTCTCGTAAAGTATATATTTATTGTTCTTTATGCCAAGGGGGTTTTCACTCATTCTATCTACAATAAAACATTGTATTTAAAATACAATGTTTCATCCTCAACTCTTCACTCTCCACTTTCAACTATGTTTCTAAAGCATTCCTCTATTCTTAATCTGAATATACCTATTAATAACATCAAGATTAATAGAATCAACCTCACATTCCATGCATATTATTCCTCTTGAATTCAGCTTTTTAATTATTCCTTCTCTCTCCTTAAGGAACTCTAAAGCGGTCCCTTTAGTAAATATATCTTTATTGCTCTTAGCCTTCATATCTTTAAAACTGTGTAATTTCTCGTCCTTCATGGTTATCACCATAACTATATTTCTTTTTGCAAGAATGGATAGTCTTTTTAGCATATATTCCCCTTCTTGCAATGTATTAAAATCTGTATATATAACAATTAAACTTCTTCTCTTCTCTTTATTCTTCATGAATAAAAAGGCTTCTTCATAATTTGAAGTATCTCTAGTTGCCTCAATATGATATAAAGTATCCATTATCTTATTTCTATGAGAACTCCCTTTTCCCGCTTGTACAAAGCTCTCAACAGATTTATTAAAAGTTAATACGCCTGTTTTATCACCTTTTGAGTTCGCTATATCAACCAATAATAATCCTGAATTCAAAGCTAGCTCCAATTTATTATACCCCCCTATGGTGTAACTCATAGGTCTTCCACAATCAATCATTATGTAGATATTTTGATTTTTTTCAATGTCATACTGATTCATTATTGGTTTATTTTCTCTAGCCGTAGCTTTCCAATTTATCTTTCTGTATTCATCCCCACAAACATATTCTCTCAAGCTGTCAAATTCTCTTCCTTGACCAAGTATTCTAAGTGGTCGCTTTCCACCCTTAAAGTTTTTATTGTTCATGGCCATTATTCTATATCTTTTCATATCCTTTAAGTTAGGATAAACCTTATACTCTCTTTCCATCACAATATTATATTGTTTTTTACAAAGTCCAAGCTTTCCAGTAATTCTTATTGATAGATTTGAAAACTTATATGCTCCTCTTTTCTGTGGAACAACAACATACTGAAAAATACGTCGTTCTCTTCCTTTTAATTTTCCTGACATATATGAGTTTTCGCAGGTAAAATAAGGCTTCAATTTCTCCCCTTTTAACTCAATAAAAAGATCAGTTTTTATTTTATTCTCTAGCGAAAATTCAATTTTTTCTTCCTCATATATTGAAAGCTTATCTCTTCCTACCCGCTCAATGCTTAAATCCGCAATGGTACTTGATATAACATAATCAATAACATATGCTATAATAAGTATTATATTTAATAGTACAAATAGACTTACTACGTCTATACTATATGATAACAAAAACAGCGTAATTGCTATCATTCCTTCTATTAACACAAATTTTTTAGTAAATATCATAAAATCCCCACTCTCTATCTTGGAACTTTAACAGAAGAAAGAATATTTTCTATCACGGACTCTGAAGTCATACCTTCCATCTCATACTCAGCTTTAACAATAATTCTATGTCTTAATACAGGATATGCTACGTATTTAATATCCTCAGGAATAACAAAATCTCTGTTTTGAATAAGTGCATAAGCTTTACTTGCCTGAAGCAATGCTATAGCTCCTCTTGGACTACTTCCCATTTCAATATATCCATTTTCTCTTGTTGCACTAATAATCTTTACAATATACTCAAATAAACCTTCTTCCACCTTAATACTTTCAACACTCTTTTGAAGTTCTAAAACCTCTTCACGTGTACAAATCTGTTCAAGTCCAGCTTTATCAAGATCTACACTCTTAAAACCTTGATGATACCTTTTTAATATTTCAATTTCACCATTTTGTGATAAATACTCCACCTTAATCTTAAATAAAAATCTATCTAACAAAGCTTCTGGAAGTGGATATGTACCTTCATATTCAATAGGATTTTGAGTTGCAAACACAATGAACGGTTTTTGAAGGATTTCTGTTTTTCCTTCTACAGTTACTGCTCCTTCTTCCATTGCTTCTAATAATCCTGACTGTGTTTTAGGAGGTGTTCTATTTATCTCATCTCCTAAGAGAAGATTTGTAAATACCGGCCCTTTAATCATTTCAAACTCTTGTTTGCTAACATTGTATATATTTGTTCCAGTAACATCAGATGGCATTAAATCTGGAGTAAACTGAATTCTTTTAAAATCTAATCCCATAGTTTTCCCAAGGGCTTTTATTGTTAGAGTTTTTGCTAATCCTGGAACTCCTTCTAGTAACACATGTCCATTACATAATAATGCAGTCAAAACAAGTTCAACCACTTTCTCCTGCTCAACTATAGCCTTTGATAGTTCCTTTTTTATGTTATCTATTATTTCATTACTTTTTATCTTTTCCATGCTTCTTCTCTCCTTCTGTCAATAATTAAGTTCAATTTTTCTAATATGTTTATGGCTTCAATATATTTCTTTTTATTCTTCTTAATATCTTTATTTGACAAACCTCTTATTTCATTATTAATAACAATTAACTTCTTAAGTTTTTCTTCTCCTTCAATACCCTTCAATTGCCATATATCATAGATTATATTAAGATCTCCTTCTCTACCTCTTCCCAAATATCCAAGAGCATTTTGAAGAAAGTTCTTAAAATATCCCTCATACACGATATCCCAGTTCTTATTCTTTTGGAAAATACCTGCGCAAGAAATCACATATTCATTCTCTACTCTTTCCAGTTCCTCAACATAAGGAACACCTTTTCCAAACCGTCTACCCTTTAGTATCATATAAGCAATTAGCACTAATAAAATTTGAATACATATTATCTTCACATTAGCAGGCAAATCAGTCCATAGATTTCTTTCATTACTACTTCCCATTAAACCCTTCTCGTTAAATATAATACTTTTCCCATTTTTATTGAGTATATCATACAACCAATATGCGCCCTCTTTATTTTCCAGTAAGAACACATTTAAAAGAGCTCTTGCTTCAATAAAAATTACTTCCCCTTCACCTTTTATGAATCTGTACGCCTTCGTCTTATCATCTATCTCAAATACTTCTTTCTCATCCCATGATATTTTATATTGACTCTCAAATTCATCAACATACAACTCTATATCTTCAGCAACAAAAGCAAAAATTGATCTTTTAATAAATGCCATATCATAAACTGAGTCAAAAAAATCTGGATAGTAATGTTCTTTATGTTCATCAAAGAAAACAACTTGATTAGTTTCAATATTAGTTTCAATATCTTCTACAGTAAAACTCGCTTCCATTTCTAAAGCTTTCAAAGTTTTAAAGAATACACTACTTCCACTCATACCTCTGTTGAAAACTGAGTATCTTACACCGCCTTCTCCACTTACCTTTCCGAAGAAAAACACTAAAATCAGAAAGACTGGTACGAGTATAATTAAAGTCCAATGTTCTTTACTCTTTATCCTTTTCATACAACTCTACCTCATTCTCGATTTTTTCTCCAAGCATTCTCCATTTTGTATATTTATCTTTATTTATTTTATACCCATACCACATTTCATTGAACCCATTAGAAAGTACCTTAAACTCATCTATAAAACCTACATTACTCTTCTTTAGATTCTCATATATCTCCTTATTGGTTTTACACTCTTCCAAAGTAAGCATACCCTCTTCATGCATTCTAAATATTATTGCAATAAACATAATTCGAACAGCTTCTCTAAACTCCTGTTTTCTCTCATATTCTTTCATTTTATCCTTGAGAATATCATATGTAGTATTTTCATCAATTTCTTCCCCAAGAATTGAGTGTATATCAATATTTCCTTTAGTTCTCTTTTTCATCTTATATATAACTATACACATAAGACAAATCACTATAATAACAGCTATACTGATTAGCGCTACTGACAATCCTTTAGCACCCTCTGAGCTTTTAATACCTAACATGCCTCTTTTTAAGATGAGCTCCATAATCTTTTCAATTATATTATGAAGAACATTCTTAATCCAATTCATAGGATTGAATCTTAACCCTCTATGTTCATAGCTATTTATTACTTTTTCCATAGCTTTATTAAAAGTCTCTTTATCACTTAAATTCATCATTACTTTACTGAACATTTTCAATACTTCCTTTTTCTTTATCCATGAAGAAAAGATTTACCTCAAAATCATATCCTTCTTTTTCGAATTTGAGATTATAATAAAGAACTAATGAGAATATAGCTGTTATTGGAGTAATACAACTTGCTAGTAATATTTGCACTGGATATCTTATAAGATTTCCAAAAACAAGAGCAAAATTTAATACACCTTCAGATGTCATTGAATTTCTTAGTAAGAACATTGCAACAGCTCCTATTATTCCTAATATACTTACTAAAGATGTACTCAGTCCCTGAACAACCAAGCCAACAAGCATTTTTTTACCCATAACTCCCCAAAAATGCTCCTTAACTAACATTCTACTTCTTTTCATAGCCTTAAACATACCGATATTTTCATAAATTGCCACAGGAATGGCAAGTGCATACAAAGTCATAAACACCAATATTAAAAGAAAACTTATAATTACAAGAAAAATCATAGCTGCTATTATAATCTTTGGTTGATTAAATGCATCAATTTCCCCATATGTTAAATAATCACTTTGGAAAAAAATATTTCTCCCAAGAATATATCCTAAAATCAATACTGGTGATAACCATACACATAATGTTATTGTCTCTGCAAAAGACACCCCCAATATTTTTCCAAACTTACTAAAGGCAAAACTTATAGCCTTTCCAAATTTAGTTTTATTACCAAAATACCCATCTGAACCAATTTTCATAAGTCCCGCGGATAAAAGGTTTTGGCTTAAAAATGTGAACACAATTATTACCATAATTATTACTATAATCATAATAACTATTAACGAACTTATGCTTTCAATACCATTAAAGATAAAACCCATTGAAATAATTGGAACTAGTAATATGAGCATCCCTACCCCCATTACAATCCCCATTATAATTTGCATTATTATAATATATGGTAATGAGGAAGCAATTGTCTTTCTATGAATATCAAAGATTTTATCAAACATTTCCCTTAAAGATAAAATCCTTATTCTCTCTTTTTCCATGTAAAGCTCCTTTCTTTATGTTAAATATATTGTAAATCCCTATTGAAATTATATAATAATAGTACCATTTTTACAATCTTTTGATAAATATTACCATGATATATATGAAACGTACAATGTTTCTTAAAGTGAAACGAGTGAACCCCGATTGTCCAAGGAACAATATAATTAAATTTTCACGGAGTGAAATGTCAATCGTTCTCAAATCTCCATTCTCCACTCTGTTTTTATCTCCATAAAAAAAGGCACGCCACGCGTGCCAAAAACTACTTCCCAACGAAACACAAAGTCACAGTGCCTTCACCTGTATGACTGCCTATAACAGCTCCGATTTCTCCTACTATTATATCATCTATTTCAAAATGTTCTTTAAGTGCTTCTTTCAAAGCATTAACAAGTTTAATATTATTTGCATGGCCTATTGCGAACTTGTAATTCGGGTTATATCCGTTATCTTCTAAGAATTTAATATAAAATTTAATAAGTGCTTTTTCTCCTCTAATTTTGGAGAACATTTTTATATAACCTTTATCGAAGTGACAAATAGGTTTAATGCTCAAAATAGTTCCTATCGCGGCTTTTGTTGAAGATATTCTTCCACCTCTTTTTAACATTTCTAATGAACCTGGACAAAAAAGGTATTCCATTTTATTCTTCATAAATGTAATTTCTTCAATTATTTCTTCTACTGTATTATCATTATCTCTCATCTCTACTGTTTTTCTAAGTAACAAACCAGCTCCAACAGATGCCCCTATTGTATCTATAACATGTAAATCTTCATACTCAGTCATCTCTTTTGCAACTTCTGCTGAATTATAACTACTGCTTATTCCACTTGATATTGATAAAAAGATAATCTTCTTATGTTGTTCCATATCTTCTTTGAATTCCTCTATAAATCGCTGCGGATTAATCATAGTTGTCTTTGGAACAACTCCATCCTCTTTTAGCATTTCATAGAATTCACTTGGTTGTAATTCAACTCTATCAAGGTAATCTTTTTCCTTAACTGTAGTTATTAACGGAATCAATTTAACATTTAAATCTTTGTATTCCTGAACTGTCAAATCACAACTACTATCGCAATAAATTACAATTTCATTATTCATATGTCTATAGCCTCCTTTCTTGGATATATCATAACATATTTTAGCAATTCTTACAAAACTCTTTAAGCACCCTTAGCATTATAAATTTTTGTTCATACTTTTGCTCATATTTTTATTTCTTATAAAAAAACTCATACTTCCTAAGAGTCTGAACCCCGCACATATAAATAACGCTATATAAATGCTAAATCTATTATAAAAAAAGTTTCCAACATGAGGTGCTATAGCTAATGTGATACTTGTTAACGTAGCATGTATTCCAATATATATAAGCCTATTTTCTTCTGGTGCTGCCTCTAACATGGTACTTAAAATAACAGTAACTGTTGCAGAAGTAAAAAATCCTGTTACAATGTTAGCGCCTGCAAGAATATACAAATTTGGAGATAATGCAAATAATATTGGTGTTGCTGCCATTCCACATGTTGCTATTGCAATAATTCTATTGTTCCCATGAATATGTATCTGTTTATTCCAAAACTGATACCCAAAAAACATCACAACACTAGATATTACACCAAAAACAATAAGCCATATTTCTGTTGCTCCTAAAAATTTTAACTGATATATCTCAAACAAAGGCCATCCCATCTGCCATCCAAAGTGGAATATAAGAGAACATCCAGCAAAGACATAAAATTGTCTATTCTTCATATTTAACTTTAAATTAGCCTTATTGAATGTGTTGTTCACATCAACTTCTATGTTATTATCTAATTCTTTAAGCTTACTGAATGAAATTATCTCAAAGATTGCTATACCAAAAGAAATGCAAAACAGCACCTGGTACAACAACATCATAGTTTCACCATCATCCGGTAATTTTTTTAAAAGGACTAGCATAATTAATGAGACTATTATTTGCGCTATTACAGAATATCTATTTTTTGATGATATAGCAGTAGCCCTATCCTTACTACTAAACACATCTCCTATGAAACTCTGAACAGCTGTATTCCCTATAGATTCGGGTAGATACCTAAGGGTAATTATTAAAACAAGAGAAATAGGTTGTACCTTTCTGGGTAAAAAAGGTATTGCAGCCATTAGAAATACCATAAACCTACTTGCAAATATAAATCCCATCATCATTTTTTTCTTATTTTTAGATTTGTTTATCAAAAACAATCCTGGAAGCGTGGTTATAACAGCAATTATACCCGGTAACGACTTATATAAGGTGATGTGGTAATCTGTTCCACCTAACCTGTATAAATATTTACCTATGAATGGATTAAAAAGATTCATAGATATTGTCAGGAAAATACCATATAGAACAAAATTTCTTAGATTATTTTCTCTTATGGCTTTAGAATTTTTAATATCCTCTACACTTAAATTAGTCACTATACCCTCCCCCTTTAGCTTTATTTCGGCTTTCGAAATACACGAATATTTTACCATACTTTCTTGTGATAATCCACATAAAAAACAAATCTTTAAATCAATAAAAGTATGCTATAAGGCAAAAAAATAACCCTTTAAAAATTAAGAATTTAAAAGAAGTTGAGAGTTGGAATTGGAGAGTTGAGAACGTAAGATGGTTCTGACTCAGGTCAGAACCATCTTACGTTCTCAACTCACAACTCTTAACTCTCAACTTTTTTTATTTGTCCGGCATATTATTAAGTATTTTATTAATAAAATCATTGAGATCACTTGATGGATTAAGGTTTTTAAGAAGATTCTTTCTCTGTTCTTCTGCTTTCTTTTCATCAGTTTTCTCTTTATTTTGAGATTTTGAAACTTTCTCTACTTCTTGAACCTTTTCTGCTTCTACTACTTTAGGTTCTGGCTTTTGAAGAATTGGTTTGCTTACCTCATCCTTCTTAACCTCTTTTATTATTGGTATTTCCTGAACTTTGGAATTCTTTGCCTCTACATCATTTATCTTTTCTGTTACTTCTTCTTTTTTATCTTTTCTTTTGCCACTAAGCTCTTCTTTTAAGTAATCTGTGATTGTCTCACTAAAAACTTCAACCATACTACTCAATGAACTAAGCAAATTGTCTTCGCCTTTTGAACATTGACACTTATGTTCATGTTCTTCATGGATTTGTTCATCACTGAGAATTATTTCAATATCTTTAATAACTATTTTGCTAATTTTCATATGGTTCCTCCATTTTGAATTCTCTTATCATTATATTAGAGAATCAATAAATGGTTACTATTTTATCTTTTAATAGACTCCACTTACTAAGGATTATTTTCTTATAATGAAATAATCCTTAGTATTGATGTTAATGTGTGTAATGAAAGGTTCCTTCGGATAATAATTATCACTTCTAGAATCATAATATATTTTACTCGCATCAAAGTAAAGCATAACATCTTGCTCATCTAATGTTAACATTACCTTTCCTTCAACGGTGTAATCTAAGAAATTATTTTTCACATAATTGTTGATTCTTGCAATCCACTGTTTTATTGATTCAAAATCTTGATTATTCTCATCCATCGCTGTAAGAATCTCTTTAGAGTTCTTATTATCAAAGTTTATATATGTATTTATTTTTTTCCCTGCTTTATCTTTCTCTAATAATATTTTTTCTGCAATAAGTGTTTTTCCTCCAACCTTTTGGCTAGAATAATATTTTTCTACTCTCTCTTGCACCGTCGCAATTGACCCATCTTTAAAGAGTTGTCCTTTAATCTCTCCTAATGTTAAGGAGTTCTTCTCTATGAGATTATCATAAATAATCTCATCATTAGTCAAGTTTAATTTTCCCATCAACCAATTTATATGCGCCGAACTTTTACTTTGTATACTTTGAAATCCTTTTTCATTATATCTGAATGTGAATAGCTTATTTTGGTTGTCCCAATTAATAAAATTATCTACTCTTTCAATATCACCATTTTCAAAAGCAATTTCTATCTTTGATGTGTTCTGCATTAAATCAATCTTACCTATGATTTTATCATCTATCATATAGCCATTACTCATCTTTATCATATTTTGATTACTATCGTATTGAGTAATATTTACAGTTACTGCATCATAGTTTTCTTCTGGAATTTGAGTTTCTTTTTCAACACTAAAATTCATAGAATGCTTGTCCCCTAAACTTTTACCACTTCGTGATTTCACACCAGTTTCTATATGTAATACATATTTTCCTCCTGATTTGTATCCATCTTTTGGTGGAAGAAATAAAGCTTCATTACTATTTTCTCCAACTGCGCCATCTAAATATATCTTTTTCCCACTCTCATCAATAACGTAAACTTTCCCCTCTACAGTGTTTATATCTACTTTATCTGAGAATGTTACTTTCCAAATCTTATTCTTATAAATTAGCTTTTCGCCTTCAGCGTATACTGAATTACTTAAACTCAAACTCAATACCGCTCCTAATAAAATTATCTTTAATGTTCTTTTCATAATGTTCCTCCATACCTAAATTTTGTCCTTATATCTATATACGTATTAAAACCAAAAAAACCTTTAATTAAATTGTAAATTTAATATGTAATTATTGTTAATGCTTATGAAAACAAAATAACAAGTCAAATATGCCTAACTATAGTAATATTTTATCAGGTTTTAGAATATGTTTAAAGTAATTAAAAAGGAGGGACTACATTGAAGGCAAAATCTATCTTAATCTTACCAACAATATTACTTTGTTTATTATCACTATTATATTTTAAGGTATATCATAATTATGAAAAACCATTAAAGAATTACTACATAAATCGCTTATGTTCTAAATTAGATGTTGAAAATGAAACTCTCAATAATACTGAAATTAGTCTCTTGATCACTAATTACTATAAATATATAAGTCTGCCAGTAGAACATAAACAAGCTGTTATTTCATCTATTAAAACCTTTGAGAATCATACTTTTGAAGGAGAATATGAATTTAGTAATAAGAAACCATTATTTAAATATATTATAAAAATTCAAGGTGAAAAATATATTATTGATGTTTTTGATGATGATTTTCTTACTGTGTACTTATGGGATGGCAAATATCCTAAGGATATAATTACTATGAAAGATAGCTATCCATACGAAAATCTATTTAAACTTAGCGAGTATATATATGATTTTGAAGATTTTCTTAAGGATTCTGATGACTAATAGTTTTCCACAAATTACACCCGACTCTTATACTTTAATTGTATAAGAGTCTTTTTTTCTTCAATATGTTGGATTAGTTTTGGATAAATTATATAATAGATGTATATATATATATCAAAATATAGTTAGGAGGCATACTATGGGTAATCAATATGATGTAATTTACACAAAAATTAAGCGCTCTTTATTGAGTTCTAAATGGCTTAAGAATAACAATGTTGATATGTATACAATTGAAACTAGATTAAAAAGTATTACTTTTAAATCTAATCTTAATACCATAATCAAAAATAAACGTTATTCATGCAAGAATATTCTTTCTTTGTGCGAGAGCATGATGAATGATATTTCACCTATTGCACCTCCTGAAAACTGGCTTGAGTATCTATTTAACTATACTTTACATAAATCCTTTCCTTCTGCAGTTCAGATGGAATTATCCGTGGAGTACGATCTATCATGTGAACTTTATTTAAAACTGTTAAGAATACTCTCAGATGAAGAACGTCTTTCAAACTGCGATAGTTTCAAATGTAACTATCCATTAACCTTCTTAACAGTTGATGAGGTTAATTCTTTAGAATATAAAGATGAATATAAGAAATTTATTACTGCATTTAAAAACGATTATATATATGAAATGATGAAATTAAGTCAAGAATATCAAGGATACAACACCCTTGATCATATTTGTGGTGTTCATTATGTAGCAATGTTTGTTAGTCATCAACTTAAATATAAGGATTTCCCCATTGACCTTGGAAGGGTTTCTGGTGCTGCTGCTGGTCATGATATAGGTAAATATGGTTGCAAAGGGTTAGAACTTAAAAGAGTTCCTCATTTACATTATTATTATACAGATGTGTGGTTTAAAAAATTCAACATAAATTTTATTAGAAATATTGCTGTAAGTCACTCAACTTGGGATCTTGAGTTAGAGAATCTTTCTCTTGAATCTTTAATTCTAATTTATTCTGATTTCAGAGTGAAAAATAAAGGTAGAAAAATGCACATATATTCATTGGAGGATTCTTTCAATGTTATATTGGAAAAACTTGAAAATGTTGATGAAGCCAAAGAAAAAAGATATCGAAAAGTTTACGCAAAATTAAAAGATTTTGAAGATTTCTTATGCTCAATGGGTATTGAAACAGATGTAGAATGTGCTGCACTATATTCTACAAAAGTTACTACGCCTAATTATGCCTTACTTCATGGTAATAATATAATTCAAGGATTAAAATTTAATGCAATAAACCATAACATAAACCTTATGCATCTTTTAAGAGATAATCACTCTCTTGATTTAGTTCTTGAACGTGCTAGAAGCGAGAAAGATTGGAAAAATTTACGTGAATATCTAAGAGCTATTGAGGAATATTCAACATATCTTACACAGGAACAGAAAAAACAAACTCTTGAGTTTCTCTTTCGTCAACTTACACATTCAGAGGATGATATAAGGCGAAAGTGTGCTTCTATAATGGGTATGCTTATTGCTTATTATGATGAAGACTATCGAAAAGAGATTCCTTCTGATTCAGTAATTCTTAATGAAAGTAAAAGTGTTAATCTTTTAAAATACTACATCAATATGATGGTTCATCCTAAACGTCAATCTATTGCCATTCATAAGGAATGGATTGGATACAGTACTAGAATAACTATTAATTCTTTATTTGAACATTCACGTGAAAATATGCTTGAAAAATATCGTGATGTTATAGCTGACTATTATATTATTAATCAACCAATTAACATAGAGAGTCAATTATATCTGCTTGAGGCTGCTAAATATATACCTATGGAAGATGAGGATGAAAGTGTAAAAAGCATACTTTCTTATGTCCTTCATATGCTTAATAAAAGAAATTCTACTTTAAGAATGGCTGCCCTTGAAACCACTAAAACATTAATAGAAAAAATCTCTAATACCTTCTTTATTCAGGGGCTTGTGGAATATATCCATAAAATTCCTAAAACAACTAAATCACCAGCTGAGAATATGTTACTAAGATATATATGTTATAAGCTCGGACTCGTTCAACATCAAGAAAGATATACTGAATATTGCATTCTAGATACAGAGAAAATTGGAGATATATTCCTTAGCAATCTTAAAAGTGCTACAAATTGGATTGTTAAAAAAAATCAGATTGATCTTTTAGTTGAATATGTTCTTGATAACTCAAGCGAATCCCTGCAGACTGCAATGCATTTCTGTAATATTCTCAAAGTAAGTGAAGTTGAGAGTGTAAGAACACGAGCTGGAATGGCACTTTTGAAAATCATGCCTGCCCTCTCTCTTTCAAAACGAAATGAAATTGCCGTTGAACTTCTGAGAGCTCTTGAAATTGAAGGTCAACGTTTTACAGAATATATTCCTTTATATCTCGGTCAAATTATTTTATATCTTCCACCAAAGGAACTTAATGAAATTATTGAGGACCAAGTTTCTAAAATCAAGAAATCAAATAATAATCTTAAGACTCTAATATTAAGAACTATAGGAGTAACACTATCCTATTATCCTCAATACTATTTAAGATTCAAGGATTCATACAATAACCATACAAAACGTCTTAATGATATGTTAGGGATATTATTAAATGGTCTTGGTGATTATAGTACAAAAGTTAATCAAGCTGCAATAGGTGTTATCGGTAGGGATATTTTCTCTTCCTCTCATCTTACTCTTGAGGAAAAAGAAACAGCCTTCAAACTAATAGGTAAAAAAACACTTACGCTTATCACCCAAACAAATGAGGATCGTTTATTATTCCTCTCAAACTCTGCAGCTTTAAATCATATATATAGATTTATTTCAGATTTTACTTACATTAAAGGGGATTTGCACATAGAAACACCTAAAAAAATTGCATTTTTCCCAGGGACATTTGATCCTTTCACTTTAAGTCATAAGGAAATTGCAAGAGGAATAAGTGATGATGGGTTTGAAGTATATCTCGCTGTAGATGAATTTTCTTGGTCAAAGAGAACTCTTCCTAATCTTCTTAGAAAGAAGATTATAAATATGTCTATTGCCGAGGAACTAAATATATTCTTATTTCCTGGTGATATGCAAATTAACATAGCAAACCCTGTTGATTTAAAAAAACTCAAAAGATTATTCCCTGATTCAGAGGTTCATATGGTTGCAGGTAGTGATGTTATTATAAATGCCTCTAGCTACAAGAAAAATATTGATGGAGACTCTATACAAACTTTTCCACATATAATTTTCACTCGTGGTAAAAGAAAGGAACTTGAAGAAGCAATAAAAACAATAAAAAATCATGTTTCAATTTTGAGTTTGTCTTCAAAATTCCAGGATATAAGTTCAACTCAAATAAGAACTTGTATAGATCAGAATAGAGATATATCAAAGCTTATAAACCCAGTGGCTGAAAGATATATATATGAAAATGGCTTTTACCAAAGAGAACCTTTGAATAAATTATCAATTAATCCATCTTGGATTGATGTTATTCATCATGAGGATATAACGGATAAACATATAAAAAATATATCACAGAAATTCACAGGAAAGAATGATGCCAATATTATTAATTTCTTACTTGCTTTTCGCCATAAAGAATCCACAAAAATGGTTATTCTTAAAGATAAGTTGAATGATAAAATCTTAGCCTTTTCAACTTTCTACTGGTTAAGATCAACAAATTATTATAATGAACTTAATGACACCACAATCTGTAACTATCTTAGATCAAAAGCAAAAGGAAGAACTATTCATATAAATGGTCTTTATGTTAACGATGTGGAAACCTCAATTAATCTTTATCAAACTTTGATATCTGAGACTCTAGCCTTCGCTGTTGCAAAAGATTATGAATATGCTATTTTTGAAGATAGCTCTAATATTACTAAAAATAAAGAAATATTGAATTGGTTAAAACTTAGTGGGTTTATGGAAGTACCTCATGAAAATCCTGAAGTTAATGTTTTATCTGTTGATATGAGTAATCCAATTGTAATAAATCTAGATATAGATAAAGTTATAAAAGAACCATATAGAAGTAATACAAAAGTGAAAAATATCATAAGAAATAACCGATATACTCTTTTGAACTCATTAAAAAATCTTTATCCAGGGAATCTAATATTATCCTTTGATCATGAGCTGATGTCCCAATCATTAATTAAGCTTATTTGTGAAGAAAATGGTGTACCTACAGAGGTTTCTGTTCCTCGTAAGCTTGGAAATGATATGTGTGTTCCTTATGGTGATATTCTAGATAGATATGTTGTTCCAAATACTGTAACGAAATCTCTACATATTGAAAAACTATTTGCTCCTGATACAAAATCTTTTAATATTGTAGAGTTCCCATACTATCTATCAATGGAGAATCAAATTAAGATGATTCAATCCTTTAAAAGAGATGTTATACTTGTAGATAACCTACTTCATAAGGGATACAGAATGCAAGCTTTAGATCCATTATTGAATAAATATAATTTAAAAATCAAAAATGTATTAGTTGGTATACTCTCAGGTAGAGGTAAAGACCTTATGGATAGACAAAACAGAGAAGTAAGAAGTGTTCACTTTATCCCTAGACTTAGAATATGGTTCAACGAAAGTAACCTTTACCCATTCTTAGGTGGAGATGCACTTTGGCGTGGGAATCCTCCTACAAGAAACCTTATACCATCAATAAATATGATTCTTCCTTATACTTACCCTTTCTTCATAAGGGATACTTCTAAAAATAGTATATTCGATTTTTCCAAGGTATGCCTTGAAAATTCTATGAATATGCTGAATATAATCGAAGATGAGTTTTATAAATATTCTTCAAGAAACCTTACATTATCTAATCTTGGTGAAGTTCTAAACATTCCAAGAATACCTGATAAAGGTGAAAGTATAAAATACTCACTGCATCAAAGTCCATCTCATTACTTAGAGAACGACTTTGAACTGTTAAATCGTTTTGAAGACTCGTGGACCTAGAAGCACTTTGTGCTTAATTGAGAACGGAGAATGGATAATGGTAATGATTGATGTTTGTGCTTTCGGGCAGAAACTACATCTTATTTTTCTTTAGAACAAGATGAGTTTACTCATTTTATCTTGGGATAAAATATTGTTTTCGGATACAACATTTCATGAACTAGAAATGTTTAAATCATATATGGTCTAAGAAATAATAAAATTAGAATTTCTACGGAGATTTCTGAATAAGATTTTAGAATTTATAAATATCAATAACTCATAACACAGGAGATAGTACAATGATCAAAAAATTATTTTATTATATAAGCAATAACAATGTATTCATAAGTGAAGAATCTCTTTCATCTGATTTATTCACTCAAAAGGATGAGGCTCAGGCCTCATCCTCCTTTGAGAATTTATTCATAGTGAAAAATTCTTCATTAGATGAGAATAGAGTCTTTTATAAATTGAACGAATCAACCCTAAACAAAGATGAAAATCTAAGTTTAATCAACTCTAACATAGAGGTTTCACCTCATGTTGATTATCCTGAGTGGGTTCTTAATGCTGTTAAAGAAGGAAAAGCTTATTCGCTTAATATGAGTAATCCATTATGGTATGAGCTGCTTCAGAAAAAAAATAACAAAAAACTGACACTTACCCTAGCCGGTCTAGGTGATGTAGGTGGAACCTTATTAATGGGTCTTAGATTGCTAGGTCATGACTGTATCGAAAAGGTGAAAATATTCGATCTAGGTGAGGATAAAATACATAGATGGTTATATGAATGTGGACAAATTGCTTCCCCATCATTTCAAGAATTGAATGTTAAAATTGAAAGATGTAGTGAGGATGATTTATTTAATTGTGATATGTTTATCTTCTGTGTTTCAGTTGGAGTTCCTAAAATAGGTGATGAAAAAGAAGATGTACGAATGGTTCAATACAGGGGGAACGCAAAAGTTATAAGCCATTATGCAAAACTTGCTAGAAAGGCAAATTTCAGGGGTTCATTTGCTGTAGTATCTGATCCAGTTGATCATCTATGTAAAGCAGCTTTGTACTATAGTAATATTGATGATACTGGAATTTACGATGGAAAAGGCTTAGCCCCTGATCAAATAACTGGGTTTGGCCTTGGAGTTATGAACGCTAGAGCAGCTTTCTATGCTTCACAAAATGAAAACACAGATAATTATATGGGTGAAGGAAGAGCCTTCGGTCCTCATGGGGAAGGTTTGTTCATCGCAAATAGTATAGTAAATTATAATGAAAAATTATCACAAGAGCTAACCTTTAAAACAAAGACTGCCAATCTTGCAGTTAGGGAAACTGGTTTTAAACCATTTATAGCACCCGCGCTTTCATCAGGCAGCTTAAGTTTACTTGCATATATAAGAGGAGACTGGCACTACAGCACCAACTTTATTAATGGAGCTTTTTTAGGTTGTAGAAATAGAAATAAAAATAGCTTAATAGAACTTGAGAGTCTTCCTTTATATGATGAGTTATATAATCACCTTACGCAAACATATAATACTTTAAGAGAGTTTAATCCTAAAATAGATTAGAAACTTAAGGTTATTTAAATAAATAACTAGTCATTATGTTTATATATCTAACCTCTTATTTATTTTCATAAGCTTATAGATATTTTAGAAAGGCAGGTGTGAGAGTGGATAAATTATATATAATATGTCCCAATAGCAGCCCATCTTCAATGTTAAATGATATGATTACTTCAACTGTAAAAAATTCTTCATATGAGATAATAAAGGAGTTTAGTCTGCTTCAGAACTATAAAAATAAAAAATTTGTTCTTGCCTTAGATCTTGATTCTTTAGGGTATGATTGTGAGATGATTTCATTTTTAAAGAAATTAGATGAACATAAAATATCCTTTATGGGTTCTGTTTGTTCACTTTTGATTCATTCTAAGAGTGAGTTCTATACAAAAGCAACTGCTCAGAGTATAACCTTTTTAATTAACAATATGGGTGGTGCCTTTATTGGTCATCCTCTAATTGAAGCCACTAGCACACTTAATAATTTTCTTACATGGCAGAAGGTTTATCCTGATAAATCCTTAAAAGAATTGTGCCTTTCAATTTGTGAAAAACAAGGTTTGCGCTTGAGTAAGTATAATAACAAAGGAAAATCCAATAGTAAAATTCTTCTTCTTTATTCAAGTCCTAATATAAAGTCAAACACAGTAGCTTTATGGAATATGGTGAAAAATAACCTTATTGAAATGAGAGAAAATATTGATATTACCGAAATACAAATTGAGAGTGGAGAAGTATTAGACTGTAAAGGTTGCTTATTTGATTTATGTCTTCACTACGGGGAACGTAACTCCTGCTTCTATGGTGGCCAAATGATTAAAGAGGTTCTACCAGCCATTGAAGAATGTGATGTAATAGTTTGGCTTGCCCCTAATTATAATGACACCCTTGCAGCTAACCTCACTGCTGTAATCAACAGACTAACTGTGCTTTACAGAAAAATAAAATTCTACAACAAAAAAATATTCGGAATAGTTGTCTCAGGAAACTCTGGTAGTGACTCAGTTGCAAAACAATTAATTGGCGCACTTAATATAAATAAAGGTTTTTTTCTTCCACCTAACTTTGCAATCTGTGAAACAGCCAATGACCCAAATGCAATCTATGGGGTGAATAATATTGAAGAAAAGGCTTTTGACTTTGCAAAGCATATGTTGGAGAATATCTAACTATGGATAAGAAAAAACAAGAATAAAGAATAGAGAACAAAGAACAGAGAACAAAGAACAAATGTTGATGATATTCTTTATTCTTCACAATATCTTAATCTCTATATAACTAAAGGGCTTGCTGAATGCAAGCCCTTTAGTTATTAAAATATTAAAGACTCTTCAATTGCATTAACTGGACATTCTAGGCGGCAGCTTCCGCAGTCATCACAACGCTCCTCAATAACTCTGTAAGGAGACCCTTCTTCAATAGCTTTAAAAGTACAAACCTTTTTACATTTCCCACATTCAATACAGGCTTCCGTTATTCTTACACCTGCTGGATTAAATGGTACACCCCTTCAGAGTAATGTACATATTAAACAAAAACAGTAAGAATGAAACCTGCTGTTGGTACTATTTACCACACACATAACTATGATCTTCCTAATACAGATATCTCTCTTTTTTAGAATAATGTTGAAAACTTTTTATGTATTTTTATCCTTATTATTACATTACATCTCGAGAATTTCTCAACATCTTTTTAAAAAAGAGAGCTATTTCACACATTAATTTGTAATTAGTTATTAACTCAAATCTCTTAAAAATCATCTTAATTCTTTAAATCACCATTTTTGTCAAACTTCTTTCTCAAAGCTATTTCAGTTAGTGGAATAACGAGAAGTAATACAATAATTTGCATGTAAATAAGTGGAACTAATATTTTGTTTAATATGGTTGAGTCTTTTAAAATAAATATCAATATACCAAATAGAACAGCAGTTACAATTCCACTATCAAGCCATACTCTTCCAGCGTATCTATGGGCAAAAGTCCATGTATCTTTGTTTTTCGAAGACATTCTAGTTTTATACCCAAATGTCGAATTCATTTCCTTGGGCGGCTTCTTCATAAATAGAAGTCCAAATCCTATCATTGATAATGATATTAAAGCTGTAATAAACAAACCACCTAAAAACATTTCTATCTCCCCCTTCACCCCAGATATGTTAAAGATTTATTACTTTAAATACAAGAAATTAAGAACTAAAATAACTACTCACACTTTCGAAGTCCTTAATTCCATGTATTTTAGCTTTACCTATAACATAAGTTTCATTTCTTATTATAGATTATCCTTAATATTAATTATTCACAAGTCTTTTTCTCAACAGGAATCCATATCTCACAAAAGCAATCTATCTTTTCTGAGTACAATTCAAAATCTGTATCATCAAGCATACTATACTCTGAACCTGGAAGAAACTCTGAAAATATTCTACCCCATGTTTCCCCAATACAATCTCCAGTTTCACCAATACATTTAAATACAGCCCATAATGTAGGTTTTACTTCCCAGATTGTATATCCCTCAGGTACATTGCCACCACTATATTCCATACCAATTCCATACCAATTCCATAATCAAAATGTGTACTTTCTTTTGATATTGGTGCGCAAGCTCCATAAACATCATGAATGCTAGTATTTTGTTTTAGAACATCAAATGTTCCATCATCACCACATTCTTTCCAAAAGTCAGGAATTTCAGTGTTCCCTTCTTCTGAAATTGATTCATTTCTGAATTTTTTAATCTTAGTCAATAATTTAAATTCTTCTCGTTTTTCTATTCTATAGTCCATAACAGTACCACCTTCCAATTTTATTTTAATAAGAAGGCGATTAAAGGATTTTAATTTCATACCTGAGCGCCTTGCTACATTAGGACTAATCCCATGAAATCTTGCAAAGGCCTTTGTAAAGCGCTCAGAGGATTCATAACAATATTTTAAAGCGATATCAATTACCTTTGCATTAGATATAGATAGTTCTTGGCCAGCCATAGATAATCTTCTATTTCTAATATACTCATTTGCTGTCATACCAGTCACTAAACTAAATGTCCTATGAAAATGATAGCTTGACATGTAAATACCCTTTGCAACATCTTCATAGGTAATTGGCTCCGTGATATGAGCTTCCATATAGTCGATTGCCTTCTGCAAGTTTTGAATAAAATCCATTTCCCTCACCTCCATGTATAAATTGTACTTAAAACTAACTGTTATTTCCTATCCTACCTTGCTTGACTTTGTCCAATATTTTATATATAACTTCCATCTTCATTGTATATTTTACCATTTATTTTACACAATTACCATAAACCCCCACTTCATTGGTGAAATGGGGGTTTTCTTGAAAATTATAAAATCTAAGATATTCTCAAGAATAAAGAATATCACCAATATTTGTTCTTTATTCTCTATTATTTATTTTCTAGTTCTTTTTTTAAATCAATCATTCTCTTTCTCAACAATGGATGTACCTTATATGGAGCTAATTCACACATTGGTTGTAAAACGAACATTCTCTCGGAAATACCTGGATGAGGAATTATTACCCTTTCATCCTCGCTAATTATATCATCATAGAAAAGAACATCTAAATCTAAAGTTCTAGGTCCCCACCTTATGATTCTTTCTCTTTTCATTTGTTTTTCTACATCTAACATATAGTTCAATAACTCAATTGGTGTCAGTAATGTTTCAATTTCAAATGCAGTATTCATGAATGTATCCTGTTCAACACCACCAAATGGTTCAGTCTCGATTATTTGAGCTTTTCTTAATATCTTCGTATGATTTGATGACTGTATAATCTCCTCAGCTTCATTTATATTCTGAAGCTTATCTCCAAGATTTGCTCCTACCCCTATGTAAGCAAGATGCTTCTCTCTATATATCTCAACAGCAGGATATTCAATAGGTAGTCCAATAGGTGCCCAAGGTTTCTTAAGTAAGACTTTTACTCCTTTTACCATGTCATATTCATTTAAAATAAATTCTGCCATCTTCTCGCAGCACTTCTCAAGAAGTTTGTGGTTCTCTTTCTTAAATAACTCTGTGATCTTGTGGCATAGCTCCCCATAGTGAACAGATGCTTCAAGGTCATCAGTCATTCCTGCTTTTCTTAAATCCAAATGAAGTTCAAAGGATATAAGAAACCTCTGTCCTAATTTATTTTCTTCTTCATACACTCCGTGATTTCCATATACCTCTAGATCTTTAATTATTATTTTATCCATATTAAGGCACATTCAAATAAATAACTAGACTGTATACTAATCTATTTTGGGTTATTTATTTTCAATGCCTAACACCTCCGTTCTTGTTCTATTTTTCACTGTTCAAGATAGCATCTGTCATTCTAGCCGCTCTAAGATTTTCTTTTATATCATGCACTCTTACAAATTCACACCCACTCATAATCCCCATAACTGTTGTAGCTATGGTTCCTTCTACTCTCTGATCAACTGGAAGGTCAAGAGTTTTACCTATCATTGACTTTCTAGATGTACCAAGAAGAACAGGGTATCCAATTTTTCTTATACTCTTTAAGTTGTTCATGACAATTAAATTCTGCTCAACTGTTTTACCAAAGCCTATTCCTGGATCTAACATAATATTTTCTTTCTTAACACCAGCTTTAAGTGCAATATCAACACACTCATTTAATTCTTTAATTACATCTGCCATTAGGTTGTCATACTCAGTATTATCTCTATTATGCATCAAACAACAAGGAACCTGGTATTTTGCAGCCACTTCAGCAATATATGGATCTTTCTTAAATCCCCATACATCATTGATAAGACTTGCCCCAGCTTTTATTGCCAGTTCAGCAACTTTTCCTTTATATGTATCAATAGAAATTGGTACATCTATCTCTTTTACAAGAGCTTCAATTATGGGAACTACTCTCTCAATCTCTTCCTGTTCCAATACCTTCGCTGATCCTGGTCTTGTAGATTCACCACCTACATCAATAATATGAGCCCCCTCTTCCACCATTTCCTTTGCATGCTTCACAGCAGCCTCAATATTATTGAATTGTCCTCCATCGGAAAATGAATCCGGAGTAACATTAAGTATTCCCATGATATATGTTTCTTTCCCTAAGTTAAATTTCTTTTTACCAATTATCATTTCATTCTACCCCCATAACTCTCTATTCTTTGTTCTTTATTCTCTGTTATTTGTATTAGTATTTTATATAAATATTTTTATCCTCTTCATTCCACTTACACTCATGAGATGCACTGCACTCATAACATTCTCTTGAAAGCTTATCAGCTCTATATGTAAGTTTCTCAAATGTAGTACCCTCTTCACAATACTTTCTATGAGCTAGAATTCCTTGATTGATTAATTCAATCTCTGTATTATTGTATCCACTCTCTTTAAGTATCTCTTTAGCTAGTATAACACTACCTTGTTCATGTGGAGTACCATTTTGATACTCAAGCCTTCTTCCAATGTCATGGAGTAATCCAACAGCATACACAATTTCTTTATCAATCTTCAACCCTTCTTCTAAGGTTAAAATATATAATATCCTGCTCATAGTGAGAAAATGTGATATATTATGCCTGCAGAACTCTCTATTCTTTTCATATCTTTCAATTTTTTTAGTCACTTCAATATATTTATTGTTATTTAAAATAGAATTAACCCTCTTCACAATACCAGCTCCATCTATAGCCATATTTATTCTCTATTCTTTGCTCTTTATTATTAATTGATTATACCATTCTCTAAGTTCATCATAAAGATAACATCTCTCATATTTCTTTTCACCTAATGAATTCACCCACATAATACCCATAAGACTATTTGTTATAAAAGCTCCATCACATTCCGTCGCTTCCTTTAAGGTTATCTCACATTCATGAATAATATCCTTAAAATTCTCAACAAACTTTTCTCGTATTATCCCATTTAGTAATCCACATTCTACTTTAGGCGTAACAATATTTTTTCCTTTAATAAAAAATATATTTGAAACAGCTCCTTCTGCAATAAGTCCTTTTGTGTTCAAAAATATTACCTCATCAAAACCTTCGCTGCTAGCTTTTCTTTTCTCAATGATATTATCGTAGTAATTAAAACTCTTCAAGTAAGTCATATGGCTGCTTTCATTTCTCATAACCTTTGATAGTTTCATGGAGAAACCCTTCTCATAGTCTTCTTCCTCATAAGGGATATTTCTCATTTCATACAAAGTATTTTTTTGAGATACCATTATTTTAAGTGCACAATCATTCTTACTTATATGTTCTTTAACATCTTCTTCACTAATTTTTTTATCTATTCCTAACTTCATTAATCCTGAGTTAAGTCTTTCTAAATGTTCCCCTAGAAACACAGGCTCTTCTTTAATTAATATAGTCTCAAAACATCCTCTTCCGAAAAAAAATCCATCATCATATGAGATACATTTATCATTATTCATTACTCAACGCCCTCATCAATGCATTTGCCTTATGCAATGTCTCCTCATATTCAAATTCCTCTTCGGATTCCCATGTAATTCCCCCACCTACACCAAAATAAGCAGTTCCATCCTTTAGCATTATAGTTCTAATAACAATATTAATATCACTGTTCCCGTCAAATCCAAGATAACCTATAGATCCTGTATATATATTTCTCCTTACCTTCTCCATCTCATCAATAATCTCCATTGACCTTATCTTAGGGGCACCTGTAATTGACCCTCCTGGAAAGGCAACTCTTATACAATCTATGATATCCTTACCATCTTCAAGTTCACCTCTAATATTAGCAACAAGATGAAACACAGTAGGATATTCTTCTATCTCAAATAACTCCGTCACCTTAACACTGTTTAGTTTACATACTCTACTAAGATCATTTCTCTCTAGATCAACTATCATAAGAAGTTCCGATTTATCCTTCTCACTATTCATAAGTTCAATTCTATTCATCTCATCCTCTTTAGCATTTTTCCCTCTTGGTCTAGTTCCTTTAATTGGTCTCGTATCAATTACCCCTTCTCTAACTTTCAGGAACCTCTCAGGAGAACATGATAGTATTTCAAACTCACCCATCTTCATATAAGACCCAAATTGGGCAGGATTAATAGTTCTTAAATCATTATATATTTCATAACCTTCTCTTATAACCTTGCACTTAAATCGCTGTGTGAGATTCATTATATATACATCCCCGCTGCAAATATAATCTCTAACTTTTCCAACCGCATTTATGTATTCTTTTTTCTCAAAATTAGAAGTAAATTTACTAAAATCAATTTTCTCATCAACTTTCGGTTTCTCAATAGATACTCCCTTATTAATTATGCTCTCTATATCATTAACACTTCTATCTGCTTCCTTATTAATTCCCAAACCTGATATATAAGTTGTTTTATTAAGATTATCAAATATTATTACATTATCATAAAAATTAAAATATACCTTAGGAATCTCAATATCTGCCTTAGCCATTTCTGTTATTTCTTCAAAGTCCCTTCCTAAATCATATGAGAAATATCCAATTCCCCCTCCAATAAAAGGGAACTCTGTATTATTATCTAACTTATATTCTTCTAAAATACCTTTTATTTTATCTAGAACATCTCCATCTGCAGCTTTCCCATTTAATAGATATTCCTTAGTATCCCCCTTAATAGTTATAAATGGATTTATTCCTAAGAAAGAATATCTTCCTGATCCTTCGAAATCTTTTCCACTATCAAGAAAAATAACCTGCTCCTCATTCTTAAACAATGAAAAAATATCAAATGGAGCAAGCTTAGTGCTTATCTTTTTAATATATACCTCTCTCACACAAAGCACTCCTCTCTCTACATCTTTCAATAAAATTCTTAATCATCTCATGCCCATGCTCTGTAAGCTCAGCTTCAGGATGAAATTGAACTCCTTCAATAAAGAATTCTTTATGTTTAATCCCCATTATTATCCCATCATCTGTTTCAGCAGTTATCATAAGACATTGAGGAAACTGTTCTTTTTCTACTACTAAGGAATGATATCTTGTAACCTTAAATCTATTAGGAAGATCTTTAAATACACCTTTCCCATCATTATTTATGAAATGAACCTTTCCATGAACAGGCTCTTTCCCTTTTATAACTTTACCACCAAATTCATGAGCAATGATTTGATGACCAAGACATATTCCCAAGATAGGTATTTTCCCTTTAAACTCATGTATTATTTCACTACATATTCCAGCATTTTTAGGTGTTCCAGGACCTGGTGATATGATTATTCCTTCGGGATTACTTTCTCTTATTAAATTTATATCCACCTTATCATTTCTAAATATTTTAATATTTTCGCCTAATTCTTGAACATATCTTACAAGGTTATAAACAAAAGAATCATAGTTATCAATCATTATAAACATATCTATCGCCTTCCTCACAAAACATCTTTCACTTGTTATTTATTTTCATATGTCTTATAATTTTTACATTATGATTATACCATATGGCACGGAGAGCGTGCTAAAAGAAATTGTGAATTGAGATAGCATAAGCTTTAGATACTACATATCAATTTATACTAAATAAGGAGTGATTTAATGACTTTAAGAGCAGATCTTCATATGCACACAACGAGTAGTGACGGAACTTTTACTCCTACTGAACTTGTGAACCATGCTAAGATGCGAAATATAGATATAATTGCTATAACTGATCATGATACTGTAGAAGGAATAGAGGAAGCTATTGAAGCAGCTAAAGCAGTTAACATAAGAGTTATCCCAGGAATTGAACTATCTACAACTTATAACGGTGAAAACATTCATATTATTGGCTATTTCAAGGGAAATGGCTATAAAGATGATTCACTTATAAGCTTCCTAGAAGAATTAAAAGAAAAACGAGTTACAAGAGCTATGAAAATCGTTGATAATATGAAAAAAATACACAATATTAATATTTCCTTTGAAGAAATAATGAAAAACTCTGATGGGGTAATCGCTCGTCCCCATATAGCTAGAGAAATATTAAGAGTTAGACCAGACCTCACATGGGATGAGATTTTCTATAAATTCTTAGGTGATGGATGTCCTGCATATATTCCATCTGTTAAGGTTCCACTGAAAGAAGGAATTGCCTTGTTAAAAAAATATGGTGCTCTAGTTTCACTGGCTCACCCTACAATAATCAGGAAAACCCCAGTTAAAAAGTTTGTTCAATTTGATTTTGATGCAATGGAAGCAATATACCCTGAAAATAAATTTGGTGAGACTGAGAGATTCATTTCTATATGCAATGAACACAATCTCCTTGTAACAGCAGGTTCTGATTTTCATGGTAATCTAAGTCAAGATACCATGCATCATGACGTTGGAACGGTTTCTTTGGAAAGTTTTCATTTAGAAAATTTCTTAGAAGCGTTGGATTTGGAGCTTTAGAAAAGTAATTTTAAAAAGAAATGAATAATGGTTCTGAATGAGGTCAGAACCATTATTCTTATTGTTAAATAATCAATTAGGATTATACTAGTTTAATTTTTATAAAACATTGTATAATAAAAATGAAGTTTGAAAATTATTATCAAAAATAACTTTGAATCATCCTCTAATTAATTTTAATAACTAATGCACTCCTCCAGCATCATAATCATCAATTATGCTGTGTTCATCGAATATAAGCACATCTCCCGGCTCTTCAGCCTTCTTGTTTCCACCTTCTAATTTCCAGTTCTTTTCAATATAATCATATCTCATCCAGAAATCATGAGGTTTTACTTCATTGTTTCTATAAGCCTTTACATCAAACTGTATTAAAAATTTACCACCCTTCAATGCTGATGTAGGATATGCATATACCTTCTTTCCTTTTTCAACTGCATAGGTATTATAATGAATATAATATTTGAACCGCCATACATTTTCTTCTTCTGATCTGACTTGTCTTTCATTCTTCTCAAGCTCTAATCTAGTAAAGGTTCCTGTAACATTGTCTTTTAATGCATCAGTATAATATACATTAAATTTGTCATCTTCAGATCCATATTTTATAAATGGATTTCTTTCCAATTGATAATATAAATCACAAGGAATTCGCTTCCCATCCTTTAAATAAAAGAAAGTAGGTTTGATTACTATAGTATCCTCTCTAAAATCCAAGTATTCTGATTTAATCTCAAATACCACAGCATATCCCTTTGAAATATTTATTCCAGGTATACCTCCATTTGTTCTTTCATCTATAGGCATTTCATCAGGCCCAAATTTTTTACCTTTAAGCTTCTTAGGTTCTACTTTCGTATTCCAAAATTGAGGCGTCCATGCATAATCTTTTATATCTATCACCTTTAACCCCTTTAACTTTATTGGGTCATCATAGTTGCTGAATACTCTAGTTGTAACATTTCCCGCTCTATCCCTTGTCCAAACATGTAGATACCAGTGGTCACCTCTAGGTTTTCTAACTGAATAATCAAAGCTTCCCTTATCTCCATCTACAGTAGTTTCATTGATATCTATAGTACCTTTATCTTTAATTATTTGATCATATCCAGAATCAAAATAAGTATATGTATTTGGCCTTCCCTCCCTCCATTTATACTCATTATAATCAAACCCAACCTCATCTTCATGATGCTGTAACCACCTATAATTACTCTGATATATTCCACTCAAGTTATCAGCTATTGTAAGTGTCCCATCAAATCCATTTGAACCCATGGAAAACTCTATAGTTGGATCTGTATGGTCAATTTTATATAATCCATAACCCTCACTGTCAGTGTTGGATGCTATATCATTTAAATCAATATCCAAATCATATATACCATCACTTAATCTTAAATTTGTGTTCCACTCCCCAGTCTGCTGATATGGAGCATTTCCATTTGCATCTCTTCCATAATAGCTGCTATCATTTAGTGTGAACTTTGTTTCATTGTATCCACTTAAATCGCTTTCATATACTGTAAAGTCTAGTCTGTAACCGCCATTATTCTTACCTTCATTTGTCCATCCATTTATAGGGCCATCAGTTTTAGTAGAACTTATACTCCTTACCACAGGCGTTGTCCAATCCAGCATATAAACCCCACCTTCCCCAGTTGGGACTTTTGGAGTATCAGGCAAAGTTGGTTCCCCCACAAAAGATTCACCATCCCCAAGAGGAGGTAATTGGAACTGTGGTTCTCCCCATTTTCCTTCTCCATTAAGCTTTAAATCTGCACCTTCTTTTTCAATAAACAAATCTCCCCCATCAGGACCAAACTCGCCTTGAGCATCACCACTCACAGATATAGATTCCAGTTCAAAAGTTACTTCAAAAGTCTCTGTTCTCTCCTCATCAGTAATAGTTGAAGGTTGCGGAGTAGATGTTTTCGATCCATCGGGATTAGTTGTGACTATAGGAGGATTCGCTATGTCTTCATGTTTATTAATTACTATTTCACCAGCCTCAAGAAAAGGATTATCCCCTTGGTAACTTACATTTACTTTATATTTTCCCTTTCCCTGTGACTCTCTACCTTCATTTGTCCACGATGTTTCCTTTGGATTAAATACAATCCCCCCCTCACCCTCATCACTTTGAACAACAATAGTAACTACTTTCTCAACAGGACTTTTCAACTCTGACTTAACACCATTCTCATCAATCCACCATGCATTACTCATAATTTTTACTTTATGAATACCCTTAGATAATCCAGATATCTCATACTTATACATATCACTACTTGGATTATCCACAGTTATTCTTTTCTCTACCTTAGTTTCCTTACCACCATTCTCATACTCAACACCCTCACAAATCACACTCTCAAGCGACGACCATAGTTCCCCAACCCTACTTGGCTCCTTTACATCTTCAAGTTCAGCACTTGTGCTTATCTTTATCCTTGCAGTCTCACCAACCTTAATATTATAACGGTTCTTATCTGTTTTTATATTAGCATTAATATCCCCTTTCTCTTTATAATAAAGAACTAAATGAGGATCCTTCCACTCCCTTATATCTTCAATAGCCTTAAACAAACCCGTTACTTTATCACCAGGCCTTACATTTGACGAATCATATATAATATATCTATCGTCACCATAAACACTCTCATCTAATTTCTTTTTAGGTTCATCTACTTGAATAACAGTAGTCCTTGTTAATTCAAGCCCCTCAATCTCCCTAGGCTCCTCAGAAAGTTGCGTTGCTATCCCCGATGTAACCATAACATTATTAGCCATAATTAAATCAATTTTTTGAGCATCTTTAATTCTCTCATAAGTACCATCTGACTTAATCTTTACATACTCAATAAAATAAAACTTATTTACTGGCTTTTTCTGAATCGTTACAGGTAAATCATAATAATTTTCAAATGTTTTCTCAGGTTGCAACCAATGTACTGTATTTCCCCACTTATCCTTCATATGATACATAGCAGCTTCTTTTTTAAAAGCAACTTGTCTATCTGGTTTAAAAATAATATACTCGCCAGATTCTGCCTCTTTTTTTGTAAACTCTGCAGTATTCTCAGGTGGATTCCAATCAATCGTATCTTCCTTTAATCCACCTAGTAAACCATCATGATAAACCGTAATACATGCATTTAAATATATAGTCTTTCCTTGAAAAAACACATTTTCTATATCATCAAACACCTGTCTATTATATCCCCCATTATCAACGGAATAAGCATGCTTAATAACCTCAATCATACTGTCCTTTGTTTCAGTTAAAGGCATTTCGAAATAAGTCGCAGCCTGTCCCGGTTGTAATACTTTATTTGTCCTCCTAAAAAAATCCACAGCAGTAAGATCCTCAGGATCACACTTAGCTATTGCCCCATAATGCCTTCCATTAATTTTTATATATGGATACCACCCAAGTGTTCTAAATTTAATATCATTTGATGCTTTAACTGAAAGAGCTATATATTCGACCTTTCCACTATACCTATCATACCCTGGCTTTTTAGTTATATCTAGTTCTTCTGCTAATACATTCAAGAATATTAAGAAACTCAATAGAATAACAGTAATCATAATTACATATTTTTTTAATCTTTTTTTATTCCCCATCATCTTACTTTTCTTTTTTCACTTCTACATTATTCAATCTTAATTCACTCAATGTATATTCTCCTTTCATAGTATAAACTGATTTACTAACCCATCTATGCCACATTTTCGTATCTTCAATCATATTAACAAAAGCAACCTCTTTATCAACCTCATACCAAGTGTCTTTTTTTAACTTGTATTTATCTAAAAATTCTTGTGATGTTCCTTCAATATATTTAATTCTTAAAACTCCTCTAATTATAATTTCAGCCATATTTTTGTATACCAGTGAATCATCTGTTGCAAATTCAGCTATACTTACAATTTTTTCATTCTTAAATTTCCCTAGATATCTCTTATACAAGTCATCAGGATAAAGGTTTTTTCCTTCCTTTTCATCGTATTCCATAGGACATCCTGATTTTGTATACGGAAGTACACTCTTCATATTATCCTCTTGTTTTCTATAATCATAAGTGTATTTGCTCTTAAAGTATCCCTTTGCTAAAGGGATATAAGTGTTCTCAATATCATATTTTCCTGGCATGTTATAAGATGTTGAAGATGGTTCATAATTGTATAGCTTTTTATTTGGCCAGAATTTTCGCTCCATTATTTTCATATACGGATATTCATATAATTCCTTAGGCATTTTATCTGATATCCATATCCAGTCCTCTTCTTTTGGAATACTTTTTTTAAGTTCACCTGGGAAGAGTTCATTAAATCTAGGATTTATTCTATAATCAGGACCTACTCCTTCAAATTGTACTGGTAGTTCTTTTATTACTTTTGCTAAATCTTTTACTCTCTCTTCTAAAGATTTTGGAGTCTTTTTTACCTCTACCTTTTTTTCTACTTCTGTTTTCTTTTCTACTTCTGGCTCCTTTACTTTATCCTCTTCTTTTTCTTTAATTACAACATCTTTATCTTCTTCTTTTTTCTCAACATATTTCTCTGTTTTAAAACTATACATATCAAACATGTATTTATTGCTATCTTTATATTTAAGATTCATTATATACACTATATACTCAATCTCATTTTTTAAATCATCTTTAGGTGTTATTATAAGTTCTTTTTCATTTTCACCAAAACTTACATTGACCTCTATATTCTTTTCACTCTCTTTTTCATATACAAAAACGCAATTCTTATCCTTTGTATTAATTTTCTCTTCAAATTTAATAGTTATTGGACTATTTACCTTTACATTCTCTTGAACAGTTTTATTTGATTCTTTGCTCTCTTCATACTTTATTATGTTTCCTTCTTTAGCTTCAGTAATTGCTGATGCGCACATAGTGCTTCCTAACAATATACTTACACTTAAAACCAATACTCTTAATCTTTTCATGATTTTATCCCTCCATTATTTTTGTATTATCAAAAGTTCTATGGTGCTTTCCACGTGAACCCTTGATTTTAATACGTTATCTATGTAAAGCTTGTCCTCTCTAAAGGTGTATTTATCTTTTAAAAAGAATTTATACCACCATAGAAAGAAAGCAAGTTTTCAATATTATTTATTTTCATTTCTTTAAATCACCACACCCCGTCTTTCAGGGCGATAGTCCCGTGCAATCTAAAACTTATTATGTAATATATCCGCAGTATTTCCTAAATCTTAACTAATAATTACACACTATATGAATTATAAATATCCTTAAAATACATAGGCCTCGTTAGAGTTATGCCTATATGCACCCTCCGCTTAGCTTACAAAACTATATACCACCACAACAGTAGGTATCAAATGCTACCTAATAATTTTAATTTCTCGTAGAGAAATATCCATCATTCTCAACTCTCCACTCTAAACTCTCAACTTTAATAAAATGATACATAGCAGTCGCTTTTTTAAAAGCAACTTGTCCAGTTGGCTTAATGATATGATACTTACCAGACTTCCCTTCTTCTTTTGTAAATTCCGCAGAGTCCTTACCAGGATTCCAATTAATCTGTTCTCTCCGAAATCCACCCAGTAAATCTTCATCATGTTTTACTACAATATATGCATTTAAATATATAGTCTTTCCTTGGAAAAACACATTCTCTATATCATCAAACACCTGTCTATTATATACATTCCCATTTTCTACAGAATAGGCATGCTTAATAACCTCTATCATACTATCCTTAGTTTCAGTCAGCGGCATTATAAAGCGTGTTGCAACTTGCCCTGGTTCTAATACTTTTGTTGTCTCTGCGTAAAATTCTTCATCAGAAAGATTCTTTTGTTCACTTTCTGCTATTGCCCCATAATGTCTTCCATTAATTTTTATATATGGATACCATCCTATAGTTCTAAATCTAATATCAGTTGTTGCTTTAACTGATACAGCGATATATTCAACTAATCCCGAATCCTCCATATACCGTGGTTCTTTAGTTATATCAGGCTTTTCTGCTAACACATTTGAAAATACCGAAAAGTTTAATATAATGATAAAAACATATATACGCTTTCTAATCTTCTTTTTATTTTTAATGATATAACTCTTATTCCACATTTACTAAACTTTCCCTTAGCCCACTCAATGAGTACTCTGCTGACATAGTATAAACAGACTTACTTACCCATCTATTCCACATTTTTGTATCTTCACTTATATTAGAAAATGCAACCTCTTTGTCAATCTCATACCAAGTATCTTTTTTTAACTTGTATATATCTAAAAATTCCTGTGATGTTCCTTCAATATATTTTATTCTTAGAGTCCCTCTAACAATATATTCTCCCATATTCACATATACCAATGAATCATCTGTTACAAATTCAGCTGTACTTACAATTTTCTCATTTTTAATTTTTTGTAAATACGCCTTATACAAATCATCTGGAAAGAGCTTCTTTTCTTTCTTTTCATCATACTTCATAGAACATCCTGACTTTGTATAAGGGAGTACATTCCACATATTCTCATCTTGTTTTCTATAGTCATAACTGTATTTATTTCCCAAATATCCTTTTGCTAACGGAATATACGTATTCTTAATTCTATATTTTCCTGGCATAGCATAAGAAGTTGAAGATGGTTCAAAATTGTATAGCTTTTTATTTTCCCAAAAAGTTCTTTCAACTGTTTTCATATACGGATACTCATATAATTCCTTAGGCATTTTATCTGATATCCATATCCAGTCTTCTTCTTTTGGAAACTTCTTTTCAAGTGCGCCTGGGAAAAGTTTAATATACTTTTCATCTAATCTAAAATTAGGGCCTACGCCTTCAAACTGAACTGGAAGTTCATTTATTTCTTTTGCTAATTCTCTTACTTGCTCAAGTAAGGATGCTGGCTTCTTTTTTACCTCTACCTTTTTTTCTACTTCTGTTTTCTTTTCTACTTGTGGCTCCTTTGCTTTATCCTCTTCTTTTTCTTTAATTACAACTTCTTTATCTTCTTCTTTTTTCTCAACATATTTCTCTGTTTTAAAACTATACATATCAAACACAGATTGGTTGTTATCCTTGTATTTAAGATTAATTATATACACTATATACTCAATCTCATTTTTTAAATCATCTTTAGGTGTTATTATAAGTTCTTTTTCATTTTCACCAAAACTTACATTGACCTCTATATTCTTTTCACTCTCTTTTTCATATACAAACACGCAGTTCTTATCCTTTGTATTAATTTTCTCTTCAAATTCAATGATTATTGGACCACTTGCCTTTATATTTTCTACTACCGAATCCTTTGATAATTTACTTTCATTCTTTATTCTATTTCCTTCTTTAGCTGTAGTAATTGCTGATGCACACATGGTACTTCCCAGCAATATACTTAGACTTAAAACCAATACTCTTAATCTCTTCATGATTTTATCCCTCCATTATTTTGGTATTATCAAAAGTTCTATGGTACTTTCCACGTGAACCCTTGATTTTAATACGTTATCTATGTAAAGCTTGTCCATTCTAGAAGTGTTACCTAACTTCAAAAGTAAAATATATCACCATAAAAAGGATGCAAGTTTTCAATATTATTTATTTATTTTTATTTATTTTCTTATTCTTAATCAAATCAAGCTACAACTCCCTGTAGGGCGATAGTCCTGTGTCCTCCAACATCTCATCATGTAATATCAACTCACCTTCTCACGAATTTAAGTCACTAATCACACACTTTGTAAATCACAAAATATCATCATGAAGCAAATTCTCTCGTATACAATTTGCCTTTCACTAAACTTCTTAGCTTACAAATTCATCTATGTAATCATCTGTCTATAGTAAACATCTAATAATTTCATTTTCTCTATGAAAAATATCCTATTTTTTATATATTGTAAAAAAATTAGTATACAGCAAATTATATAATTAAAATCATTTTCAGTCAAATTATGATATTTATATCTATATTATGTAATATTTCCACATACTTAAGTGCCTTTATAACGAATAAAAAAAGGCTTATTCTTTGTGACTCATCACCTTCAACTACAACACCTCCATACATGACATAATCAAATTCTTACCTAAAATTAAAAAAATAATTGATTCCAACCAAGATCAAAAATACAATATTTTATCTCTGACAAAATGAGTAACTTTAATCTTGTTACATGCAAATACAATATTCTCTATGAAACAACCGCAATGTTTCATCCAAGATGAAACGAGTAACCCTTCATTGTCCAAGGAACAACAAAATCAAAAATTTCACAGAGTGAAATATCCTTCGTTCTCCACTCTCCACTTCCAACTCTCCACTAAAAAAAGCACCCAACCGGGTGCTTTTTTCCTAAGCTTCTATCAAGAAAGCTTTATAACCTTTATATGCTTCATAAATGTCTGCTTTAGAAGCAATTTCCCATGGCGCATGCATGTTGTGAAGAGCAACACCACTATCTATAACTTCCATTCCGTATTCAGCAAGGATGTATGCGATTGTTCCACCGCCTCCTTGGTCAACTTTACCTAACTCTGAAGTCTGCCAGATTACTCCGTGCTTATCAAAGATATTTCTTAATTCAGCTATGAATTCTGGGTTTGCATCATTACATCCACCTTTTCCTCTAGCTCCAGTATATTTGTTTAATACTAGACCTTTTCCGAAGAATGCATTGTTTAACTTATCTGATACTGATGGATAGTTAGGATCAAATGCAGCACTTACGTCTGAAGAAAGCATCTTAGAGTTAGCTAATGCTCTTCTTAACTTAAGATCATTGTAATCTCCCATAAGATTTATTAGTTCAGCAACAGTGTTCTCGAAGAACTTACCTTTCATACCTGTAGCTCCTTGGCTTCCTACTTCTTCTTTATCTACAAGTAGACATACAGAAGTTCTCTTAGGAGTTTCCATCTCAAGGATAGCTTCTAAAGATGTGTATGAACATATTCTATCATCATGACCATATGCAAGAACCATTGAACTATCTAATCCATAATGTCTAGCTCTACCTGCTGGTACGATTTCTAATTCTGCAGAAACGAAATCTTCCTCAGTAATTCCATATCTTTCATTAAGAATTCTAAGAGTGTTAGCCTTAACTCTGTTTTTAGCCTCTTTATCTTCGATTGGCATAGATCCAACACAAACGTTTAATGATTCTCCTTCAATACCTTTTGCTAAAGTCTTTGCCATTTGATCTGCTGATAAGTGAATTAATAAGTCTGAGATACCTACAACTGGATCTTTCTCATCTTCACCAATTACAATGTTAACCATAGTTCCGTCTTTTTTTACAACAACTCCATGTATTGCTAATGGAATAGTTACCCACTGATACTTCTTAACTCCACCATAGTAGTGAGTTTTTAATAATGATATATCAGAATCTTCATATAGAGGATTTTGTTTTAAATCTATTCTAGGAGAGTCAACGTGAGCACCTAAAATGTTCATACCATTCTCTAATGATTCTTCACCAATTAAGAACATAGCAAGAACTTTACCCATAAGTTGAGCATAAACTTTATCTCCTGCTTTCAGTGTCTCTTTGTTCTTTATAATATCTTGAATATTTTTATAACCATTTTTTTCAGCAATCTCAATACTCTTTGTAATGCATTCTCTTTCAGTCTTACACTCAGACATGAAATCTATGTATCTGTCACTTAATGAAAAAGCAGCATCTAAGTCCTCTTTAGAATAAGAATCCCATGCTAATTCATACTTTTTTTCTAAACATAATTCTTTATTGTTATTTTCCATACCATTGCCTCCTAAACTATTTTTATACTCGAATAAATACATTGTACTAAATTAACTAACATATTACAATGTAAGTTGCTAAAGTATCAAAATTTTTATAACCATTTATTTCTCCTAAATATTAAAATTAATATTAAAGTTATAAAAATCATCATACTTATAAAATAATAATATCCATTTTCACATTCTAGAAATGGAATCCTCTTAAAATTCATTCCATACATGCTTGTGAGCAAATTAAGCGGAAGAAATATTGCTGAAATTAATGTGAAAATTTTCATTAATTCATTTGTTTTATTCGCAATCTCAGATTCAAAAGCCTCTCTAACTAATGCCAAATCTTGTACTAAACTCTCTAGCGCAGTCAAAAGTTTATCAATTTTAGTATTTATTGAAACAAAATTGTGGATATAATCTTTTTCTATAATATCATTTTCATTACTAAGAATACTATCTCCTATATATCTAAGTGGATTTAAGTATTTTCTTGTTTTATAAACCTGTCTTCTTAAATGAATTAATTCATCTATCTGCTCATTTTTAGGGTTCTTTAAAATATTTATCTCAATTTTATCAGCAAATGCTTCTAAATTTTGAATTATATCGTAATTTCTTATGATTATCCTATCCATAATATAGTAAAGGACAACACTAGGGTTGGGTTTATCTTTTAACATAAAACAATTTCTAGAACAGCTAATATCATCTAATAATTTTTCTATCAATTCTAATTTGTCTTTAAATACAGTTATTATGTAATCTTTACTGAGATATATGTTTATTTCTTTAGCAATTATAATTTTATTTTTCATTATCAGAACATTGCACACTAAAAACATATAATTACTATAAAAGCTAATTTTAGAAGCCTGTCTCATATCAATACATTCAAATATACTGTCATCATCCAGATTAAGTTTATCTTGAATATCTTTTATTTCTTCACCTTTAACCAATATCCAATAATTACTCTTTCCTTCTTTCCATTCACCTTCAACTTCTTTGAAATTATCCATAATATCATATATTCTCATCTTATAACCCCACCTTCTCATTAGGCACATTCAAATAGATAACTAGTCAGTATGCTAGTCTATTTTGTTATTTATTTTCATGTGCCTTAGTATTTTTTCCATTTATATAAATATTATTAATATGAAATCGTAATACTTTTTTTTACCATTTTCGATTTTTCCATTTCTTTACATTTGGCTATATTTCTACAATCAACTCATCTTTGTAAATATTTTACATTTAATTTTGACGGTAATTATTGTATGTTTTTGTTAATTACTGATATATTATATATTTGCTTGTCATCTGATTTTTTTTACAAATTTATTTCTAAATGGTAAAATATAGATACTATTAAGAAGGAGAGGGAATATATGGATACAAGAAAATTTTATAGTAAGACAATTGATTTTTTAAAAGAAGTACTTAATTATTCTGTAGACAAGCTTGGTTTAGGAAATAAGTTGACCTTATTTGTTAGTCAACTATTAGACAAATTTATCACTGTATATCAAAGATCCTATTGTTAAATTATATTATATTAGATTAATTCAAATTACATCCACATTAATAACATATATATTATAAATAAAAAAACATATATATATAGACAAAAAAAATGAGGGCTTTGGTTAAACCAAAGCCTCTTTTATATTTACTATATTTACGTTTAGTACATACTATCTTGTATTAAACAAAATTTTTTAAAATAAAAAAGCACACTGCTGTGTGCGATTATTCATAATATATCCCAAATCTGCCGGTGACTTATGTTGTTCATACCCGCCACATTAAGCAGGTGGGCTCTTCTCATCATACTTCTGCCATCTCTTCATTGAGAGCTTGCCATCCATACAAGTTTTGATGATCCCTTTATAAGTTTGTCAGTTGAACAAAATAAGCATTTCGTACAGCTCAGGATTCTGTTAAATTTATTATATCATTATTACAAATAAAATCAATACTTCTTTAAAACTTTATCCTTTGAAATAATTGCTTTAAGAAGGATTTTTATTAAAAATCTCTAAATTTCTCACCTTTTCTTATTGCCTCTTCTTTTATCTCTCTATGTAATTCATACTTCTTTTCATTATCAGTATTTGGTATAAAGACTATGTCCTTCAATTCACATCCGATGGTATTGTAAAAATATTTTCCCACCTTAGTCATAGGTTCTAACATGCCATCCCATTCATTACCAGCAGTTATTACCATTATACCATTACGCTTAACTTCACTTTTATCATCGAATACATACTTCTTACACCATAACACTTGAGCTCTATCAATAAGTGCTTTTAATGGTGCTGGAAACATTCCAAAGTACATTGGCGATGCTATTACGATATTCTCAAATTTTTGCAGCTTATCATATAAGTCAGTCATATCATCTTTTATTGAACATTCTCCTTTTCTTGAAGAACAAAAACCACAATCAATACATGGAGATATCTTACTTTCATATAGATTAACTATTTCACCTTCGATTTTTGCAGATCTTAAATACTCTTCCAAAAGCATATATGTTCTTCCATTTTTATTTGGAGAAGCAAAAAGTATCAAAGCATTCATAAAGATCACCTTATCTTATATTTATTTTTGATTGTGCCTTATTCCATTACTTCCAAAAGATACTCTTCTAAATTAACACCATTATCTTTGATTGAAATAGAGCAAATAAAATCGTTATATTTTGTTTCTTCAATAGGAACATCAAAAGCAATAAATTGAAAATCTAATTCATCTTCACAAAATTCATCTAAAATATCGTTAACATTATCTACTGCTATATCATTTAAATAAGGTAAATAGAAATCATAATTCCATTCCTCCTCATCCCCTTCACATTCATCATCCGCATATGCCTTTGCACCTTCAAGTTCTAACTTATCAAACTTGTAACTCATTCTGAATATTGTGAAGTCATCTTCATCTTTCACAATATCTATAAACTCAAGATTGTTTTCATTTAAAAAGTCTACTAATTCTTGTTTTAACATTTATTTCCTCCAAGCAATAATGCATTAATTTTCTTTTTCTATACATTATTAATTTTACACATATTTCGCGTTTTTAGTCAATGACATCTTATATTCTACATTATAACACCTTTTTATTTGTAAAACATCCAAAATAGTTCAATCCTTAGAAAAGTCCATGGATAAAAAATCAAAAAAAAGTTTAGAGTTGGAAGTGAAGACTGGAGAACGTAGGATGTTTTTGCTTATGCAAAAACTACACCTTAATTAGTTTATAACAATAGAGTTTCTCTCATTTTATCTTTAATTATAAAATATTGTATTTCATATACAATGTTTCTCCTTAGATGAAACGAGTAAAATTCTTTTGTTTCATAACCAATAAAATGCAGCTTCTGCCATAAAGGCAGAAGCTTCCATCGTTCTCCACTCTCAACTATGTTTTTATAAACGTTCTATAAACTTATTCAAGAATTCCATTCCTTGTTCAATCTCTTCTTCACTAGGAACAAATTTAAATTTAAATCCTTCTTCTATAACATTAAATTTAAGTGATTTCAATCTCTCTGTTATCATAGGTACACCTTCGCCACTCCATCCGTAGCTTCCAAATGCCCCAGCTGCTTTTCCTCTGTTAGTTATTGCGCTTACAAATGATAATACACCCCATGCTGGTTCAACAGCATCTTGGTTTATTGTTGGTGATCCTATAAGCACTCCAGAACTACCATCAATCAATTTTAAGCAATTTTCAACACCATACTCAGTTATATCATGCGCTTCTGCTTTAAATCCTTTTGTAATTAGTTCATCTTTAAACATTTCAGCAATCTTTTTTGTATTATCATAAGCAGAAATGTATAGTATTGCAACTTTATTCTTTTCAGGTAGTTTAACTTCTGACCATTCTCTATATAACTTCTTACACTCTTCAATATCATTTATGTGTACAGGTCCATGACTTGGTGCTACCATATCGTAATCTAAATTTTCAATTCTATCTAATGCCATATTAACGAACTTCTTAAATGGTCCCATTATGCAATCGTAGTAATATTTCATTTCAGTATAATAATCAGGATTATATTCATCCATTACATTACCTTCTGGTGAATAGTGACTTCCAAATACATCACATGTAAATAACATTTTAGATTTCTCTACATAACTAAATATTGTATCTGGCCAATGTAAGTTTGGCGCTGAAATAAACTTTAAAGTCTTATCGCCTAAGTTTAAATCTTCTTTAGCAACTAATGAATTAAACTCTTTATTTAAAATATTTTTTGTGTAATTTAAAGCAGCATTTGATCCTACAACTATAGCTTCTGGATAATCTTCTAAAAGTCTTTTTAATGAACCACTATGATCTAATTCGGTATGATGAACTATAATATAATCAACTTTTCTATCACCTATTACCTCAACTATATTTTTCTTAAATTCATCATAATAACCATTTTTCACCGTATCCACAATGGCAATTTTTTCATCTTCTATAAGGTATGAATTATATGTAGTACCTTTTTTTGTTTCCATTATTATGTCAAACACTCTTAATTCGGGGTTTTTTACACCTATCCAATATATATTGTCCTTTAATTTTATTGCTCCCATACAAAGACCTCCTCAATACTTTATTACTGTTAATATTTTAACACGTATTATAATTATTTTCAATGGATAATTATTATTTCTTAATGTTCTTTGTCACTTTCTATTGAATCTTATTTTAATTACATTTCTACTTTACTTATATTCTTATATTTTCCCATTTAGTAAATATAACTATACCATATATTAAGAATTATTGACATGAGTTGAATCGCATAATATAATAATTATATACCCCAGTAGGGTATGGAGGTGATACTGTTATGAGAATTCAAGAAAGGTTATGCAATTATTTAAAATCAAAAAACAAAAAGTATTTATGCTTAAAAGTTGTTACTCTTTCATGCGGATGAGCAGGTGGTAATACAAAAAGTCTCAAGGTTGAGATTTTAGATTCTCCAATGCAGAATATTCATTTTATAGAACACAAAATAGACGATATAATTATATATGTACATGACGTAATTACATTAACTAATGAAGCCGAACTATTTCAAACACTAAAACTCCCATTTATGCCACCTGTTATTGGTGTAAGAGGCGTTACTTACAAGGAATATTAAAAAAAGCACGTTACCGTGCTTTTTTTAAATTGACAATTGTCAACTATATTTTTTTATCTTAAAAAACGTAACTGCTCTTATATTCTTGCCCTACAAAAATGTTGTATTGTCTTAATGCCTCTGCTTCATCAACTTTGCCCTCTTCAAGCTTTCTATATAACATATACAATTTTACATTAAGCTCTGAATCATCTGTATCTTTCATTTTTTTATAAATTATATCTGCAACATTTTCGTCCTCTTGTACCTTCTCACCTTCAATAAGCTTTATTAACTTCTCAACCTTCTTTCTTAATATTTCATCTCCAACTGAAAGTTTTAGTTCGTTAAGACCAAGTCTTAGCTCCTTGAGTTTTTTGTCTTCAATCATAACTAATTTTTCGTCTTTTTCCATCATATATACTTCCCCCTATATTATGCATATTCAAATAAATAACCAGTCATTTTGCGCTCTACTTCATCCTTGAAAACTACTTATTGTTATATCACAAAATATCCGTCGCATCTATACGTAGCTTTGACTTGATTGTATTATCATATACATTATTTGTATTATATTTTTATTTCTTTAACTCCCTATATATAAGTGTAATAATCCATAGCATATAATTTTATCTACTTATCAAAACTTCATTCTTAAATAATTATAATATAAATACATATAAATAACAAAGGAATATTTTAAAAAAGAAGTTGAGAGTGGTGAGTTGAGAGTTAAGAACGAAGGATCTTTCTGCATACGCAGAAACTATATTTTATTGTTCTTAAGGACACGATGCTTTTAGTCATTTTTCCTAGGATAAAATATTGTGTTTAAACTACAATGTTTCATTCAAAATGAAACGAGTAAAGCTGTATTGTTCACTGAACAATATAATTAAAATTTCTCAGAGAGAAATATCAATCATTATCCATTATACATTATCAATTATGTTTTCTCTCTCTTTTTATCCTTTAGATATTTTTCTAAGTTTGCTAACAACAAAAAAGAAGGGAAACTCCCTTCTTTTAATTAAGCTTCAGCGTTTTTCGCTGCTTCTTCCATCATACTCTTAACCTTCATAAGTCTTGTTATTGAACTTCTTTCATTTTCATCAAGTTTCATCTTGATAAATTTAATAGTCTCAGTAAGATTAGGAATAGTCATGTATTCAAGAGCATTAACTCTTCTTCTTGTCTTTTCAATTTCATCAGCCATTAGCTGACAAGATTTTTCCACCTCTGCAAGTTCTAATAACTTTGGTAGAATATTATATATTTTTTCGAGAGATTCATCAAGTTCAGCTGAAGTATTCGCAAATCCATAAGGATAAATGCTTCCTTCATCACCTTCTAATTTTCTCTTAAACTTCATTATAGGAACATTAACACTCATAACATTCTTAGTTTGAACATCTAGACTTATGTTCTCTTTTGGGTAAGCTATAGCCTGTTCTAAGAACTCATCTGACATTATAGCTCTAGCCATTACAAAATCTTTAAAAGAACCTTCTAATTGTTCTTCAACTTCTTTTCTAAGTTTATTGTTATATTTTATGAGCTCAATAAATCTTCTCATTAATTCATCTTGTTTATCTTTTAATAGTTTGTGCCCTCTTGTAGCAGTTAATAGTCTCTTCTTTAGTTGAGTGCTCACCATTCTTGTAGGATTAACGTTCAATTTATTAGTAGCCAAACTTACTCACCCTCTCTTTTAGGTAAGTACTTATCAATATATTCATCCCTAATTCTCTTAAGTTCTGTTTTAGGTAAGATAGATAATAACTCCCATCCAAGATTCAATGTATCTTCAATCATTCTATTAGTTTCAAAGCCTTGAGAAACATATTTCTTCTCAAATTCATCAGCAAACTTTGCAAAAGCTCTATCACTTTCTGAAAGTGCTGACTCACCAAGAATAACCGCAAGTTCTTTTGCTTGTATTCCTTGAGCATAACCAGCAAACAATTGGTTCATTGTATCTGCATGATCTTCTCTAGTCTTTTTCTTACCAATACCTTTATCTTTTAGTCTTGATAAAGAAGGAAGAACATTTATAGGTGGCATTATCCCTTGCTTATACAGTTCTCTTGAAAGAATAATCTGTCCTTCAGTGATATATCCTGTTAAGTCTGGAATTGGATGTGTTTTATCATCCTCTGGCATTGTTAAAATTGGAATCTGAGTAATTGATCCCTCAAGTCCCTTAATTCTTCCTGCTCTCTCATATATTGTAGAAAGGTCAGTGTATAGGTATCCTGGATATCCTCTTCTTCCTGGAACCTCTTTTCTAGCAGCAGATACTTCTCTAAGTGCCTCACAGTAGTTTGTAAGGTCAGTCATTATAACAAGTACGTGCATGCCTCTCTCATAAGCTAAGTATTCTGCAGCTGTAAGAGCCATTCTTGGTGTTGCTATTCTCTCAATTGCTGGGTCATTTGCTAAGTTCATGAATAAAACAGTTCTATCAATTGCACCTGTTTTTGTAAAGTCATCAACAAAGAACTGAGCCTCTTCGAAAGTAATACCTATTGCTGCAAAAACAACAACGAATTTTGAATCTGAATCTTTAACTTTTGCCTGTCTAGCGATTTGTGCTGCAAGTTCTGCATGTGGAAGACCTGAACCAGAGAAAACTGGTAGCTTTTGTCCTCTAACTAATGTATTTAATCCATCAATTGCTGATACTCCTGTTTGAATAAACTCATCAGGGTAGTTTCTCGCTACAGGGTTAATAGGCTCTCCATTTATGTCTAGCTTTTTATCAGGTATAATCTTTGGTCCACCATCTTTAGGTCTACCAAGACCATCAAATACTCTTCCCAACATATCTTCTGATACACCAAGTTCTAGTGGTTTACCTTCAAATCTAACTTTTGCTCCTTTAAGGTTTATTCCGGCAGAACTTTCAAATAACTGAACAACCGCCTTATCTCCGTTAACCTCAAGAACTTTACCTCTTCTTTTTTCGCCATTATGAAGCTCTATTTCTACTAGCTCATCATATTTTATACCTTCAACTTGGTCAACAAGCATTAAAGGACCAACAACCTCTTTTACCGTTCTGTATTCTTTAAGCATTACCGACACCTTCTTCGCTGATTATTTTTTCCATATCCTTGCTTAAGTCATTGAAGATTGCATCAACTCTGTTCATTTCAGTTTCTGGGATGTACTTAACTCTTGCAATTCTATCTCTTATTTCCATTTTTAGAAGCTTTTCTAAATAAACTCCAGCTTTGATAGCTTTTTCTGCTTCTTCTTTATAAGTAAGAATTAATCTCAACATTTTATATTGCTTATCAAGAGATGCAAATGTATCAACTTCGTGGAATGCATTCTGCATTAAATAGTCCTCTCTAATTGACTTAGCAACTTCAAGTTTTAATCTATCACCTTCAGATAAGGCATCAATACCAACAAGTCTAACAATCTCTTCTAATTTAGCTTCATCTTGTAATAACGCCATTGCTCCTGTTGTAAGTTTTGTCCAATCACTTGCAACATTCTCATTCATCCATCCACCAATTTTCTCATTATATAATGAATATGAGCTCAACCAGTTAATAGCTGGGAAGTGTCTCTTATATGCTAACTGTGAATCAAGTCCCCAGAAAACCTTAACAATTCTTAAAGTGGCCTGTGTAACTGGCTCCGAAAGGTCTCCTCCAGGAGGTGATACCGCACCAATCATTGTAAGTGCACCCTCTCTGTCTTCTCCACCTAAACAAATAACTTTTCCAGCTCTCTCATAGATATCAGCTGCTCTTGATCCAAGATATGCAGGGTAACCTTCATCACCAGGCATCTCTTCAAGTCTACCAGACATCTCTCTTAAAGCTTCTGCCCATCTAGACGTAGAGTCTGCCATCATAGCTACAGAGTAACCCATATCTCTGAAGTATTCTCCAAGAGTTAATCCAGTATATATTGAAGCCTCTCTCGCAGCAACTGGCATATTAGATGTATTAGCAATAAGAGTCGTTCTCTTCATTAATGATTCTCCAGTTTTAGGGTCAATTAACTCCGGGAATTCATTAAGAACGTCTGTCATCTCATTACCACGCTCTCCACATCCAACATAAACAACAATCTCAGCATCTCCCCATTTAGCTAATTGGTGTTGAACAACTGTTTTACCACTTCCGAATGGTCCTGGTACACATGCTGTTCCACCCTTTGCAACTGGGAAGAAAGTATCAATAATTCTTTGTCCTGTTACCAGTGGTTCAACAGGATTTAACTTCTGCTTGTAAGGTCTTCCTTTTCTTACAGGCCATTTTTGCATCATTATTACTTCTTTATCACCATTTTCAGTTTCAACCACTGCAACAGTTTCAACTACAGTGAATTCACCTTCGTGTATGCTCTTTATCTTACCTTTAACTCCATGAGGAACCATTATTTTATGGCTAATAACTGAAGTTTCTTGAACTGCACCAATAATAGTACCACCTTCAACTTCATCTCCTACCTTTGCAGTAGGCACAAAATGCCATTTCTTTTCTCTATCTAATGATGGAACTTCAACTCCCTTACTTAAGAAGTTACCAACCTTCTCCATAATACTATTAAGAGGTCTTTGAATTCCATCAAACATGCACTCCATAATTCCAGGTCCAAGTTCAACACTTAATGGTTCTCCAGTTGTTTTAACTGGGTCCCCTGGTCCAATACCTGAAGTTTCCTCGTAAACCTGTATAGAAGCTCTATCGCCTCTCATTTCTATAATTTCTCCAACTAATCCTCTTTCACCAACTCTAACAACGTCATAAACGTTAGCTTCATCCATGTTTTCGGCAACAACTAGAGGACCAGATACTTTAAATATCTTACCGATTTTCAAGTCAACTACCTACCTTTCTATAGAATATTAACTCCTACTGCTTTTTCTACATTATCACTAATTCTTTTCATTCCAATATTAAGTGAACCTTGATTACTTGGAATCAATATAACGGCAGGAAGCATTGTTTTATCATATCTTGCAATAGTGTCTGGTATTTCTGCTGCAACTTGTTCAGTTACAAAAATAATTCCGTATTCATCTCTTGCCAGTCTATCTATTGTTTTTCTGCTTTCTTCTGCTCCTACTACAGGATAAACCTCTATTCCTATAGCTTTAAAAGCTAAAATAGAATCTTTATCCCCTACAACTCCGATCTTATACATAAATATCACGCAGCCTTCCTTTAATCAAATCTGGCTCAATATTATTAAGCTTACCAACCATTATAGTTCTGATAGCTTTCAATTCACTTTCTTTTCCGAATATATATGCTATGATTGGTTCACTTCCAAAGCTCACATATTTTGCATCTTTCATTTTATCCATAATAAAATTATCTCTTAACATTTCAAGAGTACTTAATTTGCCACTCTTTGAAAGTTCTTCAACACCTGCTCTTACTAAATCATAATAATCAGTATGAGCTATTCTTGATGCAAAATTTTCAGCTGAATCATTGTAATATTCATTATAAATATCCAAATCAATATATCCATTAGTTAGTAGTGCAAACTCTAAAAAAAGCTTTTCTTTTTTCTGCTTTTTTATTCTGAAGAAAGTCGTAATATTAGTTACATCTATACTCATTTTAACGTATTTTTCTATGAATGGATCCCCTATTTCTTTTGCTATTTCATACATATCTATGTACATGTATTTATCCATTATCATATCTACACGTTGAGGATCTGAATATTTTTCAAAATCACTTAAACTCTCTTCTATTCCAGTTCTCATCCTACCTTTAATATCATAAAAATCTCCATTTTCCAAAGCATTCTTTAATTGATCAATACTATATATTCCAATAGGTATAAGTATTGAATCTAAATCTTTGTTCAAGAACTTAGCTTTAAGCAATGTTTTAATATTATGATAATCATATCTAACGCCCATTATATCAATTATTCTTCTATCTGGAGAAACTTTATACATTTCATTATATACACTTTTAAGTTCTTCACCCAACATAGATTCATAATCTTCTGTACGCTCTAATTTAGAAATATATTGACCGTATACTGTTTCAGCTAGAATTTTCATGGCTTCGTCACCAGTTGAACTCTCAATCATTCTGTTAAGTTTCCCCTCATCTAAAAGATAAAGTTCCAAAGCTCTTATATGAGACACAGCTTGAATGAACATAGTGTTATCAATCACAGGTTTTCACCTCTTTCAACTTTTTTCTTTTTCAAAGCCATTTAGAATAGGATTGCAAGAATTTCACCTTCAAGCTCTTCTCTTAAATTCTCAACTATAGATTGGAATGACCAGTTAAGTTCAATTCCATTTTTGCTGATTATAAATCCACCTTTAAGATTCCTATCCTCTTTGCAAACTTTAAGTTCACCTTTTTTACCAATAGATTTTAGATTTGCATTTATACCTTCTAAATATTCTTTTTCAAAAACCTCTATAATATCATTGCTTAGTATGATTTCCTCGTCACCAGCAATATCAATTTCACTTATAGTTCTTTTAATGAACTCAATTTTACTTTTACTATCTAAAAGATTTAATTCTAGTACAGCTTTTTCGAAAATCTTATCTAACATACCTTGTTTAGCTTCAAGTTTATCATTTCTAATTTTTAACTTTGCATTAGAAATAACTCTTTCTCTTCTAAGTTCAGCTTCTCTTTTAGCTTTTTCTAGTATTAATTCCCTCTCTTTGTTTCCTTTTTTCTCCATGGATGAGATAAGCTTTGTTTTTTCTTCTTCGGCTTCTTTAAAAATTCTATCAGCCTCGATTTTAGCTTCCTCAACAATTTTATTTGTTAACTTCTCTAAATTAGCCATATTCTTCACCCTAACTTTTTTTTTTGATTAAACAGTAATACCCATTAAAGCTAACATAGATACAACGAATGCAAGCAATGCATAAGTCTCAACCATAACTGAAAGGATGATTCCTTTAGTAGAGTGCTCTGGTTTCTTAGCTAAAATTTGCATACCTGCTGCTGCAACTTTTCCTTGAGAAATTGCTGATTTCCATCCAGCGATAGCAATTGGTAAACATGCCATGAATATTAAGAATCCTGTTTGTAAATCTAAATCTAGTTTTAATCCACCTAAAACTCCAACCTTTATGAATACTAAGAATGCAATAACGAATCCATATATTCCTTGAGTACCTGGTAGTAATTCTAAGATAAGTGCTTTACCAAACTTATCTGGGTCCTCTGTAATAACGCCTGATGCCGCTTGCCCAACAATACCTATACCTCTAGCTGATCCAACACCTGTTAATCCTACTGCTAAGCCTGCTCCTAATAATGCTAAGATGATTCCACCATATTGAACTAAAAATTGTGTAAAGTTTTCCATTATTATTTCCTCCATTCAATTATAAACTGATTATTTTTCACAAATCTCAAAGTATTTCTTTTCTGCTTCTAAAGGCTTAAACTTATTTCCGCCACCTTCGTAGAACTTGTTAAAGAATTCCAAATATTGCAATCTCGAAGTGTGTACGTAAGTTCCAAGTGCATTAATACCAAAGTTGAATAAATGTAATGGTATAAACAAAATTAGTATTAGTACAAGTTTTAAGGCAAAATTTAATCCTGTATTTCCAACTAATGCAACTATACTATTAAATGCCATTGATATGCTTCCTGTAGCAAGTCCTAATGCCATAAGTCTTGAGTAAGAAACTATATCTCCGATATATCCTGTTATTCCATAAAGACCATACACGCCTCCACCGATTTTTCCACCGATTGATTCTGCATCTCTTCCTTGTGTTAATAATAATCCAGCAAGTCCGGCAATTGTAAGAATCATTCCTATTGTTTGACTAAAACCAGCCAACCATAATATTAAACCAGTTACTGCTGCGTACCATGTACAAACATCACAAATAATATCAAAATATTTTTTCTCTCTAAACAATAAGTACGCTTTCATAAATAATCCTACATAAATATGGATTACACCAAACATAATAGAAATTATTAATATTTCTGAAACTTGTTTTTGAGAGTCTAGTAATGGATTATTAAAGTAATTTAGTAATCCAGTTTCGCTTCCTAAATATTGAGCGGTTAAAATATCTCCGAAGAATGTTCCATATATTAAGCCCCAAACTATAGTTGATATTCCAAGATACAAAAATAGCTTCATAAAGTTCTCAGTCTTCTTATTTAAATTGAATTTTGTTAATACAATTCCAGTACCTATTACCATAAGTGCTCCATAACCTGCATCTGATAACATCATTCCAAAGAATATAATATAGAAGAATGATAATACTGGGGTTGGATCAATCTCTTTATAATTTGGTAGACTATACATCTCTGTAATACTATGGAACGCTTCTGTAAATCCATTTCCTTTTAGTTTGATAGGAATATTTTCTTCGTCTTGAGCCTCATTTAATTCGATATAATAATACTCTCCACAAACATCCTTAATCCCACTTTCAAACTGTTCTCTTGCATCTTCTGAAACCCATCCATTCATTATTACAATATTATCACTCTTACTAAACTTAGAATAACACTGTAACTTTATTAATTCTGCTGAAAGGAATTCATATGCAATTCTTAGTTCTTCTTTATAACTACTATGTTTCTTTATTTCTTCAGTAATTTTAACTCTTTCACTTCTGATTTCTTTAATTGTTTTTTTATGACTTGAAATTTCATCAGAAGGTTTCTTTATAAATTTTGTATTCACTTTACTAAATGAATTTGAACTTAATATTTCATCTAAGATTTCTCTTCTTTCTTTTAAGCCTGCCACTAGTACTTTGTAACCATCTTTATCAGCATTTATCTCTTCTAAATAAAATTCTTCATTACTCTCTTGAAGTTCTTTTTTTAAAGATTCAATGTTTTTAAGTGGTACCGTTCCAATCTCAACAATACAAGCATTTAAGTCTTCAATATCTTCAAGCCCTATGTCAAGATTCAACCAAGGAACTAATGCTTCTATATCTCCTAAAAGCTTATTCTCTTCATTCCCTAGGAGGTTTAACTTTTTATCAAGCTCTTTTAAAACTTTAATATACTCTTCATATTTTAGTTTTGAATAACTTTTTTTCAAGTTATCATATGTAAGAGCTTTTTTCCCCTCTTTCATAGCCTTAAAGCCTTTTTCTTCAGGTGAATGTTCATTTAGTAACTTCAATGCGAAATTTACATCTGATATCTTAGCATTGATATCATTCATTTCAATTGAACTATCATCAGCCTTAAGGAATTCAGATTTTTCAGCTTTGTGAAGATTAAAATCCACAAATTGAACCTCTTCAAGCTTTTGAAACTTATCAAGTAATGCTTTCTTAGAAGATTGAAGCGCAAATAAGTTGAATTTAAACATTTTAACTATTGCCATTTATATTCACAACCTTCTTTTTAATAAGTTCTACAGCACTTACAATTTTCTTTTCATCGATATGGATTATCTCTTGAATCTCTACCTTACCACTTTCAAAAATAGGCGCTGCTTCTTGCTCTCCAGACTTGATAGCCTCTTCAATTAATTCATTTTTTTGTGAATTAGCAGATTTGACTATACTTTCATACTTATCTTTTGAGAGCTTCTCTGCTTCTTTTAAAATTTCCTTTTTCTTAGATATAGCATCCTCAACTAGTGCTTTTGCTTTATCCTCGCTGAGTTTGATTTGATTAATCGCCTCCATTGCCAATTTATCACCACCTTCTTTAAAATTCTTAATTATTCTTTAATATAATTAATGAATACTCCTAATATAATAACATTTAACTATTATTACTTTAACAGTATTGTTTTATGTAGTAATGATTACAATATCTATTATACTTGCATTTTTACTCAGAATCAAGATAAAATTGTCCAAGTTGTAATATATTTTAACAATCAACATTCCACATTCAAAATTTAGTAAATTTTCTAAAAATTAAACACAAATGCAAACCACTCTGCAATTGTTTAATGATAGGCACAGCTTAAGCTGTGCCTAAATAATACCTTCTTTTCTCAATCCTTCTGTTATATCAATGATTTTATTATTGTTACTATCATAAAGCAGATAACTTTCTCTTCTATTCACTTCACCATTATGAATAAAGGACATAATATCAATTTCATATTTCTCTATTGTTATTGCATTTCTATCCAAATTGGGATAATTTAACTTAACGTGTTCTTTACATAAATTCATGAATTTTTTATCATTTAATCGATTTAAGAACTCTGGTATATAACTCTTCTTGTTAAATAATAAATAATCATATTTAACAATTTCTTTTAAATCATTTGTTCTTTCTATAACTATATTATCGTTAAATTCCAAGAACACCTTATAATAATCTTTACTACTAACATTTCTATTAAAATACCCACTCTTTTCAAAGAACATACCTAACTCATAATAAAAATCAAATGGTGTTTCAAATTTATTCTCGAAAAACTTGATTATATTCTCAAATTTTCCACTATTGTAATATTTATTTACCATGGCTTCTATCTTCTTTAGTTTAAGCAATTCTCTGTAGGATATGTGTTTAGTTTGTAAAATTTCATAAGGTTGATAAGGTGAATATTTCATTTCCCATTTTTCAGCCTCTTCTCTCATTGGTGAACCTTTAATTAATTTCAAGAATCCTAGTTGTATCTCATCAGGTCTAATATCATAAACATCATTGAATGATTTCTTAAAAGTTTCAAAATCTTCTCCAGGTAAACCAGCTATCAAATCTAAATGCTGCATAATATTACCACACGCTTTAACTTTTTTAACATTATCAGCAATTTTTGAAAACTCTGCTACTCTATTAATATTTTGTAAAACAACTTTATCAGTTGATTGAACCCCTACTTCAAACTGAAATCTATCTTTTGGAGCTTTTTTAAGTATTTCAATATCTTCATCTCTTAAAAGATCTGCTGATATTTCAAAATGAAACTTAGTATCAGTATTTAGTTCACTGAGATATGTCCATAATTCTCTTGAGAATACTCTATCACTATTAAAGGTTCTATCAACAAATTTAACTAATTCAACCCCTTTATCACTCAAGTATTTAAGTTCTTTCTTTACCCTCTCCACATTGAGAAATCTAAGTTTTTTCAATGTAGCTGATAAACAGTACTTACAGTTAAATGGGCACCCCCTAGAGGCTTCATAATAAACTATTTTATGCTCTAAGTCATCATCATCACTATAAGGAAATACGATTTTATTCATATCCATAGCTTCTCTCGGACCATTATATATGATTTCACCTTTATTTCCTTTATGATAAAGCCCCTTAATATCTTCTAGTTTTATTTCCCCTTTTAAGTATAAAAAGAATTCACGGAAAGTTTCCTCTCCCTCGCCTTCAATTAAATATTCTCCTTGGTTTTTCTTAAAGAATTCTTCACTGTCATATGAAACCTCAGGCCCTCCATAAAGTATCTTAATCCTATCATCTACAGCTTTAATTAATCTTGATAATTCTCTCACATATTCACCATTCCATATGTAAGTGGAAAATACAACTACGTCGGGTTCTTCTGTAATAATATCTTCAAGAATTTTTTCTCTTCTCTCATTGATAGTAAATTCTCTTATATCACATGTTAAATTTTCTCCAATAATATCATTAACATATGCTTTTAAATATCTTATAGCCAAATTGCTGTGTACGTATTGTGAGTTTATTCCACACAATAAAACCTTCATATTTTTTCCTCTTTTCTTATGTTCTAATATTCTCATTATAAAATTTTATTAATAGCCCAGCAGTTGAACTTTGGGATCTTTTAATAATTTTTCTACCAATAAAATGATACCTCTCATCTTCATTTTTAATCTTCTTACTCTCAATATAAGTCTTATAAGAAAATTCAACATTATTAAAGACATAACTCTCAACTTTGTCATACATCAAAGCTTCTCTTGTAACTACCTTAATACCTCTTTTTGCAAAATTTTTAATTATCCATTGTTCGAACTTTCTATGATTCAAAAGAAGTTTGTTTAGCACGTGATGCGGTACAGTAGAATCATGGAGAAGATGAAGCGCTGCCCCTAGATAAAACATACCTTTTTTATAGTCTTTATCTTTCACCAGTTTAATTGCTTCATCATAATATTCATTGAATAATCCATATGCATCTCTAAATCCAAAAAGTCCTCTTCTTTTTTTATGATGAAAAAAGTGATTTATACTTTTAAAATCTTGATCAGCCCATACTACTCCACTATTTACATATTGTTTATATTCATTAAAATACGAAAACTCTTTATGATAACCTAAGGTCTTTAATTCTTCTATTGCTCCATTATTTATCATTATATGAACCAAACATGGTGTATCTACAATTCGTTTTTTTAATGGATTAATACCTCTTAATACAGAATTAATCACACCACTATAAGCTCTTCCAACTATCTTTTTCATTTTTACCTCTTTCCTGTACACTCATATATTTCAATATATTAAAGAGAAAGTTGTAATGAAACAACAAACTCCTCTCTTTTAATATTCCACATATGAAATAATTTAATGTACTTTTGAAAAAGTAAACTTTATTCAGTCATGAAAATATGATCTTTTTCAATCTCCATAAATGCTCTTAGAACTTCTTTCACAATTTCATCTTGAGAATTAACTATACCTTTATTGTAAAAACTAACAGCATGTTTTTCTCTAGTGTTTGCTTCTTTTATAAATTCTTCATCATTTTTTAATCTACCGTAATCAATCTTCTTAAGTTCAGGTTTCTTAGTAATTCCTGCTAACTTCATATGTACTTTTCCATGAATATATTCAATATTTGCTAATTCTCTAAACAAAAGTTTATTTTCATCTTTCTCAGCTCTTCTTGAAGCTTCCATATAAAAATCGCCATTAAAGAATTCTAGTTTAGCAGCATGATCTAAAATTTCCAATTCTTTAATTGTTAATTTTTCACTATCTGTTGTGAAAATTTCTTCACTACTATCACAAAAATATATTCTATGCGCTCCACAAAAAGGACAATATTCATAATGTTGCTCACTATTCCCTTGAGGTATTGCATTATTATTCATGGCAAAATTCTTTTCATTTATTGCCATTCCACAAACTTTACAGAAAACCTTCTTCATAATACCCTCCATAACATTGATTTCTTACTTTAAAAACCTATTTCATTAAAGAAATTCAAGTTGATATAAACTTATAAAAACAACATGATTTGTTCTTTGTTCTTTTTTCTCTGTTCTCTCTTAAATAATATTTATTTAAAATACAATTTCATTACTCGTAAAAATTATAATTTGAAATAATCTATTTATTTTCTCTACATCATTTTACCATATATAGACGGACTAATTACAAATTAATTTATTTAGTTTTAATTTTTTCACATTCTCCATCCATAAATTATATTTAAGATATTCCAAAGTATGAATAATAAGAGCCTAATTTATTATTTGATAAATAATTCATAGCATATATTTATATATACCTCTCATAAACATATAGTAATCACTTTTATTAATGGAGGTAAAATGACAAAAGATACCTTTTATAAAAATTCTATATTATTAACTATTACTAACCTTCTTACGGGAATTCTTAAATTTGTTTTTGCAATATTTCTCTCAAGAAAGTTAGGTCCTGAAGGAATGGGCTTATACGGATTGATTATGCCTATATATGATTTGTTCTGTTGCATTATAAACGGTGGAATAATTACAGCTATGTCAAAAGAATGTGCTGCCTATGCCGCTAATGATGACTACAGAAATATCAACAAAACCGTACATACAACATTACTTTTCGAAGTTTTCTGGTCAATAGTAATGGCAGCAGTATTAGTACTTAGTTCAAAATTCATTAGTATTTATATACTAAAAGACATCAGAGCAATAACGTCATTAAGATTTATTAGCATAGGTGTAATATTCGTAGCTGTTGGTACTGTTCTCAAAGGATATTACTTTGGTACAGCTAAAGCTGAAATCCCTGCAGTAATTGATATTGTTGAAAAATCCATAAGAATCATTGCTGTAACTTCTATCATCACAATCTTGGCAATAACAAGTGTTGAAAAAGCAGTAACAGCTACATATGCTTCACTTGCAATCGGTGAGATTGTAAGTTTCACCTTTTTATTTATCTTTTATAAGCTAGTCTCGAGTAAGCGTAAAGGGAAAAATTGTAGGGAAGAGTCTTCTCCACAGATTCTTTTCAACATATGGGCAATAGCACTTCCTTTAAGTATAAATGGATTTTTAACCACAGCAATCGCAGGTTTTTCAAAGCTAATGATACCAGCGAGACTTACAGCTGCTGGTTTTACTCATAGCGAAGCACTTGCTCTGATTGGTAAATTTTCAGAAATGGCAATGACAATAGTATTCTTTCCAATGATTGTAATAATGTCTGTTTCAATTATATTAATACCTGATCTTTCAAAAAGTGCCGCAGAAAAAAATTATTATAAGATGGAACACAGAGTTAAAGAAGTTCTTACCCTAGCATTCTTGTTAGGAGTATGCATACTTCTTATTTCAATAACAATGCCAGATAGCTTGACCTATTTATTATTTAAGAGAACTGACCTATCAAAATATTTAATTTTAGCAGCAATAGGCGCACCATTAATGTATGTGAGCATGACAACCTATGGTATTCTAAATGGTTTTGGAAAGCAGAAGATTGTTTTGAAAAACTCCATAATTACTGCTTTACTCCAACTACTTCTATGTTTCTCACTCATAGGAATAAACTGGATCAACATTTATGGTTACGGTATAGCAATGGTTATCTCTTCAATAGTTGGATTAATCCTAAACATGAAAGAAATCCAAAAGCATATCTACATTGGAATAGATATTGGAAATCTTCTTATATATCTTTCAGTTGCAATATTAACCTTCTATCTAATACGAGTAATGCTGCACCTTATTCCTGACGCTATTGGAGCATTCAAAATATCATTCATATGCTTAGCTGGAATATTCATATTCTTCTTTGGATGCTACAAGTTGAAAAAGAAAGACTAACAAAAGCACGCTTTGGCGTGCTTTTGTTGAGTTGAGAGTGGTGAGTTGAGAGTTGAGAACGTAGGACGTTTCTGCATTCGCAGAAACTACATTTTATTATTTGTTAGAGATTTTGAGTTAAAATTATGTAGTTTCCTTGATTTGTGATAAACTACGTTGTATTATAAATATACAATTTTGTATAAATCATGAAACCAAGGGAGATTACATAAAGAATGACCGTAAAGAGAAGAAAGAATTTTAAAATTGGAAATGTATATGCTATTCCTCTTCCTAATGGTAAATATGCTTTTGGTAGAGCTTTCGAAGATGGTGGTTTTGGAGTATATACTCATATAGGTACTCATATGGATGATCTACCTGAAATCGATAATTATCAATTTATTGTTGGGATAAGCAGATGGTCTTTAAAGTTATGGACAATAGTAGATTATCGTCCTTTTAAGACAGAAGAAGAAAAATGGCCCCCTCCAAGTTATATTTTAGATAGCATCTCAGGAGAATATTCAAGATACCATAAAGGAGTAATTACACCAGCTACTAGAGAAGAGTGCATTGGCATGGATGTTACTGCTGTTTACGATGATTGTCATATCATAGATAGGATTATGAGAATAGGTGAATGGCCTGTTGAAATATTAGAACCTTAAGTATGAATCATAACGGAGTATATTTGTGGATATATAGAAATATACTCCTTATCATATTAGTATTTTTTCATCATTTTCTTAAAAAAGAAAGCTATAAAACCAAATAATAAAAAACTTATATGTGCTTTTTGAATTAAGAATATTTGTTTTATAAACTAATATTATTGATTACTTTCCTGTTTATTGTTAATATTTTTCTTTTTATAATCAAAATATAAGATCACATAACTTATACATCCTAATAAAGGCAAAAGGTTATGTACTAAAATATCATAAGTTGTTACGTTTTGAACCCCAAATTCTAATGTACCTACAAAGTTATAAATCGTTGCTATTGCAAATAGTAGTGCAAGAAATAAAAATAATTTTTTTCGCATTTTCTGTCTCCTTTCTAAAATGTTCAGTATAAACCATCATACACCCTTACAATCTCAATCCAATAAAGTTATATTTTACTTGATATCTAAATAAAATTGTTGTATATCGGTATAGCTCTCTTTTTTAAAACATTGTTGAAGTTATTTTTTTCCATTAAAATATTATATAAATAACATACTAAACACTCTATATTTCAAAGTGTGTATTTATTATTTTCTTCAATTCTTCAAAACTGCAGCAAAGAAAATCAGCTTCTGATTCATTTTTTTTAACCCCATTATGAAGAATTTTTATTGCATGCATACCTGCATTCTTTGCTCCTTTTATATCATATTCTTCTGAATCCCCAATATAAATACATGATTCTGGTTCAAAATTATATTTATGAATAAGATGATCAAATGCTTCTTTATCAGGCTTATATTTACCAATTTCACAGCACACAACAATATCATCAAAGTATTTAGCTAGTCCAGTGTTTTCAATCCTTTTTTTCTGTTCCTCTAAATTGTATGAGTTGGTTAGAATAGCTAACTTAACTTTACCATGTAAATATTTAATAAATTCTTCAACTCCATTATGACAATATGAGGTATTTAAAAAGTGTTCCCCATAAGTATCTAAATATCTTTCTTCCCATGAAATATTGTAGTACTTCAAAGTATTGAGCAATCTATATTTGTGAATATTTTCTGGTGACTCAATACCCTCATCTAATTTCTTATAGAATTCCAATAAATTTTCCACTGATATATCTATAAATTCTTCATTATCCAATTTCCTTGGCAATAATTTATGTACCTCCATAAGACTCTCAATATCAGCTTTAATATAATCAACTATGGTATTATCAAAATCTAAGAATATAGCTTTAATGTTATTCATTCTTCCCCACCCCTAAGTAGTTTAACATCACTCTTATTGTTTACTAACCGATATACTTAAAATTATTTCATCACTTAATAACTCTCTTTTTTAAGATACTATTGAAGTTATTTTATTGAAACAACTCTATTTTTTTGAAATGTTTGATATAATTCATTGTATTTTATTGTTTATTTATATTTTCAACGGTTCTCTAAAAAAGAGAGCTATATAAAGACATTAGTTGCTCTTTATAACCCTTCACAAGAAAAACATTGAAAGCAAAGAACAGCCAATACGAGTAAACCCTTATTGTTTGTAATTTATTACACTAACTTTTTTTCTTAGACTTATTTTGATATTCCAATAAGTGAAATAAGACCTGTTGCTAATGTCTGTCCCCAACTTAAATAATCATGTCCACTTTTAAATATTTCAAAATCAACTGCATATCCTAGAGATATTAAGGTATCTCTTAAGTTATTATTATTATTATTTATCATAGAATCATTTTCAAGAATTCCTACATTAATCTAGAACAACTTTTATTTAAATGCTTTATTTAATACATATCAATTCTAGCATTTTTAAAAAATAAAAGTCAAATATTAACTTAATTATTAATATTTTACTTTTTTGCATTTGATAGCGATACCATTATTTATATAACATTATCTTTTCTTATTATTTGAAAATGGAGTACGTACCCTAAATTAGTGCCTTAGGACAAACTTCTCATATTTTTCAACATTATCTTAAAAAAGAGAGCTATATAATGTTTTAAAATACATAAACTCGGGATAAAATAAAAACAAGCCATCATTACAAGATAGCTTGCTTTTATTTATCTAAATCTCTTTGGAATAATCCTTTTTATCTTATTTGGCATTGCATCTAATTCTTCTTTTGACAACCCACCAATAATCAAAAAAACGCCACCATAAGTTATTGCTCCTATAATAATTGAAATAACAACCGCTAGTGCATTTGATATGTATTCTCCCAGTATTATAGAAAATGACATTTCAATAAAATAATTAGATCCAAATACAACGAATCCCATTACTCCTGCTGCAATAAAAGGTTTAATAGCGCTGCCGAAAATATTCATTTTTCCCTTTATTGTCTTATTAATTGTAATAGTACTGATTATTACAATCACAAGGAATCCAGCCGCATTTCCAATTAAAACACCTATGTATTTAAACTTTACTATTGTAAAATAATTAACAACTAGTTTCACAATTAGTGCAGCTACTGAAATCATAGTTATAGTATATAGTTTGTTTATTCCTTGCATAATAGCTGTTTGAATTTGAATAATACTCATTAAAAGCAAAATACCCGCTCCGTAAATCAACAACCAAATAACCTCAGTTTCATAATTCAACAAAGTACATATAGGCTCTGCTAGGACACTAAGTCCAACTGCACATGGTATTGTAACTATAAGACACAGTTTAATTGAAAAATCTATTCTTTCCTTAGTTTGCTCAGTATTCCCTTTCGCTACAAGTGCAGTCACAGATGGTAGCACTGCTATAGCTAATGCAAGCGCAAGCGCTACTGGAACATTAATTAAAGTAGTATATTTATGTATCATACCAACACTACTTTTAATTACACTTTCAGCAATGCCAATACTCTCTAACCTCATCTTAAGAAATGCTGGATCTATCACTGGGCCTAAACCTTGTAAAGCCATGCAAAATGTTATAGGAGCAGCTTGTGATATTATTTTCTTAATTAGCATTTTATCTTCAGTATTATCAGTTCTCAACTCATTCAACTTATTTTTATTGTAATACACTCTCATAATTAGCACTGCAACTATCGCACCAATGACAGTTCCTGTTGTTGCACCAGCTACACCATACATTTCTCCCTTATTCATAAGTAGTGCTGCAACACTTAAACTAATAATTACATTAGCAACTTGTTCAAATATTTGAGAAATTCCAGTTGGAGTCATAAATTTCTGCCCTTGAAAATATCCCTTATATGAACTCAACACTGCTGTAATAAATACAGCTGGGGACAATACTCTAATAGCAAGAGCAATATCTGGAAATTTCATCAACATTGCAAATACATCAGCAAATACAAACATTATTATAGATAATCCCCCCCCAAAGAAAACCAATATTTTCCTTGAAAGAATAAATATCCTATGTGCTCTTTCTCTATTTCCTAACTCCATCTCCCCTGATACTAGTTTAGAAATTGAATTTGGCAATCCACTATTACAAATTAAATAGAAATATAAAAATACTGCATAAGTTGGGGAATATAATCCTATTCCCTCTTCCTTTAGTATTAAATTCAATCCAGGCTGATAAACTACAGACAATAACTTTGAAAGTATACCAGCAATTGAAAGAATCGCAAATCCCCCAACAATACTTTGTTTTTTTATGCTACCCCTATTATCCATATTAACTCCTTAGAAACGCATTACATCCTTTTTAATAGTTTTAAAAATTGGAGGTAAAGATGCTGTAATTGTCTTATTATTTAAGTAAGAAAGCTCTTTTCCTTCCTCTACATTGAATTTATACTTATATGCATAAAGATATTGGAACTTTAATGCAAATTTATTATCAAAGTACTCATTCACTTCTTTTATACCGTACTTTCTATCACCAACTATTGAATGCCCAAGTTCCTTTAAATGAGCTCTTATTTGATGACTTCTTCCAGTAATAAGGTTTATTTCTATAAGAGAATTTACCCCAACACTCTCAAGCATTTTAACTTCCATTGAAATCTTCTTGCTATTTTCAACTTCTTTCTTATAAACCTTTGAGATATTCTTATCTTCATTCTTCTTTATATAACCTTCGTATAACCCCTCTTTTATTCTTCCATTTATAAGTGCAAGATAGTATTTTTCAATCTGTTTATCCCTAATAAGTTCATTTATTTCTTGCATTGCTGTGAATGTCTTTCCAAATATTACTCCACCAGAAGTGTTTCTATCTAATCTATTGCATGGAGCTGGTTTAAATGTAGTCTCTTCTTCTGGTCTATAATCACCTTTCTCATCAAGATAAGATAATACGTGATCTGTAAGTGTTGGAATACCGGAATCGTCACTTGCATGAGTTAAAACACCTGGCCATTTTTCAACAATAAGAATATTGTTATCCTCATAAATTTTCTTTAATTTATCCTTATCTACTCTTATATATTCACTTGTTCCAACCTTTTTTGCTGTCTCAGAATTTATGTATTTAGCAGTAAACTCATCACCTTCACATAAAACATAATTCTCTTTTGCTTTACTATCATTAATTCTGATGTCACCTTTTCTAAGTGCTTTATATATCTTACTCATTGGAACATCTTTAAATAATTTTCTAGAAAACTTATCTAGTCTTTGCCCTGCTTCATTCTTACCTATTTCAATCTTCATATTCTTCCTCCGTCTATTCTTTCAAAAATTCATATGCAGCTCTGCATTGAATTGCAACGCCTAACTCTAAGCAACTCTCATCTATATCAAATTTACAGTTATGAGCTGGATGTATTATTCCTTTTTCTTCATTTCTACTTCCAAGGAAATAAAACACACTTGGTTTTTCATTTGCAAAATACGCAAAACTCTCCACACCCATATTAGGATGTTGTTTAATTAAAACATTATCCTGACCAATTATATCATTTGCACAGCCAATAAGCAATTGTACCATATCATCATTATTTATTAAACAAGGGTAACTCTCAAAGATTTCAACCTCTGCTTCCCCTCTCATTGTCTTTGCTATTCCTTCTGCAACTTCTTTAACTCTATTCTTAACATATTCTCTGTGTTCATTTGAAAGGGTTCTAATTATACCTTCAAACTCAACAGTACCAGGTATTACATTAGCAGTCGTTCCCCCAGATATCTTTCCAATGGAAATAACACAAGGTTCTGTAGGAGATGTTTCTCTGCTCACAATATCCTGAAGAGTGATTATTATATTAGAAGTAATAACAATCGGATCAACCGTTCCATGTGGTCTTGCCCCATGACCACCCTTTCCTTTAACAGTAATCTTAAAAGGATTAGAGGCTGCCATTGCTGCACCATAATTAACTCTTATCTTTCCTACTTCACATTCCTCGTCCACATGAAGTCCAACTACAGCCTGAACATTATTAAGAACACCTTCTTGTATCATTACTCTTGAACCACCAACGGTTTCCTCTGCCGGTTCAAATATTAATTTAACGCATCCACCAAGCTCATCCTTATGTTCATTTAATATTTTAGTTGCTCCTAGTAGCACTGCAGTATGACCATCGTGTCCACATGCGTGCATACACCCCTTGTGTTTTGATTTAAACTCTACTCCACTATCCTCTTCAATAGGAAGCGCATCCATATCACACCTTAAAGCAATGCATTTTTCCTTCTCAAGATCTTTGTTTATCCATGCACATATTCCCGTGTCAGCCATTGTTTCATAAGGTATTCCCCATTCTTCTAAATAAGAAATAACCTTTTTTTGAGTTTTATTCAATTCAAAGCCTATCTCCGGAATTTCATGCAATTCTCTACGAATTTTAATAATAAGCTTTCTTATATTTTCAGCTTCTTTTTTAAAATCTACTTTAATCATAAATTCACCCACCCTTAATAAAGCACTCTTAGAGTGCACAACAAAATTTAAAAACCTTTATAATAAGTTGAGAGTGGTGAGTTGAGAGTTGAGAACGATGGATGTTTCTACCCCATGGCAGAAACTACATTTTATTGTTCTTTAGGACAATACGTTTTTACTCATTTTATCTTAGGATAAAATATTGTATTTATAATACAATGTTTCATTCTAAATGAAACGAGTAAACCCTTATTGTCCAAGGAACAATATTATAAAATTTCTCGGAGAGAAATATCATTCGTTCTCAACTCTCCACTCTCAACTCTCAATTATGTTTTATCTCTATTCCCAAAATATTTTTATCTCATCTCCATCATTTAATTGATCATAATAGCCTGCATTTTTTCCGTTCAATGTCATCTTGAGTTTTCCTTTTGATGTTGTAAGATCAAATTTAATATAGTTGAACACATCCACAAAAATATACTTTTCTCTTCCACTCATCCTATATTTTTCTTCATTAGCAATTACAGTAATGATATTATCTTCTTGTTTTCCAATATTAACAGTACTCTCTTCATGTATGTTTTCTTGAATTTCTTCATGTTCTTCTATATTTTCACATACAACTTCATTATTTATATCTATAGTATTAATTCTTTCCCCTTCTTGTACAATATAATCCTCATTGAGAGTTTTTCCTTCAGCTTGTATTTCAATATCTTCCTGAAGATTAAATACTCTTCTTAAGTTCTTTATACTACATTCATCATTTACCTGAATAATATCTCCATCCTGAATTAATGAATCTAATGTTCCTATCTGTCCATTTAAGGTTATTACTGGTTCATAATTTTTAAACTCATCATTAAGATAGAAGGATGTTGTATTAACCATCTTAATATAATCACTAACTTTTGGATTTGCATCCTCTCCATCAACCGAAAAATCTAATTTAATCTCATCACCATCTTTGATAATAGTATCTAGACTACCCTTAGAGTTATTTACAGAAATCACTGCTTCTTTTGGCATTCCTCCAAAAGCAACTCTCTGTCTTTCATTAAATGTGAACTTAACACTCTTTCCTTTTTTACCTATAAGGTCCATAGGATTAATTCCCGCCTGAAGTAACACATCCATAACTGCGTGATTATAACAATTAAATAATGATATAACATCACCATTCAAAGTAATATTTATGAAATCATGACCTGAGTTTTTAACAGCCATAAGCGCTATACCAAGAACAGTAACACCTGTACTTCCTAATGACTCATCTGCTCCTTCACATTCAACAACAGCTTCTCTACCTTTAACAGCAATTCTCTGTGGAATTAAGTTTAACTTAGAAGTAATTTCGTCTTTTAATCCAGGAGTATGCGCACCTCCACCCACAAGGAATATTGCATTAGGACCTTTCCCACCATTTAACTCAATAATTTTCGAACATATTCCTTCACTTATTTTCTCAACAAGAGGGCTTATCAATTTTGTAACATCATCTCGAGTAACAGAGTTCTCAAACCCAATAACATCTGTATAAGTAACACTCTCTTCATATAAAAGTCCACACTTTATTTTCTCAGCAGTATTAAAATCAGTTAAATAACTCTGAGCAATCAGTTCAGTAACCTCATCTCCCGCCATAGGAACCATTCCATAAGCAACTACGCTCTCCCTAGAGCAAATAGCAATGTCTGAAGTTCCGGCTCCTACATCAACAAGTCCAATATTAAGTAATCTTAAGTTTTTAGGAACTGCTGCTTCCATGGCTGCAATAGGTTCAAGTGTCATATTCATAACCTCAAGATCTAACTTGTTTACAACGGTATATAAAGACTCAACTACAGATCTAGGTAAAAATGTAGCTATGACCTCACAACTAATCTTCTCCCCTTTGTGCCCTTGAAGATTACTTATTAAATACCCGTTTAGGTAGAAGTTTTTCACACTATACCCCACACAGTATAATCTTCCTCCTGAGCTTTCAATTATTCCTTCTTCTGCTTTCTTAACAGCTGTCATCTCTAAACTTTTAATAATCTCTTTTGTAATCTCTTTATCTCCCTCAATCGCTAACTCACTTTTAACTTCAATTGTCTTTAAAAGTCTCCCTGCTGCTGCCACTGCTACTTTTGTAAGTTTAAATCCAAGTGTACTTTCTAATTTTTCTTTAACCTTTTGAACTCCATCTTTAACAAGTTCTATATCATGAATCTGTCCATCTACCATTGCTCTATCTTCATGTTCTATTATTTCCTCGCAAATAACAGAAAATTTCTTATCTCTCATAACCCCCACTGTACCAATTACAGTTCTCGTTCCAATATCTAAAGAGAATATAACATCCTTAGGGTTCACATTACCAATACTCATTTATCTCCCTACTTTCTTATCAGTTCTCGTATACATAGATTATATCTTATTATCGAAAAGTATTTCAATTTCTTTCTTCTTCTATGATAATATATTTTCTTAATCCATTGATTTCTTTTATTATACTACACTTACTGTCTGTAATTTAGATATCAAAATAAAAAGAAGCAACAAGCTCTATAAAAGCCCGTTGCTAATCGTATCCATTTGTACTTGAGTAAATTTAATGAAATAAAATATTAATTCTCTAATTCAAAGGTAGAAATACTGAAAAAGTAGACCCTTGTAAAATCTTTGATTCTACTTTAATATAGCCATTTTGTTTTCCTATTATATCTCTTACAAGGTATAAGCCCAAGCCCACCCCATCTTCATATACACTGTCATCCACTCTATAAAATCTTTTAAAAATATTATTTATATCTTTTTCTCTTATACCTATGCCGTTATCGGTAATATCTATTTTGGCAAACATTTCATATTTCACAATACTAATGACAATTTTCCCACCTGTATTTGTATATTTCACAGCATTATCAAGGATATTAAAAATAGCTTCAACAGTCCAATTTTTATCAATATTTAAAGTTATATCACTAGTTGGGTTAAATATAATATCCATATTTTTGTTCTTTGCCTTATTATATATCTGCTTAATTGCAGTTAGACAAATATCATTTATATTAGTTCTAGTTGAAATTAGTTTAATAATTCCCCCTTCAAGTCTTGACATTTTAATCATACTCTCTAATAAAAAACTAAGCTTTTCTATTTGATTTTGCATATTGCCACTAAATTCTTCGTATTCCTCTTTTGAAATAGAAGTATCCTGTAAGAGTTCATAATATAATTTTAGATTTGATAAAGGTGTTTTCAATTGATGTACAACATCTGAAATTAAAGATTTTATGTCATCCCGCTCTTTTTTAATTCTTCTATTTTGTGATTTTAATATATTCGTTAACTTAATCAGCTGTGATTGTAGCTTTGATAGCATATCATCATTTAAAACAGAAAATACTTCGTTTTCTCTCATATCTATAATAGATGAAATACACTGGTAAAGCTGATCAATAATATGTTGCATATGTTTCTTTAAAATCCATATAAATATTGAGGATAAACTCATTATTAAGGCACAAAAAATTATAATTACAATAATCAAGTTTATGTCTTTGTAAAAATACCATATATAATAATTGAGCAGAATACAACTAACTACTATTGAAAGGAAATAAGTAGCTATTTTATAATTAACCTTCATTTATGTCTCACTCCATGTATACCCAATACCAAACACTGTAATAATATACTTTGGATTTTTAGAATCATCTTCTATTTTTCTTCTCAATCTTCGCATATTTACACTTAAAACATTTTCATCAACAAAATTACCATCTATGTCCCATAATTTATCTAATATAGTATTCCTTGAAAGGACTTGTCCTTTATTTCTAGTAAGCAATTCTACAAGCTTGTATTCTGTTTTCGTTAGTTTTATTATTTCTTCACCTTTTTTTAAAATCATACTACTATAGTCAACTGTAATATCCTTATACTTAAATACATTTTTATCTTGTATGTTTGTTCTTTTTAATACGGCAAGAATTCTCTGTTTTAAAACAGCTATAGAAAAAGGTTTTGAAATATAATCATCACAGCCTGTTTGAAAACCTTGAATTATATCCCTCTCTGTATCATTAACCGTTATGAAAATTATTGGAACATCAGATTTTTTACGAATTTCCTTGCAAAGGTTTAATCCGCTTTTTTCTTTTAAATTTATATCAAGTAGTATTAAATCAATCTTATTATTCAGAAAGGATGTGTATCCGTCATCATAATCGAAAGAATTAAAAACATTATAATTTTCTTTAATTAATGCATGGGTGATGCCTTTATTTATGAGTTTGTCATCTTCCACTATCAATATGTTAATCAAATAATCACCATCCTACAGATATTATACCATGATAAATAGGATACAAAATAATTTTGCATCCTATTTTAAATATTACTCTGCTTCCCTTAATCTTTCAACAATTGTCTGTTTATTAACATTAATATATGCAATGAATGGAACAATGATTGCTACTAAAATTAAAATTGGGGAAGCCATTAAAATGGGTTTAATGGTGAATTTATACGTGGAGAACCATAAATTATTTGCCATAGGCTGAACAATAACAAGTGAAATAACGCTCCCTAAAAGCAGTGCAGTACAAATAGTTATACAAGCATAATAAAGCCCTTCAACTAATAACATTTTATTTAGCTGCCTATTGGTCATACCAATGCTTTGCAATATTGCAAATTCCATACGTCTTGAAATTATGCTTGTAATCAAAGCGTTTATAAAATTCAGTATACCAATGATTCCAATAATTAAGCTAAGTAACCCTCCTACTAACAAAAACATGTTCTGAAAATTTTTAAATCCATCTACAAATGTTTCTTTTGATTCATAATCCATTTGCGACTCAATATTCTTAGTATAGTTTTGCAGAAAAGCTTCTGTTTGATCTATACTTTCATCATTCACATTAAACAAATAGCTCATGGTTAGAGGATTCTTTATATTATTTACAAACTCACTTGATGGAAGATAAAATTTACCACCTCCTTCTACATCTCCAATGAAATATCTTACAGACATAGGAAATTTAAGTTCTGCTTTTGCCATAACTTCATATTCTTTAACAAAGTTATTATCTAAAGTCACTGATATTTTATCTCCTATTTTATAGTTACTTGTATCCCATAAAATATTTCCATTGTCATCAGCTAAAACTCCTTCGATGATATAATTACCTGTTTGAAATTTATTTAAATCTAATTCTCCTTCAATGATATTTAATAATGATAATGGGAAATCCTCCACCCCGTAGATTTGAATCACTGATTGCTTATCTTTTATGATTCTAGGGATAGCTTTATAATAAATCCTTCCTTTATCTTCAATACCTTCTAAATCATTTATATTTTTAATCATTTCCAGTGATGGCTCATCATTCTGTGAAGTAAAAAGATTTAAATTAAAATAATTTGCATGTCCCACTACAAAATCTGAAATTACAAACTTGCTTAAATATTTATTCATATCAAACCCACTAACAAATGTAAACACTGAATTAAGCAATATTAAGCTCAATGCCATGGAAATAATCACTACAAGAGTTTTCTTCTTGAATCTGAACATATTAGAAAAAGCCATCTTATATACTTTCCCACCATCCAATGAATCCTTCTCTTTTTTTTGATTTGAAATTGACACATCAACATATCTTGTTGCTTCTATAGGAGAAATCCTTGCTGCAATTGTACTAGGTTTTCTACAACTAATAAACACAGTAATAAAGGAAAAAATTGTAGCACAAATAAAAATAAGAGGACTAAAAGATATATAGCTTGTCTTTGCAGTAGTAGTTTCCATAATTATTGGCAATAGTACATTTCCAATAAGATAGCCAATAACTAATCCACTGGGTATACCTATAACTGATAATAAAAAAGCCTGTTTTCTTACAATGTTTCTTATTTGCTTTGGTGTGGTACCTATAGTTTTTAATAAACCATAAAACCTAATATCTTTCAAAACAGATATTTGGAATATATTATAGATAATCAAATAACCTGTAAAGATAATCAATAAACAAATACTTAAAATACCAATAACAGTTGTGAAATCAAAATCAAAATTGGTGGACAAATAAGCCCAGTTAGTACCACTTTTTATGTAATTGACGTCACTTTCATAACAGCTATATCCACTATCTATCAGCACTTTCTTTAAATTCCGATCAATATTTAAACTATTTTTAAACATAACATCAACAAAAATTAGACCTGTATCCATTTCATTACTATTCAGTTTATCAATATTTATTCCTGCAAGGAATTTATCAATAAATTCACGAGATACAAACATCATGCTAGCAGTAGACATTTTATCACTTTCCCAAAAACCAGATAAAATAAATTCTGAGGAGATTTTTTTTCCGTCAATAATATATTCCACATTAATTTTTTCACCTATTTTAGGTAACACACCTAATAGTTCAAGCACTATCGTATCTGTCGCTATTTCATTTTCATTTTGTGGCATTCTACCTGTTGTTGGATTGCTAAAAAACATTTCAGCTTGAGTATCAGTAGCATATCTTACCTCAGCATGACGCTTTGTTAACTCTTCATTCTCTGCCATTCCAACCATAATGGAATAACCTAACTCCTTAATAAGTCTATGGTTTTTAATATTGTCAAATTCTTCTTGTGTAAGCCCTTTAAAACTACCATGAGCATATCCACCTACTTGTCTCATGGTCTGTTGCTGCATGGACTCCCCCATTCCCATTGCTATGGTGAACAAAGATGTAAACAAAATGGTTGTAAGTGTAATTGCAATAATTGCAATTAGATTTCTTAATTTATTTGCTTTTACGCTTCTTTTGGTCAACTTATTTATTATAGCTTTATTATTATTTGCAAACCTCATTGACTTCCCCCCCAATGATTTTACCGTCTTCGATAAGAATTATTCTATCTGCAAGTTGTGCAATTTCTTGGTTATGGGTAATCATAACAATTGTCTGATTAAATTTTTTGCTAGTTATTTTAAGAAGTCCAATAACTTCAATACTTGTTTTACTATCTAGGTTCCCTGTGGGTTCATCTGCGAGTATGATAGCCGGCTTTACGGCTAATGCCCTTGCTATTGCAACACGCTGTTGCTGACCACCTGAAAGGTTGTTTGGCATATTCTTTAACTTACTTTCAAGACCTAATGTCTTTATAATACTATTTAAAAATACTTTATCTACTACGCCCCCATCTAGTTCTACTGGTAATGTTATGTTCTCATAAACATTTAATATTGGTACTAGATTGTAGTTTTGAAATACAAATCCAATATTTCTTCGCCTAAACACAGTGAGTTCGTCATTACTCATTGAAAAAATATCTTTGTTACTTACCCATACCTTTCCACTTGTGGCTCTATCCAACCCTCCAAGCATATGCAATAGTGTACTTTTACCACTACCAGATGTTCCTACAACGGCAATAAACTCACCTTCTTTTATCTCAACATTAACACCATCTAGTGCCTTCACTACGTTCGGCTCTGTTCCATAATGTTTTTTCAGATCTTTTGTTTTCAATACACTCATGATAATCATCTCCCCTAAAATATAGCGATAAGAGCCTTTAACCCCATACACATTAAACTATAATCTAAATTATAAATGATAGTTCTTACAATCTAATGACAATTATGATTCCTGTTTCAAAAAATTTTTATCCCACATACCATAACCCTAAATCACTATAAATAGAATTACTCTCTCTTATATTATAATTTTACATTTTTTCCTTATTGGCTATAATTAAAAAATATCACTTGTAGCAATTGGAGATAAAATGAGTACTCATTACGAAACAGCTAATGGATTGGATAGAGATTATCCAGAACATGTGACAACAACATATGATATAGTGAAGTTACTCACTGCTGCCTATCAAAATCCCTGGGGTAGAGAAACAATGAACAAAGAAAAAAGTATTGTTAAAACGCTAAACACACCTAGTAAAAATGGAGATAATAGATAAATTAATACCAGAAGATAAGATAAATAAGATTGATATTGAAAACATAATAGATATACCTTAAATTAATATATCTAACAGCCAATCCTAAATTTTGCATTTCCCTTGTTATTCTTACTAAAATCTGCAAAATAATTTTAAGCATTCATCTCCACTTATATAAAACGAGAGATGAATGCTAATTTTGTTTTAAAATTTCATATATACTTTATATTTAAGTTATTGGAATTACAATAATTTATACCCCATGAATTGTAAACTCCATCTTCATAGTTTTATTTAATTCCTTTTTATCTGTTGATCTCACTTCCTTAATAAATAAATTATAAGTTTTGCCCTTAATATAATTATTAACTGGAATAACAGATATACTATTTTCATCAATTTTTTCTATTGTGACATCTACTTTTTTACCATTTTCATCTAATATATAGATATTCTCAGATGTTATTTCATAAAACAAAATTGATTTATTAAATTTTATAGTCCAATTTTTATCTTTAAGCACTCTATATTTTGCTGGTAATTCTATGTAATCCTCTACAATAACTTCACATTCTGTTTTTTTATCACCATCTATTGTTTTCACTGATATTATGGCTTTACCTTCTCCAACAGCTGTTATCATTCCATCTTTTACTTTCACAACATTTTCATTATTCGTTAGCCATACAACATTTTTATTATATGCATTTTCAGGACTTATTGAGTATTCAATTTTTTTACTTTGTCCCAAATTTAATATTATATCTTTCTCTATAAAATTTATCTCTGAAACTTCAATCTCAATATCTTCTAATTTTCCATTAGGGTTTTTAAGATAAGGTACATACTTCACCTTTGCATCTTCAATATCATCATTAATATCAAATATCTTTTCTTCAATTTCTTCTTTATTAGTCGTTCCCCAATAGTTATAATAAAAATCATATTCACCTTTAGCATTCTTAGTATCTACATGCAAATTATAATTGTCATTATCATATATATTATTATTTTTAATATAATTTTTTTTCAAACAGAAACCTTGATATATCCCAATATCGTTCTTGGTTATATTACAATTACTAATCACAATAGACTCTGAACCCCGAATATTTACCCCTATTTCATTGTACGCTAATGTACAATCTTGTATATTATTTACTCTACCTGAACAACAAATTTCTAAAAATATACCTACGTCGTTATTTATTAATTTGCAATTTGCTATAGAGTTTGAATATGCTGTTCCATATTTCAAATGTATTCCATTTTCAGAATTATTAACAACACAATACTTCATTTTATTATAAGAACTCTCAATTTTTATTTCTTTCCACCTTATATTTGTGCCAGAATTGAATTTTATATTTTCCTTCTTACTTCCTTCAGCAACTATTTTCCCTTTGATATCTAGATAATAATTTCCATCAAATATAACCTCAACTCCTGGTTGAATTTTTAAAGTAGCTCTTTCATCAACTAAAATATTACCTTTAACAATATAAGGACTATGTTCTTTACTCCAAATAGTATTTTTATCGATTAATCCACTTACTTCTGTAGCTTCAACAGCATAAACCTTTTTTTCATTTAATAACATTAAACCATTGATAAACAAAGCAATAATAAGCATTAATGTCATCTTTCTCTTATTTGTGTACATGATTTTTCCTCCAAAATTATAAATAATATTCAACATATGGCTTTATTTGTTATATTGACCATCATTTATTATATCATAAAATCATAGAATTTATTAACATGATTAATTTAAATATTCATCTATCGAGTATAGATACTATATATTTTTTTGCACAACAAAAGAAATAGTTTTTCATTATATCTATCCCTTAAAATCGTAACTTAATGAAGATATTTGATACATCTACGATTTTCCAGGGTTTGTTTCCAATATCTGCAGAGTATATATATTAAGATTTTAACTAATAATACGGATATAAAGAAGACAAGTTTTTAGGAGGTATCAATTTAATGAAAACCGATAATGAGCAAAGTTTGCCTCATAATCCAGAACTAAGTTATTATAACGATATATCTGATGCTTTACCTAATAAAAAAGAGTTTTTAAATAGTATTCCTAATAGAAATGATAAATCATTTTCTCGTGGATATAATGACGGATTTTTGGAAGAAAAAAAGATTGATTAGAGAGTTAAATAGTTAATAATTTTTATGCAAATAGCTCAGAGAGTATTATTACTCTCTGAGCTATTTGAAAATATGATATAAAAGAAAAAATCTATTATATTGTCTATCCTTATCACTTTCATTTACAATAATTAAAATTTCTCGGAGAGAAATATCCATCATTCTCAATTCTCAATTTTCAATTCTCAAGTATATTTTACTTATCATATCATTCCTCAAAAGAACCATAACATCAAACTTCCTCTTAATATTATTAGCAAAAACTATCTCAATCTCTTTCTTATCAAGATATGATATTTCTCCGAGTCCAAAGGATATATGTTTAACCTGCTCTCCAACCTTATAATCATCAGGGGTCATCTCCCTTAGTACTCCCATCTCATAAAGGAATCTTGAAGGGTCCATACTTCTGTTTCTCATAAATCTGCAGTGGTCTAGCCATAGATTTTGAGAACTTCTTGTTATCCCAACATAGAATAATCTTCTTTCCTCTTCTATATTTTCATACATTCCTTTAACATATGGGAGTATCTCTTCATTACAGTTGATTATGATTACATTTTCAAATTCCATGCCTTTGACACCGTGAATTGTACTTAAAATTATTCCCTCTTTTGTAAGATCACTCTTCTTTACTTCATTTTTAAATTCTTCAATATGCTCAAGGAAAGCTAATGTATTACTATATTCACTGGCAAGATCTTTGAATTCTTCAAGAATTTCATCAAAATCTCCTAGATGCAAATTGGAACGCTCACAGTAATCTCTTAAATAATCATAGTATCCCAATGTTCCAATTATAGTCTCAACTGCTGATGATAATGAAAACTTGTTTAACATAAGCACATCTCGTTTTAAATCTTCAATAGGTTTTATCTGATATGGATGAAGATCCTCACAATCTATTAACCACTGGAATGCATCCTTCCCATTGAGGTTTTCATTTTTAAGCTTAAAAACTATGCTCTTACTTACATATCTAAAAGGTTTGTTTATTATTCTAACAAACTCTTCTTTGTTATATGGATCAATACTTAATCTCAAATATGCAAGTATATCCCTTGCAATAAAATGCTCGAAGAAATTATATTGTTTATCTAATAATCTAAAAGGAATTCTATGCCTTATAAATGAATCTATTACCTTTGTTATCTCCATATTAGTTCTCGCTAATATGGCAATGTCATCCCAATTGTATTTATTAATTCCATTAAGTTTTATAACCCTCTCAGTAATCTTACTAATTTCATTCTGTTCATCATTATGAGTGTTTACCTCAAGAACACCATCTTTTTTATTAACTGGATTTAGTTCTTTCTCATTTCTCATTTTATTATTCTTAATAAGTTCATTTGATACCTGAACCAGGTTTTTAGGATTTCTATAATTATTCTTAAGGTATATCTTCTCTCCATTCTTAAATGTCTCTTGAAAATCAACCATAAAATCTGGTCTTGACCCCCTAAATCCATAGATACATTGGTCCTCATCCCCTACTGCATAAATTGAATTATCTTTATTTAGGAGTTTTAATATATGCACCTGACCACTATCACAGTCTTGGAACTCATCAACTAATATATGTTTAAAAAGATTTTGATACCCGCTTAATATTCTTTCATCTTTTTCCAAAAGTTCCTTTATCTTAATCTGCAGATCATCAAAATCAAATAAATTGTGCTTCTTCTTATAATCTTCATATTTATTAAAGCAATCTTCAAAAATATCCATTGAAAACTCAATATCCAACATATCCTTGTTAAAATCTTCTTTTTTGTATATAGAAATAATATTCAACATTTCTTTCACTTTATCATCAGATATATCCTGAACATACTCCATAAGAGCACTTCTTATTATTCCGTAAGTTTTCCCGCTATCGATTATATTAAATTCAAACCCATGATTCTTTAAAATCTTATAGAATAAACCATGGAAAGTCCCAAAGAAAGGTGGGGTAATATCTTTATTGTTTTGAGCAAATCTTTTTTTCATATTCATCGCTGCTGCTTTTGTAAATGTCATTACTACAATATTTCTACTTTTAACCTTCTTTTCTCTCATGAGATATTCTATTCTTGAAAGAAGGGTTGTAGTTTTACCTGCACCTGGCGTTGCAACAACCAATACATTATTTTTCTCAGTTTTCGCTGCTACTGATTGAAATTCATCTAAATTAAACCACATTCCATATTCTCCTTATTTTCTTCCTTGTAATACTGACAGTTTAGTATTAAAATAAAATAAACTGAAAACTATTATTAATTATAGACAATATTGTGATTAATATAAAGGAGAAGAATCATGGAATACATAAAAAATTTCAATGTTAGGAATGATAGAAACCTAACAATGCTTGTAGATTTTTATGAATTAACAATGGCTAATGGATATTTAAAAAACGATGTAAAAGATAAAATTGCATATTTCGATATGTTCTTCAGAAGAGTACCTGATGGCGGTGGATATTGCGTTATGGCTGGTATACAACAGTTATGTGAATATCTTTCTAGTCTAACATTCACAGAATATGATATTGATTATTTAAGAGAAAAGAACCTATTTGAGGATGATTTCTTAACTTATCTTGAAAATTTTAAATTTGAATGTGATGTATGGGCAATTCCAGAAGGAAACCCTGTTTTCCCATCTGAACCTTTAGTTACCGTTAGAGGACCTATCATTCAAGCTCAATTTGTTGAAACAATGATTTTACTTACAGTAAATCACCAAACTTTAATTGCAACAAAAGCTAGTAGAATTAGTAGAGCCGCTAAGAATCGTCCAGTAATGGAATTTGGTTCAAGAAGAGCTCAAGGGTATGATGGAGCTATCTATGGAGCAAGAGCTGCATACATAGGTGGTTGTTCTTCAACTGCTTGCACTATAGCAGAGCAAATGTTTGGAATCCCTGCTGTAGGTACAATGGCTCATAGTTGGGTCCAATTATTTGATTCAGAATATGATGCATTTAAATCATGGACTGAAGCATACCCTGATAATTGTACATTATTAGTTGACACATATAATACCCTTAAATCGGGTGTTCCAAACGCAATAAAAGTTTTTGACGATGTATTAACACCTCTTGGAATTAGACCTAAGGGTGTACGAATTGATAGTGGAGATATTACGTACCTGTCTAAAGCAGTTAGAAAGATGCTTGATGAGGCAGGTTATAGTGATGTAAAAATAATCGCATCTAACTCATTAGATGAATATATCATAAGAAGTATTCTTGATAACGGTGCTTGTCTTGATTCATTCGGAGTAGGAGAAAGACTCATCACTGCAAAATCAGAACCTGTTTTTGGTGGTGTATACAAGCTTGTTGCTGTTGAAGATACCCAAACTAACAAGATTACTCCAAAAATTAAAATTTCTGAAAATCCTGAAAAAATAACTAACCCAGCTTTTAAAAATATTTTCAGAATTTATGATAAAGATAGTAATAAAGCAATTGCAGATTTATTAACTATCCGAGGAGAAGAAATTGATTTTACTAAACCTCTAACTTTATTTAATCCTATTCATACTTGGAAAAAGAAAACTCTTAATAATTATTATGCAAAAGAGCTTATGGTTCAGATTTTTGCTAAAGGAGAATTAGTTTACGAATCACCTGAGGTTAAAGATATCAGGGAATTCTGTAAAAAAGAAGTTGATAATCTTTGGACGGAAGTTAAAAGATTTGAGAACCCTCACACTTATTATATAGATTTATCTCAAAATCTTTGGAATTTAAAGCAAGAATTGCTAATGAAATATTCTTCTGAATTTAATAAATAGATTATTGAGTTTTTTCAATAATCAGAGGAAGTGATATGATATTATGAATAAACCTAAAATTAAAATATCTTATGAAGCATACGATAAACTTATGGAAGTAATAGAAGATCGTCATGAAATTAACTGCATAAAAGTTAAAGCTTCTACTAAAGGTTGTGGTCCTAAAATAAGTTTTTATTTTGATAATGTTAATGATGATCAGATAACTGATTATGTAGATAAACTTCCATTAGTTTATGGTAATGATATCTCTAAAGATTTTAAAACAATAATAATCGTCTACAGAAAAAACAGTTTTTCTGTAAAAACTGAAAAATATAGTGATGCTCTTGAAGGGCTTCTCGTAGCCGAATCTAAAGGCTGCGATGGGAAATGTGGCAAACACGATTAAACAAATTGAGAATGGTGAATTGAGACTTGAGAATGATGGATGCTTCTACCTTTATGGTCAGAACCCACCTTCATTCTCAAGTCTCCACTCTCAATTCACCATTTGTTTTAAGCTTCGTGTTTTTCATTTCTGGTTACTTTAAAAAGATCAATCACCCGCGGAAGATTAATCTTATTTATCTTACCTTTATATTTTTTAATCTTTTTCAAACGAATCACCTCAATAATAAAAATATTTTCCTCACTTTTATTATTTAAAGAAATTCTGAATTTTAATCATACTCTTTATTAATATATTTTGTTCAACACTAAATTAAGATCTTCTGACGAATGAAGAATATCAACAATATTTTCTATTTATTTTCTACTATTTGTTCTTTTATAGATAAATCTGCAAACAGTTTGTCTATATATTTAGAAAGATCCTGGATATTTACTTTTTAAATACTCTATATTATCATTCATTTCAAATATCTTTAAACTTCCCTCTTCCTCAAATGGGCAAATCCCGTCATTCTCTTCCCATCTATAAAAGGGACAATCTTTAAAGCATTCAACATCTTCCCCACTTAATGATAAAAAACCACATAACTTCATGCCAACACCTCTTTCGTTAATAATTCCCATTTCCTTAATTATACATATTTTTCCCCCTAATTACAATTAGTTTCAGAATTTTTTTATTTATTTGGAAATTGAGAATTTTCAATAAGAAATATGGCATGATTCTCGCTGATATCAATAGCCTGCATACTTATGCAGATTTATTCTACTGCATTTTTATAGAGAATTTATAAATTCTTTATAAATTCTTTAATTATTGCCGCTGTAAATCCCCATATAACAATATCTTCATTATATTTATAAAAATACTCATTCATAATTCCTTTTTTAAATTTATAACTTTCCCCTCCATTAATAAGTTCATATGGAAAATCTTCATTATTTATTGGACCTATCTCCATCTCATACAATACTGGCTCATTATCCAAGAAATACTTTATTGATTTGTTATCTGTTCTTTATTCTATATTCTTTGATTTATTCCTTATAGTTTAGCATAAAGAAAATATCAATAGTAGTTTAATAAATGTTAATAATTAAGAACCTTACTATTTTCTTAATACCTGTTTATACTAACTCTCTTATCTGATATAATTAAAAATATGCATAAGTCATCTTTAAGGAAATAACAACCTTGGCTTGTTATTTCCTTAAGATGCGTAAAAATATGAACTTTAATTGAATTGACGGAGGTATAAAGTGAAAAATTTCAAAAAATCTTTATGGGCATTTTTAATATTATTTATTGTAAGTTTTAATCTTGTTTGGGCAGAAGATTTGCCTAATATTAGTGGTACTCAGGCAATCGTTTACGATTATGAAACTGGTGAGATTATTTATACTAAGGATATTGATAGAAAATCATATCCTGCGTCAATCACCAAGTTAATGACAGCTTTATTATTAGCTGAAAACTTCAACAAAGATGATATGCTTACATATACTCAGAGTGCTGCAGATCAACCTGCCTATTCTTACGGAAAAAATGTTGAGCAAGTTCTTGTTGGAGATAAGATGTCTGCTGAGGATGCTATGTACGCATTATTATTGTACTCTGGTAACGATATAGCCTATATGATAGCTGATAATGTTAGTGGTGACAGTTCTAAATTTGTGGCTGCTATGAATGCAAAGGCAAAAGAATTAGGAATGGATAACACTACTTTTGTAACACCTAATGGGATAGATGATAAAACGGAAGTTCATCTAACTACCCCATATGACATAGCTATAATGACTAGAGCCTCTTATGCAAATGAGTGGATAAAAACCGCTATGGGTAAAGATCGTGTGGTTGTTTCTACTGAAAATTCAAGAGAAAGAGAAATTGAGAACAGAAACAAAAACCTTGGACTTAACGGATGTGTTGGTGGTAAGACAGGCTATACTGTCAAAGCTGGTAGATGCTTAACAGCTGTCTATGAAAATAACAATAGAACTTTAATTGGTGTAGTAATGAATTCTGAGTATAATTATCCTGAAGATACTATAGTATTCCAAGATATGAATACATTAATGGAGTATGCTTTCAACAGAGAAAAAGATACATTAAAAAGAAGTGGAGATATCGTGAAGAATATATCAGCTTCATATAAAGCTATTCCATTCATTGGTCCAAATAAAACTATTGATATACCCCTTGTCATTAATGAAGACATAAAATATTATGAAACTGAAGTTGAACCTAAAATTGATGTTCAAATAAATACTTTTAATGTATGGAAAATAGATCCTTCAACTCCATTAGGAACTATAACTATTACTTTAAAAGATTATAGCGAAACATATAATCTGTACAGTAATATTAGTAAGAGTAACCTATTAAAAGATAACATTGTTATTTATGTGGGATTAGGAATCGGTATACTTATACTAATAATCTTATTAGTAATTGTATTTAAAAAGATTTTTGGAAGAAAAAAAAGAAGATATAGATATTAATTATTAATATTTAAAAAGGAAGTACATTGATTAATGTCACTTCCTTTTTTTGTTATATATAATACAGAATATTTATTTATATAAAGGTTATCATAAAAAAATAATAAAATTTATTTTTTGTTATTTTGTTGACAACTATATCTGTATATCGTAATATACTAATATAAAGATACTGATAAGAAGGTGATATTAATGGATAAAAATTATAAATCTTATGAAGAGATATCCGAGATTTTAAAAGCAATCTCTCATCCAGTTAGATTATGCATAGTAGCAGGCTTACTGGATAAAGGAAAATGCAATGTTAATCATATGAAAGAATGCCTTGATCTCCCACAGTCAACTGTATCCCAGCATCTTCAGAAACTTAAATCAGCTGGAATAATATCTGGTGAGAGAAATGGATTAGAAATATATTATACTGTTAAAGAAGAAACAGTAAAGAAAATAATAGAAGTATTATTCTAAAATTAAGGAGGATAATCATGGGAAAAAAAATATTAGTTGTAGGAGGAGTTGCTGGTGGTGCATCCGCAGCTGCTAGACTTCGTAGATTAGATGAAAAGGCAAATATCATATTGTTTGAGAAAGGACCTCATATCTCCTTTGCAAACTGCGGATTACCTTACCATATAGGTGATGAGATAAAAGAAAGAGATGCTCTTTTACTCCACACACCTGAAACTTTCAAAGCAAGATTGGATGTAGATGTTAGAGTAAATAGCATGGTGAGCAAAATTAATCCAAAAGAAAATAAAGTTAAGGTTATTACTTTTGATGGTGAAAGTTATGAAGAAAGCTATGATGAGCTAATACTCTCTCCTGGTGCAAAACCAATGCGTCCGCCAATTCCTGGTATAGATAATAAAAATATATTCACTTTGAGAAATATAAATGACATGGATAAAATCAAGAATTTCATTACATCAAATCAAGTTAAATCAGCAGTAGTTATTGGTGGCGGATTTATAGGAGTTGAGATGGCTGAAAATCTTCACGCTTTAAAGGTTGAAACAGCACTTATAGAAGCAGCTCCTCATGTACTAACTCCATTTGATATGGATATGATTCCAATGATTGAGGACGAGATAAAATCTAGAGGAATTAATCTTTATGTTAACAATCCAGTTTCTTCTTTTGAAGGTGATGGAAATAGTTTAAATGTTACTCTTAAAAATGGTGAAAAAATCCAAACACAAATAGTTATTCTCTCTATAGGTGTAACTCCAGATACAGAATTCTTAAAGAATTCTGGAATAGAGCTTGGTCCTAAAGGTCACATAGTTGTTGATGATCATTTAAGAACTAACTTCTCAAATATCTATGCTGTTGGTGATGCCATTGAAGTAAAAGACTATGTAGATGATAGCAAAACCGCTATCCCTCTTGCAGGACCTGCAAACAAACAAGGTCGTATGGCAGCTGATAATATATATGGAGATAATAAAACATATAATGGTTCTTTAGGATCTTCAATAATTAAAGTATTTGATTTAACATGTGCAAGAACTGGAAATACGGAGTTTGCTCTTAAGCAAAAAGGAATTGAATATCACAAAGCTCTTCTTTACCCTCAAAGTCACGCTTCTTATTATCCGGGAGCTATGCCAATGGCTCTTAAAGTATTATTCGGTAAAGAAGGTAAAATTCTTGGAGCACAGGCTGTTGGATATGAAGGCGTTGCAAAACGTATTGATGTAATTGCTACTTCAATGAAATTTAAAGGAACAGTACATGATTTAACTGAACTTGAACTATGTTATGCTCCTCCATTCTCTTCTGCAAAAGATCCAGTTAATATGGCTGGTTATGTTGGAGAAAATATATTAAAAGGCAAAACTGACATTATAGCTCCAGAAGAAATTGATAATATTCCTGATTCAGCTGTAATACTTGATGTAAGAACAGATTTAGAACGTGAAAATGGATATATTAAAGATTCCATCCATATTCCAGTGGATTCTTTAAGAGAAAACCTTAATAAACTTCCTAAAGACAAAGAAATATGGGTTTATTGCCAAATAGGATTAAGAGGATATATAGCAGAAAGAATCCTTAAACAAAATGGATTCAAAGTTAAAAATATTACTGGTGGTTATAAATTCTATAGAGGGATTAATGTTGTAAAAACAACTGAAACACCATCAATTGCTCAAAATATAACTGCACATAAAATAGAAACTCCTATTGAGAAAAAAGAAGTTAAACCTATTACTGAACTAAATGCCTGTGGATTATGTTGTCCTGGCCCACTATTAAGAACTAAAGAAGCAATGGATGAACTTAATGATGGTGAAAAATTAAAGATAACAGCTTCTGATCCTGGCTTCTATGAAGATATAAAAGCTTGGTGCTACAGAACCTCTAACAATCTTGTTAATTTAGAAAAAGACAAAGGTATAATAACTGCTGAAATAATCAAAGGGGTAGATGATAAATCTATTGCATGTGATTCAACTCAGCAATTAGGCCCAGTTAGAGATAATAAAACTATGGTTGTTTTCAGTGGCGATCTTGATAAAGCTATAGCATCATTCATTATCGCAAACGGAGCAGCAGCTATGGGTAAAAAAGTTACAATGTTCTTCACTTTCTGGGGTATAAATGTTCTTAGAAACCCTGAAAAAGTTAAAGTTGATAAATCATTCATAGAGAAGATGTTCGGATTCATGATGCCAAGAGGTACTAATAAACTAAAATTATCTAATATGCACATGATGGGCATGGGAAGTGCTATGATAAAAGGTATAATGAAGAAACACAATGTAGCATCTCTTCCAGAGTTAATTGCATCAGCTCAAAAGAATGGTGTTGAAATAGTCGCTTGTCAAATGTCAATGGATCTTCTAGGATTAAAAATCGAAGAATTGATTCCAGGTGTAAAAGTAGGCGGAGTTGGTTATTACCTAGGCGAAGCTGAAGATTCAAATGTAAACCTATTCATTTAAAAACAAATGGAGAATTGAGAAAGATGGATGCTTCTGCTTTAGGGCAGAAGCATCCATCTTATTGATCTTTCAATCTACACAGCTCTTCATTTGCCAATCCTGTTACTCTACTTATAAAATCTAAATCAAAGTCTCTAATCAGTAAAATTCTTGCTACTTCTTCTGATATTTTTAAACTCATTATTTTCAAATTCTTCATCATGAACTAGTACACCTTTTAATTCATTTCTTAATCTATGTGTTTCTAAATCTGCTAGCCTAACCGGAATTGGTAGTCTACTTTCCTTATTATTTATTAATTCCATAATAATTTGTGTTGTAGTTTCTAAATCAATATAGTTACCACATGATATAAATATAGGTTTAACATCATTTCTCGTTCTCAGTACTCTACCATAAACTTCTTCATCAATCAATATATTACTATAAGCACCTTTCTCCTTTTCTGGCATATCAAAATCAATCCCTTTAATTTTAAGATAACTTTTTGCTACCCCTATAGTAGGTTTGTTTAGAAAAAATGAAGCATGCGTTGCTATTCCCATATGATTAAAATGCAAATAACCATTTCCATCAAACATAAACAAATCGGGTTCTATTTTTAATTCACTTACCGCCTTCATTACTAGTGGTAATTCTCTAAAAGCTAAAAATCCAGCTATATAAGGTGTAGTTATTTTACCATAACTGTATACCTTTTCAACTACTTCCTTAGTATTATAGTCAATAACTACAATACTACATGTACCAAATTGGTCTCCCTCGCTTTCCCAATAAGCTAAATCTACACCTGCTATAAATTTTAACTCTATTTTATTAAATGAGTTTTTGAGTGTAATTTTTTTTGCTAATTCATTCTGTATTTCTAAAAAATCTAATTCTGAACTTAAATCAAAGTTATGAATTTCTCTTGTATCCATTTTAATCCCTTCCTAAATATATAAATTTTTCTTTCTTTACTAATCATTTAAATTTCCTCTTATGAGGTATTAATTTGAAATCAAAAATAATCCTTAGTGCCATAAGATTATTCCTAAACCATATGTTAACATTATAAGAATTAATTATCAATAATCTTTTATCTCAATTTTATTTCTAGTCCCAACATAAATTTCGTGATAAAATATACATAAATAATTTATCGAATATTCTAAATAAGCAAAACACATATAAGAGGTAATTGCGATGAAGAGATATTTCATAAAAGTTAGTGGAATTGTTCAAGGAGTTGGATTCAGACCCTATGTTTATAAACTTGCCGTTGAGAATAATCTCAAAGGATGCGTTAATAATACAAGTGAAGGAGTTTTCATCGATGTAGAAGGTAATATAGATGATATAATCTCTCTTGTTACATCACTTAGAACTTCACCACCTCCCTTAGCTAAAATAACTAATATCCAGATTGAAGAACTTACACTAAAGGATTTTAATGATTTTACAATAAAAATAAGTAATGATAATAAAAATAAAGTTACCTTGATATCACCAGATGTTTCAACGTGTGAAAATTGTTTTAATGATATTTCTGATCCAAATAATAGACGTTTTCAATATCCATTTACAAACTGTACAAATTGCGGCCCACGGTTCTCAATTATAAAGAATATACCTTATGATAGATGCGAAACAACCATGAATACATTTCCTATGTGCCCTGAGTGTAAGGAGGAATATAAAAATCCATTAGATAGGCGCTTCCACGCACAACCAAATGCATGTGATGAATGTGGTCCTCATCTATGGCTTGAATCGTCTAAAGGTGAAAAAATAGAGTGTGATGATCCCCTTGAATTTACAAGAGATGAACTTCTAAAGGGAAAGATTTTTGCTATAAAAGGATTAGGAGGTTTTCATCTATGCTGCAATGCCTTTGATGAATATTCGTTGAAAACTCTACGAATAAGAAAGAATCGTCCTTTTAAACCTTTTGCCATAATGGTTGATAACCCCACTCTATTAAGGAAAGGTTATATTATTTCCTATACTGAGGAGGAACTTATAAGATGCAAAGAACGCCCAATAGTAATAATAGAAAAGAAACATGGTTATAATCTTTTCCCATTAGAGCTAGCCCCTAATGTAAATACCTGTGGTGTTATGATGCCTTATACTCCTCTACATAAACTTCTGTTTAAAGGAGAAATTACTGCTCTTGTTATGACAAGTGCAAATATGACTTCTCTACCTCTTGAATATACAAATGAAGGAGCAAGAGAAAACCTTTCATCAATAGCTGATTACTTCCTCTTCCACAATAGGGATATTCATACTCCTATTGACGATTCAATAGTAAGGATTGTTGGTGATAGAATCCAAACACTTAGACGAGCACGAGGTTATGTTCCTCTTCCACTGAAATACAAGAAGATGAACAGTATTTTAGCCCTTGGTCCAAATATGAAAAACACCTTCTGCTTTTCAAAAGAAGATAACATATTTATGAGTCAATATAATGCTGACCTTGAAAGTTATGAGAATATAAATCTATACAAAAAAAATCTTGAACATTTTTCGAAGATATATGATTTCGAACCCGAAGTAGTGGTGCATGATAATCATCCTACATACTTCACCACATCCTTTAGCAATGAATTTAAAGTAACTAAACTATCCGTTCAACATCATTATGCTCATATTTTGAGCTGCATGGCTGAAAACAAACTCCTTCAAAGTAAAGTTATTGGAATAGCCTTTGATGGAACAGGCTACGGAGATGACGGTAAAATTTGGGGTGGGGAGTTCTTCATATGTGATGTAAACCAGTATAATAGATATGCTCACTTTGAATATATGGATATCCAAGGAGGAGAATCAGCAATTACTAATCCTTGGAAGATAGCTACAGCATACCTTAATCAATGCTTCTTAAAATCCTCTGGTGCGCTGAATGAAAAACAGTATGATTATATTCTATCATCTATCAAAGGAACAGAAATTGATAAAAAAACCTTAATAACTTTGTTAAATAAGAATATAAATACCTTTTCAACCTCAAGTATAGGTAGATTATTCGATTGTGTATCATCCCTGATTTCAGTTTGTAATGAGTCAACCTATGAGGGTCAAGCGTCCATAGAACTTCAAGAACTATTATGGAATGTTCCTTTTAAGTGTGATGACTCTTATGCTCATGTTATTAATAAAGATAATGGAATTAAAATTATAGGGATTACAGAATTAATATGTGCTATATCAAAAGATATCTTCAATGAAGTTCCTAAGGAGATAATCTCGCTTAAGTTTCATAATACTGTGGTTAATATAATAGTAGCTATATGCTCATCTATTAGGACTGATCATAACATAAATGATGTATGCTTAAGTGGTGGAGTTTTTCAAAATTCATATATACTAGAGAAAAGCATTGAAAGATTAACATCCTTATCTTTTAATGTACACACCCATAAAGATTACCCATGTAACGATGGCGGAATATCTTTAGGACAACTAATATATGCATGGCATAAGAGTAAGTAATGCTAAAAGCATATAAAGTTGATAAAGACTAGAAAACAATAAATAATTATATGAGGAGATGACAATATGAAAAAGTTTATTGATTTAAGAAGTGATACTGTAACACAACCTACAGATGATATGAGGAAAGCGATGTTTGAAGCTGAAGTTGGAGATGATGTGTACGGGGATGATCCTACAGTAAATAAGTTTGAGAAGATGGCAGCTGAAATCCTTGGAAAAGAGGCTGCATTATTAGTTCCTTCTGGAACATTCGGTAACCAACTTGCAATATTCACTCACTGTAGAAGAGGAAATGAAGTAATCCTAGGTGAAGATACTCATATTATTCAACATGAGGTTGGGGCTGCTGCCGTTATAAGTGGTGTCCAATTGCGCCCAATTCAATGCGACAAAGGAGAAATGAATCCTTTACATATTAAAGAGAGAATAAGAAAGGAAGAAGACGATATTCATTACCCTTCCACAGGACTTATCTGTATGGAAAACGCCCACTCTAATGGTAGAGTTATTTCACTTGATAATATGAGGGAAATTTATAAAGTGGGTACTAGTAACAATGTTCCTGTTCATTTAGATGGAGCTCGCCTCTTCAATGCAGCTGCTTATTTAAATAAAGATATCAAAGAGCTAACTCAGTTCTGCGACACAGTAAATGTTTGTATATCAAAAGGGCTCTGTGCTCCTATTGGATCAATACTAGCTGGTGACAAGAAGTTCATTGAAAGAGCAAAAAAAGCTCGTAAACTTTTAGGTGGCGGCTTGCGTCAGGCTGGCTTCATTGCAGCTGCGGGTATCTTAGCTATAACAGATATGGCTGAGAGAATTGGTGAAGACCATCAAACAGCATTATATCTTGCTAAAAGACTGGAAGAATTCAAAAACACTGAAGTATTACATGATTTCCTTCACATAAACATGGTATTCTTCAAACTTAAAGAATTTGATAGTATTGAACTAATGGAAGAATTATTAAAGCATAATATTAAAATCAATCCAGAAGAAGACGGTTTAATGCGCTTTGTCACAAATTATTGGACTACCAAAGAAGATATTGATATACTAATAAATAAAATGAAAGAAATTATTGCATAAACAACCATATGTTGTTTATATTTCATGTGGTTGAATTTTTAGAATTTTGATTACTTTCAAATAAATAATTGATATATTGATAATATTGTGATACCATATAAATAAGAAATGTCACAATTTGTTGCTATATTTATACTATACAAATTAATTAGAAACATATAAATAGTCGATACCAAATATAGCAAATCAAAAATATTTGCTGTATTTTTAAAAATAATATGCCACATTATTAAAAAGTTATGTCAATAATATAGCATTTCATGCTCAATAGGTCGCGTCCCGCTGAAACCTATATAACCACTAAACCACATTTAAACTCACAGAGCATGAATCCCTATATTCATAACACAACTCACTGATAATAGTTATATGGCATTAACAAAAGCCTCTCCCACAGAGGCTTTTTGTTTTGTTAAAACCAGAAAATTTGGCTTCCCATTATCCATTATGTTTTACATTCCTTTGCAGCTTTTCCAAAGGAACGTAATACTTTTCATATTTAGTGCCTTTTTTATCACTATATTGTCCATTTTCACTTTTCACCATAACCACAGCACGTTTATTAACTTTATATAGTATTCCCTCTAACTTTCTGTTCTTAAAATCAAAATATACCATATCTCCCAACACCATGTTCTTATCAATTTTTAAAACTTCTCTGTTATTTGGTAGTTTATGATATGATTGAGTATGCCCAAAAATGTTATTTGCCAAGATCTTAAATCGAGAGTTTGAGCAATTACTATCTCCATATAAAATAAATTCAAGGAGATGAACCATTTCATGTTCTATTATGAGCATCACTGCCATTAACCTATCTTCACATTTTAATCCACATACCTCTCTATTCTCTTGTGTTTTCAATAGATTGTTGAAGAAAACCTTAGATAGTCTTATTTCAAAATCATTCACCAGTTTCCCATTTCTTGTTTTAGCTAATGTTTTTCCCGCTGCTGAGGTCATCCTACTTGATATTGAGAACTTTATATTCATTTTATAATTTTCAAAAATCTTATCAAAAAAAATACAATCATATAGATTAAATAGTATTTTTATATCAACAACAGATATATCCACTAATCCATATTCCAAATAATTCATGGATTTTTTAATAAAACGTCTCTTTATTTCATCTCTTCTGCCAATAACTTCTTCTCTTGATAATTTCATCAGAGTTATATCTCCCTGCATATTATCCTCCTTATCCTTTATCATCGATACAAACAATATTAATGAACTTTTTCAACAGTCTCAACACATTACATATGATACTTTCCTTAGAATTATTTTCAATTTACTAAAGAATAAAAAAATGAATTCCAGCCACAATGATCCGTATGATTATTTCCAGATATTTTATCAATATTCATTATTATCACCTTCAATTAATTCTTTTTAACCATTATACCATTTATAAGCATCACTTCACTAATCTTTTACTAATCAAAAGCTTTCGGCTCTGCTTAAAACCTTCATTCTTTATTCTTTATGTAATATACATTATTGCTCGTTTTATGTGTATTATATTTAAATTTAATATGTATAATTATATTTAATAACTTTTTTTGTATAACGTATTGCATAATTAAGCTACTTTATATTATAATAAAATCGAACAAGCGAATATTATCCAAATGTTCCTTGTTTTTATTCTGTAGATTTAATGGCCAAGTATCTTATACATTCATCACTAAATAGAACATATAGTATATTACATTAAATATATAAATCTCACATTAAAGAAAGGGGATTATTATGAGAAATTGTATAATAGCTCAATCAGGCGGGCCAACTTCTGTAATTAATGCAAGTGTAATGGGAGTTGTTGCAAAAAATAATAAGATAAAGCATTACGATAACGTTTTTGCAGGTTTAAACGGTATTGAAGGAATTCTTCAAGAAAAGTTCTTCAACTTATCAACTCTAACAAATGAACAAATAGAAACTATTAAATATACTCCCGCTGCCGCATTAGGGTCATGTAGATATAAGTTAAAAGATCTTAATAAATGTACTGAAGAATATGATCTCTTATTTGATATAATGGAAAAACATGATATAGAAACATTCTTCTATGCTGGTGGAAATGACTCTATGGACACTGTTAATAAGCTTTCCAAATATGCAGAACTTAAAAATAGGAATTTTAAATTCTTTGGAATTCCAAAAACTATTGATAATGATTTACCAATAATGGATCATACACCTGGTTATGGTAGTGCTGCTAAGTTCATAGCTTCAACAATTTTAGAAAATTACCTTGATACTAACGTTTATTCAAAGAAGAATGTATTTATAGTAGAAACAATGGGTAGAGATACTGGATGGCTTGCTGCTTCTGCAATCGCAGCAAGAATTAATAATAAATGTGTTGTTGACTATATTTATCTTCCTGAAAGCATATTCAATGAAGAACAATTCTTAATAAATGTTAAGAAAAAACTTGAGACCCAAGACAATGTCTTCGTTGTTGTATCCGAAGGAATTAGAAATACTGAGGGAACATTTATTAGTGAACTAAATACTAAAAGCAAAAAAGATATATTTGGTCACGTTCAATTAGGAGGAGTAGGTACATACCTTAAACACATCCTTATTGATAAAGGAATAGTTTCAAAGGTTCGTTCACTTGAGATTTCTACTTCTCAAAGATGCGCTATGCACTGTGCATCACAAAGAGATATTGATGAAGCCTTCTCACTTGGAGAAACTGCTTTAGAATATTCTTCTTATGGTGAAAACGGGATGATGGTAGCGTTTAAAAGAACATCTTCCTTCCCTTATTTCTGTGAACCTATAATAATTCATACATCAAAGATTGCTAATCAGATAAAATACGTTCCATCTGATTGGATAAACAACGAAAGCAATCATCTTAATGAAAATGCCCTTGAATATATCTCTCCTCTAATACAAGGTCAGCCCAATTTCGTATTGGAAAACGGACTCCCTAAGTTTCTGACTTTGAGAGAATTGATATCCTAATATATATCGCCAGGAACTCCATTTATATGGAGTTCCTTATATTTTGTCATCTTGACTAAAATTAATTCTTACTATAATATCTATGTATAGATAATTCTAAGGAGTGAAATTATGGGAAATAAAATTAGAACAAGATTTGCTCCAAGTCCAACAGGCAGAATGCACGTTGGTAACTTGAGAACAGCTTTATATGCATACTTAATTGCAAAACACGAAGATGGAGATTTCTTATTAAGAATTGAAGATACAGACCAAGAAAGATATGTTGAAGGTGCAGTAGAGATAATCTATAAAACTCTAGAAAACACAGGTCTTATTCATGATGAAGGTCCAGATAAAGATAAAGGCTTTGGTCCTTATGTTCAAAGTGAAAGACAAAAAACAGGAATGTATCTTGAGAATGCTAAAATGCTTGTAGAAAAAGGAGAAGCATACTATTGTTTCTGTACTAAAGAAAGATTAGATTCTCTTAAAGGCGCAGAAGATTCAAAGGATATCGTTAAATACGATAAACATTGTTTACACCTTTCAAAAGAAGAGATAGAAAAGAACCTTGCTGAGGGTATTCCTTATGTAATAAGACAGAATAACCCAGCAGAAGGTAAAACATCTTTCACTGATGAGATTTATGGAACAATTGAAGTTGATAATAGTGAATTAGATGACATGGTTCTTATAAAATCAGATGGATTCCCAACTTACAACTTTGCAAATGTTGTGGATGATCACCAGATGGAAATAACTCACGTTGTACGCGGAAATGAATATCTTTCTTCTTCACCAAAGTACAACAGACTTTATGAAGCATTCGGATGGGAAGTTCCTACATACGTACACGTACCATTAATAACTGATGAAAATCACAAGAAATTAAGCAAGAGAAGTGGTCACTCTTCTTATGAAGATTTAATTGAACAAGGATTCTTAGCTGATACAATTGTTAACTTTGTATCTCTACTAGGATGGAACCCTGGAACAAATGAAGAGATTTTCTCTCTTGAAGAGTTAGTTAAAATCTTTGATTATAGAAACATCAATAAATCACCTGCTGTTTTTGATATAAAGAAATTCAGATGGATGAACGGCGAATATATTAAAAATATGGATTTCGATGCTTTCTTTGAGGTTGCAAAACCTTATCTTGAAAAAGCAATTACTAAGGAATCTTTAAATCTTAAAGAAATAGGTGCAATGGTTCAATCTAGACTTGAAGTTCTTACTGAGATTCCAGAGAAGATTTCATTCTTCAATGAATTACCTGAGTATAATATAGACCTTTATGTTCATAAGAAAATGAAGACAACACCTGAAAATTCACTTGAAAGTCTTGAGAAAGCATTACCTATTCTTAAGGATGTTCAAGATTGGAACAAAGACGCTCTTCATGATATTATAATGTCATTAGTTACAGAGCTTGGAATTAAAAATGGTCAAATGCTATGGCCTCTAAGAACTGCTCTATCTGGTGTTGCATCAACTCCAGGAGGTGCTTTTGATTTAGCAGATGTACTTGGAAAAGAAGAATCTTTATTTAGAATTGAAAAAGGCATTGAACTCTTAAAGAAAAACCTTTAAAACAAATGTATAATTGAGAATGGATAATGTATAAAAATGCAGCTTCTGCCTTTAGGGCAGAAGCTGCATTTTTATTGTTCTTTAGGATAAGTGATTTTTACTCATTTATCTACACTTATATGTAAATACATTTCAATATAGCTCTCTTTTTTAAAATACCGTTGAAAACTTTTTTTGTATTTTAATCCTTATTATACCATCAGTAATCAAAAACATAAATGTGTGCTTCAATTGTCTTATATCTATCTAGTTATACAGAATTTCTATAATTTTATCTTATTATAGAGATTCCAAATGAAACGAGTAAAATCCCATTGTCCAAGAAACAAAATAATCAAAATTTCTCGAAGAGAAATGTCAATCGTTCTCAACTCTCAGCTATCCACTCTCAACTATGTTTTTCTTCTACACTTGATTAAGGTTGTACACAAACTCATCAATTATTTTATTGAATTTTTCATAAACGAAATTATATTCTATCGCTTCTCCAGCTATAGTTAAGAACAAGATACTATACTCTCTAATATCTATCTCTTTAACATTTCTTAGGCTTCCATAATCATTAAATCCATCCATAGATAAAATTATCTTTTCTTCTTCACCATAAACATTATGATACTTAAACTCAAATATATTGTTCTGAGTATTATTAACAACAACTATCCCATTAGTTTCAGTGTTAAAAATTGCATAGGCCTTGTCCACAATTATCTCAAATCCAATATCATTACCAATATTCAACTTTAAAAACTGCCACCTATACTCATCACATTCATCAATAATATTGATTAAAAAAACATCCCCATCACTTTCATAAATACTATGTATATAGTTTGCTTCATCATTTCCAATTAACTTTCCACGTTCATCCATTACATAATATTCTTCATCGGAATACACTATAGTATATGAACCATTATTAATTTTAATCTTATTAAATTCACTTTCATAACCCTCAATATTATTAGCAAAACAGCTAATTACAACTCCATTTATCAAGAATATAAATATTACCACACTCAAAAATAATCTTTTTATCAATTTCATAAATAACCTCCACTTAGGAATGTATTACAATATAAACATAACTATATTATAATCCATTTACCATTTTATGGAAATTATTTTCATACGACTTATATCTATTTTATAAGACTAATATTATCTAAAATATACTCTCCTTGATCAAAAACGAATTTTATTTGAGATATATTGTCGATTTCACCTTTATACTTCAAGGGCAAAAGAATTGTCTGAAATGTAGTACCCTCACTTTTTCCTATATCATCATTTAAAGATTCTGTTTTCATCACGTTGCTGTCAATACTATCCCATAAGGGATAAAATTTATTCACATTATAAATAACTAACTCTCCATCATCATCTAAAACCTCAACTTTAATTTTATAAATCGTCTCTTCACTTCCAAAAGAAACCATATCAAAACTGAGATAATTATAATTATCAATTTCTACATTTTCCATAAGATTAAATCCCACTATATTTTTACTATCCTCATCAACACTAACATACATCCCATTATTGTTTAACTTGCCATTATCTCTAAGTCTTATTTTCTTAATCTCATAAAATTTTTCTTTATCTTCTTTACCAATTTGTGGTTCAGTTGAAATTGAATAACTATAAGTTTTTTTATCAAAATCTACAATCTTATAGCTTTCCGAATCACTATATCCATTAAAAAATCGCTTATTCTCATCATTTTCTATACCGTTTATATAATTTTTGAATATAGGTAAAAACTCTTCTCTATCATTCAGAGTGCTCTCAAGAAATAAATAAGTATATTTCAATGCAATCTCCCTCTGTTTATCTCCACTTATAAGTTCACTTTTATTTATCATCAAACTTAATGGAAAATCATCATCTTCATCTCCCCACACGGTATTAAACTGCCCATGATTCGCTCCCTCTATATATAAGTAACTCTTAAAATAGAAATCTTCACCAGTGAAAATAACATTATCATATGATTTCTTTCCTTGAAATTCTGAAACATCTCCATCATTACTTCCTTGAAGAGCTAAAAAATTCACATCATGTATCTTTGGAAAATCCCCACAAGATTCATACTGTCCATATGTAGTTCCAAATACAACTATTGATTTAATGTCAATATTAAAGTTGAAATCCACACCATATTCCTCTGGCGCTTCACTTATCTCCGTAAATAATTTTGACAAAAATGCTGTTTCTCCTCCTCTCGAATGTCCAAGCAGAGCTACATTACCCTCATCAATTTTTCCACAGATAGGATTTCCTTCTTCTTTATTCCATTGAAAAATTTGCTCAATATGCTTTAGAGTGAGGTACGCCCTCCCATCATTTTCATCTGAATATCCCCCACTCCAACTGCCATTAAAGTAATTTTCATCTACCACGGCTACCACATACCCTCTTTGGGATAAGAACTCCCCTATATACTCATATCCTAATTCTGAAGGCTGCTCCATAGAATGATTTCCATGTATAACAACGAGAAGGGGATATGTCCCCTCTTTCTTAGGATAAAAAATCTGTCCATTTATTGGAGCAGTATCAAACTCAGTATCCCAATATACCATTCTCCATATCTTATCAATACCAACAGGTTCTTCAATAAATTCTCCAATAGTCACCATTTCCGTTTTTAAGTCTCCCTGACTATATCTATCTCTCTGATCATCTCGGTTCCCATACCAGAGTACTTTATAGTCACTTATGATATTTTCATCCCCCATAACATTTTTTTGGGGTTTATTTATCTCTAAATATTGAGAATAAATCTTTTTAATTTTTTCTTCATTTTCCCCAGTATAAGGATATTCTCCAATGTAAAAACACCATACTTGAACAATAATCACCACACTTAGAGGTACACTATAACAAATTTTTATTACTCCATTATTACTTTTCTTTGCAATAAAAAATGTGAGATACGATATAACCATTAGTACTATTACTGTAACATTTACTTCCTCGAAAAAGGAATAAGCACTTTCAGTAAACAAAACATAAAACACTATATATATACCACAATGAATACCCATTAATCTATTATCAATAAATTTAATAGGCTTACTCAATATTCCAACCAAGAAATACCCACCATAGAATAAAAGATTAAAAGTTACAAAGAACACCAAGAACTTTAAGTAAAAATTCAATCCACTTTCAATTAGAGCAGAAAAAATTAAACTTACCATTAATATGATAATCTTTGTTGACCTCTCAACACATTTCAGTTCTTTAAATGTATCAATAATTCCTTTTTTTATTTTTTTCAAAACTTCTTTAATATTTATTTTTTTTATCATCATAATTATATTTTTCTCCAATTTAAGCTTTTATAACAATTAATGTATTTATTTTATTATATACTGAATCACCTCTAACTAAAACCCAAACAAAAAAAATCACACATGAAATTATTTATCTGTGATTTTTTATTTGAATTCCCTATCTGTGATTTTTTATTTCAATTTCTTCTCCATTATATTAGCAAATGGATTCTTTCTCTTTGAACCCGGATAGAACTCTGTATTCTTTTCATCATCTTCAATAGGAAAATAGTATAATTCAAGAGTTATGTTCCCTATCATATCAACTACTTCTCCACCTGAAATGCTCAAATTTCTAATTATTATTTCTTTCTTATAATTTTCTATTTCAGATAAAAACCTCATTAACTCAACGAAACCATCTGTATATGATATAGTTACACAAATTTTTGGAATACTCATCCCCACAACCTCACCAAATTCCATATCTTGAGTTGTTATAGACATACTATTTATATTTATTCCTGAGTTACTAATAATCTGATCAATTATATTAATTACATCTTCTTCTTCTAAATGAGTAAAAAGGTCCACTGATAACAATTTCATTTCGGCTGATAGCCCTTTAACATTTACCTGATTTAACTTCTCTTCGTTCCTATTATGCTCAATTTTGCTCATTTGACCTTCTAGTATGTACTTTTCCTCTCTTAATCTTTTAATTTTCTTCAATCTTGGATTTATTAAAATATCATAATATACAAACATTAATATAAGAACAAAAAGAATCATAAGCATAACATTTTCTCTTTTAGTCATTTTCATGATTCTTTTCCTCCTGCATCTTTGCAGAAATGCAAAACCTATAAGTAGTTACACCTTCATTATCCAACGTTACTATTGAAGGAACATAAACCTCTTCAAGTCCTAACCTTTTTAAATTATTTATAGTTGAAGCTACTCCTCTTCTATCAAGTGACTCACATTCCATAGATACTCCCCCTTGATTGCATTCAAAAGAGCTTATGTTTACATTTTTAGGTAGTTCATTAAATACCCTCAAAATTTTTTCTGTTGTAATCTTATTTAAACCTGCAACATATGCTCTTATACTTTGAATCTGTGTTAATGACTGCTGCAATCTTCTTTCCTCTACACTAATGTCCTCAAAATCACTCTCAAGTTTAATCCTCTTGTTTGATATTACTATTTTATTCTGTTTATCAATCTTCATTTTCTCATTAGAAATATATTTATCTAGATACAACACCGAAATCATAGCACCACCAAAAACTACTAAGATTGCAAATAGAAAAACAGTAATTGAAATAGTTCTTTTTCTTTTTTCTTGATTAAACTCATAGAAAAAATTTAAGTCATTCATAGATCCCCCTAAAATAAATATATAAAATTTATTGCCCTACTCAAAACTTTTAATACTCTAACTCATACTTTATATTTATACTTTCAGTATCTTTTTCAACTTCTTTTCCTTCTATTGTTTCTTTAACTTTACTAGTAACTTTAGAAGTAACAGTTATAGTTCCTGTAGTATTTATTACTTTTCCTGAATTAGAAAAAGTAATACCCCAAACTCCACCTGTTTTAGGAACTGTAGCTGTTCCACCCTTAACATACTTCCAAACATTCGCTAAATCATTTGCACCTAAAGCACCAGTCTCTGAATCAACTTCACCCTTAATTTCTCTAGCTTCATAAGCCATAAGAGCCGCTTCACCGAGGAGTTTCGCAGTTACTTCATCTACCCTCTTATTTGCATTATCCTTATATGCCGAATATTTAGGAACTGCAATCGCAGCCAAAATCCCTATTATAGCGATAACTACTATTAGTTCCACAAGGCTAAATCCTTTTCTTTTTTTATTTCTAATTTTGTTTATCATCTTATATTCTCCTTTATTTTATTTATGATACTCCACAGCTTTTATTAATTTGCTAATGCCTTATTAACAGATTTCTATCAGCTCTTTCGTAAAGTATTTTCGTTACATATTGTTATTTTTATCCTTTATTTCAATAAATATTCTATTACTTTTACCATTTAGAGGTATTTTTTAGCGACAAAAAACGCCGACATAAATAGTCGGCGTGATTTTATCTATACATATTACTGTTTTATAAAAAGAGGAATAAACTCATTTATGCTATAATCATATAACCCTCTAGGTGTAATTTTAAGAGTTGGTATTACTGTAAGACTCATAAATGATAATGTAATTAATGGATCAACTCCTCCTGAAATTCCTTTACCATTCAAAACATCCTTAATCCTTCTGATTCTACCACTAATAAATTCCGGACTCATATTTGTCATTAACCCTCCAATAGGAAGGGCTATACTCTCTTTTATCTTCCCTTCACAAACTAGAGCAATTCCTCCACCCATCTGAATCACTTTATTCACTGCTTTTGTCATATCCTCATCACTATCTCCTACACATACAATGTTATGGGAATCATGAGAAATACTTTGAGCAAGAGCACAATTCTTAATTCCAAAACCATCAATATATCCTACTGAGTACATATGTGATTTTGTGTGTCTTCCAAAAACAGCTATCTTATTTATTCTTCGTCCCTTTATCTCTTTAACAAACTCTCCATCGTTAACCACTTCTTTTACTTCTTTTTTAGTTACTATAGACTCAGGGATTACTTTAATAACATTTATAAGATCTCCTTCATATTTAACTTTTAACATATCACTTGTAATTTCACTGATTTTAATAGTATTTTCAAAGATATACTTATTCTCAACAAAAATCCTATGTTCTGTTACCTCTTTACCATTCTTTATAATGCTATTAATGCTAACATCCTTAAGGTCATCCAGTATTAATAAATCAGCCTTGAACCCTGGTGCTACAGCACCCCTATCATGAATATTATATATTCTAGCTGCATTATATGAAGCCAATGTATAAGCAATTATAGGATCCATCCCTAATTCTATGGCTCTTTTAACACAGTTATTTATGGTCCCTTCCCCAATTATATCATCTATATGTCTATCATCAGTACAGAAACAAAACATATGGCAATTTTCTATATTAACTGCAGGCATCACCTTTTTTAAATCCTTTGCTGCAGATCCTTCTCTAATGAGAATTTTCATACCTAAATCTATCTTTTCAAGAGCTTCTCGTGAAGTTGAACACTCATGATCAGTCATAACCCCTGCAGCCACATATGCATTCAACCAACGTTTGCTTATGTTAGGACAATGCCCATCTATTATTTCTCCCTTGAATAACTCAAGTTTTTGTATCATCTCTTCTCTTGCACCAATAACCGAAGGAACATCCATAACTTCCCCTAGCCCAATGACATTTCTATATTTTTTTAATCTCTTTAGTTCCTTTACACCAACTTCTGCTCCATTATCATCAATATCTGTGGATGGCACACAGGATGGCAGCATGTAGAACACATCAGCCCCAACCTCAGCTATATCATTGATCATAAACTCTATTCCCTTTTCACCAAGTACATTTGCAATCTCATGAGGATCTGCAATAATTGTTCCTACACCTTTTTTTAGAACCTCTTGAGAAAAAACGCTAGGTGTCATCATAGATGATTCAATGTGTACATGAGCATCAATAAATAATGGAGCAACATATTTTTCACTACAATCTATTTCTTTCTCTCCACTAAATCTCCCTATACCTAATATTTTCCCATCTTTAATACCCACATCACTCTTAATAATCTTTTTAGTAAAGACATTCACAATTGAGGCGTTCTTTAAAACCAGATCAGCTTTTTTTTCTCCAAGAAAATACTTTATCTCTTCTGTTAATCCTTTCAAACTCTTCCCTCCCATTTTTAGTATTTCATGAACTCTCTCTTCTGCACATACAAAAAGATTTAAATATCAGTTTTTATTTCATAAACAGCATTTAGATATGCTTTAATAAAAGACTCTATATCATTATCTGCATAACCCTTCTTTTCAAGTACATTTATAATTATTAGTATTATATTTTTATGAACTAATTTATTAACAAATCGTCCCCTAATAAGATTCTCTATTTCATAAAGCCTAAAAGGCATTCCTTTCTCTTCAAATAAAACAATTCTACCATCTCTGATTTTTTTATTGTGTATATCCAAAAATAAAGTTGCATTATATTTCCTCTTAACTCCTTGCTCATCTTCAACTTCAATTTCACAACTCTTTCTTATTCCATTAAAATCATTATATATTATTTTCAGAATTTCACCAATATTTTTACTAAAGAAAACTTCTGATAGTTCTTTTATTTCTGTGGTAGTTTCCTTTTGACACTTTATCTTAGCGTTCAAAGCTAAAAGTTCGCACAGCGTTAACGCTCCATTCATCCTAGCATATAGTTTTACCATATCCCTTGCATTAAGAACTGGTTTTTCTTCATTATCGTGTAAGGACTTTGTTTTTAATTCCATAAAAATACACCCCTTAAATAATATGTTATTATAACATTATTATAAGAAGTGTATATATATACCTAAAAAAATAAAGAACAAATAACAAATAAGAAAGAACAAATTAAGTTATTTTTCTTCCTTATATCAGAAAAAAATTTATTAAAATTAAGTAATAAAACTCAATATTATACATATCTCGGTTTATTACTTAATTTATCCAGAAACTTTATGGGTAATTTAATACTTACAATGTACATTCTGTGTTATCAGCTATTTGTCATGAATTCTGTAATTTATAAATTTAAGATATTCTGAAGTATGAAGAATATCCACAATATTTGTTCTTTATTCTTTATTCTTTATTTCTATATCCTTTTCTGTTAATTCTTTATTGATAAACATAGCTTTCCACTTTTCCATTATGTAATATAAACTAAGGACATCCTGCTGATTATATAATAAAAGCTTATCAATTTTTTCGTTTGCCATTCTGTAATTTTCCTTAGCGAACATTTTACCAAAAGTCCTAGCTATTTTTGCTCCATTAAGCACTTCACTTTCCCTTTCGATATTCATTATTTCCTCTAATTTTTTTAATCCAATTATTTTATTATGAACCTTTTCATATTCTTTCTGAATATCAACATGATTCAATCTAGTCACCACACCAAAATCAAACATATCATTTTCAGAAAGATGTTTTAGTACAAGAAAATCATTATTCCCAGAGAATGTTATTATGTATCTCTTCCCCTTGCACTCATACATGTATCTTAAATATTCTTCCGCCTGTGATAATACAATTTGTTTTTCCACTCTATTTTCCATCATATATTGTAAAAATTGTAACTCATTAGTATTTTTATCAAGTACAGATGCCCCAAATACCACAACACCAATTGGTTTTTTATATACATAATGTTCAAGATCTAGGAATATCCCCTTTTCACATACCTCACTACATGGTACTTCTTTACCATTAATATTCATCATATAATCCTTGAAGGAACCATCTACTTTAATTACCTTATTTATTTGAATCAAACAATCACACTCTCTATTTATATTCTCACTATTATAATATCATCATTTTGGATTAAACTCAATTAAAGTAAGTTAACCCAATTGACATTAATTGAAAATGATGATAGAATTAAATTGATAATAATTTTCATTACGAGGTGGTAATAATGAGCATTTGCGATTTATATCCAGGACAAAGAGCTTACGTAGAAATTGTAGCTGGTGAAGAGAAACTTTGTAAAAGATTAAACGCTCTTGGATGTGTTCAAGGGGTTGAGATTATGTACAAAAATTGTGCTCCCCTAGGAGACCCAATAATTATAGATTTAAAAGGTACAACCTTAGCATTAAGAAAAAAAGATGCAAAATTAATACAAGTTAAAGAATTAAATTAAGGAGGATACTAATGAAGACAATTGCCTTAGTTGGTAATCCTAACGTTGGAAAGACCACTCTTTTCAATCTACTCACAGGTTCTAAACAAAAAGTCGGAAACTGGGCAGGGGTTACTGTTGATAAAAAAGAAGGTTCTTATAACAAAAACAGAATAATTGATTTACCTGGTATCTACGCATTGGATACCTTTTCTAATGAAGAGAAAGTTTCAAAGGAATTTTTACAAGAAGATGATATTGATTTAATAATAAACATTGTTGATGCATCAAACCTTGTGAGAAACCTTTTTCTAACAACACAATTAAAACAATTTAATAAACCTATCGTGCTTCTTATAAATATGATGGATATGGCTAAATCCAAAGGGATTGAAATCAATATATCAAAACTTGAAAAGGAACTAGGTATAAAAATAATTCCAATATCCGCTTCAAGAAATGAAGGAATCGATAAAGTTAAAGATTTTATCATGGACGGTAAATTTAAAAGGGAAAATAATTTAAAAGATTTTGTTGATGAAAAAGACACATATATCTATTTAGATAGTGTACTAGATAAATGTACTAGCTACATTAAAACTGATAAACCATCAGTTAGTGATCTTATTGATAAAGTCGTACTTAATAAATTTTTAAGCTTTCCAATATTTCTTTTTATGCTATTTATAATATTTAAATTCACTTTCAATTGGGCTGGTCAACCCTTAGCTGATCTATTGGATGGTTATCTTAATAATTCTTTAATACCATTCCTTAATGAGGTCCTAAGTTTCCTAAGCCCTATGGTAAAATCCTTATTAGTAGATGGAATTGTTTCTGGTGTAGGTTCAATTCTAGTATTCCTCCCAATAATATTAGTGCTATTTATAGGAATTACTCTACTTGAAGACAGTGGTTATATGGCTAGAGCAGCACTTATCACAGATAAACTTATGAGAATGATGGGTCTTTCCGGTAAAGCTTTTATCCCTATGATTGTGGGATTCGGCTGCAGCGTTCCTGCAGTAATGTCCGCAAGAACTCTCGAAAGTGAAAAAGATAGAAAACTTACTGCACTACTCGTTCCATTAATGTCATGTAATGCACGTTTACCAGTGTATGCAGTATTTATATCTGCTTTCTTCCCTAGTAATGGAACACTAGTTTTAATGTCAATATATTTACTTGGAATTGGTCTCTCTTTCCTTGTTGGAATAATATTCAAGAATACAATATTTAAAAAGGACGAAGAACCATTTATAATTGAACTTCCTGAATATCAGCTTCCAAACTTCAAAAGCCTACTTCTTCATACGTGGGAAAAAGCTAAAGGCTTTGTTAAGAAAGCTGGAACAATCATCCTTGCTATGTCAGTAGTAATCTGGTTCCTTTCAAGTTTTAATATGACAGGAGCAACAGATTCAATTAATAATAGTTTCCTTGCATCAATAGGTAAGCTTATCGCACCATTTTTTACTCCGCTTGGGTTTGGTAACTGGCAATCAGCAGTGGCATTACTAAATGGTCTACTAGCTAAAGAAGTTGTAGTTAGTAGCATGGGAGTAATATTCGGAAGTGATTTACAGACCTTGTTACCACAGCACTTTACAGCAGTAACAGCATATGGATTCATGGTATTTGTTCTTCTTTATACTCCATGTATAACTGTAATAGCAACAATGAAGAAAGAGTTTGGTTACAGATTTATGATATTCTCTGTAGTTTATCAACTAGTATTAGCATGGACAGTCGCGTTCCTTGTTAATGTATTTGGCGGTATGCTTGCATCTGGAGTTATTTCAGTACTAGAAATACTACTAGTTATTGCAATCATATCGGTAACTATTGGAATAATTATAAAAACACTTAAGAAGAAAAAAGGTTACGACTGCAGCTGCTAAAAATGCAAAAAACTAGAGACTCTCATACGGTCTCTAGTTTTTTTAATCTTTAAAATTATATTCTCAATATATTAATAACCACTTAATAAGCTTCTTCTATAATCTCATCAATCTTTTTCGGATCAGTATTACCTTTTATTAGTGCTTCAATTGCAGCTGCCGCTTCTTTTCTACTTAATTGCTCTACATTACTTTTAAGTTCCATTTTGTTCTTTCTAAGAAGAGATCTTAAATAATTAAGTTGATTATTTGATATTTTCTCTACTTTTATATTTGGATTTTTATCAATCTCACTTATAATTTTGAACAATAACGGCAAATTCAAGGCATCTTCAAAATTGTGAAGCATTATTGTATCTCTTATACCTTCATTATTTGTGTATAAAAATTGCTTATACAATTGTACTGTTAGTCCACCATCAATCTTATCTTCCCTCTCAATACCTATATATTTCTCTACACTTTTAAGATTACATCTTTCAATCCCTAACTGGTTATGATAAGGTTTTATCATTCTGTATAGGTCAATATGCTCTTGAGGCGGAATAAACTCTAAATTATGCTTTTCCATTCTTTTGATTAGATAAGGTTCATCAAATGCAATTCCATTATATGAGCACCATTTATCAAAGGTTTTCAGATCATTTCTGAAACTCTCTAATACACTTACTTCATCCTCTTTATACTCTGCAAAGTACTGCCTAACTACAAATCTTCCCTCTTTAAAAAATCCTAACGATATTAACATTATTATATCTTGAGTCTTATTAAATCCAGTGCTCTCGATGTCAAAAAAAGCAACCTTTTCCAAATCATACTCTCTTATGATTTCGCTATCAAGCTCGATGTCTTGAAGCATTTCCTTAAAAAACATTAACTATCCTCCAAACTAGAACAATACGCTCTTTTCTCTACTCTTTATTATACATTAAAATGATAATATTATAAAGCAACTAAATCAAAAAAAGAGGAAGGAGATTCCTTCCTCTTTTTCAATAACAATATATTACATTTTTTCTACAACTTTAATTCCTAAAAGATCTAATGACTTCTTTATTACAATACAAGTAGCTTCAACAAGTTTAAGCCTTGCATTCTTCATTTGTTCATTCTCTGAATTAGCAATATTATGTGCATTATAGAACTTATTGAATGCTTTAGCAACATCTAGTACGTATCTTGTTATTATACTTGGCTCTAACTTATCAATAGAAGATTTAATAGCCTGCTCAAGGTTTTCAAGAACTTTAACAAGTTCAAACTCTTCTTTTGAATTAAGTAATGAGTAATCAACTTCTTCTTCAACGGTTCCAAGCTTTCTTAATATACTCTTCCCTCTAGCATAAGTGTACTGAGTATATGGTCCTGTTTCTCCTTCAAAGCTTAACATCTCTTCCCAATTGAATACGATATCTCTTGTTCTGTTATTTTTAAGGTATGTGAATATTATTGCTCCAATACCAACCTCTTTAGCAACTTCTTCTTTATTTTCTAATTCTGGATTTTTCTCATTAATTATACTTAAAGTTTTTTCAATAGATTCATTAAGAAGATCTTCAAGGAAAATTACATCTCCCTTTCTTGTAGATAACTTCTTATCTGCAAATCTAACCATTCCAAATGGTACATGTATACAATCTTTAGCCCATTCAAATCCCATTAACTCAAGAGATTTAAACACTTGATTAAAGTGTAGTGTTTGATCTTTACCAACAACATATATATTCTTACTAAAATCGTATTTTTTCTTTCTATATGTTGCAGCAGCAAGGTCACGTGTAGCATATATAGTTGCGCCATCAGCCTTTTTAACGATACATGGAGGCATATTGTACTCTTCAAGGTCTATTACTTGCGCGCCTTGGCTCTCAACTAACAATCCAGTTTTCTCTATCATCTCAACTAATTCATCAATCTTATCACTATAGAAGCTTTCACCAGCATATGAATCAAACTCAACACCAAGCATTTCATAAACCTTCATGAACTCTTTTAAACTTAACTCTCTAAATCTCTTCCAAAGAGTAACCTCTTCTTCATATCCATCCTCAAGTCTCTTGAAATACATTCTTCCCTCTTCAACAAGTTCTGGATTTTTCTCTGCCTCATCATGGAACTTAACATAAATTCTTAAAAGTTCTTTGATAGGTTCTTTTTCAAGAGCTTCTTCATCTCCCCACTTCTTATAAGCTGAGATAAGTTTACCAAATTGTGTTCCGGTATCACCAAGATGATTTATTCTCTCAACATCATATCCTTGTGATTTGAAGCTCTTATATAAAGAATTCCCTATAACAGTTGTAAATAAATGTCCAACATGAAATGGTTTTGCTATATTTGGTGATGAATATTCAACTAAGATTGTTTCTCCATCTCCATTAGTAGTATTACCATACTCATGTCCTTCAATAAGTATTTTATCGATTGTTTTCTTAATTAACATAGTCTTATCAACAAAGAAATTAAGGTAAGGTCCATTATTTTTAATTTCCTCAAATCCTTCTCTATTGATTTTTTCCATTAATTCAATAGCGATCATAGGCGGCGCTTTTCTTAACGCCTTAGCTAATATAAAACATGGAAACGCAAAATCCCCCATATCAGATTTTGGTGGTATTTCAACTAATTTTTCTATCTCAAGAACATCCATATCCACATGTTCAGCAATTCTCTGTGCTACTAATTTTTTGTTATCCATTATTATCTTCTCCTCTCATTTTTATTTCAAAAATTTCTATATGTCGCAGTTCAATAATTAATTTATTCAAGTCCAACAATCGTAGATACTCCTACATTTGAGAACATGTATAAATAGTATTTCTAGGTAACAAATCTATATATTTGGACAAATAAAAAACTCGCCTCTAATAATAGAGACGAGAAAATCGCGGTACCACTCTAATTGATAAATCCTAATATAAAAATTTATCCACTTAACTTTTTAACGCATTTGCGCCTTTTCTTACTCTCCACACAACCAGATAAACAACTTCAACTTTTAACTTATACAAGCCCATAACTCGTTAAACCTTCGAGATTTTGGACATGTATAACTTTAGTTTCAGTAAAGTTTATCAATATGTGATTTTCAGATAGGTTCTCCAAGGCTCTCTTCCCACTAGTTATCCTACGAAACTCACACCAACTTCCGCTCGCTTAGGGTATGCAAATAATAACCCTTCAGAATACAATCTAGAGGTACTTTCCTCTTCTCAGAATTTTACTATTCTCTTTTAAACTACTTTTGATTATATATGTTATCTAGATCATATGTCAAGATATACTTTTCAGGTGATAGTGTCAAGTTATTGTAGGTAAACTCTTCAATAATTTTTTTAGTTCCGCTGCATTATCAATTTTTAAGTATCACAATTAAGCCTATCGGCATTTAGTCCGAAGGACTGTGTAGTTATGCACCTCTAAGTGCCTTCATGAATTTAAACATAGATGTAGTTTTACCTGTGGTAAGTACTGTTATATTATCTAACTGTTCATTAGATTTTCTCGAAATAAAATTCTTATATGACCTTTTTTCTAACTTAAGAATTCTCTCTTCCTTCATCTTCTTTTGCTTATGTTGAAGCATATATTCAAACAAATCCCCTCCATTAGCTTTAAAAGTTCGTATTCGTGACATATGATCAACGCCAACCTTTACCCATCCTAGTGGTCTTGAACTTAATCTATCAGATAATATATGACTTATATGTCCTTCAGCACTACAGCCATGATAGTTATCATTGAAATTCTCTAAAACAGCATCCCAATGGTTTAGAACATATCTCTTTGCATCTTTAATTTCAGTTTTTTTATAATCACTTTCGCATACATTAATCAATTCATCAAATAACTCTTTTACATACTCTTTCTCTTCATTCTCAATGTAGTTCCACATTATAGGATATAAATCCCTCCTATGTGCTGTCGCACTTCTTAAATATTTAGATAGATGAAATCTATCTAAAACATATTTACTATTTGGTATCCAATTTAATCCTTCTTTAATCCATCTAGCACCATCACCTGAAATATAGATTTGTTCTACTTTATCTAAGTCATATGCATCATCAAGATAGTTAGCAACTTCCAGCCACATCTCCTCACTATTGCTGTAAACTCCTGAAAAGAATCTTGAATTCACTAACTCATGTCTATCTTTTGATACATGCTTTCTTCCTTCATGAACGTAGATGAGTTTAGGCTCTATACAATTTCCATTTTGATTAGCTACATGGTCTTCATCTGCTTCAATATAGATTACTGGAACAACTTTTTTACGAGTCTTAATCTTAATAGCATTATTAGGAATTGCACCAACATCCCGTATAGCATTCATCACTGTTTGATCAGTAAAGCTGATAACATTTTCAATTACCTTGCCGCTTTTGCTATATGATAAGTCTGCTGCACTATCAACGAGCTTCGCTCTTAAACCTATGTCCATCTTATCATGTGCTTTTATTCCTACTATCTCGTCAGAGATGTGCTTATACTCTCCAGTAAGCTTATTTCTATAATAAGTTCTTTCATATGTTACATCCCCAAATTCAGTAGCAATAGTCTTGGAATCTCTTCTCTCAATGCTCCATTCACATTTCCTATTAGCATCAATTTTAACTGCTGCATCTATTGTTTCAAGTGCTTCTTTTACTAGGGCAACACCTATATTGTTAAGTAAGTTTCTTGTATCTTTTATGAATTCTGATATATCTCGTTGTTCAGATAATAAATTAATTAAATTTTCTTCTGTCCTTTTGATGATTTTTTCCATGCAATCCTGTATAATTAGTTCCATAAGAGTTCCTCCTGTATTGTGTTTGGTTTTGTCACTTAACATAATAACACAGATTGGAACTCTTTTCATTTTGTTACATTTAATTTTCCTACACTAATTATACGCTAACTTTTCAGGTTGTTTAAAACACCCTGAGTGTTTAATCCAATATTTCTTTTAATTCTTTTTCGTTAATACTATCTTCATTAAATTTATCACTGTATATATCCACACCTAATCTTCTAGAATTTTGACCATTATATATAAATTCTGTTGTTGGTATACTAAGTGTAATTTGCTTCTCTTGCAACTGTATTTCAACTTCATTTCCAAAGTTATTTACACTAGACGTTGGGTTTGTTCCAATAACTTTTCCATAAAAATTATTTTTAATAAGATTAGCAACCCTAATAGCATCTGTTCCACTATTTCCATTAACTAAAAGAAATATTTTTTTATTATAGATAAAACTATTTTCACCTTTTCTACGGGTCTTTTTACCTAAAAATATCTTTTTAAAAAAACTATCATCTTCATAAGAAGATTCTTCCCATTGCGAACTCTTTTTTATGTTTTTATAGTAATTATAGTAATCTCTATAGTTTAAGTTTTTAATGATTTCATCTATAATATTCATATCAATATGCCCATCAGTTCTTAAATCAATTACAATCTTCTCTACACTTAGACTTGCAATCTCTCTAAAAAATGATTCAATTTTTTCATTATCTTCATCTTTACTCTCATAACTATTTATATCCAACACAGCTATATCATTACTATCAAAAATATTGTAACTATTTTTATAATCATATTCAATTGCTTCATCCTCAAATGAAATGTTTTGACATATTGAAACACTATCTCTCATTACTTCAACTTTAACATGATCATTTTTTATTATCCCAGCATCTAATAAGAAATTAAAATTTCTAACAATATTATCCAATTTGCAGAATAACTCATCCTTAGTATTACTAGTTGTATATTTCATACCTATTTCTAACAATTCCTCAATAGGTAATCCTCCTATTTTAACAACTTTATCACCTTTTTTAAATTTCTCACTATCCCTTGATATATAAACTCCTGAAAGTCCTCCAATTAAATTAACCTTTAATTTTGCACTTGACTCATGTAAATCTTTAACTTGTAGTGCTGGATCTTTATACAAACTTATAAATCTCTTATAAAGAATATAGTCCCGTTCATTATCTATACTAGACTGATTTAAGATTTCTTTTCCCTGTTCCAATATTTCATTCTTACTTACATATTTATAAGGATTTGGATGAACATCTTCAATTAAATTAACTATGTACTCCAATTCATCCGAAACTTTCTCATTAATCTTTTCATTATTAGATGATACCTTTTTTTCTCCATTATTTGCTATCTCACTCTGTTTATTTTTAGCCTCATCTATAACCACAGTATCATTACTGCATGAAATAAATAACAGACTTGATAGCATACACGTCAACAATATTTTATGTATACACCTCACCGTCAAACCCTCCAACTGTTTTTCTATAAGCCTAATTTTATCATAAGACTCATTTTCTGTACATAGATATACCAGTTCAACTAATGTTTTTTAGGACATTTAAGGTGTATTTAGATTTTCAATGTAATCCATAACTTCACGCATAACAGCAGTTCTTGCCTTCTTCTTATTATCTCCTTCAATAATTATCCACGGAGAAAAGTTGAAACTTGTTCTTCTAAACATATCTTTTGAATATTCATTATAGATATCAAGCTTCAATCTATTCTTCCAATCTCGCTCTCCAATTTTCCATCTCTTATTTTCCATAATTATTCTCTTTCTAAATCTATTTAACTGTTCTTCTGGTGATACATTTAACCAAAATTTCATAACATGAATCCCAGATTCCGCTAACTCCTTTTCAAAGTTATATATTACATTAAAGGCACTCTGGATATTTTCCTCAGAATCAAGTTTTTCAACTCGTTCTACTAATACCCTACCATACCAGCTTCTATCTAATACAATTAAAGTCTTTTCACTATAGACTTTCCCCATAAATCTTTTAAGGAAATGAGCACTCTTATCCTTAAACTGTGGTTCACTAATTCTATATAGATCATAATAACTTGGGTTCATATTTTTTAGCACTTTTTTTATAGCGCTTCCTTTTCCTGCACCATCCATCCCTTCAAAGATAATTACCAATTTTTGTTTTCTCTTGTAAAGTGCTTTAATCATATTATCAATATTTCTCTTATATGCATGTTTTACCTTATCTATAGTATATTCACTATCATCGAATCCTCTTAAAGTTTTAAAAGGAACACGGTCTCTAACCTTTTCAACTCTCTCACTCTTCGCAACACTATCACCATCTATAGACTGATTACTTTTTCCAATTAGATTAAATAATCTATTATTTATTACCCTCATAATATTATAAAGATTTTCATTATTGTTAATACCACATTCAATAAAATCCCACTTAAAACAGCTAGTATTTATAGCATTCAGCTTATCATGAAGGATGTTTTCTTTTTCGGTTAAACATATTTTAATTAATTCAATTCCTCCACCTTTAAATACTTCCTCTAATCTATTTAACTCTTTAAATTCACTCTTTTTTATATTACAGCCTTTTTTATTTATATCTCCTAACCATCCATTTAGGATAATATTAATTTTACCAAAGTCTGGTGAATACTTTATCCAATAGATTTTACTATCACATTTTCTAATTATTAACTTACAATTATTTGGCTCCATATTAACATAGAGAAGGTTTCCATATTTTTTAATAAGTTTTTTTTCTCCATAAAAAAGAATAATTAAGCCTTTTCTCTCTTTAATCCACTTATAGTTATTTAATGTTAATGATTTTAACTCTTCTTTCCATCCTCTATTAGTATCCATAATTTTCACTCCATAAATTGTATACGTTATAAAAATTATCATTTCCATAAATTCTAAAAAAAATAAGCACGGAAATCCGTGCTTTTAAAAACAAATTGAGAATGATGGATGTTTCATTCTAAATGAAACAAGTAAAACCTTTATTTTCCAAGTACCAATAAGATTAATATTTCTCTGAGAGAAATCTCAATCATTCTCCATTCTCAATTTCCTTTAATGCCTTTGTTTTTTCTTTTTAATTTGGTCATAAACTATAAATCCTAACCATGCAGCAACACCAAGTAAACTTACTATCTGAGCAATTCTCATTCCACCTATGTATAAGCTGTCAGTTCTCATTCCTTCAATAAAAAATCTACCTAGAGAATATAGACCTATATATGTAAATGCAGTGTACCCATCTCTAACCTTTTTAAGGAGCATTATCATTAGAACTATAAATATTCCAATATTTAATACTGATTCATATAAGAAGGTAGGATGATAATAAGCCCCATTTATAAACATTCCCTTTTGTATAAAATCTGGAAAACGACTTATAAACTCTTTTGTTACTTCACCGCCATGGGCTTCTCCATTCATGAAATTACCCCATCTACCTATCGCCTGGGCAATAACAATACATGGAACTGTAGCATCAATATACTTAATAATATTCTCTTTTTTCTTGAGAAGATAAATAACGCCGCTTCCTATTCCAAAAATCAATCCACCATGAATGGCTAAACCACCTTGTCTAATATTTAAAATTTGAATAGGATTACTTAAATAATAATCTAAGCTAAATAAAACATAGTATAATCTAGCACCAATAATTGCACACGGTAATGCTATCAACACAGCATTTAAAAGAATATCGTAGTTAATCTTCTTAAGTTTACTTGTATAGTTACTTAACCCTAAGGCCACAAGCATTCCTAGTGAAATCAAAATTCCATACCATGCTATTTTAATTCCGAATAATTCAAATGCCACCGGATCCATGATATCCCTCCATTTCTTTATTGAATATAAATATAAGCCTAATTATACTACATTTTACCTTTCATTTAAACTTGCAAGTTATATTGTTTAAGAATATTTAAAAATTCATCTCCAGTTAGTGTCTCCTTTTCTATCAACATTCCTGCTAAAGCAGTTAAAACTTCTTTATGTTTTTCCATAATTTCTGCAGCTCTTTCATGTTGAGTTTTGATAATTGATACAACTTCATTATCAACCTCATACTTCGTTCTATCTGAACACCTAGCAACCGTTGTTCCATGCAAATACTGCCCTTGAACATTCTCAAGTTGTGTCATATCAAATTTTTCACTCATCCCATATATAGTAACACTACTTCTAGCAATGGAAGTAGCTTTTTCAATATCATTTGATGCTCCAGTAGTAATTGATTTAAATATTACTTCTTCAGCAGCTCTCCCAGCTAAAAGCACAACAATTTTATCCATTAGTTCAGCATATGAGTTCAAATACTTCTCTTCCTCTGGCAATTGCATTGTAAATCCAAGTGCTCCCATTGTTCTAGGTATAATTGTAATCTTATGAACTGGATCAGTATTCTTTAATAAAGCTGCAGCTAAAGCGTGCCCTATTTCATGATAAGATACAATTTCTTTTTCTTTCTTTGAAAGTATTCTTTCTTTCTTAATTTTACCTGCCAAAACCTCTTCAACTGCCTGCTCTAAATCTTCTTGCATCATAAAGCTCCGATTATTTCTAATTGCCATCAATGCACCTTCATTTATGATATTTGCAAGATCAGCACCTACTGCCCCTGGAGTTATTCTTGCAATTTTTTCAAGTTCTATATCCTCTCCTGCTTTTACATCTTTAATATGTACTTTTAATATTTGTACTCTTCCTTTTAAATCTGGAGTATCCATAATAACTCTTCTATCAAACCTTCCTGGTCTTAATAATGCCTTATCCAATACTTCTGGTCTATTTGTTGCGGCTAATATAACAACTCCCTTAGAAGAATCAAACCCATCCATCTCTGTAAGAAGCTGATTCAAAGTCTGCTCACGTTCATCATTACCACCACTTATTCTACTATCCCTACTTTTACCAATAGCATCAACCTCATCAATAAATACTATACACGGCGCCTTTTCCTGTGCTTGTTTAAACAGATCTCTTACTTTAGATGCTCCCATCCCTACAAACATTTGTACAAACTCAGAACCTGACATTGAAAAGAAAGGAACCTTAGCCTCTCCAGCAACTGCTTTAGCTATAAGTGTTTTTCCTGTTCCAGGAGGTCCTACCAAGAGAGCTCCTTTCGGAATCTTTGCCCCTATCGCTTTATACTTTTCTGGATTATTTAAAAAATCTACCATCTCTCTCAATGATTCTTTTGCTTCTTCTTGTCCTGCAACATCTTTAAATCCTACTCCCGTCTTCTTCTCAGCATAAATCTTAGCATTACTTTTTCCAAAATCCATTACACCTCCACTCATCTTCTTTTGCATACTACCCAAAATCATGCGTCCTACTAACATGAATATCAGTAATGGTACAACCCAGTTCAGTATGATAACCAGCAGTGGATTTTCTTTTTCTCTTATAGCTCCATAGTTTTCAATATTCAATTCCTTAAGTTTTTCCGCCAAATCACTATAATCCAACGGTATTCTCTCAGTATATAAAACCTTTTCACTCTTCTCTTCTTCCTTTAAAAATATGTATATTCTATCAGATGCTATTCTTACTTCTTCTATTTTCCCTTCTCTACCTAAGCTCTCAAACTTACTATATAAAATTTGTTCATATGCTAAAGAATGAACTAAATTATTTATAAAATAAATCATTATAAAAACAATTAAGATATATCCAATACCGAATTTAAATTTATGAGTTGTAACTTTTTCTTTTAAATCTTTTTTGTCACTACGCTTATCTGAACCATTCTTCTCTTCTTTTTTAGGTCTCTTACTTTTTTCTTTATCATCCTTATGATTCATACCCACTCTTTCCTCTCCTTACTTGGTAATAACTCACACACTCAGTGATTTTTTCTTCTATTGAAAATTATTATCTCCCATGGATTTTAATTTATTCCTGAAGGCTAGATTTCTAACTACTATCATAAAAGCAAAAATAGCCATGATTCGTTATAATTCCTAACCATGGCTATTTTTTGTTTTTCATTCGTCTTATTTCCTATATTTAGGTATCTCAAAGACTAATTTAACATTTTCTTTATGATTATGCATTTAAAAACCATATACTAAAATTCAGAACACCAGCAAATGTTACCCAAAGTAAATATGGTATAAGAAGAAGTCCTGCTAATTTGTCTCTTTTATAAAATTCTTTTAAGGTTAGTAAAATAAATATCCATAATACTATTAATACTATAAAAGCAATAAATCTTAAGTTTAAATTAAAAAATATTGGTGACCATAAGAAATTCAATACAAGTTGAATAAAATATAGTTTTATAGCTTTTCTATTTTCAGGTTTCTTTTTAATATCTCTCCAAATCCTATATAGAGCGTATGCCATTAGTACAAATAAAATATTCCACACTATTGGGAACACTATCGGTGGTGGTGAAAAAAATGGTTTTTTGAGTATTTCATATGTATTTTCTGTATTCTTTGCCCATATTGAAGATATAACTGCGGCTCCAAAAGTTATAATAAAACTTAATAAAAAATAAAACACTCTGTCTCCATTAATTTTAGGAATCTTAAACTTAAATTTTCTCATAAATTTCCTCCATTAAACTGATTATATGAGAAATGTATGCTTATTACTTAAATTAAATACCATATATAACCTTCTAAATATTGAAGTTTATAGAATTTTATTATAAAATTAAATAACAGAAGGAATTCTTCGCTGTAATATAATTAGAAAGCACAGAATATTATCTGCGCTTTCAGAGTTTAGATGTAAAATTTACTAATAACCGTAATATCTATTACATGGTCTTCTACAACTTCCTCCAAAGAAAAGTAGTATAAGAACCAAAATAATTAGATAATATAACCCATAGCATCCAAAGAACATATTATCGCTCCTTTTTTATCGCTGATAATCAATTTATTTCATTTGTTAACTTTAAGAACAGAGTAAAAGCTATAAATTGCTTCTATTCTATATTATTATATTCATAAGTTAAGTAAATGTTATTGAGTAAGGAGAATATATTAATAAGTTCAGTGATTCTTTAGTTTTTATTTTAAATTTTGCTATTTAAAAGGAAATAGTTTTAATAAATAATTCTTTGATAAATGTAACTTGAAAGGAGCAAAAGACAATGAACTGCAATAATGATGAGTGTATTGAACATATTGAATTACTTTTAAGAAAAATATGTTTTGAAATAAAGAAAAAAGGACGTGAGATATTAAATAATTATGATATCACTCCGCCTCAATTTGATGCACTTCAAAAAGTAATCTGGTGCAAAAGCTTAACAATTGGAGAACTTAGTTCAGCATTATATCTAGCACCTAGTACTATAACTGATCTTGTTGATAGAATGGAGAAAACAGGTTTAGTAGAAAGAGTTAAAGATCAAAAAGATAGAAGAGTTGTTAAGGTTCAACCTTTAGAAAAAGGCAATTCTTTAATTGAAGAAGTTTTAAAGCAACGAAGAGAATATATTGCATCTTTATTAAAAGATCTTGAAGAAAGTGAAAAAAAGGATTTCATTAAATACTTAGATGTTTTATCAACATCGCCACATTTTGATTAAAATTAATTACATTTTTAAAAACCCTTAAAACGGGTTTTTTTATTTAGAAAGGAAGGTTGTGATATTATGGGTAAAATTCTTGGACATTATATTCTTCCTCATCCCCCAATAATAGTCCCTGAAGTGGGCATGGGTAACCAACACGTAGCATTTAGGACTTCATCCTCTATGAAAATGATTGCAAAAGAAATTTCAGCTCTTAAACCAGATAATATTGTTGTAATCTCTCCCCATGGTCCTAATTTTGCAGAAGGTATTTCAATAATGGATTCCTACTTCATTCAAGGTAATTTTGAAGAATTTGGTTCTCCATTATCTATGGAAAAAGAGATAAATAAAAAATTAGTTAACGAATTGAAATCTCGATGTAATGAAACAATTATCCCCCTTATCAACATTGACCACAGCAATGCTGAACTGTGCAATATTGATTACAAACTTGATCATGGTACAATGGTTCCTCTTTATTTTATAGATAAATTTACGGAAAACTATAAACTAACGAGTATAACATATGGTGGGATTTCAAAACTACATCATTATAAGTTTGGAATGATATTAAAAGAAGCCATATCAAATGTCCCTGGAGATTTTGTGATAATCTGTAGTGGTGATCTATCACATAAACTAATAGAAGATAGTCCTTATGGCTATGACTCCATTGGTGAAACGTTTGATAACGCCCTAATTCACAACTTAGCAACTGGAAATTGGGAGGATATCATTCATATGGATAATGACCTGGTTACAAATGCATGTCAATGTGCATTTAAATCTATAATGATCCTCTTAGGAACCCTAGATGAATTTGATTTTAAATCAGATATTATATCCTATGAACATCCATTTGGGGTTGGTTATTTTATTTCTAGAATAAATATAATAAATAATTGCGAAACTAAGTATACTAAACTTGAAAGAAGCTTTGAAAGGAGATTTCTATCCATGACAAAGAAAGAAAGTTTTCAAGTTAAATTAGCAAGAGAATCGATAAACAACTTCATCAAATACCAAAATTATATAGATATCCCTTCAAATACGCCAAAAGAACTACTTTGGAATAAGAAAGGCGTCTTTGTATCAATAAAGATTGATGGCGCTCTCAAAGGCTGTATAGGAACTATAATCCCAACTTGCGATACTACATGCGAGGAAATAATACGGAATGCTATAGAAGCCTGCTCACATGATCCAAGGTTTACTCCCGTATATGAAGATGAATTATCTCTCTTAACCATATCAGTTGATATACTAGAGAGCCCAGAGATTTGTTCAAAGGATGATTTAGATCCCCAAAAATATGGGATTATAGTCTCAACAGAATCAAAAAAAGCTGTATTACTTCCAGATTTGCAAGGAATAACTTCTATAGAAGAACAATTATCTACTGTTCTTAATAAAGCTGGTATTTCTCCAAATGAAGAGTATTCTATCGAACGCTTTGAGGTGAACCGATACCTTTAGAAGAAATTGAGAATCGAGAATATGAGAATTGAGAATGCTGGATGTTTCAGCTTAGCAGAAACTACATCTTATTGGTTTATTGGTCTTTAGGACAATAAGGTTTTTCTCATTTTATATTTAAATAAAACATTGTATTTAAACTACAATGTTTTATTTAAATGAAACGAGTAAACCTCTATTTTTCCCTAAACAATACGCTTAAAATTACACAGAGTGAAATGTCAATCATTATATATTCTACATTTTCCATTATACATTATGTTTTATAGCATTCCTCCATCCACTCTCAAAATCTGTCCTGTCATATATGAACTATCCTCACTTGCAAGAAAAACAGCAATCTTTCCAATTTCACTGCCTTCTCCAAAACGCCCCATAGGTATCTCCCCTTGAAGCTCTTTCTCTTCCTCTGGTGTCATCCATCTATTCATTTCAGTATTAATCACTCCTGGAGATATTCCATTAACTCTAACTCCACTTGATGCTGCTTCCTTAGCAAATGCACGAGTAAATGCATTAATACCCCCTTTTGTGGCAGAATATGCAACTTCACAGGATGCTCCAACCTCTCCCCATATAGAAGAAATATTTATTATGCTTCCAGATTTATTCCACATCATATGCTTACCTATATGTTTACACATGTTGAAAACACTCTTTAAATTAGTATTACTTATTTTGTCCCATGTTTCCTCTTCCATATCTATTAACATACCTATCTCACTTATTCCTGCATTATTAATAAGTATATCAACTTTACCAAATCTATCTAAAATCTCCTCAGTAAATTTTTTTACTTCATTAAAGTTTGATACATCACATTTATACCTATGTGCCTTATACCCCTTAGACTTAATACCTTCAACTACTTCACAAGCTTTATCATCTCTATTTCTATATATAATGATTACTTCTGCACCATTAGTTGCTAATTCATGGGCTATATCTGCACCAATCCCTCTACTTCCACCTGTTACTATAGCAATTTTGTTATTTAATCTCATAAAAACCGCCTTCCTAATTGTTACCATTATTTTGGTATCATAGTTATAATTATAATTATTGATAAAAAAAAATCAACTCATTCAATATAAATTGCCCCCCAATAATACATCCGCCTTTATAAGAATAATTGGAGAAATTACGCAAACTATATTTATTAGAGGTGATAGACGTGAAATTTAGAAAACAAATAAATGATTATATTGTAATATCCTTAGGTTCCTTTCTCGTATCTGCCGGATTATATTTTTTCATCATGCCCCACAACATCGCTGCTGGAGGCGTAAATGGAATCGCACTGGTGATAAACAATTATATACCCTACCTTGATGTGGGTACCCTCATGCTAATAATGAATATATTCTTATTTATTCTAGGTTTTATCGTAATTGGTGCTGGATTTGGGGCAAAAACAATTTATAGTAGCGTTGCTTTATCAGGAATAATTCTTTTTTTAGAAAAATTGTATCCTATATCAGAACCACTAACTAATGATATTATGCTTGAATTGATTATTGGAATAATAATTCAAGGAATAGGTATGGCCATAATTTTTAATAAGAATGCGTCAACAGGTGGAACAGATATCGTAGCAAAGATTATATATAAATTTACCCACTTAGAAATAGGGAAAGCTCTACTTCTCACTGACTTAGTTGTTACTCTACTAGCAGCTTTGACCTTCGGATTTCAAAAAGGTCTATACTCCCTTCTTGCGGTTATAATGAATGGATTGTTAATAGATAGGGCAATAGAGAGCTTCAATGCCCATAAAGAGGTTGTTATTATCAGTTCTCAGAAGGAGATGATTAAGGATTTTATAATCAATAATCTTGAAAGAGGCGCTACCTATTATTACGCAAAAGGTGCATTTACACGAAAGGAAGTTGAAGTACTCAGTACAATAGTTACAAAGAGAGAGTTTATTAGATTGAAATCATATATTAGAGAAATAGATCCTAACTCTTTTATCAAGGTTTATGATGTTTTCGAGACACTTGGAGAGGGATTTAAAAATATTCATGAGTAACCATTAAATCTTTATTGTGCTTTCATAGAAAATAGACCTGTGAATTCCTCAGGTCTATTTTAAAATCAAATATAATCTTACACTAATATATTAAAAACTACTTTCTCTAACTCTACTCATAATCTCAGAAAAGAACTTTCTTGATAAATTACTATCCCCATATATTATCATTAAATTCTCATCGTTATTTCTATAACCATTTGCTGTCCAGTTCATAGAACCTGTTATTACTATACTGTCTTTACCAAATGGATCTATCACAGCACTCTTTGAGTGTAATTTTGCCTCTAGCCTATCTTCATATATTGGCATAAATTGATTCACATCTCCAACTGTTCTGATAGCACTCCAGCCTTGCTTCCACATTCCTTCATCTATTACCATAAAGATATCTCCATCTTTCTCCTTATTCTTTCTTGTTAAAATTTCCATTATCTCTTTCTCAGAAATACAGAATAAAGAAAAGAACATATCTTTATTCTGATTATTTTTTAGTATTTTTTTTATTTCATCCATAACAATATTGTTAGGAGAAAAATATATATCTACTCTTATATCTCCAATAAGAATGCTCTCAAATCCTCTTAATGTTTTTCTCTTTCCAAAATTCGCTTGTTTTTTATTGGCCTCTTTTCCTTCTGATCCCCACATTTCATTGAACTGATCCAGATAAACTTTACAAACATCACTATTTCTTATCTTAATACAATGCTGTTGATTCCCATCTAATCTTTTTTTAATTGCATCTTCATAAGTTCCATAAAGTCCTGTTACAGTAAAATTCCAACTTCCAGTCCACAATATAGTGTTATCAACTATTACAAATTTATTATGCATTTGATTTCCAGGTGAGGAATAAATATTCTCTTCAATCTCTTCTCCATAACACAGCACATATCCTTCAATTTTCTTCTTTCCAATAATCAAATGTTCATATCTTTCATTTTCATATATATACTCTGGTAATCCAAAAAATTCTCTTATTTCAATATCTTCAACCATTAATATTGGAGAATCCGAGAATATCATTATGTCATCATGTGTTCCAATTACACCATCTCTTCCTCTTACCATCATCTCAAGATATATTCGCATAAGTGTATACCTTTTTTCCCTATATTCGTCATTACTTTCTTTACCATCAACAATGACTCTTACCCTTACACCCTGGCTTGCCTTTTCTATAAGTCCTTCCACTATACCTGGGAGATTTATCTCATATATACACACGTCTATAGATTCTTTAGCCTCATATATCATCTTAAGAAGTTCCCCCTCAAGATTAATGTTTCCCCATTCCCTTTTACCATATTTTCCACTTATAGATTTATTAAAAAAACCTTCTATTACTTCACTTCTATATGTGTTCTCATAAACATCTCCGCAAGTTATAACCATTATTGTTAAAATAATTATTCCTATGAAAATTATTTTTATATGTAAATTTTCAAGTAGTTTTCCTAATTTATTGTTCATAAATTTATTCCTTAATTTTTATTTTATTTGATATATCTAAAATTATATCCACTACAACCTCATATATACTCATGCACCTCTGAGTGTAGTAATTAAATAATTTATGTAATAATTATAAAGAGAATGGATATAATATGTTTGGATAGAAAAATTTATATTTTCGGAGGTGTTTTATGGCTTATAAAATTAATGATGCATGTGTTAGCTGTGGTGCTTGCGAACCTGAGTGTCCAGTTTCATGTATTTCTGAAGGAGATAACATCTATGTAATAGATCCTAACGTATGTATTGACTGTGGTGCTTGTGCTGCTGTATGCCCAGTGGGCGCCCCTGTTCCAGATTAATACGAGCAAAATCAGGAACTTCTATAAGTTCCTGATTTTGTTCAGTTTACCTCTTTATTTATGTATTTTTTTGTGATATCATATAGTGGTCAAAGAAATGAATATTTTTTGATTCTCTAAATTATTTGAATTTTAGGAGGGTATTACTATGGCTTACCAAATATTAGATACTTGCGTTAACTGTGGAGCATGTGAAGCTGAATGTCCAGTTTCATGTATTTCTGCTGGTGATGGACTTTATGTGATAGACGAGTCTGCTTGCATCGATTGTGGTGCTTGTGCTTCTGTTTGTCCAGTAGAAGCTCCTCAAGCTCAGTAATTGTAGCTTGCTTAAAAGATGTACAAGCATTTGTACATCTTTTTTGTTTGCCTTTTTTCTGTATATATCTTTTTTTCTATGAACTATTAGCCTGTTCTATGTTTTCTCCATTAATATTATAATTAAAAGTTATAGATATCTCTCTTTTTTAAGATATCGTTGAAAACTGTGCAAACTCTATTATTACGCTATACTTTATACAATGCAATTTTTACATTAAATGGTGAATATTATTTATATTATCATCTCAACCTTTCATGATTTAAGACTGTAATGGTGCTTGTACACTTTTAACCATCACCCACTTTAGAACGTGAACACCACTATTTCATGTACCATATAAATTATCAATACAATTTTATCGATTCTATGAGTATTTTATCATACCACTACACAGCCCTACTCAAATGTATTGGGGCCCTATTCTTGAAATCCTTTATTCTTATACTAGTACATTCTGTATGGCTATCAATGAACAAGCTTCTCGCCGCCTGATTATTACAATAATCTCCACATCCCTTCTCCATATCATAAAGGTCATTTTTCTTCATAAACCTGTACCAGTAGAGATAGTTGTTCATATATTTGCTTGAAACCCCCTTAAACCGTGTTATCCATGTGCGAATCTCTTTCTTCATTCTCATGAGCGCTCTTATATTGTAATCCTTGCAGTCATCACCAGTATTTTCTCTGCCAAGCTTTAGACCACTCTTTTTAACATATGTGTGATAATGCCTATTTCCCTCAGTTGATACTACAGATCCCCTATCTATACGTCCATCGAACATAATACTAAGTATTTTGGGGTTCATCTGCCTTATATCTGTAAGTTCCGCCATCATGTTTCCACTTTTATCCAATCCACACAGAATATAATTCACCCTATGCCCCTTAAATACTGGATGGTATTTAGGCTCATCAAATAAACCTCTGTACTTGTTCTTTGTACCACACCTTCTAGGAAAGTCATATATCCAGCGCTTCTTTCCCTTTGTGCTCTCCATTACTAGCATATGTCCTATCTCTACATTTCCACCTATATTACCTACACCCATATTTGTCCTTAATCCATCCATTATCTTATGTCTCCAGTAGAACGCAGTGGCTATATTTATACCAACAATCTCACTGGATATCATAAGTGTTAATCCCATTACCATACATCTCATATACTCTATCCATTTGTTAATTCCTTTCTTGCTATTGTACATGGGAGATAATGTGGTATATCTAAATGTCCGTCCACACTCCTTATTCTTGCACTTATATCTCTGTTTTCCTCCTTCAACCCCATACTTCCATATATCCTTACATTTACAATGGGGACATACGCGACCTTTATGAAATCTCCGTTCAATGATATCCTGAATTATATCTTCTTGCTTTTCTTTATTTTCATGCTTTTCTTGCTCTTCTTGTTCTTCTTTATCTTCTTTATCTTCTTTCTCATGTTTTACGCAATCTTCATCCACATTCTTGATAATCCTTCTCAGGATGTTTAATCTTCTTATTCTCTCCTGAAGCTGCTCCTCATATTTCTTTTGTTCATTATGATTTCGCTCTTTTTCCTCCTTATCCCTATTCAGTGCCTCATCGGCTATCTTAAGAAATCCTTCCTTTATAAATTCTGACATACTGGAGCTTTCAACCTCCATCATGAGTTCTTCTAAAGCACACTTGCACTCACTTTTCTTAGAAATATTATTATCATTCTTTTCCATCTCTTGTTTTTTATAATTTTCTACTAATTGGCTCATAATTACCTCCATAATATACGCTAAAGAACGTTTATTTGTACAAACACCTTTTCGTGTTCTTCTGTAATTATGACCTTCTTAGTATTTTTTAATCATTCATTAATAACTTTTTCCTTATCATATTGATTTTTATCTCAAATGCCCGTCCTCTACCGCGGCGAATCTTTTTCAACGGTATTTTAAAAAAGAGAGCTATAACACAATCTATATACTATAATTGAGAGACAAAAAAAAAGAGCCGCAGCTCTTTTATTGGAATGATTGGAACCCTTCGCCAACCGTTTCGTGAACATTATATGTTATTAAAAATGATTTATCATCTATTGCCTTTATATATTGTTTCAGTCTAATAAACTGCTTTTTCCCAACAACCGTTGTTATTATTACCTTTTCTTCTCCAGTGTAAGCACCTTCTGCTCTGTAAATAGTAGCCCCCCTGTCTAGAACGTCTATAATATACTTCTTTATCTCTTCACCTTTTGTTGATATAATCTCAACTTTTTTGTTCATGCTAAGCCCTTCAATAACAACATCTATAAGATATCCTACTAAGAAAACACCAAGGATAGAGTATAGCCCTTTACCTAATCCAAAAGTGAAAACAGCAGCTACTGTTACACAAAAATCTGCCATCAACAGCCCTTTTCCTAAATCAATATGGAAATATTTATTTAAAATCTTAGCTATTATATCTGTTCCTCCTGTAGATGTTCCTTGATAGAACACTATAGCAAGTCCAATTGCAGTAATAGCACTTCCAAATAAAGTTTCAATGAAAACATCTCCTGTTAAAGGACCACTAAGAGGAGTGAATATCTCCATCAATCTCATGTACCCTGATAACGCAAGGAATGCATACACCGTAAGCACACCAAAATCTGCTCCAATGAATATCAAACCAACTACAAATAATATTAAGTTCAAACCTAGCAATATTCCACTTAGCGGTAAACTAGGGAAATAATGATTCAATATCTTACTTAATCCCGTCACACCACCTGGAGCTAAATCATTAGGATCCATGAAATAATAAAATCCTGCTGCAACCAAGAATACTCCTATATTGATCAAAATAAACCTTTTTAAAAACTTTTTCTTATCCATACTTACCTCCCATAAAACTAATATTTCAACTTCCAAAAAAAATCTCCTAACCATTATAAGGTCAAGAGATTATTATCATCCGCATTCAAGCGTTTCTTTTAAAACTATAAATTTTTAAACGTGGAAATATTTATTTCCACGTTTATTTTATATTAATTATTTCAATTTGTAAATCATATTTCGTAAAGTTAAAATATTCAGAATTAATAGAAGATTTATTCACCATTCAAAAGTTTCTTTATGTCTTTTGTTTCATGGTTTTCATAATCAATCACTTTACCTTCCCAAGTTCTGAAAGTTATATGTTCAGGTCCTCTTGATATGAGATACTGTGGTAAGATTGGTGTTTTTCCTTGTCCCTTAGGTGCATTTATAATATAAGTAGGTATTGCAAGTCCAGATGTATACCCTCTTAAGTACTCCATAATTTCAATTCCATCATCTACTGAAGTATTAAAATGGGTTGTCCCATGAACATGTTTAGCATGGAATATATAATAAGGTCTTACTCTTACTTTTAGCAGTTCTTGATTAAGACATCTCATTACAAACTTATCATTATTTACACCATTTAAAAGAACAGCCTGATTCCCCAGTTGTACACCTGCAAGAGATAATCTTTCACATGCCTCTTTTACTTCTTCAGTTATCTCCATAGGATGATTAAAATGAATATTAACGTATATTGGCCCATACTTCTTCAACATATCAGTAAGTTCTTCATCAATTCTCTGTGGCATTGTTACAATAGTTCTTGTTCCTATTCTAATTATCTCGAGGTGTTCTATAGTTCTAAGTTCTTTTATAACTTTCTCTAGATTACTTGTAGATAATGTTAATGGATCTCCACCAGTTACAAGAACATCTCTAATTTCTTTATTGTTTCTAATATACTCAATTGACTCACTAAGAACAGCCCATGTCTTATGCATATCTTCCTGTCCAATATTTCTTCTTCTCTGACAATGCCTACAATACATGGCGCACTCATTTGTTACATTAATAATTAATCTATCTGGATATCTTCTTGTTATACTTCCTGCCGGATTTGTATACTCCTCGCCCATTGGATCAAAATCACAATGATCTTCTACTGCCTCTAAGCCTGTTGGTATACTCATCAATCTAATAGGATCAAATCTATCGTCAGGATCAATTAAACTAAGATAATATGGAGAAATAGCCCATCTGTATATTTTACCAACATTAGTTATCTCCTCTTTCTCCTCATCTGAAAGATTGAGTATTTTACTCAAAATTTCAACGTCACTTATCCTATTATATAGCTGCCAATGGTAATCATTCCATTCACTATCAGTGGCTCCTAGAACCTTCATAATCTTTTCTTTACGTTTGGAAATTGTATCTATCTTTTCTAATCCCTTTGATATAGAATCTTTCACAGCTAAATAATCTTCAATGGTTTTCTTGAGTTCATTAGCTCTATTAATTGAAATTTCTCTTTTATTCAATATATATTCCTCCTATTCAATTATTTAGTTCCCATCTCCTTTGATTTGTATAATCTGTATTTTTATTACAGTTAGTAGATGTTTTTTATACTAGAAATATATGCTTATCGAAAAAAAGCAACATTAAGCCATCAATAAACTATATTTTGATAATATGAATTTAAAATTTGAAATTTGTTAAACAGTGAAATTTAAAATGAAGTAATTCATCACTGATATTACTTATTGATATTACCTTAGATAAGTTTTTTAGATAAGTTTTTTGTAATTAGCAATATATAAGCATGTTTAACACTAACATATTTATTATAACATCTTACCACTATAATTTCAAATTACTGTTAAAAATTGGTTGAGAATCAAAATTAAGATATATATAAATATATAACAAAAACCATTATGAGCTTTCATAATGGTTTTTGTTATATTTAATAAAATAATCTTGTTATTAATTATTTACTATATTTCAAGGATTTAAGAAAGTACATAGTTAAATCATCGTCATTTTCACATTCTGTATATGGTTCTAATTGAGTTCCTTTATACCATACCCCAGTACCATCTGGTATATATCCTCTTTTCACATACATTCTTTGAGCAGAACCATATCCTGAGTGCAGCCCTACAGAGAGAGACACATAGTCGCTTATCTCTTTTGTAAGAACCTCAGCTACATCCATAATCTTATTCCCTATCCCTCTTTTCTGATATTTAATAAGAACATTAAAGTCAACAATTTCAGGTATGTTCCTATCTGCAAAAGGACCAACTTTGGTATTTGATAGCAAAGTAACATACCCTGCAACATCACCATTTATTTCTGCAATAATAACAGATTTCTCTTTATTTTCTTGTTGATTATAATACCCATTAAATAATTCATATGATTTATGCCAATTCTGTTCTGCAAATCCATGAACAAATTTTTCTATATCACTTTTTAACATAGTCCGTATAATTAAACTATCATCTTTATAATAAATCATAATAATACTCCTCGTTCATTCATAAAAATAATTTTTATTATAAATATATTATTTTCCTATTTGATTAGCTCCCACAATCAATATTAGAAATGCTGTTTAAAATCCTCAATAGAGTCATATTTCAAAATATTCAATCCAGATTTCTTTAGCTGCTCCAACATTATATCTTCTGCTTTTTCTGCTGCTTCCTTAAATGATTCAAGATCATTAGCATTAAATTTGCCCATTAAATCAATTCTAGGAAATTCACACATATCTGAAACTGAATCAAGTTCTTGTTGTAAACATGTACCAGCTAAAAAAGCTAAATTTCCATTTCTATTATCACAAGCTGTATATATTTTATTCCAAGTTGAAACTATCTCTTCATATAATCCAGAGAGCACATCCTGTGGTTTTTTCTTAGTTCTGATGCTATCAGATAATTTTTTACACAACTCAATAGTGTTATTAATTATTGTTAAACAGCTATTCTTAATCTCTTCAGATATGTCAGAATTAATAATTAAGTTATACAATTCTTCAAAACCAACAGGTACATATTGAAGCGCTAATACTTCAGAAAGATGTTTTTTAAGCCCATAAGCAAAATATCTATTATTCATAAGGGTAACAGCATCTGCTATCTCCATAAGCAGCATACCAGAATGTGTACGAATCTCACATATATCTTTTGACAGTTGAAGCTGACAGTATTCCCTCATCGCCTCTTTAATGTGTTCTTCTGCCTTTATTAACATATCTTGATTTATTTCTTGCTCTTTAATTTCTTGAATTTTCTTCTGTAAATCTAAAAATCTTTTTTCATCCTTAGAACAATTAGAATATACTATATTACAATCAGCTACAAGAGACACCATTGTATTATCGAAGGTAGCCATTGCCTCAAGTCTTTCCCAATTAAGTGGCCAAAAATCAAAGCCTATTCCATCAAGAATAAATGATTTAGTAAGTTCATATGCCCTATCAGTTTTGGGTACATAATAAAAGTCAATATCAGACATTTTATTTGCCGTTCCATTAACGTATGACCCATAACAACATACAAGACTAACATCATCTTTATAATCTGTTTTTACTTTATTTAAAACAACTTCCAGTATAATATCATTTCTATTTTTCATAATAATTCCCCCATTCATCAACCATATAGTACCATAACTCATCCTTCATCATAAACCTCATAAATAATACACAACTAAAGTTGAGCAAATAAAAACACGCATAGCTAACTAGCTATACGTGCCTGATTCTAAAGATACATTTTTATTATAGTCTCATAAAGTTCTTCTTCTGTTTCCCTCTCGATATATTGTCCATTTACTCTTACAATAGGTTTGTAGCCACAGCATGCACATTCACCTATGCATTTATTCACTGATGTTTCAATCTGAGGATACTCTTTTAATAATTTATCTCGTAGTTTCCCACTTGCAATATTATGTTCACAAAAACTAACTTTCATTGTTCCACCTCGATTTTAGTTCTTCAACGCACTCTTTTATAGAATTGAATTTGTTAGGATAATCCATATATTTTTTCTTTATCACAGCCACTGGTATATTAAGATCTAGAGCACTTTTAATCTTCTCATCTGTCCCTCCTGCAAGTCCACTATCCTTCATAATCACACATTCTATATTATACTCTTTATAGAAAGCTTTATTCAACTGATAGCTCACAGGACCCTTTATCATTATAAGATTATGAGGTGCTATCCCTAGCTCCTCCATCTCACTCATAACTTTTAAAGTTGGTAACACTCTATGGATTATTCTGTTATCTATATTAAGTTCCATTACTCTTTTTATGTTCCTACTGCCAGTGGTATTTAATACATTACCCTGTATCTTCTCAAGTACTTCTTGAAGACCTTCATAGCCATCAACTAGATGAATAAGCTCCTCATTCCCGTACTTCTCAACAACACTTTCTCTCTCATACCTCAAATAGGTTATACCACTCTCATTACAAGCTTCTATGATATTCTTTGAAACCTCCACAGCATAAGGGTGCGTACTATCAAGAAAAATCTCTATATTATGTTCTTTTATCTTCTCTATGAATCCCTTCTTATCTAATGGAGTTGTATTGAGTATTTTAATATCATACTCATTTAATATATCTCCACCATACTTTGTAGCCGTTGTAACAAAGACATCTTCTGTAAATTCATTGATTGTTCTTAAAATCTCTCTTCCTTCGCTTGTTCCAAGAACTAAACCTACCATAATTCTCAATTCTCCATTCTCAATTCTCAATTCTCAATTTCTTTTATATTTTATATCCCCTTGGGGTTATTATTCTTCCATTCTCAATATATGTATTACTATTCCCGATAACAACTATAGACATCATATCTACAATTTCTTCATCGAAATTTCCAAGTGTTGAAATATGCACACTCTGATCATCCCTAAGCGCATTTCTAACTACCCCTATAGGAGTGTTTCCATCTCTATATTCTCTAACAATATCAAGACATTCTTTAAGATAATGTGGTCTTCCTTTACTTCTAGGATTATATAGTGAAATTACAAAATCACCTTCTGCCGCAAGTTTTACACGTTTCTTTATAGCTTCATATGGAGTCATAAGATCACTTAAGCTTATGTTACAGTTATCATGCATCAATGGTGCTCCAAGAACTGAAGCCGCTGAGCTGCTTGCCGTTACCCCTGGTATAATCTCAACATTAGCATTATTATCAAGCTGTAATATCAATCCCGCCATTCCGTAGATACCTGAATCACCTGTGCTAATAACAGAAATAATCTTATCTTGCGCAAGTTCAATTGCCTTCCTACATCTATCTTCTTCCCCGGTCATTCCTGTTGCAAATGTCTCTTTTCCTTCTAGAAGGGGTTCAATCATTTTCAAGTATTTTGTATACCCAACAATTATGTCACTTTCCTCAATAGTCCTTCTTGCCTTTAGTGTCATATGCTCAAGACCACCAGGTCCAATTCCAATAACATATAATTTTTTCATTTCAACTCTCCTCAATTATTCATTTCTTTTAACCTTTCCTATTGCCAAAGTCATCCCTTCAAGGTTCTCCTTATGATGTATTATCTCACCATCATAGAGTTCAATAACAGGTTCAGCTACACATCTCACCCCAATGGTCTTCTCAACAAAATCACTACCTTCATACTTTAGGTGAACTGCGCTTATTTCCTCTTTTGAATAAGTACTAAAAGGACATTGAAGGTGCTTTGCTAATTCAATTATGCACTTTTCATCTTTCTTAATATCAATAGATACAATCTCTTTAACTCTACGTTTATCTATATTATATTGCTCAAGTTTCTCTTCAATTGTTCTTATCATTTTTTTCTCACAAAAGTCTTTTCTACAGCCAATCCCAAGGATAATATCTCGTTTCATAAGATACAACACTGTTTTCTCATCATTATAATTATGTTTATTTTTCCAATTAATATCATCTAGGATCTCTTTTACTTCCATCGGATTACCAACAATAACAGCTCCATAAACATGTTCTTTACTATTTTTCACCTCTTCAAGTTTAGAATACCCTCTGGGTGTTGATATCTTATTATCAATATCAATAAAAATAACTTTCTTATTGTTCACCAATAAGGCTGCAATATCCTTGCAAACTTTCATATCATGAATGATAAGATTATTATCCTTTGCCACCATATCAGGAGCACATATTCCAAGATTATCAGTTGCGGTTGTTATTACAGGAACAGCATTTATTCCCTCACCTATGATGTGTGTTAGCTCATTTGCCCCACCAAGATGACCACTTAAAAGACTGATTGCAAACTTACCTGTACAATCCACAACAACAACAGCCGGATCTGTGACTTTACTCTTTATTAAGTTCCCAATTCCTCTTACAGCAATCCCTGTAGATGATATGAATACTATTGAATCATATTCTACAAAAGCATTCTCAACACACTTTTTAAATCCCTGCTCTTTCACTTCATTACTCTTCACAAGATGAATACATTCACTTTGAAAAGTTGATTTCAGAGAATCTATCACCCTATCTCCTACAGAATCACCTTTAGCAGTGACACTAATTACCGCAACTTTACTCTTCATAATTTACCCCTTACTGTGTGAGCTTCTAAACATGTGCGTAAAGTCCTTATCATATAATTTACTCTTCTCATATTCACAGTCAATAAAATCACCCACAAGAATCTGTGCTTGTTTTGTAATTCCGGCTTCATGAACCTTCTCTGCTATATCATCAAGAGTTCCATAAATAACTCTCTCATTTTCCCAAGTTGCTCTCTCAACTATAGCTATAGGGACATTTCTTCCATACCCTCTTCTAAGCTTTCCTACGACCTTTTCAATCATGCTTATTGAAAGGAATATTGCCATAGAAGCCCCAACAGACGCAAGTCGCTCAAGATCTTCTGTTTCAGGTACTGGAGTTCTGCCTTCTACTCTTGTTAAAATAATAGTTTGAGTTACTCCTGGAAGTGTAAACTCTTTCTTAATAGCAGCTGCTGCCGCTGTACATGAGCTAACTCCTGGAATTACTGTATATTCAATATTTAATTTATCAAGTTCATCCATTTGTTCTTTAATAGCACCGTAGATTGCAGGATCTCCTGTGTGTAATCTTACAACATCTTTGCCTTCTTCTGTTGCTCTTTTCATAACCTTAATAACATCCTCAAGAGTCATAGAAGCTGAGTTGAATTTTTCAACCCCTTCTTTACAGAATTCAAGATGCTCAGGACTCACTAATGAACCAGCATATATAACTACATCTGCTCTACATAGGGCATCTCTTCCCTTAATCGTTATTAAATCTACATCCCCTGGACCTGCTCCAACTATATATATCATTACACTTTCCCCCTATATACACTGAGCTAATTCTTTTTTCTTAGCAAGAATCAACGCCATGTATTCTTTGTTCTTTATTATTTCTTCTCTATCTCTAAGAATCTCTTCTCCAGCTCTTCCAGCTTTCTTTATATAAACATAGTCAAATCCATTAGCATCTAAGAAATCAACAACCTCTTCTTCTCTCTTATATACTTTCATTATAACTAAGAACTTTTCATCTTTAACAGCATCTAATCTAGCTGCTGGTGTAATCATAAGAGGCTCATTACCAAGTACTAGGTATTCATTAGCAACCGCTGCACTCGCACAGAAAGAAGTTATACCTGGTACTGTTACAACCTCAAATCCTCTTTCATTAATATAGTTCAATAAATGAGTATATGTACTATATACAAAAGGATCTCCTATTGTAAGGAACGATACATTCATACCTTTCTTTAAATATTGATATATCGCTTCATAAGTTTCTCTAGCCTTGTCTTGAGTATCCTTCTTACCCATTGGAAAGTGAATTATCTCAATCTTCTTATCTTCACTAATATACTCTTTAGCAGTTTCATATGCTATACTCTCTCCACCTTCAAATGCACTTGGAGCGAATATCACCTCACTGTTTTCAATTGCTCTAATAGCCTTAATTGTTAGAAGTTCACTGTCTCCTGGACCAACACCTATTCCAAATAACTTTGCCATCACTTTTTCCTCCTGTTAATCAATATTTTCTCCCGTTAATCACGAAAATCGGATTGTTAGCCAATATCATTTTACTCTTACCCTTTATTCTATTTACAGCTACCTGTACACACTCATATTCCATACCCATTTCTTCAAGTTTGTCCATAGCTTTCATAGCATTTGTCAATGTAATGAAGTTCAGTACCATACTCCCTCCATCGTAAAGAAGCTTGTAACACACTTCAATTATTTTCTCCAAATCTCCTCCGCTTCCTCCGATGAACACTGAATTGAATTTTCCGTTAAGTCCTTTTAGTTCTTCAAGGGCCATGCCGTTGATAACTTTCATATTAGCTATTCCTATTTTGTCCATATTAAGTTTGATAAGTTCAACAGCTTTATCTTCCTTCTCAATAGCGATGACTTCACCCTTTGGACAATTTACCGCAGCCGTAATACTAACTGACCCTGTACCTGCTCCAACATCAAGAATTCTACTATCCTCTTTAATATCCATCTTTACTAGACTTAAAGTTCTTACTTCTTCCTTTGTCATTGGAACGTCAGCTCTAATAAATTCCTCATCTTTTATTATTCTCATTAGCTCTCTCTCCTAACAACCACAACACTAAGCCAAGAAAACTCTTTATTCATTAGTTCTTCTGGACTTCCTTCTGTGATTTTTTCATCTTCATAGGATAGATTCTCTCCAACAATAACACTGCACTTAATATCATTGTTAAAAAGTTCTCTGCATAACATCTCAGGAGTATTCTTCTTCCCTGTTAACCAAAACGACGTTTCCTTCTCCTTAACACATTGTATAAAGTTATTCTCTCTCCCATGCATGCTGCTTACATGGGCATTATGCCAAGGAATAGCTTTCTTTGATGCAAGATACTGAAAACTACTTATACCTGGAATTATCCTAATCTCCTCATCCAAGTTTCTCTTTAAATAATCACTTATTCCATAGAAACACGGATCTCCTGATGCTACAATAGCAACATTCCCTTGGTACTCTTTCACCTCTCCAAGTATAGTAGAGATACTAGTTACACACTTCTTATTGCTGTTATTGATAAACTCTATACTATTCAACGCTCTGTCAAAACCAATAATCATGTCACTTTCTTTTAACACATCAATAGCTAAAGGAATAATATATTCTCTAGCACCTGGTCCAATACCGACGATAGTTATCATACAACCCTCCTCTAAAACAAACTTTTAAACTGAGAGTGGAGAGTTGAGAACGTCCAAGAGAAATCTCAATCGTTTTCAATTTACAGTTCTCAACTCTCAGTTACTCTTTTATTTCATTGTGCTGTATAACAAGCCTCTTTTCATTGCGAAGATTGCCACATCACAGTTCATCTCTTCATAGTTATATATCTCTATCCTTCTTTGAATCTTCTCACATATGTTCTTATATATGAAATCATATTTATCCTCATATTTCTCATGGAGTTTATTAACGGCACCTTCAGTCGTCTTCTCATCATAAATATCTTTCACTATAGAAGTATCAACTCCATTCAATGCCAACTCCAAGGCTAAACTCTCAAGTCTAACATCACTAACTCGTGAATGAGTCTGAAAACACCCCATAGATATCTTGCACATTTTTCCTATATGACCTACAATAGTAACCTTCTTGATTCCTAATCCTCTACATGTATCCAGAGCGAAGCCAACAAAGTTTGACATCTCAACACAATTAGATTTATCAAGGCCCATCTTATCACAAAAATTTTCACCCATATTACCAAAAACCAGTATAGGTTCAGTTACTCCCTGTTTAAACTTAGATTGTATCTCAAGCTCAACAGAACCTTTCAAAGCTTCTTCACTCATAGGAACAACAATCCCTGTGGTACCTAAAATTGATATTCCTCCAATTATGTTAAGCCTTGGATTAAAGGTTTTTTTAGCAATTTCCTCACCTTTAGGTACAAATATGGTTATAACTACTCCCTTTCCTTCAGGTAAAACCTCAAGTACTTCTTTTTCTATCATCTTTCTTGGCATTGGATTTATGGCTGGTTCACCTTTAGGTACATAAAGTCCTTCTCCCATTACCACTCCAACACCTTTTCCACCTCTTAGCTCGTACCCATTTTCACTAATCTCAGCTCTTGCCCAAATTTCTATTCCATTAGTTATATCAGGGTCATCTCCACCATCTTTTAATACACAGCATTCAACGTAGTCTTTTCCTCTATTAATCTTTTCAATAGGAAGATTTAAAACTATTCCCTTTGGAGTATCAATTTTTATTTCTTTTATTTTCTCATTACTATACAGCATATAGGAAGCAGCCTTAGCTGCCCCTGCTGAACAAGATCCAGTTGTATACCCACATCTAAGTTTTTTACCACCACTGTTAATATATAAATCCAACATATCCATCAACCTCTAGTTTCTGTCTACATTTAGGTACATTAGCGCATTCACAATTGAAGCCGCAACAGTGCTTCCACCTTTTCTTCCTCTTACAGTAATCATTGGTATATCCATCTTTTCAATCTCTTCTTTACTCTCAGCTGCTCCCACAAATCCTATTGGTGCACCTATAACAAATTTAACATTAGCTTTTCCTTCAAGCATCAACTCTTTAAGTCTAAATAAAGCAGTTGGTGCATTACCAAATACGTAGAACTGAATCCCCTCTTCAACTGCCTTCTCAACACCAGCCATTGAACGTGTTATTCCTCTCTTCTTTGCATCAATAGTAACATCCTCATCACCAACATAACATACAACTTCACACCCTAATTTTTCTAGCGCACTCTTATTCATTCCTGATAAAGCCATCTTAGTGTCAGTATATATTTTAATACCTTCCTTTAAAAGAGAACCTGCCGCATCTATAGAACCTTCTCTAATATAAGTTATATCCTTATATTCAAAATCAGCGGTAGTATGTATAACTCTCTTTATTATTGTAAGTTCTCTCTCATTAAAACTATGAGGCCCCATTTCCTCACCTATTATCTCAAAACTCTTAACCTCAATACCCATTGGTTTCTTAATATATTCCATCTCTCTTACCCCTTGTCTTTATTGAAATTTTTCTATTAATTAAGTTCTTTTCTAAAAAAATTGAATTAAGATATTCTGAAACATGAAGAATATCGTCAACCTTTATTCTTTATTCTCTGTTCTTTGTCTTTGGGTCTTTGAAGTGCTTAGCATTTCAATAATAAATTTCTCATTTCCCAGGAAATGAATATGAGCATACGCCCCTAAAGTGTTTTTCTTTACATATCCACATTTCCATTTTTTCAATTCACCATAAATGTTAACCTTTTCCACCTCATAAGATGTTTCTTCTGCAAGATCAACAAAAGATTTATGAAATTCATGACAATTAATCCTTTGCTTACTCTTATGTACAGGTGATTTATCTCCTACTTCAACAGTAGCATACCCAAAATTCTGCAGTCTCTTTGTCATATAACTTTTTCCATTAAAAAATGAAACCAATTTATTTTCTTCTTTAAAATCCTCAAACTCTTTAATTTCTTTACTATCAATACCCTCGGTTAAATACATTAACCCACCACATTCTGCATAACAAGGTAATCCATCTTCAAGTTTCTTCTTTATATCCTTAACCAACTCCACATTTGATGAAAGTTCACTCTTGAACACCTCAGGATATCCTCCTCCTATATATAGAAAATCTATATCCTCTGGAAGGCTTTTGTCTTTTAGTGGTGAAAAATAATAAATTTCACCTGCTCTCTCTAATATCTCAAGATTATCTTTATAGTAGAAACTAAATGCTTTATCTAGGGCAACTCCGATTTTAAGATTTAATCCTTGAAGTTCACTGAAATCGTATTCAACATCATATTCTTTACATTCCTTTGAAATACTAAGAATTGCGTCAACATCAACATATTTTTCTACCAGTTCACCGCAGAGTGAAATTTTCTCCTGAATATCCTCAACCTCGCTACTTTGAATAAGCCCAAGATGCCTTGAACCAAGCTTTAATCTATCATCCTTAGGGACATATCCTAATACATTAACCCCACAGTTTTGTTCTATTGAAAACTTTAATAATTTATAGTAACTCTCTGTAATACCATTTAGAACCACTCCAGCTATATTGGCATTTCTGAATTCTTTAAGACCCATAATCTCTGCACATATTGTTGTAGAGACTCCTTTTGGAGATAGCACAAGAAGGATTGGCAAACCTAAGGTTTCTGAAAGATGATAAGTGGAATATTTCTCATCAATCCCTTTACCATCATATAACCCCATAACTCCTTCAATAATGGCGTAATCTTTATTCCCATTAGAAATTGAGTATTTTACCCCCTTCTCTCCCATTAGATACAAATCTAAATTTCTGCATGGTTCACTTGTAATCATACTATGGAAAGCAGGATCTATATAATCTGGCCCAACCTTATAGCTCTGAACCTTTTCATCTCTATTAACAAGAGCCTTTAATAAACCCATGGTAAATGTGGTTTTTCCTCCACCACTTCCATTTGAAGCAATAATCAATCCCTTCATAATCCTTAACCTCTCAATTTTTTATAAGGCATATCCACATACCTATTTGTATTCAATTAAAATAAAATAAAGCAAAACAAAACGGACTTCCTCTAAAAATGGGCAGAGAAAGTCCGTAAAAAAGAATTTCCCTCCGAAATCTTATGCTTAATTTACTAGGCAGGTCTCCTGACTTGTGAATCTCTCTTACCTTCTCCTTCTTCAGAATACAAAATTCTAAATGGATATGAAGGCTCGTCCTCACTTACAGTAGCGGGGGCTGTTGTGGATTTTCACCACATTCCCTTTTCACCCTATGGGCACCTAGATTTATTAATTTATTTTTCAACTATAAATATCTTACCGCAAAATTTAATTTATACATATATATCTTATATATATATATATATATATATATATATATATATATATATATTAATAATTTAGTTGCGCTATCTAATAATCATCATCTTCATTATATAGTATTTCTACAAAATAAACCATAAACTTTTAAAAACTCATATAATCTTATTACAAAATCACTAATCCTGCTTTTGAAGATACCCTGTTCCTATTGAATTCACCCAAAAGTATGCCATCCGTTCAAAGTCTTCCTCACTCATATCTCTAGGTATAGCTATTATTTTATTACTCTTCACCAATTCCATAACAGCATCTTCATCAAATTGAGTACTACTCACCTTATATCTCATCTGTAGGCTCTTTCCTGCATGTGGTACGTATAAGCAATCCCTATGAAACCTTATCTTGTATGTCCATTTCTCATAATATCCTGGTTTCAATGCCCCAACACAGTATCCCTTATTTATTCCAGCCATTGTATTGTTATTATCACTCCACTCTCTTAAGCTAATAATCCCATCTCCCCCTCTAACCCCTTTACCATTAACATCGAATTTATCAATTTTATCTCCAATTAACTCGTATTTCTCAGTGATATTACTATGTAAAATATATACCTCTTCCATCTGCTTTTCCTCTGATGAATTAAATATTTCTCTTTTCAACTCTTCAAAAACAAGTCCATATCCTAACTTATTCTTTACACTAAATGAGAAATTACCAGTATAAAATATTGGTATACTTCCATTGTTTTTAATATTTACAACAACAGAATTATCATTTGACAGCCCAATATAATCGTTAGGAAATATATGTGTGGTTTTAATATTCAAATTGAAATTTTTATTCACATCATTTACAACCACATTCATTGTCCCACTGGTTATCTTAGTTAGTTCACTTAAAATCTCTGATGTAAACCAAGCTCTTGTGGTTCTAGCAGTGATTATGATGATGATTATTGATAATATAATTATACTTGTAACTGCAGCTCTTCTTGTTCTTTTTCCAATAAACATTCATAATCACCACCCTTTAGAAATATAGCACGCATGCGTGCTCATGAAAACAAATTGAGAATTGAAAATTGAGAATGATGGTTGTTTTTACTCATTTTATCTTAAGATAAAATATTGTATTTCGAGTACAATGTTTCATTTAAATGAAACGAGTAAAACACTCTTGCCCATAGAACAATAAGATTAAAATTTCACAGAGTGAAATGTCACTCGTTCTCAACTCGCCACTTTCAACTATGTTTTCTTCTTTTCCTTCTTTTACTTTTTTACTGTTTAGTATAAAAATCTTTCTCAATAGATTGATATAACCATTCTGTAGTTGAATTAAAATACTGTTCTGATACATCCTCAGGAACATTAATAATATAACTTCTTGATATATTCCTAAAAGTCTCAATATTTTTCTGCCCACTGTATACTTTATATTGAATAGGCATGCTCTTTCCAATAAATTGGGATGAAGCCGCATTTTCATGGAATTTAATCTTATATTTCCACACTTCTTTACATCCGGGGTTTAACATACCAGTTGTATACCCTTTAAAATTGCCAAACATCCATCCATATATATTTTGTATTTCTCTTAAACTTATCATTCCATCAACACCATTTTCTCCATTGATGTTATATTTATCTAAAAGATCTTTGAGATATGAGTACTCGCCTATAAGCCTTTTGTTATTAAAATATTTTTTCTGTTTTAGTTGCTTATTCTCTGCATTATATACCTCTCTTGTTACATCCTCCACTATTAACCCATTTAATATAAAGGTATTATCTCCGCTATAGCTGAATCCACCGGAATAAACTATAGGTACACTACTTTCGTTCACAATCTCAAATACAATATTATTATCGTCTGTTACAGAAAGATAATCTCCTGGGAATATCTCATTAGGATTTATATTTATGGTGAAATCCTGTCTTGCATCATTCACTTTTATTTTAAGATCACCTGTTGTAATTGTTGCAGCCTTACTAAATACATTCTTCATGAACCATGCATAAGTTGAGTCAATATTTTGTGCAATAACAATAATAGCCAGTAGAATTATAATTATTTTAAATTTCTTTTCCCTTCTCATATTAACCACACCTTAAATTAAAATCTCACTTTTTAAAAAACACTTACAAAGTATCCTTCCACTCTGTCGCTAATTCATCAAAACTACCATCATCATTATTAAAATCTAACTTCACAACTTTCTGTCCAAAAAGAAGATTAGTCAGTGCATCAATTCTATTTTGTGTTGCATCTGCACCGTAATCTAAAAATATATTAAATCCATTCTTTATATTGTACTCATTACCACATTTTTCATGGAATTTAATCTTCATGGACCATGTTTCACTTTCTCCTGGATCAAGCTTTCCAACATATACTTTTCCAAGCCCAGCTGGTTTTGTGCCACAGAATTCTATCCACTCTCTAATGCTTATTAGATCATCTGCTGGTCTATTATTTACAGCAAGCAACTCTCCCTTAAGGTTATACCTATCAATATCATTTACATATCCCCCCAATGGAGTTGCCAAACTAAAATCCCTTACATAATATGTAGTTGTAACAACCTCACCATTCTTATCTCTAACAGTTCTTGATAAATTCTCAAATACTAACCCATTACTAAGAAAGTTGCTATCTTTTCCATCTGAATACTTAAAATTACTCAAGTACACCATCTCAAGTGTTCCAGTATTTTTAATCTCTATCTCTGCTGTATCATTCTCGCCAACTGTTATATAATCTCCTGGCACCAGTTTTGTACTTGCAATATCAAACCTAAAATTCTCAGTTTCTCCATTTGCACTCATTGTAAGAGTTCCACTGGAAATTTCATTTTTTTCACTTGTTGCCCCTGCAGTAAAAAAGGCAAAGGTTCCAAAACCTATTCCTGCTAATGCAAGAAACCCCAGTAAAAGCACAATCAAAAGAGTCCTTTTTTTCATCCAAAACACCTACTTTAAAATTTATTGAAAAAATATTTATATTTCATATTTAATATTCCTTTAAATGAAACTTTTATGTAAAAATGAAAAAACAAAGAAGAAAGAATAAAGAATAAAGAACAGAGAACAAGTACAAACATATTTACATTTTGTACAAGCATAGCTATATTTCAATGTAGATTTACAAATAGCATAGAGAAGGTACTAGTAGTGAGAACTATATACTTAAGGAAAGGAGGATCAGATTGCTTTGTATAATATATTAGGAACCATATTTATTATATCTTTAATTTTAATAGGCATAGCATACTCAATAGGAAGATATACAGATAGATTTTCTAAAATTACAAATAACATAGTAAAAATATTTGGGACTATTACCCTTGTAGTGTTGGTCATTTATTTATTTATTTAAAAATAATTAGTATTTACCGTCAATAGAAAAGTCGTACCTTAGGTTTGTATATAAAAAAAGCGGACATCCTTTTTCAGATTGTCCACTTTTAAAAAAACATATTATTATCTCAACTAAAATTTAGATATTATGAAGCATGAAGAATATCAACCACATTTGTTCTTTATTCTCTGTTATTTGTTCTTTTAGATAAATCTACGTAGTAGTTTATCTATAGTTATTCAACATTCCAAACAATTTTCCATTTCGCTCTTCATCTTTTATCGCAAGCCTTATATGATACTCACTAAGTCCTCTATAATTATCTGCATTCCTAATGAGAAACCCTCTTTCAAGACATGTATCATAGAACTCCTTGGATGTGCTTCCATTTAATTCACATAATACATAGTTCCCAAAGGTTCTATAGACTTTATTAAATATAGAGAATTCCATTAATCTCTTAAGAAAAGGCTCTCTAGTATTATCTAACCACTCTATACTTTTCTTATTATACTCATCATCAAAGAGCACGGACTTCACAGCTTCTACTGCAAAACTGTTTATATTCCATGGATTCTGCTTTGTTGAAATCTCATCTCTCATACCTTTTGAGCTTGTTATGCCGTATCCAAATCTGATTCCTGGCATACCATAATATTTCGTAAGAGCTTTAATTACAAGGAGACAACTGAACTCATTCACCCATTTTACAAGAGATTGATCTTCAAGTAGCGTGAAATGAATAAATGCCTCATCAATGATAACCTTCTTCCCTGTTTTCTCGCAGTACTGAAGAATTTTTTTTACACTCTGTTTATCTAACACACTTCCATCGGGATTATTTGGGTTTGCTAATATTACACCATCTACCCCTTCGAGTTTCTTAATCAGTTCTTCATAATCAATATATAGTGAGTATGTTCCATCTTGATTTTTCTTCTCTTTCATGTGAAAATACTCTGTTTGTACTCCCCATTTTTCTGCACTCAAATTATATTCTGCAAAAGATGGAGCAGGTATTAATATGCTCTTTAAAGTTGATATTGAAAGATCGATGATTTCCGCTGCACCGTTTCCTAAAACAAATAACTCCTCATTGACTCCCTCATATTTACTTAATGCATCTCTTACCATTCTGTACTTTATGTCTGGATAGTTTACAACATTTTTTACAGCCTCATCCAAACTCTTTATAAAACTCTCAGGTACACCTAAAGGATTAATATTAGAACTGAAATCAATTAGTTCCTGACCTTTTAATCTACCCTCGGTATATATATCGCCTCCATGTACCATAAACTCACCGCCGTTTGTCGTTTTATTGTATTGAAACTTATTCTAGTTAAGAAATTCAAAAGCACTAAATATTTTAAAAGAACAAATGTTAAAGAACAAAGAACAAAGTAGGTTATTTTTCTTCCCGATGGTCAGAAAAAATTATATATTAACTTTACTGGAGCAAATGAATATGTCTTTTATCTCTAATCTTTTCCCCATTAAAATAAATATAAGATATTCTGAAGCATGAGGAATATCCTCAATATTTGTTCTTTGTTCTTTGTTCTTTATATATGTCTACAAAGTAGTTTATCTATAGAGAAATTATGATATAAATCACAACAAGCCATATCTCACTACCATACATAAGCTTCACAGTATCTCTAATATGCTCAAGATTTAAAGTTTTTATCTTATCGCCTATAGTTGGCTTAAAAATCTTCTCTCCAAAATAGGTGTTAGTTCCACCTAATTGAATTCCAAGCACCCCTGCTGTTGCCCCTTCTGGATATGCGCAGTTTGGACTTTTATGATTTTTTCTATCTCTAATCATTATCTTAAATCCATTAACCACATTACCACTTACAATAGGAGCAGATAATGCCATAAACACTCCAGTTATTCTTGCAGGTATTATATTAAACACATCATCAACCTTTGCTGGGAAGAAACCAATATGCTTATATTTCTCAGTTAGATAACCTAGCGTTGAGTCCATTGTATTTATACCCTTATATAGCATAGCAAGTGGCGCACCACCTATCATTGCATAAAATAATGGAGCTATAACTCCATCTGCAGTATTCTCAGCCACAGTCTCAACGTCAGCTCTTATTATCTCTTCTGCATTTAGCTGCGAAGTCTCACGCCCCACAATATATGAAAGCTTAAGCCTTGCATCTTCAATATCATCTTTCTGTAGGGCATCATAAACTTTCATTCCCTCAACCTTAAGACATTTACATGCTAAAGTTGTCCACAGAATAAAAATATTCAATCCATGATGTAATATCACAATCTTTCTTGTGCAGTATAATAGAAGAAATGGAACTAGATATGTTACCAGTGCAACTACTATTACGATTACTCCACCATACATTTTAAGCTGTTTGTTATTTTTAGCTAGCTTTCTAAATATCTTCTCTAGCTTTCTAATAAGTCGTCCTATATATATGATAGGATGTGGAAACCCATAGGGATCTCCAATAATCCAATCAATTAATACTGCAATAAGAACATCTATTACGTACCACATTATTTTTTCTTAACTCCTACAATCTTATATATTTCATCCATATCAAGAGCATTTCTAACTAGATCAGCAAGTTTATCAAGTTCTTCTTCTCTTATACTTTCATATTCTCTACTCTTTCGTTCTTCTAATCCTTTTTCTTTTCTTAAACCATTTAATATATGCTCTCTAAAATTAACACTGTCAAAGATACCATGGATGTATGTTCCAATTACATTCCCTTTATCATTTATAGCTCCATCATTAACTTTAACTTCTTTTCCATTTTCACTATAGATTTCAAACATAGACTTACTATGTTTCCCATATTGACATTGTCCCATATGAATCTCATACCCATATACTTCTCCACTGCATACATTGCTTGTTGCCCTTACTCTTGTCATGGTTTTCTCTTTTTCAAATATAGTTTCAATATCAAGTATGCCTAGTCCTTCAACTTCACCAACATTAGATTCTGTTTCATAAGGATCCTTTAATTTTTCACCAAGAATTTGGAATCCACCACATATACCAATAGTCATTTTATCAATTGAGTGCTCTTTTATAAGTTCCTCAAGACCACTTTCTCTCACAAATAATAAATCTTCAAGTGTATTCTTACTTCCTGGGATTATTACTAAGTCCGGATTTCCAAACTCTTCTTTTCCCGTAACATATCTTACAGATACATCCTCTTCAATTGTTAAAGCATCAATATCAGTAAAGTTAGAAATGTGCGGAAGCTTTATAACAGCGATGTCTATATCCCCGTGCTTCTTCTTATTAAATTCTATAGCTCCATCCTCATCCTCAAGCTTTAGCCTAAAATAAGGAACAACTCCTAGAGTTGGAATATTAATAATATCCTCAAGCATAGTAAGGCCTGGCTTTAATATCTCCACATCTCCTCTGAACTTATTTATTATAGTCCCTTTTACTCTCTTCTTTTCATCATCCTTCAACAGCAACAAAGTTCCTGCAAGGGAAGCAAATACTCCACCTTTATCTATATCACCCACTAGAACAACAGGGGCATCAACAAGCTCTGCCATTCCCATATTTACAATATCTCTATCTCTTAAATTAATCTCAGCAGGGCTTCCAGCTCCCTCCATAACAACAATATCAAACTCTTCTTCAAGCTTCTCAAATTCCTCTTTGAGCATATCTTTAAACTCAAGCTTCATATTGTGATATCCCATAGCGGATGAATTTCCCCATACTTTTCCATTAACAATTACCTGACATTTTCTATCACTTGTAGGTTTTAATAGAATAGGATTCATAAAAACCTGTGGCTCCATACCAGCTGCATAAGCTTGAAGTACTTGAGCTCTTCCCATTTCTTTTCCATCAAGAGTAATATAAGAGTTCAATGACATATTCTGTGACTTATATGGAACAACCTTATATCCATCCTGCTTAAAAATTCTACAAAGAGCTGCAACAAGAATAGATTTACCAACTGATGACGCTGTCCCCTGAACCATTATTTTAGCCATAAAATCACCCCTATCCTCTCTTCTTTGTCTTACCTAAACTATCAAATTCACCACTAATTGTATCTTTTAATCTATCAACATAAATATCTCTTATTTTTTCATTTTCACCAAGTCCATGAATGTATATTTCAACATTGAAACCTTCTTCTATAAGGATTGATTTCCATGAATCCTCCTCATCTGAAGCCATATCATTTTGTGCATGGTCTCCTGCTACAACCATAAATGGCATAAGCGTAACATTCTTGATTCCTTTTCTTTCAATTCTCTTAATTACTCTATCTAAAGTAGGATATCCCTCAACTGTAGCCATATATACATTTTCATATCCATTATCATGAATTACACTCTCTAGACAAGAATACGCTGATGTTGCAGGGTGCATTGTACCATGTCCCATCATTATTACACATTCTTTATCTTTAAATGTATCCTCAATGGCATTGAATACCATAGTATAATCATCAGGAGTATCCTCTTCCTCTCCCTTAAAATAAAGAAGTGGTCTACCAACCTTTAGAACCTTAAAATCAGCATGATAAGTATGCATTAATGATATTTTTATATAATCATACTCTTCCCCTGGAATCACATGGATAGGTTGTACATATACTTCTTCAAACCCTCTATCTTTTAAATCTTTCACAGCTTCTGCTGGAGTTGGTACAACAATACCATCTCTATTCTTAATTTTATTGATTATTTTATGAGAAGTGTATGCCTTAACGACCTCATATCCCTGAAATTCTTCTCTGATTCTACCCTCAATTGCATCAAGAGTTAGTTTTCTTGTTTCCTCATAGCTTGTACCGAAACTTGCTACCACTATCGCTTTTTTCATTTTTGCTTCCCTCCGAAGATTTGTATTTGCACACGGCAGGTCTCCTGACTTATGATTCTTCCTCCTCTTGCCCTTCTCTGAATACTCAAATGGATCTGCAAGATTTGTCCTCACTTACAGTAGCGGGGGCTGTTGTAGATTTTCACCACATTCCCATTTTAAGCTATAAGCACCCTATACATTTTTCTAACTATAGATATCTCAGCTCAATAATTGATTTATACGTGTCCATAACTCATTGAACCCTTGAGATTTTGGAACGGTTATCGTATACCTTTTTCTAAGGTGTGCATAAATCAAATTTCGCGGTAGAATCTCTATATTTAAGTTTATTATAACCTAAATAAGTAGTCAACGCTATTTTACTATTTTCGCCAAATACCACAGTTCTATATAATTCTTTCCTTCATACTTTCCTTCATACTTTCCTAATATATTTCACCCTATAACTCTCTTTTTTAAGAAACCGTTGAAAATATTTTTACATTAAATTCAATACTTAACAATATATAACTTCAACGGTATTTTAAAAAAGAGAGATATCTCTTCAAATTAATTCATGAAATCTCGATAACATCGCCTGGGAAGATCATGTTAGGGTTAATTCCTGCATTTAGTGCAGCTAACTCTTCATATGAATCCAAACCTAAAGCTTGAGCTATTACTCCTAAAGTATCTCCATACTTAACTACGTAAACACCTATTTTAACTCCTTCAAATTCTTTTATAATATAATCTTTTAGTAAAAGATATCCATTTTTCGTATTAGTAAATATTTTAATTTTGAAACTATCTATAGTCCGTATTGATTATTATTGACTATAATAAAAGCGACATTAATTATTGTCGCTTTTATTAATTAAATCTTATATTCAGTTTTCTGCAATAACATTTAATTCTAATCGATCCTGTTCTGAACCGGATACACTATCCTTAACCAGAATCAATAATTTATATTCACCAGTACTTCTGGGATAGAATTGAATCTCATTACTAACAGTATATTGAGTTAGACATTCCCAAATACCATCATGTATAGCATAAACTTTATACATAAGTCTATTACTATTATCATCATTTTCATATGCAGCAGAAATATTTATGATATTTTTACTATGAGCGTTAATTCTAAATTCATCATGATTTTCATCTTGCTCGAAGAGTGTGCAAGTACCTTTGTTAAATGAAGTAATATCAACCCGACTTATCTCTATATTACGATCTTTCATTGGAATATTAACTTCCATAGACACCTCGTCCATAAAAGAGTTAGGTAATATCCATTTTCCATCATTAGGTCTATATTCTGTCTGTCCCTCTTCATCTGTATTCTTTAATCGTGCTCTTAAGTAAACCTTATATTCTCCTGGATCTCTAAATGTATAAGTAAAAGACTTTTCTAATTTATTACCACTATCACCTTCATCATATTCATAAATTACTCTCTTACCTCTAGCATCCCAAATTAAAAAAGCAAATTCTAAATTACCAAGATTATCATTTGTTAAATTTTTTTCAGCTAATCTATTACTATTTGGAGATATTCTAAAAGTATAAGTCTCTCCTAATTCAAAATCATTTGAGTTAGCAATCTTCTCTTCACTATCATTCGTAGCTGTTACATTAAAAATCCCTTCAAAATTATCATCAGAGTAATAACTCCTAACAGCATCTTCATACTCAACAGAAAATCTTTTCTTAACTAAAGTATCTATGACATATTGCCCTTTTGATAATTCAAATTTATTCTTTTCTTCACTAACTGTTATTATATTTTCATTAGCATCCATAATTGTATCCGAATAGCCTTTAACTGTTTTGCTCCAAACTGATTCTTCACCAACTCTTACAGCTAATTGGGAATTATTTATCGAATTATCTTGGTCGAAATTTTTTGTAGCCACCTTTATTTCAATATTCTCACCCAATTTATCTATAACAACATTATCAATTGAGAGATAATCTCCATTATTATTATTTTCTTTCCTTACAAAAACTTTTCTAACAATAACAGGTTTACCTTTGAGATCCTCTACAACTATATTGAATACACCATCATATGGAGGTATCCATGTATATATGTTACAGCAATTACTTAATTCCTCTTGATATTCACTTCCTCCATTCCATCCTTTAATAAATACTTTATAATACTTATTCCTCTCATCAGAATTTTTAATCAACCTCATTTTAAAAGATTCATCTTGTATTGCAACTGCTGGAAACTGAGTATTATAATTAGCCTTACTCAATAATAATTTATTTAAATTTAATAATAAATTATCGCAATCAAAAGATGTAATAAGATTAACTCCGTTAAACTCATCTTTCTCCACTAGCGAAAAATTCTCATAATATGTTAAGTCCGATCCATCACACATATTTTTTTTAATTCTAATGTATATCCCAATGTTATCAAAATCTCGATCGTAACTTTTCACAATATTTCTTTCATTAATCGCATCAGGTATATCTGTAATATTCCAATCAAACGTTCTTATCGAGCAACAACCTGGAAGTGTATCCCCATAATCTTTTATTAAAAAGTGGTTATTGTTATTTTTCCCCCATATTTGAACATTTTCTCCGTCAATACTAATTCCTGCGAACATCATATGAATAGTATAGTTTTCTCTATAAGCTGATATCTTAGGTAAAAAATATTTCCCTCCAATTATTTTGTCCTTTGAAGAGGATAAACTTTCTGCATTCTTTCCTTCAATATCAGTATTTGATTCTACTTTAGGCATTATTTGTTCAATATATTTTATCTCCTCTTCAGTTAATTCATAATATGCTTCTTCATCGAACTCTTCTTCATTAAGCTCTTCTTCATTAAGATCTTTATCAATACTAGAGTAAATTCCTTTTACCCTTTTTATTATTTCCTCTTCTGTAGATTCCTCTTCCCCTTTATTCTCTGAGTTTATTGCAATTTTTTTCAACTTCTCTTTGTCATCAGTTTTTCCCTCAGCGAATGCCATAGTAGGCATAAGCGTTACAAAAAACACGAACACCATCGTGATTATCAGTGCTTTTTTCAATGTATAATTTTTTGTTTGTTTCACCTCATCAGCTCCTTTCATATTGTTTATTAACTATTCTATTAAAATTAAAAAATAGTATAACCACATGAATGAATTACTTGCTTTTAATTAGTTCTATTTTATCATCCTTCAAATTAATTCTTTCATATAAGAGCATTCTCTCTATAAGAACAGGATTTAACCGTATTGTTATTACATCACCTTTCTTTATATTAGAAAAATTGAAAGATATTTTCTTCTCATTTCCTTCTTCTGTCACCTCTGTATTAAACGCATTACCAAATTCAGCATTAATGTAATTTTCAAGCTTATCATTCTCATCATTTCCAGTTATTCTGCCCTTCTCTGATATACTATTTGGAAGTGCATCCTCTCCATTTCTTCTTTCGATCAAAGTTACCTTTAGATTATCTCCCATAACATATTCAATAGGACTTGTAACAGGCACTTCATTTATCAATAACTCGTATTCCCATTGCATTTGAGCAAGGAAACTTAAATCTTCTTCTGATAAAATTCTTTTTAGCTTATTCTCATAATATAAATCACATACCTTTTCAATTTCCTCTTGTGACATATTATTTAATTTATCATAATCCCCTTCAATCTTTTTAAGAGTCTTTGAAAGGATTTTCTGATTTTTATCCTTATTTACATATGCTGTTGTCAAAAATAAATTGATTATTAACGAGAATAATAGTATTATACATACACCTATAAATTTTACTCTTAGTTTTCTAATCTCCTCCACTTTAATGCCTCCATTTTTATAACATCTTTTCATTCATATTACTATTTAACAACCAATCTTTCATCAAATGGTATGCTAGCAAGTACAGGTATACCTATCAAATTATGTAGTTCCTCTTCATCCTTCACTTTTGTATCCAAATACTCAAGTAGGAAACATATTCCTATAGACACCATTAGCCCTAAGAATAATGAGATAACTATATTCAACTTAACATTTGGTGATATTGGATTAGACGATATGAAAGCTTTATCCAGTATGTTAAGCTCTCCTGCTGGAAGTATGTACTTACATTCCTCAATAAATATTTCTGCAACCCTATTTGCAATTTCAGATGCATCCTTAGGTGATAAAGCTTGGACAGTTATAGTAAATAATTGCGTGTCTACTTTTGGATTTGCACTTATCATACTTTTTAACTCTTCATACTGGTAATCAGAGAAGTCCTCATTCACCTGTTCAACGACCTTCTTTGAAGTGGCTATCTCAACATATGTTTTAACAAGTTTTTGATACATCATAACATCACTACTAGTATATTTATCTTCATAAAAATATCTTGCATTTTCCTTACCTATAACTATAGAAACCTTTCCTTCATATTTAGGTTTGATAAAAAACATAGTAAACATTGCTGCTATTATAACGCATATTGCAGTGATTCCTATTATCATTTTTTTTCTCTTGTATATTACCTCCCAAAGGTCCTTTAAATTTAATTCCATTTCTTCTTGCATAATCTATACCTCACTTTCTCTTCCTAGTATTTAATTATACCGTTAAATATTCCATTTTGTAAATATTTTCCATATACCATATATATACTATATATTACTTAAAAATCTACAAAATAAAAGAATCCATCAAATTAAGCCATTTTGATGGATTCTTTCTACTAAAATTTACAGTTATTAAGATATTCAACATTATATGTACAAATTTCAGTGGCTTGTTCACTTAATTTGATGATATTCTCACATTCATTACACATTATTTCTCTAACAATACTTCTATTCTGTATACCACCATTTATAAAGCATTGAGATCCCACATCTAATCTCTTATAATCTTCATCTGCCTGATTACTTAAAGAAGTGACAAAAACATAATCAGATTTTTTATGATTTTCTTCATATACATGCAGCTTTCTATTGATTGCCAATTGATACTGGGCATTTGAAATTCCACTAGCCAACTTTCTATACTTCACCTTTCTACATACAACACCTAATATAAAAACTTGATTTGATATCTCTTTTAAATCTTGGAAATCAAGGTCTTCTGAAAGTTTTACTATATCAATAGCATTAACTACAGTTTCAAACCCTTCAATAATCCGAGTATCTCCACAGATGTCACATTCGATAATTTGTCTTTTCCCTCTACTTGCCATAATTCCTTTTATAAATACAAAATCATTTACTGAACAGTCTTTACATTTCTTAAAGCTTTCATAAATCACAACTCTAGGGAAATCTTTTTTACCATTTCTTCTAACAACTTCTAATGTGAATATATCTGAAATATCATTAATCGCTTCAATTTCTACAATTCTTCCTATTAGGTGAACGTAATTCTCTCTTGCCATCACCCTTCCCCCTGTCTATTAACTTGTGACTAAAACTTCTCCTCTATGTATAAAATATGGTACCTATAAACTCTACATTATAATTTTACTCTATGTTAAATATATGTCAAGTTTAATACAAAATTCTTTCGATTTTTTATTTTACAACTTTGGCCGTAATTATATTTTTGATACTAGGTACTATCAATATTACTAATAGCACAAAAATCCCGCCTGAAGTATCTATCAAAACATCTCTCACTGCCCCATCTCTTCCTTGTACGAATAACTGATGAAATTCGTCAGAACATGCATATATAAAAGTTATTATTATAGAACTTGCAAAACTCTTATTATAAAGCATATTTGTACATACCTTTGATTTCCTAAGTGAATATTCTAATATTACAGCTCTATATATTAAAAGGCTTAGAATACCGTATTCAGTAAAATGACCGAGTTTTCTTATAAAAAACTCTATATTCCCCTTAAACACGTTCTCTACATCTACTCCAGCTGCATCAATAATTTCAACAATAAAATTACTTTTCTCATTTGAAGTTTCTGCTACATCACTTGAGAACATGAAAATGACAATCATCCAACAAATTACCATTCCCCATCTTATACCCCTCTTCTTCTCCATAAACATCTCCTTTTTAAGATTGATCATAAAATTTATTCAAAAAATAAGCTAGAATTGAATATTTTCACAAAATAAGTATATCATTAAACCTCCATTATTAGTTGTGAATAATGTATTAAAAAAATAGAGCCGAATGATACTTACCCATAGTATCATTCCACTCTTTTATTATAACATTGAAATATCATTTCTTATTAAAGCCTCAAAACACCCTAGATCTCATATCCATTAGGATGATTATTATGCCAATTCCATGCTGTTTCAATTATCGTTTCTAATGAGTTATATTTAGGTTCCCATCCTAATTCTTTCTTTGCTTTCTCACTTGAAGCAATAAGGGTTGCTGGATCGCCAGCTCTTCTTGGTGCAATTTCTGCATTGATAGGATGACCCGTAACATTTCTAGCAGCTTCGATAACTTCTTTTACAGAAAACCCTTGCCCGTTTCCTAAATTATATATAGCACTCTTTCCACCATTCATTAATCTTTCTAAAGCTAAAAGATGTGCATTAGCTAAATCTGATACATGAATATAATCTCTAACGCAAGTTCCATCCTCAGTATTATAATCATCACCAAACATAAAGATCTTTTCTCTCTTTCCTAAAGCAACTTGAAGTATTATAGGAATTAAATGTGATTCGGGGTTATGATCTTCTCCTATTTTCCCATTTATATGTGCACCTGCAGCATTAAAATATCTTAATGCTGTGTATTTAATACCATAAGCATTATCACACCACTTTAAGATTTTCTCTACTGCTAATTTAGATTCTCCATATGGATTTGTAGGGAATGTTTTATCTTGTTCTAAAATCGGAATGTTCTCTGGCTCTCCATATGTTGCTGCCGTAGAAGAAAATACTATATATTTAACATTATGATCTCTCATTGCTTCTAATAATGAAATTGTTCCACCTACATTATTATTAAAATATTTAAGTGGTTCTTGTACACTTTCACCAACAAGGGAATCAGCAGCAAAATCTATTACAGCATTAATTTTATTTTCAGTAAAAACCTTATCTAATATTTCTCTATCTCTTATATCTCCAACATATAATTTTCCACCTAAGATTGCTTCTTTATGGCCTTTTTGAAGATTGTCCAAAATCACAACCTCATGACCATTATCTAAAAGCTCTGCTACCATATGACTTCCAATATATCCTGCACCACCACAAACTAATATATTCATAATATGTTTCCCCCTAGCTTAGTTAATTTGCTATACATCTCTTAAATTATACCCTAAATTTACCATGAGATAAAGTTCTATAATAAAACTAAACTTTAGTATCTTCAATCTAATCTTGTGCAATTTTTTTATACTTAATGGAATAAATCAAAAGCATTACTATTCCTGTTATTAAGAAAACACTTCCAGAAATAAGAAAAAACCGAATATAACCTAATGCAAATTCCTTTAAAGCTTCTTTTAAATAACCGTTACCAACACCAAATCTATATGGTATTTTATATAATAATCCCATGATAGACGGAACAAGAACCATCAATGCTGAAGATATAAAACATCCTCCAACCCACAAAAGTGACGAGTATAGAGTCTTTATATTTAACAGTATTAAAATGATAATCAAGATGAGTGCAGTAATAATTAAAGGAGGTAATTTATCATATGTAGTAAATATAATTTCTCTAAATTTTTGAAATTCTCCATATTTTATTACTGAAGCTAAATCAAAAATTACTGAGTGGTTATTTACTATATTTGAAGCTTCCTCTGAAACCAAACCCATCTGGTTTTTCAGTGCCTCATTGACTATCATGTTATTTTCCTTAGCATAATCATTAATAAAAACTTCAAGATTTTCGTCTAACACTTTTGATTCTAACTTATCGTCTATATACTCTCTAGATTTTTTCATATATTCCATAGTATTTTTTATATTACTAATTGTTAAATCCTTAATATCTTTATCACTAACGGATTTTACAAAAACCCTCTCGGGTACGGAAGTCACCATACTGTAATTCTTAAAACCATAATCTATTTCACTTCTTAATAATTGAAAATAATCACTTTTCTCCAAATTATTTATATAAAATTCTGAACTCAACAATACATTTCTTGTAAACATAGACACTAGTATTGCCATTAAACAGAACATTAATATCATGCTTATTAAAAATTTAAAAACCTCAACTAATTTTTTCAAGAACTGTTCCCCCTTCTTTTAATAATATTTCTTCTACAGGGGTACCTTTCACTAACTCGCAAATAACTACGTATCTTTTAGGTGCATTCCCTATATAATTGAAAGGATAACATGTGTACAGGGTAAGTCTTTCTTTATCTGTAGGATCCATTATATATTCATCCTTATGACTTATTATTTTTATCTCAGTAACCTTATATTCATATTGGTAAACATACTTACCATAATTAGCATTAAACAGAACCTTATCCCCTTTTTCTACCTTACCTAAATTCTTAAAAAACGAATTTCTATGACCTGCTAAAACTACATTACCATTTTCACCTGGATATCTTGATCCAAAATAATGCCCCACAGCTATTAAAAGTTGTTTTTCAGAATCTCCATTAACAACTGGATAATCTATTGAGGCCGACTCAATAATAAGTTCACCAAACTCCTCACCATATTCCGGAAAGAATTTTTTATTATCTTCTGTGGTGTTACTAACCTCATTAGAGTTTTTCTGATTCTCTTCCATGAAAAGTCTTGATTCTGTAGAGGGTTTATAATCATGTTCTAAGAACATCCTTGACAAAAAAAAGGCATATTTCATATAATTAAATGTTCCAATAGTTATAAGGGCAATTCCACTAATAAAAAGCAATAAGGGAATTCCAAATAGAATTCCCCAACTTTTTCTTTTATGGGATTTTCCCTCTGAGTTATCTTTAGTTCTCATAAGGTCCTCCTGTTTTCTTTATGCAGTAATTCTTTTTCTTATTACAAAAAAAGAACCTGCTGCCATTAAGAATAATACTCCACCTATTGCTAATATTGTATTATTTATTCCTGTTTGTTTAACTTCCGCTGTTGAAAATTCCACAATAACCTTACCTGTTGAATCCTTTGTTACAACAGAAACATTACCATTTGATTTTCTTGTAACATTAATATCTAAATCAATAACTTTTCCTGCATCCTTAACAGCTTGAAGTACATTCTGAATGTCCTTTTCATTTAACTCTGAAGCATCTTTAGTATTAGCAGCTTTCATTATTTCATCTGCTTTTCTAATTTGTGTTTGGATATTAGATGCTTGCTCCTCTGTAATCTCATTGTTTTTCAAGTAGTTTTCAGCTTGGATGATATATGTATTTGGTACATGTGCATCTTTTAATGCTTTTACTACATCATCATTTGGTGCTGCAAAAGCAATTACTGAATTACCAATAAACAAGGAAAGTAATACAGCTGCTGTTGTTATTTTTTTTCTTAAATTCATATTATTTTCTCCTTTTTTTAAGATCAATCAACTACTAAATATTACAAATAATTTTATTTAATGTTAATCTATACCTTTATTCTAGTATAATATTTCTAATTTGTCCATATTTTATTAGACTTTTTTAGATATAAATAAAGCATTTTTTTATATCTACCTTCCGTTTAATTTTTATTTTTACAATATTTTACTTTTCATTCTTCAACTATTTTTTATCAATTTGTCTATATCAAACATCTACCTTGTTTCAGATCCATATTCCTAATTATAGAACCTCTATTACACCACTATCTCATTACTCTAAATATGTAAAAGGCATATCCTCTCCATCAAAGAATATGCCTCTAATCTTCTGAAATTTTTCGCCCTCTTGGCATTTATACTTCCATTTATTCCACTCCCACGATCTCTTTTCCCACTGACTACTCCGCTTTTTCGCCTATGCAAAATTTTCCAAGTCACACGTACCCTTGTGAGGCGGTTTGCCAACGAACTTCTTTCTGGTTGCTAAAAAGCTAGAAAAAATTATATTGGAAATTTATTCCTAGGTTAATATTGACAAAACAAAGTGAAAAGTATAGTCTGAGAATGGACAAGAAAACAAATGCAGAGCATATCTAAAATAACTTATATGCAAAAAAATAACAGGAGGGAAACTATGAGAAAATTATCTGAATTGGGAACTACACCTCAAGATTTCAATCGTGAAGGCTTAAAGCAGGAAGCCGAAGTCTGGGAGGATGGTAATCGCATTGGTACTGAACCGGGTGAATTTGAATGGTGGTATTTTGACGCTCATATGGATGATGGCTCCACAGTGGTGGCTATCTTCTTTACTAAATCTTATTCCAATATTAATGTCCCCCTGTCCCCACAGGTGAAATTAAGTATAACTACACCGTCTGGTAAGACTTATCTCAAACTAATTGACTTTCCAGGGAACGTTTATAGTTCTTCGAATAAACAATGCGATGTCAAAGTAGATAATAACTGGATTAAAGGGGACTTGAAGCACTATACCATGCATATTGCTTTAGATGATATCGCGGCTGATCTGGAATTCACCCGTGTGGTGCCATCCTGGCGTGCCGGAACAGGCAAATGTTCCTTCGGTACTGAAAAAAAAGACTTCTTTGCTTGGTTCGTGCCAATCCCATTTGGGAATGTCAGTGGCAAAGTTACATACGAAGGCGCTGAGCATATGATCACTGGAACTGGCTACCACGATCACAACTGGGGTAATATCTCCCTACGTAAGGTGATTGACCACTGGTACTGGGGACGCTTAAACATCGGAGACTACAAGGTTATCTTCTTCCAAATGTTTTCGACTAAGAAATATGGCTCTGAGTGCCTGCCACTTTTTATGTTTGCCAAAAACGACAAAATTATGACTGGTGACGGTACCAAACTCACTCTAGAAAAAAAGAATTTTACTTCGCATGCCCCTAGTGGTAAAACGTATGCTAAAGATTTGAAATTTAAATGGCAAGATGGAGATGATGCCATTATAATCACGACTTCCAATCCAGAAGTGATTGACGTGAGAAGTTTATTATCAGATTTGCCATTTTTAAAACGTAAGGGCGCCCGACTCTTCACAAATCCTCATTATTTCAGGTTCAATGCTGACACTGAGATTGATGTCAATTTCGGAGAAATCAAGGAAAACATCAAAGAAAAGGCTCTCTACGAGATTATGATGCTGCACTAAAAATCAACTCATTTTGCACTACTTTAAAATAGCTTGTTGATAACATCTCAAAAAAGAGTTACCCTCTCGGATAACTCTTTGCTTTAAATCACTAACCTTCTCACTTTCAGGATTTTTCAAAAATTCAGTCCATGCCACTATCATATCTTTTTCATCACTATTATGATTTAGTTTTGGTATTTCTATAAAATGTATTTCCATTACATCAGTTAATTCTTCCCCTGTTTCTCTTTCTTTTAATCTATATCCATTATGAAATCTTTCATTTTTAAGATATTTAAAATTAAGTATATTAATACACACGGTTCTTTTTAACTTAGAATAATCTTCTCCTTCTCCAAGTTGTTCTTCATATAACTTGCTCCAAAAATAAAGGCTTCTTCTTATCATGTTATAGAGATTCTTTAAATGATATCAATATTCTAGGATGTTTTTCTGATCCGAATATTTTCTTAAATATAAAATCTATTTTAGGATCTAATAAGCCTTTTAACATTCCGTCATTTTATTTTTTTCACTTATTTTAATATTATTATATACCATATTTTATCTTGTTTAAACTTATATTATTTCCCTTATATTATCTTTTAGCCCGGTTAGGTCGCTATTTTTTTCTCCCTAACTAAAATAAAGATGCACTCTCTTAATTAAGAATACACCTCTAAATACACAAAAATTCCCCCAGCCCTCTCCGGGCCTTAAATCTTCTATTTCTTCTCAATTCATTCCACTCCCACTTTACCTTCTTCACTCTGATTGCTTCGCTTATTTGTGCTAGCGCTAATTTTTCTACCTTTTTCAAAGTTCCTGGCACACTAGTAAGGAGGCTTTGCTGACGAACTTGCTTTTTGTTTCAACAACATAACCACACTTAAATTTTCCACTTACTACAACATTCTTTAAGGCATTCATACACTCAAACATCATAATCTTTGGAATTTATACATTGCTTCTATCAGGTAGTCTCTTATTATCTACACCATCTGCTTTGACAGTAGTAGTTGGATTATTAAGTTATTATATCTCTTATTATCTTTCCTAACCTAAACATCTTAGATTTATCTTTATATATACAGAAATAAGGAGTTTGAACTGCTCCAAATTTTCTAAATGAATTTTCTACGTTTTCTATCATACTACCTTCAAAATCAAATTTTTTTGTATATTTAGATACATATTTTATTGCCTCTAGTACAACTAAACTTGCTGCACCTATATTTCTATAATCTGGGTCTATAGTACTTATTAAATCATATGCACTCAAATCATCCCAAACTATAAATAAAGCACAGTGAATATTGCCGATTTCATCTACAGTATAGAACGTTTTGCCACTATTTCTTTCATAACAAGCATTATAAATTTTCTCAAATACATCAAAAGAATATGATATTTTCTCTCCCTGTTTTTCTAATGTCATTTTATGATTATTATAGAAATCATAAGCTGATAAATCATATTTTAACTTCACTAATGTCTGAGATTTTTTAATATTTTTTTTCTTAGAACTATGAAATTGATTATACACATCATCTACATTAGAGATATCCTTTATTATATACGTGTAACGAGTAGTTTGCTTATACCCATTCCAATAGAAAGGTAACCAATTAGTAATATTATAATCAAAATGTTGTTTATATGAATCTATTTTTATTCCATCTAACTCTTTTATTATTTCATTCATTATTTCTTTTTCATAGGATAATTTCCTTGAATGACCTTGATTATCCGGATAATTTATCCAAATACCTGTTTTTTGAGTTAAAATAGGTTGAGTTATAAATTTAAATCCATACTTTTTTTTATAATAAAAAGGAAGTGCTGCTCTAATATTATCACCTTTTTTTTCTATAATCACATCCCACTCTCCATCTGCCATCACAGCATCTAGCCACCAATCTTTTAAAAATATAGGTATGCTTTTTTCTTTCAAACACAATTCTCTATAAATATCCTTATTATCCATATTACCACCTTAATAAATACATTTTAATAAAACTCTTAAAAACTTTTTTTATATTAAATTTTTTATGTATATACACTTTACCATCTATACATTGGATAAACTCACTACCACTATCATCTCTGTAAACTTTGCCCAATTTATTTCCTAAACAAAAATTCATTTTTTCGTATCTGTTTATAATTAACTCGTCATGTTCACTGATATCTAAACCAGCTCTATACCATGAACTTGTCCCTCTTAAAAAATGATATACTCTTTCTACATTCCATTCATTAAAATCAATTAATTTTTCATCCTTTTTTAAATTTCTTGCTCTAAAACTTTCTTTGCTATCAATTTGTTTATGTCTGGTAACAGTATTATTCTCTATATCCTCTAAAGCTTTTGATAATAATCTGCAACCTTTTTCTAATACTATATCCCACATTTGGGGTGAAGTCATACCCAAAGTAATATCAAAATTTTCTTGATATATAATATCTCCTGTATCCTCACCTGCATCGATAAAATGCACTGTAACTCCACCTTGCTGCTCCATATAATAATAATGCCATACCCATGGATTAGGTCCTCTATATTTAGGTAAAATTGAAGGATGCATGTTTATAACTCCTAGGGGTGCTATATTTAGAATGTTTTTCTTCACTAGTTGTGAAAAACCCGCTATACACATTAAATCTGGTTTTAATCCTTCAATAAAACTTTCTATTTTGTTCATATTTATATCTTTAACATAGCTATGAGTTATATTATTTTTCTTGCAAATTTTTTTTAATACACTATTAGTTGTATTCCTCCATAAGTATTCCTTAACTATATTGGTTTTTTTTCTAAATTTTCTTGGCATAGCCTCTATTACAGCTACTACTTCATATCTATCCATATTAATTATGTTTTCCAATGGACAAGTAGAGTATCTGCTATTCATACCTAAAAAAATTATTTTCATTTTATTCATATATAAAACCTCACACCTTTACTTATCTTGCAATTACTGCAATTTCTCAATGTTAAAAGTACTAGTAAATATTATTTTTTAAATTTTCCACTTAAAAATTTCAACTTATATATATATTGTTTAATTATATATATATCCTTTCTATTTATAAATAGAATATCTCTTACTCGAATATTTTCTTTATACTTAAAAATTACAACATGTACTATTCCAAAAAAAGCATATGAAATACTTGAAGCAATAGCTGCTCCATTAATCCCTGTTTTAGGTATTAATATAACATTACCAACAACATTAATAATCATTGTAGCTAATGTTATATACATATATATGCCAGGATTATTATTCATTGTAAAAAACAAATATCCTATCTTTCCTATAGATGCAAATATTATCCCTATAAATAAAATAATTATTGTTATTTTTATATCAGAATACTCTTTTCCGTATAAAATAGGTATTAAATAAGTACATAATATTCCTATTAAACTTAAAATTATACACAGATTAAATGTTACCTTTATTGTTTTAATTATTATATCTTTAAATTCCCCTTCTATATTTGAAATTTTACCTATAAGCGCTGTTCCTATACATGTTGGCACTAAAAATAATAACTCAGCTAGATATACAGCTACCGAATATAATCCCAAATAATAATCTCCTAGCATTTCTCGTATTAAAATCTGATCTAATTTATAATTTATATATATAAACAAATATGCTAGTATCATTTTTATTGCAAATTTCAATTCCTCAATCAAAAATCTGAAGTTGATTTTATATAGAAATTCATAAGATTTTTTCACAGATAAAAATAAAATAAGTCCCTCTAATATAGAGAATAAACTCATAATAATTAAGTATATTTCTATATCAAATTTATCAACAATAAATATTATTAATATACTTAAAATTTTTGCTATTTTAAATAATAATAAATATTTATTTATCTTATATATTTCTTCTTTAGCAGTATACAAATTTGATGCCATTACTCTTAAATACCAAAATGTAATACTTGTGAACCCTATTATGCATACTAAAATACTATAAGAACTAAATATATATCCTAAAACTCTTAAACTTATTAAAATTAAAACCAATGTTAAACTATTTAAAACAAGAAAAACAAAATTTGTTCCCAATACGGTTTTTTCATCATACTTACTCTTCTTAAGAAAATAAATAGTAGAATTATTTATTCCTAAATGAGCAAATTCACAAATAGTATTTAAAATTAATAAAAAGAAAGCCGCTTGTCCTTGCCTTTCTGGTCCTAGTCCTCTAGCTACAATTACACTAGTAACAAATGCTATGCATATATTTATAATTTGAAATATAACATTACTTATTAAGTTTCTCCTAAAGTTCATAAAAGTTTATCCTTTTCTCTATTCTAAATATTTCATCAAATCTACACCTGTTTTATTTAACACATCATTTTGACTTAAATATTTCAAAATATTTTCATATATAAGTATCCATGGTTGATTTTTCGAGTCATATCCATCTAAAGTTGAATTGTGCCACAATAAACTAAATACTCCTTTATACTTTCTTACTACTTCAATTAACTCCACAGTTTTATCATATCCCTGACTAGGAGTATATTCACTGTAGTCAGAATTATCTAAACTCGCTTCCATAACTATTAAAGGAATCTCCCATATATCAATAACTCTATCTTCTAATACATCATAAGGCCTAAACGGAAAACATGTACCACTCCTAAAACCTTCCTTATCAGCAAAGCTTAAAGTAGTATCATATTTTAAACGTAATTTTTCTTGTATTCTCCATGTATATGGGGCTTTAAATCTTAAAAAATGTTGTCTGCATCCATATTCTTTATTAGTAACCACTTTATCTAATTCTTCTTTTTCTCTCTTCATTAATTCTATATCATGGTAACTATTAAAACTACAATGATATCCTACTTCAAATCCATCTTGCTCAATTTGCTTTATTAAATTTACTACTCTTTTATCATTTATATCATAAAAATTATCAAACTTACTTGTACCACCTGTCATAAAATAAAAGGATGATTTAAATCCACATTGTTTTTCTATATCCATAATATAATCGAAAGTATAAAAAGGATCTTTTTTATAGTCTATTTTAGTGTCAATATAATTTTTAATGACTTTTATCATCTTTTCTATAGACTTATCTTTTATAATAGTTTTAACTACAGGCTTAATAAAATTTTTTGCACTTCTATATCTAAATACAAAATCTACATCATGAGACAGAAAAACAGCAAATTCTTTATCTCCCCACCATTTTTTCTTCTTATACCCTAAATTCATTTTATTGATAAAAGACCATATAAACTCAATGTGTTCATTCACAATTGCCCTATTTAGTATGTTTTCTTTAAACATTATTGATTCTCTTGCTGGAAATCTATTAAACTTTTCTTGTTTATATGGCTTTTCATTAACTATCTCCTCATATCGAGTTAATAAAAAGAATATATCAGACACTATATCTATATTGGTTTCTATCATATTATTTTCATTTTTTATATATAACTCATCATCAGCCATTAAGTTAACTACATCATTTATCTTCCTTACTGTATACTTTATAGGTTTTAAGTAATCTTCATTAAATAATTTGTTGCTTTGTTTTATATAAATCGAATTATTTTCTAAAAAAATTTTTCTTCCATAAATAATTTTTATATCTTGTTCATTATTTTTTTCTTGAATATTTTCAATAAATCTATGTTTTATTCCTAAAACCATAAAAATATAATCGAAAACATATTTAATTCTTTTTTCATGAGTTTTATCTTCTATGAAAATATTTATCATATAATCTCCTCACTTGGACCTAGCAAGTTGCCTTTGCAACTTAGTATATTTTAATCTCCAATAGACTATTTTTTATTTATCAACGTTATCCCTCTCAATAATTCCCTTAATATCTATAAATACTGACTTGCTTTGATTCTGTATATCAGCTGCAACTTCATCTAATACATCATATATACAATATAACTTACTAAAATCATTAATGCACATTTTCCTATATTCATTATGCGAAACAGCTAATATAACACCATCTATATCCTCAATGTTACTTAACTCTAATGCATATTCTTCTCTTAACTCATTCTTATCAGCAACTGGCTCTGTAACAACTACTTCTATTTCATACTCTTTTAATTCTTTAATACTATCTACAAACTTAGTATTTCTAGTGTCAGGAAAATCTTCTTTGTATGTAATTCCTAGTACAGCTACCTTATCAGCTTTTATTAAGCTCTTTACTGTATTTTCAGCAACATATTTAGCCATACCATCATTTATTTTTCTACCTGAAGCTATACCATGAGATTCTACTCCAATTTCTTTAGCTTTGTGGATTAAATAATATGGGTCCACACCTATACAGTGTCCACCAACTAAACCTGGATTCATTTTTATAAAGTTCCACTTACTACCTGCAGCATCTATTACTAATTCATACACTTTTGCGACAGTATCTAAAGTTTCATCATCCATGCCTGAAACTATCTTAACTATAGTTTCTAGTCTATTTACTTTATCTCCTGGATTAATTCTTTCCGGTGAGTATGCTAGTTTGAAGTCTTGGTCACATTTTAAGCCTGACTCTTTTTCTAATATAGGTACACATATTTCTTCAGTCACACCTGGATATAACGTAGATTCATATACTACTTTAGAACCTTTAGTTAAGTTTCTTCTTATTATTTCACTTGAACCTTTAACTGGTCTTAAATTTGGTGTTTTATCTTCATTAGTAGGTGTTGGAACTGCAACAACATGAAATTTACATTCTGTTAATTTACTTTCATCATTAGTAAAATAGACTGATGAGTTTTAACACCTTCATCACCTATTTCATTTGTTGGCTCATTTCCTAATTTATAAGTTTCTATCTTTTCTATGTTAATATCAAACCCAATGATATCAATCTTTTTATCGAAGTCTATGGCTAAAGGTAACCCAACATACCCTAAACCAACTAATGATACTTTTGTTTTTTTATCTAATAGCTCTTTATATAAATTCATAACCCACCATCTTACTAACTTTTGCTTACAGCTATTTCTTTTTCATTATTTAACTTTAACATTTCTAAACTTGAAAATTCACCTAACGGGAATTTAATTTTTTCACCTAATAATCTTGATTTATATGCACCAAGTACTATTTCCATAGCCTTTTTGCCTTCTTCACCATTTACTAATGGTTCTCTATCTTCTCTAACAGCCTCTATGAAATCTTTGAATAAAAGAGTGTGCCCATTTCCATAAACTGAATCTGGATCTTCGCTCTTATCTTCTCCCACTTCCATTTCTTCACCTTCAAACTTCCAAGTTTCTATTTTATTCACTGCAAGTCCACCGATAGATACTGTTCCTTTTTCACCAAATATGCTTAAAGTTTCCTCAAGATTTTTAGGGTAAACACATGCGCTTCCCTCAATCATTCCTATAGCTCCATTTTTGAATCTAATAATGATAGCACCGAAGTCTTCTCCTTCGATATTTCTTAGGAATGTATCACACTCAGCATACATACTTTCAATTTCTCCACCCATCATCCATTGAAGTAAATCAATATTGTGTATACATTGATTCATCAATGTTCCACCGTCTTGATCCCATGTACCTCTCCAAGGTGCTTGCGAATAATATCCTTCATTTCTAGTCCATAATATTCTTGCTGTTCCGTTTATAAGCTTACCAAATTTACCTTCTTCTAAAACTTTTCTTAACTTTCTTATTGGTGCATTAAATCTATTTTGATGACTTACACATATCTTAACATTATTATCTTTTGATACCTTAATCATTTCTTCAGCATCTTTAGTAGAAAGAGCCATAGGTTTTTCAACTATAACGTGCTTTCCTTTTTTCATGCAGTATATAGCTATTTCAGCATGATATCCACTTTCTGTTGCAATTGCAACAGCATCTATATCTATATCCTTAATCATTTTTTTATAATCACTAAAAGCCTTAACTTCAGTTTGTACTTTTTCATTGTATTCCTTAGCTCTTAATTCAGCCTTCTCTATAACTGGATCTGCAACTGCTACTAATTCACATTCATCACCATTATTTATAATAGCTTCAACATGCTTATAAGAAATCCTCCCACATCCTATAACAGCAATTCTTAATTTATTCATATCGTTCAACTCCTATTTATAAAATTCTCTTATACAATCACAAACATAATCCAATTCTTCATCTCTAAGTTCAGTATATATAAATAATGCAAGTATCTTTTTGCACATAGCCTCTGTGATTGGGAACTGCCCTACTTTGTATCCTAAATATTCAAAGCATTTTTGTATATGTAAAGGTTTTGGATAATAAATACTTGTTCCTATACCTTTTGAACTTAAATATGCCATTAACTCATCACGAGATTCTGCAAAAATATTAAATACATAATAAAAATTCTTTTGCTCTTGTTTTATACCTTGAACTTTAACTTGTAGTATACCTTTTAAATTATCAGTATATCTCTTAGATATTCTATTTCTATTCTCTATAGCATCATTTATATATTTTAATTTTACTCTTAAAATAGCTGCCTGCATTGCATCTAATCTTGAGTTATATCCTATATAATCATAATGATATTTCTTTGATGCACCATGTACTCTGAACATACGGCATTTTTTATTTAATTCATCACTATTAGTAACTATCATTCCGCCATCACCGTAACCACATAAAGTCTTAGTCGGAAAGAATGAAAATACTCCCATATCTCCTATAGTTTCAGAATGTTTGTATTCTTCTTTCCCTTCCATCTTCCATCTCATACCGAAGGCTTCTGCTGCATCTTCTAAAACTTTTAAATTATTCTTATTAGCAATTCCCATTATTTTATCCATATCACACATTTGATTAAATAAATGTATTGGAAGAATACCTGCTGTATTTTCATTAATCTTTTCACTTAATTGATTAACATCTATATCACATGACTCTTCATCTATATCTACAAATACTGGTATTGCTCTAAGTTTTGCTATACAAGAGGTTGATGCTAAGAACGTAAATGGTGTTGTAATAACTTCTTTACCATCCTTAAATCCCAATATATCAGATGCTATTACTAAGGCATCTGTTCCTGATGCTACACCAATAGCATGTTTCATACCTGTAAACTCTTTTATTTCCGCTTCAAAACTTTTTACTTCATTACCTAAAATAAACGTTCCACTTTGTATTACTTATTGAATTGCATTATTAATTTCACTTTGCCTATTTTTATATTCTCGATGTGATTCATAAAAATTTATCCTCATAATTTATCACCCTTCAAATAGAATTATTAATTCTTACTAATAAATTCAATCACATCTTTCATTTTCTTGTTCCAACTTAAAGAATTTCTTATTTCATTAACTATTAATCCACTTTCTCTGTACTCTTTAATTGAATAATACTTTTCCTCTAATTCATAAAAATCAATTAACTGCTCATTATTTGGTACTCTAATTACATACTTCATGTTTTCATTAAGATCCACATCTTCATAAGCTATTATAACTGGTAACCCTTTAGATAAATAATGTCTAACTTTTAATGGTGCTGCTTCAGTTAACCCTTTATTATATAACGCTAAAGTTCCTACCCCTATGTCACAAAATGAAAAAATATTATCCATTTCACTTCTATCTTTTATAATTCCATAAGAAATTAAATTGTTTATATTTTTAAATTTATGTTCAATACTATTAAGCCCAACAATATGCAAAACAAACTTTTCTGAATTCTTAGCATTTAAGTATGAATTTAATAATCTCTCAGTTCCATGCCAAGGCTTTTCAGTCGCTACAATAAATAATAAATTAATTTTATCATTTTTATTCTTTTTAGGTATAAATTCCATTTCAGCTTCATCATACCCATTTCCTAATATATAGCAAGGTTTATTATTATATACTTTTTCAACATTATAAATTTCCTTAGTTATACATATAAATCCAGTTATGTTTCTTAAATATCTTCTTTTAAATATTTTTTCTAAGAAATATCTTTTCTTATTTATAATTTTCAACTCATCAAATATATCAGATTGAACTTCAACAAATACTTTTCCTAACTTTGACAAATTGCTATATAAGTTAAAAGTGAAATATGTATCCCTCATATAAATCACATCAGTTTCTCTATTAATATTGTTTTCTAAATACTTTTCAACCTTTTTTGTAAGTCTATATTCTGAAATATTTTTTTGAATTCGATTTAATTTTTCATCATTTTTATAAAGATAAATATTTATTCCCTCTTCCAATTCAATTTTATTTAAACTATATATTACCAATTCAACTTGCACATTATTTTTTTCTAGGGCTTTCTTTTGAAAATTAATTTTTCTTAACACTCCTAAAGCCTGTTCCAAATTTATTTTTGCTATTTTGCATACATAAAATATTTTCATAAAACTTTACCTCAATCAATCAAAATATATTTATAAAATCTCAATATTTCTATTTACTTAATTCATTATGTATTTATACTAAAACTTCCTTTATTAGATTTTCGTTCTAATTTCGAAAATATAGATATACTCATCCATATTAATGTATATGTATATGACTTAACTGTAATTAAATTCATTATTGAAAAAATAAAAATTTCAATAAACAAATCATAATTATTATAATATCTATTTTTTCTCCACAAAATATTAATACTGATATTAGTAATAATTAATATTAATATCAAAAAAACAACAATTCCAAATTCTGCCCAATATGATAAAATGTTATGAATATATGCTCCAGTTGTGCCTTTATATTTAATTTCATAAAACAAATCGCCTGAGAAATATTTTTTATTAATAATTTCTTTACCTATTATTTGTTGAAAATTTCTTTCTTTATATGATATATCTTCATTTATATTAAATATAGCTAACATTCTACTATTCTCATCAAAATTAATTAACTTACTATTATAATTTATTCCTAATATAATTGATAAACAAAAAATACATACTACGAAACATTTTCCAGCAATACTCAATTTATTCTTAAAATCGGAATTTTTAACCATATTCATAACTGAAACTGCTACAAAAAAATAAAATGTACTTCTAGAACCGATAATATATAATATTATAATACTTATAATTCTTATATATTTATGAAAAGATTTTTTTTCAATTAATAAAATAAAATAAGTTAAAATTATAAATGTTTCAGATATTAATATGTGACCCCATGTCTCATATAATAATGCTATACCATCCTTATTATAAAATTTAAATTTAATTATACATATTAAAATACATAAGATAAAATAAAATATTAATGTAACAATTCTAATTATTTTTTTTTTAGAAAATATAACTAATTTCTCTAAATTCATTCCTAACACACACATTAAAATAAATAAACTAAAATTTGATATTATAAAAATGAGACTATATTCTCTTAATGTTACAAAGTTATTTCCTAATATAAAAAAGCAATCTTCTCCATAAAAATGATTAAAAATAAGTTCAGAAATAATAATTACTAAACAAATAAATATTAATCCTTGAAGCTTATTAAACTTTAAACACACAATACTTTTTATATTCAGTGCAATATATAGAAAAATCAACAATATTATTGTAATATTTTTATAAGGAATTTCTATACCAAAAAGTTTATTCATTAATAAACTTAAAGGATAACCTATAATATACATATATAACATAGCCAATAATATACTCACATCAAGATTTTTTTTCAATTAATATCACCAAATCTTTCATATTTAAACTAGTAAAAATATTTTTTCATATAAATTAAAAATGCTCTTTTGATCTACTCATTAGTATAATATATCATATCCATACATCAATTTAGTGTACTATTCTACTACTAATTTTGAGCTAAGAAATTAATTTCAAAGTTACTCTTTAAGTACTCTTCAGCACATTTGGACCATGAATATTTATTTATATTACTTTTCATTAAATCACATTTACAACTTTGATCTCCATCAATAATATCTATCATCATTTGAGCTATGTTATCTATATCATTTGGCTCTATATAATATGCACTGTTTCCACAAACTTCTGGCATAGATGTCACATTAGAGACTATAATTTTTTTCCCATAGCTCATTGCCTCTAACGGTGGTAATCCAAACCCCTCGTAAAACGAAGGATAAACAAATAACTCACAATTCTTATATAAGTACTTTAACTCATCTTCATTAACACCATCTGTAAAATATATCCTATCACCTAACTCCAGCTTATTAGCTAATTCAAATACATCATCATATTTCCATCCTTTTTTACCCACAACAACTAATTTATGATCAATTTTATTTTTAATTAAATCAAAAGCCTTAATCAAACCATCAATATTCTTTCTAGGTGATATAGTGCTAACCGTCAATATATAATTTTCTTTTTTAAGATTAACTATCTTTTCCCTTATTTTATTTTCCTCTATGTTTTCTTTTGAAAAATCATTAAAACCATTATAAATAACATTGATTTTACTTTCTATAACTTTATAATGTTTTAATATTTCTTCTTTTGTAAAATTAGTAATAGCAATTATTTTATCTGCTTTTTTAATAGATAACTCTGTAATTACATTCTTCCATAATGTTGTTTTCCAAGTAAATGCACCTTTTAAACTCTTAAATGCTAAATCATGTACTGTTATTACAACTTTGTTTTTAGAAAATAATGGTGCCATAGTGTCTGGATAATGTATAATTGCATTTGGATAACTTTTATGTATTAATTTTGGCAACTTAAATTGTTCGAATATATTTCTATCCTTACTATTTTTAATTCCTTTTACAATTATTAAATCTTCATCACTTGCAAATTTAAATAATTTTTTATCTTCTTCTCTTATAACAATTTTGAATTCTATACTATTTTGAAGATAGATAGCTTTAGAAAGTTCATAGCTATATCTTCCAATCCCACCACTCAACGATGTTTGTAATGCATTAAAAATAACCATTTCATCTTCTCCTAAATACTTCTATATTACTTTCCAATACTTTTGAGCTTTAAATTGTTGATAACTTTGGTTAATAAATCTTTCAATTTTTTCTTTGAATATTTCTTCATCAAATTTCATAGCATGTTCTCTAATCTCTTCTTTATTAAACTGTGTACTCTCGAATTTCTTAATAGCTTTTATTAAAGAAACAACTGTCTGTTGTTCAAAAAACACACCAGTTTTATCAGCAACTACAGTCTCCAATGCTCCTCCTTTACCATATGCAATAACAGGTCTTCCAGAAGCCTGTGATTCCAAAGGAGTTATGCCAAAATCCTCTTCCCCAGGGAATATAAATGCCCTACATTTAGCATAATGTTGTTTAATTACTTCATCTGATTCTCTACCTAAAAACTTAATATTACTTTTAGCCATTTTTTGCAACTTTTCTCTTTCAGGACCGTCACCTATTATAACTAGAGGTAAACCTAATTCATTAAATGCTTGTACAGCTACGTCAATCCTCTTATATTCCTGAAGTCTTGATACAACTAAAAAGTAATTTTCATCTATATCTGATATATTAAACAAATTACATCTTACCGGTGGGTGGATTACAACACATTCTCTTCTGTAATGTTTCCATATTCTTTTAGCTACATTTTCTGAATTAGCTATAAAATAATCTACTCTATCAGCTGACGAATTATCCCACATCCTTATTCCTGTTAAAAAATAGCTTAGCAATTTTGACTTTAGCCCTTTTGTACCTGCCATCTTTCCAGCATATTCATGCGAAAACTCCCATGCATATCTCATTGGAGAATGACAATAACATACATGCATAGTATCAGGTTTAGTTATTACTGATTTAGCTACACTTGAACTACTACTTAATACAATATTAAATTCATTTAAATCAAAGCTTTCCATAGCTGTAGGCATAAAAGGAAATAATTTTCTATGATTGTCTATTTCCTTCTTTTTTTGTAATCTTGAAGTAATAATATTAGCCTCTTTTAACGGACCATCTAGTCTACTTTTATTGCATATAGTTGTATATATAGGCGCATTTGGGTATAGTTCTAAAAAATTTGTTAATACCCTTTCTGCCCCACCCATAAATGGCAACCAATCATGAATTAATGCTATTTTCATATCTTAACTCCTACTTTCCTATAGTATTATTATACTACTTCTAGTTTTTCTTTAACTCTCTTTATCCTATCCACATCATCTTTTCTACCAATAACCACACATCCATCATTCTCAACAACATAAATATCATCTAATCCATGAACAATTACTTTATTGTCATTAGAAACTATCAAATTATTTTTTCCTTCTATATTAAATGCATTTCCTAGTTTGATGCATCCATTTTCATCTTTTCTTCCATATCTCTCAACAGCACTCCAACTTCCCACATCATCCCATCCAAAATTCCCAGGAATAACATATATATCCTCACTTTTCTCCATAATTCCATAGTCAATTGAGATACTGTCAACATCATTATATCTATCTTCCAATACCTCTACATAATTTTCATCTGATGTTGCAGCTATCTCACTCAAAACATCAAAGGTATTAGATAGATATTTCTGTGTTAGACTGAGAATGTTTATTGATTTCCATATAAACATCCCACCATTCCATAGATAGTGTCCATCTTTTAAATACTTTTCAGCTGTTTCTTTATTAGGCTTTTCAACAAATCTTTTACCTTTAAGAATTTTTTTCTCATTCTTAATTGTTGATAATCCTTCATACTGTATATACCCATATCCAGTCTCTGCTCTATCTGGAGTCATACCAATTGTTACAATCGCTTTTTGATTCTCATTCACATATTGTTCTCCTGCTCTTAAAACCTCACAGAATTCTTTCTCATCTTTTATAAGATGATCTGCTGGTAAAACAGCTATTGTAGCATTGTTAAATTTTTTATTTATGTGAAATGCTGATAAGGCTATACAAGGAGCTGTGTTTTTCCCATATGGTTCAACTATGATATTTTTCTCATTTAGCACAGGCAATTGTTCTTTTACAAGCTCCACATATTGCTTTCCTGTAACAACAAATATCTGCTCCATAGGTATTAAATCTTTTAGTCTATTCACAGTCATCTGAATCATTGTTTCTTCACCTAAAAGATTCAAAAACTGCTTAGGTTTCTCTTCTGTTGATAAAGGCCAGAATCTTGTCCCTTTACCCCCTGCCATTATTAATACACATAACATTTCTTTCTCCCCCTAACTAGCACTACTATCACCAAACAATACATTTACTGTTTTAAAAATAAGAATTATATCTAATAATATTGTTCTATCCATACAATATTGAACATCCATTTCCATCCATTCTTCAAACCCAATGTCATTTCTTCCTCTAACCTGCCAGTAACACGTTAATCCTGGTTTAGCCACGAGTCTAAGTTTTTGAAAATCTGTAAACTCTGCTACTTCCTTTGGAAGGCTTGGTCTTGGACCAACTAATGACATATCACCCTTTAGTATATTTAATAACTGTGGTAGTTCATCTATACTTGTTTTTCTAATAAACTTTCCCACTTTAGTTATTCTTGGATCATCTTTAATCTTGAACATAGGTCCATCCATCTCATTTTTCTCTTTAAGTTTATCCAAAAGTTCTTCAGCATTCATACACATTGAACGGAACTTGTACATATTAAATTCTTTCCCATTCTGTCCAACTCTTCTTTGGATAAAGAATATCGGTCCACCATCTTTCTTTATAAGCAAACTAACAATTAAGCATGGAACAAACATTATTATTATTCCAGCTATAGCTCCCATAATATCCATAACTCTCTTCAAAAAATGGTACATATTATTCTTGATTAATTTATTTTCTAACACATAACCTTCTTGGTATTTTACTTCTAACATTTGATTTCCCCCTATAAAACTAACTAAACATTTATTCAATAGAAATATTAAATAAATGTTATTACTTATTTCTATTGAAGATAAATTCTTTCAATACCTCTATATTTTTTTCTGTATCCATTTTCAGAACCCACCCTTTTTCTTTATTAAGCAAAATTCCTTCACTTAACTTAGTAGTAGGTATCTGAAGTGTTTCCATATCCATATGTGAATTTCTAGAATACCAATATCCATAATCTAAAATATCACCTAACTTCATATCAGTTGTTACACTGTTAACCACTGTCCCTATGAGTTTGGGATATTTAAACAAGGATAATTTACTCGTTTTATTTTTTATTGAGTTCAATACTTCTCTATGTCTCTCAGTTCTTCCGTAACTTCCACTTTTTGTATACCTTATTCTTGAATAAGCTAACGTCAGTTCACCATCAAAATCGTTCATTGAATCAATACATACTCCCTTTTCATGAAAGTCACCTCTCTTATGTAATCCTTCATAATACATTTCAAGGTACTTTATTTCTTCCTCATCCACCCAAACCTCAACTCCACCAAGAATATCAACAATCTTCTCAAAATCCTCAAAATCTACTATTATATAGTGCTCCATCTTAACCTTAAATGTGTTCTCCACAGTCTTCTTAAGGAGATTTATGCCACCGTATGCATATGAGTGATTTAACTTTTCATTACCATGTCCTTCTATATATACATATGTATCTCTCATTATAGAAGTTATTTTCATCTTGTCCTTATTCTGATCTAGTGTTAGTATCATCATAGCGTCTGATCTTCCATTTCTTCTAGACTCTCTATTATCAACACCTACTAAGAGTATATTTGTTATTCCATTTTCACTTTTTATCTTCATGTTACTCAGCTTTTTGTTTTTTTCCCTCTCATGGTCCAACTTCTCCATGATTTTATGATTTTTTTCTATGTCCACCGCTCTCTCACTATCACCTGAGCCTTCCATAATTACTGGTCTAGCGTGAATATAAATTGTTCCAGCTAATCCACAAAAAAATAATAAAGATAATAAAAATAGATTCATTGCCTTTTTCATGATTATTATTCCACCTCAATTCACGATATATGGTTAATCTTATCACTATTGCCATATTTTGTAAACACAAGTTGCGAATTTCATCATCTATAAACAATGTTTTTTTATTTCCTATTAATTAAATATTTATTTTTTAATATATTTTTTAAAAAACGTAATAATATACCTTAATTTGAACACCATTTCCATGGTTTATTTTACCACCAAGCCTATCTTATGTAAATATGACATGAGTAGTTTTCGTGTGTCATTTCCCGACAACCTCCTCATTGCATTTTTCAACATAAATAGTATATGTGTTGTATTTCACTTCCAACTATGTTAAATGTTTATAAAGCGAGAGATATATTTACCCCTACGCCTTTATTTTCAGCTTTTTGGAACTTAAATCATAATTATAATAAAATTAAAATATCTAATGGATGATGATACTTCTTATTCTTCATATTTCTAAATCTTAAAATGAAATAATTTTGCTATTTTTCCCTAAATTTAGATAATTTATCCGGATTTCTTTATATTAAAACAGTATAAAAAAAGGGCTTCCGCCCTAAAATTAAACCTTACCTTTGAACATAGAAAATAACTTACCTTTTGTTGATATTAATTCTTTCTTTATAGGTTTAAATTCCCCATTTAATAAATCTCTATTATTTTCTGTAAGGTATAGCATCTTTTCCATATTCTTTTTTTTCTGCTCCACTATAGTCTTCCTTAAAATCGCCCTTCTTCTTTCTAAGTCGTGGCCATCACTTCCTATGAAGTCATATACCCCTCTATTAAGGAGTTCTTCAGCACACTTCTTTACTTTTTTCCCGAATGTTCCCTCAAGACTGCCAACATTTAACTGAAATAGACACCCCTCATGTATTAATCTATTTATCCGTTCTAAATCTTCTATTATATATTTATATCTTTCTGGATGAGCTATTATTGGTGTTACTCCATGTAGTGATAGTTCATATAGTATATCTGGTATTCCCTTATCAAATTTCATTAGGTTCATCTCAAAAAGATAATAGTTTGAACCATTCAATCCCCCTAATAACCCTTTTTCATAATCATCAAGAGTATTTCTGTTAAGATATATCTCCTGCCCTGGATAAATCTTTATATTTATATTCTTCTCTTGGCATCTTTCGTTCAGTTTTTTTACCTTTTCTACAACCTGACCATATGCAACCTCAAAACGACCCCTCATAAAATGAGGAGTCGCTATTACTTCTCTTATTCCATCATCTTCAGCATCCCTAAGCATCTTAAGTGATTCTTCAATATCCTTCACTCCATCATCGATTCCCGGTATAATATGACAATGTATATCAATCATCTATGCATTCCTCGTTATTAGCTTTTGAGATTTAGGTTTAGTATTCTCATTACCATTACCATAATAATAATAATACTTATTCCCATATCCATACCCTGAATTTTCATCTATCTTAGACAGAACAACCCCTAATATTGTAGCATTAACTTTTTGAAGAAGATCCTTAGCTTTTATACATGCATCCTTATGACTCTCTCCAGCTGCAACTACAAGAATAGTTCCATCAGCCTCAGTTGATAATATCTGTGCATCAGTTACAGCTAAAAGTGGCGGTGAATCTATTATAATATAATCATATTCTTTCTTCATCTCCTCAAGGATCTTTTTCATTTTATCGGATGCCACCATCTCAGCAGGATTTGGTGGTATAGTTCCACTTGTAAGAATATGAAGATTATCTCTATACTTTATTACTACTTCATGTAAATCCATTCCATTTATTAGACAATTACTAAGTCCAACCTTATTAAATACTTTAAACTTCTTATGTACTGTTGGTTTTCTAAGATCACAATCAACTACCAAAACCTTTTTATCACCTTGAGCAAATGCCATTGCAAGATTGCAAGCTGTACTGGACTTTCCTTCTGAGGGTCCAGAACTTGTAACCAAGATTGTTTTTAATTCCCCATCAAATTTGGAAAATTGAATATTTGTTCTTAAAGTCCTATATGCCTCTGAAACAATAGACTTTGGTTTTTTTTCTAAAATTAACAAAACCCTTCCTCCTTACACATCCATTTCATGCTTAGGTATCCTACCGATTACAGGTAGTCCTAATATTTTTTCAACTTGTTCCTCAGATTTAAATGAAGTATCCATATATTCTAATAAGAAACATATTCCCACAGATACCATCAATCCTAAAAAGAATGCTATTACAACGTTTAATTTTTTATTAGGTTTAATAGGTTTTTCAGGAATTTTCGCTTCGTTAATTACATCTATATTCACCTCTGGAAAGGTCTCCGTTACCCTTTCTATAAAACTCTCACTGAGTGCATTTACCATTTGGGCTGCTTTCTCAGGATCCTTATTTTCGATTTTAATGTTTATTATTTGTGTATCCGCCTGTGGAGAAACACTCAACATCTTTACAAAATCTTCTGCTAACATGAGTTTTTTCTCTTCTATACCCTTGATTTTATGATTCTTTATAGCCTCTTCAGCTGTATCCTCAGCCTTTGCAATCTCAGCAAAGGTCTTTATTAACTTCTGATACATCATAACATCATTATACTCATAGCTTGGATTATTTGAAGATTTAACTGTTCCAATAACTATACTACTAGATGATTGATACACCTTACTCAAAAAAAAGAAACTAACTATTGCACTTAGCAGAGTAGCCCCTAAAGTCACTGCGATTATCAACTTACTTCTTTTTTTTAATACAAAAATTAATTCCTTTAAATCAAGAGTCATTTCTTCTCCCATTTTAACCCTCCTTTGGAGTCTTTTTTACTATTTTGATAACTCATTATATCATAATATCTTCTAATTCTACAATCGTTTTGAATTTAAATTAATTTAATCTTTTTTTTGAAAATGTTCAAAATAAAATAAAATAATTGAAATAAAATAATTGCTCATGAGAGCTTTAATTTTATTTCAATTATTTTTACAATGTCTACGCTTCAATACTTGCATTTGTACTGATAGTTGTTTGTTCTTCCTCACCATAGTAAGCATAGTATCCATAATGCTTTTTGGACTTATTCTTAACCTTAGTCATCACAGTACCTATTAGATTTCCATTCACCTTAACCAATGATTCATGAGCTTTCATAATACCCTGCTTCTCACTTTCACCGCTAGCAGCTACAAGAATTGTGCCATCCACAAATGTAGATATTATTTGTGCGTCCGTAACAGGCAATATTGGGGGGCTATCTATTAATACATAATCATATCTTAAACATAACTCCTCAACTAACTTCTGCATTGCTTTTGAGGCCACCATCTCCGCTGGATTTGGAGGCACAGTTCCACATGTTATAATATGTAGGTTCTCATTGTACTCTTTTATTGCCTCACCTAATGCAATTTTACCAACAAGAATATCAGAAACTCCATTTATGTTTGATACTTCAAATGATCTATGTATTCTTGGCTTCCTTAAATCTCCATCGATTACTATTACCTTATTTCCTGATTGAGCAAATGCAATTGCAAGATTACTAAGTGTTGTAGTTTTACCATCTCCTGGATATGCACTTGTAACCAGTATGCTCTTTATCTCCTTATCTAAAGATGAAAATTGTATATTGGTTCTAAGGGTTCTATATGCTTCAGCACCAACTGACTTTGGATTATTCTCAACAATCAACATTTCTTATCGCTCCTATTCTCTTACTTTATTAAATATTACCATATATTAACATATATTTCCAACACAATTTTCATCTCTTTTTTAGATTAAATACAAGAAAGCTCAAAAGAAATTATTTGCAATCCCTTTTGAGCCTATTTTTAATTTTCTTTTTTATCAATATCTATTTTCTTAATTAAAATAAAAATATTCTGAAGCATGAAGAATATCAACAATATTTGTTCTCTATTCTTTGTTTTGATTATCTTTCTTTACTTGCAACCAAAAACGCTGCCAAAAAAAATCCTACTATTCCTCCCAATATAAATCCAGCTAAAAACACCATTTTAAAAACCCCTTATCAGAAAGTATAAAATCATCTTATTAATATTATTTTCGTACGATTTTTCTCATTATTTAACTTTGTTTAGTATTATTAAGTATATATATACCTCTTCTAAATTAAAATAAAGATATTCTGAAGCATGAAGAATATCAACAATATTTGTTCTCTGTTCTCTATTCTTTGTTCTTTGATTTTTAATTCCTTTGTGTATTTGTCTACTTCTGCTTGAGTATTAAACTTAAATTTCAACCCTTCTACATCACTAAATATATGTGGCGAAACAAGTTTATTGTAATCTTCCCCAAAGACCACATTTACTTTCATAAATGATATTATTAATGCAAGCAACATGAATAATACATATCTTTTCATTTCTATCCTCCATATTTCAAAACCCTATAACGCAAGGGCAACCATGACAATCAACGCCACAAGCTCACATATCTCATTTGAAGCTCCTAGTGTATCTCCCGTCTGTCCACCTATCTTTTTGTTACAATATCTATTAAAAATCCATACTATAAAAAATACAAAAGGAATTATTATTACTGTTTCCACAAGAGCACCACATAACACAGCCAATCCACAAGTTATAATCAGCGCTAAAGTAATCCCTTTTACTGTACTGTTTTCAATATATAGATTTCCAGTTCCTTGCTCCTTTGCTCTCTTTGCAATTTTAGCACTGAACATAACTCCAAGGCGTGATAAAACCATATACATAAATACTCCCCAGTATTTATGAGTCACTATTAGTTCATTTAGGAGTACCAGTTTCATTCCCATATCCCATATTATTCCTATAACTGCGAAGGTTCCAACATTACTGTCTTTCATTATCTCAATTCTTCTTTCCTTACCACCTTCCTTAAAGGCAAAGAAACCATCACATGTATCCCCAATACCGTCCATCTGCATTCCACCGGTCAACATAATTGGAATTAAAACCAAAAATCCTGCAATTACAACAGATGGTAGAATATTCTTAAACAATAATAGTATTCCATAATTTATTATTCCCAAAAATCCCCCTACTATTACAAACGCAAAGATTCCATCTCTGAAATTCTTCTCGTCACAATTAAGATTCTTGTTAATAGGCACTCTCGTTAAAAATTGAAAATATAGTTGTATATTGTTATATAACTCTTTCATTAGTTTCACTCCTACTTCAACTTCAAAGGTAATCCACATGCAACAATATAAACCTCATCACTGATTTTTGCTATGTATTGATTTACCCATCCTGCTATATCTCTAAAGATTCTACTGATTTTATATTCTGGTACAATTCCACTGCCCACTTCATTTGTAACCATGACAAGTTCCTTATCATATTCTCTGCAACTGTCAATAAGCAATTTAAATTCATGTTTTATATCTTCTAATATACCATCCAAATCTTTCATTGGCATATTATCATAATCCTGATCCTTCTCAAAGAGGAGATTGGTCATCATTATTGTTACACAATCTAAAAGTACAAATTTCTTGTCTGTACTCTTAATCGTGTTATGTAGATTCTTAAAGCCTTCATATGTATCCCAATTTGAATTTCTATCTTCTATATGTCTTTGTATTCTGTTCTCCATCTCTTTATCAGTAACTATAGCAGTTGCTATATAAAGAACATCATCTCTTCCTTCAAATAAACTCTCAGCGAAGGTACTCTTTCCACTTCTACTTCCTCCTGTGACTAAGGTTATCTTACTCATTTTGTTATCTCCCCTCAATCTTCTCTATACTGTCAAGAAACAAATTATTATATTCATACTTTATAACTGCCATATCGCAATTATCACATGAAAATTTCCAGAATAACTCTTCTCTCTTATCCATCACATAGCAATACATCATTCTCATTACCCCAGCATGGGTTATGATTAAAACATCATCCATCTCATTTTTAAGTAATTCATCCATAAAAGCAAACACTCTCTTTGCGATATCACTATGACTCTCACCCTTGTCAGGTTTATAATTTCTCCAATCCTCCAACCAATGTGAACACTGCAGTGGATATTCTCTCTCAATCTGTGAAAATGTCATTCCCTCAAATATTCCAAATCCTCTCTCGTTGAGCTTTTCACTAATTTCAACATCCTTATATCCAAGGAGTTCTGCGGTCTGTGCTGCTCTGCTTCTCTCACTAACATATATCTTATTAAACTTTATATTACCAAGCTTTTTCTTTAGAGTCTTTACCTGTGCTACGCCCTTTTCAGAAAGCTCCATCTCTTCGCTACCATGATAACTCTTTTCAATATTCCCTATACTCTCTCCATGTCTCACCACATATAAATTCATTAGTTTATCACCTTGTTGCCTTCATAGTCTATTAGATAATCTGTAACAATATTAGCATCATCAAATGTCCCCATGTTACATATTGTATAAAGGGCACTCTCTATTATTGAAAAAGCAAGAGGGCATCCACTCCCTTCTCCTAATCTCATTCTAAGATTAAGCATTGGTGTAAGTCCGATTTCTTTCATTACATATATAGCACCTGGTTCTGCTGATAAATGAGATGGAAACATATAATCCTTCACATTTTTATTAAGTTTGAATGCACATAAAGCGGCTGCACTAGCTATTATACCATCGATTACTATTGGAACCTTGTATCTAGCAGCTCCTAAAAAAGCTCCACATAATCCTGCAATATCAAGCCCTCCAACTTTTGATATAACATCAATAATATCTTCTTTATCAGGCTTGTTAATCTCAAGTGCCGTCTCTATAACTCTCTTCTTATTCTCAAAAGCTTCCGCTGTAAGGGCAGATCCTTTTCCAGTTGTCTGCTCCACCGAAAGACCTGTAATAGCACTTATAATAGCAGCACTTGTGGTTGTATTTCCAATTCCCATTTCTCCAGTTCCAAGAATGTTATACCCATTCTTCACTAGTTTCTCAACAACATCTATTCCAGCCTCTATAGCTTCAATACATTGTTCTCTAGTCATTGCAGGTCCTTTTACAATATTATTAGTCCCTTCCATAACTCTCTTATCTATAACCTTTGGATTCTCTATTTTCTTCTTAACACCAACGTCAACCACAGTTATATCGGATTTATAGAATTTCGCTAATACATTAACACCAGTTATTCCTCTTGTGAAATTATTTGTAACTATATACGTAAGATCTTGCGGACAGGAACTTACCCCCTCCTCAACAACACCATTATCTCCACACATTATAATTATATTTTTCTTATCTATCTCATTAAACACCTTACCCGTTATCCCAGCAAACTTCGCAGCTATATTCTCAAGTTCACCCAAACTTCCAATAGGTTTCGTAAGGCCATTAAGTCTATCCCATGCTTTCTTCTCAGCACCCCTATCACCAGGGTGGATTTGTCTTAATGTTTCTTCAAATAATTTCATGCCATTTCCCCCTCGACTTAATCTATTAACTATTTACATTATACATCCATTATGGCATTAAGTCATGATTTTTTGAAATCTCTCCATAAAAAAAACAGCCCTAAAGGCTGTTTAAATTTTAATCTTCTCTGCGACTTTTTCAGGCGTTGAAAAAGTTCAAGGTCAAGGAACAAGGCGAACGAGCAGCGAATTGTACGTATTTGGTACATGAGCAGCACAGAGAGCCTTAGTGACGCCGAGATTGGTCTTTTCTCAACTGCCTGAAATTTACTTCATTTTTGCTATTAAGAAATTAATCTTCTTCCCCATTGCTGAGAACTTAGTCTCATATTCGGTTCTTACACTCTTATCTGCGTATATACTATTATGGAGATCATACGTTAGATATCTTAACTGATATCCTGAATCCTTGAAATAGTAAGCTGAGTCTACGAAGAAAGGCTTGTCATCACTTTTTAGCCATATTTCACCCTTTGGAGCTAAAAATTCTCCATATAGTTCTAGGAATTTAGGGTGTGATAATCTTCTCTTATTGTGTTTAGATTTTGGCCAAGGTGTTGAGAAGTTTAGATATATTCTCTTAATCTCGTCCTTTGCAAAAATATCTTTTATTAGCATTATATTAAGAGCCATGAATCTAACATTTTTAAGATTCTTCTCTGTGCATTTCTTTGAAAGATAGCATAAAACCTCATCTTTAAGGTCAACTGCTATAAAGTTCTTATCTGGATTTAGGGCAGCTGTTTCAACAACGAAATCCCCTCTTCCACAACCTAATTCTAGATATATGTCATTATCGTTTCCGAATACTTCATTCCATTTTCCTTTGTGGTCATACATATCTTGAATAAATATCCCACTGCCTTCCATGGCATCTCTTGCCCACCATTTTTTTCTTAAACGTGCCATCTTTTCTCCTCCTCAAGTAAAAATCATCCTTAGGTAGTATATCATAAATTTACATTGTTATAAACTCTAAAGAATGTTTGAAAATTCTTTAAGGAGAGTAAAACTTTAAAAGAAGTTGAGGGTTGAAAGTGGAGAGTGGAGACCGATGGATGCTTCTGACTGGGGTCAGAAACATCCTAAGTTCTCAATTCTCCACTCTCAACTAATATTTTAGATGTTTTTAATAGCTCTGCTCTTTCTCATTTTTAAAGAAGAAATCAAAAAGAACACTGCTGCAAATGCTAAAGTTACTAATATGGATATATATACCTCTATATTAGCACTTCCTAGTTGAGCTGTTTTAATTGCATTCAATGCCCATCTCTGTGGGAAGAAGTATGATATCTTCTGCATAAAGTCCGGCATTACTTCAACTGGGAAGAAACATCCACTCAACATACATGTTGGTGTAACTATTATTGGTACTGCTATTCCACCAACACTCTTTATATCAGAAAATGCAACAACCAACATTCCTATTCCTATTGCGCTTAATCCAAAGCTCATAATTGCAGCAAATAATATCCATGGTTCAATTCCTAACTGAGCTTTTTGTATCTTAAATACAACTATTAGTACAAGTATTAATTGTATAGTAAGCAGTATAATATTAAATAAAACATTTCCCATTATATACTCTAAAGAACTTACTGGTGCTGTCCTTATTCTGTAATAAGTTTTATTATTTTTCTCTCTTAAAATTCTGGATGTATTTCCTATACAATTATACATTATAAACATTATTAGTATTCCCATAGCCAGTCTTGTAACTTCTGCTACATTTCCGTTATAATCTATAACGGAATTTTCTATTATTATTTTGTCTCTATTATATTCATCATAAAGCTTCTTAAAAGCTTCTTCATCTTCTCCTGAGATTTTTGATAAGTTCTTAAATAATTCTATAAGATTATTACTGTATTCTTTAATCCATATAGAAGTTTCGCTTCCTTTTATTGATGTTATTACTATACTAGGAGAATCAGCTATAAAAGTTTTTTTCTGGAATCCCTGAGATATTTCCAAGGAAATATCAATTTTATCAGAAGTCAATAATTTTGTTGTATCTTCATTTCCATCATAAACTTTCACATTATTATTCTTTAAAAACTCATCTATATATAATTGTGATAAAAAGCTTTTATCATTATCTACTATTTTTGCTCTTAATCCATTATCACTGCTTTTTGTCCCAAGTCCTATCAACAAATAAACACTTAAAACTGGTATAACAATATATTTAAATATAGAAAACTTACCCCTAAAGGTTAACTTCAGAGAGTTCAGTGCCATCAGAATTATCTTCATGCCTTACACTCCTTTCTACTGAATTTCATTGCCACTATTAATAATAGAATAACTGTCACTATAGTGTTTATTAAAAGCAGCTTATTCACCGTACTGTAACTTCCATTATATATAACTTCAAATAAAGATTGATTTATCCACTTCACTGGACTTATATTACCTAATTTAATTAAAAAATCACTTCCAAGACCTCTTAGTGAGAAATATCCGCCTCCAAGAAATACCAATATAGGAATAACTATATTAAATACACTCCCAGTTGGTGACTCTGGATCAGCAAAAATTCCTATTGCAAGTCCTAATGCAATCATAAGAATCGCCTGAGATGCAACAATTAGAATTACACTTTTTAGATCCTGTCCATAATTTATTTTATATAATAATGAGCTAACACACATTATTATCCCTATCTGTATTGCTGCAGACACTATCTGTCCAAGCAATTTTCCAAAGAATAATTCCATTCCTGTGATGTTGCTTATCTTTATTCTCTTATCAGTTCCTATCTCCTTTTCATAAAGAAGAAATTCTGATGCTGTGGTAGTCATATACATTATTATCATGGTTAACATGGTTATTCCATAATAATCAATAGCTCTCGGTTTTTTATTATCATTGTTTATTCCTTTAAGAGTTACATAATCTGAATAATTTTCACTTTCTTGAATTTCCTGAATACTATTAGGAATATATTTATATAATGTCATAGCAACACTAGCTCTATTTGCAAATGAGCTGATTATACCTTCTATAAAATCCCCCTCAAAGTCAAATTTAGGTGATTTTATAACCTGAATTTTATTTTCTTCACTGTTTATCATTACAAAAGCTGGATATTCTCCATTTTGTAATAGCTCAATCCCTGCCTCTTTCGTATTTACTTCTTTAAAAGAAATTAACTCTTTATCAAAATTCTTATTGAAAGAATCGAAAGCTTCCTGTACAATTCCTTCATTTTCTATAAAATAAACAGCTTTTGTATTTATAACAGTATCTACTCCTCCCGATACCTTTGTACCCCCTAATGCTGTTCCAAGAATTAAAATTAATAATAAGGGGAATGCAACCATCATAAATACTACACTCTTCATTCTAAAAATCTGCTTTATATCCTTAACTGCAATACTGAGAATCCTCATTTTTTCCCCCCCTCTTAATCATCTCTAAGCTTTCTACCTGTTAAACTCAAGAACACTGTCTCAAGATTAGGAACATTTATCTTTATGCTCTTAATTCCTATTTCTCTAGCTCTTAGATAATCCAATATTTCATTCATATTATCTTTGTTCTTCTCAGATGTAATGTGTATTTCATTATTCTCTAACTTCACATCTTTGATACCTTTGATATTTTTCATATCTTTCAAAACTTCCTCATTGATAAGCCCAATGGTCACATTTATTTCTTTATAATCTGTAATTAATGTAGTAAGCTCTTCCTTATTTCCCTGTGCAATTACCTTACCATGATCAAGTATAAAAATCTTTCCACAGATTTCTTCAACCTCTTCCATGTAGTGACTTGTATAAACTACTGTAGTGCCTCTTTCATTGAGTTTTTTAACCGATTGAAGGATATGATTTCTTGATTGTGGATCGATCCCCACGGTAGGCTCATCCATGAATAAAAGCTTTGGGGAATGAGCTATGGCACAAGCTATATTTAGACGTCTCTTCATCCCTCCTGAGAAGGTTGATGGCTTTAGTTTTGCTTTGTCATCAAGCCCAACAAATTTCAAAGCTTCCATAACACACTCATTAGCCTTCTTTCCTCTAATTCCATATAAACTAGCAAAAAATTTAACATTCTCATATGCCGTAAGGTCTCCATATATAGCAAGATTCTGAGGAACAACCCCTATATCAGCTTTTATCTTCTTCATATCTTTTTGGGTATCCAAACCAAATATCTTAATATCACCTTTATCACTGCTAATAAGTCCACATAATATATTTATAAATGTAGATTTACCTGCACCATTTGGTCCTAGCAATCCAATTATCTCGCCCTCTTCAACTGAAAAATCTATACAATCTAGAGCTGTAACATCCTTAAATTTCTTTATTAAACCCATAACCTCTATCATAGCCATTTATAAATCCCTCCTTATATATAAAGAACAAAGAATAAAGAACAGAGAACAAATATTGTTGATATTCTTCATTCTTCAGAATATCTTATATTAAATTTTAATTTATCATTTCTATACTCTTATTATATTGCAAATACTTATTAGAGTTAAGTACACAAGGTAATAAAAAGGACATGACTTTCGTCATATCCTTTTTGAAAAATATCCATTTTTTCATTCCTGTACTTCCTATTATTTGTATCAAGTCACTATATATCTCTCTTTTTTAAGATACCGTTGAAAACATATTTATTACTTGTCCATTATGCAAAAATGCTTTTCAACGGCTTTTTAAAAAAGAGAGATATTTATTGTGTGCCTCACTTTAGGTACCAGATTGCAATTTGAGTCCTATGCTTCAAGTCAGTTTTATTTAATATTGATGTTATATAATTCTTGACCGTTCCCTCTGAAATAAATATTTTTTGTGATATTTCTTTATTACTCAAACCTTCTGCTATGAGCTCTATAATTTGTTTTTCTCGTTCTGTAAAATTATCTAACTTCTTTGATGAATTATTTTGGAATATATTATCTCTCAGTTTATCCATTACATCTCCTTGCATATATGTGTTACCATTGTTTATTATCTTGATTGCATCGATTATCTCCTGTGGATCGCTGCTTTTTAACATATATCCAGAAGCTCCATTTTTTATTCCTTGTACTATGTATTCATCCTCATCAAATGTAGTTAATATAAGCACTGGGATATTTGTCCTATCTTTAATTAATTTACAAGCATCAACACCACTCATTACTGGCATCCTTATGTCCATTAAAACTACATCAACTTCATTTTTAATTACCTTATTAACTCCATCTTCTCCATTAACTGCAGTATCCACAACTTCTATTTCTCCACCTGCACTCAATATAATCTTCAATGCATCCCTAATTAGGGCATCATCATCACATATTAAAACTTTTATCTTATCCATCACAATTCTCCTTCGGTATTATCTGAATAATAGAGAATCCACAATCTCCGTGAGTTATAATTTTTCCACCTATTATCCCTACTCGCTCTTCTATTCCTCTAATCCCCATACCCTTTTTAATATTTTTACATCCTTTTCCGTTATCTTTAACCTCAATTTTAATGAACTTATTCATCTCTTCAAATGTAATATTCACCTTTGAAGCACATGAATATTTCAATAAATTAGTGAATACTTCCTTTATATTTGTATTAATTATATTCCAGTAATATACCGGTATATCCTCATGACAATTATATTTCAATATAATCTCAATGCCGTTATCTTCAAGCTTCATGCACAACTTCTTAAGTGTATTAAATCCGTTCTCGTTATTATCAGGTTTTATCTTCTTAAGCACTTTTCTTGTATCATCCATACCATTTTTTAATTCATTTATTACCCTATTTAATATCTCCTTTTGCCCTTCTTCAGTGATCATTATCTTAAGTGCCTGCAATTGCATCAATGAACCAGCAAGTGTATGTCCTATTGTATCATGTATATTCTGTGATATTCTGTTTCGCTCCTCCATCTGTGTTATAATTTTGATGGTTTTCTCACGTTCAATGAATTTTGATTGATTTTTACCAAGGGCATATCTCTCCTCTTCAAGCTCAATTATTCTATTCTTACCTGTTATTATCCTCTTATTATTTTCCTCAATGAAAATAATAGCAGCATAGCTTAGTATCCCAAAGAAAATTATCACAAATATCTTAGAATTCAAGATTTTACAACTTACTAATGTTGTGATAAAAGTTACTATCAATCTATTTCCATTGTTCATATTTTTTGATAATTGCATAACATTCAATGGTACCATAATAAGAATCATATTGAATTGCTGTGAGGATGCAATTATGAAAATATATATATATATCCCTATCAACAATAATCTCTTAATTCCACTGTGTTCAAGATGATAATATATCAATTTTATTATTGTGTATGCCAATAATGCATAAACTTTAAATTCTATTCCAATTAAGCTATCCTCAATGGCACTTACCATTATATATATAAAGAGCATTCCCTCAAAAAGTATCGTATCCCTTGTCTCCATAACCCAATCTCCTGATATTTAATTTAGCCAAGTTCAAATAAATAACAAGTCAGTATACTCGTATATTCACTTGTTATTTATTTACACATGCCTTTATACTTATTATACTACAACATATTACTCTCTTTTTTAATATACCGTTGAAAAAATAATAACTTGTACATTTTTGTGTAAAAATTTTTCAACGGTATTCTAAAAAAGAGAGTTATCTATAGAACACTACTCTCATAAATCCCGTTTATCAACAAGATTAGTTTACTATTTACAATAACTTGTACATTTTTGTGCAAAAACTTTTCAACGGTATTCTAAAAAAGAGAGTTATCTATAGAACACTACTCTCATAAATCCCGTTTATCAACAGGATTAATTTACCATTTATAACTTCTTTCATTAATTTTTCAGTATATACACAAAAGAAGCCTCTATAAATCAGAGGCTTCTACTAAATATATACTTTTTATGAATGATAATTTTACTATTGGGATATACTGAATTCTCTTTCTATTGTTTCCCCATTTATAAAGGCTTTTATCATCGCAGTATACTCGCCAACTTTTTCAATTCTTCTTTCAAATACTACTTTATTACCAACAGGAGTTTTTTCTTGTATATCTTCTAACACACCAGTTTCTTTATTGATTATCATAAGAGCTACTGAAGGTTTAAGGTCTTGGCCTTCTATAGTAATCTTCACATTATATCCATCCACTTCAATTAATACTGGTCCCTCTTGTGGTGCTTTTTTTACTATAACTGTTCTAGTCACCTCTACTGCTGCGTTTCCTGCTTGGTCACTAACATTATAGTGGATTATATATTGGCCAGGTTTTGTTGTATCTATTTCTGTAACTTCAACACCATCATGATTTGTTATTGTCACTAATACCTTGTCTGATAAATCTCCATCAACATTATCCACTGCTGTTACTCCAGTATCCTCATAAATATTTCCAACTTCTAATTCCACATGAGAATCTCCATTTAAAGTTATAACTGGCTTAACTGTATCTTTTATTTCCTCTTGCTCTTCAATTACAAATGTTTTTCTAATTACATTTCCATCTTTTAAAGCATTAATATTTACTGTGAATTGTCCTGCTTTCTCTATCCTTCTTTCAAATGTTACTTTATTTCCATTTGAATATTTAGTTTGTGCATCCTCAACTTCCCCAGTTTGATTATTGATTATTGTAATTGATACAGAATCTTTTATTCCTTCAGCCTCTACAATAATCTTAACGTTATATCCATCAACTTCTATTGTTACAGGATCTTCTTGAGGTACTTCTTTCTCTTTTACTATAACTAATCTTGTTACCTCTTCAGCTTTATTTCCTCCTTGGTCTACAACATTATAGTGAACTGTATATTCACCTGGTGTTGTTGTATTTACTCTATCAACTGCCTTACCTTCTCTATCTGTTATTGACATTAATATTTTCTCTGTTAAATCACCATCTATATTGTCCACTGCACTTGCTCCAGCGTCCACATAAACTTCTCCTACTTCTAATTCCACAAGAGACTTTCCTTTTAATGTTATAACAGGTTTAACTGTATCTTTATTTTGGTCTTCACCATTAATATAAAATGTTCTTTCTATTGGTTCTCCGTCTTTAAATGCATTTATACGAGCTGTAAATTTTCCTATTTTCTCGATTCTTCTATTAAATATAACCTTATTTCCAACTGAAGCTTCAGTTTGAGCATCCTCAACTTCTTCAGTTTCATCATTAATTATTGTAATAGATACTAAATCTTTAATATCTTCTCCCTCAACAGTAATTTTCACGTTATATCCATCAACTTCAATTTTTACAGGTCCCTCTTGAGGTGTTTCTTTTACTATGACTGTTCTTGTAACCTCATCTGCTGCATTTCCAGCTTCATCAGTTACGTTGTAGTGAACTGTGTATTCTCCTGACATTGAAGTGTTTACTGCTTCAACAACATTACCTTGGTTATTTGTAATTGTCATTACAATCTTGTCTGTAATATTTCCATCTACATTATCCAGTGCTGTTGCTCCAGCCTCTTCATATGGTTGCCCTACTTCTAGCTGAATATTTTCTTCACCATTTAAGCAAATCTCAGGTTTCACTGTATCTACGCCTTGAATTGTGAAATTTCTTGTTATAATATCTCCATTTTTAAATGGTTTAATATCTACTGTAAATTCACCAGCTTTTTCAATCCTCTTTGAGAATACTACTTTATGATTTTTAGGTGACCGTGTATCCATAAACTCTACAAGACCAGTTTGTTTGTTGATAATTTTAATTGACACCTGATCAGTAATTTGTTGTCCTTCTACAGTTATCTTAACATCATAACCATTAACATCAACATTTACTGCTACCTCTTGTGGTATCACCCTTACTACGACACTTCTTGTAACCTCTTCTGCCACATTTCCAGCTTCATCAGTTACGTTGTAGTGAACTGTGTATTGTCCTGGCATTGAAGTATCTACTGCTTCAACAACATCACCTTGGTTATTCGTAATTGTCGTTACTATTTTGCTTGTTATCTCTCCATCCTTGTTGTCCTCTGCTGTTGCTCCTGCTTCTTCGTAAACATCTCCTACTACTAATTCTACTTCTTTATTTCCATTCAATTTAATTGTTGGTTTTTCTGTATCAGGAGCTTCTTTTACTACAACACTTCTTGTAACCTCATCTGCCACATTTCCAGCTTCATCAGTTACGTTGTAGTGAACTGTGTATTGTCCAACTACTGAAGTATCTACTGCAGCCACTTCATTTCCTTGTTGATTTGTAATTGTCACTACTATTTTGCTTGTTATCTCTCCATCCTTGTTGTCCTCTGCTGTTGCTCCTGCTTCTTCGTAAACATCGCCTACTACTAACTCTACTTCTTTATTTCCATTCAATTTAATTGTTGGTTTTTCTGTATCAGGAGCTTCTTTTACAATAACTGTTCTTGTAACCTCATCTGCCACATTTCCAGCTTCATCAGTTACGTTGTAATGAATTGTGTATTCTCCTGGCATTGAAGTATCTACTGCTTCAACAACATTACCTTGATTATTCGTAATTGTCGTTACTATTTTGTTTGTTATCTCTCCATCTTTGTTGTCCTCTGCTGTTGCTCCTGCTTCTTCGTAAACATCTCCTACTACTAACTCTACTACTTTATTTCCATTCAATTTAATTGTTGGTTTTTCTGTATCAGGAGCTTCTTTTACTACAATACTTCTTGTAACCTCTTCTGCTGCATTTCCAGCTTCATCAGTTACGTTATAATGAACTGTGTATTGTCCTGGCATTGAAGTATCTACTGCTTCAACAACATTACCTTGATTATTTGTAATTGTCGTTACTATTTTGTTTGTTATCTCTCCATCTTTGTTGTCCTCTGCTGTTGCTCCTGCTTCTTCGTAAACATCGCCTACTACTAACTCTACTTCTTTATTTCCATTCAATTTAATTGTTGGTTTTTCTGTATCATGAGCTTCTTTTACAATAACTGTTCTTGTAACCTCATCTGCAGGATTTCTGGATTGGTCAAATACATTGTAATGAATTGTGTATTCTCCAACTACTGAAGTATCTACTTTATCAACTACATTTCCTTGTTTATTTGTGATTGTAACTACTATCTTTTCAGTTATATTTCCATCTTTGTTGTCCTCTGCTGTTGCCCCTGCATCTTCATATGCAGTTCCTACTTCTAGCTCAATTTTTTTTTTACCATTCAAGCTTATTTCTGGCTTGACTATATCTGGGTTTTGCCCCTCAATTGTAAATTCTCCTGTTATAATCTTCCCATTTAATAATGGTTTAATATCTACATTATATACTCCAACCTTGTCAATTCTTGTCTTAAACACTGCTTTATTTCCAACAGGATGTTTTTCCTGTGCATCCATTAACGCTCCTGTTTCTTTATTAATAATTCTAACCGAGATACGTTCCCTAAGTTGTTCTCCTTTTACTGTTATCACAACATCATAACCATTCACTTCAATATTTACTGACACATCTTGCGGTACCTCTATTTCTTTTACTGAGACAATTCTTGTTACCTCTTCAGCCTTATTTCCTGCATTATCATTTACATTGTAATAGATTGTATATTTACCGGCTTTTGTTGTGTCTACTTCATCAATTTTATTTCCAGCTTGATCCTTTACAGTGATTACGATTTCGCCTGTTATATTTCCATCTTTGTTGTCCACTGCTGTTGCTCCAGCATCTTCATATACAGCTCCTACTTCTAGATTTATTGTCTTACTTCCCTTCAATGTGATTACTGGTTTTTCTGTATCTGCTACAACTACTTCTTCAACAGGTCCTATAAAATTACTCATTACTGCAGTTCCAGTTATTTCTCCACTAGTAGCTACTGGTGTAACTTCAAATGATATATATTTACCTAAATCACTGTTTGTTAGCATATAGGTTTTTCCATTGGAAATTTCTGTCTTGTTTGTTCCATTCATATCATCTGCTCTATACCACTTTAATAATGAGTTTCCTTCTTTATCCCCATTTATGTCATAAAACTCATAATTACCAGTTATCTGTTTCCCTACTTTAACTTCACCAGATATAACAACACTATTAGCTTCAGGTTTAGAGTTGGTAACAGTACCTGGTGTTGTACCTCCTCCTGGGTATGTTGGGGTTGCACCGCCTCCAGAACTTGTGGAAGATGAACCTCCTGAGGATGTTGAAGTTGAACCACTATTCTTTTGAATAGGTTTAATATTCGGTAAATTAAACTCCTTATTTCTAGCGTTATCTTCTTTCGTTATATCAACTTCTTTATCTGCTTGTATTTCCTTAATATTTACAGTCTTATATCCATTTAAAACAGCATTTTTGTAAGCAACCAATTTATGAACAACTGTATTTTCACTAAAATCCATATTAGCTTCTTCTGTTATTTCTATTAGCTTAAATTCTCCTGCTATGTTTAGCTTGTCAATATTGTTGTTTGGTGAAATGTTTAATTTATTTACCTTTGAACCTTTTTCACAATTTATCATTGATTTACAGTTAACGACTATTTCATTTGTAACATTTGCTTTTTTCAAAATATTCAAGATACACTCTCTATTAACTTCAATATTCTTGACTGCACCCTCAACAGTTATTATTGAATCTTTGAAAAAAGGTTTAACATCTAACTTATCAATCTCTGCTCCTTGCACTATATTAAGCATTGCTCCAGATTCCATTATAATAGAATCTTTAAATTTACCCTTAAACTCTACTAAACTTTCAGTTTCTTTATCTTTATCAATATTAATAGTTACTTTACCTAGAGAACCACTTATAAGCTCTAACGTCGCTGCGCTTTGTATTGTAGTCTTATTGATTTTTGTACTTCCATTAGCAGTAATTTGTGTACCCTTATTACTCTTTAAAGTCAGAGTATCCGATTTTATACTGTTTAAAGTAATACTATCATCTACATTAGATAAAACATGTACATTTTTAAATTCAGAATTTGAAAGTTGAGTTTTTCTATTTTCGCCTTCATTAACAATTATGTTTCCACTTGAAACTATTTTATTGATTTTTACATTGTCAGCATTTATATATATGTCTCCATTTATCTTCATATCAACTAAATCATAATTATTAACGATGATGTTAATATCTTTATTTATTTCTTTATCAAGTTTAACTTCGGCATCATTGATTACTAACATATTTTGGGTAAAGTCATCATTCAAAGAATTATTATTTATATCTAATATTTTTTCAGATATAAAAATACTAGTATCAATAATTTTCCCTTTTAAACTATTCTCTAAGGTTATTATGACTGTCTTTCCATCTTCTTTTAATTCAATAATATCATTTTCACTTAAATTTATTTTTCCAATTTTATAATTATTTTTATTAAGTATTGATTCTTCCATCATCTTTTTATTAAATTGGATTTCCACTTGATTAGCGTTAATAAAACTAACATTTTCAGCAGCAAGTTCTATCTCAACACCATCTTCTTGGGAATAATCAAAGATCTTACCCTTTTCATCTGTATAAGTAACCTTTGGAATAAATTCCTTTGACATTTCTTTACCAGTGGAATTATTGTACCATTTTCCATTATTAGCTTTTATATATACATCAGATACCGCATTTTTATACTGTTTATATATCTTTTTTAAATTTACTTTTTGATTAACATAGTGTAGATCATATGCTTTATCGTCAATTACAACTGTACCTTTGGGTATATCAGCATAACTTGTCACACTACTTGTAATTAAGAGTGATAATGCTATACAAGTCACCCTTTTGTAATTCATAAATATTCCTCCCCCAATAATATTTTAGTATCTTAAACAGAAAGAGAAGGATGAACCTTCTCTTTCTAAGTTATTACTCAATTACAAATGATTTTTCCATAGGCTCTGCTAGAGATTCCATATTTTCAATTTTATCCCACACAAGTGCTCTTACAGTGTAAGTTCCACTTTCAGGTGTGTTAAATCCTGAACCAAGTGTAATTGATTTACCTGGTAATAATTCTGAAATGTTAGCTGTAGAAATATTAACTACTCTATTTAGCTCATCAGATACTACGATTATTAATGTTGGACTTTGAGTCATTCTATTAATATTCTTAATTTCAGCTTCTACAACAGTTCCACCAAATTGTTGCTTAATGTTTAGTCCTAATATTTCTATTGGAGTACTTAAATTATCAGCTGTAGTAATTGTTCCAGGTGCTATCTCTTCTGCATGGTTACCAGAAACATCAGTTATCTCAATCTTAATAGCAGCATTAATTAAAGCTATTCCTTCTGGAACTACCCAAGTACCTTCATAGAATCCAGGTTCTACTTCAACCATATTAATACCATTATTATCAACATTCACACTTACATTATTAGATGCAATAATATTGAAACATGCAGCTGACCCCAAAGCATTACTGTGGAATGAAACTTTAACTTCATCACCAGCTTTTACAATTACAGCTGAGTTTGGAGTAATATCAGTCATAGTTGGAGCATTTATATTTACTGTAACTTTTACTTCTTTAGATACTTTATTACCAGCTTTATCAATTGCTTCAATTTTTATAATATTTTCTCCATTATTAACAATAATCTTAGTTTCGAAAGTTCCATCTTGATTGAATTCAACTCTTTCTCCATTTACTAAAATTTCAGCTAGATCAGTATCAACTGCGTTACCTTTTACAGTAACAACTTCTTTATTAACTACTGTTCCATCAATTGGAGTTTCAATATTTAATTCTGGGTTAACTGTATCCTTAATTACTATGATAACTTGACTTGGATCAGTTTCACCTGCTTCTATTGAAGCCGTTGCATAAATTCTGTTTTCACCTTCAGTTAATTCTACTTCTGAAGAGAATTCTTTGTTATTAGTTTGTACTGTTTTAACTAAAACATCATTTACATATACATTTACTGCACTATCTGTACTAACTGTACCTGAGATAGTCACTTTTTCATTATTTGTATAAGTCATATTTGAAGGTACTGTTATTGAAGGACAATCTAATGAATACTCAACTACGGCACGCATCATTACGTTTCCATCGTCTTTTTCCATAAGTTTGAATCCACCCTCAACATACATGTAACTTCTTCCACTTGAAGAACTTGTATCTGTACAAACACCTGGTGATTCTAATCCTGGTTTTGTTTGAATTGTAGTTACATAGAAATCTTTATTTGTTGCAAAACCATATTGTGATAAATCTATAAAGTTCCATTCTCCTCTAATTCCTTCTAAAGCTTCTGTTTGGAATATCATTTTTCCAGGAGTTCCATCTTCCTTAGAATCATATACTGCTATTGTGAATTCAGTTCCACCTGGTGATGGCCATTCTTCACCATATAACTTAATATTTACACCTTTAATAGCAGCAGTTCCATTAGGTGTCATTCTAACAGCTAGCCCATTTCCAGCACTATTTAATACTGTTGCATTTTCAGCTGTTCCATCATCATAAACAATCTCATCGCTGAATCCTATAAATGGCTTCATTTCAACAGATACTTCTGTATTTTCATTACCATTTACACTAACATTAGTTTCTATTTCATAATATTTTCCATGAGTTACTTTTATTGTCCAGTCTCCTTGAATAACATCACTTAATGTGAAGTTTCCATTTTCATCTGTCATAACTGGAGCTACTTTAGTATCATTAATAACTCTAACATATGCCCCAACAATTGGTTCATTTGTACGTTCGTTAACGATTGTTCCACTGATAGTTCCTGTTGGCATTTTTTCAAGAACGAAGTTTTTAATTACTTCAGCATCTTCTTGTAATTGAACTTGCTCTTCTACTGGATAATATCCATAAGCATCAACACGAACTGTCCAAGATTCTCCATCTTCATTTGAAGGATGAATTATTCTATAAGATCCATTCAATGGATTTACACGCATGCTTCTGCCTGTTTCAACAACTGTTACAACAGCGTCAACTGGTAATCCATTTGCAGCATTAATGTTGTTTTCGGAATAAACTTTAAAATTACCTTTTTCATTACTAAAATCCATTTTCTTATCAACTTTATAGTCTAACTTTTCTTTTTCTTCAAAAGAGTTATCTGATACATCAGATAAAGTATGAAGAGTAACAGCTGAACTTGTTGTACTTGAAATTGTTACATCATCTACGTACCATCCATAATCATTACCAGAAACATCACTTGTTAGATTTAATCTAACTTTTACAATATTACCTGTATAATTATTTAAAGGAATAGCAACTGTATCCCATGAATTTTTTACTCCATCCTGAACTAATAGAGTTTCCCATGTGTCTCCATCATCAGTAGATATTTTAACATATGCTTTATCCCATCTTACTTCAGTACTTAACCATTGCTTGAATGATAAATCTGCTGAATCAACTTCTGTTAAATCTAATTCAGGACTCTCTAACCAAAAATCGCCATACCTTTCATATTGGCCATCTAAGTTAGTTCCCCATACTTTTGAACCGGAGAAAGCACTTTCAGGTCCTTCAGTAGGTACTCCCCACTCCCAAGAATCCTTTTCTCCACCTGAAGTCCATCCACCATTGTCTGCTTCGAAATCATTTGAGTATAGTATTACTATGCTTGGTGCAGCAACTATAACTTCTTCTGATAATTCACTTGCATTTTTTGCATAATCATAAGCTTTAACTGAATACTTATATACTTCTCCAGATTCTACAGTTGAGTCAACATAAGATGTAGTTTGTGACTCTCCTATTAATTCAAGAGACATTCCTGCTTCTGTTGTAGACCGATATATTTCATATTTTTCTACGTCAACATCATCAGATTTATCCCAGCTTAGACTTATACCTATTGTTGTACCTACAGCTTGTAAATTAGTAGGTATTTGTGGTGCTACATTATCTTCACCATGTAATTTTACATCATCTAAATACCATCCAGCGGCAGCACCTGAAAAACCTGATTGGAATACAAATGCTACAAAAACTGGTAAAGCTGATGATGTATACTCATTTAAGTTCACATATAACCCTTGCCATTCTGAGTCCTGTTTAGTAAACTCATGAACTATTTCCCAATTCTCACCAAAATCTTTTGTTATTGCAACTCTAGCTTTATCATAAGTGTCAGCTATTTTATTCCAATGTTTTAAAGTTAATGCTGCACTCCCTTCTTCTCTTAAGTCTAGAGGTGGAGTAACAAACCAACTCTCGCCCATATTTGAATAATCACCATGTAATTTAGTAGCTACTAATTTATTACCATCTTTATTTTCTGGTCCAGTTGTAGGTTCTCCCCACTGCCAGTCTCCATCCATTATTAACCAATTACTTGGTGCTTCTGAAAAATCAGTTGAAAATTCATCTGGTTTTTCTCCGAATATCACATTTACTCTATATTCCTCTGTTTCTACTGTGTTGTTTCCATAATCACTTACTTTTATTTTGTATTGGAATCCAGGTTCCTGTACTAATCCTCCAGGGATTTTTCCTCCATAAACTCCTTTTTTATGATCACCAGAAGTTCTATTTAGAGGAATAATCATCCAATAAGGATTTCCATCTACTTTGAGTAGTAATTCAACATTTGTTATTGCTATATCATCTTCAACTTCTATCTCTACAGGAACATTAAAACCTGTATATTGATCATTAAGTTCTACATGCTTTAGAATCGTAGGTTCTTGAACATCGCTTCCATCTCTTAATACATTACCTTTAATAACTCCAAGACCAGAAGCTATAGATGATACTGCATTAAAAGCATTAATTATTCCATGTCCGTAACCATAGTTAGGTACTTCTGTATAATCCTCGTCAGTTGTAGGTGTTGCTGTATCTGCTATAATCTGTTCTAATTGATCTGGTGTTAATGATGCATTTGCAGAAAGAAGTAATGCAGCTAATCCAGATACGTGTGGTGCTGCCATAGATGTTCCATTCCATCCATCTTCATATTGTCCACCTGGAACTGAAGAACGAACATTAACTCCTGGTGCAGCAATATTAGGTTTAAGGACTCCCTCATAAGGACTAGGTCCAAGACGTGAGAAGATTCCTCTATGATTATTACTATTAGTAGCACCTACTGCAAAACACTCTGGGTAATTTGATGGTGCTGTAACTGATCCCGGAGGAGCTGGCACACCATTTGGTTCATTTCCTGCTGAAAATACTGGTAATATACCTGCATTTCTCCATGCTTGGACCATTGGTCTATACCATTCATCTAATCCAGGACCTCCGCCCCATGAGTTATTAATAATATCAGGTGCTAGAGCTGGATCACCATTAGGTGCTAACATCCATTCACCTGCAGCTAGTAGCCATGCATCTTCTCCACCTTCAGCAGTAAATGCTTTAGCTGTAATAAATTGTGCATTTGGAGCTACTCCTATTTTGTTTTCTCCCTCTGGGTCTTGTCCCAGTATTGTTCCTGTAACGTGACTTCCATGTGGTATTTCTGGTATATCATATGGCATTGCTTGTCCAGCTACAGCGTCAAACCAGTTTCCTTCTGTAGTTGGATTAGCAGGATCATTTGGATTGAAACCTCTCCATTTTCTCTGTAAAGCCTCATGTTGCCAATCAAAACCTGTGTCAATGACACCAACTACAACACCGTCACCATAAATCCCGTAAGTATCCCAAACTGCTGGAACTTCAATATTATTTATTCCCCAAGCAATAGAGTCCTCACTATTTACGTTGTTAGTCTTTGATATAGTTGGCCAATCCATTTGAATCTTTTTATTTAAGTTTATAGATTTAATTTCTGTTCTATATGATAATTCTTCAACAACTTCTTTAGTTGTTTTTACATATACCATATTAACAATATAGAAACTCTTAAATTCTTTAACTTTTCCTATCTTTTGTTGTTTTTCTAAATACTCTAAAAGATCCTTTTGAGTCATTTTTGCTGTTGATTTTAATTCATCAACTACAGCGAATCTTTTAGAAATTTTGATTTCATAAGGTGTAGCTTTTGATGCTAAGTTTTTAATAGCTTTTTCAGAAGCTATTTTAGTATTTACTTGTTTATTCAACTCAACTAAAACCTCAACAAACTCATCATCTGCAAACGCCTTATTGACTTCTGATTTGATTTTCTTTTCAGATATTTCCTTTAATTGACTATTCCTTGATAAAGTCCCATTTGCATCTGAATTTGCAGCAAATGCAATCGCTGGACTAAAAGCAAAAAGTGAAACAAGTATAGTAAGTAAGACTGCTAAGTAATTTCTAAACCTCTTCTGCATTCAACTCTGCCCCCCTTGTTTTTATAATAAAAACCCCCCTTTTTTCATATATTGCTTCTATCTTTTGAAACTATCTTATATGACTCTCACCCCCTTAAAATAGAAGCAAATTTATTTAAAGGATAGATTTCCATTTGCATGATAATTACTATGATTATTAAGATTAATTTATGTCTGTATTACCTTTTATAAATGTCTCGTTCTTTGTTTACCATTTTTTACCATATTATTAATTATATCACTTATTTTCATCTTTTCAAATTAAATATTAACAAATTTAAATTTTTATGAGCGAAACCTAAATTAATTAATCTTAGCTCCTTCTTCAACTACCTGAAACCAACAAAAAAAGCCTCTACAAAAGTAAAGGCTTCTATATATGTCTAACAATACTTAATTATTACGCTGTTTACCCAAGTAAAACCAGTAAACCTCCTATTGTATCCCGCTGCATTTTCAGTCCTCACAGGAGTCTTGCAGCCTCTTCTGCTAACCTCGACCTCTCACATTCTTTATGAAATAAAGTAACCTGACAACAATACTTACTTCCCTTCATTTTCTCTGCAGCATAGCAGAGTCCATTTGAACGTCCATCTAAAAATGGTTGATCTATCTGTTCTGGGTCTCCAATTAATATAATCTTACTTCCCTCTCCAATTCTAGTTATTATTGCTTTTATCTGTCTAGGTGATAAGTTCTGTGCTTCATCGATTATAACCCAATTCTTAACGATTGACCTTCCTCTTAAATAAGCAACTGCTTCAGTCGTTATTATTCTTTTTTCGAAAAACTCATTGATACTCATAGTTAATTTTTCTTCATCATCATACCTTTCCTCTTGATTTTGATGAAGAAGTATCTCAAGATTATCAAAAATTGGTCTCATGTATGGCAACAACTTCTCTTGTTCACTTCCTGGAAGGAATCCTATCTCCTCATCAAGAGTAACAGTAGGTCTACATATAAGTATTCTTCTAAAATGCTTCTCATCTCGCCTGTTCAATTTATTCAATCCCACTGCTAGTGAAAATAGTGTTTTCCCTGTCCCTGCTGGTCCTTTAATTATAACAAGAGGAGTTGTTTGATGAGAAAGAAACAATGCTTCTGTCATAAATTTCTGTCCTACATTTTTAGGTTTAATTCCATAGAAATGTTTTCTATCACTGAGTAAAGGAACAATAACTTTTCCATCATATCTACCAAGTGCTGTTTTCTTAGTGTCTTCTAATGATCTTATAACTAGAAATTGATTGTTATATAACTCTGGTGTGTAATATCCATCTTTCTGTTTATCAAAATAGATAATATCAGTCTTCTCAATCTTACCATTTCTATAAAAATCATCTATCTTACTTCCTGTTACAAGCACTTCAATTCTTCCAGTATAGAGGTGTTCACTTTCTGGAAGACTCTCTTCATAGAAGTCTTGTGCTTCAATTCCCATGGTATCAGCTTTTATTCTCTCAAATATATCTTTAGTTATTAAGCAAACATTTTCTCCATCTTTTTTGAGACCTAAACATAGTTGTATTATCCTATTATCAGCCTTTGCAGTATCCCATGATTTTGGCATCTCTATGTTGGTGTGGTTTATCTCCACCCTCAAAGTTCCTCCACTTTCAATCATGACACCTTTATTTAGATCTCCAACTGATCTGAGTTTATCCAGAATACGTGCTGCTTGACGAGCATTATACCCAAGGTCATTATTATTCTTTTTTAAATTATCTAACTCTTCAAGTACAGTTTCTGGTATAATTACATTGTTTTCACCAAAGCTATTGATAGCTCTAGGTGAGTATAGAAGAACATTAGTATCTAAAACATATGTCTTTTTCAATTTTTATCCTCCTTCCATATTACATTATATGATTGAAAGACAGAAAAATATTATAAATTAATATTTTTCAAAATAAATATTTAGTTTTTGACAACTAATAATTTTTATTATATAATAAAATAAATTATTATAACAAAGTGGTGATTATATTGGATAATATTACAAAGGTTTTCAAAGAAAAGAAACTTAAATTAACTCCTCAAAGAATTGCTGTATACAAATACCTTCAGTCAACAAAGGCTCATCCTTCCGCTGAGACTATTTATAAATCCCTACAGGATGATTACCCGACAATGAGTTTAGCAACTGTGTATAAAGCTCTAAAAACTCTTGTTGAAGTTGATTTGGTTCAGGAACTAAATGTTGGAGAGGGTAATTTCAGATATGATGCTTGTGTTGCTTCTCATCCACATATAAGTTGTTTACACTGCCATGTTGTTGAAGATATTGAAGGAATTACTTTTGAAGGAATAAATAAAGATGTCCAGAATTACACTGATTTCGACGTTTATTCAAATCAGGTATATTTCTACGGAGTATGTAGTACATGCAAAGAAGAAATTTTAAAGAACTAAAAAGCAGCTGTAAGCATAAAACTTACAGCTGCTTTTTAGTACACTTTTTTATTTAATATCTCATCTAGCTCCTTAATCATCTCTTCTTTTTCAATCTTGCCACTCATAGTTTTATCTAAGAGATCAACTAAATCTTTCTCCATAGCACTTTTTAGAAATCTATTATATATAAAACTATTCTGTGACGATGTTTCCAAATGCTTTGTTATAAAGAAGTTAAGTCCACCCAAATCTTTATTTATACTTTTATCAGGTGATATTTTCCCTTCATCTTCCATGATTATATTAAAATCACTACTCGTAAAGTAACGCATAAATTCCTTCTGGACCTTTTCATTTTTACTTATGGTAGGAAAACAAATAATAGTGTCTACAAAAGCCGGTGGATATATCCAATAGTCTTCTATCTTGTAATTATCCCATACACTTATATTCTTATTTTCAAATCCTTTTATATCGCTTGAATTACAAATCATCAATGGTATTTTACCATCAATAAGGTCATTCATGTTTTTTCTATTTCCTACTGTAAACATATCACTGGTTAATAAGCCTTCATCATAAAATCCCTTAAATTTCTCGTACCCATTTATCATTTCCTGCTTATGGAGATCAAAATCATTTAAATATACATAATTGCTCATAAGTAAACCTAGCAGGAAGCTATGTACATTTTCATTTCCATCAAATATAGGTATTTTTATATCATTCTCTTTACATTTCTTTAGTAAAGAGATTATATTATCTTTAGTCGTATCTATATTGTACTGCTCAAGAAGATCTTCATTATAAAAAATTTCAAATGTTGATGCATACATTGGAAGTCCATAAAACAAATTTTGAATTCTACCATAAGAGTTTATCGCACTATATGTTTTATCAAATAAATGGGTACTATAATATACATTATTTAAATTTGTGAGTAATCCCTCTTTTTGAAGTTCCCTCATATTATAGGCTGAACAAAACATTATATCTACATCACCCTTATTTATTTCTTCAACTACCTTATCGTTATTAATATTTTCTTTTATAGTAATATCGTAAAAATCATATTTCTCATTAAACATTTTAACAAGCTTATTTCTTACATCATTCCCATAAATATCACTACTTTGGATAACTATTGTAAGATCAATTTTCTCTTCTTCATATTTATCTTTGCTACACCCGAATAAAAGCAAGCTAATCAAAGCTATAACCATCCCATATTTTACTCTTTTAACCATACTCCACCTCAAGTTTCTTATTTTAATTATATCTATTATTTTGTGATTAATTATTTAATTTATGCAAAATCAAAACTTTAGTGAATATGATATATAAATATCATATTTTTTAACAATTTGATTGAGGGGTGATTGATTTATAATAGAGAAAAATTGCGAAGCAAATTCAAAGAAAAAAGAACAGAGAACGACTGTGGAGGATTTTCTTCCTTTCGTCAGAAAATCTTTATTATAAAAAATAATAGATAATAAATAATAAATGGTGATAGTTTTTAGAGTTGAAAGCTATTGATAGTATGAAATATTTAATAATAGAAGAAATATTTATTGTCTATGGAAATAAACAATATAATTTTTTCTGACCATCAGTAAGCAAAATAACCATATTTGTTCTTCGTTCTTTATCTTTTGCGCCTGCGGCGCACTTGTTTCTTATCATGCATCAACATTCACATCAATTACTTTATTGTATTTAAATATTACTGAGAGGTGGTCATATGAAAAAAAGCGTCCTTGTTTTATTATATATTTTTACTCTACTTCTATCCTTATCTATAATTTTCATCATAAATAGCAACCTGAATTCTTCTCACAGTGATGCAATATCAGTATTTAACACTGAAAATACATATTATACCCTAGACATAAATGGCGATCATATGAAGGATGTGATCCTTATATCTCAAGATACTTTTGGTGCAGATATTGTACTTTCAACTGAAGATAATATAATATCTATGAGTACATTACTTAATAAAAAGATTCAATCTCCATTCTATATATTCTTTGAGGATATCACTGGAGATGCTACTCCTGAAATAATAATTTATAACCTGATAGAGAAAAGTGAAAATATTTTATATGTATATAGTTATTCACAAGGAAAGTTCAAGAACATATTAGAAGCACAGTGTGAATCTTTCGGAATAATTGAATTTAATGATACAAAAAAAATCTGTATATCAATTGAAGAAAATTATTATATGTACTCTTCTTCAATTGATAACACCTTAACCAAAAATTCTTTCTCCTCGATTTCTTCAATATTGAGAAAAGATTCTTATTATGAATTAATTAACATGATAACAGGCTCAACCTTTAGTTCTAAACATGGTGTAAGTATTTTTAAACAATCTACAATACCTTCCAGTTTCGTTAATGATCTAGCTCTTGAAAGTAACGATTATATCGGTGGATATTTTACAATCCATATTGATGATATTACATTTGAGTATTCACCTACAGAATGGCACGGTGTTTTTGGTAATGTTGACAAACAATATTCTGAGTATATTTTTAGAATTGATGAATCTTCAATATCACTCATAAATGATAAAAGATAAAAGTAGTGGTGAGTTGAGAGTGGAGAATGATGGAGGGTTCTGACCTTAGTCAGAACCCTCCATCATTCTCCACTCTCAACTCTCAACTTCTTTTTATTCAGTTATTCCATAGTAATCATTATACGTTGCAACTACTTTCTCAATAAAATCAGTATTACCACTGTTGAGCATTGCATTTATTATTTTGATCATCTTAAGAGAACTATAATTCTCTTCACCTATGTTCATATCATCATCAGCAAATGATGCGTATCCCATATCATATGATTCTGGATTACTGAAAACTCCCTCAGGATTATCTTCCATTACCCCTTCGTTCTTAAGTTGATTAATTATGTTTGTAATTTGTGTTTGATCAACATTTTTCAATAAGTCATTTACTTTATTCCCATCTAAACTACTCAATAAATCTGTCAACGTATCTTGCGCACCTTCACCATTTAAAACGCTTTTTGCATTGTTAGTAATGTTAGCATTATTTGCATTGTTATTAGGATTATTGAATAATAATTTGGATATTAGATTCACATCTATATTTCCCAATAATTGCATGATTGAGCTATTTCCTAATGTAGAGAAAAGTTGTATAAGTGGTGCTAGCATTCCACCTGCTGCACCTAATAAACCACCTACATTTCCTAGTGCTCCACCCATCATATTTGGTCTTAATGGTCCTTGACCCATCTGACCCATAGGCCCCATTTGTCCCATAGGATTTTGTCCCATCATACCAGCATTATTGAGAGGATTATTTCCACCTAAAAATCCACCTAAAGGATTACTATTCATTTGGTTCATATTTCCTAAAGGATTTCTAGCAGTGAATGGATTATTGTTCATTAAATTATTACCAAAACCATTTCCACCCATCATACTATTATTTAGGTTATTGTTCATACTTCTTGCTAACTCTCTCTCTCTTCTTCTCTTATGCTTTGACATGGTTTCACCTCTCTTATATTAAGGAGGAGTACAACTCCCCCCTTACTTTAATACCAATAATACCATCCATACCTAGGCCACCATAGGTTTCCATACCACGGCGACCATAAGTATCCTCTTCTTACTAGACGTCTCATTGCTCGCCTATCTCTCCTATATCTTGACATGGTATCACCTCTCTTTATATTAAGGAGGGCAATAGCCCTCCCTATTATTAATATCCTCTGTAGCCTCCGTAGCCGCCAAATCCGCCGTATCCGCCGAATCCTCTACCAAATCCTCCGCATCCACAAGATAAGAAATATAATGTAATTATGAATACTATTCCACCAAAACATTTATCATCTTTCATAGGTCTTTTTTCACATCCACACATATCTACTCCAGTTCTACATCCTCCATGATGATCTACTCCACCAAGTTCTCTACCAAAGAATAAAAGAACTAATATCAAGATTATCAATGATGAGAAAGTACAATTACCACCTGAGTAATAATTTCCTCCTACTGGGCTACAACAAGTTTGTTTACAACAGCAACTTTGTCTACAACAACAATTTGAACTTGACATACTAAAACCTCACTTTATACGCATTAGTTTAGATGCCTATAGTTCTTCTAGTAAATTCCGCCTTGAAGTCCTCTCTTTCCTGGTCCACAGCATGATAAGAAATATAATGTGATGATGAAGATTATACCGCTAAAGATTTCGTCATTTCCGCCAAAGAAACCAGCGCTACCTTTTTCTTCTCCACATGGACCTCTTCTTCTTTCTAGGCCTCTACCGAAGAACAATAAGATAAGGATTAATATTATTAACGCTGAAAAATTACAGCATCCTGTTCCAAATCCTTCGTGAGCTAATGGTGCACCAACAGTTGGCATCAACCCATAGCACTTTGTATGGCATCTACATCTTGACATCTAATTCCCTCCTTTTTTCTTTAGGATTAATTTGGTTTTACTAAGCTGTTATTAGTAACCCATTCCATATCCCATTCCGCATGGTGATGGTGTCGCACATTTTCCTGGTCCACAACAAGATAGATAGAATAATGTGATGATAAAGATGATTCCACCGAATAATCCGTTGAATCCAAATCCGTCTCCATGTCCTCTTTCTTCTCCACATGGTCCTCTTCTTTTGTCAAATCCCTTACCAAAGAATAATAAGATAAGAATTAATATGATTAATGCTGAAAAATTACAGCATCCTGTACCTAATCCCCCACCCTGATATCCACAGTGTGGCATTGGCATACACATTGGTCTTTGAGTACAACAACAGTTTCTTGACATTTTATTCACTCCTTAATATCTAAAAGATTTATTTTTTATTTTTTCGTCAGTTAACTCTACTGTCTATACACTTGTATCTGATCATCTACTAGCATCCCATTTGGAATCCGCATTTTCCTGGTCCACAACAAGATAGATAGAATAATGTGATGATGAAGATAATTCCGCCAAAGATTCCATTTCCACCTAATAATCCGCCGCATCCTTCATGCTCGTCACAAGGTCCTCTTCTTTTACCTGCTAGACTTTGACCGAAGAATAATAAGATAAGAATTAATATGATTAGAGCTGAGAAATTACAGCATCCTGTTCCTAATCCTCCACCTTGATAACCACAGTGAGGCATTGGCATAGCCATTGGTCTTTGATTACAACAACATTTACTTGACATTTTATTCCCTCCTAAATTTGTAATTGAATTTGTGTTCTTAAAGTTTTCCATTGAGTACAGCATATACTATAAGTTTTGTAATGATATTATTGAGGTTATTGCATTTTTTTAACACCTATTGTTCTCAGCAGTTACTTTTGCTAGCTAGGTTGAAGGTACCGCAGGAACCAATCCACCACTTTCTTCTCCACCGCCTAAAAAGGAACGTCTTCTAAATAAGAAGAAACCGATAAAGATTAATATGATAATCCACCAAATTCCGAATCCTCCATATCCACATCCATATCCTCCACCATAAGGTGGGTAATAAGAGGCAGGTTGAACATCACTTGGTTGTGATCCACCACATTGGCATAGATAAGCTTTATATTGTCTATATGCTTTTCTACACTTTTTCCTTAGCTTTCTGTTACAGCATGCATCACATCCACTGGGGTCCACACAGCAATCGCAGCAATCACAACATGAATTTGAACCATAATTGCCGTATGGATTTCCATATGGATTTCCATATGGTGATACTCCGTATGGGTTTCCGTATGGTGAACCATATCCTAACCCTGGTCCTATTCCATATCCTCCAAATCCAAAACCAGCTATTGCAATTAAGAAGATTACGAATACGAAAAATATTCCTATGCCTCCAAAACCAAATCCGCCGCCACCGCCGCCGCCAATGTTACTCATAATATTATTGATTGTGTCTTTATCGATTCCGCCAGCGCCGCCTTGGCTATTGTTCATAACGTTGCTTAAGAGGCTATTTATATCCACATTATCTCCTCCTTTCAGTAGCTAAATTTAATGTTTTTTCTTTTGTTTTATAGTACATATTATTCTTGTAATTAAAAATTGACACAAAAAAAGAACCATAAATATTTTTCATTTATGGTTCTTTTTTTGTGAAATTTTTAATGTTACAAAATTATTATAGGTTTTTAACATAAACCTAAGGTTTATAGATCCTTTTCAATCTCATCCAATAAAGTATCAATACCAACCTTCTTAAGAGATGAGAATAGAATTATCTTTTCATCATCAGGCATTCCTAATGTTTCTCTAATCAATTTCTCAGATTTCTTAATTTCATTTCTCTTAAGTTTATCTTCTTTAGTTGCTATAACAATTACTTTACCACCATAGTATTTAATCCAATCATACATCATTTTATCATCTGATGTTGGCTTATGGCGGCTATCAACAAGAAGCATTATCTTTTTTAGTGGCTCTCTATTTAGGAGGTACATCTCCATCATATTTCCCCATTTAGCCTGCTCAGATTTAGAAACTTTAGCGTATCCATAACCAGGTAAATCAACAAAGTAGAACTCATCATTTATTAAGAAGAAGTTTACAAGCCTAGTTTTCCCTGGTGTTCCACTCACCTTAACAAGTTTTTTTCTATTTGTTATAGTATTTATAAGTGATGATTTTCCAACATTAGACCTACCAACAAAAGCAAATTCCGCTCTGTTATCAACTGGATATTGCTCTGGTTTCACTGCTGAAATAATAAATTCTGCGTTAGTTATCCTCATTTGTATTCTCCTTAATTAGCGCATTACTTAAAACATCATCAATATTTTTGGAAATAATAAAGTTAACTTTACGTTTTACGCTATCTGGTATATCATCAATATCTTTTTGATTTTCAAATGGTATAATAATATCTTTAACACCAGCTCTATATGCCGCAAGAGATTTTTCTTTTAACCCACCTATTGGAAGTACTCTTCCTGCAAGTGTAATTTCCCCAGTCATTGCAACATCATGTCTAACCTTCTTACCAGATAAAGCGGATACCAATGCCGTTGTCATTGTAATACCTGCTGATGGTCCATCTTTAGGTACTGCACCCTCTGGAACATGAATGTGAATATCCTGTTCTTTATAGAAATCCGGACTAATATTATACTTGTTAGCATTCGCTCTTACAAGACTGTAGGCTGCTTTTGCTGATTCTTGCATCACATCTCCCAGTTTTCCTGTTAACTGTAATTTACCTGAACCAGCCATAACACTTACCTCAACTGGTAGTGTATCTCCACCATATGCAGTCCAAGCTAATCCAGTTACTATACCAACTTTGTCTTCTTTATCAATCATTTCATAAGTATAAATTTCTCTTCCAAGATATTTCTTAACATGATTAATTGTTATAGCTACACATTTCTTATCTTTTTCAACCATCTCAGTGATAGCTTTTCTAACTACTGAAGCTATCTTTCTTTGAAGATTTCTTACTCCTGATTCCTTTGTATAATGTTCTATTATATATTTTATTGCCTTATCTGATATTGTAATTTTACCATCCTCAACACTATGCTCTTCCATTACTTTATTTACTAGATGTCTCTTAGCAATGTTGAATTTTTCAAGATTAGTATATCCACCAACATTTATAACTTCCATTCTATCAAGAAGTGGTCTTGGTATTGTCTCCAAAGAATTTGCTGTAACCACAAATAATACTTTTGAAAGATCATAATCAAGTTCAATATAATGATCTCTAAAGGTGTCATTTTGCTGAGAATCAAGCACCTCAAGAAGTGCATCAGCTGGATCCCCTTTAAAGTTATTACTCATCTTATCGATCTCATCTAATAAGAATAATGGATTTTTAGATTGAGCTTGTTTCATACCATAGATTATTCTTCCTGGTATAGCACCTACATAAGTTTTTCTATGTCCTCTAATCTCAGCCTCATCTTTTACTCCACCTAATGACATTCTAACAAACTTCTTATTTAATGCATGAGCAATAGATTTTGCTATTGATGTTTTACCCACACCTGGTGGTCCAACAAGACATAGAATAGGAGCATTTAGTGTTTTTGATATTTTTCTTACAGCGAGATATTCTATAATTCGCTCTTTAACATCTTCAAGTCCATAATGTTCCTCGTCAAGTACTTGTCTAGCTCTCTTAATATCTAGATTATCCTTTGTGATAGTTTTCCAAGGTAGCTCTATTATCCAATCTAAATAAGATCTGATAACAGTACTTTCTGAAGAATAATATGAAGTGCTTTTTAATCTTTTAAGCTCATAAAGCGCTTTTTCCTTAACTTCTTTAGGAAGCTTCGCCTTTTCTATTTTATTCTCATATTCCGTTATTTCCTTAGAACTCTCGTCATCTTCCCCAAGTTCTTCTTGGATAATCTTCATCTGTTCTCTCAAGTAATACTCTTTTTGAGATTTATCAATGCGTTTTTTAACCTTTGTTCCAATTTTCTTTTGCAATCTCAATACTTCATTTTCATTTTTAAGAATTTCAAGTATTCTCTCAAGTCTCTTATTAAGCTCTTTAATTTCCAATAATTCCTGTTTAACAGTAGTTTTCAATATCATCAATGCACTAACTACATCTGCAAATTCAGCACTCTCTTCAAGATCTTCTAAACTTATTATTGAATCTGGTGCTACATTTCCAGATAGATCAATATATTCATCAAATTCATCTTCAATTGATCTAATCAAGGCTTCCTTTTCATTTTCATCCCCTTGAATATCTTTAACTTCCTTTACCTCAGCAATATAGTATGGGTCTTCGCTTATATATTCAGTAATCTCAGCTCTGTATTTACCTTCAACCAGTACTCTAATGCTATTCCCTGGAAGTTTCAAAATCTGCTTTATATAACAAACTGTTCCGATTTTATAAATCCCCTCAATATCAGGCTCTTCAACAATTGCTTTTTTCTGTGATGCCAGAAATATCAACTGATTATCAGACATAGCCTCTTCTAAAGCTTTTATAGATTTCTCTCTACCAACATCAAAGTGAATAACCATATTTGGGAAAATAGTTATACCCCTTGTAGGAATCATGGGTAAGGATCTTTTTGTGTTTTCCATTGTCGTCCCCCCTTGAACATTATTTATATATATTCAATTATTTAATTATTGAATTTTTAATATTAAATAGGCAATTTTATATTCATAATAGACTTTAACTAGTATATTATACCTATAAAACTGCCTTTATTCAACTTAATTTTCCACTCTTTCATTACATTCTTTACTCTGTGCACTTATTACTCCATATTCAGATGTCATTCCACCCTTTTCTTGTATAACAGGTACATCCAATGATTTTATAATGGCTACTTCAATTACTTCATTAATATAACTTACTGGAATAATCTTTATTCCTTCGAAGTTCTCAAAATTTTTCTGCCAATTTTCCTTTGGAATTATTACAGTTTCAACCCCAGCTTTCATTGCAGCTTTAATCTTGGCTGTAACACCCCCTATTGGTTTAACCCTTCCATGTATTGATACCTCTCCTGTCATCGCCACCTTATTTGATACAGGTATATTTTTTATTGCGCTATATATAGCAGTGGTCATACTAACTCCTGCTGATGGACCATCTACTGGTCCCCCACCGGGAAAATTCACATGTATATCAAAATCATGACATGGAATATTATATACATTTTTTATAACAGTCATCACATTTTCAACGGAGCAGCGAGCATTACTTTTTCTTATGAGTTTACTATTCTGAGAAGTAATCTCTTCACTCTCTACTACACCTGTTATATTTATCGTTCCGTCACTGTTTCGTGATTTCATAGCTATAGCTTCAATCTCCATTAAAGTTCCCATATTTGCTCCAAATACGGCTAATCCATTAACAAAACCAACCTGGGGTTTACTCTTAATTTTAACATTAGGTCTAGGCGTAAAATGTCCATTCTCAATCACCCATTCCAAATCTTCTACAAGCACCTTATTTCTTTCATGATTTATAGCTATCCCACATGCTAGCTGTACTAAATTCACTGCTTCTCTTCCATTTGTTGTGTAAATACCTACCATTGACGGTATTTCTTCATCCATTTCCATTCCCATCTTCTTAACAGCATTTTCTGCTATTAACTCAGTCTCCTCGGCCAATAACCCTCTAAAAAAAACTTCAACACTTCTTGATCTTATTGCAGGATTAATTTCCTCTGGCCTTCTAGTCGTTGCCCCTATAAGTCTAAAATCTGCTGGTAATCCATATTCAAAGACTTCTCTAATATATTGAGGATAATTCATAGAACTATTGGAATTATAATAGGCACTATCCAAGAATACCTTTCTGTCTTCCATTACTTTTAGAAGTTTGTTCATTTCTATAGGATGAAGTTCTCCAATTTCATCCATAAATAACACTCCACCATGTGCTTTTGTTACTGCTCCTGGCTTTGGTTGAGGAACTCCAGCACTACCAAGTGGTCCTGCTCCTTGATAAATAGGATCGTGAACAGAACCAATTAATGGATCCGCTATTCCTCTATCATCAAATCTTATTGTTGTTGAATCAATCTCTATAAACTTTGCGTCTTGCCTAAAGGGAGAGTGTTTTTTTGTTTTTGCATATTCCAATACTAGTCTAGCAGCTGCTGTCTTTCCAACACCTGGTGGTCCATAAATAATTACATGTTGAGGATTAGGTCCACATATTGCAGCTTTTAATGCTTCTATACCCGAAGATTGACCTATAATTTCTTCAAATTTCTTTGGTCTACTCTTTTCAGTAAGAGGTATACTCAACTTAATGTCTCTCATTCTCCTTAAATTCTCCATTTCTTTGCTTGTATCCTTACTTTGTGTTGATTTATTTATCTTTTGTGTCTTTAATGCGTTAAAAAAATATAGTCCTATAATTACTGTAAAACCCATTTGAATAATCATAAGTATATTAGTTGTCATTATTTTCCCCCTATAGTATAATTATTTATTCCTACCTCTTATTATTAACAGAATCTTGTTGTTATATTCCAATAAAAGCAAAAACGTTAATGCATTTCTTGAACAAATAACACTTTAAATAAATTGAGAATTGAGAATTGAGAATGGTTGACATTTCACTCTCAATTCTCAACTCTCAATTTCCAACTAAAAAAAGCGTTGCTTTACGCAACGCTTTTTCTTAAGCCGTTTCCGGACCTTTTATCTCTTTTTTCTTTTTAACTTTATTTAAAGGCTTACGTGTTCCTTCTTCAACAAAGAATAATTCAGGTTTCTTTGTTTCTACGCTTTCTTTATTGATAAGAACCTTGTATACCTCTTCTTTTGAAGGAATCTCAAACATTATATCTCTCATAGAATCCTCTATGATAGATCTTAAACCTCTTGCACCAGTATTCCTTGCAATTGATCTCTTTGCAATTTCAATCAACGCTTCCTCTGAAAACTCAAGTGCAACATCATCCATCTCGAAAAGTTTCTGGTATTGTTTAACTAGAGAATTCTTTGGCTCATTTAAAATTCTTACTAAAGCCTCTTCATCAAGACTTTCAAGAGTCACTAGCATTGGTAATCTACCAACAAATTCTGGAATCAATCCAAACTTCAGAAGATCTTCTGGCATTAAATTCTCAAGAAGTTTTCCAACATCTTTCTCTTCTTTCGATTGAATTTTAGCACCAAAGCCCATTACAGTATCTCTTGTTCTCTTTTGAATAATCTTATCAACACCATCAAATGCTCCACCACAAATAAACAAGATGTTTGCAGTGTTTATTTGTATAAACTCTTGATGGGGATGTTTTCTACCGCCTTGCGGTGGTACAGATGCAACAGTTCCCTCTAATATCTTAAGAAGCGCCTGCTGAACACCTTCTCCTGATACATCTCTTGTAATTGAAGGATTTTCTGATTTTCTTGCAATCTTATCAATTTCATCTATATATATAATCCCTCTTTCAGCTCTTTCAACATCATAATCAGCATTCTGAATGAGCTTTAAAAGAATGTTCTCTACATCTTCACCAACATATCCTGCTTCTGTTAATGTAGTCGCATCTGCTATAGCAAATGGAACATTCAACATTTTTGCTAATGTCTGTGCTAAATAAGTTTTACCACATCCTGTAGGACCTACTAGAAGAACATTACTCTTCTGCAGATCAATTTCATCAACATTCACTTTAGAATTTATTCTCTTATAGTGATTGTAAACGGCCACAGATAATGCTTTTTTAGCAGTTTCCTGCCCAACGATATATTGATCTAAATATTTCTTAATCTCAATTGGTTTTGGCAAACTTTCCATTTTAACATCAACATTCTCGTCAAAATCATCAGCAATGATTTCAGAGCATAACTCTATACATTCATCACATATATATGCTCCTGGACCAGCAATCAATCTTCTTACCACATCTTGATTCTTGCCACAAAAGGAACATTTTAACTGTTTCTTTTCATCATATTTTGGCATTTTTACACCTCACAGGTTATTTCTTTTTAGTAATTACTTCATCTACTAATCCGTATTCTTTAGACTCATCACCAGACATGAAATAATCTCTTTCAACATCTATTTCTACCTTTGATAAAGGTTGCCCTGTTCTTTCACTAAGTATTTGATTCAACTTTTCTTTTGTTCTCAATATTCTTTTTGCATGAATATCTATGTCTGTAGCTTGCCCTTGGAATCCTCCTAATGGCTGATGTATCATTATTTCACTATTAGGTAATGCGAATCTTTTTCCTTTTTCACCTGCAGCTAATAAGAACGCTCCCATTGAAGCTGCTAAACCTACACAGATTGTAGATACATCTGGCTTAATATATTGCATTGTATCATAAATAGCCATTCCAGCTGTAATAGAACCACCTGGACTATTTATGTAAAGATAAATATCTTTATCTGGGTCATCCGCTTCTAAGAAAAGCAATTGTGCTACTACTAAATTTGCTGTTACATCATTAACTTCTCCACCTAAGAAAACTATCCTATCTTTAAGTAATCTTGAGTATATATCGTATGATCTTTCTCCTCTGTTAGATTGTTCAACAACCATTGGTACATAAGCCATATAATTCCCTCCTTTAAATAAGTTATACTTTAATTCTTTCCTAACAATTAAAAGACTAATCAGAAATATCGATTTTTATATTTTCCGAATATTGCAAAGATTATTATTTGAAAATTGCCAGATTATCTCTGGCAATTTTACTTGTTATATATTATGCAGTAACTTTACTATTATCAACTATTAATTTAACAACTTTTTCAGATTTTATTTCTTCGTTTAACATTGCACCTTGAGTTTTTATGATTAATTCAGCAGTTTCTTCTGCTTTTTCACCACCATATTGTTTAGCAATCTCTAAAGCTTTTTCTTTTGCTTCTTCTTCGCTAACTTCTATGTTTTCAACTTTAGCAATTTCACTTAATACTAAGTTTGACATAACTTTCTTCTCAGCATTTTCTTTCATCATTTCTCTTACTTTTTCTTCTGTGTTGTTAGTGTACTTGAAGTAAGATTCTAAGTCTAATCCTTGATATTGTAATCTCATCTCAAGATCTTTAATCATGTGATCAATTTCTCTTTCGATCATTACTTCTGGAATATCAATTGTTGCATTCTCTATTACTTTTTCAAGTAAAGCTTCTTCAAATTCTCTTTCAGCTCTTACACTGTTAGATTTTTCCATTCTTGTTTTGAAGTCATTCTTGTATTCTTCAACTGTATCAAATTCTGAAACTTCTTTGATGAATTCATCATCAATTTCAGGTAATTCTCTACCTTTGATACTTTTAATTTTAACTTCAAATTTAGCTGGTTTATTGTTTAAATCGTCTCTTCCGTAATTTTCAGGGAAAGTAACATTAACGTCTTTCTCTTCTCCAACTTTAGTTCCAATTAATTGATCTTCAAAAGTATCAATGAAAGATTTAGATCCAATTGTTAATTCGTAATCTTCAGCAGTTCCGCCTTCAAATTCTACTCCATCAACAGAACCTTTGAAATCAATTGTTACGATATCTCCCTCTGCTACTTCACCATCATTCTTATCAATAATTCTAGCATTCTGCTCAGCTTTAGCTTTTATGTTTCCTTCAATCTCTTCTTCTGTTACTTCATAAGTATTCTTTTCAGCTTCAATTCCTTTATAATCACCTAATTTAACTTCTGGAGTTACTACAACTTCTGCAGTATAGATGAAATCTTTACCTTCTCCAATTTCAACGATATCAATATTTGGATAATCAACTGGAGTAATTCCTGCTTCTTCAACTGCCGCTGGATATGTTTCATCACAACAGAAATTTATTGCATCTTCAAAGAAAACACTCTCTCCGTAGAACTTTTTAATAACGTTCATTGGTGCCTTTCCTTTTCTGAATCCAGGTATATTGAAGTTCTTAACATTCTTCTTATATGCTTGCTTAATTCCTTCATTAAATTTCGCTGACTCAACCGAAATTTCTAATTTAACAACGTTATTTTCTAACTTTTCAACTTTAACGTTCATTATTTCATTCCTCCTAAAATTTCTATCTCCTAAATGTCTTAGCATTGTTGTATCGCCTCAACATAATTGCAACCTAAAACATTATATCATAATGAATACTGCATTACAATATTATTACATATACTCCCTGTTTAAACAATACCTTAGTTGAATATTTAAAAAAAATTTAACTTACATTTGACTAGTTTTTATTATTTCTTTATGCTACCATTATTATCTATTTGATATTCCTTGCCAGATAATTGTATTTTGATAAGATTATTAGCTCTTTCACCAATTATTATTTCCTTTGCAGTTAATTTACTATTACTTATAAAGTTATATTTTGCTTCATTAATTTTATATGTCCATATATATAAATTTTTCTTATTATTTATCCATGGAAGAGCACTTATATAAACTATTGTATTTTCATCTATAAACTTTGGTGACTTACACCAAATATACCCATCAAATTTTCCCATTACATATTCTTTTTCAAATTTTGTTTTCTTTGAAGATATATAATAAGGTTTAGTTATATCTGTCGCTACTAGATTATCCTTAATTAAATATGTATTCTGTGAATTCTTTATGTTAACCACAGCTATATTACCTAAAATATCCGTTTCAATTCCTTCATCATCATCAATGGATATAAATTCTTTTTTCCCATTTACCACTTTATAATTAAGAGTTATCATCATTTCTCTTCCTAATCCAATATATTCTGACTTTAACTCGTTATCTTCTTTTTTATTGTCACTCTTGCTAGTTGATTCTTCTTCTTTAACTTCAGCTTTATTTTTATCATCTAGCTTTTCTTCTAACTTCACTTTTTCAGAATCATTCTTTTTACTATTCTCTTCCTTTATATTACTCTCATTTATATTACTCTCATTTTTCTGTACTAACTTATCAGTATCTTTCTCTTTAAAGATGGCAAAATTCTTAATACTTAATCTGATATTATCCATGTTTTTGTCATTCATTGATAAAAACAAAGTACTGCCCATAACAATCAAAATCATCAAAAAAATAATCATCCTTTTTCTTCTTCTCTTTTTAATGTTACCACCATAGTTTTCACTAAAAATACTCGGCTTAGCCACCTAAACTCCTCCTTTTAATTCTTTTGTATTTTTCTTTTGTATTTTTCTTTTGTATTTTTCTATTGTATTAGTTGTTTGATAATTTCAGTTCAATTTAAACACTCCACAATATATATTATAACTCATAAATAGTTTAATTTATAACCTTTTTTCCTTTTTTTTCGCCAATCACTACCATAATATTATACTTACTTACGTTTTTTTAATTTTCCCATATTTTTTCTTGCTTACTGTTCCTATATGTATTATTAACAATCTTCCTATTATAATTCTCACATTAATAATCAGAACGTTCCTTCGCTTATTCATAATTATTGCCATTCATTTTTTTTTTAATCATTAATTGTTTATTATTACATAATTATTACAATTTCAAAAGAGGTATACCTTTTTTAAAAGTATACCTCTCCACTATTTTAAATATATGAATAATTGTTATTTAATTTTTCTACTGCCTGGTTTGTTTATCTCTATTTTACCGTCTTTACATATTGGGCAATTTTCAGCTTCATAACTTTCAATGTGCATCTCTTCTGCAGAGAAAATTGGTAGTGATAGCTTACTGCTCTTTCTATCAATTACGCATGCAATTCCCACTACTTCCCCACCAAGTTTTTTAATTACCTCAGCTGTTTCTAATGATGACTTACCTGTTGTAACAACGTCTTCTACAATTAATACCTTCTCACCTTTTTTAATCGTAAATCCTCTTCTTAATTCCATTTTACCATCAACTCTTTCTGTGAATACATTAGGTTTACCTAATTGTCTTGAAAGTTCATATGCAGGTAATAATCCCCCCATAGCAGGCCCTACAAGTTTATCTACTTGCAAGTCACTATCTTTAATTTTCTCAGCAACAACAGCCATAACCTCTGCGGCCATCTCTGTATTCTCAAATAATCTTGCACATTGGCAATACTCTCCACTATGTCTTCCTGATGATAATAAAAAATGGCCTTTTAAAATAGCTCCACAGCTTCTCATTATTTCAAATACTCTACTCATATTATTAACCCTCCATATATTTAGATTATTCCTCTTATCTCGTCTAAACTTTTAATATTTTGTTCGATCATGAATTTTTGAATTCCTTCTAGTATATCAATTGGGGCACATGGGTTATAAAAACTAGCACTTCCCACTGAAATTGCCTCTGCACCAGTCATTATAAACTCTATGGCATCTTCCCATGAGCATATTCCGCCCATGCCAATTGTAGGTATGTTTACATTTTTGCATACCTCATGGACCATCCTCAAGGCTATTGGTTTTATAGCAACTCCAGATAGTCCTGCATATACATTTTTAAAAATTGCTTTCCTATTATATATATCAATTCCCATAGCTTTAAACGTATTTACTAATGATAATGCATCTGCACCTGCTTTTTCACAAGCTTGGGCCATATCCACAATGTTCTCTGCATTAGGAGATAATTTCACAATCATCGGTTTCTTACATACAGCTTTAACCTCTTTAACTACCTTGAAAGCATCTGCGCTTTTTATTCCGAAAGCCATTCCACCTTCTTTAACGTTTGGACATGATATATTAAGTTCTATCAAATCTACTTTACTTTCACTTAATCTTACTGCCCCTTCAATATATTGTTCTAGAGTATTACCTCCTAAATTAGCGATTATCTTTGTGTTTATTCCACCACAATATTCTTCATATTTTTCCATGAACGTATCTATTCCAGGATTCTGAAGTCCAATACTGTTTATCAATCCACCTTCAACCTCATAAACTCTTCTTCCTTCATTACCTAACTTTTCATTTATAGTTAATCCCTTTGTTGTTATTGCACCTAATCTATCTACGTCATAAAACTGTGAATAATCTTTTCCGAATCCAAATGTTCCAGAAGATGTGATTACAGGGTTTTTCAACTCAATACCAGCAATCCTACAAGAAAGTTCTACTTTATTCATGCCAAATCAACTCCTCTCCTGAAAATACTGGTCCTTCAAGACAAACTCTTTTTTTCCCCCATGTTGTTTCGCAAACACATGATAAACAAGCCCCTACACCACATGCCATGTAATTTTCCATTAATACCAATGACTTTACATTGTTTTTTCTACACTCAGAAATAACCTTTTTCATCATAATCTCAGGTCCACATGTAATAACTAAGTCGTAGTTTTCAACAGGTAAGTAATCAGTTATATAACCTTTTTCCCCTTTTGTTCCTGTTTCTGTGGATATCTTTTTGAAATTTACATTTTTTTCCACAGTTTCCACAGAATAATCCACAGCCTTAAATCCACAAAATAAATCTATTTTCTTTTCTTTCAACTCTTTAATAAGTTGGTTAACAGGCGCTACCCCTATTCCTCCAGTTACTACAGCAATTTTCCCTTCTATCTTTTCTATTTCATCTACATCAAATCCATTGCCTAATGGACCAAACATTTCAATAGTATCTCCTGATGAAAGCTTAGATAACTCCTTAGTTCCTTTCCCCTTCATCATATATAGAAATGATATTCCATCTTCATCTACACTGTGTATACTTATTGGTCTTGGCAGCATTATATTATTTTTTTGAGGCTTAATCATATAAAATTGTCCGCTTTTCCCCTCAAACTCCCCTTCAAGTTTCATTTTAAATATGTTGTCTACAACATTTCTGTTCTCTTTTATTAGAGCACTTTTGTAGTTATTCATGAATTTCACCAATTACCTTTCTCATGTCCTCAACTTCTTTTACAGCACACTCGATTGGGTTAAGTTCCCCATTTTCGTACTTTTTATATGCCATGAGAATTCCTCTAGAAGAATTTACAATCCCACCATTTCCTCTATTAAGTAATTTCCTTACTACTGTAGCTTCTCCCCCTTGTGCTCCATATCCAGGAATAAGGAAAAACATATTCTTGTATCTCTTTCTAATCTCTTCACTTTCATCTTCATGAGTACACCCTACTACTCCTCCGATCGAGCTATATCCACAATTACCTATATATTTATTCCCTAATTCATAGATTTGATCTCCAGTGTGTTCAAATACAGTTTTACCATTTTCCAATTTTTCAAATTGAATGTCTCTTGCTCCTATATTAGAGGTCCTTATAAGAGGGAAAATCCCTTTATCTCCTCTTCTAATATATTCTTCATAAGGTTCTATACTATCCATTCCCATATATGGATTTACGGTGATAAAATCACTTTCAAAGTCTCCCTCAAAGTGGGCTTTAGCATATTGCCCTGCCGTTTTTGCAATATCCCCTCTTTTAATATCACTTATTGCTAGCATTCCATTTTTTCTTATATATTTCAAAGTTTCTGCATATACCTTTAATCCTTCTAAACCTAATGCTTCATAATAAGAAATCTGAACTTTGAATATTGCACATTTATCTTTTAGTGCATCTATTAATGAAAGATTATAATTAAGTATACATTCTGCAGGAGAGTTGAATCTCTTCTTGAACCCTTCTGGAATATAGTCATAATGAGTATCTAACCCTACACATACATTTCCCTTGTTCAAAACTTCTTCATGTAATCTATCTATTATCATTACTTTCCCTCCTGTATATAAACTCACCATTTTTAATTGTAGCTTCCACCACTCCATAGAACGCTCTTCCTATAAGAGGGGTATTCTTTCCCTTAGATAATAAGCTTTCCTCTTTTACTAATTGACTTTCCTTTAAATTCACTATTACCATATCACCATCGTATCCTTCTTTGATCTTTCCCTTTTTAATGTCAAGTATCTTTGCTGGATTATATGACATGAGTTCACTTAACTTATTCAATGAAATCTTTCCACTTTTCACAAGTTCGGAGTAGCATATTGGAAATGATAATTCTATTCCAGATATGCCTGGTGCTCCCTTTTTCTTATCTTCTAAAGTATGAGGAGCATGATCAGTTGCTATAGCATCAACAGTACCATCATTTATACCCTTAATAATTTCTAGTATATCTTCCTTTTCTCTTATTGGAGGATTAACTCTATAATCACTTATTCCATGAGGATTCATTATATGATGAGGGGTAACCTCACAAGTTACTCTAACACCATTTTTCTTTCCTCTTCTTATAATATCTATAGCTTCTCTTGTACTCACATGACACATATGAAGCCTACCATCTATCTCTTGAGCTATTTGAACATCTCTTTCAGTCATGTTATTCTCTGCATCTCTCATATTATCTGCAGATGAATCCTCAGCATGAGACATAAATATCCATCCTTTTTTAGTACATATCTCAAGAATATCTTTCATGATTTTATGGCTCATAACGCCTTTTCCATCATCTGAAATACATTTTATCTTCCCCTCTTCTAATCCTTCTAGGTGATAATAATCATCCCCCATTAGTCCAGAGGTTCCTGCTACACATTGATTTATATCTATTATTCCAACTTCTTCATTTTTCTTATTGATTGTATTTAGAACTGCCATATTATCACATACAGGGTTTGTATTAGCCATTAATGTTACATGAGTATACCCACCTTTAGCAGCAGCTTGGCTTCCACTCTTAATATCTTCCTTATATGTGTAGCCTGGTTCTCTAAAGTGCGCATGAAGATCTATGAAGGAGGGCATTAAAATTCCTTCCCCCATAGTTCCTTGTGTTTTTCTTTCTATTATATTAGCTATTTTCCCATCTACTATTTCCACATCACCAAATAATGTTCTATCACAATCCACAATCCAATAATTCTTTAATTCCATACTATTATTTCCCATTATATTGAACTATATTCTCCATCACAGTATGCACATCTATAAGTCCCTTTCTTACCGCTCGCAAGATAAAATTTATTTGTGATATTACTTTCTATGCTTGTGATGCATCTTGGATTATTGCATTTTATGATATTTTCAATTGTATTTGGTAATTCAAGTGCTATTTTATCTGTTATAACACCATCCTCAATGATATTTATAGTTATATTAGGATCAACAAAGCCTAAAAACTGATAATCAAGGTCTATATGCTCATCTATCTTAATGATATCTTTTCTACCAACTGCATTACTAGCTACGTTCATTATTAATGCTACCGGTGTTTTTGATTTATCTAATTTCAGATGTGAAAATATTTTCTCTCCTAATCCTGCTTTTATATGATCTATTACTATTCCTTTATTAATACTATTTATTCTCAACATTATTCATCCCTCCCTAATAACTTAAGAATCAATGCCATTCTCGCATACATACCATATTTAACCTGTGCAAAGTATTTAGCTCTTTTGTTATTATCAACGGATACATGTATTTCATTTACCCTTGGAAGTGGATGCATAATTATCATATCCTCTTTTGCATTTTGGAGTTTATCTTCAGTGAGTATATATCTGTCCTTAAGTCTTACATAATCATCCTCATTGAAGAATCTTTCTCTTTGAACTCTTGTCATATAGAGAATATCTACTTCTTCTATTACTTGGTCAATTTCCTTAACCTCTTTATACTTAATATTATTATTTTCTAAAATTTCTTCTTTAATATAATTTGGAATTTTTAATTCATCTGGAGATATTAAATAGAATTCTATCCCTTCATATCTAGACATAGCTTTTATAAGAGAGTGAACTGTTCTTCCGAACTTAAGGTCACCACATATACCTATTTTAAGATTTGTTAATCTATTTTTTAATGATTGGATTGTTAAAAGATCTGTTAATGTTTGTGTTGGATGCTGATGTCCCCCATCCCCTGCATTAATAACTGGAATGGATGAATTCATCGAAGCAACCTTAGGCGCTCCCTCTTTTGGATGCCTCATAGCTACGATATCTGCATAACATTCGATTGTTTTAATTGTATCAGCAACACTCTCTCCCTTTGCAGCAGAGCTTGAAGCCGCCTCTGAAAACCCAATGATACTTCCTCCTAATCTCAACATAGCTGCCTCGAAGGATAGTCTTGTTCTTGTACTTGGCTCATAAAATAAAGTTGCTAATATCTTACCTCTACAAGATTGTGAATACTTCTCAGGATCCTCTATAATTTTCTGACCTAAGTCAAGAATTTCATAAATCTCCTCTACTGATAAATCCATTGGATCAATTAAACTTTTTCCTAACATTTTTATTCCTCCTTCTAAGTCTCTCTGTACTTTAATTAAAGGTGGGAAGTTTCGCACAAAAGCAATACCCCTGGGGAAATTACCCCAGGGGTAATTTCCCCAGGGGTATTGCAAAATAAAAAAGCGCTTTCCTTAAGGAAAGCGCACTAAGTCCAACTAAAATTACCGTTATGTGCTATTCTTCCTTACTGATGTCTCGCATCAGATTAAAGGTCTTTAATAGAATTTACTACAAAATCAAATTAAAGTCAAGCCTTTTAAATAACTTTTTACAATCTCTAATTTATATGAGATAATTATCTGTGACAATACGTTTTATACTAAGGAGGAGAATTATGCTGGAAAACACTAGACAATTTCACGCTTATGTGGTTGAAAATAATATTCCAATGACAATATCAGAATCATTAAAAGGATACAAAATCTTCAAGGTACCTGAGATTCAAGAATTTGAAAGCGGTGCTATGGCTAATATTCTTGTTATGCTTACAGATGATGATCTTCAAGCTGAGATATATCTTCTTAACTTACTTACTGTAAGTCAATCTAAGGATAAAACACCTATATATGATTACATAAATAGACTGAACACTCAATATCCTCTTTCAACTTTCTTTGAGAATGATGGAAAAATAAATATAAGATGCACTATACCATTCAATAATAACTTCAACTCTAAGCTTATCTTAGATATGATAAATTATCTTAGACAGACTGTTGATGAGGAATACGGTAGATTAAGACACCTTTGTTAGAAAAAGCACGTTACGTGCTTTTTCTAGTTGACAGTTGACAATAGAATCTCCCCATCATTATATTATCCATTAATATCACTTTTATGGATTTATAGTTCACTTAAATAAGCATACCATTCTTTTTCCAGTTCATTTAATGGTTTCCCAAGTATTTTTTCTAGTTTTTTTTCGTAACCTGAATTTGCTATATATGTCCTTTATATTTTGTATGCTCATCATTAATATATACAAAAGTGGCCAATTCTTTCTTTCTAATATCACCTTCTCTAAGCATCCTCATTCCATTACTATCGAGCCGCTCTGCATCTTCTTCATAAATTAAATATATCTCCACTGGAACTTGTATACCATTATACATTTGTACTAAAAACATGTATGCAGTATCTGCATATTTGTTTATTTCATTTGCATATTCTTCAGCTAAGTCATCATCTTTTGGATAATATAAATCAAAATACTTGGTTTCAAGTTTTAGATAATTTATTCTTCTTGGATTATACTTATTTCTAAATTTCTTAATTTCTTCATCAACAGGTGTTATTTCAATTAATTTTTGCAAATATTCTTTCTTAAAAGGATTTTCTTTATCTCCAAAAATGGTAAATTTCATTTTATATTTACTAACTAAATTTTGTTCTTGTTCAGATTTAAGTTTATTACTAATAATTAAATAATAACTTTCTCCTGGCTTGTATCCATCTTTAGGTGGCTGAATTTCAATTACATTACCAATAATTTTTAATGTAATTTCAATCTCATTGCCATTACTATCCTCAACAACTACAATGTTTTCTTTTATATTAATATAAGAGAAAGTAACAAAAATAATTTTTATGAAGTTGGAGATAAAATTACATCTGAAACTAGCAACGTTTTAAGTTGATAATGTAAATTTTAAACAAACAGGGTATCAGTTCTTTATTGATGATAGAGGAACAATTATAGCTCATCCTAATAGATCATTTGTACTAGAGTTAAATCAACAAACTAAAACTATTGGTGAAGAGCTTTTGAAAAGATTCACTCAGAAACAATATTTTATCGAAGCTAACCTTTATGAGAAAGCAAAATATTATGAAGGAAAACAATTTTCCCTTATTCATTATAATGGCTGATTTAGATCACTTTAAAAGGGTTAATGACACTTATGGACACCAAATCGGTGATGAAGTTATAGTCCAAACTGCTAAAGTTATATCCTCTAATATAAAAAGTTTAACCCAAATTATAACAAAAGACCGGAGGACTTCCTCGCGGTCTTTTTTATATATTAACTTTCAAATCAATTATATTACTAATATCTTTTCGACACACACTACGTTAAATTTCTACTATTTCTTAAATTAACTGCGCACCAACAAGTTTTCTATTAATCTTTTTATTTGCTAATTCTTTTGTTTCTTGATATCTAATTTTACTTACACTCAATTCACAATTCACGATATAGCTACCCATACTCATTTAAAATTTTCCCCTTAAAATCACTCTTACCTTTATATTTACAAATACAAATTAACACAATAAACACTCTCCTTTAAAATATTCCTTTACTTTAATCAAATTAGATAAACATATTATTGTAATTAAGTACGATGTTTTGAATCCTTCTATTAGCTTCTTGTTCAATTCTTTTTAACTCTTCATTGTACTCTAATTTATACTCAATTAATGTTACTAAATCATTTTTTTCTAAAAATCTTTTCTTCATACTATCATCTCCCTGATTACATTCCCATAAATAATAGGTTATTATAAATTTCTCTCTTTGCTTCATTATCAAGTCTTTTTTGTTCTTCCTTGTACTCTAATCTATATTCCAATAAACTTGATAATCTTTCTTGTTTTCTTACTCTATTTTTTTTAAACATATTTATCACTCCTTATTACATTCCCATAAATAATAGGCTATTCTGAATTTGTCTCTTTGCTTCTTTATCCATTATTTCCTGTGCTTCTTTGTACTCTAGCTTATACTCTAATAATGTTACTAAATCATTTTTTTCTAAAAATCTTTTCTTCATACTATCATCTCCCTGATTACATTCCCATAAATAATAGGTTATTATAAATTTCTCTCTTTGCTTCATTATCAAGTCTTTTTTGCTCTTCTTTGTACTCTAGTCTGTATTCTAATAAACTTGATAATCTTTCTTCTTTCCTCATTCTACTTTTTTTAAACATATTTCCATCCCCTTTATTCCTTTTTTGTTTAATAATCCTAATTTATTGCATAATAAAAAGCCGTGGTTTACCCTACGGCTTTTATATTTAAGCATCTAAAAAAACGCATAAAGACACTAATATATAATAAAGCCGCAGAACTTAGTCTGCGGCTCATTAGCTTAAAATAATTTTTTACAAATTAAATCTATCTAAATTATAGCTCCTGATAGCAGACCAATATTCAATTTATTATGTTGTAAGTTTTTAACTATTGTAGTATTCATTTTTTTATGGCCTCCTTTTCAGAATTTTTTATTTTTTTACTATTTTTACTACGATATTCATATTACACTAGTTTTTTATATCTGTAAAGTCTTTTTTTAAACTTTTTTTCATTTTTTTTATATAAACCTATTTTTTGGTAGTATAGTTTTATAAAATTCCATCTATCCACTCTTCATCATAATCACGTTGCAAAAAAAATCCTAACCTTTCTTTATTATTTTTTCTACAAATTAGAATATCAATCTCATAAATTATATACCGTTACCATTTACACATAGTTACATTTAAGTTGCATTATGCGAATTAAATTCAATGCAATAATATCAAATTATTGTATGTAATAAACAGTTATAATTATTCTATACCTTGATACATTACTCCTTTAATAATATAATTTTTGTAGACACACTTTCGGAAAATAAATTTAATTGTGAGACGAACATAAGAAAATTCCATGAAGTATTTGTATCTTATAAGGAAAAGTATAATTTACATTTCTCAAATTTAATCCACACAGTCCTTTATTGAATTACTAAAGATGGACTCAGAAGATATATCATCAGAAAGGGATATGCTGATTATAAAAAATCTGATATATAAACACCTAATAATCAAATACTACAGGAGGGAATTAAATGAGTATAGCTTTACTAATCATAGATATGCAAAAGGAATTCAGTGAAATGGAACCATGTAAAGATATGATATCTGATGCACTTGAATACATTAACGAAGTTGGTCATCTTTTTAGAAAAGCAGGCAAACCCGTCATTATCATTCAGGATGAAGAAGTAGGTGATGGGCCTGGTTCTGAAGGTTATGAATTAATTGATAATTTAGAAGTTGAGGAGTCAGATATTCGTCTATCCAAAATATATTCTAATAGCTTTTGGAATACAGTCCTTGAAAAAACACTTAAGGATCTAAATGTTGAATTTGTGGTCATTAGTGGATTTGCCGCAGAACATTGTGTCCTATTTACTTATAATGGAGCTCTAGAGAGAGGTTTTAGTACTTCTATTTTACAACATGGTATTGCAGGATTTGATAAAACTAGAGTAAAAGACACCCAAAATCTCAGACCTGTTATTAGTTATGAGTCCTTAGAATACATGTTGAGAAATGAATAATTAAGCGTTGTTCAAAACTTTGTGATAATCTAATATTTGTTTGCGAAACACCAACTACAGAATCATAGTTTATCGCGCAAATAACAATATTTTAACCTACGTCCATCCAAACCTCTATTTGATAATTTTAAATTCCTATAAATCACTAAAGACAAGTGTTATTTTATGGTATTATACAAAATAACACTTGTCTTTTAAAAGTGTGTTGATTTTGAGTTTATTTTTTATGAATAATAAGAAAGACGCTTGACTCATCTACCTCTTGAATTTGGTATTCATACCCTGATAACTGTCCAATCATTTTCAAATCCTTTGGAGTATAAGTAATTGCTTTAAAACCGTCCTTGCAAATTATAACCCCATCCTTTGTTTTATCTAAATCAATCTCACCCAACAACCCCTTCTCAGCCTGCTCTTTAAACCACATTACTCTATACTCCCAAAATTTTTCACTGTAAGTACTAAAATAAACTTTTCCACCACTCACAACCATTCCCAAGATTTTTTCAATCAAATCCGATGATGTTACCTTCATTGCAGATAAACCATTTTGCAGACATAGTATTACATCGAACTTTTCTTCTAATGTAAGATGATTTACATCCATGGTCATAATTTCCGAATTGGGACTATCCTTCAAATATTCCTTACCTAACAAAACACTTTCATCAGAAATGTCAATACCAACAATTGATTTACAATTACCTGCCAATTCCTTTACAATACGTCCATAACCTGCACCTAATTCCAAAACCCTTTCACTGCCTGTCAGATTTTCTCTAACAAAAGCGATTTCCGCATCAAAATACTGTTTTACTCTAGGAATTTTGGTTTCGTACACCTTGAATAACTTTTGTGAATTTAGTTTTTGTGAATAATAATTCTTCTCCATTACCAATAAACCCCCTTCCATTTTTTAGTATAACATATAATCAATCTCAACTAAAAAATCATTAAATTTTCTTCTAGCACTTGCGATTTTCTGTGGATCTTGAGTATTAAGTACATCTTCAAACTTTCCTAATTCTCTCCCTATTAAATCACGAACTTCTCCAAGGCTTTCTTCGTAGTATCTTTCTCCACGTAAAAGTAATAACTTATTTTCCTCCTGATCTCTAGGAAGAATTTTAAGATATGAAAGTTCTTCCATTCTTTCTTTAATTTCTTCATCTTTGAGTTCAACGTCTCTACCCTTAATAATAGCTTTAGTTACTTTTCCAGTTGATACTACTTTAACCATAACTTCTAAGATAGAATTAATATCATATGTATAGGTAACATCAACTCCCTCTTCTCCTGATAAAGCTTTTGGCACATCTATCACCAATTCACCTAGTGATAAATTGTTAGCAGCAAAGCGACTCTCTCCCTGAAGCACGTTTATTCTAATTTTCTTCTGGTAATCTCTAGAAGTATATAAACGCTCAGTTCTACTAGCTGGTATTATGGTATTTCTCTCAATAATTGGACAAAAGTGACCATGTTCAACTCGATTATTTTCTTTCACCACTACTACCTCTGTACCCAAGGTATAAGGACAAACATCTGTTAATATAACTTCCTTTATTGCTTCATTTCTTTCTTTCATAGCACCCTGAATTGCTACACCTAATGCAACTGCTTCATCAGGATTCACACTTATATCTGGTAGGTTTTTAAATAGTTTCCCAACAAACTTTCGTATAATAGGCAGCTTTGTTGCTCCACCAACCAAAACAACCTTATCAATTTCTCCAAGGGTAGTGTTGGCATCTGAAAGACTACGCTTAATAGGCTGTCTTATTCTTTCAAGTAGCATATCACAAGCTTTCTCATAGTCATCAAGGTCCACATTATATTCTATTATTTTTCCATTTATATTGCATGCCATCTGAGAAGTTTTTGCATTCATAAAATTATGTTTGCATTTTTCTGCCTGTTCTTTAATACTGTATATGGTTTTTATATCTAGTTTATTCTTATCTATATCTTTTTTCTTATAGAACATTTCCTCTAAAACTTCAGTAAAATCTTCTCCCCCAAGATAATTATCTCCTGCTACTGCATGAACTTCCAAGATGTTGTGATATCTTTCAAGGATAGAAACATCAAATGTGCCACCACCTAAATCAAATACTAAAAACTTTGTATTTTGATTTTCTTGATACAATCCATATGAAATTGCAGCAGCTGTTGGCTCACTAATAATTCTTTCCACCTTTAAACCAGCTAACTCACCAGCTCTCTTTGTTGCTTTTCTCCTAGCATCATCGAAATAAGCAGGTACACTGATAACAGCTTCATTTATTTCCTCTCCAAGATAATTCTCCGCATCTTCCTTTAATGCTCTAATAACAAAAGAAGATACCGCCTCTGGAGTAAACTCTTTTTTCCCTAAAGAAAACTTTTTTCCACTTCCCATACTTCTTTTAAAAACTTGTACTCCACTATCTGGATAAAGCATTAGTCTTTCTTTAGCTGTTTCCCCAACAAAAATCTGGTTATTTTCATCAATACTAACTACAGAAGGGGTTAATCTTTTTCCCAATCTATTAGGAATAATCTCTGGCCCCTTTTCTCCATAAAAAGCTACTAAACTGTTTGTAGTTCCTAAATCAATACCAATAATCATACTATCATCTCTTTCTTTTTTTTCTAAGTTCTTTTATTTTATATTTACATTCTATCTCATTCACATTCACTGTAAGAGCCTGTTGATAATACTCAATTGCCTCTTCATACTCTTCTTTTCCTTCACAAATCATAGCTTTCCCCATCTTAGCTTCAAAGCATGATTTATATTTACATTGTTTGCACTTAGGAAATTCTTCTATTTTGCTAAAATAATACTCAGCTTTTTCTAAATAGCCCATATTATAAAACAAGCATCCAGCAACATAATATCTTATAGGCTGATAACCAATATACTTTATGTATTTATCAAGATCTATATTCTTCATGGCTAAATCGAAATATTTCTTTGCCTCTGTTTTATTATTTAACTTCATATATATTTGGATAATACGCGAATATATCTCTAAATCCCTCTCATCAGGTTCTCCATTGTCTAACTCAAGAGCTTTAAAATAATAATCCAATGCTTCTTGGTACGCTTCTTCATGATGTAGGTAATAAAATCCAAGATTTTTGTATGCCTCTATATCGTCTGGATCTTCCTCCAAAACCTTTTTATAATATTTCTGTGCTAAGCTATACTCTTCCATTTCAAAATAGCAATCTGCCATTTCATTAAAAAAATACTCTTCATTGGCATTTGGATTTTTTTCTATAATATCCTTATAATATTCAATTGCTTCATTATGACGACCCATTCTCCTCAAAAGCTCAGGAATATCATCAGAACAATCTATATTATCCGGAAATAAAGATACATTCTTTTCAAAATAACTAAGTGCCTTATCATACTCTTCTAAAATAGTATGTACTATTCCCAAGTTACCATATGGTAATGGAGATTCTTTCTCTTGTGCATACTGTGACGCTTTCTCATACATTTCTCGTGCCTTATCATATTCACCTTTTAGTTTATATGTATAACCAGCATTGTTATATCCCCACATATAATCCGGATTAATTTCCAATGTTTTGAAAAAGTCCTTTAAAGCTCTGTCTAATTGATAAACTTTTTGGTACATAAGCCCTCTTGAATTAAAATAGTATTCATGAGGATATATCTCCACTTGTTTTGATAAATAAAATATTGCTTTTTCTATGTCTTCCATTTTTTCCTTCTCATCAAATTTACTTTCGTAAATATCTGCAATATCATTATTTGCAAATCTATGATTTGGATTTATTAATATTACTTTCTCATAAAGATATAAAGCTTTTTGCTTCTTCCCTATTTTCCTGTAGTATTCTGCCTTTTCATATAAAATATTGTAATCATTTGGAAACTTCGACTCTAACTCTTCATATATTTCTAAAGCCTTTTCATATAATTCACAATCCATATACACAAGGGCTGTTTCTAGATACACCTCTGTAATGTCTTCAATATCGTTATCTTCATTATATAAGTTTTGTATAAGTTCTTCACAAAGAGTACAGATTTCTTCCTTCTCCTCTTCGGTCTTTGCTGTGTATCGCATTGCTTTTATATTATAAAAGTCTAATTCATTACTATAAAGCGATTGCTCTTTAGCAGATTTAACCACATCAAGTACATCTTCATAATACTTATAGTTAAAATATACCTTTGCTGCCAAGATATATGGCTTAACATAACTTGGATACAAATTTATACAGTTATAATAATCATCAATTACATTTTGACCATATTTAAGATGATAATATGCTTCCTGTCTACATAAAAAAGCATTATAGTATTCTTCATCATGAGATATAATTAAGCTGCATATATCAATACACTCCTCATAAGATTTCATTCTAAACAAAGCACCAGCTTGTCTGTAGTAATATAACACCTTCTCACTCAAATCAACTTCTTGATCCGCTGCTCTTTTATAATAATCCAAAGCTTTTTCATAATAGTGTTGTTCTCCACTATTATCCCCAATACCCTCATATGCTTCTCCTACTAAAAGATAAGCAAAATCAATATGTTGTTTTTGTTTGCTAGTATTATCTGTACTATCATCCTCAAGTGAATTTATCTCATCCTCCAATATAAGAAGATGTTCCAAAGCATTCTCATATTCTCCCATTGCAAGATATGCTCTACCTTTTAATTTATGATATTCTAGTTTTTTATCAGCTGTAGGTGTAATTTCATCTAAAAGCAAAATACATTCTGGAAGCTTGTAATTTTGGAAGTAACACACCCCCATTTCTAAGGCTAATTCTTGATTTTCAGGATTTTGCAAATAGTTTTCATTTAGCTTTTCAATGAGATGTTCATTAATTTGATTTACTAATTCGATAGCTTCACTTTCATTACCATTTTGTTGTAAAACATATATTAAGTACTCTTTTGCTTTTTCATATTCTTTTATTAGAAAATAATACTTACCCAGTTCAAAGTTTGCATAGTAATGATTTGGATTTATTTTAAGTAAATTATTATAGTCCTCATACGCACCTTCATAATCATCTTGAGCCCGTTTTGCTTCAGCTATATAGTACAAAATATATTGATCCTCTAAGATCATATCTTCTAGCTGTTTTATTATCTCATTTACTATACCTATCTCTTTGTTATATAGTGCAAATCGCATCTTTTCAATTTCTAAGTAAGGATGGAAAATAGCAAATGTCTCTATATCCTTAAAGTCTTCTTCTATTCCATCATATACTTGAAAATCTATTTTTTTCTAATTTCAAAATAGAGTCTTATGAAACCATCTAAGTCCCCTTCTTCATTTCCTTCAAATAAAGAATAATCAAGAGCTCCTTCATTTTCTATTGAATCCATCACAAATTTTATAAAATTACTAGGATATTTTTCATCTAACTCATTCTTATACTCTATAAATTTAAATCTTTCATTTAGTAATTCCCATATTTCTTGTGGCAATCTGTAGTTTTCCATTAAAAACTCTAGTAATGCATCTCTGGCTGCATCACTGGAATCTAAATTTATACATATATCTTTTCTCAGAATATCTTTCCAATACTCTTTATTTCTTCTTTTATTAATTGAAAAATATATATCCTTTACCTCATTCATCCATGAATCAATAGGTGAAATTTCCTCCATAATTTTAGGTTTTGCTTGCTCCTTGGCAAAATGGATTGCTTCCTCGTAAGCCGTTCGAAGCTTCATAAAGCCTTCTTGATTCTCTTCCGGATTAACGCACACTAACTTCTCACGATATGCATTTTTTATAACCGCCATATCCTTTGTCTCTGATATCCCTAGAACACTCCATATTACTGATGATTTCATGTCAATTTATCTCCTTTTCATCAAATCTTCCATTCATTAAATTTCTTTTATGGAAATATTGCCCGTTTATTTTATGTCTAATTATGACATCTTTATTCTAAGAATAGACTATATTATCTTATTTTGTCAATACATGCAATCATTATAATTTGACAGGATATATTTTAAGTGATTAAATAGCTTGACAGAGTCCTTTGAGTCCCTGATATAAGTCTCTGTAACACAAAAGAACAGTCCATCGTGGACTGTTCAAATTTCATCTTCCTATGGTTTTGGAGGTTTACCTCCTAGAATTGGAGCAATTCCTCCTGATATGCTCTCCAACTCATCATCAGTTAATTCAATTTCTTTTTCCGATTCTTTTACTTCCACTAATGTTCGCTCCTCCTTGGATTCTTTCTTTTTGAAGATTTTTTTATTCATTAATCTGCGCCTCCCTTAAATTTATTAGTTAATCTCACCAATTCTCTTAGTCTTGATGAAATTTCTTAAGCTCTTGAATTTTTTCTATTATATAGCAATCTGAATAAATATCATCTAATATCTTTATTAATCCAGTTATTCCCAATTTAACATGAGATGTATGGGATTTCTGCACAATAATTTTATCAATACAATCAGCAACAGAAATAATATCAGTGCAAAGTTTATTCGTTATACACTTTAACCCAATATAGTTTTCCAGCCGTCCACCTTGTAAATACCCTTCTTTTGAAACGCCTAAACACTTGAGCGCCAGCTCCTTATTATGGAAACCTAATGCAAATAAGAATCCCATGCTATCAGCCAAAATTTCGTCAAATATGGCTTCTTTGAAACGATGATATTTTTTCAAACAAAAGAAATGAGTTAACTCATGAAATTTTCTTATACTCTTTGATGTCTCGCACCATTCAATTTCATCCATATCTGTACCCTCTAGCTTAATCCCACTGTATGGACCATCACTTATGATTATTAGCGTTTCTTTATAATTGTCTTTTATTGATGTAAACTTTTCAAACTCATTTCTCCATTCCTTACCGCCTGACTCTTCATACATTTTTTTATGTTCCTGTATTTTCTTCCAGTTGGTGATTCCTAATATTACTATAGATCCCATGGTTTTTGGTATTATCACCGGTTGACATTTATGAGCCATACATCTAACTATTTTCTCAAAATCTCTTCTATCATACATGTATATGCATCTCACATCCCCAAACCCACTTTCAAAAACTTCCATTGTATCCTTATCATTCAAAGTAAAATCTAGTTTTCTATTATGGGGCTCATTTCCTCTTAAAACCACATCTTTATAAGCTCTTGAATGTTCCTCACCTTCACCTATGGGCAAATACAGTTGGTTAAACTCTTCTGCTAGTTGATGTATAAAGTGCATCTTTTTTATATTCATTCAATCACCAAAATATCATCAAATCCTGTCATCTGGAAGAGTTCATTTATTTCACTGCACACGTTTCTTATTATCAGCTTTTTGTCAGTAGATGTAATGTTCTTCATAGATGCTAAAAGCACCCTCAAACCTGCACTATTCATGTATACAAGTTCCTTGAAATCAAGAATCACCTTATTATAACTTTCAACTGCACTAAAAACCGCCTCCTGGAACTTCATCACATCATTGTTACCTATTCTACCGTTTACATTTATCTTCATTACATTCTTTAAACCCTCATATGATATTTCCATAACCAATCTCCTTTCTATGCAATTTGTCTTTTAACCAGATTATAGAAGACTCCACATTTAGCCATTAAGTCCTCATAAGATCCTGACTCTATTATCTCTCCCTTGTCCATAACAAATATTCTGTCGCAGCTTTTCACTGTACTGAGCCTATGTGCAATAACTATTCTAGTTGCATCTAGCTTTTCTAAATTTTCACACACCACTCTTTGACTGATGTTGTCAAGTGCACTTGTAGCCTCATCAAACAGCAAAATCTTAGGATTATTAAATATAGCTCTTGCAATTAGTATTCGCTGTTTCTGGCCTCCAGATATTGCGCTGGCTCCTTCAGAAATTATGGTTTGCAGCCCCATCGGCATGTTCATAATATCTTCTTCTAGTCCAACTTTTCTTACTACTTCTTCAACCTTCTCACACTCTTTCTTAACCTCGTCTGATGTAGTCTCACTGCTTGATATTGCAATATTCTCATATATACTTCCTGCTATAAGTTCTCCGTTTTGCAGCACAACTCCAAGTTTTCTCCTTAATTCACTTTTATCTAAATCGTCAATGTCTTTGTTATCATAATATATCTTGCCGCTCTGTGCCTCATTAAATCCTAAAAGAAGTCTTAGAAGGGTTGATTTTCCTGAACCCGATGCTCCAACTATACCTACGTATTCTCCCTTTCTTATCTTCATGGACACATTATTAAGAACATAGTTCTCAGATTCATCATATGAAAAGCAAACGTTGTTAACCTCAATATTTCCCGTTACCTTTCCCACATTTCCACCTAATGTACTCTCTTTTATTCCTACAAAAAAGATCTCATTTTTCTTTATTTCCGGGTATAAATTCCCAACATTCACCACCTCTTCACATACCTGAAAAATTGAATTTGAGAAAATGCTGTATATTGACAGAAAGGATATCAAAGTTCCTATTTGTATCATATCTTTACTTACAGATGCCTTCCAATATATAACTACTACAAATAATGATGTAAGAATATCTTTCACGCAGTTACTTAAATTACGACACTGAAATTTCTTCTTAGATAGATTTCTAAGTTCTATATATCTGCTGCAGTAATTTAATACTGCTATGTTCTCCCTACCTGCAATTCTTATCTTTTCTATTCCTTTTAGAAGCTGAAACAGAAATGATGATGACTCAGTTCCCAATTCAATAAGCTCATTAGAGTATTTTACCTGTCTTAAACCTATAAGAACTGTAGCTATAAATCCTACCATCAGATACAACAAACCAATCCGTGTATATTCCCATGAACATCTTCCCATGAAGAATATGTAAACAAAACACAATACTAAAGGAATGACTGAAGAGGTTATTGAATAGGATATCTGCTTTACAATCTTCGTGATGCTGGTAGCTCTTCTCACTAAGTCTGCACATTCAATCTTCTCATAAATACTTTCTTTCAGATTAAACAACCTGTGGTAAACTGCATTCTGGAGCTCAAATTCCATACATACAGTAGTTTTGAATTGAAGAAAACCTTTGTATAGTGTAAAGAATACATTACTTATCCCTATAGCCAAGGCAAAAAGTCCAACATTTATTACCGCACTCCTCGACCCCATGGGTATATACTTATCGTACAAAGCTTGATACAAGAAAGGTATTGTCATTTGTATCACCATTACGAGAAATGAAACTGCTAAAATGGAAATAACATCTCTTATCTTCAATGATCTTAGAGCAAACATAATTAATTTGCACAAAGTGATTTTCTCTTTTGGAAGAGGCCTATATAACATGTATGCATTTTTGATATAAGAATCATGTGTCTGATCATTGATGCAATCACACTTATTTTGATTAGGATTAAATTCCCAGTATTTATTTTTTTCCCTGAAGCAAGCTACCGGGACACATTCATCTCCTTCTTCCATTTTGTATGCAATTATTGCCCCTGAATCATTTTTATACCATCCTTCCTGAAGATATACCTCCCTTACTATAAATCCTGACATCCGTGATATGTCACTCAGTTTAAAAGTTCTTCCACAGTTTTCCACTAACTTTTCATAACTAACCAAAGGGATATTATTCTTTTCGCAAAGTACCTTTACTGCATTGTACAGAATACTTGGTGAATTAGCTGTCCCTCCAACAACTTTTTTTCTATAAAAAAAGTTATATATTCCACTGAACAGTGTATCAGCAGCATTTTTTTCCTCTTGTTTATTCTTAAAAATTCGTACCTCCTCTGAGAATCTCTTCCTCTCAATTGACTCAATTATCTCATCAATCAATTCTTCTCTAGAGTATACATCCATTCCTAATCTCTTGCCATACTCACTACATATTTTGTCCATATTCTCGGTGTGCTGAATAACTACTTCAGAGTCATTAAGAGGTGACAGTAGTAAACACCATCTTTCTCCAGACATATTCAACCCATTAACTGAAGGTATAATTATTTCTTCTTTCTCATTAACTTCATCAATAAAGAACTTCCTACCATGTTCTCCTTCATCATCTATTTCAGCTATAAAAACCAGTACAACTCCTGAAACAACTTTGTATGATTCCTGCTCTTTAGTTGATATGAACTCCTTGTATCCTTTTAACTCCATTATTTTTTCCATAAACTAAATCACCTCATTACTCATGTGCAAACATCTCAAAATATTTCCCACCTTTATTCATAAGCTCAAAATGGGAACCCCGCTCTACAATTTTCCCCTTATCCATAACAACTATCTCATCACAGTCTCTTATTGTGCTTATTCTATGGGCAACTACAACTGTACTGCATCCTCTCCTTTTTATATTATTTACGATATTTCTCTCAGTTATTGCATCCAGAGCACTTGTCGCTTCATCCATTATTATCACACTTGGATTATTAACCAAAGCCCGTGCAATTTCTATCCTCTGTCTTTGTCCTCCGCTAAGGTTTCGCCCACCTTCATCCAGCATATGTTCATATGCATTCTCTTTCTTTGTTATAACTTCATGTATCTCAGCATCTTTAGCAGCCTGTATAATATCTTCTTCACTTATGCTCTTATTCCACATAGTGATATTCTCCTTAATTGATCCTCTGAAAATAAAGACTTCCTGATTAACTGTTGATATTGAAAGATTAACTGTTTGGTTAGGAATGGTATTATATGGTACTTCATCAAACAGTATAGCTCCCTCCCAAGGCGTATAAAGACCACTTATTATTTTTGCAACAGTGGATTTTCCACTTCCTGAGCTACCAACTAATGCTATGCTCTTGCCACAAGAGAGATTAAAGTTAAATCCATCTATTAGTGGTTCTTCAAGACTGATGTATCCGAATTTCAAGTTCTCAATTCTTATGCGTCCTTCTAATTTACCGTCAAAATGTTGCTTCTGATTTTCAGAAAACTTTTTGTCCACCGGTGCTTTCATAATATCATCAACTCTTTGAGAATCCACACTTACCATTTGTAAATTCTCAATAAACGCTGCTATCTGGTTTACGGGTTCTATTAATATATGAAAAATTGCTATAAAGGCTACTATGACACCTATTGTCATCTGTCCATGTATGACCATATTTGCTCCGAACACAATTATGACAATTTCACTGACCAGTTTTGTTATTCTTGGTATGCATGAGCTTATCATCTGAAGCTTTCCATGTTTCTGCTGACCACTTATAACCTTAGAATAATGACCTAATATTCTGCTGACATAAAGGTTTTCCACACCAGATGCCTTAATTGAATCTATTATGCTTACTCCACTGTATATAGCTCCCAATAGCCTGCTGCTATCTTGCTGTATCTTACTTATTGACACAGCAATTCTACTAGATAACCTTTTCAATAAAATCAGATTAAGAGTCAAAATCCCAACTACAAAAATCGTAAGAGTGGGAGAGTATGCAAATAAAACAACCACGTAAATAACTGATAATACTACATTCATGGCCGTTTCCGTTATCTCTCCAGCTATGAATTCACAAATCCTGTTATTGTTCTCAACCCTGTTTACAAGATCCCCTGCATATCTTTGTTGAAAAAAATCAATGGGAATTTTGAATAGATGTTCAACAAAAGAATATGTTGATAGAAGTGATAACTTGTTCTGAAACTTTATCAGTAATACATTTCTTAAATAGGTATATCCAGTTTTAGATATAATAAGTCCAATCAATATGCTCAAAGTTAATGCTCCCATATGCGCATTTCCCTTCAAAAGAACCTCATCCACAAAGAATTGCAAAAAAATTGGTATGAGAGCCCCTGGAATAGCTATTAAAAGACCAATTAGAAACAACACAAAAACACTTTTAGATTCTTTATTAACCATACCGGTAACAAGGTTTAGAAAATTTCTCTCTCCCTTTGTTTTCACAACATCTTCTGTAGTCTCAATATTTAAGACCACACCTGTATAGCTCTTGTCCATCTCTTCTTTAGATACGACCCTTCTCCCCTCAGCCGGATCATTTAAAAATATTTTATCTTTCTTCCTTCCTTCATAAACAAGAAAATGATTGAAATTCCAGTGTATTATGCATGGTGGCCGCATGTTCAAAAGTACTTCTAGAGACACCTTTTTCCCTGTGCTTTTAAACCCATACTTTCTGGCTCCTTTCAGTATTTTACTTGCCCGGCATCCATCCCTGCTAACTCCAGTATCAACTCTTAGTTGCTCTAGAGGAATATTTACACCATGGTACTTCATTAACATAGAAAGTGATGCTGCTCCACATTCAGTCATCTCCATTTGAAATACTGTATTTGTCTTTACTCTATTTCTTCCCTTCACAATAGACTTTCCTCCCTAAAATCTAATACTATCATTTCAACAGATTAGACAAGATTTTTTTGGCAGGTGCTTCCTCTTTTAATATAAGGCTTCCCTGAATCAGAGTGTAATTTTCAAGGATAATCTCATCTCCCCTTGTATCACTCCATTTATAACCACTCTTAGTTTCATCTTTATCTAGTTGAATATGAACTTCAACTACAGGATTACCATTAAATTTTTTTTCAAAATATTGTGATAATTTCTTATTTTTTAATCCGTTAACCAATTCCTCTTCTGTAAGATAATTCGAACTTACCTTAACTACTCTACCAATCATATATCCATATTCTTCTTCATTAATCTTAACTGGAATTATCTTTGCCATCATTCCAGGATTGATTCGAGCACTATTTTTCATTAGCGCAAAGCAAACAACTCTTCCATTCTCATATTCATTTTCCTGGTTAGTATTTTCTATATAAGCACCAGAAATAGGAATATATTCAGCAGTTTCTCCAAATATCCCCCATAGTACCAAAGCTGATATCATTACAATACCAGCCACAAGTACAATCCAAGTTCCTGGTGAGCTTATTGAAACCATTTTATCTAAGTGATCTGGAGATGCTAACTTTTCTAAAGATGATTTTCTATAAATATTAGACAATTTTACTCCCTCCCAAATTCAAACGCTAGCATAGTAATATCATCGCTCTGATTTTCTCCTGCTGAAAATTCCTTCACGTCATCGTATATAAATTCAACTATTTGTTTCATAGAATATTCCATTTTCTCTATTGCTGTAAGCTTCTTCTTAAGTCTATCCTCACCATACATGTTTTTAACTTTATTAAATGCCTCAGTAACACCATCTGTGTACAAAAAGAGAATATCTCCATTCTTCAGGTTCATTTGGTTATCCTTATACTTAATTTTTTCCATCCCCGCCAAAACAAAACCATTTTTTCCTTTTAAATACTCATATTCTCCATCAAATCTTTTGATAAGAGGATAGTTATGACCTGCATTAACATACACAAAGTCTCCATTCTCAGTATTTAATATACCCAGAAAACAGGTTACGAACATATTCATTGAATTATTGGCAAAAAGCTCTGTATTTGTAGCTTCTAAAATCTGTGAAGGTTTTTCAAATTTTATAGCATTGTTCTTTATTGCAGTCTTCGTCATCATCATAAAAAGAGCTGCAGGTATGCCTTTATCGGAAACGTCTGCTATAACAAAAGCTATATTTTTTTCATCAATTTTAAAATAGTCATAGAAATCTCCTCCTACATCTTTTGCTGGTTTCATATCAGCGAAAACATCTACCTTATCAATTCCCTCTTCCTCATTCTGAATTTTGGGTAGACATGCATTTTGAATCTTTGAGGCTACCTCAAGATCCAGCTTCAATTTTGTTGAACTAACAGCTGATGATATTCCGATAAATAAAGCTCCATACATTATACAATAGATTATTACTATACTTCCAACAACAGTAACAAAACTCCAAACACCACTAGGCGCAGATGGGTAAACACCAACAGTACTTAGTATCAAATAAAGAATACTGTATGAAACATAAGATATTGTTGCTATAATTGTAAATGGATTTAGTTTAAAATTTTCCATGGAATATACCCCTTGAAACATTTTGTGAAGATAACGCTTATAAATCAAGAACAAAGAAACAGCTAACATTAACCCGATAATTGGATAATAAATACCTCCACCCTCTGCAAATAACTTATAAATACCGTCTTCTGTTACCCCTGGTGAAAAGACTACAAGTAAAATTGGCATGAGATAATCTGCTATCAAACTAACAAACAAATAAAGGGTTATGGACATAAAAAGTGTTACTTTAAGTTTCTCCTTGTATAAAATTGAACTCCCCACAATAAGAACTATTAGCTGCAAAAAAAACAACCATATTCCCCATCCGAAGAAAAGATTGTATAAAAATTCTTGCTCATAAAAAAACTCTTGGTTCATACTATATATATAACTTTGTGCAGAGAAGAAACCTCTTATCCCCAATTCTAATACTACACAAATCCCCACCCAAACAAGGGCTGTAACTTTCTTTGAATATTTTTTTGTGAATGAATGATTTATCATGAAAATAATGCATGCAAATAATATTATCATATATAAATCATCCAGCAGATGTTCTATTATACTGGTGATTATATTCTGAAATAACATTCTATTCCCCCCTTAAACTCAATAAAGCTCCTTAGTTACTATCAGTACATTACATCCATGAATATATTTGTATTCCATAGTGTCTACCATATTCTTGATTATGTAAATCCCCAATCCACCAATTTTTCTTTCTTCCAACGGAGTCTTTGTGTTTGGATTCTCAGCCTCTAATGGATTAAAGGGAGTTCCATTATCAACAAATTTAACAATAAATCTTAATGGATCTTTTTCAATCCAAGTAACAATATTTACTCTTCCACATTGTTTTTCAAATGCATATCTTGAAATATTCCCAAAGAGTTCATCGATAATAAGATTTATCTGAAATTTCAACTTTTCTGAAAAAAGACATTCCTTATAGTCGTCCATAATAGAGTTAACCACTTCATCGGCAATATGCTTATTTGAATCTACTGAAAATATTTTAAGCGAATTAATTGTTTTTCTACTAATGGATGCTATCATAAATATTCCTCTCATTCTTCATTTTTTTTCATAAAAGGAAGCTTTACAGCTTCCTTTTATAATTAACACTAAAATTAATACTCTTGTAGAGTTTCTTTTCCAATCTCAATAGCAGTACCTTTAAATTTTAAAAAGGCAGCTTCGTATTCCATTGCACCACCTGATACCTTTTCTAAATCTTCATCACTAAGTTCCATTTCTTCATCTGAAAATATCTCAACTTTCCCGTTATTTTCTTTAATAGTTCTTATTGCCTCTCTATACTCTTCTTCAGTTGAGTCTTCAAGTTTTTCCTTAATAATATGATATCCATCTTCCAAACTTCCTGTGTTTGTTATTTTCGCAAGTAATTCCTCCTCTTTTAAAACATTAAATACTCTAGCTAATACTAACTTCTTTCTATCCATAATTCCCTCCATGTTATAATTTATTTAAAACTAAAGAGTTTTATTTCTCTAGTTCTATTCAATTTTATATATACTTTATAGAGAATTTTTCATCTCTAATTCTAAAGCCAACAAAATAATTTCCAATTTTATTAATTATTTCTTTTCCCTTTATCATGCCTATTACATTATACGTATATTTTTTTGCCCAATAATTATCCTGTTTTTTATTAGCTACTACCAATTTCATTCTATTATATTCAAAGTCAATTACTTCTTTTAATAATCTAGCATCAAATTTAGAAAACTCATATTCATCTATAAATTTAAAAAATGCCTTGAAAATTGGCTCTAACCTAATCTCTCCCTCTTCTAACTCATTCTCATATATATATTTAAGTTTTCTAAAGTCAGCTTCAGAAATTATATCACTAAAGCTATAGAATAACTTTAACATGCTTCCTTCAAATTCTTCCAACAAACACTTAAAAGTAAAATTTAACGTTGCACTTACATAGGGATAAATAACTAAAACAAATATATCTAGGTTCTTTGTTTTCTCTGCCAACTCTGTTGGTATATATGCATGATTAGGAAAAATTTTTATATCACCTAGCATTGTGTCCAATTCTTCATCATTCCATATGTTGGCTCCACCAAATAATTCTCTTTCATTTTCTTTTACATAAACTAGTTTTTCTAAATTTTGTGTAGTTATCTCAGTAGCAGGTAAAAACATTATTTTGTGTAATTGCAGAATCATTTTCTTACTATTTATCTCTTCAAAATATCGTTCTCTTATAAAGGTCATCAATTCTGTCGTTTCCTCTAGATCTCTTTCAGTTTCTTCTGGAAATCCATATATAAAAGATATTGTGGTATTAATTTTATATTTAACTAGTAATTCTAGCACTGTTTTTACATCATCTATTTTTAAATTCTTTTTTATCAACTTTTGCATTCTTTCAGAACCACTCTCTACCCCTAAAAACATGTCTCTACATCCTGCTTTAGACATCGTTTTTAGTAACTCTTCATCAACTGTATCTACTCTTGCACTGCAAGTCCAATCAATATCTAAGTTTTTTTCAGAAATCAGTTCACATAGATTCATAACCAATGCTCTATTAGCAACAAAAAGATCGTGTTTAAAATCAAACATTCTAACATTATATTTTTCCATATAATATTCAATTTCGCCTAAGATCCTTTCTGCAGATTTCATTCTAAATTTTCTTTTCCAAAATGCTTTCGTAGAGCAAAAAGTACAATTATACGGACAACCTCTGCCAACATCAATTCCAATAGAGCTACCTTCTTTTACTTCAAACTTATCGAATTCGATGATTGGTAGTGTATCTAAATCCTCTATAAGCTCATCATTTTCTTTCACAATTATTTCATCCTTTATTCTAAATGCAACTCCCTTTGCTTGAGAAAAATTAGTATTTTGTAATGCATCTAGTATTCCTATTATTGTTGCTTCACCTTCCCGGAGTCCTATTGCATCAATATACTCATACTTTTCTAATGTCTCCTTAGCAACAATAGTAGCTTGAGGTCCCCCTAATATAATTTTCAAATTGGGACGCAATTTTTTAAGTCTTCTGGCTAAAAACAAAGCTATATGATATGTGTTACACATAGTATAAATACTAACTGCATCTGGAAATGTTGATGCAATTATATCAGCATCATTTTTAATATTTTCCTGAAAATCTTTGTTTAGCTTAGTATTATTCTTATAATATTCATAAGATAGCGATACAACCTCTGCCGAATGTTTCCCATCATTATTTATTACTTGAGTTAAAGATAAAATTCCTAAAGGTGGCTTACGTGGTTTCTCTATTGTCCCAAGGCTATAATCAAATGGATCTACGAATGTTATTTTCATATTTATCTCCTTTAAGATGATACAATGTTCAAATCTTCTTCAAATAATTCTCCAAGTTCTTTTTTATTCACCTGGCAATAAAGTGTTCCCTTTAAAAACCAATTAAGAGTACCATCTGTTTCTAAAACCATAACCTTATTCATATCAGTTTCATCGAATATTTGTTCTAGTTCATCTTTTTTCATATTCTTTGTGCTTTTAATGATATGTATTGATTTATTTAACACCCTATAACCCAACGAATTAATTTCATCTCCTAACATTCTTCCTTCAGTTTTCGTAAGATGTAAGGAAATTTGCATACGAACCTCTCCAGCAACATCAATAACATTTTTATAATTTTGAACTTTGTCTGGTCTTAAACTTATTCCGTCCAAATCAACTATCAAATGGGTTAACCCCTCTTTTTTTAGTTCTTTTATATAACTCAGTGTAGTCTCGTAATCATCTGCCCAAAAACAAGAAGTTCTGCAGCTAATCTTCTTATTTTTTCTTCTTGATGTTTTTACACATTCTTTAAGTAGTTCAAAATTTTCAAATGGTTCACCACCTGTAATATGGATTTTTTTTATATTTTTTGAAGTGTTATTCAATATTTCAAACAATCTTTCTTGATCTATTTGTATGTTTGAATCTGGTGAACAATCATAAAGACAATGTTCACATCCATATCCACACTTTTTATTCATCATTATTACCAATCCGTCTTTAATTTTCAAAACCTCACCTCTATTTACTTTCAGTTTCCATTTCTTCATATACATAAGGATATAGTTTCCATATGTTTTCTTTACTAAATAACTTGCCACATAATTCACAGTTGGACTCTATAAACTCAGGAATATCAATGTTGATATTGTTTTTTCTTATTAGTTCTAGGAAATAGTGAAATCCTCTCTTGCGTAACATAGCTAGAATTCTATTATTTTTTAATTTCATTAAAGCTTCCTTGCATGTTATGTTATCGTACTCTCCTACTACTAGATCAGTATTAAAAATATATGGTGAACAGCAAGGATATATTTTTTTGTTATAATCAATAGTAAAGGCGCTAAAGTTATAACAATACAAAATTTCAGGTATTTTAACCTTCCTTATATCTTTTTCATCTAGGTATTCTTTCGCTCTGCCTACAGGCATCCACTGAAATGGTAATAATTTCAGTTCAATAAACTCCTCCTGAATCTGATTAATTAATTTTCCCATGGTATTATTTTCTTCATAGATAAGATTTATTCCTACAGGTATTTTTAGGTCATTTGCTGCTCTTAGCAAGTTTTTGATATTTTCAATAGGTATATATTTTTGATGAAATCTATCACAACTTGTCCCTAATGAACTAAGTCCAATTCTTTTAAGCTCCGATATCGCGCTGTACGCAGTTTCATAATCCTTTGCCCAATACCCATTAGTCATTATATTAACTTTTTTTCCCATAAGAGATGATATGTATGTTATTTCTTTTAGTGCAGGAAAATTCAAAAAGGGTTCTCCTCCAGTTATTGCAATTTCTTTTATTTCTTCAATTTCTTTTGTACTTTCAATAAATTTTTTTATTTTACCAAGTTCAAGTTTCTCCTTTGATTTAGGACTTGAAGAACTACAACACATTTCACATTCTGCATTACATGCTCTGTGTAAAGTAAAACATACACTATTATATTTCAATAGAACCACCCTCTCTTGCAGTTGCCTTTTTTAATTATTTATGTTAATTTTTAACTTTATTTCCATATATTAATATTACCACATTTGAATAAAATGTCAATTCTTTTATTAACTAATCTAGATTTATATTTAAAATCTGTTTTTTTAAACACTTTTACCATTTATTTTCTCTTATATTACTTTATATATTTTTATGATTATTCTATAATAAAAATCAAAAAAATTTTATTATTGAGATATATAGTTTAACCTTATTTATTCCAAGAAACTTTTACTGTTCGTTAAGGAACAAATTTCATTTTTTACTTTAATCAACTCCTGCATATATATCAAAAATACTCCATGTTTCTTCATATTTGTTTATAATATAAACATTACCTAAATATCATATTGTCTTAATACACTGAATTTTGCCTCTGGTGGATATAATAAAACTTCCTATTGGTATGAATATATGCAAAAGGAGAGAGTGAACTTCATTGTTGAGGTTCACTCTCTCCTTTTCGCCCTCCACCTTTAGGGGGAAGAGTTGAATATAATTAACTGCTTTGAACAAATTTTTAAGGTACCGTATATTGTATTGTATTGTAGTTGAAACTATTCTACCTAAAAAATATATTTAAATAGACTCAATACGAACACCATATTCTACATCCATATATTTTTTTATTTTAACTGTATATCCTAATACATAATATTCTCCATAACCTCCATGTTCATTAGTTTCTTTAAGGCAGTAATCCGCTAATTTGAGCAATTAACTCACTTCTTGATAAGTATATATATGTTTTTTGTATCTCTTTTACTGAATTCTCAAATAAAGAGATAGTTTGTCCAGTAGGTACTTTCTCATAATATGAAAACCCTAGTTGTTGTAACTAAAGCATTAAATCAGCTTGCCCCTCCTTAATTAGTCAATACTCAGTAATTAATTTATCTGCGCTCTTCTTTATCCATAGATATGTTTCTTTATGAGTCTGTAAGTTACTACTCCATAGCCAAAATAAATCCCACCTATCACAAGAGCCACTATTCCTATATTCATGAATATAGCCTTCAAACGCTCAATGTCATTCCCATTTATATAGCCAAAAATGAAGAATCCATCTATCACCATATTGCTCATCACCGCTAATATAAGTGGAAAAACAAAATACATCCCTATCTGAATCTTTAAGGATTTGTTTATCTCCTCTTTTGGTGCTCCAAGTTTCTGAAGTATGTTCACATTGCGTTTGTAACATTTAAAATCACTGATCAGCTGAATAGATAAAAAAGTTATGGTACATATCAATATGATTATAGCTAAGTAAAACCCTATGAAGTACAGTGTTGCTTCTGCTCTCTGCCACTCCGCTACCCTTAAGGCTTTTATGTTCATATTATAAAATATATCGGCATCACTATAATATCTATCTATCTCCTCATTCAGCTCATGGTCCGGTTTGTTCACGGTATTCAAAAGAAGCACACTGCTCACAATGTTTTTATCTTCTAAAAGCCTGTCAGGAATTATGAAGAGATTCTCCCTATCCCTATATAGGACCGGATTGAGTCTATCATCTATACGGGCTTCCACATAAGGACTTATGATTCCCTCTAGTCTATGACCTCCAAAACTGATTGTACCAGAGCCGAGATTCCCAACTGCTCTTCCTTTTTCCGTCTCGAAATTACTGTGGATTAAGAATTCATCCTCTCTCAATGTTACTGGATCTAAACCACTCATAGAAATCAGGGAATTGTAATCGCTCAATCTCATATAATACCCTCCATAGTTCTTTTCATCTGTGTAAATCTTTACCTCTTCTACATCTTTTATTCCAGCATCACTATTTTTTATAATTATCTCTATATCTTTAAAATCTAAGGAATCTACATCATGAGAAACCATTATATCAAAAGCCACTCTCTCATCTTTATACCTGTTAATCCTCATGCTGCTTGCCGCATCAGAACCCAAGGTAGCGAACATGATCGTGAGAAATAATAAGAGCCCGCTTGTTCCCATGAAGAAAGTATTATCATTTATCTTTCTTATAAATTGATTAAAGGAGAACAGATTTATTCCCCTGTAATAGATATCATCATATTTGTCCTTCCATCTAACCATCAACCCGGAAATTACAAAGTAAAAAAGGTATACTCCTATAACAAACAACACTATACTCAAGATTAAGTATTTATCCGCCTGACTCATGAATATATATATGTACATAAAAAAATAACTTACTAAGAGAATTGCAATGGATATTATTCCCATATAACTAGGCGGCAGATTATCTTCGGAGAAGATCTTCTGGTTCTTCTTCTCCCCGTTCAACAGATCACATATCTCTCCTTTTGAGTAAATATCAATGTTCATATACCCTACTATTCCATAGATTATAACCATGAAAACCATAATCTGAAACACTGCATCCTTTGATATACCTAAGGTTACCATATAATCACCATGATAAAATTTCACGCAGAGTGCACTCAGCACTTCACAGAGCCCCATCCCCAACACGCTTCCTATTAGGAGTGCTGCTATCATGAGAATGAAGTTCTCCACCATAAGTATTACTGTTAACATATTCTGGCTGAAACCCAGAACCATGTACACCCCTAGTTCTTTTTTTCTAATGTCTCTCAGGTATTTGTTTATAAAAATTATAATTAGAGTAAATACTGCAGAAGAGAATATCATAAACACTTTCAATGTTACGAAAAGTCTCGCTATGTTAGGATAATTACTTAATATCTCCTCCTTACATGTCATTGCGCTCATAGCATACATCATGGTGACGAAAATTATCAGTGTTATAAAATATACAAGATACTCCTTAACACATCTTCTAGCATTTCTAATTGCCAGTTTTGCGTAGATCAATTGAGCCACCCCCAATTACAGATATCACACTGAGTATCTCATCGAGAAATTCACCTCTGGACTTATTCGCCTTCACCAGTTCTTTGAATATCTTCCCGTCTTTCAAAAATAGTATCCTCCTACAGTAGCTTGCGGAGAATATATCATGGGTCACAAGGAGGACACTTGTACCTAAACTCTCGTTCATGTAAATTAGATGCTCAAGAAGTCTTTGTGCGTTCCCAGAGTCAAGCGCACCGGTGGGCTCATCTGCCAGAAGTAGTTTCGGGTTGGTAATCACAGCCCTTACACATGCGCACCTTTGCCGCTGTCCCCCTGATACCTCATAGGGATATTTATTCAGAATCCCCTCAATCCCCATGAGTTCTGCTATCCTCATGATCTTCTCTTTAATCTTTTTCGGAGGATATTTATTTATTGTAAGTGCTATTGCTATGTTGTCATATATACTCAGAGTATCAAGGAGATTGAACTCTTGGAATATGAATCCCAACTTCTCCCTCCTGAATTGTGTGAGCTTACTCTTCTCCATCTTGTTTATCTCTTCATCATCAATGAATATGCTCCCATCACTTATGCTTGATATTGTAGAAATCACATTCAAAAGGGTACTTTTACCTGACCCTGATGGTCCCATGATTCCTAAAAATTCCCCATCTTTAACATCAAAACTTATATCATCCACAGCTTTTACCAATGTATCATCAGCCTCGTAGTATTTTTTTAAATGGCATACTTTCAATATATTCTTCATTATACGCTCCTTAATGGCATTTAACCCAAATCCCAATTTTGTATAAATTTTCATGCTTGATTTATCTTCTATATATTTACATTTTTATTATTATTTTTCAACATTTTCTTTTAATTCATTCCCATTATTCCATTTACATTAACAAAAACAACTAATATTCTATAGTCCTCACCTTTTTTGATACCTTCATTAAATAACCTTCCCCAATAAAACATGGTTCTTTTATCCATATTTCTTTGATCGGTAAGCTGAACTTCTATATTTATTTGTGTTCCATCTTCTGTTTTTGCTCTTACATCTAAAATACCTGTTTTATCTTTCATCAACGCTTTAGTTAATTCTTTATTGTCTATTATTTCTAAAGCCACAAGTCTTTCTTTATCTCTTCTATCTAATACAGCATTAAGAAATGCTACCAAGTTGTCTTTAACTTCATTTTCTCCGAATAGTTTTTAAAATATAAAATCATTAAGCGGTTTTAATCTTTTCATATTATCGCCCTTTCTTACTTATATTATAACTTATATTTCACTACTGAAAATGTTCAACTTCATGTTTTTAAAACTTATATCAAATTAGCCAAAGTGATAAATGAGTCTTTTCTCTTAAAGTTATTGAAATGTACTTATACTAATATTATTGACCAAAATTTATTGATTCTAACTTTTAATCCTAAACTTTACTGCATATATACAGTTACCGGTTAATCACAACTTTAAATGTATGCTCCAGTTGTTAAATCTAATTATAGCAAGCTAGCAATTACTTTATAAATGTTATATTGTACAGATCCTGATTATCCTATATCTGATATAAATATTAATGAAGAAGAGGAATTTCTTAATTTATGATAAAATAGTATGAAAGATTTATTGATAAAATTCACATAAAACAATCGTAAGGAATGATATACAATGAAAGTAAAAAAGAAAAAATCAAATAATACTCCTCGTCACAAAAGACTAAATAGAAAACAAAGACTTCAAGCAGCTAAAAATTTTATTGAGTCATATACTGGTAATAATATAGTAAAAGGATATAAAAAGCATTTTGCAGTAGACTGGATGTCTGCTTTCAAAGAACTTGAAATGCTTGGAATAAGTATAGATAAAGAGTACAAAGAAAATCTAATACGAAGTCTACAATCTAATGCTGAAAGAAAAAGAAAACTTAAACAAGAAAAACTCTCTGAACTTGAAGATGATGAATTTTCAAATGATGAGTTTTTCTTTATAGCAGGTTATACGCCCGGTGGTTTTCCTTATGGAATTAGATGGGATGAAGTTGATGAGAATGGGGAATTTCTACAACCGGAAGAATCATATGTAATAAGAGATGATTCTTATATAGATCCTTATGCAGATGGAAATATTCCTTTTTAATAAAAGAGCATTCTAAACAAATAGAATGCTCTTTTTCCATATTTATGGTACACCTAACAGGATTCGAACCTGCGACCCCCGGATACCAATTTATGAAATTTTTTTCTTTCTACAAATCGCTACATCCCTTGGTATAGAGTGAGTTACACCACTACAGTAATTTATCCCATACTGTAGATAACTGAAACTTTTGTGGGAAAATAGCGGAAATTCCGCTTGTACACCTCTATTTTAAAGAGTGGGAATTAGGTTTGGACTTTTTTTGATTGCAGGTTCAAAAATACAAAGACAAATTTTAATATATGATTGTCCCTGTTTTTTATTTAGGTCAGTAAACTCACTAATAATCTCATACTCCTCTTCATAAAAAGTTTAATTTCATACTCTTCTTTTAATTCAAAATTTAGTTTATAATTATATTGTATAAATTTTACATCGGATGGTGATTAAAGATGGATAAGCTCATATTTAATAATAAAGATTTTACATACTATGAATATACTTTGGAAGATGAGTTTGAAAAAGATGTTGTTGCTAATGCAAATAGAATTTTTGGAGATAAATCAATCTACTTTGATATAAAGAAAATGATTGGTGATAAAATCTTATCTATCCCTGATGGATACTTACTAGATTTTTCTTTCGCTAATGAACCTAGATTATATATAATTGAAAATGAATTAGTTATACATGATGCCTATAAACATATTGGTCAGCAAATATTACGTTTTGCTATTTCTTATAAAGCTAGTGGTCGAAAGATTAAAAATGTTTTACTAGAGGAAATTCAAAAAAACGTAGATTATCTTAAAATGGTAGAAAATTTTATTGAAGATAATGGTTATAGAAATATTGATAATCTATTAGAAGAAATTATCTTTGATAGAGATGTAGGATGTATAGTTGTAATAGATCAAAATACAGATGAGCTTGAAAATGTTCTAAGTCAACTAACCATAAAAACAGATATAGTTGAATTTCAAGCTTTTGTCAATGATGAAGATGAAGAGATATTCAAATTTGATCCTTTTCATGGAGATTTCAAAGTTCAAGACACAGAAGTTCAATTATCTATTGATGAACTGGATACTATAGTTGTACCTGCAAGAGAAGATGGTTTTAATGAAGTTTTTTTAGGAGAGGATTGCTGGTATTCAATTAGAATGTCTAGTGCCATGATAGATAGAGTAAAATACATAGCCGCATATCAAACTGCACCTATTTCTTCTATCACTCATTATGCTGAGGCAAGCAAAATTGAACGGTATGAAAACACCAATAAGTATATTGTGTATTTCAAAGATAAAGCTATAAAAATAAAGGATATTAAACTCCCTAAAGATAAACCTAACATAGCACCTCAGTCTTGTCGTTACACTAATTTTAACAAGATGGTAAAGGCTAATAGTTTAGCTGATATATTTTAATTATCACTCTAGAATATTATCAGACACATTTGGAGGATATATATTATGCTAGCAAAATTTGATTGGGAGTATCATGGTACACTTGATAATATTTCATCAACAAATAATAAGGGAGTATACCTTCTTGTGCATCGCGGTGTACCTAATAGAATTATATATGTTGGAACAACAAATTGTTTTAATAGAAGATTAAAACAACATAAACATGGATTATTAGAAGGTAATAGACCGGTATGGCGAATAGGTGCTGACGAGGATATATATGAGTTAATGAGTTATCAAGGTGTTGGTGGACGAGCAAGTATGTTTAAATATTATGCTAGTCTTGCGAAAAAAGGAAAGTTGTGGGCTTCTACTACTCTTGATAAAATTGATATTAAAAATGATTTATTAAAAAAGGATAACTTTGAAGTAAATTGGAAAAGTTATGTTGAAAATTCCTACATAAAATGTATTGATATTTGGACCTGTTCAATATTTGGTTCTGATGAAAAAATGATTCAACTGGAATCTCAAATCCAAAGAGCATTTAAAAAAAATTTTATGATTGGTTCTCATATTCACAATACAGGTATGTGCTGGCTTGGGAAAATAGAATATTTAGGAGAAATATATGATTATACTTTTCGCTTTAAACGATATCCTGATTTAGATCCTGATTCTATAGCACTATTAAAAAATCTTACTGATACTAAAGTTATTAAGTATTTTAAACAAAGCTATATTGAAAAAGAAAGATTAAAAAAAGAAAAACTTGAACTTCTTAAATCAAAATACAAATATGCTGGAGATCCTTGGCATGCAAAAGAAAACGATTTTATATATTTCTGTTGCAATTTAGGTGTTTCAGCTGAAGATATAGCGATAAAATTACTTCGAAGTCCTGATGAAGTAAAAAAACGAATTAAATATTTAAGTAGATACTATGACATGTCAAAACAACAATGAATTCAACCTAAAAAAGCTGGGACAACATTTATATATAGTTGTCCCACTCTACTAAATAACTATATTATTTAATGATTTTTGCATCTTCTAATATTAACCACATATTTTCCTCATCATATCCTTTAATTCTTGCCTTTACCTTATTACTAGGATATATACTTTTCCATTCTGAGTTCTTAATACACTCGTCATAATTAACAACACCAATTACATTATTCGAGACTTCTAATATGATTCCCTGTGGGTATATTACTTTTATCTTACCTTCCACTGTCATATCAGGTATAAATGTTTCTTTTATTTTTACCCATTTGGGATATAATCTTTTTAAGTGCTCATTCCAAATATTCTCAAATTCAAGTTTATCTATTATATCTACTCCTTCTATTTCTGAAACTTTAATCTCACCTTCTGCTAAAAAGAATTCCATTTGTGAATCTTCTCTATTGGATGCTATATATCTTTTATCATTTTTCATAATCTGCCTTGCAGCATATCCATCTTTAACTTCTATGTATGTGTCATATTCTTTTCTGTTATCAAACCAATCACATTTAAATTTAATATACATCTTGTATGACCTCTCTTTAAATCTTTATTTATAATATCTATAGTTAATTTTAACAGCTAATAATATTTACATTATATCACACCATAAATAGTTCTTTTTTATTTCTTAAAGATTACTATTTATTTATGAATTTTACAATTCAGATTCTAATTGTTGAAAGTATCATTATTTGTTAAAATGTACTAAATACAACTTGCAAATTTTAAGGAAATAACTATGACTGTACATAACAATAATCTTAATAAGAAAAATATCCTACAGCCTCTTAGAATTCCTATGAAATGGACTATATCCTATAATGTGTTTTGTGAAAGTGATAATCCTGTTTATCACATTCTAGTTATTTTCACAATAAAATCAAGTATTCTTTTGATTGATTGCTGTTAAAATAAAAACTTGAAATAAATAATTTATTTCAAGTTTTTATTCATGGCTACTTACAAGAAAGTACCCTTGGATAATTGGGCTCATATTTTTGAAAGTGTATAAATGTTCCTGTGAACAGATAATCAAGATAAATAATTTAATTTTCGGGGGATTAATTAATGTGCTTTTTAACAACACATGAAAAAATATTTGAGGCTAAAGTTCCATTATCAACTTTTCTGTTTATCTATATATATCCCAATTTAAACCAAATTTTAAAATCTTTTTTATAAAAATTTTTCCACACAATAGGATAGCAATTCCTTAATTCAGTGTTCTTCTTATTTGTACTCTATAGTATTTATATCTATCATTAACATTATCACCTGTTCCATCCCCTCTAGTATCTTTTTTATCACCAGTAGTATAAATATGCCACTTTGCTTTTATTATAGGGTCAAATGATAATCCTCTTCTAATCAATTGACTAAGGCTATTAGGAATTTCAAAATTTCTTAAGAAGTAGGTATTTGTAAATAAGTCGCTTCCCCACCATACATTATTATCTTCATTATACCCACAGTGAGCCCAATATTTACCTGCTACTCCTATAACATTATTCCACCACAATCCATAAAACAGCCCATAACCTGGAGCACTCATTTTCGAAGCAAATAAACCATTAATTAAATCCTCAATAGTTAGTTCTTCTAAATGTTTCTTTTGATAATTTATACATATTGCAACATATCCAGTAAAACATCCTACTAAAGCTGTGAGAATACTACAAACTGAACAAATAGCAATTATTACAGTAATCGAGTATAACTTAATCTCAGACTCATCAACAATTCCATTTATTTTGTTGATTTTCTCAAATTCTTCCATAATTTTATTTGGAATATTACCTTCATGCGCAATTAAAAACTCTAATAAATCTAGTAATGAAATGTTTAAAAGTTCATCTATTACTTCTCTTATTTTATCTCTGATATTCATTTCATCCACAATTTTTTCACTGTCTTTTAAAATTTCTATGACTTCAGTTATATGATCTTCTGTAGGATGCACTATATCATTAGGCCATACAATACTATCAATGTTAAGCTCACTTATTTTTTTTGCTAGAATTTCTACAGTATTGTTTAGATCAATTTGACTCATAATTTTAGAGAGCTGTATATCTTTTAGTTTGTTGTACAAATCATATCCGTTGCTATCTTTAAGATAGGCTCTTGTTTCCGCAAAAACATTTGAAGGTATATTAGCTTCTGTTGAATACTTCTCTTCTACTGCTTGAATAGATGCGTCCAATACTTCATTAAATAATTCTAATTCATTTGTATAACTTTTTGCATCTACATTCATTGTATCCCCTATATCATATGCTAAGTTCTCCATATCTTGCTTTTCAAAATCATATGAATAAGCAACCACCGCTCCAAGTGTTTTATTTATAAACTCATTATCATTTTTACTTATAATTTTTTCCAATATCTCTTGAATAAATTTTTGTACAAAACTTTCCTTTAAATATAACAAATTATTAGAGTCAACCTTCTCTATATCAGTAAATGCTTGTCCCGAACAATGTTTTTCCCATGTTGTTATACATTTACCTTCTAATTGTGATTGAAGTATTAAATACTCATTTTTACCAATCCTATTTGTAGATTTAACTTCAGTTAATATGAAATCTTTTGCTTTTTCTTGTTCACCTAACTTATAAATTTCAAAATGTGCCCATGCATCATCAGTAGTTCTTGCACTATGCACTTCCAATCTATTATAATCATGTATAACTCTTATCCATTCATTTGGACGATCATTTGAACTTATCTTATTATTACCTTTAAGTTGCTTGTAAAATACAATTCTTGTCTCTGAATCAGTACAATTTAATTTCCAATCATTAGAATAAATAGCCTTGCCCGTTTTTTTGTATTTTAGCCCTATACTATCAGAATTAACTTCATATACTTCCCATAATGCATCTGTTGCAAATTCAACTCCTGAGGCAGTCAAATAATTATGAGTACTTAGTATCAAAAATTTTTGTGTGGCTACATTCTTTAAAAAATAACAGTCCCCTACTCTTGCATCATTAAAATCAAAAACCTGTATTGGCATAATTGACCTCCTATAATACTAATATTTCATCTTTAGCAGAATCGGTTTCATTCCACTATGTTCCAATATTACTATATTTTGTATGTATAATCAAGTAATTAAAATTCTCTTTTTACAATAAATAGCATCAATTCTAAAGTGTGGAAGAGCTGAAGAAATTAATTCATCTGTTCCTAAAAGTAATATTCCCGCCAAAGTAATACCTTCTTTTCCACTTTGCAAATCTTTTAGATACAAACCTGCACTTTTTAACATTTCCAAATCATCCATTAACAGCCAAGGATGGTTTGGTCTTTGATTACTTACTAACTTTCTTACTTTTATAAAAATATCTTTTCTTAATTCTGATAGCTCAGCAAAAGGATAAATTCTATTTTCAGTATAACTCCCTTGCTTTCTCATATATAAACCAGAAACAAGATTAGTATTATCAGTTATATCAATATTACCATCTTCATTTCTATCATATATCTTTCCATTACATCTATGAACCTGTGAGCTTTCTAGCACTAAAATATAAAGGATTGTTTTGTTCTCAATTTCAAATTCTTCTACCGATAAATAAAAAAGTTGGACTTATTTTTAAAGGATTGTTCATAGATGTTATAAAGTTTTTCTTTATGTTATCTATGACTTCTTCATCAATACCTACAACATTTCCATCAACACCTAATACCAAATGCCCCCATTACGATTCAAAAATGCACATACTGACTCATATACATCCTTGTTTAATTTACTCTTACTTTGCTTAAATTCCACCCTACTCCTAACATACCCAATAACAAAGGCCACAAAAGATTTATCTCCCGTGACCCTCAAACTAAGCATCTAATTTTTTAGTATTATATGAAATTCCTTTATAAACAACACTAATGATTTCTATTACCCAAAGGGGACCAGAGGTTCCGTGCGTAGTTCTCTCGACATCTACAGAAACAATAATTTATAAATAATTTGATAATAAACAAAATTCTTATCAAATTTGGAAATGGAAACAGAATAGGACAATCATCTTTTATGCATTTTAATGTATGGGAGATGATTTTTATGTTAGTAAAAAAGTATAGAAAAATTCTAAAAGAAATAGATAAAGAGTTTAAGAAATTAAAGAAGTTTTGTAAATATATAAAACAAGTTTTTAAGTTTGAAGAAATAATTAAAGCGCAGAGAGATTCTCGCAAGAAAAGAACACATCAGACATCAGTAATATTTGTAATATTATTTTGGGGATTTGTATTTAGAATTAAGAGTTTCAATGAGCTTGAAAAGAAAATTAAGTATGGATGTTTTAAGCCGTTATTTCCTAAAAGTACAAAGATGCCTAGTATAGATGCAATAACTAATGTCTTGACTAAATGGAATATCAATAAGCTCGAAGAGAGCTTTCAAAGGATTTTAAATACTTTGTGTAAAAACAAGCAGTTTAAAGATGGTACAATTGATGGTTATACAGTTTGTGCTCTAGATGGAACCGATATCATAACGAATAAAAAGAAAAAGTGTAAGAATTGCATGTACATGAGGAACGGTGAGGATTATAGATATGTCCATAAATCGGTTGTAGCAATGACCGTAGGTCGTGAAATAAACTATGTTATAAAAGAATGCTCACTAAACGTGTTATTTGAAAAAACTGTTAATGATAAAAAAACACATAAAGATATAGTAATAACTAAATCTGAAGGAGAGTTTACTGGTGCAATGAAACTTTTGCCAGAGTTACCTAAGTGGGTTGATGTTATAGTAGCTGACGCTTTATATTTTAAAGCACCTTTTATTAAAGCATCTTTATGCAATTCAAAAGATATTATTGTTAGACTAAAAGACAAGACCAGCATAAATTACAAACTCATTGATTATGTTTCAACATATAACACTCATGATGATTCTTTTACCCATAAAGAAAATGATAAAAAATATACGGTTAAATATTGGTTTAAAGATGCAGTTATAACTGATTGGAATGTGCTTAAACATGATGAAGGTAGAGAGACTCCTATTAGGATATATAAATTTGTTGAAATAGTTGAGAGCTCTTTAAGAAAGGAAGAGAAGTTTGAATTTAGGGAAATTACTGTTGCAACAACAAGTAAAACAATGGATGTTAAGACTGTTTGGAAAAGTATACACTACAGATGGTATATTGAAAATACATGCTTTCATCAGTTGAAAACTTACAGTAATATAACTCATTGTTTTACTCATGATGATACTGCTATACAAGTAATAATCAAAATTATGTTTATGGCATTTAATATTTTTAGATCTTTTTTATTTAAACGGTTAAGGAACTTTAAAAATGAGTTCAAAAAGAAAAAAGCAACAATAGCATGGGCTTGTCATGAGATGTATCTTTCTCTAACCCAATTAATGTTGCTCATCAAAACTAAAATTATTGATATAACTTACTTAGATATATCAATAAAGAATCTAAATTAGTATATGCTAAGTTTCAGATTTTATTCATATCCCAATGATTAAAGTTTTATAGCTTATTCTGTGATTTTCCGTGGGGAGGGGGAAGCTAAAAGTTCACAGCTTGTCTTTTTGTTAGACATGCAAAAGAAAAAATAACTTCTTACCATAAATTACATTAATATTTCGAATAAGCTTGTCACTGGAAGTTAGGTACATGCTACGCACGGAACCTCTGAAAGGGGACTGTCACCACCCGACATTTGTTTATCCTTGTCAAATAAAGCAGGAAACTAATTAAGCATTGTTGTTGGCGTAGCATTTTTTACAAAAATTATTGCGTCATATGCATCCTTAGGCACCATTGATATAGTGTATCCTGTTTTGATTAACTTCAAAGTTTTGCTAAACTCATCACCTATATTACCCATGCTTTGTTTTGCTGATAATAATTGGTTTAGTTCAGTATTCTCCATAGCTGTTTTAATATCCAACAAACTACTCTCTTTCTCTGTTTGTTCATATATCTTTATTAAATCATTTTTGTCATTTTTTATAGAAAATTCTTTTCGTTCTCCAGATGAACTATCCCTGCATAAGAAAGTATTTTGATAAAACTCTGTTCCTATAGCAAAATATCTCTCACCATATATTTCACTTAACCTTTGCCCCATAGAAGTGTATCCTACTAGTGAAGCTGAGGATTTTTCAATATGCCCATTATGTCCAGCTAAAAACAATTTATTGCTAGCTCTCATCTCTTCATAAGATAAAATCCACTGCACTTTTTGAGCCATGTACTGATCTCTTGTTTCACTATAATTCACATTTGTCCCTCTCAATGTAGCATTTTCTTTTATACATAAGGCATATTGAAAAGCAATATCAAACTCTGCTTTAGAACTTTTGGTAATATAAGTTTCTCTATTTTCCTCCATTTCATTCATAATATTTTCTATTGCTATTAATCCTTTTTTTATTTTATTTTCTTCTTGATCAAAAACAGTTTCATCATTCAAATCTACTAACGACGTTTCGTAATTAGTAGATTTATTACCGTCGACCTTTTTTACAAAAGACAATAGTCCAGTTTTATTACAGTCATACCTTTGCATATCAAATCCATAGAATCGCAATTTCTCATTATCTGAAACAGATATATTATAATCGTGCATCCATTCCACTAGATCCACCATTTCCTGCGTTTTATAAATAGCAAATCCAATTGCATTTACTGCTTCTTCAGCTGTTCCACTCCCATTCAGAATATAATTATTCACAATTTGGCAACCACCAAAATCCCCCTCTAATGCAAATATCTTGTACCCATATTTTTCCACAAGAGTACTGAAAACCTCTTTTTTTAGCTGTACAAACTCATGATTGCCATGCGTTGCCTCACCTAAGCCTACAATTGAAACCCCCTCTGGAATACTAATATCAGAAACATCCTCTAAATAGCTTTTAAAACTATCTGAAGATACTGTTTTCCCACAGCCAGTGTAAGAGAGTACAACTAATGAAAGGATACACATCAAAGCTAATACCCTATTTTTCGTAAATTTTCGATGTGCTTTAGATAAAAAATTCTTTTGTTCTGAATAATATGAATCAAACATGCATCTTCCCCCTTTAGCTTCTTTTAGATATTTTTCAAAAGCCATAAGGAACCTAATGAAAAATCATAAGTTCCCTATGGCCTTTTGTTTTCTAATGTTTTAATTTACCTTAAACATTAATTTATATAGACTTATTTCTTAAAAATTCCCTTTACATTTTTCTTAAACTTTCTAACCGCTATTCTACCTTTACGCTTAATCATATGTTTAACAATTACAGGTTTAAGTTCTTCAAATGGTACGCTTGAAGCATCATATTTTCTCACAAGTTTAATTGCATCGAATTTACATCTAGTTGTACATGCACCGCAACCTACACACATGAATTCATCGCTAGTTGTAGCACCACAGCCAAGGCAACGCTCTGTTTCCTTCTTTACTTGCTCTTCTGTAAATGTAATACGTAAATCTTTAAAAGTTTCTCTTGATTTCTTTCCATCAACATGATCTGACTTCTGTCTTGAGATACTGTCATATCCTTGTAGGTTTAAGTTTTCTTTATCAAGTGCATGATATGCTTTCCTGTCTCTACCTAAAACCAAGCTTTGTCCTGGATGAACATAACGATGAATTGAAATTGCACCTTCTTTACCCATCGCAATAGCATCAATAGCAAACTTAGGACCTGTCATGGAATCTCCACCTGCAAATACATCAGGCTCTCCTGTCTGTAGAGTAACTGAATCTGCTTTGATTGTCTTGTTTGGATTTAATTCTATTTTGCTGTTTTCAAGCAATTTACCCCAATCCATTGCTTGACCGACAGAAATCAATACGTGGTTTGCCTTAACAATCTTTGAATCATTTTCATCAAAAGTAGGACTAAATCTTCCATTCTTATCGAAAACAGAAAGACATTTTTTGAATTCGATACCTACAACGCGTCCATTTTCTTGAAGAATTCTTTTTGGACCCCAAGAATTGTTAATAGCGATATCTTCACCCATTGCCTCATCAATTTCTTCATCCAGGGCTGGCATTTCTTTTCTGCTTTCAAGACAGAACATATCAACTTTTGAAGCGCCAACTCTTCCTGCAGTTCTTGCAACATCAATAGCAACGTTACCTCCACCGATTACAACAACGTTTCCTTCAAGTTTTACATCATTACCCAAGTTTACATTTCGTAAGAAATCAACACCTGTTACAACGCCTTCTGCTTCTTCACCTTCTAACCCAAGTTTCCTACCAGCTTGAGCTCCAATTGCAAGATAGAATGCTTCATATCCTTGACCTCTTAAATCTTTAAGGCTGATATCTTTTCCAACCTCAACACCTGTCTTAAACTCGACACCTAATTCTCTTAGAATATCAATTTCTGCATTAATTACTTCTTTTTCTAATCTATATGATGGAATACCAAGTGTCAACATACCACCAAGTACTTTTTGTTTTTCAAATACAGTTACCTTATATCCGTCAAGAGCTAAGTAGAAAGCACAAGACATACCTGATGGACCAGCACCAATTATCGCGATTTTCTTGCCGTATTCATGTCTCAATTTTGGTACATAGCGAGTATCCATGTTTAAATCTTGTTCGGCAATAAATTTTTTGATTTCATCGATAGCAACCGGCTCATCAATGTCACCTCTTGTACAAGCAGATTCACATTTCCTTGGACAAATACGTCCGCATACTGCTGGAAACGGATTTTCATGCTTGATCAGTTCAAGTGCTTCTTTATATCTTCCTTGAGAAGCCAGTTTAATATAACCTTGAACGGAAATATGAGCTGGACATTCTGTTTTACAAGGACTTGTACCAGTTTCAACAACATTTTCTCTATTGGTACGATAATCAGTATTCCATCTCTCTGGACCCCACTCTGTATTGGCTGGGAAATCCTCTCTCTTTTCCTCTATAATTGGTGTTTTAGTACATAATTTTTGACCTAGTTTCAATGTATTAGTAGGACAAACTGCAACACATTCTCCGCAAGCAACACATTTTTCCGTATCGATTTGTGATACATAATTTGAACGTATCATATCTACGTTTGAGAACATGGATGCATTTCTCAAAGAGTAACAAGAACATCCGCAGCAGTTACAAATGGCATGTGTTTTTCCTGGACCATCTGTATTAGGTATTTGATGCATCAGACCATTTTCTTCTGCTCTTTTAATAATATCAAAAGCTTCTTCACGGGTAATCTTTCTTCCTCTGCCTGTACGAATATAGTATTCAGCAGCATCCCCCAACTGAATACACATGTCTTCCTTCAAATGTCCGCATCCTTCACCCATGGCTTCTCTTGATGTACGACAAGAACAATCCGATACGGAAAAAACAGTATTTTCATTTAGATATTTAGAAACTTCCTCATATGATGCTCTTCTGGTTTCCCCTTCAATAGATGTTTCTATAGGAATAACACGCATAACCCCTGTTCCTACTGGAAAATTACCTACCGCCATAGGAGCCTTGTTTCTTCCATATTCCTCAAAAGCCTCGGCAATTTGCTTGTAATTTTTAATGTTTTCCTTTTTAGGGTGATTAACTAGCATTTCTATGTGCCCCGGAACATAAACCTCAAGCCAGTATTTATCAACCCCATCTTTTTCACAAGCGATGGTAACTCCCTCAAATGCTAATTGCTCTAAGATTCTTTTGGTATCCTTTAAAGATTTACCGCACAAAGCAGCAACTTCTTCTACACTCTTCGGTTTACGAAATTCAAGACAAAGTCCTACTTCTGCCATTTCATCCGTAACAACCGGCTCCATAATTTTATATTCTGGGTGTTCAGGTTTTATTTCTCTTTTTGAACCACGTTTTGTTCTGTTAATATGATTAGCAAAATCCAATACTTTTTCTTTTACCATATGTATTACCTCCCAAATTAATTTTCACTAAGCTTCTATTTTCTTTTCAATTTTTACCTTAGGCACATATCCTGTAGGTCCCTCATCAATTTTCTCGTCTTCCACCTAAGCAACTCCGTTAGTGAATCCTTATCTTCGAAAACACTTTACTTAATTTCAAAAACTTTATAGGCGTCCATATCATCTGCACCTTCATTTTCCCTAAATTCTCTTTTACTTATGTTGTAATTTAAAGAATTATAAAACATTTCTTTAAAAATATTATAGCATTAAATCCGTATTAATAAAATATGTATAACTAACTATTCCAATTCTCCTTCAATCTTAATATTTTTCTATATCAACCCACATTTACCTAAATATCTCAAATATTGTCATTGTTATTTTTCTTATGAGAATAAAACAAAACTTCTATAGCTTAAAGACCTCTTTTGGTCATTATACCAACAAAAGAGGTCTTTAAGGTACAGCTTCTGAGTCTCAGTTTAACAAGCAATGATTTCCTTGATCATAAACTCTTTTCCGGATAATATCTCCCATTCTTCACTTCCGCAGTCTGGACATTTATTATTATTCTCAATGAGATTAAAAACTTTATTACACTTTTTACAAATAGCATTGCCAGGCAATATTTCAATTTCTAATTTCGTGTCCTGTAATAAAGTACCATCCACTGCAGCGGGATAACATGATTCAATATATTGCGGAATCATTGATGAAAGCTCACCAATTTGGAGAACCAAGGTATCGATTTTTGTTAATCCATTTTCTTTTGCGATATTTTCAACTGTTTTTGTGACTTCAAATAAAACTCCTAATTCATGCAAATGAACTCACCTCTCTTGTGAAAGTTTAAAAGCGGGAGAGCTTGCGTTCCCCCTGCTTTTATTTTGTATATACAATTTGTCAATTTCTCTTACTTGTTTTTTTCGCTAGAGAAAACTGTTTTTAATGCTTTAACTGGCTTTTTAATAGCAATTTTCACCTTGCGTTTTACCATGTGTTTTACAACTGTAGACTTCAAATTTTCAAATTCTGGACTTTGACTGTCATACTTTCTTACCAGTTTGATTGCATCAAATTTACATTTTGTAGTACATGCACCGCATCCTACACACATGAATTCATCTACTACCGTAGCACCGCAGCCAAGGCATCTTTCTGTTTCCTTCTTAACCTGCTCTTCCGTAAATGTACCACGTAAATCCTTGAAAGTTTGTTTACTAGTATTTCCATCAGCATGACATGCTTTTTGTCTTGGGATATTATCGTATCCTTCAATCTTAAGGTTCGTTTTATCAAACATACGATAATCTCTCTTAAGACGTCCCATAATTAAACTTTGTCCATTCTGAACAAAACGATGGATTGAGATTGCTCCTTCTTTACCCATGGCAATAGCATCAATAGCAAATCTAGGACCTGTCATCGCATCTCCACCTGCAAATACATCTGGCTCTCCTGTTTGTAGAGTAACCGCATCTGCTTTGATTGTCTTGTTTGGATTCAATTCTACTTTGCTGTTTTCTAGCATTTTACCCCAATCCATGCCTTGACCTACTGAAATCAGAACATGGTTTGTCTTAACAATCTTAGTTTCATTTTCATCAAAAGCAGGACTAAATCTTCCATTCTTATCAAAAACAGAAAGACATTTTTTGAATTCAATACCTACAACACGTCCATTTTCTTGAAGGATTCGTTTTGGACCCCAAGAATTATTAATGGCGATATCTTCGTCCATTGCCTCATCAATTTCTTCATCAAGTGCTGGCATTTCTTTTCTGCTTTCAAGACAGAACATATCAACTTTTGAAGCACCAACTCTTCCAGCAGTTCTTGCAACATCAATTGCAACGTTACCGCCACCAATTACAACGACGTTTCCTTCAAGTTTTATGTCATTACCTAGGTTTACTTCTCGTAAGAAATCAACACCTGTAACAACGCCTTCTGCTTCTTCACCTTCTAATCCTAGTTTTCTACCAGATTGAGCTCCAATTGCAAGATAGAACGCTTCATATCCTTGGCCTCTTAACTCTTTAAGACTAACATCTTCTCCAACCTCAACACCTGTTTTGAACTCAACGCCTAATTCTCTCAAAATATCAATTTCTGCATTTATTACATCTTTTTCAAGTCTATACGATGGGATTCCAAGTGTCAGCATACCACCAAGTACTTTTTGTTTTTCAAATACCGTTACCTTATAACCATCAAGCGCTAGATAGTAAGCGCATGAAAGACCTGAAGGGCCTGCTCCGACAACTGCAATTTTTTTACCATATTGATGTCTTACTTTAGGAACATAACGATGCTCCATATTTAGATCTTGTTCCGCGATGAACTTCTTAATTTCATCGATAGCGATAGGATCATCAATATCACCTCTGGTACACTCTGATTCACATTTTCTCGGACAGATACGTCCACATACTGCTGGGAACGGATTTTCATGTTTAATAAGTTCAAGTGCTTCTTTATATCTTCCTTGAGAAGCTAGCTTTATATAACCCTGAACACCTATATGAGCAGGACATTGTGCTTTACATGGACTTGAACCAGTCTCCACAACAACTTCTCTGTTAGTACGATAATCTAGATTCCATTTATCAGGACCCCATTCTGTATCATGTGGAAGTTCTCTTTTTTTCTCAGTAATAGGTGTCTTTGAGCATACTTTCTGACCTAATTTCAATGCATTAGTTGGACAGTTTTCAACACATTCTCCGCAGCCAACACATTTATCTTTATCTACTTGTGAAACATAGTTTGAACGTATTAAATCAGGGTTTACATACTTATTAGCAAGTCTTAAAGCAAAGCAACCGCAACCACAGCAGTTACAAATCGCGTGTGTTTTTCCTGGACCATCTAGATTCGGTATCTGATGCATCAGCCCATTTTCTTCAGCTCTTTTAATAATTTCAAAAGCTTCTTCACGTGTAATTTTTCTACCTCTTCCTGTACGGATATAATATTCAGCAGCATGTCCCAACTGAATACACATATCTTCCTTCAAGTGACCACAGCCTTGTCCCAAAGCTTCTCTTGATGTACGACAAGAACAATCCGAAACTGAAAAAACAGTATTCTCATTAAGATATTTAGAAATTTCCTCATATGATGCACTTCTAGTTTCACCTGAAATGGCTTGTTCAATTGGGATAACACGCATCATACCTACACCTACAGGCATATTACCAGCTAACATTGGCCCTCTACTATTTCCATATTCATAAAATGCCTTAGCGATTTGCGGATACTTTTTAACATTTTCCTTGTTGTTAACCATAATTTCCATGTGTCCTGGTACCCAAAGATCATGCCAGTATTCATCAACACCATCAATTTCATTAACAAAAGCAACACCCGCAACTGCTAATTCTTCTAAGAGTTTCGCTGTTTTCTCTTCAGATTTACCACATAGAGGAGCAATCTCCTTTGCACTCATATGTTTACGAAATTCAAGGCAAAGTGCTACTTCTGCCATTTCTTCTGTAACAACAGGTTCCAAAATATAATATTGAGGATCTTCTGGCTTAATTTCATTTTTAGAACCCTTTTTTGTCCTACTAATCTTATTAGCAAGTTCCATTACTTTCTCATTTACCATATGTATTCCCTCCCAAATAAAATTTCACTATGCTGCTATTTTTGATTCCAATTTTTCACTTCAGTACGTATCCAATCGGCCCACTCTTCAATTCCCTCTCCCTTTTTAGCAGAGATTGGGATAACTTTGATATTCGGGTTCAATTTTTTTATACGCTCTTTCACTGCTTCTAAATTAAAATCAAAATAATCTATTGCATCCATCTTGTTAATTAATACGACATCAACAATCGAGAACATTAAAGGGTATTTTAGAGGCTTGTCATCTCCCTCTGGCACACTTAAAATCATAGCGTTTTTTGATGCTCCAGTATCAAATTCTGCTGGACATACCAAATTTCCTACGTTTTCCAAGATGGCAAAATCAATGCCTTCTGTTCCTAATCCCAATAGACCTTGTTTAGTCATATCTGCATCAAGGTGACACATTCCTCCTGTGTGCAATTGAATTACTTTCGCACCAGTCTGCGCAACAGTATGAGCATCCACATCTGAATCAATATCTGCTTCCATAACTCCAATGCTCATTTCACCCTTCAAAGCTTCTATTGTTCTTACAACAGTTGTTGTTTTACCCGAACCTGGTGATGACATCAAATTCAATAGAAACGTCTTATCCTTTTTCAATTCTTCCCTAAGTAAATCAGCTTGTCTATCATTATCTTCGAAAACGCTTTGCTTTATCTCAAGAACTTTATATGCGTCCATATCATCTATACCTCCATTTTATCTTAAATTTTGTTTTTATTTCTTTCATGTGAAAATACTATCAAAATGATATCAATGAAAATTATACCATTAATCCCATATTAATAAAATATGTTTTATTAACTATTCTGATTTTTTTTTACAATTTTATATGGGTGCAACTCACTTTTCTCCAAATATTTCAAAAATAAATGATTAAAAATGTAAAAATTTTTATTTATTCTAAAAGTTTTTCAAATAAAGCTAAAGTATGACATAAAATTCAGAAACCTTGACTTAATTTCATTATAGATAATCCAAAGTTAACTTTATTTATACATATCCAAAAATCGCAGCACTTCAATGAGTTTTTGGTGTGTATAAATTTAGTTTCAACTTGGAATCTCTTAACAAAATTACTATGAATTCTTTATTTTTATTAGAATTGAATAATAGAAAACACATACAAAAATGCCCTAAATTCATACTCAAATTCAAGGCATTTTATATATATATTTTAGTAATTTAATTTACAGCTTTCAATAGAATTTAAAGTTCAATCCATTGATAACATTATTTATCTGGTAAACACTATTAATTTATGTGCAACCATTAAGTCACAAGAACGACACTAAATTTTTTTACCAAACTATGAAAATGATTTGTTTGTCTTAAGAAAACCTCTTGAGACGACTACGCTTCAACCTTTGTCAGACAGGTAGAAATCATAGGCTCACCCTATATTTAACAAGTGTTCTTATAAAGTCACAATATTATACCGTGTGAGTCAAACTATCAAGGCAAAATAATGAAGTAAGTATTTAAAAAAATTCAAGAGGTGTTATGATTTTATAAATTAAATGTTTTCTTGAATAACCTGCTTGTACACATTTGTGTCCACATAAATTTCATCTTTCAGTGGATTTAGTTTATTTTTGCGAATCTTATTAAACTGATAAACTACTAGTACAACATTTGCGATTAAAGATATCAAGCTTGCTATAAAAAACGCTGTTGAATTATGTGTAGTAGCTACAGGAGCTATTCTATCTGCAAATGATGGTACAGTCATTACAAACATAATCCACAATCCAAGTGTATGAGCTCGATGCTGCAACCACGCTCCTTTTTTGATAAAGAAAGCAGGTATTGTACAAGACAGCAATAATGCCAATCCACAATAGAATGAATGATCAGCAATACAATTGTATGTATATGCGAAATTCCACAAATCATAAGCTATAATCCAAACCCAAATCATGTCAGGCCAAATCATATCTTTTGTTTTGTCTTTAGAAATAAAAATACCAGCCCAACCACAGATGGCAATGACATTAAGTATTCCAGCTATACCATTCATGATATTCCATGGTCCTGACATTACCCAAAGATTGTCTACATATGCTCCATTCCATGCACCATATGAAAAGCATTGGAAATCACGAATAGCTGCTTCAAGGATATTAACTCCCAATATTACAGCTGGCAAACACAATGCCCACTTCTTTTTAGCAAGTTTTGGACTATAACGAAGAGCCATAAACCAAAGACACCCTGCTAGAGCTGAATAAGTTTTTACCCAGTTAAACCAAGTACCCGTACCATATTCATTTCCTGGGGCTGCAGTTGTTGGCCAAACAAAGATAGTTAGAACTATAGGAACAATTAGAAAAAGAACAATTCCTCCCCATTTAGTTGAACGACCAAGCTCATTAAAAGCCATTAAAGCAAAGAGAACAAAAAGCCAAATTGCCCAACCAGTAAAACCTGTTGCTTCATAAAATAAACCCATAACACTTTACCTCCATAAAAATATTATTTGACATAACTCTAATATTCCTTTCCGTCACAAATCATTTTTAAAATTAATCTTCTTAAAACTTGGCGTCTTTTCTTGTCTATAGAATTATATTATATTATGGTTCATACGTCAAATACTTACAAAATATTTGGGGACTGTCACCACCCGATATTTCACTATATATGTCTAATCTTAGTAACACTATACCCCTTAGAATAGAAATACCACTCCATATTGAACATATCAAATATGAAGTGGTATCCATATAAACGTTTCGATTTATTATCTATCTCCCTTATCTCTAATCAGTAACCATATTATTAGTCCTATTGGACCAAGAAAAAGAATTAAAATGAATACTAAAATTCCAGATTGCCCTCTGTCTGATGCATCCATTGCACCCCATATACCACAAATCAACCAAATTATTAACCAAAATACACTCATAAAGTCCCCTCCATTATTTTAATTGATGGTTTCACTTTATTTTAAAACAACAAAAAATATATATATTAAAACAATTACCCTTTTAATAATATATTACTGTTGTGGTGGAATATATTCTTAATTATGATTACATAATCTTACTTGATTTTCTTTCTTTGCAACAAGTAAATCCAACAATTAATAATAATTAAAAATAGGACAATTTTATATTCAAAGTTGTCCTATTCATTACCTATTATAAGAAAAATACCAATTACTTTAATTTTCTATTGTTGTTAACCCATTATTTCCACTGATTATAAAAAAATAAATCATTCCTACTTATGTTACTTTTTGTTTTTGGTGTTTCATCTGCATACCCTATAGGAACAAGCAGTTGACATGTAATATGCTCTGGCAGTCCTAATATTTTATTAATCTTTTCAATATCAATAAAATCAACTAAACACCCTCGCAAATCGTGTGAAACAGCGGTAAGAATCATATGTTGCGCAGCTATGTAAACAGGAGTACTTTGCATTAATGTTTTACATTCTTTACGATTTTTATGTTCTATTAGAAAGTTTACAATATCATCGCCATATCTAAGTTTATTTCCAATAACACCATAGTCATCATCCTTTTGCTCACTAATGTCCCAACTAATATCACAACAACAAACAAAAATAACAGGTGCTTTTGCTACCCACTCTGCCCATAAAGTTGCACCTGCAATTTCATTTTTCACTTTAGTATCGTTTATTACTCCAAAATAATAATTACAGGTATCTGTTTCAGGAGCAAGTTTTGCACTTTCCAAAATATCATTAATAATCTTATCGCTTATATCCATATCTTTAAATTTCCTTACTGATCTTCTTTTTCTAATTACTTCTAATAGCTCCATAACATACTCCTTTTTTATTAATTAATTTCACTCATCACATTACTACTTCTATATATTTCAACAATAGTTGATAAATCCCTGCATGTAAGCACCGTCAGTTGTTATGTTTTATACCTGAATTTCATCATACCTCATCTTCATCTTTTTAATTTGATCTAATAATGTCTCTCTATCAGCATTATTTAAAACTAATACCTCTAGATCTCCAAGCCCTTCAAAAACCTCTTTATTCATCTTATCCTGATAACTTAACTCTTGAATTTTCATAAATATTACTCCCTCTAAATTTTAAATAACATCTACTTACGAGTATCAATCTCATATTGCAACAACCTCTATCAGCATTGCAACCACTTTCATAACATTCCCGTTCAGCAAACATTTGTTTGTGCATGTTATTATATCATACTTTCAGGAAATTTATTCATAAAATTTAAAAATGGGGCTGTCGCACTAAATAATTAGTGCGACAGTTTTTTTCGTAAAAAAATAAGTCTCCCACTCGAAAGAGTGAAAGACTTATAGTAAAATTAATATATGATCAAACATATTAATTTACATAAAAATTATACTTCAAATCGTGGAAATTATCAATTAAAACTTCCGCTAAATATTGAGTACATGATTCCAAATAATGATTCGGTGCGTTTGCTAAGTCGGTTTGTAGATGAGATGGATTTAACAGATTTATATTCGACTTATTCCCGATTAAGGGAAAATCAGGCTACGCCTCGTCAGATGCTGAAGATTGTACTTTATTCTTACATGAATCATAGCTATTCTTCTAGGGAAATGGAAACCTCCTGCAAAAGAGATGTTAATTTCATGTACCTTTTAGAAGGTTCACCAGTACCAGATCATTCTACCTTTGCAAGGTTTCGTAGTCTTCACTTTGCTCCCTGTTCAGAAACAATTATGGCTGAAATGACAAATTTCCTTTATGAGATTGGAGAAATATTAGGAGATGCTATATTTATTGATGGTACAAAGATAGAGGCATGTGCTAACAAGTATACTTTCGTTTGGAAAAAATCAGTTTCAAAAAATTTGGAGAGATTACTTTCTAAATTAGCTGATTTCGTAGCTGAATGTGAAGAACTGTATGGAATAAAGCTTGTATACGAGAACAAAGTAAAAATAAAGCATGTAAAAAAGCTGCGCAAGAAGCTTTACGCCTTGAAACAAGAAGAAAATATAGAATTTGTACATGGATGTGGTAAAAGAAAAACTCCTATTCAACGTTCCATTGAAAAACTTGAGGAGTATCTTGGTAAGTTAAAAGAATATACACAAAAAATCCATACCTGTGGTAAACGTAATAGCTATTCCAAGACTGATAAAGATGCAACCTTTATGAGAATGAAAGAAGATGCTATGAAAAATGGTCAGTTAAAACCAGGTTATAATGTTCAACATGGAGTAGATTCTGAATATATAGTATGGCTTACTGTTGGCCCACAGCCTACGGACACAACAACATTGATTCCATTTATAAAAAGCATGGAGGATTTCTTGTACTTTAAGTATTTTAAAATTGTTGCGGATGCATGTTACGAGAGTGAAGAAAATTATGTTTATGTTAAAGAGAATGGACAATTATCATATATTAAGCCAGCAAATTATGAAATATAAAAAACAAGGAAATATAAAAATGATATAAGCAGAATAGATAATATGGATTATACTGAATTTGGTGATTATTATACTTGTAAAAATAATAAGAAACTAACAGTAAATAAAATAGTAAAAAGAAAAAGTAAGACAGGCTATATAAGTCAAAAAACAATTTATACTTCTGAGGACTGCAGTAACTGTATTTACAAGAGCAAATGCATAAAAGGACATAACTGCAAAACACCACTAGAAGAAAGAGTTAAAAATCTTGAAACTTCAAAGCTATTCAACATGCTTCGCAAAGAAAATCTTGAAAGAATTGTAAGTGAAGAAGGCTGCGAATTGAGAATGAATCGAAGTATTCAGGCCGAAGGCTCTTTTGCACAGATAAAACAGGATATGGGATTTCGTAGATATCTAAGTAAAGGTAAAAAGAATGTTTTGGCAGAAAGTGTTCTATTAGCAATGGCACATAATATAAATAAGCTACATAATAAAATTCAGTCAGATAGAACTGGAATACATCTTTTTCCTCTTAAAAAGGGTGCATAATTTTAGAACTTGGATTCGGCAAGAATAATGATTATTAATACCAAATCAATTTTGGGAATATTAATAATCATTTTTTTATATTTTATTATTCTAAACTCATTTTATATTTCTCTTCATTCAATCCCGAAAGGGATAAAAGGGTATGACTAATAAGCCTCAAATAATCAGAAAATTAATTAATAATAAGACTTCAATACTGCGTTAGCCGGTGGGGGCAAACAAACCCTTCCGCCATTAAGTATTACTTTTTCAAAGAACACGAAATTATATATTAAGTCATGAAATCAAATAATGTGGTACTTTATTGATAAATTTATCTATGTTAATTTTTATAGTCTGTATTACTTTATCAAGAAAGTGATTATTAGAAAATTTCAAATGTCTATATGAACCGTTTCCACAAATATTTCCAACCACTTTATAAAAGAGTCTTCTTAAAGTAGTAATCTCATGATGATGCATTTCCTTAGGAAGAATTGCTTGTTTAAACCAATTGTGAATGTTATATGCAATCATTTTAATAAGCAAATAAAGTTGATTCATCTTTTTTTGAATAAGACTATTTTCACCAAAGGCAAATCCTTGTTTTAATTCATCAATATTGTTTTCTACGTCACATCTTTTGTTATATTCATGGTAAATAGCTTCGGCTGTAAGATAATCTATGTTTGTAACAATAACTTCATATTGATACGTAAATTCTTCAAGTCTTAACTGGTTTTCATCTTTTGACTCAACTTCTTTTCTAACAATTACAAAACGTCTAGCTCTTTCCCATGTTGGCAATGGTATAGTTATCTCACTCACATTATATTTAGAACTTATGCTAATCCATTCATAGTCAAGTTGATTTTCATTGATATATTCTATGATTTTTTTACTGAAGCATATTTCTTGCATTTTACAACATACTCCAATTGTTCTTCTTCAAAAAATAGCAAGTTCTTTTCATCTATAAAACCTCTATCCAATCTTACTCTTTTAAGAATATATCCTTTAGGCAATTGGCTAACACAGTTCTGAAAAAAATCAAGGAATTCATGATTACTATGGTGCTTTCCTGATTCTAATGTAATATCCAAAAGTTCATCTGTTCCAGCTATTGCTGCAATCTTTTCTTTGAAAGAAGGTCTTCCTTTATATCTTGGATTATATCCTATACCACAACCTTCTTGATTCCCAAATATAGTTATAACTGTATCATCAATATTAATACAAACCTCTCGAGTACCTTCTGTTTTAGATTTCAGTTCAAGAATTTGTTTGTTGATATTTCTCAATTCCGCTAACGATTCTGTTGGTAACGCTTGCAAAAGATCTCTACATACTTTTTCACTGGGCAGTCTCTCGACTTCTTTAATTTTCTTATAACCACTATCTTTACCTAAATCATCTAAGTGACTAAACCTTGAATAACCTAAAATATTGGCATCAATTAGGTAGTCAATAATTTCAACAGTAGAAAAGATAGAGTTCTTGCTCTTCTTGTAGGCTACGCCTTTACGGAGTAAGTGTTTAAAACCTATAACTTGCTTGAATAGTTCAACATAACAAAATGTAGCAACTGTAGTTACAGTTTTATTGTCAAATTTCACATCTAAATTTAAATATTTAATGTATCTTACAATCGCTTGTGGTATACTAATCATGGGTGTCACAATCCTTTCGATGTTTTTCTTAGCAGATTACATTATATCAAAGATTGTGATGCCCTTTAATTTTTTTTTGCAGAATTTCTAGTTATATCAATACTTTTCAAAGTTACTTGCCGAATCCAAGTTAGAACTTTAAAAACACTGGAAATCAAAAAAAGTCTTAATATCAAAGGCTTATTAAATCACGCCATTTTTTAATTATGGAACTTATTAGAGGTTAAAGTAGCATTGAATATTCTATAAAACGAACAAAAAACGCTGCCGCGGTAGCATATTTTTTTATGCTAATGCGACAGCCCCATATTTATATGCAATATTCAATATATAGCGTCACAACGTATTAATCTGCAGTATATCTTCAATATATTTAAAATTCTCATATATATTTAACATTCTTTCTTTGATTGTATCGTCTGCACAATTTTCATTGATATATGTATAGTAATCAATTTCCTTATAAATCATATTTAGTCTATAAAACTGTCCATTCTTATACCAATAATGAAGTTTTTTATCATTTTTAATATATTCTATTTGTTCATCAAATATCTTGTACTGTCTATAACATAGAGGTGTTATTAAATCTACATCATTTAATTCAAATGCTGTATAATTTGGATATTTTAATTTGAATAATTTAGTATCCCATCTACACTCCAATACACCTGTTGTAATATTAGTGAATTCTTTTGAAAGTTCTTGTTTAATATTCTTTATTGTTCTTCCAGTACCAGTATTATCATCTAGTAAAATCACATTAATATTCTTATCATATTGCATCCTTAATACCTGTATTTGTTCAGACAATGAAGACTGACAATAATGCAAATTATCATAATTTGATAATCTAACATACTCATAATTGATTGTGCTATCTCTTCCAATCTTACTATGAGCATACTTGTCCATTGATATATAAAATGGTGGAATTAATACAGCCCCTTGTAATGGAGAGATAATGAGATTTTGCCTTTTCAAATAATCACTATACACAAAATAAGTTATAAACATAATAAGAATATTATCCATTTCTGAGAATTCTCTTACATCCTGTATATTGAGTTGCTGCATATCACTTAAAATTCTATCAATTAAATCTCTTGATATAGAAGGAAATGCACTAAAATCTTCATTAAAAAGTATACAAACTAAATAATCAGTCAACTGTGATAAATAAGTTTTAAGTTCTATATAATACCTATTTTTTAATGTATTATGAGCAAAACATACACCAAGTATTTTTCCTACGGAAGATATCATATATTCTGTCAAAGAAAAAATTATGTACTGTTTATTATGAAAACATATATCAGAATTATTAATAACATATGTATCCCTAACTATACTTAAAATTAAATCCATAGTTTCCTTTAACTTTGTAGAATAGTAGATTCTACTTCTATTGCAATAAAAGGGCTCTTTGAAACTGAAGTATTTTTCTAAAATATCCTTGTATTGTTTATACTCAGCTTCAAATTCATGCGGAGCAATATATACCTCTCCAGTAAAGCCGAATTTGTACTTAAATAATATCGTTTTCTTTAAGAGCAACTCTGCTGTCACAGATAAATTTCCCACATTAACACCATCCAATAATTTTGCTTGATATTCTTCTATAAATCACCTTGCTTCAGTAAAAACATCTATCCTAAGCGGTAAAAGTCCACACTCTATGTTTTTTCTACTTTTTTCGGTGGTGACAGTCCCCTCCCGCTTTTATTTAATCTCTAATATTAGATGACTTCTTTTAGCATAAGTAAAAGTATATGTATCTCCAATTACCACGCTCCTAAATCTTTTCGTATATGCGTAACTTTCATGGTCAACAAATATAGTAATACGGCCATTCCGTCCTTTATAAATATCAGTTACTATACCTTGTGATATATAACTATCTTTATATATATAATCAAGCACTGGCTTAAATAACATGTTAATTTCAGCAGTAACTATACAAAGTATTAAGATTCCTTTTATTATATATGCACAAATCGTGCTTTTCATTTTTAGTTTTTTATAGTATTTCCAATCCTCTAAATTACCCCCAAATACTATTAATACCAATGTTAAAACCAATATACAAATAACTTTTTTGAAAATATCTACTACCAATAGAGCATCTTTTAGATCCATATTTTCAAAAGCTACTATCATTACAGTAAAATATATTAAGATTAAGCTTATAAAAAATCCAAAAAAGTATATATTTGTATACTTGCTAAGAAATATTATTTTAAATAGCACTTCGTTTATAGCATCTCTTTTCTTCTTTTTACCTCTTACTGGATGATAATCTACCCTATGTTTATTTTTTATAACTTTTTTTATTGGCAGTTTTACTATTAGTTTTTCATTACATTCTTTACATCTTAAACTTCCATCAGTATACTGCCTTTCGCATTTTGGACAATACATATTCTTCTCCTTATAAACAATTATCTATCAATAGACAAAGTTACAATATATTGTTTATACTCTGTTTTCTGTCTTAAGAATTTCAGGCGTTGAAAAAGCCTAAGGTCAAGGAACAAGAGAAGCGAGCATGCAGTGTACAAATACTACTCGAGCAGCATAGCAAGTCCTAGTGACGATGAGATTGGGCTTTTAAAATAGCCTGAGGTAGTGGGTTCCCCACTACCTCATATTTTTTCTAACTAGTCTAATTAATTTGACTAGTTTTCTTTCTCTTATTTGTAGAAGGCTTAAATTCAGATAAAACTTCAAATACATCTCCAGATTCAGTAATAATACATATTACTAGAATAAAGATGATTACAAAAGCTAAAAAATACGTAATGCTTAATAAAAACCATAAATCATATTTATCTTTCATAAGTAAAGATACTGCTGAAAAATATGATATATGTGTTATTGATAAAAATATTATTTGACTAAATAATATTTTGTTATTACTGTATTGAGTTAAAGATATAATTATTGACACTATCCCTATAAAAACATTTGTTAACATTATCCATTTATAAGATTTTAAATTCTTCATAATTAGTTTATTTACAACTATAAAATCAATTATAATTAATATTGGAAGTATTATGTTTATTAAAGTTATATTCAACTCAAAATAACTATACAAAGATCCAACACAAAATCCAATTGCTATGGAATTAACTATTGGATTCAGTATTCTGTACTCATTAGTCTTTTTCCCAATTAAATATACAGGTATGCTTAATATTCCTATTACAATTGATAATATAAGACTACTTTTATAATCATTCAATGCAGTACTACCAAAAATACATATATATATTACAAACACTGATAATATATATATGTTTAAAAGTTTTTTCACCTTTTCATACAATATTTCCACTCTAATTACATCTCCAATCCTATTAAAACTATAGATATATAATAGTCTAATTTGGAAATCAAATCAATATATGAGAATTCAAAACACTATTTTGTTTATTGAAATGTCTTAATTTTGATTGGAAATATCATGGGGACTGTCACCACCCGAAAAAAGTGGCAACCACTCGAATTAGGCAAAAAGGGGACTGTCACCCCCCGAATTATGCTACTAATCAAGTATTGGTGGAATCCTATGTTTTGTACCCAATTCATAAGAATATCCAATTGATAATAAGTTTATATCATCATATTTTGTTCCTACAAATGTTACTCCATATGGTTCACCATTTTCCCTGTATCCGCTTGGAACTGTAATCGCTGGATATAATGCAGGTGCATAAATCCCAGAAAGTTCATTGCTTATTGACACTAATGCATCTAAGTCATATTTTTGAAGAGTATTATCTATTATCTGCGAACTAATTTTGCGGTTATTTAGTACTATTTTTTCATAGTCCTCTTTTGATATGCTGACTTCTAAAGCATCTTCATGTAATTTTGCTCCATATGGCATCCTCTTTTTAGGATCTTCATTGTTAAATTCTAAAACTTCCTTTAATGAATGTATATTTGTAATAACATCTTCATTATCTAAATAAGCTTTAACATCGTGAACTATACCATAGTTTAATACAGACATAAGGTCAATCTCAGATTCATCCCCTACAAGCTCCACATTTATTATTGTTGCACCCAGTTTTTCTAGTTCTTTAACTAACCCTTTTTTCTCGATACTTCCATCATCTATAATTCCAAGTCTTTTTCCTTTTATATAATCATTATTTGAGTTAATAGCACTAAATACAAAGTTAGCTGCATCTTCAGTTATTGGATCCTTTGAATCAAATCCAACTACTACATCAAAAACCTTCTTCACATCCAATACATTTTTACCCATTATTCCTACTGTATCTTGCGCTTCAGATATTGGTATTACCAAATCTCTGCTCAAAAGTCCAACAGTTGGCTTTAAACCAACCACTGAATTTTGTCCAGCTGGATGAATCATAGACCCTGCAGTTTCAGAACCAAGTGTTACTGTTGCAAAATTCAAACTCTCAGAGGATGCTGAACCTGAGCTAGAACCACCAACATCAAATTTTCCATATGCATTCTTGGTTTGTCCTCCTAATACTGAAAATCCGCAGTTTGAAGGGATTGACATGAAGTTTGCCCACTCACTTAAATTATTTTTACCTAATATTATACCATCCTGATTTTTTATTTTTTTTACAACAAAAGAATCTCTTTTTGTTTTCAGGTCTTTAAGGGCATATGCCCCTGCGGCAGTATTCATGTCCATATCCGAAATATTATCTTTGATAAGAACTACTACTCCAAAAAGTTCTCCAACCTCAGATCCATTATTAATTTTTTCATCTAGACTCTTAGCATATTCCAGTGCTTTGGGATTAAGTTGTATAACTGTATTGTATTTATTGTCATATTCTTTTATTCTACTTACATAATATAGAACAACTTCCTCACAAGAAAGCTGTCCATTTCTTATAGAACTTTGAATTTCATCTATACTCTTTTCAAAAATAAGTTTGTCTAATTCCACCCTTCTTGAATCTCTTATATTACTAAGTTGCTTTTCATAAGGACTAAAATCCAGCGGACTCTTTAATGTAGATATTACTTCTTCACTATACTGTAATTTTACCTGATTAAATCCCCCTAAAATTTTAACTATGGAATAAACAGCTACAACTCCAACAACACCAATAACAACCAAAATAGCTAACAACAATTTCTTCTTCATACATTCATCTCCCTTTGTTTTTTACTTTTAAATTTATTCTTCTGATTTTTTCCTTTGATTTATTTACTTTTGCTTCCAAAACCCTTCACTGCTTCCTTCTTCTCATTAATTAATTCTTTTAAGGGTTTCACATTATCTGTTATGATGTTATCAACACCATACTCTAAAACACTTTCCATGCTTTCAGTTGTATTTATAGTCCATACGTGTACTTCTCTACCAATTCTGTGAGCGTTAATGACCAACTCCTCGTTAACATTCCGCTCTTCCACACTATAAAAATCTACATTTAATTTTTCTAAATCACCAAGTGCAATAAACATAATGTACCCAGTCTTAATTCTTGGTTCAAGGCGCTCAACTTCTTCAATAGCCTTATAATCTAAAGAGGTCACTACACACTTAGATATTAAATCTTTTTCCTTAATAAGCCTTACCACATCTTCAATTAAAGTTGTATCCATAGTATTTGTTTTAATTTCAATATTTAAAGAAATTTTGTCCTTAGTATAGTCTATCACTTCCTCCAAGGTAGGCACCTTTTCACCTTTATATTTTTCATCAAACCAAGAGCCTGCATCTAATTTTTTTATGTCATTTAGATTTAATTCACAGACATTTTTATCTACACCTGTTGTTCTTTTAAAACTTTTATCATGAAGCAATACAATCTTTCCATCTTTTGTTTGCTGTACATCTATTTCAGAAAAATCAGCTCCATTTTCAATAGCAGAATTAATTGCAGCCAATGTATTTTCTGGAGCATCAGTGGAACTCCCTCTGTGAGCAGTTATGCACACTGAATATTTAGTATTTTCCATTTCATCAATTACTATATAGATATATATTGATGAAAAAATAATGCTTCCAATAAGAACTACCCATAACACATATTTATTTTTTATTAGTTTATCAACAAAATTATCTTTGAATTTATACGCTAATGTAAGTTCTTCTTCTTTCTTTTTAGAAACATGAAGATACAATTTTGTAAGTATTATAGTTTTGAATGGCGTTGCAAAGAAAGATATAATTACGAATAATATAAATCCAATTCCAATTAATATAAATAATAATATATCTTGTGAAATACTTTGAAGAATAAATAATAAGATAATTGAAGCTGCTAAGTAGATTATTGCTCCTACTAAAAAAACTATTAAGTTGAATAATCCCATTACAAAAGTATATTTAAATATATACCTAAAATTATTTTTCACTAACTTTGAACTTTCTCTTAGTGGATGTTTCACTTTTGCATTGTTTTGTACCAATATATTCAAAGAAAACATCCACCTAATAGAAAGAATAATAAATAAAATAACAATTATAGCTAAATACACTTGATAGGATACTTTTGAATCTATATCAGCCATAATGAATCCTGGTATTTTTATATTTGTAAGGACACTTGTTTTTAAATTAAAATCTATTGAAGGTGCAATTAAGAACAAATAAAACACTATAAATATTCCGTCTATCCCAAATAAATATTTTATTTTACCAACACAGTATTTAATTATGCTTTGAAAACTACTTTCTTCATATCCTAGGATACTTTGATAACTTATAACCAATAGCCCTCCAATTTCAATTAGTATTACTAACAATCCAAAAACAAGCCCTATTATAAATAAAATAATTCCTTGCGGTGAAAGTATAAATTTTTGAATAAGTCCATTGGTTAAATAGTCATAGCCTCTACTTCTCATCAATACACCTGCTATAAAATAAAAAAACGGCAGTAGTATAATTGATAAGATAATTTTTGTACCAATTTGATATTTTATAAATCTCCTTATATTCAAAATCAATATCCTTATATTTTCATTGTATTCCTTAAATAGCTCTTTCATTTTTATAATCATTCCTTTCGCTTCGCTCAAGGCACAAAACGTAATGAAACTTGATGCTACGAGCGAATTTTATCACAATCATACCTCTATGATTTATACATTATTCCAAAATTAAGTATATAATAACCAGTAAAATACATGTCAAGCATCTTTTTTTGTCAATTTAAGCAAAAGTGTGTAGTTAAGTGCACAGTAATACATTATAATATAAATGATTATAAATATCATATAGCATAATATTTATGATTTTCCATTGAAGATTTACATATATTAGAGGTGTGAAAATGAAAATAAGTGAATTTGCTAAAAAATATGGACTTAAAAAAAGTTCAATACGGTATTATACAGACATAAAATTATTAAATCCAAAAATGAATGGAACTTTTTATAATTATGATTGTAATTGTGAAAAAGATATAGAAGATATTATTGAATATAAAGAGTTAGGGTTTTCTCTTCAAGATATATTTAACATAATTTCATATAAACGATTTTCCAATCCTCTTGTAGGAGATGAGTTAGATTTAATTCTTAACATTTTAAACAAGAAGAAGATAGAAATCGAAAATCAGATAAAAAAATTAAATATTAATTCTGATCGCTTAGACACTCTCAGAGAAATACTTCTTCTGAATACAAATGAGGACTGTTATGGTTATCCATTGGAGTGTATTGATCTACTAGAATGTCCAAACTGTCATAAACAACTTAAACTATCTCAGTGTGAAGTTTCGGTTAAAGGAATTATTAACGGAATGGCCTCTTGTCCTTGTTGCGATTATTTAATCACAATAGAGAATGGGATTCTTAATTGCAGCAAAAATTATCTTAGTAGGCCCAATCGAAAAGAGATTAGTAATCCTAATCTTCAATGGCAATTTATCTATGAAACTTTAAACCAAGTGGAAACAAAGCTTAAGCAATCAAAGTCTTTCTGGGAAAATGGAAAAATTTATTTATTCAATGGTGCTGATACTGAAATTATTACAATGGCCCTTTTAGATGAAGTTCATCAGGATAAAATATATATATTTTCAGAAAAATCCTATGAAGTTCTTCAATATATTAAAAGCAAATTAGAAATCAAAAAAATCCAAGGAAAATTCGCCTTTATTTGTCATAAAGATTCCATACCGTTGAAGAAATGTGTAGATAGATTAATTGATATTTTTGGGATTAATATGAATGCACTATATTCATCAGAGCCATGCTGTAACCTCAAAACAATACAATCATCTTTATTACCTGGTTGCCAGTATACAGGAGTTTATCTATGTACTAGGAATGAAATAAATAATGAATCAAATGGCGACTATCCCTTCTACTTGAAATATTTTAATGACAATTATATAAGCAAACTTTTTTGTGAAGTTGGAATAAAAATCTCCTCATCCCAGTTAATTAATCATGCTGCAGATTTCTCTAGTTTTTTTCCCTTTGAAAGTATTAAGGGAGAACACTTAGACTTGATCTCTATTACCGGCTTATTTGGGATATAGTTCGGGTGGGGTGACCAGAGGTTCCGTGCGTAGCATGTACCTCTGGTCACCCCACCCGAAAAAACAGGTAAAATGCAGAAAACTGGTTACAACACTACCATCTCAATACCATGTCCATTTCATCATCCCCAAAGTCCTCCATGTTTTCGAAGCCCAACTTGGTATACAAATCCGCAGCACATTGGTTTCCTTTTTTATAGGTTGTAATAATTTCATGACATCTCTCATCTTTTTTCATCCATTCAATAGCCAGCTTCATTGCTTCTTTTCCGTATCCTTTTGATTGAAATTTTTCATCAATCATCAGTTGCCAGATAAAATAACTATTGTGCCCCTCATTATAACGCAGCATAATAAAACCTACCATTATATCATCATTGTAAATAGCAAAAGGGGTTACTATGTCATAAAACACATATGCCTTTGCCAATGAAATGGTATTTGCTGAAACGAAATATTTCTGGTCTTCAGCAACCCTCAATTCAAAACACTCTTCATAATTTTCTGGTGTAATCTTTTCTAGTCTTACCATAACTTTATCCCCCAATCTTATCAATTAAAAATTTTTCAATATCGCTCTTATTAGCCTCATCCACACTAAAAGGAATCTGAAAATTTTCATCCTTTCCAAAGTGCATTTTGCTTATAGTTAAAATTACTTTATCTCCTGTGAAATCATATTTCACCCCCTTGTCCCAAGTTAATACATCTCCCCAATAATAAACCCCTTCTTCCCCAAGACCTTCTTTCTCAATATTATGATATCCAAAGAACAGAATTAAAGGTATATTAAAATACAAAAGGATTAGTATATCCGAGTCTAATTTCTTGAACCCATTGGTTAAAAAAAATGTTTGCACACAAAGTGCGATTACCATTACTATAAAACCAATAACTTGCTTCATTTTATCTTTTCTTTTCAATATGTACTTTACATTTCCATATTTCTTTCTTTTAGCTCTTATACATGAAAAATCATAAACAATAAATCCAATTATAATTAACCCAATTATAATTTGAAACCAATTAACAATACTAATCCCCATAACTTCTTTAAATAAAAGTCCTTTAGATTCTAGATATATCCCTCCTGCAAATGTTATTATGGTTGCAAATACTGCAACTACTATCCAAATGATTAAATTAATAATTCTGCTTCTATTCATTTTCTTACTCCCTCATCCTTTTTGTCCATTTCAATTCCTCTCACACTATTAACTTCCATATATTGAGTTATACTCATTCATTGCATAATTATCAGTCATACCTGCAATATAATCCGTAATATTTCTTACAAGAATTTTTCTCTTTATTATGTATTCATCATTCAAATCAATATTGGAATCTTCACCTTTTGGTTTACTAAAACAAATCAAATTAAGTTCTTTAGAAATTAATTTAGGATCTCCATTTCTAAAATCAATAACATTATTACTTATTCTACTTATATCTAAATATATACGTTTAAGGGTTCTATCAGGTAATAGTTTAGGATTATTGTAATAAGCTTTAAATAGAGCCTTAATAATTCGATTAGCTTTATCATCAAATCTTGCTACCTCAAAACTATTAATCACTTTTTTTGATATAATTGTTTCAATATAATCCATTATAAATTGGCATTCATCACTAAATTCAATTAGTTTTTTATCAATCCTATGATGTTTATTGTAAAGTTCATTATCTAAATCATATTTACTAATATTAATATTTGATTGAGTCACAATATCTTTCATAAAGTACCCTAATATTTCAGGAACTAAACGTGATCTTAACATATCATTTTCATCTATAAATACTACATTACATTCTTTCATCATATTTAATTCTGTTTTTATTTTTAACAAAATCTCTTTAATAGGTTTCATTTCCGTTATTTCAGCATAGGATACTAATTCATCAAAACTTAAATGTTTAGCTGCAAAAGCATCATCTAAATCATGCCCTCTCTGAGCAATTTCGTCAGCTATACTAACTACCTGCCCTTCTAGAGTAGTTGGAAATTTATATTCTAAAAATAAATACTCTGGTTCACCATTAATTAAAAACTCATTCACATCAAAACACTTTCTTGAACAAGATTCTGTATCACAATTAGTACAATCCTTTACTTTACCACCAGTATGCTTTAGAATTCCTTCCAAAACTTGATAAGATAAATCTATTCCCTCATGTTCAAAATACTTTTTTTCTAGATAAGATAGTATTCTTAACCCTTGAAAGTTATGTTTAAATCCACCAAAATCAATTTTATCAGCACATGTTATTATTTTAATCTCATTGCGCAGTATACTATTTAATGTTCGTTCTCCTTGGTGCCCAAAAGGTGTATGTCCAATATCATGAGCCAGTGCTATAGCCTCTGTTAGATCATTATTTAAATTTAACCTTGCGGCTAATCCTCTTGCAATTTGAGATACTTCTAGTGTATGTGTCATTCTTGTTCTAAAATGATCACCTTTTGATGCTGTAAAGATTTGAGCCTTATCTACCAACCTTCGCGAAGCTTTGGTATGAACTATTCGTTCACGATCTCTTTGGAATTCACTTCTATTATTATCGGACTCATTTATTGCAATTGCTCTTTTACAATGTTGATTTTTTTGGCTTAAATCGCTTAAATTCCGCTCCAATAATTTAATTTCATATTCTTGATCTTCATATTTTACGGAGTTTATAGTGTGCCTTTCTTTTAATTCAAATTCTGTCTGTTTAATCAATTCTTTTGATTCGTCCATCCCTATTTTACACCTTTTCATCGTATTTTTACTATTTTTAAAATAGTTATTCACTTTAGTATCAAAATACAGCTTCAATAAAAGATATGATGTTATTCATTTAATCTTATCCTTAATTTTCTCACTTAGCTTACTCTCATATTTCATGAACTTAAAACCATTTTACCATATTTTTTTACATAAAAAATTATTAAATCTTTAAACTTTCTTTAAATTTACATTATATACTCTAGTTGTAATATCAATTAGGAAAATAAATCTAAATTTAATTTAATTTTATTTAATCAATTGGAGGGATAGTATGAAAAGCATATTAAAAAACATAATTAAGAAATGTACTACAATGGTCATAGTAATGGCATTATTATTTACCACCTTATCTATATCTGCGTATTGTGATGAAATTCAACAAAAATGGTGTAAGACCAATCAAGAAGAGATTAAATCATTAGACTCAGAAGACTACAGTGATCTTGAATTTTTAAAATCACTTTTAGCAGATAAAACAGTTGTATCATTAGGAGAGAACTTTCATAGAGTTGGAGAATACAGCACCTTGAAAACAAGAATAATTAAATATCTTCATGAAGAACTTGGCTTTGATGTTATTGCCTTTGAATCAGGAATGGGGGAGTGTGCAGCAGTATCAGAGGATATCAGTAACCTTACATCTAAAGAGATGATGGAAAATTCCATTTTCCCAATATGGCATTCAAAAGAAACTTTAGGTTTGTTTGATTATATAAAAGCACAAAGCAAAACAGATCGTCCACTAGAATTAGCAGGTTACGATATGCAATTAACATCAATGTATTTTAGTAATTTCATGTTTAAATGGCTTTATGGTATTGATGTGGACATAGCCACTGATTTTGCAACCTTTGAGATGGAATACCTTCAAAGTTTTTACGGACTTCTTAACCAATATGCATTTGAAAGCTATAAACACAAACAAGAATTCCAAACAATATTAGATAAATATGCTCCTAAGTATGAGGAAGTAATTAAATATATGACAAATAACCGCGAAAAATTCGAAGCAGTTTATCCTGATAATAAGCAGTTATTTGATATAGCCATTAAGACTTTACAAACCAGACCAGACATGGTTAAAATGAGTATGTTAGAAAACAGAGCTTCTTATGAACTCAGAGATGTAATTATGGCTGATAATGTAGAATGGATGATGAAAACATTATATCCAAATAAAAAAGTTATCCTATGGGCACATAATGATCATCTATCAAAAAATACATCAGAAATACTTACTCAAGAAAATGGCAAGTGGATTAATAATTTTACAAGTATGGGTGAATTATTGAGCAAAAAACTTCAAGATAAGATGTATGTAATTGGTTTCTATATGAATAGTGGAAAGGCTACAACCATTACAACAATGAAGCCTTTTGATATTAAACCAATGCCTAATGGAAGCCTTGAAAATCTTATGATGAACAGCGGATATAAATATACTTTTGTAGATTTAATGAATCATGAAAAAGAGACAAAAGAATATGAATGGATGTTTAATCCAATCTTCGCTGGGGAAGATGGTATGACTTCTGAAATTATTCGCCCAATGTCCATGCTGTTTGTACCAAAAAATCAGTACGATGCTCTTATCTTAATTGATGAAGTATCCGAACCAACAATTGAATACTAACATATAGATATAGAAAAATATTATATAATCAGTAAATAAAACAAGGATAAAGTAATGGATTATACTTTATCCTTGTTTTCTATTTGCATATATTCTTTAAATTTTAATCATATCTTTAACTCTTCTTAATGCAAGGAGGTAAATGCTATACATAAAAACACAAGCAACAATAATAATTGCAAAGTTTATAGAAAGTGCCATATATTCACTTGTTGAAATATTGCTACCACCATTTGCAAACATAATCATCCCAAAGAAAAGATATATTGCAGTGCTTCCTACTATAGTTGGATATATAAATATTTTTACCAACTGTTTTTTCACAGATTTTTCAATGTACTTATTGTTAGCACCTAACTTTTTTAAATTCATAAATAGTTCCTTATTTTTTTAACTAGTCTGTTTCCATCATAGCTGCGCTTTATTCCATCTGTAATAAGTGAAATTGTTTCTACTTCAAAATAATCGTTTATTCTAACATTATTCTCATTAGCAAGAGAATAGATTTCATCTTTTGATATTTGAGTTTCATCTTGTCTGTAAAAGAAAGCATTATCAAAACTGCGAGCTTTTATATCATTAAACATACCTGTGATTACAGTTGGAATATACAATGCAGCAAAGAGTGCAGCGGCAATTAAAAAGGCAATGACACACATATTTCGTACTGTTTGTTTACCAGTGAATCTCATCATATTTGAAGAAATTATATTACGATAATACTTCTTGCTATTTCGTCCTTTTTTTGAATGAACAACAGTGTAAAGCATTATCATATATATTCCAACAAAGGCCAAAAGATATGTTACATTCCATATAGATGGCAAAAGATAGTTGAATTTTCTAACAGCTATATGCGGAACCATATACCCTAAAAATATCCCTGAAATGAAAATACAAAGAGTAGCAAAAATACAGAACCCCATACCAAAGTAGAGCCCCACCGGCGAAAACTGATACTGCATTTCTTGTGTATCAACAATAAAAACCTGAAATATCTTCCATATCAAATAGGATATAGGGATACTTAACACCAATCCAACAGCCGATGCAGCAGATATCACCACACTAAGTTCTTTTAACAAAACTTTTTTAAGGTGTTTTTTCTTTTCACCTAATGCCATAAAAACCCCAAATTCACGACTTTTATATTTAAAAAAGAGTGATGAAGCATAGGTTACATACATGCAGCACCCCACAATAACAATTACGAAAATCATAAGCGCCTGTTTTCGTCCTTGCCCACCTATAGGAAGTATTGTTTGCACAGTATTGCTGAAAAATGTCAAAGCAAAAGATGTTACAAGCATTATTGAAAGGATAATACAAAGCAATAACAAATAATAATTTTTTATATTTTTTTGCCTAAGCTTTGCAGTAACATTATTCATTCTCATTAACGTCACCTCCAAGCACTTTTAATGTATCAAACAGTCTGTCCATGAACTCTATTCGTGTACCATTTTTAGCAAGTTCAGTATAAACCTTTCCATCTCTTAAAACAATTACTCTATCACAACAAGATGCTGCAAAGCTGTCATGAGTTACCATAAATACAGTTGCAGAAAGCTCTTTTTTTGCTTGTAAAGTTGATTTAATTTGTCTTGCACCATTTGTTTCTATTTATGCAGCAATTATTTTCACTCCATATGGTAAAGAATATCAAGCTTATTTTATTTTTTTGGCATGTATAGTAACAAATTTAGGGGTAATTTATCTTATTGAATATATTGCGGAGAGCATTAGAATTAAAGCAGAAAATCGCAATTTAAAATTAGAATACAGTTATTATGAAGAACTCCTTAATAATCAACAAGAAGTTAGAAAATTAAGGCACGATATTAATAACCACTTAGGAGTAGTTTATGCTTTTTTAGAAAATAAAGATTTAGAGGGTGATAAAGATTATTTTGAATCCCTTTCAAACAAGTTTCATGTTAGCAACAAACAGTTTTGCAATAATAGTATTGTAAATGCTGTTATAAATGCAAAATATAATTTTGCATTTATAAATAATATTGATTGCTTCTTCAACATCTCAATTGATAAAGTTTTACCTATAGAAGATATTGACTTATGTTCAATTTTCGCTAATACTTTGGATAACGCAATTGAGGCCTCCCTTAAAATAAACGACCCATCACAGCGTAAAATCGCTGTAAAGGCTCGTTTAGATAAAGGTTATTTTAGTTATAATATTACTAATTCCATTAGTTCCAATGTTAATTTTTCTAAAGGTAAATACATATCTGACAAAGAAAATAAGAAGCTTCACGGTTTTGGTATTGAAACCGTAAGTGCAATAGTAAAAAAATACAATGGCATTATTGATATTAATTACTGTGAAACAAACTTTGAAGTACTTATTGTAATAAAGGTTTGTTAAAAATGTATGCGTACCAAATTCGCATACATTTTATCCCTATTGGCCTGGTACACTAATATTTAAAATTGGCATTTATGACTAAATTCAATAAATATTTAATATCTCTTTCTACACTTTTATTGCGCTCCCTAAATAATTTCACACTCAATCTTCATACACTTAAAAGAACCTTCTGCTCCAGAATCAGTTTTAATCTCAACATCTATTTTATCTCCATCATATTTATATTCCTTATATATTCTATGTACTCCCTTGATAGATAGCCTTGGTGAAAAACTTATTTCTCTCAAATTGTGAAGTTCATTTATAGGCGATAACTCCTCAACTCCCATACTATTTCTCCTCTAATCAATAAGGTTATCTACTCATACATATTGATTATATCACTTTGTTTTACATTACATAAACAGATCAATAATTTATTACAAATAAAAGCTGTGGGCAACTATTTGCCTACAGCTCAAAATTCATAACACTTATATTTCATTCAACATTTTAACTTTATTTCACTAGGACTCCAACGCAAGTCCAAAAATCTATTAAATCGTTTTTTTAGCTTTAAGTAAGAATGGTACTACACTAACTACTATTGCAAGAATTATACCAATAAACACAAATAAGTACCCAATTGGTATTAGAAAAAACGGTTCTACAAGAGTACCATCTGGAGCCACTTCAGATCCAATAATGTTAAATGTAACCATACAACCTATTCCTAAAATTAATGATATTAACGATAAAAGATATTTTTTCATTTTAATTTCAACCTCCATAAATAATAATTGTTTTGCACCGACTTCAGTATATCACGTTATTTATTGTTTTTCAATATATTTTTTATCGTTTTTCAATATATTTTTAATGTTTAAACTATATCCGCATCATTATTCAACACAACCTAGGATTAAAAGGAGTGAGTAGGGAGGAGTTGCTGCATCCTTTTTGAATCCATCTTGGTCCTTTTTAATATGCCTTAATTCAATCATTTCTTTAAATTTACATTATATACTCTAAGAGAACTTTCATAGAGTTTGGGCAATATAGCTCCTTGAAAACAAGAATAAAATGAATCATGAGAAAGACACAAAAGAATGTGAATGGATGAAGTATCCCAACCAACAGTCAAATACTAACATAATTCGGGTGGTGACAGTCCCCCTTATATTTTAAATAACATCCACTTACAAGTCTCAATTTCATATTTTATCTGAAGTCCTCTCTCAACCCCATTAATCACACTCATGCAATTAAATATATACATGACGTTTCCAGCTAGTTTTTCAATTTCTTTAGTCATTATCCTATGTATTTTTATAACCTTTTCTTCACACTCTTTAGTAGTAACCCTAAATCTCACTGGATGAGGTACACCCTCCTTATCAAACCAAGCAACGACTTCTATTGGTATTGCAACTACTTTCATATTATTTAACCTCCACAAACACACGTTTGTATATATTATATCATATTTTTATGAAATTTATTCTATTAAATAAAAAAAGACTTATTTTCTTAGATAAGCCCACACTTTTTATGCACTTTCTTTTAACTCACCTTCTTGAGGTATCTTATCAAACAGTTCTTCCATAAACTTATACGTTAAAGGTGCTTTTTCTTTTAGTTCTTGATTTGTTTTATCATTTAAGTAATACATTGCAAAAGTTTCCGCAAAAAATTCTTCTGAATACCCTCCTCTATAACTATCATTTGGGAATAACTTCTCACCTTCTACGTTCATAATACTGAGAAATTCACTTTTATTAGATATCCTATCAAAAACATAATAATCAATTGCATGCGCAGTTTCATGCAATTCTAAGTTTTTTGCACCATGTCCATTTTTATAAGAAGGTTCACTATGTCCAATTCTTGCTACAACTGGATTTCCACCTGCACCAGGTATATCATCCCAGGTTTTTCCTGTACTTTCCCACCCTCTTGGAGTAACTCCTTTTAAATTATCATATTCTTCAACACCTGTTACATTAGTATTTGTAAGCTTAATTTTCACATTTGCATTTGCCAGTTCTTCAAGTATTCTGTAGTCTATTTTTGATAATCTATCAATCATTTGTTTAGCTTCATATTCATCATAATCAGTTTCAGGAAGAACTATCAGCTTGTCCATTACACTGCCATCAATAACCTCAGGAACAGCTATACTAAATTTTATTTCAACCGAGTGTTTTAAGTATACGTTATTTTTAGAGTGCATTGTATCATTAATAGTTAATGTATAATTTCCTCCACCTTGATATCCTTTTAATGGTGAACATACAATTATGCTTTTATTATCATCTCCTACAATTAAATCTACATAAACTTGAAAACCTTCACTATCTAATACATAAATATCTTTAAATAATATTTTCTCAAAGTCAATTTCATCATTAAAATGTATTGTCCAATTTTTATATTGATCTACTACTCTATTTCCCGTAAGGTCATCTGCCATTACATTACAATTGAAAAGCAAAAGAACACAAAACATAGTTATATATACTACTTTTTTCATTATTGACCATACTCCTTTAAAACTAAATATTTTAGTACTATTATACTTTTGCTTATCAAGATTTAATTACTTTACTAAAAAAGGCGCGTTACATGCGTTATATGTGATAATTTCTTTGTAAAATTTTTTAATTTCCTAAAGAATTAAAAATGAGTTTATATCTCTAAATAAATAGTATACAAACTCATTATAAAATATTCCAAAATAAAACAAAAGGCAGAATTTAGATTTTAAAACTCATCCAATCCAATGACCTAATCAATAAACATTTTTCCTGTCAAAATGCCCTTTTTCAATTCAAACACATATCTCACCTACTAATTTATATATTTTTAATAATTACATTTCACATCCAGAGCTACTGGTAACTTATAATTAATACAAAATGTATTCTTAGATACTCCAAAGGTTCATGTAAATTGTACATATGATTCTGACCAATAGGTATCCCCCCTATTTTTCTACTTTTTTCGGGTGGTGACAGTCCCCTTAAAATTTTTCAGGCCAAGGCAAATGCGGCCATATTGAATAACCTACTTGATCCATTACATTGTTTTTAGATAATCCAAATAACTTTGAATTGTTATCTTTCAATTTACATACGTCTATTTCGTATCCCAAACGACTAGCTATAGCAAATTCTTGGTAGTTGCTGTAATTCTCATGAACAATTTTGGCTATACTATTAACTTTATCTATTATTTCTTCTTTTGTTAAATAACCATAAACACCGGCTATTCTGCATAAACTTATTGCATTTGCTAAATCATAGGCGTATATCCCTGAACTTGAAAGACTTTCTAAGTTCATTAATATAAGCTTGTATATATTTATTCTTAGCTTACTCTCTTTTTTATATTTATTGTCCAACAATTCCTTTAGATATGAATTTGGTATAAGTTTAATTCTTTGGATTTCCCTTGATACTTCCTTTGTAAGCTCACTTCCTTTAATCAGTCTATCAACTTCCCATAAAAGATCGTTACGGTGTTTTATATCATATTTCTGCTGTACAAAATTTGTAATTAAAAATACATATCCTTTTCTCATTAGATCAAACTCTATTTCAGGTGCACCATAAATAATTGCCTCTGGTAGTTCATAATTTTCATCATTGATTAGTTTCCAAATTTTTTTATGTTTGCGCAAGGTATCATTGTCTAATTGGTTACCAAGAAAAGAAAGAGTTCCTAAATACAGTGCCCATAATTGTTTCTTATTTTCCATTTTCATACTACTTTCCTCCCTTACTCTTCTTAGTCTTTCGCCTAATTAAATATAATATAAGAAAACCAATAGCAACTTTATAAAAAACAGTAAATAATCCAATTATTAATGCTACAATAATTGCAAAAACCAATAATATTGTGCCTAAAAATAATAGTACGTCTCGTAGATAACGAATTCCATTATAAAATGAACTTATTTTGAAGAAGTTATTTTTCAATAAAAATCTATCAACTCTTGTATTGAATTCAAATTTCAAAAGCTTATCTCTCTCTGATCCAATTCTATATAATCTGTACTCAAAGTATGATTTCAGCTTTCTATTTTCACCCCTTAAAGCCTTAATTATCCCTTTAGTAGTTAAAATTCCACTATCTTGTTTATTAACTTTTTTAAAAAGTAACCTAGCCTTTTTATTCTCATTATTTTTCAAATATATCTCACCAATATACCTTTTTGCTTCTACTTCATACGTTTCATAAGATTGCAACTCTTTAAAATTATCATAGCTTAATTTATAGTTACCTAATTCAAAATAACAAAGTCCTTTCAATTTTATAAGTACTGGCTCATTAGAATTTATTTTAATGGCTTGCTCACAAATATTTAAGCAATTTTCATAATCCCAGTTCAAATATGCTTCACAGGCTTCATTTCTAAGTGTAAATAACCTTTCTAATTCCTCATAACTATATCCTTCATATATATATTGAAGTTTATCATCAAAGGTAATCTTCTCTTTCCACCTGAACATTGGATTTGAACTTAGTTTTAAGTTTTCATCAATGATTAACCAAATATCATGAGGCAAATGACAATACTTGTTAAAATACTTGTAGGCATGTTTTTGAATATACTCCTCTTCATTAAAGGAAAATGAACCAAAGAGAACTTTCCACTCTTCTACTTTAACTCGCTTGCTTGTATCTGTATAAATTGAATCAAACTTATCTTTGCAGTTTTTCAGGGCTGACTGTACTTCACTATATACATATTTTCCATCCAATTCATCATTCTCGATTTCTTCCCATATAATACTATCAATTTCTTTATCATCAGTATCATCTATATTGTTAGATTTAATTTTCTCTACTTCTTTTAATTCTTCTATATTTTTCGAGTCAATTTCATCTATATTATTAAGTTCAGTATCTTCTATATTATTGAGTTCATCATCTTCTATATTATTAGATTGAGTATATTCCCTATGAGTTTTTTCATAATGATTAAAAGTAAAAACAGGATTATTATTCCTTACATCAATACTTGATTTAAAAACCTCTTTCCTTTCTTCACTTTGTGCTTTAATATAATCACATGCACTTTGATAAGCATTTTGAATTCTAATAATTTCATTTTGATCATCTGATTGATAAGCAGTCTTTATTAGTTTTGAATATGCCCGTTTGACTTCTTTTATAGTTGCTTGTCTTTCTATACCAAATACTTCCCACCACATTAATAATTCACCTCTAGGAATTCATAAAATTCTTTAATTCTCATAACAGCGTTTTTAATTTCTTCTGGATTTTGTCTATCTAAAGTAGTTTCAAATAATAAAAGTTCATTTGATATTTCTTCTCTTAAATCCCCAAGGTGAGTTTCATATAATCGCTCTCCTTTAGCTAGTAACATCATATTCTCATCCTGCTCTTTAGGATGAATTTTTAACATTGCTAGTTCTTTCATGCGTTTTTCAATATTTGTATCTGTCATGTTATTGTTATTCAAAAGGATATCTCTTTTTGTTTCACCTGTATCACAAGATTGTACTTCAACCTCTAAAATACCATTAATATCATAAGTAAATCTCACATCTATTCCTGCTTCTCCTCTTCTTTTAGGTGGCACATTTATTTTCAATTTTCCTAATTTTAGATTTTCAGACGCCTTTCGACTTTCCCCCTGATATACTCTTACTTCGATGACCTTCTGATTATCCCGTACAGTATAAAACCTCTTAACCTTACTATATGGAATCATAGTATTCCTTTCAATTAAAGGACAAAATATATCATTACTATATTCATTCGTAGCCACTTCTTTAGAAGTCTCTATTCCAAGTGTAAATGGACATACATCTGTTAAAACCGTATCTTTTAATTCCTCATTGCGATCTTTCATAGCTGCACAAATAGCCGCTCCTATGGCAACAACTTCATCTGGATTCAAATGACAAAGAGGCAAACACCCAAACAATTTCCCAACTAAACTACGTACTACAGGCATTCTAGTTGACCCACCAACTAAAATCACTTCGTCTATCTCATCTGGCTTAAACTTAGCGTCAGTTATTGCTTTTTTTAAAGGATTCCTCATCTTCGTTAATAATTCACTTGTTATTTTTTGAAAATCTTTATCAGTAATTACAATCTCATAATTCTTATTACTTAATTCAATCTCAAGTTTAACTTCTTTTTTAGATGATAACTGAACTTTGCATTTCTCAAGCAAATATTTCAGCTTTGAATATTCTTTAGGAGTTAGTGAATTTTTATCTATATTCAGTGAGTCACAAACGTAATTCAATAGAGTAAGATCAAAATCTTCTCCACCAAAATAGTTATCTCCTGCGATTGCTCTCACTTCCAAGATTGAATCAAAAATATCCAATACAGATACATCAAAAGTTCCACCTCCAAGGTCTACTATAGCAACAACTTTCTCATCTTTTGATTCATTTAAATGATATGCTGTTGCAGCAGCTGTTGGTTCATTAATCAATCGCTCTACTTTTATTCCCGCTAATAACGCAGCTTCTTTCGTTGCTCTCCTTTGTTGATCATTAAAGTATGCTGGTACACTTATTACTGCTTCTTCAACCTTCTCTTCTAGAAAGTCCTCTGCATCCTTAACCAAGGATTTAATAATTAATGCAGATAAATCTACTGGTGTTAATCTATGTTTTCCAAGTTTATACTCTTTATTTGTTCCCATAAAACGCTTAAAAGCACTGGCAGTAAATTCTGGTTTAAGAACCCCTCTTTCTTTAGCTGCCTGTCCAACAATAATCTCGCCTGAATCCAACACACTAACTACAGATGGTGTTATCCTTTCTCCTAGAGAGTTAGGAATTATAACTACATCCTTATCTCTAAAACATGCTACAAGACTATTTGTTGTTCCTAAGTCTATCCCAATTATAGCCATATTAATTCTCCTCCATTTTTTATCCAAAATGTTACTTAATATACTTATTTCCGCTCTGGCTCTCATTTTATCACAAAAAAACCACAATTTCTATTTTACATTTGTTAATTTATATAATAAATATGACATCATCAATTTAATTTAGGAACAATTCTCAATCTTTTGTGTTTTAGTTATTGATTTTTTTACACAATAAGAGTATTATATGAGTGTAAACGAATATACTCATATTGCAATACAGGAGGACACTTAAATGGACTTTGTAGAAATATTCAAGATGTTAAGTGACGAAACAAGAATTAGGATTCTTAATCTATTAGTACACAACCAACTATGTGTATGCGAAATAGAGACAATTTTAGAAGTAACTCAATCAAATGCTTCAAGGCATTTAAATAGATTAAAATCAGCTAAAATCATAGACTCCTCAAAGGAATCTCAGTGGATTTATTACTCTATCCATCAAAAATTTAAAGAAGATAATAAAAAACTTTATGATTATTTCATAGATAAAATCGAAGCTGATGAACAATGTATAAAAGATTTATCAAAATTAAATAGATATGAAAAAAGCAGCTATACTAGAAGTGATATAAGAGAAAAAAAAGATGAAGTTGCAAAGGCCTTAAAAATCAAATGTAACTGTGATAAATAATATTAAACATTAACTATAGGTTTTAATGAAAGGAGCGTTATCATGATTATTAAAATTTTAGGAGAAGGTTGTTCTAAATGTGATGATTTATTTAAAAATGTAAAAAAAGCTGTAGAGGAATTGGGCATTGAGGCTGATATTCAAAAGGTTGAAGACTTTAGACAAATAGTTATTTACGGAGTAATGACTACACCAGCTCTTGTAGTTGATGAAGTGGTTAAAGCTACTGGAAGAGTTCTATCAGCTAAAGAAGTTAAAAAATACCTATAGATAAGGGAGAAATTAATATGAGTAAAAAAATAAAACTATATATGCTTTCTGGGTTTTTAGGTGCTGGAAAAACAACTTTTTTAACAAGTGTATTAAATGACCTTTCTGGTAAAAAAGTTGGGGTAATAATGAATGAGTTTGGTAAAATCAGCATTGATGGTGAAATTATTAAAAAAGATGGAATGGAACTTGTAGAAATCAACAGAGGTTCAATATTCTGCTCTTGTTTAAAACTTTCCTTTGTAGATGCAATGTGTGAAATGACTGAAAGAGATTTAGATTATTTATTTGTGGAAAGTTCTGGGCTTGCTGATCCATCAAATGTTGATGATATCTTATTTGGTGTTAATCACAAGAAAGGTGATTTATATGAATACAAAGGAATTATCAGCATAGTCGATGCTCTTCATTTCTTCGACCAATTAGAAGATTTAGAAACAGTTGAAAGACAGATTAAACATTGTCATTTAGCAGTTATTAATAAAACTGACTTAGTTGATAAAGAAACTATAGAAAAAATCAAAGATAAAATCACAGAAATTAATCCTAAGGCTGAGATCCAAGAAGCTGCTTATGGTAAATTCAATTATGATTTCTTAAATGAAGACCTGCTTGAAAATCAATGGGCTGAATCTGAAGAAACTACTAATTCAACTGAAAACAAGCCTAAAACACTAATGTTAACTTATGAAGGCGAGGTTAATAAAGAGGATTTAACTAAGTTCTTAGAAGAAGTATCTCAGCATACTTTCAGAATGAAAGGCTTCGTTAAATTAGATGATGGCTGGAATCAAGTTGATGTTGTTAATAGAAAAATTGACTACAAACCATGTGAAGAAAAACCTGAAGGTTGTCAATTAGTGCTTATATCAAAAATTGGACCAGCTGTAATAAAACCTGCAATTGAGACTTGGAAAGAGTTTATACCTGTTGAAATGAAACTTAAAAACTAGGATAAAATAAAAAGCACAGGAAACCGTGCTTTTTATTTTACTTCCCCTATACTCTAAACTTATCTAATTCTTGCTCCATCTTACTTGCCAGTTCACTTAACTTATCTGCAGAACCTGCAATTTCTTGTACAGTAGCACTTTGCTGTTCAATAGATGCTGTTACTTCTTCAGCTCCAGCTGCTGTTTCTTGAGATATGTTTGATATATTCTGTATTGAACTTACAATCTCTTCTTTATCATTATTAATCTCATTAACATAATTACTCATAAATTTAATTTTTGATGTAATATCTTCTACAGATTTAGATATTCTTTGGAATGATCCATTTACTTCATAAACAGCAGTACTTTGTTCTCCTGTAATACTTTTAACTTCATTCATTCTATTTACAGTGTTATTACTGTCTTCTTGAACTTTTGAAATTATTTGTTTAATCTCATCTGTAGCAACCTTTGACCCTTCCGCAAGCTTTCTAATTTCATCTGCAACTACAGCAAAACCTTTACCTGCCTCCCCTGCTCTTGCGGCTTCAATAGAAGCATTTAATGCAAGTAAATTAGTTTGTTCTGATATAGAATTAATTGTATCAAGTATAGAATTTATACTCATAGTATTAGTATTTAATTCAACTACAGCAGCTTCAATTTTTTCAATAGCTTTTTCATTAGAGTTAGTTTTACTCTGTAACTCTTCCACCATTTTGATACCTTCTGAATTTGCTTCAATTACCTCATTTGTACTTTCTTCCACTTTTTTTGTATTGTCTGCTAATTCATCTAATTTTGCTGATAAATTATAAGTAAGTTGCTCCCCTCTCTGAGCATCACCCGACTGTTCTGTTGCGCCCTTAGCTATTTCTTCTATTGCAATGTTTATCTGCTCAGCTGATGCGCTTGTCTCCTCTGAAGTAGCCGCTAAGCTATAAGAAGCTTCATTTACTTCACTAGATACAACTTTTATATTATTAATAAAATTCCCCACAGATTCCAACATTTTATTGAATCCATCTCCTAAAGCACCTAGTTCATCTTTAGATTTTACATTACTTCTTACTGAAAAATCTCCTTTTTCAACTTTTCCCATAACTCTTAAAAGAGAGTCAATAGGCCTAGTCACTGTTCTTGAAAATAACATTGCAATTAAAATTGCACTTAACAGAGAAATTATTCCTATAATACTAATCCAACTAAATAAAATATTAATATCATCATTAATTTCATCAACATACATAGCCGCAAGAATATTCCATCCTAATTCTTCATTCTTGATAAATGCTGCAAATTTATCTCGTTTTTTTCCATCAGCTTCCCATTCATAATCTACATATCCTTCGCTTTTTTCTTCTAAAGCATTTGCAATATCTTCAACACTTGAATACGTTAATAAAAGGTCACTGTCAGGATGCATTATAATTTTATTTTCATTATCAAGTATATAAACATAACCTTCCTTACCTATTTTGGTAGAATTGATCTCTTTTCCTAGAGAATCTAAGGTTATATCTAAAGCTAAAACCCCAATAAATTCATTATTGTTTGCTTTATTAAAAATTGGGATAGCCGCTGTAAATACTAACTCTTGAGTTTCTTTGTCTATATATGGTTCAACCCAAACAAACTTATTTTCCTCTTTTGCTGATATATACCATGGTCTCACGGTAGGGTCAAAGCCCGCTTCATATCCTCCACTCAAATGAGAATATAATTTTTTATCTTTAGTTCCCATATAAATGTCTAATACTTTGTCTTGAGATTTCATAAAATAAGCAAAATGCTCCATTACTTCAGATAAATTTTCTTTATTAACTACAATCTGCTGAATGTTCTCATCATAGGACATTTCAACAAGCCTTTTTTCAAAAGTATTAAGATAATTTGTTATTGTTTTATCTGCTTGACTTACTATTTCTAATGTCGAGCTTTTTAAATTTTCTTTGATGATCTCTTTTGATCTCGTGTAAGATACTTTCCCTAATATAGCTAATGGAATAGATATTAATAAAACAAACATAATTATTAATTTGAATTTTATTCCTCTTTTCATAAGTCTCCCTCTTTTCGTTCTTCGTAAGTTTTTATACTTTAGTATTCTTTAAATCTAATAATTAGTTCTTTTGCTTAACTTTATGTCACAACCTAACCGAACTACGTTAATCCTTTATAAATAAATGATCAAAAACACTAAAAAGCCACCAAGGAAATATTATCCTTAGCGACTTCCTTATTTTACATCACTTTTACGTCTTAATCAATAACATTTACCTAAGAATGACTTCATAACCATACTACATGTCCAATTTTTTCTTATTTATCTCCATGCACTTCTTATTTCTGAAATATAAAGCTGTATCTATTGATACCATAACAAAATTCAACATATATAAAAAAATAACATTATCATATGAATTGAAAAACTTATGTAATATTCCAAAGATATAACCTACTAATAATACAAATAAAAAAGCTACACTTTTACCTTCAACTGATTTTGAGGTATATGATTTATAAATAGATAAAGGCCAAGCTGCTCCAAAGCACACCAACATCAATGTTTCAAATATCATAAAGTCATCTCCTATTTACAAAATTTCAATACCAATTATACTCTTGTTATACAATTAATTCAACACATTTAATTTCAATGATGATCTCCATCATGACCATTAAAATCCATATAAATTAGTTATAAAATTGATATATAATAGAATGATAATTTTTCATTTCTACTTCCACAGAATATCTAGTTTTTCAAAAGAGGCTGTTAACACTTAAGTTAACAGCCCCCTTTGTTTAAACTTCCACTAATTCTTGTATTCTTCTTACGAGAATACAACTTTGCTTTCTTTCTCCTTCTCTTCAAGAAGTTGATTTGTATATAGATTGTAGTAATATCCTTTTCTCATTATCAGCTCTCTATGGTTACCAGCTTCAGTAATTTTTCCATTTCTTATTACAAGAATCTTATCTGCTGATACTATAGTAGAAAGTCTATGAGCAACTACAAAGCTTGTTCTTCCTTCAAGGACTTTTTCAATGGCACTTTGGATTATTCTTTCTGTTTCTGTATCTATAGATGATGTAGCCTCATCAAGGACAAAAAGAGCTGGATCTGCAACAATTGCTCTAGCAAAAGAGATAAGCTGTTTTTCTCCTGTAGAGAGATTTCCTCCTCCTTCACCAACCTCAGTATCATAACCTTTTTCAAGCTTCATAATAAAGTTGTGAGCATTAACTAGTTTAGCAGCTCTTTCAATTTCCTCTTCAGTTGCATCAAGTTTTCCATATTTTATATTATCCTTAATAGTTCCACTGAATAGATGAGGACTTTGCAGCACATAACCTATATTGGATTGAAGCCATAATAATGATCTTTCTCTATAGTCTTTTCCATCTATTAATATCTCTCCACTATTAGGTTCATAGAATCTACAAATGAGATTTACAATTGTACTTTTACCTGAACCTGTTTCTCCTACAAGAGCTATTGTCTGCCCTTTCTTGATCTTTAAGTTAAAGTTATCAAGAACCTTTTCTCCATTCTTATATTCAAAACATACATCCTTGAATTCAATTTCTCCTCTAATTTTTTCCCAATTTTCTTCCTTTGCATGAAATAAGTCCCCGTACTTTTCTATTACATCTTCTCTATCCCATATATCAGGATCAGTTTCTATAAGACTAATTATTCTTTCAGCTGATGCCTGTGCATTTTGAAGTTCTGCAATAGTTCCTGCCAGTTGACTAACTGGATCAAAGAATTGTATTGTATATGAAATAAACATTACAAAAGTACCATAACTTAATGTTTGCGCTATAACACTTTTTCCACCCAACCATAGTGCAAGCCCTGTTCCTATACTTCCCATTGAAATAACTATTGGAAGAAATAATGATGAAAACATAGCTGCCCTAACTGCAGAATTTCTCATCTTACCTGCATCATGTTTAAACTCTTTAAAATTTTCTTCTTCTCTAACTAAGGTTTTAGTTGTTTTAGCACCTGAAATTCCCTCACTGAAATCCGCAGTTATTTGAGAATTTAACTTTCTAACACTTCTATATGATTTTAATATTTTCTTTTGAAAGAACACACCTATAAAAAATAGTGGTACTACAACACTCATGCTTATAAGAGTTAACTTTACATCGTGATACAACATTATCCCTATAAACCCAATCATCATCACCACGGCCCATACCATATCTATTAAGCCCCATGATATTATTTCACTTAGTCTTGCTACATCTGATGTCATCCTTGCCATAAGCCATCCTACTGATGAATTATCATAATAAGAAAAGGATAACTGTTGAAGTCTTTTGAATCCAAGTTTTCTTATATGATAAGCTAGATGGGTTTCAATCTTACCTGCCTGTCTAATAAATAACTTAACATTTAAAACCTGAAATATGATTATACACATATATACTAAGGCAAATAATCCTAACCCCTTTGTTGTACTCTTGGTAATAAAATTGTCAATAGCGTATTTAGTCATTAGAGGCATTACTACATCTATACCAGCAACACCAATCATTATGATTCCTGCTATTAATAGTGCACTTTTAAATTCTGTAAGATATTTAAAAAGCTTTCTCCATATACCCATATCTAATTTTTGGGTAACTTTATTTTCTTCAATATTTTCTTCTATTCTAGCCATGTCTCTTCACCTCTTCCCAATTACTCATTACATGCCATCTTTTCCTGCGCAAATGTATCCAATGAGTTTTGAATCTCCCATATTCTTTTGTAAATACCATCTTTCATAATAAGCTCATCATGAGTTCCCATACTTTCAATTTTCCCATGATTTAATACTATTATCTTGTCTGCATCCATAACTGTTGAAATTCTGTGGGAGATTATGAATGTGGTATTATCACTACTTTTCTTATTAAGTTCTGTTCTAATTACTCTATCTGTTTCAGCATCTACAGCACTTAAAGAATCATCAAATATGAGTATAGGCATATCCTTTATAAGGGTTCTTGCAATTGCAACCCTTTGTCTTTGCCCACCCGATAATGTAACTCCTTTTTCTCCAACTATAGTGTCATAACCATTTTCAAATGAAGTTATAACCTCATGAACAGCTGCAGCTGAAGCCGCATTATGAATTTCAACATCCTGAGAATCTAATTTTGCTATTTTAATATTTTCTTTTATAGTTCTTGAATAGAGGAATGGCTCTTGAAGTACTATTCCCACATTGCTCCTCATCCATTTTCTTTCTATATCTTTAAGCTCTACTCCATCAATTTTTATAGAGCCCTTATTATAATCATAAAGTCTTAATAAAAGATGCACTAAAGATGATTTTCCTGAACCTGTAGGTCCAACAATAGCCACTGTTTCACCTTTGTTTACTTTAAAACTAATATCATGAAGAACACCTTGTTCCTTTTCATACTCAAAACTTACATTTTCAAAGCTTATTTCACCTTTCACCTCAGGTTTAATAGCTTTTCCATATTCCTGTTCTACTGGTGTATCAAGAATCTCTGTTATTCTTCCTAGAGAAACTGTCATTTTACCCATATCTGAAAGAATTCTTCCAAGTTGTCTAACTGGCCATAGTAACATTCCTTCATAAGTGGTGAATACAACTAAAGTACCTAAACTTATTTCTCCACTTACAGCAAAATATACTCCTGATATTAAAACCAACCCAATCTGAGTCATGCAAAGCAAATCTGACAATGACCAATAGTTTGAAAGTAGATTAATTAATTTAAAATTACAATCTCTGTATTTTAAATTTTCTTTCTCATACTTTTCAATTTCAAAGTTTTGTCTTCCAAAAGCTTTTACAACCCTAACTCCACTTAAATTTTCTTGAAGTATTGAAGTAAGAACACCTTCCTGTTTATCTGCCTCTTCGAAGGTACTCTTTATTTTTTTGAAAAACCAATATGAAAATACGAATATGAAAGGCACTACTACCATAGCAATAAGAGTCATCTTTTTATTTAAAGACAACATCATTATAAGTGCGAAGGTAACCATAAAAAAGGCTCTTCCTATTTCAACCAGCTGTGATGCAAAGAATTTTCTCACAGTATCAACGTCAGAAGTACATCTTTGAATTAAATCACCTGATTCTGCATTAACATGGTATTTATAAGGCAGATTCTGAATATGATCATAAAGCTTTGTTCTCATATTTCTTGCTATATTTTCGGCTGCCTGTGCAGAAAGCTTACCTTTTAAGAATAAGAACACACCTCTAGTACATGTTAAAGCTACAATAGCTAATGAACAAATCCATATATTTCTCCAAAGCACATCTCGCCCACCTACTGCAGCAATCGCTTTAGTAATTGCTACTGGAGCATCCATTGGCTTATCTCCAATTATGGAGTCAATTGTTACCCTAATAATCATAGGCTGAATCATTGATACAAAGGTAGCTACAGCAATAGAAAGAATTGCTGTAATATATAATAATCTATTTCCTTTAGTCAATTTTAATAATTTTTTCATTTTTCTCGCCCTCCCTGAGGCATATTCAAATAAATAACTAGTCAGTTTGCTAGTCATTTTATACGCCTATTGTGAATTGTATACTGTCCCTTGATTGGACAAAGCTCAAGTATAAATTTGTAGCTCCCACTTTCTATTAATTCTTTTTTTAATAACTCCAATCATAATTTACACACCTCTTTGATTAAATTTTTTAATATAAAAAAGCCGAAGAATAAATATTCTACGGCTTTGAAAACATAACAAAGTTAGATTAATGTATTTGGATTAATACATACAAATACCTCTAACAATATTAAAAGCCACAGGCACACAACCTATGGCTTATATATTCAATATAGATAAAATTAATCAATATTAAAGATATTCCACAAGATCGCGCTTATTAAATTCATTTAATTCCACTATAAATTCACTAGTAATTCCTCTAAATACACTATTAAATACACTGCTACATACTTTATTCAATACTATATTATTTAACATTTACACGACCTCCTTATCTTTAATATTTTTTGCTAACAATTACATTATATAGCTATTTATGAAATAATACAATACAAAATTTAAAATTTTCTCAAAGTTTTTAAAAATCTCTTAAATGAATAAATAAGTAACTTACATCTGCATTATCAATTCTTATCTTCTTATAATGAACATAAAAATAGGAGTACCCTTTGGTCAATGTCATTAAGTTAAGAAAAATTAGTATGGATAAAGAACAGTGTATGCTTTAAAAGCGTAGCTGTTCTTTTTTTTATGTAATATTATCATGAAAAAACTGAAAAAAGCTTGACAAGTAATAAGAAAAATGCGGCGGAGCCCCTTAATTACAACTAATTTAAGGAGGTTAACACATGAACGAATATGCAGATTTTATTAAAGGAAAATTGGATGGAATATTAGATGAAATGCAAAAATATTGTTGGCTTTATGTCAATAATCCAGATAAGGATTTCACTCGAAATCGGAAATTAACATTCAAAGAAATGATAAATATTTTACTTTCTATTGGTGGTAACAGTTTAAACATAGAACTTATGAAATATTTTTCGTATGATCATGAGGCCGCCACATGCTCCGCATTTGTTCAACAGCGCAAAAAGATTCTGCCAGAGGCATTCGAGCATCTTTTTAATAAATTTACATCATTAGCTTTAAATCCAAAAAGCTTTTCTGGATATCGAATGTTAGCTGTAGATGGTTCTGATTTATGTATAGCCCATAATCCAGATGATAAGAAAAATTATTTCCGAGCCACTCCCAATGCAAAAGGATATAATCTTCTGCATCTAAATGCTATGTATGATTTGTGTAGCAGAACATATGTAGATGCAATTATTCAAGCTGGTAGGGAGGAAAATGAATCTAGATCATTAACTGATATGGTAGACCGTTCTGATATTACTGAAAAAACTATAATAATAGCGGATAGAGGTTATGAAAGCTATAACGTTTTAGAACACATCAGAAGAAAGAATTGGAACTTTGTTATACGTGCAAAAGATATTAATAGCAATGGAATAGTTTCCAGAATTCCTATTCCTGATAGTGAAATATTCGATATAGAGTATAATACCTTGCTGACTAGACGTCAGACAAATCACGTAAAGGAACATCCAGAAAAGTATAAATTTATGCCTTCAGGTCAAACCTTTGATTACCTTCCGGTTGACGATAAAGGAACTTACCCGATAGGGTTTAGAGTTGTTCGTTTTCCCATATCAGAGGATAGTTATGAAGTTATTATTACTAATCTGAGTAAAGAAGATTTTCCTTTGGAAAAAATAAAAGAGATATATCATATGCGTTGGGGAATTGAAACAGCATTCAGAGAATTAAAATATGCCATTGGATTAACAAGTTTTCATTCGAAAAAGGTGACCTACATTATACAAGAAATATTTGCACGTTTAACTATGTATAACTTTTGCGAAATAATCACAACTCACGTAGTTATACAGCAGAAACATAGAAAATATAGCTACCAGGTTAACTTCACTATAGCCATATCAATCTGTGTACATTACTTCAGGTGTAATAATGTAGAATCACCGCCTAATATTGAAGCATTAATAAAAAGAAACATATTACCTGTTCGAAATGGCCGAAAAGACCCTAGGAAAGTCAAAACCAAATCGGCAGTTAGCTTCATATATAGAGTAGCATAAATTAGAGTAAATATAATTTTTTTTTTGCAGAGATAATCCTCTGTTCTATTTGCATGCAAAAAAATAGATAAAATAACATAAAAAAGTCAATCGAAAGCGTATCTACTTTCGATTGACTTTTTAAGTTATAGAAAAAATCACTAACTTAATGACATTGACCCTTTGGTACTCCTATTTCTTATGTTTATCTATTAAGTTATATTTTGAAATTACTCACTTCTTTTGTCATTTTATCAGTCATATTACTTAATTTTTGAGCAATTTTAGTTACTTCTTCTGTAGAAGCTTTAACTTCTTCAGTTGATGCTGATATTTCTTCATTTGATGCTGAAATCTCTTCTGCAATTGAAGATGCATTATCAATCTTTTCTAAGATATTATTCTTATTGTTGTTTAAATTTATTGCTGAACTATTTACAACGGCTATTTTAGGAATTATTTCATCTAAGGCTTTTATTATCTTTCTGAATGAATCTATTACAACATTTATATCTGTTTTTTGATTGCTTAATTCATCATTAACTGTATTTGTAGTATCTACCATTATAATTGTATCATTTGATATTTTTTCTATTAGTATATTAATATTTTCAGATGAAGCTTTTGACTGTTCAGCTAATTTTCTAATTTCATCAGCTACAACTGAGAAACCTCTTCCTGCCTCCCCAGCTCTTGCAGCCTCAATAGCTGCATTTAATGCTAATAAATTTGTTTGATCTGCTATACTGTTTATTAAATTAGTTATTTCATTAATCTTACTCATATTTGAATTAAGTGCTGAAATTTTAGAAATTAAATTCTCAAAAGTGTTACTAACCTTACTTACAGACATTGTAAAAGTCTTCATATTATTATTACTTTCATTAGCCAACGTTGACACATCTTTAGCATTTGAATCAACATTATCTATTGCATTTACAATATTATCTAATTCTTCACCAAATTCACTCAATATTTGATTAATATTAGCTAAATCCTCTGCTTGTGATTGAGAACCTTTTGCACCTTCCTCAATTACATTTGATACATTTTCAGCTAAAGAATACATTTCTTCCGATGATGCGCTTAGATTAGCAGCTTCATTATCAATAATATTAGAATTTTCTTTTATAGTACCTATAACTGTCCTCAAAGCTTTTCTAGTGTTAAATAATGCTCTAGCCATTATACCTATCTCGTCATTATATTTTAATAGTGTTTCGTAATCTGAAGCATAAGATAAATCTAATTTTTCCGTTTTTGTTATTAATTCTGTTACTTTAATTATTGGTTTGGAAATGCTTCGTCCTAAAAACAAACTCATCACTATTGATATTGCTACAATGACCAATGATATTAATATCGTAAAAATTTTGGCAGAATTCATCTCTTGAAATATCTCGTCTCTTGAAACCGTAAGAGCTATAATATTACCATTAGCAGTTCGTTCAAAACTCAGTATTTTATCTTCACCATGGTAGTTATATTTTATTGTGTCTGACTCTTTTTCCCTCATTTTATTAGTTAAAAATTTCATATCTCCATTTAGTACTTTGTCAAGACTCTCTCCCATAGCAAAAGTAGGATGAACTAAAACATCATAATTTTCATCTAATAAGAAAGCATAACCATTTTCATATACTTTAATATCATTTATCTCATTTCTAAAGATATTGAAATCGAAGCTTGTACCTAATACTGCTATTAGTGTATCACCTTGATATACAGGGATTTCATAAGAGATTATATCTGTATTAAAATCTTCCCAAAAATACGGTTTTAACCATAGAGGCTTCTTAGCATTTTTAGCAGCATAATACCAATCTGTGATTCCTGAATTAGGTTCGAAATCCTTCATTGTAAACATTGGTCTTCTTACCAAACTTCCATTCTTTGTTGAATAATTAACATCATGAGTAAATCCTAATAAATCATGATTAAGAACAATATACATCTCAATAACTTCATTACTTTTCACATTTTCCTTTACAACTTTAGAAAGCATATCATCATATGTAGCTACATAATTAGGGTCATTTTTAAACTTTTCCAAGTCAAATGTAGCATTTATTAATGAATTCAAGCTTTTAAGTGAGCTTTCAGCACTTTCAATTAAAACATCAAATTGATTAGATTTACTTTCAGCGAGTAACTCCAGCTGTTCTAAAGCATCACTTTCTAATATATCTGCTGTATGGTTTACATTTACTAATGATAATATTGAAGATGAAATAATTATCATTAATGTAATTGCTACTGAAATTTTAGTACTTATTTTACTAAAATTCATAAATGATTTTGTGCTATTGTTTTTCTTTTGTTTCTTTGACTTTTGTAACATAAAATATCCTCTTTTCTTAATAATTTTAATAATTGTTACTTTAGTTATATTTATAATATTTAAAATGTGATTAAAGTAACAAAACAAAATGTAATAATACTGTAGTTATATTATAATTTGTATACTAGCATTATTATATCAATATATATGATATTTGCAAGAAATATATGTATTTTTGTCTTATTTTATACTTTCATGTCATAATTTTATACGTAACAGTATTAAGAGAATCTCCAGATGTATTTGTAGTCATAACATTCATTATATTCAAAAAGGTAGTGGATCACCCACTACCTTTTTGAATATATAATTAAAACATATGTTATATTTTGAAATTACTCACTTCTTTTGTCATTTTATCAGTCATATTACTTAATTTTTGAGCAATTTTAGTTACTTCTTCTGTAGAAGCTTTAACTTCTTCAGTTGATGCTGATATTTCTTCATTTGATGCTGAAATCTCTTCTGCAATTGATGATGCATTATCAATCTTTTCTAAGATATTATTCTTATTGTTGTTTAAATTTATTGCAGAACTATTTACAACGGCTATTTTAGGAATTATTTCATCTAAGGCTTTTATTATCTTTCTGAATGAATCTATTACAACATTTATATCTGTTTTTTGATTGCTTAATTCATCATTAACTGTATTTGTAGTATCTACCATTATAATTGTATCATTTGTTATTTTTTCTATTAATATATTAATATTTTCAGATGAAGCTTTTGACTGTTCAGCTAATTTTCTAATTTCATCAGCTACAACTGAGAAACCTCTTCCTGCTTCCCCAGCTCTTGCAGCCTCAATAGCTGCATTTAATGCTAATAAATTTGTTTGATCTGCTATACTGTTTATTAAATTAGTTATTTCATTAATCTTACTCATATTTGAATTAAGTGCTGAAATTTTAGAAATTAAATTCTCAAAAGTGTTACTAACCTTACTTACAGACATTGTAAAAGTCTTCATATTATTATTACTTTCATTAGCCAACGTCGACACATCTTTAGCATTTAAATCAACATTATCTATTGCATGTACAATATTATCTAATTCTTGACCAAATTCACTCAATATTTGATTAATATTAGCTAAATCCTCTGCTTGTGATTGAGAACCTTTTGTACCTTCCTCAATTACATTTGATACATTTTCAGCTAAAGAGGACATTTCTTCAGATGATGCGCTTAAATTAGCCGCTTCATTATCAATAATATTAGAATTTTCTTTTATAGTACCTATAACATTTCTCAAAGATTTTCTAGTATTAAATAGAGCTCTAGCCATTATACCTATCTCATCATTATATTTTAATAGTGTTTCGTAATCTGAAGCATAAGATAAATCTAATTTTTCCGTTTTAATTATTAATTCTGTTACTTTAATTATTGGTTTGGAAATGCTTCGTCCTAAAAGCAAACTCATAACTATTGATATTACAATAATTGTTAATGCTATCAATATCATGAAAATTCTAGTGGAATTCATCTCTTTAAAGATTTCTTCTTTTGAAACCGTAAGAACTATAATATCGCCATTATCAACTCGTGTAAAACTCAATATTTTTTCTTGACCTTCATATGTATATTCTATTGTATCTGACTCTTTTTGACGCATTTTATCAGTTAAAAATTTCAAATCTCCATTTAATACTTTTTCAAGACTCTCACCCATAGCAAACGTAGGATGAACTAAAACATCATAATTTCTGTCTAATAAGAAAGCATAACCATTTTCATATACCTTTATATTATTTATCTCATTTTTAAACATATTGAAATCGAAACTTGTACCTACTACCGCTATTAATTTATCACCTTGATATATAGGGATTTCATAAGAGATTATATCAGTATCATAATCTGGCCAAAAGTATGGCTTCAACCATATAGGTTTTCTAGCATTTTTTGCAGCGTAAAACCAATTCATATCTACAGAATCAGCATCAAACTGCTCAATTTTAAACATTGGTGCTCTTACCAAACTATCATTCTTTACTGAATAAGCCACATCATGAGCAAATCCCATTAAATCAGGATTGAAAACAACATACATACTTAAAACATCATTGTTTCTAATATTGTCCTCTACAACTTTAGCAATCACCCCATCATATGAAGTTACATAGTTGGTATCATTTTTAAATTGTTCATAGTCAAAGGTAGTTGTTATTAATGAATTCAAGCTTTTAAGCGAACTTTCCGCCCTTTGCAGTAAAATATCAAATTCATTTGATTTACTTTCAGTAAATAACTCCAGTTGTTCTAGAGCATTACCTTCTAATATTCGTGCGGTATGTTTTACATTCATAAATAATAATGTTACTGAAGAAATAATAATTAATAATGTAATTAATAATGAAATTTTAGTACCTATCTTTTTAAAATTAATAAATGATTTAGTACTTTTCTTATGTTCTGCAGTGCTTTTTACCATAAACCGTCCTCTTTTCATGTAATTTATATCCTAGCATTATTATACCAATAAACAAGATATTTTCAAGAAATATGTGTGTTTTTATCATAAAATATACTTCATTGTCATATTATGATAGATTTAGATGGTCACCATTATGTTTTTTATCTTCCTTAATCGCAAAAATATTCTCCTCCAAACATTTTATTAATAATTCTTATTCTCCCTCACTCCTTATGCACATTTTACCATATATGTAATGTTAATCTTATTATTCTGAGCTACTGTTGTCATTAATCATTGCTAAGAAACATTTTTAATTCCGCGCATGCGACAGTAGTGAAGCCCATGCAGTTCTTTAAAATCTACCAAGCTACGCTCAAAGTTCTATTTTATTCTTTTATTCGTTTATATATTGATTTACCTTTATCAGTTTTATTGCACTTTCCTTTAACATAAGGTCCTAACTTAGTAGCTATAATAGGTTAAATAATAAGGTTACTGACAAAATATGTTTGTCAATAACCTGAGGTAGTAGTTAGTCCACTACCTTTGTATCTAACTATATATTATTTTCTTTTCTTGAAACTTTGCTCTATACCCATCTGTCTAATATTATCAAGCCAATCATATATCAATGCTTGTTTATATATATTATTCCCATCTCTATCTTTTGCTTTTTCTAAAGCCAAAGCCATAACAGCATACTCATTTTCTAAGTATGTCCCAAAAACACCTTGATCATCTGTATTTATAGAAACAAACATCTGCTCACATTTTTGGACTTTTTCCATATCTTCAGTCAACCCTAAATTATTGAATTTTATGATTGGATGTTTTTCATACATTTTAAAATTACCAATTAGATAATTAGAAGATGGATTACATTCTATGCCTATTCCCTTGTTGAGAACTATTTTTTGCATTTCTTTTTGAATTCTTATTACTGCCTTAATATAATTATCTGTTATTTTAACCTCATGTTGCATTAAGCTTTCTCTTTTTATCACTGGGTTAAAATGATAACTATAGTAAATAGCCACAGCTGCACTATCATTTCTAATATGATTGCTAATAGAATTATTTACTTTACATCTGTCCCAATAGCATATATCTGTTCCACATTCAAATTTCCCTGTAAAATATAACTCTGGATCATCTCCTCTAAGTTTCCATGCATCATAATAAACCATATGATTATAGTTATAAGCTTTAAACCTATCATCCTCAAAATTTTCATGATACACCCTATTAAAAAAAGTATTAAATTCATTTTGAAGAAAATAAACAACATTATTTAAATCATCAATATTAAATTCTCTGATTTTTGCTAACATCCACATAATATTATCTAAATAATCTTGGATTGGCATTATAAGACGTTTACTTTTTGCTTCATACCATTCCATTGGGTCTACACCTAAAGCTAAAGCATGACCAAACCTATCACCTTGGGTGAAATCTAAAAATAATAATACCTCATCAATTGCTCTTAGACCATCAATAATATCAAGAAAATCTTCTCCAACATGATATGTAGCTCTTAACTCTGGTATATCCCATTCAATATTATATTCTTCATTTTTAAACTCTGGCATATGATTCTTTAAAAATCTAAAACTCTGAGCAAAAACCTCTGGTCTACACCCTATTTCATTGGCGCAAGCATCAATTCCTCTTACCTTTCTTATTCCAGTATGCATCTTATCTCTTAGAGAAACTAAATTAATAGAATCAGCTTTAACCCTCTTCCTCAACTCATTATTTCTTGGTACACTAGATAGAATCATTTTTCTATTTATATCTTCTGAATCAAAATTATAATCTATCTTGTCTTTTATTTTTGGAAAATGCATAACATAAAAGTGTTTATTATCTTCCTTTTTATCTGATAAATTTAATTTTGCATCTAATAATTCCTTTTCTTTTTCTTTTGATTCTTTTGAATCATCAAATATCTGTATTCTTTCTTTTTCTTTTTTTATTGCATTTTCAATTTTGTCAATCTCAATGACTGTTTCAGTTTTTGATTTCTCTGGAGTTATTCTAGCCTCTAAACTTTTGATATTTTGATCCTTGATAGTCGAGTTAATCGCCATATAATATACCGCATCATAAAGCATAGGATCATTACTTAAGAATTTTGTCTTCCGATCCTGATAATCCGAAAAGTTTTTAAATCCAACTCTATCATTGACTTGAATTAATTCTCCCCTGAATTTAGCTTTTATAATCAAATATGCATAGAAAAGATTTTTATATTTTAATATTTTTTCATCATTTTTATAAATACTCTTAAACATAAGATATAAAAACCTTCGCTCTCCAGCTAAATATATATTACTACTTTTTAAATTCCTCTCACTAGTATTCTTTGGTATACAGTAATCTACAGTCATAGGCTTTAAATAATAATTACTTGAAAACTTATATCCAAAAGTATTGTTCAAAATACTTATTTTACTCTGAATTTCATTTAACCTATATTGAATTGAATCCTTAGTGAGAAACCTATCTAATTCCTTATCTTCTTCTTTATCATCGAATATATTTTTTTCATTTAATTTAGCAAATAGAAATCCTCTTATTAATGCAGCTTTTTTCACTAAGTCATATATACTATCCTTTTCATTTATATCAAATAGATTACTTTCACCATCAAGCCGTTTACTCTCAATTCCAGCTTTCTTAAAATCATTGTCTCGCTTGTATACTCTAGTCATTAAGCTTATCCATGTTAGATTGAAATATGGTGCTGATCCTTTTAGATGAAAATGATTTTCTGCCATACCCTTTTGTAACATCTGATGTAATCGCCTATTATCACTTCTTATAACAGGCTCCCAAGAGAAATAATTTCTTTCTCGTGAAGATACTACATCTCTATATGCTAAATATGAAGTAGTGAAAATATCTTGTTCCAATTTATGAGATATCATTCTCCACCTTAAGAGATTATCATATTTACAAAAGGGTTCTCCATTTATCTCTGTAAGCACATCATCACCAAAATGTATAAGAAGATTAAAAACTGATGGGGAAGACTCTTCATCTTTTCTCCCTCTAGTTATCTCTCTCATATCTTTTAAATCTTCATTCATCTTCTCATATATATTTATAATTTCATCCTCAGAGTACTGCTTGAAGTATTTAAGCCCATTGTTTACAAACCCTTTTCTATCAACACTATCATGAAGATTCCCTTTCTTTTTTAAACCACTTTCAAAATTACTTTTCAATATTTGTGAAGGAGATTGTTCTTTAAATATTATATTTAGTATTCCTCTTTTAATATCCATAACATCTCACCCTAATACTCTCCAATATCATCAATCCCGTAATCTTCCTCTTCAAGGTTAAACGTTTCAGATATTCCATCTAATAATTTCACTTGCTTTAATCGCTTATTATTAAGAAAATCATATAACCTTTTTCCTATAAGCTTTCTTTCATCATTACTAGGTGAAATATTAACTTTTTGTTTAAAGATATACAATTCTCTAATAGTTTCATCATCTACATTATACTCTCTTGAAGAATCTATCATTTCATCAATATAATATAACAATGTGTCCTTGCCACTCTTAGTTTTTATTTTTTCTCCATATATTTTCATCCACTCTATATATTTTGTCATACTATCAGTGAAAGAAGAACCCAATATTTTTCTCAAATCCCTATTCTCTTCTGAAGTCATTTTAATATATACACATTGCTTATAAGCTTGCATTATCTTTAACTTCTCTGTATCAAATTCCTCTCCTAATACATCTTCTACTTCATTTAATACATACTCTAAACTTTCATCTATTAAATCAAATACCCCACTATAAACTTCAAATAATTCTTCATTATTGAAATTAAAATTAGTTATTACTCTATTAAAAATTACTTCTAAAATTTCTATTGAATGTAATGGAAGTACCATATCAAAATCTTTCTTCCACTTTATTAATTCATAACTTAATGATTCTTCAAATATTGCACATGATATTTTTTCAGACCACTCATGTGGTTTTTTCCTAAAAATATATTCATCTCCCGAAAATTCAACATAACCGCCTTCATCTAGTAAATCTATTAACCCATCATATATTTCTTCACTTTCAAATTCATCATAATATTCCACTTCATAATCTGCGAAACGATCAATTAATTTTGTTGTTAATTTGTCAAAATCGAGGTTTTTTATATAATAATTGAAAATTTTACTAAATACTAATTGGGGATTAATAGTATAATTAATAAATTTCAGAATTTCAAATTTCGCATTATCATTATAAATCAAATTATTTCCAGCATCATATGGTATTAAATTATATTCATTTAAGTTATCGTAAGAACTATCTTCTCTATAATTTGATTGAATATTATTTTTATTTAATGTTAAGAATGAAAAGAAATATTCTAGATTTCTAATTCTCTCTCTAGTTCTTATCTTGAAATAATTATTTATAAGCTCCTCACTACATTCATTTAAATCATCTAATAATTCTTTTTCTTCAATTTCATTACATATGAGTCTTAAAAAAACCTCTTCAACAATACATTCAATTTCTAAATTTGTTTGAATATTATCAAACTTAAGTTCAATTAAATCTTCTATATCCATATCTGTAACATTTCTTAATATATGATTTTGAGTATTCCTAAAGCAATTGTTAATATTTCCACCAAGTAAATCTAAAACACTTTCTTGATCTTTTTCAATAAGTAAATTTTCATAAAACATAATTGAATATAAACACTTAATCATAAATTTAAAGTTCTTTATATTTTCATCATCATATGAGGAATATAGGTTGAATACTTCTAAAACATCCCCTATACTAATATTTCTAGAAATATTATTTATATTAAATATCGGATTAGATGCAATTTTTGTGTTTATATCTCCAAATATTTTATCCTTATTGAAATCATTTTTTATAATCTTTTCTAGATTTTTATTCAGCATTGTTCTATAGTTTGTTACAACATAATGATTTTTTTCTCCTGAATCCATTAATATGAATTCTTGAACAATATTATAATACTTCTTAGTTAAGCATCTATTTCCCCATTGATTTACTACATAATTCTTAAATACCTCAATATTTATTCTTTTGTCATCACTATCAGATTCTCTATTTATATCCTTAAGCTTACTTAATATGCTTATATAATTACTATATTCTCTAAGATTTTTAGGCACTAATGGATGTAAACTTTTCTTTGGAGCAATAAAAATCATTCCTGTTTTAATATATGTATATCTGATTAACACTTCTTCCAATGTACCATTAAATTCTCTTTGAGTATCATTGTTTTCCTCCTCAATGATAACATCAAATTTGACCTTCTTCATGAGTTTTATATCATCCATTCTAAGCAAATGAATCTTTCTACCATTTGGAATAAGTTTTTCTAGATATTTTTCTGCCATTTGCTTAGGATCATCGGATAGCCTGCCCTTTTCAGTTAGATTACGATAATTATTATAGAATGTTTCTTCAACAGAATCTTTTAATTGTTCTCCTTTAAGGGACATCAATATAATAACATTTGGAATCATAAGATATTTTCTAATTTGTTCAGCAATTTCAACTGATTGCTTAAGGTTATTATCTAAATCATCTATAGGGATTATTAAAAACTTTTTTGTGTTTCTTCCATTTCCCATTTTATCTAAAAACACATCTACAAGTTCTGATATACACTCTCTCATATTTGAGCTAGAGGCAAGTCCAACTAATGACTCAATTATATCCTCACTATATGCATCATTCTTTAATTTTTCACTCTTATTTATAGTCATTAACCTTATTGCTCTGTAAATGTTTTGAAACTGTTTTATAAACTCTTTTTTGTCCTCAAATGAGTAATTGTCTAAATTTTCCTGGAATTTCGAAAACATCTTAGCTATCACTGTCTCTAATATAGACTCATTTTTTTCTAAGAAAGATGGATCTATAACATCAATTGTAATGAATTCATATTCTTCTAATTTTTTATGATAGTCTTCATCTAAATGTTCTTTCACCTTATCTATTTTAAGAAGATAGTTAAGAAATGATAACATAGTAGAAGTTTTACCTGTTCCTCTATCTCCCATAAATGCAGTTATATTATTTACACCTTCAAATGACTTAATAGTTTGTCCATTCTTTTCTTTATTTCTTTTCTTATCTCTATACCCTTCTTCATTTTCTCTTGTGATTTGATATATATTCCTAAGGGCTTTATTATATATATTCTTGAATAATGAGTTGCTTAGTTCGTCTGGTTTTTCAATAACTGCTCTAAATTCTGTTTCGCTGGTGAATTTTATCTGACTCATGTTACTTTATCCTTTCTCACTAGTATTTTTCTAAAACATAATGTAAAATTATATTCTTTCTTTATTTGCTTAGTTCCTTTAATCTTTCCAAGAAGTATTGCACTCCTTTTCCAGCATTGTCCTCTGAGGAAATAATAGGTGTTATTCCCCATCTCTCTAAAATTGATTCTTGAACAATATTAGGAGTTGTTAAGAATATATATGCTCTAGGTCTATCTTTCTCAGAACCTGACTCTCTCCAAAGCTTATCTAATTTATATAAAATATATCTCATATTTATATCACTCAAACTATATCCTATAAATAAAATGGATTTAGTTAAAATATCTGATCTTAATTTAATATCAAGAGGACTTTCAAAATCCATTCTTTTAAAATAACTACTCTCAGTTAAAACAAGAGGCGAGTCTGTATTGTAATCTCCATGAAATTTTATAATTTGTGTCTCTTCAGCTTTAATTTCCTTCAAATCTTCAACTTTTGATATTTTTCTATATACCTTAGAATTATACTCATATAATTTTTCTAAACATTCATCGTAATTTGTTGTATATATTATTGGAAAATCTAAATCCAATATTTTTTCGTGGACTGTAGAATCATCAATCATTTCTGGAGTAACTTTCCATTTATCCTTCATCCACTTCTTAAGCCTAAATAAATCTTTATCATAATATTCATAGAATTCAGCTAAGCTAAGAAACTCTCCATAACACTCAAACAATTCTGGACTTATACCACAACTTTCCGATAGTTTGTCTATCAAATCTCCCCAACTAGGTAAACCTACATTCTTTGATATACCAGCCCCAACAAATAACATTACTTTATCATCTTTAATAAGCTCCGCTAATTCTTTAATTTCATCTTCATATTCTATTGAATCATCTAATTTTACTTCATTATCTTTTAAAAACTCATAAAGCTTCTCTAATGCATCTCTCCTCATCGAAACCTCTTGTTTCTTTCTTCCCATTTCTGCAAATGTCTTATCTGAACCTTCTGGAATAAAAACGGTATCCCATTGAAATTTCGAATCCCCTCTTACGTCTGTTGCTATTTTACCTTTTACTTCTCCAGTGAAATAATTAAATTTTTTCCCATCACAAAAACATATCATAGTTTTTGCAGTAACCTTTTGTCCTGCAAATAGCTCAACAACCTTTTCACCTTTTAAACTATCCCAAAAGATTTGAGTTAAGCCTCCTGGATATCCTGATAAATCTTTAAAAAATAATCCTGTATGCTCTACAATTAATGGTTTTCCTATCTTTTTAAATGCTTTAGTAGCTTTATCCTTAACAATTTTTTTAACATCTTCGCTTTGAATCTCTTTTATATCAATATTACTGGAATAAATCATAACTTTCATAACTTCTTTTTCTACTCGGTCTTGTAGTTCTTTCTCACTTGAGCAAAATTTACGTATCTCCTTATTTTTTTTATCCTTTTCCTTTTCTCGTTTTTCACTAAAAAAATCTTCTATTTCTTTTATTTTATGTACATTCTTTGAAATAAATCTGATATTCATTATTTTACCTTCTTCCTTTTTCAAATTTTCTTTGTAAATATTTAAAAACTTTTTCTTAATATATTGATTTATCATGGAAATATACTTTCCCAGTAAATCCACCTCCATACACATTTTTAAGCAATATATCTCATATATACCATTATTATCTACGTTATATTTTACAATATATCATAAAATAATTCATTATAAAACATATTTCTTCATTAATTATACACATCCCTTTCCTATTAATTTATTATTGTTTTTACACGATATTTTTCTTAACAATAAAAAAGGCAGTGGTTATTCCACTACCTGAGTTTGTTGACCAAGTTATATACGTACTGTTTGAACTTTGCTTTCCATCTTAAGAGTTCAATACTTGATATTCATTTCAATTCTTAAACCACTATATAAACTTTCTTCACACAATCAACAACTGAATAATATATAAATGTTACTACCAACCATATTCCAATAGCTTGTATAAAACTTACACCTAATATCCAAAGGATTATGGCACTTGGGAGAATAGAGGATATAAACATAATTCCTAATAACCCCATTATATCGCCAATTTCTTGATGGATAATACTATGTTCTATAGTTAACCAAAGCACTCTGTAGTTTACGTAATCAAGCATGCTGAATCTTGTTCTTTTCTTTATCAATCTTCTCATTCTCTTCTCACTAAGGGTTCTTTTATTAACCTTACTCACACCAAATGATGCTAGTCCACCTACTAAACCACCTAAAATCCCATAAAGAATAATAGTACTCCCCTCTGGTGATACAGTAACCCTTATGCTTAATGCTAATAATATCATGATCACAACTATTTTTTGTTTGAATATGATGTAATTCAGACATACGGAGATACCTGTTCTAATATTTTTTCCTATGTATTTGATATAATCAAATTTCAACTTAAATGTGAGGAAAAAACCTACGATTCCACCTATTATTCCCCATAGAATCATTACATTAAAAGCTTCTTTTGCCATTTGACCATAGGTTCCCATCTCTACACCCTCAGAAATGACTCCTCTACTGATTACTGATGCGAAAGGCACTTTTTGTCCAATAATAGGTATCTCTGGTCTCATAACAAACCCTATAATTAACCCACCAATTGCCATTAGGAGAATAGTTACACCTTTTGACTTCCCAATATCAACAGACTTTTGCTCTTTAGATACTTCTGATTTTTTCCTGATTTTTTCATCCAGTAAATAATGAACAAGAACTCCACATAATGCACCTAATACTATACATGTGAAGGATATAGTAAATTGTCTCTGTGTCATAGCAATCTCTATTGGTTCACTAATTGGTCTTAATAAGAATGCCATTAATAAACCTATTACAACCCCAATGGATATTTTTATAATACCTTGCTTTTTCATAATATAATACCTCCCCCAATACCTTTTTTACTCACGCCCGATATTACTTATTATACCATTATTATGCCACTTTTACAATTTTGCCCATATTTTAATTCATGTTCCTTAATTACATTCTAAGTCTTCTTATTACTTCTTTAATCTCTGTAATTTTATAATTAATATCATATCCATCTTCCTGTATAAAACTAGTTCTTATTCCATTGTCTCTAATACGATCAATCCAATAAAGGACATCTTCACGTGCATACCCCTTCTCTATTAATGAATAAAATATATATGCTAGCTCGCTACTTACATTAGTATTAAAAACAGAAGGGTCATCTGAATTTATAGTAACAATTATTCCATTCTCTCGCTTTATATCTCCACTTAACCCTCTTTGGTTAAGATTACAAATATAATGCTCTAGTATATTATCAATCTGACCTATAGCTATATTGGATGTCGGATTTGTCTCTATTACTATTCCTTCTTGACTTATTTTTGTAAGAACAACCTTTTGGAGATTTTTTATTATTTGAATTTCATCTTTTTGTACTTCAATTTCAATAGGTTCATTCATTCTTTCAAGATAGCATTTACAGTGTTGAGAAAGAAGTAGCTTATCTTCATCCCATATATCTCTTCTATAACTACATTCAAAATCATTCATTGTTTCGTTCTCATTAGCATATGGACAGAAAATATCATTAAGCTTCTTATCTTCTAATTTCTCACTAAATTTTTCAATAACCTTTTCTTTATTAAATTTTTGTCTATAGGCTTTCCACAGATTATATACATTTATTCCTTCCATCCTTATATATATCTTTTCAGCGCATTCCAGTATTTTTCGTTCTAGATATCCCATGTCCATTTCAGTTAAATATCTATTATATTTATGAATACCCCATATCCATAACATATTTTCAAGAATCTCAATTCTTGGTATAATGATTATTCTGTTATTTTCAACCCATTTTGCCCCATCAATCCCCAATGCAATACCATGTCCTATCCTATCCCCAGCACGAAATCTGAAGTGCTCAATAACCTCGTCTACTCTCCTAATACCAGTTATAATATGCCTAAAATCCTCTCCAGCATGAAAAGTAAATCCAAGGTTATTTATAGCTTTATTACACTCAATATTTATAGGCCTATGTTCAGTACTATTTCTTGCTTTTTCATAAACTGATGTGAAAACCCAAGGCTCAGTATTGTTCTCTATACTTGCTGCATCTATTCCTACAATATATTTGTCCAAATTAGGAATTTTCTCTCTTAGTTCATTTATAACCCTTACCTGATTTTCATAAATACATTGATGCTCTCTGAAGTTTAAGAAGTGGTTCTCTTCACTAGCTTTATAATTTAACCAACACTTCTCATGTAAATATGGATCACGTGCTTTTATGAAATGAAACACTAACCCAATAAGAGGTACTCTCATATCCTCATTTTTATTTTGAATATCTTTTAATATTTCAAGGTATACTTCAAAGAAATCTAGTAGAAAACCCTTAGTTTTATTTTTTAAACTATAAATATTCTTAGGATTACCTTTTACCGTACATCTTAGTTCTAACTTTTCAAGATGATTATTTTTAATTTGATTGTGTAATATCAACCCAATATGTTCTTTCTTATCCCAAACCTCCTTAGTTGATCTTTCATAGTAATCTGAAAAATACTTGAGTCCCTTAATCAAATTTCCTTGAACTTTAAGTTGAAAAACCTCATTCTTGATAATGAGATACTTTAAAAATATTTTTGAGAAAAAACCATCATTTGGTTGTGACACAATATATTTAAAGGACTTAAACATAAATAAATTTTCTACAGTATAGTCCGTAATTATTTCACCAGGACATAACAAGCTGTGTATTACATCTCTCTTTGATAAAATCTCATTCCATTTCAAATCTGTCTTATCTATGTTTTCATATATATTTAATTCAATTTTCAGTTCCTCATATAAATCTATTATTTCACTTTGACATTCATTTTCTATCTCTGTCCCTTCAAATACCTTGTTTAATAGTTCCACGATAACTTCAGAAATAGAATCATTCTCTCCACCTCCAAAAGGTCTCATTTTATAATAAAAATCTAAAAGACTAAATTCTGTTTCTGGAGTGCTATTTTCCATATACCACCTAAGATAATAAGCTACTAATATTCTTACAACAGCCACTGCCTTAACATAGATATTAATATCAAAATTCTTACCTATTACTTTATCTTGCTCTAGTAACAATTGTTTTTGTTCTTTATCATTTCTGTCTAATGACATTAATTCTATCCATGATACTTGAAAATCTATTCCAGCATTCATATGAAGATGAGTTTCTCCCAACCCTTTTTTAAATACCTGTTCAAGTTGAACATCTTCTAGTGTTACAAATGAAGAATATATTTTTAAATATCTATCATCAAACATATTATTATTTATAAGGTATAACATTACTAAAATATCTGTAGTTATCATTCTATTCATTGAATTCCAAAGAGCAATCTTATATATTCCCTTATATGGACCTAGAAAATTCTCCTCTTCTTTAGATTCCCAATATTTCAAAGAAATCTTTCCATCTCTATGTGTTAATAAGAATGAACTCAATCTACAGAATTTTTTTATATAATAATACATTATATTTTTATGTTGTAAATATTCCCTTCTAAGTTCGTTTTCAGGATAATATTTTTTTATTAGCAATTCAACCTGATCTAACTCAAGGATTCTCTGGTTTTTATGAAGTATTTTATATAGTTCAGGAAGAATTTCTTTTTCAAGCTTGTCCGTATAATTATCATTATAATTGTCATACATCTTAGGATCCAAGCTTGCTAATACCTCGAATTTATCCTTTTTGTAAAACTCAAACTCTGTGAATGGTAATGAGAGTAATTTTATTCTTAAATCCATCTTTGATTTAAACATTTTCTACACCTACATTATTTACTATATTGTTTTTCTTTCATAGTTATATATCCTTCAAACCCACTATTTTTAATATCATTCTCATATTCTTTAAGTTCTGTTCTCAAATTCCAAAAGTAATCTTTCATTTTTTTATTTACTTCTTTTTTGTTAGAATTTATCTCTTTGTAGGAATCTAACAGTACTTTTAATTGAAAAATATTATTCATAAATTCATTTATAGTAATTTTGTTTATTTTATCAAAGCTAAAATTATTATTTTCTCGATTAACCTTTTCAAAATATCTTTCAAATATTTTTCTTATCTCTCCAAGTTCAATTAAATACTCTTCAAGTTGATTATGATTATAATTAAATTCTTCGTTCTCTTTCACCTTTTTTATAAATTTATCAAAATTTAGTTGCGCTTTTTCTAATTCAATATCCTCAATATCTTCCAAAATTCCTTTTATGTTTTCATCATATTCTTTTCTAAATATCAAATCAAAATTTGTGAAAATATTTCTTATTTTATTTAAAAGCTGATCATGATAATCCGAATATTGAATTTCTAGTAAATTATTCATAATTTTATTAATAATATCAGCAACAATATTTAAATGGTATTGAAATTCCCTATTATTGTTATTTTCTTTTACATCTTTAAAATCGTTAAATGAATGTAATAATCTCAATTCTTCAATAATGAGCTCACTATCAAAATAAATATTTTTATAATCAGTTTCTTTATATTCTTTTATCATGTTATTAATTGTTTCATCTTCACAATTTTGTTCAATTTGATACATTTTATGTTCTTTTTCTAAAATATGTTTCTTAACTTCTATTATTTTTTTTATAACTGAATCTAAATCTGAATTTATATTTACATCTTCTTCTAATACATATGACTCAAGACATTCTTCTAATATTTTAATTTTATTATTTAAACAAATATATTCTTCATACATTTCAATAACTTGTTTAATGGTTTTCTGAGAATCCTTCTTTTTTCTGCGATTTTTAGGAGGTTTATTTTCTATTTCTGCAAGTTCCCCATTACTTGTTTTTTTAAGATTTTCTACATTTTCTAGATATTGCGCAATATATTTTTCTACAGCATCATGAGTTTCAAAAAAATAAAACTCTTCTATTATTATATCCATCCTCTTTGCTACTACAGTAGAAATATAGTTATTGTAGATTTTATCTTTAAATTTGTTATTAATAAAATTATTAATTTTATTAATTTTAGACTTTTTAGAAGTATTATATTTAGTAATTTCCCTTAAAATATTAAAATCAATTTCACCTTCTATTTCGATTTTCCTAGCTTTCCATTCTAAAATGTCATTTTTAAGTTCTTGACTTATATCATATACCTCTTTGCTATTATCATATATTACTTTACCCCATATTGCTTTTTCATACTTCTCTATTTTTTCTATTTGCTTTTCTTCTTCTTTTTTTAATTTTTGCAAATGTTCCTTGCACTTTTCCTGTTCATTTTTTTCTCTAAGATATTTATAATAATAATCAAAATTTTCTCTTTTACACATCTCTCTAAAGCCCTTATCAATGCACATTTTTGTATTTTTTTCTATTTGATTTTCTAACTCAGTATTATAATCAATATCTATATTTAAGAATTCATAACTTTTCTTTCTTTTATCTATATATTCTTGAATTTTTTTAATAATCAAACCTTTAATTATTATGATATCAATTACTTCTTCACTTAAAATATCTTTTTTAAAATCAATACTATTTTCATCATTAAGATAAAATTCGTCATTTTCAACTAATTTTTCATTTAAATCTTTCTGCAGCTCAATTATATTATCAATGCATTTTTCCTTATCACTTTTGGCATAGGCAAAAATTATATCCACATTGGACTCAACCCACTCCTTATCTTCATAATAAATATTCTTCATATGTTCAATAATCTCGTAATATTCATTACTATTATTCTCTTGATTACAATTAGATTTTTCAAGACCATTATATATACTTTTAAAATATTTATAATGAAAATATATATCCTTATTAGTCATATTTCTAACCTCACCTTAAATATTATTTTTCTATTTCAACATTCTCTTTATTATCAACACATGAATAATCATCTACATAATTTGATCTTATATAACCTTTAAAGTCATTATAAAAATTCATGATGAACTCTAACTCATTAGTTTCCTCAATCAATTTATTATTTATCTTTTTATTAAGATCAAACATATTTATAAATTTTGAAATTGGGTTTTTCAATTTTTTATCAGTATAAATACTCCCTAACTGTTCCTTATTATTAATGCTCATCATAATTTTTTCTATAAATATTCCTAATATTAGCATATTAATAATTTTTTCTAAAACTAAATTTTTGTTCATAGTCATTCTTTTTCTTAGACTTTCAAATAAGGAATAAAGATAATCATAATTTATAATAATTCTTTCTCTACTTTTCTCTTGTATGTTGATTAGATAAATAAATTTATTAATTGCTTCTTCATATTCTGATAGTTCATCATTTGAACTTATAAGGATATCTATAAATCTCTTTATCTCTATTAAACTCCATATTTCTTCTCTCTCTCTTTCCCCTCTTTCTATTTCTTTAGCCTTTCTATATAAATAAACATATACATTTATTAAGCCTCTTGGTTTATTATCAAAAATATCTAAATATAGGTTCGTCCATTTAAAATCTCCATTTTCATTGAAATTATATTCTATAAGTTCCTTCAAATTATATTCTCCAAGTTCCTTATTGCTATTTAAACCTAATGAATTTTTACTATCATCATAATATTTAAAGTTTATTTTTTGCTCATCATTCAGTACAGGCATTTTATATCTATATGCAGCAGGCATAACCTTTTTTAAATACTCCCTACTTAATTCCTGTTTTGAATTCAAAGCAGATTTATCTACATAATTTAAGAATTTCGCATCTAGTAATGATTTTTCATTTAAACCACTCTTTTTTAAGAATTCAATTGTAAGCGTTTCATAAAAAACACAATAATCTCCAGAAATAAAAATCACTACATTTGGATGAGTTAAAAATTTTAATACAGTATCCAACACATCAAAACACTTTTCTATACTTATATCAACATCATCAAAAAATATAAAAATCATAGGTTCGTGTTCTATATCTTCTTCATTTTTAAACAGTTCCCTCTTTTTCTTAATCAACTTGCCAATATAATCACTGAATTTTTCTCTTAATTCAATATCAGCAGTAGTGATTTTATCTCTATACTTTATAAAATCACTATCTCCTCTTACTCCTGAACCAAAAAGATTATTTATATATAATTCTTGTCTGTATTCATATGCCTTTTTCAACTCATCTAGTGCTTTGCTTACTTCACTCTTGTTACTCTTCCCACATCCATCAAAATGATAGTCATGATAGTAATATTTTTTTGTATTCTTCTCAATTTCCTCCATTTCCTCCATTTCATTTTCCAAATAATTGATAACCCAACCAAGTGGATCATTATGTACACCCATATAATCAGGAATTATTAGGGGCAAAATAAAATCTCTTCTCAAATCTCCATCTAAAATATAAGGATTCCCATTCATAGAAATGTTATATTTTAATGTTAAAAGGGTTGATGTTTTACCATTTCCTCTTCCCCCTAAAATAGATATTATATTATAATGAACATTTGCTAATTCTTTTAATACCCTTCTTTCATAAGAATGTATATAGGAACTATTAATTTCATCATTTTCCTTACTTACAATAGCTGCTTGCTTCCTAAATTCTTTTATCTGAACATAAATATTCTCGTAATCAGGCAAAAGGTTTTTCATTATTCCCGGTTGAAGTATCCTTGCTCCAATTTTAACTCCCTCTTTTTTTAACTTTTCAAAAGAATAGCCCTCATTATAGCCCATTTTATTCTCCCCCTTTACTCTCACTTAATTGAATCCATTTTTAATATTTGATACATAACCCATTTGTAAATTCTCTTTTTTAAACATTTCTAAATTCAATTATAATATATTTTATCATTTTTTTCTATATTTTCTATTTAATTCAATATAGCAATCATTAATAAAAATATTAACAAAGAAATCAAAGAAAAAAACTCCTAAAAATAGGAGCCTTACTCATCAATAATACCTTCTAAAAGTTCCCTTAAATTGTTTAAAAGTTCTTCCGTTTTTATTTATATCTTTTTGTTTCTTCAATAGTTCTTCTAAGAAATCATTTAATCCTTTTGCAGGGTCGTCCTCCTGTGATACTATTGGAATAATCCCTCTTCTATCTAATATATCTTCTTGGACAATGTTAGGTCTTGATATAAAGATATATGATTTGGGGCGTATTCCTTTTTCTCCTGCATCCTTCCATAGCTTATCTAATTTATATAATATATATCTCATGTTAATATCACTTAAACTGTACCCAATAAACAGAATTGATTTATTCAATATATCTGCTCTTAACTTAATATCAAGAGGACTTTCAAAATTCATTCTATCGAAAAAACTACTCTCGGTTAGCACTAGCTGTGAATCTGTATTGTAATCCCCATGAAATTTTATTATTGCCGTTGCTCCCTCTTCAATCTCAGTTAGGTCTTTTACTTTAGCGATTTTAATATACTTTCTGTTATAAACCTCATATAATTTCTCTAAACTTTCATCATAGTTAGTTGTATATATTATAGGAAAATCTAATTTTAAAATATTTTTATGAATCTTAGATTGTTTGATTTTCTCCTCATCAACTTTCCATTTCTTTTTCATCCACTTTTTCATTTTGTAGAGATCTTTATCATATTGTTCGTAAAATTCTGCTAAGTTGAGAAAATCATCATAGTCCTCAAAAAGTTCTGGGCATATACCACATCTCTGTGATAACTTTAACATTAGTTCTCCCCACTCAGGTAGTCCAACATTTTTAGATATTCCTGCTCCAACAAAAAGCATCACTTTATTTTTACTTATAAGTTCTCCTAAATCCTGTATTTCATCTTCATAACTTATGTTTTTCTCAAATTTCATACCATTTTCCATAAGAAAAGCATAAAACCTTTCAAGAGCTTTTACTCTCATAGATATATTTTTCTTCTTATTCTTTAATTGTGCAAAGGTTTCCTGCTCTCCTTTAGGTATGAATATAACATCCCATTCAAAATCAGATGTCCCTCTCATTTCTTCCGATATAATTCCCTCTACATCTCCTTCAAAATAACTAAAACTCTTACCATCACAAAAACATATAATTGTCTTTGCAGTAACCTCATTCCCCTTAAATAAAGCTATAATCTTTTCCCCTTGTAGCTTTTCCCAAAATATCTGCGTAAGTCCCCCTGGATATCCCCCTAGCTCATGAAAAAATAATCCTGTATGTTCAACAATAAGAGGTCTTCCTACCTTTTTAAATGCTCTAAGAGCCTTATCCTTAACAATCTTTTTCATATCTTCACATTGAATTTCTTCAATTTGAATATTATTTGAAAAAATATTAACTTTCATAAGTTCCTTATTTATTCTTTTATTAATATCTTCTTCGCATATATTTTGTTTCTTTAACCTATTACGCTTCTCTTTTTCCTCTTCTTCATATTTAGCCTTAAAAAAAGCTTCAACTTCTTCTATTTTTTTATCATTGGTTGAGATAAACCTAATATCCATGGTAACTCCCCCATTAGATTTCATTCAATTTATTTCTTGTTTAATACAATTTATTATAACTATTCTTTATTTATGTAATTTTAAAAGGGCTGTCGCACTAAAAAATTAGTTCGTCAGCCCCTCTTATTTCTATTTCTTCCTTATTGGTTGCCTTATAATGGTTTTAAAATTTTCAGGTTCAGCCTTCCTTGGGTCACTCAGATAAATCTCATGATGGTTTCCAACTTTAATATAACCATTTTCCTCAATAAAGTTATGTAGCTTTTCTATTGTAGGCATTTCTTCACTATAAGGTCCTATATGCATTATTTGTGCAACTACCCCTTCTTCTAAACTTTCAAATTTCATCTTAGAAATTGAAGGTAAATCCTTCTTTTTCTTAACCTGTTCCACAGCCTCATCAATGAGCTCTTTATCAACAAAATCAGGCTGCATTATTAATGAAGTCCATTTCCACTCTTCTTTTCTTTCTTGTGAAAAGAGTTCCATATTATCATGGTACCATAATCCCTGAAGTGGCATAACACCGTAGTCTATACCCATATTCCCTTTTTTTATCATGAACTTCACAGTATAAGATAAACTAAATAGTGCTTCTACAGCATCTTTGTATTCCTGTGATGTATTAGGATTTCCAGTTCCATCAATCATCAAGTAAGTCAATTTTGGAACGTTTACTATTTGTACCTCTTTTGAAGAAGCTTTATATAATTCTTTAAACTCTTTTTTAAAATCAATTTTATCCATACATATTTCCCCCTAATTCATATTTATCTATATTTTATCTCATTAAACGTGACTTCTATATGTCATGTTTAAAAATATAAATATTATATATTAGTTTTTATGAGTTTTAACCATTTATAAACTGTTTATATAGTCAAATATGTATTATATAGAGACGAATTATTGAAAGTATGCTAATCTTAATATACAATATATTCTACTCAATAAATTTAAGGGGGTAAGCACTATGAAATCAGAATTAAAGAATAAAGTAGATCACATGTTAGATGTTTACTTGAAAGTAGCAAAAGATTATAAGTGGGAAAATAATCTATCTCAACATTTTGCAGCTTTAACTTATGTATTAAAGAATAAAAAATTTGAAAAAGAAAAAATAGAAGATATGAAAAAAGTTATAAAAGAAAATACTGGAGTTTTCTCAAATTACAGAGGCTACACTATGTTCATATTATCTATGTTATTGTGCAGTGAATATGATAACCCAAAAGAAGAATTTATAAAAATGATGGATTATGATAAAAAGTTAAAAGAAGAAGGCTTTAAGAATAATATGTACTTACCTATTGCCAATTACGCTTTATTGTTAACTTGTGAAGAAGATTTAATTGACACTAGAACAAAAAAATCTTATGAAATCTATCTGGAAATGAAAAAAAATCATCCATGGTTAACTAGTGGTGATGACTATCCTTTATGTGTACTTCTTGCAAATTCTGAAAAACCTCTTGATACCAGTATTAAGGATATTGAAGAGTGCTATAAATATTTGAACGAAAACGGGTTTAGCAAAGGAAATGGATTGCAGTTTTTATCTCATATTTTATCTTTAGGAGATGAAAGCAATAGTTCAAAGGCTAATAGATGTGTAAAAATCTATGATTGTTTAAAAGAAAATAAGCTAAAAATTTACTCTACTTATTATGCGTCACTTGGGCTTATAACATTAATAAGTAAAAATACTGATGAAGCAATAGATGATTTAATTGATGTAGCTCAATATTTAAACGGATTAAAGAAGTATAAGTGGCTTGGAAAAGGAATGAACGTCCTTATAGCTTCAGCTATAGTATGTAACGAATATATCGAAGACATGTCAAATGAAAAAGACTTAATTTCTACAACTTTAGGTATTACTGTAGAAGCTTTAATAGCAGCTCAAACAGCTGCCATTATTGCAGGGGTTGCAGCTTCATCAGCAGCAGCTAGTTCTGCTTCATCTTAAGGACTATTTTTCTATTATTGGTGCTCGGAAAAAAGATTAAACATACGAAGTAAAATCAAGTGAAGAACTTTCAACATTATTTTAAAAAAGAGAGTAATGAAAACCCTATGGTGAGATTCACTATAGGGTTTTTATTACGAAATATAATTTATTCATGTCTCTGACAATTCTATACAAACTCAAAAGCATATTTATCCCTCTCAACAAACCCCATAGATTCATATAGCTTCATAGCTGCGAGATTCTTTGTGCTTGTCTCTAATATTGGAGTCTTTCCTCTTCTAAGAATTTCTTTTATCATTTTAAAAATTAGTTCTTTTCCAAAACCTCTTCCTCTGTGTTCTTTATCTATATACACACTGGTTATCTCAATATAGTTCTCAGTTTTTCCGTAAAACCTTGCCATTCCTATAATATTTTCTTGTGCACCTTCCCCTTGGACTAGAAAGAACATACCTCTCTTTATCTTTGGAAAGATTTTATCCTCAGCAGTTACTTTCTCAAATTCTTCTTGTGATTCTACTTCAAAGAACTCCGCTGTATACTTCTTTATTATTTTAAGATATTTCTCTTCATATGTTACTTCTCTTAATGAACCAAGCTCTTTAATATTCAATTCATTGAACTTTTCTTTATTTAAACTAAAGATTATATTCTCTTCACACACTCTGTTATATCCAAGCTCATTCAATAAAGCTTGTACATTATTAAGTTTTCCCCCTAGAAGTACTCGGCTATTATCTTCACTTTGTTTAGTTTTTATTATATTACCTATATCTTTAATTCCACTCTCAGAAGAGAAGTCAAAACTAGTAAAGATTGAATTTCCATCATCCTTCATATGAATAAAATCAGTAATCCTCCCATCCTCTTCTTTTATATACAGTTCTCCTATGTCATCAATAAAACATTCAATCAGTTCAATCATATTTGTATTGTACATTTCATCTTTGTATAAAAATTGTAGCATTTTATCTCTTTGAATCTCATTTGATACATCAATTTTTTTCATAATTTCATTTTCACCCATCTTCTTATAATGTGTTTTTTATTTAAATTCATATATGTGTATGGTAAAATTTTAATATAATTGTATAAATATAGCAAGTTACTATGCCATATTTATTGGAGGTTGATATGAAAAAAGTATATCGTTTATTATGTATTTTACATGCATTTGTAGGAATCGGAGCTATGGCTGGAGGTTTAGGTGCTATTTTAAATCCTCAAGAACCAATGGGAGCATCAGTTGATCTATTAAACAATTCACCTTTTAGTAATTTTCTCATACCTGGCATTATCCTATTTACTGTAATTGGCCTTGGAAATGTTATTACAGCTTTTTTATTTCGGTACAAGTTAAGATTTCAAGGGTATATTAGCAGTGTCTTTAGTTGGGCTTTAGTTATTTGGATTGTTGTCCAATGTATAATGATTAACTCGGTTCATTTCTTGCATATTATATATTTTATGATTGGAGTAATTGAAGCAATTTTATCAATAATTATTTTATTTGAACAACGTTTATTTCCAACAAATATTATTATAAATTTTTATAAAAAAAGAAAAACAACTGTAACGTTTAAACACATTTAAATATAAAGTCTATTAATAAAACAGATCATAAGGAGCTTTTATTTGATAACTTAGGAATCAAAGATAAAGAATGGGCCTTGTGAATTTGATGAGTTTAAAAGATTGCTCTCTAAAAATAATTATAAATTAGCTATTGATCCTTGTCTGAATATCGACACAACAACTTTCCAAGACGTAGATTTTAATCAAATCTTTGATGTGGTTGAGAAACATATTAATATGGGCAAATTAAAAAGGAGATAATTGGAAATTACCTCCTTTTTGATATACTTTTTTTATCTTTAGAATGTCAGACTGTTTAAAAAGTTCAAGGTCAAGGAACAAGGCAAACGAGCAGCGGAGTGTACGAATTATGTACTCGAGCAGCACAGAGAGCCTTAGTGACGCGGAGATTGGGCTTTTAAAACTGTCTGAGCTTAGGCTATTGCTACTTCTGCCTCAGTTACATCAATAATCTTTGCACCCTTCTTCTTAACAAGTGATCCACCTGTTGAATAGAATACATTCTGAGTGATTATTTCATCCATAAGAGAATTAACCTCTTGATCTGTTATATCCTCTCTTACCTCATTTATAGTCAATGTTGTTACATCATCATTAGTTGTTACAAATTTCATACTTAATTTTTTCATAGTTTCTCTCTCCTTTTATTTTAAATTATTTTGAAACAGTAGCTTGTCCAATCTTAATTACTCACTCATCAGAAGGTTATCATTAATTCTTTGTATATATTTTGTTGGATAAGGTAACACCGCTGCAATCTTAGCCCCTACTGCATATACTGCATCATCAGCTGCATCAATCTTAAGCTTTGAGAATCTGAAATTCTTTATTTCATCCCCTCCTGATGCTTTTGTACCAGTCTTAACTCCTACAATTAAATCACTGTCCACTCTTGTGTTTGTTACTGCCATAATATAATTCCTCCTCGATATTTTTTTCGAAAGCTTTCTTGTTTTGTGCTTTCATAAGGATATATGCAGCGTGGAGAAAAAGTTAAAAAAATTTTTCAACATTATTTTAAAGAAGAGATCTATAAACAAACTCAGGTAATGGAATTCCACTCCCTGAGTTTGTTTATAAAGTTACAATATATTTATTTCAATCTATTTTCTCTTTTAATAATATGAAGCGTTAAAAACCCAAATATCATACTTTAAATTTACTCATTTCGCTTTCCAAATTCCTGATGTTATCATTGAATTTTTCAACTGATCTAGCAATCTCACTTATTTGTGCTGATTGCTCTTCAGTAGAAGCACTAATTTCTTCTGTAGCTGCTGCCGCTTCTTGTGATAGTATTGCAATAGATTGCAATGCACTAACTAGTTCTTCCTTTGCAGTGTTAACAAACTCCATGTCTTTTGCTAATTTACTTATAGAAGAAGCCACAAAATTTGTATTACCATCAATCTCTTCAAAAACAGAATTGGTATTATTTAAATTATGATTTGCTTCCTTTACTGTTACTCTTGCTGTTTCCATAGTGTTATTAGTATCATTTACAATCTGCACTACACTTCCAATAATTTCAGCAATTTCTTTAGTTGCCTGTCCAGATTCTTCTGCTAATTTACGAACTTCTTCTGCTACAACAGCAAAACCTTTTCCATGTTCTCCAGCTCTCGCCGCTTCAATTGATGCATTAAGAGATAAAAGGTTTGTCTGTTCTGAAACACTTTTAATAGATTCCACAATACTTAGAATAGATTTTGATTTTTGGTTGAGCTCTGAAATCTTTTCATCAGCCTCATCAGTAGAGTTAACAGTAGCTTTAAATTTTTCATTTAATATAACTATTGATTCCTTACCTTCTCTATTGCTATTGTTCATATTATCTGTATTACTTCTAGCTTCTTGAATCATGCTAGCCATTTCTTCTATTCTCTCACTTAATTCTTTACTGTGACCTACTCTTTCTTCCACTTGTTGTGCCATTTCTGATGAGCCATTTGCAATACTCTCTACAGCCTGTGTTACTTGATTACTTGCCATTGAAAGACCGTTAACAGTTTCATTTATTTTAATGGATTCATTTACAATAAATTGTACTGAATTACGTGTCTCAATTACAAGATTTCTTACATTATCCACCATCTTATTGAAATTATTGGAAAGTTTTCCGATTTCATCTTTGCTTTTAACTTCAAGTTTTAAATTAAAATATCCTTCCCCTACTTTTTTCATGGAATCTTCAATCTCTTTAATAGGTTTAATAATTGTTCTATTTATTATACTATTGATTAATACAATAAGAATTAAAAAGCCTATTATACCAATAATACTAGAATTTCTGAAACTTCTCTTAGTTGCTATATCTATTCTCTCTGCTGGTAAAGCAATCATTATGAAATCTTCATTTAACTCTTCACTTTTAACATAAAAAGATGTATCATCAACTTCAATTTTCATCATTTTATCTTTATTCTTTAATACAGTTTGGCCCCATATAAATTCATCTATATTTTTTCCTATCTGTGTTGGATCTTTATGATTAATAATTACTCCAGCATCATCTGCAATAAAAGCAAAACCATTCTCACCAAGATAGAGATTCTCTAGGGTTTTCTGAACATCCATCTTAGATGTAATGCTCTCAATAGCTTCTACTGATACTCCTATCTGAACTATACCCTTTTGATCTAATCGTGATACTCCAATATACTGGAACATTTTTTGATCAGTTCCACGTTTAGACGGCGCTTGAGCCATATCTCCATTTTCTTTATTAATTAAATCTAAAAAGGATTTGGTTTGTTCTGACGTATTAAAATCAAATCCAAAAAACTCAGGCATGTTACCATTTACTATAATACCCTTTTCATCAATAACATGAATTTCTTCTACTTTCAATGTTTTAGCCAAATCTGTAATTTTTGAAGTTTCTAGTTTTGATGGATCTGCTTTTAAAATTTCAGCTATAGATTTTGCTAAATTAATATGTTTTCTATCTAATTCACCCATTGTAATGTTTACAATTTCTTCAGTAGTCATAATAGATTTTTCAACACTCTCTAGTTGCACAGTCATTTGTTGTTCTACAATTGACTCAGCCATACTATTAGCAGAAGAAAGATTAAGTATAGTTAATACCGTTAAAATGGATACTACTAAAATACCAATAATTAAAATTATTTTACTCTTTAATTTCATGTTTACCAAACACCCTCTCCATAGTTATTTCCAATACCTTTTATCTAACACGTTTTTATATAACATAATACTTTTATTGTTCAACATTTTACTGCATTAATGTTGTAAATAGCACGTCATATATTCGTATAATTCTACATTTTAGTATTAAATTCCTCTTTTTTATTCCACATTAATATTTTTATGTATATAATTCAATATTTAGTTTTTTTATCAACTCTCTACCATTCAATATGTCTATTATCTTTTTCTTCTATTTTTAAGATATCAATTTTATCACATGAAAATATGTAATGTCTTAATCACTTCTAGGTAAATAAAAATTACCAATACCTCTTGTTTATCTTTTCTTTATGTTTTATACTATAAATAACAAACATATGTTTCTAATTTATCCAGGAGGAAATAAAATATGAAAATATACAATAAACTAATCAGAGATAAGATTCCTGAAATCATCCAAGCTGATGGATGTGAATTTGATTCCCATATCGCAGATAAAAAGGAATATACAAACGAGCTAGAAAAAAAACTATTAGAAGAAGTATGCGAATACTTAAAAGATAAAAATATAGAAGAATTAGCTGATGTATTGGAAGTGTTATTTGCACTTGCTGAAAACCTTGGCCATACTGAAGAAGATTTAATTGCAGAAAGAAATACTAAAAGAGATACACGAGGAGGTTTTAAAGAGAAAATTATACTGGAAAAGGTATATTAAAAGATTAATAAATAAAAACTTCCCAATGCCAACATTTCATACATATTGGTACTGGGAAGATTCAAGTAGAATCTCTTCTAAATTATTCAATTAGTCAAAAAATATTTCCTCAACACTCATTCCAAATAAATCTTTTATTACCTTCACTTCATTTAAGGTAAATTGACTATGCCCATTCTCTTTTCTTGCATAAGATTCCCTAGTAATTTCAAGAAGGTCAGCCATATTCTTTTGGTTTATATCTCGCATAGCTCTAAGACCTTTTAATTTGTAGTTTTTATCCATAATATCTCCCCCTATTTACTGAAATATTAATTACATAATAAATTTTAAACTCTTTCCCTTTAATTGTCAATTAATGTCACAAAATAATCACTTTTTGTAATTTTTTTTTAACACATCTTGAGAATAATCGCATTTAGGTGCCACATGATGATGTGTCACCTTATTTTAACTTCATATAACAGTCTTTCAACTTCTTCTTTCTTACATAAATCAATTGCAAAAGCTGTAGCACTTCCTGATGCAATTCCCCATCTGAAAGCTTCGATAATATCTAGATTTTGAGAATAATTAGCTAAAAAACCAGCAACAAGAGAATCCCCTGCTCCAACTGAATTTTTAACTTCCCCCTTTGGTGCAGTTGCATGATAAACCCCTTCATTACATATTAATACCGCCCCTTCTGAAGCCATCGAAACTATTACATTTTCTGCTCCCATTTCAAGAAGTTTCTTTCCATAATATATAATTTGTTCCGTTGAGTCTATTTCAACATCAAATAGCTCACTTAATTCATGATTATTTGGTTTCAGCAAAAAAGGTCTATGTATTAATGTACTTGTTAACCCAATACCTGTGGTATCAACTACTACTTTCACATTATCATTAAGATACCTTTTAAGTATTTGAGCATAAATATCTCTAGGTAAATTTTTAGGAATATTACCCGCAAGAACAAGATAGTCATTTGATGTTAATTGTTCTAGCTTATTAAATAATTTCTCCAAATGTTCTTCAGTTATCTTAGGTCCCACTCCATTTAGTTCTGTTTCGCTATTTGTTTTAAGCTTTATATTGATTCTTGAATCTCTCTCTGTAGTAATAAAGTCTGTATCTACACCCTCTTCATGTAAAAATTCTTTTATGTACTCTCCCGTAAACCCTCCAATAAATCCTAAAGTTTTGGTGTTTACATTTAAATTATTTAAAACCCTTGATACATTAATTCCTTTTCCACCAGGATATTTATAATCATTTTTAATTTTGTTTATTTTTCCTATTTTAAAATCATTAACTTCCACTACATAATCTATTGATGGATTAAGTGTCAATGTATATATCATTTTCTGTCACAACCTTTTTCCTTCAAAATCTTTATTCACTAATCCTCTTGAATATTTCCCGAACCCTTTCTTTTTCCTCTTCACTCAACCCATGCCACCTTACCCCTTTAATAGCACCCTCTATAGCATATGCCATATTAAGACATGGATCCAAGCCTTCATTCTTTAATCTTATTATAGTCTCATTTGTTCCTAAACTCTTTAACTCTTCATATGAGTTTATACTAACTTTATTTAGCTTTTCCTCAAGTGATTTTCCAATGTTCACTACTTTGCTTAAATTATTAATTTTCCTCACCCCTTATTCATTATTCCTTTACTAATTATAACCATATTATAATAGGAAATACTATACCTTAATATTTTATTGTTCACTACTCTTCTAATGTTTTAATTCACCAAATATTGACTGTACAATAATAATGACGTAAAATTATTATATAATACTTAATTTTGATATTTTTTTACTTTAAAGTATTCTTTTTCTTTTTTATTTTACTACATTTTATTTCAAATTATTTTAAAAAAACTTTTCAACTGAGTGTTACTCTACATCATAAGAAAAATATAATTAATATATAGAGTATTTTCATATATAAAAGGAGTAATAAATAAATATGAAAAAACAAATTATCATATTATTGGTGTTCATGTTCTCCCTTACAGGCTGTACTAATAAAGGCACTATGAAAAGTATCCAATCAAACTCCCGCTCAAATTTTACTTACTTCAAAGATATTACAAAAAATCCTTCCTTAAATATTGAGGAAGAAATATCAACAAATGAAGTTTCATCCAATTGTCCATCAATCACTGCTTTTTCACCAGAATCAGAAAATGAGATTGATAATTTATCCGAAGTATTGAATACTACTTCTTTGAGAATCGAATCTATTACTCTTAAAAATTTAGTAAATTTCACAGGAAGATACGATTATGATAAACCGCTTGAAACGGAATATACTGGTGAGCGAACTGTATTTTATGGTGAAAGAATCTTTGCAAATATTAAGTTCTCTGAAGAAATACTCAACACTAATTATGAGGACATAATAAAAAAAGCTAACCCAAATATGAATATAAAAACTTGGTTAGAGGAGGGCAGTCTACTAGTTTTTGGCATTACATTTCCTATTGATGATACTGAACAGCGAGACATTGATATTATTTTGCCTAAAGAAATTTCTTCAAATTCAGGAAATACATTAGCTGAGGATACAATTATAAAACTAGAAGCTATTCCTCATTTATCTGTAAAGGTAGTTTCTAATAATAAAAATTTTCCTTTTTCTAAAGATAAAACCTTCCTTAATTATTTCACAAATATTAAGAAAAATATGAGCTATTCCTTTTCATTAATATTCAATGGATCAGTAAATACAGATAATGTTCAATCAAATATTGACTCTTCATTACATAAGTTTCACCCTGAGTACACGTGGTTGTCTGATAGGGAATTAAAAGTCTCATTTGGAGCTGTTAAAGAAAGGATTGATTCTAAAATAAACCTTAGTACTGCACTTGATGCAGATGGGAATAGAATATATACAACTCTTCTTATTGTAATTGATGTAGAAGATGAATTAGACCTTGACTTAAATAAACTAATCCCATATAAAAAAGGTTTCACTTGGCGTTACCTTGGTTCATCGAATTATGGAAATATTGAGAAAATTGTCTCTGTTGAGAATGAACCTGATAAAAAAATTATTATGGTTAAAGGGAAAATTGATCCACTCTCTTATGAAGATTTAAAAAACAAGTCATATACTAAGATATATACAATAACAAAAAACAGTTTTGATCTTACATACAAAAACAAAACCATACCTTTATTAAGAGCACCTTTAGAATATGGAAGTACTTGGTCACATGAATGGTATGACAATATGAAGGGGGAAACAACTATAATAGAAGTTTTAGAGAATAGTATTCTTACTGAAACAAAAATATTAGACCCTTCATATCATATAAAAAAAATTAGGACTGTTTACAAAATGGGACCAGGAATAAAAAACATTAAATATTATAATGATGATACTGATGAGCCTGCTACAGAAATATGGCTTAATGATGTGTATCAAGAGCATCCTAATTCAGCCCATAATTAGAAAAAGCACGCAATGCGCTTAAAAACAAATTGAGAATTGTGAATGGATAATTTCCAATTCTCAATTCTCTTTTCTATTTCCCTATTCTATTATCTTCAAATTTTTCATACTCACATCCAAAGCTTTCACAGAATGAGTTAAGGCTCCACATGATATGAAATTAACTCCTGTACTTGCAACCTCTGGGATTCTTTCAATTGTCATATTTCCTGATGCCTCAGTTATTTTTTTCCCATCGATAAGTTTTACAGCTTTTTCCATATCTTCTGTACTCATATTATCTAGCATAATAACATCAGCTTCAGTATCTAGCGCTTCCTTCACTTCTTCTAAACTTTCAACTTCAACTTCTATGGACCTTAAATATGGGTAACTTTCTTTAGCTTTTTTTACTGCTTTCTTTATCCCGCCAGCTGCTTGAATGTGATTATCTTTTATCATAAAGGAATCACTAAGAGAAAATCTATGATTAACTCCTCCCCCTGCCTTAACTGCATATTTTTCTAATGCTCTAAATGTAGGAGTTGTTTTTCTAGTACACACAATTTTAGTCCTAGTTCCCTCTGTTAATTTCACCATAGAATTTGTGGTTGTTGCTATTCCACTCATTCTCTGAAGTAGATTCAAAGCGATTCTCTCACCTGTCAATATATTTCTTGTATTACCTTTAATTTTTGCTATGATTTCTCCATTTTCAAGGTAATCACCATCTTTTTTACTCCAATGAATCTCAACTTCTCCAAGTTTCTTGAATACTGCATTAAATACTTCCCTTCCAGCAAGTATTCCATTTTCTTTTGCTATTAAGTCAACAGTACAAATACTATCTTCTTCTATTAGAGATTCAGTTGTAATATCTCCATAATATAAATCTTCCACCAAAGCTCTCTGAATCATATCATCAATAACCACATAGTTCATCTTTTAAATCCCCTCTCAAACTTAAAATTTTCTCTCTAAGAAGCCCTTGGCTTCTATGATCATGTTTAACCATTTCATTTATATTTCTTAAATGCTCTGAAATATCATACTTCTCCTTAATACACTCTTTCCCCAATTCATTATTAATATCTCCTGCTGCTCTATTTGAGAATACCAAGGATTCAAGCAGAGAGTTACTCGCTAATCTATTATTGCCGTGGACTCCTGTACAACTTACCTCTCCCACTGCATATAAATTTTTTACTGAGCTTCTAGAGTTCATATCAACCTCTATCCCACCCATAATATAATGTTGGGCTGGTAAAACAGGAATGAGTTCTTTTGTTATATCAATTCCTCTTTTAAGACACTCTTTATATATTGATGGGAATCTACTGGTTATAAAGCCTTTGCCTAGATGTCTCACATCAAGTAATACATACTCTTCTCCACTCTCTTTGAGTTCTTTATGAATTGCCATAGAAACCTTATCTCTAGGCATTAATTCATCCACAAATCTCTCTCCCCTGTGGTTTAAGAGAATTCCCCCTTCTCCTCTCACAGATTCAGATATAAGGAACCTTTCCTTTTTTCCTTTCTCATATAATGCAGTTGGATGAAACTGAATCTTATCCATATCTCTCATTACTATACCTTGTATCAAAGCAATTTCCATCCCTTCACCAATGGTTACGGCTCTGTTAGTTGTAGATTTAAAGATTCCACCAACACCACCTGTGGCCATTACTATATTCTTTGCAAAGATATCATCATCTTTATCATCAAGGATTATCTGAATTCCTATGCATTTTCCTTCTTTAATTATAAGATCCTCCATGAGACAGTTTTCAATAATCTTGATGTTTTTTCTCTCCCTACATCTCTTAAGAAGGACTTCATGCACAACCGCCCCTGTTCTATCTTCACAGTGAAGTATCCTATTTATTCTATGAGCCCCTTCTCTTGTATAGTCAAACTCATCCCCATTTTTATCAAACTCTACCCCAAGTTCTATAAGTGTATTTATATTTTCTCTTGATTCTCGTACAAGTATCTTAACTGCCTCTAATGAGTTTTCATTCCCTCCAGCTCTACATGTATCCACTAAAAATCTCTCAAAATCCTCATCATCTCTTGCAACTGATATTCCACCTTGAGCGAGATATGAGTTGCAACAATTGACCTCTCCCTTAGTTACAATGAGCACCTGCGTATTCTCATCTATATTTAGGGCAGTATATAACCCCGCTATTCCCGATCCAACTATTAATACATCCGTATTCACTTTAATGCCCCCTTTATTTTTTCTAAAGAATGATTTAATCCTTGATTCCATTAATCTTATTTCCAAATAATTACTTTATTAATTGAGAATTAAGAGTTGTGAATTGAGAATGATGGATGTTTCTGCTTAGGCAGAAACTACATTTCTCAACTTCTTTTATTACTCCCTTTCTGCCAAAGAGTGCATCTTCTCCAATGATTTCACAGCTCTTTGGGAGAGTTCCTCTGGAATTATGATCTCATTATTTTCATCTTTTAAGCATGTGTATACATCCTCAAGGGTTGTAATCTTCATGTTATCACACACCATAGGTAGCTCATGAAATATCTTCTTTGGGTTTGTATTCTTGAGTTCATGCATTATTCCAACATCTGTTACAATAATAAATTCCTCACATTCATCATAGGTTGCATAGTTTATTATCCCGCTTGTACTTCCAATATAATCAGCTAAATCCCTAACTTCTTTCCTACATTCTGGATGTACTAATACTTTTGCATCTGGATACAAATTTTTCTGCTCTATAACATCCTCTGGCTTTATATTATCATGTATACAGCAGCATCCATCCCACAAGATAAACTCCTTCTCTGGAAACTTCTCACTTATATATCCTCCAAGATTCCTATCTGGTACGAATAGTATCTTCTTCTCCTTAATGTTACCTATTATCTTCTCAGCACTTGCTGAAGTTACACAAGTATGTGAAATCCCCTTAAGTTCAGTTGAGCAGTTTATGTAACTCACAAGCACTCCATCTTTATGCTCCTCAACTAATTCCTTAACCTTATCTAAATCCACTCTTCTAGCCATTCCACAGGTTGCTCCCTCATTTGGAAACAATACTTTCTTCTCTGGTGAAAGTAACTTAGCACTCTCGGCCATGAACTTTACTCCACAAAAAACAATAAGATTTCCTTCTGCTTCTTTCCCTTTCTTGCTCAAGTAATAGGAATCACCAACATAATCAGCAATCTCCTGTATCTCTGGTAATGTATAGTAATGAGCAAGAATTGTTGCTCCTTTTTCCTGTTTTAACCTTTTTATCTCTTTAACAATATCCATATATATTAACCTCCAAGTTATTTCACATTTTGAGGTGTATATACACCTGTGTATTCTTGATTATATATTATCACTATGTGGGGGGATTAGCAAGATGTTGTGAGTATTGTTTTATATTTATATATAAAACAACAAAAACCTCGAACAAAAACGTCCAAGGTTCACTAGCATATGGAAATTAGTCATTAAGTTACTTACTCAACTTTCACACTTGTATTTTAGAGCGATAGCTCGTGGTTTCAGCAGTTTAAGTATAAAAAATAGAAGAACATTCCTCCATTTGGTATAATTGAATCACCACAAACAACGACCAAGAAAGGAATATTCTCCATGAATACAATTATACCAAATACTGATACTGAAAAAAAGTTTAATTCCACTAGCTATAACTGGAGAAAATTTTTGTTCTTATTATCATCTTCAATAATTAAAGATAAAGTTAACCCATTGTCATCTAATGATAGGGTTACTGTACTTATCATTAATGATTCATTTTACAGTAGAGAAAGAAAAAATCGTATCTGCTCAATAAATGATTCAGTAGATAAAAGATCTAATGGATATAAAATCAGGGTCTTGATCTGCTGCCCATTCATCAAATAAATAAATTGGCCTATCTTCAAGATAAGTAACTAACAGTGCCAGTCTCTTTTTCTGTCCTGTTGATAGTTTAGTTGTGCTAAATTTTCCATCCTCTATGTCAACTTTTTTATCAAGTTGTAACATTTTCAAATATCTTTTGATATCTTCTTCCTTATTTTTATAATCAACACCATACAACTTATCAAATAAATAAAAATCACTAAATATAGTTGAATAATGATCACTTAATATTGACTCTTTTATTTTGGCATCATTTAAAGTGATACTTCCTTTTGAAGATCTATATAATCCACTTATTAACTTAGCCAATGTAGACTTACCACTTCCATTTCCTCCAGTAATAAATACTATCTCACCTGAATTAAACTCATAATCTATTGGTCCTACTTTAAAATTATGTCCTTCTTTATTGTTATACTCATATTCAGCTTGGTTTAATTTCAACTTTATTTTCTCGTTTATCTTTCTATCTCTTTCCTCTAATTCTTTATGTTGTTCTTGTATAATCTTATTTAATAAATCATTAATTCTCTTCCAACTTATTCTCACTTCTATTGCATTAGGTATTGTATTTAGTATTCCATGTACTGGTCCTGTCATATATAGCAATATAAAAACATAACTTGCTATACTAGTACCATCTAGGTTCTTTAATATCAAAGGAAAAACAAAAACCACAGCCCCAATTGCTAAAGTAAATAATAATTCACCTATTACAAACATATTCGCAAATGCTAATTCTGATTTTCCCCTTTTTAATCTATAACTATCACAACTCTCATCCATGTCTGCTTGAAATTCATTTTTCCTTCTTTCATTAAAACTTAACTCTTTGAATCCCTCGATTAAATCATTAATAAATTTAAAAAACCTATTCTGAAGATCTCTTGATTCTTCTCCAATTTTATTAGCATATATACCTGCAAAATAATAAATGCTAGCAATTAAAAGTATCATTACTACCGACAATAATAATGCATAAATGTTCACAAACCCTAAATACATAAAACAACATATAAGTGTAACTGCGCTTGTTACTCCACCAATCAGAATATTTACAAAACCGCTTATTCGTTCAGTATCATTATTTAATGTTGCCTGAATTTTATCTTTCTCAATATTCTCGAACTGACATATAATTAAGATTGATATCAAGTCTGCACTCTTATTCAAATCTTTGATACTTCTATTGTATTCATTTCCTTGCAATATCTCATTGATTCCTTGTCCAATATAAGATACATATGAGGAGTTAATATTACTCAATAATACAATTCCTATTTGTTTTTCTGGTCTAAACACAATAAAAGATGAGTAATTAGGATTATTTGCTCCATGTGAAATCTCTCCTCCACCTTTTTGATAAGCAAACCAACCCGCTCCATATGATGAGCCATCTCCTAAAGGTGAAACTTTACGATTTGGATTATGTGATTGCTTAATAAGTTCTTTATTGAATTCACTATCCATATAAGTTCCAAGCTGAATTTTAAGCCATTTCGCCATATCCTTACTATTAGAGATATAATATCCCGCTGGTTTATTTCCTCTATACACGGGTGCTTCATATTCTTGTGGCTCTAAAAATTCTAATTTATATCCTGTCGCAATATTTCCCTTGATATCTTCCCCTCTAAATAAGTATGTATTATTCAAATTCAATGGTTTTAATATATTGTCACTAATATACTTTTCATATGACTCTCCAGTTACGTTCTCTATAACCAATCCTAAAACATCATAGTTTATCGTTGCATACTGAAATGCCTTTCCTGGATAACTATTTAGTTCTATATCTATTAAAGTTCTTACTGTCTCTTCCAAAGCATCATCTCTATCCGAAACTGGTATCCCATCTATAGTTTTAAATGGTACTCCACTGGTATGATACAGAAACTCTTCTACTGATACGTCAATTACACTTCCTTTATAGTTCATCTTTAACCATGGAATATACGTTGTGATTGACTCCTCCAAATTGATTAACCCATCATCCTTTAGCTTTAGAATCGCTAGTCCTGTAAAAGCTTTACTATTGGAACCAATCTCAAATAAAGTCTTATCTGTCACCATTTTTCCTTCGTCTACATCTGCATATCCGAATCCATTTTGGTATATAGTCTTGTCTCCTTTAACAATAACTACAGACATCCCTGGTATTTTGCCTTTTTTCATTTGTATCATTGTTTAATGCAAAGCTTTGAAAAGGCAAAGCTATAGTAATTAAAATAACACTAATTAAAATAAATATCTTTTTGATTCTTTTCATATTATTAATTTCCCCCATTCTTAATCAAGTAGTTTATGATTATTAACTCTACTTGAATTGAACTTACTCTCAAATGACTGTAAGTTCATTTAATTTGACTAAATAACATATAAAACTTTCTTCTAAAATATCTGTATCTTTAGAATTTGAAAAAGAATACATCCTAGTTGCTCTTTGATTAATTTAATATTTAAATTTCATCCTTTTTTTAACTTTAAATAGATTAATAAAACTATTAGTAAACCATCCAATTGTTCTTTAAACATCAGTTTCATCAATTGCTCTACTCTCCGATGACCAAAATCAAACAAATTTAAGACCATAATCACAATCTACAAGGTCAACCTTTGATAGAATGTATCTTTAATAGGAATTTTTATCATTATAATCTTTTATGTTCAATATATATATATATATATATTCTCTTAAATACATTTTTATTTGATAAACATAATGATTTAATTTTATACCATTAGACAACAAAATGGACGCATAATAAATCATGCGCCCCTTTTGGGAATCTTATTATTTAGTAATTATGTGATTAAATTATTTATACTTTTTATAATTTCATTAATCACCAATCAATGAAATTAAACCATTCGCCAAATTTTCACCCCAACATAAATAATCATGTCCACCTTTAAATTCTTCATACTTAACTTCATAACCCTTTGACTGTAATACATCCCTTAATATTTTATTCACACCAATCATATTATCTTTTTCCTCTAGTATCCCTACATTTAAATAAAATTTAAGTGGTAACTTTTCTACCTTTTTAAATTCTGAACTAATCCAACAAGCACTCTCAGGTTCTTTGCACCCCTCAGGTTTGTACCAATATGACCCTGATTGAGAAAGCACATTTCCGAAAATTTCCGAATATTTTAATCCTATATATGTCGCAGCAAGGCCACCTAAACTTAGACCACCAATTATTCCATCTTTAGCTTCTGAAGATATATTATAATTGTTTCTTAACCAAGGCATAAACTCATTAACAATAATACCTGAAAAAGTATCACTACAACACAATTCTTCATCTCTTGCATCAGTTGAATCTATAAATAACACAACAATAGGCGGGATTTTCTTATCTGCGATTAAATTGTCTAATACATTTTTTACTGAAAGCAGATTTAGATATTCATCACCATCATTTAAAATCAAAAACTTATACGGCTTGTCTGTTTTTTTATATCCATATGGTGTGTAAATTCTTACCTTTCGCTCATCCTCTAATTTATCGCTAATAAATTTATACTCCTTTAAATCACCTTTATCAATATTTGAGTTTTCTTTAACCCAAAAATGTTCTTCTGCATTTCCCATTACAACATATGATAATATCTCATCCTCATCTTCATCTTCATCTTGTATTAACAAAAAATTCTTATTTAACTTATCATGTACAACTTCCTCAAATCTTTTATCCCAATCATCATCAAGTGAATCATTTACTGAAAAACAGTATTGTAAACGTATATCATTTCTAATCTTGCAACTTATATACCATAAATTTGTATTTATCAATCTTTCCATTCTATAATTTAAAAATTTACAATCCTCTATTTCAGGTATTAGTAAGACATTTTCTATTTCTCCGTCTTCTTTGTAAATAAATGTAACTAAATTATGATCTAAATCTTCTGGTATTTCTTCAATTATAGGTGATCCATTTTTTTCGATATAATCCCAAAAATTTGCCAACTCACCAGTATATCCTTGATTTAATTTTTCTTCTAATTTTGAAATTTCAAAACTTCTTATTAATGATTTCTCCATATAAATCCTCCTCCTATTATTAAATTGTGCTTGTTAATGCTCCTATAATAAGAAACATTAACAAGTACTGTCTTTTATTTGTATATTTACTTCTTATTGTAATTATAATATATATATATCTTTTTTACCATTATATATTATTAATGTAAAACTATTATCTGTATTATTCTAAGAATTTTTCACTTATATATAAATATATTTATATATACTTCAAAGATTTTTTATATTTTGTAAAATGACAATTTGCATTAAATAATCTATTTGTCTATTTTAAGAATAAATTGAATCAACTATAAAGTTAATTACTCATTTATGTTTTTTAATACCATATTAATTATTTCTGCATTGGTATTTATATTTTCATCATCTAACAACATTTTCACATGAGTTCCTTTTCCAAAATGGTATTTGAATTCCCCATTTGTTAATTCCTTCCATTTGATAGCATTTTTAATTTTTACACTTTTTTCTTCCTCTACTGATATTTCTTCCATAATATAATGTATATTGGCATTTATTTTACCCTGATTTTTAAGTTTATTATAATATTTTATTGATGTCTCCAATTTTATTCTTGTATTTTTATTTAAGTACTCATTAGTAAATCTACCATCAAAGTTACATTCAATTTTTAACTCTTCAATTATTGAATCTACTGCTTCATCTATATTATCTGCAATTTGCTCTTCCCCTCCATCAAATTTAAGTGAATCAAGCATTATAATATCGGAGACTTTATAATTATTGTTTTCAAGTTCTTTTGCTACTTCAAATGCTAAGTTTCCGCCTACAGAATACCCTAATAAAATACAAGGCTTATCATCATTTGTTTTAATGATAGTATCTGCATATTTTTTTATTAAGTTCACTTCACTATAATTCTCATGGAAATCGAAGCTATAAAATGAATAGGACTCAATCTTCTTAGCTAATACCTTGTATGCTATACCATATCCAACTAATGGAGGAAAAGCATATACTCTTTTATCCAACCGATTATTTAAAAGATGCATATCTTTAGTATTAAAATCTTCCAATTTAATATGTTCATCAATATTAGCATCTAATATTGATTTAGATATGTACTTAATTTTAGGATTCGCTATTATTGATTTTATAGTGACTTTAACACCAAAATGCTCTTTAATTTTATCAGTAATACCCATTAGTTTTAATGAGTGCCCACCTAAATCAAAGAAATCATCATTTATACCAATATCTTCAACCTCTAAAACCTCTTCCCATATCTCTACAAGCTTTTCCTCTATTTCATTTCTTGCAGCTTCATACTCAGAACCTGTATTTATTTTTCCTTCTGGCTTTGGTAGGGTCTTCCTATCTATTTTCCCATTGGATGTTAATGGAATCTTATCAAGCTGTACAAAATATGAAGGTATCATATACTCTGGCAAATCATTTCTTAGATATTCTCTTAATTCAGAACTATTCACTTTTTTATTAGAGACTATATAAGCACACAGATACTTATTTCCGTCATTGTCTTCTCTATCTATAACAATCGTTTCTTTAATATCATCATGTTTAATAAGTATATTTTCTATCTCTCCAAGTTCTATTCTGAATCCTCTAATCTTAACTTGATAGTCTATTCTTCCTAAAAACTCTATATTTCCATCTGGCAACCACATTGCTAAGTCACCTGACTTATACATTCTTTTTCCTAATTCAAATGGATTTTCCACAAATCTTTCTGCTGTTAACTCAGGTTTATTTAAATATCCCCTAGCTAATCCATCCCCTGAAATACACAATTCTCCCGGAATCCCCTTTGGTAACAATATATTATTCTTATCAACAATATATATTTTAGTATTATCAATAGGCTTTCCAATTGGAACACTTTTACTTAATGGTTCATTAAGGCACTCAAAATATGTTACATCTATTGTAGCTTCAGTGGGTCCATATAAATTAATTAAGTCAATATCAGCTTTTTCAAATATTTGACTTCTAAATTTTTTAATTTGCTGAACAGTAAGTGCTTCTCCACTTGAAAATATTCTTCTTAATGTTTTGATTTTATTCGAAGATTTTTCACTTTCAATATAATCCATAAATGTATTAAGCATAGAAGGTACAAAGTGCATAATTGTTATATTATTTTCACTTATAGTTTTTGTTATAAACTCTGAATCTTTTTCCATCTGTGGCTCAAGCATATATACTTTTGCACCAACTAATGACCACCATATTATCTCCCAAACAGAAACATCAAAAGTATAACTAGTCTTTTGAAGTATTATATCCTGTTCATCTAATGGATATTTTTTTTGCATCCAATTTAATCTATTTAATAATGAGTTATGCTCAATCATAACACCTTTTGGCTTACCAGTAGAGCCTGAAGTATATATAACATAAGCTAGATTTTTACCTTTACTTATATTTTCTAGATTATTTGAGCATCTAGTATATATCTCTTCATCTCTAACATCTATTACATCCCCATAAAAATCATCAACAGAGTAATTATTGTTCCCTACTAAAACCAATTCCGCTTTACTGTCTTTAAGTATATATGCTATTCTATCTTTTGGATATTTAGGATCTATAGGCAAATATGCTCCTCCTGCTTTTAATATTGCCATTATACCTATTATCATATCAAATGATCTTTCTGAAATTATTCCTATTATACATCCAGAATCTATTCCCTTTTCTAGTAATACTCGTGCAAGCTGATTTGCTTTTTCATTTAACTCTCTATAAGTGAGTTTTTTATCCTGAAATATCACGGCTGTATTATCTGGTGTCTTTTCTACCTGTTCTTCAAATAGTCCATGAATTGTTTTATCTCTTGGATAATCAGCATAAGTATCATTAAACTCATTTAATATTTCATTCTTTTCTTCCTTTGATAATAATTCAATTTCTGATATTAATATATTTTTGTTTTCAGCTATTGTCTTTAATATATTTTTGTAATGATCTTTCATTCTGTTTATTGTTTTACTTGTGAATAGTCTAGTACAATACTCTATGGAAAATTCTAATTCTTTTTCTGTTTCCATTGCAGCTAATGTTAAGTCAAATTTTGCTGTACTATTTTCATAACCAAACTCTTTAAATCCCATATTTTCAAATCTAAAATCTGAATTATTTTCATTCTCAAAGCTGAACATTACATCAAACACAGGATTTCTACTCGTATCCCTTTTAATATTAAGTTTATCTACTAACTCTTCAAATTGATAATCTTGATTTTCAAAGGCATTTAAACATTCTTCTTTTACCTTTTCAAGAAATTTCGTAAAGCTTTCACTTCTATCAACATAGTTTCTCAATGCTAATGTATTTACAAACATACCTATAATATTTTGTAGGTCAGCATGATGTCTACCTGCAATTGGAGTTCCAATTACTATATCTTCCTGTCCACTATACTTAGATAAAAGAATGTTATATGCTGACAGTAATAGTATATTCATTGTTGTTCCTGTTTCTTTTACCAGCTTCCTTAACTTACTACTTAATTCTTTATCTAAAGAGAATTGTATGCTCCTTCCATCAAATGTTTGAATCTCTGGTCGTTTATAATCATAAGGTAAATTTAGTACTGGTATCTCTCCATCATATTTTTTAAGCCAGTACTTTTCTTGTTTTTTCATGTTCTCTGAGCTTATTATACTATTTTGCCATTCTGCATAATCCTTGTATTGTAATCTTAATTTTCCAATGTCATTGCCATTATAAGCTTCTGCAAAATCATTTACTAGTATCCCCATAGATATTCCATCTGATATTATATGATGTATATCAAATACCAGTATATGGTTGTCTTTTTTTGTTTTTATAAGTGATGCCCTCAATAGCGGTGCTTTACTTAAATCAAAATATTTAATACACTTACTTACTCCTTCTTCTATAGACTCCTCAGTACTTTCTATATAATTTATCTTAAACTCTACTTCTTTATTTATTTTTTGAACAATTTTTCCATTTTTTGTCTCAAATGATGTTCTAAGCGATTCGTGTTTTTCTAATATTTTTATAATCGCTTTTTCAATTCTATCTTGATCAATTTCCCCTTTAAGCTCTATGGCATATGGCATATTATACATTGTTCCTTGTGATTCTATACTTTGAAGCATATACATCCTCTTTTGGGCTGATGATGCTTTATAGTATTCTTTTTCTTCTACTTGCTTTATTGATTCATATATAGTCTTTTCTGATTCATCAATGAATTTTGATATTTCCTTGATAGTAGGATAACTAAATAATTGTTTTAATGGTATTTCTACATTAACTTTTTTATGCATTTGAGCAATTAATACAGTTGCTTTTAATGAGTGTCCTCCTAAGTCAAAGAAGTTATCATTTATACTTATCTTTTTAACACCCAACACTTCTTCCCATACCTCTACAAGCTTTTCTTCCACTTCATTCCTTGCAGCTTCGTACTCTATTCCAGTGTTTATTTCGCCATCTGGTTTTGGCAATGCCTTTCTATCTATCTTTCCATTAGCTGTTATCGGCATAACTTCTAACTGCACAAAGTATGATGGTATCATATATTCTGGTAAACTATTTTTTAAATACTTTCTTACTTCAGAAATGTTCAGTTCTTTATCAGAAACAATATATGCACATAAAAACTTATTTCCTTGCTCATCTTCTCTATCAAGCACAACAGTCTCTTTAATGTTATCATGCTTAATAAGTGTATTTTCTATCTCTCCAAGCTCTATTCTAAATCCTCTTATCTTAACCTGATGGTCTATTCTTCCTAAAAACTCTATATTTCCATCAGGTAACCATCTTGCTAAGTCTCCTGTCTTATACATTCTTTTGCCCATTTCAAATGGATTCTCCACAAATTTTTCTGCTGTAAGTTCAGGTCTATTAATATATCCTCTTCCTACTCCAATTCCAGAAACACATAATTCACCCACTATTCCAATTGGACATAATTTATTATTATTCAATATATAAATCTTCATGTTTTGTACTGGATAGCCTATTGGTACTGAGTCACTCTCACATTTATTTTCCATTATAAAATGTGTTATATCATCTGATGCTTCTGTCGGTCCATAGGCGTTTACCATTTTTATGTTTTTATATATTTCAAACCATTCTTTCACAAACTGTCCTTTTAACGCTTCTCCTGTTACCAGTATGTATTTTAATGATTTTAATTCTATATTTTCCTGCTTCATATCTTTAATCATCGCCGCTAAATATGTTGGTACAACTTCTAAAATACTTATTTTATCCTCAGTTATTTGTTTTATAAAGGCATCAATGTTTAATATTATTTCATCTGAATAAATTACTACCTTTCCTCCCACTATAATTGCTGATAAGAATTGCCACACTGATATATCAAAGCAATGTGATGCATTCTGCGCTATTATGCTTGTCTCATTTATTTCCATATCATTTATCTTGGCAAATAAATGATTAACCATTCCAGCTTGTTCTATCATTGCACCTTTTGGCTTCCCAGTGCTTCCTGACGTATAAATTACATATGCTAAGTCATTTAATTTATTAATATTTCTTAAATTATCTACATCCTGTCTCATTATTTCCAAGCTGTTTATATCAAATTCTATAATTTTAATATCAATGTTTGACTTTATTTTTTCCTGATATTTTCCTTTAGTTATTATTAATTTTGTTTTACTGTCATTTAATATATAGTCTATTCTATCATCTGAGTAATTAAAATCTATCGGTAAATATGCACCTCCAGCTTTTAATACCCCTAAAATTGATACTATCATATCGATAGATCTTTCCATCATTATTCCTACTATAGAGTCTTCTTTCACCCCATGGGCTCTTAATAATCGTGCAAGTTGATTTGCTTTTGTATTTAACTCTTTATAGCTTAACTGTGTATCTTCAAATACTACCGCTAATTTATCTGGTGTTTTTTCTACTTGTTCTTCAAATATTTGTTGAAATGTTTTACTGCTTGGATAATCAACATTAGTATCATTGAACTCCTTAAATATTTGATTCTTTTCTTTATCTGTTAAAATGTCTATTTCAGATATTAATATTTTTCTATTTTCCACTATGGTCTTAAGTATATTTTTGTAATGTTCTTTCATTCTATTTATTGTTTCTCTAGTAAATAATTTACTACAGTATTCTATGCTAAACTCTAATTCCTTTTCTGTTTCTACTGATGATAAGGTCAAATCAAATTTAGCCATATTGTTTTCAAAATTATATTCTTCAAAATCCATATTTTTAATTCTCATATCTGAATTATTCTCATTATGAAAATCAAACATTGCATCAAATAAAGGATTTCTACTCATATCTCTTTTTATATTAAGCTTATCTACTAACTCTTCAAATTGATAATCTTGATTTTCATATGCATTTAAGCATTCTTCCTTTACCTTTTCAAGATATTCCATAAAGGTATCATTTTTATCCACATAATTTCTTAGTGCTAATGTATTTACAAACACTCCTATTATATTTTCTAAATCTGCATGAGGTCTTCCAGCAATGGGAGTTCCAATTATTATATCTTCCTGTCCGCTATACTTAGATAAAAGAATACTATATGCCGATAGAAGTAACATATTCATGGTTGTCCCTGTTTCTTTTACCATTTCTCTTAACTTATCATTTAATTCCTTATCTAAAGAAAATTCTATTCTGTTTCCATCAAACATTTGAACTTCTGGTCTTTTAAAATCGCACGGTAAGTTTAGTACTGGTATCTCTCCATCATATTTTTTTAGCCAGTACTCTTCTTGCTTTTTCATAGCTTCTGATTTTGATGTATTATTTTGCCATTCAGAATAATCCTTATATTGTAATTTCAGTGCTCCGATGTCATTGCCATTATATGCTTCTGTAAATTCATTAACTAGAATCCCCATTGATATACCATCAGAAATTATATGATGCATATCAAATACCATTATATGTTTATCTTCTTCAGTCTTTATTAGCGCTGTTCTTAATAATGGCGCTTTATTTAAATCAAATGATTTTATAAACTTATTAACTTCATCCTCTATAAACTCATTAGAACTTTCTAAACAATCTATTTTAAATTCTATTTCTTTGTTAATTCTTTGAACAATTTCCCCATCAATTGTATCAAAAGACGTTCTTAACGCTTCGTGTTTATCTATTATTTTTATAATAGCTTTTTCTATTTTTTTCTTATCAATTTCCCCTTTAAATTCTATAGCAAATGGCATATTATACATTGTGCCATTTGATTCTATATTTTGGAGCATATACATTCTCTTTTGAGCTGATGAAGCTTCATAATATGGCCTATCTTCTGTTACTTTTTCTATTTTTGAATAGAGATTTTCTTTCATTTCTTCAATGAATCCACTTATTTCCTTTATTGTTGGTGTTTTAAAGAATTGTTTTAAAGGGATTTCTCTATTTAATTCTTTATGAATCTTCGAGATAAGTATTGTAGCTTTTAATGAGTGTCCTCCTAAATCAAAGAAGTTATCATTTATACTTATGTTATCTACTCCCAACACTTCTTCCCATATCTCTACAAGTTTTTCTTCCACTTCATTTCTTGCTGCTTCATACTCAGAACCTGTATTTATCTCACCTTGTGGCTTTGGCAATGCCTTTTTGTCTACCTTTCCATTTGATGTTAATGGCATCTTTTCAAGTTGCACAAAATATGAAGGTATCATATACTCAGGCAAGTCATTCTTTAAACAATTTCTTAACTCAGAACTATTCACATCTTTATCAGAAACTATATAAGCACAAAGGTACTTGTTTCCTTCCCCATCTTCTCTGTCTATAATAATTGCCTCTTTAATATAGTCATTCTTAAGAAATGTACTTTCTATCTCTCCAAGTTCAATTCTAAAGCCTCTTATCTTAACTTGCTGATCTGCTCTTCCTAAAAACTCCAGCTCTCCATCTGGTAACCATCTTGCTAAATCCCCAGTTCTATACATCTTTTCCCCGGGTTCAAATGGATTATTTACAAATCTTTCTGCTGTTAACTCCGGTCTATTTAAATACCCTCTAGCTACACCATGACCAGATACATACATTTCTCCTTCAATTCCAATTGGTTGAAGTTTAAGGTTTTTATCCATTATATATACTTTTAATGTTGGAATAGGTTTACCTATATTACTTATAGTTTTACTTATGTCTTCATCTTTAAGATCTTTATAGGTTACGTGCACTGTTGTTTCAGTTATACCATACATGTTTATAAATTTAGTGTTAGGATATTTTATTCTCCATGGTTTTAAAACCTTTGGATTTAATGCTTCACCACCGAATATTACATACCTTAATTTGAGATCGTTTTTATTTGTTTTTAATTCATTATTCAAAAGATTATTAAATGGTGTTGGTATTTGATTTAATATAGTTACATTTTCTGATTTTAATAAATCTAAATATTTTCCTGAATCTCTTGCAACTTCTTTAGGCACAACCACTAATTTCCCACCATATAATAATGCTCCGTACATTTCCCAAACTGAAAAATCAAAACAATAGGAATGAAACATAGTCCATACATCTTTTTCATTAAAATCAAACTGAAATTTTTCATTAAACAATAATCTTATGACATTTTTATTGTCTATCATTACTCCCTTAGGTTTTCCAGTAGTACCAGACGTATATATAATATATGCTAAATTATTTATACTTGTTATATTTTCTAAATTCCCTTTATCTTGTTCATTAATTTTATCATCATTGATATTTATCACTTCGCCATCAAATTTTACCATATCCATAAATTCTTTTTGTGTAATAAGTAATTTGATTTTACTATCTTCTATCATGTATGATATTCTTTCTTCTGGATATTCCGGATCTATTGGTAAATATGCACCTCCAGCTTTTAATACACCTAACATTGCTACAATCATATTACTTGTTCTTTCCATGATTAATCCTACTATTGAGTCTCCTTCAACCCCTTTATCTCTTAATACTCGTGCCAGTTGATTTGCTTTATCATTTAATTCCTTGTAGGTTAACTGTGTGTCTTCAAACACTACTGCAATATTATCTGGATTCTTTTCTGCCTTCTCTTCAAATAATTCATTAATCATTTTATCATTTGGAAAGTCAGCATGAGTGTCATTAAACTCATATAATATTTGATTCTTTTCCTCTTCAGTTGCCATATTTAAATCTTTAACTTTTTTATTAAAATCATTTAATATTTCATTTGTTAAATTTAAATATCTTGTGCTAAATAATTCTATAGTTTCCCTTTTAAATAAATTTGAATTATAAACAAATGATATGCTTATCGAGCCACTTTCTTTTTTGTCTATACAAAGAGCTATTTGATTTTTACTAGAATTTTTTAAGTTCTCAATATTTTTACTAGCGTGTAAAGTATTAAGTGCGATGCTTATAGATGTTAATTCCTTTATATCGTTGCAAATATTTAGATTTTTTAAAATATTTTCTAAATTACAGTGTTGATTTTCATATGCATTTAATAATTTTTGTTGCGTGTCTATTAAATAGTTTTTAATTTCTATTTCACCATTTAAGTTATATTTAAAAGGTACTATTTTGTTTTTTTCAATATTATTTTCTTTACTATTAGGTTCATAAATAGGAATACCTATAATACTTTCTTCTTTTCCAGTATATTTATACAGTTCAATATTTAATACACCTAAAAAAATCACATATAAAAGCAAATCATTATTTTTAGTAATTAATTTTAGTTTTTGATTAACGATTTCATCTATTAAAATAGTTACTGTTTCCTTAGCATAATTATCTTTATTAAAAAAATCACGAGTTAATTCTATTCTTGTGCTATCATTTTGAAATATGCTTTCCCAATATTTTTTCGAACTGTCTAGTTCTTCTACTAAATCGCTTAGTCTATCACTTTGTTTCATTTCAAACCTCCACCATATTAAAATTATAATTTGTATCTTGTTAGAGACAAATAAATACTTATTTGCCTCTAACAAATATAATTTTTCATCTTATCTAGCTTAAAAAGCAAATCCCAAAGTTTTTAAATTAGTTATTTCATTCTTTTTTTGTAAAATATAATCTTGTTCATCTTTTTTTAAAATATTAATTTCATTAATATTAATATTAATATTTTTTGATATAGTATCACTTATTACTTTAAAATCTTCAATAGCCCTTTCAATAGTCTTTTTACTAAACAATTTTGAAGAATATTCAAAAATTAAATTTAAATTTCCCTCTGCTTTAAATGCAGTTAAAGTTAAATCAAATTTTGATGTTTTATTTTCTGTAGTATATTCTTTTAATGTGAGCCCATTTAACTCTATTTTTATATCATCATTTATATTAGCCATATTAAACACTACATCAAAAATAGAATTTCTGCTTACATCCCTTTTTAACTTAATTTTTTCAATTAATTCCTCAAATTGATAACTTTGATTTTCATATGCCTTTAAAGAATTCTTCCTAACTTCCTTTAAGAATTCTACATATGATTTTTCTCCACTAGGATAGTTTCTTAAGGGTAATGTATTTACAAACATCCCCATTATATTTTCCAAATCTGCATGCGGTCTTCCTGATATTGGTGTTCCTACTATTATATCTTCTTGTCCACTATATTTTGATAATAATATGTTAAATACTGATAATAACAGCATATGCATTGTACTCCCAGTTTCTTTTGCTATTACATTTAGTCTCTCAGTAGTTTCTTCTCCTAAAGAAAAACTTATACTGTTACCTTCAAAACTTTGTACTGCTGGTCTCTCATAATCATATGGTAAATTTAATACTGGAAGTTCATCTTGAAATCTCTCTATCCAATATTCTTCTTGTTTTTTTAAATCTTCAGATTTTGAGAATTTATTTTGCCACTCTGCAAAATCTTTATATTGTAGTTTCATTGGTTTTAATTCTTCCCCATTATATAAAGTAGCAAATTCCTTTATTAATACGTTCATTGATACACCATCTGATATTATATGATGCATATCTATTAATAAATAGGTTTTATCTCTATTCTCCACAAGCTCTGCTCTAAATAAGGGTGATTTATCTAACTCAAATGTTTTTATAAATTGATTTGTAATAATTTCAATTTCTTTATTATCCTTTCTAGATAACAGTTTAAAATCATCTGCATCATGGATTTTTTGCACTATTTTACTTTCTACTGTTTCAAAAGAAGTTCTCAAAGCTTCATGTCTTATACAAAGCTTTTTAAGTACCTCTTCTATTTTTACTTTATCAATTTCACCTTCTAACTCAAATACCATTGGCATATTATAAGCTAAACTCTCTTTATCTAACTGCTGGATAATATACATTCTTTTTTGAGCTGATGATGTCTCATAATAGTCCTTTTTCTTAACTTTTTTTATTTCTTCATATATGCTTTTTTCTTTTGAAATTATATATTTACTTAGTTCTTTTATTGTTCTTAAATTGAATATTTCTTTTAATGGAATTTCAACATTAAGTTCCTTATGAATTTTTCCCATTAATACTGTTGCTTTTAATGAATGACCTCCTAATTCAAAAAAATTATCATTAATTCCAATTTCCCCCACACTCAATATACTATTCCATATTTCTATTAGCCTCTCTTCTATCTCGTTTCTTGGTGCTTGAAATTCCACATCTACTGCTATATCCCCTTCTGGATTAGGTAATACTTTTCTATCTACCTTTCCATTTGATGTTAGCGGAAGTTTTTCAAGCTGGATTAAATAAGATGGTATCATATAATATGGTAATATCTTATTTAATTCTTTTTTTATTCTTGCGCTATCTATTACTACATCTGATACAACATATGCACATAGATATTTACTTCCCTTCTCGTCTTCTCTGTCTATAACAACTGCTGAGTTTATGTCTGAATATTCCATAAGTCTACTTTCTATTTCACCAAGTTCAATTCTAAATCCTCTTATCTTTACTTGATAATCTTTTCTTCCAAAAAATTCTATTGTCCCATCTTCAAGCCATCTTCCTAAATCACCAGTTTTATATAACCTTACATTTTTCTCTTCTGTAAAGGGATCTTCCATAAATACCTTTCTAGTTTTTTGTTCATCATTCAAGTATCCTCTACCTACACCTATTCCTGATACCACTATTTCTCCCTTTACTCCTATTGGACATAATTTCATTTGTTCATCAACTATATATATTTTTAAATTTTGAACAGGTTTACCAATAGAAATATTATTTGATACAGGAGGTTTATCCATAATGTAATGTGTTATATCATCCGATACCTCTGTCGGACCATAAGCATTTACCATTCTAATATTTTTATAAATATCAAACCATCTTTTAACTAATTTCCCCTTTAACTCTTCCCCTGTAACAAGTAAATATTCCAACTTTTTAATGCTCTCTTTGTTTTCCTTTAAATTCTCAATCATTACTTCTAAAAAAGATGGTACAACCTCTAATATGCTTATATTATCTTCAATAATACTTCCTATAAATTCTTCAATATTTATAACTAAATCATTAGGATAAATTACTGTTTTACCTCCACAAATCAATGCTGCAAAGAATTGCCATACTGATATATCAAAACAGTGTGAAGCATTTTGAGCAATTATACTGTTATTTGATAACTTAAGATCATTTATTTTAGCATAAATATGATTAACCATACCATCATGTTCTACTATAGCACCCTTTGGTTTACCAGTTGAACCTGAAGTATATATTACATAGCTAATATCTGATGATTTATTTATGACCCCAATTTTTTCTTTAGAAAATTGATCTAAATATTTGAAATCGCTTACTGAAGCAAAGTCAGTTAACTGATTATCATTATCTCCACTTACAAATTTGAGTGGTTTTTTTATATTTAATTTATCTCCTATACATTCTTCATAACCTAAAATATCATCAGCAGTGTACCTGTTTTTTATTATATTTTTCTTTACACATTTATTTTTTAGTTTTTTATTTACCTTCAACAATACATCATATCTATATTTTGTTAATTCATTTGGTATTTTTCCTAATTTAGGTGTTATTTGAACTTCAACTATTTCGGGATATTTTTTCTCAAGTAATTCAAAGAAATCACTATTAATAAATAAATCGCTACTCCAATCTGTTTTCGTCAATGTTAAAGGATTATTTTTCTTGTATTGTAAAACTGAATCTATTAAGTCTCTCCTAGTATTCGTATCCATCAAATCATCAAGATAGATAATCCCTTCATCTCCTAATATTTCTATTGCCCCTTTTATTACATCTTCTAAATATAAGGTATTTGGAAAATAATGAATAACACTACAACAAACCACAATATCGTAGCCTTTTACATCTAATTTAGAAATATCACTTGCTGGTAAAGCTCTAAACTTTACATTTGTAAGCTTTTCCCTTTCAACTCTTCTTTTGTTTTTTTCTAAAATTATTTGTGACATATCCGTAGCTAAATACTCTTTAACTTTAGGCGCAATTTCAAATAAAGCTAACCCATGACCGCACCCTATATCTAAAACTTTAGAATTAGAATTTATATAAGGCTTTAATTTAAGATTGAAATTATCAATGTATTCTTTCATTTCTTCAACTGAAAATTTTTCTCCATTGTAACTATTCTGCCACCCATAATCATTTATTTCTTCTGATGACTCATCAGCAACAATATTCCATAAACTAGTTAATTGTTCTTCTTTTTTGCTTTCATGAACACTATAATCATCTAAAATAATATAGGAATTAAGTTGATTACATATCCAAAAAATTTGATCTATTTCATCTAAATAATCACTATCTGAAATTATTGTTTGAATATTACTCTCTCTAATACTCTCCATTTTTTCATCTAGACTTATATTAGTATCAATTACTTCAAAGAGTAAATTAGTATTTTTCAATGCCATCGTGGCAATTATTTTATTAATTGGATTGTTAAACATTACTCCAACTTTCCTATTCACATCCAATTTATTATTCTTTAAGAACTCGCAAAGTCTCTCAATTTTCTTCATATAAACTTCGAAAGTCATTCTATTTTCATTATAATAAAGAGTTAAGTCTTTATTAATCATTGAATCATCAAATTTGATTAAGCTTTCGGCCACTTTGAAAGTCTTAAATAAGTTATTATCGTCTTCAATATTATTAATATTATCAAGGTATATTAAATGACTTACTTCAGTACTTGAATTAATTTCATAATAAAAATCAGTTTTATTCAAAATGAAATTTGATTTTGTCATTAAATATTTAGCTTTTGAATCTGATAAAATTGCTTTTATTCTATTAATTGGATAATTTCCATCGATAGGTACATATGCCCCACCGGCCTTTAAAGTTCCTATTATTGAAGCTATCATATCAATTGATCGTTCAAACATTATCCCGACAAGTTCCTGCCTCTTCAATCCTTTTTCTTTTAAAGCCCTAGCAATTTGATTTGATTTTTCCTCTAATTCTTTATAAGTTACCTTCTTATCCTTATAAATAACTGCAATATTATCAGGAGTCTTTTTAACTTGTTCTTCAAATAGTTCTTGAATTGTTTTATCTCTTGGATAATCAACATAAGTATCATTAAACTCATTTAATATTTGATTCTTTTCTTCCTTTGATAATAATTCAATGTCTGATATTAATATATTTTTGTTTTCAGCTATTGTCTTTAATATATTTTTGTAATGATCTTTCATTCTGTTTATTGTTTTACTTGTGAATAGTCTAGTACAATACTCAATAGTAAACTCTAATTCTTTTTCTGTTTCCATTGCAGCTAATGTTAAGTCAAACTTTGCTGTACTATTTTCATAACCAAACTCTTTAAATCCCATATTTTCAAGCTTTAAATCAGACTTACTTTCATTATAAAAATCAAACATTACATCAAACAAAGGATTTCTGCTCATATCTCTTTTTAAATTAAGTTTATCTACTAACTCTTCAAATTGATAATCTTGATTTTCATATACACTTAAACATTCCTCTTTTACCTTCTTAAGAAATTCTATAAAGGTATCATTTCTATCAACATAATTTCTTAATGCTAGCGTGTTTACAAACATACCTATAATGTTTTGTAATTCAGCATGAGGTCTGCCCGCAATTGGAGTTCCAATTACTATATCTTTCTGTCCACTATACTTAGATAAAAGAATGTTATATGCTGACAGTAATAGCATATTCATTGTTGTTCCTGTTTCTTTTACCAGCTTCCTTAACTTACTACTTAATTCTTTATCTAAAGAGAATTCTATGCTGCTTCCATCAAATGTTTGAATCTCTGGTCGTTTATAATCATAAGGTAAATTTAGTACTGGTATCTCTCCATCATATTTTTCAAGCCAATACTCTTCTTGTTTTTTCATGTTCTCTGAGCTTATTATACTATTTTGCCATTCTGCATAATCCTTGTATTGTAATCTTAATTTTCCAATGTCATTGCCATTATAAGCTTCTACAAAATCATTTACTAGTATCCCCATAGATATTCCATCTGATATTATATGATGTATATCAAATACCAGTATATGGTTGTCTTTTTCTGTTTTTATCACCATTACCCTAAATAATGGTGTTTCACTTAAATCAAAAGGTTTAATGCACTTGCTTATTACTTCTTCTAAAGACTCCTCAGTGCTTTCTATATAATTTATTTTGAATTCTACTACCTCATTTATCTTTTGAACAATTTCTCCATCTACCGTGTCAAAAGATGTTCTAAGAGATTCGTGTTTATTTAATAGCTTAGTAATTCCTTTTTCTATTCTTACTTTATCAATTTCACCTTTAAATTCTATAGCAAATGGAATATTGTACATTGTTCCTTGTGATTCTATACTTTGAAGCATATACATCCTCTTTTGAGCTGATGATGCTTTATAGTATTCTTTTTCTTCTATTTGCTTTATTGATTCATATATAGTCTTTTCTGATTCATCAATGAATTTTGATATTTCCTTTATAGTAGGATAACTAAATAATTGTTTTAATGGTATTTCTACATTAACTTTTTTATGCATTTTGGCAGTTAATACAGTTGCTTTTAATGAGTGTCCTCCTAAGTCAAAGAAGTTATCGTTTATACTTATCTTTTTAACACCCAATACTTCTTCCCATACCTCTACAAGCTTTTCTTCCACTTCATTCCTTGCAGCTTCGTACTCTTTTCCAGTGTTTATTTCTCCCTCTAGTTTTGGCAATGCCTTTCTATCTATCTTCCCATTAGCTGTCATAGGCATAACTTCTAACTGCACAAAGTATGATGGTATCATATATTCTGGCAAACTATTTTTTAAATACTTTCTTACTTCAGAAATGTTGAGTTCTTTATCAGAAACAATATATGCACATAAAAACTTATTTCCGTGCTCATCTTCTCTATCAATCACAACAGTCTCTTTAATGTTATCATGCTTAATAAGTGTATTTTCTATCTCTCCAAGTTCTATTCTAAATCCTCTTATCTTAACCTGATGATCTATTCTTCCTAAAAACTCTATATTTCCATCAGGCAACCATCTTGCTAAATCTCCTGTCTTATACATTCTTTTGCCCATTTCAAATGGATTGTCCACAAATTTTTCTGCTGTAAGTTCTGGTCTATTAATATATCCTCTTCCTACTCCAATTCCAGAAACACATAATTCACCCACTATTCCAATTGGACATAATTTATTATTATTCAATATATAAATCTTCATGTTTTGTACTGGATAGCCTATTGGAACTGAGTCACTTTCACATTTATTTTCCATTATAAAATGTGTTATATCATCTGATGCTTCTGTCGGTCCATAGGCGTTTACCATTTTTATGTTTTTATATATTTCAAACCATTCTTTCACAAACTGTCCTTTTAACGCTTCTCCTGTTACCAGTATATATCTCAATGATTTAAATTCTATATTTTCCTGCTTCAGATCTTTAATCATCGCTGCTAAATACGTTGGTACAACTTCTAAAATACTTATTTTATCTTCAATTACTTGTTTTACAAAGGCATCAATGTTTAATATTATTTCATCTGAATAAATTACTACCTTTCCTCCCACTATAATTGCTGATAAAAATTGCCATACTGATATATCAAAGCAATGTGATGCATTCTGTGCTATTACACTTGTTTCATTTATTTCCATATCATTTATCTTGGCAAATAAATGATTAACCATTCCAGCTTGTTCTATCATTGCACCTTTTGGCTTCCCAGTGCTTCCTGACGTATAAATTACATATGCTAAGTCATTTAATTTATTAATATTTCTTAAATTATCTACATCCTGTCTCATTATTTCCAAGCTGTTTATATCAAATTCTATAATTTTAATATCAATGTTTGACTTTATTTTTTCCTGATATTTTCCTTTAGTTATTATTAATTTTGTTTTACTGTCATTTAATATATAATCTATTCTATCATCTGAGTAATTAAAATCTATCGGTAAATATGCACCTCCAGCTTTTAATACCCCTAAAATTGATACTATCATATCGATAGATCTTTCCATCATTATTCCTACTATAGAGTCTTCTTTCACCCCATGGGCTCTTAATAATCGTGCAAGTTGATTTGCTTTTGTATTTAACTCTTTATAGCTTAACTGTGTATCTTCAAATACTACCGCTAATTTATCTGGTGTTTTTTCTACTTGTTCTTCAAATATTTGTTGAAATGTTTTACTGCTTGGATAATCAACATTAGTATCATTGAACTCCTTAAATATTTGATTCTTTTCTTTATCTGTTAAAATGTCTATTTCAGATATTAATATTTTTCTATTTTCCACTATGGTCTTAAGTATATTTTTGTAATGTTCTTTCATTCTATTTATTGTTTCTCTAGTAAACAATTTACTACAGTATTCTATGCTAAACTCTAATTCCTTTTCTGTTTCTACTGATGATAAGGTCAAATCAAATTTAGCCATATTGTTTTCAAAATTATATTCTTCAAAATCCATATTTTTAATTCTCATATCTGAATTATTCTCATTATGAAAATCAAACATTGCATCAAATAAAGGATTTCTACTCATATCTCTTTTTATATCAAGCTTATCTACTAACTCTTCAAATTGATAATCTTGATTTTCATATGCATTTAAGCATTCTTCCTTTACCTTTTCAAGATATTCCATAAAGGTATCATTTTTATCCACATAATTTCTTAGTGCTAATGTATTTACAAACACTCCTATTATATTTTCTAAATCTGCATGAGGTCTTCCAGCAATGGGAGTTCCAATTATTATATCTTCCTGTCCGCTATACTTAGATAAAAGAATACTATATGCCGATAGCAGTAGCATATTCATGGTTGTCCCTGTTTCTTTTACCATTTCTCTTAACTTATCATTTAATTCCTTATCTAAAGAAAATTCTATTCTGTTTCCATCAAACATTTGAACTTCTGGTCTTTTAAAATCGCACGGTAAGTTTAGTACTGGTATCTCTCCATCATATTTTTTTAGCCAGTACTCTTCTTGCTTTTTCATAGCTTCTGATTTTGATGTATTATTTTGCCATTCAGAATAATCCTTATATTGTAATTTCAGTGCTCCGATGTCATTGCCATTATATGCTTCTGTAAATTCATTAACTAGAATCCCCATTGATATACCATCAGAAATTATATGATGCATATCAAATACCATTATATGTTTATCTTCTTCAGTCTTTATTAGCGCTGTTCTTAATAATGGCGCTTTATTTAAATCAAATGATTTTATAAACTTATTAACTTCATCCTCTATAAACTCATTAGAACTTTCTAAACAATCTATTTTAAATTCTATTTCTTTGTTAATTCTTTGAACAATTTCCCCATCAATTGTATCAAAAGACGTTCTTAAAGATTCATGTTTATCTATTATTTTTATAATAGCTTTTTCTATTTTTTCCTTATCAATTTCCCCTTTAAATTCTATAGCAAATGGCATATTATACATTGTGCCATTTGATTCTATATTTTGGAGCATATACATTCTCTTTTGAGCTGATGAAGCTTGATAATATGGCCTATCTTCTGTTACTTTTTCTATTGATTGGTATATAGTTTTTTCAGATTCCTCTATATACTTTGAAATTTCATATATACTTGGTTTATTAAATAGTTGTTTTAATGGTATTTCTATTTGAAATTCTTTATGCATTTGGACAGTTAATATAGTTGCTTTTAGTGAGTGCCCACCTAAGTCAAAAAAATCATCATATATACCAATATTTTCAACTCCTAATACCTCTTCCCATATCTCTACAAGCTTTTTCTCTATCTCATTTCTTGCCGCTTGATACTCTACTCCTGTGTTTATTTTTCCTTCTGCCTTAAGTAGCGCATTCCTATCTATCTTCCCGTTCGATGTTAATGGCATCTTCTCAAGTTGTACAAAATATGAAGGTATCATATACTCTGGCAAACCATTTCTTAAATATTTTCTTAATTCAGAACTATTCACTTCATTTTCAGAAACTATATATGCACTTAGATATTTGTTACCTTCCGCATCTTCTCTATCAACAACAATTGCATCTTTAATATCAACATGCTTGAGGAGCATGTTTTCTATTTCTCCAAGTTCTATTCTGAATCCTCTTATCTTAACTTGATAGTCTATTCTTCCCAAGAACTCTATATTCCCATCTGGTAACCACCTTGCTAAGTCCCCTGTCTTATACATTCTTTTTCCTAGTTCATATGGGTTATCCACAAACTTTTCTGCTGTTAGCTCCTGTCTATTTAAATATCCCCTTGCTAATCCATCACCTGCAATGCATAATTCTCCAGGAATTCCCTTTGGTAACAATCTATTATTCTTATCAACAATATATATTTTAGTATTATCAATAGGCTTTCCTATTGGAACATTTTTTCTGATTACTTCATTAAGACACTCATAATATGTTACATCTATTGTTGCTTCAGTCGGCCCATATAAATTAATTAAATCAATGTCACATTGTTCATTTATATGACTTTTGAATTTATTAATTTGTTGAATCGTTATAGCTTCCCCACTTGAAAATATTCTTTTTAATGTTTTGATTTGATTTGCTGACTTTTTACTTTCTATGTAATCTATAAATGAATTAAACATAGACGGAACAAAATGCATGATTGATACATTGTTTTCTCCTATTACTTTAGCTATAAATTCTGGATCTTTTTCCATTTCTGGTTTAAGCATAAATACACTCGCTCCAACTAGTGACCACCATAATATCTCCCAAACAGAAACATCAAAAGTATACGTTGTCTTTTGAAGTATTATATCCTCTTCATCTAATGGATACTTTTTTTGCATCCAATTTAATCTATTTATCAGTGATGTATGTTCAATCATAACTCCTTTAGGATTACCAGTAGACCCTGATGTATATATAACATACGCTAAATCGCTACTTTTATTAATTTTTTCTAAATTATCAGAGCATCTATCATAGATCTTTTCACTTCTAATGTCTATTATATTCCCATGAAAATTATCAATAGAATCATACTTATTCCCTACTAAAACTAATCCTACTTCACTATCATTAAGTATATATTCTATCCTATCTTTTGGATATTTAGGGTCTATTGGCAAATACGCTGCGCCTGATTTTAGAATCGCCATTATACCTATTATCATCTCAAATGACCTTTCTGCCATTATTCCTACAATGCATCCTTGCTTTATTCCATTTTCTCTTATTAACCCTCCTAACTGATTCGCTTTTTTATTTAATTCTTCATAAGTAAGTTTATTTTTTTCAAACATAACGGCTATCTTATTTGGAGTCTTTTCTACTTGTTCTTCAAATAGCTCTTGAATTGTTTTTTCTCTTGGATATTCGGCATATGTATCGTTAAACTCATTTAATATTTCATTCTTTTCTTCATCTGTTAATATTTCAATTTCTTTAAGCTTTCTATCAAAATTTTTGAATATTGAATTTATTATCTTGTCATAAATTTTCCAGACTTTTTTAATTGTATCTTCTTCAAACTTTTTAGAAAGATAAATAATCTCTACAACAATACTGTTTTCAGTTTTTTCAAATAAAAATGTTATTTCATTATGTAAAGATTTAGTTATGTGTTCTATGTGTTCTGCTTTATGAATATTTTTCATTGCACAACTAACTGTCACAATATCGTTGAATAAGTATTGGTTAATATTCTCCAATGGATATATTTGATTCTTATATCCATTCCTTACAATGTTACTTACATTTAGTAATACTTCTCTAAATGTAATATTTTCATTTAATAATATCTTAAAAGGTAGAACTTTATTTGTAGTTATATTTTGATTTGATTTAAAACATACTGGTGAACCAATAGTCAAGTCGCTTTTATTATTATATTTGAATAATTCTATTCCAAGGATTGCTAGTAAAAATACATATATTGATATGTTATCATTTTTTGTTATTTTAATTAATCTATCATATAATTTATCATCAAGTTCATATCTTAACTTCAATTTTCTAGATTCTGTCTCTTTATAAAAATCAGCAGGAAATCCTACTTTTTCTGTTGATTTTTCAAATATTCTATTCCAATACATCTCACTATCTTTTATCTCTTTTAACGAGTTGGTTATAATTTTTTTTTCCTTCATAATTATTAACTACCTCCTTTATTATATTTAACTAGCAATTTCTTATTTATCAGATAATTTCTTAGCTAATAAAAATATATTCTCAAAACATTATTATGTTATTTTTCCAATAGTCATTTTATGTTTTGAGAATATTTATTTTTAATAAAAACTTATTAAATTTTTATTACTTCTTACATTCAATTAAACTCTTATGATTATCATAAAGTAATTTAATAATATATAAATTCACACTTATATATCAAAACTAAAAATCTAAATCAAATAAGATCTCATGTTCAGAGTCATCTAGAATATTATGAATAAACTCAATTTCTGCACTTGATGACATAGATATATTTTCAATCTTTTGATTTCTATCTATACCTATCTGGTTTAGTATATTTTTGAAATGCTCCACCATACTCTCAATGCTTTCATGCTTAAATAAATTCAAACTATAATTAATACTAAATTCTAATTTATCCTTTTTATCGAATGAACTTAAATGCAAATCAAATTTTGATATTTTATCTCCACTATTATATTGCTTTAATAAAAGATCATTTAACACAATATCCTCACTTTCTACTGTATCTATCATGTTAAACATAACATCATAAAGTGGATTTCTACTTGTATCTCTTCTTATATCCAGCTTTTCAACCAACTCATCAAACTGATAACTTTGATTTTCATATGCCTTCAAAGAATTATCTTTTACTTCATATAAAAATTCTAAATATTTTTTGTTTCCTTTTGGCATATTTCTTAAAGCTAATGTATTTACAAATATACCCAATATATTCTGAAGTTCTGGATGTATCCGTCCTGCTATTGGTGTTCCTACTACAATATCTTCTTGACCACTGTATTTTGACAATAAAATATTAAATGCTGATAATATAACCATATGCATTGTTGTTCCTGTTTCTTTTGCGAGTTTCCTTAAATTTTCTGTAATTTCTTCATCTACTTGAAAATTCACACTATCACCTTCAAAGCTTTGGATAGTAGGTCTCCTATAATCATATGGTAAGTTTAATACTGGAATTTCACCTTTAAATCTCTCTATCCAGTATTCTTCTTGTTTTTTCATGTCTTCAGATTTTAAAATTTTATTTTGCCATTCTGCAAAATCTTTATATTGTAGTTTTAATGGTTTCAATTCTTCTCCATTATATAGATCAATAAACTCTTTTATTAATATACTTACAGATACACCATCAGATATTATATGATGCATGTCTATTAGCAAATAAGTTTTTTCTTTACTTTTCACAATCTCTACTCTAATTAAAGGAGCTGAATCTAATTTAAATACCCTAATAAAATTAGTTATAATATTTTCAATATCTTCATTATATTCCCTCATTGCAAAGTTAAATTCACAATCGCTGTTTACTTTTTGTACAATCTCACCTTTATATGTTTCAAAGTAAGTTCTTAACGCCTCATGTCTTGCAACAAGATTCTTGAATATCTTTTCTATTTTATTTTTATTGATATTACCTTCTAACTCAAATATTATAGGCATATTGTATGCTATGCTGTCTTTATCAAATTGCTGAAGCATATACATTCTCTTTTGTGCTGATGTTGCCTTATAATATTCTTTTTCTTCTACTTTCTCTATTTTTGAAAAAGTGCTTTGTTTTACATTTCCAATTAACCCACTTAACCCTTTTATAGTTGGTGACTTAAATAATTCTTTTAATGATATTTCCTTATTTAACTCTTCATGAATTTTAGATATAAGCACCGTTGCTTTTAATGAGTGCCCCCCTAATTCAAAGAAATTATCATTTATACCTACTTTTTTAACCCCTAAGATATCACTCCATATTCTTGATAGCTTTTCTTCAACATTTGTTCTTGGAGCTTCATACTCTTTCATCATTTCATCTAGATTAGGTTCTGGAAGAGCTAATATATCCAGCTTTCCATTTGATGTTAAAGGTACTCTTTCTATAAGCACAAAGTAGGATGGAATCATATAATCTGGAAGACTTTCATTTAGATATCTTTTTAAATTTAAATCATTTAATGCTCTGTTGCTAACAACATAAGCACATATATATTTTCCCAGATCATTATTTTCTTTTACTACTGCAACGGCTTCTTTAATGTTCTTATGCTGCACCAACCTATTTTCTATCTCTCCAAGTTCTATTCTAAACCCTCTAATTTTAACTTGATTGTCTACCCTTCCTAAATACTCTAACTCACCATTTTCTAACAACTTAACCAAATCACCTGTTTTGTATACTCTTTCATTTGGAATATATGGATTCATTATAAATCTTTTCTCTGTTAACAGCTCTCTATTCAAATACCCTCTAGCTACTCCATCCCCTCCAACAAATAGTTCTCCAGGAACTCCTATTGGTTGGATATTCAAATGTTTGTCCATTACATAAGTTGTTAGTGTAGGAATTGGTTTTCCTATGTTGCTAATACCTCTTTGTATATCTTGAATTTCTATTTCTTTATATGTTACATGAACTGTAGTCTCTGTTATCCCATACATATTAATAAGCTTAGTCTCATCATACTTCTGACTCCACTCATATAACATTTTGGGATTTAATGCTTCTCCTCCAAATATTACATATCTTACATTCATTTCTTTTTCTTGAATTTCTGTCTCTTCTTTTGCAAGAGCATAAAATGCGGTGGGTGTTTGATTCAATATTGTTACTTTTTCACGTTTTAATAATCTTAAATATTCCTTTGGATTCTGTGCTATTAATTTTGGTACTATAATTAATGAACCACCAAATAATAATGCACCATACATTTCCCACACAGAAAAATCAAAACAAAATGAGTGGAACATTGTCCATACATCATCTTCACAAAAATCAAACTGCATTTTTTCATTAAAGAATAGTCTTACTACATTCCTATGCTCTATCATTACACCTTTAGGATTACCTGTAGTTCCTGATGTATATATAACATATGCTAAATCACTAGGAACATTTATGTTTTCCACCATATCGAAGTCATCGTATTTAGTATCTTCTAGCATTTTATCAAGAAGTATGATATCACGATTAAATACCTTATCACTCTTTTTTTCCTGCTCTTTTACAAATGCAATACCTGGGATATCTTTTAATATCTCCTGCTCAGGTAATAAATTCCCATTTTGTAGCATCTTTTCAACTATTTCACCGAAAGTTATTTCTCCTTCTCCTAATATTACCATATTAACATTAGTGTCTTTTAAAATTGATTTATAACCACTTGTACCATAAGGCCCTCCAGCAATTATTGGAACATTAATTCCCCATTGCCTAATTACTGATACCGTCTTATGGAAAAAATCTCTATAATAAGTTAGTGTTCTTATACTTATAACATCAGGATTAAAGTCTTGAATTAAAGCCTTTAATTCTTCAAAGCTGTCAAAATCTATTCTGGATTTAGCAATTTTCCCTTGAATTTTGCCATGAAATTTATTATTTAAATAGGTTAATAAATACATTGGCCCTAATGGTGGCTCAACAACATCATAAAGCATATTACTACTTTCACTACTAAAAAATTGTGAAAGATCAAGCATTAGAACCCTTAAAGCACCCTTCTCATGTTGCTTTTCTGGGAAGTATTCTTTTAATTTTTGATTGAAAGAAGGCACATAACCATAATCGTTGCTTAAAAACTCTACTTTTTCAAATTCATTATAATCAATATCTGCATACTCCAATAAATCCTCGAAACTATTTATATCAACAGGTAAATAACTGTTATATTTTTGCACCAATTCATCTTCAGTCAATACCTTCATCTGCATTGAAAGTACCTTTAGCAACCTGTCCTTAGAAAGAAAATACTTATATAAAAATTCTCCTTGATATTTTAAAGTAAAACTCTTATCAAATGGTAGCGTATCAGGTAGTTCGTGATATGCAAGCCCAACTGATTTCTGAATATCCTCTTCTGATACTCCATTTTCAATAGCAATCTTCTCCATATCAGTATCTGGATATATTTTAAGAATATGAACATAAGGGAAATGAATCCATTTAATACTCTTTATAAAGTTAAGTGTCATTAATGCTTCTTCTTCAGTCTCCGTGGGAAATCCATGCATTGTAAATAATTCTAAAATTACATTTGGATATTTTTCTGTAATATACTCAATGTTTTCACGAAGCTTTTCAATATTGAGATTCTTCCCTATTAACTTTTGAAGTCTAGGTGAAGCAGTTTCCAATGCAAAAGCAACATTTACTGTACCAGCCTCTACCATTAAATCAATATAGTCTTTAGTTAATATATCTCCCCTTAGTCCATTAGGGAAAAATATCTGTATTTTCATTTGGCTTTCAACTACCATCCTGAAAAACTCTCGGCTATTCTTTATATCAAGATTAAAAATATCATCAATAAATGCGAATCTCTTTACACCAATATTATAATAAAGCTGTATTTCCTTAAAAATATTTTCTGCCGAACGCACAAAATGTTTTTTATGCCATATTTTATGACAATATGCACAGTTATAGGGACATCCCCTTGTAGCTTGAATTGATATAGCATTCTTTACCATTGCCTGACCTATATATGGACTAAACTTTTCATAATCAACCAATGTTCTGTCTGGAATAGGCAATCCATCAAAATCTTTTATTGGTGTACGTTCACAGTTTTTAGAAATCTCAACCATTGAATCCTGCCCTACATCTTGTAATTCATAAAAAGAATAATTATCTACAACGTCTTCAGTAGTCAAAACTACTGATGCCTTACTATCAACAAGTATTGATGACACCCTGCTTTTAGGTGTTGTTGGATCTATAGGCAAATATGCTCCACCTGCCTTTAATACTCCTAATGCAGCTTCAATTATTTTTGGTGTTCGCTCCAATATCACACCTACTATACTATCTCTAACTATTCCCTTTTGTCTGAGCATCTTTGCAATTCTATTAGCCTTTTCATTTAATTGTCTATAAGTTAGCTGCGTATCTTCATATACTACTGCAATATTATCTGGTGTTTTTTCTACTTGTTCTTCAAATAATTCTTGTATTGTTTTATCTTTTGGATACTCTACTTTTGTATCATTAAATTCTACTAGTAACTGTTGTTTTTCTTCTTTATTTAAAATATCTATTTCTTTCAATTTTATATCTTTGTTAAATGCTATATTATTGATAATGTTTATTAAATGTCTTGATAATTTTTCTATTGTTTCTTTCTTAAATAGTTCCTTACAATAAGTTATATTTAATAATATTTTTTCATTATTCTCAGTTGCTGCTAGTACCAAATCAAACTTTGATATATTATGCTCAAATTTATACGGTTCAAGTTTGAAATCTTTCACTTCTAAGTCTATTCTATCCATATCTTCTATGATGAACATTGTATCAAATAATGGATTTCTGCTTATATCTCTTCTTATATTTAACTCTTCTATCAAATTCTCAAGCTGATAGCTTTGATTTTCATACGCTTTTAGAGAGTTCTCTTTTACTTCATTTAAAAATTCTAAATATTTTTTATCACCTTCTGGCTTATTTCTTAAAGCTAAAGTATTTACAAACATACCAATTATATTTTGTAAATCTGCATGTGTTCTTCCAGATATAGGTGTTCCTACAACTATATCTTCTTGTCCACTATATTTTGATAATAGTATATTAAATGCTGATAATAGTACCATATGCATTGTAGTTCCAGTTTCTTTTGAAAGTACTTTTAGCTCTTCTGTAGTTTTCTTATCTACTTCAATGCTTACATCATCACCTTCAAAACTTTGTACAGCAGGTCTTTTATAATCGTATGGTAAATTTAATACGGGTATTTCATCATTAAATCTGTTCTTCCAATACTCTTTTTGCTTTTTCATTTCTTCTGACTTTAAGAAATGATTTTGCCATTCTGCAAAATCCTTATATTGAAGTTTTAAGGGTTCTAATATTTCTCCTTTATATAGAGCTATAAACTCTTTTATTAATATACTCATAGATACACCATCAGAAATTATATGATGCATATCTATTAATAAATATATTTTTCCATTATTCTCAACAAGTTCGACTCTTAATAATTCTGGCTGCTCCAATTCAAATGATCTTATAAATTTATTTATAATAGTTTCGATATCACTATTATCCTTTCTGTGTACAAAATTAAATTCAAAAGTCCTATTGACTCTCTGTACTATTGCATCATCCAACGTTTCAAAATAAGTCCTTAACCCCTCATGTCTTCTAACAAGTTTTTTGAATATATTTTCTAATTTTTCCTTGTCTATCTCCCCTTTTAACTCGAAGATTACAGGCATATTATATGCTATACTATCCTTATTAAATTGCTGAAGCATATACATTCTCTTTTGAGCTGATGAAGCCTCATAATATGGTCTATCTTCTGCTACTTTTTTTATTTTTGAATAGAGATTTTCTTTCATTTCTTCAATAAATCCACTTATTTCCTTTATTGTTGGTGTTTTAAAGAATTGTTTTAAAGGTATTTCTCTATTTAATTCTTTATGTATCTTAGAGATAAGTATTGTAGCTTTTAATGAGTGTCCTCCTAAATCAAAGAAGTTATCATTTATACTTATGTTATCTACTCCCAACACTTCTTCCCATATCTCTACAAGTTTTTCTTCCACTTCATTTCTTGCTGCTTCATACTCAGAACCTGTATTTATCTCACCTTGTGGCTTTGGCAATGCCTTTTTATCTACCTTTCCATTTGATGTTAATGGCATCTTTTCAAGTTGCACAAAATATGAAGGTATCATATACTCAGGCAAGTCATTTCTTAAATATTTTCTTAACTCAGAACTATTTACTTCTTTGTCAGAAACTATATAAGCACAAAGGTACTTGTTTCCTTCCCCATCTTCTCTGTCTATAATAATTGTCTCTTTAATATAATCATTCTTAAGAAATGTACTTTCTATCTCTCCAAGTTCTATTCTAAAGCCTCTTATCTTAACTTGCTGATCTACTCTTCCTAAAAACTCCATATCCCCATTTGGTAACCATCTTGCTAAATCCCCAGTTCTATACATCTTTTTGCCTGATTCAAATGGATCATTTACAAATCTTTCTGCTGTTAACTCCGGTCTATTTAAATACCCTCTAGCTACACCATGACCAGACACATACATTTCTCCTTCAATTCCAATTGGTTGAAGTTTTAAATTTTTATCCATTATATATACTTTTAATGTTGGAATAGGTTTACCTATATTACTTATCGTTTTACTTATATCTTCATCTTTAAGGTCTTTATAGGTTACGTGCACTGTTGTTTCAGTTATACCATACATATTTATAAATTTAGTGTTAGGATATTTTATTCTCCATGGTTTTAAAACCTTTGGATTTAATGCTTCACCACCGAATATTACATACCTTAATTTGAGATCGTTTTTATTTGTTTTTAATTCATTATTCAAAAGATTATTAAATGGTGTTGGTATTTGATTTAATATAGTTACATTTTCTGATTTTAATAAATCTAAATATTTTCCTGAATCTCTTGCAACTTCTTTAGGCACAACCACTAATTTCCCACCATATAATAATGCTCCGTACATTTCCCAAACTGAAAAATCAAAACAATAGGAATGAAACATAGTCCATACATCTTTTTCATTAAAATCAAACTGAAATTTTTCATTAAACAATAATCTTATGACATTTTTATTGTCTATCATTACTCCCTTAGGTTTTCCAGTAGTACCAGACGTATATATAATATATGCTAAATTATTTATACTTGTTATATTTTCTAAATTCCCTTTATCTTGTTCATTAATTTTATCATCATTGATATTTATCACTTCGCCATCAAATTTTACCATATCCATAAATTCTTTTTGTGTAATAAGTAATTTGATTTTACTATCTTCTATCATGTATGATATTCTTTCTTCTGGATATTCCGGATCTATTGGTAAATATGCACCTCCAGCTTTTAATACACCTAACATTGCTACAATCATATTACTTGTTCTTTCCATGATTAATCCTACTATTGAGTCTCCTTCAACCCCTTTATCTCTTATTAATCGTGCAAGTTGATTTGCTTTATCATTTAATTCCTTGTAGGTTAACTGTGTGTCTTCAAACACTACTGCAATATTATCTGGATTCTTTTCTGCCTTTTCTTCAAATAATTCATTAATCATTTTATTACTTGGAAAGTCAGCACGAGTGTCATTAAACTCATATAATATTTGATTCTTTTCCTCATATGATGGTAATTCAATTTCATCAATTTTTATTTCTTGATTATCTGCTATAATTTCCAAAACTCTAACATAATGATCTATTAATCGTAGTATTGTTTCTTTCTTGAATAAATCTGTACAATAGTCTATACTAAATTCTAATACACTCTCTTTATCTAATGCATTAAAACTTAAATCAAACTTTGATATTTTATTTTCATTAGTATATTGCTTTAATAAAAGGTCATTTAATGAAATATCCATTTTTTCTGCTACGTCTAACATATTAAACATCACATCAAATAATGGATTTCTACTGGTATGTCTTCCTACATTTAGCTTTTCAACTAACTCTTCAAACTGATAACTTTGGTTTTCATATGCCTTTAATGAATTTTCTTTTACTTCTTTTAAAAATTCTAAGTATTTTTTATTTCCTTCTGGCTTATTTCTTAGGGCTAATGTATTAACAAACATACCGACTATATTTTGAAGCTGAGCATGTGACCTTCCTGCTATTGGGGTTCCAATTACTATATCTTCTTGTCCACTATATTTTGATAGAAGTATATTAAGTGCTGATAGCAACACCATATGCATTGTTGCTCCTGTTTCTTTTGCAAACTTTCTTAACTTTTCTGTTGTTTTTTCATCAGCCTTAAAGCTAATGCTATCTCCTTCAAAACTTTGAATAACAGGTCTATCATAATCATATGGTAAATTTAATACTGGCACCTCATCATTAAACTTATTAATCCAGTATTCTTCCTGTTTCTTAATTTCTTCAGACCTTAAAAATTTATTTTGCCATTCTGCAAAGTCCTTATACTGAATTTTTAAAGACTCTAAATTTTCTCCATTATACAAAGCTGAGAAATCTTTTATTAATATATTCATAGATACCCCATCTGATATTATATGATGCATATCAATTAATAAATATGTTTTGTGATTATTTTGTACAATCTGCACTCTTAATAATGGTGCTTTATCTAATTCAAACGGTCTTATAAATTTATTTATAAGATTTTCTACTTCTTCATTCTCTTTTGTTAATCCAATTTTAAATTCATAAAAATTATCTATTTTCTGTATTATTTCACCTTCAATAGCCTTTATGGATGTTCTAAAAACTTCATGTCTTTCTATTAACTTCTTAAATGTATTCTCTATTCTTACACTGTCGATTTTTCCTTGTAATTCGAATATTGCTGGCATGTTATATGCTATACTATTTTCCTCAAACTTTTGCATGATATACATTCTCTTCTGTGCTGATGAAACTTCATAATATTCTTTTTCTTCTACCTCTTTTATTGATGAATAAAGATTTTCTTCTGATCTTTTTATAAAATCACTTATTCCTTTTATTGTTGGTGTTTCAAATAATTCTTTTAAAGGTATTTCTACATTTAATTTTTTATGAATTTTAGACACAAGTACCGTTGCCTTTAATGAATGTCCTCCCAAATCAAAGAAATTGTCATTTATACCTATATTATTTACTGTTAGTACTTCGCTCCAAATTAATGCTAATTCTTCTTCCACTTTATTTCTTGGAGATTCATATTGATTAAAAGAGCTATCTAATTTTGCTTCTGGAAGTGCCTTTTTATCAAGTTTTCCATTATTAGTTAGTGGCATCTTCTCTAACTGAACAAAATATGATGGTATCGTATATTCGGGTAAACTTTGCTTTAAATAGCTCCTTAAATTCAGTCGATTAATCTCTTTTTGACTTACCACATATGCACATACATATTTCCCCATTGCTTCATTTTCTTTTATCACAACAGTTGCTTCTTGAATTTCTTCATGTTGAAGTAGCCTATTTTCTATCTCTTCAAGTTCGATTCTGAATCCTCTTATTTTTACTTGATTATCAATTCTTCCCAAAAACTCTATATTTCCATCTGGTAACCATCTAACTAAGTCCCCTGTTTTATACATCTTTCTACCTAATTCAAATGGATTATCAACAAATTTTTCATTTGTTTCCGCTTGCCTGTTTAAATAACCTCTTGCTACACCATCTCCTGATATATATAGTTCTCCTGGTATTCCTATTGGCACTAAGTCTTTATTTTTATCTAATATATATGTTCTATAATTCTTTATTGGCTTACCTATAGGTATATTGAGGATACCTTTATCATCACATTTATAAAAACTTGCACATACTGTTGTCTCTGTTGGTCCATATGTATTATATACTTTTGCATAATTTATTAAATTATTAATATATCCTTTTTTTAAAATATCTCCACCACTTATAAAGGTGTGTATACTACTTAAATTTTTGCACTTATTTAATTCATTTAAAAACAACGGTGAGCAGCTTACTACACTTATCTTATACTTAAATATTATATTTTCCAATTTCCTTAAATCTAAAGCATCATATTTATTACATATGATAAACCTCCCGCCTCTTAAAAGTATTGGATAAACTTCATCTACAAAACCATCAAAACAATATGTTGCTTGTTGAAGAACAATGTCTTTATCACTTAATTTGAATTCATTTAAAAAAGCATCAACATATGCTGTAAGATTTCTATTTTCAACCATTACTCCTTTAGGTATTCCAGTGGTTCCTGAAGTATATATAACATATGCTAAATTACTTGGCTTAATTATTTTTTCTAAATTACTTGAGTCACCTTTAAATAGATCTTCCTTAAGTAAATTTATAATTTCTCCATTGAATTCTATATCATCTAGTTCATCTTGTGAACTTAATACTATTTTACTCTCACTATCCTTTAACATATATTCTATTCTCTCTTTTGGATAGCTTGGATCTAATGGTAAATATGCTCCTCCCGCCTTTAAAATTGCCATGATTCCTATTATCATTTCTGCAGATCTTTCTAACATTAATCCTACTATTGAATCAGCCATAACACCTTTGATTTTTAGTTTTCTTGCTAATGAATTTGATTTTTCATTTAACTGTTTATATGTTAATTCTTTATCTTGATAGACTACTGCAATATTATTTGGTGTTTTCTCAACCTGCTCTTCAAATAACTCTTGCATTGTCTTTTCTGCAGAATACCCTCTCTTTGTATCATTAAATTCATGTAGTATTTTGTTTCTTTCACTTTCTGTCAATATATCAAGATGTTTTTTAGAATTCATACTTTTTTTAATAATAAACTCAAAAATATTTATAAAATGATTTGCCATACTTTTTATATATTCTTCACTTATAAGTTCTTTATCATAGGTTAATATTAAATTTAACTCATCTGATTTACTAACAGATAATGTCAATGGATAATTAGTTTGCTCTTGAATAGAATAAGATTCTATTGTTAAATCCCCTTTACTGTCATTTATAAGATTATCTAAAGGATAATTTTCAATAACAACTAATGAATCAAATAAACTCTCTTTGTTATTTATTTCACTGTATTCTTTTATATCTACTAGTGATGTTGTTTCATGTATTTCTCTCTCACGAACTGCAATTTTTACATCATCTAAAAATTTAAGAATATTTCCATCTTTGTTATTTTTAACTCTTAATGGTAGAGTATTAATAAATAGCCCTACTGTATTTTCAATTCCTTTTATCTTTACATTTCTTCCCGATATTGTTGTTCCAAAAACTACATCATTACTATTTGTATATTTTTGTAGTAAAAGTCCCCATGTACTATATATTAGTTCTGCAAATGTCATATTCTTGTCTTTAATAAAATTTTCTGTTAACTTGATAAAGTCTCCTTTTATCTGAAAATCATATTGATCTATTTGTCGTTTTGAAATAGTTTCTGTTTTATTTTTGATAAAACTTCCTACTTGAAAATTTTGTAAATATCCTTTCCAAAATCTCTTTTCTGAAGTTTTGTCTTTGTTATTTATATATTTTATAAATTCCTTAAATTTACATTTACCTTGTACTTCTATAGCTTTATTTTTATTTAGTGAATCATAGGCATTAAAAAATTCTTGTAAAATAATTCCTGTACTCCAACCATCAAATAGTATATGATGATTTGTTATTATCATTTCATATTTGCATTTTTCTATTTTACATAAAGTAACTCTAAATGGTACTTCCTCTAAATCGAATTTATTTTTTTTATCTAGTAATTTAATGTTGTCTAATTTTTTTATACTTACTGATATTTCTTCACAAGCAAAGTCATATGAATTGATTGCTGTGTCGTGTTTTTTTAAGACAAGTTGGATAGGTTTATCCAACTTGTCCCATCTAAATAAAGTTCGTAGCATATCATTATTATACGTGACAAACTCCCAAGCTTTTTCAAATATCTCCATATTTATTTCGCCTAATAATCTTAAGCTTAATTGTTCAAAATATTGTTCACTATGTGGTTCTGTTAAATAATGAAACAACATGCCTTCTTGCATAGGGGATAGTGAAAGAATTTCTTCAATATTTGATTTATCAATCTTTGAACCTTTTCCCATCAAATTCTTCCTTTCTCTTTTAACTTTTAGTTGTATATTCTAAAATAATAGAAATTGCTATGAATCTTACTTAATCTTAACCAATTCTTTTAATTTTTTATTAAATTTACTGGTCATAGCTAATATTTTAAATAAACACATTTTCTATCTTTATGAAAAATTCAATTTTTTTCTCTACTACTTTATTCTGTTATTAGCACAATAAGTTTTTATATCGAACTTTTACTCCCTCAAATATAAAGTGCCTATGGAAAATCCTATTACGGATCTCCAAAGAAACTTTACTTACACCCTAAATATAAATATAATTTTAATTTACTATTGGTTACATACTCATGTGTTTTTTTACCCATTCTTCATCATAAATACTAGCTGCATATCTATCTCCTCTATCTGGAAATACCATTACAACACTAGGTTTTCTTTGAAATTCATTATCCTTAAAATATTCTTTTACTGCCCCAAATACAGCACCAGAAGATCCTCCCATAAAAAGATTATGATTATTTAATAATTCATGACACATCTTAATAGTGCATACTTCTTCGATCATCACAATATCATCAATTTGAGCATCCTTTAATATTTTAGGTACCATACTTGAACCCATGCCTGGAATAAACCTTTTCTTAGGTTCTCCTCCAAACACAACTGATCCAACACTATCTACGGCTATTACCTTTGCATTTGGATGTAATTCCTTTATTCCATTTGATAATCCTGTTATTGTTCCCCCTGAACTTACAGCAATAAATATGTAATCGATAATATCAAGTTCCTTTCCCAACTCTTTTCCTAAAGTATTACAATAAGCTTCTGCATTATAAGGATTAGCATATTGATTTATCCAATAGGAATTTGGTATCTCTTGTAACAATTGTTTCACTTCTTTTATCCTTGTTAACAAATATCCACCAGTTTCATCAGGTACAGTAACTTTTGTAACATCAGTACTTAAGTTTTTAATTAACACTTCATTGATGGTGCATATATTGGGATCAATAACACAGTGAAATTTCAATCCAAGCATTTTACAATAATTAGCTAAGGCGATTCCAAAATTTCCAGAGGAAGATTCGATTATGGTGGTATCTTTATTAATAATTCCTTTACTTAATAGTTTTCTTAAAACATAATTCGCCGACCTATCTTTTATACTCCCTGTAGGATTATAAGATTCTAATTTTGCGTATAAATTAATGTTTAATTCTGAAGTTAAATCTACTTTAACTAAAGGAGTTTTTCCTACATTTTTTAATACATGTGAATACTCCATTTTCATCCTCCACTTACTAATCTAGTTGCTTTCCTAAATTCATATTAATAGCTTTTTTATAATAATAAGATGCAGTAGCTACATCAAAACTTCCCATACCCATAGAATTCACCATAATAACATCATTTTCACCATAATCCTTCATACAATCTTTTGTAACTATTTCACTAAGTGTTTTAACATTTTCTTGTTTCAAACCCTTTTCTAAATGCATTTTTTCTAAGTCTGTACCAGATCTACAAACATTTTCCCAGCTATCAACAATTATATTATCTTTAGCATAATCATAAATGCTTGTACCATAATCTCTTAATGAAACATTTAGATGTAATGATCCTTTTTTAGGTGGTAAATTTATATATGACTCAGTAGGTACTGTACATGTGATAAATATATCTGCATCCTTATATGCTTCTTCCCATGTATCAACTGGAATTATTTTATCTGAAAGCTCTAATGTCTCTTTATCTACTGGTCTTAAGCTATAAGAATAAATATTTTTTATTTTATCTCCTAATAGTTCTAAACACATTTTCATATGATGCTTTCCTATAGGTCCTCTTCCAAGAATTCCTATATTGATATCTTTCAAATTTCTTACTTTGTCATAATGTTTTATTACTAAACCACTAACTGATGCCGTTCTAATTATACTTATTAAGGCAGTGTTTATTGTTGCTATTGGCTCTCCAGTCTCAGTGTTGTTGAGAAACATCATACTGTGTGCCCTGGGAATACCTTTATAAATATTATCTGGAAATCCAGCTATCCATTTTATCCCTGCTATATCAAAATCCCCTCCTACAAATGCCGGCATAGCTATGAATCTATTTTTCATATCTCTAAATTTTAAATATGGTTTTAATGGTTGAGCAAAATCTCCCTTATCCATACATAATAGAATATCTTTAATTACATCAATTGTTTCATTCCAATTAATACCTATTTCTTTAATATCTTTTTCATTTAAATATAACATTTTGAATTCCCCACTTTCTTATTATTTCAATTAGTATTTTATTAACATAGATAATTTGATATCTAAAGGTTTGTTCTAACTCTATTTTTATTTTACTGAATTTTCAGAAAATTTAACCCAAGTTATCTCATTATTTAAGTCTAATTTCTTTCTTTTCAAGTTTTATCTTGATTTCAATAATATTTAATTGGTGATTTAATTTTCTATTCGTTTTCAATATAACTCTTCAACTAAGTACACCCCTATTATATTTCTTTTTTTGCAAAAATACATAGTATTATATCAAAAAACACAATATGTAAATATCCTTTTATTACTTTCCACTTATTTTGTAAACTTTTTCGACTTTTTTTTATTATTTTCTTTGTTGCATATTTAGATTCGACTTAAAACTATATATTATTCACCTTAAATAATGTTGTTAAATAGCACATTATTTAAGATGAATAATTTACAATGCATTCCAAACAATCACGATATTTAATTAATCATTTCACTCCAATTTCTAAAAAATGCACATTATTTAAGTCACTAATACTAAAAAAATATACCCATGAGTGTATTTTAAAAATCTCCTTTCATATATTATTCTTCAACAGTTCTCGAAAGATAATCTAGTATAATCTCGCCTAACTTATCAACATAAGGAGGTAACAATAGCGTCTTGTGACCACCCTCAATTTCATAAAATTCTAAATCTTTATCAGTCATATTCTCCCATGATTCATCTTCAAATAATTTGTTATCATTCTCTTTAGCCTTAACAACTAAAGTAGGTGTTTTAACTTTTTTCGCCAGATAACAATAGTTGCAATTTCCAAGTAATTCCATACAGAAAAAGTTAAATATGTTTTTCCTGTCACTTATTATTTCCATCTGCCTTTCTTTTGAAATTTCATGTTTTTTCTCCATAATGCTAGTAAATCTTTCAAGAGTATAATTTTTATCTTTTCGTGTAATTCTTCTAAAAAAATCTACTCCTTTTAAAATTCTTCTAAATAATCTTACCTTCCAATAGATTTTCTTTTCTACAAAAGGTTCTTGATCTATTTCAATTAAAGCTCCAACCTTCTCACCCTGCATTTCAAATATACTAGCAATATCAAATGCCAAGTATCCACCAACGCAATATCCCGCAAATATATACGGACCCTCACTTTGAATAAGTCTTATTTCCCGAATATAGTCTCTTAGCATCTCAAAATAACTTTCTGGTAAGGATTCTCTACCATTTAACCCCTTTGGTTGTATTCCGTACACACTATACTTATCCTCTAATAACTTTGCTAAATGTCTATAATAAAATATATCTGCATCTCCACCATGCAATATAAATATCTTTTTATCGCTACTACTATTATTTATCTTGAAAATATGTTTATATTTATTACAACTATCATTTTTCATAATATGTTCTGATAACTCAGCTACTGTTGTATTAATCATTAAATCTGCTGGATTAACTTCAACATTTAGTTTATTTGCTATTTCATTTGCTATTTGTATTATATTGATTGAATTTCCGCCTATTTCAAAGAAATCATCATAAATATATACTTCATTTATTCCTAATATATCCTTCCATATTTCAGCAATTAGATTTTCTTGTAAACTTCTTGGTAATACTCTATTTTCACTTTCATTTTTCACTTCGATGTTTAGTAGCGCCTTTCTATTTATTTTCCCATTTAATGTTAAAGGCATCTCATCTATTTGTACGAAATGTGCTGGAGTCATATACTCTGGTAAAGTTTCTTTCATATATTCCCTTAACTCTCTAGTATTTAACTCTTTATCAGCTACTATATACGCACATAAATATTTATTATTATCTTTTGACAATACAACTGCTTCTTTGATATTTTCATGACATGCTAATCTATTTTCTATCTCTCCAAGTTCTATTCTAAATCCTCTTATTTTAACTTGATTGTCCATTCTTCCTAAAAACTCAATATTTCCATCTGATAACCATCTTGCTAAATCTCCAGTCTTATATATTTTCTTCTCTGAATTAAATGGATTATTAATAAACTTTTCAGATGTTAATTCTGGTCTATTTAAATATCCTCTAGCTAATCCATCTCCCCCAATACAAAGTTCTCCTGGTACACCTACTGGTACTATTTGATTATTTTGATTTAAAATATATATCTCAGTGTTACTTATAGGTTTACCTATAGTAATCTTCTCATCCTTTTGTATTAGCTTAACGGTTGACCATATTGTTGTTTCTGTTGGCCCATATACATTGAATATTTCTAATTCTTTATAATCCTTTAAATCTTCAACAATATTAGGTAATAATTCTTCTCCTCCAACTATTATTGTTTTTATCCCATTTAGAGCACTCTTAAATTTACTACTTCCTAATAGCATATTTAATCTTGTTGGTGTTAATTGCATAACATCTAAATTGCTTTTTTCAATAAGTTGACCTAACTTATCACCATCAATGTGCTGTTCCTCACTAGCAACTATTATACTTAGTCCTTGCATTAATGGAACTAAAGTTTCCAATCCGAATATATCAAAAGAAATTGTTGTAATACACAATATACTTTTATGTTTTTTTAAATCAGTTTCTTTAGTAATTCCTTGTGAAAAATTATTAACTTGTCTATGTTCTATCATGACACCCTTAGGATTTCCTGTAGAGCCAGATGTATATATTACATATGCCAAATCATTACAATTATTTATTAACTCTAAGTTACTATCATTTTCTTTACAGATATTTTCATCTGTTAAATCAATTAAATTTCCACTAAACTCAAAATTTTTATTAACTTCACTTGTTGCAATTACTGTTCCTACATTTGAATCTTTAATCATATACTCTATTCTATCTTTTGGATATTTTGCATCTATAGGTAAGTAGGCTCCCCCTGACTTTAATATCCCCATTATTCCAATTATCATCTCTAGGGACCTATCTACCATTATTCCAACTATGTGATCTGAACCTATTCCTTTATTTCTTAAAACTCTTGCTAGTTGGTTTGACTTTTCATTTAACTCTTTATATGTTAACTGTTTATCTTCAAACACCACTGCAATATTATCTGGTGTCTTTTCCACCTGTTCTTCAAATAATTCTTGAATTGTCTTATCTTTTGGATAATCCATCTTTGTTTCATTGAAATCATATAGTATTTGCTGTTTTTCTTCTTCTTTTATTACTTCTATTTCAGAGAGCTTGATTTTTGTGTTTTCACATATATTCTTTAACGTTTCAACATAGTTGTTACACATTCTCTTTATAGTCTCTTCTTTAAATAACTTTGTACAGTATTCAAAGCTAAGTGCTAAAGTTTTACCATATTCTACTGCTGTTAATGTTAAATCCATTTTTGCTACTTTTGTTTCATTATTTTTTTGCTTTAAAACAACTCCCTTTAACTCTAAATCTGTACCATAATCTATATTAGTCATGTTAAATATTACATCAAATAGCGGGTTCCTACTTGAATCTCTTCTTACATTAACCTTGTCGATTAACTCTTCAACCTGATAACTTTGATTCGCATATGCCTTTAGTGAGTTTTCCTTTACTTCTTTCAAGAACTCAATATACGTCTTTTCTCCACTTGGCCTATTTCTTAAAGGCAAAGTATTTACAAACATACCCATTATATTTTGAAGATCTGCATGTGGTCTTCCTGCTATTGGCGTTCCTACTACTATATCTTCTTGTCTACTATATTTTGATAATAGTATATTAAATGCTGATAAAAGCACCATATGAATTGTACATGTATTTTCTTTTGCAATATATCCTAATGCTTTTGTTGTTTCTTCATCAACATTGAAATAAATAATATCTCCTTCAAAACTCTGAATTTTGGGTCTTTCATAATCATATGGTAGATTTATTAATGGTATATCATCATTAAATCTATTAACCCAATATTCTTCTTGCTTTTTCATCTCTTCTGATTTTAAGAATTTATTTTGCCATTCTGCAAAGTCTTTATATTGAATTCTTAGTGGTAATAGTTCTTCTCCATTATATAAAGCCACAAACTCTTTCATCAATATGCTCATTGATACACCATCTGATATTATATGGTGCATATCTATTAATAAATATGTTTTTTCATGATTTTCTATAATCTCGGCCCTAAACAATGGACCTTTTTCTAATTCAAAGACTGTTACGAAATTTTTTATGATATTTTTAAATTCTTCTTCATCTTCTCTTCTTACCATCATTTTAAATTCAGATTCATTATCTATCTTTTGTACTATTTGATCTTCTTTTGCTTCAAAATATGTTCTCAAAACATCATGTCTTAATACTAATTTTTTAAAGGTGTTTTCTATTCTTTCTTTATTTATTTCTCCTTCTAATTCATATACTATTGGCATATTATAGGCCTTACTATTTTTATTAAATTGTTGTAGAATATATATTCTTTTTTGTGCTGATGCTACTTCATAATATTCTTTCTCATCTACTCTTTCTATTGTAGCAAACAGATTTTCACTTTGATCTGATTTGATTATAGATTCACTTATCATTTTAATTGTTGGACTTTTGAATAATTCTTCTAAAGATACTTCTACATTTAACTCTTTATGAATTTTTGATATAATCACTATTCCTTTTAGTGAATGCCCTCCTAATTCAAAAAAGTTATCATCTATTCCAATTTTCTCTACTCCTAATACTTCGCACCATATCTCTACTAACTTTTCTTCTATTTCGTTTCTTGGCGCTTCATATTTAGAAGCTAATAGTTCATTTATATTTGGTTCTGGTAAAGCTTTTCTGTCTATCTTTCCATTTGTTGTTAATGGTATTGTATCTATATCCACAAAGTATGATGGTATCATATACTCTGGTAAACTACCCTTTAAATATTCTCTTAATTCATAATTTTGCTTATCTTTATTGCATACTATATATGCACATAAATATTTTTCATTATTCTGATTTTCTCTTGCTAACACAACTGCTTCTTTGATATTTTCATGACTTAGTAGTCTATTTTCTATCTCTCCAAGTTCTATTCTAAATCCTCTTATTTTAACTTGATTATCTATCCTTCCTAAGAATTCTATCTTTCCATCTGGTAACCATCTTACTAAGTCTCCTGTTTTATATATTCTCTGTCCCGGTTCAAATGGGCTTTCTATAAATTTTTCTGCTGTTAGTTCAGGTCTATTTAAATATCCTCTTGCTAATCCATCACCAGCTATGCATAATTCTCCCGGAACCCCAATTGGAACTATATTCAATGATTTATCAATTATATAAACTCTAGTGTTATTAATTGGTAATCCAATAGGGACTGTTTTTTCTTTTATATCCAATTCTTCATATTTATATACAATGCATCCCACAGTTGCTTCAGTTGGACCATATTCATTGATAATTTCTACTTTTCTATTAAATTTCCTTGAAATTTTTCTAGCCAAGTTAATTGATAACTCTTCTCCTCCAACAATAAATTTTGAAATATCAATTTTCTCTGTATTTAATTCACTAATAATACTTAAATGTGCAGGTGTAAGTTTCATTATATCTAGCTTGTCTTCAATTATATGCTGAATATCTAAATTATCTTTATCAGAGTATACTCTAATCGTTTTACCTAATAATAAAGGTGTATATATAGATGTTACAGTTAAATCAAAAGATACTGATGTAAACAGCGGAAAGTCTCCAATCTTATTTTCACCATAATATGTCTTACAAAAATATATATAGTTTATAAGTGATTTATGTTCAATCATTACCCCTTTTGGATTACCTGTGCTTCCTGAAGTATAAATCACATAAGCTAGGTCACTATTTTTACTAATTACTTGTAAATTTCTTTTTTCCCCATCAAAAACCCCTTTATCAGTAATATCTACTGTTTGTCCTCTAAAATCTAGATTTTTAGTAATTTCATATGAGCTTACCAATATATCCACTGTTGCATCCTCAATAATATATTCTATTCTATCTTTAGGATAGCTCGTATCTATTGGTAAATATGCTCCTCCAGCCTTTAATATACCCATTATTCCTATAATAATATCTAACGATCTTTCCATCATTATTCCTATTATAGATTCAGCTTGTACTCCCTTGTTTCTTAAAACTCTTGCTAGCTGATTTGATTTTTCATTTAGCTCTCTATATGTTAGCTGTTTATCTTCAAATACCACTGCAATATTATTTGGCGTTTTCTCTACCTGTTCTTCAAATAAATCTTGTATTGTTTTATCTTTGGGATACTCTATTTTTGTATCATTAAAGTCAAATAATATTTTTCTTCGCTCTTCCTCTGTTATGATATTTATATCTTTAACTTTTTTATCAAAATTACTTACCATTTCGTTTATTATTTTTGTATAATTTTGCCCAAATAATTCTATTATTTCTTTTTTAAATAAACTTGAATTATATACAAATGATAGATTAATTGATTCATTATCATTTTTGTCTATACAAATAGTTATTTCATTTTTATTTGAATTACATATATAATCAGTATGTTTACTTTTATGTAGACTATTCATATAAATACTTATAGGTGTTAGCTCCATTACATTAGTACCTATATTAGAATTTTTTAAAATATTATCTAAATTACAGTACTGATTTTTATATATCTCTAATACCCCATTTTTTAAATTAATTATTAACTCTTTAATACTAATATTATCATTAAGATTAAATTTCAAAGGCAAAACACTATTATTTATGACTATATTATCTTCAATATCATCTTCGTAAACAGGTATACCTATAACACTTTTTTCATATCCTGTATATTTATATACTTGTATAGATAAACCCGCTAAAAAAATAATATACATCAAGATATCATTATCTCCACTTATATCATTTAAAACTTTTCTTGATTTATCATTTAAAGATATAGTATAACTAGATTTTTTATACTCAAACTTTTCTGAGAAGTCATAAGGTATCCTTACTCTCTCTACGTCATCTGTTGTAAAATGACTCCAATATTCATTTGAATTCTGTATTATATTCTCTATATCAAATAATTGTTCATTCTCCTTCATTCGTATCTTCTCCTTTTTAATGATATTATAAACATATAGAAATAAATCTTGAGTATTAGATTATACCCAAATCAATAATAATTAAAATATTAGATGAGTAATATAATCAATTATTGAACTACGATATCAATAATATACTCATCTAATATCTCAATAGTTGTAATTTATTTCCTTAAAACTTAAATTCCATATTTTCAAACTTTTCAATTTTGTTTATACTATCATTGATACTTTTTTTCTCATTCTTATCTAGTATTGAAATATCAGCAATTTTTATATCACTATTTCTTGTTACAGCTTTTAAAATTATGTCAAAGTCTTTTTGTAATCGTTCTATTCTCTCTTTTTTGAATAACTTCGTAGAATATTTCAAATTAAATGTTAAAGTATCTTTACTTTCTACTGCGGTTAAATTTAAATCAAATTTCGAAGTTTTATCTTCAATAATTATGGGCTTTAATATAAGTCCATTCATCTCTAAATTGTTATCATAATCTATGTTCATCATATTAAACATTACATCAAAAATTGGATTTCTACTTGTATCTCTAATGACTTCAAGCTTTTCAAGTAACTCTTCAAACTGATAGCTTTGATTCTCATATGCTTTTAGCGAACTTTCTTTTACTTCTTTTAAAAATTCACTATATATCTTTTCTCCACTAGGCCTATTTCTTAAAGCTAATGTGTTTACAAACATCCCCATTGTATTTTCAAGATCTGCATTTTGTCTACCTGCAATCGGAGTTCCTACTACAATATCGTCTTGTCCACTATATTTTGATAATAATATAGTAAATGCTGACAATAAAACCATATGCATAGTACTTCCGCTTTCTTTAGCTATTTTCCTTAATCCATCTGTAGTTTCTTTATCAATGAAGAAATTAATATTATCACCTTCAAAACTCTGAATTATAGGTCTTTCATAATCATAAGGTATATTTAATACTGGTATTTCATCATTGAACCTGTTAATCCAATATTCTTCTTGTTTTTTCATTTCTTCTGATTTCAAGAATTTATTTTGCCATTGGGCAAAATCCTTGTATTGAATGTTTAATGGCTCTAGCTCTTCTCCATTATATAGAGTCATAAGTTCTCTAATTAATATGCTCATAGATACACCATCAGATATTATATGGTTTATATCTATTAATAAATATGTTTCATCATTGTTCTCTATAAACTCAACTCTAAATAAAGGTGCTTTTCCTAATTCAAATGCTCTTACAAAATCCTTTGCAATATCTTGGATTCCCATTTCATTCATTACTTTCATATCCATATTAAATTCATAATCATTATCTATCTTTTGAATTATTTCACCATCAACAATTTCAAAGTATGTTCTTAAAGAATCGTGCCTTTTCACTAATTTATTAAAAGTATTAGCAATCTTTTCTTTATCTATTTTCCCTTCTAATTTATATACAGTTGGAATATTATATGCTGTAGTTCCTTTTTTTAGCTGTTGGAGTGTATATAATCTTTTCTGTGCTGATGATGTTTCATAATACTCTGTTTCTTCAGCTTTATCTATTGCTACATAAAGGTTTTCACCTCTGTTTTCAACATATTTACTTATTTCTTTTATAGTTGAACCCTTAAATAACTCCTTCAATGGTACTACTACATTTAATTCTTTATGAATTTTACTAATAACCATTGTAGCTTTTAATGAATGTCCTCCAATTTCAAAGAAATTATCATTTATTCCTATTTTCTCTATTCCTAATACTTCACCCCATATTTCTGTTAATTTTTCTTGAATTTCATTTCTCGGTGCTTCGTATTTAGAAGTTATAAGTTCTTTTATATCTGGAACTGGTAAAGCTTTTCTGTTCAGTTTTCCGTTTGTTGTCAATGGAAATCGATCCATACGCACAAAATATGATGGCACCATATATTCTGGTAAGCTCTTCATTAAATGGCTCTTCAATTCTAAATTTTTAATGTCTCCATCAACAACTATATACGCACATAAATACTTTTCAGTGCTCTCACATTGTCTTGCTAGTACAACTACTTCTTTAATATTTTCATGACTTAAAAGTCTATTCTCTATCTCCCCAAGCTCAATTCTAAATCCTCTTATTTTAATTTGGTTGTCTATTCTACCTAAAAACTCTATATTTCCATCTGGTAACCATCTTGCTAAATCTCCCGTTTTGTACATTCTCTTTTCTGCTTCAAATGGATTTTTAACAAATTTTTCTGCTGTTAATTCTGTTCTGTTCAGATATCCTCTTGCTAATCCATCTCCACTAACACATAATTCTCCATAAACCCCTACTGGAATCAATCTATGATTTTCATCTACAATATAAGTTTTTGAGTTAGCAATTGGTTTACCTATTGGTATATTCGAACTATATTTTTTTTGGATTAAATAGGTTGTAGAAAAAGTTGTGTTTTCTGTTGGTCCATATCCATTAATAATCTTAAGCCCATTACATTCTTCTCTTACTAAATTAATGTACTTGGGTGATAAAACGTCTCCTCCAACTAACAGATATCTTAAGTTTTTGAATAACTCTAAATTTTCTTCTGCTATTTGATTAAATAACTCTGATGTAAGCCATAATATTGTGATATTATTTTTAATCACAAACTTTTCAAGAAGTTCAGGTACGATAATATTCTCATTTTTAGTTAAATATAGTTCTATTCCATTTAATAAAGCTCCCCAAACTTCAAATGTTGAAGCATCAAAAACCATTGATCCTGTTTGAAGTATTCTATCGCCCTTTTTAAGCTCTATATAATTTGTATTTTTAACCAATCTAACAACGTTTTTGTGTTCACACATTACCCCTTTAGGTTTTCCTGTAGTTCCAGACGTATAAATAATATAAGCTAGGTTTCTTGAAGAATTTCTTATTTCTAGATTACTTGAATCACCTGTAGATAAATCTTCATCAAATAAATCTATAATTTCTCCATCAAACTCAATATTATATACTAAGTTTTGTGTGCTTAATAAGACTTTGCTTTCACTATCCATTAACATATATTCTATTCTCTCTTTTGGATAGTTTGGATCTATCGGTAAATACGCTCCTCCAGCCTTTAAAATTGCCATTACCCCTATTATCATCTCTGAAGATCTTTCCAACATGATTCCTACTATTGAATCAGCCTTAACACCTTTATTTCTTAATATCCATGCAAGCTGATTTGATTTTTCATTTAATTCTTTGTATGTTAATCCTTTATCTTCAAATACTACTGCAATATTGTTTGGTGTTTTCTCTACTTGCTCTTCAAATAGTTCTTGTATTGTTTTATCTTTAGGATAATCTGTATTTGTATCATTAAACTCATATAGTATTTGGTTTCTTTCTTTTTCTGTTAATAATTCAATTTCAGATATCTTTATTTCAGTATCATTAGTTATATCCCTTAATACTTTAAGATAGTATTTACTTAATCTTTCTATTGTTTGTTTATTGAAAATTTTTGTGCAATATTCTAAATTGAATTCTATTGTCTTATCATTTTCTAAAGCACTCAAAGTTAAATCAACCTTAGATATTTTATTTTCATTATTATATTCTTTTAATAAAATACCATCTAACTCAATATTATTTTCATCAACTGCGTCTACCATATTAAACATTACATCAAATAATGGGTTTCTACTTGTATCTCTTCTTATATCTAACTTTTCTACTAAAGCCTCAAGTTGATAACTTTGATTTTCATATGCATTAAGAGCATTCTCTTTCACTTCTTTTAAGAATTCTATATATTTTTTATCTCCTTTTGGCTTATTTCTTAAAGCTAATGTATTTATAAACATTCCCATTATATTTTGAAGTTCTGCATGTGGTCTTCCTGCTATTGGTGTTCCTACCACTATATCTTCCTGTCCACTATATTTTGATAGTAGTATATTAAAAGCTGATAGTAGCACCATGTGCATTGTTGTTTCTGTTACTTTTGTAAGTTTTCTAAGCCCTTCTGTAGTTTGCTCATCTATTCTAAAACTTACATTATCTCCTTCAAAACTTTGCAAAGCAGGTCTTTCATAATCATATGGTAAATTTAGTAATGGTATTTCATCATTAAAATTATCAATCCAATACTTCTCTTGCACTTTCATTTCTTCTGAGTTTAAGAAGTTATTTTGCCATGCAGCAAAATCTTTATATTGAAGTTTTAATGGTTCTAAGGATTTCCCATTATATAGGTCTATAAACTCTTTTATTACTATACTCATAGATATGCCATCAGATATTATGTGGTTCATATCTATTAATAAGTAAGTATTATCGCTACTTTCTACAAGTTCTACTCTAAATAATGGTGCTTTATCCATTTTAAATGGTCTTATAAATCTATTTACTATACTTTCTATTTTCTCATTATCTTCTCTATCTACTAGCTTAAACTCATAGGTATTATCTATTTTTTGTACTATTTCACCTTCAACAGTTTCAAAATAAGTTCTTAATGCCTCGTGTCGCTCAACTAGCTTTTTAAAGTTTTCTTCTATCCTCTTCCTGTCTACTTTGCCTTCAGCTTCAAATATTACAGGCATATTGTAAGCTACACTCTCCTTGTCAAACTCTTGAAGCATATACATTCGCTTTTGGGCTGAAGATGTTTCATAATATTCCTTTTCTTCTACATTTTTTATTTTAGAATAAGGATTTTCTGTTAAATTTTGAATAAAATTGCTTAATCCCTTTATTGTTGGTGTTTTAAATAATTCTTTTAATGGTATTTCTCTATCTAATTCTTTATGAATTTTTGAAATAAGCACCGTAGCCTTTAATGAATGTCCTCCTAAATCAAAAAAGTTATCATCTATACCTATTTTTTCTTCATTTAAAACTTCACACCATATTTTTACTAATGCTTCTTCTGTCTTATTTCTTGGTGCTACATATTCTACACCCGTTAACTCTCCTTCATCCGGCTCTGGCAGAACTTTTTTGTTAATTTTTCCATTAGATGTTAATGGCATTCTTTCTAAATTAACAAAATATCTCGGCACCATATACCTAGGTAAAGATTCTTTTAAATAATCTTTTACTTCTAATATGTCTACCTTTTCTTCACATACTAAATATGCACATAAATCTTTTTCATTATTTTCATTAACTTTTACTAATACTGCTGCTTCTTTAATGCGCTCATGAGTCACTAATCGATTTTCTATCTCTTCAAGCTCTATTCTTACTCCTTTTATTTTAACTTGATTATCTATTCTTCCTAGAAATTCTATGTTTCCATCAGATGTCCATCTCGCCAAATCCCCTGATTTATATATTTTCTTATTATGTTCAAAAGGATTTTCTATAAATTTTTGTTCTGTTAAATCTTCTCTATTTAAATATCCTCTTGCTAATCCAACTCCACCTATACAAAGTTCTCCTGGTACTCCTATTGGCTGCAACTTTCCATACTTATTAGTAATATATACTTTCATATTACCTACTGGTTTACCTATTACTACTTGCTTATTTTCTGCACATTTTGTTGTTGTTATATCAACTGTTGCTTCTGTTGGACCATAGGTATTATATAAGTTATACCCTAACTCAAGAATCTTATTTTTCAAGGATTCTGATAATACTTCACCACCACTTACTAATACATTTACACTATTTAATTTTTCTCCATCCACTATAAACGCTTGTAACGTTGATGGCACTACTTGAACTAAATTTATATTATTTTTATTAACATACTCTCTAAATTTTTCCCTATCTATTGCCTCAATCTCAGTTGTAATATAAAGAGTTCCTCCATTTACTAAAGTTGGAACTATTTCTTCAACTGAAACATCAAAAGATATACTAGTATTTTGTAATACATTTTTATTTTTATGTAACTCATAAGTATTACTTACCCACGCACATAAATTAGCAACATTTCTATGATTAATTAACACTCCTTTTGGATTTCCTGTTGAACCTGATGTATACATTACATAAGCTAAACTATTTGCATTACTGATATATTTTAAATTCTCTGATTCTCCAGTATATAAGTTTTGATTATCTAAATATACTTTTTCAGTATTAATATCTATTGGACTTTGTAATGTTTTTTGTGTTAATAATACTTTCACATTACTATCTGATAACATATACTCTATTCTTTCATTTGGATATTTAGAGTCAATAGGTAAATATGCTCCTCCTGATTTTAATACGCCCATTATTCCTATTATCATCTCTAATGATCTTTCCACCATAATTCCTAATATGGACTCTTCACCTATACCTTTATCTCGCAATACTCTTGCAAGCTGATTTGATTTTTCGTTAAGTTCTCTATAAGTCAATTTCTTATCCTGAAATACTACTGCAATATCATTAGGTGTTTTTTCTACCTGCTCTTCAAATAGTTCTTGTATTGTCTTATCTTTAGAGTAATTTATCCTGGTATCATTAAATTTAAAAAGTATTTGATTCCTTTCCTTTTCTGACAATAATTCAATTTCTGATATTTTTATTTCATTATTGTTGAGTATCTCACCTAATACATTAATATAATGCTTACTTAATCTTTCTATTGTCTCTTTATTAAAAAGCTTTGTGCAATACTCTAAACTGAATTTTAATATTTTACTGCTTTCTATTACATTTAAAGTTAAATCAAGCTTAGATATTTTATTTTCATCATTATATTGCTTTAATATAAGTCCATCTAAATGAATATCGTCATCATTTACTATGTCTACCATATTAAACATTACATCAAATAATGGATTTCTACTTGTATCTCTTCTTACATCTAACTTTTCTATTAAAGCTTCAAGTTGATAACTTTGATTTTCATACGCATTTATAGAGTTTTCTTTTACCGCTTTTAAGAATTCCAAGTATTTTTTATCTCCTTCTGGCTTGTTTCTTAAAGCTAGTGTGTTTACAAACATCCCCATTATATTTTGAAGATCTGCATTTGATCTTCCTGCGACTGGAACTCCTACTACTATATCTTCTTGTCCACTATATCTTGATAGTAGTATATTAAATGCTGATAGTAATACCATATGCATTGTAGTTCCTGTTTCTTTTGCAAACTTTCTTAATTCTTCTGTAGTTTTTTCATCTAACTCAAAACTTACATCATTTCCTTCAAAACTTTGAATAGAAGGCCTTTCATAATCATACGGTAAGTCTAGTACTGGTATTTCATCACTAAATCTATTCAACCAATACTCTTCTTGTATTTTCATTTCTTCTGATTTTAAGAAATCATTTTGCCATGCTGCAAAATCTTTATACTGAAGTTTTAAAGGTTCTAAAGATTTTCCATTAAATATCTCTGTAAACTCTTTTATTAATATACTCATTGATATACCATCAGATATTATATGATGCATATCTATTAATAAGTAATTTTTTCCTCTACTTTCTACAAGCTCTACTCTGAATAATGATGCTTTTTCTAATTCAAATGTTCTTATGAATTTTTCTATTATGGTCTCTATTTCTTCATTATCTTTTCTATATACTAATTTAAACTGGTATGAATCCTCTACTTTTTGTACTATTTCCTCTTCAATAGTTTCAAAACAAGTTCTCAATGCTTCATGTCTCACAACAAGCTTCTTAAAACTTTCTTCTATTCTTACCTTGTCAATTTCTCCTTCAAGTTCAAATACTGCTGGCATGTTATAAGCTACACTCTCTTTATCAAATTGCTGTAGCATGTACATCCTTTTTTGAGAAGATGATGATTCATAGTACTCCCTTGCTTGAACTTTTTCGATTATTGCATATGGATTTTCCTCTGAACTTTCAATGAACTCATTTAATTCTTTTATTGTTGGTGACTTGAATAATTCATTTAATGGTAACTCTCTATTTAAATTTTTATGAATTTTAGATAAAAGCATTGTTGCTTTTAATGAATGTCCACCTAGTTCAAAGAAATTATCATTTATACCTACTTTGTCAACACCTAGTACATCGCTCCATATTTGCGCAAGTTTTTCTTCTAATTCATTTCTTGGAGCTTCATATTTATTAAAATAATCATCTAAATTTGGTTCTGGAAGAGATTTTCTATCAACCTTTCCATTAGGTGTCAAAGGCATCTTATCTAGCTTTATAAAATAAGCCGGAACCATATATTGTGGTAACCCTTTCTTGAGATAGCTCTTTAAATTCAGATCATTAAGTTCTTTATTACATACAACATAAGCACATATATATTTTTCATTTTCACTATTTTTTTTCACTACTACAGCAGCTGTTTCAATTTCCTTATGTTGCAATATTTTGTTTTCTATCTCTCCAAGCTCTATTCTGAAACCTCTTATTTTAACTTGGTTGTCTATTCTACCTAAAAATTCTATATTCCCATCCGGTAACCATCTTGCTAAATCACCTGTTCTGTATATTTTCCTACCTGATTCAAATGGATTTTCTACAAATTTTTCATTTGTTACTTCAGGTCTGTTTAAATATCCTCTTGCTAATCCATCTCCTGATATACATAATTCTCCTGGTAATCCTATTGGCATTAATTTATTATTATTCAAAATAAATATCTTTGTGTTACTAATAGGCTTACCTATTGTTATTTTCTCACCTTTATTTAAAAGCTTAGTTGTTGACCATATTGTTGTTTCTGTTGGTCCATATACATTGTATATTTTTATGTTGTTTTCATATAACTTTTCTAGTATATTAGACTGTACCTCTTCCCCTCCAACTAATAATAATTTTATATTTGCCATCGCCCTTTTAAAACCATTGTATTCCAATAATACATTTAATCTAGATGGAGTACTTTGCATTACCTCAACCTTATTTTTTTCTATTATTTTACCTAGTTCATCTCCATTAATCTGATTTTCCTCACTAGCGATTACTACATTTAATCCCTTAGTTAATGGAACTAATGTTTCAAGTCCAAAAATATCAAAACATATTGTTGTAATACATAATATTGTTTGATATGATTTTAAGCTTGTTTCTTTAACTATTCCATGTATAAAATTATTAACTTGTTTATGTTCTATCATTACCCCTTTAGGCTTACCAGTTGATCCTGAGGTATATATAACATACGCTAAATCATTAACACTATTAACTATTGCTAAATTTTTATTATTTTCTGCTATGCCATTATTATGATTAATATTTAATACTTCACAATTAAAATTTACCTTGTCTACAGATTTGTCATCTACTACTAACAATTCAACTTTTGAATCTTGTAACATGTACATTATTCTATCTATTGGATATTTAGTATCTATAGGTAAATACGCTCCTCCAGCCTTTAAAATTGCCATTATCCCTATTATCATCTCTGGAGATCTCTCTACCATTATTCCTACTATACACCCTGGACCTATTTTATTAATTCTTAATAATCTCGCTAATGAATTTGCTTTTTCATTTAATTCTCTATAGGTCAGCTGTGTATCTTCAAATACTACTGCTATATTATTTGGTGTTTTTTTAACTTGCTCTTCAAATAATTCTTGTATTGTTTTATCTTTAGGATAATCTGTCTTTGTATCGTTAAACTCATATAGTATTTGAGTTTTTTCCATTTCTGATAATAATTCAATTTCAGATATTTTGATTTCATCATTGTTAATTATGTTATGTAAAACATTAATATAATGCTTACTTAATCTGTTTATTGTGTCTTTATTGAAAATTTTTGTGCAATATTCTAAATTGAATTCTAAAGTTTTACTCCTTTCTACTGCATTTAAAGTTATATCAAACTTAGATATTTTATTTTCAATATTATATTGCTTTAATAAAAGGTCTTTAAGCTCAATATCCTCGTTACTAACTGTATCTACCATGTTGAAGATTACATCAAATAATGGGTTTCTACTTGTATCTCTTCTTATATCTAACTTTTCTACTAGGGCTTCAAGCTGATAACTTTGATTTTCGTATGCTTTTAAAGAATTTTCCCTTACTTCTTTTAAAAATTCCAAATATTTTTTATTTCCTTCTGGATAGTTTCTTAAAGCCAATGTGTTTACAAATATACCCATTACATCTTGAAGGTCTGCATGCGGTCTTCCTGCTATTGGTGTTCCTACTACAATATCTTCTTGTCCACTGTATTTTGACAATAATATATTAAATGCTGATAGTATTACCATATGCATTGTAGTTCCGCTTTTTTTAGCTATTTTCCTTAATCCTTCTGTAGTTTCTTCATCTAGTTTAAAACTTACACTATCTCCTTCAAAACTTTGCACAACAGGTCTGTCATAATCATATGGTAAGTTTATAACTGGTATTTCATCATTAAATCTATTAATCCAGTACTCTTCTTGTTTCTTAATCTCCTCTGATTTCAAGAAATTATTTTGCCATGATGCAAAATCTTTATACTGAATTCTTAATGACTCAAGTTCTTCTCCATTATATACACTCTCAAACTCTTTTATTAATATACTCATAGATACACCATCAGATATTATATGGTGCATATCTATTAATAGATATCCTTTATCTTTATTCTCTATAAGTTCCACTCTAAATGCTGGTGCTTTCTCTAGTTCAAATGGTCTTACAAAGTTCTTTATGATATTTTTTATTTCTTCATTATCTTTTCTATATAACAACTTAAATTTATAAGAGTTATCTACTTTTTGTACTATTTCATCTTCAACAGTTTCAAAATAAGTTCTTAATATCTCATGTCGTGTAACAATCTTCGAAAATGTTTCTTCTATTTTTTTCTCTTTTATTTTTCCTTCTAATTCAAAAACTACAGGCATGTTATAGGCTGTACTATCTCTATTGAATTGCTGAAGCATATACATTCTCTTTTGAGCTGATGATGCTTCAAAGTACTCTTTCTCTTCTACTTTTTCTATTTTTGAATAAGAATTTTCTTCTGTAGATTCAACAAACTCACTTAGCTGCTTAATTGTTGGTCCCTTAAATAACTCCTTTAATGGTATTTCTCTATCTAATTCTTTATGTATTTTAGAGATAAGCACTGTTGCTTTTAAAGAGTGTCCTCCAAGTTCAAAGAAATTATCATTTATTCCTACTTTTTTAACTCCTAAAACTTCACTCCACACTTTTGACAGCTTTTCTTCTATTTCATTTCTTGGTGCTTCATATTCATTTAAAGTAGCATCTAAACTTGGTTCTGGAAGTGCTCTTCTATCTAGCTTCCCATTAGGTGTTATTGGCATTTTTTCTAACTTAACAAAGTATGCAGGAATCATATATTCAGGTAAACTTTCCTTTAGATAGCTCTTTAAATTCAACTCTCTAAGTTCTTTTTCACTTACCATATAAGCACAGATATATTTTTCTTTTTCCTTATTTTCCTTTATCACAACGACTGCTTCTTTAATAAGTTGATGCTGTAGTAACCTATTTTGGATCTCTCCAAGCTCTATTCTGAATCCTCTTATTTTAACTTGATTATCTATTCTTCCTAAGTACTCTAAATCTCCATTTTCTAATAATTTTACTAAATCTCCTGATCTATAGATTCTTTCATTAGATATATATGGATTTATAACAAATCTTTTTTCTGTTAACTCATCTCTATTTAAATAACCTCTAGCTACTCCATCCCCACCAACACACAATTCTCCTGGAACTCCTATAGGTTGAAGCTTTAAATTCTTATCCATCACATAGGTTGTTAGTGTTGGTATAGGTCTTCCTATATTACTAATTCCTCTTCTTATTTCTTCACTTCCAATTTCTTTATATGTTACATGAACTGTAGTCTCTGTTATTCCATACATATTTATAAGTTTAGTTTCATTATATTTCTCTTTCCATTGATATAACCTTTGAGGATTTAATGCTTCTCCTCCAAATATAATGTACCTTAAACTTAAACCCTTATCCTTATTAGTAGCTTCTATATTCATTAAATTATAAAAAGCAGATGGTGTTTGATTTAATATTGTTACCTTTTCTCTTTTTAATAAATCTAGATATTTTTCAAAATCTTTAGTTACCAATTCAGGTACTATTATTAATTTTCCACCATATAGTAACCCACCATACATTTCCCAAACAGAAAAATCAAAACAATATGAATGAAACATTGTCCATACATCTTTATCATTAAATTCAAATAACATTTTATCATTAAACATAAGCCTAACTACATTATTATGCTCTACCATAACTCCCTTAGGATTACCTGTAGTTCCTGAAGTATATATAACATATGCTATGTCATTACACTTATTAATCACATCTAAATTATCACTATTTTCTTTAAATACACTTTCATCTGTAATATCCAATACAATTCCATTAAACTCTAATTTATTTGTTAGTTCTTTTACTGTAACCAATATATTTATTTGTGAATCCTTAATCATATAGTCTATTCTATCTTTTGGTAATTTCGGATCTATTGGTAAATACGCTCCGCCAGCTTTCAAAATTGCCATTATTCCTATTATCATCTCTGGAGATCTTTCTATCATAATACCTACTATTGAATCAGCCTTAACACCTTTAGTTCTTAGTATTCTTGCTAGTTGATTTGATTTTTGATTTAGCTCTTTGTAGGTTAGCTGTATATCTTCAAATACTACTGCAATATTGTTTGGTGTTTTCTCTACTTGTTCTTCAAATAATTCTTGTATTGTCTTATTCTTAGGATAATCTGCCTTTGTATCATTAAGCTCATATAGTAATTGATTTCTTTCTTTTTCTGTTAATAAATCAACTTCTGATATTTTCACTTCATTATTGTGAATTATGTGACGTAATACATTAATATAATGCTTACTTAGTCTGACTATTGTGTCTTTATCGAATATTTTTGTGCAATATTCTAAATTGAATTCTAAAGTTTTACTCTTTTCTAATGCATTTAAAGTTAGATCGAACTTAGATATTTTATTTCCCATATTATATTGCTTTAATAAAAGCTCTTTAAGCTCAATATCCCCATGATTAACTGAATCTACCATGTTGAAAACTACATCAAATAATGGGTTTCTACTTGTATCTCTTCTTATATCTAACTTTTCTACTAAAGTTTCAAGTTGATAACTTTGATTCTCGTATGCTTTTAAAGAATTTTCTCTTACTTCTTTTAAAAATTCTATATATTTTTTGTTTCCTTCTGGCTTGTTTCTTAAAGCCAATGTATTTACAAACATCCCCATTATATTTTGAATATCTGCATTTGACCTTCCTGCTATTGGAGTTCCTACAACTACATCTTCTTGTCCACTATATCTTGACAGTAGTATATTAAATGCTGATAGTAATACCATATGCAATGTAGTTCCTGTTTCTTTTGTAAGCTTTCTTAGATCTTCTGTAGTTTTCTCATCTACTTCAAAACTTACATTATCTCCTTCAAAACTTTGCATAACAGGTCTTTCATAATCATATGGCAAGTTTAAGACTGGTATTTCATCATTAAATCTATTAATCCAGTACTCTTCTTGTGTTTTCATCTCCTCTGATTTCAAGAAATTATTTTGCCATGATGCAAAATCTTTATATTGAATTCTTAATGGCTCTAGCTCTTCTCCATTATATAGAGTCGCAAACTCTTTTATTAATATACTCATAGATACACCATCTGATATTATGTGATGCATATCCACTAATAAATATACCTTATCTTTATTCTCTAGGAGTTCCGCTCTAAATAATGGTGCTTTGTTTAATTCAAAATGTTTTATAAATTTATTTATAATTGTTTCTATTTCTGCATTGTCTTTTCTAGCTACTAGCTTAAACTCATAAAAGTTATCAACTTTTTGCGCTATTTCACCTTCAATAGTTTCAAAATAAGTTCTTAATGCCTCATGTCGTGTAACAATCTTCCTAAATGTTTCTTCTATTCTTTTCTTATCTACTTGTCCTTGCAACTCAAACACTACAGGCATGTTATAAGCCACACTATCCTTATCAAATTGTTGAAGCATATACATTCTCTTTTGAGCTGATGATGCTTCAAAGTACTCTTTCTCTTCTACTTTTTCTATTTTTGAATAAGAATTTTCTTCTGTAGATTCAACAAACTCACTTAGCTGCTTAATTGTTGGTCCCTTAAATAACTCCTTTAATGGTATTTCTCTATCTAATTCTTTATGTATTTTAGAGATAAGCACTGTTGCTTTTAAAGAGTGTCCTCCAAGTTCAAAGAAATTATCATTTATTCCTACTTTTTCAACTCCTAAAACTTCACTCCACACTTTTGACAGCTTTTCTTCTATTTCATTTCTTGGTGCTTCATATTCATTTAAAGTAGAATCTAAACTTGTTTCTGGAAGTGCTCTTCTATCTAGCTTCCCATTAGGTGTTATTGGCATTTTTTCTAACTTAACAAAGTATGCAGGAATCATATATTCAGGTAAACTTTCCTTTAGATAGCTCTTTAAATTCAACTCTCTAAGTTCTTTTTCACTTACCATATAAGCACAGATATATTTTTCTTTTTCCTTATTTTCCTTTATCACAACGACTGCTTCTTTAATAAGTTGATGCTGTAGCAACCTATTTTCAATCTCGCCAAGCTCTATTCTGAATCCTCTTATTTTAACTTGATTATCTATTCTTCCTAAGTACTCTAAATCTCCATTTTCTAATAATTTCACTAAATCCCCTGATTTATAAATTCTTTCATTTGGAATATAAGGATTTGTTACGAATTTTTTTTCTGTTAACTCAGCTCTATTTAAATAACCTCTAGCTACACCGTCACCTCCAACACACAACTCTCCTGGAACTCCTATTGGTTGAATCTTTGAATTTCTATCCATTACATATGTTGTTAGTGTGGGTATCGGCCTTCCAATATTACTAATTCCATTTCCTATTTCTTCATTCCCTATTTCTTTGTATGTTACATGAACAGTAGTCTCTGTTATTCCATACATATTTATAATTTTAGTTTCATTATATTTCTCTTTCCATTCCTTTAACATTTGAGGATTTAATGCTTCCCCTCCAAATATAATGTACTTTAAATTTAAATCCTTTTCTTTATTAGTAGCTTCTATATTCATTAAATTATAAAATGCAGTTGGAGTTTGGTTTAATATTGTTACCTTTTCTCTTTTTAATAAATATAGATATTTTTCAAAATCTTTAGTTACTAATTCAGGTACTATTATTAATTTCCCACCATATAGCAACGCACCATACATTTCCCAAACAGAAAAATCAAAACAATATGAATGAAACATTGTCCATACATCTTTATCATTAAATTCGAATAGCATTTTATCATTAAACATAAGCCTAACTACATTATTATGCTCTACCATAACTCCCTTAGGATTACCTGTAGTTCCTGAAGTATATATAACATATGCTATGTCATTACACTTATTAATCACATCTAAATTATCACTATTTTCTTTAAATACACTTTCATCTGTAATATCCAATACAATTCCATTAAACTCTAATTTATTTGTTAGTTCTTTTACTGTAACCAATATATTTATTTGTGAATCCTTAATCATGTAGTCTATTCTATCTTTTGGTAATTTCGGATCTATTGGTAAATACGCTCCTCCAGCTTTCAAAATTGCCATTATTCCTATTATCATCTCTGGAGATCTTTCTATCATAATACCTACTATTGAATCAGCCTTAACACCTTTAGTTCTTAGTATTCTTGCTAGTTGATTTGATTTTTGATTTAGCTCTTTGTAGGTTAGCTGTATATCTTCAAATACTACTGCTATATTATTTGGTGTTTTCTCTACTTGTTCTTCAAATAATTCTTGTATTGTCTTATTCTTAGGATAATCTGCCTTTGTATCATTAAACTCAAATAAAATTTGATTCTTTTCCTCTTCTGATAATAAATCAACTTCTGATATTTTAATTGTTGGATTGCTTAATAATGTATCTATAAGTCTTTCTAAATAGTTACCTAATTTTTTAACCATATTTTCATCAATTGCTAAACTATTAAAATTAAATTTAAATTCAAGATTCTCAAACGTTAATATTTCTAGTACCATATTATAATTTGTTTTTTCTTTAATAGAGAAATTTTCTATAGATAATATACTCTCTTTGTTTAAATTCAAATCCAATGGATAATTCTCTATTGTAACTATAGAATTAAAAAGGTCTTCATTTGTTCTTAATCCACAATACTCTTTTATATCTACTAATGATGTGTTTTCATAATCTTTTCTTTCGCTAAGTACTATATCAACTTCACGAATTAAATTTATAAAATTGCACTTATCTTCTGATTTTACTCTTAATGGGATAGTATTTATAAATAACCCTACCATGTTATCTATTGATTTTATGTTTTCTGGCCTTCCAGATACTGTTGTTCCAAATAAAGCCTCGTCTGAATTACTAAATTTTTGCAAAAAAACTCCCCAAGCACCATATAATACTGATGCTAATGAAATCTTATTTTCTTTAGTAAAATTTTTGATTTTATCTGTTTTTGCAGAAGCTATCTCATATGAAAATTCTTTGTAAGTACCGCTTTCTTTACAATAAAAGCACTCATTTTTTCCATCTGAATTACCCAAATAACTTACCCAATAATCTCTTTGTTTATCCTTATTAAGGTTTTTTGTATATTTGATGAATTCACTAAACTTTGTCTTATTAATTTTTTTAAGATCTTGGCTCTGATATAAACAATTGTATGCTTCCATTAATTCTTTTAAAATTATTCCGTTACTCCAACCATCATATAGAATATGATGGTTACTTATAATCATCTCATACTTACAATCATTTAATTTACATAAATAAATCCTTAATGTTTCTTTTGTTATATCTATTCTATTATTTAAATCCTGTAATTTAATATTTTCTACTGCTTTATTTTTATCTAGTTCACTTGTAAAATCTAAATATTTTATCAATACTTGGTGTTTTTTTATAACGATTTGTACCGGTTTATCTATTCCTTTCCATCTATAAACAGTCCTTAACATTTCATTATTTTCTATTACAAAGTTCCAAGATCTTTGTAATAAATCTACTTTCACATCTCCTAAAATAATTAAACTTAATTGCTCATGATATTCTGAGCTATGTTCATCACTAATATAATGAAATAACATTCCTTGCTGCATACTCGTTAATGACATAAAATTTTCAATATTATTTCTAGATAATTTATCTTCTTTTATCATAAATATCACCTAATTCCAAATAGTATTTTAAAACAAACCATATTTTATCACTACTGATTTAATAATATCCCTGCTTTTGGGGCAGGGATTACAATAGTAATATCTAACTAGATTTTAACTGTTTTAATAAATAATTTACCCTTTCTAATAAATTTTCTTTTAAATTTTCTTTTATTTTTAACTCTTCCCACTCTTTTTTACATGAACATTCAATGCCTTTTAACATAGAAATATCTCCAGACATATTATAATCTTCGATAGCTCTATTTATAAAATCATCACACTTATAACAATTTGACGTCTTAGCTTCTGCTGAAACAGAATATGATGCTGGACTTATGTATAAAGGTGTTTTAAGTCCCTTCTCTTCCCTTTTTTTCAGTACCTCTATGACAGACCATAATTTAGGTGGAGTATACATTTTTTTCTCCCATAAATCAAATACCATAGTATATTTTTCAACTGTAAGTAACTCCATATCAATCCTTTTTAAGTTAAGTTTTTCTAAATATTCTAAACTACTAATGTAATCTTGAATTGCTTCATATTCAGATAAAAAAGGTGGCTTGAGTAACAGTAAAGGCACAATGCTCACATCATAATTTTTAGCTATTTCACACTTTTCCTCAAATATTCTATTTTCAAAACTTTTATTAATACATAAATCCCTTATAGTATGGTTAGCTGATTCAAAACCTACTGCAATCTCAATTTCTTTATCTGTTACTTTTTTTATTGCAGAAATTTTATCCTCTGTTATATCTTCAACTCTTGCTTCTATTGTTATTTTTTTAATACTATCTTTTTTATTTAATTCACTTATTATATTAATTAAAGTGCTAAATGAAATTTCTTCTTCCCTAAGTAAACTTCCATCATTATATAAGCATATAACCGGAATATTACTAAAATTAATATCTTTGTCGTTTAAAACATTGTTAACTTGCTGTATATAATCCTCATCCGGGATTTTTACCCCAAAGTTAGTTGCATTATAGAATCCACAAAACGTGCACCCTCCAGTCTCTGTAGCAAGAACACATCCTGTCCCTTTTAAAAATAGAACAAGCCTTTCACAATACTCATTATTGAATAAGCCACTTCTCATTTCTGTAAATAACACTCTATTACTCAAGTCTGAGTTTCTATTATTTTGTATCTTTGAAAATTGTCTGAGTTGTTTCATGTATGATCTTATATCTTCTCTTACATCTTTATAAAGATTAACATTATTATTCACAACTATTCCTCCTTACTATTCATCAATCAAGTTAATTAATCTACTTTAAAATTTATCTTATCACTGTTTTAAATTACTTTGCGTCCTTATATATCTAAACAATTTTACCTAACTCCATCTTTAATACTTTATCTGCCATATCAAAATAGTGATCATCATGTGTTACTGCTATAACACACTTATCTCTTTCTTTTAATTCCGGCAAAAGCGTATTGTAGAAGAATTTTCTAAACTCTGGGTCTTGATCTGCTGCCCATTCATCAAACAAATAAATTGGTCTATCTTCTAGATAAGTAACTAAAAGTGCTAGTCTCTTTTTTTGACCTGTTGATAGTTTAGTTGTACTAAATTTTCCATCCTCTATATCAACCTTTTTATCTAACTGTAATACTTCCAAATATCTTTTAATATCTTCTTCCTTATTTTTATAATCAACCCCATATAACTTATCAAACAAATAGAAATCACTAAATATAGTTGAATATTGTTGACTCAGGATTGCTTCAGTAATTTTCTCATCATTTAACGTAACATTTCCTTTTGAAGTTTTATATAACCCACTTATTAATTTAGCCAAAGTAGATTTACCACTTCCATTTCCTCCAGTAATGAATACTATCTCACCAGAATTAAATTCATAATCTATTGGACCTACTTTAAAGTTCCGCCCTTCTTTGTTGTTATATTCGTATTCCGCTTGGTTTAATTTCAACTTTATCTTCTTGTTTATATTTCTATCTCTTTCTTCTAATTTTTTATATTCCCCTTGATCAATCGTGTTTAATAAATCATTAATTCTCTTCCAACTTATTCTCACTTCTATTGCATTGGGTATTGTATCTAATATCCCGTGTACTGGTCCTGTCATATATAGCAATATAAAAACATAACTTGCTATACTAGTACCATCTAGGTTTTTTAATATCAAAGGGAATACAAATGCAACGGCTCCAATTGCTAAAGTAAATAGTAATTCACCTATAACAAACATATTTGCAAATGCTAATTGTGATTGTCCTCTTTTTACTTTATACTTATTACAACTCTCATCCATATCAACTTGAAACTCATTTTTCCTCTTTTCATTAAAAGTTAACTCTTTGAATCCCTCGATTAAATCATTAATAAATTTAAAAAACTTATTCTGAAGATCCCTTGATTCTTCTCCAACTTTATTTGCATATTTACCTACAAAATAGTAAATACTCGCAATAAAAAGTATCATTATTACTGCCAATAATAATGCGTAAATATTCACAAACCCTAAATACATAAAACAACATATAAGTGTAACTGCACTTGTTACTCCACCAATCAAAATATTTACAAACCCACTTATTCTTTCAGTATCATTATTTAATGTTGTCTGAATTCTATCTTTTTCAATATTCTCGAACTGATCATATGGTGTTTTCAATAGTGCTTTAACAATTTTCATTCGTTTTGAATAAATAATGTTATTAGTAATTTCTATTAGTTTTACTCTTACAAGTTTTTGTCCGTATACATATAGAATTAGTCCAAGTGCAAAATAAACCAACAATTTTAACTTTAGATTATTACTGCTGTTTATGGCCATATTTATTGTAAAAATTATAAGTGAGTTTCCTAGACCACTGACAATGCTTAATAATAATAATATTAATATTGATTTGTCACCTTTTTTTTTATAAAAACTCGTAATTAATGAAAAGATGTATACTCCCCATAGAGTTATATAAGTTAGATATAGTGCAATTTTCACTGTTTTAGGTAACCATACAAAAACAAAGTCCCATGTAACTCCCATATATAAAATGTTAGGGATTAAATAAATGCAGTATGTTACTCCAATTATAAAAATCAAAGAAATTAAACTCTTTAAAATACCCTTTATATCCTTTTTAAAAAACTTCCTTTCTTTTTTCATAATCTCTAGTAAACAGTTAAACATAAAATAAAGTGTACTTACGATTATTAACGTTGTGGTACATATGATTAAGATTGAAATCAAATTTACACTCTTATTCATATCTTTGGTATTTGTGTTGTATTCGTTTCCCTGTAATCTTTCATTTATACCCTGTCCGATATCTCCTACAAATTCAGAGTTTAAATTACTTAATACTGCAATTCCAATTTGTTTTTCTGGACTAAATACTATAAAAGATGAATAATTAGGATTATTTCCTCCATGTGAAATCTCTCCTCCACCTTTTTGATAGACAAACCAACCTGCAGCATATGATGAGCCATCTCCTAATGGAGCTACTTTTCGATTTGCATTATGTGATTGTTTAATCAATTCTTCATTAAATTTACTATCCTTATAAGTTCCAAGCTGAATTTTAAGCCATTTCGCCATATCTTCACCATTAGAAATATAATATCCTGCTGGTTTATTTCCTCTATATTCAGGTGCTTGATATACTTGTGGTTTTAAAAATCCAATTTTATATCCTTTTGCAATATCATCCTTAATATCTTTACTTCTATATAAATGAGTATTACTTAAATTCATTGGTTTTAATAAATTATCTTCAGCATACTTTTCATATGATTCTCCAGTAACTTTTTCAATTACCAATCCTAATACATCATAGTTTATAGTTGCATATTGAAACATTTCTCCTGGTTCGCTATCTAATTCTATATCTATCAATGTTCTAACAGTTTTCTCAAGTGCATCATCATCATTAGTAACTGGTATCTTATCTATACTTTTAAATGGGATTCCACTAGTATGATGAAAAAACTGTTCTAGGGTTATTTCAACTTCTTTTCCTTTATATTTCATCTTTAACCAAGGGATATATTTTGTGATTGGATCTTCTAAATTGATTAGCCCATCATCTTGTAGTTTTAATATCCCTAATCCTGTAAAAGCTTTACTATTTGAACTAAGTTCAAATAAAGTCTTATCAGTCACCATTTTGTCTTCTTCAATATTTGCATACCCAAATCCATTTTGATAAATAGTCTTGTCTCCTTTGACAATCACTACAGACATTCCTGGTATTTTCCCTTTCTTCATTTGCTTTTCTACAAAAGTCTCTATTTCATTTATTTTAAGTTTTGATAGATTGATATTTACATTTGTATCATTATTTAATGCAAAACTTTGAAAAGGTAAAGCTATAGTAATTAAAATAGCGCTCATTAAAACAAATATCTTTTTCATTCTTTTCATATTATTAATTCCTCCTATTTATATCTAGTGCACCTGCTTGTACACCGACCTATTTTATTATCTTTATACATAGACTACATATAATCAAGTATGCTATGATTATCTACTTGAATTGAACTTACTCTCATAATGAAAGTAAGTTCAATTAATTTAACCAAATAACATATCCAAATCTTCTTGAGAAATATCCGCAGCATCAAAATCTGAGGGAGTATACTCCTTATCACCTTTACTGCAGCAATGATTTGATATTTCTTTGAGTTTTTCAATATAGCTATTCATGAAGCTTTCCATAGTCTCTACATTAAATTTATTTTTACTAAATGTTAAATTTACTCTAAGTTTTCCCTTAACAACCATAGCTGTAATATCAATTAAAGTAGTTAAATGATTATTTTCCCCCACTTCATTTCCAGAATCTATGTTTAAAATTTCAAAAGAGTTACTGTTTAATATATTGTCAAATTCCCCAAGATAGTTGAATCTTATTGATTGGTCTCTATAATCATCAAATTCTCCACTTAGATATTTAAGGATACTGAAGCTAAACCCTTTGTTTGGTATACATCTAAGTTGTTCTTTAATTGATTTAATGTTTGAATCTAATTCTCTTTCTGAAACTTTAATAATTGCTGGATACATACTAGTAAACCATCCAATGGTTCTAGTTATATCAATTTCATCATTGATATCTTCTCTTCCATGTCTTTCAAGTTCAATAACAACATCTTGTTGTTCAGCTATTTGATTAACTGTTAATGCTAATGCTTCTATCAAAGTTTCATTTAAATCCATTCCATAGATTTCTTTAACCTGCTTGGAAAGTTCTTCTGTTAATTCTTCATCAATTACTCTATTCACTGTTGAAGAGCATTTAACAAAATCCTGTCCCAAATCATGATCAATTGGATATATGAAATCATTTTCTTTCACCTTAGTCCAATATTCTTCTTCATCTTCAATTCCACTATCCACATAATCATTAATCTGCAATGCCCATTCTTTGAACGAATGAGTCTTTAATGGTAAGCTTATCTCTTCTTTACCTTTTAACTGTTTAATTATAGTACTGAAATCATCTAGTAATATTCTCCATGAAACTCCATCGACAATTAAGTGATGTGCTGTAAATAAAATAGCTTGTCTACTCTCTCCTAGATTGAAAATACATACTTTAATCAGCAGATCTTTTTCAATATCAAAACTAGCCTTAATCTTATTTCCTAATTCTTTGATTTTATTCTCCTGCTCATATGAAGAATATTCAGATAAATCATACTGTTCTATTATAATTCTATTGTTCAGGTGCTCATTATTATAAAATAGTTCCTTTTTAGCTTTATTGTAATTTACTCTTAGAATATCATGATGCTCTATTAATTTTTTCATTGCATTTTCAATCTCATCATTATTCATTTTTTCTTTGCATTCTAATAATACTGATTGGTTATAGTGATTTTTATCAATGAAATTTTGAGAGAAGAACCATTCAATAATAGGAGTCTTCATTATACTCCCTGTTTGAATTTCCTGATCTATTATTTTATTTCCATTACTTATCTCAATTGTTGCCGCTATCTCTTCAATTGCATCTTGTGAAAGAATATCTTTAACTTTTATTTCTAATCCCTTATTTTTCAACTTTGATGCAATCTGAATAGCCTTTATTGAATCTCCTCCAAGCTGATAAAAATTATCATTCATACTTATCTCATCGATAACTAGTATTTCTTTTAATACTTCAACTAAACTATCTTCTATATCATTTCTTGAATTAATAAATTCTTTTTCTATTTCCTTAACTTCTGGGAGTTGCTTAATATCCACCTTTCCATTTGGTGTTAGTGGAAATTCCTCTAAATATATATAATCAACTGGAATCATATATTTAGGAATAAATGATAATAGCCATTTTTTTAACTCTGAATTGTCTAACTTCTTATCACCTATCAAGTAAGCATATAACACCTTATCTCCATTTTTGTTATCTTTATCTATCACAAGTGCTTCATTGATAAATTGATTTTCTAATAGATATTCTTCGATTTCTCCAAGTTCGATACGATGGCCTCGTATCTTAACCTGACTATCACTTCTACCTACATATTCAATAATTCCATTATCTAAATATCTTCCCTTATCTCCAGTCTTGTACATCCTCTTACCTTCAATAAAAGGATTTTTTATAAATCTTTCTTTTGTTAAATCTTCTCTATTCAGATACCCTCTAGCAACACCATCCCCTGAAACATACATATCTCCAATTGCACCTTTTGGAATAACTTTCAAGTTTTTATCCAGTAAATATATCTGAACATTATCTGCAGGTATTCCTATCGGTACAGATGGTTTAGTATCTTCTAATGGATTATATTTATGTATCATACATCCCACCACGGTCTCTGTAGGACCATATTCATTATATATATCTATATTGGAATTAAAGCTATTATAAATATCTTTAGCTAAGGTGGATTTAAGATTCTCTCCTCCAACAATAAACCGTCTAATAGAAGATTTACTATTGTCCATATCTTTAAGTAATGTCAAATGTGAAGGGGTCAATTTAACAACAGTTGCCACGTTATCATTTAAAATCTTATATAATATAAATTCACTTCCATCATCATAATAAACTGCAATTGTATTTCCTGAGATTAGTGGAGCAAATATTGATGTAACTGTAAGATCAAAAGATATAGATGAATATAAAGCAAATACTTCATCATCTCCTTTTAAATACATTTTTTTAGCCCACCATATATAATTTACTAATCCTCTTTGTTTAATCATAACGCCCTTAGGTTTTCCTGTTGATCCTGAGGTATAAATAATATACGCTAAATCATCTGCACTCCCTATCTCATGTAAAATTTCATAATTTTTCGAATATTCTATTTGGATTTCATCATTATTTAGCTCTAGAATTTTTCCTGCAAATCTAATATCTTCACTTACATTTATATTAGTAAGTAACAATACTGCCCCTGAATCTTCAAGCATATACGTTATTCTCTCAGTAGGATACGTGGGATCTATAGGAATGTATGCCCCCCTTGCTTTCATTACTGCTAAAATCCCTACAACCATTTCAACAGAATGATTGGCCATTATCCCAACTAAGCTTCCTTTAGTAACACCACTTTTTATTAAATATGAAGCCATTTGATTTACTCTTTCATTCAACTCCATGTATGTAAAATCATTTTCCAAAAATTTAATAGCAATTTTATTTGGCGTTTCCATAACCTGCTGTTCAAATAATTCACATATAGTCTTATCTTTTGGATAATCTACCTCTGTTGAGTTAAATTCATATACTCGTCCTTTAATTTCTTCATTATCAAGTAAGTTCAAGTTTTTTATGTTTTCATCTTTGTTTTTCAATATTTGAAGTGAAATAATCATAAAATACTTATACATGTTTGAAATATATTCCCTAGAATACTCACTTGTTTTATAATCAAAACTAAGTGTAATCCTATCATCATTTTCCCATTCTTTGACGATTAACTGAAGCGAATAGCTTTGATTACCACAGTAATACTCTTCAACCTGCACTGGTACCCCTTTAATTTCATTGGTATTCTTAGTATTGTAATAATTTACACACATTTGGAACAGCCCATCATATCCTTTTTTAGTAAGCTCTAAATCACTAACTAAAATATCATATGGATACTTTTGATTGTAGAAGCATGATTTCAGTTCTGAGTTAACTTCATTTATGAATTCACCTACTGATATATTCTGATTTACACTAATTCTCAATGGCATTGTACTTGTGTACATCCCTATTGTGCTTTTCTCTTTTTTTCCTGATCTATTAAGTACTGGTGTTCCAATAACTATATCTTCTTCCTGGGTCATCTTATTCAAATAAATAAGCATTGTAGCTATAAAAAATGTATTTAATGACCATCCTTGTTCTTTTAAAAATTTATTAATCTTAATTGATAATTCCTTATTAACATTAAAAGTCTTTCGTTCTCCCGCTAATTCCTTCCCCCCTTTATATAGGAAAGTCTCTGGCAGTTTAGTAAATTTTTCATTCCAAAATTCTTTATTCTTTTTAAATCTATCAGAATTTAAATACTTTCTTTCTCTTTCCATGTAATCAACATATGAGTATTCACATGAATATTCAAACTGTTTATCATTTATAAGATTATTATAAATATCACATATCTGTTTTTCTATAAGGTTTATTGACCATCCATCTGCAATAATATGATGAATATTCAGTAACACACCACACTCTTTTTCGCTTATCTTATATATTGCAAAGTAGTATAGTGGACTATTTTCTATGTTGAATCTCTTCTTAAAAACGCCTTCTGACCAAGAAATAAATTCTTCATAGGAATTTTCAACTAAACTAAAATCAAACATTTCAATTTCTTCTCTTTCGTAATCTGTTACGCATTGATACGGTTGCCCATCTTTTTCTATAACCCTTAATCGTAACCCATCATTATTTTTAACTATTTTCTTGATTGCTTGTTCAAGTATTTTTAAGTCGATTTTTCCATTAATCTTTAAACATCCACCAAGATTATGAAGATTTGAACTTGAATTAATTTTTTCTATGTACCAAATTCTTTTCTGCGGATGGGATAAATTATGATACATTTTCCACCTCCAATAGAGTATGTTTTATAATATTTGTTATATTTTCTACATTATCATTTATAAAGAAATGATTTCCATTCAATGTATACATATTACATTTTTCACTAGTATGCTTTCTCCATTCAGTAATTTCATTTATTTTAATGGAATCTTTACTACCATTTAATATTGATATATCACAACTAATTTTCTCTTCTCTATCCTTATATGTATAGTTCTCCAATATCTTAATGTCATTTTTCAATATTGGAATGAATAAATCAAGTAGCTCTTTATTATCCATTAATTCTTGTGGTGTTCCACCAAGTTCTATAATTTTATTCATAAAATCATAATCTGGTAAAGTATAGGTTATTTCTCGCTCTTTTATACTACATGGCGCACTGTATCCAGAGAAGAAAATATGCTTTGGCTTTCTTTTTCCCATGCTACTTATTTTATAGTAAAGTTCAAATGCTAAAAGGCTTCCCATACTATGTCCATAAATTGCATATTCATTTTCTTCAATGTCTTCTTTTATAAAGTTGTAGATATCATTAACTGCTTCATTAATATCTGTGTAAAAGTTCTGGTTATATCTTTTTCCTCTACCTTTTAACTCTATTGGATACAACTTTATGGATTCTCCCAATAATTGTCTCCATTTATAATAAATAGCCTCAGAACCACCTGCATAAGGTAAGCAAAATAGAATCATTTTATTCTCCTTTAATATACTAAGCTAATTAATTTTCTATAAAACTTATTTTATTACCCTTCTTGATTATTATCTATCACAAATAACACAGGACTAATATCTCCTGACCCTAATTCTGCTATTTCTATAGGTTGTTGTTTCTCCCTACTAATGGTAGTATTTATCCCATTAAATCCCACACCAATAATCATTACTGATAACATACCTACTAATAATTTTTTTAACATATTCTTTTTCCCCTTTCAATTATCTCTATAATATTTTTAATTTTATCCTTATCTTCTTTAGAAAGTTCTATTTCAACAGAACACTTTAATAAAACAATCAAAATTTCAGAAATATTATTTTTATTTTTTAAAATAATATCTTCGTTTAAAATTATAGACTCAAAATATTTAACAAACTTGTAACTTAATCCATTTTTTTGTAATAACTCATAAATATTGCTTATAGTATAAATAATCATCTCACCATCTTTAAATTTGCTTGCAATATCTAGTGCATAATCAAAACACTTTTCTGCATGAGCATTTTCTTTTTTTTCAAGCTTTATCTTGCCAAGTAACATGAGAGAATATATAGATTTTTCTTCATTGTTTTCAAATTTACTTGATAAGCATTTCTCAAGATACTTTTCTGTTTGATCTCTTTTTTCAAGAAAGTCATATGTTATTGCTATATTATAATTTAAAAGGTAATCATCAGAATACTGCTTATACAGTTCTTCATAAATTCCTAAAGCTTTTTCATATTTTTTGATATCTTGATAATTATTTCCTAGCTGTAATTTTAGATTATAAACCATTTTTTCATTTACGTTTTCAAGGCATAGTGCCTTTTTTATATATTGAATACTTTTAACAATATCTTTCTTCTTTTTTAATGCAAGACTAATATTTATTAAAATTTTAATATATTCATCACTATCATCTAACTGATTGGATATATATAATTCTTCTGCTTTACTATAATTTTGAATGCTCTTATCATAATCTTGAATCATATAAAAACAAGTACCAATTCTTCTCAAAATAGATATTCCATTTAATGTAAATTCCTTACATTCTAATCCTTCTATTACAGTATTGTAGTACTCTATTGCCTCCATATATTTTTTGCATTTTAACAATTCATCTGCAATCAATGTGTTTACCTTTTTTTGAAGATCAGTAAAATTATACTCCTTAATAACACTTACTAAATCTTTATAGTTTTTTATATCACTTTCACTTTTTTGCTCTACATTCATATGCACAATTCTTTTTAAAAAAAAGTCGTGCAATCTTTCTTTTTCATTTTTCATAATCTCATCTATTGTTATATCAATTTTAATTTTCTTTTCATTTGCAATTTCTTTTATTTTTTCTATCAAGTACACAGCACATTTATATGCTGGAACCCTCTTACCTGATTCCAAACTTTGTATATACCCTCTTGTATACTTTTCACCTGCCAACTCTTTCTGTGTAATATCAAGCAAATTTCTATAATATTTAATTGGTGATTTAATTTTCTCTTCGTTTTCAATATAACTCTTCAACTTTGGCACACCCCTATTCTATATCTTTTTTTTACAAAAATACATAGCATTCCATCAAAAAACACAATATGTAAGTATAATTTTATTACTTTATAATTCTTTTGTAAACTTTTTCGACTTTTTCTTTTTATTTTCTTTGTTGCATTTTTTTTCATATTTAAATTCGACTTAAAACTTTATATTATTCATTTTTAAATCTATGTACCTACAAAGAAGAGGAGAGTTCATTAAAATTATATTGAACTCTCCTCTTCTTTGCGCTTGTCCTGACACTATCATACCTATTTACATAAACTCTCTATTAATTTATCAAACTCAAAAATATCTACCTCATTACTATAATCATCTTCACATGAACACACTGATAGTTTATATTCACTATCTATTAAATACTGCCTAAAAAAGCAAAGATTATTGTGTTTTTCAGATTGGAATTTTACAAAATTATTATTTTTTATCTTAAATGAAAAATCCTGCAGTGAAATCGATAGTCCTCTACCATCCCACTTAATATAACTCTCTTTAAGAGTCCAAAGATCGTAAAAGTAGTTTAATTGCTTGTCACCTTCTAATTTCATAAGATCATCATATTCACTCTTGGAAAAGAATCTCTCAGCAATTGCCATATCTATTTCCTTAATTCTCTCCACATCAACTCCGACAGGAACTTCACTCACTGCACATACGATCCAATCTCCTGAGTGAGAATAATTAAACTTAATATTACTATGTGGTTTATTTAGTTCTGGTTTACCATTAATACCTTTTATAAATGTGATTTCCCTATTATTAATATTATACTTGTCACAAATTATTTTTCTCATGAGAACATCAGCAACAAGACACATCTGTGAATCCTTATATCTACGAAATCTCTGTATTCTCTCTTTTTTTTCCTCTGAAACTAGTCTCAATAATTTCTCAAACTCAAATTCTTTCATATCTCTATTTACATTTACAGCAAAAACCTCTACCATAGAATCTCCCCCACTTGTCCTTCTATAATATATTTCAGTTTTTAATTTTGTTGATATGTGTCCTCTCTATCTAGCGTAGTACCCCATAAAATTCCTCTAAGAAGTATAAAAACAATTTCTTCACCTAAAATTTTTCTTATAAAACTCAATCATTTCAATTACACTTATTACCGTCACTGAACCACCTTAAGCCAATTCTTTAATTTTCTTTAATAACCAATCAATGAAATCAACCCATTAGCCAAAGTCTCTCCCCAACTTAAATAATCATGTCCACTTTTAAACTCTTCAAAGTCAACAGTGTATCCTTTAGATATTAATACATCTCTTAGATTTATATTTGTATCAATCATGCTTTCTTTAGTTTCAAGAACCCCTACGTTTAAGTAAAACTTAAGTGGTAATTTATCTATTTCTTGAAATTGAGTGCTCATCCAACAATTACTTTCGTCACTTTCTACTCCCTCTGGTATATACCAATGTGAACCAGATTGGGAAAGTACATTTCCAAAAACTTCTGAATGTTTTAATCCTAAATAAGTTGCTGTTAATCCCCCTAAGCTTAGTCCTCCAATTATAGCTTCCTCTGATTTGTTTGAAATATTATAATTATCTCTAACCCAAGGAATTAACTCTTTAACTATTATATCTCCAAAGGTATCACTACACCTTAATTCTTCACGCCTAGTCTCAGTTGAATCAATAAATATTGTAACTATTGGTGGTATTTTTTTATCAGCGATTAAGTTGTCCAGTACATGTACTGCTGAAAGCAAGTTAATATATTCATCACCATCAGATAATACTAAAAATCCATATGGTTTATTCACTTTACTATATTCATGAGGTGTGTAAATTCTAACTCTACGGTCTTCTTTAAAATTCTCACTTTTAAATTTGAATTCTTCTAGCTTTCCTTTAGGTACATCGTTTCTTTCCTTGATCCAAAAGTCTTCTTCTGCATTTGACATTATCACATTCGATCTTAACACATCATCATCTTTGGTACCTTTAAAAACTGTTATATTATTATTAAATTGATCATGGGCTACTCTATCAAATCTTTTCTCCCAATCATCATCAAAAGGATCATTTGGAGAAAAATAATAACCAAAACGCACATCATTTCTCACCTTATATGTTCTGTACCATAAATTTGAATCTAGAAGTCTTTCCATCTTGTTATCTTCTAAATTAGCCATTCCCACCACTGGTGATAAAAACACTACATTTTCAGGCTCTTCATCGGCTTTATAAATAAAAGTTACTAAGTCATTTTCCTGGTCTCCTTCTATTTTTTCTATTATAGGAGTACCTTGTTCTTCTAACATATCCCAAAATTCTTGTAATGCTTCATTATTTCCGTATTGAATCTTTTCTTCTAATTCTATAATTTTTTTACTTCTTAATAATGATTTTTCCATTATATATATCCTCCCTTATAATTCAATTAATATATCTTTCTTCTATCTACATCAGCTTGTCCTATTGCATCACACAGGTCTCTTATTTACTAAAGGTAATTACATCTCCCAGCAATATAATTTTATCATTGTCTGACAACTATAATTTAAAATACATATGTTAATTTTTCTATATTATACAACATTCACCTATAAGCATTCAAATAGATCAACAAGTTTTGCATAATTAACGGTTCATAATTTCTTATGAACCGTCCCAGAATTTCTTATTCTATTTTTGATATATAGGATCATGATTAATATCACTCACTTCTCCCGTTTCTTTATATCCACATGAGTTCCAAAACTCTCCGCCTTCATCTGAAGTAAGGTAAATATGTTCTATACCTTTAGCATAAAGATTTTTTTCCACATGAGTAACTAATCTTTGCCCAAGACCTTTTCCTCTTAAAGTTTGATCAACGTAAATTTCTCTAATAAATCCCCAACCTTCTCGTTCACACCAATCACTATGAGGTGTGTCAATTTGATAAGATACAAAACCAACCATTTTTCCATCAAGTAATAACATATCTAACAAGGTAATTCCAGATGTTAAACTTTCTGCTATTTTAGAGCATAACTTTTCCACCTTATTATCTATTATTTCAAAATTAAAATCACTTCTAAAATAAGTGCTAAACATTTCAGTAAAAGCATAAAAATCATTATTGCAAAATGAACGAATTTCAATATTTCCAACCATTAAATTTCCCCTCCACCTTGTACTGTCTAGGTTATAAACAGTTATCTTACATGCCACCTCTTAATTCTCATCTTAGTCATCCCCTTTCACGTTTATTTACCAAATGCACTTGAATCATTTACTATCTTCAACTATATTATTACATTTTTTGTTGTCCAAGCATAGGTGAAGAATGCTTATAATCATTTTGTACTTATGTCGCAGTTAATAATCTTAAAATTATTTTTATACTGTCCAACCTTTACATCTTATTTATCAAAAATTTTATCAAGTTAACATTTATCATTGGAATAAATTTAATAAAATGGTATAATACAATTTAGTTTCATAAATATAACTTATATAAAACATGAATAATAACAATTGATTTAAGGGGTGATTTCTAAATGAATAAAAGTTTTTATAGTAGACCTGATATATACGATATAACCTATTCAGAAAAATTAGAGGAAGTACTGTTAAAATACTATTCTACAGTTTTTAATAACAACGACATTAAAACTATATTTGATTGTAGTTTTGGAACTGGCAACTTATCATTTGTTTTATCAAAAATGGGATATGAACTTTCTGGTTCAGACATTAGCACTGATATGTTAGATACTGCAAAAGAGAAGATGAATTCAAAAGGATTAGAAGTAGATTTATTACAATGTGATTTTAGAGAGTTATCCAGCAAAATACATAAAACCTTTGATTGTGTTTTAAGCACAGGTAATTCACTTGCCCATGTCAATAATAATGATGTAAAAAAAACATTAAGGGAGATGAGTATTCTTGTAAAAAAGAATGGTTATATCCATATAGACACTAGAAATTGGGACAGAATATTAGATATGAAGCAAAGATTTTACTATTATAACCCTGCCTTTAAGGGTGATGAGAGAATAAATCTTATGCAGGTATGGGATTATAACTCTGATGAAACGATGACATTTAACATACTTTATTCATTTGAAAAGAATAATAAAATCATTAGACGTGAAGAATTTAGCGAAATATATTATCCTCTTAAAAAAGAATTCATAGTAGAAACTCTTACTAATCTAGGTTTTCATAATATTGAAATAAATAGTTTTCCTATTATTAATGATAAAAGTTTTGAAGATATTGAGTGGTATTCTATTATTGGGCAAAAGGGCTAACCTTATAAGTAAGATTATATGTGATGATTAGACCACAAAAGCATGAAATTCTTACCAAATGACCGTGTTAATTGATATAATAATACTTAATGTAATAATCTCATTATTAATATTAAAGGAATTATTTCAACAGACAGATGAGGAACTTGTGGGTTCACTACACTATGATATTATATATCAATATGCTGTAGGAACAACTAGCTACGATAAACAACCTATTTCAATTAATACACTGTATAATTTTAGGTGTAGATTATTAGAATCTGAATTGAAAAAGGGAATAGATTTATTAAAAGAGTAAATTGAGTCGCTATCTAGTGATGTAGTTACTGTAATGGGAGTTGATAATACGCTTGTAAAGGGATATTTGCGCTCAAAATTATGGTTTGGGTTTAAAATCACGGCTAATACTGTGAAGAAGCTACTAAAAGCCATAGATAAAGGAGGCAAAACATTAAACAAACAGGATACTTTTATATTTCGAAATTTATTCCAGTATTTTACTTTAAAGCTTTTTCATAAAAGAATGAAGATAATAATGAATTAGACCACAGTGAAAAACTAATCTTTTTGTGGTCTAATCATAATATAATTTCTGCAATGTCTGTGATGTCTTAATCAGTAGAGCTAAATAGAGTTACCTTTAGCTGCAACCATTCTATTCCTTCATTATTCATTACTTTTTTTATTTACACCAATAGCTATACCTAATATTAGCCAAACTATAATTATCCAAATATTATGTAATGCTATTCCGAAAATCACACCAATACACGAAAATATTACTAGTATAGCTGGTTCTATTTGATATTTAAATCTATTCATATTGATTTCTCTCTTTCATATTTTTTAAAAAAATATATATAATAGTATTTATAGTAAGAGACTTAACTCCATATACCAAGCTGATAAAACATTTAAAATAGAAATTTATATAATTATGGTGGTTTCATACTAATATGTATGTTAGGTCTCTTACTTAAATTATTTTAAATTTTTAATTTTACTACTTATTTTTTCTTTCTTTTACATACAACAGTATTTTTTGTGCAACTATATAAAATACTTGCTACTACTGTTAGTGCTGTAACAGCAGTTACAGCCTTTGATACAACCTCAGTTACAACAATTGAAGTACCTATTGTTGAATCAACTGCTGACTCTTGAGCATCTCCACCATCATCAGATCCACCAACTGTTCATTGATTGATATTTTCAAAACATTTTCAGACACCGAAAAAGCTAAATTAACTTTTTCATATGCTAAATCTAATTTATCATCTTCAACCAAAACATACTTTCCCATTTTTTTGAGATATCTGGTTCAAAAGTATTCCACTTATATTTAAATCAAATACCCCATTAGGATTCACATAAGGTATAAAGGAAGTATTTAAAACCCCGTTTAATAAATCACGGCATTCAGTAACAGTATATATATTGTTAATTCTACCGTTACACAGTGTTTCTAAATCAATAAGTGCCGGATATTGATCATTACAAATTATATTTTCATCGTGAATATCAAAAGTATTTAAAAAATAAAATATTGATAAATATACTCCACACCTATGATAATACCGTCTTGCTTCATCCAAAGAACTACATAGTTTATATTCTACAAATTCCTGCCAAGCATAATTCTCACTATCTATCCGCTTTATTAAAACCCTTTATGCTGGTCTAAACCAATTATTTTGCAAATATTCCCTTACATTATTCCTAAACTTATGTTTTTTACGGTGGATTATTCTATACTTATACAGTCAAATTAAATTATCATTTCAAGATGAGTACAGTATAAATTAATTTTTTAACAGACTAAATTCAACCCAAGTTTTAGAAGTATGCTATGTAAATGACTACCCAACTTTTAAAATTTAAATAACTGATATTTTTTCACATCCAATGTCAGTAAAAATATAGTTTTTCATAACAACTTGTCCCTCTTAATTTTCTAGTTTAACGATATCACACTATTAGTTCCATTCTTGTATTATTATGTATTATTAACCATTAAATTTTTCAACATTAATACGTATTTAAAAACTATATTTTTAAAACGTTTTATTATATTTTATAAATAATATTTTCTTGCTTACTTTTTTTAAGAATTTATTAAATATTTTCGTTCTTATTTAAATTCATTAAATTACAATTTATTTCACATTTATAATTTTTCATCAAAGTATTAATTTAAGATTACTCATTCCTACCACTTATAAAAAATGAGAGATTTGTGCCTATTATGTTAAATACTACATAACTAAAGTGGAGCCTTGATATGAGAAAAAATCAATATTTAATTTCAAAAATACTTCTGCCCCCTTGACAAAACACAATTTATCTAATATATTCAAACATAAAGGCAATGAAGAGAAGAGTAATCATATTAGAAGCATACAGAGAGTTCCTAGTGCTGAGAGGGAACAGCGGAAAATTTGATGAACCAAGGCTTGGAGCTTCATACGGATCTTATTTAAAAATAGGTGATGCTATGACGTTTGTTCACGTTACAGAACTAAAGTATAATTTTGTACTTCATGAGATTAATATGGTGACATATTAATAAAATAGGGTGGTACCGCGAAACAATCGCCCCTATAGATAGCTATAGGAGGTGTTTTTTTATATACTTTTTTAGCCAATTTTTAAGATTTCAGAGTACCTTATTTAAAAATGTGGCTTTATCTATGAAAATATAATTATTTAAGGAGTGATTATTAATGAGAGAGAAAAATATAAAACGACCTGTATTCCCTAAAAAAGCTGTTATTACAGCTGGTATGCCTTATGGTAATAAAGAACTTCACTTCGGCCATGTTGGTGGTGTGTTTGTTCATGCTGACACATATGCAAGATTTTTAAGAGACCGTATCGGTAAAGACAACGTTATTTTTGTATCTGGTACAGATTGTTATGGATCACCTATCTCAGCTAACTATCGCAAGCTTGTTGATGAAGAAAACTTCACTGGAAGTATAGAAGACTATGTTAGAGAAAATCATAACAAACAGAAGGCTGTTTTAGATGAATATGAAATGAGTCTTAATCTTTATGCTGCCTCAGGATTAGACCGTGCTAGCGAGATACACAAAGATGTTTCAGAAGAAGTTTTCAATGAGTTATATGAAGGTGGATTCCTTGAAAAGCTATCTACACCACAATTTTTTGATCCTGAATTTAAAGTATTGTTAAATGGACGTCAAGTTGTTGGTAAGTGTCCTATTGAAGGGTGTCAATCCGATAAAGGCTATGCAGACGAATGTTCCCTGGGACATATGTATATGCCAAGTGAGTTAATTAATCCTATCAGTACATTATCAGGTAAGAAACCAGAGCTAGTAGAAGTAACTAACTGGTATTTTAAATTGGATGAATACAAAGATTCTCTTCAAAGCCAAGTAGATGATTTAAAAAGAAATTCAAATGCAAGAAAATATCTTTTAAATACAATTGAAGAGTTCCTTAAAGAACCAATAATCTATGTAACACGTAAGCAATTAGATGGAGATGTTGAAGGTCTTGTAAATAAAATGCCAAAGCATACTCTTATTGACGAACCAAAGAAACCATCCCTTACTTTTATCTTTGAAAACTTAGCTGACCGTGACAAAGGAAGAGAAGTGTTAGAAGAGATGGGCCTTAATTTTAGAACTGGTAAGACACTTGTTCCATTTAGATTAACAGGAAATATCGATTGGGGTATTAAAGTACCTGAAAAAGAAGGTCTTGATGATCTAACTTTCTGGGTATGGCCAGAATCTCTTTGGGCACCAATCTCTTTCACTAGAACTTATTTAGAATCAATTGGTAAAAACCCTGAAGAATGGACTGAGTGGTGGCAAGGAGCAGATTCCAAAGTTTATCAATTCATAGGCGAGGATAATATTTATTTCTATGGAATTGCTGAAATGGCAATGTTCTTAGCTCTACAAGGTAAAGGTAGTAAAGATGAAATTAACTGGGAAACAACAAATTTACCTCATTTAATTCCAAATAATCATGTACTTTTCCTTGATAAAAAAGCAAGTAGTAGTAGTGACATCAAACCACCAATGGCAAAAGAATTATTGGATCATTACACTCCAGAGCAATTACGTATGCACTTTTTAAGTCTTGGCTTAGCTAAGAAGAGTGTAAGTTTTATGCCTCAAGTTTATATGCCTGAGGAAGACCGTCAAGGTCCTGATACAGTATTAAAAGATGGAAACCTACTTACTAACGTATTTAATCGTCTTTTAAGATCATGTTTCTACACAGCACAAAAATTCTATGACACAAAGATACCACAAGGTGAAGTGAGCGAAGAAATTCTTACTTTATGTAAAGATTCAGTTCTTGAGTATGAACGTCATATGTTTAACCACGATTTCCATCGTATAATATATGTTCTTGATAGTTTTATACGTAAGTTAAACAAACATTGGGCAAATCAAATGAAAAAAGCAGAAACAGATGAAAACGATGAACTTAGAACACAAATCTTAGTAGATTCATTCCAAGGGATTAGAACTGCACTGACATTAATTCATCCTATTGCACCAAATAGTTGTGAAATGGTTAGAGAATATTTAAGAGTTAATGAAAACATTTGGGATTGGGAGCATATTTTTGAGCCTATGAGTGCCTTTATGGAAACTCCTGCTGACCATGAAATAAAGTTCTTGGAACCACGTATTGATTTCTTCACGAAACATGAGAGTCAATTTAATTAATATCATTAAAGGGTTAAACTGTACAGTGTCAGTTTAACCCTTTTAAAATTTAGCTATGTTTTATAATAGCATTAACAGTTTGATGCTTGAATAGTCCTTATTTTGCTTAAATTTGAATAGCTTAATTCAAATAATATATTTAGATATTTATCATCTTTTAATAGACTTATTTTTTTTATAAGAAAATAAATCTATTAAAAATAGAACTAATATTACCAAAATACAAATTGCAAACCCTTCTTTATTAAAAATATAATAAAGAAAATTCGATGAATTTTCATCTATAATTAGATATGATCTAGGGCTCTTAAAGATTAAATCGTTGATCACATAATTTACTACTCTTGAAAATATTATAAGATAAATAATAGTCAAAGATATTCGTAATAAAAAATGTTTTAACTTATTTTGTCTGTTACGTTTATAGAATTCTAAGATAAAATCAAACATTTACACACCCCTATCTTGTTGACATTTTTAGGATTTGTAGTATATATATACATATATTAAAATTTTATACCAAAAGAGGTTGTTTTACAACAAGAAAACAAATCGCCTAATTTTTGATCATAAAATTCTATTCTATTTCTGTAACATAAAACCCTACATATTGTCTAACTATTCCCTCTTTATACTTCATAATCCCCTTATTACCTTCAAGGATTGTGACATAATGTCTATCATCCACAGGAAAACTCATTTCATCACCATTTTCCAATTCAAAAGTTAGTTTATATGTGTTCACGTCCTTTTTTATTTTTATCATAAATATCTGTTTAAAATTAATAAATTACTTTTGAGCTTTTCTAACTATAGATAAATTTTTATTTTCCATTAGCTATAAAATGAAGTTAGAAATTCCAAGTTAAAGAATAGTTACAATTTCTTCTCCAATACCATTTATATGATTTTTGATATTTTCAAAAGAAAAATCATTTAGTCCTTGTGATGGCAACTGTCTAAGCAACTCTATTCTACAAGTTTCTGTTTGTTCAGTATTTCCTACCTTCTTATAAAGTTTCCATAATAACCACCATGCATTGAAAATCTGATGTTTATCTTGATTATTTTCTACAATTTTATTAAAACATACCTTTGTATACTCTATATCTTCAAGTACCAAAGCAGCTTCCATTAAATTTGGGTAAATCATAACTTGTTCTTCTATGGTGAATGTTTCAATATAATCATTACCCCATCTAAGTATCTCTTCATATTGATGTCTTTGTCCAAGAGCCACTAATAGATAATTAATGTCATCTACTGATTTTGTTGTTTCAAATTTTTTCATGTAATCTTCAATAAAACTAAAGTTACCTAGCATAGCATCAAGACGCATCAACTGTATGTTTGAACGTTTTGTCCAATTTATATCTTTCCCATCTGAAACATTTAGTAACTTTTCACAAGCTGCCTTACTTTTTAATAAAAATTCTAAAGCTCGTTGATATTCTAGATGACACAATAATCCCAAAACTTTCATATCTTCACCATTCATATCTAAAAGTGTTTCTACTGCTTCTTTAGCGTCTTTATAATTCTTATCATTTCTTACAGTAGAATACTTGCTGACCAACAAATCTGTAGCATCTAAATTTGAAGTGCCAAATAAAGTATCTATTGATACATTGAAGAAAAAAGCAATTTTAGGGATGAGGTAAACATCAGGTATCGCTGCTTCTTGTTCCCATTTAGAAACAGCTTGAGGTGATACCCCTAAATATTCTGCAACTTGTGCCTGAGTCATTTTATTTTCTTTTCGCAGTTTTGCGATATTTTTACAAATATTTATATTCATATGTTCACTCCTTTATTATTGGTGAACCGTCGACTGTTCATAATACAATTATACATTAGCCTTATAAGCCTTACTAGCAATGGCTAGTTGATATTTACTCAACCGCACTAATTCTTCTAGTTTATTGTTTCATATAAACATATTGTTGGACGATTTTATTTATTTTCCTTTAAAAAATTATTGATGGATTTGATAAATTGTTCTGTATTATCATCAATTTCAATTTCACAGCTTCAAGTTTTTTATAATAGAAATTTATTTCATCTATCTTATCTGTAGCTGTGGTTTCTGAGCGTGTAAATGCTAAAAACAGCACTATCTTATTCTTATCAATAATGCTATTAACTTTCAGTATTTTAGTTTCATGATGATTTCCTTTACAAGAGCATAAAATTATAAGAATTATTGCAATCAAAGAATATAATTTCATTTTCATTTTTTCACCTCAAGGTTTTTATAATCTTTTTTAAATAATGTCATCGATTTATTATTTTTTAAATCCTTTTTTCAGGCACATTAATAGAATCAGAATATTGTACGTGTTGAATTAACCACTTTCCATCTCTTTTTATTAAAAAGCCTGAAAATCTCATAGGTGAATAATAAGTCTCTCCTAGTTCTCTCTCATGCATAAAAACTGTCATAGAAAATAACGCTTCCAAAAGTTTATCCTTTGGGCTTTGTACTTCTTTATCATCAATTTTATATTCACAAGTTTTAATAGCATACTCTAACATTTTTTCAGTACTAATCACTGATTTAATCATGGCCTTTGTAGTAAAAAAAGTTGAATCTTCATTTTGTACAATAATAGCTCCATCTACATTGAGCTTAAAATCTCCCCAGTACTGCCAATCTCCTTCAATTATATCTTTTAATCCTTCTGGTCCAGAAAAAAACTCATCTGCATCTGTTCCAATGGTTATCATGTCTTCATCCATTGTAAAAATCTCAGTGAATTCCTCCAGATAATTCAAATCTCTCTTTGTATATCCCTCTTGGAATTTTTTCAGTACTTCTCTTATTTCAGGTTCCTCTGCAAAAGGTTTCTCCATTTCAAACATAGGCATAATATCTTCTTCACTAAAATACCTGTGCTGCCAGAAAAAAACTGCATCAAATGAGAATTGCATTTGATGAATCTTATATTCATTGTTTTCTTTTAATTCCCCCTTATTTCCCCATAATAAGCTTACAATGATTGAATTCCAATTTGGTGCTACATTTCCTTCTTGTTCTTTATAAACCTCTAAACTAGTACATTCATACCAATTTTCTTTTGTTATTTGTTTTAATGAAATCCCCATGTTATTTGCTCTTAAACACCGTTATGTATTACTATTCTGCAACTTTAACTATACATTCATGGTAACATAGCTTTTTTTTTCTTAAAACCTCATAGATAATACATGATGAGTTAATTTCCTGATTATATGCAAATCCTCTTTTCTGGTACATTAATATAATCGGAATGATGATAAAGTCTTTTATCGTATTAAGTTACGAAATAACAGTGTTTAAAAATATCAATAATATGATTCAACCACAAAAAGTATTTTATTCCTACTTCATATACAATATATAGTGTCAGAACGTTTCAATCTGCAGTATATATTGTATATGATTTTAGTTAGGACTACTTTTTGTGGTTAAATCATAATATAAATTTTGAATAGTAGCTAAATATTAGGCATATATAATAAATGGTAATAATTTTATATGTATCAAAACATATAAAAAGATGAAAGGTGGTATTAATATGACAATATCTAAACCAATTATATCCTTAGTTCCGGAAGTTGGACATACTAAGGGGTGGCCGGATTCACAACGTATTTTAGGTGTTTATGTAACAATTTCAACTCACAAATTAGATTCTGCTGGTACTAGTGCCAATGTTTATCTAGAATTTGCAGGTGGAAATTATCTTTTAGATAAGCCTAATTATGATGATTTTGAAAAAGGTGCTAGGGATAGTTATCATTTTAACACGAATATTACGTTAGGAAAGCTGAGAGACTCTCAAATTCGATTATATCACGATAACACAAATTCTAAAGCGGGTTGGTATTGTAAAGATGTAAAAATAAGCATTCTTTTCGAAAACTCAAATTGTACACGAATATATAAAAACTGGTCAAATATTGGTTGGTTGGCACAGGATGAGCCACCTTACTATACTTTAGAGGCTATTTTACAAGAATCTAAATCACCTAATCCAGAGTTTTTTATTGAAAATCCTTATAAATCCAATTCATACCATTATAAAGGGCAGTGTCATTGTCATAGTACTAAATCAGATGGTAATGATTCCCCTCAAAATATTGAACAAGCCTATAAAGATAAAGGGTATACCTTTGTTTGTCTTACAGATCACAATCGACATACAGAGGATCCATTTGTTGATAATCTATTACATATTGGTAGTGGAGAAGATGGTAAAAGTGATCGTCATCACATTTTAGCCTTAGGGATAAACAAGGATAAGTTAGATGTTAAAAGGGATGCAAATTTAGATGGAATTGATGATCGTAAATCAAGACCTTGTGGGAATATTCAAGAGAGAATTAATTATATTTCCTTTGTTCAAGAAACTGTATCAGTGATGGCTCATCCAACTGGAAGTCATTCTCCAGACGGCATAGGGTTTACCCTTAATGAATTAAAGGGTAATGTGGGGTATACTGGAATAGAAATTTGTAATGCAGCAGGAAGTCATCCCATTTGGAGTGTGTATAATCCTTATGATAGTAATTCCAATAATACAGTAAGTTGGTGGGATGAAGTTTTAAAGCATAAGAAATATGCAGTCTGGGGATTTGCTACTGATGATTGTCATAACATAAAAGGCAATGGCTTCAATCGCGCATGGATAGTGGTTAACTCAAGCAAAAACTTTTCAGAGACTTTTCCATATATTAATTTTATTAAAAAATTTGAAACAGAGTATCGTGATAAACTTGATGGATTAAGTTCTAATAAAAAAGCTGATGTTTTATTTAGAGCCTACGAAGGATACCGTTATAAAGCCATTTTACAAGAAGAAATATTAAATAATATAAAATGTGGAAATTTTTACGCTGTAGTTCGTTCTCCAAAGGAAGTTGATGGAGACAATAAAGGAACAATAGATTTAGGACCAGTGTTGGAAATAAAAGTAGTTGGAAAGATTATTAAAGTAAATACTGACTTGGAAGACTCAACAATTAGATTTATTACAGGCAATGGGGTCGGAAGCTTAATAGCAAATAGTATTCATGTACCTAATACTGTAACTAAAACGGGGCGAACTGCTTCCTATGAATGCTGTGGAAAAGAACTGTATGTGAGAGTAGAAATTGAACAACAGCGAGTAACAGGTAAACATGGTGGTTCTAAAGAAAAATATATTGCCTTTTCTCAACCTATTTTTGTACAATCTACAAAAGCTGCTAGAGAAAAAGATTATAAATCAATTTGATAGTAATTTTAAAGTGGAGCATGAATTCTAGGAATTCATGCTCCACTTTAAAATCCTACCAAATTCCTCACACCCCATTGCCATTTCATCTGCTTTTCCACAGCCGATGACATACCCCTTCTCCAAAAATATAATCTTATCCGCTCGTTGCAATACATACTTTTTATTTGATGCTATTATACAAGCGAATTTATTTTTAGTAATATTCTCTTCAAAACGATTCCCAAATTCCTTTTCCGTTTCATCATACACACCCTAGCGTTCATACCATTGCGCTTGGGATTGTAGTAATTCATAATACCTACCTTGCATGTTTAACAGCTCTAAATGTGTTCCTTCTTCTACTATTTCACCTTTATCCATAACTATAATTCTGTCTGCAATTTTAGTAGAACCTAATCTATGAGTTACAAAGACACATGTTTTCTCAACACTTATCCTTTTAAAAGACTCAAACACATTAGCCTCCTCAATTGGGTCAATCGCTGCAGTAGGTTCATCTAAGACAATTAGGGTATGTGGGCGGTAAAATCCACTGGCGATTGCAATTCTTTGCCATTACCCTCCAGATATATCACTTCCATCCTAATAGATTTTACCAAGATGACTATGCTCTTTCTTTGGTAAATTATCAACCAACCCCTCTAACTCCATCAACCTAATCACTTCGCTGATATCTGATTGTAACTATATTGTCGAAAATCTTGGCCTAATTGCATGTATAGATAACCAATAACTGTCAACCCTAAGTATATTAACATTATTCTAATTTCCGGATTTGCTGATGTTACTGTCATAGCTGCATCAATAAATTTTGCCACTGTAAACAGCATAAAAGGCACCATTAATCCTTCTACAATGGTTAACAATAAGCATACTGTGAAATAAAATGGTGAATAATGTGTAGCAATTTTTATTAGAGATAATATCTTGTTCTTCATTTTCTCATCTCCATCTATTATTGAAATAATATTTTCTTTTAATACATATATTGTTATTTAATGATATCATAACTCCCTTTCTCTAAAAACCTCATAAATAGCACATAACTAAAGTTGAGCATTTCTTATAAGATTCCTATAGTTCAAAATTCATTTACCAAAGGTCTCTATGAATAATCTGATAGTGATTCTTGGTAATATTTCTCTAGTCTATCTTTTCTATTATTTCCACCATAAATAATAATTTTATTATAAATTGAAAAATTGGTATAAATATCTTGCATTATTGTACGATAATATACTATACAGAAAAAACAAATAAATTTTAGGTTAAAGTGTACTATTATCACTAATATTACTTATAACTAAAACCTAATTAAAACTCTTATTTTATATTGATAACATTTTTTAGATAGTTTTAAAATCTACTATATAAAAAAATTAGGAGGTACTTTATGACAATTAATTTTACTTATGAAGAAACTGAATACTTACCTATTAACACCATCTCTGTTATTGGTTCATTTAATAATTATGAACCTAGCAAATGTAAAATGGTAAAAGACAACAATATATGGAGTTTTAATTGCAATCTACCATCTGGAGAACATAAATATAAGTTTCTTATTAATGGAGAATTAAAGCTTAATGATTCAACGGCTAATATATATCTTCCAGATGATAATGAGGAAGTTTGGTCAATAGTTATGATTAACGATGAAGACCAAAGGCTTTACAACAACACTGAATATACAGTGCATATAGACAAATATAATATTAGTTCTAGTATTAGTGAAAAATTACCAACTGCTAATAAAAAAGTCTTTAACACATTATTAGATAAAAAAGTAGTTACAAGATTTGAATTTATTAATGTAACAGGTTTACACACTGTAACAACAGCATGGTATACACCTAAAGGAGAATTGTTCCAAGTAGTGGAAAATAATTTATTCAAACCTGAAAATGAGGACAAACCTATATGTCAGTGGTTTTGGATGGATTTAAAAAATGATACACAAAAATATCCTACTGGAACATGGACAATGAAACTTTTTGTAGATGGAGAGTTTATCCTAGAAGATGAATTCAATTTAGTAAAAGCAAACAGATACTCAGCTAATGGTAAGGTAACGTATTAACAAAAATAAGAATATATCGAAGGAGTGATAGATTATGATTAACACAACTACTATTAACAACAATACAATGTATAAAGTAAGACCTACAAATACAACTAAAGTAAATGCAACTCCTAAAAATTCAAAGGATGTTAAAGATACTGAAAAAACATCAATTGTTAAGGACGCTAACACTCCTAAGGAAGTTGAAAACAAAGAGAAAGATACAACTAAAAGTTCTGCTAGTGGCTTTTTTAAATCAATATGGAATTCCTTATCCGTTGCAGCAGACACTGTAAAAAAGGTAGCAAAAACAGCAGTGTCTATAAGTAAAAGTGTTAAGAATGCTGTGACTAAAGTTGCAAAAAATATTAAAGATACCTTTAATTCAGTAAGTAAAGCTGTACTTGATGTTGCTGAATCGGTATCTAATAAAATAAGTAAAACAGCTTCACAAATAGCTAGTACAGTTAAGCAAGTTACAAGTACTTCCTCTAATTTGAGAACAGCTGCTGAAGAAATTAAAAACTCTGTTACTTCTATAACTAATACAATATCAAAAACTGCTGTTTCTGTAAGTAACGATGTTAAAAGCATAGTAAGCAAATGCAAAGATACAGCAAATAATATAGGAACTATTCTACATGATCCTAATAAAGGAATATTAACAAAAGGCTCAGACTCTGTTAAAGCTATAAAAGATGGTATAGATTCTATAAAAGAACCTATAAAATCAATATCAACAAATGTTCCAAAGGCATATGAAGATATTGTTAAAGATTACAGAAATACAGTATCTACCGTTAAAAACTCTATGTCTGAAGTAAATACAGTTAAAAACACTATAGTATCTGTAAGTAAAGATGTGATTTCTACAGTAAAAACTGTAGCTAGTGAAATTAAAAATGCTAGCATAAACATATTTAATACTTTAAAAGATTCATTCTTAAACATTAAAGAAACAGTTACTAACAGTGTAAATGAAGTGAAGGAAGCATATGAAAGTTACAATAATGATTCTGATGAATCATCATTAAATCCTACAAATAATTCGGGATTTACTCCAGTACTTCAATAAAAAATATATAAGCTAACTTAATAGATATTAAATGTAAATAGCAAGAAGAAACTAGTGGTAGTTCTTCTTGCTATTTGTTTATTTTGAAACGGCCCTCATCCAAATGGTTATTCTATTTCTGTAACATAGAACCCTACATATCTCCTAATTATTCCGTCTTTATATTTCATAACCCCCTCTAAACTTCATAAATAACTTTAATCAATATTGATGTATTCCCTAATATCTTTAACAGTACTTGTTACTAAAAATAATAAAAGCAAAATAAAGTATGAAAAACAAATCACTACTCGAGTTGTGAAAATCTCTGCTAATACACCCCCAACCATCAAAGCAATAGGAACTAAAGATAATCCTAACATCTTTTTGAACCCAAATACTTTCCCCCTCAAATCTCTAGGAATTTTTCGTTGAAATGTAACTTGTAAAATCGAATTTGTAATTGATATACCTAGTCCATTGCAGAACATTAGTAAAAAAGTTAAAAACACACTATTAACATTGGCTACTGCAATCATTGCAACAGAAGTTATAACTCCACTCATGATAAATAGGGAAAACTTACTCACTTTTTTTAAATCAACCTTTGGTAAAATTGAAAAACCAACTATCAATCCTGCTGATGAAAAAGAAAGAGCAATTCCATAAGCCTGAATTCCCAAGCCTTCAGTCATTTTAAAATATGGTAGAGCTAACATAAATCCTATACTCCCAAAGAAATTTAGAAATGCAACTACAATGTATAGATAAACTAATCCTTTGTTTCTAATAACATACCTAGCTCCAGCCATTACATCTTTAAAATAGTTGACTTTTTCAACTTTCTTATCACTTTTAGGAATTTCAATAAAGGACTCCGATGCTGCAGAGAAGATAAAACTAATCCCATTGAAAAGGAATAACAAAGGTGCTCCAATTAAATTAATTACTGTACCAGCTGCCGCACTCCCTAACAAACTGTTTCCTTTATAAATAATAGATAAGGAAGAATTTGCCTTTATCAAATTATCTTTATCTACAACATCTGGAATCACTGAGTTTACAGCAGGGTTAAAGAAGCAACTTGCAATACCAATAATAATCCCAACAACTAAAAACATCCATAAATTTGTATATCCTAATTTAATTGCTATAAACAATAATATTAAAGCTATACCACAAATTAAATCTGATAATACTATGATTTTTTTCCTATCATGACTATCAGCAACAGCACCAGCAAAAGGCGAAATAATAATCCGTGGTATTAAGGAAACTGCTTTAATAAATCCTAAAAACGAAACAGATCCAGTTATATCTAAAATAAATACACTTAATGCCATACCATAAAAAGAATCCCCTAAACTTGAAACAAACTGACCTAGCCACAATAGAGTAAAATTCTTTGTCCATAACCAATTCTTTTTTACTTCTGTTTTTTCAATATTTATGTTGTACACTTTCATCCCCCATTGTTTATTTAAATTCAGTCGAATACTAGAATAATATTTTATTTATGTAACTTTATCACTATCTGATATTATCATTTTTACAAATTCCTTTACAAGTAACTTATTCTCTTGATGGGGCTTATCCATATTAGATGTAATTACAAAAATTAATTGTAAGTCAGGTATTACATAAAGATATTGACCACCAAATCCTCCTGCATAAAAAGCTTTGTGTTTTTCAATATCATTTATCCACCATAAATAACCGTATGGATTACTTTCAGGAAAACTGCCGTACACATGCTCCTTTGTTGATTCTTGTATGTATTTTGGAGAAATAAGTTGATTATTTTCCCACAAGCCATTATTTAAATATCAATCTTTGTTAAATAGAATAATCCATCATTATCCTTTTCAGCTTTCAAAATAAAGTTAAATTTATTAAAGTCCAAACATAAATCAAAGTCACTTTCAGGTGCCCACTCTTGACTCTCAGGCTGAAAAAATCGTTTCCCTGCATCTTGTCTTAATCTTTCTTTAATTTCATTGGGATCTAAAATTTTCCCCTCTAACGCACTCTTAATATACTCCGCACATAAAGTATCTTCCTCTGCTTCATCTTCATATGCATACCCCATACAAACTAAAGAAACAATTTTAGGATTTCTCTCTTTAATATATCTAACTATTGCTGATGCATTAACAAAACTTCCTGTAATAATTTCTTCTGCTCCATTTGCATTAACTATTCCTTGAGTTCCTGCAGTTGTTGTATGAACTACAGTTCTATCTGATAAATCAGCTTCAATAATTTGAGATGGTGAATTACCAAAATCAAATCCTGGTAAAGTAATTCCATTTCTTTCTCCAACTAAAATATAATCATTGTTTTCTACTTTTAATTTACGTGCAAACTCAACTTCTCCAACAGGAATATGCCTTTTTACTCCTTTACTGAATGTATAACATGCAACAGAAAATGCCCTGAAAACATCAATTATTACTGTTAATCCTTCTGCTTTCTTTGCTCCATCTATTAAATGGAATATTTTTATTTCCATAAACATCCTCCTAATTTTAAAGTAGTTTGTCCTACTTTTTACTCATCACGGAATATACTTACCCCTGGGGAAATTTCCCCAGGGGTTAATTCCCCTGGGGAAATTTCCCCAGGGGTAACTCTTTTAACAACTCTCTTATCTCTCTTCGCTCTTTATTCTCTGCTCTCTGTTCTTTATCCTTGAGTGTTGGTATGCAAATAATGACCCAAATAAGATATAAATTATCGTCCCACTTTTGAATAAATATATTACTCCGTTAAATAATGTTTGGAAATTATTTGTATCTATAATCATCAGTAGTTTAATTTCATATTCCGCTGCAGCCAAATACACCATGTATATATATACTATAGCTTGTCCCATAATACAGGATACAGTAGTACAAATCACTGCAATTATAGAAAAAAAGATATGTTTTCCTCTTCCATGATTCTTTATCACTATTCCAATAAAAAATCCAACTAAACCATATATGATTATATTTGTACCTCTAAAAAGAATACTATATAAAACAAAAAAGATAGTCCCCAATACAGCTCCCATTATTCCTGCTAGAAGCCCCGCAAATGGTCTTTCAAATTCTATTTTACTTTCTATTTGCATTTCTTCAGTATTAGTTTGTCCCATGTTTCCCTCTCCGTTCTATTATTATCTCAATAAATACTTGTCATATTTAATATTATAGTCTTTTTCTTTAAAATACAATAGTTTATACATATTGGGACTTAGCTTTCAAATACAATTGAAAATGGACAGCACCATTATAGCACCATCCATCTTACTAAACTCAATTACATTGGGATACCTTTTTTAATTTTCTAGTATACTCACATAGCCTCTTTGCTATACCCTTTCTGTCACCAGATTCAATTAATGCCACTCCATCACACCGTATGCAGAACTCTTTTACATCACAACTATTACATTCTTTATTAGGTTCTGTGTTTTCAAGAAACGTATCACACTCAAAAGAACTCCATATGTCCATTAAGCTATTTTCTTTAATATTTCCAACAGGATATCCACCCATTAACTCACAGATAGATACATCTCCTCTTGAATTTATTGAACATCTTTCCCTTCCGCAGCTTGTACAAGGATTGCATTTATCATTTATCTCAATTATTTTTTCATCGTATAACCTTTGTAATTGCTCATCATTCAAATTAAAATCTTCTGATTTTGTGGATGTCAAATTTGAATATATATATGAAATTTGCTTTAGTAGATTTAAATTGTGCTTCTTCTCAAACTTCCTAAGATCTAAAGCATCTTCAAAGGTTTTATTATTATAATTAAATTGGACAATAGTCTCTATCCCATTTTTATTCAATAGTTTAATATTATTTACTATGTTTTCAGGCTCAATTTCTCTTCTAGAAAAATCTCTATATGTCTCTTTACTCAATCCATACAATGATATACATATACACTCAAGATTAGAATATTCCTTAAGTTTTAAAACAATATTCTCATCTATTAATGTACCATTGCTATTTATTGAAAAAGTAAAACCACTTTTATCAATGAAATCTAATAGCTCAAAAATATTCTTATATAAAAAAGCTTCACCACCTGTTATCATTAAGTTGTAACACCCTAAATTTTTCAGTTGAATTACAGCATCTTTCCACTGTTCAAGTGATAGTACTTTTCTATTTTCCCTTTCAAATTCATTGTAACAGTGTCTACACCTTAAATTACACTCATCAGTTACAACTAATCCTGCTTTGTGTATTGTATATTTTCTATCATAGGGTTCCCATAAAATTTGCTTTTCAATTTGTAATTTTGCTTCTCCTTCTTTGATCAAATTTTGTTTTTCAAATTCTTCTAAATAATTTCTAAGAAGTTCTTCTGATATACCTGTCTCTTCCAAAATCTCCTCTTCACTATTTCCTTCCATAATTCCTTTCCATATATTCATGACTTCCTTTTTTAATTTATATTGTCTACCATTTTTACCCTTTATTACAAGAAGTTGATTTCCTTTTAATCTTGTAGTAATCTCTTCACAAATCTGATACTTCATATTACCCGCTCCTCTCTTGCAGCATTATATGCGGCTTTTGCTCTGAAACACATTATTTCATCTTTTATATTTTCATACTCATGATTCTCCCAAACCATACCAGGACATCTAGTACAATACTCCTTATATTCACATCCCTCACAGTCTTTAGGATTATACTTTTTAACCTCATCTATCAATCTAATCATCTTATTGTTATTCCATATTTCCTTAATTGTGGAATCAGCTATATTGCCAAAAGAAAAATTAATATATTCACAAGGATAAACCTCTCCATTACTTTTTATTACAGCAACTTCACGGGCACAACCACAGTTAATGTCATAAGGCCTCTCAAGGATTTTTTCTCTAAACAATCCCTTTAGTGTATCCATCTTCACTCCTAACTTCATTGGTGATCTATTTCCCTCTCTAGTTGGGAAAATTCTATAATCCAAATGAATTTCACAATTTAAACTTTCTAATAATTCCTTGGTCTTTTTAATCTCTTTAGCATTTTCCTCAAATACAACATAATTAACTACACATTTTTTATCTAATTTACCTAGTGCCTCCAAAACATTGATAGTTTTATTATAAGAACCAATAATTCTAGTAATATTATCATGAGTTATTTCATTACATCCGTAAATACTAGATTGAATTTGTGTTATTTGCCTCTCTCCAATCTTTTGAATTATTTTATCATCTATCATTGTGCAATTTGTTATTATATTTACAATAAATCCTTTATCCAATGTAAGATCTATAATTTCAAAAATATCATCTCTTGTGAATATTTCTCCTCCTGAATATGTTATTGTTATTGCTCCTATTTCTTTAAGTTCATCCAAAACTCTATCAAGGTTAGAAACATCAAACTGCTTCTTCTTCTGTTCCATATAACAGTGTTTACATCTCAAATTACATCTTTCCGTTAACTCAATTAGAACTCGATTTATTATTCTATTCTGATTACATATGTTTTCATAATTGCTATCCTGTGAAATTAACCTTTTCTCTCCTCTAGATTCCCAATTTGAACAAGTTATCAATCCTGTAACGATTAGCTTGTCCAAAAATCCTATCAATTGTTCTATTTTCTCTTCACTATCTAAAGAACATACATCAATCAATTCATTTATAGTTGTTCCTTTATGTATATAACTCCATATTCTTTCCATAACCTCATTAAAAGTATACATATCCCCACTTTTTCTATCAATCAATGTAAATTTGCCTTGAATTTCTCTCTCTACTATCCACTCATTTGCTATGATAATCTTTTCTAAATTATTCATATCTATCACCTACCATAATATATTTTTCTATAATATTATATTCAAACTGCTTCAAAAGCTACTTCTTCAGAATAGTTATAACTCCCAAGAAATTCTTTGTAATCTTCAAAAACTTTTATATTATTATCATTTACCCATAATATTTTATCAAAGTAAGCCATATCGTCTATCCTATGGGATATGAAAATTGTTGTCTTATCACTGCAAAACTCTTTTAGATATAACCAAATTCGCCTTTCTGTTTCTAAATCTAATCCCTTAAAAATCTCATCAAATATCACAATGGGAGGATTTTGTATAAATAATCTGGCTATTGATAATCTCTGCTTTTGTCCACCAGATATATTTGCCCCATTATTGCCTATATATTCTTCAAGTCCATTTTCTTGTGCTTCAACAAATTCTTTTAAGCCAACTTTTTCTAATGCATTAAGTATTTCCTCATCACTTACGTTAGAATCAACGATTTTAAAATTTTCTCTGATATTCCCATCAATTAGAAAAGGATCTTGAGTTAAATACCCAATATTATATCTCAATTCTTTAATATCAATTTCATTTATATTTATGTTGTTAATCAATACTTCCCCATTTCTTACACTGTAAAACTTTTTCAAAATATATGAGAGAGTACTTTTGCCTATCCCACTCTTACCAGTCAATAAAATTCGTTCTTTCCCTTTTATTGTAAAATCCACTCCACTAAAAATATTTTTATCCTCATAACTAAAATCAATATTCTTAACTTCAATATTTGCTCCATAATCTATATTTTTTATATTTCCATTATATTCATTACAATCATAGTCAAAATATTGAAAATATCTTTCAACTGAAACTGTTGTTTTATTTATTGCTGTAACAGTCTTTGTGAGATTTAATATTGGATTATATATATACTTTAAATAGCTATAAAAAGCTATTAGTGTTCCTATTGATAATTTGTTTTCTAATACCATATATCCACCTATACCCAAGGTGATTATTTTATTAATATTTGATATTACTGATACAATTACATGAAGCGTATACGCTGTCATTTCCGTCTTTATCATTTGATTTCTAAGATCAAATCCCATTTTATTATGTTTCTTAATTTCCTGTTCTTCAGTACAAAAGTTTTTTACTAATAGTATTTTTGAAAAACAATTGAAAAAGAAACTCAATAAATTTGTTTGTTGTTCCCTTAATATTTTCGCATATTGTCTCATTCTTATAGTAAAATAATTATTTAATAGAACAAAAATTGGTACTGTTATAATCGAGATTATTCCAAGAATCAAATTCATTTTTATCATTATAAAAAAAACTACAATTAACAATATTATGTTATTCAAAACATTATTAAGCACATAAGAAATTAACGTATGTATATGACCTGAATCTACATTTAATCTACTACTTATATCTCCAACTTTCTTGTTATTAAAGAATTCCACTCTCTTTCCTAAAAGGTTTTCAAACAATGTTTCTCTAGCACCTTTACTTATATCTGAACAAAAAACAGCATATAAATAATTTGAAATATATCCCAATATATTCCCGCACAATAATGTAATGGCCATTGCACTAATTATCCATAACATTTTATTTAGTTCTTTCTCTACTAACACATCATCTATTAATATTTTCAAAAAAATAGGTTGTACTAAATTTACTAATGTAACTCCTTGATTTAGTAGTATTGCTATTATATTTTTTTTAAGATTGCCTTTAACAAAAGGGTATGTTCTTTTAATCAGTTTTCTATATAATTTAATGCCCATGCCCCATCACCTCTTAATTATATTAAGAGGGATAGCACTCTTTCAGAGTACTATCCTTCTAAGTAATTTATATATTAATTATTCTTGTTCTAATTCAAAATGATCTTTATGGATATGACAACCTTGAGCTCTACATTGATATGCAGTATCACCTGCATCAATCATTTCATTTTCTAACACTTCAAAATTAGGTAACATAACTTCATTCCTCCTATCAATATTTTTATCGTTTACAAATCCGGATTATTTTTAACGACAAGTTAATTATATATTATATTCCATATATATATCAATAAGTTAATTTTTGTTTTTTACTATTTTCTTTTTACATTCCCCACACACGCTTTGTAAAACTTAGCATTCTTTTTCACGTAAATTCGCTTTTTTATATTAAGTAAAAATTAATTATATAATCTTAATATTCTTATTCTAAGGAGTTTAATGTATGAATATTTTTACCTTTTACTCGCCCTCAACTTTTCCTTCATAGAGCCAATCGTCAGGATCAATACACATATCACCAAGTACCCTTAGACAGTTATACTCTAGACATAACCCCCCATCATCATCCTTTCCCTCAAAACAGGTGCAATTTGTACAATACATGTCTCTTTCCATAGTTGCCCTCCTAATATCTCAAAATTTTGCTTACTATTAGTAATAACCTAAATTATCAGAAAATATAGGTTTAGTCCCACAAAAATAAGCCCTATTTTAAAATAGAGCTGAAATTATTTTTTTAAATTTATTCTGAAATCAAGAACTTCATTTTATATCCACGTTTTGTACTAATATAATCTTATCCACCTTAAATCATCTTCAACATCTTTTTAAAAAAGAGAGCTATTTAACAACTATATATTCCCCCTATTATAAGAACTTATTTATTTTTTCTGTATTTGTATAGATATCTCTATTAAATATTGCTCTTGTGATTGTGCTGAAAGATATCCTATAAGTTCATTTTCATAAGCATCTCCTATAATTTCATATCCACTTTTTTCTATAAAATCTATTAGCTTTTTATAAGAAACATGTGTTGTATCATAACTTCCTCTATGATTAATACGTGCATAAATCCCCTTTGGCTTAACACTCTCATCATCAACTGTACTTTTACTGTCTATCATAATATATATAGCTTTTATGTTATTAAACTTTCCACTGAGTATATCTTCCTTTTTAATAATACCTCCAATAGGATTTCCATTGTCAAACTCATCTTTATCCTTACAATAATTAATAAACTCAATAATTTTAGGCATTATTTTTTTATAATCATCACTCTCAACACTAGAAGTCAAAATATATGTAGGGTCACATCTTTTAAAATAAGGTTCCTCAATAAGTTGCTGCTTTATAGCTTTTTCTAACCTTAGGGATTTATTTTCTATTTTGTTGCTAATATGTTTTAGCTTATTAATTTGCTTTTTTACTAATTCATTTTTCTTCTTATGTAACTCTGCTAAACTTTCAATATCTTTTTTACTTAGATATTCCTTAATCTCTTTTAGTGGCACCCCTATTTCCCTCAAACTTATTAATGTATCTAATGCCTCAAATTGACTCAAAGAATAGTACCTGAAATTATTTTCATCTTTATACACAGGAGAAAAAATACCACATTTATCATAATAAATTAAAGTCTGTTTAGATACATTTACCAGCATTGCAAACTCTCCTGTAGAAAAATATTCTTTATCTTTCATATTTATAAATTCCTTTCAAAAACTTCTTGCCTATATAGTTACTATATACCTTATTATTCTATTAGTAAACATTAACAACAAGGAGGATTATACATGGAAAATACTTTTTCACAAAAAACATCAGTAAAGGAATTCTTTAAATTTATTTCCCCACCAATTTTATCTATGCTTTTTTTATCGCTATATACAATTATGGATGGTATATTCGTCTCTAACAAAGTTGGTTCTAATGCCTTAGCTAGCATCAATATTGTACTACCTATGATTAACTTATTGTGTGGTATTGGTCTTATGTTTGCAACAGGTGGCAGTGCTTTAATATCTATTTCATTAGGGAAAAATAACTTAAGAGAGGCTAATAATAGATTTACTTTAATTCTTTTATTTTCTTTAATAATTGGGGTTATATTTACTGCCCTAGGACTTTTATTTAATGAAAAACTTTTTTCTCTTTTAGGAGCTACAGAAACTTTAATGAATTATTGTAAGAGCTATGGAATAATAATTTTGTTATGTGCTCCATTCTATATACTTAAGATGGTTTTTGAGTATTTCACAAGAGTGGATGGTGCCTTTAATTTTAGTCTATTAGCTTCTTTATTAGGTGGATTAATTGATTTGATACTTAATTATGCATTCATATATCAATTGAATTTTGGAATTAAAGGTGCTGCTTTATCAACCCTTATTGGTTCTGCTTTTTCTACTATTTTGTACGCCTTATATTTTACCAGTAGAAAATCCACATTGAAATATGTTAAACCATCAATAGATTTAAGATTATTGAAAGATACTATATGTAATGGATCATCAGAAATGGTAACTCAGTTATCTACCGCAATAACTACATTATTTTTTAATTACATAGCCCTTAAATATGCCGGTGAAAATGGAGTAGCTGCAATTACAATAATATTGTTTATTCAATTCGTAATGACATCAGTCTATTTAGGACATATTGCAGGTGTTTCTCCTATTATTAGTTATAATTATGGCGCTAAAAATTCAAATAAAATTAAAGACTATCATACTTATTCTAAAGTTTTCGTTATGATATTTTCAATAATTGTATTTATTTTATGTTTTGCTTTCTCTCCATTTATTGTGAAGATATTCGTCCCTGAAACAAATATTGTATATAATATAACATTAAACGGATTAAAAATTTTTGCTTTTTCATTTTTAGCTATTGGTTTAAATATTTATACCTCTGGATTATTTACAGCTTTATCTAATGGAAAGATTTCTGCATTGCTTTCTTTTTCAAGAACCTTTATATTTTGTTTAATCGGTTTTCTGTTATTACCTAACTTATTTAAATTGAATGGATTATGGTTAGTAGTTCCATTTGCAGAATTTTGTTCGCTCTTTGTATCACTATTCTTTTTAAAAAGAAATAAGAAAGTTTATTTATATTAGAAAATCATCTCAACTAATATTTAGAGTATGATTAGTCATATTCAAATAAATAGCTCTCTTTTTTAAGATAATGTTGAAAAAATACCCCTTGTACATCCAGACCTAGACCTATCTTGTCCAATCGTGCACAATCATTTTCAACATCTTTTTAAAAAAGAGAGCTATGTTTAATTATTAATATAATATACTATTCTATTATTATCTAAACCCTTCAAGACTCTCACCTAAAATATGATGAGAAAACCACATTAAGTTTTGCTTCATAATAGCTCTATTTATTCCAGGTTTATTTGAACCATGCCCCATTCCTTTGTAAATAACTAACTCCGTTTCAATTCCCATATCTCTTAATCCTTGATATAATTCATAGGCATTTGGAGTAGGAACCCTTGTATCATTTCCACCATGCTGAATTAATGTTGGAGTACATGCAGATTTAATATATGTCATTGGGGATGTCTCTGAATAGATTTTGGGATCATTCCATGGGTTATCCCCTAAAAACATTCTTGTAAACTGATGAATATCCGTATTAACATAATAAGTAAGCCAGTTACTAATACCAGCACCTACTGAAACAGCTTTAAATCTATCACTGTATGTAGTGCAGAAAGCTGAAATATACCCTCCTTGACTCCATCCCATTACCCCAACTTTATCTTTATCTACTAGTCCATCTTCTATTAACTTGTCTACACCTGATATTACATCATCATAATCACCAAGGCCTAATTTTTTGTAGTTTGCTTTTAAAAATTCATCTCCATATCCTGAACTTCCTCTATAGTTTGGCTCAAGGACAATAAATCCTTTTTCAACAAACTCTTCAATTGGATAGCTTCTATTTAAAACAGAAGGGATTGGGAATGATGCCCATGTAGGTCCACCATGAATTACAACTAATAAAGGATGCTTTTTAGAGCAGTCTAAATCATATGGCGCTGATAATACACCTTCTATTTCTAATCCATCACTACTTGTCCAAGATATTACTTCTTTTTTACTTAATAATCTATCTTCAAATATCCTACTCTCATTAGTTATCTTTTCATGATCTAAATAAACTTCAAAAGTTTCTTTAGAAGTAGCTTTTACGTACGCTAGGTGGTTATTATCTTTTGTAATAGAAGCATTCCAACTAACGCAATCTTCATTTCCTGATAATACTTCTAATTCTCCACTTTCAGCTAACATCCCAGATAAATACTTAGTTTTATCTTGCCATACTACTAAAATACCCTTTTCTGTCCAACGTACAGGTCTAATACTGCTATCAAAACCCCCTAGTGGCTGAATCCCTTTACTAGTCTCTAAATCATAAATTTCCAAGATACTATCATCAATATTAGTTTTATAATATTCCTTTTCATTGATAGATTTTGAGTAGCATATTTTAGTTCCATCAGGAGAAAATACAATATTTCCTCCAATACATTCTTCTTTATTCATCTTCATTATTTTCTTTGTTTTAATATCAAGTACATATAAGTCTCCATCATCACAATCTTCCATATTAGGAGTTGGTGTAGCCATAAAAACAATTTTCTCATTATTAGGAGAAATGTCAAAGGATATAACTTCAAGATTATTTTCATTAATTAAGTTACATGCATCACTTTTTTCCTTTTCATCTTCTTTATCTTGTTCCCTTAAATCCTTTGGAAGATTATAAGCTGATTGATTTTTATTCAATCCTTCATTAATATCAATGTAGTATAAAGTTCTATACTGATATTCCTTATCTACATGTTCAAAATCACCATATAATTCATTACGTTTTTTTATTTTCTCATCTACTGGTAACTTAGAAAGATAATAAAATCCCTCTCCATCAGGAGACCACTTAAATTTATCAACACCTTCTTTTTCATTTGTAACTTGAATTCCACTATACCCATTAACTTCTTTAATAAAAATCTGATTCTTCTTTTTATCTCCTTCTCCTACAGGACTAAGATATGCTAATTTTTTAGAATCCGGTGACCACAAAGGGCTTGTACTATCTATCTTTTCAGCTGTTAATCTAAAGCTTTTATTACTCTTCTTTTCATATATCCAAACATGAAATCTAAATTTATTATCCTCCCAATCTGCTGTTTTCTTAACAAAGGCTACATTTTCTCCATCATCACTTATATTTACATCTGTAAAAATTGGCAATGATATAATTTCTTCATTAGTTAAATACTTTCCCTTTTCTATACTCATTTTGTTTCCCCCTTTTTAGTAACATCTAATCAATATTTTACCATAAATAACCTTAAACATCATTTTGAGAGCCTGCAATTGCTGCTTGCAATCTCCCTCACTAAAAACCTTCGTATAATTAATCTCTCTGTTCCCATAATCAAAATTATTTCACTCCTTTAATAAGTTCCAAATAAATTAAATTCTGATCTCGATTAATTTCTTTCATACCTGCTTTTTCTAAAATATTTCCCTTTTGTAGTTTCAACAGCATACATTCTATGTAAAAACCCCCCTGAAATTGCTTTCGGTTTACCGACTATCTCACCAAGTTTCAGAGTATTACACAGTTTTTTAAATTGCAAATTATATTGTATATCACTCATTTATTTGTACTCCTATTTACTAATAATCTCTCTCACAAAATAGACATGGCCCTTTCTCAATAAATCCATTTTTAGCATATGCTCTTCTTCCTGCTGGATTATCTTCAGCAACATATAATCTTACTCTCCAAGCTCCTTTACTCTTACCTTCATTATATACCTCATCAAGTAATCCCTGAGCAATATTTTTTCCTCTATAATCCTCATGTACCCAAAGTTCGTCAACAAAGAATGTTCCTAGTCTATTATCAGGTTTTGGCATGAAGCTCGCACCTATATATCCAACATATTCTCCCCCTAACTCAGCACCGAATAAAAGAAAGTGATCATTTTTGAAGATATCATGCTTATTAAAAAACTCCAATACTTTTTCTATCTCTTTCTCTGATTTTTCCTCTTTAACCCCTGTACCTCTCCACTGAAGCACCTTAGAGAACTCTCTGTAATTCTCCTGATTTATTCTTCTAATTACTAATTGTTCTTGTCCCATAAATATCTGTTCTCCAATCTATTAATTATTTTTTCTTTAAAGTATTCTACCTTCTCAATTAGTTGTTGATCTTTTTCTTTATTCATACACATGATACATAATCTTCTAAGATGCTGATTCACATGCTCAATCCTAATTCCTATATCTATTTCTTCTAAAGAATCTTCCGGATTATAATATTCAATGAACTTCATAGCAAGCTCTCTACTCTCAAAATAGTAGGTTGTTCTTGCTATCTCATATACCCACCAATTAGCTCTGCATTCGTCCCAATCTATTATTCTAGGTTCATCACCTTTATATATAATATTTGATGGAAACATGTCTCCATATATGAGCACACTTTGTTTTTCTCCTATCTTTCTTCCTAAATAACTTATTTTATCTAAAACATATCTTAAAAATTCCCTATCTAAGATTTCATGTTTAACTAGATCACTAAGTAATATTCCCCCATCTTTTACATTACCGAATGACCACTGTATCACTTCATCAATGTTATCATAATACTCATGAATATTATCAAACTTAACAATACCTTTAATATCTCCAAAGTAATTAATCTTTATTGAGTGTACCTGCTTTAATATATGTGCATAATCTCTAAGCCAAAGAATCTCTTCATCCTTTTCAAGAGTTTCTCCCTCTTCAATATTAAAATCACTGTTTACAACTCTCACTTCACCATCAATCCATTCCTGAACTATAAATCCATATGGCGTTATTTGACTGCTTGTATCATGATGAATTATATTATAATACTCAAATCCATTAACTTTAAGTAATTCATAACACCTGTTTAATGTTTCAACATCTGGATATCCATCCTTTGAGATTATCTTAAGAAATAATCTTACACTTAAGTTTTCATTAAGTTTATATCCATCCATAAGATAATTCAGATTCTGCCCATCTTCAATCTCTCTAATATGTTTTATTTCAATTTCGTACTCTTTCTTTAATAACTCATAAATTTTTCTGTGTACTTCTTTCATCTCATCCCTTTTAGGATTGATAAATTCTTTAGTTTTAAAAATCAACTTCATCACCCCTGTTGATTTAATTTTCTCATATGTCTCTCCTGATTAGTAGGTAGAGTATGATTATATTTATTCTTTACATAATTAATAGTTCTCTTTTTTAAGATAATGTTGAAAAAATACTACTCGTCCATTTGACCTGGATCTTTTTCAACATCTTTTTAAAAAAGAGAGCTATCTTAGCATTTTAATTATTTGAAAGAATCCCCATAAACTGTTAAAATAATTATAAAACAACTGACATGGGGGTGTTACTATGAGAGGAATTAATTTAACTGATAAATGTAAAACTGTATCTAAGCTCTGAGTAAAGACTACTAATAAAATAATATCTATACTTTATTTAGAGCTATTTATCTAAAAGATATCTATAACTAGCTAAAACAGGTAGAATACATTTAGTAGTCTTTGCTTCAAGTAATTATTAATATATTACTAGGAGGAGCAGAGCGATGCAGCATATTAAAGCAGAGAATGTATTACCAAAGGAAATAATAGATTTAATTCAAGAGCATATAGATGGTGAATATATATATATTCCTAGGAAAGAAGGCACCCAAAAATCCTGGGGACAGAAAAAAGGTACAAGACACACCTTAAAGAATAGGAATATGGAGATATTCAAAATGCATATGGATGGTATTTCAATTAAAGAATTAGCTGAACAGTATCATCTTGCTGAAAAAAGCATAAGTAGAATCATTAGACAAGAGAAAGAATTATGTGCATAATTATCTTGGAATCTGCCCTTGTATTATAAACTATTCAGTATAAAGAAAAGGTCTTGCTATTTTGATGCAAGACCTTTTTTCTTTCTACATGCTTCATCTAAAAATTAAAGTTATAGTTATAACAAATCATGGTTTCTTCCTTATTAAACCCTTCCTGAAGATACAAAGAAATTGCCTTATCATTTTCTGCGTTCACAGTAAGCATTGCATTATGCATTCCTTTACTTCTTCCATATGCAACAGCTGCCTTTAAAAGCTTTCTTCCAAGTCCCATTCCATGATGTTCAGGTTTTAAACATAATGAAAATATAAAAGTATACAGTATTTCATTATCAAGTTCTTTTGAAATAGCTACTTGTCCAACCGGTTCTCCATTATAATAAAGCAGCTTCATACCACCTTCTAATATATTTTCATCATCTTTCAATTTACTAACCCATTGAGGGGTTTTAGGTGTTTCACTCCCTGCAAGCTTTGCAAAACCTGCATTTCTAACTTCACACCAAGCTTCTTCATCTTTTCCAAATTGAAAAGTCCTAAGCTCATATCCTTCTGGGAATGAATCCTCAGCTATCTCAATATCATCTCTTATTAGCAAATGAGCATATCTCTCAATTTTGAATCCTAATCCTTCAACAATATCTGTTACTTCTGTTTTTTCTTCATTAATAAATAAGTTAAGATTCTTTATATCATCTGTATGCTTTAATATGGCTTTAAATAGCATCTCATAAGCTTCTGTATTTGCAGTTGTGCTATGAAATATTCTAAAACGCCCTTTATTTCCTTTTTTATGATAAGAATCAATGATAAGAGATATAACGCCTATTATTTCATTTTTATCATTTAATAAAATATAAGTTGGATTTTCCTCATCTACTTTAAACGCTTTCAAATCAGCATCATATAAAAAGGAATCATCTACTTCACTCCTATGACTTTTACAGTAATCTATAAATTCTATCATTCTATCACTTTTTAATTCTTCAATTCTCATATAACCCCTCCCCTATTGATTACAATTTTATTATCGCAATATGTAATTATCTAAAATAATAGGTTATTTTTAACTATTTGTCAATTTGAAACAATCAACATAAACTGTTTAAATAATTACAAAATGGATAAAATAGAACATCTTTAATTCCGATTTATTTTAGAGGTTAAAATTCCCTTATTTAAATGGTACTATTTAATTAATAGAACTACGGAGGGTGAATTATGGAACATTTATTTAAAAAAGATATTATTGATTGGAATTCTTGGGGATCGGTATTTCAATCTATTGATGATTTTAAAAAACTAATTCAAGAAATATTTATAAGAGAGAATCTTAAAGGTTATGATAAAATATATAATTTGACCCCTGGAACTAATGCTGTATTCAAAGTTGGCAATTATGTAGTGAAAATTTTTGCACCTAAGGAATCTGGAGCAAATACGGATGAAGATTATAATGCAGAAATGGACGCTATGGAAAGAGCAATTGAGAAAGGTATCAATACCCCTAATATAGTTGCAGCAGGCAGTATACAAGATAAGTACATGTTTAAATATTTTATTATGGATTATCTTGATGCCAAGGAAGCTGGTAATATACTTAATGGTTATTCTTATAATCAAAAAGTCAATTTTGCGCAAAAACTCAAAGAGAATTTAAACAAGCTTAATACTACGCCACAAAACTATAATAATAGTGACTTTATTAAAGAAAGAGCAATAAATAATGAGAGATGGAATCAATTTTTACTCTCTATACGATTACAAATTTCTGATATATTAAGTGATTACGATTTATCCCAATGTGTATATGTCCATGGTGATATTACAGCAGATAATGTTATGATTGATAAACATGATAATCTCTTTATAATTGATTTTGCAGATAGTACTATAGCTCCTGCTGAATATGAGTATCCACCTATCATCTTTGATTTATTCAATTTTGATGTTGAATTAATTCACGCATTTATTAAGGACATGGATTATAATATTTTCATTGATAAACTTTTTATTAGTATATTATTACATGATTTCGGTGCAAACTTTGTTGAAAGTATTTATAGAAAATACACTAACAAGGATATTAGTGAACTGGAAAACATCTATGAGATTAAGAGATTAGTATTTGATAACTTAAAGTAGGAGGCGTTACTATGATTATTAGAAAATTAAATAAGGAAGAATACTCACAAGCGATTGATTTAAAAATTTATTCTTTTGATGAAGAAGTTGCAGGAACAGTTTCTAATCCTATGATAAAAGAAGAACAATTAAGTAACATATTAGAATGGATAAATTCAGCTGAAAAATATGATGATATCAGACTGGTATATGGTACTTTTGATAATGATAAATTTATGGGATTTGCAAGAGCAAGTATAGCTGAGGAAAGTGATTCAAATAATGGAATTGAATTAAATTACCTATTTGTTAAAGAAGAATACAGAGGAAAAGGGATATCGCTTAAGCTACTTAGCAAATTATTGAGTGAGTTCGTACCTAAAGGTTTTAAAGAACTTGTTGTATACAACTATAATGTCTCCCCTTCAAATCAATATTATCGCAAACTTGGAGGTAAGGTTAAAAAACAAACCTCTGAGATGAATGGGAAACTTTTAATTGATATTTTTAGTTTTGTTTCTGTTAACCTTAATGAGAGATTAGAAAAAATTATTCTGGATAGATATTGTGTTTAGCTCATGAGTAATCTAATCTATATTTTAATTATTTTACTTGGGGACGGTTCATGAATTTACTGAATAAATTCTTGAACCGCCCCCTTAAAATTGTTAGAAATGTATTCTCTTAACTTTTTTCTGCTTATTTAGAATGGCGACAATCACATTTAAGGGAGTATATATTATGCAAGGAGCTTCTTGCATATAACCATTTCCCCCAAACTCTTCTTTCATGTCATAGCCTACCCAGACTGAGCAATCTGCTGCTTCCAGCAATTAAATCCACTTATACCCAATTTGATGCCAATAGATACTATAGTAAAAACTACCTGAAAGGTTGGAACATCATAAAAGTAATGATAATAGGAACCGGAAAGCTTAGAACAAAACTTACAACCGCAATTCTCAACGGTGAAATTCGCATTACCATTATGGACAACAACCCCATTATTTTTGATAGACTTAAGGATCATTAGGATGTATTAATGATAACTGCTAATGAGGCAAGAAAATAAGTTCTTGATTTGGTGATTATGCCTTATGCAAGGTTTCTCTAGTGAATTTTAATATTAAAAATTTATCTGATTTTGTGAATAAAAGCATTTTGCTATCAGCACTACTTTAAGCACCCTTACGGGTTTCATCTTAACAAAAATACCCATTAGTAAATCAAAAATAAAAGCAAAGAAAGGTCTCGCTATAGTAACCTTGGGATGGATATTTGCATCCCTTTTCGGCACTCTTGCATTCTTCTTATCAGGTAGTATACCATCATATGTAGATGCTTTTTTCGAAACAGTATCTGAGTTTTCAACTACCGCGGCAACTATCATTAAGGATATAGAAGTTCTTCCTATACATTATTACTTTTTGCTACTTAATTCTACTTTCTTCGGGTGGTGACAGTCCCCATTTTTTTACCTTGTAACATTTTATGATATTGTTAGCATTTTTTATATATTTTACTAAACTTTAAAAATTTCTATTCGATATATATATCTGTATGTAAAAAACATGTTATTTTGTTTTTTTAACCTAATACACATTTTTATTGTATTTTATATATATGATTACAATTGATTATAGTTGTAAATAAAATTTATAGATTTCGTTAAGGAGTGAATACTATGAAAAGTATCAAAACAAGATTAATACTAACACTTTTTATTTTGATTACCATAGCTTGTGTAAGTGTAGCTTGCACCTCTTACAGGATTAGTTCAGATACATTAGTATCTGAAAGTAAAAGCAACCTAAAAGCACTCGCTGTAGAATCATCAAAAGTTGTTAGTGAAAGAATTGAAAGTGACATGAAAGTACTAGAAACTTTGGCCTCAGATAATAGATTATCTGATCCTAGCTATGATTTTAACAAAAAATTAGAATTATTAAAAAATGAAGTTAAAAGAAGCGGTCATGTTGTAATGGATATTGCTGATTTAAATGGAAATGCAGTTCCTACTCAAGGTGATCCATTAGATATACATGATAGAGAATATTTTAAGAGAGCAGTAAAAGGTGAAACTGTAATTTCAGACATCTTAGAAAGCAAACAAAATCCTGGTTCATACATAGTTATTTACGCTACTCCACTTAATCACAATGGCAAAATCACTGGTGTTTTAGTTGCTGTAAGGGACGCTGTAGAATTCAGTGAGATTATATCAGATATAACACTTGGTGAAACAGGATATGCTTATATTGTTAATAATCATGGTACAGTTGTAGCAGATAAGGATGTTGAGAGAGTAAGAACTCAATCTAACATTCTAAAAGATTCACAAAAAAATAATATTAAGAGCTTAGAAGAAATAGCTACCAAAATGATTAATGGAGAAACGGGTAGCGGATTATATGAATATAAAGATGATGAGAAAATTGTTGGATATGCTCCTATAGCAAATACAAATTGGACGCTTGGAGTAACTGCACCTATTGATCAGGTTCTGGTCGGATTAAATAATCTAAAAAAATCTAATTTAATCTCTGCAATCGTTATCAATATTATTTCAGCTATATTAATTTATTTTCTAGGAGTATCCTTTACCACTCCTTTAGTTAGATTATCAAAGACAATAAATAAATTATCAAATTATGATTTGCAAGTTAATAATGAGTCTGCCACAAATAAATATTTAAAAAGAAAAGATGAAATTGGTGATATAGCAAAATCACTTTTCACTATGCAAGAGAATTTTACTGATTTGATCAAAGAAATAACTGATATATCAAAAGAAGTAAACTCTTCTTCTAGTATGATGACTGACATAACTTCTGAAGCTGTTAAATCATCAGAAGAAATATCTTCAACAATTCAATTTATTGCAACAGGAGCATCTGATCAAGCACATAATACACAATCTGGATTCAATAATTTAATCGAACTAGGTAATTTTATTGAGAAAGAAAATGAACATATGATTGAGACAAGAGCTAACTCTGATAAGGTTATTATCTTAGCAGATGAAGGATTATCCGAAGTTGAAGCTTTAAAATCTACCATTGTTGAAAACGGAAATGCAGCTAAAGATATCATGGATATGATACTTGAAACAAGCGAAAGTAGTAAAAATATTAGAAAAGCAAGTACTATGATTGCATCCATAGCAGAACAGACAAATCTCCTTGCATTAAATGCAGCTATTGAAGCCGCAAGAGCTGGTGAGTCCGGAAGAGGCTTTGCAGTTGTAGCAGATGAAATCAGAAAATTAGCTGAACAATCAACAGAATCTACAAAGGAAATAGATTTAATAGTAAATGAACTTGGATTAAGAGTTGAGAATACTGTTAAAAAAATGGATAATGTAGCTCTTATCGTTGAAAAACAAGAGTCTACTGCAAAAAAAACAGAAGATAAATATAAACTTATATCTGATGCTATAGCTCATTCTAGCAATAATATTGATATGCTTGACATTGTAATCAAAGAGATTACGAATAGAAAAAATCAAACATTAGATATTATTAATAATCTATCTGCTATATCTGAAGAGAACGCTGCAAACACAGAAGAAGCAGCATCACATATAGAAGAACAAGTATCTTCTATGGAACAAATAGCCACTTCAAGCCAAGGATTATTCGAGCTTTCAAATGAACTAGATAGATTGGCAAGGAAGTTTAAAATTTAATAAAAAAATTATATTCTTCTATTTGATTCAACTATGGAGGGGTTCATTTATGAACTCCTCCCCTTTTTAGTTTCCTGTAAAAACACCACATTTCCCTAATAATCCTGTTTTCTTAAGTGGTATCAGTGACCATAAACTCCTTATCTGGTTTTCCAATGTAGTAACCTTTCCGTTAATGCATTAAAATCATCATACACTAAGAATTAAATCTTGTGTAATTATTTTATAATTCACCTTACTTACAATGATCCAATCATAATTTGGTACTTTTTTAAAGTAACCATATATATTCTCTCCTTGTAAGTTCTCGTATTTTATTTCACCATAATCATACTTAGAAAACTTTTTTCCCATATAATTTCATAGCTTCTAATTTTTTCTTCATCCATCTCTGAAGGGTCAATTAGAGACAAAGATTCCTTTTCGGTATTTATCATAGAATATCCTATTAATTATTTTATTGGATGAGTTATTATTTTACCCTTTTTACCTAAGATATAATGTTCTACTTCTTCAATTTTTCCCTTAGAACCAAGCACCTTATCTATATCCTCCAAAAATAAATCAACTGCTAAGACACCTTTAAATTGTCCATTGATTTTCACACCATTAGCTATTGTTATAACAGGATCTCTACTATTTATATTTTTATACACATCAGTAATTATTGAATTTGAAGAATTCCTAGCTTGTTTATTCTGAGTAATGGTATTCTTTTATGTTCCTTATAATTAAAATATACACTTGCTGCTATTATTGAATTAATAATAAAAATAATAAAAAGAAATCTCAAGGTCCTGATTTTGATCTTAATCTCCAATCTAGGATCTTTTTTTATAAATAATCTCACAATTGCTTTTTTATGTGTTAATTTTAACTATATAATAAAAGTTCACCGTAACTTCTAGGTCATTGAAAAAAAGCCCTCCTAAAAAGGATGGCCTATTTTGTTAATTTATATTCTATTCCCCAAGGTTATTAGCTTTAATAGCCTCATCTATTGCAGCTAATGCTTCTTGCTCATCTTCACCTTCACAATAAATAGTAATTTCTTTCCCTGTAGTAATTCCTAAGGCCATGATACCCATGATAGATTTCATGTTAGCTTTCTTCTCTCCATACTCAAGTTGTATGTCACATTTAAATTTTCCAGCTTCACGTGCTAATACTGACGCTGGACGAGCATGTAATCCTGCTGGATCTGTTACTTTTATCTTTAAATTTACCATTTAATTAACCTCCACAATACGTTCTTTAACCAAATTCATTACTTCTTCATTATTATTCATGTTTAATGCTTTATCTGCTAATTCTTCCATATCTTTTTTACTTAATTTACTTAACAAATGACGAGCTGGCAATATGCTTGTTGCACTCATACTAAACTCATCTAATCCAAGTCCTAGTAATATTGGAACAGCAAGTTCTTCTCCTGCCATTTCTCCACACATTCCAGCCCATTTACCTTCTTTATGCGCTGCATCTATAACCATCTTAATCAATCTCAATAATGATGGATTATATGGTTGATATAGATATGAAACTTGTTGATTCATTCTATCTGCTGCAAAGGTATATTGGATAAGATCATTTGTACCGATTGAGAAGAAATCAACTTCTTTTGCAAATTGGTCAGCAAGTATAGCAGCTGCTGGTATTTCCACCATTATTCCAACTTCAATCTCTTCACTAACCTTTACGCCGTCTTCTATCAACTCTTTTTTTGTTTCATCAAGAATGGCTTTTGCTCTCTTAAATTCTGTAATTGTGGCTATCATTGGAAACATTATCTTCAAGTTACCATACACACTAGCACGAAGTAGCCCTCTCAATTGAGTTTTGAATAAATCTACTTTATCAAGACATAAACGTATAGCTCTATATCCTAAGAAAGGATTCATCTCATGAGGCATATCTAAATATGGGAGTTCCTTATCTCCACCAATATCTAGTGTGCGTATTACCACAGGCTTACCTTCCATTCTTAGAAGCACTTCTTTGTATGCCTCAAATTGCTCATCTTCTGTTGGGAAATTATCTCTACCCATATATAAAAACTCTGTGCGGTATAATCCAACACCTTCTCCACCGTTGTTAATAACTCCATCAACATCACTTGGTGATCCTATATTTGCGGAAAGCTCTACATGGTGATTATCACTTGTTACTGATGGTTCATTCTTAAGCTTAGCGTAAATTTTCTTCTGCTCTTCATATTTATGTTTCTTTTCTTCGTAAAGCTTTATTTCATCTTCACTTGGATTTATTATAACATCCCCACTTAAACCATCAAGAATGAGCAAATCCCCATCCTTAGTTTCTGAGAGAATGGTCTTTGTTCCAACTACAGCTGGTATTTCTAGTGAACGAGCCATTATTGCACTATGACTTGTTCTTCCACCTATGTTCGTTATGAACCCTAAAACATATTTTTTATTAAGCTGAGCTGTATCTGAAGGAGTTAGATCATCAGCAATTACTATCACTTCTTCATTTATCGACGTTGGATCACATATTTTAACCCCTAAAACATGTGATAGTAACCGCTTTGTAACATCCCTTATATCAGCAGCTCTTTCTTTCATGTATTCATTGTCCATACCCTCGAACATAGCAGCAAACATATTTGCCACTTCACTTACAGCGAAATCTACATTCACCTTATCATTCTCCATCATACTAGTTATTGCTCCCACAAATTCCGGGTCATTTACTATTTGAATATGGGCTTCAAAGATTTCTCCACTCTCTTCACTTATGTTTTCCTTTGCTTTATCACGTATCTGCTCTAATTCTTTAATACTAATTTCTAGAGCATCATTTAATTTCTTTATCTCCTGCTCAGTATTATGGATTTCTCTTTTCTCAATGCTCAAATCAGCGTATTCTAGCTTGTATGCTTTAGCGATTACTATTCCTTTACTTGCTGCAATACCTTTTAGCATTACTTTATCACTCCCACTTAACGGTCATAAGGTTTATTCATAGCCCTTACCTATTTATCCATGAGCTCCAACACCTGACTCAAAGTTTTATCATCTGAAACTAATGTATCTACATATCCACCTCTTAGTGCTGCCAAAATAGCCTTAGCTTTCTTTTTTCCACCAGCAACAAGAATAATCTTATTCTTCTTAATACTCTCTGTTTTTATTCCAATTATATTTTCATTTATATCAATATCTAAAAACTCTCCATTTTGATCAAAAAAGTGAGCACATAGGAATCCAATTCCACCGCTTTCCTTTATTCTATCTTTGGCATCACTCTCAACATATACGTCCCAAAGCGTCTGTGGTATATCTCCATCAATTGCACCTAATCCTGAAATTATCAAGTCGCAGTTTTCAATCATATTTAGTGAATTTTTTATAATCGGGCTATTAACAAGAGCTTCTCTCGCAGCCTTATCTTGCATATATATAGGTGCTGGTAGGGGGTATAATTTACCACCTATTTTACTTGAAAGTGTAGTTCCTATACTAAGCATTCCTGCATCTCCCATATCATAGCTTATTGCACCAAATAGCTCTACAATTTTAACGTTATCTATTTTTTTGCTTTTCATTTGTGTAACTGTATTTCTAACATAACTTCCCCAGGATATTCCTACAGTCATACCCTCTTTTATTTCTTCTAATAACACTTTAGCAGCTGCTTTCCCTATCTCTTTACGCGTATCTTGATAACTAGTTAATGTCTTCACTGTTACCACATTATTTATATTGAATTTCCTTTTAATCGTGTTTTGAAGCTTTTCAAGAGCATCACTTTCGTAGTTTATATTGATATCTACTATATCCTCTTCTCTTGCTTTCTTAAGTAATCTGGATACTTTAGGTCTTGAAATAAATAATTCTTTAGCTATTTCATTTTGTGTTTTACCCTCTAAATAATACATCACAGATACATCTATTAATAATTGACGTTCATCTTTTTCCATATTTTCCACCATTCTAGATAATTTATTTTACCTTCTGGCCATAGTATGCATTTTCACCATGTTTTCTTAAATAATGCTTGTTAAGGAGTGCATCGTCGATTGATCGAACTGACTTATTTATACTCTCAGTTCTAAAAGCCATCTTTGATACCTCTTCAAGAACTTTTGCGTTATGAACTGCATCTTTAGGATTTTTCCCCCAAGTAAAAGGGCCATGGTTGAATACTATTACTCCCGGCATCTCTAAAGGCTTATAATTCTTTTGATTTAATGTCTCTATTATAACATTTCCAGTTTGGAATTCATAATCATTGTTAATTTCTTCAAGCGTTAATTTTCTTGTACATGGTATGTTTCCATAGAAATAATCTGCATGTGTTGTTCCATAGCTTGGAATATCACAACCTGCTTGCGCCCATGAAGTTGCGTATTCTGAATGAGTGTGAACCATCCCTCCAATTTCCTCAAAACTTTTATAAAGGGCTAAATGAGTTGGAGTATCTGAAGATGGATTAAGATTCCCTTCAATAACATTTCCATCAAGATCAATCACAACCATATCTTCCGCTGTCATTGTATCATAATTCACTCCGCTTGGTTTTATAACTACTAATCCTTTTTCTCTATCAATTCCACTTACATTTCCCCAAGTATATATTACAAGCCCTTGATTTACTAATTCAATATTAGCTCTAAAAACCTCTTCCTTTAATCTCTCTAACATCAGCTTAATCCTCCATCATTCTCGATTCTAGCCAAAGCTTTGCATTCTCTATCTCCCTAACAGCATCTTCACTATTATAATTTTTCTCATTATCTGCCCACATTTCCACCAAGAATGGTCCTGTATAATTTAACTCTGTGATTTTTTTAAATAATCTCTTAAAATCCACCGTTCCTTCACCAAATGGTACACATTTGAATATTCCTGGTTTTGTATCTTTAAGGTGAATAGCTACTATGTGTTCTACTCCCTTTTCAAGTTCCTTTTCTGGTGACTCTGCCCACTGTGTTAAATTCCCTAGATCAGGATAAATCTGTAACCACGGTGATTTAACCATATCTATAAATTCAAGGCATCTTGTTATTGTTCCAATGAATTCTGTATCCATAATTTCAATTGATAACATAATATTCTTACTTGCTGCTTTTCTAGCTGCATATTTCAATCCTTCAATGAACATTTCCTTAGTTTCACTGTCACTATCTTCATAATAAACATCATATCCTGCAATCTGAATATTCTTTATTCCAAGGTCAAGTGAAAGTTCAATGGCTTTATCCATAATTTCATATGCTCTTTCTCTTTTTTGTTCATCCTTACTGCCAAAGGGAAATCTTCTATGAGCGCTAAGACACATACTTCTTATATGAAAATTATTGATTTCAAGCAAAACCCTCAGTTCGTTGCGTTCTTCTTTGGTCCATTCTAATCTGCTTAATCTCTCATCACTTTCATCTACAGACATCTCAAGAAAATCGAATCCAGCCTTTTTAGCAATTTCTATCTTCTCACTCCAATTGAACTTATTAGCTATAGCCTTCTCATAAATACCAATAGGATTTTTATTTATATCAACCATATTAATTACTCCAATATTTTTTAATCTCTTCTTTAAACGCTTTTGCAGCTCCCTCTGAGTTCTCTGCATCACGTATACTTCTACCTGCTATGAAACAATATATTGGATAATCTTTAAATAATTTAATATCTTCTATACTTAATCCACCTGTTACAGTTACCTTGAAACCCATTTCACATAACTTACCGATTTTATCTAAATCTTCTTCTCCCCAATTTTTCCCGGCTGCTTGAGCATCTCTAGATCTATGATAAACAACTTGCTTTAATCCAGCTTCTTTCCAACTCTTAGCATGTTCCCATGTCCAATCTCCGTAAAGCTCAATTTGTACATCCTTATCTTCCCCATACTCATTAGCAACCTCTAACATACCCTTCATTGTTGGTATCTCAGCACAGCATATTACCGTCATCCAATCTGCTCCTGCTCCATAGCATTGCTTTGCAAGAAGGCTACCTGCATCTGCACCCTTAATATCAGCAAGAATTATCTTTTCTGGATATAATGCTCTTAAACATCTAACTGGCTCTAACCCCTCAGCTACATGAAGAATTGTCCCCACTTCTATAACATCTATAACATGTCCAATTTCTCTTATTGCATCTAAAGCATCTCTTAAAGATGTATTATCTAAAGCTACTTGTAATTTAGGTTCCATATTATACCCCTCCATATTTTCAAAATATTCAATCTTATTCTTTAAGAAGGAACGGCTACCATTACATAAAGTAATATTAATGTAAATATAACCGTTTCTTTTTTTCAAGGTACTAAGAGTAAATTTAAATCTTATTTATCTATAAATTTAATGCTTCTGTTACCTTATCACGTATTTCATCCTCTGAAAGCAGATTAACAAGTCCCACTACTTTAGCTTTTCCATTACTATTGAATTCACCAACAAAAGGTTTCCCTACTAAAATTATATCAAATTCGTTAACTTGACTCTTCGCTTCACCAACACTTGAATGTTGAATCTTATGTTCAACCCCCATATCCTTCAATACTTTTTCAATTTTCATCTTAATTATCATACTTGAACCCATTCCATTACCACATGCCGCTAAAACTTTTATCATATTAACAACTCCCTTTGATTTTTTTCTCTGTTATTTGTTTTACAGTAAAGATTTAAATGGTAAATCTGGTTCAATTGCAAATGCATCATCAAATCCTCTTGGGTAGTGATACTCTATTGCATCTTTATCATTTGGATAAACAAACTTTCCACCAACTTGCCAAATATAAGGCTTGAATGTATACTTTAATTTATGTTTTCTCATATTCCATAGAGTTACTATTTCACTAGGGTCCGCTTGGAAATTAGTCCAAATATCATGATGAAATGGTATAACAACTTCTGTTCTTAAACATTCTGCCATTTTTAAGATATCAATTGATGACATTTTGTCTGTCATACCTCTTGGATTCTCTCCGAAAGATCCAAGTGCAACATCAATTTTATGATCATTTCCATGTTTAGCATAATAGTTTGAGTAGTGTGAATCCCCACTATGATATAAATTTCCACCTGGTGTTTTAATAAGATAATTAACAGCCAGTTTATCCATATCTTGAGGCATTTTATCTTTAAGAGTTACTCCTACTGGTGCAGTAACCAATTCTGTTCTATCAAATGAATCAAGTGCAACAATCTCTGTATCCTTAATCTTAACTGTATCACCTGGTTTTACCACTATACATCTCTCTCTTGGCACTCCCCAACTTACCCATAAATCTACACAAGCTTCTGGTCCAATAAAAGGTACTGATGAATCACAATTCTGCATTACTGCTGCTGCTACATTTTCGTCAATATGATCACCATGATCATGAGTTGCAAGAACTGCATCTATTTCTCTTATTGCAAATGGGTCAATTACAACTGGTACATTTCTTAGGTTAGGTTGTAAAGCTAAACATCCAATCATACGTTGGTGTTGGTGCTGATTTTTCATCATCTTGTCTTTCTTTGATTTCTTTCCCGTTTTAACCCAAAGATCTATACAGATATTAGCATTCCCTTCACTCTTAACCCATATTCCTGTACATCCTAACCACCACATTGCGAATGTTCCAGGTTCAACTACCTCTTCTTCAATTTCTTCATTTAACCATGTTCCCCATTCTGGGAATGTATTTAATATCCATTTTTCTCTTGTTAATTCACTTATTTTACTCATTACTAATCCCTCCCTTAAGCTATTTGTTATTTCTCTAAAGTAAATATATTCAACATTTCCTCAGGTGTTTTTGCTTCAAAAACTAATTTATTTTTTTCTTCATCTGATAATATAGTAACAATTGCTTGTAATATCTCTATGTGTGTACTAGCATCAGCACATGATAAAGCAATCAATAATTTCACTTTATGATCTTCATCATCTGAAAATGCTACTGGCTTTTCTAATTTCATAATGCTGAATCCTACTTTATTAGAACCAGCTTCTGGTCTAGCATGTGGCATTGCAATATTTGGAGCAATAACTATATATGGACCATATTCTTTAACAGAATCAATCATTGCATCCACATATGTCTGTTCAATATATCCTTTATCCAATAAAGGCTTGGATGATTTCACTATAGCATCTTCCCATGAATCCACTTCATTCTCGAACTGAATAAATTCTCTACTTAACTCAAATCCTACTATCATCAATTATTCCTCCTTAAATATTCAACTGCGTTTTCTTCTTAAAACAATAATATCTTTTTATTGAACAAACGTCAATGCTTTTGACGTTTTTGCACATTTGTTCACTTTTTTTGTTGAAGAACTTACCTTTTTGCTCTTAAAAACAATATAATTTATTTTCTGATAAATCAGAAACATCCTTCATTCTCAATTTTCAATTCTAAATTATCCCTAGGCTTCACCTGGCTTTAAATACATAAATAATTCTTAATTGCATAAGCAACCCCATGCTCATTGTTATCAACAGAAATATAATCAACTATTTTCTTAATAGCATCTACTCCATTCTCTGTGGTTATAGCACAACCAGCATACTGAAGCATATCTATATCATTATAATTATCACCAAAAGCGATAATTTCCTTTGGACTTATATTCTCTGCTTTTGCCAACATCTCCAATGCATTTCTCTTGCTTGTTCCAATTGGCATTATATCTAAAAACCCCTTGGATGATTGACATATTGTAACCCCATTTATGTGAGTAAACTTTTCTTCTAATCCACTATATATTTCCTCATCATTTTCAATAATAAGTATCTTCATAATTTCAAAATTCTCAGATATATATTCCTCATCATCTGAAATCAGAAACTCAGTTCTACAATCAATATCTAACTTTTTATTACGCTCTTCATAGTATTCCATTCTATAATTTGGAATTGATATTACACACTCTTTCCCATAAGCCATATATATATGGTTATCTCTTTTGCATATTTCTATTATTCTTTTTACTTCTTTTGGTGGAATTAACTTTGTAAATACCTCTTCTTTGGTAAATGGATTTCTAACCATAGCTCCATTACATGCTATTACTGGACTATTTATCTTTATCTTTTTTACATATTCTTTCACTAGAAGATCCGTTCTTCCTGTAGCAATTATAATCTTGCATCCACTCTCTTTTAATCTATCTAGAGAAGCTATATTTTCTTCTGAAATTTCATGTTTATCATTGAGTAATGTTCCATCCAAATCAAATACGGCAAGCTTGTACATATTCTATTAACTCCTCTCTGTCTATATTGTAAATGTGTATACTTTTTCAATTAAATAAATCCCAGCATCGGCTAGGATTTATTGAGTTTATTGAGATAGTTAAAATTATTTTCTATTTCTCTTCTCTCATTGTTGTAAAATAATTGTTAGCATTACGCTTATACTGTAATTGTGGGATAATCATTAATATTACTATTAACACTATTGGCACAATAATTCCAAATGCTCTAGTTGCTAATACTGTACCAGTCCATAGTGTTGCCCAGTCAAACATCCCCATCCAACCAATTACATTTGGATTTCCTTTTAACACTGTAAGAACCAACGCTGATCCAAATACCTGAATCATACCAGATAAGAAAGGAATTATTGCCGCTGCCTTACGTCCACCTGCTTTATTAGCATATACAGCTAATGTACCATTATCAAAGAACAAACAGATGAATCCAGCAATTATAAGTATTGGAGATTTCATTAATACTAATACGCCTATTGCTAGCATTTGTCCAAAGAATCCAAATATGAATCCATATGTTGGAGCATTTGGTGCAAAACCGAAAGTTACTGCACAATCCACTGCTGGCACTGCTCCCTTAAGAATCTTATTAGATATACCTTGGAATGATTCTGTTAATTCTGAAACGAACATTCTAACACCAGTTAAAATAATTGTTATATAAACTGCAAAGTAAGCTGTTGTTTCAAAGATGTATGTTCCAAACCAATAATTAGCTTTGTTATACTCAAATCCAGCCGGTCCAATTATTAACATAATTCCACCAACAAAAACTGTCATTAATACAACATTTGACACAATATTATCATTGAATATAGATAACCAACCAGGTAAATTTACGTTATCCACTGATTTTTCTTTATCACCTATAAATCTACCAACTTTGTAAGCAAGCCATGCTCCAAACATCTGCTGGTGACCAATTGTAAATCCTGCTCCATCTGTAACCTCTTGTGTTGGCTCTATGATGAGGTTACACATTACTGACCAATAAACCCCTAATAATATTCCTGTTACTGCTATAATTGGAGTTGTAACTGGAACCCCTGTTCCATTAAGTACCCAATAAAGTGCCCATAAAAGAACTGCTGATTGCTGATACATAATATGCCCAGTTATAAATAAAGCTCTAACCTTAGTTATTTTTCTAAAAGCAACTAATATGATATTTACTGCAAAAGCAATTAACATTACATACCCTACATATTGTAGAGAACCTACTGAATCTAACACTTCTTGAGCTGATGTTTGTCCGAAGTATGGGTCGATTACGAATGCTTGAATTCCAAATTTGGATGTTAATGATTCGATAACCGGTTTGAATGTTTTAACCAAACCCCCTGTACCTACTTGTAAAATCTTAAATCCTACAAAAGCTTTTATGAAACCTGATAATGCTTGATAAAACTTCTTACCAAGTAATAAGTACCCAATGAATACTACTGCACCTAGTAATAGTGGAGCCTGCCCTAAGAACTTATTAACGAATTCCTGAAAAAATACCATAATTGCGACCTCCCCCTCGAGAATGTTTTATTAATTTTCTCATTATTAAAAATATTAATAATCGTTTAACATTTTTAAGTTAGTTACATTATAGCAATGCATTGAACATAAGTCTATGGTTTTATATTTTTTGCACATATGTTCACGTTTCTCGCGCTTTACCTTAATAAATTATCAATTTTTAAACATACCCACCATTATTTTGTTCTCTTTTTTACTTATCATACTATTAATCAATGATTTAGGGGAAGAACCTACTTACTTACTTATTTATTTGTTTATTGGTTAGACTATTTAATAACACATAAAAAGTTATGACTTTACTATGTTTATATGTTTATATGCCAAAAATGGATAATCGTGAATGATGTTCGTCCACCATTCTCAATTATCCATTAAAAGTTACCTATTCATTTTTATTAAGAAACTCTTTCTTCACAGTATTTAATTATTCCTTGAACTTTTTCAAATTCTTCTTTTGATACATAATATCCTAATAAAGTCATCACAACTTTAGAATTAACCATCAATAATTTCAATGACAATAATTCTAATATTTCTCCTCTAATGCCGTTAATCTCAGAACTTTCTTCTCTTTTTATAACCTTATCTAATATTCTTGAAACTGCTACATCAATAACAGCTTCATTTCTCTTATCCTTAGATAATTCTAGCGCTTTGTAATAGTACTTAATTGATAGCTCGTCCCCATCATTAATATTAGAATTTTCACAAGCCTCTGCGATTATATTACAAATCTCTCCACCTAAAGTATAATCATCAAATTCATTAGTCTCTTCGATTTTCTTTATAATAAGCTTAATGTATTCCTCAATATCTTCTCCTAGTATTCTACCTATTTCTAATATATTTGCTAGCGCAAGGATTTCATATATTGAATTATCCTTCCCATTTCTCAATTTGTTATATATTTTTTTATGAATTGAAAGGGCTTTAGAGTAATATCCTTTTTCTCGATAACAATTACCCTTTATAATCTCACTTTTAATAAATATACTGTTATCAATAATTTTTTTTGAGTAATACATTTCAATTTTTTTCAAAGTTTCTAACGCTTCATCATATTTTTCCATTAATTTAAGTGTAATACTTTTATTGTATAGAATCTTGATATGATTTGATTCGGTTATATCTATTTCTTCAATATTAGCTAAGTATTTATCAATTACTCTAATTATTTCCTCATGTAAATTTAATTCTGAACAACAGTGAATTATACTCAATATAATCTCTTCATGTACTGAATTATCAACATTAGTCATAACAGCAAATTCATTTGCGAAATTAAAATATTTTAATGCCTTTTCATAGTTATCTAAAATTTCAAACTTTTCAGCAAGTTTTTTATACATAAATACTTTATTACTATTCATATTATATTTGTTTAATAAAAATAGCATATTCTCAAGCTTTTCTTCTGCTAGTATACCTACTTCTTCTATGTATATTAAATATCTACTAAATATTTCTTCTGCTTGATCTTTCTCAGTTATAAAAATCTCATCTATATTTACATCACATTTTATATTTCTTTTCTTTATCACTTCTTTAAGATTACCATGAATTACTTTAGCTGCTTTTTCAGTTAGAGTAGCCTTATCTGTTTCGATCATGCTTACAAGATTTCTTGTTATTTCATTTCCACTTACATCTTCTTGTTTTAATTCTAGTTTTTTCCTGATTTCCCTCAATCTATATCCTTGTGTAATAATTCCAAATTCCATAAACTCAAATCTCCTTATATGTAAATATTTACTTTAATTTTAGCATAAGCAAGTAATAAAGTAAATAATTTATCATATAAAACTTTTACATTTCTAAAACCAATTTCAATTTTTTTATAAAAATTACGATTTATTGTTATTTTATTACATTAATGCTGTACTTTTACCTTTATTTGGTATATAATAATAGGTGGAGAGTTTATTTGTATACTGATTTCAAACAATCAAATCAACTTTATTTATTTTTTAAATACTAGCATTTATTTAGAGGTTTAACATATATTAATATGGATAGACTTTAGCTATAAACTAAAATTGTTCAAATTATATAATTTGATATATTAATTAGGACTAAAGTGCCTACGAAAAAAACTAGGTTATTCATGCCTACGAATATAAAGAAAGGGAGCTCTTATGAGCTCTCTTTCTTTATATTCGTAACACTACATTGAAAACTTTTTATGTATTGCTTTATGCACTGTGAATGATTGAGTATAATTCGGTTCTGGACTTGCATCATTTCTAAATGCCCATGAGAAATGATATATCTCTTTGCCTCTTTTGTTATTCTTATATAACCATGAGTTTCCTAGAATTCCTTTCTTATATAAAAATCTTAATGCATCTTTGCAGATTCTTATATTCTTATAAGTTTCAATATTATCCATAAAGTATTTATTTATCTCATCATATCTGAAACTTGATTTTTTATAATTTCTGATTAAAAGTAGAGATTCTTTAACAAAATCACTATTTTCTGATATTGAAAGTTCATTTATAAGTTCGCTATAAAAATATTCTGAGAACCTTCTCTCACATTTTTTAAAGGTTTGAGAAACAAACTTATCCTTTTCAGGATATTGTTCTTTTATTATATTAAGATATTTTATAAAATCCCTAGGCTTACCAAAACTATATCTCTTAAGATATCTAACAACGCTTATTCCGTCAACCTTATTAGAAAAAAATTTATCATATATATCCTTTGTTGATAATTCCTTAAGCTGTTCATTTGATAGTTTCATTTTATGGAGAATTAAATCCATGAGAGGATCTTCATAAGGTTTTTTATCACAATTATAATGCCAATCCAATATTGCTTGACTATCAGAGACAATTCTATTTAGGTTATGTGAATGTAAGTTAATTGTATCTAAAAGGTCATTTCTAAATAGAAGCATAACCTTTGATCCATTATTCTTACATGCTTTGTTTATCATTATATTTATATCTTTAATAACACTGAATATCTTTTCTATTAGCTTAATATTAATATTTCCATCTTTATCTGCTGCTATTTTGAGTTCATCAAGATCATCGTAAATTATTAAAAACTTACTATTATTCTTTAACGCCTTCTTTATATATTTCTCAAATGTTTTTATTTCTTCATAATACTTAGTCTTTGTAAATGTACTATCCACAGTCATTTTCTTTGCTGAATTAAATATTCCTTCCAAAGGACTATTCCCCACAGCACTTTTCATAGTTGTTCCTAATTCATTTGTTTGATGTATACTAAATCCTTCTTTTTTATATCCCTTCTTTGTACTATATCTATTTTTCATCACTTTACGTATTTTCCCTACTTTAGAGAAAGGAATCATTTTTCTTACTCTATGTTTCTCAATAAGTGTTTCAGCAATATGTAGTAGGATATTCCATTTCCAGAATAGATAATATTGGTCATACTCCAAGGTTGCAGAATATAGTTCTGTAAGGTAGTTCAATTCAAACTCATGAGCATCTATTATCCTACAAGCATAATCTTTATCACTATATTGTTTCTTAAGAAAATAAGCTAAAATTGTCTTTCCTGTTCCTTTTCTTCCAAAAATAAAATAAATATCGTTTTTCTGACTCTTTTTCACCACAGGATGTGCTTTATAGAAATAATCTAAAAAATTACTTTTACTCGCCTCTTTTTTACCGTCAACTTCCCCTATATAAAGATCCTTAAGTTTAACATCAGGAGCACCATGATTATCCAACCGCTCACCTCCCACTTCCATATTTTAATCATATATTAATTTTATGTAAAATTCAAGAATTAATAAACGAGGAATTTTACTATTAAAATATACTCTTTTAAGTTATTGTGAAGATATTTGTCGCCTTAGTACAAACCAACAAACCGGGGAGACAAACCGGGGACAGTTCATTAATTATAATTGGTAGCCAATTGGGGACGGTTCATTAATTCTTCATGTTACACAGTTATCCATACAGGGGACGGTTCATTAATTTTAGTATCTATAAAAATAAAAAAGGTTGTCCAATGTCTCAATTTGTTGTAGGTGTACAAGCCTTTTTCCATTGGCTCATTCACTCAAATTTCTCCTCCATTCATGCAAAATGTACTCTTTTCATACCAGTTTTATAGCAAGAACCGTTTAATAGTGTTAAAATTTAACTATAAGCAAGTGGTGTTGAAGCCATCACTTGGCTAAGTTTTTCTTAAAGTAGTTTCAATAAATAATATTATATGTAAATATACCAATAAACAGGGTGTATTGAGGAGGTTTTACTATGCTAAATAAAATATTAAGCGAATTATTACCAATTGGATTACTTATTCAGATTATCAATATGATATGTGGTCATTATAATGCTTATAGCGATTTAGTAAGTGATTTTTTAACTCGTATGTCTGGTGTTTTCATGATTGTAGGGCTTGTATTTTGTGTTTATAATTTTATGAAAAAGAAAAATAAAGTAGCTTAATTATATGGATAATATAGAAATAATACATTAGAGAGTAAGTAAGTGGAATGGGCGATTTTTTAAATGCTGCGTTTCCTTGGATTATTTGCGCATTATTAATTGCTATTGCCACAGCAAATATGAACTCAAAAGAGGAAATGCAAAATAATGAAGAATAGTAAATTCCAGTTTATCGCAGATATTATGAATTGGTATTCAAAGGAACTCTTATAGGTTCCTTTGATTCGTCATATAAGAATTTAATACTAAAACTATTCTTCTTTAATTTGGTATGTAGAAATAATGCGCTAACTATTTGACTTCTTTTAATACAGCTTGTTGCACAGGAGGACCAAATTTTACTGGAACGTTTTTTTCTGATAAAACATATTTATTACCATCAATCAGTAAAAAATCATTATCTATTATTTCACATTCTTTTCCTTTATTTCTTAATTCTTGTACTACCGCATACCTTAATTCATTTTTATTAAAATACCTTTCATCCAATTCTATTACAATTTTTTTTTCAAACATACAACCACTCCTTTGTTAATATATTATAATTTCGTACTAAAGTATTAATTATTATATTGTACAACAGTTTCCTCTAAGTAATCAAAGATATCTATACAAATTCCGTTTTCCTTTCAACTAATTATTATATGAGAATTTCATTATTCACTAACCCTATCTCAACTTGAATTAACCTAAAAGACTTTGGATTCTTTAGATGTCATAAATCATATATTGTTAACCTTCAGAATATAAAAGAACTAATTGCTTGGTCAAAGAAAAGTTATTCTTTGATTCTTAATGATAACACCAAAAGTGAGATTCCGCTCTCTAAAGGTTGTATTGAGAATTTGAAAACAATTCTGGGAATATAATTTTGTCCAAGCAAAACAAACTGGGGCCGGTTCATTAATTTTCACATGCCGTTTTAAGGAAGGTGCTCAGCAACGATAATTGCATGGAATGAAACGTAGGGTTCCCTAGCGAAGCGCGTGAAAGCACCTTTTATATTGAACTCATTCACTCAACTTTCTTCTCCATTCATGCAGAATATACTCTTTTCATACCAGTTTTGTAGAAGTAACTTTGAATTAATGTTAAAGTTTAATTGTACTCGAGACATACAATTAAAATGATTTGGAGGGAGTGAATTTTTTTTAATAAGATAGATGAATTAACTATATTAATATATATGGAGGTAATTTAGTTGAAAAACTCAAATAATTATATATGCTTTGCTTTGCTTTTTTATGGATTATATATAGGTTTAAGCCACCTCGGTTTATTATCAGATTTTGTTAGCGGGTTATTTTTAGGGCTTAGTATTTTACTTATGTTAATTGGAATTTATTCTATGAACCACGATATTTCAAAATTTAAAGAGTACAAGATGAATTTTTTGAAAAGATGCTTCAATAAATAATATTATAAGTGCATAAACCAACTAAATGGGTGCATTAAGGAGATTTTACTATGACAAGTAAAATATTAAGTATATTATTACCAATTGGCTTTCTCATTAAGACTATCAATGGTATATGCGGACATTATAACCTTATTGATGATTTTGCAAGAGGGTTTTTAGATGGGATTTCAATTGTTTTCTTGTTTTTGGACTTGTGTTTTTGGGTAAAACCCTTGGTATAATCATTTTCAAAAAGAATAATCCAATAGTTTAATAGTTTAATTATAAAGATACAAAGAAATAAAATTATTATTAAAACTTTTTCTAAAGTATTAAATTGTTGAACTTGTAGAAACTAATATAGAATAATATATTAAAAATACGGAGGGACTACAATGCCAAAGATTAAACATGAAACAAATACACAAAGACACGCTATGGGAAAACATATGGAAGACAACGAACACAACATAATCCATGATAAAACTGAAGAATCAGAAAACAAAAAACAACATAAAAAATAGAGCGACGACTTTTAGTTCGCTCTATAAAAGAAATGGATAATTGATAATGGAGAATGGAGAATGATGGATGATGGATGATGGATGGTTCTGCCCTAAGGCAGAACCTACATTTTATTATTCTTTAGAACAATGGGATTTTACTCATTTTATCTAAGGATAAAATATTGTATTTCATGTACAATGTTTCATCTAAATGAAACGAGTAAACTCCTCTTGTTCATGGAACAATAAGATTAAAATTTCTTGAAGAGAAATGTCCAGCGTTGTCCGCTGTCCACTGTCAACTATCAACTATTCTTTTTATTTTATTTCAAACTCTTTACATTTGTTATACATTTCATCATAAACTTGAGCTTTTATATAAGTTCCTTCTTCTTTATAAGCTTGGCATATAATATTACAATTTTCATGTAGCATGGAAACAAGTGCTTGTGCATCATATGGAATAACAAATTCTTTTTCAATGAACTTCAGTGGAATTTCTTCCCCAATCATCTCCAATAATCTTTCCAAATTCATTTCATTTGCAGCACTTATTTCAATTACATTTTCTCCTTTTAAAGCCTCTCTTAAAATATGAAGATTTTCTTCATGTGCAACATCAATTTTATTTAATGCAATAATAATATTTTTATCTAATGCATTTAGTTCACTAAGAACATTGTTTACAGCTTTTATTTGTTCAAGAGCTTCTTCATTTGATGCATCTACAACATGTAAAAGCAAATCTGCTTCTATAACTTCTTCTAGTGTTGATTTAAATGCTTCTACTAATTCGTGAGGAAGTTTTCTAATAAATCCAACAGTATCAGATAAAGCAATTTTTCTATTATCTTTTAGATTTATAGCTCTTACAGTAGTGTCCAATGTTGCAAAAAGCATGTCTGCTTCAAATACTCCACCTTTATTTACATGATTTGGTGAGGATATTTCACAAAGCTTATTTCTTAAAGTAGATTTCCCTGCATTTGTATATCCTACTAAAGCTACTTTGCTTATATTATCTTTGTTTCTATTTTCTCTTTGGACAGCTCTTGTATTTACTACTCTTTCAAGCTCATCTTTTATATCATTTATTCTGTCTTCTATATGCCTTCTGTCAGTTTCAAGCTTTTTCTCTCCTGGCCCTCTTGATCCTACTCCACCTTTTGTTCCAACTCCTCCTCTAATTCTTGCAAGGTCAGCTCCGAATCCTCTTAATCTTGAAAACTTGTGGTTAAGCATCGCTAGTTCAACTTGAAGCTTTGCTTCTCTACTCTTAGCTCTTCTTGCAAATATATCTAAAATTAAAACTGTTCTATCTATTACCTTACATCCTATTCTTTCTTGAAGATTTCTTACTTGAGAACCTGATAATTCATCATCAAAAATAATTACATTTGCACTTTTAGCCTGTCTTAAATAAGCTAATTCTTCAACCTTTCCTTTTCCTGTATAAAAAGCTGAGTCAATCTTATTTCTTTTCTGCAGAACCTTTTCAATAGTAACAACACCACATGCTTCTGCTAAGCCTTCAAGCTCATCTAAGCTTTCTTCATTATCAATTCCAACTATAATTGCTCTTTCAATATCATCTTGATATACCTGAATCTCTTGTATTATTTTATTTATATGATTGATTTTATCTAGTAGATCAAATTCTATTGCTTCTTTCACACTTATATTTTTCATTTCATGGTTGGTTAATGTCTTATTGTAAACATCACAGAAACCAATATTAACTTCAACATTATCAATAGATTCTTGTACACCTATAGCAACCATAGCATCTAACTTCAATTCCATTAAAGCTGATATATCTAATGATGAAAGCTTGCTGTTTCCTGTTGGATGGGTGTGAATAATGCTAACCCCGCTCAATCTTCTCTCCTTAGTATCTATGGCTGGTAATTCAACTGTTTTGCTATCTCCTACTGCAACACTAATTATCTTTCCTCTTCTATCAATAGCCACACTTATTTCTTTATTCAATATTTTAGTGATTTCATTCATTCTTTCTACTAATTCATAAGAGAAAATACTACCTCTTTCAATATTTAACTCATATAAATCCTCTAACATATTTAATATAGATTTTTTAATGCCGTTTATTTTTCCTTTAAGCATAAAATATCCTCCTTATAAACCATGATTTTATCTAATTTTTTTTACGTATTCTTTCCTACTTTTTACTTTTAACTTTGGTCTTATTAATCTCTTATTCTACTTGTCACTTATTCCACTACTACCATTAATCCCACTCCTACAAACTACTCTTAATATATTCCTTATAGATATTTTCATCATATTTTTCTTTACCTAGAATTACATTATTAAGATCTTTACATGCTAATTCTTCAAGATTTAAGTGTATTTCATAAGTATATGTGCAGCTCTCTATATCACATCTTTCAATGCAGTCATTGAGCTTTAATGTTCCTTCATAAATGTTTCCAATACTCTCAATACTTCTCCAGCATTTTTTTATGCTTCCATTTATACAATTGATATTGACTCTGGAGTATCCAGCTGAACATTCCTTTCCTTTTGGTTTTCTTTCATCAATTTCAAATAATGCTCTCTGAGAAGCAGAATTTATAAAGTTGTAAATTTCCTCTCTTTCTTCCTGAGAGTAACCCTTAGGATATTCTGGACTTCTAAAAGGAGTAACTACAAATGGTATATTCTCTTTCTTCATAACTCTACTTAACTCTTCTAACTTATTTACCCTTTTAGGAAGAGCTACATATGATACAAAGCATTTAAAACCACTATTTTGCAGCCTTTTTACACGTTCTATATACTCTTTTAATCTAGTCTCTTCCTCATCTATTTCATGAAGGGAGCACTGAATAAAATCAACTTTATGTGGATTTATCTCTTTAATAAACCTTTGTAATGTTTCCTCACTAAAAGAATTATTTGTATCTAATCTAATAAAATTATTCTTAGTTAGCTCTTGAGCTAATTCAATAAAGTATTCATATACACTTGGCTCTCCACCAGTTAAAAATATATGACATCCTTTATGTTTATTAAAAAATTCAACAATCTTATTAAATCCATCAGGAGAGCTTGCCAAACTTTTTCTCTTTTCAAACTTGCCCCCCAGCATACAATATTCACAAGAGTAATTACATTCATCCTGCAAATACAATAATACTTCTTTTAAATGTCCCATATGTCTCACCCCATTATAAAGTTTTATTTCATTTCTTATATTTATTAACTGTCCCTAAACTTTCTTTTATCTGACTAATTTAAAATATCTATTACCCGTCCCTATAACTTTAGCTTTATATTCTCTAAATTACTAAGCATATTCTTATCTAGTTTTTCTTCACCAAATACAGTAAACTCTAATGGAAAAACAGCTCTATTGTTATTTTTTATTGAAAGTTTTTGATCAGTGAAATATCCACTAATTTCACTGTAAGTGAATCCTTCAAATTCATTATCTCCACATACATATACATGCATTTTCTCTTCTCTTAAGTTGCTATTAAAAGTAATTAAGGAGCTCGCCATTATAGAATTTTCAACATCCCCACATTTATAATCCATGACTTCTCCATTCCCATGCTCAACCGTGAATGAACCATCTGTTAACTTATCTCCAACTTTTGTATATCCACACTTAGTAAAAGACTTTTCATTAAAGTATTTACCTGTGTTATTAATTATTTCAAATGCCATACACAACACTGGAACACCAGAAAGCATTAGACTATATTGATTTATAGTTAGCCCTTTATAATTTTCATCTTTTTCAACAACTAAAGAACTTTTTATTCCCTTCCAAAGATTATTGTAATTATCTTTAACTTCAACAAAATCTACACCCATGTTTTCTTTTATTGTAGATGAAGTAGCCATTCCATTTGGTATCATATAGCTTCCACCAATCCAAGGATTCCAGAATCCCCTAGGTGCATATTTAGGAAAAGCATTTTCAATCCACTCATTACCTTTGTACATTGCAGAAGTTAATCCATGTGAATACTCAGGTGAAGCTTGTATTTCAATTAGACCATTGTTAACCTTATATAACTTCTTATCATCAACTAAATCAATTTTTTCTAGAATCTCTTCATTATTTTTATAATATACAGCGTACTGATTAGTAAAATCTTTACTATTAAGCTTTCCTTGTAAAGTTAATATCTCTAATTCTTTTCTTTCTACAATATCAAAGGAAAATTTATTTTCTTCACTTGAGTTCAATTCTTTAATCTCGTTAATTACAGAATCTTGTGAACCACGCACTTCAATAGTTCCACTAAGTTTTTTCTTCTTTAATTCATTCAACTCTACTACAAATTCACCCTCAATAAATGGATTTCCATTATTAACTTCAGATTTAATATCATCCACCATCTTGAGTTCACAAGCTTCTTTACCTTTTAGTGCAAACCTTCTAAAGCTCTTCCAATCACTAAATGCATTCCATGAAATATATGCAGAATCTGTTCTAATACTTTTGTTTGCTTGAATTATACCTAAGTTATATTCAGCTGATATATACCAATTATTGAACTTAATTTCTGCATTCTCACTCCAACAGATCCCTCTTTTTATAGACTCATTATCACAAAATATCCATTTTTCCTTAATCTTCTCACTATCCCAATAATCAAGATTTACTCCATCTGTAGTCTTAATATTTATTAACTGATCATCATAAGGTATAAATGCATCTGCAAAGGATGAATAATAATTTGTGCTTAAATTAATTTCTTTTAATGTGCTATTACTCAATGTATTTTCAATTTCATAATAATTTTCTACCAATCCATTACTATACAGCTTGATAATATTAAATAATTTTATGCCCTTAAACTCATCTGAATGATATATAGCTTTCATACCTATAAAATCATCTTCTTTAAAATACTCTACATTGTTCGGTCTCTTCTTTGAAAATTCAAGTGAATAAGGTAATCCTAGCTTTGGATACATAACAAAAGTACTATAGTCACTTAGTTCAAAATTGCTTATGATTATTTCATTATCAAACTTATCTAAAGTAACTTTATATTCTCCATTGAATATATTCCAATAATCATCAGATTCTCCATAAAACTTACCAGAATAACCTCTAAGAGGAGCAGTTATTTTTCTTTCAAATTCAATAAACTCATTATTTACTTTTACATTAAAAAGAGTATCTTGATTATAGAATCCTAGTTTTCTTACATTAAAAGGAAGTTCTATAGACTTTCTCTCTTCTCCTTGAAGCTTTACTTGAATTTGCTGATTTTTAAATTCAATAACTTCATTATTTGGAAGAGTACATTCTAAGGTAATTTCTTCATTAAAGTTGTTTTGTAAATTAATAAAAGCATTTCCTTCTCCCCCTATAAAATGCGGATTATTAGGAATTATCATTTCAACTTTTACAGGATATTTAGGTTCAATTCCTAATTTAAATTCAGCTTTTTTACCATTTATATACACATCCGCAGAAGCACATGGGTGAGTTCTCCATACACTCTGTTCCTCGTCTATTTTATCTACATAAATTCTTCCTTCAATTTTTTCATTATCTATTACATTTACTGTTGTATTTAAGTCAAATTTAATATTCTTATCATCCATTCCATTGAACTTAACTTCTAAATCTTTTCCACTCTTGTTTATCACATGATAAACCACATTGTATTCTCTTCCAAATACTAGCTTCTGATTTTCTATTTCGGCTTTGATTAAATAATCATTTGTTTCAATTAGTCTTAATCCTCGGCCCTTTCTTTCAAATTCCATTCTTAAGTTCAAATCATCCTTTTGCCATATATATTCATAGAACTCAAAGCCATTTTCATCTTTTCCGTCTTTCTCAAGCTTGATTTCTCTTTTACTATCATCATACCAATTTATAACTTCAAAGTAATCTTTCACAGCTTCTGTCTTTAGTACATATGGAATAAAGTTCATTAAATGAGTTGTATCATCTCTTTTCTCCCAGAAGAAACCACATTTCTTATACACTGGTACAGCCTTTGTGTTTCCAGGCCAAGTATATAAATCTAGTCTAGGCCATTGTGCCTTTATTGATGTTTCCACTATTTCTTTAACCAAGGTCTTTCCAACCTTTTTGCCGTGGTAATCTGGTCTTACATTTAAAAGTGGAATATAGCATGCTCCTTCATCTTCTCTATATTCTGAAAAGCTGCAGTAACCAACTACCTCTTCACCATCTAAAGCTAAAAGTAATTTCAAATTTCCTGAATTCTTTTCTTGAGCAATAGTTTCCTCTCCAGTAACCACTGAATCATTTCCAAACCAATTCTCCCCACTTTTGTTCCACATATCAGCAACCTTTGCTGCATATGAGTCATTGTATTCAACTAATTTAATATTTGTCATTTTAAAATCCTCCCTTATGATATCCTAGTGTAGTCTTTCTACCCCATTGATTTTATTACTTAGTTGTGTTCTTATATAAAAATCCTAAAAAAATCCATATGTTTACCTCCTACTTTTTCATCAAAAAAATTCATTAATTGTTCCATGAAAAAAAGTCCCAGGTACAATTAAGCATTTAAATAAATGCTCAATCATCACTGCGACTAATAACATGATTGCATAAATGTTCATTTATATTAATATAAAAAGCCGCAGAATATTCTGCGGCTGGTAAACTAATTTTATATTAATAAAAATTAATAAAACCGCAGCTTTTTAGTCTGCGGTGGAATAAACAAAATAAATAATAATATTTAAGTTCACTTATTAAAACTCAATATTTCCCGACAGCAGACCATATATTTTATTGTTATACTTAACTCTTTTCTTAAAATCATATATTATATTAATCATTTCATGGTCTCCTTTCGATAATTATATTCTGAATTTTCTTTACAAGTTTTATTATACATTATAACCATTATTTTGTAAACACTGTATTTCTACTGGAATAAATTTTCTTAAACCAGGAGGGGAAATACTTTCTCTACAACCCCTTCATTTTTTTATTCTTTAGAAATTTCACTTGTACAAGTTTACACAAACTTATAATATATTGATATAAGCAAAGTTACCTGTGATAATTTCTTTAGGAAATTTTTAATTCCTAAAGAATAAAAAAAAGACTATAATTAATAATGGGATATGAAATATATAAAGACTATATTGAGAGGTTATTTATGAAAAAAAAAGATATACTTGAGTTAAAAAAACGTTTTAAAAAAAATCATTGTACCTTCACTAAACTGTGCGGCTGCTATGTTAATGGTGAAAAAAATATACTTTTAAATTTTAGAGAAAGCTTTTTGAATTTAGATGAAGATGAGTACTTTAAGTATTTAGAAATTACTAAAAAAGTCCTAACTGGAGGTATTGGCAATAATATTTTAGAACTGAACTTCCCGCTTAATGAAAATCTTGAAAACGAAAAACAACTTTTTCTTATGCAGCTAAAAAAAAGTGGATTGAAAGATGATGCTTTGCTTGAAGATTTTTATAAATCTATTATTGATAGTTATGATTATACTGGTAATTTTTTAATACTAGTTTTTCATGATGCTTATGATATTATTACTAAAACAACTGACAATGCTAAATTAGATGAATCCCAAGAAGTGTATGAATATATTCTATGTGCTATCTGCCCTGTTTCACTTTCAGATCCTGGTCTTAGATACTTTGAAGAAGAAAAGAGCATAAAGGCACGTATTAGAGATTGGGTAGTGGAAGCTCCAGCTCTTGGCTTTGTGTTTCCTGCCTTTATTGATCGTAGTTCAGATGTTAATTCTATTATTTACTATACTAAAAATACAAAGAACCCGCATCCTGAATTAATGGAAAAAGCTCTAGGTTGTTATTCAAGACAAACTGCTACTATACAAAAAGAAGCTTTTCAAACAATTATTAAAGATTCTATTAGCACTGATGAAAGAAAAGCCGATAAAATTTTTAGTGAAATACAAGAAAACCTAAATGCCATGATAGAAGAATATAATGCCATATATGATGATACAGAGTGTGAACCTATAGCTTTAACAAAGAAAAATATCCAAAATCTTTTAATAGAAAGTGGGGTTCCTGAAGAAGTTACTACTAAAATTGAAGAATCTTATTTAGAAAACTTTGGTGAGGACCTTCCCTTAGCAGAAAATTTAATTGATTCAAAAATACTTAAGGCAAATGCTCAAAGAAAAAAGGAAGAACAGCTTAAAAAGCAAGTAGAATTTCTAGAACATAAACTTGAAGAAGTAAAGAAAGAGGCTGAGGTGGCTAATGAAGCTGAAGATTCTAAAAAGGATGCCGAAGATAATATATCTTTAGAAGATAATTTACAAGAAGCTCCATCTACTATTTCAGAGGATAAAACCCATACGCCTAACTATGATGTAATACTTCAAGTAAATCCTGAAAAAATCCCTAAAATTAAAGCTGAAATAATTGATGGTCAAAAATGCATAGTTATTCCGATTGATGAAGATGAACAAGCTACAGTTAATGGCATGGAGCATTTGATTTAAATTATATGATTCAACCACAAAAAGTATTTTAGTCCTACTTCATATACAATATATAGTGTCAGAACGTTTCAATCTGCAGTATATATTGTATATGATTTTAGTTAGGACTACTTTTTGTGGTTAAATCATTATATAAATTAACAAAGAAAAATAGCAACTCTCATTAATAAAGTTTGCTATTTTTCTTCAATGACCTCAGGAGCCTTGAATCCATTTTGTTTGTATAGTCTACCCCAGTTTGTCTACATACTCTTTAAACAAATTCCCACGAACCTCAAAGTCCTTAAATTGGTCCCATGCAGCACATGCAGGGCTTAAAAGAACAACATATCCTTCACTAGATGAACTGTATGCTATTTCAGTAGCCTCGTCTAAAGTATCAACAACTTTACATGGAATGTCCCATTTCATAGCAAAATCCTCTATCCTAATTTTTGCTTCACCATATGCTACAATTAGTTTTACATTTACTAAGTAGTCCTTCAAAGCTTCAAAACTATGCCCTCTATCTAATCCACCTAGTAATAATACTGTTGGTTTTGTAAATGAAGATAAGGCAATTTGAGTCGATGTTATATTAGTGGCTTTAGAATCGTTATAAAAATCTATATTATTTATGGTTTTAACATATTCAATTCTATGCTCTACCCCACAAAAAGTTTTTAGAACACTAATAATAACCTCATTATCTATACCTAATTCTTTAACAACTGCAATTGCAGCCATAGCATTTTCATAGTTATGCTTTCCTTTAATTTTCACTTCTTTAAGAGGTATTATTTTATCCTCATTATAATAAATATATCCATCATCTATTGTACATCCTAATTTATTTAAAGAACTAGATGAAAAATATTTTTTAGTGGATTCAATGTCATTTGTTAAGTTAATAACTTCTTCGTCATCCAAATTAAGAATTGCTGTATCCCTTTTACTATCATGATTAAAAATCCTTCTTTTCATGCTTTTATAACTATCATATGACCCATGGAAATCAAGATGTGCTTCTGATATATTAGTTAAAACAGAAATATTAGTTTTAAAGTCTAAGACATTACACAACTGATGGTCTGATACTTCCATAACTAAAATATCATTCGCTCTTACTTTAGATACAAAAGAACATGCAGGGTATCCAATGTTCCCCATTAAAAATACACTTTTCAAAGCTTTTTTTAAAATCTCGTAAATTATTATTGTTGTAGTTGTTTTTCCGTTAGTTCCCGTAACCCCAACAACTTTTACATCTGATGGAAAATATCGAAAAGCTAACTCCAACTCATTTATAACAGGGATTTTAAGTTCACGAGCTCTTTTTATATATTTATGACTATCTGAAATACCTGGATTTTTTACTATCATTTCAAAAGAGTTATCAATTAAATCCTCAGGATGACTTCCTAAAAATAATTTAACACCTAATGATTGCAACTCTTTCATCTGTTCCATGTTTTGTTCAGTGTTAGCATCATTCACAATAACTTCGTACCCGTTGCTAGCCAGTAATTTCGCGGCCTCATAACCACTTCTGGCCATACCTAAGACAAACACTTTTTTATTATCACCCATTCAATCAGCTCCTCTTTTATACTTATTATACTATTCAAACAGTAACTCAAGTACAGAACATATGCCAATTAATCTGAAAAGTGTATCATGCTAATTAACTATAATGATATCATCGTAGTCATCCCACATTCAACCTACAACATTTTTCTTAAATTAAACAACCTAAGCCATTTTCTCTTATTTCATTTAGTTCACTTGTGCTTAAGATACCTGCTTTGTAAATATTCAAGTAATCTTCTGAGACACTTTGATTAAATATCAGCATGTCATCTGAATTTATTGTTACAGGTATTCCAGCGTGATATAACTCTTTAATTGGATGAGTCTTATAATCTTTAACTCTATTTAGCATAACATTACTTGTTGGACATATATTCAGTTGTATCTTATTTGTTGCCAACCATTTCATTACTTCTTTTGATTGAATCGCTGCTATTCCATGTTGAACCTGATCCAATTCCAATATATCTACTGCTCTTCTTATTGATTCAGCATCTCCAAATTCACCAACATGTGCCTTAAGTATAAGTCCATTCTCTTTTGCCTTTTTATAAATACTCTTGTAATTATCAACTGGTTGAGTATCATCACCAACTAAATCAATTGATTTAAAGTAATTTAAGCTAAGAATATGTTCAAAGCATCTTTCAACAGGTTCTATATCAGACGTCCTTCCAAAACAAATTTCAGGTATAAACTTTATATCTTTAGCTACACGTTGATGTGTCTCATCTATTGCCTTTACATATAATTCTAAGTTGTTATCAAAGAAAAACGCATCTCCTACACCAAAGCTCATACTTAGAAGTTTAATCCCATCTTCCCTTGCATGACTAAATGCCCCTTCTAATCTTTTAAGAAAGCCTTTTTGTCCCACACACACAGGCTTTATGTTTCTATTATACCAATCTTGCATATCCATTAAGTCTTCAAATTTATGAGGTGGTCTTTCTAACTCCTTCTTACACCATTCTTCAATAAATTGAATATTTGCTCCTCTTGTTGCATGATTATGTAAATCGCTCTTATCAATATTTTTAAGTTGTTCTAAATTATTATCCTTCAATGCTTCTATAAATTTAGTTTTCATCATTTTTCCCCCATTCTTTATTACCCCTAATCATTCAATTTCTTTGAATACACCTCTGCCCATGCAGGAAAAAAGCCAGCATTTATAGCAATATTCCTTGAACTTATATGAGATACTGATGTTCCATAAAAAGGTACCTTCCCACGCTCTAAGATTTCCTGTTTTAATAATGCAACTAAGTTTGTACCAATACCTTTTCCTCTATACTCTGGTAATACATCAATACCAATTTGATATAGAGTTTCGCTATCTTCACTAGCCCCTGCCATCCCCATTATAATTTCACCATCAAGAGCAGCAACTCCAAGTACATCTGGAGAATTATCCTCAAAAACAAAAGCTTGTTCAAATCTCCTATCACCTTCAAATTGTAATATGTCTTCCTTTTCAAACCATTTAATTGTAGTAATTGGCTTAACATCACTAGTAACAGGATTAGGGAGATAAAAGTGAGGCATCTGATCAATTTCATGACCAAATTCTCTTAATTTATTATCTATAGCCCTAAGGTTTCCATAGTCAAACAACCAACTGGCATTTTTCTTTAATATCTTTTCTTCAATCCAGGGTCTTATTTTCTCATCAACACATATTATTGCCCTTCCCCCTATACTAATTATTTTTAGGAAGCAACCATCACTCTCATAGATACGCCTTCCCTCAAGGAGTTTATTTTCAGTAATTGTATTTCCGTCTTTTTCAAAGTCTAAAAGTTCACAATTATAATCAAGTGCTAATTGTTTTTTTACCATAGTGATTATTTCAGTTTTTGTAACCATAGTCGCCCCCCCATTCTTCAATCATCATTTTTTTACATAAACATCTTTTACGATTCTTGAATTTTATTATCATTTTACTATTTTTTTACACTCAAATCAACAAATCAACAAATTAACCTTTCAGTTGGGATATATTTCATTAGAAAAGAAAAAATCTCACCCATATTTTAAGGTAAGAGTTTTCAAGGGACTGTTGCACTAAAAATATGTTTCACAACATATTGTATTAATAATAAATCTATACTCCAGTATGATACATGTAAATTTCTTAATGCGACAGCCCTCGTTAAATTAAGGTGTATTTAGAGTATATTACTACTTTTATTATTTATTGAATTTAATAAGTGGATTATCAAAGTTTGCCCAAGCCACACTTTCATCTATTTGTCTATACATTCTGTGTGCTACTTCTTCAAATCCACACTTTATCCAAAATCTTGACGATGATAAATTTGTAATTCTCCAATCGCAGCTTATATACCTATACCCTCTTTCTTTTAAAGGGGTAATTGCCTCATTCATGAGCTTCTTTCCTACTCCCAAACCCATATGGGAATTAAAAGTTCCAGCAACTTCTAATTCTATTCCTTTTTCTGGTGCCATTAATCCCTCCTCAAGGTCACAGTACCCTTGAAATCCTAATGCTTGAGAACTATTATAAGCAAGAAAAACTAATTCCTCTTCGTCATCCACTAGTCCTTCGAATCCTTTTCTAATTCTGGCTACTCTTTCTGGTAATGCGGGTGCATATACTGGTGATTTACTTTGATATGAATATATTATGTCTGACATACTACTAATTTCATCTCTATCAGATTTACTAGCTATTCTCACATTTATATCATTTTCCACTTCAAAAGGCTTGTACTTGTTTATGTCTAAAACACCATAAACTTGTTGATATCCAAAACTAAGTCTTTGAAAGGCATTAATATATCTTTTATCTCCAACTGGGAGTACAGCATAATGGGTAAAACATCCATACTGAAGCCAAAGTTCTGAAATATTAGCATAAAGATTTCTTATTAGTTCCCAATTTTCACTTTCCTTTATAGCTACCCCTTCATAAGGTACATGAACATGTCTGCCTATTGCTGTATTAAGTTCTATGATTCCAAATAAATATCCTACTAGCTGTCCATCAGAATATGCTCCTACTCCTACTATTGTATTATTATTGTATAGTTCATTTAGAATTTCAACTATGAGGGTTTCATTTTGTTTTTCATTCATTAAATAAGGAAAATTAATTGACTCAATTTTCTGTCTTTGAAGTAACAGTTGTGCCATGGGGATTACATCCCCAGAAGCAATTTGTCTAAATTTATATTTTTTCATAATAACCCTCCTTTTAATCACCATCTGTTCCAATTAAAGTATCATATACATAATTTTTCTTTATACCTATTAATAATAACATCCATACATTTTAATGACAACCTCACACTTAATACATAATCAAAAATGAGCCACCTAATAAATTTGGTAGCTCATTACGTCTGCTATAGTTAGTCTCTCCAACATATATAACAAATTTCTATAATAATATTTTAATAAAGTTCAACAGTCTTCTTCCTATGCTAGGATATACCTGCTTTATTACTGCTAAAACCTCATCAGGTTTTACTGGGTTTTTAAACAAATATTGACCTGTTCCATCTTGATTAAAAACTGCTATTATTCCTTTCGCTACTCCTCCTATTGCTATATTGGCTCTTGCATAACCACCGAATGCAATATGTTTTGCTATTGCTGCCCCACCAAAGCTTGCAATATAAGACAGCGCAACTCCACCAATTGATAACATTCCAGATAATGCAACTCCTCCAAATGATATGAGAATAGCTAAAGATAATCCGCCAAAACTAAAAACTCCAAATGAAATTCCTCCGAAACTAAAAATTCCTATAGCTATACTACCTAATGAAAATACTCCCTTTGCCACTCCCATAGGCTTATTATTTACATGAACAAGAGGTATTCCAAAAACCTTAGTCTTAGACACATACTCATATCCCTGTTTACATCCACTGCATTCATTTACATTATTCTTAATATCTAAATTTTTTCTAAACTCGTCAATAACTTCATTTGGACTACCTAAAAGAAAATAAGGATCATTTTTTCCAATAACCTGCTGCTTTTCCATAAGTGACAAGTATAAATCTTCTCTTATTTTCTTTCTCTTCTTACCTTTTACCCCTATACCCTCTACAATTTCATTGATATAATTTTCAAACTCCCTATTCATTTATATCACTTCCTTTTATTCAAATACCCAAAACTTTATTGGTTATTCGATTAAAATTTTTTCAGCAACAGCTTCACCTCTTTTCTATACTAATGCAATATACTTAATATTACTAGATATATCGTACCAATATTTTCATTATTTGTAAATATAAATAACCCCTGGGGAAATAACCCCAGGGGTTATTTCCCCAGGGGTTATTTTCTCTACATCTACTATTTTTCACGCCTAAGACCCTGCTTCAAAATATCTATTAGTATCTTGTATTCCTTCAAGCATTCTTCCTTTGTCTTTTTTTTAGAGTAATACTCTTCAGTAAATCCTTTAACAACAATCATCAAAGCATTCCTAATGGCAATTTGCTCTTCAGTGTTATTAAAAAAATCCATCTTTCTCTTATTCTGAAGCATTGGTAAATCTAGAGTATTGCTTCTTGATAGTGTAGACATGAACAAATAAGTTTCCTCATCATTCAACATTTCTTCCAGTACTTTAACAGACAATAATATGAAATCAGCTTCACTACTCATCAATATCTGTCTGAATCTGAAAATCTTATCCTTCTCCATATTTTCAAACACTGCTGAAAGGCTATCTTCTAAACTATCAAAATATCTATAATAAGCCGATCTGGGTATTCCTGCCATTTTACATATGGACATAACTTTTGCATATGCAAATCCTTTTTCAATGAATTCATTTTTTGCCGCGTCCAGAATTTTATCTTTCTTCTGTTGGTCTAAGTTATGAAAAGTTTTATGAATAATACTGAATCTCCTCCCTTCTTGACGTATGTCTAATTGATTATCAACTCATCCTCTAACACATATTTTTTATAATACATAATGTCTAAACTACAATCTACAATAAATATACATCATTTGTAAAGCTTACACCAATCATAATGAACTCTAATATTATGATATTTTACTTACCATTGAACTCAACATTACTTGATCGAATTACAAATCTCGCACCAAAATGATCATTGGCGATGTAGTAGTATACTGGGAATCTATAAGTAGTATAGGTCATATCTTCATGATAGTTATAACTCCCACCTTTACATACTCTCGCACCATGTGAAAATGACTGACCTGGTCCACCAGTTACACCTACTTTATCAGCTGGCGGATCTTCATGGCCATCTATATTTAGTGGATTTCTAGTAATGCCATTATTAATGCAATATTGATAGAACGCTTCATCGTACCAGTCCAACGTCCATTCCCATACATTACCCGCTAGATCATAAACACCATAAGGATTTGCTGGATACTTCCCTACATCTAATCTAAAACCTACATAATTCTCAGGTTCATCTTCACCTTCAAAATCTTCTTTGTTTTCTACATTGAAACATGCGTAATTTGATTTATCACCATCATTAGTGCCATCAACAGTTGGAAATTCAAATTGCTGACCACCGCTAGCTACATATTCCCACTCTGCTTCAGTTGGTAATGACAAGTCATAGTATTCTGAGAAGGCCATTGCACCATAGAATTTCACGTAAGACGCTGGCCAATTCTCAAATCCAGGATCCACATAGAATTTTTCCATATCAGGCACATAATATATCCAACATTGATTCAATGGATGCATAGGAATCAGTAGCGGGCTGTTCTCATCATATTCATGGGAGATACCTGCAACCCTTGAAAGCTGCATGAATAAGTTCCCTGCGTATGTTGTACCAGGTGCACCTTTAACCTCATAAGTGGGTACAGGATAGATCATTCTTTCTTTTTCTATGGCACTGTTATCCCCAAGTTCAACAGTAATTTGACCTGCTTTTAATGCAGAATTTAAATACAGACAATATTGTGCTGTGGTTAACTCAGTTGAAGCCATTTTAAAACCATCGATAGTCACAGTATGGGCTGGCGAACTAGCTTCTTGTAGTTGGCCGAATGCAGTAATGGGATCATCAGTCCCCATTATGAAACTACCAGTTGGTATGTCCTCAAATGTCATCATATATTTTGTTTCCTTGTCACTCAACCTATTATCACCATCTAAATCCATATCTTTGAATAATTTTAATGTACCATTATATTCTTTAATAGTTACGTACCCGTCTCCATTTTTATCTAACTTATTGACCAGCTCTTCTCTGTTGTAAACCTGATCTCTGATTTCAGCTAAATTAGCTTTTAATTTTGGTGCTCCAGAACCTTCTTCTTCCTCATCAGTTTCTTCCTCAGCTTCACTCGTAGTTTCTTCTTCAGATTCGTTCTCGGTTTCTTCTTCTGTCTTTTGATCAGTTTCACCAACTTTAGACGCTTGTACTGTTTTAACCTCATTGTTTTCTACATTCGCCTCATCTTCCTTGGTACATCCAACAAAACTCGTGGCCATAGAAACTAGCATCACAATAGCAATTAACATTTTTTTATTAGTCATCATTCTAAATGCTCCTCCTTATAAATTAAATCCCTGCAAATAGCTCCCTACATTTCTGTTAAGACTTCTTCAGTTTCTTCATTAAATAAACCAAACTTTTCTCTGAACTTTACTGTTAAGTCATCATTCAAAGAATATACAATCGGAATAATCATCAAAGTCAAGACTGTGGATGCCATTAATCCAAAGATTAACGCAAAGCCCAATTGCCCTAAGGCTGGATCTGCCACAGAAATGGGAAGCACTCCTCCAATTGTTGTGATTGAAGTTGCAAATACTGGACTAAATCTTGTTTTAACAGCTTTTACTATAGCTTCATTTCTTGAATAACCTTCATCTCGCAGATAATTCGTATAATCCACAAGAACAATGGCGTCATTAACAGCAATCCCAACAAGTGAAACAATTCCAAACAAAGAGTAGAATCCAATATTATTGCCTGTTAAAGCAAGTCCGATAAATGTACCAATCAAAGCAAGTGGCACACTAATAATGATTACAATTGGTTGCGTCAATGAGTTAAATTGAATGGACAAAACAATGAATACAAGCATCAATGCAAAAATCAAATTTGTAGTCATATCCGAGAAAGTGTCTTCCATCAAATCAAATTCACCACCATATGATACTGTGATGCCATTTGGAACTGGAATATCCGCAATCTTATCCTTAAAATTCTTCACAATCTCATTAATATTAGCTTCAGGTATATTAAACCCATTTATGGTTATATTTGTCTGTCCACCATCATGTACAATCTGGCTAACACCCTTATCCATTCTCAATGTTGCGACTTCGTTAAAAGGAACTTTTGTACCTCTCATTGAGTCGAATGTCATTTTTTCAATTTCTTTAATACTATCAAATCGATCCTGTGACACATCAATTCGCATTTTTATATCATTGCCTTCAAATTGATAATATCCCGTATCAATACCATTCACTGTATTTCTTAACTCCATAGCCATATTTGATATTACAAGCCCATTTGCCTGAGCAAGTTCTGGATCAAAATCCACAATCAATTGTGGAAGACCATCACGTGAACTTATAGAAGCATCTTCAACACCCTCTATATCACTTAAAATCCCAAAGTATTGATCAGCCAATACACTCATCTCTTCATAAGTACCACCAGAAATTTTGATTGAAATAGGATCACCACTTCCTGGACCACTTCCTATATTCAAGATAGCACTAATTTTAATTTCTGCACCTGAAATATCTTCTACTGCTGATCTTAGCTCCCCTATCATATCATATCCATTGATTTCTCTAATGTCTTCATCTACAAGTTCAATCTCAATGCTACCTTCATTGGAGTTTCTGCCACCTATTGTAGATGTGAAATTATCTATGTCCTTGAAATCGTATAAACGTTCTTCAATTTCTGAAACAACTTCTGCAGTATCTGATAAAAGATATCCTTTTGGAAGCTGTACATCAATCTTCATAGATCCTGGTTCTTCATTTGGCATGAGCTCCATCTTAATGAAACCAAGAGGAAGGAGCATAATACTTCCAACAAACATGACAATTGATATACTAATTATAATTGCTCTTTTTGAAGTGCTTTGAAGCACTTTACTTAACCATTCTGTATATGCAACAATATGTTTTCCTTCTCCATGAGCATTCTTCATTTTGAATTGCTTTACGTACATGGCAGCTGCAAAAACCAATGCCCCTGCATATGAGAAAATACTGAATTCTCCATTTATTCTAAAGGCAAATAACGCCAATACACTTACACTAATAACTGCTATTATTTTTCTGTAAAATTGTATCTCACCACGTACTTCCTTTTCTTTACCCTTATATTTTTTAAGAGCTCTCGATGCGATTGTAGGGGTAATAATCAAGGAAATTAAAAATGATGCAATTATTGCAAATAGAATCGTCAATGGAAGTGATCTCAACATTAGTCCAAGCATACCACCAGTCATAGCCAAAGGTATGAATGCTGATACTGTGGTCAACGTAGCCGCTAAAACTGCTGGTGCTACTTGATTAATTGCTACTTTAGCTGCTAATTTTCTTCCTACACCATAATCACGTATTCTATCTATGTTTTCTATAACAACTATTGCATTATCCACTAAAAGCCCCAATGCAATAACGAATCCCATGAGTGAAACTGAATTAAGTGTAATTCCTACTTGCTTCATAACAATACAGCTTACTAACATGGATAAAGGAATTATCAATGATACGATCAAGGCTTCACGAAGATCAATGAAAAGGAATAATACCAAGATAACAACCATTAGTCCTGAAAACGCACTATCCATTACAGTCCCTAAGCTATCTTCAACTTCCTCCGCAAAATTCGAAGTGATGATGATTTCCACGTCATCTGAATAAAGTGTACCTTTCCCATTTTCTATCCTACTTAATATTTCATCAACTGAACTAATTGTATCAGCGCCATTATCCCGATAAATTTCCATATAAACTACTGGTGTAGTACCTTTCCCATTTTCACTACGATATGTACGAGATATGGTATCTCCCTCATCATGAATGATTTTCACAGATGCTACATCCCTCAACTGCATATTCCCCACTGAGGAACGAATAAACACATTCTTTATTTCTTCTACACTGTTAAATTCTTCATCTACACGCACATTAAATTCTTGTCCATCAACAGAAGTCTTACCAACTGGCATACCAACATTGACACCTTTGATTGCTTGAATGATATCATTAATCGTTATTCCGCTGGCTTCCAATCTTTCAGGCTTAACTACAATGCTCACAATAGATTCTGTTTCACCTCTAACTTCTACTGAATCAATTCCTTTCACTGATTCAAAAGTGTTTTTCAAATCATCTGCAACAGCACTAATTGATGCTAGATCTGAACTCCCAGTGATAGACATTGTTAGAATTGGGATTTCTGTGGTTTTCATATGCCAAACTTCTGGTTCCTTAACATCATCAGGTAAGTTAACTTTCGTAATCTCATTTTTTGCTTCAGCCAGTGCATCTTCCATAGAAATTCCATACTCATACTCAAGAGTAATCATGGAATATCCAGATGCTGAAACCGACGAATAATTTGTTAGATTCTCAAGACCTGATACTGCCTTTTCCAGCGGATTGGTAATCATTTTCTCTACATCCTCTGGAGATGCCCCCATATAAACGGTGGTAATTGTAACAATATTTGATTCAACCTCAGGCATATTTTCTCTTGGTAGATCACTGTAAGACATCCATCCAACAATGAATACAGCCAATATTATTAGATAGACAGTTCTATATCTATCTATAAATAATCCAGATATCTTTCCTAGAATATTTTTTTTCTGGTGAAGCTCCCTAAGGTTATCTTTCTTACTCTCCATACATCATACTCCTTTCACTTGTTCTCAATATATTTTCCAATTAATTATCAAAATATCATCGATGACTTTTCCTGCGAGACAACTTGTCCTGCTTACAGTATGCACTACCACGCTTTTTTGAACAAGCTACACTTCTTGCAAAAGTGTCCCATATGTAAACAGACTAATACACAAAGAACTCTCAGAATTAGCGTCTAGTTAAAGTTATATAATAAAAAAAACACCCTACTGATGTAGAGTGGTCCTAAGTTCTCTATATAATTCCTAAAATGATGTTTTTCTATCTCACTTTCATAATATAATACTATTCAAACTATTTCCTCAAGAACTATGACAACATAGGATGTTGCGAACAGTGTGTTAGACGATGCTGAATACAGTCCTAAATTAATGAAATCTGTGATTTATATTGTCATACCTTAATCTTTAAAATATCTGTTGAATCAGTTATATCTATAGGATATTTATAATTAAATATATTCACATCAATAAAATCCTTGAACCCTATAGGAAATACTATTTCTTTAGTACGTCTTAGTTCATCTATAGACCACCATTTATATTCTTTAATTACTTCTCTTTCTCCATCCGTAATGTTCTCATTATTTATTATTACTTCATTTGTTTCTACTAAAAAATATCTTTCATAATACATATTCTGCTCATTGCTATTTAACTTCGCATAAGCTATCCTACTAAAAATACAGTTCTTTATTTCTAAGTTCTGAATTCCTGTTTCTTCAAAAATCTCTCTTTTTAGTGCATCCTTAAAACTTTCATTTTTTTCTACTCCACCACCAGGTGTCACCCAAAAGCCTTCTGTAAACTCAACCGTTGATGGAGAGTTTTTATCAATATATTTTATAAGTAATATGTTTTTAGTACTTTTATCTACGAGTATTCCTCTAGCAGTATATCTCATGAGCTTCATTACCCCCAATATATCTATTATTTGTTCATAGTATTCAGTTCTGCTTAACTTAAATATTCCCCAATAAAAAAGTGGTGCAATAACGTCTAATTCAAGTAATACACATACATTTTTGTTACTTTAATTTTGAATATCTACCCATTTCATGTTAACCATAGTGTCTTTAAATCTTCCTCACACTTATCAATGAATGATGGAATGGTTTCATAGGCTTCTGGTACCTTCGTTATGTGAGATATTCCAAATACTATTGAAAAAGCCCAATGTCATCGTCAGTAAGGCTCTTTGCGCTACTCAAGTACTAATTATGTACATTCAGCTGCTCAATCACCTTGTTCCTTGACCTTGGACTTTTTCCACTAGCCTAAAATTGTAAAGATAAAATATAGACCAAAAATAAAATTTTTGAATTTATCAACAATCTCAATTTTAATTCTGCATAATCAAAATACTTTATTACTTTTCTTCTAGATTCAAGTAAATAATCAATCATTTTTCTTGCAAAACTAAACTTATAATCCAGTATATATGGATAAGTAATATTTCCACAATTAGATAATCAATATATTAGTACCAACCTCTTAGTTTCATAGTTGCAGCTATTCGTTTAATTGAGTGCATATAAGCTGCATTTCTCATAGAAACATTATATTCTTCTTTTATCTTCCATATATCATTGAAGGCGTTTACCATTGCTTTTTCTTCCTTCTCCTCAACTTCTTCTTCACTCCAATAATAGCCATAGAGATTTTGAACCCATTCAAAGTAGGAAACGGTTACACCTCCTGCATTGGCTAATATATCGGGGATAATTAATATATCTTTATCATTAAGTATTTTATCTGCATCTGGAGTAATAGGACCATTAGCAGCTTCAGCTATTATTTTTACTTTTATTGTTTCTACATTCTCTAAGGTGATTTGATTTTCTCTTGCTGCAGGTACTAGAACATCAACATCTAAAGACCAAAATTGATCTGTGCTTATTTCCTTAGCCCCTGGAAAACCAAGTAGTGTATGATTTTTTTCATAATATGCTACTAATTCCTTAGTATCTAATCCATCTTTGTTATAGATTCCATATGTTCTATTTTCTACTCTGTCATATTCTAATATGGAAGTTACTTTTGCCCCCATTTTTTCAATTATTGTACTTGTAAAGCTTCCCACATTTCCAAAAGCCTGAATAGCAACTGTAGCTTTATTTATATCAATGTTTAACTTTTTTAATGCTTCTTTTATTGTAACTGCTACACCATAACCAGTAGCTGCGTTTCTTCCCTTTGAGCCGCCGAATTCCAATGGCTTACCTGTTAATGTTCCAATGGCGCTATGGCCTACAAGTTTATTATATTCATCTACCATCCAAGCCATTATTTGACCATTTGTGTTTACATCAGGAGCAGGAACGTCAACCTTCTCACCAATAAGCTTATATATACCATCAATATATCCTCTGCTCAATCTTTCAAGTTCTCCCCTTGAAAGGGTTGAAGGGTCAACAATGATTCCTCCCTTTCCACCTCCATATGGTATTCCTGTTACGCCACACTTGAAGGTCATCCAAAGTGACAAAGCCTTTACTTCATCTCTTGTAACTTCTTTGTCAAATCTTATTCCACCCTTTGTTGGTCCTACAGCATCATTATGTTGTGAACGGAAACCTTTAAATACTTTGATGCTTCCATCATCCATTTTCACTGGAATTGATACTTCAATTACCCTTAAAGGTTCACTTAGGATTTCATAAACTGCAGGTTCAGTACCTAACTTGTCACATGCCTCCTTAAGCATTTTTTGAGCATTTTCAAATGGATTCAAGTTTTCTTTCATAATACTATTCCCCCTAAATATTATTTAAAAATATTTGATCTATAATTCTTACTATATAATTTTTAGATATATATATAGCAAGTAATTATCAAAGAAGCTTTAGTACTCTGTTCACCATATTATTCCAGTAGTTATGTAGTTATGTAGTTATTATATAATAATATATGCAAGAATGCAATCAAATACTTTAAAATTTGAAGGATATTTTTCATTATTTTGATTATTAAGATTATTTTTGCAATAATATAAGTCAATTTTCTCAAATAGCTAACTTCTATAGTCGATTACTCCCTCCTCAAAATAAATACTCTTACCTATCTTGTTAAGGTAAGAGTTTCACCAAATAATCCATTTCCTAATAGTTCAGCATGTTCAATCTCAAAATATTGATTTCCTACATACTGAAACCAAATCCCTTCTATAAAATACTCTTAGTATATGGGTGTTTTAACTTGTAGTTCCAATATTTTTCCAATACATCATTTGAGTGTAGCAACCTGGAAAAGCGGCCTCATATTCTTTCTGTAAATCTCTATCAGGTTCGGTCAATTGCAAGCATACCTGATTAACTTTGCCGTCGTAGATATTTGTGAATTCAACCTTATATCTATTGTTTAATAAAAGCATTTGCTCTACGCTATGGATTTGAGATTGTATTAATAATGAACCCGTATACCCAAGTTTGCTATAAAATCTTTCGGCAGATTCTACCGCACCAAGATTGATAGAATGAATCCCATAATGTATCGCCCGTTCCTCAAGCAGAAAAATCATCTCTTTTGCTATCCCAATACCCCTATAATTTTCGTGCACGGCGACCGGTCCGATCGTAATACTGTAATTATCATTAATCCTACCAAAAACAATACCTATTACTTCACTGTCTAAACTTGCATACAGCATCAGATCACCGTGATTTTTCATCCGTTCTTCCCATTTTTCAAGAGAATATTCTGGATTGTCGACAACAGGCATACCTATAAAAATCATTTTAAAGAAATTAAACGTCTTTTCAAGTTCTTGTTTGGATGAAACATTTTTGATAAAGTAATTCATGTTAATAGTCCTCCTTTATGACTCTACTTGCATAACTTTCAAGTCAATGTCTAGAATATCTAAAAATCTCCTATATGTATATTTGCGCCTTCTACTTTGATTCGATAAATAGCTTCAATGATATCAGATTCAAATATATCCTGTTATTCAACCATTTTACTTTCACAATAGAAGTTCATAGCCTCATTTATATACTGTGCTAAATCATCACCAATGCTATTGATATAGGTCTTAAATCGCGCATCCTCTACGTACAGCAATGCTAAATACTGTAACATTTCATTAGTGCAATTATAATAATTTTCTGTAATATAGTTTTGCCACAATGAAATAAGGTGCTGAACTTTTTTACAACTTGGAGGTGATTCCATGCACTTTGCAATCTCTCCGAAAATTTCCCTTGCTTTTTTATCAATATCAGGAAATTCATTATTGCGTTTAGATTGTTTTTCTTCAAATTCTTTATACGCCTGTGTATTTTTCCAACGGTGCACAACTTCCTCATGGTATTCTTTTTGTTTAGCAATAATACTTGATTCATCAAATTCTGAAAAGCTTAAGTTTGAATCTCCTTCTAATTTAGAATCTACAAGTTTTATTAAATTTTCAATACGTTTCTTCTTGAGAATCAATATTTCTTTATGCTTTTTAAAAGCTTCTCTCTTATCAAACTCACAATTGTGAATAATATCTTTTATCTGTTTTAGTTCGAATCCAATTTCTTTTAAAAACATTATTTGATGTAAAGATTCAACATCTTCATTACTATAAAGTCTATATCCTGCTTGAGAATTGTCTGATGGCTTTAGGAGATTTATTTCATCATAATAATGTAGTGCTCTAACAGTAATACCTGTTAGCTTTGATATTTCTTTTACCGTTTTAAGCTGACTCTTCATTCCAAAAATCCTCTACTTCCTTTAGAATATCACTTGCAGGTGTTAATGTAGCTTCTACAATTGATTTTCCTGTCTTTTTTAAATAATGCTTTATCATATGATAACCACAGGCATAACCTGCACAATAAGGCATTCCTTGAGGGAAAAATCCTTGTAGCTGTGCAAGCTCATCACCCCAAAGGTAAGATGAGATATTATCGAAACCTGTTGCATCTAAAACATCTTTAATCAGTGGCTTAATATAATTATTAAGAGTATCCATCTCATTCTTACTTACCCAAGGTCCAACCATATCTTCACCAAACATTGAAGTTGCAAAGTTTTCAGCAAGTCCTTCACAAACCATCATTTCTCCTAATGTAATATCATTCTTCCACTTCTCAAACTGAAACCGTACATTATGATTACATTCATGAGCTAAGGCAACAGGGATTCTGCTTATAGTATATTCATTTGGAACAACAGCTACTGTAATATATCCAGGAATTCCGCCATCACCAGCATAACCATCACTCAATGATAGGTATGGACTTTGAGGATTACCAAGCATAAGAGAAAACATATAATCTTTTACTGGCAATTCATACCCTGCTTTTGTAAAACGCTCTAAGCAATTTTCAATGGTTTCTTTACAGATTTGCCATATATGATCCTTTGAAATTAAATCAATCTTTTCTTCTTGAGTTTCATCCACCTCTGATGGTGGTAAATAGCCAAACATACTACTTGCCATAACTACATCGTAGCCATCTTTTTTAGGAGATTTAAGAGGTACATTATAGCATGACCATTTAAATTCAAAAGGTTTCGCCATTTCATAACGATAAATATCATCTCGTTTTTCTTTTGGTGACTTCATCATTTTTTTGTAAACTTCATCTGAACGTAATAGTGTAATATTCATATCGTCATCTCCTTTTAATATCAATATACACTATCACGTAACGTGAGAGTCAATACATTTTACCAAATAAATTTGTAATAATAAACTCCTTGAGTTTTGCACAAAATAAAAGCCTTAATTACCGTTGTATTGGTAATTAAGACTTTTAATCAATCATATAATCTTTTAAATTGTGTAGTGTTAAATCATCTGCTTTATAAGCACATTATAATCCAATTTTAGTAAAAACTGCACTTACTTATGATACGATTCTCCGCACTAATTAAATATGCGTTTTTTTACATGTTTCCTATTTGGTAAAAAGTCAACAAAGCTAGCCTAACCCATAACATTCCTATAAAGTAGTATAGTATAAATTTACAATGTTATCGTTTTCTCGCCTTGATAACAAAAGTTACAGGAAGCATTTTGGCTTTTGGGGCAAATTTACTGTTGATAGACTCAATAATTTCATTATCAGACTCTTCAATCATTTCCTCAATGACAAATCCAGCTTTAGCTAGTGCATTCACATATGTAGATAATTTCCTATCAGATAATGAAATTGAATCACCATCAAGTGATACTGAATACCATGATTCGTCGAAATATCATTTTTTAAAATTCAGCATATCACCTTCAACTGCGACGCATTTGTGTATAGGATGAGACCAACTGAAAATGCTGCTTGAGACTCATACCCATAACGCTATGCGATATCAATTATCTTTTCTCCATTTTGGATATCCTTAGTTGCAACAGTTAATCGCCTGCGGCGTACATACTCAGATAATGGAATTTGAGCGAGAAAAGAAAAAATCCGACGAAACTCCCATTCCGAACAGTTCATAAATTGTGCTGCTAAATTATACTCAATCTTCTCAGATAAATTGTTTTCAATATATTCCATAGCATGGTTCATTCGCTTTTGCCAATCCATAACCTCACCTCCTGAAAGTATTGTATCAAAGTTTTTTGAGGGTTACTTTGCAGTAGGTGTATTTAAGTGCAAAGTGTAATCATATGTATGGTTCTTCATCTACAACTAACTTAAATAGTTACAATATTTTTCTAGTACATCATATGTGTGTGGATTTAAGATTGTATTAACAATGAACCTGAATACCCAAATTTGCTATAAAATCTTTCGGCAGATTTAACAACTCCAAGGTTGATAAAATCTTCGAGGTTATATACAACAGGATTGATCTACTCCGCCGTTTTATTCACAAAATCAACTTTATATTGCCATTCACCGTATTTCTTTTCATTATCAGTAATCACACCTTCTGTGAGGGTGATACGCAAAACAATTGAGTCTGGACTCTCCTCGTTGCCGTGGTCATCGAACCATGGGAAGTATTTTTTCATCTTCGTTCTGATTTCCCCATTCTTGTCCTCCTTAACCCAACCGAGATTCTCAGCTATACCTTGAGCGGCGAACAAGTCTAATCCGCAGATGGAAACCTCATTGTTCTTCTCAATCTCCAAGGTTTTGTTTTTCCACGAAGCTGAAGAAATATAAAACATACCATCTTCATAATATGCATCAACCATTCGGACAGCAGGGCGAGGATTGTCTGCAGCGTTCGACGACAATGATATTGTAGCAAGAGCAATAAGATTGTCTTTACCATTTCCACAGAATTCTTCCATAAGTTTGATTGCGTTTTCGAATTTACTCATTTTCAATTCCTCCATTTAAAATATAAGAACAGTATGTCCTATTTGATAATATAAATAATCCTCAATTTCAACTTCCTATTTAACAGTTAGTTTTACCGATATTAATTTATATTTTCTATGAAATGATTATTAATTATTATATATAATTATATCTCACATAAATCATTTTGTGAATTATTTACATGTAAAAATTTATCAATCACATTATCTCTTATTTTTAATTATCCAATCAAACCCTTCATTTTCATCAACATTGTTATTCATCTTTGTCAATGTAGCTAAAAATAAATAGTAGTTACAGTTTTTTTACCTGTTACTACCATTTTATCATAGTATTATTTTAGTTTTTATCAATCTATACAATTATACTTTTATTTATTCCTAAGTTCTCTTATCTTTTCAATCTCTAAACCAGTCTTTTGAGATATAGTTTCATCGTCTAATATATCTAAAAGATTCTTTGCAATTTCTATCTTTTCTTCTTCTCTTCCTTCTTCTCTTCCTTCTTCTCTCCCTTTTTGCTCGGCTTTTTCCTTCATCTCTTTTAACATATAAGCATTATTTGCAACCATTCTCTCAACCTCCTCTTTGTTGGCATCTAATATTTTCTTTGCTTCTTCTGCAATATCCTCCTCTATGGTATTTCCTATCCAATGCTTCAGTACCATTCTTTCTTTATCAGTTAATTTAGAGAAGAACAATGCAATTGCCTTTATTCTATTTAAAAACTCTTCTGCCTCTATCTTTTGATCTAATAAAAATATTGCAGATGTAATGTTATTGTTATCTATTAATTCTTCTTTACTATAATTATTGTTTACATCAAACAAGCTATATCTGAAATCTATTATGTTATCGCCAAAGATTTCTCCTCCAACTGTCATTTCTCTTAATGTTGATGCCACATCCCATTTTCTCTTACCATTGTATAATACTATAGGTATTACTGCTGGGATTTTTAAGTCTTTATCAGCAGCCTTATGCTTTGCATTTTTAGCATCATCTCTTAGTATCTCACTTATATAAAAGAATAATCTTAATGGCATTCTATAATCAATTGATGATTGAAATTCTAATAGTATATAAAATATTACTTCCTTTTCCCCTATTTTTGCCTTATATACGATATCCGATTCTTTTTCTTCGTAATCACTTGTTATATACGATTTATTAACAAGTATTAAATCTTCTGGTTTTATATTCTTTGCCCATGGTGCCTTCATCATCTCTTTAAGGAGATCTATAAATACTTCTTTATTTGAGAATAAATCTTTGTAACTTTTATCATGTATATTTCTCATTTCTTTTCTCATTTTTTCTCCTTAATTTATCTTATGTTCTTTCTTTAATTATATCATATTTATCTTTTTATATTCAATTTTATTGATGATATTGAATATTTAACAAACTACACTAAAAAAGGCGCATTTCATGCGCGACCCTAGGGAAATCTACGTTTCCCTTCGACGCAACTACCGTTGCTGAGCACCCTTCTTAAACGGTTAGGGGAATACTTCCCCTACAACCTCTTCATTTTTTATTCTTAAGAAATTGAATTGGTACAATTTTACACAAACTTAAAATATATTGATATAAGCTAGATTACATGTGATAATTTCTTTAAGATATTTTTTAATTTCCTTAAGAATAAAAAAGCATGGCAACATATTGTTGTTGCCATGCTATAGATTGTATTTATATATTTCTACTCTCTTCATTAATCTCCATATCACTCTTATCCCCATAATCCTTTAAGATATCTCTTGCAAATCCATAAATCATGATTATAAGCACTACCACAAGTGGTATAGATGTTACAATTGCACAAGTCTGTACTGTCTTAAGTGGTGCTCCAATAAACATCATTGCTAGTGGAACTAATGATAATACAATACACCAGAATAATCTAAACACAGGAGATGGGTTACCATTCTCATCTAATGTCTTACTTGCAGTTGCAGCAAGTGTGAATGATGCTGAATCCAGTGATGTTGATAAGAATAATACTGAGATTACTGTGAATAATGCAATGGCAATTGTTCCAAATGGTAATGTTCCTAGAACCTCCATGATTGCTTCTGAACCACCTACCTTAGTCAATGTTTCCGTTACATTTACATGTCCTGATAATTGCGTTTTCATACTGAAGCTTCCTAAGATTCCAAAGAAGAACCAACATCCAGCACTTCCTCCAAGAATCATACTCCAAATAACCTCTTTAATTTTTCTACCTTTGGAAATCTTTGTTACGAATAATCCCATGAATGGTGTGTAAGTTAACCAATATGCCCAGTAGAATATTGTCCACCCCTCAGGGAAACCTGAATTTCCAATTGGATCAGTATATAAACTCATTCTGATGAAGTTTTGAAGCATTAAACCAACACCATTTGTTGTTTGTTTTAATATAAATACTGTTGGTCCTGCTATTAATACAAATAATGCAAAGGCTATTGCAAGGTATGTGTTTGCATCACTTATTTTTCTCATACCCTTTTCAATTCCAATGTACGAGCTTAATGAGAATATAATTGAGATTGCTATTACTACTATAACGTTCATTGTGAAACTGCTTTGAATACCTAAAATCTTAGCAATACCCATTGATATCATTGGGATACTAAGTCCAAGTGTAATACCTAGTCCTCCAATAGCACTGAACACAAATATAATATCTATTACTTTACCTATAATTCCGTTTGCTGCTTTCTCTCCAATTACATTACTACAAACTGCACTTAACTTAAGTCCTTTTTTCTTTCTAACATAGAATGAATATGCTACTGGCAATGAAGCGATACAGTATAACGCCCAAGCTGATAATCCCCAGTGGAAGAAATTGTACGCTGAAGCCCACTCTCCTGCCATTGCTGAAAATGGTTCAATTGAATATGGTGGTGACATGTAGTAATAAGCCCACTCAACAAATGCCCAATAAACAGTTGCAGAACCTAATCCTGCACATATCATCATTGCTATATAACTATACGTTGAATACTCTGGTTTTTCTAAACCAAGGCGTATGTTACCATATTTACTTAACCCAATACATATTAAAATCACAAAACTCAGAAACCCAAACCATAAAAACGCACTTCCTGTTACATTTGTAAGTACCGAAAATAAAGTATTCGCAATTGCATTCCCCTGCTCTGGGAATAGTGTTAAATATCCTACTATAAATACTACAACTGCTATACTCGATATGGTCAATGCTATATCAATATTATTCTTTTTTTTCATTTTAAGTTCCTCCCAAATATGCTATTTAATAGCTATATTAACTTAATCCCAAACAATGCTCTAATCTAACATCTTTTTGATATAATGTACAATATGAATATCCTAAATCTTCAATATTAGTCTTTTCTCCATTTGCAACATTAATTATCTTCTCAAGTATCTCTTCACCAATTTCCTCTACAGATATTGTGCCTTTCATTATTCCAGTAGCATCAATATCTATGTCATCATTTATAAGGTCTGCATTTCCACTAACTCTTATAACTGGAACTATACTGTTATTGAATCCTGCTCCCCCTGTAGTCCATAGAATTAACTGTGCTCCAATAGCTGCAAAATGCATTCCAGATCCACCACAAAGCATTGTTACATCCGATAAATACATACCTGGTTTTATTGGTTTTTCATATCCCTGTTGATTAAACTCAAGGATTCCTTGAATTTCTTTTGTACCTGTTTTGTGTAGTGCACCTATTGATTTCTCTTCAATTGTTGTAAGCCCCCCAACACTGTTCCCAACACTCATTACTTCAGTATCTGATCCTACACTCCATCTTTTCTCTTCATTTGAAATCATTCTAAGCATTTTTTCTTCAACTTCTTTATTTACTGCTCTTTTGCACAGAACTTCTTCACATCCCACAAGTTCCATTAGCTCTCCAGCAACAACAGTTGCCCCTCTATCCACAAGAAGGTCAGCAGCCTTTCCTACACTAGGGTTTGAAGCAAGACCGGAACTTGTGTCTGAACCTCCACATTTAACTCCAACAATAAGCTTAGATATATCAACTGGTTCTCTTTCAAATGTTGATGCGAAATCTTCTATCTCTTTTATTAAAACTTTTCCTTCTTCAATTGTTCTCTTTGTACCTTTTTTCTTGATACATGTTAAGTGTCTAGCTAACTTACCGCTTTCATTTATCTTATCTGAAATTATCTTTGGATCGATACTTCCACATCCCATTGCTAGTACCAATGCAGCAGCCACATTAGGATTAAGCGCAGCATTTATCATATTGCTTAAAGTTTCCTCATTTCCACCTAACATACATGTATAATGATTAGTAACTACAATAGAATTCTCAACCCCTTCTGAGATTTTTCTTGCTATCCCATCCATACACTCATCAACTGCTATAATTAAAATGTTATTTCTTATACCTACACTACCATCTTTTCTTACATATCCATTGAACTTCATTATTTTTCCTCCTCTCTACCCATCTGTCTCAAGATTTCTTTTATAATGGATGGAGGAAAATTAACCTTTTCACTCTGAACATTATGAACATGTACAAACTGACCTTTGTTAATTTGCTTTAAACTTAATCCTATCTTATATCCACATTTGATAATCTCTGATTTTGCCGAAATATCTTTTACAGCTATCTTATTTCCAAAGGGTATAGGCTCATATGCTTTGAACTCATCAATGATTTCATTTTTATGAGATAAAATCTCTACCATATCTCCAACTTCTATGTCCTCAAGAGCTGTTGCCACATTATCAATGTCTGCCTTCATCAATACCTTGCTCATTTAGTTGCCTCCTACAATATTGTTATATATCATATCTATTCTTATTTAGTTATTAACTTAGAACCTTTAATTGTCTATTTCTTTGTAGAATGGTATCATCACACTTTGTTTATCACTATTGTTTGTTTAACATGGTTTTACATTACATTGTTATAGATATTTTAATCAAACACTCTATATTTCTTAATAACTTCCTCATCAAGCTCAATCCCTAAGCCTGGTGTATTAGGTACTTCCACATATCCATCTTTAAATTCTATCTTATTCTTAACAAGTTTCTCATAAAGAGGACTTGTACTCTGAGAATACTCAATTAAGTCAGTATTCTCACATGCTGCTAAAAAATGAACTGTAGCTGCAATAAGCACTCCTGTACTAAAACCATGAGGTACTAGCTTTGTACCATACTCTTGTGATAGCTTGTAAATCTTCATTGATTCGCTTATTCCACCACATCTTGTAACATCTGGTTGTACAAGATCTGGCTTTCCTACTTCAAGGAAATTCTGAAACTCATATCTTGTTGTTAAGGTTTCTCCCCCTGCAATCATAGGTTTTATAGACTCACCAAGTTTTCTATATCCCACAAGATCATCTGACCCTATTGGCTCCTCAATCCAGTTAAGGTTAAACTTTTTTAACTTCTCAGCCATAAAACTTGTGTGTTCAGGGGTTCTCCATTTAGCAGCTAAATCTATCTGAAGTTCAAAATCTTTTCCTGCCTCTTCTCTTACAGCCTTTATAATTTCATAATCACTCTCTGGATTATCTCCAAGGATACCCCCACCAAATTTTAGACTAGTGAAGCCCTTATTAATAAGGTCTCTAACAATTTTCTTATTTTCTTCTGGAGTATCTGCTGGAATGAACGTCCCATATGCTCTTATCTTATCCCTGAACTTTCCCCCTAATAATTCGTATACAGGCTTTCCATGATATTTCCCTGCTATATCCCATAAAGCTATATCAATAGCACTTATAGCATGTATTCCTGCGCCTCTTCTTCCCACATAGTTTGAATAAGTGTACATCTTATCCCATAACTTTTCTATTTCAAGAGGATTCTCACCAATTAATAATTCTTTTAAACCAAAGGCCGCTAGATTTGAGTTTGGAGTCTCAATTAAACTCTTCACAACTAAAGGTGATGAATCTGATTCTCCAATTCCAACAATCCCTTCATCCGTATATACCTTTACAAGAACTGCATCCTCTCCCCAAACAGCTCTCTTATCTAATGCTGGTACCCTAAGACATATGACTTCAACATCAGTAATCTTCATGTGTAATCCTCCTACCTAGGTTTATTTTGTCGACACTATTATATAGAGCAATTATCGTGCCAACTTTTCATGCTCACTTTACAAATGGCTTAATACTAGTCTTTGTAAAATAAAAAAAATTTATTTAAGAGTATTTTTCAGTAAATACATATTAAACAAACTTTATTTTTTATTATCTGAATTGTAATTCACTTTTTATCGAGTTAAAAAAGACTCACTTCCCCATAATAGCTGAGTCTTTTTTAACTCACCTAGTCATAATTGACTCACCTAATTTATTTTATTTTATGTTATGTTTAAGTATGATGTTGAAATTGTATCTCCATTGTGATGTTAAATATTTGAAACCATTGTGAAATTTCTGTATACTTAGATAAATAAAAAGACTATTTATTTTTGGTGAGGAGGAAATTATAACAATGAAATATTTTACTAAAGAATGGTATGAATTGAACCAAAATACTAATGCTTACTTGCCTTTGGAGGAAGCCAAAGAAGCAGAATCTTTTTCTGAGGAATATTTTCAACAATTATACGATCAACAATTGACGAAAACCCTAACTAAATGGGAAGAATTTGCCTCATATCAGGTGGAATGTAAAGCTTTAAATGAAAATTATATTATAACCGAACTATTTGACAGAGAAAAAATATCCAAACAATTTCATGAAGCATTCATATATAATCAAGAACATATCAGAGAAATTTTGCCAGTAGAAATATTAGAAAAAATAGCAGATATTCGGGTTTATGTATTGAAAAAAGCATCCCACGAAGTATTAAATGCTGTAACTCAATTTTGCAAGGAAAGTGAAAAGTTAGTAAGGAACACCGCTAAAGAATATCAAGAATATTATAAAAAAGCTTTGGAATCATTTGATAGAAACATTGTTGAAAATATAAACTTTCATGATTGTAGGATTATAGACTTAAAGCATAAGGAACAGTCTTTATCAATATTATTTGATAATTCAGGCGGGTTTACAGATATAGATGAAATACATTTTGAAAATTATAAGATAATTAAACAAGCTCCTTTAATTCTAGGCTCTTGGTGGCTTTATGAAGAAATATATAAAATAAACGATAAATATGAATTACATGTTTTGCTACACAATAAAGAAATGGATTTAGTAGAATTTATTATTTGTGCTGACCACATTTCCTTTAACCGTAACCAGAAAAAATCAGTATAATACTAATTAAGGGAATCATGATGGTTCCCTTAAAATTATCATATGATCAACACTATTTTTAAACATAGCCTATTTTATATACTTCCTAAATAACCTAGAAGCCGTAGTTTGGCTGATTCCTAATTTTTCTGAAACCTTCCTCGAAGAATTAAACTCCTCATATGCTCTCTCAACAATTTTCTTCTCATATTCCTCCAACATCTCATTAAGAGTTTTACCATCATCAATATTAATTTCTTCACATTTAAATTCTTCCTTAACTGGAAGCTCATATAAATGTTTTGGTAAATGCCATGGCTTAATCTCAATATCCTTAGTTACCACAGTTAACCTCTCCATAATATTAGCAAGCTCTCTAATATTCCCCTTCCAAGAGTAGTTGTTCAGTATATATTTAACCTCTTCTGAAAGTCTGTGTGTCTTATTATATTTCTGAGTATACTTATTTAAATAAAAATCGCATAACATCAGAATATCCTCTTTCCTCTCTCTAAGAGGGGGTATATTGATTTCAAATACATTCAATCTATAATATAAGTCTTCTCTAAAAGTCCCCATCTCGACCATCTTCTTTAAATCTTTATTTGTGGCAGCAATTATCTTCACATCCACACTTATAGGCTTTGTACTCCCCACAGGATAAAACTTCTTCTCCTGTATAAACTGTAGCAACTTTGCTTGAAGCTTATAAGGTATCTCAGATATCTCATCAAGGAATAAAATTCCCCCATCAGCCTCACTTGCAAGCCCCTTCTTCCCTGTTCTACTTGCACCTGTAAAGCTGCCTTTTGTATATCCAAATAACTCAGATTCCACAATATCCTTGCTGATAGCAGCACAGTTTATATGAACAAAAGATTTATCTTTCCTTTCGCTGTGTTCATGAATATACTTACCTATAAGAGTTTTCCCAACTCCTGATTCACCTGTAATCAAAGAAGGAGCATCAACATTAACTATCTGATCAGCTAACTGCAGTACCTTCTTCATTTTATTGCTGCTTGTAATTATTTTATTTTCAAATTTAATGTTTGTAGTCTCTTTCAACTTATCAAGTACAAATACATCCTGACTCTCATTATCAGGAATATCATCCCTTACACTCATTGCAACATATTCAACCTCATTCTGCTCATTAAATATTGGCAATGCTATAGTGAGAATTTTTGCTCCAAGTTTAGTCACTTGCTTCTGCTTAACTGACTTCTTAGTCTTATAAACATATGGCAATACAGATGTACTCCAGTATTCATCAGCATAATCGAAGAAAGAGCTTCCTATCATCTCGTCCTTAGTCATACCGTAATGTCTTTCACAAGCTTTATTAATATATATAATCTTATAATTATTATCGTATACAATAACTTCATCATATAACTCATCTATTATTCTAATAAATTCCTGATAGCTCAGATCATTCAACATTTTTACTATCACTCCTTAATATCATCAAAATTTATGGTTGCTTACGGTGTACAAGCATTCATGAATGCTCATAATATTAATCATATTAACTTTCTACTATTCGTATTTTCTTAGAATTCAATATTTATTATTTATTTGGGATTTTAATTTGATATGCATTAAACAATAGTGATGTGATATTTATATTGTACTTATTATGAATATAAATGTCCAATAAGAATTTTAAGACATTGTTTAGCCAAACTGGTAAATTGACAAGCCAGGGACGGTTCATTAATTTTGACTAGCTGAGGATGTTGACAAACTCAGTCTATTTGCTATAATTCGGATTATATAAAATTTTACTATTAGAGTAATAGGTAATGTTATTTCTATAATACAAGGGGGATAAATGTTATGGTTATTGATTTTCATGTGCATGGAAAAATCACTAAAACAGCTGCTATTAATAATGAAGTATTAGTAATATTAGCTCATCCATATAGAAGAAGTAATGAATTTCCTAAGCTGTCACTTAGGGTATTAGATAAAATAGATGCATTGGAATTTAATGCAACCGATCTTCATAAACATGGTATAGATAAAATGAAAAATAAAGTCATTGAATTATCTAAGAAACTAAACAAAAATATAATTAGCGGAAGCGATTCCCATCATTTACAATTTACCCCTTAGAGTTAAAAGTCAAAAAATAATAAAAAAGCTTATATGCAATTCCTGATACCATTGTAATGTTAACTCTGATTCCACAATATACTTAGTAATTACAATACAGTTTATATGAACAAACGCCTTCATCTTAGGATTATTTATTGTTCTAAATTATTATAAAAAAGGCGCGTTCCACGCAACTATCGTTGATGAGCACCCTTCTTAAACCGGCAGGGGAATACTTCCCCTAAACCCCCAATGTCATTAAGTTAAGAAAAATTAGTATGGATAAAGAACAGTGTATGCTTTAAAAGCGTAGCTGTTCTTTTTTTTATGTAATATTATCATGAAAAAACTGAAAAAAGCTTGACAAGTAATAAGAAAAATGCGGCGGAGCCCCTTAATTACAACTAATTTAAGGAGGTTCACACATGAACGAATATGCAGATTTTATTAAAGGAAAATTGGATGGAATATTAGATGAAATGCAAAAATATTCTTGGCTTTATGTCAATAATCCAGATAAGGATTTCACTCGAAATCGGAAATTAACATTCAAAGAAATGATAAATATTTTACTTTCTATTGGTGGTAACAGTTTAAACATAGAACTTATGAAATATTTTTCGTATGATCATGAGGCCGCCACATGCTCCGCATTTGTTCAACAGCGCAAAAAGATTCTGCCAGAGGCATTCGAGCATCTTTTTAATAAATTTACATCATTAGCTTTAAATCCAAAAAGCTTTTCTGGATATCGAATGTTAGCTGTAGATGGTTCTGATTTATGTATAGCCCATAATCCAGATGATAAGAAAAATTATTTTCGAGCCACTCCCAATGCAAAAGGATATAATCTTCTGCATCTAAATGCTATGTATGATTTGTGTAGCAGAACATATGTAGATGCAATTATTCAAGCTGGTAGGGAGGAAAATGAATCTAGATCATTAACTGATATGGTAGACCGTTCTGATATTACTGAAAAAACTATAATAATAGCGGATAGAGGTTATGAAAGCTATAACGTTTTAGAACACATCAGAAGAAAGAATTGGAACTTTGTTATACGTGCAAAAGATATTAATAGCAATGGAATAGTTTCCAGAATGCCTATTCCTGATAGTGAAATATTCGATATAGAGTATAATACCTTGCTGACTAGACGTCAGACAAATCACGTAAAGGAACATCCAGAAAAGTATAAATTTATGCCTTCAGGTCAAACCTTTGATTACCTTCCGGTTGACGATAAAGGAACTTACCCGATAGGGTTTAGAGTTGTTCGTTTTCCCATATCAGAGGATAGTTATGAAGTTATTATTACTAATCTGAGTAAAGAAGATTTTCCTTTGGAAAAAATAAAAGAGATATATCATATGCGTTGGGGAATTGAAACAGCATTCAGAGAATTAAAATATGCCATTGGATTAACAAGTTTTCATTCGAAAAAGGTGACCTACATTATACAAGAAATATTTGCACGTTTAACTATGTATAACTTTTGCGAAATAATCACAACTCACGTAGTTATACAGCAGAAACATAGAAAATATAGCTACCAGGTTAACTTCACTATTGCCATATCAATCTGTGTACATTACTTCAGGTGTAATAATGTAGAATCACCGCCTAATATTGAAGCATTAATAAAAAGAAACATATTACCTGTTCGAAATGGCCGAAAAGACCCTAGGAAAGTCAAAACCAAATCGGCAGTTAGCTTCATATATAGAGTAGCATAAATTAGAGTAAATATAATTTTTTTTTGCAGAGATAATCCTCTGTTCTATTTGCATGCAAAAAAATAGATAAAATAACATAAAAAAGTCAATCGAAAGCGTATCTACTTTCGATTGACTTTTTAAGTTATAGAAAAAATCACTAACTTAATGACATTGCCTAAACCCCTTCATTTTTTATTCTTTAGAAATTTAACTGGTACAATTTTACACAAACATGAAATACATTGATATATGCTAGATTACATGTGATAATTTCTTTATGAAATTTTTCAATTTCCTAAAGAATAAAAAACAAAAGTAGCTTGTACATTCTTACATCTTAGTACAAGCTGCTTTTATATATAAACTTCACTAACTATACTTCTCTTTTTTTATTTACACATAGCTCTTGTGTGCCTTAATTACTTACATAATTTTTTCTAAATCACCCTATTTTACAGTTATCACACACGTTGATCCTTTACTAAGTTCATTACCATTTACCGAAAATGACTTATCAATGACAAGAAGGTATACATGTCCTTTCTTAAGTTTGAATTTAGGTTTTAATTTTATTGTTTTATCATCTTCAATAGAAACTAAAAATTCTTTTTCCTCTTTATCATCCATATCGATCAATTTAAAACATTCTTTTATTCTTTCTATTGCAATCTCTTTTTGGTTTTTATCATTATATAGTGCTTTATTTACTCTTACTTTAAATTCCTTATCTCTGCTTACTTCTTCTAATGATTTTAACCTTTCATGATTTACATATTTCTTTTCTACCTTTTTCTCATATTCTTTTAAGTCTATTTTGTGGGGTGTTTTTGTTATTGATACATTGCTGCTTCCACTACTGCTTCCCCCTCCACCTCCACTTACACTACCACTACTTGAAGTGTTATCTGTGTTTTTATTTTCTTCATTATATTGTGGCACACCATCTATCTCTAAAACTTTTCCATTCTTAACAAGAATCTTTTTTGTTATTTCTTTAATTGGCATTACAAAATCTTCAACCCTACTGGTAACATAATACTCACCATTTAATCCCTGTATGTCCCACATATTACTATTTTCTTTATCTTTAGGTACATCAACTAACTCATTGTTCATATTCCTAACTTCAATACTATCTTTAAAATAAACGTCGTTTTCATAACGTCTACAAATAACTGAATTTCCATAGCTGTCTCTCACCAGATTTGCAATTTTCCCAGTTTTTAGTATTGATGGGCTTATTGAAAGTTCACTAGATAAATCTATATCTACTACTTCTCTATTGAAATCTATTTCATTAACAGTATACTCAATTGTCCAGTCTTCTTTAAGTTGCATTTCTATATTTAAATTAGTTTTAATATTCCTAGTAGTATAATTTTTTTCATTTAAATGATAAACTCTAAAGTTATATAGTTCTTCTAATGTACCATATCCCGAAAACATATCATAATTTACCTTAACAGGTGTGCTTATAACCTCATTATCCATTCTAATATTCACTTGACATAATTCATCATTATTAAATTCTATAATATTAGTATTTTCAGTTATTTCTATATCTGTTTTAAGCAAGACATAGTAATTTCCATAACAAGTGCCATTAACTTGTAGACTGTATTTACCAAATGGTACCTTAAATTTATTATAACGAAAACTTTCATACAATACCTTAACTGGCAAAGGGATGTTCTCATCGGTTATTATATACAAGTAACTACTGCCTTGACGAAAGTAATTAGATTTAATTCCTTCTAGTTTTATTTTTGGGAATAAATTGTATTTTTCATTTGGAACTAATTTAATTTCCTTGTTATTAGTTAGTTCACTTAAATAAACAGGAAATAAATATTTGTCTGTAGAAATTAAAAAAACATACTTATCTGCTTCTATATATTTATCTTTGTCAATTAAAATACTTAGTTCTACTTCATTGTTCTTATACAATTCCCTTGTTTCAATGGGTATAACTTTATATTCAATTTTTCCATTCACTAGTATTGGAGATTTACAATATACCTTTGCATCTATTACTCTTCCTATATCCTTACCAATAGAGAATTTTATTTGGTATGATTCTTTTTCTATATCTTGTGGCTCTTCAACTTTAATTCTACAATAATCTAATTTATTACCTTCTTCCGTTATTACTTTAATACGTACCCAACCTTTTTTCTTTGCTATAACTAGTCCATTGTCATCTACTGATGCAATATCTGGCTTACTACTACTCCAAAATAGTTTCTTATTTTCAGCATAACTAGGTTCAATTGTAGCATTTAATTGTAATGCTTCTCCTTCTATTAATGTTGTATCGGTAACATCTAACGTAACACTTAATACTTTTTCAAAATTTATTTTATATATCCTAGAATTTAATCCACTCTCTGATACTGCATTGATTATAGCGCAATTATTTTCTTCTGTAGGATAGATAATGTCTATTTTTGCATTAGGGTCCATAGCCTCAGCAGTAATTTCTAGTGTTTCATTAGGATTAAAGCTTGTAGTGTATGTACTTATACTCCACCAAAACCCTTTTATTTCAACATCATTTATTTTTATAGACTTCAATTTCGCATTATCTGATAATTGAGGTTCTCCATCAATCTCCACAACATATCCATCCTCTAGAATAATCTTTTTAGCAATTTCTTTAATAGGAATTTGGGATTCCTTAATCTTGCTAATTATAAAGCACTCACCAGTATAGTCCATTATACTCAAAATAATTGTATCTTTATTTATTATATGCCAATTAGATATCGCTACTATTTCACCTTCGGGTTCTATAGTAGTTTCTACAGGTTGATAGTGAACTTCAATAGTAGTTTCTACCATCTCACCATCAGAGGAAGTTATCAAAGGAACTTTATTTCCATAACTATCAACAATCTCATTCACTACTTGGATATCTCCACTATTATCTTCTATCCGTTTAGCAATATATGAATTTAGTGAAAATTCAGTAGAGAGATTTATTTCTGCTTCCTCTCCATTAAACTCCAGCTTGCTAGTTCTATAACAATATTTCCATCCTTCTTCAAATTCAATCTCAATTATTGAATCAGCATTAACATTTCTCGTAGTATAAATTCTTTCTACATAATCTGGTATGTTTGCTAAATCCCTATAATAAATTATATCAGGTTTACTATAGTTTTCATGTTCAGAATAAAATGCTTCTGATAAATCATTAGCTACAGTCATAAAGGATTTAATTTTCAAAGCAGTACTTGTTGTAGTATCATTAGTCTGAAAAGCTATTGAACTTCCTGTTGTGACGTCAATATCTGGAATAGTTATTCCGCAACTTGTTGTTGTATTATTCACTTTAAGATTAACCTGGTATAATTCATTTCTAGTAAATTTGATAGTATCAGTATTATTATTAATATCTATATCACTTTTAAACAAAGAATAATAATTTTTATCATCATCACCAATTAAACTTAAACTGTATTTTCCACATGGAACCTTAATATTATTATATAATAATGAAGAATACTCTATTTGTAATCCTAAATTAAAACCTTCATCATTTACCATACTCCAATTTATCTTTTGATAATTAAACCCATGTGCATTTTCTATCTCTACTTTAGGTAAAAAAGCATATTCCCTATTAGGAACTACGTCAATTACATCTTCCTTTTTCTTTAATAAATCATCCAAATAAACTGGAAATAAATATTTATCTGTATAAATTAAAAATATATATTTATCAGATTTTTTAAAATCATGTCTATCTATTATTACACTTATTTCAGTTCCATTACTCTTATCTACTTTATTTATTGAAGAGTCTATATACCCATATTTTATATCTTGGTCAACTTGAGTTTGTTTTTTATATCGTGTAGAAACTCTATCCACCTCTCCATACTTTTTATCAATAAAGAACTTTATATTATATTCACGTACTCGTTCTTCATTTTCTTGTAATTTAATATTTTCTACAGATGCTAGTACACTTTTCATTGGAATAATCATAGTCATCATTAAAAATATTAGTAAAACAAGAGAAATCTTTTTTTTCATAATCCGTCATTCCTTTCTTTTCATAATTCTATAAATAATTACATAACATCCCCCACTTTCTAATTATTCTATATAACCCCTCTTTTTTCCTTCTAAATTTTTCTTTTTTTTGAATCCTGTGTAATAATAGGATTGATTAAGAAACATAATATCACTTCACAAAATACAAACTTCAACACATGTCTAATTCAAAATTAAAATACCCACATATTAAGTGGACTTTAAAATAAATATAAATTGAAAGATACTCCTTATATTTTCAGGCAAAATAAAGAGATGATCCTTTAAAATCATATCTCCATAACGTGTACTATCTTTTATTGTTTCCACTACTTGATTCGTCCCATTATTATTTAAATCAACCGCACTACTTCCACAATATCTTTTTTCAACATTATAGTCAGTTTCCCAATGTCTTACTATGAAAATCTCACTCATTTTTTTCCTCACTTTAAAAGATTCAGTAATACATCTAATATATTAGATGTATGTTAATTATACTATATTAAGAATATAGCTAATATTTAGATAATAGGATAACCGTACCAAATTTATGGTACAGTTATCCTATTATCATCAGAATAATTTCTTAATTTCTCTCTGATCTATTGGATTTTCTTTCATCTTTGAATAAAGTTTGTTACATACTTTAAGTTTTCCCTTCGTTAAACATTCATCTGTGATTCTACATGAATCACAATTTGGACACTTAGGTAATGGAGTATATTTAAATATTTCTTTTGGTTCTTCCAAGTCTTCACAAACTTCTGAAACCAAATTTTTACGATAACCTTTTTGATTTAGTTTTTGAAATATTTCCTTTCCAGATAGCTTGGAATTCTTCAAATTCATATAATCCTCTGCCACAGCATAATATTCATCATTAGATGTTCCTGTTTCTCTGAATTTTCTAAGTGATTCAATGGCTCTATCATATTCACCTAGCCTATATCTTAACAAAGTAAGAAAAAACTGAATGTTAATTTTGCATCTATTTCTTTCATTAACTAAATCTACATTAAATAATCTTTCAAATGGTATTTCAAAATCCATATCAGATAATGTTTTTTCAATTTGCTTCATATCTTCTTCCGAACTATTCTCAAAATTTAAAATCAAATCTTCTATTTTATCTAACTCGAATACATTAAATCTATTTATGGGATTAATAACAGTATTTATTTTTCTACCTAATGCAGATACCTCTGGAATATATACTATTACAGCTGGAAAACCTAAATAAGAGTTATCTCTTATATAAACATTATGCCCATTTTTATGCAGATTATCTACCATAACTTTTACTTCTTCATCATAGCTTGTCCTGCATGTAAACACACTCTCATCAAAAGAATAATCAAACTCCTCATTAAATAAGCTTGGTGGAAATACCCCACTGTTATTTGCTGTGAAATCAGAAAAAACAGTATACCTTAAATTTCTAGCTTCTCTAGTGTTATTCTCAAAATACTGTGGCTTTTCCTGAGGTAAGTCAATCATACACTCCTGGAACTTTTCTGTATTTTTAATTCCTTGATATATTTCAGTTAAACATCTGCTAAGCCCTGATTGGAATGCAGTATCTGAGCCAACATTCAATTTGTACTTTTTCTCTTCTTGATTTATAATAATTACCCCTAACGCTGGAATTCTCTTATTCGCTGAAAAGTCTTTAACTATAACCTTATATTTACCGTCTCTCTGTATGTTCTGAATAATGTCATATTCCTCTTTAAACTGCTTTAAAAATTTATCTGGTATAGTAGGAGGTGTTATCTGATTATAAAATATTTCAGCGGACCCCCATCTTTCCATTAGTTCACATAATCCTTGAAAAACAGCTTCTGATTTAGTGTTTCCAGCAGCCATACCATTTGAACCTAAAGTCATCATAATCATATTCCAAGGTATATATACCAATTCTTTGTTTTTCGTATCATAAAAAGGAATACTGACCACCCCTGGAATTTCATTTTTTGCTAATTGATTAAAATATGTATCGATGAATTTTTCTTTTCCTTCATTTTTATACATTACCATATCCTCAAGAATCTTCTGTGGTAACTGCATAAGCTCCTTTTTAGTTAGATATTTTTCGTCAGGAGCATAATAAAATCCATGTCTATTATTTATCTCTTTAATCATTGTTCTTGAAAATGTTCCGAACACATTATTTTGAATCCTCTCCAAAAACTCAGCATATCCACTGGCTGTGGAATACTCCTTACTCCGCCCCTTTCCATTTGTCCCAAAACAACCAAACTCTTTTGGAAGTTCCAATCTCATTGAATAGATCTGAGGATATGGATTAGCTGTAAATGTTTCCTCTGGATTTAACCCCATTTCTTCTAATATACCTTTTATTTTATTTATTGTATCTGTTGGCTTTGCTTTTTTATATGGTCTTTTCAACGAATTAAACAATTTTCTTATCCTCCCTTATTCTTTTCGCTCCACTAGTTATCTATTTTAATTTGACTTAACTGTTATGATTGATAAAAGCCCAATATCAAAGCAATAACCAAACGTGAATCTACTTACACCATCGTGCTTGAATAGCCCAGTGAGTTTAGTTGCTCAGATAAAGGACTTTTTCTTATTTCTGCGGATATGCTATTACCATATCCTAAGTTAATTTTATACTACTGGTCGTCCGATTGATCCAGCTTCATTTGTGCCTATATTATCTGTTCTACGTACGTCCTGCATCATTTGTAGTCGTGGAATAGCTGCTTCATTACTCTTTCTAATACTTTCACCAAAATTTTTCATAAAAACCTCCTAATAGTAGAAAGATATTTTTAATCTTTCCCTTTTTTATATTTACTTTATATGTATATTATCAACTTAGATTTTTATTCGGATTTTTATTCTTTAATTTTCTATCCAATTTTTATAAATACATCAACATAAAATATCTTTTTTTTCTATTTCCCCTTAGTTTCTATACTTATTGCAGAACTTAATTATATATTTCCTCCATTTATCTCTTAATAGAAATTATTATATTATATATTGAATCGTAAAATTTATATATTAAAAAAAGGTTGCAAACAAATTATATTTGTGAACAACCTGTGATATATCATATATATCTTTCATAATTTCTAAATACCCTTGGTTACGTATCCATATCTCCTGAGTATTTTCATGTTTTGTACTACTTTTCATTTATACCGCCCCCCATTTCATCTCTTAAGATTCTCAATGTATGTTTTAATTCACTTTCTATTTCTTTTACCCATCCAGATGGAGAATTTTCTTTGTCTATTAAGGCTAACACGCCAATCATATCCATAAGTTTAGAAAGTTTTAACCAATCATCAGACACTTTATTTTTTGCATGTGTATTGTATCCATTGATAAAATTATCATATGCACTTTTTTCAATATATTTATCCATACTAGGCCTATCTCTAAACAACTTTCCAATATCGAGATATATCGGTGCCGCTAAACTGTATTCAAAATCAATAAACCAAACGCTACTGTCTATATTATTAATAAGAATATTTGAAGGATTAAAGTCTCCATGTGAATATACAAATGTTGTTTCTAACCGCTTTATCAATGCCTTATTTTTATCTATAAATTCAAGAAGTTGATTTTTAATCTTACTATTAATATGCGTACCTGGAATACCCTTTAGATAATGCTCATGCCTTCCTGTAATAAGACCTAAATTCTTTATAATATCTAAATTTTTATTTAATAAACCTCTATTTTTATATTCCTTACTATGTAATAATGCTAACTTACTACCTATATCATAAGCTATTTTATCAGGAAATTTTTTATTTTTAATAACATACTCTTTAAGAGTACTACCATCAATATAATCCATTATTACATAAGGTTTGTCATAAACTTTTTTACTCTCATCAAACAAATGAATTTTGGGCACATTTACATATTGTTCCGCATATGAGTATGATGCAACTTCTACTGCACTGTTACCGCCCCCCTCGGGGTAAATCTTAATAAATATTTTTTTGAGGCATTTTTAACATCTACAATATAATTACTTGTACTCATCCCTTCAGGTATTAATACTAAATTTGTCACTTCAATTTTACTATCATATTGTGAAAACAGTTTTTGTGCAATTTTTAAGTCTATGTTTATTTGATCAAACAACCTGATATTTCCATTCCCCATATACTACCTCCATTTATTCTATATTATTTTTTAAGAATCAAGTCTTCCATTTGCACTAAAGTTTGTTAAAGTAAAGGATACATTAATAATAAACTTCATATTAATTCCACTCTCAGTGAATGAAAAACGATAGGTTACTACATAAGGTGTTTCTACATAGATCACATGTAATTCTAATTCAGATTTACTCAACCATTTAGCATATGAGATATACTTCTGATAATGAGACTGGATATCTTTTATAAAAATCCCCTTATGATAAACAGGTTCTGAAAAATTGAATTTCACTTCATACTCCTGATTATCAGAATTAAATGTACTCATACTAAGTATTTGTCCTATTTGATTGAAGATTACTTTCTTTATTCCATTAGGATTATTATCAATTGTATAAGAAGAATTAATAAGCTGCGGTATTCCATCAGGTATATCCCTAAAACAAGGCGTGGTATATTTTAAAGTAGTAAGTTTATTCTTAAGCTGATTACAATAATCTCTATCAAACATTTCCTCAGTATGATGATTCCTAAGTAAATACTCATAAATATATTTAAGCAATTTTTCTGTTCTAGTACCTTTAGATGTTGCCACAACTATGATTTTTTTATCTGGTACCACTAAACAAATTTGACCAAAAGCACCATCCAATCTAAAATAGCCATCTTGCCCTAAATGTATTTGGTACCCATAGTGTAACCCTGAATACACTCTATTTTCTTTCTCCATTTCAGTATGTTTAAACACCTGTGGGGATGTAGCTTCTTTAATAAATGATTCTGATAAGATTCTTTTCTCTTGATAGATTCCTTTATTTAATAACATGAGACCAATTTTCGCAATAGATTCTGTAGAAAGACTTAACCCCATACCACCAGCAGTCATTCCTGATGGACAAGTTTCCCATTGAGGCTTTGGTATATCCAATGGTCTAAATAGATACCCATTCAAAAACTGCAACATACTCTGACCAGTCGCTTTTTCAACTATGGCTGATAGCATATGTGACCCATGAGTGCTATAACGATAATAAGTACCAGGTTCATGGGCAAAATCCTGAGCTAAAAAGGCTTTTACCCAATCTTTTTTTGGATACAATATTTCATAAGTATTTTCATGAATACCTGAAGTCATAGTTAGCAGATGTTTCACCTTTATATCTCTTAAATTGTTACTGATTTCTTCTGGTAATTTGTCTGGGAAATATGAAATAACTTTATCTTCAATGTTAAGATATCCTTTGTCAGCTGCAATCCCAACTCCAATAGAAGCAAAAGATTTAGTCATGGAGAACAATAGTTGTTGATCTTCAATTTCATAAGGATTTTTACTAAACTGTGCAAGTATATTATTATCATGTAGTATCATAAAAGTCTTTAGATTAATCTCTTGATCTTGCTCTGTAGCTTCAATAAAATCTAATATTGCCTTGGATGATATCCCATGATTTTCTGGTATTTCATTTTTGAAATGCATTATTGTCGCCCCTTCACTTTAACCCATAAATATTGATTTTTTTTAAATTATAGGATACTTTTTACTCTTTGTCCATTTCAGCATCCACAAAGTTTATTTATAGTCATATCTGTCTTTTTTAAGATAAAGAAGGTGATGGTTTAACTTAATTGTCCCTCCATCACCTTCTTTAGGTTTATATGACGTTATTATATTCTTAACAAGATATATCTTGTTATTTTGATTTATTCCTAAGTTCTTTTATCTTTTCAATCTCTAAACCAGTCTTTTGAGATATAGTTTCATCGTCTAATATATCTAAAAGATTCTTTGCTATTTCTATCTTTCCTTTTTCAATTCCTTCTTTCTCTGCTTTTTCTTTCAACTCTTTCAACATAAAAGCATTGTTTGCAACCATTCTCTCGACCTCCTCTTTATTAGCATCTAATATTTTTTTTGCTTCTTCTGCAATATCATCCTCTATGGTATTTCCTATCCAATGTTTCAATACCATTCTTTCTTTCTCATTTAAATTGGAAAAGAATAATGCAATTGACTTTATTCTGTTTAAAAATTCTTCTGCATCTATCTTTTGGTCTAGTAAAAATATTGCTGATGTTATACTATTATTCTCAATTAATTCTTCTTTACTATAATTATTGTTTACATCTACTAAGCTATATTTGAAATCTATTATATTATCTCCAAAGATTTCTCCTCCAACCGTCATATCTCTCAAAGTCGGTGCCACATCCCATTTTTTCTTTCCATTATATAATACTATGGGTATCACCGCTGGTATTTTCAAGTCTTTATTTGCTGATTTATGTTTTTCATTTTTAGCATCATCTCTCAATATCTCACTTATATAAAAGAATAATCTTAATGGCATTCTATAATCAATTGATGATTGAAATTCTAGTAAAATATAAAATATTACTTCCTTTTCTCCTATTTTTGCCTTGTATACAATATCTGATTCCTTTTCTTCATAATCACTTGTTACATATGATTTGTTAACAAGTATCAAGTCTTCTGCTTTTATATTCTTAGCCCATGGCGCCTTCATCATCTCTTTAAGGAGATTTATAAACACTTCTTTGTTTGAGAATAAATCTTTATAACTTTTATCGTGTATATTTCTTATAGCTTTTTTCATTTTTTCTCCTTAATTTATCTTATGTTCTTTCTTTAATTATATCATATTTATCTTTTTATATTCAATTTCATCTCCTAATCTGATTGTGAAAACCCTTTTTTTAATGTACTTTTCAAATAAGATAAAAATTCACATAAAAACTTTACAATGTATAGTTACCCTTATATAATTATATAAACTAAAATAGGTGATTATATTGTTTTTATTATTTTTAAGGAGGATTTTAAATGAGGAAGAAGGTTCTGAATCGTTGGCTAGTTGTATTAGGAGCAGTGCTTCTTCAGTTATGTATAGGAGCTATCTATTCATGGAGTTTATTTAATCAACCTCTTATGGATAAATTCGGTTGGTCAAAGAATGAAACAGTTCTTACATTTTCAATAGCGATTTTTGTATTTGCTTTTACTACTATTTTTTCTGGTAGACTTCAAGATAAAATTGGACCAAAAAAAATTGCTACCATTGGTGGAATGCTTTATGGAACTGGTTTATTTTTAGCTTCTAAAGCAACTTCAATTACACTATTATATATTTCTTTTGGTGTACTTGCTGGAATTGGTGTTGGATTTGTATACGTTTGTCCACTTTCTACTTGTATCAAGTGGTTTCCAGAGAAAAAGGGATTTATAACAGGTATTGCCGTGGGAGCCTTTGGCCTGGGAAGTTTAGTTTTCAAATCTATTATTCTATCCTTACTTGCATCAAAAGGAGTTTCTGAAACATTCTTTTATTTAGGAATAATATTTATGATTCTTATATTATTGGGAGCTCAATTATTACGCCTTCCACCTGAAGGATATAATATGAATGATAAAAATTCAATTAACTCTATAGAACAAAATAATTTTACAGTAAAAGAAATGATGAGAACCAAATCTTTTTACTTTATCTGGATAATGTATTTATTCGGATGTATAAGTGGTCTTTTAGTAATAGGTCTTGCAATGGATATAGGTATACAATTAGCTGGACTTGAACCCGCTGTAGCTACAAACGCTGTAGCTATGATAGCACTTTTTAATGCAGGTGGAAGACTTATTTGGGGAACTGCGTCCGATAAAATAGGAAGAATAAAAGTAGTATTATTTATGTTTATAATAACTGCTATATGTATGATTGTACTAAGTGTTGTTCCTCTGAATTTTATCATATTTTTTACTTGTCTTGCAGGTGTTTCATTTTGTTTTGGTGGTTTTCTTTCTGTATTTCCTACTATTACAGGTGAGTTTTATGGTATCAAAAATTTAGGTTCAAATTATGGGCTTGTATATCAAGCATATGGAATAGCAGCCCTTGTTGGACCAATTATAGTCGCAAATGTTGGTGGTCTTAAACCTACTTTTATGATATCAGCAGTATTGGCTATCATTGGTGGTGCTATGACATTTATAGTGAAAGCTCCATCACCAAGTAATTCTAATGATATAAATTAAAAGATTGCACAATCTCACCCTTTATGGTGGATGTGCAATCTTTTTATTATTTTATACCAATAAGATAAAATCACGTCTCAAAAAAAAACGTAATTTTATGAATAATATTATTTTTTTGCTAAGGTGTTTGAGCTTCCACCTGGATTTGTCATTCCTGATAATCCATATAACTCTAATCTATCATAAATTGCTTGTGTAGGTGCAAGCCAAACCTCTCCAGTACCTCTAAAAACATTCAAGAAACCTTCGCCTGATGTAGCTGAAGATATTAGTGATTTAGATGATTTTTCAACAGTAAAATCTATTTTTCCAGTTCTTAACAACGCAATATTCCCATCTACTTTTAATGTTTCATTATTAAGATTAATTTTAATAATTTCTGATTCTGGTACAGGAATTTCTAATGCAACTATTCCACTACCATTAATTTTTGTTTGAAATAAACCTTCATTACCCAACAATGCACTAGATAAATTCTTTTGCATTACTGAACCAACCTCAATACTATCTTCACATGCATAAAATATACCATCATCTACGATTATCTCTTCATTTTCTAACTCTATTAATGCAAAATGTCCAAAAGTGGGCTCAGTATATATTTCTCCTGTTCCACTATAAACAGGCTTCATAACAGTTTCTTTTGTAACTGCACTATTGAACATTTTTTTGCCTAGACCTTTAAATCCACCCATTTTAGAAGTCATTTCTATGTTACCTTTTAAATAATGAAGTGCACCTGCTTCAAGTTTAACAGCTGAATTGTTAACATGTACTCTTAAAGCTTTCAATTTTATATCAGATTCTTTCATAAAATATGTCATAATTGAACTATTAAAACTTTCTCCACCTTTTAATTCTTTCCACTCTAAAACCTCAAACTTGGCATTTTTGCTACTCATACTACTTAAAACTTGAAAACTATCCCTAAAATTTAAATTCGTTTTCATTGTTCCCCTCCATATTACTATAATTGTAAAAGTAATTCTTATTTAATATATTATACAAAAGTAGCTATATTCCTTTATGACTCATGTTTTTCATTGTATTTCAAAAAAAGTTTTCATCATCCACTAATATATTAAGTGAATGTGAAAACTTTTTAGACCTATGAATACTCAGTTGATAATTTATTTATTAATCTTTTTCCTAATTTCCTCAACTAAATCTCCCATTGTTATATTCTTATCTTCACCTAATCTTTTTCTAGGTATAGATATTAATCTTCTTCTTTTTCCCGTAATTAATGTTTCCATAATTGAATAGTTAAGTTTATAATCTGATTCTTTGCTCACTAAAATACCAATAGTATCATTTCCACTATCTTTATACTCTATAACATCACTTATTTCCTTCCATTTAATGAACTTATACCCTGGAATTTTTAACCCAGCTTTATTTGTAGTAATCACCCCTAAAGGATATTCTGTATCCTCTTTTTCATTCTTTGGTATAAATCTATTTAGTATAATTATTATACCAATTAATATTAATATTCCACCTAAGAGCAGTTCAAATCTTATGTGTAATATAATCGTACATAAAAATAGAACACTGACTATCCCAAGCGCAATACTAAGTAATCGTCTATAATCTAAATACTCTAACAATCTCATTCCTTGTTTCTTTAAACGATCATAATTGATATATAAAGATGGTACAACTGCTATCAGTACAAGGGTAGATGCATATTCTACTTCTTTCATACTAATATACATTACCCCAAGCCCAATACAAAATACACTAACTAAAATAATTAAGAATATATTCATTTCTGAATCCTTATATTTGATCTCCATAATACCCTCTCTTCATTATAGTATTTTTTCTTATAGTAACATTTTAATTTAATTATGTTAAGTTGGCAAATTGTTATCCCTTCATATTCTCTTTTATTGCAACAACCAATTCGGAAACTCTTAACCCACCTACACCTCTTACTCTACTTTTAACCATTGTTATAAGTCTTACATTTTTACCAAGTAATAAGTTTTCTATTTTAGAATTTTTAATCTTATACTCTCTTTCGCTAGGTACCAACACCCCTATTATCGAAACTCCTCTTGAGTCATATTCAATAACATTACTAATGTCTTCCCATTTAATAAATCTATATTCTGGAATTTTAATACCATCTTCATTGAGTATAATTTTATCTGCGGGATATCCTCCATCTTCAGTAATATGTGTTTTTTTTAAAAGATCCTCACTATAAATAATGCCACAAGCTAGAATTATTAATAATCCTCCCATTAAATAATTTATATTTTCGCCACCAATCAATATAATAAAAATAATCATTCCTAATCCTAAAATAGAAATAATTGTCCCATGTTTATAATCTAGATATTCAACTATACCTCTCCCCTTGTTTTTCATACCTAAATAGTTTACATACTGCATAATCATATTTATTATTAATATCATTACACATATACTATAATCATTTACTTTATTACGAAAAAAATATATTCCGAACACTATAAATAATATAGAAACAATCCAACTTACAATCTTGCTATTACACTTATATTGAAACTCCATCTAGTACTCCTTTCTAACTAATATAAAACAATAGAGCTTGGCATATAATTATAAATTATTTTGCCAAGCTCTATGATTAATCCTATTTGATTTTCATTCAAATTATCCCTACACAGGAATTTCTTGATTCTTTAATCTCTTAAAGGTTGTCTCTGCCTTACCGCTATGTAACTGCCATGTATACCAGAAAGCATATGGAACACAAACTATTGCATTTATGATTCCCCAATATTTTAACACTTCAGCATTATGCCAACTTGTTGCATCCATAAGACTTGGGAATAAATTTCCACAACAAGCACGTATTAATAAATGTGTTGCTAATGTATAAACCCTAGCCATTATATATAACTCTGGTCTTCCCTTAACAAGAGGATATATTTCTGCTGCAAAGATTATACAAAGTGATGCTGCGAAATATGCTCCAGTTTCTCCATATACAAAACATCCATTCCATGTAGTATATAAGAAGTTCCATCCTATTGTAGTATATGCAATTATATCACTACTTTTACCCTTATAAATCTTCCAATACTTTGATGGAAATGGTGCTGTAATACATAAAACTACTCCACAAACAACATTCATCATGTTTCCTAACTGATAATCTTTTATAGTAGCTTCCATGATATTAAGTAATAGAACACCATATAATGTCCACATTACCCAACCTTTTTGTAGGAACTCCCATCCTTTACCTTTTCTATCTTCATAATTAGATGTTCTAGCAAGTCCAAATAAGATTATTGGTATTAAAATGCTTAATGTTTTAAAGACTCTGAACCAACCCTCTATATTTTTCAGCCAAAGCGGAAAAGTAAATAGTGCTCCAATCCATATCCAATTGGCTATCTTATAGTGCTTTCTCATAAAAGCTACAATCAAAATTAATAATGCAGTGTATCCACCCATAGACAATACATATTGCCAAACTGGTATTTCCATATTATCGCTCCCTCTTTTTATGTCTTATATCCATCCTGTATTTTACTCCTTTTTACATTATTTTTCAAGTTTTTCGTTATTTTTATATATATTATTTTTTATAGAAATATAGGAAGTTTTAAGAGACTTTATTATACCAACAGAAATAAAGGGGACGGTTCATTAATTTTTTCTAATTAGCGTGTACGAACAGTACCTTATTGTAATGCAAAATAAGATATGATATTGGGTTCGTATAACCCAATATCATATCTTATTTGTACAAGTCTATTTATAAGTTTTAATGAACCGTCCCCTTAAAATAAACTAAACAATCTTCCTATTCAAATTACTACTTTACTATTTTAACTGTATCAGTGGAGAATTCCCCTAACCCTTTAAGTTTACAGGAACCTGTTTCATATTTTGGTTCTTCATCAATTTTGAATGTTATTTTTGATATGTTGTACCTATCATTCTCATATTCCATAATTACAGGTTTAAAAAAACATTTATTTTGTCCATCAATATTTATACAAATAAAACGCTTGTGGAGTATTTCATTTCCTATTTCCTCAATATTCATAGGATCATATCCACATAATCTCATTCTAGATTTAATAACTACCTTAGTTTCATTATCATTCTTGAATTCCTGAAATAATTTTTCTTTTCTTCTCTCATTCTTTTCTATCTCTTCTACTATAAATGACCTTAGTTCCCTATCCTCATTTGCCAAATAATCAAATGTTATAGTATCCTCTACCTGTTCTTTGAATAAATTATATTCCTCTATCATAAAATCAAATATATATGGTGATTTCTCATATTTATTATATTTCTCTGTCCAATCTTTATCTAGTCTATCTAATATTAGCCCAATGTATGCTCCAGTAAAATAACAATCCTGTCTAAAATTCTCAAGAGTCTTATACGTGAATTTCATTATTCCTTCATATGTTTTCAATACCTCATTTAATTCTTTTCCTGAAGTACTGATTAATCCTTTAATCTCAACATATGCAGCTGTTCCTTCCATGGTCTCTAAGCCCAGTTCAAATCGTAGTGCCTCTTCTTTTAATAACTTAATTCTCTCATTCCTATATTGGATAAACTTATTCAAATATAATTGAAAATCTTTCTTCTCAATAGAATTAACAGCCTTTTCTAGTGCAGTTCTTTCAAGTGCTCTATAATATAAATTATCCATCTCAAACTTATAATCTAGAATCCCCAAAGGATCTCCACACATATAGTACATATCCCCTCTACTCTGAAACACATGAAAGCTTTCATGTACAATAATTGAATATATCTTCTCTATACTTAAATTTTTCATGTAATGAAGTCCAACAATTGCTATCTTTTCCCCATTAAAATCAATTATAGTACATCCTTTAAAATCATCAGTGACTTTCCCAATGTATATATTATCCTTTATACATGTGAATTTATCTGGCAATGCATCATGTCCTATAATACACACCTGCTCCTTATCATATATTGCAAAGGGTTCTTTGTTAAACCCACTCCAATAATAATTAAAGTTGTCATTGTTACAAATCTCTACCAATTCCATCATGGTATTAATTAAATCTTTCCCCATTCGAACAGCCCCTTCTTATATCTAGTGTAGTCACCCTACACTAGATTACTTTTATTTATCATAGCCTTCAAATACACTTAGAACCTTACAAATATTCTTCGTGTCACCCTTGAATATAAATCTAGCTATACCAGTTTCTTTATTATAACTATATTGAAATTTAATATTTCCCGTTTCCACATTATTAATAATACTACACACATTCCCACAGAGTTTCTCAACCTCTTCTTCACTATCTACCTTAAAGTCAACTATAGTATGGATGGTTACTTTTTCATTACTCTTTCCTTCCATCAATCCTATCATTATATCGTCCTGTTTCTTCTGAAAGTGTTCTACAATTTCTTCATTATTCATAAACTTCTTCAAATTTTCTTGCTCAATCCTCCATTGTCCCCCAACTTTTGCTGCGATTAGTTTCTCTTCTTTAATATATCTTCTCACTGTACGAGTATGCACATCTAGAATTTGTGCTACCTCTTCAACTGTAAATAACTCTTTCACAATTATCACCTCTAATTATATTTTATTACTGTAATTACATTTTGTCAACATTTGTTACGTTTTATTACATTGTTATATTTATTTATTCTTCGGGGACGGTTCATTAATTCTTATAAGAAGCTTGTACACCCATGACCCTATTGTGTTCAAAATATAGATTTCATATTACGGTGTACAACCTTATATAATATGAGGTTGTACAATGCTTCCTAAGAATTTTTATGAACCGTCCCCGAATATATATTTGTCTTTCTAATTTGTACACACTACTTATTTCTGATATAATTACCATATAATTTATAGTTTTCTTTAAATTGATAACATAAAATCACAATATAAATATGAATAATTTTGGGGGAATAATAATGAAGTTTATAATCCATAAATCTGAACTACTAAATGGTGTTTCCATTGCACAGAAAGCTATTTCAAATAAAAGTCTGAGTCCTCTTCTTCAAGGTGTTCATATAAAGACAAGTGGTGATAGTATAGAAGTAACTGGTTCCAGTAATGACGTAATTATACATACTAATCTTGAAGGAAAAGTTATTTCCGAGGGTGATGTCATTGTTAACTCAAGAATGTTTGGAGATGTCATAAGAAGGCTCCCAAATGAAGAAATAACAATTGAACGAAATGAAAGTACTCTTATAATATATTATGCTGATTCTAAGGCTCAGCTAAATTGCGATGATGGTGATGATTATCCTAGAATAAATAATCAAGATTTAGAACACAGTTTCTATATTTCAACTGAAGAGCTAAAAAAAATGATTGACGGTTGTGTATATGCTTGTTCTACTAACGATGTTCGTAATACCTTCACAGGAGTTCTTTTTGATATACAACAACATTCTGTCTCTATGGTTGCTATGGATGGTCTAAGAGTTGCTTTATCTAAGAGATCATATGCTAGCAGTTTCACAGGAAATCGAATTGTTCCTGGTTCCACTTTAGCAGATGTTTCAAGAATAATTACCAATGATGGAGCCACAGTAAATGTGTCCTTTAATGATAATAACATTATCTTTATAACTCCTAAAACCATGATTTATTCTAGAATTATTCAGGGAGAATTCATTAATTATGAGGCTGTAATTCCTGATAGCTTCAATATAAGTTTTAATATATCTAAAGACAAGTTATTACCAAGCATTGATAGGGCAGCACTCTTTGGGAAAGAATCCAATGGTAGCTTAGTAATACTTGAAATATCTGAAGATAATCTTACCATTTCAGCCAACTCACAGTATGGACTTGTGGATGAACATATTAAAATTAATCCAGTAATCGAGGGTGACTTGAAAATTGGCTTTAATTCACGATATCTATTAGAAGCATTAAAAAACATTGATTCTGAAGAAATAAACATGAGCTTTAATTCAGAGATAACTCCTACTGTAATTAAAAAAGCTGATTCCGACGAATCTCTTGCAATGCTGATGCCTGTTAGACATAGATCGTAACGAACAAAGGCACGCGCTGCGTGCACAATAAAAACTAAAAACCTTTAAAAGAAGTTGAAAGTGGTGAGTGGAGAATGGAGAACGATGGATGGTTCTGACCAAATGTCAGAACCTACATTTTATTGTTCTTTAGGACAAGAGGTTTTTACTCATTTTATCTATGATAAAATATTGTATTTAAAATTCAATGTTTCATTCTAAATGAAACGAGTAAACCCTTAAGCTTGGCGCTCCTCAACTCTGTTCTTTATCCTTCCCCTTCATTTTTTATTCTTTAGAAATTTAACTGGTACAATTTTACACAAACATGCAAACCATTGATATAAGCAACATTACATGTGATAAATTCTTTAGGAAATTTTTCAATTTCCTAAAGAATAAAAAAAGGTTGTACAATCCAATTTAGCACTTGGATGTACAACCTTTTTTCTTTTAATGAAACGTCCCTAACTTAACTCTAGCTTATCCCTAGTTTGTGATCTTAAAGTTGTATTCTCCTGCTTTTGTAAGAGGTTTCATTCCCTCTAAACTATCCCAAATAAAGATTTCAGCCTTATAATTTCCTGATGGTACATTAAATAACGTAGCACCTGATGAGATTGATTTACTCACACCATTCTTAAGTTCTACATTATTAATGAAGTTTAATGAATATACAAATCCATTCTCTCCAACAATTTTCATAATTACAGTTGCTTCTCTATCAATACTTGCAGTAATCTCCGCATTTATCACAACTGTACTACCAGCTTTAAATTCTGATTTAGCAGTATTGTTCATATCTTTTGTTCGAATAGAATTAATTGTTACATTTTCTACTACTTCTTTTCCACCTTTAACTACTATATCTTTCTCACTTCTTAACATAATTTGAGCTTTATTATTATTTATTCCAACATTTCCAATTACATCAACCTTCATACCAACATTGTAGTTTGAAGCAACTATTTTTGGATCTACATATTTATCTACTCTTAATGTAATTGTTTTTTCTTCTGAATCTTTTACTTCGATTGAATAACCTTTACCACTGTCAGTTCCTATTGATGTAATTTGAACATCTTTAATAGTTACTAATTGACCTTGAATTGAGTTATCAATTTCTTTTATTGTTAACTCTTTAGCCTCTGGTAGTTTATTTCCTGTTGAAATAAGTTTAACATCTTCAACAGCTTTTACTTGTTTTAATCCATAGAATTCTGCTGTAGTAGCTACTATTTCAACTTCATTACCTACTACAAACTCAGCTCTCTTATCACTTCCAGCATATACATAAATACCTGCTGTTTCGTCTTGGATAAATGGATTACTTCCAATTATACCTGTTACAATACCTTTGATTTTAACTTTTTTATCATTAGCCGTTTCTCTTGCTTTAGCAATTGTAATCACTTCAAATTTTTCAACTACATCATACACAAACTCAGTTACATCACTATACTTATCACCTTTTTTAGCTATAGCTTTAATTGTAACAGATTTTACTGTATCTAATACTATTGCTTCAGAATAAACTGTTCCATTTGTTTTTGGATCACTTCCATCAGTTGTAAATAATATATCTGCTCCCTCTGTTTCACTTGAAAGTTCTACTGTAGTTCCTAATTCAAACATTCCTGATTTTTTTGAAGCTTTTACAGGATAAATTATCTCTACCTTAGGCTTTATGTCATCTGAACTTCTAAGCATTAATCTATAATCATCTCTTTGTCCAACAGGTGCAGTAACATCTATCTTCATTCCAATCTTGTAGACACTACTATCAATATCTTGTCTAAGATATCCATCTGCTCTTAATTCTATAGTACCTGTTGAGTCTTTTGCAATTATCGAATAATTTTTAACTCCACTTCCATTTAAAGATAATATCTCCAAATTTTTAATTGTTACTAATGCCCCTTCAACTGATTCATTAATTTGTGAAGTTGTAAGCACCTTAGCTTCTGGAAGTTTATTTCCTTCTGAAATAAGCTTAACTTCTTCAACATTACTTAATTGAGCTAATCCTTTATACTCATCTCTCTTAGCAATGATTTCAACCCTATTACCTACAACAAAATTCGCATCTTCTTTTCCATAAATATATATACCTGAAGTCTCATCTTGGATAAATGGATCTCTTCCGATTACACCTGTTACAATTCCAACTATTTTAACTCTTTCACCTTTAGCTAATGCCTTTGCTTCTTCAATTGTCATTAATTGTGCTTCTGGCTCAACAGTATAAGAATATTCATGAACTATTTTACTAAATTCATCACCCTTCTTAAGAACCACTTTTAAAACAGTTTCTTCATTTATTTCAATACCCTCACTTGGGAATACTTGTCCTTCAGCAGGATTTGAATCTGCACCAGTAGAATAATATATTTCAACATCACTCTCAGCTACTGTTACTTTTACTTTTGTGCCTTTTTTAACTTCGCTTGGATTAACATCTACTGATACTAAAGCGTAATCAACTTTATATTGTCTACTCATTTCTATACTGTAGTTTTCACCTTTCTTAACTACCGCCTTAATTGTAGTTACACCAGTCTCGCTTAGTAAAATGCCATCAGTATATTCTATACTACTCTCATTAGGGGTGCTTCCATCTGTTGTATAATATATAGTTGCATCTTTTTCTAAAGTAGTAAGTTGAACTTTAGTTCCAATCTTAACATCACTATCTAGAATATCAAAATTAGCTCCTTTAACACTATTTGCACTTCCTACTCCTGAAATTTGAATCATAACAGGGTCATGGTCACTAGCTCTTCCACTATGCTCTGTGAATTCTGCATTTAAATGAACTACATCAACCTCTGTTTTATCTACAATATTCTTACTAACTAACATATTATCAAGAACTTGAGAGTTACCACCATATACATAAGAATATCTTTCTTCTTTAGGTAATGTTTCAATCATATTTATTAGCTGATCACCTTTAAGAATCCTTAACGTTTCAGAATACTCATAATCATTCATATCTCCAAGAGCAACTATGTTTGCATTTGGTTTAGCTGCTAAAATTTCTTTAACAAAGTCATTTACAACCCTTGCTTGCTCATGTCTTCTTGGTTCGCTTCCTTTTATTACTGGTTGCACCTTACCAAAGTCTGATGCATCACCTCTTTTAGAACTCAAGTGATTTCCTATTACAAAAACACTTTCACCTCTAAAAATGAATTCTCCAACAAGTGATTTTCTAGTGTTTTCAAAATAAGGACTATTTGGATTTACTCTACTTGGATTTTTAGCTAAATGCTCACCATTCATTACCGCATTTTCAGCTGATCCACCCTTATTCTCATTAAAATCAACTCTGTCAGGTCTATAAATAAATCCTACTCTAATGTTTGCTCCTGGTGCTCCTCCATCTGTGTCATATACAGGATTTATGTCTGTATATAAATATTCATGTCCATTTATTGCTTTTATTGCGTTCACTAATCTTTCATATGATTCAGTAGCATCTACAATTGTATCTGCAGCATCACCTTTTTTTGGTTCTCCATTATTATCCTGAACCTCTACAAGTGTTATAATATCTGGTGCTCCTAAATCATTAACCATTGAATTAGCGATTCTTTCAACTTTCTCATCAGAAGTTTCTGTTGCATCAGCTGAGAAGTTTTCAATATTATATACTGCCACTGTTAACTTATCTTTATCAAATGTAATCGCTGTAGTCTCTCTCTTATTTCCACCATCTATCACATTAGGTAGCGGATGAGTATTATAGATTTTATAAGATGCAAAGTTATAATCCATAACACCTACTATATCTCCATCAAACCTATCTCCAACTTTTGTATTGTTGAATCTTTCATCAATAAACTCTTTCTTACTGTTTGATACAGGTACAACAACATCATCTACATGTAGAATCTCTGGGTTAACGTTGTCTTTAGTAGGTATGATTCCACCTTTTGCAGATTTTTTATATTGTGACGCTTCTCCGTTATCAGCTAACACATGGAAAGTACCATATCTTTCTTCTGGCCCCACTATAAGAGGATTTTCAATTTTAACAAGCATACCTTCTAAGCTCTCATAAAAATCAATTGCATCCTCTTCCGGATCAAAAGTAGTCATATTATCATTATCTATGTTATCTGTGATTAGATTTCTACCATTCTTACCTATTATAATAGGCTCTGGTAATTTCTTTCCTGATTCAATTACTATTCCTGAATTGTGAGCTATCTGTGTAACTGTTAATTCTTCACCATCAAAAGCAGTATGTTTTTCCTCATTTACTTGTCCTTCAATTATAACTAAGTCTCCTACTTTATAATTGCTGCTTAAACTACCTTTAACATAAATTCCATCAGAAGTTGCAATATCTCCATCTCCAACTTCTTCTTGAACAAATATTCCTTTATAATCTCTATCATTAGATACTGCTGTAACAATACCTTTTATTCTCACATTTTGCATTTTATATGTTGATTCATGACCTTTACCTTGAATATCATATATTTTTGTGAAATCTTTCTCTGTCAAGACTTCATAATTAAATACTGATTCCTCACTCATATCTAATCCATCTTTAACTGCAACAGTATGAATTTTCATATCTTCATGAATATCGATAGGCTGAGTGTATTTTATAGCACTTGCTGTTGTTGTTAATGTTTCTGTTCCTATTTGGTAATAAATATCTGCTCCTTCAGTTAAAGTTGAAAGAGTTATTGCTGAACCTGACGTAACTTTTCCTGATTGCAAACTTGATCTAACACTTTTAACTTGCGTCTCTGGAACGATTCCACCAACTGGGCCAAAGAAGAAATCATCATAGTAAACTGATCCTCCACCTGCACCATCATTATATACTCTAATCTCATAGAAAAATGAAGCAGCCCCTTCTGGTGCAACAAATGTACCCTCAAAAACTTTCCATTCTGCATTATTTTCAGAATATGTAGTTGGTTTTAAAATTTTACTATCTTCACTACTAGTAATATCTTTATTATTTGAATCAAACCATTTCATATAAGGTCTAACTTTAGCATTATCATCATTATCATAATACCAGTATCTTATAGTATACGCTTGTCCTGGTTCTACATTCTCAATAGTTTTATTTAATTTTTTAGTACCAGCGGTATGTTTAATACTTTTACTTCCACCATGGACAATGCTTTTTTCCTCTGTAACATTATCACTAGTATCCCATCCATCAGGCTTACCATCTGTCCAACTTTCAGCTCCACCGTTAGTCAATAAATTATCATCTTCTGCATAAACAACTGTTGGTGCGTATCCTCCAAATAGAATACTGATTATCATAGTCATTGAGATACAAAGACTAATAATTTTCTTCTTATTCTTATTATAGAATTTATTCATTTAAATAAATCCCCCTTTGATTTTTTTATACAATACTTTATAAAGGTTATCTAGAGATTTTTTTCCTTATTAATGAATAAGGAACTCTACTTTCCCCTTATTTGAAGTTCCTAGTACAATCTTACCTTTTCCATTCTTAATATAAAATTTATTAAATTCTATTTTGTTATCCCTAGGAATTTCCTGTAGCGTATTTATAATATTTCCGTATTCATCAAATATAGAAAGAGTTAACCCATAAGCCTTTTCTGATTCTGTAAGATTTACATTAGTTAAATCTATACTCATATTCGTTTTGTTGTATACCATTCCACCAAAATAATATGAATTTACATTAACAACTAGATTTGCCTCAATTCCATTAGCACTTAGTTTTATCTCATTAGTGCTTGGTTTATTATCAGGCTTGTTATCTGGTTTATTATCTGGTCTTATATAATCGTCATCATCATTATCTGAGTTAGTCTCTTTTATTTCACCAAACTTTTGTATATTCTTAGTTTCTCCATTAATCTTATCAATCTTTGCATTCCTTGAAACCTTAACAATGTTACCTTTGTTAAAAGAAAGCATTTTTATTTTTGTATTACTAAGTATCTTTATTTCACATTTTTCATCTTTAACATTAATAGTTGTAAATATTCCTTCTAACTTAGTTTTTCCATTAACAACTACCTCTTCAACTTCACTCTTGCTATCAGTAACAATAAATGAGTTTTCACCAGTTGAAACTTTTTTAAACTTTCCTTTTAATTCAAGCTTTTTTTCTACATCACTTGAAAGTAATCTAATATTCTCAAATGCACCCTCTTGTGAATCCAATATAGCTTCTGACTTGATAATAGTATTCTGAATTTTGCTTTTTCCGATATCTTGAATTCTTGTGTTTGTTTGAGAAAAAACAAAAAGTTGTTTGATTTCACATTCTTTAATTTTAATACTATGAGAATCACCAGAATAAATATACCCCTTTTCAGCTATAACATTCTCAAGTCTAACACTTCCTTTTGTACCTGGATTTACGGAAATATCATTAGCTTTTGAATTCTTAAGTATGGATTTATCTCCACTAATTGTTGCACCATTCTTAAAAGTAAGATTTTCACCCACAAAACCTAAACTGATTATTGATACATTCTTATCATAGCTCTTATTTGAAACTTCCATCTCATTAATAACTATAATATCTTTTTTATATTCATTTACAAGTTTAACTCCATTAATGTTCTCAATATCTTTTGATAAACTTATTGTACCTTCATAACCTTGAGAACCTATTTTTTCCTTAAGTGTTGCAACAATTCTTCTTCCATTATCCTCAACTCTAGTAGTTGCTATTTCTAATTCTCCAGATAATTCTATTATTTTAGAATAATCTTTTTCTTTTACAGGCTCTGAAAAAATTATTTCAAGGTTCTTTGAATCTAAGAAAGATACATTATATATCTTAAATCCTTTCTCTGAAATTATCTCTCCATCCATAGCTTCATAAGTTACTAGTTGACCATCGTTAACATAATAGTTAACTTCTGGTATAATCTCCCCTTTAACCTTTGAGCCATCATTAGCATACCATGTGCCATTAGAGTTTTTTATGTAGATTTTTCCATTCTCACCTTTATTCTTCATTGCACTTCTGATAATTTCAAAATTTTCAGTATCATTAGCATATTTAAGACTATATCCTTTATCGCCAATTACTACCGTGCCATTAGGAATATCAGCAAAAACCATGTTACATGTAAGCATTAAAGAAATTACTATTACTCCAACCTTAAACCATGTTTTCAACTCAGCCCCTCCTTTTCGATATTTATGATTGTTTTTACACATTTCCCATTATAACTCTTTATTATAATAATGTAAATATTTTGTTAACTATGTCTATTTTTCTATTTAATGTTTTATTATGTATAAAAATTACCTTTTTATTCCCTTTATTTTTTACTTAACTAAATATTTTGTCTTAATTTAGGAATTTATATAACACCAATATCTTGAGCACCCTTTACTTGTTTAAAACAAACAAAGCATGAACACCTTATGATTTAAGTGTCATGCTTTAAATTTATTATTTTACCTTATAAATTATTAATTTGAATAATATCCTACATCTTTATTTAAGATGATACTGCATATTACTGGCTGCAACCACCCTAGTCTTACCACTAACCCTCCAAACATGAACGCCTGTGTCTCCTGTACTTAAACAAACTCCTGTATCTAAAGGAAGATTAAGAAATGTTCTATACAACATATTTATAAGACCACCATGAGAAACTATAAGAATTCTTTTGTTTTCTTTTTCAAAATCTCTTGAGTGTATTAATTCTGCAAAAAAGTCCTCCGCCCTTGCTCTTAATTCAATAAGTGATTCCCCATCCTGTATTCTTTGATAATATTTTCTTCCGCCTTCGGGCAAAGGATATAGCCTATCTGCTTCTTCCCTTAAAAGACCGGCTAAAACACCATTGTCCATCTCATTCAGTCTTTCATCATAAATAATCTCTTTCTCTATCTTTTCCCCTATGATTTCAGCCACTTTCGATGCTCTTTTTAATGGGCTACTATATATCTCATCAAACTCATATTTATACTTCAACCAACAAGCAAGCTTCTCTGCCTGTTCAATCCCCAACTCAGTTAAAGGAAAATCAGCCTTCCCTTCATGCCTATTTTCAATATCAGCTACAGATTGCCCATGTCTAACAACAATTATCTCTAACATATTTTTTCCCCCATTCTCTATAGAGATTTTTATATTATACATTGCACCTTATTCCTCACTCATAATATCCCCCCGATATTAACTTTATAACTTTATAACTTTCTATATAATTATCTAAGTTTTTTCCCACAACTTGGACAATAATTACTTCCATCCATTTTACTATGACGAAGTTCAAATCCAACACCGCAATAAGGACATTTCCAATACTTTAAATTCAAAACAAAAAAAGAAATAAGCAATCCTATACCAAAAATCGCAAATACTATGCTTATACCCCCTAAGGCCAAAAATAGCAAACTTGCACCTAAACAAATAAATGCAATCTTTCTAAACTTAAACACATTTTTTAACGCTTTGTCTGTATTATCATTCATATTTACCACCTCATTTAGCACCTAATTTTCTATACATAGATTACTAAATATTATACCACATTCACCTAATATATTCCATAAATCACTTTCTATTACAAAATTAATTCACCTACTCTATATCTATTCAATCAAGTATTTATTATTATAAATACCTTAGGAGTCATATCAGATACTTGAAATTATTTCCTTGTTACTACTTTTTGTAAATAATAGAAATCTATTTAGTTTGCTAGCTTCCAAAGAATAAAAAAAATTGAGACAGCCATTAATGTCTATCTCAATTTCTTGAATTTTTCAACTGAAAACAATATCATTTACTACTATTCAATAACATTTTCATTCATATTATCTATTTTGTTATTTTATATTCAACTGCATCTCCAAAAGGAATCATATCTGCTATTGTATCCCAAACAAATACTTTTAAAATATAGCCTTCTCTATCGGGAAGTTCTATCGTACAATTTACTCCTTTAAATTCTACATTTGAAAGATCTATTTCATCTGACTTTTCATATTTTATTAATGCATTGTTTGTATCATACACAGCCGCAACTAATGTTGCCTTTCCTAGTTTACTTGAATAATCTATAACTTCTGCTTTTACTTCCACTGTTTGTCCTGTCTTAATTTCACTTTCACTATTAAGGTACTTTATTTCAATACTTTCATTTTGTAGTTCTTCTACTTTCAAGTCTGCTCCAAAAACCTTATATTCATTAATATTATAGAAAGCCTTGGAATTCCCTTTTTTATCCTTTAAAATGATATACTTTATCGTTATTTTATTAGATAAATCATTAAGCTTAACTTCATATATACCATCTTTCAATGTTAAAATTAATTTTTGCTCTTCAATTCCGTTAGGAGTATCTACTAAACATGAAACATACGCTTTTTCACCTAATTCTTCAACTGTTTCTATAACTAACTTTCCATTCTTAACTCCAATATTATTGATAATTGAATCATCTTGCTCAGTTGAATTCTGTATGTTCTCTTTTGTTATATGAACTTTAGCACTACTTCTGTTGTAACTTTCCTCTGTTACAAAGACTTTCATACCCAATTTAGGAATATTAATCCCTGCTTCTGATACAGCTTCCTTAAAATAGCTGTTTTGATCCTCAAATACTGGATTCATAAATGTTGAATTATCTGTAGTAACAGCTCCATTACTCCAATGAACATCCATAGGTGATGTTTCATTTAAACCAAAAGCAGCATCATGCATTTGGAATGTAATCTTATCAACCCCACTTTGATCCCCAGGGTAAGACCACATAATTGTTTCTTGATCAGCATCTACCACACCTGCATAGCATTCCCCAGGATGATTTCCAACATTTTGATCTGCTCTTCCTCTTTCATCAACTATACCTGTATTCATATACCAAGTTACAAGTCCTGAATCGAATTTAAGATTCTCATATCCTTCCCAAGGAAAGTTTGCAAGTCCATTGTCTACAATTCCATTTTCACTATTCCTCCATTCTAATAAATAATAATGCTCTGAGAATTCTCTTCCATCACTAACTCTAAATCCATCTAATTTAAATTTAGTTTGTCCTTCAGCATCATCATAAAAAACTAAATTATCATCACCATAAAGCTTTATATAATCAATATAAATGCCTTCCTCTGGAGTGTTTGTATCTGTCCACCAATATATCTTTAATTCTATTTCTTTTCCTGCAAACTCATCTAAATCAAATCTTGAAAATGCCCATTTTCCACCTGAATCATAAGTAATACCATGACCTGGATTTCTATCTGTAGGGTCATCAGTAGTTTCATCATTAGGATTAACTGTTGTTGTTATAGTCCCTTCTACTGGTATCCATGCTTGAGTTCCCTTTTCTCTTATCTGAACTGAAGCATAATCAAACTCTGGGTCTATATCATACCATGCAATAAACTCAAGTCTAGCTGAGCTCTTACCTTTAAGATTCACCTCTGTTGTCATTGAATTTCTCAAGTTATCCCCTTTTCCACTGAAATAAGAATACTTACCATCCGCTGGTTTATTAATAATATTTTCTTTTTGAGATAAATTAACTCTAATAGTATTGTAGTTATCTCCCTTTATAGATGATTGATCTAATACCACATCTACGCCTTTTTCATCAAGCTGTTGAATATCGATTTCTTTAGATTTTTGCCAATTTAATTTTCTCCCTTTATCTTCAAAATCATTTTGAAGATAATCTCTACCATATGCACCGTAGCTATTTGGCATTACTCCTCTTATAGGCCCAGTATAGCTACCTCCCATAAGTGACCAATATTGAACTGGTGGCTCAGAATTATTAGTATCATATAGATCATCTAATCCTAAAACATGTCCATATTCGTGCCCGAATAAGTCTAAAGGAAGGTCCTGTGAAAATACAGTGTAGTCTTCACCTTTCCAATTTCTGTTCTGAGAATCTACTACTTCATATTGTTTATAGTCATTTACCTCATACCAACTTATTTTTGCTCTAAACGGCCATATAGCATCTTCCCCTAAACTTCCTCCACCATGTTCTTCACCGATTCCAGCATGTATTACTACTAAGGTATCAATTATTCCATCTGGCTCAAAATAATCTCCATCTTCATCATAATCCCATTTATCCTCAACATCATATTTTGATAAGTCTACATTTGGATCTTCTGCTACTGCCTCTAACGCTTCAATAACAAGCTTAGTTGCATTATTCTGGTCACTTCCATTTTCTGCTGCTCCATAATACGTAGCATTGTTTTCGGCTTTATACCATCCTACTACATCTCCATCAAATATATAACTTCCTCCTGATTCTTCGTCGAAAAATTTCTTAATTGTAATATACTCATTTCCATCTGACGCTGTATAAGTATCTTCTCCAAAAAATCTATCTCTGTAATACTGCTTTGAATACAAATAATCTGACATTTGTTCCTTTGTGTATTCATTAACATTCCATGATTCCTTATCTAAAAGTTCTTCATGATTGTAATCATTATAATCCATAAGAATTATCAAAGGCTTAGCAATAACCTTGTCCCCTGTCCACTCAATTCTCTCAGTAGGTTTTATAATGTTTTCAAATTCACCTGGTTCCTGTGCAAGAACATTAACATTTGATATTATTAAACTTAATGATAATACACTGGCAAATATCTTTCTAATTTTTTTATTTAAATCCATATCTTTATACTCCTTCCAATATTGTTAAGTTACTTATATCTACTCTTTTTTAAATTCAAATAATGTTCCTTAATCTTTAGCTTTTTTTAACATAGGCACTTATCTAAAGATTTCTTCTCCACTTTCTTAACTTTATTAGAAGTCCTATTTGATTCATATTGGGAATTTCTTCACTTATAATTACTTTTAATTCTGGCTTAAATTGCGTTCTTTCAACTGTTCCTGTTATGAGATACTCTCCTGGAATTAATGTATCTATTTCATTTTCATTATCCCACTGCACCTCTACTTCTTTTTGAGTTCCATCATACATATTTACTGTTACGTTTCCAGGTAAAGTTATCGCTTGTCCAGTAGTAACCTGAATATCCTGTATTTTTTCAAAAGATAAAATGTTTACTTCTTCTGGATCTGTTGTTTCAGCATTATTTGCTCCTATTAGAATAGTATCAGCACCTTGAACATCTTTTATATCCACATTAATAGAATCAGCCGTATTCCAAAATCTATCTGTGATTCTTATAACCTGTGTATAAACTAAATTATCATCATTTCCCTTATCATTGTTTAAATCAACTGTACCTGTTTCTTGCTCAAAGGTTACACAAAGTCCATAATTATCAATATCTCCAATCTCAATTTCATAATATTCAGAAAAATCAGTTATCTCTCTCTCTGCAAATATTAATTTCACTTTATTAAGTTCACCTTTAAGTATAAACATATCTTCTGTAATCATATTTTTCACTAAAGATTTCTTCTCTTGTAATATTTCTTCAAGATATTCCTTAGTTGGATTATTTAGATACTCTTTGAGAGTTTCGTATTTCTCTGATAAAGTTTTATATTCATCTTCAAATAAATCAAAATTTCCCTTACTCTTATTTTCCTCAATATACGATGTATATGTGTCTAAAGCATCAAATCTCACTGGATTTTGGAAAAACTTAAATCTATCCTTATTGTATATTGTATAATCAGCTTTCAACTTTTCTTTTAGGGATTTTTTAGTTACTCCGTTTAAATTATTGTCTCCATATAAATAATCATCTGTACTGATATATTTTTGATAACAAGCAGCGTATACCTCATATTCTACCAACACTTGATTATTTATAGCATCTTCAAACTCTTTAAGTTTTTCTTTTCCTATCTTAGTATCTTCAATGAATTTCCTTGAAACTTCAATTCTATTATTAAGCTCATTTTTTTCCTGACCTTCTTCCATGTTATCCACTGCTTCTTGTGCTTCAACTAATGCTTCCACAGATTCTTCATATGAAACTTGTTCACTTAAATCTACAGAGTCTCCTGTTAATTCTTCAAGTTTTACTATAACGCACTCAAAATTCACAATAACCTTAATTTTAGGCTTTAACTCTGTTCCTTCAACTGTTCCTGTTATAATATATTCTCCTTGTGTTGAGTAATCTACGTCATTTTCATTATCCCATTGTACGTCTACCTCATTTTGAGTACCATCGGACATATTGACTGTTACCTTTTGCGGTAAAGTTATTGCTTGCCCAGTTGTAACCTCCATTTCTTCAAATGAGATAATTGATAAACTTTTATTGAATTCGATTTTTTTCATCAATTTTTCATTTAATCTAGGTGAGTTCGCATACACTGAATATGTTCCTGACTCATTTGCTCCAAATAATATATTGATGCTGTATTCACCTTTTCTATTACTTTTAATATTGTTTAAATACTTAATATTATTATTAACATCAAGTATTTTAAGTGCTATATTTTCACTCTTTTTACTTGATAAAGTACCAGAAACATCAATAAAATTATCAATTACATTTATTTCTAATTTATTTTCAATACTCTCTTCATTTCCTTCTTCATTTCCATTATTGTTTCCTTCTTCATTTCCATTATTGTTTCCTTCTTCATTTCCATTATTGTTTCCTTCTTCGTTTCCTTCTTCGTTATCAGTGTCATTATTACCAGGATTTCGATAATAATTATTGCCTGAATTTTTATAATTCTTTACAAAATCATCACTAAACAAACTTCCTCCTATTTTCATCATTTTTTTAAACTCTTCTTTGATATTATTAAACTCTGTTTCTATTTTACATATTCTATTACTCTTATCCCCTAGAAACTTAGTTTTATAATTTAAAATCAGAGTTTTAATTTGAGAATTTTTACACATTTTAACTTCACTAATTTCGGAATTTATTATTACTTTATAAAAAGTACCATTTAGACTTATTACTGAATCTTTATTGTCAGATTCCAATATCAATTTTTCTATTTTCGTTCTCTTGTTAGTTTTTATATCTACACTTCCATCAACAATTACTTCTTGAAAATCACCAATAAATTCTACGCAATTAACATTTAAGTTATTTCCTTTTACATTGACACTTCCATCAATCTTCAATTCTTTTAATTTCACATTATTAGAAAAAACATTTACATTTCCTTTTACATTTGTCTTTTCAAAACATATTCCATCTGCAATAATATTTATATCTCCATCAAATTCTTTATCTAAAGCAAAGGTATTATTTGCAGAATTTAATACATATATTTTTTTGGTGTAATCGCTACTTAAATTGCTTCCATATAAATTCGATATTTCTTTATTTATTTCAATCTCTATTTCACTATTACCTTTTTTAATTTGCTCTTGTAAAGTCACAATAATAGTAAACCCTTCATTTTCTACTGAAACTTTATCTTGATCATTTAACCTTATACCACCTATTTTCAAGTTATCTATTAAAGTTTTACTCTCTACAGCATTTGAAAACTCCAATCTAATCTGATTTTCATTAATAAAAAAAGTACTTATTACTTTGAACTGAGTTTCTTCTAGAGAAGTTTGTTTTCCATCTGCTTTTTCATAAGCCATTATATTTCCATCTTCATCTTTATAAACAACTACTGGCAATATTTTTTCATCAATTTCTTTCCCAGTTGAATTATCATACCACTTTCCATCCATAGTTTTAATAATTATCCCTTTATGATTGTTATTTTTTAAAACCTTCTTAAGTTCTTTAAAATTATCATCATTTCTTGCATAGTTTAAGTCATACGCTTTATTACCTATAACTATAGAACCGTTTGGAATATCAGCAAATACAGCTGTATTCACTAATAAATTTGCTGATAATAACAAGCTCAGAGTTTTAACTGTCTTTTTCATTTTCCTCCCCCTTATTTGTAGAGTTTTCATTCATTTAAAAAAAATTATACTTTACTGATATTTTAACATATTTTACCAATTATATCATTACTTTTTTCATCTCCATGAATTTTTTTTAAAACAAAAAAACCCTTGATTCTTCTTTCAAGGGTTTTAAAATTTATCTCTAATATTTTTTCATTCATTTTTATAGTTATCATTTCTCTAATGCTAAAAACTCAAAAAGCAATTCCCTTATGACACCATACCTACTAATTTTTCTACTGTCTTTCATCAATGTTTCCATAGCTCTAGAGTCCCCTCTTTTTGCCCTTGTAAATATATCAGTATAATATCCTATCATACTATCATTTACAGGTATTCTATTAGTTAAATCACTATGCAAAATACTATCATATAAATCCTTAAATTGAGAAATTCTTTTATTTTTTATTTTAACTTCATTCTTTATTATTTTATTTTCATAGGATTTTAATTTTCCATTATACGATTCATTGAAATCTGGTTCTGTTGATACAACCCCATCAAATAAGAATTTAATTTCTGAAAGCTTGTACCATTTCTGGAATACTTTCTGTTCAATTATCTTCCCCTTTTGATCCTTTAACTCCATGCCTTTTGACAACAGAACCCTTTCTGTTTCAATATTAAGCATCATAAGATTCGTATCCTCTGTATAATCGATATATCTCTTAAAGAAACTCAAATCATCCAAATACTGGTTATCAACATCTTCTGGACATTTTATCAACCAAAAGTCTTTTATATTATTTTCCCTTAATACTTCATGTTTTCTCTTCCAATACTCAAAATCAAGATCCTGTCGTTCATATTCTATAGCCATTTTATTTCCCTTATCATCCTCAATATAAATATCAGAATATAGCTTCCCATATGAATTAAATTTATATCTAATTTTATAATCTGGATACATTCTCTCAAGGTGTCTCTTAAGAATAAATATTCCTTCAATATGTTCTTCTGTTTCTTCATTATAGGTACATTTTCTGAAACCATTATTGTTCTTATGAGCAAAGTGTGGTTTTCTTTTTTTTACATCCCTCATTCTAAAAATAACAGGTTCATTGCAAAATGGACAAAGTAACTCATTTTTCTTTGAAGCAGCTCTAACTTTTATCTCTAACTCCTTATCTAAAACAATTCTCTGTATTGGGTCATATATATCAAAAGCACAAACCTCTTCCCCTAGCCAAATACACTTTTGCATTCAAATATCCTCCTATAAATTTTTCAGTATAAAAATTTACTTATTTAAGAAATTCAAAAGTAATATTTAGATTCAAAGAACAAATGTGGATGATTTTCTGAAGTCTAAGAAAGTCTTAAATTTTTAATTCCCAGTAAAACAAAAACCATTATATTCTTTTATCATTATAGTTTTGCAGAGCAAAACATCCTGATTTGTTCTTTGATCTCTGTTATTTATTTTTTAATTATTTATTCTCTGTTCTTTGTTCTTTTTTCCCTGATTTCCAGATACCTTTTCACTAATTTAACACCCTCAGGATAATAGTCTGGTGCTTGTTTATATGCCCAACTACATATTCCTAAACCTGACGATAACAATAAATAATCTAATGAATCTTTAAATTTATTGGCGATTTTAAAATATCTCTCATAACCTTCATAGAAACTCTCTTCCAGTTCCTTATTCTCTATGAAATACTTTTCATATAATGCAAGCATATCCCTATCTCTCACAGAAGCATTACATATTTCAAAATCAATAATTCCGCTTATCTTCCATTCTCCATCTATTTCATGAACTAGTATATTCCTGCCATCATAGTCTCCATGAGTCATGCAACCCTTATTATCAAATTCAATACTATCTAAATCATCTTTAAGAACCTTTAATCCTTTTATAAGAATATCTTTTTCAGGTAATTCTTGTTTTAGAATTGCCTCTTCTATATTATTGCAACTATTAACAAATTTTTCTTTGTAGGTTTCATACCCATTTACTACATTTCCTTCTATATCAAAGTCACCAAACTTCTCATATTCTTTTATTCTATGTAGCTCTCCCAGCTGTTTTCCCATATCATTAAATATATTTCTCTTTGTTTTCATATCCAGCAGGTGCATTACACTGTCTAAGGTGACACCATCAATCCTTTCCATGAGAATCCACTCGATATCATTTTCTATAGTTCCATGATCTATTAGTTTTGGAGAAAGTACATTGCCCTGTTCAATTAAAGTTAAACTAGCAACCTCACGACTTCTTCGTCCATTAACATAATACATCTTAAAGATAAAGTGATTCCCTTCACAAGTTTTAATCTCATATACTAAATGTCTTTTAAGATGATGATTCCCCACAGGTTTTATGCAAGAAATTTCTTTTCCTAAAATATTTTCTATTATCTCTTTCATCTCTTTTTCACTATAATTCAACATATTTTATTCCCCCACACAATTAGTTTTTACTTATTTCTTGACTATTAACTTAATTACCATTTCCCATAGTATGGTCCTTCATTCTTAATGATTTCATGAATCCTTCTTTTTGAGCCTGGTGAAATACTTTCAGGTAGCTCATCAAATTTATAAAATCCCCTATTAAATTCATCTCCATTGTTCTAAATTGTAAATAGATGTTAATTATAGTATTATTTTTGTAAACAACTTGTTTTGAACTTGCTTAAGGAGATGAATATGAAATTTAATATAAAAGAGCTTTATAACCGTTTTTCAAATAATCCAGTATTCAAAATATCTGCAAAAATAATCTTCTTAATATATCTATTTTATCTATTCTATTTAGTTTTTTTAAGTTCCTTTTATGGACGTGGAGTTGTTCATAGAAATTATAATTTAATTCCTTTTAAAACCATTAGTGAATTTTTATTTTTCAATGATAATATAAAAGTCATTCTACGAAATATAGGTGGAAATATTGCAGCTTTTCTTCCTATGGGATTTTTATTACCTTTAGCATTTTCAAAAATGAATAAATACCGTAAAGTATTTGCAGCAATTTTAGCTGCTACATTATTTATTGAACTATCACAATTTATTTTTGGTGTAGGAACTTGCGATGTGGATGATGTTATTCTTAATTTTATAGGTGGAATAATCGGTTACAAATTATATAACTTTATTACATATTATACCACATACAATAATTAATAGGTCATAGAGAAGCGTTTCTCTATGACCTATTAATCTAAACCTTTATATCATCTAAAGTTGAATTTTAGCAACTAACTCTTCCCACATTATCTCCCCAGTCTTCTTAAATCCTACACTTTCATAAAGCTTGTCTGCCACAGTATTTTCAGGTTCAAAGCTTGTATAAAATTCGATATTCCCATACTTTTCTCTAATTAAATCTAATAGTTTTAGTACTGCGGCTCTTCCATATCCTTTTTTCTGATATTTTTCATCAATCATAAGTCTGCACATTTCCATTCTATTCGTGTCAGGATCTTGATCATACATGATAAAACCAACCATTGTTTCTCCATCATAAATAGCCAATGGATATAGCCCCTTCTCATAGGTAGCTTCTAGTAGTGAATAATAATTTGGAGCCACAAAATCCTCCTGCTCCTTAGAAACCTTCAATCCAATACATTCTTCCCAATTTTCTTTAGTTACTTCTTTAAATATAAGATTCATTTTTATCCCCCCTCAATTAATTATATACATATATTAACATTAACTGAGCATATTATCAATTACTGTATAAATGTGTATTAACATTGGGGACGGTTCATAAATTTCTCTCTAATAATATGAACTAGTGGGGACGGTTCATTAATTCTCTATTTAGTTTGTCCACATTTAAATATGGACAAACCTCTACAAATCTTTTATGAACCGTCCCCTTTTAAATAAATAGAAGTAGAAGAAGGGTTCATAAGAAATTAATCTCATGAACCCTTCTTCTTAACCCTCAAATTTAATAATACTTTATGCAAAAGTTTGCAGCGTTTATTAAGCGCTTTCTTGTGATTAGCTTAGCTTTATCAATTTCTCTTTCTTCATATTCTCCTGTGTATATATCCCATAACATTACCTTTTCCAAGTCTTTTATCTCTTTCTTAAACACTGAAAATTCTTCTATTAAAGATATTAAAATATTATCATTTCTTGTATCTTTATATTTATCATAATATTTAAGTATTATTAGTCTTTTATTTACCTTATCAATTCCATAAGGTAATTCCACAGCAAATACCCTCATTCGCTTGTTCTTATCTAATACATCCACATTAATAGGTATATCAAAATTAAAGTAGACTTCTCTAAAAATATCTTTATATTGTTGTTTGGATAGTTTAATAAAATTTACGAGAAATCTTTCACAAATCTTATTTTTTATTCTTCTTCTGAAATACTCATTCATAAATTGACTATTATTTAGTTTGGTGCTGTTTACCAATATTTTTTTGAAGTCTCCTATTCCTCTTCCAAAATAGATATTCCCTTTTGGTTTGATTAATTTATCAAAAGCAAGTATGAATCTATAGCCATCTATTCTCAAGATAAGCTCCTAAATATTGATTCATACAATTATATTTTAGTTACAATGAAATTATTCTTAAATTCGAAATTATTTTTATATTTTAAAACAATTTCGTTAATTTTAATATTAAATCTTTAAAAATACCATTCAGCTTGTCCACGCAATATATTTCAATTACATTCAGTATCTAATTGTTTGTCTCATTAAAATCATTCTCTAATTTACTGTACTCATTTTTCCACACGCTCAGTGGTTATATATATTCTTCTCTCCAAGTACATTTTCAATCACTAATCTAGCAGTTACTTTTATTTTCCCTTCATAAACAGATAATATTCTATATTTGCTACACCTTGTGTCAAACGCTCTTTAAGATATCTCCTTGTAAATATATACCTTTATTTTAAATATATACCATAATTATACACAAGAAAATATTCTATGTAAAATAAATACAACAAGTAAAAAGCACGCAAATGCGTGCCTAACATAAAATACTATATTTAAACTACATTGTTTCATCTCAAATGTAACGTGTAACCCCTTTTATCCAAAGAACAATAAAATATAAAATTTCTCGAAGAGAAATATCAATCGTTCTCCACTCTCCACTTTCAACTCTACACTTATTTTAACTTACGCTCCAGTCTTTTTAAATAAATCTAAGCTTTCTTTCCTTATCATAAGAGTTTTTTTGCTTTTATCACCATATAGTTTACATGAGAATTCAGTAATTATAGATAAAACATCTTCTAGTAATTCCTCTTTATTTTCTTTTTCTTCAGTATGATTAATAACTTCAATTTCTACATTATAGATATCACATAATTTAGTAATGAGTTCATAACCAAATCTAATGATTCTATCTTTATAGTTAATTACTATTCTATCAATTTCTTCTGAACAGATAAGTCCAATAAGCTCATCAAGACCTTTCTTTTTATAGTTCAATCCACTTCCTAAATCTTGAATTATCTTGAACTGATATCCCTTAGCAATACAATACTGCGATACATTCTGAACCTGTTTTTTTAACTCTTCACTCTTATCCTTAGATGAAACCCGACAATACCCAATAGTGATTTTTACGTCGTCCTTTTTGTTTCTTAGTTTTATCAATTGATTTTTATCATACCTTCTATGTTTACCGCTTGTTCTAAGAGGAATAAGCTTCCCCTCTTTTTCCCATCTCCTCATTGTTGAAATGGAAACACCTAAATACTCACTAGCCTCACTTACACTTAACACAAAATCACCTCCATATTTTAATTATGGACGTCAATTGTATAATGTATTCATTCCTAGCCAAATTTACATATCATTTAAAAATAAAGAACAAAGAACAGATAATAGAGAACAAATCATGATACCTTTAAGCACAAATGAAAGCTATAAAATTGATAAAAGATTATATTGGTTTGCTCTTGAAAATATAAGATACATTTTTTCTGACGTTAGGAAGAAAAATGCCCTAATTTATTCTTTATTCTTTATTCTTTATTCTTTATTCTTTATTCTTTATTCTTTATGATTAGCTAATTCTAACAATACTCAAGTTTCCGCCAATTGATGAGTTTAAGCTACCGATATTAATTAAACCATCAGAAGCATTATTCAAAGAATATCTATCATTTTTCTTAGCATTAAATATGACAGATGAATGATTTGTAATATTTCGTATCCCATTAATTCCTTGATATGCAGTATACACTCTACTAAGAACCTCAAAGTCGGAATCCTTATTCAAAGTGAAAGATAAATATACTGTACCTAAATATGATGATGGTGTAACATTTATACTCCATTTAACTAAATATACCCCATCTTGATTAAAAACAAATTCATTTGAGTTCTCATCATAATAAATTCTGTATTCATTGTTTTGATGTTCTCTAATAATATTAAAAACAATTCTCTCTCCACTTGGGGTAGCCCCTTGAGCATTCTTTATCCACGCTTGTAAACCACATCTTCTATTCCCCGTCTGAGAATTTTCATTGCAGTTAGTCTGACAGTTATTTGCATTATTTTGATTTTGTTCATCGCATTTATTATTACCCGAATTATCTCCTCTACAATGCTCACACCAATCATCACGGCTTTCTTCACTAGATTTATTAGAAGAGTTGTTATTACCATCATTGTTATGTGAACATCCAGGGATGTAATAATATTCTTTTGTATTTTGATCATATCCTACTTTTGAAGTAGATCTCATGATTTTTTCACTCCGTTAAATTGATTTTAGATTGTTATTGGTTACAAAAGGCACGTTTCACACACTTCTCTATAGAGATTCCAACTCAAATATTTATTTATATATTTCCATAACTCACTGATAGGTTGAGATTTTGGAACGGTTATCGTATAGCTTTTTTCTAAGGTGTGCATAAATAAATTATCGTATTGGAATTTCAATCAAAAAAAATAAATTCTCAATGTATTATATTCATCTATTGTGTTTTATGTTCTAAATTTCTGTCGATTAGTTAATTTTCTTGGTACATTTATTTTTGATTTCTTCTTAAGTGATATATTATTGTTTTATGTGTATAATATTCTACAAGTAATTCTGGTACATCTTTAATAGTTTAGTTTTGTAATTGACAAAGTATAATTTTTGGATTATTATTATAAATGAATTTGTCGAATAAATAATAATAAATTAAAATATATAGATATTTTTAAAAAATGTATAAGTGTAGAACATCCACTTCAAAAAAACTCAAAGTGGATGTTCTATATTTTTTTGCATTTAATTATATTACTAATTAATATATGTATTCATTTTAAGAAAGGAGTTTTCATATGTCATTTAATTTACTCAAAGACTATAACAATAATAAAAAATGTTATAAGAATTTATTTATAATAACCCTGCCAATAATTTTACAAAACTTAATAGCATCATCACTTAATATGCTAGATACGATGATGATAGGTAAAGTTGGAGAAATCGAGCTTGCATCTGTAGGTATTGCAAATCAATACTACTTTTTATTCACTTTATTTATACTAGGGGTAAGTAGTGGTTGCGGAGTAATAATTGCACAGCTTTGGGGCAAAAAAGATGAAGATAATATAAGAAAGATTTTAAGTAAATCTTTAACTGTAGGTTTACTTATATCAATATTTTTTGTGTTTATAGGTCTTTTAATGCCGGAAAAAATAATGGCACTCTTTAATAAAGATACATCCGTTGTGTCTATTGGTAGTGAATATATGAAAATAACAGTTATAAGTTATATATTTACAGGTATTACTTTTACTTTTGCTTCTGCTCTTAGAAGTATTGAAAATACTAAATTACCTATGTTTGCAAGTTTAGTAGGCCTTATTGTAAATGGAGTGTTAAACTATGCTCTTATATTTGGAAATTTTGGAATGCCTGAACTTAAAACAGAAGGTGCTGCAATAGCAACTCTTATTGCAAGAACATGCGAGTGTATAATAATATTATTTGGTGTATATTTTAAAGATAAAATATTAAACATAAAACTAAGTGATTTAAGAGGATTATCTAAAAAACTAACTAAAACATTATCAAATGTGACTATACCAATAGTTTTAAATGAAGCATGTTGGGGCCTAGGTAATGTAACATACATTGCCATTTATGCAAGAATAGGTACTCGTGCTGCTGCATCAATTCAAATATGCTCAACTATAATGAACTTATTTATGATATTTACTTTTGGCCTTGCTTATGGTGCAGTTGTCATAATAGGAAATGAAATTGGTGCTAATAGAGAGGATGTTGCTATAGAGTCCTCTAAAAGAATATCTGCCTTATCTATATTAATATCAATAGTTTTAGGTGTTCTACTTTTCATATTGGCCAAGCCTATAATTTCTTTCTTTAATGTGTCATCTGAAGTAAAAATAGCTTCAACTTATATACTATATGTATATTCACTTGTTATGGTTGTTAAGGTGTATAATGCCGTTATGCTAGTAGGAATACTTAGAGGCGGTGGTGATGCTACTTATGGTTCTATACTTCAAGGATTCACTCTTTGGTTTTTAGGTATTCCTCTAGCCTTTGTAGCTGCTTTTATACTTCATCTACCTGTGTATTTTGTTGTTGGATTTACAGCAGTTGAAGAAATTACAAAAGTTTTCTTTATCATAAGAAGATTTAAGTCGTTAAAATGGATAAGAAATATGGTAAATGATCACCCAAATAAAAATTTCATCTTAGCAGATCAAAGTATATCTGGGTGATATACTTTCTAATCATTCTTTATTTCTTCTATTATCATTTTTTTGTACATTTATTTCTTCACCATATACCCCTACAGTTTGAAAAAAATGTATAAAATCAGTCTCCGTCCATTCAAGAGATGTCTGCACATATCCCAATCCGTCTGCATTATACCTACCTGCAATCCTTTGTAATGCATATAATTCGTAAATACCATCCCCTTGAAAATCAATAGGATATAATCCTCCTAAGGGATTTACCCATCCTTGAATAGGTTCTTTTAAATCACCATTTTTATTATAAATTTCTGCTAAATATTCTTTTCCCTTATATTCAATATCTAATATATATTTTGTATTTGTTTTTTTACTGATTACTTCTACTTTATAATTATCTTTATAATTTATATTGCATTGATATGCTTCATTAAATTCTTCGAAATCAAAAATCATTTTGGGCTGATTATTTAAGAAAGAATATATATAATAAAACCCATATCCTCCGCTTCCCCCTGAAGAAATACTGATTAAAATATCATCCACTTTGTCTCCTGTAAAATCACCTAAAAAAAGAGTAGGACAATATCCTGCATTTTCTTTAAAAGGAATAATAAACTCTCTGTTTGTTATTCCATCAATGATTTTAAGTTTTATATTCTCTCTAAATGGACTTTCAGAACCAAAAGGTTTTTCTCCTATTAAGTACACCTTATCAACAGTTCCATCCCCATTTACATCTGATTCTTTAAAATCTAGTATATTGTTATTGTTATTTTTATTATTACTCATAATTTTTCTTTGAAAATACATGGGATTGTAATACATATTTAATCTCCTGAAATTACTTCATTTATTGATATAATATGCACACTTTCTAAATATGCGCTCTTAGAGATTTAACACCCATATGATATCCCTTCATAGTACTACAATAGGAAAGCTTCTTTCTTTGCCTCATGTTCTGAATATACTTTAGATACTCCATCAAAACTTCCTTTTCTTTCTAAAGGATTTTTTTGTTCTTCATGAACTTTTACAATATCCCAAATGGTACAATTTTACACAAACATATAATACATTGATATAAGCAGCGTTACGTATGATAATTTCTTTAGGAAATTTTTCAATTTCCTAAAGAATAAAAAATCTAGATGTAAAAATCAAGAATATGCAGCATACTACCACAAATAATTTCAAGACTATTATCCCATAGCAGCTAATAGCCAGCAGTTTTTTCATATATTAATAATGTACTCGTACAAGCCAGAATTTAATTTTCTTATCATTCCATCCAAGATCCCATGGAACACTATCTCTATCCGTATTATGACAAGTAACTAAAGAATACCCCTTAGAATCAGCTCCTGTTACAACTGAAATATGAGTTACATCACCTTTTTTCTCATACGCTATAAAGTCACCTGGCAATAGTTTATATGAGGCTTTATATACTTTCTCATAATCTCCATAGGCAATCAATGATGCTCTCCCATTATAAATCATATAGTCTTTAAACTTACCTGCATTTACCCATGCTCCAGTTGCACCTTTCCTATCGTAATTCCAACCACGATTTTTAGAAAACTTCCCTCCCTCAAACAAAATTTGAGAGGCAAAGTTTGCACAATCTCCACCTTTTGTATTATAATTTCTATAATTTTTATTATATTTAAACCCATATTTTTCTTTACTTGCAGCACCACAATATCTCTGAGCATACTCAATAGCATTTTGTCTTCGTTCCCCAATATCAGAAAAATCTCTGGAACTTTGAGTTGTTATAAATTCTTTTATTGAATTAGCTTTTAAATTCTCTAAATTCAGTGAATCTGCAAAAGGATCTTTATACCATTCCTTTGTAATTACCCATTTATCGTCTATCTTTATAATATTCATAAAGTGAGTAGTTCCAATTCTAGCTCTATTTACTTCTTGCTGATTTTCATAAACATATTTATACTCTGTACAACATAATAAAGATACTGTATATTTTTCTTCATCTCCTCTAATCTTCTTAATCATTACATTAGACGATATATCAGTAAACTTTACTCCTTGTTTTTGTTCCCAATTATGGATATACTGCACTTTCTTTTTTTCATGTTCATATGCCCAAACTCCATATTTGGTTTTTGTATCATAAAAGGTTTCTATTAACTCCAAATCTCTATTCAATATTGCCTTATTTCTATTTTTAAAAATTTGATTTATGTAATTAGCAACATTATCATTAAACTTAGAATTAGTTGTTATATCCTCTCTCGATTCAAATGCTTCGTTTATTTTCTCAATATATCCTTTTACAGCTTCTTCATCAACAGGCGCTCCACTATACCATGGTTTTCCATCCTCATATTTGTTACCAAAATATCTTGCTTTCAAAATAATTTCAGGTCTATATTCAAAGTGTAAAATATCAAAATGTGACCATTTACCTCCCCATATGAAATTATGTTTCTCAAATATTTCAACAACTTCCTTAGGATATGAAGCTAATCTTTTTTCTCCTTCCTCCCTTGAAGTCCATCTCCAATAATCTCTATTATCTCTTTTTAAGTCAATAGCAATTCCAAATGAATGCGGACTTAATCTATTAGTACCTGAAATATATCTGTAGTTATATGTCCCATTGGCAGGAAAAATACAAGAATAAATATCCTTTCTTTTTTCCGAAAGTGATACAATTTCTTTCATAACAGCTTCTAGTTCTTCAGAAGCCTTATTATTACCATTGAATTGATAATATCTGTATCCTATGTTTGCATTCTTTAAATTAGATTCAATCTGCTCCTTTGACCAACCATAAACTTCATTCAATAAGCTATATACCCTTAAACGACCTGGATCAAAATTTTCATCCATTAATTTAGTAATAGTTTCTAAAGGGTACCCCTGTTCCATCATATCCTGAATATCTGGGTTAGCTAATTTCCCCTCAAAACTCTTTTCCTTTTTATCATCATAAAGAATTTTTTTACCTGACTTCATTACAAGATATACACTTCCATTGTCTTCACATTGTATATGTGAAACAGGCTCCGGGTAAGCTAACATTAAAGTTAAGAGATCCTGTTTCATTGTTACATCATAGAGATTTGCACTTGGTTTATTTTCAAACTTACCTTCATTTGAAGCTTTTGCTGTGAATTTTTGATTGGTAAATAAAAAAAATAGAAATATACAACCAATTAATTTCAATGTGTTTTTTTTCATATTAAGCACCCTTCTTTGTATATTAAATATAGATTTAGATGTATATCTATTAATATTAGATATTTCATGAAAAACATACTAAGAATTTAACGTTTTCTTCTCTGTTGATTTAAAAAGCACATTGATAAGATATTCAATAAATGCTATAGGGACAGTTCATAAAATATTATGAACTGTCCCTATACTATTTATTTCTCCACCTTACATTAACTTCTAGATAAGGTAGCTTATTTTTAAATAAACCAATATTTTTTTTCTTACTCTCAAGCTTCAAATTTCTTCTTCTATATGAACTTAAAATAAGTCCAAAAGCTATAAAACTAGTTAAAATATTTGTTATACCATAACTTAAAAAGGGCATGTATCCATAAAATGATAAAGGCATTACATTTATACTAACAAGAATATGAATTAAAGCTTCAATAAATAAAAACAATGTAAACACTACTGCTATATTTTTTAAATAACTATTATTATATGAACTAATTTTTCTCATAACTCTAAGAAAGAAAATTCCCATGCAGAATAGTACAATTCCAAATCCAACCCACCCTAATGCTATAATTAAATATACCATTATAAATGAAGAATCAATTAGTGGTAGGTCTATCCCTTTAACAACAAATCCACTTCCAAACATTTTAACATCTTTCAAGATATTATGTATGCTATATCGAATAAAACCATAATCACGCTGATTATTCATATAATCAATTTCTTTAGCTATTCTACTCACAAACTCATCGTTGTTTATAAGGACAATAAAAATAGGAATCAATACCCCAAATGATATGATAATCTTCTGTTTTTTACTCATTTTACTTTTGCATATTAAAACTATAATTATCGTTAAATAGATAAAAGCTATATATAGACTTTTACAAAAAGCTAAAACTAATACAGGTACTATAGTAATTAAAAATCCATATAATATATTCTTAGTTTTTTCCCAATCCACTAATTCTAATATCCCACTAGAACTTATAAAAAAAAGAATTATTAGTGGATATTCAAGACTTATCCTACCTAGTAAAAGCATTTTTCCATTTATTATGCTAGCAAATTTAACTCCATATCCAAACAAAGCAATAGCTCCAAAGAATATGTAAAAAGAATATTTCTTCAACTTCCTAATATCCCATAAATATAATAAACCAAGAATTATACCCCCAAGACAAATATATGTTATGTTTAATCTCATATGATCCATAGCATGGTCTACCGGCTGATCCATAGTTTTATGAGACATACTTATAAAATAGCTTAATACCACTCCTAACATTGATAAAAAAGAGATAATTATTAATGAAATCCAATCAATCTTATCCTTATGTACTTTATTAAGTCTTTCCCCTACTATATCACTTCCGCCCATTGCCTTAATTGCCTTTTTCAAAGCTTCTTCTTTTCCCATGCCCCTATCTACAAACTCCTCCACAAATTCTTCAATGTGGCATCTAATCTCTTCTTTTATCTCTAAGTGTACCTCTTTAAACCTTATATAAGAACATACCTCATCTAAATACTCTTCAATTATTGATTCCATACCCAACTAACCCCTCCTTTAGCGAGCTATCCAATATACTATCAATTGCCCCTTTGAATAAGTTCCACTCTTCTTCTTTTTCCTTTAACATTAACTTCCCTTTTTCACATATCTTATAATACTTTCTTCTTCTTCCATTAGAATCATCCCAATATGATTCAATTGCTCCATCCTGTTCAAGAGAATGAAGTATTGGATACAATGTCCCCTCTTTAAATTTGAATAATGTATTTGACTTAAGTTCGATAACTTTTATCAATTCATAGCCATACATAGATTTATTCTCAAGCAATTTTAGAATAATTGTTATATTGCTCCCTTTTTGAAGTTCTTTATTAATTTTCATTATTTCTTCGCCTCTCTCAATGATACTTTATAGTATTATATAATACCTAGATTTACAAGGTATCGGTAATCTAGGTATTATTATAGCATTTAATTCTTATAATTACAATAATTAACTTTAAACTTGTCTAACTTTACACTTTCCCAACACCTCTAAAGATTAAAAATTTTTCAAGTTAAATTAACCTAAATATGTATAATTGTTCAACGAATATTATTAAAAAGAAGGAGAATTTGTTTTCATTACAGATTTAAATATCACTAAGAAAAATGCTAAGACCATCGCCCTAACGGGCCGAAACCGATGTAAGATAGAGAATCAGGGATTTAATAACCAGAAAAACATAAGATATGATATTGAGCATGTATGTTGTCATGATTATAATGCAATGAAAAACCACTATCTATTGATACAGATATCAGATATACTGAGGCAGTTGTTAGAGAAAGGTGTAGAGTTATTCAAAGTTATAATAGACCGAACTATATTTTAATCTTTAGAGCTGCTTTCCCAATCTAAAACTTGCATCAAACCAAAATCTATGATATAATACAATGTAACAGAGTTGAACAAGCCTTTGTTTAACTTCATAGTTTTAAGGTGTATAACTTTTCATTAACCCTACGAAATAAAATCATTTAGGTAGAATATCGTCTTTATCTTTCATTTTGATTAAATTTTCCGGATTTTTAAAGTGTTATAAATGTAATTTTTGTAAACCTTATTAGGTTGTTATTGTTATTCAAATTTTTATTAAATAACTTATTCTATATTCAAAAATATATATGAATTAAGTTCTATTTTCTATGGGGAAATTTAGCTTTCAATAAAATTGATATTCTTGCCCCAAACAATCACATAGAACATAAAATTTGATAATTACATAACTCCACTAAGAGTATTGAGAAAATAACACATTCACATAAACTATACAAAAATAGAAAAACAAATTCCAAAGGAGGAATATACTATGACATTAATTTTTGAACTGGCAACTTTATTTTTAATAACTGCCTTTACTAATGTTCTTGCAACATTAAAAACACTATTGATTTCTAAAAAAATCATGAACCCTGTATACCTTGTAGTATTCGTTGATGCAATGATATTTGCATCTATTATATCAAAAGTAAGTAGTTCCGCAGGTCTTCACTATACTTTAGCATTTGCACTAGGTAAAAGTATGGGAGTATTTATCGGAGGTAAAGTTGATGATAAATTAGCATTAGGAATAATTGAGATTGATCTTTTTCTCTCAAATAAAGAAAAAATGATAGCCGTATCTGAATCTTTACGATCTGTTGGATATACTGTAAACAACTACCCAGTAAGAGGTAACCACGGAGATAGACGATATAAAATCGAAGTTGTTATCAAGAAAAAAGAATTTAAAATTTTCGAAAATATACTTGAGAAATACGATATATACGATCCAACAATGAAGATCAAAAACGTTTCTAAAATACATGGTAAAATAACACCAACAAATGTTATACCAGTACAGAAAACTTTCTTTAAAAGAAAAAGAAGACTTTCAGCATAATGAACATGGAAATAAATAACTAATAATTTATTTTCATGCTCCTAACCCAAAAGTCTTCTCCACGAATATATAGTACAAGCATTGCAAGGTACCGTTTGTACTATCCTTCGCCCCTTGCACATTTATGAGCCGTCCCTATCTTGTACATATCTTAACCTATCTATTTTCACTTTCCTCAATTATCTTTCTTCCCATAAGAACACCCATTACAGATGCCATCATAAGACCTCTAGTCCATCCACTTGAATCTCCTAGACAATGTAATCCTTTAATATTAGTCTCAAAATCCTCATTCATCTTTATCTTATTACTATAGAATTTTATTTCTGGACCATAAAGTAATGTCTCTCTACTAGCAAATCCTGGAACAACAGTATTCATAGCTTTTATAAAGTTTAGTATATTTAACATAGTTCTATATGGAATTGCTGATGTGATATCCCCTGCAACTACATCTGGAAGTGTTGGCCTTAAATTTGATTGTGTCAACTCATGTTGCCAAGTTCTTTTTCCATCAAGTATATCTCCATATCTTTGGGCTAATATTTTTCCATCTCCAAGCATATTAACTAATTCTGCAACCTTCTTACCATATTCTATTGGCCTATTGAAAGGTTCAGAAAAATTGTGAGAGCTCAATATAGCTAAATTTGTGTTGTTGGATTTCTTCTCTTTATAAGAATGTCCATTCACCACTGCTAAATCATTATCATAATTTTCCTGACTAACAAATCCTCCTGGATTTTGACAGAACGTTCTAACCTTATTTCTGAATGGTTCTGGATATCCTATAAGCTTTGACTCATAAAGAACATTGTTCACTCTTTCCATAACTTCATTTCTAACTTCGACTCTTACCCCAATATCAACCGTGCTTGCTTGGTGATCAATATCATGTTTAATACACATACTTTTAAGCCAATCTGCACCTTTTCTCCCTGTTGAAACTACTACTTTTTCTCCTTCAAAGACCTTTTTCTCACCACTTCTTAAATCTTCTACATCAATTCCTTTTATAACTCCATCTTGAATTATTATATCTTTAACACCATGCTCAAATATTACATCGACTCCTTTTTCTATAAGAGTTTTCTGTATACTATAGTAAATCTCTTGAGCCTTCTCAGTACCTAAATGTCTTATTGGACAATCCACTAACTTCAATCCCGCTTCAATGGATTTCCTTCTAATTTCTTTAATCTCTTCACTATTTCCAATTCCCTCAATCTTCGTATCCGCACCATATTCTATATATATTTTATCTGTATAATCAATGTATTCCTGAACAAATTCATTACCAATCAATTCTGGAAGATCTCCTCCAACCTCATAGCTCAGCGATAGCTTTCCGTCTGAAAAAGCTCCTGCTCCTGAAAATCCTGTTGTTATGTGACAATAAGGTTTACAAGAAACACATTTTTTTGTTTTCTCCTTAGGACAATACCGCTTTTCAATACTTCTTCCTTTTTCAACTAAAAGGATTTTTTTCTGTGAATTATTTCTCACCAACTCAAGAGCTGTAAAAATACCTGCTGGTCCAGCACCAACAATAATAATATCATAAACCATAAATTCTCCTCCTTAAAACGAGTTTTGCGAACATTCGGTTATGATTGCAAAAAATCTTTCGTGTTCTACTTCTCTATTATACCCTACCTTTTCACTTTAATCAAATCAAAAGCAAAATGAAGTTACTTCTAAATCTTATATTTTTAAAAAAACTCAGTTCATATCATAATGAACTGAGCTTAAATCTTAATTATTATTCTCTACTTTTTAATGTGTTTTTTTAAAATCCTATCTATATCTTTTTTTTGCTTATTATCTACTGTTATTACTCCATGTACTACTTTAGATGGCGTTCTTAGCATAATTTTATATTGATTATCCTCCCACTCAAAGCTCTCAACACTATCCCAATTAACCGCCAGCTGGTTATACATTACCCCACTTCTTGAAATAATGAAATTGTTATGTTCTATATATATAAAGCAACATATATAAAAGATTACTCCAATACTTAGTACTGTTCCATCATTCAAGCCAGACTTAACCGCACCTATAATAGCACTTATTACTACTATGGCAAGCACTGCTCCAAATAAAAGTTTAACATTGCTTTTTGTTTTAACTTTACCTTGAATCATATTAGTTCCAACTCTAGCTTTTGTTTTTTTATTATTGTATACTACCATTGCTGCTATAGCCACAAGAATAAATGAAAAGATAATTTTAAAAGTAAACATATATAGATTCCTCCAAGATATTAATTAATTTTCATAGCCTCTTTAATAAGTTTAATCCAAAAATATTCCACCTCTTCTGGGAGTTCCTCTTTTATCGGTCTTAATAGTTCACAGTCTATTTCATTTATTTTCTCCTGAATCAAAGATACATACTTTTCTGGTACAAATTCTTCAATTGTAAGATCATATCCTTCACTAAACGCTTTAACTATATGAGATTCAACTGACATTTGTTTTATATCCCGCTCTTTACAAATATCTTCTAAACTCTTACCCTGTTTATACATCTCATATGTGATTTCAAAACTCTTTATTTTATCAGATTTACTATTAACAACTGTTTTAGAACTATTATTATCTCCTTTAACCTCATTCTTTTCATTATTCATAACTCTATTATTCATAATTCGGTTGTTACTTATCTCTTCATCACTAACATTTTTTTCTTCAATATATTTCAATGTAGCTTCAATAAATTGTTCTCCATAACTTCTCAGTTTCTGTTCTCCAACTCCCTTTACCATAAGGAACTCTATCTCATTTCGAGGATAAATTATAGACATATCTCTCAATGTTGCATCTGAGAAAATTAAATATGGAGGAATCTTCTCATTATCAGCTATATTCTTTCTTAACTCTTTAAGTTCATTGAAGAATACATCATTTTCAATAATAGTATCTTTCACTACAGGTAGCTTAATTAATAGCTTTTCTTTAGATTTTAAAATATCTACAGATTTATTGTTCAACTTAAGTACAGGATATCTACTTTTCGTAACATCTAAATACCCATCTGCTGTTAATTTGTTAATAAGCATTGATATTTTCTTTATAGTTTGATCTTTCATAAGCCCATAAGTACTTATTTTGTCTAATCCATTACTAATGACTTTCTTATTTCTAGATCCCTTAAGAGTCTCTGCTATTACCCCTGCACCGTATAACTCCTTAGATCTATATACACATGAAAATATTTTCTGAGCCTCTATTGTTATATCATGAACCTCATAATCCCCATGACAACTGCTGCAATTACCACACTCTTCATACTCAACTGATTCACCAAAATACTCTAAGATATACTTTCTTAGACACTTAGTAGTATTAGAATAATCAATCATATTTCTAAGTTTTTCATATTCCATTGTCTTTAAGTTTTCTGCAAGATTACTATTATCTATAAAGAAACTCTGCACATTTATATCCTTTGGGTCAAAGATTAAGATACATTCACTATCTTCGCCATCTCTTCCTGCTCTTCCAGCCTCTTGATAATATGCTTCAATATTTTTAGGTATATTGTAATGTATTACGAATCTAACATTTGATTTATCTATACCCATACCAAATGCATTTGTTGCTACCATAATATCTACATTATCAAAAGAGAAATCATCCTGCGCACTACTTCTATCTTCTTCACTTAACCCTCCGTGATACATTGCAACTTTAATATTATTCTTAGAAAGAAATGTATAAAGGTACTCGCAGTCAGCTCTAGTTGATGCATACACAATTCCTGTATGGTCTCTATTTGCTCTAATATAATTAAGAATATACTCTTTTTTATCATCACATTTCTCAACTTGGAATTTCAGATTTTCTCTATCAAATCCTGTTGTCAATGTATAGGGAGATCTTAATCTTAAAAGGTTAATTATATCCTCTTTAACCATATCAGTGGCAGTAGCAGTGAATGCACATACAGTTGGTCTAACCTTAAAAGAACTAATAAAGTCTTTAATATATCTATAACTTGATCTAAAATCATGTCCCCATTGGGATACACAATGTGCCTCATCTATTGCTACCATAGATACTTTTACAGTGTACATCATCTCAATGAATTTCTGTGACTTTAATCGCTCAGGAGCTATATAAACAAGTTTGTAATGTCCATATATTATTTCTTGAAATCTTGCTTCCACTTCTCTCTCATTCAAGGTACTATTAATAAACGTAGTCCTTATTCCCATATGATTAAGCCCATCTACTTGGTCCTTCATTAAAGAGATTAATGGAGATATAACTATTGTAACCCCCTCTAGAATTAATGCCGGAAGCTGAAAGCATATAGACTTCCCTGCACCTGTTGGCATTATCCCTAATACATCTTTTCCATTTAATATATTTTCAATAATATCTAACTGGCCTTTTCTAAACTCATCATAACCAAAATATTTTTTAAGATTAACCCTTAATTCTTCTTTAATCATTATATTTTCCTTTCATGAAACTTCTTCATTGTAAACTCTTTTCATATTTATCTCTATTATCTATTATACCGTTCATGCCTATCTCTTTCCAATAGGCTATATTGGATATATATTAAATTGTTACCTTATACATATCCCTAAAAGCTTTATTCTAGCTTTTCCAATCCCCAACAGGGTTTTGACTTTGTTCTTTTTTAATTATAGACTAATGAAATCATTTTATACAAATGCACGTTTGTCTCCTTCAAATAAAAAAACACGTCACCGTGTTTTTAAAAAGAAATTGAGAATTGAGAGTTGATAGTTGAAAATGATGGGCGTTTCTGAATAGTAGAAACTATATCTTATTGCTCTTTAGTACAAGCGGTTTTTACTCCTTTTATCTAACGATAAAATATTGTATTTCAATACAATGTTTCATCAAAATGAAACGAGTGAACACTCATTGTGCAATCCACCGTAAAATTAAAATTTCTCGAAGAGAAATGTCTCTCATTCTGCCTTTTACATTATCAATTCTCCATTATGGTTTTAACATCTCTATCATTAAATCAACTAATTCTGGATCAAACTGACTTCCTTTACATCTAAGAAGTTCCTCTATTGCCTTCTCTTGTGTCATTGCTTTATGATATGGTCTATCATTTGTCATAACATCGTAAGAATCTATTATTGTTATGATTCTAGATTCTATAGGTATTTCTTCACCTTTTAATCCATCTGGATAACCTCTCCCATCCCATCGTTCATGATGATGAAGTATTCCCTCGGCAATATTTAACAAATTAGGAGATGACACTGCAATTTCATAACCCTTCTGTGAATGGGTTTTTATTACTTCAAACTCCTCATCAGTTAACTTCTCTGGTTTCATCAATATACTATCTGGAATAGCAAGCTTTCCTATATCATGAAGAAGAGCTAACATTTCTATATCACTTAATCTATTTTCCTTCATTCCAATTTTTAAAGCAAGTTTACTAGCAAGTTCCCTAGTTCTTTCAGCATGCTCTTTTGTTTCATAATTACTCTGTTCTAATGCTACTTTCAAAGAATCCACAATAGAACTTCTAGCACTTTTGCTTTCCATCATCTTTTTTCTATACATAAAATTATCTGCATACTCAAGATGTTTGTCTATAGATTTTTCTTTATTCTCCATTATACTATATCCCAAACAAATGCTAAGGTTATTAATTCCCTCACCTTCATCCTCACATCTCTTTTTGATTGCCTTAATCATCTTAATTACCAATTCTTCTTTTGTATTAAATAATATTATACCAAATTCATCCCCACCAACTCTTGCTATAAGTGAATTTTCAGGAACTATATCTTTAATTATATTTGCCATCTTTACGATTAGCTTGTCTCCCATTTTCTTCCCAAGAACATCATTTATCATCTTAATGCTATTAATATCCCCTTTTACTATAGCAATTGGGAGCTTATCTTCAACATCTAGGCTTCCTATCTTACTAACTTGCTCATCAAAGTACAATCTATTAAAAAGCCCTGTAAGCATATCTTGTTTTGCCATTATTTCTAATTTATTCATAGCAATCTTCATATAAGAAATATCATTTAAAAATATTACCTTTCCTATCACTTCTCCCTTTTCATATATTAGAGATTCATTCTTAACAAAGTAAGCTTCCCCATCATCTAACATAGCTCTTATTTCAACATGTTCATTTTCTTCCTCTATTACTCCATTAGTTTTTATCACAAATTCTTGAAAAACTTTTTCAAACTTCTGAAATTTAATATTTATGTTATACTTCATACAAACCTTATTAGCCATATCATTTGAATCTATTATTTTACCATCTTTTGCAGTAATAAATATTATGTTTTTCAAACTATCTATAATTATCTCTCTTGCCTTAGGTATGACTTCTAGATCAATAGGATTAAAAAATATATATCTACTTATTATAGTATAGGGGATAAACCCTAATGCTGTTAGATCATATCCAAAATATATAATTTCAAAAACGGAATTAATATTTGCCACTAATACTGGAATTACTCCAAATATTATTAATATTATTTGTCCTCTATAATACTTTGGAAAGTTAAAATAACAGGAAATTAATATAAAAACACTAATAAATAGAAATGCATATGATATTGCCGCAAACACCCAAAAAGCAACCCCGTACACAGTTATTACACTAATTCCGTTTTTAAATTCACCTACATATAATGATTCCCAAAATAAATTATGATAAGAATTTGTAATAATTAAAATGAAAGATATTATTGGTACTAACCAAGTTACTTTAATTATCTTAAGTTTTATTATGTTCCTTTTACTTGAATATTTCATAGCCAAAATCATAAATAAATTCGGTAAAGTTACAATCCCTATATATTTAAATTTATATATAAATAATTTCATATATGTATTAGAAACAAATAAATTCACTGCATCAGAACCTACCCAAATGCATAAACATGCAATCATTATTATGTACACTCTTTTTAATGAAGTTGATTCTTTATTTGATAAAGATACCATTATACAGATAAGCATAATAGTTATGATCGAATATATCACCCCAAAACAAATCATCTTGTCCCCCTTAGTTATGTAATTAACTCTTATATATTAACTTTTTTATAATTTAATATGTATATTTATATTTTAATGCATAGTTATACATTTCTCAATAAAATTTTACATTTTTTTATTTATTAACTTATAAAATAGCTTTTTTTTGTATTTTTTTAATCTACGTTTATGATTTTTAAAAAAAATTAATACATTGGGTGTAAAATTTTCCTTATAACTTGAATTTATTACATCTTAATTTAAATAAATTAATAAATAAAAACAGCTAACCTATTAGGATGAGCTGTTTTTATTTATATAAATTAGTAATTTATATTTTTCCTTATGAAGCTAAATTTCCATCTTAAGAAATAATTGCAGATTTCGTGATGCCTCTTCCGATGCAGCACTTCGGTTATTAATAATTACTATTCCTTTTCCCCCTACTACAACATAATAATCAAATATTCCATCATTAAAAATAATAGAGTAATCATTATCTCTCGTTAAGCTTTGCATTTTTTCCGAACTTATTTGTTCATATTTAAATTCATTTATTAGAGAAAAGATTCGCTGTATCATTCCTTCATCCTCTATAGTACGCTTATATTTTCCATCCTCATAAACTTTTAATTCTTTAACATTTTCATAATTAACTGACCATAAAGCTCTTAGTTCACCTGCATATTCTTTAATTTCCATATTTACACTGTATTTCTGTCCATCTGAAGACTTAGTGTATTCTCCACGGAATATCATTCCACTTAAAGAATTGAACTTCTTTGCATTAAATCCAATTTTACTACCATCAATTATGCTTCCAAATCTATCATAATGCAGTTCACTATAATCATATACCACTTCGCTTACAATTTTTGTTTCACCTTCAATGTTCTCATTTTCTAACTTGCTACAAAATTCATCGAATTTATACTCTAAGAAATCTTCTAATATATGAGTTCTTATTTGAATTTCTTCATATTTATTACTGTTTTCTATAGAAAACTGATTATTTAAATTCTCTCTCGTAATTGGTATTTCAATTAGAAACTGTTCACTTTCAGTTCCTAATTCTAAATCCTTAAATACATAACTTACTTTAGCCTCACCTTTATTTAATTTTATTATTTCCTTATAATTTGATTTTAGTTCAATCTCTTTAAACTCTACAAAATAAGTTCCAACTTCATCTCTCACATTAAAATTCATTTTTTCAAATATTTCATTGACGTTTTCCAATACAATTTTATTAAATTGCATTTCATGCTTCCTTTGAATAATATTATTTATTATTACCACCGAAAGAGATATCATTACAATGGATACAATTATTACAATAAATACTTTATACTTTTTAAACTGCTTCAACATTTTTATTTCCTCTTTATTTTTTTCATTATTCCATTCTTATTTTATAGTAACTCTTTTTCAAGTTTATCTTAATATAGCCATATAATTCTCTAGTTATTGACTAATAATTTTAATATCAACTTTACTGAATCCAATGTCTTTTTTTTCATACATTTCTGCTATAAAATTAACCCTATCTGTTCCATCTATAATTTCTGACTCCATTAATACACCTTGAATCGCCTTCTCACCCTTTGAAATTTCCAATTTATTTTTCAATTTCACATTTTTATCCGAATAATAATCCTGTCCCATAATATTTTTATAGAATATATTTTCAATATTATTAATTATCTCTGAGAAAAATTGTACTTCTCCATTTACCTTTTCTCTTTGTTCTTTCATCCAACTACAATCCAATGTATATTCTTCTTCATCTAATTTTTCTATAGGAATCTTTACAGAAAACATTTGACCTTCTTCTAAATTGTTATTTTCGTTATTATTTTCTAATGATATCCATGCAATCATATATTCTTGTTCATTGAGTTTGTCCTTCTCTTTACCATCATAATCAAATTCCACCTTGTATGTATTTAACGCATACCTTTGATCATCATATGTTACTTCAATATCTTTTATAATATCCTCACTTATTAGAGAAAGATTTTTTTCCATTTTATACGAAGTTTTATTTATTATTTTTATCCTTATTACATTTCCCATTAAATAACATGCTATTCCAAATATTAATATACATATATAACATATCTTTTTACCTTTTTTTAACTTCATGACATCCCTCTATTATAAAATATTTGTTTCATACTTAAATTAGTATATCACTTTCCTTTGTCTTTTCTTGTAAAATCATGTATTTAAAATCTATTTTTTTATTTTTCTAAATTACTCTTAATTAGAATATTATTGTAACATATTCTGATATATTTTCATATTATGTATTGTATTGTAATATACACTAGGGCAAATCTGAATTGGGACTTAAAGATGTATCAAAAGATATTATCTCAGTAAATACTATAGTTTTGGCTCGATAGACAGTACTAAAACGCCAGCGGACAATCTACGCCTTAATAATGACCTCTGAGATACAATTATAGTTAATAACATCTATAATCATATTTTAAATATTGCACACAATCTCCTCCCTCTGTAATGCAGTATTTAAAAAGAGCACGCTATACGCGTGCACACAGAAATTTACAAGCCTTTTAAAAAAGTTGAGAGTGGTGAACGATGGATGTTTCTACTTTATGGCAGAAACTACATCTTATTAGTCTTTAGAACAAAAATCTTTTACTCATTTTATCCTTGGATAAAAAATTGTAGTTAAAATACAATGTTTAATCATTGATGAAAGGAGTAACCCTTTATTATTTTATTACCAATACAAAAAGGTTCTGACCTCAGTCAGAACCTTCCTACGTTATTCACTCTCAACTTCTTTAAACTTTTTTATTTTATCTTCTTCGTAGCCTTTATAAAAATAATCAATGCCAATAATGCCCCTACTACCCCTATTGGAGTAGCTATACTTATTGATACACCAAATCCAATTTTTGATACAAAAATGAATGTTGTACAAACAGCTGTCATAAAGGTAGCTGGAACTGCTGCCATCCAAAAATTCTTTCCTTCTCGTGCCAGGTACATTGCAGCTGTCCATAATACTATAGTCGCTAATGTTTGATTACTCCATCCAAAATATCTCCAGATTATATTGAAATCTACTAGAGTTAAAATATATCCAACTACAAACATTGGTATAGCTATTATAAATCTATTTACTAGTGTCTTTTGCTTAAATTTAAAAGAATCTGCAATTGTTAATCTTGCGCTTCTAAATGCTGTGTCTCCTGAAGTTATAGGACAAGCTACAACTCCTAGTATTGCAAGGAATCCACCTACTTTTCCTAACATTCCATTACTTACTTCATTTACAACCCATGCTGCATTATGCCCTTCTGCCATTGTTGATGCTAGTCCATTAACTCCTCCAAAGAAAGCCATAGCTGCTGCTGCCCATATTAAAGCTACAACTCCTTCTGCTATCATTGAACCATAGAATATTTGTCTTCCTTGCTTCTCATTAGTAATACATCTAGCCATTAATGGTGATTGTGTCGCATGGAATCCTGATATAGCTCCACATGCTATTGTTATGAAAAGGAATGGGAAAATTGGATTTTGTAAAGGAGCTGAATGCATATTTCCAAAGTTTGAATATACCTCTGGTATTTCATATCCTTTAAATAATAAACTGAATCCAATTCCTACTGCCATTATTAATAAACATATTCCGAATATAGGATAAATTTTACCGATTAACTTGTCCACCGGAACAACAGTTGCAATAAGATAATATGCAAATATAATTAAAAGTAACACTGTCACATTAACTCCAGTTAGCCCATTAAGTATACTCGCTGGTCCTTTAACAAATACAACTCCTACTAATACAAGAAGTATAACTGAGAAAACCCTCATGAACTGTTTAAATCCATTACCTAATTGAATTCCAACAACCTCTGGTATACTTGCTCCATCATGTCTTACTGATAACATTCCTGAGAAGTAGTCATGTACTGCTCCTGCAAAAATACACCCTAGAACTATCCATATAAATGATACTGGACCCCAAAGTGCCCCTGCTATAGCACCAAAGATTGGTCCTAAACCTGCTATATTTAGAAATTGAATTAAAAATATCTTCCAATTTGGCATTGGAACGAAATCTACTCCATCTTCAAGTCTCACTGCTGGTGTCTTTCTATTCTCATCAGCACCGAAAGCTTTTTCAACAATCTTACCATAAATCATATAACCTAAAATAAGTGCAACAATAGATAAGATAAATGATACCATACGCTTTACCCCCTAATTTTTATTATATATAGGAATCCTCCCATGTTATAAACATATAGATTTTTTAGTTAAAAACTTAACTTATTCAAGAAATTCAAAAGTAAAATTTGGATTTATGGAATATATGATTTTTTCTGAGGTCAGGAAGAAAAATAACCTAATTTGTTCTCTATTCTTTATTCATTCAGAAAATTTCTTTGTTTAAAATTGCATTTAATACACTTGAATAAATTACCTTCCGAACTAGTATCTATATATTTGTTACCTTAATTATAGAGAAAAAGAGCATGATTTTTTTAATTTTTCTGTGAAATGATTAAAATTGTTAATAAAGTGTTTCTAAATGCCCATGAGGTGCTTAAAGTCACTTATATTATTTCTACTAACAGGAATTTCTTTATCTATCCCAGTTAGCCTTAACATAAATGTATTGTTGAACCAAGGTGTTATTTCCTCAATTTTTCTCATATTCACAATAAATGCCCTATGAGTTCTATAGAATTGTTCATCCCCAAGTTTCTTATATAGCTGTGATAAACTACTACTAACAATATATTCATCCTGGGATGTGTGTACAATTGTATGTCCTTCTACAGCTTCGCAATAACATATATTCTCACTCTTTAATATGACTATCTTCTCACCTTTCCAAACTGAAAGAATATCACTAATCACACCTTTACCATCAAACCGTTCAAGTTTCTTTAAAAGACTAACTATTCGCTCTTTTGAATAAGGTTTTAAAATATAATCAAAGGCTTCAAGTTCAAATGCCTCTACAGCATACTGCATATGTGCTGTTATAAATACAATTTTAATTTCTTTATTCTTATTTGAAATAATTTTACCAAGGGTCATACCATCAATATTTGGCATATTTATATCTAGAAATACAACATCGACCTTTTCCTTATCAAGAAAGGCAAGAGCCTCTATAGGGCTCTCAAACTCCCCAAGTATCTTTATTGAAGAAAACTTTTCAATGAAAAACTTTAGTTCCTCCCTCGATGGAAACTCATCATCAATTATAATACTATTCATTATACTTCCCCCTTCTTTAGTATAAAACTTGTTTTTGTACCCCTCTCCAGTCTTTGTATATTTAGTCCCTCTCCATAAATATGCTTCAATCTATTATGCACATTAGAAATTCCTATCTTATTCTGCTGAACATTCCCAGAATACACTCTACTTATTACTTCTTCTGGTATTCCAATACCATCATCCTGTACCATTACCTCTACTTTGTCATCTGAAACATTCTTAACCTTTATACTAACTGTTCCACTATTTCCATTTTTCATAATTCCATGCTTAATAGAATTCTCAACAATAGGTTGAATAATTAAACTAGGTATTTTCACATTCACATCATCATCTATGTTATATTCAACATTTAATTTATCTCCAAATCTCGCTTTCTCAATCTCAACATATGCCTTCACTTGTTCAAGCTCCTTATATATATCCGACAAGTTCATAACATTCTCAATATTATATCTCATATATGTGGATAAGTTTATAATAAGTTCTCTAGCCCTATCTGGACTCATCCTAACAAATGAAACGATTGTATTTAAAGCGTTGAATAAAAAGTGAGGATTAATCTGTGCTTGCAAAGCTCTGATTTCAGCCTTATTAGCCATCTCCTGAAGCTTACTTAATTTACTTATCTCAAGCTGAGTTGAAATAAGTTGTGAAACCCCTAGCACCAGACTCCTATTTGTATGGGATATCCTATTCTCTTTTACATAGTATATCTTTAATGTTCCTATAATCTCCTCTCCATCCTTCAACGGTGCTATTATAGCTGATTTAAGTGGACATTTATCCCCTGAACAATTTATCTCCTTCTTATTTCGTAATTCCAAGATTTCTCCAGTAGTCAATACATTTTTAGTAGCTTCTGTTTTAAAATGCTCCCCTTTTATATGATGATCCGATGCAGCTCCAACATGAGCTAAAATCTTCTCCTTATCAGTAATTGCTACAGCATCTGTATCTGTGTATTCTTTTATTATTGAGCAAATATTTTCATAAGTATGTTCATTTATATCTCTGAAATATGGAAGTGTTTTATTTGCTATCTCTAATGCAATCTGTGATTGTTTAGCTGCAATCTCTTCCTTCTCTCTTATTATGCTATTTACCAGTGCAATAAGTAGTGCTATACCAAAAGCATTTGTGAATGCCATAGGAATATAAATATGCTTTATTATAGCAAAACCTAACTCCTTTGGATTTACCATGATAAATATCATAAGCATCTCAATACTCTCCATTATTATTCCACATATAAAGCCATACAACACCTTATTTTTATTATTAAATATCTTATTTATATACCCTGAACAAAAACCTGCTATTATAGTTGCTATAGCACAAGGTAGTGCCGTTGCACTTCCAACATTCATAAACAATCTATGAGTGCCAGCAATAATTCCACTTACAATTCCAACAAATGGTCCACATAGAATCCCCCCTGTTACAACTCCAATCATTCTTGTATTGGCTATTGCACCATTAATCTCTGTACCAATGTAAGTTCCAAGTATTCCAAAACATCCAAATACCATGGATAAAAGTAATATGTCACTTCGCTTGAATTTCTCTTTAACAATTGTCCTTTTGAATATTCCCAATCTTGTAATTATAAAAGCTATAAGAAATATATATCCTAAGTTGTTAACAAGATTCTTAATCAAAATCATAAAATCACCTCCCATATTATTCAAAGAAAAAAGAACAAAGAATAGAGAACAAATTACGATACCTTTCAGCAGTGCTGAAAGATTTTAAATTATAAAAAGATTTGAAAAATAAAAACTTTGATTAGTTCATAGTAAGCTTATCTATATATATACCATAACATCACTAAAATTAAAATATTACATTTTAATTACTAAATAAGATTAAAATTTCTCGTAGAGAAATATCAATATTTGTTCTTTATTCTTTCTTCTCTATTCTCTATTTAGATAAATCTACGGAGTAGTTTATCTAAATATATGATTTCCTTTTATTTACTTGCACAAAGATGTATTTTATAGTATCTTAATTTTATGTCTTTTTCGATAATCCGTTATTTATAGTATTTGTGTATAAATACTAAATCTATCCACATAGGTTGAAATTTTAAAAAATAAAATGTGGATAATCCTTTTTTTCTAGAATTAATCCACATTTATAAATAACTTCTATGTTTTTTTGTGTATAACTATTCATTTTTATTCATTAACTGTGGACAGTTTTCAGAATTTTCATTTTAATTCAATTCTTTGATTTACTCCGTAGAATGTTTCATTAAAATCAAACGAGTAAACACATTATTGTCCAATGAACAATAAAATTAAAATTTCTCGAAGAGAAATATCCAACGTTCTCCACTGTCATCTCCCAACTCACCTTTACCCTTTCCCTATCTTTACAAAGTATATATCCAGCGCTTTAAACCCTCGCAGATATATTCCTGTTCTTCTATTACCTGCTCCTTGAAATCGAAAAATGCCTCTGGGGTATCTCTTGGTAGGAAGGTGGCTATTTCTAAAGGGGTCAAACTGTATAAAAAACTGAGAAATTGCATATTTGCATTCAACTATTCCAGAAATAAAATGTGTTGTATGCTATCTCTAATTTACTTTCTCCAAGGCCTTCCTTTTCATAAAAGTCAGGTCCTAATACACTACGTTTTGCTTTATATTGTGGTGATCTTTTTTTATCAACAAATACTCTTGCAGCATAAATCTGTTCTATCATAAAATTATTCACCACTTCAAATAATTCCGTAGACCCTAAATATTCCTCGAACATTATTCTATTTAGAACCTTAATAAACCTTGCATTAACCATTAAAAACTGCTTCACTATTTTCGCTGTATCATATTTATAACATCCTAATAGTTGAATTATATGGCAATACTCATTGTTAAGTTGCTCTAAGACTTTCTCAACTTCCCTACTTAATCTTACTCCAAACACTCCATTTGAAATATTTTCAAGAAGAGAACAGTGTTGAGCACTAATTACATTCCAAAAATATATTTGTACATAGGTACACTCTAGTTGACAATCACCAATTCCAAACCTTGTATAGAAATTGGGACCCCACACATTTCTCTCATCAAAGAAGTTAGGTGATTTTTCAATTAACTCAAATATCCTTGTAATATATATCTGTTCAATCATAAAATGATTAAGTGTTTCAAATAAAATTACTGATCCCGCATATCCTTCAAACATTCAAGTTCTCGCTTAATCTGAGTTGGAATCTTTAATTCATATACTCTATTTGATTCAAGAACTGTTTCTATGTGCTCAATAGAACCATATCCCCAAAATAGTATTTCATCTTTGATGTTTTTCTCTTATTAGGTACTTGTACACACAATAAGTCTTTCCTGCTACATTCTCCTCTACAGTAACAGTTATCATATTCATCATAATCATAGTCATCATATCCTGAGTAACCACAACAATAGTCGTCCATAATTGCATCTCCTCTTATTATCTTTTGATTTAATAAAATACTCACTATATTATATTCATGATAAAGCAACCTTGTTATCACTTATGATGTCTCATACCTAACCTTTTAAACAAAAATAGGCTTATGTGTAAAATTTATACACAAGCCTATTTTTGTCTATATTAGAAGTGACTCACTTACTTATTACTTATGAGCTTTTCCCCTAACATCTCACCCATATTGATTTTTGTCTCTATACCCATCTTTGTGTTTTTACATATATCTTCATCTATCTTTACCTGTCCACTTTTTAAAAATAAAATCACTGTAGACCCACCAAATTTGAAATACCCCTTCTCTTCTCCTTTTTCTACATACTCTCCAACTTTATACTTTTGCACAATAGAACCTACACATGTGGCTCCTACTTCACAAAAGATTATTTGTCCAAAGTTATCAGATTCAAACAAGGTTATTTCTCTCTTGTTTTGACAATACACCTCACCCATTTTATGGAGTGATATAGGATTTACAGAATAATATTGTCCGCGAATTCTTTTAAAATCACCAGCTACACCACTATCTGGGAAATGAAAGCGATGGTAGTCTGAAGGACATAATCGAATAACAATACATATACCATTCTTGTATTCATCAGCAAGCTTCTCATCATCTAATAAATTTCCCAATCTATATGAAGAACCTTTTACTTGAATGACCTGTTCCTTATCAATATTGTCATAGGCAAAAATACGACCATCTGCTGGAGAAATCAAATGGTTACTCTTCATGGATAAAGGTCTTGATTGTTTTTTTAATTTTCTTGTAAAAAAATCATTAAAACTATTATAGTCCTCTATACGTTCTCGTTCTGCCTCACTCATATCTATTTGTAGATTGTTAACGAAAGTTTTTATTTTTTTTCTACTGAAAGAAAAATCCTGCAGTTTCCCATATACAGTTGAAAATATTTTTTTCTTAACAACTGTCTCTAGTATAGCATTCCCCTGCTTTGTATCATAAGTCCATCGTAAAAAGCGCTCTCCAGCTATAACTTCTTTTTTCTTTTCACCTGTTGTTCTTTCTATATAATAAATATCCATATTTAGTCCATCCTCACAAGCTTTACAATCAGTTTTAATATTGAACTACACTTTTTTTATTTTAACATTACAAACCATACAATAAGAAAGTATTATCATTATAATGCTTGTTTTTATACCTTCTCCACCGCCTGGATGACTCAATGACACATGAATATTATAAAATGCTAAAAGAGCACCAGCACAAGTAATAGGTAACCCTACAAAAACGTTTTTATTTGTTGATACATTAAACTTAGCTAATCTATATGCTCCTGCAAATACGAAAATAATAACTGATAAATATCCTAATAATTCTGTTCCTGCTGTTGTAAAATTAATGGACCATGCAACAAAAGCTGGTGCTACTCCAAAAGAAACTAAATCGGCTAATGAATCCAATTGTTCTCCTAGTTCACTTTCAGCATTTAATCTTCTAGCTACTTTACCGTCAAATCTATCTAAAATAGCTGCACATAGAATAAATACAGATGCTAATGCCAGTCCATCTTTTCCATGTGTCGCAGTCAAAATAGCTAATATACCAAAAAATAAATTCATAAACGTCATAATATTAGGTAATGCCATTTTTAAGCTTTGCTTCTTTACTTCACGAATTTTTGTTTGACTCATTTAATCACTCCTAGATTGTCCTACAATAATTTTTAATATCGTTCATTATATTCCTAATTAAATATATATTATCCTCTGTTTGAGAAAAAATCTTATTTCACTATATCAAATTATTAGACACAAATACAATAAAACTGTAAAATTATTCTCATTAAAAATAATATCATTATTTTGAACTCATTACAAACTATTCAAGCATTTTCTCAAGATTATTTTTGCCATCAAAAATAGAACTCTTCACATTTTCATCACATTTAAACGGTATAATAAATATAATTAACAAAGAAATTGAGATTTAATCTTGATAAAAAAAATAAATTTGTGAGGGAACTCCTATGAAGAAAATACTAATAGTTGAAGATGAAAAACAATTATCCCAAGTTATGTGTCTTTATTTATCTAAAGAAGGATATGAGTGCATTACTGCTTACAATGGCATTGATGGAGAAAAACTCTTAAATGAAGATACATTTGATCTTATAATTTTAGATATTATGATGCCTGGCAAAGATGGTTGGAGTTTACTTAGAAAAATCAAATCCCAGGGTGATACTCCTGTAATTATAACAACAGCTAGAGTTGAAGAAGATGACAGAGTTTTTGGATTGGAATTAGGCGCAGATGATTACATGACCAAACCCTTAAGTATGAGAGAGCTTGTTTTAAGGGTAAAATTAAGAATATCTTCTATCACTCCCTTAAAAGAAACTATACCAAATGATTTCATGTCTCTTGGACCACTTAAAATCAATGAACAAACACATGTGGTTACAGTTGATAATGAGTCTATACAATTGACCCCTAAAGAATATAGCCTATTGGTATTTCTCTGCAGAAATACTAATATTGTCTTCTCTAGAGATAAACTTTTAAATGAAGTCTGGGGATATGATTTCTACGGAGATACACGTACAGTAGATACTCATATAAAGAAATTACGTGAAAAAATTTCTATATGCAAAAGTAATCTTAAAACCATGTGGAAGATTGGATATAAATTTGAATGGAGTGAAACAGATGAGTAGAATTACTAAGAAATTTTTAAAATATTTTCTTATTACAATATCCTTTATAGTATTTATCTGCTTTATACTAAGTTCACTCTTCTTATCAAAATTATATATTAATCAGCAGTATTCTACCCTTTCAGCTGAAGGTGATAACATTCTTGAAAGCTACCTTACAGGTTATCAATATAAAAATAATGATTTCAAAGGAGTTTTAGTAGATAATTTAACAAATAAAGAAATTTGGTCAACTCAGAATAGTAAAGGTATGATGCATGGTATGAACAGTGGTGGAATCAATTTTTTCCTGCATTTTGATTATTCAGCATTAGGCGAAAAAGGTACTATACAACATCAAAATGGAACAATGTATTTGTATTATAAGAAACCTACCGCCTATGGAAACCTATATATATTCAAAAGCAAAATTGATGTTGATAATTATTTAAAAATAATATATTTGATTTTGGGAATAATATTCCTGATTGGTATTATTATATCAATTCCAATGGCAATCCTGTTAGGAAAAAAATTCACTACTCCTGTTATTTCTTTAAAAAAGAATGCAGAAGCTATCGCATCAGGAGATTATAACTCAGCTTCATTAAATCTACAAAATTCAAATGATGAACTTGAAGATTTAGCTTATGCAATGGAACATATGAAAAATCAACTTAAACTTAAAGATAAACTACAACGGGAATTTATTGCTAATGTATCTCATGATTTTAAAACCCCTCTCAGTATAATTAGAAATTGTAATGAAGCTATATATGATGATTTATTAGATAAAGATGGAATTAAGTCCTATTCAAATAGTTCAATAATTCAAGTTGATAGATTGAACAAAATGGTATCTGATATTATGCATCTATCTAAATTACAAAGTCTAGAGTATCCACTGAATCGCAAATGGGTAAATATAGCTGAGTTTATATGTTCAATTAAGCAAGACCTTACTATATTTTTAAATGAAAAGAATATTTCACTGAACTTAATGTATTCTAATGATATTTCTAAGAAGAAAATATTTATTGATGAGCATCAACTTCATAGATGCATGGTGAACTTCATAAGTAATAGTTCAATGGTTACTCCCCTTGAAGGTCGTATAACCCTCAGTATTAATTATGTTAACTCTGATGTTATCCCCCTCACATCTTTTCGTGACAGATCATCAAATCATTATATGCAGATATCAATAGAAGATAATGGTCCTGGAATAGATGATGAATTATTGAATCTCATCTGGGATAGATACACAAAGAACTCTCAAAGTGGAGGAATGGGACTTGGTCTTGCCATTAATAAGGAAATCCTAACAAAACATGACTTCCTTTATGATGTTAAGAACTCAGAAAACGGAGGAGCAGTTTTTTCCTTCTACATCCCTGATAAACACTTTAGATAAAATTTGGTACTCGAGCAACGCAGTGAGTCTTAGTGACGCAGAGATTGAGTTCCCTCGAAGTCAAATTTCAATCTGGCTTCCAGGGGGCTCAAGATCAAGGAACAAGGCGAACGAGTAGCGGAGTGTACGTATTTGGTACTCGAGCAACGCAGTGAGTCTTAGTGACGCAGAGATTGAGTTCCCTGGAAGTCAGATTTCACAAAACTATCACATTTTAAACATACTTCACTCAACTTACATTGATATTATATATTTATCAAATAACTTTGGAGGTCATAATTATGAAAAAGAAATCTTTAATCGGACTTGGTATAGCTGCAGTTTTAACAATAGGTACTATCGTTACAGTTTCAGCTGATACTACTGACAACTACTTAGGAAATGGCAGAAACTTTACAACTAGAACTAACTCAAACTTTAGAAGGAATGCGGATACTTCATGCCCTGGATATGATGTTGTAACAAGAGCTAAGGGTTATGAAATAATAAACAGTATTCTTGTTGATAAATATAATCTAACTGAAGATTATATTGAGGGAGCATTTAATGATGGAAAAACTTTAGGTGAGATTCTTGATGAGAATAATATTGATATTAATGAATTTAAAAAAGAATTCTCTACAATTCGTTTAGCTGAGATTGATGAAGCAGTTAAGAATGGTGATATAACTAAAGAAGAAGGTGAAACAATTAAAGAAAACTTCTTATCTAATGAAAATAACATGAACTTCGAGAATCATATTGGTAATGGATTTAAAGGTAGAAGTAATGGCATGGGAAATGGAAACGGTAGTGGTAAAGGAACTGGACGCGGTAACGGTAATAATGGAAGAGGTCAAGGCCGTGGTGGTTACTGTAACTAGATTATTTCTGCTCATGCATTAATGAAGTTGAGAATGGTGAATTGTTCTTTAGTCCAAGAAAGATGACTTCTGTTTCAAACAGAAGTCATCTTTTAATTTGTTCAAACTTTACATTAAATTCATTAGGAATAATTGAGGATTCTTTAGAATAATATCCTATCCTGAAATTAAGAGTTTTATTTAAGAATACTCTTTATTCTGCTAATAACATTTTCAGGCAATGGTTGTGCCATAGCTCTATCAAGTAAGTTCCTGTGCACAATCCCCTCTTTAACAAGATATTCTTCAATCATCTTAACCTTAGGTTCTCTTCCTGGAATCAGTTGATATAGTACAAACCAATCCTCTAATGCAGTTTTAGGGATAACTACTCCATGATAATCTGCCTCTCCTACAATTGCCTCTGAATCAAATATCATACTATATACCCCAACCTCTGTTTCTATCTTGAAGGCTCCCATTAAGTCCACCATAGTATTCCCAACCTTATAGTTTAAGAAATGTTTTGTTCTGAAAGGCGCTTTGTATGGAAGTTGATTGTATTCTCCAAGCTTTAAAAATATCTCATGAGCTTTAAGAGCATCCTCTTCCTCAACAATTATATCAATATCATCAGGTTCTTTAACAATACCATACAGATGTAAAAGCACTGATGCTCCAATACCCCATCTTATTTTATTCTCATTCAACTCACTTGCAATTTTAATTAGCACTTCTCTTTCCATGTTTAATCCCTCAATTCTTATATATCTTTAGTTATCACCATTAATTATATCACTAATAATTTTATTTCCCAGAAAATATATTCCTATAAATAGTACTACAAGAATTACGACAACTCTTATTTTTTTATGCTTAATCATACAACACCCCATTACTAAAGAAATACACATCCGAAATACCCACTGGATTATTTTCGTCACTTTCTTCAATACCTAAAACTGTTAACTTTACATACTCAGTTGTTTCAAAGCCACTCAAATCAATTAAATCAATTTTCCCTACATCTGAATATTTAACATTTTTAATAATTTTTTCTCCATCAGATAATTCAATCTCAACCTTTGTTAATCTATCATTTTTAATACTTCCTATAGTTCCATTTACAATTGCTATGCTCTGAAGCATTACAGGCTTATGGAAATTAAAAGTCAACGTTTCCCCTAACCCATGAGTCTCACTATTCCCTATCCAATTTGTTGTTATATTCCCATCAGTTAAACTCTTTGGTGAATGACCTTGAAAATATGTTTTCCCTTCTACTTTTGCAAAATGACCTGGTATTGACGGAGTAACTCTACCCCAATTATTTAAGGAGCCATCGTACATTATTAGGTAATCTCCATTTTTAAACCTTCTCAATTTATAAGTATAGAAATTAGAACATAGCATATCCTCTCTATAAAACTCTCCTTTTTTCTCAACAGAGCAAGTGATTATATTATTTTCATATTCATCTGTTATTACCTTTAATATTTTTATATCTGATTCTTCTTCAATAAAATCTTTACTTCCTCCATAAACAATTGGAGCATTCCCCACTTTCCCATCGAGATATATGATTCCCACTCTTCTTAACTGTGCTATCCGCTCCCCTTCATTTTCATAATATTTACCTAGAGCATTCAATATATTCTTACTTCTTTCACTTACTTTCCATGAATCCATAAATGAATATATAATACTATGATCCTCAACTGCAATAATCTCAGTATTTCCATCTTCACCTCTTTCTTGAAGAAAATCCATAGCTTCCTCATCACTAAGTTCATCAAAAACTAGGTTATCAGCTTTTATAAGAAATTCTCTAATTTCTTGAATATCAACATCCTCTGATTTTTTAGCTAAAATGTTCTTACTATTACTTCTTTGTGGTGTACATGCTGTTAGAATTATCGCTATAACCATGATAAACACCATATTTCTTTTCAGTTTCAAAATGCGCCCCACCTCTTTCCCCATACTTTTCCACTTATAATTATATAATAAGCATTATTATACATTGTTACAATATTATTACACACTAAAAATTAAATATGGAAACCTCGCTCTCTTTACTAGCTTTTTTATAAAAAAACTCATTAACTTTGCCTATAAGGTTAAACTATTATTAATATATTAAAATTAATTGCAGATTCATTATAAGATTGGAGTAACTAATAATGCAAAATGAAATTCTTTCTGATAAGCAAGGTATATCTCTTATTGTTTTATTTATAATGGGAAGTTCTTTAATATTGACTACAGCTGGAGCAGCAGGAAAAGATTTATGGTTCGCTATTATTTTATCAATTTTAATTGCATTACCAATAGTACTTGTCCATGCAAGACTTCTAGTACTTTTTCCTGAAAAAGACTTGTATGATATTCTTGAACTTGTTTTTGGGAAATTTATTGGGAAAGGAATTTCCCTTCTGTTTACTTGGTTTTCATTCTTTTTAGGTATATTGGTATTAAGAGTTTTTGGTGATTTTATTTCCGTAATTTCTTTGCAAAATACTCCTAAAATAATAATAATGTTTTTTCTAGGTTTATTGTGCATATGGGGAGTAAGTAAAGGAATCAAAACACTTGGTAAGTGGGCAGAGCTTTTTGTTATAGGCGCTATTGTTTCTATACTACTAATTACGTTGTTTTTAATTCCCGAAATGAAAATAAATAATCTTCGTCCAGTGTTATATGGAGGTATAAAACCTATTATTAAAGGTACCTTTTATGCATTAGTATTTCCCTTTACTCAAACAATTATATTCACAACTTTTTTTCTTCGTTAAAAAATAAATCAATCAATAAAGTTTATATATTGGGCTTATTAATAGCAGGATTAGTATTATTTATATCTTCAATTACTGATATTTTAGTATTAGGTCCTACTGCTGCTGAACGCTTGTATTTTCCATCTCATGCAACTGTAACATTGATAGAAATTGGAACAATATCTGCAAATTTCGAAATTCTAATTACCAGCGCATTTTTAGTAGCAGGTTTTATTAAAATATCTATGTGTCTACTAGCTACCTGCAATGGAGTTGCTAAATTATTCGATTTAAATGATTATACGTTTTTAGTAGTACCAATTGGATTTTTAATAATTTCTTTTTCTCATTATGTTCATCACAGTGTAATGGATAAAGTAGACTTTGCTATACACATATATCCTCCATACGCTTTTCCATTTCAGGTGGTGTTACCCATTATTATCTGGATTTTTGCTGAAAGAAAAAAGAAACAATTAGCAAAGTAATTGAATATAAGATTACATGACAAGAAGGGATAGATTTTCATTATATCTATCCCTTAGAATTGTAGCAATGTAAGCTCTTTTGCCTGTTTATGTTTTTATGCTATTTTTCTTTTGTAACCCTTCAAATCACGTATGAATGCTTCCAAATGTTCTATTTTTACATGCTCCATTACCACAATTTTATACCATTTATTGCTTGAATTATGAACCTGAGGTACTAAGAAATATTTATGAGCCAATTCCTCTGGAATATGCTCAGCTTCCATAGTTACAATGTTCATATTATCATCTCTATAATATTCCACACCTATCTCATCTAAGTTATCACATAGCCATGATGTTCTATTTCTTAATTTGTTTATTTTCTCCATCCATTCATAAGGTCCATAACTTGCAAGTATCATCCATATAGCCACAGCATTTGCACCAGAACGACTTCCACTTATAGTTACATCTAAATTTTCTATATATGTAGCTTCTTCAGTTAAAGTATACTGTACTAAATCTTTTCTACATAAAAATATTCCTGTTCCATAGGGAGCCTGAAGCATTTTATGAGCATCTAATGTTATAGAACTTACATTAGGATTAGAAAAGTCTGTATTACACTCTTTATTATCTATTGGATATATAAACCCTCCAAAAGCTCCATCTACATGAATTTTAAATTCTAAATCATATTTATTGAAACTCTCTACATATGTGTCTATATTATCGACTGAACCAAACATTGTAGTTCCCATATTTGAAAGTACTGTAAAATATTTTTTACCATTATTCTTAGCCACTTTAACAATTTCATCCAATGTTTCAGGAATAATTTTTCTACTCATAAAATCTACTGGAACCTTTATGATATCAATATTCAGTAAATCAGCTCCTTTATAGGCTGAATAATGAGTATCTTCAGTTGTTATTATAGCTATTTCCTCATGTTTAGCATTTCTTTCCTTTTTAAAGTAATTTCTATAAACCCACATAGCTTGTATATTTGCCTCTGTTCCACCTTGTGCAATATAGCCATCATATTCAGGGTCTTGTCCATTTAATATGTCTATTGATAATAACTGAATTAGTTCTCTTTCAATATCAAATGTTCCTCCAAATAATATATCGGCTTTATCATATGTATGGCATCCAATATGATTAGGATTTTGGGTAAATGTCCTTAAATATGGAGAATGTTGTACAAAAGTACGTTCACTATTGAATACCAGATTATCTAATTTTGTTCCTGGAATTCCAATTGTTAAGGTATCATCATAATTCAAAGTCCTTTCTAAAGCCGTTGTAACCCTTTCATCAATTTCTCTTTGAGTAAGCTTTTTCCAGTATTTCATATTCATCACCCTTTTTTAATATTCATTAGTTTATCATATTTTTTATTTAACCTTGAACCCATCTATCATGTCTTTTAGTTTATAAGATACTTTTTTCAGCTCATCCATACTAGCCCCTATACCTTCAAAAGAACTCAATTGTTCTTCTAAAACAGCATTAATCTGCTGTACTGAACCAGCATTCTCCTGTTGTGCTGATGATACTTCATTCATTGCTTTTGTCATTTCATCAGTTATTTTGGATTGTTCATTTGTGGAATTTGTTATCATTTGAACACTCTCAGTCATTTCTTTTATTGAATCAAAGATCGACCTAAAATGTTCACGTATACCATTTGATTTTTCAACACTTATTTCAGATAGTGTTCCTCCTGCTATTACTTCCTTGCTAACTACATCAGCTTTATTCTTTATCTCACTTAATAAAACTCCTATTTGAGAAGTAGATTCCTTACTTTGTTCCGCTAATTTTCTAACTTCTTCAGCAACAACTGAGAACCCTCTTCCATGCTCGCCTGCTCTTGCTGCTTCTATTGCGGCATTTAAAGCTAGAAGATTGGTTTGTTCTGATATATTTGTTATCATTAACACTATCTCTTCAACTTTATCTAAAGAATTCTTTAGCCCTAATACAGATTCACAAATTTCTTTGGAAGACTCATTAACACTGTTATTTGCTTCTACTATTTCCACCATATTTTCAATTCCAACATTAGATGAATTAAGAACATTTTTACTCACATCAAATGTTTCTACTGTTTTTTCAGAAATTATATCTATGCTATTAGAAAGTTCATGTATACTAGCTGTTGTTTGTTCTACTACTCCAGCATTATTTTGAGTGCTAACAGAGACTATGCCTAACCCAGCTGCAATCTCATCTATACCTTTATTAGCACTTTCAACAGATGCTGCAATATCACTAGAAGATTCTACTAAAGAATCAATAGTATGTTTAACCTGTGATACTAAATTCTCAATCTTATCAACAAATAAATTAAAGTATTTAGCAAGTTCTCCAATTTCATCACTGGTATGAACTTCAAGCCTCTTAGTTAAGTCACCTTCACCCTCAGCAATATCCTTTAACATAGCAGTAGTATTTTCAATTGGTTTAAGCAATTTAGTAAGAATTATGTATAATATAGTTAATATTATGAAAACTGATGCTAAAGCTATTGGTATTATAATATTTCTAATTTTTGTTGAATCTTCCACTACTTTCGCCATTGGAATATATACCCCTAAGGCCCAAGGAGTTTTTGTTTTACCCATATTAATAGGTGTGAAATACTCATAAACTTCCTTATTTGATTCATCTACATTTATCTTTTCAAATGGTACACCTTCAATGATACTTTGCTTCAATTCTGTATAGTTTTCATCCTGTTCAATACGCACTTTATCTTCACTTAAATTTTTATTATCTTTAACAGAAACTACAGTAGCATTATTACTTAAAAGAGAAACATACCCCTCTTCAAAAGGTTTTATAACTTCAAGTTTTTTCTGTATTGTTTCAAGAACTATATCAATTCCGACTACCCCTACATATTTTCCATTATACGTAATAGGTATTACTACACTAGTAACAAGCTCCATTTTTCCATTAACATCATATTCATAAGGATCTGCAATAACTTCCTCTGTAAGAACCTCAGGCATTGTACTATAATAAGATACTTTGTCAACTGGCAATAAACTAATAACTCCATCTTTTCTATAGAAATAAGGATTGAATCTACCTGTCTTATCATGACCATCTGTATAAATAAAATCTTTATCTCTATTGTCAAAAGCATTTTCATCCCATATACTCCAAACTGCAAGAAAGTCTTGATTGTTTTCAAGAATAGTTTTTAATATACTATTAGCAGCTTCTCTATTCTCATTTCCTGCATACTTCATACCTTCAAAAGCTTGGGATAATGCTCTTGTAGTATCTAATGCAACTTCCAAATCTGCACGAACTTCATTTCCACAATTTTTAGATGTTTCTATTGCAACTTCAAAAGCTTTTTTTTCTAAAGTACTGCTCATTATCATTGTAATAATTGTAATTACTACAGATAAACAAATAAATACTGAACCTCCAATCATAATCATTTGCTTTGTTTTGATACTTCTCAGTTTTTTCACTTGTAAATTCCTCCACTTATCTTTGAGTGAATCTACCTTCCTTCATCCCTAAAGTACATCCATAAACCAACAAATTATTGGTTATAATTTAATTTTATTCTATATTCTTTCTTACTTGAACAAATTTTAACAAATTCTCTTTTACATTATATGACTTATATACTTTTCTTTCAAGGTATTTATAAAAAATTCAGAATCTTTTTTGAGTTTTTCATTATATTTATGAACAAAATAGAATTATATTACCAATATTAAATTCCTATAGATATATTAGATTATATTGGAAGTTATATTGCGATGTGATAAAATTACTTTATATAATTTTAGAAAAGCTGGTGGAATTAATGAAATATTTTGAATACATCGATAATTTAGATGATATTTTTTACCTTAGTCCATGTGAATATAATATAACATCATCAAAAGAAAAGTTGGCGTACAGTATCGGTGCATTATTATACATGAGTGCATTGAGAGAAGATTTACTAAACTGTATAGTTAATTTAAAGTCGAAGAATTGTAATTCTGTATGTATTTGTTTGGAAGATGCAACGGATTCTAGACAGTTAATAAATGCTGAAAAAAATGTTTTTAGACTTCTTAAAGAATTAGACAAGCTTCATCAGCAGGATGAAGAATTTATTGAAAGGAATCTTCCTTTAATATTTATAAGAGTTAAACATGTTGAACAATTAAAACGAATACTGTTTAATTATCCACTAAGTTGTTTAGCTGGTTTTATTATTCCTAAAATTAATCAAAAAAATTGTGCAGATTATATGTCTCCTATATATGATTATAATAAGAAGAACAATAGAAATATTTATATATTACCAGTATTAGAAAGCACTGAGATAGCACATAAGGAAACAAGGATCGCTGAACTACTTGGTTTGAAAAAGACTTTTGATAAATACAAAGATAATATTTTAAATATAAGAATTGGAGCAACAGATTTATCTGGAATCTTAGGCATAAGACGGTCTAGACAATATACAATTTATGAGGTAGGTTCTGTATCTGATTGCATATTTGATATAATTAATGTTTTTAAAAGAGACGATTATGTAATTTCTGGACCTGTTTTTGAATATTTCACAAAATCAAAAGTTCACCAATACGACACTTTTTCTAAAGAAATTCATCAAGACATAGTTAATGGTCTTATGGGTAAAACAGTGATTCATCCTAATCAGATACCTACGGTTAACGCTTCATTAGTTGTATCTAAAGAAGATTATATTGATGCAATGGATATATTAAAATGTGATGAGGACGGTGTTATTAAAAGCTATTATGGAAATAAGATGAATGAAATAAAACCACATACTAAGTGGGCAATTGATATTATTAAAAGAGCAGAGGTTATGGGGGTATATAACGATGGAAAAGGATATAAGGATTTACTCAAAAGCTACACAAGATATTATTCCGAAGCAAGCCTTAGAAATAAAATTGAAAGTAAATGAAAATAAATTTAATATTCCAATAGAATTACTATTTGATATAGCTGCTAGGGAAAATAAAAAGAGAGCATTTTTGTTTGTAAGTAGAGTAATTGGGAAACATATACCCATTAAACCACAAGTGTTAAATATAACAGGAGCTATACTCGCAAGACTATGGGCTTTAGATAGATATTCTATAAAGTTTAATGATGTAGATGTTTTAATTGAGGGGTTAAAAGAACTCCTAGAAGATGATATAAGAGATTGTGTACAAGCTACAGATAAAGATAAAAACAAGATATTAAAAGCGGTAAATGCTGCTGAGAGAAAGATAACCCTTGGAAAAAGAACATTATTTATTGGTTTTGCTGAAACAGCAACAGGAATAGCTCAGGCTGTTTTTAACTCCTTTGAAAATGCTGAATGTATACATACCACAAGAGAAGAGATAGCTGGCATTAATCCTAATTTTGTTTTTAAAGAAGAACATTCTCATGCTGTTAATCATATGATATATGCACCTTCAAAAGACTATTTTTCGCAATTTGAAGAAATAGTTTTAATTGATGATGAAATAACTACAGGAAAAACTGCAGTAAACCTAATTAAAAATTTGCCTGGTAATAACTTTGGAGTCCTTTCAATTCTTGATTGGAGAACTAAAGAAGATATGGATAATTGCAAAAACATAACTTTCTCTTCACTTACTAAAGGGACTATAACCTGCGAAAAATTAAGTGAAGTAACGGGAGAAGCATCTGCAAAAATATTATCCCATTCCTTTAATTACAAGAGTGTTACATTGGATTATGAAGAATTTTATAAGGGGTATGTAAGAGCTACAGCTAGATTTGGAATTATCTCTGATGATAATGATGGAATTAATAATGAAATGAAAAAAATTGCCTCATCCCTTTTAAAATATAGAAATGGTGAAAAATGCTTATGCCTTGGAGAAGGTGAATTCATATATTTGCCTTGTGTTATAGCTAGTTATTTAGGGAATAATGTCTACTTTCATTCAACTACAAGAAGCCCTGTTTATGCACAAAATAAAAAAGGATATGGCAATAGAAATAAAATAGAATTATCTTCAACAAATAATAATGGAATAAAATACTTTTTGTATAACATTCCTGCAAATTTTTATGAAGATGTATTTTACCTTAGTGAAAAAGAACTTAAAGAGGATAAAAAAAGAGAGTTATCTAATGTTTTTAAAACCTTTGGAATTGATAACATTATATTCGTTTCTTTTGTGAAGGAGTGCTAAAAATGAGTAAAAAAGAAATATATGGATCTTATTCATCAAAGGACGTAGTATTTCTATTAAAAATAATAGAGGATAACTTTGAAGAAAGAAGCATATATGAAAAGGAAAAAGAAATTCAAAATGGGGTTCATTACTCAGAAATGCTGCCTATAGAATACGAACCTTCAGATGAGTACATAAAACTATTCAAAGAAGTTCTTCATGAAACAAAACAGAAAGTTTGTGAATCAATAGCTGTTCTTTCAAAAGCTATTATTGATAAACGCGGGGAAAATATTGTATTAGTATCCTTAGCTAGAGCCGGAACCCCAATAGGTGTCTTAATAAAAAGATTCATAGAGTATAAATATGGGATTGACTTACCTCACTATAGTATCTCAATTATTAGAGATATTGGTTTTGATGAAAACGCTATCAAATATATACTTAAAAAACATCCCAATGCTAATATTCAATTTATTGATGGTTGGACTGGAAAAGGGACTATTAAAGCAACCTTAGAAAAATCTTGTGAAGACTTCAATAGAAACTATAATTGCAATCTTGACAACCGCTTAGCAGTTTTAGCTGATCCAGGTAGATTTTGTGAAATTTATGCTTCTACAGAAGATTTTCTTATACCTAATGCTTGTTTAAATTCTACAGTATCAGGCCTTGTAAGTAGAACTTTAGTTAACCAAAGATTCATTGGAGAAAATGATTTTCATGGTGCCAAGCTTTATAATGAGTTTAAAAGTAAAGACCTATCGAATTACTATATAGATATAATTTCTGAATACTTTCCAGAGATTACATCAATAGATGAACCTAATTGTGAAGAAATTGATAAAATTGGTCTTAAAGATATTTTATTAATTCAAAAGAAATTCTTAATTGATGATATTAACTTCATTAAACCTGGTGTCGGCGAGACCACAAGAGTGCTTCTTAGAAGAATCCCATGGAAGATATTAATAAATGATTTTAATAACCCTAATTTGAAACATATACTTAAATTAGCTAAAGAGAAAAATATTCCTGTTGAATTATTTCATAGCACTTCATATTCATGTTTCGGATTAATAAAAAAGGTCAAATAAAATAGGTGATTATATGATATTTGCATCAGATTTAGATAGGACTCTTATATTTTCAAATAGGTTTATTGATAATTATCAAAAAGAGATAAAGCTTGTAGAGAAAAAAGAAGGAAGAGCTATTTCCAATATGTCATTTAGAACCATTAATCTGCTTAAAATTATTAATGATTCAATGTTGTTTATACCTGTTACTACACGAACAGAAGCAGAATTTAATAGAATTGAAATATTTAAATCAACTATCGTACCTAAATATGTGGTCGTTGCAAATGGTGGAAGAATACTTGTGAATGGGATAATGGATGAGCAGTGGAACAAAGAATTTCAAATAAGAATGAGCGGTATTGTTCCACTTAAAGATATGTTAAGGAAAGTTGAATCTATAACTCCTATGGAAGACTTAGTTGAGTATATGCTTTGCGATGACAGCTATATAAAAGGTAGGTTTAAAAAAGATTATGATTTTTCAAAAAGTTTTCTAGAAAAATTAGAACACTTATGTAATAAGAATAACTATAATTTTAATATTCAAAGAAATAAGCTTTTTATACTCCCTAATCCTATAGATAAATGGTCTCCAATTGAATATATAATGAATAAAGAGATGGAAAATAGAGTTATTTCAGCTGGTGATTCACTTCTGGATTTACCTTTAGTATCAAATTCTTTTAAAGGTTATGTACCGAGGCACGGCTTAGATTTACATGAAAAAACATTTATTTATGAGAATATATTAACCACTAGTTCATCTGGTATATACGCTTCTGATGAGATTCTTGAAAACGTACTACAAGAGTTGAAATAAAAGTGCTCGTTTCCTTTAGATGAAACGAGCAAAATCATATTGTCCTTTAAACAATAATATTAAAATTTCTCCCAGAGAAATAACATTCGTTTTCCACTGTCAACTTTACACTGTCAACTATGTTTTCTCTACTTTATTATAATTATTGATATTTTCTTAGAAGTTCATTTACATTTGCAGCGCGGTCACCTTCTCCAAGTGCCTTAAAGTTCCATTCATTATTTTCTTTCACTAATTCACCAGCATATAGTGATGTATAATTACTATAATCATCACTTAAGCTATATCTACATAATTCTTTTCTGCTACTTGGGTCTTCAATTCTAATAAATGCATTTTGAATCATACCGAAATGTTGCTTTCTTTTCAGACAGTCATATATATTAACAACAAAAACTATCTTATGTATATCACTTGGAAGCATATTTAATTTAACTTGAACTTGCTCATCGTCGCCATCTCCGTCACCAGTTAGATTGTCTCCCATGTGCTGAACGCTTCCGCATTTACTTTTCAAATTTCCAAAATATATTATATTATCTTTACCTTGAATTTTTCCAGCTTCATTTAAAAGGAAAACTGATACATCACAGTCTATACTAGCTTCATTAGAAAACAAGCTTTTGAATACTCCTCCTGATTTCTTTACTGGATCCCATCCTAAACCAATAAGAACATTATTCAATGTTGGATTTGTTTTTGTTAAACTTATTTTTTCACCTTTTTTTAAACTTATAGCCATTTTTTATTCCCCCTAATTTTTATCCTACATCAAGATTATAATTTCTGCATAAAGCTTCTAGTCCACCAGCAAACCCATCTCCAACAGCAGCGAATCTCCATTCACCATTATGTTTATATAATTCACAGAAAACTAGTGCTGTTTCAATTGAAAAATCCTCAGTTAAATCATATCTAAGAATTTCATTATTATTATCCATATTTTCTACTCTAACAAAAGCATTTGTAACTTGCCCAAAGTTTTGACCCCTATCTTCTCCATCATGAATAGTAACAGTAATTGCAATTTTCCCGATATTTTCAGGTACTTTTGTAAAGTCTACAATTATTTGTTCATCATCACCAGCACCTGCTCCAGTTCTATTATCCCCTGTATGAGTAACAGCACCACTAGGATCTGTTAAGTTATTATAAAATATAAAGTTTAAATCATTATCAACAACATTATTAGTATTCACTAGAAATGCTGAGGCATCTAAATCAAAATCACGCCCACCATCATATTTATTTGTATCCCACCCTAACCCTATTATAGCCTTTTTTAAACCTGGCTCTTGTTTAGTTAAATCAATTTTTTGTCCTTTTTTTAAATTAATTGACATAATGCCGCCTCCTTAATGAATTTATAAACTAGTATTATACTTATCCAATTGATATCCCGAAATTATTGCATAAAGCTTCTAAGCCACCTTCAAATCCATCTCCAATAGCAGCAAACTTCCATTCATTATTGTGACGATATAACTCTCCAACAACTAATGAAGTCTCAATGCTGTAATCTTCTGAAAGATCGTATCTAATAATTTCTTCTCCATTTTCTTCATTTAATACTCTTATATAGGAATTAGAAACCTGACCAAAGTTTTGACTTCTTTCAATAGCATCATGTATTGTAACTGTAAACACTATTTTTTGCACATCTGAAGGAACTTTATTAAGTTCTATTTTTACCTGTTCATCGTCACCTTCTCCAGTACCTGTTCTATTATCACCAAGATGTACAATCGATTTCACATCATCATGTAGGTTATTATAGAAAATAAAATCTGAGTCACTTCTTACTTTTCCATTTTCACCTAGAATAAATACAGAAGAATCTAGATCGAAGTCTTCTCTTCCATCATATTTATTCACATCCCATCCCAATCCTACTAAGATTTTTGTTAATCCAGGGTTGGATTTTGTTAAATCAACTTTTTGTCCTTTTTTTAAACTAACTGCCATAATAAACCCTCCTATTTTAAAGTAATTTATGTAATCATTTTAAATGTTATTAACTACTCCTTATGTAATATATAATACTACATAAGGAGGTTTAAGTCAATATATACTTTGTGACTTTTATTAATTTTTTAAAATTTTACCAAATAAAGAATTCAATTTTTGCTTAGTACTATTCATGTCTTGAAGATTTAAATTAAATTTAATATCTTCTAAAGAATGTATATCATAATAATTTGAGTCTAGCTCATTTTCTATATCCGTATAACCTGTTGGCGTAAAAATTAGTATATCAAAACCTAAAAGATTTAAAAAAGAAATAATTATCCCATCTTCAGTATTAAAAATATTATTATCCCCATGATAGATAACGATTTTAGGGATGTTATCAGGATAATCAAATTTTTGTATTAATTGAACAATCTGTTCATCAATATTAAAGATAGACATTACTATTCTTAATATAAATTCCTGATCTGTATGTTTTATAAGCCTTTTATCTTTTATAAGGATATTAATTTTATCAATTATATTATTCTGATGACTCACTTTTAAGTGTTTAAACTTATAAAATTTATTATCAAGCAATTTTGTTCTTTCCAAAGTACCATCACTATTAAATGAAGGCAATAAGCAAAAAAGATCATTTCTACTAATTGTTTTTGTTGTTAAAGGAATTTTAGTATAAAACATAGTATTTTCACTTGTTTTAAAATTTGAAAGTTCTTGCCAATATTGATTGATGTCCTTATGAACTCCTGATACTTTCGAAAAAATATTTGGAATATAAACTTTATTATTTTCAACTCTGAATCCCGGTCTAAATCTAGCAGGCTCATTCCAAAATATCTTAACTTCCTCATAAGTTGTTTTCAATGTTAAAGGAACTGTTACATAATCTTGTAATTGCCAAGGTTTATAAAAACCATCGTTTTCAGTGAATACAGCATTGGTTATTTCTCTAGAAGCTTTAAACGCTACCGTTTCTTTCCTAACGTATTTTTCTGCCTTTGGATACTCTTCACTACTTGTATTTTCATATATCATAATTTTGGAGTAATTTTCAATAAGAGGCAATTTTTCAGATAATTCGTCATTAGAAAAATTAATATATAACACATCGGCACCCATAAAGTTTAATAATAAAAGAAAATATATCTCATGTTTTTTTATATCACCGAAGTATATAACTTTTGGATTAAATACTTCAGTTGCTTTATCACCAAAGTCACTATTCCTAAAGAGTACTCTTAAATATTCTTCACACCAACACAGAATTTTAACAATAAAATTTTTATATTGATGAATATTAGAACTCCCCTCATTAGCCTTGTATAATTCATTTACTTTCCCAAGGCTTGATATCAAGGAATTTTTTATTAAATCACTATCTAAATTTTTAATCAATTCACCTTTTAAAATTTTAAATGAAATTATTTTTGATAAACTTTCTACATTATTATACTCTTTAATAATTAGCTCCAAAGATGATTTCAATTCATCATTAATCGTAAATGGAATAGAATTTTCGATTTTTATGTATTTATTCTTTAAGCCTGCTAATTTTTTATTTAGATTGTATAACTTATTAAAATACTCATCTTCATTTGGTACACCTATTAACCTATAAAAATAACATGGAATTATAGGTCTATCACCAGATTTATATCCAATTCTTGAGTTTAAAGATGATTTAAAATCTAAAAATATATCATTTGATTTTTTTACAGAAATTATAATTGATTTTTCACATGCACTTGCAATTTCTTTTGTTACAATTTCAAGTGATTCATTACTTGCACTATAACTTTCTTTATTTACTGTCTTTACAATTCTTTCAGGTTTTTCTGTCTTTTTTTGAATATCCTCAATCTTTAATTTAGAGTCATTATAATAACAAAAATTATCAAATGAAGCTCTCTTAATATTTGATTTAAAATATTCTTTTGTAATATTCTTTTTCTCTGTATCAAAGATTATTACATCAAATCCGAAATGAGTAAGAAAGAACAGAAAATAAAAATTAATTTTTTTAATTTCTCCAAAATAAAGAATCTTGGGGTTATATATATCTTGTGAAGATTGAGATTTATAATTAAATTTTTTTAATATTTTTTTCAAATGTGTATTAATCAAAAACACCATAGAAATAAAGAAATTCTTAATTTGAGTACTATTGTAATTATTATTTTCCTTATAAACCTTCAACGTATCGAGTAATCCATTGTAGAGAGTGCTATTCAAAACTTTATTACTCAATTTAGGTAGAGCATTGTGATCTTTTAGTTTTAATAATAAAGATTCAATATTTAAATCTTCATTAGTAATAACATTGTTAAATAAATTATTCACTGTTTTTATATATATATCATCATTAGAACATTCAATTTCATGTTTAAATTCTAAGTAATCAATATTGTTGCTTTCAAAGTGTTTTTTTAAATTATAGACTTGTTTATAAAAACTATTTTCATCCTGTTGAATTCCAAAAAATTGATAATAATAAATAGGAAGCTTAGGTATTTCTCCTAATTGACAATTATTTCTTTTATTAACTGGAGTTTTTAAATCTAAAAATATATCATCTGTATTTAAATAATCAATAGAAAAATTCTTTTCATAATCTATCATAATAATTTAGATAATTCTTTGTATAGAGATTCCAGTACGAAAATTTATTTATACTTGTTCCAAAATCTCAGCGTATCAATGAGTTATGGACACGTATAAATAAAGATTTGAGTTGGAATCTCTATATGCAGAATTATCTATCGCTCCTTTCTGATTTAAAAGTGTTAAATTTACAATTGTTGTATGCTTATATTTAATTATAATAGAAAAAGGTTGTTATTTGTATAATAATTTAGAATATTAATATTAATATTCTATTAAATATATGTTTTAAGATTATAGTACAAGATCTTTAATATATTGCTTAATTATAAAAAACAGAATGACTGTGAAATCATCCTGTTCATTTTAAAAGATATTAAAGATTATAAGTTTCCTTTATTTTTTTTACCTTTTCTAATGATAATTTTGAAATTTGAGCGACAACATTTATATCTAAACCTGCTTTCATAGCTTCTATAGCTGCTTCTTCTCTTCCTTTTTCTATTCCTTTTTCAATCCCCTCTTCTATACCTTCTTCTTTTGCTTTATTCAATGCACTAGCTTTATCCTTTAATATTTTTGATCTCATTTCATAAAGTGCTCTTTGTTTATCATCATTGCTTAATTTGACCAATTCATCTTTTGCTTCCTTTATTTCTTCTATACTCATTTCTAAATCTCTAACTTTTTCACTCTCTGGATTTTTTAAAAATTCTGTCCACGCAACTAACATATCTTTTTCATCACTATTCTCATGAAGTTTAGGAATTTCTATAAAATGTATCTCTAATACATCACTTAGTTCCTCATTAGTTTCTAGTTCTTTTAATCTATATCCATTATGAAATCTATCATTTTTTAAATATTTAAAATTAAGTATATTTATACAAACTGTTCTTTTTAAACTTGTATAATCTTCCCCTTCACCTAACTGTTCTTCATATAATTTGCTCCAATAATAAAGACTTCTTTTTATCATGTTATATTCATTTTTTAGTTGTATTTCAATATTTATTATTTCATTATTACTTGTTTCCGCTTTTACATCTAATCTTGAAAATTTATCATCTAAATAGTACTTTTCTAAGTCTGTATTTTTTATTTTAACTCTCGTTATTAAGTATTCAGGCTTTAATACAGCATTTAAAAATGATATTAATACTTTAGGATGCTTCTCTGAACCAAAAATATTTTTAAATACAAAATCAATTTTAGGATCTAATAATCCTTTCATCATGTTCTCACCCCAGATTTATTTCTTAGTTTTATTATATACCATATATTTTCTTCTTTAAACGTTTTCTAATGAAAAATTTTACACTTTGTGCCAATTTAATGATTTCAGCAATTTTATGATTATTTCTTTAAAACCCCATACATTCCTAGCTTATCTAAGGAATTAGGTACAGTTAAGTATCTTTTCCCACACATCTCTTCCACAATATACCCTACTGCATAAGTGTGGTATTTTATTAAAGATATTGTAGGGCAAATATCACCAAGGTGTATTGGCGCATGATTTTGTACAATATTTGTGACTTCATTGATTATTTCTTTAATATTTTTACTTATCATTTCTATAACAGGCTGCAATAATTTAATTAACCCATCATACTGATTTTGGGTTAGAACTGGAAAATTAACATTATAGTTTCCAGCCTTATTAAGAATGTACCCTTCTTTTATTAATTCAATTAACTTCTCATCATTACTTACTTTACTTTCAGCTCTAGCTACTTCTAAAAGTACTTTTATATCATCTTCTTGAGGGTGGAATTGTTGACATTTTTCAATAATTTTATAATTACATACGTTCACCCAATCTCCATCTGTCTCTACTTCGCAATCTCCATATATCCCATTAAACAATATATTTGACTGTTCACTATTATTCCCCCAAATGAACCCATGAGTACCATTTGACAGCATTGGGAAACTCTCATTACCCATAAGTTCTTCCTGTGCCATTATCCTTCCTTGTAATAAAGCAATATGGCTTACTAACCAATACAATATATTTTTATTGCTTAATATTTTGAAATTTATCTTCCTGATTTCTTCCTCTTTCTTCTGAATAAATTGGAAAAGCTCTTCTGCTACTAATTCATAAATATTCTTTGTTTTTTTATAAATATCTTCCTCACAACTTTGTGTAAATATCACCATATTACTTTGATATCTAGCATTTTTAAGTTGCTTTATAAGATTATGCTCTTTAAGAATATTTATCTCATCCTCCAAATAAGGAACAGATACCCCTAATTCCATACTAATTTCACCAACACTCATAGAGTTATAATATGTTGCCATTAGAATATTCCCTGGTAATTTCCTATTGAATAATTCATAATAAAGCCCATACTCATTCTCTTCCATCCATACATCCACACTGAAAGCCGCTGGATTATAACTTTTCTCACCATATTTTCTAGACATATTCATACCTTCTTTCAATAATTTTCTTGATTTAAAAAGAAAATATTTGACCATTTCCAAAGTAATTTCAAGTTCCTGTGAAATATGTTTGCAACTTTTATTTTCAATATAATACATTATAGTAGCCTTTCTATGAAACTCTGATAATAAGGTTAATTCCCTTCTTAGAACATTTAAGTCCTCATTTTGAAGTACTTCTAATTCAGGATTATTATTTGAAGTACCTTCAACAGTTTCATCCAGCCCATAATTTTTTGCTTTTTTATTATTTCGAAGATATACCTTATACACATTGTTTGCCACTGCCCACATCCATCCATAAAAAGCTTCAATATCTTTGAGTGAATTAGCACTTTTAAAAAGCTCCTTTAGAATTTCTTGTGACAAGTCCTCAGCCTCATGTGTATTCGATGTTCTTGTAACACAAAATGCATATATTGTTTTCATGCATTCTGTAATTTTTACATAAACTATTTGCTGCATATCCATATTAAACATTCCCCTTCTATCAAAGTTATTGGTCAATTTATCCTTCTCATATAAATAGTGTCAGAAATCCTAAAATGGTTAGTTGGTTATTAAAAATTATTTTTGAGGTATATTTAAAGCCTGTCATTCTTAATAAAGAAGACAAGCTTATTTGGATTTATATTTTTATAATACAAATTTTTTTAATTTAAACTACTTTCTATTCTTCCACCAATCATCAATATCCTGTTTTTTAAATATTTAGCTACTTCTTGAGCTGTCATTATTTTTCTATCTTCATCTTCTGAAGAATATTTTGATCCGAATAATTTTTGCTCTTCTCTTAATCTTATTACCTGTCTTTCTAAATTTTCAACTTTGAAAATTTAGGTTTGATTTTGTTCTGATGAATTCCTTATAAGAGTTTCCATATTTGTTTCTAGTGAATGTATTTTAAAGGTCATAATCAAAATTATTCCTAATAATATCACTAAGCTTGTAGAATATATCTTTTTATTGTTCATATCTACATCACCTATTTGCTTTTGTCCTTATTAATATTTCTATATTATATATTTTTCTCCTTTAATTACACATTTTTTTTGATGTGCTTTAAATTTCTAATAATATCCTTACAGTTGTTAGAATTTTCTTTAGCCACAAATATCTTGATCTTGAATTAATCATATTTTATTTTCTATAAAAATAAAATCAGTATCAGCATTATGCTGATACTGACATAAATAATATTCAAATAATTTACTTCATCTGATTTATCTTTTCAATACTTTCATTACCAATACGATTTATCATTTCTTTAATTGCATATATTACCACATTAGGTTTTTCAGCATGAATAGAATGTCCACTTCCTTCTACAGTTAAATGTATACTATCATCAGATAATGAAGCTAAATCTTTTTGCATCTTATCCCATTCTTTTTCAACCTCATCTCCAAGCTCATGATTCGTAGCGGAAAGTACTGTGAATGGTATATTTCTTAAAGCGGCTCTTGTATCTTTTACTTCTTGACTGCTTACGCAAACATCTTCAAAAGACCCTTCAAGAGTAAATTGAGACATATATAATTCTTTTATTTCAGGAGTAAAATTCGATAAAAGAATATTATTTTGCTCTTCATGAGAACAATCTACAAATACAATACCTGCAACCTCATCTGGGTACTCACTTGCAAATAAACGAGCATTAAATCCACCAAGTGAATGTGCTACTAAAACATATGGACCATCAATATTCGCCTTTTGTAGCAATGCATGTAACTCATGTACTTGATTTAAAGTTGTTCTTTTATTTGGACTCTTATCACTTTGTCCTAATCCTGCACGATCATAAGAAACTGTATGATGTGTTTTTGACATTTCTGCTTGAACTGTACTCCACACTTCTGAAGTATCACCATATCCACTTTCAAATATAATTGTAAAGTTACCGTCAATACCTTGTCCTTCGTTATTCTGCTTCTCATTAACTGACTTAATATATAGTTCATAACCCCCTACATCAACCTTACCTTTAAAACTATTAGTTTCCTCGGTTTTGGCTAGTACTGTGGAACTCATGATAATACATAGTACAGTAAAAAAAATTGAAGTTAGTTTTAGTGTTTTTTTCATTAATAGAATCTCCTTTTCCTCTTTAAGTAATAATTACGTATATTTTATATATATTTCTATATAATACTTTAAAACCCTCTAATTAATTTAATAACATTTTGTAAATAGACTATGTTACAATTTCACAAACCGCCCGTTGCCCCTTACTCCAGTATAGTCAAGCCATTTATCAATAACTAAAAATGTTTCATATTGAGCAAATATTTCTTAAATAATAATTCTCAACATTATCAGATTAACTTTAACTGTCTGCCCCTTATCCTTTAATTTAATAATTATTATCAAACTACTCCATCTTTTCATATGATAATATATAAAATTGAGTTCGGAGGTGTATCCAGTTTACTGGAAACTATGAAAAATTTCAAAAAAATAATAATCTTATTTTCAGTTATAATGTTATTCACTTTATCTCTAAGCGGTTGTGGAAAGAAAAATGATGAGGAACTTGTCACTGTTAGACTAAATGAAGTTGTTCGTTCACTTTTTTACGCACCTATGTATGTGGCAATCAATGAAAGTTTCTTTGAAGAGGAAGGTATTAAAATTGACTTATCTACTGGACAAGGAGCAGATAAAACTATGCAGCAAGTTTTAAGTGGAAATGCTGATATTGGTTTTAGTGGTCCTGAGCAAATAATCTACATTTACAATCAAGGAAGAGATGATTATCCAATCGTATTTGCTCAATTAACTCAAAGGGACGGTTCATTCCTAGTTGGGAAAAATGATGAAAAGGATTTTGACTGGAAATCATTAAAAGGTAAAACTGTTATCGGTGGTCGTCCAGGCGGTGTTCCAGAAATGGCATTTGAATACGTTTTAAAGAATAATGATTTAGATCCTAAAAAAGATTTAGAGATTATAACAAACATAGCTTTCACAGCTACAGCTGGTGCTTTCAAAGGTGGAACTGGAGAATATGTAACATTATTTGAACCAACAGCTACTACCCTAGTTCAAGATGGTTCTGGATATATTGTTGCCTCAATAGGAGAAAGTGCAGGTCCAATCCCATACACATGCTATTATGCAACTAAATCATATATGAAAGAGAATCCTGAAATCATTGAAAGCTTTACAAAAGCTATTTATAAAGGGCAGCTTTGGGTTCAAGAACATTCCGAAGAAGAAATTGCTGATAAGATAGTTTCCTTCTTCCCAGGTATAGAAAAAGAAATACTGATTAATTCAATAAGAAGCTACAAAGATATCAGCGCTTATGCTGATACTCCAGTAATGACAGAAGAATCACTAGACAGACTTATGGATATCATTCAATCCTATGATGAAAAACTAATGCCACACAGACCTGAATTCAATATTATAGTTGATACTACCTATGGTGAAAAAGTTGTAGACGAATCAAAATAATTTTCTAAAATCAATTTAAAATTTAACCGTAATTGTATGGAAGTCACCTATCTTCTACAAGTGGGTGATGGATAATACTATTTTCAGAAGGGTTCGATATCCTTCTGAAGATACTATAGCGTACAGGTATAAAATCATCAGAAAATGTATACACTATACGTATAAATGTTCTTTTATAACTAGATATATAAGGTTGTGATGGGTATACGAATATAGCGAAAACCAAGCTTAGCCTCCATCACGTAAAATATCTAAGGCAACTTAGAATACAACAAAACGGTAACTACCCTAGGTCCTAGGGAAAGTCAAGCCTGTGGAGAACGCATAAGACCTATATGGCGATGTTCTAGGAAACAGGAAAAATTCTAGCACATGATACTAGAAGCCCCCAGGTCTGCGTGAGCAACTGGTGGGAGGGTTCACTATTCAGGAATAAGGTATGGGATTTAATAAATTAATTTTGGATCGACTTATATAGAGATTCCATATTGAAAATTAACTTATTCAATTAGTTTATTTGTAATTTTAACCAAGGTAATTTGGATAAATACTCAATTATCAATACTCAATGTTCAATGAATGTTGACTTTGTTCTTAGGTCAAAAGTCTATAAATATATCTATTTTAGATTTGCATTAGCAAATCATCCTTCATTGATAATTGATTAATGAGTATTGATTATTAATAGTATAATATTGTTAATAAAATCTTTGAATAAATAAAGTATTAAATTGGAATCTCTATAGCAGTAAAAGTCATGAAATGTAAACTTAGGTATAATCAAATATATAACTAGTCATAGAACTAAGGTGTTTATGCTTCATCCTTGAAACCTACTGATAAATCAACTATCAGTGGGTTTCAACTCTTTTATGTAACAAAATATCCCTTCTGTCTCTTACTTGTTATTTATTTTCATACTCCTTAATAGATTAAACTTAAGCTGTCTCAAAATCAATTATCCAGCATATTGTATAAATATGAAGATTTTTAAGTTTAATCATATGAGTACGCTTTATCAATAGTCTAGGAGTGAAATACTTGAAGTCATTAAAATTAGATAATATAGATATGATATTTTTTAATAAAGAATCTGAAAATCTTGTATTAAAGGATATTACCTTTGAAGCTAAAAATGAAGATTTTATTGCTATCGTTGGTCCTTCAGGATGTGGTAAGTCCACAATTTTAAATATTATCTCTGGATTAATTGCACCAACTTTTGGAAGTGTGTATCTTGATAGTCAACTAATTAAAGACTGTAATAATAAAATTGCTTATATGTTTCAAAGGGATCACCTTTTCCCGTGGTTAACAGTTTGGAATAATGTAACCTTGGGTTTAAAAATTCAAAATAAATACACTAAATCTAATATTGAACTTATTGAATCTCTTCTAAAAAAATATGATTTAATGGATTACAAATCTTATTATCCTAGTGAAATATCTGGAGGAATGAAACAAAAAGTAGCTTTAATTAGGACCTTATCTTTAAACCCTGAACTACTTTTATTAGATGAACCCTTTTCTGCCCTTGATTATCAAACAAGACTAAAAATCGGAGATGAGGTTTATAAAATTATAAAAGAAGAAAAGAAAACAGCTATTATGGTTACCCATGATATTCCTGAAGCTGTTTCTTTAAGCAATAAGGTTCTTATTCTTTCAAAAAACCCTGCCTCCATAAAAGCAACCGTAGATATTATCTTTCCTGAAGAAGATCAAAGTCCATTAAAAAGACGAAAATCACCTATATTTAAATCTTATTATGAAAAAATATGGGAGGTATTAGAAGATGAGAAATGAACCAGTAAAAAGTCATAAAGAATTCTTAGATAAAGTAAAAAAAGAAGAAAGAAGTGTAGCCCTCTGGAGAATAGGAATTCTTATATCTATCTTTGTTCTGTGGGAAATTTTAAGTCAGCTTAGAATAATAGACCCTTTTTTAACAAGCTCTCCATCAAGAATGTATAAAAGTTTCCTCACCCTGTATAAAGATAGCAATCTAATACAGCATATTCTAATCACTACTGGGGAAACAATTTTAGGTTTTGTACTTGGAACCATTCTTGGTACAGTTATCGCATCAGTTTTATGGTGGTTTAAACGAGTAAATAAAATTTTAGAACCCTACATTATAGTTTTAAATGCTCTTCCTAAGGTAGCTTTAGCACCTATTATAATATTTTGGGTTGGTAATGGTATAAAGGCAATATTAGTTGTAGCTCTGCTTATTTCAATAATAATAACCATAATTACTGTTCTCAATGGCTTTAATACTGTTGAAAAAGATAAAGTTAAGCTTATGAAAACATTTGGTGCATCAAAGCTGCAAATTCTAATAAATCTAGTAATTCCAGCAAATATAGGCACATTAATATCAGCACTTAAAATAAATGTTGGTTTATCTTGGGTTGGTGTCATTATTGGTGAATTTCTAGTTGCCAAAAATGGTTTAGGCTTCTTAATCGTTTACGGTGGTCAAATAGCTCAACTTGATATGGTAATGCTCAGCATAGTAATACTAGCTATAATTGCCTTTATTATGTATAAAATTATCGACTTTATTGATAAAAAGATAATATCTAAGAAATTTAAGGTATATGAAAATAAATAAGTCTCTTACGCTCATGAAATAAACCAAGCCATTTAAAAATTGCTTGGTTTATTTCATAACTCTATCACGAATAAATTTTTGTATGCTTAATCATATCTATTTTTCTCAATACTTTCTAATTTATTCTTTAACCAATGAAGTTTACCTCTTCTTGATAATATCATTGTAATTATTACTCAAATATTGTACACTATTTCCATGTAAATAATAAACTAATAATCTTCATATTTCAAATAAGGGAGTGGTTCTTTGAAACTTAATTCTAAAAAATTATTTATATTTTTCATCATTGCTACGCTTAATCTAGCTATTATTGGATGCAGCACACAGAAAAAACTTTCTTCAAATGAAAAAATTGAGGGAAAAATATCTCTTTATAAAAATACCAGTTCAAAAATAAAAGAAGATTTTCAAAAAGATTCTTTGGGGGTAGGTCCTTGGAATATAATATACTGCAATGATAATAAGCTAATATTCAATAACTATAAGTATGCTATAGGATACTCTATGAAAAAAGATATGGAAGGTATCTATAGTATAATAGATCTTCAAAAGTTAGGCTTACATCATGTCCAAGGCTCAATAGTAAGTGTGCTTGATATTTCCCCAAATGGTGAAAAACTCACTGGAATTAACATTGAGGCTGGAAAAAAACTTATTAATGATGGTCCTCCATATCTTATTGATTTAGTTGACGAAAAAATTATTAAGTTAAATATAAAAACAAAAGAAACGCTTTTGCCACTTGCACTTAATTCTCAATATTATATTTTAAAGCATGAAGACCTTATGATTGTGAATAATAAAACCACTGAAATCATAGATGTACCTTTCAGTGGATATAAAATTGAAAATTTATTGGTTCAAGATAATGGTGATATTTTCATACAAGATAGTGATAATAAAATATATCTATTATCAAAAAAAGATAACTACAAAGAGATAAAAACTAATTTAGTAGGTACTTTACTTGATACAATTGGAAATAATTTAATTTGGTTTAATCAAGGAATTATCTATAAAGGTACTATCCAAAACCATTCCAAAATAAAGGATATAGGAAAAAAAATGAACTTTATGACATATAAAAACGGTAAAGCTATCTTTGAGAATGATAATAAACCTTTAGTTTATGACCTTAAAACAAATAATTGTTCTTCATTCAATCAATTATTAACTGCTTCTCAATTTTATACTTTTTCACATCTAGTCTCACCTGATATGGATAAGTTCATTACAGATCTTTGGGGTCATATACAAATGTTTGATTCTAAAGGTAAAAAATATGATGTTAATATAAAAGATTATTCAAAAACTCATTTAGAACATACCTATTATCTAAACTCAAATTGCATGTGGCTTGATAATGATAATTTAATTTATATTGGACAAAAAGAAGACGTGGGCACTTTAGATGGACTAATCATTGTAAAATATAATATAAAAACTGGTGAAAATACAATCTTGTTTGAGTTTTAATGGAATTCGACAGGTGACTGTCCCCTGTCGAATTTAATTCGACTGGTGACACCTGTCGAATTTTTAACTTCCCGTAAAATTTCAGGAGTTGTTCCGCAACATCCTCCAATTATTTTCACACCTTTTTGCTGAAGTTGCAGCATAAAATTCACATACTCATCTACATCTACACTATATATCTTTTTACCATCAATTTCTTTTGGCATCCCCATGTTTGGCTGTACAATAATAGGAACACTAGTAAATTCCATTAATTCTTCTACAGACTTCATAAGTTCCTCACTAACTGAAGTACAATTAATCCCCAATGCACTTACTCCATTTTCCTGGAGTGTCTCTGCTATTTTCTTTACCCCTTTACCATCAAATGTTTCACCTTTGTTATTGAGAACAACAGTACAAAATATTGGTAAAGTTGAATTTTCTTTTGAAGCTTTTATTGCAATTTCAGCCTCTTTCATGGTATACATTGTTTCAATTAAAACTATATCAACACCAGCTTTTTCTCCAATTTCAACCTGATTCTTAAATAGATTATATAAAATTTCGTCTCTGTTACTATCATTCTCTTTTATAAGATATGCTGCAGGTCCAACAGCTAATGCTACATATTTATTATGTAAGTCTTTCACAGATTGTTTTGCAATCTGTATAGCTTTCTCAATTACCTCTTTTGAAGTATATCCGCTATCTTTTAAGTAAAATTCATTCGCTGTTAGTGTATTAGTTGTTATAATATCTACACCTGCTTTTAAATAATCATCATGAATATCTTTTATAATTTGACCATGAGTCATATTGTATTTCATTACACCTTTACTTATATCCAACCCTCGCCTATCTATTTCAGTTCCCATTGCACCATCAAAAAAGACCAAGCTATTTTTTATAAATTCCACTATATTACTCATAATAGTATCTCCCTCATTAAATCACTTAAGCCATTCCTCTTAAGTTTTCAAATAACATCCAACAATTTGCCATAAATAATATTACATTAACAATTAATCCTTTAATATATATCCCCTTCTCGGACATCTTTGTATATAGTGTGATAATGATTGTGACTGCTGGTGTTAAGAAAAGGAATATATATTTGGAAACATAGCTATCAAATCGTCCTCCACTCATGTGTATTCCAACTTTTTCTGGTAAAAAGAATACAGCTAGGATATTTGATATTAAAATTATTGCTACAATTACTTTATTTATTTTTTCAACTTTTCCCATGCTCATAAAACTCTCTCCCTATATTAATATTTTTTATAATATTATATCATAGGGAAATTATTAAATCTCAAAATTAGGTTATATACATGAAATTTCACATTCAACTGTCGCTTTTTAAACCTTTTTCTTCTCAACAGTTATAACAAATATATTAATAAGAATATATACTACCACTGCTGCTCGTATAACATTTTTTAATACAATTTCTCTTGATATAAAACTGAATTCTCCTATTATCACAATAATTGCGAAGCTAATTGCTGCTACCATGTTAGATGTAATTCTCTCCGCTTTGTAATATTCAAAATAAACTACCATTGCTAACCCTAAATAAAAGAACAGAACCATCTCTATTCCTACCTTTCATTGTCTTTATTCTTTTGTATTTTTCTCGTAAATTTCTATTTTTATTATATATATTGTGATATATTCGTATTTATAGCTATATATTTTCAGAAAATTCACACCCTCATCACCCAATAACTGGTATAATTATATATATTTAGAGTTCCAAAGTATCAATATTTAATATCTATTAATCCAAGATAAACTACTTCAACTATTGATTTATGCAAGTCCTTAACTCCTTAATTCAACGAGTTTTTGGAACATGCATATAGAGATTGAGTATAGTTTATCTATAATAATCGAGGGGGTATGATTTTTGAAGAATTTAATTTTAAAGGAGATTGAATATCTTAAAAGTTGTAGTGTTGACTATGGAGATATTCGCTTTGTAGATACTACTACAGAGAGAATCTCTACTGAAAATCTTAATGTAAGTGCTATCAACAATTCTAGAAACAAAGGATTTGGGGTAAAAGTAATATTTAATGGCTCTTTAGGATTTGCTTGTACTCGTAATGTGGATGAGCTTCATTCTGCTTGTGAAAACGCACTTAGAATTGCTAAAGCAAGTAACAAATTACAACGTGAAAAAATAAAAATGTCACCTAAAAATATTGTTCAGGATCATTATTCTACGCCAATTGAGATTGATCCATTTACAGTTCCTTTAACTGAAAAAATACAACTTCTATTATCCTCTGAGAGAGAGATGAGACTTTCAGCAGAACTTGTTAAGACTGAAGCTTCAATGGATTTCCAAAAGCAGGAGAAGATTTTTGCTGACACAGAAGGAAGTTATATAACTCAAACATTATACGAATCTGGTGGTGGAATTGTTGCAACTGCTGCCAAAGATGGTGATATGCAAATAAGAAGTTATCCTAATTCCTTCAGAGGTAATCACGGTACTGCTGGATATGAATATGTGCTTGATCTTGACCTCATTGGTCATGGTGAAAAAATTGGAATGGAAGCTGTTCAACTTGTTGAGGCTGAAGAATGTCCAAGTGGTAAATATGATATTATTATCGGTGGTAATCAATTAGGACTTCAAGTTCATGAGAGTATTGGACATCCTATTGAACTTGATAGAGTATTTGGTTCAGAAGCTGCATATGCTGGTATGAGCTTTGTTACTGTTGATATGATGCGTGAAGGGTTCAAATATGGTTCAGAACATGTAACTGTTGTGGCAGATGCTACTCTTCCAAGTGCTTTAGGTACTTTTGGATATGATGATGATGGTGTTGAAGCTCAAAAAACTGTAATTATAGATAAAGGTATCCTTAAGAACCTTATATCATCAAGAGATACTGCAGCTAAATTAGATATGAAATCTAATGGTACAAATAGAGCTGATGGTTGGAGCAACATCCCTATAGTTAGAATGACAAACATCAATCTTATGCCAGGTAATTATGAATTAGATGACCTAATAAAAGGAATCGAATATGGTTTTTATTTAGATACTAATAAAAGTTGGAGTATAGATGATAAAAGACTTAACTTCCAGTTTGCAACAGAGATAGCTTATGAAATCAAAGATGGTGAGCTTACAGGTAAGATATTTAAAAACCCTCTATACACCGGTATAACTCCTGAATTCTGGGGTAGTTGTGATGGAGTATGTAACGAAAAGTACTGGAAGGTTTACGGAACCCCTAATTGTGGAAAAGGTGAACCTGCACAAGTTGCTCACGTAGCACATGGTACTGCGCCATCAAGATTCAGAAATATAAAGGTAGGTGTTAAGGATGTTAAATAAAGATTTTTCTTATAAGCTATTCGAAAAAGTTCTTTCTAATGCCAAATATCATACAGTTCTTAAGCTTACGAGCCGCGAAGAAGGACTTACTCGATTTGCTAATTCTGAGATTCATCAAAATGTAGTTAAAAGTGATGATGAAGTTACTTTAACTATTCTTAATGGTAAAAAAGTATCAACCATTTCTACAAATGCTATTGATGAAGACTCTTTAATAGAAGCCCTTCATGCTGCTGAAGAAAAACTTGAATTTCTTCCTGAAGGTGACTTTGAATATCCAGAGGTTAATACTCCTGATAGTATCGAAAATGACACTTATAACCCTCAACTTGATGAAGATTTCTCAATAGAAAAAAGAGCCGACCTTATAAAAGATGCTCTATCTATAATTGAGGATGACTTCTCAGCTGCTGGATCACTTACATTAGAGAAATCATGTATTTTTATAATGAATACTAATGGTATCAAGCGTTACGCTAACACAAATTCAATTACTTATAATATTGTGGTAACTCATAAGGATAACGCTTCAGGCTTTGCTGAATTATGTGTAAATGACAGCAATGAAATTGATATAAAATCACTCACTGAACAAGCGTACAAAACAGCTAGAGATGGTGTTGAGGCTATCACTATCGAGCCTGGTTATTACGATATAATAATGCCTCCTAATGCGGTTTCAGATTTCTTATTCTATCTTGGTTATTTAGGACTTGGTTCAAAGGCTCATTTAGACGGAATAAGCTTCTTAAAAGATAAAGTTGGAGAGAAAATATTTGGAGATAATATTTCAATAGTTGATGATTGGACAAACAAATATGTTTCTTCAATCGCTTTCGACTTTGAAGGTTTTGAACGAACTAAGCTTAATCTTATTGAGAATGGTGTATTCAAAGAGATGCCTTTTGATTCCAAATGTGCTTCTCTAATGAATAAAGAAATCACAGGTCACTCAATTGGATACGAAGGAAACGGCTCTTTCCCACTTCATCTTGTTATGGCTGGAGGAGATTCTTCAATAGAAGAAATGATAAAATCAACTAAACGTGGTCTTATTGTAACAAGATTCCACTATACAAATCTTGTTAACCCTATTGAAGGATTAATGACTGGATTAACTAGAGATGGTTTATTCCTAATTGAAGATGGTAAAATCAAATGCCCAGTTAAGAATATGAGATTCACTGAGAGCATACTTAATGTTTTCAATAACGCAGAAGCAATCTCTTCAGAAACACTTCCTGTAAAAGGTTTCTTTGGAAACTTTGTTATTCCTGCAATGAAAGTGAAAAATTTCCACATAACTGGTAAAACAAGCTAATAACTGAGACAAACCGGGGACGGTTCATTAATTCTTTTAGAGAGCTTGCACATTCCAATGTTTACTTTGGGGCGTGCGAGCTCTTTGAGATTTTAAGCAACCGTCACAGTGGTATACATCGACTATTAACTCTCTATTCATACCCATTGCCCATATAGATCCACGAATAGCCCCCGTAGGACAAATGTCTTTACAAACAGTACATTCCCCGCAGTTAGGCATTATTATTGGCCTATTTTCAGTAAGGAATGGTGCATTTGTCAAAACACTACACATGCACAATGCACTTCCGTATTCCTGGGTAACTAACAAATTATTTTTCCCAATCCAATCCAACCCAATCCAGCTAATATAGCAATCTTTTTATGGGGAAGTGGAGTGGTTTTGGTAGTTTCATCATAAAATCCATGCATACCAAGATTTCTTTCCGATTGTGCAAAGGCTTTATATCCTTTTGCAACGATAAAATCAGCCGTCCATTCTGCAAGTTTATCTTACCCTGTTACACATTTGACAAAAAATACAAATATATATATAATATAATTGGAAATATATTCATAGATGTGATTGTCTTGATACTATGTATCATTCATTTAATCATCTATAAAACTATCAGGAGGTATGATTTAGCAATGAGTACTAAACTATGGAATTTATAAATTAAGATTTATAGTTAATTAAATAAAATATATTTAATTACTAACTTAATAATGAGGCAAATTATTAACCTTAAATTTAAAAATTAAATTTACTAGGTTTTGTTTGTGATGCCTTAATCCAAGTTTAGCGCTGAATCCATACTTTTCAATAATTGAAATGTTATTTTTCCTATGCTCAAATCATTATAGGGTTTTGATTACGAAAATCAATATATACCTGCCCCAAAATCTCGACGTATCAACGAGTTATGGACTTTTATATATTGAAATTTGAGTTAACCCCCCTATAACTTTACAAGGATATTTTAATTATTTAGTCGAATTGTATGCTGTGTTTATTTGGATAGATCAAATTATTTTTCTTTGATCCCTACTCCCAATAACACAGCTTTTGTTTTTATAAAAATTATTTATACAATAAACTTTCAGTTTCAACTTGATTATATGCCATCGCTACGCTTGTCTTATTATTCTCTGAATGCTTGATGATATCAAGCTACCATAAATAATTGATGACAAAAGGAGTGCAATATATATGAGCATTAAATTTTATAATATACACAAATCCTTTAATGGAATAGATATTTTTAATAATCTAGAAGGAAAAATTCATACTGGTGAAAAGGTTGGGATCATCGGACCTAATGGTGTTGGCAAGACTACCCTTGTTAAAATCCTTATGGGTATTGAGGAACATGACAATGCTCAATATTCCTATATTGAGTACCAGCCTCATAACCAAATATTTTCTTATTTGAAACAGAATGATAACTTTCCTGATAACGAGTCAGTGAGCAAGATTATTCAGGAATTTTCAAGAAAACTGAACTCCGAATGCAACACAAATAGTTACCTCAAAAAAATAAAATCTTCATTAATGGAACTAGGATTTAGAGAAAAAGATCTTAAGAAAAAATATAAACATCTCAGTGGTGGTGAGAAAACTAGACTCTCTCTCTGTATAGCTCTTATCAAGAATCCTGATGTTCTTGTACTTGATGAACCTACAAATAACCTTGATATGAAAGCAATATCTTGGCTTGAGAAGTTTATTAGTAATATTGAAACCACAGTTATAATAATTTCTCATGATAGATATTTCTTAGATAAAACCGTTTCTAGAATTATTGAAATGAAACCTGATCTCTTAAAAGAGTATAAAGGAAATTATTCTAACTATAAACTTCAGAAATCTATAAAACTAAAAGATCTTCAAAGACAGAGAAAGATTCAAGATAGAGAGTTAAAATTCCTTGAGAAAAATGCTGATGAAAAACTTAATTGGTTCTTTAAAGCAAATGCTCTTGATCGAAATAGAGATGTATTCTCTGATGGTTTACATGAAGGTATGAAGCAAACTTCAAACAAACAACACAGAGCCTTTAGAGATATTCAGATTAAAATAAAACGAATTAATGAAAACCGTGTTGAGATTCCAAAAGAAGATATGAGTGCTGTTTATGATTTATTTAATAAACTAATTGACATTCCAAAGCACCCTAAATATTTAGTTAAAGTTAATAGATTAAAGAAAGCCTTTGGAACTAAAGTTATCTTTGATAATGCATCCCTTAATATCTCAACTGGAGATAAAATTGCGCTCTTAGGCGCAAATGGAACTGGTAAAACCACTTTCATAAAGATGCTTATGAACCTAGAACCTAAAGATTCTGGAACGATTATGGTTAATCCATCTCTTAGGATAGGATATTTTTCTCAAGAAATTAAGAACCTAAACCATGAAAACACAGTGCAGCAAGAGATTATGGATTGTGGTTTGGATAAAAAAGAAACAAATAATCTCCTTGCATGTTTCTTATTTAAACTTGATGCACTCTATAAAAAAGTTGGTAATCTTAGTATGGGAGAACGTAGTCGTCTTTCCTTCTGTAAACTCCTTGCTAGCAAGTGTAATTTTTTAGTCCTAGATGAACCAACTAATCACATGGATCTAATTTCTAGAGAAACTATAGAGAAGGCCTTAAAGAACTATAATGGAACCATGTTATTTGTTTCCCACGATAGATATTTCGCTAAAGCTTTAGCTAATAAAGTTGTTACCATTGAGGACCATCAACTTATAAGTTATGAAGGTGACTACGATTACTATCTACAGAAAATGTGTGAGAATAAAGAAAAGGCACGTGTTGGTGATAGCTATAACTTCATTCATGCAAATATTATACGCCTTGAATGTGCACTTGCTGTAGCCTCCTCTGAACTTGGCAAGAAACTTGTATCCTCTGATAAAAAAGAAGAAAATTTAAATAATTTCTTTGCTATTACACATGAACTTGAGAAATATAGAGAAATGTTAAATAGTTAATTGAAATTTGAAAACCACATGAAACTATCTTTTGATGATAGTTTCATGTGGTTTTGTCTACGCATTAGTCTACGTATTATTTAAAATAATATCCATGGCACGTACTGAAATTGAAACTCTTGTTATTATAAATTATGCTTTGGATTGCACCTAACTAATTCAATAGCTTGAGTAATAGCTTTTGTTTTATCTATAATCTGTTGATTATTAAAAATTAATTACTTTCCCCACAACACATAGATAAAAAATATCTATGAAATTCATGATTATCAGTTAACTCTGGATGAAATGAAGTTGCAAACATGTTACATTGTTTTACAGCTACAGCTTTTCCATCTTTCTTATATAAAACTTTAACATTATCATTATATTCAAATATATATGGAGCACGGATAAATACTAAAGGCACCGGACTCTGGGAAATCTCTTTAATATTAACTATTTCTTCAAAACTATCTTTCTGACTTCCATAAGCATTTCTTCTTACCTTTATATCCATAACTTTCAGTCCATCTATAGGATGATTTTCGTTTTCTTTAGCCAGAATAATCATACCTGCACAAGTACCCCATACTGGAAGTCCATTTATAATTTTACCTCTAAGAGGCTCCATTATTCCTGTCTCCTTTAAGAGTTTACTCATGGTTGTACTCTCTCCACCAGGAATAATAATTCCATCTAAATCCTTCAAATCTTCAACTTTTCTAATTTCAACTGTTTCACATTGAAGCTTTTTAAGATGGTTAATATGCTCTATAAATGCCCCCTGAAGCGCTAGTACACCTATTTTCATCCTACCAGCCTCTTTCAGCATACTTATTTTCTAAAGTATTTATTTCAAGACCTGACATTGGTTCACCTAAATCCTCAGATATTTCAGCAAGCATTTTGGGGTCATTATAGTAAGTTACAGCCTTAACTATAGCCTGTGCTCTTTTCTCTGGATCTCCAGATTTGAATATTCCAGATCCAACAAATACCCCTTGAGCTCCTAACTGCATCATTAATGCTGCATCAGCAGGAGTAGCTACTCCACCCGCAGCAAAATTTACAACTGGAAGTGTTCCATTTTCCCAAACATATTCAATTAAATCAAAAGGAGCATTTAGATCTTTTGCAATTGTCATAAGCTCTTCTCTTGGCGCATTCTTAACCATTCTCATTTGATCCATCATACATCTCATATGACGAACAGCTTCAACAACATTTCCAGTACCTGCTTCCCCTTTTGTTCTTATCATTGATGCACCTTCTCCAATTCTTCTCAATGCCTCTCCAAGATTTCTTGCACCACATACAAATGGAACATTGTAAGCTTTTTTATCTAAATGATAAGCCTCATCAGCAGGTGTAAGCACTTCACTTTCATCTATAAAATCAATTCCTATTGCTTCAAGAATCTGTGCTTCAACAAGGTGACCTATTCTAACCTTAGCCATAACAGGAATAGAAACAGCTGCTTGAATCTCTTTAATCATCTTAGGGTCAGACATCCTTGCAACTCCACCCTCTTTTCTTATATCTGCTGGAACTCTCTCAAGTGCCATAACCGCACAAGCACCAGCTTTTTCTGCAATAATTGCTTGTTCAGCATTTGTAACGTCCATAATAACTCCGCCCTTAAGCATTTGAGCTAAGTTTTTGTTTAAATTTGAATTTGCCATAATAATACCCCCGTTTTATTTTTTATATGTAAAATTCTAAAATTCTGTTTACATTGCATCACTTAATATATTACATTTTTATAATATATTAACATAATAGTTAAAAAAATAAAATATTTGAAAATACAGGCCCGCAATCACATTATATGACATTTTTATTATTTTGAGAAATGTATGGGTACAATTTTTAATATGAGTTAATAGCAAAGAATTTCAAAGCTCTCAACATTAGACATGTGGGGGACGGTTCATATATTGTTTTACTTCAAATTGAAAAGCTAGTCCAATCAACCAATATAGTTGAGCGGACTAGCCTTATAATTATTACTATCTATGAATTATACAATTTCAAGACTTCTGCTATTTCCCTTAAAATTTAAGCCCTTCAATTATTTTTACCATATCTTCAAGCTTGATTTTATTATCAATCATTATAGAATATTTAAAATTATCTTTTTCCCATTCAGCTTTCTTTAACTCCCCATCCTCATACTTAACTGTAACTGATAAATCTGCAACATCAATAGTATCTTCTTTATCATATACATTATAATCCCCATCATTTTCAATGGTCTTACTACGCTTTTCAAAACTTAATCTTTCATCTGTTGAGTTACGAGCAAATTGTCTCACTATAACCCCTTCCTCATTCTTTAAATATACAGTCTCACTTTTATTAAATCCATCTGGTAAATAGGTAAATTGCTCTATTTCAAAACCACATTCTCTCTCTGCGTCTTCAACAGAGTCAACATCTACCCACGGATTAGGAATCTGAACACATCCATTATCAGTAATACCTGGTTTTGTTCCATTACTATTACTTCCAAGAAACGAGTAAATCCCCCCTCCAACTACTATAATTGATAACATTGCCGCTACAGCTACATATTTTTTAACCTGCTTTTTCATAAATCCATCTCTCCTTTTTTCATTCTTTTTAAATAGTAAAATATTTTTATCCTCATTTTTTTCTTTATTGATTTTACTTTTCACTATATTCATTGTTTCAGTGAACTCTGGAATTATCATTCCTTCTAACTCCATCTTTTTTTCATATTCTTCTAAACTTTGTTCAATCAAACACTCTATATTATTTTTTTTCATTGAATTTACACCTCCATTAAATGCTATAAGTTTCACCTAAATACTCTTTTATATGTTCTTTTATATACCCTTTTGCACGCATATGCTTTGAACGCACCGTGTTAACATTAATATCTAAGATCTTTGAAATTTTTTCAAAAGATAAGTTGTGAAAATATTTCATTAGAACAACCTCTCTCAAATCTTCTTTCAGATTTTCTATAGCCTCCATGACCATTTCTTTTTTTTCTTTCATTAAAAACTCTTCCTCTGGATTTCTTCGAATTTCATTAACGACTTCATTCTTTACCTTTATCTCAATACTCTCCACATAATGCTTTTTATTTTTTCGGATTATAGTATACAGCTCTCTCTTACCTATCGTGAACATCCAACTCTTAAAATCCAGGGTATTCTTTAATGTATGAAAATTTTTATAACCCTTAATTAATGCATTTTGAAGTGCGTCATTTGCCAACTCGTTATCCTTACACATACTATATAAGAAAATATATAAGTCCTTATGTACAATTTGTGCTAAATTTTCAAATTCTAAAAAACTATCTCTGTCACAATTAAAATTATCACTCATAATTTTTACTCCTAATAAACGTTTATTGATTTTTCATATATAAGACGCAATGAATTTGAAAAACGTTTTATTTTCTTATGTATTTTTTAAATTTTTTTATCACAAATAAATAAGATGAGAAGACTAAACTAAACTCCTCATCTTATTTAGATTGTTCAAATTTTAAAAATATTGTTCACTATGTTTTATATCTTTAGAGTTTCAGGCTGTTGAAAAAGCCCAAGGTCAAGGAACAAGCTGAGCGAGCAGCGCAGTGTACAAATTAGTACTCGAGCAGCACATCGAGTCTTAGTGACGATGAGATTGGGCTTTTTCAACAGCCTGAATATAATTCTACTCTTCACCAAACTTTAACTCTTTATACTGCTTCTCGTAATCCCTGCCCATATTCTTGTTAAATTAGACAGGCTGGGGACGGTTCATAAATTTATACGTATAGCTTGGACAATCTTGTGATCAAATACTTCTGACGTTTGGTTGTACGAGCTAGATGGTAACTTTTCATGAACCGTCCCCAACTTAACGCACCATCACACATAACTAAATTTACTCTTCTATCTTTCTTCTTAAATTATCTGCCATCTCAATATTTTTCCTAAACCATGGAGTGAGATTAGAAATCTTAAATATCTCTTCTCTTAATATCCAATATACCTCTTCTACTTCATCTATTCCTCTACAATAAGGGTTTCCACTTTTAAATTTACAAAGGAATACTATATCTACTACACACTCACCCTTCTCTGTCACAAAAGAACTACTATTTACATAGTGCATATTTTCCTCTATCTCAACTCCAACCTCTTCCATTATCTCTCTTTTCAAATTTTTTTCCAGAACATCTTCACTAAATCCAAAGCCTTCTACTTTTCCACCTACAAAAGCAATTTCTCCTGGTGAATTTTCTTCTTTTTCACTTCTTTTAATCACCAACCATTTATCTTTATTATAAATGGCTGCCTCTACATTTATAATATACATTTTTTATCCTTCACCCCTCAGTGTAAGTATCTATGTCCAAGCTAGTTAATACTATATTTCTTTATCGTCCAACAATTTCCTTTAATAATATACTATAATTTGGTATAATCCATTATAATACTTTTAAATTAAGGGCCATAAGGGGATGATAGTAAATGGTAAAGCTCATATTATTCAGTGATCAAATAATTGAAAAGAATAACAAACTAAACAATGAACTTTTAAATCTACTTGGGAAAAGTAATCCTTCTATTGGATACATACCATCTTGTTCAGATTTGACAAGAAAATATTACAATCAAAAAGTTGAATACTATAAAACTTTAGGAATCACTAATATCCAGTATTTCGATTTAGATAAAGAATACGATGAAACAAAAATCATGAATATATTTAAATGTGATGCAATTCATCTTTCAGGTGGTAATACATTTTATTTTCTTAATCTACTGAAAAAAAGAAGACTCCTAGAACTACTAAAATCATATGTAAATAATGGTGGTATATTAATTGGGATTAGTGCGGGGAGCATTATTATGACTAAAACAATAGACATAGCTGGATATGGTGATGATAGTGATGAAAATATAATAGGACTTGAAAACACCGATTCGTTAGGCTTTGTTGATTTTCAATTTTATCCCCACTGGGATGGAAGTGAAAAAACTTTAGATTCCTTAAATATTTATGCTAAAGAGAAAAACTGTACAGTTTATGCTTGTAAAGATGGAGATGGAATTGTTGTTAATGGTGATGAAATCAAGTTAATTGGTGACATTTCTATAGTGGGCTAAATACTTAATTCTAATCTATTGAATGAAAGTCACCAACTTTTAGAAGATTGATGACTTCCTTACAATTAACTTTTAATGAACCGTCCCCAACTCGTGCCTTAACTTATTTTTTTAAAACCTTCTTTACATTTTATATAAATTCTGTTATAATTTTAAAAAATCATTCAAAAAACACTTTGAAGGAGAATAGTATTCAGTTTTATCTGGTTTAAAGAGAGTTGATGATGGTGGAAATTCAACAACTAGTCCTGAAGAAAGAAGCTCTGGAGTGGAGTTCTGAAACCCCTACTATTTATTTTATGGTGATTACGAACTACGGAGGCTAACCGTTAAATATAGCACAGTATGTTAGTACTGATAGAGTGGATTCTATGAAGTATACTTATTCATATATTTCTTTAATAGTTTATGATTTAGTATACACAAAAAAGTTGAAGAATCAAATTAGGTGGTACCGCGAAAGCTATGCTCTCGTCCTATTTTTTAGGATGAGAGCTTTTTTGTTTCCATTTTTATTTACATTTTTAGATCGCTCATATCAGCTTTTAGAAACTAGATTTAATAAAATATTAGGAGGAATCAACTATGAATAACAAAAAATTAGCAGATTTACTTTTCCCACATGTAGATAAAAAAATCGATTTTTATCTTAAGAAATATCCTAAAAGAAATCTCTCACCAGAGAAAATTGTTACCCGTTATGCACCAAGCCCTACTGGCTTTCAGCACCTTGGAGGAATTTTTGCTTCTCTTATTTATGAGAAATCAGCTCATCAAAGTGATGGAATTTTCTATATTAGAATAGAAGATACAGATCAAAAAAGATTAGTGGCTGGTGGTATAGATGATATTATTTCAGCCTTTAAGGAGTTCACTATTCCTTTTGATGAGGGAATGATAGATGATAACAATTATATAGGCTCATATGGTCCTTATATTCAAAGTAAGAGGAAAGATATTTACCAAGCCTATGTAAAAGATTTAGTTGAGAAAGGATTAGCTTATCCTTGTTTCTTAACCGAAGATGAGCTATCAACTATGCGTGAAAACCAGATGACTCAAAAACTTCTACCTGGTTGTTGGGGTGAGTGGGCTAAGTATTCCAATTGTTCCTTAGAAGAGTATACACAGCTTATACAGTCAGGAGTTCCATATGTAATACGTTTGAAATCCCCTGGTTCGCCTGACAAAAGAATTGATTTTATAGATTCCATACGTGGGAAAATATCAATGCCTGAAAACATTCTTCATGTAGTATTAATGAAGAAAGACGGACTTCCAACGTATCATTTTGCTCATGCTGTTGATGATATGCTAATGAGAACTACAGATGTTATACGTGGAGAAGAGTGGCTTCCATCTGTTCCAATACATCTTCAGCTCTTTGATATTCTTGGATATCCAGCCCCTAAGTATGCGCATATTCCTACATTGATGAAAATGGATGGAACCTCTAAGCGAAAATTAAGTAAAAGAAAAGATCCTGAAATGTCTCTAGACTATTATAGAAATAAAGGATATGACTTTTCTATTGTAAAAGAGTATTTACTGACACTTATTAATTCAGATTATGAAGATTGGAGAAGGGATAATCCTCATTCATCCCTCGATGAGTTCAAGATTTTATTGCCAAAGATGAATTGTGGCGGAGCATTATTTGATGTTGATAAACTTAATAACATAAGTAAAGATATAATTTCTTTAATGCCAGCTGAAGAAATATACAGTAAATGTTTAACGTGGAGTGAAAAATATGATCTCAAACTAAATAGTCTTCTTAAATATGATAAAGAGTACTTTATAAATATTTTAAATATTGATAGATTATGTGATAACCCACGTAAAGATATTACCTTATGGAGCGACGTTTTTGATTATATTTCTTACTTCTATGATTCATTATTTTCTATTGATGATTCTATAATCACCGATAAGCTTCCTTCTACTTTATCTTTATCTGATGCGAAATTATTTATCTCAAGTTATCTTACTAACTTTTCTTTAGATGATTCCAAAGAAGTGTGGTTTGATAAACTTAAAACTTGCGCTATAGATTTTGGGTTTGCAAAGAATAAGTCTCAATACAAAAAAGACCCTAATAAATATAAAGGGGTAGTGGCTGATGCTGCATGTATTTTACGTATACTACTTACGGGAAGATCCTCTTCACCAGATCTTTACTCAATTATGAGAGTACTTGGGGAAGATAGTGTGTTGAAAAGATTAAGTTATTTTAAATAAGACAAGTATGGTGACGGTTCATAAAACCTTTTAAAATTTCCTTGCATTTACCCACAAGAGCAGTTACCATAATTATTATATCCTCACTTTAACTGTTATTTTTCGTTTAGTCACTTAAATAATAACAGTTAAGAAATTAAAACAAGAACAAAGAAAACTTTCGAGGAAATACGAAAGCTTGAAACAAAAAAATAAAATAGAAAAGGAAGAGGCTACTAAACGAAATATCCAAAAGCAAGTTTTAAAGGTACAAAAACTTCATCACACTTAGAGATGTTAAAAAATACAAGATTCCTTAATTACACTAGAACTTGTATCTGTACCGATGGCTAAGTCGGGAATCCCCCCTTGGAGTGTTATACCAAATGAGAGTAGCTTAGGCAAATTCAGACACGTTGAATAGGGAATTTTCTTAATATGGGTATATTTGTTCATATTTTAAGTAGCAGTACAGGTATGCTTAAAGAACTATCAGAAGAAAACTTTTATAACATGAAATATGACATGACATCCCCTTCGGATCATTTTGTAGCTTTAATTGCCACTTTTATTGTTTCTTTGATTATGTTTATTCCAGTTGCTTACGCTTATTCAGGGTATCTAAAATACAAAAGTTCATCAGATACCTCAATACTAGCTATTCTATTTTGGGTAGATGCGATACTTATCCTAGTAAACGTATTAGTACTTCTCATTGTTCGTACACAAAAGCGTTCGTATAAGTATCAAAAAACACTTGCATCAATGTCTTTTATTTATATGTTTAAATTATCTGTGGATACTTATTTCGCTTACTTTGGCATTTTATATCAGGAGCATTTTTACAATGGCAAAGATATATTCGTGCTCATGCTGTTTGGTGTCATAGCACTTACACTTGGTGTTCTCTATATTTTATACGTGTTTATAAAGACTATTACAGCCGTGAAAGAAGGAAAATTAAGAGCAGAAAATGAAAATGGAACGCGTGATTTAGATTTTGAAAATACGAAAGTTATCCTCTACCTGCATTTTATTGTGATTCCTTTGCTTTGCTTGACAGGATTTTTATTACAGTCCCTAAGCAAAGATTTAATGCTCGTAGTGATAATACTAGGAGTCGCTTCAATCATCCAATATGCTTGCTATGGAAAAATGGGACTCATATTTTTAAGAAGCTATTGTATTGTTCGATTTGAGTCTTTTAAAGACACCTATTATAATTTATAAGGGCTGGAGTATATCCAGCCCTTTAATAACACTTTATATTTATGTACAAGAAAGTCTACTATAATACCAGTAATTCTTTTTCTTAAACCACCTAATCATAAAAAACGCTCTTTTCATTTAAAGATAATCAACTCTCAATAGCAATATATACATCCATATAACAAACACTATCTTTCTCATACACCTTTTCAAAACAAGATATAATATCTTTAGCCTGCTTATATTTGTAGCAATTTACTTCCATGTATATCATAATTGTCTTATATGCATTAGGAATAAGAGTAAATGGGTCAATAAAAGGTTCTTTGATTGTAATAACTGCATATTGTTGTTCTTTTTGGTTGATAATTTCTAAGTTATTACATTCTACTTTAAAATTAGAAGGTAAAATACATGCTGCAGCATATCCATGCATATGATATACATTGATTTGCTCCTGTGATACATGTGGAAAATCCCACCCTATTATTTGTGGCTTATTGATTCCATTACTATTAGCCCAATCTTTTATATGTTTTATAGCATCTTCTTCTGGCTCTCTACTTATAACTGAATATTTAACAAAAGAAAATGAATCTACTTTTTCTACTCTAATATTTGAATAGGCTTCATTAATCATATTTATATCTTCCCTAACTAACTTATCCATAGAGCATGAGAAAAGTTTACATAGTTCTATTACCTTATCCATCTCAGGATATGCAGCATCAAGTTCCCACTTTGAAATAGTTTGACGAGAAACGCCCATTTTTTCTGCCAACTCTTCTTGAGTCATTCCTTTATGCATTTTTCTTAAAAATTGAATATTTTGTCCAAAGCTCATATTTTAGACTCTCCTTTACATTATAATAAACTTATTATAATGTGATTTAACCTTATTCTTACACCAACCTTTAACTTCTTTTTTATCATTCTTTGCAACTTTAAGTTGCAATTTCTAATGTATAAATATCTAGGTAGTAAATGTTATATAAATAATTTACTATAGTACGATTCACCGCACTTCACTAAACTTCGGTTTCTTCTCAATCATTTTTAAAGATGAGGAACTATGTCTTTCCAAATAGACCGAAGCACATCCTTCCCATACTCCTCATAATGTCCAGTGATAGTTACTACTGCCTTGTAATCTTCTAGAACAACACAATACTGGCCATACATTCCATCAGCCCTATATGTATTGGGGACTGTACATTTCCAAACCTGATATCCATATCCCTGTTGAGATTCAGAATCAAATTTATATGATGTATCTATCCAATTAGCATGCATTTTATCAACGTATTCTGAAGAAAGAATCTGTTTCTCACCATAACGTCCTTTATTAAGAAGTAAAATACCCATCCGCGAGAACTCCTCTGTGGTGAGAAATAAACCTCCTGAACAAGCAGTGTGATTCAATTGACAGGTGTGCCACTGTGGGTTAATAATACCCAAGTAATCAAACAAACGTGGTTTTAAGTATGCTAATAGATTTTTACCACTAAGCTTTTCTATAATACGACCTAACATATAGCTACACAAGTCCTCATAGAAAAACCTTGATCCAGGCTTCACCTTGACTTCTGTTGAAAAGAATAATTCTGCACGGTCCATTTCATTATATTTTGAATAATCCTCCTCCACATGACCTGAAGCCATCATCAGAAGATGTTTAATTTTGATATGCTCAGTACCATTGCTTGCAGTATCTCTAAATTCCGGAAAAAAACTAAGTGCAAAATCATCAGTGGTTAACAGTCCTTCAAATTCCGCAATACCAATAGCCACAGCAACGAAAGTCTTGGATGCAGAATACAAATTTTCTCTATCATCACTTCTAAATCTATGTTCAGCAATTGTCCTACCATTTTGATGAACGTGAATGCCATAAACCCCAAGGTCATTTTCTAAAACTGTTGATTTAAAATCTGTTAGTATCCCCATTACATACCTCCAATATATTTATATACCTTTTAATTGCTTTATTTTGTTTTTTCTAATTGATCTAAAAGTTCATCAAATGATACCCCCTCTGATGAATTTTAGTCTATACCATATTTTATCATGTCTATCATTTAATTTAACCGTAATTGTATGGAAGTCACCTATCTTCTACAAGTGGGTGATGGATAATACTATTTTCAGAAGGGTTCGATATCCTTCTGAAGATACTATAGCGTACAGGTATAAAATCATCAGAAAATGTATACACTATACGTATAAATGTTCTTTTATAACTAGATATATAAGGTTGTGATGGGTATACGAATATAGCGAAAACCAAGCTTAGCCTCCATCACGTAAAATATCTAAGGCAACTTAGAATACAACAAAACGGTAACTACCCTAGGTCCTAGGGAAAGTCAAGCCTGTGGAGAACGCATAAGACCTATATGGCGATGTTCTAGGAAACAGGAAAAATTCTAGCACATGATACTAGAAGCCCCCAGTTCTGCGTGAGCAACTGGTGGGAGGGTTCACATTTGGTGGTAATAAAAAAAACACACATAACTCAGTTTTATTTCGGTGTGAAGCATGAGTAATACGAAATATATACTTTTTATTATTAAACTAACCTTCATATATAAAATTTTGATATCCCCCTAATTCAATTAATTCAGTTATATTATATTTCTTTTTAATTATTTCTCTTAGATTGTTTCTAATATCATTTATAATAACTTCGTTCATTTTATCCCCCTTGTAAATTAAGCTTTATATCCAAAGATTATTCTCAAAATAATTCAATTTAAACCCTTTCTTGGACTCCTCCCACTCTTCTCTAAGCAAGTCCATGTACATCACATCACTGTTTTCTCCTCTTCTGCTGTCATAACAACCCTTTCTAATAATTCCAATTTCCTTGAAACCTAATTTCTTATAAAAATTTTGAGCTCTCTTATTATCTGCCATAGTTGTTAATTCAACTTTAATTAGGTTTAGATTTCTGAACATGTAGTCAATGAAATGCGCAAGGGCATCTTCTCCATAACCTTTCCCCTGTTCATCTACCTCACATATTTTTATTCCAAACTCACTAATTCTATTTCTTTTATTCCAACCACCATAATTCATTTCACCAATGGGTTTCATATCCTCTTTTCTACAAAGAATAAACCTCTTGCCCTCAGGAAATAACTCATTCTTTTGAAGTTCTTTCTGTACGTTTTGTCTTATAGACTCTTCGCTATTCATTAATCCATATGGGAAAGTAGCATGCTCCATCATGCTCCCATTATTCCACCACTTATAAAGATATTTTTCATCACCTAACTCATATTGTCTGATTACAACTTTATTTCCAATTATCATTTTCATTCCCCTTATTCCATATCTATATTTAATCCTAGCCTTTTGCGATTTTCCACCATATTAATTCCTCTGTTTCTTTACACTTTACAGCCCCAGCCTTTTCTAACACCTTGTGTGATGGAATATTATCCTTTTCAGTATCTGCGAATACACTTTTTACTTCTGGATTTTCAAAAATCCATTCAATTAAACCTTTTAATGCCTCAGAAGCATAAGCTTTGTATCTGTAATACTCAATCCTAAGTTTTTCTCCATCTCCTGAAAATTTTCAGTTGATAAATATAAATTCTTTGAATCCAACGGCAATAATTCTAATCTTTCAGTTTCTACTTTCACCAATTTTATTCCTCCCTAATCTTTCCCATTTATTCTATTAATCGAACTTAACAAAACTAACCAACTCAAAATTATCACTTTGCTTGAATCCATAAGCTTCATAAAAACCTTTTGTTTCCTCACTGTTATCAGTTAGAAGAACCTTATGTCTTATATGTGTATACTTATCAAGTATTACATTTAACAGTTGCGTCCCTATTCCTTTTCTCTTATGACTCTTCTTTACAAGTATGTCTTGAATATAAAGAATTGTTTCTCCATCCCCAACTGTTCTTATTAACCCAATAAGTTCATTTCCTTCCCATGCTGTTATAACATCTTTTGAGTTATTTATTGCCCTTATTAATTTAGGTATATCTTTTGTATACATTATCCAACCTGCATCATCATAAAGTTGTTTAATCTTATTACTGTCTATATCTTTAATTTCTTTATAATTTATCATTCTTATCTCCTCTAAATTGCCTTATTAAAATTTCCTGAAACCTTAATGACTTGTCCACTCAAGATTTACTCCACCTATAACTTTTTTTATGAACCGTCCCCTACTTGTCCCATCTTAAATCTTATTTTACCTTCACAATCCCATTTTTTATAGGTGGAATTTAATTATAATCATTTACTACATATAGAGAATCCATAGTTAAACTTTATTTATGAAATCACATGAATAAATTTCGTTTACTTTCCAAATTATATTCATTTATTATATACACAGTTTATATTATAATTAAATTAACATATTATTCAATTTAAACTTATTTTTATAAGCCTATGAATTTTGTTGTATATTGTTTATGTATTTACCATAAGCTCAGAAAATTAATCTTACTTGATTAATTTTCTACATAAAACATTACTGATTGAAAGGGGGATTTGTGGGAGATTATTAATTGGCTCCACTCTCACTGAATAAAAATTATGAAGAAATTTAATGCTAAGAAATCAATCCGTTGTAATTTTTGTGGGAAACCTGAATCCGATGTATTAAAGTTAATCACAGGTCCTAAACATGTATTCATCTGTGATGAATGCATTGAATTAAGCTATGAAATAATAAAAAATGAACCTCTTGGAAATATTGAAGAAAACTTATCCTCACTTCCAACACCTGTTGAAATTAAGAAATACTTAGATGAATATGTTATTGGACAAGATAGAGCAAAAAAAGTTCTCTCAGTTGGGGTATACAACCATTACAAACGTATTACATTCAATGTAAAAGGCGATGATACTGAACTTCAAAAGAGCAATATTCTACTTATTGGTCCTACCGGATCTGGTAAAACATATTTAGCTCAAACACTAGCAAAAATGTTAGATGTCCCATTTGCTATTGCTGATGCAACAACCTTGACTGAAGCTGGTTATGTTGGAGATGATGTGGAAAACATTTTAACAAAATTACTTATGAACGCTAATTTTGATGTTGAGCGTGCTCAAAAAGGTATTATTTATATTGATGAAATTGATAAAATTGCTAGAAAATCTGAAAATCCATCACTTACTCGTGATGTATCTGGAGAAGGCGTTCAACAAGCCCTCCTTAAAATATTAGAAGGCACTACCGCCTCTGTTCCTCCAAAGGGTGGTAGAAAGCATCCCCATCAAGACTTTATACATATTGATACAACTAACATATTATTTATCTGTGGTGGAGCCTTTGATGGAATACATAAAATAATAGAGCAAAGAACCGCTAGTAATACCATGGGATTTGGAGTTGAAATTCATTCAAAATCCCAACTGACTTCAGATAAAACCATGAAAAATCTTATACCTGAAGATATCCTTAAATTCGGTTTGATACCAGAATTCGTAGGAAGACTCCCAATTATAATCACTTTGAATTCACTAAATGAAGAAACTCTGGTAAAAATTTTGAGTGAACCTAAAAACTCCTTAGTGAGACAATATAAAAAATTATTTAATCTTGAAGGCGTTGAGCTCCAATTTACAGATGATGCATTAAAAGAAATCGCAAAAAAAGCAACTGTGAGAAACACAGGTGCCAGAGGATTACGTTCAATAATTGAAGATGTTATGACAGATATTATGTTTGAAGTTCCCTCGAAAAAAGAGATTAAAAAAGTAATAATAACCAAGGAAACAATTAAAACATTTATTCCCGAATATATCTTCTCTGATGATATATCATTTATTTCTAAGCGAAAAAAATTGCATCAAATAGAACCTGCTTAAGGAGAAGCACGTTGTGTTTGAAAAGAAATGTATAATTAATAATGTATAGTCTATAATCATGGATGATTCTCACCTTTGTGAGAATCTATATTTTTTTGTTCTCTAGAACAGGACTGTTTACTCCTTTTATCTAGGATAAAATATTGTATTCGCGAAAATACTTTATCTTATATTAAAAAAATACACTATTGTCCATGAAACAATAGTGTATTAAATTCTTTTCAATATAATAAATTAAAGTTCAAAATCTTCTTCATTAAATTCAATCAAACTCTTTATAAATTCCTTCTGTCTCTGGCTTTCATCATCCTCTAAATCAACAATTGCCCATAAACCTTCATCTATAAATACAAATCTTAGAATATCATTCCAAGTATCCTTTTCTACATTATTTAATTGTATATATTCATAATACCCCTCTTCTGAATATATAAGATTATTCCCTTTGTAATCCCATGAACAATCTACCATTGGCAGCTCGCTCTTATTAACATTATTATAATTTGTTGTTATTGCAGCTTTAATCCATTTTTCAAATTCCTCTAAAACTTCACTTGAGATTATATCTTTATATCTTTCCTTTATTATTTTTATATCATCATTTATTTCCTCAATAAACTCATCATCAAATGTCTCGAATTTAAATCCACTTTTGAAGAATCTCTTATTTTCACCTACTTTATGTATTTTCCCAAGTAATCTTCCTGCATTTCGAATATGATTTATACTTCCATCAAATCTTTTTCCATCTACGTATGGATATAAAACCCATCAAATCTCTATTACCTTGGGCGGAGCTGCCTGAGGAATGCTATTTAAATAAAAAAGATTATAATATTAGCGATTAATTACTGTCAATATGACGAATTATTAACCGCTTACACATATACTATGTTTCTCTCAACTAATATTTAATGACAAAGCTACTTGTTTACTTTCTTTACTGTATATATTTCATTATTCTTTATGCACATAAAAATATCTTCCTTTCTTACTTCACCAAAAACATCTGAAAAATTAAATTCAGTAATCAAGTATACAAAGTCATATACAACTTCATCGTTTTCTATAAAAACTATTCTTCTTAATCTATCAATATCAAGTCTTTTAAGATTTGTATCAATTCCTAGTATTTTATCTAGGTGCTCTTCTCCTATGAATGGTTTATCCACAACATATGCCCTATCCCAATTAAATGGAGTAATATCTTCCATAATAAATTCATTATTTTCCTTCTGAAAATTAATCAATCTTTCTTTAATTTGGTCGCTCGCTTTTTCTTTATTTCTACTGAATATGCCTATATAAAGGATACCTATAGCAACTAATACAAGAACAATACATTTCAATATTTTATTCAACACTTATCACCCTCCTTTTATACTTCTAATTTGAGACTGAAATATATTAAATTAATGATTCAACCACAAAAAGTATTTTAGTTAGAGTTACTTTTTGCGGTAAATCAATTAATATATTTCTCACAAATTAATTATAAATATATTTGATACAGTATAGAAATAATATTAAGCGGATATCTGCATAATTTTAGCAAACATCCACTTAAGTATTATTGTTCCTGAGACACAGACCATTATTTTACCAAAATAATCATTTCTCCATTATCAATTTTTTCTTGAACTCTATTAGCTAAAGTTTCATTTTTCGCAAACACTTCGTACCATTTTACACAAGCTCTACCTTTAGCATTATTGTTCATATCCATTGCTCTATGCTCTGCTCCAGTATGTCCTCCCCATACACTTCTATCTACTTCATCATTCATATCTCCAAAATTTTCGTGAGCTGTTGCAAATTTTTCTGCTAAATTATGTCCAATATCTCTAGCCATCATTGCATTCCACAAAGCATGCCTAAATGCATTACCTTTATCTCCATCTTGCCAATTTGGGTATTTTTTTATAGTAATTTCATCTGTTTTATTTTTGGCTGAATTTACAAAAATTGCTTCTGCAGGATATAAAATAACTAGTTTCTTTTCAGCATCAGTAAGTTTATTCCAAGCTCCAGAAACCGATTCTCCGATGCTATAGTTAATTCTATGACTAAATTTCATTGACTTTGACTCAATTAACCTTTGAATTTGATTCACATCTAAATTTGGGTTTAATTTCTTAATTTCCACTATACTCTTAACTACTTCTACAAAATCCTTGTCCAAATATTTTTCGTTTTCAATAATAATATCGTCAATTTTATTAAGTTTACTCTCAATTTTACTATAGTTTTTATTTATATCAATTGCAAATGCATTTACAGTTACTGTAGAGAACAACAATGTAGTTGACAAAATTACTGCAACAATATTTTTTTTCATGTTAAACACTCCTCAAATAATATTTTAACAAGCTTGTAACTATTATTATACTCTACGAACCTTTTTTATCCAATAATTCTTCTTTTTGTTTTTATGACATTTATTTTTAATTTAGCCTATAATTACAAGTTAAATTAAATTAAATTATTTTTCTTACTATCAATAATATCTTTTTTTGTCACTGTAGAATTATCTATTAATAATTTAATTATTTATTAACATTACAAGCAAACAAATGCACCTATCTTTTGTCAAAAAAAAATACTTAAATGAGGTACTAGCACATAAATAACCTTAAATGATCGGGACTTGCACCCTATAGATTGGACCCATGCTGGCCGCACACAAAATAGCACTAGAATTCCTCACAAATTCTAATGCTATCTAAACAATTATTATTTTACTTTATTATTCAAAATTAATCTCCACATGAGCATCCTTCAAAAATAGTCCTTTTAAAAGAAACTTATATTCACCCCTAGTCAATTCTTTATTTCCAACAATTTTTTGGTCTTTTCCCTTTCCAAATGAAACATTATCTACAATGTTTCCATTAGGATCAACAATATCCATCTCAAGTTTTCCACTTTTGATTGAAGCACTTATCTCATATTTAGAGGCTTCATTAAATTCATATGTCTTCTCTACTACACCATAGAAATACTCAATATCCATGACTCTGTTATTTATATTATCATTAATTATTGTGCTGCTATAAGTAATACCCTTCAATGAATATGATACTATTAATGCAATTATTAGTAGAACACTCACGCCTATAAGAACCTTGCTTAATTTATTAAATCTATATTTTTTCATACTTATCCTCCAAGCATAAAATTACTTATTAGTAATTTTATCATATGCTATGTTTTAAATAAATATTTAACCATGGATTCTCTATAAATTAAATACTTCCTAATATATTAGTTACTCTAATTACTCTTTCAATATCATCTAATATAATTAAGTATTTTCATAATATTTGATAATAGAAATATAATAATATATAATTATCACATAAACTATTTAGGGAGTGAAAATAATGAAATTCAATCAAAATCTTGAAATAGCTATGGAACACCTTCATAAAAGAGGCGCTTTTTTAACTGTAAAATCAGGAGATAAATCAAATACAATGACCATCTCATGGGGAAGTGTTGGCTTCATGTGGAAGAAACCTGTGTTTATGGCATTGGTTCGTCCATCAAGATATACTTACGATTTTATAGAAAATAGTGATAGTTTTACTGTAAGTATTCCATATGATGATAATATGAAAAAAGCACTAACTATATGTGGAACAAAATCAGGTAGAGATATAGATAAATGTGCAGAAGCAAATATCGAATTCTTACCTAGCCAAGAGGTTTCTTCACCAGTAGTCTCTGATTGTAATATGTATTATGAGTGCAAAATTCTTTACAAACAAGCAATGGATCCATCTCTAATATTAGATGATTCAGTTGAGGAATGTTACAAAGGTGATAATTACCATACATTATATTATGGTGAAATTGTAGCCTGCTACGAAAAATAAAAATTAAAGACAAACCAGGGACGGTTCATAAATATATAATTATCTAGGCTTGTACTTGATAATTATATATTTATGAACCGTCCCCACTTGTGAACTTGTCTACCCAGGCTTGTTCTCGTCCGTAGTTATTAAAAAATATTAAATAAATCTATACCTCTAGTTGGAATTGGGGGTGTTGGTTGAATAACACAAATTCCACAATCACAAAACATTACTTCCTCTATTTCTCCTCCACTCCAACTTCCATTAATGGTTCCTTCATCTAAAAATCTACAACCTGTTGTTGAAAAAGAGCCTTCTATTACAATCTCAAGAGTAGCCATTTCTCCATTTGCAAGACTAAAATTATCCCATGTAATCTCTCCAGTGGGATTTTCTATTACATTACCTTTACTCTGGTTTAAAAATATAACAGTTGTTTCTGAATTTAAAATAATATCATTTACAACAATATCAGTTACTTCAATTTGTGATGGATTATCTATTTGAATTGTAAGCTTCCATTGACCTACTACATTAACCTCAATTGGATTAGGTCCTTCAATATCTTTTTGTGCATTTAAAAATGGTTTATCAACTGGAGGATTAATGAATGGTCCACAAAGTGGCTGTTCCTTATTTATGTTGTTTGCATTCTGTGAAGTAAAGTAACAAAATTTATAAGTTTGAGTATCAAAGTCAAATATTTCTCCATTCTTAATAAACTGGTCACGAGGTAATTTATAATCAAAAAAGTAATCTTTTAAATTTTGAGGACATACCGTCACTGTATTTGCTTCGCTAACTTCAACATTAATTTTAGTAGTATCTGGATCAGTAATAATTATATCTTCTTCATATATAACTGTACCTGCCATACCATTTCCACCTAATATCTGAACTTTATCAGTATTACCTGAACCATTTACTCTTGCAACAAAAATAATTTCATTACAAATATCTCGTATTTCAACTCCCCAAACAAAGTTCTCAAATGAACTGTCACTTAAAGGATCACCGTTTAATCGCATCCTAAAATAAATATACTCTGTAGTTAATTGATGATCTGTTGCCTCATTACCCACACCATTAAACCCAATTATATCAACCCAACAAGGACTCACATTCCCAGCTACCGCAGTTTGTATATCTACTACCCAATTTTGAGGGAAAACACCCATAAATTCCACTTCCCTTTATATGCTTCTTTCTATATTTATTTACTTACTATATACTATATGAGAAACAACTACTGAAAGTGTTTTCTTTTATATAGTATATTTACTTTCTATGTTTTATAAGAGTTGCAAGTTGTTTTTTTGATTCAACCTCTATTTCATTATAATTCCACTTTTTATAAGAAAATACGGTATATAATATTCTTTCTAATTCATCTTCACTTAAAGAAAGATTATTTGCGTGAATTTGATTTAGAAATCCTTTAGGGTGCAGCATAAATGGTTCTAATCTTACATGTGTATCAAATTTATTAACGCTTCCATTTAATTTTAAAGTTTTTGAAGTTATTGCATTCAACCAATAATTATTTTTACTGAAGCCAAAGCTATAATAAAGCAAAACTAAATAAGCAATATTTTTGTTATAAGGGTTCATTTCATATGATGTTATGTTTAATATATTATTTGTGATATTTGATATTCTTTTATAATCAATAATTATCTTGTTTAAACTATCTTGAAAATCTAAAACATGTTTATACCATAACTCATTTTCATCTGAATTATTTATTAAATGATATGGATTTTTAATTTTGTACCCTTCATTACTTAAATAACAGTACGCCAAACTATTTGTTTTATTCTTTATTTTTTTAAGCTTTCCATGATTGATTTTTATTCCAACTAAATTCATATCTATATGTTCTATTATTTTTCTTATTATTTCATTGGAATCTTCTATAGTACTATTTTCTTCTACACAACCTATTAATTTATCATACGGAAGCCCGTTTATAGGTCCATCATTAATATAAGTAAGTACATTTTTAACTGTATTCTCTTTTTTCTTACCTAACTCATACATAATTTCAATGGAGTTCATATAACACATATCCAATGCTAGTATATCAATTTTATATCCAGTATCTGCATAAATCATATTTATAACTTTACACATCTGAGGCATACCCATCATATATGGCCCCTCCTGACTTAGATCAGAGATTGCTGCAATAAAGGAAGCTCCATGGCCTGCTATTGCCACCATATAATGTTTTGCTGGGTAGTTTTTCATGCCCCATATTATAAAATCATATAAGTTATTAGGATCTGCCATATTCATTTTCCCTAGATCTTTAATTAACTTAGATTGTGACTTCAATATATAATAACGCCTTACTCCAATCCATTTTTCCTCATTCTCTGGTATTATTTCATTAGGTCTTATTATCCTAGCCAACTCTCTACTTTCTCTTGCAATTTGCATAACCACATTGGTATTATCACTAGAACCAACCTTTTCTGTATCAATTTTAGATTGCCATATTTCAGGCTCTAATTCATTATTTCCATCTGCATAAATTAATATTGTCCAATCTTTTATAGTTTTTTTATTCATAGAAATCTCCTGCAATCATCATATTGTATATTATGATATATGCAACTCATTTAATACAATTAATCATTGCTGAATTTGATTTATTAACTCACTGGGGACGGTTCATAAAATTAATAACCATTTAGGCTTGTACTAAATAGTTATTGTTTTTTATGAACCGTCCCCGTGTTTGTCCCTAGTTTTACTCACCCTTATATTTTTTAATTTTATTATTTTCTTCAATAATGACATTTAAAGTTTTAATCCCATCTTCCAAGTTACATTCAAATAATTTAGTAACCTTGTTATCCTTAAATAAACAATCTGAGATTATAAAATCATAGTCATGTACCATATGAATATCAAAAACAGCGCCTTCTATATGATTGTTGATAAATTCAGCATTATCAAAGGATATATTTGAACAATCTCCGTTTACTTCTATACCAAATTCTTTTCCATTATCTAAGAATCTTGATTCATTAATTTCAATATTTTTAGAGTTCTGTATGCTCATTATTCCATTAGTTGTTCCTTTTATCATAGAGTTCATTACCTTGATATCGTTTGAATTTTCCATCTTTAATCCTTCTGAATTTGCACCTAGAATCTCACTTTCAATAATATTGATACTTTCACAATTCTCCAGTATCACACCTCTTCCTGTAATATTTTTATCTTTATTCTTTCGCATAAACCTAATATTCTTGAAGGTTACATCAGTACACCCTGTTAACTTCATTATATCTGCATAATTTGAATCACAAATTATAGTTACCTCGTCATCAATACCTTCTATAGTTATATTATTAAGTCCCAATAATTGAAATTCATATCCATCAACTTTTTCCTTATATTCAATATATGGATTAGATTTTCTAGAGTCACTTAAATCGTAGATACCCTTTTGTAATTTGATTGTTCTATATGGTGCAATTGCACTAACAAGTTCTTCTGATGAACTAACAATGATATCATCAATCTTTTTTAATTCACTTTTAAATATTACTATCTTTCCATCAATTAAGTTCACATTTTTTGTTGAAGTAATTAAATTATTTTTGAAGTCATAAATATTTACTTTTAATCTTTCTTTCTTTATTTTAGGATAACCATACTGAATCTTATCCATGTCCATTTTAGGTGTAATAGGTTCATTATTGTCATTATATATTTGATATTTTGCTGAAGTATACAACTCCTTATATCCCTCAATTGTTAACATACCCTTTATAGCTTGTCCTATGCCACTTAAATTATCTCTAACATATATCTCTAGTAAAATCTTGTCACTCTCTGTTTTAATAATTTCACCATCATGCTCTGCATATACAATCTTATTTCCTTTTGAATCTATAAAGGTTATCTTAGGTATCTCTTCCTTCGTTATTCCCTTGTTATTTTTAACGTCTATCCATTGAGCTTTATTGTCCTTTATATATACAGTTTCAGACTCTTCAATAATTTTAGCCATAACATTATTATCAATATCCTCAAGTGAATATCCTCTATCCCCTATTACCACCGTAAGTCTTGGGATATCAGCAAAAACCCTCATTGTAGATAGAAAACATATTAAGAATAACATAAAAAAACTTTTACCTCTCTTGCATTTATACATCTTTCTCACTTTATCCTCCTATTCAAATAATTTGTATATTTATTGTTATTTTTTACCATATCATTATTATATCATACTCTTTTTAACGTATACCATATTTTTGCATAAAGGAAATAATTGATAACCTTAAATAAGCTATAAGCGAATAATTCTCTTATAGCTTATTTAAGATTTATTCAATTTTTCTACTAAATTCACAAACACATCTATTTATCAAAATTATGATTTGAACAAATAGCAATCATATTGATAGCATTATCCTTCATTCCCTCTACAATTTTATAATCTATTACTGAAAAATATTTTATATTATTAAAATATTTTTTAAGCAATTTATCATACTCATTAAAATTATATTCCTTAATATGAAATGGATTATTAATATTTTTTCGCATCTCTCTATTAGGAGTTGAAACTATCATTTTTCCACTAGCTTTTAACACTCTGAGTGCTTCATTAAAATACTTATCAACTATATCGAGGGGTAAATGTTCTAAAGTTTCTAACGATGTATATACATCAAATTCATTATCCTTACATGGTAATTTAGTTACATCTCCTATTTTCCAATTTATATTTTCATATCCATAAGCTTCTTTTGCAAATATTATATTTTCTTTAGCAAGATCTATTGCCTCTACACTTTTACACTTTGTTGAAAGATATGCTGCCCCATATCCAAATCCAGAAGCAGCCTCTAATATTGTATCTGAAGGTTTTATTTGCTTACCTGCAAATAAGTATCTCTCTGCGATTTTCAAATATCCTATTAAAGGCATAAACTCTGTGGCAGGTATGGCTCTTTCCCACATATAAGCCAATTTATTTTCTTTTATATCTTTAAGTATATTAGGATCAAAAATAAAACCACCAATATTATTGATATATTTTACTTCTAAATTTAAAACTTTATCTATAATATCATTTATATAATTAATATTTTTGCTTTTCATTAATGAATATGGCAAACATATTGTTTTATTTTTTTTATCAAACCATATATTATTTAGTACCAGCTTATCTTTATCTTTATTTTCTACTATACATTCAATTATTTCTAACTCATTTACAACTTTCTCTTTTTTCCCTATTTTTATATGGTAATCATTAAAATTGAAGTTATCTATATATTGAAAATCATAACTAAAAAACTCGTTAAAAATATTTATTATATAGTCAACTGTCAAAATGTCTTTATTATTTTTATTGTTAGATTGAGCAAAGTCATCTATGTTTTTCTCACAAACATTCTTCAATAAATTATTTATAATAATTAATCGTTTATTTAAAGAATAATTATCATCAATAAATTTTCTATACTGTTTTGAATTATAATCATCAGAACTAATCATATCTACTGCTTCCTCAATTGTATTCCAAACATATTTTTCAGTATAAATCTCTTTTGCTCCAACAAAATTATGAATCACAGGTTTTAACCCTTTACTCATGGCTTGCATAACACTCATATTCTGAGATTCAAGTACACTTGTACATAGAATATAATTCTTATCTTCTAACCATTTATCTATATCCTTCTGCCATCCTTGATAAATCACATTATTTTGCAATCCCATTTCGCTTATCATTTGTTGTAAATATAAAACATATCTTTCATCTTGGAAATCTCCAGCAATAAATAATTTATACCTATTATCTTTATCATAAATAGCTTTAAAGGTATGAAGAAGCAGCATAGGTCCTTTTTTATAATTAATGTATCCTACATAAGCTATATTGAATCCTTTTTCTCTTTCTTTAAAATTATATTTATCTATATCAATACCATTTGGAATTATAATTGTTTTTTCCTTGTTTATACTAACTTTTCTTAATACAATTTTTCTTATATGCTCTGCCACAAATATAAGCTTATCAACATTATCCCAATTAACCTGAGTAATATTATTTGTAAGGGCTTCATAACTGTGTAATCTGCAAATAATCTTTTTCTGTTTTGCTAATTCTAACTTACTTCCATAAATAACAAGTTGGTCACACCACTCAAACCAACATATATCTGCCCACTTCATACCTTCATCAATCTGCTTTAAATCTGTAACTATAACTTTTTGGGTTTCATATTCTTCAGATAAATTAATGATTATATCATTAATAAAATTGTCTAATCCTTGTCTTACAAAAAATATAATCTTTTTTCGTTCTTCTTTATTCACACTCATAGCCCCTTATTTATTTATTTATTTATTACTTTTGCTAATATTCATATTTATTTTCCCTTATTTCTATACAACGTCAATATATTATATGAAATTATGTTGCATATGTTGATATGTTCAGTATACCTTTCTTCTAGCTTTTAATATGCTATATATTTAGCGCTTCCAAATCAAATATCTATTTATACATGTACATTACTCATTGATAGGATGTGATTTTGAAACAAGTATTAATTACTTTTCATAATGGAATCTCTATGTCAGAAATTTTATTCATTCATATATTAATACTGTATAGATAAAACATTAAAGATAGGAAGTGTGTTAATTGATTAGTTTATGTATGATAGTTAAAGATGAAGAAGATACCTTAGATAGATGCTTAAAAAGCGCTGAAGGAATAGCCGATGAAATAATTATAGTAGATACTGGTTCAACAGATTGCACAGTAGAAATAGCAAAAAAATACACCGATAAAGTTTACTCATTTAAATGGATAAATGACTTTTCTGCTGCAAGAAATTTTTCTATTTCTAAAGCAAATGGAGATTGGATTTTAATCTTAGATGCGGATGAAGAAGTTTGTCACAAAACTAAAGATAAAATTAGAGAGCTATCAACTGACTACAGTGTGGATGTTTATTTCTTTAATTCTTTAAGTATAATGGACCAAAAGAACAGAGATAGTATAATTATTAATCAAAATCCAAGACTATTTCAAAATAAATCTGGATATAGATATGAGGGGGAAGTACACAACCAGCTAGTATCTGTTATTCAAAGAATAAATCCTAACATGGTAATAAAATTTATTCCAATAGATATCTATCATTATGGATATTCTAAAGATATTATTATCAAAAAGGATAAGCGAAACCGCAACATGACACTTTTGCAAAAGCAATTGGAGAAAGATCCTGAAAACCCTTTTGCTAACTATAATATAGGCAACGAATATTTTGCAATAAATAACAAAAAAGAAGCCCTCAATCATTATTTAAAAGCTTATAATTCAATAAACCCAAACATTGCATATTATACAAAAGTTATTATAAGACTTATGATATGCTCTATGGATTTAAAATTATATGATGATGTTTATATGTATGCTGCTAATGCCTTAAAATCTTATCCCGAACTTACAGATATTTACTATTTGAGAGGAATCATAAATAATATTATTGGAAGACCTACTGCAGCTGTACGTGATCTTGAGAGAGCTTTAGAATTAGGAGAACCTCCTCAACATCTTGTTTACTTCCAAGCTGCAGGCACTTATAAAAGTCTTGAAAGTCTATATCATATTTACTTCGATTTTGAGGACTATGAAAAGTGTTTGGACTGCTGCATGAAGCTTATCAAATATCCCGAAAAGGTAACTTTCGATTTTCTCAAAATACTAATACATTGTGTTTATAAACTAAAACTTCCAGTTGAAAATGCTTTAAAATTCATAATAGATAACTCTAAAGAAACAGGTTATATTTATGTTTGTAATATTCTATTATTAGAAAAAGATTATACTTTAGCATTGGAATATGTAAACAAAGGTCTAGAATATATTAATTCAAATAACTTCAATGACTCCTTAAAAAATTATTTAATAAATAATCTTCAATACTATAAGGGAGTTTGTGAATTCAATCTTAAGAACTATGAAAAAAGTATTGCGACTTTAATGAATATAGATGAAAAAAAAGCTATGCACTATAATATACCTCATATATTCATAGCAGGGATGATTATACAAGATGAAAATGCAATTAAATTTAGTATGTCCAGTAACAGCCCTTCTGGAAAAGTTTGTAGTACATTATATAATATATTAAATAATAATACAGCTGAACTCCTTTCTGAAGATATAAAAGAATCAGCTGCATATAAAAATATAATCTTTTCTATTTTACGAATGTTATTAAATATTGAAGAAAATGAACTATTTCAAAACTCTCTAAAAATATTAGAATTAATAAATAATAATACTACTTTTTTAGAATTAGGTAAGCTATATTATGAGTATGGCAAATATGACTTGTGTAAGAAAGAAATGATACATTCCATAGCTATGAACAATGTAATAGATAAGTCAGGATTAAGAGTTTTATATAATTCACTATAACTACCAGAACCATTAAAAGAAGTTGAGAATTGTGAGTGGAGAGTTGAGAACGATGGATGTTTCTGCTTACGCAGAAACTACCTTTTATTGGTCTTTAGGACAAGAGGGTTTTACTCATTTTATCTATAGATAAAATATTGTAGTTAAATACAATGTTTCGTCTAAACTAAACGAGTCCCCCCCCTATTGTCCAAGGAACAATAAAATTAAAATTTCTCGAAGAGAAATGTCCTACGTTCTCCACTCTCCACTTTCAACTCTCAACTTCCCTTTACATCTCTTCATTTAGTTAGCTCTACTATTATTTCATATTTACCATCAGGTACATTAGTGCCATCAATAGTAACTAAACCAATATCAATATTAAAGTTATCATCAAGAAAATAAACTTTACTCTCATCTAAATCTGCATATGAAGACTCCCCATCTATTGGTCTGCTTACCACTATAGATTCACTATTTATATCAAAGGTTCTTTCATTAACAGTCATAAGCTTAATTATATATTCTCCCTGTGCAGTAATTGGCAGCTTAAAATAAATTTCAGCGGTACTATCGTGAAAAGCTTTAGCAAAAACTATTTTTATCTTATCAGATTCTAATCCACTTCTTATAATCTGAATATCTAATGAATCCTGAGGATTAAACTCATGATATGGAATAATATTATATACCTTTCCTAACCCTTCACTATCATCAAATATGTTATAATCTTGAAATTCTATACCATTCAAAAAAAGTATTAAATCACTTTTCTCAAGTCCTATTACTGGAGGACTTAAAGACATTATTATTGAACCTAAATCAATTTTATCAATTATTAATTCAATTGGATTTGCCATAGTAACTCATTCCTTTTAATTAACTAACTATTTAACCTATTATTTCAAATGACTTATACCTATTTATGTAAATAATTAGCTAAACAGCCCAATATAATTATAACTACTAAGAACTATTTAGCTAATCAAATTTCGCGATAGAATATCAATAATCAGTATAATACTTTATTGCCTTACTTAAAAATTTAAACAACAATGTTGATAAACTAACATTGATTTTAATTATTGTTTGTCAGCCTTCATTGATACTTCAAGAGTTGCACTGTCACCATTAGCTATCGTTACCTTTAACGATAATGTTTCACCAGCAAAATGAGTTAGATAACTCTTGTAAACCTGAACCATACTATCAGTTGTAGTAATTTCCTCTGCACCACGTAATTGTGAACTCTGTACGGTACTAAAATCTTGATTATTTACTTCATCCAATCTAATTTTGTACTCTCCTGTTTGAGTTGGTAATACAAAACTGTAGGTTGCTACACTACTAGAATACCCTTCCATGAAATCTATTAACATTTTATCTGAAAGACTACTTCCATTAACAACCTGTGCATATTGGTAACTACCTAAGGTAGGCTCAAAATTAGCTACAGTAAAAGTATAATATCCTGTAGCACCTACAGTATCAAATACAAAAGTAGGAACGCCTCCTAAAGAAAAGTCAGATGCAGTAAGTCCTGCTATTGTTGTTGACCCGTCAGTAACATATAAGTCAAATCTGTATACATATTCTGTATTTCCCGAAAATCTGGTGAGAATGTCATCTAATGAAAGCTCATAATAATTAGCCATTTATAACTCACTCCTGTTTTAAATTTTTCACTGGTACTTATAAATCATCCTTTTTTCCCAGTTGTACTCCAATACATCCGATACTTTTCCCAATATTTACAAGACATAACCTACTAAACCTTCCTTTCATCAATTTTTCTTCTTTAAATTTAAGTACTAAGAATCACTATATTATATGACAATGATATAGTAAGAGTTACATTATAAATTTTAATGCCCCTTTTAGCTTCGAAACTATTTATCCAAAGAACTAAGAATAAATCACTATAAACCTTGTACTTGAATCTCTATAGTTTACTTATAATTTCAATATAATCTGGACACTGTACTAATGTTTTATTTACATTTAAACTGTATTCATTCACAGCTATTTTTTTAAATCCTAATTTTTCATAAATAAATTCTACTGGTTTATTTTTTTTAGTTGTTATATATTTACCAATTATCTTTTCTACACCACTTTTTTTTGCTTGCTCATATATAAATGCTATAAAAGCATTTTCAATATTTCTATTCATAACTCTACAACTCAATAACAAGGTATCAATTAACCATTCCTTTAAACTTATTTTCTGTACTATACATACACCCACAATACCATTGTCACCAAACTTATCTTTCACTCTAATATAATAGATTAAATAATTATTTCCATTGATTAATTTCTTTATTTGTTCTTCAGTGTAGCGTTTTGTAGTGAGATTAAATTGATTTGTTTTCTGTGTTAATTGAGCAATTCTCGCAATAGAAAATTCATCAGCTTCTTTTATTTCAACGCTCATTTCTAAGCTTTTATAGTACTCTTCTAAATTATTAATCATCTCTTTTAAACCTTTTCTTTTAATCTGCGATTTATACATTTCAGTCTTATTCTTATCTTCATCAGCAATTGTAAAGATTTCAAATAAATTCAGATTAGCAATTATACTTGGATACTCCACAACTCTTTTAGGCAGATTTATTGTAGTAACTTCTGGCAGCTTTTGCCTAATTAATTCACACTCAGCAGGATTATCATCAATAAAAACCATACTCTCTAATCCAATATTTAATTCCTCTGATATTTCTTTGATATTTGATGCTTTATCTCTCCAGTTAATCTTTAGGCTTACAAAATCGTCTTTTCTCAAAATCATATCAGGATGTTTATCAAGTACCTCTACAGCATCTTCATAATTATTCTTGCTGCAAATAGCTAATATAATCCCTCTATTTTTCAATTTTAATAATTCCATTTGAAAGTCTTTAAAACACTTTCCGGGATAGACTTCTCCCAACTTTATCCCATCTATTCCACCTTCGCCAACTACCCCACCCCATAAAGTATTATCTAAATCCAGTACTACACATTTTTTCTTCATTCCATATATAGCTTTAATATATCTTACATACTCTTTAGCTAATGCAATGTAAAATTTATGATTATATGGATTTTTTGATATATACCACATTTTCTTATCTATAATATTATTTTTCCCAATTATACCTGATAAATTTTCAATATCAACAATATATACTCCTGAATATTCACTTACTAACTTAACTAATTTAAAATTTATTTTTCTAATTACATTAACCTGTCCATCAATGTTTTGAATATCATATAAACTAGTGTAATTTGTTATAGGGATCATAAAATTATGAACTAAAATATTACAATTCAGGTTTTTCTTAATATTTTCTATCATTTGTGTATATTGATATAAAATATCATTTTCTACATCATGTAAATTATTTCTTAAGTCTAAAAAATCATTAATCAATTCTGGAAATACCTCTTCTAATCTTACAGCTATAACTACAATATCAGGATTAAACGCATAAAGTTCACTATCAGTATCAATTATCTCTTGAAAGTATTGATTATATCCTCCAATAAATAAATCTACATTTATTATATTTTTATAAGCTTCTACTCTAAAAATCGGTTTGATTGTTTCTAAAGTAAAGGATCTCAAAAAAGCAATTTTAAGCTTTTTAAGACCATTAGTTTTATCTGGAGTTAAATTATCAATATAATTACTCAATGAAACATAATCTATATATTTCATGTCATTTTTAATTTTCTCCTCATTAACTTGCGAAATCATATTACTTTACTCCATGTTTACTCAAAATAAAGAGTATTGACTTAAGACCAGCTTTAATAAAAGTAATTTCCTCTGGTTCTAGTTCAATATTAAATTCTTCTTCTAACACCACAATAAAAGATAAATGCAATACCGAATCCCAGTTTTGCAATTCATCTAAAGGCATATCATCTTGTAAGTCCTGTAAATTTTCATTAAAAACCTGTTCCATTATATTTATAACTTTATTTTTCAACCTTTTCCCTCCTCACTGAATATGAAATGAGATTGAAATAGCTATCTTTTTAATATAAATGCTGGTCTAGTAGCAGTTACTTCATTATCTTCAATATCGTTTATAACTACTGAACCTATTCCTATCATTACATTGTTACCTATTGAAATACCATTAATTATACAAGCTCCTGGACTAATCCAACAGCATTTACCAACATTAACGCTTCCTGAAATTTGAGAACTAGCTGTTATAATAGTGCCTTTTCCTATATGGCAGTTATGAGCGACAACTACACCATCATCTATCTTTACATACTCTTCTATTACAGTTGGTTCAATTGTTCCCTGTGCAACACTTGTACAGCTACCTATTTCTACATTATCCTTAATAATGACTCCGCCAAAATGAGGAATCCTATATGCAGTACCATCTTCATCTCTTTCAAATCCAAAACCATCAATACCTATTACAGCATTTTCTTTAATTATGCATTTATTTCCAATTGTTGAATTCATTCTGATTTTTGCCCCTGACTTTACTATACAATTAGCCCCAATCTGTACATCATGGTCAATAAAAACTAAAGGCTCAATAACCGCATTCTCCCCAATTACTACATTCTCTCCAACATAATACCCCTTTTCATTTAAGGTATATTTTCTGTTTTCTTTTTCTTTATTATCTAAAATAAAATTTAAAATTCTTGAATATTCTTTTCTAGGTCTTTCAACATATACAACACAATTATTATCAAAAATCAAATTAGAATATTTTTTATTTATTAGAATAATAGCCCCTTCTATAGCTTTTAATTTTTTAATAGCAACCTCATCTAATTTCTTTGCAAAAATCAATGTACTACTTTTAGGATTATTTAGTGTGGATACAGAAAATATAGTTGTCTTATAAATATTTCTATACTCTTCTCCTAAAATATTAGTTAATAATTCACTATTGAATTCAAAAATTCTTTTCACTAGTTCCTGCCCCCTCATTCTTGAATTAGCCTAATTACTTCAAATACTTCAGCATATTTACTGCCTATTTGAGTTCCTCGTGTTATTGCTAAACTTCTAATAAATTCTTCATTTAAATAATGTTTTAATTTTTGAGACTCATAACATTCTAAAGCTTGGATTTTTTTGTTTAGATGCTTATCTTGTAATATAAAAAAACACTGAGTATTTATAGAGATGTTATTCCATATTATTTCATATCCTAGAAGATTGGTGTTTTTAAAAGTTCTAATTCCTTCTAATGCAATTGTATTATGATCTTGATGAATATCTTTTGGTGATGGCATTAAAACCAAATTAGGTTTTATATTATTTTTTAACTCTATTAAATCTTCAAGTATTGCCTGTCTATTTTGTGGAAATGTTCTAACACTATATCTATGAATGAATAAATTTTTAGGCTTTATTCCTAATACTTTTGTAGCTTTTTCAACTTCTGTTTCAAGAATATTCTTTGGGAATCCTTCTGGAACCGACGCTTCACAAATAGAAAAAACTGCATAATAAACTTCTGATCCTTCTTCAATTAACTTAGCTATAGTACCACCACATCCCAATTCTCCATCATCTGTATGTGGTGATAAAACTAGTACTTTTTTAAACATATTGCACTACCCTTTCGATGCATATTGAAATAGCTCTAATACAAATTTTTTTCAATATATTATATGATAGTATATAAAACATGTTCATGTTAAAACCAGTGTCATCTTTTCGTAAAAAATTAGCAAACAGAAACTAGTAAGTTCTGTTTGCTAAGATAAATTCATATTTTATTTTTCATGTAGCGTTTTAAACAACCATACAATTCTTTTATTTATTGGAAACTCAAATATATCTATAACTGAACCTTCAGGTATTGTTACTGTATATTGAGTATTAGTGTTAAAATTATCATGTGCTATAACTATAATTCTGTTGTCCGTAACATCTACCTCAGCTCTGACACCCTGTACCAATCCACCTGTTGAGTCTTTAATAGTAATCTCACTAGAATCAACATAACTTATACCTCTACCAAATATAACCTTGATTTCTGCATCCACTTCAACATTCTCATCATTATTCTTAGGTATTACATCTACTATTGTTACTTCTAAATCATCTTGAATAACAATTTCTTCATCTATCTGACGAACCTTAATTACAAGTTTAAAATCTCCATTAATATCTACTTTTACAGGAGCTATCCCTTTTCCATTTGTAAACTGTACAGCATCATCAAATATTATTTTTTTATATTTTGTGCTAGTCGTAAACCTCCATATAATATCTTCTTCATTTGGTATATAGTATTCACTTTCAACAGCTCCCGCTTCTATTATTACTGTATACTCTGTATTCAAATTAAACTCATCATGATCTATTATCACTGATTTATTGTTTTCTGGATCTACAAAAGGCGCAACACCAGATACTGGTATACCTTCCGAATCTATAATACTAATCAAATCTGAATTTAAAATAATTATATTTATATCAAAGTATGCTTTTACCTCAACATTTAAAGGTACATCTGTAGCTTGATCTGGTGGTACAGCGTTTACTAATACAGGCCCTTGCTTTTTACCAACTAAATAATCTAATTCATTCTGAACAGCCTGCTTATCATAGTATCCACCACTTGGTCTCTCTTCTAACATCTCTTCAGAAACTATTAACTTTTTAATTTCTGACAGCTTATTATATTGATTAAGATTTAGTGCTAGATAAGGATCCTCAATCGCTCTTTTCATATCCTCAACTGTTTCAACCATGTTGATATTCTTAACATCATTAAAGAGTTTACCTTTTAAATAACACCATACCTCATTAATACTACTTGGATTCATAACAAATGTCTTAATCTCATTGCTATTTATAGTATTATTATCATTTAAAGCACTTACTAAATTGTCTGCTGCTTCTTTTGTTGTAATTTCATAAGACTGTTCACCTACAGTTATATTGCCAGTTGATTTAATATAGATTGCACTTGCATATTCAAAGATATTATTATAGAAATTTCCTGTAATTGTATTATCATCTATTGTTGCATCAATATTTTGATTACCTTCTAAGCTCTTACCTATTTGTATTCCATTAGTAACATATTCACTTTTCATTACTGCCTTAATTGTATTACTTTTTATAACAGCTTCTGAATTATCCAATACGGTTATTCCATTATAATCCTGATCTATTTTATTTCCTATAATATTTATATCTGTTACACCAGAATTAACTAATAGAGCACTATAATTATTATTTTCTTCAGTATAAGTGTTGCTTGCATCTATATGAAGATTTTGAAATTTAACATTACTTGAAGCTATTGTAATAGTTCCCTGGATTTTAGGATATTCTGGATAAATGTTATTATCTATTATAGTAACTTCTTTATTTATGTCTAAATGCTTATCAACCAAAGGGAACTTAGCATTATTCATCTTAATCATAGTAATATTACTTTTATCTAATGCTAAATAAAAAGCCATACTCTTCGAAACAATTGCAGTATCTCCTGTTTCTTCATACCCTTCAACTTCTATTTGAGTTACACTTCCATCTACAATAATTTGGGCAGCCCCATCACCTTTTATGCTAGCATTATCTGCATTTACATCTATAATTCTTATTTGTGACCCTTCATTTACTGTTACCCTTGTATTAACTGCATTCAATTCTACAGTTCCTAATTCAGCTTTTTCATCTACACTTATACTTGTATTTTCAGCAGTTTCTTCTACAACTACATCTCCTAAGCCAGTACTTTCGCCGATTACACTCAGTTCCCCTCTTCCCATGAAAATAATAAGTCCTATATATGCTCCACTCTCTTCAATTATGCCAGTTCCTGCTGCTGTTTCTTGTACTAATACAGTATCAATATGAGTTGGATATTCATACAAATCCAAGTTAGCTCTTCCATTTAAAGTCACCATACCTATACTAGTTCCTAAATCCTCTGATATTAAAGTTCCTTCTGCACTTTCTTCCACTGTTAGTGAATTTACATTTGCTCCATGAAACTCTAATTTTGGTTCTATCTTTTCTCCTTCTGAATCTGCCACTATATTTATTTGTGAAATATTTGTTTTCACTTCATCCTTACTCTCATCAAAAATAACCCTACTATTACTGTGAATATTAAGTTTCGGTGATGTAACACCATTCAAGTGAATACTATTTATACCCCCAGATAATATTGTAATATCCTGCTCAGCCTCAACATTTGTTAATACTGCATTACCGTATTCCCCTACATCAATAGTTATACTTCCTTGTATATATAAATTATTTATAACGATTTCATCAGCGTTAAGTTTTATTCCATTATCCTCAAAGGAGTAATCATCTCCCTCAATAGTTATTTTCCTAGTTATATTTAAGATTTCTGGTAGTACAATGTGGTTAGCAAGTTTAATAATATTAATAATATTGATATTATCGTCACTAAGTGCATCAACTAATTGAACATAATTATAAACTACGTAAATATGACTGGGTTCTTCTACTATTCTTCTATCTTCTCTGAATCCTATAAACCTAGTATCCTTTGATATCCATATATGATGCACCTCATCAGCATTTTTAATAAGAATACCTATTGCATCCAGCAGCACCGCAGCATTTCTAAAGAAATCTGATTCTATAGCAATATAACTGCTTTGTCCTTGTATTTGAATTCCTGCTTCTCTATTACAATTAATACCTGATTCACGAATATTCACATGAATAAGATTATGAATATTGCCATTTTGTACATTATCTAAAAGACATCCTATTCTGTTGTCCTTAATAAAGCAATTTACAACTTCAATATTTTTCACACTCTCTAAGCGTATTCCTATATCATTACCGTGTAGATACAGATTTTCCAGTTTAATTCTACCATTCCCTGAACTTTCTTCAATGCTATTACCACATATATTTATCCCTGCATCTTCAGTAATGTCTTCAACTATAATATTTTTAATGGTTAATGAATATGGATTATTATCATGTATATTAAAATATACTTTACTAAGACTTGTTAATGGTTTTCCTTCTGAATCCTCTGCTCCAATAATTTCAATATTTCTATTCAGTGTAAACTCCAAGTTCTCAGGAAGTATGATCTCACCTTCTGGAAGATATATTACGTTACCTACTCCTTGATTTATTGCATCAATAATATTACAGACTCTGATTGAAATAAAAATTTCACTATCTACATTTAACACATATATCCTTACTTCAGCATTTCCTATCTCATTTAAAGTTACGATTCCATTACGATTCACAGGCATATTTTTCTTGTCAGATTCATATCTAAGCAATACTTGATAATTATAATCTTCGGTAATATCATCTTCGTCAGTATCTACTTGTAAGTATTCTTTAATATCGACTTGCCCACCTACAGTTCCATTAATTATATGTTCTTTTGTACTTACCACAACAGTTCTTGCTTTTTTTCTTGCGGCATTTGTTATTAGTGCCTTTTTTTGCCCGGGAAATATAACTTCCGTATTTGAATCCACCCAAGTTTGATTTGTATCATTTTCACCATAACTTAGTTGTAAAACAGCAAGTCCTGCACTGCTTCCCTCATCTCCAATATTTCTAATACTAATAGTACTTGAATCTTCAATGCCTTTTTCAATATTAGTTATTGAATTAAATATGAAATTTCCTGACTGAATTTCTTTAATAATCTGTTCAGCACCTTCATGATAATCTACTATTAATAGAGGTCTCATAGAGATATCTCCATATTCTCTACTTGTAAATCCAATTCTTGAAATCTCATCTTCTACTGCTCTAATCTCAATACTTAAATTATTATTTTTATCAATCCAATTTATATCTATAGGAATATCTATATATCCATTGTATGTTCCAGATTTAAATGGAATTTCTATTGGTTCCATTTCTTCATCAATATCTGGCTGATTGTTCCATGTAACCATAGTTTCTAAAAATTTTCCCTTTAACTTATATATATAAATGCTTCCTTTAAAGGCTTTATATTTACAATAAACATATAATCTTAATTTCATACTTAAGATACTTGTTATGCTTGATATATTTGACACCATTATTTCGCACAAATCAAAATTCAATAAAGATCTGCATACATTTTCTTTGCACAATCCAATGTATAAGTTTTTTGATTTACCATAATTGCAATCTTTATTTCCATCAAAAACAAATGCATCTTTATTAGGATGAATTTCTTGTCTCACTGTACCATCTCCTGTTATATCAAAGTACTTTCATTTCATTATATGTTTAGAGTTTATAAATGTATCATCCCAAGGTTGTTAAGTATCCAATATTTCCAAAGTGTTTTCAGATCTTAACTCATTGATTCCATATGTATAAATATAGTCAAAAAAAATCTTAAGCCCACAAATGATTATCACCTATGAGCTTAAGATTCATTCTTCTTATAAAATATATGTTTGAATAAGAATAAATTATAAAGTATTAATATCTTTAATTCCCAATAGTTATTTATAAATCTTGAATTATCTCCTTTAAAAGATAGTTTTAATCTTTATCTTGTTTAATAATTCTTTCTTGATTTATGAATTTTTCTTTAAGAAATATAAGTTCATTTTCTTTCTCTAAATAATTTTTTTCCAATTGATTTATTTTTTCTTCTTTTTCTATTAAACTATCTTGTAAATAATTAAAATTTTCATTTAATTGTTCCTTATATTCTTGAAATTTATTATATCGCTTATTTATATTTTCCATTTTAGTTTCATATGCCTTAACTTTCAATTTTTCATTTTCAAGCATATTCTGGAGTTCAACAATTAGCTTTTCTTTTTGTTTGATCTGTTTTTCGTATCTCAAGATTTTATTATCAATTGTGTCAGTAGAATTCTTATGGATTAATATTTCATTCTCCGCTACTTCACCTAATGTATTTTCATCTTTATTTAATTCCATTAAATTATCCCTTTCGCTAATATTGATTTTTATATAAAATATGATAATTTCCTGATAAATATTACCGAGTATTAATTTCAATCAACAGTATTTACTTTACTCGCTTCAATTGATCATAATAATTATTAAATTCATTAAGAATATTTTCATCTATTGAATCTTTATTTTTTAAGAGTTCTAAAACCTTATCAAAATACTTCAAACATTTAAGTGCAGCCTTTTTATATTGGTTTTTATTTTGCAAAAAACCTTTTTGACGAGCAGTTACTATTTGATGAACATAATCTAAAGCTCCTGATAACATCATTTTGTCACTATTTAACTGTTGATTTTCATGAATTCTAAAATAACTTAAAGTTTCTGTAATATATACAATTTTCCCTTGTGCTAATAAATTTAACCATGTTGCTAAATCAACATTACATATATATCTTCTACCATTAAAGGTTCCAAAGGGTTCTATTAAATCTTTTTTCCTAAATATAGGGGTAGTTGGTTCACCAATGCAATTAAAATTATTAACTAAAATATAATTTCCAAAATTTATTCCATCTAAAATTACATTGATACTATATAATTTTTTTAATCCACCTTTGTTAAGTAATTTTTCACCATACTTATCTATCTTTTCTCTATGTGATGTTACTAATTTGATTTCTTTTCTTGTATCATTTATATAATATTTCATCATTTTTTCAATTTTATTTAGTGCATAGACATCATCATCCATTAAAAAATTAATATATTCCCCCTCTGCTAACTCTATAAGTTTTAAATCATTTTCAAACTGTCCAAGATTATTTTCATTTTTATAGTACCTTAAGTTTTTAAACTTATTTTGGTATTTTTTCTTAATCATCAGTTCAACTTGATTATTTGTACTATCATCACATATAATTACTTCAATATTCTTATATGTTTGATTTAAAGCACTATTTAAAGCTATTTCAAGATAATGAGGTCTATTATAGGCTGGTATTAGTACGCTTACTAAAGGATACTTTCCCATAACTTTTATGTCTTTATAATCATTCAATATTTATCACCTCAATTACTCTAATTTTGAAATTTTTAAATTGGTGTAATTACTTAATTACACCAATTTAAAATAAAATCAAACCTAATCCTCCTGCTATACAGATAATAAAAATGGGATGTATTTTTGTTTTTAATAAAATTAAAAAAGAAAGCACTATAATGATCATACTTTTCAATTCAAATAGTTGGTTTGAACTAACAAAAATATTATATCCATTCTTTATGATCAAGTTTTCACTGGCACCAATTATTCCGTTTTCTAAAGCCAATTTCACAGCAGCATATAATATAATTCCTGTAATAACTGCCCTAATTCCATATAAAGCATTCTGTATTTTATCATTTTTATACACTTTCAAAAAAAACTTTGCAACTACTATAACAATAATCCCACATGGAATTGTTATTCCTAATAAAGCTGCGAATACTCCTGGTAAACCTGCTATTTCATAACTTATACCTACAGCAGTATTTGCAACAATAGATCCTGGTGACATCCCTGCAATTGCAACCGCATCTATTACTTCTGCAGCAGTTGCCCATCCATTTTTCTCTAACTCTTTTAAAATTATAGGAATCATAACGTATCCGCCACCAAAACAGAACATGCTTAATCTAGCAAAGATTATAAATAAATTTACTAACATTATAACTACTCCCTTGACTTCTGTTTATCTTAGTATTTAATTTAAAGTTTTTTTGATTTAATCTTCTTCACAACTATACCACTGATTGCACCAAAAATAATAAGCGGTATAGGGGCTATTTTAAAAATTAATGCTCCGCTAAAAGCTATTATCATTATAATAACTGTTATATAATCTTTAATTGCTGTCCTCCCAATTCTATAAGCAGCATATGCAATTAACCCCACAATAGCTGGTCTAATACCATGAAAAACGGCACTAACACTAGTATTCGACCCCACTGATGAAATTAAAACAGAAAGGATGAGTACTATTATTACTGAAGGTGTTAAATTTCCTAGCATTGCAGCTATTGCTCCAGGAATTCCTGCAACAGTATAACCTACAAATGCTGAAGAATTTAATGCTACTGCTCCTGGTAATGATTCCACAACTGAAAAGATATCAACAATTTTTTCTTTATCAATCCATTTTTTATTAACAACAACTTCTCGCTCTATTAGGGGAATCATTGCATATCCACCACCAAAACTAAAGGCACCTAATTTAAAAAATGTAATATAGATATCTAGTAATAATGGTCTTTTATTTTTCATAGCTTATCATCCTTATAGTAAATTTTCTTCTTTGTTTAATATATAAAACCCTTTATCATTCAAATTATTTACCCTATTATATAACATTTCACTACCGTCCATTTCTCTTTATAAATTCTTTTGTTCCATATAAGGGATCAATAATCCAATACCAATCCTTATTTAATCTTGATTCATCAGCTTTACCTTCTTCTGAAAAAATTGCATGATTAGGGAATTCTTTTCTTAACCCTGAAACAATAACGCCATTAACTTTTTTATCTGCTAATGTCAATGGTAAATTGTCTGGTTTGTAGTGCACTTCTATTTCATTGTTATATACTCCTACATATAAAATCAATAACCTTCTGAACTGCTTTTTCAACTGATAATACTCTTGTGTCTAGTATGATATCTGGATTTTTGGGTTCTTCATATGGTGATGATATTCCTGTAAAATTTTTTATTACTCCATTTATAGCCTTTTTATATAAGTCTTTAGGATCTCTTTTAGCACAGGTTTCAATATCAGCTTTCACATATATCTCTACAAATGCTTTTGAACCGACCTTTTCTTTAGCGAATTCCCTAGACTTTTTGAAAGGTGAGATAAAAGAAACTAAGGTTATCAATCCTGCATCCTTAAATAATGCTGATACTTCTGCTATTCTCCTAATATTTTCTTTCCTATCCTCATTACTAAAACCTAAATTAGAATTTAAGCCATGTCTTACATTATCTCCATCTAATAAATAAGTTGCAAAACCTTTTTCATACAACCTTTTTTCTACTTCAACAGCAATTGTAGATTTACCTGATCCTGATAATCCTGTAAACCAAAGAACTATTCCCCTTTGTTTAAGATTTTTACATCTATCCTTATATTCAACTTTAACATTATGCCAAACTATATTTTGGTTATCCACTAACTTTCCCCTTAGAAATGCTCTCTATATACACATATGATTATATGGAAATAGAAGTTACACTATATAGCATAACTTCTCATAAATTTAATAAGGTTTAAATATTACTCCCTCTTCTTGAAGCATTGATTTAATCTTATCAATTACTTCATTCTTATTTTCTAATTTAGGAATACAAAGATCACAACTATCTATAACTTGTTCTTCACCAATACAAACTATCTTTATATTATCTATATCGATTACCGTATTGATTAGATCAATTTCATTTTTATCCAAATCACAAAGATTTATAATCAATATCATTCCTGCATCCATCATTAAATTTGCAACTTCAGCCATTCTTCTTATTTGTTCCTGTCTGTTTATCTGATTATTGGGTATTTTTATATCTGCGTCCACACCATAAAGTATATTACTCATACCCATATAATAAACAAACTTACCATCTTCCAATAATTTACTCTCCAATTCTTTTGCAACTTCTTTTTTACCAGAACCCTTTGCTCCTGCCACAATGATTAATGAAGATTTTTGATTATATTTCTCGGCTCTTCTCTCTCGCGAAATTATGCTCTTTTCCCATTTAGTATTTCTTGTAATAACCTTCTCTCTTACCCATTCCTGTTGGTCCTCAAGAGCTTCTCCAACAATACCACCTCCAGCAATTTCATAATTATCCACAATTACAAATCTACTAGTGGAAGCTAAATCCTTAGCAATGTCAAAAGCAATTACTTTATCAAGAGCTAATATACATTCTGCTACTTCATTTCTTTCAACTTCTGTTTTTTCTTCATTATTAAGAGTAGAAGCATTCATAACTCTCTCTATTTTTTCCACCTTCATACCTATTTTGGCTGTACCAAGCTTTAATAAATATTTCTTTCCTAAAGTTAGAGGCACTTTCCCAAGCCAGAAAATATTTGTTCTCATTCTTGAACTTACTTGTGGTTTAAACTCATCACTTTTTACAGCGATTTCTCCCCTTGTTATATAAATCTGATCTGTCATTGTAAATCCACAAGCATATCCTGCACTTTGACTCTTAGGTTTATCTGCGTTGAAAGCTTCTATTGACTTAACTTTAGTTTGTTTACCACTTGGATAGAAAACAATTTCATCTCCAACAGATATTTTTCCTGACTCAATAGTTCCAGCTATGATTCTTCTTGAATCATCTTGGTTTGTAAATTTATATACCCCTTGAACTGGCATTCTAAAGGGTGATTGAGTTAAAGGTTTTGCATTTTTAAATTCATCAAGCTGCTGTAATACTGTTTTTCCTTTATACCAAGGCATATTTTCTGATTTATTTGCTACATTGTCTCCTTTTAATCCACTAACTGGAATAAACGAAGTTGGCGTTACATCTATTTTATTTAAAAATTCAGAATATTCTCTGATTATATTTTTGAAAACCTTTTCATCATAATCAACTAAATCCATTTTATTAACAATAACAGATATTTGATTAATACCTAGCATGGATAGTAGGTATCCATGTCTTGTTGAGTTTTCTTGAACCCCTTCTTTTGCATCTATAACAAGAAGTGCAGCTTCTGCTCTTGAAGCACCTGTAACCATATTCTTTAAAAATTCTATATGCCCCGGAGAATCCAGTATAATATAATCTCTTAGATTAGTCTTAAAAAAACACCTAGCAGCATCAATTGTAATTCCTTGTGCTTGTTCATCTTTTAATGCATCCAATAAAAATGCATATTCAAAAGGCTTTGAATTTCTTCTGCAATTTTCTTTAACTTGTTCAAGTTTTCCTTCTGGTAATGAATTAGTATCTGCCATAAGTCTGCCTATAATTGTACTCTTTCCATGATCAACATGACCTACAATAGTAATTGCCATATCTTCTCTACTTTTAGAATCGCTCATACCTATCTCCTTCCCTTACATATATCCATCTCTTCTTAATGTTTCAAGCCCACCATCTTCCTTATCTTGCTCTCTACCTGAGCGCTCAGCTATATTGGCTAATTTACCAGTCTTTAATTCTTCAACTATTTCTTCAACAGTTCTAGCATTAGAATCTATTGGCTTTGTACATGGATAACAACCAAGGGAACGGTATCTTTTCCCATTTCCTTGATTATAGTAAAGGGAAACAGTAGGGATATTCTCTCTCATTATATATTCCCATATATTAAGCTCTGTCCAATCTAGAAGTGGATGAACTCTTACATGTGTTCCTGGTGCAAAATCTGTTTTATATTGATTCCAAAATTCAGGTGGTTGATCGCCTACATCCCAATCATTATTTCTATCCCTTGGAGAAAAATATCTTTCTTTAGAACGACTTCCTTCTTCATCTGAACGAGCTCCAACGATTACGCCTATATAAGGTTCTCTATTCTTATCAACCTCATATTCACCTGTATTATGATTAAGTCTATACCTAGGCCATACCCCACTTAAGGTATTCTTTAAAGCTTCTGTTTTGAGATTTTTACAGCATTGAATTCTTGTAACCTTTCCATCAGGAAAAGTGAGTTTATTAACCAACGCTTCTTTGTTCTGTCCGTATATCATATCGAGCTTATATTCTTTTGCTAATTTATCTCTATATTCAATCATTTCAGGAATTTTATATCCAGTATCTATGTGCACTAATGGAAATGGAACATGTCCATAAAACGCCTTCCTAGCTAGCCACAATAATACAGTACTATCTTTTCCAATTGACCAAAGCATACATAGATTTTTAAATTCTGAATATGCTTCTCTGATTAAGTGTATACTCCTTGCTTCTAATTTATCTAAGTGATTCATGTTTATTCTCCTCATATTTTAATTCCACTTGTTGCTTCTAGTAATATATTTTATTTATAATCATTTCCTATTATGAAATTTTAGGAATTCTTATCTCAAGCCCATGTAATAAATAAAAACCTTTAGAACTTCCTGGATCAAGTCTAAGCTCTTTAATAGGAATGCTCTGATTTATTTGAAAGATTAATTCATTATATCCTTTATCTATTTTTCTACGTATAGAATGATTTTGATCAAATTGAATATTATCAGATTTATAAAAAAGTTGTAATACCGTATTAACTGTTGAAGTAATTGTTATTTTTACAAATAATATTCCTTTATTTTTAGAAACATCAAATTTAGGTAATGTAAAATATGGATCATTACCATCTGCTTCTATAAACCAACTAACTGGTGTTTGTTCTATTTGTATTACATCTTTAGAAATATTTATTGGTCTATTTTCTAATCTATATATTATAGGCAATTTTTCTACATTTACAATGTTATACTCCTTATCATACAAAGTTTTGTTAACTACTCCTTCTAATATAACCTGTATTAACTCTCTGTCTACATTGTCCTTAGTTTTTGTTAACTGATTATTAAAATATTCTACTGTTAAAGATTTAATAGTGTTCGTGAGTTCAGGAAATACCTTTCTTATATCTTCTATTGTTTCTTTACTTAACTGCTTCCCAAAATTGTTAGAAGGTTGTATTTCAATATCTGAATAGTCAATTCCTACATTCTCTTTAAGCCACTGAATATTCTCCTTTGCAATTTCTAGCAATTCTTTTTTATGACTATAAGCTATATCAAATTTATTACCTCTAACCTTGAACAATGGGTGAGTATCACCTAAAATCCTTTCTTCATTAATTTTACCGTTCATAATAGGAGGAACTTTTTCATTTATATAAGATATTAAATTAGCAGTTATTTGTGATATCCCCTCATTTGCACTAATAATATTAAATTTACTAATTTGATTATCATTAAACCCAACTACTGATAAAAAGTGACCTACTGGCCCAAATTTATGATCTATAGCATTTTCAAAGGAATATACTTCTACCGATTCCTTGCCGAAAACTTGAATCAAATTACCTATACGACTCTTAAAATGATTTTTCAAAATCATTTTATATACTATTAAACCTCTTTCTAGTGTGAAATTTTCTCCCTTTATCTCTTCCTGAATTGCGCTAACACCCCATGAAATTGGATTTCTTGCATAAACTATAACTCTTATATTTACTTTTCCACCACAAATTGAATATATATACTCTTTCAAACTTATTAAATTTTTTTCACTTAAAAATGTTATATCTTCTCCTGAAATTATCAAGTTTGATGATCTTTTCTTTGTAATTTCTTGCACAAGTATTTTTGAATAGTATTCGTTTTTATTTTTTATTTCTTCTTTACTACATCCCATTCTGACGTTAAATAAGCAATTTTCAGGATTATCGGAAAACATATTAAAGAGTGGAATAGAATGATTAGCAGGCCATGACTTTGGATAAATAAAACCATTCTCCTCTAAAATTTTATTGTTTTTGTAAAAAAACAATGAATTTTGAATGCTAGTTGAAGCAGTTTTGTGTAGGCCAACATGTAAAATTACTGTTTTTATCTTAGACATTTTTTATCTCCTTTGATTATTATCTTTTGGTTTTTGACTATAATATTTACGCTTGAACTCCCTCATGAAGTAAACTTTTCAAATTTATCAAATCAGAGTTTTTATCTTTTCATTAATATAATATTCCATAAATACAGTAATGTTCATGTATATTTACACAGTTTCATCGCATTTAGTATTGAAATAAAAAATCCCATTTAACAATGGGCTTTTCATTAATCTTATATTTAAAAGTAATAAAATTTTATTTTTATCCATCACATTTTTTATTATAAGAATCTTAAATGTTTTTATTTGGTAAAATCCTAATTAAGTTACAAATCTTTTCCACACTTTCGAGAGTTAACTGTCCATACATTGGTAAAACTAAAATTCTTTCTGCTACATACTTTGCATTAGGCGTGCTCTCTGAACTATACTCATTCTTATAACAATCAAATTCATTGGAAAGCGGATAAAAATACTTTCTTGTATATACATTGTATTCCTTTAATTTTTCATGTAACATATCTCTATTTATACCATATTTCTTTTCATCAATTAGAATAGGAAAATATGCATAATTGTATTTTACCTTTTCTTTATTGTTTAAATATAAGATACCATATATGTTACTAAGGCATTCTCTATATTTTTCAGCAATTTTTTTTCTGTCTTCTATTTCTTTTTCTATATATCTTAAATTAACTATCCCCATTGCTGCTTGAAATTCATTCATCTTCGCATTTAGTCCCACTGCTTCAACTGTTTCTGGTCCAGTTATACCAAAATTTTTAAATAAATCAAACTCTTTTTGATACTTATCATTATTATAAGTTAATATACCGCCTTCTATGGAATTAAATACTTTTGTTGCATGTAAAGAAAACATCGATACCTCTCCAAAGCTACCTATACCAACTCCATCTACTTCTACTCCAAAAACATGTGCCGCATCATAAATAACCTTTAAATTATATTTTTTAGCTATTTCATCTATACCTTTAATGTTACATGGATTTCCAAAGACATGTACCGGTATTATCGCTGAAGTTTTATTAGTTATTAATTCTTCTATCTTATTTACATCAATAGTGTAATTTTCTAAATTTATATCACAAAAAACTGGTTTTAGACCATTCATTACTATAGAATGAGTAGTAGATGCAAATGTGAATGGTGTTGTTATAACTTCTCCCTCTAATTTCAAAGCCTTAATTGCAACATCTAGTGCAGAATGACCATTAACAAAAAGGGTAGAATTATTCACATGTAAATATTCTTGAATCAATATATTAAATTCATTGTGCAAAGGACCTTGATTAGTTAACCAATTTGTTTTCCATATTTTTTTTATTTCATTTGTATATTCATCAAAAGGCGGTAAAAACGATCTAGTAACCATTATCGGATTTTTAAACTTCTCCATATTAACCCCTCTTTCCAAACTAAAACAGTTATCTTTCTAATTGGGTAGCTCTTTTACTTATAACTACGCTATTATCTTCTATCTCTTTGACAACTATAGCACCTAATCCTGCTATACTATTCTTTCCTATTAATGTCTTTTCTTTTATTGATACTCCCGCTCCAATTAAAGCGCCTTTTTTTATACTTACATTTCCCGATACAGCAACTAAAGGATTTACTGTACAATAGTCCTCAATAATAACATCATGACCAATTGTAGAATTAATATTAATAATAACAAATTTACCTAATTTTATATTCGTTGTTATTGTAACACCACAACAAATTATATTACCCATACCTAAATCATTTGAAATGCTACTAGTAATATTAGCTCTTGGATGAATAAGATTAGGATAAACTAATTTATCACATTTATCTAATAATTCTCTTTCTATTTGCTCTTTTGCAGATGGTGCCCCTAATGCTATTACTATTCCAAGTTTATCGTACATCTTAGAAAACTCTATAAATTCTTCATTGCAAGATATAATTTTTTTTCCTTCTACAAGTTTTCCAATATCATCTTTGGTATTGGAAATAAATCCAATAAAATCAAATACCGGAATATTAGAACCACTATTAATATCATCAATAAGTATCTTTACTTCTTTTGCAAATCCACCTATTCCAAATATAACCACCGGCAAACCTTTCCAAGTCTTTCCCATTGACTTTTCACATCCTTAAATATTAATTCGATTTAATTTCATTTTTTTACCATAAGATAAATTCGATCACAACTAATTAGTTATTCATTATTTCAGATCCACCCGTAATATTAAAGAAATCTTTTTCACAAAATTTATAATTTCTTTTTAATATATCTCTTGTTTTTTCATTTCTTAATAATGAATATAATTTTTCTATACCTATAAGCTTATAAATATGTGATATTTCACTCTTCATCTTGAAATATATAAATGCTTGTTCACAAAGCATTTCTTCCTCTGAAGAAATATTCTTATTTATTAAATAATCTGCAAATCCTTCTTTAAATCTTTCAATAGAAATATTATTAAAAAAGTCTTTCATTATTAAATAAATCTCATTTCGAGATCTGATACTATTTATTTTAGTGCTAGCACTAGCATTTGCTCCACTTTGAAAAATTCTAAATTCAACAAGTTTCTGTGCTATTATATAAATCTCTGTAAATTTCAATATATTAACCCACATATAAAAATCAGGTAATTGTCTAAAACAAGGATTATATAATGTGGTTTTATCATAAATCTCTTTTCTAATTAAAATACTAGGGTGACATAAACAGTTTATATTGAAAAAGAAATATTTTAGCCACTCTCCACCATTCCTATTTTTTTTCTTAAATACGTCTGCCCATTGGAAATTGGCTTTAGTTAATATTTCTTTATTTTCATTAACAAATAAAGCCTCTCCAAAAACTGCTCCAATTTTTTTATTGTTATCTAATATCTGAACCTGTAATTCTAATTTATTTTTCATCCATATATCATCTGAATTAAGAAGTGCAATATATTCTCCGCTTGCTTTGTTAATACAAAAATTAGTTGTATATACTGCACCTTTATTTTCTTTAAACTCATAAAATTGAATTCTTTCATCCTTAAACTTATTAATTTTTTTTACTGAATCATCTTTAGAAGCATCATCTGCGATTATAAGTTCAAAATCTTGAAATGTCTGCCCTAATACACTATTAATTGCTTCTTCAATGAAGTTTTCATGATTATAAGAAGGTATTATAACACTTACTTTTGGAATTCTTTGCTCTTTCATAAATAAACTCCTTGAACATATTCTTTATTTTTCCTTTATGCTAACCTTTACTTATCCTGTTTTGGATTCAATAATTGATTTAGTTTAGCATATAGTCTTGTTTTATGTTCATTAAACTCCTGTTCATAAACACCTTCTAAATATTCGTCATATATCTCTATGCTTTCAATAATTTCTTTTAACTTATCCACTTGTGATTTTTGAGTCCAAGTTCCTTTCTCATGTAGCCTATATACCGACATAACCTCTGGCAAATATCCAATTTTACCATATCCCCCTACCACTATATTAAACATCCAATCATAAACATTTTTCACTTTAAAAAGAGAATTATCTATTTTCCCAATTATATCAGCTCTATAAACACAAGTTGAAAAATTACCAATAAAATTATTTTTAATTAAATCTGTTACTTGTATTAATTCATACTCACTATTTGTGAACCAAGGCTGAATATTGCGAATTTTCAGTTCAACACTAGACACTATAAATCTATTGAATGATAAAACACAATCTCTATGATTATCCAAGAAATCCACATGCTTTTGAAGTTTTTCCGGTGTTGTCCAGTAATCATCACCTTCAAGTACAGCAATATATTCTCCTTTGCATGCTTTAAACCCTCTTTCATAATTTTTAGTTATTCCTAAATTTTTATTACTTACTAGTATTCTTATTTTTTCTGGATAAATTTCTTTATATTTATTAATAATTTTTACAGTATTATCTGTTGATAAATCATCAGCTACAACAATCTCATAATTATCGTTAAACTTCTGTATCAAAATACTCTCTAAAGCTTCCTCAATATATTCCTCATGATTATATGTTACTAATAGTACACTTAATTTAACATGATTTTTTTTCAGCATTAGAAACCTCCTAATTTGCAATTTAGCCTTTAATACCTGGTATTTTAAGAATATTAAATTTTATTTCCTTCTAAATTTAATAAAAGATTATAAAGATTATTTTCTAAGTCTTCAATTTTATATTGATATTCAGAGGTAAATTCTTTTTTAAATATTGATATTTCCCTATCAACACTTTGTAATAACTTTTTATCTTTAAACGCTATAATAAACTTTCTAATAGTGTACCTATTAAAATCTCTATCAAAAATAAAGTCATTGTAAACACTATTAATATGATTCCAATAATTTAATACTTTCTCATTTGTACCTGCCATAAACTCCATTCTTATAAATTTTTCCCATATATTAACTGAGCCATGACTAATTACTCTATAATTTATTTTCAAAGTTTTCTCAACAAAATTTATATAAAAGTTTAAATCCGGAAGTCCATTTTTTTTATGTTCTTGTTGCCAAAGAATTTCTTTATTATATAAAAAATTGTAATAGTTACTTATTCTTTCCTCCACTTCTTCTATTCCATTTTTACCAAACGGTGCTGATACTACAAAACCATATTTTGAAACTCTATTAAGTTCTTTAAAAAAATCTTTTCTTTTGTTAGAATTTATATGCTCCAAAACATCTAAAGCTATTACTAAATCAAAGTCCCTATCTTTAAAAAACATTTTTGTAGCATCGCCTTTAATATACTTTTCATCTTTCTCCAGCTCATCTGGTAAATTTATATCAAGATAAATAATATCATCATAAGGTAGAAATTTTTCTAGATTCCTATGTGTATTAGCACCAACCTCCAATATTTTAAATCTCTGATTTTTATTCCTTATACTATTTATAATTATCTGACTCATTTTATATCTTTGATATTGATGAAAGGGTATACTCATTGTTTTACCTCTCTAATTTAATTGTACATTTTCTTATAATACTCTTTATAAGCTCCACTTGTTACGTTGTCCATCCATTCTTCATTATCCAAATACCACTCAATACTCTCTTTCATTCCTTCTTCAAATGTATAAGCTGGCTTCCATCCTAATTCAGTAGTTATCTTTCTATTATCTATAGCATATCTTCTATCATGCCCAAGTCTATCTTCAACATATTTTATTAGACTTTCATCTTTTCCTAATGTATCTATGATTAGCTTTACAATCTCAATATTAGCTTTTTCATTATTTCCACCAACATTAAATATTTCACCACTTTTCCCTTTATGAAGTACTGTATCTATTGCTGAACAGTGATCCCTCACATGTAACCAATCTCTTATCTGCATTCCATCTCCATATACAGGTAGGTATTTTTCATTTGAACAGTTTGCAATCATTAACGGTATCAGTTTCTCTGGAAACTGATATGGCCCATAATTATTAGAGCATCTCGTAATATTTATTGGAAATTTAAATGTTTCATTATATGCTCTTACTAACAAATCCGCACTTGCTTTTGATGCCGAATACGGGCTATTAGGTGCTAAGGGTGTAGTTTCTTCAAACATTCCTGTTTTTCCAAGTGTTCCATATACCTCATCAGTGGAAACTTGAAGGTACTTTACTCCTTCTTTATAAATTGGATAACCTTCTTCATCTTTGCCAATTGTCCAATTATTCTTTGATACATCCAAAAGCACTTGAGTACCTAATACATTTGTTTTTATGAATATTTCTGGATTTTCTATACTTCTGTCCACATGAGACTCTGCAGCGAAGTTAACCACGAAGTCTATTTTCTCCTCCATATATATAACTTCAATTAATTCTTTATTATTAATACTCCCTTTGATAAATCTATAATTTTCACCTTCACTTATACCCTTTAAATTTTCTAGGTTTCCTGCATAAGTAAGTAAATCAAGGTTAATTATCCTGTAATCATTGTATTTATTTAACATATATCTTATGAAATTAGATCCGATAAATCCCGCTCCACCTGTAACTAAATAAGTTTTCATCTTATCCCTCCATTAAAATCTTTAACTTCTCTTAAGTTATTGCTTATACTTATGAATAAACTCAGCTAACGCCTCTTCCCATTTTCTCATTTCATCACCAACTGTACATCTTAACATCATATTATCTAGTGAAGAATATGCTGGTCTTTTAGCAGCTCTTTTTATTTCATTTGATTTTATTGGAACTACTCTACAATTTATGCCTGCATATTCAACTATTCTACATGCAAAATCATACCAGCTACATTCCCCTTTTCCTGTGCAGTGGTATATACCATATTGTTCTGTTAATGCAATTTTCAAAATATGATATGCTAAATCTTCAACATTTGTTGGATTACCTCTTTGATCATCTACAACTTCAAGGTATCCTTTTTCTTTTGCAGCTTTTATTATTGTCTTAACAAAATTCTTACCATTATATCCATAAAGCCATGCTGTCCTTACAATAAAATATTTATTACAAAACTGCTTTATATACTCTTCTCCTAAATATTTTGTTTTCCCATAAATACTAATTGGTTTTGGCAAATCATATTCTTTATACGGAACATAACTATTACCTTCAAAAACATAATCTGTAGACACATGGACTAATTTTGCTTCTATTTCATCACACACTATGGCTAAATTTCTTGCCCCTAAAGCATTTACTTTAAAAGCTAACTCTTTATTAACTATACATCCATCTACATTTGTATAGGCTGCTGTATTAATAACTAAATCAGGTTTGAATTCTTGTGTAAATTTTCTTACATTATCTAATGAGGTTATATCTAATTCTTTTTTATCTATACCCAATATTTCTGAATTCAAATATATATCATTGATTTTACCTAATTCACAAATACCTTTAGATACTATATCTTGAACTTCACTTCCTAGCTGTCCTTTAGAACCCGTTATTAATATTTTCATAAGTTTTACCTACCCTTATTTCTAAAAGAAAGATAGTAACTAAAATTACTTCCTGGTAATTTAAAAACATTTATTACCTCTTCCTTTTAACTACTATCTAGTTAATTTTATTTACTCAATATATACTATAATTCATAAAATCTACATTTTTACTACATTACCTTTTACAGCTCCTTAGTTAATATCTCGCTGAACTCCGTATCCTCAGCTGCCATATTTGCCTTTATTAGTGAATTAACTGTTCCAGCATCAATCCACCATCCTTCAATAACATTATAGTTAAGGGATCCCTCATCCGCGTACCAATTATTTACATCTGTAATTTCAAGTTCATCTCTTTGAGAATGATCTAATCCTTTAATAACATCAAATACTCTATTGTCATACATATAAATCCCTGTAACGCACATATTACTTTTGGGATAGTCTGGTTTTTCTTCTATAGAAACTATTTGACCTTCTTTAACCTCAGCTATTCCATATCTACTAGGATCAATTACCTCTTTTAATAATACTTTCGCACCTTTTTCCTGATAATTAAATTGCTCTATATATTCACATATATTATCTTCAAATATATTATCTCCTAGAATAACAGTGCATTTATCCTCACCTACAAAATCTTCACATAAGCCTAATGCCTCAGCAATCCCACCGGGTTTATCTTGAACTCTAAATGTTAATCTTACTCCATATTCATATCCACTACCCAATAAATTCACTATATCTCCCATATGCTCTTTTCCTGAAATAATCATAATATCTTTAATATTAGCTTGTTTCATTTTAGCTATGGGATAAAATATCATTGGATATTTTCCTACTGGCAGCAAATGTTTGTTGGTTACCTTTGTTAATGGAAATAACCTAGAACCTGTTCCCCCTGCTAGAATTATACCTTTCATATTTATCACACCTTTTATCTTAAATGTTTAATTTATTTGTATTGATTAAAACATCTTATTATTATCAATATTATTCGTTTTATATTATCAATTTGTTTCTTTAATATTACATAATATAATATGTGTATTTCAAAAAATTGTCACATACATTAAGATACTTAATAATAAAAACCTCTAAATCCAATAAAATAATTATTTATCAGCTTCAGAGGTTTTTTTATTAAATTTTTTTAATTAGGAGAATCTATATAAAAATTATTTAGAAATAATTTTTATATACAATAATATATCAATATTATTTCTAACTATCTCATAGGATGATTTTTTAAATACTTCATTAATATTATCTAATAACTTAGACATTCCTTCTTTATTTAAACCTTTAGATAATGTGACAATAATACACCCGTCATCATTTAAAAGTTCCTTTATTCTTAAAATTATTTTGTTATAGGCATTCATATACAGATTTAACCTAGTTATAATAACATAAGCAAAAAAGTCTTTAGGATAATTGGAAAGTTTTTCAAAGGAACCAATACTTATATCTGCAAAATGTTTTGTATTTACTACTGCTTTATGATTTTTCTCAATACCATAAAGATTTCCTGTTGGAATTTGGTTCTTTATATCAAGCAAAGTCGCTCCTGCGCCACATCCTATGTGCAAAATATTTAAGTAATCCCTTTGTGATTTTTTTATTATTGAAGTAATATCATTTCTTATATCCCCAAAATAACTAGGATCTACTCCCCACTTTCTCTTGAATTTTTTCATGTTAGTTCCTAACAAATCACAGTATTTTCTCCGATTTTCTTTAAAAGTAGCTGACCCATAATGATGTATAAATGTATCCCTACAAAGGATTAGTCGATAACCTTCCCTTCTAATTCTTAAACTATAATCATCATCTTCACAATTTCCTGGCGTAAAGTTTTCATCCAATAATCCAACTTTATCAATAACTTCTTTTTTAATAAGCATACAGTATCCAATTAATCTTAATCTTTCTTCCCATTTTAAAGAAGAACTAATATTGAATTTTTCTGCAAAATTAATCAATTCATCATTGCTGCCATATTCCTTGGGTATACTTTGAAAATTCGAGCAACTATTTGTAACCGCCCCTACAGCTCCTACATATTCTGAACTATATAAACATTTTATTAAATTTTCTAACCATTTTGGTGTCACAATAACATCATTATTTAATAATAAAATATTGTCACCTTTGGATATTCTAATTCCTTGATTACATCCTTTGGGAAAACCTAAGTTTTCTTTATTAAAAATAATTTTCATATCCTTTTGTTCATTAAGCCATTGAACAGTTCCATCTTTAGAATTATTATCTATAACTATTATTTCATAAGCATCTTCATCAGTGTATTTTCTTATGCTATCTATACATCGTTTTGTATATTCCAATTTATTATAAGTTAATATTATGATACTTGTCTTCATATATCATCATCCTCTTAAATAATTTACTATCAAATCCAATACACATATTCTATATATATCACCTTTTATTAAATTATATAGAATTAATCTCTTATTATAACCTCTTTAATTTGATAACAAAATTTCTTTATCAATATTTTTTATACATATAATATATCAATTATTTTTTAATAAATTACATTTTTATATTACTCAATTTATCACATTTGTTTAATATATTTCATATCATGTATTGTAAATACACTAATATATTAAGATTTACTACAAGGGAGGTATAAATAATGACCCCAATGAAATCAAAAAAAGAAATAAAGGACATATTTACTGCTATGGATAATTTAACAAAAGCTGAACTAGCAATGGCTGAACTTGACCCAGGGTGCTGTCCATCTGAAGACGAATGTGATTGCTTAATACCTTTTTGCACTACATTAACTCTTCCTCTAGGTTTTCAATTTACTCCGGATGCACTCATCCCTGACACTGCTAAATTTGCTATTACAAAATGCTGTTTAAGAAAAATTAGAGGTTACTGCCCAGTACAATCACACATTACAGGTATATGCAATATGGGCATAACTATGGATACCACTGTACTAGTAGAAAAGGTATTTGGTTGTATTAATTATGTTGTTTCTGTAGAAGGAGTAGAAGGTGATTGCGGACTTACTTTAACTTATAATGGTACAGAATGGACTGCTCAAGATTACCTTCTTGATCCTACTCAAAACAGAACTTCAGCATGTGCTACTGGTTCTCTATGCATAGATAAAATTGTTGATATTATAAGTAATCCACCAGATCCAAAAACTTGCCCAGAATGGACAACTGAAAATGAAGTAAGATGTGATCAGTTGGAATTAGTAGAGTTTGAAATAATTGAAGAGGATTGTGAAATTGAAACTCCTAGTCCTATGCCTACTCCTCTTCCACCTCACGCTTGTACTAAAACTCTTAAAGTTAGAGGAAAACTTAGACTTGTACAATTTGGTCCACTTAGTTGTTGTCCTTAAACTAAGTAGATAAAAAGTATCTATAGAATTATTATTTTAATATCCATAGCTATGATAAATATGAAAAAAGAGCAGCCATCTGCTCTTCTTTTATTTAATATGGTACTTTGAATTTTCTAAATATAAAATTATCATCATAAGTACGTTCATTAAGGTATTTCTCTCTTTGTTTGGAAATTAATTCTTTATTCTCTTCTATCAGTGCATTAGCAGTATCAAAACAATCAAATTGTTTAGCAATATTTATTGTCTTTTTCAATCGATTCTCATTAAAATGGGAATAAGCAAAACATAACATATTATAAATAATGTTTGATTTTACTACCTGATATGGATGTGAATTTCTAAAAAGATGTTTAACCTGTACAAATGGATTAATAACAATTTTATAGCCATATACCCAAGCCTTAAAACATATCTCTTCATCTTCTTTTCCCCATACTTTAAAAAGACGATCAAATCCATTAATTTTTTCAAATGCTTCTTTAGAAATACCAAGTGCTGCTCCTCCTCCTATAGGTATTTCTGCCCCTTCTGTTGGTTTTCTAGTCAACCATTTAATTTGAAATAGCTTATTCCATGTTTGACCGTATCCTACAGCTAATGGATTAAATAAATCTATAATACTAGGGGCTACTAAATCCCCATTAAAATTTCTCATGGTTTCAACAAGATTATCAAGCCACCTATGTGGCACTTTTATATGTGCATCACAAAAAAACAAATATCTGCCTTTAGCGGCTTCTGCTCCAACATTTCTTGCTTGAGCAGCCCCTAAATTATCCGCTTTAATTAAAATTATCTCCTTATATTTTTCTTTGTATTTTTTATCGTCTAAAAAAGCTGCACTATTATCCTCAGACCCGTCATCTACAACAATAATTTCAAATTTAAGGTCGTTTTGTGACTTCATTAACGAATCAACTGTCCACTTTAAATTATTCACTTCATTTTTACATGGAATAATTATAGAAACATCTACTAGGTTAAGATTATCTATCAAAATATTTGCTCCTTATATTAATTACTAGGAAAAATTCATTTCACATATAATATTATATTTATCAAAAATGAATCCTAAATTTGTTAAAGAAAAATTCATCATCATAAGTACGCTCATTAAAATATTTATTCCTCTTATTAAGAATCTTTTCATAATTCTCCTTAATATCCTTCTGTACATTTGAAAAATTGATTTCCATCATGAACATTCTCAAAGTTTTATTAAGGCGTTTTTCTCCGAAATGATAATAAGCAAGGCTTAAAGAATTATAAATAATATTCGATGAAGTTACTTTATATTTTCTTTTTCTATTAAATAAATGTGCTACCTTCACTTCTGGATTAATTACAATCTTATATCCATAAAGCCACGCCTTAAGACATAACTCCTGATCTTCTGCCCCTAAAACTTGAAACAAATTATCAAACCCATATATTTTTTCAAAAGCTTCTCTTGTTATACCTAATGCACCCGCTCCAGCAAAAGGAATTTCATCTCCTATTTCAGGTTTTCTTGAAATCCATCTAACAGCTAATCTATTGTTCCATGTTAACCCATAAGTTGCTGCTAAAGGATTATATATATCTGTGATACAAGGAGTTACTACATCACCCTCAAAAGTTTTTAATGTATTTACTAAATCATCTAACCATTTATGTGGAACTTTTATATGCGCATCACAAAACATTAAGTATTTTCCTTTAGATTCTTCCACACCAATATTTCTTGCCTGCCCAGCACCTATACTATTTGTTTTTATTAATGTAATTTTTTTATATACATCACTTTTTAAAAACTCTGAACATCCATCAATAGAACCATCATCAACCACAATAATCTCATAATTAAGTACATTTTGAGATTTCATCAATGAATCAACTGTCCACTTTAGATTTCCACCTTCATTTTTACAAGGTATTACTATTGAAACATCTATATTTACATTCAATATATCTTTTTCTTTCAACCTATAACTCCTTTCCTTATTTATATGTACCTAAATGAGTTATAATCGATGTTATGATCCTTTAATTTTATTATATTAATACTCATTATAAAATGTTTCAATTATTTAAATATCATTAATCTGTACAATCATTTAGACATTTTCAAAAAATAAAATCCCCATTTAAATATGAGGATTTATATTTATCAAATTAAAACATAATTCACTTTTCTGTTATTTATCTCAATTTTGTATATACCCTTAATCTTTAGTTTATTCTTATCTATTTCCTCTTTCACAATATCTAAATCTCTTTCATGAAATTTTACAGCTCTTTTACAAGATCTTTCAATACTTCTTGGAGCTGAAATATAATATACTTTACATTTTCTTTCTAATAGTTTCTTATATAAAAATGAAGAGTAATTATTAGAAACTAAAATTACAATATATTGAACTTCATTTATCATAAAGTTTATCACCTACTTATAATATATTATATTATATTATATTAATCTTTTTATATTGTTCTAATATATTATATATATAAATCTGTAAGATGGTTTTATTTTATTGAAATCTTTTTTCATATATATCCTTTAAAGCTACAATAATATTATCTATATCATTAAAGGTATTGAAATATCCTGGACTTACTCTAACAGTCCCAGTATAGTAAGTACCTATAATTTTATGAATTAAGGGTGCACAGTGAAAACCTGTTCTTACAGCAATACCTTTATCATTTAATATATTCCCTACATCACTACTATCTATATTATCTAGATTAAATGAAACCACAGCACATCTATTTTTGTAATCAGTTCCTCCATAGATTTTAATATAAGAGAGTTTCTTTAATTCTTCTACTAAATATTTAACTAATTTATTTTCATGTTCTCTAATTTCATCAATACTTTCTTTTTTAATAAACTTTATCCCCTCATACCATCCTGCAATTCCTGGTGTATTTAATGTTCCACTTTCATATTTATCTGGCAAAATGTCAGGTTGATCAATTGATAGGGATTCACTTCCTGTGCCCCCTTGATTATACTCTTCTAGTCTAAGCCCTTCCCTAATATATAAAGCACCAGTCCCCTGTGGGCCAAATAAGCCTTTATGTCCTGGAAATGCTAGTATATCAATGTTATCCCTTTTAACATCAATGGGGATGACTCCTGCACTTTGAGAGGCATCTACTATAAAAATTATTCCTGCCTCTCTTGCTATTTTTCCAACAGCTTTTATATCTTGAACAGTTCCAAGAACATTAGATGCATGATTTATTACTATTGCTTTTGTATTTTTCTTTATTTCTTTTTTTAAGTTATCAATATTTATATATCCTCTAATATCAACATCTATTAAGGTAAGTTCTATCCCTTTTTTATTCAAATAATTTAAGGGTCTTAATACTGAATTATGCTCTATTACTGTACTAATAACATGATCACCAGGTTTTAATACCCCTTTTATCCCTATATTTAAAGCTTCTGTTGCGTTACTTGTAAATATAATATTAAAAAGGCTTTCAATATTAAAAAGTTCACTTAATTCAATTCTTGTATCTATAATTTTAGAAGCAGCTTCCACAGCCATAGAATGAGAGCCTCTTCCTGAGTTTGCCCCATACTTTTTCATACAGTTTAAAACCTCTTGATATACTTCTTCAGGTTTAGGAAAACTAGTAGCTGCATTATCAAGATATATCATTAATCTACCTCCTAAAAATCTCTATTTTATCATTTATTCTTATACAGTAATTTTGTTTCATAAACATAAAAAATAATAAAGAGATGCTTGAAAGTCCTCTTATTACTAATCGCATTCATTTTTTAACATTTCACGCAACTTCTCCATTACAGCCTCTTTTTCCTTAAGCAACATTAATAAGGAGTAAATTTTATTATTAAAATTCATAACTAATTCTTCATTTTTTTCTTTTAAATCTCTTATTTCATTTTCACATTCATTCATATTTTTATAGTAATTTTTTTCTTCTAAAATATTTTGAGTTTTAAGATTGTGAATTCTATCTTTACATTCATTTATAGAATATTGAAGCTCATTCACTTTGTTTTTTAGTTCTGTATTAATCTCATTTATATTTGTAAATTCTTTATACTTTTCTTCTATAATCTTACTAACTTCTTGTTTATAATTTAATAAGAATATCTCTTTTTCTTTATATTCATTTATAGAATTATTAAGAGATTCTATTTCATTTATTAAACCTAAGTTTTTTTCATTAATTGCCTTAATTTCTTCATCTTTTAATTCAATTACATTTTTAAATTCTTCTTTATGATTTTGTAATATGAGCTCATTCTCTTTCATTAAATTATTAAAATCAGCTATCTGATTCTTAAAGTTTGTATTTGTTTCTTCAAGAGATTTGATAATCTTATTTTGAGATTCAAATTTTGAAAGAAGCTCTTGTATATCCTGTTTTTTTTCATTTATACTTCCCAGTAGCTTTTCTTTTTCCTGTTTAAATTCCTTAATTATCTGTACAATTAAATTATTAACTTGTTCGGAATTGTTGTATTTTAAATCTTCTTTTCTATTACGTGGAGTTACATTAAGATCAATACTTGCTTCCTTTAAATCCCTATTATCTACTGTTGTCACAATACATTCTTGTTTTTTGTAAGGCATATAATTCCTCCATGAAAATAACTATATTTCTTCTAATATAGATTATGAAACTGATTCTGTATTTATGTTAAAGTTGGGGGGCGCTTAAAGTGGGGACGGTTCATCAAAACTTTTATCCATTGTAAGATATTGTTATTTTTTATTGAATATCCATCAATCGAGTACACATAATAGTTTTTATCATAAAATAATACAAAGGTAATCATAGGAAATCAACTAAAGGAGGAATAGATAATGAGCAGTAATAGTATTAAACTAACAGGTTTAACACCTATGAATAAAATACCTAAATCTGTATATAATTCACCCCATAATGAAATGCCCAAATCATTTAAATTAGGTATTTCTAAAAATGAACCTGAAATTAAAAGAATAATTAGTTTAGATGTTAAAATAAATATTAAGTCCCATCAGAACTTATTTACTTTATCTTCACGTAAAGTTATTCTTAATGCGGTAAAAAATATAGACTTAGTATATTATTCTCCAAATAACACTGTCCACACAGTAAAATTCAACTTACCATTTGATATACCTATCACACTTAAAAACAGTACCATTAATTTAAAAAAGGTATTAACCTATGTAACAAAACTATCTATAAAAATGCTTAGTCCAAGATCATTCTACTTATATTCTAATGTATTTGTTGCTTCTTTAATAGAACATAAGAGTGAGCCAAAAGCATCCACTCAGAAGATAAATAATCAAAAAGACTTTAGAAAAGCAAGCCCTAGAAAGAGACTTCCTTCAAAGTATGAAAAGCTTAGTAATGAGGATTACACTCAAAATAAAAATGTGAACTGTACTTGTAACTATACCAATAATTATAATTCTACTTATTACGATAATTATTGGAACTTTAGTTATTGTCTCATATTAGTCTTAATCATTTTAAGTAAATTTTGTCCCTTCAATTCGTATTATTGATTTACTTAGAATACTAACATCTGAAAATTTCAAAATTAATAGAATAACTAATTAAGATAGTCCAATTCTAAAAATAACCATATCATAAATCAATCAAATCTAAAAATATGTCTACTTACTTTTACCCACTCTGGGTAACAAAGAAAAGCCTTAGTGTAAAACACGAAGGCTTTTCTTAATATCATTAATCACAGAAAGGTAATTTTTCAGCTTTTAAGAATAATGTTACATTCTTAAATACTTGTCTTGAATTTATTGCTTTAATAAATACATCTTCAACACATGGTACAACACAGAATTTATCAGTAGCTAAAGTAGCCGCTGGTAACATTATAAACGCTGAAAATGGTACTTTAAAGTGAGCTGAATGAACAGTTTGTTGTGCAACATCTCCTGTGTAAACTACTTTTTGACAAAGTAATCCTTCTATAACTAATTTCCATCCAGTTAGCAAAGTTCCTTCTTCATTTTCAGTTGTTACTGGATCTGGTGCTGGAATCTTTACTACTCTTCTAGATATTATTTGTACATCTATAAAAACTTTATCTATACTTTCAATAGATGGTTTTTGTGGTGGTATTGTTAATATTTCTGGAATGGATAATTGTGTCCATGAATCTTTTGCAGGTGGTTCACTCATTATTATTTTATCTGGATCGCATAATCCTACAATCTCAATTGCTCCATTTCTAATACATTGACAATTCATTATTGAGACCTCCTTATCTAAAGTAAACAATTAGTTATTTTATCTAATTTGAAAAATATTGTAACATTCTTGAATATTTGTCTTGCATTAAGCGTGCATACAAATACGTCCTCTATACATGCATCAATTACATATTTTTGATTAAGTGGTGTTTCTTCCTCAATTACCACAAATACAGAAAACGGAATATCAAAGTGTGCTGCATGAACACTTTGCTCTTCTACAGCTGCTGTATACTTAAATGATTGTCTTAAAATCCCTTCAATAACTAATTTTCTTCCTGTTAATTTAGTTCCTTCCTCATTTTCAATTGGAACTGGAGGTGGTGTAACATCATTAAATACAGGTGTTTTAACTACTCTTTGAGATATAATATCAACCTTAACTTTAACACTCAATAATTCCTCTATATCTGGTTTTTGAGGTGGGATACATAAAACCTCTGGTATTTGAATTTCAGTCCATTCAACATCTGTTGCAGTTAGCTTAGTTTCAAGTTCAGTTTCTGGACATAATCCTATAATCTTCACTTGAGAAGCTGGACAATCAATAGACATAAACCCATCATTGATTCTTCCTGTTGAATCACAAGCAACAATTCCTTGTGTTGTTTTACTTACTGGTTGGCAGCAATTTTGATTACAATTAAAACTCATGAATACTCCTCCTTTGTTCATTCTCCTAATAACTTGCGCAAATTTTTATACAATCATCGCTTTTAACAGGTACTGCTTGTAGTAATAAAGTTACATTCATAAATATTTGTCTTGGGCAAATATCAATTATAAAAACATCTTCTATACAAGTGTTTATCTGCCAATCTACTTTTTTAGTATCAATTTCATCAGTACCAATTGTTTTTGGAACAACTATAAATGCTGAAAAAGGAACTGAATATTGTATTGAATTCACTGTTTGCTGTTCATTCGCAGCATCATAAGTTATAGTTTGACATAATAAACCTTCAATTATCAATTTTCTGCCTGTTAATAATTTACCTTCACGATTTTCGATAGTAAGTGAATCTGGTGTTGTTATTACTTTTTTTCTAGTTATTTGAACATTAATATTTACTGAATTTATTTCATCAATATCTGGTTTTGCATCTGGTACTAATAAATCTTCAGCTACAAATATCTGAGTCCAATAATTATACGTTTCTAAATTGAAATCTATTTCATCAGGATTACACAATCCTATAATTTCCACATCATTAAAATCAACACAGCCATTAGACATTGAGTCGACCTCCTTAATTTTTACTCATTAGTTTTGTATTAAATTAATTGAAAATAACATCATCAATATACCAAATTCCACCTTCTCTAGTATCTGGTGAGACTTCTGCAGTTTCTATTTCTTCAGCTATAAACACTACAGTGACTGTATCAGAAGTTATTTTATCTTCATCACAATCTTGTATACCAATGTAAGATTCAAAATCATAATCTGTTATCTCATTACCTACACCTAGTGGTAGAGTAGGATCTGTTACTGTTATTTGATCTGGTACACCTGGGAATATTTCAACTTTTATAAAAGCATCATCTGGATCTATATCATTACAACCTATTTGATCTAATATATCACCTTCAAATACTAAACCCATAGTTTTGAAACTAAACGTTGGTGTTGTATCAACTAATCTATTTCTTCTATCTAATCTAGTACCCCAGAATTTTAGTGAATGATAACAATTAGGTTCAACATTCTCAATAACTTGTGCGAATATCGCTCTTCTCCATTGAAAACCAGGTGGTGGTACAGCTGGTTCTAAAAAAGGTTGTAAGCAAGCTGAGAATTGACCTGTATGAGCAATAAGTCCTACCTTTGTTGGATCTAATATTGTTGGGTCAATACATTTTGAACTTATTACACCTGAACAAATATACCAATCATCTATTTGTTGGACTTCATCACAATTAATACATTGCTCACATTCAAAACTGCTATTTATTATTTGATTACAACAGTTACAACATCCCGCTGGCCCTCTTGCCCCTGTTGGTCCTTGAGGTCCTGTTGCTCCTCTACTTCCAGCAGGTCCAGTCGCTCCTCTAGGGCCTGCTGGTCCTTGCACTCCTGTTGCTCCTCTAGGTCCTGCTGGTCCAGTAGCGCCTCTTGGTCCCTGTGGTCCTGTTGGCCCACAACATGGCTTACAGCAACAACATGGGTCACATGGTGCTGGTGGTCCTGGAGGCCCAGGTGGTCCCGGTGGCCCTGGTAGTCCCGGTAATCCCGGCGGTCCCATCGGCCCTATGCATCCACTATCACCTTTTGGTCCTTGGGGACCTACTGGACCTTGTGGCCCTTGTTGTCCCATAGGACCCATACATCCACTATCGCCTTTTGGACCTGGTGGTCCTGGTTGACCTGGATATCCCTGACATCCATTATCTCCTTTTGGTCCTGGTGGTCCTGGTTGCCCCGGAAAACCCATACATCCACTATCACCTTTAGGTCCCGGATAACCCGGTGGCCCTGGATACCCTGGCTGTCCTGGATAACCCATACATCCACTATCACCTTTCGGACCCATATAGCCCTGTGCTCCTTGTACTCCCATACTACCACTATCTCCTTTCGGCCCAGGATATCCTGGTGGCCCTGGCGGTCCTGGATACCCTGGCGGTCCCGGATACCCCGGTGAACCTGGATAACCCGGTGGTCCCGGTGGTCCTGGTAGTCCTGGATACCCTACCGAACCTGAATCTCCCTTAGGACCTTGGATAGAAGTATATCCTGAAATACCATTCAATGATCCGTATGGCGTAATATTTGAATTAACATCTGAATAGTAATTTTCATTTTTAAAATCTTTTCTAGTATATCCAGCCATTAACAACTTCCTCCTTTGCACATAATATTTTATGCTGAATATCCAATATTTGATATTTTTTTTTCAAAATCAATAAAAAAATCATTTATTATTTTTTCAGGAAGTACATAATCACCTATTGGAAATATACGCATAATATACAATCAAATATCTTATACTTATTTTAAAGTCACCTATTCTCAATATAAACATAAAATAGTTATATAAATGAACACTCCCACAAAAGTCAAAATGTTAGAATAATAGACCAAAATTACAATTTTGATAAAAAATCAGGAGGGATAGAAATGAAGATGGATCATATTGATATAAGTGGCATAACTCCTCAATCCAATTTACCTGAATGCCCTTATAATTATCCATGTAAAGAAATATGCGAAACCTATAAATTATGTGTTCCTAAGAGTAAACCAGATATAGAAACTATACTTCAACTTTTTATTGATACTTCAATAGAAAAATCACATGTTTTATATACGCCTATGGGAAATAAATTAATCATATACGGAAATATTCATTTTAAAATACTTTATGTAGCGAAGACAGCCTGTCAAAGTGTTCATTCAGCTCACTTTGATATACCATTTTGTACTTTTATACTATCTAGTAGTATTTGCAATCATATTAAGAATACAAGTTTATTTGTGGAAGATACATTTATCAATCAATTTAATTCAAGAAATTTTTTCATTTCTATTGTGATGCTAGTGTATCCTGAATTTAATAAACAAAATAATCCTCAGGGTAATACCTTTAACAAAAATAACTTCAATTATATTTTAGATGAGTCAAACTCTGATCCTGAATATTACATGCAATCATCAACTTCACACTCTAATTTCAAGGATGTACAGTCAGATAGCAACCCATATGATAAATATAATATGAAGTTTAATAAACATTTAAAAAATCAAAATAATATGGTTCATGGTAATTCATCTGATATTAAATGTAATTTTCAATATGGAAAAAAACCTCATACTAACTCATATAAAAATCATCAGAAAGATTATGAATTCCATAATGAACATGACATTCAATATGATATCGACTATGATATGACTCCTTCTACTCATACAAATATAAATTATAACAATGACAACGAATACAAAATTGAATGTGATATTGAATTTGATTATGGTTCTGATTATGGTCCTGATTATGATACAAGTATAGACATAGAAAACGAGAATGAACATTTTGAATACGAGTGGGAATAGTATTATCTACTTATAAAGTATTTTAAGATACTTTGTATAAATAAATTTACTACACAGATGAAAAAGGAGTTGCATATTATGGATAAATTTAATAACGATACCTTATATGATGAATTATACTCAATGGATAAGTGCTGTAAAAAAGATCATCATGACTGTCATGATGGATATAATTGTGTAACAACTAAAAAAGTTCACTATCACCCATGTGAATTTTGCAAAAAAGTCGAAACTAATCCAATTAATCTAAATAAATGCACTGATAGATTATTGAAAGTAAAAGTAACTATAAATAATGTTTGTTTTGAAAAAGAAATCTCTGTTGGAGTTATTCTTTGTGACTGCTATGGAAAAATTGTTGATTTTAAAGTATTTACCGCAGTATTGCACAAGGACTGCCATTCCTGTTGTAATAACCATTGTGGTACCCTAACAAGAAAAGTATCCTTTACTATTCCAAAATCAGATATCTGTTGTCCACTTGAGTTAACAGCTCGTGTAGTAGCAAATTATACTACTCCATGTGACGATTACGATTCTTGTCCTTGCTGTTAATTATTAATCTTTAAAAAGGGCATGAAGTTAATTTCTTTAACTTCATGCCCTTCAAATGATATTCTTCCTCATTTGTTTGCCCTACTTGACTAGCCTTGTGGATAATATTAAATCTTTTTTGTTTATATGTTTATAGCTTAATATTTACATATTCTTTATACTCCAATCATAATTAATAAAGCAATTATCTGGATCCATTCTCTTCATAACATCATCCTTATGAATAACAGTGATTAAATCTGCAACTATTGCTTCCTCATTTCCAACACACTTAAACCCATTCCATACCTTGAGTGGAATCTGAACTAAACAATAATTTTTTTCTCCAATATATAACTCCATAAATTCACCTTTGGTTTTTGAACCTTCTCTATTATCAAATAAAACTAACTTAATCATACCTTTTACAACAGCATAATTTAAGGTTGCATTTTCATGCAAATGCCACCCTTTTACTACTCCTGGATAGATTGTAGAAAAGTATATTTCTCCAAACCCCTTAAATTCAGGATCGCAACTTTCCTGCATTTTAAAAATTGTCCCCCTATCATCAGGAATTCTACTTAAAGATTTTACAATAACTCCATCTATCATTTCTATTACTCCTTAATTTGATTTAAACATATTATATATTAAAATTATCTATTGTTATCTAGAAAATATCATTATTATTAGCTACAAGTTCACAATCTTTAATTGTATTTCTTAAAGATTGTTATACAAACATATAATTTAGATAATATTCCAGTACTCTTTAATAATATGTTTAATATATTTCTTTTGTTCTAAAGAATATTGAAATTTATACATACACCTTAGAAAAAGCTATATGCTTATTGCTCAAAATCTCTATAATCTAAACATGATTTAATATTTAAAATATCAAATCACATTTGACTCAATAAAAACATACTATATATCAGTAAGCACATTAAACAAGGAGGTTTTCTAAATGAATATCGCTTATTTAATTTTAGCCCATAAAAACCCAACTCAATTAATTAGGCTTATTAATACACTTAATTGTGAAAATGCTTACTTTTTTATTCATATTGATAAAAAATCTTCAAATAATATGTTTAATCAAGTTACTAATACTTTTCAATATTTTAACAATATTTATTTTATAAATAGATGCAACTGTTCATGGGGAGATTTTAGTATAGTACAAGCCACATTACGAGGAATAAAAACAATTATTAATACTAATATTCCTTTAGATTATGTAATTTTATTAAGTGGACAGGATTACCCTATAAAACCAAACGCTCATATAAGAGATTTGCTAATAGCTAACAATGGAAAATGCTTTATTAATCACTTTCCTGTACCACTCCAAGGCTGGCATAATGGTTTCTTTTATAGAGTACCAAACCAATATAAACTTCCTTCAAATATTTCCTTATACGGTGGGTCACAATGGTGGGGTTTAACAAGAAATTGTATTGAATATATATATGATTTTGTAATGTATAACCCAGGATTTGTTGATTATTGTAAGCATTTATTTGTACCAGATGAGATTTTCTTTCAAACCATAGTGCTTAATTCATATTTTAAAACCAATGTAGTGAATACCGGATTAAGATATATCGATTGGGATAGTGTACCTAATCCCAAAACTCATCCAGCTACATTAACTAAAAAATATTTTCCAATATTAAATAATTCTCCAACTTTATTTGCACGGAAATTTGATATTGAGATAGATTCACAAATTTTAGATATGATAGATAACATTCTTCTCTAAGGAGGTAGCAATTTATATGTATGACGATCCTTATTTATACAATCAACATTATAAAAAGCCTAAAGCTTTAATTATATGTAGAGCTGGTGATTCTTCTTTGCACAAAAATTGGCTATCTAAATCAAAAAATGATAACTTTGATTTAGTAATTAGTTATTATGGTGAAAGAGGAAATTTATATATTGATGACTGCATATATTATGAAAAACAAAAATCAACCAAATTCCCTTCTCTTTATAAATTAATATCCAATAATATAAATTCTATTTTAAAATATGACATAATTTGGATAGCTGATGATGACTTACTGATTAGTTCAGAAAATATTAATAAGATGTTTAATATATTTTATTCGAAAAATTTATGGTTGGCTCAGCCTTCACTTACTCGTAATTCATACTATAGCTATCCAATAACTTTACAAAACCAAGGACTACTTCTTCGCTATACTAATTTTGTTGAAGAAATGGCTCCAATTTTTTCAAGGGACGCACTCTTGAGATGCTTACACAGCTTCTCTGAAAGTCATAGTGGTTGGGGATTAGATTTTGTTTGGCCTAAAATATTAGGATATCCTACTCAAAAAATAGCCATTATTGACGCAGTGTCTGTTCATCATACAAGACCAGTTGGTTCCGGCCCTCAATATAAACTCTTCAGAATGGATCCTTGGACTGAAGCAACCATGATTACCCAAAAATATGATGTTCCACTTCCATATAATATGAAAGTGTATGATGAAGAAAGCTATTAATTTAAAAGCACGGCGAACCGTGCTTTTTTTAATGAAACGAGTGAACACACATTGTCCAAGAAACAATACTATTAAAATTTCTCGAAGAGAAATGTCGATCATTATCCATTATCTATTCTACATTATACATTATACATTTTTTTCAATCCCTCTTTATCTATTTCATAAAGTATTCATCTATACACTTTACCATATAATCCAGCTTTTCCTCTGTAAGTCCTGGATATACTCCTAAGAAAAATGTCCTTTCCATCACCTGGTCTGTGTTTTTTAATTCTCCTACAATTCTACAATCTATATCTCTATAGCCTGGTTGTTTTAATATATTACCTGCAAATAACATTCTTGTTTCAATTAATTTTGACTCTAAAAAAGTTACAAAATCTCTTTTAGAAAATCCAGCATCTTCCCTAACTGTTATTGGAATAGCAAACCAAGAAGGGTCTGCTTTAGGCAATACTCTTGGAAGAATAAATTTATCTTGATATTTTTTAAAGCATTCATATAATACTTTAAAATTTTTCTTTCTTGCCTCAGTAAATTGAGGAAGCTTTTTTAATTGTTCGATTCCCATAGCACATTGAATATCAAGAGGCTTTAAATTATATCCTATATTGTTATAAACATATTTATGATCATACCCTTCGGGTAAATCACCAAACTTAAAATCAAATCTATGCCCACAGGCTCCCATGGGATTAGCTTCACCAGTTTGACAATAGCAAGCTCTTCCCCAGTCTCTTATAGATAAAGCGGCTCTATATAACTCTAATGAGTTTGTACATATAGCTCCCCCCTCTCCCATAGTCATATGATGAGCCGCATAAAAACTATACGTTGAAAAATCTCCAAAGCTCCCACATTTCTTTCCATCATAATATGAATCAAGTGCATCACAAGTATCTTCAACTACATAGAGATTATACTTTTTAGCTATCTCCATAATTTTATCCATTTCAGCTGGATTACCTAAGGTATGAGCAAAAACTATTGCTCTTGTTTTATCAGTAATCGCTCCCTCAATTTTTGAAGCATCTATATTGTAAGTGTCTTCTTCAATATCAATAAATACTGGTATTAACCTATTCTGTATAATAGGATTTAGAGTTGTAGGAAAAGTCATAGCTGTTGTAATTACTTCATCTCCAGCTTTCATAGGGTTCACAATTATTGGTGAGCATAGCGCTGATATGGCGGCTAAATTTGAAGATGATCCCGAGTTAGTAACTAAACAATGCTTTAAGCCTAAATAATTTCTAAATTCTTCGCAAAATTCCCTACCTCTTATTCCCAATGTTAGCCAAAAGTCTATAACTGAATCAACAACTGCAACCATTTCTTTTTCATCAAAAACACGTCCTGAATAATTAACCTTTGTCTTTCCTGGAATAAATTTTTCTTCTGACTTTCTCAATCTATATATCTCTTCAACTCGTGCTGATATCTCTTGTCTTAAATTGCTTTCATTACTCATTACTTTAAATACTCCTTAATTTGATTTACACACAATTCATATACATTTAAATCTTTAAAATTTTTATACCAATCTACTGTATATTCTATTGCCTCTTCAATATTTAATCTATTCTTCCATCCAAGATACGTTTTAGCTTTAGTACAATCTAAGCTTAATAGATTTGCTTCATATGGTGCATCTTTATCAGATAAGTCTGTCCAATGTCCACTTCCCCATTTATTAATTATTAAATTTACTATAGTTTGAACATTAACTATCGAATTAAAATCAGGACCAAAATTCCATCCATCACAATAATTCACCCCATCTTCATACATTTTATATGCTAGAAGTAAATACCCACTCAGAGGTTCTAAAACATGTTGAAATGGACGAACTGCATTTGGATTTCTTATATTTATGGATTTATTATCAATTAGAGCTCTTATACAATCTGGAACTATCCTATCTTTCTGCCAATCTCCACCACCAATTACATTGCCTGCTCTAACTGAAGATATAGCTTTTTCATGTTTCACATAATCATTAGGGTGTATAAATGAATTTCTATAGGAAGCTATAAGAAGTTCTGCACATCCTTTGCTGGAACTATATGGATCATATCCTCCCATTGCATCAGTTTCTCTATATCCCCAGATTTGTTCCTTATTTTCATAACATTTATCTGTAGTAATCATAATCCCAACTTTTACTGAATCAGATTTTCTTATACATTCTAATACATTTAAAGTACCCATTACATTAACTTCATAGGTTTCTTTAGGAATTTTATAAGAACGTATCACAAGAGATTGAGCAGCAAGATGAAATACTATTTGAGGTTTATACTTTTCGAAGACTCCTTTTAATTTATTTAGATCTCTAATATCACCTCTAATATCTACAATTTTTTCCTTTAAATTTGCAACTACAAAATTATCATATTGCGTATAAGGATCTAATCCATAGCCAATCACATTAGCCCCTAATTCTCTAAGCCATATACTAAGCCATGCCCCCTTAAACCCAGTATGCCCTGTTACTAAAACTGTTTTATTTTTATAGAATTCCTCAAACACACTATTCATCAGCTCCACACCATCCAGGGATTATTACCTGTTCTCCAAAGTTCATTAACCCTTTGCACATCTTTAAAAGTATCAATAGCAGTCCAAAACCCATCATGCTTATAAACTGCAAGCTCGCCATCTTTAGCAATATTTTTTAAGGGTTCTTGGACAAACATACAATCTTCTTCTGGAATATAATCAAATATTTTTTTATTTAATACCATAAATCCACCATTAATTATTCCATTAAGCTTAGGTTTTTCAGCAAAAGATTTTGCTATACCATTTTCAATTTCAATAATTCCAAAGGAAGACTTTGGATTTACTCCAGTAATTGTGGCTATTTTTCCTTTCTGCTTATAATACTTTATCAGTTCTGTAATATTTACATCACTTAATCCATCTCCATAAGTCATTAAAAATTCATCTTCATCTAAATATTTTTTTATCTTTTTTAATCTTCCTGCAGTTAAAGTTTCAATTCCTGTGTCAACCATAGTAATATTCCATTTTTCATTCTCATTAGTATGATACTCAATATTTGATGATTCATTTTGCAAATGGATAGTATAATCATTATTTCTCCAATTTATCTCATTAAAATATTGCTTTATCATATCTCCCTTATATCCAAGACATAAGATGAAATCCTTTATTCCATAATGGGAGTATATTTTCATTATATGCCATATAATTGGTTTTCCACATATATCAACTAGTGGTTTGGGTCTATATTCTGTTTCTTCCTTCATCCGAGTACCCTTCCCACCACAAAGTATAACTACCTTCATTAATTTTCTCCACCTTTTGATTTATACTGTTATATAAAACATTAGTTCTTTCAAATTAACTTTCACACCATATACTTAAATTCATAATTTTATAGTGCTAAGTAAGCAATTATTTTTTCCCTTAATTTATTATATGAGTCATATAAAAAACTGTACATTAACCCAAAGTAACAATCTCTATGAAATTTTAATATTTTGACTAAAATTGATAAATTTATTGTATACTCTGTACTTATTTCGTCTTTTTTTATATCATCCTCATTTCATCCTTACTTAGATATAAAAATTTCTTAATAGACCATGTTCCACGTCTATATTAAATATTTCAAATGAAGAAGATTTTTATCAAGTTAAAATTAACATTTATAGACTTTTCATAATATAATGTAATATATTGTTAATTTAATTTACTTTTAAAATCTACCCCGTAAATATACAACATTCGTTATAGATAAATACTCAACTACTCTTGTAATAATAAAAAAGAGTATATTACGAATATGAATTGGATTTTAAATTCATCTACTTATAAAGTATTTTAAAATACTTTATATAAATAAATTTACTACACAAATGAAAAAGGAGATAACCTATAATGGATAAATTTAATAACGACCCTTTATATGAAGGATTATATTCAAAGGAAAAGTGCTGTAAAAAAGATCCTCATGATTGTCATGATGGATATAATTGTGTAACAACTAAAAAAATTCACTATCACCCATGTGAATTTTGTAAAAAAGTTGAGACTAAGCCAATTGATTTAAATAAATGCACTGATAGATTGTTGAAAGTAAAAGTAACAATAAATAATGTTTGTTTTGAAAAAGAAATATCTGTTGGAGTTATTCTTTGTGACTGCTACGGAAAAATTGTTGATTTTAAAGTATTTACTGCAGTATTACACAAGGACTGCCATTCCTGTTGTGATAAGCATTGTGGTACCCTCATAAGAAAAGTATCCTTTACTATTCCAAAATCAGATATTTGCTGTCCACTTGAATTAACAGCTCGTGTAGTAGCAAATTATACTACTCCATGTGACGATTACGATTCTTGTCCTTGTTGTTAATTATTAGTCTTTAAGAAAAGGGACTACTGTTAAATTTGACAGTAGTCCCTTAGTCCGTTCTTAATAATAACTCCACTAATTTTAAATTCATTTCACTGATTATTTTTGTTATACTAATTCTTTAAGTTTATTATTTTTTATAAGCTTAACAAAAACATCAACCACTTCTGGGTCAAATTGAACCCCTTTCCATTTTTGTAATTCTTCAATAGCTCGCTCAACTTCCATAGATTTTCTATATGCTCTATTACTTGTCATAGCATCATAACTATCAGCCACACAAACTATTCTAGAAAAAATGTTACTTTCTTCTCCGTTTAACCCATTTGGATACCCTCTACCATCAATTTTTTCATGATGTTCATAAATAATATCCTTTGCTTTGGATAAAAACTCAATATCTTTTACAATATCATATCCTATAGCAGAATGACTTTTAATAATATTGTATTCTTCATCTGTTAACTTTCCATTTTTATTTAATATATCTTCCGGAATACCAATTTTACCTATATCATGAAGAATAGCTCCATATTTTAAATCATCTAATTGAGAATCTAGAAAGCCCATTTCTTTAGCAATTGCTACTGAATATTCCATAACTCTATGACAATGCCCCTGAGTATAATGATCTTTTGCATCTATTGCCTTCGCTAATGCCTTTATTGTTTCAAAATATGTCTTTTTATTTGCCTCTAATGCTTTTTCCAATTCCGCTGAAATAACTATTTGCTCCTCATAAAGAGAGTGTATTTCATCTTTTTGTTCTATAATTGCTATTTTATTTGTATCAATTTCTTTAACCATCTCATTAAAATTATCACCTAAAGTTTGAAATTCGTTATCAGTATTTATTTCTATCTTTGTACCATATTTTCCACTTGAGACTTGATTCATTGCTTCTACTAAGTTATCAATAGGTGACATAAGTTTACTAACTTTTTTACCTATAATATACGTGAATATTATAATACAACATATAGCACTAAAAATTATTATGATAAAATCACTAATCAGTTTGTTATCACTGCTAAAATCATATGTAATTTTAATAATTCCTGAAATTTTCCCATTTTCACTAATACTTTCATACGGTATAAATTCCTCAGTTATTGTTTTACCTGCTATTTTTTTATCAATTCTTATAATTTCGTTATTATTTTTAGCTCTCTCAAAATTTTTTTTATCTTGTTCAGATATATTTATAGAATCAATATTCTGGTTTCCAAAAAAATTATATTTAGTTCCTGAAGTATCATAGTATTCTAAATCAACTACATAATTGTTATTTACCAATTCCTCTAAAATATTATTCATAATATTTGTTTCGTGTGATTTATGAGCATATTTCCTTAAATTCACTCCTACTTCAACAATGTATTTCTTATCTTCAGTAGCTTTATATATATAATTGATAGGATCCCCAGTAGTTGCAGAAGAACTTCTTCCATCTATATCACTCTTACCACATATCCTAATTTCATCCAATTTCTTAGTAATTGTGCTCAATCTACTAAAAACAATATTCTTATTTTCTTTATTAGTACCTTCAAAAATAATATTGTTATCATTGATGATGTTTATATCAAAATATTCATTACCATTCAAAAAGTTTTCTAATTGAAAATCCCAGTTTTTTCTTTCATTATATTTATTTATAACTAAATTCTGAATTTCAGCAGCTTTTCTACTAGTTCTCTCTTCTATCATTAATAGAATTAAATCAATACCATGAATATACGATTTTGCTGCATTTTGAATATTAGCTTTTAATCTTTCTTCTTCTGCTTTTGCATCTTCTTTTACAGCATGAATTTGAATTAAGCTAAAAAATGTAGTTATTGCAGCTATTCCGATAAAAATCTGGTAAATTAATGATTTTTTTATAGAATTTTTTCTCTTCTTCATATTCCAACCACCTATTTCCTATAATCATTGTAATTATATCATTTTATGACATAAAGCGATATGAAAACTCAATATCTTTGCTTGACTGCGACCTTAAGATATTTGGGACAAAAAATATTGGGGACGGTTCATAAATAATGATGATGAGGTTAATGGGGACGGTTCATAAGAATTTGAAAACTTAGTTTTCAAATTCTTATGAACCGTCCCCATTTTGATCGTCCTCATTTTGTTAATTTTGTTTACCCACTGATACTCAACACAAAAAAACAAAAAAATCCCCTACAAATTGAATATTTCGAACAAATGTTGGTATACTTACAAATATAATTTAAAAATATTCAGTTATAATTTCTATGATATAAAAGTTAAGGAGATGAGCAATTTGCCACGTACAGCTAGAAAAAAAGTCGCTAATGGTATTTATCATATAATCTGTAATTCTATAAGTGATACTAAACTCTTTAGAGATCAAGAGGATAAAGAACGTTACCTTGAAACTCTACAACGTTATAAGCAGCAATATGGATTCGAAATATATTCTCTTACTCTAATGGATACCCATGTTCATATACTTCTTGATACTAGAGGTGCTGATATCTCTGCAATTATGAAGAGTATAAATATTTCTTATGTTCAGTATTATAATAGAAGACATGATAGAAAAGGTGGCTTATTTGCTGGTAGATTCAAGAGTATTTTGATTAATGAACAAAGTCATTTATATGAAGCTTCCTTATACATCCATAGAAATTCAAAAGACTTGCCAAAGTGGAATAAATGCATTGAAAAATATCCATACTCAAGCTTAGGAATCTTCCTAGGCCTCCGTGAGGATACCCGTAATTTAATAAATGTTGACTATATAATGAGACTTTTTGGTGGTAATGTTAATATTGCCAGAAAGATATACGCTAAGAAAATTCAATTGGATGAGAGAATCAAATATGAATTGGAATATGTCCTGGTGCAAGACAATAAAGCTGAATATAGAAGTGAACGTATTGTATATAATAGAAATATCTCTCCTGATATTATTGTAGAAATTATTTGTAAACATACTAATATAGATGCCAAATACTTATTTACAAAAAATAATTCTGAAGGCAATAAACTTAGAGCGATTTTAGTTATGTTATTAAGAAAGTATTGTGGATATAATTTAAGAGAAATATGCGAATTTTTAGGGAATATTTCACAGCCTACGGCTTCCTATCTCTCTACACATGGATTAAAGTATATTAATAATACTGAATATACAGATATAATTAATGAAATAAAAGAAATATGTTCCCATTAAAGGAACATTAATTTAGTTAAATATAGTACAAGCCTCCAAGTCTAGCGCTAGGGACGGTTCATAAGAATTGCTGAGAGTATAATTCTCAGCAATTCTTATGAACCGTCCCCAGCAAAAGCCCTACATCTCCTCAAGAAGCTCAATTCCCATAAGTGAGCATGCATTACGAATTACTTGTAGTGTTGCTTTTATCAATAGTACTCGTGCATTTTTTATTGCTTCTTCCTCATTTAAAACTCGATTACTATTGTAAAATTTATTGAATGTTTGTGCTAATTTCACAGTATAACGTGCAAGATATGATGGTTCATTATCTTTGCAACTATCCTTAACTACCTGTCCGAACCCTTCTAAAATTGCGATTAATTTCTTACTTTCATTATCACTGAGTGCTGAATAATCTATCTTATTATCTGTAAATTCTCCCTCTGCTGCTAACAGTTCTAACTTTCCAATCTTCTTCAATACCTTATTACCACGTACATATGCATATTGAATATATGGTGCTGTTTCTCCTGTGAATGACAATGCTTCTTCCCATTTAAATGTATGATCTTTAATTGCTTTATTAGCTATCTGCTCAAATACTATTGCGCCAACACCAATTTTCTTTGCAGCTTCTTCTTTATTATTTAATGTAGGATTTTTCTCTTCAATAATTTCAAGTGCTTTTTCTACAGATTTATTTAATACATCATCTAGCCATACTGAGCATCCTTTACGTGTTGATAACGTACCATCTTCTAAATTTATCATTCCATGAGCAACATGAATACAATCCTTAGCCCATTTATACCCCATTAAATCAAGTATTTTAAATAACTGCTTAAAATGAAGGTCTTGTTGATATGCCACTATATAGATACTCTTATAAAAATCATAAGTATCCTTACGATATTTTGCAGCCGCTAAATCACGTGTCATGTATATTGTAGTTCCATCACTTTTCTTAATTATGGCTGAAGTCAAATCATATTCCTCAAGCTCAACAACCTTAGCACCTTGTGATTCAACTAATAAACCTTCATTGTCTAACTTTTGAATTATCGCTGGCATCTTATCAGTATAGAAGCTTTCTCCTGCATATGAATCATATTCAATTCCTAGCATATCGTATATTCGCTTAAACTCAACCATACTAACATCTTTTGTCCAATTCCATAAGTTTAATGCCTCTTCATCCCCATCTTCAATCTTTTTAAACCATGCACGACCTTCATCAAACAAACAAGAATTTTCATGAGCTTCTTCATGAAACTTAACATATAATTTTACTAATTCACGTATAGGATTCTTCTCAACAACAGCCTTGTCCCCCCACTTTTTATAAGCACAAAGTTGATTCCCATACTGTGTTCCGTAATCCCCTATATGATTTATTCGCTCAACCTTATATCCTAAGTACTCATAAATGTTTGCTAATACATTTCCGATAACAGTCCCTTTAACATGTCCAACATGAAACGGCTTTGCTATATTAACTGATGAAAATTCTACACATACAGTTTTTCCTTCACCAATCTTATCTGCACCATACTTATCTCCACTTTTTAGAATATCACTAATAACTATTTTGCTAGTCTTTTCATAGTTCTTAAAAAAGTTAAGATACGGTCCTTGGCTTTTAATCTCTGAAAATAAATCTGATACTTCCTTCCCTTCCAAACTATCCTTAATTTCCTTAGCTATTACAACTGGTGGTTTCTTCATATGCTTAGCCAATTTGAAACATGGTAAAGCATAATCTCCCATCTCACTATTCGGTGGAATCTCTATTATACCCTCAATAAAATTTATATCTAAAGAATCATCCATTTCACATATAACTTCTGCTATTTTAGTTTTATAATTAATCATGATATTTACCTCCCGTAAACTATTAATATTATAAAGATGTAACCTTCCTAATCTATTTTTCAAATAACTAACTTCTATAATTCCTATCTATAGAGATTCCAGTACGAAAATTTATTTATACTTGTTCCAAAATCTCAGCGTATCAATGAGTTATGGACACGTATAAATAAAGATTTGAGTTGGAATCTCTATATGTTCATGAACTTATTCTCTTTATATTTAAAATCTAAATACAAAAAACTCCCGTCTCAACAAAGAGACGAGAGTTATATCCCGCGGTACCACTCAAATTAAAGGCATATATATTGCCATTTCACTCTAGCTATAACGGTAGCTATCCGGCTTTTCTTACTCAATTCAGACGCATCTCCAAGGTTCTACTTTACCTATACGGTCATGCTAAGCTTCCACCATCCTCAGCTCTCTATTCGGCATATTCAATAAAATAACTAGTAAGTATACTAGTCTATTTTGGATCATACTGCATCGGAAGAACCATTTGATAGAGCAAACTATCAAATGAACCTTTCTCTTTGTCTAATCCAAAATATCCGTCGCATCTTTGACTTGTTATTTTATTTCATATGCCTAAATCCCATTGTATAAGCTACTTTCCTTTTCATAGATATTGAAATATTTTATAGTCAATCTTTTAAGCTTAAAATCATACACTATTTATACAACTCTCACTCCAAAGAATGTATATTAAGTGAGATTCTATCATATATAATATTCCAATGTCAATATAAATTTACTCATAAGAATGAATTTTTAAAATTTTCTTATAACAATTTTCCATACTAATCATTTCATATTTCTTTATAGTAAATCACACATCACCTGCAAAAACTGTTCTCTTCCATTAACCTCTTTCCAAGGATAATGTCCACATTTTTCAAGTAGAATCATCTTAAAATCACCCACAACCCCACTCAGTGTATCCTCTATACCTTTATAAGGATGTGGATCGTAATCACCATGAATAGCTATCACCTTGCATTTAATACCCTTACCTTTATTCAAAAGTTCTCCACTTTTTCTCATAACATTAGCTTCATCCATCAACTTAAAGTGGGCTTCTGGATTATAATCTGTTATTTCTTCTTCTTTTAAATCATCAAGCACTCTATAGCTATCAATATTACTCATGACTTTTCCCATCATACCGAAAGCTTTTTTCTTTTCCTCTTCTGAAGTACTATTTTTCAATACTTCCCATTGCTTTGAAATTATTTCTCTATCTTCATCAGTAAACCTATTCTCTCTTGTTTCATTCATCTCATTTATATACTTACTTTCAAAAGGTCCAGCTCCCACTAATATTAACTTCTTCACACATTCTGGATATTTTGCAGCAAATAAATACCCTAACCAAGCCCCCCATGAATGCCCTATTATAATACACGGCTCTTTATCATGTGTATCATAAATTTCTTTAATTTCTTCTATTTGACCCTCAATTGAATCGCTTTCCTGTAAATGTTCAATAAGTCCATACTTCTCTGATAACATCTTCCCTAGACTACTCAATGAACCTGGAGCCCCTGGACCACCATGTAAAAGTATTATATTATAAGGCTTATTTCCATATACTCTATAATTTTTCATAGTTCTCTCCTTTTAAATTATCTACTATTAAGTTTATCCATCATTAGTTAATAATATATTTATTTTTCTTATGCATTTAAGCTTCCTTAAATTTTATAAAGATTTATGAACCGTCCCCATATTGCTTCCTCATGTTGCTTCCTGACTTGTCCTTAATTTTCTCTCTAGAATAATTTATTTAAACCTTATGAACCGTCCCTAGTTTGTCCTTTCGTATTCGAACTTTACTCTTGCTAAGCTTACTTCTTTTTTTTTGAAATGAAAACCATCTCACAGCTATTTTGTCCAATAGGTCCTCCTCTCATTAGACTCCCACGTTCTTCAACAATCTCCATTCCTGTTTTATGTAATAAATATCTTATCTCTCTTGGAAAGTAGAATGCTAATTGTTCATTACTTTCAGCCTTTCTAATAGTATTTCCCTCATCATCTATTTCTTGAATCTTTATTATATCTTCTTCAATTCCATCAACAAAATTATATCTTGGAGTGAAACTATTTAGTATCTTATAACCATTTCTTTTATTGATGAATTCTGATTTCATCTCTAACCCATTTTCCTCCATCATACATTCAACTGATGGTAAAGAGTTATCTATTATGAATACTCCATCTTCACTCAAATGAGATTTAACACACTCTACAACTTGCTCTAATTCATCAAAAGAAAAAAAATGATTAATAAAATTACATGGAGCTATAATCATATCAAACTTATCATCTATCTGAAAGTTTTTCGCATCTCCTGCAACTAACTTAACATTCCCTTTAATCTGCTCACTTTCGTTTTCTATCTTCTGCTTACACATAAATAGCATGTCCTCATTATATTCCAAACCAGTAACTTGAGTACCTACTTTAGCTAATGGTATAGTGATTCTTCCCGTTCCACTTCCTAATTCCAATATATTCTTTCCATACTTGTCTGCAAATTTTTCATAAGCTATATATTCATTTTGACCTTCATGTAAAATATCATAAAACTCCGCAAAAAATCCTTTGTACTCTGACATTCGCTTTCCCCCTAATAATATGTTCAATTTTACCTGTACTTATATAATAAAACATAACTTAGAATAATTAAATGTAATTATCTATTATAAGTGTTTTATACCTATTTCCTTGTCATTTAATTCATTTCTTTTGTAAAACTTTGAATTTTGACCTGCTACTAATTTGAGATGCTTTACTTCCCAATGACTTTAACATCTATATCTGTATCTATATGCCTATTTGACTCAAACTAGTCATGATGATATGATTTAATAAATTAAGATACTAAAATTATAGAGATTCCAACTCAAATCTTTATTTGTACGTGTCCATAACTCATTGATACGCTGAGATTTTGGAACAAGTATAAATAAATTTTCGTACTGGAATCTCTATACTATAATTCATAAGTCAGAGGTGTTTATTTTGCATGGTTCTGTTTTAATCTTCGGTAAAAGTTTTGAATATGATTTCCTATCCGCTTGGATTAAATATAATAGGCTTGAAAATGGCTATAGTCAAGATGCTCTATGTCATGGTGTATGCTCAGCAAGTCATCTTAGTTATTTTGAGAACGGTAAAAAGAAACTTAATAGTGAGATTATAGAGCTTCTACTACATAGAATGAATATTGATAGAATTCCTGTAATTGAAAATATCGGCTCGATACGTAAAGAACTAATAAACTTTATAACTGAATTAGAATTTCGTAATATAGGTAGTGCAAAAGTCATATTCAATGGAATAATGAAATATGAGGATTTGATTAAGATATCACCATATAATATTGAATATAAAATATACAAGCTAGCTTATGATATTTATATAGATAACAAAAATTATGTTGATTTAAAAAAAGATATTTCATATATAGATAATATTTATTCCGCTTTAGATGATGATTTAAGGTATCTCTATCTATTACTAACTGGAAGATTAACATATAAATTTATTTCTCATGAAGAAGGTTTATCTAGACTTGAAAAAGCCAAATTGATTAAAGACACACCTTGGGTAAATTACAATCTTGGGTTCTGTTATTGCTATGATAAACAGTCCCTAAGAGGTATAGTATCCATGGAAAAAGCCTTAGAAACTTATCAACATCTTGGTCAGTATGTTTGTGCTATGTACTGCAACATTTACCTTGGCATTTGCTATACAGATCTTCATATGTACGATGAGGCTCTTAGTCATCTTAAGGCAACCTATACGGCTGCAAACCACTTTAAGATTGATTCTGTTTTAACTCAAGCTTATGTCCATCTATCAAACATGTACATGTATTTACAAGATTACAATGAAAGCCTACACTGGGCTGAATTAGCTCTTGTTGGTGATTTCTCAATTTTAGCTGCAGTTAATTGTACTGAATGTTTAAATAAACTTAACAGACTTGAAGAGTGTAAAGATATATTTGATAGATTTCTTATGAGTGAAAAAAAGAACTCTCTATACTATAATCTACTTTACTTTAATTATCTTAGTATATTTCATTTTGATGAGGATATCTTTTACCAAGAAACAATAAACAAGATACTTCCCTACTATGAAAGCATCAACTACTCTAATATCTGTGATATTATCAATAAAAAGCTCATTGAATATTTTGAGATGAAGAGAAAATATAAAGAAGCAAATAAACTTTATCGAAAACTCCTTAAAAACAAGTAGAATTGAATTGTACAAGCTACAAGGAAGTGGGCAAGGAAATGGGGACGGTTCATAAAAATTTATCCAATCGAATTTTACTGCTTGTTTGTACAAGCAGTAACAATCATGGGGACGGTTCATAAAAACTCTAGTCAATGCTTGTCCAATCCCCACTCACTATAAATTTATGAACCGTCCCCACACATTTCCCTCTTTTCCCTCTTTACCTGGTTCTTTGCTCTATCCCTACAACATATCCACCTACCTGTATTCTTTCAATCTTTCCATCTCTAATTTTTAGCTTTGAATAAATTTCAAATGGCGAATCCATGTTGTATCCCTGCTCAAACTTCATATTATATTGCTTGTCCACACTTCCCATAGTATTGTTAACACTTCCCTTATTATTGTTAACGCTTTCCTTATTATTTTCCACACCACTTTGTTTATTGTCCGAGCATCCATAATCTTTATGTACACTTTCACAGTTTTCATCTGCACTGACCTTATCATTATCCAATCCAACTTCAAACCCATATAAATGATCACTAGCATACTTATATAAATAACAACTTAAAGCTCCATTTGATGTTCCAGTAGCTGCCTCTTCTGGTATATCATAAAGAGGTGCAAAATTTCTACAATGAGCAGTTGCTCCCTCTAAAGTCTCAAGAGTGAATACATGATAACCAGTAACATCATATTTCTTGCTTATATCTGAAACTTTATTAAAATCCGGTTTAATACTATTTAACCGTAATTGTATGGAAGTCACCTATCTTCTACAAGTGGGTGATGGATAATACTATTTTCAGAAGGGTTCGATATCCTTCTGAAGATACTATAGCTTACAGGTATAAAATCATCAGAAAATGTATACACTATACGTATAAATGTTCTTTTATAACTAGATATATAAGGTTGTGATGGGTATACGAATATAGCGAAAACCAAGCTTAGCCTCCATCACGTAAAATATCTAAGGCAACTTAGAATACAACAAAACGGTAACTACCCTAGGTCCTAGGGAAAGTCAAGCCTGTGGAGAACGCATAAGACCTATATGGCGATGTTCTAGGAAACAGGAAAAATTCTAGCACATGATACTAGAAGCCCCCAGTTCTGCGTGAGCAACTGGTGGGAGGGTTCACATACTCAATGCTCTTTACAGGAACAAAAATGTCCCTTATTCCTGTAGAAACCACTTGTATAGGCATTGTTTCATGTAAGAATTCAAAATGTTATAAAATTTTTTCTACTTAAATTTAGAGGTGCACTCAATATTTAGAATGCACCCCTAAAATTACATATAACTTATCCAAAGATTTTTATCACATTAGATAAAGAAATCTTTTTCAAATTTTTTTAGATCTTTTTTTAATCTTTTTTAAATCTTTTCTTGAATTTTTTCTAATCTCACACCAATATTTTTTAGTTCCTTAATTAATTCCCTAAGTAAAGAATCGTTTCTTTGCACTCTTTCTTTTTCTTCTTTTTCCTTCTGTTTAAATGAATTTATGCCATAAGGATCATTATTACTCATAAAATTCCTCCTATTAATATTATAGTTTTCATATCTCATAAATCTTTAACTACTTCAACTTTATTCACAAATTTAACATTTTGCACTTTCACATTGATGTATTTAAATGTATAGATATGAGTATATAATTATATTATTCCCCTAATATAATTATGTTACTATTAAATTTGTTTTTATTAAAAAATACTCAGAAGATATTGAGTGTTTTTCTAACACTTACTATATTAATAAAAGCTTATCTCTAATTTTTTCAAAATGAGTATTATACTTCTAAAACCACGATACGCTCTTTGTTAGATACCCATATCTCAGATATTAAAGTTCACCTTGTTCTATTCTTTGGATTAAATCCTCAACTTTTTCTTTAATCATGTCTCTAGTCTTTTGAAATCCTTGAATTGGTCCTCCTGATGGATCCTCAAGACCCCAATCTTCTTGATGTCCACATGGCACAAATGGACACACAACTCCACAACCCATTGTTATTAGTATATCCAATTCTTCTGGAATATCAGTTAAAAGTTTAGGATAATGTTCACTCATATCAACACCTGCTTCTTCCATAACTTTAATTGCATTTGGTTTCACCTCTGGATAATTTTCTGTACCAGCTGAATATGCCTCTAAAATTTCTTTTCCTAATTCATTTGCCCATCCTTCAGCCATCTGTGATCTACATGAATTATGAATGCAAACAAATGCTACTTTTTTCTTCATTTTATTATCCCTCCAGAAAATATATATATGATGTGCTTTTAATTAACAACTCTCAGTTTATTTGTTAGTATATTTATTTAAACTACCCTAAATTTCAAACCATCCCTTAGTATTGTTTGCTATTTTAACAAGCGTTAACATTACAGGTACTTCTACTAATACACCAACAACTGTAGCTAATGTTGCTCCTGATTGAAGTCCAAATAAAGATATTGCTACGGCTACAGCCAGTTCAAAAAAGTTACTTGCTCCTATCATTGATGCTGGTGCGGCTATATTATGAGGAAGCTTCCATAATTTTGCCCACAAATAAGCTACTGCGAATATTAAGAATGTTTGAATAATAAGAGGTATTGCAATTAATCCTATATGCATTGGATTATTTATGATTTTATCCCCTTGAAAAGAGAATATTATTACCAATGTAAGAAGTAATCCCATTATAGTTATGTTGTCAAACTTCTTTAAAAATACATTTTCAAAATAATCTTCACCCTTATTCTTGATAATGCTTCTTCTTGATATGAATCCTGCGCCAAATGGGATAACTACAAACAATACAACTGACAAAAATAATGTATCATAAGGCACAGCTACATCTGATACCCCTAGCAATAATGCTACTATTGGAGTAAATGCTACTAATAAAATCAAATCATTTATTGCAACCTGTACTAATGTATACGCACCATCCCCTTTAGTTAAATGACTCCAAACAAATACCATAGCCGTACATGGTGCCGCACCTAAAAGAATTGCACCCGCTAAGTATTCCGATGCTATATCAGCTGGTAATATTGTTTTAAATACAATCTTAAAGAAAAATGCTGCTATAACATACATAGTAAATGGTTTAATAAGCCAATTAGTTACACATGTTATCGTTAATCCTTTTGGTTTTTGAGTAGCTTTTACTATACTTGTAAAATCAATTTTAAGCATCATAGGATATATCATTAACCAAATAAGAATTGCTACTGGAATTGACACTTGTGCATACTCAAATTTACTCAAAGTACTAGGAATCACTGGTACAAAATGACCAATTGCTACTCCAACAATTATACATAATGCTACCCATATAGTAAGATATCTTTCAAAAAAACCAATGTCACCTTTTTGCTTCTTTTCTTTAGTAGTCATAAATATTCTCCTCCAATAAAAAGTTCAATACTATTATTTCATTTAAAGATTATTCAAATAAATAACTAGTTACTGCTTGTTTATTTTCATATACCTAATCACAAATACCTTTTTTAACTTTATTACATATACAATCTTCCTTAAATATAGATATGTATTTAATAAACTTTACTGTATCCTCAAATGTATCTTTATTAATTGAATACTTGGTCCATTTCCCACTCTTATTTGATTTGACCAAATTTGCTTGCTTTAGTATTTTCATATGATGAGATACTGTAGATTGAGTAAGTTCTAGACCCTCAATCAAGTCACATACACATAATTCTCCACAAGAAAGCATATCTAAAATTTTTAGTCTATTACTATCTGATAAAGCCTTAAATATTTCTACTTTCTTCTCCAATTATTTACCTCATTCTCCCTTCATATCGATACATTTGAATGTATCTATATATAGATTAATTTATAAATTTATATATGTCAACGATATTTTCTAAATCTTTATTCTCACAAACTTTATTTTTCAAAAAAACACTTGATAAACTACGTTCATCAAGTGCCTAACTGAAATTTAAATTTTCATCTACTTATTCCTTACAACTACCTTTTTTAACCTTGTTACATATACAGTTTTGCTTAAAAGAGGATATGTATTTAATAAACTCTGCTACATCTTCAAATACATCTTTGTTAATTGAGTATATTGTCCATTTCCCATTCTTATTTGATCTTACCAAACCTGCTTGCTTTAATATCTTCATATGATGAGATATAGTTGGTTGACTAAGTTCTAACCCCTCAATCAAATCACAAATGCATAACTCTCCGCAGGAAAGCATATCTATAATTTTTAATCTATTAACATCTGATAAAGCCTTAAATATTTCACTTCTTTTTTCCATCGTTTCTCTCCTTCTTACTTATATTACTATATATCTTTATATGCTGATGTTTTATTCTACCTACTTATTATTAACCCATATTTTTATGTGATTTTTATGTTATACGTCCTAGTTAATAAGCCTTTTTGCTGTTAATACTGCTATTATATTAGCAGAACATTCTTCAACAAACTGCTCCATCATATTTTCAGTTAAATACTTAAATTCTGTACTAAATTTATACTCATTCTTCTCAGTATAGTAATCTACTATTGCTTCCTTTTGTTTTATAAAAGCACCCTTTGGAAAATAATCTAGATAATCTGGAATCGCTTTGATATTTTTATATACCCTATTAAATATACAATTATCATTCTCTCTAATATATTTATAATCAAGACCATACCAATCTTTTTTTACAGTCCAAATAAAATTTTTGTCCTTGATAAATTCTTCATTGTACTCCTTATCATTATCTTTAATTTTTCTGTGCATCTTTGACCATTCAATATCAGTCAATAAATGTGTGTAATATCCTATAAGGAATGATTTTTCTTTTTCTTCAAGTTTTGTATTATTTATATGTTGATCAAAGAAATTTTCTGCATTTATTTTTGTTTGATATTCAACCTGTAATGTTTCATCTAACCAATGAGTTATTTTCTTACCTGGTGTAAATGCTGAATGATCCTCATTAGGAACTCCACTATCTGGACCAATATTTCCAGCTAAAAACATTTCTTCATCTAATTTTATTTTTTCTAATAATCTTTCTGCTACCTTTATATGTGCTATCCATGTTGCCATGTTTTTTCCCCCTTAACTTATACTAACATAACAAATTTCCTCTATTTCAACTTATTTATAATAAGTATATTATATCATTTTCCTCTCCCCAAATACAAAATTTTGAAATCACCTTTCAAATCACTCACAATCTATGAACCGTCCCCGGCTCATTCAACCATACCCAAACTTATGAACCGTCCCCAGCTTGTACTCCCCCAGTTCAATTAATTTCAGAAATAAAAAAGGAGCAATTGAAAATATTTTCATATAATCAATTACCCCTTTCTTCCATTGTGAATATTAAATTATAGTCTCCAATACATATATCCGTATTGTTCTGCTTCTTTTTTGTTAAGAATTCCTTTAACATCTATTAATACCATCTTTGAATTTTCATCATCGATAGCTTCTACTGCAACTTCTTTATTTTCAAATTCTTTTTCTAAATTACCTCTGAAAAATTCTTTATATCTGTCAAAATTCATCCCTTGGTATTGATCATGGCCAACTGCTACTATAATTGCATCAACATCTTTTATTTCTTCAATATCTACAAGTTCAATTCCATATTCTTCTCTTACTTCTTCTTTATCAGCCATATAATCTGTTATCTTAATATCAACACCATATTCATTAAGCTCATTGATTATATCTATTACCTTAGTATTTCTTATATCTGGACAGTTTGCCTTAAATGCTAGGCCTAGTATACCAATCTTAGCTTTACTCACATTCTTTCCAGCTTTAATTAAATTCTTGATAGTTTTTTCAGCTACAAATTTTCCCATACCATCATTAACTTTTCTTCCTGCTGCAATAACCTTTGATTCATGACCAAATCTCTCTGCCTGATGTACAAGGTAGTATGGATCAACCCCTATGCAGTGTCCTCCAACTAACCCTGGTTCAAACAACAAGAAATTCCATTTTGTATTCGCTGCTGCAATAACAGATTGAGTATCTATTCCCATTTTGTCAAATATCATTGCAATTTCATTCATGAAAGCTATATTCAAATCTCTCTGTGAATTCTCTATAATTTTTGAAGCTTCAGCTACCTTTATACTCTCAGCTCTATGCACGCCTACCTCAACTACAAGCTCATACACTTTAGCTATTATATCTAATGATTCTTCATCCATTCCAGATACTACCTTAACGATATTCTGTAATCTATGAACCTTATCTCCTGGATTAATTCGCTCAGGTGAATATCCAATTTTAAAGTCTACTCCACATTTTAATCCTGATTCTTCCTCAAGTATTGGAATACAAACCTCTTCTGTTAACCCTGGATATACTGTTGATTCGTAAACAACAATTGATCCCTTAGTTAAATTTCTTCCTAAAGTTTTAGATGCGCCAATTACAGGTCTTAAATCTGGAGTTTTATCCTCATTAGTTGGAGTTGGAACTGCAACAATGTGTATCTTAGCTTCTTGCAATCTCTTTTCATCACAACAAAATATTGCAGTCGTGTTCTTTATCGCCTCGTTGCCAACTTCCCCTGTCATATCTATTCCCTTATGGTACATTTCAACTTTCTCTCTATTTACATCAAACCCTATAACATCAACCTTTTCAGCAAACGCTATAGCTAAAGGCATTCCTACATATCCAAGTCCAATTATCGATATCTTCTCTTCTCTTTTAATTATTTTCTCGTATAAATTCATTTAATTTCCCTCACTTATCATTAATTCTATTAACTAATACTTGTATATTATTACTTCAAAATTCAAAATATCACTATTAATAATTTTTATGATTTTTATAATTTTTGTGATTTCAAAACATAACTTTTCATAAATTCTTGTGCTATATTTTTATACCAACATTCCATAGGTATAGTCAAGCTTTTTACGTATATTGTTATAAAACTTTAATCTTTTCCTAAGATTATTCATTACTTTTTACCATAAGTTTCAAAAATCATGAAATTAAAACCGTTCTTTATGTTTACCTTAGTTTGCCAAAATTAACTTTTCATTATTCAAACTTGAAAACTACTATACTTATATATTAACTGTTTTTTTTACACAACTCAATCATTCCTTCTTGAAAAACACTCTGTATTTTTATTTATTAACACGTAATTTTTTAAAGATATTGACCATTTCTAGTCAATATATTGAAAATAATAATGATTTAATTTTTTAGTTTTTCCCCTACTTTTATCTATTGCTACTAGAGTGATAACTCCTACATCAAATTGCTATATAATCTCTTCATAGTGTTTGATTCGCATATATTACTTTTCAATTAATGCTATAATTAGTGTATAACTATTTAATATGAGCTTAAAATGAATAACATTATCTATCTTATTTCATAGACTGGGTAGGTGAAGTAAATGTCCGATCAAAATAACATAGTAGTTGCTATTAAGGGTCTCATCTTAAACAAAGGAAAAATATTAATTATTAAACGTGCTTATGATGACGAAGTTAGTCCTGGCGATTGGGAATGTGTTGGTGGTAAGATTGAATTCGGAGAAGATTTAGAAACTGCTCTTATAAGAGAAATTAATGAGGAGGTTGGACTCTCCATTACAGTGGAAAAACTTTTATATGCCACAACCTTTAAAACTAATCCAACAAGGCAAGTAGTGATTATTACATATTTATGTAGAAGTGATGAAGATACAGTTATACTATCAGATGAACATGTAGAATATAAATGGGCTACAAAAGACCAATTGAAAGAATTTTTAATACCTGAGATACTCAGTGACTTCGAGAAAAATAATATCTTTTCAATAAAAGAATTATTGTAACTCGAAATAAATTTAAAGAGTAGATAAGCCAACCCTTATCTACCCTCTTAAAATCGCTCTCAGTATTTTGCTCAAAGAACCCTGCAATTATTATTTCCAACATATCCTGTGTTGGTTAGAGTTTTTATTTTTACAACATTTTACATTTACACTGCCTTCTCTAAATTTAACAGCTCTTTAATTAAACAGCTAGTCTTCTCAAATGTTAAAGGCTTTCCAATTTTTCTGTAATATGCTAAAGATACACCTACCACATCTAGTAATAACCTAGATTCCATTAGCTCTGTGTCAGATAGTTTAAGAAGCTTGCATATTGCCATATCTGAATATCCTTGATTACAATAAATTTCTCTTAAATCTGACTTCATCTGACTGATTTTAGTTGGTTTAGTATATACCCCTACCTGTTTCCCATCAATTCTTTCAAAAATATAACCTTTCTGATTTACTATAACTTCTATACCTTTTTTTTGAGATATTACATCAAGCATTATTAACTCTATCATGTTCATGTTAATAATCTCAACCTTTCCATCTCTTAATTCTAATATTTCTATTCCATAAAAGAAATGTCCGTTATTGGTATACTTCTTTCTAAAATTATCTTCTCCTATTAATTCTAGTTCCTTTTGTAATGTCTGATTTACATGCATTTAGTCATCCCTCCGTATTTGACAAAATATTCGTCTTATCTTTGGCTTGTTATTTATTTTCATATACCTAGCAATCACTTATATTCACTTAAGCACGGAAGATTAACCCTTCCCCTGAGAAAGCTATACTTTAGTCACCTTTAAGTATAGCATATATTGTTTTGTATTTAGAAATATTTATATACATCAAATTAAGTTATTTTACTCAACTCTCCTTAATTCTATCAACTTTTTTACTAGTTAAAATCAAATAAAACAGTGTTATTACTGAAATCAAAAATGCAATTCCAAAGAAAACACCCAATAATAAAAAAGTAATTCCAAGTGTGATTCCATGAACATAATTAAAAACTTGGGGACCTATTCCGAAAACAAGTACTCCTAATAAGCAAATTAAGCTAGGGATGAATTTCAAGGTTTTTGTCTTACTCTTTTTAAAAGCCAGATATGTTAAAAAACTGCTTATGAAATTTATAAATATAAAAAATAAAATAAATGTTATGCCCACCATAGATTTGATCAACTCCCCTTAATTATTTCTCTAAAGATATTATATATTTATATTTTAAAACCATTTATATTTTAAAATCGTTTAGTTTTAGTGATATTTTAAATCTATATTACCCCTTCTAATCTTTTATGAACCGTCCCTATATCATTTTCTCAAGATTTTCATTAGAAATTTTAATCCACTTGTCCTCTATCAAGGATTGTAAAATATATAAAATTTACTCACTATTAGTACACTATCGTACAATATTAGTATATATTCCACATACATTTTATAAGTTAAAATAAAGTTACAAAAATTATCTTATATAGAAATATTGTGGTAAAATATTACCCATATATAATACTATTATTTAGGGAGTTATTATGGAAAAAACTATACCACTAGACGTTAGAACAATAGGGCAATATACTTCAGCATACAAAGTGGTTTTACTACAATATTTTTAAACTATTTAGTAGATTATCATACTCCTATAGTCTTGTTAGAAAATAATAAAAATTGTGACTCTTAAGCAATTGTTGGATTCCATACCATTATAACGTATAATGGTACTGGTATTAATTAAGATAATAACATTATTACTAAAGAGGAGTGATTACACATGGAAAAACCTGATTTTTTTAAGAAAAATCAACTTGAAATCAATGAATTCATAATTAAAATTCTTAAACTTGCATTTGTTTTATTAACTGCAGATATTATATTTCTTTTTATAAGAGATAAAGGAATTCAATTGAATATAATAAGAATACTTTTTTATTCTCAACTTATTTTATTCGTAGCACCAATCTTAATCTATAAGCATCTAGATAATAAATATAGCTTTAAGTATATAGCTTTATTCTTTTTACAATTAAATTGTTTTATTACATTTTTAACCAGTGGTTTGATAGCAGTATTAGTTTGGATTCTGCCTATAAGCTTAGCTGGACTTTATAATGACTTCAAATTTGCTAAGAGGGTAGTTTTAACTACCATTCCACTGATAGTTTTATCAATGTTTTTATTAGTTTCTCTAACACCTTACTCTCTGAGCTTGCAAAATTACAGTGATGCTATTCAAAATTTAATATTTATTATTTTTCAGTTAATCATAATAGGACAAATAACCATTTTTACATCTAAAATGAACAATAAAACAATAGTACAAAGTGAAAAAATGAGATTAGAAGTTAATAATGTCCTTGAAAAAACTCTAGATTCCTCAAAACTATTAAGTGATGATGTTGATATACTCAATAATAATATGAATACTGCAAATACATCTATTCAAGATATAAGTGTTTCTATTCAAAATATTGTTAACAAATCCAATAACTTCGTGAATTATATCACCAATACAGAGGATGCCGTGGATAAAATCGAAAAAAATATTAAAGAAGTCGATTGTACAATAAAAGAGATTATACAGGAAAGTATTGAGGTATCTACATATTCAAATGAAAATAAAAATAAACTTGTAGAGATAACTGAAGAAATTGAGAAAACAAAAGAGTTTGCCGTAAAGTCATCTGAAGCTGTTAAAACCTTAATATTTAGAAGCACTGAAATAAACGATACTGTACAATATATAGGAAATATTTCTAAGCAGACTAACCTTTTGGCATTAAATGCATCTATCGAAGCCGCAAGATCTGGCGAAGCTGGAAAAGGATTTGCTGTAGTTGCAGAGGAAATAAAAAAACTTTCTTCACAAACTGAAGAAGCAACGCAAAGAATAGGAGATATGCTGACCAATATTACATATGATATAAATAAAGTTGATTCTTCTATAAATAAAAACAATAATATAGTTTTTGATAATATTAAATTTATAAAAGAAAGCATATCTGGATTTGATAATATGTTTAATTTACAGAATAAGATAATTAACAATATTGAAGACAGCCGTATTGTAATGAGTCGATTGAATCAAAGTGGATCAGATATAAATATTATAATAAATAATCTTAAAAATATTAATGAACTGAATCATAATGAACTTAATGAAGTATCTACATTAATTGAAGAAATCAACGAAAGTTATAGTGAAATCACTAATCGTACAAATAATATTAGTAATAAAGCCGCTCAATTAGCATCTATCAAAAGTAATAAATAATATATTGTTAAAGTTTCTCAAGTTGAAGTACTTTAAGACAAGCATATGGACGAGCACGGGGACAATCACGGGGACGGTTCATAAAAAGTTAAGGAAAGAAGGAAATACAAGCTTTCCTTAACTTTTTATGAACCGTCCCCTATTTGTCCCCTATTTGTGCTCTATTTGTGTTGTTCAAATCTAACATTTCTTAAGAATCAATTAATCGACACTAGTTTATTCCTCTCAAATACCTCCTTTGATTTGTTATTTTTCACTAAATGAAAATAATATAAATTGTGACTCCCAAGTAATTGTTGGATAATATTTCATAAAAAGGTATAATAACGCTATAGTTAATTGTGATAATAATATTAATAATAACTGGGAGTGATTACGTATGGAAAATATTGATCTTTTCAAGAAAAATCAAATTGAAATTGATAAATTTATTATCAAAATTTTAAAATGGGCTTTAGTTATATTATCTGCAGATATTATGTTTCTTTTTATAAGAGATAGAGGGATACACTTGAATTTAATGAGGCTACTTTTTTATTCTCAACTAATTGTTATCCTAGCACCAATATTAATATATGATCTTTTAGATAATAAATTTAAATTCAAAAACATAGCTTTAATTTTTATACAAATAGGTTGTTTTACTATATTTGTGACTAGTGGGATAATGGCTTCATTAATTTGGATTTTACCTATAAGCTTAGCTGGGCTTTATAATGATTTTAAATTTGCAAAAAAGATAGTTTTAACTACAATTCCATTAATGATCATATCAATTTTTTTATTAGTATATCTTACACCTTACTCTTTAAGCTTGCAAAATTATACTGACGCTTTTCAAAATTCAGTATTCATACTTTTCCAATTAATTCTAATAGGAGAAATAACTATTTTTACATCTAAGATGAACAATAAAACAATTACAGAAAGTGAAAAAATGAGATTGGAGATTAACAATGTTCTAGAAAAAACATTAGATTCATCAAAGTTATTAAGTGCTGATGTTCATATACTTAATAATAATATGAATACCGCAAATACCTCTATCGAAGAAATAAGTTGCGCTATTCAGAATATTGTTAGTAAATCTAATAACTTTGTGGATTATATATATAATACCCAGGAAGCTGTTGATAAAATCGAAAAATATATTAAAGAAGTACAAGGAAAAATGGGAGAAATTATTGAAGAAAGTAATGAAGTATCTACATATTCAAATGAAAATAAAAATAAACTTGTTGAAATAACTGAAGAAATTGATAAAACAAAAGAGTTCGCCGAAAAGTCATCTGTGGCTGTTAATACTCTAATATCTAGAAGTAAAGAAATAAAAGGAATTGTGCAATCTATTGAAAATATTTCTAAGCAGACTAACCTTTTAGCTTTAAATGCAGCTATCGAGGCTGCTAGATCAGGAGACGCTGGAAAAGGATTTGCCGTAGTTGCAGAGGAAATTAAAAAACTATCAACTCAATCAGCTCAAGCTACTCAAAAAATAGGAGATATATTATCAAATATCACCTACGACATAACTGAAGTTGAATCATCTATTAATAAAAATAATAATATAGTTCATGATAATATTAATTTTATAAAAGAAAGTGTATCTGGCTTTGATAATATGTTTGACCTACAGAATAAAATAATTAACAATATCGAAGATAGTAATATTGTTATGGGTAAATTGAATCAAAGTGGATTATCTATCAATATAATCATAGATGATCTTAAAAATATCAACGAACTAAATCATAATGAACTAAGTCAAATATCTGCCTTAATTCAAGAAGTTAATGAAAGTTATTGTGAAATAAGTAATCGTACAAATAATATTAATAGTAAGGCTGCTGAATTAGCATCAAGTGAACCCTCCCACCAGTTGCTCACGCAGAACTGGGGGCTTCTAGTATCATGTGCTAGAATTTTTCCTGTTTCCTAGAACATCGCCATATAGGTCTTATGCGTTCTCCACAGGCTTGACTTTCCCTAGGACCTAGGGTAGTTACCGTTTTGTTGTATTCTAAGTTGCCTTAGATATTTTACGTGATGGAGGCTAAGCTTGGTTTTCGCTATATTCGTATACCCATCACAACCTTATATATCTAGTTATAAAAGAACATTTATACGTATAGTGTATACATTTTCTGATGATTTTATACCTGTACGCTATAGTATCTTCAGAAGGATATCGAACCCTTCTGAAAATAGTATTATCCATCACCCACTTGTAGAAGATAGGTGACTTCCATACAATTACGGTTAAAAATAATTAATAATATTATTTTAGTTTCACAAGCTGATGTTACTTTAGTACCTCAATTTTAAGACAAGCATAGAAAAACTTATAGAAAAACTTAGGGACGGTTCATTAAAAGTTAAGGAAAGCTTGTACATCTTTCTTGCATTAACTTTTTTTATGAACCGTCCCCTATTATTTTACTTGTCCACCCTATCATGTTTAAAAATTTATGAACCGTCCCCAGTTTGTCCGGTTTATCATTTTACACCTCAAATGCCTCGTTTAATTCCTCAGTTCCTTTTACAACAAATCTTCCATCTCTGATTATATCAATTTTCTGTCCATCAAATGTAACAACAGATATGAAATCAATCTCCTCATATGGTAATGTAATATCTGTATGAACATTTGTATATGCTTCATCAACATTTTCTTTTCTCTTTATTGAGTGGTCATTATCCTTTGCCACTATTTCCTTCTTATTAAGCAAATTATACACCTTAAGTTCTTCTGCCCTACTATAACAAGTATCTCCTATTGCAAAGTGTGGTCCCATTTTTTCAATTATAAGAACAGGTAGTACATCAATAATGTCATATTTTTTAGCCATCATATAGGCAACTGTATTAGTTCCAATTGCAAACTCCCCTAATGGCAATTTATCATGTAATTCCATAAGATTTTCTTTAACATACTCTTTATTCTTCTCTTCATTATCAAAGTTTGTACAACTATATGCCTCTACATATCCATCTTTGAATTGAAGTTTAAGATTTTCATACTTAAGATCTAAGAAAGTCTCTCTTAGATGAAGAACTCCATCTGTTCCTTTTAATTGAGGTGTTGTAAACACTTCTCCTAATGGAATATTTACATCAGCTACACAGTTAAAGAAATTTGTTTCCTTCTCACTGTCACTCAACTTAGGCAACTTAACTTTGATATCTGTTTCATTCCCATCTTTTCCTCTGATATGAACATAATCCCCTTTATCAAGGACATCTATCATATGTTGTTGAATAATCTCATATTTCTCATTCTCCATCATATTCATTTCAAGAGTATCCTCAAAGATTTCTTCAAATTTTTCTCCAATCTCGGGAGTTGGGAATGCAATTATACAGAATGATGTATTCTCATCTGGGTAAAACTCATCGATTATTTGATTAGTTTTTGATTCCATAGTATTTATATACTTTTCTTGTTCTGGTGATATCTTTAAGCTTTCATCCTTCTTCTGTGGATTAAATGGCTTCTCACCAAAAGCTTCAATAATAATTGGACCAGTTGCTCTATCAAAATAATCCTTGTTTAATTCAAATCCCTCTTTATATTTTGCAACAAATAGTTCCCCATACTCCTTAGTGAAGAATAATCCTCTATCAAACTTATGATCATATGAACATTGTTTATTTATATCGCTAGACAATACTCTCTGAACTGTAAAAGATAATCCAACCTTATTTAATTCCTCAACCATAGCTCTCAAAATAACTTCTTGTCCAATTGAATAAAGAACTGGTGCACTATCTCTATCCCCTCTTTCCTTATTATCTACAATAAATCCCCTTAAGTAGGCATCCACTATAGATTTAGCTAGCTTTTTGATTTTCTCTTGAGGATAGTTATTTAAGAACTGAGCAATTTTAATTTCATCCTCACTAATATACTTCCCATACTTAAAAAGATATCTCAAATCATTCAAATCGTCATTCTTAAGCATATCAGTATAATACGTGAATTCATGACTAAGAGCTTCCTTCCAATATAAGTAATCCTCTCTGAAAATTTCTTCTTCACTACTTATAACTTCACAAACCAAAGTTCTAATATTTTTTTCTATATTATCTTTATTACTAGTAGCAACTTCGTATATTTCATTAAATACTCTAGCTAACCCAGCTAAGTCAATAATTCTTCCTCTAAATATAAAAGGAATACATTCAATGATATTTTTATATATAAAAGATAATGCCTGCCCTGCTTCTTTCCCTAACTTATTTACAGCATATCTAGGATTTGCGAAACTCTTTTCATAATTTTCTGAAATAATATCACTATATAGTTCTAGATTTTCTCTTTTAAGTTCTTCAAATGAAAGCTTTGTAAAATGCTCTTCATTTATAGTTTCTTGTTTTTCTATCAACTTGATTAAGAATTTTCCTACTGTATTAAAATACTCATTTATTCCATATTGAAATCCTTCTGAATTCTTTTCTTGCGATAGAAAATCCTCACTAGTTTGAACAATCTCTCTCAATCTAATTAACTGCTTCTCCAACCCCTCTATAGCTTTTAAATTTTTTTCTCCATAAAATTCTCTATTTATAGTCATTTTCTTTTCCCCCTAATTTTATTTACTAAATAGGGGACGGTTCATAAAAACTTATATCCCTTGTGTAGTACAAATAGGGGACAAATCGGGGACGGTTCATTAATTCTTATATTTTGCTTGTCCCATCCAGCTTATCCCCACAATTTATGAACCGTCCCCTGCTTGTCCTTTCTATATTTTCAATTTAACTTCACACTTTTTATGAACCGTCCCAAACTTGTCCATTTCAAACTTTCAACTCACTAATCATACTTTTTAAGAACCATCCCATGATTATCAATCTATATTTATATCTCTATTAATTGGTCTTCTCATAGAGATTAGCATAGGATCAAAATATTTCTTCCAAAACTTATTACCATATAAATTCGCCGTTTCAAAATCAACGTGAATATATTCAATATCATGTTCACGGCAATACTCATTTACTGCTTTTAAAAAATCAATTCCAATTTTTTTGCCCCTATATTCTAATTTTATATAAGCCCCTATTTCATCAATCATACCACAATTTTTTACTGTCATGTTAATAACATCATTATCTTCAGCAATACTTAAGTTAATAAATCCTACTGGAACTTCTTTATCCCATGCAATAAAAATATTATCCCTTGATATAATCTCAGAAATTTTTTCCCTTGAGTAACTGTCCCTGTTTAAAAATAAAGGCGCTGAAGCATAATATTTCTTGGATTCCTCAACTAACTCATATAAAATATCTATATTTTCAGTTGTAGCTCTTCTGATTTCACATTGTGATTTCTTGCTTGAGTCAATATTTACATCATTAAATGCATCTATTAAATATGATCCATAACCTAACTCAAATAAAACATTTTTCAGCTTTTCATCATTAAAAAATATAGTCCACAAATGATTAAAAATATTTTTCTTAACCCATTCTTGTGAAATACTTTTATATAATGCTAAATAAACACTTTCTTTATATTCTTCAACAGCAGTATGGCCTATTGCTGGACAAAACGCAGAATTTTCTCCATTGAAAGGAAATACATCATACGCTAAAAAACCTACTACTCTATTATCTAATTTAGCAACAATGGCATTATTATTTTTAATTTTCCAATTTAAAAATCTTTCAATTGATTTCGTGTCATCCTTCCAAAATGCTGGAAAAGATCTATCATCACAATACAAGTTGTACTGATTATGCCATATTTCCTTTGCTTCATTAACATCTTTAAATTCCATATTACTTATTACAATTCTACTGATAATTTTAATTACCTCCCTCAAAGTTCCATAGAAAAAGCTCATGGGAAAAATACATAGGAAAATACATAGGGACGGTTCATTAATACTTATATTTTGCTTGTCCACCCTATTTGGTCATCACAATTTATGAACCGTCCCCTTGCTTGGCCCACCTACATCTACCTTAATTTATGAACCGTCCCTTACTTGTCCATTCTTCACTCTTTCTATTAATAAATCACATTTTCTATGAACCGTCCCCAATTTGTACCCAACTTGTACACATTACATTCCTTATCTATAACTCCTTTCCAAAATGAATACTATCTTCTCTTATACGCTTCTCTAAACGTGCTCTTAACCCTTGCATCCACTCTGGTTCATTCTCAACAACTTCTTCACATGATCTTACGGTACGCATATATCCGTATAGCTTCCCAAACCTTTTAAATATATCCCTATGTTTAAATATTTGTTCATCTATTTCCTTAACACTTCTATATCCCTCTAAAAAAGCTTTTTGGAAACTCTCCATATTCTGTGATTCTACTTCTTCTTCTATACTCTCAAGTGATTGAACAATATCCATCACAAACCAATGATACATAGAATCATCAAAATCAATCACCGTCATAGTATTATTTTCAACATTATACACAATATTATCTAACTCAAAATCATAGTGCATTAATCCAAAGTTTGAATTATCTATTGGAAGAGTCACAAAAAACTCTTTCAATAGCTCCAACTCCTTAAGAGCTAATTTATCATCAGTTTTCTTTAAATATAGTCTAATTTTCTCAAAGATATCTAAAAAACTAGGTCTATTTTTCTTTTCACACTCTACGCTCAATTTGTGTAATTCCCCTAGCTTCTTTCCATATTCATACATTATGTTTTCATTTAAATCAGCATCTTCTAAGCTTCCACCTTTTGCACCTTTAAACAGAGTTGCTATAAAAGTTCCATACTCAGTATTAATAATTTCAACTTTCTTATTTTCTTTTGATGGTATAGCTTCTACTGCTTCATACCCATTATTTCTTAGATATTGCACAAATTCTATCTCATCTATAACCTGCTCATATTCTTTTTCCTCAATCGGAGCATATCTTAGAAACAATCTTTCTCCATCTTTTTTCACAATATATACTGTATTTGAAGAAGCTCTGAAAAAAGCACTGACATTTTCACCATTCTTAAAATCATCCCAACCTTCATCCTCTGTATTTATTACTTCATTATCATCTATCCATAATCTTAATATTAATTCTGCCAACTTATCATTATTTATTAAATATTTCAATTTCATCATATATACTTCACTCCATATTTTCTTATTTTATAAAACCTAAAATCAAAATTAAGCTATTAGTTCGTATGATACCGTGCTTCATTCCGCTCACTCCCATCTCATGTTTGGTCATTACTTCTATTTTATAATCTTTTAGCAACACAAAATAGGTATCATTTGGTTATAATCAAATGATACCTATTTTTGAACAAGCCTGGGCAAGCTTGGGGACGGTTCATTAAAACTTCCTCTATGCTTGTCCTACCGACTTCTTACCAGAAATTTATGACCCGTCCCTCAGCTTGTCCGCTCACACTATTTATCCTCAAATCAAACTTTCTATGAACCGTCCCCGTTTTGTCCCCGTTTTGTCCCCGTTTTGTCCCCGTTTTGTCTTACTCTCTATACCATATCTAAAGTAGATATCCACCAATTAACCTTTAATCTATCTGCTAACTGTTTTAACTCCTCAGTTAATTCAATATCATCATACCAAAATCCAAATATTTTTCTTATAAATGCATTTCTCATATTTTCATCTATATTTCTATCAATTTTTTTATCCATTTCATTCAATTTATCTTTTATGATTTCCCATATACCATCATAATCCATTATCTTTATTGATCCACAATTGTCGATTATAATATCTCCTGAAACGTACTTTAAAAGCTTATTTATAGGGTTCTCATCACATGGTGCTAGTATGGTCACCTTCTCTAAATTCTCTTTCTTCATATGATTCATAAGTAGTATAACTGCACATTCTTCATCTCCTTGAAGCTCAGGAATGAACTCTGCATTTTCTCCATACTGAACCATATATGCTTCCTTTCCATCCTTGTTTACATATGACCAATTTAAGTTTTTTCTAGACAAGTGAATTTTCCACATCTCATCATCTCTCACAATTCCACTTTTGAATCTTGAATACAAGTTCTTCATAGATGGAATATGTTCAGCTGTTGGTGTCACAACATCGCATTCTTTAACATTAGGATAATATCGCTCAAAATCTCTCAGATAAACAGTAAACTTATAATAACTCCCCGCATAATCCCATCCATAATTTCTATATCTAAATCTATCCCCAGATAACCATGATATATGGAACTTATCTTCTTTCATTATCTCTATAGCATCATTTAGAGATGATGACATGCCCCCCTTACCTCTATGTTCATCAACAGCAAATACTGATCCTATTCCACCTAAGTCTAGCACTATATCTTTACCTTCACATTTTGCTCTAAGTTTCTGCGGGAAGATTCCTAATCCACTTGTTATCTCACCATCTTTCTCATTTATATAATTCCACTGAACCATCTTTCTGGCTTGTCCAACCCCTATCTCAACTTCTGCGACTTGTCCAAGCTCAACTTCTCCAACCGCAACTTGTCCACTCCCTGCTTTTCTATCCGCAACTTGTCCAATCTCCACCTCGCTCACTTCATTAACTTCACTCAAATTGCCAACATTATTCACATTCACCATATTCTCAGCAGCATAAATATGTGGCAAATTCTTCATAAACCATTTATCTTCCTTCATCCCATAAGCCTTATCCAATATCTCTAGAAATTCACCATATCTCTCTATTGGTAGTTTTTTTAGTTTAATTTCTTTGCTTTTATTATCCATTTATTATCTTCAGTGAGAGAGTCTCTTTTAATTCCCATACTCCCACTAAAATTCACCTCCTTGTAAATATATAGTTAAGTATACCTTATATAACTCACTTTCTTCCATATGTAATTAATAATCCCTGTACTTTTGAAAGGAATAATCCTTACTTCTATATTGCGCTATAATTTCATCATTTAATATTATACTATATTGTTAATATTTATTATATTGTTTGCAATTTGTTATATAAAGGATTAGACTTTTTAAACAGCTCTCTAGAATATTTTAACAGTATTATAAAGAATATATGAACCGGCCCTTGCTTGTCCTATCTCCATCCATCATACTTTTAACAATTCTTATGAACCGTCCCCAGCTTTGAGTTGTACCTCCCACCATCATCATTCTCTGAAAACCTAAAGAGGTTTTTCTGAAAATATAAAAAATTTTTCAAAAATGCTTGCAAATGAATAATAATTATTATATAATAACAAATATAAGATAGCAAAACAAAACAAGACATTAAAAAAGCAAAGAATAATATAAAATGAATTTAATAGAAATAAAAAAATTAATGATATCTCAGCTCAATAAATAATTTATGCTAGTCCATAACTCATTGAATCTTTGAGATTTTGGAACAAGCTTAAACTAAATTTCGCAGTAGATATCAAAAAATTGGTCAAAGGTCAAAAAACAATTATTTAGGAGGATTTTATTATGGAAAATATGAAAAAGCACGTTTGTTTAGTATGTGGATATGTACATGAGGGGGAGCACTCACCAGATAAATGCCCAGTATGCTCAGCAGGAGCTGAAAAGTTTCAAATATTAGATGAGAACAATATGAAATGGGTTGACGAGCATGTAATAGGTGTTGCTAAAGGTGTCGACGAGGAAGTAGTTAAAGGTTTAAGAGAAAACTTCATTGGTGAATGTACTGAAGTAGGTATGTATTTAGCAATGAGCAGACAAGCAGATAGAGAAGGATACCCTGAAATCGCTGAAGCTTATAAGAGAATTGCATTTGAAGAAGCTGAACATGCTGCTAAATTTGCTGAATTACTTGGTGAAGTTGTAACTGATTCTACTAAGAAGAACCTTGCAATGAGAGTTGAAGCTGAGTACGGTGCTAACAAAGGAAAGAAAGATTTAGCTACTTTAGCTAAGAAACTTAACTTAGATGCTATTCATGATACAGTTCATGAAATGTGTAAAGATGAAGCTAGACATGGAGCTGCATTTAAAGGATTATTAGATAGACACTTTAAGTAAAAAAGGCCATATGGCCTTCAGGCTGTTGAAATAGCTCAATCTCATCGTCACTAAGACTTGCTGTGCTGCTCGAGTACTATTACTCCGCTGCTCTCTCCTCTTGTTCATTGACCTTGAGCTTTTTCAACGCCTGAAACTCTTAAGATTGAAAACAAAGTAATATCAATATTTTTATTACAATGTATATTTTAACCCATAGTATAATTACTGTATTTCAAAATTGTTACTTATTATTAATAAACTCAATAAGGAATTTTAACACCTAAAAAAGACGTAAAATGAACATTTCACGTCTTTTTTAATATTCTTTATGGTGAAGCTTCATCTATCATTCAATGTAAAATGAGATTTTATTAAATATGCGTAAGATATCATTAATGATACTCTTTATTAGTAGCTTCAATTTTAAATTCACCAATAACAGTTGTACCATCTTTATCATAAAGCGGTATTATTTTCGAATTATTCTTTTGCTGAATTGCTTCTTCAGGCGTTCTTGGATTATCTCCATTTAAGTCAGAAGAATAAACATATCCATGTATTCCATTTCTTCCAATAGCTGCGATTAAATCTGGCTCGTATCCTGACTTATCTTCGTAAATATCAGCTCCGTAAGTTTGACCATTTTTGTTTACAGGATAAACATATTTTGAGGAAGGACTTTGTATTAGTGGTTTTATAGCCAGTGCTTCATTTGTGCAAAATAATAATAAGACTACAATTATGAAATTTATAATTGTATTTTTACTAAGTTTCATAATTAATACCTCTCTTTTTAATTGATAAATATTTTTTATAAGCTCTAGTAATGAGCTACAATATCCATAAACATTGTACCATAATATGTCAATTTTGTAATTAAAATCAGTTACATCACATTAATCATATTTATCAAAAATTATCAATCTAATAATAATAGGAGAATATGTTGTTATATTGTATGTTCAATATCTAGGAATCAAATTATGCCTAGCTCATAACACAAATACTAGAACTAATTATATACTACTATTTCTTGTCCCTTACAGTAAGGGGGAACCTAGAAACTTATAGCTTGTCTTTTAAAATAAAACTACAAATTCAAAATGTTATTTATCATAAATTACCCGTATATTTTTGAAATGCATGTCAATTGAAAATAAGTACAAGCTACGCGTGGAACTTCTCAATATACATATTCATTTATAGTTAAAGTTGAGAACGATAGCCCCTTCTGACCCAAGTCAGAAGCAGCATCTTATTGTCCAAAATTAATTCCCTAAAATAGTTCACAAAATTAATTTTCTTAAAAGGAGCTGTCGCATTAAGAAATTTACATACATCATATTGGATAATAGATTTTTATTAATACAATATGTTGTAAAACTTATTTTTAGTGCAACAGCCCCTTTATCTTCTTAACTATAAATTAACTCCATTTATATTAGGTATGTGAAAATAAATAACAAGTCAAAAATACCAAGTATATTTTGCAAAATAGGTCCTGTCAAGCTGATAGTGGTTCTCTCAATGGGTTCCAAGGATGAAGTAGTTTGCAAAATAGACGAGTATACAGAAAGAAATTTACCTTATTTTTCTATATAAGATATGAATGACAATTTCTTTCTGTATACTGACTTGTTATTTATTTGAACTTGCCTTAAGCCTTAATACTCTTAGATACGTAATTAACCATATCAACAACTCTCGCAGAATATCCCCATTCATTATCATACCATGCTGCTATCTTAACCATATTATCCCCAATTACCATTGTTGATGGAGCATCAACTATTGATGATCTATTATCACCTTTGTAATCTACTGATACAAGTGGTTTTCTTTCAATCCCAAGCACTCCCTTTAATTTTGTATTACATGCTTTTTCAATTGCTTCATTTATCTCTTCTTCAGTAACATTACATTTTAATTCACATACGATGTCCGTTATTGAAACAGTTGGAGTAGGTACTCTTAAAGCAAACCCATTTAATTTACCCTCCATATTTGGTATAACCTTTGCAACTGCTTTAGCCGCTCCTGTTGTTGTAGGAATTATAGATTCAGCCGCTGCTCTTGCTCTTCTTAAATCCTTATGAGTCTTGTCCAAAATCTGTTGATCATTTGTATATGAATGAACTGTAGTTATTAATCCTTTTTCTATCCCAAATACTTCATCAATGACTTTAATAACAGGTGCTATGCAATTAGTTGTACATGATGCATTTGAAATAATTTCATGTTCTAGTGGATTATAGTCTTCCTCATTAACTCCCATTACCATAGTTATATCTTCTTCTTTACCTGGCGCTGTCAAAATAACCTTCTTAGCTCCACCTTTAATATGTCCTTTTAACTCCTCTTTAGTTGTGAATTTACCAGTGGATTCAACAACTAAATCTACTCCAACCTCCGCCCAAGGTATTTGGCTTGGACTATTTTCGTGGAAAACTTTTATTTTTTTATCATTTATAATTAAGTATTCATCATCAAAATCAACGTTCCCTTTAAATCTTCCAAAGCATGAATCAAATTCAAATAAATGAGCTAAAGCTTCATTTTCTGCCCTAGCATTAAGTGCCACTATTTCCACACTGTCATCTAATCTTTCCTCAGCAATTTTTAAAAACGTTCTACCTATTCTACCAAAACCATTTATACCTATCTTAATAGTCATGATAATGCCTCCTCATTATATTATGTTTCAATATTATGTTTCAATGTTATTTATTTAAATACTAATGATTTATGTCATACTTTTTAACTATTTATAATCATTAATTTTTATTTATTATGTATTATTTAATATTTATGTCATATTATTTATAACTCCATTCTCCCAAAATGTCAACACATTTCAAAAAACTATATATTAATGCATTATATTTCTTAATATAAAATAATAACCCATCCTAAATTTACCAATAATTTAGGATGGGTTATTATTTTAAGATTTAATTATTTTAACTATGCATTAGATATTCTTTTATTTTTTTGTTCATTAAAATAAACTCTATGTAAAGGAATAAATATCAATAATATTGTAGAGTGAAGTGGAGTATTTGATTCTATCTCTTCCACCACTCCGGGTAGACGAGTTGCCCAATTGGCAACTCTACGCACCTTGTTACCCAGGGAAAACGCATACATAAATAGGGTGATTTGAGATTTTTTTATTCTTATAAAAATAATTAACTTAAAGATCCCAAAACTCAATATTCAGAAATTACACCCTATATTTACCCTGTAAGTATTTTTTGATTATTTTTTAACCGCGGAGTGGTGTGAATATAACTTTTTCTAGATATTCAACTTCCCATCCACATTTAAGCTTTTTTGTTTTTATGCCACCTTTAAATGTTTTCTCTTTCCTTAATAAATTCATTGATATATGCCTTATAACTGCCAAGTTTGCAGCTGAATGATCTTTTCTAATTCGGCATTTATCTTCATTGAATGATACATCTAACACCCAGTGAATTTTATTCTCTATTCCCCAGTGCTTTCGCACTCCTTTGGCAAAGAGTTCAACATTATCATTAAGACTAGTAATATAATACCTACGTTCAACACTTTCTTTATCATCAACTATACGCTTGCTTTCAACCATACCAATTCCATTGATATTTTTCCAATCAGTTCTACACTCAAGCCATTCAATATCATTCACAAGGTAATATGTTCTTGTTTCAATTCTTCCATGGTCTTTCTCTTTTGTTTGATGATATTGATAAGTGAAATCTTCAAATTCATTATTTAATAGAGAATCAAAAAAAAGTTTTGTATCAGTACAAAGATTCTTATGATTATCTTTTAGTGCTAAAATATAGTCTGCTTCTTTATCTACGATATTTTTAGCTATAGATTTTTGACATCCCATGGCATCTATCGTAACAACGGTGTCTTTAAGCTCTAAAAGCTTTAATAACTGAGGAATTGCTGTTATCTCATTCGATTTTTCATGTGTCTTTACTTGACCAAGAACAAGTTGATTTGCGTTAGCCCAAGCACTAACCATATGAGTTACTGAAGTATGAGTATTTTCATCATGATAACCTCTCAATGTCTTGCCATCAATAGAAACAATTTCACCATCAGTTACATTGGTGAAATGTTTCATTAATTCAATGAAACATTCTTGAAATTCATCTGGTTTAATACATGAAATAACTCTGCTAAAAGTATCATGTGATGGAATTCCATGAGGCAATTCTAGGTATTTTTTTAACCATTCTTATTTTGCTTGACCGAAAGCTTCCATTTGTGTCCACCCCTCAGCGCCGGAGGTTACCGCACACATGGCTATCGCCATTATATCTACTAATTTATGGCGAGAATTACTTCCTGTTCTAGGATCAGTTAATTCATTAAATACATCAAAAATAATTTCTTCAATATCGAATATGTCTTGTTTAATAGTAATCTTCCTTTCTCTTTTGTTCTACTTCATCAATTTTAATCACTAATTGGCAAAAATAAAAGGGCTAACGCCCAAAAATCTTATATGCGTTTGCCCTGTTATTTGCATGAAATTGATATGTTTTGTTTTGATTTTTTTTATAATTGATAATATAATAATATTTATTTAGAAAGGAAATATTCATGTTTAATATACAAATAAGTCATAGTGCTAAAAATATGAATACACCTAGATATTCCAATGGTATTTATAACTTTTTTGATACTGATAAATATATGTATATTTTTTTTAGTGATATTCCTTTGGGTGATTTAGGTGCTTTTTTTTAAAAAGATAATTCTCTATATAGAGAATCCAATTTAATACTTTATTTATTCAAAGACTTTATTAACAATATTATACTATAAATAATCAATACTCATTAATGAATTATCAATGAAGGATGATTTGCAAATGCAAATCTAAAATAGATATATTTATAGACTTTTGACCTAAGAAAAAAGTCAACATTCATTGAACATTGAGTATTGATAATTGAGTATTTATCTAAATTACCTTGGTTAAAATTACAAATAAACTAATTGAATAAGTTAATTTTCAATATGGAATCTCTATATTACAATTCCAACTGAAACTTTACAAAGAACTAAAAAAACAACAAATTTTTGTTTTTGTACATTTTTTATTTTTAATCTTTTTAATGATTATGCTGATTCTATGTGGAGTTTAACAATCTTTAATTATGAAAATCAGCAAATTATAGCTGAATTTTTATGTAATTTTTAAAAAATTAGGTACTTTAAAACCATTGGTAAAAAAAACTATATTAAAAAAGGATATTTTATTAATGGATTAAAATAATTTTAAAGGAGTTAATACATGATTATATTTAATGATATAATATTATTTTGTAGTCTAATAATATTATTATTGTTGTTTATTTACATTGCAAATATTGAACATAAATTCAAGGTTATTAGTCCAAAGATTATATATGTAATATTGTTGTTTTTTATTGGTTATTTGCAATCTGGCTTCCAAAATCAATTTTTGAAACATGTAATATTAATCATTTATATAGTTGCATTCATAATTAGTTATTTAATTGATCGCAATATTTTAAAAAAGAAATAATACTTTTATAAAATTTATTTAGTTTAACAATATCAGTATTTATTATTAAAGAGTTATTTATCTATTTATTATTAGATTATCCAAAAATCAGTTTTAAGATACTTAAAGGACAATGAGTAAATATACTTATTGTCCTTTATTCTTTAAAATATCCTTATAATTCTTTTTCTTATGAGTACTCTAATAGACACAGGTTATGTTTATTTCTTTAAAAATTCCCTTTATAATTTTTTGATAACAAAAACTTTTATTTCTGTCAAATCTCCGTAATTATAGAGGACATGCATTCAAATGAAATGAACCTTAAATTTATTTAGTATAGTCGGAAAACAATAAATGGAATCACCTAAAAATAGGAAATCATTGTAGTCATTTATTATAGATTCTAGTAAATCTATTTTTGAGGTATGACAAAAAAGGCTTTCAAATTTGATTTTTTAAAGCCGATAGGCTTGTGCAGTATTTCAGTAAATGTGTATTAATCAGCTTTTTCAATTAGTTGAGGAAAAATATCTGTGATCTCTAGTTTATATTCAGATGCCCATGCATCAATATAACAACAGAATGCTCCAAGGAAAACTCAAACCATTCTTCGTTCAATAATATAGACAATGGCATCTTCAGCATGAAAATCATTGTTTATTCTACTCCAACACCTTTCGGTTGTTGTGCGAGTTTTATAATGTTTTCGCCAAAGTAGAGAGTTTCTTAGTATTGGAGTAAAATACCTTGGATTATCTTTTGTCTTAGTATAGTAAGTTTTTTACTCTCCATTGGACATTGGACACAGCTATCGCATTGAACTGGAAATAACCATTTATGTCTATATTCTTTTCTCACAATACCCCAATTACGAAGTTTATGACCATATGCTTTACAATGAGGTATTCCATTTTCATAAAGATAGATATATTCATTTTTGGAATTTGGTTTTGAACTTCGTGCATTTAAATCGATTATTGGGCTGATTCCATGGTACATGTTGAAAAGATAAAATGAAGAAACATCATATACAGAATCATAAATCTCAGCATGGAAATCTATTTCTGGGTATAAATCAATAAACTCTTTTAATGCATAAACTCCAGTAACAGAATCATGGCGTTTAGCATTTACAAATTTAATATGGATAGGCAAACTGTAAAAACTATCAGAAGCTGTAAAGCCATGATATGTATGTCCATAAAAGTATTTTTCGTTGAAACTATCCCAACCCCAGGTGGCACTGGGGTCAGTAAATTTGCGAAGGCAATCGCATCTTTTACCAGGAGTAAGTTTGCAATCACATACTTTTTTTCCATAAGGCGAAGCCTGTGTAGGTATACATGTCCCATCAGCAGCAATATTAAACTTTGATGGATCTCCTAAAATCACTAAGTTTAGTGAAGGAATAACAAAGAGATTTTTAAGGATTTGGTTTAGTGTGGATTCTACTTTTGTAGGGAGTTTAGAATCTTCATACTTTAAAACTCTCTTAATTATACGGTCTACGACCCCTGCTTTTGAAGTTTTCATCTTTTGGTTTTTCTTTTGTTTTTTACGGGGTTTACGTTGTACATTTTTAAGTTTACTTTTATAAAAACTTTTATCTGCATCAACAAGCCTATCCATAAAATCATAAAAAGTTCCTACTCCTGGAACAGTATCTGCCGATATTGTAGCAGCTTCTTTTATAGAAATACAGGCTGGAATGAATCCAGATAAAATTGCATAAAAGGGATTAGAACGTAGTAGTTTAACTCATCTTGACTTCCTTTAACAATTGGTTCTACTGGTGTTGTTTTAATAATAGGAGTTTCTTCACTATTTTTTTCACATTCACGACATAAATATGTATAACTTACATGCTCTACTACTTTTACTTCAGCTGGTATTAGTTTTAACTCTTTTCTTATAGTTTTACCCATAATGTGCATAACGTTATCACATTGAGGACATACTCGTTCCTCCTCAGGAAGAAAATACTCAACTACTTCTAATAGATTTTCTTAGTTCTGTTGTTCCACAAGCAAGTTACGCGTTAAATGAATTGTTTGGTGTTATCATAATTTTGTTACCACCGATAATACATCTGATAGTGTTTCTTTATTGAAACCCTTATTTATATCTAGCAAACTAGGTGATGAATTATTTACCGCTTACAAACCAATAGCATTAACAATAAAAAGATTTTAATTATAAAGCCAGCGTTTCAATAGAAATAAATAATTATTAAAACATTAGCTAACATAAACTTATTTTAAAACTATTTTGTAGATTAAGGTTTAATATTTCTTATCATTTTTTATAAATTAATTTTTTAAAAAAACTTTTCAAAAACACTTGCCAATAAATAATAATTATTATATAATAATGAATATAAGATAGGTAAAAACAAAACAAGTTACTAACAAAAGTAAATAATAAAATAAATGAATTTATAAAAATAAAAAAATAAATGATATCTCAGCTCAATAAATAGTTTATGCTAGTCCATAACTCATTGAATCTTTGAGATTTTGGAACAAGCTTAAACTAAATTTCGCAGTAGATATCAAAAAATTGGTCAAAGGTCGAAAGACAATTATGAGGAGGATGTTATTATGAAAAAGCACGTTTGTTTAGTATGTGGATATGTACATGAGGGAGATCACGCACCAGATAAATGCCCAGTCTGTTCAGCAGGAGCTGAAAAGTTTCAAATATTAGATGAGAACAATATGAAATGGGTTGACGAGCATGTAATAGGTGTTGCTAAAGGTGTTGACGAGGAAGTAGTTAAAGGGTTAAGAGAAAACTTCATTGGTGAATGTACTGAAGTAGGTATGTACTTAGCAATGAGCAGACAAGCAGATAGAGAAGGATACCCTGAAATCGCTGAAGCTTATAAGAGAATTGCATTTGAAGAAGCTGAACATGCTGCTAAATTTGCTGAATTACTTGGTGAAGTTGTAACTGATTCTACTAAGAAAAACCTTTCAATGAGAGTTGAAGCTGAGTATGGAGCTAACAAAGGTAAGAAAGATTTAGCTACTTTAGCTAAAAAACTTAACTTAGATGCTATTCATGATACAGTTCATGAAATGTGTAAAGACGAGGCTAGACATGGTGCCGCATTCAAAGGATTATTAGATAGACACTTCAAATAGAGTATACTATAAAAAATTCCTAGAGAATTCACTTCTCTAGGAATTTTTTATCATCTTAATTATTGACATAGTACTCTTCAACTTTTATGTCAACTTCTCCAGGTTCAAAGTATACAGTATTACTAATATAGTCAACAGGCAATATTGCTTGCACATACCATCTCATCATATCTTTTAAAATGCTGATGTTTTATAGTACAAATAACATATTATAGCATAATTTGTCACTTGATAGTATAATATGTTATTATATAATATGTACCGGCATATTTTTATTCCAATATTTATGCACAAATTAATCATAGAGGTGGGTTTATGTCCAAGAAAAAAATTTTAGGATCTTATAGCGAAGTATTATCAAAACTCAAAGAAATTTTACAAGAAGATGTGATGCTTGCAATATCTGATAGGGAAAAAATTATATCTTATGTTCCTGATGATAAAGACTTGCTACAAATTAAAGTTGGTCAAACTCTAAAAATAGGCGAACCATTACAACAAGCTGTTGAATCAAATAAAATTGTTAAAATGATTGTTCCAAAAGAAATTCATGGTACTGCTTTTAAAGCAGTTGGATACCCTATAAGAAACAAAAAAGGTGAATGTATTGGGGCAGTAGGTTATGGTAAAAGCTTAGAAAAAGAAGATATATTAGATAGCAGCTTGAGAAAAATAGTTGACTCTTTCGTTTTAGTTAATGAACAAATGCAATCTACTGTAGATGGTGTCTTTGAAATAAATGATATAATTCAAGATGCATCAGCTTCATCAGTAGAATCTTTTTCTAGTATAAAAGAAGTTACTTTATCATCAGAAGACGTAGAACAGATAGCTGAGGAAGCAAAAGATTTAAGCGCCAATGTAAAGGTAAAAGCTGAAAGAGGAACTGAGCTAGTTACAAATATAGTAACTAAAGTCCAAAGCATTTCTGTGTCTTCACAAGAAGTTGTAGAGAAAATAAACGCTCTAAACAATTCCATTAAAAAGATTGACAGTATGTTAGATTTAATTAATCAAATCTCTGAACAAACTAACTTACTTGCATTAAATGCTTCAATTGAAGCTGCTAGAGCAGGTGATTCTGGAAGAGGATTTGCTGTAGTTGCTGATGAAGTAGGTAAACTTGCAGTTCAATCAAAAAGTGCCACTGTAGAAATATCTGAAGTTGTAAAATCAGTACTCGACGAAATAAATGATGTTATACATTCAGTACAAAAATCTAGTAGTGTAGTAGATGAGGGAGTAAAAACCGCTGAAGAAACTTCATCTAACATATTATCAATTATTGAATCAATTATTAAAGTTGATCATATTGTTAGTAAAGTTTCTACAAAATCAAAAGCTCAAAGAAAAACTACAGAGCATATATCAACGGCAATTGAAAATTTAACAAATGTAATAGAAAAAACTGCAATCACAGTAAATGGAGTAGGTAAAACTATAGAAGAACAAGTAGAAAAAATAAATATACACAAAGACGAAATGATGGATATTTCTGAAAAGTTAATTTATGATAAAGGTAACGTATCTATATTATAGTGTGACTTTTTTAAATCTTTAGTATCTTTAACGCCCTTATAATAATTTTGTTAAGGGCGTTTCACAGCTCTGTAACTATAGAATTTTTAGTGGAGGCTTCGCAGGTAGTATATTAATTGTCAGTATACACACAGCTATAACCTTGATCTATACCTTGTTTGTATAATTGGAACATATTCAATCTTTTTTTTTTTTGAAAGATATTTCCCAATGCTAAATTTACTTTTTTTCTGTTCTCTTTAGGAATTATGTCAAACACTTCATCTATATGCTCGAAGTTATCTTCATCAATATTTACTCTTAATACAACTGAAACATTGTTTTTATTAGTTAGTGCAATCAGATTTTTTTCACTAACATCTCTTCTCTATAATTCTTTTATCAATTCTCCATGTACCTATAAATATTAAATATCCATTTTCTTTTGTTACCCTACTCATTTCCATTAATACAGAGTCTAGTACGCTTTTAAGATGACCCAAACCATTGTAACAAACAGATATATCAAAAGTATCCTTATCCAACATCAAATCACTTGCATCCATCTCTTTAAATTCAATATTTTGCGGGATTTCTTCCCCACTCCTTACTCCTTTATACATCCTGAATTCATATTTTTTTCATATAAAAACAAAAAACCATTTTCAACTTCCCCAATTTTCTCATACCCCATCTTCTCATAAAGGTGCTGATTTCTCACACTATAGTGTGGTGTTGCTAGTGTCAATTTCTTTATATGGGGAAGTGTTTTTTCCATTAAAATCATTACCTTTTTCCCATAGCCTTTATTATGATGTTTAGGATGTATGCAAAAATCATCTAATTCACAATGCTCTGCGCCCATATTCATTAGCCAAAAGCAACCTATAATTTCTTCGTTAAGTACTATTTTATAAACCTCAAATTCTCTTATTAATCTTGTATTTTCTTCGATAGAATCATATCCTGTAGGTCCACCATCTCGTCCTGGCCCAAATCTTCTAGTTTCATCATTATATGCTTGTTTTTTAATCTCAGTTATAGTTTCAACATCACCTATTAAAGCGTTCTCTAACCTTATCATAAAAACCTCCAAAAATAGATATTGTGAAAAGCGAAATGAAGTTTTTTATCGTCACACTCTCCACAATATCTTTTATTCATTAACAATAACTAATTATTAAAAATCTACAATATAATTTTTCTGACAACAGGAAGGAAATAACCTAATTTGTTCTTTCTTCTCTATTATCGGTTCTTTAATTATAAAACCTGCCTCAAAAATTCCCCAGTAACAGATCCCTTCACTTCTTTAACCTCTTCTGGTGTTCCTTGGGCTACAACATATCCCCCATTTTTCCCCCCATCAGGTCCAAGGTCTATGATGTGATCTGCTGTTTTAAGTACTTCCATGTTATGTTCTATAACTAGAAGCGAATGTCCCTTCTCTACAAAGAGATTTAAACACTTTAATAACTTTTGTATGTCTGAAATATGAAGCCCCGTGGTAGGCTCATCTAGTATATAAAGATTATTTGTGCCACTCTTTATAAGCCCTAATTCAGCTGCAAGCTTGATTCTTTGAGCTTCTCCACCTGATAAAGTTGTTGATGGCTGCCCTAATTTTACATATCCTAACCCTAGTTGATTTAGAATATCTACTTTATGATAAATGTTCTTTTTATCTTTGAATAATTCTGCAGCATCCTCGATACTCATATCAAGTATTTCATATATATTTTTTCCTTTATACTTCACATCAAGAATTTCTTTTTTATATCGTTGTCCTTTACATATTGGACATACTGTCTCAACGTCAGGCATAAATTGCAGCTTAGTTACTATCTTTCCCTCACCCTTGCAATGTTCACATCTTCCGCTATTCTTACTGTTAAAACTAAAGTTAGAAATTGAATATCCTTTCTCTTTAGCTTCATCTGTATTTGCAAACAACCTTCTTATACTATCAAACAATCCTATATATGTTGCTGGATTTGATCTACTACTCTTTCCTATAGGAGATTGATCAATATTTATTATGTTATTTATATGTTCATGCCCTTCTAAATCTCTATGCTCTCCTGGAATAATCCTTGGATCTTCTAAACTCCTAAGTTTCTTATATATAATCTCATTCACAAGAGTACTCTTTCCTGAACCCGAAACCCCTGATATACATGTAAGAACACCTAATGGAATCTCAACATCAACATCCTTCAAGTTATTCTCTCTAGCTCCTAGAATTCTAAGCTTATTACCATTATGTTTACGTCTTTCCTTAGGTACATCTATCATCTCTTTTCCACAAAGATATCTTCCTGTTAAAGAACGTTTAGATTTCTTTATTTGATCTATTGTTCCTATTTCAACAATTTCTCCACCATGGATTCCTGGTCCTGGTCCAATTTCAACTATGTTATCGGCATTTTCTATTGTTTCCATATCATGTTCCACTACTATGACAGTGTTGCCAAGATCTCTGAGATGATTCAAGATATTTATAACCTTCTTACTATCTCTAGCATGAAGACCTATACTTGGCTCATCAAGTATATAGATCATACCCATTAGTCCTGAACTAATCTGAGATGCTAATCTTATTCTCTGTGCTTCTCCCCCTGAGATTGTATCCGCTCTCCTACCAAGTGAAAGATAATCCAGCCCGATTTCTACTAGTAATGATACCCTCTTCTTTATTTCATTAACTATTGGTTCTGCAATATATTTTTTATCTTCTGGAAATGTTAGATTATCAATAAAGTCATATAGTTCAGTCAGCTGCATCCAGCATAGTTCATGTATATCCTTATCTCCTACTAGGATATTAAATCTTTGTCTTTTTAACTTCTTACCACTGCAATCTGGACAAGTATACTCAACCATCTTATTTTTAAACCATTCAAGAACCCACTCATTAACTTTATCTTTTCTAGTTGCTTCTCTGTAATACCGTTCAGTTTGATTTACAAAACCTCTAGATTGAATTGTTCTACCAATAAGATAGTTTCTCTTTTTAAGATTCGGTGGTGCCTCCATGGTTATTTTTTCTCCCTTAGTACCATAAAACAATATGTCCTTTACCTCATCAGATAATTCCTTAAATGGAGTATCCAAGCTAAAATTATAATGTACTGAGAGATTGTACATTAGTATATGATTAGAAGAAACTTCACCTTTACAATTATAAACACTTGGATCAAAAGCCCCTTGATTAATACTTTTTTCATGATTAACTATCATTAACCTTGGATCTGCTTTTTTCGAAGTTCCTATGCCACCACAAGTCCTACATGAGCTTCCCACATTGTTAAATGCGAAATATTGTGATTCAATGTTAGCCATTGTGATATGATGCTTAGGACAGCCAAAGCTGCTGTAGAATTTATCTTTCACTTCTTGAGGTAAATCCTCAGAAATAAACTCTGCTATAAGAACATGTTCCCCAATAACCTCTAGTGCAGTTTCTAAAGAATTAGTTATACTCTTTTCAATATCATTCTTTATCACAAATCTATCTATTACTATTTTAATATCATGATCACAATATTCATCTATATCTATTTCTTCACTTATATCAACCCTATTTCCATCTATAATCAAGTTATTATAGCCCTTCTGTCTTATCTCATCAAAAAGATATGAGTACTCTTCTCCATATAACTTATAAGCTGGTGTTAAGAATTCAATCTGTGTACCTTCTGGCAAGGATAATACAGCTTCAATTATTTGTCCAGATGTCTTAATATCAAATTTTTCCCCACAATATGGACACTTAGCTGTCCCCACTGTTGAATATAACAATCTCATATAATCATAAATATCTGTCATTGTGCCCACCGTTGACCTAGGATTAACAAGTCCCCTTTTCTGTTCTATTGCAATAACTGGAGATAATCCGAAAACAAAATCAACTTCGGGTTTCTTAAGTTGCGATATTCTACTTCTTGCAAAGGTAGGCAAAGAGTCAAGAAATCTTCGTTGCCCTTCTCCATAAATAATATCAAAAGCAAGTGATGATTTTCCAGATCCACTTACACCTGTTATAACTGTAATCTTATCCCTTGGAATATTCACATCAATATTCTTAAGATTATTTTGTCTTGCACCCTTTATCTCAATATTCTTTTTCCCTAACACCGAACCCCTCCTCATTTCAAATAAAGCATATAGTTACCTTTTTACATGAATATCTCCACATCCATATCAATCTTAAAATAAGCTGGTTCATATACAATTGTATTACTTTTTTTAGTTATATGTGTTTCTGAAATATCTTTCACAAGAATCCCTTCTTCACATAGCCATTCACATATTACACAAATCATTTCAGCTCTAAACTTCTTATTAAAATCTTGTACAATTGTTGAAAGTGGTTTTATCTCAGTTGCTTTATTAAAATAATCTATAATAGGTTTGCATATAATATCCATATGTTCTCGAAGGTAATCGTAGATCATATCAATTGCTTGAGACATATTTATGCTATTTTTTCTCTCATCCATCAACCCTTTATATAACTTTTCAATAATTGGATTATTATACTTTAATGCCTGTTGTATAACCTCTCTTGAAGGAATGTTATTATTTAATAATACCTCTAATGCAGCTAAAGGTTTTAATGCTTCAATTATCCATAAATAAGAATACCTAACATCACTCTTAATCTTCAACCATTTTTCTGCTTTGTGTAGTGTAGAAAGAACCCACACTGTTCTTTCCATTAAGGCATATGACTTATCTCTCTCTCCTATTTCATTTGTATAACAAATATTCTCAAAGAGTTCCTTTAAAGATTCATCCTTACAATATATCATCGTACCTAATGAATAAATAGAATGCGTTATTGATGCTTGGGAACTCTTCCCTATGGCTTCTCTAAATTCTGTTCTAGTGGATACATTTCCGTTAATATATATATCATCTTCTATAAGGCACAGACCTTGATTCAGTTTGCAATTATCATTAACTATTATTGTCATGTCTATATCAGATTTTTCCCACACCTGATCATAAGAAAGGCTTCCCATTACAATAACAGCAAGGACATTATCATCCTTTTTTAATCTTTCACATAAAGTCTCAACTGCTTCCATATATCGTTTCTGCAAGTCACTATTTTCAAAGGTAACTTTCCAAAAGTCTGTTGGAATAGCATGTGTTTTTAATTTTCTATACTCATTAGGGGTAATATCAAATATTCTCTTGAATGCTCTTGAAAATGTTTCATGAGAATTAAATCCATAATCCAATGCTATATCAATTATCTTCTTATCTGTTTCTAAAATTTCTCCTGCAGCTACAGATAATTTTCTCTTTCTAATATAATCTGTAACAGGTATTCCTATAACAGATTGAAATACTCTGTGATAATGATGCGTTGAGTAGTAACATAATCCAGCTAAATCTTCTAAAGAAATATCTTCTTTTATATGCTCCTCAATATAATCTAATGACTTCTGTAACTTCTTATAATAATCAGACATATTCCATCACCAACCTTTAACAATAGTATATCATGTAACAATTTACTCTTCTTGATATTTTTTGATATGTTACAAACCCTTGATATTAGTACATTTCAGCAGGGATTTGACTTATGTATGACATTAGATTTTATATGGTTTCCAAGTTAAAAACAAAAAAACTCCTGAACAAATTAATGTCTTTAGAAGCTTTGTTTATTATTTATTATCACTTAAATACATAATCTTGTACTTGTTTAATTTCGCTACTTTTTATAGTATCAATTTCATCTTTAACTCTACCAATAAATATATTATCTCAGGCGTTAGATAATACTTTACAGGCAGATATTCAATAATTGATCCAATTATCAACATTACCACAAGTAAAATTTTAACCGTAATTGTATGGAAGTCACCTATCTTCTACAAGTGGGTGATGGATAATACTATCTTCAGAAGGGTTCGATATCCTTCTGAAGATACTATAGCTTACATGTATAAAATCATCAGAAAATGTATACACTATACGTATAAATGTTCTTTTATAACTAGATATACATTGTACTATCTTTTTATTTTGATACAGGCCCTTAAAATTATTTATATCTCAAATATAAAAACAGATACCACTAATGATAATCCAGCGACTATATATAGAAGTTTTGTTTCTACTTTTTCTTTACTAAACTCATGTCCAACTGTAGCAGATACTCCTAAAGTTCCTAATATATCTAACAGGAAAATAAGTATACCTGATAATGTACGATTCTTTACTAACAATTCAATGATTATAACAGACCCACTAAGTTGTGATGATAAAATAAACAAAACTAAACCTATAAATATAGCAAGACCAACAATATTTTGTGCTGTTGAAGTTTTTTTAACGTGCTTCAAATTAAAAATATAAAACCATGTACCATAAATATATAAAAAAAATATTATACTAGCACTTAGAAATGCTTTAAAATAAAATAATAACTCTAAGAAAACACTAAAATTAGGAGTGTTTCCTCCATGAGTTTCAATAACAATATAAAAACTCAAAACAGAAATCAAAGCATAAGTAAAAGTTACTATATTGTTACTTAATACAATCTGCAAAGGAGTTTTAGGTATTAACATTCCATGTTCTCTATTTATCATAGTATCTTCAGATAAATGATTCATTTTATAAATAAAAATTATGGTAAAAGCTAAAAATAGTACTATCCCCTTTATACTCAATACACCATTATTTGGAGTACCTAGTATCTTTGTTAGCTCAATTACTGTTATTAGTCCAGTTGCTAGAATAATAAACAATAATAACCTCTCTAAATCTCTTCTATAATCATATATTAATAATTTTCTCATATCATAACCTCCTTAAAAACTTTTTCAATAGACTTTCCAGTATTAATTCTTAACTCATCACAGTCATAATCTCCAACAATATATCCTTTTTTCAAAAATACAACTCTATCTAGCATTCTTTCAACATCAGTAATAATATGTGTTGCTATAATAATAGTAGATTCCTCATTTAAATTGTCTAATATTATATCAATTACCTTATCACGTAATAGTACATCCATACCTGCAAGAGGTTCATCTAATAGATAAAGTTCAGCTTCTCGAGATATTGTTAGTGCAAGTCTAAGAAGTTGACACATACCTTTTGAAAGACTTTTAACTCTTTTTTTATAACAAATATCAAGATCAAAATTATTAAGTATATTATCAAACTTTTCTTTATTAAAATCCTCATACATTTCATTGTAAAAATGAACTATATCTTTAACCTTCATCCCCTTTGGTATTGCATTGTTCTCAGTAAGCATAGAAACAACCGCTTTTGTTTTTTCACTTGGTTCTTCTCCATTGATTTTGATAGTACCTTCTTTAAATGGAAGGATACCGGCAGTAATATTAAATAATGTTGTTTTCCCACTACCACTTGGACCTAATAAACCAACAATTTTCCCTCTTCCTACTGAAAGATTTATATTTTTCAATACATCCTTTTTACCATATCTTTTTGATAAATCGTTAAATTCTAACATTTTATTCTCCTTCAATAAATAAGTTTATATTTTCAATCATCTCATTTTTATTAAAACCCATATTTTTCATTTTAGTAGCAAATTGAGTTACTATTTCTTTCGCTAAGTCTTCTCTCAATTTTTTTATTACGGATTCATCTTCTGTTATAAAAGATCCCATTCCTCTTCTTGTATCTATTATGTTTGAACACTCTAGAGTCTTATATGCCTTTTGTACTGTATTTGGATTAACTTGAAGTTCTTTTCCTAATTCTCTAACAGAGAGCATTTTTTCTCCTAAACCTAAATCCCCATTAACTATCTTTTCTTTCAAAAAGTCAATAATTTGCGTGTATACCGGAATATCATTATTAAATTCTATCAAAAGTTCACCTCCAAATGCATACTAGATTAATCTTCATCTGAATACTGTATCAATACTATAATACACACTTAGTTACCAATATATTACACTTATTAAACTATCATGGGATTACTTCCCCTACAATCCCTTCATTTTTTTATTATTAAGAAATTGAATTGGTACAATTTTATACAACATTAACTTGTTTATATAAGCACCATTTCATGTGATAATTTATTAAGAAATCTTTTCAATTTCATTGATAATAGAAAAAAACAGTTCAACTCTATATGAGCCAAACTGTTCTTTAAGTATTAAAAAATTATATTCCATTCATTACACTTGCAAACTCATCAATTCGTTCATCAAAAATATTTGATACATCTTTATCTATCTTAGATATTTTCTTAACTATTACTCTTTCAAAGAATTTCATCTTTTTAAATATAAATTCCCCTCCAAAGGATTCTTTTGCGACAGCATTTTCTATTAATTCTTGTGGGAACGCTTCATTCAACTGTTTTTCTACAACCTCGCCTTCACCCATACAACATATAAACAATCCCACTTTTTTATCTTTTAACACGTTCAAGTTTTCTACACAGAACTGACTTACTTCTTTCTGAATCTTACCTATATAAATAGAACCACCAATAATCACCTTATCATATTGTGAGATATCTATATTTTTTCCTTCTTTCAAGTTAATTAAATCAACCGCTCCATCAAATTTTTCTGACAGAGTTTTTGCACACCTTTCAGTACATCCACGCTTTGTACCAAAACCTATTAATGTTTTCATTATTTTCCCCCCCTTATCTAGATAAAAGAAATTCTATTTCATTTCTGACTACGGTAATCATATCTTCCAAATCCTCAGTATTTCTCTTTTTTAAGAAAAATAACAGCTTTCCACTTAATAATGATGGAATTAAATCTTGTAACAATTTTATATTTTCCTCTGGTATATACCCTTCTTTAGCACATTCTATTAAGTTTTCCCTAAGAAGCTCTCTTACTGAAGGACGTTTAATATTTTTCATGAATTTTTCTGGAGCCTCACCCAGATCTTCTAGAAAAATTAACTGAAACATTTCAGGATTTTCAGCAAAATACCTAAAATAAGCACATCCTTGTGTTATTACTTGCTCTCTAGGATTTTCTCCTTGTTTTTTACAACTTACCATATATTTATGGCAATCTTCAAAGAAGTCAAAAACACAGTATGTAAGTAATGTATTTAAATCATTAAAGTAGTTATAAATTGTAGCATAAGAATACCCAGCCCTTTCCCCTACTTTTCTTGCTGAAAGCTCCTTGACTCCATCCTCTTTGATAATTTCTTTTGCAGCATCTATAAAGTATTTCATCATTCTTTGTTTTTGTATTTCTTTTTTATCCATTTGTAGTCTCCATTTCACTTGATTTATTACTCTCTCTTTAGCACTTTATAATCACTTTTTACTACTCTTACCATCACCTTATTAACAACGTTAATTTTATTAACATTGTTAATTTTATTATATCCTATATGTAATTTTTGTCAACATCATTTACCAATTAATATTAAGATTTACCAATTAATATTAAGATTACATATAATCTAATAACTTGGTTTAAATCTACAGTTATTTATGGAACAGAACTTGAAAATGTAATGATACGGACCTTGGTAAAACTTAAGAGGTGAGCCTTTTAACTCACCCATATTTTTACTTAAAGGATATTTTCGCTATTCACCATAAGCAATCCAACTAATTCCAGCACCATAAATTTGAGTCTCTTCCCTAGTGTAAATAGCTACTTTAAAATCATAATTAGTAACACTATATATATACTTTAATACGTGAATTATGATTGTTAAGAATATCTAAACCACTTAAAGAAACCCTTACTTTGGGGGGGATTTAAAAATACTTTAAAGAATTTCATCTTTTTAAATATAAATTCCCCTCCAATAGAATCACCAATAATCACCTTATCATATTGTGAGATATCTATATTTTTTCCTTCTTTCAAGTTAATTAAATCAACCTCTCCATCAAATTTTTCTGACAGAGTTTTTGCACATCTTTCAGTACATCCATGCTTTGTACCAAAAACTATTAATGTTTTCACTGTACTACCTCCCCAAAATATTATGAAGAAACATAATTTATTAATTCATTTATATTATTCTTTCTTGTGAAATCAACTGGATTATCATACTCTGCGAGCATTCCTTTAAAATATTAGTCTATCTTAATCGATTTTAATTAATCTAATCCATCGTATAATTATTTGGCAACAACATTTCTCAGTTTATGTGAATAAAAACAGAAAGACAGCGATTAAATCGCTGTCTTGAAAATTCTATTCTTGAACCTCTTTTCTTATATACTCCAATATTGGATCATTGTTATTAATATAATCATCAATAGTTAATTCAATTATTATATCTGGAATAAATGAATCAATATCTTCATCATAATTTGTGAAATACTTAGTGGAGTACTTTACCGTAACTTTATTATTGGGTAATTTAAAGCTTTTTACTTCACCATAATGATTTGGCTTTCCTCCTGTAGGTTCACCAATGAAAATTGCTTCAGTTTTTTGCTTTAAAGTTATTGCATTTAATATTGCAGATGAAAAAGTACTTCTACCTACAATAACATAAATCCCACCTTTTTTATTTAATTTACAATTTGATAACTCATCAATAAAATCATTTAATATTGGAGAACTTCCACCACCATTATTTCTAATATCTATTACAACCTTTTCTACATCTTTATTATTTATAGATTCCATAAGTTCTTTTGAAAATTTATCAAATGATTTTTCTTTCATTTCTCTACATCGATTATACATAAAATAAATCATCTTATCTTGCTCTAAGTATTCATACCAGTAGGACTTATCCCTATCCTTCATAAATAAAGTACTTTCTCCCTCTTTACCTTCTCCAATGATATTATCTAATACATATTCCCCATCTTTCGAATTCATTTCTACTTCTATCTCTTCACCATTTCTATCTTGAAAAGTAAATTTAGCATAATCAGTATTTTCTATAATACCAAGCCCATACAGTCTTGAGGAAATTTCAATACTCCATGGCGCCTGTGATTTTAAGTGCGCTTCATTTTCATGTGAAATAACCTTTGAAAGTTTCTCTAAAACACTGTCAATATCTTCAGAATTAATTTTAATAAGCTTACTATACATGATTTTTTCATATTCAGATGACGTATTTCTAACATAAAAGCCATCTTTATACCAATATAATTCCATTGGAAACATTTTATCTGCACCAATATTTGTTGTAGTATGTCCATCGCCTACAGAAGCAACTATTTTTTGTATATTCAATCTAATTTCATCATCATTTAGCTGTTGTAATGATTCCTTTAATTTGTCTATCTCAGTATTAAAATCTTCCTCTGTTAATTTAAAAAATAAATTTTTATGTTTTTTAGGAAGTTTTTTAGCAAGATAATCAATATCCTTTTCCCACATGTCCACACGGTTACCACTTTTGGATACATATTTGTTAGAACACCCTGCAAAAAACACACATATAAAGCTAAATATTAATAATACTAATGTAACTTTATTCAATCTTTTTTTTAACATTTTCATACTCCTTATCAATATGTTATTTTGTTCTTATCATATTTATAAGTTTAATACTTTCATAAATTTTCTTCCATCGTTTTACATTTCATTTTAATATATGATTGTTACATTCATGTAACAATCATATATTAATTTAAAAGAAAAAAACAAAGACCAGATTAAATTAATAAGGTCTTAAAATTTATTCTAGTTATTATTTTTTTCATTAAGTATCCACTCAGCCGCTTCTTTTAAAGAATCAAAGATTAACTGTCTATGTTTTAATTCACTTAAATGTTTCTCTCCATGACCAGTTAATACATATATTCCTGTTGCACCAGCACTAACCGCAAACTCTACATCAGAGGGATGATCTCCAATAACAAATGATTTTTTTATATCTATATTATGCTTTTTCTCTGCTTCTTGAATAAAAAAGGGATTAGGTTTTTTACAAACACACTTATCTTCATTTATGTGAGGACAGCAATATATCTCTTTGATGTGTATATGATTTTTTCTTAATTCATCTAAAATATATTCATGTACCCTCTCTACGCCCTCTTGTGTTATTAATTTTCTACCTATTCCCGACTGATTAGTAACTATGAAAAGTTCATAATGCTCATTAAGCTTCTTCAATACTTCCACAGTAAATGGAAAGAACTTTACATCCTCAATGTTATCAATATAACCACTGTCTTCAATTATTACCCCATCTCTATCAAGAAATACTGCTTTCTTCATTTAATTCACCCCTTTATTCCCCAAAGTAGTTTCTATTTCTTTATCCCTAATTTACCATTAACGCACAAAAAAAGATACCCTTTATATTATAAAGAGTATCTTTTTGAATATTACTTAGAAAAGCATTTATCTCTATTTTCCCATATCCATAAAAGCATATTACGATTAAACATTGCCACATCTTTCTGGTCATCTTTATCAGCAAGATATGCAATAACTATCATCTGAATGGAATAAATAACATATGGAATAGCTTCTTTTTCTTCTTTTGTTAGATTACATATACTATTATAACCTTTGATTATTCCATGAAGAATTTCTGGCCACTTTTCAAAGCCTCCTTCAACCTCATTAGCTTCTGACAGTATCCCTGTTGCACAATAACATGGGTCAAAAAGCCTTACATATGTCCTGCTTATCTCAAAATCCACAAATCCACTTACTTCGCCATTGTGAAATAAAATATTAGATGGGTTAGGATCTCTATGAATTATCTGTTTAGGTAACTTTGAACAAAGTTCCTTGAAATTCTCCAAGTAATTATTATAAAATTCCTCTGGTAACGGGCAACCCCATTGTTCCATAATACTTTTAGTTTCAGGTAATGCCCATTCATTTACTGTTTTAAACATATCATAATCATTAACATCAATGTTATCCTCTTGTTTTAAAAGAGCTTTATGAAGTTTTCCTATGGCTTCACCATATTTTTGAGCAGTTTCTACCCTATTATCATTATATCTTTCTTCTGGTAATAGATATTTACCTTCAATGCGATTAAATAAAATATAATATCTATCATCTAATGTTATGAAATCTTGATTTTTCTTCGTTTTAAGTGGACTTCCAGAAGTTATCCCCTCTGAGCTTAATGCTTTTGTAACAGAAAGGTGTGTACGAAGTCCTGAAAAGTCCTTTCCAGTTTTAAGAATATATTCTTCTCCAATTGTCCAGGTATTCTCTGATTTAACAGCACCACCTACAACATACATTGTACCAATTTCACTTTTAACATCTATATCCCAGTTTGATAGTATTTGTCTTATTTGAGTTTGTGTTAACATAAATTTTCCCTCCGCTCTTAAGTCTATCGGCTCAGGTTTTTTAGCCGATTTAATTTTTAAAAATCTCTTGGGAGAACATCCATATTCACGCTTAAAAGCCTTAAAAAATCCTGCATGAGTATTAAATCCATACTCTAGAGAGACATCAACTAACTTTTTACCACCATTTGCTTCATAAATTGCATGCATTAATCTTCGTTTTGTTATATAGGCAAGTATCGGTATACCTATATAAGAACCAAATAAGTGATAAAAATGATATAGTGAAAATCCCGATATTTCTGCTAAATCCTCTGCTGTTATTTCTGCTTTCAAGTTATCTTCAATGTAATCTATGGTTTTCTGCATTATATCTACTGTCTCCATGACTTTCTTCCTCCCAATTGATACTATAAATTTAACATATCTATATTTAAAAAATATTTCCTGTGTTGCGGAGTTTAATAATATTATAAGTTCTACAACTAACTTCATTTTCCTATGTAAATATCAAGAATACATACTCTAAACACATTCAATGTAAAAAGGATGTTTCAAAAATTATTTAAAATAACTTTGAATCATCCTCTAATTAATTTTAATAACTAATGCACTCCTCCAGCATCATAATCATCAATTATGCTGTGTTCATCGAATATAAGCACATCTCCCGGCTCTTCAGCCTTCTTGTTTCCACCTTCTAATTTCCAGTTCTTTTCAATATAATCATATCTCATCCAGAAATCATGTGGCTTTACTTCATTGTTTCTATAAGCCTTTACATCGAACTGTATTAAAAATTTACCACCCTTCAATGCTGATGTAGGATATGCATATACCTTCTTTCCTTTTTCAACTGCATAGGTATTATAATGAATATAATATTTAAACCTCCATACATTTTCCTCTTCTGATCTAACTTGTCTTTCATTCTTTTCAAGCTCTAATCTAGTAAAGGTTCCTGTAACATTGTCTTTTAATGCATCAGTGTAATATACATTAAATTTATCATCTTTAGATCCATATTTTATAAATGGATTACTCTCCAATTGATAATATAAATCACAAGGAATTCGCTTCCCATCCTTTAAATAAAAGAAGGTAGGTTTGATTACTATAGTGTCCTCTCTAAAATCCAAGTATTCTGATTTAATCTCAAATACCACAGCATATCCCTTTGAAATATTTATTCCAGGTATACCTCCATTTGTTCTTTCATCTATAGGCATTTCATCAGGACCAAATTTTTTACCTTTAAGCTTCTTAGGTTCTACTTTCGTATTCCAAAATTGAGGCGTCCATGCATAATCTTTTATATCTATCACCTTTAACCCCTTTAACTTTATTGGGTCATCATAGTTTCTAAATACTCTAGTTGTAACATTTCCCGCTCTATCCCTTGTCCAATCCAGCATATAAACCCCACCTTCCCCAGTTGGGACTTTGGGAGTATCAGGCAAAGTTGGTTCCCCCACAAAAGATTCACCATCCCCAAGAGGAGGTAATTGGAACTGTGGTTCTCCCCATTTTCCTTCTCCATTAAGCTTTAAATCTGCACCTACTTTCTCAATAAACAAATCTCCCCCATCAGGACCAAACTCGCCTTGAGCATCCCCACTCACAGATATAGATTCCAGTTCAAAAGTTACTTCAAAAGTCTCTGTTCTCTCCTCATCAGTAATAGTTGAAGGTTGTGGAGTAGATGTTTTCAATCCATCGGGATTAGTTGTGACTATAGGAGGATTCGCTATGTCTTCATGTTTATTAATTACTATTTCACCAGCCTCAAGAAAAGGATTATCTCCTCGATAACTTACATTTACTTTATATCTCCCTTTTCCCTGTGACTCTCTACCTTCATTTGTCCACGAAGTTTCCTTTGGATCAAATACAATCCCTCCCTCCTCACTTTGAACAACAATAGTAACCACTTTCTCAACAGGACTTTTCAACTCTGACTTAACACCATTCTCATCAATCCACCATGCATTACTTCTAATTTTTACTTTATGAATACCCTTAGATAATCCAGATATCTCATACTTATACATATCACTACTTGGATTATCCACAGTTATTCTTTTCTCTACCTTAGTTTCCTTACCACCATTCTCATACTCAACACCCTCACAAATCACACTCTCAAGCGACGACCATAGTTCCCCAACCCTACTTGGCTCCTTTACATCTTCAAGTTCAGCACTTGTGCTTATCTTTATCCTTGCAGTCTCACCAACCTTAATATTATAACGGTTCTTATCTGTTTTTATATTAGCATTAATATCCCCTTTCTCTTTATAATAAAGAACTAAATGAGGATCCTTCCACTCCCTTATATCTTCAATAGCCTTAAACAAACCCGTTACTTTATCACCAGGCCTTACATTTGACGAATCATATATAATATATCTATCGTCACCATAAACACTCTCATCTAATTTCTTTTTAGGTTCATCTACTTGAATAACAGTAGTCCTTGTTAATTCAAGCCCCTCAATCTCCCTAGGCTCCTCAGAAAGTTGCGTTGCTATCCCCGATGTAACCATAACATTATTAGCCATAATTAAATCAATTTTTTGAGCATCTTTAATTCTCTCATAAGTACCATCTGACTTAATCTTTACATACTCAATAAAATAAAACTTATTTACTGGCTTTTTCTGAATAACCACAGGTAAATCATAATAATTTTCAAATGTTTTCTCAGGTTGCAACCAATGTACTGTATTTCCCCACCTATCCTTCATATGATACATAGCAGTCTCTTTTTTAAAAGCAACTTGTCTATCTGGTTTAAAAATAATATACTCGCCAGATTCTCAATGTCATTAAGTTAAGAAAAATTAGTATGGATAAAGAACAGTGTATGCTTTAAAAGCGTAGCTGTTCTTTTTTTTATGTAATATTATCATGAAAAAACTGAAAAAAGCTTGACAAGTAATAAGAAAAATGCGGCGGAGCCCCTTAATTACAACTAATTTAAGGAGGTTCACACATGAACGAATATGCAGATTTTATTAAAGGAAAATTGGATGGAATATTAGATGAAATGCAAAAATATTCTTGGCTTTATGTCAATAATCCAGATAAGGATTTCACTCGAAATCGGAAATTAACATTCAAAGAAATGATAAATATTTTACTTTCTATTGGTGGTAACAGTTTAAACATAGAACTTATGAAATATTTTTCGTATGATCATGAGGCCGCCACATGCTCCGCATTTGTTCAACAGCGCAAAAAGATTCTGCCAGAGGCATTCGAGCATCTTTTTAATAAATTTACATCATTAGCTTTAAATCCAAAAAGCTTTTCTGGATATCGAATGTTAGCTGTAGATGGTTCTGATTTATGTATAGCCCATAATCCAGATGATAAGAAAAATTATTTTCGAGCCACTCCCAATGCAAAAGGATATAATCTTCTGCATCTAAATGCTATGTATGATTTGTGTAGCAGAACATATGTAGATGCAATTATTCAAGCTGGTAGGGAGGAAAATGAATCTAGATCATTAACTGATATGGTAGACCGTTCTGATATTACTGAAAAAACTATAATAATAGCGGATAGAGGTTATGAAAGCTATAACGTTTTAGAACACATCAGAAGAAAGAATTGGAACTTTGTTATACGTGCAAAAGATATTAATAGCAATGGAATAGTTTCCAGAATGCCTATTCCTTATAGTGAAATATTCGATATAGAGTATAATACCTTGCTGACTAGACGTCAGACAAATCACGTAAAGGAACATCCAGAAAAGTATAAATTTATGCCTTCAGGTCAAACCTTTGATTACCTTCCGGTTGACGATAAAGGAACTTACCCGATAGGGTTTAGAGTTGTTCGTTTTCCCATATCAGAGGATAGTTATGAAGTTATTATTACTAATCTGAGTAAAGAAGATTTTCCTTTGGAAAAAATAAAAGAGATATATCATATGCGTTGGGGAATTGAAACAGCATTCAGAGAATTAAAATATGCCATTGGATTAACAAGTTTTCATTCGAAAAAGGTGACCTACATTATACAAGAAATATTTGCACGTTTAACTATGTATAACTTTTGCGAAATAATCACAACTCACGTAGTTATACAGCAGAAACATAGAAAATATAGCTACCAGGTTAACTTCACTATAGCCATATCAATCTGTGTACATTACTTCAGGTGTAATAATGTAGAATCACCGCCTAATATTGAAGCATTAATAAAAAGAAACATATTACCTGTTCGAAATGGCCGAAAAGACCCTAGGAAAGTCAAAACCAAATCGGCAGTTAGCTTCATATATAGAGTAGCATAAATTAGAGTAAATATAAATTTTTTTTGCAGAGATAATCCTCTGTTCTATTTGCATGCAAAAAAATAGATAAAATAACATAAAAAAGTCAATCGAAAGCGTATCTACTTTCGATTGACTTTTTAAGTTATAGAAAAAATCACTAACTTAATGACATTGGCCAGATTCTGCCTCTTTTTTTGTAAACTCTGCAGTATTCTCAGGTGGATTCCAATCAATCGTATCTTCCTTTAATCCACCTAGTAAACCATCATGATAAACCGTAATACATGCATTTAAATATATAGTCTTTCCTTGAAAAAACACATTCTCTATATCATCAAATACCTGTCTATTATATCCCCCATTATCTACCGAATAAGCATGCTTAATAACCTCAATCATACTATCTTTAGTTTCAGTTAAAGGCATTTCGAAATAAGTTGCCGCTTGCCCTTGCCCTAATATTTTACCTGTCCTAAGAAGATAATCATCAGCAGTAAGATCCTCAGGATCACACTTAGCTATTGCTCCATAATGTCTCCCATTAATTTTTATATATGGATACCACCCTATAGTTCTAAATCTAATATCATTTGATGCTTTAACTGAAAGAGCTATATATTCAACTAATCCGGAATCCTCCATATACCGTGGTTCTTTAGTTATATCCGGCTTTTCTGCTAAGACATTTGAAAATATTGAAAAATTTAAAATAATAATAAAGATACATATACTCTTTCTAATACTTTTTTTATTTTTCATGATATAACTCTTATTCCACCTCTACCAAACTTTCCCTCAATCCACTCAATGAATACTCTGCTGACATAGTATAAACAGACTTACTAACCCATCTATTCCACATTTTTGTATCTTCACTTATATTAGAAAAAGCAACCTCTTTATCAATCTCATACCAAGTATCTTTTTTAAATCCATACTTATTTAAAAACTCATTTGATGTTCCTTCAATATATTTAATTTTCAAGATTCCTCTAACAATATATTCTCCCCTACTTACATATACCAATGAATCATCTGTAATGAATTGAGCTATACTAACAATTTTTTCATTTTTAAATTTTCCTAAGTACATCTTGTATACATCATCTGGAAAGAGTTCTTTTTTTTCCTTTTCATCATACCCTAAAGGACATCCTGACTTTGTATAAGGGAGTACATTCTTCATATTATCCTCTTGCTTTCTATAATCATAAGTGTATTTATTCTCCAAATAACCTTTTGCTAACGGGATGTACGTATTCTCAATTCTATATTTTCCTGGCATAGCATAAGATGTTGAAGATGGTTCGAAATTATACAATTTCTTATTATCCCAAAACTTCCAATCAATTGGTTTCATATAAGGATATTCATATAATTCCTTAGGCATTTTATCTGATATCCTTATCCACTCCTCTTTCTTTGGAAACTTTCTTTCAAGTGCACCTGGAAACTTTATTACTGTCTCATCATCTATTCTAAAATCATACCCCACTCCTTCAAATTGTGCTGGGAGCTTATTTACTTCTTTTGCTAATTCTCTTACTTGCTCAAGTAAGGATGCTGGCTTCTTTTTCACCTCTGTCTTTTTTTCTACTTCTACTTTCTTTTCTACCTCTGGCTTCTTTGCTTTATCCTCTTCTTTTTCTTTAATTACAACCTCTTTATCTTCTTCTTTTTTCTCAACATATTTTTCTGTTTTAAAGCTGTACATATCAAACATATATTTATTGCTATCTTTATATTTAAGATTCATTATATACACTATATACTCAATCTCATTTTTCAAATCATCTTTAGGTGTTATTATAAGTTCTTTTTCATTCTCACCAAAACTTACATTGACCTCTATATTCTTTTCACTCTCTTTTTCATATACAAACACGCAGTTCTTATCCTTTGTATCAATTTTCTCTTTAAATTCAATGATTATTGGACCACTTGCCTTTACATTCTCTTGAACAGTTTTATTTGATTCTTTGCTCTCTTCATACTTTATTATGTTTCCTTCTTTAGCTTCAGTAATTGCTGATGCACACATAGTGCTTCCTAACAATATACTTACACTTAAAACCAATACTCTTAATCTCTTCATGATTTTATCCCTCCATTATTTTGGTATTATCAAAAGTTTTATAGATATCTCAGTTCAATAATTGATTTATACATGTCCAAAAATCGTAGAACCATCGATATTTTGATACAAGTATAAATCAAATTTCACGGTAGAATCTCTATATGGTACTTTCCACGTGACCCCTTGATTTTAATACGTTATCTATGTAAAGCTTGTCCATTCTAGAAGTGTTACCTAACTTCAAAAGTAAAATATATCACCATAAAAAGGATGCAAGTTTTCAATATTATTAATTCTTATTTATTTTCATTTCTTTAAATCACCACACCCCGTCTTTCAGGGCGCTAGTCCCGTGCAATCTAAAACTTATTATGTAATATCTCCTCAGTATTTCCTAAATCTTAACCAATAATTACACACTATGTGAATTATAAATATCCTTAAAATACAGAGGCCTCGTTAGAGTTCTGCCTATATGCACTCTCCACTTAACTTACAAAACTATATACTCCCACAACAGTAGGTATCAAATGCTACCTAATAATTTTAATTTCTCGTAGAGAAATATCCATCATTCTCAACTCTCCACTCTAAATTCTCAACTCTAATAAAATGATACATAGCAGTCTCTTTTTTAAAAGCAACTTGTCCGGTTGACTTAATGATATGATACTTACCAGACTTCCCTTCTTCTTTTGTAAATTCCGCAGAGTCCTTACCAGGATTCCAATTAATCTGTTCTCTCCGAAATCCACCCAGTAAATCTTCATCATGTTTTACTACAATACATGCATTTAAATATATAGTCTTTCCTTGAAAAAACACATTCTCTATATCATCAAACACCTGTCTATTATATCCCCCATTATTTACTGAATAAGCATGCTTAATGACCTCTATCATACTATCTTTAGTTTCAGTCAGAGGCATTTCAAAAAAAGTTGCAGTTTGCCCTGGTTCTAATATTTTGGTTGTGATATCAAGAAACTCCTCAGCCTCCACAGGCCTTTGATTACTTTCTGCTATCGCCCCATAATGTCTTCCATTAATTTTTATATATGGATACCATCCTATTGTTCTAAATCTAATATCATTTGATGCTTTAACAGAAACAGCGATATATTCAACCATCCCTGAATCTTCTTTATACTCTGGTCTCTTAGTTATATCAACATTTACAGCTAATACATCTGAAAATACTGAGCAGTTCAATAAAATAACAATATAGAAAAGTATCTTATTTATAGGTATTTTACTATTCTTTAGCATAATACTACTCTTCCTTAACTTGTACATCACTCATTCTTATACTGCTCAGAGTATACTCTTCTAACATACTATATACGGACTTACTAACCCATCTATTCCACATTTTCGTATCCTCACTCATATTAGCAAAAGCCACCTCTTTATCAATCTCATACCAAGTATCTTTTTTTAACTTATATTTATTCAAAAACTCCTGAGATGTTCCCTCAATATATTTAATTCTTAAAACCCCTCTAATAACATATTCAGCTCTATTTATATACACCAATGAATCATCTGTTATAAATTCCGCTGTGCTTACAATCTTTTCATCTTTAAATTTGTTTAAATATATCTTGTATACATCATCAGGAAAGAGTTCTTTTCCTTCCTTTTGATCATACCCCATAGGGCATCCTGATTTTGTGTATGGAAGTACATTCCACATATTCTCTTCTTGTTTTCTGTAATCATAAGTATATTTGTTCTCAAAGTACCCTTTTGCTAAGGGAATATATGTGTTTTCGATTCTATATTTTCCCGGCATAGCATAAGATGTTGAAGATGGTTCGAAATTATATAACTTTTTATTCGTATTAAAATTCCAATCAAGTTGCTTCATATAAGGATACTCATATAATTCTTTAGGCATTTTATCTGATATCCATATCCAGTCCTCTTCTAAAGGAAATTTCTTTTTAAATGATTCTGGATATTTTTTTACCCTTTCTTCATTTAATCTGAAATCATACCCTACTCCTTCAAATTGTGCCGGAAGCTCATTTATTTCTTTTGCTAATTCTCTTACTTGCTCAAGTAAGGATGCTGGCTTCTTTTTTACCTCTACCTTTTTTTCTACTTCTACTTTCTTTTCTACTTGTGGCTCCTTTGCTTTATCCTCTTCTTTTTCTTTAATTACAACATCTTTATCTTCTTCTTTTTTCTCAACATATTTCTCTGTTTTAAAACTATACATATCAAACATAGATTGGTTGTTATCCTTGTATTTAAGATTAATTATATACACTATATATTCAGTCTCATTTTTCAAATCATCTTTAGGTGTTATTATCAGTTCTTTTTCATTCTCACCAAAACTTATATTAACATCTATATTCTTTTCACTCTTTTTTTCATATACAAAAACGCAATTCTTATCCTTTGTATTAATTTTCTCTTCAAATTCAATGATTATTGGACCACTTGCCTTTATATTTTCTACTACCGAATCCTTTGATAATTTACTTTCATTCTTTATTTTATTTCCTTCTTTAGCTTCAGTAATTGCTGATGCACACATGGTACTTCCCAGCAATATACTTAGACTTAAAACTAATACTCTTAATCTTTTCATGATTTTATCCCTCCATTATTTTGGTATTTCAAAAGTTCTATGGTACTTTCCACATGAACTCTTGGGTTTAATACTTTATCTATATTAAGCTTGTCCTTTCTATAGGTGTATTTATCTTTTGAAAAGAATTTATATCACCCTAAAAAAGGATGCAAGTTTTCAATATTATTAATTCTTTTTTATTTTTTATTTTTTATTCTTTAAATCACTACACCCCGCCTTTCCGAGCGATAGTCCCGTGCAATTCAATATCTTATTTATGTACTATATCCTCAGCATTTCTCAAATCTTAACCAATAACTACACGCTATGTGAATTACAGATATCCTTAAAATACAAGGGCCTCGTTAGAGTCCTGCCTAGATCCACTATCCACTTAGTTTGCAAAACCATATACCACCACAACAGTACGTACCAAATTCCTCCTAATATTTTTAATTTCTCGAAGAGAAATATCCTATAACTCTAATTTCATTCAATGGATATTTAACATCTATAGGTGTTTCAAGGTCGTATTCTATAGTTGGAAGTGGATGAGTTGTTTCTGCTGCTGAAGCAGTTCCATCTGCCTGCGTTGTTGCTTCTTGTATTAGACTCCCCCAACAAACTGGTACTACCATCCTCTGCATCCTTTTCAAAATGCTTAACATTTATTCTCTTTGCCGACTCATCCCTGTCTTCAATAGTTATCTTAATGGTTTTAGTTAACTCTAACTCCTGATCCTCACCAGTTAAATCACTTCTAAAATATGCAATCCCTTTGAACGTTACCAAATGCTCATTAGGAGTAGTTTCAGTAAAATCCGCTCTTTTAAAAGTAATAAACTCATCATTCTTCTCTACTTCTATTTCTTCAGTCCTAGTCCCGCCATACTTTCCCTTATCTGATTCCTGTATTTTAGTATAAATAGTACTAGAATCAATCCTATACTCAGTTACATGGACTCTTAATTCACTTATCAAGTCCTTATTCGCTTTAAGATAATCATTATCATTAAAGTACGCTTTACTTCCTAACGGTATATCCACAGAATCCTCAGCAGCTCCTATAGTCCCATCTTCTGAAACTATTTCACCAGCCAACTTTGCCATTGCCGGTATGGTAAATGTTGAATAATATATACTTCCGTTTACATCATGCTCAATCCTTACAGAACCTTCTGTGAGAAATGTTGCTACACCAAGCAGAAGAACTTTATTCTCATCATTTAAATTTTTAAAATTTACAGATAACCCTGTTTTTTTACCCTCTTTCAACCATTCTACTTTCTTATTGTACTCTATTATCTCTGGCTTGAAATTCATCTTAGCCCCATTCCATGAACCTTGAGCTCCAGTAACATTGTCCTTAAATATCCACTCTGTAAACTTTTCATCCTCACCGATTTCACGATCATTAGTAAAATCCTCATTTGATACTATAGTACCCTTCATATCAAACCCAAGATAACGCCATTCTCCTTTAGCGTCTTTCTCATTATTACTTACATCTTCTGGAATACCATATACAATTTTAAAAGCCTTATTTTCATCCTTATCCGCATCATATATCTTCTTATTTGCATGTAAATTTAATACATTTGTTTCTGGATAATCAGATTTAATAACTATATTATTTATCCACTTTATATAATCATCTGATTTATAAACCGCTTCCGGTACGTCAGCATTAATGTTTAAAGGTATATACGAAAATAAAAGTATAAAAATTAATATTCTAGTTAATCTTGAATAATATTTCCTAGTCATTACTCATTATCACCTTCATTTTCTTCTTCAAAATAAAAATATAAATCATTAGTCACCGATAATTTAGAATATATTTTTGTATTTTCAAATTTCTTATTATGTATAAATGGTAATGAGTCTTTATCACGCTTACCTTCCATATATTCTTTAAGTATTTTATATCTATAATTATACTCATCCACTATAAACTCACATATTTTACTACCTACCTCACCATATAAAACCTTTAAATCCTTTTCTAATCTATTTATATAGTATTCATCAGCTAATGCATTTTCACTATTACTGTCTCCAATCCTATTAACTATCATCCTTATTGGAGCTTCATATGGATTAACATCTTTAATCATATTTTTTTCTTCTAAAATAAATCCATATAAGGGATATCTTGATATGTGAGATTCTGTTATTGATATATATACACATGAATATTTAGTTTCATCTGTTACATATACTGCTCTAGTGAAATTTCCTCTCTCATTATCCTGAAGTCTTGATGTTAAAAGATTATATATTGGAGTATTTATATCCTCTATATATTCACTTTCTGGTTTGTAATGTCTTACTACATCTTTTAATGAAGACTCCTGGCTAACATAAACAATCCCATCTTCTACATCAATACATTCTTTTAGAAGATATTTCTCAATTCCTGGCTGATAGAATATGTCATCATTACTTTTTTCTTTAACCACAACATCTTTATTTTCTTCTTTTTTCTCAACGTATTTCTCTGTTTTAAAACTATACATATCAAACACAGATTTATTGCTATCTTTGTATTTAAGATTTATTATATATACTATATATTCAGTCTCATTTTTCAAATCAGCTTTAGGTGTTATTATAAGTTCTTTTTCATTTTCACTAAAACTTATATTAACATCTATAGAGATTCCAGAATTAAACTATATTTATACTGAATAAAAAACTTTTTTCTCCAAATCCTTATAGTACGGAGTACTGTGCAAAGGAGAAAAACTATGGGAAGAAAATCCAAACAAATTTCAACATTACATGGATATACACTAGATGAATTAATAGATATCAAAAATAATAACTCAAGTAAGTATGTAAGGAGCTTATTAACTACCGTAATCATGAGATATCAAGGATATTCTCCTAAGGATATCATGACTATGAATAAGGTTACTAACGCTACTATTAATACTCATATAGATAAATGGAACAAACTTGGTTCAGAAACTTTGAAAGATAATAGAGGTGGTCGTGAATCAAAATTCACAACTGAAATGGAAACAGATTTAATCGATACTGTTTTACATTCATCTCCATCAGATCATGGGTTTGTTGCGCACACGTGGACTTGCGTCCTCTTGAGTCAATATATATTAAATAATTATGGTGAATCTTTTTCTAAATCTACTATTCATGATATTCTTAAAAAAAATAATTTGAGCTATAAAAGAGCACAGCCTAAACCAACTAAAGCTATACAAACTGAGCAAGAAAGGTTTAAAAAAAATGTCAGAAATACTACCTATTATAGAATCATCTGACGATTGTGTTCTTTATGCTCAAGATGAAACCTATATTAGAGTTGAATCTAGTAATAGGCGACTTTGGAGCCCAGTAGGAGTATCCCCTATATTGGAGCACAATGCTACGCATAAAGGGATTAATGCAGTTGGTGCTACCGAAGTAACTAAGAATTTTGATACCATAATAGATATCTATCCATCAGAAAAATCAATAACCTCCGTTGAAATTAAAGATTTTCTTGAACATGTATTAGAAATAAATCCATTCAAAAAGGTATACTTAGTATGGGATAATGCACGAACTCATACTAGCAAATTAATCACTGAATTTCTTGAATTAAATGCAGAGCGTTTGATTACTATTAATTTACCTAGATATTCTCCAGATATGAATCCGCAAGAAAATCTATGGAATAGGTTAAAAGCTCTTTTGTTCAGACCTTCTGCGAGATGCTGCATAGAAGAACTTCAAGCAGATATTTTTGATATATATACCGAATTTAATTCTAATAAAGACGAAATTAATTCACTAACTAATGGTAAAAGTTTCTTGGTTTAAATATAGTTTTATACTGGAATCTCTATATATTCTTTTCACTCTTTTTTTCATATACAAAAACGCAATTCTTATCCTTTGTATTAATTTTCTCTTCAAATTCAATGATTATTGGACCACTTGCCTTTATATTTTCTACTACCGAATCCTTTGATAATTTACTTTCATTCTTTATTTTATTTCCTTCTTTAGCTTCAGTAATTGCTGATGCACACATGGTACTTCCCAGCAATATACTTAGACTTAAAACTAATACTCTTAATCTTTTCATGATTTTATCCCTCCATTATTTTGGTATTTCAAAAGTTCTATGGTACTTTCCACATGAACTCTTGGGTTTAATACTTTATCTATATTAAGCTTGTCCTTTCTATAGGTGTATTTATCTTTTGAAAAGAATTTATATCACCCTAAAAAAGGATGCAAGTTTTCAATATTATTAATTCTTTTTTATTTTTTATTTTTTATTCTTTAAATCACTACACCCCGCCTTTCCGAGCGATAGTCCCGTGCAATTCAATATCTTATTTATGTACTATATCCTCAGCATTTCTCAAATCTTAACCAATAACTACACGCTATGTGAATTACAGATATCCTTAAAATACAAGGGCCTCGTTAGAGTCCTGCCTAGATCCACTATCCACTTAGTTTGCAAAACCATATACCACCACAACAGTACGTACCAAATTCCTCCTAATATTTTTAATTTCTCGAAGAGAAATATCCTATAACTCTAATTTCATTCAATGGATATTTAACATCTATAGGTGTTTCAAGGTCGTATTCTATAGTTGGAAGTGGATGAGTTGTTTCTGCTGCTGAAGCAGTTCCATCTGCCTGCGTTGTTGCTTCTTGTATTAGACTCCCCCAACAAACTGGTACTACCATCCTCTGCATCCTTTTCAAAATGCTTAACATTTATTCTCTTTGCCGACTCATCCCTGTCTTCAATAGTTATCTTAATGGTTTTAGTTAACTCAACTTCCCGCTCCTCACCAGTTAAATCACTTCTAAAATATGCAATCCCTTTGAACGTTACCAAATGCTCATTAGGCGTAGTTTCAGTAAAATCCTCTCTTTTAAAAGTAATAAATTCATCATTCTTCTCAACCTCTATTTCTTCAGTCCTAGTCCCGCCATACTTTCCCTTATCTGATTCCTGTATTTTAGTATAAATAGTACTGGAATCAATCGTATACTCAGTTACATGGACTCTTAATTCACTTATCAAGTCCTTATTCGCTTTAAGATAATCATTATCATTAAAGTACGCTTTACTTCCTAACGGTATATCCACAGAATCCTCAGCAGCTCCTATAGTCCCATCTTCTGAAACTATTTCACCAGCCAACTTTGCCATTGCCGGTATGGTAAATGTTGAATAATATATACTTCCGTTTACATCATGCTCAATCCTTACAGAACCTTCTGTGAGAAATGTGGCTGGTGAAAGTAGTAGAACTTTACTCTCATCCTTTTCACCCTTCTCATTTTTACCTACAAAAGCTGCAGATAAATCAGTTTTTTTTCCCTCTTTCAACCATTTTGATGTCCAGTTATATTGTATTATTTCATCTTTAAACCTCTTTCTAGCATTATCCCATGATTTTTTAGCCCCAATTACTCCCTTAAATATCCATTCAGTAAACTTTTCATTCTGTCCAATCTCTCTGTCATTAGTAAAGTCTTCATTTGAAACTACATTTTTATTCATATCTAACCCTAGATATCTCCATTCTCCTTTAGTATCTTTCTCATTATTAGATATATCATTATAATCTCCATACACAATTTTAAATGCCTTATGTGAATCTTTATCCTTATTATATATATCCATGTTTGCCTTATAAAATTTACCGTCCTTAAGAATTCTATACTCAAACCTAGAAGGAATAACAATTGTATTAATAAATACACAATAGCTATGATTTTGATCTTCACAACCACTACCGTGATATACATAATTATTATCTGCTTTTATTGCTATTGGTTTACTTAGCAAAGTACTAATAAATATTAATATTAATGCTATACCTATCTTGTTCTGTACTCTAGTAATCACTATTTATCCCCTTTATCATTTTTTACAAAGAAAAAATCTAGCAACCTAGCTCCTTCTTTGAACTCTGAATATACTGTTATATTTTCAAACTCTTTTTTATGCTTAAAATATTTGTCTTCATTACTTTTATATATATATTTACTTACTACATAATCACATATATCTACTCCTTCTTTTCCAAACAATGCTATTAAATCTTTTTTTAATCTATCAACATAATGTTTATCACAAAATACTTCACTATTTGTATCATATAGTGAGTTAACCGTCATCCATATTGGAGCTTCATATGGATTAATATCCTTATCAATATTTTTTTCTTCAAAATCAAAACTATATAACGGAAACTGCCCTCTCTTAGATTCTGATATTAATATAGCAACTTTTGAGTAGTTTGTAGTTTTATTTTTCACGTAAACAGCACGTGTATAATTACCTCTCTCATTATCCTCAAGTCTTGATTTTAAAAGATTATATATAGGTTCATTTATATCATCAAAATAATTATTTTCTGGTTTATAATGTCTTATTGCATCTTTAGCAGAAGAATCTTGACTAACATAAACAATTCCGTCCTCAACATCTATAAATTCAGTTGAAAGATATTTCTCCACTCCTGTTTTTTTAAATATCTCATCATTAATTTCTTTCTTTACCACATCTTTCTTATCTTCTTTTTTCTTATCTTCTTCTTTTTTCTCAACGTATTTCTCTGTTTTAAAACTATACATATCAAACATATATTTATTGCTATCTTTATATTTAAGATTCATTATATACACTATATACTCAATCTCATTTTTCAAATCAGCTTTAGGTGTTATTATAAGTTCTTTTTCATTTTCACTAAAACTTATATTAACATCTATATTCTTTTCACTCTCTTTTTCATATACAAACACGCAATTCTTATCCTTTATATTAATTTTCTCTTCAAATTTAATAGTTATTGGACTATTTACCTTTACATTCTCTTGAACAGTTTTATTTGATTCTTTGCTCTCTTCATACTTTATTATGTTTCCTTCTTTAGCTGTAGTAATTGCTGATGCACACATAGTGCTTCCTAGCAATATACTTACACTTAAAACCAATACTCTTAATCTCTTCATGATTTTATCCCTCCATTATTTTGGTATTTCAAAAGTTCTATGGTACTTTCCACTTAACTTTTGATTTTAATACTTTATCTATGTTAAGCTTGTCCTCTCTAAAGGTGAATTATCTTTTATAAAGAATTTATATCCACCTAAAAAGGATGCAAGTTTTCAATATTATTAATTATTTTTTATTTTCTATTCTTTAAATCACTACACCCTGTCTTTACGGGCGCTAGTCCCGTGCAATCTAAAACTTATTATGTAATATATCCGCAGTATTTCCTAAATCTTAACTAATAATTACACACTATATGAATTACAGAATATCCTTAAAATACAGAGGCCTCGTTAGAGTCCTGCCTAGATCCACTATCCACTTAGTTTGCAAAACCATATACCACCACAACAGTACGTACCAAATTCCTCCTAATATTTTTAATTTCTCGAAGAGAAATATCCTATAACTCTAATTTCATTCAATGGATATTTAACATCTATAGGTGTTTCAAGGTCGTATTCTATAGGTGGAAGTGGAGGCGTTGTTTGTGCTGCTGAGCCAGCACCTGAAGCAGTTCCATCTGCCTGCGTTGTTGCTTCTTGTATTAGACTCCCCCAACAAACTGGTACTACCATCCTCTGCATCCTTTTCAAAATGCTTAACATTTATTCTCTTTGCCGACTCATCCCTGTCTTCAATAGTTATCTTAATGGTTTTAGTTAACTCAACTTCCCGCTCCTCACCAGTTAAATCACTTCTAAAATATGCAATCCCTTTGAACGTTACCAAATGCTCATTAGGAGTAGTTTCAGTAAAATCCTCTCTTTTAAAAGTAATAAACTCATCATTCTTCTCTACTTCTATTTCTTCAGTCCTAGTCCCGCCATACTTTCCCTTATCTGATTCCTGTATTTTAGTATAAATAGTACTAGAATCAATCGTATACTCAGTTACATGGACTCTTAATTCACTTATCAAATCCTTATTCTCATCATTTAAATTTTTAAAATTTACAGATAACCCTGTTTTTTTACCCTCTTTCAACCATTCTACTTTCTTATTGTACTCTATTATCTCTGGCCTAAAATACAACCTAGCATTATTCCATGAACCTTGAGCTCCAGTAACATTGTCCTTAAATATCCACTCTGTAAACTTTTCATCCTCACCGATTTCACGATCATTAGTAAAATCCTCATTTGATACTATAGTACCCTTCATATCAAACCCTAAATACCGCCATTCTCCTTTAGCGTCTTTCTCATTATTAGATATATCATTATAATCTCCATACACAATTTTAAAAGCCTTATGTGCATCTTTATCCTTATCATATATATCCATATTTGCTTTATAAAATATACTTTCCTTACGAATTCTATATTCAAATCCACTAGGAATAACAATATTATTAATAAATACACAATAGCTATGGTTTTGATCTTCGCAACCACTACCGTGATAATCATAATCACTATCTGCTTTTATTGCTATTGGTTTACTTAACAAAGTGCTAATAAATATTAATATTAATGCTATACATATCTTGTTCTGTACTCTATTACTCACTATTTATCACCTTTATCATTTTTTACAAAGAAAAATTCCAGCATCCTAGCTCCTTCTTTGAATTCTGAATAAACTGTTATATTCTCAAACTCTTTTTTATGCTTAAAATATTTGTCTTCATTACTTTTGTATATATATTTACTTACTACATAATCACATATATCGGTTCCTTCTTTTCCAAACAAGACTATAAAATCTTTTTTTAATCTATCAACATAATGTTTGTCACAAAACACTTCACTGTTCGTATCATATAGCGAGTTAACAGTCATCCTTATTGGAGCTTCATATGGATTAATATCTTTATCAATATTTTTTTCTTCAAAACTAAAACCATATAATGGAAAAAAAACTCTCCTGGATTCTGATATTAATATAGCAACTTTTGAGTAGTTTGTAGTTTTATTTTTCACATAAACAGCACGTGTATAATTTCCCCTCTCATTATCCTCAAGTCTTGATTTCAATAGATTATATATAGGTTCATTTATATCCTCAAAATAATTATTCTCTGGTCTATAATGTCTTATTGCATCTTTAGCAGAAGAATTTTGACTAACATATACAATTCCATCTTCTATAGATACATATTCAGTTGAAAGATATTTCTCCACTCCTGGTTTTTTAAATATCTCATCATTAATTTCTTTCTTTACCACATCTTTCTTATCTTCTTGTTTTTCCTCAACGTATTTTTTTGTTTTAAAACTATACATATCAAACACAGATTGGTTGTTATCCTTGTATTTAAGATTAATTATATAAACTATATATTCCATCTCATTTTTTAAATCATCTTTTGGTGTTATTATAAGTTCTTTTTCATTTTCACTAAAACTTATATTAACATCTATATTCTTTTCACTCTCTTTTTCATATACAAACACGCAATTCTTATCCTTTGTATCAATTTTCTCTTTAAATTCAATAATTATTGAACCACTTGCCTTTATATTTTCTACTACCGAATCCTTTGATAATTTACTTTCATTCTTTATTATATTTCCTTCTTTAACAGTAGTAATTGCTGATGCACACATGGTACTTCCTAACAATATACTTAAACTTAAAACTAATACTCTTAATCTTTTCATGATTTTATCCCTCCATTATTTTGGTATTTCAAAAGTTCTATGGTACTTTCCACATGAACTCTTGGGTTTAATACTTTATCTATATTAAGCTTGTCCTTTCTATAGGTGTATTTATCTTTTGAAAAGAATTTATATCACCCTAAAAAAGGATGCAAGTTTTCAATATTATTAATTCTTTTTTATTTTTTATTTTTTATTGTTTAAATCACTACACCCCGCCTTTCCGAGCGATAGTCCCGTGCAATTCAATATCTTATTTATGTACTATATCCTCAGCATTTCTCAAATCTTAACCAATAACTACACGCTATGTGAATTACAGATATCCTTAAAATACAAGGGCCTCGTTAGAGTCCTGCCTAGATCCACTATCCACTTAGTTTGCAAAACCATATACCACCACAACAGTACGTACCAAATTCCTCCTAATATTTTTAATTTCTCGAAGAGAAATATCCTATAACTCTAATTTCAGTCAATGGATATTTAACATCTATAGGTGTTTCAAGGTCGTATTCTATAGGTGGAAGTGGAGGCGTTGTTTGTGCTGCTGAGCCAGCACCTGAAGCAGTTCCATCTGCCTGCGTTGTTGCTTCTTGTATTAGACTCCCCCAACAAACTGGTACTACCATCCTCTGCATCCTTTTCAAAATGCTTAACATTTATTCTCTTTGCCGACTCATCCCTGTCTTCAATAGTTATCTTAATGGTTTTAGTTAACTCAACTTCCCGCTCCTCACCAGTTAAATCACTTCTAAAATATGCAATCCCTTTGAACGTTACCAAATGCTCATTAGGAGTAGTTTCAGTAAAATCCTCTCTTTTAAAAGTAATAACCTCATCATTCTTCTCAACCTCTATTTCTTCTGTCCTAGTCCCGCCATACTTTCCCTTATCTGATTCCTGTATTTTAGTATAAATAGTACTAGAATCAATCGTATACTCAGTTACATGGACTCTTAATTCACTTATCAAGTCCTTATTCGCTTTAAGATAATCATTATCATTAAAGTACGCTTTACTTCCTAACGGTATATCCACAGAATCCTCCGCAGCTCCTATAGTCCCATCTTCTGAAACTATTTCACCAGCCAACTTTGCCATTGCTGGTATAGTAAATGTTGAATAATATATACTTCCGTTTACATCATGTTCTATCCTTACAGAACCTTCTGTGAGAAATGTTGCTGGTGAAAGTAGTAGAACTTTACTCTCATCCTTTTCACCCTTCTCATTTTTACCTACAAAAGCTGCAGATAAATCAGTTTTTTTCCCTCTTTCAACCATTTTGTTTTCCAGTTATATTCAATAATAATATTATCATATCTAGTTTTCGCTTTACTCCATGAAGTAAAGGCCCCATCTACATCAACAAAATCCCACTCTGTAAACTTTTCATCTCCCCCAATCTCCCGATCATTAGTAAAATCTTCATTTGACACTACATTTCCATTCATATCAAACCCAAGATAACGCCATTCTCCTTTAGCGTCTTTCTCATTACTACTTACATCTTTTGGAATACCATATACAATTTTAAAAGCCTTATGTGCCTCTTTGTCCTTATTATATATATCCATGTTTGCCTTATAAAACTTATCGTCTTTAAAAATCCTATATTCAAACTTCGAATGAATAACAATATTGTTAATAAATAAACAGTATGGGTGAGTTTCAATTTGGCAATGACTACCATCATATATATAGTCAACATCAGCTTTTATTGATATTGGATTACTGAATAAAGTACTAAAAAATATTAATAGTATTGTTACACATATCTTACTTTTTACTCTAGTACTCACTATTTATCACCTTTATCATTCATTATGAAGAAAAACTCCAAATCCCTAAGCCCCTCTTTGAATTCTGAGTAAACTGTTATATTCTCAAACTCTTTTTTATGCTTAAAATATTTATCTTCCATACTTTTATACATATATTCACTTACTACATAATCACATATATCTGTTCCTTCTTTCCCAAACAATACTATTAAATCTTTTTTTAATCTTTCAACATAATGTTTGTCACAAAATACTTCACTATTTGTATCATAAAGAGAATTAACTCTTATCCATATAGACGCTTCATATGGATTAATTTCTTTATTAATATTTTTTTCTTCTATAAAAAGTTCATATAATGGAAACTGACCTCTCTTAGATTCAGATATTGAAATATACACATCACAATAATCATCACTAAACCCTGTTGAATATATTGCTTTAGTATAATTTCCTCTCTCATTATCTTCAAGCCTTGATTTTAAAAGATTATATACAGGTGTGTTTATATCATCAATATATTCACTTTCTGGTTTATAATGCTTTATTGCATCCTCTGCAGAAGAATTTTGACTAACATATACAATTCCGTCTTCTATAGATACATATTCAGTTGAAAGATATTTCTCCACTCCTGTTTTTTTAAATATCTCATCATTAATTTCTTTCTTTACCACATCTTTCTTATCTTCTTTTTTCTTATCTTCTTCTTTTTTCTTATCTTCTTCTTTTTTCTCAACATATTTCTCTGTTTTAAAACTATACATATCAAACACAGATTTATTGCTATCTTTGTATTTAAGATTTATTATATATACTATATATTCCATCTCATTTTTCAAATCATCTTTAGGTGTTATTATAAGTTCTTTTTCATTCTCACCAAAACTTATATTAACATCTATATTCTTTTCACTCTCTTTTTCATATACAAACACGCAATTCTTATCCTTTATATTAATTTTCTCTTCAAATTTAATAGTTATTGGATTATTTACCTTTACATTCTCTTGAACAGTTTTATTTGATTCTTTGCTCTCTTCATACTTTATTATGTTTCCTTCTTTAGCTTCAGTAATTGCTGATGCACACATAGTACTTCCCAGCAATATACTTAGACTTAAAACCAATACTCTTAATCTTTTCATAAATTTTATCTCCTGATTTATTATGTATTGTAAAATTTTACATATACTAAAATTATATTATTAAAATCTATTTTCGTCAATTTTATATATATATAGTCATTTTATTCAATATTTTTCATAATATAATACTCTTGTGATATATAAAAAAAGCCTTCTCTTTTCAGATACGACTATATTTTTTATATTAACTTAAATTCTAAACGTGAAAACATTCGTTATAGCAATAAATGCAAAGTTACAATCTATATTTACTCTTCATAAACTAGATTCCAATAGATTTTAGAAAGAAAATTTACTCCTTGTGAGCAAATCAATTAGTAATATGCCTTTTATTTACATCTATAAAACTTAGCTCAATGGAATATTTATTAGATAGAATCATATATGAAGTAAGGCAATGAGTAAAAATAACTTATAGTAACTTCAATAAATTCAAAGTTTATCCATACAAAACCGTACTTTTAAAAAGTACGGTTTAATCAATTAAATCTTTCTCAATATTGCTTCTGAAAAGTATATAACTATTTTTTCAAAAGAAAATCTTATTATACATAGCCTTATTTTTCCATAATTTTATTACATTCATTTCTAAGTTGCATTCCACTTGCAAAATGAAATCCATTATTCAACTCTGTTCTAAGAAGTTCTCAATAAAAGAATATCTAGATACTCACTATCAGCCAACTTTTCTAAGACCTCTTCACAAGGTACAAATCGTTTTACCCCAGCTTTTTCAGCGGCTTCCATAATTTTTACTTCAATCTTTTCAGTAATACCTACATTCAGTTGAGTTGTTACCACAACAACATCTACTTCTTCAAATATTTCAGTTAAATTTTCAACATTATTGTACTCACCACAGAACTGTAATTCTGCACCTTGAGTTTTTAAATTCTCTAATTTTTCTTTATTTCTATCATGCTTTCTTCTTGAAACTACTACAACTTCCGCTCCAAGTTTAAGAAGTTCCTCAGTCAATGGGTATCCAACTTGTCCTGTTCCCCCTACTACAGCTATTGGAATTAATACCGCCACTGTGCCTCCGCTTGTTCCTGTAGCAAATGACATCATTGCACCCACAATAAAAATCATCAATGGGACAAATGCTGGATTCACACTACTACTGATAGATGCAATAAAAGCACCTGTTCCCAATTTTCCTACTAAATTACTAAATGCAAATGCTAAAACCAAAATCATAGTTACTCCAAGGTAATTACCCATCCCTTTAACAACCCATTTCATATAAGTTTCTGTGTTAGTTATTCCTTGGGAAATATAATAAATTCCTGTAACAATCAAGGTAACAATAGCACCAACATAAATACCTGCTGATCCATCACCTTTTAATATATTTCCATTACCAGTAATGCACATAATACCGAAGATACTCCCCACTAATAAAACCAATGGAACAATCATATTTTTGACTTTTGGTGTTATAACACCTTCAAATATTTCTTCTGGAGAGTTTTCCTCAGGTTGCACATTTTCTTTATTCACTTTTCCCCATTGGCCTTCCCTCTTCCTATGTTTATCCATTAGAATCACCAGTGCAACTAATAGTATTGAGAATATTCCATACAGCTGAAATGGAATTACTGAAATAACCACACTCATTGGGTCGACATCTATTACCCCTGCGGAAACTTGTCCTCCCATTTTAGATTTCACAACTTTTCTCTTTTCAGTTAAATACTCTACCATTCCGTGAACCCCGCCTGAAGCTTCAATCACATAAACAAAAGCACCTATCATTAAACAAAATAAAATTGATTTTGCTGCCCAATCATCTTGAAACACTTGATAAATACTATCTAAACCTGTAAAAATTCTTCCTGTATTAAAATCTAAAATAATTCCTGCTACAATAATTCCTGATAAAAGTGCAATAAATACATTCTTAACTACAAAAGATAAAATAATTGCTAATAAAACAGGCACTATTGATAACCAACTAATCTCCACTATAATCACCTCTTAATATATTTTTATATATTCAATAATAAACTTTCTTTAACATATAGAGATTCCAAGTTGAAACTAAATTTATACACACCCAAAACTCATTGAAGCACTGCGATTTTGGGATATGTATAAATTAAGTTTAACTATGGATTCTCTATACCTTTATTATAGTGAATATATGAAGCTATTATAATGTAATACTTATACGAAAAACTGTACAACTGAAACCAAAAGATTTTAAAATAGAAAGTTCAACCGTGAGCAATTATTAGCATATTAAGAATATCAAAAGCAGATACTATATATGAAAAACAATAAAAGAGGTGTTAAAAATGAAAAAATTGCTCTATATTACTTGTAACTCAAAGCCTGAAAATATATCTGCTAGTAAGAGCGTTGGAAGAGAGTTTGTAAACTCATTAATGGAAAAAAACAGTGATTTTGAACTTAAAGAATTAGATCTTTATGAAATAAATATACCTAGACTTCATTACAGATATTTTAAAGGAAGAAATGAACTTGTAGATGACCAGGTATATAATGAATTATCAAAAGATGAGAAAAAAAACGTAGATAGAATAATTGAACTTGCAAAAGAATTTAAAGATGCAGACTTTTATGTAATAGCAGTACCTATGTGGAGTCTTTTGTTTCCTGCACCGATGAAGGAATATTTAGATTGCATAATACAACAGGATGTTACAATAAGAATAGAGCCTAATGATATTAGAGGTCTATTAGATGATAAATGCAGAACAATGGTATACATTCAATCCTCTGGTGGACCAGTACCATGGCTTCTAGAAAGAAAAATCAATCATGGAGGAACATATCTAAAGGATATTTTTAAATTTCTTGGTATAAAAAACTTCCATGAAATTTTAGTTGATAACACTCAATTTACTGAGGAAGAAGAACATAAAGCTGTTGAGAAAGGAAAGAAAGAAGCTAGAGAATTAGCATCAAAGCTTTAGATATATAGAAATAAAAAGCTGTGACTATTTTCAAGTCACAGCTAATATCCATTAACCTACAGGATTGATTTTTTTAAATTCTTGACCTTCTCCCATGTTAGTTGCCCATTTAAGAGTATCACCATCTATTTCATATGTAATTTCAAGTTCTTCGCCTTCTGGGGAAGTAAGTTTAACAGTATTCTCTCCAACTAGTTCATATGTATCTACTTCAGTACCTGCTCTAAATAATTTACCATCTTCAGTAAACTCTATTACAGTACCTTCATTAACATCTGACCATTCACCTACAAGAGGATTTGAACTAATTTTTTCATCATTATTTTCTTTTTCTTGTTCTTCTGATTTTGAAGTATTTGAATTGTTTTGTTTCTGTTCTACCGTTTGATTTTCAGTTGTTTTTGAATTTGCGTTTTTATTTGCACCACATCCAACTAATCCTATTATACATATACTTGCTAAAATAATACTTATAGATTTTTTCATATTATCCATCCCTTACGAAATTAATTATTTATATAAGAAATTACATGATTACATTTTTATTAAAGTTCTTTAGTTCTATACACAAAATAGTGTGTGTAGATTAAGTATATATTACAGTATATACTACAACTTGCTTTATAACTGTATTATGAAATTTCCTCAACTTAAAGAATTATATACCTAAAAATAAAGAAAACGGTTACAATTTGATTACAATTTAATAAACAGCAATTATAGATAATATTTAGTTAATAATTCAGGATGGTTATGAAGTAATGTCTACATTATGATAGTTTTATTTTTTCAATCTTTTATTTACTAAAGTATTCTGCTCTAAATTCCTTAGGTGAAACACCTTCATACCGTTTAAAAAACTTAGTTAAATTAGAAGGCTCATCAAATCCCATTAAATCTGAAATCTCATTTATTGTGAAATCGCCTTGTCCTATGTATCTTTTTATTTCCAACAAAATTCTATCTATAATAAATTGCTTAGCAGATAAATCCACTGCCGCCCTTGTTACTTGATTAATAGTTTTTTGAGAGACTAACATCATCTTGGCATAATCTTGTACTGTCTTTTTTTCCTTATAATGAATCTCTACAAGATTTTTAAATTCCATAAACCGTTTATAACTCCCAGAACTTTCTCTCCGTTCATTAGATTTCTTAAACTTACTGATTGTGAGCATGAAACTTCTTAAAAGAGACTTTAACAATTGTGCCTTCACTATACTATCATCTTCTGACTTATATTCTTTATATAATAAATCAACAAGTATACGATTAGATGACTCTTTTGAAACATCTATTTGAATAATTGGTTTATATAATGGACTATTGAATTGTTCTAAAAAATCATTAATATTCATCTCTGAATTGCTATACAGATACTCTTCTGTAAATAAAATAATGTATACCGAAAAAAGGTAATAATGAAACCTTTCCGGTTCTTGTGTTTAAATCATCAATTAAACTATTTAATCTTTTTAGCCATAAGCGCAGCACCGATAGCTCCTGCATATCTAGCTAGTTCAGTTGTTTTTACTGGTACACTTAGTTTATCTGAAAGTCTATTTATAATGTACTCACTTCCACATAAACCACCTGTTAAAAAGTAATTTGTTGCTGTGGAATGTTTTCCACATAGTGATTTCACTTTACTTACAACTGAATCTACAATAGCGAAGGCAATATCTTCTTTTTTCTCTCCTCTACCTATTAAACTTATAACCTCCGATTCTGCAAAAACAGTACACATGGAACTTATAGTAATTCCTGAACCTTTGGATGCTAGTTTACATAGGTTTTCTATATCAACTCCAAGTGTATTACCCATAATTTCTAAAAATCTTCCTGTTCCTGCTGAACATTTATCATTCATAATAAAATTTGTTACCATATCATTTTCTACAGTTATTACCTTAGTATCTTGACCCCCTATATCAATTACAGTACAGTTACTATTACTAAGATACGCAGCCCCTTTTCCATGACAAGTTATCTCAGTTATTGTCTTATCTGCATAAGGTACAGATACCCTTCCATAACCTGTTGCCACAACTTTTGAATTTTCTTCATCTATCTCTAATATGTTTAGTTTTTCTTTAATAAGATTAGCAGTTTCAACGCTACTCCACCCAGTGGGCATAACAAACGTTTCCATTAATTCATCTTCATTAAATACAGCAACCTTAGCTGCAGTAGATCCTATATCTATTCCTATATAATACATACGTCTCACCTCTAAGCGTAAAAATTCTTTACTTTACTTTCTAAACTATGAAAACCTTTTATTCTAAGATTATTCTCTTCAACTATTCTTTTTATCCTTTTTTCATCTTCAATCTCATACATAATGGAAATACCACAACAAGTAGAAAGTTTCCTTGGTGTAGGGGCAATTGTGTATTTTATACCTTCTTTTTTTAGGTGTGATTCTACTTTTAATCCATCAGTATGACTCTCAAATAATATATAATATTTCATTTATTATACCACCTTCATTTAATGCAAAGAACAAAGATTAAAGAATAAAGAAAAATTTAGGATAATTTATTCTTCGTTCTCTGCTCTTTGTTCTTTATACAATATATTTCCATTAATTTTTTTGATTAAATAAAGATTGATTATAGAAATCTATAAAGCAATATTAAATAATTTCTAAGAAAGCCTCTATTCTAGTTTTGATTTGTCCTGAATCTTCATTAGAATAATCAGTTTCAATTCTCATTACTGGAATATTTTTTTCTTTTAATGCATCTTGTACACTTTTACTTTCTATAGAATAAGTATGGCAGAATGATAATCCGTAATCAATAACTCCATCAACATTATATTCTTCAGCATATCTTAAAATATCATCATTTCTTCCTGTATTAGGTGTAAAACATGCACAATTAATATTAAGGTATCTATCCCCTAAATTTTTAATTAGTGCTTCAAGAGTTTCCCCTTCTTCTGAAACCTCATTTTCAAAATATCTTGTTCCAGTACAAGTCTCCTCAACAACTACTTGAGCATCCAAATTTTCTATTATTGAATGCATTTTCCAGTTTGGAAGAGCCATTGGCGTACCAGTTATCATTATTCTCTTCTTACCTTCATCAACCTGTTTCTTAATTCTTTCTTCTAATTCATCACATAGCTTTGATACGTTCTCAATAAATCTTTCTGGATCATCATAGAACGCAATTTGAGAGACTAGTAAAGAATCTAGCCCACTAATTGGTGATGGTTTGAACTTTCTTAAATCATAAAGTCTCTTAAGTACTCTTCTTTTTCTATTACATAAATCTATTGCTTTTTTAAGATTATCTGTAGTTAATTTGTTTCCTGTTAGTGCTTCCATTTTATCTATAAATATTTGAATTTCTTCATTCCACATTGTATGGTCTTTACATCTCTTCATTTGTGGAAGATCCATAACATGCACAGGTTTATATTCATTCAATATTTCCCAAGCTTTTTTCTTCCCATCACATGTAGTTTCTCCTACTAACATATCACATGATTGGAAATAAGGACATGTTTTATCAACCATAGCACCTGTAAAGGCTTTTATAAGAGGACATAAATTTTTAGGGAGTACTTTTTCTCCACTTTCTATCCAGAATTGTGACCCTGCACAAAGACCAACACTTACAGCTCCTAAAGCAAGTATCACTTCATCAGGTACAAAAACGCAAAATGTACCTACAACTTTTTTGCCACTATTTCTAGCTTCTTCTAGCTCCTGTACTCTAAGTCCATGAACTTCAGCAACAACAAAATTAAAGTAATTCATCCCCTCTGGTCTATCTTTCTGTTCTAAATACACTGAACTATATAATTCAGGTAATACTTCACATAATTGATCATGTCTTTCAAGATCCATATTCAACCTATTCCACATATCTCTATAATCTGCCATACTCCCACTCCCACACCTTTATTATTGAAAATAACCAATATAATCTTATAATTAATTCTAACATATATACATATATATCTAATTTTTGTTTTTTAATAGATAGTTAGTTATCTATTGCTTTTTCCAATAGTTTGCTAAGGTTGTCCAGTTATTCAAGAATTTTTGTCGAATCATTCACTTCTCTCCTCTTATATGAATATAATACATTGTAAGACTATGAATAAATTGCTCAACCAATGATTAATATTGTAACAAAATAATTTACTAAAGAATAAGAAAAGGACGGTAATATAATGAGTACTAACTGTTTTACTTTTAAGATTAGAACTCAATTTAGCTTTATTGTAGATGATTGTGCCCTTAATTGTATTTTAAGTGGCATTGCTAAACAGAAAATAAATATTACTGGTTATTTTCAGACAAAGTTTATTGAACCTCATAATAAATGTCACAATAAATCCAATTGTAATATTGTTAGAGTTGTAGTTGGTAGTGCTGATTGTGAAAATTGTAAAGATCTTCTTGGGTTAAGAGGTGTACTTGATTGCATTGGTGTGGCATTTGAAGAGAAATCAGTAATTCAAGTAGTTGAAATTGCATCTGGAACTCCTGGTCTATTTAGTTATATAAATAGCTCACTATTATGTAAAGTAACAATTAATGCAATATATGTTGCTGAAGAAACCAGATTTATTATAGATGTATCAGATATTTGTGAGGCCTTAAAAATCTTGTCTAAAACCACAGTAGACCACTGTCAAAATCATTGCGGCCCATGTTGTTACCATAATTAGAAAAGAATAAGGACAATATTTAAACCAGGGTGTTTATTTCGCCCTGGTTACATGTTTTTGTTAAATCTATACTCTCCTAATAAACTCCTCAATATCCTTTTCAATAAGCTTTAAAGCATTTCTCCAAAATTCTATTGAGTGCACATCCACATCAAGTATCTTTCCAATATCAACTATATTGTTTTTACTTGTAGCACTCAAAAAGTTATTGTAATATGATACAAAACCCTCACCTTTTTTCAGATATTCTGCATAAAGGCCTTTAGAAAATAAAACCCCGAATGAATATGGAAAGTTTAGAAATTCATCACCAGCCATATAGTATCCTATTTTGTTCATCCACATATAAGGATGAATTGTTTCAGAGTCAATACTCTCACCATAAGCCTCTATCATACAATTAGTCATCAATTCATTTAGCTCTTCAACAGACAATTGACCAGACTTTCTTCTTTCAAATAATCGATTTTCAAAATTATACCTACCATAAAAATCAATAAGATAATAAGCACTATCTGAAATACTCTTTTCTAAAATTGATAAACCTTCATTAGTTGGTATATTATTTAGTAATGCATTATTTACTATAGTTTCACAGAAAATCGAAGCTGTTTCTGCGATAGGTATAGGATAATTAGTATTTAAAATTTCTTCATTTCTCAAACAATAACTATGATAAGCATGTCCAATTTCATGGGCTATAACACCGATATCACTAAGGTTTCCAGTAAAATTAGTCATGATTCTACTTTCTTTTATTGCAAATATATCAATACACAGCCCATAATTCCCTTTACCACTTCTTGGTTCAGCATCAATCCAGCCTTCATCAAAAACCTTCTTTGCAAAATTTCCAAGGTCATCACTGAAAGTTTTAAAACTTGATACAATTAAATCTCTTGCTTCTATATATGATATTTTTGTATTACCATCACCTACTGGTGCAAAAATATCATAAAAAGGAAGGCTCCCTTTATGTCCTAGAATTTCTGCCTTTTTAAGATAATATTTATGGAATATTGGCATACTTTCTTTTATAGCTGATAACATAGCATTTAAAGTCTCATACTCCATTCTTGAAGCTATAAGAACTTTATCCAATGGAGATTTATATCCTCTCATTTCATAAATAGTAAGCGCCTCTCCACTGATTCCATTTATACACGCTGAGCATGCTTGGGATATACTTTTGCACCCTTCCTCCTCTGCTAAATAGGCAGCTTTTCTCAAAGATTCATTTTTTTCATATGCCATATTTCTAAGCTCTGCTAATGACAGTTTCTCTACTTCCCCTTCAATCTCTATATCCATTAACACAGTTGAAGTGAGCTCCATATAAGCTCTTTGCCATGCTTTGGAACCTGTACTCTGCATTTTCCCTATTATTACTTCTGCCTCTTCGCTCAATAAATATTTTGAATATAAAATAAGTTCTTTAAGATAGAATCCATGCTCCATAAGATATGGGGACGTTTTGATTAACTCATCTATGTTGTTTAACGTGTTAAGCCATTTATTAAACTTCACAAAGGTTTGTGTAACTGACAAATCCTTATCCTCAATATTATCTAGAACGTCCATTGCTTCAATATTCGTGCTATCGCCATTCATAATTAAGTATGCATAACAAAACAAGCAAGAATATAAACTTTTATACTCATTATAGAACCTTAAAAACTCTTCAATTTTAGAAGCAGCTCTATTAAAATCATGTAAATTTTTATCAGCCCATTTATTCAAATTTTCTATATGACAATTAAGAATTTCCATATCACTCTTAAATTTTGGTGAATTAAAAGAAGTATAAATCGAATCTAAATTCCATGTTAAATCCATTAATAAACATCCCCTTAATATACATAATTATTTTTTAATTTTTATCTTCATTTCTTTATTTGTTTATTAATTTCTACATACTTAGATCTACCCCCTATAAATTTTATTGTTCTGAACTATACATTCTTGAAATATATTAATGGATGTTTATTTAAATTGAACTTTAATAATTACTCCCTAGTCACTTTCCCAGTTGAACTACAAACCCTTTTCTACCATCTATTCTTATTTTCTCTCCCTTATCATTTGATAAAACAATTTCATCAATAATTCCACTCCTAGAACCTCCATAAAATTTAGTGCTCCGCTTAACTATATAGTCATCTAAAGTTAATATAAATGTTTTAGTCTCCTTACCTTGTAACTCAAAAACTGCTGGCTTACCATCAAAAGTGTAAAAACTAATCTCTCCAAGTCCATCATGTCTATCAAATGGGCTATCAATACTCAAATAAAAAGTCTTTTTTTTCTTGCTATAATTAGTTAATGTAAATTTAGCAGTAAATTCTACTAACTCATTCTTCTCGGCTCTATAATTCATACTGCTATTTTCATATTTATATCCTATAGATAATAACCCTGCAGAATTTTCTTTTATTAACCTTACAGTGGTTTTTGATATTGCTGAAAATATAATCATACATCCCACAAAAACTAAAAAAACATCCCTTCTTCTAAGCTTTAACTTACCTCTAGCATACTTTTCTACAAAATATATACTTATTATAAAAAGTACTCCAAAATAAACAACAGTCAAATGTTTACCACTATAATAGCCTGTCCACGATTTTAGTCCTATGAATTCTAATACATAATCACCTAAAGCACGATGATGTTCTGTTGAAACCATCATGAAAAATAAAAGTGACATTATTAAAATTGAAAGTCTTGCTTTTGCCTTATTACTCATACTCCCTCCTATATTTCTTATCAATATTATATACTTTTAACACCATCTTTTATCTTAAAAGATTCTTCAACGGCCCAATACTGGTATTCAAGACGCATACTTTTTTTAAGCTCTTCTTTAGCTTTCCAAACTAATACATGATCCAATTCACTTTTTAAACCAGTGTCATCTTTAAATTCAATAAGATAAAAAGAACCCATCAATTTCAAGTATTTTTGAGATTTTGGTCCATAACCATAGTCAATTCCCATACAGATATGTTCCTTAATTTTTATATCATATCCTGTTTCTTCTATTAACTCTCTTCTAAGACATTCTTCTTCCGATTCATTACCTTCTATTCCTCCACCAGGAATAAAGTCCCCATGAGGCATTTGTATTACTGCCACTTGATTAAACTCATTTGTAGCTATCCCATAAACCCCTCTTCTCTCTTCATAATAAATCCCTTCTAGTATCTCTCCAAATATCTCCATACTATTTCTCCCTTTCTTAATTCACTTAATAGGTTTACTAGTTACCTACTGTACTCAATAATTTCTGCATAACCAATGTCCTTTTGATATTTAATTGTCCTTATAACCATACCATGACATACTACTATTACTCTTTTGTATCCTGTATATTTTTCTAAAACACTATCCATTCTTCTTTTCATACTTTCCTCTGTTTCCCATACTTTCTCTTCATCCTTAGGATGTGTTCCCTTATATAAGTCAAATTCCTTACACAAATCAAAACAATCTTGAGAAGTTTTATGTTGAAAATTTACTATATCAGGTATCCACTCATGTAAATCAACATCAACTTCTATATCTATCCCTAATTCTTTTGAAATAATTGCAGCGGTTTGTAGTGCTCTTGTATAAGGTGAAGAAACAATTATCTCACAATTTTTAAGTCTATTATCCCTAGCCGTTTCTTTTACCCCTTTAATTCCACTTTCAGTCAATGGGGCTAAATCTCTACCATGTCCAATAAACTTTCTTTCATCCACAGGTTTATATGTCGGTTCTCCATGCCTAATTAAATAAAATGTTGTCATTACTACACCCCCCATAAAAATATAATATATGAATATTTTACCATATATTTTGCACATAAAAAACACACTCTCCTTCCTACGAGAATGCATTATAGTATTTTTATTCTATGAAATTTTTGGGAATCTCCCTCATTTAAAATTCAATTGCTTCTTTTTTACGCTCTAGAATCAACTAACTTTTGCTCAACCTATTTTTTATCTTTAATATTTTTTAGCCAATTATAGGCAGCTTTAGCTTCCTCATCATTTTTATAAATATTCATTACTTTACCCAATTCAATTGAGAATTCTATAAAAGCCTGTCCAATTGAAGTTATACAGTTTCCATCCCTAACAACATCCTTATCTACTATAATTACTTTTTCATATTATTCTTTTATTATAAAAAACAAACACTGACAACTATGTGTCAGTGTTTGTACTTACTTAATATTTTTTTATTTTTCTAGTTCAATTATAACCAGCTTCTTTTAATACATGTCCAATTCAACTTCCTATTGAAAATAATTATTCAGCTTCATCTAATGCATTCAAAAATTTACTAAATCTCTCTTTATACCATTCATGGTCTTTACTTATTTCATCTTCAGTAATATTAAAATATTGATGACTAATCTTTTCTTCAGTAGAACATGTATTATCAAATGTAACATCAAAATAACGATACTCACCATTTAACTTAACAACATTCCACAAGTGACCATCTCCACCAGAGCTTCCTGAAACACCATATGATTCTATACCTACTTTTCCTAATAAAATATTCAAACTATCAGCAAAACCTCCACAAATCCCTTTATCTTTCAGAAGTATCCCATATGCTGTTCTTGATGCAAAATCTACTGTTTTGTTCTTTGAATAATACTCCATATCATAATCAGCATTATTAATAATATAATCGTATATAGCTTCTACTTTCTCTATATCTGTCATACTAGGAGTAATAATTTGGCTTATTATTTCGTCAGCTTTATCATTAATCTCTTTTAAAATATTCAATGCTTTATCTTTTGATTCTTCATAATACTGTATTTTTACTGAAGTATAATCATCGTTACATATGAAAAAAGCATATGGAGAGATTATACTCTGCAAACCTTCATATATAATATCAGCGTCAAGATTTTCTACATATATATTAACAAAATCTTCACCAATTTTTTCAGCTAACCCTTCTCTCAATTCCTTTACATTTTTAACTTCAACAGTGTTTTTTGGAAGTACTTTTATTTTTAATATTCCCGAATATACCTTACTATTATCTTCTTTTGAAATAATAGTAACATCAATATCTGTTTCCCCAGCTTTTAATGTATCAACAATTCCATCCTTATTTATATTTATAATATTATTATCCTTTGATACATATTCAATATCATAGTTCTCAGAATTATTTCCTATAATATCTATTTTAGCTTTATCCCCTATTTTAATAATTCTCCTATTTAACACAGCCGCCACCCCGTTATTATTTTGGGGCATAAAAATATAATTATTTTTTTCAAAATAATAATAATATATTTTTAAATTTACTTGATTCTTTTCTTTATCATAGATTGTTTCAATTTTTTCAATAATATTTAATTCTGGATGTTCATATATCAATGAATTCTTAGTGTTATCAATAACATAAATAGTGTCTTTATATATATCAAGACCATATTCATTAACATTATCATAATCCGATATATCGAAATTAACAATACTACTTCCTGCCTTTATTGTATCGTACAGACCATTATATATATCCTTTTCATTTTTAGCTGAGATAATTTTATTTTCTTTTGTTAGCTCTATTTCTAACTGGTCCTCGGATTTTGAATCCTTTTCATTATTATTTTGATTAGCATTTTCTTTTTGTTCTACTGATTGATTTTTATTTGTATTTATAGATGTATTTGTATTATCTTTTGCTCCACACCCTGCCATTCCAATAGCAAATACACATGCAAAAACAACGTTTTTGATATTCTTCATAATTATGTCTCCTTACTAAACTTGTATTTTTATTGATTCTTTGTACCTTATATTTCAATTTCTTATCCTTTACGTTCCTTCTAAAAAAACATATCCTAATCAAAACTTAAAAAGTCTTGATGCTTATACCAATACATGGTTTTATTTGAATCTCTAAATATTTATCTAACAAATCCTCTAAATAAAGTATTATGGCTTCTTCTTTAATTTCTTTACCTTTTTCATCTTCATACACTTCTGTTTTATATTTAATATTATTAACTAAGGAATGATGGATACTAATTAAATCTCTCCCATCCTTAAGCCAAGTTAGAGAAAATACATTATTATCATCACAATCTAATATTAATTTATTAGATAAATCAATTGTATTCCACTTAGTTATATGTGTTGTATCAACTACTAAATTATTTTCTTTCTCCTCTAACAAATAATGATAAAAACCATCTTCATCTATTTCACAATTTTTTTTAAATATCTTTGTAAAAAACTCGTTTACGCTCCCCAATACTTTTATTTCAAAATCTCTCATAGTTTCAAGTTTTCCCCGATATTCAACTTTTCCACTTTCAACTAACTTTCTAACCCTATAATCAATATACATATCACTAACAAGCTGATCTGAATTTCCCATAGTACTTCCAATAACTCTCGATGCTTTTTGAAAATTAAAGGTGCAGTTTGATAAGATATCTTCATCATAATAACTTTCATCTACCCCAATTAGATTATTATTCTTTAAAACTCTCAAATTTTCTTTTGATGTTCTAAGAATCTCCCACTCGTTCACTAAATTTTTATGTTTTTCTTTTTCTATTTTTTTCATGGTCAAAATCAGATGCTCTATTGCTTCAGGAGAACACTCACCAAGAGCTCTTGGTTTATACCTCTTGCCATCATAACCGTTTATATACGAATCAGAAACATTTACCTCATATAATTCTCTATTTCTAAATAATGTGCTTAAATATCTAAGCCCTACTTGATCAACCGTATTTTCTCCGCACCATATTACAATTTTTGAATCTAAATCGATATTTTTTATATCTTCATATGTATCAATAAAGTCTTTAACAATATCTTTAAAATAATCATATTCTGAAACCGCTTTTAGCATTTTTTCAAACCATTCTATCCTTTTTTTAAGCCCTTTTTCTGTGTCAATTTCAAATAGTGGGCCTGTAGAATGATCTTCTCTAAAATTTATAACTTCACCCTTATATTCACTTTCATTATTTTCAAAAAAGTATTTTAATGTACCTGCAGCCGAATCCCAAAAGACGATATGTACATATTTATCCATTACTTATTTCTCCCTTCCAACTGAATCAATATAGGTATGAATAGCAAACACTGTATTCTCTCCTTTATTTCCTTCTCTTAATCTAATCTCCCATCCATGTACTTCAAAAATCTTCTTTGCAATTGCAAGTCCAAGACCCGATCCACCGTCACTTTTTCGTGATTTATCCCCTCTAACAAATGCATCAAATATTTTATCTTTAATATCTCCTGAAATACCAATTCCATTATCCGCTATCTCAAGTATTAACTCTTTTTCTATTTCAAATATTTCTATACGTAATTTTGTTCCATCTGGATTATACTTTATAGCATTTCCTATTATGTTTGCGATTGCTCTTGTCATAAGTTTTTGATCAAAAATTAGATAGATTTCTTTATCTGGTATTATAATATCAACTGTAAAGTCTTTTTCTTCCATTTCCTCATAATATTCCGCTATTATTTTGCGAATAAATTCTAGAAAGTCTATTTTTTCTGTTGTAATCTTATAATCAACACTTTCAAGCTTCACAAATTCAAATAAATCATTTATAAGTTCACTTACTCTTTCTGTTTTTTTGTAGATAGTATCATAATATCTTTGCTTTTTATACTCATCATCTATAATTCCTTCACTTAATATTTTAGAATATCCTTGAATTGTAGTTATTGGAGTTTTAATATCATGAGACAAATCTACAAGTAATCTTGTTTTACTCTCCTCTATTTTCTTTTTTTCTTCTTCTGTAGCTTTAAGTTTTTCTATCATAAAGTTAAATGTATCTCTAATTATCACAAATTCCTTTTCTGCTTCAAACTCAAGTTTTGTGTTATAATCTCCCTCAATCATTTTGCTCATTCCCAGAGTAATTTTTTGTAAGGGGATATTTATCCTTTTAGCTGTCCACATACTATAAAGTATTATATTTACTATAAACAGTATTATAAAAAATAATATTGCCTTCATAAGGCTATCATAAATGATTTTTCCAACACTATAAGGTACTTTTTTAAAATGAATTTGTACATTAATTTTATCATCAGGATATTTTATTAAACAAAAGTATGTTTGTCCTTCTTTTGTTTCAAAAGATTGAGTAAAAAAACAAAAATCTTTATTATAATCTGTACTTTCATTATCAATTAGTTCCTCTTGTGTATAACTTTGTTTCTTATCTCTTTTTATACCCTTAACATAAATTATATTTTTGTTTTCATCAAGTATCTCAACCCATCCTCCAAGAGCTTCTATATCACTTATATCTATATTTTCATAATCAGGTCTTACAACATGTCTCGCTAATATTTTAGGAGGTTCTTCTTTAGTATTGTTAATATCACTTGCTATTAATAATAACGTAATTATTATTAATGCAATCAATAAAACAACAAATATGATGTAATTTTTAATTAATAAAAATAATACTCCTTTATTCTTTTTATTCATTTATTACAACCTTCTTTTCAAATTTATATCCAAGACCTCTTATAGTTTTTAAATATACTGGTTTTTTTGAATTTTGTTCAATTTTATCCCTTAAATTGCTTATATGTACCATTATGGTGTTATCGTCTCCAGCAAAATAATCCTCCCAAACCCCTTCATATATCTCTTTCTTAGTAAATATTTTTCCTGAATTCTCCATTAGCAGATTTAATATTTTATACTCTATAGATGTTAGTTCTAGAGTATTTCCTCTCATATTAACAGATCTATTAAATGTATCAAGTTCTATTTCGCCAACAGTTATTAACTTTTTTACATTATTATTTGAATTTAAATTATAAAATCTCCTAATCTGTGCCTGTACTCTTGCAACAATTTCAAGAGGATTAAAAGGCTTGATTACATAATCGTCTGCACCAAGTCCCAATCCTAAAATTTTATCATTATCCTGATCTTTTGCTGAAAGAATAATAATTGGGGTATTATAACAACTTCTAATCTTTTTTGTAAGGTTAAACCCATCTATCATAGGCATCATTATATCAATAATTGCTATATTTATATCTTCTTGTTCTATTACCTGCCAAGCCTTAAGGCCATCTTCAGCTTTAAATACCTGAAAACCTTCCTTTTCAAGATAAAGTTCAAGTATTTCTAAAATTTCTACTTCATCATCAGCTATAAGAATTTTATATGCCAAAATGATCCCCCCGATAAATTTTTATCTAAAACTATACTTTGTCTATTTATCGTTTTATCATTATATTCCTTAAGCCTTTTACTTTTTTCACTTAATTTACTACTTATTTTCTTCAAAAATATCGTTAACTATTTTTTGATATTCTTCAAGTGTTTTAGCTGTAAATGTGAATTTTTCAAATTCATATTATTCTCTCCCTATCTTTTTCTTGATATATTAATACTACTATATTAATCTTCAGCAAAGTTAAATTGAATCTTAAGATAACCTTAAGATTTAAACTTACAAATCAAGTATAATTTTTAGTATTAAGTTTCCCTCTATTAATCTTCAATTATAATAAGTCTCAAAATGAGACTACATTCTCATTTTGAGACTTTCATCTTTGTTATTTTCTCATTTTGAGAAAAATATTATAAAAAGCACTTACATCTCATAAAAATCTGTTTTATTTAATTAAAAATTTAATATTTCACTTATCACTTTAATCGCTTTACTTCAATGTTCTTAATGCAAATTTAGCAAAAACACCAAACCTTTTAATATAGAAAAGATTTTTCAAACCAATTTTGGCATACTTATTGCTTATATTATTTACATACAAATTAGGCATGTGAAAATAAAAACGTAGCCTTAAAGGGAGTGTTATCATGAACATAGGAAATATTATTATTGATACATTAAAAGAAGAAGTAGTTCCAGCAATGGGTTGTACAGAACCTGTAGCTGTTGCATTAGCATGTGCAAAGGTTAAAGAATTAATAGATTTTGACATAATAAATAAAATAGAGGTTCTTGTTGGCCCTAATATATATAAAAATGGTTTAGCAGTTGGAATTCCAAATACAAATGAAGTGGGACTTTACATATCAGCAGCCTTAGGAATAACCGGTGGAAAAAGCGAAAAGGATTTAAGAGTGTTAGAAGGTCTTACTGACGAGGATGTTCAACTCGCTAATGAACTATTAGACAGTGGAAAACTATCTTTAGATATAAAAGATACAAAAGAAAAAATATATATTGAAGCAAATATTGATACAGATAAAGGATGTGCTAAAGTAATTATCCAAGGTAGACATAATAAATTTGTGTTTATAGAGAAACAAGGTGAAGTCCTACTAAATGCAAAAGAAGAAAATGGCCAAACTTCAAATTCAAATAACGTCTTATACAATATGAAAATTTCTGATATTATTAAAGAGATAGAAAAAATACCATACGAAGATATTTCTTTTATGTTAGATGGTTTAGAAATGAATGAAAAAGTATCTGAATGTGGTTTAAGTGAACGAAAAGGTATGGGTGTTGGATACAGCTTTAAAGAAAATATTGATAAAGGAATTTTATCTAATGATATAGCAAATACAGCTATGATGATGACAGCTGCGGCTTCTGATGCTAGAATGTCTGGAATTTGTATGTCTGTTATGAGTAGTAATGGAAGTGGAAATAATGGACTAACAGCTATTTTACCTATAGCAGCTTACAGAAAAAAATTCAATGTAGATAATGAAAGATTGGCTAAAGCTTTAGCAATAAGTCATATTATGAATAGTTATACTAAATATTATATAGGTAGATTATCTGCTTTATGTGCTTGTGGTGTTGCTGCTGGAACAGGATCAGGGGTTGCAATTGCTTGGTTAATGGGTGCAAATGAAGAGCAAATAGATGGTGTTATAAAGAATATGATTGCTAATACTAGTGGTATGATCTGTGATGGTGCAAAAGTAGGATGTGCATTAAAACTAGCAACATCTGCTTCATGTGCTGTACAATCTGCACTTCTAGCTATGAATAACTGTATAGTTCCTGCTAGAAACGGAATCGTAGCAGAAACTGCTGAAGATACAATAAAGAATTTAAAAACTTTATCTGTAGAAGGAATGAGCAATGCTGATAGTGTTATTTTAAAGATAATGAAACAAATGCAAACTGAACATACAGTTTAATAATAAAAGAACAAAGAACAGAGAACAAGGAACAAATCAGGAGGATATTCTTCATGCTTCAGAATATCTTAAAATATTATTAAAGAAAATGATTTGCAATGCAAATTTAATATAATTTTTTCTGACCGATGGGAAGAAAAATAACCACATTTGTTCTCTGTTCTTTGATATTTGTTCTTCGTTCTTTAATGGAGAGGATTAGATTATGAGCTTAAGTAAAATTGTTTCAAGTGTTCAAAATATTTCAGAAGCTATATCAAGTGTACTTAAAATTGATGTAACTGTTGTAGATAATCATCTAAACAGGATAGCAGGTACTGGTCGCTATAAAAAGTGTATTGGGGAATCAGTTAGTAAAAATTCTGTATTCAGCTTTGCTTTATGTAAAGGGGAAAGTTTTATCATCGAGAACCCTGGAAAACATACTGCCTGTTTAAAATGCGAAACCCTAAAAACCTGTAGTGAACGGGCTGAAGTTTGTTGCCCAATTAAAGTAGGGAATCGTTCTATAGGTGCAATAGGACTTATAGCTTTTGAAGAAGAACAAAGAAATGCAATTATTAATGATAAAAATAATCTTATAGAATTTCTAAATAGGATGGCAGATTTAATTTCTTCAAAGTTATTAGAACAAGAAAACACAGATAAAATTAAGCTTTTAGTTAGAAATTTAGAGACTGTTTTAGACTCTGTTGATAAAGGAATAATTTCAATTGATTCTGAGGGAAGAGTTTCTAGCTATAATAAAAAAGCTCTTGAATTATTCCATATAGATGAAAAAGAAATCCTTACCATGAGTATTAAAGATTTCATTGAAAATATTAATTTAACTAATTTAATGGGACACAATGATGGGGTTAAAAACAGGCAATTTACCTATAAAAAAAATCACCATCAATTTAGAGGTGTTTTTGATGCAAATCCTATTAAAGTAGATGATAAAATCTTTGGTATGGTCTTTACCTTCAGTAATATCTCTGAAGTATTAAATACCGTTAATAAAATCACCACTGGAACAATTATTACAGGCTTCGATAGTATTATTGGTGAAAGTCATTGTTTAAAAGAAGTAAAAGTCGAAGCAGAAAAAGCTTCTAATTCTACATCTACTGTGTTGATTCAAGGTGAAAGTGGAACTGGAAAAGAACTTTTTGCTAGAGCTATTCATTTTCACAGTGATAGATGCAGCAGGCCCTTTATTCCAATAAACTGTGCAGCAATTCCTGAACAATTACTTGAAAGCGAACTTTTTGGTTATGAAGAAGGTGCTTTTACCGGGGCAAGAAGAGGCGGTAAGACTGGGAAATTTGAATTAGCTAATAAGGGTACACTTTTTTTAGATGAGATTGGAGATTTACCTCTACACCTTCAAGCTAAACTTCTACGAGTTGTACAAGAGAATGTTATTGAAAAAGTTGGTGGAAAAGATTATATACCAATAGATGTGCGAATCATTGCTGCCACTCATAAAGATTTAGAGACAAAAGTAGTTGAAGGAGAATTTAGACAGGACCTCTTTTATAGATTAAATGTTATTCCTGTGAACATACCATCTTTAAGAGAAAGAAAAGAAGATATTGTTATTTTGGTTCAATATTTATTAAATAAATGTAATAAAAAATTAGGAAAAAACATAAAAGATATATCACCTTGTGCCTTAGATATACTTAAAAATTATGAATGGCCAGGTAATGTCCGGGAACTTGAAAACACCATTGAATATGCTGTTAACATGTGCAGAAGCAGTGAAATCCAAGTACTTGATCTTCCTAATCGTTTAAAGAATGTATGTAAGTCCTTGAAAGATACTAAGTTTGAAGGGATAATTGCCATTAAAGATTTAGAGAAAAGAGAAATTGAAAAAGCTTTAAGGAATTTCGGCAATTCCAAACAGGCAATTACTAAAGCAGCTGAATCCTTAGGCATTGGTAGAGCAACCTTGTATAGGAAGATTAAAGAATATGATATAAAACAGTAAAAAAGGGAAGCTGTCGCACTAAATAATTAGTTCGACAGCTTCATAATTTATTTCTTCATTAAAATCAATCCAACTACACTTAAACAAATACCAATCATATTTACTGTTGATAAATGTTCTTTAAAAATAAATATTCCAAAAACCACTAATATCAAAGTTGAAATGGTATTTGAAAAAAGAGGTGCGACATTTATATTCCACCCATTTCTATATGCTAGTAAAAATCCTGTTTCTATTCCAAATACGGCTATTCCAAGAATATAGCTTGGCCAACTTAATTCTCTAAATGAATCCGCTATATTCTTACTTGGAAAAAGAAAAATTGAAATAATAGAAACAATTAATGCCACTGAATATGTTGCAGTCATAGATACCATAGGGTTTAAATCTTGATTTATAAATTTCTGACCTACATGATACATTGCGGTACAAAGTATTACTAGAATTATAGATAAATAATGCATTTTATACTTCCTTTCTAAGTTAATTTTATAAAGCTTGGTTTTCTATTTTTAAATGTTGTAATTTCTTTAAATCCAATTTCTTTAAGCTCTTTTATTGCTAAATCAAAGTCTGAACATAAGTCCTCTGCTCTATGTGCATCTGAACCTAATGTAATAATCTTTCCTCCTAGTTCATAATATCTTCTTAATATATCTTTGTTTGGAAGCATAGTGTTAAGATTATATCTTAATCCTGAAGTATTAATTTCAATTCCTTTTCCATTATTTATGATGGTTTTTAAGATATCATCAATAATATCTTTATAATCTTCATATCTTAAAACTTTGTTTTCAAAATTTCCATATCTAACTATGAAATCAAGATGTCCATATACTTCACAGTTTTGAAAATTTTCAACAGTGTACTTAAGATATTCAAAGTATTCTCTATATCCTTCAGCTTGAGTTTTTCCTTTGAATATATCACCTTGATCAAGTTCCATGCCATTCCATGCATGTATTGAACAAATTACAAAGTCAAATGGATATGTATTTAATAGCTTGTCTATTTTAGGATTTAAATTTGCTTGATATCCAATTTCAACACCCATCAGAATATCTATTTCTAAATATTTTTCTCTAAGTGTTTTTATCTTTTCTACATATTTTTCAAAGTCTATCTCAAAACAAAATTCATCACTTGGATACTCATAATCCTGATGATCTGTAAATATTACTTCTTTTAATCCCAACTTTATAGCTCTTTTTACTACATCTTCTATTGGGGTATTACAGTCACCTGAGAATTCTGAATGAACATGATGATCAGTAATATTCTCCATCCCTTTACCCTCCTTTGTTTTTAAAATTTTTATGTGTTTTATATGTTTTATTTATCTTGGAACTATATCTTAGTGCTGTTTTGTTAATTATGTATTAGCATAATTATAATTCCATACAGTTTTAAATATAAAACATTTATATAAATAAATCAATTACAACATATATTATCCAGCTCTAAAGATTAAAATATAGTTCGGTTTATTTATAAATCATAATCTAACTGAAAGAGGAAATCTAAATAAGGAAAACAAAGAATTTTATGAAAGTAAGCTCGTAGAGCTTCAAAAATATAAAGAGCTTAGAGATATGAAGAAGAATATATTAGGACAGTATAAGGAGAAGGCTAGAGCTGAGGTTTTAAAGGATAATATAAGACATAATAAGCAAACATTAAAGTATGAAAATTATACAGAATCAGCAGACTTATATCTATATAATACTGAGCTAAAGAAGCAGTTGATACTATTAGCAAAAATCAGAAGGTTGCAGAAAAGTTTGAAAAGAAATTCATTGGAAAAGCTAAGTATCAAGAAAAGCATAGATATTAAAAGATGGAATATGATAATGCTACTAGGGTACTTAAACAATGTGGTTTTGAACATGTAGTAGATTTTATGATGGAAGAGAGAGAATTTAATAATACTCTAAATGAGGTTAATCCAAAGCTTTTAAAAGAAAAGGATATCAGTGATATAATATAGATAACCTGTGAAGCATGATGTTTGTTAGTGATTGATTGTGGAGGTTTTGCTGTAGGTTTTATATTTTAGGTCCTACACTAACTAGGGTATAATTAGGCTTTAATGAAGTACTCAAGGGAGAGAAGTTGAATCTAGTAACGATTATATCTGACTTAAAAAAATATATTGACCAGTGATATGTGATCTATTTCAGGCAGTGAGCATTGAGGTTTTATATTGATAGAGAATTATTTGATAGTTTGGTAGCACAAGATATGAAAGTGCAACTAGAGGAAGTTTATGGTTGGTATAATAAACAAAGAAATATAGTTGATATAAAGCCTGTAGAGCTTAAAATTAGCAAGTTTAAAGGTGTGCCGACCAATAGAGCAATTTAAAGACTTTTGTGATACTCACAACCAATATAAAGTACAAGACTTGATTAGTCAGGCATTAGTTGAATTTATTTAAAAGTATAATATATAATATCAAATAAGGGTGTTAGGCAATAAATATAGCCAAAAATTAAGGTAACACCCTTGCCTTTATCTTTATATGGTGTAATAATAGGCGGTTTTACATTAACAGAATCAAGTGAGTTTTCAACATAGTACATCCCCTTATTTTTGCATTTGAAATTATTTACAATTAAATTATAATATATACTTGAATAAATTCAAATAAATTACAAAAATAAAATTCATAATTTATTTTTGGTGTTTTTATTGATTTATTAAAAGTGAATGTATATTGAATATTAAGAAAAGATTACGTAGAATTATAACTGAACATTCATAAAAAACAGCGATGGAATATAGGAGCTAACGCTATAGTTAGGCATAAACGCAAAGTTGTACTTGAATAAAGTGCAACTTTATTGTATTTAATACTTTATTTATCATTAAACTAATTATAGTACTAAAGATAAGGAAGTGTTAAAATGAATGATTGGTTATTTAGAATCTTATATAAACCTAACTGATTTAACTATCGTTTACATAAATGTAAGTTGAGTTTTCTTAACGTGGCTTTTGCACAAATTGTGAGCATTACCCCTATATGTCTTTAATTTTTAATATTTTCAAAACAAATTTAGCTTTTTCATCTAAAATATTGGAAATTTCATCTGTTTTACTATATAAAATTTCATGAACATTCTCAGGAATATCTTTGTCACATGAAGATTCTTCGTAATCCCTTATTTGTTCTAGTTTTATAAATATGTTTCTTATATAATTTTGAATATCATATAATTCTTTAGGAATATACTTATTGAAATAAAATATTTCCTCTCCAATAATATGAATATCGCAACTTGGTTTAGGATCTATTAGTTGCTTTTGAGTTCCATCAATACTTATTCTATAAACGCTATCATTGTCATTTTTATTGATAAAATAAATCCAAGAACCATAAATACTAATATTAATAACAGTATCTTCACATAGTTTGGTTAAGTCTGAACCATCATTTCTTATTTTATATAGATTAAATTTGAATTCTCTTTCATTATCAAACCAATATTTATTAGGTTTTAAAAAAAAGATCCATTCCCCTGATACATTAATTTCATATGCCCCGTTACCTTTGCCTAAATTGTAACAATCTGAACTAAGTTCTCCTTTGTACAGTATTTCAAGATTTATTTTTTTAGCAGATTTCGGATTGTATTTGTAATGCATTATATTATGTTTTTTATCGATAATATTAAGTTCACAATTATTTAGTTCAACCCCGCCTGTACTTTGGATATACATTTTCTCTAAAAAACCTGTTTCTTGATTGCTATAGTATGAGCAACTATTATCTATAAACAAACTTAATGGATTTCCAAAAGGCAAGGCTTCTATGGAATTAGTTTTAACATTTACTCTCGATACACACTCACAACCAAATCTATCATGAATATAAAGATATGGAGAACTATACCGTACTTCATGGTAATCTCCGGGCATGTTATAGTATAATTCTTCTAATATGTTCCCATTTAAATTTGTTTTCATTAATCTTATATTTTTATCAAGAGTAATAAAATATAATTCATTATCAACAATATTTAAGCATCTTATATGACCATCATATATTTTTGTTGTTATAGTTGTCTCTAAATCCAGCTTATAAATTCCTTTATTAAGACTGTAGAATACAAAGTTATCTTTTTTAACTATATCGAATTTTTTAATAAGATGGTCATTTTCTAGCCCATTCACTACAAGTTGTCCTGTCATAAAATACACCTCAATTTACTCGATAATATGGATGAGTTAGGTTTAAATGCGGAAAATCCTTATCAAGATATATTTTCTAAAAAATCAATGTATTTGGAATAATTGGTAAATAACTTGGGTATAATTTTAGATATTTTTATTAATTACACAATTAAAATATTACGACTATCTAGGAATTTTAACTATTTTTATGAGTTAGAATTTTGAAATAACATTATTTGTTTAACCAATAATTATCTCAATGAAGGAAATACACATTTTGTAATAACTACCCTAATATTATCAATATTTTTTTAATATTATACCACAAGACATTTGAATATATAAATTAATTAGCATTTCTTATATTGCTGTATCATATTTAGAACCAAACTTACTTCTAATATCATATATATCCATTTGCATAGCTTCTCTAAATTTCCATTGTCTTATTAATTCTATTTGCTTAGCTCTATATGCTTTTGCATCCTCAGATGAACCACAGCTCTTAGTTGCTCTATGATCTTCATAAAGCATTTGTATTGATGGCCCATCATCCTTGTTCAATCCGTTTATGCTATTTGCTGGACAATGATGTACCTCTAATTCATAAACAGTTTTACCTTTTAAAGAGCCGTATGCACCACCCCTAAAATTTGTTCTTATGTATTCTTTTGAACCTACATTCAAAACACGATATTTTGATCCATCAACTTCGATAATCATATCATATGTAAATTTCTCAGCCACATATTTTTGTGGTATATTCCAAGTATATATAACCTTCATACCAGAAAATAATCCACTTGTGAATTTTGTTTCAGGTATAGAAATCGTTGTAAAATCTACCCAATCACGTCGTCTTCTTACTTGCATCGTCATTTTTCCAGTTAACTTAAACTCTTTATTTTTTATAGGGTTTTTACGTATTTTTCCTGAATATAAACTTGATATTCAATCAAATAATTTTTTAATTCCAGTTTCAACTCGTAATTCATCTTTAATAATAAGGACATTTGGGTTATCTAATTTTTTTATCTCATTCATGAAAGTTTCAAAAGTTACACCATTTTCATGCAAATATTGTTGAAATTCTCGATTGTTTCTTAAATTCTTTATTTAGGAACTAGCATAACTTGTTTTAGCTGTTCCAGTATTAAAACTTTTTGCACTTACTGATGAAAAATTTAACAGTAATAAACATAATACCATAAAAATACTTAAAATTCTCTTTTTATTTGACATATAGTACTTTCCTTTTTTTAAATTTTTTTTGGCTTGTCCATTATAACAAGCTCTTATATTGAATCAGAATAGAAGATCCATAAGAAAAATTTAAACTAATAAAAAAGACGTGAAAGGTTCATTTTCATGTCTTTTCTTGATGTAAAAATATATATTACAAGTAAATTAGGTATTGATAGAGATTTCATAGTTAAACTTTATTTATACATATCTCAAAATCGCAGAGCTTCAATGAGTTTTGAGTATGTATAAGTTTAGTTTTAACTTGGAATCTCTATATAGAGATTCCAACTCAAATCTTTATTTATACGTGTCCATAACTCATTGATACGCTGAGATTTTGGAACAAGTATAAATAAATTTTCGTACTGGAATCTCTATAACTGTTTCCAATATAAAAATAATACAAAAAATAATTACAAATTCCGGAAAAGTATGGTAATATATTAATGTAAATTTAAAAAATAACATAATTAGCTCAAAAAGTATTAACTGTATATTTTTATTATTTTTTTTCTTTTATAATTAAAACACATTTATCCGTAGAAAATTATTATTTGTGTTCAATATAATTATATTCAATCTACTAAAAGCATTCTAGATTTAAATAATAATGCTTGTGGTAATGTTAAGCTGTATTAGTATTAATGCATTTGCAAGCAATAATAGTTCAATAAGGTAACTTTAAATATAAAGTTACTCCTAACGATCCAAAATGGATTGAATTTAAAAGTAAAAAAGAAATGGTTGATGCCTGCAGAATTTCAAGTGAAGTTTTAAATAAAATGACTACTGAAGAAATAGTTAATGCAGTTTTAGATTACCCGTTACTTATAAATATTTACGCGTACGATTCTTATGAGGATGGATTAAAATCATTAGCAAAAGATTCAGATGCATTTAAAGAACTTTTAAGAAGACCGGACGCTAGTGAAAAATTATTGAATAAATTAGAAACAAAAACTTGTACAAGCGGAACTTTAGAATCATTAGATAGAGATGAAGGTTCATTAGAAGAATTAACAGTAAGAATATTATTAACAAAAACTAAAAGTTGTAACGATAGAGCCTATGGAATAAACACAATACAATCGCTTAGAGGGAATATCACTGTAAGAACACCAAATGGAACAGGAGTAAGTGTGTTTAAACGAGGGGAAGAATTATCTTCATCAAGAAAACAACAAATAGTAAATGATATGAGAAGAGCATATCCAAGAGCTACTATGATTTCGTTCCCTACGACAAATTTTAATTGCCATTCATATGCATGGTATTCTACTTCAAATAGCAACAAATATTGGATGAATTGTCCAAGTGCTTATATGAGTGACGGAAGTTACAGTAGATTGGATAATGTGATAGATGCAGTATCAGGAACTCGTATGTATTATCAAGGTGAGCACTCTGCAATCGTATATAGAGGAGGAGGACCTTTATCAGATCCGAAGTATTTAACTGTTAAATCAAAATGGGGTAAAGGGCCTTTGATGAAACATGTTGCTGAATATTCTCCGTATTCTTCTGATAATATAACACTATGGACTAGATAATAATAGGTATTTATATATTAAAATTATATGTATAATTAATGATGTTTAATAGAATAATAGGAGATAGTTGTGTAAAGTTCTAAATATTGTATAATTATTTAGAGCTTTGGATTAAGCAAAAAAAGAAGAATAGTTGTAAACTGATAATAACTACTAGTTTATATACAAATAATAAATTATAGGGAGTATTAAAGATGTATGAAAATAAAAGTATTTGGGTTAATATGTATAATAGTAGTAATTGTTTTAGGACGTGTTTTGTTTATAAATTTAAAAAATAATATAGATGCGAGTGAGTTTAAAGTTTATTCGATAAACCAACAGGATTTGAAAGATGGAGAATTAGGAAAGAGTGCTAGACTCTTATTTACAGGAAATGATATAGAAATGTATAATTGGAAAAAACAGGAGATTATTTTCAAAGCAGATTTTTTGAAAAAAACAGATATTCAGAACAATGAGAAAACTAAGCCTAAGCAAAACTTAGGAACAAGTGGATCGGATATATTAAAAACAAAATACACAGATAGATTTGTAATTATTGTAAATAAAGAAAAAATCTACGATGGAGCATTTAGTCAACCTTGGTATTCTTCATATTATCCTGAAGGAGCGGTTATTATAGATATAGAAAATGGAATTAATATTTATTGGAATGATATAAATAAAAATGAGGATATTAGATATGATGATAGAATTTATAACTATTTGAAAGATAAAAATGTGTTAATAGAATGAATTATACAAAAGCAATAAATCCCAAATTTATATTTAACTTAAAATAATACTTCATTCTAAGTTTGAATGAATTATTTAAATTTACGTATATTCAATATAATTATTTCTTATATTGAATATAGAGCTGCATGATTCATTGAAAAGACAGAAGAAAAATAGAAAAATAAAGCCATAGTTCGGATAGTTACGAACCATGGCTTGAATTGTTTTGGGGAAAATATAGCTTCTTTACACTAACAATATCTATTTTGTCATAAATTCGCTACAATAAAAGAAAAAATATGAATTTTCTGGTTATTAAATCCCTGGTTCTCTATTTTCCATCGGTTTCGGCCCGTTAGGGCGATGGTCTTAGCATTTCTCTGACTTATTGATCTCCACTTTCTTTAACTGTTGAAATTCAGCCCATAAAGTTTTTATCCTTCCCTCTTTATCTTTGAAATCCTTCCTTTTTAATAACTAGGACTATCAAATCAACTTCTCATTAAACTCTATTTCTAATACATCTAAAAATTTCCATATAACTTTCTTCTCATTCTCATTAAACTTTTCAAACATTTTTTTATCTTTATCTATACTTTCCATGTGCAGAATTTCATGTTTATCAAAAATTTCTTTCCCTTTCCCTGTGAGACTGAAATATTTTTCTTTCTTATTTTCTTCAATTTTATATAAACTAATATATTCTTTAGCAATTAACTTTTGGGCTATTTTAGTCACTGCACCTTTAGTTATTTTTAGGTGCTCAGTAATTTTTGTCACATTCGCATATTCTGTTCTACCTATATAATCAACAGCATGAACCTCATTTATATTTAAATCACTATAATTCTCCTTAAAACCCTTCTCATTAAATTCTGTGAATAGTTGAAAAACTTCAGTTAATTTTGCTACCATTAATTCGTTGTTCATATTGCATTCCTCCCTATGCTATATCAATTAAAACTCTAGTAGATAAACCTGTTGCAAAAGGATTTTCTATCCACATAGTATAAACAGTAAATTCATTTTATGAATTTATTATCCTATATCTCTTCAAAAACAATTTCCCTTACTTTAGGTATTATATTAGCAAAGAAATCATTATTCACAATATTAGTAATCATAATAATTTGAATACCTTCTTCTGGATAAAGTTCATTCATAGAAAAGAATCCTGGTATTCCACCACCATGGTATACTATATTTCTTTCTTTTTCACCAACCTTTTCATCACTTAAAAATACTCCGTATCCATAATTCACTTTTCCTTCAGTTTGAATATGCTTAGTAATAATTTTTATTTAAAGATTCTTTACTAATAATTCCCCCTTCAAATAACTGATTATTCCAAACATGCAAATCTTCAACTGTTGAATAGAGTGCTCCTGCCCCATGAGGTATACTCATATCTATAAAATCACAGTTTTGAATTTTTTTCTTTTCTTCATCAAAGAAGTAACCACTCGCTCTCTTCTTAATTATTTCATTATGATCATCATATCCTGAATCATTCATTGAAAGTTTATTAAAAATATTCTCTTGTAAGTATTCTTTATAACTTTTCTTAGATACTTTCTCAATTATATATCCTAATAAAATATATCCTGAATTTGAATATGAAAATTTTGTTCCTGGTTCAAAATCATATGGTAGTTCCTTAAATTCATCGATCAATTTCTCTATACTAAGATTTTTTTTCATAACTTCTGTAAAATTTTCAGCATTTGTTCCCTCCCTGATATCTATGTATACTAATTTTTGTAATATTTCCATGTAAAATTGTATAGCCAACCCTTCTAATTGTAAATTTTAACCTTTTAATAATTAATTTAGAAAATTAAAAACTACTCAATTTTTCTTGAGTAGTTCTTGAAATTCCTCTAGACTATTCATAAATATATCTATTCAAAACTCTCATATTTAAAAACTACTGTTACCCTTGATTCAAACTCAACACTCCCTATCTGTATAGGAGTACTAGAATCCATTACAGACATTTTAGACATTTCAACATATCTTATTCCCTTATCTTGTTCCTTTTCATTTACCTTCAATGGTATTTTATTTATATTCACTCCTAGAGTTCTTGCTATTACTTCTCCTTTTTTTCTTGCATTTATAACTGCTTTTTCTAAAGCCTGATTATAATAAACATCAGGGTTTGAAACTTCAAATCTTATATAGTTTATAACATTTGTGCCACTCTCAGTTGCAACATCTATCACTTCACTAACTTTAGCTATATCATCTATAGTGATTTTAAATATATGTTTAACTTCATATCCTCTTAATATTTTTTTTCCATCTAAATAATCATACATTGGATTTATTGTGTAAGTAGCTGTTTCAATGTCCTTTTCATTAATTCCTATTTTCATAAGTCCTTTAATTACTTTATTTGATAATATTGCATTTTCTTCTTTAGCACTTTTTACATTCTTATCTTTAGTAACCACACCCAATGAAATAATTGCTTGATCAGGCTTTGCTGTTACACTTCCTTCTCCCCATACTTTAATAGTATAATCTTTGTCATTATTTCTATTCAAACCAAAAGGGTTTACTAAATTATACAATTACAATACCTCCATTGAAATATTAATCAATTTATTATATCAATATTATAATATTCTTAGTTTAAGCATTAGTTACCTCTTAATAACAAGGTTTAAGTTGTGATGAACGCTCCCCTTCCCCTAGATTACGCTCTCAAGAAATTCTTGAAATTGTAACTACTCGCAGCCAAGAAACAAAGTGCCATAATAGCTAGTATAATTACACTTGGGAAAACCTTCATTAAATCATTTCCATACTCTAATCCTTTTACCACCCAATATTGAGGAGCCAGAAAAGAAAATTTAGATAGAAATTCTGGCATTAATTCTTTTGGCATAAATGTTCCACTAATTAATCCTGTTGGAATTACTATTAAGTTAGCTATAACTGGGCTTAAATCCGTGTTTTTACATACTCTTAAAACCAAAAGTCCCACCCCTAGTATAAGAAGTATAAAAGGAATGAATATACTAATTGCTACTATTATATTTTCAAAAATCAATTCTTTAAATAAGAATAACCCCATAATATTTACTAGTACAAACTGTATAAAAATCAAAGCAAACATCGCCAGTAGCAATCCTCCAAGGAGTTGAAAACTTGAATAAGGACATGTGCAACTTCTTCTTAATATATTGCTTTTCTTTAATTCTGAAAGTTCATTTATCATATATATCATTGAAAACATCATGAAATTTATTATGAACCCAATTACGAATATTTTACCTGAAGATTTATAATGATTTATATATTCAACTCTTTCAGTTGAAGTTTTCTTTGGAATTTCCCCAAGTACTTTTATTTCTCTTAGTATATTGTTTAACTTGCTTCTTACTAATATATAGCTGTTTAGATCTGATTTTAAAAGCTCAAATTTCTCTTCTTTTTCCTGTGACATAAAAATACCGAGAGTTATTTTTTTATCTATTAATTTCTTCTTTAAATCCTCTTCATTTAATAACGTAATATTTATAGTAGAATCATTTTTTAATTCATTGATAATGTACTCACTTTTCTCACTTTTAAGATTATCAGCAATCCCTATATTCACCACAGAGTTTGGAGCTTTATTTAAAAAGCTAAATAAAAACATTATTATAATCGGTGCTATTAAAATCCCCACAATTGCTTTCACATCTTTTAACATCTTCTTTAAATTAACTAATGCTATATTTAACATTTTTTTTTCTCCTCTCACAAGAATTAAAAGAAATTAACCCTAAGCATATTAAAACAGCAATTTCTATTAAAACTATTAATATAGATGTACTTACATTGGATAAATCATTTTGAAGCAATACTTCTTGAAATATTTTTTGTATATTGTAGTTAGGCATTAATTTAGCTGCAACAATAATATTATCAAATATATCTAAAGGAAAAGAACTTCCCCCCATAAACATTATTATCATAAGAATTGGAGTAATAATATTTTTATATGTGTGTTCTCTTTTAAATATCCCTATTGAAATTCCATATAGTCCAGCTATAAATCCACCATGTATTACACATGGAATTATCATATTTATAGGTGATATATCCATTCTTAAAATTAACATACATGAAATTATCATATATATAAATGTTATTCCAAAAGAAATAATAAAAACTGCCGCTACATTATTTAAGAAGATTGATTTTCTATCTACATTCATTGAAATTAATCTTGTAAGCGTAGAATTTTCTCTATCTTTAATAAATTGTGAAGCAAAAGTAACTGCAATAAACAAGCTCATAGCAACAAACAGATTAACAATCATAGTTTCATAAGATGAAAGCTTTTTGTCTGTTTCAATTTCAACTGTTTCTGTAAAATCTTTACTTGATACCTCTATAAACTCACTTAAAAAGATTTTTCTTTCTTCAAAAGACATATTTGAAATATCTTTTTCTTGAAGTACATTCACAAGTTCAGTAACAAGGTTTTTAACTATGGATTTTTCCATAGAATCTTTTCCGTAGTTGATAATTTTCACCTTATTATCTGTTTCCTTTATAAATATCCCATCTTTCTTATTTTCTAAATTCTCTATAAATGTTTCCTCTTCTTTAGCTATAGAATTAATAAAAGGTAATTCTTTTAAAGACAACATTGAATTTATTCCTTCTGTGTAGTTATCATCTTTTTGAATTATTGTATAAACATCTATATTTTTTAAAGATATGCTTTTATCCATCATTTTCTCATACAATGTTCCAAACAATAACCCTATGATTATTGGTGCCACAATGAAGCAAAATACAAAATACCCAATTGAAGATTTTATATATTTTAATTCCTTAATGGTTTGTGTTAATAATTTCATTTGTCCTCCTCCTAATCCCTTAATTTCTTTCCTGTTAAGCTCAAGAAAACAGTTTCTAAGTTTGGTTCATTTATACTTATATTAAGGATATATCCATTATTTTCTTTGATTATTTTTAATACATCTTCGATCTTGTATTTATCTGATGCCACTAAAATTTTAAGACTTTGATCATAATAAGCTTCATTAATCCCTTGGAGTTTTTTCAAGCTATTTACAATCTCCGGTTTATTCTCCATAAGCTGTACCTCAATAATAGTCTCGTTAATAACCGATTTAAGTATGTCATCTTTTGTTCCACTTATAATCTCTTTTCCATTATCAATTACAAGAATTTTTTTACAGAGTTTTTGAATCTCCTCCATATAATGAGAGGTATATATAATTGTCATTCCATGTTTTTTGTTCATATTAAGAGCAAACTCCAATATGTGATTACGTGACTGTGGATCAATTCCAACAGTAGGCTCGTCCATTATGAGAATCTCAGGATGATGCATAATAGCACAAGCTATATTTAATCTCCTTTTCATACCTCCTGAAAGTTTTTTTACTTTCATTTTTTTCTGTTCCTCAAGTGCTGTTACTTGTAAAGCTTCACTTATTCTTTCTTTTTTCACTTTCCCTTTTAACCCATACATTCCGGCAAAATAATTTAAATTATCCATGATGCTTAAATTCTCAAACAAAGCTAATTCCTGAGGTACATATCCTATAAATGACTTTACCTTTTTAGAATCTTTAATTACAGAATACCCTTGTACATCTATATCCCCTTTTTCTATAGCAACTATACCACAAAGCATTGAAATTAATGTTGACTTACCTGCTCCATTCGGTCCTAGCAGTCCAAAAATCTCTCCTTTTTCTATACCAAAACTTAAATTATCTATAACTAATTTATCATCATATCTCTTAGTAATATTTTTAAATTCAATTCTATTTGATTTCATAATTTTATCCCCTCTTAACTTTATTCTGTTTATATTTACATTATATATTAAAGCTAAGTTCATCATAATTGCCAAAAGTCATTCCTTTTAAGTTTTAGGAATGACTTCAGTCACTATTATATATTTAGTTACATTAACCCTTTTTTGAAAGCAAATATCGCTATTTGGGTACGATCTCTCAAATCCAATTTTGATAATATAGTACTTATATTATTTTTTACGGTCCCTTGAGCCAAAAATAACTCATCACTTATTTCTTTATTTGTAAGTCCCTCAGCTACTAGCTTAATTATTTCCATCTCTTTTTCTGATAGTTTAAATCCACTAATATCATTTTGAATTATGTCTTTATTATTGTTATTTTCTTTCAACATCATATTTGCTATTTCAGGATTTACAACTACATTTCCACTATAAGCCCCTTTAATTGCCTCATAAATTTTTTCACTTGAACTATCTTTTAAAAGATACCCACTTGCCCCATATGATAATGCTTTTACTATATATTCACTATCCTTAAAAGTTGTTAAAATAATTATCTTGATCTCTTCCTTTATACTTTTAATCATTCTTGTCGCTTCTACCCCATTGCATTTTTCCATTCTTATATCCATAAGAGCCACATGAACTAAATTATTTTTACAAAATTCATATGCTTTTTCCCCATCACTGAAATCCCCAACTACTTCAATATCCTTATAAACAGATAAGAGTATCTTAAGTCCCTCTCTTATTAATATTTCATCATCAACAATTATTAATTTAATCATAAAACAACTCCTCCCCTAATCAATCTATATAATTAACTTTTGGGATAGTTAAGGATATAGAAAATCCTTTTTCTTTTTCAGTAAAATATTCAACTGTCCCATCCATTTCCTTTACTCTTTCTGAAATACCTTGTAATCCAAATGAAGGTGATACCTTGTCCCCTCCAATTCCATCGTCTTTTATATTTACATAAAGTTTTTCTTTTAAAAACTGCATAGACACAGTGATATTCTTTGCTTTACCATGTCTAAGGGAATTGCTTAATCCCTCTTGTAATATTCTATAAAGATTATGACATTGTTCACTATTCAACCCCCATTTTTCCTTTGAAACAATAAACCTTACCTTTATTCCTGTGTTCTCTTCAAAAGATTTTATCATTTTTTCCATAGCTATTATTCCATCATATATCTCAAGCTCTTTTGGTTTTAATTCTCTTACTGTTCTTCTAATGCTATCAAGAGTGTTTTCAACATATGTTATATTTTTACCTAACATATTCTTTGCAAGTTCTGGCTCTTTCATAAATATAGTTTCAACAGCTTTCAATTGTATACATAAAGTTGATAATGCATGTCCCACACTATCATGTAACTCTCTTGATACTCTTGTTCTTTCTCTCAATACAGCTAATTCCTCAATTGTATTTGAGTATGACTTTAATTCATTATTTGCTTCTATAAGTTTTTCCTCAGAAATTCTTAATCTATCATACAGGTGGTGAGCTTGATTCTTTTTATTATCTAAATCTTTAATATAATAGCTGATGACTGAATATATAGCCATGCTTCCACATAAAAACATACTAATAGAAATATCACTACTTTTATTATAAAAGACTATTACTCCAACTAATACATTTATTCCACAAACTATTAATATACTTATATATCTTTCATAAAACAAAAACACATCTAAAATTGTTATAAAGGTTAGTATTAAAGCCCCTTGCCCTACTATATTATTAAAATATAAAATAATAACTACATCTAAAATAACAGACAAAGTAAACATTCCATATTTAAATATATTTCTTTTATTATCTTTAAAGAAATACATTCTCAATACAGAATTAAGAATATAAAAAAGTGCTATAAGAAAATCAAAATATACATCTTTTTTATTCAAATTAAAAACTATTACTAACATAGCCATAAGAATTATATAACTTAAAAATCTCACAAAATAATAATTTCTTTTTGTATGTATCACTGTTTTTCTCCTTTTCCATAACTTCTTTGTTTCCTAATATGAATTGTATCCTAATTCGCATAAATTTACCATGTAATATTTATTTTTCATGTTTTGCCATGATATTTTAGAATATGTAGTTGCAGATTATGACAGATTAAAGCAATATGACTCAATTTAGTAGTGATATTATATTCAAAGCCGAGGAATCTCAGATTCCTCGGCTTTAGTTATTAATCATATATTAAATTATATTTTTCACTTACAAGGTAATTACTTTAAAGTAATTACATTAGTAACATCTATTGTATCAAATGGTCTATCCTTATCTTTAGCCTTTCCACTATGCACCATAATTTTTTCACCAGCTGGACTCCATGCGATAGGTAGGTAATATTCCCCTGCACAAACCAATGATTTTTCCATGGTTTTCACATCCACTACATAAACGCCTTCCTGCCCGTCTTCATTTGATATATAAGCTACCTTTGTTCCATCATGAGACCATCTTGCACCATATATATACCCCTCAGATAAAACCGATCTTTGTTTTCCTTCTAAATCTGTAATAATCAGTTCATTTACATTTTTATCAAGGTTTGAAGTAACCATAAGAATTTGACTTTGATCAGGTGATAAACTAAACTCTCTAATATCATCTTTAACTAATATTTTATTATCTTTGTTATTTATATCATAAACTTTTATTTTATCATCATCATCTGCACCACGATGTATTGTTAAATAAAATATTTTATCTCCAACTTTCATAGGTTCTGTAATACTAAGTCCATTTAATGGATCTTGTGTCCCCATTGTCCCCTGCTCTACATCTTTTATTTTGTTTATAGTTCCATCAATATTTATAAGAGCAAAACCTCTAATACTGTGGCAAGGAACAATTAACTCTTCATCATTAATCCATTGAGCTTCACTCAAATCATACTCATCTATAGCACTATCTGAAATCTCAACTTGTGTGTTTCCTTGTGAATCTGAGATATATCCTGTTGCAATTTCTTCATGTAGATTTATATAAAACATATACTCATTATTAGGAGAAAAAATTACCTCATCTTGGAATTTAGATTGATCGCCAACACTTTTCTCTTCTTTAGAATTTAGATCATATAAATAAAGATTTTTCACGTCAAACTCAGCATTCATTTTTTCATTATCTATTTTTACTGGCTTCAATTTTTTATTTTCTTTAGTAATCACAATTTTATTTTCATCTAACCAATCATATCCTATTACCCCTTCATAAGTATCAATTTTAGCCGCACCAACCTGAGTTGGTAAAATATCTTTTGTGTCCTTTATTATAGTTATCTTTTTATTGTTTTCCTGTGCTTCCGCTTTGTATTTTGCACATCCAACCGTTCCTACCAAACAACTAATCACCAAAATACCCACTAATAATTTTCTATTTATCATTTTTCATTTCCTCCTCAAGCACCTTCAAACATCGTCATATCTTTGACTTGTTATTTCTTTTGATGTGCCTTATGTTTTCTATAAACTTAGTATACATGATTGATTTTTCAAAAGTATCTCTAGTTGTTTCAATACTGTAAACTTTTTAGATATTCAGTATAAAACTTAATTTATACTATGAATTCTTTATATAGACTTGGAAAAGAAATTAAAAATGTTGTTCCTTTTTCTTTAGTGTCTAATATCATAATGGTTCCTTTTTGTTTTTCTATTAACTCTTTTACAAGAGAAAGTCCTAATCCTGTTCCCCCATGATTTTTACTTCTATCCTTATTTACTGTAAAAAATGGTTCAAATATCTTCTCCCTTGCCTCTTTTGGAATTCCAATTCCAGTATCTGATACTTCGATAAATACTTTTTTATCTTTAGTAAAGCTCTTAATAAATATTTCTCCATTAACCTCATTATATTTTATTGCATTGTCTATTAAATTAATAAAAATATGCATTAGATTTTCCTTGTCACCTAGAATAACTCCAGATTCCAATTTTTTTGTTAAAGTGATATTAAATTTCTGTGCTTTTCCTTGCATTCGACTACATATCTCTTCTAAGATATCTTTCACATCTATTTCTCTACACTCAAATTCAAAATCATATTTCTCCAATGATGACAAATGTAAACTCTTCTCCACCATCTCATTTAGTCTTTGTGCCTCTTTTGCTATATTAACCTTAGCTTCTTCCAACAAATTAGAATCATCTGAATAAAGCTCTAATAAATCCATATAAGTTTTTATAACTGTTAAGGGGGTTTTGAATTCATGTGTTATATTTCCAATAAAAGTTTTCTGCTGCTTCTCTAAAGCTCCTAGCTTTTCCACTGCTAATTTTAGATTTTGCTGTTCTGTTTCCATTGTTTTTATATTTTTTTCAATTTGATTACTCATATAATAAATTCCTTCACTCAAGTCTCCAAGTTCATCTTTTCTCTTAAGAGGAACAATACTAGAATATAAGCCCATTTTAATATCAACTGTATCTTTTTTCAGTTTAACAATACTTTTAGAAAATCTATTAAAATAAAAATACGCAATGATAAAACTAAATACAAATACACCAAATCCTATGCTGATAAAAAGATTTTTTATATCATTATAAAATTGAATATCTTTTTTTAGAGAATAGTGAAGTTGAATTACCCCTATTTGATTCTCATTATAAAGAGGGGCCATATATTCAATATACTCACCCACAATTTTATATACTATTTGATTATTCCGAGCATGAGAAAGTATATCTTCAACATCTTCTCTAATATTAGCTGCAAGAAAATCCGTTAATTCTCTACCACCCATATCATAAATTCCAATATACATCCCACTAATTGAATTCATCTGTAGTGCAAGTTGTTGTGCATTGTTTTGTAAGAATTCTTCTGTATTATCTATTGATTCCTCAAGATACATCTGTTTGATATATGTGTTTGCGATTTTAACCTGTTGCGCTAAGTACATCTCATAATCATTCTTTTGATTATTTCTTACCCCTCTTAATACTAGTGTACTGAGTATACTAACTGTTAAAAGTAAAAGAAGTGCTAAAAATACACTAAATTTAACTTTTATACTACCCTTCATAGATTTCACCTACAGCTTTATATCCAACTCTATATACTGTCTGTATTATATTTTCATAGGGTTTGCCTAATTTTTTTCTTAGTCTTTGAATATGAATATCCACCGTACGAGTTCCACCCATATACTCCATTTCCCAAATTAAATCTAAAAGTTCATCTCTTGTATATACTCTATCTAAATTTGATAATAAAAGGACAAGTAAATCAAATTCCTTAGGTGTAAATTCCAATTCATTTCCTTTAATGAGAACTTTTCTTTGTTTTAATATAACTTTTAAATCTTTAATTTCTATATCTACCACTTCCGCTTCATTAGGCATTTTATTCAGTCTTCTAAGTAGTGATTTAACCCTTGCTATTATTTCTCTTATGTCAAAGGGCTTTGTAATATAATCATCCGCGCCTAACTCGAGCCCTATTACTTTGTCTACAATATCATTTTTTGCAGTGAGCATAACAATCCCTAAATTTTCTCTATTATCTAATTTCCTACACACTTCAAATCCATTCATTTTAGGCATCATAACATCAATAACCATTACATCTGGATTAAATTTTTTTATTTTATCTAAGGCTTCTTCTCCATCATAGGCTGTGTCAACACTGTAACCTTCTCTTTTAAAAGCATATGCTATGAGGTCAGCAATATTTTTTTCATCGTCTACTACTAATATTTTTTCTTCCATACCTTCACACCTTTCCAATAAATCACTTCTGAACTAGACTATCTATATAATCACTATATACTATATCTAATAAAATTTAAACCACCATATCCCTATGGTGGTCAGATTGTCGAAACTCTTTCAACTAACTTTATTTCTTAAATTTATCTTTTTCCATACTCTAAAAGTGTAATAGGAAATTAGTATTATACTAATAACTACAATACCTATAAATCCATTTGATTTTTGAAAATTTCCTCCCATAACTCCATATAAAAATATTATTGGTGAGGCTACTAAAATTATAGTTACCATACATTTTTTATATTCCAATTTCATGAAAGCTGCAGTTAATGTTATAGCATCTGAAGGAAGTACCGGGCATGCTATCCCCAAGGCTAAAAATTTGTAGCCATAGGTTTCAATATGTGCTATTAGGTTTTTATTCTTTTCAAAATATTTCTCTGTAATAAACCATCTTTGAAGATATCTTCCTACTATATACATTATAGTCTGACTTATTATTAACGATATGAAAGATAAAACAAATCCTTCATAAGCTCCAAATAAAACACTTCCAATAAATATAAAAACAGTCTGTGGAATAAATAGTATTACTCTAAAGCTTGATAATAAAACAAATATTCCTCTCATTTTTAATGGATTAGTTCCTATAACCTCATTAACTGTGTTAATGTCTGTTGTAAATAATCCTTGTTTATATAAAATACCTGCAATAACTGTCCAAATACTAATTATTAATAATAGTTTATATCTTTTTTTCAATTCCCCCCCCCCCCTTATATCTTTCAATTATTTTATACACTGAGAGTCAATATTCCTATTAAGACAAATAATATTCTTTAAATCTCTTTATTTAAAAATATGCCATAAAGTTCAAGTTTATATACAACCTTGTCATTATTTTATACTATTCAAGTAATAAAAACTACTACTATTTTAGAGATTATATTTTATTTTTTGACTAAATATGCAAAACTATAAACCACGATATTTCTATCGTGGTTCAAGCTATTTCATAAGTCAAATTCTATTAACACTTCCTCCCCCAAAAAGCACAAGTACTCTTGCTTCTTTTGGGATGAATTTATCAAGTTCACCTAACCTATCTTTACCAAAAATAATATGCGTTGGATTATGAAAATTGAAGTTAAACATTTTTTATTCCCTCCTATGGTTATGTAAGATATGTCCTTTGTCATATACTCACTAGTTTTTATAATATATTAATTAATCTATCATTATCATAACCCTTATAGTCAACTCTAAGTCAAGAGTTTTTTATGTTTTAATTTAATCCACCAGTTACTCTTATTTCAAAATCCCTCATAGATTCAAGTCTTCCACGGTATTCAACTTTTCCACTTTCAATTAACCTTCTAACTCTATAATCAATATAAGCATCACCAATAAGCTGATGTGATTTGCCCATAGTGATTCCAATTATTCTCGCAGCTTTTTTAAAATTAAAGCTACAGTTTGATAATATATCATTATCATAATAACTTTCCTCTACCCCAATTATTCTATTTTCTATTAGAATTCTCAAATTTTCTTTAGATTTTCTGAGAATCTCCCAATCATTTATCAGACTATTTCTTTTTTCTTTTTCTATTTTTTTCATTGTTAAAATTATTTGATTTAGTTCTTTTGGCACACACTCACCAAGAGCTCTTGGTTTATATTTATTATCATTATAATCTTCTATGTATGAGTTGGAAACATTAACCTCGTATAATTCTTCACTTCTTAATTGCCCGATTAAATATCTAAGACCTACTTGATCAGAAGTATTTTCACCATACCATATTACAATTTTTGAATCTAAATCTATATTTTTTATACTTTCATATGTATCAATAAATTCTTTCTCAATGTATTCAAGATAATCTTCTTCAAAAACCTCTGATAAATTCTCTTCAAACCACTTAATCCTCTTTTCAAGTCCATTTTTTGAATCTACTTCATCTATTGGCCCAATTGAATGATCTGCCCTAAAATTTATTATTTCACCCTTAAAATCATTGTTATTATTACTAAAAAAGTATTTTAAGTTCCCTGCTGCTGAGTCTCCAAAAACAATATGTACAAATTTATTCATTTGTTATTTCTCCTTTCCAAACATACCATTAATTAATATAATTTTATTCCATATTATAATCAAACAAGTTACAAAACCTTCATACTTATAGCCTGAACCAGACAAATGTACGAAGGTTTACTATTTGACTTAATTATTATTTGTTACAGCCTCAACATTCTTTTTTGAATTAGACTTGAATAAACTTCCTATTAATATACAACACACTATTAATACTGCACCCTGTATATAGAATACCATATCACTGCTTACATATTGATATACGGCTGTTCCAGCTAAAGGTCCTATAATCCCACCTATTCCTGCAGCAAAACTATATAACCCATAAGCCTTACCTCTATTATTTCCTCCTGTCATCTCACTTACAAGAGCTTTCTGAGCAGGTCCACTTAACATTCCACCTATACACGTAATAGTATAGATTATCATAAATGCCTCAAAAGACTTAAATACAGGTATAATTAGTGTGAATACTGCATCTATTATAATTCCAACAATCATAATCTTACATTTTCCATGCTTTTGAGTAAATTTTGCTAATTTAGATGGTAATATCATTGATAATATAGCTGCTGGTATATATACATAACTTATTAAAGTCATATTTCTTGATATATTATCCCTTAAATATATTAAGAATATTGGTGCTAAAAGACTTGAAACAGTAGATAAAACCATTGTTATAAGCATAAATTTAATAAATTTTTTATCTATAACTACAGATTTTTTTTCACTTGTGACATTACTATCATTAATTGTTTCTCTACAGTCTTTAATACCTTTATACAATGCTAATATAGCTACTATAAAATAAACTCCAAAAATATATATGAATTTATCATCACCTTGATATGAGAACATAATTGTAAACCCAATAACTGACCCCATCATTGCTCCTCTGTCTGCTTTTTCTCCTATAACTGCAAAATTATAAGCTCTACGAGAATCTTCACTTACATCAGAAATCATTGTGTTAATGCTTATCCATAAAAACGCCGAAGCAATACTTTGAACTATTCTTGCTGCTAAAATATATTTATAACTGTTTCCTAATAAAAATAATCCACTTACAATAACATAACAGAAAAGACCAATAATGAAACAAAATTTTCTACCTTTAGTATCAATTAACTTACCAACTAAAGGTCTTATCAACACACTACACAGTGAAAATATTGAATACAATAATCCAACTTCCATAACACTTGATCCCATACTAGCTGCATATATAGGTAATATAAATCCCATAAACGCTAATGGAAAAGAAATATAATACACCGCTTTATTAATACCTAATGATTCTTTCATACAATCCCCATCACCAATAATTGATTCTTGGTAATGGACTCACCTCACTTTCATTATTTTTATAAATTCTCTATTTTTAAAAATTACCTAATTTGTTCTTTATTCTCTGTCCTTTATTCTTTGATTAAAAAATTATCTATTAATTAAAAATACATTTATACTATTTAAATAAATCAATTTTTAACATAGATTGTCTTTAACTCCTTACAAGTTAATAATACAATAATTTCCTTAGTACTCCATCTAACCAAGGTAATGATTATAGGCATAAAAAAAGAAGGTATACTTACCTTCTTATATGACTTTAGTCATATTCTTTTATATATAGCGCCAACTGTGTTCTATCACGCACTTCAAGTTTACCAAGAATTTTAGTAAGATGATTTTTCACAGTACCTTCTGTTATGAAAAGTATATCACTTATTTCTTTATTACTTTTTCCATCAGCTACAAGTCTTGCTATCTCACTTTCTCTAACTGTAAGTGTCTCATATTTTCCTCTTATTTCACCCTTATCCTCTTTTACATTATTCTTTTTATGAGTTTCTTTTTTCTCATGTGATGTCATCATTGTATTAAAAGCCTTGACTACTTTAGCTGCAATTTCTGGTTGCAGAAGAACATTTCCTGAATAAACTGTTTTTATTCCTTTTATTATTTCCTCAGATTTAGCATCTTTTAAAAGATATCCGTCAGCACCATTTTTCAAAGCTTCAAATATATATTCTTCTTCTTTAAATGTAGTAAGAATAAGAATTTTTATATTATTGAATTTTTCTTTTATTATTTTAGTAGCTTCAACACCATCCATAACAGGCATTCTTATGTCCATAAGAACAACATCAACACTATTATCCTCAATAAACTCTATTGCTTCCTTTCCATTAGAAGCTTCCCCACAAATATTGATATCATCATATAAACTAAGAGTCATACTAAGTCCTTCTCTAATTATTGAATGATCATCAACAATCATAACATTTATCATAGAAACACTTCCTTTCACCAAATATTTACGCTGGTATAGAAACCTCTACTTCAAAACCACCATCTTTATTTACACTAAAATCTATTTTTCCTGATACTGCGTCAATCCTATCTTTCATACCTTTAAGTCCATTACCAAACACCACTTTTTCACAACCCTTTCCGTTGTCCTGGATATTTAATTTTATGTTATTATCTGTTTTTTCTAAGTTAATAAAGAAAAAAGATGCATGTCCATGTTTGATACCATTTGTTATAGATTCTTTTATAGTTATAAATATTATATTTTTGATATTTAGTTCTATATTCTCTATATCATCATCTGCAATATTACAATCAAACTTTATTCCCTGAGAAACAGTTAAATTTTCTATTAAGCTCTCTATGGAATAAACTAAACCTTTTGAAATCTCATTATCCTTCAAAGCATATATAGCTCTCCTAACATCCTTCATACTATTTCTTGCTATGTTCTGAGATTTAATTACTACTTCTTTAGCTTTTTCTGGATTTTTATCTATAACTTTCTCTAAAAAATCAAGATGCATTATGAGGGCAGTTAAAGAATGACCCAAAGAATCATGTATTTCTTGTGCTACTCTATTTCTTTCATTCTTTATTGTGAGTTCTTCAACTTTTAAAGAATAATCCTTCAGCTTCTCATTAGCCTCTTCTAATTCATTGTTTAATTTCTTAACTCTTGCTTTTTCTCTTATATTAAATTTAATGCTCATAAATGAAAAAGTATTTACTAGATACATTAGCAAATAGAGTGCATAATTTACAATATTATTCTTCCAATAATTCAATGAAAATATATTATTGAATAGATTCAAATAAATACTTATTATTAAGATATTTATACTAAGATGAATAATAAAAAATATACGCCCACTCTTTTCGTCTAAAAGAACAATTATGTCATACAAAAGAAAATACGAATAAAAAATTGTATTACCTCCACCCATATACATCAAGAAAGAACATAAACATAAAGATGTTATTAACGAAATCATAAATTTTTTTTTATTATTAAACCACTTACTGTATCTTAAATTATCATTTAAAATTGCAGCTAAAAAAATCCCACCATATAAAATAGCTATTGATGGAGTAGTTTTATAGTTTAAAATTAAACTTATAACAATAAATATTAATAATCCATTCCTAAAAAAATCATTGTATTTTGCAAATTTATTCATTCTCACATAACCCCACTGTATAATTTTACAATATACCCAATTCTTACACATAAATATTTTAACATTATTATTCCATAAAATTAATAATATTACAAATATTTTTATACCAAATATGTATAAATAAAGTTTAACTATGGAATCTCTATAGTTACGTTAAAAAGGTACCAACATCCTACATGTCAGTACCTTTTACCTTATTCAAAATATGATAAATTAATTTCTGTTTCAACATTTGTTACTTCTTTAGTTGTGTAATCTAAACTTACACTTATATAATTCTCATTTAATCTAAAAGACATAACGCCAATACTTCCATCTGGATTTGTAAATTCATCAAATGATTCTACTTTACCTTCGAATGCCTTTTTTACATCTTCTACTTTCATTCCTTTGAAATTAATATCATCTACTAAAATATTGTCTGTATCATAGTTTGTATACCCTGATGGATCATTGTATGTTATTTTATATTCATTAACAATACACTCTTCAAGAGGAATCTCATTCTTTGCATTATTTAAAAAGCCTACCATACCTACTATGTTATTGTCCTTGCTCACATAAGCAGCTACACCATAAGTCCTTGCTGGCATTTTTTCTCCAGAAATATCTTGTTCTAATTTCTTGTCGAATGTCACCTTATATCCTGCATCAATAAATGTCTGTAATGTTGCCTTCCCAAGTAGAATCTCCGTGCCATTCACATTTATAGACAATGGCTCAAAATCTCTTTTTTTGTTGCCACATCCTGTAATAGAAGATACTAGAAGTATACTTAATAAAATCAACACTATCTTTTTTGGTTTAAACATATAATTCCTCCTTTGCACAAATGCTATTATAAACTTTCTTAGTTATACAGTCAATTCATTTATTTGTATTTTTATGTTTTTTTGATATTTTTCATCCTTTTTCATCATTTTTTATATTTATGAACACTATATTTCATATATGCCATTATTTATATATTAGGTATTTCAAAAAAAATCTTTCATATTTTTCAGTTATTCAAAAAAACCACGATATCTCTATCGTGGTTTTAAATATTTCAATTATTAATTTATCTTTAACTAATTAACAAAGTTCCTTAGTATCTCTAGCTATCATTAACTCTTCATTTGTTGGAATTGCAAATACTTTTACAATTGACTCGTCTGCACTAATTTCTGCTGCTTTACCTGCAACGTTGTTCTTTTCTTCATCTATTCTTACTCCTAAGAACTCTAATCCTTTACAACTAGCGGCTCTAGCGTCTGATGAGTTTTCTCCGATACCAGCAGTGAATATGATACAATCTACTCCGCCTAAAGCTCCAGCATAGCTAGCTATATACTTTTTAATTTTATAGTGGAACACATCTAATGATAACTGTGCTCTCTTACTTCCTTCAGCAGCTGCCTTAAGATCTCTAAAATCACTACTTATACCTGAAACCCCTAGTACTCCTGATTTTTTGTTCATTAAGTCTGATACTTGTTCTGGAGATAAATCTAATTCTTTCATCAAGTATGTTACAATTGCAGGGTCAATATCTCCAGCTCTTGTTCCCATTGCAAGACCTGCAAGTGGTGTGAATCCCATACTTGTATCAATAGATTTACCACCATCAATCGCACAAATACTTGCTCCATTTCCTAAATGACATGAAATGATTTTTAAATCTTTAATATCTTTACCCATCATTTCTGCTGCTACTTGTGAAACATATTTATGAGATGTTCCGTGGAACCCATATTTTCTTATTTTATGATCTTCATATAATTCATATGGAAGTGGATAAATATATGAATGTTCCGGCATTGTCTGATGAAATGCTGTATCAAATACCGCTACCATTGGAGTGTTTGGCATAAGTGCTTTGCATGCGTTAATTCCAATAATATTTGGTGGATTATGCAATGGTGCTAATTTTGAGCACTCTTCTAATGCTTGTATTACTTTCTCATCAATCACTACTGAACTAGAATAGTATTCTCCACCATGAACAACTCTGTGTCCTACTGCTGAAATTTCCTCTACACTTTTAATTACCCCATTAGTTTCATCTACTAGTGTTTCCAAAACTAATTTAATTGCATCTTTATGGTCCTTCATGTATTGCTTTACTATATATTTTTCTCTACCTTCTACTTTTTGAGTTAAACCTGATCCTTCACTACCAATTCTCTCAATTAAACCTTGAGCTAAGCAATTTTCACTTTCCATATTAATAAGTTGATACTTTAGAGAAGAACTTCCACAATTAATTACTAATACCTTCATATTTTTTCACACTCCATGTATTATTTAGTTCTTTATGCTTGGATAATTTTACAATATACTGTATTAATTTCTTTCATTTTATATTAATCCAAATTTTATCTCTTTTTGTATGTCATATATAATAAATAATATATTATATATGTTATAAAACACATCTTATATAATATATAATATCTTATAAGATTATAATATATAATAACTCATATAATTTCAAGTGGTTTTAAATAATTCGCAATTTTCTAAAAGTTTTTCAATACCTTATTGTCTATTTTTTGATACGGTATTTTCTGATTTGTTATATAAAGTTATATGATAACTTTCTCCATTTGTGAATTTCTTAACAAACAAATTAAAACCATCTCAAAAGAGATGGCTCTATATAAATAGATTTATTAGGAAACTAGAAAATATTCATCATAGAAGAAAACACACCAAGAATATACTTGCATTCTATTTATATAAGCTGAACATTTTACCATTCATATTTATTTTCAATTCTACTTTTCCTTCTTGTACTTCTTTTGGCATATCTATTAAGTAATACATTCTAGCCGTCTTTAATGGTTCAATATTAGTCATATTTGTATATGAAAAATCACTTCCATCATCTTCTTCTATTACAGAAAACCCATCATACATATATTTATCATCATAAATACCTTCTACTCTCATTACCCTATCTGCATCTAAACTATTAGCCTTTAAATTTTTCACAGTCACATCTAATACTAAATAAATATTATTACTATCCTTTACTTCATAATAATTATAATATCCATCTGGATTACTTGGGTTTAGTATATTTAAATATTCTACACTATTTATTGTAATTTCTGCATACTCTTCTGAGACCAAAGTATCTCCAAGATTCACTATTTCAGTCTTAGGTTTTACCTCTTCTAATTTAAATGATACTTCACTAATATTATCTCCTACTTTAATTTTTAACATTATCTCTTTTTCCACTTCTGTTTTAGGCACACTCGCTAAATAATAAATTTTTCCTGTAGCTAATGGATCTATAGCTGTAATATTAGCATAATTAAAATCACTTCCATCTGATTCTTCTATCGTTGAAAAAACAGTATACTCTTTATTATCTATTATATAGCTTATATTCATAATATCTTCTGCTATTTCACTCTCATTTTTTAAATTCTTTACATCTATAACTGCATACAAAAATGTATTATTAGGTTCTTTATTTTCGTAATGAGTATAGAAGTTGTCTATATTTGAAGGCTTAACATCTATATTCTCATTTATATAATTTATTTCAAATTCAACCACATTTTCAATAGTATTTTTACCTGATAAATTTATTTTCATATTTTCCTTAACTACTTCTTGTTTTTCATTACTATTAGATTTAACTGTATTTTTAGTATTATTACCACATCCTATTAATAAACCCAAAGATACTAAAAATACAAAAAACACTAATTTTTTGACTTTAAATTTCATTTTACTTTTATTCACTTTTAACACTACCCCCTATTTTATAAATATCTCTTTTGTTTTTTTACACATTAAAATATCCAACGAAAGCTACAACAATCCTTGGAATGAGAAAATAACATATACTGAAATACGTCTCCATTATGACAAATAATTTGAAATAAACCTAAAATTAACCTAACATTTAAAACTTATCTTTCTCTAAAAGTCCCCCTCTTATTGTTATTTCCTACACAATTTTAACAAATGCACTCACTCTTGTACACTCTTTTAAAATTAAACCGTTCGACATTTTTTGCGAATATAATTTATTTTTTCAGAAATATTTTTTTTAAAAATAAATTTATATATAAATATAAAATACAACACCTAATAATATGTAAAGTACTCCCTTAACATCTTTATCTTCATAGTATTCTTTTGCTAAGCTTTTAAGTGTTTCTTCATAAAAACCAAACTCAACCTTCTCTTAAAGAGATGATTGAGTTTGTTTATAAAGTTACAATAAATTGTTTTGACTTTACTTTATGTCTTTAGAATTTGGTTTATTCATTTATTAAACACTTACAAATCTATCTTCCATTTTCTTAATCTTTTCTCTACACATAGGTTTAATTCCTTGTAGTCTGTATGGTATTCCCATCGTTTCATATTTATTTACCCCAAGAGTATGATAAGGAAGCAATTCAACTTTTTCCACATTATCAAACTCACTGATTAAATTTTGCAACTGATTCATATGGTTTTCCCCATCGGTTATTCCAGGTACAACTACATGTCTAATCCATAAGTTTACGTTAGACTTCTTCAAATCTTCAGCGAACTTTTTAAACTCATTAATATCCCCTTTAACAAGTTCCTTATAACCCTTTCTATTTACATGTTTAACATCAAGAATTGCTAAATCAGTATATTTTAAGATTTCTTCATAATTTCCCAAACCAAAACCAGCTGTATCTATAGCTGTGTGTAATCCATGTTCTTTACAAAGCTTAAGGAACTTTATTAGGAATTTCGGCTGTAGAAGTGGATCACCACCAGAGCATGTGATTCCTCCTCCTGATTTTTCAAAATAAGGCTTAAACCTTAATGCTTTCTTTAAAAGTTCCTCTGGAGTTATCTCTTTTCCTTCATTCAAATTCCATGTATCTGGATTATGACAGTAAGCACACCTTAACTTACATCCTTGAAAAAATACTACAAATCTAATACCTGGGCCATCATTAAGCCCTAATGTTTCAATAGAATGTATTCTTCCCTTCATAAAGAAATCCCCCTTACATAGTCTCGTGGAATGTTCTGCTGATTACCTCAAGCTGCTGTGCTTTTGTTAATCTATTAAAATTGACAGCATATCCTGAAACTCTAATAGTTAATGATGGATATTTTTCTGGGTTTTCCATAGCGTCCATTAATGTTACTCTATTTAGCACATTAACATTTAAGTGAAAAGCACTTTGTGCAAAATATCCATCTAAAATAAATACTAAATTATTTATTCTATCTTTATCAGTCTTACCTAATGCTTCAGGTACAATTGAGAATGTATTAGAAATACCATCTTGGCACCATTCTCTATAAGGAATTTTAGCTACAGAGTTTAATGAAGCTAAAGCACCATTTTCATCTCTTCCATGCATTGGATTAGCTCCTGGCGCTAAAGGCTCTCCGGATTTTCTTCCATCTGGTGTAGCCCCAGTCTTCTTACCATATACAACATTAGATGTAATTGTTAAAGCTGATAGCGTGTGTTCCGCATTTCTGTATGTTTTATGCTTCTTAAGTTCAGTAGTAAACTTCTTAATAACCTCTACCGCTAAGTCATCAACTCTGTCATCATCGTTACCGTATTTAGGAAAATCACCTTGAATTTCAAAATCAACAGCTATTCCTTCTTCATTTCTAATTGGTTTAACTTTAGCATACTTTAAGGCACTTAAGCTATCTGCAACAATTGAGATACCAGCTATACCAAAAGCCATGTATCTATGCACTTCTGAGTCATGAAGTGCTAATTGTCCAGCTTCATAAGCGTACTTATCATGCATATAGTGAATTGTGTTCATTGTATTAACATATAGCTCAGCAATATACTCTATTACTTTCCAGAAACTCTTCTTAACCTTTTTGAAATCAAGAATCTCCTCTTCCATTTTTTCTATTCCTGGAATTACAGTAATTCTATTACCTACCTTATCAAGTTTAATTTCTTCTACACCACCATTGATAGCGTATAGAAGTGCTTTTGCAAGGTTAGTTCTTGCTCCGAAGAACTGCATTTCCTTACCAACTTTCATTGCAGATACACAACAAGCAATTGCGTAGTCATCTCCGTAAATTGGTCTCATTATATCATCATTCTCATACTGTATTGCATCTGTCTTGATAGACATATAAGCACAGTACTTTTTAAAGGTTTCAGGTAATTTTTCAGACCATAACACTGTCATATTTGGCTCTGGGGCTGGACTTAAATTAGTTAATGTGTGTAGAAATCTATAAGAAGTCTTAGTTACATGATGCTTCCCATTTATCCCTATACCGCCAATTACCTCAGTTATCCAATTAGGATCTCCAGCGAATAAGTCATTATATTCTGGAGTTCTTAAGTGTCTTACTAATCTTAATTTAATTACAAATTGATCAATAAGCCCTTGTGCTTCCTCTTCAGTTAGTAATCCGTTCTTTAAATCTCTTTCTATAAAACAATCTATGAAGGCTGTGTTTCTACCAATAGACATAGCAGCACCATTGTTTTCTTTAACCCCAGCTAAGTATCCAAAATATAAGAATTGAATAGCTTCCTGTGCATTTTCAGCGGGTTTAGAAATATCTACACCATAAGTTGCAGCCATTTTTTTAATTTCATCTAAGGCTCTAATTTGAACTGAAATTTCTTCTCTATGTCTAATTAACTCTTCACTAGCTGTTCCTACTGCTTCAGCTAAATCTTGATTTTTTTTCTCTATTAAAAAATCAATACCATAAAGAGTTATTCTTCTATAATCACCAATTATTCTTCCTCTACCATATGCATCTGGAAGCCCAGTTAAAAGACCAACAGATCTTGCTATTTTTGTTTCCTTAGTGTAAGCATCAAATACCCCTTGATTATGAGTTTTTCTATATTCATTGAAGTATTTAGGTATCTCTGGGTTAATCTCAAAGCCATATGCCTTTAAAGAGCTTTCAACCATTCTGTATCCACCATAAGGATTAATAATTCTCTTTAGTGGTGCATCTGTTTGAAATCCAACGATTGTCTCATTTTCTTTATCTATATACCCTGGTGCAAAATTATTTATTCCTGCAACAGCGTTAACCTCAACATCAATTATTCCTTCTTTAACTTCTTTTATAATTAAAGCGTGAGCTTTATCCCAAACCTTTTTAGTCTTTTCAGTTGGTTCAGCTAAGAAACTTTCATCTCCATCATATGGAGTGTAGTTCTTAACAATAAAGTCTCTTACATCTATTTCCTCCTGCCAATTACCTTCAATAAATCCTGTCCATTCTCTTTTCAACATGTTAAACGCCTCCTAAACTTTTTTATAAAGTCCGGTATTTTCCAAAAGACAACAAAAAACCACCTGGACATATAGTTGCCCAGGCGGTCGGCATTTATTCAAATCACACTCCCTGTGGTTAAATCCACTTCCGCCAGTCATGTGATAATCTTCAACGAATTAAAGTTTTATTTTATAGCCTTATAATATCAATTTCTTAACATTGTGTCAACTATTTTATATTTCCTTCGCACTAATGCGTATATTAAACACTTTCAATACTTAATAATTCGCATTTGTAGTTACATAATCTCTCCTCCATATTCAATTACTGTAAAGTTCTTTTATCATAATTGGAATAAATTTATCAATAGTTTTATACTTTCTTCTGTTTTTTTCATATTCCTCTAACTTTACATATACACCATTTAAGTAAGGAAATCCACCATACTGTTTCTGCTTTTAAAAATGATCCCCTGTAAAGTCTCCAAGTAGAAACAAATGTATGATAATTGATTGTTTTTTTATTTTTCTTATCTACTCCTATAAAATTTTCCATAAACCTTATAATTTATTTCTCCTTCAACCTCATCTAAAACAAATTCATATTTATTTTCAACTATATCCATATATATATTTAAAAGTCAATTTTCCACCTTCAAAGTTTATTTAATATTGGTGAATATAACTTCATAAGTAACAAAAACTAGAAAGGCAAAGGAGAGATGATAAATGAAATTCACAAGATCATATTGGATAGACTCTACAAAAGAAACAAAGTATCCTTCACTAAAAGAAGATTTAACCATAGATATAGCTATAGTGGGTGGTGGTATCGTAGGTATCACAAGCGCCCTTCTTCTTATAAAAGAAGGCTACAAAGTAGCTATTTTTGAAGGTAATAAAATAATAAAAGGTGCTTCTGGACACACAACAGCAAAGATTACCTCTCAACATAATCTTATATATGATTATTTAATTAAAACCTTTGGCTTTGAAAAAGCACAGCAATACGGAGAAGCTAACGAGGAAGCTTTAGAATTTATAGTAGATAAAGTTGAAAAAAATAATATTAACTGTAATCTTGAAGTTTTGCCCTCTTATGTTTATACACTTCAAGATAATTATGTTTCAAAAATAGAAAGGGAACTTGAAGCTTGTCACAAACTTGGTTTAAACCCTCATTTTAAGGGAAGATTCCTTCTATCACTTCCTATAAAAGCCTCAATAGAATTTAGAGATCAAGCTCAATTTCACCCTAGAAAATATCTTCTTTCTTTAGCAGAAGAGTTTGTTTCTTATGGAGGACATATATATGAAGATACAAGAATTGTTGATTTAGAGAAAGGTTCTCCAATAAAGTTAACTACGGAAGATGGATTAAAAATCATAAGTGAAAAAGTAATTTCTGCTTCTCATTTTCCATTCTATGATGGCTATGGAATGTACTTTGCCCGACTCAGACCTGAACGTTCATATCTTATTGGTGTTACAGCAAAAGATGACTTTCCAAGAGGGATGTTTATCTCCGCTGAAAATCCTAAAAGGTCTCTACGTCGCCAGAACGATCAAGAAAAACAACTGATTTTAATAGGTGGGGAAAATCACAAGACAGGAGAAGGCAAAGAAACTGAGTTTCATTATAATGCTTTAAGTTCTTTTGCGAAAGACCTCTTTTCTATAGATGAGGAACTTTATAGATGGTCTACTCAAGACTATATAACCATAGACAGAGTTCCTTATATAGGAAAGCTATCCTCTTCCTGTGAAAATATATATGTAGCAACAGGCTTTGGTAAGTGGGGAATGAGTGGTGGAACAAATGCAGCCTTAATGTTAAGGGATTTAATAATAAAAGGTTCTAGTCCATATGAGGAATTATTTAGTCCTTCAAGACATATAACCCCCTCTTCAGTTAAGAACTTTATCATTGAAAATCTTGATACTTCAAAAGAATTGATAAAAGGAAAGTTAAAAATTAGCTCTGATAATCTTAAACTAAACAGAGATGAAGGAAGAATTGTAGAAATAGATGAAGATAAATTTGGTGCTTATAAAGATACTGAAGGAACTCTTCACCTTGTAGATATTACTTGTACTCACCTTGGATGTGAACTCACATGGAATTGTGCAGAACGCACTTGGGATTGTCCTTGTCACGGTTCTCGATTTAACTTTAAAGGGGAAATAATAGAAGGACCGGCTATAGAGCCACTTATGTATTTTAAAAGAAAACCATATTAAAAGAACAAATTTAAAGCCATAATTCATATTAAGTGAGTTATGGCTTTAAATACCCTATATAAACAACCAACTTTAAACTTATCACGATAAACTTGACTTTTAATCCCTCTAATATTTTTTTAACCTCTTAAAGATACCAATATGAATGATTTACCTACATCAATATTAATATTAGTACATACTGACCATTACCTTTAGGAATTAAGGTTGTATCATAAAAAAACTCATTGATTTCACATATTACTTTTACTCGACCTTTCTTTCCAAATGTGTCCCATACATTGAAGGGGATTTCAATATAGTATTTCCCATTATCTAGTCTTTCTTCATCGTATATTGTATTAAATATATTTTTCATTTATCTCTCTCTTTCTTTCCTCGTTTGTAACTATCTTTTATCTGATCTTCCTTACATATATCTTTACTTTTCTCCCCAATTGACATTACCTCATTCTCTGTAAGATAACGCCACTTACCAATATCTATCCCATCTATTTTAATATTAATAATCCTAATACGCTCTAGTCGCACAACCTTATATCCAAAAGCCTTGCTCATTCTACGAATTTGTTTATTAAGTCCTTGTGTGAGAATAATACGGAAAGTATCTTCACTAATTCTAATCATTTTGCAAGGCCTTGTCTTAACTCCGCAAATCTCCACCCCTTCAGCCATTCCTTTCATGAAAAGGTCATCAAAAGGTTTATGAACAGTTACAATGTATTCTTTCTCATGTTCATTTTCTGATTCTAAAATTTCATTAGCTAAAACCCCATCATTTGTCATTAAAATCAATCCTTGTGATTCTTTATCTAACCTACCAACGGGAAAAATATATTCTGGATAATTCATAAAATCAATTATATTGCCTTCCACTTCCTTTGCAGCTGTACAAGTAATCCCTACTGGCTTATTTAATGCAATATAAACTTTGTCTTTCACTGGAATAGGCTCATTATCAATAAGGATAAGATCATCCTCTTCCACCCACTGCCCTTGTATAGCAAGTTCTCCATTCACTTTCACCCTATTTTCCTCAATAAGTCTATTAGTTTCTCTTCTTGAACAATAACCTAAATTACTAAAAAGTTTACCTATTCTCATTTAACATCTTTATCCTTTCAATTAATTAAAATAATATATATAATGTTGTCAAAAAATCTCTAAAATAATTATATCATTATTATTTATTAAGTTAACAAAAATGGAAAAGCAATATTTCCCCATTATGTTATTATATAATTACCATATGGCAGATAATAGATAATGGAGGTAGTCGATGAACTACATTGAATTAATTCAAAAAACTATCGATTATATTGATGAAAATAACTTTGATTTTGAGTATTACGATGAGAGATGTCATCCGTGGGAATATGATAAGGTATCAATGGAGATACACATTCCTGTAAAATTAAAATAATAATATGAAACCTAAAACCCCCTCTAAATCTTTAAAATGTAGTTAGTGATTTAGAGGGGAATTCCTATCTATTCTCTTAAAGTTTTTATTCTAAAAAATACTATTACCTTTAATGTAAGTAAAACTGCTATAACTCCTCCAACACCTAATACAAATGATATTATCCCTACTATGAAATTAATATTTATCTATAGTAACGCCTAAAGAGGATGCTTTAATAAAAGGTATTTTTTTTAATAATTTAAGATTTTCTGCATCACCTGTAACTACAATTCCTTGAACTTTAATATCATCTTTAGTTAGTTTTTTATCTTCCCCTGCTATAGTGTCATATATTTGTTTTATTCTACCATCCTTTAAGGCATTAATAAATTTTTCTTCTGGATTTTCTATCCTTTCTCCATGTTTATTTATAGTCTTAAATCCATAAGCATCATTTTCATAACATAAATCTGGATACTGTTCTACTAGTGAACCATTTTCTTGTTCATTTATATAATACCCTTGTGTTTCTTTTTGTGTTTCTTCCACCGCATCAACCCAATACCATGTGAGATTTATAGACTTAGGTATCATCTTATTAACCTCCTCAATACTATATGCCTTATCAAATGATATAGCTATCTCCATGTACTTGTTATTACCTATATCATCTAATAAACTTAGATCATTTTCATATCTATCACCATAATCAACATAGGGATAATAAAACACCATTAATTTTTGTCCTATATCATTGTACCTTGGTAAAAAGTTTAATTCTTCCCAATTCATTTGAGTCTCAAAACTTTCCTCCCCCATTCTATTCCTTTCACCAAATAAGTTATATTCAGTACTATGCTCTCCAGTATTTATTCTTATACCGTTTAAATATTTGAAAGTTTTATAATCAATTTTACCACCAAAAAATGATTTGTATGTATAAGACATACCATAGAATTTATTAGGAGCTTGTACTGTATACTTATTTCTTAGTTTATCCATATGAGCATTCCATCTTTTATTATTTATCTTTCCGCTTATTGATATAAAACCACTGATTAAAATTATAAATGTAAATAAACTAATAAATACTATCTTCATTATTGAAAATCTTTTAGCTTTTTTAACAGCTTTTAGTAGTTTAGTACTTTTAACTTCTTCAAATAATTCATCTAGTTCCTTTTCATCATCCAAATTATTATGATTTTTTTTATCTACCATAGCCTAATTCCTCCCATACTTCCTTAAATTTATTTCTTGCTCTATAAAGATAAGTCTTTATTTTAGCTTCATTTATACCTAGTAGACTAGATATTTCTTTATATGATAAATTCATAAAATATTTAAGTTTTAATAAATTCTCATAAGAAGGTTTTAATGCATTTAACGTTTTAATGATATACTCGTTAAGCTCTTCATTTAATATTTGTTCTTCTATGAAAGTATCATTCATTAATTCTGCTATCTTATCCTCATCACAGATTACATAGTTATCCTTTCTTTTGTTCTTATTATATAGATTGTAATAACTATTTATTGAAACCTTAAACAACCAAGATACTATCTTTTCTTCATTAATGGAATGAATATTTATTATTGCTTTGCATATTGTATCTTGAACTATATCTTCTGCATCTTCTTTACTAGCCCCTATCTTTATTAAATATTTAAAGATAACTTTCATCTCATTAATTAATAACTCTTCTAAAATTTCATTCTTCATATTTCACCACCTCAGTGTTACCTTAAGAATGCGCATTCTATTATCTATTTGTTATAACCTCATATAAAAGCTTTCATATATATAACAATTTTACTAATAAATTGTATACAATTCTATGAAAACTTTTATAGAAAATATTGATAAATTTACTCAAATAAAGAACACGACATAACTATCGTGTTCTTTGAATGCTATAGTCGAACCTCATTAAACTCCCACTCCTTCAATCACTATAGAGATTCCATATTGAAAATTAACTTATTCAATTAGTTTATTTGTAATTTTAACCAAGGTAATTTAGATAAATACTCAATGTTCAATGAATGTTGACTTTTTTATTAGGTCAAAAGTCTTTAAATATATCTATTTTAGATTTGCATTAGCAAATCATCCTTCATTGATAATTCATTAATGAGTATTGATTATTAATAGTATAATATTGTTAATAAAACTTTGAATAAATAAAGTTTCACTATGGATTCTCTATACATAAGTGCTCCATAAAATCTAGCACCTTTTCCTCAGTCCAATAATCCTCTTCACTTAAAGAAGAAAACTTACATGTCCACCGTGGCTTACTTCTTTAAACAAAACTTGTTGCTGTCCAACGACGATATCTGCAATTATAACAAGTTTTATGGCAATCACTAACCCATTCTTCTTCAACATCTAATTTAAAGTCTTTGCACTCTAAAGCTGCTTTTTCTGCATTATTTTCATCCTCTTTTCCGTAAATAAAAAGATGTTGCTGTTTAGGAGTTACATGAAAAAAATTTAACTTTCCCATTTTCTAATCTCCTTTTTACTGTACGTTTTCAATACCCCGTTTTCTTCATGTACATATAATACAAAACGATAATTTCTTTGTACAGATTTACTCTTTCTCTCTATAATAACTTTCCTATCAGGTGAAAATGAATTACCTTTCAAATCAATAACTTCATCTATTTCTGGTAACTCAATAAGTTCTCTAACTGTATATTCCCCAAGGGGAACTTTTTTCAGAGAACCTTTCACTTCACCATCATATCCACTAAGTCTTAACCCTACACCAGCAAACGTATTTATTTGTACCATGCACATCATTAGTAACATTAGAAAACACATTCTTATGATTTTTTTCATTTTCATTTACCTCCAATTTTACATATAAAGTATTAATAGATTACTATATTTATAAAAAGTAATTTTCCCCTTCTTTTTACATAACAAAAGAGCTATGGCTTAAATCCTATAGCTCTCTTTTTACTTTATCAAACTATATCCTTTTTAAAATCAATAGATCTTAAAATATCATGAAGTTTTTCAAATAATAATCCACCAATAAACCAAACAGGTGCAAAGTCCAGCCTTATAACACCACAAACTGAAAGCGGATTACCTGCATAATCCCATGGGCACGAACCTAATATTCCACTTAGAATTAATCCAGTAAGAAATTCTACTAAAAATATTAATACTGTATATATACCTCCTCTAATTATTAAAGGGAACTTTCTTATTCTATTGTGTATTGGTTCTAGAAAAATCATAAGCCCATATATAGGAAACATCCACATTGATGTCCATCCTACCAATATAAAATTTCCTGCAATTAATAAACGAATACCATTCCATATAATCTCTGCACACCAACCAGCTAAACCATAAATTATAAATCTCATATACTTTTTCATGTATTTATTTTTCACTTGTTTTGATAAAATATTAAAAAAAAATAAGTTCATTTAAAAGTTCCATATTTATTTTTTGCATTTCTATAACTGGTGTCCCTTTATCTAAATTTCTATACAAAAAACCATTAATGTATGGTAATCATTAATAATTTTATTTACAAAACGCTTCTTTTAGTGTAAAATTTCACTTACAGAGCACTTTTACTCTTTTATAGTTTTATAAGTAAATAATCTTTAAAAGGTGGAACTTTTATGACAAGAAATGAATTTATAAAAAAGGTTGATGAAAAGGTCAAGCTTATACGAAATGAAAAAGGATATACACAAGATAAAATGGCAGAGATACTTGGAATATCAAAAAAAACTTTAGTCCAAGTTGAAAAAGAAAGAAGTAGTTTAGGTTGGGCCGTTGCTATTGCAGTATGTGTTATCTTTAAAAACAGTGAAATATTAGAATTAACTTTTGGAGGGGATATAGAAGATATAATTAGATCACTATCATCTGAAAATAATAATTACACCCCAACGCTTGGTGGAAAGATTTGGTGGAAAGATATTCAAAGTAAAAACGGTTATACAGCTCAACAAAATGTTGTATCAAATCATTATAGAATTTTAGATTACAATAATCTAAGAGTTTGTTATTCCTTTGAAGAGGAATATATAAATAAAAGATTTAATGAACTTATTATAGAGATTCCAAGTGAAAAATAACAAAATTTAAGGATAAAATCAATTATTACTAAAATATTATCAGTATTTGTTTATAAAAATGAAAAACTTTATGAGTAAAGAAAAACAGTATCAATGATACTGTTTTTGTTTACTCATATATTTTCAATATTATTCTAAACATATCTTATTTAAACTAAGTTAAAGCTCAATATATTTATATTGATTTTTTCCATTCGCCTTAGCCTTATAAAGCATTTCATCTGCATGCTTTATAATTTCTTCCATATTCATGTAATCCTTTGGAAAAACACAAGCAATACCCATACTTACTGTAACACATCCATTTGCATCATTATTCTCATGTTTTATGCTTAATTCTTTAAGTTTATCATTAATTCTATCAGCAATAACAACGGCTCCATCCAATAGTGTATTAGGAAGTACAACAAGAAACTCTTCACCACCATATCGTCCTATAAAATCCTCGGAACGACCAAGTGTCCCTTTAATACTTTGAGCTACATTTCTAAGCACTTCATCCCCTTGAATATGACCGTACATATCGTTATACTTTTTAAAATTATCAAGGTCTACCATTATCACTGATAAGGGTAATTCATATCTGTAACAATTCCTCCAATGAATTTTAAGCATACGATCTATTCCTCTACGGTTATATATTCCTGTTAGAAAATCTTCTAAACTAATATCCTCCAACTTACACTTCTCTTCTTTCAAGTTTGTCAATTCAATAATCTTATTCTCCAACTCTTCAGCAATATCTTCAATTAATCTTCTTTGCAGATATAGTTCTTTAAATATATTCACTTTACTTCTTAATATCAATGGATCTATAGGCTTAAATAAATAATCAACAGCTCCTACTTCGTATCCCTTAAATATGGATTTTTTTTCTTTACTTATTGCAGTGACAAAAATAATTGGTATTTTCTTTGTTTTCTCAATCTTTCTAAGAAGCTCAGCAGTTTGGAACCCATCTAGCCCTGGCATCTGAACATCCATCAAAATAACTGCAAATGAATGATTAGAACATAATTGTAAAGCCTCTTCTCCTGACATAGCATTAATCAAATTTAAGTCCTCATCAGTTAGAACACTTTCCATAACCAAGTGATTTTCTTTTAAATCATCTACAATTAAGATATCTACTTTTTCTCTCATATTCATATCTCCTGTACATTATTTTTCCTATAGTGTCCATAGATTTTATATTCTTTAAAATTTCTTCCTGTACACTCTATTTATTTCATCGTACACTTCAAAATTATCCATAGTCTTTGAATGCTTTAAAGTCTCCTTTGACCCAAGACATAGTATACCACCTTTGGGAAGACTTTCATCAAATAAATTCAACACTTTATTTTGGAGCTCTTTATTAAAATATATCAAAACATTTCTACATATAATTAAATTCATTTCACCAAAAACCTGATCAACAACCAAGTTGTGTTCATTAAACATAATATATTTTCTCAGTGATTGATTAAAAATAGCAGAATCATATTTAGCAATGTAATAATCAGAGAAATCTTTCTTGCCTCCTGCTTCAATGTAATTCTTTGTATAATCTTTAATGGATCTAATAGAGAATATCCCCTCTTGGGCCTTTTTTAAAACCTTTTCATTAAAATCTGTAGCATAAATCTGTGTTCTCTCTAACAAGCCTTCTTCCTTGAGCAATATTGCCATTGAATAAACCTCTTCTCCAGTAGAGCACCCAGCATGCCAAATTTTAAGTCGAGGATATGATTTTAAGTAAGGAACCACTTCTTTTCTAAAGTATAGGAAAAACTCTGGATCTCTGAACATCTCTGTGACATTTATAGAGAACTCAGAAAGCATTTCCAAGAAGAACAATTCATCATATATTACTCTATGCTGCATCTCAGAAATACTTGAGAAGTTATCTCTCACTTTTTTACTTAATATTCTTCGTTTTATATGAGCTCTAGAATAATCCCTGAAATCATAACCGTATTTTTGAAATATTCCTTCTAAAAATAATTGAATCTCTATATCCTCATTAGCTAATATTTCGTCAATTTTACTTATCACGATAACCACACCTTTAAAGTAGATAATAATTTTTCAACATCCACTGGCTTAGTTAAATAATCATTTGCCCCAGCAGCAATACATTTATTACAATCACCTTTCATTGCTTTAGCCGTTAATGCAATTATAGGAATTTCTTTTCTCTCATCTATCTTCCGTATTTCTTTAATTGCTTCATAACCATCCTTATGTGGCATCATAATATCCATTAGAATTAAGTCAATTGCTTCATTGTCCTTAAATATCTCAATACACTCATTTCCATCAGTTGCTGTCAAAACTTCCATTCCATGTTGTTCCAATAGATGAAGTAAAGCAAATACATTTCTTTCATCATCATCCACTAGAAGTATTTTCTTGCCAACTAACGAATCATCAATATTATTCTGTTTTTTCTGAGTCAGCTTTTCTCTAAATTTATTTTCTTTATCCCCCGCGCCCATGCCATGAAGGAACAATGAAATTTCATCAATTAATCTATCCTTTGACTTTGAACTCTTAAGTATTACAGTTTCCACATGAGGATTTACATCACTGAGTTTTTCATTTTCTATATCCTCGTCAGTATAAATAATAACAGGAATTTTCTCTTCCCTATTTTCACATACAGTCTTAATAAATTCAATACCACTCATATCTTCAAGTTCAACATCAAGTACAATACATTCAAATTCCTCATCCTTGATTTTGGCAAGTCCTTCTTTACCTGTAAGTACTTTTGATACTTCAACATTCCCCAAATTTACAAAGTGGTCAAATTCTTCTCCACCACAATGCCCAACTACTAGGAGCTTTTTGAATCCATTTTTCGTAAGGGACTCAATTTTTCCTAATGTCTCATAAATTGATTTTATATCTACAGGTTTTTTCAAAAAACCGATAACACTTTGAGGCATTACAATATTTTCATTCTCTTTACCTGAAATAATATGAATTGGTATATCCTTTGTTTCACCCATCTTTTGGAGTTTTTCAGCTACTAATATTCCATCCATATCAGGTAATCCAATGTCAAGAATTATAGCTTCTGGGCAAAGTTTTTGAGCTTGTTTAATTCCATCTTCCCCACTATGTGCCATATGCACTTTATATCCCTTTTCTTCTGAAAGAGATTTTAGAACACTAGCAAAATTAACATCATCCTCAATTATCAATAAACTATTATTATTTTCATTAGACTCCTGAGACTCTACTTCTTTAATTTCTACGAATTTATTACTATTTTCTTCACTTACTTTTTTTATTTTCTTTTTTTCATCTACATTTGTAATTTCTTTTGGCAACTGGTAAGATAGTTTTATTGGCAATATTACAACAAAAGCACTTCCCTTACCTAGTTCGCTTTCCAATAATATTTCTCCACCTAATAAGTTCATAAGTTCTCTGGAAATTGTTAACCCAAGTCCAGTACCACCATACTTACGGCTAGTTGTACCATCCGTTTGCCTGAATGCTTCAAAAATATGATCAAGTTTGTCTTCTGGAATTCCAATTCCAGTATCCTTTACCTCTATAGCTACAAATTCATCAGGATCTCCTACTCTTTTTCGTTCACCGTTGTTTAGTCGTCTAATTGAGAGCGTAACCATACCTTCTTCTGTAAATTTGATTGCATTAGATATAAGATTTTTTATTACTTGGTTTACTCTAACAGAATCTGTTGTAATGTACTTAGGAACAATTGAGTTTAAAGAAGTTTCAAACTTTATATTTCTAGATTCGGCAAGAGGTTTGAATAAATTTTCATTATGTTTTAGCAATTCTTCAAGGTTAACTTCATCATGATGAATATCTAGAAAGCCAGCTTCAACTTTAGATAAATCTAAAATATCATTAATAATATTCAATAAATCATTTCCAGAAGAATGTATTGTTTCTGCGAATTTTTGCTCTTTCTCAGTCATCAACTGACTTCTATCTCTATCACTCAATAGTTGAGATAAAACAAGAATACTATTAAGGGGAGTCCTTAATTCATGCGACATATTAGCAAGAAATTCAGATTTATACTGGTTTGCAATTTCAAGAGCATCTGCCTTTTCAATAATAAGTCCTTGAGACTCTATAAGTTCTTGATTCTTTTCATCTAAAGCTTTCTTTTGCAACTCAAGTTCTATTGTTCTTGCTTCAAGTTCTTCATTAGATACTTGTAGTTCTTCTTGCTGAAGCTGTAACTGACCTTCTGATTCCTTCAATATTCTTGCTTGTTCTTCTAGTTCTTCATTGTTTTGCCTAAGCTCTTCTTGCTGCACTTGAAGTTCTTCAGCCTGATTAAGGGTTCGATCAAGTAATTCTTTTACTGTCTTATTTACTTCAGCTGAACTAATAGCTATAGCAATAGCTTCTCCCATAGCTTCCAATAACCCTAAGCTTTCTTCATTAAATTCATGAATACTTCCAATCTCAATTACACTCTTAACCTTCCCCTCATAAACACATGGGAGCACAGCAATATTTTTAGGAGTTACCTCACCTAATCCTGATTGTACTGCAATATAATTCTCAGGTATTTCAGATAGAACAAACACTTTTCTCTCTCTTGCACATTGGCCAATAACACCTTCACCAAGCTTAATCTCTTGAGGCATGCCCTTTCTATTTTTATAAGCATATGATGCAGTCATTCTAAACTTATCTTGTCCATCATTTAAATAAAAGGCTCCAATTTGTACGTCTAAATAATTACACAAATATGATATAGTTAAATCGCTTATTTCAAGTAACTCTTCATTATTTCTTAACTTATCATTCAATTCAGTCTGTGCAGTCTTTAGCCAGTTTTGATACCTAACCTCAGTCATAATTCCTTTAAGTTTAATCATGAATTCATTAAAAGCAGTAGCCATCTTACCAAGCTCATCTTTTTTTCCTTCTGTCATACGGAAATCTAAATCTACATCCCCTTTAGATATTTGTTTGAAAGTATCTGTTAAAGAACTAATAGGCCTTATTATCATTCTCAATAATGTGAAACAAATCAATACAGACAATAAAATAGAAATCAGTGCAAATATCCCCATCCATCTCATCATATCATTATTTGCTTCACCCACATCATATAAGTATTTCAATTTCTCATACTCAATTGAAGATACAATACTTTCAATTATCTTTTCAATTTTGGGCCCTCTCTCTTCCATTTTTACAATCAACTGATCTTGTTCATCAAATATTTTCTTTAATCCTATTATTCCATCCAAGTATATTTTTTCATTGTTTAAATAATCCACATAATCACTTCTATATTGGATACCCTTTCCTTCTTTATTTATTTTCCCCATATGAGAAGTTAATACATCATATAAATCTTCAAATTCATTGAAATAGTTCCCATCATGGAATTTATAGTATTTAAAGGCTACAAGTCTTGAGTTAAGAATATATTCAAGGCCTTTTGATACCTCTTTTATAATCAAATGATCACCTTCACTAAATGCTGTCTCCTGCATATTTCTAAGTGAATTCAGCATTCTGTTCCCAACTTCTGATGTATCGTCAAATAATTCTTTATCCGATTTCTCTAAGTCAACTATTCTACGGAAATCTAATTCATAAGATTCTAATTCTCTTTCTATGTCTTCCACATATTTAAGCCGTGTTTCATCATCACTTATTGCTATATAATTTCCAATAAGATTTTTCATATTTTTATAATGCTCGCTGAATGAGTCTTCTTTACTCACATCACTGCTAACTAGAAAATTTTCATAATCAATCCGGCTTGCTAAAAGTTCTTCTTGAATTCTATTAGCAATCATTTGCTCATCAGTTATATTTTTAAGAGATATAAACTGCTTCCTATTTGTATCTAATCCTTTTAAACCACAAGATACTGCTATAAGCATTAATATTATTACCGCACTGAAACCAAAAATCATCTTAGTTCTAAGCTTAGTATTCTTTACCCAACTAATCAACAACACTACCCCCTATTACATTTTTATAATATAGAGATTCCATAGTGAAATTTAATTTCTTCCTGTAAATACTATATATTATTTATGATTTTTTTGAATCATCTATTAGTTTTATTTTACACTGTATTTTAAATCAGTGCAAACTAATACATAAATCGAGTTATAATTACTTGATTAGCCCTTTTATTGTCCAACTTCAACCACTTCCATCGTATTAGAACCTCTTTGCAAAAATGGCTCAAAAATAACGACTCAAAAGCCTTAGAGAATAATTTTCTCTAAGGCTTTTTTACATTTTATCTTTTGTATCTTAATTTTTAACTTTAGTTAAAATAAAAACCATCCTATATTAACAATATATGATTGCATTCTTAAAATTGTGTTAACTCTATGATTGCCTAGGCAATATTTATTCCATTATTATTCTAATGCTCTAAAAAAATTTTTCACTCTGTCACCATCTTTTAATATATCTATTTCACTTGGTTTGAAATCAAAACCTATTTTCCCATTCTCCATGAATAAGACTCTTTGGGATACTCCTAGCGCTAATTCTTTTTCATGAGTTACTATAATTAAGGTGATTTTCTCCTTTGCCAATTCCTTAATTACCTGAACTACTTCTCTTATCGATTCTGGGTCAAGGGCTGATGTTGGCTCATCAAATAAAATAACCTCTGGTTCCATTGCTAGTGCTCTTGCAATAGCAACTCTTTGTTTCTGTCCCCCTGAAAGCTGTGAAGGAAAGGAATCGCATTTATTAAACAGTCCCACTTTTTCTAACATTTGCTCCCCTATTTGTCTTGCTTGATTTTCCTTCATCTTCTTTACAACCACAAGAGCTTCCATTACATTTTCAATGGCACTCTTATGCGGAAATAGATTAAAACTCTGGAACACCATTCCCATTTTTAGTAGAATTTCTCTCTTTTCCTTCTTACTTACTCTATCTACTCCACCAATAACCTGGGATACTATCTTATTATCAACCTCAATTGTTCCTTCATCTAACTTCTCAAGCTGAATAATAGATCTAAGAAAAGTACTTTTCCCTGCCCCTGATGGACCCACTATAGAGATAACTTGTCCACTATCAAAACAAGTATTTATTCCATTAAGAACATTCTCTTCTCCGAATTTTTTCGAAGCATCTATAACTTTTATCATTCATATCCTCCAATCAAAAGGCATATTTTTCTTCAAGTTTCTTCATAAGATATATAATTACAGATGATATACACAAATATATGCCCACTGCTATAATCAAAGGAATTATTGTGAATTCTCTAGTTACGATTTCCTTTGAATTTCTTAGTATGTCTCCAAGTCCAATAACAGATACCATTGCTGTATCTTTAATTAGATTTATTACCTCATTACATAGTGATGGCAATGCTTTTCTTATTGCCTGTGGAAGAATAACTCTTCTCATTCCTTGAAAATACGTCATCCCAAGAACCTTAAACCCCTCAAACTGTCCTTTATCAACTGAGTTTATTCCACCTCGGATTATTTCAGTTAAATATGCACCATAGTTTAAAGAATATGCTATAAGTGCTGCCTGAAATGGAGTGAACTTTATTCCCATAACTCCAAGTCCATAGTACGCAAAAATTATCTGTAGTAATAATGGACTACCTCTGAATACCCATGTATAGATATTCAGAAGTTTTTGCACTAATATATTTCCTTTTATTTTTCCAAGAGCACCTATTACTCCAATGGGGAATGATATTATAAGTGTGGAAAAGAAAATACTGAAGGTGATGGTTGCTCCACTTATAATATATTTCACCATTTCCATTAATTCATTCATACTCATCTATTTACCGAACCACGTTTCTTTTATCTTATCGAAAGTTCCATCTTCTTTCATATCAATCAAGGCTTTATTTAATTCTTCTCCAAATTCACTATCATCCTTTCTAAATCCAACCCCATAGCTCTCTCCACCAAGCGTTTCATCTAACACTCTGTAACTTCCCCCGTTCTTTACCATATAATATCTACCAACAACCTCGTCCACTACAACACCTTGTATTCTACCCGCTTTAAGATCAAGAAGTGCGTCAACATTGTTTGCGTATTTCTTTATCTCTTTTATACCAATTTCATCACTCGTACTTTCAAGAACAGCTTGGCTACTACTTCCCATCTGAACTCCTACAACCATATCTTTTAATTGTTCTTTAGTATTAATATCAGATTCCTCTTGAACAACTATAATCTGATTATTTACTAAATACTCATCTGTAAATCCAATCTTTTCTTTCCTCTCCTCTGTTATGGTCAACCCATTCCAAATCACATCAATATCTCCATTGTTCAAAGATAGAAGTACTCCATCCCAATCCACAGCTTTAAACTCAACTTCATACCCAATTCTCTTACCAGCTTCCTTAGCAAGATCTATATCAAAACCTATTACCTCTCCACTCTCACTCCTAAATCCCATTGGAGGAAAATTATCATCTAGCCCCACAACAAATTTCTTAATTTCTTCAGAATGTGTATTTTTTCCCCCTTCTGAATTTTTGCTACCACACCCTGTTATACCCACAAGTACAACAAGAATCATTATAATTACTAAAATACTTTTTCTCATGTCTTTTTCCTCCTTTTCGGACTTTGTCCAAGCGTTATATTTACTTATTATACTTTAGTGTGGTAGAGTAGTAAAGTATATTCTTAAATTTTTTTATTTCCAATTTTATATAACTCTCTTTTTTAAGATATTGTTGAAAAAAAATATAGGGTGTTCAAGCTTTGTTGAAAGCCATCACACCCTATATTTTAATTACTGATTAATTGTTACTGTGCTGTTTCTTCTGATTCTAAAGTCTTAAGAAATTGATCGTACGCATTCTTAATAGATTCGTTATTTATTTTAAATCCATTTTCTTCTCTCATCTTAACTAAGATTTTATCTCCTAATTTAGGATCTGCTGATACTTTTTGTGTAGCTAAATCTTCGATTATTTTATCCTTCATAACTTCTAGTGTATCTTTTTTCTCTTCATCTGTCTTTAAGATAATATGATATCCAAATTGTGATTTAACTGGAGTCTTAGTGTATTCATTCACTTTTAAACTATAAGCAGCTTCTTCAAATTCTGGTACCATCTGACCTTTTCCAAAGAATCCTAAATCTCCACCCTTTTCTCCTGAACCTGGATCTTTAGAAAATTCTTTAGCAAGTGCCGCAAAATCTTCTCCCTTATCAAGTCTAGCTATTAATTCTTCAGCAGTTTTTTTAGCTTTAGCTGAAGCTTCTTCGCTTTCATCTTCTAGTCCTATAAGAATATGACTAGCTTTAACTTTAGGTTCGAAATTATCATAGTATGTTTTTATTTCTTCTTCAGTTAAAATATTCTCTCCAATATGTTTAAAGATATACTTTTCTCTTTGAAGATTAAGAAGTATTAATTGAGTATACGCCTCTTCACTCTCTATACCATTTTTGTTTAGAATGTCTAGAAAAGTATCTCCATAATACGTTTTCATTTTTGTAAGCTGTTCATCTGCATTTGCTTTCATTTCATCTGTAACTGGATTAAGTTCATTTAATATTGCAGTATCAGCCATTGTTAAAGTAGCGTTCATACCAACTGCTGTCTTAGCCATTTTTTCAAATAAATCATCCTTGCTTATGTTTCCTTGTTTAAATTCTACTATTGTATTATTATCCTTATCTGATGCTTTAACTCCTGAAGTACATCCTGTAATCATTCCTGCTACAAGAAGCGTACACAAGATAGCTTTCATTGTTTTACTTTTTTTAAGCACGGCAAAAGCCTCCTATTCTTTGTGTTTTACACATTTATCTTAGGCATATTTAAATATCCTTCACATCTTTATATATGTTATTTATTCTCATATACCTTACATTAACATTATAGATAAATCTATTGTAATCTCTATATATTATTTTAAAATTTATATATATACATAGCACATATTCTAACATAAATTTAAAATTTATTATACTCTTTTTCATTTATATTTACACAAACTTCAAGTTTTGTTTATATATTTATGATTAATTTTATATATAGAGATTCCAACTCAAATTTTTATTTATACGTGTCCATAACTCATTGTTACGCTGAGATTTTGGAACAAGTATAAATAAATTTTCGTACTGGATTCTCTATACCCTACCATCCAAGAAGCTTCTTCTCCAACTCCTCAATAGTCATTCCTCCATCACTACCATCATAGGGCCTTTGAGTAAAATTACAGAAACTACTTTTCTTATAACCTCTAACTTTACTATAATCTTTTTGTTCCTCATTGAGATATTCATCAAATTTATCTCCAAACAAAGTAGTAGGTCTAAGATACTTTTCATAAATAGTTCCACCCCAACTGAATACTTTATTATCAATAACCTTTAATAACTCTTTTTTAGTATACCCCGCCTTCTGCTTAGCTATTATTAATTCCTTGGTTGATTTTGTAAATTCACTATAGTTCTTACCTGTTTTTAGATTAAGATAGTCTATGACTTCTTTGCAAATATTATTATCTGTTGTAGTCTCTGTAATAATCTCTCTAGTATTCTCTGTATATGTCCCTACACTGAAAGGATCACCTATTACATTTAAATGTACCACCTTGTCCTCTTCACTGTTACATCTATTACTTTTAATGTTAGTATTATGCTTTTGCTTATCCATTCCCAAATGCTTATTATCACTTTCAGTATATACATTATCAGTATTTTCATAACAGCAGGACATCTTCTTAATATTCTCCACCACTGGTTCAAAGTAAATTACATTACTCATGATTCTTCCATCTGCTAATCTTACATTCCTATACTCAACAGTGATAACTCCCTTCTCTTTGAGAAAATCGCAAGCCTCCTTTACCTGTCTTTTAGTTAGACCAAACTGCTCGCTTAAAGAAATATAGCTCTTTTGAAGTTTATCGCCCTTGAATTTCTGATTATTGCCTGCTATTAAAGAATCCTTTTCCGTTTTCTTTTTAGCTGCTCTATACCAATAAACAATCTCACCAAGTATCACAACTGCATTCAAATTAACCTTACCATTTTCATATCTTAAATATTTATACCATCCATTATCAATTATATTCCCCTTAAAACCCATCTCTGTTATCTCTCTTACAACACTATTCATGATTTTTTCCCCCTTATTGTGTCATATGCGAAAATTTCAATCTTCACATAAAACCTTTCATAAGGACATATGCAGTTAGATGAGAAAGTTATAAAATTTTTTTCAATTATTGTGGTATCAATTTTGTCACATAATAAAGTACTTAGTGCAATTAATTTTTATAAAAAGAAAGTTTTTTAATATTGAACATACCTAAAGGTGAAGTTTTGGATTTCCAAGACTTCACCTTTAGTTTTTTTGTTAGTATCATCTTTAATTGTATATTGTATTTTTTCAATCTGTTGCTGAAAAATAATTGGCTCTGCAAAAATTTTGTATCCTTATTTTAATGGAATATGCTCTTCAACAAAAATTAATCTTATTTTGGTGCTGAATTAGCTATGTTTCAATCCTTATTTTAATGGAATATGCTCTTCAACCGAAGGCAAAATGAGATATAAGTATTAAAACATTAAAGTTTCAATCCTTATTTTAATGGAATATGCTCTTCAACTTTATGATATGTTGGCATTTGATCCAATCACTAGAAGTTTCAATCCTTATTTTAATGGAATATGCTCTTCAACTCAGATAATATTTTAAGAAAAGAATTTACCCAATTAAGTTTCAATCCTTATTTTAATGGAATATGCTCTTCAACGCAATTTTGGAAGTAAGGGGTGATTACATATGTTTAGTTTCAATCCTTATTTTAATGGAATATGCTCTTCAACTCGTAAATTCATTCAATCTCGCCTATATCAATACTTTCGCTTGTCCCTTAGACAAGCTGGTTGCCTGTACAATTTTGCTTGTTATTTTGTCGATAGACAAGCTTTTTCTGTCCATTCTCAATCCATTTACATCCCAAACTCCGCTAAGTTGTATATTGCAAAATTTGCAGGGTTGTCTTATCTCTGGAGAAATAGGTAATGTGATTTTGGGGACTAGTTATATATACAGTATATTACATTTGCCATTGCTTGTACATTCCTACTCTCCATCAAAATCAAATTACTTCCCACGAATTCAAAACCAACATAAAAAGAGACTTTAAAAAGCCCCTTCCAAAATTTTATTCTTTATTCTTTTTCTTCATTTCACTCTATTTTTCTCTTAATTTCTTTACTTCTTCTATTGTAAGATCTACTTTTTGAGCAATCATTTCATCCTCTAAAATATCTAACAACTTTTTAGCAATTTCAATCTTTCCTTTTTCTATTCCTTGTTTCATTCCTTTTTCTATTCCCTCTTTTAAACCTTCGTTCTTAGCTTTATTCAATGCTCTTACTTTATCCTTAAGTATTTTTTCCCTTATTTCATAAAGTACTCTTTGTTCATCGTCATTACTTAATCTTATTAATTCATCTTTTGCTTCCTTTATTTCCTCTATACTCATAATTTATCCTCAATTTGGTTTTATTATTAATATTATATCCTATATTTTCTCTTTCTTAAACTACCATAATTATTACACATTAATTTTAGTCTCAATTTTCATTCAACATTTTCAATTACTCATCAATGTTGATTCATTCCTTATTTTAATGGAATATGCTCTTCAACACAAATTTAAAATATACAATGGGTTAGGTATGATGAGTTTCAATCCTTATTTTAATGGAATATGCTCTTCAACATAGGTGGAGAAGACTTTATATATAACGAGGAAGAGAGTTTCAATCCTTATTTTAATGGAATATGCTCTTCAACTTAATAGTGTTGTTGATGAAAAACAACTTACCGAAGTTTCAATCCTTATTTTAATGGAATATGCTCTTCAACTCTGATTCTATCAATAAACCAACTAAGTATTCATTAGTTTCAATCCTTATTTTAATGGAATATGCTCTTCAACAAGACAGACAATAGGTGATATAGTATACGGAAGAACATGTTTCAATCCTTATTTTAATGGAATATGCTCTTCAACAATAAAAATGGAATCGCTTACTCTATAGAAGAAGATAGTGTTTCAATCCTTATTTTAATGGAATATGCTCTTCAACTAACATAGGCATTTTATTAATGCAATAGATAAATAAAAGTTTCAATCCTTATTTTAATGGAATATGCTCTTCAACGATAGGTTAATTGAAGCTTTGAGTGAGTGGACAGATGTTTCAATCCTTATTTTAATGGAATATGCTCTTCAACTTCATAATTTTCAACTTTATCTTTAATTTCATTTGGGTTTCAATCCTTATTTTAATGGAATATGCTCTTCAACAAGCTATTACTAACTCTTATTCAAGAGAAGAGTGCAAAGTTTCAATCCTTATTTTAATGGAATATGCTCTTCAACATATTTATATTATGGTATAATTAGGATGGATAATTAGTTTCAATCCTTATTTTAATGGAATATGCTCTTCAACTCGTAAATTCATTCAATCTCGCCTATATCAATACTTTCGCTTGTCCCTTAGACAAGCTGGTTGCCTGTACAATTTTGCTTGTTATTTTGTCGATAGACAAGCTTTTTCTGTCCCATCTCAATCCATTTGAACTTCAAACTATGCCTCGCTGTATGTTGCAAAATTTGTAGGGTTGTCTTATCTCTGGAGAAATAGGTAATGTGATTTTGGGGACTAGTTATATATACAGTATATTACATTTCCCAATGCTTGTACACTCTACCTTTTTCTTTTTTCTTTTTTCTCTCATTCTCTTAATCATTTTAAACTATTCAAAATAACAGGAAAAGAGCCAGATTCTTAACCCTTATTTTAATGGAAATAATCTGACCCTTTGTCATTATTGAATGCATATTTTATTGTAACAACAATCTTCACATCGTGAATGGAATTCAGTTCCTTCTGGGTAGTATCCTTGTAAAACTTCCCTGTATTTCATCAATACATTTATTATCTCTGTCCTAAGTCTTTGATCTACAGTATATTCCATTAATTTATTGTTACTTCTTGTGAACACAAGATAGTATTTATCAATCTTACATTGGAACATTTCTTCCATCATTATAATATATAGTCCCATCTGAAATCTATAGGTTAGATAATCTGAATATTTATATTCAGCGAACTTATAATCTAAAGGAATCAATGAACCGCCCCCAAGTTGTCCTTCTTGATTGTTTTCAACATAGTATATCTCATCAACCACACCCTTAATTCCATGTTTTTTACTATATATCTCAGTATTAGAATATTTCAATTTTCCATGTATGGACTTCCTTATAAGGTTCTTATTTTGTTTCTCTTTTAGATTATGTTTATCTACCCCTTTGGAAACCTTATATTTCTTGTATGCATGTTGATTTATTCCCATATAGTTCTGATAATATGAAAATCTGTTACAATACATAAATCCTTTGATTTCTGTGGGAGTTATGTATCTCTCAAACTCATTGAATATCTTAGATATATCTTGATACAATGTCATTTGTAATCACTCCTTTATCAAATCCATGACCTATAATATCTGTTATCTTCAAATTTTCCTTAGATGATGGAAATATATAAACTGAATCTGTAACCCTATTAACTACGTCCTCAATCTCTATCCTAAGCTCATCCCTTTTATTATTATCCAGCATACCAAGAAAAACGCTCTTCTGAACCCTGTTTAATCCTTTGTTCTTACATATTTTTGCCGCCCTATTTCTCTTCCTATTATCACTTATATCATAGAGTACCCATACTAACATGCTTCATCCTTCCTTTTAAGAATAAAATTAGCGATTTCATGGCAATCTCTCTGTATTATGTTCTTTATCTTATGCTTTTTCCCTTTATACTCAATTGATTCCTCTAACCTCTCATTAACAGCACTTATAAGTAATTTTTTACCCTCTTTAATTAAATAAACTTTATTATTTTCATAAGAGAACATACCCTTTTTAACCTTTCTTTGAGAAAATAGCTTAAATACAGTCTCATCCATGATTCCTCTGTACATCTCAATAATATCAAATACCAATGCAGTCTTATTATAATTATCAGTATGCATAATGCCTATATACGGATCAAGTCCAGCCAAAATACACGCTCTTTCTACCTTTGAATATAACATTCCATAAGAATAATTTAGCATAGCATTAAACTCATCCTTGGCTGGATTCTTACTTCTTCCATGGAATATAAATTCTTGTGGGATCAATTCACTAAGAGCACTAAAATATATTTTCCCAGCAGTCCCCTCATATCCCTCTATTTTATACCTGACCTCATCAATACATTTGTACCTTATACTCACGACCTTACTCTTCATATCCTTGATTCCAATAACAGCTTCATCTATTAGTTGCTGTTTATCCTTTTTTCTGTTATTCCTTAATTTCATTAGATGATCAATCTGATTACTCATCTTCTTAGTAATCCATAGCTTCACAAGTTCTGTCCCCACATAATCGTTCTTCAACTCAAGTTGCCTTCTTCTTATTGTTGCTATACTACTAATTTTATGGTGCCATACTCTCCCATATGGTTGTCCGTAATAATTAAGAAAAACAACATCAACATTATTCTCTACAGCAAGTTGTAAAGCATCTGATGTAATACTAACAGCATTAGTTATAATTATCTGTTCAACATTACATGCAGCATACTCCTCATATCCTTCCTCTGTTTTCACCTTAAATCTCTCATCTACCTTGCTTAACTTTGCGCCTCTTGTATCAATGATTAAATTCATAATAAAAACACCTCCTATTTAAGGAAGTGTTGCCGCTTGTCCGAAATTTATTCATGTTTAGTACGTAATTTTATGTTTTTATTTTAGTATCCTTGTTTTAATGGAATTTACTTTTTAACTTAGTGAAAATCCTATTAAGACTACAAACCCTTCTAAGTTTCAATCCTTATTTTAATAGAATATGCTCTTCAACCTGAGAATGATTTGCGTTAAATTCTTGATTCCAATTGTTTCAATCCTTATTTTAATAGAATATGCTCTTCAACTCGTAATTTCAGCTACATCCGCTCATATCAATATCTTTGACTGTCCCTTAGACAAGCTGGTTGCCTATACATTTTCGCTTGTTATTTTGTCCTTAATCAAGCTTTTTATGTCCCTTCTTAATCCATTTGTACTTCAAGCTCCGCCTCGCTGTATGATGCAGACTTTGTAGGGTTGTCTTATGTTCTGGAGAAATAGGTAATGTTATTCTTAGAACTAACTTTGTTTTAGTTCAAAATTTACTTACTTATCTCTTATTTCTTATAATTCCTCATAGGTGCTTATATATAATTTATTGTAAGCGAGGAGAACACCTCTCCTCACCTTAAATACTCATTCAAAACACTCTATTTATACCAACCCTATTAATAATATAATTAACTTTAATAGATCAAATTAAGTTGAGATAATCAATTCAAACAAATTACTCTTCTTTTTCATCTCTTACCTCTATCATTGCTTCTGCTATTTTTTTTAGCCATCCTGAAAATTCAAGCATTTCTTTTGATGCTTTTCTATAGTCATTCCTATCCTTTATATAAACAAACTTTTCTATTAGCTTATCATCTTTAGTGATTTCGATATCTTCTTTTTTTTCTGTTGCCTCATTTTTATGTTGATGTTTTTTAAGTTGTTCTTTTTTTATACCTTTAACAATGCTAAATAACTTATCATTAAACCATTCGTCTAAAATTGAATAAATCTCGTTCCAAATATGTTTATCTTTAATTATAATTTTTGTATTATCATCTTCTTCATTTTTAGGTTTTTCTTTCTTATTCTCAATAAAAGCTATTGCATTCACTATACCATTTACCCTTATATATGTTGAAACACTCTGACAATATGATCTGACAGTTTTTTTCAGTTTTTTGTTTTCCTCTGAATTAACTGCATTACTCTTATCTATGGATTCCAGCATTCCTTGTATCCCTATCATTGCATATTTAGCTCGTTCTCTATTCAAATCTTTCATGCTTCCCATTAACTTTCACCTTCTTTAACTAGTTTCATTCTTCCTTTACCTAATGTTTGTCCACCGCCTAAGCATATATTTTTAGGCAAGTTGTACTCTACATCATCCATTAAGGATGTCTGCATTACTTTACTATAAAAAACTGTGTTCTCTGGAATATTCTCCTCATGGAACATATTTTGATTCTTCATATTATTCAGTTTTACTCTTGTTACATCTTCTATACCATAATTTACGAACTCTTCAAAGTCTTCATCATTTAACATATAAACAGTTTTTTTATCAGCTACATGACTTAAAATTTTGTGCAACAATTTAATACTTTTCTTAGAAGGCTCAACACTAAAATTAATATCCAAGATGGTAATTTTACTAGTTGTTTTACCTGAAACTAAAATACATTTATTGTTTAAAATCATCTCTTTTAATTTTGTTATCTCTTCAATTATTTTCTGATTTTCTGCTCCAGCACACTCCTTTAAAAAATCTATAATAACCTTTGGACTTGTTATATACTCGTAAATATTTTCACTAGTTCTTACTGGAAGCAAAAGAAATCTTGCATCCATAAACCCTAAATTCCCGTAATTTGAACTTCCTTCTCTTCCAAACAATAAATCACTATTTCCTTTATAATTTTGCTTCAAAGCCCCTTTTATAATTGTCGAATCAATTTTAGGTAGATTATTCGCATCTCTTTGAATATTTTTAATACTCCCAGATATCGACTTACTATCTCCAACTTGTATAGGTGATAATGCTTTTAAATAAATTATATTTCCGTTATTATACATTTACTTATACCTCACTACAAATTGCTTTTAATTTCTCATTAATTTCTTCTAAACTTAAAACATCAATCCCAGTTCTCAATGCTGCTCTATATGCATCTGCTGCTGTACTGAAAATTGCCTTACTTTCATCATCTTTCAAATTAAAATCAGCAGGTAATGGTGAACAAAGTATTGGTAATCCATATACTCCAGATGTTGCATATGCAGTATATTGCCTTGCCTTTGATACATCTGCTGACATTGTTCCTGACTTAACTTCAAACACAATTAATTTTCCGCTCTTTGTTAATAAAACAATATCTAGTTCGCAGAAATTTCTTTTACCTTCTTCTAATTTACCATTATTTATCTTTACACTATGATATAATCCAATAAATTTTCCCTTTAACTTTTGATTTTCAGCTATAACATTTTTTATTTCAGCTAAAAACATTTGCTCTAACATATATCCAAAAGGATTTTTATTATCACCAGCTTTTTTAATACTTTCTTCTATAGTTTTTATCAACGAATCTTCCTTTATTTGCTCTTTTATCTTGGTAATTATGCAATCATTATCGACTTTATTTTCTCTAGAAAACATTACTTTCAAGTCTGAATCTTCTACAACATCATTATCATCACTATTTTTATTTATTCCACATAATTTTTTTCTTTTATCCTCTCTTCTATTCAATAGTAATAATAGCTTCCTTAGCTTTTTACCTTTTTCCGTTTTTTCTTTAAAAATCTCATTTATTTTTAATATGTTGTTTATTTCTTGATTATTTGATTGTTTTAAATAATTATTAGGCTCTTTAGTTATATCAAAATTTGCTAAATCCAAAACACCTTGCAGATACAAATCTTCAATATATTTACTATTTACTTCTTGTGTGAACTTTTTACTAATTGTGTTTCCATCAACTATGCCTAAATATTCATTTGCGTTTACTACTACAAAATCATCATAATTACCATCAAAATATAATATTTTATCTTTTTTATCATTCCTATGTTTCCTAATAAAACTTAATATTCCAAGAATATAATGCCTTTGTCCTCCAGTAATATTCCAAATTATATTATTATCTTCTATGTATTTTCCTAATTCCAAAGCCTCTAATTTACTTAATATTTCATTTGGAAACCTTAATTTTTTATTAACTTTTAAGGTTTTAAACTCAATTCTGTCCCATTCATTTAACAACTCTTCATCCTCTGTGCTTAAATCAAATGATTCGCTTAATTCTTCAGATTTTTCATTATATAGGGCATTTTTTAAATTTTTATCCCATTGTTCATTATCAATCTGAGTATACAGTTTATTATTATCGCTTACAGAAATATTGATAATATTTTTGATTCCATATTGTTTTATTGGGATATAATTTACTATTTGATTCAATGTTGAAAATATAACCATTGTATCAAATTGAATATTTTCTGACTTAACTTCACTCATATTATTTCTCCTCTCCAATCAATATAAAACTATTGAATCCTTTAAATGAGTAATCACTCTGTAATTCTAATATTTTTTCAATACTTTCCTTCACATTACTGTAACTACAAGCATTCTTTAGAGAAAACCTATATACAGCCCCCGCTGGTAAACAGTTCAATGTTTTAGTTTCATTCTTCAACATATCATAAAATCCAGTCTTTATTTTTTTATCATATACAAATGCTCTATTTGTAATTTCTCCACACATATCTAAATTACTTTTCAATACTAAATGCTCATTTTTCTCTTGCTTGTCCCATAAATATGGTGATGTAAATACCACCTTGTATGAAGAAAAGCCCTGTTCTTTATAGTATTCTTGAAAATTCTCTATTATCTCATTTAATAATTTACTTTCACATTTTTCATATGATGCTGTTCTTCCTTCTCCACCTAGTTTAAGAACCCCTTCAAATTTGTCCTTATTTTCAATTCTTGTCATATTAGTTTTGTCTATATGACATGAAATTAAATAGCTATACTTTGAATCTTTGAATTGTACCTGGTCTCTCTTATACAATTTCCCTTCTTCAATACTTCCCTTTGATTTACTTCGCTGAATCCCCAGTTTTTGAGTTATAACAAATATTTCATCTTCATGAATCAAATTAATTCTTTTAGGAATTTTACTATAGAAATTGATTAAATCTGAAATGCTTATATAATATTTCTCTGCTCCCTCTTCCCACTCTTCTGGTGGATACAGCATTTCATCAAAAAAACGATAATCTATTGCATTTCTTTCTATCTCTGCTTTTTTCTCTTCATTATCTTTATAGATTCCTTTTACTGCATTTCCGAACTCATCCACATACAAATCTTGTGGAGCCTTAACATATAGTTCTCTAGTTTCTTCATTTATAATAAATAATTGATCTATAGTAAGCTTATGAAGTAAGTTTTCTAAAAAATCACATTGTTCTATCTTTGTTTGACTATGAGAATACTTCTGTATACAATCCCATAATACCTTATCTTTGCTCAATATAGCGGAATATATTGCCCCCCAGAATACCGTTGGCATTGGAACAGTATAAGATTGTACCCATGCACTCTCAGTGTTTGTAAATGGCTTACCTTTTCCTAAAAACAAGGAGTCCTTAGGAGTTATTTTTATCAGCATCTTCACCACTCCTCTCTGAAAATTTTTCATCAGCATAAAACTTCAAACATCCCAACATATTTATAAAATTTTCAAAATCTATATTATTGGTTCTGTCGTTGCAGTTCTCATCAAGTAGTTGCAAAATCTGACCATATATCTTTTCATTATAATCTTTAGCTGTTTCACCCTGTTTTAAATCAACTTTGAAGTTATTCTTTCTATGAATGAGTCTTTTCATAATTAACCTTAGATAATCACATGTCCATTCATACTGTGAATAATCTTTCATATCATTTAATACTAACTGCCTTTCTTTTGAAAACTCATGTATAAAGTCCTGTGATATAAATCTTTTAAAATCTCTAGCAAATTCATCGATATTCTCAAATTTTCTGTTATAAAAATATGATACGTTATACGAACCATTTGTAGGTACATAACATATAGCTAAGCCATTCTTTGATTTATCATATTTAAAATTTTTCATGCGTTTCTTAGCATTTTTAAGTGTGGTATTTGAAAGTTGTATAACCTCACCCAGTGGATTTTTGTGGTATGCAATGACAACCGAAATTGATGCTGTTAAGGACCTTTTCCACTTTTTATTTTTATTAATTTCATCAATTTCATCATGTATTTTATTTAAAATCCTATCTATATAATCTACAGAAGTCATGCATAGAATATCATCTCCACCAATATATACTGCTTTTCCTAATACATTTTCTTTATCCCCATTTTTTATATATTGATCTAGATTGCTACCTAAAGTTTTAATTTCACTAGAAAGCATTTCCTGATTATCAAATAGTTTACCAGCATCAAAATATTTACCTGAAAACCATTTACCTAAATCATCAAAATCTGCTCGAATTACTGCGTAATAATTACTTGGATTTTGGTCATCTTTGTATTTTTTATTTTCTTCATTTAATCCTTTTTTTGTTTCTTCATTAAGAATCCGAGTTATTTTTTTGTGAAGTTCTCCACCATATTTATTATCATTTTTATTATTATTATTTTTAACTTTTATAGATTCATCAGAAATCTTCTCTATTATCTCTTTTCCATTTTCACCCTTAATAACATTATTAAACCAGCTAAGTGTAGCTAACTCCTCTGTTGAAAAATTAGTTGGATATACAAGTTTATCTCCATCAATTTTATATTTACTTGAAAATGCAGTTATATCTTTTTCGTTAAATAATCTTTTTAAAAGACAAGAGCAGCATAAACTTAAATACTCTTTATTTTGAATCTTTAAGTTCATTTTTTCTAAAGATTCTCTCTCTCCACAAACAGTACATCTGCGATTTTCCTCAATTAACTGATATACTGGTCTTGTATTTTTAACAGCTTGCATTTTTCTCATCAGATTTTTGTATACAGCATTATAATCATTATTATAATCAACCCAAATAAATCTACATTCTAATGTATCTTTTATATGTGCTTTTATTCTCCCTTTTAACCTTTCAAAATCATCGCTATGAAATTTCCCCGTTTCTTTTATTATCTTTATAAATTTATCTACGATTTTTTCATAAATTTTAATTTCTATTGATTCTTCTGAACCATTAGAAGTTAACTTTTCTATTTCTGCAATAAAGTAGTTAGGTATACTTAGTCCGTTCTCATCAGAAAACTTTGGAAATAAAATATCTCCACCTTTTCCTTTTAAAACTTTAATAGCAATCTCCACACCTGCTTTTATTATGCTACTTGCATTATAAAAATCATTGGTTTTTTTAGAATTAGTAATGAAAGTTTGAACAGGTCCTATTGTGAATAAACAAAGTTTTTTATTTTTTTCCATTATACCTATTCTCCTCTACCAAATTTAATTTCAATTTTTGAACAATATTATAAATTTTTTCAGGCTCCAATTTATCAAATCTTATCCATTTAACAAATAAATTATAAAGTTCAATAGATATTTCTAATCGTTTTTTATCTATATCTGTTAATTTACTACAGAACATTACTATTCGATTAACTTTGTCTATATTCAACACTTCTTCTATATCATTTAACTTAACCTGTTTTTTTTCTTCCATGCCCATATTATAAATAATTAATATCTTATTAATCCATTCATCATCATCTATATAATCTTTCTTACTTTTCTTAAAAGGTTCATTAAATACTGATACTATTGGTCTATATTTCTTCCCTATTTTCATAAATGATACATATACTCTCTCATCTAAATCAAGTTTGTCGTACTTAATTACTTTTTTATTATCAATTTGATTAGTTTTTTCTTTGTTTAATATGTCTAATATCTTGTCTTCAATATCATAACATACCAGAATTTTGCCATGATTTTTAGATCTAATTTTTCCAAATTTCTTTTCGGTTCCATAATCTTTAATTTGCGCTTCTGTATATTCTTCTTCTAAAATTAATACCTCTTTTATACCTGTTCTGTTATCTGAAATTTTAAATCTCATTTGTATATTTGATCCTAATTTATTAGTAATGCATGTTGCATAATTGTATCCTAAATCCTCTAATACCTGCTTAATATACTTATAACATTCTGATTCCGACTTAAACACATTTTTCTCTTTATTATCAATACTTAATCTATAACTTCCTTTTCCTCTATGTGCTCCTGCTCCAATACCTCCTAATATACTTGCCAATTCTATCAATGACTCTAATTGTTCTTTGTCTAAAGTTTGAATTATATTTGAGTCAGAATCTTTCAAAATATCTTTTTTATATTTTATACTTAATTCAACACTTCCTTTGCCATCCTTAATTTCATCATTAATCATATTTATCTTCATCGGAGATTCAAAATCATTGGAATTACCAAAAATATAGCCCTCTTTTTCTAAAAGTTCTTTAGTATCTTTATGCTTATTAGCCCCTATTAAATGTCTCCACCAAAAACGAAGTGATGATTTATATTCAGGTATTCTAAACTCAAAGTTTTTATCTGCACCTTTTGATTCCATTTTATTTATTGTGTTTAGTTTTAATTTAATCTCATCATACTTTCCAAGTGATTTATCAGTATTGTGATTTTCAAATGCTCCATAACCAACATTTACTTTTGCTCCAAGACCATACACGTTTAAAGCTTGTTTTAATCTAGAAACAACTTTAATTAGGATAGCTTCCCTCATATTCGCAGTATTAATAGTTTCCCTTGTAAACTTACTATTCAAATATTTTTCTAACCTATGTTCATCAATTAATAGTTTTCCTTTAAACTTGGATTTTTTCTCTACAGCATGAAAAAAGATTGGATTTGCACTTTCAAATACAGGCTCTCCTTTTCCTTTATAATACTCACTCAAATGAGAATTCATTATGTCTCTAACTATTCTTATCTGTCCCTCTGGGAAAAAGTCAATAAAAGTCATTGCACCTTGCCATTTAATATTATCATCATCGCTGCTTTTATCATCTTTAGTTCCAAAAACGATTTCAATGAAATCTTTCTTTGCTATTCTCTTGATAAAGTTTTTATTAATTGAGTCAACATTTGATTCTTCGCAAGTTAAAATCATTTCGTCATTATCTATCTGGTTTATGTATTCTCTAAGTAATCCCTTTAAAGCAGACCCTGAAAGATAAGGAATCCCATAAGTATGATGAAGCTTCATTGAAACTTCATTTACAGATGTTTCCCCTAAACCTATTACCATATTTTCTAATAATGTAATGTGTATTTCTTCACTCTTTATTTTTCTTAATACACTCATACTTTCTATTACATTATTATGTCTATTTAAAACTTCTTTGGGTACATCTATTCTATTTTCTAAATAAGTTAGATGTGTATCTTCCCATTCACCGACATCACTTTTATTAATATCTTCATATTTAAACTTTTTAACAAGTAATCTTGAATAAACATCTCTATAATATCTATTTGGCAATTTATCTTCTCTTATTTTTATCTCATTTAATATATTTTGATTTATTAATTTAGGCGTACATTTAAACAAATGCAAACCAACATTGCCAATTTTATCTGTATTTATTATTTTATCTTCCTGATTTGAATCACCTTTATATCTTTTTTTATTATCTTTGTTCCTATTATTGTAATTAATATTAACTTTATTTTTCATGCTAGCCCCTCCTCCCTCATCTTTATGATATGATTTTTTCTTTTTTGATTTATCCTTCTTAATAGTATTGAATTCGGGTAATTCTTGTCTAATTTCCATCAATTTCTCAAATTCATTTCCCATAGTATTATTCTCCAACCTTAGTTTATACTAGATATATCTTAGTAATACCCTTGCCAATTGTAGTATTTCCACCAAACTGATAAACTTGATTTTTCCCTATTAATTCTTTAAACACTTTAAAACACTTTTCACTTTCATCCATGCTATTTTCACTAACAAAACCATACATTATTGTCTCTGCTGGAAGGTACTCTTCTGTAAATAATGCTCCACCAACAACTACCCCATTATCACCTATTTTTATCCTTGTGTTTATTTCTGTGTACATCTCAACATAATCCCTAAAATCTAAATCTGGTACAATTAGAACTCTTTTCTTACTAAAATCATCCGATATAATTTTATCAATTAAACCTTTTAAATTACCCTGAATTTTACAAGTATCATAAATAAACTCCTCAACCATAACTTTATCTGATTTGTTTGTATCAACTTCCTGTTTTCCATTTTCATTATAAATAATTTCACTTTGCTCATATACAAAAGCAGTATCATTAATATTATTTTTGAGTTTTTCACAGATTTCCTCAGTTTTCAATTCAAAATCCAAATCCATTGAGTTTGTATCTTCTATAAATCTCTCCAATACCATTGGACACGTAACCAAAGCAAAAACTCCCTTATATGACCTCATGGGGAAAAATAATATCTTTCCATCAGTAAAATTCACCTTTCCCATAGTTCCATTCTCAGTATCTTCGCTACCAAATATTTCATTAACACTTGATTTATCAAAACGTTCAAATCCATCTCTAAATACACCTTTAATCCCCGACGCCTCCATTTTAGGAAATCCTGTATGACCTTCTCTCTGAATAGGCATATCAACTGTACCAATCTTATTTCCTGCACCCATATGCATTGGTGTTATTACCTTGTAAAACATCAAATAATTCTCCATTATCCTTACCTCCATATGATATTATTTATATCCTCTCCACAACTCCAAACCCTCTAGCCACTGATTTACCTAACCCTAGATAATCAGGTATTAAAAAATTCACCAAGAATTCTCCTTTAAAAGCCAACATTTTTTGATTCTTAAAATTTACTTCTATAGGCTCTAATCTTGAAATAGCCTGTAGTTGTTTATCAACTGTATAACCCAATCCTTTTGACATTGAAATCAAGTTTCCTATTAGAATTCGTTTTAATATATTATGCTTTTCAGTTTCATTTCCCTTCATATAATCATCGTAGTTTTTCTGGTTTAAACACATCCAAGGACTTATAAAACGATAAAGCTGCATATCTTCTGTAGCTTCAAAGTTTACTTTATCCATGGTTATAAGTTTTTCTTCTATTGTTGTTGTAACTCCATTTATGTTTACCTCATCTATATCCCCAGCTATTTTCATCAAGGTAGTCCCTGATTCACCAATGCCAATTATACTTGGAGTATCCTCAATGATCTTATACTGCATCATTGGATATCCATATTTAACTCCATTCTCTTCATGATTATGCATATCTTGAAATTCAATAAATTTATTTCCCAGGTAACCTCTCAATTTTGATATATCTCTATCTTTAATTTTTAACTCGGGCAGCTTCATTGTAACAATGTCAATTTTCATATATTCCTCCTGTTTCTTGTAAATGCTCCATTTTACGACTATATAATAACTTCCATAAAATTTAAAAAAATCCTCTAAGAATTTGTATTATTTATAAATTCTTAAAGGATATTCAATATTTTTAATATTAATATTTATTATTTGATTACTTCTCCCAACTATATTAATTTTTAATCCACCTGTTTACTTCTTCAATATCAAATTCAATATATCCATTACCTATAGCCCAGTTCTTATAATCATCATGCTCTGGATGCTCCACATCCTTCATAACATTTAGAAATTCTTTGAACCCACCGGCTCCACCAACATCCTCAGGAGGGGCTATACCATCTCCTGCAAGACACTCCATATAGTTCTTATCATAGTCCTCTATTACCTTCTCTACCTGAATATTATGTTCCCAATAATCTCCTAAATCGTACACATACTTAACCTTTCTATTTTTTGTGAACACATCAGCAACTCTAATCCATGTATTCATCTCCATTGGAATATCATTAGGATAATCAAAAGCCTCTTCATCACATACTATATTTAATAGTGGCTTTTTTTCATGATAACAACTGTATGGCTTACTCTCCGGTTTCACCTCAATATCTGATGGATATACAAAAAACTCATGTAGATGATAATTTAACCAATTAAACATCCTCTGTATAGCCCTATGTAAATCCTCAAGATAAAAATTACTTGGTATTACTAATCGTCTCCAAACATCTATCCCATCTAGATTCAATGAAATTTTCAGTTGAAGTGCCTCACATTGGAATATATCTTCTTTAAATTCCTCCTCAAGATCTCTATACATCTCCTTAGCAGGATTAATATATTGATTCTTGCCTCTTCCTACATATCTTCCGTTAATGCTCTTTGCTATACGTGTTTTAATCAAAGAGTCCTCATCTAAGTAATCTCCTCGATAATCAACTTCTTTGCAAGCACTATTCATCCTTGCAACTATCTGAGTCCCACCTGTTTTTGTGAAAGTTATTCCCTCTGCTATTTCCAGATATTTATCAATAATTTCATCCTTGATTCCATCATTCTTAAAAGTCTTTCTAATAGCTTCACATATATGTTTATCAATATCCTTAATCTCTTTAGCAGTAATACCATGCATAATAACGGTATATAAATTTTTATCATTAACTAGCACAATCCCATTCCTTCTATTGATTGTAACAAGATTGGCATGCCATGAGTAAAGCAGGTTCCCATCCTCCTGTTCCTCCGGTTTCTCCTTCAATTTATCCAATAACTTTTTCGTACATCGTATTAACATATAGCCCTCTCCTTTATATATCTAGTGTATAAAGTTTACACATCACAATTCTCATAACTATATTCTGAGTATACCACCCAAGTTCTCATTCATACTAAATTCATAATTCTTTTAATCAAAAAAAATCCTGCCACAACAGAACTCTTTTTACTCATAAATCAAATTTATTCCTATTCAAATTTTCATTCACTAACCTCTCACCACTACATTGATGAGTTAATCCTTGCTAAAGATGTTTCAATCCTTATTTTAATGGAATATGCTCTTCAACGATGAAGATTATAAATTGTTATGGGAATTATATAATGTTTCAATCCTTATTTTAATGGAATATGCTCTTCAACGGAGTAAGGAATATATTTGTACACAAAGGTTTTGTTGAGTTTCAATCCTTGTTTTAATGGAATATGCTCTTCAACTATATTATGTAGAACAAAAATATCCTAGCGGTTGGAGTTTCAATCCTTATTTTAATGGAATATGCTCTTCAACTGATTATCAAGATATTAACAGAAGGGTTTTTCAAAAGTTTCAATCCTTATTTTAATGGAATATGCTCTTCAACTAGATCAGGATAAGTTAACAGAATACCACAATAATGTGTTTCAATCCTTATTTTAATGGAATATGCTCTTCAACACAATATACTACCACATAAGAAATATGCTTAAGACAGTTTCAATCCTTATTTTAATGGAATATGCTCTTCAACAGAAGTTGAAAATGTAGAAGAAGTTGAAAATGTAGAGTTTCAATCCTTATTTTAATGGAATATGCTCTTCAACTATGAAAGATGTAAATAGTGGGACTCTTTATGGTGAGTTTCAATCCTTATTTTAATGGAATATGCTCTTCAACAAAGGCTACCAATGAGGAAAGAAAGAATGTAAAAGCGAGTTTCAATCCTTATTTTAATGGAATATGCTCTTCAACTGGTTTGGAATAAGACAATATGGGATGGCAGTAAAGTTTCAATCCTTATTTTAATGGAATATGCTCTTCAACATTCAATAAAAAACAAAGCTAGTCGTATTAATTTAAGTTTCAATCCTTATTTTAATGGAATATGCTCTTCAACATAGTTTCTAAAGAAGAGAGAGCAGTTCAACCAGTTGAGTTTCAATCCTTATTTTAATGGAATATGCTCTTCAACGATATTATAAGAAGGTTAGGTGGAAATTGGTGAAAAAGTTTCAATCCTTATTTTAATGGAATATGCTCTTCAACTAATGATTAAAATAAATCTTAAGGAGATGTAATTAAAGTTTCAATCCTTATTTTAATGGAATATGCTCTTCAACAAGCATATGTATTCTCACATGAGTTAGGAGAATTAAGTTTCAATCCTTATTTTAATGGAATATGCTCTTCAACGTTATTGGTAGGCAAAAGGTCATTTTAGAAAACTATGTTTCAATCCTTATTTTAATGGAATATGCTCTTCAACTTGAAATTAAAGAATTTGTAGAATTAAAATAAATATTGTTTCAATCCTTATTTTAATGGAATATGCTCTTCAACGAGATTTAGTGGTCTAGGTATAGATTATAAATTTTAGTTTCAATCCTTATTTTAATGGAATATGCTCTTCAACTATTTGAATTGGGTTACAATCTAGGTTGCTATAATAATGTTTCAATCCTTATTTTAATGGAATATGCTCTTCAACTCGTAAATTCATTCAATCTCGCCTATATCAATACTTTCGCTTGTCCCTTAGACAAGCTGGTTGCCTGTACAATTTTGCTTGTTATTTTGTCGATAGACAAGCTTTTTCTGTCCCATCTCAATCCATTTGCTTCTCAAACCCCGCTCAGCTGTATGTTGCAAGATTTGCAGGGTTGTCTTATCTCTGGAGAAATAGGTAATGTGATTTTGGGGACTAGTTATATATACAGTATATTACATTTGCCATTGCTTGTACATTCCTACTCTCCATCAAAATCAAATTACTTCCCACGAATTCAAACCCACCATAAAAAGAGACTTTAAAAAGCCCCTTCCAAAATTTTATTCTTTATTCCTTTTCTTCATTTTACTCTATTTTTCTCTTAATTTCTTTACTTCTTCTATTGTAAGATCTACTTTTTGAGCAATCATTTCATCCTCTAAAATATCTAACAACTTTTTAGCAATTTCAATCTTTCCTTTTTCTATTCCTTGTTCTATTCCTTGTTCTATTCCTTGTTTCATTCCTTTTTCTATTCCTTGTTTCATTCCTTTTTCTATTCCCTCTTTTAAACCTTCGTTCTTAGCTTTATTCAATGCACTTACTTTATCCTTAAGTATTTTTTCCCTTATTTCATAAATTGCTCTTTGTTCATCGTCATTACTTAATCTTATTAATTCATCTTTTGCTTCCTTTATTTCCTCTATACTCATAATTTATCCTCAATTTGGTTTTCTTATTAATATTATATCCTATATTTTCTCTTTCTTAAACTACCATAAATATTACACATTAATTTTAGTCTCAATTTTTATTCAACATTTTCAATTACTCATCAATGTTGATTCATTCCTTATTTTAATGGAATATGCTCTTCAACAGTCAACAGTAAAGATGGACAAAGACCTTTTCAAGAAGTTTCAATCCTTATTTTAATGGAATATGCACTTCAACAGTAATTCATACTAATATGGGATTCGGAACTAGAGAGTTTCAATCCTTATTTTAATGGAATATGCACTTCAACTTGATTTTAAGAACTATAGAGCTTTGACTAATTCAATGTTTCAATCCTTATTTTAATGGAATATGCTCTTCAACAAGTTGTTGTCGGGGCTGTTGATTCAGCAGATAAAGTGTTTCAATCCTTATTTTAATGGAATATGCTCTTCAACTGAGTATGATGGTGAGGTCCGAATCCATTGAAGGATTGTTTCAATCCTTATTTTAATGGAATATGCTCTTCAACTGTATTGGAGGGTACCGCATGTACAAATGCTTAAAAAAGTTTCAATCCTTATTTTAATGGAATATGCTCTTCAACTAGAATACGATGTATACAGTTCAGATGAACGTGTTACGTTTCAATCCTTATTTTAATGGAATATGCACTTCAACAACTCTAGTAGATCCACTTTCTTTTATATCAGAAATAAGTTTCAATCCTTATTTTAATGGAATATGCACTTCAACAGTAGTTTCTGCAGTAAGATATCCAGGATACGGAAAGTTTCAATCCTTATTTTAATGGAATATGCTCTTCAACTGGTTGAAAAAGGTGTCATACGAGATGCTAGGCACTTCCAGTTTCAATCCTTATTTTAATGGAATATGCTCTTCAACACAATCTTCAGGTAAATATTTGAGGTTTATCTATGATGTTTCAATCCTTATTTTAATGGAATATGCTCTTCAACCATAGCAGAGCAATACTGATATTATTATATCACGTTAGTTTCAATCCTTATTTTAATGGAATATGCTCTTCAACTTGGAGATAATGGAAGCAATATTGGTACTGTTGCAGAGTTTCAATCCTTATTTTAATGGAATATGCTCTTCAACTAGACCTAAAAAAACAATTGAGAAAAAAGCTTTAAGTTTCAATCCTTATTTTAATGGAATATGCTCTTCAACAAGATTATTCCACCACTTACAAGTAATGTTCTTAGTGTTTCAATCCTTATTTTAATGGAATATGCTCTTCAACTATATTGCTAATTTGTATAATTGTGAAATAGAGATAGTGTTTCAATCCTTATTTTAATGGAATATGCTCTTCAACGGTAACTAGCCTATCTATCCCTATTCAGATATATAAGTTTCAATCCTTATTTTAATGGAATATGCTCTTCAACAGGAGCATAAAAAAAGATGAAGATGTTCTTGAAGAAGTTTCAATCCTTATTTTAATGGAATATGCTCTTCAACTAATTATACTTTCAAGGTAATTGATGGGGAAGTGGTAGTTTCAATCCTTATTTTAATGGAATATGCTCTTCAACTCGTAAATTCATTCAATCTCGCCTATATCAATACTTTCGCTTGTCCCTTAGACAAGCTGGTTGCCTGTACAATTTTGCTTGTTATTTTGTCGATAGACAAGCTTTTTCTGTCCCATCTCAATCCATTTGCTTCTCAAACTCCGCTCAGCTGTATGTTGCAAAATTTGTTGGGTTGTCTTATCTCTGGAGAAATAGGTAATGTGATTTTGGGGACTAGTTATATATACAGTATATTACATTTGCCATTGTTTGTACATTCCTACTCTCCATCAAAATCAAATTACTTCCCACGAATTCAAACCCACCATAAAAAGAGACTTTAAAAAGCCCCTTCCAAAATTTTATTCTTTATTCTTTATTCTTTTTCTTCATTTTACTCTATTTTTCTCTTAATTTCTTTACTTCTTCTATTGTAAGATCTACTTTTTGAGCAATCATTTCATCCTCTAAAATATCTAACAACTTTTTAGCAATTTCAATCTTTCCTTTTTCTATTCCTTGTTCTATTCCTTGTTCTATTCCTTGTTCTATTCCCTCTTTTAAACCTTCGTTCTTAGCTTTATTCAATGCACTTACTTTATCCTTAAGTATTTTTTCTCTTATTTCATAAAGTACTCTTTGTTCATCGTCATTACTTAATCTTATTAATTCATCTTTTGCTTCCTTTATTTCTTCTATACTCATAATTTATCCTCAATTTGGTTTTCTTATTAATATTATATCCTATATTTTCTCTTTCTTAAACTACCATAATTATTACACATTAATTTTAGTCTGAATTTTCATTCAACATTTTCAATTACTCGTCATACTAAATTAAGTCCTTATTTTACCAATATCTCTTCCTATAATTACTGATAATGTATTTGTATATTTATTCCTAATATTGTCAGTATATTTTTTTATAAAAACTAAAAAATGCACGCTTCGCTAGTGAAACCTATGTTTCCCTTCGACGCAACTATCGTTGCTGAGCACCCTTCTTAAACCGGCAGGGGGATACTTCCCCTACAACCCCTTCATTTTTTTATTCTTTAGAAATTGCATTGGTACAATTTTACACAAACATATAATACATTGATATAAGTAGCGTTACGTATGATAATTTCTTTAGGAAATTTTTCAATTTCCTAAAGAATAAAAAAAACACCCTAAATGAACAAAGGGTGTAAACACTAAACTAATTTTTGTTATAACTGTGAATATAGAGGGCAATTTTAAAATTCACAGCATCTTCGAAACTTCTTAAGTCATATCTACTGAGCTTTTTGATTTTGTTTAACCTATACGTCAAAGTATTTCTGTGTATAAAAAGCTTTTTGGATGTTTCACTTATATTTAAGTTGTTTTCCAAAAAACTTGTTGCCGTTTGCATGAGTTCCATGTCTTCAAATATCTTATCCATACCTTGAAACAGTTCATTGTTCAATGTAGTAAGCTTTTTACTTTTAACTCCATTTATTATGATAGGTAATATCATCTGATCATAGTAGAAAATGTCTTTTCCCTTAATTAGTCTCTTACCAAGTACCATTGCTTTCATAGCTCTATCATAGCTATTTTTAATATCAAGGATATCAGTTACAACAGTTCCCACTGAAATTTTTATTTTTATCATTGTTTCCGAAAGTATAACATCCTGTATACCTTCTTCGAGATTATCTTCAAGTAATGTATCAATAACTACAATTTTCTTCTCATTTATTAATATTATAGAAGTTTCAAAAAACTCCTTCAATAAATTGAAAATTTCTTCAATTTCTTTTCGACATTCTACAATATAGACTTTCATCTTCTTTTTTAATTTAAAATCAAGCTTTTTAAAAAGTTCTTCTCCATATTTTTTATCTATTTCTCCATTTATGAGGCCTTTTATTACATCTTCTTTACTTTCATATTCTTTCTCTTCTTCAACAAATAAAGCCACCATTTCAATTACATTTCTATTGAATTCATTATCATCCTCTATTACAATTACTAACTCCTCATCAATATGCAAATATAATATTCTATTATCTATAAAATTAATTCCTCTATATATTATGTTTTTATATCTCTTATAATCAAATTCTCCAATAATTTGTTCATTATTGCTCCAGATTGTATTAAACTCACCATCTAACATGATTAAATCACCTTGGATAATATTCTTAAGTTTGTCTATAACTTTACTTTTTAAAATTTTACTCAAAAGTTTTCCTCCTAGTAGCTTAGAAAATAGCCTTCTCACTTTCTCTATCAAATAAATGAATTTTATCAGCAATAAACTTGATTCTTACATTTTCTCCAACTGAAGCTTTCGTACTTGGATCTACTCTAGCAATTATATTATACCCATTTGAATTTAGATATAGATATGTTTCTGAACCAAGCATCTCAGTTACTTCAACTTTGGCAAGAATCCCTTCATTACTTTCATCTATAAGAACAGATTCAGTTCTGATTCCAAGAAGGATTTTCTTTCCTATATAATCATTTTCTTTGATAAGTTTGATTTTATCTTCCGGAATATCAATCTTACTATCAAAGAATTCTAAATACATTTTATCATTATTTTGAATAACTTTACAGTCTATGAAATTCATTTGTGGTGACCCTATGAATGATGCTATAAATTTATTAACCGGATGCTCGTATATAGTTTGAGGTTCATCTATCTGCTGCACAACCCCCTCTTTCATAACTACAATTCTTGATCCCATTGTCATAGCCTCAGTCTGATCATGGGTTACATATACAAAGGTTGTTTGAAGTTCTTTGTGAAGTTTAGAAAGTTCCGCTCTCATCTGAACTCTTAATTTTGCATCAAGATTTGATAATGGTTCATCCATTAAGAAAACCTTAGGCTCTCTTACAATAGCTCTTCCTAAAGCAACTCTCTGTCTCTGTCCTCCAGATAATTGTTTAGGTTTTCTTGGTAATAACTCCTCTATTCCAAGTATTCTAGCTGTATTGTTTACCCTCTTATCAATATCTTCTTTCGGGTACTTTCTCAATTTTAAACCAAAAGCCATATTTTCATACACTGACATATGTGGATACAAGGCATAGTTTTGGAATACCATGGCTATATCTCTATCCTTAGGGTGAACATCATTTACTACCTTATCCCCAATATATAATTCACCATCACTTATTTCTTCTAGTCCCGCTATCATCCTCAATGTTGTAGACTTACCACACCCAGATGGCCCAACAAGAACAATAAACTCCTTGTCCTCAATTTCAAAACTCACATCCTTAACAGCATGATAACCATTAGGATATATTTTATTAATTCCCTTTAAATTTAATCCCGCCATAAATTCCACTCCTAAATTTTTATAGTTTTTCCCACAAATAACTTATTTATATAAATTTTACTATATTCATAGCATACTGTAAATTGATGGAATGACCAAAAATATAGCCACGCATTTGTTAAAGTTTAACAAATACGTGGCTATACACTATAAACATATTTAATCACTTAAAACATTTTTCATTTTCCGATAAACCATTTGATATTTTAAATCTAATTTTATGATTTCTTTTTTCCACAAGAACTTTTTTATCCAGTTTTTTTAAATAAATTATTTTTTCATATAATATTTTCTTCAATTTAATTACATATTGAACCCCATCAACATGTAATCCCTCAAAAGGTTCGTCCAATATTTCATCAACCAATTTATATTCAATTAAATCAGATGCCTTAAATTTTAAGTATGGTGAGATTTCTTCTGCCTTCGATGAATCTTTAAATACTATTGCCGCAGCGCTTTCCGGAGAAATAACTGAATAAATTGAATTTTTATACATATAAGTATAATCGCCTACTCCTATTGCTAACGCCCCCCCACTACCTCCCTCCCCATGTATAATTGTTATTATTGGAGTTTTTATATCTGCTATTTCTGTTAAGCATTTTGCAATAACTTGCCCCTGCCCCCTATTTTCTGCCTCCACTCCACAGTATGCTCCTGGAGTATCTACAAAACATAAAATTGGTCTATTAAATTTTTCTGCCTGTTTCATTAATCTTAATGCTTTTCTATATCCCTCTGGATGAGCCATTCCCATATTTCTTTTAATATTTTCTTGTGGCGATGCTCCTTTTGCATTTGCTATAACTGTCACAGGGATACCATTTATCAACCCTATTCCACCTACAACAGCACTATCATCTCCAAAACATCTATCCCCATGTAATTCTATAAAATTTTCAATTATTACATCTATGAAAACTTTATAATTTGGTCTTTTTCTATTTCTTGCTATCTTAACAGTTTCCCATGGACTATGTACTATTTCATTTGGATTGATACTTTCTATATCTTTATTAATTCTTTCAATATCTTTATTCATAATATCTATAACTTTTTTTGTGTCATTATTTAAAGTGCTTTCTATAGAATGTATCTTAAGTATATTGAAAATTATTTCTTTCATATTTCTTCTATCAACTATACAATCAATAAATCCATTTTTCAACACAAGTTCTGATTGTTGAAAATCATCTGGTAATTTTTCTTTTATGGTTTGTTGAATAACTCTTTTGCCAGCAAATCCAACTACAGCATTAGGTTCAGAAATTATTATATCCCCAAGAGATGCAAAACTTGCATTTACACCGCCAGTTGTCGGATCAGTCGCAATTGTTAGATATAATAATCCTTTATTGCTGTGTTTTTTAAGTGCTGCACTTACTTTTATCATCTGATATAACGATAACATTCCTTCTTGAATTCTAGCTCCTCCTGATGCTGTAAATATTATAACTGGTAACTCATCCTCAATTGCCCCTTCAATCATTCTTGTTATTTTTTCTCCTTCAATTTCCCCCATTGATCCCATAATAAATCTGTAGTCCATTACTCCAAAATAAACTTTCTTATCAAAAATTCTTCCTTGTCCAGTCACTACAGCACTTTTAAGTTTACTTATCTCCTTAGCTTGATTTAATTTTTCATCATATCTAGGGAAATTTAAGGTATTAATACAATCCAAGTCATTATCCAAATACTTTATGCTACCTTTATCAAATATAAGCTCAATTCTTTGTTTACTATCTAATCGTGAGTGAAAACCACACTTATCGCAAACTCCATATTTTTTTTTCATAATCTCTATAGAATCATTTGCTCCACATTTTATACATCTATTCTTTGGTTTATATTCTTGATGCAAATTATTTCCTTCTTCTTTTTTTCCGTAAAAAAGATTCCTCTGTGATTTAAATATCTCTCTCCAACTATCCAAATATATCCTCCTCACTTATATATTCTTCTATAAAATTTGTATTATATTCATTATTCAAAACCGCTTCCAATGTCAATAATTGTTGAAGAAATCCAATATTTGTACTAACTCCAGAAATAACGAACTCACTTAACGCCCTACGCATTTTTTTAATTGCATCTCTTCTGTTGTTTTCCTTAACAATTAACTTAGCAATATTTGCATCAAAATTTGAACGTATTTTGTAGCCTTGATAAAGTAATGAATCTATTCGAATACCTACACCACCTGGAAAATGTAATTTTTCAACTGTTCCTATACTTGGTGTGAAATGTTTTAAAGGTATTTCAGCATTTATACGACATTCTATAACATGTCCTCGTTTATATAGTGTTTCATTTTGAAATGGAATTTTTTCTCCTAAAGCGATATTAATTTGTTCTTTAACAATATCTATATCATAAAGCATTTCAGTAACAGTATGTTCAACTTGAATTCTTGGGTTAACCTCTATAAAATAGTAATCTTTATTTTCATCTATTAAAAATTCTATCGTTCCTGCATTAACATACCCACTTTTATTAGCAATTTTAATTGCATCCTTATAGATCTTCTGCCTCAATTGATCACTTAATATTACTGCTGGTGATTCTTCCATTACTTTTTGATATCTTCTTTGTAAAGTACAATCTCTTTCTCCTAGACAAATTGTATTTCCAAATCTATCTCTTAATATTTGTACTTCTACATGTCTAGCATTTTTTATATACTTTTCTAAATATAACTTAGGATTTCCTAATAATTTTCCTTCTTGAAAACATAACATGTATTTACTATCAAATTCATCTTCACTTTTAATAATTCTAATACCCTTTCCCCCACCACCATTTAGTAATTTTACTAATACAGGATATCCAATTTTTTTAGCTTCTTCTTTAGCATTAAATAAATCATCTAATTCATCACTACCTTCAATTATTGGTATATTTATACTTTTAGCAAACTTTTTAGCTTTATTTTTATCTTCAAATAAGTGGATATTATTTTCAGAAGGTCCAATAAAAACAATTCCTTCTTCCCTGCACCTCATAGCAAAACAATGATTTTCCGCTAGTAATCCATATCCTGGATGAATTGCATCTGCTTTTAAAATTTTAGCTACATAAATTATTTTTTCTATATCTAAATAACTTTTAGAAACATCATCTGGTCCAATACAAATTGATTTATCTGCTATTAACGTATGTAAACTGTCTTTATCTCCTTCTGAATAAATAGCTATAGTTTCAATTCCCATCTCCATACAGCTTCTAATTATTCTGACAGCAATCTCTCCTCTATTAGCAATTAATATTCTTTTAAACATATGTTCACCTACTCATTTTTTTTGCTTATAAATTTACTAATTAATACTACACAACTAAAGAAATCATCAATATTTATGTAACTAATTCTCTTCTATTTCAAATAATACTTGCCCATATTCTACAATTTGATTTTCTTCAACCATAATAGATTGTATTGTGCCATCAATAGGTGCCACTACTTCATTCATCATTTTCATTGCCTCAATAATGCATAACACCTCACCCTTTTTAACTTTTATTTCTTTACATCTATTTTCCTTACCACTCACACAATCAAGTGATATTATTGTTCCTACTTGAGGTGATTTAATTTCAACACAATTAATATCTTTTTGGTTAACTGTATCAATAGCCAATTGTGAGTTTTCTGATTTTTGTGGTTCACTTAGAATTAATTCTTCGTTTTTCTTTTTAACCGAAAGTTTAAAATCTTTATTTTCTAAATTCAACTCATATATATTACTTGAATTAAACATTTTTATTATCTCTATGATATTTATTTCACTCATATATTCCCACCCTCAATTTGTTATTTTTACTATCTATAACTTGAAAGTTTTAATATTTATTAAGTATAATCACTTTTAAAATTTTCTATATAATACAAATACAAAATCTCATGCTAAAATCAAAATAACAAGTGATATATTACACTTTCTATAGAATAAAAAAGGGAGAACTAATTCCTGCAGGTGTATTTAATACATCCGCCTAAATAATTTCTCCAATAGAGTTAATATCTTCCATTGATTTTAAAATCAACTCCTTCATTTTATCTACTCAAGCCTCCTTAATACCTAAAATTCGCTATCAATTATAAATTTATTTCACTCATTTCATAATTATAAAATTTCATCAGCGATTCACTTTCTCTATGAAATACTTAATATTCCGTGTATTTTTTTTATTAGGTTAAGCATCGTATCAAATTCTTCTAAATTTAACTGTTGCTTACTGTCTGAAAGGGCAAGTTCAGGAAATGGGTGAACCTCTACCATAATACCATCCGCTCCAGCAGAAAGAACAGCCTTTGCAATATCATTAATAATGTCTTTTCGTCCAAGAGAATGACTTAAATCCGCAATAATTGGTAAATGTGTTTCTTTTTTTATAATAGGAATTGCAGAAATATCAAGTGTATTTCTTGTTTTTGTTTCATAAGTTCGAATTCCTCGCTCACATAGGATTAACTTTTTATTTCCTTCTAATTCAATATACTCTGCTGCAAGCATTAATTCCTGAATAGTTGCACTGAGTCCTCTTTTCAATAATACTGGATGGTTGGTTTGTCCAACAGCTTTTAATAGTTCAAAGTTATGCATATTCCTTGCCCCAATTTGTAAAATATCTGCATACTTTGAAACTAACTCTACATCCCTCGTATCAACTACTTCTGTAACGCTTATCAAACCATATTTTTTTGAAACATCATGCAATATCTTTAACCCTTCTTCTTTTAATCCTTGAAAATCATATGGTGAAGATCTTGGCTTATACGCGCCAGCCCTTATAAATCTAATATTTCTTTCTTTTAAGAATTTTGCTATAGTTTCAAGGTATTCTGGTTTTTCAACAGCACATGGTCCTGCTATAATAATAGGTTCATTATCATTTATTCCAAACATCTGATTAATACTACTAAAACATACATCTGATTTTGAGCTAATCAATAATTTCTTTTGGTGGTTTATTCCCATAAACTTCAATGATGATGAGAATATTTTACTAAATATCTCCTTTACAATTTCGTTATATAAAGGTCCATCATTTTTCCTTAAAACGCTTTCCATCATTTCAGTCTCACGTTCTGGATCAAAGTATTCAATCCCTGTCTTATCTTTCAGATTAGATATTTCATTTATCAACTCTATCCTTTTATTAATCATTTTAAGAATAGAAATATTTACTTCATCTATTTCTTGTCTTAGACTTTTTAAATTCTTACTCATGACAATAACCCTCTTTTCATTTGAATATTTTTATTTTTTCTAAGCTACTCATTATTTTCTTGAACACTCCTTCATTAGTTCACGAGCTATAATATTCCTTTGAATTTGGTTTGTTCCTTCATAAATCTGAGTAATTTTAGCATCTCTCATCATTTTTTCAACAGGATACTCTTTCATATATCCATAACCTCCCAGGATTTGCACAGCATCAATAGTTACTTTCATTGCTACATCTGAAGCCATAACCTTTGCCATAGCTGATTCCTTTGTAATCTCCTTTGTACCACTGTCAATATGTCTACAAGTCTGATAAACCAAGCACCTTGCTGCTTCTATCTGTATTGCCATATCTGCAAGCATATGTTGAACAGCTTGAAAAGAAGATATTGATTTCTTAAACTGAACTCGTTCTTTAGAGTATGCAAGTGCTTCATCAAATGCTCCCTGTGCAATTCCGAGCGCCTGTGCGGCAACTCCAGGTCTTGTCCTATCCAATGTTTCCATTGCAACACTAAAACCTAGCCCCTCTTGTGATAAAAGGTTTTTTTTAGGTATTCTACAATTATCAAATATTAACTCTCTTGTTGCTGATGCTCTAATTCCCATCTTATTTTCTTTTTTGCCAAAAGAGAAGCCAGGCGTCCCCTTTTCAACTACAAATGCCGAGAAACCTCTCGTACCTTTTTGCTTATCTGTACATGCAATAACAGTGTATATATCTGCCTCTCCACCATTTGTTATCCACTGTTTTGTCCCTTGTATAACATATTCATCTCCATCTAAAATTGCTGTAGTTTGAATACCAGCGACATCACTACCTGCCTCTGCCTCCGTCAACCCAAAAGCTGCAAGTTTATTGCCTGATGCTATTTCTGGGAGATACCTTTGTTTTTGCTCCTCAGAGCCAAAAAGAATTATAGGGAAGGTTCCTAGGGCAGTACCCGCAAATGAAAGTGCTATACCTCCACATACCTTACTTAACTCTTCTACAACAAGTGCCATCTCTAATATTCCTCCACCTAACCCACCATACTTCTCTTCAATATAAACTCCGCAAATATCTGAGTTTCCAAGTATCTTTGTTACTTCATAAGGGAAATCTTCTTCTTCATCACATTTTTTCACTAACGGCGCTATACATTCATTTGAAATTTTTCTTACTAGATCTTTTATCATTAATTGTTCTTCAGACAGAAAATAATTCATTGCAAACCCCCCTATTATAATTTAACTACCTATGATTTTTATTCTGTTTATAATTTTTTTCACTTCAAAATGACACTATACTCCTAGATATCATTTTCTCTCAAATATTTGAATAAATTAGCTTTTTATACCTAGAAATTTTCCATTATGATATTGGCTAAATCATATAAATTTTCAAAATTTTTAGAAATTAACAAGTGCGAGTCAAATTCTTTTCCATAATATTTCTCAATATGTATTGTTAGTATAATCATTTGTACGGAGTTTAGCCATAACCCCCCCTCAAAAAGACTCGTTTTTCCATCAAAACTACATAAATTAATATTAAAATTTTTAGCTATTATATTTTTGAGTTCATCAATAATTTTATCTATATCTTTGTTTTTTGTTTCAATAGTGCTCATTTGTACACCCCCATCAAATTTCTAAAAAGATAAGCTAATATTTTTAAAATTATTAAACATATCTAAATACTTTTTTAAATATGCATTACTTTCTTTTCAGTACATTCCACCCCATATTAATACTACCAAAATTATGTATTATATTTAATGAGTACATCTCTGCACATTTAATAGTAGTTATGCATGCATCTACCTTATTTGCTAATAGCATTTCCGCAGCATTACTATTACTTTTTGATATAACTAATTGTGCATTTGGAAAATATTCCTTAACTAGACTACTAGGCGATGAATGGGTTGCAACTTTTTTTATTTCATTTTCATTTCCCTTATTAGCTATCACAAGATTAGGTGTTGGTAACTTGAAAACATCATCAATTTCTATTGTGTATTGTTCTTGAAAAATAATATCTGCAAAATTACGATACGCCGAAGGAATAATTACATGATCTGATTTACCTTCCTTTAAATCTTCCACAGCTTGTTCAAATGTAGAGAACAGATTAATTTTTCCGTCATAATCGTTTTTATCAAGAAAAAACTGTGAAGCATACTCGCTACAAGTTCCATTTGGCCCCAAAGTTGATATCACTATCTTTTCACGTACATCATTTCGTCTAGCAATACTATCACAACTCAATTCATTGCTGCATATAGAATTTTCAATTTTTTGCGTTTTATTTAATACCCATGGACAAACTTTTAAACATTCACGACAATCTTCATATTGAATTCCTCTAAGAGTTTTTTTGAATATATTTTTTCTGCATAAGCCTTGTTCGCATATATAACCAGGTTTTATGGCATTTGTCGGACAAGAATCTATACATAAATGACAATCTTCAGGGCATGGTTCCCAATCTGTAACTGGATCTGGCTCAAGGTCAACGTCTGTTAAAATGCAAACCAAACGAATTAAAATACCATTGGTTTTAGATATAAATATAGTTGATTTTCCTATTTTACCCAGACCTGCTGCTTCTGCTGCATGTTTTATAGAAATGTCACCTAGCCCGTATTGTCTTTCCTCATCCCAAAAACAATAAGGAGAATCTGTAGGTATTGGGACAGCTCTCCCTCCATTTTTCTCAATTTCTTGAGTTATCTTCAAAGCAACTTGTTCAAGCTGAAGATGCGTCATTTCAATTACTTTATGATAAAGTGTCCCCGGAACTGATAAAGCTCCTGTTGGAACCTCTTTCCCGCATACAATAATAGACCTAACTGTTTTCATCAAGTCCTCTGGATGATGCCCTTGCGGCGCCCCATCAAATCTATCTGGTGTAGCTATACCTACAAAGTCAACACCATTATCTTTAGAAAATTTTTTAATATATTCAGATGATAAATTATAAATTATACTCACTAAAAGCACCCCTTATTATGTAAATCAGAACTTTTATTTCTATTATTCTGATGTATCACGCTACTATTATTAAAATGAATATATAATTGATAATTATACCTATTAATTTTGTTGAATATCAACATCATAAATCACCTTTAACATCCAAAGAAATCATATGATAATTAGTATCAAGTGATTCAACAAGATCAATTCCATAAATCAATATATTCATACTTTTTTTATGAGCTTTGTTTTTATCAATATAGTCCTTTGTATTTCTAATTAAATCCACATCGTTAATATGACCACCATCCCCAATATTATCAAGATAAAATTTATTTTGCTCAATGTTCAACAAATTGGTATATATTTTGGACCATACATCGTAATATGTGTTAGGATGTATTATTATATCAAGATCATTTAGTTCAACTTCTATCTCCTTCAAAGATCTTTGTAAAAACGAAACTCCATTGCTAATAATATTTCGCTGCAATTGATATACATCTACTTCTTCACTTTTAACTGAACTTTCAACTCTGTTACAACTACTTGTCCCATTGTTAAATGAACACCAATTAGTTATGTTAATTTCACCAGGTCCATTTTCAATTAATACCACAGATATCCCATCTCCCAAAACTGTATAACCCACATATCTACCTTTTATATCTGGTGATTTTCTTGAAGATAAAATAAGCATATATTCTTTTTCTTTTTCACCTAATAATTTTTGAGAAAGCCCCATAGCAAGTATTGTTGAAGCACACGTTTGAAAAATTGGCAAAATAACTGCATTTTTAAGATTATATTTTTTATGTATATAATGAATTGCTGATACATTTCCTTCCATCAAAATTGGATTTCCACAAACCAAATATTTTATTTCTGATGGTTTTATCCCTGTAGTTTTAAAAAGCTTTTCTACCATACTAGACACTATTTCAGTTAAGTTATCCTTTAAATCAAAAACAGAAACATTTCTCAAACCGCTTTCTTCTTTAAACTGCTTGGAAAATTCTTCATAGCTTTTACCAGAAATCATAGAGTTATTAGTATTCATAGCTAAAATTTCTTCAACTGTAATATTTTTAGGTGGAATATAATAATCCATATATTTTATACTAGTATTCATTCTCATTTAATCTCTCCAATCGTAATTATAATATTAACTTTAATTGATTTTTACTTCATCAATTAAACCTCATATTTGTAACTGCTCTAAAGAGTCTGCTTTTGAAAGTAAACTTTTTGGAAAAGTTACCGTTCACCTCTATTTTTTTAATAAATTAAAAACTTCATCAAAATTTGAATTATATCCTTCATACATTAAACCTTCAATTTCCTCTACTGGTGGTAGAATCTGAATATTTTTCATAAATTCCAGTAAACTTCTATAATTGTATAATATAGAATTCTGTGAAAGATTTAAGTATTTTTGATTTTTTGAGAATATTTCCAGATATTTAGCTGCATATCTTCTATCCTGTTCAAATGTATCACCATATAATTCTTTACATATATCTACTAATACTGGAATTTCCATTTCCTTTGATAATTCATACGTTTCTGTATCATCAAATTCCACCATCGGATTAATACGATAAATCTTTTTCCCAGGTATACCTAAATCAACTTTTGGATATGCTGAAAATGAAGCAAGATATATACAATCGGCTTTATATTTTTCAGGATTGTGTTTTTTACATTCATACCATTTTGATCCATCTGTTTTTAATAAATGTGAAATCAAAGTATAATGCGCATCCCATTTTGTCCACCCACAAGCAAATAGCGTATTATCTTCATATGGCTGCTTTAAAAAATATTCATTAAAAGCCTTCATTTTTGTATTAAAGCACATTATACATGACCAATTCATTTTTAATATACGCTTATCAATAAGCTCATGTTGAACAGGTATAGATATACAATTCATATATTTTGACCAATATGCATGAAAATCATCCATTACTTTTTTTTGATTTATTATTAGTTCTTTTTGTCTATTATCAATTGGCATATCGAAAACCTTTTCCGGTATTTCTTTACCAAACGGATGTGGTACAGGTGCTAGCACCATTTCTAATTCAATATCAGGACGTTCATTTTTTTTATATTCCATTAAAAAATGAGTCATTATTGCTGCATCTTTTCCACCAGACATACCAATGACAATCCTCTTGGTTTCATCTGGAATAAGGTTAAAATCTTCTACAGATTTTTTAAATTTTTCATACTTATCTCTGAACATGGCTATTCCTCCAATGTTTATTCTAAATTATTTCTCGAACTTACATCTATAACTAATAAAGTTAGCTACTTAACTGCTACCCATTCCCTCAACATTCTCATGAACATTCTTCTTGTTTATCCAACAAGTCTGATCTAATCGGATAATAAGACTCAATTACCTGAAATGGTACTCCTGTTATTTGAGAACCATGCTTTTCATTACTCAATATTACTTGAATATCTCCTGCCTTCATCGAAATCTGTTTTTCTTCAACAGTAAGATTCATTTGACCTTGTACTACGTAGATAATTTGCTCATATTCATGAGAATGCAATGGTACACTCACTTTTTCATTTATTTTATACCTACAAACTGTCATATTGTTTCCATTAACTTGTTCTGCCACTGCATCATTACCTAATAATTTATTTTCCACTAGATTCCATTTACTGCTTTTTGAACTTTTTACCACATTCTCACTCCTAACTGTTTATATTAATTAACTTTTATTTCTTTTAAAATATTATTATCATTAATCAGTACTCTTCTAATTTCTAAAACTGAATGTGGAAACTTGCATAACTCACAAGATTTATTTAGCATGATATTGTACCAGGTAACTTGATTTTCAATTACTAATACAATTGTACAAAACAAAATCTTAGAATTATGCAAGATCCTAACTAAATTTAAATGTTAATAACTCTTATTCTTATAATCGTTTAAGCCTAAGACTATCACTGAAATTTTTGTTCCATCATACGGAACATGTTAAGAATATTCAATCTCTGCACTTCGTTTCCTGCTTCATATATTGATAATGCCTTTGAATCTCTCAATAGCTTTTCTGCTGGATATTCTCTTGAATATCCATAACAGCCTAAAATTTGCACAGCCTCATTTGCTGCTGTAATTGCAGCTTCCGAACCAGTTACTTTACATATTGATCCTAGCAACATATTTGTCTGCTTTTCATCCAAATTCCAAGCTACTTTCTGATATAATAATCTTGATGATTCTATTGATATAAGCATGTTTGATAACTTATGGCTAATTGCCTGATGATTAATAATCTGCGTTCCACCCTGAACTCTTTCTTTTGCATATTTATATGAAATATCAAATGCTGCCTGTGCAATACCAGTACCAATCGCCCCTACTGTAGGAAATCTATTCTCAATCATTGCTAAACAGATTGGGAAGCCCATTCCTTCCGAACCAAGCAAATTATCTTTTGATACTATACAGTTATCAAAAATCATTTCTCCATGTTGTGCTAATCTATTACCCATTTTATTTTCAATTTTGCCAACCTTCATACCAGGTGTATCTGCTGGTACTAAAAATACACTAAGCCCGCCCTGCGGTGCACCTTTTGTCTTATCAGTTCTAGCCCAAACAAAGTATAATCCGGAAGTTCCTGCATTTGTAATAAAACTTTTCTTCCCATTTATCACATAATTATCGTTTACCAATTCTGCTGTTGTTTGGATACCTGCCTTGGGATCAGCTGACATATTATCTGAGCCAGTTTGAGGTTCAGACAGAACAAACCCCATTAAAAACCTATTTGTCTCATCATTTGCTATCCTTCGTAACCATTTATCCTTTTGATCATCAGTTCCAAATTTTAATATTAACTGTGCACCAGTTATCGTAGATAATATTGCGCTAGCAAAACCAGCATCTCCACGCCCAAGTTCTTCCATGATATTCATTATATCCAGGTTTGATAATCCACTACCACCATATTCCTTAGGAACAGCGGCACTTCCAATACCAAGTTTCATAACTTTCTCAATAATAGTCCAAGGCACACAATCCATTGGATTTTCTTTCTTATCATATTCTGCAACATAAGGAATGAGCTCCTCATTAACAAATTTACTTACCATTTCCTTTAACTGCATTTGTTCCTGTGAAAAACTAAAATTCATACCTACTTCCTCCTCATTTTTTAATTTATAATTACTTAAATTATTAACTTATTTTGTGCTTAACTTCTCGATTAAGCTCAGTACTATATCTTTATAATCAAGAACAACTCCATAATCAGCAAACTGAAATATAGGTGCATCCTTATCTTTATTAACAGCTATTATAGTTCTACTGTTCCTCATTCCAGCTACATGTTGTATCGTCCCTGAAATTCCAAATGCTATGTAATAATCAGGGTTAATAGTTTTACCAGTCTGACCTACTTGAGCCTCTTCCCCTATAAATCCCTCATCAACTATTGCTCTAGAAGCCCCCAAAGCTCCATCAATCTTGTCAGCAAGTATTTTTAAAAGTTCAAAATCTTCATTATTTTTTATACCTCGTCCTCCAGCAACAACAATAGAAGCATCGTTTATATCTTTTTTTTTGGTGGAAGGTGCTTTTTTTTCAAATATTTTATAATTACCCCCAAATATTACATCACGATTAATTGTATAATATTCTATTTCTTCATCGATAATTTCACCTTCAAACTCAAACTCAATATTCAATAAGGAAATAAAAACCGTATGATTTAACTCTTTAATATGAGTATTCATATTAATTCGACTTCCATAAATATCTTTAGATACTTTTAAAAGATTTGAACTAGAATCAAATATAATATTCGAACACTTATTAAAACTCATTGAATGAGTTTTACCAGCAATATATGGAAGTATTTCATCTATACTTGGGTTTGATTGTCCAATAACAAGATTTGATGAACTAATTATTTGAGTAAGCTCCTCTATAGTGTTAATTTTTCTTTTAATTTCTCGATGTCTACCATTACCTCCAAATTGTGTATTACTGTCTTTGTTCAATACATTAATCACACATATCTGCCAACCTGGAAATCTTTGTTTTGAATATTGCAGTAGCTTCATCTTTTGACTCTGAGTAGATTCAGTTATTATTATTATCAATTTCTTCATCATAGTGGATACTTTCCCTTTAATTCATTTTAAGTATTTTTAATATTTGATCTGCAATTTCATGCTCGTCTTTTTTTAACATACAACATTTACTTTTCTCTGGTGGATAGCTAAATAATACTGGAGAGTTTTCATGGTTATATAAAACCTCTTGTTCTTCCAACCTTAAAAATGGTTTATTTTTTGCATTTATTATATTCTTAATTGATGGGTATCTAGGTTTATTAATACCTTTGGTAACTGTTATAACGCAAGGAAACTTCATCTGAATCTGTTGCTGAATACTACCAGACACTGACCTCTCAATTTCAACAAAATCCTCAAAAAAATCACATTTGTGAACATTAGTAGCAATCGGGAATTCCATAAGAGAAGCCAAAATAGGTCCAACTGCAGCGTTTTGAGTATCTGCTGCTTCTTTCCCCATAATAATGCAATCTGGATTTTCTTTTGCCATGTAATTAAATAACTGTGTCGCAGTTTTAAAACTATCAATTGTTAATGTTTTTTCTTTGCTCGTAATAAACACGGCATTATCAGCCCCCATTGCCAGAGCAGAATACGACACACTTTCCTGATCTTCATTACCATAAGACACTACTGTCACTGTAGAATCACCCCACATTTCTCTTAATCTAAGGGATTCTTCAATAGCATATTCATCAAAAGGATTAATGACAACGCTCCCTTTTAGTGATACAATGTCAGAATCTTGATTAATCTTAATTCTATCATCAGTAGCAAATACAGGTTTTACACAAACAAATATTTTCATATGCACTCCTAAACTATACAAGTTCAATCCTTACTTTGGATAAACACGTATTTTTTATTATTAAAATATATTAGTTACCTACAATATTTCATGGTGGCTTACACTAGTTAGCTCTTCCAACAAAAATAGTTGCCGAAATTAAAAGCTTATTACATCCATTATCTATCAATTTCTGAATGTTTTTGAGATGTTCACATTTGAACTCTTCAAGCTCGTTTTCGGTAAGATCATTGAAAAAATTTTCTCTAATTGCTGTACGCGATACTACTGTCCACCACTGTTCTGCTTTTTCTAAAGGATATTCGAATTGCTTATTGATTACTTTTAAAGTTTCAAGCCCTCTCTCTTCCATAAGTTTTATTAGTAGGTCATTTGCAGGTGATACTGGTGTTGGTTCCCTTCTCAATAGTGACATTTTAAAAAGATCTGAAAACAACTCCGTTGATAGTGGTTCAAATCCTCCATCAGCAAAATTCACAAAAGCAAATTTACCTTTTGGGTTTATCTTTGAGAACACTGAGGTAGCGAACTTGTCCATATCTTTTACAAAGTTGACACCAAATGAGTTTGTAACCACATCATATTTCCCTTCCATACTTTCTAATTGCTCCCAGTCATGCTTTATGAATGAGACATTACTTATATCCCCTTTCTTGATTTCAGCTTTGCTGAGCATACCTGTTGAATTGTCTACGCCCACAACTTTTAAGTTTGGGTAGCGTTTTGCAACTTCAAGCGCTATATGCCCTGTTCCAGTTCCCACATCTAGAACAGACTCAACTCCGTCCATTTCCAATTCATCGATTAGAGCTTTTGCACCATCCAAAAAATACCTTAATGTTTCTGAATCATAGGTTACATATATATCCTCAAATCCACCCCGTTCTGTGAAACTTTCATAACCCCCACTTACCCATGGTTGCTCCTTTTTGTAATCACTCATTTTTTTTTACCTCTCTTTATTTTTTTTTTACTTTTTTAACTTTCAAATCTGATTTTTACATAAAATAAAAATAGCAAAGTTAATAACATAAAACTATTACGCTGCTAACCCATAAATCACCCGTTTCCGCCAAGAAGTTGTATGATTTATAGGTTTAAATTTTATATCCTCTTACTAACTATGAAGTAATTATTATATTCAATAATTCAACCTAGTATTATTTATCAATTATACTTAAAGACTTTCTTAAATTATGAAACATAAGTTTGAAAGCCTTATCTAAAAAAACAAAGCCATATATATATTTTTTTTACATTTTCACCATTAATGATAATATAGTGAATATGATAAACTATTTTACAACTTATGTCAACTTTTTTGTTTTTTACAAATTTAGTTATTTTATAGTTTTGTGTGTTGTTTATTTTATTATTATTCAAAATTTAAAGCCATTTTTATTAATCATTTCGACTAAATTATGGTGATGCCAAATCAATTTCTAGGTTACACAAATCAAAAGAAACTATTGCATCTTCTATAGACTTCCACATATACAATTCCTTTTCAAGAGCCTGTTGAATCAATAATCGAAGTTTACTATAATATTTATTTCCAAATGAATTCATATTCAAATATCCAACTTTTATAACAATGCTTCTAATTTCTTTCCATATATTTATAATATTAGTTATTTCACACAACGAATTATTCAATGAGTTATTATCTAAGCACTTCTTTTGATATAATCTTTTTAATAGTGCTATATTTGCATTTTGTCTATTTATAATTTGAATCATAAAGTATGGTTGCAACCAAAAATAATTTTTAATTCCATCTTCGCTATTTTCAAAAATAAATAAGTTGTCATAATCGATTTGATTTATGCTTGTTATGATCTTCTGAATATTATTTTTTACTTCATATAACGGCAGAACATATTTAGGAATTGATTTAGGTAATGTATATTTTAAATAGTCTGTCGAATCTTTAGGCTTATGCCAATTACTTTGTATAGATGAAATTAAAGTACTTTCTGATTCAGTGATTATACCATAATTTTGATAAGCATCATCTTCTATAGCAAAATACTCTTTTCTTTCACTACTATATCCTGTTAGTAATGTATAGTGCCATTTATGATTATTATTCCACGAATATCCATTCTTATTCCAGTAATATAAATCAACAAGAGGTGCAATTATTTTTCTCTTCTTCAATAACTCATTAATTTCTTCTAAAAAATAAAATGTATCTTTATAATTACATTTTTCTAATTTAATAAAGCCCAATGAATTAATAAATTCAGATTCACTGTTAGTAATTGGTTTATTTTTAAAAAAATCCAATCTAACAAAATTAGCATTATATATTTCACCATTATGTGTTCCAATATATGAACTGTTATAACAATAATCATTAGAATACATAAAATATTTATAACTAGGTTCATAAGAAAATAAAATTGATATTATATTATTAATAGAGCAATTAAGCCAAAACTCATCAAATGGTTTTATTTCCGATAAATATTCCATAAGTATCTCCTTTCTAATTGATATAAGACTAGATAAAGAAATTATCTTTACTTACTACATCTATATTTTATAGACCATGGACAAAATGCAATACACTTTACGCATGTAGAACACTTATCCACATCAATTAAAAAATCTCTGCCAGTAGATTTACACCAATTTTGTCCAAATATTGCATCAGCATCGCATATATCTTTACATATATTGCAATTTCCGCATTTAGACTGTATAATATCATGGTTTTCTGTTAACAAAGGTGCATCTGTAAGCACAGAACACATACTAATTGCGCATCCATATTTCTGAGTTACTAACAAATTGTTCTTTCCAATCCAGCCTACTCCTCCTAATACAGCAATAGTTTTATGAGGCAAAGCTGAACTTAACTTCTCTACATTAAATAATTTATTATCTTCGACACTCTGTTCAGATTGAGAAATTGAATTATATCCTTTACTTATTAAAAACTCTGTTAAAATATCTGCTGTTCTATCTGTATTTCGTTCAAGTTCTTTAAATTCTTGTTTATCAGTGGACTCATCTTCACAAAATTTCATTAGATACTCTTTTGAAAATGGAATACCAAATATAATAGCTTTTGGGAAACCTTGATTTTGAGAGTATCCCAAATGACTTATATCTACAAATTGAATGAATTTTATGCCATGGTTGCTTAGAAACTCTTTTATTTCTTGTTCCATAAGTTTATCTCCTTTGATAAATTTAAGCTCTTTAATGTTTACTCTATTTATTGAAGTTTTTCAAATTATGTCTTTGAAAACCACTTGAGCGCTATCAAGGTATTAAATAATTTTATATATCAACTTGTGTTTTATCCAGTAAACTATTTATCATATCTGCTGCATCTTCTATGATAATATAATTACTAATGGCATGTAATGGTGCATCTTTATCATTATTAATAGAAATAATTTTCTCTGTTCCCTTAATTCCCTCTATATGTTGTAGCGATCCTGATATTCCAAAAGCAATATAAAGCTTTGGTGATATACATTGTCCCGACATACCAATTAGACAAGATTTTTCAGCCCATCCCATTTCTACCACAGGTCTTGTTGCCGCTATACCCATGTTACTCTTTTTAGCCAATAATTGCAATTTCTCAAAATTTTCTTTTGATTTTAGACCCATTCCTCCAGCAAGAACAATATCATATTCATGCAATTTTCTCGATTCAACTACCCCTTGATTCTTAATTTGTATTAAACCCTTATGATTGATATTATCCAATAGTATATCTGTTTCAACCACTTTAATATCAGTACAGTTCTTTTTGTGTTCTTCAAAAGTATTTATAACTGGTAAAGCTGTCGACATTTTAAGAGAACTGTCTGTAATAATATGTGCATAAGTATTTCCATCAAATGTTGGACGTATTTGTATAAAATCGTTATTTTCTGTCATCAAATATTCTGTACACTCAGCAGTTAAACCAAACTCCATTGCGGTTGCCAATTGTGCAGCAATATTTTTATGAAATGCTGTTCCAGTAAATAATAAATAATTTGGCTGATGCTGTTTTATCAATTTCTGCATTGCAATAATGTAACTCTGAATATGAATCATGTCAAATTGAATATTTCTGTAAATATTAACTTTTGAAACACCTAAATTAGACAATTGTTTCAAAGGAATTTCAGGTTGTTCATCTGACTGAACCATACAAATTAATTCTAACTTAACATCATTGCTTTCAGTGAATTCACAAACCTTTGAGAGCAGCGATTGCGTCATATTATTCTCATACTCATCATTGAAACTACAAAATACCCATAACTTATCCATTCGCTTCACAACATCCTTTGCTATCTATAATTTCTTGCAAAAAACTTAACTTTACTTGTAGATTACCTTCTATAAATGTTTTTTTAATTGAAGAAGGATATTTTGTATCCGCTTTCACCAACTTAGTGGGAGAGCCAGATAATCCAACTCGATTTGTATCTAATCCTAAATCTTTGTTATTCCATAAAACAATGTTTTTATTTTTCGCAAGTTGTATATTATGAATTGTGGGAAATGGTATACAACACTCCACATTTACGGTTGCTAATACACGACTTTCTGGATTACTTACAAAGTACCTTTCTGTCTCGTAAACATTGCCCTCTTCTGTTTTATGAATCTTTTGCAATAAATCATAATATTCTGTATTAAGCCGATAAGCTAATCCTGGACCAACTTGCCCAGTATTACTATCAATTGTATTTTTCCCACATAAAATCAGTTCAATTGGTTGAAGTTGATTTATTTTTTCAATAGCGGATGCTAGTACATACGTTGTAGCTAAAGTATCTGAACCAGCAAAGCATTTGTCACTAATCAGATAAACTTCATCCACACCATAACTATAAAGATCCTGTAAAGATCTTGAAGCCTGGTTGGGACCCATACTAACAACAGAAACAGTTATATTTTCCCACTCTTTTTTAATGGCTAATGCCATCCCTAATGCATTTCTATCACAGGGACTAAAAGGTAGGAGTTTTTCTCTATATTCTTCAGTAGAGTTAATATATTTCAAGCATACAACAATATTCATTTATCATTTCACCTCCTAATTATTTTACCTCGAGTATTCCGTTCTAAATTATGACTAACAACATAATTATTAGGAAGCATATAACCAGGTACTTTCGTTGCCATGAATTGCTTCAATTTTAATATATCAATATCATCTTTTGAATCTATCATAACCTCGATAATATCTCTGCCATTTTCTTTTTTTACTTTGACATAGCAATCATCTATATTCGGAAATTTTTTAATATTATTTTCTATATCCCCTAACTCAACCCTAAAACCATTAACTTTTGCCATATAATCTTTTCTTCCTACAAAGACAAATAGGTTGTCAGATTCCTTCTTAACAATATCTCCTGTTGCATATTCAAAATCATTCTGATTTATTCTTCCATTATCAACATAGCCAGACATTAATGATTTGCTTTTTACTACTAATTCCCCAATTTCACCATTTTTCACCTCAATACCGTGTTCATCCAAAACACGAATATGTGCATACGGACACGGATATCCAATAGGAATCTCTTGATCACTCCGCGAAGAAGTTAACTCATCTAATTTATAATAAGTAATAACATTGGTTTCAGTTGGGCCATAAAGATTATAAATTTCTGTCCATGGTTGCAAATCTTTAATCCTCATAGCATTTTGAAGTGACATAGATTCACCAGCATAAATAATAGTACGCAAACTATGAAATGGTTCTTCTTTCATATTTGCATTCGAAAACATACTAACAAGAATAAATGGTACAGAATACCAAATAGTTATCTGTTTAACTTTGATAAACTCAATTAATGATGCAGGAAAACTAGAAATTGATTTTGGCAAAATACAAAGTTTAGCACCAACCGATATACATACATATATATCAAAAATAGACAGATCAAAATGAAATGGAGCATGAGATGAAAAAACATCGTTTTCTTTGACCTGAAAATATTCAGTTGCCCATTTAATAAATGCATGAGCACTTCTATGAGTATGCATTATCCCCTTAGGAAATCCAGTAGATCCTGATGTATATAAAATATATGCCAAACTCTCTTCTGAACCACTCACATTATTAGTATCATAACCTTCTATTTCTTGATTAGAAAATTCAGTCCGATTAAACAACAGTACATTAGATTGATCGCATATTTCACATGCCAGATTATAATGTTTTGAATCAGTTATTAGATAACTTATACCAGCATTTCTAAGGATATATTTCAATCTATCAATTGGCATTCCTTGATCTAAAGGAACATAAGCATTTTGGGTAAACAAGACACCAAATATTGATGATAGATAATCAATTGATTTATCCATAAGAATACCAATCACCCCATTATTACTTTGAAATTTCGCTGAAATCGATTTCCCAATAACTTGACTAATATTATAAAGCTCTTTATATGTGATTGTTCCACTTTTATCTTCTGCTGCAATATTATCTGGATAATTCTGAGCAGATTTTCTTAATAAATTATATAACATACTACCTCCTTATATCATATTTGCTATTATATTTCTTTGAATATCTGAAGTACCTGAATAAAATAGACTACCAAGGCTATCTCTTAGCTGCTGTTCTGCCGCATACTCGGCAAGATAGCCTAACGTTCCCATATTTTTCATAGATGACAAGCAATTATTAACCAAACTCTCACTTATATACAATTTTGCAATTGATGATATCGCATATGTATTTTTATTATTACTCATTTGTTCCGTTATTTCTTTCAAAAATAGTTTGCTAGCTTCTAATCTAACTGCCATATCTGCTATTCTGTTTTGTACTGATTGATATTCAAAAATAGACTTTCCACCTTGTTTTCTCATTTTACAAAACTGTATATTTTTTTGTAACTGTGCATCCATAATACCAACCTGAAAGGCCAAAAGTAACGGACGTTCTTTTGCCATTGTATAATTAAATATTGACATACCTTGACCTTCTCTACCCAATAAAGCATTTTTTTTAATCTTACAGTCATTCAGATACAAAGATGCCATTGGTGTATATTTCATTCCCATTTTTTCTATTTTTTCTCCTACACTGAACCCAGAGTTGTTTTTTTCCACTAAGAAGCAACTAATAGACTTAAACCCCTTTGTATCTTTCTTTCGTGCGTAAACAAGATAGATATCAGCATAAGGAGCATTCGTTACATAATTTTTTACTCCGTTGATGATATAGCCATCTACAGTTTCTTCATACGTAGTTTCAAGGTTAAATACATCAGATCCTGCAGCGTTCTCAGAGATCGCATGTCCACCAATTTTAATACCATCATATAAATCTGGGAGTACATTTCGTTTCATTTCTTCTGATGCAAAACGTTTTATAGGTTCAATACATGCCCAAATATGCACATTTGCCGAAAATGTGATACCCACATTTTCGGAACCATATCCAATTCCATACATAAGATCTATAATATCACTTAATGTATTTCTTTCGTTCTTACTGTTCTCCTTTGTTAACTTAAACAAACCAAATCTTTTACAACACTGCCATAGTTCTGCAAATTCTTCATCATACGTTTTCCGTGTTTCATGTTTATTCAATTCTTTTGCAAATTTAGTCCCCAGTTCACGAAAATCCATTTCAAAGTATTGCTTCATATATGTTCATTCCTTTCGCTAAGCACAAGACACAAAACAGATGAAACCAACAAGTTTGTCTTGGGCAGATATTATTCTCATATTGAGTCTGAATAAACATTCACACTCTTTGGTTCCTCTAAGGTTTTAGTGATACGATCATATAGTTTACTACAATATTTACACTCATCACAGTTAAAATCACACCTACTCTTCATATCAAAAATTTCATTTAACTCATAATTAGGTATTTTTATAATATCAGCCATTTTTTCATCAGATAAATTAATGTAATTACCTTTATATGTTTGACTAGAGTATGCTGAAATTCTTTCCACAAGGGTTGAGATAGACACTAACCTTCCTACAATTTTAAAATTATCTGTTATATCCTTATATCGGATCATGTCTTCAGGTCTTATGCAATTATTGGTAATATTTAAGTACGGTGATTTCATGAACTTTCGCTTACAATTCATATGATAATCTATTTCATAATTTGAATGAGCATAATGAGAATGGTGAAAACGCCGCCATGGACAATCACCTAAGCAGTGCTCATTAAGCATTACACGAAGTTTGGTATTCTTTAAAGTTTGTTTTATTGCACTAAGTTTGTCCAATTTAAAATTTATATTCATAGAAGGAATTAATATATCTGCCCCCATTTCCTCATAATACTTAGCCATACGGGGTTCTGTAACTTCACAAATGGTTGATACTGCTACCTCCATATTTGTTTTACTTTTAACTAAATTGATGAGAAATGGATGGCTAATAACCACTCGGTCTACACCACAATCTTCAAGTAGTTTAAAATAATCTTCCACTTCTTGCCACCATTTTTTGTCTGTTTTGTCATTTACTCCGCAAGGAGTATTTAAAGCAATCTCATACAATATTTTTTTCTCATGTGCTAATGAGATGCACTCTTTAAGTTCATCGATGCTATTAGCATATTGAGGACGTCCTCCTGCAATAATATTAGGTAGTCCACCTGAATAAACACTTTCGATATTAGCTCCAGTATTAATAATTTGTTTCAAGTCATTAAGTTTACCGTTAAATCCTATCGCAAAATTAGGCATAAAATCTTTCATTATAATCCCTCCATTTGTCGAAATATAATCTCAGCTATTTGAGTAGCATGTGTCCATAAACACCAATGTGTTGCAAAATTCAACATAATATTAGAGCAGTTATCAACCAAAGAATCAACCAAACAATTGTTACCAAAGGAAGAAATTGAGTCATTGGAAGCAATGATATTTACCATTGGAATATCCAACTTTTCCAAACTATAACCCAAATCATATTTATAAAGTTCGTCCACAGTTTTTAAGTATTGTTTTAAGTATTCATTATGCGTAAACTGCTTAGAAATTAATGGATACACCTCCTCAGGAATACCAAAAAAACTATTCGTCTGTTTTGAAAAGAAATGTGAAAAAATCTTATTTAGTTGATAATTATTACTATCATCAATTAATTTTGATATCGCTAACAATGTTTGCTCAAATCCAGACAACTTCCCTTCCCCATTGATGTGATTATAGTTTCCTGTGAGTGATATAACTTTCTTAAAATAATTTGGATAGTGTTTATGAAAATTAGAAAATACTCTAAAGCCTGAGCACCACGTGACTGCTACTGCTTTTTTGATACCTTCCTTAATCAAAACTTTATTGATACCATCTGCTGAACACTTTAAATTTCCATAATTGCCATCAAGAAAAATAACATTGAAATTCTTACACAAATTAGCATTTAAGATTTTCCATATACCAAAATCTACATGATATGCATTAAATATAACTATATACTGCTTATTTGGGATTTCCCCTGAAATCATATATTTTATTCCATGACACTCTTTCCATTCCACATTAATAAATGACATAGGATGCATTTTATATTTATTTGTAATATTATCTTGAATGTTATCTTTCAAAAGACAAATATTTGATTCATTTACATTAGTATTTATTATGTGTTCTTGCAAAAAATTGGATACAATATCTTCATCACAAGCTTTCTCAGACTCTGAATAATCATGAGGTATTTTAAGATTATTAAGCAAGTCCTCAATACATATATTATAATTCTGTTGGCTTTCTAAACTTTTAAAAAACAGTTTTTTTTCACGCATATGTTCTGGAAGCGTAAGTGTTTTATTATTAGTTCTATGCCAAAATTCAATTAAGCTTTGAATATAAAATTCAAAATAGTATGTTATATGCATTTTCCACCTCCTTTCTAAAAGTATAAATCCAAAATACGATAATCTGGTGTTTTTGCACTAACAGATATTATATCTTGATTCATATTTAATGGTGAAGATTCCATTTTATATATCACTTCATCTGAGATTAGATTCAATTTATACCATAAATTTTTTGAATATAATTTTATAAAATCCTCATCTGTTAAATTTTTACGTTCTGTATACAATAATCTAATCTTACTGATCAGCATCTGTTCTAATTCATTCAATTCAGTCAGCGTAGCTGGTCGGTCGTCAATCAGAATACTGCATGATAAAAGATTATCCTTTAAATTACTGCCCTCTTGATATACATGATTATATATATCAAATCGCATATTAACATCGTCCGTGTATAACATTTCAAATTTAATCTCTTTATATGGTAGAATATATGCTTCTGATATTATTTCAACTGGACGAAGGTTTATATAACTCCATACTAATAATACTGTATTTCTATTTTGCTCAGGAAAATAAGGACCATGAATCTCTTGTGAAATGTCATAAGAACGAAAATATAGCAGTTCAACGTATGATTTTAGTAATGCAATAAGTTTGTGTCCAATCTCTGTTGTATAATTTTGTGCTCTATTACAATATGAATTAACATACTCTTGTGTATATATTAAATTACGTCCGGATTCATTAAATATATCCTCTCTCTTAATATTAGAAATCAATGACATCATATTTTGTACTATTTTTTTATTATCTGATTTATTATGATATACCATCGCTTTTACTAAAATATCGAATGTCCTAAAAAAACATGTTGGACCAATTTTATATTCTTGCCTTTGAGAAGCACTTTCTAACGCCATTCCAAAATCATCATAAAAATCATTTAATAAAGACTTTGGTAAATTTATCATTTTATATGGCCATGAATTAGTCTCTCCATAGTTCCAAACAGACTTCAATGCCTTTTTAAAATTCGCCGTGCTCATATACCTCTCCTGCCCCCGCATCTAGTAAAACTGTTTTCCCATTTTCTATTGATGTGTTTTTGCCAACCTGCGTAATGCACGGTATCCCCATTTCCATTGCCAATAAACAAGAATGCGCTAAAACTCCCCCCTCTTTGATAATAACTCCACCAGCATTCATAATTGCAATAGCATAGATTGGACAACTATTATCAATCAAAATGATACATCTTTTGTCTATTTTATCAAAATTATTATCACATTCAGAAACTACTAATATTTTACCGATGGTAACACCTTGTGTAACAGATTTACCTTTACAAATTAGATTCATACGCTCCCCCTATCTCCAATATCAATTGATCATGCAATTGATACTTATTTAAATATTCATCGGCTCTAAGGTGATCTCCAATATCCCTCCCACTATGATTATCAGTGCTAACAGAAAGCGGTAATCTATACTCTTTAATTAGCTCCCACATGCAAGATGGAAAATGTTCAAAATAAAACATGTCATTTCTCATATGCTTCTTTCTTACAATCGACGCTTTAGATTTATAAACATCCAAATCACTCAAATTCTTCTTGAGTGTTAACAATTTTTTAAGCGATAATGCATTAACTTTTTCCTTACCAAGTTGTTCACCCTCACATAATTCCAAGAATATATCTTTTTCACTCATTTTTTTAATAATATCCTCATAATTATTTTTAAAGTTTTCATAAAAATCATTGTGCGCAAGACCTACTGGTATCGTTAGATAATCTCTTATTTCAAATAAAGAGTCTATTGATTTTCCGTTAACAGCACCCCATGTTTCATTTTCTGTATTCACATACTCAAACAAAATAAAATCTAATTGGTTAAATTTCTCTAAATCATCATCATCAATGAGAAATCCATATTTCTCTGTAAAATCAACTTCAAGACCTGCAAAAACTTGAATACCATGTTTATTGGCAGCTTCCTTTAATTGATGACACCGTTTTAAATACTCGTTAATATCACTTACATAGAAGTCTTCAGAATATCTCTTTGTTTTCCAATGATCTGTTATTCCAATTACTTTTATCCTTTTTTGTATACAATATTGTAATAAATTCTCCATTGTGGTGTTGCCATCAGACTCTGTCGTGTGAATATGCATATCAATCATATTCATTCCTCCTTATAATAGACATATGCTATTCCGATTTTTCAGCAACCAGTTTAATTCCAATTAAAATTCCATTTTTCACAAGTTCAAAATAACTTCGATTTGTTTTTTCTACACTTTCCATTAATTCTTTCGTTGAATCCTCTGTTTCGACTTTGAGAATTTTAAATCCTGAATCACTTAGCAATTTGCAATATTCAGTATATGAATAATCATCCATATACATTTTTTCCTTTTTGAATGACTTCATACACAAAACACCTTGGAAAGCTATCCGTCCTTTTGGTTTTAAGACACGATAACATTCTGAAAGAAATATTCGTTCATCACCACCATATACAGAGTGCTGCCTTATAATTGTATCGAATGTTTCATCATCAAAAGACATATTATATGCATCATCTTGCCTATATTCAAGATTATTTATATTTGTTTTTTTTGTTCTAAATATTGAATCTATAACACGCAAATGATCCTTATCAATCCCGATAAATTTAGCCTCTGGATAATTTGTAGCTAGTATTCTTGATGCTCCTCCGTGTCCGCAACCAGCATCTAAAACATATGAATTTTCATGAATACCCGCTATAGTTGCTAGTTGTAATGTAGCTTGTGAACCATTTGGATGCATCTCATGATTTATAGATTGTGCTGCACTTTCATCACGGCTGAATATTTTTTCAGAATTCCGTATATCAAATTCATTACAATATGAAATAAAATCTTTTGAATCAAAAAGATTATTCTTTAGTGAATATTCAATAAAGCACTGAAACATTGAGTACATTCGATCATAAATCATATTATTCATGAACACATACCTATTTCAAATAGTGATACGGATAATTTCTCTATTGTATCAAAATTCTCAATCGCTAGTTTTTCGAAGTCTATACTTTGGCCTAGAATTTTCTCAATATGGATAATAAATTCCAATAACTGTATGGATTCAATCTTTATAGTATCAAAAAAGGAAGTTTTAGCATCAATATCTATTTGAAACTTATTTTTGATATCTTCATAAAAACTACACTCATAAAGTGCTTCAAATAATTTAGCTTGAATTTCATCAATCTTCATTTTTTTTTCTCCTAATATTAAAATTTTTATAATTAAGCATAATTTTCTCAAGATCTTTTACTCTTTGCGGCATAAAGAATATTCTTAATAAATCATCAATATAAAATATCTGATCATAAGAAATTGTTATTTCTTCTGTTCCAATATTGACATATTTTAATTCCTCTAACTCCTTAAATTCTTTGTTAAAGTACTCATAAGGATCAACCTTATATCTCTCTTGAAACTGCTTACAGTTAACTCTGCCACTTTTTAATCCCAAAATTATTCCTCTCAGAATATCATCTGCTTCTGAAAGTTTATATGCACTTGTTGGTTTAAACTCACCATTTAAATAAGCTTCCATATCATATGTTTTCTGATAAACATACCCATTTAGAAATCCATTTGCTGATAGTCCCAATGCAATTAATTCTTCCCCATTGTTCCTATATTCTCTATACTTATGAATAAAATTGTTACCTTTAGATAAACTGTATGTACTTGACATAAGTTGGTATCCATTTTCCATAAAAGCACTGTAGAATTTTTTAGTATACTCTAACTCCATGGACTCAGGCATCTGCTGTATGGAATTTTCTTTACAATATTGTGTGAGTTTACTATTTTCATACAGTTGCATCTTATATATAGTTAAATTTTGAGGTTGAATGTTAAGCAATCGTTGAATGGTATTTTGCCATGTCTCTTCTGTTTCACTAAGCATTCCTGACATAATATCTATATTTATATTATTAAAATCTAATTTATTAAGTATGTCCAATAAATCATTTACATCTTGAACACTACAATTTCTACCATTTGATAATAAAACATCATCACTGAAACTTTGTACTCCAATGCTAATTCGGTTCACTCCAACTTCTTTTAGAAATTTTAGTTTTTCCAGTGTAGCTTCTTTTCCAGGTCTAACTTCCATACAAATTTCTATATCTTCTGATAAATGAAAATTACTTTTAATAGCTTGAAATAATTGGTCCAAACATTCAATGGAAAGGTATGTTGGAGTCCCCCCTCCAAAGTATATGGAATGTATTTTCTTGTTTTTAACACTACTTTGTGAAGAAATATATTCAATTTCTTTGCATAGTACATCTACGTATTTTTTTACTAGACCATATCCAGCAGAAAATGATGTAAAATAGCAAAAATGACACTTTTTAGCACAGAATGGTATATGTATGTACAAATTTGCATATTCATTCTGATTAGTCGAAGGCTCAAACACTGTTTCAACATCATTTTTATTGTAAAACATAATAGGTGGATAAATACTAATAGGTATATTACGCTTTAATTTTTGTTTTTCCATAATCACACATTCTCTCTTATATTATTTAAATAAGCATATAGACAATCTACACTTTCAAAATCTTCCATCTGTAAAAAAGATTGATCAATTGATATATTAAATTCTTTTTCGATTAATAAAATTAAATGTATTATTTTTAAAGAATCTAATATTCCTGATTCATATAATGAATCACAATTGTTGTATTCTATGTTATTAACCATAACTTTACCAATAATCTCTCGAATTTCATTTTTTGTTATCATGATTGACCTCCTAAACTTTTATTTTTCTTAACTTTTCAATGACATGTTTAAATACTTGTGATAAGCGAAATTGAAACATATCTATATCACTATTATTTATACTTATATTTGAATAAAAGGTAGTTGTATTAGACAATAGTATTCCATGTTCCGAAAGTGCTCTATTAATAGTCATTTCAAGAAAATCACTTGGAATTCTTAGGTTGTCTATCCACTTTACACAAGAAAAGGAAGCACAGGTTGGATGTCCATGGATTATAATCTCTAACCCGTAATCAAATGCAGTACGTTTAAAAATATCTAATAGCTTTTTGTAGTATTGATTCATATGTTCATATACTGCACCACTTTCTCTGCTTAAAATGTTAATAGTTGCCCTTGCCGCAGCTAATCCAAGTGGGTACCCATTAAATGTACCTGCATGAATAACAGAGTTTTTACTATACAAGTCCATAATTTCTCGCCGGCCACCTATAGCAGACAACGGTACCGTCCCTCCCGCAATAGCCTTACCAAATACCGACAAATCTGGTTGGATATCAAATAATGCTTGAGCTCCACCCAATGTAACCCTAAAACCAGTAATAACCTCATCAAAGATTAATAAAATGTTATTTTCAGTACACAGTCGGCGAAGTGTTGCTAAATATTTTGGGTTTGGCTTTTCGCTCTTTGTATTTACACAAATCGGCTCGGTTATAATTGCAGCGATTTCGTCCTTATGCTTTAATATCGTCTTTTCTAATATATCTGTATCATTCCAAGGTAATAAAAAAGATTGTTCTGCCATTATATTTGAAGCTCTACCATTGGTGCCTCTTGGATCTCCTTTATATTCAATTGGCTCATAATCAGAAACATTATTGGGTTTTCCACCCATGATATTATCAGCATTACCATGATAATGGGAAACAAATCGAATAAATTTATTCTTATTAGTATATGCCCGTGCTAATCTTAATGCATTTTGAACAGCTTCCGTTCCACTTAAACTAAATCGAACACTATCTACTGATTTTACACTTTCACATATTTTTTTACATACATCATATTCTAAGTAAGATAAATTAGTGGCTGTAATATGTCCTAAAGAATCTTTTAATGCTTCGATATACTCTTCGTTCCCATGCCCTAATATATTTGATCCAAACTTACAAAAAAAATCAAGATACTCATTGTCATCCATATCTCTTATTCTGGTACCCTTCCCTGAAACAAAATGAATTTTCTGAGTATCCCATGGATTTCTGAAATTATAATGAACACCACCAGCTAAATATAATGATGTTTTTTCATTATATAATTTAGATTTTTCTAAATTTAAACTCATTTTTGTATAACACATATCTCAACTTAATATGTGTTTTCTCCCTTCTATAATATCTTTTATGAATTTTTACTTTATTAATCCTCTAAAAAATAGTTCTTTAAGATTATTAAATTTATTCAGGCTCTTTAATATTTATTATTTAAATATTAGTGATGTGTTTAGTTATAAAAACTCTTTTCACATAACCCAATACAATATATATTTTCACTTTACAACAAATTAATATATTAGATTATGTTTAATCTACACTATTATATTATTCTTCCTCCATCCATTTCTAAAACAGAGTTTTGGAAAAAGTGTTTCCCTTTTGCCAGGAATAAAACTAATTCTGCAACTTCTTCTGCCTCACCTAAACGGTTCAACATTAATTTCTTTTTAATTTCTTCAATTTTTTTATTACTTAAACCTGATATCATATCTGTTTGAATAAATCCTGGCGCAATTACGTTCACTCTAACTCCAAATCTCTCCAATTCCATACCAATAGACTTAGAAAAAGCTATTACCCCCCCTTTTGATGCAGCATAATTGGCGGCTCCTTTACTTCCCGTTAAACCTGTGGTAGAGGCTATATTTATGATAAATCCTTCTCTTTGGGATATCATTGCTTTAGAGAATTCTCTGCACATATAGAAGGTGCCATATAAATTTACCATTATAACTTTATCCCAATTTTCATTAGACATATTTAGTAGGATACTATCCTTTGCAATGCCTGCATTATTAACCAGTCCAATAATTTCAAATTTTTTTTCGCAAAACCAATCATAAAAGTTTGATACCTGCTCAGCATCAGACACATCTAATTTGTAGCAGATACACTCCGTATTATTTGATTTTGCAATAGAGCTAAGCTCCTGAAAAGCATCATTACTAGATAAATATGTATAAATCACTGAATAAGAATTTTTTAAAAATAGTTTTGTTATTTCTAATCCAATCCCTCTCGATCCGCCAGTTACAATTACATATTTTGACATTATTAACTCCTCATTTTCTTTATGATTTTTTATTTTTGTTATGTTTTCAATTTCCAAATATAATCACTATCAAAACTTATTTTGGTTTTGAACAATAAGTACTTAATATATCAACCATTTGATTCCAAAATATTTCTTCACCATGATTGGCTTTTAAAAAATAGTGCCCTAATAAATCTAATCCATGAAAATCACTTTGAACTGAACATTTTAAGCAATAGTTAGCTAATATTATCCATCCATTTATTAGTTCCTCTAAATTTTGTAATAATTTTTCCTCATCATTCTTATTTAAGTTTAATGAGGGTAATATCTTATAGAAAAGTTTACGGTTTGGAATAACCCATAGTGCCTTTATACTTCTATTAATTTTTTGCAACAACCAAATTTTTCTATTTACATCTCCCTCTTCTAAAGCAATTTCACAATTTCTGCAATATTTTAATATTGCTGAATTATCATTGTTAAAGTCTTCTATAATTTCAAGTGAACTATTATATAGATTGGTAATCAGAAAATCTTTGTGAAATTTTATTGGATTATTTTCATTGATATTTAATAAAATTAATCTACCCATAACATCAAACAATTCTGGTTTCTCAAGTTGATCTAAAATCGATTTTTCTAATAAGTCTATATGAAAATCAGCAATACAATTTACCGATGGCGTACTTACAATCAAACTATCTCTAATACGAATTAGTTCAGGGCTAATTATTTTCTCTAATAAAATAGCATGCAAGTAACCCTCTTGAGAATAATATAAATCAGAATATTGAAGGTGTTTTGAATTCACCCATACAATAAGATGTTTATTTTTTAAAATATCTAACATCTGCTTTTTTGCCCCAAAATTATCAATATCTATATACTCCAAAGAACATCCACTTTTATAACAAAATGTTTCAGCCATTTTTATAAGGTCATAGAAGATTTTTGGGTCACCATATTCATCAATTCCTTCAAAGAATCGAAATCCATTTCCTACAATGTACATAATATATTCTTCAACTTCATTTCCATACATTCTAAATAATTCACTCAAGCTCCCAGTATAACAATTTGCAGCAGCTTCTGGATAAATCCTTCTAAAATATGAATAATCTGTTTTTTTTAGCGACATAAATCAAAACCTCATTTCTAAAGAATAATATACCATCTTTCTTTTTGGAAATTAACTTATAGGAAAATTTAGTAATTTAATATAATCTTCAACAGGTAGGAAATCTTCTTTTAATAAACTTTTGGTCTCCGTTGAAAGTTCCATATTCATTACTATTTCTTCACCCGATTTACGTAAAAGTTTTTTATATTCTTCTATTACAGGTTGTAATCTCTTTATTTTTGAGGTTAACAACACTCCTTGTGGTTTGTATATTTCAGCAATCAACTCCATATTGAAATTTCTAGCAGTCCTTTTCATTAAGAGTTCTATAACTTGAAAATTAGTTCTTTCAGGATAACCTCCATTAGCAATAATAACAAGCTTTGGTAAAACTTCATTTCTAAAACGTTTTGCTCTAACTCTACGACTCTCCCCATTTTTATCCTTTTCTAATCTAAGATTGCCAATACAAAACATTCTATCCATGAAAACTTTTAACATACCTGATATATTATCAATCATTATCGGTGTAGCAATTACAACTATGTCAGATTCAACATATTTTAGCAATAAATCCTGCATATCATCTTGAATACTACATTTTCCTCCAGAACTTATGCAGTTACGGCAACCTTGACAATGATTTATTTTCTTATCAGCCAAATATATGTTTTCGACTTGCGCTCCTGCTAATTTTGCGCCATCTAAAAATGAGCTAACCATAACATTCGTATTGCCCGCCTTCCTTCTTGGACTCCCATTAAACGCAGTAATCTTCATAAATGGATTCACCCCTATTTAAAATGAAGTTATTAACTATTCCTTAGGGTAATTTCAAAGTTCTGTTATCTTACCTTTATCTTTGAAATTACCCTAACACTCTGCTAAAGCTTTTTATCCTCATTTTTATATTAATTATTTGCTCTAGTTGAAACCAACTATCTTTTCTTAATAGAATTTAAAATAGCAACTGAATTATTTCCACCAAATCCAAATGAATTATTCATAAAAGCACCAATATCATTGTCTTCTATTTTTTCTGTAATTATATTTATATTACATTCGTCATCTAAAGGAATAGACTTAGATGATGGGGGAATAACACCATATTTATAAATCATGCAGATCGCTACAAGAGCTACAGCACCAGCTGCACCCATCATATGACCTAATGTCCCTTTTATAGAACAAACTCCTTTTAATTTGCTATCAGAAAAAAAGCTGTTTATTATTGAAGATTCTGTTTTATCATTTGTTATAGTTCCAGTTCCATGTACCATAATATAGTCAATATCTTGATATGAAATGCCAGAATCTTCTAAAGCTTTATCAATTGCTAATAATATCCCCTGCTCATTTTGCTTTGTTAAATGAAAAGCATCATTACTACTTCCAACGCCCAGTACCTCACAATAAGCTTCTTTATTTCTCGAGATTAAATCTGATTCTTTTTCAAGTACTAAAATACCAGCCCCTTCAGTAATAGTTATGCCATCTCTATATTTTGAAAAAGGTTTGCACCCATCTTTACTAATTGTCCTTAGACTATTAAATCCCGTATAATTCTTAAGAGAAAAAGAGTCAACTCCACCAGCAATTACAATATCACTCTGCCCTGTTTTCAGCAAAGACATAGCCAAATCAAGAGCCATATTTGACGAGGCACATGCATTATGAACAGAGAAAGCTAACCCATCCAATTCAAAATATTTAGATATTTTATGCGATAAATTATAACTTGAGTAATGTTTTTTATCCCAGCTATTATTTTCTATATAATAATCAAAAATCTCAGATTCAGAGTCATTGTTTCCAACAATAACTGATACTCTCTTGTTAACAAGGTCATTTTTTGTTAATTGTGCATCTCTTAATGCCATCTTTGTTGCATATAAACCATATTTTAAAGTTTGAGGTAATTCAGAAGAATTCTCAAGTTCCAAATCTATTTCGTTCTTTAAATCAATTGACACTCTTGATGTTTCCTTATTGTCACCATGTCCTGAATATGCATTTTTTTCTATTGCTCTCACAGAGTTTTCGCCTAATAAATTTTGATAAAAAATATCACAATTAATTCCAATTGGTGAAACAACACCAATTCCTGAAATCATTATCTTTTCCATAGTTATCACCTCTTCTCCTTTAAAGGGAGATCTATCCCTTGATTTATCGATGCAATAATCTGATTTCCTTTCATAACATAACCACTCCATAAAATCCCATTAACAGCAATATCGCTATTAACAATTGCAGTCAAAGTATCACCATCGATTAGGTCATATCTACTCCAATAATTTTTCAATCTAGCAAACCCATAATTATCTTCTAAACTTATTATTTTTTCACTAGCTAATGATGATAAAACTGTTAAACTCATAAATTCGATTAATAAAAAGTCCAGTCCAAAGTTTTTGTTTTTATCAATTTCAGATAAAAAATCTAAATAACAAGACTTATATTTAAATTCTCCAACAGCAGTTATACCGTCACTCTTATCTAAAATAAACCAATCATCAAGAAATGTAATTTCTTTACTACTATTAGCCATTGGTTTAAATCTTTCTTTTATTTCTTTTCTTTTTGATAATTTTTCTTCTATACTAGTAAAATCAGGTTGGCTATATTTTTTTTCCAATTTAAACTTCACATATGTTAATTCTTCATTATATACATCAACTAGAATATCATTATTTTTATACTCTATCTTAAAATCAATTTCTTTATTTGGACATATGGGTCTTAAGAATTTTGCACTTGAATTACAATCAAAATTTTCTGATTTTAATATACAATTTTTAATATAGTCTATCATTAATGCTCCAGGAAAGATTGGCTTGAAAGGAAAGTGGTATTGAAATATCTTTAGATTATCTTGAAAAATCATAGTTTGTCCCTGCTAATTGTTATAGATGAATATAAATTATCGTCTACAACAGCTGCTTTACATTGATTAACGTTACTATTATTTTCTAAATAACGAAAACAATTTAATAACCCAACAAAACCAATTGACGGTCCAATGTAAATATCCGGAATATTTATTTTGTTACAAAAATCTTTATGTCCACAACGATAACCTGTTGAATAAATTGAGTTTTTATCTTCAGTAAACTCACTATTCAATTTATTTATTTCAACATTTTCAATTATAAAGTTCTTTCCGCCTTCTATTTTATTTTTATTAAGCATGACTCCATTTATCGTAGATAGAAACTTTTTTGTTTGTATGTCTGATAATGAAATATCTTCCCTTGCAAACTGGTTATAATCATCGCCAGTTAAAACAATGCACGCATCAATTTTCCCAGCATTGATGTAATTGCATGCAATCATGATAGCCTGATAAAAACTTATATTTCCACTATTAATTGTTAGGTTTAATCCTTGTGCCTTTAAATAGATTGAAACTGTTACTGTGGCACTGCTTATTGTTGCATTTGGAAATAATTGTGCTGAGATTGGTTCAGTAGAACTTTTTCCTAAATTACTCAACTCACACATACTATTTATATTTCCATACTCTGTAGCAAAAACCACTCCCAATCTTTCGCTTTTTATATTATTTTTATATAGTTTCTTAGCAATATATACCGCCGCTTTAGTAAAATTATCTTTTGATTTTGTTCCTCGCACATTGATAAAATCATATAAATCGGATGGTTCATTTAATGTATAAATATTATCAGATAAATCTTTCTCGTATAAATTAGTAAATTGATCAGCGAAATTATAACATGATGAAAACAAACTACTATAATGTTCCCAACTATTGATATAAATAGGCATGTTATTTTCGCTCCTTAACAAAAACAAATACATCATTTACTGTTCTTATTTTAACCATATCCTCTGATTTTATTTTTTGATTAATAACTTTTTCTAATTTAACTATAAGATCCATAATCATTAGTGAATCCATTTCTAAATCTTCAACCAGTGATGATTCATTTTTTATTTCATCAATAGATATTTCTGCTGTACTAGCGATTATTTCTAATATTTCTTGCTCCATTATTTACTCCTCCTATTTTTTATACTTATGATTTTTAAGTTTAAACACTATAAGCTATTCATCCCACTAACTGGTTTCTAGTGCAAAATCCATATCAAATCACATCCCCCCCTTCTTTAAAATTCAGATTAAGTTAAGGTCAGATAGAACCCAGTTTCTCAGCTATCTTTACTTCTAATTCTACAATTCTTTTTATTTGAGCAGATGCATTCTCAAGAATTTTAAATTTAGGTGTTACATAATACTTCATTAGAATAACAAGAAGCATGTTCCATTCCTTATGTATATAATTAAAAAGCTCTGCTAATTCACTAAAAATCTTATCATTATAATTAATGTACATATCTTCACAGAGCTCACTTAAAGCAATTCTGTTTAAAACAATGTTTTGTATTTTCATAAATAATGGAACTGTTTTTATATCTGTATATTCTTGAAACTCATCTTGATAATTTATATTAAGAACTCTTTCAGCCATATTCAACATATCTTGAAACATACTAGAATTTTTAATATTCAAAACATTTTTCCTCAAGCTATTTATAATTATTATGAATAACTCTTTTGGTTCTGTAAACTTAAGAACATCATGCTCAATGATATCCACTATACCCTTTTCTAGCAAATCACTTGATAGCTTTATAGGTGCATCTAAATAAAATGAGTCTATACATTTATAACTATCTTCTTTTTCATCATATCCTGTTATTAGAAAATAATGATCATAATGATGATTTAAATAATTCGCATTCCATGGACACCAATAAATATCATAATGCACAATAACAGGTTTATCATGTTTCAGAGAGTTGTCTATATTTTTTTTCCAATTATTTTTTTCACATTTATATAATGAAATCCCACTAACAACTTCTATATATGGATATGAGTCTAAATAAAGATCATCCTCAAAAATACATTCATTAAGTGGTTTTTTATTATTGTTTTCCAATTTAAAATCCCATAAACACGCATTATGATGATATATGTTTCTATCATAGTACTTAAACAATGTACTTAAAGTTAGAAACATACAATTACTTGTAGCTTTTCCTTTGATAGGTACAATTTCTTTTTTCATATTAAATCACCAGATGCTTTTTCTTTTAAAAGTACTAATATAATATTTTCTATTTCTTCAATCGAATTCAGGTTATCAGATACCAAATATTTATCTGGGATTTCGATATTAAACTTTTCTTCAAGTCCAACAATCATACGAACAAAATCAATTGATGTCATACATTCACTTAAATTCGTCTCAATATCAATCGATGTTAGAGATTTGTCAGGATTATTTACACTAATTACATTTCCAATAATATTTATAACTTCACTAACTATCCTATTATCCTTCATATAATCTCTCCTTTCATATTAATAACTTAAAGTCTTTTCTACACTTTCACGTTAAGATTGAATCCAATGTTCATATTAGATAAACTCAGCACTCTTTATATTTCTTTTGCCTCTTATTAATCCCCATCATCAATTATTGCTTATTCTAAAAATTTATTTATTTTTAGATTTACTTTGAATTTATTTATGGTATAATAATAAATAGCAAAGAAAATAGCCTAAAGCTATTATGCTGCTGATCCCATAAATCATCCGTTTCCGCCAAGAAGTTGTGTGATTTATGGGATTCTTTTTTTTATTAAATATCAATCTTTGAATACATTCCATCCTAACTTTTCTGAATTTTATTTATTTAATAATAATTCGGAAATTTTTTTTGAAATTTGTACTTTTTTTTTGATAATATGATTGTTTTTTTATATCTTTTCTTTTTCAATTCAGCCTTTATCTGATATAATTGTAAATCATTTGATATTATTTGTCAATATTTTTTTTTATTACTTCAGTTGGAACGTATGCAATAATCTATTTTATCTTCTTGAACCATTATCAATTTAAAACCTAGAATATATATACTAAATCAATATCTCCAGGCCAAATTAAGTCCCAATTAGAAAATCTTGTATACCTAATTCAATCTAAAAAGTAATATCTTGATAATACAAATATCCAAAAATCAAGTAAATGTATAATTTTCCCCTATAAAAGATGTACTGATAATAATATTTCTGCCTAAAGTATTTCGCTTATATAAACACACAAAAACAATTCATTAAAAAAATAACTATAACTTCATTAAACTTTTGCACTTTCATATCTATATACTTAATCTTTTGGATAGTTTTTTTAATATGCCTTATGCTTTTATATTTACTTCAATGTTTAACCACTTCTTCTTTATATATCTCCTCATAAGGATTATACTTCTCAATGTAATATCTAGCGCATAGGATAACCACACCCCAACAAGTCCCATTCCAAGCCATATTCCAAATATAGCTGCCAATTGCTCAGGAAATATTAAAAATACTAATGCTATGGTCCATATTAAAGCTGTTGACATTATAAAGCTTAAAATTCCTACCTTAACTGCCTCATCAGGTTTATTAGCACCTAACTTCTGCCCTACCAAAGTAGCTGCAGCTATTCCAAATCCTAAACAAGGAAGATAGGTGAGATTCTCAATAGTTCCACCTATATTGTGTGCTGCATAAGCAGTTGTACCTATATTTATTATTAAAGCTCCATAAAGAATTTGTCCAACTCTCATAACCAGTTTTTCAACTGCAGCTGGCCCTCCAATCTTTAACAAAGATTTCTGTACTCCTCTATCTAAAGTTACTTTAAATTTTTTATGAATTTCAAATCTTCTACATAGTACAACCAATAAAATTGTCACTGCAACAAATCTTGATATAGTAGTAGCTAGAGCTGCTCCAGCTATACCTATCCCCCCCCACCGCCGAAATCGCTTCTTTACCTAAACTACCTACGAAATACATATCAACAACCCCAATAAAAAACTGCAGCACATTTTCAAATATAGCAGGGATAGCCAATACAAGTATAGCCTTCATCAAATTCTTATTTTCTCTTAGAAATTTCATAATCCCTCCGCCACTTTCAATATCCCCCTATAGGGGTTATTAAAATGATAACATGAGTTGGAATATTTTTCAACCTGAACCTCTGGAACCTCTGGGGACGGTTCATTAAAACAGAGCTAAAATAAGGGGACGGTTCATTAATCCTTAGTAAATAGCTTGTACATACAAGCTATACTAATCATTAACGAACCGTCCCCGGTTTGTCTTGTTACTTTTAATGAACCGTCCCCCAGTTTATTCCCAGTTTATTCCCAGTTTATTTCAGTTGTTTTCCAATTAAACAGTGACCACAAATCGTTCCATCAAGATCTGCAGCTTCAGGCATGTACCCCCACTGTTCGAATCCATATTTTTTCAAAAGGTTTATGCTTCTTTCATTAACACTTAATATAAATGCGAATAAATTCTTGATCTTTAATCTCTCACAATCACTTAATGCATGTTCAACAAGTCTTGAAGCTATTCCTTTTCTATGGTGATTAAAATCAATATAGTAGCTTATCTCTGCTGTTCTTGCAAGTGCTCTTCTTCCTGCTCTATATGGGCTTATTGAACACCATCCAGCAACTTCACCATCAATTTCCGCAATATATACTGGATATGTATCACTTTTGTGATCAATCATCCACTGTTTTCTATCTTCAGTTGTTATCTTTTCAAGATCAGCAGTTGCCCTCTTTGTCTCAATTGCTTGATTGTAAATCTTTACTATATCTCCTAAATCCCCCATTGCCGCAAACCTGATTTTAATATTCTCACCCATTAATTTTTCCTCCCTTGTTCTTTATGTCTAATAATTATCCTTGTATAGAGAATCCATAGTTAAACTTTATTTAATATAATCGTGATCCTCACCAAGTTTGATTATAACATCAAATTCTTCACTAGAATCATTAATATATTCGATATTCTTAATATTCACTTCATCTTCAAAGACTTTTCTAGTGTATTCATCTAATCCGTTTATTATAACAACACTCTTCTCTCTCTTCTCCCCATCAGTTAGGTCAAAATTCCCATATCTTTTTGTTCTTAGGAATTCTGCAAAATTCCCAGCTAACCCTGATTTAGAAGTGCAATTCTCTATTTTTATTTTCATATACCTTTTATTTATATATCCATCGCCATGGAATAATTTCAATGTATTTATTATATTTTTATCATCTATGAAATAGTATGACTGGTTCATCCCCATTTCAGGAGCATATTGATTTCCTTCAGTAACTTCTGGAGTAATCATTTCAACACTTGATTTTATTTTTTTTATCTTCAACGCTAGATTCGCCATAGTTCCAAAATCCATATCTGTACGAATATTATCAGCTATAGAATCAAGTATCTCATTGATTTCAAATACAGTTGATACAGAAGCTAACTCATTTATCACTTGTCCTATAAAATATTGCATTTTCTCAATTCTAGCAAAATCTGACCCTCCACCAACAGCTGGGGCTTCACCTTGATTATTCTTTCTCCATCTTATATATTCTTCTGCTTTCCTACCATCTAGGGTTACATTATCTCCTTTATAGAACCTTATCTTTAAATCCTGTCCCGGATCATCGTATATCATATCTCTATCAATATCAACATTTACTCCACCAATAGCATCAATAAACTCTCTGAATCCTTTATAATTTATCTTTATAAAATTATCAATCTTAGTGTCAAAAAGATCTTCGACAACCTCAATTGCCCTATTTTCTCCACCCACCGCGTGTGCCGAATTAATTTTCTGCGACGGTGAACCAATCTTATCACTAAAGGTATCCCTTGGTATTGATATAATATTGGTCTCATTCGTTTTTTTATCCATACTAACAAGCATCATTACATCAGTCCTAGTCCTACTATCTATGCTCTGATTAGCACTCTCCCCGTCTATACCCATAACGAGAATATTTAAATATTTGTCCTCGTCCTTCTTTCTATCATAAGTATACAACTTTGATTCCTTAAAAGAATAAGCATTTTTTCTAGTTCCATCCGTTGTAGTGGTAATCATTTTATCTGTCTTGCTCTTTAAATAAAGCATTCCACCTGCCGTAAGTATTAATCCTAAAAAAAGAGTAAAACTAATAAATTTCAAAATTCTCTTTTTCTTTTTAACTTTTCTTTTTCTCTTTCTCCCTCTATTAGATACAGATTGATTTTTTTGTGGGCTTCTTTGTGTATCTCCTCTATTTATTTTAGTTGTACTTCTTCCCGATGTTAATGATGTTGAAGAAGGTTTTCTTTTTCTTACTCTACTCATGTCTATCCCCTTCTGGTATAATAATTTTCTCGTTTGGCAACAATTTTTTACTTCTATAATTATATGATGATTTACACTCTTAAAAGTTAAGATTAGGTTAACGTTTTATAAAATTTTATCCTCGCAAATTATGTTTTAAACTCATTTTATATCCAATTTATAGAGATTATAATATCCTATATATATATATCATACAAACCGACCATTATCTACAAAAATAAAACTCTTTCCTCATTAATCAAGAAAAGAGTTTTTTCACAATACTTTATTAATTATCTATATTTTATCCACGTATCATTTATTCGCATAGTAACTTCTTTTCAGTTTCTTCAATAACTCATTCTTCCTATATAGCATAGTTCGATAAGGTACACCCTTTACTTTAGCATAATTAACAAGTTTCATACCTTCTAAAAAATAATATTTGATAAGTTCCTTCTCATCCTGATTCATGGTATCTACAGTGTCTCTAAGCCATTTTACATCCTCATAAATCATAATATGCTCCTCAAGTGAAAAATCATCTGTACCCATAATATCTACCATCTCATTATCATAATATACAATTCTATTTACCTTATGCTTTCTCATCATATAATTAAAATTATTTTTAATACCCATTAACACATACCCATAGAATGAATTTGACCCTAACTTATAACTTTTTATGCATTTTAATATTGTAAGATACCCATACTGTACAAGATCTTCAATTTCCATTGAGGGTATTTTATATCTCAATGCCTCTTTAATTATATATCCATTAAACAATTCAATAATCTTACTAATAGACTCTTTGTCACCATTTTTAGCCTTTTCTAAAAGAACTTTTAACATTTCATTTTCTATTTTCAATTTATCGTCCCCTTATCATGATTTGGGACATTCCGGAATATCTCTTATAGAGATTCCAGTACTAAAATTTATTTATACTTGTATCAAAATCTCACGTTTCAAGGTGTTTTGTATATGTATAAATCAACTTTTTAATTGGAATCTATAAATATATTTTACAACTTCAATATAATGGTAACAAGAATATGATTCTTCACTTTTTATGAAAGACTTTTCTCATATGTATAGAGAATTTTACAAAGATAAATATTCAGTCTATCACTGTTGAACTATAAAATCTAAATTGATGTCATATACAGTAATAACTTTTCTTAATCACTCATGAAATGTAGAATTATTAGATCTGAATCTTTTAAAAAATCAGTCCCTATTATCCTAGGAACTGATTTTTTAAATTTAATGAATTTGATTACTCTATCACTTTAAGTTTAATACTCTCTGATAATTCATTCATACCCTCAAAACTATCCCAAATTAAGCATTTAATATTGTACTCACCACTCTCTGGAAGTTTCATCATAGTTTTTAGTTTAACATTCTTTCCACTCTCTATGATATATTCCATAGCATTATAAGTTATAAACTTTCCTTCTCCATCGAATAACGCAACTATCAATACAATATTCTGATTTTCCTGCTTGTTATTTGTTGCTTGAATAGTTATCTTAGCATCTTTACCTAATTTAAAATTATCAACACCAGTTAAATTCTCTATAATTATTTCTTCTATTGGATTCTTATCTCCCCATGAGAATATTGAACCTTTACCATCAAGATAATAAATATACTGTTCTAATGCATATAACACTTGTTCAGTTGCATATCCATTATACTCATTATCTGTAAATCCAAATCCTCCATTTTCTGATTGGAACGATAGTAGTGCATCTACAACAGTGTTACCATTTTTAGTGAATTTCTCACCTGTTGGATCTATTCCATTACAAGATAATCCCATTAATACTTGTGCAGTACTGTTTCCATTAGCAGCTGTTGGGTATTGTCCTTGGATATCAAATGCTCCTTTATGCTCCCCATCTGAAATCTGTGTAGCTGATAACCTCTCAACAGCTTTATTTATAGCTTCCTGTACATTCACATGTTCTGGATTATTATATGGTGCTAAAGCTGTCATTGCCATACCAGTCATATCAGGATCACTTATCTCTCCAAAGAATGACCATCCACCATCTTTATTTTGCTTATTTACTAAACTCTCAATTAGATTTTCTCTTGTCCAAGTTGTGTCTTTTGGTAATTTATATTTCCCTGCATCTAAGACAATAAGTCCATATACAATTCCATTGATTGATTTGGATGGTAAATCTATATCGCATAATTTCTCTATAAGATTTATCCCATTAAAATCCATAGGGTCTTCTCCAGCAGCAAGTACCCCTAGTATAGTTTTTTCATAGTCTGTAGCTTTCACAAGATTATTAACATTTATACTATCAATAAATCCTTTTGGCACACTCTTCCCAGCTCTTGTTATTCCAATTATCTGCCATGAATTCCATTCTTGTTGACCAATAAATATATTACTTGAGCTGTCTATAGCTTTTTCAATTTTTTCGCGAATATTTGTTTTTATTACTGGTTTAGTTGTATCTTTCTCTGTTCCTGAATCTTCAGAAATAAATCTTTCATACATAGAGGTTCCACTATATATATCTGAAAGTGCTGCAAAAGCAAATTCTGAAGCCCCAGGATCAGACATACCATATCCCATTGTTTCTGAAGATTGGAAAGTCCCATCACCTAATTGGCATGCAAGTAATGAATCTACTAAAGTTCTATCACCTTTTTTCCACTTATCGGCTGTTAAATCTTCTTTTGCTAGTATTAACGCTTGTACTACAGGACCAGTCGAGTAAGGACTATTACCCATAGTATAATAATCATATCCACCATTGCTTAATTGTTCTTCTTGTAAATGTGCTAAGCATGAAGTAATTAAAGATTCCACACCTTCTATGTCTTTATGCTTTAATAACGCTCTAAGAGCATATGCTGTAGTAGTAACATCTTCATAATGTCCATCTTTTGCTGAATTCACAAGTGCATTAACAGCTTTTCCTATATTATACTTAGCTTTTGCCATATCAAGAGCTGTTATTGAATCAGCTAATGTTGTAACGGAATCTTCATCACTTGAACCTACAACAAATTCGCCTTCTTCATTTTGAGATTTTACAAGCTCACCAACATAATAACTTGTATCTTGTGCAGTAGCTAATAATCCCATAATATTCTCAGCATAAGCTGCTGCATTATCACTATCATTTAGTTTAAATGTAGTTTTATAATCATTTTTATCATTCATTAAACTATTATACGCCATAATATCAATAGCTTTTAAATCATCTTTAGCTTTATAAGATTTTTTTAACTCTTCAATAACATTTTGTAATTCTTGAGTTCTGCTTCCTTCACTTTCAATAACTAAATACTGTCTTACAATCTCTGGATATTCACCATCCTTTGAGATTTCTATATTATATGTTCCTGATTTATTTAATGAAAATGAAACTTCTCCATTCTCATCTGTTTTATAATTCCTTTCATTTTCTACCTTAACATCAACATTTTTTATAGGTTTATTTCCAACTTCATTGTTAGTAATGGTAACCTTAAAATCTGCTCCATCTTTTTTTACTGTTACTGATGGTATTTTAGTTATTATATTTGAACCTGAGTAAGAACATATATAGAAAACAAGTTCCTCTGATATAGATTCTCCTTTAAGGTTTGTCATACCATCAAACTGTTCTACACCAACACTTGGCATTATTATATTTCCATCTTTAAACTTAACGTAATAACACCAACCTTTATTTTCTCCCTGTTCCTCTCCTAATATAGAAGTTATAAACAATCCTATACCTGAACTTGTTCCTTTTACACTATCTTCTCCAATTGCTTTTCTCAGAACATCAATTGGAGTTGTTTCAGAGCTGAATCCAAAATCTATCTCTTCATTGTAAAGTGTTTTTGAGAATCCTTCTACTCTTACTCTTATCTTAGAATTTTTCTCTTCAACAACTTTAATTTTTATATCTGCTTTGATACTCTCATTATTCTTAAGCATAGCTGTTATCACAACTGTACCAGAAGATACTGCAGTAACCTCTCCAAGTTTTTCATCTACAGTAGCAACTTTTGGATTTGAACTGACCCATTTGAATTCTTTACCTTCTACTGTATTATCTTTTATATCTTTTGCCTTTGCCGTAAAATTAATTTTTTCTCCTGCTTTTAAAATTTTAGATGAAGCTTCTACTTCTATTTTTACTGCATCTGAACCTTCTACTGTAAACTCTATAATATCTACAATTTCAGTACCTTTTATCTTTGCTGTTATAGTAGCTCTTCCTGAAGATAATGCTGTTACAAGTCCATTTTCAATTTTAACAACACTACTATTTGAACTTGCGAGTTCTATTTCAGCATTTTCCAACCAGTTCTCATTTTCATCAAATGCCATTCCGTAAAGATTAACTTTATATCCAGGTAAAAGCACTTTATCTTTTATATCATTAATCTTAACTATTGAAGGTTCTCCTTTTTCACTCTCACTAACGCTAGTTTTAAGCTTAGAGAACATAGATTCATCATTATAAACATCCACTAAAGCTGCAAATGTATGATAAGTTGCTTGATAATCTTCACCAATTTTCCCATCACTTTTAGCATATCCTGAATTTTTATCATCATTTTCCTTCTCATACTTAGCCATAAGTAAAGAATCTAGCATTGTTTTATCATCTTTTATCCATTCTTTGGAAATTAATGGATTTATTCCATTTGCTATAAGTCCCTGCATTACTGCTCCTGTAGCAACAGGACTGTTAGGAAAGTAACCCCCATCTAAATCAAATCCACCATCTTTATTCTGCTGAGTTTTAATATATTCAATTAACTTGTTTATTACCTCTTCTACACCATCAATATGCTTATATGAACTCAACGCTGTTAATATTACACCCTCTGTTTTTACCTGCTTATATGAGCTGCTTTTTTTGTATTCCTCACTGTTAACAAGATCAATTATTGCCTTTACTGCTGCTCCTCTATCATACTCACCTTGTACCATATCAAGAGCTATAATAGAGTTTGCTTGATATTCTGCTGCATTTCCATCCATATATTCATTTATTATGAACTGTCCCTTATATTTTCCATCCTTAACTTGAGACGCTCTAAGTACATCAACGTAGTTTCTAGTTTTCCCTTTAACTACATAATGACTAGGATTAAATTCTCCTCCAACTAATGCAATAATAGTCTTAGCATAGTGAATTGAACAGCTTGGTCGACTATATTTATGTATATTATTTTGTATATGCTCCTTATTTACTCCTGCTATTCTTGCAGCTGGACTTGATAAGAATTCATAATTATCATATACACTATAATGTCTCTTTAAGAATTCTATCTCATTTTTAACCTTATTCTTTAATTCTTTGCTTAATCCTGAGTTTTCCTCAACATTAATACTAATCGAATCAGATACAGTATCATCATCTTTAAGACTAGCTGTTATATTAACCTTTCCTGCTCCTATCGCTGTTATTTTACCATTTTCAATAGCTGCTACTGTTTCATCAGAAGTTATCCATTTTATTTCTGCATCTTTTACTACAAGTTTATTTCCGTCATATGCTTTTGCACTAACTTCTGCTGTATCACCTTCAACAAGAGTTATATCTTTTTCTCCTTGAATTTCGACTCTTACTGCTTTTGAAACTTCTATAAATTTAAGTTCATTAAATACTGAATTTCCTTCTCTAAAATCAATTAATGCAAGCATTACATCTGAAGAAACCCCTTCACTTCCACCTGTTGAATCTGGTGTATTACTAAACTGCTCACCTTCTTTACAAGAAAGAAGACCTTCAATCATATTGATTTTCTTACCTTCACTATTCTCACTTATCCATTCATCTGATAATGGATCTTCTTCTAATGCTATAAGAGCCTGAATTACTGCTGATGTAGCAGATGCGCTCTCTTCTTCATTCCAACCTGTTTTTTCTTTTATTAATCCACTCTCGTGTTTAAAACTCTTAAGATAGTTTTTAATCTTAATTATTGTTTCATCTACACCATCAATATCCCTATTAAAAGAAAATGCTGTAAGAACTAATGCTGTTGCTTCTGTACTTGAAGTGTATTCTTCTACATCCCCTTCAAATTCATCCCAATAAGAATCTGTTTTCCCAAAGGAAATCATATCATTTCCTTCATCATTACCTTTAGCTATAAGCCCCTTAACTGCAGCTTCTTTTTCATATTCCACTCCAGCCATTTCAAGAGCTATAATAGCTTTTGCTACAAGTTCTGAATCATCATCTTCATAGAATTTATCTGAATCATTCAATAAACTATCTACATAATTTTTATTCTTATAATTCTTTGGATTATTTCCTGATGCTATTAAGGTCATTATATTTCTAGCATCATTATTTACTCCACTCATGCCATAGATATTTTTCTTTGAGTCTATCTCATCCACAGCTGTTCCAGTTCTTCTTAGACCCATTGCTATTTTGTAATCATATGTATCTGAAAACTTACCATCATAATCTTCAAAATGTTTTTTAAGATCTTCAATTGCCTCATCTATTTTTTTAGATATAGGTATTTTATCTTTTTTCATTACTTTTATATCGCAACTATCTGTGAATTTACCCTTTCCAATATCCATTCTAATAGTTGTGTTACCTTCTTTAACTCCAGTTACAACTCCATTTTCAACAGTTGCAACAGCGTGATTATCACTTTCCCATTTAATATCTTTAATAACAGCATCTTCTGGTGTAAAGTTTATCTCTAATTGTACATTTTCACCTTCATTTACACTAGTTTCCCATAACTTTAAGCTTGCTCCTGTTATTCCGTCTATTTCATCATCATTATCTTCTTCGGATTCCCCTAATACCTTTAAAGTTACATAATAAGCTTTTCCATCAACGATAACTTGTACTACACTTATTCCACCTTTATCAGTACTTGCACTTGAACTCCACTCTCCATCTTTCTCTACTTCACTACCATCACTCATAATCATAATAATTGCAGGTGGTAGTTCTTCTCCTCTTAATACTTCAACATCTTTTATTTTTACTGGTTCTACTCCATTGTTTTCTATTGGATCTACATCTACAACGCCCTTTATTTCTGATGATACCTCTCCATCTTCTGCCGCATTAACTTTTACATATTTCTCTGTGCTATATTCTTGATAATACATTTCATAGTCGTCATAGCATACCTTTATTTTAAAAGTATAATCTCCTACTTCTAACTTAGAAGTGTCATATTCTATCTCAACTTTTCCTTCTTCACCTGTATCTCCTAATCCATACTTTGAATCTACTTCTTCATTATTTTTATTGTATACATATAAATCATAATCACAATATATATGTTCACATGTGAAAAATATTTTTATATTCTCACCTTTTGCTACTTCTGTTTTTTCAAATCTTATTGCTTCTTCTTTTTCAGTATTCTCTAAAGTTATAGCTGATTCTGTTGTAGAATCACTATTTTGAATATTTAAATCATTTCCCACCATTTCACTTTTTTCAGTAGAATCTATAATAGGTTCAGCATATGCTTTTGCTATGCCTAAACCAGTGAAAACATTTGTAAATATCATTACAAAAGCAATGATAATAGACAAACAGCTTTTAAAGCTTTTACTCTTAATATTCATACTCTCATCCTTTCTTAAACATCAATATATTCAATATTATTTTTTCTCTTATATCTATCTAATACCTCAATAAAACTCTTTCCAAATATTGTTGCAAAAATCATATTTCCAAGCGCATGAAGTGAGTCATGCCAAAGACTTGCTGCTGATCCCGCCACTATAGCTTTAATGGTTATAGGTCTTATGTAACTTACTATGTACCACTGATTCATTATATTTCCATATATGTACCCCCACAAGGTACACAAGATTATAAACCTTATCATACCTCTTTTCTCTATGAATCCTCTAAATACTCCAAAAAAGAATCCACATAATCCCCATGCCAGCATCTGCCAGAGAGACCATGGTCCATGTCCTAAAAAGAAGTTAGATATAAAAGCACACATGCTTCCAACCATAAATCCATTAATCCCACCTAGGCTATATCCCGATACTGCACATATGAAAGTAACAGGATTAAATCCAGGGATCACAGCAAGTGGGACCCTCAACACGCCACCTATTGCTGATAATGTTGCTAATAAAGCCATTGTTCTAGCATCTACACTTCTACTTTCAAAAAGTAAAATGAAAGCAATAATTATAAATATCAAGGATATAATAATTACATTTTCAACATCGTAATTAAAATAGCTCATGAGAATCACTGCACTTATAAAAAACACTATTATACATATTCCAGCCTTATTTCTCATATGCATTTCTCAACCTTTCTATCCCCTCTTCACTTTTCACAACACTTCCCACATTCTTAAAGAGTTTTGCAACCTGTGGTGAATAGTATATGGAATCGAATAGAACCTCTTCTGATTCTCCCTCTACAATGATTTCTCCTCTAAACATAAGTATTGTCCTATCTGAATAATCTCCTGCAAAATCTGAATCATGGGTTATTAAAATTATTGTCTTTCCTTTTAAAGATAATTCTCTCATAATATTTCCTAAATTTTCTTTAGCAACAGAATCCATTCCTCTAGTAGGTTCATCAAATATCAGAATATCAGGATTTCCTACCATAGTAGCTGCAATTGCCACTCTCTGTTTCTCTCCTCCACTAAGATCCCTAGGATTATATTCTCTCAAATGTTCAATGTTCATAAATTCCAAAACATGCAGAACTCTTTTCTCATCATATTCTCCCATGTTCCTCAAGGTGTACGCTACCTCTTCGAACACTGTAGTCCTTCCAAAATAATCGTTGGGGTTTTGAGATAAATATCCAACATTCTTAATTTTCTCTTTTAAGTCCATATCTCTAATACTATTACCATTTATTCTAACCTCTCCCTTAAATGTTGGAACGAGTCCTGTAACAACTTTAAATAATGTACTTTTACCCGCACCATTCTCTCCCATAACAGCAAGGACTTCCCCCTTACCTATTGTAAGATTTATATCTTTCAAGGTTCTCTTATTAGTATCATAAGAAAAGTTTACTTTTCTTATTTCCACACTGACTGTGCTCTTGTCATACTCTTCTCTATGAATTAATTTCCTTAAGCCTCTTATAAAATTATGAGGGTTCTCATCATGATTTTGCCCATACTTTTCTTCACTTTTACTCCCTTTACATCCAAGTTCATTCATTAATGCTCTCCCCCCCTTTACATTGATTGGGGGATTTTTAAATCCTGCTTGTTTAAAAATATATGATATATTTGGGATGTGAAACCTTTCCTCTATGTGCTCTGGAATATTATCTGGTGTACCAACACCAACTATCTTTCCTTTGTCCATAAAGTATATTCTGTCAGCCATATCAAAACATCTATCGATTCGCTGTTCCACAAGAATAATAGTTTTACCAAAATCTTTATTTAACCTTTTTATGGAGTTGAGCACCTCCTCAGAACTTATTGGATCAAGCTGTGATATTGGTTCATCAAATAAAATTATGTCAGGGTCCATAGCAACAACTGAAGCAAGTGCAACACGCTGTTTCTCGCCCCCTGATATCTCATTGGTTTGCTTGTCCATAATCCCTCTCAATCCAAATAATGAGATCATTTCTGAAACATTTCTTCTCATTTTATTTTTATGAATATTTAGATTTTCAAGACCGAAAGCAATCTCCCTCTCCACATTTTGAAGAACAATCTGTTTCTCTGGATGTTGATAAACCATCCCTACTCTCCTCACAATCTCCTCACGTGAAAATTCACGTACATTCCGACTATCAAGTGTGACTTCTCCTTTAACCCTTCCTCCACTGAAATCCGGATTACCTCTATTGAGAATTCTCAGTAGGGTTGATTTTCCACATCCTGAAGGTCCAACTATTAGGATAAACTCTCCTTGATTTATCTTTATATCTATATTCTGTATAGAAGGTATTTCTCTCTCTGGATACCAAAACGACAGATTTTTCACTCTTAAGTTCTCCATTTTTCATACCTCCATGTGACCAAACTTGGAAGAAAAAATAATGCTATTATCAGAAATCCTCTTATGGTTATCAACTCAAATGGATTGCTAACCTTAGGATAAAAAGCCATATTATCTAAAAATCCATACTTTAAAATTATCAATGATATAATCAAAACTATATTTATCACAACCACTACAATGTCCTCTTTTTTTACCTTCTCTTGAAAATATGAGCTTCTATTTCCTATACCATATCCTCTTGAATACATAGACTCTGCCATATCACTAGAATCCTCAATACTTGATAGAAACAATATGTTGATTATATTCCCTTTGCTTTTTATTTTTCCCCTTATAGTCCCTTCTTTAGGTGCATTCCCCCTCATCTTCTCTATCTCTGTAATACGTAAGTGTTCTCTCATCAATCTAGGAAATAAATTGATTGTCATGCTCATAAGCAAGGCAGATTTTTTAAGATATTTTGAGAAATATGCAAAACTTCTGTCAGCATTTATTACCATATTTCCAAACCCGAATGCACAGGTTACACACATTATTCTCACACCCATAAATAACCCATATATTATTGCCTCAAGAGTTATTCTAACTACACCCATCACGGGGAAATTTATTGTTCCTCTGTAGAGTACTGTACTTCCATCATGAACTAACAATGGATTTACAATCATCATGATTAATACAAAGGGAGCTACAATTTTTCCGTAATCCATAATCTCTGACAAACATCCGTCTAATCTTCCCATCATTAGCAACGAGCTTACCAACATCATGAGATAGATTGGATTCGTGATCACCAAAAATGAAATAATATACGTTCCTATGAGCATAACTGTAGCTACAGGATGAAGTCCCTGTAGAAATGTCCCTCGCTCTCTATAGGTATGCATACCCTACTTCACCTCAAATTGTTCAATTATTTTCTTATCCTCAACCTTTGCTTTTAGGAATCCATTGTATTTACCTTTTGACAACTGTAGTTTAACTTCCTTAGTTCCTTTTTGAACCTTAAAATCATTTACATACTCAAGCTCCTCATCTTCATCAAACAACATAATCTTAATAACTACACTGTAATCATTAAGGTTTTCCATCTTTATGCTTCCACCATCTTTAGCACTTATAGTTACCTTAACTCCATCAATATTTATCACTAAATCTCTGTCTGGATTTGGTCCTGGATCAGTATTCTTTTTATATGTTGTATACACTGTCTTTGATGATTTAAATCCTTCAGAATCCTTGGCTGAAACGATTATTGTGTTACTTCCTTCTACAAATGTTGCAGTATAAACTCCACCTCTTTCACTTACAGTACTTCCATTAACCTGTACTAAAGGTATAATATTTGAATCATTAATATCTTCAATATCTACATTAAAATCTATGGTTTCATTTTCAACTTCTGTGGGTACTCCTGTTATATTAATTTTCGGTCTATTTCTCTCATAAGCATTACTATCAATTCCAACTGTATCTTTTGGATTGTTTGTGAATATAAATTTAATATTATCTCCATTATCAACAGTCTTATCTCCAATACCTATTGAATGGAATAATCCATTAACTGAGTATTTCCATCCACTAAGTTCACCAATGTCTCCCTCTGATTGTCCATCTATTGAAACTACATAGTTTCCTCTATCTGTTATTCTATAAGAAATACTATTCTCGTCTAACGTGCTCTTAAGAATATCTGCCACACTATCATCTTTTTTTATTTCAAAAGAATAATCTTGAAGTATCGTTCTCTTATACCCGATTATTGAGATGCTACCTTTTAGGGAAGGATTTTCAGGGGTATCCTTGTCATATTTCTTATGTATCTTTGAATCATCACTTATATTTACCTGGCCATCTCCATTATTGTGCAATTCCTGGATTTCTGATTCTCCTTCAATGTTAACCTCAGCATCTCCTTGAATATCTACTTTTTTAAAGTTCCCTTCAAGAGATACCTGTTCTCCCTCCGGAGCATTAATTATAATATCTTCGATACTGCTATTTTCTCCACTTTTAACGCTAACTTTTGATTCTATTGTTATCTTTTCCTTAAACTCACCTATAAACTCCAGTGAATTTTCCTTTTCCCCAGAGCTCTTAAACTCAATCTCTCCAAGTTCTCCATCTTCCTTTTTAAAAATCACGCTTGAAGAGATAAAAGTTTTCTTAATATTTGTATTATCTTCTATTACAACATTTGTTATTTCCTTTGTATTTATTCTTATAATGTTTGCCTTAACATTTGATAAATGTATACTGTTTTCTCCTCCTGAAAGGATTATTATATTTTCAGCATTTACATTTTCAAGCATTGTCTCTCCATCTTTACCAGGGTCTACCACAATATCTCCAGTTACATCTAAATTTTTAACCCTTATGTTATTACCTTTTATCTCAATCTTACCTTTTATTTGATTATATGAATCTGGATTTTCTCCCCCATATACACTGTTATCTTTTGTAATTATAACTACACTTGTATCAAAATTTTTAATAAATAAATCAAAAAGATTCTCTCCTGTTTTATTAAACATAAGTGCCATCAAGCATTGCTGTGTAGCTATGTAATTGGACTTACCTTCCTTGGTATGCTTAAATCCGCCACCTTCAGTATTATAGAGCAGCATTTCTTCCAAAATGTTGTTACCATTAATTCTGTATTGCTCTATATCATCACCAACTGCTGTAACTGCCATAATACTCTGTGCTAAACTCTCAGCGGCTTGTTCTTCTGAGTTATTTTCAAGATATACTAAAGAATCTTTTATGAATTCCATAGCTCTTTTGACTGCTGAGTCTTTTTTATCCATTCCTCCCATTGTCATTGAATAAACTGCCATTGCAGTTATATCTGGTGATTTATCACTCTCATCGTCATCTATAAGCATTGGAAATCCACCATCACTTTTCTGTACTGATGTAAGATAATTTAATGCCCTTTCTCTATCATATTCCTCATTACATGCCTCAAGTGCTATAATACCCCATATATGTCCATTAATAAGTTCGCTATTATTCTGAAGTAATTCTTTTGTCCTTGATACAAGATTATATCCTTCATAGTTATATGGATTCTCATTAAGTGCAAGTATTGATAATATACCTCTTGCACAATCAGTTAAAGAATATGTATTAAATCCTGTTGTTATATCTTCTTTCTTTTGTTTTAAATACGCATCACCCACTGCTCCAAGTTCTACGAGATTTACTTTCTCATTTCCAAAACTTAAGGCAATAATGTCCCAATCATCAACCTCACTGCTATTCTTTATCTTTCTTTGCGCTCTACCAATAATCTGATCTAATTCATTATCTGGATCAAGCTCCTTGTCCGAACCAGGATCTGGATTTGGATTTGGATTTGGATTCGGATTCGGATTTGGATTTGGATTCGGATTCGGATTCGGATTCGGATTCGGATTTGGATTCGAATTTGGATTATTGTCTGGGTTAATTCCAACTGTATCATCTGGATCTTTTACAAATATAAATTCAATATAATCGCCTTCAGATACAGTCATATCTGCAACACCTATGGAAGGAAATTCTCCGTTAACTGAGTATTTCCATCCACTAAGTGGTCCAAGATCTTTCTCAGATTGTCCATCTATTGAAACTACATAGTTGCCTCTTCTTAATCTATAAGAAATCTTCTTCTTACTTAACACTCTCTTTAGAATATCTGCAACACTATCATCTTCTTTTATTTCAAAAGAATAATCCTCAAGTACCGTTCTCTTATACCCAATTATTGAAATTGAAGCTTCATGGACAGTACTTTCAGCGATATTCTTGTTTTTATTTTTACTTACTTCATTTCCATTCTTGTCATATTCCTCATCTATTTTAGAATCATCACTTATATTTACCTTTCCATTACCACTATTATGTAGTTCATTGATTTCAGATTTTCCTTCAATGTTAACCTCAGCAGCCCCTTGGACTTCTACTTTTTTGAATATTCCCTCAAGATATACCTTTTCCCCTTCCGGAGCATTAATTATAATATTTTCAATAATACTGTTTTTGCCACTTCTAATTCTAACTTTTGATTCTATTGTTATCTTTTCCTTGAATTCCCCAATCAACTCTAGTGAATTGACCTTGTTTCCTGAACTCTTGAACTGAATCTCTCCAAGATTGCCATCTTCCTTTTTTAATATTATGCTCGAAGAAATAATGGTTTTCGTAATATTAGTATTATCTTCTATTACAACCCTTGTTATTTCCTTTGTATTAATTTTTATAATGTTTGCCTTAACATTTGATAAATGAATACTGTTTTCTCCTCCTGAACGGATTACTATATTTTCAGCATTTACATTTTCAAGTGTTGTCTCTCCATCCTTACCAGGGTCAACCACTATATCTCCAGTAACAGTTATGTTTTCCACTGTTACATTATCGCCTTTTATCTCAACATTGCCCTTTATCTTTTCATTTAAATCTGGGTTTTCTCCACCATATACAGTGTTGTCTTTTGAAATTGTAACTGTACTAATATCTATATTTTTGCTAAGAGAATCAAAAAGATTCTCTCCTGTTTTATTAAACATAAATGCCATCAAGCATTGTTGTGTAGCTATGTAATTTGACTTACCTTTCTTGATATGTTTAAATCCACCATCTTCTGTATTATAAAGAATTATTTCTTCTAAAATGCTGTTACCATTAATTCTATATTTATCAACATCATCACCAACAGCTGTAACTGCCATTATAATTTGAGCTAAACTCTCTGCTGATTGTTTTTCTTGGTTATTTTCAAGGTATACTAAAGAATCTTTTATAAATTCCATAGCCCTCTTAACTGCTGGATCTTTTTTATCCATCCCCCCCATGGTCATTGAATAAACCGCCATGGCAGTTATATCTGGTAATTTCTCACTCTCATCACTATCTGCAATTATCGGAAATCCACCATCATTCTTCTGTACTGATGTAAGATACTTCAATGCCCCAACTCTGTCATATTCCTCATCACATGCTTCAAGTGCTATGATACCCCATATATGTCCATTAATTAGATCACTATTCTTCTCAAGTAATTCTTTTGTCCTTGCTACAAGATTATCTCCTTCATAATTATATGGATTCTCTCCAATTGCTAGTGTTGATAATACAGCTCTTGCACAATCAGTTAAAGCATATGTATCAAACCTTACTCTTATATCTTCTTTTTTTTGTTTTAAATACTCGTCACCTACTGATCCAAGTTCTAAGAGATTCACTTTCTCTTTTCCAAAACTTAAGGCAATAATATCCCAATCATCAACCTCACTACTTTGCTTTATCTTCCTCTGAGTTCTATCAATAATCTTAGCTAATTGATTTTCAGAAATTCGTTTCTCCTCTTGTTGTTTGTTCTCTACTTCTTTCTTTGCTTCTTTGTTCTCTTCTTGTTTGTTCTCTACTTCTTTCTTTGCTTCTTTGTTTTCTTCTTGCTTGTTCTCTACATCTTTCTTTACTTCTTTGTTTTCTACTTGCTTGTTCTCTACTTCTTTCTTTACTTCTTTGTTTTCTACTTCTTTCTTCTCTTCTTTGTTCTCTTCTTGTTTGTTCTCTACTTCTTTCTTCTCTTCTTGTTTTTCTTCTTGTTTCTTCTCTACTTTCTTCTCTTCTTGTTTCTCTTCTTGTTTCTTACTACCATCACCTATATTATTCTTTCCATTGTTTGAGACTTCAGTTTTCTCAGAACTTTCATTTTTGTTTATTGTGATAGTATTATTATCACCACCATCATAGATTTTAAAGAATCCTATGCTAATGGCAAGTATTACAAGAATCGATGATAAAATTATCAAACTCCTCTTTTTCAAACTCTTCCCTCCAATCTTTTTTGTATTATTCTCTACTGATATTGCATCTCATGTTCTTCTAACTACAAACAGATTTTTATACAAATCATAAGAGAATAATTCCGTAGTAAATATATATTAATACTCCCATGGTATTCCACCTGAAAGCCTAATATCAAAATCACTCTCTCACTTTTCACTTAAAAACTCACGCTTGTCCCACTCATGAATATCAAACAACAATTGGTCATTCTCCTTAGGATAAATATCATTTGCACCAACTGACGTCTTCTCATCATTCAAATATATGAACCAATCTATTCCCATAATTTTATTTTTCTTCTGCTCCTCTGTTTTTTGGGATTCAGGTATGGGATATTTATTATGAATACCTTCAATCTCAAATATAAATCCCCCTTTATCCCTAGCTTCAAAGTTATCTCTAAGATATTCCATAGCACTCTTTCCCTCTACGATAGTAATATTCTTTTCCTCTAATATCTCAATATCTTTCCCCGTATAACCTTTTTTCTCCATTGAGACCATAATGGTGAATTTCTTCTCTTCATTACTTGTTTCCCCTGGCTTTTGATCATTACACCTAATAAATATACATATAATAATCAAAATCATTATGAAATAACTCCATCTTTTTTTCATGATAATTACCCTTCTATTCCTAAATTTTTTGCAACAAAAAAAGATCCCACTTCCCGCAGAATCCTTGTTCATTCTAAGTAATAAACACTCATTAATTGACCTTACTAAAGAAAATTAAAATTTAATTTATATGATTATTTTTCTATATTTTAAAATAATGTCCATATAGTCACATAAACACATTTATTAATTTTCTTTAATAACAAAAATACCCTACCCAAACTTGGATACGGTACTAGCTCAAGCATATATACATCACCAAAATAGGAAGTTTAATTCCCATCTCATAACTATATGCTATCATGACTGCTTAGTACGTCCTTCCTTCCAAGGTTCCCTAATTGATATAGGCAGGTTTCCTGACTTGTGCTTCATCTTACTCCCTGATCTTCCCTCTCGGTGATCTTCCAGGTTTCATATTCACTTACAGTAGAGAAGGCTGTTGCGGACTTTAACCGCATTCCCTTTTACCCACATAAATGGCACCTATATCGTTCAATATTAATTTTTATAAATTAAATCTTTCATTATTTATAAATTTATGATTTTTATATCTTCATTAACATTATAAACCAAATGCATATTTTGTCAATATAATATTTTTTATGTATTTTTTGACTTTTCACTCTTTATAATCTATAATGTATAGGTATGTAATTATAATTTTAAGGAGGTCGTTTTGATGAAAACAATTAAGTTAAATATCTTCAATAAGTTAAATGAATTAAATCAAATTGTATCATCAATTGAATATTTTTTTACAAACGACCTATATGAAGAAGTTTAATATTTAAAATTGATTTTAATTTAGCCATAGGGAGTTCTCCTATGGCTTTTATTATATGAAGTGATTTTATCGTATCTTGCTTCAATACTCGAATAATAAATCTGTTCTGTGCAGCTATATGTTATATAGTTTGTGCAATCATTCCAGCATCTATGATTATGGATGTTTCTGCATACGCAGAAACTACATCTTATTGTTCTTTAGGACAAAAGAGGTTTACTCATTTTAACTACGATAAAATATTGTAGTTAAAATCCATGGTTTCATTTTAGGTGAAATTATCAAATCCCTATTGTATAAGAAACAATATACTTAAAATTTCACAGAGTGAACTGTCAATCGTTCTCCACTCTCAACTTCCAACTCTCCACTTCTTTTTAGTGCTCCACGTGGCATAATATTCCTTTGAAATTTTCAGTAAATTTTGACTTTTCACCTAATATATTGTATAATAAATTCATAAACATAGCTAAGAAGATTATGGGTTGCCTCCTAGTGGTCTTCACTACATAATTATTGGAATATTAAATTTATTTTTAATGTGTGTTATTCCAATAAACTTTCTGTTTTTTGATGCCGTTACTTATGTAACGGCATCTTTGTTTTGTTATATATTATCTGTTCTTTACATCTACTGGATCATTCATAGTGTTTAATTCATTAGCTTTCTCTTTAGTTTTCATACTATTCTCCTTCTAAAAATAGTTTTAGTTTGATTACCCATAGTAAGAAATTTACGGAGGATTATTTTATGTTTGAGCAAATCTTCGCTTATATAATTATTTTAAGGTTATATTTTCAAACTTCAGAATTTCAGATTGTTGAAAAAGCACAAGGTCAAGGAACTAGGCGAACGAGCAGCGGAATGTACGAATTGTGTACTCGAGCAGCGAAGAGAGTCTTAGTGACGCCATGATTGGGCTTTTTCAGCAATCTGAAAAAGGTAGCCTGATGGCTACCTTTCATCTCTGGTACCTATAACGCTTGTAATCACCCTTGTGAGATTCAATATAGATTGATTGATAACTTCAATCTTCTTCTCAAATCTTACTAAGAGATATATACACATAGCTATGGGGAACCCGAGAGTGCTTATAATTTTGGATAACTCCTCATACATATTGCACCCTCCTTCCACGTTATAAGTAAACATAAAATTTTCAAGGTGGGGGAACCTTTCAATATAATATATGCAGTTAAAATAGTTTTTTATAAGATTTCATTAATTTTCATCTGAATTTTTAGATACTTATAGTTTTATTCGGGCAATGTGTATATTACCTCCAAAACATCTCTCCCTTCAAAGAAATCATTGTATAGCTTTTCCACTTCTAAGGATTCTAAATTCGTTCCATTTGATAGTACTTCATCCAACTTCTCAAGAACTTGTAGCATTTTCATTTAAACATAAAACATATTCATTAAAAATCTTTTTATAATAATTTCCACTAATTTTATATTCATATAGACACTGAATTATAGTTTCTATAAGAATTTCATTAGCCATAGCTCTTTGGGTCTTACTTAAAGTCTGAGGATTTACATTAATTCCATTTCTTAATTTAATATTCTTATACAAATCCTCTCTTGGATTCTTAATTATCTCATGTTCTGTCCCCAATAGCTTATTTGGTGGAATAGTTTCTACATCTGAATCACCCGTTCCCTTTAAACCAAAGAGTTGTGGATCTATGGTAATGAAATTGTCACTTTTACCATTTCTCGTTCTTCTGTTAACTCTAATCCACCCTTACAATGCCCCGTCGGATCCACAAAGTTAACTGGATTATTCCCCACATATGCATATAGATTTAATCCATCTCCTCTATATGTATCCTCTTGGGTGAATCTTCCTATTACTGGATTATAATATCTTGCTCTTTCAGCGATTCGCTTAATTGATAGTTGAGAATTGTGAATGTTGGTTATTTCTCTCTGAGAAATCTTAATCATATAAAACCCTTTATTCTCTCAATATATTATTCTATTCTCTTTAAAGATTCTAAAGTCCCTGCCTCTCGGCAAATTTTTTTAGCTTTTGGTTTATGTCAATCTTTTTTATTAATATCACATCTGTTGTACTCCTAAAGAGCTTCGCTCTTAAATCTAAACCTTCGATCTTATACCTACCCACCCATCAGTGCCATTATTCAACTTAATTATACTTCTAGTTTCTTTAATATCCAGATGGATTACCGTGGAAGATATGCTCTAAGATATTCTTAGAAAATATTTAATTTCTTTTCCTCAAACATTACTAAAATAATTTAAATTGATATGGATAATCACCTAAAATAAAAAGACGGCTATAATATAAAATAACCGTACATCTCTATAATCCTATTTCCTATTTATTTCAACAAATAAATAATTCTTAACATTTTCCACCCATATAATTGGCTTTACTCCCATAACCTTAAAATATATTTCAGTATTTACTTCTATGAATTTATTTTTCTCTTCTTCTGATAAACCACTATTCAAAAAATCTGTAATAATTTTAACTATATGCTCTATATGATCTTTATCTTCTTTTAAGTATTCTTCTAAAGCATCTTCTGGTGATTCAATATCTTGATGAAAAGTTCCACCAAGAAATATTTCTAATTCATCTTCCCAATTATATCTTCCCACACTGTACCTCCTTAATTAGGATATGCTGTTAATATATCATATCCTCCTTTACCATTACTTTTTAATATTACTTTTGCATTTGTCATATTTTTAACTAAATTTGAGCCTTGTTTAACTCCTCTTCCTATAACAGTGTTGCCTTTGTAATATAGTGGTAGATTACCTTTAGCTCCATTTGACAACCATGAATTAATTTTATTAATATTGACTTGTTTATTTAAAGTAGCCTTAATAACTTGGTTGGATATAATATCATTAGTAAAGGTTGATACACCTGTTAACTTAGGGTTTGCTTTTAACCTTTGTAACAATTCAACATCATTTTTTCCAACATGTCTCTGCAAAACGCGTTGTCCATTAGATACTGATTCTACAACGCCATTTTCTCCTACAATAAAATCAACATTACCATTAGAAATATTAGGATTTTTCATTGGTTTATTATGAACCAAAACACCATTATCACTAACATAATACGTATGATAATCCGCTACTTCAAAGTTATATACTTTTATTGGATTATCTAATTGAACTATACTTATTTCTTCTATTTCAAGTTCATTACCTTCACTATCTTCTAATATATCTTCTTCTAATAGTTCTCCGGCTTTTATCCACCCTCGATTCTGTGTCCAGAATGGATGTTCACTTGTAGTTTCTATTGTCTTTCCATTTATTTTTATTACTATTAACTGATATGTATCAACTACAAATGTACTTATTACTTCTCTATAGTTCTGTTCACCTGTCTTTAAGTTCTTAGCTAATACTAATTCTCCAACCTTTATATTCTCTATATTCTTTTGTCCATTTTCACTTATTATTTTTGTTCCTGCAATAAAGCAACCACGCTTACCACCTGTCCCCGTAAATTCATCTACTACAACTTCATCTGCTATTCTTCCTGCATCTGCAAAGTCATCTAACTCATCCAAATCATCTAAAACATTTGAACTCTTTGGAGATTTAAATGTTTTTGCCATCATGGATGCAATCACAGCTTCTGTTCCTTTTTCAGTAGCATAATTTAATTTTTCTTTTGCATCTCCATTAAGAACAACATTAATACCTCTATCAACTTCATTTTCTATTCCATCTGCTATCTTTTCTCCATCACAGAAAAACAAAAGATTTACTGCACCCTTAGCTATATTCAATGGGTTGAGATTAGATAAAGCTTTATCTATACCTTCACCACCATATTGATAAAATAAACTCATCTCAACAGAACCATCATTAGCCTCTATATGTATCTTCTTGTGTAAATCTACCAATAACAGGATTATAATATCTTGCTCTTAAATAATATAAATTTGTTATACTATCTTGTTGCTCTCCTGAATATTTGAATCTATTTGATACTGTTTCAGTGGATTCATTAATATTTCCAAATGAATCATATTTATAACTATTTAACTCATTTCCATTTACATCAACTACATTTGTAATATCTCCGTGAGAGTTATTTAGGTAATAAGCTAATGTTCCCTCATTATTCTTCTGTGCTGCTAAGCCTAGTCCTCTTATGCTTCTTGAAACCAATTCGTTTCTTCCATTGATTTCTGATATTACATTTCCTCTGTCTATTATATATTCGTATCTGTATCCATTTTCTATTGTTGCTATTCTGTTTCCTATTGCGTCACGTCATCGCTTCGCTTTAATTGAGAATTGATAATGCATAATGGATAATGTTGGTTATTTTTGTCCCAGAAATCTATATCTTCTAAAACCTTTATTATCTCAATATATTTTTCTATTCTCTTTAAATGCTCTGAAGTCCTTGCCTATCGGCAAAATACTTTTCTTGGCTTCTCATTTTCCTACTACTTTCGTTATATACTTTACTAACTTCTAACTCTAAAACGCTATCGCCTTTAAACCTTAGAACCTTCGCTTTCAAACCTTAAAACCTAGCTCTTAAACTTTCTTGGAAATTTTCACATCTCAGGGGTCATTCCAGAAAATTGATGCCGTTAGGAATTCTTTTTCTGGTTGCTATTGAAACCTTTGTTTTATTTACTGTTAGTGTATTTGTTAGGTGACTGGCACCTTACAAAAACTAGGTCAGTTTTTGTTGCTACTGCCCCAAAATTTCACACTCCAGAGATCGTTTCATAAAATGGTTGACGTCAGAAATTATTTTTATGTTTTCTATGTTTTTCTTTAGCCCTTTAGAGCGTTCTTTTTTGCAAATGAAAATAAGGCCTATTCTCCCAATCTAGAATAAACCTCATTTTCACCAAAAATTTCGTGCTCCCTTTCGGACGTTAAAACTTTTATTTTCTTATTAATTTCCTACTTTTGAGCTATCATATATTCCTTCTTTTCCTTCTCTCCACTCCTACTTCTTTTTTCAAAAACTAAGCAAAAATTTTTTTATCTTCATCTATGATTTTAACTTTTTAAGCATTAAGTTTAAGTGCATTATTATAGTTAGTTGATAAGAACACTTACTATCAATGTTCTTAAACTTACTCATCATATCTTTCATTACTTTATTTTACTTAAAAATTTGGTTGCAGTCCCTACACCCTCTATTACATACCAATTTACAGCTATTAAAAAATCGATCCTTTTATTAGACACAAAATATTCCATACCATAAGAGTTTTCCATTAAATTTCCAATTAATGTAGCATCCTTAACAACCACAACTGAATTTCTATCACTCCCTTCTTGGTCAAAGAAAATATAAGCAGGTTCACATTTCAAGTAATTAGAATACGAGAATTCATTAGCTTCCAACGGAATGGTCATAACTTCTTCACCAATTGATAAGTGTCCTAAAATTTTAAAAGGTTTAAATGTATCAATTACTCTTTTAATGAACTGCTTAGAATCATTTTCATCCAATACTTCTATATCTATACCAATATTATTACTAGTTTCAATCAATTCATTAGTATTAGGTTTGTCTTTCATATAATCATCTCCTTGTCACTGGAATATCATCTACAAAAATATGCCCTCTAATTTTATTATTGCCTTTTCCTGGTGTTTGATAACCAATATGAGGTTGATGGGGCCCATTGCCTAACTTTCCATTAGATTTAACATTATTCCATTCCGGAATATCCATATTAACATTTGCTCCATTAGGTCCTTGCCATTCTACAGGTATACTTTTTCCATTTATGTCTTTACCCCACTTTTTAACTTCAAATTGGTCTCTAGATAAACCTGTTCGCTCAAATGCTTCATTAAGTGCATCCTTATAAGTTCTCCCAGATCCACGTAAATCCACATCCACTTTTGGATTAAATTCCCAATTAGTTCCTGTTAAACCTTCACCCGCCACCTCAGCACAAGGGTTACTCCCTGTATTATGTACCAATATACCATATTCTGACACATAATAAGTATGCCAATCCTCAACTTCTAAGTTATACACCTTCACTGGATTATCTAGTTCTTCCACTTTTAAAGCTCTAACCTCAGCTGTCTTTCCATTAACGAGTTTGAGTATGTCTCCAACAACTAAATCTTTCGCCTCAACCCATCCCTTGTCTACTACATAGAATGGATGTGGGAAAGTAGTCTTTATTACAGTGTCTTTAACTTTGATGTGTAGCAGTGTGTAAGCATCATTTACAAATATCTGTTTAACAGTCTTGTATCCACTTTTACCAGTTTCTGTGTTTTCAGCATATACCTTGTCTGTAATTTTGATATCCTTGATTTGCTTATTTCCAGCTTCAGTCTTTACCAAAGTATCTTCAGTGAAACAAATTCCAGGTGTTTTTTTAGTACTTTTAGGATTACCTAACTTGCTTTTATTCTTACTTAAAATCTTAGGTATTGTTTTATTTACTACAGTATAAACTACTTCATCAGCAACTGCGTCTTCTAAGCCCATATAAAGCCCATCTGAAAACCCACTTACAAACGCCTTAGCATATTCATTCTGTATACCTCCATCATAATCGAACTCTTCATATAATGGTTTTAATGCGTTATATGCTCCTTTTGCCCAAGGAAAAAAGCTGTCTCTTGATGCTGTATAAGTTGACTGATATTTATATTGTAGCTTTCTAGCCTCAGTATTAATAATCATATCTACTATTTCAGTACGAGAACTTTCTGGTATATTTGATGGAATACTGTCAATTTGTGGTGTTATATTTGATTGTAATTCATTTCCCCAATTATATGAGTCTCTGGTAGTTCCACCTTTACAATACCCCGTTGGATCCGCAAAGTTAACTGGATTATTCCCCACATATGCATATAGATTTAATCCATCTCCTCTATAACTATCCTCTTGTGTGAATCTTCCTATCAAAGGATTGTAATATCTTGCTCTAAGGTAGTATAAGTTGGTTATACTATCCTGTTGCTCTCCTTAATATTTGAATTTGTTAGCTACTGTTTCAGTTGATGAAGTTGTATTACCAAATGAATCGTATTGATAACTATTAAGCTGCTCTCCTTTTGCATCTACAATATTCGTAATATCTCCATGAGCATTGTGTAGGTAATAGGCTAGGATTCCTTCTTTATTTTTCTGTGCCGCTAAACCTAGTCCTCTTATGCTTCTTGAAACCAATTCATTTCTTCCATTGATTTCTGATATTACATTTCCTCTGTCTATTATATATTCGTATCTGTATCCATTTTCTATTGTTGCTATTCTGTTTCCTATTGCGTCGTACTCATTTGCTTGCCATGTTCTGTCTGAGTCGTCTACGCTTCGCTTAATTGAGAGTTGAGAGTGTCGGTTATTTCTCTCCGCGAAATCTTCATCATATAAAACCCTTTTATTAGCTCATTATATTTTTAAATTCTCTATTATTACTCTGAAGTCCTCGCCTTTCGGCCTAAAAACTTTTTGACTTTTTATTTATCAGCCGTATTGATTATAAATTCAAGCGATTACTAATCCATCATAGCTTACGCTTTAAACCCTTGAAACCATTCGCTTTATTATATTCTACATTTTTCCAATAATCTTTTTCTCATTTACCAAGAATTCATCTAATAACAAAGCTAACCTTATCATATTTTCTTCATGAGTATGAAGTGATGGTTCATATCCGCATTTAGGTGGCATATATATTATGAAATTCTCCATTTCTTCTGGATATCCAGTACTATCATATATTTCTGAAACTTTTTCTAACATTACTTGTAAATTACTATATCTACTCCTTAAATATTTAAGTATACAGTATCTCCATTTTCTTAACTCAAAATTCCATTTACTTGACCCTTCATTAAAATTATTAATACTTAACCCATTAATAATTTCAAATAATATTTCTTCATATCCTAAATTTATATCCCCACAGGCTAAATCAACTATATTACCATTGCTTATATTAGCTTCTTGAGATAAAACTCTAATTGCGTGTTTAGTAATCTCAGAATAATCTAAAAAACTTTTTTTTATACCTACATACAAAGTTAACCAATCATAAGGCACATTATTTTCTTTAAATATATCCATCTTATAATCCATTTATTTATCACCTCTTACTTTTATGGTCTCTGATTAGGATATCCAGTTATTTCTCCATTAGGAATAAATCTTCTATGAGTTACTCCTTTTGAAGGATCAGGGTCAACCATCCATTCAAATATTCCTTCCTCGTCTACCGTAGTTCTTTCCATATAAGAAAATCCTTGATCTCTATCATAAACTTGTTTATAGTCATAAGATTTTTGTCCACCTTTAATTTGATAAAGTTTCCTTTTAACACCATCACCACCAACGACATCAAATTCTTCAGCATATTGAGTATAGTTGTCAACTATATCATTAAACCCATGTTGTCCATCAGCTTTTTTCAGAGCACTACCAGTACGTGTATTATCTAAAACTGGATGTTTAATAGATTCACCTGACTCCTTAACCCCTTTTTCTAACGATTCTTCGCCAACTTCTCTAGCACCTTTATCAAAGAATTCTTCTCCTGCTTCTCTTGCAACTTTTTTAAATACTTTTTCTCCTACCTCTTTAGTTATTTTACTTGATCCTGGTATTATTACTATTGCCCTGAATAAAGTTTTTTCTTCATCAGATATAAAACGATTATCTTCAAGATCATACCCTATTGATATTAACTCTAAATCATATAAATCTCCTGCAAAAACATTAAGAAAAACAGACTTTACTATTTTATCACCTAACTCACTCATTTCCCTCTGTACTTCAACAGGAAGTGTATCAACATAAGCATGAACTCCTTGTAATCCTGGTGTATTCATTGATGGCTTCCTATCAGCTACAGGATATCCAAGAGCGTTAAGTTCCCTACTTCCTCCTGAAGCTCCACCCTTACAATGCCCCGTCGGATCCACAAAGTTAACTGGATTATTCCCCACATATGCATATAGATTTAATCCATCTCCTCTATATGTATCCTCTTGGGTGAACCTACCAATAACAGGGTTATAATATCTTGCTCTAAGGTAGTATAAATTAGTTATGCTATCTTGTTGCTCTCCTGAGTATTTAAATCTGTTAGCTACTGTTTCTGTTGATGAAGTTGTATTACCAAAGGAATCATATTGATAGCTATTAAGCTCATTTCCATTTGCATCTACTATGTTTGCTATATCCCCATGAGCATTCTGTAGGTAATACGCTATGGTTCCTTCTTTGTTCTTTTGTGCTGCTAAGCCTAGTCCTCTTATGCTTCTTGAAACCAATTCATTTCTTCCATTGATTTCTGATATTACATTTCCTCTGTCTATTATATATTCGTATCTGTATCCATTTTCTATTGTTGCTATTCTGTTTCCTATGGCATCATATTCGTTGGCTTGCCATGTTTTGTCTGGGTTGTTTACTTCTATTAGTTTATTGAATGCATCATAGTTATATTGTATAGATTTTTTTATGTTTTTACTATAGTTTATCCATTCAAAACTTTCTAATAGGTTTCCATTTTTATCGTAGTTATAGTATGTTGTTGTTCTGTCTAGTGTAGATTGTGTTAATCTATTGTTTTCATCGTATTGGTATGTTGTTTCTTGTTCTTCTAATATTCTGTTTGTTCTATTTCCTATTTTATCATATTTGAAAGTTTCTAGTTTTTCTGGGTATTGAACCTGTGTTAGTCTTCCTAATTTGTCGTAGGTATAGGATGTAGTTTGTCCATCTCTTGTTTCTGATTCAATATTTCCGTTGAAGTCATAGGTATATGCAAATTGTGATATTTCACTTCCATCTGCTTTTTTGTTTATGATAGATTTTATATTGTTGTTTCTGTTATACCCATATTCTATATTGATTCCGTTGTTGTATTCTATGTTTTTTATTGTATTTTCTATATTGTAAGAGTATTTTAATAGTGGATTTTCTCCATCTTTTACTTCTGTTACTCTTCCTAATATATCATATACGTAGTTTGTTTTGTCTCCGTTAATGTCTGTTATTGAAGTTATGCTTCCATTTTTGTTGTAGTCATAGTTTACAACTTTTTTGCCATTTCTATATATGCTTTCTAGATATCCATTTGGTGTATATTGGTACTGTTCTACTGCATTTTCGTTTATGGCTGCTAATAATCTTCCGTCTTTACTGTACAGGTATTTTTCATATTCTTGTTTACCTTGTACGTCTTTTAGTATAAGATTATTGTCTTTGTTGTAATTGTATTTTATTATTTGACCATTTCTATCTACTTCTTCTCTTAGTCTTCCTTCTTTGTCATAGCGATACTCGATTCTTTGCTTTAATGGGTCTATTATATATTTTACCTGATTAAAGCTGTTATAGGTGTATGTTGTTGTGTTTCCATTACCATCTGTTGATGATACCATATTCCCTGCGTAGTCATATTTATAATGGGTGACTATTTCTTCTTTATCTGTTATTTTTGTAGCTCTTCCCCAATCGTCTCTTTCAAATTTAGTTATGTTTCCTTTTCCATCTTTAATGCTTAATAAATTATTTAAGGCGTCATAGGTATATACTGTACTTAATTTTTTATTAAGTTTCGATTCTGGGGTTACTATTATTTTTATTCTGTTACCTATGTCGTAGATATACTCTACTCCATATCTGCTGTTATCATCATCTCCTGATAAATATCCTTTTGCGTCTATTGCTTTAATTAGTTGTCCACTAATATCATATACATTCTTCTGTACAACATTGTTTTCAGCATCTATTACTTTTACCACTCTACCCATGGTGTCATATTCATAGCTTGTCCCTGGTCCATCATCTTTTGATTCATCATAGTTTTCAGGTGAAACCTCTTTTATTACATTCCCTGCTTCATCATAGAATACTCTATGTTTATTATTTTCTTTATCCTTAATACAGATTACTCTATTATTCTGATCATAAGTATATTCTAATGAATTTCCATTTGCATCTGTTTCTTTAATTATGTTTCCTGCTTTGTCATATTCATAAGTTATTATTCTTTCTGCTTCTTTACTTGAATGTTCATAAGCGCTTCTAGTAAATTTTTCTCTGAATTTTGTTAATTGTGATTCATATGGTTTTTTCTCCTGTAGAGTCCATTCCTTAATGTACTCTATGTCAGGTACATCAATTTTTTTACTTCCATCAATATCAAATTTTTCATGATACTTTTCATTATTTATTTCTGTTCCTTCTAATAAGGCAATTACTGTTAAATCATCTAATTTTACTTCCTTATCATTATTCATGTCGGGAATTCTTGATGTTGATGTTATTCCTATTCCTTCTGTGAAATAATACTGCTTTCCGCTATTGTCCTTATATGTTGAGGATGGGTTTACAGTAATATGACCTTCTCCTGTTACTGTATCTCTTACTTTTAACACAATTCCAGCTATTGTTTTCTTAGTGTTAAAATTTCCTTTCTGAGAACTTAATCTTACTCTACCATATGAGTATGAATTACAGCTAACATTGTCATCATATGATATTAATTCAACTACTTCAAAAACACTTGTATCAATGTCTATATTCAAAAGTAATTCGGTTATTTCTTCCCCTGGCTCTAGTTCAACTTTATACTCATATTTTTCACCGGGATAGATAAGTTTTCTTGGAAAATTAACTGAAACTTTTGATGATTTTACTTGTATTTGATCCTCATTTACTATTTTCTTCTTTTTTACTACTCTGTTTAGATCATCATATTCAAATTCTGATATATTTCCCTCTGGTGATGTTACTTTTGTGAGATTTCCATTTTTATCATACTCAAATTTTGTTGCTGACTTTACTATATCTTCTTTATATCCATAGCCAACAAGGTCGTTTTTGTTAATGTCTTGCCACTGCTCTGTTATTAACCCCGAAGAATTATATCTATATCCAACTGTACTGTATAAATTATCGTTTATTTTAACTTTTTCTAATATTTTATTTCCTGCAGCATCATATTCATATTCCATATGTGCTCCAGTATCATCTGTAACTTCTATAAGCTTGCCATTTTTATTATATTTATAGTAGATATTGTTCCAATTATCAGGCTCACTTGTTAATGTTACGTAATCTCTTGTTTTCTTTTCAGAAATCACTTTTCCTGTTTTATCATATTTGTATCTTGTTATTCTATAATATACTACATTGTTATCTTCTTTTTTTAATGGTTCTCTTTTTTCTGTTAGTAGTCCAGCTAAATTATATTTATATACAGTTCCATATCTTTCTTTGTCATTATCTCCATTTAAATATCCCTTAGCATCCATTTCCTTTATAATTCTATTACATGAATCATAAAGATATTTTCTTACAACATTTCCTTCTGTATCAATTACTTCTGTTAATCTATTTAGATTATCATATTTATATTCTATTCCGTTTCCATCATCTATACTTTCATCATAATGCTTTGCATCAATGACTTTTATTTTATTTCCTACTGCATCATATTTTATTCTGCTTTTTTTACCTGATGGATAAACGACTTTTATCACTCGATTGTTTGAATCATATTCATATTCTAAACCAGAGCCATCATCCTGTGCTTCATTATAATAATTTGGGTTTATATTTTTAGTTTTATTTCCTTCACTATCATACTTAGAAGCATTTACATTATATAATGGATCTATGCTTTTTATTACTCGATCCATAGCATCATATTCAAATGTATAACCATTACCGTCATCTGTATTTTTATTATACTGTTCAGGCAAGATAGATTTTATTAAGTTACCTGCTAGGTCATATTTCATTCTTGTAATATTTCCTTCAGGGTTAATTATCTTCTCAATTTTTCCAGCCTTATTATATTCAAATGATGTTTTTCCAATTGAGTTTTTAACTGATTTTGTTCTTCCTATATCATCATACTCATATTGTATAGCATTACCTTCTGAATCAATAATCCTTGCTGGACTACTACCATTTTCATACTCATATGTTATTGTATTATTTTCTGCATCTGTGATACTTAATACTCTACCATATTCATCGTATTTATAATTTGTAACTGATTCTGTATTTCCATCTATTTTATTTATTGTCTTAACTAAATTATTATTTGAATCATATTCAAACTTAGATATAGTTCCATCTGGTTTTGTTACTTGAGTTAAGTTATCATTTGAATCATATATAAAATTTGATTCATAATTAAATGGTTCCGGTGATGTTGTTTTTAATAGTTTACCTCTTTCATTATAGGTAAATTTAGTTATATTACCCTTTCTATCTTTTACACTATTTTTGTTTCCCCACTCATCATATGTATACTCTTCAAATGTACCATCATCGAATGTTTTTTTAGTTATATATAGCTTATCATTGTATTTATACTTTATTGTTTTACCTGTAGAAACTATAGAAAATGTGTTTTCTCTTTTGTTTGGATCATAACTATACTCAGTTATATTGTTATCCTCATCATACTGGCGAATAATTCTGTTACAATTATCATACTCATTTCTGATAAATACCTTTCCATTTTGATCAGCAATTGTAGTTATTCCAGATGTATTATATTTATAACTGGTTATTCCCCCATTAGCATCCTTAACTTGTGAAAGATTATTCCCTTCATATGAATATTCTATTGTTCTTCCATCAGTATCAGTTACAGATTTTACATATCCATTCTCAAAAGTAAAATCAAGAATTTTCCCTCCTGCTCCAGTTACTAAATCTAAATTCCCATTACTATCATATTGAAATTTAATTGTATTGCTATTTTTATCACTTATAGATATAAGTTCACCACTTTCTTTATATCTATATACTTGTTTATTAGATAGCTGTAATTCATATATATCTTTATTTTTCTTTAATAAATCAAATACTTTTTCTATAGTTTTATATTCTTCAGTATCCTTATTATAATAGAATACTAATACACGACCACTTGGGTATGTTATGGATACATCTTTTGTATTTTGATCTACTTTGATATTACTTTCATAATTTAATCTCCATGATTTTCCTAGTACACCATTCCTATCATCTAAATTATTGTAAAATCTTGTTACTTGTAAAGGCAAACCTCTATCTGCTAGAACTAAGTCTTTATCTGTTGAATAATTACTACCTGTTACAATATTAACTGGATCGCCTACAGTTGCTCCATTTGAATTGCGCCCATCTCCAAGCGCTTGCATTCTAGCCTCCTTTGAATATGCTCTACCCGAATAATATCCTATATATTTGTATTTATATGCATCCCCTTTATATGTTAATGTATATATTTTCTTTTCTTGATAGTCCCCTTCAATATTTATATCATATCTTTTAGTTTCATTTTTACATAACTTTAAGGGGATATTACCAAAATAATAAACATTTACATCTTTGCCATTAACTTTTTCTTTAAAACTCTTTTCAATGTAGTATTGATTAACATTACATTTTCCATTTTCCTTATGATCTTGCTCATGAATACATGTTTTAGAACCATCTTTATGTTCACAATCATCTTTGTATTCACAAGTTTCACTAATTATACGTCCTTCTGAATTGTAAGTTTTAATTTATCTCTATCATTTCACAAACTTATATCCCACACCCTATATCTTATCAAATATAAAGTTCATTGTTGGTAAAAAGTCCTTAGTTCGCTAAGCCCCTCTTTTTATAGCAAATTGTAAGTATTCAACATTTGAAAATAGTAATATATATTTTTAACATTAATATATTATACAGTGATTTAATTATTAAAATTTAAGGAGGATAATTTATGGATAGACCTATTTCAATTATTGTATCAGAACCTGGTCCTTTACCTGGTCAAGGTAGTCGTTCAAGCGGTAATTTTTCCACCAAATGGTATGGTGGAAAACATCGCATGCTCGTTGAAGTAACTGTTGATGGTGAAGTCGATGAGACTATTGTTTTCAATATTGCTGAAGATAAGGCAGGTAGTGATCCAACTAGAGCTCGTGATGTACATCATAATAAGGAATTAGAATATATTGAATGTAATACGCTATATATTTGCGAAACCAGATGTGATCACAATAAAAATTTTACTGTTACAATTAAACCTTATGTAAATGAATAAAATTAATATGTAATTTTTTAAAAGAAGAACTTAAACATAATAAAATCAATTGATGTATAAGCAAGTACATCAGATATTTTGAGGAGGATTAATTATGACTAGACCTATTGCAATTGTTATATCTAATCATAAAAGTTTAGATGATCAATGGAGCCGTTCAAGCGGTAATTTTTCAACTAAATGGTTTGGTAGCTGTAGTGCTATGGATGTTGAAGTAACAGTTGATGGCAGGATTGATAATGATGTTTCTTTTAGTATGGCCATTGATATTCAAAATGGCAACGATAAAACAATATTTAATGAGGTTAGAAACGGCTCTAGATTAGAATTTTACGAATCTAATACTTTTTATATTTGCAACGTACCAATTCAACAACGTAAGAATTTTATGGTCAAACTATTTCCAGTAGTTTAATTTGCTCTGTAAAAAATTTTGTGTAATAAAAAACTCTTGAATTAATAGTTTACTCAAGAGTTTTTATTTTTCATATTTCACCTTATCATTCCACAAACTTATATCCCACACCCCATACAGTAATAATATGCTCAGGCTCTGAAGGATTCTTCTCTATCTTCTCCCTAAGATTTCTCATATGAACTGTTATTGTTGGAATATCCTTATCCGAATCATACCCCCATATCTTCTCAAATATAAAGTTCTTTGTGAACACCCTATTAGGATTAGAGGCAAGAAGATTCAAGAGATCATACTCTGTTACAGTCAGTGATACCTCTTTATCATTAAGTAACACTTGTCTTGTAGTTCTGTTTACAGTCAAATTTTTAAGGATTATCTTATCATCTTTATCCTCTGACGTAACCGTAGAATTCTTTAATAGATTATATCTTGCAATATGACCTTTCACTCTCGCTACTAGCTCATTGGGACTAAAGGGTTTTGTCATATAATCATCAAGTCCAAGACCAAATCCTCTAACCTTATCTATATCGCTAGTCTTAGCACTTACAACTATTATTGGGATATCTTTTTCTTTCCTAATCTCTTTGCATATATTAAATCCATCTCTCCCAGGGAGCATTAGATCAAGAATAATAAGATTATAATCATTACTAAGAGCATCATCCAGACCTTTTTGTCCATCTGTAATTATATCAACCTCCATATCATAGGCTTCTAAATAGTCCTTCTCCACTTCAGCGATACTTAGGTCATCTTCAACAATCAGAATTCTATTCTTCAACATCCTCTACTCCTTTCGGTAATTTCAAATTAATACATAGTCCTGTGAATTCCCCCTTTTCTCCATTCTCAGCCCATACTACACCTCTATGTTTCTCTATTATTTCCTTCACAATTGATAATCCAAGTCCATAACTTCCACATTTAGTTCCTCTAGATTCATCTTCTCTGAAGAACCTATTAAATATCTCTTCAAAGTTCTTATCATTTATCCCTTCCCCATTATCAGTTATAGAGACCACACAGTAATCATCTTCTATTTTAACATCAAATAATATTCTAACAGGATTATTTCTAACATACTTTATTGAATTCTGAACCAGATTCATTACAACCCGTCTCATCATATTTACATCCATATAAATATCAATATCTTCCCTGCAATCAAATCCACTTACCAAAATTACTTGTTTATCCTGAAAATCAAGTTCCATTTCCAATATCAAATCATTTAAGAAACTTTTTATTCCAACTCTAGTAAAAATAAATTCCTCTTTACTGAAATCCAAATCAGACAATAAGGAAAGCTGAGATATCATCTTCTCGATATCTTCTGTTTTATTGTTGATTGCCTCTATATATTTATTGAGTTTCTCTGGTGTGTTAGCGATTCCATCCAGTATTCCATTGGAATGTAATTTAATAGATGTTATTGGCGTTCTAATATCATGAGATATATTTGCCAAAAGTTCTTTCCTGTGAGATTCATACCTCTCCTGTATCTCCTTTGATTCCCTCAGTTTATTTATCATCTTATCAAAGGCTTTACCTACCTCATCTATTTCCATCACTGCACTCTTTTCAATCTTATAATCATAATCCTCATCAATTATAGCATTTGCAACCTTTTCTAGCTCCTCTATGGGTTGTATTACCATTTTCTTTATTCTTCGATTAAAGAACTTACTTAATCCAAGAAATATTATGATTGATATCCCTTGTAACCCCCAAAAATGTATTGCATCTTCTTTATACAAACTAAAAAAATCATTGAAGCTGCTATTTTTTGTAATACACATGAAACCAATAAAATTAATTCCCTCAAGTAACATTCCTAATCCAAAAACTGCTACAGTTAAATGTATTAATCTCCTTCTTAATCTCATAAATTTTTCTCCTGGTTTTTTTCTTAATTATACAACAATCAGACTAACCTCTCTATGATTAGCCCGACTATATATATCCTTACTATATTATTCTTGTAATGAATCTCTAAGTTTATACTACGCTATGTTTAATATCATACCTGTTAAGAAAGATATTAACCATATTGTCCATACAAATAAACTAAACTTATGGAATTTAACCATTAACTTCTCATTCTTCTTAAGAAGCACTATTGTAGCCCAAATAGCATGAAAAAGCATTAACACGATTGCTGCTGCACCAGTGATTCCATGAATATCAAATTTAAAACTCTCACTCATAATTGACATCATTGTTGTTCCTGTTGTATCAAAGATAAATCCTATCCAGAAAAAAGATAAATTAAACTTAGTAAGTTTCCCAGCTATCTTTTCTCCCCAAACTCCTATTGAGTAGCATATAAGTGCTAGTACCATTGCTATAATTGACATAATTAACATCATAAAACATCATCCTTCCTAAAGTATATTTTAATAAATCATTAGTTAAATCATTATTTAAATCATTATTTTTTAAGTTTTCTTGATCTAATATTATGATATCAACCACTTTCAAAGATAATTGAAAGTAATTCTAAAGAAATTCTAAAGATTTATATATTTTTTCAACTTTTCTTGGTCGCAAAAAAAAAACTGCTGACAAACTTGTCAGCAGTTTTTTTTATTCAGCTATGCTCAAACGTATTTCTGCTCTTAAAAGAGCTGCTTTAGCACGCTTTATATCAATATTTTCATTTTTTTCTGTTAATCTTTTTTCAGCTTTTTCTTTGGCTATTTTAGCTCTGTCTACATCAATATCTTCAATAAATTCACTAGATTCACACAAGATTTCTACTTCACTATTATGGACTTTTAATATTCCTTTTGATGTAAAAAGAATCTTTTCTTCACCATTTTCTGTCTCAAATCTTGTTTTACATGGAATTATCATGGAAATTAATGAAGAGTGATTAGCTAAAATCTCAAACTTACCCTCATTATCTTCAGTAAATAACCTTACAACTTCTCCTTCAAAAACATTACTGTCATTTGTTAGGATTCTCAATTTAAAATTTTTCATTACGATCACCTAGAACATTTCTATTCTTCCATAATTTTTTTAGCCTTTTCAATTACTTCATCTATACTTCCAACAAATAAGAAAGCATCCTCTGGCAAATCATCATGTTTACCTTCAAGAATTTCTTTAAATCCTCTAACTGTTTCTGCAACAGGTACAAATTTACCTTTTAATCCAGTAAATTGTTCTCCAACAGTAAACGGCTGTGATAAAAATCTCTGAATTTTACGCGCTCTATTTACTGTACGCTTGTCTTCATCTGAAAGTTCATCCATACCTAATATTGCTATTATATCTTGAAGTTCTTTATATCTTTCTAAAACATGTTTAACTTTAGTGGCAACTTCATAATGCTCTTTTCCAACTATCTCAGCATCTAATATACGTGATGAAGATTCAAGAGGATCTACTGCTGGATATATTCCAATCTCAACTATAGCTCTTGATAAAACTGTTGTAGCATCTAAGTGAGCAAAGGTTGTTGCTGGCGCAGGGTCAGTTAAATCATCCGCAGGTACATATACAGCTTGTACAGATGTAATCGAACCATTTTTTGTAGATGTTATCCTCTCCTGCAGAGCACCCATTTCTGTTGCTAATGTTGGTTGATATCCAACCGCACTAGGTATTCTTCCTAGTAATGCAGAAACTTCTGATCCAGCCTGTGTAAATCTGAATATATTATCAATAAATAATAATACATCCTGACCTTTATCTCTAAAATACTCAGACATAGTAAGTCCAGTAAGAGCAACTCTCATTCTTGCTCCAGGTGGCTCATTCATCTGACCAAAGACTAAAGCAGTTTTATTAATTACTCCTGACTCTTTCATTTCATTATATAAGTCATTACCTTCTCTACTTCTCTCTCCTACACCTGTAAATACTGACAGTCCACCATGTTGAACAGCAATATTGTTAATCAACTCCTGAATTAAAACTGTCTTTCCTACACCAGCTCCTCCAAACAAACCAATCTTTCCGCCTTTTGGGTATGGAGCTATTAAATCTAAAACCTTAATTCCAGTTTCAAACATCTCAGGAGTCAAAGCTTGTTCTTCGAAGCTTGGAGCTTCCCTGTGTATAGAATGTCTTTCTTCAGTTACAACATTTTCGCCACCATCTATAGTATTACCTAATACATTAAATAATCTTCCCAGTGCTTCTTCACCTACTGGAACAGTTATTGCTCTACCAGTATCATATGCTTTAAGACCTCTTCTTAATCCTTCTGTACCTTCCATAGCAATACATCTTACAATATCATCACCAATATGTTGTTCAACCTCTGCAATTACTTTTCTATCTTCAATCTCTATTTCTATAGCATTATATAGACTAGGTAGTCCATGAGAATCGAAACGTATATCAATTACAGGGCCAATGATTTGAACAACTTTACCAATCTTATTTTCCATACTAATCACTCCAACTCTATACCTATTTTAACGCTTCTGCTCCACCAATAATCTCACAGATTTCATTAGTTATACTACTTTGTCTAATACGATTGTATTTAATTTTTAATTTATCAATTAATTCATTTCCGTTCTTCGTTGCATTATTAGTAGCTTCGATTCTAAAGCTCTGTTCACACATTTTTGAATTAATCATACAATTTAATATTTTTTGACCTAAATAATACTCTACTAATTCATCACAATCTATACTATTGGATACTTCAATCACTTCATTTGTATTCTTTTCATAATCATTATTATCTTCTATATTAAAAGGTAATAATTTTTCAATTACCACTTTCTTCTCAATTGGAGTTACATATTTACAGTACACTATGTTTACTCTGCCAATATCTTCACTATTATAGGTTGAAATAATTTTTCTTAAGATCATCTTAGATTCCTTTAGGGTTACTATTTCAGGAATCTCTACAAATTCAGCTATAGTTTCGTATTCTCTTCTTCTAAAATAATCTCTTCCTTTTTGACCACAGACCAAAATATAAGGTTTTTCCTTATTATTTTTTATATCCTGTTCTACTTCTGTAAAAATACCATTATTATATCCACCACATAATCCCATATCCGAGCTTAATACTATGTACAAAGTTTTTTCACTTTTCCTTGCTTTCATATAGTTGCTGTCAAATTCTTCATTTGACAGCAACTTGTTCATAGTATCCTTCATTGTTTTATGGAATTCATTATTGGAATAGAGCTTAAGCTTACACTTTCTCATCTTTGAATTAGCTACTACGCCCATTGCTTTTGTAATTTTTATAGTATTTTTAATAGATTTTATTCTTCTTTTAATACTAGATAAATTTGCAGAACCCATTTTTATCCTCCAAATTTAGAACTATTTCTCAAGAAATAGTTCTTTATATTCTTTAACTGCCTTATTAATCAATTCTTTGATTTCATCATTTAAATCTTTAATCTCTGAAATCTTATTAAGAATAATACTATAAGAAGTATCTATAAACTCTAAAAATCCTTTTTCGAATTCTCTAATTTCCTCTACAGGTATATCCATCAAATGACCATTAACACCGCAATATAGTATTATTACCATATTTTCTACTTGAACAGGTGAATATCTGTCCTGCTTTAATAGTTCATACAATCTCTTACCTTTTTCCAGTTTGTTTTGTGAAGCCTTGTCTAAATCCGAACCAAACTGAGCAAATGCTGCCAATTCTCTATACTGAGCTAATTCTATTCTTAAGGTTCCTGATACTTTTTTCATTGCCTTAATTTGTGCATTACCACCAACTCTTGAAACTGAAATTCCGGCATTTATTGCAGGTCTAAAACCTGAATGGAATAAATCTGTTTCTAAGAATATTTGTCCATCAGTAATAGATATTACATTAGTTGGAATATACGCAGTAACGTCACCTTCTAGCGTTTCAATAATCGGAAGCGCAGTTAAAGATCCTCCACCTAATTCATCAGATAGTCTTGCAGCTCTTTCTAGTAATCTTGAGTGAAGATAGAATACATCACCTGGATAAGCTTCTCTTCCTGGTGGTCTCCTAAGAATTAATGACATTGTTCTATAAGCAACAGCATGTTTTGATAAATCATCATATATTATCAAAGCATCCTTACCTTGATGCATAAAATATTCTCCCATACTACATGCAGCAAAAGGAGCCATAAATTGCATTGGTGCGGATTCTGAAGCTGTAGCAGCAACAATTGTCGTATAATCCATAGCACCTGTTTTTTCAAGGGTATTGTATATTTGTGCTACAGTAGATCTTTTCTGTCCAATAGCAACATAAATACAAATAACATCTTTTCCTTTTTGATTGATAATTGTATCTATAGCAATTGAACTCTTTCCAGTCTGTCTATCTCCGATAATTAACTCTCTTTGTCCTTTTCCTATTGGAATCATGCTGTCTATAGCCTTAATTCCTGTTTGAAGAGGTTCATTAACAGATTTACGTTCTATTATACTTGGAGCTTCAACCTCAACAGGTCTTCTTTCATTAGTTAGAATTTCTCCTTTACCATCTATTGGCTCTCCTAAAGGATTAACAACTCTTCCTATTACACCTTCTCCTACAGGAACATCAACAACTCTACCGCAACGCTTAACAATATCGCCTTCTTTTATCTCCTCATCATGTCCAAAGATAACACAACCAACATTGTCCATTTCTAAATTCAAAGCCATTCCGTAAACATTATTCGGAAATTGTAGAAGTTCACCTTCCATGCATGATTTAAGTCCATACACCCTAGCTACACCATCACCTATTTGGATAACAGTTCCACTATCAATATTCTCCACTCTATTTTCGTAGTTCTTTATCTCTTTTTTAATTATTGAGGTAATTTCCCCAGGCTTTATATGCATAGAATCACCTCGTCTTTCTATTAATTACAAATTGTTTTATTTCTTCTAATCTATTCTTTATTGTTCCATCCATTATATTATTACCTACTTTTAAATAAACTCCACCTATTAAGCTTTTATCTATTTTTTCAGATAATATTATCTGCTTACCATAAATATTACAAAGCTTATTTGTAAGGTTCTCCCTCTCCTCTTGCTCCAAAGGAATTGCAGTTCTTACTTCTGCAGTTAAAGCATTATGTCTTTTAAGATAAATTTTCTTCATCTCTTTAAACTTTTCTTCTGCAAATTCAATACGGCCTTTATCAATTAATATTAGTAAAAAAGATAAGAGATGTTCATCAATTCTTCCTTCAAACATTTTGATAAAAGTGTCTCTCTTCTCTTTTGTACTTATATTTGGATGACTTATAAGTGTTTTACATTCCTCATTATTCTTAAACAAATATACTATATCTTCAAAATCTCTAATAAATTCGTCAACCTTGCCTTTTTCTTCTGCAACATTGTAAAGGGCTAAAGCATATCTTTTATCCAAAAACTCATACATTATATATTCCCTACCTTAGATATAAAATGTTTTATCATTTTTCTGTGGGCTTCTTCGTCTAAAGCATCTTCTAATACCTTTTCGCATATTTCAACACTTAAGTCTACAGCATTTTTTTCAACTTCTCTATTAGCTCTAGCCTTCTCCACTGCTATCTCATCATATGCTTTTTGTAAGATTTGTTTTGCTTCTTCTTGAGCTTCTTCAGTTATTCTTTCTTTATTCTTTTGCGCCTTTATTTTGTAATCTTCGTAAATCTTTACAGCTTTATCTTTTATTTCCTTCATTTCTTGTTCAACACTGACCTTTTTATCACTAACAGCTTGTTTTTCTTCTTCAATACCATCATAAGCATTCTTTATTTCGTTTTGTCTATGTTCAACAAAATTATTCACTTTATCAAAGAAAAATTTCTTTAAGATGAAAAACAAAATACCAAAGTTAATTATGGCGGCTATTATGTAGCTTACTTTAATACTCAATGTATCACCACCTATCAGAATTCAATATAACGATTTCTAATTTCCAATTAATAACCTCGAACCAAAAATCAGCATCTTATGTTAATCCCTCACTCCTGGTTACTAATCACAAATTTATTTTTTAATACCTTAATGTACACCAACAAATATTAACATTAATGCTACTAATAAAGCATAAATTGCAGTAGCCTCTGATAACGCTCCACCCGCGATTAATACCTTTAATATCTTATCAGTTGCTTCTGGTTGTCTTGATACACTTTCAACAGCTTTAGCTGTAGCTTTTCCTGTACCAATTCCCCCTCCAATACAACCTAATGCAGCAATACCAGCACCAAGCGCTGTCATACCTAAAACAAATGCATCACTCATTTTATATTCCTCCTTATAGTTAATTAATAATTATATTTATATTTATGTATCGATTCCAAACATAGTTAAAAATTGCAAAGCAACAACTCACTTACTCGAAACCTGATACCTAATACCATATCTAATATCTAATATCTAATATCTAATATCTAATATCTAATTTAGTGTTCTTCAATCATTTTAATATTTAACATAGTTAACAATACAAATATCACCATCTGTAGTGTGCCATCGAATAAATCAAAATAGGCATGTAGTGGTATTGGTATTAGTAACATAGCTGGTTGAAATATACTTCCCAACCCTTCATAAACTATTTCCATTATTAAAGTTGCAGCAAAAATGTTACCAAATAATCTCAAACTTAAGGAAAAAGGAAAAACAATTCTTTCAACAATATTAATTGGTAATAATACAGGCAATGGCTCTGCATAACCTTTAAAGTACTTCATTATTCCTATTTTCTTAATCGCATTAGCTTGAATAACTACAAAACTAATAAGACCAAGTCCTAAAGCAACATTATAATCCATTGTTGGAGGTTTAATTCCAAATAGTCCCATTAGATTCAAACATCCTAAATAAATAATTAACGTACCTATATATGGTATATATTTTTTATGGCTCTTACCCATATTTTCAGTTACAGCATTGTTTATTTTTTCTACAATTAATTCTACAACTACTTGTCCCTTCTTAGGAAACTTTTTTAAACTTCTCGTGCTTAAAATAGCTATAAAACTTACTAGAAAAACTACAACCCACTGAATAAATAAACTTAAAGGTACTTCAAAATTAAAAATACTAAATAATACTTCACTCTCCATCTTCTTCGCCTCACTAATCAATATTTATACCGTAAAGTATTAAACCGATAAATTGGCAGGTATATCCTCCTATATAGGCTAATACACCACCGGCTCCAAACCTATATGTATATAATCCTAAAAAAGCAACAACAACTATACGTAAAAACTTTCCTAAAATACTTAGATTTCTTTTTCGTCCTTCGCTATTAAATGAATTCCAAGTAGAAATACCGTTATAGATTAAATTTATCATCGCTATAGTCAAACCAATTACAAAAGGAAAAAAATACTCCCCTTGAAATATCAATACTATCAATCCAACTCCTAAGCCTGAAAACAAATCATAAAATAATAACTTCTTTAGGAAACTGCTCAACTCATAGTTCAACGCATCACCCCCAAATTCACATATAAGTTAAATCCAAATAAATTCAGATACTATCAAACACCATATTCCCACTCAATTCAATTTATTTATTGTCTGATTCAAACAATAATATTTACATAGTGCTTGTACTAAAATACCTTTTTTTCCCTAAAATCATGTTCTTCTGCACTCACATCAATAAAATATACTCCAATAAAATTCAAAAGTCAAATTTTTTTCCATTATTCGATAAAAACTGATTATCACCTAAACAATGGGTCGTATTTATTTAACTACCTTTCTGAAAATAATAGATATACATCATAAAACCACAAATATTTCAACATCCATATTATTGAATATAACCACAAATTTTAATAATATGATTTTTATAAAAAATGAATTTTTTGCCTCATTAAAAATCAATATTGTTATCATTTAAAAACTAATCTCAGTTTACTCATAAATGTCCACATATGGATCATATTTTTTTTGCCACTACAATTATAAAATACAATAGCCCCCCCAGTACTTTCCAGTACTACAGAGGCTATATTTTTTTTATATTAATACTGGTCAGTTAATCTTTAAGTGCATAAAGAAACATATAGTTTCTTATGTATTTTTTAATTTATTAATTTAAAACATTCTTGACATTGAATAAACATATATATGATTATTCATTTTTTCTTTTGATTAAAATTAATTGAATTTGCACTCTTCTTGTTTTAGATGTATAATATTTTCAATTATACTATTATTATGTACATAAAACGATTCAACACATAATATATCCCTTACTATATTATTATCAAGAGGAGCTTTCATACTATGAATAATAAACTAGTTTATATCACAGGTAATGATATTAAATTTGAAGTTGCGTCTCAAGTCTTTAAAGAAACAGGTATAATCCTTTCACAAAAGAATTTAGATACTCCTGAGATACAAAGTAAAAGTGTAGAAGACGTAGCTATGTACTCAGCTATTTGGGCAAGTAAAGAAATTAATCAACCTGTATTCGTAACTGATGCGGGGTTTTATATTGAGGCTTTAAAAGGTTTTCCTGGACCATTTATAAAATATACAAACGAATGGCTTTCTGCAGAAGACTATTTGAATTTAATGAAAGGTAAAACTAATCGTAACGTTATAATCAAAGATTGTCTAGCTTATTGCAAACCCAATGAAAAACCTATTGTTTTCACTGGTTCCTTTAAGGGTACATTGGCAACAAAACCAGAAAAAAAGTCAGGAACTTCGATTGAACAGATTTTTATTCCTGAAGGTTTTAACCGACCTATTTCTGAAATACCTGAAGAAGAAATGATAGATTACTGGAGTAAGGGAGATATCTTGACTAAATTCAAAAATTATATTCTAAAATAATTTTTTTCATAAACATTTAAATATATTTTGAAGGGTGGCGGTATTTATGAAAGAGAAATGTTGTAAGAGAAATTGGAAATGCATTATTAAAGGTGAGATAGCATCAGTAAAATATCTCATAAAAAAAATGAGTAGAAAAACTAAAATTATTTGTGTATTAAGTCTTTTAACTTTAATACTACTTCGCGACTTTTATTATTTTGCATTTTTTGAGATTTTAGGTTGGGCAATTTTACTAGGCATTGGTAGTGGAATAGGCTACTTATTAATTAAATTCAAGAAGGCATTTTTAAAACATGAGTAAAATAATAGTTCTGCAGTGAAAAAAAAATTCTAGATTTCCTTCCTTCATATGTTTTCACAAAAGAATACGGTAGATTTCCTGAAGAAAAGAAACCTAACATTTACTTTTCTCAAAACCAACTGTATAATACAAAATAAACTATTACTACATTATGAAGGGGTATAGATATGGATATAATGGAAGAAAAGTTATTTAAAGAAGCCTTAATAGAAGGTGATATTTCAAAACTAAAAAAGGTTTCGAAAGGAGATGTCCATAATCATTGTGGATTAGGTATGCGTTTCTCAACCTTTAATAAATGGGCAGGTGGTAATGTTGTTCCTCCACCAAAAAAAATGGATGGAATACGTGGACTTGACGAATATATCTTTGGTGAATCAGCAAAACATATAAAAACTAGTGAAGATTTGGTATTTTTAATTGAGGCAACTATACTTGAAGCCATTGATGATGGGGTTAAATTGCTTGAGCCTAGTATAGATTGCAGCTGGTTAACTTTCTTTAATACCCACCATGAATGTTTCAATTCTATTATAAAAATAAAAGACAAGTATAAGGATATTATAGATTTAAGACCTGAAATCGGAATGCCAAAAAGTATAAATGTAGAAAGAATGAATAACCTGCTGGTTCCATGTATAGATAGTGGAATATTCAAATCCATAGATTTATATGGAGATGAATCATTTGATGACTTTGAAAGATTTAAAGAATATTATGTTTATGCAAGAAATAAAGGCTTAAAGCTTAAAGGTCATGCAGGCGAATTCAATGGACCTGAGAATGTTAGAAAAGCTATTGAGATATTAGATTTAGCTGAAGTACAACATGGTATTGGATCTTCCACTGATGACTACTTATTGGATCTTATTAAAGAACGAGATATTAGGTTTAAACGTTTGTCCAAGCAGTAATTTCATATTAGGGGCAGTGAGTGATATAAAATCTCACCCAATAAGAAAACTATTTAATAAAGGCATTTCTCTCTCAATAAATACTGATGACCTACTTTTATTCGATAGTGGCGTATCTGAAGAATTCTTATATCTTTATAACCATGGAGTTCTTGATGGGGACGAGTTGAATGAGATTAGAAAGATGTCATTGAGATAGATTTTGATAGTGCTGTAGCTGAATCCTATCCTGTACATGGAACAACTTTGTTTGTTAGGGTTGTTAAGGATGTTGAATAGATTCAATTCCCATCTTTTGCGAGCAATTACTAACTAGTAATTGCTCTCGCTCATTCTTTCCGTAAATACCTCTGCATATTCAACTCCATTCTTTAAAAATTTACTCTCAAATATAGTTACCTCTTTCACTTCCTCTTGAAAAGATTTTTCTTCCATAGATTCTCTTTCATAACCTTCTACTAGCTCAATATTTCTTCCAAGCGTTATATGAGGTTTATACGCTCTTCTTTCTGAAGGTAATCCAATTTCACTCAGCTCGTTACTCAATTCTTTCTGTAGTCTTACTAGCTTATCATTCTTTTCAATCTTCGCGAAATAAAGCCGCTTACTATTGTTCTCAAAAAATCCGATTCCTTTAATTACAATATAAAATGCTGCGTATTTACCAACAATATTTTTTGCTATTTTTTCTATTTCTTTTATTTTGCCGTTATTTAATTCCCCAAGGAAGTTAAGGGTAATATGAAGGTTGTCACTTTTTATGAATCTTCCTTGCTTGCAATTATTATCTAATTCACTTTGTATTCTTATAAGAAATTCTTTTAACTCACGACTCAGTGGAATACCTATAAAAATCCTCATACCTTTATTCTCCATTCTACTTTTTCTTATAGTTTACTATATATATGTAGCTATCATTCTTTTATAAATATTATAACTATTTTATAACTATTCACTAAAGAACATAATAGGTATAAAATAATTATACCTATTAAAATGTACCCTTTGTTAAGGACATTTTAATATGAAATACTCCCTTGTTTTAGTTTAAAAGATATTATTTGATTTACAAAACCAAACTCCATTCATCTGTTTCTATTACATCAATTAATTCTATTTTTTACTTTTTACAACATTTTTTCTTATTTATCTTGTAATTCCCCCCCATTTTCCATTTATTATATAATTATGCAATAATCCGAATATTGAAGTTTCATTTCGCATAAGTTATAGCATTAATAAGCTTGTTATTATTTCGTAGTTTCTCAAGGACATCTTTATAGTTTAATAAGCGGGGATATACAAAATGCTAAAAATCGTGGTATCACGTATGAAACATGGATTGGTAATCAATATCCACTATTAGCTGATGATCTAGGAATATCTGTGCAAGTTTATCATAAGAATTTTAAAGGCGTTGATGGCATTAAAATCGCTAAAGGTGACCAAGTATATTTTAAATTCAGCACTGATGATAGATATTTTGATTTTACTAATGGCAACGGATGGGGCAATATATCTTTAGAATCAAATCCTGATGGTGGGGTTGCTACTTTGGAACAATATAATAATAGAAATGTATTTGTAAAAACAGCAACAGTATCACGATATTATGATAAATATGGACGTATGTGTGATTGGTATGAAGCAGACAGAACAATTACATCAAACGCTTGGTTTGGATTTAAATCTGGAACATTTTTTAATAGCAGTAAAAAATGGCTTGGTTCAGAATTCTATGTTTCTCCATGGCAGCCCGGCTCTTTCATATTTGTACCAGCAAATAGTGGTGGGGGTGGCGCAGGAGGTTTTTAATCCCCCTCAGCCATCATCATATATTAAATAGACCTATGTGCCATATTTAATATATATTACATTGTAAAAGCATATTCTACCCATATCTAAATGGGCAGAACATACTTTTTTTAACTACTTTATATTTTCAAGAATAACATCTAATCCTTCTTTTACTTTAACATTTCCATTAATTGAAAAATCATTTCTTATGATAATATCTTTTTCTTTAATAATAATGTTGTGAGTTTCTATATCATTCCTAATATTATTGTCCAAAGCAAAAATATTTATACTCGTTGAAAGAAAAGCAACCATTAAAGCTATTCCTGCAATAACACCTTTTAAAGTTCTCTTCATCATAGGCTTTTCCCCCTCCGGCTCTGCTAATTATAGAGATTCCAGTACGAAAATTTATTTATACTTGTTCCAAAATCTCAGCGTATCAATGAGTTATGGACACGTATAAATAAAGATTTGAGTTGGAATCTCTATATAGAGATTCCAAGTTAAAACTAAACTTATACATACTCAAAACTCATTGAAGCTCTGCGATTTTGAGATATGTATAAATAAAGTTTAACTATGGAATCTCTATATTTTAAGTTTTTAAATTGAAATTTACTTTACTTCAACGTATTGATTTTTAGCATGAGCATATTATATTTCATTGGGAATACCATAACAATATTAACTTGATGGTTAAAAACCATTAAATTGGAAACCTCACTTTATATTTGTAACTGCTTCTTAACAAATAATCACATACCAAGTATTACACCGTTATTATAGATTTTATGATTTGTTTTGTTCAAATAGTATTGACTCTAACGGAACGTAATAGCTTATAGTCAACATTGAGGTGATAATGAAGTGAAAAAAATGATTACAGTAAATGAAGTAGCTAAGCTTGCCGGCAAAAGCGTTAGAACTCTCCACTATTATGATTGCACACTAGAAATATTTAAGGGATTAGGTCAGTTATATGTTGCTGATGAACGTTTTACAAAAAACATTGACAAAACAATAGTAAGTAAATGTTGGAATTTTCTAGTTAAATAAATTTTTAACTTCTTCAAATAAATCTTTATCTTGTTCTATACTGTCATTACCACCTACAGTTGTAATTCTTCCCTTTTCGATTCCTGCTTCAAATAAGTCAGCGTAAGCTTGTACATCTTCTACAGTCATATTAAGGATTTCGTCTAATTCTTTTAATAAATCAATCTCACTTAAACCAGCAAAGTACATTCCATCTGCTTCATTTGCTAAATCATAAACAGATTTTGGTGTATAGAATTTTTTAAGTGAATCTAATTTATATTGATTTAATAGCGCTGCATAGTTTTCTGTATTTCTAAGATATTCAGGCAATCCTTTAAAATCCTCAAAAGAATCCTTTAATCTTGGATCTCTATATGTTGCAAATGAAATAGTACCCTTATCACTTGCAATCATAAATGCTCCGTAAGCCTTTCCTTTAACTCTATGAGAATTAAACAAGAAATCATTTACAATGGCATTAATTACCTTATTATTAGAATCTAGGTTATATCCTAAATCCTTGCTGTTAAAGCTTAATACATTATAGTTAACTAATGATTGTGCAACAAAAGCCATGTCCTTATCTTCATTATCAAAAACATAGTTTTGACGCTTTTTATCTTGTCTAGGCATTTTATGTGGTGCTAACTTTTTGAAAACTAATCTATCACTTTCAATATTCTCAATAAAGTCTTTTATGTTTTTCTCAAAAACTGCATAGTCCTTTTCTTCAATTGTTGCAGAAACAGTAAGACTATTTGTATCAATAATATTTTGATAAACATCCTTTAAATTTCCTGCGATTTCAGAGTATTTTTCGTCAAAGTTTGTACTCAAATCATTAATAAACTCATAATATTTTACACCTGAAATTTCTTCATCATATGCTGCTGCACTAGAATCTCTTAAGAAATTCTTTGAAATTGCATAATTTAATAAGTTGTTATCTAATTGCATTTCTATAGATGTTTTTGTTTGTGTTATAAGATTTCTTAATTTTTCTTTATCATTAAAGTTTGCATTAAGAATTACTTCTCTTATTAACTCTAAAGTCTTGTCCATATTTTCATTAAGTGATTTAGTTGAAACTTGGAATACTGGTTCATAAGTATTTTTATGATCTCCACCAATAATATGAGCGGAATAACCGATACCATCAGTATATTTCAATATACTATTAACAATCTCATTATTTTTATAGTTTTCAGTATCTAATCCTCCAAGAATGCTTGAAAGAAGCTTTATATACTGAATTTTATCTTGCTCTATTGAATTTGTATTAAATATTAGTTTTATATTATTTGTTCCATTAGTATTTATTGGATGATATAAAACCTTAACTCCATCTATTCTCTTAATTTCAGTTGAAGCAATATTAACCTGTGGTTTCATTGTTTTTGTATCTAAAAGTGGTAATCTATCTAATATTTCTTTAGATTCATTTGTATTTCTCCAAGTAGTTAATTCTTCATATTCTTTTATAAGTGATTTTATTTCATTATCACTTAATGATTCTTTATATTTATTTAACTTTTCAGCTTCTTCTTCTAAATCTTTTTCATTTAATCCTGGTACAGCATTAAGCGTAACCAATGAACTATACTTATTATTAAGTATTTTATCTTCTATAAATTTTTCAAAATATTTTGTCTCTACAGCTTCTTTAACCTTATTAAGGACTTCTTCTTCTCCATTAAAATATTCAAAAATGTTACCATCATATGTAAATACTCTTGAAGCTACTTCAAACATACTCTGACCAGTAGATTGAGTATAAGATTTTCCTAATTTCTCTTGTAAGCTGAAATTATTAATTGTAGATTCTAATAATTCTTCATCTATTCCTTCTTTTACTATCTCTTCTAAAGCCTCTCTTACTGTTTTCTCAAATAAATCCTTTTTAGCATGATCAGTATTAATAGCTATAAAAGAATATACTGCTTGTGCTTGTGTGAAAGATGGATTCCCTATAACATTGCTAAATCCTGCTTCTATCATCTTCTTTTGGAAATTGGAATTAATATTTCCTACTTCTAAAAGATTAAACAAATAAGCTCCATATAAATTATCTAAGCTATTTGCATCTCCTAAAACGTAGTTAAGAGCAATATAATCTAAATTCTCTGCTGGTTGTCCTTTTGCAACTCCATAGTCCTCTGAATATTCCTTTTTCTCAGTATAAGGTTTTTGAGTCTTAATAACTACTTTTTTTTCTTTGTTTTGAATGTCTTTAAAAAACTCTGAATTTATGTGTGCTAACTTGTCTTCTATTGGTGTATCTCCATAAATAAAGATTAAGCTATTTGATGGTTTGTAATAATCATCATAGAATTTAACAACTTCTTCATATGTTAATTCTGGAATATGTTTAGGGTCTCCACCTGAATTATAGTTATAAGTAGTATCTGGGAAAAGACTTCTATTAATTCCTAAAATTAATTTTCTAAGAGAATTACTAGCATTACCTTTCATTTCACTAAGAACTACACCCTTAGCCTCTAAAGTGTCTTCTTCGCTTTCTAGCTCATAATGCCATGCTTCTTCTTTAAAAATATTCTCTGATGACTTAATCTCTGCATTGAATGCCATATCTAAATAAACATCCATTAAATTTTTGAACTCTTCTTCATCTACAGTTGAGAATGGATATACAGTTCTATCATAGTAAGTTAAACCATTCATGTAGTTCGCTACAGAACCATTCATAATTTTGAATACCAATTGTTTTATTGGATATTTTTTTGATCCACCAGTTAATAATGCATGTTCGAATACATGTGGTGTACCTTTATCATTGTCTATTGGTGTTTTGAATGATACAGCAAAGAATTTGTTAGGATCAGTATTTTTGAACTGAAAAACAGTTGCTCCACTTTTTTCATGAACAAACAATCTACCTACAGCATTATACGCCTTTAACTCTTCTTCTTTTACAAGCTTAAATCCATCATAAACTTGTCCTACTTTATATTCTGTTACTTCATTTTTTTCTGTTACCTTTGTGTTTTCTTCTGCTAAAACATTTGTAATAGGAGTAGTAAATGTTACAAAAGAAAACAAAAACAACATTATAATACTAAATTTCCTTAGATTTTTCATCAAAATCCTCCTTAAAATTTTACATTTATTTTAATGTATATTATACCTAGTTTATAAAATTAAACCCATTGTGTCAATAATTTATAACGAGGGAAAATAACCCCTGGGGAAATAACCCCAGGGGTTAAAACCCCTGGGGTTATTTCCCCAGGGGTTATTTTTTATATTACATTTCTCAAAAAGTCCTCATAGTTACCGTCAAAGTTTATTACTCCATTTTCACTTAACAACATGACTCGATTAGCTACTTTATTTATGAAATATCTATCATGTGAAACAAATATTATGGTCCCTTCATATTTACTTAGAGCCTTTTCCAATATTTCTTTGCTGTATAAATCTAAATGGTTTGTAGGTTCATCCAATATTAGTAGATTAGCCTTCTTAAGCATTAGTTTTGATAGTGCAACACGGGCTTTCTCTCCCCCACTTAAATCTATAATTTTCTTAAAAACATCATCTTTTGAAAATAAGAAATTCCCTAAAACTCTTCTCATTTCAGTTTCATTTATATTGGGAAACTCATCACGCATCTCTTCATAAATGGTGTTACTTTCCTGTAACCGCTCATGCTCTTGATCATAATATCCCACCTGAACATTTCTTCCCCAATTTAGCAAACCTTTTTCTAGTGCATTGTCTCCAATTAAGGTTTTTAATAAAGTAGATTTCCCTATACCATTAGCCCCTATTAATGCCACTTTATCGTTTCGTGTTAATTTAATATTCAAGCCTTTAATTAAATCTATTCTATTCTCTTTTGGACCTACTGATATTGATGCTTCCCTAAGCTCTAAAACATCCTTATTAGACTTGATGTTAGGTTCAAACTTCATATTTGCTCTCTTTAAATCTTTTAAAGGTTTATCAATTCTCTCAATTCTATTTAATGCATTACGTTTACTCTTAGCTGCCTTTGATGATGTTGCTCTTACTATATTTTTATCTATAAAGGTCTGAAGTTTTTTAATCTTTTCCTGCTGCTCTTCATACTCTTTTTCATAAAGTTCTTCCGCTTTAGCTTTAAGCTGAACATATTTTGAGTAATTCCCTGTATATCGTTTTGAACTTCCTCTTTCTATTTCATATATAGTGTCCACCAGGGAATCAAGGAAATACCTATCGTGAGAAACCACCAACACCGCCCCTTTATAATTTTTAATGTGATTTTCAAGCCATGATAAAGCCTCAAAATCAAGATGATTAGTTGGTTCATCAAGTAATAGTATTTCAGGTTCCTGCAAAAGAATTTTTGCTAAAGCAAGCTTTGTTTTTTGTCCCCCACTTAACTTTGAAATCTCCATATCTTCTGGAAAATCTCTGAATCCCATCCCATTTAGAACATAATTGATTTTTGTTTCTATATCATATCCTCCATGTGTATTAAAGTACTCCATCTTTTTACTATATAAGGTCATTATGCTTTCTAATTTAGAAGGATCATTATAAACCTCAGGTTTAGCCATGTCTTCTTCAAACTTTCTCAATTGTTTTTCAATATTCAATAAATCCTTAAATACTTCTAATATTTCTTCTTTTATACTGTTTTCTAGATTAAGTCCACTATCCTGTTTTAGATACCCAACTTTTGTACCCTTTGCTACAATAACTTCACCATCCTCATGTGGAAGCTCTCCTGAAATTATTTTTAAAACAGTTGATTTTCCAGCACCATTAACACCAATCAACCCAATCTTTTCTTTATCTTCAACCTTTATATTTATATTAGAAAATAAAGCTTCCCCATCAAAACTAATACCTACATTATTTAATTGTAATATCATTTTTAATCTCTCCTTATCTTAAAAACCAAAAGGAAAGAGAACAATAAAGCTCTCTTTCCTTTTGGTTATATTTTTTATTTGTATTGTATAAGACCATACAAATTAAAAAAGAGTCCTCAATGTGTATTAAAAAAATTCTTATTAAATTGATTTAGTTTCAAATTTGTAGACTTCTACACATTTCACCTAAATCATTAATAAGAATTTCATAATCATACAGATCAGACTCTCATAAGATAAAAATCGAAATTAATATCATTATAAAGAATAATTACATTATAGAGAATCCATAGTTAAACTTTATTTATGCACACCTTAGAAAAAGCTATACGATTACCGCTCAAAATCGCAGTGGTTCTATGAGTTTTGAGTGTGTATAAATTTAGTTTTAACTTGGAATCTCTATAGGTTCCTTTTAAAAAAGCGTATAAAAAAAGGAAACATGATAGTAAAGTACCACTTTCCTACTTCTCTAATTATAGATATTTTCTCTAATAAAAATATCAAATCTATGAAAAGAGTCCTATAAGATATTCAGTTCAATTAATAACTTATACATGTCCATAACTCATTAAACCTCTGAGATTTTGGAACCGTTATCGTATAACCTTTTTTAAGGTGTGCATAAATTAAATTTCACGGTAGAATATCTATACTTTACTACGAAATTCTTATTATTTTGATTTAGTTAAAAAAGGGCAGACTTCTCCCGTAGTTAAACTAAATCAATTGTAAGAACTTCATAATAACACATTTTAGACTCCCAACTCCTTTATATACCTTGGTCTTATACAATTTATACTACTCTAATATATTTTTAAAGTCAACTTATTGTATATAACTTTTTGAATATTCACAAAAATTTAATAATTATATTTTCTAAGAAATATCCTCACCCAATTACCCTGAAACCATTTCCATTTTTTCTCGTATTTATAATTGTATGTATATAATATCACGCTAATAGGAGAACTAAAATGAAATTCAAATTTAATGAGATTATTTTAAGTTATCTAGATTCACTATAGAGATTCTAATAATATGATTCAACCACAAAAAGTATTTTAGTCCTACTTCATATACAATATATAGTGTCAGAACGTTTCAATCTGCAGTATATATTGTATATGATTTTAGTTAGGACTACTTTTTGTGATTAAATCATATTATAAATTATGAAGAAATTTTAAAAGAGAAAGGAATTAAATTAGTGAGACAAATGTAGCCAATAACATTACCTTAAGCCATTGTAATAATCATCCTTGGTTAATAACTAAAATTAAATTTCTGCGAAAATTGTTTAATTTTCGAATTTTTGTGATATAATCAATTCGTGGACTACGAAGGTCTTAACAAAATATTCAAATTTTGTTCTAAGCTAAACAAAACACTTAAAGCTAAAATTAATAAGGTAACTACATAAATTACCTTACTATAATTTAAAATTTTAATTACGACCACGAAGGTAGAGTATTTTTGCTCTACCTTTTTTTATTTTTAAAGAGGAGGAAAAATTTATGAATTTCAAAACAAGTGATCTTGTAAAAGCAAGTTTATTTCTTGCATTAGGACTTATCTTACCCTTTATTTTTCATGCAACAGGACTTCCTGGACAGGTATTTTTACCTATGCATATACCCGTACTTTTATGTGGATTTATTTTAGGACCTCAATATGGTGTTATGGTAGGAATCGTAACTCCTTTATTGAGCTCATTACTAACAGGAATGCCACCAATATTCCCAATAGGAATCGCAATGATTTTTGAATTAGGTACTTATGGTTTAGTTGGAGGATATTTTTATAAGAACAAAAAAGTTAATCTATATCTTTCTTTATTTATTTCAATGGTTTTAGGTAGATTTATAAGTGGTATAATTAAATATATACTTATGGTTGGTACTGGTAAAGCATTTGTGTTAAAAGGGTTTTTAATAGCATCTTTTGTAACTTGTATTTGGGGTATAATTATTCAATTTATATTGATTCCATTAATAGTTAGTTTATATAATAACTATAGTAAACATGAAAGTACAGGGAGGATTTCTAGTTAAATGAATGACAGAGAATTTTTTAACAGTGTAGCAGCTAAATGGGACGAAATGTGTAAACATGATGCAAATAAAATAAATAAGATACTTGAGCTTTCAGAGATAGAACAAGGCGCTAAAATTTTAGATATAGCCACTGGCACTGGAGTTTTAGTTAAATATCTATTAGATAAATCACCAAAAGTTATTAAAGCTATAGATATTTCTGAGAACATGATTGAGGCTGCAAAAGAAAAATATAATGACAGCAGAGTAGAATTTATTGTAAATGATGTTCTAAAATATAATGAAAATGGCTTTGATTATGTATTTATTTATTCAGCATATCCACACTTTAAAGATAAACAGAAACTATTTCATCACTTATTTTCCCTAATGAATGAAAATGGGAAAATAGTAATTGCACATTCTGATAGTAAAGAAAAGATAAACGCAATCCACAGTAAAAACGAAAGTGTAAAAGACGATAAACTTCCACCTGTAAAAGCAACAGCTGAATTAATGGGTAAATACTTCGAAGTAGATATTATGATTGACAATGATGAAATGTACTATATAAGTGGACTTAAGAAGGATTTAAATTAGCAAAATATTAGCCAAGCTAATAAAGTAAGATAAGATTTAAAAATCAATGAACTTAGAAAATTAATTTACTTCTAAGTTCATTATTTTTATTTTCTACTGTTCTCAAGTAACTACTTACCCTCAATACATTTTCTTATAATGAAGTACAACTAGAAATTATATTACCTTTCTATGCAATATAAATTTTTGATGTGGATAATTAAACTCCTCTACCAATTCATCTTCAATAAATCCAAACTTCCTATATAATGGTCTAGGAGCTATTCCCATTGTATCCCCTTCTCTATACGTTGTAACAGTTATATCAACATCATCTGGAAATAGCTTAAGCATTTTCTTAATCATGGCTGATGCTATTCCTTTTCTTCGATACTCTGTGTGTACTGCAAGACAAGAAAGACATTTTGAGTTATAAGAAAAAATCAAAACTCCTACAACTTGTCCAAGATACTTTGCACAAATAGCAGTTTCTCTATTAATATTTTTAATTACTGTTTGCCTATAACTTTCTACTTGTTCTAAAGTCTTTAGCCCTGGAAATTCCTCTTTAACAATTTCTATCATGTTCATCCAAGAATCCATGTCTTGAACTTGCGCAAACTGAATGCTATATTCTTTATTCATTTACTTTCTCCTCTCTGTATACGAACTGTTCAATATGATCAGATATGTTAGACTATATATTCTTTTTCATAAAATAATACTTATGTTCCCAAGGGCAGTCATCTAATACCCCAAACACTTCATATCCATGCTTAAGGTAAAAATCTTTTGCTTGGAAATCAAAAGTATCTACATGAATTAAATTGCAACCTTTTTCCTTTGCAATTTTCTCAACTTCATTTAAAAGTACCGAACCATACCCATTTTTTCTAAATTCCTCTTTAACCCACAAGGCACCTATATGAAGGCAATTCCAACAGTATAATAAACTATTTATTCCTGCTCTAATATCTCCATCAAGACCTTTTATAACTCTATTAATTGGGAAAAAAGATGGTTCTTGCGTAAAAGGAACTCTAGATGCATTATATTCAATTATCCCATTATTAACCATCTTACATTCTTCTCTTGTACTTTTCTCTATAATGTAATTTGTCAATTTAGTTCCCCCCCAGTGTAGTTTATATTTTTTTATAAGTTTTAAAATACGATTATTTCTATTTGCATATGCTAAGTATCGTCGACAACTATATTATACAATAACAGGAAAATAATACTAGACTTTTAATTTCTAATATGTTATGATGTATAATGTACTGTGCCTAAAAACAGATAAGCCAAACATTTAATAATGTTTGGCTTTTTTTTGCAAATTATTTTCTCCCCCTAAAAACTTCAACATTTTTATGAAATATATTTAATAAAAAGTATTGACAGAAAAAAACATATAATATAAAATAATGCTCAACATTATTTTTGAGAGTGTACCTAGGGTTCCGAGAAAATTTCTGTCTGGTCCGAGCGGTACAGGTTGCTTAACAACTACACTTTTGGGATAAAAGCCCGAAGGACGAGTCTCTTCTGACTCGTTCTTTGGGTTTCTTTTATTTTAGAAATATTTTATTATTTGTTTTTTGTGGGAAAAGGGGGGGGAGTAAAATGACAAATAATTCAAGAAAAAACATTCGCACTTATTATGCATATAGTTTATTTTCTAATCTTTTAATTTTAGGTCCAATTATGACTATTTACTTTTTTAGCAAAGGATTAAGTTTTGCTGAAATAATGCTTTTAAGTTCCATAGCATCTGTTACTGTTGTGATTTGTGAAGTACCTACTGGTGCTGTTGCAGATAAGATAGGACGAAAAGCAAGTATGCTTCTAGGGGCGCTGTTATGGGCTGTGAGTTTATTAATTTTTGTATTTGGTAATAATTTTTATATCTTTGCAGTGGCTGAAATTATTTTTTCTATAGGCTCTACATTCAAATCTGGTTCAGATGTGGCTTTAATTTATGATTCTTTAAAGGCAGAAGGGCAAGAGAATAGATTTCAAGAAATTGAAGGAAAGGCAAAATCATACCTTTTATATGCTCAGGCAGTTGGAAGTATAGCTGCAAGTTTTTTATACGAGATAAATAAAGAATTGCCTCTTATAATATCAGCTGTATTTGTTTTTATATCAGTTATCATTGGGCTGAATCTTAGTGAACCACCAATTGAGAACAAAAAAGGGAAGTATGGAGAAAAATACTTAAAACAAATTAAGGATAGTGGAATTTATGTAATGAATCATGTAAAAGTAAGATCTATAATTTTGTATTCTATGATGTTCTTTGTTTTTTATAGAGTTGGATTTTTCTTGGTTCAACCATACTTTGAAGGTGTTAATATACCTGTAAAGCTATTTGGTTTAATATTTTTCTTTTTTAACATCGTAGCAGCCCAAGTATCAAAAAATGCACACAAAATTATGAAAGCTACAAAGGGGAAAACATTAATATTGCTCTCGGTTTTAATGGTTGTATCTTTTCTTCTAATGGGATTATCTAAATGGTGGATTGGAGTTATACCAATGATGCTTCAACAAGTTGCAAGAGGTTTGTATCATCCAACTGTTAGGAAACACTTAAATAAGAATATTCCTTCTGATAAAAGAGCTACAATATTATCTTTCTTTAGCCTTTTAACTAACTTAGCTGGAGCCATATTCTATCCTATTTTTGGTATTCTTAAAGATAAAACAGATATATTTACATTCCATTTAGGCTTAGGGGTAGTTATGTTAGGATTAACTTGTTTCTTTGCAATATATTTAAATAAAAAATTAGGTAAAAGTAAAAACTCAAATAACCTTTCTGTTTAATCAGAAAGGTTAATCTTTAAATTATGATAATATATATTTATAACGTATAATATTAATTAACAATCAAATCACTAACATGAAGACAAAATTACAAACATATTCAGTAATAAACTCACCTTCTATTTGGAATCCTCAACAATGTATCTTTGACAGACAATAAAATAAGAAAACCCATACTTTTTTAGCATAGGTTTTCAAAAGCATGAGATATTTAAATCCCTTATTTTTTAGTCTTCTTTAACTTCGTATTTCTTAGCATAATGTCCATGATACATAGTTTTCGGTGCTGTCTTAGCCTCTGCTGTAGCTTCAAATAATAGATAATCATCAGGAGAATACCCCTTTTGATTGGCTATAATAGAAGTTGGAAACATCTCACAAGAGTTTTTAAAAGACGTTACGTTTCTGTTGTAAGTCTTACGAGATGATACCAATTTTCTTTCAGATGCTACAATTTCATCCATAACTGTATCTACTTGCTTTAAGCCTTCAATGTTAGGATAGTTTTCACGAGTAGCTTGGAAATCTCTCATTACCCCCTGAAACGCCATATCAGCTTTTACTACTGAATCACTGTTCCTACCTTCATGGTAATTAGCTCTCATCTTAGCAATACCTACTTGAACATTTTCTTCATGCTCCAAAGCTCTTTCCATTACATCAATTAGCTGCCCCATCTTGTCGTATCTTTCTTGTAAGATAACATCAATGTTAGCTTCAGCCTTTTCTACCCTGTTTTTAGCACCTACAATATTGTTTGACATTGCAAAGTATAAAAATGCTATTCCCCCTGCAGCCGCTACTATTAAAATAACTAATGAACCCATATTTGTTCCTCCTCATAAACTCTTTTAGTGCATCCAAATAAATACTATATGACTAATTTTTATCCCTAAGCCATCTGTTTCTTTTCACCAACTTCTTCAAGTATCTCTTGCCAGTAACTTTCATACTCTTTATTGATTTCATTCACTGTACTATGCTTAAGCTCTACAGTGTTTTCAAAGTAATCAAAATCACTTTCTAGCTGACGAGATACCCCTCTTTTAATCATACCTTGGTTATCCGCATTATATAAATACTTATATAATAACCATGGCAATCTCATCAATTCAATCATGTTATTAATATGGAAGAACTTTAAGTCCTTGTCAGAGAATAGACTTGAATCTAGATACGTATCATCATGACTTGCAGCTGATCTACCTATGTCTTTTGGTTTGAAAATATCCATTACTTTCAATAATAATGAACTAAAAGGAATTAATTTAATTAACCTATCTATCAAATCATCGTAATTACGCTTTGCTAAAGACATATCTAATAATTCAAAGAAAATACCATTTTTATTAATAACTAGATTGAAAGCACCGTAATTTTGATAAATAAACACAAGCAGACTCTCAAAATCTGAATCTACAATATTATGCAGTTTTTCTAACTCTTCTTCATAAATACTTCTGTTGTCCCAAAGATTGTTGAATCCAACATCATTATCATTATCTTTGTTCATTAGCATGTCGAATGCCTTATTAATAGCTTTTCCTGCTATAGTAGATAACATAGTTTCATAAGGAGCTATATGACAATCAAAGTTTTCTTCTAACAATGAATCAGTGAAATCAAACTCTTTCTTGTCATTCCACATAGATTTCATAGTACTTTCTATTAACCTTGAACCCATACTTGCCTCATATGTAATGATAATCTGAGATGATAAGTTAAATTTCTTTTGAATGTTGAAGAATATACCCTCCATCTCTTTTTCAGTTTTTGTAATAGTTTTACCACTACTATTAGTAGTTTTGATTTTGTCATATGCCTTAACTTTACCAAAGCTACCAGATACTCTATCTTCGGTATCTGGTAATTCAAATTCTACTACATTAGAAATTCTAATATTATCAGATTTCTTCATTTTTTCGATAGGAGTATATGCATAAAGTGTACCTACTTCATCATAATTGTTACCTCTATTGTAATTTCCTCTACCCTGCTGTTCTTTCTCAGTATATTTCATTATACTCATAGGAACATAATTAGCTATATGGGGTACAACCTTTGTTCTATAGAACTTAAAATACTCCTTATACCCCTTGAATAAATAATATGCTGCTGTTGCACCTGCAAGTGCAAATAATAGTGCAAAGAATGACCCAATAAACTTAGAAAGGATAAAAGCTACTAAAACTGATGCTATATTCAACCCTAAGAATAAAATATATAGCTTTTTTGACTTTTCTTTAAGTATTTTCGCCTTGACTAATACTTCACGAGTTTCTTCAGATTGATAAAACTCTTCCACAGGAGTAGTCAACTCCTGATTTTGATTATTACTTGTATCATGCTCAAAATCCATTGAATTTCCTGAGTCATCTACATTTTCATACATGTCGCTCACCTAAATCACTCCATTTTTCAAAAATTTTTATAGAATTAAAAGAATTTAATAAACCCTCTATTCTTGAACACAATAAACCTCTTATAATGTATAATGTAAAAATTAATTAAAGGCATGTCCCAGTTACAATGAAATAGTGTCTGATTTCATTGGATAGCTATATATAGCATATTGTAATCATAGCTAAAACACCTTCTTTTACCCGATACTTTGCTATTCTTTTAATGTTTTTTGATATTATGCTACAACTATGTCAATTTTTAGTGATATTTTTTGTATTTTGTGGTTTTCTTTACTATTTTGATTCCTCAAAATTTATCCCACGGAGAATTATACCATAATTTATCTTATCATGTAAAAATATTTATATATATATTTTTTCGGTGTAATTTCCTTTGTGATAATTTTACTAGAGTCATACTCTTATAAATATAGCTGATTTATTATTTTCTTTAGCAGATTCAAGAAATAATTTATGCACATTATAAATATAATGGATTATTAAGAAACCTTAAAAGAAAAAGAATTGAATTATCCAAAAATACCCAAGCTTTTAAATTAATCAAAACAAATAAAGAACTCAAATTCACTGTCTATCTGAGTTCTTTATTTGTTTACTCTTATACAAAAACCATTTTCCTAAATTCCTCACATTCTTCAATTAATTCTTTGAATGTACCAGTTTTCTCGACTCTACCATCTTTCATAACAATTATATTATCAGCTCTTTGAAGTGCCACTTTCTTATTTGATACTGCTATACATGTAGTATTCTTCTTCTCAAATAATCTTTCCCATAGTTTATTTTCTGTTTCCACATCTAGTGCACTTGAGATATCATCTAATACTAAGAGTTCAGCATTTTTCATGAACATTCTAGCTGCTGCCACTCTCTGGATTTGTCCACCTGATAGTTTCACCCCTTGTGGTCCTATCACTGTATTCAGTCCATCTTCCATATTTCTTACATCATCTTCAAGTACAGCTGATGAGATTGCCTCTTCTATCTGTTCCTCTGTACATGCTTCTCCTAAAGATATATTCTCTCTTATAGACTCACTGAACAAGCGAGGTATCTGCCCAGTATATGCAACCTTCGGAGGAATCATTTGTTCATCTGTTCTCGTTATTTTTTGTCCATTCCAAAGAATTTCCCCTGAATGTGCTGGTAGTAATCCTATAAGAGCTTTAATTAAGGTTGTCTTACCTGATCCGATTCTACCAGTTACAACTGTGAATGTTCCTTTATCTATCTTAAAGTTTACATCTTTAATACCATTTTCTGAATCCTTATAGTTATATCCTACACCATTTAATTCTATGGTTCTAAATTCATCTTCAATACTTTTTTCTTTAAACTCCTCTATAACCTTATAAGGTACGTCGTCATATAAGTATATTTGATTACTATTAACTAAAGTCTCAACCTTATCTATTTCCATTAATTCCTCTAAACGATCAAGTGCCACATCGGTTTGCTTGATTTGAGTTATATAATCACCTGTTCTTTGAATGAAATCAGTAACATATTCCATACAATAGATGAAGAATGCGAAATCCCCTACTGAAAATTCTCCATTAGTAATCAATCTGGCGCATAAGAGTAAAACTATACTTGTACCTATACTCAATGTACTACCATATATGGAATTCACTATCTGTGTGAATGTGGTATCCTTAAGCATAGCTTTATGCCTTTGTTTATTCAACCGCTTCAATTGATTTACCACATTTTTCTCAGATCCTGTTATCTTTATTCCTTGAATTGATGAGAATATTTCCTGTATAAATCCACTTATCTTTGAGCTCTCTTTCCTACTTTCTGCTCTATATTTACCAATCTTCTTTGATACTCTTTTCCCTATTAACATAACTATATTCGTGGGAATGAAAACAAATAAAGTTACCATTGGATTTATCTTAAACATTATTATAAAGGCCATGATTGTAAATGCAGCTGTTCCAATAAAATCATCTCCATAGCCCAATATTTCCATTATTTCTTCAACGTCATCTTTAAAATGATTCAAAGCTTCCCCAGATGAAACCTTTAGCGCTTCACTTCCACGTTTCTTAAAGATTCCCTCTAACATATTTCTTTTTATTAGTCCTTTGATATAATAATCTCTCACATAGTAACATAATCCTCCAAAATACACCGTCACCATATTTGTTATTGCCGCCACACCTAGTATTGCTAATAAAAAAATAACATCTTTATCTATATTTGAACTCTGCTCTAGTTTCTTAAAGAACTCTTTCACAACTATAGCTGGCACTATATTATATGCAAAAATAAATAGCCATAAAATCATATCTACAAAACTTAACCATGGTTTATATAAAATCATCTGCCATGTTAAATTCACCATTCTCTTAAATTTTCTATTACTCTTTCCCCTCAAAATTCAACCCTCCTTAACCTTAGTTCACCAGTAGTTCATGGTGACCTTTCATACTTTCTTGAAGAAGTTTAGAATATCTTGATTCTTTATCCTTTATTAGTTCTTCTCTCGCACCAATTTCTACTGCTTTTCCGTCTTCAAGTACAAGTATTGAATCAGCCCTTTTAACTGTTGATAACCTGTGGGCGATTATTATACATGTACTGTTGTCAGTTATCTTATCTATTGCCTTCTCCATGATCTTTTCTGTGATAGAATCTATTCTTGAAGATGCCTCGTCAAGTATTACAAGCCCAGGCTTCTTAAGAAGAATTCTAGCAAAGGCTAAAAGTTGCGCTTCACCTGCTGATAATCCTACCCCTGATGTATTTAAGACAGTATCCAATCCCTGTGAAAATGACTTAATCCACTCATCTAACCCCAATTCTTCAAGGACACTCATTATCTCCTCATCATTGTAACTTACGTCAAACAAAGTAAGATTATCTCTTATTGTTGATGTGTAGATATGCACATCTTGAGTTACATATGCCATATTATTTTTCACACTATCATTTGATAGCTCATTCAATGGCACCCCTCCAAGAAGTATCTCCCCTTCAGTAGGCTCGTATAACTTTGACAGAAGTCTAACTAAAGTTGACTTTCCACTTCCTGTTCTTCCTAGTATGCCTAAAACTTTTCCCCTTTTAATATTTAGGGAAAGATTCTCAAGGACAGCAATCCCCTCAGTATATTCAAATGATACATTTCTAATATCAACATCTAATGGTCCATTACCTTCAAGCTCCATATCTCCATCTTTTATGGATGACTTTATTTCAAATAATTCCTTAACTCTTAGTATGCTAGCCTCAGCCTTCTGCAATACCCCAAGCCTTCTTCTTATCATATTTAAAGGATTATTTATTCTTTTTGTGTACTCATATATAAGATAAATCGTACCAATTGAAACCCCTTCATTTTTCCATAAATACAATCCACTTCCTATAGCGATAAACACCCCAATAGTCTCTATGCAGGTAGATAAATTCCACATTTTAAATCCAAGCATTGTGGCTCTTTTTTGAATATGAAATACATCTTTCAGTCTTACTAGATATTTATGAACGGCATAATTAACTGCTCCAGAGGATTTAATATCCTCGATATTGGTAAGCTCTTCATCCATCATTCCCCAGAACTTTCCCTGTGCTTCATATGCATTCTCCCAAGGTTTAACTCCCGCTAATTGATATTTTCTAATAACCACTAATGATATAATTGTATAAATAGTGAAGATTCCACCTATTACTGAATTTACAAATATAAACATTACTAAAATCCCTATAATCAATATCAAGTTACTGAAAATATCTAGTATAAGACTTGAGAAAAACTCAAAAAGCATATTCACATCCCCATCTACTCTTTCAATCATCTCACCAGGCTGTTTTGTTTTGTGAAAGTTCATATCTAGATTAATACAATGAGCAATAAGATCCTCTCTTAATCCATTAGTAGCCCTCCATCCTACATTCTGACAAGTGTAAGTTTGAAAAATAGTAATTATCTGCTGGATAAACGATAAGCCAATGAATATCCCAGCTATCCCTATCAGTCTCTTTAATATTTCTCCCTCCACAGCCTTATCTAAAAACACCTTCATTATCTGTGGATTAATAATTTGAATTACTATATTTATGAGTATTAAGCCTACCAAGACTATTACACTTCTCCATTGACTCTTCAGATATTTAGTGAATAAACTAAAGTACTCCTTAAATCTAATCTTCATGTACATTTCCCCCCTTGACACAATTCATCTTAAAAGTTCATTGTCTTTTCAACATAATGGTACCATAGGGTCACTCTCCTTCAAACCTCATAAATAATACATAATTAAACTTGAGCAAACACCCCAGGGGAAATATCCCCTGGGGCGAATTCCCCAGGGGATATTTCCCCTGGGGTATTTTTTACCTTCCCAATTCCCTCAATATCTCTTTATATTTTTTCTCATCAAGCTTATACATAAGAATAGGTATGAGTGTTATTAACACTGCTAATGCTGGTACAAGTGTTAATATTCCATGGAATCCTTTTATAGTAGCTGATGTCTGAACCTCATTTGGAACATACTTTATGAGTTTCAATAAAATACCGAGTAAAATTCCAGATAGAGCGCCTCCTGCTTTTGCTATAAATGTCTGAGTAGACCATATTACCCCTTCTGCTCTTATCCCTGTTTTTAATTCCATATAATCTATTGTCTCCACCATCATAGATGGTAACAGCACTTCTGGTGCACCAAATGTAATTGATACAATAGTGTTTACTCCAATAAATAAATATAAATTATCATATCCCACAAAATACAATAAGATGAATCCCATGAATCTGATAACTAAAAATATTATAAGAGTCCTCTTCTTGCCAAACTTCTCTCCTAATTTTGATGCTATAAGAACACCAATTATCATAGGTATGACAAATGAAGCACTGATAAGTGGAACATAACTATCACTTCCTAGAACATATATACAATAATACATAATCAATGCCATTAATAAACTATCCACTAGTGTTACAAGTATCTGAGATGATAAAATCTTTAGAAGTGGAGTATTTTTAATAATTAATTTAAAACTCCCCTTCAAAGTAACTTTATTCTCTGAATACTCAACACGTTCCCTTGTGAAGAAAAATAATCCCATGAATCCTATAAGTGCTATCACTCCATATAGAAGTGCTGTATATCTATATCCATCAGCACCGTCACCAAATAACTTCATAACTGGAACTGTAACCACTGAAACAAGAACTAATGCTAAAGGTGCTGCTGTTTTTCCACATGTTATAAGTCGATTTCTTTCCACCTGATTCTTTGACATAACTGATGTCATACTCCACATTGGAATATCCATTATAGTATATATCATTCCATATGCTATATATGTTACATATGCCCAAAGTAGGTTGTCTATCTTAAATGAAGGTATTGTAAATGAAAGTACTATACTAATTAAAAGCGGAACAGGTGCGAATAGAAAATACGGTCTGAATTTTCCCCATCTTGTCCTCGTCTGTTCTGTTAAAAATCCCATCATAGGGTCGTTGAATGCATCCCATAATCTAGCTACAAAGAACAATGTTCCTGCTGCAGTTGATGCTATGCCAAGATAATCTGTATAGAATATCATGATATATGACACCATAAATCCATAAATTATATTCTGCCCAAAAACCCCAAAAGAGAATGCAAAATACTCCCCAAATTTCACTTTTTCTTTACCATAAGCTAGATTACCTTCTATTTTCATGAGCACAATCCACCTTTAAATATTTTTCTATCATATCCTCAGATACACCTTTTTTCTCAATTATTTCTCTATAGAATTCTCCAGATTTTCTTATCTTTCTCTCCATTGTGTTGTAATCTATCTCTACTAGACCAAATCTTGGTGAGTATCCTAAATCCCATTCAAAATTATCCATAGTTGACCAATGATAATATCTCTCCACGGGGATCCCCTTATCAAGTAACTTATTTACCTCATTAAGGTGATCATATATAAACTTTCCCCGAAATTCATCCTTATGATCTGGCGTACCATTTTCAGTTATCCATACTGGCAACTTGTACCGAGAATATAATTCCTCAATACCTTTTGATAATCCCTCAGGGTATATCTCCCACCCTAAGTCATTATATTTAGAGTTCTCAAAAACATATATCTCCGAAAAAAGCATACTTATTTTACCACTAGTCTTTACTCCATGTCTTGAATAATAATTAATTCCAATATAATCACAGTAGTTTCCTACTTCTACTCCTTTTACAAATAATCCTAATGGAAATAATAATTTCCCTTCAAACATTCCCTTCACGAAAATATCATGGAAGTTCCTTGCAACTGTTTTCTTAGCAATTCTAGTTCCAAGCTTATTATCCTTGCTATCAAAATAAGCATAGTGTATCACCACTCCTACTTTTGCCTTTGCAATCATCTTATGTATCTTTTTATATGCTAAGATATGCCCTTTAATAAGATTACCTGCTCCCTTAAAATATTCCATTGTACTTGTCTTTCCTGGTGGAAAATTCCCATCAAGACTTCTTCCCTGAAGATACACATTAGGTTCATTAATTGTAGCCCAATCCTGAACCAAATCCTTAAGGTTTTCCACCACAAACTCAGTAAATTTCTCAAACATCTCAGGAGTTTTTTTATTATTCCATCCTCCTATATCCTCAAACCATATAGGCTCACTAAAATGATGAAGTGTAACTAGTGGAATTATTCCAGCCTCTACTAACAATTCAATCTCTTCTCTATATCTTTCCATTGCCTTTTTGTTGAATTCTCCTTGAACAGGTTCTATTCTTGCCCACTCAACACTCATCCTGTAAGTTTCCTGTTTAAGGTCTTTAAGAAGTTCTATATCTTCTTTAAACAATCTCCAATGATCACATCCATTAATGCTGCTCTCCCCATTAGCTATTTTTCCTTTTTCAGACCATCTGTACCAATTATTATTCTTGTCTCCCCCTTCAATCTGCACTGAAGCAGTTGCAGAGCCTAATAGAATGTCCCTGCTAAAAGAAAATCCCTTCATAATTATTCCCCCTTTGGAAACTATTTTATTTTTTTTAGTTTCCTTGTTATAATAATTATATACTTTTATATTAATATATTCAATGTTTTTCATTTTAAGGTATATAATGTAACTTTATATTGATTATAATAAACAGCATATCAAAATTAAAGGAGACTTCGCTATGGACATAAAAGAAAAGATAATAATATCGGCTCTTGAACTATTTAATGAGAAAGGAATTAAATTCTCAATGGACTCACTGGCAGGAAAATTAAATATGGCTAAGAAAACCATATATGCTAATTATCCATCAAAGGATGAGCTCTCAGTGGCAATAATTCATTCAATCTTTAAAAACATTAAAGATCAAGAAAAGATTATCATGGAGAGCAACCTTCCAATATTAGATAAATTAGAAAAAGTTCTAACATTGCTCCCAAATAATATTGATAATTTCAACTATGGAAGACTATATGAACTCAGATCCATGCGCCCTGATCTATATACCTATGTTGATGAGCATTTCAAATCAGATTGGGAAAATACCACTTTCCTATTCGATGAAGCTATTAATCAAGGACTAATTCGTGAATTTGATATGACTGTAATGAGAAATATTCTAATAGGAATATTTCAGAGTATCTTTGACCCATATTCCCCTATAGAAAACTGTGGTGATTACAAACGTACACTTGAGGAGATGATAGAACTTCTTTTGAGAGGGGTAATAATTTAGGTTGATGATTAATTCCAAAATCTGGACCCCTGGGGTAATTACCCCAGGGGTCCAGATTTTGGAATTAATCATACACTGGAATTTCAAACTCTAATATTGCTGAAGGTAGCTTGTCCAATATATCCTTAAGTCTTTTGGTTTGATTACAACTCCATCGTATATCCGTTGAATATTGATGCCATATTACATCTTTATTCCATCTCATTTTATATAAAGTGTTTTGTTTGTATTTTGGATTATTAATATAGTTCTCTCCTATCCATTTAACACCTTCAATAATAGCCTCTTCTGGTGTAAACCATCCTTCTTTATATGCGTATTCAGAACCATATTTATTTGGATTAGAATCTACAGCACGTATACCATACATATTATAAACTGTTTTTGGAGTAACATTTTTTCCGTCAACATTATTTACTGTAATACCTTGGGCTAAAACTGATTTTCCATGACCAGTTTCTAAAATCATATGGGATATTACATATGCAGGATTAACATTATACTTTTTAGATCCTTCTAGTATAGCCTCACCCATTCCTTCTAATGTGCCTTTTCCTTTAAGGATGTTATTAATATCTTGTGCTTTTATTCCATCAATATAATTCAATGTTAAAAATTGATAAGAATTATCATTATATAAATATTTTGTAGGGTCCATATATTCTTCAATTTGGTTTCTGGATGCTTTAACCCATTGACCATTTAATTGATATACTGCACTGTTTCTATTGTACTGTTGATCTACAAATTTATCTAAAGTCATATTATAATTTGCATAAGTTATTATTTTATTTGTTGTTTTAAATAGTATTTCTTTTTTTTCATTAGATGATGTTATAACTACTTTATATGAGCCAGGAAGCTCTATTTTATATTGCCCTAGAGAAGTTACATTCTTGTTATGTATTAACATATTATTTTTATATAATTTAAAATTAAATTTTGTATTATCAAGTTTAACTGATACATTATTACCAATAACATACTCCTTATTAGTAGAAGTATTTATAGTATTATTACCATATTTTATTGATAAGTTCTTAAGAATCTGTTCTTTATCAGTATTATCATTTTTTGACGAAGTGGAATCTCCATCTTTATTAGTTCCTTCAGATTCATCTTCTTTTGATCCTATTGTAAAATAATACTTATAAGATTCATTTAAAGACTGCTTGTCCATAGATTGCATTTGCTTATCTATGTTTATTATGTATGTCGCATCATACATATATCCTTCTTCTGGTGCATGAACTATTAATTTATTCTTATTTGTTGTAATCTTAGCCTTTACATAGGTCCCATTAACATATGTTACATATACATTTTCAATTTGACTTGTATCCACATCCTTATTGAAAGTGATTGTCCAATTTTTATGTCTACTCACATTATCGGCCAATTTGATGTTTTTGGCATAAACAGATTGCGAAATTGAAAATAACAATAAAAACATAATAACTATTTTCATCTTTAAGTATCTCATAACAAACCCCTTTTTTCTCAATTAGTTATAATTTAATAATATATTGAATTAAAAGAATTGTCAAAAAGAACTTTATTATTTATAAAAAAAACTCGAAAATTGTCATTTTTCATATGTTAGTTTTATGTTTTATTAGATTTAATTCCCTTAAATAATGTTAATACATGATATTATTCATAAATCTCAACTCTTGTACCTAACTTTGTATACTTCCATAGTATTTTAATATCTTCATCTGATAAAGCTATACAACCCCATGTCCAATCCTCATCATTTCCCCCTCCGTGTATTCCAATCTCTCCTCCAAGAGGTGTATTCCATGGTGGTTGATTTTTTTTATCATTAGCCTCTTTTATTTTTTTAAAATCTCCTTCACCTATTAACCCACTATCTAACCCTCTTTTAGCGTCATCAATATTTGGATAACTTACACCTAAGAAAAGAGTGTATTTACTTTTATCATTTCTCGTACATATATAGTATTTTCCTACAGGTGTTCTCATGTCACCTTCTTTATTCTTATCACCTATTGGTGCTGCACCAAGACCCATCTTATATTTACTAATTAATTGATCCGCAACATACAATTCAACTATTCTATCTTTCTTATATACCTTTATAAGAGTATTCTCTGATGCATTTCCACTCACTGCAATACTCTCACATGAATCCCCCAATAAAAATCTTAAAAATGTAGCAACAATAACAACTACTACTAGAGATATTAATATATTTTTTGCGCTCTTAATAATCCTCATATTTTAAATTCCCTCCTATAATAGTCATCTCTAATTACTACCTATTATTATGTCACTTATAAAACATCCTATACATTCAACTGCACATCACTAAGGTATAGAGATTCCAATAAAAAGATAGAAGAGTGCTCAAGCAACACTGTGCTCGTACACTCTTCTATTTATCTACATATTAACTCAGCAAAACTTATAACCTCTTTGCTTCTATTTAATTGATTTAACAGGCACATATAATCTATATCCTATATGATCAGGATTATGCATTTGATAAATCATTGAATCCTTATCCTGCTCACAGCCACAAGCTGCGTAATCATAGTTATCCATAGCATTCTCCACTGCTTCACATGCAGAATGACCAATCGCTTCATAATCAAATACTGGATGAGAGAACACAATATATTCTTTTTCAGATATATCAGTGCATATCATCTGTTTAGGTAATTGCCCATTATAATCTATTGGTAGTCGGATACCATATAAGTATCCTTTCTTTCCTGATTCATCGTAAAACCATCCTCCAATCTGACCATCAAATTCACCTACTCTACCAGATACAGTATCAATCTTCCCTTTAATACTATCCAATAATCCACAAATTGTACCGCAATCTTGCCCAACAATACTGTCCTGCAATTCCCAAAATGAAAAATAATTATCTGCTCCTCTATTTTTTATATGCAATAATTTATGATCTGGTAATGTTACTCTTGCAATTATTACTTCTTGTAATTCTGTTTTTTTCATAGAAATCTCTCCTATACCTAAATAGTATGGGTCAAAAGTGTTTTGTTTTGTCTGAAGAACTAGCGGCATATTCATCTTCCTATATTCATTTGGATTTATTCCATATTCATTTTTAAAAGATCTTGTGTATGCTTCCTGAGATGAAAACCCATACTTAAGTGCAATATCGATTATTCGACTTTCAGTATCTCTTAACTCAACAACGCTATAAGCTAGTCTTCGAAGTCTAAGGTAATTCCGTAAAGTCATCCCAGTAAGATTCTTAAATTTCTTAGTTACATGATATGGGGAATATCCCAATTTATCTGCTAAGTATGTTAAAGTCATTTCTTCATTAAAATCATTTACTAATTGCTCTTCGATTATATTCACCATATTTTGAATTGTTCTATGCCACTCAAACACCTTATCACCACCTTATAGGACTATTATAGGAAATATTTTTTCACATTTTTTGATTTGAATTGCGCATTTCATAAGTAGTTTTACATTTATTATTATTTTATCACAGTTTTAAGAAGGCTGAATCAATAATTATGTATTGATTCAGCCTTTAAATTAACCTGCTCTACTCATTTCATATTTAATTATATGAGTCATTCTCCCAATTTCAATTTTCAGTTGATCTATTGTTATATCTTCTATTATTATATGGTCAAATTCTTTTCTATTAGATACTGCTATTTGAATCATTCTTCTAACAGTCCTTAAAATTTTATTTTCTTCAGTAATCTCTGGGTCATATACGAAAATAACATTTCCTGTAAAATAACAAAATGATACTGATTTAACTCCTTCAATAACTGAAAATACTGATGTTAAATTCTCATCGTCAACCCAATACTCTTTAGGTATTTTCTTTATTTTAGGAACATGAACTCTCAATCTCCCTGGAATACTTTCTATAACTTTAATTTTTATTGCCAAATCCACAACTTTTTGAAGTATCATTTAATATCACCTTTTAAAAGAATTATTATCTACCGAATTAATGTATATGCATGAGGTTTTATCTTTATTACTACTTATTACTGCAAATTGATTTAGATACTAATTATTCTTCTGAAAAAATTCTTTTAACTCTATATCTTTTCATAAATATTCCCTAGTTAAAATTATCAATAAAATCATAAAGACTAATCGACATTATTCGATAAATAAAACAAGTAGTCAATGTATAAATTTAACTTTAAACAAAAGTGGGAGGTTACAAATGAAGAGTATCAAAGCTAAACTAATGTTAGGGACGTCTGCATTGATAATATTTACTCTTATAGTATTGGGAATTATAACCGTAAATGTATCAGAAAAGGCTCTAGTAAAACAAACAAAAATGACAATCAAGACAGAAGTCGATAAAATATTTGAATTGTTTAACAGAGTTGGTCAGGATATAAACTCTATAGAAACTGATATGCTTAACCAATATGATGAATTTATTAAAAATCAAGTAGATAGCTCTATATCGGTTTTAGAATCAGTTTATAAAAAATATGAGTTAGGTTTGTTAAGTGAAAATGAAGCAAAAGAATTAGCAAAGGATTTAATTAAGGAAATAAGATATGGTGATGATGGATATTTATGGATAGACGATGAAAATGGTATCCTTATAGTTCACCCAATAGTTCCTCAAAAAGAAGGCAGCAATAGAATAAGTCTGCAAGATGCAAATGGGGTTAAATTGATAGAAGAAATAATTAGTGCTGCTAAGGAAGGTAAAAATGGAGGTTATACAGATTTTATGTGGGAAAAACCTCAGGATGTAGGAACTGGGAACTTAAGTCCTAAGAGAGCATATTCTAAATATTTTGAGTCATGGGGATGGATTATTAGTACAGGTAATTATATTGATGATATACATACTGAAGTAGAACAATATCAATCAGTTGCAAGAGACTACTTCCAAAGTGATATTGAAGACATGAGTAAAGATAAAACATTAGCAATTTTAGATTCAAACGGAAAGTTCCTTTATTTTTCTAAAAAAGATGTAGTTGGGACAAATATAAATGTAAAAGATTTAAAAACTGGAGAAGATGTTGGCAAAAAAATTCTATCTTCAGATGATGAATTTTTGGAATATACAATACAAGATTTAGTTACTAAAAAAGAAGTTGAGAAACTATCATATGTAAGGCATGATAAAGAACATGATTTATTTATAGTGACTTCTGCTAACAAAGAAATAGTTTATACAGATGTTAAATATATTATTAATTTATTTATATTCATAACTATTATTGCAATGCTTATATCTTTAGTAATAATGTACTTTTTAGCAAATGCCTTTACTAAACCAATAAAAGAATTAACAATAATAAGTGAAAAAGTAAGCAATGGAGACTTAACTGTAAACATTGAAGTTAGGGAAAAGGATGAGATTGGTATATTAAAAAACTCTTTTAATCAAATGGTTGAAAACTTAAAAATGCTTGTTGATAAAACAAATAGTACTGTTAATTCAGTAAATGAATCAACAACTATGCTTGGAGATATGGTTGAACAATCCACTCTTACAATTAATCAAGTCTCTTCTGCAGTAGAAGAAACTGCCGCTGGAGCTGTTGAACAGGCTAAATTAACTCAAGATGGAGTTCAAAAGGGAAGTATATTAGAAAAAACAGCCCTTAAGATTAGAGAAGATGCAGATGAAATGAGATCTTCAGCTGAAGAAATGAGAGTTATGGGACAAAAAGGAAAACAAGTAACCAGTGTTCTTACTTTAAAACAAGAAATTACTAACAAATCTATTAAAGAGATATTTGATGTGGTTAGTGCTTTAGGAGAAAGAGTAAAAAGTATAGGTGAATTTACAAGTGCAATCTCTCAAATTTCTGAACAAACTAACTTGCTTGCACTAAATGCTGCAATAGAGGCTGCTAGAGCAGGTGAACAAGGAAAAGGTTTCGCTGTAGTTGCTGATGAAGTAAGAAAGCTTGCAGAAGAATCAAGCAGAGCTGCTGGGGATGTACAACTAATTGTTAATAACATTCAAAATGATACTAATAAAACTATCACTGTAGTTAATGAAACAAAAGAAATATTTAATGATCAAAATAATGCTGTTGTAAGTACAGAAAAAATATTTATAGAGTTAGATGATACAATTACAAATTCTATGAATAGAATACGCAGCTTATATGAACGTGTTGATGAATTAAACAATGTAAAAGATCAAGTTATAGAAACTATTAATGAGATTGATGTTATGTGTGAACAATCAGCAGCCGCTGCTGAAGAAGTTTCAGCATCTGTAGAGGAACAAAACTCAACTATGCAGGAAATAAACCAACATGTCAAGATGTTAGAAAATAACTCACAACAACTAAAGGAAGCAGTAGATAGATTTAAAATTTAAAGATTAACCATGAAAATATTAATCCACTCTTAAAAAGGTGATGAAAGGACTCGGATTTCCTTCATCACCTTTTTTTGCTACTATTCACAACAAGGCACCATACTTTTCGGTATATGAAAACTAGATTTATTGCTATCACTATTATACTGAAGAGCTATCTCATTAGCCATTTTCTTTATAATTTCAATTTCTTTTGGGTATATAAAGTGTTTAAATTCATCTAAATCCTTAATTAAAATTTCTCTATAAATCTTCTTTTTATCTCCGTATCTTAATCTGTAAACTGGAATACTTGATGCTGATTTTAAAAAAGTCTTCCCTTCATTATATCCAATATTAATTTTAGTTATTGTCCCGATATCTGTATATTTATCGTTCTGATTACTTATAAAATTTCCCATACCATAATTTACATATACTACTTTATTATTAGTCTGAATTATTTCTGATTTTCTTGGCACATGGGCATGGCTACATATTATAGCGTCTCCACCTTCATTAATTATAAAGTCGATTAAGTTCTTTTGATATAAATCAATCTCTAGTTGATATTCTGTACCTATATGTAGATATACAATTAAGTAATTGCAACCTATTCCCTTTAGATATTTTATTTCTTCACTGATTTTTTCTTTATCAATATAATTAATATAATCCTTGTAATTATTTACCCCATTAACTCCATAGGTATATGCCATTATTCCTACTTTTATCTTACCTTTCTCAAAAACAATTGACTTTTTATTTTGTGGAAATCCTACACCTAGGCTTTTAATTCCTGATTCTTCTAAGTTTTTAAGAGTATTCGTTAGCCCTTGAAAACCAGTATCTAATATGTGGTTATGAGAATTGATTACTGCCGTTACTTTAAGCTTTTTTAATGTCTCTATTATACTTTTGGGAGCATTGAATGAAGGATATCCCGATATAGGTCTTTCTTCATTTACACTTGACTCAATATTAGTTATATTAATATCATTATTTTCAAATTCACCTTTTATTTCCTTGAACAAATCATCAAAATTATATTTATCATTTTCCCTAACACTTTCTACCATTGATGAATGCATAAGAATGTCACCAGTAAACATGATAGATACACTTTCATCTTCTTGGACTTGTTTATTAATCTCCATTATATTTTGATTAATTTCTTCAATTGATGCTTGTACCACTTTGCTAGTATAAAAAATATTCACGAAAATTAAAATTGCAATAAGCAATAAAACATTTCCTCTTTTCATAGACCCCTCCCTTAATCCATCTAGGTATTGTCAAAAGTTTTAATGGTACTTCAGACGTAACCCCTTGATTTTCAATACTTTATCTATATTAGACTTGCCCCCCTCCTCTAAAGGTGTTAATTTTAGTTTGCAAAAAGAAAATATATCACCAAAGATAAGGAGGCAAGTTTTAAACCTACTCATTATTTTATTGACTGGAAAATCTCTTAATAAATCTCCCAATTCTTATACTTTTGACACTACCTCTATCTCTATCTCTATCTCTATCTCTATTATTATTTTAACTCTTTACCCAATTTTTGTAAATATAATCTATTCATGAGTATTTTTAAGGTGTTTTTATCCCAAAGAAAGCATTACATATAAAATTAGGAAGCAACCATTGGCTTGCTTCCCGAGTATGTTATATTTCCATATTATTAAGTATGTTCTTTAATTCCTTTAACTCATCATTAGATAGCGTAACACCCTTACCCATCTTTTGATGTTCTTCGTCCCATTCTCTTATATCAAACTTTGGTGCTCTATCGTTCCAGCTTACTATGTTTAATTCTTTTTTCCACCCTTTTGATGACTCTGAAAGAGTTCCTAGGTTTTCTTTTATTTCAAATTTTAATCCTGCCATTCTTATTCCTCCTATATTTTCACTTCTTGTGACCTATATAGAGATTCCATATTGAAAATTAACTTATTCAATTAGTTTATTTGTAATTTTAACCAAGGTAATTTGGATAAATACTCAATGTTCAATGAATGTTGACTTTTTTCTTAGGTCAAAAGTCTATAAATATATCTATTTTAGATTTGCATTAGCAAATCATCCTTCATTGATAATTGATTAATGAGTATTGATTATTTCTAGTATAATATTGTTAATAAAATCTTTGAATAAATAAAGTATTAAATTGGATTCTCTATAATACCTTGCTAATATTATACTATATTTTTATAAATATTATTTTTTCAATATAAGAAATTTTTAAACAGTCTTCTCTTTTTCTTATTATTACCAAACCAGTTAGAATTCTTTGGGTTAAATACCACTACTATCACTTTAAATTGACGCTCTATTAAAAACAATGTTATAATTTTACCATATATATGAAAGGGAGTGAATCTTATGAAAGTCAACTCAATAGATCTTATAAAAAACCTATCCAACGCCTATGGTGCACCAGGCTTTGAAGATGATGTTGTTGAAATCATAAAGAAAGATTTTGGACATGTATTCAATATAAAAGAAGATTCAATGCGAAATCTAGTAATATACAGAAAAAATCACACTGGAAATAAGCCCTTAATTATGCTTGATGGTCACTCTGATGAGGTTGCCTTTATTATTCAGAGTATAAAAGCTAATGGAACTATGCGCTTCTTACCATTAGGAGGCTGGATGGCTCAAAATGTTCCTGGTCATAAAGTAATGATAAAAAATGAAGAAGGAAAGTACATTGAAGGAATTATCGCTACAAAACCACCTCATTTCATAACCGGAACTGTAGGGCTTCAACCTATCAGTGATATGGTAATAGATGTAGGCGCTACTAGTTATGATGAAGTTATTAATATTTTCAAAATAGAACCCGGAGCTCCTGTTGTTCCACATGCTCAATTTTCTTTTAATGAGGAGACAGAAGTAATGTTAGGTAAAGCTTTTGATAATAGATTAGGTTGTGGATGTGTTATTGAAACATTACTTGCCTTAGAGGGATTAGATTTACCAGTAGATGTAGTTGGTTCAATATCAGTTCAAGAAGAGGTTGGATGCAGAGGTGCAAAAGTAAACACAAATACAATCAACCCCGATCTGGCTATTGTCTTTGAAGGCTCCCCTGCTGATGATACATTTATGGATAAATATGATTCTCAAGGTGCGCTAAAAAAAGGAACTCAAATCAGACACTATGATATGAGGTTAATAGCAAATCACAGATTGATTTCTCTAGCTAAATCCACTGCAAAAGAAAAGAATATTCCTTATCAATGTGCAGTAAGAAGTGGTGGTGGAACTGATGCTGGTGTAATACATATTGAAGAATCAGCTGTTCCATGTCTTATACTTGGAACCCCTGTAAGATACGCACATACTCACTATGGATTTTCTGCTTTAACTGACTATATAGCTTCTATTGATTTAGCTGTAGAAATTATTAGAAATATTACAGTGGATACTTTGAATTCTTTGTAATAAATTTGCCATAAAATGGGTGGGGGTCTGACCCCCGCCCATTTTATGGGTTGGGGTCTGACCCCAATAAATATGCTCTATAATACTCATACTCATGCATTACAACCCCATTATAAGAATCATATTTTTCAAATTCAGGTATAGCTTTATTGAAATAAGCCTTTAATTCACTCTTATCCATATGGTATACAGTGTTATATTTTAAATCTTCATATGGTTGAAATTCCGAAGCAATCTTTACTTTTTTATTAGTCTTATTACTCTTGTTATATTTATCTACTATAGATAATATTTTTTTACCACTCTCTTTATAGGTTTGAATATTATTGAAATAATTCATAACAATAATCTCATCAACATTATTTAGCAACTTAATAATCACTGCCTCTTCATAGTTAATTGGAATATCAATTACTATGTGTAACTGATCATTATTTTCTTTATTATGTTTATCAACTAACCTTCTGATTTTTTTAAGGTTATCCACATATTCTTCAAAAATTTTTTTCTTATTCTCTTTATATTCTTTCAATCCGTTAGGTTCTACATCCAAATGTACTGCAGTGAACCTCCCTTGTTTATACTCTTTATTATGCTCAAGAACGTCATTTACTTCACTTTCAAAGGAGTCATAATTTTTCTCAAGCGCCCATTCAGGTGTACCATATAGAGCTTCTACTTTTATTCCATTTTGAGAAGCTATTTTGATAAAGCTATTAAACTTCTCATGATTTTCTCTAAGATACTTTTCTCCAGTAATTTCTTTATTCATATCACTTAACAAATTTTTATTATTTAATCTCTTATCTTCTCTTTTTTCATCTTCATATATTTCATGCTTTACTTTTTTATAAATCCCTCTCGTATACCCAACATTCAAATAAACTGTATCAATATTAAGATCTTTTAATCTCTCAATAGTTAATTTTTGAATATCTTCATCACTTAATCCTCTGGATTCTTCATACTCCTTCAAATGTTCTTTTAGCAAAGGTTCATCATTTATAAGTTTCATCAATACTTCTCTATTTGCAATAATTAACTCATCCTCTCCAACAACAGTTGCATCCCATAAGTAAATACTCTGAGGATTTCTTTTTAAGATTTCACTAAAGTCATTTTTCTCATTTGTGCAACCACCTATCACCCATGCTAAACTCATTAAAATCACAGTACTTATCATTAATTTTTTCATTTTACTCTCTCCAACTTTTGCGCCATAGCGTTTATCCATTTATTCAACTAGTTTCTTGGTATTATTTTATCACAATTAGTTTTTTTTAGCCTTTATTTAAAACAAAACACTCAAAGTCAAATCAACATTGAGTGTCCTACAAAATTCACTTTCTCATTATTATTAAAGAAATAATTAACCTTACTTACTCATATCAACATTTATAGCTCCATTTACCACAAGCTTTTTAATAACAACACCACCATCCTTTGTTACAATGGCATCTTCCCCTATCATAGTTGAAGTTGTATTATTGGATACCTGTCCTCCAATAGCCGTTATAGTATTTTTACCTGCATATTCATTATCCTCATCCTGTTTCTTTGTTACTCTTCCAATAGTAAATGCAATTACAGCTACCCCAATTATTTTTCCAATATTTGCCGCTTTTTCAATACCTTCATTAGACATTGCAAATTTTTCCTTAGCAATTCTTCTTAACTTTTTCCCTGATTTAAGTGTAATTCCTTTCACCTTAACTTCTTTCCCCATTTTCCCCTCCAAGATTCTTTATTATTCTCTTTAATCTATAGTATAATTTTACCATAAATCAATTTTCATGTGTTAATTTTAAGTTAAATACCCTATGTCAAAGCAACTTTTCCTAACAAAAAAAAGCAACCTAGTTAGGTTGCTTTTTAAAACTCTATTTTTCCTCAGTTTCAATAAATCTAATATAATATGCTACTCTAGTTGATTCTTCTTTCTTATTTACAATTTCATACTCTTTACCTTTAAGTTCAACTACATCTTCTAATGTACCACCATAAATATTTATTCTTAATATTTCGCTAGTATGATCTCTCATTATTTTATAATTTCCCATTTTTTTCTCCTTGTAAATGCTTCCTCAACTCACTCTTCGTAGTTGGTGCTTTTTTTTATTTTTGATGACTAAATCTTTTTATACATATCACTTTCCAAAACTAGTATATTTTTAAATAATAAATATTACAATACTTATGATATTACTTAAAATTATACATAAAATTACTACTACTTACAAGTACTTTGGGAAATTTTCGACAAATAATTCTTTAACGCTCTTAACTTGCAAAAAGAGCCCTAACGGCTCTTTTAAAATTAGTTGAACAAATTCTTTATCCAATTTACAAATCCTTTTTTTTCTTTTTCAGAAGAGTTATCGTCATACTTTACACCTTTTTCTGATGATACTTCTTCTTTTTGAACTTTGATTGCTTCTGTCTTCATTACGAATTTCACCTTACCATCCATCTTTTCACCAATATCAGTAAAGGTTTGATAGTTCTCTGATAATTTTAATATTTCATCTTTAATATCTATCAAATATTTAACTTCATCCATCTTTTTATCTAGTTCTAAAGAAGTTTTCATTATTCCTTCTTGATGGAATTTTTCCATATTAACACTTAATTCTTCTGCACCACTTGCTAACTTCTCACTTGCTTCATTTAATGCATCTCCACCATTAACAAGAGTATCTACTCCGGCTTTTAGTTCTGGAAGTTTACTCTGTAATCCAAGAATACCTTCATTGTAAAGTTTATTAAGTCCATTAGAAACCTGTTGAGCACCTTCAACTAGTTGTGGTGTTTTTTCTGTAATACCTTTTGCCCCTTGATCTAATTTAGTTGCCCCTTCATTAAGACCAGCTAATCCTTCTGATAAACCACTTATTCCCTGATTTAATTTCTCTATTCCTACATTTAACTTATCTGCTCCACCTTTTAAGCCTTCTGCACCAGCAACTAGTTGTTCTGAAGCTGGTCTTAACTGTTGTCCACCATCAGAAATAGCTTTCATTCCATCTGCTAAAGCAATACTTCCAATTTTAAATTCATTCATCTTATTAGAATATTCCTTTGTTCCAGCTGAAAGTGCTTGTGCTCCTGCATCTATCTGCTTTATACCCTCATTTAATTTCCCAATTCCATCTATTAACTCACTTTGAGATCCAGCATATTGAGCAAATCCCTCACTGATTTTCTGTGAACCAGCGTGTAAAGTTCCCATACCTTTATTTAGATTATCAAGACCTAAAATCAATTGATCACTTGATAATTTTAATCCATCTATAGCTTTCTTCTGCATTGCTAATTGAACTTCTAATTTCCCAACTAATTCTTCATTACCAGAAATCTTCTTTAATGCTTGTATTGTTTCTTGTAACTGAGCATTAGCTTTAAGTATTCCATCTATTAATTGTAATTCTTGTTCTTTTCCACCCTTAATCTGCTTAACAGCCTCAACACTTTCACCTGTGCCTTTTGATAAATTGGCGATTCCATCTTTTATGTCTTTATTTGAAGCTTGTAATTTACTCATTCCACCTGCAATAAGTGCTGAATTCTTTGATATATCCTCAGTTCCCTTTGCTATTTTAGCAGCATTAGTACCTATTTCATTTGCCCCATTGGACAACTGTTGTGCACCTTGAGCTAACTCTCTACTAGATTTTTCTGCCTTAATAGTTCCTTGCACTAGGTTCTTTGTTCCTTCAGCTACCTTTAAAGAAGCATTTGCAAACTCACCAGTTTTACCAGCAAATTCTTCTGCACCAGCTACAAAGTCTTTTCCGCCAGCGATAAACTGTTTTGTTCCCTCAACATACATAACTGCACCTTGTGAAAAACTTGCTGCCCCTGGACCAAACTGTTCAATTCCCTTAGCCAACTCTTTAATACCAGCTGCAACTTGATCTGCACCATCCACTGCTGCCTTTGTGCCATCTGTAAGCTGTCCAACACCCTCACTCAGAGGTGTCATTGCTTGAGCAAATTTATGAACTCCTGCTTTAAATTCTCCCATTTTCCCCGAAAATACACTCATATTCTCTGAAAGTTTTTTGCTTCCATCACTTAATTTTCCACTTGCATCCCTTAGCTCATAAATTCCATCCATTAACTCATCTAAAGTATCTGCTTTCTTAAATTCATCTGACATTTTAATATTTGGAGTTGCTGTAACCATAATTGATCCAAGTTCAAAATTTTCAGCATCAGCAGTTATCTCAAGAAATTGTGGTAAGTTTAATGATTCTTTGAATTCCTTAAAAAACTCACTATCCTCAAAGCTCTCTTGAAGTCCTGGTAATGATATGAATGTAACTACTTGATTATTCGCATCACCAATCATCTCTCCACCATTTATCTTAACATTTTTAAACTTATCTATAGGTAGATTTACTACTGTAACTGCTGCAAACGGTGCGTAAATTTTTCTTGTTTTACCATCAACTAAAACCTCATGTTCTTCTCTATTAAAGTACTGGATTTTAATTTTAATCTTTCCTGTTTTCCCTGCTATATCTTTTGGTTGTATTTCTTTACCATCTAATGTATAAGTTATTTTAATCTCTAAAGGTAATTTCTTGTCTGAGTATCCCTGATAAAATATATCATTATTATTAACTTTCCAAACAAGATTACCGTCCTTCTCTACAGGTAATTCTTCCCCTTTAAGATTCCTTAGATTTTGCAAATCTGATTTATCATAAATCTCAATATTTTTTTCATCACTGTGAATCCAATCACTTACAATTGTTTTTTTAGTCTCACCATTTTGAGAAAGTATAACATAAACTGATTCATCTTTATTAATAATATCCTGAGCATATACAGCATTTGATCCCACTAATGAAGCCGCAATTACTAAACAAGCTACTCTTTTAGACATACATTTCATTTTCAATTCCTCCGATTTTATATGATTAAGAATTATATACCGCTTCTTTTTCTACTTCTTTATCTTTCCAATTTCTTGTTGTTACTGATATGATTTTTTCTCCAGCTAATAATAATGATGGAAGAACAAATATTATAACAATCATACTTATTATTGCTCCTCTAGACATCATTAAGCATAATGACTTTATAAGCTCCATATCTGAAATAACACCTACACCAAAGGTAGCCACGAAAAACGCTAATGCACTTGTCACTATTGATCTTGCAGAACCTTTTACTGCAATTTCAGCAGCTTTAACCTTATCATGTCCATTTCTTATTTCCTCTCTAAATCTTGTTGTCATTAAAATAGCATAGTCAACTGTTGCTCCCAATTGTATACATCCTATTACAATTGAAGCTATAAAAGGTATTTCCGTTCCAGTGTAGAATGGTATACCCATATTTATGAATATTGCCAGTTCTATTGACATAACCAGAATTATAGGTATAGTAATAGATCCAAATATCACTAGTATGATCAAGAATATAGCTAATATAGATGCAAAACTTACTCGTTTAAAATCCGATTCTGAAATCTTTATTAAGTCCTTAGTAAGTGGCCCTTCTCCTGCGATCATGGCATTTTCATCATATCTTTTTGCTATGTTTGTCATTTCCTCAATCTGAGCATTTTCTTCCGCTCTAGCTGCTTTATATTTCGAATTTGCAATCATCAATTTATAACCGTTGTTTTGAACCATACTCATTATATCTTGAGGAATAAATTCTGCTGGTATTTCAGGTCCCAAATATTTATCAACTGCTATAACCTTTTCTATTCCATCAACCTCTTCCATTTCTTTAACCATTTCTTTAACTTTATAAGAAGATAATTGATCACTTACAAGTATAAAATGTGTAGTACTCATGTTATATTGTTCTTTTAATTTATTTGTAGCTACAATAGATTTCATATCTTTTGGTAGAGATTCATCTAGATTATAATATACACTTGCGTTGATTTTTCCATATATTGAAGGTACAAATGCCACTAAAAATATTACTATAAATAATTTATATTTCTTCGTTACAAACGAAGCAGTCTTCTCAAAAGTTGGAAGTAAAGTTCTATGACTAAACCTGTGAATAGGTTTATCAAAAATTAACAGTAACGATGGTAATACAGTAATCGTACAAATTACTCCAAACAAAACTCCCTTAGCCATTACTATTCCAATATCTTTACCTAAAGTAAGTTGCATTGCACATAATGCTAAAAACCCAGCTATAGTTGTTAATGAACTTCCTGATATTGAAACTATGGTTTTGGATATTGCCTCAGCCATGGCTTCAGTCTTATCACTATATTTTTCTCTCTCTTCATCATATCTATGGAGTAAGAAAATAGAATAATCCATTGTAACTCCTAGTTGAAGAACCCCTGCAAGAGCCTTAGTTATATATGATATTTGTCCTAAAAAAATGTTTGTTCCCATATTGAAAAGTACCGCAAATCCTATACCCACCAAAAATACGAATGGGATAATTGTTGATTTCATTGTCATTGCTAGTACAACAATTGATAACACAACTGCAATAAGAATATACAATGGTGTTTCCTTATCTGATAAATCTTTAGTATCCTTAACTATGGCAGTAATACCACTTAAGAAGCATTGTTTTCCTGCCACTTTTCTAATATCATCAATGGCTTTATGAGTTTCATCTGATATTTTTTCATATTCAAAGTTAATTAGGAGAATTGTTGAATTCTCACTGAAAAGCACTTCTCTAATATCATCTGGAAGTACCTCATTTGGAATACTTACATTCAATAAATCATCTATCCATATAACGTCTTTTATATTTTCAATGTTACTGAGTTTAGCTTTAAGCTTCAGTATATCATTGGTTTCCATTCCTTCTACAATTAACATGGAAGATTCTGCTGCTGTAAAATTCTCACTTAATATCTTCTGCCCGTCAGTGGAGTCAAATCCCGCTGGAACATAATCTAAAATACTATAATTTATACGGGTATTTATAGTTCCATATATTGCCGGAATAAGTAATATTGTTGCAATAATTAAAACTAAAATCCTGTGTTTGGCAATAACCCTCCCAAACTTTTTCATAATCCCATCTCCTCATATATCATTTATGACTTTTGGTCATTTTTTAATCTATAAACCATTATACTCATAAAATGACCAATGGTCAATTATTATTTTGTTAACTTCTATGAATAAATTGTAAACAAAAAAAACGCGTTACACGCGTTTAATTTTGGATAATTTTTCTTATTGTCTTATAAAGTAATGGTTTCATATTTTCAATTTCATCAGGTTCTTTTAATATTATAGAACTATATGCTATGGCACTTGTGAGTTCCATAATCATAAATAATATTTTTTCAGCTTCATCCGTGCTTACTCCTTCACGCTCCAATTGACCTATAAAATAAAAAACCATTTCCCTAGCATTATCATATTGCTTAATATTTCTAAAAGCCGTATCGAATAGTCCCCATGAAAGATTTTTATGTATGAGTTTCAAAAGTTTTTTATCATGCCTTAATACTTCTATAATGTAATCAACAAACATAATAACAGAATCAACAAAATCCTTTTCGCCCTTCTTAATTACTTCTTCCATTGCTTCAATTAAAATAGTATTACTTTTTCTTACTACAATCAAATCCACTATATCATATTTATCTTGAAAATAAAGATAAAAGGTTCCTTTTGCAACACCAGCTTTTTTCACTATTTCGCTTATAGCAGTGTTGTTAATTCCTTTTGAAGTAAATAAATCGTACGCGGCTTCAAAAAGTTTGCCTTCTTTCAATAATTTATTTTCTTCACTCTTACTCATTTTTTTGTTATTATTGTTCTCTTCTTTCATATATATCACCCTGAATTTCCATTATTATCAAATCTTTATTCTAAACTTATTATACCGCATAACTTATTTGAGTGCTATAGATAAACTAGTTGGTAAATTAATCCATAAAGAAAAAGGAACAAATTACGTTAATGTTCTTCATTTTTCAGAATATTTTAAAATTTATTTTCTGTAAAAACAATCCTCCCATAACTTAGTATTTTTTTAAACTGGAATCTCTATACGAAAAAAGCAGAAGTTTATTTTTAAACTCCTGCTTTTTATTTGTTATTTAATTATAGTATTTCTATCTTTTATATCATTCTATACTGAGTAGCTTTCCTGTTATTTCCCTTTATAAGACTTTGCATACATTTCTTTTTGCTCAGCATCATTAAACATATTCAAATAATCTAAGACCCCTATCCCAAAATCTATAAATGATTTCCCCTTAGCCGTAATTACATTCTCATGTCTTACTACTTTTTCTTCTAAGTAGTTTTGGTGCGGGAAACAGTCCTTTATCCCGTTTTCTTTAAAATAATCTTCATCCAATGTTATAGTGTATGAATGCTTATCTAATATACCTGCTTTGACTAAAAACTCTAGAGCAGCACATATTGCACAAATTAACTTTTTTATCTCTCTCCAGTTTATCTCTTAAAAGTGAACTTGATACCCTCAAGACACTCATATTATATAATATTTCGAATTTTATTCCTTTAGTTCTTATGATACTTTTTCACTACAAAAATCAACTACACTCTTAATTTTAGAATATTCTTCTTTAACTAAATAAAATCCAATTAACTTCATTATTACATTAGAGTTTTTAGATATTAATTTAAACTTATATAATTCAAGAATATAATCTTTAATTTTATTTATTTCAAGAATATCATCATATTTATAGGCCTCACTTAATCCTAGTTCTAAAACATCTTCTATTATAAGCATATCTCTACTTTTCTTAGCTAGCTCTATGGCCTCAATCATGTATTTCTTAAATTTTTCTCTTGACTCAAAATTATCTGATTTACTAAGCGCTTCTGCTACGACCTTACAAATCTCATGTGAAAAAGTATAATTTTCAAAATCTTCATCTTGATTTATCCTTATTATAAGTTCTTCAAGATATTCACTAACTTCTCCTAGTTTTAGCTTTAACTCAACTATATTCCCTAATAATAAAATAGAATATTTATCAAATTCACTTTCATCTTTATATTTTTCATATAACTTTACATATGTATCCATTGCCCTATTATAATTACCTTGTTCATTTAAACAATTGGCTTTAAGTATTTCAAAATCCATTAATTTTTGAGTATTCTTTAATTCTTTTCCATATTCTTTTTTTACTTTATTAATTTCCATTATTGATTCTTGTAATCTATTTAATTTTTTGAGCATTACTACCTTATTATATATTATTGATAATTTTTTCTTTAAAGAAATATTATCCTGTTTTCTTTCGCAAAGCTTTACTCCATCTTCATATCTACCTAATCTATTACAGCAATGAGTCATAGTAATAATAATATTTGCCTTAACCGCCTCTTCCTCCTTAGTCATAATAGCAAACTCAAGGGCTAAGTTATAAAATTTATATGCTTTTTCGTAATTTCTTATATTCTTAAATTCATTAGCTATTTTAAAATAAATTTCAATCTTTTCTCTATTAAGATTATATTTATTTAAAATATCAATCATTTTTTGAAGATTTCCTTCTGCCTTTACTCCTACATCTTCAATATAAATTAAGAATCTTTCTTTTATTTCGATTGCTTGTTCTTCTTCAGTAATATAGATTTCACTTATATCGATTTTCCTATTACTATTATCTTTAATATAGTGCTTTAAATTTACATAAATTATATCTGCTGCTTTTTTGGTTAAAGTAGCCTTATCTGTTTCTATCATACTAATTAAATTTCTTGTAATTGAATCTCCTGTAAGTTCTTCCTGTTTTAACCCTAATTTTTTTCGTATTTCTCTAAGCCTTTGTCCCTGGCTTATTATTGAAAAATCCATTTTTGTTCACCCACCCATTAAATACTAATATTTACTTTTATATTAACATATGTTAATATGAAAGTAAATATTTGTTACGGAGGTTGAATATAAATGGTAAAAAAATTTTTGACATTATTTCTTTCTGTTATGATGACTGGTAGTGTTTTAACTTCTATTAATTTAAAAGAACATAGTTCATCAAAAGACCCTGTTTCTTTAAATTCTTATACTATTACTAGTTATGATACTATTGATCCTGATACAGATGATATTGATTAATAACGAACTCATTTCACAACATAGTTTATTCACTAAGCCTCATTTTTAATGAGGCTTTTGACTTTGTATAAATCAATTAATTTACCTAACTCTATACTAAAACCTCTCATTTAATTTATAATAAAAAAGCGTAGTAATCAACTGATTTCCCTTGATTACTACGCTTTTAAATATATTCAAGTTATTTATAGTGATTTTTCTTAACTTACCGCTTTTTCTTCAAATTGGCTATTATAAAGATTTGCATAGAAACCTTTCTTCGCTAACAATTCTTCATGAGGACCTTGTTCCACAATGTCTCCATTATTCATAACCAAAATTATATCTGCATCACGTATTGTTGAAAGACGGTGTGCAATAATGAAGCTAGTTCTATTTTTCATAAGGTTATTCATAGCCTTTTGAATTTGAACTTCTGTACGTGTATCTACTGAGCTTGTTGCCTCATCTAGAATTAGTATCTTAGGGTCAGCTAATATAGCTCTTGCGATTGTAATTAATTGTTTCTGTCCTTGTGATACATTTGACGCTTCTTCATTAAGTATCATATTATACCCATCTGGTAACATGTGTACAAAACTATCTACATGAGCTGCTTTGGCTGCCTCAATAACTTCCTCATCTGTAGCATCCAAACGCCCATATCTAATATTTTCCATAATTGAACCATTATATAACCAAGTATCCTGTAAAACCATACCAAATTTGCTTCTTAGATCAGGTCTTGTAAATTCACGTATATCTTCTCCATCCACAAGTATAGCCCCTGAGTTCACATCATAGAAACGCATTAGAAGTTTTACCATTGTTGTTTTACCTGCTCCTGTTGGTCCAACAATAGCAACTTTTTGTCCTGGTTGTACTTCTGCTGAGAAATCATTTACTATTATTGTATCTTCTTTATACCCAAAGTGAACATTTTTAAATTCAACATGACCTTTAACATTCTCCATCTTAACAGGGTTTGTTGTTTCTGCAATCTCATCTGACTCATCTAAAAATTCGAAAACACGTTCTGCAGCTGCAGCTGTTTGCTGAAGTACATTAGAGACATTTGCAAGCTGAGCAATAGGTTGAGTAAAGTTTCTTACATATTGAATAAATGCTTGAATATCTCCAATTTCTATGGTTCTCTTTGCTGCAAGTGCACCACCAAGTACACAAACTGCAACATATCCCATATTACCAACAATATTCATAACAGGCATCATCATACTTGATAAGAACTGTGATTTCCATGCAGTACCATACAATTTATCATTTAATTTATCAAACTCTTCAATACTTTTCTTTTCACCATTGAAAGCTTTCATGATTAAATGTCCACCATATATTTCTTCAATATGACCATTTACATTTCCAAGATAATCTTGCTGCTTTTTAAAATACTTCTGTGAGCGTTTTACTATGAACACTACAACTATCATTGAAACTGGAATAATACATAGTGCAACTAAAGTCATCCATCCACTAATACTCAGCATCATAATCAGCACACCAATTACAGTTGTAGCTGAAGTTATAATTTGAGATAAACTCTGACTTAAGGTCTGACTTACTGTGTCAACGTCATTTGTAACACGTGATAATATTTCTCCATGATTCGTACCATCAAAATATCTTAATGGCATTTTATTTATTTTTTCAGATATATCTTTACGCATTTTATAACTAACTTTCATTGATACACCTGACATTATGAATCCCTGTATATATGAGAACAAAGCACTTATTCCATATAATCCAATCAAAATTAATATTATTCTTCCAATGTATGTGAAGTCAATGCCAGTGGATGTTCCTGATATTTTACCCATAACACCTTCAAATATCTTTGTTGTAGCTTTACCTAATTGTTTTGGTCCATATATAGTAAAAGCTGCACTTGCTATAGAAAAGGTAATTGCAATTATAAAAGATATTCTATATGCCTTTAAGTAGGATAATAATCTTTTAATGGTGCCCTTGAAATTCTTGGCTTTAGCACCTCCCATAGTCATGCCCCCAGGACCTCTATGTCCTCCACCTTGTTTCATTCTTCTATTTACTGCTTTATCTTGTTGGCTCATGATAATTCCTCCTTCGACAATTGTGAAAGGGCAATTTCTTGATAAGTCTTACAGGTATTCATCAATTTTTCATGAGTACCTAATCCCACCATCTTACCATCATCTAGAACAATAATCTGATCTGCTTTCTTAATGGTAGATATACGTTGCGCCACAATCAACAAAGTACTGTCTCCAGTTTTTTCTTTTAACGCTCTTCTTAGAGCTGAATCTGTTTTAAAGTCTAAAGCTGAAAAACTATCATCAAATATAAAGACCTTTGGTTTTTTAACAAGTGCTCTAGCTATTGATAGTCTTTGTTTTTGTCCACCTGATACATTGATTCCACCCTGAGAAATTTCAGTGTTGAAACCTTCTGGCTTTTCATTTACAAAATCCATTGCCTGAGCAATTTCTAATGATTCTTTCAAAACTTCTTCTGATGCACTTTCATCTGCATATTTCAGGTTGGACTCAATTGTTCCACTAAATAAAGATGCCTTTTGAGGAACATATCCAATAACTTCTCGAACTTCATGTTGGGTTAAATCTCTAATATCTATACCATCAATTGTTACCATACCACTTGTTACATCATAAAATCGTGGTATTAGATTAACAAGAGTTGTTTTACCTGAACCTGTAGAGCCAATGATTGCTGTTGTTTTTCCAGCTTCAGCTTTAAAGTTTATATTCTTAATCATATTTTCTTCAGCCCCTGGATATCTGAAACATACATCTTTAAATTCTACAACACCTTTTGAATTTTCATCAAAATGCTTTGGCTCTTTTGGATCTAAGATAGTTGGTTCTGTTTCAAGAACTTCAGCAATACGTTGTGCAGATACAGAAGCTCTTGGTATCATGATAAACATCATTGAAAGCATTAAGAAAGCAAAGATTATTTGCAGAGCATATTGCATAAACGCCATCATATCTCCAACTTGCATTGCTGAATCAGCAATTTGATGAGCTCCAACCCATACAATCAATAAAGTTACACCATTCATAATCAATGACATAGCTGGGAATAAGAATACCATAACCCTATTAACAAACAAGTTAGTTTTTGTAAGATCTTCGTTAGCTTTATCGAAACGTTTCTCTTCAAATTTTTGTGTGTTAAAGGCACGAATAACCATCATTCCTGAAAGATTTTCTCTAGTAACCATGTTCAAACGATCCACCAATTTTTGAACTGCTTTAAACTTTGGCAGAGCTATTGAAAATATTATTGCGATCATTCCTAATAAAATTATTACAGCAACTGCAATGATCCATGACATTGAGCTATTCTTGCTCATTGCCTTGATAACTCCTCCAACACCTATAATCGGTGCATAGAAAACCATACGAATCATCATTACCATTAATGTTTGAATTTGAGTAACATCGTTTGTACTTCTAGTGATTAAAGAAGCAGTTGAAAAATTATCAAATTCTCTATTTGAGAATCCTGATACTTTTGTGAATATATTCTTACGCAGGTTTCTACCTAATCCACCAGCTATTTTGGATGAGATAAATCCAACTGTAATGGAACAAACTGCCCCTAGCAATGAAATCAGCAGCATGATACCACCAATTTTTAATATATAATTTCTTTGAGTTTTCTCAGTATCCATACCTAATTCTTCATAGTTAGCTTTTACTATACTTACTCCAGCTTGAATTGTCATAGATTCACCCATCATTTCAAACTGTTTACTAGCATCTTCCACCATTTGCTTCCTTTGTTCTACAGGCATTTGACCTAAGACAGCAAATAAATCTGTACCAGCTGGGATTTTCATACCATTAATCTCAATCTCTCCACCATTAGCATCATTCATCATCTTGTTTATACCTTCTACAGACAACAATGTTTTTGCCATTATTGGATCTAATTCATTAACTTCTGCTTTATCAATATCTTTTAAAACATATATTGGTTCTCCACCTAAGTTTGGATAAGTTTCTAAATAATCTTCATACTCACTATCAGATGGATTAATTAAACTGTAACTATTAAGTACTTTTTCATTATTATCTTCATTTAAAAACAATATAAGTTTATCCATATCACTTTGTCTCAAAATATTTGGTACTGCGTGTTCTATTCCCCCTTGCTGAATCCCTTTATTCACAATATTAGACATGTAATCTGGCAAAGCCAAATCAGTCATAGCTTGTGCATATAAAAGACCAATTGCTACGAGGAGTGGTAGGATAAACGGTTTAAGAAATTTCACAAGTTTGTGCATATCATTATCTACTCCTTAATATTATTGTCAATTTTAGCTCTATTTAATAATTTGTCTAAAGTTGCTAACCCTTTTAAAACTTCCTCGGATTCTTCTGGAGTAGCAAGTTTTATAACATTTGATAAACTATCCTCTGCAGTTTTAAATCTTTCTTTAGCTTCTTTTCTAAATTCGTCTGTTAAATCCACCATTACAACTCTACGATCTTCTTCACTTCTTTTTCTTTCAACAAATTTATTCTTTTCTAATCGATCAAGAATACCTGAAACAGTACTATTAGATAAAGCCATTTCTTCACTCAAATCACTTATTTTCATTTGCCCTTTACGTACCAATATTCCAATAAGCATACCTTGTGGTGCTGTTAAGTTAAGATCTTTAAATCTTTTGTGAAAATTATGTTTTAAAGCTTCTTTTACACTTTTGATACTCCTTATAATTTCATAACTTTTGTCTAAATCTTTTATCATATTCACCTTCTTTAAGTTTATTTATCATTACTATTTTTCTTTTCAAATTGTTTTGTATCCAATTGTTTCGCATACTATTGTTTCGTATGCAATTGTTTCGTATACAATTGTTTCGTATGCTAAATATATTTTATTCCCTTTTCTTAAATGTGTAAATACTTTTTTTTGAATTTTACATATTGTTAATCTTTTAGACAAGCTATGTAATATTAAAGAATAATTAAACTTACCAAATATTTTTTATGATTTATATGTTACATTATCTTTCTAAATTTTTTGATTTGTTTTTGATTTATTCTTGTAAATCAATATATGTACTAATTTTTCAAGAAAAAAAATACACTTTTATAATATTTTGAATGTTATTATTCTATAACTTTCATTTTTCGTCAATTATTTACATATAATATTATTTGTGATATTATGTATATAAAGTATGTTATATGTATATAAAGTATACTTTATATACATATAACATACTTTATTTCACCTTTTCAAGTGTTATTCAATGATTTTATATGTACAATACTAGGGAGGAATTATATGCGAAAGATATCTTTAAAAAACAAAATGATGGCTTATTTCATATCAGTTATAAGTGTTTCATTTATAGCCTTTTTTTTAATAACTATCTTCAGTTCTAGAAATATTATCAATGAAGAGACTAATAATAAACTTTCAATCATGTCATCTGAAATTACAGAAAGAATAAACTCAGCTCTTATAGAGCAAAGAGTGAAAGCCGAAATAGTTGCTAATAGTATACAAACTTCCTATCAAAGCTTAAACGATGAAAATATTGAAAATATTCTGATTAAATCCATTTCTCAGAATAAAAATACTTTTGGAATGGGTATTTGGTTTGAACCATTTGTTTATGACTATAAAACCTATTTCGCTCCATACGGATATAGAGATGAAGATAAAATAACCTATTTGGATTATAGTAGTAAATTCAAAACATATCAAAGTAATTACAAACCATATAAAAAAGAAGAGTGGTACATACTCGGTAAAAACAAAGATAAAGTTGCGGCATGGAGTAGCGTTTATAAAGATGCTGAATTCAAAATACCAATGGTAACTGTGGCAGCTCCTATGTATAAAGACAATACTTTTATTGGGAATGTAACATCACATATTGATTTGAAAAGTTTATCAGAAATGATATTATCTCTGCAAGTAGGTAATGATGGACGAGCTTTCCTTTTGGATTCCAACGGAGTATATCTTGCAGATAAAAACCTTGAAAAAGTTGAAAACTCTATTGATATTTCTAATGACAGCACTATTGGTCTTGCTGAAAAGGCCTCAAAGATCCTTGAAGAAAGAACAGGTAATTTTACCTTTGATGATGATGGAATTAAAAGCAAATTATATTTCATTGAAATTCCTGAAACCCATTGGATTGTAGGTCTTGTATTGCCTCAAAGGGAAGTACATGGAAAGATACAAGGATTGATAATTCAATTATCTATAGTTGCTATTGTGTCAATTTTAATACTTTTATTTTTCATTATCTTAATATCTAATAAGATAACTGGAGGAATAATTAGTGTAAGCAAATTATCAGAATCTATGGCTACAGGAGATTTGACTTATAAAATCAATGTTAAGAGCAATGATGAAATAGGGCTAATGGCTAATAATTTCAATGATATGTCTGATAAAATGAATACTATTATTCAGAAGGTTGAACATAGCCTTAAAGCTGTTCTTACTTCTGCAAAGGATTTAGCTGATATAGCTGAAGATACTCATAAAGAAACTGAAATAATTTCTAGTTCTATAGCTAGTATGTCCGAAGGGGCAGCAACTCAAGATGATATGCTATCCCACTCTGTTGACTCTGTAAATGAAATGAATAATGGAGTTGAACAGATTTCAAATAGTATGCAGGAGATTCTTGCTTTTGCTCAAGAAACATCAGATATTTCAAATATAAATACTAAAGATATTGTTAAAGTAATTGAAAACATGGATGAAATAAATAAAAGCACTTTGGAATCTGCTTGTGGAATCCATAAACTTGGTGCTATGTCAAATGAAATTGGAAATATAATATCCTTGATTACTGCTATTTCAGAACAAACCAATCTTCTAGCTCTAAATGCAGCTATTGAAGCTGCTCGTGCTGGAGAACATGGTAGAGGATTTGCTGTAGTTGCTGATGAGGTAAAAAAACTAGCTGAACAATCTAGTGGTGCTGCTTTAAATGTAAGTAAACTCATAGGGGAGATACAATCTGAAATTGAAGGTGTTGTAAAATCAATGGACAAAGGTGCCTCTATTGTTGAAGAAGGAACTGCTCTTGTTCGTAAATCTGAGAAAGCATTTGTAGATATAAACTTAGCTATATCGAAAATTTTTGATCAGATTCACGAAATTTCATCTGTAACAGAGGAACTATATGCTACCAGTTCAAATGTAAGTGATAGTATGATAAGTGTCTCTAATATTTCTAAAGAAGCAATGTCTAATACTGAAGAAGTATCTAGTAATTCAGAAGAACTTCTTGCTTCAATGAACCTAGTTTCAGAATCAGCTGATAAACTAACCGCACTCTCAAATGAAATAAAAGAAGCTTTTTCTTTCTTTAAAACTAAGTAATATAAAGTTATTGCCAGTATAATTCAATAACAAGTAAAAACCCAAGGTTGATTAATATGGTATATACCTATCTTATCATCCTTGGGTTTATTTTATGGATTTATATCTAATGGGACATACTATCATACTGTACGTTTAAATTTTAGTACAAGTCTTCTTCTTACTCTTCATATTCTTCATATTCTTCATCTTCTACATCTTCAATATCATCAAATCTTTCTCTTATTGTTTCATTTATAATATTTTTCAACTCAAGTATAGTCATATCACCAATACTAATTTCATGATTTTCTCTTTTTAATTCCCCTTCGAAATCATTAAGTAGATATTCTTGTGCTTTATGGATTCTGTCCTTAATAACTGATAGTTTTACATATATTTCTCCATCACTCTCAATGCAATGCTCTTCGTTAAAGGAGCCATCATCATGAACATCAAGTATACTAATAGGAAATATTGTATTATCATAAATACGGTCCTTAATATATTCGATTTGCTTTTCGGTAAAGTCTCTCATTCTTATCTCTCCTTATATATTTTTGTGTTTCCATATATCTCTCTTTAAGCTTGCATGCAGTTGTTTTTCTAACTTATGATACATTGGTATTCTTTGCAATTACAGTTACTAATATTCAATAAATTTAAAATTAAATTAGCAATTTTTATCAGTCCATATTTTTCTAAAGATGATACAATAAATGTGGGGGTGGGAAAGATTAAGGAATACTTACAAATGGCCATTGAGTACATAGAAGATAACCTGAAGAATGATATAAATTTAAGTGATTGCGCAAAAGCATCAGGTTATTCTGATTATCATTTCTTAAGAATATTTAAAGAAGCAACAGGAATAACGCCCGGGAAATATATCAAAAGAAGAAGAATTAGTGAAGTTGCAAAGCTACTACTAGAAGATGATTCGTATATGTTTAATGCAGCATATAAGCAGATTGTGGGATGAAGAAAATCTTGAACATTCTAGAAGAACAGAATCAGTCCAAGCTATAAAGAACTCATTAGATAATAACATTCCGCCTGTAGTGTGGGATGTGGGGATTCCCGAATGGGGTCTTATAACAGGATATAATGATGCTTCTGAGAGATTCTCATACCTCTCCATAACTGCAAGTGTTGACGAGATGGATTATGATGATCTAGAACAAGGTGAAATACCTATACACCAAATGAATCTCTAGATGATTTTTCAATGAAATATTACCTTGGCACCTATGCTTCTTTAAGATATTATGCCTTGGAGATACATGGATAAGATGGTCTTAAAATATTCTGAACTAAAGCCAGTAGCTCAGGGTTATAAAAAGGTTTATGTCTTGAATAATCATAATTTTTTTCATACTATCCCCCACTTTCTGTACTTAAATAACATCACCAAAATTACCCTTAATTCAATATTTTTGGGTTTATATTGAATTTACTTAACCACGTACATAGAAAATTTGGAACTTAAAAAGATACACAAACAAATAGTGTATCTTTCAAAGTATAATTATTATTATTTTTTCATCATATATCCATATTTTAAAACTATACTGTTTCATTTCAAATGAAACGAGTAAACTCATCTTGTTCCATGAACAATGAAATTAAAATTTCTCGAAGAGAAATGTCCATCATTCTTAATTATCCACTAGTTTAAGGCTAGCTTGCTGGATGCTCACCAAATTCAGTGTTTATAAGACCCTCTAATTCACTTTGAGGTACACTTAACTCAATAAATTCTTTTGCACTATCATCTAAAGGCATGTAATAGAATACTACATCCTCTCCATTAAAGTAAACACGAATTCCTTCTGCTTCTAGTCCACCTTCAATTCCTTTATCAATAGCTTTTTGATTTAATATTTCTCTTACCTTTTTAGCAGATTCTTCATCTTCCTTAACTAAATTATTATAAGAGATTTCGTTTGTTGAAGAGATGTCCAGATTTACACTTCTTTGAACTGTAACTTCACCAATTCCCTCCATTTTAGCAGTACCTTTGAATACTACACTTAGAATATTTTCATCCATACGTGTTATTTCATAATCAATTTTCACATCAGTATAACTTTTATTATTTTCGTACTCATCTACTATTCTTCTAAGACTTTGATTCATATAATCCTTAGAAAGCTCACCTGGGAAATCTTTAATTTGAGGATAACTTACTTTTATATTTCTCTCCTCATTTTCTAAAACTTCTCCTGAAAGAGTATAGTTTAAATCAGATTTATTTTGACTTACCTCAGATTTTTCATTTCCTTCTGCTTCTTTATTAGCATTCTCATTTTGTATTTGCTTTTGATTTTGTCCATTGTTCGCTGTAGCTTCATTGCTTCCACATCCAGATAAAACAATGCCAGTACCTATTAATACTGCTGCGATTATTGCTTTTGTCTTCATCCTGTTGTAACCTCCTGAAAATATTAATTATTATAGATATCATACCGTGAATTTTAATTTATGCACACCTTAAAAAAAGTTATACGCTAACGGTCCCAAAATCTCAACACTTCAATGAGTTTTGAGTATGTACAAATTTAGTTTCACCTTGGAATCTCTACAATCTATATTATATAGATTTTTTTTCTATTCACATTACAGATAGGTTACAGAGGAAATATTTTTAAAATATATATAATCCTATAATTATACCTGCCACACTCAATCTATAGATACTTTTTTTATCACTTAACATATGATATGATTTTTGAAATTCTTATTCCAGATGTAACACTTTCTTATCCAGTGTCACATCTGAGTAACATTGATTTCCTTTCTTTAGCACTAGTAACTATTTACTAGTTACTCCAATTCTATTATCATATAACCCCATATATATTTCGCATTTTTCTATTAACTCATCGTGAGTTCCCATATCTACAATATTACCATCTTCAAGTACTATAATCTTATCTGCATTTATTATTGTAGATAATCTATGTGCTATGATTATCTGTGTGCAGTTAAGAGAATATATATTATCCGAAATGTCTTTCTCTACTATTGAGTCTAATCCACTTGTTGCCTCATCTAATAATAGTATTGCAGGTTTATTTATTATTGCTCTAGCTATAGCAACCCGTTGTTTTTGACCCCCTGAGAGATTTGTAGCTGATTCTGTAAGAAGAGTCTCATATCCCATTGGTAGCTCCATTATATCATCATGAATTTTTGCAATCTTACATACCTCTATAATCTTTTCAATATCTCCGACCTTATTATTTACATCAATATTTTCTCTAATGGTTTTATTGAATAAGAAACTTTCCTGTAATACAGCCCCAATATTATGTCTTATAATATTCTTATTAAACTTCTTTAAATTAATATTATCAAATAAAATTTCCCCTTCTGTGGCTTCATACATCCCTGTGAATAACATGGCTAAAGTACTTTTTCCACTACCTGATTTACCTACAATAGCAACCTTTTCTCCTACATTTATATCCAATGAAATATTTTTTATTATATTTTTCCCATATTCATTATATTTGAAGCTAACATTTTTAAGTTTTATATCTCCTTTAAACTTTGTATCAACCTTTATTTCTCCCTCTCGTTCAACCTTTTCATCAATAACATCATAAATTCTTTCCAATAGTACTGTTAGCATTGTTATATCATTAATCACCAATGCTAGAGAATTGATTGGGTTTAAAAAGGCCATTGTAAGGGTTTGAAATGCCAACAATTGACCAATTGTCATATTCCCCTTCAAAATTTCATTTATTGATAAAATAACAATAAATAACGGTGCGAAAAATATTATTGAATTTATTGTAATATCAATCTTTGTACGAAAAAGCGATTTCTCTGTTGCTTTGTCAATTTGTTCATTCAATATATTATTCCAACTCTGTCCAATTTCATCTTCTATACCTAAAACCTTTATTGTTTCAATCCCATTTACCATTTCAGTAAGAAAACTATTTGATTTGACTTGTGTCATTACTTGTTTCTGAGTTAAGTTTTGCATTTTTTTCTTGTTCAAAAGCAACACACTTATCTGTAATATTCCTAACCCTAATACTCCTAGAGCTACAAATTTAGACTGCATGAACATATATACAAATAATACAATTATCAGTAATACGTTTATAAAAGATGTCATGAACTTCTGCAAGAAAATATCACGTATGATAGCATTACTATTTAATCTTTGAATCAAATCTCCTCGAGTTCTCAATTGAAAGAATTTATAGGGTAGTTTAATCATGTGATTAACAAAGTTACTCATCAAAGTATAATCTAACTTCTTTTGAAACTGTATCATAAGATAATTTTTCAAATAAGAAATTGCTACCTGTAATAAAATAACACAGATTGTCAGTATTAATATTACGTTTACGTCGTACTTTGCATCAATTATAATGTAATCAACAATATTTTGGATTAATACTGGTATACTTATTGCTATAAATTGAAGTAATATAGCAACTCCAAAAATAAGAAACATTAGTTTTTTGTATCTTAATACATTATTAAAATACCTTTTAATTGTAGATTTTTCTCTATGTTGCTGGAAATTTTCATCTGGCTCTAATAACATTATATAATTAGAAAATTTCTCAATGAACTCAGCTTCACTTACCTCTCTCCTACCAGCACTTGGATCAACTATAATACATGAGTCCTTCTTTATTTTTTCAAGTACAACATAATGATTATTATTCCAAAATATTATCATTGGTACAATATTTCTCACACTAAGTAGTTGTGATGCATCAACCTTTTTTACAGAACTTTTAAGATTAAACTTAAATGCTACTTTCTTAAATTCTAACATTGTAATTCCATTAACATTATTATCAAAATGTTTTCTCAAATTATTTATTGATATCTCATATTTATAATAGGATAAAATCATCTTAAAGCAACTTATACCACATTCATATTGATTCAATTGCTGCGTTTCAGTGATTTTCATTCTATATTTTAAAAATAAATTCATTTTTTCACCACTCTTCAAATAATTTTTCCTTATTTATTTGATCTTATATTTTATCTCTTACACTCCAAAATAAGTATACTAGGTATATTATTATCATATAATCTCAACAGTTGATATCCTATTCCCGAAATTCCTACCATGAAATTTTCCGTTTCATATCTTCCTGGAATCCCACACTTCCATGACTCTCCATTATCTATTTTGTTTTTTATTATCTGCATCGCTTTCTTATATACTACACTTTTTAACTTTTCGTCTTTTTCTTTAATAGCTATAGCTAAAGGTAATTCTAAGTTTCCTATATCTCCATGACATAGACAATAATTCACCTCTATAAAACTATCTTTTATAGTCTTGTCCAATGCTCTTTTATAATCATCCCTAATATTTTGGTCATTATAATAATCCAAAGTAAATAATCTAGCTAACCCAATTCCCATTGCTCCATTACACCATGCAATAGGTTCTTGATCTATACTAATTTCGTGGAAATTCCTTAAATCTCTCCAATTATTAACTTTACTGTCATATAGAGAATTTTCATATTCAATTGCTTCCAATGCGGCTATTAAATAATTCTTATTATTAGTTGAATAATATAACTTTATTAGCGCATAACTTATTCCAGCTCCACCATGTGCTAAACCTGCTAATGGTTTTACCTCTTCTAATTTATTGCTCCACCCTATCCCTTTATCCATCTTCTTACTGTTTTTAAGTAGATGATTACCACATAATTCAGCCACATTTAATGCTTCTCTATCATCTAATATGTCATATATATCTAAACACACACACATAACCCCAGCAGTTCCACCTAAGAAATCAAATGCTATATCCTTATCTATTATCGACTTAATTATTAATAGATACTTATGGATTTCTTCCCGTATCCATTCTTCTTTCCATAACTGATATAGATTTATTAAGCAATATATTACTGAACCATATCCAGCATATGCAGAGACATTACGCTTTTCTCTATTCCACATATCTTCTCTCAGCATTGTTTTTATACACATTTGAGCAACATCCTTATATTTTTCAACTCCAGTTATTTGTGCTAAATGTGCATTAAACAAACATATTCCCGCTATCCCTTCATATATAGTTCCATCTAAAACATTAAACTTCATATTTTCATGGCTATCCATAGAAAGTGCAATCCAGGTAATACTTCTATCTTCACCAATAATCGCTCTATCATATAAAAGATCTGCAATTTTCATTGCTTCTTTTAAGAATATTTCAGTATCTATTTCTACTTTTTCCTCTAAACCATCCATTAAACTCTTAAGACTAAACAGATGTTCCTTTTTATTCTCTTCTATTATGTTATATTTAACCAATAAAGACTTTTGTATAAAATCTTTTTGTCTCGAACAATCTATTTCCGATAGATTGCTAAGTTTTTCTAACACCAATTCAAATGCCTCCTTCTCAAGTAAGTCATTACAAGCAACTCCCTTCCCAAAAACCATTGTCTCCTTAGCTTTGCACCAAAAATATGGAACATCTCCATACAATAACTCTGCACATTCTGACTCTGTAACAGAGTATAACCTTGAATCTTTCCATAAATAATCAAATAATATCTGTCTATCTGCTCCATCCATTAAATACTGTGGGTGAGTACTACTATTTAAAAACCTACTATAAAATTTTGTATTTCTTAAAATTACTCTTATCTCGTCATCCTTAAAATTTGATATTACACTATCTTCTTTCAATAATTCTTGAATATTCTTTAATACAATTTCATAAATTTCTTGAAAGCCTTTGTTAATTTCCTCAATATAATTCTCTGAATAAAACGCCTTATCCCCTATCTTTGGCAAATGCATAGCATTAGATATTACCGTTTTTTTCTTTTCCATTTTCATAATGTCAGTATTAAAATTAGTAATTTCAAACATTTCAATGGATTGTTGTTCACGAGCACCTAATCCACTAACATCAAAATTATAAACATCGTCTCCCGCTAATACCGGTAATAATGCTGTTTTCATAACAGAATTTGATAACATAACATTTGCATTATGTACGGCGAATTTCTTATCCCCAAATGGCATTTTTAGATTTGGATGCATTAACGCTTCAAGATCTATTAAATATGGAAACTCTCCGGAGGCAATAATATTCTCATAATGAAAATCAGTAGCATTTATCATATACAATATTGCAAGATATTGCCCTTGGCGCCTAAAGAATTTTTCAATCTCTCCCTCTTCTTTACAGGGTATATTTTCAATACACTCACACCAACCATAAGATTTTCTATCTAATATCTTTAATGGCTTAAATTCATTGCTTACTTTTTTCTCATTAAACCAAATCAGCAACTTTTGAAAATGATTATCAACACTCAATGATCTTGGCTTGTAAATAATCGACTCCCCATTATTAAAAATAATCTTTAATACAGTCTCTCCTTCTTTATGAGAATCTCCAAGTTGAATAATATCTTTAATTTTTTCAATATTTATATTTAGTGAAGTTTTTATATCATTCATATCCTTTTCTAATCTATTTAAAACTTTTAAAAGATTATCTATACTTTTTCGTACTGAATCAGAAATTAACCTAGCTAAAACTGGATAATCACTTAACAACTTAACTATGTCATATTCTTTAGTTAGTTTATTTTTTATAAAGTACTCATACCTCTCCTTAGATGTTTGTCCAACTAATTCTCCATTAATCCTGGTATTATTTAATTCATATATTAAAGTTTTGTACGATAAATTTAAAATTCCAGTAGCAATATTTCTAGTAGCAATTTTTATCAAGTTCTTTTCATCTATAAATTTATATCTAAATTCATTCTTAATTGTTTCAGTTATCTTTTTTAAAAAAGGTCTAAGAAATTCAAAGAATGGTATACTATCTACATTTTTAATTTCCAATTCATCAGTATTAAATTCCATTTGATTTTTGCATAAAAATATTTCTTTTAAATATTTAAACCAAGGCATCTCCTGAAAATTATACACTTCAAAATTCCCATTTAGTATTGAATTCAAATTTGGTACTTCAATCCCTAATTTTTTAACTCTTTTTTGGATTAAATCTTTATCATTATCTAAAATACCAAACCATTTAACTAATAGAGTTTCATCATATTTTTCATTTTTATTACAAGACCTTTCTCTCTCGTGTATATAAGAACCAAACTTCCAAGCTTCTAACTCAAATATTCTCCTTACATTCTCCATAATTCCCCTCCCAATTCATTAATCTAATCTCTATAACCATATGTTAAAATTAATTTATGTATAAGTGTAAAATTATTAACTTAATAGAAAACTAAGAACGCTAACGCGTTCTTAGTTCAAAACTTATTTTTTACCAACCACAGCATGTACCAATAAACTGCCATGTATTCATATGACACTCATGTGTTAAAGTATTAAAAACACCATCACCAATTTTTCCAGCCCCTGATATAGTTTCTAATTCTTTTTCACAAACCTCTTCGATTGATAATAATGCTTCCATGTTTAATTTTTTGTTCATTTTTGTTTCCTCCCCGCAATTTTATTTTTTTACAAATCATTCGCGAATATTTGTAATATTATAATATCACCACTTCCATTTATTGTAAATAGTTTTATTTGTAATTGTTATCCTTTTTTTATATTTTTTTATTTATTTGCTTTTTTTTTCAAGTAATGCTATAATTCTAATAATAAAAAAAATTAATTATTTTACATATTATTATAGGAGGATTCTATGAGTAACTTTACAATATTAAATCTGGAGATAACCAAACGATGTAACCTTAATTGTAAACATTGCGCTGCTGAGTGTGGAACTACACATTTACAAAGTAATTTATCAAAAAATGAATTAGATTTATCAACAATTAATAAATTAATAGATGATGCCAGTGAAATGAAATGTAAAATTTTGATAATTGCAGGTGGTGAACCTTTATTATCTGATAAACTGTGGGATGTTTTAGACAAAGCGTATGAAAAAAAACTTATGGTATCTATATTGAGTAATGGACTATTAATAACTGAATCCATTTGTATGAAATTATCTAAGTATCCTAATCTGAAGTTCATTAGACTTTCTTTAGATTTTTCAGACAACATGAATATGAAACATTTTCGTGGTATACCTAATATTGTATCTAAGGTAAAAGTTTCATTGGGATTGTTGAATAAGTATAAAATACCTTGTGGCATAGGAATGACTGTATTAGCAGAAAATATTTCTGAAATACAACCTGTAGCAGAAATCGCGGAAAAATCAGGTGCTCATTTTTTCAGGGCAATTCCCGTTGTTCCTATAGGTATGGCTCATTCTTTAGAAATTGATAATGATTTTTATGTGCAAACATTAAAAGAAATGATTAAGCTCTTTAAAAAATATCCTCAGCCTAATTTTAACTATGAATCTAAAAATCATATCTATGATATATTAACCGCTTGTCCTGCTGGCAATGATAGTATTTCAATTTCTTCAGAAGGTAATATTGGGTTTTGTCCAATTTCTGGATATCTACCTAATTTAGGAACTTTAAAAAATAATTCTCTTATAACTTTGTACGACAAAATAAAAAAAGAGAAAGAAAACATTAATCATAAAATTTCAACAGAATCTCTTGATTGTTCACGATGTAGTTTTTTTAATATTTGTAATGGTGGATGCTTAGTTGAAAGATTTTCAAGAAATTCTTATATCAAACAACCAATATGTATAAAATCAGTACTTACTAAACTTACAAATAATGATGATTCTGACTCATTTAATAATTATTTAAATACTTGTTCATTTATATGCAAATCCCTTAAACAAACTAACTTTAATGTATGTTTTAGAGCACTTCCTTTATGGACAATCTACTTCAATAAATAATTTTATTTTTTAAAAAATCCATTGTTTATGAAAATACTTTCATAAACAATGGATTTTTTATCTATTAACTTATAGAGATTCAATAAAATGATATTTATAGTTTTACTTTAACTGTAGTCCCCTTATTTTTGATACTTTTAATTTCAACACTACCATTATGACCCTGAATTATATCTTTAGCAATAGCCATTCCCAAGCCACTTCCCTCAACATTCGTGGTATTAGTTCCTCTATAATATCTATTAAATATATACTTAAGTTCCTCTTCTTCAATTCCAACTCCATCATCTGTTATCGAAATCTGTACACAGTTATCTTGTTGTGTTACTTCAACCCATACATTAACAAAACTATTATTATATTTTAAAGCATTTATTATTAAATTTATTAATGCCCTTTTCATGAGAATTTCATCAATATTTGCATATATATTTTTCTTATGAAATTTTAGTAAAATATTGTACTCACAGTATGTAGGTTCTTCTTTTATTCCATGAATAATCTCCTCTAAGAAATCTATCATATTTTTAGATTTTAACCGTAGGGGAACTCTCTTATTTTGAAGTTTATCAGATAAACTTAATTCATCTATCAATTCTTGTATATACATAGATTTTGCCCAAATTATATTGCTATATTTTCTAACTTCATCATTAGTAAATTGATAATTCTCATCCCTCAATATCTCAGAAAATCCTTTAATTGAAGACAATGGGGTTTTAATATCATGTGAAATTGAGAATATCCATTGTCTTCTTAATTTTTCTTCTTTTTTTGTCTTATTTAGATTCTTTTTCAATACACCTCTCAAAATATCTAAATTTTCAAAGACATTTTTGTATACTCCTTTATATTGAATTACAGAATCATATTTTCCTTCAGCCAGATTATCAATTACTTTTATTAAATTATTTATTGGCATAGCTAATTTTTTAAAAAGTATCAAATATGCCATAATCAAAATGATCACTATATCTCCCAGTATGAACCATGACATTTTTTTTATACTCTCTTTAATGTGCTCTGGACTAAACATTATTCGATATTTTGCTACGTAATCTATTTTAAATCCAATAATATAAATATACTTTTTGTTGTTCAAGTCTTTTTCAGAAATAAAAATAGTATTTTTATTTACATCATACTCATGTCCATGAATAAGCTGAAATGTTGTATATTCTGTAGGAATCTCCTGTGGTTTATTAAAACTATATATTTCTTCAAGTTCATTACTTATTATTTGAACCCATCCCCCGTTATTGTTTAACTCATCCTGTCCCTCTTCAGATAGATATATTTTGCCTTCATTAACTAATATATACTTCTGAAAATTTCTCGTAAAGACCTTTGGATCTGTACTGTTAACATATCTTAACTTTTGAAGATTATATGCTATTAAGGCAATATTCACTACTATAATTAAAAAGAATATTAAAAAGAATACCCCTAAGAAAATATTGGTTGCATATATATTATTCCTCCAACTATTCCCTTCTCTTTTTTTTCCTACTCTCCTAAACATAATATATATCCTAACCCTTTAACAGTTTTTATTATTAATGGATTGGAGGGATCATTCTCTAATTTTTCTCTTAATTTTCTTATATGCACCATTATAGTGTTATCGAACCCTTCAAAATCAGCTCCCCATACATTAAGTGATATAATATTTTTGCTCAATACACAATCATGATTCCTAAGCATATATACTAATAAATTAAATTCCCTAGCAGTAAGTTGTATACTTTCTCCCCTTCTGATAACTTGTCCTTTTGTTACATTTACTTCTATGTCATTAACTTTTAGTATTTCATTTTTCATAATAGTGTTTTTAGCAAAGTTATTTCTTTTAAGATTAGCTATTACTCTTAGTGCAACCTCTTGTGGACTAAAAGGTTTAGTAATATAATCATCTGCGCCTAGTTTAAATCCATAATATTTATCAAATTCTTCTGATTTTGCACTTAAAAATATAATCGGGACAAAAGAATTCTTTCTTATATTTTTACATACCTCAAAACCATCTATTCCTGGCATCATTATATCTAAAACAACTATTCCAAAATTAATCTTTTCAAACTGTCTAATTCCTTCTTCTCCATTTTTAGCTTTATAGATATTGTTAAATCCTTCCTTTTTTAAAACTGTTTCCATAAGGAGTAATAATTCTACTTCATCGTCTATTAATAATATATTTTCTTGAAATATATCCAACAATAATCACCTCTTTTTAATAATTAAGGTTCTGTTAAGCTTTACATTAATTTCCCTTAAACTTAATTACTTACAATATTAGTATACAATATTATACGAAGTTATTTATTATTTTTTTTAAAAGTTATATTAAGGAGGATTTAAACATGAGTGAATATGTTTTAGAAGTTAAAAATTTAAGTAAGTCTTATAATTCAATGAATGTAGTAGACAATATATCTTTAAATGTTAAGAAGGGTAGAATATATGGTTTCCTTGGACCAAATGGTGCTGGTAAATCCACAACTATTCGTATGATTTTAGGACTAATCAAATCTTCAAATGGGAATATTGAAATATTTGGCAAAAACATGAAAGATAACAAAATAGCTACACTAAGTAAAATTGGAGCTTTAGTTGAATCACCATCTTATTATGGTCACCTATCAGCTTATGATAATTTAAAAATTTGGGCTGAACTTAAAAACCAGAATTCTGATAAAATAATTGATATTTTAAAAACCTTGAATCTATATGAACATCGAAAAAAGAAAGTAAGTAAATTTTCTTTAGGAATGAAGCAGAGATTAGGTATAGCTCAGGCTTTGATTGGAGATCCTGATTTGCTAATTTTAGATGAACCTACCAACGGCTTAGATCCCAAGGGTATACGAGAAATACGAAATCTTTTAATATCTTTGGCAAAGGATCATAATAAAACAATACTTATCAGCTCACATCTACTTAGCGAAATGGATCTTATGGTTGATGATGTAGCAATAATTAATAAGGGTAAAGTATTATTTGAAGGCCCCTTAATGCAATTAAAAAGCACATATGATAATTGTGCTAATCTTGAAGAAATATTCTTAAGTCTAACGGGAGAAATCTAATTATGTCTATCATGAAAAGTTTTAAAATTGAATTATTAAAGTTAAAGCATAGCTTTATAAAGTATGTATTAGTATCACCTTTGATTATTTCAGCCCTATTAATCAATGTTGATTTATATTTCAGAAGAAATAGTATTATTTCAAAATATAGTGGGCATGTGGAGGATGGCTTCTATGCTCTTATTATAGAAAATCACCTTGCTCTGATATGGCCTATGTTACTTTTAATATTTATAGTTATTTTAAGTATATCTCTGTTTTATATTGATTTAAAAAATAATTGTTTAACTCATTTATTTGCAAATCCATTAAAAAGAAAAGATTATTATTTATCTAAATTTCTTTTAATTTTGCTCTCTACAATACTTGTAATAATTTTTGAGGGAATTATTTTAGTAATATCTGCTAAAGCTTTCAGCCTTTCCTCTTCAATAGATATGCCTTTGTTAATAAGATATATGTGGTTTCAAATTTTCTGTTCAGTTGGTATCATAAGTTTTGAAATATTTCTTTTTTGTGTGATAATGGATGTTTTATTGGTTTCATCCATTAATATAGTATTTATTTGTGGATCAATCGCATTTTTAAGTAATCCAAGTATAATCAGATATAATCCATATTTACATTTTATAAACTCTACACCTTTTTCAAATCCCATTTTGCTCACTCAAAGTATTTTATGGTCATTAATATATATGCTTATTTTCACAATACTAGGATTACTTTACTTTAAATATCGAGATATAAAGGAGGATTAAACATATGTTGAAAATAATTAATAGTGAATTCAGAAAAATCAAAGGCTTAAAATCTTTATTTCTAGCCTTTCTCATACCTTTAGTTATGGTTAGTATCGGTTTAAGGAATGTTTATAAAGGACTTATTACAACTGAAACTGATATTTGGAATTCTATATATAATCAAAATGCAATTCTCTATAGCGGATTACTTTTGCCTTTGATAATCTGTATTATAATAGCTCTTCAGTGGAGAGTTGAATATAAAAACGGTAATATTACTAATTTAGCTACTCTACCAATCGATTTAACTAAATTATATATAGGGAAGGTACTATCAACCTTAATAATTATCTCTTTAAATATTCTTTGTTTTATTATTATACTTTTAATTTCCTCTAGAATATTAGCTCCTAGTGAGTCAATTAAACTTTATATAATCACTAGCCCTTTGATAGCTTTAATTTGTTCTCTCCCTTTAATACTCATATATCATTTTATAAGTATGACATTCAAAAATTTTCTTTTTCCCTTAGGAGTAGGTTTATTCACAACATTTATTTCCTTTTTACTTCAATCCACTAGCTTCTCTATATTTATTCCTTCTACCTATATATATAAGGGTTCATTCTTTGGAGTAGCTAACATGGAAAATATGTTTAATAATTTGATTTTTCTCTTAGTTCCGGTGATTTGTTCACTAATACTATTATTAAGTTTAAATGTATTTAGAAATAAATCTTTTTAACCCTACCTAACCACTTAAGTATATTTTAAATAAATAAGGTGTCTTGAAATATATTAGTATATTCCAAGACACCTTATTTATTTATAATTACCTATTAATATTAGTCGAATACTTCACTATTATTTTTTTCTCTCTGTTACCACATTTATGAACTTTTTCACCGCAAATAGATAGAATACTAAATAAACTGCTGCTAATATTCCTATAGCTATACTAGCAGGTATTATAAGACTTCTACTCATAATAAATGCCAATACCCTCAATGCAACTATTGAGTGAATAATTCCAATTACCAATGGTAAAAAACATTGTATTGCCCCCTGTTTTATTGCAGCATTCCATATTTCCCCTTTTGTAACTCCAATGTTCATAAGTCTTATATATTTTTCTTTATCCATATATGCTTCCGTGATTATATTGAAATAAACCATTACTCCTGAGGCAATAATGAACACTAATGCAAGTACTCCCCCAAGGAAAAAATATACTGACATTTCTTTAAATCTATTTTTATCTAAGGATTCTTGTGATAATACTCCAACCCCTTCTGCCTTCTCTTTAAAATTAGTAGTTATCTCTTGCGTAATGATTTTCAGTTTATCCTTATTTTTTATATTCAGACCAGTATATCTATATTCCGTAAATAGTCCCTTGTATTTCTCATAATCCTCATCTCTCATAACTAATGCAGGTAAATCAGCTAATTTTCCAAAGATTGGTGCATATATGCACTTCTCTATATTTAGGTGCATACCTTTAGATTTAACATACTTTTCATCTATAATACTCCCCAAAGTCCCAGGTTTAATTACAAAAGTAACCTGATTTTCTCCAATCACCACATTAGATAATATTTTATCCGCCTTGTCCCCTTCAATGACTTTTACTATTTTCTCAAAATCTGAATACTTTAGTGCAAAATAATCATTGAAAGAATAGGTTTTAGAATTACTTTTATCATTAACATTTGCTTCATCTATATGCATTCCATCTATTGTTAATGAGAAATCAATATCGTCCCCATTTTCTTTTATTACTTCCTTAATTTTATTAGAAACCTCTTCATGAATCTTTGCTTTAGACATGAACGCTAGGTGAAAAGGTGCCTCATATCTCTTTGTAAGTTCCATACTATATTTAATGGAGTAACATGTGCCAAAAGCAGTTACCGCAGAAGCAACAAGTATGGCAACAGCAGTCAGGCTCTTATAGTTCTTTCTAATTCTGTATGATAAGTTTGAAACTGCAATTATATTTGTTCCTCTGTAAAAAATTTTCTTTCTCTTCTGTAACCCTTTAATAACAAAGGGTATAAGTGCTTGAAATAACCAAAATGTTCCCCAAACAATCAGTCCAATAACAACTGGTATTTTAAACACAAATGAAGGCCCAATCTTATAGGATATGTAATAATATGCTCCTCCAATAATTATGACTGATAGTATCCCTTTAATAAAACTAACCTTCTGTGGCTTATCCTCCATTTTTGAAGCATTAAAAAGTTCTATCAATCTACTCCTATTTATGTTTATATATCCTCTAATAGATGCTACTATGAAGAATAATAGAAAGAATCCCCCAGTCTCTAAAAGACTCTCTAATGATAAGAAGAAATCAATTTTCACATTTCCAATAGCTATTTTGGCAAGAGCCATTAAAAACAATTTATTTACTAAAATCCCTCCTATTATTCCTAAAAACAGAGCAGTTAAACCCATAGATATAGATTCTATTACATATACCCTTCCCAGTTCTTCAGTTGTAACTCCCATAAAACAGTACATTCCAATCTCTTTCTTTCTTTGTTTGAGAAATATTGTGTTAGAGTACCAAACAAAAAATGCCAAGAAAAGTATTAATAAAAAAGCCGATGCTGATGATGCTCCTTTAGCTGCATAGTGAAGATAATCTGCCCCAAGTGCATTTGGATTATATTTCAATGTTGCAAAATTGTAGTACATTGTTATTGAAAATATCATAGCTAACAAATGAACACTATAAGCTCTTATATTATTCTTAAAATTACTCTTTGCTAGATTAAATACACTCATTTTCAACCCCTCCAAGTGCTCCCATTAAATCAATAATTCTCTGGTAGAATTCTTTTCTTGATGTGTCATTATTAAGCTTCGCATGTATATTTCCATCTTTAAGAAATAAAACTTTCTTGCAATAACTTGCAGCAAATGCATCATGGGTAACCATAATAACCGTAGTTTTAAAATCCTCATTCATTTTCACAAGACTCTTTAAAAGATCTGCTGAAGATTTAGAATCCAATGCACCTGTTGGCTCATCTGCTAGTACTAATTTTGGTTCAGTTATAAGTGCTCTAGCAGCAGCTGTTCTTTGTTTTTGCCCTCCTGATAACTCATATGGATATTTATTTAACTGATCATCAATACCAAAGAACTTACTTATTTTGTTTACCCTCTCAATTATCTCTTTACTATTCTTTTTTCCCAAAGCAAGTGGCAAAGCAATGTTATCCATTATAGTCATATTGTCCAACAAATTAAAATCCTGAAATATAAATCCTAACTCTTCTTTTCTATATTTAGTCAATGCTTTTTTACTTAACTCCAAAATGTTATCACCTTTATAAAAGATTTCACCTGTAGAAGGTGTGTCTATTGTGGATAATAAATTTAACATTGTGGTTTTCCCTGATCCTGAAGGTCCCATTATAGCAATAAAATCCCCTTCTTCAATTTCTATATTTACACCATTTAAAGCTTTATACTTAGCTCCTCTGCTCCCATATACTTTAGTTATATCTTTTACTTTCATTATTGTACTCATAATTAATACCTCCAAAATTTCTTATTCTTAATAATCGTTAATTAACTCTTAACTATATAATACAATTATCCCCTCTCTTATTCCATATTTTAGCGTTACAGTTTTAGGTGTGTATGTTACATCTGTGTAACATACGCTAAAAAGACCAACACACTTATGTATGCTAGCCTCTGTATTCATAATTTCACTAATTTTATATCATTTCTACATATACATCTTTTTTACCAACAACGATTATTAGTACTTTTTTCATATTATCCAAGTTATAATTGCTGCTTAACTTGCTACTTTTACTATATCTTAATAGTTGCTCCATCCCCTCTTTTTTAACCTGTTCAAGCTGCCTTCTGTCATTTTCTTTAATGTATTTTAGTTCTATAAGCCATTCGTATTTAATATAATCCTCATAGGCTCTATTCTTAGACAGCAGCAAATCTATATACCCACTTTCAACTTCATATTCACTATTTATAATGTAATATCCATTTTCATAAATCTTGCTCATGATTAGTAATTTTATATATTTTTCATCAAATTTAGATAAATCCCTATTTGATAAAAAGGCTAAAATCTCACTTAAATATGAATGAAATTTAGTTATGTCTCCATTAACAGCCATAGTATCTACTGCCTCATATAGGTGTTCATTTTTATCTTTGATTCCATCATTATCAATCAATTTATCTAAAAAATACTCCCAATATATAGTTTTAATTACGTAGTTAGGTATGGTCAAAATAGCCTTTCTTGGTAATCCCTTTTTAATAGTTAGCATACCCATGTAATATAAAATCGAAGCAAAATTTTCTTTTTTATCATACATATGTTCAAGGTTGAATCTTTCTACAATTGTACTTTCTACAGTTCCTGTAGTAAGTAATTTTTCAATCAATTCATCATTCTTAAAGTTAAAAGCAAGTAACCTTATTTTTTCATAATCAGTTTTAATATTTTCATCTAGTATATTGTCTGGATAACTTCCTTGTAATAACATCAATCTAAGGAAATAGAGCACCATATTTGTATTGTAAAGCCTATTCCCCCCCCTTTTACTAAATAAATATCCATTATAATATTGTTTTAAATCCTTGATTATATGTTCCACTTCAAGATTATTAGGTAAAGTATAGTTTTCTATTAATAATCTTAGTTCTTCTTCAGTAAATCCAAGAATTTCATTATATCTAAGTTCTAAAGTTAGATTTGTTGTAATATTAAACCCACTTGTTAAATCATCAAGCATTATAGGACTTACCCCTGTCATAAATATCCTTTTAACAGTATCACTAGTAGCTTCTTTAAGCATCTTATAAAATGTTCTTACATATCCATGACTAGAGATTATATCATAATATAAACTTTTATCCACTGATATCAAATCATTTGCAAAATTATCGTACTCATCTATTAATACAAAGACACTAGCCTTTTTAGAAAGTGCCTCATAATTTAAATATCTAAGAGCATCTATTGCATTATTAAATTCTTTATCAATATTATCTTTCTGAAAAATATCATAATATTTTTGAGTAAAAAAGGATTTTACCGCTTTAATAACACTCTCATCAAAGCTTTCAATTAATCTTTCTTTTCCTTGGCTTGATACAACGCTAGAAAAATTAATTTTAAGTACTAAATAACTATTCCTCTTATCTGTAAGGTTTTCACTGATATATAAATCTCTAAAAAGACTTTCAAAATCATCTTTCTTATTTATATCATAATAGCATTCCAGCATTGATATGAACAAACTTTTACCAAATCTTCTTGGTCTAATAAAAAACTGATATGGTGCATCATTTTCCAATATCTCTATATATCTAGTCTTATCAACATATAGATAATTATCATTTCTAATTTGTTCAAAACTAGAAATTCCGTATGGAATTTTCTTTCCCATCATATTACTCACACCCTTTCTCACTGTAAACTATATATTTAATTATGTCCTAAAAATTTCTCTCTATAAAATATTATAACAAATATTTTTCTAATAACCTCTTTTAAATTTTTAGATAATCAGAAAACTTATTAATAGATAATGTAAACTCAGTAAAATCTCCTTTCACTGATTCAACACTTATCTTATAATTAAGTTTGTCACACATTTTCTTAACTATATATAATCCCATTCCAGTTGACTTAGACAAATTCATTCCTGAATCCCCAGTGTATCCTTTATCAAATACCCTATCTAAACTTTTTTTATCTATACCTACTCCATTATCTCTTATTTTAAGATGAAGATATTTTTCATCATCCTCGGCATAAATTTTAACTTGACCATCACCCTGTGTATATTTACAGCCATTATTTATTATCTGCTCTATCATATATCCAAGCCACTTGGAATCTGTGGTGATTTCATAGTTTAAATCATTTAATTCAAGGCTTATATTCTTATCAATAAATAGATATGAATTCTTTCTAACAATCTTCTTAATGAGTTTATCCAAATCTACTTGAGCTATTGTAATATCTTCTTCATAACTTGACGCTCTGCTTATGTATAAAACCTGTTCAATATAATACTCAATTTTATTTATCTGTTCTTTCAATATTTTTATATCATTAAGTGAACAACTCTCATCTATTCTTTCTAAAACAAGATTACACACTGACACAGGTATCTTAATTTCATGTACCCACTTTGTAATATAATCATTCAATTCACTTAAAGAACGCTTATATTCATCAACTTCATTGAATTTTTCACTATCTTTTAATTCTACAATCTTTCTAATAATTTGAAGATAATAACTTTCTCCTTTGATATCATATTCAATAATACTTTCTAGACGATTTAGCTTCTCTTCAATAATAGAGACTTCTCCCCTCCACTTTAAAAAACCTATAGCAGCAAATATACCAACAATAATAATAACAAGGCAATTTATATAAACAAGTTCATCCCTAGACATACTTAGAGGAGCACTTGTTATAAGAACACTATTTATTGAAATCATACTAATTAAGAAACAGCATATGGTTAATTTATTTATTTTTATATATTTAAAAATTCTCATTAAACAACATACCCCAATCCTTTTTTAGTCTGGATAAACTCGTCTAATCCAACATCATTTAACTTCCCTCTTAACCTATTTATATTCACAGTCAATGTATTATCATTTATGAACTGGTCATCATCCCAAAGTGCTCTCATTATCTTATCTCTTGATATTATTGTTCCTTTATTTTTCATAAGAAGCGCCAGTACCTTAAGTTCATTTTTTGTAAGTACAATCTTCTCTTCCAAGTATATAAGAGTTCCCTCTGATATATTAAGTATAGCGCCTCTATGTTCAATTGTTTCCTTCATACTCTCCCCATATGAATAGCACCTTCTAAGCTGGGCAATTATCTTTGCTATTAAAATATCTATAACAAAAGGCTTAGTCACAAAATCATCCCCACCCATATTTATTGCCATTACAACATCCATATTGGTATCTCTCGATGACATAAAAATAATAGGAAGCTTGGACAATTCCCTAATCTTCCTGCACCAATAGAAGCCATCAAAACTCGGTAGATTTATATCCATCAAAACCAGATGTGGCTTTTGATCTACAAACTCCTTATCTATCTCAGAAAAGTTCTCAACTCCAAATGCCTCATATCCCCATTTTTTTAAGGATAGTATAACCTCTTCACATAAATTCTTATCATCTTCAATTACTAATATTCTGTACATATCTTCCTCCAAATTGAATATTTCTTCCTATCTTCCTATCTTCTTATTATACTTAAATACCACTTTTTTTTAAAGATGCTAAAAACATCAAAGTACCCCAGGGGTAATTACCCCTGGGGTACTTACCCCTGGGGTACTTTGATGTTTTATTCTATTTAAATCTACTTATTGTAAGTTTATTGTAAGAAAATCTAAAGGTAAATCAATTCAATTTTGAATATAAGATGATAGAATAATACTGAGGTGAGAATTTATGACATTTAAACAAATGGTATTTAGAATGTTTAAACAAAAATTTTATTTATACAAAAATTACTTTATATGCAATGTGTTATCTCTAACTATGGTATTTGTGTTTTCAACTCTTATATTTAATAAAGAAGTTTTGAATGAAGAAAAACTAGGTTCACCTATATATGGATTCTTCATAGTATGTTTTGTGATTTCACTGATATTCTCTTTTATATTCACAACCATATCCCATAAAGATTATATTGAATGGAAGAAGAATGAGACTGGAATATTTAAGCTCTTAGGAATTGAATATTCACATCTTAAGAATATGTTCCTTATAGAGAATGCTTTTATTTTCACACTCTCTGCAATCGCATCTTTACTTATAGGAACTCTATTCTCAAGATTATTCTTTATATGTCTTATGAGTTTATTTAATATAAAAACAATATCCTTTAAATTATTATTTCAACCTTATATTGTAGTTATATGTTTATGTGCAGTACTATTTATATATATAACTATATATGATAATCTTTATATTAAGAAAAAAGGAATTAATATACTTAAAAATGATGGTGAAAAACTAAATTTAAAATTATCTAAATCTATATTTAAAAAAGCGAGTTTTAAACACTCTTCTTTTAAAACTTATACACAGCTAGTTATATCAATAATATTATTCACCCTAGCTCATATTATTTTAACCTCTTGGGAGAAGATTGGCTCTGAATCCTTAAAGACAATGCTTGTAAGTCTGCTATTAATCTTCTTTGGCATAAACTTATTTTTAAGAAGCTTCTTTAAGATATCTTTTAGTATAAAAGATAAAATTAACAAGTTAAATTTCCCTTACTTTTTTATCAAAAACTTTTTACTCTCATCACTAAATAGGAATAGAAAATTAATATATACATTAACTCTACTGGTTCACTTTGTGATGTTTTTTTCAATAATAGTGTTCTTCTATTTCCAAGAAGTTAATGAGATAATAAACACTAAATATCCTTACCATGCTTCAATCTATGGTAAAGATGAAAATTCAAAGTTTATGCTATCATCCTAAGATCAGCAAGTTGAGTTTTCTGAAAAATTATCTATAGAAAGTATTTTTCTTTCTCAAGAAAGTAAGAATAACGAAATTGGAATGTTCAACTTCAATGTTTTTTCAAACAAGACTTATAATTCATTGAATTCATGTAATCTAGATATACCAAAAGGACATTGCTTAGTTGCAAGTAGCCCCTATTTCTATAACGCTAATAAAAATAGTCCAAAATACCCCTGTGGAGATACAATTGAACTATCTTCTCTTGAATCCAAAAGTGATTACTCTTATAAGGTAATAGATTATGTGCCTATTAATATGAATAATCATCTTATTTCAAGTTATGTATTTATAATAAATGATGAAGAATTTGAAGAATTAAGAAAGAATACCCTCATTAAAGATTTATACCTTTATAACTTTAAAAATTATGAAGATTCACTTAAAGTTTATTCCCATATGAAAACCGAATATTCATATGAAAATATATTTTTATTGAATAATTCTTTTAAAATTATTGAAGATAATAAAATGCATTCCACATTCTCTGGTATGGCTTTCATGTTCATATTTGTGGTGATTTTATTTCTCATAGCAGCAAATACAGCCATTTATTCTAGTTTTTTATCTATTGAACTAAAACTTCGTACCCTTTTTTCCAAGCTTCAAAAGCTTGGTATGGCACCTAATCAATTTAAAAAAATAATATCGCATATGATAATGTTTATGATGTTCCTTCCATTTATAATTGGATCAATAAGTGGATGTTATTATTCTATAATGTTTCCACCTGAGAAAGGAGCTACTTTTGAGATTTTAAGAACATCCGTGTTAATTATAGGTATAATAATAATCATACAAGGAATAATTGTTTTATTATTCAGCAGAAGTTTATATAAACGCATTATAAATTAGGAGGGACAAAAATGTACAACATACTAATAATAGAAGATGATATTAATATTCGTTTAATAATAAAGCAGCACCTTGAGAAATATGGATATTCTGTATGTGTCTATTCAGATTTTAGTGATAATCTAGAACAAATTATGAAAATCATATGTGATGGTACCTTTAATCTTATAATACTTGATATAAATCTTCCATATATGGATGGTTTCCATTTATGCAAACTAATACGCAAAAAACATTCAACACCAATACTTATGCTTTCTGCTCGTGATACTACAATGGATCAGATTCATGGATTGCATATTGGTGCTGATGATTACATGACCAAGCCGTTTTCTCTAGATCATTTACACTATGAAAATCAATGCCCTCCTGCGTAGAACTTATGGTGATTATTCTCAGAAAAAAACTCACTTAAACCATTCAGTTATTCTCAATGATAGAACATATTCTCTTATGTATGCTGGCTCTGAAGTTGAATTTACAAAGACTGAGTTTGGCTTAATTGAACTTTTATATAATAATAATGGTGAGATTGTAACAAGAACTGAACTTATCGAAGCTCTGTGGGAAAGTGGTATGTTCATAGAAGATAATACATTAACTGTTAACCTAACAAGAATCAAAAACAAATTAAAAGTTGTAGGCTTAAATGATACTATAAAAACTAAACGTGGGATTGGTTATATGCTATTATTAAAGAAATGTGGTGATTCTGATGGAGAATAATTCATTATACAATAATAAAAGATTATTATTTAACGTTGTTTCTGATATGAAATGGACATCAATTTTCTATATTCTTAATTTCATATCACTATACTCATTTTTTAAAATAACAACAAATTCTACTGTAGAGATTATATATCCATTACTCTTATCCGTATTCTTCTTTATATTGATATTTATTTTTAGATACTTTCATCACCTTAAAATTATTTCGTACATTTTCTCTGATTACAATCAAGGTTTTATACGAACTATACATGATTCTTCTTTGAGTTTACTAATTAGAGATGAGATAAATAAAATACACAAAATATACTTAAAAGATATGAATTCCATAAAGAAAACCCAATTTGAACATAGTAAACTTATCTCATCTTGGGCACATAATATGAAAACACCTTTAACAGTCATTAACTTGACCTTACAGAAACTATCTAAAAATTGTCAAGATAGTTATAGTATAAAGCTTATCCCTACTTTAAAAGTTGAGATGTGGAAGCTGTAACATAGCTTAGAGTCCTTAATTCACTTGTATAAATTACAGGATTTCTCTTTAGATTTAATTTGTGAGAATGTAGATGTAAATTATAGTGTATGTAACGTTATTAGTTCCTTCAAACACAGTTTTCTACTCAATAAGGTAAAACCTGTTATAAATTTGAATGTGGACTCTTCAACTGTAATTACTGATAAAAAATGGAATGAGTTTATGATTGGTCAACTAATATCAAATGCAGTTAAATACACAACTTTATCTTCTGGAGAAAAGAAGGTAATAATTGATATAGATAAACATGAAGATGGATTACTACTTACAATTAAAGATACAGGAATAGGAATTCCCCCTGAGGATATGTCAAGAATATTTGATGCTTATTTTACCGGGACAAATGGAAGGAAGCTCTCTTCTTCTACAGGTATAGGTTTGTTCATGGTTAAAGAAATATGCAATAATTTAGACTGTAAAATTAATGTATCCTCTGAAATTAAAAAAGGAACCAGCGTATCAATATTATATAAAAGGAGATCAAAATATGGAGATACTAACATGCAGAGAACTGAGTAAAGTCTACACTGGAAGAACTAAAAACAGTTCCACAAAAGCACTGAATAACATTTCTTTATCCATATCAAATGGAGAATTCATAAGTATAATGGGTCCATCAGGCAGTGGTAAGACAACCCTTCTAAATATTCTTAGCGGAATGCTTTCTCCTGATTGTGGAACAGTAACATTGGATGGAATTGATGTTAACTCATTGTCAAAGGAATTACAACCATCTTTTAGACGTGAAAAAATCGGATTTATATTTCAAGATTTTAATCTAATAGAATCGCTTACAGTAGAAGAGAATATTCAAGTTCCTCTTGTGCTTAATGGTGAGTCCCAAAAATTAATTATACAAAAGACTGATGAAATTGTATCACTTATGTCTTTTAAGGATCTTATAAAAAAATATCCTGACGAGCTCTCAGGTGGACAGAAACAAAAGGTCTCCATTGGTAGATCTATAATTGGAAATCCCAAAATTCTTTTTTGTGATGAACCTACAGGAAACTTAGATTCTAGCTCAACTGAAATCATTATGGATATTATAACTGAACTCAATAAAGAAAATAAAAAAACAATTCTCCTTGTAACCCATGATCCTTTCACAGCCAGTTATAGTGACAAGGTGATTTTTCTAAAGGATGGAGCTATACATTCATACTTGATTAATTGTGGTGAGAGGAAAAAGTTTCATAATAATATTTTATCTTCCCTTGAAGTTATATAGTTTCAATTGTAATAAACTATTATACTCTTAGATGTTAGACAAGCTTAATATGGGAAGCTTGTCTACCTTTAACACACATTTATACGGTTTTTCAACAACTTATCCACACCCTTTTTGTGAATAATCTGACTCTTTCTCGAGTTTTCCACAGCATACATTGAAATAATCACACTTTTCTGAAAGTTTTCCACAGTTTCTCCGCCAATTTTCAGATTTTTTAGAATCTTTTCCACACCCTTTACACAAAACAAGACAAACTACCCCAGGGGAATTTACCCCTGGGGTAGTTTGTGAAGTTTTTCTATCTAAATCTACTTAAAATGAAAATCCAAACCGTCCAATATCTTCAAATATCTCTTTATTTATAACTAGAACCTCAATAGGTATGTTATCCTTTATACTGTGATGCTCCTCATTCTTGTATTCAATCTCAACTGCAATTTTCACAGTTTCATCATATACCCTTATATTAATTTTATCAAAATTACACATCATCTTTGGTATATTATATAACCATTGTCCATTTTCATTCTTACTAAAAATTGAGGTTCCACTTAGACTATTAACACTATAGCTGTCACCACATAAATCTTGTTCTCTGTCCTGATCTTCCCTTTTTACAGTAATTCGTGGAGCAAAGAATGTTAGCTTATCAAGTTCTTCCTTACTTCCTAAAAACTCTATTGTTCCTGTTCCTGTAATTTGATATTCATCAAAATTACATATTTTGAAGTCTTTCAATTTCCAATTTTCACTCTTTCCATTGATAATAATTATTTCCATAAGTTCACCAACATCGACCTTATGCGCTCTGAGTTCTTCCATGCTATTTATTGTAGTTTCTTCATCTCTTTTATCAACAATGTTTAATATAGTAATCCCCAATGTTAATATCCCAAATATACCTATACAAACTAAAGCACACTTAACTAGTCTTTTCATACTACCCCCATTTTACATTATTACCCACATTATACCTCTCACTACTTTTTTTATCAAGACCAAGACAAACATCCCCAGGGGAATTTACCCCTGGGGATGTTTTAAAAGCTTTTCTATCTAAATCTACTCACTACCTTGAATTATATTAATCACATATTTTCACACAATCTTACCATAATTATTCTGAAATTATTGATTATAATAAGTTCATAGATTAAAACATAACAAACTTACAAAATGATTTATCATCATAAGTTACACAATGATCCATTCCATCTAATATTAGATAAATCACTTTGTTATAATCATGAAAATAATTCTAAAAATAAAACAAAATTCTAGGAGGAATTTATTATGAACAAAATCAAAAAGTATTTCTTACCAGTATTATTAGGGGCTATGATTACAGTACCAACTGTATCAGCATTCGCAGAAGGTGTTACAGACTCAACAACTTTTAGAAAGTCTATGAAAGTAGAAAACAGACAATTCAATAAGGTAAGAGAAAACGAGGGTGCAAAAGCTGTAAAAAAATTCAACATGAATATAACTGAAGATCAAAGAGCTCTATTAGATGAAATCAGAGAGCAAGTTCAAAATGGAACTATCACTAAAGAAGAAGCTAAAGCTAAAATTGAAGCTACTGGAATTCAACTTCCAGAAAGAAAAGGTCCTGCTATTAAATTAACTGAAGAACAAAAAGAATTAGTTTCTCAATTAAGAGAGAAACTTAAGAATGAAGAAATCACTAAAGAAGAATTTGTTCAAAAGCTTAAAGATGCTGGTATAGAAGGCATGAGAGCAAAAATGAAACATAAGTTCCAAGAAAATCTTACTGAAGAACAAAAAACACTTTTAAATGAAATCAGAGAACAAGTTAAAAATGGAACTATCACTAAAGAAGAAGCTAAATCTAAAATTGAAGCTGCTGGAATTCAACTTCCTGAAAGAAAAGGTCCTGATGTTAAATTAACTGAAGAGCAGAAAGCATTAATTTCAGAGTTAAAAGAGCAACTTAAAAATGAAGAAATCACTAAACAAGAATTTCTTCAAAAGCTAAAAGATACTGGTATAAAGGGAATGGGCGAAAGAATTAAGCATAAATTCCATGAAAACCTTACCGAAGAGCAAAAAACTCTTTTACAAGAAATAAAAGTTCAAGTTAAAAATGGAACTATCACTAAAGAAGAAGCTTCTCAATTAATAAAAGATATATTAAACAAATAATCTCCCAATGTAATTATCCCCCCCAAGATAAAATTTCTTGGGGGCTTAAATCTTAAACTCTAAATATTTTATCTTTTCTTTGTAACAACCTTAACGAATTTATTTATGGCTAAGAAATAAAAGATTATATACACTACAGAAAGAGCCACTATGGAGATTGTAATAGGTACTGTTTGATTATTATACAAGATAAAGGAGAGTACACTTAAAGCAACACACCCATGTATTATTCCAACTAATAGTGGTAAAACACATTGAATAGCACCTTGTTTAACTATGACAATCCATATTTCTCTTTTTGTTACCCCTATATTCATTAATCTCTCATATTTTTCTCTATCCATATATGCTTCACTGATTATATTGAAATATATCATAACTCCTGATGCAGCCATAAACACCATGGAAATTACTCCACCTAAAAAAGCTATCACTATACCTTCTGCATAATCCCTCGGATTTATAAATGATTTTGAATAAAACTTCTCCCCACTCAACTCACTTTTGAGATTAGTACTTATATAAGCGAGCTTTGATTCATCTTTAATATTTATACCTGTATACGTGTACTGTTTAAACTGTTCCTTATATCTTTCATAATCTTCATCACTCATTATTAATGTATTTTGATCATATATTTTTCCGAAAGTTGGACATGATACTTCTTTTATTATTGTAAATTTCATATCATCTCTTTGAAGATTTATTGGCCCAGCAAAGGCTATCCCGCCTCCTGAATTTCTGATATTTATTACATTACCATCCCCTACTTCAATCTTACTTAATAGCTTTTTACCTTTACGTCCTTCAATACCTCTTACCAATTTTTCAATCTCTGAATATTTGATAACAATGTGATTTACCAGCTTTGTATATCCGTCTTCTTCTGGTACTAATCCAATTTCCATAAAATCTACTGAAACTGTATCATGTATCTCTGTACCACTTATTTCTATTTCTCTTAGAATATTTTTGATTTTACCGTAATCATCCTTTTTCTCTGATATAACTCCTAAATGAAATGGTGCATCTAATCTCCTTGATATATCCATATCATATTTAAATGAATAACAGCATCCAAAAGCAGTTATAGAACTAGCAACCAATATTGCTACTGCTGTTAGACTCTTATAATTCTTTCTTATCCTATAAGTTAAATTTGATATAGCAATTATATTACTCCCTCTATAGAATATCTTTTTATTTCTCTGAACCCCTTTAATCACAGCAGGTATTACGGCTTCAAATAACCAAAATGTTCCCCATACAATTAATCCAACAACAATTGGAACCCTACTTAAATGTGTATAATTAAAATCATATGCATAATAAAAATAAGCACTTCCTATAATCACTATAGCTAATATTCCTTTTATAAGACTTATATTCTGTGGTTTTTCTTCTGTCTTGCCAGCATTGAATAGCTCTATCAACTTACTTCTACAGATATTTATATATCCCACCAATGAAGATATTAAAAAGAACACTGCAAAACATAAAGTAGTTTCTACTATACCTTTTGTTGAAATTACGAAATCTACCTTAATCTCTTGTGATAATACCTTTAAGAAAATCATTATAAATAATTTATTGGTTATAATTCCACATAATAACCCTACACTCGTAGCTATTAGCCCTATAAAAGTTGTTTCAATAGCATAGATTCGTCCTATCTCTTCTCCACTTAGCCCCATAAATGAATATACTCCAATTTCTCTCTTCCTCTGTCTCAAGAAAACAGAATTAGAATACCATATAAAGAAAGCTAAAAATAATATCAATAAAAATGCACAGGCTCCTGAAGTCCACTTAATAGAATTACCTAACCCAGTTGTCTCAAACAACCTTGCATTATATTTCAAGGATGAAAAATTATAATAAATCATAACTGAAAATATCATAGCCACCAAATGTATTCCATAAGTTTTAATATTACTTTTCATATTCTTATATGCTATATTAATTGTATTCATACTCAATTCCCCCCAATTCCTATGGTTCATAAGAATATAATACATTCTTTCTTACTTTAATTCCATATCTTAGCATTACACTTTATCACCTAAATGTTACATTGGTGTAACATACGTTAAATACACCAATAAAGTCACCTTATAAAATCAATCTAAATCTTGAATTAAAAAAAGTCGCACAAAATATCTTGTACAACTTTCCCATCTAATTTTACTTTTATTTACAATTAGTTTTGTATCTCTCAACAACATTGAACCCACTCTCTTCAATATCTTTTCTAGCAATATGCTCATCAAGATGCATACAATAAACTTTATTTCTATAATCCTTTCTAATTGATTCTTTAAGTTTTCTTAAAGACATATGAGCATTTCCTTTATAATCTAACCCACAAGTATCCTGATATAATCTATCAAGCTCACCCTTTTCCAACATCTCAATTATTCTATTCTCAATATTATTAGAATCACCGCTATAATAAAAATCCTCACCATCTATTTCCATTATGAATCCATAACAAGGCATCGTCTTAACATGGGAAACCGGCAAAAATTCTACTGAAAACACTCCCAATTCTTTATCATCAACCTTTGCAATATCATCACTTAGTAGATTATACTGTTTACTAGTTGCACCTATAGCACTCAAAAATATTTCAATAACTTCTTTATTAGGAAATACTATAGTCGCTTTTTTCTTTAAGATATTATACAGATAAAAAATTATCTCTCCAAGACTTCCAACATGATCAGGATGAGTATGTGTAATTATAATATATACATTATCTACTCTATCTAGCATATTCAATTCTTGTAATCTTTGAAAAACAGTTCCTCCACAATCAATAAGAATCAAACTCTTATTCTTTTTTATAAATGCACTATTGTTTCCAAGTTTAGGATTAAACGCACTCCCAACTCCTATGAAATTTAGTTGTACCATATTATGTAATACCCCCTGAAAAATCCAATCTAACACATTTTTAAAAAATGGAGAATTGAGAGTGGAGAACGATGGATGCTTCTGACTAAGGACAGAAGCTACATTATTATTGTTCTTTAAGACAAAAGAACTTTACTCATTTTATACTAGGATAAAATCTTGCATTTTAAACACAATGTTTCATGTTATGAAACGAGTAAATTCAAATTCTCCAAGGAACAATAAAATAAAATTTCTCACAGAGAAATATCAATCATTCTCAATTCTCCATTATTCATTATTCATTCTCAATTATGTTTTTACTGTATTACGTATCCTGTATTTTCTATAATATTTTTTATTTCCGCTTCTGTTGTCTTCTCATTATATTTAACTTCTATTGTTCCTCTAGGTACATCAACGATAACATTTTGAATACCTTCTATTTTATTTAGTGCATTTTTAACTCTTGTTTTACTTTCTGGACCTGCAAGTCCGCCTATATTATAATGTACTGAATTCATAAGTTCCTCCTTCTAATTTTAAATTCTTAAAAATTAATCATTCCAAATATATTTTTAGTTGTTATATAACTTTTTATGTATTACATTTTTTAATGCATGACCTTAAGACATATGCAAATAATCTCATTGCTTGTATTATTTTTAGAGGATTAATTTAATTTTATTACAGATAATATTATTGATGATTTTTTTTAGAAAGGAGAAAGCCAATGAAAATAGTCAAAGTAAGAAAAAATCAAGATGGGGATATTACAAATATTATGACTAATACTGGTGAAGTAATGACTGCAACTCAAGCTGTTGCATCAGCTAGAGCAGGTCAACTTGATTCTACTGTTGTGAAAAAAAACAGAAATGGAGTAGATGTTATATCATCAACTCCAAGAACAAGTCCAGACCAAATACTAGATAATCTTCCAAGTTTCTAAAATAATACAAAGAGGTGATTAATTGTGGATATAAGAGACATAATGACTAAAAACGTGGTAACTCTAAGTAAAAATGATACTATAGAGAAGGCTGCAAGGTTAATGAAAGAGCATGATATTGGATCAATTCCAATACTAGAAAACAAGAAAGTAATTGGTGTGGTAACTGATAGAGATATCGCCTTAAGAACTATTGCAAGCGGCAAAGACAAATCTACACCAATTGTAGAAGTTATGTCAACAAACATTGTAACTGGAACTCCAGATATGAATGTAGATGAAGCTACTCAATTGATGAGTAATCGCCAGGTAAGACGTCTTCCTATATGTAATGATGAAGGACTTGTAGGAATTGTTGCTCTAGGAGACATGGCTATTACTTCTCAGCTACAGAATGAAGCAGAAGAAGCTTTAAATAGTATTTCTCAACCATGTCAACCACACATTTAAACCAAATGGATAATTGAGAATTTCCTATCTAAAAATACCAATAAACCCCACAAGAAAAATCTTGTGGGGTTTTATCCTATATCTTAAACCTATCAGTATCATTCCTTAACTCATCAGCTCTATTATTCACCTCTTGAACACTTGCTGTTATCTCTTCCATGATACTAACCTGATTTTCTATTGAATTATTCATATTATTTACATTGTGTACGTTTGTTTGAAGTGCTTGTGATATATTCTCCATTGCACTGCTCATCTCGCTGCTGGCATCTGCCTGTTGAGATGATAAGTCATAAATCTCCTCTGATTTTACAGTTATAGATTCAACTCTATCGTATATTCTATTGAATCGTCTCTCTATCTCAGCTGATCTCTTAACACAACTATCTACTATATTTTTTCCTTCTGTTGCCGATTTATCTGCATTACTTACGTGTAACTGAATCTCTCTTACTATCTCAGTAATATCAATTGCAGAGTTCTTGCTCTCTTCAGCAAGCTTTCTCACCTCATCTGCCACAACTGCAAATCCTGCTCCATGTTCACCAGCTCTTGCCGCCTCTATTGCTGCATTTAATGCTAAAAGATTGGTTTGCTCTGAAATATCTGTTATTACCTTAAGTATATGCCCAATATTTTGGGAAGATTTTGATAATTTTTGTATAACGTCATTAACTGTTGTTATAGACCCCTCAAGGTCATCATTGTTTTCTGAAAGTGCTTTTACTCTTCTTTGTCCTTGTTCAACAATTTCAAATATCTCTTTACTATTCTCCAACGCTGCATGAGATGCCTCTCTCATTACCACAGCACTATTAGCTATCTCTTCTAGATTAGCATTTATTTCCTCAACAAGTGACGCATTACTCTCACTTGATACCGCCACTTCTCCTATAGATTTGGTAACTTCCTCCAAATTATGATTATTCTCATTTATAGCCTCTTCAATCAATGAAGTATTCTCACTTAGAGTACCCGCACTCTCTTGAACATCTCCAATCAGAGCTCCAATCTTTCCAATGAATATATTGAACCAGTTTGAAAGTTCACCAACCTCATCTTGTGATACAACCTCTAACCTCTTAGTAAGATCCCCTTCACCCTCTGCAATATCCTTTAACATCATGGTTGTCTTTTCTATAGGTTTTGTTATCTTATTTGCTAATATATATATGATTCCTAATATTATTATCAATGTAATGACATTTACACTTGTTAATTTATTCCTGATACTCTTTGATATTTGACTAATCTCGTCCTTAGGTATATCCACCATGAATGCCCATGAGATATCCATTTCTTCAATATTTACTGGTATAATCAGTCTATGTACTTTTTTCTTTAGAAATTCAGATTTACTTTCACCATTAAATTCTTCACCGTTAGCTATAGAATTTCTTATTTTCTCATCCTCTTTAAAGCCTATAAATTCTTCACCAAGAAGCTTCTTATCCTTATGAGCTACAAATTCCCCTTCATTTGATATCAATGCTCCATATCCACTCTCAAGTATCTTTATATCTGTAAGTTGATTTTGAAGTTCTGTGAGTTTTATATCTATACCCATGGCTCCAATAAATTTATTATTATCAATAATAGGATAAACTATTGAAGTTATTAATTCTTCCTTGTCATCAATTGAACGAATATAAGGATCTATGATCATAGGTTTCTTTTCGTTTTTTACTTTAACGTAATAATCCCCTTCTCCTTCTTTCTCATAATCCTTCAACACTTCCACCCCTATACCAAATCTTGATTTAACAGCATATGGTATTAACCGACCAGTATTGTCATGCTTCTCTGTATATTGATAGTTGTAATCATTATTATCATATGAATTCTCTTCCCAGCATGTCCATACCGCAACGTACTCATCATTATTCTTCAATGTACTCTTTAATATCTCTATAAGCATTTCCCTTGTAGCGTCATTCTCTTTCAAAATTAATGCTGTATCCACCAAGTCTTTTGCATCTTTTGATGCCATCGTTAACATTTCTTCAGCCATTAATGAATATTTATTAGCTTTTTCATGTGATGCCTCATTAACAAGCTTATCAGTTTTTTCTCTCATTGCTCTAATTGTAAGATAGTTCCCACCAATAGAACATATCATAACTGCTGCCCCAATAAATAAAAGCATTTTATATTTCAATTTTTTTAATATTATTTTATCCATTCTCCTAACCCCCCCGCTACTATTATTTTATTTTATTTTTCTACATTTTTCAAGGTTAGTTGTAATTTAAACTAAATAAATACCTATACTTTATAAATATTTATTCATATCTTACTAAATCAACAAAAATATCATATAAAATTATATTGCAAGTATTTTTGATATAATATTAATAAAGGCTATCATTATAGTGATAGCCTTTATTAATATATTTATTTGATATTTATTTGATATTTTCTTTGTAAACTATTACTTATTTCTTTCTTTATCTCTATTAAGTTCTTCCTGTGTGTAATAAACAATGCCTAATGCCCCTGGGCCTACATGAGTTCCAATAACGGGTCCTATTGAACATATATCTACTGCCTTTCCTATATAATTCTCTATCATAGTAGCAAATTTTCTTGCTTCTTCTTCGCAATTTATATGATGAACAATAACCTCACCAATACCAAATTCAGTAATATTCTCAATTAATTCATCTATCATTCTCTTAAGTGCTTTCTTCTTTGTTCTTACCTTATCCAGAGTGGTTGTCTTTCCATCAAGAACAGTAAGCACAGGCTTAATTTGAAGAATTGAACCTAAAAGAGCACTCGCTGTTCCAATTCTCCCACCTTTTTTAAGATATTCCAATGAATCAGGAGAGAATACAAATTTACTTCTCTTAATATTCTTTTCTGTTAACTTAACAACCTCTTTTAAAGATTTCCCTTCTGCCGCAGCTCTTGCTGCTGTTAGTACCGCATATCCTAACTGCATACAATTTGATCTAGAATCAATAACCTCAATTTTTCCTTCTGGGTAATTCTCTAAAATCATGTTCTTTACCATTAAAGCAGAATGATATGTTCCACTCATATCCGATGATAAAAATACTGCCATAACTTCATCACCATTATTTACGTGTTTTTCAAAAATTTTATATACCTCATCCACAGATGGTTGAGATGATTTAGGAAATACATTATATTTATCAAGTAATGTATAGAATTCCTGATTTGTTATTTCACTTTCTTTATAAATCTCACTATCAAAAGAAACACTTAGTGAAACTATATCAATTCCATATTGCTCCAACATTTCTTTTGGTATGTAACAAGTACTATCAGTTACAATTTTAACAGCCATCTTAAATCCTCCAAACCTAATGAACATTTATCAATATCACATGTTTTGTTTAGTTCATTATACCATATTTTATGATTTTTTATACAAGAGTTTAGACAAGCATCTACTATTTTTATATGCTTCTTTAATATATTTTTTCAGAATTTATTAAAATTTATCCCCTACCACCGCATTGTTCAACTAATACATTTATGCTATAATAAACCAAAATTATATTGAAGAATAGATGAGGAATATTATGCGAATTGGAATTGTTGATGGTCAAGGTGGCGGCATAGGTAAAACCATAGTATCAAAACTCAAAAGTAAATTTAAAGATGATATTGAAATTATAGCGCTAGGAACGAATTCACTAGCAACCTCTGCAATGTTGAAAGCAGGTGCTGATTGTGGAGCTACAGGAGAAAATGCAATTATTGTGACCAGTAAAAAAATTGATGTACTAATTGGCCCTGTTGCCATAATAAGTGCAAACTCCATGATGGGAGAGATAAGTCCCCTTATAGCTAATGCAATAAGCGATAGTTCTGCTGAAAAATTTCTTATCCCCCTTAACAGATGTGGAATACACATTGTGGGAACAGAAGAAATTAGATTTAATACTATAATTGATTCTTTAATAGAAAATTTAACTGATTTTTTTAAGAACAAATAAGCTATTTAATCACATGCCACTAAAGTCTTACTTTAGTGGTTTTCTCATTGATTATAAAAGTGTTAGTCAGTTTTATAACCTCCTTGTAATGTTTTCTTGAATATCTACCCCATTTGTTACAAATACTAAGTAATGCCAAAACAAATTATTTGTTTATAAATTTTTATGGGGACAAATAAAATTTATAAAAATATGTACCACTTACAAACCTAAAGTTGGATTAAACTACTTCTAAACCTTTTGGATTTAGTTCGGTTCCAGCTTTTTTATTTAAAAAGTTTTAATAGATATTCCATAAGCTTTGACCCAAGAAAGATTCCAACGATGCCTGCAATACCTGCAACTGTTGGAGGTGCTGGCAGCGGTAGTTTAGCTAAAGTAAAAACCCCTCCTGTTACGATTCCTGTAGCTAATGCTATTAACACTAATTTCATTTTATTCCAACTCCTCATTGTTAGGCATATTCAAGATACTCTGTAGATACGCTCGTCTATTTTGACTTGTTATTTTTAATATGTCTTGTTTCATATACTTATTTTGTTTCATAGAAAACAAAATATGATAGATTATTTATGGTAGTTGTTGTTATAATTATTAAAAGAGACAAAACAAGGAGGTGTTAAGATGAGTTGGTCTTCTTTAGATAATGCTGCAAAGATGTATGCTTCCCTACCATCAACAAGAGTAACAACGCTTTTTAGAATTTCATCTACTCTGAATTTTCCCGTAGATAAAGCTATTCTTGAAAAATCCTTGGATTCAGCACTTGAACGATTTCCTTATTTTAATGTATCTTTAAAAACAGGATTATTTTGGAGTTATTTCGATAAAAGCAATGAAAAGCTTCTGGTAGAAGAAGAGAAATTCTATCCATGCATGAACTTAAATGTAAGAAAACATCATTTTCCTTTTAGAGTTCTCTATTTCAACAACAGAATATCTCTTGAATTTACACACGCTTTGACAGATGGAAATGGTGCAATGATATTTCTTCAATACCTACTCCAAGAGTATTTAAAAATAAAAGATTTAATTCATGAGAATGTTTTAACTTATATTGGTAATACTCCTACAAAAGAAGAGTTTGAGGATTCTTATAAAAAACATTTTGATAGGAAGATTCCTACTAAACGAGTGAAAGAAAAAGCCTTTCATTTCCCTTTTAAACTAAGCGAAAAAGGTACCTATCATATTGTAACAGGGATTTTACCAGTAAAAGATTTATTGAGTAAATCAAAAGAATTTAATTGTTCATTAACAGAGTTATTATGCGCTCTTTTTATTGAATCAACTATAGAGTTAATTGATAAGAATGGTTACAAAAAGAAACCCATAGTACTTAATGTTCCTATTAATTTACGCTCTATTTTTCCCTCAAAAACAATGAATAACTTTTTCATTTCACTGACCCCTACAATTGATCCTAGATTAGGAGAATACACTTTAAAAGAAATTGTGGAATATATTCATAACTACATGAATTTAAATAATAATGATAAAGTTCTAAAACAGTTGTTATGTAAAAATGTCCGTAGTGGGAATAATATCTTTTTAAGAATAATTCCTTCATTCATTAAAGATTTGATAATGCCATTTGTTCATAGTAGTTTTGGGGAAGCAAACTATACTTCTGGGTTTTCCAATATGGGACTTGTGAGACTTCCAATTGAAATGCAGAAACATATAGAAAGATTTGATGTTTATCCTCCTCCTAGTAGCGGAAATAAAATTAAAGTAACAGCTATTAGTTATAAAAATGACATACATATTACCTTTGGTAAGATGACATATAGAAAAGATCTTGAAGAAATATTTTTCTCTAAAATCAGAAAAATGAATATTCCTATAAAAATAGAAACAAATTACTTGTAGATAAATTTTGTATAGAAACTAACGGAGGTGTTTATATGCCCTATTGTTCAAAATGCGGAGTAGAAACTGATTACGGAGTGTATGAATGTCCGCTATGCAATTATCCTATTCCAAAAGATTTAGCTGATAAAAAAGAACGAAAAATACTGTTTCCAAAAGCTATAAATGTACATTCTGAAAAGGTTGCAGAGAGAAAAAGAGGAGCTTTCTTAATTATCTCCACAATACTTATTTCAATCATGCTTCTACTATCATTTATAGATTATAGTTTATACAATAATCTAACTTGGTCCAAATACAGCAGTATTTCAATGTTTTCAATTGTAGTTTATACATTTGTACTTTTGGGTTTTGGAAAAACATTTTTAATGTCATTGAATATTTGTCTCATAAATACCCTCTCCATGCTACTTATGTACGACAGAGTAGATATAACCATGAGTTGGGCATTAAACTTTGGTTTACCTATAGTATTACTACTATATTTAACTATATTATTCTCTTATTTAGTTATAAAAAAACTACCATCAAAAGGTGTGAATATTGCGGGTATAGTACTTGCTGCAATCACAATATTTTGTTTAATATTAGATCTTATAATAACATTTAATATATTTAATACCCCAAAGTTAACATGGTCCCTAGGAACATTGGTCTCAATTGCTCCTTTATCAATAGGCTTTATTCTACTTCATTATAAAATGCCTGAAAAAATGGAAATTTACTTAAAGAAAAAATTCCACCTTTAAAAAAAGCACGGAGAACCGTGCTTTTCTATTTACGCTACTTCAATTGAAACTTCATCCTTATCCTTTAAATATCCTCTAAACTGAAACGCCATCACTCCAGTTAATATTATTGTTAAGAAATCTGCTGTTGGTTGTATTAATGCCACTCCAGTAATATCAAATATATCTGGTAAAATTAGTGCTGCTGGTATTAGGAATATACCTTGTCTTGCAACAGATAGTGCCAATGCTTGTTTGCCTTTACCCAAGGCTTGGAATAACACTGCATACACATTCTGAAATCCGAATAAAGAAGTGAATAAACACATATATCTTAACATCATACTTCCAATTTTAATAACCTCTGGATCAGAACTGAATATTCCTACTACACTTGGTGCAAATGCAATTAACAACACTGAAGATATTGTACAGAAAATTGTTGTCACCTTCAATGAATATTTAATCGCCCTAATAAGCTTTTTATATTTCTTAGCCCCGTAATTATACCCTGCAAGCGGTTGGAATCCTTGACTATATCCAAATACTACATACATAACAATTGACATTATTCTCAAAGTTATTCCTACCGATGCTACAGCTGCTGTTCCATATGGATTTGCAGCATTATTTATAAGTCCCATTGATAAACTTGATAATGCTTGTCTTGCAAAGGTTGCAATTCCAATCTGCATTACATTTGCGTATATCCTTTTATTGAACGTGAAATTCTTAAGTGAAATTTTAACTGTACTCTTTCCTTTAAGATAATACGAGATAAGAAAGATAGTTGAGATACCCTGTCCTAATACAGTTGCTATTGCTGCTCCTTTAACCCCCATATCAAATGCAAACATAAAAATCGGATCAAATACAATGTTTAGTATAGCTCCTAGACTTATTGCTATCATGCTATACTTAGGGCTTCCCTCCGCCCTTATCATATTGTTTAATGTCATATTTAATATTGTGAATGTTGCTCCTAAAATTAATACCCTACTGTAATCAAGAGCATATACCATGATTTCATCTGAAGCACCAAATATTCTCAATAATTTATTCATAAATACGAATCCTATAACTGTGAAAATTAATGCTATCACTATAGCTGTAAAGAAAGTAGTTGATCCAGTCTTGTTTGCCTCTTCCATATCCTTCTTTCCCAACAACCTTGATATATATGACGCTGCTCCCACACCAAACATCTGCCCCACTGCTGAAATCAATATAAACAATGGAAATGCAACAGCAACAGCTGCCATAGCCTCTGAACTATTTAACATTCCTACAAAATATGAATCCACAATATTATAGATAGCTGATATCAACATAGCAATAATCCCTGGTACCGCCAATTTATTTAATGTTTTTTCTACATTATCACTCTCAAATAATTTTCTTCTTTTGTCTTTGCTTCCTTCCATTAAAACCCCTCCTACATATTTATTCTATTATCTCAATCTTTTTTAATCTTTCATATTTCTAAAACAACATCTTCTCTACCATATAGTCTATAAATTCTAGATTTTTATCATGTTCTTCTACTTTTTGTTCAAGAAGAAGAAACCCATTAAATATAAGTGTTAGACTTATTCTTTCATTAAATTCTTTTGCTTCATCACTTATCTCCTCACAAGAGCTTATTATATTAATTAATTTATCAAGTAATCGCTCCCTTAACTTTTCAAATACAATCCCTTCCTCAGAGGTTCCTTTAAATAGTTCACGCCCAAGCCCTCTCCTATCTATAACATCATTATAGATAGTGAATAATACTTCTTTTATCTTTTCTTTTGCCATTACATCACTATTACAGATTTCTTCAACCTTTTCAAAAGTGATATTCCAACTATCAATTAAGATTTTTTTATAAAGAGTTTTTTTGTTAGGGTAATAGTTATATAATGTTCCAACAGCAATACCTACATCTTTTGAAATAGTTTTCATTTCAACCTTATCGTATCCAAGTTTATAAAACAGGTTCAGTGCTGATTTATATATCTTCTCATCTAAGTTTTTTATAATCTTTGGCATGTATTTCTCCTCATCATTTCCAATGTATTGTTTATAGATTTTTAATATGAATCACAGTTCATTTAAATAGTATGTATTTATTCTACATTCAATTAACACAAAAGTCAATTTAAATGAATTGAAGTTCATAATAAATTTAAACTAACCTTTATTTATATTTTTATATGTAAAAACTACCTCTACAATAAAATGTATGAGGTAGCTTCAATAACAATATATTATTTAGGTATTATTAGGCATTATCGGTTATTCTTTTTCCATCATATCATATAAATTGAAGTCCTTAACAATTCCTTGTATTAAATCTTTCAATGTATTTTTATCTATCTCAAATGAATTCTTCTTATTTGTTTTAGTTATCTTAAGTATCCTATATGAACTCATAAGATTAATATGATATGATACCGTTGCACCTGTAAGCTCTAGCTCATTTATAATATCATTTGCACATATTTCTGGATCTTCAGCTATTAGTTTAAGCATTTTATACTTAGTCTTATCACCTAATGTCTTCATTATCCTCAATCTATTTTCAAGTTCAAATTCTTTCCTTTCCTTTAAATACTCAAAAACCTCCTCTACCTTATATCCCCAATGAAATAATAAAGTATCATTAAATTCACTAAGTCTTATAGTTGTAGATGCAATATAACTCAAAGATATAATTACAGTATCAAAATTCAACTTTTGTTCTTCAAAAAGATTACCACATATTCTATTTAAAAATTCCATTCCACCTTTTTCTACTGCTTTTGTAAAACCTTCTCTATACTCAAGAATTGCCTTCTCACCTTGTATCCATACCTCATCAAAACTAGGCTTAATATTTTTCATAAATTCTACATACTCTTTAATGTATCCTTTAGGATTATCAATAGCACATAACAGAGCCCATTTCATACTTGGTGCTAATGATGAGCTTTTAATTAAAGATAACATATACTCTTTATCGATATATCTTTTTTCAAGCACATCATTCTCAAACATTTCTTGTTTGTCTATATATTCTAATAAAAATTTAAGCATATTAATATTAATGATTTCTACATCTAATTCTAGTGCTTTACTCAAATATTCTTCAATATCAACACTTTCTAATAACACATCTCTTCCTATAAACTCTATTATGGGATCAGATTCAATTGAATAAAATTTATCTATAATTTCAAAATAACTCTTCATTTTTTTCTTTGTATCCTTTAATAACTCCTCATAACCTTCTACTTCATAATCAATATCATCATATGCTTCAGATGATAATATTTCATCGCAAAATCTTCCAGCTCTAGGGAAATAAATAAAGTCCAAAATCTTTGCTAACTCATTATTAATTATAACTTTCATATGTTCAATTCACCCTTTTCGTATTTTTAATACTTAATAAAATATTTAAATTTAATACTGTTTGCTTAATTTCCATCTAACTATATTATATAATTAGATAACTTTCTAAGTCAATATAATTTATAATTTTAGCAAATATAATATATTTTGAAAATATCTTTTTTCTGATATTATTAGAAGAACTACCTTTCAGGGGTACAAAAGGTAGGTCTTCTATCATCTATTACATTTCCTTAATTTCTTTTTTTCTAGCCATTGAAACTGTTAATATTAACATGATACTACCTGCCGCAATTGGAGTGATGAATACTGGTAAGTATTCCATCATTATTCCAGATAACAAGTATGCCAAAGGTAACGATACGTACGTTAACATTTGTAAAACCCCAAATATTCTTCCTCTTTTATCTGATGGAATCATTTTTTGAAGCGTAACGCTTATAGGAATATTAAAGGTTGTTAATGCCATAGATGTAAGTGCAAATATTGTTATAAACACTATAAAGTAGGCATTCAAAGACAAGTGTACTAACTCTGGTATTATAAGAGTCCCTACTATAATTATTGATATACTTGTTATACTCAATCCAATTATGAGTTTTCTGTACACACTCTTTGCTTCTGGTAAAATAGATATTACTATTGCAGTGATCAATGCTGCTACTGGCATTGACATATTTATTATTCCAATAGTCTTTGGATCAAACCCAATGACATTCATCATAATATAATTTCCTGGCACTGCAATTCCCATTCCACACAGAAAGTTAAATGCTATAACATATGTTATAAAGGTTGCTAACCATTTCTCTTTTCTTAAATATTTAATTCCATCTACAAAATTAATCCAGTATTCTTTAAAAGTACTTTTTATTGATTTTTTCTGTTCTTGTTTATTATTATCTTTAAACGCTTCATCTTGATTAAGATTATTTTCACGATACACTTCTTCATTTATACTTTCTTCATTAATACACTGTTCATTTATCATTTTTTCAACATTGAAATTTAAAAACATCTCTGAAATACCTGATAGTATGAATGATACTCCATTTACCAACAAAAATAATCTAATATCTATCAACGCAAATACAATTCCTCCAATGAATGGACCTGATATTCTAGTTATTGCAGAAACCGCCTCATTCCATGAGTTTATTTTGGTTAATTTCTCCTTGTTTATCAAACTAGGAATTGACGCTTGCATAGGTGTATCAAAGAACACAGTACAAATTGCTAACAAGAAGGTAGTTGTGTAGATATACATTAGTTGAAGACCATTTATCATAGAAACTCCATATAAAACTAAAATTACAATCCCACTTAATATATCCATAGAAACTATCATTTTTTTCCTATCTACCTTATCTGCAATAACCCCAGAAATAGGTGCAAATAGTACCATTGGCAATATCACTAATGCCATATTAATTGAAAAACTCATACTTGATCCAGTCACTGATAAAATATACATACTCATGGCAAAACTATATATGCTTGATCCGAAAAGTGATACCAATCTCCCCATCAGAAGTATAACTATATTCATGTTAATTACATTATTTAACCCCTTATCAATACTATTATTTCTTAACACATTAGCTTCCATTTTTAACTCCCCTTTAATCATTAATTTTAATTAACCCTCATATCCCCTTATTTAAAGCAATTTATATCCATACCCCCCCTTTTATATCCACAACTTACCATCAAAGCTTATAAAAGCAGACTCCATATCTCCATAAAAATCTTTTGGCATATCCATTTTATTAACTAAAACAACTTTATCTTTCTTCTTTGCTACCTCTTTCTTGAATAATGATTTCATATGATTCACTCCTTAATTTTATTTTTTATATTAATCTTCTTGTCATATCTATTTTCGCATTTCCATTAGACTAATTTCTAACTTAATTATATACTTAGATAGTTATCTAAGTCAATGCTTTTTTTAAAATAATTTACAATTTTATGAAGTTTGTTTATGTTAATTAGAAAACCCTTTGATTTATGTGCTCATTCAAAGGGTTTTGTTAATAACTATATCTATCTAATTTTATTTTTTATACTCTATTTTTATTGTAGAAGACTAACTTTCCACAAAAAAAGAATCTATAACATTTAAGTTTTATAGATTCTTTGTAATTATTCTATTTAGGTACTTTAAAATAAATAATTCTTCAATATGTCACTTATATTTCCCGATTGACTTGATATTTATTTTAAAGTACCTTATCTTTATTTTTATAAATAAAGTATATTATAAAATGCAATAAAATTAATACTCCTAAAACAGTAGCTGCAACATATTTTAAATTATCTGGCAACACAAACATCGCTGACATAAGTGATATTAAATATAAGACTATAAGTGCAATCATAAAAACATTTTTTCCCTGCCCTATTTTTACCAACAACATTATATGAAATACAAGTATAATAACTTCTCTTATATAGTTAACTGGTTCGTATACCGTTCCTACTCCCCCAAAATAATTAGAAATCATTAAGATATTAATGAATAATACTGCAAATAACCATCCTCTACTTTTAGAATATGGATTTACCCAAACTTTTCTTGTACCAACAAATTTTCTACCTGCTATTTTCTCTCCTAAAGTTATAAACCCTACTGTATCTGACAAAACAATACCATAAAATAAAACTACCACCAAAGTTATAGCTAATAATATAATCCCATTTGGTGTGATAAAAAAGTTCTTATGAACAATTTCCTCTCCCATAAATGTATTTAATAAAGACAACAATCCTAAATATATTGAATAAACTATAACGAAATTAGCTATTCCAGCAATAATCCCATGAGGCTTTGATTCCTCATACTTGAACACTCTTCTACTTCCTCTACCTATACCGTACACAAATATCCTCCCACTTTTTTTATACTCAATCTATAAAATTTTTTGTATTCATTACATTACTTATACCTCATTACTAATTCTATAGTTTTTTACTCACTATTTCAATTGTTATCTTAATTACTATTATTAGCCTCAAAAAGATATTTACTATAATATTTATTTACTACCTCAATCTTGCTAAAATAGCCTTTTGCATGTGAAGTAAGTTTTCATTTCCTCTTGTAAACGGAGGACAAGGGTTTACAATACACCCTTGATTGCAAATTTTCAATTTATCCAATTTTATTTGATAGGGTTTAAATTCAACCTGAAACCACGTATTACTTATATTTGCCCCTTCTCCTACAAATACAATCTTTTGTTCTTCCAAGTTTCCTTTTATCTCATATAATGTCATTAGATCACTTAAAATTTCACAAGGATTTCTTTTATTCATTCAATATAACCTTTTAAATTATGGAATTACAAAATCAGACCATCCCTATTGCTCTTACTGGAGCTCCATCGCTACTTTTGAATTTTATTGGAAAACACATAAATTCAAATATTTTTTCCTCAATATTAATTAAGTTTGCTAAATTTTCAATTATTACAATATCATCCTTAAGTAATTCATGATGATTTTCAAATTTATCATCCCCCATTGAATCTACAGAAATGGTATCAACTCCAACACCTTTTAGATTTTTGAATTTATTCTTAATCCACTTCACAGCTTCTAATGATAATGTAGGGAAATCTCCAAAGTACTCTTCACTACCCCAGTATTTTCCCCAACCAGTGTTTAACAGTACAAATTCAATATGTTCTAACTCTTCACTTATTGTATTATCATTAAAATATTCTATAACTTCTTCTTCAGTAATTTTACCACACTCTTTTTCTATTCTTATTATCACTGCCTTTCCAACAAATTTACTGCTATCAAACTCTTCAAGATGTTTCCCTCCAAGCACCATATGCGCTGGAGCATCCATGTGAGTTCCTGTATGAGAATACAGTGTAAGTTTTTTCTCCTCAAATCCATTATTTTTAATAGTATTTGCCTCATTTATTATAGGCTGTTCTGTTCCTGGATAAACTACCATATCTTGATGAATTGTGTAAGTTAAATCGTATACCTTATTATTAATTTCTATCACATCCCTTTATTTCTTTCTTACATAATACATTCTATTAAACATATCATGTTGTTCAAAATAAACTTCTTTTCTTTCTTCAATAATAAATTTATCCCCTAAAATCATGTCTAATTTATCTTCAGTAAGATTCCATAAATATAATCCCGAAGTTTCTTTATAGAATTCTTCTTGAAGCTCTTCAAATTTCCACTCTTGTCTTTTTTCCTCTTCAATATAAGGATTAATCTTTAGTAGAAGTTTTCCACCAGGCTTTAAAATCCTCGCTACTTCATCTAACAATCTTAAAGAATCTTTAGGAATCATATTATCTATTATATTAGATAGTATCACTCCATCAAATTCACAATCCTGAAGTTTTTCCAAAGCTTCTACTCCACCAATTTCAAAAGAAGCTTTATCCTTCAATTCATATTCTTGAACTGATTTCAATGCTGCTTTTATAGCATTTTCACAAATATCTATACCATGTATATTATTTACACCATATGCAAGTGTTCTCAATACCATAACTCCATTTCCACATCCATAATCAAGAATTTTTTCACTTGTTGATGAGATCCATTCTATTCCCTTTTCTAAATCTATTACCCCTATGTTTTTCGTATAATCTCTGCCCTTGCACAATTGTTCTTTTGAAGCAAAAACTTTTTCCCAAAATCCAATAGTATCCTTATATTCCACTTGCATGTTAATCCTCCTTACATTTTTTTTATTCATTTACAATTATAGTATTTTTATTGACACCTTTCAAAATTTTTTTCTTAATATATAAATTAAACCAGTTTTAATTAGTCACGTTTAGTGTTATAATGAGTTGTTTGCTAAAATAAATTTACTATCTTTTTTAATAAAAGATGATAATGTTTGGAAATTGCATAATATAGTGCGCTAATTTGTGAGCTATATTTACAATAGTCCCATTGAATTTATATTTTTTTATAGATACTAATTAATCTATTAAATAGAGAGAAATTGAATAACTTCAGTATAACTTGTCTATAATTATATTTATATAATATATAAAATTCCGTTAACCAGTCAAAATGCAATTTCCATTAGCTTAAAAAAATTAAACTAAAGGAATGATTAAACGTATGAATGAATTATTATTTGAAAATCTTAACTGCTCTGAAGACGTATTAAAGGCGGTTAAAGATATGGGCTTCGAGAAAGCTACACCAATCCAAAGTCAAACAATCCCTCTAATATTAGAAGGAAAGGATGTAGTAGGTCAGGCTCAAACTGGAACTGGTAAAACAGCTGCATTCGGAATACCTGCTGTTGATCTTGTTTCTATTAAAAACAACACACCACAAGCTTTAATTTTATGTCCTACAAGAGAGCTTGCTCTTCAAGTTTCTGAGCAACTTTATGAAATAGGAAAACATAAGCGTGGTTTAAAAGTTCAATCTGTTTTTGGTGGTCAGTCTATTGATAGACAAATCACTGCTTTAAGAAAAGGTGTTCACATTATAATTGGAACTCCTGGAAGAGTTATGGACCACATTAGAAGAAGAACTTTAAAACTTGATGATCTTAAAATGTTAATTCTTGATGAAGCTGATGAAATGCTTAACATGGGATTCAGAGAAGATATCGAAGAGATTATGTCTTTCATTAAAACTGAAGACAGACAGACTTTATTATTCTCTGCTACAATGCCTAAACCTATTTTAAACATCATCAACAAATATCAGAAAAATCCTGAGATTATTAAGATTACTAGAACTAAATTATCTACTCCTAACATAACTCAAAAATATGTTGAGGTTAGAGAGAGCGAAAAATTCGAAGCATTATCTAGACTTATAGATATTCGTGTTCCTAAGTTATCAATTGTTTTCTGTAATACAAAGAGAAAAGTTGATGAAGTAACTGCTCAACTTCAGACACGTGGATATAGTGCTGATAAAATACATGGTGATATGAAACAAACACTTAGATTAAGTGTTATTAATAACTTCAAAGAAGGAAATGTTAAGATTCTAGTTGCGACTGACGTTGCTGCAAGAGGACTTGATATCGATGATTGTGATTACGTATTCAACTATGATGTTCCTGAGCACGAAGAATATTATGTTCATAGAATCGGAAGAACTGGAAGAGCTGGTAGAGAGGGTACTGCATACTCATTCGTTACTGCAAGAACTTTCTTCAGATTAAGAGATATTATGAAATACACTAATAACACTGTAGAAAAAGATTCTGTACCTACAGTAAAAGATATAGAAGAAATGAAGACAGCAGCTTTCATAGATGAATTAAAATCAATTATGAATTCAGGTAAGATGGGTAAATATATCAATATGGTTGAAAAACTTCAAGAAGAAGGTCTTGAACTTATAGATATAGCTGCAGCTCTTCTTAAGAAAGAACTTCACATGCCTGAGTTAAAAGATATTAAAGGTGAAAAACCTGTTAAATATGGTGATACAGGAGCAAGTTCTGGAATGGTTAGAATGTTCCTTAACATAGGTAAGAAACATAGAGTTCGTCCTGGTGATATCGTTGGTTCTATAACTGACAATAGTTCTATCAGTGGATCTCTTATAGGAGATATAGATATTCTTGAAGCATTCTCATTTGTTGAAATACCTGAGCAACACGCTCACGCTGTTCTTCTTTCAATGAAAAACAACAAGATCAAAGGTATTAACGTAGTGATGGAACCTGCTAAAGGTAAAACTAGCCGTTCAAACCGTTCTAGTCGTCCATCTACTAATAATAGAAGCAACAAATCTGATAGACTTAACTAAGATTATACTACTTTATATAAAAAGCATGAGATTTGATTCTCATGCTTTTTTTGATATTCTCTTTTATATATCTAAAAAAGACTAACCCTGAATTTTTATCCCCAGTGTTAGTCTACAGTTCCTATTATTTTCAATTCATTAATCTTCCTATTGTCTCTATTGATAATCCTGTTAACTTTTCTATTTGTTCTATAGGTAGATTCATTAAAAGAGCACTTTGAGCAATTGCTAATTTTTCTTTTTCTATTCCTTTTTCGATTCCTTCTTTTATTCCTTCTTCTCTTGCACTTTTTTCTCTAGTTAACTGATCCATAATTTCTGCCTGTCTTGCTTCATATGCCATTCTAGCCTCTTTACTTTTACTAACTCTTTGCAATATCTCATACGCTGCTTTAATATTTTTATTTTTTTCAGCTAACATTTCCATTCCCTCCTTTGACTTTGCATCTATAAATTCAAGCCACTCTAAAATAGGGTCATCTGTATCTTTTAAACTATTCACCTTCGCAAGCTTTGGTAACTCTAAAAAATGAATTTCTAACACATCTGTTAACTTATATCCAGTTTCATCCTGTAAAATATGAAATTCGATGATTTCTCTCCGAGAAATTTTCATCTAATAAATCCTATTCCATCCTTGTATTAATTTTATATTCCCATTAAATACTCTAAAGTCCTGCCTTTCGGCAAATTTTTTTATCTTCTCGTTTATATCAATCTTTTTTTATTAATATCACATTTCTTGTACTCCTAGAGAGCTTTGCTCTAAAACCTAACCCACGCTTTTGAACCTTCAATAAAAAGACTAACCCTGAAACTTAATTTCCCTTGTTAGCCTTTTTTCATTCACCCCCTTTTCTCAACCCCCGAGGTTTTTTCTGAAACATACCCTACTGAACTTACTATTGACATAAACCATATTGTTAAAAAAGAAAAGTCTCTTTGCAATGATTTGTGATTCTTAATTACTAGCTTTCATAGAGTATGCCAAATTTGTTTATAGAATTATATTCCGAAACTAATCTATCCATTCCCGGAAGATTATCTTCTGAGTATCTAGATTGCCTTAGTCCATCTATAATATTATAAAGAACTTTCTTCCACTCATTTTCAAATGACCTTTTGGAGACTTTTATAGGCCCTTTCAATTCTAACAACTGTTCAGTATGCCCTAATATCGAACCCCACTTAGAGCTAATTACTACATCATCAATATCCCACTTAATGTTCCACAAATTTGCAAATGTATCAGAAGCCCAGTTAATACACAATTCACCATTGGTAGTATTTCTTAGATTTTCAAGGATGTTCAAAATATCGTCAATCATCCAACTTATATCGTATTTATAACTCAATGGAATATGTATAGTCTTCCAAACCATTATTGCTTCTTCAGTCATCATAGGAAATATTGTTTCAATGGCTGTTGACAAGTTATAATCCTCCTCATCAAATTCACCAGTATATCTAGGGCAACTTGCTTGAATATAAAAATCCATCTCAATCATCTCCTTTACGGCATTGGATATCCGTGCCAAGTTCCTGTTCCATTTTTTCTAATCCATATTTTTGTAGCTGGTATAATGGTTCCATCAGGCATATGTACAATAGATTTAGAACCTTTCGGTAAATTAAAATAATCACTTTCACCAGGTTTTAATTCATTTGCCCTTTGTGTAGCAAATTCTAAATCGTCTTCATTCCACTGGCCTTGAGGTTTCCCTTCCTTTTTAGCTCTAGCAGAACCCTCTTTCCATTTAATCCCATGTTTTTTACTTCCTTTCACAGCTGCTTCCAGTTTAACAGATTTTCCTTTATTCTCTTTATCTTTCGATGAACTCTTCTTTGCAAAATTCAAGTTATAAGATGAACTATTCTCTGCTTTATCATAAATGTTATAAAGTGTATAAGATCCTTTGACAGCTTGCCCTACTCCCTCTAAAACATTCAATAGTACTTCTATTAGAATGAGTGGTCCTCCATCAGTTCCACCAAATCCACCGCCAAGATCACCACCAAGATTAACATACTGTGCCTCATCTTTCCAATGCCCACTCGGATCTCCAAACATCACTGGATTCCCACTACAATATCCATACAAATTTAAACTCAACGGCTTATCTAATCTTCCCTTATAAGTATCTTCACTTATAAACCTTTTAAATGCCGAGCTATAATATCTTGCTCTTAGATAATAATTTCCACTCTCTTTGTCATAGTACTGTCCAGTGTATCTGATTGGGTTTTCTACTTCTTCTCTCTCAGTTAGCTGATTTCCCCATTCATCATAGCTATACTCATTTGCTATTTTACCATTTTCGTGTATCATCTGTACAACATCATTGTGACCATTGTACATATAATAATAGTATTTTCCGTTAACTATTCTTGCTAGTGGTTTGTTGGACCATATGATGCTTACATTTGTTCCATCTGAGTGTATTTCTGATACTGTTTGTTTACCCCTGTTGTAGTAATAATTTATTTCTTTCTCTGGAGTTTTCTTGTTTATTCTTAGTCCTTCATAATTGTAACCATATTCATACTCTTGGCTGTTATTAGTAAACTTAGTTAATTGGTTTAGCTCATTCCATTGGTAATTACTTGGCATTATATCCATTACCAATGGCTTGGTGCTTGTTTCTGATTTCAGGTTTGATCTTATATCGTAGTCATATGCTATATTTTGATTTTCTTGTACTCTATCTATAGCTGTTAATCTATTTAGTTTATCATAGGAATAGTTTATATTTTTACCTGTTTCCCCTATGGTCTGTATATTTCCATTATTATCATATGTGTAGGATATTCTTTTATTAACTTACGATTTTGATTTGTCAAATCCAATGAATCGTATTCTAATATCTTAGTTTCTGTATGGTTTGATGTTTCATCATATGCATAGTTCAGTTGTTCCATTTTTATGAACAAGCTTAAAAGTAGGATTTGGATCCCATTTTCCACTATGATTTTCTTTACTTTCTAAATACGTTTTTTATTTCATTTTCTCTTCTTCATCCAATCTTCCTGATTTTCTAATGAAATTTTAATCTTTCACTAATTCCCATCTAATACAAGCCACCTATAATATAATTAATCAATCAATTAATTTAAATGAAGTTATTAATATACCTGAACGTAGAGTGCTGAGATTCCAAACTCTGATTTCTACGTTCAAACTTCGAACATTATATCTATTAATCATAAATTAATTAAAATTATAGGAGGCTATATTATGAAAATAACATTAGAACAAATCGATTTATTAAGAAAGAGAGCTAACGTAAGTTATTCAGAAGCAAAGGAAGCATTAGAGATGAATGATGGGGATATAGTAAATGCACTTGCTTATTTAGAACAAGAAAAGAAAATCAAAGTTAATTCACTGCAAGATTGTTCATCAAATGCACTTGATACTATTAAAAAACTTATCCAAAAGGGATTTGAGATTAGATTGCTTGTAAGTAAGGAAGATAGAATGAAACTTGATGTTTCTCTTAACTTATTAATACTAGCACTTATAGTAGCAACTCCAATAACACTGATTGCTGGCGCTTTATCACTATTAACTAAGCATACCTTGAGATTTTCAAGACGAGGAAAAGAAGATTTTACAATAAATAAAACAATAACTAAAATAAGCGATACTATAAACTCTTCAATAGATGGAATACGAGAATAATCCCTTCCTTGGATATGTAATCAAAGTATTATCTTGATAATGGTATGACTATATATTATCATTGGTATATAAGTCATTTATATCCACAACAAGGAGATTGATTATGATAAAGAAACACATTCTGATTATTGAAGATGAAGTAAAGATTTCACGTTTTCTTCAACTAGAACTAGAATATGAAGGTTATATGGTAACTCAAGCTTTTGATGGTAGAGAAGGTCTAGAAAAAGCCCTGAATACAGATCCCGATATGATAATATTGGATATAATGCTTCCAGGGCTTAATGGCATAGAAGTATGCAGAAGAATTAGACGCGAGAGTACTGTACCAATAATAATGCTAACTGCTAAAGATACCACAATGGACATTGTGATGGGACTTGATATGGGTGCAAATGATTACGTTACAAAACCATTTGCCATAGAAGTACTACTGGCAAGAATAAGAGTTACCCTAAAAAACAACAATGATAATGTATTAGACACTAAAGTTCTCACTATGAACAAATTGGCTTTAAACAATGAACAACACACAGTGAAATTTAACAATGACATAATAGATTTAACCAAAACAGAATTTGATCTTTTAAAATATCTTATGATAAATAAAAATATTGCACTTTCCAGAGACCAGATTCTAAATGAAGTTTGGGGGTATGATTATACAGGAGATACCAATATTGTTGATGTATATATACGTTATTTAAGGGCTAAAATTGATAGTCATTATGACGTTAAATATATTCACACTATCCGCGGAATTGGTTATATGATTAAAGATGAAGAAGAATAATAATCCTCTTGAGAGAGAAAATTTTGATAAAATAATGAGAGGACTTCACAAACGTATACTTTCAATCTCTGATAGTATAACTAAGTTTATCTCTTCTCCCCCAAAGAGATTCAAAATCCATTTCAAACAATTTAAAGCTAAAATTACCAGATTATTCAGATTCTCTATAACATTTAAATTAACATTTTTTAGTTCATTTAAAATATTGAGAGAACTTTTAGGAACAATACTCCTTCTTATAATAGCATTTATTGGCTTTAATTTATTTACTATAAGACAGGATTTTGTTACAAAATCACAATATATTTCAAGTAATTTTAGTTCTATAGATGGTCAAGACTCTAATCCATCCATGTCAAACCATATGAAAAGTTATATGAAAAGCGAAGGAATAGCCGCTATCATAGAAGAAGATACTAAAATTATATTGAACACTTATGATGATAATATTAATGTTCATGAAAATATTCCACTTAAAGAAGATAGCAGTGATATAAATCCAAAATTTATTTTACTCAATGATTTATTTTTTATAGATGAAGTTTCACTTGGTTTATCCAAATTGAATAACTCAGATTTCTATGTGATATATAAAGATAATTTTAATATAGATGATCGAATAATAACTTTAACTTTTGTAAAAAGTCTAGAAAATGAGATGTTATATCTACAGTATTTTCTTATAGGTATATCAATAATATTCTTACTTTTCCTCTTATCATGTTCAAAGTATATATCAAAGCTAACCAAACGTATGATACAACCTGTATATACCATGAATAATGCTATCAAAGAGATAAATGTAAGTAGTCTTGATACACGATTAGATATAAGTGGTTCACAGGATGAACTTAAAGATCTTGCTCTAACAGTAAATAATATGTTTGATAGAATTCAGGATTCATATGAAAAACAAAAGCAGTTTGTGTCTGATGCTTCCCATGAACTTAGGACACCAATTGCAGTAATTCAAGGTTATGCCAATCTCCTCTCAAGATGGGGAAAAGATGATAAAGATGTTCTTGAAGAATCCATCCTTGCAATAAAAGATGAATCTGATAACATGAAGGATTTAGTTGAGAAACTATTGTTCCTAGCAAGAGCCGACAAGCATACTCAGAAGATTGATAAGAAAGAATTCGATCTCTCAAACCTTATTGAAAATATATGTAAAGAAACCAAACTCATTGATTCAAATCATACTATTTCATCAAATACAGAGGAAAATTTAGTTATATTCGCTGATTCTAAGTTGCTAAAACAAGCACTTCGTATACTTGTAGATAACAGTATAAAATATACCCCTGAAACTGGTTATATAAATATAAGTGCATTCTCTGAAAAAGATGAGATAATTATAAGAGTTGCTGATACTGGAATGGGCATTCCCACTAAAGATATACCTCATATATTTGATAGATTCTACCGAGTAGATGAATCTAGAAGTAAACGGGATGAAAAAGGCGGAACTGGACTTGGATTATCCATTGCAAAATGGATTGTAGATACCCATAAAGGAACTATTTCTGTTGAAAGTTCCCTTGGTGAAGGCAGTTGCTTTACTGTTAAGTTACCTTTTACTTCAAGCATGATATGAAAAACAAAACCATAATTGAGAATAGAGAAATCTCAATCATTCTCCATTCTCAATTTCCAATTCTCAATTTATATTAAAGTTCCTTATCATAACAATGAAATGGATATTCTCTATGTCTGAAATAAACATCGCCAACATATTTATATCCCAATTTTTTATACATACCATTTGCTTTTTCATTACAACTATAACAATCTAGTCTGATTATCTTAGCTCCCCTTCTTGTCGCTTCCATTTCAAGTTTCTCCATAAAATTTCTTGCATATCCTTTACCCTGATAATCAGGATCAATGGCTAACCTATGTATAACTAAGATACCATCAATGGAGTAAGTTACTTCTTCTCTTATTAAGGTTTCAATCTCTTCCTCATCCAAACTAGATTTTTCATAATTCCAATCAACCATAGCATATTCTGATTCCTGATTCCCATCAAGTGCAGCCACTCCAATTACAGACCCTTCTTCATATTCTCTCAATACATATAAGTTTGAATTGGCAATATCCGATGTGAATCTCTCTTCATTTGGATAATACTCATCCCACTGATATATTCCTTCTTCATACATATTCTCAACAGCTTTCTTAATAACCACCATTATTTGTTTTAAATCTGATACCTTTGCTTTTGTAATTTTAATATCATTCATATTTACACCCCCATTTCTCCCCAATTCCATTTTTTTATTATCTTTCCCCATGGCCCCTCCTATTAATTCAGATTCAACTATTTTAATTATATCATTTATATACATACAAGTGAACGAGATAACCCTTATCTCTCCCGTTATAATTATTCAGCTCCTTTATATTTGAAATTTAATTATAAATAACTTTCAGAATACCAAAAGTCCATTCCATTTAATATTTATTCTTTTTCAAGTAATATTAATGCATATCTCTCATGTTATATAGCCACTTCAGAAATTACCATTGCATATTATTCTGAATTAATATATAATTAGAAAAACTATTAAAAGTCCAATTAATATGCATCTACACTTTAGTGGTATTTATATATTTTATTAAAATTAAGGATAAAAACAGGAGGTAAAAATGAAAAACTTTAATAACTTTTTACAAAAAACAACCCTACACAATTACACTTTAAAAAATAACTCTGAGCCTAATCTACATAAGGATATTTTTCCTTATTCAGAAATTCCAAAGGTAACCTTCAATCAGGTTCAGTATCCAATGTGCCTACCTGATGATATATGGATAACGGATACAACCTTTAGAGATGGTCAACAATCTATGTCCTCCTTTACTGTTGAGCAGATAGTTAGACTATATGACTACTTACATGAACTTGATAATGGTTCAGGAGTCATAAAACAGACTGAATTTTTTTTATACTCTGAAAAGGATAAAGAAGCAGTACGTAAATGTATGTCCAGGGGTTATGCTTATCCTCAAATCACTGCATGGATTCGTGCTGTTAAGGAAGATTTAAATCTAGTAAAGGAAATGGGAATTAAAGAGACAGGCCTTTTAATGTCCTGCTCTGATTATCACATTTTTAACAAACTAAAACTCACTAGAGAAAAAGCAATGGACATGTACCTTTCCATCGCTACTGATGCTATAGAACATGGTATAACCCCTAGATGTCATCTTGAAGATATAACAAGAGCAGATTTCTATGGTTTCGTTATTCCATTAGTTAACAAACTCATGAAACTTTCTAGAGATAGCGGTGTTCAAATTAAGATAAGAGCCTGTGATACACTTGGATTAGGTGTTCCCTTTAATGGTGCTGAACTTCCAAGAAGTATACCTGCAATAATGCATGAACTTAGATATCATGCAAAGATACCTTCATCAGCTCTTGAGTGGCATGGCCATAATGACTTCTACTCAGTGGTAAACAACTCCACTTCAGCATGGTTATATGGATGTGCTTCAATAAACTGTACACTATTCGGCATTGGTGAGCGAACAGGTAACTGCCCACTTGAGTCTATGCTAATAAACTATATTCAGCTTACAGGAAAAGGTGAGAATCTTAACCTTAAACTTATATCAGAGATAGCCTCTTATTTTGAAAGGGAGATGGACTATAATATTCACTCTAGAACTCCATTTATAGGAAGTGAATTCAATGTTACTAAAGCTGGAATTCATGCTGACGGATTGTTAAAAGATGAGGAGATTTACAATATTTTTGATACAGATAAGATACTTAGCAGACCAATTATAGTTGCAGTTAACCAATACTCCGGATGTGCTGGTATAGCCGCTTGGATTAACACATATTTTAAACTGGAAGGAGATTCAAAAATCTCCAAGAAAGATCCAATAATTGCACCAATAAAAGAATGGATAGATGAACAGTATTCTAATGGACGAACTTCTGTGATAAGGAATAATGAACTAAGGAACTTCATAAACGTTTATTATCCTAATCTAATTAACAGAGGCTCTACTGAGGCAGTTTAAACCAATATTTTTAGGAGGATAAAATTATGAAGTTAACAGTTGCAGAAAAGATAATTCAAGCACATCTGGTTCATGGGAACCTTGATCGTGGTAGTAATATATCTCTTAAAATTGATCAAACCTTAACACAAGACTCCACTGGAACAATGGCATATCTCCAATTTGAGAGTATGGACATCCCTAGAGTGAAGACAAAAAAATCAGTAGCGTATATAGACCATAATATGCTTCAAGCTGGTCCTGAGAACGCTGATGATCATCTTTATATACAGAATATTGCTAAGAAACATGGAATATATTTTTCAAAACCAGGCAATGGAATTTGTCATCAAGTTCATCTTGAAAGATTCGGTGTTCCAGGGGAAACTCTTTTAGGTTCAGATAGCCACACCCCAACAGCTGGAGGAATCGGTATGCTTGCAATAGGCGCTGGCGGGCTCGATGTCGCAGTTGCAATGGCTGGTGGAGAATATCATATTACCATGCCTCACATTGTAAAGGTTGACCTTCGTGGGAAACTGACTTTAGGCTCATCTTCAAAAGACATAATTTTAGAAGTATTAAGAAGATGTTCTGTTAAAGGTGGTGTAAACAAGATCTTTGAATATTGTGGGGATGGACTAAAATATCTCACCGTTCCTGAGAGAGCCACAATAACAAATATGGGAGCAGAACTTGGGGCAACAACCTCAATATTCCCTTCAGATGAGATAACCTTAGAATTTTTAAAGGCACAAGATAGAGAAGATGATTTTATCGAGATTAAAGCAGATGAAGACGCAAAATACGATGAAGAGCTTATCATATTTCTTGATGAACTTAAGCCTCTTGCTGCATGCCCTCATAGCCCTGATAATATAGTTCCAGTAAATGAACTATCAAAGATAAAAGTAAGTCAGGTAGCAATTGGGAGCTGTACTAACTCATCATATATGGATCTTATGAAGGTTGCTGAACTTCTAAAAGGTAAGACCATAAAGGAAGATGTATCACTTGTCATATCTCCCGGTTCAAGACAGGTTCTAAACATGCTTTCTGAAAATGGTGCCTTATCCTCCTTACTATCATCTGGAGCAAGAATACTTGAATGTGCCTGTGGACCTTGTATAGGTATGGGACAAGCACCTAATACTGATGGTGTATCTTTAAGAACTTTTAATAGAAATTTCAAAGGAAGATGCGGAACAACTTCTGCTGATGTTTATCTGGTGAGCCCTGAAGTAGCAGCCATTTCAGCCTTAACTGGTTATATAACAACTCCAGAGGAATTCATGAAAGATGTTCATGTTTCGATGCCTAAGAGATTTAGAATAAATGATAATCTTATAATTTCACCCTCTGAGAACGGTGATGATATAGAAGTAGTTAGAGGCCCTAATATTAAACCTGTACCAAAAACATCTATCCTTGGTAATACATTAAAAGGTGCTTCACTCATAAAGGTTGAAGATAATATCACAACAGATCATATAATGCCATCAAATGCGAAATTACTTCCTTTTAGATCCAATATACCTTATCTTTCTAATTACTGCTTAACTCCTTGTGATGAAGAATTTCCAAAGAGAGCATTAGAAAATGGTGGGGGCTTCATCATTGGAGGATCGAATTATGGACAAGGTTCAAGTCGTGAGCATGCCGCTCTTGCTCCACTTTATTTAGGAATAAAAGGAGTGATTGCAAAATCTTTCGCAAGAATACATGAACAGAACCTCATAAACAATGGTATTCTTCCTTTATGCTTTGAGAATCCTAATGATTATGATCATATAGATCTTATGGACGAGATAGTAATTGATAATCTATTAAATCAGATAGATTCGTCAATTATTACAGCTAAAAATATTACAAAGAATAGAGATTTTAAGCTACTTCTCCATGTGAGTCCAAGACAGAAGAGTATGCTCTTATCAGGTGGTCTTTTAAATCTAATCAAGAATTCTAAATAGAAAAGGAGGAATAATTATGAAAATAACACTTATACCTGGAGATGGAATCGGACCTGAAGTAACAACCTCTGCCACAAGAATAATTGATGCAAGTGGTGCTGATATTCAATGGGAAGTTGTAGAAGCAGGCGCTTCAGTGATTGAAGAGTATGGCACTCCCCTTCCTGACTATGTAATAGATAGTATAAAAAAGAATAAAATAGCTCTAAAGGGACCAATAACAACCCCTGTGGGAAAAGGGTTCAGAAGCGTAAATGTACAATTAAGACAAAAATTAAACTTGTATGCCAATGTAAGACCAGTAAAATCTTTTGAAGGACTACCATCCCTTCATTCAAATGTTGATTTTATTATCGTAAGAGAAAACACAGAAGGTTTATATGCAGGTATTGAGCATAACATTGGCGACGTAGCTGCTGAGAGCATCAGAATTATAACAAAAAAAGCTTCTGATAGAATCAGCAAATTTGCTTTTGAACTTGCCATAAATGAGAATAGGAGTAAGGTTACTGCAACCCATAAAGCTAATATACTTAAACTTTCTGATGGTCTATTCTTAAAATGCGCTAAGGAATGCAGCTCTCATTATGAAGATATAGAGTTTGAGGATATAATAGTTGATGCCATGAGCATGAAACTTGTACAATCTCCTCATAACTATGATGTTATAGTGGCACCAAATCTATATGGAGATATTCTATCCGATATGGGCGCTGGACTTGTTGGAGGTCTTGGTCTTGTTCCAGGAGCAAACATAGGTGATGAGATTGCAGTCTTTGAGCCTGTCCATGGATCAGCTCCAGATATTGCAGGCAAGAACATATCCAACCCAACTGCAACTATATTATCTGGAATAATGCTTCTAAAATATATAGGAGAAAAAGAAGCTGCTAAAAAGATAGAAACTGCGCTTCATAATATTTTTAGAGAAGGAAAACACTTAACCCCAGATTTAGGTGGGACTTTATCTACAGATGAGTTTACTGATGAGGTGATTAAGGAAGTTCTGAATCAATAGCTTTTACCATATAAAAAGCAATTTCTGATTACACTAAAAAATTAGGCTATTTTTAAAATAATGCTGATAATCAAGTAATTTAAAGATAAACCATTTCAATATCCTCCCCTTATAGTATCAGATTTTTTTAATCTCTCACTATGAGGGGATGATATTTTTGTTCTACCTTATTATTTAACTTATTACACTAAACTCTTTTGTTGTGTCTTAACTATTTTTTTGAATGTTAGAATTTTATATCCTCATCTATTTTAAAAATGAAATAACTACAATTACTTATTATGTTTATTTTTAAGGGGGTTATTGCTGGCTTTCCATTGTAACCATCTTGAATCTAGAACAGTAGCCTTATCTCTTGTCATAATTTCTTTGCAAGGGAATTCATCACAAAGCCCACAAAAATCTATTTGTTGTACATCTACACAGTCGTATGTATAACAATCTCCTTTCTTATGAGCCGTACGACAACCAGTACAATCACCTTGAACATAATCTGGGCAACTACCGCAATAAAATCCACATTTACCTATTAAATTCATAATATTATTGTCCACTTTAATAACCTCCCCTAACTGAACTATACATTCTTTGAAGCGTAATACAAACATGTTATGAATCAATTGTTTGATATATAAAGTATAAATTGCTCCCCAAATTGCTACAATAATACAAATTAATCCTCCAATATTATATAACATGAATCTGTCCCCCTATATACATCACATTTTTTTACTGCTCCAAGGGGTAATATCATGGTAGCTATCACCAGGCGCAAACTCTATTCCTTTATTTTTAAATGGATAATAAAATTAAATCTTTTCCTTAAAATAACACATATATGTATCATAGCCTTTGAATCCAACTAAAGCAGCGCTTTCAGCTTCTAAGCCTTCTAGTATAAAATTAACAATTTTTTCTACGTCTTCATCCATCCAACTTTTGACGCTGTTATAAAGAAGTTCAGCCATAATTTGCTTATTCATAAAAGGGTCTAAAACTTTACAACCGTATATTTCACCTGAATTCTCTAATAAATTATTTCATATTGATATATTTACTCTATTTTTTCATACCTAATTCAACTAATTTTATATAATGTGCAATATCTTCTTTAATTGGGCTAAAATAAAAAGGCGCATTGTAACATCCACATCTCCAGTAAGTGTTCTCATCTATTGTATACTCTTGTCCATATTTACATGTGCCTTTTATACGATTGGAGCATCCCATATCACCCCATAAAAAAACTTGCTTAACAGAGTCTGGGCACTCTTTTAAATACTCTATACATTTTGATGCATTTCTAATACGCAGATACAAAAGGAGTTTTGTTTTATTCGATGACATTAAGTAATGATAAGGGCCTTTTTTTCTTACTTGGCTTTCCTTACTATAGTAAGCATAACCAGGCCCTTCGTTGGATTCTCTAGACCCAGCATAATAACCCATTTCACTAAGCATTTCATCCATAGCATAAACAAATTCTCTCTCCTGCTTTGTATGCATTTTATCAGCGATTATATCTGCACCATATCCATAATTCACAGTATTCATATCATCTTGAAATAATTTATAATGACAAGAAAGAAAATCCTTAATTAGGTTTGTTCTATGAGCCTTATCTGCCATTAATTTCAACACAGTTAAAACCTGTTCATTATCAGGATATATTATATTGATACTTTCACTACGTATTTTGAAATTTTTTAAACCGTCAAAATATAACCCATAGTCATTAAGTCTTTCAAAAATTATTGGAATGTTCTTAACATCATTTGTTGCTTTGAATTCATTTACATCTACAATAATGGTTCCATTATGCAAATCTCCAGAAATTAAAAGATAATATAGGAGCTTAAGTGGACGATAAGCTGCTTTTCGAGACTCTCTAGCCTCTTTAGTAGAGTAATTATATTCCAGTACTTTATGAAAAGGCATTCTAAAGCTTTTCGGAAATTCAGCAATATCGCCATATATATTAATAAATATATTCCACACTTCTTCAAATGCAGAATGGAACTCTTCCTTTGACATATGCTTTAAAAAGCTATCATGAACCTCAAAGTTATCAGGTAATCGTACAACCTCATCCTGTCTTACTTTTGCCCATTCCTGTATCCAGTACGTATTATCCATCATCATACACATCCTTTTTCTCAAGTTTTTATTAATGCTTCTACTCAATATACATAATATATGGGGTAATTTTTTTTCACCTTTTAAAAATTACCCCATTTATTAGGAATGTAATTTCAACATCATTCTTAAACTTAGCAAAATATAAAATCTTTTAAAAAAGCGCGTTGCACGCGCTTCGCTAGGGAACCCTATGGTTCCCTTCGACACAACTACCGTTGCTGAGCACCCTCCTTAAACCGGCAGGGGAAATACTTCCCCTACAACTATATTTGTTATCTATGCATTTGCTATTAAGTCATTTTTACTCTCTTCTAGAGTATTAATTTTCTTTTCCTGCGATTCAATATTTCTTCTAAGTCCAGTTATTATATCACTTACTCTATATTTTGCATCTTGCACCCCTGTTAAAGAATCATTAATCCTTGACTGAACATTCATATCCGAAAATAAACCATCAAAAAAGTAATCAGCAAACTTTGAAAAAGAATCAATATTAATCTCCACATTAAATGCCATATTCACATCCGATAACTCTCTTTTAAATCTATCTAACTTAGCCCTAGCTTCAGTCATACCATCCTTAGCTTCATCAATCTTTGAATGTTTTGCCGATGTAGCTAATAATCCTCCTCCAAGCATATCCCAAGTTCCATAATTCTTAGCACTATTTAAGGATTCCTCTACCATCGAAAGCGAAGAATATGCCATTTCACCCGCTTGTACCGCTTCATAGCATTCCTTTATGTTTCCTTTTATTTCAATCATTTCATCATTTATTTTATCTAGTTTAGGAGATATTTCACTTCCAGAACTCTCTAGTATTTTTTCTTTCTCTTTTAGCAACTCTCCTAATTTGGATTTTAACATGCCGAATTTTTCAATCTTAGTATTATACGTTTCTCTTTCACTCTTTAAATGTTCAAGTGTATCCTTTATCTCATCATGCTTAATCTTAGCCTTATAATATTCTTCTTTTTCCTTTTTCAATAACTCCTGTTTATTTCCCATAATAGTGTGAAGAATATTATTAAACGTTAGCTTCTCAAGCTTATCCACGTCACTTTCTTCTTTCAAAAGTTCTTTTAAAAGTTTATCCTGAATTTGCTCTTGATGATTTATTTCATACTCTACTTTTTCCATCATTCGCTCTAGTCTATCTTTCTCTGCCATCTGCGCTTTGATATTCCCTATTTTTTCATTAATCTCATTAATCATATTTAAATCCCCCTATCTATAAATATTTCCAAACGCCAACTGTATATTATAGTCTATTATACCATTTATTTTAAAAATTATAAATTTATACATTAATATAATCTCATAAAGATTTCTGTACTAGTACAACCTTTATAACATGCTCCCCATGCTAGTTGAAAGTGAAGAGTTCAGAATTAAGAATTTCAGTAGAATAAAAACTCTGGAGAAATCTATAAATAAAATTTCTCCAGAGTCTTTATTATTTATTACAATACTTTTTACACATACCTTTACGTTTATTACATCCTACACTACTTGATTTGCATTTAGGACAGTTATCATTGTCCCCTTCAATGTTCAATTCGTATGTATTACCACATTCCTTGCACATAAATCTACATGCTTTTCCAGTGTAGTGTCCTCCTGAAATGTTTATTGCTTTGCCTTCTGTTAAAGCCCTTGCCACCTTATTTCTTGCACTATCTATTATATTCTGAAAGGTTTGACGTGAGACTTCCATCTTATTAGCACATTCCTCTTGATTCAACTTTTCTATGTCTTTCAATCTCATAGCTTCTAGTTCCTCAAGCTTTAATGTTATCTCATCAACACTATTGGAATCTTCACTCTCAGGTACAAAATATGTTTTTGTAGGAAAAAATTCAACTCTTCTAAATTTAGTTGGTCTTGGCATAAAATTACCTCCTGCCCCTATAGGATATAACTATATATAAACCACTTCGTAGCTTTATATATAAAATAATAATCAACAAAGAACAGAGAATAAAGACAAATAATGTTGATATTCTTCATTCTTCAGAATATCCTAAGTTTAACTTTTACATAACCTATCTATATTAATTATACTATATCTGAATATGTTTTAGTATAGTGTTAATGTTAGACACCTTAATTCACTCATCCTTATATTGTCCAATAATCTCTTTTTGAATTTTTTTACTCAACGAGTTTAACCGTAATAATCCTTTTTTTATCTTTATCTCCGCCTTGCAGAGCAAACATTTTACCACCTATGAGGTATCTTATTGCATCCCATTCTATTTTAAAATCTTTTTCCGCTCCTTCTTTAGAAAGACAATAATCCTCTAACCATCCATACTTCAAATAAACCACCCCTTCCAATTATTGATTTCTTATACCCTCCCAAAATTCTTAAGCTTAACCAACACATCAAGAGTCATCCATCCTGTCCATCTCTTCTTTGCTATCTTCCACTCTTGCTCGTATTGACCCCATGCCCAAGTTGGTTCAATAACACCTTTTTCCTCTAATATATCAATAAGATAATCTAGATTTTCATCTATATATTTCTGTTCAATTCCATATATGTTCTCTTGAGCACTATTCATAAAGTTCAAAGGCTGAGGCATATATTCATTCCACTTATTACTATCTATGCATATACATTTCTTCACACCTTCTCTGAGTTTTCCAATCATTTTTTCTTTATAATCCTCTCCAATTAGATGATACAATGTAATATAACAATACAGTTCATGAACTTCAAATTCCTCCATATTGTTTAAGTGCTCTAAGGTTAATTTCACTAAATAATTCACATTAAGTTCATTAACATATTGTGAGTATTTATTTAAATATCCAATAATTTCAGCACTAGGATTCCCATTGAATTCTTTTTCCTCATTTTCTTCATTATAAGTCCACCAAGGTGCCCTAGGATAATCATTCACTTCCTTCTTTGTAAATCTCCATCCTTCAATTTTATTATGAAAATTATCTTCTAAATATGCTACTGCATTTTTTATAATTTCCTTTGAACTATCATCTGAATCATAATCTTTAAGTATCCTTAATGCAATTGATGTTGCCATTGGGGTAGATCCAGGATACCAAAAATCTGATTCCAGAGCATTCCCTGCTCCACCATCATGATTTATATACTTTTTTACTGCCTGAATTACTTGAGAACTGTCCCCATTTTCAAATACATTCTCAAATAACGCCCTCTCTAACTCTCTTGCTTCATTCATTATGAAATTCCTAGCCTTACTAAATGCTTCTTTAGATAATTTTTTCATTAATTTCCCTCCATTCATACCGATTCTACTTTACTGATACAGCATCTTCTAATCCAACCCTCTTCCAGTTACTTAAGTCTTCTCCTTTAAGAAGATCAAATGTATATATTCCATACTCAACCATCTCTTTTGTCAAAATCTTAGTTTTTTCAGATTTACAATTATACTCCTCAAGAAATCTTTTCATCAGTTTTATTAATTCTCCATATTTTATCATACTTACTTTTCTATCTTCTCCACCAAACATCTTTTTCCTTGTTTGAACTATTAAAATATAATCACAGTTTGGTATAATTTGTGCTCTGCAATCCTTCCAAGTTACAGTTCTATACAATATACTCTTGTCTTTTCTTTTCATTAAGAAAACATTTGGTACAATATAATCATATCCAAGATTATCAGTTATTACATTCTTCTCTCTATGATATTTCCATATATCATAGGATACTTTCTCCGATATAGTATTTAACTCTTTTCCATTCTCCTTACTCAATTCAATGGACTTCTCACTAAGGTTTGACCATATTTCATAAAGCTCATCAAAAGAGTAGTGCCTTGATTCATTATTAAATTTCCCCTTAACTCTATATTCCTGTGATAACTCATTATTTATTAATAAATTTGTTCCATCAACTGAAGAATACTCATCAGGTACTATTGTCATTTTTAATTCTCTACATACTCTCTCCACATAAGCCACAGCTTCTATTGCATAGAAATGAGGTTTATCACATCTCACCTCAAATACTAGCCCAGTAAACTTCCCACTATTGTTCTGACTTTTCAGTTCATCATAATATTGGAATGAAAATTTAACCTTAGTATCACTATTATAGTAATTGTATATGTAGTTATTCTCGCCATTCTCTACTGTGCTAAAGTTTGGCAATGCATTAAAATATCTCTTTAATTTTTTACCATCAATTCTGTCCATATATTCTGTAAAAAAGAATAATCTCATTATCATATTATTATGTCACCAACTTAGATTTTTTTCCTATTTAAGATATTTAAAATATTATTTTTCCTAATTCTTTTAATGATTTCACTGTATAATCTGCTTGTCCTTCAAATCTTTTAGTATATCCATGTCTATCTATCCAACAAGTTTTAATCCCATATTTCTTTGCTCCCATAATATCTGATGCAGAATCGCCAATATGCAAGATTTCTTGTGGAAGAACATTATAGTGTTCAAGAACATACTTAAATATGTTAGTTCCCTTGGTATTCTTGTAAATCCCATATTCTTCTGATATAAAAGCTTTATCATAATTCAACTTAGGAAGTATGGGATAAATCATATCCTTATCAGCATCACTTACTATACATACCTTACTATTTACTGTTGCTCTATTAACAAAATCTATACTATCATCATAAAATTCCGCATTACCATGTTCTTCAATAATTGCATTAACAACTGTTTTTGAAAGAATATCGCTCTTTAATTCCTTTAGCGCTATCTCATAATATATCTCAAATATATTTCTAATTGTCATAAACTCCTCATTACTACTGCTATGCTTATGAAAATTTTCAAATAAATAACCGCTTATAGTTCCCCAATATTCATCTTGAAGTTCTTTTGTATATCTATCTTCAAGTATCCTTTTCCAAATCACATTTCTTCTAGTATTTACATCCACTAAAGTCTGGAACATATCTAAACTAATAATTTTGAACATTCTCATCATCCCCTTAATGCATATTCAAATATCTAATAATCATTCACTCCATTTTAGTACCCTTCTATTATCTTATCGGCTAATGATTGAAGTTACTTTATCACGTGTTTTTATAAACAGGGGTATAAACAGGGGTATAAACAAGGGGACGGTTCATTAATCTTCAAAAAAAGATTAATGAACCGTCCCCTATCATGTTTAAATTAATGAACCGTCCCCAGCTTGTCCTTATTTATAATTATTTTTTTCACCATGATTCTTTAATTCTTTGAATAAAGGAATTACAAATAAAAGTAACAATATTACCGCAAAAATCATATTAAAAGTAAGCGGGTTAAAGCCTCCAAAACTATGGAATAACCCTTTAATATTTTCTATTGATATTTGAAGTTCATCTCTTAATAGTTCAATGAACATAAGCCCACCTTGAGCAACTATCAATGAAATTATTGATGTAATCAAAATTATCCATCTTGTCTTTGGACCTGATTTACCTTTATTCCATGTATACCCTTTATAGATTGCTAACCCCAAAAAATATGCAAGTGGTGCTGCATTAAAATCAAAGAATCTTTTTAATAACATCCAAGGAACTACTATAATCAAAGCTCCTAGTATTGCCCCCATTATTCCACTATTATAACTATTCTCCTCACTATATCTTTCTATTTTTTTAACTGACATCTACAATTTCATCCCCTTTTAAATATATTTACTATCTTATCCCCTTCATTAAAAACAAAGAATACTCCTTATTAATACCTCCAACATTTTTTTCATCATTATATATGATATTACTCTCAACGTCTTGGAACCCAACTTTTTTCATTAATTGTAACAATTCATCCTGATTAAATCCATTATGCTCTTGGAAATCTCTTTCTTCACTATGAAAACTTCCATCTTCTTCATCTATGTCCACTATACATATGCAACCATTTTCATTTAACAATTCAAATAGATTATTTAATATTTTTTCAGTATCAACAATATGATGTAATACCATTGAAGTGTAAATTACATCATATCTTTCATCTATTCTTTCTCCATTAGTTATGTCTAATCTCACTGCCTTCATATTTTCAATTCCAAATTGTTTTATCTTAGAATTTGCCATCTCAATCATACCTTCTGACATATCAATAAGAGTTAAACTCTCAAAACAGTCACAAAGATTAAAACTTACTAATCCTGTACCACATCCAAATTCCATTCCTTTATATGATTTTTTTATATCAATAGCCTTACTTATTTTTTTCGCTACTTCTTTCGCTCTTGCAGTTCTCTTAGGTGTATCCCAATTTATAGCTTCAACATTAAAGTTCATTTCTCTCATCCATCTCCTCTATTTTATATCTTAATCAATATTTTATCATGTGATAACTTAAATAAAAACTTCTATATCTATTTTTTTAAAATTATAACAATTAACTGAAACTTTTTTCAACCATTCTTCTAACCTTTTAAAAAACAGAATTTGATATTTTAAAATTTTACATATAACTAGCTGATTCATAACTTTTGTTTTTTTTTTAATCATAACTCCATAATTTATGCTAATCCTAAATATTTATTTATAAACAATTCCTAAAAAATAGCATAATTATACACTATAGTGGGCTATTTTAGATTTTTAAATAATATATTGTAATATTGTATAATTTTATGTATAATTTAGAAAAATACATTTTTAAGAAGCGAGGACCCAACATGAAACTAACAAAAAAAATTTTTACTTTAAGTGCATCGGCATTCTTATGTATCTCCATTTCTTCTGCAACCTTTGCAGAATCAGGTAAATCTGTTAATAAAATCGCTCATTTCAATAGCGAAATAGACAGCGCCCATTATAATATGAACAAAGAACCTATTTACACTGATCACCATATGCATATTATGAGCGATGAATATTCTAAATTTTTCAAAAAACTCCTTGGGAATGATATGTACTTTGATACTCCTATATCTGAAGTATCAGGAGACAAGATAATTTCTTTATTAGATGACGCAAATATTGATCGAGCATTTGTACTTTCTGGAAGTTATATTCTTGGAATGAATGGTATAGAAGGCTCCTCTGAATATGATGATGTGAAGAAAGAAAACAACTATCTTGCAATGGAAGTAGCCAAGCACCCCCACAGGTTAATCGGATTTTTTAGTGTTAATCCTTTAAAAGATTACGCAATTGAAGAAATTGATAGATGTTATGATAAGTTACAATTGTCTGGTTTAAAACTACATTTTACAAACTCTAATGTGGATTTAAATAACTCTGAACATCTTAAAAAAATAAAAATTCTTTTCTCTCATTGCGCGGAGAAAAATATTCCAATTTTGTTACACTTCAAAAGTAGAAGTCCAGAATACGGTAAAAAAGATGCAGAAATCTTAATTGACGAAATTATAGCTACAACTCCAAACCTAAAATTACAAATAGCACATTTAGGTGGTTGGGGAGGATTTGATAAATCTGCTCAAGAAGTATTTTCTACGTTTATTGAAAAATATGATTCAAACCCTGAGTTAAAAAAAGAAAATATTTACTTTGATTTATCAGGAATAATTGTAACAAAGCGAGAAATTATGCCTGGGGAACTAGATATAACTTCTAAGGAAAACCATGAAATGATAGCAGAAATGTTAAGAAAATGGGGACTTGATAATATTGCATTTGGTACAGATTATCAATATCAATCTCCTAAAGCTTATCTTGAATATTTAAAAACATCTTTGCCTTTGACTGAAGAAGAGCTGAAAGATATTCTTGATAATGATTTTACTAAGATGTTCTTGGATGAAAACAATGTGGAAATGAGACATCCAGAGATAGATGAACTAAGTAAATTTCTAAAAGATGGTATTGACTATAATGCTCACTTCAGTACAGAGTATTAATTATAATTCAGTACTTAGTTTACTTATCCCTAGATAAACATTTTAATTTTTGAAAACAAATATTAAAGAAGGTACTGTCTCAAAACGGTATCTTCTTCTATTTTTTATCTGAGTTGTTTGTTTTAAATAATCTCAAATACTAATTTAAAAAGTATATTATTTAAATAAAATAACATAGTAGACTAAATTTATAGTGGTATAGATAATTGCTATTACTCATGGTAGTAATTTTTGTATATATATATAATTTATGTTATAATCCCATTAATAAATAATTTATTTCGTGGGGGGAAATATATGTCTACAATGAAAGATTTAATAGATCTTGCTAAAAAAATCGAAGAGCTAGGTGCAGAATATAGCAGACTTAGCTGGGTTCAATATACAGCTGGCTATGATTTTGGGGTTATTGATGCTTATAAGAAAATTACTGACTACTTACAAGACAAAAATAATTATCAGATTGTATTAGATATGAAAGAAAAAGAAGAAACTTTAAATAATGAGGATAAAAGAAGAGTTGAACTTATGTTTAATCAATTCGAACCTTATCATCTTTCTCCTGAATGCACAGAAATGTCTGAGAAAATTCAAGCAAAAGTCACTGAGCTATCTAAAATATTGAATACTTTCCGTTTCAAACTAGATGGCAAAGAGATAACTTCAGTAGAAATTTCTAACATTCTTTCCCAAGAAGAAGATAGAGAAAAAAGAAAAGCTGCATTTTTCTGTAGATCTCAAATTGATAAGCCTTTAATAGAAGCAGGTTTTTTAGAGCTTCTAAAACTTAGAAAAGAATATGCTAAACTTAGAGGAGAAAAAGATTTTGTTGAATTAAAGCTTAAAGAAGATGGATTAGATTCATCTGTATTCAATGGTTGGAAAGAGCAACTTCAAGAAATGCTTCCTGAAATTCAAGAGAAAAGAAAAGAGTATGCTGAAAAATATAATGGTGGTAATAAAATAATGCCTTGGGATGAGATGTATATCAACTCAAAATTAGCACCACTATTAAATAAAGAAATTGATCTTTCAAATTACTATGATAACTTAAGAGACTTTTTCTTATTATTCGGTATCAACATAGATGAATATAACATCACTTATGACGTTTTCCCAAGAAAGAATAAATCTGAATGGGGGTATAACTTCCCAATCGAGACTGGTAAGGATTCAAGAATACTTGCAAACATTAAGAACAAATATTTTAACTATGGAGTATTATTACATGAAACAGGACATGGAGTTCATTCCTTCTTAATGGATCCTGAAATGGTTATACTTAACGGCGGAGTCAATGGTATAGTTACAGAAGGTATTGCAAACTTATTTGGTAGCTTTACTAATGAAGAAATTTTCTTTGAGAAATTCTTTAAAGATGAAATTGAAGAAGCTCGTGAGCAATTTAAAAATATCAGAGAGTATAATAAGTTAACTTCTTTATTCAGCATAACAAGTATATTATTTGATCAAGAACTATACAGAAATGACGTTGAAAGTCTTGAGGATATTTATTCTGTTTACTGGAAGGTTTATAAAGAACTTTATAATGAAGAACCATATGATGAAGTTTTCCCATGGGGCTTCAGAATCCATCACACAACTCACCCAATATATCTTCACAATTATTTCATGGGAGATGTTACATGTGAGATGTTAGCTAAAGTTTTCAACGAAAAAAATGGTACAAAGAGTATATCTGATAGTCCAAAAGCTTTTAAAGAATTCTTAATGAAAGAGGTTATTGAACCATCTGGATTATATAAATACAACGAATTATTCGAAGAAATAAGTGGAGAAAAATTCTCACTTAAATATATTTTATAAAAGAATAACTCCGCACTTCTCTTGAAACCCTATGATTGTATATAACTTTTGTTACTGAGTACCATCCTTAAGTAAACTGCTGATTATTTTTTTCAGTAGTTTTTCTTTATTTTCCCACAATATTGAGACTTTTTACTCTTTCATTATAGTCATAAATATTTTTACTTGAATAAAGTAATCTTACATTGATATAATACACCTTTATTTATAATAATAAATAGCACCAACCATATCATATTTATTTTTTTAATATTTTCTATTTAATCCTCTTCATTCAAAAAAATCTCCTGTACTATTGGTAAATAATATTCAACTTAACTAATACTTTAAAATTAGTTATATTAATCATTTGCTACAGCTGTCAATTATATTTCTAAATTGTAATTTTACCGAAAATATATAATAATTAAACTTTTTCAAATAAATTGTTTTTTCCCTCTCTATATGTTAGACTTTTTTCGACACGAATTTTACATTATGTTAGAGGAGGATTACAATGTCATCACAAAATGAAAATTCTAAAAAATTAACCTTAATCTCATTAGTTTTAATGATTTTTACTTCGGTATTTGGTTTTGCCAATATGCCTAGATCATTCTTTTTAATGGGTTATGCTGCCATTCCTTGGTATATTTTTTCTGCAATAACATTCTTTATTCCATTTGCTTTCATGATGGCGGAATATGGAGCTGCATTTAAAAATGAAAAAGGTGGTATTTATTCTTGGATGTCAAAATCCGTAGGACCTAAATATGCATTCGTTGCCACATTCATGTGGTATTCATCTTATATTATTTGGATGGTTAATGTTGGATCTGCTATCTGGGTTGTATTCTCAACTGCTGTATTAGGTACCGATCAAACTTCAACTTGGTCACTATTTGGACTAAGTTCTACTCAAACTTTAGGATTATTAGGTGTTTGTTGGATATTATTTGTTACATTTATTTCAACTAAAGGATTAAACAAAATCACAAAAATTACTTCTATAGGTGGTATTGCTGTATCTTTACTTAATGTTTTATTAATCTTAGGTGCGGTAATCGTATTCTTTGGTAACGGAGGAGAGCTTGCTCAACCAATTTCTTCTGCAGCTGATTTATTTAAATCACCAAACGCCTCTTACCAAAGTTCAATAGCAGTATTTTCATTCTTAGTATTTGCTATCTTCGCTTATGGTGGTATAGAAGTTACTGGAGGTCTTGTTGACCAAACTGAAAACCCTGAAAAAACTTTCCCAAAAGGTGTTACTATAGCCGCAATCGTAATTGCTGTTGGTTATGCAATTGGTATTTTCTGCGTAGGTGTGTTCACAAACTTCGATGCAACATTAACTGGCGAAGGTATTCACATGGGTAATGTTGCTTATGTAATTATGAATAACTTAGGTTATCAATTAGGACAAGTATTTGGTATGAGTGAAGTTGCTGCAATTTCTTTAGGTAACTGGGTTGCTAGATTTGTTGGTATTTCTATGTTACTTGCACTAACTGGAGCTTTCTTCACATTAACATTCTCTCCTTTGAGACAATTAATACAAGGTACACCAAAAGAATTATGGCCTGGTAAAATAAGTGAAATCAAAGATGGTATTCCAAAGAGCGGTATGTGGATTCAAGCTATGGTTGTTATTGTAATGATCATTCTTGTATCATTCGGTGGAGATGCAGCAGCAGAGTTCTTCTCTAAGTTAGTATTAATGACTAACGTTGCTATGACTCTTCCTTACATGTTTATCTCTGGCGCATTCTACGCTTTCAAAAAGAAAGAAGAAATAGAGAAACCATTCGAGATTTATAAAAGTAAGAAAGGAGCACTTATTGCTTCTATAATAGTTACTTTAACAGTAGGTTTTGCTAACTTCTTTACAATTATCGAGCCTGCTACAAACGGTGACTTATCATCAACTTTATGGAGTATCGGTGGACCAGTATTCTTCTCTGGAGCTGCACTATTAATATATACTAGATATGAAAAGAACTATGGTAAACAAAAAATAGTATAAAACAAAATGGTAAAACAAAAGGGTAAAACAAAAGGGGACGGTTCATTAATTTATTAAATAAATTAATGAACCGTCCCCCCGCTTGTCCCCCGGTTGTCTATAAATACTCCACTATCTCAACTGGTAATAAAACCTTATTGCCCTTAATAAATTCACTCTTATTAACCCACATTGCTTGACTTATGCCTAAATCACAATTACTAATAAACTTCTCATTTTCATAATAATATTTAGGAAGCTCTACCTCATATAACATAAGTATCTCATGAGCTTTTATTCCTTTGATTTCAAAAGGATTCTCAATAACCCCTAAGAATCTTTCACTTATTAAATCAGCTCCTACTTCTTCCTTATACTCTCTTCTTAATGTATCAGTTGCCTTTTCCTGAAATTCCATTCCTCCACCAAAGAGACGGTAGTATACAGAACCTTTTGTTGCATCTTTCTCTTCAATCACTAGAATTTCTTCCCCTCTTCTAGCAAATCCCTTCGCAGATACCCTTGTACCAGCATTGACAAATTCAGAACATAATACTTCAGAATCAAAAAACCTTTCTACAAATTCTGTTAATGCTTCTATTTGCGCCTTACTATAACTTATACTATCCTTTGCCACCACAAGTTTATCTTCATTATCATCTTTTCTATGTATTATTGCGATAACTTTACCAGTATAACTCTCTAGAGGTTCAAACTCCCCAAGAACATAGGCATCAAGCTCTTCTCCGTCCCCAGCTATCGTGTTAGGTATATATCCATAGTTAATTGGGTATATGAATCCATACTCTGGATGCTCACTTCCCATAGGTCTATCAATTATAACTTGTACTTCCTTTCCGAAGTATTGTTTCATTGTTATCCCTTCTTTCATATTTATTCTTTTACATAATATACTTATAAATTTATAACTCTTTATATCTTAATAAAATTTACTATAGTCCCTCTTTCCAAATCTTCGAAATCAATGCCACCTTTTTTAATATAATGTGGACTATGATACTTTTCAAAATGCACTCCTCTATCCTCAATCTTACTTGATAATTGAAATCCTAAATCACATATTTCTTCAATCAATTTTTTAATTGAATACTTTTTCTTATTTCCATTCACATCTCTAAAATTTGATAAATGAAATGGAAGTATAGATAGTATTCCATCATCTTTTAACACCCTATGTACCTCTTTTAAGAAATCAAATCTGTTTATGTTCTCACCATGAAGAATATCATATAAAAGTATACAATCAATTTCATCACTCTGAAAATCAAGGGTATTTTTTTGTTTTGAATGAACTGTTGTAATATTTGAAATCCCTATATTACTAATACACTCATCAACAAAGCTCAATATTCCCTTATCTAAATCAACAGCATATACCTTTCCTTTTTCTCCAACAGCCTTAGATGCACAAAATGCATAATGACCAAATCCACAACCAAAATCTATAATACTTTCCCCGTCTTTTACACCTATAGTCTTTAAAATCTCTACCCCTTCATGCTCTTCCCAATGTCTTACTTTCTCATGATTATTCATAAATTCTTCGTCCCCCTAATTATCATACTTTTTTATATTGATTTAGATTTAAATATCTGTTTAGGCCCACCACATCCATCTTCTCTAATTTCCCTGTAGTTTCCTTGCGTATATTCATTTATAATCTTTCTCCAAAACATTTGTGCAGGCATATTTTCTTCAATTTGTGAAACTGTCCATTCCCCTTTAAAAGACTCAAATATCTCTATGGCAACCTTTTTACCCACTGACTTCTTTCTATATTTTTTCATAACAAAAAATTCAGTTATTGAATATTGTTTTATTCCATATTCATTGATACCTGTAGTTCTTATCAATACGAATCCTGCAATTTTATCATCAACCTTAATAATATAAGGGTATCTTCCCTCTTCAGTCCAATAATGATCTATATACTGGTATCCATATAAACCAAAATCATTTACATCCTCATCTTCAAACTCACTAAAATCATAGTTATAAAGTTCCATCAAATTATTCAAAATTAATTTCTTATCGTATGGTATTTTTTCAATTTCTATATTCATTGTCTATCCCCCCATTTACTCAAAACCTAACCAAGCTAGGGACGGTTCATTAATTTATTACTAAAATTAATGAACCGTCCCTTGCTTGTATATTATCATAGTTCTAGCAACTCGTTTATTCCATCAATTTTATAATCAGCATATCTTTGAATTTCACTAATCTTTTCAGGCCATAATATCTTAATATGCTTAGTAGTTAATACAGTAGTCATACCTAACTCTTTTGCAGCTTTAAGTTCGCTATTACCTCCATCGCCAACATATAAACAATCACTGGGATTTTCTTTTATTATATTTAGAGCAGCTTCGTAAATTCTTTTATTAGGCTTCATGGCTCCGACATCACATGAAAAAATTGAAGTATCAAAGTACTTTGATATTGGAGATTCCACCCATCCTAATTTATCAATACAGTCAGAATTGCTAATTAACCCCATTTTCTTCTTCAACTTTTTGATTTTTGAAATTGTATCAATAGTTTCAATATCAATCTCCATTAAACATTTTTTAAATCTATTTATTCTTGCTTCTGTGGCTTTAACCAACTTGTCCTGTGATATTTCAGAATCTATTACAAAAGCTATATTTTCTATAATTTTGTATGGATCTTTAAGATTACCAATACCTCTTTCATAATATTGACTCTCAGAAACCTCTTCCCATATACTCTTTTCAATAGTTAAAATATCGTATTCATTTTCTATACTATCATTACTATACACTGGATTAGCCAATGTAAAAAACAAGTCAAAAAAAACAGCCTTATAACCAGTTATCAAGTTCATAGTGCCCCCCCCTTCTTCTACCTTTACTTTGAAATAATCCATTCCATACTATTTAACTGAAATCCCACACTTTCAGAAAGCTTAATTAAAGCAGGATTCTCTTCTCAACCAGATATATAGGCACTAAATTTCTTTCCTTACACCAATTAATAAATCCCTTTACCACTTCTCTTCCATAACCCATCTTACTATAATCTTCGTAACAATAACTTTATCATTGACTTTTTCATCCTTAACCACTAAAAAAACCATAATAATATTTATTAAACTCCATTATTTCTCATACTCCATAGAATACAGCATTTTCATTTTAGTTATATTCTACCATAATTAATACAATTCGGGGACGGTTCATGAATTTATTAGAGAAATTCATGAACCGTCCCCTGTCTGTACTACTTACGCAACTCCTAGTATAAATCAAGGGTAGCATGTTTAATAGATAACTGTTCTACAATCTTAAACACTCCAAATCCAATTATGAAGAATAGTATTCCTAAAGCAGCTTCTTGGAATAGTAAGTGTTGATTTGCAACAAATGATTCACCCTGTACTACTAGGCGCATTAATTGAATACCACGTGTAAGAGGTAAGCAATTAGATATCCATTGAAGCGGCATAGGCAATAATGCTACATGGAAGTTTGCACCTGTCAACGCTATGAGTACCATTGAGAATACATTTAATAACATATTGATATCTCGTGTTAACAAAGCAAATGAGCCAATAAGCAGACCAAGTCCCATAGCGGAAAATGTGGCAACTATGATAATTACTAAACATGGGAACAGTACATCTAAAGGTATTGTAAATCCAAAGAATACTGCTCCAGTAATAAACCCTACAGCAACAGAAACTAAAGCATCAGCTGCTTGCATAACAACACGAGGTAAAACTATGTGAATTGTACTCGTTGGAGCACTTAAAATTGTCTTTAGTGTTCCTTGAGAACGTTCAGAAATAAATGTTTGTCCTACTCCGAAGAATGCACTGAAATAACAAAGTGTAAGGGCATTTCCAATAACCCATGGTGAAATGTTATCTGTTCCATATACGTAACTCGCTACAGTACAGAAGAATAACATCTGAAAGAAGGGATTAACAATCCTAAATATCAGATATCCCTTAAATGATAATGCTCCTAATGAATTCTTATAATTAAATAAAAATCTGCGATGGAATCGCAATACTGCTTCCATTAATACACCCCCAACGTTGCTTCTACTCTAGCTTTATGAACTATCTGCTTAAATAAAAAATGACCAACTATCCAATAAATAATCGTTATTGTTATAAGTCCAACTAAATAAAATCCTTTCTCCTTGTAAGTACCTCCCACAACTGCTATCCTTAAAATTTTTACTGACCATGTTGGAGATAATAAGTATGAAAGTGGTCTAATGAATACAGGTATTACTTTTAGTGGAAATACTATCCCGCATAACAGATAAATTGGATGCTCCAAGAAATTCATCACCAATCTTGAGTTACGAGACAGAGTAAATAATCCAGACATAAATAATGCAATTGCAATGAATGACAGTGTCATTAAAATAAAACCTACAACCAGTAAAAATGGATTTTTGATTGTGAAAGGTTTCTGAAATGCAACTAACACGAAGAGTGAACTAATTAACATACTAACGAGCCCCCATAGAGTATTACCAATAATTTTTCCAAGAATGATAGTTTTAAATCCTCCAGGAGCTACAAATATTGTTTCTAATGTTCCCATCCATCGTTCACGATCTATATCACTCGCTGATGAAAAACATATAGAACTCCAAAATGATACAATCCCACTACCAAAGAGGACATAAACTAAAAAGTCTTCTCCAGACTTTCCTAGATACATCATTCCTAATATAAAACCATAAATAATTGGTTGAACAAACACACAAAATTTAAACATACTTCTACCAAATGATGTTGAAAACTGTTGCCTAATACAGGCAATAATAACTTGTATTTTAGACTGCATGACTACCTCCTACTAATTCAACATAGACATCTTCAAGGTTTACATCTTGAATCTGAACCCCTTTAATCTTATCTCGACCAAACTTTTCAATGACAACTTGCAAAACTTGATCAACCTCATGAGTATATACATCAATGAAGTTACTTTTTTCAACTTTATATACCTTTTTTACTGTTGGATGATTTTTCAAAACAAGACATTCATCATCTGATATATTACCAGAAGGAATTCTCAACTTCGCAGGTTCATCAATCATATCTCTAAGACCTTTTACATTATTTAAAGCAACTAACTCTCCATCATTAACTATCGCAATTCTATCACATAATTCCTCTGCTTCAGGCATATAGTGAGTTGTTAACACTACAGTAGTATCATTTGATGCAATTTCCCGAATTATTTTCCTCAAATCTCTTGCACCTATAGGATCCAGACCAATTGTTGGTTCATCTAAGAAAAGAATTTCAGGTTCGTTAAGTAAAGCCTTTGCAATCTGCAATCTCTGTTTCATCCCTTTTGAGAAAGTTTCAACTTTTCGCTTTCTAACATCATAAATACCTACTCTTTTAAGGACATCAGCAATTAGTGAACTCTGTTTTTCTCTAGGAACCAAATATAAATCTGCAAAAAAAGCTAAATTATCCTCAGCACTCAGTCTCCAATAGAGATTACGTTCCCCACCAAATACAAAATTAATTTTTGGCCTAATCTTTTTCTCATGACTAACACAATCATAACCAAGAATTTTTAATTCACCTGATGTAGGAGTTAAAAGAGTTGTCATCATCTTGATTGTTGTTGTTTTTCCAGCACCATTAGGTCCCAATAAACCAAATATTTCACCTCGGTATACATGAAAACTCATAGGCTTCACTGCATTCACAATTACTTTTTTCTTGTTAACAACACCTGTTGTTGATTTATAATCTCTTGTTACATTTTTAAGCTCCAATACCTTTTCCATTTCCCCACTCCCCTTTGCTATATCTAAAGAATAATATTATTTTTTCTTTGATTTTGTTTTTAACTAATTACTTTTATAATTGAGAATTTAGCAACTACTTTACCTTCTTACTCCATACTCAACTATTTCTCATTACTTTTAAACCTTTAAATGTATTTATATCTAATTAGATATAAATCTAATTAGATATAAATCTAATTTACTACTAATAACATATCTTGTCAATAATATTTTTGGATAATTATATTTCTTACAACAAAAAAAACACTTCAAAACGAAGTGTTAAATTTATAAACTGATTATTTTCTTGTAACATATTTTTTTATATCATTGATTAAATTATCAAACTCTATTAGATTTGTTGAAAAATATTTGTTATTCTTCTGCCTTTCCTCGTTAATCAGTTTTTCCTTTCTCATAAGATCTAAATGATGAGACACAGTGGCAGTAGTTAATGAAAGGGCTTTTGCAATATCCTTTCCAAACATAGGGTTACCATAAATCATACGTAGAATTGCAATTCGATTAGGATCTGAAATTAACTTGATTCTTCTCTTTATATAATCATGTGTTTCAGTATTTTCCCATTCACGATCATTAACTGAAAGTAACATAATATTACTTCGACTATCCATAATCCTAAGCTTATATGGATATATTGTATAAACATAAAGAAACTCATATATCTCCCAATCAGCAATATTGTAAAAGCTTTTACCCATAAGACTCTGAGCAAAGCTTAATGGATGTCTATTAAGTAATGCTTCATCTAATTCATTATACCTTCTTGAAATATCTTCTAAAACTTGTTCAGTGAACATCCCCTTAAAACTTGGATTATTATATATCCACTGCATCAACTCCATGAGCTCATCAAAAAATGACTTCGGATTTTTAAGATACTCCATATATTCATCAAGATTTACAACAGAAATGGTTTTTGCAAGTTCTCTTAAAGCTTTTTCATTATCTGAAGCTTCATCTACTATTTCATTAGAATAATACCCACACAATAGATAATTCTGAAGATGACTTTTTGATAATGAATTATATTCGGAAATAAGTAAATCTATTGAACAACGTTCATCTATATCAACTAACATCTCAAACATAACAAAGATAAGCCTTGTTTCTTGTAAAAGGTATTTCCCAACTTTACTGCTACGAACCTTTTTCTTTAATTCATCAGGTATCATATCTTCTTTAGCATAGGGAGATACGCAATTATTGATTACGCCTAATGCTTCCACAATCATACTATGCTTTTTTAAAGTAATGTGACTATTCATAAGCGCTCCTTCTAAATAATATATTTAATATTTATTATATCTACTACTAAAAGAATATGCAAACACGTTAAATTTCAATAATTTCGGGGACGGTTCATTAATTTATTTAAATAAATTAATGAACCGTCCCCGCTTTGTTACAAGTTTGTTCATTTACTTTGAAACAATCCATTCCCTACTCTTTAACTTAAACCCCACACTTTCTGCAAGCTTGATTGAAGCATGATTCTCTTCCTCAACCAAATATATAGGTACTAGATTTCTCTCTTTGCACCAATTAACGCATCCCTTTACCACTTCTTTTCCATAACCCATCTTCCTGTAATCTTCATTTGTAAATACAGCAATATTACATCCACCTTCATAAATATCCGAAATCAAAGCCAATGCTGCCATAGTATTTTCCTCGGTAATAATAAATTGTCTACCTTCTTTTATAACCTCTTTTTTTCTCTCAATGAACTTTTCTATATCCATGTGACCTTTAAACTGTATACTTCTAACAATTTCTTCAGTCATTGTGATTGCTTTTGTGTCTAAAATCTTTTCTGTGCCTTCTATAGTATACCTTCTCATCTTTCTTAATCTGTAACTAGGCTCTTCTATTCTCATATAATCAAGAATAAGCTCTATAGATTGAACACTTCCATCAAATCTACTCTTGCAAATATCAATGAACTTACTAGATGATGAACATATTTTTTTATCATTATATTCAGAAACAATAACAGGATAGAAATACTGATTATTCAGCGGCTTGTCCCTATATATAGACTCAGTGACCATAACTTTATAATGTAATCTGTCATCATTAACACCTAAAAAACCGTAATAATATTTATTAAACTCCATTATTTATCACACTCCACAGAATACATTTCAGTCCACGCAGGAAAATACCCACATCTCTGAGCTATGTTCCTTGATGCTATATTTGAACACCAAGTACCATAATAAGGTATTGCCCCTCTCTTAAATATCTCCACTGTTAAGAGATTTACTAGATATTTGGCTATCCCTTTATTCCTATGCTCAGACAAAACATCAATCCCAATCTGCCAAAACATTTCTGAATCCTTACTAGCACCTGCCATACCAGTTATCTCGTCTCCTTCATATGAAGCTACAGCCAAAACATCAGGTCTTGGTGAATCCACATCATACAATAATGCATTGTTAAATCTCTTGTCTTTATATAACTCTGGGATTTCATCTTTTTCAAACCACTTAACCTCTGCTATCTTATTATCTACTCTTTCAAATTCATAATATGGTAAATATAATTCATGTACAACATTAAGCATTTTATTGGATTTAATAAGCTCTTTATCAATCTCTCTCATAACAGGATGTTCAAAACAATCTATCCCTTTATGTTTACTGAAGAACTCCCTGCACCAATCATGAATCTTTGAATTAGCTGAAACAACTCCACCACTACCGAATGTAACCATCTTGAAAAAATAATTCTCATTAGAGAATATCCTTCTACCATCTATTTTCTTATATTCAACAATAGTATTTTCTGTTTTTTCAAAATCACTTACTTTACAAGCATTATCTAAAGCCATCTGTTCCATGGCCATTCTTATTATGTCTTTTTTGCTTAACATCTGTATCATCCCCTTTACCCCAGCAGTTATCATAGCAGCATGTTCTGCACAAAACCCCATGGAACCAGGTGTGTCTATACATACCCCCGTGTAAACTTTCCCACTTTCACATTTAGTTATATTCTACCATAAAACAAACAGGGCATAAAACAAACAGGGGACGGTTCATTAATTTATTACTAAGATTAATGAACCGTCCCCTGCTTAACTACATTTCACTCTCATACTCAAAATCAAATCCGTCTCTTACTAGATAATAGTAATACTCCATTAACTCAATAGTTCTACTCTTTATTCTCTCCATACGAGAATCCAACATTTGTATCTGTCCTAAAGTTCCTAAAATAGGCCCTGATTCTCTTTCGTAAAATATCTTTTGGAAGAACTTATTTTCATTCATGTGGAATTGAACCCAACCTAACTGAGCTTGTAATAATAATTCTTTTTCTTCCTCATTCAATTCCTTAACAAGTTTATTGTATATCGTATTTAGCTCTTTATCCCAAATCTCATAATATTTATACTGAAACTGAAGAACCATATGAGTTGAATAATCTTGAGAATTATTAATTCTTTCTAGCTCTATTTCATAATCATGATTAATGGGATTATCATAACTCACTTGATAATATTGCCCTCCTGTATCATAGTGGGTATAAATTTTATGATTATCATTTCCATCATTATCAGACTCATCACCAGATTTTTTATTTAATTCTTTATCTTCAAATTGCCTTTTATACTCAAAATCAATTCCATTACCTAATAAATAATAATACTCCATTAATTCAAGTGTTCTTGTCCTAATACGCCTATATTTAACATTATATAAATGAGTACATACAACAGTCCCCATTATTGAACCAGTCTCTCTTTCTCTGAATGTTTTAAACACAAATTTTGGATCATTTAAATGAAATTGTAACCATCCTTTCTGTGACTCAATCAAAAGTTGCTTTTCTTCACCCTCAAGAACTGCCAATAACTTATTATATATTGCATTCAATTCAGTGTCCCATATTTCAAAATATTTTCTTTTAAATTTATCATATGCCTGATCAGTATAATTTCCTGGCTCTCTCAATATTTCATATTCAATATCGTAATCAAGATCTATTGGATTTTTCTCTGATAAATTATATATATCAGAACTCTCTTCATTGTCTTTTATCTCATCTGCTGCATGTTTCTTAGTATTTTCTTTTTCATTATGACCTTTCTCTTCTGTTGCTTCTTCATTATTAATGTTTTCTTTTTTATTCTCTATATTGCTCTTACTTTGATTTTGTTTATTTGTAGTTTTTTCAGATGTACTCTTAACTACAGACACATTATTCTTAGTTTGCATACTACTACATCCCGTAAAAATCATGCATATCAAAATTAAAAATACTAATACTCTTTTCATTCATATTCCTCTTTCTTTAAATTAATGAACCGTCCCTAACTTGTACATTGTACATCTTGTCCATCATTCATAGTTTACCATGCTCCTTTAACTTTTCATGAACCGTCCCCAGCTTGTTTCACCTCTAACTTTTCATGAACCGTCCCTAGTTTGTGTCCAGTTTGTCCTTATACTCACCAGTTTTATAATCATATTTCCATGAATAAGCTGTATATTCATAATCATTACTAATCCTTATGAATCCATCAACATTCTCATGAAGCTTACGTGTTACAATACCAGCTTTATTCTGATTGTCCACGTTCCCTTCTGCAACTATATATGAGTCCTTATCTGAGGATAATACAATTCCAATATGATCTCTAGGTAAAATATCATTAGGTTGCTTGTATTCTTTAGGTATTAAGTTGTTATACACAACAATATCTCCTCTTTGAGGAACAAACTCTTCCCTATCTTCTATGTAAAAATCTACTTCTGGTAATGAAGCCCACTGAAACCATCCTACTATCCCTGCGTATCTAGTATCAGTGTTTGGATGCTTTATCGGTAGTATAAATCCAGCTTCAAAACAACAATGATATACAAATGCAGCACACCAAGAATGCTTAAGTTCCTCATGACTATTTACTTCTGGCCAATACCTTACTATCTTTTTATAATCTTCATCGTACTCTTCACCTACCATTTCTCTCTTAGCAAGTGTTTCTGCTATATCAGCTAAACATTCTCTTTTATTAATGTTTACTATTGTCTTTTCATCTTTCTTTTCATAATTTAAATCATAATCAGTAATATTATTTAAGTTAATCTCTTTAAATATATTTTTCAACCTTTCAACTTCTTTTTCATATATATCAAATTTGGTATTATATAAAAAATGTTGTAGTACATCTGCGTCCTTTAATAATTCATCATATTCTCCATTAATAGATTTTTTATCACTATGGTGGAATATTGCCGAAAGTATTATTTTTTGTTCTTCCTGTTTAAATATTCCAATATCTCTTAATATTGGACGTACATATTCAGCACCATTATGTGCATGATTATCACCTATTCCTGTTCTAATATAATAAATATCATGTAACATCCCTGTTATTGCAGCTATCTCTGGATTTAGGTTTCTCTTCAATGCTAACTGTGCACAGAATTGCGATACTCCATAAAGGTGTACATATCCTATCCGCCGTATTTCTTTATCCTGAACATTTAAAATCAATTCATGTACAAATTCCCTTATCTTTTCTAATCTATTCAAAATTTTTCCCTCCACTTCACTTAATTATAATCCTTAGATTTCAGTATTATATGACCTACTTATACACTTCCATTGTCCTCATATTTCCAAATTCACCTGTGAATTGTACCAACCCTCTTTTTATTAAATCTTTTATTCTCCAAAAAATACATACATCCCCCACTATATCCTCAGATTGAACAATACATTCTCCTACAATTCTGGTACATCTTAAGGGACTGTCCGTAATATTATTTAGAATAAATTCATCAAAATATGCAATATCCTTATTTACTAATCGTCCATTATCAAATATCCTCAAGTATCCACAATCAAATATTTGATTATTCCATTGCTTTAATAACTGTGATCTTGTTTCACTAGTTAATCTCTCTCCTGCTGCCATAATCTCTGGGTATTCTTCAGGCTCCACTTCCATGCTGCATTTAAATTTTTCCTGCGACTTGTCCTCATTATAGTCTGTTGAGAAATTCACAATAGTAATTTTATTATTTATATGATTCAATAACGAAATAGTATATAATAACCCAGCATACTCTATAGCATTTTCTCCAAATAATATATATATCTGTTCGCCCTTTATCTGTTTACACTTTGCTTCAAATACCTTATATTCATCATATATACCATCAATATTAAAATTCATTTCCTTAAAATAAATCTTCTCAAGCCATTTTTTTCTTTCACTAATATCTCCATTAACAACTAAAGGCCCTATACTAAAATCATCACAGAATGTGATAACTTCCCCTCTTAATATAAACCCTTTAGATATGGCAACCTTTGCTGCCTCCTCTGTACTTGGCGAAAAACATATGTATTTCATATTCCTTTACTCCCCCCTCTGTCAACTGTCCAATCAAAATTCACCTATTTGCTAATCACTAATCCATTTAACTTTAGGCGTACTCAAATCCATTATTCCAATAGTAAATTTAATTTTATTTTATTTCTATGATTCAGCCACAAAAAGTATTTTAGTCCAACTTCATATACAATATGCAGTGTCAGAACGCATAAATCTGCAGTACATATTGTATATGATTTTAGTTGGGACTACTTTTTGTGGTTAAATCATTTCTATAGGTATTATAATTTAGCTACAGACTCTAATTTGTTTCTTTATCTGCTACTACTTTTTTTCTACTATATACCTATTTTCTCTTCTTATTTTTTGTATCTAATCTATATTTTACCATATATTTTGTAAATATTATGGTATTTTTTCTAAAAAAATTAGCAATATATTCACAATGAACATATTGCAATAGTTAACTACCAAATTATTTGATATTTTATTCTTGCCTATCAAGTATTCTCTCAATAGCACTAGGTAAGTTATTAATTCTTTCCTTGATGAACACTGGATAAAACTCTTCTTCTTTGAATCTTTCAATAGAAACCCATTTAAACTCATACTCACGATTTTCTTCAATAGTGTGAAATACCTCATTATCATATATAGAACTTTCCTCTTCATGCTCCATTAAATAATAAAAACATATTTCATGATACCTTTTCCCCCCATGATCAAAAAAACTTTCACACACCCACAGCAACCTATTGATTGTCACTTCTATATCTAGCTCTTCTTTCATTTCCCTGATTAGTGTAGTTTCTGTATCCTCTGTCATTTCTACTCTTCCACCTGGCAAAGCATAAAAATCATCTTTAATCCCTCTATGGATAAGAACCTTTCCATCCCTCATCAATATACCTGCTGTTCTGAAATTAAAGACTCCTTCATGTGTTTTGAAATTAATCATAAATTATCCCTCTTTCCCTCATTAATATTATTTTTTTAATCTAACTTAAATTACAAACTTCATATGCTTTTCTTATATTTCTTCCTACATCCTCTGGTTTATGTGCATCTGATGCTGCTATGAACTTAACTCCATTTGATATCAAAGATGATAAAAGTTGAGCATTCAAGCCTAATTCTTCATGATTGTAATTATTATATAACCCACAACTAAATTCTGCCATCATATTATTATCTTTTAATGCTATTGCCAACTTATTATAAATATTATATAAGTCTATTTCTGGATAAAAATTAAAACATTTAATTGAATCTGGATGGGCTAAAATATTAAATAATTTGGACTCGACAAGTCTAATCATTAACTCATAATATCTCAAATACATCTCATCTATTCTTTTTGCTTTCCAAGTATCTTTAGTGGCTTGATGATCGAATCCCCATCCATCAATCCAGTGAATTGAACCAGTTAAGAAATCCCAATCAAAATCTGATAATAACTCTCTTATTTTATCTTCTTTATCTATGAAATAACACACCTCTAAACCAAACTTAACCTTAATGGGAAACTCTTTTTTTCTGATTTTAGAAATTAACTTCTTATATTCTTCTATATCTATTTTACATTTTCTTTCTATCCACTCTGTTTGATATACCCCACAGTTTGTGTCTGATTTTATACTTTCATATACCTCTTTAAATTGAATAAATCTGTGGGAATGTTCAAGAAGATAAAGTTCTGTTATTCCCATCTTCATTGCTTTTTCCACAAATTCATTAATCCACTCTTCAGTATATGGCCCTTGTTCTATGTGCACATGCGCATCAATCATTTTGCCCCCTATTTCCTTTATAGACGTTATTTTAGATTTTTTAGTAATACATGTAAATCATTATCAAGGGGGACGGTTCATTAATCTCTTTATAAGATTAATGAACCGTCCCTGGCTTGGCCTAATTATACTCTTTAGCCGCTCTTCTTATACTCTTAATGTCAAATAATCCCCACATAATATAGCCAAAAAATGCACCACCCGCAATCCAAATCAACATACCTACAGGAATCATAATTAAAGTAAAAGTTAAATCACCTATATAATTTTCTATTTGAATAATGTAACATAATAAACCCCATCCTACTACACCATCCAAAATAGCAATCTTCTTATATGCTTTTTTATCATAATCATCATTTATTATTGAATAATAGTACTTCCATTCAATTAATCCTGTAAAATATCCTATTATAGCTCCCATGATTACCTTCACACCTAAGTATAATAAAAATTTATTGAAATCCTGATTTATTTCTCCAAACACATAACCCAAAAGAGTACTTAAAAGAACAACTAATATAACGCCCCTAACTAATACTCCATTCCTAAGAATAAATTTTTGTTTTTCTCCTCTTACTACATATCCTATAATCTTCAACATTTGTTTACTCTGTTTCATATTTTTCATCCTTTCATACTAAACTCAATAATTCTTCTAATAATTTTTTACACTTCTCTTTAACATCCTTTAACTGCCTCTCCTCTGGCTGGTTAAGTTGACAAGCCAACATTGTTATTACCCTATATAACTTGTATATAAGGATATTATCAAAATACTTTTCTGGTATATCCTTAACTGTTTTGTATCCTTTATAGAAATACTCAATAAATTCTTCCATATCATACATCTTCATAAATACATGGAATGAAACTATATCGTCATAACAAGGAGCTGCAGATGCCCATTCATAATCGATTATTCCTGATAGATGTCCACTACTCACAAGAATATTATTTGGACCATAATCACAGTGACACAATACAAATTCTCCACTGTAAATATCATCAATATCAAGGTTCTTAAGATATGTATACTGCTCTTCTGTAACACACTTAAATTCATATACTGTGTTTAAAAAAGACATGAATTCTTCTTTAGAAAATATATTATACTCAATTACATTGAGATCTTTATCTATTAATCCTTTCTTATGAAAACTAACCTTATGCAACTTTGCTAATGCTTGTCCAACCTCATATATCAATGTACCAAACCCTTCTTCATCAAGAACTTTTATCATTTCTTTATCCAAGAATTCTTCTAAAGGTTGCCCTTCTTCACCAAGAACTTTAATCATACCTTGATTAAATAATTGACCCAACGGTTGTCCTTTGATCAATGTCCTAATCATATAATACTCATCCTCATATTCACCAATATAAATAATCTTTGGAACTGGCACTCCAGCACTATCTCCCATTAGTTTTGTTAGTGCTGCTTCTGTTTCTAACCTTTTAAATTCTTCTTTAGTTGTGAACTTAACTAAATACTCATCCCCTTCAGTTATGAAGACCCAGTTATTATTCTGTTCTCCCTTAACCGTAAATGATCTATTTAATTTCTTTTGAAGAACTATCTTTGCAATTCTCTCTAAATCATTATATCTTTCAGTGTTCATAATTTTTACTCCCCCCAACGTATTTCTTTATTTTGTATACCACGCCGGAGCACCATGAGTTACAAAATCATGTGTATCAAAAATATTTCTTTGTCTCTCTCTAACCATCTCTAAATTATTTAGCTCATGTCCTCCAATTATGCTAGCATGGAAGTTAAGTGCAACAAACAGATTATATTTTCTCCAAAAATAATCTGGAACAAATCCATCAAAATATCCATCTACCTGCCCTTTAGAAAATTCTATACTTATTTCATTTGTATATTTAGGAAGCTTAAAAAATTCTTCTAAGGGATCTCCCCAATCAAATCTATTAAAATCTATTATTCCACTTAGTTCGTTTCCATTAAATATCATGTTTAATGGTTGAAAATCATCATGTTGAAATCTTGTCGGACTATCTTTTAGTATCTCATAATTCTTTTCAATATACTCTTCTATAACATCTTGTTTATAAAATGTGTATCCTAACTCTTTAACAATTTGCTTCTTTTTCAAATGCTTTTCCCATCTTTTACTATACCAATCAAATGTTTGGACTGGTTCCACCTTGTGGATTTTTCTCAATTCTTCTGCAGCTTTACATCCTAATGCATACTGCTCTTCTTTTGAAAGTATGGGTAATACTTCTTCGCCACTCTTACCCTGAATAAATGATAATAAACTTATACATACATTATGTTCTTCAAGTTTAAAGAACTCTAATGGTTCTGAACATTTAACTCCGTTGTCATAGTGCAATCTTAAATAATTAAATTCTTCCTTCTTTCTTTTAAACTCATTTATCTGTGAAATTTTTAGTAGAAGTGATTTCCCATCAACTGTTTTTAATACATATTTAGCATCATCTGAGTATCCTTTAAGTATATGCTTTATTTCCCCAACTTTATAATTATTGAGATAATGCAAAGCTTGTTCAAGAATTAATCTTTGTGTTTCCATATACAATCTCTCCTCTACTTTCAATATTTAATAATAAGCCCATAAATCGCAAAAAACATGGTTGTTTTGAGATATGTATACACCAAGTTTTCGTTGACTTCATCTATATATTAAACATCTATATATTGAACATTCCTATAGTATGAAATTGCTTATTTTAACATATTTTTTATTATTCTTCCACATTATAATGGTTATTCGTTATATCTCAGTTAAATTTGGGCTATACCATATATAACCGATCTCTTAAAACTAATTCCTTCCTCAGTTCTAAATTGTTCAAGCCCTTCAAAAGTATCTTCTTTGAATTTTAGAAGATATTCTTCTCCTCTATCTTCTATCTTTTCAAGTATTCCTCTTACTGCATTTGCCCACATTTCATTCCACCATTCTTCTTTATCCTTATATGTAAACAGCTTATCCTGAGTAGATATCTTTATTTCTTTAAACCCAGCCTCTTCTAAAGCTGTCCTCACCCCTTCAGAAGAACATATATCTATTTTTTTCTCATGATTTTCTTTTTCATCATTTTTTATTCTATTATCTTTACTGTTATCTTTTTTATCATCCTTAAGATGTCTTTGAACCACCTCAGTTATCCACTTAGTATCCTCCTGCATTCCCCATGTCACAATCCCAAACTTTCCGTTAGCTTTTAGAGCTCTTCTTACTTCCTTAAAATTTTCATCTCCATAATACAAATAAGGGAACCCAAATCCATTAAGAATATAGTCAAATTTACTATCTTTAAATTCTAATTTATTAGCATCCATTACTAAAACATCAATATTTGAAAGTTTTTCTGCTTGTCCGTTTTTGATGCACTCTTGAACCATTCCATTTGATAAATCAATTCCAATTGCTTGCCCTTCTCCACCAACCTTCTTAGCAGCCGGCAGCAGCGATGCTCCAACTCCACATCCTATATCTAATATTGTTTGTCCATTCTCAATTTTGCATTTATCAACTAATTGCTCTCCAAAATAACTCCAATATTTTGGGCCTACCTTTCCAAAGGTCTTTGATGCTCTATCCCATATTCCTACTAGAGGATTCTCTTTTCTTTTTTGTTCGTTCATAAATTTCTTCCCCTTTTTATCTTATTCGTAACACTATTTTTTCCTCTTTAAAGATTTATCTTTAACCTCCATTGATTCATTAATGTGTACAATATGATGACGTGTTCCCGGCATTAAAATAATACCCGCTACATTCTTCTTTCCCCAAAAGTCAATCAACCAATTTGCCCCTTCAACATCTAATACTGCACCTTCTTCTAAAACTCTCTGCAATCCCTCTTTTGATACTTTTCTCTTCATATCTTCTGGTTTTAAATTCTTTATTATATCTTGAGTTCTTCTTCCTACAGTAATCTTGTATTCTCTGAGCTCTTCCATATTTATCTCTTTGCTAAAATCTAAGATTTCTTCCGATGTCATAGAATTACCTGTATCACATATTTTTGAATTGATTTTCTCAAGCCAATTGTCTGAATTTATAACCTGTTCAGTATTAGCTACAAGAATGTTCATTGTAATATCTTCAATTCTTGCAGAATGCCACATGCCGTAAGCTATGGTTCTTCCTTTCTTATTCATAATCCTTCTGAAAGTTTCATCCTCTAAATCCTCCCAAAGTATATCATCAAAAGTCTTATCTGCCCGCTTTGACATCTCAGAAGCATGCACCATTTCGTGTTGCTCTAAACATAGTCCAATAGCTTCTTCAAATTTATCTTTTTTAAGTATAATTTCTCTTAATTTCTTTTGGTTTAATCCCCATATTAACTTTTTGTCTTCCATACTTGCCCCTCGCCATTTCATTATTAATATTAACTTATTCCTGTTTACCATCCTTATTTTTTTCATTTAATTTATATTAATAAAACTCCTTGTCATAACCTATTTCTCCATGATCATTGATTCCTTTTAATTTTTCTAATTCATATTTTTCTTCTTCATCATTCCAATAAAAAATAAACATTCGATTCTCATTTAGCTCATATTCTAATACCTTATTCCCAGTAGCGCCTTCAACCTCCAAAGTTATAGTTGATATATCCTCATCACTTACATATCCAAAAACTCTCATTAAAAGACCATATCCTTTGATTTTTGAACCACTATATGACCATGATACTTTCTCATCAGCTTTAATTTCTTTTATAGCATTACCTCTTATTTTCCATTTTAAATAGTCCTTTGTGATAGTACTCATTGAAACCCACTTTTTATATCTGCATAAATATATTTTTATATCATCTGTATCAATTGTCTCAACTATTTCAGATGGTCCATAATGAAAAGTTCTCTCTGATGCTTCATGTGCCTTAATTGGTGAGAACTTTCCATACTTAAAATATTCATTATTAATACACACTACCAAAAGCACTATTACTATAATCCATTCTATTCTTCCCATTAATTTTGTATTATTTTTCATTAATTTCACCCTCTTCCTCAAGTGAAATCTTAATTTCATTTTTTCTGTCATAATGCTCAATTTTAATTAATACATACTTTGCATCTTCATCCAATTTATCAAATCTCTGTCTCCCATCTTCTCCCCATGGTTTACCATTCATACCTCCAGCACTACAAAAATATTCCTTTCCTTTATCATCAAATAGTTGAATATTCCCTACGAATGACCATCCTTCCTCTTTACGTATATATGAATATCTAACATAAGTATATTTATCTGTATTAATTAATCTCTTAACATGAATTTTTGCATCATCAATATTAAAACTCTTATCTACTTCAATGACCTGTGCTTTTCCTTGTTTAACTAATCTTTCTAATTCTTTATCATAATATTTACTCTCTGGTAAGAAATCTATCCCATAGCCTATTAAATATAGTAAACATATAACTATTATCCCTCTTCTAATTATCTTCATATTTTACTCCCTATTCCCCCAAATAACAGTTTATTGTAACTAATATATATTATTCTTACTTACAGTATTTTGCATCTCCCAATATATCATTTCATCATCCCTTTTAACTTCACTCATACCAACCTTCTGTAAAATCCTTATTGATCCTATATTATCAATTAAGCAGTCAGCTATTATCTTCTTAACATTTTTCTGTTCTAATCCCCATTCTATAAGAGCCTTAACAGCTTCATATCCATAACCCTTTCCACGCTGGCTCTTAACAAATCCATACCCAATCTCTATTTCACCATTTTCATCAGGCTCTCCCTTAAAGCCTGCATCTCCAATTATGAGCATATCTTCTTTTCTTGCAATAACCCATCCATCAAACCCAGTTGGCTCAATTACTCCTTTTAGCTGCTTTTTTAATATAGGCAAAAAGTCAAGAAAATCTGGATGTGGCCAATCTTCACTACTTCTGTATCCTAGCTTTCCAAGTGATTCATAATCCTTTGTTATGATTGAACATACTATTTCATATGTAAATGGAAATATAATTAATCTATCTGTAATTATTTGGTTTTTACTCATTTTCTATATTCGCCCCTTATTAATCAATTAGATTTTCATCTTTCATTCTCTTCAAAGAACTATCTATAGATTTTTCAAGTTCTTCTTGAACTGAATAATAAACTGCTATTTGCATTAAAGCCACCATAGCTTGCTTCAACTCTCCTGCTAAAATTTGTCCATTATTATCTCTCCAATTATCTAAATTGAACTTTTATTTATTCACTAAATATTCTTCATTCAATATTCCATACCAACATTCATCTATCCATTCTTTATTATGAAAATTAGCTTTTTTAAAAAGAGCTTCTCTTCTCATATTTAGTTTTTCTAAAAGATTGCACGAATTTGTATTTGCTAATACTGTTGTAGCAAAAATCCTATGTAACTTTAATTCATTAAATCCATATTTGATAAGAGCTTACGTACTTATTTCATAAGCATATCCCTTACCTTGATAATTTTTATTTATCAACCACCCAATCTCATATACATTTTCATACTCATAAGAATGAAAAATAACATGTCCTATCACTTTACTACTAACCTTCTCCACCAAAGCATATACATTTGGCTTTTCACACATAAAGGTATTTACAAATTCAACAGTTTGCTGATAGCTAAATGGTGATTCAATAAATTTCATTACATCCTCATCACTTAAATATTCATATGCATCTTGATAATCTTTTTTATCAAACTTTCTAATTATTAATCTTTCAGTTTCTAATATTTGATTCATACAAGTAACCTCTCCCCTAAGTTTTAAATCTAAGCTTTATTTCTTTGATTATTATCTTCTAGTTATTCTTTTTCTTATCTCTTCAAGTCGTTTTTTAGATTCATATGGCTTCACTATATTCTCATAATCTTCATCTGGAATATCACTATGGTCAAAATTTATCTTTTCATCATAATCAACAATTCTAAGTAATAATTTTTCACATATATATTCCCCACAATATGCACAGTTTTTTATATCTTTTGATATTACACAAGGTCTCACTGGACAATTATTATCAATCAATTTAGGATTATCACAAGATACACATCCCTCACACATAATATCCTCTGGTTCAATCCTAAAACCAAAATATTTAAACCACCCATCACTCAAAATCTGCCTCTTATCTTCCTTCTCTATATTCCCCTTATAAGCTAAACATAGATCACATCTATAACCACATTTGCTTAATATCATATCCCCATCCCCCTATTCACATCTTAACTTTTTCACTTAGTTATATTTTACCATAAATTTGAATGTAATAAATACAAGTAGGGGACGGTTCATTAAATTTCATAAGAAATTAATGAACCGTCCCCAGGCTTCAGGCTTGTTTGTGTTTGTCCCCTTCTAATCTAGCTCTAACTCGATATGTTCTGTTTTTATCTTTGATCCATCAATAATCCCAAATTCTAAATTTTTAGACGTACTATTATTTTGACAACCAAATTTTAATACATCACCTATACTTAAACCCTCCCCAAGAGTTAATGCCCTTTCTTCAATATACATTTTCATAGATTCTTTTGTTAAATCAATATTTATTTTATTATTAATTGTTTTTTCATTTCTTTCTTTTCTTGAATCTATATATTTATTATACTTAACAGCATAATTATAAAATTCATCATCATCTAATTTTAATATCTCCTCTAAATCTTTCCCTAATTCCTTCTCAATTTCATTCTTAGTAATTCTTATACTTGTAGATTCATTAGGGTCACAATAACTCATTTCCTCCCAAGCGCCAGTCCATTTTCTAATATAATACGAAGAATATAAATCCTGACTATCATTTATTTTCACATCTAAATAGGTATAATCTGTATCATTTTCATCCACATATGCTTTAAATTTCACATTATTATATGAGAATTCGTCATTATCTCCAGGGGTCAAATTGGCTTTTTCTATTATCTTCATAGTTTGAACTTTCCCCACACCTAACTCTATACCTATTTTCTCAATACTATTATCATTATCAAAATAAATCGAATCATTAAAAACAAACTCTCTACAAATTCTACGATACAAACTGGCACTAGACTTTTCATAAACCTTACCATTTTTATCAGTTAGCTTCATTTTCATATAAGTTACCTTAGAGTCTATATCAGAATTTCTAGAACTTACCTTAACCTCCATTCTGTTAGGATATATCTTCAAATGTTCAATTAATATTTTTGCTCCATCAAATACATATTCTTTATTAATTATAAACACCTTAGGTTTAGCTTCTATAACATTTTCCTCATTAATCTCAACCTCGTTGAAGTGTATTGTTTTATTCCCATCAGAAACAGTCATCTTTAACTTTATATCGACTTTCCCATAGTTATAGTTGTTTTTATCAAACAAACTTCCTAAATAACTAAAGTTCCACACATCATACCAAGGATCAACATTTTTTATACTCTCTCCATTAAATCGTATGTAATCTTCTCCAATATGATTACTTGTCATGTTCCATTCTTTAATATTAAATGCTGCTCCATTTTCATCTTCCACAGCAATTTTCATGCTAAATCTTTCCTCGTCAAAATATATATCTTTCATGTAGAGCTTATACCCATCTTTTTCAGTCACTAAATCATATACCTTAAACTTATTTTCTTTTACTTTGTTAATATTTTCATCTGATTTGAACCACTTCATAACGTCTTTCACAATAGGCAAATTTGCTGTATACGCTCTGGCATTAGGATTAAAACCTAGGCTTATTACACAAACTAATATTAATGAAACTATAATCCTAGACTTATTTCTGCAATAATAATTTGGTCTTTTTGCATCATTTACCCCTCTTTCAACACATTCTGATAGTTCTTCAGGAATAGTGATATTCTCATCATATTTTAAATTTTTCACTCTAATTTCCTCCTTTATGAAACATCCTCTCTTAACTTTTTAACCCCTCTATAGATCTTATTTTTCACTGTACTCTCTTCCATATTAAGAATTTCGCTAATATCTTTTATCTTGTATCCAAGAATGAACTTCATGTGTATAATTTTTCTATCCAAAGGCTTCATTCTCATTAAACTATCATGAAGTATAATTAATTCCTCTCGATATTTTTCTTCCTTATATAATGAATTTCGTTCTTGCAACACTTGAACAATTTTATCGCACTTCTTTCTATCTCTCAGCTGCATCTGGCAGCAATTTATAACTATTCTCATAAACCATGTCTCAAAATATTCAGCATTCTTCAAAGTATGTATTTTGGAATAAGCAGTTACAACTCCATCATACACGGCATCTAAGCTATCTTCTTTGTTTTTAAGATAAGTAAAAGCAACCTTATATGCTGTCTCTTTAACCTGATCAACTAAAAGTGCAAAACTATCCTTATCACCTTTTCTTGCTTTTTTTACTAACTCAACCATGGCTGTTTCACTCTCCTTTCATATGTTAGATGTAATATCTTTAAAAAAGTTTCAATCTATTTAAATATTTACTTAAAATCTAAAATAATTTATTTATTCAATATTTATCTTAACAGAAAAATAAGACAAACTGAGGACAAACTGGGGGACAAACTGGGGGACGGTTCATTAATTTATTTAATAAATTAATGAACCGTCCCCGCTTGCGTTTGTACCTTTTCTAATCTAAATCTATTTCAATATGTTCCGTTTTTATCTTTGTCCCATCAAGTATACCAAATTCCCACTCTTTCTTTGTGCTCACGGTCTCTTTTCTAAAAGTTAATGGGTCTTTACTATCACTTGATTTTCCTAATAATAATTGTCCACAATCAATATATCTTTTCATGGATTTTCTTGTTTCATCAATGTTAATTTCACTATCATTTCTTTCAAGTCTAGAGTTTATATATTGATTAAATTTTATGCCATAGTCCTTAAACTCATCATCATTTAATTTTAATATCTCCTCTAGCTCCATTCCTATTTGTCTTTCAATTTCATTTTTTGTAATTCTTACTGTTTTAACTTCTTCATCAATGTTGTTATACATTGGCTCCCAGACACCTGTCCATTTTTTAATATAGTATTTAGACGGCTTCTCGTTTACATCATCATATTTTAATTTTAAGTACGTATACTCCAAATCTTTTTCATAAAATCCGTTTTTAATAAAACCACTTTGGTTGTACGTCCAACAATCAAATAATTCTTTGTCTTTCTCTCTGTATGTTTTGAATAATCTATCATTATATTTAAATTCTTCACTTTTCCCATAATCCATTTTTTCTCTTGGTACTATTTTAATGCTTTTTACTTCACCATGACCTAAATCTATCTCAATTTTTTCTATTTTTATATCCTTATCAAAATAAATTGAATCATTGAAGTAAATTTCTCTAGAATTTTCTCCCCACAAAAATTCTCTATCACTTTCATAACTCTTGCCATTATCGTCCAATAACTTAACTTTCATAAACATTAATTTAGAGTCTATATCACTATCTTTAGAAGTTATCCATACTTTCATTCTATTAGGATATATCTTTAAATCATGAACCAAAATCTTTACTCCATTAAATGCATATTCTTTATCAAGTTCAATGTCCTTAGATTTAACACGGCTAATATTTTCGTCTTTTATAGCAACTTTATCAAATTCTATTGTCTTATTCCCATCAGAAACAGTAGTTATAAACTTTAACTCTGCTTTACCATAATAAAAATTATCTTTATCAAAGGCATTTCTAAGATGACAATATCCCTCCACATCATACCAAGGGTCAACATTTTTTATATTTTCTCCATTAACTGCTCCAAATCTTGTAGATAAATAGTTACCTGAGATATCCCCCTCTTGTATATCAAATGCATTTCCATTTTCATCTTCTACAGCAATTTTCATACTGAATGTTTCCTCATCAAAGTACATATCTTTCATATATAGCTTATAACCATCTTTTTCAGTTACTAAATCATATACCTTAAAATTGTTTTCCTTAAGTTTTGTTATACTTTTATCTGATTTAAACCATTCCATAACATTCTTTGTATACGCCCTTACATCGGGATTCATTCCTATAAACATCACAAGAACCAATACTAATGAGGTTGTAATCTTCATCCTATTCCTATAATAATAACTTCCTGGTTTTGCTTTTTTTAAACTAGCATCTATTCTATTATCAAATTCTTTTGGTATTCTTATTTTATCACAATTGTCAAACTTATCCATTTTCAGACCTCCTTATTTTTTTACCTTTATTTAGAGAATGTTCCTCATCAACTTCCTTTAAATTTCATTTTGAAGTTCTTTTATTCCTTTATAAGCTTTTGTTTTTACTGTGCTCTCTGGTATCTTAAGTCTTTCTGCAATATCCTTAAACTTATACCCAAGAAGAAACTTCATGTGAATAATATTTCTATCTAGGGGCTTCATCTTTTCAAGCTTGTCCTTAATTATAATCAATTCTTCTCTATGATTATCTTCTTTAAATGTAGAAATCCTCTCTTGCAGCATTTCAGTAATTTTTTCAGCCTTTTTTCTATTTTTTATCTGTAAATTACATTGATTTATTACTATTTTAGTAAACCAAGTCTCGAAATACTCAGGTTTCTTCAATAAATGAATATTCTTGAATGCTATCACTACCCCTTCACACACTGCATCCATTGAATCCTCTTCATTTTTTAAATATTTATAAGCCACTCTATAAGCCTTATTTTTAACATTATTTATTATTAAGGAGAAACTTTCTTCATCTCCATTTTTTGCTTTTTTTACTAATTCAACCATGGTTTTAATGCCTCCTTTCACTACTTAGAGAGAAGTTTTCGTGAAAAAGTTTTAAAATTTTTTAATTTTTTCTATATTTATTATAACAAAAGAATAAATAAGGACAAGCAAGGGGACGGTTCATTAATTTATTTAATAAATTAATGAACCGTCCCCAGATTGTCCTTTGTTTTACTATGGTCTTAAGTATTCCTTATTGATCCACTTTCTTAAAACATCAGGAACTTTTACGCTTCCATCTTCTTGTTGGAACTGCTCAACTATTGCTGGTATCAATCTACTTGTTGCAAGTCCAGATGCATTTAGTGTGTGTACAAAATCTTTCTGTTTTCCATCTTTTCTCTTGAATCTTATGTTACCTCTTCTTGCCTGATAATCCTTAGAGTTAGATGCAGAACTAACTTCTTTGTATATGTTCATGCTTGGTATCCAAACCTCAATGTCATATGTTATTGCCATAGTAGCACTTGCATCCTTTGCAGCAAGTTTTACAACTCTGTGGTGTAATCCTAATTTCTGAACAAGATTTTCAGCTTTACTTATCAATTCTTCCATTGCTTCACCTGATTGTTCCGGAGTTGTGAACTGGAACATCTCAACTTTATTGAATTGATGTCCTCTGATCATTCCTCTCTCTTCAGCTCTATGGCTTCCTGCTTCTAGTCTATAGCATGGAGAATATGCAAAATACTTCTTAGGTAACTCTTCTTCATTCATCATCTCATCTCTATGGATGTTAACAAGAGCTGTTTCAGATGTGGGAAGTATAAACTGCTTGTTCTTGTTATCCTTCTCTTGATCTTCAACATAATATACATCCTCATCAAATTTAGGAAACTGTCCCGCAGTGAACCCACATTCATAATTTAGAATATGAGGTGGTAATATAAATTCATATCCATCTCTAGTGTGCTCTTCAACAAAAAAGTTAAGTAATGCCCATTCAAGTAATGCGCCATCTCCTTTATATAACCAGAAACCATTTCCTCCAAGCTTAACTCCTCTCTCATAATCAATAAGTTTAAGATCAGTAACAAGGTCAACATGATTTTTAGTTGTATAATCAAACTTAGGTATTTCTCCCCAAACTCTTAAAACCTCATTGTTCTCTTTTCCACCTGGAAGAACATCATCATCTGGAATATTTGGTAGCGTTGCAAGGAAATAATTAATTTTATCCTGGAGGTCTTTAAGCTCTCCATCCATATCTTTTATATCCTCACCAATCTTCTTCATATCTTCCTTAAGAGAGGTAACATCCTCTCCATTTCTAGCTAGGATTGGTATTTCCTTTGACACCTTATTTCTCTTTGCTTTTAACTCTTCAACTTCCAGAATTATCTCTTTTCTTCTATCGTCCCACTGAAAAAGTTCTGTGAAATCAACTTCATCCATTCTCTTTAATAACGCTTCAGTTACTGCTTCTGTTTCTTTTCTAATTCTTTTGATATCTAACATCTTATTACCTCCGTTATATTTTTTAAAAAAATAAAGACCTATCAGTTTTACACCGATAGGTCTTCTATAATCCCCCATCGACGCAGCACAAACTGCACTGCATCGATGACAAAATTCAATTGTCATAACACAGTGCTCAGCATGATGAGGATGATAAATTTTTATTGATATTATTATTTGTATTGAACATGTTAATCACCAACGCTAAGTTATTTTTTAAAAAAAATTTAATATTATAAATATTTACTCTATTGTATATTAAATGTTTTTAAGTTTCAAGCAATTTTTTCTAATACTTTACTAAACACACGTAAATGCCTCATTTGACTATATATTAAAATACAGTTTTTTCATACTTTATGAATAACTTTATATCCACTCATTTATTGTTTGTATTTAATTTTCATAAAAACACAAACTATTTATAGAGAATCCTTAGTGAAACTTAATTTATACTTGTTCCAAAATCATGACGGTTCAACGTGTTTTGGATACGTGTAAATTATAGTTGAACTCGACTCTCTTATGAACAAGCTTTGAATATGCCTTATATAAAGGAGAGATTGAAATGACAAATAGACCTGTTGTACCAAGTAAAAAAAGTGAATTAGACAAATTCAAGATGGAAGTTGCTAAAGAACTCCATTTAGAAAATCAAGTTAGTAACAATTCAAACGATCACCCATATATGGGAAATATGACATCTCAAGTAGCGGGCAAAATGGCTCGCGCTGGTAATCTTGGTGGGGAAATGACTAGAAGAATGATTAAAGCACAAGAAGAAAAAATGGCTAATAAACGCTAAATATGAGGAGGTATATTTATGCAACCAAAAGAAGTACAGCAACTACTAAACGAAAAACCTCACGCTCAAATTTATTATAAAAATACTCCTGTTTTAATAAAAAGTTTTGATAAAGATACTAATAAAGCAGTAATTGAAAATCTGCAAACAAAGAATGATGCAGTCGTACACGTAAAAACACTTAATGAAAAATGGGGTCATAGACATTAAAGTTTAAGCCCAATTTTATAAGTCCCAATTCAAACACTAGGAGAATGAGCAACAGAATATATCATGTTCTTTAGCAATTCAAGAGCCTAGTTAAAATGAATTGGGCTTTTCAACATCTTTTAAAAATGGGAGGTATATATATGGAACCAGTTGAAGTGCAACAAATACTAAATCAGAGACCTACTGCACAAGTCTTTTATGAAAATAATCCAGTTTTAATTAAAACTTTAGATATGGAAAGTGGTTCAGTAGTAATTGAAGATTTAAATTCGAAAAAAAATATTATTGTACACTCAAATATACTAAATGAACATTGAGAAAATATGCACTGTAATACCATAGTACGATTATATTCTAAGAGATTCTCTTTATTGAATCTCTTTATTTATTGACAAAATATAGTTTTTTCATATAACCTTATACTAGATAATTAGAATGTATATTGAATAAAGTTTGGAGGAATATTATGATTTTTTCACAAAAGGCCGAAAAAAAATTTATAGATATTTTACATACTACAGACTACGATTTTTTAAAAACAACTCCATCACTAAAAGATAACCTAATATACTTAACACTATCAGGTAGCAATGCTTATGGAACTAATAATGAACATAGTGACGTTGATATTAGAGGAATATTTCTTAACACTAAGAAAGAAATACTCACCCTAGAATGCTCAGATAAAGCATTTGAACATAGAGAAACAGATACTGTTATATATCCATTAAAACAAATTATAAAACTTCTCTCAAACTGTAATCCAAATTGTATCGAACTTCTAGGTACTAAAGATGAACATGTTCTATTATGTTCTCCTGAAGGGAAACTCATAAGAGATAATGCTGATATTTTCCTTTCTAAAGATGCAATTAATACCTTTGGCGGCTATGCTACTGCTCAACTTAGAAGACTTCAGAATGCTTTAGCACGAGATAATTATCCCAAAGCAGAAAAAGAACGTCATATTCTCAGGAGTATCCAGAATCAGATGGTAACATTCAAGGATAGATATGTACAACTTGATAATAACATCAATCTGTATATATCTGATGATACTACTGGAAATTCAATTAAAGAAAAAGAAGATAAAGAAATTCTAATTGATATAAATTTGAAAGGATATCCTCTTCGCGATTTAAAAGGCATGTACTCTGAGATGAATAATGTTATAAAAGATTATGATAAATTAAATCATAGAAATAGTAAAAAAGATGATCTTCATCTTAATAAACACGCTATGCACTTGGTCCGCTTACTAATAATGGGTACTGAGATATTACAGGGCAAAGGTATTCATACCCATCGAGATAATAACCATTCTCTTTTAATGAATCTTAGAAATGGTGTTTATGTATGTGTGAAAAACGGTGTTAAAGATTACAGTGAGGTATTTAATATAGTTGATAAATATGAGAAAGAATTTGACTATGCAAAGAAAGAATGCGTTCTTCCTGATAAACCTGATTATGATACTATAAATGATCTTGTTATGGAGATTAATAGACATGTTCTTATGAATTAATGAATTAATGATTTTATATATTATAACAAATAATTAAAGCTTGTCCAACCACTTTTATTTTATCTTATTTTATTTTATATTATATTTTAATTACCTCACTCGCTAAATTTTATAAACTAAAGAAAAAGAGGAAGAATAAATTTTTATTCTTCCTCTCTTTATATCTGTATTATACCATAAAATTCATTTTTTTTCAATTCTTGTTCTTTCCTGAGTTTAATGATACTATTTAAGAACACTATATAGGGGGGTATGTACAAATGAATCAAATTTATCGTCAAACCCAGTTATACACATTTCTACTTTACACTGAGGGTAAAGGATTAGAGAAAAAAATACTAGACTGTGGAGCTGGTGGTAACTGTCCACCACTTGGTATATTCAAAAATCACGGTTATGAGACTCATGGTGTAGATTGCAGTGAAAAAGCTCTGGAACAAGCTGCTGAATTTCAGAAAAAACATAATCTTAATCTCAATATTATAGAAGGTAATATGCTTAACCTTCCTTTCAAAGATGAAGAATTCAGTTATGCATATTCTTACAACTCAATTTTTCATATGAAGAAAGAAGAAATAAAACAATCCTTAAAAGAACTACATCGTGTATTAACAAAAGGAGGATATGCATTTATAAATTTTCCTTCATGTAATGATGAGAGAGCAACTCAAGGCATAAATGTAGGAGAAGGTGAATATCTTCAATTTGAATATGGAGAGAATGTTTTGCATAGTTACTTCGATGTTAATGAGGCTGAAGAGAATGGATTTTTTGAAGGCTTTGAGGTTATTTTTAAAGAGAACAGAATTAGAAATGGTTTTAAACAAGATGGTGCTAAGGTTACTTTGGGCTTCATAGATTATATAATTGAGAAGAAATAAATACCCATATAAAAATCAAATAGTCAAAATTTCTAATTATACTAGTTATTAAAAGGAGTGAGTATAGACATGCACAATCTTATAAATGCTTTCCCATTATATAACTTTTTGAAATATTGTACTACCAATTCCTCTGAAAAAATTATTCTCGATTGTGGTGCTGGTGGGTCTAATCCACCCCTTTCTTTATTTTATGAGTTTGGATATAAGACTTATGGAATTGAAATATCTGACGAACAATTAGAAAAAGCAAATATATTCTGTGCTAAACATAATACAGATTTAAATATTACACTTGGTGATATGAAAAAGCTTCCTTATGGAAATGATTTTTTTGGTTTTCTATATTCTTATAATACATCTGTCCATATGAAAAAAGAGGATTTTTCAATTGCTCTATCAGAGTTTTACAGAGTATTAAAGTATGGAGGACTATGTTATGTGAATTTCTTAAGCGAAGAGTGTGATTCATATGGTACAGGCATTGAGATAGGACCTGGAGAGTTCAAACAAAATGGAGATAATGAGGAAGTACTTTATTGCCATTATAGAGATGCTGAAATTGAACAACTCTTAAGAAAATTTGAAGTCATCTATAAGGAAAAGCGAGTAATCAAACGAAAAATAAATGATAAAGAATATACTTCTGCATATTTTGATTATATATTAATGAAAAAGTAATGACTTATCATCTAAAGAATTAAGATAATCGTGGCCGAAGTGTACAAATAGTAATCCCGCAGTACATTGAGTCTTAGCAATCATAAGATTAGACTTTTTCAACATTCTAAACAGCAAGTATATATCTACTTGCTGTTTTTAGTCTTATAAATATAATACTCAACACATGCTCCAAACATTATCCCAGTAATATAACAAACTATATCACTCCATAAAAATCCATACCCAAGCACTAGTCCACCTACTCTTGTTGCTCGTATTGAATCTATAAATTCACCATGATATAGTTGAGATATCTCAATAGCCACTGAAAAAATAATTGCAAAACAAGCAATCATCCATATTGGTTTGTCCTTGAATATAAATCCCATTATTAAAAACACCATAATGGCCCAAAGGGTATCTCCTGAATACTTACTTATGAATTCCGGCAGCATCCCCCCACACCTTCTAGATGCTAGTCCTAATCCTATAACTAAAACTATCAGAATTAAGTATACTAATCTATTTCGCTTCATATGTACTGCTCCTTTTACAATTTTTTATTCCCACGAAACCTACCAATTCCCCATTTTCCAATTTCTTCGAATCCAATTTTTCTATATATCTTTCCTGCATTATTATTTACATAATAGAGACATAAACTTCTTCCCTCTTCAATAAGATCATCACATAACTTCTCTACACATAATGATGCATAACCCTTTTTACGATGCTCAGTATGTGTCATTACACTTGTTATCATTGCTAATTGTGAATTTTCAGCTGAGGTTTGAGCAAATGCAACCATCTTTCCCCACTCTCTTATACAGTAAGCTCTTGTAGTTCCATTTGATATACCTTCTCTTAATATTTTGCCGAAATTACCGCTCCCTTGCATAAACTCAGGTATAGCTTCTCTCAACCCAACCACCTCTTCAACCATACAAGCTGTTACCTTTTCTAGCTTGTCCGCTCCTCTATTATCTTGTCCGTTTACTCCATCATTTTTCTTTTCTCTCATAGTTGCATAGTAATGCCCCTCATATTCCTCAACTTCAAGTCCTGATCTAATTAGTTCTTGAACAAATTTTTCTTTTCCAATTATCATACCTAATTCGCTATTATTAAGAATATCAATAAAACCATTCTTATCCCAACATTCATCCTTTGTATAGATGGTATAAATATTAAAAAATTTAACCATTATCCCTTTAAGATTATCTTCTTCATCTAAATCTCCATAATATGTTAGATACTCTTTCTCAAAACCCACTTTTTCAATGTTACTGATTATATATAAATTATATTCTTTTTCATCAATTACATAATCCAGTATCTTGTTTGCAAATTCTGCTCCAAGTTTTTTAATCATATTTACCCTCCTACTATATAACTTTTTTCTTTAAAAACCCTTGCCTGTAACATCTATTTAAAAATTATAACATATTTTGCCACTTACGTTTAAGTACACTATAAATCTTTAATGTTTAAGATACGTAAAAGGAGAGTTGATAGCTCTTACTATCAACTCTCCTTACATAAATACCATTAATTTAATTTCTAATAATTATTTTCTATCTAAATAATCCATTCAATATTTGAATTACTGCTTTAATAACTCTTAGTTTTTCATCTGATGATTTAGCTGATTTCATCATTTCTTCAATTTCACCAAGTGTAGTTGATTTATCAATCTTATTAGATTCTTGAACTTCTTTAACAGTTCCTTCAACAACTACATAGTAATCGCCATACTGTGATTTTTCTCCTTTAAAATCTATAGAGTTCCCTACCTTAATATTCTCATATCCTTTTATCTTTGCATCTAATATGCTGCAAAATACATCTATAGACTTTCCTTCTTTAGTTTCAATAGTAAAGAATCTACTCTCTCCAGCAAGCTCTGGATTTTTTTCGCTATTATCTACTTTTTTTATTGTTCCAGCTAAATGAACTATTTCCTTTTTCACTTCTTTTTGGTCTAGCTTAACCTCTTTAACTTTTACATCTTTGCTTATTCTTGCAATAGCAACTGGATATTCAATATTTCTTGTCATTTTCCCTTTCTCTGTTTGGAAATGATCATAGTTTACATAAAGAGTATCTCCATCAGCATGGATACCATTAATAATCATACTGTGCTGACTACCACCTGTCATTCCATTTGCTACCATAACATAATTATACTCTTTGTCTTCAGTATATAAAGACACACCTTTTTCTTCAATGTTCTTTCCTATCCACTTTTTAATTCCTTCATTCTTTATATCAGCTTCTTTAACTATTGTCAAATCGACAGACTGATTCTCACCTTTAACATGATTTACTTTTACATCTTTACTTATTTTAAGAATTGTAAATGGATAATCGATATTCATTGTCATTACATCACCCTGAGGTTGCTTATGATGATATTCTACATAAAGAGTATTCCCCTTAGAGTACATATCTGTTACAACCATCTCGTGACCACTTCCATTAGACATTCCATTTGCTACCATAACATAATTACACTCTTTATCCTGAGTATATAAAGCTACCCCTTGCTTCTCTATGTTGCTTGCTATCCACTTATTTATTTTTTCGTCCTTAATATCTTTCTGATCTACAACCTTATATTCAAGAGACTTTTCACTGTTCTCTTTACCATATAACTCAATTTCAGCCTTCTCTTTACCATATAACTCAATTTGAACATTATTTGTATGCATTATTTTAACATCGTCTTTCTTTCCATTCTCCTGTGCAAATGCTGTACTTCCTCCACTTACTAATAATGTTGCAGCCATAACTAATGATAATATTCTTTTTCTATTCATTTTTTCCACCTCGTATTATTTTTCTATTGTATTTTTGTGAATTCTTCTCTTTATCCTAGGATTAATCTATTTTATTATCAGCGCTTATTTTCTTTTTCACTATTTAATACGATAGTATTTTGGAAAAGTTATCATCAATTTGATTTTTTTTTTACAACTGGGGGACGGTTCATTAATTTATTTAATAAATTAATGAACCGTCCCCCGTTTGTCCCCAATTTGTACCTTGTTTCTCCTAAACCGATTCCCCTATAAATCCATACCCACATACAACATAATACTTCTCAACTAGTTGTTCACTAACATCTTCTGTAGAATGTATACTTTTATTCATAAGCTCTTTAAATTGTTCAAGTTCACTCTTAAGATTGTCCATTCCAATCCTATCAACCTTTTCAATTAACTTTTCAAGCTCTCTCTTATCGGATTCCCTCACTGTATTAAGCCCGTAAATTGCAAGTCCAAGAAGAAAACTGTTCAATTCACTTAATATCTCCTGCACCATATCATCACCCCCTAAACATACTGAAATTAACTATAATAAACTATTTGCATTAATTATTTATTATCTATTATTTTTTATAATAAAGATTTTCTGACGAAAGGAAGAAAATCCTCCACATTTGTTCTTTGTTCTCTGTTCTTTTTTCTTTGAATTTGCTTCGCAATATTTCTCTATTATGAATTATCACCTGAACTCATTTGTTAATTTCAATATAATCCGCCCTCTAGTCTATATGAATATTCTCACTCTCTCCGTCCTTATAATGAAAACTTATGGGATGTATAAAATACTCACCATCTAATTTATACACTCTTCCTAATACTCTATACCCTAGCTTGTTTTTCTTTACTGCTCGTTCAAGAGCTCTTATTAGAAATTCATTTTCTTTGGTAAAAGGCACTAGTATGCTCATTATATCTCCACATGAATCATACATTTCAATGGTTAATCTTTGATTAACTTGATCAAATTCCGCCTCTCCATAGTCTTTAGGCTCTATCAACAGAATATTCTCATGTTCCTCTCTCTCAATTATTGAGAACATGAAATTTTTCTCCTTGTCCTCTCTAATCTTTCTCCATTCTTTATAGAGTATTCCCTTAAAATCCAAAGTGCAAATTGAACTCTTTTTTATAATTTCCCCATTGATTTCCTTTGAAGATGATATCCTGTTATTTCTGTTCACTCTACAGTTTCTTAGAATAACCTCTCCCCTACATATATCCTTCATGGATGCTTGTATATTCCATTTACCCTGAGAAATATAAAGTGATGATAACTTTCTGCCTCTCTCATTATCATAAAATGTTGGCATAATATCATTAAATGAGAAAAGTTTGCTTTTTTCTTCATTATAGAAATAGTATGTTAGCCCTTCATATCCTGAATTAGCACTCCAAGCTGCTGCACCAATTCCATATAGATGAAGATCACCAATAGGAATATATTTTGTCTTTTTCTCTCCTATAATATTAGTAAGTATATTATAATCCTTGCACTTCTCTATTGAAGATATAATTAAAAATATTCGAGTAAGATGTTTAAGATATCCCTTTGTAGAGAATGATGAATGCTTTTTAAAATACCCTTCAAGCATAGATTTTAATCCTCTCAACATCTTTTCTAATCTTGGAAGTTCCATATTCCCACAATGAATTGCTTCAAGTTCTATATCCTCCAATATACTTACTGGCATTCTAGATAAACCTGATTTACTTATTCTGTTTATTAATCTCTTTATACCAGAAAGTTTGTCAGAAGAAATATTGCCACCTTCATTATTCCCAATATATTGCATAAGTATATTCTTTGCCTTACTAAGTTCTAAATATTCATTATCAATAAGGTATGCAATTATTCCCTCAACTTTATGAGAACATATCTCTCTATCTTTACATGAACATAAGATATTCTTAACAATTCCATTACTAGGTAAGATTACTTCAATCCCATCATATAACTTTACCTTTATAGCATTACTTTTATTGACTCCATAGTCCATTCCAAAATTCAGACGAAAGAAAATTTCTTCTAATTCAGTCACTTTAATATTATTCAATAACTCAAAAAGATCAATTTTCTCTATCCACTTAAACATCTCCTGCCTTGCTACTTCTCCGCTTCTGGCAGCTTGTCCACCTTCAAATGCTTCCCCACTATTTACAGCTTGTCCACGCTCCCACACTTCCCCATTGTTTGTGGCTTGTCCACTCTCGCATACTTCTTTATTCTTTGCGACTTGTCCACTCTCGCATACTTCTTCACTTTCGGCAATATTTCCATCTTTACCTACTTCTTTCTCTTCACCATTTTCTACTAGTTCCTTACTTACGTCATTCTCATCTTCACTTAAAAGTTCCTTCTTAAGAAGAAGAATTGCGATTATCAAATGCTTACAAATTGTTTTAGATGGACAATTACACCTCATTTCCTCAAAAGAATCTCCAATATCACATTCACTACCATCACTTAATTTACAATGCACATAATTATCAATAAAATTATATTCCAACGTTATTCCGTTATCAATTTCCTTGTTTGCTCTCTTGTATAATCCCTTATTTGCTAAATTTATGATGTACTCTTCACTACACAGTTCTAGAAATTGTTTTATCCCTTCTAACTTATTATTTCTGCTATCCATTTAGATAAACCCTCCGGAGTTAACGCTGCCACATCAGCTCCCATATTTCTGAGGTTCTGCGCAGCCTGTTTGTCATATATTCCTGTACAAGTATCATCAAGTGAAGTTAATACCATCAACCTAGCCCCTGAATCTATTATCTTTTGAGCTTCCCTATACATAGCTGTAACAGAGCCATTTTCATATAGGTCACTTATGAGCACAACTATTGTTTTCTGTGGTTCAGTTATAAGTTCGTTGCAATATCCCAATGCTTTAAAAATATGAGTTCCTCCACCTAGCTGAACACTCATCATAGTTCTAACTGGATCATCAATATATTCACTGAGATCAACAACCTCTGTATCAAATATAATTAGTTTGGTCTTAAGCATTGGAAGACTTGCGAATATCCCAGCCATAACAGCACTGTGTATTACAGAATTTATCATACTTCCACTCTCATCAACTGCAATCACAATATTCCACTTGTTATAACTCTTAATTCTGCTATTGTATATAACCTTCTCAACTATTATCTTCCCAAGATCATTATTATAATTTTTGAGATTTTTCATAATAGTTCTCTTTATATCAATATTATTTTTATTCCTTAGGTATCCCTGATTACTTTTGTCTAATTTCCCAACAATACTTTCTTTTATCTCTGTCTCTAATTCCTTCTGTATCTCCATTGCAACCTTTTTTACTATTCTCTTTGCTGCATCAAGAACATCACTGTTCATTAAATCCTTCATCTGTAGAATAGATTTAAGTAGATCTTTATTAGGTTCAAGCTTTTCCAGTACTTCCTTATCTGTGAGCAGCTCCTTCATATTATATTTTTCAAGAGCATGGTTTTCTAGTATCTCAACAACTTCCACTGGAAACAATTCTCTTACCTTTGTTATCCATTTAGGGACATTTAGCATACTGCTATCTCCCCCTCTTACTCCATTCTCTTCACTATATTCTCTTCCATATAAAAATTCCATGGTTTCATCAATCTCAATAACTCCTCTATCGTCACCAATTGGCAGTTGATTTTCAGAGAACCTCCCTAATATTAATCTCCATCTATTCAAAGCCTCTCTATCCATCTAAAATACTCCATTCCCTTAACAATTCTTTAGCCTTATTATCAATTTCATTTGCTATAATCATCTGATCTTCACCAACTGATTTATTGAATAATATATCAACAGAACTTTTGTTATATATGTTTCCTACCATTTGTCCAATAGAATTTATTTCCCTTGGCATAAATGAACTAAATGCATATCTGAGCTCTGGCAATATTTCCATAAACTCGTAACTATCTAGCCCTACCACATAATCATTAAGCATATCTATCATATCTCTATCCATAAGAACTATATCTCTTCCTGTAGAAAAAATCCCCTTTAAGAAAGAAGCACACTTTCTTCGCTCTTCTCCTGATCCTTTTATATAGGAATTAATCTTCTCCATGATTTCTATCTGCTCTATGCGATTCCATCCATATAGCACACCCATTATTGCACCTTCTATAGTAGGTTGAACATCATTCCTTTGGGCTATATCTATTAACTTATCTATAAAAAGTTCCTCATCACATATACTCTCACTACAAATAAAGTTTAATTTCTTGATACCTTCTATATATATCATCTCATCAAATTTCGATACATCCTTTATTCCATCTATCATCAATATAGCTTTCTCATATGCCCTCTTTTGTAATTTCTTAAATGCATCTTCAATTTCTTCTCCCACTTCATCCTTCAACAAAAAATACATATAATTGGCACACTCAACTAATGATAAAAATTCACCATCATCTTCTATACTTTCAAATATTCGCTCTACTATATCATAAACATTTGATTTTATACCCATTATCATGCTTCTCACAAGTGATAATGCTGCTAATCCACTATGTCCTTTTGCATTCTCTACCTCTAATCTAAGCATCTCTCTTGCAGCTTCTTTTATGCTTCCACCATATAATGATAGCTCAATCAAACTTCTTTCCACTTCCGGAGTCCACATATATGTCCATGTTTCCCTCTTAATGTTTATATCTTTACCACTTATCCTGTCAGCCCCTTTTGTCATTATGCAAAATTCACAGTCAAGATATTTCATCATATGGAAGAACTCACTTATACCCTTATGAAGTTCCTTCTTATAAATCTCTAAGATTTTTTCGCCCTTTTCCATTGTGTTGATCTTCAATTTATACTTCCTGCACATATCCTTGAAATCCTTCACAATAGGAGGTGTATCTATAGTTGAAGTTACAACGCCTACCTTATTACCAACCATACATTTTCTTAGTATCTCTAAGGGTTTATTGTTTAACTCACTATATTCTCCTTTAATAAAAGAACTTCTTACACCTTCACATATCTCATTAACTCCACAGCCTTTCTTATCTCTTAAAGCGGCTAGTCCAAGGGCCATAACAAGAGCCTGTATCCCATCATCCGTTGAAGTTGCTTCTCCATCTTTTCTCAATGTTCTACTACACTTTGCAATGAAATATTTTACACAATTCTCATATACTATCTTTGATTTTTCCACAATGAAATCACAATCTTCATTCACATTATTAATCTTTCTATCATGTTTCTGTATTTCATCCCATACTTTACTATAGAAAGCAGTGTACGGCATTCCACTTGCATATCCACTTAAGGCATCACTATGTTCATAAGAATATGGAATTATATAAGCATTACTATCTTCCTCTTTCACTTTGGTAGATTTTTTTAGACTAAAATTCTCATTACTCTTGAGCATTTTTATAATTCCATATGTATGAAATCCGCCTGTAACAACAAGAATTCTATTGTATTTCTTTCTTGCCTCATGAATTTTCCCAGCCATATATCGTTCTCTCGATATACAGCCTTCCTCCTCAAGTCGTTCCTCATCATCTCCAACTCTTATCATATAACAATAGGCTAACATATCTTCTATAAAGTCTTCACTTGGTACATCCAAGCCTTTTATTTCAAAGTATTTCTCCCAGAACTCATGAAAATCTTTTGTATTTCCCTGTTTACATACCTTATTTAGGAACTCACCTCTCTGAAGATATTTATCATCAGTGTATTCCTGTTTCTTCATTTTTTCCCTCATACCATTACCGTCCTTTGAAGCTAAAAGAATCTCTTCATAAGGAAGATCTATAAACTCAACATGTATTCCTTTTTCTTGTCCATGTTTAAGAGCGAAATATTCTGGTGAATGTTTCAGCATTGGATAGTAGCACATGTACTTCCCCTTTTCCTCATCCAGTAATTTCTTAGAATCTGTATAGGTATAATATATACTCAAGGGTGGTTTACTCTCTTCATGAGTTATTCCCGCAATAAGATTATTAGCATTGCTTGGACCTTCAATTAATATGGCATCTGGTCTGTATTTCTCAATAGTTTTCTTCAGATGATATGTACAAATAGGACTATGATGCCTAACAGGGAAAAATACTATTTCCTTATTCAAGTCATAAGCATCTTTTATAAGTTCCTTTAATTCCCCTATTTTATCCAGCTCTTCGCATTGTAGTACTCTTTCCATGCTTCGCCCTCTTTCTTGCTTCTTTCCTTAATAACTGATGAGAAGTAATTCTTTAACTTTCCAACATCTTCTCTATTCTCTTTTACCACTGCACCCATAACATTCTGTACAACCCTATCCATTGTTATCTTTCCATCACCATAGTAATATGCTCCAAGCGCTGTCTGTATATATACAGATACAGCCTCTGCAGTACTCATTACCGCATCCATCTTTTCAATTCTTGCTCCATCACTTGATATTCCTTCTCTCAGCTCATGGAATGTAACTGCTAGAATCTCAGCAGCACTCTTATCCACAATCATATCAATATTATTATCCTTAAGGTATTTTTCAGATTCCTTTTCTATTATTTCCATCTCAAGAGAAATATTGCTTACTGGGAAAACAGTTTCGAAGTTGAATCTTCTCTTTAGGGCACTACTCATATCATTTACACCTTTATCTCTTATGTTTGCAGTTGCAATAACATTAAATCCTGGCTTTGCATACACAACCCCCTCATTCCCAAGCTCAGGAATGTTAAGTACCTTATCACTCATTATACTTATCAAACTATCTTGTATCTCAGAAGGACATCTAGTTATCTCCTCAACTCTTGCAAGAGATCCCACTTCCATACCTTTCATCAAGGGTGATGCTATTAATGAATTTCTGCTTGGTCCATCAGACAATAACATGGCATAGTTCCATGAATATTTAACCATATCCTCTGTAGTGCCTGCAGTTCCTTGAATAGTATTGCTACTATCTCCTGATATAGCCGCACTTAAAAGTTCACTGAGCATACTCTTAGCAGTACCAGGCTCACCAACTAACATCAGTCCCCTGTTACCAGCTAATGTAACAATACACCTTTCGATAAGTGCATCATCCCCATAGAACTTCTTCTTAATCTCTATCTTTTCACCATTGAACTCTATAGGTTCATCCCTACCAATTATAAAATCCCTAACTGCTCTTGGGGATAATCTCCAATTGGCTGGCTTTGTCTCATTATAAAAACTTTCCAATGCTTCTAATTCTTTTTTATATAGTTCCTCTGCTGGAGGTCTTAGTATTCTCTGGTTCATTTTTTCACTCCTTGAATTTCTTTTTGTGTTGTATCTTTAAACATAATTATTTCATTTATTGCTGCATAATAAGAAACTATTGCGCCGCAGGAGCAAAGAACAAATAATAAAGAACAGAGAACAAATATGGTTATTTTTCTTCCTGATGGTCAGAAAAAATTATATTGTTTATTTCCATAGACAATAAATATTTCTTCTATTATTAAATCTTTCATACTATCAATAGCTTTCAACTCTAAAAACTATCACCATTTATTATTTATTATTTCTTATAATAAAGATTTTCTGACGAAAGGAAAAAAATCCTCCACATTTGTTCTTTGTTCTCTGTTCTTTTTTCTTTGAATTTGCTTCGCAAAGTTTCTCTATTATACATCTATTTAATATCTTCTAAGATAATTTCATCCTGCTATATTGGCCATGTTTCTTCCAATTCTCATCTCTCTCAACACATTTTTCAGTTACTTTGCTTAAATCATAAGCTATCTCACTGAAGATTCTTGCTGGAACATCCTTTGGGTTTATCACAGTATTTTTACTTACATCGTCATACACATAGCTTCCTCTTTGAACTTTTCCTGCTTTATAAAATACATATTCAAATACCATAGCCTCTTCGGCGTCATATGCACTCATTCCAACCCATAGACCACTCATATTAAGCTGTACTCCGATTTCTCCAATCTCCTTATAGAAAGTATCATATCCACCACCATCTTGAATACTTCCTTTTTCCCATTGAAATTTCGATAATTTTCCAAGAAGTGATATTCCATTCATATTGAATCCTGCAAATCTTTCTATTGTCATTCTCTTAATTTCTTCTTCTGTTACTTTAAATATTTCTCTATGAAGTTGAAGTAAAGGTTGTTCCACTTCATAATCTTCAAGTTGTTCTTTCCATTGTTCAAGCACATCTTCTTCCAATTCTATAGGATGTACCAAACCTATAAATGCTCTGTCCCCATACTTGTCCTTCTGTTCATCCATAAGGAATTCTTCCTCATCATAGGTATTGAAAGTCCCATCTTCCATATATCTAAAACTATCTTTTAATTCTTCTCCATCATAAGCCCCCCAAATAAGCCCTGTAGCAAATTTATGCATTATATTATTATCAACAAAAAGCTTCTTCCATTTCTCAGCTGTCCACTTTCTATTAACAGATAAGGCAAGTTCTAATCTATCCCTTTGAATCTCCACAACATTCTTAAGTTGTTTTTTCAATGCCTTAAACTCATCTCTTGCCTTCGTCGCCATTTCTGCATCATCATTTTTACCTACAGCGGGTAAATTCTTAAGCAGCTTTCCATCTTCATTATAAACCTCAAGATTAAGTTCATTTGATAAGCTCACCTTAAACTTTCTATGTCCATAATCAAATACTTGCTCTCCACTCTCATCAAACCCTAGTGTTGGTATCAACCTATCAGAAAGTTCCTCTGGATGAATGTTTAGTTCTTTAGCTGCAATCTCTAATGCTTCCCCAGCAGCCTTTTTAACCTGCTTAAATTTGAATTTTCTACTCAATCCATCAAGAAATAGTAAAGCTTCATCACTTCCATTAAGTCCAAGAGCCTTCACAGCATATGTTGCCATAGTTCCTCTTGATGCATCAGGCCACTCTTTAATTTTTTTCTGTAGAAGATTGATTGTTCTTCTATCTCCATATATAGCTGTAAATATTAATACCCACTTTTTCTTTGCCTCAGCACCATCATTCAGCCAAAGGTTCAGAAGTGAGAACGCAGCATTTTCAAGGTCCTCTCTATTTATGTATGAAGCAATCTTTTCACCTTCATCATTTAATGCTATTCCTTCTGTATCGCTATATGTTATAAAGAGATGTTTGTATACTACTTCACTTATCTCTTCTTCACTACCAACATATCTAATCCTTGGCATATTATCTCTATCAATCCACTTAATCTTGGTTGTCTTATTTTTATTTATTTGCTTTTCACAATACTTATCTATAGATAACTCTCCATCACCAGAGTTTCCTGATTGTCCAACATCTTCTGTTCTACCTAATGCTTCAAGTATCTTATTCTTTACTTTTGAACTCTTCTCCCCTTCTACCATTGAAGCGAATTTCTCTTTAATTTCATCATCAAGCATAGATAAAAGCACATCAACTGCCACTTCTCTTGCCGATGCTTTTTTACTTTCCAGCATATCCATAGCAATTTGCTTTCCTGCACCATATTTCGTTAGAGATAATATAACCTGTTCATTTACCCCTTTTGCACTCTCTTCCATAGCAGCTTTCAGCATCTTTTCATAAACATTCTTTATACTTCCATCACTTTTCTCATTTATTATTTTTCCTGTAAACTCTAGTAAAGCCTCTTTTCCTAACACTTGACAATATTTAAATGACTCACATAAAACTGTAATCTTATCTTTAGTTGTAGAATTTATTTCCCGCTTTATTTGCTTACATATGTCAGCTCTATCATCCTGATCACCTAGGATAGTGAAAAGTAACGCATATATATAGACTTCATCAACTTCACTGTTCTTACATATATCAATAAATTTGTTAATGTATGATCCACACTCTTCTTGTGTAATATTTTCAACTAAAGTATATACAAGATGAGTATTATTAATCGCTAATAAAGTTAAATATTTCATAATTCTATTTAATCTATCGTCTGTTCCCATTCTTCTCAAGATACCCACTGAATAACATAACTTTCTCTTATTAGAATATAAATATCTGTTTCTGAAACCCTTTGGAAGTTTAATTTTTTCTAGCTCTATCTTTCCTTTCTTATAATCCTTGAAAGCATCAATATCCTTCTGTTCAAAGCTCTCCTGACTCATAAACTCATTTAATTGATTTGCAAGATAGTGTTCAATATAATCTTTATATTCTGCTCCTTTTTCATCTTTTATTAGCTCATTTACCATGATTATTTTATATGTGTCATCTGCTTCAGCTGTAGCTTCTTTAAATATTTCCTTATCAAGCTTATAATATTTTTCTAGATCATCGCTATAAAAAGAGTTGTAGCCGTCCATTATCTCATATGATATCCATTTTAAAAATGCTTTCTTTCTTAAATTGCTACCTTTACATAATTCATATACCTCATCCATTGCTCTTTGCTTATGTCTATTGTTGTAAGATAACCCCTCATCTATATAATCATGAAGTGTTGAAAGAGTAGCCTTACTACACCAACTAAACAACAACTCCATTGTTCTTTCACATACTACTAAAGTTCTTAGATTGTAACATAAAGCAAACAATATTCTATTATTATCTCTTTCTAAATCAAACTTTAAGTTCTTTGGAAATACCTCTGTTTTACCAGTAATATAATCTATGGCATCCTCTACATCCCTATCAGTACCATTTGGAGAAATGCCTTCTCTTATAGCATAGAATAAATACTCATTTATTATTCCATTATACTTTCCATCTAGCATGTTACCTGAAATTCCATTTTTATCTTCCATGAGCATAATCATAGTCAATATAGCTTGTACTTTATTATCTTGAACTGACAACAATGCTTTCATGAATTCTGAGTGGTGATTCTTATATATATAACTAAACTCAAATCCTTTACTTTTGTAATATTCTCCATAACCATATATAAGTTCTCTTGCTTGATATATAATATATGCTTCAAATGGTATTCCACTTTCAAGTGATATTTTATAAGCCTTCGTAGACTTATCACATAATCGTGTCACATACCATACATCATAAAATTTATCTCCTAATACACAATAAGTAATAAACAAATACTTATAAAACTTTTCTTCATTTGCTCGATACACTTCAAGGATTGACTCAACATTATACTTAAACTGTGATATCTGTTTATCCGTAAACTCTTTATCTATATTTGCTTTTACTACAGCTCTATCTACCTTTCCTTCGAGAAATGCTTCAATCACCTCAATTTCTTTCTCATCAAAGCCTACTTCTTCATATAATCTCATTACCTTCTCATAACCCTTTTCTTCAAATATCATTTGTATTTTCTCCTCTCTTTGTTTAACTTATGTACATATTCACATAATATTTCATCCTATGCCACAATATATAACTCCATTTAAGGTATCTAAAAAATAACTAGTAATTTTACTAGCCCATTTTACTTGTAATATTATTTCATATACCTAAAAATTAATCAGTAAATACAATATATTACTTATGTACTATACTAACATGGAATAAATATTTTTAAAACCTTTTTTAAGAACTTATCTTCGTATTTCCAAAATAAACATAGGGTAAAACTTAGGGTAAAACTTAGGGGACGGTTCATGAATTCTTTTAATAAATTCATGAACCGTCCCCCGTTTGTCCTCATTCGCCCTAACTTGTAGCTTGTACTATCTACTTATTTTCGTTAAGCCTAGAAAAAAATTTATTTACAGCTTCTTTTATTCCTTCAGTACCTAATTTCATATCATTGAAAGAAAGGTTTATTCTATCTCTTACTAATAAATAATCATTTGGTGCTGTATACTCCTCTTTTTCACTTATTAGATTCCATTTTGATGTATCCATTTTATTATTTTGGATTTCGCTCATCTCCACTTCATTTATACACATCATAAATCTATGCTTAAGATCTGTGAAAAGAATTTGACGCTCTCCATCAAACGTCTTTATTCCCATAAGATCTGCTACCTCTTCATTATTTACCTTCTCCGCCTCTTCTTCTATTATGTTTATATATTCTTCATTTAGTTTTTCACATACAGTAACCCTATGTTTATATTCAACAATCTCATTAATCACATATCCCAATTTATTAAATTCATCTATCTCATCTTCAGTTAATTCTGTTGCTACATATCCTCTACCATTGCAAACCCTTCTAATATTAGCTTTTTTGAAGAGTCTTCTATCTAACTTAATATCTATCAGTTCTAGGTCCCAATCGTATTCATCAAAAGATAAGAAGCCTATTTCAACTATTTTTTTAGCTAAATTCCTAATTTCTTCACTCATCTTACCGTAACACATTATAATATCACGTTTGTCTATATCTATAGGCTTACTAATACTCAACCCATCTATTTTTTTTAATTCATTTTTTAGCCATTCTGATTTTTCATTCAATTCATACTGAAAAATAAATTCATATGAATTCTTTAAAGAGTATTCAAATATATAATTCCACACCATATCCTTATCTTTAGGAGTATTTAATGAATCAATAGAATATAATTTAACTCCTTGAATCCAATTTTTTTCTTTCATTACATGTCCTATCTTGTACATGTCACTCTTTCTCAGACAAAAACTCAATACCTCTTTCCAACATTTATACTCAACTTCACTCAAATCCCAAAATAAATATTTCATATCTCTCCTCCAGTTAATATTCACTTATATTTTTATACTATTTCTGGTGTAAAATCTTATTTTTTATCTTTATTTACACAAATAGTATAACAAGTTTATAATTGCATATAAATACTTGTTACATAAAATTTACTGATTATTTTTCTATCAAGGAATCCTTGTGGATTAAAATGGAATGTTTCTTAATGAAGCAAGGAATACTGTTAAAAACAATCTAAAAATCCAACTTATGGATATTCTATAATTAGAAATAGGGGACGGTTCATTAATTCTTATAAAAGAATTAATGAACCGTCCCCTAGCTGTGCCTTGGCTGTCCCCTGACTGTCTTTCTATAATTTAAATCTTCTAATCAAACCATGTAATTTTTCAGATAGTTCCAAAAGTCCATCACTAGAATTTGCAATTTCTTCTATTGCAGCTGCTTGCTCTTCTATAAATGCATTAGTCTCTTCTGCACTTGCTGCATTTTCTTCTGCTACAGCTGATAGACTCTCTAACATTTCTCCTGTATCATTTTTCATTTCTTTAATTTGTATACCCGTATCTTTTAGTATATTTACTGCCTTCTCTGTATTTTGTGTTGCTTTAGCAATTTCATCATACTTATTGCCTGCTTTAACAACACTCTCGCTCTGATCTAGTATAATTTGCTTAACTTGATCCATTATTTCTACAGCTGATTGCGAGTCCTGTTGTAAAGTCCTTACCATCTCCTCAATTACTTTTGTAGATTTAGTAGATTCTTCTGCTAATTTCCTTACCTCATCTGCAACCACGGCAAATCCTCTTCCGTGTTCTCCAGCCCTTGCTGCTTCTATAGCTGCATTCAATGCTAATAAATTTGTTTGTTCAGCAATTGATGCAATCAAATTACTTGCCTGATTTATCTTAGAAGAATTATCATTTGTTTTCATTATTCTTTCATATATCTTAGATATTGCCATGCTACTCTCTTCTGTTTTATTAGATAAGTTATTAATATCCTTTAATCCTTCATCAACAAGATTATTAACACTTTTCGAAAGCCTCATAAGATCATCAAGATAATCCTGCTCCGTATCAATTAATTCGCCAAGTTGCAATAACCGCTCTGATCCAGCGTATGTATTTTGTGCCTGATCCATTGCTCCCTGCGATATATCCCCAACAATATTGCTTACCTCTCCAATAGATATTTTAGATTGCTGAGAATTTGCTGCTAATTCCTTAGATGAACTGGAAAGATTTCCAGAAGCCATATTAACTTCATTAATTAGGTTTCTTAGACTAACCACAATTGCCTGTACTGCTTTTGCTAACTCTCCAATCTCATCCTTTCTGTTAAAGAATTCTTCTGGTACATCATTAGATAAATCATATTTTGCAATCTCTTTAGTATGGTTTATAGCAGCAATAATTTTATCTGCTAACCCTTTCCCATAAAAATAACTTATTAAACCAGCAACTACTGCCACTATAATTGCTATGCATATAAAATTTAATTTAATTTCTGTAAGATTACTATGAATCAATTGTTCTGAATTTATTTTTGAAATACCAACAAAAATTATTCCTATAACCTGGTTCTTTGAATCCTTAATTGGTTCATATAATGTTAGATATGCCTCACCTTGAATTTCAGCTTCTCCAATATAACTCTCACCTTTAACCATATATTCATAAGCCTTACTATCTTTCCCTAGAAAGGTACCTGTAGCTCTACCACCGTCTTTTTTCATAATATTCGTAATTATTCGTTCAAAGTCATCCTCTCTTTTAACAAATATTGTTGCATAGTCATTTAAATCATTTTTTATCTCATCTACTAACTCATATCGAGCCTTTATGTATTTACCCTTTTCATCAACAAGCTCGCCATCTTTCATATTCAAGTTACCAAAATATTTATCTATGTATCGCTTTGTTGAGTTAATATCAGCTGATAATTTCTCGGATAGAATTTGTACCTCAACTTCCTTCATTCCCTGCGCTGCTCTAGAATATCCATAAATAGATACCATTAAAACAGATACTACAATCATACTGCAGAACACTAAAACCATTTTTCCTTTTATACTCTTCAATATAATCCCTCCATCCATTTTTATCCTTATTTATCTTATTATCGACCATCCTCCCAAAACCTTCATGTTTATTTTGTTACTCTAAGTAAATCAAGAAAACCACTTATCAACTCCTATAGAGAATTAATAAGTGGCTAGTTTAAACAATGTTAAATTTTCCTAAATTATCTATTATCTTTCTCAAAAATGTGATATCCAAATTCCATTGTTGATCCTTCTGATATTAGATAGTTACATGAGAATTCTGTTAAGCCTACTCCTTCTTTGTATACTCTTTGTTCTATGTATTTCTCACTTCCATATCCTTCTACACCTTCAATAGATGTCTCAGTAATAACAATAGTTTTCCCATTCTCATCAGTATTTACATCCGTAATAGTTGTTACAGCCTGATGTTTCTTTCCATTTATAACAACCTCTTGCTCCCAGCTAGAATCCTTTTTAAGTTCACCCTTAAGAATAATAGATTCTGTTATAATTGATGGATTATGAGTGTCATTAAAGACCTGTTCAATTATTGAATCTTCTTTGATTGTGTATTTTGTTTCTGATAGAAGATCTTCTTTTGATTTTCCTGATTCGCCATCGCTCGTGTCCATATATTCATTCTTAAATATTATTGTCTTCTCATCTGAAGATTCATTTACCAAGCTAACAGTCGAAGTTTTCCCGAACTCTGCAAATCCTGAATAATTAAATACAGTTCCTTCAACACCATTAATGAATTTACCTAATTCTTTGTTCCAAGAAACATCCTTGTTTTCTTTCTGTTCCTGATTTGTTTTATTATTTACAGCCTCTTTATTTTCATTATTTGAATTATTTCCGCATGATGCAAAAGTCAATAAAGTCATTGAGACTAATGACGCTAATGCAACTTTCTTTAATATTGATTTCATATAAATACCTCCTGCAAATTGAATTATGTATTTATTATACATTGAATCTTTACAGTTTACATTACAGTTAGGTTACGAATAGTATATTTATCTATATATAGAGATTACAAGTTTACCTATGGAATCTCTATACTAAGAAATTTCAGTATAACTTCCGTTCCAAATCCAAGTTTACTATCTATAAGAAACTCACCTTTATGCAACTCTATGATTTCTTTACATAAAGCTAATCCTATTCCAGTACCACTTTTTGAAGAACTACCCTTGAAAAACTTTTCTGTTACCTTCTTAAGATCTTCTTCTGAAATACCAACTCCGGTATCAGTTATTTTTATTATTGCATACTCATCTTCAACTGCTGTAGAAACAGAAATTTTCCCTTTAGTAGGAGTAAATTTCATTGCATTATCTATAACATTTATAAGAACCTGTTTTATTCTGTTTTCATCACCTTTTATATCAATATGATTCTCATACAATGTGAGATCAAGTGATATATTTTCTTCTTCAAATCTCCTTTTAAAGTAACTAGTAACATTTGTGGTTAACCAATTCAAATCTATTATATCCATATTCAATACTACACGTTTTGATTGTAATTTTGAAAAATCCAGTAATTGCTCAACTAATGTATTTAGACGAATACTCTCATTCGTAATTATATCTAATCCCATAGCTTTATCGCTCTCATCAAGATCTTCCTTCAATAATTCACTCCACCCTCTTATGGCTGCTAATGGAGTTCTTAGCTCATGTGATATAGATGAAATAAAATCATTTTTTGCTCTATTACTCTTTGCAATTTCTTCTGTCATCATATTAATTGTGTCACAAAGAATTCCCATCTCATCTTTAGATTTTTTGTTAACCTTTACAGTGAAATCCCCTTTTGATATAGTTTCAGCTGCAATAGTCAATTCCCTTATAGGTGTTAATATATCCCTTGCTAAAATAGAACTAAATATAAAGGCTATTATTATAACTCCCAATCCAGCTAATATTAATATTGTAGATATATATAATATTGTTGATATTATTTCATCTATGTTAGTTCTGTATCTCATAACACCTTCAATGTTTCCAAATGTTTTTAAAGGAAATGTAATTGAAATTTCTATATGCTTCCCATTACTTCTTTCAACTATTGAATACTCACCTTTTCCACTGATTACTTCCCATATATCCTTATCTTTTGATATTTCTAATTCATTCTCGCCATTAGAGTTTGTTATCATTCTTCCATCCTTATCAAATACCTCAAGGAAGAACTCTGCATCAGGAGATTCAGTTTCCAGTATTATCTTGCTTTTAAGTTTAATATCAGCTGAAGAATATTTAACATTATAGAACTCAATAGCAGCGTATGCTCTATTCTTTATCAAACTTCTCACACTTTGCATATAATATTGCCTAATTGCCATAATGAATATTAACTCAAGAATAAGGACTATAACAAGTATCAATAAAGCATTATTAAAATATATTTTACCTCTAATACTATCCTTTTTCTTAATCATGATTCATGGCTCCACATATATCCATATCCTCTAATAGTTTTTATGTACTCAGGGTTAGAAGGATCAGCTTCGATTTTCTGACGTATTCTTCTTATATTTACCTCTACAACTTTTGAATCACCTACATAATCTTCTCCCCACACCATATCCAACAGTTCATTTCTATCAAGAGTAGAATTCTTATTCTCTATTAATGCCTTTAATATAAGGAACTCTGTAGGGGTTAAACCTATAACTTCATCATTTTTTGTGACAATCTTTTTCAAATTATCAATAGTGAATATTCCTACTTTGTCTATGCTTTTTTCCTTCTTCTCAGGATGTTTTATTCGCTCAACTCTTCTAAGTACAGACGCAATTCTAGCCTCTAATTCCATCGCTCCAAATGGTTTTATGATATAATCGTCAGCCCCACTGTTCAAACCTGTGACTATATCCTCCTGACTCCCCTTAGCGGTAATCATAATAATACCCATATCTGGAAATGACACTCTCATTCTGCGACAAACCTCAAACCCATCTATATCAGGCAGCATAACATCCAATAAGGCAACATCCACATGTTCATCGCAAAAAGACAACGCTTCTCTCGAATTATCAAAATCTATAACATCATACCCCAAGGATTTTAATTTAAGCTTCATAAAGCTTCTGATAGAAAATTCATCCTCTAGTATTAGTATTTTATTCTTCATCTAATTCTGCTCCTTTCCTGTCAATAATCTTAAACATATCTTTAATATATTCCTTGGACATATCACCCTTATCATATACCGACTTAGGAATTGACCCACTATAATAATATAGCTGATTCTTTCCAAGCTTGATAATCTCTGAATCCTTTTCTACAAACTCCTCATTCTTATGAATAATAATACATAATATTTTTTCTGGTGTTTCCTTTCCTATATCATAGAATGATATCTTATTTTCCCATTTAAAAGATTCCTCATTTTGACCATGCTGATTCTCTTTATTCAGTTCTTTCTCTTCAACAATTGCAATACTACTTCTCATCTTATTAGGTAATATGATTTTGAAGTTTAATTCTTTATTTACATATTCTCTTCTTACAATAGAGTAATTTCCATATAAGTTGTATGTGTACCAAATTCTTATAGATTTAGGTATATATTGCTCAAGTCCCTCAATTTTATTTTCATAATCCCATAGTTCTGCTGACTGCCTTAAACAGCCTATATCCAAAATTTCATCTTTATTAATATCCTCAATAGATATTATATTTACTAACTCTTCACTGTTCCCTAGGAAAATTTTATTGAATGTCATGACGTTCTCATTTGACTTTCCATTTTGTTTTACCTTCCCATCATAGATAAGAAGAATTAAATCTTCACTGAAATATCTATTCTCTCCATAAATGTATATTCCATTTCTCTCACTATCAACTTTTCCTGCTTTCAACTTAAGAGAATTAGCATACATCTCTATATCTGCTCTATATGTTTCTGTTAATTTCAAACCATCAAAAGATAACACATTTAAATAATTATAATCATCCTCATTCTTTACAAGTATTATTTCCTGTTTCTCATCAGAGTTTATATCAAATATTTCGTAATCACCTATGAAATCAGAATATAAATTTTGAAAATATCCACCATGATATGAGTATACGTTTAGAACGTTCTCTCCAGTCTCATCACAAACTGATGTTACGAATATCTCTGGATATCCATCTGCTGTAATATCCATAAATTCCACTTTTGATATTGATGTGTCTTTTTTATCTGCTATATTGCCTATTGAAGCATTAGTAAGCTTATTCCATCTATCATTCTTATACTTGTATATTTGGAGTTCATAATATGTATCTGATTCATCTAAGCTATTTTTATACTTAGCGAGAACTACCACCTCTTTGTCATTATCTCCCATTAAATTTATTTCTCTAAATGATGACTCTTCTTGATCAACTGCAATTGTAATTATCTTTCCCTCTGCAGCTAGACGTTCAATAATCTCTGAATAATTGGACCTCTCCTCTACCCCTGAAATCAATTCTTCCGGCATAACAACTTTAGCACATGATGATCCCATAATCATCATGATAAATATAATCCCTATCATTACAATATTTTTTATACTCCTACTTCTATTATTCATAATACTCATCCTCACAATAGTTATTGATTAATATTATACTACAATATTGAATATCACAAATAGGGGACGGTTCATTAATTTTCTAAATAAATTAATGAACCGTCCCCTGTTTGTCCCTATTTGTCCCCTGTTTGTCCCCTGTTTGTCAAGATAAATCTTACTCAATAACTCTTCTGTTTTTCTTTGTTGCTTAACAATTCCCCGTGCACCTAAAAATGCAATAGTCACAGTTAGTAATAAAACCTGAACTATAAATCCAAACATATTAATCACTTACTTTCTCTAAGGTAATAAATTTATTATTTCTCAAAATATTTATATATGTTACTAGCCTTTGATAAATTGGGTTAGCTTTTTCTCCATACTCTTTATTTATGATTTGTGCAATTTCTTCTATATTTCTATTTCCATCAATAGCCTTCCAAACACTACTTCCTAAGGAATCTAAATCTATTTTCATAACCTCCGGCGTTTTAAAAAAAATACGAACAACCTTGTCTAAAACCCCATTTCTTGGGATAATTATCCTAATCAATCCTTCATCCATTACATCCCATTGTTGCGAACTCTTTATTTTAGGAACCAAATCTAAAAAATTGTCATCTTTATTGATTTTTTTCTTCATAATCCACCTCTAAGTTTTATTAAAGTAATATAAAGGGATAGAATATCCCTTTATATTACTTTATTTCTTTATTTGTTTTGCGTAATACAGAGTATTTTATAAGTGTAAATACTAATAATCCAAAGAATATAAGAGCTCCAATCTGACCTAAATCTACCTTTATAATCTCAGCAAAATTCAAGCCAGCTACAGTAAATATTGCTAATAATATTCCCACTAGACCTTCACCAGCTATCAATCCTGATGCATAAAGTATACCTGATTCAATTTTTTCTTTGATGCTTGATACTTCTTCTTCTTTATCATTTACCTTAACTAATTTCTTATCTAAAATACCTCTTATAATACCCCCTACCATTATTGGTGTACTTAAGTGAATTGGAAGATAGAGCCCTATTGCAATTGGAAGTACTGGTAATCCAAGTAGTTCAATAGCAACTCCAATACCAACTCCAGTAAAAACTAATGTCCAAGGTAATTGACCTCCCATTACGCCTTCAATTACAAGACGCATTAAGGTTGCTTGTGGTGCTGGTAACTCAGTAGATCCGAATCCCCATGCACTATTAAGTAATGTTAATACAAAACCTATTGCTAATGCAGAAGCAATTGCTCCTATTATTTCACCATACTGTTGCTTATATGGTGTTGCCCCAACTAAAAATCCTGTTTTCAAGTCCTGAGATGTATCTCCAGCCATAGCAGCTATTATACAGATAATTGCTCCTACAGTAAGAGTTGCAATCATACCCGCTTGCCCGTCATTTCCTGAAGCTTTAAAAATAATTGCTGTTATTATCAATGTTGCGATTGTCATTCCTGATACTGGATTTGATGAACTACCTACTAAACCAACTATTCTTGAAGAAACTGTTGCGAAGAAGAATCCAAATATCGCTATAATTATTGCTCCTCCGATTCCTACTGGAATAACTGGCAGCATCATCATAAGTAATATAATCACTAATGTACCGATAAGAACAAACTTCATTGGCATATCTCTATCTGTTCTTATAGTTTTATTTCCACCTACTCCTGTAGAGTAATCTTTTATAGCATCTTTAAATGTTCTAACTATTAATGGTAATGATTTGATTAAACTGAATACACCTCCGAAAGCAACTGCTCCCGCACCAATATAACGTATATAATAATTCCAAATCCCCCAGTACCCAAGTTCACTTATTGGAACAGATGCCGGATACAGAATAACATTTCCCATTTCTCCAATAGCAGTTATTAATGGAATAATGGCAAACCAACCTATAACTGCTCCAGCTAACATGTATGCTGAAATTATTGGTCCAATGATGAATCCAACCCCTAATAGTGCTGGAAGAACATCTCCACCTATAGCAGCTCCTTTATAACCTGGAATGGTAGTCTCGATTTCACTGGGGAATAACTTAACTCCATCTGCAATAAATTTGTAAAGCGCCCCAATTCCTAACCCTGCAAAACATGCCTTTGCCTTATCTCCACCTTCTTCTCCAGCAAGTAGAACCTCTGCACAAGCCGTACCTTCTGGATAAGGAAGAACCCCATGCTCTTTAACTATCAGAGCTTTTCTTAATGGCACCATGAATAAAACACCTAGTATTCCACCACAAAGAGCAATCGCAGTTATTGTAATTAAACTCGGTGCGCCTAAATCCCACTGCTCACTCCATATGTATAATGCAGGCAATGTAAAAATTGCTCCAGCTGCAAGAGATTCCCCCGCTGACCCAATTGTTTGAACCATATTATTCTCAAGAATTGATTCTTTTCTTAATACCCCTCTAATAATACCCATCGAAATAACAGCAGCAGGTATTGATGCACTTATAGTCATCCCTACTTTAAGTCCTAAATATGCATTTGCCCCCCCAAATATTACAGCTAAAAGCACACCTAAAATGATTGATGTTACCGTAAACTCTGGAAGTATCTTTTCAGCTGAAATAAATGGTTTGAATTGTTGTTCTCCAACATTATTCTTCATTATTTTGTAGCCTCCCTTATTTTGTAAAAATACAAGTATCATTATTATATTTATTATTTTTTTGGTTTTAGGGTATTAGAATACACATCATATCTCAACTTTATATTCCCTCTATGATATTAGTTCTATTCATCAATGTATTTTTAATAATATTAATATTATTCTTACAAATAATGAACCTTGTAAAAAGTTATTTAAAATTAAAACAAAGACTAAAACACTTTCTCTCAGTACTAAATGGCAAAAATAGTACAAGCGAGGGACGGTTCATGAATTCTTTTAATAAATTCATGAACCGTCCCCTGTATTGTACAATAATTCATCATATATTTTCTTAATATTATAGGTAAGCATATTCCAATCTCTATTTTGCTTTATCCATATTCTAGCTTTTTGTCCTATGTCCTCTCTCAATTCTCTATTGCGATATAATAGCATTATTTTATTATGAATATCTTCAATAGAATTATCAAATATTACTCCATTTAATCCGTCAACCACGGTTTCTTTTAAAACCTCAAGATTGGATACTATTATAGGTTTACCACATGCCATAGCCTCTTGTATCTTCAATGGTGGAACTATTCTACAAACTTCTTTATCTTCTCTGGGAAAAACACATATATCAAATATTGAATAATAATCATTTACCTTATCGTGAGAAATCTTTCCAGCAAAAATCACCTGACTATGGATTTCTAATTCTTTCGCAAGTTTTTGAAGAGTCTCACAATAATTTCCTTCTCCTACAATCATAAGTTTAATGTCTTTATACCCTTCACCTTTTAATATCTTTAATGTCCTAAGAATATTTTGTAACCCTTCAAGTTTTGTTACACTACCAATATATCCAATAATAAAATCTTCTTCTTTTACGTACTTACCCTTTAATATATAATTTTTCTTGATTGGAACTATCTTTTTAGAATCCACTCCATTAGGTATTACAACAATTTTACCTTGATCCACACCTCTTTTTACTAACCATTTTTTTAAGGCTTCACTAATTGTAATCACTTTATTCGCTTTCATAGCTACAAATATCTCCATTCTTTCTGATAGCATATAATCTTCTGAATCCTTATACTTTGGAATAGAAACCAATCTTGTAATATGCCATAATCCTCTAATTTCATACACAAAAGGTTTTCTCATCTTCTCTGCACACCTTAAGGCAGCTAATCCAATAACATAATTAGATGCCGCATGAATTATATTAATTTTTTCCTCTTTAGCTATTTGAACTAATCTTTCTGTATATGCATTTATATATTCCTTTAAAGGTGTATATCTTTGAAATACATTTGTATTATTTCTATAATAAGTTATTCCATTTATCCTCTCTTTTTTAATAACACAATCTTCTAAAGTAACCTCATTATAATCGTTTGGAAAACCTGGTCTAGTACAAATGATAGGTTCTATTCCCCAATTTCGCTGACCCTCAAATAAGTATTTCCCTCTAATACCATATCCATTTATTAAATATGGCTCACTTGTATTAACTGCATTTAAACTTTTCACTTGAGATATGGTTTTAATAACATCATACTCTACATAAGTAATATTTCTATTTCTCACACAAAATCTCTCATCATTTAATAAATCTAATTTATCTATAATTATATCTATCTCTCTCTTTATAAATTTAATCTTAGGCTTAAATTTATAAATCTCTCTCAATATTTCGAGGTTCTGTGATAGATTACCAACACCTTTGAGTTTAGCACTTAGCTTCCTCCCAACTAAATATTTTTTGTATCCTTTAGAAGAATTATAAAAATCAAATAATTCTTCTAAAGAACTTGTTTTGTTAATTTTATACTCAATTTTTTTATTTATTTTTCTTGTTATTATGTTAAGTATTTTTGTTTTATATTTTTTACCCTTCCTCAATAGAAATCCTATTAATAATCTATATACCGTTTTGTTAAGTAAAATGATGTCATAGATTAGTTTACTCTCCTCTATACTTTTTTCACTATTAAAATTTTTCATAGCCAAACCCCTCGTAAGTCTTAGAATTGAAATCAGTATATATTTCCCATATGCTTTATTATTACTCTTTTATTATTACTACTTCTTCCTTTCAAATTAACTTCATTATATCCTTGCCACCACTTAATAGTGTTTTTTGTATCGAATATAATAGGAGTCCTCATTTTATTTATAAGATTACTTAAATTTCCTTTTTTGAACTCATCATGATCAGCAAGAATAAGTAATAAATCTGCTCCTTCTACAGCTCTCTCTCCACTTGTTAAAGGTATATTTCTAAGCTTAACATGAGGATCATGTATTGATATTCTATATCCCCTTTTTTTGAACATATTAATTACTTTCAATGCAGGACTCTCCCTTATATCATCTATGTTTCCTTTGTAAGTAACACCAAAAACTGCTACTTTAGGATTTTCAATACCTTCAATCAATCTTTCGACTTTGTGAACAATATATTCTGGCATACTACAGTTTATTTCTCTGCTTAAAGATATTATTCTTGATAATTCAGGGGCCTTTTCAACAATAAAGTATGGATCAACAGCGAGACAATGACCACCTACACCTGGTCCTGGCTGATGAATATTTACCCTTGGATGTTTATTAGCCATCTTTATTACATCTAATACATCAATTTCTAGAGCATTACAAACCTTGGTAAGCTCATTTGCTAATGCAATATTAACATCCCTGAATGTGTTCTCCATAAGTTTTGACATTTCTGCAGTCTTAGAATTTGTAAGAATTATTTCTCCTTTTACAAATGTTCTATACAATTCTGCTGCTTTTTCAGCGCATTCTTCAGTATATCCTCCAACAATTCTATTATTTTCTATCATCTCTTTAATTATTTGACCAGGTAAAACTCGCTCTGGACAATGGGCAAGAAATATATCTTTACCTATTTTAAAACCACATTCTTCAATAAAAGGAGCTATAATATCATCAATAGTTCTAGGTCCTATAGTGGATTCTATTATCACTATATTCCCTTTTCTTAGATATGGTTTTATACTTTTCAAAGCACTTATAATATAGCTCAAATCACAGGACTTATATTTATCATCTCTATTTGGTGTTGGGACAGCTATTATAAAAGCCTCTGCTTCTTCTGGTTTACTTTGAGCTTTAAAATATCCTTTATTAACAACCTTTTTATACAATGTTTCTAGATTAGGTTCCTCAATATGTATCTTTCCTTCATTTAAAATTTCAAGTGCTCTCTTGTTTATATCCACACCTATTACATAATTCTTTGATGAAGCAAACATAACAGAAGTAGGTAATCCTATATACCCTAGTCCGATTACACATATTTTTCTTTTCCTCATTTTCATTCACCCCTTACGCTCGTCTTAATCTACTTTCTTTATGTTCAAATTTTCTCATTAAATTATCATATATTAAAATGAATTTATGTTTCTCCCAGTCCCAGTTATATTTCAATTTAGCGCTCTTACAATTTCCCTTCAACTCCTCATATAATCTTCTGTTTTCCAGAAGAAGATTCACTGCATCAGCAATATTATTAGAATCATGGGGATTTATACATATTCCAGTTTTTTCTCCTCTAACAACCTTACTTATCTCTGGAAAATCTGATGCAACAACAGGAACTTCCATCATCATATATTCAAATAGTTTATTAGATAATGTTGAGTAATGATTAAAACAAATATTTTGCAGCACCTGAAATCCTAAATATGCATGTTGTGTATAATACATAAGTTCCTCAACATCTACTTTAGGAATAAATCTAACTCTATCACACACACCGTAATCTAAAACCATTTTCTTTAGTTCTTCCTTTATGGCTCCATCACCAATAAAAACAATTATTCCTTTATTAAATTTAGGAATAGCTTCTATAATTTTTTCTAATCCCCTACCAATCTGTATTCCTCCTTGGTAAAGCAATATAGGCTCATCTTTATCTATATTTGCTATTTCCCTCAAATTATTTTTTTCTTTCTGTTTTTCCATATATAAGGGATAATTATGTATTACTTCAGGTCGTATCCCATATATTTTTTCTGTAAATTCTGCCCTCGTTTCCGTAGTCATCATCATTTTATCAACTTTATTTATTATCAATTTCTCAAGCATTGCATATTTCTTTTTCCCTTTATACCCAGTTCTTCTTGTCTGAACTTCATGAGAATCATATACCAATACCTTATTTCTTAAAACTTTACTACAAATAAATCCCTGTAAAAGAGTATCTAAATCATTACAATGATATATGTCATAATCCTCCTTCATTCCTTCTCTTATCATTCTCATAATTATGCTGCATTTTTTTAGAAACCTAAAAAAACATCTTATATTTAGTATTTTAACTACTTCGTACACTGGTAAAAGTATTATTAAAAAGGGAGATAATATAATCAACTTCATCCTATCATTCTTAATATTTAGCGCAATACCCCTTATCCATCTCCATAGCTTATAAACAAGTTCTAGAGTTTTTGAAAATTGCTCTATTCTAACTATTTCAATTCCATCAATAATTTCATACTCTTTCAACCTATTATAATAATCTTGAATGTAAATCAATCTAACTTTATATCCCGCTTCCTTTAACGCTGAACATTCACGTTTAACTCTTGCATCGTTCTCATAGCAGTTTGTAAGAAATACACATACTTTTCCCATCATGCCATATTCTCCTTATTTCTATTTACAAATTGCTTATATTCCCTTATTACATCACTACATTCTCCAATACTCATAACTTCACCATTCTGCAACCATAAAGCCTTATTGCATAGTTCATTAATTGTATCTAAATTATGTGATACTAATACTACTGTCCTATCTGCTAGTATTAGTTCTTTAATTTTTTCTTTACTTTTTGCTTTGAAATCCTCGTCTCCAACACCTAAAATCTCATCAATTAATAATATGTCAGGTTTTATATTACAGGCGATAGAAAAGGCCAATCTTGATTTCATTCCTGTTGAAAAACTTTTTAACGGATTATTTAAAGAATCTCCTATTCCTGAAAACTCGACTATTTCATTAATTTTATTCTCAACTTCTTTTCTCGTTAATCCTAATAATAACCCATTCAAATATATATTATCTAATGCCGATAACTCATGTTGAAACCCAGCACCTAAAGACATAAGAAAAATTGAATTGTCATTCACCTTCACAGTTCCAGAGTCTGGGTCATATATATTGGCTAATACTTTTAATAGCGTTGATTTTCCAGCTCCATTTCCTCCAATTACACCTATAACCTCTCCTCGTTCAATTTTAAATGATACATTCCTAAGGGCGTGAACTTGTTTCTTTCTTTTCTCGCTCTTTCTCTTTCCCTGAACTATCTTCAATATCTCACTTTTAATATCCATGCTATTCATAAAAGAATAAGTTAAATTAAGATTATAAACTTCAATAGCATATTTGTTCATATTTAAACCACCTTAATATACTTCTTATCATATTTACTTAAACACGCGGCCCCTAAAACAGTAATAATCAGTGAAATTATTAGCCATATACATAAAACTGAATATGTAGGTGACCTCCCATATAAAAACACATCCCTATATCCTGCATATATTGCACTCATGGGATTTAGTTGCCAAATCCATCGAATATTCTGTGGAACATCTGACACACTGTAAAGAGCTGGTGATACATAAAACCATAATCTTAGTGAAAAAGTCATTACATTACTTATATCCTTAAAATAAACCCCTAAGTGAGCTAGAAAACAACTGATCCCTAGCACAAGCATAAAATTAACTGCAAATACAAAAAAGAATTCTATTATATGAGGCGTTAGCTGAATTCCAAACATCAATACCAATACTAATAACACACATATACCTACTAAAAATTTTATAGTATTTGTTAAAACCTTTATAAAAACAAGAATAAATTTTGGCAAATATATCTGTTGTAGCAACTTAACTCTTGCTTTAATTACCTTAGTTGAATCCAACAATGAACTCGAGGTCCATTTCCAAGATAATACTGCACAAAACACAAATATAGGAAAATTTTCTTTTCCTTTATTAAGTATTACAGATACCACTAAGATGTAGACAAGCATGTACATCAGCGGATCAAGCACCCACCATAAATATCCTAAGTGAGTACTCGATAATTGAGCTTTCAATTCAGACTTTACTGCATATTTTATATACTCCTGGTATTTCTTCATATCTTCTAATATATTTGCCATTATAAAACTTAACTTATAGAAATTTGACTTTTTACCCTGCGCTATCATAATCCATCCACTCTCTTTTAGTTACTCTTAAAATCATTAGTAGTATATACCAATACAGATTTATTATTCATATTTTAGTGATACAAACAAGACAAACAGGGGAAACAGGGGACGGTTCATTAATTTATTATAATAAATTAATGAACCGTCCCCTGTTTGCCACTTTTTTTATTATCCTACTATATTCTTAAATCCTTCTCCAAAAGTTTCATAAACATCGTATACTTTTATAAAAGCATCCTTATCTATTGTTTTAATATAGTTCTTTAATGCTAAAAATTCTCTTTTGCTCACAACTGTGCTCAATATTTCCAAAGGCTTATGAGTGAATCCCCCTTCCCCATGATACACCGTTGTTCCTCTTTTCAATTCATTCAATATATGCTCTCTTATCTTCTCATTCTCTGAACTTATAATCTTAACCTCTTTTAATGCATTAAAACTCTCAATAGCCTTATCTATAAGTAATCCATTCATTGTTACCGAAACAAGAGCATATAATCCCTTTGCTATACCAAAAGTTATACCTGCAAATAATGTTACTACCACATCTGTAATCAAAAGTGACTTTCCAATATCAAAACTGAAAAACTTATTCAGTATTTTTGCTATAATATCGGTTCCACCAGTTGAAGCATTTGAATTAAATATTATTGCCATACCTATTCCCTGAATAATAATTCCTATTATCATCTCTAACATTGCATCCCCTGTCATTGGTTTAAAAACAGGATATATTTTCTCTAGTATAACAATATATCCCGATAATAGAAAACTGGCATATATAGTCTTTGCTCCAAAGCTTGGCCCAATTATCAAAAATGCTACTATAAACAAAATTATATTCATGATCCACATCAAAATTCCAATAGATATAAATGGAAAATAATAATTTATTACCATTGCTAGTCCATTCACCCCTCCTGCTGCAATACTATTAGGCATTAAGAAAAAGAATACCCCTATCGCAACAAGAAAATCACCAATGGAAATAACGAAAAAATCCTTAACTGTAAACCCCTTTAATAAATTTTTCATACCTATTCCTCCTTATAAAAAATAAAACCCTCAATACTATTGTTAGTATGAGGGTTAAGTTTATGATTCAAAAACCAAGGCAAATAAATGACTTGATAAAAGTTCATCATAAATACACTCTATCCCTCGTAGAGTTATAGCTAGCGTAAAAAAAAGTGCTATCTATTTGTATCATCCCAATAGGCAGGTATCCTGACTCAAGCATTTACACTAATCCCCTTCCCGACATCTGTCAGTGGTATTAGATTAGCTACGCTCTTACAGTGGCGTGACCGTGTGGGCATTTCACCCAACTTCCCTTTTAATAGAAAACTATTTTAATTTAGTATTCCAACCTATGAGTAAATATTTGATTTTCTTCTTTAATTATACATTGATAAGATTTAAAGTCAATTACTATTTGTTACTACATTTACCTACTTTAAAGTATTATTGTATAAGTATAAAAAATAGGAAAAATAGGGACGGTTCATTAATTTATTACAATAATTAATGAACCGTCCCCAACTTACCCAACTTGTCTTACTCATAATAATTACTATATTGTGTTTCCGATTTTAATAGTGAATACATATATAAATCCTGAAACTTATCTCTGAAATAAGCGTACTCTCTTAAAACTCCTTCTCTCTTAAAACCAAGTTTCTCAAGAACTGAATAAGATGCAATGTTTTCAGGATATGTCTGGGCTTCAATTCTATTAATACCCATACTACAGAATGCATATTCAATTATTCCAGCCAATGCTTCTTTCATATATCCATTGTTCCAATACTTTTTATTCATTTCATATCCCATCTCACAACGTGAAAACTTTTTCATCCAATTATGGAGACCACATGTGCCAATAATCTTTCCTTCACCCTTTAATTCAATTCCCCATCTTATGAAACTATTAGTTCTAAACCCATCTTCATAGTCTAATATCATGTTCTCGATAATCTCCATATCCTCTACAGTATAGATTCCATAATATTTCATGACATCCTCATCAGAGTAGAATTCCTTAATATCAAATCTATCCTTAAGTGTTATTCTTCTTAATATCAATCTCTCTGTTTCAATTTTGGGGAAGCTCATAGTAAAATCAAACATATATATATCGCATCACTTCTTTCCTTAAATAAATTTCGTCTTACTTTACCAATTGCTTAGCTTTATAAAATGTTATAGTCAATAGAATAGCTATTACATTCGTAGCAATGGAAGCTATGGATAATATAAATCCGCTCCTAAATAATCTCAATATAATCATACAAATTATTAATACCACATATGCTCTAAAATAGTTCAACAGTTTTTCTGATATATTATCATATCCAACTCTTAAAACTAAATCTGAAACTCCATTAATAATGAAATATATCATTGGTATAGTTACAATTACTTCAATAGTTAATAATAATAAGTTACTTCTAAATATAAACCTTAGAAGTATAAGTATCCCTACAATCAAGCTTAAACTTTTAACATTTTTAAAATCTTCATTATATGCTTCTAATTCTGTCACAGCTATATAGATAAGTATAATTCCTACGATATCAGGTAATATATCAACTCCAAATATCCTTACATCAAATAACATGATCATAACTCCCCACCAAAGTTTATCCATCCTCATCTCCCCCCCTCTGAAATATCTAAGATAGTATAAGCTACACTAACTTAGTTTATTATATTAATAAATTATAACCTAATATCAAAATCCCTTAAATACAAGATGTTTTTTCTATGATATATTCAATTTTATTCATTCTTTTATCTGAGCATTCATGAAAATTTTTATTATAATTTTCTAATGTCAATTTTAAACCTTTTTTTAAATCAATCTTAGGAACGTATAGTCCATCTCTTATAAGCTTTTCAATTGACAGCATATATGTAACATTTCTAAAAGGAAAGAACTCCCTATCATGTATGCCAAATAATCCATTATTTACTTCAATTATATGAGCTTCTTTATTAATAACTTCCGAAGATGTTTGAATCAGATTTCTCCATGAAATCTTTTCTGGATGTGCTATATTATACGCCTGTCCATTACTTTTTTCATTACCAATACAGCTTTGTATAATCTTTACCATATCATCAATGTATAAAAATTGATTTAATACTTCATTCTTTATTCCATTATCATCAATTCTAATTGGGATAGGAATCTCCAGTCCATTTTCTATTCTATCAATAAAATATTTCTCTCTATAGAGATTATTTCCCTTACCATATATATATGTTGGCCTAAATATAGTCACTGGTATCCCATTCTCCGCACTCATATTAAAGAGAAAATCCTCTGCTTCTTTCTTATTAAGACCGTATATACCCCAATTTTTATTCTCTCCTCTGCACTGCTCCTCATTACTAACATCTTCTGATTCACAATACACAGCCCCTGAGCTTATAAAAATATACTTTTTTAAATTTTCAATATCTACATATTTCAATAAATATTCAACATCCTCTTTAGTGTATGCAGAAACATCAATGATAACATCATAATTATTATTACTTATTTTCTCTAAACATTCTATACTTTTTCTATCCCCTTTAATATGCCTACATATCCCACTGTAATCAACTTTCTGTACACCTCTAGTGAAAATATCAACCTCATGTTCATTATCAATCATATGCTTAGCTATAGATTTACTCACAAACTGTGTTCCACCCATAATTAAAATTTTCATAAAATACCTCCTCTTATTTACCTGGTAGTGATATTTTTCTGTTTATTGTTTGTTATTTTAGTTTGTTATTTTAATTTGTTATTTTAATTTGTTATTTTAATTTGTTATTTTAGGGACGGTTCATTAATTTTTTCAAGAAATTAATGAACCGTCCCTAAAATTCCCCTAATTCCCTAATCAATATATATGATGATTACAACAGCTTGTCTAATTTTATTTCATACCTTGTAATTTTTCCTGGACATAATTGTAGCATGATAATAATTCATCATTGTTTATCAAACTAGAATCATGTTCAAATAAAACCATTAATTTATTTTTCGTTGAAGACATGGCCTCTAGTATTCCTTTGACATTACCCCATCCCTCTTGAATTTTTTGATTATCTAATACAGGATAATGATACTCCTGTATACCATTATTCACTCTCAAATTCCACACATGAACTACTTCAGTATAATCTATAAATTTTTCAACAACTCTTTTAGCTTCAAACTTAGTATCAATAATTTCTTGTAAAGCCAATCTCCCTGTATCCAGACACAATTTTACATTTGAATATTTTTTTAATATGTTCTCTAAAAATTCTTCTTCGTATATATATTTATTTATCGCATCCAATTCCATTACAGGCGTAAATCGATATTTCTCTCCTAATATTGAAAACATGTGTATAAACTTTTCAGTTAATTCTTTAAAAAACTCAAAGTTTATTTCAGATTCATAATAATATTCTTTTCTACTAGAAAATTTCCAAAGATTCAGATTAAAATTTTCTGCAATAATAACTGGTTTAGGAAAATGCATTAATATATATTTAGGATTTATTTTATTTTGAATTATTAATTTAATTTCCTCTTCAATCCTAGTATATTCTCCTTCTCTTATTTTTCTATCTAATGATAAAAATAAAGGGTCTCTTCCCTTATATTTAGTCTTTTTCAAAGGAAAATGTACAGATATTTCAAAATTTTTAGTCTTTTTAAGTTGAAGTAATCTATTAATATCATTCAAATCTTCAAATGAGCATACTTCAATTCCCCTAAATCCTGAAACATAGTCCCTTTTAAATTTTTTTTCATCTACTTTTCCGTACATACCAATCATAAAATACTCCATTAGTACCTCCAAAAACTTATCTTATCAAAATCTATATTATTTTACCTTTAAGATTTAGTGTTGTTTTTTACAATTTATGTTTATTACTTTTCAAAAAAATTATATCACACATTTTTTAGTTGAACAATTATTAGCAAAAATCTCAAATATACTATCTAAATCATATTCTGAAATCATATCATATGCTTTGCTACATAATATGGATACAGTTGATTGAGTAATATTACCAATAAAATCACATATCTCTCTTTGAGTAAATCCACAATATTTTCTCATGAAAAATGCAACCATAGCTCTTATCTTCTTTCCATATGGATTACTTTTAATAAATAAATATTTTTTCTCAGTATCAAGAAGTTTGCAAACCTGGTCAACAATCACACTCGGTTCTAACTCTTTATACAATATCTTTCTTTCGCTTCTATATTCGCATTTTTCATTTTCATTCATATTATACTTAATTTCATAATTTATTCTATCATCTAATTCTAATCTTGCAACATATGCTTTTCTAGCCTCATCGATGTTATTATTAAAAAACCTCATAACATATCCTGGGTCAATTAAATCATACGGATCTTCTTGTAGTCCTAAATATATTCCTAAACTTGAATAAGGATATTCTTCAATTTTGTTTTTCCATTTTGGTAAGTCTTTTGCATTCTTGTGAACATATAAAGATGCATTAGCTAAATTTTGTTCATCCTCTATGAGCTTACTTTTAAATCTTTCCCCCATTAGTGATCCAGTTCTATCGTATTTTTTGTTATAATATTGAACATAACAACCATTGACACTCTTCATTATAGAAGATAGATCAGCTCCACAAGTTTCTATAATAAAATGTACATGATTATCCATAAAGCAAATTGCATATATTTTAACTCCATATTGTTGTTTGTACTTATTAAGAATTACTGTATACCTTTCTTTGTCACTTTCTTCTCTAAAAAGCAAAGAATCCGAGTTTGACTTGCATATGATATGATAGATTCCATTCTCAATTTTCTTTCTAGCAGCTCTTGGCATAATACTCATTCCTTCCTACAATTAATCAAAATTTTATTTTACTAATTATAATTATACCAACATTAGTTCGTTTTATTCATTATTTTATATTTTTATATAATTTTTTGAATAATTTATAACTGAGACAAACAAGGGACGGTTCATTAAAATTTGTAGAATTTTAATGAACCGTCCCTTGTTTGTCCTTACTTCGTATACAAGAGCTTTATCACTTTGATTAAGTCACTCTTCGCACTATCCCCCTCGGTTATCCTTTCAATTACTTCCTCAGGCATAAGCCAATAGCCTTCAATAAAATCTAATTTATTATAATCAGGAGTATAATCAAGACTAATTACATATACTTTCATAAAAGATGATACGTCACATTTATAAGGATTCAAATATAATACTTCTCTATATTCCACATCTTCAAGTCTTATATTCAATTCTTCAAAAAGCTCTCGTTCAAATCCCTGAAGATAAGATTCACCACGTCCAACATGACCTCCCACACTCATATCCAAAGTCAATGGAAACATTCTCTTGTTAGCAGTTCTTCTTGGTATCCATAATTGTCCTTCTTTATTTCTTATGAAAGCATTAATAACTCTATAATTCTTTACTCCATCCATACTTACTTCTATTCTTGATGCTTGCCCAATAATTTCATCTTTTTCATTCACAAGATCTAATATTTCTTCCTTCAAACACACAATGCTCATCCCCTTTTAATAATTTAGTTATTTTAAAATAATAATCAAACCATGGGACGGTTCATTAATTTCCTAATAAAAATAATGAACCGTCCCTTGTTTGCCTTGTTTGTCTACTAACTCTGACTTTTACCTAACAACCTTAATTCCCATCAATTTAGCCAACTCCACAGCTTGCTCAGCTGTTACAATTGCATTATTTAAATCATCTATCCTAACAATAATTCCCTCTATATTGCAAGTAGTAAAATCTATACCTGAAAGATTACATCCTGAAAATTCTGCTTCTTGAAGATTAGATTCGTTAAAAATGATCTGCCCCAACTCTGAACTTCCTAGATCAGTGTTAACCAAACTACAGTGGTTAAATTCAATTTTTTTAATTCTCGAAAACTTGAAAGATGAGTAATCTAAATTACATTCTCTAAATTCAACATGCTGTAATGATGCTCCCGCTAAGATTGAACCAATCATTTTACATTCTATAAATTTAGCTCTATGAAATATCCCCTCACTTAAGTATACATTTGAAAAATCGCATTTATAAAATATACAGTCACTAGCATCTATATTTCTTAGCTCACTTCCATTAAATCTTACGCTTTCAACGTATGAATTTTTAATAGTTAAATACTCTGTACAATTATTAATTAGTATAGTATTTCTCAAAGTACAGTTTTCAATAATCTCATCATCTGTCATAAATTCAATATCTTTAATTGTCTGTTTAGCATAATTCGATATTCTAGGTTCTAAAATTTTTATCTCATTCATTATTATACTCACTCTTCTTTCTTTGGTAATGTTTTGGATTCTATTCAATAAAACTCACCATATATTATTTTTACGGCATTAACCTTTTTTCTACACAAATTAATATATTTCTTTATATTATACCATTTTTTAGTATAATATAGAGATATAGCACTTTACTTAATACATATATGGAAGGATGAAATTAAATGATAGATATTACGTTATTAGGTTGTGGTGGTAGTCTTCCTACTCCTAGCCGTTCATTAACCTCACTATTTGTGAGTCATAATGGGAAAAGTATACTCATTGATTGTGGTGAAGGAACTCAAGTATCAATGAAAATTGCCCATTCTGGATTTAAAAATATAGATATAATTTGTTTAACTCACATTCACGCTGATCATGTAGCAGGTTTACCTGGATTGCTTCTGACAATTGGCAATTCAGGTCGTGTAGATCCATTGCTCCTAGTTGCCCCTACACAATCTAAAGATATACTAAGTGGTCTATTGAAACTGTGTATGGCACTACCTTATGAATTAAAATTTTTAGAGTGTGCCGAAGATAGAGTAACTCAATTTCATCATAATGGAATTGATATACACGCATTACCTGTAGAGCACTCAATCCCCACTGTTTGTTATTCTTTAAATATTAAGAGAAAGAAAAAATTCAACGTTAATAAGGCTTTAGAAAATAATATTCCTAGGATTTATTGGTCTAATCTTCAATCTGGTGAAATAGTCGAACATGAAGGTATTACATATACACCTAATATGGTTTTAGGGGATGATAGAAAGGGATTGAAAATTTGTTACTGTACTGATACTAGACCAATACCAGAATTAAATAATTTCGTATATGATTCTGATTTATTTATTTGTGAAGGAATGTATGGTGACGATTGTGAGCTATCAAAAGCAATTCAAAATAAACATATGCTATTTAGTGAAGCTGCTCGACTAGCTAAAAACAGTAATGTAAAAGAACTTTGGTTAACTCATTTTAGCCCTAGTTTGGATGATCCAATTATTTATCTAGATAAAACGCAGGAAATTTTCAAAAACACGATAATTGGAGAAGATAGACTTAGTACTTCCTTGAAATTTGAGTAATGTCATTTGACTACTAACTTTTAATAGGGGACGGTTCATTAATTTTTTAAATAAATTAATGAACCGTCCCCTATTAAGCTTTTAATTACTCTTCCCAACTCCTCCAAATTTCAGGTTGATAACCAACTGTAGCGTTCTTCCCATTTCTAACAATAGGAGTTTTACATAATTTCTGATTATTGAACAATATCTCTTCTCTAGCACTATCACTTCTTACGTTAGCTAAATCTGATTTAGTATATGATTTAGAATTCATATCAATAAGATTCTTCACACCCTTAACACCAGCTAGCACACTAGTAAATTCACCTTTACTCAATTCTTTACTATTAAGATCAATCAATTGATATTTTATTCTTCTCTCTTTAAAATATCTTTCTGCCTTCTTGGTTTCAAAACATTTCTTAGTACCAAAAATTTGAATATTCATTCTAAAAATTCCCCCTCACTCGTATCTATAAGTTTCTATTTACATTTAATAAATAACCTTATGAATTAAATATTTATACAATATAATTTATCTTCAATAATTATACACCAAAAATAAATCTAGTGTAAACTTAGTAAGACAAACCCAGACAAACCAGGGACGGTTCATTAAAACATTAAAAGTTTTAATGAACCGTCCCCAATTTGTCTCCTATTTTGTTTCTATTTTTTCAAATCTCTCAATACTGATTCCATTAATAGTTTGCTATTTAACAGTACCAATGACACCCCAGTTCCTGGATGAATTGCCCCCCCTGTGAAATAAAGATTTTTTATCTTTTTATGTTTTATATGTGGTTTAAAATAATTTGTTTGGAGAAGATTGTGACTTAGTGAAAAAGCACATCCACCATATGTATTAAATCTCTCTCTTAAATCATTAGGAGTTAAATATTCCTCAAGAATAATATGTTCCTCTATATCCTCCAATCCCTCTATCATCTTAATTTTATCAATAAGATTATTCCTTATACTTTGAATATAATCTTTATCCCACTTTTCTCCTGATTGCATTAAATTAGGTACTCTTATCATTACATTAATTGAATCACATCCAGGAGGTGCCATGTTTGAATCAATTCTACTTGGAGAATATATATAGATAGATGGATTTGAACATATTATCCCATTAAAAAAACTTTCAATACTATTCCTGAAGTTCTTTGATAAAAAATGATTATGCACCATTAACTTTTTATATTTCTTATCTAATCCTAAATAAATAATAAAAACTGAAGGTGAATGCTTTAAAGTTTTATCTTTTAGAGTCCTAAACTCTTCACCTATTAACTCTTTTACTGAGTATGAATATTCAGCATTACACACTACTATATCACTTTTATAAATATTATCATTTGTAACTATACCCTCTGCGACTCCTTCGTTAATCAAGATTTTATCAACCTTAGATTCTGTAAATATTTCTCCCCCAAGTTCTTTTATTACTTGCTCAAGAGCCTTTATATAAGAATACATGCCACCATCTAGCAGCTTTAATCCGTACAATTGCGATACTAAAGGAATCAATGTATAAACGTTTGACCCCTTAAATGGCGATACACCAATATACATGGCTTGAAAACATAAAAAGTTTATTATTCTCTCATCTTTAATATACTTCTTTAGATAATTATACGTAGATTTAAATGGTTTTAGTTTGAATACCTTTTTAAATGTTTTTATATTAAAAAAACTATTAAACTCATCGAAATTACATCTCAAGAAATTTTCATCTGAAATTTTATATTTTTCGTAAGTATTATCAATAAATCTCATGTACCCTATACTATCTTGTGTTGAAATAGCTTCTATCGCTTCTATAGTTTCATTAATATTTTCATAAAAATCCATATAATTTCCCGTTTCAAAAAAAACTCTATAGAAGGGATCTATTTTATTAAATTTTAAATATTCATCTGGATTTTTCCCAATATCAAAAAATATTTCTTTGTATATATCTGGTGTCATCAAAATAGATGCTGTTAAATCAAATTTGAAACCATCTTTTTCGAGAATGTTTACCTTTCCACCTATTGATTTTTCTTTTTCAAATATTTGAACTTTAAAACCTCTATTTAATAATCTAATCGCTGTAGCCATTCCTCCTATTCCCGCACCAATTATTATTGCTTTCCTGTTCAAAACCATCTATCCCTTCACATGATTACTCATAAATGATCTGTAATAAAAAATTATCCCCCTAAAGTAATATCCTGCTCATCGTACCATTTTAAGGCATCATAAAATTGTTCTACCTTGAATTGCGGCCAGAAATCATCTATAACATAAAAATCTGCATAAATTGATTGAACAGGTAAAAATCCACTTAATCTTCTTCTACCTCCCCATCTTATGATTAAATCCAATCTTGAAATGTCATTTGACTTAATATGATTTATTATATTTCTATTATTTTTAATATTTTTATTATTTTCATTTGTTTCCTTAAGACTATTTAAATCCCACTTCCATCCATAGTTTACTAAGAAATTCACTTTAATCTTTCCTTCACCAAATTCAGTTCTTTTTGTATACTTAAGAAGTTCTTTTGGAAACATAGGTGATTCTGTATTTCCAACTACAAGTAGTGATGCATTTTCCTTAGAAAGTATCTCAACAGCATCTATGCATGCTTTTGTAAATGCTAATCTCTGTTCTTTTGGCCGTTTTGTATTGTCCGTGGTAAAACCATAATATGTAATTTCATCCACCCCTTCTTTTTCACATAGTTTGAATAGCTCCAAACCAGGATCTATTCCTCCATCATATCCTCTATCTTTTGTCATACCTTGAGCAACAGCCCATCTCCTATTACCATCTGGGATAACCCCTATATGTTTAGGAATTCTCATAAGTATCTCCTCCTCATTCTTTTTTACACTCTAACCATTATTCATACTTATTATATTAGCAATTTTCATCATTTTTTTTTATATTCTCATAGTCATTCGAATTATCATCACTTTTTTTCTGTTCCATATCAGTTTTTATTTCCCAATGAATTACAAATGTAAGGATTACTCTTATAGCTATTACAGCACCTAATACATAGAGGTCTTCAACTTTTTCAATGACTACACTTCTTATTATTTCACTAGCAAGCTTAAACTCTAGAGCAAGAACCATAGTCTTGGCAAACTGAATTCTAATCATCCTCTTATCAGGATTAAACATACTTTTAATATAACAATAGAAAGTCTGTCCAGCGGCTACAATTATAACGAAAATCCCCATCCCTTCGAGTACACGCACAATATTAATTACTACTATACGAAATATCTCTTCTAAATTCATGAGATCACTCCTATTTTGTTTTCTGAATATTAGTATTTCTTATACTATGAAAATAAATTCATATAAGCAAGCAGGGGGACGGTTCATTAATTTTCTCAGAAAATTAATGAACCGTCCCCACCCCCCCCCATTTATTCCCATACACTAATGAGAATAAAAATTGTTTTTAAAAAAATAATAATAGAAGAAAAGTTAAATAATCGGAGGTAGTGTTAAATGAAAGTAATTAAGTTCTGTGAAAATAATTTTGGTTATGAAACAGAAAATGTAGTTAATAAACTAAAAGAAACATTGAAAGATACAAAAGTAGAAGTATCTCCTTGTCTTGGACATTGTGGTGAATGTGCTGAAGGACCTTTTGCATTGATTGATGACGAATTTATTTCCGCTGATACTGCAGAAACGCTATATAATAAAATCATGAACCAACTCTTAAGTTAAGGGATATTAAATAAGTAACTAATCAGTATGCTCGTATATTTACATATTTCTAATGCCTGTACTATTTTTCTTTTTTTAATATAAGTCTTTACGTTAATAAAACTCTTTCAATTATTTAATTTAATTGAAAGAGTTTTATTTTAATGCACATTCAAAATAAACTGGTGATTTTAGTCGCGTTATAGGATTCTTTTGTTGAATTTATTTCATGAAATTTATACAATAAATTTCAATGTGTATATATTAAATATACTATGTATATCATTAACAGGATAAAATCCTGATTAAAATTAATAATAATATTAAAGATTTGTACAAACTTAATCTTTTTTTGAATTAATAAATCTTTATTTCAGGACTTTATAAAATTAATAATTCAATTTTATAATGGTATAAATACATTACCGCAAAATTCTATTTATATACGACTCAAAATATCCACCCATTAACCATTTTGAGACTTGTGTAAATTAATTACTTCGCTGAGATACCTTTACCATTCTTCCATTAATCGATACTTAGTAGTACTTATTTGATTATTTATTAAATATAAAAAAATATTTATTTAATACTAAGGAGGCTTTTCCATGATTGATATAAAATTTTGTGAACATAATTATTACAAAGGAACTAAAGATATAATTAATAGACTTAAAAATGATATTAAAGATGGAGAAATAGAGATTGTTAGTTGCCTTGGTTTATGTGGCGAATGTTCAACAATTCCCTGTGCTCTAGTAAACGATAAATTAATTAAAGCTGATACCCCTGAGAAACTTTATAATAAAATTATAAAAAAACAAAAAGAAGTTTAGAAAGATTAATCCCTTTCCTAAACTTGATATTTTAAAATCAATTATTAAAATATATTGCTATGTTTAAAAATAGTATTGATAATATGCTGCTTTAAAGGGAAGCTTAAAATCTAGGTTCCCTTAGTTTATATTTTATAAATAATTAATCAAAATAAGTTTTCCTTACTTATGATACAGAACTCTTTTTTTGTGACTCAATTAAGTACATTATAACTGTCTCTTATGTCATAACATAAGAATGTTGCTAAGTAAAATAACTTCTGATTAGGCTTATAATCCATAGTAAGAAATTTCTCTTAGCCCAATTTCACGGATGTGATTCAACTCATGAGCATTCATCAATCCAGACTTAAATAGATTTAGATATTCTTGAGAAACGCTTTGATTGAAAACTAACATATCATCCGTATTAATTGTGACTGGTATTCCATAATCGTATATTTTTCTTATAGGGTGAACTGCATAACTTTCTACCACTTGAAGCTTAACATTGCTTGATGGGCAAACATTCAATTGTATTTTATGTTTCGACAGCCAATTCAGAACAAATTCTGAGTTTGCGGATGCTATTCCATGGTGAACTTCATCCAGCGCTAGTTCTTCTACCGCTTCCATAACATCATCAGCAGTTCCAAATTCGCCAACATGTGCTTTCAACCTAAGCCCATGTTCCTTTGCTTTTCTATAAATTTTCTTGAAATTTTTTATAGGCTGTTCAGATTCAGCACCATTAATATCTACAGATTTAAACCAGTTGTAAGATAATACTTCATCAAGCCTTGAAAATTCTTTATCAACGTCACACTCCCTAGTAAATGCCAACTCTGGTAGCAATATTGTATTAGGTGCTAATTGTTGGTTAATGCTTTTCATTGTATCTATGAAAGCTTCTATAGGCATACCTCCAATAGTCATTTCCTCATCAAGTCCAAAACTCGCCGCCAATACACTGATATTATCATCTGCCGCTTGTACAAACGCAGCTTCCAACCTTTTTATATAAGGGCATTTCTTTTTTAAGTTTTCTTTGAACCATTCGTCCATATGAAATAAAGATTCAAATGTTGAAGGTGGCGAATCAATTTTTAAATTAAACTTTGAGGTAATATAATTTATATTGCCTCCCTTTCCTAAATGGTTATGTAAATCACTTTTATTAATTGAACTTATACCACTTAGATCATGATTTTGTAGAAAAGTTTCAAACTGCTTATTCATAATGCTTCCTCCTTATAACTGAGTATATAAATAATCTGTAGTTAGCACTAGTTTACCATTATATAACTTTAACAAACATTCTTTGTTTCACAGTACAAGTATGTTGCGCAATTTTTTAATATCTATCTAAATGTACAGAACTTTTATATAAGTTTAAAATATTTAACATTTACTATGAATACACGATTTCAACATCATTCTTAAACATAGCCAAATATTTTAATATTCAAATTCAGTTTTTTCTCTACTTATTACATTCAAGTTACTGAATTCGTTTAAAATTTCACAGAATAGTTTGTGAATTTCTTTTAAAATTTCTTTATCTTTTATTTCTCCGTATAGTTTAAGCTGGAGTTCATTGGTATTTTCAGAGAATTTCCCTCCAAAAACTCCTTGATTTCTTTTAATAAACATTATAAACTTTTTTTGAGCTAACATTAATTCTAATATTTTGGTATTTTTAAACATTGAAATTATTATCCTATCATCATTACTTTTTATAAATAATTGTTCGTCAACCTTATCAATACCTGTTGTAATATTATCCTTAGTTAACATTTTTTCAGCCCATTTAAATATCCCTTTATGATGAATATCCATGTAGAAATCCTTTTCTTTGACAAATGGAACTCTTACTCGCGTATATGTTGTATTTGTTCTTCCATCACTTACACTATATGTATCAAAAACAATATTCCAGTTTTCATTCTTAACAATTACTTTAGATGGTATGAATCCATTTTCTTCAATAAATTCCCCTTTTATTTCTTCAGCAAACTCTTTCCAAACTATATTTTTATTATTTTTTAATATCCCCATGTTTGTTCCCCCGAGTTTTCATATTGTCCTTATTAATTTAGTAAAATATTGAAATATATTAATTATACCATCGAAATCGCGTGAAATAAAATAAATTCAACTCCTGCTCCACCATTTTCATTGTTGTATATTCTGATTTCTCCACCATGTAAATTAATAAGTTTTCTTGATATATATAATCCAAGGCCTGAATGCCCTCCTCCACTTCCTCTGGACTTATCACCTCTATAAAATTTTTCAGTGGCCATCTTTAAGCCTTCATTAGTAAATCCATTTCCACTATCCTCAACAGCTATTTTAAGCACATTCTTATTAGTTATATTTATTCTAATTGTTATTATTCCCCCATCAGGTGTATACCTTATACTATTAGTGATCATATTGTCAATTACCTGTGAAATCCTGAGTTTGTCCAATTCGCAACTTTGCAGTGTATCAACGTTATGCTTGTCCACCCTAGTACCTTTTTCTATCCTAGTACCTTTTTCTATCCTAGTACCTTTTTCCACCCTAGTACCTTTTTCTATCCTAGTACCTTTTTCTATCCTAGTATCTTTTTCTATCCTAGTATCTTTTTCTAGCCTAACATCGCTTTCTAGCCTAGCATCTCTTTCTCCCCCAGCTTCTCGCAACCCAAGTTTATCTAAATCCCCATCTACCTTATATTCAACTTTAATCTTTATGTTTTTCTCTTGAGTTAAAGCTTCATATTCTTTGACTTTATCTTGAATAAATCTATAGATATCCACTTTTTCTTTATTTAGTTTGAATGCAACATTCTCAATTTTTATAAGAGTATTCATATCATCTAAAAGCGCAACAGCCCTATCTGATGAATTCTCAATACTTCTCAAATACTTTAACAGTCTTTCTTCCTTTTTATACGCACCCTCATTTAACATCTCAGCATGTCCTTTTATTATCGTCAAGGGAGTTCTAAGATCATGTGATATAGCTGAAATCATTAGATTTTTTTCCTCTTCAAGTCTCCACTGTTTATTCAAAGTTTTATGTAATTCTGCTCTCATATCCTCAAAGGAAAATACCACATCTCCCAATTCATTTTTATAAGGATAATTTATATGAAAATCAAGATTATTATTTTTTATTTTATCTGCAGCCTCAGTTAAAATACCCAGTGGCTCCCTTATATTTTTACTTAACCTCCTACCGAAAATAATAGTAAATATTATTATTATTATAAATGGCGATAATAATATTCCCCATATTACTTCTTTAATTTTTTTAATTTGTTCCTCTCCATCCCTATAAGTGGCCTTTAACTTATATTGTAATATACATCCTCCTACTAGATTATTATTCCCGTCCACAATAGGAAGATATTTTGTTACAACCTTGTTTGACACATCTTTAGTATTTAATCTCCTTATCCAATCATCCTCTAAAGTGTCCTTATTTGGAAAAGTATCAATTTCAGTATTTCCATATAAACATTTCCCCTTATTATTTAAAACTATATATCTTATTCCATCTCTAGGCACAATATCATTCATCACTTTCTGAAATGATAATTCTACTACCCTATCTTTATTTTCACTAACAGTAGTCTCAATTTCTGGTAATCTCTTTTCAAAATAATTAGCTGGAAGTACATTTGAATCATGTGTTATATATATTAAAAATACACCTAACTCTATTACAAGTGTTAGTACGCTGCATAAAATTATAAGAAAGAAGGTATATGAAAACTGCTTATTCAAAGAATGTCTTTTAAGCACTCTCACCACTTCCTTTCTTCTGAGCACTCCATCTATATCCTACTCCCCAAACTGTTTCAATATATTTCACATTAGGATCTACCTTTGATAATTTTGCTCTAACTTTCTTTATATGCTCTGATACTGTTGAAGAATCACCCTCAGCATCATATCCCCATATCCCCTCATAAATTCTCTCCTTGGAAAAAACTTGCCCTGAATTCATTGCAAGAAGTTCAATTATATCAAATTCCCTTTTTGTCATTTGTATCTTTGTTCCATTAAATAAAACCTCTCTGCATTTAAGATCAATATTTAAATTATCAAACACTATAAACTTTCTCTCTTTATTGATATTTCGCTTATCTCTTCTAAGATGAGCTGCCACTCTAACTTTTAATATTTTTATACTAAATGGCTTTGTAATATAGTCATCTCCTCCAATAGCTAATCCTGTCATCATGTCTTTTTCTTCAATCTTAGCAGTTATAAATATTATTGGACAATCAATTATATCCCTTATTTCTCTACATAATTCAAATCCATTCTTACCAGGCATCATTACATCCATTAAAATAAGGTCAATATCTTCATTTAGATAAGCTAAGGCTTCATCACTATTCTCAGCTTTATAAACAATATATCCCTCATCACTTAAAGCATCATATATTAAACTTAATATCTCAATATCATCATCAATAATCAGTATCTTTTCCACTGTTTATCCCCTTTATTATTTAATATAAATAGTCCCTTTTATTAAATAATATCACAGTTATTGCCATTGCTACAATTATCAATAATGCATTATAAATAACAAAATTTCCATCCCCAGCTAATACATCAAATATTGCCTTATTACTCTCAAGAAAATATGATAACTTTTCAAATACATATAAAGTGAAAACTATACTAGCTATTGTCCCTAAAAACACCACCACTGAGTTTCTTATTAGAACACTAAGTACAGCAATTATGCTCATCACTCCCATAAGTATGAACCATTCCAAAGCGTAAAACTTTAAACTATATAATAATGCACCAATTGTAGTAAATTCTTTTTTAATATTAAAAAAACTCGTTGTCTCAACATACGGTAATCCTATGTATCCTATAACAGTAAAAATAATTAATGATCCCAATAAAATAATTCCACATACAATTGCACCTACTATTACTTTTGATAAGATTATCTTAGTTTTACTATATGGTCTAGTAATAAATATTCTGAAATTCCCTGAAGCAATTTCTCCACAAAAACATTCAACGAAGATTATTGGAAATAACACCACTAAAAAATAAAAATGATAATCTCTTAATAGATGAACTGCAAAGTTTAATCTATCAACATCCATTGTTATATTAGGGTCATAAAACCCGACTCTACAAACTAGCATTAATCCTGCTGAAACCACCAAATACATAATAGAAACAAAAATCAAAGCCAAAAACTTCTTTCTAAAAAATACTCTCTTCAATTCACTTAACACTAAATTTTTCATAGAAATCTCCTCCTATATTAACTGATCTTTTCTTTTATATATTAAATAACTTGCCACTACACTCAATAGTGCATATATCCCTAGTACCACGAATATATAACCATTCAAGTATGAATGGTTCCCTAACCCAGCTGCTAAGCCTCTATGTTGTATCTCTGTTATTGATAGTAATCTTAATTTATTTATATTCAATCCACTTTTTCCCCAAAAAACACTTATCAACGTTGGGTAAACTAATGACACAAATACAAACCCTAAATTCATACCAGTTGAAATTACCATATTACTACTAAGCGTAGAAAATAGAAATATCACTCCAGAGATTACACTCAAAGTTAAAAATGAATATAAATAATATTTAATACTATAGATAAACATCTGAAAATTATCTAATAGATTATCATTATAAAATATAGCTACATTATCTACTCTCTCAAATACAACCCTTCCTATAATTGCGCTAAAAAGAAAATATTCAACCATGAGAATAAAAATACTGCTTAACACAACTAAATATTTTGTCCAAAAAACATTACCTCTTTTAATTGGTCTTACTAAAACCATCCTCATATACCCACCTCCAAACTCTTGTGTAACACAGAGCACCGTAAGAAGTATGACTATCATATTAAAAGAAAATATTAACTGTTCCTGCATTGCCGCCACTGGAAAATTACTTATTGATGTATATTGTGGACTAGTAACATCGAACGCTAAATTGTTATCCAAATAGAATTTTGAACTTAATCCTACTATAAAAGGAATAGCTATAGCACATAAAATTGTTAATTTTCTTCCCCATAATCGTTTAAATTCACTACAATATAATCTCCACATAAAAACTCCTCCTATTAGGCCTTCATCATCAATTTAACAAACACATCTTCTAAACTCTCAGTATGTCCTTCTTCTCTCATAAGCTCTTCTTTATTCCCACTCCATATAACCTTTCCTTCTTTTATGATTAATAGATTATTACACATCTTCTGCAGCTCATCCAATAGATGACTTGATATAAAGAATGTAATTCCCTCTTCCTCATTGAGCTTAGTAATTAAATTCCTTAATTCAATCATACCCATTGGATCTAATCCATTTGCTGGCTCATCTAGCAACACCACCTCAGGATTATTTAATAACGCTTGAGCTATACCAAGTCTCTGCTTCATTCCTAATGAATATTTTGAAACTTTATCTTTTCTTCTATCATATAATCCTACCTTCTTAAGAACATTTTCAACTTTTTCTATTCTCTCACACTTGTTCATATTCTTATTTAAAATAGCTAAGTTTAAAAGCAAATTCTCTGCTGTCATGTATGGGAAAAATAATGGTGCTTCTACTAAAGCTCCTACTTTTTCTAACGCCTCTTCTCTATTCTTATTAACATCCACTCCATTAAGATGTACCTTTCCTTCTGTTGGCGTAATCAATCCTGTTAAAAGTCTCATAATTGTAGTCTTACCAGCTCCGTTTGGTCCTATAAACCCACATATGTCTCCTTTATTTACCTGAAAGGTAACATCTTTAATAATTTCAGTTCTTCCAATTTTCTTCTTTAAATTCTCAACCTTTATAATATTTGTATTCATATTAAATCCTCCAATTTATAATTAAAATTCTTATTTTTTATTTTCTTTCTTGTTTACAACTAGAGTATATAATCTAAATTTAAAAAAAGTTTAAAGATTTATGAGTTTTTTTAACTAAGCATAAATCACCTTTGAATTTGATATTATTTATCAAAAAGTTATAATATAATCAAGGAGTGATCGCACTTGAAAAAACAAAACAAATATTTTAAGATAATCCCTATTCTTTTATTTTTAATTCTAGCTATATTCATATATTGTTATGCTCAAAATAATTGGATTAAAGTTGAAAATATAAAAGTTGAAATTAGTAATTTACCAAAAGATTTAAATGGCATAAAAATCGCCCATATCTCTGATGTACATCTACCTAAAAACGCTTCAAATATCACCTCTATAATAGATAAAGTAAAAAAACAAAAACCTGATTTAATAGTAATGACAGGTGATATTATCGATGAAAGTGCAGATATAACAGCATGTGGATTAGATCGATTATGTAAAGGATTATCAGAAATTTCCCAAACTTATGCAGTTACAGGTAATCATGAATTTTGGAATGGTAACGTTACTAAATGGACAAGTATATTAACTGAAAATAATATTACTGTTATTGATAATAAGATAGAAATCTATACTACAAAAGGAGATAGCATCGCACTTATTGGTCTACGTGATGGCGAAACATATAATCCTGAACTTTTTAAAAAAATTGAAAGTATTAATAATATTCCTATAATCCTATTAGCACACAGACCTGAACTTTTTTCTTATTACTCAGAAACAAATAATAAGCCTGACTTAATTTTTAGTGGTCATGCTCATGGTGGTCAATTTAGAATACCTTTAATAAATAAAGGCATACTATCACCAAATCAAGGATTCTTTCCTGAATACACTTCAGGATTATATATATCTGATAACAATATAAAAATGATAGTAAGTAGAGGATTAGGAAACAGTATCATTCCTATACGATTAAATAATAGACCACATTTACCAATTATTGAATTAGTAAAAGAAAAGAACTAAATGGGGGACGGTTCATTAATCTTCTAAAGAAGATTAATGAACCGTCCCCCATAACTTATTTATTCACAACATTCTTATCCTCACCATTGATAAACCCTCTAATATTTTCAACAGCTATATCCATAAGTCTTTCTCTAGCTTCTTTTGGTGCCCAAGCTATGTGAGGAGTTATGATACAATTTTTCGCACCAAATAGTGGGTTATCATTTCTTGGTGGTTCCTCAATCATAACATCAAGTCCTGCAGCTTTTATTTTTCCACAATTAAGGGCATCTTTCAGATCATTTTCCACAATAAGTCCACCTCTAGAAGTGTTAATAAGAATTACTCCATCTTTCATCTTATAAATACTTTTTTTATTTATCATTCCCTTAGTATTCTCAAAAAGAGGACAATGCAAGCTGATTATATCAGCTTGTTCATATAACTCATCCAGTTCAACAAATTTTAAATTTTCTTCCTCAAGGTCTTTATTTGGAGTTTTTGTATGAGCCAATACCTTCATGCCAAATGCTCTTGCTATCTTTGAAGTAGCTTCTCCAATTTGACCAAATCCGATAATTCCAAAGGTCTTACCATGTAATTCAATAAGTGGTCTCTCCCAAAAACAAAATTCTCCACTTTCAGCCCAAGCGCCTTCTTTAACTCTTTTATCATGATGTGCAACATGATTACAAACTTCTAAGAGAAGAGAGAAAACAAACTGAGCTACAGCATTTGTGCCATAGGATGGTATATTAGTTACCTTAATTCCAAACTCTGTTGCAGCCTCTACATCAACAACATTATACCCCGTGGCCAGCACCCCAATATATTTCACATGCTTAACCTTCTCAAGTACCTCTCGTGTAAGTTCAGTCTTATTAGTTATGACAATCTCAGATTGTCCAATATTCTCAACTATCTTGTCATTAGGGGTACTCTCGTAAATCATCACGGCTTCCCCTAACTCTCTAAATCCTTCCCAACTCAAGTCACCAGGATTCAACCCATATCCATCTAAAATTACAATACTCATTTTTCTCCTCCCTGTTTAAATGGTAGTATAAAAATTATACCCTTTACCATAGACCATTACTCAATAGTTTTTTTTCTTACATATACCCCATTTACAACTTTACTTATCTTTTCATAAAAGAAATATTTATCTTTAGTAAAGAGGCGGCTAACAAGGTGTATAAATAAGATAATATTATACAAAACAAAAATCACAATTAAAATACTATGCTCCACTGTATTGTTAATACTTCTAATTATAATTAGTTGAATACTATTCAAACCATATGTAAAGAAGAATAATAAAAAGTATCTTAGTAATATGTTCTTAAACCTGAGATTTTCTTCTTCTCCCTTAAGCTTAATACTTACAATAAACTTTCCTAATGTCAGACCTTTTGAGAAATACGTTCCTAATACAAAATAAATAAGAATACCTAAAGAATAATTAATCATATTGATTTTGCTTGTACATATATTCATAATTAAGCTCAATATTGTAAAATCTATAAAAAAAGCAATACCTCTTCTTATTATTCCAATTTTTAAACTTTCAACTTCTATATCTTTATCTAAATCATTTACCTCAGGTAAAAAATAAGCAAACATAGGGGCTATCAAATACCCAATTATACCTCCAAAAGTATTTAATAATAAATCATCTATATCAAATAATCTATATGGACAACTATAGATTCCATAAATCCCAGTAACCTGAGTAACCTCAAATGAAAGAGATACTAAAAAACAAATTAAAACAGTACTTTTAAAACTCTTTTTAAAATAATACCTTAAATATATACCTAATGGTGTTAATAATATTCCATTGAAAGCAGCTTGAAGAAAAGCTCTTTCTCCAAATAAATATTTATATGTAGCAAGATTTCTAAAATTAACCCTTGTCTCATTTAAAAAATCAGCAACAAATGTAAATGGTTTTAGCTGATAATACTTAACATCCGGAGGGAGCAACCCACAGTTATTTCTTGTAGCTGGTAAGGGTAATATAATAAGAAAATATATACAGATAATATATAGCACAAATGTGTAAAAAATAAACCCTCTAAATTTATTTAAATAATGATGTTTTCTCCATTGGTATAATAAAAATGGTAGTGTTAAAAACATAGCTACAATAGGGAAAATAATTATAGCTTGTCTTATTGGAAAAAGATATGGTGTCATACTTCCACTCCTCAGCATTTATAGTGCCAAAAGTTATAATACAAGTTGAAATATTACTTTTGACACCATTTATTATTTATCTATTTTATTACATTCATCAATATTTCTTTCTGAATCTTCTCAACATCAGGTACATAACTCTTTAAAAGTTTCATTTCTCCCAATAACTCATATTCTCCAAGAGTTGCTGGAATCATGATACTATCACCCTTATTAATTTTTTCTTCTCCACCATCAAATTTGATTTTTCCGCTTCCATCAACACAGGTAAAGGCATAGAATCTTTCAGTATCACTTTCTTCCTTAACACTAGTGTTTACATCGTAAAGTTCCAATGAAAAATCCTTACATAAGCATAAATAGATTTTACTTAATCCATCACATTCTATCTTTAAACCTGTACTCTTGTCCCCAATTAAACTTAAATCAACTACATCTAAAGCTTTTTGTACATGTAGTTCTCTTCCTCTATCATAATCATAAACTCTATATGTTGTATCACTGTTCTGTTGAATCTCAGCGATTATTACTCCCTCTCCAATAGCATGTATTAATCCACTCTTAACGAAGTAAACATCTCCCTTTTCAACGAATATCTTATTCATATGAGGCTCAAGATTTCCACTTTCAATCGCCTCTTTGAATTGTTCCTTAGTGCAGCCCTCTTTAGTTCCTACAACTAGGTTTGCCCCTTCAAATGCCTCAACCACATACCATACTTCTGTCTTACCCATCTCCCCTTCATTGCACATACCATACTGATCATCAGGATGAACCTGTACAGATAGACTTTCCTTAGCATTTATTAATTTTATAAGTAATGGGAACCAATCAGAAGATATTTTACTGCCTATAAGTTCCGCTCCCTTTTCATTTATAAGATCATCCAATCTCATTCCTTTAAATTCACCATTTGATACCACACTTGTTCCATTCTTATGACAAGCAATATCCCAACTCTCTCCTATATTGCCTTCAGGTAAATTATTTCTGAACAGCTCGAAATCTGTTCCACCCCAGATTTTATCAAAATATATGTTTTTAAATTTTAATGGATACATTTAAAACCCTCCCTAAGCTTCATTACTACAGTCATCTCTTATTTATAGTTTTATTATACTATATGATTTATTTATATTGTGCTTAAAAATCTAAAAAAATAAGCATCAAGTTTTTTTAACTTAGTACCTTTATATCCTATAGCTCATCCTCAAGAATAGAGTAAATAGTACTGTCACACCATTCTCCTCTTAGAAATCTTGTATGCCTTAGTGTTCCTTCTATCTTCATACCTATTCTCTTCATTATTTTTTCTGAAGCAACATTGTTAGCATTACAGTTTGCTTGTATTCTGTGAACATTCAATTTTTCAAATCCAAATTCAAGCAATCCTCTTGCTGCTTCTGTAGCGATACCTTTTCCAGTATGTTCTTCACTTAATCCCCAACCAATTTCCCATTCCCGTATTGGTTCATCTATACACCATATAAGTACAGTACCTAAAGGTTCTCCATCTTCTGCTCTTGTTATTAAAAATCTATATTTATCTTCACTCTTATTATTTCCTAAGATTGAATCAAATTTCTCTCTGACCTTCTCATCTGTGGGTATACTATCTTCCTCGTACTTTATATAGAATTCGTTCTGTTCAAGCTTCAAGAAAAAATCATAATCCTTTTCATTGAATTCTCTCAATATTAATCTCTCGGTCCTTATCTCCATGTTTATCCCCTTCCCCTTACTAGTTATATGACAACATCCGTCGCTTAATTGACTTATTATTTATTTTCATATACCTTAAATCTAATCAATTTAGTAACACCCCTATATTTTACCATAATATAGGAGTGTTACAAAATTTTCTATATTCCATTGTACCTTAAAAAAACAGGTGAAGAAATTCCAACCTTATCATCCTTCATAAACACTTTCACTAAATACCACGTATTCTTCTCAGCTGTAGTAATATCTACAATACATTTAAAGATACCTGATTCCCCAAAGTTATGTTCATGAATCACAACTCCACCATTTGAGATTAGTTGAACTTTTTCAATATCAACCACCTTATCTTCAACGTCAATCTCTGCTCTCAATCTTTCTCCAACCTTTACATTTAAAATGCTCCCCATCCAATACCCATCTACCTTGAATGATAATCTTAGAGTTTTAGATTCTGTTGAAAATACCCGTCTCATCTTCATAGCCGATATTAATTCAGCTTTAGTCAGATTCTCTGCAAGAACTCCTGTGAGATTTTCTGCATCTCCCCAATTACTATCATGGTTATCCTGACCATTTATAGCTCCAAATATCCAACCGTCATCTAGAGCCGTGTAATATCGCTCTTCACATCTGTTATATACTCGCGGTGGACATCCATTCCCATATTCATATAATGAAATACTTTTAATAAAAGGGGTATCACATTTAAGTGTACCAACTCTTTTAAATGGGTGATTTACTGCAAGCAAAATATCTTCATGAGAATGAATCCACTGAATCATATCTCTAATCATGAATTTCTTCTTATTCACTAGCTCATCACAATTCATGATATTAATATGACCCCAGAATACTGTACTCAATTCATATCCCGCTATTGCAACAAAATCATCATACTTTAAGTTCATCTGTTCAGCCTCAAGCTTTGTCATCTCCCACTTTGGATACTTGCATCCGTGAAATGAAATAGAATTATCATAACTTAAATTATTCTTCAAAAGCCTTCCAACATGGTCACTTATAATCAAAAAATCTAATCCCTTACCTCTTGCATATTCAAATGCATCTGTTGGAGTTTCCTTCCCATCTGAATATGAAGTGTGTGAATGAGGGTTACCATAATACGTGTTGTAAGTTTTATTCTTATCTGTAACATAAAACATCCAATTAATATGGAATTCACCATTTTTCCTATCTGGAATGACCAATCTCACCTTATGCTCTCCATATTCCAAATCCTTTTCAGGTAAGTAATTTATCTGTAAATCATCACTCCACTGAAATTCTACTATTTCATCATCTAAATATAAACAAAGTTCAACTCTATACAAATCCTCATATATATTCTCAAAACCTACATTAATTTGCGGTCTTCTATCATGAGTACAGGATAGGTCATGAGGATGTGTATTATATTCACATCTAATTATTTTCTTTGAATCTATAGAACGTAATATACTCATAATCAAACCTCTTATACAACTTATTATTTCTTATTTTATTTTCAAAAACCCTATAGTCTATACTATTAAACACACTAAGTTATTGATTATGAATATTAAAATTAGTTATCATAATAATATTAAAATTTCACAGAGTGAAATGTCAATCGTTATCAACTCTCCACTTTCCACTCTCAACTATGTTTTTAAGCAATGCATCTCCTCTTCTACCCTCTCCCAAGTTACAAGATAACTCTGTCCCTTAGAACAAAAAATTGAAGTGGATGAATATTCCGGATCTGCATTTTTATTATATCCTATTCTCTCTATTCCTTCTTTCTCATTATGACAAGGATAGTATCCAGCAAAAACAAGACTTATAGTTCCTCTTCCCCCTGTGAACGATATAAGCTCTGTGCTATAATTCATAAATGTTGCTACAGGTGCTTTCCCAGTTATTATTGTTTTATTTCTTATATTCTTTGGAGTGATAAAATCACCATGTGCTCTTTGAATATCTGATAATACTCTTCCCATATGGTCAATATCAACCTTAATTTTGAATTCATAGTAAGGTTCCAATAATATATTTTTCCCTTTTTCAAGTCCTTGTCTTAATGCCCTGTAAGTAGCTTCTCTAAAATCTCCTCCACTCGTATGTTTATTATGAGATCTACCAGTCATTAGAGTTATCTTCAAATCTGTCAGGGCTGATCCTGTCAACAATCCATGATGTTCTCTCTCAAAAATATGATGACGTATTAAGTTCATATGCCCTGTTGAGAGATAATCTGAATGACATCTGTTTTCAAAGATAATTCCTGAATTTCTCTCTCCTGGCTCAATGTTTAGATGAACCTCTGCATAATGTCCTAGTGGTTCAAAGTGTCCATACCCATCAACTGTTGAGGTAATACTTTCCTTATATACTATCTCTGGTGCCCCAAACTCTACCTTGAACCCAAACCTTTCTTTCACCAGTTGTTCCAATACTTCAAGCTGGATTGTGCCCATCACATGAATATGGATCTCATGTACACTCTCTTCCCACTTCACATTTAATGCAGGATCCTCTGCATCCAATATTTTAAAGGATCTAAATACCTCTTTTATATTCAGCGAATCATCAAATATAACTTTTGATTTCAATGTAGGAACCATATCATAGACAGCTTTTTCAACTAGCGTACCAACTCCATCTCCTGTTTCCGCTTGTGATATTCCCATGACTCCAAATATCTCACCAGCTCCAACCTCTTCCACAGTTCTACTCTTTGTTCCATTGTATACTCTGATTTGGGTAACCTTTTCACTTATTCTATTCTCATCATATCCATAGCATATCTCGTCTCTTACCTTGAGTTTACCACTCATAGCTTTTAAGTAAGTTATCCTTACCCCATTCTCATCATGACGAATCTTATAAACTCTTCCTGAAAAATCACCCTCTTCCTTATAATCCGTATATGTAAGAGCATCTATCTTCTCAAAAAAACTCATAACACCTTCATCCTGAAGTGCAGAACCGCAGGCGCATGGATATATTTCATTGTTCTTTATGAGTTTTCTAAATGAATAAAACCAGATTTTTTTATCATAATTGCCTTCTAAGTATCTTTCTAGAAGTTCCTCATCTCTCTCTGCAATAAATTCTATAAGCTCCTCTTCAAACTCTTCTCCAGTAAACTTTTCAGTTATATCACATACATCATCTGTTAGGTTTTCCCTTATATCCTTCAATACTCCTTCAACATCTGCCCCAACTCTATCAATCTTATTTATAAAGAAAAATGTAGGTACTTTATGCTTTTTAAGAAGCTGCCAAACAGTCTCAGTATGCCCCTCTACCCCTTCAACAGCACTAATGATTATTATTGCGTAATCCATAATCTGAATAGCTCTCTCCATCTCCGATGAAAAATCCACATGTCCAGGGGTATCTAATAAATAGTAAGTTGAATCACTATATTCTATTCTAGCCTGCCCTGAGAATATAGTAATGCCTCTTTCTTTCTCCATGTCATGACTATCAAAAAAGGCATTTTTATGATCAACTCTTCCTCTTTCTCTTATTGTTTTTGTATGATAAAGAAGCTGTTCTGAAAAGGTTGTCTTCCCAGCATCCACATGTGCTAAAATTCCTATTGTTTTTTTCATAAAATCATCCTTTAATTTATTTGTTATGTCTATTATATCAAACTCTATAAAATCACAGTGGAATATAATTACATAAGAAAAGTCACCCTTTAGGATGACTTTTCTATAATATATTTTTCTTATATTATTATTTCTCTATAAATTAGTTCTTTTTCAATGAAAATCTAAGTGTCACAGGATTATGATCTGAATTTTCAAATCCAATATCACTAGTCTTAACTTCTTTAACTTCTATATTATCTGATACTAAGAATCCATCTATGATTGCAATATAATTCTCACCCTTAACATAAGGTTTATCGTCATTACGTGTAGTTGGAGTTTTTACATCTACAGCCCATACGTAGTTTGGGAACTCTACATCAATTTTCTTAACCCAACCCGGACGTTCTTCACCTGGGTTCATCTTATCCGCATCTGTTCCAGGAAGCTCCTGATTCCAATCCCCACCTACTACAACATAATTTCCTTTTTCATATTCATTCTTAAGATATTCCACTAAAAAATTCATCTGTTGATCACGTATAAATCCACCTTTGTCATAAGCAGACATATGAGTATTGATAATTACTAACTCCTTATCATCACTTACTTTTTGACGAGTCTCAATAAAACAACGATCTAAAAGCCCAAGCTTCTTTGGCCACTTTTCCTCTCCTGGAAATTGGTACCGTGTAGAAGAATCAATCTTATATTTTGAAAGAGTAACAAGTCCACTTTTTACATCTCCAATAGGTTTTGTAATTGGTACTGGAACCCACGGCACATCATAATTAACAGCATATGTATCACTGTACTGTGAAAAACTCTCACTTAACTTCTCATGTTGATTTGTATGATAAGTTCTCTTAGAGTCAAAATCTACCTCTTGTAATAAAATAAAATCATTTTCAATCTGTTGTAAAAATGAAGTTATAGCTTCAAGATTATAAAGAACCTTTTCTTTACTACTTGCTCTAGAACCAGTCCCTCCATCCATGAAAAAATCTTGTTCTTTATCAAGACCACAATATCCGATATTGAATATTGTAACTTTAAATTCATCTGAGTCTATGTCTTGTTGTGATTTCTGATCAACCTCTAAAGTAATCTTAGAGTCTGGCTTATAATCAGTTACTGTCATGAATACAAAATACACTGCCACTAAAATAGCAATTGCTACCACTACCATTAAGAAGTATTTAATTATCTTCACTATACCACTCCTAACAACATATTTTTAGAAATCAAGTATTATTCCATGAATTTCATCATCGCATTAACTTACGTCATTTGTTTTATTATATCAAAATATTAACATAAATGTAATTAAATAATTATTTAACAAAGTCCACCTAATTATGCTTAATACCTTAAAGCTTCATTTTTATTTTTAATTTTTTTATAGAGATTCCAGTACCAAAATTTATTTATACTTGTTCCAAAATCTCAGCGTATCAATATCAATTCTCTATATCCGAAAATTCAATATTAATTTTTTCTTTTATATAATCCTCTTTTTCCATTATTGTTTTTAAGCTTTTACCTGTAGATACTCCCGCAGCAGGAAACCTTATGATAAATTCGCTTCCCTTGCCGTATTCACTACTTAATGTTATTGTTCCACCTTGCATATCTACTAATGATTTAACTATCGCTAACCCTATTCCACTTCCCTCATGAGTTCTTGTAAATGATTTATCTACTTGTCTGAATCTATCAAAAATAAAATCAATATTTTCTTCTTTTATACCTATCCCGGTATCCTTTATTACAATCTTCACATTATCAACTTCATCAAAAATATGAACAAATATACTTCCACCTTTAGATGTGAACTTAACAGCATTGGATAACAAATTAAGTATAATTCTGTCCATACTATCTATATGACAACTAACTATTTTCTCCTCAACCTCAGTGTCAAATTCTATGTATAACCCCTTATTTTCAACATAATCTACCACTGATGATGTAATATCTTCAACTACAGATACTATATTGTATTCATCCATATTCAAATCAAAATATCCTGCATCTATCTTAGTAATATCTAATAAATTATTTACTAATCTCAATAATCTATATCCATTTTGTTTTAATGTTTTATACCTATTAACCTGGTTATGTTCATATGATTCCGATGAGCTTTCAAGAAGTTGTATTGTACCTAAAATTATTGTTAATGGGGTTCTTAATTCATGAGATAAATTAGAAAAGAATTCATCTTTAAGCTTATCATGCTCTATTTTTTCTCTTAACTTTTTTTCTTCTTGATTAACTTTTTCTTTTAACTCTAAGATTTTCTTCTTTTCAGTGACATTTTTACATAAAACTAATGCATAGTTATTACCTTTTACTTTCATGGCACTTCCGTATATTTCCATTTCAACCATTTCCCCATTTTCCCTAAAAAACATTTCTTCTACAATGGGTTCGAAATATCTTCCTTCTGTAACAGCATCATATCTTTCTTGTCCGATTGCATCCATATTAAACTTTATAAAACTTTCTACATGTTTTCCAACTACATCTTCTGGATTTTGAAATCCAAAAATCTGGGCAGCTTTTTTGTTTAAATACTTAAATTCCAATTTCCTATGTACAAAAACTGCATTTGGTGCTGCCTCAACAATTGCTTCAAGCATTTCAAGCTTGTCTTCTATTTTGCTATTATAATTTTTTCCTTTAATATTTATTACTAATGATAATATATTTGAAATTAATAACAATAAAAATATACATATAATAATATTATAATTTATCTTAATACTATATATTAAAAAAATTAACCCTAATAATATAGCCATACAATTAAATAAACTTATTACTATACGCAGTATTCGCCCTATCTTTTGTGTTTTCATTAAAGCCCTCCCAAAGAGTCGAATTATGTTGAAAGACATATACATTTTACCACATTTCACACTCTTTAGTAATTATAAGTCCATTTTCTTTTAATATATTATTACTTTATGTTTTCTCTTCAATTTATTAAAAAAGTACACTTGCTCATATATAGGATAAACCCACGCCCAAATCATGTATTTTCAGTTTAATATTGGTTAATACATAATTATTATTGAATAGATAAAAAGTATACTTAAAATACCTTTATTTAATTCTTAAACCTTATTTAAATGGGGGGTGTGTTAGACGTGATAAAGTCTGTTCCTAGATCAAGAATACATGGATGGTGGTTATTTATATATACCTACAAAAGATGTAAACAAAAAAGCTTGGGGAGAAAATAATGGTACTAAAGATAGTCTAATGGAAAGAAATAAGGAGATTTTTAATAAATACACTCACGGAGTACCTAGTGAACCCTCCCACCAGTTGCTCACGCAGAACTGGGGGCTTCTAGTATCATGTGCTAGAATTTTTCCTGTTTCCTAGAACATCGCCATATAGGTCTTATGCGTTCTCCACAGGCTTGACTTTCCCTAGGACCTAGGGTAGTTACCGTTTTGTTGTATTCTAAGTTGCCTTAGATATTTTACGTGATGGAGGCTAAGCTTGGTTTTCGCTATATTCGTATACCCATCACAACCTTATATATCTAGTTATAAAAGAACATTTATACGTATAGTGTATACATTTTCTGATGATTTTATACCTGTAAGCTATAATATCTTCAGAAGGATATCGAACCCTTCTGAAAATAGTATTATCCATCACCCACTTGTAGAAGATAGGTGACTTCCATACAATTACGGTTAAAGAACTTAACAAGCAGTACTATCTTACCGAGCATAGTATTAGAAGAATAATTAGACAAGAAAAAGCAATAGCATAAATATAAATGCGAAATAGTCTTTATATGTAGGAAATAAGCTACTTATAAAGACTATTTCTTATAAACTTGTTTGAGTATTGATGTAATAAATAAATTGCCCTTTTATTACACAAATTTATTACAAAACTCCCCATATTTATCATAAAATAAAGGAAACTTATTTTTTGCTTCCATGATAATTTGCTTTGCTTCATCAATCATATTATTTTCATACATAATTAAAGCACAATCGTAGTATGGATCCATAAACGAATTATTTGTCAAATCCATTGATTTTCTTAATTTTTTTAATCCCTCATCTAGATTGCCAAGTTTACATAAACTAAGCCCTAATCCTTTAAGCGCATAAACATCCTGCTTATTGAGATTAATAATAGCTTCATTAATTTCTTTTGATTTCGAGTAATTCGTAAGCATATAGTTCACATATCCAGCTAAATGCAAATAATCGATATTATTAGAATCGAGTTCTAAAGCTCGATCTATTAACAAAGAAGCTATTTGAAATTCATTTTTTTCTATTAATTCTTTTGCATTTTTGAATAATTCATCTGTATTATTCAGCCTGTTGATTTTATCTCTAATTTTAGTAATTGCTAAGTTATATGAACAGTATTTATTTTCTCCATAAATACTATCAGTAACACATAAACGAGTATTTGCACATCCACCAAGACAGAAGTCCCCATAAGCACACTCATTGCAAAATCCTGCAAGTTTTTCCTTTTTCATTTCTCTATTCCATTTAAAACTATTTGGATCATTCCAAATTTCTACAATTGGTGTTTTTAATATATTACCCTCTATAAATTCTCTATTTCTCACAGCGGTACAACCTACGATATCACCATTGTGTAAAATCCCCATACTAGTTTTTCCAGCTCCACATCCAGACCATATACAGTTAGTTCCAGTGATAGATGAATTCTTCCTAATAGCTAAATCTTTTTTACTGTAATATCCAATATTATCTGCTATATAAGTAATCATTCTTTCATCAGATATACTATCGTATGTAAAATCAATTATTTTATCTATATCATTAGGTGAAATTACTAAATGAGAGTTTGATTTTAAATTTCCCATTGGTAATCCAAATTGCAATTGCCATTTTTTAACACCTAAATTAATAAATATATCTTTCATTTCATTTAACTCATTAATATTCATTTTATTAACAGTTGTGATTACACATGAATAGATATTATTTTCATTCATTAATTTTAATGCTTCAATACATTTATCAAATGATCCCTCTCTACGTATAAAATCATGTGTTTCTCTCAGACCATCTATACTTAGAGTCATACTACCTATTTTGACTTCAAGAGCTTTAGCAATTAATTTTTCAGTAATAAGCCAACCATTTGTTATTATATTGGGAATTATATTATTAGCACGTAATCGCTTAGCTATCAAATGCCAATCAGATCGTGTTGTTGGTTCTCCCCCAGATAATGTTATGAATTTTAATCCAAGTTCCCCCAAATCATCACATAATTTCAATGCTTGTTCAGTTGTTAATTCATCAAGTAGGGATTGTTCACAACTAGATCCGCAATGTTTACAACGCATATTACACCCCATTGTAATCTCCCATACTGCTGAATACGGTATATTTTTCATTAAAAACACCTCCTATATTTGTATTTATTAAAGGAATGGTATTATACCATTCCTTTAATAGATAGTTAGGATTACATCTCTTCCTTAGGCGGATCAACACTGTATAGTGCTACAATTGGCCCTTTATAATCTAATGATGAAAGTGAAGCCATAACTTCTTCTGGTGAAATAAAATCCTCTAAATTAAAAAGTTCATTCATACTATTCCCTCCATATAATAATATCTATATTAACTAAAAGTTAATATGCTCATTAAAAATTAAACTTATTTTGATAAACTGTTATTTTCCCAAAATGGAGATGCTTGTGTATTATATAAAGTTGAATAATACCCCGCCAGTCCCATTAACTGTTCATGACTACCAAACTCTATAACTTGTCCATCTTTAAATACATATATTTTATTAGCAAATTTTACTGAGGAAAATCTATGGGATGTGAAAATCCCAATTTTGTTTTCACTTAGTTCAAAAAACTTTTCAAATATCTTCTTTTCTGATATAGGATCTAGTGCAGCTGTTGGCTCGTCTAATATGAATAGTTGCGAATCTCTTATAAATGCCCTTGACAGTGCAATTTTCTGCCATTGGCCACCTGATAATTGAACTCCATTGGCAAACCAAACTCCTAATTGATTATCTAATTTATTAGGTAAGGAATTAATACACTCATAAATTCCACATTTTTTTGATAAATCTATTATTTTATCAGTATCTTCAAAATATTTTAACGAACCAAATGCTATGTTTTCACGTGCAGTTAGTTCATATTTTATAAAATCTTGAAATACAACACTAATACAATTTCTTAAACTCTCTATATCATACTCACATATATTTTTATCATTAATCATAATGGAACCTGAACTTAAAGAATATAGCCCAATTAATAATTTAATTAATGTAGTTTTTCCAGAACCGTTTTCCCCTACTAACGCAATAGTTTCTCCTTTAGTTAAAACGAAAGAAACATTTTTCAATGCATAATTTTCTGAATTAGGATATTTAAATGATACATTTTTAAACTCAATTCTATCTATAGTATTTAATTTTAATTTGGTTTTATTAAGTTTTACTCCGTCCTCTAATGACTTACTTATATCGCTATCTAAATCTAAGAATTCAAATAAATTATTAATAAATAAATTATTTTGGTAAAGTTTAAAAAGCATATTTAAAATTGACATTGAGGAAGATTGAGTTAAAGTAACTGCTCTAAAATATGTAAATAGATTTCCAATTAATATTTCTTTTGCTAATGCTGATAGAATTATTAATATATTAATAAAACTAATTGACAAAAGATTAATGAAATCGAAAAATAAGGTTAACTTGCAACGGCTAATTAGTAATTTTTTATCTTCATTATAAAATCGTGAAGACAAATCCTTATATTTATCTAAAAAATGATTACTTAAACTATAAAATTTTATTTCTTTGAAAGTAATATCTTTTGTAAGTAAGTAATTATAGTACCATCTCTTTCTTGTTAAAGGTGTTCTGTTTTTTTGGACCATATATTCCGCTTGACCCTGTTTTATTAAACGAACAGTAGACAATGAAGGAACTAGAATTAACAAAAAAACTGTCCACCACTTCCAATAAAACAAAACAATACAAGAAGATATCAAAGTAACTATTCCACTAATAATGGATAAAATGGATGTAAAAATTTCAAAGGGTCTATATTCTGCTTCTGATTTAGCTCTCTGAAGTTTATCATATATAACAGAATCTTCAAAATTTTCTAAGCTTAAATCTGATGCTTTACTCATTATATCAATTTGCACTTCTTTAGTAAGTAATGAACTAAACAAATTTTTAAAATACATATTGGCTAATGAAGCAATATTACTAGTGAAATTTATAATGATAAAACTAGCTAATAAAAGCATAATTTTTTTATTTATAATATTAGATATTAATAATGCATTAACTAAATATTGGAGTGATAACAGACTCAAAACTGGTATTAACCCAATAAGAATATTTAAAGTTATTATTATAATCAAATATTTCTTTTCAACATTCCATAACAAAGAAAATATTCTAGGTAATGTTTTAAAAGTACTTAAAACTTCTTTTATCTTAAAATCAAGAGAACAATTATGTTTTATAGACATATTCCCTCCAAAAATATATTATTTATGACTTAATTGTAAAATATTATCTATATACTTTATAACATAACCATAATAATATGTCAATAATTGTTTTTATATATATTAATTACAATTGATTGAAATAAATCCATAATTCTCTCTTCCTAAGCATAGTACTTAGAAAAATGCTTAAATTTGCATCTATAATTTTTTTGGAGTTAATATTAATTAGCATGTAATTTAATTACTGGAAATGGAAATCATATTATTAGAGGTGAAAAAAATGAAATTATTCCTACCAGATATAGCTTACGTAGACCCTAGAATTTTAAAATATAATATTGGGAAAAAAGCTATAGTCTACTTAGAAAATTTAAATGTTCCTATAATTAAATCTAAAAAAGTTTTGATTGAAGGAAAGTCACCAGTTGAAAACTATGTTAAAGCAAAAAAAACTATTTATATTACTTTAAATTCTCAGAAAAAATTTAAAAGTTGTAAACCTTCTGCTGACTATCAATTTTCTTTATCTAGCTCTTGTCCTGGCCATTGTGAATATTGCTATCTTCAAACAACACAAGGTGAAAAGCCTTTTATGAAGGTGTTTGTAAATATTGATGATATACTTACTGTTATTCAAGAACATATTAATAACAATTTACCAAGCATTACAACATTCGAGTCAGGAAGTATTACTGATCCCGTAGCTCTTGAGCATTTAACTGGAAATCTTAAAGAATGTATAGAGTTTTTTGCTAAAAGCGAAAAAGGAAGACTTAGAGTTGTTACAAAATATGATAATGTAGATTCATTTTTAAACATAAAACACAATAACCATACTAAATTTAGATTTAGTATAAATACAAGATATATAATAAATAAGTTTGAGCACAGTACATCTAGCTTTGAAGAAAGAATAGAAGCGGCAAGAAAAATTGTTAATGCTGGTTACCCTATAGGCTTTATTATTGCACCTATTATGGTTTATGAAAACTGGGAAATTGAATATAAAGAATTACTTGATAATCTAAAATCACAGTTAGCGGATTATACTGAAAAAATCACATTTGAACTTATACAACATAGATTTACATCTACAGCAAAAGAATTAATACTTACTAGATTTCCTAAAACAGAACTTGATTTAAATGAACAAAATAGAATATTAAAATGGGGACCATACGGAAAATTCAAATATGTTTACCCAAAAGAAAAAAGTAATCAAATAAAAGAATATATTACACAGCTTATAAATGATAATTTTAATAATGCAGAAATTGAATATTTTACATAAGAAAATATATTTAATTTTTTATATTTTGTTTGTAATCATATCTATTTTAATAATCCAGATAATCAATTAACCAAGTTCAATAAAAAGAAACAATCACTTACATCATATGTCAGAAATTGTTTCTTTTTATTATTTTTTATAGATTTTCATCTATAGATTACCCTTTCCATTGGCTCTCTATTTGAAGTTTCAATTAAAATTAATGATTATGCTCTAGTTATGTTAAATTTATTTAATTCCCTTTTGGGTCGATATGCTATCGGTTAATTTGAGAAAAGTTTCATTAATTTTTTTGATACGATCTTCAACTTTTTTAGCTGGCTGCATCAAGTGTAAATCCCTCTTGAAGTAACTCTTGAATTAAAAGAATTTTTTTTATGCTTAAATAGTCATATCTTCGAGTAGTTCCTTCTGTCTCTTTCTGAGATTTGATAATTTCTTTTTCTTCTCAGTAACGTATTTTTATTGCAGGCACTCCTGTTATATCGGAAACCTCTCCAATACCAACAACAAGTTTTTTTAATAATTCAAAATCAAGCAATTGCTCTGATTCAAATTTATTATTCATATTATTCCCCTCCAATTCACTTTGGTAGTGTCAAGTTTGACACCCCTACTCTTATATTTAAATCTTTATATATCAAGGATTACAGAGTTTTTTTGTATAAAAAAACAATGACCCCCTATTTTCTGTTATAATTGAATCTCTAACAACACAAAATAACAGAAAGGTGTCATTGCTATGAGTTCAATTATAACTTATTTATTACTATATATTCAATACCTACATAAACAGATTTTTGAATTAACTTTATTTATTTCAAAATATATTCCATTAAAACAATGGGCTTTTGATGATTCTACCAGCCCAGATTATCAAAAGATGAAGATAGATAAACTTCCGTTAATGGTTACATGATTCTTGAAAATAATCAGAAACATTCTTTCATTCTTAAAACAGCTTCATCCTTCTTTTTTGCCTCTACCATTAAGTCAATATCCATATTTCCTATAGTTCTTATTAAAGTTTCATAATCCTCACAATTAATATAATCGCTATGCCTTCTATCATTTGTACCCATTTTACCACTACTTATATGCATTTTAGGAATTAAGCCTGTTTTATTCCATGTATGATTTATTTTTTTAAAATCTTCTTTAGTTAACTCTCTCTGGTGATTACATTTATGATGATGAATATCTAGCACTATTGGTATCAAGGTTTTACTATTTATATAAAGTACATCATCTACGTTATAAGATACATCATCATTTTCTAATCTGAGCATCTTTTGAATATTTTCATCTAATTTATAAAAGTTTGTAATAAATCTCTCCATAGAAGCATGTTTATCACCATACACTCCTCCTGTATGAATAATAATATCTGCTCCCCCTAAGTTTTTTAATACGTCATAATGGTGTTGTAAATATTTTATACTATTTTTTACTACCTTTTCATTTAAACTATTCAAAACTGTAAATTGGTCTGGATGAATAGAAAGCCTTATAAGATTCTTTTCCACAATATCTTTAATTTCTTTCATATACAAATGTATTTCTTCATCCTCTTCCCAACGCCACTGGAAATCTTTTATGATATCTGGATGGTCCACTAATGGAAATAAGTTACTTGTCACTCTATACATTAATATTTGATTTTCAATATTCCATTGCAATATATCTCTAGTTAAAACAAGATTATTTATAATCTTATCTCTTAAATAATTGATTCCATACTTATAAACTGAATTTAATCTACATTCCTTAAACCCTCTAGGTTTTAAGTGCAAATTAATACATGCATACCCTATTTTCTTAATCATTTTATTTCCCCCTTTTCATATAATAAGGATTTGCTAAATAATATAAAAATATTAATTTAAACTTCATAACAAATATAATTTCCCCGTAGGATATCTATAGTATGGTATAATGATTGAGAATTATCTAATAGATAACAAAGTGAATTTTGAATTCGAAAGGTTGATAAAATGAACAATTATAAAATCACAGTAGCATATGATGGTAGACGATACAAGGGTTGGAAACACGAAACAGCAGATAGTCCAGATAAATCAGTACAGGGAAAACTAGAAGGTATTTTATCAAAACTATATAATCAAGATATTGAAGTTATAGGAGCAGTAAATACCTATGCAGGAGTTCATGCATTAGGTCAAGTTGCAAATTTCAAAGCACCTGATATTAATTTAAGTAATAAAGAAATACAACAATATATTGAAGAATACCTTACAGAAGATATTATTGTTACATCACTTGAAAAAGTTGATGAAAATTTTCATAGTAAATTACAAATTAATAAAATAACTTATCAATATAGACTTTGGAAAAAAGACTCAAAAGATTTCTTGTTATTCGAGAGATATCAAACTTATAAATTAAAGGAAATACTAAATGTAAAAGATATGAAAGCTGGGGCACAAAAATTAGAAGGCAAACATGACTTTGCTGCTTTTACAAACAAAGGTAAAAACAAAAATACTACTAAAGAATTATTTGATGTTAGAGTTGACGAAACAGATAATGAAATATTAATAACTCTTACTGCAGACAATTTTTTAGTAAACATGGAACGTTTTATCATTGGAACTTTAATTCAAATTGGTTTAGGTCAGAAAAATGTTAAAACAATTGATGCTGCATTCAAAACTTTAAATAAAGACTGTGTTGGACATAAAGTAATGGCTCATTCTCTATATTTAATGGAAGTTTCATACTAGTATATTAATAAATTAAACAATGACTGACATGCTTATGTCAGTCATTATATTTTCCTAATAATCTTTTAAATAACCGTTTCTATACTCTCAAAATTAAAGTATTTTCTAATAGTAATTTCCCCTCCAATGGTTCACTCATGTAATCTACTTAAAAGGGGACGGTTCATTAAAACTTTAATAGTTTTAATGAACCGTCCCCTTTTAAATATAAGGTAGTTCATCTTCATAATCCATATCTTTAGTCAAATACCTCTCCCACAGTTTCTTAAAATACCCCTCTGTTTTAATCAACTTGAAGAAGTTTCCTTTCTGAATGATACGACCATTATCCATTACTATAACCGTATCGAACATATCCAATAAATGCAGACGATGAATTGTACAAATCACACAACTATCATTATAATTCTTAAAAATCTCCTCAAAGATAACTCTCTCATTGAATGCATCCACATTACTTGTAACTTCATCTAGAAGTAACATATTCTTTCCCTTTGAAAAGAATAATGCTCTAGCTAAAGCAAGTCTTTGCTTCTCACCACCAGATAAATTTACACCTTTCTCTCTAATGTCAGTTTTAATACCCTTAGGTAATTGCTCCACTACTTCATCTAAACGAGCAGTACTTATTACTTTTTCAAGTTCTTCTTTCTCTGCATCTAGACCGAATGTTATATTATACTCTAAGGTATTTTCAAAGATTTCAACTTCCTGTGGTGCTAACATTGCTGTATTTGTTAATACATTTAACTTGGAATGTTCCTTTCCATCAATAAATACCTTAACTTCGTCAGGATCATAAAGTCCAGCAAGGGTATTTATAAGTGTACTCTTTCCACAACCGCTAAAACCTACTATAGCTATTTTACTTTTTTTATTAATGTCAATATCAATGTTTTTAAGAGTATCTTTTTCCTTGTCATACTTGAAATTTAGATTTCTTATTGAAATTTCATTCCATAAACTAATGCATTCTTTACTTGTATCCTGCTCATACTGATTAGAAGCTTGTAATATGGGATTTACTGATTTAATAGCAGCTTTCCAATGTAGAGTTTCATAGAAATTACTTGTGATTTCAAAAAAAGCATCACGCATTTGCTTAAAATAATTAATGATTAATATGAAAGTACCAATCAAAATAATTTCACCAGATGTCCTACAAGCCCATAAGTAGTATAATATTATTGTGAATTCAGTTATAATTCCACCTAATCCAATTATGAAGCATCTAGGTTGATTAATCCAAAACTCATTCATATGTTCTTTATAATATCCATTAAACTTTTTATCTAGTTCCTCACTGGTCTCTTTTTTTAATCTAAGAGATATAATAGTTCTTATATTACCCACGAAGTCTATAAGTCTTGCTGCGTATGCATGGGAATGTTCATTCTGCTTTTCCAATATTGGATGTATTGCTTTATTCATTTTTTGAACTACTGCTAGATTTACTGCTGTTAGAATCAAGCATATAGCAGAAATCTTCCACGAAATAATAGTCAATACAATCATAGGACCTAAAGATAAAAGAAAACTACCAAGATATTGATACTGAACAAACCCAAAGTTTCTTATCGCTTGGCCTGCAGTATTAATTCGGTTTACAACTTCCCCTGAGTGATGATCAGTATGCCATCTCATTGGCAAATTATAAACCTTACTATACATATCATTAATAAATCTCTGTTGGTTTCTATATGCAGTTGTCATTTCAAAGTATCGTGCAGTATGATGAAAAATCTGAAAAATAAAGAACCCTATTAAATATACCCCCAACCATCTTAAAGTTGGTGCTAGATGTTCAACTCCATTAATTTGAAGTGAGTTAATTGCTTTTGCAAAAGCATAAGGCTGTAGTAATTCCCCACCATATGAAATAGAATGCAATATATAAAACACAATCACTTTCCAACGATCTTGTCCAGAATATTTCCATGCTTTTTTAAATAAATATATCATTGTTATTCCTCCTAAAATAAGTTTTTTTGCAATATATACATAAAACTATTTAGGGAGGAGGTCGGATTCTATATAGAAAAACACCAACCCTCTTACTTATAGGTCATACTTACAATTGATCGAATTCCTTTTTCATGTTTTTCACCCCGTTTTTATATTTTTATTTATATTTTACAATACTTTACATCAACATACAATAAATTAGATATTCATGAACTTTAGGAAATACTATTTCTACTCAGTTGTACTAATTTGGTTATAACGCTTCTCAAAGCTTGTACAACAAGCAATATTATTTACCCTCCAGAGATAGTATCTCTCTTATATGCTTTTCATATTCATTAATTAAATATAGGGTTCCTGGCAATACATAATGCACATCACATTTCCATGCAAAGGTTCCATTAAATCCAACATAATCAATCTATCTTATTATACAAATCCCATTCTGTTAATACGCCTAGAAGTTTACCTTTTCTAGTACCATCTGAAGTTATAAATAATGCTACTAACTTATGATTATTTTTATTTCTTTTCTTAAAATATTTTTGTGCATCATATATATTCAATGTTTTATCTACAAAATCAAATTGCTCTTTTCTATGGCACTCTAAGTTTGTAAAATCTTTTAACTCACTCATAACAGTACTATTTGATATTAAACATTTTTTTGTGCTGGCTAAATAATAAATTAGTACATTTCCATTAAATAATCCAATAACATTCTCCTTTTCAATAATAGGAACTCTAGATATAAGTAAGTTTTCCATAGCTTCCATAACATCTATTACTAAACTGTTTGGCGATGCTACTAATAGTTTTGATCTATGAGTACATATGTCATGTACAGTTAAAGGATTCTTAAATCTGTTTAAAATATTTTTATATCTCTCCACAACTTCTTGTAAAGGAATCGCTATTGGTTCTTGTGTTCCAGAAACAGTATCATGAACTATACAATTTCTTAGCCTAGCATATTGCTTTAAAATATCTAAATTTCTAGATATTAAATCGCTTTTCTTTGCTAAGATATCTAAAGCTTTCACATGAGACATATACGTATCTACTTTTAAGACCTTTTTTACTTCTTTATCTAGTTCATTATATGTTTGAATAAACTCATCTACTCTATTCATTTAGCCCCTCCCTTATCATGATAAAGCAATTATATCACATAAAGGGTACTGAATTTCGCCAATTGAAATAATCTTCTATCAATTTCACTATAACAGCGTATAGTAAATTATTTTACAAAACAAAACCGAGGTTTCTATTCCTCGGTTTTAATCTATTATTTTGTTTTAAATTTTATTTCTATATCCTTTTGATATACCTCTCCATCTGCTGATTTTATTAATCCATTTGGAACAAATAATGTATACTGAGTATTAGAATCTAAATGTCTATTTGGTATAATTAAAAAATTATTTTTAGCAGTTACTCCTGGTTGAGTCTTTTTTATTCTAATTCTAACACCATTTTGATCCTTTAAAATTATTTTATCTACATCATAACTTCTAATTGTGTCTTTTGAGAACACTATATCCATATATCCAAACTTTAATTTTTGAATTTCTTCATTTTCACTTGGATAAGTATGGGATATTAAAAAGTTTGATTCAACTATCACATTTGCTGTAATCAATTTATCATACCCTTGAATTTTTCCTTCACAAGTATATTCTCCAGCTTTCTTAATATCTAATTCATTATTAGTCCAATTAACACTTTCCATTCCAGTTGTCCCATCAAGATATTTAACTTCAACTTTTTCTGGTAGGCTATAATCATCTCCAATATATAATCTAATATGTGAATCTTTAACTGAAATCACTTTGGGAAATACTACTAAATATAAATTTACCTTTTTATCAAATCCCTTAACCTTACCAACATGAGTAAAATCACCTATCTTATTTGTAACAATTTCTTCATCCCATTCAACAGGAACATTAACTTTCTCACCATTTTCTAATATTGCTTCCACCACTTTTGGAGCTTCGTACTCATTATCTTGAAAAGTATAATCCCATAATTGACTTACTCTTTTTATTTCAGAAATAACCTTGAATTTAATTTCATAATCTTCTTTTAAACCATTCTCTTTCTTATTTATAAATATAGTATATTCCTTTGAAGGTTGATATTCACCTTCTGGCGGATATATTAAAATTTCTTTTTCGTCTTTAATCTCTAAAGAAACATTTATTATTTTCTCTTCAGAATCTTTTACAGTAATATTTTCTAGCATATCCTCTGAAACAGTCTTATTAAAAACTATTGTCCATACCTTATCACTTTTGACTACTGTTACTTCATTATTTTCTTCTGCAAGTGTATTAACAAACATAATGCTCATTATAAATGTTATGAATAATAAACTTCTTAAAATCTTCTTCATTACTTATCCCTCCATTAATATAAAAAATATCCATATTGAGATTATATAATATTTTACAATAAAAATCCAATTTTAACTAATTATGATTAAATAGATTTATCAAGAATAATATGATTAATACCATTTTGAGACAAGCTAATTTCCTCAAGGAAAAAGTATTTTCATGTGTCTTGATTTTTAGATTTATTTTTTATACAAATAACAAAATCCCATGCTAAAAAAGCATGGGATTTTAAGTATCCTGACTGTTTAATAACAGCCACTCATTGTATGATTAGTTTGTCCTATAATATGCACTTGAAAACTAACAATTTACTTCTATTAAATTGCTCAATAATGGTATTTCAACTTTCTTACCACTTCTAGATTTTAATCCAGTATATAATAAAATAACAGCTTCTATTGTTTGTATGATTTTGATTCCCATATATGTTAAGTTGAATGGTAGTTTTACATAACCTATTAACCTATATAATATTCCAAATAACAACACTATTATAACAGCTTGCAACACATTATATCTTAAATTTTCATCCTTCTCTAAATATAATACTGCTCCAGCAATAATCACCGCCATTAATGGATTTACCATTGCTGAAAGATAACATATTGCTGCGATTGTTCCTGATTTTATTCCTATTCTAGTATTATTCATTTTTTTGTCCTCCAATATTTATGTTATTTTAATCTCTAACTTTATTTCCACATTTATTGCAGAATTTACTTTCCTCTGAAACCTTATTTCCACAATTTGTACAGAAAGTACTTTCTTCTTCCTCAATTTTTTGCTTAGAATTATCTACTTCATTATTTTGGTTATCAGTCTCAACAGAATTTTCTTCTGCAATTTGTTCTTCATCATTCTCATTTTCTTTCGCAATTACTTTTGTTTCAATAATTTCACCTTCTACTATAACTTGATTGTTGCTTTCTTCTTCTAACTTCATAGTATTCATCTTAATTGTCTCTTCTTTTTCTAGTTTAACTTGTTCAAGTTCTTGTTGAAGATTATTTATCTTCTCCAATTTCTCTAAAATCACCTTACAATCTTCATGAAATGCTTCTCCTACATCTGCTCCTGATTTATATACCTCAAAAACCTTCTCTCCAATTACTTGATATATATCAAGTATTTCCTTCTCCTCCTTCTTAATCAAAGCTTTCTTTTCAAGAATTGTTTTCTGTGATTCAATCTCTGTAGTTACATTGTTGAACATTGTCTTAAATTTTGCTGAAAAATTTTTCATATATAATCTCCTCGTCTTTCTTAATCTTTTATAAATCAACCATATAATCTCTTCTTTTGGATTTAACTATATAGTGAGTTTATTTCACTTCAAATATTCTTCTTTCCCACTTAGGATATGTTCCAGTAGTAGTAATTAAGTCTTTCATCCATAAAACATATTTTCCTTTTTTGTACTTTCCTATAGGCATTACATAAATATTATTTTCTCTCAAATAACCTAGATTTTGAGTTATATAAACTGGTATTAAATTATCCTTTTCATCAGTTACATATATATTTTTTTCCATTAATGTTTCAACACTTAGTTTTTTATCAAAATCTATGCAGAATATATAATCTTCATCAACTTTTTTTTCTAGATTTATTTCTTTAAATCTGTTTAAATTTGATTTAAGTACATTCACAAGACACTTTGCTTTCGCTTTATTATCCCTTGTACTTACAGTAATTTCTGCTACCCCTTCTTTAAGCGCCGTAATATATCCACTTGAGCTAACTTTTACCACACTAGAATTACTACTTCTCCATATGACTTTATTATTTAATTCTTTATCAAAATTTACTAAAGTTAATTTATAAGAATCATCTATAGCTAGCACTACTTCAGTGTCTGTTAAAACTATATCATCAATTACATATTTTATTTTATTTCGACTATCATATGGTACATATAGAATCATCTTTTCATTAGGTGTTATACTTATAATACCTTTTTTCTCTATCTTTACATTTCCAGTTGCATACTCATTAAAATACTCTGTTTTATTTTTACTATCATAACTAATCAATTTATAATGATTTTCCTCTTGATTATACACATCATCAGTAATAAACTCATTAATTAATTCAATACTATTATAAGTTTCATTCTTAAATTTATAGTTTTTATCTGCTTTAAGCTCATAAACATAAAACATCTTGTTTGAAGAGGTTTCGTAGCTTATTGACTTATAATCACTATATGCAATATAAATTGAACCCTTTGCCTGTAATTGAACCTTTGATTTCTTTTTTAGTGTATAACTCTTCACGCTTTCATTAATTTTATATTCTTCAACATCATTATTTGAGTAAGTTACATAAGATAAATTCGTATACTCTTTAAAATTAAGGGTTATATCCTTTTTTGTATTATTATTATTAAATATATAATTCTTATTTTCATCCAAATCTATTTTATATAGAGCCGGATCATTAGAGCGATGCATATCAACATCTAAATACGCTTTTTTAGATTCAAAATATATTGGTGTTGTTTCATTTATAGTAAGAATTACCTTTCCTTTTGGCTTAATTGATATATTACCTTTAGGATTTATACCTTGTTGATACAAATTTCCATTTTGATCATAGCTTGCATATTCTAATTTTAATATTTCAATATCTAATTTATGTGTTGTATTGGATTTGTTTTCAATTACATAGTTTTTACCACCTACTAGAGTATACTGTAATCCTTCTCCAAAAACATTTCCTGCGGTACCAATTAATAAGAATATGATTGTAAAAAATATTAATGTAAATTTGTTTTTCATCCGTTCTATACCTCCCTCTTTTTAATGCACTCCACCAGCATCATAATCATCAATTATGCTGTGTTCATCAAATATAAGCACATCTCCCGGCTCTTCAGCCTTCTTGTTTCCACCTTCTTTTTCCCAGTTCTCTACAATATAATCATATCTCATCCAAAAGTCATGAGGTTTTACTTCATTGTTTCTATAAGCCTTTACATCAAACTGGATCAAGAATTCACCATCTTTAAGTGCTGATGTAGGATATGCATATACCTTCTTTCCTTTCTCTACTGCGTAAGTATTGTAATGTATATAGTATTTGAACCTCCATACATTTTCTTCTTCTGATCTGACTTGTCTTTCATTCTTCTCAAGCTCTAATCTAGTAAAAGTTCCTGTAACATTGTCTTTTAATGCATCAGTATAATATACATTAAATTTATCATCTTTAGATCCATATTTTATAAATGGATTTCTTTCCAATTGATAATATAAATCACAAGGAATTCGCTTCCCATCCTTTAAATAAAAGAAAGTAGGTTTGATTACTATAGTGTCCTCTCTAAAATCCAAGTATTCTGATTTAATCTCAAATACCACAGCATATCCCTTTGAAATATTTATTCCAGGTATACCTCCATTTGTTCTTTCATCTATAGGCATTTCATCAGGACCAAATTTTTTACCTTTAAGCTTCTTAGGTTCTACTTTCGTATTCCAAAATTGAGGCGTCCATGCATAATCTTTTATATCTATCACCTTTAACCCCTTTAACTTTATTGGGTCATCATAGTTGCTGAATACTCTAGTTGTAACATTTCCCGCTCTATCCCTTGTCCAAACATGTAGATACCAGTGGTCACCTCTAGGTTTTCTAACTGAATAATCAAAGCTTCCCTTATCTCCATCTACAGTAGTTTCATTGATATCTATAGTACCTTTATCTTTAATTATTTGATCATATCCAGAATCAAAATAAGTATATGTATTTGGCCTTCCCTCCCTCCATTTATACTCATTATAATCAAACCCAACCTCATCTTCATGATGCTGTAACCACCTATAATTACTCTGATATATTCCACTCAAGTTATCAGCTATTGTAAGTGTCCCATCAAATCCATTTGAACCCATGGAAAACTCTATAGTTGGATCTGTATGGTCAATTTTATATAATCCATAACCCTCACTGTCAGTGTTGGATGCTATATCATTTAAATCAATATCCAAATCATATATACCATCACTTAATCTTAAATTTGTGTTCCACTCCCCAGTCTGCTGATATGGAGCATTTCCATTTGCATCTCTTCCATAATAGCTGCTATCATTTAGTGTGAACTTTGTTTCATTGTATCCACTTAAATCGCTTTCATATACTGTAAAGTCTAGTCTGTAACCGCCATTATTCTTACCTTCATTTGTCCATCCATTTATAGGGCCATCAGTTTTAGTAGAACTTATACTCCTTACCACAGGCGTTGTCCAATCCAGCATATAAACCCCACCTTCCCCAGTTGGGACTTTTGGAGTATCAGGCAAAGTTGGTTCCCCCACAAAAGATTCACCATCCCCAAGATGAGGTAATTGGAACTGTGGTTCTCCCCATTTTCCTTCTCCATTAAGCTTTAAATCTGCACCTTCTTTCTCAATAAACAAATCTCCCCCATCAGGACCAAACTCGCCTTGAGCATCACCACTCACAGATATAGATTCCAGTTCAAAAGTTACTTCAAAAGTCTCTGTTCTCTCCTCATCAGTAATAGTTGAAGGTTGTGGAGTAGATGTTTTCGATCCATCGGGATTAGTTGTGACTATAGGAGGATTCGCTATGTCTTCATGTTTATTAATTACTATTTCACCAGCCTCAAGAAAAGGATTATCCCCTTGGTAACTTACATTTACTTTATATTTTCCCTTTCCCTGTGACTCTCTACCTTCATTTGTCCACGATGTTTCCTTTGGATTAAATACAATCCCCCCTCACCCTCATCACTTTGAACAACAATAGTAACTACTTTCTCAACAGGACTTTTCAACTCTGACTTAACACCATTCTCATCAATCCACCATGCATTACTCATAATTTTTACTTTATGAATACCCTTAGATAATCCAGATATCTCATACTTATACATATCACTACTTGGATTATCCACAGTTATTCTTTTCTCTACCTTAGTTTCCTTACCACCATTCTCATACTCAACACCCTCACAAATCACACTCTCAAGCGACGACCATAGTTCCCCAACCCTACTTGGCTCCTTTACATCTTCAAGTTCAGCACTTGTGCTTATCTTTATCCTTGCAGTCTCACCAACCTTAATATTATAACGGTTCTTATCTGTTTTTATATTAGCATTAATATCCCCTTTCTCTTTATAATAAAGAACTAAATGAGGATCCTTCCACTCCCTTATATCTTCAATAGCCTTAAACAAACCCGTTACTTTATCACCAGGCCTTACATTTGATGAATCATAGATAATATATCTATCATCACCATAAACACTCTCATCTAATTCCTTTTTAGGTTCATCTACTTGAATAACAGTAGTCCTTGTTAATTCAAGCCCCTCAATCTCCCTAGGCTCCTCAGAAAGTTGCGTTGCTATCCCCGATGTAACCATAACATTATTAGCCATAATTAAATCAATTTTTTGAGCATCTTTAATTCTCTCATAAGTACCATCTGACTTAATCTTTACATACTCAATAAAATAAAACTTATTTACTGGCTTTTTCTGAATAACCACAGGTAAATCATAATAATTTTCAAATGTTTTCTCTGGTTGTAACCAATGTACTGTATTTCCCCACTTATCCTTCATATGATACATAGCAGTCTCTTTTTTAAAAGCAACTTGTCCGGTTGGCTTAATAATATGATACTTACCAGACTTCCCTTCTTCTTTTGTAAATTCCGCAGAGTCCTTACCAGGATTCCAATTAATCTGTTCTCTCCGAAATCCACCCAGTAAATCATCATGTAAAACTACAATACATGCATTTAAATATATAGTCTTTCCTTGAAAAAATACATTCTCTATATCATCAAACACCTGTCTATTATATCCCCCATTATCTACGGAGTAAGCATGCTTAATAACCTCAATCATACTGTCCTCAGTTTCAGTCAGCGGCATTATGAAATGTGTTGCAACTTGCCCTGGCTCTAACACTTTAGTGGTCTCTTTAAAATAATCCGCAGCAGAAAGCGTGTCTTGAATACTTTCTGCTATAGCCCCATAATGTCTTCCATTAATTTTTATATATGGATACCATCCTATTGTTCTAAATCTAATATCATTTGACGCTTTAACAGAGAGGGCTATATATTCAACTAGTCCAGTATCCCCTCTATACAAAGGCCTTTCAGTTATATCAGGATTTATAGCTAACACATTTGAAAATAATAGAAAACACAATGCAATACCAATAAAGAAAGATGCACTTCTTTTAATCCTTATTTTATACCTGTTCATCCTACAACTCTTCTTTCTCACTTTCTCTTAAACTACTTAAATTATATTCTTCTAACATACTATAAACCGATTTACTTACCCATCTATTCCACATTTTTGTATCTTCAAGCATATTACCAATAGCAACCTCTTTATCAATCTCATACCACGTATCTCTTTTTAGATTGTATTTATCAAAAAATCCCTGTGAGGTTCCTTCAATATATTTAATCCTTAAGATTCCTCTAATAATATATTTTCCTCTACTTGAATATACCAATGAATCATCTGTATTAAATTCAGCTGTGCTAACAATTTTTTCATCTTTAAATTTGTTTAAATATCTCTTGTATAAATCATCAGGAAAGAGTTCTTTTTCTTCCTTTTCATCATACCCTAAAGGGCATCCTGACTTTGTATAAGGAAGTACATTCTCCATATTTTCTTCTTGTTTTCTGTAATCATAAGTATATTTACTCTCAAAGTATCCTTTTGCTAAAGGAATATAAGTATTTTTTATATCATATTTTCCTGGCATAGCATAAGATGTTGAAGATGGTTCAAAATTATATAGCTTTTTGTTTGTCCAAAAACTTCTTTCAAGTACTTTCCAATATGGATATTCATATAACTCCTTTGGCATTTTATCCGATATCCATATCCAATCCTCTTCTTTTGGAATACTTTTTTTAAGTTCCCCTGGGAAAAGCTCATTAAACCTAGGATCTATTCTATAATCAGGACCTACTCCTTCAAATTGTACTGGTAGTTCTTTTATTACTTTTGCTAAATCTTTTACTCTCTCTTCTAACGATTTTGGAGTCTTTTTTACCTCTACCTTTTTTTCTACTTCTACTTTCTTTTCTACTTCTGGCTTCTTTACTTTATCATCTTCTTTTTCTTTAATTACAACTTCTTTATTTTCTTCTTTTTTCTCAACGTATTTCTCTGTTTTAAAACTATACATATCAAACATATATTTATTGCTATCTTTATATTTAAGATTCATTATATACACTATATACTCAATCTCATTTTTCAAATCATCTTTAGGTGTTATTATCAGTTCTTTTTCATTCTCACCAAAACTTATATTAACATCTATATTCTTTTCACTCTTTTTTTCATGTACAAAAACGCAATTCTTATCCTTTGTATTAATTTTCTCTTCAAATTTAATAGTTATTGGACTATTTACCTTTACATTCTCTTGAACAGTTTTATTTGATTCTTTGCTCTCTTCATACTTTATTATGTTTCCTTCTTTAGCTGTAGTAATTGCTGATGCACACATAGTGCTTCCTAGCAATATACTTACACTTAAAACCAATACTCTTAATCTCTTCATGATTTTATCCCTCCATTATTTTATTTATATTAAATAGCTCTTCTTTTCCTGTACCTTACTAAATTTGGGACTAAAAATTAGGATTTAACCCTTCTATATAAGGATAATACCCTTTCTTCACTGCATCTACATCAGACTTGAAAATAATTTCATCATCTTCTACTTCATCAACTTTTTTTCTATAATAATATTTAGTACCATTGATTATTTTGCCGCAGTATACATTCTTTTTAATTAATTCATGGGTAGAAAACCCATATGTACTATAGAAATCGTCCACTCCATAAATAGGATATCCCTGAATAAATGCAATAAATGAAATCCCATTCAGCGTCTTTTGCCATAAATCATCATCAAATTCTGGAATATTTAAATCATAAACAAAACCATATCTTTTAGCAATCTCATTAAAATTATTAATTTGAATTTTCATATCTTTTCTTAGAGCTGTGATAATATTTAATCTCTTAAATTCCTCAAACTTATCTTCTTTAAGTGCATCTATTGGGTAAATATTATATATATCTTTTCTCCAGCCTTCTTTCCATTCACCATTTTTAGTATTGTAACTATATACATAATCATTTAGCGTATAATAGATTATTACTCCTGATTCATCATAATACTGGTAGAATTTCGAAATCCATACTTCTTTATTATCCTGAAAAACACTAACATAGTACCTGTCATAATCTAAAATCATCTTTAAGGGAATGTGCATTATAAATTCATTTTGTTTAGCAATATCATCATCTATACCTAGATTAGTAAAAAAAGTATTATAAAACGCTTTAAGAGCTTTATCCTTGTTAATCTTTATATCTTTAGCATTTTTCAAATCAATAGTATTTAATATTTCTAATGATTTTTCTTTCTCAGTTTCTACTAGAGCAGTTACCGCATCATGTACTGAAAATTGCATAAACCTTTCATAATCCCTTTTAACACTTTCAGCTTGAATTTGTTTTTGCTCTTGTACATCACATACTACTGCAAATAAGAAGAATATACCTAAGAATAACCCTGCAAAATATTCAATAACTTTCATTTTCTATCAATCCACCATAACTTGCATAAATTTTGTTTTCTTTCATCTTAAAAATGTAATATGTTAAAGCTGAATAACTGCTCATATCTTCACTTACAACAGTAATCTCGATTCTATCGTTTTTATTCATCTTATAGTCTTTATGTTTAAATACATACTCATTAAGTATCTGTTTTTCTCCATATTCATCATATATAACTTTATATGGCTTATCCGATGTATATTCAGGATTACCTGGTTCCAAAGGATATTTTATTGGTTTACCATGTAGTATACTAACGTTTAACTTTCTTTTAGTCTTACACAATTCTTTTAAAAAATCATCATACATGTCATAAGATATATATCCCTTTAATTTAACATTTTCAACAAATTGAAATGTCTTAGTCTTTACCATTTCCTCTGACATATTATCCGCTTTTCTTAAAACATATAGTGTAGGAATAAAAACTAACATTATCATTAGAATAATTATTGAAAAATGTTTTGAAGTAAAATCCTCCAATATATCAACTCCTTCAAAATTAAGCCACCATTACTGGTGACTTGATTTTTATTTTACAACCTGTGTAAATTTAATTCCAACTACTGTACCATTTTTATTAGGTACTAATTCACTAGTGAATTTTCCTGTAGGTTCAATATAATCAACTTTAGTTATATCACTTACACCATATGTTCCATTTTGATACAATACATCACTTGGACCTCCAGTAATAACTTGTACTTTAAACTGATCATTTGAATAAAGTCTGATTGCTCTTATTACATCTCCTCCAACAACCTCTGTTTTATTAAAATCTGTATACTCTAGTTTTTCACTTTGTGTTTGAATTGCGGTTATTTTGTCACCTGAACTTTTTGCAAAGTCCTTTCCCTTATTGAAAAAACCAAACCAAATACTTATTAATATTGCTAGGGCAACAAATGCTATCCCTGTATAAATTGCATTTTTTGTTTCTTTATTCATAGTCTTTCTCCCTTTTTTATAAGTTTATGCTATTAAATATTTCATTAAATTGAGTAATACTCATAACTAACATTGGAATAGCTAAATAAGCTATTATTAATACATACAAAGGTATTAAACTTACAAATCTCCCCCCTTCTATTTTTTTTGATACATGGAGCTTGTTCTCATCAGCTCTAAAGAGTTTATCAAACTCTCTATCACTTTCAAGAGATTCAAAACTCTTTTTAATTGAAAGCTTTTCCTCTGCAGCTATAAGATTATCTATAAGCCTGTGAAAATTTTTATTGTCACAGGAATTTTTTAACTCATTTAAGGCTTGTACATGATTTCTTGAATAGGAATTCAAGCATTTTCTAATTGGGTTCTTGAGTACATCTGAAAAATGTTCCATCCATTCTAAAATCAGCTGCACTGTTACTCTGTCATGTTCCATAAGAATTAATATAATCGTTTGAAACTTTAGAACTTCATCATGTATATTTTCTAATCTAATATTTTTTTCTAATATAAGATTTACAATTGGAATATATCCTAAAATAATTGCCAAAGCTACCATTGCTAAAATCTTTATCCAGTTTAGTTTCTGTTTATTAACAGCATTAATTTTATTTTTTATCTTTTCTTCGATAAAATCATACTTATCTAAACTGACATTATATTTTTGTGCATTAATATTTAATGCCTTTTTAATATCATCATCATTTTCATATTCCTTGTAATACTGTAGAACCTCTTTTTCCATTTTTTGAATTTGAGCCTCTTCTTTGTCATTTATTCTATTTGTCATCAACAAATAATTATATTCCTTTACACCATAGGACTTAGATTTTAAAATTCTATTTACATTAATGTTATTTCCCATGAAAACCATTGCTAATATTAAAACAAAGAAGGTAATGGTAACCACAAATTTTCTGAGATATAGCCATTTCATCTTAATATAATTTCCTGATTCCCTTATTACATTATTAATAAATTTATATCTTTTAGTCCCAACTCTTGGCATTGTTATATCTACAACTTTATCAGTAACAGTATATTTCAGCACTTCTTCTTCCCAATAATACTCTTTTAACTTTTTTCTATTGTCAATGATAAGCTTTCTGATATAAACAAAAGTAATCCAACATATGAACATAATGAAAAACTTACCATAGTACCCATATGCACCTTCATAAAACTCTCTTATCTCTGGTATAGTATCCTTAACCCAATTAGCTATAGGCTGAGGGAATAATATAGGAACTATAGCAACAATTAATAATGAAGAAAGTGCCATCTTTAATAACTTTTTTCTGTAAAGCTCTAATTTGATTTCGTCTTTTATGTAATTTAAGTTTCGAACAAAAAGAGAATACTTATTATTTATCTTCTTATCACCATATTTTCTTGTTATAAAACATAAAGATACTAAAAGTTTATAGTACTTATTTACATTCTCATTTTGGAATTTCACAACTTTTTCTTCATCTTTTAATATACCGTACATATGCTTCATAGAGTACCTACAGCTATTAGGTGCAATCTTATAAGCCTCATAAATTGCTTCATCAACCATTCCAGTATGATGATATTTATGCTTTATATCTTCAATTACCTCTTCACTAAGGTCCGTAAGTATTCTAATATCAGAACGAGTAAGATTATCTTGAATTAATAAAGTTAAATGAACACAGATAAACGCAATAAGCACCAAATTATCAATTCTAATTCCATAAAAACACATTAAAACTATACATACTAATACTGATGATATAGTTGATATGTAAAAATAAACCACTGACTTTCTTCTTAGCTCTTCCTCTGAATAGAAATTATTCATATTCATATTGGTTTTTATATTTTTTATATTAATCCTAATAATTGGTAAATAGATAAGTAGTACATAGCTGCTCTGTAAAAAGTTATAAAAGAATAGCTTAATTCTATTTTCTGCACTACTTACTTCTGACTCTCTTTTTGCTACTATTTCATTTTTATAATAAACAAAACCTACGTATATTACTGTTGCAATAATAACCAGTGTAAGAAATATATATATGTTCAATTCCCTTTCACCTTCTTATCTATATCAGAAATTAACTTCAAAAACTTTACCTTATCCTCTTCTATCATTTCACTTGCCATTTTTTTAATTCTTTCATCATTTATATTATTTTTAATTATATACGTCCTTGTATCCATGTCATATTCCACTATATTGTTAGCCTCATACTCACCATTCCCTTTATCAATGCATTCTGTAATACGCTCGATAAATCTATTTCCTTTTTTATCGATATTTAGATGGACATCAAAATCTAAAATAGCAATTATCTGCTCTTCCGCTAATTTCTCATGTCTAAATACACCAGTCTTCAATAAAGAGTTTCTAAGTGAACTAACTAATTTTTTAAATGTAACAGCATGATGAGAGGATAAAGTGAATCTACTTGCAGATTCGGAAACCTCAACCACCTGTACCGCCGTTTCATCCTCAGCAATCTCTCCAGCAATCAAAACTTGACCATCTGTCTTTTTTAAAACTGAAACAGCTTCCCTACCTTTTATACTATTCGTCTCCTGAAGTGTTAATATATTTCTATCAGGATACACACATCTTGATCTTAATTCAAAAGTGGTCTCTAAAAACCTAAGTGTATATATAGGATAAATATATTTAATCATTGCAAGGAGTAAAGTACTTTTACCTGTTCCCTGATGGCCAGTAATGAATACTTTCTGCTCCCCTTTCATCATGAATTTCAAAATATCTATCACTACTTCCCCATCATTTCCTTGAATTAAGTATTCCAACTCCTTTGAAGGCAAATCAAATTTTCTTATAAAAAAACAATCAGTTTCAGCAAATGGAGTAGTAAATACAACTATTCTATTACCAGCAATATCAGAATTTATAATATATCCTTTATCTTCGGATAGCTGCCCAGGATTATTGAATTTATATATTTCTTGGCATATATCTTTTAATTTCTTATAAGAATTAAAACTTAGAAATTCAAGATATATGTTTTTTCCTTCAAAGTTTACCCATATACTCTGATGAGCTTTCTTAATACCCTTATCTAATCTTTTGTAGGTACTTACCTGATCAATAAACATTTCTGGAATTCCATTTACTCCTGCTGATAACCCATTAATATAGTTATCTCTTAATTCATCAATTACAGATATCCCTTTTATTTCTGAATAAATTATTTGTGTCACAACATCTAATTTATTATAAAATGATAGTCTATAATTTTCATTTTCAAATGCATCCTCTATGTCCTTTTCAGTAATTTTATACCACATTTGACCATCTACAATTTTAGGTTTATCCAACTCATACTTCTTCAGAATTCTCTCAAAAGCCCAATATCCATATTCCCCATAAAACATATATAGAAGAATTTCGAATTTAATTCTTAGGGTAGGATTATCAAAATTTAAAACTAAATCTATATTGTTCTTATTAATTCCATACTGTTGAGTTAATAAGTCTTGAATATAACCTTTTATTAATTTCTTATCTTTCACAGAACCATAAGAACAATTTTTTAGAGATTTCATTAAATCATTTTTTATGTTTTTTCTTTTCTCATACTCTGATACTTTTAACCCTCTATCTTCAACGCTATCTTCTACTAATTCATTAAACTTATTTTCAATAAATTCAATACATTTTTCTAATGTGAACTTTTCATCCATACTCACATCATTATTTGATTTAAATAGTTTCAATTACACCACACCCTTTAAAATAAATTTAAAACTTTATTTAGTACGGTCTTGGTACTTATTTTATCAGTAGCTTTATCATTAATTCCTGCATATGTAAGTATATCTTCACAGATTGTATCAAGTTCATTCATAAGAAAATAAAACTTATCATCTTTATCAATCAATTTAATATTGTTATGATTAATTAATTTTAGGATATTTGAATTATTATGAGCTTCTTTTAATTCACTCATATAAGAAATAGAATAAATATTTCTTTCGCAATTGAACAATTTTTTTGTGTATCTTTTGGTAAGGCTCAATTTATCATCATAATTTCCTAAAACTAGAATAAGATTTTTTTCCTTAAATAACTCTAAATAATTTTCAAAGAAATCCCTTAACAGTTTTATATTTTGAGTTAAATTTACAATAATAACATCAGATGCATCCAAAACTGTTTTAGTCATGGTATTTTCAAGACCTGAGTTAACATCAAACATAATCAGATTATAACTTTCTTTCATACATTCTAAAATGTAATCCATTTCACTCAAAATCTCATTAAATAACTTATCTGTAGATTTTTTTGAACCAACCAATAAATCTAGCTTGTCTTTAATAAGTACCTTTGAGTAATTGGAAATGTTATCCTTAGTTAATTTATTTGATTGGGCCAATCTATATACTGAATCAATTCCAATATCATTGAACACATCATAATTTTTATTATTGTCCTTTAAAAATGCCGTTTCTAAATTTGACTTTGTATATTGAGTATTTGTAACTAAAATTTTATACTTACTGTTTATGGCTAAATAACTGCTTAACAAAGCAGAATTTAGCGTTGTACCACACTGTCCATGATAAGGTGACCAACAAGAAATCACCTTTGATATATGATTATTAGTATCCATTACCTCACCTACTTTCTTAGTGTTTTTCTAATAATCTTATGCTCCTCCTTTGAAGTATTGTCCATTATATTTATTACAATCTCTTTTATACACTCTTTCAGCTCTTTTGAATAATATTTATAACTAACAATTCCATCTAACTTATTTACGTAAGCTTGAATTATATCATTTTCATTAAGTGGTATCTCGTATTCATATACCTTATTATCATTATCAATATTTTTTTCCCTCAAATAATCATAGATAATATTTTTGTTAAAATTTTTATAGATCATCTGATTAAAAATTATATTTATATTACTATTAAACATTGGTAAATTCTCAATTATGTCCTTGTTTTCCTCTAACACTCTCTTATCAGGATTTTGAACTATAAAAACATTGTTACTATTAATGATTAGGTCTGAAGCATATAAATGCTTGTCCATTTCTATAAATACGTAATCGTAATCCTCTTGAATTTCTTTTATCTTATCCTCAAAAATCTGTATATCATTATTATCAAGAGGAGTATTTTTAAATAGAAAATCTATTCCGTATCTTTCAATAACATTTACCTCATTGCTCTCTTCAATTGAATTTAGGTTGAAGTAACTACTTATTCTTTGCATTTTTGTAAAATCAACAACTAACACTTTTTTATGGAGCTTACTGAGCACATTGGTCATTAACAATACACAATGAGTACGTCCAGAGTAATCGCCCCCTATTACTATACACCTCAACACTTTTCTTCCTCTCTAATTATGCATATATTCATCTTCTTCATCTTCTTTACTTTCTGTTTTATTTTCTATTTTTTCATTATCTTTATTATTTGTATTTTTAATATTCTTTTGCTTTTCAAGCTCTTTTAGTCTTTCTTCTAAATTTTTTGAAGAGTACTCTACTAAATCTGGGTTTTTCTCTACAATCTCTTGTAATTCTTTATTTGGTTTATATGTAACTACTGCTGCTGGTTGATTTTCTGGGTCAACATAAATTGTAGTGTACAACATTCCCTCTGTAATATCTCCTTGTACTGTGGCTACATTTAAGTAATTCCTTTCAACTTCAGTAATATCAAAATGTATAATATTTCCGTTCAAATTCTTTACTTTCTTTTTTGAAGCGACGATATAATCCATCCCATTTTTAAGTCTTAATCTAACATCTACATATTTATCCACTTCCAACCCATCATTTAGCTTTATATGCGAATAATCCTGTCTTCTAAGATCATCTGTCACTTTATCTTCACTATTAACAATCATTGATCTGGTCAAAATGGTATTTTTGTTTAAATTCATTCTAGCTATTTTATCTTTAATATCATTATTGCTTATATTTTCTGGTACTAATTCCTTTGAAATCTTCTTTTCTATTAAGGCTCCTTTTGGAACATCCCCCCCCTGTTCTATGTCTTTATCTACAACCCACACACTAACTTGATTTCTTTCCATCTCTTCTTCGATAGCTTGTCGTGTATTGGATTCTATTCTAGCTCTATACTTAGGTAAAAACATTTTATACGCTGCTATTCCTCCAAGAATATTACATGCAAGGCAGACTATAATCCCTTTTATGAATGCAATTTTCTTGATATTATCTTTTTTATTATTCTTAATTATTTTCAAGTTTCTCACCACCTTATCTTAATGCACTCCTCCAGCATCATAATCATCAATTATGCTGTGTTCATCAAATATAAGCACATCTCCCGGCTCTTCAGCCTTCTTGTTTCCACCTTCTTTTTCCCAGTTCTCTACAATATAATCATATCTCATCCAAAAGTCATGAGGTTTTACTTCATTGTTTCTATAAGCCTTTACATCAAACTGGATCAAGAATTCACCATCTTTAAGTGCTGATGTAGGATATGCATATACCTTCTTTCCTTTTTCAACTGCATAGGTATTATAATGAATATAATATTTGAACCTCCATACATTTTCTTCTTCTGATCTGACTTGTCTTTCATTCTTCTCAAGCTCTAATCTAGTAAAGGTTCCTGTAACATTGTCTTTTAATGCATCAGTATAATATACATTAAATTTGTCATCTTTAGATCCATATTTTATAAATGGATTTCTTTCCAATTGATAATATAAATCACAAGGAATTCGCTTCCCATCCTTTAAATAAAAGAAAGTAGGTTTGATTACTATAGTGTCCTCTCTAAAATCCAAGTATTCTGATTTAATCTCAAATACCACAGCATATCCCTTTGAAATATTTATTCCAGGTATACCTCCATTTGTTCTTTCATCTATAGGCATTTCATCAGGACCAAATTTTTTACCTTTAAGCTTCTTAGGTTCTACTTTCGTATTCCAAAATTGAGGCGTCCATGCATAGTCTTTTATATCTATCACCTTTAACCCCTTTAACTTTATTGGGTCATCATAGTTGCTGAATACTCTAGTTGTAACATTTCCCGCTCTATCCCTTGTCCAAACATGTAGATACCAGTGGTCACCTCTAGGTTTTCTAACTGAATAATCAAAGCTTCCCTTATCTCCATCTACAGTAGTTTCATTGATATCTATAGTACCTTTATCTTTAATTATTTGATCATATCCAGAATCAAAATAAGTATATGTATTTGGCCTTCCCTCCCTCCATTTATACTCATTATAATCAAACCCAACCTCATCTTCATGATGCTGTAACCACCTATAATTACTCTGATATATTCCACTCAAGTTATCAGCTATTGTAAGTGTCCCATCAAATCCATTTGAACCCATGGAAAACTCTATAGTTGGATCTGTATGGTCAATTTTATATAATCCATAACCCTCACTGTCAGTGTTGGATGCTATATCATTTAAATCAATATCCAAATCATATATACCATCACTTAATCTTAAATTTGTGTTCCACTCCCCAATCTGCTGATATGGAGCATTTCCATTTGCATCTCTTCCATAATAGCTGCTATCATTTAGTGTGAACTTTGTTTCATTGTATCCACTTAAATCGCTTTCATATACTGTAAAGTCTAGTCTGTAACCGCCATTATTCTTACCTTCATTTGTCCATCCATTTATAGGGCCATCAGTTTTAGTAGAACTTATACTCCTTACCACAGGCGTTGTCCAATCCAGCATATAAACCCCACCTTCCCCAGTTGGGACTTTTGGAGTATCAGGCAAAGTTGGTTCCCCCACAAAAGATTCACCATCCCCAAGAGGAGGTAATTGGAACTGTGGTTCTCCCCATTTTCCTTCTCCATTAAGCTTTAAATCTGCACCTTCTTTTTCAATAAACAAATCTCCCCCATCAGGACCAAACTCGCCTTGAGCATCACCACTCACAGATATAGATTCCAGTTCAAAAGTTACTTCAAAAGTCTCTGTTCTCTCCTCATCAGTAATAGTTGAAGGTTGCGGAGTAGATGTTTTCGATCCATCGGGATTAGTTGTGACTATAGGAGGATTCGCTTTCTCTTCATGTTTATTAATTACTATTTCACCAGCCTCAAGAAAAGGATTATCCCCTTGGTAACTTACATTTACTTTATATTTTCCCTTTCCCTGTGACTCTCTACCTTCATTTGTCCACGATGTTTCCTTTGGATTAAATACAATCCCCCCCTCACCCTCATCACTTTGAACAACAATAGTAACTACTTTCTCAACAGGACTTTTCAACTCTGACTTAACACCATTCTCATCAATCCACCATGCATTACTCATAATTTTTACTTTATGAATACCCTTAGATAATCCAGATATCTCATACTTATACATATCACTACTTGGATTATCCACAGTTATTCTTTTCTCTACCTTAGTTTCCTTACCACCATTCTCATACTCAACACCCTCACAAATCACACTCTCAAGCGACGACCATAGTTCCCCAACCCTACTTGGCTCCTTTACATCTTCAAGTTCAGCACTTGTGCTTATCTTTATCCTTGCAGTCTCACCAACCTTAATATTATAACGGTTCTTATCTGTTTTTATATTAGCATTAATATCCCCTTTCTCTTTATAATAAAGAACTAAATGAGGATCCTTCCACTCCCTTATATCTTCAATAGCCTTAAACAAACCCGTTACTTTATCACCAGGCCTTACATTTGATGAATCATAGATAATATATCTATCATCACCATAAACACTCTCATCTAATTCCTTTTTAGGTTCATCTACTTGAATAACAGTAGTCCTTGTTAATTCAAGCCCCTCAATCTCCCTAGGCTCCTCAGAAAGTTGCGTTGCTATCCCCGATGTAACCATAACATTATTAGCCATAATTAAATCAATTTTTTGAGCATCTTTAATTCTCTCATAAGTACCATCTGACTTAATCTTTACATACTCAATAAAATAAAACTTATTTACTGGCTTTTTCTGAATAACCACAGGTAAATCATAATAATTTTCAAATGTTTTCTCTGGTTGCAACCAATGTACTGTATTTCCCCACTTATCCTTCATATGATACATAGCAGCTTCTTTTTTAAAAGCAACTTGTCTATCTGGTTTAAAAATAATATACTCGCCAGATTCTGCCTCTTTTTTTGTAAACTCTGCAGTATTCTCAGGTGGATTCCAATCAATCGTATCTTTCTTTAATCCACCCAGTAAACCATCATGATAAACCGTAATACATGCATTTAAATATATAGTCTTTCCTTGAAAAAATACATTCTCTATATCATCAAACACCTGTCTATTATATCCCCCATTATCTACGGAGTAAGCATGCTTAATAACCTCAATCATACTGTCCTCAGTTTCAGTCAGCGGCATTATGAAATGTGTTGCAACTTGCCCTGGCTCTAACACTTTAGTGGTCTCTTTAAAATAATCCGCAGCAGAAAGCGTGTCTTGAATACTTTCTGCTATAGCCCCATAATGTCTTCCATTAATTTTTATATATGGATACCACCCTATTGTTCTAAATCTAATATCAGTTGATGCTTTAACAGAAACAGCGATATAACGAACTTTTCCACTACGGCTATCATATTGAGGTATTTTAGTTATATCTGGTCCTACTGCTAATACATTCGAGAATAGTACCAAACTTAATACAATAATAGTACTCATAAATATATATTTTTTAAATTTTATTTTATTTCCTATCATCCTACTTTTCTTGTTTAACTTCTACATTATTCATTCTTAAACCACTCAAAGTATATTCTGCTGTCATAGTGTCAACTGATTTGCTAACCCATCTATTCCACATTTTTGTATCTTCAATCATATTAACAAAAACAACTTCTTTATAAATCTCATACCATGTATCTTTTTTTAACTTATATTTATCTAAAAACTCTTTTGACGTTCCTTCAATATATTTAATTCTTAAAACCCCTCTAATAACACATCTACCGCTATTCAAATATGCTAATGAATCATCTGTTATGAATTCAGCTGTACTTATAATTTTTTGATTCTTAAATTTTTCTAAATATGTTTTGTATATATCATCAGGATAAAGTTTTTTTCCTTCCTTTTCGTCATACCCTAAAGGACATCCTGATTTTGTATATGAAATCACATTCTTCATATTATCCTCTTGTTTTCTATAATCATAAGTGTATTTACTCTCAAAGTACCCTTTTGCTAAAGGAATATACATATTCTTAATTTGATATTGTCCTGGCATAGCATATGATGTTGAAGATGGTTCAAAATTGTATAGCTTTTTGTTTGTCCAAAAATCCCAATCAAGTGGCTTCATATAAGGATATTCATATAACTCCTTTGGCATTTTATCCGATATCCATATCCAATCCTCTTCTTTTGGAATACTTTTTTTAAGTTCCCCTGGGAAAAGCTCATTAAACCTAGGATCTATTCTATAATCAGGACCTACTCCTTCAAATTGTACTGGTAGTTCTTTTATTACTTTTGCTAAATCTTTTACTCTCTCTTCTAACGATTTTGGAGTCTTTTTTACCTCTACCTTTTTTTCTACTTCTACTTTCTTTTCTACTTCTGGCTCCTTTGCTTTATCCTCTTCTCTTTCTTTAATTACAACATCTTTATCTTCTTCTTTTTTCTCAACATATTTTTCTGTTTTAAAGCTGTACATATCAAACATGTATTTATTGCTATCTTTGTATTTAAGATTCATTATATACACTATATACTCAATCTCATTTTTCAAATCATCTTTAGGTGTTATTATAAGTTCTTTCTCATTTTCACCAAAACTTACATTGACCTCTATATTCTTTTCACTCTCTTTTTCATATACAAAAACGCAATTCTTATCCTTTGTATTAATTTTCTCTTCAAATTTAATAGTTATTGGACTATTTACCTTTACATTCTCTTGAACAGTTTTATTTGATTCTTTGCTCTCTTCATACTTTATTATGTTTCCTTCTTTAGCTTCAGTAATTGCTGATGCACACATAGTGCTTCCTAGCAATATACTTACACTTAAAACCAATACTCTTAATCTCTTCATGATTTTATCCCTCCATTATTTTTTATCCTTTATAAACTATTAACTGTATCACCGTACCGCAAAGGATACTTACAGCAAAATGAAATTTACTGCCATCTTGTGTATCTTTTATATTGGTATAAGGTAAAACTTTCATCATAAAAAAACTCGTCTTTATATATTCAAAGAGATACTTAAGTCTCTCTATTCCATTCTTTCTAAAAATCAAGAGAATTACAGCAATAATCCCTCCACATAAAATGGAGAAAATTATATTGATCAATGCAAACTTCATTCCCATTATTGCTCCAATTGCGCCAAATAACTTTACATCGGCTGCTCCCATCATCTTAAAAGCATATAGGAAAAACAATAAAACTATAGGTACTACAATCCCTAATGATGATACTACAGCTCCTTTACCACCATATAAAAATAAGTTTGTTACTAGCCCTAATATCATAAAAACCAGTATTAGTTTGTTCTTTATTTTATGTGTCTTTAAATCACTTATAGCAGCTAAAGTCACTAATACTAATAGTTCAATAATCTTGATTATCATACTTATCTCCTTATTAAAGAAAATTTTATCTATGAAAAATTTCTCTCAAATTTTCAAGTATTTTTTTTATTTTTGTTAAGAAATCCATTTCATCTTCATAATTATAATCATCATCATAATCAAATATTGACTTCACAATAATACATGAAATATTATCTCGTTCTCCTCTTCGCTTTACAGTGTTCACAAACAATACTGGCAAATCATGAATATTCATTTTTTCATCGTTTATACATTGAAAGATTTCTCGCTCTTTTAATAATTTATATAATCCATCACTGCAAATTAAAAACTTATCATTTTCTCTTACCTTTCCCCTAAGGGAGAATATTTCAATATGTTCTTTAAATCCCAAGCATCTTGTCAGTACATGCCTCCTTGGATGATTAACAGCTTCTATCTCAGTAAGTCTTCCACATTTAACTTGTTCTGCTACCCACGAATGATCTTCCGTAAGGCGCTGAGCTTCTCTATTTAGTCTGTATATTCTGCTATCACCAATATGTTTTATAATATAGCTATCATCATAAATAAAAATAATTGAGACAGTAGTACCAACATTTTTATTTATACTTTTTGAATATTGCATAATTCGAAAATTAGCTCTTTCAATAGTTTTCTCTAAAGATGATGAGACAAAACTTAAAATCTCATCCTTATTATCACTGAGCAGCATGGGCATAATCTCCTCCCACCACTGCTCAATATTATCTATAACTATTTCACTAGCAACCTCTCCATCTGTATATCCACCCATACCGTCAGCTACAGCAAATACTCCAAATTTATTTATTTCATTTAGCTCAACTGCTCCAAATACCTTATCCTGATTAACTTCTTTTACATTTCCCACATCTTTTTTCATAGAAAAAACAATGTTTTTAAGCTTCATGAAATATCCCTCTATTCAATGAAAGTAAAAGTAAACTCTGCATCAGCAAATTTAATAATGTCACCGTCTTTCAAATTATGTTCTACTTCATTCTTGATTCTGATTCCATTAACAAATGTACCATTCTTTGCATTTAAATCTTTGATGAAATAATCCTGATTTCTCTTGATTATTTCAGCATGCATCTTACTTACAGCTTTGCTAGATATAAGACCATCTACCATAGTCGATAATCTACCAACTATATAATTATCCTTATTAATTGTAATGTTATCTTGTTGTTTATTTATAGGCATAAGAACAATTTTCTTAACTTTTGAAGCTTCCATTCCTAAAACAACTGTTGAATCATCATAATCCCCAAGATACTCAGTGTTAAATGATTCCTGATTGTCATAGTTATTAACCCTAGAATACTCTTCATTTACATTCCTATTTATTGTGCTCTGGATAACCTCTTCTCTATGAGAATAGCTTTCTTCCATTTGTTTTATCTCTTTTGATGCTTTACTTTTGTTTTTCTTCTCTTTCTTTTGCTCTTTCTTTGGTTCTTTCTTTGGCTCTTTCTTCCCTTTAGTGCTTTGTTTATCATTCCCACTCTTCTTCTCACTTTTCTTGCTTAAATAAATTCCACCTACAGCACCTATCACAACAAGCCCTGCAAGAATATATTTCCCTGTATCTCCACTTGCACCTGCTTGTCCACCTGAACCTGATAAAACAGCTATAGCTATTCCCATTACTATAATAAGGACACTTATACCTATAAGTATTTTTGCACCCTTTTTATTCTTGCTTTTGGATTTACTTTGCTCTGGTTTGTTGTTTCCTTTGTTATTTTTCTTCTTGTTCTCCAAGTTATTTACTTGTGGTCTATTTTCTATTTTTTTCTCTATGCTCTTTCTCTGTGTTTCATTAAACTGCTGAGATATTTGTGGTTTTGTGTTTATTGGAGCTTTAACATCCACTTGTACACTTTGATTTCTATCATTATTAAAATCTCTATTTCTTACTTCTTGAATACCCTTACTGTCGTACTTTTTAAGAAAGGTTTCTATATCACTTATCAGCAAAGAATCATCTCTCAATTTTTTCATTAATTCCACAAAGAGATTATTATCATCTAATACAAGTTTTGTATCTAGAAGTCTCTTTAAAAATTCTCTAAATTCATCATTTACATTGTTATATAATGAATCTTCCACAGGAACATATATCAAAGATGCTTCATAGGTACTCAGATTAACATAAATATAATCTTCAATTAGTGCCATATTAGTACCATTTATTAAATAATTCTCACATTGAGAAATAGCTTTGATAATACTCAAAATTAAACTTATAAAGTTTTCTTTTTTAATTTCCTTATTGATAAGTTTTGATAGACTTACTTTTGACGTAACGTCATAACACAAGCTTAAAACATCATCTCTCTGTCTAAGATCCATCTGTAAAAACTCATCACTAGGATTACTGTTCAACATTTCAATATCATCATTAATAATTTTTTCATTATCGTTTATATCCAAAATAAAGAAACAGCTTTGATTTAAAAATTCACTATCAACTTTGAATCTACTTCTTATATAATCCATCTTAACCCTCCTACTTAATAAACAATGACATATAGTAATACACCAACTAGAATAAAAGGAACAAAAGGTATTTCTGTTTTCTTATGGGCTTTCTTAAATAGTATTAATACAATACCAACAATAGCTGCTGCAATTGTAGAATAAAATAGTACAATAGACATGGTCACTATATTAAAATATAATCCCATTGTAGAAATCAATTTCACATCTCCCATTCCAAGCTGTCCCTTTGATACAAAATGTATAAATAATAATACAAGAAACAAGATTATTGTATTTATGCAAACCCCTATAAAATTCACATTATTATTTATTAAACAAAATATTATTCCTACTGCCAAATTTATTAAAATTAATTTATCTGATATGGTTTTAGTTTTATAATCTTTAACCGCTGCTATAGAAAGTAGCACTATTAGAAATACTATGGCTATTGCAGCAATATCGAGATTTATAATTTTATTTATCATTATTTTATTCACCACCATCCATCCACGCTCGTACAACTGCTCTTTGAACAACATCTATCTCCGTAATAGCAGGTATTGGCATCTTTGGGTTGAACTTATAGTTCACCACTATATCTATATCCTCATATTCTTTACTTCCATTATTTTCTACAGAAAATAACTTGCTGTTATTGAATTCCAGACCATTAATTCCCCCAACAACCCCTAGTTTTTCCAAGGGATCATTACCAGGTTCATAATCTAAAAATATATATTTGAGCATTTTTTCAGTATAGAACCCTAATCCAAAAGACTTTCCTTTTTCAATTAGCTCATATCCTATAAGTGCAATTAAGCTTTCAGGATTTTTTATAACTCCCTCTACATTATCTGCTAAGTCTTTTAATTCTTCTGTTCCATTATTAATACTGTCACTTGAATCCTGTAACCCATCAATTACATCTTTTGCATTATTAATATTATTTTGAACATAATCTACTGAAAAAGAAGCTTTACCTGTTATTTTTTGAAATGCTTCACTTGTCTTTTTAATACTTTCATCTAAATTTTCGGCCTCTGTTTTTAAATTTTCTACATTATTAATTATCTCATCAAAGGGTCCTTTTCCAGATATAACATCATCCATTACACCATCATATTTCTCTTTTAATCCTGTAGCATTTAACACGTATGAATACCCAGCCAGCTGATTAGCACTTTCAGATATTGAATGTTGAATTATCTCATGAGCTATAACCAATTTCATTAAAGACATTATTGAAAGTATTACAAATATAAACATTGGAAGCACAATTGCAGCTTCAATGGTGAGAGATCCTCTATTAGTATCCTCCATTGACGGTCACCCCTTTTATTAAATGCCTTGAGCCATCTTCTTGTTTTACCTCTTTTGGCATAATAGCACTTGTCATAAATAAATATTTCATAGATACATCACCTTGGGCTTCTATATGTGTATATATCTCCTGCAGATTGTACTCTTCCCCAGTGAACTTACTTAGGTTTAATTGAATTAAATCCTCTGTTCTATCTAGGGTCTTGTCTTTTCCCTGCAGTATTAATAGTATTCTTAAATAATCCACATAATCAAAGTCTAAAATATTTGATTTTTTCTTTTCATCTTTCTTCTCATCTATCTTTTCACTTGCACTTTTTAATGTCCCTTCTATACTCGTTTTCCATTCAGTATCAGTTTTATAAAATGGTACTTCTTTCCCCTCAAACAAATCAGTTAGATCAACATACGTTTCAGCAGTTGCCCATGCTGCCATTATAAGAAACTGTACTAATGGAGCAACAAGATTTGCACCAGGTATTGCTAAAGCAATTTCAAGACAAATTGCATTCTTTTTTGGGTCTGTAATAACATGTATAAGATTAGGTATGAATCTTATCATGAATAACTTAGCTTTCATTGCTGTCAAATTAGCCTTATCACTTTCAAAACCATTTAAAATATATTCTATTTCATAGTCTAAAATAGTATCTTTCCCAGAGTCTTTTACATCCTTAACCTTAAATTCTTCTGATTCAATACTATGGGTATAGTTCAAGAAGGACGTCATTGCATATTCATTCACATAAAACTTATTTGGTATTCTTTCAACTTCCTTTGAGAAAGACTCAAACAATTTCATTATTGCATCTAAATTATCATCTGCATTCTTTACTCCCTGATCATTATATTCAATATTTTTCATATTTTTGTCAGACTCTTCTTTATCAGTAGTTGTGTTTTTAACTCTTGATGGGAGCGCATTAAGATTCATATCTTCAACAACATCTAAAATCTGTTTTATTTCTTTGTTATTTTTCTTTTCTAATAGTTTATCTATACTCTCTGATTTATCTGAACCAGCTTTTTTAATATTATTTCCCTCTTTTTCAGCTTCATCTTTTGTCTTTTTTTTAACCATTTGACCATCTATCTTATCCCTTGTATCGTAATAACACGTTACCTCAGCCTGATCAATATCATAGTCGAAATTACTGAATGAAGCGTTAAATCTTCTTTCTGCCTTCTCACCATCTTCAAAACAGTCTCTCCCAAACTTATTTTCTATAAATTCATAGTCATCACTTATACTATACATAGATTTACTATAAGATTCTGTATATGCTTCATATATACATTCAGGTAGATAAGAATAATCATCAATATCAAGATCAGTTATTCTTCTCATTTTATCGATTCTGTTCTTTACATACCTTATGAATGTATTAAATCCATCTATAAACTTTTCAACTTCAGGAATATTTCTATCTGCTATACCTTTTATATTCCTTACTATACTTTCAATTGTCCCTTTCTGTTTACCAAAAATATGCTTTTTACATTTATCTAAAATATCATCTATATATACCTTGAACTCATCATCTTCTTTAAGCTTTAAGCCTTCACTCTTCCTTAATAACTCCTTATATTGTTTCTCAACCTCATTTATAAGAGGTTCAATCTCTATACATAAACTTATAATATTTTTATTAATCTCTTTTAATCTTTTTGAATATGTCTCAATTAAATAAATCTTCTCTTTCTCAAGTCTTAATTCATTATTAACTTTGTCATAAACTTTCGAAGTATTCTTTAATAACTCCTTTCTAAAATCATCATGAGGCATACTTACCCTTCCAAGCTTACTTCTATATGCTGACCATAACTTTTCCTTTAACATAAGAACATAATATTTATCCAAATCTATGTTTCCCATTATATTCTTAAGATTTTCAAGTATCGTTTTCTCATCTGCTTTTTTTCTCATAAGCTCATCACATTTCTGAATAAGATCATTTATTGCAATCTTAAGTTCAACATCATCCTTTATAACTTCTGTCTTTTTCTCCATACTTTCAAGTTCATCATTTACATCTGAAAAACCAAGTAAAAATTCAGCAGCTGACACTGGCAACCTATATTTCATATGCTCCATTATGTACTTTTCTGTAACATAATTATTAGTGTAGTTATACATACCTGCAGCCTTAAAATTATCTTCAACATTAAAGTCATATAAATCAAATAAATCTTCTATCCCATCTATAGATTCAGCATTGAGATTCTTCTTTAAATATTTTTTAACCTCATCTTCAATATTGTCATCTCCTCTAATACCGAATAACCCATAGTTTTCTTTTAATGGAGTGTCATATCCTGCCAGAGCTGAGTTCACTGCATTTGTAAACCCTCTCTCAACATGAGTTCGAGCTGTAACTATTCTTGAACCATCAACAAGAACACATGATAAAATCATCATAGAAAGCATAATTATTACCAAAAATATACTTATTACTCCCTTTTTATCTCTCAAATTCATAATTTATCTCCTAATAAAGTAATCCTTTATTTTTTATATTTATCAATAAGTTCTTTAACAAAATCCACATTATCTATAAAACTCCTAGGATTATTTACAGAAGTTACTGATTTTGCTGTTATATAAAAATCTTCTTCAAGTCCAAAAAAATTAATAGGCAATCTCCCTTTAACTTTTATCTCAGCAGAAATAGTCTTAAAAACTAAATAATTGCTCACACTAAAATTCACTTCTGAATTGCTTGTATTTAATAATTGACTAACCGTTGAGTTCTTAGACCTATTTAGATTATTTTCTATGTATTCTTTTCCTTTTTTCTCAATATCACCTGTTTTAAAAGGATCTGAGTATAAATCGAATATACTGAACCCCTCTAACTTACTTATATCAACTTCTCCTGTCACAAAATCAGAACTAGGATTATTGCATGCTAGAGCTGCTTTTTTCACAGCTCTATCTGCAAGTGATTGTATATAGGCTCGTTGATAATAAACTGAGCCTATAAAAATAGTAAACATAATTGCTAATAGCGTAAAAAGAAAAGTATAACAAGCCTCTATTGTAAAACTTCCTTTATTGCTTTTTAGAAATTTTAGATATTTCATAACTGCCACCACCTGTATAATCATGTGCTATATCATTTCAAGTATCCTATATTGTGTATATTAAAAATAAAATACTGTTATAAAATTTCATTCATATATATGTATCAAAATATTTTTACAGTTAATTAATCAGGCTTAGCATCAGTCTTAACATCTAATTTAACATCTTTAGTTGCACCATCCCAAAGATCTGTAAATAATTTCTTAATATTATTCTTGAATATTAAAGCTATTACTAATAAAGCAGCTAAGATAATTACTATCTCAATAACTCCTACTCCATCTTCATCTTTTAAAAATCCACTAATTAAGTTTCTCATTAATAATCCCTCCGTTTTTTATCCTGAAATCTGTATAACTGCCGGCATACCGACAATTATCATAATTGCTATTAACATGATAAACATAGGCAGCAATAGTTTTGTTGAGGCTTGTTTTCCTCTTTCTTTTGTTATATTAACTCTAGTGGACCAGCAATCTTTCGCCAATTCCTCTAGCCTATCGGCTAATTCTGAACTTCCTTTTCTTAAATTCTGTTTTACTGTATTTATAAATTTACTTACTTCTTTAACCCCGCACTTCTCTTTAAACTTTTCATATGCTTCCACTTCTGATGTTCCTGCTTCTCTCATATCATATGCGGTTTCTTTAACTAACTCATAAAAGTAATTATTCTTATTAGCTTCTGATGAAATCTTTAGCCAAGCGTCCTTCACATTGTTTCCAGCATTAACAAGAAGCAATAGCTTATTTAAGAATTCAGGAAACTCATATAATATATGTTCTTTCTTCAACTGTATTCTTTTCTCAGTTTTCGTGAATAAATCTAAATATGCAAAGACCACACCACCTACAATAATTATGAGAATCAAGATAATATATTTAAAATAATTCTTGTCTACACTCCAATTAACTTCATACTTTCCAACTTTTTCAGGTATAGTGATATCTTTCTCACCGTATTTCATTATCTGTTCTACATTTTCTATGGTATTTTCAGCTGCAGCTGAATTATTTATTTCTTGTGCTAGAACAGAGCCCTCAAACTCCTTGCTCCAAATTACAGCATTATCCTCTTTTCTCATCAAATAAGATGAAATTACAACTGATTTGTTTCCTTCATCCTTTGATGGTGGATTAACTTTTCCGCTGTCTTCTATTATTTTTTCATCATTACTGAACCAAATAATCTTGTATTTATTCTTGTCCATTCCTTTAAAACCATATATGAATCTTAAATTTTCTTTTATTTCTTTTAATGAGCTATTATTGCTTAGTATATTTTTTTCCACTATTACTTTGTCCAATATTCCAAAGAGTTCTTCTTCTGTATATGTTGCTTCTCCAATTTGAAGATTTACTTTGCTCTTTTCTTCTGAATCTCCATTTTTTAAATTTACTTGTATTCCTAATTCTCTTTCTCCGTCTCCAATAGCAGGTCTAATTATCTTATTGCCATTTATTTTTACATCTGAAGAATCTGATGACATTTGATAGGCACCTAAGACAATTAAAAATATTGCTATTAGGAAGACTGCCATAGAAGTCATTTTTGCCATATGGACTCTAAAATACTTTCTATATTTTTTCCCATATATCTTTCTAAACTTAAATTCAATTTTCTTCTCAAAAAATGAGTTGTTTTTATACTCTAAAACATCAAATATTTTTAATGAAAAAGCTGATAAAATCTCTTCTGTATCACTATCCGATGACTTGCTTATAATTTTTGATAACCTTGTCTCTTTTTTTTCATTGTAATTTTTGTTTTCTTTTAATAATTTTAGTTCTTCCTCATATAGATTCATGTTTTTTTTACCAATAATATAAACACAAACTATAAGTATAAATCCTAAAACAATTAAAATTAACCCCAAAGTACTACTCATTTTACACCTCTATATCCATAATTTTTTTTGATATGCAGATGGAAATTAAATAAAGAATTAAAGCAATCGTCATGGTAATTCTTCCCTTACCTGTTGTATACACAGGTTCCATGAAGTCCCACGCTGTAGATGATAGCATTAGTATCAATCCAAGTGGAACAATATTTAATATCATCTGTTCAAACTTTTTATCTGAAATCATTAATTCCACTTCTTTTATTGTTTCATCCTTATCTCTAATTATTGAAGCCGTTCTTCTTATTACACTACGGACGTCACCACTGGTCTTTTTACAAGTTGCACAAACATCCGAAAAGTTTTTTATATCTTCAATTTTTGTTCTTTGAGATAACTCCCTAAAAGCAACATCAGTATCTTGTCCATTATCAAGCATCTTGACTATGTAAATAAATTCTCTAGTTATGTATGCGCTGTTTCCGAAATTATTTTTTAATTCTGTAACTGTTTCTCTTATTCCATTTTCAAAGGAATTACCCACCTCTAATGAATCTGATATATATGTTATTGCCTCTTTAAACTGGGATGTAAGTTCTTTTTTTCTTTTCTCTACGAGCTTGTTTTTTTGAAGTTCGGGATATACTAAACCCGCTGCTATGCCTCCAATTAAAGCAACAATCATTATTCTATAGAAGGCAAAAATAGTAATAAAAAATATAGTTCCTCCTAATAACCCATACTTTAACCTTTCTCCCATATTAAGCTTATATACTTCATAGTCATGAATAAGTGAGTTATCTTCATAATTATATTTTGAAATAATTGATTCACGTTTTTCTTTTCTCTCATCTCCATCTTTTACTTCATCTTCTTTGTTTGAAACTAACATCCAAATTCCAACACCTAATAAAATAAATGCTGCCCCTCCAAATAATATGAGTATTTTAATATTCATGTATACCCTCCTTTTCTTTAGAATTCATCAATATTAAATCCTGCCATTTGCAATTTAGTGGTATTAATCATTTTATTTTCACTTCTCTTTAATGCTCCTATTACCTTACCCTCTGGAGTCTCATCTTCTTCCTCAAACTTGTATAAAGTATTCAGTTTAAATTCACCATTTTCGTAACCAACAACCTCAGCGATTTCCATAGTTCTTCTACTTTTATCTCTTAATCTAGATAGCTGAATAATAATATCAATAGCTGAAGCTATCTGCTGTCTTATAGCATCCAAGGGAAATTCAGCTCCGGTAAGTACCATAGTTTCAATTCTACTTATCATATCTTTTGTTGAGTTGGCATGTCCTGTTGAAAGAGAACCATCGTGCCCTGTATTCATAGCTTGAAGCATATCAAGAGCCTCAGCCCCCCTTATCTCCCCTACTATAATTCTGTCTGGTCTCATACGAAGTGATGATTTAATAAGATCCCTCATAATTATTCCGTTTTTACCCTCACTATTTGGCGCTCTTGTTTCAAGTTTAACAAGATTTGCAACTCCCACTATCTGGAGTTCTGCGGAATCCTCAATAGTAATAATTCTCTCATCTTTTGGAATAAAATTAGATAATGCATTCAAGAATGTTGTTTTGCCTGAGCCTGTACCCCCAGATATAAACATGTTGTACCTTGCTTTTACAAGTTTATGAAGAAATTCTGCTGCGTCTTGAGGCAATGACCCTACTTGAATCAACTGCTCAACTGTAAATGGTTTTTCTGGGAATTTTCTTATAGTTAGTATTGGCCCATTAAGTGCTATAGGCTTAACTACGGCATTTACCCTAGAGCCATCTTTTAGTCTAGCATCAACTATTGGATTAGCTTCATTAACTTTTCTTCCAACATCACTAACTATTTTGTCTATTACTTTATATAACTTTTCTTCACTTTCAAATGAAAAATCAGTCTTTATTAAACTTCCATTTTTCTCAATAAATATATTATCATGACCATTGATCATTATCTCCGTAATTGATTTATCATTTAAAAGTGGTTCCAATACATCTAGCTTTCTCTTAGAATTATAAACAGTATTAACAATTTGACTTCTTTCTTCTAAAGAAATGTAAGTATCACCGCTGAGTTTTCTAACTACATTTTCAATAATCTCTCTAGCTTCATCATCAGTTGGATTGTTAGTTGTATCCCTCATAAGTTCCTCATGAGCTAATTTACTAACTTTTTCTATCAATTCATGTAACCTATCTTCTCTCATATGAACTCCTCTTTCTTTAATTTACAGTAGATCAATGCAATTCATATTTCCTATAAATGTTCCATTTAAAATAGCCTTATTTCCACTATTCTCGTATATTTCTTGAATATAAGGTATTCTTCCTGATATAGGAATCTCTTTATTATTTACTGTTAATTTACTAGAACAACTTGTACCTCCATTTATTTTATTAGAAATTAATAAAATTTTATCTTCAATATAGTCCATATTGTATATCTCACTCATCCTAGTCAGTTCTTTTGCAAAATTCTCTATCTTTCTTACTGCTATCATTTCTTCTATTGCTATAACAATAATTTTGTCTACTTCTTCGAATATAGATATTGTAGTTTTATCTATATTACTATCTAAATCAATTATTATATAATCATATTCCTCAAGCTTTCTAAGTTCCTCAAAAAGCATTTTTATATCTTCACATTGAAGTTCTATCTTATCTAAACATGAGTTAAATGGTGATATATACTGTACTCCTGTATTTTCATCTACTTTTCTAATCACATCCATTTTAACTCTCAAATTACTATTTCCTTCTTTAATGAAATACAAGAGTTCAGATAGATTATCCACTTTCTCCACTTCTAAAAACGCTGACATACTCTCTAAATTTTCAAGATTTATATATAATACCTTTTTTCCTAATTTGGAATAGTAAACAGCAATCCCTAAAGCTATAGATGTTTTACCACTTCCACCAATTGGTGAATACACTGCTGCAACTTTAGTTTTTTTGTTTTCTCTATTTAATACAAACTTCTTATCGCTACTTTCAGCTAAACAATTAAGCAACTCCGATACAATTTTGTTAGCAGGTTGATACTTATTAATTGCTTTTATGCCATTAATATCATCTATTTTTTCGTTTGTTAAGATAGCAAAAGTAGTAACTTGATCACATTGTAAATTTTCATCATATAGTTCTTCATTTATAAGAAGAATATCAATATCCAATCCTTTATCTAAATATTTCTTAACATTATCAAAAGATGAATAATAACTTGCAGTATACTTTCCTTCATAATTATTAATAATATAATTGCTCAACCTTTTGGAATATGCTTGATTGCCATCAAGTATTCCAATCATTATTTTCCCCATAGAAATCACCTCAAAATTTAATTACTATAAACTAATATTCTCTTCATTTAGTAACTCAGTCTCTTCACTATTATCATCCAATAAAATAGTATTATCTTCATCTAGACTATCTTCATCCAATAATACAGTATCCTCTTCGATTAATTTAATGTTGTCTACTAATTCTTGATTATGGTGCCTTGATGTATTATTACTTAAATTTGTATTACTAGTATTTCTCTTTCCATATCCTTTATTATTTTTTTCACAATCCTTTTTTCTTTTTTCCCATGATAGTAGAAGTACTATGGCAATAATCAATGTGCTAATTATTCCACCCAAACCACACAAAACCATAATCATGCCTTTTGTCATATTCATGACTTCCCCCCTAATTTATCAAGTTACGTTCTTTGAGTCCATTTATCATATCAGACAAAGGCTTCAAATCTTCATTATTCTCACCATTTGGAGCATATTTAACTGCTAAATTATACATTCCAATTGCTTTATTATAATCTCTTTCTTCAATAGGTTTTTCTTTTTCTATTTCAGAATACACTGTAGCTATCATCATATAAGCTTTATAATCTTCAATATAGTTTGTCTTCATTTCAGTTAAAATTTCTTCACATTTACTTAAATCGCCTAATCTTTCATAATTTAATGCTAGGTTTCTTGAATATTCTAAGTTCAAAGGTACTAATTCTTTTGCTCTTCTTAAATATTGAATTGCTTGTCCATTATCCTTCTTCTCTAAATATGCTGTTCCTAGTATATAATTAACTCTGTCATTATTTTCTATACTCTCAATTTTATCCAACAACTGCTTCTGCACATAATCAATACATTTATCATATTGTTCTTGGATTAAGTACATATTTGCTATTTCTACATATGCATCGGCTTTTTCAGGTATTTCTGTAATAGCAGAATTCAAACTTTTTAGTGCCTCATCATATTGCGCCCTATAAATCAGTTTTTTGCCCTCACCTACAGATTGATCATATCTTTCTTGTTTCTCAATCTGCAATTGAATAATCCCTCCGAATGTAAGGAATGAAACACCACACATAACTGCTATGAAAAACAGCTTTCTAATAAAAGATGTCTTCTTCTTCTTTACGCATGCATTATTCAACATAGATATATTATTCAAGTCATACAGCAAGTCTTCTACAGATTGATATCTTTTATTTGGATCTGACTGTGTACATTTTTGTATTATATATTCAATTCCACTAGAAAGATTCTCATTCAACTCTCTTATTGGAAGAAACTCATATGGTGGTTCATTTGGGCTTTTCCCACTTAGCAGATGATAAAATGTTACCCCTAGTGCAAAAATATCTGTTCTAACATCTGTTTGAGATTTACCATACTGTTCAGGAGCAGCATATCCCCTTGTTCCAATATATGTGGTATCACTTTCTGACTCCTCTTTATACTCTCTTGCTATACCAAAATCAATTATTTTAACATTATCCTCTTCATCTACCATAATATTTGACGGCTTCATATCTCTATATATTATAGGGTTCGGTTTTAGTGTATGTAGATAATTAAGTGCATCGCATATTTGCTTTGCCCAATTTATAACTCTTTCTTCTGAAAAACAGCCTTCTTTTTTTATTTGTTTATCAAGTGAGTTACCTTCAACATAATCTTCAATGATATAGATGCTATTTTCATCTTCTACAATGTCAAATATTCTAGGTAATGCAAAATGATTTAATTTTTTAAGTATGTTAGGTTCTGCAAGTAAATCTAAATTATCACCTGCTTTTTTATTAATCTCTTTTATTGCCCATAAGGTACCCAGTTTTGTGTTTTCAGCTAAATAAACTGTCCCCATTCCGCCCTTTCCTAAGATTTTAATAATTTTATATTTGTTATCAAATAATTTGGTAGTATCCATATTCATCTCCTAAAAAGGTTTTTATAATAACAATTTATACTTATATTTAAAAATCATAATAGCCCTAATTACCGTTTGGAATATTACTAAATAGTAACTTAAATCCTTACTTTTAATTGAATTTATAAATTATTACATATATGATTATAATTATAATTTAACATAATTACAATGCAATTCTACATTTTGTTATTATTTATTACATTTTTTAATAATTTAATTGTACTATCATTGTATATTTTTATAAATTATGTATTATATATTCTTCTTAATTAACATAATTATATATTTTATGATAATTTTTGCATAAAAAAGACCGCTTTTATTACAAACAGTGGCTTATTTATATTTAGTTTTATATTTAAAGACTCATGATTATGTATGTAAACCCCGAATTTTTACTTATGATAGTTCGTTCCCCACCAGTTCACTGCAATATTATTTATTATTTTTTTTACTAGTTATACAACTTGCAATGAGATATTGTCTATTACTCAAATAAATCCAGAATACGGAATAAAATTCACTCCACATTCTGGATTAATAATTTATAATTTTTTATAAACTATATGACTGTCTTTATCCTTGTAAACAACTACATTTTCATACACACCATTATCAACTTCTTGTCTAAATACCCTTCCACCAACCGAATGTTCACTATCAGGAAAGTCATCACTAACAACTGCATTATATTCAAATGGGTGTCCTGAAGGAACTTTATCTAATTTAGACATATCTATATGACTACTTTCTAACATAATTACTCCTCCTCAAGTTTTTAATTTTTTTCACTACTATAGAGAATCCAGAGTGAAATTTAATTTATACTTGTATCAAAATCACGATGGTTCAACGTGTTTTGTACATGTATAAATTAATTATTGAACTGGATTCTCTATATTATTAACGCAATGGAAAGTAATTATTTATTTCATATCAGATTTTTTTATTAAGTCTTTAGCTATTATCCTTTTGAGCCTGTATTCATTATCAAAGCCATCTTTTTCTGTTATATTCTCATAGCTATTTTTACTGTTCCATCCTTATGATACTGTTAATATCTCCAGCATGTATAGCTAAATTTCCATAAAAATATTTTGATGAAATTCAACACTTTTCTTTCTATCCTAGGATACACCTGCTTTATTGCGGCTAAAACCTCATCAGGATTTACCGGACTTTTAAACATATATTGACCTGTTCCATCTTGGTTAAAAACAGCTATTATTCCTTTAGCTACTCCACCAAATGCTATGAGAATAGCTAAAGATACGCTGCCAAAACTAAAAACTCCAATTGAAATTCCTCCGAAACTGAAAATTCCAATAGCTATACTACCCAATGAAAATATTCCCTTGGCCACTCCCATAGGCTTATTATTTACATGAACAAGAGGTATTCCAAAAACCTTTGTCTTAGACACATACTCATATCCCCTCTACAATTTCATCAATATAATTTTCAAACTCCTTATCCATTTATATCACTTCCTTTCATTCAAATACCCAAAACTTTATTGGTTATTCCATTAAAATTTTTCCATAATTAAATTTGTTCACTATAAGCTTGAATTCCACTTGATCTAGCACATATGCCAAATTAGCAAGATTACGTAAATTCTCCAATCACAGCTTATATACCTATATCCTCTTTCTTTTAAAACCGTAGTTGCTTCATTCATAAGCTTCTTTCCTATTCCCATACCCATATGAAAATTATAAGTTCCTGCAATCTCCAACTGGCAGTACCGCATAATGCGTAAAACATCCATATTGAAGCCAAAGTTCTGAAACTTTAGCATAAAGATGTCTAATTAGTTCCCAATTTTCGCTTTCCTTTACTAGCATTGACTTGTCTAAATTCATATTTTTTTATAATATACCTCCCACTATGTTTATTATTTTTCCTGTTTTATTATTATATTGCAAAATTTTCCTCATTATTAACACCATCAATAATAACATTAATACATTTAAAACATTCTTGGGAACATTGCACCATCAGACAATCTATTTATAATATTATTAATCTAGATTATAGAAGGTATATTTCTAGGCTTCTGAAATATCTTTCATACCAATATACAATCTCCTTAATTATAACAAATAAAAATCCCCATAGGATAATCTTTTGATATAGTCTACTCTATAGGGTACATTTTACTTCAATCTAAAGAAAATAGTTGTTTCCTTTTTTTGGTTTTATATTGATAGCTCTGTTTGTATTTTGTTGAAATAATCAAGAGGCAAGATTTTTCAAACACGCCCTAGTTTTAAATGATAATTTTTTTATTCCCATTTAAAAAATCTAATGGAAATAAACGAACAAACCAAAGCTATCACAACTATTATAATAATTGATAAACTAATATTATCAATAGACAAACCAAGAGTTGCGGACTTTAGAATTTTAACACCTTGTGTTAGTGGCAAAACATCAACTATCTTTTGCATGCCTGATGGCATTACTTCATAAGGTAAGGTTGCACCGGAAAAAATAAGCATAGGAAAATACAAAGCACTTGCAATAATTCCCGCGATTTTTGAGTTTTTTGCAATACCACCAACCATCATTCCAATACTAAACATCGAAATCATAACAAGTATCCAACCAAGAATGAATTGAAAAAAACTTCCATGCATCTTAAAACCAAAAAGTATCGTTGCTACGATTAATAGTAAAATCAGCGACACTAAAGCATAAAAAGCGTAGATAGTTACTTGCACAAGCAAAATAACTGTCGGTTTAACAGGTGTTACCTTGAATCTTTTTAGAATATTCTTACTTCTGTAATCTGAAACAACTAAAGGTAACCCCATCACTCCACCTGCGCAGATTGCAATAGAAGCTATTCCACCAAAGGACTGGTCTAAAAATGTATAAGTAGCACCGTCAAAAGCAGGTTTGTTGCCGTAAATACTCCCAAGCACTACAAGAACGATTATCGGCACACAAATTGCAAATATGAACATATCCATGCCACGTAGAGATAGCTTAAGTTCTGTTTTCAGCATTGTATTAAATGTTTTCATTTTTCATTACCTCCTCATCTGTATACCAAAGATACGCATCTTCAAATTTTTCATAGGGGCTTTTTTCAATAGCTTCCTTTATTGTTCCATAAAAAACTGTTTCACCCTTATTTAAAATGCAAATAGTATCGCATAAAAGCTCTACTTCATCCATAAAGTGAGAAGTTATGAAAATGCTTAATCCTTTGTCTTTTAAATCGTTTAGAAATTTCCAAACATCTTGTCTGGCTCTTACGTCAAGTCCCGTAGTAAGTTCATCCAAGAACACAACATCAGGGTTAGAAATTAAAGCGAGAATAATGAAAAGTCGTTGTTTTTGCCCACCAGAAAGTTCTTTTACAAAAGTTTTGCTTTTATTCGCTATGCCAAATTGAGAAAGCAAATCATTGTAATCAGCTGGGTTTTTATAAAGGGATGCAGTCACTTCGCACAATTCTTCCACCCTAATATTCTCTTGATAATTTGCTTCTTGAAACTGAACTCCCACTTTTTCAAACAATTCTTTGCGGTTAAATTTGGGGTTTAGTCCCAATATAGACACCGAACCATTATCTAACTCCTTTGTGCCTAATATGCACTCAATAGTTGTGCTTTTTCCTGCACCATTAGCACCTAGCAAACCAAATACAGTACCTTGCTTAACAGAAAAGCTTAAATTGTGTACTGCTTTAAGTTCTCCGTAAGCCTTTGATAGATTTTCCACCTTAATCATATCATCCACCATATTATCCTCCTTTTACTTGATATAAAAATAATAACACCAAACAAAAGTCTGGTGTTATAGTAGAGGGTTTGAATATTTGTTTTTCATGTCAAATAACATACATTCTATTATTTCTGCATTTTCTTTTGCGGAATTTAATGATGCTATAAGCTTATCGCAGACAGAAATAACATCTTCATTTTCGTCAGGTGAATCTAATATTTGATGGATATTTGCGTTCTTGTTTTTTGATAATTCATTCAACATTCGTAATATAGCTGAAAGAGAATAGTTTGCACATTTCAGAGAACGAATAATTTTTAACTTTTGAATATCTTCTTCAGTATAAACACGATAACCATTTTCTTTTCTTTTTACCTTTAGTAGCCCATTCATTTCCCAGTTACGCAGAGTATCCATAGTGATGCCCAGATTATCAGAAACTTCTTTGCGTTTTAAGGTACTTGTTTTTTCAGTTATTGTACCTTGTAATAATCTATTTACAATATTAACAGATTCATTTGCATTCTCTATTTCATTTTGAATAGATAAAATATAATCGTTTATTAATCGAATTGCATCATCAAAATGTCTCAAAGCTGATTTTTTCACAATTTCTATTATTTTTTTTCGTAATCCGTTTTGAAGAACCTCTATTTGAAAAGCGGTACGCGCTAATTTGAATTGGTCTATGTGTATATCAGTAAATACACGATATCCATTGTCTTTTCGTATAGGCTTAGATATAAGCTCTAATTCCTCATACATACGCACAGTGTTTGGGTGAATTCCGATAATCCTTGCAACTTCACTTGTCTTATATGTCTTTTCTATTGTATTCACCTACTTTCATAGTGTTAATGATTATATAAATTTTCTTGACTAGTATCACTCTACCTCTTATTGAAGGGAGGTGATACTAACGCAAAACACTTTCCAATTCTGCCCAAATATGGGTAAATTATTTATTTGCAGCGCTTGCTATGATATAATTACATTAAAGAAAAAGGGGGGAAGTTCTATGGATAATAAAGAACAGTATATCTATGGATTAAAAGATAGAACTAAACTAAAAGGTATTAACGGCTTGCTTATTATTATCATTAGTTGGAATATAGTATCTTTAATATTAAATCTAGCTAGTTATTCTAAGGCTTCGCATGTGAAATTCGCCTGTATAACTACAAGGGATCTTACGTTACCAGAAGCATATTTTGATACAGCAAAACTAGGTTACATGATTTCGTTGTTTTTAACAATTGTGATGATTTTCGCTTTTTTCAAAAAGTTGAAGGTATATAAATACCTAGAGATTGTAAATCTCGCTTCAAAAACAATTTTTTTATCAATACTCTGTTATATCTTAGGAGATATTGATTACGTATTTACTGAATTAACTGGTCTTTTACCTCTGAGTATTGGTTTTTCATTATGTTCTATTATTTATTTATTTAACTCTTATAGAGTCAAAAACACATTTGTTAACTAGATGGTACGGTTGACCTTGCTACATGCATCGACGGTTTTGTAATTGAAAAAGGAGAGCCTTAACTCTCCTTATTGTATATCTATCATTTATAATTCTTGTTTAATTATTAATAGATGCTTGCCAAACTCCTCTTTTTAGTTTTGCAGTTACCTATCAATTAAAAATATTATATAATAAATTTATCAGATTGCAAATATTTTACACTTGATTAACTAATAATACTACCTTCCTTGTTCTACTACTTCATAACTTTTCTGATTCCACTCCAAGTATTTTTCAGTTATGTACTCAATATAGTCACTTTTGTGAAACACTCTCTTACTATCAGCCTTTCCAAATTTCTTGACCATTTCTGAAAGTGGTATACTGTTTCTAATTTTCTGACCTATTGTATCTCCGTTCAAATATCTATTTAAGATTACTTCTGCTGAATCTTGATTTAAATTACCAAGTTTCCACCAAGGTTTTTGAACGACAAAATGAGGATAAACATCTAGCTTTCCATCTATATAAAGTATGATATCATCTACCTCTACAGGATATATTTTATCATCATTAAGAATTTCTCTGTATAACATACTTTCTGGTTCCCCAAGAAAACTTTTAATTTCTTCAGTTGCAAAATGAGCTTTTGTAGAATCCATAAAACTTTTAGGTATTTCTAGAATACTGTCTTCTGTTAACCAAACATCATATAAATTCATTGCATTACCTATACATGATCCCGTATGAGCAAAAATACTTAAATTCAAACCCTTTTCTTCACACTTTTTTTCTATTCTCTTTTCCTTAATATAATTTTCGAATTCTTTAAGTTCATGAATATTAAAATCATATACAAACAATTGATATCGAGGGGATATTCCTATTTCTATAAGTTTCTCTGTTACTTCTATAAGCTCATTAAAAGCATTTGGTCTACCTGTTATTTTATTTGTAGTTTCTTCCATTCCGAAGAAAGTCAATTGACATGTTCTTACTCCTACATCATAAGCCCACTGCAAGTAAGACTCGTCTCGTATAATTCTCCAGTCACTCAATAATTCAAAGTGTTCATGTATTTCAGTAGAAAGCTCCATTTCAAGCTCCCATAATTCCCTATACTTAGGTAAATAATCCGGTTCTAGATACCAAGTATATACACCTAAATCATCCGCAAGCTTCTTAAATTCCGATGCTATTCTTCTTACATCTTTCTCTTTTACAATCCCTTTACCGTCAATTTTAATCCAGCAATGACTACAATTATTTGGGCATCCAGCCATATCAAAACACAAATCAATTTTCTTCAACATTCTATACCTCTTCAATCAATGTATTTTGTTCACTTACTTATGTTATTATCTCTATAAGTATTAACTATGCAAAGTATAATTAGCTTTTTTAAAATTACAATTTACAACTTAGTTAAGTGGTTCCAATAGTTTTCGAGTACATCATTTGGGTGTAACAACCTGGAAAAGCTACCTCATATTCTTTCTGTAAACCTCTATCTGCTTTAGTCAGTTCCAAACACACCTGACTAACTTTGCCCTCATAGATATTTGTGAATTTAACCTTATATCTACTTTTTAACCGTAATTGTATGGAAGTCACCTATCTTCTACAAGTGGGTGATGGATAATACTATTTTCAGAAGGGTTCGATATCCTTATGAAGATACTATAGCTTACAGGTATAAAATCATCAGAAAATGTATACACTATACGTATAAATGTTCTTTTATAACTAGATATATAAGGTTGTGATGGGTATACGAATATAGCGAAAACCAAGCTTAGCCTCCATCACGTAAAATATCTAAGGCAACTTAGAATACAACAAAACGGTAACTACCCTAGGTCCTAGGGAAAGTAAAGCCTGTGGAGAACGCATAAGACCTATATGGCGATGTTCTAGGAAACAGGAAAATTTCTAGCACATGATACTAGAAGCCCCCAGTTCTGCGTGAGCAACTGGTGGGAGGGTTCACTGCATCCACTACTTCTTCAAACACCTTATCCCAATCATATTCAGTATTTTCTACTACAGCTTTATCTATAGGTAACTTTTCAATAATTCCCTTTTCAATGTCTTTTCTGTTCTTGAAGAATTGAACTACGCCCTGGTATCCTTTCAGTCCATTAGATTGTCCATATTCAGAACCCTCAACATATCTTATAACTAAATCTATCCAATCATCCCATTTGCTTTTATCTGGAGATACCCTCTCAGCAGCCACTCTCTTAATGGTTTCTTCTGTATTTGGTTGAGTCAAGTATATGAGTTTAGGATTCATACCCTTAACAGTTTCAATTAATTCCATCATATACTCTTCAATATACTCCCTACTCTTACCATGCCACCCCATGAGTTCATTTACATGATTCTGTAAATATGCACATTCAAATATAGCAACACAATCATTATTAACCATACTCTCTCCAAACTGTTTCCATCTTTGAAAGTGAAGTTTCTTAAAAGTCTCTACTGTTGTTTTCCCATCATAGACTTCCTTTGTCACAAGATAATTTATCAGCTCGCTCCCTTTCATAGGTAGTCCTAATTTTGTATATGCAACTATTGCATACTCACCTTCAAAGCTAGTATTTCCCTTAATTTTTTCTTCCAACTCTGGGTTATTCTTGATTATATCTGTATATTCATCAATTGTTAAACATGCATTCCACCCTAAATCGGCTGGATGTGTATCACCTTCATTATATAACTTAACCTTAATACCTTTGCTCTCAAAATATTGTTTAATTCTATTTGATATCGTTGTTTTTCCCGAGCCAGGAATTCCTTCTACTAATATTAATCTATTCTTCATAACTTATTCCCCCATTTATAATATATAATTTAGTTACACTTACTATTAAGTTCATTTTTAATTCTAATTAGCCCTTTAAACTCCTCATCAAGCTTCATATATTTCTCATCTCCTGGAACACATAAATTAAAGTCACCAAGAATTGCAGCTATCCTGTTCTCTAAAATCATAAGCTGCTCCTCTTTGAATTTTTCTTTACCCTTTTTAATGTTCCCTTCCTTTTTATCCATATATTCCTTAAATGAATATTCACACCTTGTAATTATCTTGTTCTCAAAAATCAGTATCTTATTACATAACCTTTCTAAAAGAAATCTATCATGTGATACTAAAATTATAGTTCCTTCATATTCTTCTAATGTTTTCTCTAACATTTCCCTACTGTGAAGATCAAGGTGATTCGTTGGCTCATCTAGTATTAAGACATTATTCTCCATCATGATCATATAGGCTACCTTAATCCTAGTTCTCTCCCCAAGACTAAGTGTACTTACCTTCTTATGAATCATACTTTTTGAAAACCCCATGTTAGTTAGTAATGTCTGAAGCATTCCTCTTCTTTCATAATCTTCTATTCCGAAGGTTTCAAGAACAGTTTTTTCCCCATCAAGGTTCATAACATCCTGACTTAGATAAGCTACTTTTGTTGAAGGACTCAAATATATATCTCCCTCATCCATGGTACATTCCTTTAGTATTGCTTTGATTAGAGTAGTTTTACCACATCCATTCCTACCAAACAACCCAATCTTTTCACCTTTTTTGATATAAAATGAACTATCCTCAAAGAGTTTTTTATCACCAAAACTTTTTGATACCCCTTTACCTTCAAGTATTCTATTACCACTCTTATCATTACTGATAAAATTAAATTGAATATTTTGCTCTTCTTTAGGCTTTTCCACCCCTTCAACTTCTATTTTTTCAAGTCTTTTAATCCTTGATTTTACTTGTTTATCCTTCTTCTTAACTCTAACCCTGTAGCCTTCCTTCAGTCCTTCTTTCTCTGTTGATTCCCTATGACCCTTTTCAGACCATGTTTTCAATTGTTTTATCTCACTTTGTATCTTATCCTTATATTTTTCTTGTGTTTCATATTGATGTAATTGACTCTCATATATTCTTATCTTCTCATCACGATAAAAACTATAGTTACCCTTATAAGAATGAGCTATACCATCTTGAATCTCAATAATCCTCTGAACTGTCTTATCCATAAAATAACGGTCATGGGATATTAAAATTATTGTTCCATTGTATTTCTCAAGTTCCCCAATGAGCCACTGTATCCCCTCATAATCCATATGATTTGTTGGTTCATCCAAAATAAGAAGTCCTGGTTTTTCTGCCCATATCCTTGCGATTGCAAGCTTCGTTCTCTCTCCTCCACTAAGGTTTTTAAGCCTTGATTCATTCCACTGTTCTATCTTCTCAATTCCTAATTCCTTTGACGTATGGAAGAATTCCTGTACTTCCTCCTTCTCCCATTGAATCATATTCTCAAATTCATCTTGAGAGTAATATGATGATTGATGTAGGTATCCTATCTTCACATTTTCCTCATGCCATAATAATGCTCCCCCATCATGCTCCAATGCACCAGTGATTATATTAGCTATTGTTGTTTTACCTGCTCCATTATTCCCAACTATAGCAACCCTCTCACCTTTTTCAATGTGAAAACTCACATCTTTCAAAATAACTCTATCTCCAAACTCTTTCTTTATATTCAAACATTTTAATAATAATCCCATAGTATCCACTCCTGTCATGTTTAATTCTTATAGAATTCAATTTGAACTTCTAGTGGCACACTATTATAGCTAAAATATTTTTTACTAGGAAAAATTCTCTAGTTCAAGGAATGTTAAATTCCAGTAGGTTCGTGTACGCATTATGTACTCGAGCACCACAGAATTTTACAACTACGCCGAAACAGAGGATTTTTACCGTAAAAAAAGGCTGTAAGTTGAACTAGCTCAACCTACAGCCTACAATATTCTTATACAGGAAAAACCATATATCTCCAATAAATAGAACCATGTACTCTAAATGAGTCTCATTCTATCAAAGGTAATATAACTAATCCTTCAGAACTTTAATGTAGTCTATATATTTAAACGATGAGTATTTATCAAATACTCTCAGAATAAGTTAAACAATATTCTTAGCTATAATGTGTACTAAAATATGCGAACTCAATTAGACATAACCTTATTTACTACAGTTATCCCTTAGCAGTACATATTTCTCACACAATATTCAATTAGAATCTTATCTAGCTAAAAACGTAATAATCATCTTATTCTCCTTTTCGTCTCTTTTATTATTATAGTAAACATATTAACAAGTTATCTAAAATTTGTCAACCAATTCATTTGAAAAATATATTCTTAATATACTTTTTCCACTTAGTTCTTGTGGACTAATATAATCATAATTTCATATTATGTATTTTACTGTAAATAATAATCATTATATGATATACTCTAATGATATGTTCATATCATTGAAAGGATGTGACTTCTGTTGTCATCACAATCTAATAAAAAACCAATGAAAATATTATTATTATCTTTTATTCTTTTATTTACTTTTATTGGGTGGGGGTCAGACCCCAACCCAATATTTGGTACATCAAACACTGATAATTCTTCTATTGAAAAGCCTCAGTTATTATCTTGGGATTTTACTTCCGCTTCATCTTCCCTGGATAGCTTGACTACTTGTAATTATGGCTCAAATAACTTATCAGATGGTGCTATCACCACAACTTGGAGTGAAGGGGAAAGCGGTGATGGTATAGGCTCTTGGATTCAATTAAGTAGTGATAATAATTTCATTATTTCAAAGCTCCAATTAGAAAACGGTTATAAAAAATCCGAAGAGCTCTTCCTAAAAAATAATAGAGCAAAGAAAATTAAGGTTGAATTTTCAGGAGATGAGAGCAGAATATGGGAATTACGTGATGGATTTTCTTTTGATAACACCCTTAAATTTGATGATCCTATAACAACTGATTCTTTAAAGCTAACTGTTCTTGAAGTTTATAAAGGTTCTATATATAAAGATACCTGCATCAGTGAAATACTTGTATATGGTTTTCCAACTAAAATGCCTACAATGGTTACCACTACTACTAAAAGCGACTTAGTAAATGTAAAAGGTATTGATAATACGATTATAGTTGACCTTAAATACGCTACAGAAGATAACTTTACAAAACAAAAGGTATATACTTCTGATCAATGTTTTCTTAGAAGAAAAACAGCAGAAAAACTTTCATCTGCTAATAGAGAGTTAAGAACCCTTGGGTACACAATAAAAATATGGGATGGGTACAGACCACTTGAGGTTCAAAAATTATTCTGGGAACTTGTTCCTGATAGTAGATATGTTGCTCACCCTGATAAGGGTAGCCGTCATAATAGAGGGGCTTCAGTAGATATTACCCTTGTTAACAATTCAACCGGGGATGAGTTAATAATGCCCTCATCATTTGATGATTTTTCTGAAAATGCTTGGCGAAATAGCTCTTTTATGAGTGACGAAGAAAAGTTAAACCTTAAATTACTCACAGATATAATGATTAAACATGGGTTTTCAACAATTAATACAGAGTGGTGGCATTTTGATGATGTTGATTGGAGAGATTATACATTAAAATAGAATAACCGTTGATTTTGAAAAAATCAACGGTTATTTTAAAATATTATTCCCTCTTAGCTTTTATAAAATAACAATCATATGGAACAATAGTATTACCTTCTAATTCTCTAAACCCACTATTTTTCAAAGCAGCAACTCTTTCTTTTGCCTCAGGAATGGCCTTTGTTATAATATTTTCAACTTCAAAATCACAATAAAAATTCTCTTCTATGGTATCTAATAATTCTGTAATAACATCAACTTTTTCGTATCGTGAAGCTAGATCAAGCCTTAAAACACCTACCTTGCCATACTCCCCAATATAATCCCCTTTAGCAAACATCTCAATAGTTCCAAATGCTTTACTTCTTATCTTATCTACTATACTAAAACGAACATACCCTTGATTTTTATACTCCCAAAGCCAAAATTTAATACTGTTTCTCATTTCATCTAAGGTTTTATAAATAAAATCGCTTGTACAATTATCGCTATTGAAAAACTTCGCTGAAATAGTATCTGAATAACATTCTAGTAAATCTTCTGCATCCTTCTCTTCAACCAGTCTTAAAATAAATCTCTTAGTTTCATAAATTGGACATTTTTTATATGGATTTTCTCTTCTTCTCATACTTAACTCCCCCTCTATAATTAAACTATATCCTCATTATAAAAGATAATACCCGACATCTATATGTCGGGATTAATAAATTTCATACACCTTTTCAATTAACTTATAGAGATTCCAGTACGAAAATTTATTTATACTTGTTCCAAAATCTCAGCGTATCAATGAGTTATGGACACGTATAAATAAAGATTTGAGTTGGAATCTCTATATTAATTTTCCAAATTCCAACCCCAGTTAATCACTATTATTATTGTTGTTCAGCAGAAATATATTTACTCACCATATCTCTAACTTTTCTTGATTTATCATTAGCAAATACTTCTACAAGGTGTTTTAACTCTTCACTATCACCAAAATACATAACAGCATCTGCTCTATATTCAGCATTTTGTTTCTTTATTATTGGTACAATATCCTTCTCTTTTTGAAGCTCAACTAAAATGTCTCCACATTCACTTTGAAGAATGTATTCAACATAATACTCTATTGGGGGGTTGTATTCCTTAATTAAATTAAAGAATTCCTCCGCTTCTCCTTCATATTCATAATTAACTACTTCAAACCCATTAAAACTTGTCTCCACTAGCATTTTAATAGTCCTATCTCTAATCTCTTTCTCCACCATCCATATTGCATTTGTCATTCCACAATCATAATAATTCTTTCCTGTGATTTCGTTCCAGTGGGTTATTTCTTCTTTAATACTCTCTTTAACATCATCAAAACATACTTCCCCTTTTACATATAATAAAGCCTTCTCAACAACATTATTTTTTCTACCCTCATCATCGTACTCAAGAATATACTTATTAATTTTCTCATCATTAACACGTTCTTCTAATATGACTATTTGTATAATATTTGTGTAATAACTATAGTACTCTGTGTGCAGCTCTTCTATCATCTTAACCACATATTCAGCACCTTTTAATACCTTATACTTGTCCCCTTTTTTCTGTAGATATAGATAGTGTTCCGTACTATCCCATTCTTCTAAATTTAGATCTTCATCATTCTCCATTATTATATTATTCAAGAAATTTTCAAAGTCTTTAACCTTTGTTGCACATCCTTTGAACTCTATTTCCTTCTTTGAAAACTTGTTAATTATACTCTCATTAAGTGGAACTACACTATCTTTGATCATATCACCAAGAATCTCATAGTACTCCTCATATCCTTTATCAAATCCGTAATCTGGATATCTTTTATACACATCCGAATAGAATTTCATTCTTTTTCTCTGAGGAATATACTTCAATGCGCCTTTTATACCATTCCTAATATTCTTATTCATACCAGCTCTAAAGAAGCCTTCATCTTTATCATCTTCATCTTTTGATACAAACATCTCAAGTTGATACTCATAATCTTCTTCTAAGTCAGAATCTCCTTGTGCTCTTTCAATTCTCCATCCCCATATTGCTTCCTTTCTTATCTTACACTTTTCAAGGTTCTCATAAAAATCTACCTCTCCCATAATCTCATCTCTGAACTCGCTTCCAAACATGTCACTATGATAATAAAAAAGTTGTTTTATAACCTTTATTGGTGCTAGTTCTCCGAATACTTCTAACATCCTAGATAACCCTTTTGATATCTTTACTGGAACTTGATTTCCTAACATATATGCTGTCACCAATAAATTCTGAAGCCCATCTTTTCTAGATAGTATAATATACTTCGGCTGTTCTTTAGTCACCATCTCTTCTTCATACAATCTAAGCTTATTCTTTAATATCTCTATAGCCCTCTCTTTTTTAACTGCTTTTCCAGTAGGCTTCAAGACTTCTAGTTCCTCTGGAGTAAGCCCCTTTGGACCTTCTTTCATCAGTTTCATCATTATCTCTTTAGAAGGTTTTGGTGGTTCAACCCCTTTGAAATAAGTCATTACCTCTTCAAGTTCTTCTTCTGATAACTCTCCATATTTCTGTATACTTTTACTTAACATTTCAAAATAATTATTATCTATAAAATTAAATAGTGTTTCGGTGAGTTCATCTGAATAGTTTTTATTGAAATCCTGTTTTAGTATATACGCAGATATAGCAAACATATTATTTTTCTTGTCTGGCAGTCCGAGTTCTTTAAATAATTCTCTATCCTTCTGTATAACACCATATATCTTATCTAGTTGTAGACCAGATGTCTTATCGTGCCAAATTAAAGTATTTAGTGTTGTCTTAAGAGCTTGTCTTATATCTCCCCCATATCTTTGCGTGAATTCTTCCAAAGATATTAACTTCCATCCATCTACAACTCTGTTAATAAAATAATCCTCAAATGGCTTCTTACCAAACAATCTGTGGAAAACATCAAAAGTTCTGAGTATAACTCCTTTTCCACTTATATCTTTACCATTGACCTTAACTGTCAACTTTAACCCATTAAGTTCTTCTTCATCATCTAAATAATCATATACGAATGCTTGAATAATACTCTCAAATTCACTAAGAGCTGTATCTATTGATCCAATGTTATATTCTAATCTCCTAGAATATCTTAGTTCCTTTTCCTTACATAGCTTTATAATATCAACAGGAGTAATATCCTCTAATACACTATGACATTCATCATCCATTATGTATCTCCAGATTTCATCACCATTCTCAAATCCATCCTTAAAAAACTCCTCAAGCTCCTCTGTTGGATCTGAATCATCTAAATCCTCAAATTCATCTTCCTCTTTTACCTCTGGCACAATACTGAATCCAAGTTCTTCTTCAATCTTGATTTTTAAATCACCAGCTTCATTCTCCAAAGTATCATTTATAAAAAATCTCTCAAGTGCCTCATCATTCTCTTCATCCTCTTCATCATATCCTATATTCACCAGAGACTTATAGAACTCCAATACTGGATTCTCCACATCATAGTCACTATCGTTTGAATATAATAAAAATGGTTGCTCCTCAAATCTGTCCTTAAGGGCTCCTTTAAAAAACTCATACTCTTCTGGATTCTCTTTAAAATACACTTCTAAGAATCTTGGTTTTTCTTCATTATCCCAATAATCCTCTTCATTATCAAAGATCTCACTTCTCATTTCATAATTATCACAATATACAAAAGCTTTAATAAGATCTCTTGTGATACCATATTTACTGAACAACGCAGGTAGGTAATTAAATACATATCTAGCATGCTCAGTATCCCAATAAGGAATTATATACGCTCCAATTAGATATGTATATTCTGGGTAGTTTCTAGCCACAGTATATAATACATCTATCCCAAAAACAGTACAATCATCAACCCACATATCACTTGAATCATTATGTTTTCTTGAATAATCCACTATAGCCTTAGCCGCTTCTATTACATCTTGCTTAAGATCCTCATATTCACAGGCATAGTTAAAAAGTATTGCTTCTGAAATATATAGCTCTTCTCCAAACTCTATAATGTTTTCAAAAGGATAACTTCCTCCTTCTGTTAAACTCTTAAGTTCGTTTATAACCTCTTTATTAGGTGCTTCAATTGCTTGTAATCTTCTCTGTTGTCCACTGCTTATATCAATAAATTCTACATTATTGTATGTGAACATATCCTCTCTGAAAGCTTCCTCTGAAACAATCATATCTCTAAATTTATGAAGTGCATCCCTTATTGACTCAACATCATTAATCTTTACTTGAATCTTAATCTCTTTTCCAAACTGATCCATATTTTTGTCTCCTTCTCCAATTGATTAAGGCCCTTTTGCATAAAAAGAAAACCCCAAACAAGGTTTTCTCATCCTTTAATAATATAATTATCGTAGGATAATCAAACCAAGTTAGGGTTTTAATCTATAGTTAATCAATTATTCAAATTATGTTCTGTATTAATTCATTAATATTCTCAATAACATAATCAGGCTTTTCTAATTGAATCATATGATCACTGCTATTTTTCCCAATTATTATAAGCAATAATCCAATCAAGAACTCTACTATAACTCTTTGTTCCATCTTTAACTCCATTTGACTTCAAATGCAAATCATTTACCCATTCACTTATCTTAGATAATCCACTTTCATACTTATTGTAATAATCTGTATAATTTTGCAAATCTCTCTTCACATCATCTGAAAGATTCTCATTAAGCTTCTTTAAAAGTTCGGGGTTTTCCTTTCGTAAAGCGGATGTTGTAAATATTATTGCAAATATATTACTTGAGTATTGGAAATCTACATCTGGATGTTTTGTACATAATACGTATGCTATGAAATTCGCCTCATCCTCCTGAGCATATCCCCTTTGGTGTGCCATTTCATGTATAGTTACAAAAGGCATTACTGTGTAGGGCATCTTGGTATCCACAGCTGGCTGTCCAGTATAAGGCAAATAAATACCACTTAATTGAATGTACCTAACAAAATCTGATATAAAATATTTAGGTGATCCATAATCACCATCTAATGTAGGATAGTTTTGAGATGCTAACTTATACCCTATCTCTGCTCTCTTAAAGATATCTTTATATCCACCTGGTACTGTCATTACATTTTTCTCGTCTACCTCAACTTCTTTTCTCAGCCTATTAAGCTCATATACTGTATGTTCATGCAACTTTACTAATTCACTTTGAGTGTATTCTCTTTTTTCAATTCCAATAGCTTCTCCAAATGATATCCTATTATAATTTAGTCCCCACAAAATTATAAATAAAAAATAAAGTACAGAAAAAACAGCTCCTACATTTAGTATAAATCTTAATAGCAACTTAAACCTATACCTACGTTTTTTCATTATATTTATTACAATATAAATAATATATACTGTTGTTCCTAACACAATAACCAATATAAATATTTCATATAGTGAAAAAGGAATTATATTTGTTATTTTGCTTAATATTTCTGTGGTCACTTTATTAATTTTTATTGAGTATATTTCTTCTGTTAATTGTGGATCTAATACCGATATATATTTTAATATCAATGCAATTGGAAATAATCCTATTAAAAAAAATCTAAGTTCTACTTTCTTCACGCCTATAGTTTTGTTTTGTAACTTTAAATTCTTCATAACTTCCCCCATCCTGTTGACAAACTTATTCCTCCTAATAATTTTATCATTTTTAGTACAATCTAACAAATAATTACAACAACCGCTCTTGAATATGTATATTTTTGGATTAGGGTCTGACCCCTAACCAATATTTGGGTAGGGGTCAGACCCCCACCCAAATATTGGTATACAACTCCATACTTGACAAACACATTTTATGATTATAAAATTATTTGACGCAAATAATACATATATAGATAGATATCTCACCTCAATAATTAATTTATTGAGCTAATGTATATTTATAAATCGAATTTCACGGTATAATATCTATATAATAATGAAGTTAAGGAGATTTTTATGGCAAATACTTTTGAAACTCTAGGATTAAATCCTAAATTAATAGACGGTTTAAAAAAATCATCAATCACAACTCCAACAGAAATCCAAAGCAAAGTTATCTCATTAGCTATTGAAAACAACGATATTATTGGGGAATCAATGACTGGAAGTGGTAAAACATTAGCTTATTTACTTCCAATATTCCAAAGAATAGATGCAACCACAAAAGACATCCAAGCAATTATCTTAGCTCCGACACATGAATTAGTTCAACAGATTAATAATGAAATTGAGCTACTTGCAAAGAATTCTGAAATACCAGTAAAGTCTGCTGCTATAATAGGTGAAGTAAATATCAAAAGACAAGTTGAGGCTTTGAAGAATAAACCTCACATAGTTGTTGGTTCAACTGGTAGAATCCTTGAATTGATTGGAATGAAGAAATTAAAACCTCATAATGTTAAAACTATAGTAATTGATGAGTGTGACAGAATGCTTGATGAGAATAATATTAATAACGTTAAAGCAGTGATAAAGACAACACTTAGAGATCGTCAACTTATGGCATTCTCAGCATCTATCAATGAAGCAAGTGTTAAAGAAGCTAGAGAACTGATGAAATCTCCAAAAGAGATATTTGTTAAATCCTCACTAGAAGCTACTACAATAGAACATACATATATTCCTACTGAACACAGAAAGAAATTTATAACACTTAGAAAAGCAATATATGCATCAAAGATGAAAAAATCAATAGTATTCATTAATAAAAATGAACTTATTCAAGATGTTACAACTCAATTGAAACATCATAACTTTAAAGTTGTTTCCCTATTTGGAAATGCCTCAAAAGAAGATAGAAAAGAAGCATTGAATAGTCTTAGAACAGGAAAAGCCAATATACTTGTATCATCAGATTTAGCTGCTAGAGGCCTTGATGTAAAAGGACTAACTCATGTTTTCAATCTTGATATTCCTGAAGATATCAAAGAATATGTTCATAGAGCTGGAAGAACAGGTCGTGCAGGTAACACTGGTATGGTTATTTCACTAGCAACACAAACAGAAATAGCTCGATTAAATAAAATTTCTAAAGAATTCAATATCAAAATAGATAAAAAAGAACTTTCTGAAGGAGAACTAGTAGATAAGTCTCCTAAAAAAAATTATGATAGTATCAAAAAAACTACTGATTCTAAAAAAACTTATAACACTATGAAAACTACTGGTTCTGAAAAGACAGATAGTATCAAGAAAACTTCAAATTCTAAAAAACCGCATAATTTTAAGAAAACAAAAGATTTTAACAATAAAAAATAATTTAAAGCCTGTCTAAGTTGACAGGCTTTAAATTATTTACTCTTCATTTCTTGTGGAAGATATACTCATTTTATGCTATAATGAAAAAGCTTTTCTAAAAATAAAATCCTTGGTAATTTACCACGGATTTTATTTTTCTTTAGTTATTTGTGTATAATATTTGTTATTTATACTCACACCTTTAAAACTTATCCACATTTTTAGTGTTTATATACTCTCACTTGTGCATAACTCACGATTTTATGTAAGTACTTGTGGATATTTTCAGAACTTTATTTTAATTCACAAATATTTTTCTAAACAATCCGATTTTATAGGAATTTAACTTGTACATATTCTTAACTATTGCATATTTATATAATGAGGACTATATACATTTCTTTAAAAAAACAGTAACTCTATAGTCAAATTAATATATAAATAACTTTACGATAAGGAGTTGTATTTATGAAAATTGCAATTTTTAGAGGTCATAATACAATATACAACACAGGTGCTGTTGGCATAAGAAAAGAGGATGACTTGATTAATGAAGTAGCTTTTAAATTACTAGATAAACTTAAGAATTTCAGTCTAGATGTTATTGATTGTACCCCTACTGAAGCTGAATTTAAAAATATTAAGTCTACTACTGATAGTTTAAGTTTACGATGTAAAAAAGCCAATACTGCTAATGTTGATTTGGTAGTATCAATTCATTTTAATGCTTATAACGGTCAAGCCCATGGAACAGAAGTACTTTATGTAAGTGAAAAAGGCAAAGAAATTGCTCAGCCTATTCAAAATGAAATAGTTAAATTAGGTTACACAAATAGAGGTGTTAAGAAAAGAACAGATCTTTATGTGTTAAATTATACAATTGCACCTGCTATTTTAATTGAATGCTGCTTCTGTGATTCAAAAACAGATATGGAACTATATGATTCTGATAAAATAGCTACTGCTATAGTACAAGGATTACTTCAAGTACAAGGAAAATTCATACTAACAGAACCTACAGCTACCAAATCACAAATTGATGAATGGGCTGAAGAAAGGTTTTTAGATAGTTCTTATAAAGAATTGCTAGATATTTATTGGACAGAGTGTATAGCAAAAGAAATAAACCCTGTTATCCCATTTGCTCAAATGTGTTATGAAACAGGTTTCCTCTATAAAATCCCTAGTACTGCTGGAATAGATGCTTCATATCATAATCCTTGCGGTTTAAAAATATCCCAAGGCGGAAGTGACACATCATCATCAGCTCATAAAAAATTTAAAGACTGGTCAGAGGGTATAACTGCTCACCTAGATCATTTATCACTATATTTAGGATTAGAAGGATACCCAAAAACTTATTCACCCGACCCCAGACATTTCAGTTGGTTAAAGGGCAAAGTAAAAGTTGTAGAAGATTTAGGAAAAACATGGACTAATTCCTCAACCTATTCTGATACCCTTTTAAAGTTCATCAGCGAAATAGAAAACACAGTTGTTGAACAAAATGATTGCTGCGAACAATTAAAAGAATTAAAGGTTAACTACTCAAAACTAGAAGTGCAAATTAAAACATTACTACAAGAACAGGATAATCTAAAAAAACAGAATCAAGCTTTAAAAACTGAAAATGAAAATTTAATATTCTTAGCAAACAAGTATAAAACCCTTTTAATAGAACTAGCTCGTTATGTTAAAGAAAAAACAGATATTCTAAATTAATAATTAACTTTGGTAAGATATTTTAAGGGGCTGTCGCATTAAGAAATTTACTTACAACATATTGGATTATAAATCAATTATTAATACAATATGATGTAGAATTTATTTTTAGTGCGACAGCCCCTTTTTTATTTATAAAACTAAATCGTAAGAAATATCACTTTTACTATTGATTTTTACTTTGAGTGAAATAAAGATACTGCCACTTATCTAAGCGACAGTATTGCATTATTGTTACAGTTTTATAATTTATACTTTAATATGAATCATCATAATCTAAATCAATTTCTTCATCTAAAGAAAATTTATCTACATCATCAAATTCATCATCTTCGTCTTCATCATAATCATATTCAAACTCATCTTTAATACTTATTTTGTCTTGTTTACTTTTTTCTATTGGCTCTTTGTTAATTTTTGATTCTTGATAACCACTTTCTTTTATTAATTGATTGCTTTGTTGTTTCTTTTGTTTGATTTTCTCCACATAATTACCATATTCAATAAGTCTGTTTATTGCTATATTATTTTTCGGATCAAATTCAAGTACTTGTTCACACAACTTAACTGCTGTTTCTATATCTCCCATTTGAATATGGCATTTTACTAGTCTTGTATAAGCAGCAGAGCAGGTACTCTCTAATTCTATTATCTTTTTATTTACTTCTATAGCTTCTTCTCCCCAATTATTTTTCAATACTAATTGTTTTGCCTCTTCTTTAAGTTCATTTAATAACATTTCGTTCATAAAATCCTCCTATAAATTCACGAAGCTGTAATTATTATTTTTAAATATATTCTACAAATTTTTTTTTATTCCTTCATAAAAATAAGTCGTATTAAAAAAAATTTTTCTACAATTCTCTACTTATGAATATTTAACTTTAGACCACTAATTTGCAATAAAGATAAGAAAAAGACTGTAGCAAATTTATTTTCTTAGAATATACTACAACCTTTTCTTTATTTTTTCAATAACATTTCATAAAATTCTTTTTCAAATAGTGGTTTAGAAAAAATATACCCCTGAATTTTATCACAATCTAGTTCCTTTAAAATCTCCAGTTGCTCTATTTTTTCCACCCCTTCAGCAACCACACTAAAATTAAGTTTTTTTGCAAGTTGAGTTATACCTCCAACTATTATTTTTTCCTTTGGATTTGTATGTATTTCATCTATAAATGATTTGTCAATTTTTAAAATATCAATAGGTAACTTAATAAGATAGTTAAAAGATGAATATCCTGTCCCAAAATCATCTAGAGCCATTTTAATACCAATTGTCCTTAATTCTTCAATTTTCCCTATATTAGACGCCAATGATTCCATTAAAACGCTCTCAGTTATTTCCAAAGTAAGAAGTCCTGGATTACATCCTGTTTCATTTAAAACCTTCTTTACTGAATCCACAAAATTAGGTGCTTTTAACTGGACACTAGAAACATTAACTGATATTGAAAAATTTTCAATTCCCTTTACCTGAAGATTCTTAATCTTTTCACAAGCACTCCTTAAAATAATCTCTCCTATAGGTATAATGAGTCCAGTTTCCTCAGCTAAATGTATGAATTTATTTGGTGGAATTAATCCCTTTTTAGCATGTCTCCACCTTAATAGTGCCTCTGCCCCTGTAAAACTATCACTTTTTAAATCCTTCTGTAGCTGATAAGCAATAATAAATTCTTTATCCTTGATAGCTCGATACATGCTCTTTTCTAGTAATACCCTCTCAATAATTTCCTCATTCATACTTTTATCAAAAACTAAACATCTATTCTTCCCTAATTCTTTTGCTTTGTTCATAGCAATTTCCGCAAACATAAAAATATTTTCAAGTGTTTTCCCGTGGTCTGGAAACACTGTTATTCCAGAGCTTGCGCTAATAAAAAATTCATGCTTCTTAACATTAATTTTTTTACTAATAACTTGTAAAATTTTATCAGTCAAACTTTTAATATCATCTATATTTTCAATATCATATAGTAAAACTACAAATTCATCACCACTGTATCTGCTTAAAATACTATTAGATGGAAGACAAGATTTAATTCTATTACTAATAATCTTTAGAAAAAAGTCACCTTGCACATGACCTATCAAATCATTAACATATTTAAAATCATCTATATCTATAACTATCAACGCATGTTTCTTTCCCTTTTTAAACCCTTCATTTTGAAGCTCATATAATTTTTTAGAAATATATGCTTTATTGTGTACTCCCGTTACCTCATCATAATATGCTAGATAATTAATCCTTTCCTCACTCTTTTTTCTCTCCGTAATATTTGTATGAAATCCTGTAAGCTTATATGGCGCTCCCTTTTCATCAAATAAAGCCTTTCCTCTATCATATATCCATACATAATCACCAGAATTATTTTTAATCCTATATTCACATATATATTGTTCTGTTTTCCCTTTTAAATGTTCACCTATTTTATTCATTATATTCTTAAAATCTTCTGGATGAATTCGAGCATTCCATACTTCTGAATATTCATATTCCTCCATATTAGAAATTCCAATAAAGCTCATTGATCTCGATGAAATAAATATTCTATCTTTCTTAAAGTCATATTCCCATAACCCATCATTTGCTCCATCTAAAGCTAATCTGTATCGTTCATCTGCCTCTGTCAACTCCACTTGAGTTATTTCATAATAACATATAAGTATTCCTATCCCTATTAACAAAAATAAGATAGAATGAATAAAATACCACGTTAATACAGAATACGGAAATAACCTTTTATAGGAATCAAAAATGTATATGACTCCGAGAAAAAAACAACTCATTCCAGATATATACTTTCCAATTTTCGCATTCTTAAAAAAGCCAAAAACTATGCAACTTAAAAATATCATAAGAATTGCAAATATAAAGGCCAAATACCCACCATCTGAGTCTAAAATAAAAATGTCAAAACTTAATATACAAATAAAAGTAATTGCAATACACCTTAGATACTTTGAATTTTTGAAAATCTTATTTTTAAAGAAAATAAAAACTCCATAAAATAATAATATCGTTCCTAACAAAACTAATATATTACTTATTATATTAAAAAGAGTAAGTTCATATAGTTCTTCTGGTAATAAAAAATCCAGTGTGAACACAAAGCTAGACATTGAAAAATAAGAAAAACATTTCATTTTACTGTTTTTATAAAGATAAAAAAAGAGGATTGATAATAAAAAACTACTCATTGCTATAAAAATTAATCCTATCATTTGTTCATTCATATAAATACCCCTTAACATCAGTAAAATATTATCATACTACTAATTTATCGTTTACGCTCGATATATGTAAATTCTACATAATATGATAAAATCCTTCAATTATTTCCATTTCGAAAAATAAAAGACCTTTTCCACAAGGGTCTTTTACTCATATATATCAGAAAACTCAATATGTATTCTCTCTACCTTATCTCGCTTAATGTGTTTATTTTTATCTATTTCATTCTCCTCATCTGATAATCTAACTGGAAGTTCAATTATAAATTCAGTTCCTTTTCCATATTCACTTTTAACTTCAATAGAACCTTCATGCATTTCCACTAATGATTTCACTAATGATAGTCCTATACCACTACCTTCGTGATTTCTTGTAGTAGACTTATCTACTTGTGCAAACCGATTAAATATTACATTTAATTTATCCTTTGGGATACCTATTCCTGTATCCTTCACTGAAATAATAACACGATCTTGTTTATCATAAATATTTACTTCTATTGTTCCTCCAGCCTCTGTAAATTTTAATGAATTTGATATAAGATTTAATATAATTCTTTCTATTTTATCAGTATCACAGGATATTATTTTTTCTTCAACTTCTGTATCAAAGATGATTTCAACATCTTTATTTTCTATATAATTGGCCACTGATAATGTTATATCTTCAACAACACTTACTATATTACAATTTTGCAAATCTACATTAAAATAGTTTGAATCAATTTTTGTAATATCGATCAAATTATTTATTAATCTTAATAATCTATATGCATTTTGTTTCAATATTTTTATATACTGATTAATCTTTTCTTCATCTTCACTATCAGCTATATTTTTTAATTTTATATTTAATACTTGTACTGTAGAAAAAATTAAATTTAATGGAGTTTTAAATTCATGAGATAAGTTAGCAAAAAATTCATTTCTTAATCTTTCATATTCTTTTGCTTCTTTTAAATTTCTTTCTTCTTCATTGACTCTCTGTTGTAATTCTTCAGCCCTTTTACGTTCTGATATATCTATAACAATTGAGAGTATTCCTAATTTACCATCATATTCATAAAAAGTATCATAAACTTCAATATTTATAACTTTTCCATCTTTCCTAATTATCTCTTCCTCTGAAATCCTTGGTTGATCTCCCTTTTCCATAGATACTGAATGCTTTTTAACTATTTCATTATAATCTTCATGTATAACATCCAATAGTTTTTGACCAATAAATTTTTGGGGATTATCTACACCCATTAACTCTGCTAAAGCAGCATTAACAAAAAATATTTCTCCACTTGCATGAATACAAATTCCAGCTGGTAGAGATTCCACAAGCTGTCTATTTCTTTCCTCAACCTTCACTAGCCTTATCTGAGATATTTCATAATAACATATTACCATTCCAATACCTATTAATAAAAAAACTGTAGAATGAATAAAATACCATATTAAATTATAATTCCAAAATAAGTTTGAGAAAAAATCTATAATGTATATTCCTCCTAGAAAAAAACTACTTAGCCCAGTAATATATTTACCTATTATACAACTCTTGAAATGATAAAACACGCCATAGCTAATAATTATCATTAGCAATCCAAAAATTAGATATAAATATCTATCATATAAATTTAAATATGAAATTATATAGCCAATTATTAAAATAATACTAATCACAATTCCCCATATGTATTTTAAAGATTTACTAATTTTATCTTTAGTAAAATCATAAGCTCCAGTAAATAATAATATGGTTGCCATTAATGCTAATATATAAATAATTATTTGTTCAAGAGTATACTTAAAAATCCCCTCAATAACTACTATAGAAAGAAATTTCAATGTGAAAACAAAGCATGACATAGAAAAATAAAAAAAACACTTAATTTTGCAATTTTTATAAAGATAAAAGAAAACCACTGCTAATAAACAACTGCTAAATGCTTGAAAAGCTAATCCTATCGTCTCTTGATACATATGTAATACCTCTCAATATGAAAAAATATATTTTTAATATAATGATTTTCTTTGAAACTATATAATACTTTTTTCTGCATAATACACTAAAATCCTCTATTTTTTTTGAAAATAATAGGACTTTTTCTCTTTTTTGAGCGAAAGTCCTAAAGGTTTTGCCAATATACAAATATACATTTATAATTTTAATAAAAATTTATTTATTTCTTCACTAATTTTTCTTCTTTCACTATAAACCCAATTCTCATCAAAAGTTATTTCAAATTTTTTACCAAATGAATAATATATATTAATCTTTTGGTAATAAAGCTCAAACTCCTCTAATGATTCATATTTATATGTTGGTTTTGATATTTCATCTCTTTTACCTATAAATAATTCATCTACATAGTACAAAAAAACATTCATAAGTTCTTCTACTTTTACATCAAACGGAATCATAATTAGTTTCCACTGTACAATCTCAGGCAGTCTATATCTTTGAATATTGTGAAGAATAATTAAATACTCTCCTATATCCATTTTTTCATATAATATTGATTGTGGTACTTTTTCACTCCAAATAGCCAACTTTTCACTTAAAGATGCTGTCTTTATATTCAATATATCTTCACTAGGTCCTAGAATAGCATATTCGATCTCTTTATCTTCTTTGTTAATAGCATCACTTATAAAGTCTATGTTATCTGCAAAGCTTCCTACAAAACCAGTATCATATATTCCCTTTCTTCCTGCTCTACCAGCTATTTGTTTAACTTCTTGTGAAGTTAAAACTCTAAATTCCTTACCATCAAACTTCTTTATATCCATAAAAACAATTCTCTTAATAGGGAGATTAACACCCATACCAATTGCATCAGTTGTAATAAGTATTGTTGATTCTTTATTGAAAAATTGTGCATATTGCTTTTTTCTGACCTCTGGAGGTAAATCACCATATATAATACTGCACTTAATTCCTAAATTAGAATAATAGACTCCTAATTCAAGTACCCTTCTCTTCGAAAATACAACAAGAGCATCTCCTTCTTTAACCTCTTTATACCTAAATGGTTTCTCATCAATCTCAAGTGGAATATCCCTAGTGTAGATTTTTAGTTTATACTCATCTCCTATACTTTTAATAATATCTATCAATATTGTTTTCGTGTTCAACGCACCACAAATATGAATTTCTTTACACTTAAGTCCTAATAGTGCTCTAGTCCATGCAGCTCCTCTCCTATCATCATTAATCATTTGAATTTCATCTATTACAGCTACATCATATTCTTCCTTAACATCTAACTTCTCTATAGTACAAGATATATGTTTTGCCTCTTCATTAATTAGCTCTTCCTCTCCAGTTAGTAGATTACATGGTACCCCTTCATTGTTTAATCTTTCATAATTCTCTAATGCCAGTATTCTAAGTGGTGCAAGATATATACCTTTATCACACTGCTTTAATTTCTGCATAGCATTATATGTTTTACCTGTATTGGTTTCTCCTAAATGAAGATAAATAGTTCTTTTAATTTTTCTTGCCTCTTTATATTCATCCTTAGGACTCTTAGGAAAAAGAACTTCCAGCTTTTCATTTATAATCTTTGGAATAAATTTTGTTATGAGGACATTCATCACACCAGAACTTATATAGTTTTCATAATAATCCTGTATTATTTCATCTAATTTAAAATTTGTTTCATTGCTTTTATTGTAATCATCAAGTAATCTCTTTGAAACATAATTTAATAGTTCCTCATATTCTTTGTATAATTCATCTATTTCTCTTACTCTTTTAGCATATCTCTTTTTAAGAAAAAAACTTTTCATTTCCTCCATGCTTTTAAGTTTTTTTCGCAAAGATGCTTCATGAGTTGAAAGTGAATGAGTTTTAGTATGAGTTATTATTTGATCTATTTGATTTAACTGGCCTTTTAATTTATTAAGTTCTCTTACCGCTGCTGATAATTTCATATATTACACGACCTCCCATAGTACGTCTATTATTATCATTTCCTGCTATTTACGTTTTATTATAAAAAAACACCTTTAGTAAATCTTTATTATTAAGATTTACTAAAGGTGTTTCATAAATATTTTAAGTTTAATTTACACTATTATTATTCTAAGCTTATTTTCTTCAAAGGCTTAAATTTATTATCACACAAATGTACTTCAACCGCTTCACCATTAAATATTTCATAAGGTAAATACTCACATAGTTGATTAGAAAAATCTAACAAATTTGCATCATCTACATATTCTTTATTTATGCATAGTGAAATGATATATAGATTTTCCTTTTTATCAATCTTAACAGATATATCCTTTCCATCATCACAAAAATACTCAGTTTCTATTAAAACTTCACCTACAGCTTCTACTTCTTCTATATTTACACTATTAGTGTAATAAAGCTCATCACCATTAAAATTAATTTTGTTATCCGGTATTGATTCATAAGATATTGAAAAGAAAATCAAAGCTGCTGCTGCAATGATACTTAAAACAATAGGTACCGCAAAAGATGCTTTATTTCCACCCTTCTCTACATGTTCTTCAAATAATTTTTTTTGATTATTGCTTAAATAAATACCTACCCCTATATTAATACCTGTCCCAAGAACTTTTGCTATTGAATTTATTATTGTGATTGGTATAATAATGGGTATAAATATTAATGCCCCAATAAATATACTAAAACTCAATAATGATAACACCAAAGATATGTTTCTCTTTTTGATATTTCCTATTCTTCCATAATTTAAAGAATATAAAATACTAGCTGGTAAAAATGAGAAAAGAACACTAATTACAATAAAATTCTTTGGATCCCATAATCCTTTTTTATCATAAACAGTTTCATTTAAGGTTATTTCATTTAAATTTTCTTCCATTGTATTTCCTCCTATGTTAATTTATTTTATGGTTTATTTAACTCTCAATAAAATATAGACTCTCAAATTAACAACTAATTCTACCTTTACCTAGTCAATATAGTTAAATAATTGCCAATATATATTTTAACATTAATTCCATGATTATTCATTATATATTGTTTGCATTTAAATTAAAACCTCTTGGTTAATTAATTTACCAAGAGGTTTATTTTTTATTTTAAAGTTGATATCTTTTTAAGATTTTCTCTTATCTCATTTCTTAGTTTTACCATCTCTTCAAATTTATAAAAGAATAACATTTTCTGCTCTTTAACAGAATCACCTTTAGGCTTGTCCTGAGTTACAAAGTAAGTAAAGCTTTCTGCAATATCTTCTTCTGGATTAGTTGAAGCATATTCTGAAACAAAATCTTTTTCATGTTTCTCATAAAATGCCATAATTGTTTCTTCTGATTCTTGTGCTCTTGTCCATTCACTGTGTATACCATTCCAGAATTTATTATAAAATCTGTTTAAGTATGATTTATCCTTTGTTGTCCCTTCATCTGTTGTATATGTCTTCTTTTCCTCATCTATTCCTTTTTTCATTTGAGAATTATTTAAAGTTAATATATGAGCAAACTCATGAATAATAGTATTATTCAATTCACCATTATCTAGTTTTCCATCTTCTTTAATTGCATCTTTTTTATCTATAAACATTGACCATTTTTCGCCCTTTTCATCTACTCCATAAACATAAGCTAATACTCCATCTTTACCGTCTGAGTTTATATTAAAGTTTATTATTCTATTTATATAGGTTTTAGGAACAAGTTTTTTCACTCTTTCCCAAAGCAATTCATATTTCTTCATATCTTCTTGTGAAGATTTTTCAACCTCAACCTCTTTATTAATAACAATTTTGCCATTCACAACATTAAATGCCGCAAACAATTCCTCATTTTCCCCTTCTAGAGAAATCCCTTCAACATCATATCCTTTTTCACCTAAAATATCTTCAATTTCATTCCAAAACTTATCTGCCTCTTCATAGTTTTCTTTATTCTCAGCAGTAACACATTTATCATAAAGCTTTATTAATTTTTCATATAACTCTGAACCTAATTCCGACTCTACTCCCTTTAAAAACTCAAGGATATAATCTTGTCCTTCTTGTACTTCTTCATCATAACCATCTAATTCAATACCCTTTGTTTTTATAATTTCTTCTAATATACTTTGAAACTCATCCCATGACTTCGCCGTCTGAACTTCATATTCTGCAGCAGTTTCATAGGCTTTCTTAAGTTTTTCTATTTCTTTACTATCAAAATATTTTATATCTTCCCCTAAAAATTCCTCGAATGAAATACTTTCATAATTATTTTCTAAATTTTCTTCATTATCCTTATCTTGTTCAAGATTATATTCTTTTTTGTCTTTAGCTGCATTATATACATTACTAATATATTGAGTATTATCTGTAGTTTCTTTTGCATATGTGGATACTCCTAATGTGCCCAATCCGATTCCTACTGTTAATATTGCTACTATAAATGCTTTATTTCTCATATAATCACCTCGTAATTAATCTATGATTATATAATAAGACAAGCTTGTGTACTTTTTGTGTTTTTTTTATGTAGAAAATGAATACATTTCAATATTGGTAATTATTATTACTTTTGTTCTGTAATATAACACCATGAATAAAACCGCCATAAATATTAATACTATGTACATATTAAATATTAATCAAGAGAGGAGAATGTTTTATGGATAAAATTCAAATGAGTAAAGATCAAGTAAGTAGATTGCAAAGTAAAGTAGATAAAAACCCTCACGCTTCTGAGGGTGAAAAAGACTACCTAAAAAAAGTACAAAGTAAAGCAGACAAAAGTTTTTGGAAGAATATAAAATAATTATAAACCATTATCCTATTCGGGGTAATACAAATATGGCTATGCTTTTAAAAAAGGTTCACAATATTTCAATTTTTAGGGGAAGTCATTTTTGACTTCCCCTAATTCTGGTCCAACAAATTTCATTACTGGAACCAGCATTGTATCCATATGTCCCCATCATAACACCCTATACCTGGCTCATATATACTCCTGTTATACTGTAATAACTCATCCCACTGGCGGACATAACTGAAATATGTATCGGTAAATGAAGGATTAACCCTGATTAAATACCATACGATCGGCACCCAAACTGATGCCAACACTAACATAAAGAACTATTTGTCCTTCATCTTTACATTAATCATCTGTTTTAATTTTATATTTATTTTTAGGTCTACCAACCTTGCCATACTCCATCTCAACCTCAAGCTTTTTTTCTTTTTCTAAATAATCTAAATACCTTCTTGCAGTAATTCTGGATACTCCAATATTCTCAGCAATTTGTTGGGCTGTGAAATTTTCGTCCCCCATATCATATATACCTTCTAGTACCTTCTCATAAGTACGCTGATTAAATCCTTTCATATCGCTAATATCATCCACATTTTCTGGCTCTATATTCTTTTCTTTAAACAAATATCTATCAATAATATCTTGCTCAATACTATCATTATCTTTAAACTTGCACTTTCTATTTTTAAATTGAATTAGAGCTTCCTTGAATCTTTTAAAAACAAAGGGCTTTACAAGATAATCTACCACACCATATCTAAATGCTTCCTCCACAGTATCAGTATTTCTATCTGCAGTTATTAATATAACATCACATTTAATGTTTTCTGTACGTACCCATCTTAATAAATCTGTTCCTTTTCCTTGTGGAAAGAAAACATCCAATAATATTAAATCAGGTTTATCTATTAAAATTGATTCTTTTGCCTTCTCTATGGAATTTACAGTCCCGCATAACTCAAAGCCTTCTACTTTTTTCAAAAACCGCTCATTGATCATACTTACCATTGGATCATCTTCAGCTATAAGCACCTTAATCATTCAATTGACTCCTTTCTTATAGGTATAAATATATCCCATACCGCTCCAGCATCATAAGAAATATCTACACTCCCTTCAGCATATTCTACTATCTGTTTTATAATACTTAACCCAAATCCCCTACTTCCTGATTTGGTAGTAAACCCTCTTTCGAATATTTTATCTCTTATATCTTCAGGGATACCAGGTCCATTATCCTTAACTATTATACTTAATCCTTCTTCATCAGAATTTAGTTTCACATATATTTTACCATCTTCATATTTCACTAATTCATCAATCGAATTCTCAATCAAATTACCAATAATGGAACAAATCTCATCAGCTGTTACACTCTCAGGAATCTTTTCCATCTCAGAATTGGGATCAATCTCCATAGAAATTTTAGCTTCTGTTGCCTTGTTATATTTAGCAAGCAACAATCCTGCTATATGAACATTACTTATCTTTTTATTTAGTATATTAGAAACTGACTGCCTTTCATGAGATATATCAGAAATATATTCAATAGCTTCATCGTATTCCTCAAGTTGAATAAGTCCTGAAATTGTATGCAACTTATTCATAAATTCATGGTTTTGAGCTCTTAAAGCATATGTCATTTTTCTTGCTCCAGTTAATTCCTCTGCCATATTTTTAGCCTCTGTTAGATCCTTGAAACTTGACACTACACCGATTGTATCAGCCTTATGATTTTCTAAAATAGTGTGACTTGAAATAAGTGTTTTGTCGTTTCCAACTTTTATTTCCTGATTATATATTGGTACCCTTTTTCTTAGGACCTCCATCATACTATCAGTATAATTTTTATTTAGTATGGATATATCCTTACCTAAATCATCCTCATTAAGCCCTAGAATTTGCTTTGCAGCTTTATTTATTAGTATTATCTTTCCATCATTATCTATAGCTAAAATTCCATCTTTTAAACTCTGTAATACCAAATTCCGCTGTCCAAGTAAAAGAGCAATTTCCTTTGGTTCCAATCCAAATATTGTCTTCTTTATTGAATTTGCTAGTATTGCTGCACTTAATATTCCAATTATGATACCAACCACTATGGTTATCTTAAAAAAGAACATTTGAGTTCTCAGTTCCTGGTATACTGTATCTGTTAAGAGGCCTACCACAACAGCACCTACTTGATCTCCTTCATAGTAAATTGGCACATAAGCTCTTATTGCTGTAATCAACTTATTCCTATCTTTAGACACATAGGATTCACCTTCTGTTAATACCCTTTCTTCTCCACCATCATTATATTTTTTCCCAAGAGTATTTCCATATGGATATGAATACTTAATACCTTCCATATCCATTACGATTATGTATTGAAATCTTGTTTTCCCACTAAAGTCATCTATAGTATTCTGTATAACCTCATAATCATTTGTGGTTGCTAGCGTTTTTTCAATTATATCCATAGAGGAAATGGTTACAGCTAAATCCATTGCATTATTCCCCATCTGTTCTTCTAAAGACACTTGCATATGATGATAAGTAACACAACCAATAGTTCCAATTACCAAAATCATTATTGCGCTTAAAAATATCATCAATCTATTTTGTAATTTCACTAATCCTCCACCTCAATCATAGCCTTACTAAGTGCATCTTCTATAGCATCAATAAGCCCCTTACTGGTATACGTTGCACCAGTTACCACATCAACTTTAGTACTATTTGCTTTTATTACGTCTTTAGGTATTTCTTCATACACAATTTTACTTAACAAAGGAATCTCCTGATCTTCTATAATCTTTATTTCTTTAATTTCATACTCATCCGTTGTGATTTCCACCTTAATTTCGTCAATATGGCCCATACCAATACCCTCGAATTTGCCTTCTTTATAAATTATTTTTTTATCCCCACAAGAAGTCAATTGAATGGCTATACCCATAGTAAAACATAACATTAAAAGTTTTTTCACCTATCACCCCTCCTCTATCTCCATGGACAACAAATATTTTCAATCACATCAATAGTTATAAATAATATTAATCCAATAATACTTAAAATGAAGATACCAGAATACATCTGAATATAATTAACCCTCATCCATGAGTCCATAATAAAATATCCCATACCATATTCCGTTCCAAAGTTTTCAGTAAAGAATAACACTGATATTGAAGTTCCTATCCCTATCCTTAATGAAGTTAAAATCCCTGGAACTATTCCTGGAAAAATGATTTCTTTTATTATTTCAACATTATTGGCTCCTACTGAATACATAGGATAAAAAACTTCTTCTGGAATATTCTTAACCTCATCTCTTATATTCACTACAATCTGAAAAAAAGTGATTAAAAAAATCATAAATATTTTAGTTAAGTCTCCTAATCCAAACATTAGCATAACTATTGGAAGTAAAGCTATCTTTGGGATTGGATAATTAAAATATATAATTGGAGATAAAATTGAGTCTATCTTTTTGAAATACCCCATTAGTACTCCAACCAAAGTTCCTACTATTAAAGATAAAATCAGTCCTATTATAATTCTTCTCAAACTGTATAAAGCATGAATTGCTATATGGCTATGAAACGTTGTAAAAATATTGACTATTATCTTTGTTGGTGGAGGGAGTATAGGACTTTGAATACTCATTCCAGCAATTTGCCACAAAACAAAAATTAAGAAAATTGCTAAAATGAAATTAGTTATTTTATTTTCTCTAATTCTCATCCAATTCTCTCTCCTTTAAGAATACTTTTAAGTTTAATATTCATACGAATAAATTCTGTGTTAAATTCTATGTCTTTTTTCCCAAATAGATGATTATCTATAACCTTAACAATCTTTCCTGGGGATGATGAAATCACAACTATCTTCTGCCCCAAATAAATAGCTTCTCTTATATCATGGGTTACTAATAAAGTTGTAACCTTATAATCTTTCCATACCTGCAAAAATAGCTCTTGTACTTCTTCCCTAATCATAGCATCTAATGAAGAGAAAGGCTCATCCATTAAAAGCAAGTTAGGTTTCAGCAATAAAGCCCTTGCTATTGAAACCCTCTGCATCTGTCCCCCACTCAATTGAGTAGGATACCTTTTTTCCAATTTCTCAATATCTAATTCCTTTAATATCCTCTTATAAAAATCTTTTTCTATATTTTTTTTACCATCTTTAATTTTAGCAGATAAACATATGTTTTCTTCCACGTTCTTCCATTTAACCAATCCATAATTCTGCGGTATGAATCCAATTCTATGACTCTTAGGATTTACTTCATTTCCATCTATTAGAACTTGGCCTTCATACCCTTTATGAATTCCTGCTAATACCTTCAACAAGGTGGATTTTCCACATCCTGACGCTCCAATAACAACACATATTTCCCCTTCTTGTACTGATAAATTCACATGTTCTATAGCCTTTATATGTTTGTCCTTATTTTTATAGCAAACATTTAAATTATTAACTTCTATCATAGTATTATCACCTGTTTTTTATTTATTTCCACCCCATTCATCATATAAATCGCTCTCAATCTTTAAACTTGAAAGAATTCTTCCAACTGTTATATTAACAAGCTCTTCAATGGTTTTAGGTTTCTGATAAAATGCTGGCATGGGAGGTAAGATAGTAACATTTAAATTACTCAAGAAAAGCATATTTTTAAGGTGAATTGAACTAAATGGAGTTTCCCTAGGAACGAGAATTAGATTTCGCTTTTCCTTTATCATAACATCAGCCGCTCTTATCAATAAGTTATCCGTAACTCCACAGCTGATTTTCGAGAGCGTTCCCATAGAGCATGGAACAATTACCATGCCATCTGTCCTAAATGATCCACTAGCTACTGAGGAAAACATATCGTCAATATCACATAATATTAACTTTCCTTTATACTCATTAATACTATATATCCACTCTTCAAAATCAACCTCTAGCTCATATTCTAAAACTTTTCTTCCGTTATCTGTGATAACCAAGTGAACTTCGTTCCCTTGGTTTGTCAATTCTTCCACAAGTCTCACTCCGTAGATGCTACCACTTGCTCCTGTAATTCCAACAATATATTTTTTCAAAAGTTTCACCTCAATTAGTTCTTTTATATAAATGCATCTATCATTGTAAAAATAAATATTAAAACACTCACAACCTGATTGATATTGTAAGATGCAATCTTCATCTTCTTTTCATTTGCTGGAGAAACCATATAATGCTCTAAGACTAGCAATACTGCACTAATAAATATTCCCACTAAATATATCCATCCTCTGTTCATAACAAAATATAAACTGATTAATAATATAATCATCATTAAATGAAATGCTCTAGATATATACAAAGCTCCCTTTAATCCAAACCTTGCTGGTATTGAGAATAATCCTGATGCTCTATCAAACTCAATATCTTGAGTTCCATAAATTATATCAAACCCTGCAACCCATAACATCACAACTGCCCCTAAAATAAGTGGTGTTAGTGCAAACTCTCCTGTAACCGCAAGCCAAGCACCCACAGGCGCTCCAGCACATGCTATTCCAAGCACAACATGACAAGCCCAAGTAAACCTTTTAGTGTAAGAATAAATTATAAAGAGAAAAAGGGCTACTGGAGATAATAAAAAGCACAGTGTATTTAACTTGTACGCAGCAAGAATGAAAATTGAAAAACAGAATACTACTATTCCCCATACTTCATATTCCTTTACAATCCCCTTTGGTAGATGCCTATTCGCTGTCCTTGGATTTTTCTTATCTATCTCTTTATCCACTATTCTATTTAGAGCATTAGCCCCATTTCTTGCTCCAACTAAAGCAATCAATATCCAAAGTACAGTGTGAAATGAAGGCAACCCTTCAGCTGCCCATATCATTCCAATTAATGCAAAAGGAAGTGAAAATAAAGTATGAGAAAACATAACTACTTCCCCGTATTTCTTAATCTTCTCTAATACCATATTCTTTCCACCTCTTATCCACTAAAGCTTTGATTGATTCACTCATTTCTATATCATCCGGCCACTCTCTTGTATGCCCTTCTGATGGCCATTTTTTTGTAGCGTCTATTCCTAATCTATGTCCAAAATATGCTGTGTTTGATGCATGATCTAGTGCATCTAATGGTCCTTCTGATATTACTAAATCTCTTTTTGCATCTATATTATTAAATATCTTCCATGCTACGGTTGACAAATCCTGAGGGTTAATATTCTCATCCACAACTATTATCATCTTAGTATACATCATTTGCCCCATACCCCAGAGTGCATTCATTATCTTATGAGCATGCTTTGGATATGCTTTTTTTATAGAAACAATTACACAGTTGTGGAATACTCCTTCTAATGGGAAATTCATATCTACTATTTCAGGACACTGGACCTTAATTAATGGTAGGAATATTCTTTCAGTAGCTTTTCCTAAATAACAATCCTCCATAGGAGGTTTTCCAACTATTGTTGTAGGATATATTGGATTCTTCTTTCTAGTTATTTTTTCTATATGAAAAACTGGATACATATCCGCAAGTGAATAATACCCCGTATGATCACCAAAAGGACCTTCAAGTCTCTTTTCATCAAGGTCAACATACCCCTCAAGTATGAACTCTGCATTTGCAGGAACATAAATATCATTTGTAACACTCTTAACCATATCTATAGGTGATTTTCTTAGAAAACCAGCAAAAATCATCTCATCTATCATCTTTGGAAGTGGTGCTGTAGCAGAATAAATAGTAGCAGGATCACATCCTAAGGCTACTGAAACTGGCATTCTCTTTCCTAATTTTCTATACTTTTCATAGATTTCTCTACCATCTTTATGTAGATGCCAATGCATCCCAGTTGTTTTCTCATCGTATACCTGAAGTCTATACATACCAACATTCTGCTGCCCAGTTTCAGGATCCTTTGTTATAACAAGTGGAAGAGTAATATATTTCCCCCCATCCTGTGGCCAACATTGTAAAATTGGCAACTTAGTTAAATCTGGTTCTTCTATTACTTCTTGGCAAGCTCCCTTTTTTACTTTTTTAGGGAAAACTCTTGCCAACCAAGCCAATTTTGGAATAGATTTCACCTTATCTATCAATGTAGCATAATTACTAACATCCATAAAATCTAAGATGGTATCAGCAATCTCATCAAGTTCTTCCACCTCAAGGCCAAGGTTCATTCTCTCATATGTGCCTAATGAATTTATTAATACTGGATAATCAGAACCTTTTACATTTTTAAATAACAAGGCTTTACCATACTTTTTAGATACCCTATCAGTTATTTCAGTAATCTCAAGGTTACTATCAACTTCTACATTAATTTCATCTAAAAGATCTCTTTTTCTTAAAACATCTATAAACTCATGCATATCTTTATACGCCATTATTACATCCCTCTCTCCCTTAGAAGCTTCTATTCAATAATTTCCCTGTTATATCTCTAATTATTTCTTTACTCTCACACTCCGGTAATTTATCTATACTATCAAATGCTTTCTTTGTATATTTATCTACCAATTCTCTAGATCTCTCCATACCTTTATATTCATCAACCAACAGAATCAATTGTTTTACATCCTCTTCATTTAATGAAGAGTTGTCCAAAATATCCCCAATTTTATTTTCCTTATCTTCAACCATAGCATATAAAAGAGGTAGTGTATAATATCCACTGATTAAATCCCTCTGGGCACCTTTACCCAATTTACTGGCATCACCACTATAATCAAGCATATCATCCATTATCTGAAATGCCATACCAATATGATAACCAATTTTCCCAAGTAATTTTGATATTTTTTCATCACATCCAGCTTCATTTGCTCCAGTATAAAGGCTAATAGCAAATAATGCTGCGGTCTTTCCTGATATTATTTTTAAATATTTCCTTATACTTGTATTCTTTGAATACCTAAGATTATATTGCACTATTTCACCCATGCAGATTTTAGATATTGCCTTTGATATATTTTTTAAATTCTCTGTGGAATAATTATATTCAGATAACATAATAAAACACTGGCAGAATAAAAAATCCCCAATGTAGACTGCATATTCTTTTCCATACTTAGATTGTATAGTTTCTACCCCTCTTCTTAGCTTAGATTCATCTACAATATCATCATGAATCAACGTAGCTGTATGCATCATTTCAATCGTAGCTGCTAGATTCTGCATCTTTTCAGGGTCATACTCTCCAAATTTTCCTGCTAATAATAAAAATGCTGGTCTTAACATTTTTCCACCGGCATCAACTAACGGAGATACTGCTTTAGTAAATTCTGTCTCTCTAGATTTTATATTGGCTTTCATAATATTAGTTACGTTTTCTAATTCTTGTTCTATGTGAGGATAATCTTTCCAAAACCTATTCATTTCATCACCTTGTTTAATTATTTTATATTGAATATCTTCTATATAATTGATAATATCTCTCAATAATACTATAATAAATATTTGTCCAAAAAGAAAGAGGTATATAGAAGGTGCTACAACATAATTTACCATACTTCCATTAAATCATAATATGAAAACTAATCAACCAAATAATTCAAATTTTTACAAAACATCTGTTTAAACGCATCAAATGTCCTTTTAAATTTTTTAAAAGGACATTTGGGAAATTTTTTATTCTACTTTATTCAGTCTAATCTACATATAAATATGATTTTTTAACGAACCCAATGTTCTTCCACCATTTTTTAAGAATAGGCAATACATAATAATCTAGTCCAAATGTACTTCCTGAACCACCTATAAGTGCAATTGCAGCACCCATATACCATAACATCTCAGCTGGCGCCATTCCAGATGACCATATCATCATCCCCATTGCCAATGAAATTATTGAAGCAAGTGCAGTGAATAATCCTGCAATCAATAGTAATCCTACCACAATCTCACCAATTACCATTCCAGTTTGGAATAGTTTTGCCATGAAAGTATACCCACCTTCTCCATTATAGAAGAATGCATCCATAGACCATTTAACTATTTTTTCAATAAATCCAGGTACAGGTAACGCTGTACCATACTGAGAAACAGCTTCCGTTGCTCCTCCTGCTACTGCAGTTGATGCTGAAGTTGTTGCCTCCACTACTTTTTCTGTTACTTTTGCTGCAGTTGTTGCAGCGGTTGTTCCATCAATTGCTGGTGGTGCAGGTATTAAAAATATCTTTGAAGGATCATGGATTATTTTTTCTAATTTTTCAAGTCCCTCAGCTAACCATTTGTATCCAACAAAAATTCTCAATGGTACTAACCAGAAGTTTGGAGATGCCTTTGAAAAATGTCCTCCAACAAAACTTCTTCTATCTTTAATGTGGAAAAATTCATGCATAATATATGACCAACATTTATTAAATCCAGCAACTTGGAAGAAGTATACTAAATTAATAAAATGTTTAACAAAAGCTGCAAAGAACCCAGATAATCCAAAAAATTTCCCTGGTTTACCTAAATGAGCTACTGCATATCTTCCTCCTACACATACCATAGCTCCATGGAACTCAGGTTTATAGGATTTCTTTTCTCCACCTTTTATATCGCTGTAAATATTATGGGCTACTATCGGAGAAGAAGCCTCAGCATTTTCTACCATCTGTGGAACCGGTCTTTCTTCCCCTTTAGGAATATAGAAAATATTATCTCCAACCACATAAACATTCTCATACTCTAAAGATTGTAACTTATCATTTGTAACTATTCTTTTTCTACCTTTTTGTTCTATCTCCATCTTACCAACAATATCAGCTCCCTCAACACCAGCAGCCCAGATTACTGTATTAGTTTTAATTGTACCTTTATCTCCTAATGTAACGGAATTCTTAGAAACCTCTGTTATTCCTGCATTAGTAACTATTTGTACATCTAATTTTTTAAGTTTTTTCTCAACTTTGTTAATTAACTTATCTGGAAATATAGGTAATATTTTTGGCATTGCATCTACTACGTATAATTTTACTTCTTCTCTAGCTATAGAAAAATCTTTACATAGTCTATCCTTCCACTCACCTAATTCACCAATCATCTCAATTCCAGTGAAGCCTCCACCTACTACAACAAAAGTCAACATCTCCTGTCTCTTTTCTTTATTCGGCTCTTTCACAGCTTCTCTAAACATGTGAAGTATGTGTTCTTTTAATTCAACAGCATCCTCATATGACCATAACTTACGAGAATATTCCTCTGCTCCAGGTATACCAAAGTAAGTTGGTTGACACCCTGTACCAATTACTAAATAATCATACTGATATGAATTCTTCTCAGATTTCAATACCTTGTTTTCAAAATCAAGCTCACTTATCTCATCAAGAACAACATCAACATTTCTTTTTGCAAATATCTTTTTAAGATCAATTTTAATAGAGTCTTCTGATACTCTATTTGCAGCCACTTCATGAAGTTCAGTGAGCAGCGTGTGATAAGGCTTCTTATCTATGAGGGTAATTTCAACCTCTTTTTCTTTTTTTAGTTTTTTGGCAAGCTTCTTCGCAGTTAGAACACCACCATATCCACCGCCTAGCACTACTATTTTCTTCTTCTGACTCATTTCTTGTCCCCCTATCTGGTAACAATTATTCTGCTAATTTTTTAAATATCATCATTTGCATTACAGTTATTTTAATTTCATCCACTCTTATTCAATTTTCATATTTTATTTGAACTTGCCTTAGTTAAAATATTATCATACCCTGCTCATATGTCCATATAAGCCAGTCTTTTGGTCATTATAAATACATTTTGTTAATTTAGTTCACAGAAAAACGAAATAAATATCCATTTACTTTAAATGTAATCAGTGTTATAATCACTTCATTATTGCATTTCATTTTTCAACTCAAAGAGTCCTCTCTTTTTTTTGTAATTTTATCCAATTCCACAATTGATTAAAAAATTTTCTATCTGAATTTTTATCCTAATATAAAAATATATTTCTGTTTATCAGATTTGAAAGGAGATTACACATGTTAAAAAACTCTAAAAAAATCATCTTTTTATTTATCATAATATTTTTTGTTGTGATTTTTAAGTTTATAACATCAAATACCTCTCAGAAAGAAACCAAAGAACCAATAAAGTTACCAATATCTCAAACAGATTTTTTTATGGGAACTGTAATCGATATCAACATTTATGAACAGGTATCTGATGATGTGTTCAAAGATGTTTTTGATATACTAAATTCCATTGAAAATAAGATGAGTTTAAATCTTGATGATAGTGAAATCTCTAAAATCAATGCTAATTCAGGTACTGCTGAAGTTCAAGTTTCTCCTGAAACCTATTACGTAATAAATAGGGGAAAGTACTACTCTAATTTATCTCAAGGTTTATTTGATATCAGCATTGGTCCTTTAGTAAAATTATGGAGTATCGGTTCTTCAAATGCGCGTGTACCAAGCAAAGATGAAATAGATGCCACTATAGAAAAGGTTAATTATAATAATGTATTGTTAGATAAATCAAATCTCAGCGTAAAACTTAATGATTATGATATGATGCTTGATTTAGGTGCTATTGCTAAAGGTTATGCTGCAGATGAAATTGTAAAATATTTAACTTCTAAAAATATTAATAGTGCTATTATTAGTCTTGGTGGAAATATTTGCGCAATGGGAGTAAAACCTGACTCTACGCCTTGGAGAATAGGAATACAAAATCCATTTTCTGACCGTGGGGAACATCTAGGAGTAATTAAGGTGGCAAACAAATCAGTAGTAACTTCAGGAATATACGAAAGATACTTAGAGCAAGATGGAGTAAGGTATCATCACATCTTGAATCCATTTACAGGATATCCTATGGATAATTCATTGGCTAGTGTCTCAATTATCGCTGATAAATCCATTGATGCGGATGGTCTATCAACTTCAGTATTCTCTATGGATGTGGAGGAAGGAAGTAAATTAATTGAAACCTTAGACGGTGTTGATGCAATCTTTGTGACTAAGAATAATGAAGTCTATATAACCTCTGGTCTTGAAAATAACTTCAAGATTACTGATGATAATTTCGAATTAAAACATAAAAACTAGTAGGAGCGTGTATACTATGAAAAAAAAGAATTTATTAATAGCTTTAATATTTATTATAAGTATTACTCTTTTAGGCTGTACAAGCCAGACTAATAAAGAAGAGACTTCTGCCCCTCTTCAGCCATTAACTATTGGTGTTATGCCAGATTTAGATTCTATTCCATTCATAATTGCAGAACATAATGGGTACTTTAAAGAAGAAGGTATTGATGTTACAATCGAACATTTTAAAAGTGCTATGGACAGAGATACTGCACTACAAACAAAAAAACTTGATGGCGCTATATCAGATATGCTTGCAGTAGTTTTCTTCAATGATAATGATTTTGATGTGAAGATTACTTCAAAAACAGATGGTAGCTTTAAATTAATCGCAGGAAAAGCTTCTGGAATATCTAGTATTGATCAAGTAGAAGGAAAATCTATAGGAATATCTAAAAATACTATTATTGAATACTTAACTGATAGAATCATGGAAATTTCAAACATAGATGTGAATGCACCTGAAAAGGTTGCAATTCCAAAGATACCTACTAGACTAGAGATGCTTAATAATGGTAAATTGGACATGGCTACATTACCAGAGCCTCTTGCTAGCCTTGCAGTAACAGCCGGTGGAGCTATTATAAATAGTTCTGATGAGTTAGGTGTGAATCCTGGTATAATGTTATTCACTAGTGATGCAATAGATTCAAAAACAAAAGAAATCCAAGCACTTTATAGAGCTTATAACAAAGCAGTTAACTTCTTAAAAGAAGAAAAGATGGAAAACTATATTGATTTTGTTATTGAAGAAGCTGGTTTTCCAGAGAACATAAAAGATACATTAACTCTTCCAAATTATACTAAAGCTTCTATGCCTTCAGAAAAAGAATTGGAAGAAGTGTTAACTTGGCTTAAATCAAAAGATTTAACTAGCAATGATTATACTTTAAAAGAATTATCAACAGACGACTTTGTAAAATAAAGCTCGCGCTGCGTGCATAATAAAATCTGAAAATCTTTAAAACAAGTTGAGAGTGGAAAACGATGGATGCTTCTGACATAGGTCAGAAGCTACATTTTATTGTTCTTCAGGACAAAATGTTTTTACTCATTTTATCATAGATAAAATATTGAGTGTTAAATACAATGTTTCATTAAAAATGGAACGAGTAAAATTATATTGTCCAAAGAACAATATAATTAAAATTTCACGGAGCTAAATGTCCATCATTCTCCATTCTACATTCTCAATTTTCCATTAATAACGCATTTATTTGAAAATAAAATTAATGAAATTAAGGATAAAATTATTCTTTAGAAACAATAAGAAGGGGGTTTTCCCATGAGTAGATTTTTTAATGGTAATGAAGTAGAATTATTAGCCCCTGCGGGGACCTTTGAAATTTTCGAAAAAATAATCCATAGTGATGCTGACGCTGTATATTTTGGCGGAAAGATATTGAATATGCGTATGCATAGAAAAGATTACAATTTTTCAAATGATGAAATAAAAAAGGCTATTGAAATTGCTCATTCCTTGAATAAAAAGGTTTACATAACAGTAAATAATCTATTAAGTCAACAGGATTTAAATGCTGCTGAGGAATATTTAAGATTCTTAGAAGAAGTTCAACCTGATGCCTTAATTGTGCAAGATATGAGTATATTAAAATTAGTGAATCGTTTAAATTTAAAGCTCGAATTACATTCTTCTGTAATGATGAATGTCCACAACCTAGAAACAATAAATGTATTAAGGAAATTAGGTGTTTCTAGAGTTGTTCTTACTAGAGATATGGATTTGAAAACAATAAAAATATTAAATAAGCAGACCGATATGGAATTTGAGTATTTTGCACATGGTGATATGTGCATAGCCCATGGCGCACAGTGTTTATACAGTGGTATGCTCTTTGGGAAAAGCAGTAACCGAGGATTATGCATGAAGCCATGTCGTTGGAATTTTACATTAAAAAAAGATGGCTGTGTATACCCTACAGAATATCCAATGGCTGTAAAGGATATGTACATGTATGAACATATGCCTGAAATGATTAACGCTGGTATTCTTTCTTTTAAGCTTGAAGGACGAATGCGTGATTCAGATTACTTAGTTAACTTAATCAATTATTATAGCGATGCAATAGATAGATATATAGAAGATCCAATCTCCTATGATAGAAGGAAAGATGCTCAATTTATTTATGAAAATCGCAAAAGAGATTTATCAACCTGCAGTGCTTTTGGAACTCCTGGACTTTCCAATATAAATAGACGTTACGAAGGTACAGGGAAATTCTATAGTCACGGAAGAGTTTTCAGTAATCCAGTGGAAGAGATAGCGCTGTGTGAAGAAAGAATTCAGGAAATAAAAAAAGTACTAACAGATGGATTTAATTCTCACCCTAATAAATCTAAATTAAGCGTTAAGGTAAATTCTTACACCCAAGCTAAAGTTGCTATTGAAGAAGGTGCTGATATCATATATCTATCAGGTGAAGTCTTTGAACCTAATTCTCCATTTAGCAAAAGTGAAATAATTCAGCTAATTAAGAATAAGAAAGAAGCAAAGATATATCTTGGATTGCCTAGAATGATGTTTGAGGATGACTTCTCAAGATACTCTCAGTTATTACATGAAAACAACTTAGGATTAGATGGTTTACTTGTTACTAACTTAGGTGCAATAGAGAAATTTAAACACTTGGGACTCGATCTTATTGGTGATTATTCATTGAATATATATAATCATACAGCAGCTTCTTTCTATAAAAAACAAGGATTATCTTCTGCCACGCTGTCAGTAGAAACTCCTTTATTTGATGCAAAACAAACTCTGACTAAATCCCAATTACCTATGGAAGTTATAGTCCATGGTTCCCCAGTAGTTATGTATATGGATCATGATCTGTATGAAAACACAAAAGTGCTAGAACCTATAAGAAATGAAAATAATAAACATTTTGATAACAATGTATTAGTTCTAGTAGACGATAAAGGATATGAACACCCTGTATATCGTGATAATTTTGGAAGAAATCATATGTTACTATACAAGGATCTTTGTTATCTACCTTTCTTAAAGGAACTTAATCATATAGGTGTTAATAATTTCAGGATAGAAGGATGCCATTATTCTACAGATGATTTGAGAAGTGTTTTAAAAATATACAAACAAGCAATTGATAATTTAGAGAATTGTGATACTCTATTTAATTCACTCTCCCCCAATCATAGTGGATTCACTTTAGGCGCTTTTCAGTTTAATTAAGGGTCGGCTTAAAAATTACTTCCCCTTTTGTTTCGAAAATGCGAATGATTTTTTCGCTTTTTGAAACAACTTTAGGGGAAGTTATTTTAAAACGATCCCAAAAGGAGAAATAACATGAGTAATTATATAGGATCCAAAAAAATAATTGAGAAAAAGAAGGAATTTCTTTTTCCATGTTCTCACCATTTCTATAAGAACCCTCCTCAGATAGTGCGAGGAGAAATGCAATACTTATTTGATTCACAAGGAAATAAATATCTAGATTTCTTCGCAGGCGTTTCCGTTATGAACTGTGGACACTGTAATCCTGAAATCTTAGAGGCTTCGATAACTCAAATGAGAACCCTTCAACATACTACTACAATTTATCTAAATCAACCAATAGTTGATCTTGCTGAGAAATTATCTTATGTGTTACCTGGTGATATCAAGCATTCATTCTTCTGTTGTACAGGTTCTGAAGCCAATGAAGGTGCTATTTTACTTGCAAGGCTATATACTGGAAAGAATGGAATCATATCATTGTGCAATAGTCTACATGGTAGAACTTATTTAACAATGAGTGCAACAGCAATTCCTATGTGGAGAGTAGATCCCTTACTTGATGATTCTGTTACAATTGTTCCTAATGTGTACAGCAAGGCTAAATCTCTTGAGGCAGCGGCTATAGATTCTCTAGCAGAGATTGAAAAGACAATTGAGAGTAAAGGAGCAGATAACTTCGCTGCTTTAATAGTAGAACCTATCCAAGGTAACGGTGGTATAATAACTCCTCCAAAATGGTATTTTAAAGAATTAAAAGCATTACTTGAAAAGCATAAAATTTTAATGATAGTAGATGAGGTACAAACTGGTTTTGCAAGAACAGGTAAGATGTTTGCAATAGAAAATTATGATGTAGTCCCTGATATAATTACAATTGCGAAAGCGCTTGGAAACGGAATGCCAATCTCCGCTTTCTGCGCTAATGATGAAATCGCTTCAGCCTTTACTAAACCTTCTGCTTCTACCTTAGGTGGGAATCCAGTAGCGTCAAGCACAGCTATTGCTGTACTTGACTATATTGAGAAAAACAACCTGTGTGAAGTGGCTGAAACACTAGGAACTAAACTTAAAACTGGGCTTCTAAAACTAAAAGAAAAACATTCAATAATATCTGATGTTAGAGGACTTGGCTTAATGTTAGGTGCTGAGTTGTTAAAAGAAAATGGTGAACCAGCCTCTGAAGAAACTGATTTAATATTAGAAGGATTAAAGGATGAAGGAATTCTTCTTGGTAAAAATGGATTAAGTAGAAATGTACTTGCCTTCCAACCACCTTTAGTTATAACAGAAGATGATGTAGAACTTGTTTTATGTAAATTAGATAAAATTCTTTGTAATCTATAATTTGAACAAACTAAAAAACAGCCTAAAATATTTTATATAGGCTGTTCTTTATATCTACTTTATTAATTTTTACTTTTATTAATTTTTACTTTTATTATTTTGCACCATTTAATGCTTCTTCAGCTAATTGGAAGAAACTATTTACATGAATTGATACTCCAGTTATTGCATCAGTATGACCTTCATCGTCAGTGTACTTTATAGCTGTTGGATCTTGTTTTTCAATTAAGTAAGCTTCAGCTTTTTCAGCTTGCTCATGCCACTCAGCTTGAGCTTTACCGTTTGCTACCATTCCATAAGCACCACTTACTGATTGTGCTTTTTTATCGTCTCCACCATCTTTGTGAACAGCATTCCAGTTAGCTGCAACGATTTTTCCATCCTCAACAGTTATATCAACTGTCTCTTTCCATCCATTATCAGCAAAGTCAGCTTCTTCAGCATGGTATGTTCCATCCTTATATTTTGCTTCCTCAGTTGTTGCTTCAGTTGCTGCTTCAGTTGTTGCTTTGTTATTCTTAGCTGCATTATTTGCATTTGAACCACATCCAACAAATAATCCTGCAACTAAAAATACAGATATACCCACTGCTAAAATTCTATTTCTAATCATTGTGTTATTCCTCCTAATAAATTAATTTCCATAGCTTATTTTATTTTGTTGTTATTTTATTGTCAACAAATCAATGCTTTTTGGTCTTTTTGGTCTCAGTATTTATTTTTCACTATTATTCTCTTAACCAAAATGACCAAAACTATTTAGCACGCTATTATATTATTACTCATCTTTCGGAATACACATTATGATCTATTAATTATTTCGTTTATTATTTATCACATATCTCTTAAGCAAGCTTATATTAATCCACCTTAAATTGTTTAATATTATCGAATAAATCATTTGATAAAACATTTAAATCTTTAGCATACTTAGCTACTTCTTGAGTAGATGCAGAAAGCTCTTCTGTAGCAGCAGAAACCTCTTCAGTAGATGCCGCCGATTCCTGTGATATTGCTGATAAGTTTTCTGTTATACTTAGTATTATTTCTTTTTTTTCATTCATACTCTTGTTATACTTTGCAACTTCCAATACCCTACCTTTTAAGCTCTCAATTGATATTGAAATATTGTTAAATATCACTTTTGTATTTTCAACAGCCTGGTTTTGCTCCTGTACAATTTCTTTTGTTTGTTCTATAGAAGTTACAGCATTTTGAGAGCTACTTTGGATTTTAAATAAGATCTCATTAATATCTTGAATCGCTTGTGAAGATTGTTCTGCAAGTTTTCTTATTTCATCAGCAACAACAGCAAAGCCTTTACCTGCTTCTCCTGCCCTAGCTGCTTCAATAGATGCATTTAAAGCTAGCAAATTAGTTTGTTCAGCAATTTGCTTAATAGTTGAAGTTATAACTCCAATCTGATTAGTACTATCATTTACATTACTAACAATAGTGTTTACTTGATTCGTGGCTTCAGTAGCTTCATATGATTTTTCTCCTAGAACTTTAATAACTTTTAGTCCTTCTTCCGCTAGTTCATTTGTACCACTATAAACATCATTCATTTCCCCTGAAATACTAGTAACATTTTCTATATCTTCACCTAGTTCACTTATTTTATTTGCTGCTTCAAAAATATTTTCTGCTTGTTCAGTTGATCCATTTGATATCTCACCTATAGTTAAAGATATGTCTTCTGTAGCTTTTGCAGTTTGTGTTGTTATTTCATTAAGAGATATAGAAGCACTAGAAACACTCTCCCCTGAACTTTTTACTGAACTAATTAACCCTGTTATATTAATAAGCATATTATTGAATGCATCTGCTAACTTTCCTGTCTCATCTTTGTTTTTTATATCTATAGGACTAATATTTAACTCTCCATCAGCCACCTTTTCTAAGCCAATCATAATCTTATTTATAGGAATTGAAATATGTTTTGCAAAGAATATGATAATTATTACACCTAAAACGAAAGCAACCCCTAATGTTATGAACAGAATCTTAAGGATTCTATTAGAGCCTTTATTGAAATCTAAATTATACGTACCAGCTACAACTATCCAATCCCATTCAGGATCATATTCAGCATATGTTATTTTTGATTCAGTTTCTTCTGATTCAGGTAATGTCCAAATATATTCTGTAAACCCACCACCATTTTTAGCTTTTTTAATAATTTCTTGAGCAAATAATTTCTTATCTTTTGATTTATCTACTGATTCCCAACTACATGTTCCTTCAGTAGAAGGATGTAAAACCTTGTTCCCTTCGCTATCAAAGATAAAAAAATAACCATTCTCACCCAAATCTATGTCATGATTAATTGGTCTTTTCCCATCCGCTGTTTTTTTACCTAATAAAAATACTCTTACCTCTTCCTGCATTTCTTCTACTGATAAAATAGAATTTTGAAGATTTTTTTGCTTTGCATCAATTAAATCCATTGCTTGTCTTACACCATTTTTTAGAATAACTTCCCCTTTTTCATTCAGTTCAGCCTTAGCCAAATTATAACTTAAAAAACCAATAATACTACTTGGTAGCATTAGTAATACTAAACAGATAAATAATAATTTACTATGGATAGCCTTAATTTTTCTCATAATAACCCTCCTTCTAATTTAAATAAAAAGCCTTAAATTTCAGACTAATTTCTCAAGCAATTTCGACGCTATATCTTATATATCGACACTTGAAAATTAATCTATACCTAATTCTTATCTTTACCACCGTTTACCTATTCTTGTTATTATTTTTTATATAATTCATTTTCATAGCATAATGGTATAATAATCTTATTGCTTAACTATAAGTTAGAGTACCCTTTTGGGTTATTATTTTATATGTTTTTTATTTACTGGATCGTATTTAATTTTCAATTTCATGTTTATTACTTACTAGGGGGATTATATTCATCTTTTAATATAGAAAGGAATATCATATCATGCAAACTTCCACCTAAGAAGCTGCGTTTTCTTAAAATCCCTTCTTTTACAAAACCCGCCTTTTCAAGAACTCTTATTGAAGCATAATTTTGTGTTGATACTGCTGATTCTATTCTATAGACATCAATCTTATTAAATGTAAAATCAAGTAATGCCTTTACTGTTTCAGTCATAATTCCCTTATTCCAATATTCAGGTCTTAAATCATAGCCAAAATCTGCTCTTACTTTAGGGACTTCAATTTCACAATGTAATATTCCAATAATTTCATCGTGATCTTTTAAACAAATACCCCAAACTATACCTTTTCTATTCTTGTATTCATCTCTAAACCATTTAATAGTATTCTCTGCTTGTTTTATATTAGTATAAGATTTAAATGTTTCATATCTTGCCACTTGAGAATTACTACGCAGTTTATATATCCACTCTGCATCTTCTTGCTTAATTTCTCTCAAAACTAATCTCTCTGTTTTTATTTCTGGAAAACCGCTAAATATATCCTCCACCATAATCTCATCCTCTTTTTATTTAATATTAAAATTTCTTAAAGCCAAGGTTTATTAAAATAATACGCTCTCTGATTAATATTATTACATAGTTTAACTAATTATTGTAAGCATAGAATAACTATAATTGATTTATACGTATAATCTATTTATTTATGAATATATTTTCTATTGAGTGAGAGACTTTATTTCATATAAATCCATCAAGTCCCCATCCAATTCATAGCAATTTTGAGTAATCATAAGAAAATGCAAGCTATTTTGCATATATCAACTTTTTTACCACGTTATCATCTTTACCTCTTATTGAGTTATTTAATACCATATTATATAATATACACATACAGTAATTAAGTTTTGAAAAACCTTTTCAAAACTTTAAATAAATTTTATTAATATAAAACAGGGGGAAATTTAATTATGGAAAGCGGAATCATGCCAAACAAACCACAACGTCCAAAGGTGAAAATGTCAAGGAAACTTAAAAGAGGTTTAATAGGGTTAGGACTTATCGGGGTACTATCATTAACTTTATTAAATGGAGTAATCGGAAGTAATAATGCAGGGTATTACAAGATAAAACAGGAGAGACTAAGCGGTGATTTAAGCGTAATTGATAAGGCCGGTTGGCACATGCAAAACTTCGGTATTGAAACAGAATATACAGTGTCGGACACTTATTACTTCTCTAAATCTGATTTAGATGGTGGTTCAGGAAAAGATGCTCAAGCAATTCAAGTTAGATTTGTTGGAGGTGGAACAGGTGAAATTTCTGGTTCAGTAAAATACAAATTGCCTACAGCTGCTGAAAAAAGAATACAACTTCATAGAGATTATAGGAGTTATAAAGCAATTCAAGACGATTTAGTAAGACAATATACAGCTCAAGTTCTTCAAAATACTTCAACAATCTTTACAGCAGAACAAACTTACAGTGGTAGCAAAGGTGAATTTAATATGATCTTTGAACAACAATTAAGAGAAGGTATTTATAAAACAAAATCTGACCAAGTAAAAACAAAAGATGCTGATGGAAATGACTTAGTATCTACAATCGTTGAAATCCAAAGAGATGCTGATGGAAAACCAATAATTGCAGTTGAATCAGTATTTAAAAAATATGGTATTGAGTTAATGCAAGTTTCTGTTAAAGATATTGATTACGATGAAAAAATTGATACTTTAATTATTCAAAAACAAGAAGCTGAACAGCAAAGAATATTAGCAAGAGCAAATGCAGAAAAAGCTAAACAAGATGCAATAACAGCTCTAGAACAAGGTAAAGCCAAAATTGCACAAGCAAAAGCTGAGGAAGATGTAAAAAAAGCTAGAGCAGTCACATTAGCAGAACAGCAAAAAGAAGTTGCTATTCTTAAAGCAGAAGAAGAAAAAAAAGTTGCTGAATTAAATAAAGAGAAAGCTCAATTAGAAGCAAGTGCCTTATTAACTAAAAAAGAAGCAGAGGCACAAGCAAACAAACTATTAGTTCAAGCTGGTCTTACTCCAAAAGAAAAAGCTGAAATAGAAATGAAGACAAAAATAGGAGTAGCAGAACAATTATCTAAAGTTGCAGTTCCTAAAATAATTATGGGTAACGGACAAAACGGAACTAGTCCTATGGATGCAATTAGTGTAAATATGCTTTTAGATATAATCGATAAAATGGATCAAGAAACTGCACAATAAATCACTAATTTAAAATGGGGCTGTCGCATTAAGAAAATTACTTACAACATATTGGATTATAAATCAATTATTAATACAATATGTTGTAGAATTTATTTTAAGTGCGACAGCCCCGTTTTTATAATGTTCCCCTACATATAAAAATCAAACTTATATCTACTTACAATCACATACCCTATTACAATCATCAGTTTTAGCTTTATATAGAGCTTTATCAGCCTTTCCAATTACTTGTTATCATACGCTTTCTTTCGCAAAAATCATATCTTTAATTTTTTCTTCTGAAATAGGTTTTGAATAATAATACCCTTGTACTTTTTTAACACCTAACTCCCTTAACAATTGGACTTGTTCCTTTGTTTCAACGCCTTCTGAAATAATTGCTATTTCTAAGTCACGAGCTAAGTTGACAACTGTTTTATAAATAACAATTTCTTTCTCATGTTTTTTTGACTCTGGTAATAAACTACGGTCTAATTTAACTACACTAAAATCTATTCCATTTAAATATTTTAAGGATGAATGACCCGCACTAAAATCGTCAATAGCGATTTTAAACCCTAGCTGCGCTAACTTAGATACTTTGTTATATTGTACTGATTCCACTATCATTTCCTCGGTTATCTCTATTTCTACATTTTGTGGTTTGGCACCCAAACTATGTATGTACTCAACTAACTCATCTATTTTTACTTTTGCAAGTGTGTATGGTGAAAAATTTGAAGAAACAACAAAATCATCGGTTACACTATTGCATAACTTTAGTTCTTTATATAATTCAATACCTTTTCTTAACATAAGTAAGTCAATATCATAAATATCTCCTGAAGTTTCGGCTAATTTAATAAATTTATCAGGAGTAATAATTTCATCATCTTTCTTCCATCTAACTAAGGTCTCGAAGCCTTTAATTTCTTTTGTATCAATATCAACAATTGGCTGGTAATACGGAATAAATTCATTATTCTCAATTGCACTATTGAGACGAACTTTGATTCTAATACTTTTCTTATATTCATCTAAAAATTCTTCATTTGCGATATAGTATTGATTCTTCCCTGATTCCTTTGCTTTTATCATAGCTACATCTGATAATTCTATTAGTCGATCAATAGAAATCTCTTTATCAATATCAGGTTTTGCAAATCCAATTGAACAACCCACTACATATTCTTCTTTTCTTACATTATTGATAATAGGCTTTAATATTTCTCGAAGAATTAACTCACATTTGTTTTTAGGACTTGTACATACTAAACAATTCTTTGTATCCATACAACAATTATTGATTATAAGAAATTCATCTCCTCCTAATCTATATACTGATTCCGCTCCAAACATATTTTTTAATCTTCTTGCAACTTCAGCCAATACAAAATCCCCTGCAATATGACCATATAAATCATTAACATCCTTAAAATTATCTAAGTCAATATAAATACAATATATTTTTCCATCGATTATATTTACAAGATTGTCATATAAACAAGTTCTATTTTTTAATCCTGTTAACTCATCATAATAAGCTTTTTCCAAAGTTTTTAAAGTGCTTTCATTTATATAGTGTAAACTAACAGCAGTTAAAAATATACCTACTATAATCAATGACATAATTAATATTTTAAAAAGGTAAATATTTCTATCATATTTAATCTGATATAACTCAACAATTTCATGAATCTCATTTTTTAATCCCATTGCATTTGTAATAATGAATGATAGCCTTTCATTATCATTAGGATTTTCTAATAATTCTTCCGCATTATAAATATAAAAATTTAACAAAGGTAGTATACTGTCAAAATATGTAACTATTTCTTTGTTTCTATTTGAACAAATTTTTAATTCTTCGTCGCCATATATTAAAGCATTTGTGAATATTCCATAGATTTCTATTTCTTTAACCAATAATTCCTTTAATTCTTTTACTTTTTCTGAATCCCCTATATTATATGCACTTACATATTGTTGAGAATAATTGCTTATTAACATAGTTCTCATACGTTGGGACCCTGATAGATTTATGGCAACACCATCATCTTTAATTTTAATATAGGTGTAACTAGCAACTAACATTATAACAATAAATGGTATAATTAATATTAAAAATGATAAATACATGTTCTTTTTTATCCGATTCATAAACTAATCCCTCCTCATACAAGAACCTTATTATTAATTATACAATACAATTTTTTTCTTGTCGATTATTATACTATTTTGAAATACACCCTTACATAATGTAATTATTTACCGTTAATTTTCGCATTTATCGAAATTAAATTATATAAATCGATTAAATCAAAAACCACCTACTTACATTCCTATGTAAATAAGTGGCTTATCTAATAAACATTTTTTTTATTTGCTTTCTATTTCCATATATTGTTTGATTTTTCCCTCTGCTTTCTTTACATCTGTTAAATATATTATTAATATCAAAGTACAAAGCTCACCTAAAATAATAGAAAACCAAATCCCTATATCTCCTATTAAAAGAGGAAGTACTACTAATGCACCTATAGTAAACACCATTCCTCTACATATAGATATAAGATTTGCTATCTTTGAATTTTCTGTAGCTTGATAATAAGTTACAGAAACTATATTAATCGAAGCAATAACAAAGGAAAACCCATAAATTATAATTGCATCATAAGTGAGTTTTATAAGTGCCTCATCACCATTAAAGATACTGATTATTTTTTCTCCGAAAACGAGTATTAGTATATAGATAACCAATGAAGCTATAAAGTTAGTCTTTAATCCCATTTTAAATACTTTATCTACCTTTTCAAAATCTCCTTTTCCACTGTAATAACTTAACAACGGTTGTGCGCCTTGGGAAACACCAATAAATAAAGCCAAAAGTACAGTTGTTATATATCCAATTATACTAAACCCAGCGACTCCAACCTCTCCAATTCTTTCTATTATAACTAAGTTAAATGCAAATATACTAATGGCTAGTGATACCTGAACTATAAACTCAGGTGTCCCTGCCCTGACAATTCTTTTCAATTCGTTCAGCTTCAACTTAGGAATATATAACTTAAGTTGTCCTTTTTTATTAAGAAAGTGTGTTAAAAGTAAGAACACACTTGATAGTTGTCCTAATCCTGATGCTACTGCAGCACCAACTATTCCAAACTTAAAGATAAATATAAAGGTATAATCTAAAGCTATATTTGTTCCCGCACCTACAATCAAAGATATCATAGCTAGATTAGGATTTCCATCATTTCTAACAAAAGCACTTAATGATAAACTCCCTGAAAATCCAAGACCAAAAATTAAATAATAACGAAGATATTCAGCTGTCCCTTTTAATAATTCATCACTAGCCCCTAACATTATAGCTAGTTCTACCGGGAACAACACCCCAATTAATGATACTACCCCTGTTACAATTACTATCAAGACTAAGCTCTGTAAAAATATATTATTTCCTTCCTCATACTTATTCTCTCCAAACTTTATTGACATTACCGCGGCCCCTCCCATGGTCATCATCATGGTTATAGCCATCATTAATGTAGTAACTGGAACTGCTACATTTACTGAAGCTAATGCTCCTGCCCCAACTCCTCTACCAACAAAAATTCCGTCAACAACTATATAAAGTGCCGAAACCATCATACCTATTACAGATGGCACCGCATATCTCATAAACTCTTTCCATAGTGACTTCATATTCCATCCCTCCTAAAGGAGATTATAAAGTCTATACCATGTATAGAGTCAATAGATTAAATTAGAATTTGTAATTCATATAATAAATCATTATTTTCCCATTGATTAATTGTGTTAAACAATTGTGTTTCTATTCCAGTACCTAAAGGTTCAATATTCTTTTCCTTAATATATTTTGTTAATATATCTACACATTTTTCCCTATCGTCATTTAAATAAGTTATACAAATAAATTTTCCAGCGGGTATATCTGTAATGTCTATATTTTTTTTTTCAAGTTCCTCGCCACAAATCGTTGAATAAACACTCTTATAATGAACTTTACCTTCATTTGAAAACAAATCCATATCAATGAAACATCCTGATTCTCCTTCAAACATAAGCTCATTCTCTTCAACTATTTTATCCTTTTTTCTTAGTTTTATCTCAATATCTCTTTCTTTATCTTTTTTATTCAATTCAATATCTATAACAGATCTCTTTTCTATTTTTCTAAAAAATATTTCATTGATTTCCTTATGTTGTATACCATATTGGATTTTCTCTTCTAAATGTCCCATAGCTCTACTTATATTCTGTAATCTAGTTATCTCTTTTTCTACTATCTCGTGTTGATTTTTTATAAAAGACAGAATCTTTGTAACATCTTTACTATTTAACGCCTCACTCAACCCCTTAAGAGGTGCCCCTATACGTTTTGAATATCTAATTATATCTAAATACATAAATTGATCTATTGTGTAATATCTATAATTGCTCTCTGGATCAACATGAGCAGGCTTTAAAAGTCCCATTTTATCATAAAGTCTTAAAGCTTGAATAGATACATTATTTATCTTTGCTGTTTCTCCTATAGAAAAGTATTTCTTCATAAATTCCTCCATGTATTGATGTATATAGATTAGTTTTCTCGCTAAAAGATAATCATAATAAATTATAATTTTACTGCATTTATTGATTGAATTGATTTTACATTGCACAACCCAATCATTTTTCACATATATAAGTAATATATACCATAACCTAGGAGGTATTTTATGTCAACCTATGATAAGTATAATATTAAAGCAAGTGAAGTAATCAAATCTACCGGTCGTCAAGAAACGCGAATAGATCTCTCCTTAAATATAAATAGTAGTGTAGATTCAGGTTCAATAACTGGTACAGTTGTTGATAATACTGGGAATCCTATAGGAAATGCTACAGTAAAATTAAATACAGCCAATATAGAACCTTATGACCATACCAATACCAATCCCCAAGGTAAGTTTATATTCCCTAATGTTCCTGCTGGTTCGTATCTTATGGGAGCTATAAAAGAAGGTTATCTTCTTCCAAATGCAATTTCAGTATCTGTTGTTAAAAATAAGGCAACTAATGTAACTATAACTCTATTACCTGACCCTAATGCAAATAAAAATATAATTTTTGGTATTGTTAGATCTAACTTAGACAATTCACCTGTATATCAAGCTCAAGTTCAGTTATATCAGAAGCAAGCTGAAGAAGATATATTTATCGGTGTAGCTCCAACTAATGAATACGGACAATATTTCTTCACAGATTTAAACGATGGAGAATATTATGCAAAGGCTAGTAAATTAAGTTATCTTACAACTGAAACAGGTATTATTGATGTTTCACAAAAAGAATATTCATCATTAGATATTTCTCTTTTATCTGACCCTCAATCCAATACAGGTGTTATTTGTGGCATTATTATTGATGAGTCCACTGGCCAACCAGTAAATAGTGCTGTTGTCGCTTTATATTCTATTTCTGGTGGTGTAGAAACTTTGATAAAATTAACCCGTTCTAGTGTTGAGGGAAAATATCTATTTGGAAATATTCTTCCTGGAGATTACCGTGTGAAGTCTACCCTTCAAATAGAAGCTAACTCAGGCAATGGCAATTAATGATTATTATACCCTTGAAAGTAGTACTATCTTTAATGTATCTCCCTTTGAAGAAGTACAAATAGATTTAAAATTAAAAAAGGCACCTACTCGCTATACAACACTATTACTAGGCTGTGTTTCATACCATTGTACTCCAATTATTAATGCAACAATAAAAATATTAGACTTAAATTTCAAGCCACTATTTCATACAGTTACAAATAAATATGGATTGTATAAGTTTTATAATATTTTAGCTCCTGGTGAATACTATGTTATTGTATCATCTGATGATTATATTACATCAGATACAAAAACAATAACAATTAAAAATAAAAAGATTTGCAGATGTGATTTTGAGTTAAGAAAAAACCCTATTTGTAAAAATGCAATTCTTTATGGTACCGTAGAAGATTCAATTAATAATAAATTTATTTCAAATACAAAAATCACCTTATTAGATAAGAACTCCAATTATATTGTAGCTACAACTTATACCAATGATTTAGGACAGTATCTAATATACAATATTATTCAGAATGAATATATTCTTACTGCAGAACATTCAGAATATGTGAAATTAAAATCCTATCCAATATTAATAGATAGCCCTGATAAAATTCAATTAAATTTGTATATGCTAAAAAATCCTTTACTTGAAAATGGTACTGTAAGTGGTGTTATCAAATTCAATAATAACCCACAACCTCATATACCTGTATTTTTATGCAGTATAGAAAATCAAAACACTTTTAAGGTTATTAATGTACAACTAACAAATGAAAAAGGCCTTTATCTTTTCTCTAATGTTTTATCAGGTAAATATGTTATAAAAGCAAAATTGCAGAACGGAACAGAAACTGAAGAAATAATTGATTTAAATTAAAAGCCTACAGCTTTATGCTGCAGGCTTTTATCATTACCATCTCCCTATTTGTTAACTACATTTCAAAAATTATATTAGAAAGTTGGCTTCTGATCTAAATTATCTTGTTCACTTCCATTAGGATTACTTCTCAAATATTCTCTTCCATTTTTCGCACGTGAAACGTTAACTCCTTCAATTTTTCCTTCTTGAGTCATTGAAATTGCTTCTTTAATATTTACTTCTTGATTATTATCTAATTTAACTGCTGTTATATCTCCGTCAGTATTCTTTCTTACATTAGTTATTTTCATTTATTTCACTACCTTTCATATAAGTATATGTTTTTTTCTTTAGTTTTAATCAATATACTTATATTTATTCATTAATTCTATTAATTTAATCTATTATCAATTATTCTTCGAATTTTACCTGTTCTGGAAAACCTATTTATCCCTTTAGGTGGAAGAACATTGATTTCCAACTCTTTTATTAAATTCAATGAAGCATTTTCACCCAATGTACTTAAATTATTAGTTATGTATTTTTTAAATTCCTCACCTACCTTCATGTATTTAGAGTCACTAAACTCAAGTTTTGTTTCAACATTTAATGTCACCTTTAACTCTTCCTTTACCGGATCAATAACAATCTGAAAAAACGAAGATAAATCTTTATAGTCAGATAATAAATCATTTACATCACTTATATGTAAATCACTGTGATTAAATCTTATAGTGTTATCACTTCTTGAAAGAAGCATAATCTTTTTTGAAGTTCTTCCACACTTACATCTTTCCTCTACAATTTCAATTTTATCTCCAACTCTAAATCTTATTATAGGATGAACCATTCTACCTAAAACTGTAATTAATGCATCACCATTCTCATCTCTCTCAACATAGCACCAATCCTCAAATAAATGATGTTCTGTACCACTGCAATGGTTGCACTGAAATCCTATAGGGCCTGTTTCAACAGCAGCGTATCCCATAGAATGAATCTCTCTAGATTTAAATACATCTCTTAAATATTCCTCTGCTGATGCTGGCAAATGATCTCCCCCATAATACATCTTTTCTATTGATATATCTAGATTCATGCTTTTAACTTTCTGTGCTAAAAGAATTAGATTTCCTGGAATACTTATCATAACATTTGGTTTAAATTTCTGTAGGTATTTGATAGTTTCTTCCTCTGATTGATTTGATGTAAGAGAAAGAATTCTACAACCTGTTTCTTCAAGACCTTTATTGGTTGCTAAAAAACCTGTCCATAAAGCTCCAGCGGTCATATAATTCACAGCAAAATCGCTTTCATTAATGCCAGTTTCCCTAAACCCTTTCCCAAATAATTTTTGAGATTCATAAAACTCTTCATTTGAATACCATATATATTTTGGCTTTCCAGTAGTTCCTCCTGCACAAAACAAATAGCAATTATTTTTATTCCCTGTAAGCATATTTGAATTGTCAGTATTATTAGCTAAATGGTGCTTTTCTAATATAGGCACCTTTTTAAAATCATCTAAACTTTTAATTGGAATATCTATATTTTCATAAAATTCCTTATAAAAAGGAGACTTAACTGCAGTCATAAGAAGTCTGTTGATTTTTGAAAGCAAAACATTTTCTTTAGCTTTTTCATCTAAAAATTCAGTTCCAAAATAATCTACATCCAAATCCTCAATGTTTATTTTTCTTGTAAGAAGCTCTGCAATGTGTACTCCATCATGAGCTGCAGCAGAATCATGTCCTTTTGACATTGTACCTGGTTTCGAAAAACGTAATATACCCAAAGTTATAAATTCATTTACAATTTTTTGAGTATCACTATTTTTACAAGCTAACCCTAGAGTAGACATATAGTATTTGAGATTTTTAATATTTCCATTAATAACATCTTTATAGCTATCCACTTTATTTACATACACCGTTCTATTAAGTGGAGAATTAAGTATATCGAAACTCTCCTGTACTATAATACTATGATTTGAATTTACCCCTTCAAATATCGCGCCCTCATTAATAAAAGTTTTCCACTTAGCACTCTCTCTATCCTTACGAATATCAACAGCTTCTTGTAAATCTACTTCGCATTGTGGAAAAATAAAAGCTTTTTGTTCAAGTGCTTCATTTAAATATTTTAGAAATTCATCATTATTTTCATCTTTTTCAATAAATATGTTTTGACAGCTTGTGCAAGCTTTTTGCTCCCAAAGAATTATGTCATCTGCAAATCCGTATGCAGCGTTTTTTATCTCCTCATGATTAAGCCCTCTGCATAATAACCCAAAGCTTAATTTAGGACCAAAACTGTAAATTTCAGTCTTAGCACTTAGTCCATTTTTATAATTAACTACGGCCTCTTCTCCACCAAATAAAAGAACAGCATCACAAATATTTTTCATATAACTTTCTACTTCTTTATGATCTCTATTAAAATAAATAATGCTTATATATGGAGTAATTATTTTGTTAATATCTGCTTCAATTAACGCTTCCATAAATAAAGCAGGGAAAATAAAATCTTGACTGGAAACCTTTAGTATATTTATGTTTTTTGTAAGTATTCCATAAATAAGCGAATCTACAGAACCTAAAAATATATTTCCAGAAGCAACATGCAGTAAAGAGCCAACAGGGACTGCACGGTTACTTCGTTTATTTTCATATACAAAGTTATCAAGAATATGATAGTCTCCTAAACATTTAATTCTATTAATTAAATTTTCATATTGAAGCATATAACCAAACATATTAATTCCATATTCAACCATTTGAGATGAGTAATTTAGTTCAACTGGAAGCAATTCCATACATATTTTATAATATATAGAGTTCTTATCTAAAAACTTTTCTCCTACTTTTTCAAGAATGTTCATAATGCTATCAATAGATATATTTTTAATATCTTGACACTTATCCTTCAATATATCAGTATTTATATATTTTTTACAGGTTTCCAAGTCCAGATATCCGCTTATTTTTTTCTCACCCCATAGTTTATTATCAAAATTTATTTTATTCATAACAATATCTCCTTTCTAGTTCCTATTTATATATTAGCTATTTTTTAGTATTTCTTGAGCTGCAATAGCACACCCTTTATGTTTCTTATTCCCACCCCGTCTTATGGACTTTATATATTTACCTTTAATTCCACATGGACAGTTTTCCTCTATTACAACTAAGTCAGTTGATAAGATTGAAAGATTTGACTGTGCGATATTATATGGAGTCAATAATTGGAGTAACCCTTCTTCCCCTAATTTTTTTATTTCCATTGAAAGGGGATCTCTCACTATTAAATGACCATATACCGGGATATGATAGTGACCATTTTTACATGAACAATACGGCACACCATGTTCAGCCATCCCATATGTATCCCCTATATTTTCTTTTTTAAGACCAATATTTTCTTCCATATAATTTGCAAAATCGTTGATCGTCATTGATTTCCCAAGATGATTTTTCCATCCACCTCCTGCAAGAATAAAACTCTCCTCTTGAACTTTAATTTTTCCGTTTATATTTTTAATCTCTTCAACCATTTGATACATAAAAGCAGGAAACCCAAGTAATCTCACAGGAGCATCACTAGATAATTTAACGAATTTTTCAGCCCACTTATTTACATCAAAATAAAATTTTTGATTTTCCTCATCCCATTCTATTACCCAATGCTTTGATTTTGCTGGTGCTAAACTCATCATTTGATTATCACTCCAGCTTGTCCCTATATTTTCTGCTGCATTTATATCATATGCCATAATAAAATAGTGAACAGGTACAGAACTTCTATAACCCATACTATCAAATGTATTAAATGCTAAGGTTTGAAGCCTGTCCATTGATCCTTCATCAAAAAAAGATTGTGTTTTTTGTCCTTTTGTACCTGAGCTAGTTAAAACAGTATGTACCTCTTCTTTAGGTACACTACAAAACCCGTTATATTTCATGGTTTCAACAAATAGAAAAGGTATTTTATATATATCTTCAAGAGTCTTTATATTATCAACTTCTATACCATATTTATCAGTCAGAAACCTAATATATGGCTGTCTTTCAAGTTGAAACTTATAATTTTCAACCATTGCTTTAATAAAAATATCATTTGTTTCATCAGATACAAAAAATGCATCTTTTATGCCGCAAAGCTTATTAATTTGTTCAAATTGCATAATAGAATCCCCCTATAAATCTATTTTTTTGATTTTCTTCTTGTAATTATCTATTGATTGTTTTATATAATTTAAAATTTTTTTAGCTAATACTGAGTTCAAATCTAGTTGATCATACTTTAATGAATTATCATGAATATATTGAAGAATAAGATTATTCCTTTCAACTCCTGGCATAACACCACAAAAAACAAATCCAACTTCTTCAAATTCAGAACACATAATATCAATTAAAGGGTTGCTCATATCCATAAAAATATAAAGCGCGCTTACTTCTGCAAATAATAATCTATTTATTTTTCTTACAGTATCTATGCCGAATTTATTTATATAAACATAGCATGAATTATTCTCTGTAATATTCACATTAACATCATGATTTTCATACTTAATATTTCTATTTCCTTTTAATATATTTAGTTCTATTCCTAATTCATCATATATATCTGATACTATACTTCTGTGTTTTTTAGGAACATACAAGTTTAATATTTCAGGAGCTTTTAAATATTTAAAACACACCAAAAGACTTTCTCTCAATTTTTCATTTTCTTCAATGCCCCTAAAACGAATGTGATTTAACGCTGAAAGCATTAATGCACATGGCTTGAGACCAATCTTACAGGAAACTTTTTGTGAAAATTTATGTGTACATACTGCATTTAAAAATACACCTTCAAGATTTCTTAGTTTTGCCTCTTCTATTATTGAATAACTCAAGTTTTCAACGCAATTCATTCCTCTATATTCTCTCTCTGTAAAAGCAGCTGTTAATTCTCCAAGCTTATTATCTATCTTAAGAGCTGTATGTGAAATTATTTTACCTTCTGGATTTATAGCTGCATATGACAACAATTTTTCACATTTATTTAAATTCATAAGAATATTGGGATTATATAAAGCTTTATACACGTAAGTATCTTCATATGTTTTATATATCGATTTACTTATTTCAAAAACTTCCCTTTGAGCTATAGGCCTAATTGTATATGGTGTTTTGTTATTATGTTGGATATTTGATTTTTTCTCTAAACACCTAGAATCTATAACAATTTTTTTGTTATAACTATTTATAATAGTTATTTTGAGATTTGACTTATAGCAATCTAGCCGTATATCTATGCTTTCTTTATTTAGAGATTCTTCTTTACTTAAGATAATATTCAAAACTTCATCTTCTATTATTTTCTTTAGCTCTTCAATATTGAAATCTATATGATTTTCACATAAAATTATTTCATTAATACTTTCTAATATAGTTGGTATGTATTTAATCTCATAGGGCATTGTCAATATTGTTTTATTTATTTCATCATTAGGTAATGATTTATATTTTCTCATTAATAAATTCACCTCCTTCGTTGCAACTTACTTTTGGAATAAATAAAACCCAAAGTGATACTACTGCGGTTAAAGCTCCATTTATTATAAGTATTAATTTCAAAGACATATACTGAGCAAAAAGGCTATTTATCATATATGCCAATGGAATTGTAGCGAAACTTGCTGTGGTAAGTATTGCAAAAAACCTTCCTTTCATATAATCAGGTACTGTCTTTTGGAAGATTGAAAATGCTATTGCATTAACTAAAGACAAACATACTCCTATTGTGAAAAATAACAAACACATTGTATATTTTTCTGAAGTCATTCCTATAAATAATATGGAAAACCCCATGAAAATCATTCCACAGAATAACTTTTTATATGTTTCCCCTTGTAACGTCTTAAAACTTAATACTATTGCCATAAATAGTGAGCCAATGGAAAGAACCCCTTCAAAGATTGCAGTCCATGTTACTGTAGAATTTAATGTGAATTTTACTATCATAGGAATCATAATCATTAATGGGGCTGAAAAAAAGTTAACTACTGTGAAAATTACAACTAAATATAACAAGGATTTTTCAGAAGACAAATATCTAAATCCTTCTTTTAATTCATTTTTGTAATTATTATGTGATACCTTTTTTGTAGGTAATTTATTTTTTATTGTAAGTACTACAATTGAGGATACTAAAAATGAAGCTGCGTTAAATAGAAAAGCAAAGTTAACTCCTATTAATGCAATAAGAACACTTCCAAGAAACGCCCCAAGCACACTTGAAATATGCACTGTCATTGAATCTAAAGCAACTACTTTTGAAATATGCTCTCTATCTGTTAAATCAACTAAAGAAGAATTAACACAAGATTCGAATAACGGAGTAAATATCGCTGTAAAAAAACATATTATACACAAAATATATACATTATAATTATTTGTATATATTAAAACAGCTAATATACCTATAAGAATAGTCCGTATAATATCTGCCCCTATTAAACACGCTTTCCTATTTAACCTATCTGCCAACGTACCCATGAATGGACCAAACAATACAATTGGAAGCATATTTACAGCCATAATAATACCAAGTTGAACTTTACTTGATTCACTTCCATTAGAAACAATAAGCCAAGCTAATGATATGGTGAAAAATTTGTCCCCTACAGCTGATATTAATCTGGCTATAAATAGTTTTCTAAAATCTTTAAAAATATACAAAGGATGATTACGAACTTGATTTAGCATCCCTTTACACCTCACTTTTTAAGAATTTAATCATTAATTTATTCTTGTAGTTAAACTATAAAAGTAATATATCGGTGAGTTTTAATTCCATGGAGTTAAATCTAGAAACTTACATTTATACACTTAACAAGTTAAATTATACGGAAATTACTGGTAACCACAATGTTTTTTTCTTAAACATATCAAAAATCATCCTAAAAAGACTTAATTTTCATAATCACAACATTATAAGCTCTTATTAATACCTTTTTTGAAAAATAAAAGAAGATAATAGAATAAATTCAAATTTGCCTTGCAAATTTGAATTTCTTGTATTATCCTCTATCTTTATTTTTGTGCATAGTCTACATAAAATTTCTTATCAATAATTTTTAAATTTTTCTATTATTTGATCATAAAATTTTGGTCCTAGAAGAGCACACCGATCATAATTATCAAAGCTTATATCCCATTGCTTATTTGAAATTTTTTCAATATTTTTTATATACCTTATGTTTACAGCGAATGATTTATGAGATTGCCTAAAATAACTATCATTAATCATATCCAAAACTTTTCTTAAGGTTAATTTTTTACTCTTATAGATTGATTTTTTTGTGTACACAGTACATAACTTCTGATTTATCTCTATGAAATATATTTCATCTACATACACTTTAATTAATTTACCTTCAATGTCAAATATTATATTTTTTCTATGTAGATTTTTTTGAGTATTACTTTTCAAAATACTTTTAATCAACTTTTCTTCTAATTCTTTCACATGATCCTCTGTAAAAGGTTTGATTATATAATCAAAACAATGAATTTTTTTAAATGCCTGTACTATATAATCCAACTCTTCAGATATGAATATAATCCAACTTAAAGCATATTTTGATGTTTTTCTTAATTGGACGGCAAAATCATAGCCCTTATTATTACAAAAATTCATGTCAATAAAAAAAATATCAATTGAATATTCTTTAGAAACTAATAATGCTTTTTCCTTGCTATGCACCACATGTATTTTTATATCCTCATAGGTACTACTTAAAACTTGCTCAACCTTACTTTGTATGGTATTGTGCTTTTCAGCAATTAAGATGTTAATCATAGATGTCCTCCTTAATAATATCGATATTTAGATAAAACACCTCACTACTTTATTACAAATAGGTTGTATTAAAATGAATATATTGTAAATTTTTTCTGCAGAAAATAAAAATATCCTAAAAAAGCCTTTTAACCATAAAAAAGGCGCTGTAACAAAACAGAAATTATTTCCCATTTTATCACAACACCCTTATTTATAATTTTATTCTCTACTTTTTTTAATAATCCTTACATGAAATTTTGAAATATGCTTTTGGATGAGCACATACTGGACAAACATCCGGTGCTTCATTACCTGTATGTATATGACCACAATTTTCACAAATCCATGTTTTGCTTTCTTCACGTGCAAAAACTTTTCCTTCTTCTAAGTTTTTAAGTAACTCCTTATATCTTTCTTCATGATGCTTTTCTATTGCGCCTACTCCCTCAAATAGTTTTGCAATATCCTCAAATCCTTCTTTTTTTGCAGTCTCAGCAAATTCTTTGTACATATCAGTCCATTCACCATGTTCTCCTGCAGCCGCTGCCCTAAGATTATCCTCTGTAGTACCAATACCATCTAATAACCTGAACCAAATTTTGGCATGTTCTTTTTCATTCATAGCAGTTTCTTCAAATATTTTTGCAATTTGAACATATCCCTCTTTTTTAGCTTTACTTGCATAATAAGTATATTTATTTCTAGCCTGAGACTCACCTGCAAAAGCTTCCATAAGGTTCTTTTCTGTTTGACTTCCATTTAAATTTTTTTTCATATTATATTCACTCCTATAAACTATTTTAAAGAATATTTTCAAAAACATATTAATTATATGCAATATTCTTCAAACTTCTAACTATTAAATATTATACCACTAAATCTACTTTTTAAAACCAATTATTGGATTTTGACCATACTCTCTTAATTAACCAAGTTATTCGCGATAACCTTTCATCATAAAAATGTATATATATCTGTTTGAAATCTAAAAATATAATATTCACTATTATGATTCAGAAAAAAATATTAAGCGAAATACCCTTAAGTAGGAGATCCTATATGAAAACAAAAAATAAAAACTTAATTTTGATTAAATTTATTTCCATATTGATAATGTGCATATATATATTATTTTTATTCATAGATTTTTCAAATCACCATACAAGTAATAACTATTCTACCTATCTAAAATTTTTAAGTATCCTACTATGCTTAATTATTTCATTATTAATTGACTCCAATAGGTATAATCCCAGAGATATTTACTTACTAATCTCAGCAAAATTTTTCACCTTAATTGCTGATTATTTTCTTTTATTAAGTACTAATTATTTATTAGGAGTGTTGTTTTTTTGTGTAGTTCAATTAATTTACATTGAAAGACATTCATTAATGACAAAGAATAAATTTAATATAAAAATAAATCGTTTCATATTTTTCACCATATTTATCTTGCTTTTAATATTAACCTCACTAATATTCCATATTACAACTTCTAAATTTCTACTAATAAGTAGTTCCATTGTTTATGCATTGTTATTATCTCTTAGTGTTTATTGTGGTATTAGAACCTTGAAATACAGTAATTACACTAAGAAAAGCTCTCTTTTTATTTTATTTGGAATGATACTATTTTTACTATGTGATATTAATGTAGCCCTTTATCAAATAATAAATAGTGGCTTTTTATCAGGTAATTGGGTTAACTTTTATTTTCCAGTTGGAATATTAATTTGGATTTTTTATTTGCCATCTCAGTTATTACTAAGTTTGAGTGGAATAAAACACCTTAAACAACATAATTAAGTATAATTTCTTCATCCCCATAAGCCTTATACCCAAACTTCTCGTAAAGGCTTATTGCTACTTTATTATATTTCTCTACCCAAAGCATTGAACTTATAGCACCATTTTCCATTCCCCACTCAAATGCTCTTCTCATTAAATTTTTAGAATACCCCTTCCCTCTATATTTTTCATCAACAGCAAGACCTCTTATAAACAAACTCTTCGTATTATTACTTTTATTACCATAAATATTTGCAAATACGACTCCCTCAATTTTCTGATTATCTCTTATTATAAATACATTATTTTCAATATCATTCATATACTCTTTAATTTCAGCTTCATTCATTTTAAACTTTTCCCCTCCAAGGGATCTATCAATGATACCATAAATATCATTACTCTCCTCAAATTTTGCTTTTACTACCTCTCTACAGTCAGCTTGTATCCCATCTAAATTACTTGTCTTTAATCCAAGATAATGAAATTCAATTTCACATCCTACATTTAAAAACTCTTTTGATATTTTATCTATTAATCCCTCAGAATTTTTATCTTCACCACAGCTTATCTTTATTATTGTTCCTTTGGGAACCTTATCCTTCAATTTGCCTAAACACGCTGCTACCTCTTTTAAAGATTCCCCTGCCCAATATAAGCTATTAACCCCGCCATCTCTTTCCAGAAATAGTATTACATTTTCATCTTCTTCATTCACAATTATTGAATCTGGATTATTAAAAAAATCTGCTTCCTGTTCCTTTGAATGAAACAAAAACTTATATTTCATATCTACTGCCCTTTTTAACATACCACTATAATTCATTTTCACTCCCCCTATTTATAGTATTATTTCTATTTATATCCATATAGTATTATAACAAGAAACTTTTGTCAATATAATGTTTACTATAATTAAACTTTACCTTTTGTAAATATCTGTTATAATATAGTCAGGAGTTGATAATTGTGAATATTGGAGAAAAAATAAAAGCTGCTCGTAAATCACTGGGACTATCTCAGCAGCAATTAGGCGGTACAGACTTTACAAAAGGATATATTAGTCGAATTGAAAAAGGACATATTAATCCTTCCATGAAGGTTCTTACAGTAATATCAGAAAGGTTAAAAAAACCCATTTCATATTTTTTAGAGGATGACAGTCGTGGTTCAAAAGAACTTCAGGAAAAGTTTATCACTGGTGAAAACTTCTATCTTCAAAAGGAATACAATGAAGCAATAAAAATATTTTATGATATTTTAAAATTAAATGATGATACTAAAAGTGCTTTTTATTGTACATCACTATTATATATAGGCAAATGTTTATTCTATTTAAATAACTACGTGGAAAGTATTGATATACTAAAAAAAGCCTTAAAACATATTGAAGAAATATCCTTATATGAGGATCTTATTTATTGCTATTGCTACATAGGAAATTGCTATTTCAACTTGAGTGATTATAAAGAAGCAATATGTGTTTATACCAATGCGCTTAATTCAGTTGAAGATAAAAAACTGAACATGCCGTCTACTAAAGCAAAACTACTTCTTAATTTAGGTACTTCTTATTCGAATATTGGACAATTCAAGAATGCCATGGAATACTTTAATAAAAATATCTCCCACTGTCAGAAAAATTATATTGCTGATACACTTTTGGATTGCTATGTTAGAATAGGTTATTGTGCTTATAAATTAGAGATGTATAGCTCCTCTAAGGAGTATATTTCAAAGGGAATTTCTATGAATAAATCACTAAATTCTAGTATTGTTAATACTGAAATGTTTAGTGTCTTAGGTGTTGTAGTTGCAAAAGAAGGTAAGATAGAGTGTGGACTTAAGTTATTATCAAAAAGCATGGACATAGCAAGAAGTATAAATTATGAATTGGGATACAATATAAGTATTGCTTACAAGCTATCAATTTTACTTAACGCAGGTAGACTTGATGAGTCTGAAACCTTTGCCCTTAAACACCTTCCAGCGCTTGAGTCTGCCGAAAACAAACTGCCCCTTTATTTACTTCAGGGACACCTAGGTAACATATATGTGCAAAAGGGAAATCTTGAGGAAGGAAAAAAACAGCTCGAGACAGCCATTAAAAATTATATATCTATAAGTTTAAATTGGGAAGTATCCTATTATTCAAAACTATTGGCTGATATACTTATAGAAATTAATCCAAAAGAAGCAAGACATTATTATAATCTTTCAATAGAATATATAAAAAAAGGCTCGTTTCACTCGCGAACCTAGGTAAACCTATGCTAATTATGTCCATTAGCATAGGTTTTTACATTTACTTATCCTCTATTCTTTTCCCATGAAAATCAAATTTTTCTTTCAAATCTTTTTGCACTTTATAAATAATGTGAACATAAGGGAGTATAGAGATGATTGGAGGTATCGTACTCAGAATCCCTGCAACTTTAGAGTCTACCATAAAAAGTGGAATTATAGAGATTCCATGACCATTAAAATATCTAATCCTAAAAGACCATTAATTTCACCTTTGGGATCTATTATCCCAAAGTCAATATCAAATTTCTCTAATGCTTTATTCTCAATATAAATACTATCAATAGTTTTTACAAAAGATGTGTGTATACTTCCACCTACTCCAGTATAACTAACTATTCTATCTCCCATTTCAGCATATATACCTATTTCCTCAACAGCATCAGGTGATAAAATAGTTTCTGCTGCACCTGTATCTATTACAATATTGTGTATTTCTTTAGTTTTTCCTTTATACTCTAAAATTAATGACGTAAATAGCAACCCGTCTCTATATGTAATTTTCATTATACGATTCCTCTATACCCTTTAACATTTTTAATCTCTATCACAATTTCTTCATTCCCCGTGTGATATACTAAAATGTTTTCTTTAGCCCTAACAAGTTCATGAGTTGCTTCTTTATTATCACTTATAGCTTTGATAACCGCTACTTCATCAACATATTTTTTATTATTCACTATACGTTGCTCTAAAATTTCTAACTTAACAAACTGGTTTGGGTATATTCTTCTTACTTCACTCCATTTCAATTTAATCACCTTCCATTAATCTATTACTTATATTATACCCCATAGTAATATTGAATAAAATCAATTCTCTATTTTATTCAATATTATCTAATGAAAACAGCTATTTTATTGAAATATGTTTAAATATTCCTCCTTTTATATTAATTAGATTTCCTTTTTCTAATTCTAACGACTATCATTAAGTTCTTAGTTTCACTAATTTCATTTAAGGTCTTTTGCTATTTTTGCTCAAAAAAATAAAGGTCTGTATCTTAAACTACAGACCTTATCTATATAATTATTTAATCTCTACACAATATACAAGTACTCAAAGCCCCTACATTTACTTCTTGTTCAATAAATACACTTCCATTTTCAACACCATATCTATTCACTTCAAATTCATTACCAATACCTTTCCATTGTCCTTGTAATGGTAGCTTGATTGTTATTTCTTTTCTATTTCCATTATGGACAATAAATATATGCTTATAGTCCTCTTTATAAGGAGAATTCAATATATATGCAACAGTATTCTTGGGAGATTCAATAAACTTCAAATATTTAATTATATCCTCTGCTTTATCCAAAGTCATAACATTTTGGCTCTTTCTGAGGGCAATTAATTCCTTAATATAATTAAATGTATCTATATATTTATTTTTTCTATTCCAATCTATCTTATTTATATGATCACCTGCATTATAGCTATTATCAATCCCATCTTTACTTCTTAAAAATTCTGAACCACCATGTAAAAAAGGAATCCCTTGTGATGTTAGAATAATAGATAGTGCTAACCTATTCATCTTTTCTCTTTCTTCAAAAGATGCTTCACTATTGCTTTTTTCAAATTTATCAAATAAAGTTAAGTTGTCATGACAGCTCACATAATTTATACACTCTATAGGTTCTTTTGCGAAACCACATAAATTCTCATTGTAATTTATACTTCCAACTATCCCCTTTTTAATTTCATTTTCAACCCCTGATGCACCATTCACAAATCCTAATGAAAAACCACTATTATCTCCTTTTATGGCATTTCGCATCTCATCATTAAATAACGCAATTTGCATCCCCTTTTGTTTGCCCTTAGTAAACTGAAAATGGTAATCTAAAGCAGAGCATCCTCCAGTCCAAGGTTCTCCATAAATCAATATATTAGGATTTATTTTTCTAAGTTCTCTTTCAATTTCCATCATTGTTTCTATATCATGAAGTGCCATAAGGTCAAACCTAAATCCATCTATTTTATATTCCTTTGCCCAAAAGCATACACAGTCTACTATAAGTTTTCTTACCATAGGCTTTTCTGAAGCAATTTCATTTCCACATCCAGAACCATTAGAATAACTACCATCCTGGTAAGTTCTATAATAATATTTAGGTACAAGAATATCAAAAGGAGTGCTTACTGTTTTATACGTATGATTAAATACTACATCCATTACAACTCTAATATTATTTTCATGTAATGCTTTTACCATCTCTTTGAATTCTGTAATCCGTACTTCTCCCTTATATGGGTTTGAAGAATAATATCCATCAGGGACAAAATATAAACCTGGATCATACCCCCAATTATATTGCCCATCTTTCCGCTCATCTACACTTTGGAAATCAAAAACAGGCATCAAATGAATATGTGTTATACCAAGCTCTTTCAGATGCTCAATTCCAGTTTCTACCCCATTTATTACTTTAGTACTCTTTTCAGTAAAAGCTAAGTACTTCCCCTTATTTTTCATCCCTGAAGTTATATCTACTGAAAAATCCCTTACATGGATTTCATATATAATCATTTCGCAAAATCTTAAAGGAGTAGGAATTTGGTGTTCATTCCATCCCTCTGGATTTAAAGAATTAAAATCCACTATCATTCCTTTTTCTCCATTTACAGTAGCTCCCTTTGTGTATGGATCTTGAGTCTCCTTTTCTATCCCACCTATTGTTACTCTATAATTATAGTATTTGTTTTTATAATCTCCTTTAAGGTTTAGGTCCCACGTTCCTTTTTCACCTTTACTCATATCATATACATTGTCATTGCCCTCAAAATCCTGGTCATAAATAACTACCTTCATTTTTTCCGCATTAGGGGACCATACTTTAAATTCTGTATGGCTTTTACTGTAATTTGCACCTAAATCCGTTCCAGTATAAATGTTGGATTCCATAAAACCACTCCAAAATTATAAGATTATATCAAAAACTTTTATATTTCTTTCAACATTCCCATATTTCTTTAGCATATTCATTTATTGTTTTGTCACTAGAAAACTTTCCAGAGTAAGCGATATTAGTAACACTCATCTCTAACCATTTTGACCTATTTCTATATAATTTATCTATTTTTTCTTGAGCCCTTACATAATCACAAAAATCCTTTAATACTAAATATTTATCATTATCTTTAAGTAAAGAATCATATATCCCTCTAAACTCGTCCTTACTTACAGGTAAAAATCCATTTATTAATTCATCCATCACTGTTTTTAATCTTATATCTTCATTATATATATCTATAGAATTATGTGTATTATTCTTATATATTTCAAGAACTTCCTTAGCCTTTAATCCGAATATTATTATATTCTCCTCTCCTACTTCATCAGCAATTTCAATATTTGCTCCATCAAGAGTTGCTATAGTAATTGCACCATTCATCATAAACTTCATATTCCCAGTTCCTGAGGCTTCCTTAGTTGTTGTTGATATCTGTTCACTTACATCAGCTGCTGACATCAAAAGTTCAGCAAGTGTTATGTTGTAATCTTCAACAAATAAAACCTTCAACTTGTCTTTTATTCTTTCATCATTATTTATCTTCTCACCAAGTGAATTAATTAACTTTATTGTTTCTTTTGCAATATGATATCCTGGTGCTGCTTTCCCAGCAAATATAAAAGTCCTTGGATAAATATCTAAATTAGGATTTTCAAGAAGCTTATTATAAAGATGCATTATATGGAATACATTAAGCACTTGTCTTTTGTATTCGTGAATTCTTTTTGCCTGTATATCAAATATTGAATTAGGATTAATATCTATAGAATATTTTTCTTTAACCATATTAGCAAATCTATTTTTATTATATTGTTTTATTTCATTTATTCTTTCTTTAAAGCAAGGATCATTTTTAAACTCTAATAAATTCATCAGCAATTCTGGTAAATCTATCCAACCCGGTCCAATATATTCACTTATTAAGCTAGCAAGCTTTGGATTACATTTTAAAAGCCATCTTCTATGACTAATTCCATTTGTTTTATTATTAAATTTGTCTGGATATATATTGTAGAACTCTTTCAATTCTTTTCTTTTAAGTATTTCTGTGTGAAGTTTTGCTACCCCATTTACACTGTGACTTCCTACTATAGCTAAATGAGCCATTTTTATTTGATTATCTGCTATTATCGCCATTTCGCTTATTTTTTGGAGATTTCCATAATACTTAGTGTTCCATAATTCTTTGCAAAATCTTTCATTTATCTCCTCTATAATCATAAATATTCTTGGAAGGCATTTTTTTACCATATCTACATTCCATTTTTCTAATGCTTCAGCCATAATAGTATGATTTGTATAAGATATTGTGTGTTTTGTGATTTTCCATGCTTCATCCCATCCAAATCCTTCTTCATCTATTAATATTCTAATAAGCTCTGGTATAGCTAATGCTGGATGGGTATCATTTATATGAATTGATACATATTTATAGAAATCTTTTAGTGACTTTCCAGACTTTTTAAATGTTCTAACAATACTTTGCACCCCAGAAGAAACTAAAAAATATTCCTGTTTTAGTCTTAAAATTCTTCCCTTTTCATAAGAATCATCTGGATATAAAACATATGAAATAGCTTCAGTATTATATTTATCTTCAAAAGCTTTTGTGTAATCCCCTTTATTAAAATAATAATAATCAAATTCTTTATCAATTACCTCAGCGCTCAAAAGCCTTAAAGTATTAACAATATTATTTTTATATCCAACAATAGGTATATCATAAGGAACTGCCAATATTGATTCATAATTTTCATGAACAAATTTTAATCTATTATCTTCTTGTGTTATTCTTACACTTCCTCCAAACTTAACTTCTACTGCTTCACTTGGTCTTTTAATCTCCCATGCATTTTCATATTTAAGCCACTGATCTGGAAATTCTTCTTGATATCCATCGATTATCTTTTGCTGGAAAAGACCATATTTATATCTTATTCCAACACCATATCCTGGTATCCCAAGAGTAGCCATTGAATCACAAAAACAAGCTGCAAGTCTTCCCAGCCCTCCATTTCCAAGACCTGGTTCCTTCTCTATCTCTGCTATTTGATTTAAATCCACTCCAAGATCTTTCAACCCTTCTTCACAAATTTCTTTAATCCCCAAACTCATAAGATTACTTATTAATAATTTTCCTATTAAAAATTCCATTGAAAAATAATAAATTTGTTTTTTATTATCTTTTAGATATTGTTCATTAGTGTTTACCCAATGTTCAGCTATATAATCTCTTGTTAAACTAGCTAAAGCATAGTATTTATCTAAAAGATTTGCCTCTTTAATTTTTTTCCCTCGCTTTGATACTAACTTATTAACGAAATCTTCCATGAATTGCTCTTTGTTAACTCTCATAATTCACCCCTTCCCAACTTTAGAGATTAAACATTAAAAGTTAATTTATTCAAATAGATTAAATGTATTTTTTATCCAATGAATAAATTTAGAATCAAAAGCCAAAGAACAGAGAATAAAGAACAAATCAGGTTATTTTTCTTCCCTCTGTCAGAAAAAATCATATAAAAACCTTACTAATAGCTAAATAAATTTTCTATATCCACTAAAATCTCCAAAAATATTATTAAAAGCTTTCAGCTGGTCTGAAAGGTATCATGATTTGTTCTCTGTTCTTTGATATTTGTTCTTTATATAGATAAATCCATTGAGTAGTTTATCTATACATTTATGAAATCAAATTAATGTATAAGTTTTTATATTTCTGTGCTGAACCTTTCCAACTGTAATCACCATACATTGCATTTTTCACTATTTCGAACCAAACAGTTCTATCTTTATAATATTCAAGTGCTCTATTAATTGTGAAAATCATATCATGAGCATTATAATTTTTAAAACTAAATCCATTTCCTTCTTTAGTGAATTCATTGTATGGTCTAACTGTATCATTTAATCCACCAGTCTCTCTTACAATAGGAATCGTACTATATCTAAGTGCAATTAATTGTGATAATCCACAGGGTTCAAATCGTGAGGGCATTAAAAACATATCACAACCAGCATAAATTTTATGAGCAAGAGAATTATCAAATAATATATTTACTGATAGCTTTTCTGGATATCTATTTTCAAAATTTCTAAATATAGCTTCAAAGTACGAATCACCTGTTCCTAAAACCACCATCTGAACATCCTTAGCAAGTAATTCATCTAAGATATGAACTACCAAATCTAATCCCTTCATACTATCTAATCTTGAGACAATTCCAATTAAAGGAACATCCTCTCTTTTAGGAAGATTTAATGCTTCTTGTAACTGAACTTTATTCCCTATTTTCTTTTCAAAAGAATCTAAATTATAATTTTCAAAAATGTAATTATCTTTTTCAGGATCATAAATATCATAATCAATTCCATTTACAATACCATATAAATCTTCCTTTCTCTTTCTTAAAAGTCCATCTAATTTTTCTCCATAATATTCACATTGTATTTCTTGTGCATAGCTTTCACTCACAGTTGTAATTATGTCTGAATAGTTTATTCCCCCCTTCATAAAACTTACTCCACCATTAAATTCCAACTTATCAATATGATTATATTCCCTTCCTAAATTTAATAATTCCTCCAATATTTCTGGCGAAAATATTCCTTGGTATTTTAAATTATGGATAGTAAAAATTGTTTTAATATTCTTATACTCCAAATCTTGATTATAATGTTCTTTTAGTAGTGGACTAATCATCCCTGTATGCCAGTCATTGCAATGAATAATGTCTGGTTTAAAATCTATATGTTTAATCATCTCTAAAACAGATCTATTAAAGAATGAGAATCTTTCAGCCTCATCATAATATCCGTATACTCCATACCCTGAGTCTCTATTAAAATAGTATTGATTATCTATAAAATAATATGGAACCCCTTCATATTCCATATATTCAATCCCACAATACTGATTTCTCCACCCTACAGGTACTTCAATACTTTTTATAAAAAACATTTCTTTTCTTAACTCATTAGGGATAGCACTATACTTGGGAATCACTACCCTTATTTCTATTCCTATTTTTCTAAGTTCTTTAGGCAAAGAAAATGCCACATCAGCAAGCCCCCCTGTTTTTATAAAGGGCACTGCTTCTGAAGCAACATATAATACTTTAATCAAGTTTATTCCCCCTCAAGGCATATTCGAATAAATAATTAGTCATAGGTTTATGGTGTGTATCTTTGACCTGTTATTTATTTTCATATACCTAATCTCAAATTATAATTCTAGATTTTTCCCTAACATTATTGGTTTTTTAGGGTTTCCGCATAATACCTTATGCCTACTTATATATACATATTTATCTAATATAGCATGCTTTAAAACAGTATCTTCTTCAATAATCCCTTTTGCCATAATTACGCTATCCTTTACAACTACACCTTTTTTAATCCTGACTCCCCTTGAAATGATACTATTTTCAACAGTGCCTTCAATAATGCAACCATTTGAAATAATAGAATTTTTAACATGACAATTCTCACCATATTTTGTTGGCGCTTCATCCTTAATCTTTGTATAAATACATCCATTTTTATTGAATACTTCATGAGCAACATTAATGTCCAGCAACTCCATATTTGTTCTATAGTAATTCTCCATGGAGTTTATACATGCTAAATACCCCTCAAAAGGATAAGCATTTATAGTTAAACGATTTATTTTATCAAAAATAGCATCTTTTAAATTCAAATTTTCTCCAATAGTAATGCTACTTTGGATAATTTCAAGAAGTAAGCTTTTCTTCATAATGTACATTTCCATAGAAATATTTTTAGTCTCTTCATTTCCTACATTTGTGCCTATACTAATCACATTATTATTTTCATCTAAATTTAAAGTATCACAGTTTAATAAACTACTATTAATATCATCTGTTTTTTTATAAAGAAATGTTATATCTGCTTGACTTTTTTTATGATACTTAAATGCCTCTTCATAATTAACATTACAAATCATATAACTTTTAGATAAAAGAACATAATTCTGTCTACTACGTTCAATATATTCAATATGGTCTTTGAAATTTTTAATATCGCCCTTACTAATTAAGGTATCTGTCGGATTTATTACTGGATTCAATATAAATAATCCATCTTTTTTTCTATCTAAATCCCACTCTTTTCCTACTCTTAAATGTTCCATTAATGAACGACATTTCCCTTGAGTAAATACTGCCACATTTATCATTCCTGAGTTAACCATATTTGAAAGAGTAAAATCAATAATTCTGTACTTACCTCCAATTGGAATTGTTGCAATTGGTCTATTATATGTGAGTTCTCTTATTTGATCTTCCTTTTCACTTAAATTAATTATCCCCATTATATCTTGCATAAGCATCCCCCATTAAATATTATTCACTTATTATAACTATCTCATCTGAAATTTTATCTTCTATTATGTTTCCGGATTTTACTACTACATTTTTCATAACTATAGCCTTATTTATGATTACATTATCTTCAATCTTTGCTCCAGGCATAATTACACAATCAGTTATTTTCGAATTTTTCCCAACATAAACTCCTGGAAATAATACACTATTGTTTATTTCTCCATGTATTATACATCCATCGTTTAAAATAGAAGATCTAATCTTTCCACTTTCACCAATATATTGTGGTGGACCAATTGGATCATTTGAGTATATATACCAGTTTGGGTCATATATATTTAACTTATTATTTTCTTTTAATAAATCCATATTAGCTTCCCATAAACTTTTAACATCTCCCACATCTTTCCAATATCCATTAAATTGATAAGCATATAAATCCACCCCATCCTTTAACATCTTAGGAATTATGTTTTTTCCAAAATCATTAACTGAATTTTCATCCTGTTCATCTTGAATTAAATATCTTTTTAATAATTTCCAATCAAATATATATACACCCATAGAAGCTAAGTTACTTTTAGGATTTTCAGGTTTTTCATCAAATTTATATATTTTATTTCCATTATCCACATTCATTATTCCAAATCTATTTGCCTCTTCCCATGGCACAGTAATTACGGCAATAGTCGCTCCCGCACCTTTTTCCTTATGATATTCTAGAAGTAATGAATAATCCATTTTATAAACATGATCTCCAGATAATATAAGTACATATTCCGGATCATACTTTTCAATAAAATTTTTATTTTCAAATACTGCATTTGCAGTACCTTTATACCATCTTCCCCCACTACGCCCCATGTATGGAGCTAAAATAGTGATCCCTCCATTGTTTCTATCAAATCCCCAAGAACTCCCAATACCTATATGAGAATTTAATTCTAAAGGCTTATATTGTGTAAGAACTCCCACTGTATCAATTCCTGAATTTGCACAATTACTTAATGTAAAATCTATAATTCTATATTTACCCCCAAACGGAACCGCAGGCTTTGCTATTTTTTTAGTTAACATATTAAGTCTGGAGCCTTGACCACCAGCTAATAACATAGATATAATTTCTTTTTTTCTACTTTTCATAAAATCCCCCTTGTATAATGTAGTCATAACATTCAATAGAAAACTACCTATTAATCTAACGAACATTAAGACACTTCTTTTTATTTTTATTCTAATTAATTCTGCCCGATAGGGCGTTCATTTCACATCAAAACTAAGTTTTCTATTAAATTCAAGAGGATAATTTTCTGTTGTCACAGAAAATCTTTATTTTATGAAACCCTTTTTGACATACAAAACAATTGTGTATAAATCAAATAATTTCATGAGTAACAAAAACCCCTTATTTTCATCTTTTTTACAATCAAAGTTTGCATGAGCAAACCTCCACATTTGTTCTTTGTTCTCTGTTCTTTATTTTTATAAACAGTCCCCCTAAAGGTGGAATTTCTAGAGTTATTGAGCATGGTTGATTATGCCATTTTAAATTATTTGCTATAAGCATATTTTTATTTTCAACTCCTGTCCCACCATATTGTTCCATATCACTATTAAACACTTCTTCATATTCTCCTAAAAAAGGAACTCCAATATTATAATTTTTGCGTAACACAGGTGTAAAGTTACACACAATAATAATGAAATCATCTTGCTTTCTACCTTTTCTCATAAATGTTATTACACTCTGCTCATAGTTTTGATGATCAATCCAAGAAAATCCTTTTGAATCACAATCTAACTCATATAGTGATTTTTCATTTATATAAAATTTATTAAGTTGTTCTGTGAAATATTTCATTTTTTTATGGTTTTCATATTTTATTAACATCCAATCTAATTCTTTTTTGTAATCCCATTCAATAAACTGGCCATATTCATTTCCCATAAATGAAAGCTTTTTCCCAGGGTGAGCTATCATGTAAACAAAGAATACTCTTAAATTAGCAAACTTCTCATAATAATTTCCTGGCATTTTTTCTATTAAAGATTTTTTCCCATGTACTACTTCATCGTGAGATATAGGAAGGATAAACTTTTCAGAAAATGCATACATAAATGAAAAAGTAATTAAATTGTGATGCCACTTTCTATAAATAGGGTCTATTTCCATATATTTCAACATATCATTCATCCATCCCATATTCCACTTATAATCGAAACCTAGTCCACCTATTTCTGTAGCTCCCGTAACATGCGGCCACGCAGTAGATTCTTCAGCAATCATTAAAGCTTTTGGATAATATTTAGATATTGTATTATTTAATTCTCTTAAAAATTCAATTGCACTAAAATTTTCTACCCCACCATACTTATTTGGTATGTACAACCCATCTTTTTTCCCACTATTCAAATAAAGCATATAGGATACTGCATCAACCCTTAGGCCATCAATATGATAGACATCAAACCAAAACATAGCATTAGATATTAAAAAACTTTTAGTGTGCTTTTTACCATAATCAAAACTAGCTGTTCCCCACTCTGAATTTTCAGCCATTATTGGATTATCATATTCATAAAGAGCTGTTCCATCAAATTTTAACAATCCATGTTTATCTTTACAAAAGTGACAAGGTACCCAATCTAGAATAATTCCAATTCCTTCTTGATGACACCTATCTACGAAACACATAAAATCTTCTGGTTTTCCAAACCGACTTGTCACAGAATAATAGCCAGTTACTTGATAGCCCCATGAACCATCAAAAGGATACTCTGTAATTGGTAGCAATTCAATATGTGTATATCCCATTTCTTTGACATACTTTATGATTTCTTCTGAAGTTTCTCTGTAATCATAATATCCCTGATCATCTTTTCTTCTCCAAGAACCTAAATGTAATTCATAAATATTTATTTGTTTTTCATACTTAGAAGTCCTATTCTTCTCTTCTATCCATTCCTCATCATTCCATTGATATTTATCTAGTGAAGCAATTACCGAAGCTGTATTTGGTCGTAATTCTGAATAGAATGCGTATGGGTCCGACTTTAACTTAACTTCCTTATCTCTTGTAAAAATTTCATACTTATAGCTATTCCCCTCTATTAATCCTGGAATAAAAATATTCCATATTCCCAAGCTTTCATTCTTTTTCATAGGATGCTTAATCCCATTCCAGTTATTAAAATCACCAACAACATTAATGCTTTCTGCATTAGGGGCATACACAGCAAAGTTTATACCCTTTACTCCCTGATTTTCACTTAAGTGTGCTCCTAAAAATTTATAGTTATTAAAAGTCCTACCTAACGAAAAATCATATGAATCAAAATAGTTTTCACTAATAGGCTCGCTTTCATGATACATAATACGCCCCCATCTTCCTTTAAATTTTTACCTCTATGAAACAATTATCAATTTCTTAAATACATACTTGGTTATTCTATTCACTTAATGATTAAAACATTACTAAAATTATTTATTTTTTAACGCAATAAAAAAACATCCAACTTATTTAGTTAGATGCTTTTTCATATTTGAAGTATTCCTATATACTTACTACTTTATTACGATTTTCTTCTTTTGCTTGATACAAAGCTTTATCTACTTTAATATATAAATAACAGTATAAGACATGTTTTGTACTTTATATGCTGTTTTCTTATCTTTTTCTTTTAAAGTTTTATCAAATCTTCCATGTTATATAATCCACTATCTTTATTTACAATATATTTCGCAGCCTTTACAGCCCCTAAAGCAAAAACCTTTTTTGATAATGCAATATGCTTAATCTCAATTATTTCATCTAGTCCTGCAAATATAACATTATGTTCTCCGCATATAGTCCCACCTCGGATAGCATGTATACCGATTTCATTTTTTGTTCTTTTTTCCTCAGTTCCACTTCTTCCATATAAATATTTTTTGGAGTTATCTAATTCTTGGTTTATTGCATCAGCTATCATAAAAGCACTTCCACTAGGCGCATCTATTTTTTTATTATGATGCTTTTCAATAATTTCTATATCAAAGTTTTCTTCTAAAACCAATGCTGCTTTTTTAACTAAAGTAATCAATAGATTTAATCCTAATGATGTATTTGCGGTATGAATCACTGGGATTTTCTTTGAAGCTGTTTTAATATCTTCCATATTTTCTTTAGATAAACCTGTTGTAGCTATCAAAAGAGGTATGTTTCTTTCAACTGCATACTTTAACAGATCAGGTAAACATTGAGGATTAGAACAATCAATAATAACATCCACCTCATCTTTACATTCAAATATACTAGTGTAAACTGGATAAGAATTATTAGCTTTTTTAGGACTTCTGGATAAACCTGCAATTATTTCTATATCACTTTTCTCTTCTATGACCTTGGAGATAGCTTGTCCCAAACTCCCATTACATCCACTAATTAGTATCTTCATTATTTGCCCCCCCTAAAAGCTTATAACCTCTTTATAATCAACTCTGCAATCTGAACTGTATTAGTAGCAGCTCCTTTTCTAATATTGTCAGCTACTACCCATAAATTAATCCCATTATCTACACTAAAATCTCTTCTAATTCTTCCAACATAAACTTCGTTTTTTCCCTCTATATTTATAGGCATAGGATAGACATTATTCTCGACATCATCTTGTACTATTATTCCATCAGCATTTTCTAATACACTGTAAACTTCAGCTAAATCAAAATCTTTTTCAAACTCTAAATTTATTGAAATACTATGTCCATGCCTTACAGGAACTCGAACTGTAGTAGCAGTAATTCTTAATGTACTGTCATTTAAGATCTTTTTAGTTTCTTCAATCATTTTCATTTCTTCTTTTGTATATCCATTATCCATAAATACATCTATATGCGGAATACAGTTATATGCTATTTGATGAGGATATTTTTTATTAGGAATACCTTCTATACCATTTTCTAAATCCATTATTCCTCCAACCCCTGAACCTGAAACAGCTTGATAAGTTGAATAAACTATTCTTTTAATTTTAAAAGCATCATTTAATACTTTTAGAGGTAGAACAGCTTGAATTGTAGAACAATTTGGATTTGAAATAATTCCGTTGTTCCACTTAACATCTTCAGGGTTTACCTCTGGAACAATTAAAGGAACTTCTTTATCCATTCTCCATGCACTACTATTATCAACTACAATAACTCCATTTTCTTTTGCTATAGGTGCAAATTTTTTACTTATATCACCACCAGCTGAAAATAGTGCAATATCAATTTCTCTTTTAAATGAATCTTGATTTAATTCTTCTACTATATATTCACTACCATTAAACTCTATTTTACTTCCTGCTGACCTTTTAGAAGCAAAAAGATATAAATTTTTAATAGGGAAATTTCTTTCTTCTAAAACTTTTAAAAATGTTCTTCCAACCATTCCAGTTGCTCCAACGATTGCTATATTAATTTTTTTCATTATAATAAACCCCTTCACAAATTTTCTCAGCAGGGCCTGTCATATATATGGTTCCATCAATTTGTTCAATAATTAATTTTCCACCTTTAACGTGTACATTTAATGTTTTTTCTGTATTATGAAGGATTGAGCTTACAATAGCACTTGCAGCTGCTCCTGTTCCACAAGCTAAAGTTATCCCGACTCCTCTTTCCCATGTAGTAAGTTCAATATTTTTTTTATCAATTATTTTTACAAAGTTGACATTAGTTTTTAAAGGGAACATTTTGTTATTTTCAACTGCTTTCCCTAACTGCTCAATATTAACTTCATCAAAATCATTAACAAAGATTACAGTATGAATTGTTCCAATAACTAATCCGCTAATATTTACAATTTCTTCTCCCACTCTAAGCTTTTTATCAATAAAGTTTTCATCATGAGTATCTATAGGAATATCATTTGTTGAAAATATTGGATTTCCTAAGTTCACCTTAACACTTTTTATTTTACTATCTTCAATTATTACTTGCGGCTTCATAATTCCGCCTAGTGTTTCAACTGTAAATATTTCGTCATTTACTATATCTTTTTCATAAACATATTTTGAAAAACATCTTATTCCATTGCCACACATAGGTGCTTGCGTTCCATCAGCATTATAAAATAGCATCTTTATATCAGCAATTTTTGATTTCTCTACCACCATCATACCATCAGCACCAATTCCAAAGTTTCTGCTGCATACTTTTTTAGCCAACTCATTATGATTTGGTAATTTATTTTCTATACCATTAAAAATTATAAAATCATTTCCTGTACCTTGTAATTTCTCAAATTTCAACACATCATATGCCCCCTTAATAGGAATTACTATATCTCTAATCATAATTTCGTCCAAACTTTAATATTATATAATTATTTTATTATTTTTTTTTACAAGTTAATTATCATTAAATGCTTGATATATTGTAAATAGTGCTATATATTTAGTTCCTTTGCCAATACAGTTATAGCTTTAATTTTATCATTGGCATCAATAGTATAAGATATACTTATCTCTGAAGTAGTTACCTGCTTAAATTCAATATTGTTATCTGAAAATATTTTAAATACCTTACCAGCTACCCCTGATTGGTTCATCATTCCTATTCCCACTACAGATATTTTTGATATATTTGAATCCTTAGATACTTCTATATTCTTTAATTCATTCTTTAACTTTTTTACCACTTTATCAATTATAAAAATATCATTCTTTGATGCTGTAAAAGATACATTAACCACACCATTAAAAGGTGCTGTTTGGCTTATCATATCTATATTAACGTTATATTTCGCCAATTTCTCAAATATTAGCGCAATATTTTTCGAATTATATTCTACATGATTAATTGTAATCATTAAAACATCTTCCGTTGCAGCTAAACCTGTTATTACTTTTTCTTCCATAGTTTTATCATACTCCTTTATATACGTCCCTTTAACTTCTCCTGTATTTAATGCAACATAAATAGGTACTTTATATTTAAAACCTATTTCCACTGCTCTAGTTTCCATAACACCAGCCCCTAAACTAGCCATTTCCATCATCTCTTCATAGCTTACAGTTTCTAATTTTTTAGCTTCTGGAAATATTCTGGGATCTACAGAATAGATTCCATCTACATCAGTATAAATTTCACATTTACATTTCAATTTTGCTGCTAAGGCAACAGCAGTTGTATCAGAGCCGCCCCTACCCAATGTTGTTATATCGCCATTTTCATTTATCCCTTGAAATCCTGCCACGACAACAATTTTGCCATCTTTTAGATGATTTTTAATATTATCTATTTCAATTTCTGTAATACGGTTTTTAGTATGAGTTCCCTCTGTGATAATCCCAGCTTGAAATCCTGTTAATGATATTGAATCATATCCATACCCCTTTAAGGCCATTGATAATAATGAAATCGTTACTTGTTCCCCTGTAGATAACAACATGTCCATCTCTCTATTACATGGATTTTCAGAAATAGCTTTTGCCATTTCAACAAGCTTATCTGTTGATTTCCCCATTGCTGAAACTACAATTACCATATCATTTCCTTTTTTCTTTTCTTCAATTACTCTTCTAGCTATATTCTTAATTTTATCTATACTTCCAACTGAAGTTCCTCCATATTTCTGTACTAACACTGTCATTCTTGTTTCCTCCTCTATCACAACTAAGTCTCTTAAATTAATAAATCATTTCTAAGAATATCTTCATATGTTTCTCTTTTCACCGTTAATTTCGCTTCTCCATCTTTAACAAACACTACTGATGGTCTTGGAATTCTGTTGTAATTACTAGCCATACTATAATTATATGCACCTGTACTAAGTACAGCTACTACATCCTTCCGTTCAACTTCAGGTAATACAATATCTTTTATCAAGACATCTCCTGATTCACAACACTTTCCCGCAATTGTGTATGTCTCTTTGTTCTCTAGCTTCATTTTATTTGCAATAACCGCTTCATATTTCGCACCATATAATGCTGTTCTAGGGTTATCAGTCATTCCCCCATCTACAAATATATACTGCTTACCTCCATAGGTATTTTTAGTCCCTCCAACTTCATAAAGAGTAGTACCTGCATTAGCCATTATTGATCTACCTGGTTCAATCATAACCTTAGGTATATTTAATCCCATTTTCACAGTCTTTTCTTTAACTAATAAAAGCATATTCCTTAAACAATCAACTAAATCAATTGGTGTGTCTTCTTTAGAATAATAGACCCCAAACCCTCCACCTAAATTTAATTCCTCAGTAATAAAATTACACTCTTTTTTTACTCTGTCTAAAAATTCAAGCATTACTGAAATACCTTGATAAAATGATTTTTGCTCAAAAATTTGCGACCCTATATGACAGTGGAATCCTTTTAAATTAATTCTTCTACTGTTTTGAAATCTATCTAATAAACAACATATATCATCACTAAAGATAGATTCTCCAAATTTCGAATCATTCTTTGAAGTTTGAATATATTCATGAGTATGAGCATCTATACCTGGGTTTACCCTTAATAAAACATCTATTTCTTTATCCAATTCTTCACATAAATACTCCAGCAACTCTAGTTCCTGTTTGTTATCAACAACTATTCTTCCTATTCCAGCTTGAATAGCCATAATCAATTCATTTCTTGTTTTATTATTTCCATGCATATAAATTCTTTCTACAGGAAACTCTGCTTTTAAAGCAGTATACAGTTCTCCTCCTGAAACAACATCTAGAGAAAGTCCTTCTTGTGATATAAGCTTACAAACAGCTAAATTTAAAAAGGCTTTAGATGCGTAGATTACTTCTGTATCAATACCCTCCATTGAAAAGTTATTTTTAAAAGTTCTACAATTACCTCTGAAAAACTTTTCATCAACAACATATAAAGGAGTGCCAAACTCTTTTGCCAAATTAACAGAATCACATCCACCAATTTGTAGATTACCTTCGTTATTTATCTCCATTGTTCCAAAAAACCTCATTTACTCTCACCTCTCCGCTATCATTTGTTTTCTGATTTATATTTATCATTCTCTTATTATCTACACTACATATTTTTTTGCACAAAAAAAACAGTCACGAGCAAAAGGCACTCATGACTGTTTTTATATGTAAAAATAAAATACATGGTTTCGTAGCATACTTCCATTAAAAGAATGTATGCACATGTATAAAAATCCACAAAAACAGAACCTCTTGCCCCAACATGAAACAGCGCTCCCTTAGAAAACTGGGCTATTAACTAAAGACAGTACTATGCTTATTAAACATAGTCCCAATACATTGAAATAAATTTCTGTACTTCGGCAGTTGTTCCTTTCCTATATAATCATATATAGTACTAATAACAACCGCGGCCTCTGTAACATGTTGTTTACGTATATTTAATTTTGAATTATTAGTAGTTTAACAGATTAACAATTGATTATCAAGTACTAATTTATCCCATGATGATAATTCTCTTTTATACTCTTTTCCTTTCCCACTTACCATTTTTATATGCTGCGAGTATCACCATCATTTCACCAAAATCAGCTGCTATGAATGTCATACATACCCATGCAATAGGAAGTTTGAACACATGAACCACTAAAAACATAAGTGGTATTTGTATTATCCATCTTCCAGTAATACTTGAAATTAGGTATGGTATGTTATATCCTGAGCCTGAAAAAACACTTCCATATCCCATAACAACACCAGCCATGATAAGCCCTGGAGTAATTATTCTCAACATTGGGATACCAATTTCAATAACCCCTATTTCTTTTATAAATATTTCCATTATTGTTTTGGGAAATATAAACACAATAACAGATACAACTATCATTAATAACGCCCCATAAAAAGAAGCATATTTAGCTGTAGCTTTTGCCCTATCTAATTTATTGGATCCAAGACACTGTCCAACTATTGTGCTACTTCCCATAGATAATCCCAATAAAGGCATAAATGCAAAACCAAATAATCTATTTCCTATTCCCATAGCTGCAACAGCATCTGTTCCATAGGAGGTAATAAACTTTAGTGTAAAAATCCCTACAAAATTTCTTAATAACACTTCAAATCCATTTGGTAGCCCTATGGTTATAAGCTTTTTATCAATCTCTAAATTCAACTTAAATAGTCTTTTAAGGTTTATTCTCACCTTTGTTTTATTTGATAATACAAATATAAATGCAATAATAAATGAAACTGTAATAGAAACAACAGTTGCTAGTGCTGCCCCAAAAACCCCTAAACCAAACCCTGGAATAGATGTTCCTGGAATTATATCAAACATAAAAATCGGATCTAATATAATATTTAGAAATGCTGATATAAACATAATTATCATAGGCTTTCTTGCATCACCAACACACCTAAAAGCTGTATTCACAGTGTAGGAAGAAAACATTATTGGCAAAAAGAAAATACGTATATATCCATAGCTAAGAGCAGCTTGTGATACTACTGTATCATGTGTGAAAAAGCCAAGTAACGGTCTCAATATAACGGAAAAAATGATTCCCGCTATTACTGCCACAAGTGCTTTAAATGTAAGTGTTTGTTCTATACATAGACTTGTTCTATCATCATCTCCCTTTCCATAACTTTGTGAAATCAAGGAAATTGAACTTGTCCCGATTATTTCATTCAAAACATTTACCATCCAAAACATTGTTGAGAAAATAGTAACTCCAGCAACTGCCTTAGCTGAAATTTTACCAATCCAAATCATATCAACTAAATCGTAAAACATCTGAAACATAAAACCAAGCATTGTTGGTCCAGCCATTAAAAAAAGATTTTTGCTAATACTCCCCTTTAAAAGATTTCTCGATTCCTTCCCCTTCATAAATTCCCTCCTGATCATTTCCTTCTAAGTAATAACACCCAATATGTAGTATTATACCTTTTGTGTTAATAACTTTAAAGCATAATTGAATATCCTTAAAGTTAATAGGCTAAACTACTCTATGTTATGATATATTATAATGATTTTAGAAAATTTCATTTTTAAAAGCTTTCCAGGAGGAAGACTATGGCCTATACCATAATAGATATATTAAATAAAACAATAGATATAGCAGTAAAGAGAAAAAATCTGTATTTAAATATAGATTATAAAGGACAAGATAAAGCAAAATTTAAATTAGTAAAATCTGTTTTAATCAAAAGTGTAGATAAAGAAATTAAATATTACGAAGATATTAAAACGGATTTAAAGGGTAATGATTTAGAAGATATTGATTTTAGCATATATGATAAAATCTCTTTTTCAATGAATGAATTTAATAATAAGATTTACTGTGAAAACATTGATAATATCCCCAAGCTAATTAAATGGACAGCATCTTTACATAAAGATATCTTTGCATTATATATTAGTATTCAAGGAAAATTGGTAATAACAGAAAGTGATTCTGAAACTTTTGCTTATAAAATATTGTCTAATGTTTTGGAGAAGAAAGAAAGAACAATAAAAGAACTTGAAAGATTAATTATTACTTTTTAAAGGAAAATAACCCTAAATATAGAAATGAATTTATATAAGTTTTTTTCATTATTGTTAATTTATCTATCTAAAAAGTGAGAATATAGTATGGAAAAATAATTATGAAGCCCTCCCCTTTAAGTAGTTAAGTAGACATAACCTATAAGCTTTAAGGGGTATTTTTTGTCTTACTCTTATTATTAGTTTCTTTCCTTTAATAAATAAAGCTACTTTTTGTTCCTTTTCATAAGATTCATTTTAAAAAAATCGTTAAAAAATAAATAAATGCAACTTTTTTTAAAAAATAGTAACCTTATAAAATGGTATCTTAAAACTTTAAATATAATATAAGTCTTAAAGTGCTATATTCTATAAATATTTATTTAACAATTCACATTTATTTAAATAAGTATGTTTTCGTCAATTTGAACTATTACTCTCTTTTAATTGCATAATTCACTTTCATATATACCAATTCATTGTTAATTTTAAAGCAATTTTCACCACGTTAACGCTTTACTTCATATTGTTAATTTTTTGTTTAAGTTACATAATAATAAAATAAGAATTTTCAGAAAAATTCATTTTTTATCTAGAATAATGTTATTATATATTAAAGGATTATTAATTAATAAGGCTAGACTTTATAATATATTTTTTTTATTTTCTATTTTAATCCCTGTTAACCCAAATTAGAGGATTAAAATTTTTAGTCATTAATTAAAATAAAAAAACACTTATAAAAAGGAGGAGTTCTATGGGACTTTTAACTTTTAAGAGAGGTATTCATCCTCCACATGGTAAAAAGTTAAGTGAGGACAAGAACATTGAAGTATTACTTCCAAAGGGTGATTTAGTTTTCCCTATGTCACAGCATATTGGCGCACCTTGTGAACCTTTAGTAAAAAAAGGTGACAGAGTTTTGGTTGGACAAAAAATCGGAGCTGCTACAGCATTTGTTAGTGCCCCTATTCATTCAAGTGTATCAGGTATTGTTAAGAATGTTATGCCAATGCCACATTCCAATGGAACTAAAGTAATGTCAATCATCATTGAAAATGACAATACTTATGAGGAAGTTGATACAATGCTTACACATGAGAATTACGAGAGCATGACTAAAGAAGAACTAGTAAACATTATAAAAGAGGCTGGTATTGTTGGTATGGGTGGCGCTTGTTTCCCTACACATATCAAATTAACTCCACCAGAAGATATGAAAATTGACAGCATACTTATAAATGCCGCCGAATGTGAACCTTATCTAACATGTGACTATAGAATGATGCTCGAAAAATCATCTGAAATAATCACAGGATTAAAAATTATTCTTAAAATGTTCCCTGGAGTTAAGGGTTACATCGGAATTGAGGATAATAAACCAAAAGCAATTCAAGCAATGAAAGATGCTGCCAAAGGCATTGATAACATTGAAATCAAAACAGTAAAAACAAAATACCCTCAAGGCGCTGAGAAACAGCTAATATATGCGATAACAGGCCGTGAAGTTCCTTCTGGAAAACTTCCTGCTGCTGCTGGATGCGTAGTACAAAACATAGACACAGTTTATGAAATATACAATGCAGTAGTCAATGGACGACCTTTGATGGAAAGAGTAGTTACTGTTACAGGAGAAGCTGTTAAAGATCCTAAAAACTTTAGAGTTAAGTTTGGAACTTCTATGACTGAGCTAATTGAAGCTGCTGGTGGATTCAATGAAGATCCTGTTAAAGTTATTTCAGGAGGCCCAATGATGGGGACAACCCTAAGCTCATTAGATGTACCTGCTATTAAAGGAACATCTGGAATCTTATGTTTAACAAAGAAACAAGCTGTATTACCTGAAGAAACAAATTGTATTAGATGTGGTAAATGCGTTGATGCATGTCCAATGTTCTTAATACCTTCTAAGCTTAATTCTTTAGTTCTTAGAAATGAATATGAAGATTTTGAAAAAAATCATGGTATGGATTGTATAGAATGTGGTTGTTGTTCATTCGCTTGTCCAGCAAAGCGTCATTTAACACAAACTTGCCGTCAAGGAAAAAGAGCTATCATTGATCATAGAAGAAAAAATACAGCTAAGTAGGAGGAAAATGTATGTTAGATAGAATGTTTACAGTATCATCATCTCCACATATTCGTTCTAATGATACTGTTCAAGGAATAATGAGAGATGTTGTAATAGCTTTACTACCAGCTACTATAGCAGGAATATATTTCTTTAAAATGCAAGGACTTTTAGTTATACTTGCTTCAGTACTTTCTTGTGTAGGAGCAGAGGCACTGTGGCAGAAACTTACACATAGAAAAGTAACAATATTTGATTTAAGTGCGGTTATAACAGGACTTCTACTCGCCTTCAACCTTCCAGCACATGTGCCATTATGGCTTCCTGTAGTAGGTGGTTTTATAGCAATTATTGTAGTTAAACAGTTTTTTGGTGGACTTGGTCAAAATATTGTTAACCCAGCTTTAGCTGCTAGAGCTGTACTTTTATCATCATGGCCTGTTCATATGACTAATTGGACTGTTGATGGAGTATCCTCTGCAACGCCTCTTGGAGTTTTAAAAGAAGGTGGAACAGCGGTTGCTGGACTAATGGATGTTTTCATAGGAAATACAGGTGGTTGTATAGGAGAAACTTCAGCCATAGCTCTTTTAATAGGTGGAGCTTATCTATTATATAGACGAGTTATCAGCTGGCATATTCCATTATCATATATTGGAACAGTATTTGTTTTAACAACAGTAATTGGTAGAAATGGATTCATGACAGGAGATGGATTATTTGAAATCCTTGCTGGCGGTTTGATGATTGGTGCTTTCTTTATGGCAACTGATTACACAACGTCACCAATGTCTAAAAAAGGACATCTTATATTCGGAATAGGTTGTGGTATTTTAACTAGTCTAATCCGTATATTTGGAGGATATGCAGAAGGTGTTTCCTACTCAATCCTTATAATGAACTTATTTGTTCCATTAATCGATAGATATACAGCTCCTAGAGTATTTGGGGAGGTAAAATAGATGAAGAATAATTTAAGACTAGGAATGATTTTATTATTAATAGCCGCTCTTGCAGGATTATCTTTAGGCGCAGTTCACAGCATAACAGCTGAACCAATCAAAGAAGCAAATGCTAGCGCAAAACAAAATGCTATGATTGAAATACTTCCTAAAGTAGATGAATTTAAAGATCACCAGATTGAACTTAATGATAAGATTCTTGAAGTTAACGCTGGATATAAAGATGGTGAAATTATTGGATATGCTATCAAGGTATCCCCTAAAGGTTATAATGGAGCTGTTGAAATAATGGTAGGTATTTACACTGATGGTACAATTGGTGGAATAAAAATCTTATCTCACTCTGAAACTCCTGGTCTTGGTGCTAATGCACCTAAACCAAAGTTTTCAGGACAGTTTGCAAACAAATCTACAAGTGAAGAATTAGAAGTTGTAAAAGGTACGGCTTCAGCTGAAAATCAGGTGGAAGCTATAACTGGAGCAACAATAACTTCTAGAGCAGTAGTTAATGGAGTTAATGATGCTGTAGAGTTCTATAATTCTAATTTGAAAGGAGAATAACACCATGAGCATAATATCCGATAGATTAAAAACTGGTATTATAAATGAAAATCCAACTTTTGTACAAGTTATTGGTATGTGTCCAACACTAGCTGTTACTTCAAGTGCTGTAAATGGTGCGGGTATGGGGCTTGCTTCTACAGCAGTTTTGATTGGTTCTAACGTAGTAATATCATTACTTAGAAAAGTTATCCCAAAAGAAATACGTATTCCTGCGTTCATCGTAATCATTGCAACTTTCGTTACAATATTACAATTCTTATTACAGGGTTATGCCCCTGCTTTAAATGATCAACTAGGAATATTCATTCCTCTTATAGTTGTTAACTGTTTAATATTAGGAAGAGCAGAAGCTTATGCTTCAAAGAGCAATGTTTTCAATTCAATATTTGATGCTATTGGAATGGGATTAGGATTTACAGTTTCTCTAACAGTACTTGGTGCTATAAGAGAGATTTTAGGTAACGGTACAATTTTTGATGGAAGTGCTTTAGCTTTACGTGTAATGCCTGTTTCATATGAACCTGCATTAATTATGGTTCTAGCTCCTGGTGCATTCATCACACTTGGTATTCTAATGGCAATTCTTAATCAAAGAAAAATCAATAAAAGAAAAAAATCTAATTAAAGATAAATTATACAGACTATAAATTCTTACAGAATATATAATATTTCTGGAAAGGTGGAGGACTATGAATCTTTTTACTATTTTCATAGCAGCAGCTCTAGTAAATAATGTAGTACTTGCTCAATTCCTAGGTATATGTCCATTTTTAGGGGTTTCAAAAAAGATTGATACCGCTAAAGGCATGGGAATGGCAGTAACATTTGTTATGCTGCTTGCATCAACAATATCTTATTTGGTATATGAATTTGTTTTAGTTCCTTGGAATATTGAATATTTATATACAATAGCATTTATTTTAGTAATCGCATCTCTAGTACAATTAGTAGAGGTTATTATAAAGAAAACAAATCCAGCACTATATAAATCATTAGGAATATTCCTTCCTCTGATTACAACAAATTGTGCAGTGCTTGGTATAGCTATTACAAATATGAATGAAGGATTTACTTTAATCCAATCAATCGTTAACTCATTAGGTTGTGCTCTTGGTTTCACATTAGCTATCGTTCTTCTTGCAAGTTTAAGAGAAAGAATGGAAGAAAACACAAATATCCCAGAGGCTTTAAAAGGTCTTCCTATTACATTAATTACATCTGGATTAATGGCAATAGCATTCCTTGGCTTCTCTGGATTAGTATAGGGAGGTACAACATATGGATTTAACTAGCTTAGTTTTTCCCGTTATAACACTTGGTATTATGGGACTTGCTTTCGGACTTATATTAGGATATGCATCTAAGAAATTCGAAGTAAAGGTTGACCCAAAAATACCCTTGGTTAGAGATGCATTTCCTGGCGCAAACTGTGGTGGTTGTGGATTTGCAGGATGTGATGCTTATGCAGAAGCAATAGTAACTAATGGTGCACCTCCAAACTTATGTGGTCCCGGTGGAGCTGCTTCTGCTGAAAAAATTGCTGGCATCTTAGGTGTTGCTGTTGAAGATTCTAAACCAATGGTTGCATTTGTGAAATGTAACGGAACTTGTGATAATGCTAAAGAAAAATACGAATACTATGGAATAAAAGACTGTAATCAAGCAGTTATTGCACCTGGTGGTGGTTCAAAAGCTTGTAGTCATGGTTGTCTTGGTCTTGGAAGTTGTATAAAGGTTTGTAATTTTGATGCGCTTAAGATTCAAGATGGTATTGCAGTTATTGATGAAGAAAAATGTGTTGCTTGTGGTGCTTGTATAGACGCTTGTCCTAAAGGAGTTATTGGTATGGTACCAAAAAACTCATTAGTACGTATAAATTGTAACACTCACGATAAAGGAAAAGACGTAAAATCTAGCTGTTCTGTTGGATGTATAGGATGCACACTTTGTATTAAGGCTTGCCCTAAAGAAGCAATGGTTATGGATAACAACCTTCCAACTATTGATTATGATAAGTGTGTAAACTGTGGATTATGTGAAAAAAAATGTCCTACAAATGCAATACTGAACTTACGTCAGAGCAAAGCTACTCCAAAGGCAGCACCTGCTGCTAAAGAAGAAGCTGCTGCACCTAAAGAATAAGGAGCTGAGGACTTTGGAAGAAGTGGGATTTGTAAAATCAATTAACGGTGATTTCGCATATGTTGTTTTCCCTAGAAAATCTGGATGTGGGGGGAATTGTGGAAGTTGTACTGGTGGATGTGCTTCTGATTCCATTACACTTGAAATCAAGAATACCTTGAACGTTTCAACTGGTGCTAGAGTACAGGTTGGAATCAAAAAAAGTATATTCTCTAAAATGATATTTTGGGCATATATTTTCCCTACTATCATGTTCGCAATTGGATTAACTGCTGGATTAGCCTTCTTCAAAAGTTCTGGCTATGATAATTATGAGCTTTTAGGAGCTTTTACTGGATTCATTTTATTAGGACTTTCTTACTTTTTCTCAAGTAAAATTGATAAAAAAGTGCGTAAAAATAATGAATATGAATTTGAAATGATAAAAGTAGTTAGATAAACAATAAGAGCTATCGAAATGATAGCTCTTATTGTTTATTTTAGTTTACTATAGGTCTCAAATAATTACTTCACTTTAACTAAAACATTAAATCCAAATCTTCTTGATTCAACTTCATCAGTTGAAACATTTTTATTTCCTGATATATAAGAAAATTGAATTTTAATTTTTAGCTTATCATTCTCATCTTCAATGGACATTTCATCTACAGGAAGACTTTTGTCGCTGCGCTCAGTACCATATTTCTCTACAAGAGCATCTGCAAAATCCGCCAATTCTCTTCTATAAATTTCTTCTCCATTTTCCTTTATGCTAAGTATATTTGTTGCCTCAATGAATTTTACACTAAGCGAAATATCCTTAGACTCTTGATAATATTGATCCATTAAATTAAATAGATAATCATATCCTCTTATATCTATAGCTTGAGCATGTTCCAATACATCGAAGTAAAAATATTCATCACCGTTATAATAATACTCATCCTGATATTTTAATCCTAAGACCTGCTCCATATCTTTAATCTTAAATCCTTTAGGTAGAGACTTTATCTCTTCTAAATTATTATTTCTATCAAAATAGCTAAGTATACTGCTTATCTCTCCTACATCTTCTTTTGATACATTCGAAGTTGCCTTTACAATTTTATTACCTACCATCATGTTATTTCTAATAAGTATTTTCTCAAATCTTTTGTTTTGGCTGTATTTTGAAACTGAAAAACTACTCAATGGTCCAAAAAGTGATATAAAAATAATTACTGCAAGAGATACTGGAAGCATTATATTACTTCTCTTCTTTTTAAATGCGAAATATACCATTGCTAGTAATACCCATACCCCAAGCGCCACAACAAAATACCTATTTTCAGTTACTCCATATGCATTAATTCTTATACCTATAGATATAAACATCATTGATATAAGTGGTAGTATTGCCTTAGGAAAAACCTTAAAATATTTTTGTGTCCATTTCATTTCCTTAAGTAATGGGGATATTAAAAATAGTACTGCTGCACTTATTGCTGAGTACCAAAGCACAAGGTGCGATACAAGCCCCTGTGGCCACTGTCTTGTAATAATTACTTTTGCAAAATAAATATATAATATTATTGTATATACTGTTATAAGTGGTATAACAATATATAGTACAAGCACTTTAATCAGTTTAGAATAATCCTTTAAAGATAATTCTTCATTGTTTTGTGGTATACCTGCAAGGAAAAAGGACGGTGCGAATACTCCTGCAACTATAAGCCAACTATAATAATAAATTTCACCTTTAATACTAACACCAAGTAACTTATCTATTGTTACTAAGATTGCAGCTAGTCCTAAATATAAAACAACTGAATACAATATTGTTGTAAAAAATCTTATAAAAACCTTTATAACATAAAGTTCAAAATTATCTTTTTTAGGAAGGTACGGTATAAAAAGAAAAACTAAATAAAGAATAAAACTAACACCCATATACCTTGGTATTGAAATCATATCAAAATCATTAAGGAAAACATAATAATACAGTATTAATAATGCCGCTCCTACTACGTAGGTTACATAAAACAGGAACTTTTTATAATCTTTTAGTCTTTCAAAATAAAGCTTAATACATAATGAAAGAGGAATTCCAAGTGCAAGTACCATTGTTACTTTACCAAGGGTTTCTCTAAGTTCATTATTAACTCCATACCCTAGTTCTGAGATATAAATAAGTAGTATAACGCAAGCTGCTGAAATTCCTATTGTTTCTGGAAATCTTCTTATACTATTTTTAATGCCCTTTAACATATCTTTAAACAATTGAGTTATCTTCATCTTCATCACCTCTGTTTATTATCTTACTTCTTTTGTAAAGCTTATATGTCTTCTTTTTATGAAGTAACTCTTATATTGTAACAACGTCTCCTACTTTATATTTTTCTTCACCCTGCTTAAATGCTGTTACCGATTTCTCTTCTAGCTTATTAATATCTTTAGATGTAATTGTTCCAACCATAAGCAACCCATCAAAACTTATGCAAAGATATCAATATTCAATCAATTTCGATCATTCCACTGTCGGTATATAGATATGATTCTTTATCCGTAATTTTGAACAAGGCAAAATATTCGCAAGTTTCAGAATTAAATCTTTTAGAAAGAATAGGACATTCCTTAAGCATAATCGCCTTCTCTTTTAAATCCTTTGTTTCTATTGCTTTTCCATTAATTCTTATCCATTCTCTTGTTTCTTTTTTCAACGCAACAATTTGAATATTTGAATTTTTCACCAGTTGCTTATAAACATCTTTTGTATTGCCAGTAGAAATATATAAATTTCCTTCATATTCCATAACTGCTCCAAATGGTCTTGAAGCAGGAATTTCTTCATTAATAGTTGTTACAAAAAACACTCCACATGACTTTAAAAAATCAAAACTCTTACTCATTTTTAGACTCCTCCACATAAATTAAATGCTTGTTTAACTAACCTTTAAATTTACTATTTAACAGTTAGTCTTACCTCTATTAATTTCATTTTCTATGAATTAATTAGTAATTATTATATATCATTATACCTGATATGAATTATTTGGTAAATCATTCATATAGAAAAATTCCACAACCACTGCAAGTGAGGTTTTTCCATTTTATTCTTGTGTATATATTCTACATAATTATGGTATAATTTTAAAGTACAAAAATAGAAATTCCGTAGTGGATGGCTACGGGGGTTTTGAACGTTTTATCCACCTTGGACTATTGGTGAACTATTTCACTATAGCTAGGGGGTGGTATTGGATATGTTTGATACTTTTATAAAGTGTATATCTATTATTTATGTAATTAGATTAATTCTAAAACATAATCTTTTTATACATCATTTAAAAATTAAGATTAAGTTCCTTGGTCTTGACATAGAAGTTAAAAGCAAAGAAAAAAGTGCTCCATCCTCGCAAGATTAGCACTTTTTCTAAGATTCATAGTTTATAACATAAATCTAATCCAATAGCCCTAAAACAAAATAAATGTTCTAAGGAAGCTTAGTGCGTAAACACTAAGCTTTTCTTATTTATATTATATCAAATTTCTATAAAAAATAAACCTGTATGTTTTTTATTTTAAATTTTCATCTTTTTAAACCATAAATTGGATCTTATTATAGTACATAATATTTTCTTAATCTTCACTGTTGCAGAGATCGACTAAGAGCGAAATAGCAAAGAACTATTTAAATATTTTTCAATATTTACTTATGGTACGGTTCTCCGTAACTACTTCAAATGAGGTTTTTCCATTTTATTCTTGTGTATATATTCTACATAAATATGGTATAATTCTAAAGTACAATATTGAAAATCCGTAGTAGGATGGCTACGGAGGTTTTGAACGTTTTATCCTCCTGGGCTATTGGTGAACTATTTCACTATAGCTAGGGGGTGGTATTGGATATGTTTGATACTTTAATAAAGTGTATATCGGTTATTTATGTCATTAGATTAATTCTAAAAAATAATCTTTTTATGCATCATTTAAAAATTAAGATTAAGTTTCTTGGTCTTGATATAGAAGTTAAAAGCAAAGAAAAAAGTGCTCCATCCAACGAAGATTAGCACTTTCTCTAAGATTCATAATTTATAACATAAATCTAATCCAATAGCCCTAAAACAAAATAAATGTTTTAAGGATTGCTTAGTGTTACCAGCACTAAGCTTTTCTTATTTATATTATATCAAATCTTCATAAAAAATAAACCTATATAATTTTTTTATTTTAAAATTTTAATCTCAATAATATAAATTGGAATTTATCGATTATTATTATAAGTTATAATTATATGCCCAATACCAAAAAGTATTGCTGTTATTATCAAACCAATAACCAAATTCTAACACTGATATATTAAAAATCATTAATGCTATTGAACCAAATCTTACTATCTGCTCAATGATTTCAACTGCTTTGTTATTATATTTACTTTCAAAGTTTTTTTCTTTCATTGCAAATATAATATTAGCTATCATAATTATCATCATAATAATTAACCCATATACATTTAACCAATTCATTTATCTAAATCCCTTACAAATTTCTAAGAATACTTTTTAGTCTCTTTTCAATTCCCTTTGCATTAAATATTCACGATGACCTGAATCATCATTAACTTGTTCTTTTATTATTTTAAATCCTCTATTTATATAAAACTCTACCGATTTTTTGTTTTCTTTATATACAGCTAATGTTAGTTCATTATATTTATCCATTGCATAATTTATTAAATTCTTACCAATACCGTTACCTTGAAAAGCTACATCAACAAATAACGCGCCTATAAACTCATTATTTATTATACTTATAAACCCTTTTATCCCTTCATTATCTTCATATACAAGAGTCTCAGCTATAGGTATATATACGGTTTTCACAGTATCATAACTATTCTCCCAATACTCTTTGTTAATAAAATCATGTGCCTTTATAGTACTTTTTAACCATATATTCATTATATTATCTATATCTGTACTTTTAAAATTTCTTATCATCTTACTTCACTCCTAATCTATGATTTATATTTAAAATTTTATCATTTATCAATAACTAATACCAAGTACATATCTAATTCTATATTATCTTTGTACAAAAATGCTGTAGTGTAATTCTAACTACACTACAGCATTAAAACTTATTATTTATTATAATCTCTAATAATCCTTCTGATACTATGTTCTGTCAAATAAAACTTTTGAGATAGTTCTTTTATACTTTTCCCATTTTTATATTCATTAAGTATTTTTATATTTCTATTCTTAATTTCTCTCCTAAATCCACTTTGTTCTCCCCATGATTTTTTATTATTATCTTTTTTTGGTATATATACATATTTACCTTCAATATACTCTTGTATTATCTCTAAAATATCTAAGGGTAAAACTTCCTTTGCATTTTCATATTTCATGCTTTTGCTCCTATCCACTTATTAATGTACATAGTTGAGCAAAATCTACTATGGCTATAGTTGCCGTACTAATATTCTATACGGCTCTAAACAAATTTTTATTATAGACTTTGCTCAGAGCCTTCTACACTTTCAAAATGTATAAATTTTCTCATTATATTTCACCTCAATATATTTTTTTCTATATTTTAATATACTAATTCATTTTATACACTCTCAATAATAACTATATTTCTAAAATTGTTACTTCTTATTTTAAATATAAACTCCTGGCTAAATTCCTATTTGTCTATCACTAAAGAATTATTTTCTTCTTTTATTATAACATATTATGTTAATTATTCATTACTTATGATACGGTATTTTGCGATACAAAATCAGCCTTAGCCAAGTACTTTCAATGGCTAAGGCTATAAACCTCATTTATTTATGGTAAGGTTCAGCTAACTTTATCCTAAATCCTAGTACTTATGACCAACATTCTTAAAAGAAATTGATTTCCCTTTTATAGTTAGTTTCTCTAATGCTTTTAGTACTACATCCCCTTTGCCTTCAAATATTTCTATATAAGTGCAGGTCTTTTGAATATCTATAATTCCTATGTCATCATTTGTAATTCCATTAATAGAACATAAGGCTCCTATAATATCCACTGCTCTAAGTTTTTTATCTTTACCTGCATTTAATCTTATTCTACTTATTTTCTTGTTTAACTTTTCAGCTCTATCTTTCTTTTCCTTTGGTTTTGATTGGTACATATTAGGAAATTCATCTTTCTTCGCTCTCACCTGTGAATCAGTCGGTATTTCAGCTTTTTCAATAGATACCTCTGCAAACTCTTGAATTTTTTCAATCACTGGCATTTGTCGCTCAGTTGCAAAAGTCATAGCGCTACCACCTTTTCCAGCTCTACCAGTTCTACCTATACGATGTACATAACTTTCATTCTCTAATGGAATATCATAATTAATTACAAGGGAAATATCATCAATGTGAATTCCACGTGCAGCAACATCTGTAGCTACAAGAAAATGAAATTTACCTTTTTTGAAATCCTTAATTGTTTGTAGCCTTATGTCCTGTTCCATACCACCATGAAGACCCTCTGCAAAGTACTTTTTTTTATTTAAAAACCTTTGTACTTGCCTTACAGTGTCTCTAGTATTACAGAATACAATGCAACTTTCAGGTCTTTGTGTGATAATCAATTTATTTAATAAATCGCATTTATCATTTTCTCCAACTTCATAATATACCTGATTAATCTTTTCTAATGTTGATTCTTCAGCTTCGATTTCAATTTTAATTGGTTCTGACATATATGACTTGCATATTTGTTGGATTTTCTCTGGCATTGTTGCAGAAAACAATAATGTAACCCTATCTTTAGGCAACTTATTAATTATATTTACCACCTGATCAATGAATCCCATATTAAGCATTTCATCAGCTTCATCTATTATAAGATATTTAATTTTCTCAACGTCTATAGTACCATTTTCAATATGAGCAGTTACCCTACCTGGAGTTCCTGCAATCATATGAACTCTTTGTCTTAATTCCGCAACTTCTATACGCATTGGATGTTTTCCGTATACAGCTGCACATCTAATTTTCATGTATCTTCCAATATTCCCTATATCAGTTTTTACCTGAACAGCAAGTTCTCTTGTAGGTGTTAATATTAGTACCTGGGGATCTTTTGTAATCATATCTACATTTTGGCACAGTGGAATTCCAAATGCTCCAGTTTTCCCACTTCCAGTTTGAGCTCTTACTATTAAATCTTTATCTTTTAGTATATCTGGTATTACCTTTTCTTGAACTTCTGTAGCATATTTGAAATCTAAATCTTTTAATGATCTTAGAATATCATTATGTAGCCCGAAGTCAGTAAATTTCTTTTTATTCATCTAGTTACCTCACATTTATTTATATATTATATTACATTAGTTTTCTACTTTAAACATAATAACCTCATATTATATTGTTGATATTATTACGAATGAAGAATATCAACAATATTTATTCTGAATTCTTTATTCTATATCATTTGTTCTTTATATTTTGGCATACAACAGAGTATAACATACTTTGCCTACCTATACATCTTTCCTCACTAATTAAATCAAAAATACATTACTTATTCTTTATTATTTGTTTTTATATATGCTTAATTTTTTCCCAAATTTATATTTAGGCATATGAAAAACACTATGGTATTCTGTGTGAATTGCTAATATAATATGTTATGAAAGGTGGTTATAACTATGAAATTTATTAAAAATTTGAACTTATTATTTTATTTTATAATAGCATTATTCTTTATGGAAACCATATTAAGAGTAAGTACCACAGGAGGATTTTTTTCCTCAGGATTGGTGTTTTCTTTTATCTTTTCCATCTCTTTAGCAATTGTATTCTATATTATTTGTAGCTTTTTTGAAGGTAAAATCAGTTACCTTTTATCATCTATTTTACTTGGATTTTCAGCATTGATTTTTTCTTCTCAGCTGATTTACTATAAATTTTTCAGGACATTCTATAGTTTATATTCTGCTGGAAATTCTACTCAAGTTTTTGAATTCTGGAAAGATATTGCAGCTCTTATATCTAAAAATTCTATATGGATTTTATTGATATTTACACCTTGCATATTAATTATGATTTTAGGGAAGAAAAATTTATCCTTCGTAAAAACAAATTGGCCTTATAGATGCATACTGTTTTCTTGCTTAATTTTAACGCATATTATAGGTCTTGCAAATATTTATATTGATGATAGGAATCTCAATTCTCCATATGACTTGTATTTCAGAAGCAATAATCCAATCCTTTCTGTTGAGAGACTAGGCTTAATTACAACTATGCGAATTGATTTACAAAGAATGATTTCAGGATGGTCACCAGTTTTTGAATCATCCTCACTAGATTTATTAGCTTCTCATTCAGAGAAAAAACAGGTAAAAGTAATTGAGCCAATAGAATCTACTGAAATTGAAATAAAACCGCCTTCTAGCAATATTATTAAAGAAAAAAAAATAGAGTATAATACCCTAACTATAGATTTTGATAATCTCATCGCCACTGAAAAAGATGAAGTTATTAATGATATGCATAAATATTTCAACATAGTAAAACCCACAGCTAAAAATGAGTACACAGGAAAATATAAAGGATATAATCTTATACTCATTACCGCTGAAAGTTTTTCTCCTTACGCAGTACGTGAAGACCTTACCCCAACACTATACAAAATGATTCATAAAGGTTATAATTTTACGAATTTTTATAACCCTATATGGGGAGTGAGTACCTCTGATGGTGAATACGTAGCATGTACAAGCTTAATTCCTAAAAGTGGAGTTTGGAGTTTTTATAAATCTGGAACCAACTATATGCCTTTTGTAATGGGAAACCAGTTTAAGAATCTAGGGTATAAAACAATGGCATATCATAATCATAGCTATACCTATTACAAACGGAATATTTCTCATCCAAATATGGGCTATGAGTATAAAGGTCTTGGAAATGGTCTTAATGTAACGGAATCATGGCCTGAATCTGACCTTGAGATGATGGAAAAAACAGTCTCAGAATATATTAATGATCAACCTTTTCATACATACTACATGACAGTAAGCGGTCATATGCAATACTCCTTTGATGGAAACTCTATGTCATTGAAAAATAGAGATCAGGTTAAAGATTTACCATATGCAGAGCAAGCTAAGGCATATATAGCCTGTAATTTAGAGCTTGAAAAAGCTATGACATATTTATTAAACGCCCTTGAAGAAGCTGGGATTGCAGATAAGACACTTATAGCTCTTAGCGCAGATCATTATCCTTATGGCCTTGAAGATAAAACATTTGAAGAACTTGCTGGTCATCCTGTAGAAAAGAACTTTGAACTATTCAAAAGTCCCTTTATATTGTATACAAAGGGTATGAAGCCTACTACTATAGATAAACCTTGTTCAAGCCTTGATATTATCCCAACACTTTCTAATATCCTTGGGCTAGAATATGATTCAAGACTCCTTATGGGTAAAGATATATTTTCTAATTCCGAACCTTTAGTACTCTTTTTAAATAAAAGCTTTATAACTGATAAAGGCCGCTATAATTCCGAAACAGGAGACTTTATTCCAAAAGAAGGAGTAAAAATTGATGAAGAATATATTAAGAGAATTTCTACATTAGTAAACAGCAAATTTCATTACTCTGCTAAGATACTTGAGACAGATTATTACAGTAAGGTACTTAAACAAATGGATAATTGATAATGATGGATAGTTCTAGCTTAGATCAGAACCTATATTTTATTCTTCTTTTGTACAAGAAGTTTTTACTCGTTTCATTTTGATGGAACGAGTAAGCCCCTATTGTCCAATTAACAAATAAGATTAAAGTTCATCTTTAATCTCTCTATATCCCTTCACTATAATTTCCAAATCATCTTTCTCCATAGGATGATTTGAAAATTTAGCTTCATTGTAAATTTTTGTAATATCATCAATTTCAGCGGCTTTATCTTTTATATGATTCTTTGTGGCATGATTTAGCTCACTGGCTGTCATACCATTTTTGTATAATTCCTTATTATATGCTTTGTTTTGAAAGTTTCCAAATACATAGTATATCTGTTCTCTTATACTGCCTTTCCCATCCATGAAGCGCTTCATAGATTTAAAAAATTTATTATCTTTCTTATCTTTTACCACACTAATTTTTTCACGAATTTCATCTTCCTTCTTGGAAGCAGCTCCAAATATATACTTCTTAATTAACTTATAGACTATAAATATTATTACAAACAATATTATTATTTGTAATATATGTATGATTACTTTAGAAGGCTCTTGGATGGCTTCAAAATCGTATTCTTTATCTACTGAAAGCTTATTCTTTGGTAACTTTATTTCTGTACGATTCTTATTTTCCGTGCTTTTCTGTATCACTTTTGATGAATTAAATATTCTCCATAAGTATAACCAAAACCTTCTAGTCATTGTAACAAATATAACAGCTCCTTCTACTAAAACAGATGAGAATATATTATATATTGTTGATAGTCCTTGTTTAAAAAGATTTTCCGCTTTTTCAGATAGAATTGCAAAAAAGAAAATAACAATTCCCATATTCATGATACGCATCTTCTTGTCTTTTAAATTATGAGAATAACATCTTGTTTCTCTAAGTAGAATAACATTTGATATCATTAGCATTAAAATATATTTTATTATATCTTCAAAAAACTCATTTCTCATAAAAAAAACAGCAGCTACTACTATGATTAATGCAAAACCCATTGATAATCTACCTATTTTTCTAGCTGATTTATATTCCATAATAGTATCTTTAGTGTTATATATTAATATTAAAACTAGTAATGCATATATCATACTAAACAAAGCTATATTTAAAGAGTAATTATAATAAAATAATAGTAACGTCATTATACTTGGTATAATCAAGGCTATAATATTATACTTTTTATTTTTCTTTATTCTTTGATTAATTAGCATTAACAAAATACTAGCTATAAATACAATTATGAATAATGAATGATTCACTTTAAACCTAAATATTATATTCACTACACCGCTCCAAATAACATAAAGCAATAAGTTCAAGAATAAAATTTGAAACCCTTTTATTTCTCTATCTAAATTCATTATCCCACCTCCCCTAAACATTCAAGTTTCTCTATTCCTTGAATAGAAGGTAAATTCAAATCATCAGAAACATCAATAATTTTAAAGTTAATTCCTCTTTTTGATAGTTTTCTTAATATAGAAATACTCTCTTCATCTAAATAAGGAGTAACCACTACATATATTGCATTAGTATTGAATTGTTGTCGCTTTCTCATTAATAGCTTACTAAATTGTCCTCGAGGAAGATAATCCATTCTAGCTCCTAATTCCAATATCTTTTCTATTGAATTTAGCGAAGAAGGTACCTCTTCAATATATCCAGTTACAAGGGATTTGGTACTTGCATTTGTCCACATTCCTACAGCTACCCCTTCTTTTAAACATTTATCTGCTATGGAAACTGATAGACTTATAGTTCTTTCAACAATTTCTTCTGAAATATTAATATAACACTCTTTATGGCTCTGTGTATTTGCGATTATTATCACCTCTTTATCTGAGGTGTAATCATACTCCTTAGCCATGAGTTTATTCATCTTCAAGCTTGATTTCCAATGAATATCCTTCATTCTGTCTCCAGCACCATACTCTCTAATAGATTTTATATACAGTGGATCACTGTGAATCCATCTTTTAACAATATTATCTCCCATAACATTCATGGATTTAATCCTAAAATTATTTAGCTCTTCAATTGTAGGGTATACTAAAATTTCATGTGAATCTTTTACTTTCTGTGATTTATCAATGAGACCAAAGAAATCACCAATACTTTCCTCAATATCGTTAATTATATATGTTCCTCTTTTATCAATTCTTACAGAATTTTTTCTTATTATTCTCTCAAATCCATATATAGCATATTTGTGTGCTTTTTTAATACAATCACACTCTTCTTCAACTCTTTCATTATTTATAAATTTAAATTCTTTAGGAAATATCTCTTTTATTAATAAAAAAACAATGGGAAAATTCTTTTTATTCTCAATGACTATCTCATATTCAAATGTTTCCCCACAACATATTTTTGTATTTCCTATATTTCTTCGTACTTCTAAATTGTCAAATCCCTTTGATATTGTCAAATGTCCAATCTTAAACACAATTATAATGAGTACAAAAAGAAATAATACTTTTAAAAATATTGCTCCTGATGTAATGGCGAACACAGGTAAAATAATAAGTAATGCCATTAGCATAAGCGTTATAATTGTTTCCATACTATCACCTACTTTTCCACTTCTTCTAATGGAACCTCTATGGAGTTTATTATTTGTTCAATTATTGCCTCTACACCACTCTTACCTACTCCTAAATCATTTTTCAATATAATTCTATGACTTAACACCCCCATAGCCATCTCTTTTACATCCTCAGGAATAACATAATCTCTTCCATTTATCGCGGCATGTGCTTGTGATGCTTTCATTAAGGCCATAGACGCTCTTGGACTGCATCCTAATTCTATTTGTACATTCTCTCTAGTTTCATTAATTATGTTAATAATATATTCGATAATATACTCATTCATATGTATTTTTGTATAGTTTTCTTGAACATATTCTATATCCTCCAATGTCACAACTGCTTCTAGTTTTTCAAGAGGATCATTTTCCATAAATCTCTTTAATAAATTTTTCTCCTCATCTTTATTAGGATATCCCATAGAAAGTCTAATGAAAAATCTATCTAATTGTGCCTCAGGTAATGGAAAAGTACCAAATTGTTCAACTGGGTTTTGCGTTGCAATAACAAAGAATGGCTTGTCCAATGCAATGGTGTTACCTTCCACTGTAATTTGATGTTCTTCCATACACTCAAGTAATGCAGATTGAGTTCTAGGTGTTGCTCTATTGATTTCATCTGCTAAGACTATTTGACTCAATAGAGGACCTTTTCTAAATTTAAATTCTTGTTCCTTCTGATTATAGTAATATATACCCGTTAAATCTGATGGTAATATATCTGGTGTAAATTGAATTCTATTAAAACTACAACTAAGTGTTTTAGATAAACTTCTTGCTAGTTTAGTTTTTCCTAATCCAGGTACATCCTCTAATAAAACATGCCCTGAACATATAAATGACACTATAATTTTATCTATCTTATCTTCTTTTCCCACAATAACCTTACTAATGTTGCTATTTACCTTCTCTCTAAAGTCTTGAAATCTTTTTAAATCCATCATACTTCCTCCTTAAAGTCATTGGAAATATCAAATTTGACATCCCTGTTTTATGTTATTATTTATAGTATATATTACCATATCACTCTTGTCCTAAAATTAAGTTGAATAATACATTTTAGACATTTAATTTACAAAAATCTATAACTACTTATATTTTAATTATACTCTTTATCAGTATTTCTGACAATTTTCTTGCTTTATTGTAATAAAAAGACTGAAAACAAATAAATCAGTCTTCAGTCTTTTATTTATTATTTTTTTATTCTATTATCTCAATTTCACTACTCTATCATCTAAATATCTGATTAAGGAGTAACATACAGGTGTAAAATTCTATACAATAACATCTTTATTCTCAATATTCCTCAACGACATATAGACTACAAATACACCAATGAACATCATTGTTATAGGTATTATAATAATTGATGATATTGCAAACCCATTATTATTAGAATATAAGAACGTGGATATTAAAACTCCAGAGATAATTGTTGCTACAGTTGATTTTTTCCTCATACCAAAATATAGTGGTATCATAGCTATAAATGAATTTGTTAATGCTGAAACTACAAGAGTTCCTAATTGCGCAACTTGCATTGAATACGCTAATTGTCCAATAGTAGTCTTAGTAATTACTTGGATTATATAAAAACTAATAAAAATTAATATTGAAGAAAGTATTATACTTATAAATGTAAAAACCCCCATAATAATTAATTTGGAAATTAATAATTTTTTTCTATCTACTGGATAAGTAAATAATAAAGTTATTGTTTTATTTTTATATTCGGATATAATAAGTTCAGATATAAGTACACTACCATAAATCATGAAAGTAACATGTATAAAAGTAGTAATAATACTAAATACCTCATTATAATCTTTAAAAACAGTATTTGTTTCACCGTTCTCTACAAAAAATATCAAACATAATAATGCTAATATAACTAAATTACAAATTGCTGCTACCCTTATTTTATTTTTTATATTAAATCTTTTAAGTTCTAGTTTTATTAAATTAAACATTAATCATACCCCCATTTGTCAACTTTATGAAGTACTCCTCTAGAGAACCTTCTTTTTTTGTAATAGATTCTATTGATACTCCATTTAAAATCAATGTTTCTGAAATTTTATTTGATGTGATATTTGATGCATATATTCTTATTAAATTATCATTCATTACTTTTAAGTTATTAATATTTAGTTTATTATTCAAAATAAACGATGCCTTTGATGTATCTTCAACAACCATCTCAATAAATTCAAAATTACTTTTTCTGATACTTTCCATGGAAACTTCTTTTACTAATTTTCCATCACTGATAACTCCTATTGTATCTGCAATCTGTTCAATCTCACTTAATATATGGCTTGAGATTAGTATAGTGATCCCATATTCAGTACTAAGCATTTTAAATAAATCTCTTAATTCTTTTATTCCCATTGGATCAAGACCATTGATGGGCTCGTCTAATATTAACAGCTCAGGTTTTGTAATTATAGCTCTCGCAATTGCCAGTCTCTGCTTCATCCCTAAAGAAAAATCTTTAACTGGCTTTTGATCAACACCCCTCAAATTCACCATTTTTAATACTTCATCAATAGATTTTTTATTATGATATCCCATATAATCGCAGTGCATCTCTAAAGTCTCTATACCAGTTAATCTTTCATAAAATACGGGTGTTTCAATTATTGTACCCATTCTCTTTAATGCTTCATAAGAAGTATTAGTTAGTCTTTCATTAAATACTTCTATCTCTCCTGCAGTTGGCTTAAGAAGATTAGTTATTAGTTTCATTACCGTTGTTTTCCCAGCTCCATTAGGACCCAAGAAACCATATATTTCACCTTTTTTAATATTCATATTTACATTTGAAACTACTTCTTTCCCATCAAAGACTTTAGTTAAATTATGAGTTTTTAATATATATTCCATTTGTATTCCCCCTTAACTACCTTATATATATATTCTACATTTTGAATTTATCTTTTTAATTAAGTAAATCTAACAAATTTCTAAAGTTGTTAAAAATTAATCCTTTTTAATTTCAATGAAAAAGTAGTTTTAGCATAAGGAATACTGCTTAAGGTTATTTCACCATTCATCTTTTCAACAAGCCTTTTAGTTATAGTTAACCCTAAACCGCTTCCTTGAAATTCTTTATTTCTTGAATCTTCAAGGGTGTATAATCTTTCAAAAACTTTCTCCTTATGTACCTCATCAATGCCTCTCCCTCTATCCCAGATATCAATATATACCTCTTCTTCATCGTAACTTATATCCAATCCTAAGCATTTTCCTTCATGTCCATATTTAATAGCATTAGATATTAAATTATTTAGTATCCTATCCATAGCTTCCTCATTGGCCAAAGCATAAATATTTTTTGAGGGAATATTTATACTAACCTCAAATCCTTTATTGGTTAGAATATCATAAAATGACAGGATATTTTTTCTACAAATCTCATTTATATTAATTCTTGTAATAGGAATCTCCTTATCTCCTGATTCTATCTTTGATAATGTAAAAAATTCATTAATTAACTCCACTAGTTCCGATGCTTTATTTTGCACATTAACTAAATATACATCTTTTTCCTCATCATTTAATTCATCAGTGACCCTCAAAGTTTCAATATATCCTATAATAACTGTAAGGGGAGTTTTGAGATCGTGAGAAATATTTGAAAGCATCTTTCTCATTGATTCCTCAGTTCTTTTATGATTAGCGATTACTTTTTGATTATGCTCCAAAATATTATTAATTTGAACTAGTATTGATGTTATATAATCATCATCAGTAACAACCAATAATTTTTCTGAGGTATTGTTTAATATAATACTTTCAAGCTTCTTTGTGATATATGATAAATTTTTATTTCGTTCTTTTATGGAAAAATACTGGAGCAAAATTACCAATATTAATATAATAATAATTACCACTAGAATAATAATCATTTTACATTTCTCCTAACTTGTATCCAATTCCCCAAAGGGTTTTTATATATTTAGGACTAGAGGGATTGTCTTCAATCTTTTTTCTTAATCTTTGTATATGTACATTGATAACACTCTCGTCACCAAAATAATCATCATTCCAAATAAAATTATAAAGCTGCTCTTTTGTAAATACCCTTTTAGGATTTGTTATAAAGAGCTTAAGTATTTCAAACTCTTTAGCAGTTAATTTTAATAGCTCCTCCTTTTTTATTACTGAAAAATTATTTAAATCTACTTTTAAATCACCGATATTAATAATATTTTCCCCATCATTTTGAAGTGATTTAGAATAAGTATTTGCACGCCTTATTGATGCTTTAATTCTTGCTAATAATTCTATTAAAGAAAAGGGTTTAGAAATATAATCATCTGCTCCCATTCCAAGAGCAATTGCCTTATCAACATCACTGTCTTTTGCTGACATGATAATAATAGGAATCAGACTTTTTTCTCTAATCAATCTCATAAATTCCATTCCATTAAGTTTAGGAAGCATCAAATCAAGTACAATCAAATCAAAAGAATCTTTTAAAAATCTATTTAGTGCTTCTTCTCCATCAAATGCAGTTTCAACCATAAACCCTTCTTTCTCTAAGTGATTTTTTACCATTTCACTTATAGACTTATCATCCTCAACAAGTAGTATTTTATTTTCCATAGCATGTCCACCTCTTTTATATTGTATAAAATCATATCTTTTAACATGGTTTATTTTAATTGTATCTTTTTTCCTTGTAAAAATATATATGTAATAGAATAAAGCAGAAGATAATAATCTATCTTCTGCTTTATCTATATCTACTACAAATAGATTTATTCAAAATATTTTTTATCTATTGTAATGAATTTGTGTAATCTTTTGATACCTTATTAATTTTTTTCTTATCACCACAAGTACAAGTTTCTGGCGTACATGTACACTCTCCTTCACCACAATTCACTATAGCATAATCTTTATTCATGTTTGAAGTCATTTGATCAATTGAACGTACACTTGAAGTGATTTCTCCTTTTGTTGGATTGTATTTATTTTCATTATTAATTATATTATTATTGTTATTCACTTATATCACCTCACATTGTTTTAATATATAGGGTTTTCATAGTATAACTTAATTTATATATGCTCAAAACCCCAGCGCTTCTTTGAGTCTTGAGTGTGTATAAATTTAGTTTTGTACTTAAAGCCCTATAATTAGTTTGTCTCATTATATTAAAACAATGCTACTAAAAAATTTCCTAGTCTGCATTACAATTCATTCTCTGTATGTTAGTCCAAAATCATAACAATATTTTTGATTTTAAAAATTTTATAAGTGCCTTGAAATTATTCTAATACCATATCCTTTTATGTTTATTGTTCCTGTTACTTTTTCCTTACTTTCCATATCAATAAATGTCCTTTCCTTTAAATCTACTATTTCCTTCTCTTCAGTAAAGTTCATTAAAAATACAAACTCATTTTCGTTATCTCTACGCACTTGTGCATTAATACCAACTGGCAATTCTATGTTTATTGCCTTATTTAAATTAATTTTTTTTGCCAACCCTTTATAAAAATCTCTTAAAAACTCATCATTGTTTCTAAATGCTATATAATAAGCTCCACCTTTTCCAAATTTATTATATGTTAATGCAGGCATTCCTTTGTAGAAATCAGATTTATATGTGGCAAGAACCTCTGCCCCTTCTGAATGTATTAAATCACAAAATATCCTCGCTTCATATTCACCTTTCATTGAAAGATGATTGCTTTCCTCAATAATTACATGATTAACATCATCATCATATAATGCATCTATCTCCTCAGACCATATTCCTGTAACTTTTTTAAGAGGTCCTGGAAATCCACCTAAAAAACATAAATCATTATCATCAACTATTCCACTCCAATAAGTAGTTACAAGAATTCCTCCATTATTAACAAATTCCTCAATTCGCTCTCCAACACCTTTTCTTACCATATAGAGCATAGGAGCAACCAAAACTTTGTATTTTGAAAAATCACAGTCCATGTTAATAACATCTACTGGAAATGACATGTCCCAAAATGCCTTGTAATGGTTCTGACAAGTCTCAAAATAATCTTTCTTTTCAATTCTTGGTCCTTGTGCATCATCTATTGCCCAGTAATTTTCCCAATCGTAAATAACTGCTATCTCTGGTTCTACTGTTGTACCTACTACATCATCCAGTTTTGATAAGATTTCTCCAACCTTTGATACTTCTTTAAACACCCTTGTATTTTCATGTCCACAATGATCCACTACAGCTCCATGGAATTTTTCAGAAGAACCTCTACTCTTTCTCCATTGAAAATACTGAACAGTATCTGATCCATGCGCTACTGCCTGAATAGCTGCTAAAGCATGTACACCTGGGCGTCTTAGTTTAGCTACAGGTTGCCAATTTGTAGCACTTGGTGAACTTTCCATCATCATAAATGGTTTTCCACCCTTTAATGATCTATTTATATCATGGATAAATGCTCTTCTACTAGCTTCATGAGAATCAGTTCTCTCTCCATGCCAATAGGGATAGTTGTCCCAAGAAACAATATCTAGGTAAGGAGCAAATTTCCAATAATCGATTCCTCTGCTCAGTTCAATATAATCATGGAAGTTTGTTGTTGCAGGTATATCTGGAGTTATTCCTTTTAAAATATTACTTTCATATTTAAAAAAGTCTAAGGTTTGGTGAGTAACAAACCTCTTCCAATCTAAATTTAATCCATGAAGTTCTGGTTCTCCATGAGGTGCTGGTGACTCTATTTGACTCCATTCAGTATATGTGTGACTCCAAAACTTACTCCACCAAGCCCTATTTAATTCATCTAAACTATTATGATATTTTTCCTTAAGCCACTCTCTAAATGCTTCTTGACACAACTCACAATGACATTCTCCCTCAAACTCATTTGAAACATGCCACATAACAAGAGCTGGATGGTCTTTATATCTTTCTGCTAGTAATTTATTTATCTGTAAAACCTTTTCTCTATAAATAGGTGAAGTATAACAATGATTATGGCGTTCTCCGTATAAGTTTCTAACTCTATTATTTCCTACTCTTAAAACTTCAGGATATTTTTGAGCCATCCAAACAGGTTTTGCTCCACTTGGCGTAGCAAGGATTACATAATTCCCGTTTTCATGCATGTTATCCATTAACTCATCAAGCCATTTGAAATTAAATACCCCTTCCTCTGGCTCTAGTGAGCTCCATGAAAACATACCAACTGCCACTACATTACACTTAGCTAATTTCATTAGTCTTATATCTTCTTGTAAAATCCCTGGAATATCAATCCATTGCTCTGGATTATAATCAGCTCCATGTAAGATAGCTTTACACTTATCACTCATTGGCCCATAATTTTGCATACTCTTCTCCTTTCTTAGTTCTTAATTATTATCTTTTAATACTCAGAATATTATAACACTTAATTTGTTATATAAATATTATATGAAAATAAAAGATATTTTAAGCAAATCAAGACGTGAAAAATACTCTTTCACGTCTTGTTTATCCTTCTGTTACTTGCTATTCTATTTATTGTTCATTTTCTAGATTTTGATTATTTGTTTTTGATTGATTATTATGCATATTCATATTATCATTATCTTCTTCCATTTGATATCCTTGATAATCTGTATGTACTCCATGTCCTTGATGCCCATGATGGCACTTATGTCCAAGATGTCTTTTGCCCATTTTTTTTAACATTCTTTTACCATTACCATTATGACAACTTAATTTTTCAAGATATCCGTTCTCTTTGCACATACAATATCCCATGCAACCTACAGCCGTCATCATTGCCCCAAGCATGAAATAAAGTCCATTGTGACAGTCGTTATTTCTCATATACATCCTTGTTACCTCCTATTTAATTTATTTATCCTTGAATAGTATTTGTAAATCATCAATACTATACACTAGTAATATTATGTATCGGAGGATTTTTAAATATCTAATGTTTTTTTATCACATAATACTTTCTTTACAACATAATGAGATAAACTTGCTGATATTAAATATGATACAACAACAGATCCAAAAATCCCTATTATCCCAAATAAATATGATCCTAATAAAGCCAGTGGAATATATAAACCAAACATCTGGATGATTGTAAGAATTGAAGCATGTATAGGTTTATTCAATGCATTTAATGCAGATGTTGAAATTAATAATATTCCTTGTACTCCATAACCAATAGGTACAATCCATAAATACATAGCTATAACATCTATAACTGAACTGTCATGGCTAAATAACCCCGCTATTGATTTTGCGAATATAGCTAAAATTAAAAATATCACGCCACTTGATATAAGAGAAAACTTTTCACTGAGAGAAATACTTAATTTAACCCTGTCCATTCTTCCAGCTCCATAGTTTTGACCTATAAATGGGGCCATTATAGTTGATAGTGCACCTACTAATAATATAGCAAATCTTTCTAATTTAGTTGCTACCCCATAACCTGCTACAACTTCTATACCATGAGAAGCCACTAATTTTGTAATTATTCCCATTGCTATAGGATTTATCATTTTGGTAAGTGCGTTTGGTAATCCAATATATAATATTTTTTTCCATGAATTAATTACCTCTTCAAATTTTACTGATTCTATTTTCACAATTTTTTCTCTTATAATCAAAATATAAAGTGCTACTATAAAAGTCACAGCCCTTGCTATTACAGTTGCAATTGCAGCTCCCGCTACACCTAATTTGGGGAATGGCCCAATTCCAAAAATCAATAATGGGTCAAGTATAACATTTATAATTGCTGAAATCATCATAACAGTTCCAGGCGTTTTTGTATCTCCTAAAGCACGTATAGCATTATTACCCACCATTGGAACAACCACAAATATTACTCCTATATACCAAATATTCATATATTCTTTTACATATGGCATTATATCAGCATTAACCCCTAAACCATTAAATACAGGCTCAATGGTTGAAAGTCCAATAATAACAAAAACAATTACTAAAATAATTGATAAGCTCAAGCTATCAGTTGATAGTCTTTGTACTTTATGGTGATCTCCTTCTCCAATAGCTCTTGAAATAACGGAAGAAGCCCCCATTCCTAACCCTAGAGCAAGACTATTAATTACTAATACTACAGGAAAAGTGAATGTAAGTGCAGCTAATTGATTAGTCCCTAATTTTCCTACAAAATATGTATCTACTAAATTAAAAATTATCAACCCTAACATTCCAAATATCATAGGAATAGTTTGTTTTATTAATATACTTTTTACGTCACCGTTAGTTAATATTGCTCTATTATTTTTCTCCATATAAACCTTCTTTCTTTCTTAAATCATCTACGGATTTACACACATTTTCTAACATTAACTTTAATGACTCTATTGTCTGTTCATGCTGTTTATCACTCATTCCTGCACTAAGTGTCTCTGTATTAGTTCTCAGAACCTTTTTTAGCGTTGGTATAAACTCTTTTCCTTTTTGTGTTAAGTATAATTTATGATATCTTTTATCCTCTTCATTTTGCTCTCTATAAATATATCCTTCATCTTCTAATTTCTTCACAGCTTTGGCTGTTGTTGTTTTATCTATAGTGAGTAACTTACTTAGTTCTTTTTGAGACAACCCTTCATTTTTATGAATGTTTATCAGAAAAATATATTGTCCACTTCCTATACCATAAGGCTTTAATTGACTGTTAATGACTATTTGCTGATGTCTATATATTGCAGATATATATTTACCAAATGATTCATATTGCATATTTCTCTCTCCTTTAAATATCTTTTAACTAGTACTTATATTGTGATAGAATGTTATTGCAACTATTTTTAGTATATAATATATAGAATGTTATTGCAACCATTTTGAATTACATTAATTACCACTCTATATACTCTTCCCATTCCCTCTTCAAAATGTTATTATTATTTATACAATAAAATAAGACAGTTCGTAACCATCCTGTCTATAAGCAAAACTAGGACCAAATTACCATTTTAGGTAGTTTTTTGTTTATGGGCTTATTGCGCCCTTTTTTTTGTGTCCTTTTTTAAAATTTAGGAGGATTAACTAATGAAAAAAATAGGTTTAACAACTACAGTTCCTGTAGAAGTGCTTTTAGCAGCTGGATATACACCAATAGATTTAAATAACCTCTTTATTACTTCTAAAGACTATTCAAGTTATATAGACATAGCTGAACGAGACGGTTTTCCTAAAAGCATGTGTACTTGGATAAAAGGAATTTATGGAGCATGTATTGAGAATGATATTAAAGAAATAGTTGGAGTTATGGAAGGTGATTGTTCTAATACCAAAGCTCTTATAGAAGTATTGGAATTAAGAGGAATTAAAGTTTACCCTTTTTCCTTTCCACACAGCCATAATAAGGAAGATGTAAAAATAGAATTAGATAAGTTTATGAATCTTTTTAAAATAAGTATAGAACAAGTTGAAAATGTTAGAACTAGATTAAATAAAGTGAGAGACTTAGCTAAGGAAATTGATAAGTTAACTTATATAAACAATAAAGCAAATGGTTTTGAAAATCATTTGTATCAGGTAAGTTTAAGTGATTTAAATGGGGATGTTGATACTTTTGAATCTGAACTGAAAGAGGCTATTTCAAATATTAAAGAACGACAACCTATAAATAAAAAACTAAGATTAGGATACATCGGTGTTCCTCCTATGACTGGGGATATATATGAATTTGTTGAAAATTTTAATTCTCATTTTGTATATAACGAAGTTCAAAGAGAATTTGCTTTTGCAAGAGCAGATAAAGCTGAAAATATATATGAACAGTACTATGATTACACGTATCCCTATGATACAGAATTTAGAATTGTAGAATTAAAGAAACAAATAAGTGAAAGAAAACTAGATGGAATAATTCATTACACTCAAGCTTTTTGTTATAGAGCTGTTGAGGATATAGTTTTAAAAGAAAAGTTAAATATCCCTATTCTCAATATTGAAGGTGATAAATTAAATACTCTTGATGCAAGAACTAAACTTAGACTTGAAGCTTTTCTTGATATGTTATCAGATTTCAAGGAGGAAAACTAGATGAGAATATTAGGTATAGATCTTGGTAGTAGAGAAGTTAAGCTTGTAGTAATGGAAGACAATAAAATTGTAAACAAACTAAAAGTTAGTACAATGTCTTTTTATAGAGATTACTGCACTTATGATGGCAAAATTACAGTTGATTTAAATAAATTAAATATAGATGATATTGATATAGCTGTATCTACAGGGTATGGTAGAAACAATACTGACTTAAATAAATTCACCCCAATTAACGAAATAAAAGCCCATGTTTATGGTATATTTTATCAAACATGGTTAAGGGATTTTATACTTTTAGACGTAGGCGGACAAGATGTTAAAGTTGTTAAAGTTGAAAAAGGAATTACCACTGATTTAGAACTTAATGAAAAATGTGCTGCTTCCTGTGGTAGATATTTAGAAAATATGGCAAATGTACTTGAAATCTCTCTTGATGCCATGAGCCGCCATTATGAAAATCCAGTAGAACTTAATTCAACATGTGCAGTATTTTCCGAATCAGAGTTAATTGGAAAAATAGCTGAGGGTGCTAATATTGAAAGTTTATGTGCAGGAGTTAATTATTCCTTATATAAAAGATTGAAGCCACTTTTAACAAAGTTTAAAGGACAAAAGTTAGTTTTATCTGGTGGGGTTTCTAATAACCTCTCAATAAGGGAATATTTAAAAAAGGATTATGATGAAATTATCTCTGTTGAAGAACCTCAATTTAATGGTGCAATCGGATGCTGTTATTATGGCAGTAAGTTTATAAAGTAATTTAAAAGGCGTAAGTTTAGGAGGCGTATATTAATGTATATTTTAAAAGCTGAACATAGCTTTGATAGTGCTCATTTTCTTGCAAATTATGAAGGAAAATGCAGCAATATTCATGGTCATAGATGGAGAGTAGAAATAGAAGTACAATCAGAATCATTAATTAATGTCGGACAATTAGATGGTATGGTAATAGACTTTGGGGATTTGAAAAAAGATGTTAAAAAAATTGTAGATTATTATGACCATGCTTTAATCATACAAGAAGGTACTATGAGAAAAGAAACTTTACAATGCTTAATACAAGATAGCTTTAAGATAATAGAGGTGCAATTTAGACCAACAGCAGAAAACTTCTCAGCCTTTTTCTTTAACTACATGGAGGAAAAAGGATATAACGTAAGAAAAGCTACTGTTTATGAAACACCTACTAATAGTGCCACATATGAAAAATGTGAGGTGAACTAATATGAATTTTAAAGTAGTTGAAAAGTTCGTAAGTGTAAATGGGGAAGGTCGTTTATCTGGTCAATTAGCTATATTCATAAGATTTGCTGGATGTAATCTTGATTGTAGTTATTGTGATACAAGATGGGCTAATGAAAAGAGTGTTGAATACACTTTAATGAACGAGGATGAACTTTATGAATATATCAAATCCACAGGAGTTAAAAATATTACATTAACAGGTGGAGAGCCTTTACTTCAAATTGGTCTTATTGAATTGTTAAAAATCTTATCAAATGATGAGGAGCTTTTAGTTGAAATAGAGACAAATGGCAGTGTTTCTTTAAAAGAATATATATACATTCAAAATCCCCCTAGATTTGTAATGGATTATAAACTTCCTTCAAGTGATATGGAAGCAAAGATGTTAGTTGATAATTTAAAATATCTAACAATGAAGGATACAGTTAAGTTTGTAGCAGGTAGTATTGAGGATTTAGAAAGAGCTAAATATATAATGGATCAATATAATTTAACAAATAAAACCAATGTATATATAAGCCCAATCTTTGGCAAGATTCAAATGGCTAAGATTGTTCAATTTATGCAGCAATATAATATGAATGGAGTTACTCTACAAATGCAACTTCACAAGATAATATGGGATCCTGAGGAAAGGGGTGTTTAAATACAATAGCTATCAAATTAAACATTAATGAAAGGTTTGGTGTACTAAATGAATATTGAAGTAAATAAAAATAAAGCTGTAGTAGTATTTAGCGGCGGTCAAGATAGTACTACTTGTTTATTCTGGGCAAAGAAAAGATTTAAAGAAGTTATTGCAGTATCATTTGATTATGGACAAAAACATAAATTCGAATTAGAATGTGCTAAAGCTATCTGTAAAAAACATAATGTTGAATATCATTCTTTAGATTTAACTTTATTAAATCAATTAGCCCCAAATTCATTAACAAGACAAGATATAGAAGTAGATAAAGATGCACCTACTGAAGGAACTCCTAATTCATTTGTAGATGGAAGAAACCTATTATTTATGTCTTTTGTTGCAGTATTTGCAAAGCAAAAAGGAGCAAATCATATTATAACTGGTGTTTCTCAAAGTGACTTTAGTGGATATCCTGATTGTAGAGATGTATTCATTAAATCATTAAATGTTACATTGAATTTAGCTATGGATTTTCCATTTGTAATTCATACACCTTTAATGTGGATTGATAAAGCTGAAACTTGGAAAATGGCAGATGATTTAGGTGTCCTTGATATCGTTAAAAACGAAACATTAACTTGCTATAATGGAATTATAGGAAACGGATGTGGAGATTGTCCTTCATGTAAATTAAGAAAAAACGGCTATTTAGAGTTTAAAAAATTATATAAATAAAGCACGCACCACGTGCTTTAAAACAAGTATAGAGTTGTGAGTGGAGAGTGGAGAACGATGGATGTTTCTGCGTACGCAGAAACTAAATTTTATAGTTCTTTAGCACAAAAGGCTTTTACTAATTTTATTCTAGGATAAAATATTGTATTTTAAATACAATGTTTCATTACAAATGAAACGAGTAAACCCTATATTGTCCTGGAACAATAATATTAAAATTTCTCGAAGAGAAATGTCATTCGTTCTCAACTCTACACTCTCAACTCTCAACTATGTTTTTTAAGCTTTCCCCTTTTCTTTAAATAGTTTAACTCCTCGCCTTAAACTATTTAAAACATTCTCTACCCCTAACTATGGATTTCATCATAGAAGTTATTCTCATCTTTCTCGTGGTTACTATACCACACTTGTGCAATAAAAGGATTTTTTTTTGCAATCTCATCATAATTCCAAGGAGAAGGTGCACACTCTGAACACCAATGTCCACCTAACAAAACCAGTGTTGGACTCGCTTCAAATATATGATCAAATGCACACTTCCATTTAAGCTTTGTTTTTAAATCACCTTTAATCATTGTTTCTGATAAACAATCTCCTCCACGAAAACTAGCCGCTTCTTTCATATCTTCAATATCAAGCTCAGATTTTGGCTTACACTCATTGTATCCATGATCTAGAATTATTCTCTCTTCACATACATTCAATGAAAACTCATCCCATGGTGATATCTTATCCCATTCTTCTTTAGATCCCCAAAATGCATTAATTGGACCTTCAAGGTTATTTTGTATCCAATAAAGTGTTCCATTTTCACATAAGGTTGATGGCTTTATTATCTTTTCCTTTATTATCTTAGAGGGAATCAATCTAAGCAATTTATATGAAAATTTCATTTCTTTTTTGATTTCTTCTAAAAACTTGTCAAAACCTTCAGATCTAAAGTTAAAATAACTTTCTAACTTATCTGAGTCTAAAAAATATAAACAGTGGAAATTTTTCAACGCATACCATTTAGGTTCAATAATTTTTTTGAAATCCAAATCCAGCGTACTATACATTTTACTTAAAAACTCATAACTTGTAAGTCTATATTTTTCTCCGCCTCCAATATTGTATATCTGACACCAAAAATCATCTGGTAAATCCTTTTCATTTTCAATTACTTTGCCCATCAACCGGCCAGAATCACGTGCTGTCACCCATTCAACATGAGTATTAAGAGGCTGATGATATGATAATCCACCTTTACTGCCCTTTAAAATCCCCTTATGGAGTATACCCGTTTGACGAAAAGAAACCCAATATTTTATCCCTGATTCAATAACAGCTCTTTCTGATTTTGCTTTAGTCACAGCATAATAATCATATATACTAGGCATAATTGGGTCCCCAACTCTTCCCCAGTGAATAGGTGGTAACCTATCTCCATACTCAGCTACACTACCTACATATATTAATTTTATTTTTTTAAATTTTTCCTGTTGTTTTACGGCTTCTATCACATTAATGGTACCCTCATAATTAACTTTGCATGCCAATTTTGGATTAAAATCAGCTTGTGGTGGTATGATAGCTGCTAAATGAATAACGTAATCAGCTCCATGCATACATCGTGATACTGACTCATAATCAGTAATATCCCCTAATATTATTTCAATTTCTTTACGATTAATATATTCCTTAGCAACATCTAAAGTTTTATTAACTGTCCTTATCAATAAGGTAATATGAAATCTTTCTATTATTTTTATTAATTCTTTCAATACTTCCCTTCCCATTACCCCTGTTGAGCCTGTTAAAACTATCTTCTTCTTTTCCATTTTCACAGCTCCATTCACTAATAACTCTTAAATTTTAGTTTATAGTTTTTAACTATAGAGAATTTTAAATTATATTTATACTATTAGAATTCGGTTAATTGTCTATTAGTTATACATATTTTTTTAAACATAATCTTAGTTTATCGCTGACTATAAATGAAATTAAAAAAGACAAAAGCTCCTTCCTAATCAATAGGAAGAACCTTTTGTCTTTACATTTTATAATAATACTAATTTATAGATTTCCTATTTCATAAATTATCTTATAAGATATTATATGTCATAATCTTTTATAATATGTTCCCTCTTAATTTCATACTCTTCATTGATTAAAGTACCATTGGATTTATGATCCTTCAATCTATCTAACTTATCATTTAAATCATCACTTTTTTATAATTATAACCAACCTTTTTCTTATTAATTCAATGTTTAATTATATGTGAAACGAGTAAAACACTTCGGCGTTCAGTACTTTCACCCTATAGATTGGGCCCATGCTGTGCACCCCAATATAATTAAAATTTCTCGAAGAGAAATGTCAATCATTCTCCATTATACATTATGTTTTTAAAGTGTGTTTTCCTTTAATAAAAAACGCACAACTTTTTCATACAATTTCTGATTAAACGCTTCATCATCAGAATTTAAGTATCTTTCTTTTTCTTCATTACTAAATGTAATATTCTCTTGTTCAGCTATCTTTTCTATAATAGCTTTTTCAGTTAGATAAGTTTCAGCTTCTAATTTACATTGTTCAAGTAATTCTGTTTCAGTCTTTTTTGTGTAAGATAGATATATTTGCAAATTAGCATTTTTCTTTTCTAATTGTTGTTTGAAGTCTTGAAATATTTCATTTTTAAGAAAGTTTACTTCATCATCTTTTAATTGAACTTCTGCATTTTCTATAATATTTTTCATTATTTTATTAATAGTATTTGCACTTTCAAGCATCATTTTTTGATAATATATATTTTCTTTAGCATATTCTTTTAATTCACTTATAGTATTTATACCTTCTATTTTAAAACTTGTTACCACCTCATCTGTTAATTCAGGTATTATTTTATTCATAACAGATAAAATTTTCACTTCAAAATTAATAACTTCATTACAAAGAAAACTTACTCCGTAATCATCAGGTAGTTTTAAATCAAATTTTAATATATCTCCTTTTTTCTTTCCCATTAAATGAGCTTCAAATTCCTCTAAAAAGTATCCTTGTCCAATTCTTGAATGATAACTTTTTTTACTTAATTGAGGAATATCTATTCCTTCATGATATCCATTATAATCTATTACAATATAATCTCCATTTACAACAGGCCCATTTTTTTCAATATCTTTTTGATAGTTTTCTTTAATTTCATTGATATAATCATTGATTTCTTCATCCTTAACAGTTACATCAGGACGCTTAAAACCAAATTCCTTATATTGACCAAGTTTAATTTCCATTTAATCACCTTTTCTAGTTTTGATTTTCCTAATTAATCTATACACTACTCTTTACTGGTAATAATTTCAACAACCAAATAAAGGGCGTTAGCCCTTTATTAAAACCTTATTTTTTATGCGTTAACTTCATTAACTTTTTTAACTTCATTTGCCTTCTTTTTAGGTGCAAGTCGATGTGCAACTATAGCAAAAACCACTGCTAGTCCACCAAATACTAATAATCCCATATTAGCTGCTCTTACTTCATTTTCAACATAAGAATCATATGTCCATAACATTGTAAAAGCAAATGTTAAAGCTGATAATACAACAAATGTATAACTTCCTTTGCTAAATCTACCTGTTTCTTTTAATTTTTTATAAAAATATACTATTGCTGAGAATGATATAGCTCCAGCAACAAACCATACTAATTGATGTAAACCTAATAACCATTTAATTAAACTATATATTAAGTGCATACATGTCCCCCCTTAAACCTTTTCCCAGAAATCATTTATAGCGTCTTTTAAGTATTTTGATTCTATACGTACTTCTGGTTCTACTGGACCACCATATCCAAACAACTCATCCATTGAACGAAGTAATGGTTTAAATGGAGTTAAAGTCATTAATTTAGATAAATCATGATGCCATTCATCAATTTTATTATATGGACATACTGATATACATGTCCCACAATCTCCACCATTATATCCCCAAAATGCATTACATCTTTCACCATTTACAAACCATTTTTCAACACCTGTGCATATTGATTTGTTAACTTTTCCTGTATCAAATTCCATACCTTCTTTAATTACTTGTGCTGGTTCGTGAGTAATAGCTTTAGATGGGCAAGCATCAGCACACTTCATACATACATTACAGAATTCCTTTACACCAAAAGTGATTGGTTTATCTTCTTGTAGTTCTAAATCAGTAAATATTTTTGATATACGTACACGAGGTCCATATTTTTCTGTTACAATTATCCCCATTCTACCTGCTTCACCTAATCCAGCTTCAATTGCAAGAGGAATTGACATAGCCGTATCATTACCACAAGGCGCTGCTTTATATCCTATATGACGTAAGAAAGTTGCTATTTTATGATTTGTTTCAGCCATTTTTGAGTACTTAACTCCAGCAGATGCTGAAGCTACTAGTGATGGCGCTGTCTTAAATCCATGATAATCCATCTCATATGCTAAAACTATAACTGATTTAGGTTCAAATCCAGCTTCTTTTTTAAAATCTGGTTTTGCTGTGGTAATACCTTTAGCCCCTCTAGTTGCCCATTCTGTATATACCCATTTTTTTGCTCTCTCATATGGTACAATACCAACTAAATCTGCTCCTAAAAATTTTGCAGCTTTTTTTATATAAACTGATGCTTCTTTTTTATCTTTAAATTTATACTGATTACCACCATTAGCTAATAAATGATCAACCTCTGAATTGTCCCAAGAATTTAATCCTGGAATTAAAACAGGCATGTCTTCCATTACTTCACCCGTTTCCAGATTTATCGGTATTTTTTTTACTTTTGCACTACGATTACCACCAGCTGAACCATCATTAAAACTTTTTTCTACACTCCACCCTGCTAAATTTAAAGCAATATCAATTTGTCTATATCCTAATTTACCTGCTCTTAAATTAGGTTTTACACCAGCCTCTCTAAGGGCAAAGTCCTTAACTGAATCAACTGGCTTCTCATACCCATATGTTTTTATAATATGCTCATCAGTATATGGTTCTTTATCCCAAGCTGCACGCATAAAGAATACATTTTTTTGATCAAATCCTTTGAAATCTTTAGTTATCTCTAATGGAAATTCATCATGTTCTTTTCCAAGCTCCACTGCAAATGCATTCTTAGGTTTTGTAGCAAGTGCAGCTCCTGTTACTGCAGTAGTAACTCCAGCAACCTTTAAAAATTCACGACGGTTCATATTATGTCCTCCTTAGTTTTTTTATTTATTTACTTTCTTCTAATTCCATAGCTTCCTTTACATCATTCTGTGCATCTTTTGCTGACTTTTTAAACTCTCGTACTGTATCTCCAAAAGCTTTACCAATCTCAGGTAGCTTCTTAGGACCAAATATTAAAAATCCAACAACTAATATAATAAGTAATTCTGTACCACCTAATCTTCCAAACATGTTCTCTCCTCCTTAATATTCTAATATCCCTGCATTTTGTAGTATTAAAATAGTCTGAAAAACTAATACTAATAAAATAATAAAACTTAATATAGCATCTTTTATCCTTATTTTCTTATCTTTTTCCATAACTTAACCCCTTTATTTCTCAATTTTGATATTATCCTAAAAGATAATCCTATTGGACAAAAATACGTGCAATAAAAACGATATTGAAATAAACTGATAAAAATGAGTATAGGTAAGCTTATCCACATAATTGGTAATGCTGTTAAATTAAAGATTGCTCCAAATGGATCATAAGCTAATGTTTGAATTTCATTAGTATAAAATACTATCATTAAAGCTATATACGCCAATGTTGGAGGAATTAATGTGAATAATTTTGCCAATTTAGAATTTAACTTAATCTGCTTTAATCCTCCAAATCTCATAATAGCCTCTTGAGCCGCTCCAAATGGGCAAACCCATGAACAATATAAATTATTTCCTGTAATTAAAATAAGTCCTATAGTACCCATTATTAACAGATACCATGAAATATTATTAAATGCTGGCCAACTTCCACTTAAGAAAGAGAATACCATTCCAAAAGTTATAAATTTATTTAAATAAAACCCAAGTATTATGGCTGAATATAATAAAATCCACTTACGATATTTCTTAATTGGTTTTATATAAACACTTAAAGCCGCTATGATATAAATTAGTATTAGAGCTAATTCATTTAATCCAAATGAAAATTTATAAAATGGATTTATAACATTTTTATTAAAATATTTTTCTGCAACAATAGTTGTTCCATCATTGACAGCTTTTGTTATAGCAGCTGATGAAATTGTTGCACCACCTACAGCATCTACTTTATTGTCTGTTTTTATTTTTTCACTACTTCCTACATAACCTTTAGCATTATTAATATAAATAGGCTCAAAAATAGATAGTCCATTAAATTTATCAACAAATTTAATAGATTCGATTTTATCAAAGAACGCTGGAGTCTCTCCTTGTTCTATAACTTCAACATTCTCTATATTTCCATCTTTATTCAGTATTGTGATAACTTTAATATTGGACTGATATCCAACGGCTTCAGTATAAGTTACAAAATAAAATTGATTAGAGTCATCTTTCGTATATGCTTTGAAAATCAATGGTGATTTGTTTATTTGTTCTGTTTTAATAATATTAGGATTCATTTCATAAATCTTTAAGGAATAATCCTTTGTTTGATTATTAACAAACATAGAATAAGCACCATATACCAATAATGAAATAGCTAAAAACGATAAATATATTTCTCGAAAGCTCCATCTTTTTTTCATAATTACCTCCAATTTAATACTCTTCAACGCTTTATATTTTTCTTTTTTTGTTAAATAATTAACTTTTTTGTGCAATATTTACTATATTATAATTCCTGATATATAGTAGAATATCGCTGTATTTTATAATATCTTATGATTTTTTTATGTTTTAATTTGTACATTTAATATTTCTTTACTAAAGTCAAAAAAGTATTAAACTCACACTATTTTATAATATGATTTTATATGTTATAATTTCTACAAACAAGATTCCTTTACTATAGTCAAACCCCTTTTACTATAGTCAAAATCAAATAGATATATTTGGGTTACTATTATACAAACTTCGAATAGTTTTAAATAGAACTTAATCATTCCGAGAATTCACACTTTTCCAATTAATCATGTTCCCAAGGAGGAAAAAATGCACGAATCAAATTATTACTTAAAAGTAGGTCAAACTATTAAACAATTACGAGAAAAACAAAATATGACCAAAACTGAACTTGCATCAGGTATTTGTTCTATCTCTTACATTACTCGTATAGAAAATGGAGAACGTTGTCCTACTTCTGTTATATTAAGACAGTTAATAACTAAATTAGGTATTTCAAATGAATATTTATTTAGAGCAATTGAATCTGATTCGGCTGTGCATGTACAAGAACTATTAGAAGAATTGTTGCTCTGTATTGAAAGGCATGATTTTAAAGCTATTTATCATTTAATAAATAAAGAAGAAAAAGAACTTTATATACAGTCAATTCATGATATACAAGTAATTGACCTATTTAAATGTATGAGTAAAACAATCTTAAATGAAGATTATAAAACAGGATTGAAAGAACTTAAAAACATATTGAATGTTACTTATAATGAAGGTAATAATACTACAGGAACTGAATTTTCTATAATGTTTATGTATGGTTATTTTCTTTTACTGGATAATCAAAAAGAAAAAGCATATACTTACTTAAAAAGTATAAGAAAATATTCAGATACTATTAGATTTTTGAGTACTCATGCAATTATACCTAGATATTATGTCTTTTTAATTTTAGCTTGTCTTGATACATCAAATATCAAAGAATGCTTTGAATATCTTGATTTTTCAATTGAATATTGTAAAAGATATAATAAACTTACTGTTTTACGAGAATTGTATTTTTTAAAGGGAGAAGCCTATTATCGTTTAAACAATAAAGAAGAATTTAAGATTTGGTATGATAAAGCATTAACTATGCATGAATTAATTAAACTTTCTAATGATGATTATTTTGATACATTTATAAAGAATAGATTAGAACAACTAAAAACAAGCTCACTAAAAGGCTAGTGAGCTTGTTTAATTATTTATCTGTGCTTTTCTCTTCTTCTTTTCATTGATTTTACACAATAATATACTAAATTCATAAAGTAGCGATAAAGGAATTAATGCAATACCCATAGATACTGGTTCAGGAGGGGTTAAAAATGCACAAGCAATTAACAGTACAAAATAAGCATATTTTCGAATAACAACTAGTAATTGAGAACTTAAAATACCTATATAAGAAAGTATAAAAACCAACATTGGCATTTGGAATATGAGTCCAAAATATAACATCATTTTACTTAAAAAATCAATATAGGTATTAGCCCCCATGACAATTGTCAAATTAGTGTTTCCTGCAAGTTGCTGAGAAAACCTAACATAATATGGAACAAGTATAAAGTAAGAAAATCCTATTCCTAAAATGAATAGAATAAATATCATTGGAATGTATTTATATACAAATCTTCTTTCTTTTTTAGTTAAAGCTGGTCTAATAAATAACCATAGTTCTATAATAATATATGGAAATGCAACAATAAAAGATGCAATTGATGCAACTTTAAGAGATAATAATAGGGGGTCTGTTATGTTAAATACATTTAAGTTAACATCTACCACCTTAGATGTTAAGGTTATAAAATCAAGAATTTGTGGAACGAACATAAAAGCAGCCGCTAATACAATAATAAAAACTATTAGTACTCTTATAAATCGTTTACGTAGTTCTTTTAAATGATCCATAAATTTATCATCATGCTTTGTCATATTACTCACCTACTTTTAATTATTGAGGCTTAACTCCTATGTGTAAAGCAGCAGCTCCACCTGCATAAGATTTTACTTTCACATTAGCAAAACCTACTTTTTTAAATAAGCTTTTTAATTCTCTTTTACTTAAGAATTTTTCAGTTGAATCATTTAGCCATTGATACTCTTTTTTATGTTTTGAAAATAATTGCCCCATTGTTGGCATAATGTATTTAAAATATAACCAGTATAGCTGTTTATACACTGGTATTGTAGGATGAGATGTATCTAAACACGCAACCTTCCCTCCTGGCTTTACAACTCGTATCATCTCACTAATAACCTGTTCATAATCAGGAGTATTTCTTAATCCAAAGCCTATGGTTACATTGTCAAATGTATTAGCTTCATAAGGTAACTTCATAGCATTTCCATGTACAAACTCAACATTATTTAACTTACGTATTTCCTTTTTATACTCTGCTACAGATAACATATTCTCTGAAAAATCTAACCCAATAACTGATATTCTTAAATTAGGTTCCTCTGATAACATAATGCTAAAATCCCCTGTACCACAACATACATCCAATATCTTAGAGTCATCTCCAATGTTGAGATATTTTATTGTATTTCTCTTCCATATCTTGTGCATGTTAAAACTAATAATATTATTTAATTTATCATAATCATTTGATATAGCCTGAAATACCTCGTATACTTTTTCTTCTTTATTAAACTTTTTTTTTGTCATATTATTATATACCTACCTTAAATATTATTGATATTAATAAACCAATAATTACTGCTAAATGATATTTTAATCCCACCTTACTTATAAGTCCCATAGATCTACCTTTTGTATGAACACTCTTCTCATATGCTAAAAAATTAGTTATAGATTTATAAGGAAACATTAAAAGAACAGTAGCACAAACAGCTATTGGATAAATACCTATCAAAAATAAAACAACTGTTAATACAAGTATCAGTATCACATTAAAAATCCATAACTTCTCAGCATTTCTTTTTCCTATTAATATAGGTAATGTTTTTCTACCTGCCTCTCTATCCCCATCCAAATCACTCAAATTATTGGAAAGTAAAATAGTCCCTATATATAACGTAGTAGGAATTGCTACTACCACTGTACTTAAATTTAAAACCCCTGATTGAATATAAATTACCGTTGTTGTAATACCAATACCCATGGTTACCCCTGATACAATTTCACCTATTGGAGTATATGAAATAGGTAACGGCCCACTAGCATATAAAATTGCAATAATTCCTCCAGTAATACCTACTAATAAAATATAATAGCTTGTTTGGCTTCCAATAAAAATCCCTATCATCAAAGCAGTAAATTCAAATAAGATTATAATTAATAAAACCTGTTTTGGTGTAATCTCCCCACTTACAAGAGCTTTTTCATGAGCCTTATCATCACCATCTGCTCCACGTTTAAAATCAAAATAATCATTTGTCATATTAGTACCACTTTGAATCAGTATCATTGCAATAGACAATAATACAAGATAAGAGAAATTAAATTGTGCATAAGCATACCATGAATAAATTGATCCCAGTAATACTGGAATAACTCCCGCAACAAGAGTTTTTATATCCATAAGTTTGATTATAGACCTAATATTCATGTTATCTCACTCCCTTTATAATTGCATTTACAACAGTCACAAGTGATATCAAGACATCGTTTTCATCAATCATTTCAATATTCCAAACATGTGACTGCCTTCCCTTATGCATAAGCTTCCCTTTTGCAATAATATAGCCTTCTATTTTTTTAGGTTTCGTATGATTTGCTGTCACACTTTGACCTACTGCTAATTCATCATCATGTATTATTTCACTTGAGGCATACCCTGCAATAGTTTCTCCAAAGGCTATTGTTGCTCCTCCATTTAAATAACCATAGGTGTTATCATGAAACTTTGTTAAATTCATTTTAGCTTCAAACTCATTATCATTTACATTAATGTATTCAATATTTAAGCTTGCAATTAAGTTCATTCTATTCACCCACCTACCTTCTTATAGTCAATTGTATAATTTTTCAGTGCATCCTCATCAATTTCTACACCTAACCCATACCCTTCTGGGACACTAATAATTCCATTTTCGGCTGAAATTTCTGGCGTAATAACATCTTTTTCAAAGTAACGTTTTGATGGTGATAAATCTCCAGGTATATACGTATCTTTTAGACTTGCTAAATGAACATGTAGCATTTTAGAAATACCACTTTCCACCATACTCCCAATCCAATATCCGATATTGTTTTTTCTACATAGTTTTATCATTTCCCTTGCATAATACAAACCACCAACACGTCCAACTTTTATGTTCAGTACTTTTAAAGTCTTTAACTTGATTGCTATATTTAAATCCTCAATAGTTTGTATACTCTCATCCAAACATATAAGAGTTTTCATGTCTTCTTGAAGTTTCTTATATTCTTCAAAATCTCCTGAATATAAAGGTTCTTCTATACAAATTAAATTGAGTTCATCAAATTTATTCAATATTTGTATTTGACCCTTCTTAAAGCTTCTATTAGCATCTGCTAATAATTGAATATGAGGAAATTTTTCTCTAATAGTCCTTAACTTTTTTAATCCATCTTCCGGCTTTATCTTTATTTTAAAACGATTATACCCTTCTTTTTTATAAAAATAGATTTGTTCAATAAGGCTTTCAACCTCCAAATCTCCTAATGCAATTCCACCATATATACTCGCATTAGTATCTTCATCAAAAACAACATCCATAATTGATTTTTTTTGCCTTCTAGCATATACATCCACAAGCGCATTTTCTAACCCTGCAAGCGCCATTGGATAAATTGGTTCGTTCCATAAATGTATGTCAAATGGATGTTGAATATCCTTATTAATTACACTTGAAATATAAACATTTTTTAATATCTCTTTAGAATACAGCAGTGTTTCATCTGTATAAAAGGGTTCATTAAAGGCAACAACTTCCCCATATCCTATATTACCAAGTTCATCCGTTGCTTTTATAATAATTGTCTCTCTATGCTTTAAAGTAGTTTGTGATGATTTGAATGTAAACTTCAAAGGCATTTTAATATGGAAAAGTTCTATTTTTTCAATTCTCATTTAATAACCTCAATTATAGATATTTCTTCAATATTTTCCCTGATGCATTCTTTGGAATACTCTCTAAATAAATAATCTCTTTTGGAATTTTATATTTTGCTAATTTATCTAAAAGATATTTTATTATTTCTTCTTCTTTTAAGGAAGAAACAACATAGAGTATAGGGACTTGTCCCCATATTTTATCTTTCTTGCCCACAACTGCACATTCATCTATTTTAGGGTGAGTATACAAAATATTTTCAATCTCTTTTGGATAAATATTTTCCCCACCAGATATTATTATATTCTTACGTCTATCTAATATATATAAAAAACCCTCTTCATCAAGATACCCTACATCCTGTGTATTAAAATAACCTGATATTTTATCTCCCCAAATATAACCATCCATCAACATTTGGCTTTTGATTAAGACTTCCCCTATACCATTTTCATCTGCATCTTTAATCTGAATATCTGCTCCATCAAGTGGCAATCCCACTGACTCAATTTTATTTGGATGATTCAATACTGAAAAAGTCGTAGATTGACTAGTTGTTTCTGTCATTCCATAGGTTTTATATATAGGAATATTTTTTTCTATACTCTTTTCAACCATAGGTTTTGGTATAAATTCGCCACCTACTAATACAACACGTAAATTGTGCTTATGAATTCCGTTAATAATTCTGTTTAACATTGTAGGTACAACTGATACCATGTTGATTTTACTACTTTCAATTAATTTAAGTACTTCTTCTTCATGAAATTTTTCTACTATGGTAAGCTGCGTTCCATTGTATAAGCTTCTTATTAAAATAGCTAATCCACCAATATGAAACATTGGTAACACAACAAGCCAATTATCTTCATCTGTTACCTCTAAACTTTTTTGAGATGCTTTAACATGAGAGTAAAATTGTTTCCATCTAATAGGTACAGATTTAAATTCCCCTGTTGTAGCACTTGTGTTCATAATAACAGCCACTTTCTCTCCATTAAACTCTTCCTCTAACTTTGGTTTCTCCTCTTCACTCTCATACACTTCACTAAAAGATATAAATTTATTATCATAAGAAAATACACAATTAATATTTAATGCTATTAATTGATTTGTTATCTCCTCATCTGATAGCCGTATATTCAACATCAACACTTCTTTTCCTAAAGCTTGAAGTGCTAGAAAAAACAATGCCATATGAACAGAGTTGTTTGAATAGATTGCAACCCTGTTCTGATTTTCCACATATGAGGATAGTTTTCTGGCTAATTTTATTACACTTTGATAAACTTCACTAAAAGTCATATCATTAATAAATTTTCTATTGGGTCTTTCAAAATTATGCTTTCTAAGCCATTCCATCCAATCACCTTTTAATATAAAACATTATTTTTTATGGAAATTTAGGAAACTTCCCAAAGTTAGGTTTTCTTTTTTCTTTAAATGCATCTCTTCCTTCTTTTGCTTCCTCAGTTGTATAATACAATAATGTAGCATCTCCAGCTAATTGCTGTAATCCAGCTAATCCATCTGTATCTGCATTGAATGACGCTTTTAAGAAACGAAGAGCAGTAGGTGAATGCTGTAAAATTTCTTGTGCCCATTTAACAGTTTCTTCTTCTAAGTTTTCAAATGGTACCACAGTGTTTACTAGTCCCATATCAAGGGCTTCTTTTGCAGTATATTGACGGCATAAATACCAAATCTCACGAGCTTTCTTATGCCCAATAATACGTGCTAAATATCCCGCACCATATCCAGCATCAAAAGAACCTACCTTTGGTCCAGTCTGTCCGAATATTGCATTTTCAGAAGCAATTGTTAAATCACATACTATGTGAAGCACATGTCCTCCACCGATTGCAAACCCATTAACCATTGCTATAACTGGTTTTGGAGTAACACGAATTAAACGTTGTAAATCTAATACATTTAAACGCGGAATCTGGTCATCACCTACATATCCTCCATGTCCACGCACCCTCTGATCTCCACCTGAACAAAACGCTTCTTTATCCTGACCTTGTCCATGATTTGCACCTGTTAAAACAATTACACCTACTCTTTCATCTTCACGAGCAATTGTGAAAGCATCTATTAATTCCATTACAGTTTTAGGACGAAATGCGTTACGTACTTCTGGTCTATTAATTGTAATCTTTCCAATTCCATCATATGTTTCATATATTATATCTTCATAATCACGTTCTAGCTTTTCCCAAGAAAACTTACTCATAATTATCACTCCTTTTATTCTATAATAACAATTCACTTAAGATTTTATTAAATTTATCAGGACTTTCTGTGTGGGTGTTATGTCCAACACCACCTATTCTTTTATGCTTTACATTAACATTTAACTTTTGAAACTCATTACCTATCTCTTTGTATTTTTCATCATATTCTCCACTGATATATAATATAGGCATAGTTAAATTCACTATTTCGCTTTTTAAGCATGGAAAACTTCCTTGCCCTGTACATATCAGTGTATATGAAAGTGCATGCGTTTCATTAGATAGCCTTCTTTTACTTATTTTATCCTTAATGTTTTCAGGTAAATTTCTTTGTGATTCAAAAATACTTAAATTGGACCAAAATTCATTGAACCACTCTATTCCTTTTTCTCTTATACTCTTAGCTAATTTAAAATCTTGTCGTCTCCTCTTTAATCGATTTATTTCATCACATTCACCATATGATGAACTTTCTAAAATCAATTCACTAATTTCATTTTGATAAGATAATGCATAGGCTAATGCTATTCTCCCACCCATTGAATACCCTAACATTGAATATTTTTCAAAGCCTAATTCTTGAACAAACTTATTCAAATGCTTGATTATTACTTTCAAATCATAATATTCTCTTGAATAAGGCTTATCACTATTTCCATGTCCAATAAGGTCTATCAAAATAAGTTTATATCCTTTTAATTGGAGTAACTTCCATGTATTTAGATTTTCAGAAAACCCATGAAGACAAATAATTGGCTTTCCTTCGCCCCTTATTTGAACATGATATTTAATATTTTCAATTTCTATAAACATAATGACATCCTATAATTTTGTATATTTATCATTTAACTCTTGGCTTAACTTTGAATCAACCTTTACTTCAATTAAATTTATTCCTTTTTGAGTTAATGCTTCTTTGAAAACATTTTCAAATGACTCATAATCCTCAACTTCATAGTACTTTAAATCATACAAAGTTTTTATCCCTTGAAAATTTATGCCATGTGAAGTTAAGAATAAATATTCAAAGTGTTTTTCTCTACTTTGTGGTAAATTTCTGAAGATTCCTCCCCCATCGTTGTTTAATAACAGTATAATCAAATTTAAATCATGTGTTTTTCCAACTAATAATCCGTTTAGATCATGATAAAATGATAAATCACCTGTTATCAAAACTGTTGGATTATTAGATGAAGCCACTCCTAATGCGGTTGAAACTATACCTTCAATTCCATTTGCTCCTCTATTACATAGCACCTTGATGTTTTGATTTCGGGATTCAAAAAAGTAATCCACATAACGAATTGACATACTATTTGATACAACTAAACGACTTTCTTCTGGCATCATATTCTGTACCTTTTGAATCAATTTACCTTCAAACAACTTCTTCTCATCTTTAACTTCATTCAACTGTTTACGCATTTTCTTTTGATAACGTACCCACATATTCAAATATTCAGTGTCTATATTATGTATAGAAATTGATTTAGCAAACACTCTCGGTGATGAGATTAAATATTTTTTTGTGGATATAGCTGAATTTCTATATTCAAACGCTTCATCTACTTGTATATATAAAACATCTTTATGCAATGACAAAAACTGTTGTAATCTCTTTGATACTACAACTTGACCAAAGTGAATAATAAAATCTGGTTTTAACTCTTTTTTAATATCATCATTTTTTAGAAATGCATCATAACTATCAATAATAATACCTCTAGAATAATTTCTTAGGTTTGAAATTGGATCAGCTAATATTGGTGTTTTTAACTTTTCTCCCAACTTCAATACTTCTTCATGATAATTTGAGTAAGCATCTCCGCCACAGATTATAATCCCTTTTTTATCTTTTAATATTGAACAGTCCAATGTACTGTGTACTTCACCATTTATAAATTCAAAGTTATTTTTTTCAAGTCCTACAGTAAAATCTAATTCATTTAAATCCGGTATTAATGGTTCTCTAATTGGTACGTTAATGTGAGCTACACCATATGGCTTTGTCACAACACTACAGTATGCTTTTTGCATAACATTACGTACATATCTATGCATATTCTCTCTTTCTTCTGGCAAGGCTAGCTCCTCATAATATTTTGTATAAGATTCAAATATTTTATTTTGATCGATAGTCTGTGGTGCACCAATATTTCGTAGTTCATGAGGTCGGTCTGCACTTAAAATAATTAATGGTACTCTTGAATATTTAGCTTCAACAATTGCAGGAAAATAATTCGTTACTGCAGAGCCTGAAGTGCAGAGTAATACAACAGGCCTTTCATTTTCTTTTGCAATACCAAGGGCTAAGAAACCAGCTGATCTCTCATCAATATTTATATAAGTTTTAAAATCATGTTCACAAAATAACAAAGCCAGCGGTGTTGAACGTGAACCTGGACTGATTACAACTTCATGAACACCTAATTGATATAATTCATCAACTAAAGCAGCAAAATAGTTTGTCATTGATTTTTCCTCTTAATCTATAGACTTTCTACTATTGTTTTTAATTTATTTTCAGTTTCAATATATTCATCTTTACAATCTGATTTATCTACCACACCACAACCTGTATACGCAAACACTTCATTCCCATGAATAAGTGCAGATCGTATACCTACTACAAATATACCATCCCCATTTCTATCTATAATACCAATGGGAGAAGCATATAATCCGCGCTCATGTTTTTCATATTTCTTAATCAATTCTAAAGAAGTATTAGCAGGATTTCCTCCTAATGCAGGGGTTGGATGCAATCGTTTCACCCATTCCAACAATGTGCTTTTTTTATCCTTTGTATAAATATTTGTGTGTAGATGATGTAAATTTTTAAGTGTTAAAATCCCTGTTTTATCTACATTAATTTCATTGGTATATTCCTTCATAGTATTAACTATTGAATCAATAACTATTTTGTGTTCATGCAGATTTTTCGAATCCTTCAACAGTATTTCTTTTCGTAATTCATCATCTTTATCACTACGAGAAATTGTACCCGCTAAAGCATAACTTAAAATAATATCTTTTTCTTTTTGAAGCAAAATTTCAGGTGTTGCACCTAAAAAAGTCTTTCCATTCTTACAATAGGCAAATATAAAACTATTGGAGTTTTTATCCATAAGATTTTGAAGTACACTTTCTATATTTACACAAGTATCACATTGTATTTTAACTTCTCTAGAAATAACAACCTTATTTACTTTTTTTGTTGCTATTCCTTTTTCTGCAGCAGAAAATACTTGTTTCCACTCTTCATAGTCATCATTTGAGTATTTATAAGAATGTTTAGAAATTTTAATCTGTATATTTTCTATTTCAACTGAATCATTAAAGTAATATAGTGTTTGCTCTCCATCTTTTTCTACAAAATAATATTCAAAGGCAATAGTTTCATTACCCAGCTCTGACCATTTTTTATCCTTGATTGAATTAAAAAATGTCATGGATGAAAAAGCATATAAACATTTCTTTAAATCTTCTTTACTTGAAATAGTTTTTAAGCGTTTAGCTCCCATAATAAGTTCTTTTTTTAATGGATTATAAAATAAAAACCGTTCTTCATTTTTAAAATGCTTCCAGAATGAAAGTAGATTATCTAATTTAATTTGTTTCTCTTCATATTTCAAATTTACCAACCTCCAATCTAAAGAACAAATGACCAAGTAAATAATTAGGTCATTTCTTAAACATTCATTATATAATCCATTAGTCCATATAGATTCTGCTTATATTCTGAATCCTGCAATTCACTAATTGCTTCCTTTGCCTTTATAGAAAACTTGTGAGCATCCTCCATAGTAACATGCTTTAATGTTTCAGGATCATCATCCTCAAAATCGTCCTTTATTTGATATGCCATTCCAAAGTTTAAACCAAAACTTTCCATCTTATGCACATCACATTCTGAAGCACCTGCTAATGCTGCCCCTAATTTACAGCATACACTCATAAATAAAGCTGTTTTCCCTTCAATAATTCTGAAATATTTTTCACGTTCTATATTTCCCTTAGCTTGTTCAATCTCAGCAACACACATTTTGTAACTAAGCGATGCAATATCTTGTGAATATTTCACTGGAAACAAATTAGAAACTATAGAATATGCATAAGCAAATAAAGTATCTCCAGCTAATACTGCTAATTTATTACCAAAGGTATTATTTAATGTTTTCTGTCCTCTTCTAGTCATATCTTCATCTATTATGTCATCATGTACTAAACTTGCACTGTGTAATAATTCAAATGCCAATGCTAACTGTATCAAATCATTCTCTTTCATATCTACTTGTCCATCTTTTACCGCTCCAGCAGCTAAAAATGTTAAAGCTGGACGAAGATGTTTTCCAGAATTTTTAAAGAAATATTCGAATAATTCACTAACATCAGGAACCCCAGCATTAATAGCAAGATTATTTAGTTCATATTTAAGCTTGGTTATTTTTGGGTCGATTGGTTTATAAATATCATTCAATTTCAATCTACTATCCCACACTTTCATAGTTTTTTAGTAATTTTTTTATATTAATATTGTATTTGTTATTTATTTGTCATTTAAATTCTATCTATTCTAAAGCCTATAAGCAATATTTCTTGACTATTGTCACATCAAGTCGACCATTGTAATAAAAGGTAGTACTACAAATAATGCCCCGTTGATATAAAATCAAACAGAGGCATTAAAGTATTCAATACTTAACAATGTATTTTTAATTATTATAGAGATTCCAAGTTGAAACTAAATTTATACACACTCAAAACTCATTGAAGCACTGCGATTTTGAGATATGTATAAATAAAGTTTAACTATGGATTCTCTATAATTAATCAATATTTAAATAATTTTTTTTCACAAAACCAATATTATTCCATGTTTTCTTTAGGCAAGGTAGTACGTAATAATCTAATCCTACGCTTCTTCCTGCTCCTCCCATTAATGCTACTGCACCAATTACATACCATAATATTTCTGAAGAGAATCCCACTGAGATACAAAGCATTATTGCCATAACAATAGACGTAACCGCTGAAACACTAGTAAATAGTCCAGCAATTAACAATAAACCAATAACTACTTCTCCTGTTGCAATCCCAGCTGGATTATTAAGCCCATGTTGTAACCATTGGTGTCCAATAAATATTCTTAAAGGGACTAACCAAAGCTTTTGATAAGACTTAGTTAAATGTCCTCCAATTAAACTTCTGTTATCCTTTACGTGGAATATTTCATGTGATATATATGAACAACACTTACTAATTCCTGCTACCTGTAAAAAGTATACTAAGTTAATAAAATGCTTTATAAACATAGCCATGAATCCTGTGAATCCGACCATTTTCCCAGGGAATCCAACAGTAGCAACTCCGTATTGTCCACCTATACATACCATACATCCGTGGAATGTTGGTTTATAAGATTTCTTTTCCTTACCTTTCATATCAGCATAAATATTATTAGCAACAAGCGGTGCAGAATGCTCTGCATTTTCAACCATTTGAGGTACTGGTCTTTCTTGTCCCTCTACAATGTAGAATATATTATCTCCTACAACATAAACATTTTCGTGATCCACTGATTGAAGTTTGTCATTAGTTACTATTCTTTTTCTTCCATTTTGTTGAACATCCACATTCCCCATCAGTTCAGAACCTTCAACTCCAGCAGCCCAAACTATTGTATTTGATTCAATAGTTCCCTTATCTCCTAATGTAACAGATTCCTTTGAAACCTCAGTGATTTTTGCTCCTGTAATGATTTCAACTTCCAATTTTTTAAGTCGTTTTTCAGCCTTCTTAATTAAATTATCAGTTAAAATTGGTAAAATCTTAGGCATTGCATCTACAACATATAGCTTAACTTCTTCCTTGTCTATGCAGAATTTCTTACAAAGTCTCTCTTTGTATTCTCCTAATTCACCAACCAATTCAATACCAGTAAATCCACCACCTACAACCACAAATGTAAGCATTTTTCTTCTCTTGTCTTTGTCTGTTTCCTTTATTGCTTCTCTAAACATATGAAGGATGTGTGCTTTCAAATTAACAGCATCATCGTATTCCCATAACTTTTTAGTGTATTCCTCTGCCCCTGGAATTCCAAAGAATGTAGGTTTTGATCCTGTGCCAACTACTAAGTAATCATAGTCATATTGCTTAATGTCTGATTTTAATACTTTCTTATCAAAATCGATGTTCTTTATGTGATCTAATACAACATTTACTTTTCTGCCTGCAAATATTTTCTTTAGATCAATTTTAATAGACTCCTCTGAAACTCTTTCAGCCACTACCTCATGAAGTTCTGTACGCATAGTGTGGTATGGATTTTTATCAATAAGAGTAATTTCTACATTACTATCATTTTTGAATTTATTAGCTAGCTTTTTAGCTGTTAATAAACCACCATATCCACCACCAAGGAGCACAATTTTCTTCTTATTATTCATCTACTCACTCCTCAACATAAAATCTTTTTTAAAATAAACCAATTTCAAAATAATTGAACATTTATAATTCACTCTAGGTGTAATCTTATCAGAAGAAAATTACCTTTCAAAGGTTTCTTGACTATTGTCACAGTAAACTACCTATTATCATTTCCCTACAATTTTTCTTTTAAAAAAAAAAGCACTGTGAAGTGCTTTTAAAAGAAGTTGACAGCTGCCAACGGACATACGCTTTGATATTTACTATCTTTCACTTCTTATGTTTCTATTAACCTCATACGATAGGCTCCAATAGCTGTCTCACTAAGCTTATCTATTAGCTTAGAATTAACATATGCTCCTACAATTGCACCTACTCCCGGAAGCATTTGTAAAAGTTTAGCTAAATCAATATAATCTCTATATTCTAATTGAAAGCTTCTCCAATCAAAAGAATTAATATCCTCAGGTAATGTTTTTAAATACTCTTCCCAATTCTCCATTTTCTCAAATAACTTATTCACATTTCTCTTACTAGAAAAAGCAAGTTGAAATATATTTAATATATATATTCTTTCTTTATAATCATCAACATCAAATCCATATATAGCTGCAATATCATAAAGAAATTTTATTTTAATACTCATAAGTAAAGGTATATCTGTAAGTCCTAATATTATTCCTCCAAAACCAGTTCCCACACCTTCTATCATAGCTGTTGTTTTATATATTTTAGTTTTTTGTGCAACTAATTCTTCTCTTTCTTGAAGGGTCTTGTACTTGTAAGGGGCCTTTGTAATATATTTGGAACCAAATAAAACTGCTTTAGTCATATTTTTTATAGCTGCAGTTACAATTTCATGATATTTTTCAGGTAAAATTCCATTAAATTTATTTTGGATCTCCTTTGAAACATTTTCACCTATTGAAGGTTTTTTCCTCATTTTTTTCTTCCATTTATTTAATTCATATAGCGCCAATTCATCATACCAATGGATAATAACCACCTCCTATAAGAATCCATAGATAAATTTATTTATCCATACGCAAAATCGCAATGCTTCTACGCGTTTTGAGTGTGAATAAATTTAGTTTCAACTTGGAATCTCTATATAACTTATATTTATTATATGCATAAAATAATAATTGCTCTATAAAAAACTGTTATTTAATAATTTACTTCTATAAGGATAAAATAAGGCATATGAAAACAAATAACAAGTCAAAGATTGCATTGAACATAAGGAGGTATATGAAATGAATATGGATACTAGAGAAATACTTATAAAAAAGCTTAATGATGCGGAAGAAAATGTACGTGATTATCAAGCCTATTCTGAGAACGTAGATAATGGTGAAATTGGTAGTACGTTTGGAAAATTTGCTCAAGAGTCAGCTATACAGGCTAGAAAATTACAAGAACTATTAGATAAATACGATAACAGATAGGTAAGAAGCAAGCTTAAAGTACTTCTAAACAAATTGAGAATTGATAATGGAGAATCGATGCTTCTCACTTACGTGAGAAGCTACATCTCATTATTTTTATATTACATTGAATTTCTGTAAATCACATATAAATTCTTTAAATGTTAATACTCTATGATTGGATAGTATAATCTTGGCACTATTGAGAATCTTTTTATCTTCTGTAACCAATGTATACTGCTTATTATTTTCACAAATACAAATAAGATTATAATCATTTCTAGAAAGTTTATTACCATTTATATAATAAATAAGTTTATTATCATCATGCTTTATAGAAATATTAGATTTATAAATTTCTGTTGAGCCAACTGCCTCTTCATTGATTATATGACCTAATAATTTTAAAAATTTATCCGAAAGTACTGATACTCCGTTCACTTCTCTAAATTCTTTTACAGATAATTCTGCAGCTATATGATGATATATCCCAAAATCAATTTCCTGATTTTTTTCTATTGCTTCAAATAAGTGTGGATATTCATTCCATATTTTTATAACTATATTCGTATCCAACAGGTATTGTTTTTTAACCACTGAATCCACCTCTTATAATAAATAATCTCTTTATTTAATATAATTATATTGTTTACAATATTATTTATAACATTCTTCCATAAAAATTTATTATAATGCGGTAAATAAAGTAGATCCTATTTCATAATGACCTACAAAGCTTACTTATAAAAAATCTATTGAATTATTTTCTATTATATTTGGGGAAAATACTTAAGATTAAGATTAAATTCAAAAGGAGAAAAACAAATGAACATATATATTATAATTGCTTTTAGAGTAACTACTATCATGCTTGTTTTATTAGTATCAACATTAATTATATCTGGCAAACGACCTATCGGAGAACTTCCAATATTTGATTTTTTAATTATTATTGTAATAGGAGCTGTTACTGGTGCTGATATTGCTGAGCCTGACGTCCCACATCTTCACATAATTTTTGCTATTATTGTAATGTGTTTATTACAAAAAATAATAAATACAATCTACTTAAAGTCATATTTTTTTAGAAAGCTAATAACCTTCCCCCCTACACTAATAGTTCAGAATGGAAAGATGATATATAAAAATATTAAAAAAGTTAAGTATTCTGCAGATGAAATATTAATGCTCCTACGTGAAAATGATGTTTTTGATATTAGCGAAGTAAAATATGGTATATTAGAAGCAAGTGGAGAGATTTCTATTTTACGGAAAAGCTATGCAGAGAATGTAACAAAAAAAGATATGAATATCAAATCTATGGATGCTGAACTTAAACATACAATTATCTTTGATGGAAAGTTTCAAGATGAAAATATAAAACTACTTAATCTCTCTGAAGAAGAAATAATCAAAATTATTAAAGAACATGGTTATACTGATATTTCTCAGATTTTCTTTGCTTCTATGGATAAAAGTAAAAATATATGTATATCTGATTATGATGTAAGGTGTGATGATATTTAATAAAAAAGCTAAAAGCCATTCCCACCACATGACTTTTAGCTTAATATACATACTCTTTATCTACCTAATCTAAATAAATTTAATATTGGTGGATTATCTCCAAAATACAAATCTTTTATTAATTTTGCCCCCATAAGTCCATATATTACTCCGTTTGATCCATATCCTAAACAAAAATAATGATTCGGATAATCTTCATGTTCTCCTATATAAGGAAGGCCATCTTTAGTTTCTCCAAAAAATCCGCTGAACCCATACTCAATCTCTAAATTATTTATTTTAGGGAAAAATGCTTGTAACTTATCAAATAAAAGATTATATTTGTTATGTGAAAATTCATCTTCATTCTTTAAGTTGTACATTTTACTTCTTTGTCCACCTAATTTTTCATCTTCTCCACCTATAATTATGCGATTATCCTCAGTTCCTCTTATGTATATATAAGTATCTTCTGTGTCTCTTATGATACATTTGTTATACCACCCTTCAAAACTAGTGAGCGGTTTTGTAACTATATTAAAACTTCTAGTTAATATTGCTGTTTTTTTATTAAAATAATTCCTTGCTTCGTATCCTGTTGCAATAATAACCTTTTTAGCATTTACTTTAAATCCATTTTTAGTAGTTAATATTACTTTATCATTTTGATTCTTTATATTTACTACTTCTGTATTCTCATATACCCTTAATCCATTTTCTATACTTTTTCGTATTAATGAATGTGTAAATCTATACGGATCTATTTCACCAGCTAGATTTTTTGAGTATATTCCTCCCTTTATATCAAATGAAAAAATCCCTTTAGCTTTTTCTTCATCTACATATGTTACATCAAATCCACTCTCTTTTCTAAGATTATATTCTTTTATTAAAAAATTAGTTTCGTTATTTTTATATGTATAATACAAACAATCCTTTATTTTAAATCCACAATCATCATCAATATTTTTAGTGATTTTATCTATCTCATATAATCCATTTTCAACTTCTTTAAAACAATCAACTGCATTTTTATGTCCTATCAGTCCTCTTAATCCAATTAAATCTTTATCTATTTCATATTGGAGTATTGCAGTATTTGCCCTTGTACTTCCATAAGCAATAATATTTCTATCTAAGATTACTGTATCTACATTATCTTTTGTAAAATAATAACTACATAAAGCTCCTGTTATTCCCGCTCCAATTATAACCACATCACATTCAATATTTTCGCTAATATAAGCATATTTATTAGGTATCTTATTTAATTTAGACCAAATAGTATCTCCAGTAACTACATTCATAATTTCACCTCCAATAAATATATATTTTAGTTTATACAAAAAAACTTTTTATATCATAAATATTTTCTTTATTATTGGTTAAACTATTATTGAGTAAGTAGTAGTCTAGTTAAAATTTATATAATCTCTTTGAGATGATGTAAATTGAGCTAAGATATTATATCGGCGGCAACGCTTATATAATATCGAAGATAAGATTGCTTATGGTATATAATCCCATCATAAGCAATCGAACTACCATTAAGTAAGGTGCTTTTGTATCTTACTTAGTGAAAATAATCATCATTATAGGTATGTAAAGTATCTATAATGGTATTAATAAGATTATTACGTGCTCCATAAACCCCTATATTAGTTTTCTAAGTATAGGGGTTGTTTTGTTTACATAATTAGAATATGTTTTTTTACTAATTAAACTAATTAGTATATCCTAAAACAGATGCCTTAATATTTTTATTATCTTCTAAAGTCTTTATATCTTTTACTTTACCAGTTACAACTATCGCTATTACATCTAAAGGATCACTTAAATTTACACCTTTTGTTAGATATTCTAAATTCATTGTTCCTCCTTTCATGGATTCATCATATACTTTCCAAATAAATAAAAAAATCCCGCACTTAAGTACGAGACTATTATATATATCAAATTATACACAAGTAGAGCCACTAGACAGTGCAGTAGTACTATGTGATTGATCATTTATCAAAGAAAAAATTGCATTTTCCATGTCTTCATATAATTTATCAGCCATACCATAATTAAACCCAACCTTTAAAACCATTCTTAAAATAATTTTATTTTCAAAAGGTGTTGGTAGTGGATATGCAGGTATGCTCCAACCATATTCTTTAATTTTCTGAGCTAATTTTCCTGCATGAATATCCATTTCTTCTGCTTCTTTGGTTAATCTCAATATCACAACAGGAGTACCTGGAAATTTATTTTCTATTTTAAATATCTTAGTTCCAAAAATTTCGAGATTGTTAAACTTTTTAGTTAAATGTCGTTGAATATCATACATATAGGTTATTATTTCTTCGTAGCCTTCCTGTCCTTGTCTAGTTAAATTATAGTACTGAGCTATTACATTGTTGGCATTCTTGGTGAAGTTTAAAGAAAAATCATCCTGAACACCACCTAGATAGTCTATTTTAAAAATCAACTCATCATCTATCTCATGTCTATTTCTCCAAATAGCCCATCCAATTCCAGCATATACAAGACCATATTTATGACCTGAGACATTTATAGATTTTACCCATTTCAGTCTAAAATCCCAAGGTATGTCCTTATACATATAATAAAAAGGTGCTATAAATCCACCACATGCAGCATCAACATGAATTGAAATTTTCCATTGATGATTTTTATTATATTTATCAACAATCTTATTTAAGGTTTTAATATCGTCAAACTCCCCACTAAAAGTGTTTCCTAAAATACCAACAACGCATATTGTTTTATCACTAAGTTTTTTTGCTACCTCATTAACATCAATTTTATTATCCGGTCCTATAGGAATTATTATAGGTTTTACTTCAAAGTATTTTGCAAATTTCCTCCAACATACTTGTACATTAGAACCAAATATTATTTCTGGCTTAGCTGAGTCAGTCTCTTCACCATACTTTTCTCTATGTTTTTTCCAAAGAAACTTATAATTCATTCCAGCTAACAACGCAGCTTCTGTTGATCCTACGGTGCTAGTACCTGTGGGATTATCCTCTTCTGAAGCATTATATAAATTTGATAATATTGATACACATCGTTTTTCAAGTTCAATTGTCTGTGGATATATGAGCTTATCAATATAATTTATATCAAGTGATTCCTTCATAAGTTTTATTGCAGTTGGTTCCATCCAAGTAGTGACGAAGGTAGCCATATTTAATTGGGGATTGGAATCAAAATTACTTTCAGAGTTTACAATTTCATATGCTTCTGATGCACTTATTCTTCTATCATTTATAGTATCTAAAGGAGGCGTAGAAGGTGTAAATATATTCCCATTACATGATGTAGAAGTTTGAGAATGGGAACTCTTTTCTGAACGTTTCTTATATATTGATTTTACTAGCATCATAAACTCCTTAAATTAAATATCTTTAATATTAATTTATGTCATATTACATCAGAAAATTACTATATAGGGCTGTCGCACTAAAAATAAATTCTACATCATATTGTATTAATAATTGATTTATAATCCAATATGTTGTAAGTAAATTTCTTAATGCGACAGCCCCATTATAATCCGTTTTTAATCTTCTTGATTCCTAACTCTCATTCATAAACTAATAATTACACTTAATTACCTCTATTGCACAAGTTGATATAGCTACATCGTCATTTATGATTAACAACCCAACATGTATAGATGTAATCTCACCACAAATAGAAGGTCCGCAGCCTATTTCAATTTGCACACAATTTCCTATACCTATATCCCTAAGTTTACACCTTACTGATTTTTCACAAATAACCTCACAAGATTCCTGTGATGGTTCTCGCAGGCATAACGGTCTTACCGGTGGACAAAATCTGCTAAATTTATCGCTACAACACTTAAGTTCTACAGATATTATTTTACATATACTTACACATTCACATTTTGAACAATCTTTAATAGTTACTATTCCACCTAAGCAATCTACTGAAATTACTGTTCCTATTTTCATACATGAATTTCTTAATCTGAGCCTTACGCAAACATCTCCAATCCTTGCTAACATTAGTAAAATATTTCTTATTTGATCTACACACTCACATCCAATAACCATACACTTACCTGCTGGTCCTCGAGGACCTGTTTCTCCTTGGATTCCTTGTGGTCCTCTTTCTCCTTTTTCCCCTCGTTCCCCTTCTGGTCCTTGCCTTCCTGTAGGTCCGCTTGCACCTGCTACTCCTTGCATTCCTCGTCGACCTCTTTCTCCTTGGGGTCCTGGTAATCCTCTATCGCCTTTTGGTCCTCTTTTCCCATTTTCCCCTGGACATCCTTTGGGTCCTGGACATCCTCTTGGTCCTGGTGGTCCTGGTGGTCCTGGTGGTCCTGGACAACAGCAATCATACTTACAACAGCATTCTTTAGAACACTTACTATTAAACTCCAAATCATTTTTGCAATCACATTCACAATCGCAATCGTATTCATCATAATATCTTTTGTTTCTTCTATAATCCTTATCGTTCATCAACATACCATCTCCAACGTTTATATATAGACATAAAGTCATTAATATATAATATGATTAAACTATTAAAAGGTGTAGAATCTATCTATTACAATCAAGTTTCCACACCTATTTACTCTACATTTAATACCGCACTATTTATACCCTAATTCTTCAAAGAATTTTTTATTATACAATATACCTTCGTTATTTGGATTATATTTTCTAGCCATTTCATTGTGCTTATAAGCTAATTGCTGCTCACCCACTCTGTAATAGCATACACATAACTCCATATGTGGAATCCACGTCCAATAATCATCCATAATAAATCCCCAACAATCTTTAGGTTTTTCTAATTCAGTAGCTGCTTTATACCAGAATATTGCTTGTTTATACCTCCTTGCCACCTTAAAATAACTACCAATTTTACAACAATGCTCTGCATGGGGAGTATCATATTCAAAAGATTTAAAACAATATTTATATGCATTTTCATAATCTCCTAAAGAAGAATAATAGTCTGCAACTTTCCCACAGGCATATATTTTATTTTCAGACCACCCTTGATCCATATTTAAAAATTTATCGTAGTTCTCCAAGGCTTTTTCATACATTTTATGGTCATATAATTCATTGCCATAATAAAATACATCTCTCGGCGAAAATTCATCCCCTCTTGCTAACCTTTTTTCATAAATTTTTAAATTACGCTCCGTTTGATGTGTTTTCTTCTTATGACTAATTGCAACGTCACTATTTATTATCTTTCCACTTACAACTAAATAATTATGACAAGGTCCATACCATTGAAATTTTCTTGTTCTTTTTACTAATCTATTTCGTCTATAGCTAAAGGTTACATTACCATGCTTATCAAATCCAACATTATATTTCATTGTTACTGAATCTACAGATGGATCTAACTCCTCTTTTAATTTTTTAAATTTCTCTCTATCCTCTTCAAGCATGACATCATCTGCATCTAAATAAAATATATACTCTTTAGTTGCTTTGCTAAAAGAGAAATTCCTTGCAGCTGCAAAATCATCTATCCACTCAAAATCATATATTTTATCTGTGTACTGTTTAGCAATTTCTTTAGTTTTATCTTTAGAACCTGTATCTATAATTATTATTTCATCAACTAAGTCCTTAGCTGAATCTAACACTCTACTTAATGTATCTTCTTCATTCCTAACTATCATACATAAACTAATAGTTATCATATAATCACTCCAATTTAACTTATTAATACATAATGACAACTAAGAAACTTTAGAGGATACTCTCCTCTAAAGTCCTTAATATTGATATATTACTTTACTCCAAAGCTTCTATTGCACAAATTGATATGGCAGTATTGTCATCAAGGATTAACAATCCTACACTTACAGATTCATCATTATTAAGAATAGTACCATTAATAGGCATTCCACCGCCTGTTCTAACCTTTACAGATGATCCTTTAAGAGCTGTAAGTATCGCTCTTAATTCATTTTCACAATCTTCTTCACATGATACCACTGTAGGGTCTGGTAAATCTAATGGTGTTACTGGTGGGGTAAATCCACTAAATGTCTGTTGTGGATTTTGAAGAGCAATGGATACTATTCTGCAAATATTTATACGATCAATATTTGTTGGCATAGGACCTGTTTGAATAGTCACTACTCCTCCAGTACCACCATCTGGATTCACTTGCTGTACTGTTCCTGCTTGTGAAGCTGAATTTAGTGACCTTATGATTACAGAAACATTGCCAATATCAGCTAGCTGCTGTAAAATATTTTTTATTTGTGCTGTGCAATCACATTGAACACCAGCTACTTGTGGACCCGTCATTCCCTGTGGACCAGTCATTCCTTGTGGACCAGTCATTCCTTGTGGACCCGTCATTCCCTGCGGTCCTGTCATACCTTGAGGTCCCGTCATGCCTTGTGGCCCGGTCATTCCTTGTGGACCAGTCATTCCCTTTGGTCCTGTCATTCCAGGTGGTCCCGTTGGCCCTGTTGGTCCAACTGGACAATAACACTTACACTTACAGTTATAATCATAACTACAATCATAATCACAATCATAATCACAATCATAGTCAAAATCATCTTTACCAATCCAAGACTTTAAAAACTTAGCCTCATCTATAGAATCACTATCATCTTCATGATAGCGCTCTCTTTCCTTCGATCCATATTCTTTATCTCTCATTAACTTACCATCTCCATAATTCTTATATATGGACATAAAGTCCTTGATATATAATATGAATGAAAATTTAAAAAGGTGTGGAATTTGTCTAATCGAATCAAATTCCCACACCTATTTATTGTATACTTTTGCTATCATATTCTATTGTCTTTTTTGAATTAATCGAATTAAGCTTCAGCCATCTCACGTGCTGTTGAATATACCTTCTTCAAAGTCTCTTTGCTAATCATCTTTTCTATTATAAAAGATCCTACTAAGAATATAGTTAAATTTGAAATAACATGAATAGTAGTAAATACTCCCCCAAATGAAGTATATTCAAACATTAACAATGGTAATTTAGAACTTGACCAAACTCCTAGAAAGAACAAGACATATGCAAATCTAGCTTGTTTTTTTATTAAAATAGCCGCTATAGGGAATGCCACATATAAAGGTCCAGCTGCTAAAGACCCTAATACCAATGCAATTAAAATTCCTTTAAACCCTGAATCTGGTCCCATATACTTTATCATAGTCTTCTTTGGTATCCAAACATCTAATAAACCGATTAAAACTAATATCGGAGGCAAGACTCCAAGCATTGATTTAGAATTAGATAGTGTTTTATTTGAGGCATTTACTCCAACTTGATTATTTATGAAATAAATTATAATTATTGATATTATCATAATTATTGTCCATTTATATCTGTGTATGATTGACTTCTTATTTTTTTTACTCATTTACATCACACTCCATATAATTAATGCAAAAACTACGGAAGCTATTAGTCCCAAAATATTTCTTATTATTGCAGATTTTTTACCAAAATATTTTATTTCTAGGCCTATAGAAGTAAAACCTACAGCCATTAAACTGGATATAAAACCTGCTATTTGAGGATACCCTGCTCCATGTTCCAATAGATTTGCCCCCAGCGGAAACGCAACAAACCCAGGCATAAAAGTAATGGATCCAATAAATAACCCTAATAGTACACCAAAAATACCAGATTTGTCACCTAGTATTGAACTCACTACGCTTGGACTTAAAACCGATAGAGTAATTCCAATGAAAATCAGCATAGGTACAATTGATGGTATAAGCTTCTTAAAAGAATTATACCCTATCTTTAAAGCCTTCTTAGTTTTACCCATATCAAAGATAGCAGAAAAAATCAAAAGTACTGTAACTCCTCCATACAATATATAACTTGTCATCTCTATTCTCCTTTCTTTAATCCCTCATATTTATCTAGAAAAAATCCTAAATTCTTATATCTTAACTCAATATCTTCTTTAAATTCGTCTAACTCTTTATAACCATTTTCCGTTATAGCATAATATTTTTTAGCAGCTCCTGATTCAGATGTATCCCATTTCGATTCCACAAATCCATTTTCCTCTAATTTTTTCAAGGCTCTATAAATAGCAGCACTATCAATTATATTAATAGGTAAATTAGTTTCAAAATCCTTCAACAATTCCAATCCATAAGAAGGCTTTTGAGCTAAAAATAATAATATAAATGCCGCAACATGTCTACCTGGTTTGCATTTCATTTAACCCCCTCCTAAAACACATATATGTTAATAACATATTACTGTATGCAAAATTTTATGTCAACAAAGTCAATTTACTTCACGAAGCTTACTATATTATACATTGAATTCCAATCACAAAAATGGTATGTTTTATATATATTTACAAAGAATTAGATTCTAAGGGGGCTTGATTATGGCATTTGAAATTAATAAAACATATCATGGTTTTAAGCCTATTGATGAGTATCCAATCAATGAGATAAACTCTATAGCAAAAGTATTCGAACATGAAAAAAGTGGTGCTAGATTACTTCATTTAGGTAATGATGACGATAACAAAGTGTTTTCAGTATCTTTCAGAACACCACCATCTGATAGCACAGGGGTACCTCATATAATTGAACACTGTGTTCTATCTGGATCTAGAAAGTACTTAACAAAAGAGCCATTTATGGATATGGTTAAAGGTTCACTTAAAACTTTTATCAATGCAATGACATTCAGTGATAAAACAATGTATCCAATTGCTAGCCGTAACGAAAAGGATTTTTATAACTTAATGGATGTATACTTAGATGCTGTATTTTATCCAAAAATCTATGATATTCCTGAAATTTTCATGCAAGAGGGATGGCATTATGACCTTCATAATAAAGATCAAAAAATCACATATAAAGGGGTAGTTTACAACGAGATGCGTGGAGCTTACTCTTCACCAAGTACAATTCTCGAACAGGAAATAAACCAATCTTTATATCCAGATACATGCTATAAATATTCTTCTGGTGGTGATCCAGATGTAATACCTGACTTAACTTTAGAAGACTTTAAAGATTTTCATAGAAAATTCTATCACCCATCAAATAGTTATATATATCTATATGGTAATGGCGACATTGAAAAACAACTTGAGTTCATAAATAATGAGTATTTATCAAATTTCGAAAGAAAGTCTATAGATTCTGTTCTTACTCTTCAAACTCCATTTAAAGAGAAAAAAGAATGTGAAGCATATTATGCAATTTCTGAGGATGAACCTTCTGAAAACCGTGCATATTTAAGTGCTAATTTCATGTTTGGTAAATTCGCTGATGCTGAAACTTATTTAATGGTTAATATATTAAAAAATCTACTTATCGAATCTTCAGCAGCACCATTAAAAAATGCTTTAATTGATAAAGGAATTGGAGAAGATATTCTCTTCATAAATAATGAAGGAATACAACCTTCTATTTCTTTTGTTGCAAAACACACAAGTGAGGATAAGAAAATAGAATTCGAAGATATTGTTTTCTCAACTCTTAAACACTTAGTTGAGACAGGTATAGACAAGAAGTTGATAGAATCATGTATCAATATGGTTGAATATAATCTACGTGAAGCTGAGAGATTCCCAACTAAGGGTCTTATATATAATATAATATCAATGGACAGTTGGTTGTATGATAGTAACCCTACAACTCACCTTCAATATGAAAAAACTATTAATCACTTAAGATCAAAAATAGACACTAATTATTTTGAGAAATTTATTGAAGATAATATTATCAATAATCCTCATCAATCAATAGTTGTTATGAAACCTAAAAAAGGATTAAGTGAAGAAAAGGTTGTTGCTTTAGATAAAAAATTAGAAGAGTATAAAGCTTCCCTTACTGATGAGCAAATAAACAAACTTATTAAAGAAAATACTGTTTTGAAAGAAAAACAATTAGCTCCTGATACTCCTGAAGCAGCAGCAACTATACCTAAATTATCTGTAAGTGATGTTAATCCTAAGGCAGAATCAATACCTCAAGAAGTAATAAAAGAAGATGATATAACTTTACTTTTCCACAATATCTTCTCAAATAATATTTCTTATGTGGATTTCTTGTTTGATGTGGGGATAATTGATGAAGAATTAATCCCATATATAGCTCTTCTTTCAGATATTATTGGGGATGTTGATACAAAATCATACACTTATTCAGAACTTTCAAATGAAATCTATATAAATACAGGTGGTATTGATTTATCCTCAGCTGTTTATGTTGCAAATGGTAATGATAAAGTATATTACCCTAAATTTATTTTAAGTGGAAAAGCTATTGGTGATAAAACCATTATCCTTCTAGAACTTATAAAAGAATTAACAACAGCATCTAAATTAGATGACAAGAAGAGAATTAAAGAATTACTCCAGCAAATAAAATCTAGACTTGAAATGGATATATATGATAGTGGTAATTCAGTTGTATCAAATAGAGTATCATCATATTTCTCTCCTGCTTATAAATACTCTGAGAGCCTTAATGGCTTAGATTATTTTTGGTTCATATGCAATACTATTGAGAATTTTGATACTATCGGTGATGAGATAATGGCTAATTTAAATAAAGTTTATGAGAATATCTTTAATATAAACAACTTAATTATTAGTTTCACTGGCGATAAAAAAGATTTCGATTTATTTAGAGAGAATTACACTATTGTAACATCAACTCTAAATAATAATAAATTAGAACCAAAAGTTTATGCCTTCAACGAAACAAGAGTTAATGAAGGTATACAGTCTTCTTCCAATGTTCAATATGTTGCAAAAGGATTCAACTTTAAAAATCTTGGCTATGATTATCATGGTAGTATGAATGTTTTAAGAATGATGCTAAATGGTGAATACCTTCATGATAGAGTTAGAGCAAAAGGTGGAGCTTATGGTGTTGGAATCACATTCACTAGAACAGGTGATGTAACCGTTTCATCTTATAGAGATCCAAACCTTAAGGAAACACTTAAAGTATATGATGAAGCTGCTCAATATATCAAAAACTTAACTATGGATCAAGAGGCTTTAACGAAATTCATAATAGGTGCAATGAGCCAAGTTGATAGAGCTGCAACACCTCATATGAAAGGTGAAATTGCTACACAAAACTATATCCGTAACATTTCTCAAGCAGATATACAAAGAGAAAGAGATGAACTTCTAAACACAAAACCTGAAGATTTGAAAACTCTTGCAGAACTCTTAGAAAAAGCTATGGAAATGGATTACTGTTGTGTTCTTGGTAATGATAATACTATAAAAGAGAATGAAGACGTTTTCAATAAATTAGTTAAATTGAATAAGTAATCAAAAAAAAGCACGGCGTGCCGTGCTTTTTTAGTTGAGAGTGGAGAACGATTCAACTATATTTTTTATTTATTAGCTCTTATTTATCCTGACAGTTGGGTATGCCAAGTGTATCTTCTCTTCCATTTCAAACTTTTCAAGAATGTCTTCCCAAATATTATTTACACTAGTTCTTCTTTGACGTGGTTCGCATAGATATCTTAATGTCAATTCAACGCCACTTTCTCTTACGTTTGTATAAACAATAGGAGTCAACTTATCATAATGTATTCTATATTTTCTTTCTGCTTCTCTAATCCTCTTTGAAGCATCTCTTGATAAATGTATAGTATTCTTATTAACAATTTCCGTTAATATCACTTTTGCTTTTTTCCAATCACTTTCAAAGGTTATAAGTACTTTTATCTCATTCCAAATAAATTTGAATGCTTTACTATAATTTACAGAAGCATTACTAAATATATAACTATTTGGAATATCAATTATACGTCCTGTACTCTGCTCTCCCTCTTCATAAGATGTAACCTCAATTAAAGTAAATTGAAACATACGAATATCAATTACATCCCCTCTTTGCTCATTAATTAAAATCCTATCCCCTACTTCAAATGGCTTCCTTAGTATTATAAAGAGCCATGCTGCAGTATTAGAGAATATATCTTTTAAAGTAATAGCTATTCCAGCTGATAATAATCCAAAATAGGTTGTTAAATTTACCATCGATCCCGACCATAAAAAAATACAATATATTATAAAAATTGTTGTGAAAATATAATATATTTTTTTTCTTGTTGTATAATAAGTTTTATTATCTTTAATCTTTGAATATAATACTTGGTTAATAATCTTCGTTAGTAAAATTGCTATTATTAATCCAACAGCTGTCCATATAATTTTATGCAATATATTGCCTTCACTCATAAGTATCTTTAATTCATCCAAATCCCCACCACCTCAAACTATTGATTAGTATTATACTATTTAAATTACTTGCTTATTTTTGTCTGTATTTATAAATAATTGTTGACTCTTTAATTCTTTTATAATGCTTCAAATCATAACCCAACTTACTTATTTGGAAAAACCATATAGAGAAAATCTCCCATATCAAAACCCACGCACCTATCAGTAAACCCTCAGGTAATATATGAAGGAGAAAGTTATTAGTTATTATATTCTGAAACATATATGCAGCCAGTAAAAGTACTATTCCTACAAAGAGATAAACCATAGTATTTTTTATCATACGAAACCTTTCAACATGAGTTTTTCTTATCCTATAAGAAAAATAGTTATTTATCCCTACTATGCTCTTTTTTTCTCTGCTCTCCTCTTTAATATCAGATGGCAAATAAAAATTTATTAATAATTTATTTTTTAATGGAATTTCATAAGAACAGGACATAAGATACTCTAATAAATCTTCATCTAAGTCTCTATTAGATAAAGGTGAATAATCCCATTCACTATAAACATCTCTATAAAAATCTAAATGTATATCAATATTATAAGCTTTTTCTACTTTATCGTAACGATATAATTCTTTTAATTCTATTTTTTTCATTAATAATTCTCCTAAAAATTTGTGATGTACAAATTTAATTTTATAATAAATCGCTTGCTTATTTTAATTACTTAGTAAATAATAAACACCTATATCAAACATGAATTATTAATTAAGTGAATATATTTTGATAATAATACAGGTATTATAATTCTTTAAAATCATTTAATCAATATTTTTATTATCCAATTATAATATATCATATATCATGAAAATTAATATTATCAAAAAAAACTACACTAATAAAGTGCAGTTTTACAAAATAATATCTTGTATTTTATTTCTTTAATATACCATGTCCACCATATACAGCCTTAATTTCATTCACTGTAATTACCACATTATCTTGAGATGACTTTACCATATCAACAAATTCATTAGTTCTTTTACGTTTAATATGTGAAATCATTACGAATCTATTGCATTTCATACCTTTACCTTCAAGAACAGTTACTGCAAATCCACTCTTTCTTATGTTATCAGCTAAAGCTTCTCCGTCTTCTTCCTTCACAATAATTTCAACTCTTGTTGTTCCAACTCCAAGTTTTTCTTCAACTAGTGAACCAATGTAATTACCTAAAGCAAATCCCAATGCATAAATAAAGATTTTGATAGGATCTTTTGTAACATCTTTTAAGACTGTAGAAATCAATATAACCCAAATTATTACTTCGAAGAATCCAATAATTGCTCCTTTTAAACGCTCACCTTTTGTAATAAAAACAATCCTAACAGTGGCTAATGTAACTTCAATAATCTTAACGATTAATATCAATAAATATACTAACATTATTTAATTACTCCTTTTATTAAATAAAGATTGTAATGTATTATATTACCTTAATTTATTAATGTCAATAGCTTAAAATTTCAGACAACTGTGTTTATTCTATTTATGTGATATAATTGTTTAGAAATTACTAACTTCAAACAAACAAGAACACACTATATCCTATTTTGCTTAGCAATTTAAGATATAGTGTGTTTTTATTCTTTTTTATTATTGAGGAAATTTTCAATTTCCTCAATAACTGAAAAAAACAGAAAATTTAAAATCTTGGTAATATTGTTGAAATATCACCAAAAACGATGTAATATATTACATAGAGTTAAAAATTTGTAAAAATGTAAGGGGGAAATAAATATGAGAAAATCAATTATGGCCAAAATACTTGCCGCTACTTTATCATTTACACTTGTGTATGGACAAGTATCTGCATTTGCATTAGCTGGTGGTGATAATGCAGTAAAAGTTGAAGCTAAAAAAGATGTAAATGAGACGCTTCATAGAAATGATGCAGCAGATAAGTATAAGTGGAATTTAACTGATTTTTATGAAAATGAAGAAGCATTTAATAAAGATATAAAAGAACTTGAAGAAGTACTAATACCAAAGCTAGCATCTTACAAAGGGAAATTAGATAATGCAAAAACTGTTAAAGAATATTTTGATTTCGATTCAGAAGTTTCATCAAAATTAATAAAGGCATATAGATATGCATCTCTTCAAGTAAAATTAGATCAAACTAATGCAAAAGCTCAAGAGTTAGTAGGACTTGCGTTGAATACTTGGGGTAAATATTCACAAGCTATTAATTTTGAAAGACCAGAACTTTTAGCGTTACCAGTGGAAACTCAGAAAGCATTAAGAGATGATAATATATTAAAGGGATATCATCAATACTTAGATGAATTAATCAGAAGTACTGAGCATATACTTTCTGAAGAAGAAGAGAAAATTTTGTCTTTAGCAAGTGAAACTATGGGAACTCCTAAAGAAATATTTAATAATGTTATGTATGGAGATTATAAATATCCTGTTATTGAAGATAAAGAGGGTAATAAAATTGAATTGAACAGTGTTGAATATAAAAAAATAATGGAAGGTAACGATAGAGAACTTCGTAAAAAAGCTAGTGAGGCTAAACTTGAGTCTTATAAGAATATAAACAATACATTATCTGCATCTTATATTGGAGAAATGAAAAAGAATATTTTCAGTGCTAAAGCAAGAGGATATAATTCAGCTCAAGAATCTTCTATGAGTGATGAATATATACCTATTGAAGTATATGATAATCTTGTTAATTCTATAAATCAAAATATAAAATACCTTCATAAATATTATGAAATAAGAAAAAATTATTTTGGATTTGATGAAATGTATGGATATGATCTTTCTCTTCCATTAGTGAAAGATTATAAAATGGAATTTACTTATGAAGAAGCAGTTGACATGATTACTAAAGCTCTAGCACCTTTAGGAGAACAGTATGTTAAAGATTTCAAAAATGGAATAAATAATAGATGGGTTGATGTGTATAGAGACGAGCATAAGTATACAGGTGCTTTCTCAACTGGTGCATATGGTACTCATCCAGTAGTATCAATGAACTTTAAAAATGACTTAGATTCTGCATTAACATTAGCACATGAAATGGGACATGCTCTTAATACTTATTATTCAAATAATAAGCAAAATGCTTATAACGCTAGTTATCCAATATTTACTGCAGAAGTTGCATCAACTGCTAATGAACTATTGGTTATGGATTATTTAATAAAGAATGCTAAAAATGACGAAGAAAAATTATTTTTAATTAATATGCAGTTACAAAATATAGAAGGAACTATGTATACTCAAACAATGTTCGCTGAGTTTGAAAAGACTACTCATGAAATGTTGGAAAGTGGAGAACCTGTTTCAGCTGAAAAGTTAAATCAACTTTGGCTTGATCTATCAAAGAAGTATGATGGAGAAAGTGTTGTTGTAGATGAGTTAAGTTCATACACTTGGGCAAGGATACCTCATTTCTATATGAATTTCTATGTGTACAAGTATTCTACATCAATGTCAGCATCCTTTGAATTAGTAAACAATATTCTTGCAGGTAAGGAAGGTGCTGTTGATAAGTACTTAGAATTCTTAGGATCAGGTGGTTCTGACTATCCAATACAAACATTAAAGAATGCAGGCGTTGATATGAGTTCTTCCGCACCTATTGATAATATTTTAAAATATTATGGTGATTTATTAGATCAATATGAAGAGTTATTAAATAAAGTTAAAGAGAATAAATAAATTTTTATGTAACTTAGCACCTATAGAGATTCCATAGTTAAACTTTATTTATACATATCTCAAAATCGCAGAGCTTCAATGAGTTTTGAGTATGTATAAGTTTAGTTTTAACTTGGAATCTCTATATCTTAATTGATAGGTGCTTTTTTATATACATATCCAAAGAATATACCTGCTAAGACCATCACCAATTATTTAAATTTTATCGGTGGTATAAAACTTAAATCTCGTATAAGCCGTATATCTCTCACCTTGATTATAAATTTTCTTTGGAAATCTTTTTTGATTTATTGAGTCAGGATAATCTTGTGTTTCAAGACATAAACCAATATGTTTTTTAGATTTAATATTTTCACTTAATAATAAATCGTTTCCCAGCTGATTTCCTGAGTATAAAACAACCACCGGTTGGTCAGTACTTACATCCATTATCCTTCCACTTTTCTCCTCTTCAACCCTTGCTGAAAATAACTCTCCTTTATTTAAAATAAAAGGATGGTCATATCCTCCACACATGGTTAGCTGATCTACTTCTTTATGAATATCAAGTCCTATTCTTTTACCATGCTTGAAATCAAAAACACTGTTTTCAACATCTACAAGTTCTCCAGTGGGAACTGTATCCTCATATACATAACCAACTTTTTCTGCATTAATAGTTAATTTATGATCTAATATATCATCTTTTAATTCTCCAGAAAGGTTAAAATAACTATGATTTGTCATATTGATAATGGTTTTCTTATCACTTACCGCACTATATTTTATTTCAAGCTCATTATGATTATTTAATATATAAGTAACCTTTACATTTAAATTACCAGGAAACCCTTCTTCACCATCAGTACTAAAATAACTCATCTCAAGACCTAAATAATCACTTTCTTTAATTTCCTTTACATCCCATATAACCTTATCATACCCTTTTAATCCCCCATGAATATTATTCTCGCCATTATTTGATGCTAAAGCATATTCTTCCCCATCTATTTCAAACTTAGCATTTGATATCCTTCCTGCAACTCTACCTACTATTGCACCAAAATATGGTGATTTCTCTTCATAATCTCTTATGTTATCAAAGCCTAATACAATGTTTTCAAATTTCCCGTTCCTATCAGGAACAATTATTTCTTGTATTATTCCACCATAATTTAACAAGCTAATTTCCATTTTATTTTTATTAATCAATGTATATTTTATAACTTCTTCTTCATTTATTAAATTTCCAAAAGACTGTTTTAGTATTTTCATCCCAATACCCCCAATTAATGTATATGTACATTATACAATAAAATCATTTTGCTCCTTTTTTATCAATACTTAATTAATATTATCAATATATTTCTCAATTAATTTAATCCCATCTTCACTAAGATTCTGTAATACATCAATATAATACCTCTCCCACTCTGAATCAAAATCCCCTTTATCCTTGATTCCTTGACTTAAATTCAGTGCCCCCTTACTTAACTCTTCTTGGAATACAATTTTTGCTAATATGGATAATTCTATATCCCTCAAGGAATTAAATAATTCAGTAAATTCATCTCCAAATAAGCAATTTGAATTAAGGAGATCTATAAAATCATTTATAGACTGTACACTTGATTTAATCAGATCTATTTTATCCTGCATATTTTCACACTTAGTTATTTTGTGGATTATTGATCTGAAATTCTCATCATTCACTCTATCCCCTTCATTAAATATAATTTTACTATTTGTACTTTTCTCTTCTTTATCTATTACAACCATATTATGAAGATTTCCATTTTCTAATGAACTTAGCAATCTAGGAACAAATAATGATTTATATTTATTCATATAGTCTATTAAGTCTACCCTATCTATTGCTAAATCCTTAATAACTTTCTCAATAGCTTTATCTATAAAAATACATATTTCCTTTTGGTTCAAACTATTAAGTCTTTCATGTAAAATTTTATAACTAACTTCTGAAATATTTAAATTTCATCCATAATTTCCTGATAATACAGAAAAAATACTATTATTTATTAATACTTCAAATACATTTATTAGCTCAAGTCTATAATCAGTATTATATATATATCCATATTGTTTCAATGTTTTTACAATATCATTATTACTAAAAAACTTACAAAAGAAGGTTTCTACTTCTAAAGTATTCAAATAATTCTTAATATAATTTATCCCTCTAATACTCATATCATCAAAGGTTAAAGGATAATCAATACTTCCCATAGTGTCGTGTGCATTAAACACTACTCCATAATCCTTAAAAAAACTGGATAGTCCTTCATCGATTGTATCATCATATGCTCGCAAATCTATAGGTAATTTATCTTTTTTTATTTTTTCATAAAGTATTCTTGTTTCATCAACATATGATGTTACAAGTTCAACACCCTTCTCGTATAATTCTCTTATATTCTTTGTCTTTAATACATCTATACACTCTTCAATATCATTAAAACTCTCACAATAAGCATCAATACAGTAACAAATAGATGCTAATAATTTTTCTCCTGTTGTAATAGGAACTGAACTGCTTTCACCTACAGTATACCTTGTTATTAAATCTTTAAGTATATTCATTATTTGATTTTGAATACTACTTATGGTTTTTTTATCAATAAGACCAATACGAAAACCTTCTTTTAAAATTGAAAAAGTATATTGATTTTTATTTAGATTTTCAATTTTTATTTTAATCTCTTCAATTGAATTTTCAGCAGCTATACTATTTATAATCATCAAAAAAACTTCCTCTCTGATAAATAATCTTTTTTCTGATTTTCACACCTAAATTTCTCTGAAAATACCTGGATTTCCTCCCATAAAAACTCAATATCTCCACCACATTCATTATTATAGAATTCATAAATAATATCTATGACCATATCATCCCCTAATCTATCCTCTGTTTCATTTTTCATATAATAAAATAATTCCTGTAAGTTATTAAGAGTTACAACATAATCCTCCTGTTCTATAAATGGAGAAGAAGAAAATTTTTCTATTAATTTCTTTGCCACTCCCATATCAATTTCAATTCTTCCGTAACTTTGCAGCGCCCAACCTCTCACCTTAATGATTTCTTTTGCATCTTCTTCAGTCAATATTAGATTAAACTTTTCGCTCTCTTTATTGGTTTGGAGCAGTTCATTCATTTGAATCTCTTTTAATTCTTTATTATCAGGATTTAATATTGATGGTAAAAACATATTTGTTCAACTCCTTTTTTTAGAATTAAATCTTTTAAAATTCTCTTCTTGACATTTTCTTTATTTTATGGTATAATATAGCTTAGCGCGTATAGTATTCCATTATACGTGCTATTTTTGTTCCTGTCAATAATCACTTGGAATTTTGTGCTATTTTTTATCTTGATAAAAAACATCAAGTAACCCTTTCTCCATTTTGATAGAATAAACTTAGGGATTGTTTAAAAATAACTTCTCCTAAAGTTCTTTCAAAAAGTGAAAGAACCACTCACATTTTTGAAACAAAAGTCGAAGTAATTTTTAAGCCAACCCTCACCAAAGCTTTGGAGGATAAAATATGGATTATTTCTCAGTTATTCAAAATGCAATAGATTTTATTGAAGAAAAACTTTTAGACTCCTTCTCTATAGAGGATGTAGCATGTAAAATAGGATTCTCCATACCTCACTTTTACAGAATATTTTCTGCTATAGTTGGAGAAACACCTAAAAACTATATAAGAAAAAGACGTATTTCACTGGGTGCCTTGATGTTAAGAGAATCAAACCTCAATATATGTGATATAGCATTTGAGACAGGCTTTGAATCTCATGAGGTCTTCATAAGAGCCTTCAAAAAAATATATGGCGTTACACCAAAGAATAGCATAGCGTTAGATACGCTCCCTTTGTACGAGAAGTTTGATGTAATGAGAAAGAAAAGATTATTTGAAAAGGACGTGTTATTATTGGATACAAAAATTATTATTAAGAATTCTTTTAAGATTATTGGAAAAACAATTAATCTTAACCAATCCCAACAGGTAGAAAACAACTTGATAGATAAATTTTTAAATGAATTTAACAAACAGAAAAATAATATTCTGGGACAAAGTGATAAAAACAAAATATATTCCTTATATGAGTACGATCCTCTTTGTATTCATGAAGATGATGAGAATATAAATTACCTCTACACACTAGGTGTTCAATACGAAGAAACAGAGGATATTCCTGAAGGATTTGTTCTTAAAGAAATTCCTCAATCAAAGTACGCTTTATTTATACATGATACAAAAGAAAAAACTTTAAATAGTGAGAGTATATCCTCTTTAAAATATGAAGGTAATCCAATAACTAATGTATATGACTACATCGATGGAGTATGGATTTTGAATTCTGGATATACCTTATCTGATAATCCAGATTTCGAAATTAGAAATACTAATTCTAATGGTATTATTGAGTATTATATTTCTGTAGAAGATAAATAAAAAATAAAGGGGAATTCAAAATAAAATTTCTATTTTGAGCTTCCCCTAATTTTTTATTCTTCTTTTTGTACTTTAACTAAATCAGTATAAGGATAATCTGATTCGCTTTTTTCAAATAAGAGATTATAGACACTTGATGATTTACTTTGATAGATATATTTATCTTTGTAAATTCCCATTAGAATCTTGATGTACCTTTACTCTTGTTTCTCCATTCGGTCCAACCTTTCTACCAAAATCATGTATTCTAACGCTACCATCTGGCTTTACTGTAACTCCCTCTTCCCAAGCTTCCTGAGTCTCACTCACTCCATTTTCACCTTTTGGCTCATTAATTTACTATAAAAATAAGTATTAATAATTATGTTGTGGACAAAACAGGTAACCGCTATCCCACCCCTTCATAGGAAGTTGTCATTTAATTACTACTTTGTATCATCATTACCTGAACATATTTCTATAAGATTTCCCTCTGGGTCTGCAACATAACAAACACGCATACCAAATGGTTCTGTTGTAGGTTTATAAACTGGTTTTGCTCCTGCCTTTATAACACGTTGAAATTCTATATCTACATCAGAATATTTAGGAACATCGAAACATATCTCCATATTACCGTTTATACCTTTATTCCAATTTGCCACCTCTGGGATTGAATTCTTAAAAAATTCTCTTTTGCACAAAATAAAATGATGAATTTGTCCCTCCATTTCAACTGCAGTAAATCCGCCGCCATCCCAATCTATATTTAAGCCCATTACATCTTTATAGAACTTAACCATTGTTTCCATGTCATTTACAAATAAAGAAATTGCTCCAAATTTCATTTTTATACCCCCATGAATTCTAAGTTTTTTCTTGTCGCACTGCAATATCATACTATTATGTTTTATAAGTTACTCAATATACATATTGTAACTATATTTGTATTTTATTACAAGATTGAATTATATAAATGTTACTACCCTATCTTTAATATAAGGATACATTTTAATGAATCATGTTTAATTTAATTTGATTATGTAACATTTAATTGGGAAAACCAATATTGACAACCTTTTCTCTCAGCATTATACTGTTAATATATTACATTAAATTTGAAGGTGCTTAATATGAAAAATATTATGAATTATTATATTGTGATTAAAACAGGTAACTGCTCCGTATAAATTAAAAAAATTGATATTTACACTTTGTCCGGAGCCTAATATTTCAAAAATTATTCTTAGCAACTCCCAAGTAACGTACTTTAATTTTTTCGACTATAAGTATGTTTATTTAAGGTTGTCATAATAAAGTTGTCATAATAAGCTTTTGTTTAATACATTTTGATATACCAATACCGGACACTGCCTTTATGTCAGTGGATTTTTTAATTTATACGTATATGACTTTTGATAAGGAAATTATTGTATGGGGGTCAGACCCCCATACAATAATTTACATTTTTTTCGAAAAGAGGAGTTATCTATGTTAAAATACGTGTTAAAAAAATTCAAAGCTATGTCGCTTTTTTATGTATTAAATGGAATTGTTCAAATATTAGCTGCTTCATTAAGCGTTGTATATCTTCAAAAATTAATTGATAAGCTTCCAGAAGCAAATAGTTACAATGAACTGATCACAATAATTGTAGTTTATGGGGTACTACTTCTAGTAGATTGTTTATTATCTTATCTAGATGAATACCCAACTAGAATGCTCTCAAATGGCATTTACCATGAATTAAAAATATTAGCTTTAAAGAAAATATCAAAAATAGATTATGTTTCTTACCAAGGAATAGGTACTGGCTCCCTTGTTCAACTTATTGAAGCTGGAGCTAAGGCAGGCAAGAATATATTATTTGATTTTTATATGAATCTTTTCAAAAATATTCTTCCTGGAATTGTTATAAGTTTAATACTAATCGGTACTTATAACTTAGAAATTATGGCAGTAATTTTCATTGGCTATGTGATTGTATTACTTATTTCAAATATTCTAATGAAATATTTATATAAGATTAAAGACAAGATACTTACTTCTGAGGAATGGTTATCAAGGCATTTCATCCGCGGCTTCATGGAAGTAGTGGTATTTAGACTTAACAAAAGATATGAAAAGGAAATAAAGAAAATTGAACAAACCTCAAACTCAGTAGTAAAATCAAAAACCAAAATCAGAATGATACATGAATTATTTTTCACACTATTTGCTTTAATTATTATCCTTATAAAACTAATCATCTTGTTTTTAGGTGTAGCCCAAGTTATGAACGGCAAAACTTCTGTAGGAGCTCTGATAGCACTTATGACATTTGTAGATAGAATTTACTCTCCTATCGCTATATTAAATGTTATATTCATTGATTATAAATTAGATAAGGTAGCTTTTAAACGATTAGAAAATTTCATGAACCTGCCTGAAGATACTAATTTATATGAAGGGACTTCTATTCATTTAGAAAAAGGAAGCATAGAATTTAAAAATGTTTCTTTTGAGTATGATGGTGTGCCAATATTAAATGATATAAGCTTTTCTATCAAAGGAAATTCTTCAACTGCATTTGTTGGCTCAAGTGGTGCTGGAAAATCCACCATCATAAAAATGATTCTAGGTTTATTAAAACCTACTCATGGTGAAATTTATGTTGATGATTCCAACCTAAGCAAAGTTTTATTAGATGACTATTATGATGATATTGCTTATGTTTCACAAGATGCTCCAATTTTTGATGGGACACTAAGAGAGAATATTGTCTTTGATGAAGATGTTAACGATGATGATATATACGACATTCTTGAACAGGTTCAATTAAAGGAATTTGTTATGAGATTGCCTGACAAATTATATACTGAAGTTGGTGAAAAAGGGGTTAAACTTTCTGGTGGTGAAAAACAAAGACTTGCTTTTGCTAGAGTATTTTTTCAGAAATCTAAAATCGTTATACTTGATGAGGCTACCTCCGCACTTGATAGTATAAATGAGAACCTTATAACAAATAACATGTTGAAAAATTGCAAAGACAAAACCATAATTGTAATTGCTCATCGTCTTCACACAATAAAAAATGTTGATACCATATTAGTTATAGATGATGGTAAATTAGCGGAATCAGGTTCTTTTGAAGCCTTACTAGCCAAAGACGGCGTGTTCAAGAAACTTTGGAATTGTCAGGTTAAAGATTACTAATCTAATTTACATTATATTTAAATATAGTAATTTATATTAAGCAAGGCATTCAACATTAGTTTTCATGAAAGGAATGATTAATATGAAAGATACTAAATGGGTATTTTTATCCGCATTACTGCTCTCTTCTTCAATCGTATTCAGCAGCATTTATCTTGGAATTTCACTAAAACAAGCTTTTACAACTGTAACTCCTACTTTTGTTGATAAACCTATTTCTTCACCTGATTTACTCTCAAAAAAAGAAGCCGCAGAGTATCTTAATCTATCAGATGTGATGTTTAATCTTCTATTAGAAAAAGAAACAGAAGAAAAAACAGGACTTACTTCGTATCCCACACATAGATATATACATTCCCTAGATATATATGGACAAATTCATTTTAGTAAAAAACAGCTTGATGAATGGATAGAATATCATCTCTATAATGATTAACAACCAACAATAGCTTATTCTCTGATTGATTATTAAAGAATAAGCTATTGATTACTTTAAATAAGAACCTTCTTCTGTTTTTGTAGACTCTGTAACCATATTGTTTATAGTATCCATTTCTCCCTTGGTCAGATAACGCCACTTCCCAACTGGTAAATTTTCTAGAGTTACATTCATGATTCTCACTCTCTTAAGTTTTTTAACGTCATATCCTAAATACTCACACATTCTTCTTATTTGTCTATTTAGTCCTTGAGTTAAAATTATTCTAAAAACAAATTTATTTTCTCTTTCTACAAAGCATTTTTGTGTTACTGTATCTAAGATAGGCACACCATTTCTCATCTTATTTATAAATTGAGGTGTTATAGGTTTATCTACCGTAACAACATATTCTTTTTCATGATTATTTCCAGCTCTTAGAATTTTGTTTACTATATCACCATCATTAGTTAGGAAAATAAGACCTTCTGATGGTTTATCTAATCTTCCAATAGGAAAAATTCTCTTTGGATGGTTTATGAAATCTACAATATTATCTTTAACTTTATGTTCTGTTGTGCATGTAATCCCAACTGGCTTATTTAAAGCAATATAAATAGGTTCTTCTTTTGATTTCAAAGGTCTTCCGTTCACTACAACCTTATCTTTCAAAGTTACCTTAGTTCCCATCTCAGCTTTGACACCATTTACTGTAACTTTTCCCTCTTCAATAAATTTATCAGCTTCTCTTCTTGAACAAATTCCAGTGCTACTAATAAATTTATTTAATCTTATATCATCAGTATGGGGCTGTTGTGTCTGTTCAATATTTTTCTTCTTAAGTGAGTTATTTTCATTTGATTTTTTATTATTTATATGTGATTTGTTTTTATTTTTACTTGAGTTATTATTTTTTCTCATTTAATACCTTCCTTTAGTACTATATCTATATAATTAATATAACATATAAGATATATGAAAAGAAATAACTCTATCTTAATTATCTATATTATTCTTAAACCCAACCACTGTGGCAATAAAATAACTTATATAAACAAAAGCGAACAATCCAAATGATATTAATAACCCTTTACCTACAGCATTCTCTGTTAGAATAAAACTTAAATATCCCTTACTAATAATACGTCCAAAGACTGCTATGTTAATTATCGGTAAAATCAATGGTATAGAAAAATATATTCCTATTTGTTTTAATACTAATATGCTTATATCTCTGTTTTCCATTCCTAACTTTCTAAGAATATCGAATCTATATTTATGCTCACTAGAATCCATTAGTTGTTGAAGCGCTAATATTGTACAGCATATTATGAGAAATATTATTCCCAAATACATTGATACAAACCTATACGCTGCAGAAGCAGTATAATTTTGTTTTTCTATTCTAACCTTTGTCCAGTCCAACCACATACGCCCAATCCCTTTTTCATATCTATCTTGATTATACTTTGATTTAAACCAATCCCATATGAAAGTTCTTATCTTTATATCAAACTCATTTGAAATCTTCTTTTTATTATTTGCTAAAAAGCTAGATTCTCTTACCTCCAACCCTTTACACAAGTTATCAGGTACAATCAAAGTTATATCATATCCTGTAAATCCACCACTTTGCCCGAAATGTTCTTGATAAAACTTTTCCTTATCACTTTTTAATTCAATACCTTTAATCTGTATGGTAGGGTTTGAACTAAGATATTCTACAACATTTTCTTTCAAATAATCTCCATCTGAATGTATTATAAATTCATCATTCTTTAAATCAACTTTTTTTAACCCTAACACTTCTCTCAAAGCATTATAATCACTATATCCCATGATAGATAGACAATCCTTATCATACCTTTGTTTAATATGATTCAAATTATCTTCATTAAGAATATCCTGTGATGTCTTTGAATCCAACGAATATAATTTCATCTGAACATAATTATCTATTCCAAATTCGCTTTTTTCAATGTATTCATATACCTCTTTATAATCAATGTCACTTCTTTCTGCTCTAATCATAATATCATAGGGCACTTCACTATGAATTCCATCTTTAATCGCTTCTGAAAATGTAAATCCTATAAGAAAAGCTCCTATAGTTATGAATAATAATATAGCCATTGTTCCCATCACAAAGCCATTTGTATTTACTTTAGATATAATTTGATTAGTTAAGAAAAGATTTGAACCTTTATATTTAAATCTCTTGAATCTATTCTTTAAAAATAATATAAATGTACCAAAGGAAATATATAACCCATAGGTTCCAACTATGCTTAACCCTAATATTATTAATATATCAAAGAATTTGCTATACATTATTCCAGCCCAAAAGTAACTTATTAAGATCAAAATCACTGATAAAATAGAAATCAAAAGATATACCTTTAAATTTTTAATTTTTACATCTTCATTTCTTTTATGATCATTTAATAAATCATAAAGTTTTATTTTATTTAGACTTCTATAGTTTAATAATGTTACAAATAAATATGTTACTATAAAGAAACATGCTGTTATCTTAACTGCTTCTATAGATATACTGAACTGTATCTCCATTGGAACATTAAACATATTTGTAACAATGCTTGCAAACACTTGCGTAAGATATACACCTATGAAAACTCCTACTAATAGGGATAATGCTCCAATAATAATACTCTCTATTAAAAACATCATTGCAACATTTCTTTGCTCCATCCCAAGCATTAAGTAAATACCAAACTCTCTTTTTCTTCTGTTCATTATAAACTTAGAAACATAAGCTATTAAAAATGCCATAGCAATTGCCATGATTACAGATACTCCAATCATAGTAAAAGAGAACAATTTTGAATCTAAGTTCAGTTTTTTAATCTTAGGTTCAAAACTCAAAGCATTGAATGAATACATCAATGAAAATGAAGTAACCAAAGTGACAAAAAAAATCAAATAATCTTTTATTGATCGTTTACCATTTCTTATAGATAATTTAGCGTACATTAGATATGTTCCCCCCTAATAAAGTCAACACATCTATTATTTCATTGAAAAATGCACTACGACTTTTATTTCCTTTTATTAATTCTGTAAAGATTTTACCATCCTTTATAAAAATTATCCTATCACAATAACTAGCTGAAAAAGCATCATGAGTTACCATTAAAATAGTGGCGTGCATATCTTTATTTAATGAACTTATGGTTTCTAACAACATTTGAGCCGATTTAGAATCTAAAGCTCCAGTAGGTTCATCAGCTAGAATTATTTTAGGCTTAGTTACAATTGCTCTTGCACAAGCAGTTCGCTGTTTTTGCCCACCTGATATCTCATATGGATATCTGTTTAATATATCCTCAATACCTAATTTCTTTGATATATTCTCCACCATACTATCAATCTTATCCGAACTATACTTATTTATAGTTAAAGCTAAAGCTATATTTTCATGTACTGTCAAAGTATCTAAAATATTAAACTCTTGAAATATGAATCCTAAGTTTTCTCTCCTAAATTTAGCAATTTTCTTTTTTTTAATCTCAGTAATATCCTGTCCATTTATATAAATATGTCCTGCACTAACATTGTCAATAGTTGATATGAGATTCAATAATGTTGTCTTTCCTGACCCAGACTGACCCATTATTCCTACAAATTCACCTTCATTCACACCAAAGCTCATTTCATCAATAGCCTTAACGATATTCCCCTTGTTTCCATAATACTTTTGTATATTCTCTACCCTTAGAATTTTTTCCATATTAATCACCTCAACCCAATTGTATTATATCAAGTCCCCTTATTGTATATTTAATCATTACACCAAAGTTACAGAGTTGTCAGATAAGAAAAAAAGAGTCCTATGACTCAAATTTTACGAAATTCCCTTTTGGGAAAAATATTGATACTTTTGTATATTGATTTTTAACTGATGAAATTTTAATTTCATGATCCAGTTTTATACACAACTTTTTGCAAAGATATAACCCTATTCCCGTGGATTTTGTGCTCATTCTTCCATTAGATCCTGTGAATCCTTTTTCAAAAACACGACTTAGCTCATCTTCTTCTATTCCTATCCCATTATCTTTTATATTAAGACATACTCCATTTTTTATATCTTCACAGTATATTTGAATCTCAGGTTCTTGTTGATTTTTATATTTAATTGAGTTATCTAAAACTAATCCAATAATAAACTCAATCCATTTACCATCAGAATAGATAGTATTATCTAGGTTATGAAGTTTTACTTTGATTCCATTCCTTAAAAACATCTGCTTGTTCTTCATAAGAACTGAGGTTACGCTCTTTTCCGCGGAGACTTCTTTTACGAAATAATCCTTGTCCACATTCTCACTTCTTGCATAAAATAGAGCCTGTTCAACAAATCCATCTATCTTCTCTAGTTCATATAGAATATTTCTTGTTGTTGACGTCTTATCATTTTCACTTATTAGTTTCACAGCTGCAATAGGTGTTTTTATCTCGTGAATCCATTGCTCTATATACTCCTTATACTCTTTACGTTCACCTTTAACCTCGTTTATCTTCTCTAGCATAGATTTATTAGCCTTTTTCATCAAATAATAATATGGAATTGCATCACTATATTTGGGACAATCTATCATTTCCCCAATTAAATACTTCTCCTTCATATTATCTACTATTTCTATTAACTCATCATAGTACTTTTTCCTTCTTAGAAATTGAGTGCTATAGACTATTACCATGATAAAAACCCATGCTATTATTATTAAAGAAACCTCCCCTAAGCTATTTCCCACATTTATTAGATATAGTGAAAGCGTAAACGCACATAGAATACTTAATAATATTTCATTAAATTTTCCTTTTAAAAAATCATATAAACTCACAGTATATACCCCTGTCCTCTTTTAGTTTTGATAAAATCAAATATATCTATCTCCTCAAGTTTCTTCCTTATACGTGTTATGTTAACTGATAGCGCATTATCATCAACAAACACTTCGCTATCCCATAAATATTCCACTATGTCTGCTCTAGGAACAATTTTATTTTTATTTACTAATAGATAATTCATTATCTTAAGCTCAGTTTTGGTAAGTTCTATCTTCTTACCCTCATACTCTAACTCGCTTGATAAAATATTTATTTTCACTCCATTGTACTCGATAATATCTGAGTTGCACTCATTAGAATAAGTTCTCTTAAGTAAAGAAGCTATTCTTGCAATAAGTATGGATGTATTATAGGGTTTAGTTATAAAGTCATCTCCACCTATTGATATACTCATCAATTCATCCAAATCACTATCCCTGCTAGTTACAAATATGATCGGAACATTTGAAAAACTCCTTATACTGCTGCAAAGTTTGTACCCATCCATATAAGGAATATTTATATCTAAAAGAATTAGATGTGGATTCTCATTTTTTATTATATCTATAGATTTATCAAACTCTTCTAAAACAACGACATCATAATTATTTCTCATAAGTAACTGCGATAGTTCATTCCTAATTTGAATATCATCTTCAACAATCAAAATTTTAAACATTTAATCCCCTCTATACAAGTTATTTTACTATTAATTTATATGTTGTGTTAGTATTTGTCAATGATACCTTGTTTATGATTTTAAAGATTAACAATTTTTATATCTATTATTAAGAAATTAGTTACTTTTTAGTGATATACTTTAATTATGGTTATAATAAAGAATAGATAGTTACGTACAAAAGAAAAATGGAGGATTTAAAATGAATCGTAAAAAGATAATTGTTTTAGCTACAACTTTAATAATAAGTTTTGTAACTTTAGTAAGTTGCGGAAAAACTAATAATGACAATACCCTCAATAAAGAAAAAGCCAAAGTTGAAGATACTGATAAGAAAGATACTCAAAAAGAAGATAATAAAGAAGATATGAAAACAGAAGATGGTGAAGCAAAAAAAACAGGAGAAACAAATACTGAATTAGGTAAAGATGCTTCTTCAGAAACCGAAGAAGTAAAACTTAAAGATTATGATGCAGTAGCAAAAATAGAGCCTCAAATGTTCGGGGCTAATGTAACTGTAACTTGTAAAGATTCAGAAGTTGCTACTTACAAGATTTTCACTGAAATTGATGGGAAAATGGAAGCTCTTCACGATGATAAAGTTGAAATTGGAAAAACTGCTAAGGAATTATTCCCAGCTGATGAAGGTCAGACTGTTCTCATTAAATTTTTTAATGCAGATGGTAATTTATTAGGAGAAACTGAGACAACTTTAATACAATAATCTGTATCACCAAAAAAAAACTATGAAATAAACACATTATCTGTTTATTTCATAGGGTTACTATTAAATAAAATTGTAAACAGTACTAAAAAAGCATTCAATAATAATTCAACCAAAGAAACGCCGACGACTATGTGTCAGCGTTTCTTAATATATTAGAAATCTTTAAAATATAATCCAATAATCAAAGCAGAAAAAATAAATCTAATTATGTGATGCTTTAAGTTCAATTTTCCATGAATTTTAAATCCATTACTTGTAGCACCCAAATGAATTATTACTAATCCCGCAATTAATAATACAGATAAATGATACATCAATATATAACTGAAAATAATTGAAATTATTATTATACTTCCTCCTAAAATCATAATTAAACATTGCATTAAATTTATCTGCTTTTCTTTTAATTGTACTGAACCAGCTAAAATTGTTAGTCCTCCATAACCAATAACTAATATTATTAAAAAAATACTTATATAACTCATTCTATTTACTACTCCTTATAATATCTAGTGCACCTGCTTGTATACAGACTTATTTTATCTCTTCACTAATGATTTTTTCTGATTTTAATAATCTCTTTGTTTTTTTAATCATCTTCTCTATAGTATGTTTCATTTGTGTTATAACTCTTTCCTTCTCTAGTATTTCATAATACTTTTTTTGGATTACATCAAGACACTCCTCTATTTGAGCCTTGTTATGAGGAGTTAAATCATGTTCTTCATTTATATCTTTTTCCAAATCAAAAAGCGCTTTGATTTCCTCCAAACTAAAATTCAATTTCTTTAGTTTTAATATTGCCATTGCCTTATCTATATCTTCTTCTGCATATCTACGTCTATTGTTCACTCTTTGAGGTTCCAGCAGTTCAATTTTGTTGTAATAACGAAGTGTGTCTATTTTTATTCCTGTCTTCTTTGAGAATTCCCCTATCTCCATTTTGTTTCCCCCATAACAATTATATTAATTTTATTCTTAATCCAACATCTTTAAATCTATCCATATATAAAGTATAATACATGGAGTTAACTCCATGTCAACAAAAAAAGAGACATTAATTTATGTCTCTTTAATTAATTTATTTAATTTCAAACTTCTGAATAATACACTCAAAACCATCATCTATTATAGAGTTCTCTCGAAATTCTATTTCATGAGTTACATAGAACCTTTTCCAAAAGTCTACCGCCAGCTTATTATCCAATAAATGCTCAACCATGTATTTCCCTTTAAAAGAGTTCATTAATTTTTTAATCGAAGATTCACCGATTCCCTTCTTTCTATATCCTTTCAATACAAAAATTCATTAATTATACTATATTACCATTGGTTACAACCACAGATTGATGGCTATGATGGTCCTTGCAAGGGAGGTCTTGCCTGCCTGTGCTTGTTAGACTCCAGCTTCTGACTGTGAGCATACGTTCACAACTCCCTGCTTGCTTTAGTCAAATGATGATTTATAATAAGCTCTAATAAGAGTAGGTAAGGGCTCATAATATGCACTTGAGTTATAATTATCAATAATCTCACAAATCTCATTATTATATACTCTTATAAGACCTTGGATGTAATCCTCATTCTTCTCTAATGTATTCACTATTAGCCTCTTATATACCTTTCCCATTTGAGTCTCTGAAGGTATATTCTCAACTAACTCCTTATCTACATCTAATATATTAAAGTTTCCTTTTTGTAGATTATATTCCTTAACCCATTCGTCAACTACTTTAAGTGGATTTTCACAATGCAATACACTTGCAAGACTAATCTTCTTTACAAGATCATCATATCCAATTTCATTAACTACATCTTTATTTCTTACGTGAAGAGTTCTCGCCACTTTTTCAATCATATAACACATAAAATATAAATCATCTTCTTTTATTTCTTCGTCTTTAAAAAATATATTCATCATAAGGAATAACTCCTTTCATACTTTAATATTTTTAGAGCTTTATCAGTACAAAAAACTATTTGATGTGTTGGATATTTAAATTTTACTAATACCCAAAATGCTTCTCTAGTAATTGTTCCATCAATATAATCCTCTATGTAATCCCAGATTGTATCATCTGCCATAGGTCCCTCTACTATATCATATTCATGACTAACTCCACTTCTACAATCAACTACAAAGTCTAACCACTCCTCTGTCATTTTTTCATATTTACGTATTCTTAATGAACTATCTCCAACATAAGAATATACATTAACAATATGATTTGGGTTCTTAACTAAAGCCCATCTTTTAGCTTGCTTTTCTATGTTAGTACAATAGAATCCAAAACCAAAATCTTTATAAAAGCCACTTACTAAAACTTTAGGCTTTTCAACTTTCATACCACTACCGTGGAATAACTCTATATTATTTTCCATACTTCCTCCAAAATCGTTATTATTTCTATTTTTGAATATATTTATTTCTTTATATTTTCAGCTACGATATCTTTAATCTCTTATTTTAATTATACCATATGATTTTTTTATTAAACATTCGCTCATAAAATATCTTTAGAACATCTTATCTCAATATTTAACGTAGAAAAACCACGCTCTAAAAAACGTGGCTCATGCTACAATTTTATCATCTTATTGAAAGCACTCTTTTTTTCCCTATCTTTTAGCCCGTTTAGGGCGTTCTTTTTAACCTTATATACTCATTTAAAATACTTACTCTACTCATAGATTATACCTTCATTTCCCCTTGTAATTATCATACTATTTTCACTCTAATTCCAAATTATGTAATCAACCATATTTATAGTATACAACATGGAGTTAACTCTATTAGTATCTATTAGTATCTATTATTAAATCTAAAAATCATTTTATATCCATCAAAGGTATCCCCTAATGATTCTTCATATTTTCCGGATGTATAACTATTAAGTGTTTTACGCCAAAATTTTTGTCCTCTAATATTGTTTTCAGGACTTGTATAAAGCTCCCACCTACCTTTGAATCTTTCAAATACCTGTTTAGCAGCAACTTCAGCTATTCCTTTTCCTCTATATGGTCTAAGCAAAAAGAACTCATATACAAAATAATCTGCTGTTTGTGGTGCATATGGTTTAGTAGCAACTAAATGAAATCCTGCTGGCTTATCATCTACCATTATTATAAAAGGAAATAGTTCCTCTGGTTTTGTGAACCAATTATTTTGAACATCATATTGCTCCATTAATGTCTTCACTGGTTCCTCTTCGTAAATACCATATTCATTAGGTACATTTCCGTATATTTCAGATAAATCATATAAATACAATGGATACATATTTTTTATGATATTTGAGTTTTCCTTATTTGCTAAAATAGTTTTTATCTCCATGAATATCCCCCTTGTATACTGTAGTCATAACATTCAATAGAAAACTACCTATTAATCTAACGAACATTAAGACACTTCTTTTTATTTTTATTCTAATTAATTCTGCCCGATAGGGCGTTCATTTCACATCAAAACTAAGTTTTCTATTAAATTCAAATTGAAACCTATACAGTTAAATATTTTAGTATAATATCTCCTGAATAGAAGATAGATGTAATCCCCCTGGGAAGTGACTCTATCGAGTCATTAATACCCGTAAAAAAGCGTATCATTCCATCAGTGAGAACTCTATGTTTAGCTGGTTGGGTTTCCAATTTGGAACTACCCGTGTCACAGACAAGGTTATAGAATTACTGATAGAAATGGAATATCTATTCTATCTCAAAAATAAAGGAGATAATAAACATGAGTAAATTTTTATATAAACCAACAGTTGGAATTGATGTATCCGCAGATTTTTCAGTAGTGGCTATTCTGGCACCTGACGGTGAAATTTACAGAAAGCCTTTTAAGATTAAACATAATAGAGATGGTTTTGATTACCTAGTAGATCAAATAAAAAAAGCGGAAAAAGAATTCAACATGAAAACTGGCATTTTCATGGAATCTACAGGTGTTTATCACCTTACCCTTTTCCACTTTCTTAAAGATACGTTCGATACGTTTATCTTTAATCCACTCATTACTAATAGTAACAAAAATAGTGGAATAAGAAAAGTGAAAAATGATAAAAGTGATGCAATATCCATCGCTAAAATAGGTAAATTTCAATCTGTTAAATGCTCATCTGCATTCGATGTTGAAATTTATACTTTAAAATCTCTCTGTAGAGACTACTATAAATTAACAGATACCAAATCTACTTATAAGAAAAAATTATCTACTGACTTAAGGGTTATTTTCCCTGGATACAATTCCTTATTTTCAAATATTACAAGTAAAACTTCTTTAGCTATACTTAAGCAATATACTAGTCCACAAGCCATTCTTGATGCAGATAGAGATACTTTGATAGAAATCATTTCTAGTAACTCAAGAAAAGGATTAATATATAGTGAAAACCTTTATGAAAAACTAATCCTTATTGCCCAAGAAGCTCTCTACATTGGCATAAAGTCATCTAGCTTATTTGTAAAAATCACTAATGCAATTTCATTGATAGAAACCTTTGAGACTCAACTTCAATGTTTACTGAAGGAAATACACTCACTTATAAAAAGCCGTAGGCTTCCTGAAACATTTATAAGAAATATCGAATTATTATACTCAATACCTGGTATTGGTGAATTGACTTCAATAACCATAATGAGTGAAATTGGTGATATCAACGGTTTTCTTAAGCCTAAGCATTTAATTGCGTATTTTGGTATCGATCCTTCTGTTAATCAATCAGGCAAGTTCAACAGTGATAGAAATAAAATGTCTAAGCGTGGTACCAGAATCGGACGTCGTGCCTTATATGCTGCCGCATTAGCATCAGTGAGAACTAACAAAAATGATAAACCTAACAATGAAGTTTTGCTTAAATACTACAAAGAAAATCTTAAAGGTAAAAAGAAAAAAGTGGCGTTGGTTGCTGTGATGAACAAACTAATCAAGTACATATTCTCGGTTCTTAAAAACCAGAAACCTTATGAGATTAGGGATCCTAAGATACACGAGAAGATGTATCTGCAAAATCAATGTAAAATAGCAGCCTAATCGGCTTTAAACACAAACAGTGAATTCAAGCTATTGTTCGTATATTTGCAATAGCTAGCTTTGCTATACCTTTATTAACTTTTCACATTTTTTTAAATAACTATTGACTATTACTAGCTGGTCTCTTTAAAGCTTCTGTTAAAAAAATCTTACCAAATATCCATCATGGGTTCAATTTCATAAATAATTCGGAATTAATTTTGAGCGAAATATATAATAATTTAATAAACTCTAGTATTTAGACAAAATCTTAATACTAGAGTTCTCTTTTGAAAAGCTATATCCGAATATAAAATTATTCAATTTCTCTGTTGATTTACTATCCTCCTTATACTTTGTTCCGAAAGATAGTATTCTTCTGCTAAGCTCTTTATGGTTAATCCTTTTATAAATCTATTAAAAATCTCATTATTTCTTTTCTTTAATTCAGATTTTATCCCATTCTTTTCTCCCCAAGCTTTTTGGTTGATGTCTTTTCTTGGGATATAAATATATTCACCATCTATATATTCTCTACCCTTAGAATTTTTTCCATATTAATCACCTCAACCCAATTGTATTATATCAAGTCCCCTTATTGTATATTTAATCATTACACCAAAGTTACAGAGTTGTCAGATAAGAAAAAAAGAGTCCTATGACTCAAATTTTACGAAATTCCCTTTTGGGAAAAATATTGATACTTTTGTATATTGATTTTTAACTGATGAAATTTTAATTTCATGATCCAGTTTTATACACAACTTTTTGCAAAGATATAACCCTATTCCCGTGGATTTTGTGCTCATTCTTCCATTAGATCCTGTGAATCCTTTTTCAAAAACACGACTTAGCTCATCTTCTTCTATTCCTATCCCATTATCTTTTATATTAAGACATACTCCATTTTTTATATCTTCACAGTATATTTGAATCTCAGGTTCTTGTTGATTTTTATATTTAATTGAGTTATCTAAAACTAATCCAATAATAAACTCAATCCATTTACCATCAGAATAGATAGTATTATCTAGGTTATGAAGTTTTACTTTGATTCCATTCCTTAAAAACATCTGCTTGTTCTTCATAAGAACTGAGGTTACGCTCTTTTCCGCGGACACTTCTTTTACGAAATAATCCTTGTCCACATTCTCACTTCTTGCATAAAATAGAGCCTGTTCAACAAATCCATCTATCTTCTCTAGTTCATATAGAATATTTCTTGTTGTTGACGTCTTATCATTTTCACTTATTAATTTCACAGCTGCAATAGGTGTTTTTATCTCGTGAATCCATTGCTCTATATACTCCTTATACTCTTTACGTTCACCTTTAACCTCGTTTATCTTCTCTAGCATAGATTTATTAGCCTTTTTCATCAAATAATAATATGGAATTGCATCACTATATTTGGGACAATCTATCATTTCCCCAATTAAATACTTCTCCTTCATATTATCTACTATTTCTATTAACTCATCATAGTACTTTTTCCTTCTTAGAAATTGAGTGCTATAGACTATTACCATGATAAAAACCCATGCTATTATTATTAAAGAAACCTCCTCTAAGCTATTTCCCACATTTATTAGATATAGTGAAAGCGTAAACGCACATAGAATACTTAATAATATTTCATTAAATTTTCCTTTTAAAAAATCATATAAACTCACAGTATATACCCCTGTCCTCTTTTAGTTTTGATAAAATCAAATATATCTATCTCCTCAAGTTTCTTCCTTATACGTGTTATGTTAACTGATAGCGCATTATCATCAACAAACACTTCGCTATCCCACAAGTATTCCACTATATCAGCTCTAGGAACAATTTTATTTTTATTAACAAATAGATAATTCATTATTTTAAGCTCAGTTTTAGTGAGCTCTATCTTTTTGCCCTCATACTCTAACTCACTTGATAAAATATTGATTTTCACTCCCTTGTACTCTATAATATCAGAAATGGAATCATTCGAATAAGCTCTCTTAAGTAAAGATGATATTCTTGCAATAAGTATTGATGTATTATAAGGTTTAGTTATAAAATCATCTCCACCTATTGATATACTCATCAATTCATCCAAATCACTATCCCTGCTGGTTACAAATATTATCGGAACATTTGAAAAACTCCTTATACTGCTGCAAAGTTTGTACCCATCCATATAAGGAATATTTATATCTAAAAGAATTAGATGTGGATTCTCATTTTTTATTATATCTATAGATTTATCAAACTCTTCTAAAACAACGACATCATAATTATTTCTCATAAGTAACTGCGATAGTTCATTCCTAATTTGAATATCATCTTCAACAATCAAAATTTTAAACATTTAATCCCCTCTATACAAGTTATTTTACTATTAATTTATATGTTGTGTTAGTATTTGTCAATGATACCTTGTTTATGATTTTAAAGATTAACAATTTTTATATCTATTATTAAGAAATTAGTTACTTTTTAGTGATATACTTTAATTATGGTTATAATAAAGAATAGATAGTTACGTACAAAAGAAAAATGGAGGATTTAAAATGAATCGTAAAAAGATAATTGTTTTAGCTACAACTTTAATAATAAGTTTTGTAACTTTAGTAAGTTGCGGAAAAACTAATAATGACAATACCCTCAATAAAGAAAAAGCCAAAGTTGAAGATACTGATAAGAAATATACTCAAAAAGAAGATAATAAAGAAGATATGAAAACAGAAGATGGTGAAGCAAAAAAAACAGGAGAAACAAATACTGAATTAGGTAAAGATGCTTCTTCAGAAACCGAAGAAGTAAAACTTAAAGATTATGATGCAGTAGCAAAAATAGAGCCTCAAATGTTCGGGGCTAATGTAACTGTAACTTGTAAAGATTCAGAAGTTGCTACTTACAAGATTTTCACTGAAATTGATGGGAAAATGGAAGCTCTTCATAATGATAAAGTTGCAATAGGCGAATCTGCTAAAGAGTTATTCCCGGCAGAAGAAGGTCAAACAGTTGTTGTTAAGTTTTTTGATGCTAATGGTGTTTTATTAGGAGAAAGTGAAACAACTTTAGTACAATAATTTTTGTATCCTTAATAGTTAATTTAACCGTAATTGTATGGAAGTCACCTATCTTCTACAAGTGGGTGATGGATAATACTATTTTCAGAAGGGTTCGATATCCTTCTGAAGATACTATAGCGTACAGGTATAAAATCATCAGAAAATGTATACACTATACGTATAAATGTTCTTTTATAACTAGATATATAAGGTTGTGATGGGTATACGAATATAGCGAAAACCAAGCTTAGCCTCCATCACGTAAAATATCTAAGGCAACTTAGAATACAACAAAACGGTAACTACCCTAGGTCCTAGGGAAAGTCAAGCTTGTGGAGAACGCATAAGACCTATATGGCGATGTTCTAGGAAACAGGAAAAATTCTAGCACATGATACTAGAAGCCCCCAGTTCTGCGTGAGCAACTGGTGGGAGGGTTCACTAACTACTAAAATTCCCTATGAAATAAACATAATCTATTTATTTCATAGGGTTTCTATTAGTTAAAATTGTAAACAGTGCCGTAAAAGCCTTCATTGATGCTTGTAAAGTTGTCTTACCTGCACCATTCTTTCCAACAAAAGCATACGCTCTGTCTTTTTCTAATTATATAATCTTTCTATTCTATCAAATAAATCTTTTTCAGCTTTCAATCTACTTTCGTTTCCCATAACACATAAATTATTCTGTTTTACAATGTAATCCATCATATCTGCATAATTTCTTATATCTTCTGCTGTTGTACTAAAAATTTCATCACGATATTTTTGTATATCTTCTTGTGTTCTTCCTCTGATATACATTGCATCTGCAATTAACCCTTTATCCTTAATATCACTTGGAAAATCCATGAACTCTAATGCCCTTATAATATCTTTATTCATTCTCTTTTTATCTGCAGTAAAGTTTCTTAAAAAATTACCAGCATCGTTAAATACATTTATTGTTCGTTTTAAATTTGGATCACTATCTGCGTATAGTATAATAGATGAGTTATATATAGATACATTCCCCCCATAGGCTCCACCTTTTCTTCTAATTTCATCATTTAAATAGGACCATAGTACCATTCTCATTACTGCCAACTTTCCACTGTCTTTATATCCTAACTTTCTAAAATTCCCAGCTTTCGCTATATACTGAACTTCAGATGGAATTGTAAAACCATATTGTTTCTTTGAATAATCAAATTTATATTTTTGTACTGGAATATTATTATTTTTAAAATTCTTCACAAAGCCTTTGAAGCATTTTTCGAAATTACTATAGTTTGATTCATCTCCTGTACAACTTACAACTAAATTTTCTTTATCAAATGCCATGTTTCTTACTTCATCAAGTCCTCTTATAATTTCTTCTGATTTTTCATCAAAATTATTATCAAGTTCACAAATAAAATTATAAAAAGGTATCTTATCTAAATTATTATATTTTCCTATATCTGAATCATAAGCTAGTGCCTGACTTGAAACATAGTCATATATATTATCTTCCATTTCATATTCAACATTTAATTTTATACTACTTATTAGTTCCTTTAAATAATTTTTATCCTCAAATTTACTTTTATTAATTATTTCTGTTAATACTTCAAAAACATTTTGTAAATTATTATCTAAGCAAGCCATAGAAACTTTTAATTTAGGATAATACTCATTTAAATCCTTACTGTTTTCAATCGCTATTGTGTCAAAGGAAATTCCCCCAGTATAAGTATTTATAGCATTAGATAATTTAGCGTAATTATATTTTTCTGTATCAACTTTTTTCAAAACTTTAGTTAGCAGCATTAAATACATTAATTTATTTTGTGGAACTTTACTTGTATCAAAATAAAGATTGACATATTGAATCTCATCTGTGTTCATTGAATGGCTTAATACTTTTGTACCCTTAATTTCTTTCACCTCTGTTGGGATTTCTTTAGCCTTTCTATTTATATCTTCTAAACATCTTGACTCTTCGCCTACTTTTTGTTTTGAACAAGTTTCCTGCCACTTTTTAAATTCTTTATTTTTGTTTATTATTTCATTTAACTCTTTCTCTGATAAACTAGCTTTATATTGATCAAGCTGCTCTTTTAAATCTTCTTTTTCCACTGTTAATTTTGGTTTTAAAACAACAAGTGATGAATGATTATTGTTCAAAAAATACTTTTCAATTAACTTCTCAAAATATCCACTTTTACTTTTTTCTTTAATATTTTCAATTATATAATTAGTCTCAAAGCATTTTATCAAATCACCATTATATAACCAAGCATTTCTAGCTTGTTCCAAACAATTCTCATATCTATCAATAGAAAAATTATCGATTCGAGTATTTAGTTCCCATAAATTAATTGCAGAATTAATTTTCTCTTTATCAAAACCTTTTTCCACTATATCAGATAATATTTCATTTACTATACTTTGAAACTTTTCTTTTTCTGTTTCATTTGAATTCATAATCAGAAAACTAAAGGATTCCTGGTAATTTCTATCAGTTAAAGTATAAAGATCTCCTACTTTATTATCTATAAGTGCTTTTGTTAAAGGTGGAACAATTAAACTTTCAAGCATTATAAATCCATGCTTTGTTTCTAAATCTATTTCTTTCCCCGTTGCATAATTTAAAGCTAAATATGTTTTATTTTTCATATCATCTCTTATCTTCACTGGATAATAATCTTCTACATATTTCATTTTGGTAAAGCTTTCTTGTTCAATAATTTTATTATTAAGGTCTACTTTATCAAATTTACTAAAATATTTGTCATTTATTACTTGTAGTGTTTTTTCAATATCTAAATTTCCACAAAGAAATGAAAAACTATTAGAAGGAGTATAATATCTTTTATGAGTTTTCAATAATTCATCATATGTAAGCTTAGGTATATATTGAGATTCTCCTCCTGAATTAAATCTATATATTGTATCTGGAAATAAAGATTTATTTATAATGTCAGTTAATTTTTTTATTGATGAATAGGGCTTTTTCATTTCATTATAAACTACACCATTCAATTTAAGGTCATCTTCTAAAGAATCTATTTTATAACGCCACCCTTCCTGCATAAAAACCATTTCATTATTATAAACTGGAGTATAAAATATTGAATCCAAGTAATTATCTATTTTATTTTGAAAATTTTCACCTATCGTTCCATCAGTGCCATATTGTGTGAAATCATATGACGTATTAGGATTAATTCCTTTAACCTTCTCTCCATTTAAAACACAATGCTCAATAATATGATAAACACCAGTATTATCTTTGGGTAATGTTTTAAAAGCAATTCTAAATACTTTATTGTCATCATTATTGTTAAGAAATAAAAGCTTTGCTCCAGTTTTTTCATGTTCAAACTGATAAACTGTAGAATCTATATTTGCTACATACTTTTTTGCCTGGATTCTAAATCCATGTATTACTTTACCAACAAATAAATCAGCTTCAACACTGACTTTAGGTGAATTTGCGCACGCTTGGACTTGCTTTATTTCTATAGCATTACCTAAACTATTAGAAATAACAGCTACTGCTAATACACTAAAAACAATTTTAGTAATTTTTTTCATACTATATTCTCTCCTTTGTTATTAAAGCTAACAAAAGTCTTATACAGGAAACTCAATCGATATAGCACTTTTGTGCCTTACTTACTGTCATAGAATTACCTTATCTACTTAACTAAGTAATTCATATGTTAATACGCAAAACTTTTCATTTCATTACACATTATCTTTAAAAAATAAAAACAGTAAGGAATTCTCCCTACTGATTATTCTAATTATTTATATTTATGTCAACAAAAAAGAGACATTAATTTCATGTCTCTTTGATTAACCAATCTTATTATCTGTATTATTAAATCTAAAAATCATCTTATGTCCATCAAATGTATTTCCAAGTGATTCTTCATAATTACTTGAAGTATAATTATTAAGTGTTTTACGCCAGAACTTTTGCCCTCTAATATTGTTTTCAGGACTTGTATAAAGTTCCCACCTACCTATGAATCTTTCAAAAACCTGCTTAGCAGCAATTTCTGCTATTCCTTTTCCTCTGTATGGTCTAAGTAAAAAGAACTCATATACATAGTAATCTGTCGTTGGTGGTGCAAATGGTTTAGTGGAAACTAAATGAAATCCTGCTGGTTTATCATCCACCATTATTATAAAAGGGAAAAGCTTGTCTGGCTTTTCAAACCAATTATTCTGAACATCGTATTGTTCCATCAATGTCTTTATAGGTTCATCTTCGTAAATACCATATTCATTAGGTACATTCCCACAAATTTCAGATAAATCATATAAATACAATGGATACATATTTTTTATGATATGTGAATTCTCATTATCTGCTAAAATAGTTTTTATCTCCATTAATATCCCCCCATTTAAAAATATTTCTATAAATATCTTATCAAATGTACAGCATGGGTTCAATTTCATAAACTATTCGGAATTGATTATGATCGTACAGTGTTTTGTTGATTTACTATTCTTCTTATACTCTGTTCAGAAAGATAATATTCTTCTGCTAGTCCCTTAACAGTTATTCCTTCAATAAATCTATTGAAAATTTCAATATTTCTCTTATTCAATTCTTCTTTTATACCGTTTTTTTCTCCCCAAGATTTTTGATTGATGTTTTTTCTTGGGATATATATATAATCACCATCTATATATTCTTGAATTATTTTTATTACCTCTTGTGGCAACACATTTTTAGCTTTAATATGTTTCATTTCTCTGCTCCTCCTTAAATTTATTAAGATTGAAGCAAAGACTACTGTAGGGTTTTCATAGTGAAATTTAATTTATACTTGTATCAAAATCACCATGGTTCTAGGTGTTTTGTGCATGTATAAATTAACTTTTGAACTTAAAACCCAAAAAGTCACTAAAATTAGGCTCCAAGCAAAGTATTGCTCATTGACACTCTGTAGTCTTTGCTAGGAGCAACCTTTAAAATTTGAATATATTCTAAATCTTTTCATATATCCCTCTCCCCTGTGAAATTTAATATTCCCAATTGTTAGTTTTAAATAACTACATACTTTTTTCTGATATGCATATTATACCAAAATAATTCCAACTTTTCTATGAAGCGTAATATCAAAGGACTAGCAAATAACTAGTCCTCAGACTGTTGAAAAAGCCCAATCTCGTCGTCACTACGGCTCTCTGTGCTGCTCGAGTACATAATACGTACACTCCGCTGCTCCTTCGCCTAGTTCCTTGATCTTGAACTCTTTCAACAGCCTGAAATTCTAAAGACAGAAAACAGAGTGAAAACAATATATTGTAACTTTGTCAACAAACTAAGGACTAGCAAATAACTAGTCCTTTTAAGTGTTAATCTACTTAATAGATTTTGCAACTTTTATCAATTCATCTTTTTCAAATGATCCCCTACTACTTAAAGCATAAATCACACCATTTGCTTCCCAGTCAATATTTCTGTCACCAGATAATATTGCTTTTACACCATTAATCTCAATTTTTTCAATCTTCTCATCTCCACTCATTGCATAACCAGTTTCTTCACAAGAAAATCTCTGTTGGAAGAAAAAATATTTACCTGTTTCTTTGTTGGTAAAATATAAATCTATATACTTTTTATCTTTCACATCCCCATTTTCATCCTTGTAAAATTCTGCTCTATCAAATTCATATCCCTTTGGTAAATATGTTGGAATTCCTACATTGAAACAAGTATAATTATTTAGTTTATCTACTTCTCTAACTACCAATGTTGTCTCTTGCTTCTCTTTTTCCTGTTGTGCTACAGTAGTTATCTTCCCATTTGAACAATCTGCTATTTTCTCTCCTTCTTCAGTGTAAAATCCTCCTGTATAATCCTTTGTAATTACGTCCAAAACATTTCCTTCTTTATCAAATAATTTACCTTTAAGGTCTTCTGGGATATCGTACATTTCGATTTTAGGTTCTTCATATTGTATAGCAGTTATGTTCCCTAATGTTATCTTATTTATAATTTTCTCAACTATCCCTTGTGCAAAAGTTGTTTGCATTAGAGATATTCCCAACATACAAGTTGCTGCAAACAAGGCAACTGCTACCTTTGACCTTTTAAATCTATTTTCTTTTTTCATAATATTATCTCCTTTATGCTGGTTAATATTTTTATAAACTTTATTAAACACAGCTTCTTTATTACTATCTTTACTAAAATCTTTATCCGCTAGTACTTTCCCTAATTCTAAGATTTCAGTATACTCGTCTGATTGTGATTTATTTTTATTTTCTATACCTTTAAAGTACCCATCCATCTCTATTGAAAACTTATCTTCTATTGTCCTTTTGCTCATAGCTCTCCCTCTCTTTCTATCTCCTTCTTCAACTTTTTCATTGTTCTATAGAGTATTACCCCAACATTACTTTCAGTAATTCCTAAAATTTTAGCAATCTCATTATTCTTAAGATTTGAACCAAATTTAAGCGCAATAATATTTCTATCTCTCGAATTTAATATTCTTAGAGCTCTTAAAAGTTTATCATTCGTTTCTCCAGTTACCACAAAATCTTCCGGTGTCTTTTCCCTTGATACTAATTCTTTAATTGTATCAAGAGAAAATAATTTTTGCTTTTTTATGCTCCTAAAATAATCATTTACAGTATTTCTAGCTATAGCAAATAACCAAACCTCAAATGGAGATTTATCTTGAGAATATGTACTTATCTTAAGTACTATCTTCTCAAAAACCTGACTTGTTAGATCTTCAGATGTATGGTGACAACTAACTCTATAGAATATATAGTTATATACCCTTTCATAATAAACTTCAAAGATATAGGTTAATTCATTTTCTTCAATTTCTTTATCATTTAAATGATCAAGTAAAGTAAGTTGCTGCATTTTCCCCTCTCTCCTCTCCTTTACTTTTACGCTTAGCTAAGCATTTACATATGTTAATACGCAAAAATCATAATCTCATTACATATATTTAAAATTTTACATAAAATAATTAGATTGTAAAACAAAAAAGAACCAGACAAAATCTGATTCTTAAATATATATTATTTACTAGCCACTATAACACAAAATTCAATCTCAGTATCTTCAACTGGGAACCCATCTATCTCTGCGCCTTCCAGTATTTTTCCTTTAGGTGTTGGTTTTATTTGAGCCATGAAAGAATTTTGAATTTCACTGTTCCAATTATCTCTATTAAATGTATCTTCTGCCCGTTCTTTAGTTGCATAATCAATACTACTATACTTATCTAATACATCCATATGAATCTTATCATTCTCACTTATGAACTCTCGCTGACTCTTCCATCCATTAAGATACTCTTGTGTATATATCTTTTCCATAGCATTTTTAAACATCCTTGAACTTCCTTCATAGTTTCCTTTAATTTCAAGGTATGATGCCTTATACCAGTAATCAGCTCCATTTAACTCTGCTTCTGGTGTTGTCATCAATTCTTTATATATCTCTTGGTTCTCCTTAAAAAATTTCTCTAAACCACTTTCACCTTTTTCCCATAGATCATTTCTTGGTAAATCAGGTGTTAAAAATACTGCAATTTCATCCCTTACCTCATAATCAGCCTTACATTTTGAACAGATTATCTGTGCATTTATAATTCTATCCCCATTTTCTTCTTCAATATCCCATCTTAAATCACCATGGCACACTGGACATTCAAGCATATTAATATGTTTTTTATGCATTGTGCTCCCCCCTTATGTAAATTATAGTCTTATCTTATTAATTCCCACACATTATTATTTCTTCCTTATCCCTTAGTGATACTAAATGTCTGATTTTAACTCACTCCTTAAAAACATAATTGTATATGTTTCCCAACAAAAATTAACTGTTTTATTTGTGTGTCTATTCAAATTTTATTATATTTGTTATTTATTGCAAATATAAAGTTTGATACTTTGAACTGCCTTACAATAAAAAAACTAATTTATTTATTTCTTAATTTTTTGTTAAAAATCATCAAAAGCCCTTAATTCAAGGAGTTATCACTGTGTTTTTATATAAAAATATGATATGATTTACATATTGTGATTATATACAATAATAGCCAAAAAAATTGGATAAATAAACAAATTATTATAAGTTTATCTTAACACTTAGAGAAAGGAGGTAAATTATGAAAAGTGTAATAGAAATTGAGAATTTAAAAAAAGTATATGTTATGGGAAAAGAAAAAGTAGTAGCTTTAAATAATATAAATCTCTCTATAAATAAGGGAGAAATATGTTGTATACTAGGCACATCAGGATCAGGTAAATCAACATTACTTAATATGATAGCTGGTCTTGAAAAGCCAACTAAAGGAAAGATTATAATAAAAAACAAGTCAGTTCACAAAATGAATGAAAATCAAGTAACAAAGTTTAGACAAAAACATGTAGGTTTTGTCTTTCAATCATATAATTTATTAAATAATCTAACTGCTTTGGAAAATGTAGCAATACCTCTTGTCTTTGGAGGTGAATCAAAAAAAACAAGGGAAAGAAAAGCTGAAAAAATATTAAATTTAGTAGGCCTTAAAGATAGGTTGTCCCATAGACCTAATCAAATGAGTGGTGGACAGCAGCAAAGGGTATCTATTGCTAGAGCTTTTGTAAATACTCCTGAAATTGTTTTTGCAGATGAGCCAACAGGGAACTTAGATACAAAAACCACCATGGAAATTATGGATTTGATGGTTAATATAGCCAGAAAACATAATCAAACCTTAATAATTGTAACACATGATCCAGAAACAGCAGTTTATGCTGATAAAATTATACGTATGCGAGATGGTAATATCCAGAGCATAGAATACAATGACAAGGAGAGTACAAAAAATGAAAACGAAAATTAAGTTTAGTCTTTTTTTAGCAATTTTTATTATTTTATTTGGTTTTAACACTAATGTATTTGCTGGTGATTTAAATACCACAATGTACAAAGATGAACAAGGAACACTCTATGATAATAATGAACTGCTTTATGAAGGAGATTATCTTTACTTAAAGTTACCTGGAATTAATAGTAGTACGGATATAGTTGAAGTTCAAAGTACATCCTTTGATGTTACATCAGTTACTAATCCGTGTCCAGCAGAGGATATAAAAGTTGATAATAAATATATGTTACCTTTAGTTTATAATGGTGGAAGAGATAAAACTATAACAGTAACAGTTTTTAAAAGTAATAATCCAACTGGGACAAAGTATTCAGGATATATAAGCAAAGCAGTACCATCAAGTCAAGATACCCCTACTAATCCTGATGCACAGAATAGTAAAATCAGATTTTTGGTTCAGAATACTTCTATTCCACAATTTGTAGCTGGAATGGATGGAACACTCAAACTTGAAATTAAAAACATTGGAAAGTTAAGTGGTAAAAATATATCAGTAGATGTTAAGATGCCTGAAGGCTTTGAATCAAGTCAGATATCAACCTTAAAAAACTTCACAAGTGTAAGTTCAAAGGGCGTTATAAATTATGAGTCAAAGTATTATGTTAAGCCAACTACAAAAAGAGGTATTATTCCAGTAGAGGTTATATATACATATGATGTTAATGGAGTTACTACCACTCAAAAAGAAACTATAAATATAGAAGTAGGAGAAGGAAAAACTCCTGCAAAGATTGATATTTCAGATATAAAACTAAGCAGTGAAGATATTATTGCTGGAGATTCTTTTGACCTTAGTTTTAAAATGAAGAATGGTGGAAGTTTCTTTTGTTATGATTTAGTTGTATTTATAGAAAATGATTTACAAGGTTTTAGGGTTAAAGATGGATTCAACGACGAAGAACTAATGATTCTAATGCCCTCTGAAGGAGCAAAGACAATAAATTTCCCTATAATAACTAGTAAGTCTATGAAAGAAGGACCTTACAAACTTACAGTTAATTTTAAATATAAAGATCAATATGGAAATAAAAATACAGAAACAAAAGATATTGTAATTAATATAAAAGAACCTGAAATAAATGATGGAAAGTTAGCTTTAGGTACTATTCAAAGTTCTAAACTTAAAATTGTTGGAGATGAAGAGTTCACCATAAAAGCTCAAGTTTTAAATGCTACAGATAAAGATATTGAGAACATTTATGTAAGTGCAATATTTGATGAAAAAATATTCCCTTTATCAACTCCAAGGGTAATGATTGAAAATCTTAACAAAGATAGTGAAAAAATAATAGAGTTTACTTTCAAAACTAATAAAGAAGTTTCAGGGAATTCCAATTTAACTATTAAATTGGAAAAAGATGGACAAACCGTTTCTGAGTCTATTTATCCAATTGCTATAGAAGGAGAAGATAAAGAATTAGTAGGTGGAAGTAAACCAATAATCATAATTGATAAATATACCATAGAGCCTAAGATAGTAAAGGCTGGTGAAGAATTTACTATGGATATAGATTTTCTAAATACTCATAATGATAAGAATGTAGAAAACATAAAAATAATGATAAAGGCAGTTGAAAAAGAAGGACAAGAAAGTCAAGATGTATTTGCACCAGTAGATGGAAGTACAACTTTTTATATTGACTCAATTAGTCCAAGAAGTAGTAAAAGAATATCAACTAAAATGTCTACTATACCAGATGCTAAATCAAAAACATACAAAATATCCGTAGCCATAGAGTATGAATATAGAGAAGATAAGAAGATAACTACTACAAGTGTTCAAGATGAACTTGGTATTACTGTGAGACAAAAGTCCAGTTTCATGGCTTCTGACTTGAATGTTCCCCAAAATGTTATGTTGGGTGATTCTATTCCTATTAGTTTACAAATAAATAATACAGGAAAAGTAGCTTTATCAAACTTTATAGTAGAAGTAGAAGGTGATTTCCAAACTGAAAGTAAAAAACAGTATATTGGAAATATATCAATAGGAGATACTAAATGGTTTGATGTAGAAATTAAGCCTATAAATCCTGGCGAACAAACAGGTGCACTTATCTTTAGTTATGAAGAACCTACTGGAGAATTAGTATCAACTAGACGAGAATTCACAGTTAATGTTGATAATTATGAACCACCAACTTTCAATGAACAAGAAGAAAATTCATTTAAAGATACAGAATCTGAACAAATTCTTGGAAAAAAGAATAAAAATAGTATCTATATAAAATTAGGTGCTGGAATTGTAGTAGTTGTTATAATTATAATTGTCTTGATAAAAAGAAAAAAGAATAAAAAAAGGAAAGAAATGGAGGAACTAGAGTTGGATGAGCGTAATTGATCTAATCTTAATGGGATTGAAAAACTTATTTAGAAGAAAGCTAAGAACATTTTTAACTGCATTGGGTATTGTAATAGGAACTGTCTCAATAGTAGTAATGCTTTCCATGGGAATTGCAATGCAAACTTCTATGACGAGTCAAATAAATGAAATGGGCGACATAACGCTTTTAACTGTAGTTGGAACTAATAACTCAAGCTCTAATAAGGGTAGAATTCAAACTTCAAGAAATAACGAAAATAAACTTAAAGACGAACATGTTCAAGAATTAAAAAAACTTTCTAATGTTGAAGCTGTCACACCCTTTGTGAGATTAGATGGCTTCACTGTTACTTCTGGAAGATATAAGCTTGGTTATGCCTCAATACAAGGCATAGATATGACTGTAGCCGATAAATTTGGTCTAGAAATTGAAAAAGGCAGACACTTACTTCCCCAAGATAAGAATGCAATGATTTTTGGCTCAGAAGTTATTTATGAATTTTATAAAGAAAATAACATGGGCTATAATATGCGTCGTTGGGATAATCCAGAACAGAGAGAGGCTAAAGTTGATGTTATAAAGGATAAACTTAATCTAGAATATGAAAATAACGGACAAGAAGGTCCAAAAGTCCAACCCATTAAAGTCAAAGGGGTTGGTATACTAAAAGAAGGTAATTGGGAAACTTGCAACAATATATATATGGATATTGAAGATGTAAGGAAAATCAAAGAAGATTTAAAAAGAAAGAATCCAAAATTAAAAAAAGAAGAAGAAAGTTTTCAGAAAATATCAGTAAAGGTAAATGAATATAAGAATGTACAAGCAGTTCAAGAAACTATAAAAGAAATGGGTTATGATGTTTACGGGATGCTTGACTACGTGAAAAGTATGCAAGATATAACAAAGACTATACAAATGGTAATTGCAGGAATAGGATCTATCTCTCTTTTAGTAGCAGCAATAGGTATAACAAATACTATGGTAATGGCGATTTATGAAAGAAGAAGAGAAATAGGAATAATGAAGGTTATTGGAGCACAAATTAAAGATATAAAAAGGTTATTTCTATTAGAAGCAGCCGGAATAGGTGTTTTAGGAGGAATAATAGGTATTATTCTAAGTTATATAATATCTTATGTTCTTAACACATTTGTAGCAACACTTCTTGGTGGAATGTTCGGTAGTGGTGGAAAAGCTGTAATGTCTATAATTCCTATTTGGTTAGCAGCGGGAGCTGTTACTTTTACAGCTCTAATTGGGATAATATCAGGTTATCTTCCTGCAAGAAAAGCAATGAAATTAAGTGCACTAGAAGCCATTAAAAATGACTAACTATATTTTAAAAAACTTTTTATAAAATTAAATTCCTGCATACAGAGAAAGTGTACACTAATACACTCTCTTCTGTATGCAGGAATTATTGTTTCCCTGTAGATACCCCAATATATTATTTAAAGCCTTTGACACTATACCAAAATGCTACATTTCTACTTAAAAATACTGATGGCATTATTATTATATTTTCTATATCATCCACATGAACATTTAATTCAGGTTTTATATTGAATTTTATTACGTCTTTTTCTTTTCTCTCAATCCTATCTGACAATCCAAGAATGTAATCCAGTTTTTCCTCTTTTCTAAGAATATACAGAATGGTTTAAATCTATCTACACTAAATATTTGTCTTATGGCTAAGGCCATATCAAGTATAGGATAATACCCTATTTTAACCGTAATTGTTATGATGACTATGCTGTCTACTTTTTTATTTTTATGTGTTGCAAAAATTTTCTAGTTGAAATACACGTTTATAGTTTCTATTTCTACTCCTTGGGTATTGGGCAAATATGTTATCTCATATCTTTTTTTAACCACCATATCGGCATTTTTTTTGTAGTGAAAAGTCAATATTACATTTTAAGAAATAATATTGTTTTATGTTAAATCTTATTTATAACATTTTCATTGCTGTAACATCTCCATATCTGGATAAGCAAGAGTTCTTTATGAGTTACTTTGTGAAATAAACTCATAAATATACCTTAAATTAGCTTAAAAGTAATAATTTGGTTATTAATCATTGATTTTTATTATTATCTATTATATACTGAAAATGTAAATATTAATTTTTATATAATAAACTAAATTTATTATTTTAATAATTAACAGAAAACAACAAAATTCTGTGATTATAATTATTTTAGGAGGTACTAAAAATGAAAAAAATCAGATTCATTGTTAGTAAAATGACGGCTGCATTAATGGCACTACAAATGCTCTCACCAATTTCAACAAACGTTTTTGCATCGGAAATTAAGTTATCTCCAACGGAAAAATCTGCTTTGGTTAAGAAATATGCCCCAAAGGTTTATTTCCACAAAGATGAGGAATTTTTCCCAGGAACTGTAGAAGATTGGTTTAATGGAACTGAAATGAGATATCTAACTGAAGATACAAGAAAGTACATTTCTGGACAAGTAGGATATGCTGGTGGAATAAAATTCATCAGGTTCTTAGACACTCATATTACATCAGAAAATATAACAGAGTTTTACTATAATGGAGAAAAAAGTAATGCAAGTCGGAAGTTCTATTTGGAGAGAATTGATGATTCTGTTCAATATGGTGATAATGATGGAGATGTTAATGCCCCGGTATATGTTAAATATTATGAAGGTAACCAATATGATGAAATAACCTATCTATTTTGGTATCCACATAACGGTAATATAGGCCCTGATTTTCCAGATGCTGCTTCTCATCAAGGAGATTGGGAGAGAATAATGGTAGTGGTTGATAAGGCTACAAAGTCTATCCATTCAGCAAAATACAATGCTCATGGTGCTGAACATGAATGGTACAGAGCAGATGAATTAAATTATGATGGCACTCATCCAATAGTTTATTCTGCGCACAATAGTCATGCATCTTACAGCTTATTATCGGCTACATCCACAGGTAACAACCAATGGAAAATCGACAGACCAGCAGGAACTGCTCTATTACTTCCGGATGATCATATATCAAATAACGGACAAACATGGGAAACATGGGAAAACATTGTGAAACTTTCAGATGAAAACTGGCTTAACTTCGGAGGTAAATGGGGTGCATACAGCGTTGAATACAAGGATGGCCCTAGCGGACCTGGCGCAGAATTTGCATCAGACTTGAATTCTGGAAAAAACAAGATTGTTTTCTATCAAAGAGACAACTGCATAGGAAATATGCGAGCAATGTGGAGCATTGAAGGAGATAAAACTTATAAAATAACAGAAGATGCCCCATCAGGAACTAATAAGTTAGCAAATGATGCTATGAGATCACTAAAACTATTAAAAGTTGATAAGGGAACATTAATAAGATTGTACGATAATCCAGATGGAAGCAAATCAGATGATTACGTAGACATATATGTTAAGAGAAATAGTAACTTTATCAGAATAAACAATCTCGAGAACTTTGTGGATAATTCAGATGTATGCGTTATGCCTCATCTTATGAATGGTTTGTCGGGAAAAATATCTAGAGTTGAAGTTAAAAAGAATCAAACAATTCCAAAACAAATTGCAGCATTCTACGAAGGTAATAATATCTCTCAGGATTTAGTTGGAACAATTAATCTATCAAATGACAGCAGCATAAACCTTCAAAATGATATAATGTCAAATGATGAGATTCGTTCTATGAAAATTTCTAACGCTTTACAGAATACAGTAATAACTGTATTTGACTCACCAAGTGGTAGCAAGGATGATGATTGGACTCAGGTATACATTAAGAAAGATATTAACGAAATTGTTATTAATTCTTTTGAAAACTATGAAGATACAGATTCTTATACAATAATTCCTCACAGAAAAAATGGAATTGATGGAAAGATATCTAGAATATCTGTAGATATAGATTCATCATTCAAACTAAATGGAGTAGTAGAACTTTATGAAGGAAATAATGGTTCACAAGATAATATAGGAACTCTAGACGTTCAATATACAAGAATAAACTTTAAAAAACATAAAATTGATAATGATGAAGCTCGTTCAATGAAGTTAAAAAGTGTTATTCCAGGAACAATAATAAGAGTATTCGATAACCCCGATGGAAAGTGGAACGATGATGTTTGTACCATCGAGGTAAAGAAATTTATTGAATCATATACAGTTAATACCTTTCAAAAATCATATGAAGATCAATATGTCAAGGTATCATATCACAAAAAAAATGGTTTAGATGGAAAAGTTTCTAGAATCGAGATAAACTAATTCTTATTTATACCTATAAATAAGAATTAGAAGTAGGCTGTCCTAAAAATGAAAATCATTTTAGGACAGATTTCTTTATATCTCAAAATCAACACCTTTTCCATATTACTCTCAACTTCTTGAATTCTTTATTGCATCTACAGGACAACAATCTTTTGACCTCTCTATTTCTTTTTCAAGTATTTCCTTATCAATACTGTCCATATTAATAACACCTTTTCCAGCTTTCATACTATATAACTCAGGATATTTTCTAGCACAATTGCCACACCCAATACAAATCAATTCATCTATCATAGGTATAGTGTATTCTGTTAAACTTGATTTAATATCCTCTTTTTCTATCCATGTTTTCATAATTCTTGCCATTAATAATATTGCAATAATAGTACATACCCATCTAATTCCCATATATTTCATTCCCATAAATTTAGCTTCGTTGATTAGCATGGGTACTTTTACAACAGCCCATGAACTTAGGATTATAATAATATTTTCAATACTTGCGCCCTTATTTAAAAGGATTTTACACACTGGAAAAGCAGCATATATAGGGCCTGCTGATAACGAGCCTATTGCAAATGAAAGAGCCTTTCCTTTAACCCCTGCTCCATCTCCAAAGTTATTCATAATAACCTTGGTAGGTACCCAAGTTTGAATCAATGATATTAAAATGAAAATGGGTGGCATTATTTGAATCATTTCTATGAAAAAGTATTTACTCTGCCCCAAAGCATTTACACCTAATTCCATGTTATAAATAAATAATACAAAGTAACTTAGTATTGCTATAAACAATATTTTGTTCTTTTTAATTACACTTATCATCTCATTATTCCTCCTACAACCACTGCTATTATCAGAGCAAAAACAAAACTCAACAGATTTCTTTTAATTGCAAACTCTTTTCCAAAAGTCTCCTTCTCAAGAGGCAATGTAACAAATCCAACCATTGTCAATGTTGTTAAAAATGCTGTCAATGTTGTAATTCCAGCTCCATTAGCTTTCAATGATCCAATTAAAGGGAATGCAACAAAAGCAGGTATTAATGTGATTGTCCCTACTAAAGCTGATACAATAGTAGCTATAAAGTTACTTCCACTCCCTATCATACTCTCAATCTTCTCAGGCGGTATTATAGCAAGTATTAATCCAATAAGTAGTAATACCCCAACTATATCTGAAATCATACTTCCCATCATACTTTTTGCTTGTTTCATTGTTTCTATAGTTTTCTGTTTATCTTTAAATAGTGATACTACTAATGCAGTAATTGTTACCGAAAACAATATTATCGTGGTCATCTCATTTCCCTCCATATTTCTAATCATTTATCTCTTATAGAAAGTATATCAGTTGAAATAAAAAAACGCGGTAATAAATATTACCACGTTTTTGAAAATCACAAAATATTGTTTTTATTTTTCTAATTCTACTTTCAATAAATCTATATTCTTTATATGGATTATATTATCTTTATAATCTATTAACCCTTCCTTTTTCAAAAGGATCATTTCATTTGATAAAGCAGGTCTAGTTACTCCGAAAATATCAGCCATATCTTTCCTAGTTATACTCACTGTAATTCTTAAATTATTTTGTTTGTTGTACTCTGTTAATAGATAATTTATAATCTTGTTTCTAATTTTTCCACAAGAAATGAACTTCATTCTCTCACTAAGAAATACTACTTGATTTGATAGAATTCTCATGAAGTTATTTAAGATTTTTTCATTCTTCATACACAATTCAGTAATACTATCTTTATGAATAAATAGTATTTCACAATCATTATTTGATATTAATGTGCTTGAAGAATACTTAATATCAGAAAAAATATTAGCATGCCCTAATAAATCTCCTTCTTTTAGCTTTTTAACTATCACCATTTTACCATTGTTATGAACCTTTAATACATCAACAGATCCGGATAAAACTATGCCTAATTCTTTATTCTCATAACCTTCCATTATAATTATTTGTTCTTTTGAATATTCCATGACTTTATAATTAGTTTGTAACAATATCTCTTGTATCTCTTCTTCATTAAATCCTATTAAAAAATCACTTTTCTTTAAATTCATAAACCTTTCTTCCACTCATATCCCCTCTATCTTTTGTTATTTAATGCTTCAATCTATAACTTCTGAAACCAAATTTGCTATCTCCTCTGGAGTCATAACATTTTGAGTTCTACAATATTCTTTATGTAACTGTTCAAATGTTTCTTCTAAACTCATACTTCCATCCATATTATAAATTTGTTTATCAATAAATTTCACGAACTCTTCTGGTTTAATTAGTTCTATACCTGTCTCTTTTATAAATCTGTCAACCTCTTTATCTTCAAATACCATTTCCCCTTCTATAAATGAACACTCAAGTCTTCCTTCATTTACCCATGTCTTCACTGTATATTCAGATACACCTAACCTCTTTGATATTTTATTAATATTCCCCATACTTATTCCCCCTTATTTTTATGCTATAATTTTTCAATTGTATATTAAATGAACCCTTCCACCTTAGAAATGCATTTAGATGAAACGGTTCACCAAAATTTCCCACTATTAAATTAATTGTATTTATCACTTTATTTGTTACGAATATATACTATTATATATTGTTTTACATAATTTGGCAACTATATATATTTTATTATTTTTTATCTATGTATTCCGATTCTTTTTCGAATTCAATTTCATGTGGAATTGGTATACCCTCATCCCAATCACCGGGATTGCAGGTTTTATCTTTCTATCTTCCTGTACTGCATTGATATATATCTCTTTCAGTGAACATTTAAGCGTAGATTAATCTTTATTTTATAAAAAAACCGTGTAACATATTATATTACACAGCTTTCTATAATTTAAATGATATATTTAAAGTTTACTATCTCTAGTTTCACCCTTTGTAAAACATCTTACCCTGTGAAAAACCGTAATCAAGTCGCCAATATTGTTGGTATTTTTACAACTTAAACCTTATGCATTAACTCCATTATTTACTTCTTGAGAAACAGCTTTATATGCTTCTAAGTCTGTGTAAATCTCATCTTTAAGTGGGTTGCGTTTATACTTAATAACTCTACTAAAGTGATATATACATACCGCAGCATTAGAAATAATAGCTAAAGTACTAAGGAATAATAATGCTTTTGGATTATGAGATGATCTTACAGCAAACATTGAATTATCTGCAAAGTTTGGTAATGTCAAAGAGAACATTGCCCAAAGTGCTAAAGTTTGCGCACGATGCTGTAACCATGCACCTTTTTTAAAGAAGAATGCTGGAATTGTACATGACACTAAGAGTGCTGCACCTGTATAGAAGGAATGATCTGCCATACAGTTATAAACATATGCTAAATTCCAAATATCATAAGCAATTATCCAAAACCAAAGTTGATCAGGCCAAATCATATCTTTATTTTTATCTTTGCCTATGTAAATACCTATCCACCCTGAAATAGCTAAGATATTTAAAATACCAGCAATACCGTTCATAATATTCCAAGGACCACCTTGAATAAATAATCCGTCTACCATACCATTTAACCCATAGCATTGGAAATCACGGAATACCGCTTCCAAAATATTAAATGAAAGAATAAGCGGTGGAAATAATAATAATTTTTTATTACTAGCTAGCCCCTTACGATATCTAAGTGCCATAAAACCAAGAACTCCTGCTAGTGCAGAATAGGTTTTTACCCATGGGAACCAATATCCAACTGGAGTCCCAGGTCCAGCTGTTTTTACCCAAACAGTAAATGGTAGTACAATAGGCAGAACTAAATACACCCCAATAGCAAGCCATTTACTACGGCGTGTTATTTCATTAACAAACATTAACGCACAAACTACTACAAACCACATTAAAACTGAATACCATGGCATAGCTTCAAATAAAAACATATCCTTGTCCCCCTTATAAAATGTCTAATAAGATACATATCTAGTCCTAAATACGATATTTAAAATCCTTTTTATTCAAGTATATGCAAATTATTATTATTATGTATATTTTTCGATGCATAACCATAATACTCTTTATGTAGTTTAATGTCAAATATAATTTTTGTAATTATTATATTTTTATGTTAATAAATTACTATGAAAATATAATAAGGCTAATTACCATAAAAATATCTACTTTTATGGTAATTAGCCACTTGCTATTGTTCAATGAGGTATCCACTTTCTTGGAAGATATAAAGATTCCTTATCCCCTCTGAACATCTTAAAATTATCATGATATTCTCTATGAAACTTCAATAATTCTTTACTCATTATGGGGGTAAGCAGCAACGCCCCACTTCCTATAAAGCTTCCTAAAGTAACAAAACTAACTGGAGTTTTTCTTATTTGTTCATAGTAAATATCCATATACCCTTTAAATTCATCCTCATCTAACATATCATAATCAGCAATTGTTATATGTGGTCTTTTCCCACTATACTCCTTAGAATAATAGGATGTTTCTGACAGTAGTCAGAAACTATATCTTATTGGTCTTTAGAACAAAGTATTTTTAACTTATTTCATCTTTGATGAAATACCGTATTCCTTGAATCAATACTTACATTGTTTCAGTCAAGCTGAAACGAGTAAAACCTCATTGTCTAAAGAACAATATACAATTAAAATTTCTCGTAGAGAAATGTCAATCGTTCTCAACTCTCCACTCTCAGTTTTCAACTTTTTTAACCACCTTCTTCGTCTCTTTCTATTTTTCGTGACTCAAAAGCCATTCATATACTTCTGGATTATCATAAGTCACTGTCCATGAATCATGTCTCTTATCTGGATAAATTGTAAGTTTAGGTTCTCCCCCTGCTTTCTTAACTTCCTCAACTACTTCAATAGATTTTTCCACTGAAATAACATTATCCTGCTCCCCATGGAATACCCATAATGGAATATCTTTTATTAACCAAGCTCTTTTGGGATATGCAACCCCTCCGCATATTGCTATCATTGCTGCAAATAAATCAGGTCTATATGCTGCTAAAGCATATGAACCAAATGCCCCCATGCTCAACCCTGTGAGATAAACTCTTTTCTTGTCTACACTTAACTCCTTCATTATCCCCTCAATCAATTGTTCCAGCTGAAGAACAGTGAAATCCCAAAATAATCCCTCAGGACATTGAGGTGCTATCACTATAAATGGTAGTTCTTCCCCTCTTTCAATTACTTTTGGAACACCATGTAATTTTACTAAATTTATATCATTTCCTCTTTCACCTGCTCCATGAAGAAACAACATAAGTGGCCATTCCTTCTCACCCTCTTCATATCCTTTTGGTAAATATAATAAGTATTCTAATTCATAATTTCCTCTAAGTTTCTTTTTTATTTGTCTCATAAATTTTCCTCCAATAATAAACCCACCATGAGTAAAATTGGTGGGTTTAAGTTATTAATGCCTGTTTTTATTTCTTGAAAAATATGCCCCTGCTAAAATTGCAATCAGTACCACAAATCCTATACTAAATGTTAGCTCAAATATTACACCTAACAACGCTAAAATAAGTGCAATCACAAGTACAACAATGAAAATTGGCAAGGCAACTGCACCAAGTATCAACACCAATAATACAACTACTGCAAATATAATTAACCCGAATAGTAATTCTAACATAATACCCCTCCTAGATTTCTCAATACTATTATATATTCTTCTTTCTATAGGTTTATTATGAATCCTTTCATTCTACCAAATATTAATCATTTTCTAATTAAATTCTAATCTTTATTTCCAAAATAAGTATGGGGGTCTGGTCCCATTCCAATATTTGGCTTGGGGTCTGGTACCGTTCCAAAATTTGTCTATCAACCATTATCATTACATTCTATTTCTTGCAACATATCATAAATCATTCTTCCATCATCTATAGATAATTTTTTTAAATATAGTTTCATATAAACATTCCTCCATATGCAAAAATGAAAAATTTTTCATATGTCATTATCAGACTACTGCACCTTATTTCTTATACCAATAGTACAATATTTCAGTTAGCTGAAATGAGTAAACTCTTATGTCTAAAGAACAATACAATTAAAATTTCTCGAAGAGAAATGTCCACCATTATACATTCTCCATTATCAATTATACATTTTTTCCCTAATCCGCTAAAATACTCACTTTCTTATTTGTAGCATCAAGTTCAATCTCACAACCAATTGGTAAAGTCAACATGGGATGTGTGTGACAACAATCAAACTCTGCGATAAATGGCACCTCTCTATCTCCCAAAACTTCTAATAATATTTCATAAGGTTTTCTTCCTGTCTTTGAATCATTAAACAATTCATGTTTTCCAAGTATTATTCCTGATATTTTATCTAATACCCCACTTACTTTTAACAAGGAAAAGCTTCTTTCAATTGTTGCAGAATCCTTTAATGAATCTTCTATAAAAAGTATATCCCCTTCTTTTATTTCTGGCATATATTCACTACCCCATATACCTTGCATAGTGTTTAAATTCCCACCAATTAATCTTCCACGAGCTGTTCCGCCATAAACTGTAACCAATTTATTTTCTATTTGTTCCTTAGCCCTATCTTGAGTTTCCCAATCTATAAATTCTTCTGTCCAAACAGCTGGAGTTTTTAATGTATATGGAAATTTTATTTCTTCAATAAGCAGCTCTTTAAAATACTCATATGTATAGTCAACAAATGGTGAAAACTCTCCAAATGATGCTACCAACGCTGGTCCATAACTTGTTCGATCATGTTTTTTCCTGTTTCATTTAGTGGAATATCTGTGTGTCCTTGGCATCTTTCGATAAGATTCCAATCTGTTTGTCCATGTCTTAATAAAAAAATGCTCATAGTACACTTTGCCCTTTCATATGATGTATAATTTTTTTATTATACATTATTACTTGTCTATTATTTCTCAACATTGAATATTGTAAATTAATATACCTTCTGATTATGCTTATTTTGCGGGAGTTAGAGGAACTTATTCATTGATGTATAATTTGATACTCGAAATCCAAGATTTTCATATAAAGGTTTCCCTTTTTCAGTCGACATTAAATCAACTGCGGCAACGCCTAATAGCTTTGCTTCCGATAAAAGTTCAGTCATAACTTTCGTTGCAATGCCTTTTCCTCTATATTGAGGGTATGTGAAAACATTGTATACCGTACCGACAAGATATGATGAAAACGCTATTAGTGGAGGTCTTTCCACGATTGACATAAATGCAGTTGCTAATACTTCATTTTCCTTCTCGGCAATGATAGCAATAAATCCCTTGTTAAGGTGTTGAGTAAAATATTCTTCTAACTTCGTTCTAATATCTTGCACTTCTTCCGAAGAAGACACACCTTTTTCTGCAAACAGGTATTCCATACGAATCTTTATGAGGAGGTCAATATCCTCTTTAACCGTTTTTCTTACTTTCATGTTTTGCACCACCTTATATTTATAATCTTCAGTTCGCACTTTTCTACTGGCACGTTGTAACTATTATATTTCCTTTGGGACACCATACAAATACGTTGTTCATCAACTAGCTTTCACTATAAATGAACTATACTCTTTCTGTATCTTATTTTATATTCGCTTCATAATGCTCTTCATTAAGTCTCACTACTTCGAGTTCTTTCTTATTCTCATTCAATTTCAATGCTAAACTTTCAATTCCAAAGATTTCTGTGAAAGTATGACTCCCAATGATAAGATTTATCCCTTTAAACTGAGCATATTCAATCGTATACAAATTACATTCCCCTGTAATGTATACATCACACTTATTTTCAACTGATTCCTTTAGGCAATCTGTTGGTCCTCCATTACCACAGACCAAGCCCACTCGCTTCACCTTTTTGTCATTAAACTGCCAAGATTTAACTGGTTCTTCAAGTAGATTTTCAATATTTTTTACTAATTCATTAAATTCAATTTCTTCAGCATATTCTGCGACTCTACCAAAATATAATCCTTCCCATTCATGGGTCCTTTTAACAATATTTAGATTCAATTTTTTTAATAAACTATCATTTGTTCCAAAGTTACAATCATCAAGTGGCAAGTGATTATAGTAGTGACTTATACCATACTCTGCTAACTTTTCTATACACGCCTCTTTTAATCCATATATTTCATCCCATGCAGGGTGGTGTGTCACTATCATATCAACTCCATGAATTCTTGCTTCCTCTATAGTTTGAAGCGTTAGGTTAACACAGTATCCTACTTTTTTAACCTTTTTATCTGCATTGTATATAATCCCAGATTCACTAGAATAGACTTCCTTATTTGTTACATTAAAAAGATCATTAATTCTTTCAACAATATGTGAAACTTCCATATACTTCCCCCCTCAATTCCCTCATGTTCTGCCTTCAATTTTTATTATAATAAACACATCAAATTATTCCACATTATATATACTCAAAAATCTATCAATAATCTTCTTATGACTTTTCACAATATTTTTAGGAAATTCATCAATACTTATAAAAGCAAATTCAAGTGATTCACTTTCATCCATATTGAAACTACCGCTTATTTCATTAGTATAATATGCAACTGTTACAGCATAGAATTCATCGCCGTTTGGAACCTTTATGTAACTACCTTCTCTAGAAAATACATCTATTAATTTTAGCTTTCCAACAGTTAGCCCTGTTTCTTCAAATACTTCTCTCTTCGCTGTCTCCTCTGCTGATTCTCCAAGTTCCATTAATCCACCTGGTATACCCCACATTCCATAAGATGTTGTTTTTCGTTTCTGTAGCAATACTCTATTTTCATCATCAATAATTATAGTTACTGCTCCAACTAAAATAAGAGGACGGTGTCCAACTATTTCTCTTAATTCCTCTACGTAACCCATTACACTACTCCCGATTCAAGGATAGAAAAAGTCTTTTTATCACAATCAATTTCTGCCATGGCACCATATGGTAAACATGTCATTGGTTCATTATGCCCAAATGACATATTATAGACAATAGGTACATCATAAAGCTGTAATTCTGATACAACCTTCTTGATTACTTCCTTGTATTCTTTATAATATTTTTCTTGATATGGTTTCCCAAAAATTATTCCTTTTGCTTTTTGCAATATTCCTTGACTACCATAGTTTCTCAGCCAATACTCTAAATAAGCTGGTTCTGGCATTTCCTCTGATGTTTCAAAAAACAGAATAGCATCTTCAAATACATCATTCGACGGCCATATGGACGTGCCTTTCATCATTTCCATTACTTCAATACAACCACCAATTAAGTGTCCTTGAGCTATCCCTTCCCCTTGTATGAACTCATACCCTTGATTTTTCACCATAGTTTTTGCAACATTGGTGTTACTTTCACTCCATTCAATTCTTTCTCCAGTCCATTCTTTAGTAGCTGGTATTACTCCCATTGGAGATGAATCAAAGAGACTTTTCTCTAACCAATCAGCAGTATAGTCAAATATTTTTATATTTTCAGCCAATTCTGCAAGAATAGATGCACCGTAGAAGCTTGACAGATTTGCCTTTAGGCACATAAAATGTGTTATAGTTGTATCTGAATAACCTATAAATATCTTAGGATTATTCTTTATAATATCAAAATCAATATATGGCAACATTCGTATGCTTTCATCACCGCCAATACAAGAGAAAATCGCTTTTATAGAAGTGTCCGAAAACGCTGCCATTAAATCTTCTGCTCGTTTTTCTGGATGCTGGTATAGATAGTCAGAACCTTTTAAAGTGTTTGGCATTTCTACAACTTCTAGCCCAAACTGCTCTTGCAACCTCTTTTTTCCCAAATTATATCTCCATAGGTAATCTTTATCACCGGCACCACCCCATGAAAGGCTTACAGCTGCTACCTTATCGCCTCTGCTTAATTTTTGTGGTTTTACTAAATTTATCATTTATTTCACCTCTACTAATATTAATAATCTTGTACAATAAACTACTATTATATATCAACTCTCTTTTTATCTAATGTGTAAAATAAGAATATTCCCAATTAACACAACCGAAATTATGCTCGTACTCCCACATTTAATATCCATTACTTTCTCGCTTTAATCAATGCAGTTTTATTCCATCTTCTTTCAACTGAAATACTCTTAAACCCTGCCTCAGAAAGTAGATCAAGTTCAGTATCTAGCGCTAGTGGAACATCAATATGCAAACTACCCCTTAAGTCACCATTGCTCTTTAGATGAGAAAACCATTGATTATACTAGGTAATTAGCCATTATATTCGGATTTTAAAATATTATAATATAAGGTAATAACTTCTTTATTATCTAATAGTTTTAATATATCATTTTTTTGAAACCTATAATTAAATGCACACTTTTCAATTACTCTTTTAGAATTAGAATTAAAATCATAATGTGCACACCAAATTAAATCTAAATTTAATTCATTAAATCCATATTTAATTAAACAGTTTACAGCCTCAGGAACAAATCCGTTTCCCCAATATTTAGGATTAAGAACATATCCTATTTCCTTTTGTTTTAAGTGAGATAGACTGTCATCAGGTTTTCTATTATGAAGTCCTATACCACCAATAACTTTGTTTTCTGATTTTAAAACTATAGCATATGTTTCATTATTTTCAATGAACATTCTGATTATTTCTTTACTTTCTTCTTCATTCTTATGAGGTGGCCAACCAGCATTTGGACCTACTAACTCACTTTTAGCATACTCATATAAATCCTTGCTATCAGCTTCCTTCCATTCTCTTAATATCAATCTATCAGTATTTAATATTTCCATCTCTTTTCCCACTCCTCTTCATCTTCCATCTGTTTTATTTAGTGATTCTTGCCATTGAATAAGAATCTCTGAATGTTCCATCTGAAACTTTTGTAGCCATTTTATGTGTTCCTTCTATTTCAAACCCAAATTTTTTATAAAGGGCTATTCCTCTCTCATTAGTGGCATCAACTTCTAAAGTAAGTCTTGATATGTTCATCTTATCTGACCATTCAAGGATTTTCTCAAATAACTTTGTTCCCAACCCTTTTCCCCAATACTCTTTTCTTATAGAAATACCTATTGATCCAATGTGTCTGCATTTTCTCTTATCATTTCCGTTTACATTAGCATTGGCTATTATTTTATTTCCTACTTTTAAACATATAAAAACATTAAGTTCACTTTCCAACATTTTATCTAAGAAATTACCTTGCTGTTCAACTGTTTCGCTAACCTCATCAGGGTATCTTAAAAGAAAATCAGTTTCCTCATATACACATTTACGAAATTCTAGCATTTCCTTAGCATCCTCTTTTGTAGGAGTAGTTATTAATATCTCTTCACCATCAATGTTTATTATTTCATCTGTTATCCTTGACACGTTAAAACCCCCTTATTGTTTCTAAAGAATAATTTTATCCTTGATTTCGTTAATTTTGTTTTCAAATAATAACTATATTAGTTGAGAGTGGTGAGTGGAGAGTTGAGAACGTAGGATGTTTCTGCTACCGCAGAAACTACATTTTATTGGTACGGAACAATAGGTTTTTACTTATTTCATCTTTGATGAAATACCGTATTTCTTGTACCAACGCCTACAATGTTTAAGCAAAGCTTAAACGAGTAAAATGTCTTTGTCTAAAGAACAATACAATTAAAATTTCTCGTAGAGAAATCTCCATCGTTCTCCACTCTCCACTTTCAACTCTCAACTTCTTTCAAAAACCTAGACATTTATCCAATATCTACAATGTCCATCTATTATATCCAAAAGCTCCCCACCATTACTCTCGATTACTTTCCTTGAAGGAATATTATCCTCATTTACAGTTAAGAGAACCTTGCTCATACCTCGCGCCTCAACCTTCTTCAACATTTCTCTCAACATCATAGTTCCGTAGCCTTTACCACATTCACTCGGTCTAATGCAGTACCCTATATTTCCCCCAAGCTTTCTCAAGTTTTCATTAAGTATTGGTCTCAATTTTATAATTCCAACTGGTTTATCATCTACGTAAAACCAATACATAGTCTGTGGAACATGTTGTGGCTTTAAGCCTATCCCTTGGGACATTCTTATATGACTTCTCAAATACTCCTCAAACTCATCATCTTTCATATCCCATCCACTGTTTCCAAATCCATTTTCTCCTGGACCGATTTCTTTAATCATATCTAGTATCTCTTGTCCATCCTCTAGAGATAATTCTTTAACATAAACCCTCATCTTAACCCCTCCTTATTAATTCTTATCAATTATTAATAATCTCACTCATCTACATTTATTTAGGAAGAATATCATTTAAATATTTACATTCATATTCACTCTGTATAACATCCATATATATCTCATCAAAATATTTATTGTTTATATAATACGCTTGTCTTCTTCTTCCTATCTCTTTAAATCCAATTTTTTTGTATGCTTTTATAGCTCTTTCATTGAAAGAAAAAACTCTTAAAATTATGTTGTTTAAACCTAAAACTTTAAATCCATGAGATAAAATAAGTTCTATTGCCTCAACTCCATATCCTTTACCTCTATGTTCTTCTTCACCAATAAATATACCTAGATCTGCTTTTCTGTGCATATTATCTATAGCAAACAATGAACAGTTTCCTATTAATTTATCCCCATCTTTTAACACTATTGCAAAGTTGCTCTGTTCGTTTGTCAATCTTTCTACTGCCTCTTTTTCTTTAGTTATACTGAAGTTTGTTGCGAAATTCCCTAAATTTACTGTTACACTAAAATCATTCATCCACTTTGTATAAGTTTCATAATCTTCTACATTCATTGGTGAAAGATATAACCTTTCACCCTCTAATTTCTTAAAATATCTCATATTAAACCCCCTTATTGTTTCTAAAGAATAATTCTATCCTAGGTTTCGTTAATTTTGTTTTCAAATAATAACTGTATTAGTTGAGAGTGGTGAGTTACTTCTTTTGCTCTCTCCACTTTCAACTCTCAATTTCGTTTTTAACCAGTTCATATTGGTCATAATTGCATATAGGTTCATATCCCATTTTCATATATATACTATTTGAAATTGGATTAGCTAAATCAGTAAATAATGCTGCAAATCTGTTCCCATCTTTAAGTATTTCTTCTGAAACACCTTTTACACATGCAGTAGCATACCCTTTTCTTCTATACTCTTTTGGAGTATATACCATTCCCACTACTTCACCATGCTCTATTTTCCTTATTCTCATTGCCGTTGTTACTGGTCTTCCCTCTTCATCTATCCATATATAAACCTTGTTACTGTTTATTAGTTGTTCTGCGCTATTAAGCCTTTCTTCACTAAGTGGTTCCCCTTCTACTTCAAATCCAAAATCTATTGTTGCTTCATACATCCATCTAGTGATAAGCTTATGATACTTCATAGTTGCCATTTCAAAATGCCCCTTTGGAATAAACACTTCCTGAACCTCTGTCAGTTCATATATCCTTAAGTTCATTGCATTTTTATATTCTTTATTATATTTTTTACTGAAATATTCTATAGCTTTCTTTGAAACCTCTTTTCTACCATTTGTACCTGGTATTGTTAAGTTTTCTTTGTACATTTCACCTAAGAAATACTCTAATGCCTCATCATCTCTTGAATCAATGAGAAGATTATGAGGTACAGTCATAAGCGCTATAAGCTTTACTTCCCCATCCTTCTTAACTGATCCACAATAAACTTCTTCATATTCTCTTTCTCCAGATACTATCCCATTACATAAACCTAAGAATAGGTTATTTTCAACTTCTTTTTCCATTAAGAATTCCTTGCATTCACCTAAAAATTCTTGAACATTTTTATAACGCCTGTATTTCATAGATTATCCTCCGACTGATTTTATTTTTAATCCATTAATTCTGTTTTCAAATAATTTCTTTATTAATTGAGAATTGTGAGTTGAGAATTGAGAATGTAGGATGTTTCTGCTTTCGCAGAAACTACATTTTATTGTTATGAAACAATAGGGTTTACTTATTTCATCTTTAATGAAATACCGTAGTTCTTGTAGCAACACCTACAATGTTTCAGCAAAGCTGAAACGAGTAAAATCTCCATTCTCCACTCTCAACTTCTTTTAACCTTTTTTCTAACAAAGTTTTCTATGTTATATTACATCGTCTTTTTCCTAACAATAATAGAAAGGTGTTCTGTAGCATCTCTAAACTGCGGCATCTCACAAGTCTCAGCTGCTCTTTGAACAAGATTGTCATAAGCTTTTCTGTTATCTTCATATACTTTCTTAATAGCATAATGTGTTCCACTTATAAATCCTTCTGAACCAGCATATGTTATTATTTCAAGCCCAGCTTCCTCAATCTCTTTTAGGGCATGTTCTGGTGTTGTGAAATACGCCTCTGTGAAACATTCATCCTTGCTATACTTACATTCATTAAAACAATTATTAATCATTTCAATCTTTTCAAATTCCTCAAAGCATTCTGTTATACCTGCTTTTAATACACCATATGAATTTATATACGCTACTAATGCAACTCCATCCTCAGCTAATTTATCTCCCATAGTTTTCAATATGGTTATTCTATCTTCTCTACCATGAATATGATACATTGGCCCCATCATTAGAATTCCATTGTATTTACCATCTTCTAATCTATTAATATTTACTGCACTATCACATATGAACTCTTCTGCTTTTAATCCTTCTTCATTTATATTCTTCTCAGCTAATTTCAACTCTTCATTAGAAAGTTCAAATAATGTTACATCATACCCCTTTTTCAACATCTCAATTGAATATCTTCCTGGTCCACATCCAATATCACATAGTTTACCTTCCTTAGGAAAATACTTGTCTATTAAATATAAATGGCTTAAAAATTCAACCCTTGAATATGGATTGTTTAACCTCTCCCATTCCATCTCTGCATTTTCATTGTAATGCTGTTTAACTATATCACTCACTTTTAAAGCCCCCTTATTGTTTCTAAAGAATAATTTAATTAAATTTCTATATCTATTCCCATTTCTTCAGCAACCCTAACGCATCTATCATAATGTGCATCTTTAGTTTTAACTCCATGAAGATATCTATCTAGTGAATCTACATCTTTCAATAACTCCGTTAGGTTATCCTCATCAACTACATCTTTCTGACTATGTCTAACAACTGCATATGCTATACTATCCATTTCCTTATTAGTTATTATTGGTAAATCCTCTCTGAACGTCTCATTATACTTTTCTAATAACATTTTCATTGTCCTTTAACTTACATGTCTTAACATAATTAACAATTGACATTCTTTCATTTATAAGTGTTACTTCACCGACTTTTACATAACCCATTTTTTCGTATAAGTGACAATTACCTTTTTCCTCGAATATTGTATCCAAAGTCCATTTCCGTGCATTTGGATAATAACTTTCTATTTGTTTTAATGCTTCTTTAGCAATTCCCCTGTTTTGATATTCAGGAAGAACACATAGAGCTGAAATCTTGTATATCTTTTCTTCAAGCTCTGTTACCCTAACCCATCCAACATCAGTATCATTCACTTGAAACATATATGCAGTTGTATTTGCTTTATCAATTTTCTCTTTTGTCCGCTGAAGGCTTTCCATGGCAGGATTTATATCATAATCTTCATATTTTTCAAGCAATGACATGAATGCTTTCTTCTGTATACCATGAACGATTTCTACACTATCGCTTGAAATCTGAACTACCTTTATCATTTTAAACTCCCCCCTTATTGTTTCTAAAGAATAATTTTATCTTTTATTTCATTAATCTTATTTTTAAATAATAGCTTTAATAATTGTGAATTGAGAATATTCTACATTCTCAATTTGTTTTCTACAGTTTCCATCCAAAAGCCACAGCTTTTACCTTCTTCCCCCCATACTCCAGCCACTTCTCCTCTGGTAATTTTTCTCCTCCCATTGCCTCATAAAATCCACAAGCATTGTTTTCTTCTAAAGCCCATAAAATCATATTTTTATATCCTCTATCCCTTAGATCATCTCTCACTTTATTTAAAAGTTCTTTTCCTAGTCCTTGACCTTGAGCTTCTTTCAAAAAGTAAATACCATATAATTCACCATCATATTTTTCTCCGTCTTTGTTACTTACATCTTCTCTAGAACTTCCACATGTGGTGAATCCAATAATATTTTTATTAGTATCTTCAAATACGAATGCTGCAACACTCTCACTGCCCATGAATTGCCTATTTCTATCATATCTACTCTCATAAGTCATATTGTTAAGATACTCCTCAGGTACTATTCCCCTATAAGTTGTCTTCCAAGAATCAACATGAACTTTAGTAACTTGTATATAATCTTCATCTTTATATCTTCTAATCAACCGTAACACCACCTTATTGTTTCTAAAGAATCAAAAAAGCCATGCTCTACACCAATTTTAACAACTATACTTACACAATATAGCAGTTTAAGTTCGGTGCAAAGCATGGCTAATTATGAATAGATATCAATCTATTTATTCATCTCATTATAATCTCTCTTCAAGATGCCCATGATTAAATAATCTGTGTATACTCCATTATGGAAGAACTTCTCTCTAAGTCGCCCTTCCTCCTTGAATCCACATTTTTCATAGCACCTGATAGCACGCTTATTAAAATCATGCACCTCTAGCTCAAGTTTGTTTAAGTTTAATACATTGAATACGATATGCTGCATAACTCTTATGGCTTCTGCTCCGTATCCTTTTCCTAAATTTTCTTTTGTTCCAATAACAATACCTAAAACTGCAAATCTACTTCTCCAATTTACCTCTATTAAATCTATTTGACCAATATACTCTTGGGTATCTTTATTAGCAATAATAAAATTAGTTTTTTCAAGTCCTCTTTTACTATTGATAAACTTCATATACTCCTCAGTATTGCTTGCTGTATGAGGAAATACAAATATATCTGATAAATTTTCTGTAATTTGAGGGTCATTTACCCATCCTCTTATATATTCAAAATCTTCTTGTCTATATTCTCTTAAAACTATTCTATCTCCATAATAATGTGGCATAAATTTTCCCCCTTCTTTAGGAATTTTTCTATCTAATTAATGATACTACTTTAGTGAAAAGTCATAATTCAGAAACTTTTCTTTTCCTACATGTTTTTTATCACCCAACAACGCTTGCTCTAATATCTTTACTTGCTACAAACATACACCCCAAAGTTATTTTCATCTGCAGCTTCACCATGTAAATCAGAATAACATTCAATGTTTGAAAATCCTGATTCCTTTAAAATATCTAGTATTTCTCCATGAGAGAATGCTTTTTGTTTCTCTCTGTATTCAATAATCTCTTTTTTCTTAGGATCAATAAATATGCAATTTTCAATTCTATATCCATCTTCCATATATTTTTCACTTAATATATATTTACCATTTTGTTCTCCCCAGTCTTTAATTCTCTCATGAGTTAATTGACCGTTCATGCTTGGTCCAGCAATCTTCAAAAAAAATTTTCCATCATTTTTAAGTGCTTTATAAATATTCTTAAAATGGTCATTCAACTCTTCTTCTTTCATAAGCCCCAATGTATGATTATATGCTAATATGAAATCATACTCTTCTTTATCTCTGATATGCAACCCTCTTTGAAATCTAAAATCAACATCCAAATCACCATATAAAGCCTTTTTTCTAGCTTCTTCAATATATAAGGATGCAATATCAATACCAGTAACCTTATGTCCCCTCTTGGCAAATTCCAAAGAATGTCTTCCTGTTCCACACCCAACATCAAGAATTTTTAAATCCCCTTCAAAATTCAATAAATTATGTAATTTATCTACTTCTTCAGCCGTTTCTTTTTTTCCAGGAAAACCCACCCAGTCAGCAAATGCCTTCTGTGCGTCTTCATTTTCCCACATCCAGTTAATCACCTTTCTATTCATTGTAATTCCTCCCCTTGTTTAGCTAATATTATATATTTTTATTTATAAATATCTTTTTATTTTTTTCAAGATTTGCAGAGCAAATCATCCTAATTTGTTCTTTATTCTCTATTCTTTGTTCTTTTATAAATACATCTGCACCATATAAATCTTCATCCTGTGGGAAAGGATTTATATTATATGGTGAAAAACAAACTCTTTTTCACTTTAATCAGATAAAGCAAAAAAAACCTATCAGAATCGCAATAGCGACTCCGCAGGGTTAATATCTGCGTGTAGGATTTTCCCTGTGCCGCTCACAATAGATTCCCATTGTTTAGACACACTCACCAATATATTGTAATTTTATATAATTCCTTTGATGTTGTCAACCATTTAAAAGTAAAAATTTAGAATTTTCTTTTTTTTCTCTTTTATTCTACTTATAAAAAGTTCTCTATAAAAAGAATTCAAATGATTTTATGTTCTCTACCATGAATACTTGATTCAGTATTTTTATGCTTGAACCACTCTTCATACTGTTAGCATTTGTGAGTATCTGAAGTAATTTAACATAATTTAAATTCCGAGCAATTTGTTGTGATTGAGCCTCACTATAAAAGTATTTCTTTCCATCCTTCAACTTTATGGCCATTTTCATGGGACGCTACCCTCATAATTATTACTATAATTTTAGTATATTCTGGTGTATGAAATTAGTGAATTAATAATATAGAGATTTCATGTTAGAAATTGATTTATTCAAATAGATAAAATGTAATTTTAACCAAAGAAAATCTTTGAATCAAAGAACAAAGAACAGATAATAAAGAACAAATTAGGTTATTTTTCTTCCTATTGTCAGAAAAAATTATATATTCCATTATTCTTTGATAATTTAAAGGCTTTCAGCTCCGCTGAAAGGTATCGTGATTTGTTCTCTGTTCTTTGATATTTATTCTTTATTTCCTTTTCATATTATCATCAATAAATACATGGTTTATTAATGGAACAATATTTATTACTGGCTCTTCATATGGATGAACCTTTAGTATTTCATCTATAGTAGCCTTCACATAATCAATATGACATCTTGCTTCTATTTTGAGTTCGCTTCCCTCACAAACTTTCCCTACTTCACCTTCAAAAGGGTCTGACCCCTCTAGTGGTCTCCAATACCCTCTAACTTCATACATAGAAAGACAATTATCATATTTACCAATTTTCCCAGCGCCTCCTTTATTCAATGCATCCCTTATATCTTGTAGTTTCTCCTCTGGTACATATATTTCTATTTTAACCCACTTATAGTTTTCCAAAACATTTCACCCTTTCTCTTTATCTGCTATTATAACCCCTTGGGAAAGCACCCCAAGGGTACTTGTTATTAATTTTTAATTTTAACAAACCTTTTCTTTCCAACCTGTATAACATCTCCAGCTTTAAGTTCAAAGCCTTCCTCTTCAATGAATTTCTCACCATTTATCTTAACAGACCCTTGAGAAATCAATCTTCTTGACTCTCTATTAGTATTAGCAAATCCCATTTTTAATATTATTTCTATTAGTTTGTTACATATACAATCTCCATCAGGACACTGAATTTCTTCAATATCTTTTGGTAAGCTCTTATTAGAGAATATGCTTATAAATTCTTCTCTTGCTCTCTTTCCTTCATTACTACCATGGTATAGAGCTACTACTATTTCTGCTAAATGTAATTTTAAATCTCGAGGATTTACTCCACCTTGTTCCAGCTGTTTTTTGAATACATCTATTTCATCTGGATGAACATCAGTAACTAGTTCAAAGTATCTTATTATAAGCTCATCAGGTATTGACATAATCTTTCCAAATATCTCTTTTGAATTTTCATTTACTCCAATGTAGTTACCTAAACTCTTACTCATTTTTTCCTTACCATCAGTTCCTTCAAGAATAGGTACAAACATCGCAACTTGCTTTTCCTTATTGTACTCTTTTTGAAGAGTCCTACCCATGAGTATATTAAATGTCTGATCTGTACCACCCAATTCCACATCAGCATTTATTACAACTGAGTCCAACCCTTGCATTAACGGGTAAGTAAATTCATGAAGTCCAATAGACTGATTATTATTAAATCTATTTTTAAAATCATCTCTCTCTAGTATTCTTGCAACTGTTTGTTTTGCCATTAACTCAATTACTTCTTTAAAAGACATACACTCTAACCACTCACTATTAAACCTTACTTCAGTAAAATCTGGATCTAAAATCTTGAATAGTTGTCTTCTATATGTTTCTGCATTTATTAAAACCTCCTCTCTTGTAAGAGGTTTTCTAGTTTTTGATTTTCCTGATGGATCACCAATCATTCCTGTAAAATCTCCAATAATAATTATTACCTTATGACCTAAATCTTGAAACTGCTTAGCTTTTCTCAATACAACAGAGTGTCCAAGATGAATGTCAGGAGCTGTAGGGTCTAATCCTAACTTTACCACTAATGGTTCTCCTGTTTTTTCGCTTTTCTCAAGCTTAGCTCTTAGTTCATCTTCACTTATAACCTCTTCTATTCCTTTTAAAAGTAATCTCATTTGCTCATCTATAGTTAATTTTTTCATAATAACCTCTCCCTTTATTAATTTCTTGTTTTTAAATAATTTTCAATATCTATATAAAAAGTCTGCGCGCTAGACATTTTAATATAAGTTGTGAATTCTCAATTATTTTTTATTTTCAAGGTGAAAATAAAAAATCCCGCCCTCTACAGAACTATCTTCTGTAGAGGACGGGAGTATATACTCACGTGGTACCACCTCGTATTTTATCAATATGTTACCATATCAACCTTTTCAAGTACAATATAATCATAATAAATCACTGAATACATGATACTCTAGCACTATAACGTGTGCGGGATTCCGGAACATCCTACTAGTATTTAAATACTTTCAGACTACAGCTCAAAGGTGTATTCAAAATAATCTTCTATGCTCCATCTCACCAACCAGAGCTCTCTGTAGTAGCGAAACTATTTCTACTCGTCCTTATCTTTGCCTTTTTGTTTTAATTTTTTATAATATTACCATAGAGATTTTTCTATGTCAATACTATATTATATTTTAATTAGGTAAAATAGATACATAAAAATGATTCTTTATACTACTCTTATGATAATTTAATATTATTTTTTAGAATGTTTAGTGAGTTTTTTGCCATCATATGGTATAATTAGTCAAAAAAAGTATGAGTGTTATAAGTAAATTTTCTTTATCAACATTTTAAGGAGAGTGATTAAAAATTGAATAAAAATAAAAAGCTGTTACTAGGGATTGTAGTATCTTTATTCATCATAACTTTTTCATACTCTGGATATAAAATATATGAATCTAAAATTACAGAAAAAGTTTCTATATTTAAGATCTGGACTATAGAATTATGTAAAAACTATGAAAATAAAAGGGCTAACGCTATATAAAACCTTATATGCGTTAGCCCTTTTTTAATTTTTATTACTTTCTTTTCCATCATATGCCTCTTGAAAAATTCTCTTTGCCAGTTTAATAATAACATTTACAAAATTAAGGTTTTCATAGTTAAATTCCTTCTCTGAAGTAGGAACTTCAAGAAGTAATACAGCTATTACTTTTCCCTCAACTATAAGAGGGGTACATATTATAGAATTCCAATCTGGAAGACCAGTAAGAAGGTTATTCTTATTACGTAAGTTCCAATCAATTGTACACATTTCCTTTTTATTTTCTATTACTTCTCTTACTATCTCTTTGTTATAATCTTCTTTCTTAATCCAATTTTCATTATATCTTCTTCTAGTGAATACCTCTTCTATTTCACCATCATTTACCTTGAATAAAGTTCCTTCTTCAGCCTCTGTGGTCTCAATCAATCTACCTAAAAGTTTATATATCTTGTTAGATGAGCATATTTGTTCATCCATTAAATCCAAAACTTCAATAAATGTAAGCACATTTCTAGAATCTTCAACAGAGTTTCCAGTTATTATTCCTGAAAGCTTATTGGCTCCCTTATTACCAAACTCCATAAGAGGCGAATATATTTTAACCCTATTCCGCCCTTCTTCTTTAGCATCATATAATGCCTTGTCAGCCTTCTCAATTAGTTCCTCTTGCCCTTGACTATGTTCTGGGTATGAAGACAAACCAATACTTACAGTTACTGGGTAGTTTTCTCCAATAATATTTGATTTCATAAGAGTAATTCTTATTCTTTCTGCGATTTGCTGTGCATCATTAGCTCCTGTATTAGGTAGAATAATTAAAAATTCTTCTCCACCATATCGTCCTATTATGTCATCTCCTCTTATTGAATTTTTCATTATTGTGCTGGCTTGTTCTAACACCTCATCACCTTTTTGATGACCAAATTTATCATTTATATTCTTAAAGTGATCTAAATCAGCTATTAATACACTTAATTCATTTCCTTCTTCATATGTTTTTTCTAATTCTAACTTAAATGAATCCATTAAATACTTTCTTGTATATACTCCAGTTAATTTATCAATGGCAGAAATCATCTTAAATTCATAGCTGCTCATACAAGCGCTAATAAGTGGCATAAGTTCTAGACATTTTGAAACAATATGCTCATTAAAGTTATTCAAAATATTATATGATTCAATATAAAGAACCCCTTTAGTTCTACTGCTCTTATTTTTACCACGATTTCTATCGTGTATATCTATTATATCTCTATGATAAAAATCTTCTATAGGTAAACAAATAATAGCATTCATCTTAACATCAACATTCATTCTACTATTATCCCCGTGGAGTTTATTAAAGATTATATTCTCTCTAGTTATCTTTACTCGCTCAATTATATTCATATCTTTAGGTAATTCAACATCTCCATTACTACTAAAAATAACCTTATGTTCTGAACTATTACTTTTTATTATCATACATCTAGAGGCTAGTGTTATATTCTCAAGAAAATTACAAATTAATTTCAGATTTTCTTCTGGATTAGAGAATAAATTCCTAGCTATATCTTTGATATCTTCAATATAATATAATTCCTTATGTTTATATAATTTTTTTGTATATTCAGCAAAAGCTTTACTATTAACAATTTCTTTGAAAAACTGAAAAGAAATCATATTTTCAAATTTTTCTTCTATTCTCATTTCATGTTTTATATCTTCATTGTTTCTTGTGAAATATATTTTCAGTTCTCTGATAATAGCTAAAACTTCATACAAAACCTTTCTATCTATAAAATTTTTTTTATGCTTTGAAGGAATATATTTGTAAATCCCCTTAAAAACATCAATTGCAATTAAATAATAATTAAGAGCGTAGATATAATTCTTCTTTTCATAATAAATTGATGCTATAACATAATTCCCAAAAAGACAGATTAATTTCATCTTTGTATCTTTAACTTCATCCATCAATCCAATTAATTTCTCTATATCATAGTCTTTCTCAGTACATGCCCTAGCTATTTCATATTTAATCATGATGTTTATATTCATATTCTCTATTTCTAAAGCATTTACTTTTTTAAATATACTTTTTAAATGCTTTTTATATCCCATTAAAGCAAGAGCAACAGCCAAATCAAAGAGCATATTCATCTTATCTATTGGGTAGATTATCTTATCTATTATATAAAAGCTATCTTCTAGCAACTTATCTACATCTTTTCCTTTGTAAAACTTTATTAAATTTTTAGTAAGATATATTCTCCATAAAACCTTATTCTGTTCTTCTCCATATACCTGTTCAGCCTTATCACAAAAATCATTTGCATTATCAAGATCTAAATAAAAAAGAGCTCTTTGTGCTGCAGTAATATAATACTCACCTTTATCCCTATTATACTCGCCCTTCTCGACAATTATTTCTTTACACTTAGAATAGTAATTCTCCACCATCTTGATATTACCATATTTCAAGTTTAAACATACAAATTCAACATTTGTAGATAATAAACCCTGTTTATCATTTCTACCTTTTGAAATTTGCATTGCTTTATTAAGATATATTTCTCCTCTTTCCAGATTATTTAAATCTATATTTGACTCTGCTAAATTGGAGAATATAAGCGGAAGCACCTCTATAATCCTATATTCTTCTGCTATCTTTCTGCTTTTCTCGAAGAAATCAATACCTTTTTGAATATCTTGAAGATGTTCATAATAGATAACAGCAATATTATTCAAACAATTAATTTTACCTTTAATATAAGCATCTCTTTCATAATATTCCAAAGCCTGTTTGAAACATTCAATCCCTACCATTGCATTAGATTTTTGTATACTTATTATTCCTTCAAAATTATTAAGTTCCCCTAATATTCTATATTCACTTTCAGGAGCAAGTTCTTTTGCCTCTTTCAATATTTTAGATGCTTCTTCAAAATTACCCTGCTGCAATGCATACATTCTTATTTTATTTAAAAGATAATATAGATATCCTTTTATATATTTAGTTTTCGAATATAATTCAAGCATAATATCCAGAAGTTCTTCGCATTTTGAAGTATTTTTGCTTCTACCAAATAAATTTGTCAATTCATATAATATTTCAAATCTAAGTTCAATAAACTTTCTTTCTTCTGCTTTTTTATCCGCTTCATATAATATTTCGATTGCTCTTTGCCCTTCCCCGCACTGGTGATTTAACAAAGCAAGCTTTATCCTTATCCTTATATCATCTTCATCATTATTATCTGAATATCTAATAGCTTTTTCCAAATAATCAATAGCTATTAAATTTTCATTCATATTAATCATATCCGCGGCTAAAAGACTACAATATTCTTTTACCTTTGAATAATCTTTAGCTTTTTCAAAGTGATCTATCATATTCCTAATGTCTATGTTTTCACCACTCAAATATTTTCTTTCAAAGATTAAAGCAATCAAGTTATTATAATTTTTCTTTTCCTCATCGTTAAGTCTTCCATATATAACGTCTTTCATCATTTTATTAGTAAAATAATATTGTTTCTCATATATATTATTATTTAGAGACAATATTCCTTTTCTACATAATGAATCCACAGAATGTAAAATATCACCCTGAGAATAATTAAATGCTTCTTTAATAATTTCTAAATGAATATCATCATTTAAAACTGAAAGTTTTTTTAACAGCTCATAGTTATCACTATCCAAATCATTAATTTGCCCCATTGATGCTATGACAATATTCTCTGGTAATTTGATATCATCATAATCTTCAAAGTCTATTGTCCATTTTCCAGTACTTTCATTAATGTATATAATTTTTTTTGCAAACAGATCTTTTATCACTTCTTCAACAAATATGGGATTTCCATATGTATGATTAAATATTCTGTTTGCAAATCTATTTGGAAGATATGACATGTTAAGCATATCCTTAATTAACATAGTTGACTCTTTAAGGTTTAAAGCTTTTAGAGAAATATCTACATTGTTATTCTTATCTTTAAATTTATTAACAAATCTATGTGCACACTTATTAATCCAAATTTCTTCATCACTATATGACAATATAAACATAATACTCTTATCAAGATTATTCTTTATCAAAACCATCTCTAAAATCTCAATTATATATTCTGATGCATATTGAAGATTATCAATTAATATAATTGCCTTTTTATTTCCAATAGCATCGTATACAAAGTTCAGCAATTTACTATTAAATTTATATCTTTCATTTGTATCTTTAAACAAAGATATTGGTGGTATTTTTTTTGAATTTATTTCCGGTATTACTAATTTGAATTCTTCCTCATATTTTTTAACTATCTCTTTTTTTGTTTCATGAGAAAATTTCATAATTATTTCTTCAAAAATTTTATAATTATTATTATCTTTACTTTCTAAGAAATAACTTGAATATATCTCATTAGTTCTAAGTTTTAATTTGTACTCAATCTCATTTAAAAATCTAGTCTTACCCATACCATTTGGGGCATGAACAAATACTACTCCATTCTCATTCTTATCATACCATTCAAGTATCTCTTTTATCTCTGAATCTCTTCCATACATTTTATGTTTAAAATTAATTTTTTCTACATCATCAATGTCATAAAATTTTTCTTCAAGATTATAAATCTTATTAAACTCATCTACTAATTCTTCAATATTTTCATACCTTTTCTTTTCATTTTTATTTATCATTTTCCTTACAATAATGAATAACTTCATTATTGTATTATTTTTGTCTTTTATCTCATTTAAACCCTTTAAATCGCTATTGAAATTTGGAATAATAATATTTTTAATTATCATCCCTAAAGAATAAATATCTATGCTCTTATTTATTTCTTCTCCATTTATAAGCTCAGGAGCTTTATATTCTAATTTTTCATCATTAACCGCTAATATATTATATTCATCGATTTTACTACTAAGTGAATCTCTTATCTTAGCATGCAATTGATTATTCTCATCAGAAAATATTATAATATTTGTAGGATTTAGATACTTATATGTTTCTCCTTTTAAATGCAAATAACTTAACCCTTTGCAAATGTCTATAAATACACTCTTTAATTTTTCAAAGTCTTTTATATCACTCATATCATATTTATAGGTATCTTGATACTCAGTTATATAATAATAAGACGAAATATTGTCAACTTTTTTATTATCAATTGATTTCACAATTCCCATATCTAATACCTTAATAATATATTTACTCTTAATACTTAAATATTCATTTATATCCATATCATGGATATAAAAATTCTTGGGGATGTATTCAAGCTTAACTATATTAAGTATTACCTTTTTCGATTTCAAAACATCATCAGCTAAGTAACTAGTCTTATTTGTCTTATACTCAATAACATTTATTAATCTATATCTACCGTTAATCAATTCCAATTATATCCACCCCCTTTAAATTTTTCTATATGTTATCTTAATATTATACACCTATATCGAATCGTATACAAAAGAAAAACAGAGGAAAATGAATGTAATTCCTCTGCATGATTCATTTATTCTTCATATAATTTTTCCTTAAGCTTCTCTTTTATTTCAATTTTTAAATTTTTAGCATCCTTATTATTCTTATTGATTGAAAGAGCTTTTCTACAACATTCCAGTGCATCTTCATATTTTTCTAATCCCATACAACTTATGGCTTTATTTATATATATAAAATCACTTTTTTTATCTAGCTTTAACGCTTTGTTGCAATACTTCAATGCTTCTTCATATTTTTCCATGTTATTTAGTGCATCGGCACAGTTGATATAGTATATAAAGTTATCCGCTTTTGCCTTAATTGCTTTCTTGTATGCTTCAAAAGCCTCTTGAAATCTTCCCATATTTGCCAATGAAATTCCTTTGTTATTTAGTGCTTCACTAAATTTAGGTGATAATTCTTCAACTCTACTATAACATTTAAGCGAATCCTCATATCTTTCTTGATTTTGCAAACTCAACCCCTTATTATAAAAATAAACTGGATTCCTAGGATTTAATTCAATTGCTCTATCAAAATATTTTGTAGCTTTCTCAAACTCACCTTTCTCATCCAGAATATTCCCTACCCCATTATAATTCTCACTGTTTTGAGGATTAATTTTCATGGCTTTGTCGAAGTATTTTAGTGCTTCAGCATATTTTTTTTTCTCATAATATGCATACCCAATACAACTATATATTTCATCGTTGTTAGGCTCTATGTTAAGCGCGCTTTCATAAGATTTTATAGCATCATTAAATTTACCCTCTCTCATATGTTTATGACCATCTTCTCTATGTGGATTCTCAACGTTGCGATTACCTATTTTTGGGATTTTATCCATATTGACACTCCTCGATAATTACTATCATGTAGGGCATAATATATATATATTTTATGCAAATTAATTTAATTAAGTGCATGAAAAGTTATAAATTAAAAATACAAAAACATATTATTAAAAAGTTACTGTTAAATTTAAACAAACTCCTTGTATATCATAATTATTTATTATATAATTAATTAACAATTACTATTAACTAATATTTAATAGTAAATAATATTTAGCATAAAATAAATTTAAAATAATAATATAGGAGTGTTTATAAATGAAATCAGTTCAAATAAGAAAAGATATTTATTGGGTAGGATCACTTGATCCAAATTTAAGAGTATTTGATATTATTATGTATACCCCCTTTGGAACCACTTACAATTCATATGTAGTTAAAGGTAGCAAAAAGACAGCTTTATTTGAAACAGTTAAAGAAAAAGCTTTCGATCAATATATGGAAAGATTAGATCATCTAGGTGTATCTCTTGACAGTATTGATTATATTATCGTAGATCATACAGAACCTGATCATGCAGGCTCTGTTGCTAAGATTCTTGATTTAGCTCCAAATGCTAAAGTTGTTGGTTCTGTAACTGCAATTCAGTTTTTAAAGAATATCGTTAATAAACCTTTTCCTTATATTGAAGTTAAAGATGGAGATACTTTAAGCTTAGGAAATAAAACTCTTAAATTTATAAATGCACCTTTTCTGCATTGGCCTGATTCAATGTATACGTACATTGAAGAAGATAAAATGTTAATGACTTGCGATTCATTTGGAAGCCATTACTGTAGTGAAGGAATATTTAATGACAAAATCGAAAACAAAAAAAATTATATGGAAGCATTAGAATATTATTTTAATATGATAATGGGTCCTTTCAAGAAATATGTTTTAAAGGCAATTGAGAAGATTACTCCTCTTGATATTGATGTTATATGTCCTGGTCACGGTCCAGTTTTAAGAGAAAACCCAAGAGAAATTGTTGACATATATAAAAAGTGGAGCGAAGGATATGCTGTTGATAATATCATACCTAAGATAACTCTTTGTTATGTTTCAGCTTATGGGTACACTGAAGAAATGGCTAAAAAAATTATAGAAGGAATTAAATCTATTGGTGAATTTGATATAAGTCTTTATGATGTAATTCATCATGATTTGAATGATATTTTAACAAGAATAAATAATTCAGATGGGTTATTATTCGGAACACCAACAATTAATGGTGATGCCTTAAAACCCATATGGGATATATTGACAAATCTTAATCCTTTAGTTCATGGTGGAAAAGTAGCTGGGGCATTTGGTTCCTTTGGATGGAGTGGAGAAGGTGTTCCAAATGTTATGGAAAGATTAAAGCAAGTTAGATTAAATCTTGCAGGCTCTTTAAAATCTTCTTTCAAACCAAACACAGAAGACCTTCAAGATGCGTATATATATGGAATTGATTTTGCTAAGAAAGTGAAAGAGAACATCCAACCTAAAGATGGTTCAAAACCAAATAAACGTTGGAGATGCATTGTTTGTAACGAAGTTTTTGAAGGTGATACTCCACCCGAAACTTGCCCAGCTTGTGGTGCAACAGCTGAACAATTTGTTGAGATTCATATTCAAGAAATTCAATTTATTTCTGATATAGAAGAAGAACTTGTTATTGTTGGTAATGGTGCTGCTGGTTTCTATGCTGCAGATGCCGCAAGAAAACGAAACCCAAAATGTAACATAACAATTATAAGTGGTGAAAATTCTATTTCATATTATAGACCTTTATTATCTGACGGACTTATTGAGGATTTAAATGAAGATATTTTCTACTTACAGAGTGAGTACTGGTATAAAGAAAATAATATCACCCTTATGCTTGATTCTATAGTTAGTCACATTAATAGTGATGATAAAGAGTTAACAATCAATAATGATTCTATTATTAAATATGATAAATTGATACTTGCAAATGGTAGTAGAAATTTTGTACCTCCTATTAAAGGAATTGATAAAAAAGGAGTATACACGCTTAAAGATTTAAAAGACCTTAACAATATAAAAAATAATCTAAATGATGTTAAAAATGTATTGATAATAGGCGGTGGATTAACTGGACTTGAGAGCGCTTGGGAATTAAAACAAGCAGGTTATAATGTTTCTATTTCTGAACTCTCATCTAAGTTATTAAGCAAACAACTTGATTATGATTCTTCAAACTTACTGAGAGAAGCAGTAATAGCCTGTGGTATTAATTTATATATGGAAAATTCCGTTGTTGAAATATTTGGACACGATAAAGTAACTGCAGCGAAACTTCAGAATGGTGAAGAAGTCTCAGCTGAACTCATAATATTCTCCATTGGTATACGATCTAATATCGAAATAACTGATGAGAGCAACATTGAAATCAATAGAGGAATACTTGTAAATTCAAGAATGGAAACTTCTATAAAAGATATATATGCATGTGGTGACATAGCTGAATTTGATGGAATTGTATACGGTAACTGGCCTGCTGCAATTGAAATGGGTAAAACCGCTGGTGCAAATGCTATTGGTGATACATTAACCTTACAAAATCTTATCTCATCTACAGCTTTCAGTTCAATGAATGTTGAAATATTCTCTTGTGGCATAGTATCTGGCGATAATCTTGAGGAATTAAGTAGAATTGATAAAATAAATAAAATAATGAAGAAATTATTCTTTATACAAGGAAAAATAGTTGGTGGCATACTATTCCGAGATGTAAGCAAATCAGTTGCTTTATCACAAAGCATTGAAAAAAATATGACCTTAGAAAAGGTTCTATCATTAAATATTCTATAAAAAATGAAAAATGGCAAGTTATTGCCATTTTTCACATGTTAATATAATATTTTTGTAAAATATTATAAGAAGAATCTTCTTTTTTCTCCTCTTCTTTTTGGTTAGTTTCTTTGTTTTCCTTCTCCTTGTTCTCGTTCTTTTTTTCGGTTTGACATGACGAAAAACTAATAACTATAAAAATAACTAATAATATTGCAGCTATGATTTCTCTTTTTTTCATGTTAATCAACCTCCACTATTTTATTTTCCCCTTCATAGAAAATAAAATTCATGGAACTTAATATCTTATTAACTAATCTTTGATTAAATCAAAGAGTTTATGAGCTGCAGCCTTTGGACCTTCCTTTTCTTTTCCTTGTATACCAAGAAGAGTTCTTATTTGACCAACCTTAATTCCTTTTTCATAGAAAGCTTTAAAATATCTATCCATTAATATATCAGTTTGTTCCTGTCTTTGAAGTGGTCCAAATGGATTAGCAAAATAAGATGTTACCAAACCAGTCTCAGTTGTAGTTCCCTTTGCCATTCTTGCTCCTTCTTTGAACACTTGTATTGCTTTATCAACATTATCAAAGAACTCAATTTCTTCTCCTTCTTCATAATTGTTTGCATATAAAATATAATCCACTGGTGTACCACATGTAATCTCATGATACGTTGAAATAGGAATAATAACCCTCGCGTTTACCTTATCTGGATTCATAAAAATACTTCTATCAATTTCTTTATATGCATATCCAATATCTAAATCATCTAATCTAACAAATGCTCCTATCTCAGTTCCATATCCAATTATATTGCCTTTTCCTTCAAGCTTAAGTACTCCCATATCGTCAAATACTATACTCATTTCTTTTACATATTCTTCACTAAGACTTCTAAATGCTTCTAAACTCTCCGATTTACCAGCTCCACTATCCCCAATAATAACAACATTAATTACTTTTCCGCTTTTCATAGTTATTCTCACCATGGCTCCATGAATAGGAAGATACTCATTGTCAATCATTCTAACATTGTGAAGCGTCAATATCATTTTCTTCATGTATCCAAAATAATCTATGTCCTCATGATAATTAGCAAATCCTATCATAATATCATTATCTTTGTCATTATAAAACGCCGTTCTCATATCTTTATGACCATCATTTGCTCCAAAAACATATATTATATCTGGTTTTTTATTTGTATATTCATCTTCTTTAGCTAACTCAAATAAGTTACATAAAGTCAATCCTAAAGACATAAAATCTCTGTGAAAATATACATATGCCAATAATTCTCCAACCTTAGCAGGATAACAGAACCAATGCTCTTCATTTATTCTTATATACTCAAGTGGATTGCTATATGTCTCAACAAAGGAACCTGTTCTCGTATTCTTTTTTGGATACGTTATAAACGGTGGTTGAAGAATAACCTCTTCTATAAACGGTATTTTACTCAAAAATTTATATTCGTCTGGTGTCTCCCATTTTATATTGTTAACAATTATTCCTGCATTAGCTCCAGCTGGAATTTGTCTGTATACTCTATGCTTATATCCAATTACAGTCTCTTCTATTCTTCTATAAGTATCTAGTACTAATTTAGTAAAATTATTATTAGCTTCAATAAAACTCACATTCTGTATCCCTTTGCCAATTCTATTGTTCTGTATTATTGCATATCTTTCAATTTTTCTCCAAAAACTATATAAACCTTCTATAAATTCAATTAGTAATTCTTTATTAGTGAAAATCGATTTATATTTTCCATTCAATCTAATTATTTCTTCTACTTCAAAAACTAAAAGCAATTTAAAAATATCTTTTAAATATTCCTTTAATTCATTTTCATCTTCCATCTTGCTGCAATCAATAAGATGTCTATATATTGTATTATCATTTTTCTTTATTTTCTTAATATAAGATGTTATTACCCTATCAAAGCCATAACTATCTAATAATTGTTCTCCAGTTTCACAGTATTTCATAGTAAAATTAATCATTGCATTTTCTCTACTTAATGAAAATTCTTTTTTCATTTAATCCCTCCTAGATGTTTTAATCTATTTATTATTATAATACTTTTTATCGAATAATTCAAAAAAATGCAGGATTCTTTCATTAGAATTTCATTTCTTCTTTTGTAAAATATTAACATTTTGTTAATTCTTATTTCTTTTCCTATTCTTCTGTACTTTATATAAAAGTAGTAGTATTATAAATATAGTATAATTTTTAGTGTATATCGTTAAAGATAGTTAGGGGTGATTATTTTGAATAAGTTCCATTATTTTATGCCTACAGAGATATTATGTAATCAAGATGTTGTAAGAGAAAATAGCAATATTTTTAAATCTTTAGGCAATAAAGCTTGCATTATGACAGGAGCTAACTCTTCAAAAAAAAATGGTTCTTTAAATGACACTATCTATTCTCTTGATAAAGAGAGTATTGAATATATTGTATTTGATTCTGTAGAAGAAAATCCATCTTTAGAAAATATCATTACTGCTTTTAATAGTGTTAAAGAAGAACAGATAGATTTTATAATTGGTATTGGTGGCGGATCTCCAATAGATGCTTCTAAAGCCTTAGCAATTTTATTAAAAAATCCTGAGATGGATCCATTTCAAATTTTTGAGATTAGCAATCTTGAATCTATACCTGTAGTTGCTATACCTACAACTGCCGGTACGGGTACAGAAACTACGCCTTATGCAATATTGACAGATAATCGTGTTGGTACTAAAAGAAACTTCAATCAGAAAGTTTTTCCTAAATATGCATTATTAGATCCATCTTATCTCATTGGAACTCCAGACGAGATTACAATAAACACTGCAATAGATGCCTTATCACATCTTATTGAAGGGTATTTATCTGTAGATTCAAATTTATTCAGTGATTTTACTGCTGAAAAAGGATTTGATTTATTTAATGATTGTATTGACTCACTTATTGCAAATGATTTTCCTTATGCTATAAGAGAGAGACTCTTACTAGCATCTACACTTGCAGGACTTGTTATATCTCAATCTGGTACTTCGCTACCGCATGGTATGGGATATCCATTAACCTATCATCATAAAATACCTCATGGTAAAGCTAATGGGCTACTTTTAAAATCATATTTGAACTTTTGTTATGAAAATACAAACTTACGGAGTAAAGTAGAAACAATACTAGCTTTATTAGAATTTGATACAGTAGATCAGTTTGGCCAATTTGTGAAACAAATTATGCCAAATAATTGTTCTATAAGTGAAAGCGATTTAAGAAAATATACTCTTTCAATGATGAAAAGTGAAGGAAAATTAAAGAAACATGCAGGCGATGTGGAAGAAAAAGATATTTACGAGATTTATATAAATAGTTTAACACTGTAACAAAAGCACAACTCGCCGTGCTTTTTAATAAATGGATAATTGATAATGTAGAATGGATAATGATGGATGTTTTTGCTCACTCAAAAACTATATTCTCTTATTCTTTATACCAAGAGAATTTTACTCATTTTATCTGCGATAAACTATTGTATTCTAAAGTACAATGTTTCATTCAAACTGAAACGAGTAACCTTCTATTATTTATTCACTAATAATATTATAATTTCTTGGAGAGAAATCTCCATCATTCTCCATTATCAATTGTCAATTTCTTTTATATTTTACCTAGTCATCATCTCTTACAAACATTATACACCCTACTGGAATTAATTCTCCATCACACAAGAAAGGTTCTTTTTCAATTCTCATAATTTTATCTTGAGGCTGCGTTTTCTTACCTTTATCCTCATATGATTTTCCTTCCATTGTTCCAGCATCATAAGCGTAAATCATAACGATTTTCTTATCTACCCATCTTCCTTGTTCAATTAAACATACACTATCAAGGCCAGTAAACCAATCTGGACTAGGGCCTATCATTCCAGCCATTGAAACCATTGGATATTCTTCACATACTTCTATTTCTGTGCTCCTGTCTTTATCAGAACTTTTTCCACATTTCAAGAAGAATTTATCACCAATTCCTCCTTTTTTCTCCTTCTTTGAAATTTCCTTCTCAAGCTGACCATTTTTACCACTTTCGGCTAGTTTAGATAAACCCTTTGAAGCCATAGACCCTTCTTTCCATAAACAAGCTTTTTTATTATGTACTATTCCTACAAACGTTGAGAAAGAAGCATCTTCTGGAAACTTATTTGGATGTGTCTTTTTATTCCATAAGCTTTTAAATATAACTTTATATTCTACTTCTTCTTCCTTATCTTTATGGTCAATAGTTTCAGCTTCTTTTTCCTCAATAATTCCTCTTTTTTGTATTTTATCTTTTTTATCTTCTATTAGTAGTTTTTCTTCACCAATATTATCAGTATCTTTTTCTAATTCTTCCTTGCTATTATCTAAGAGTTTTCTTATTTTGTTTAAAAACGTCTCTTCTTCCTCTACTACTATCTTTTGTTCTTCTTTAAGTTCTGGATTTAATACATTATTTAATGCAAATGCATTTTGAATTTCACCTATAAACACAAAGCTAAAAATTAATATTAGTAATCCAAAATTTAATCTTTTAATCATATTGTGTCCTCCTTAATTTTATTTACAGGTTTATTTTATCCAAGTGACAATTAAATATTACAAGTAATTTATTATACATCAGATAATGTAGTTTTGCGCAGCAAAACATCCATCGTTCTCCACTCTCAACTTTTGAGTTATGTTTTATAACACAAAGTTTCTCTATTATAACTTTAAACACAAAGTATCATATCTCGACTTTAAGAATTATAGGTTTATCATCCTCAGTATAATAAATTCCTATTAAATTTTCTTGATCGATCCATGAACAGTCTCCAATAATTTTCATAAGATTTATATCTTTTACTTTATAGTATTGACCATTACTTCCAACTATTCTATTGTTATATCTCTTACTTTTTATTAAACATCTATTTCCATGTATACTAGGAATAATCATATCTAAATATTCATATTTAAAGGAGTATTCATGAATCCTATTCTCTTCAATATTATAAATTATTGTACTACTTTCATCTGATAGTAATATATTATGATTAATCTGTTTCACTACTTTAAATTGCTCTGAAACTTCATTTAACTTAGTCATTGCACCATTCTCGTATTCATATAATATGCCATTTTTAAAAGATATGAGCTTATTCTTATAGCTACTTAAAAAATTACCTGCAATCACACATTCAGCTAGCTCATAATTTTCATCTCTTCTTATAACATACTTTTTATTACCTTCTGCGAATACTTCCCCTTCATCTGTTATTAATACTTTTTTTAGATAATCTCTTTTAAACTCTATCTTATTAACTTCAAGGTTCTCTATATCAAAAACTACTATTTTTCTACCTTCCTTATCACCATATGTGTAATAATTTGAGTTGTAAGACCAACTGTCAACAAAATCTTCTATAGGATTTTCTCCAATTTTTATACCTGTACCCTCTTCCACATCAATATAATACACATACTTTATATTGTCTTTCTCATTAAAAGAAGAATAAATAATGTTTTCCCCTTTTCTATCTACACTCACTTCACTTCTATCATTATCAAAATGATCTAATTTCCTTAAATCGATAAATCGTTCTCTCATGTTATTTTCAATATCTATATATATAATAAATTTAGTGTTGCTTAATAGTATTTTCTTATCATTAGAAAATATTATTCTCAACACCTCTTTTTGTGGTATTTTATTAGTACTTTTTATTTCATATTTATTGCCACTTGCTTTTATATATATATCCTCATCGCTATTACTAAATACATCAATAACATCATCTGGATTTAAATTTATCATAATATTATCTTCTGACATAAAAACACTTTTACATTCTGGCACACTATTTGATTCCCATAAAGTAAAACTTAAGACCCCTATGACTACTATAAATATGATTATTAATGCTACTTTTGTATTTTTCATATAACCGGCTCCTCCAACCTAATTCTTTTCTACAAGCTCTATCTTCTCCTTCTCCGATAACTTACTCTTTTCTATAGTCAAATGTTTATAGAGCGTGTTTTCTTTATACCCTTCATTTTCTCTAGTTTTAAGTCCTTCTTTATAAGTAATCAGGAAAAATATTCCGAATAATAAAATCAGGAACAACCCAAAGATTATAAACATTTTAGAATTTTTTTTCATAATACCACCCCTTATCTATATATATCATTCCCAATAATATTAAAAATTAATAACTAAACATAAAAAAAGCACGCAGATGCGTGCACTCTCAACTATGTTTTTAGATTTTACCTATAAATATATAAATTTTTAATTTCTTCATCTTTCTCTATTTCTGATATATACAATACCATCTCACCTGCCACAAATCTTATATCACCTTTGACTTTACATATTTTGCCCAAGTAAATGTCAATTCCTTCACTATAACATTTTAATCCGATAACCTGTGAATCTGCAGCACAACAAGCCATAATTATTTTAGTAATGAAATATTCGCCCTTTGAGTTCTTAATTATTGCACCATTTAATTCAAGGTTCATTCCAGCTACTTCTTTGTCATGATGTATTCTGTTATATACATCTAAAAACTTATCCTCATACTCACCATGCACATGAACATGTACATGGTCATGTTCTTCTATAGGTTTATTATACATTATTCCATTTAAATCAAAGTTATTTAAAAATAAAAATCCCAATAATAAAGGAATAAAAAATATCCCCATAGACCATGTAGCATTTCCTCTATGTTTAAATGTATTTTCTTTATAAAATAAATCATAAATTAAAAGCAAAACCAAAGCTACAATGGCAATTTTAACCATAATTACCATTCTTGGATGTATAATGAAAATAATTTTACCACTTACAACCATAGCGGTAAAAAGAACTATAAACCCTATAAGGATACATGTCCACAATGATATATTGTTCCTATTCATAGCAGAACTCCTCCTAGCATGTTAATAATACACCCTAGAATGAATACTACTGAGAAAATAACAAATATTAATTTAGCTATAAATTTTGCGTTAAATGAACTACTCAGCATTAAAGTATTTTTTAAATCTATCATAGGACCTAATATCATAAATGCTATAACTGAACCTGATGTGAATGTGCTAGCAAAAGTCTTTGCAATAAAAGCATCCGCCTCTGAACAAAGAGATAACATAAATGCCAATGCAAGCATTATAGATATTGATATAACTGTATTTCCACCTACAACGGTTAATACATCTCTTGATATAAGAACTTGGAACATAGCGGATAATAAAGCCCCTATAGTGAAATATTTTCCTATAGTCTTTAACTCTTGATTTGTATGATGAACTATTTCCAAAAACATTTTTTTTATAAAAGCTCGTCTAGTTTTAGGTGAATAAATTTCATCCTTACTATGAACTTCTTCATTGCAATGGCTACATCCACATTCATTGGAATGCTCAATTATAATCTTCTTTTTTATCACTTTACCCTTTGATATCTTTTTCTGCTTTAATGGTTTTTTATCACCAAGAATAAGAATGATAATACCTATCATACATGCACATACATATCCAAGTCCACTTCTCAAAATAGCAGTACTTATATTTGAAAACGCATAATATGTTGATACCATAACAATGGGATTCACAATTGGTACTGAAATCATAAAAGTTATTGCTATATGTATTGGTAGCCCTTTTTTTATCAGTCTTCTCACAATTGGAACTATAGCGCATTCGCATACTGGAAATATTATACCAAGTAACCCAGCTACCATTATCCCAAGGATATTCTTTTGTGGAAGTATACGTTTTATTGTCTTTTCAGATACAAACAAATGTATCAATGATGATATAAATGAACCTAATAGTATGAATGGAAATCCTTCCATTATGATACTCATAAATATCATTATAAATGAATTAATTGCCCCATTTTCAAAATAGATAAGTTTCAAGATATCTTTCCCATTAATTATTATAATAAATACCTCTATCAAAAAATATATAATCATAATAACAAGAAAAACTAATAATACCTTAATTACTTTGTCCCAATTTTTTTTCTGGTCCAAACAATTCCCCCTTATTGATTGTTATAGCAGCAGAAAAACTATTCCATACTACATATTTTCTTCTTAACTTTACCATTAATAAATGCTGAAATAACATAACATAAAGTTAATACAATAATTATTGTAGCCCCTGATTGTATATCAAAATTATATGACATAATTAATCCAGCAAAGCACATAATAGCGCCTATTATTATTGAAAGTATCATAATCTTTTTCAGATCATTTGAAAATAATTTTGCTATAGATGTTGGAATAGTCAGTAATGCGATAACTAGTATGATACCTACTACCCTTATCAAAACCACTATACTAAATGATATTAAGATAAATAAGAAATATTCTAAAATAGTTGTATTTATCCCAATAACTTTGCTATATTCTTCATCAAAGAGATATGCCTTCCAATAATTAAAGATACTAAAAAAAGAAATAACTATAATAATATCAATAATAGCCATAAGAATTATATCAAAATTTGAAACTCTTAAGATATCTCCAAAAAGATATGATGTCAATGATGGTGGATACCCGGGTGTCAATGAAATGAAAAGTATTCCTAAAGCCATACCAAGAGACCAAAACATCCCTATTATAGCATCTGAATTTCCCTTACCATTTCTTTTAATATAAACTATACCCATTGAAGATAAGACAGCAAATAATAGCCCTCCAAAAATAGGCTCAAAGTTCAAGTAATATCCTAAACCTATTCCTCCAAAAGAAGTATGTGCTATACCACCACTCATCATTACTAATCTCTTTTCTACAATAATTGTTCCAATAATACCACAAACTACACTGGATAGTAACGCAGCAATAAAAGCATTCCTTAAAAATGCATAATTTAAAATAGCCTCTAACATAAAACCCTCCTAACTTCTTTTGCTACTTCAGAATTTCAGGTGTTGAAAACCCTTAGCTTGCATAGTTGTCAAAAACATATCCTATCCCCTCATCATCAGGTTCACCATAATATACTATCTCTCTATCAATTATTAAAGCCTTATCTATATACTTGCAAGCCATGTTAAGATCATGACTCACAAGTATTATTGCCATATTAGAATTAAGTTCTTTTAGTAATTCAAATATCTCAGTTTTTGCATCTGTATCAAGGCTAGCTGTTGGCTCGTCTAGTAGTATTAGATGAGGATCACTAACAAGTGCTCTTCCTATTAACACCTTTTGCAATTGCCCTCCTGATAACTCCCCTATCTGCCTATCCTTCAAATCTAATATCCCTAATTTTTTCATAACATTATTAGCTTTATTAATCTCTTTCTTAGAATATCCTCTGAAAAACTTAATTTTTTTCCCTAAGAATCCCATCATAATAACATCTATAACTTTGATTGGAAAACTTTTATCAAAGGATACAGATTGTGCTACATATGATATGTTTGTTTTTTCTGAAATACAAACCTCTCCACTCTGTGGTTTGAGTATTCCAAGTATAACTTTGAATAATGAACTTTTCCCAGCTCCATTGGGTCCAAGTACCCCTAGAAACTCTTTTTGTTCAACTGTAAAGCTGATATTGTTCAAAGCAATATTGTTATCATATTTTAAAGTTACATTTCTAACATCAATCAATTTCACACTACACCTCTACCTTACTCCATATTTCAAAGCCTCTATTATTTTCTTTATATTTTCCTGATAATTCTCTTCTAGAGGGTTTATCATATAAACTTCTCCCCCAATCTCTCTTGCAATTATTTCTGCCTGCCTACTATCAATTTCCGCTTGATAAAATACAGTTGTAATATTATTATCTCTACAAATATCTATTATTTCCTGCATTCTCTTTGGAGTTGCTTCCTTACCTTCATCTTCTATAGTAATCATATTCAACCCATAATCATTTGCCAAATATCCTAGTGACGGATGATATATAAGAAATGACTTTCCATTTTCATTTTCTACTAATTCAGTGATTTCATTGTGAAGATTATCCAGTTTATCACTAAATTTCAAATAATTCTCTTCATATATATCTTTGTTTTCTGAATCAATCCTTATTAATTGATCTTTTATTTCCTCTGCCATTAACTTTACTCTCTTTGGAGACATCCATTGATGAGGATCAACTCCAGTATGATTATGACCTTCATGGTCTTCATCATGTTCTTCATCCTCTTCCTTTGAAAATCTTCTTATACCATACATTTCAAAAGACTTCTCAGATAAATCCACAATTTCTATGTTTTTATTAAAATCATGTATACTTTCAATTATGTTCTCTTCTGCCGGAACCCCAATCGTAAAATATACACTCGCCTCCGACAATTGTTGAATACTTTTAGGTGATGGTTCATAATTTGTTGGACTATATCCAGGTGGAATCATTGTAATTACTTCAAATTTATTTCCTGAAATGGCATCTACAATTCCTTTTTGAGGAGGTATGCTTACAGCGATTATATTTTCTTTATTTGCTCCTACGCCTTCACTATCTCCATTACACCCTACAAATAATAATAGAAATATTGCGCTGATTATGATTATATTTATTTTTTTCATAAATCCTCCTACTTGCAATTAATTTGCATTTTCATGTATTATTATATTACTATATTTTTTCTGTGTCAACATACCTTTATAGTCTTACCACTTCATGATAATATAGACTTATAAGATAAATATATTTAGTATAGATAAACTACTCCGTAGATTTATCTATAAAAGAACAAAGAATAGAGAACAAAGAACAGATTATGTTATTTTTCTTCCTAATGTCAGAAAAAAATGTATTTTAGATTTGTAAGATCAAATGAATATTATCTTTTTTTCTAAGCTTTTAGTTATTTATATGCTTTCAGCTTTGCTGAAAGGTATCATCTTTTGTTCTTTGTTCTCTGATATTTGTTCTTTATATAATATTATTTTACTTTTAAATTTTTTAAGAATAAGAAATCTATAATTATTTATACATTTATAGACGGGAGATGTTAGAATGAGCTTTGAAAATTTATGTGATCTTCTTAAAGAAAATAATTTCAAATTAACCGATCAAAGAAAATCGATTCTGTTTACATTATATGAAAATAAAGATTGTTTAATGAGTCCAGAAGATTTATTGGCAATAGCTAAGAAACGCTGTGATAAATTAAATCTATCAACAATTTATAGAAATATAGAAGCCTTACTAAAACTTGATTTAATATATAAACATATTAAAGATAATGGTTCAACTTTATATAAATTAAAGCTAAAAGATTCCCATGCACATCACATGATATGCACAAAATGTGGTAAAGCAGAGGCTGTAGATTTTTGTCCAATTGAAGCCTTTAAAGGGATAATAGACAAAAAACAATTTCAGCTTAAAGAGCATAAACTTGAGTTGTATGGACATTGTAAAGAATGCAGCGACGAATAAAAAAAGCACGATTACTCGTGCTTTTTTTAATGGAAAATTGAGAATTGAGAATTGTGAATGATGGACGTTTCTGCCTCAATGCAGAAACTACATATATCTAGTTATAAAAGAACATTTATACGTATAGTGTATACATTTTCTGATGATTTTATACCTGTAAGCTATAGTATCTTCAGAAGGATATCGAACCCTTCTGAAAATACTATTATCCATCACCCACTTGTAGAAGATAGGTGACTTCCATACAATCATTCTCAATTCTCCATAATCAATTCTCAATTATGTTTTATGTAATGTACGGTACAAAAACACTTAATACCAAGAATGTTTCTATTAAAAGTATCCCTAGAAAAGGTATTAGTGGGATTACATCTATATCAAGATTGAAAATTAAATAACTAAATATTGCTGATATCAAATACAAAAATAAAGTTATTGCTAACCCTACTCCTACGCTCAAAAAATCTGGCATCATTCCTACATACTTAACATACATAATGTTTTTTATCATATATAATTGGAATAAACCTACTAATATTAATGCCCCTATATATGTTATCTTACTTGTCCTTTCACTAAAATTATAAGAAATAAATGATATTATTCCTATAACAAAGAACGCAAAGAATATCCAAGTCATCCCTATTATAAATATATACGCAAAGGAAAAAGTTACTCCCTGCAATGAGATATTCAAAGCTTCTTTTTTCTCTTCTTTAGAAACAAAATTCGTACTCTCTTTAATTAAGTCTTCTGAAGAAGCCACTTTAACCTCATAAAAATTAATTCCTATATATTCACAAAATGCCACATACTCTTTATAATTTGCTATATAAAATGACCTTTTTCTACTATTAGAAACATAATTATAATCTGTAATATTTACATCTTTTATTTTAAATTCTACTATATCTTGCTCAAAGAATCTTTTATCCATAAACCTTTCTATATATCCAAAGAATACTCCATCAGAATCCCCTCTTATTATTCCTCTTATAGGTTGTCCTTGGATTTCAACAATTCCATCTTGTGACTTACCGCTGCTTGGATAATATGATATGCTCTTTGTACGAGCAAACCCCCCTTTAACAAATTCTTCATAAGTCAAAACCAATTCATCATCATTAATACTAAGTATGGGATTATCAAAAGTTAATCCAATACTCTTAAATACACTTACAATCTTCTCTTCTTTAACTTTTTTATTATCTTCCAGTGTTATTGCCATAAATGCATTATCATTTTCACTATAATATACTATATAAGTATGTTCTTTATATTTTGCAGCTGAAATACTTTCATAAATATCTTTTGGGGATTCAAATAAAACATTGAGATTATTATCTATAATCTTTATATTGTCACCAGAAGAAATAAGTAACTCCTTATCTGATAGCTTTATACTTTTTGTTATCCCTTCAACAACTCTTATATCTTTAATTGTAAGTTCATTATCCATAGATCCAATATTAAGACTTCTAACTCTATTTTTAATACTTATCCAACTAATATATAAGTTTTCGTTATCAGTTGTAAATGTTACATCCGCCATAAACTTTCCAAAATCATAACTCTTTGCATCAATAACATCTCCTTGCATATTAGTTTTTACCAAACTAATACCCTTCTCTGTAGTATGTACTACATATATTTCCTCTTTAAACGTTATAATACTTGGATTACTCTTAACGAACCCTTTTGAAATAGATTTATCTTTACTCCATTTTTCTGATGGTATACCCGAAATCACTTCAATATTCTTTTTATAGTTTATATATTGAATACTCCCTATAAAAACAACCAAACAAATCAATGCCCATAAGACTATTGTTTTCTTTTTCATACTTACTCCCCTCCTTATTAATATAATATCATTAATATTCTTTAACGGAACATTATTTTCTTAACGATAAAAATATAGATTGAAAAGGACAATCTTAAGAAAGCCTTTTCAATCTATATTTCTATTATAAATTTAAATTTTTAAATAATTCTTCTAAGGAACTCTGTAATTTTAGTGCCTTGTCTATACTCCATTGTTCATCATTATAGTATTCTAAATCTATATAAGATTTATATCCATTTTCTCTTTTCTCTTCAAAATATATACCCTTAGATAATTCAAAATCATCTTCAAAAATATAATATTTTGCATTTTTATTTTCTCTTTTTACAATCTTATTATAGTGTTTTATTAATTCAGAGTTTATTTTATCATCTTTTCTAAATATACTCAAAGATATAGTTCCCTTAAGGTTACTATATTTAATTTTAATTAAATTAATATTATCATGGTTAATCACTCTTTTAAATATTCTATTTATCTCACCATCACTTAATATCTTTTCATCGCTAAAATACCAATCATTATTCTCTTTTTCCGTTACCTTTAAGCTGTCAAACTTAAAGTTTAAAATTTCTTCCGGAATAATTATATCATTGTAATATACTTCAAACTCTTCTATATTCCTAAATTCTTTGTTACCTGTAATAATTAATTTCTTACCTTTGTATTCAATTGCTACACTTTCATCATATTGAAGTTTCGCCTGTTCTTCTAAAACTATCTTATTTATTATACTTTCTTCTTCTAAAGTAGATTTCTTTGATATAATATCATTATTATCCACTTTTACTTGATTAACTTCTCCCACAAAATTCTCTGAATTGGATTTTTCATCATAATTTTTATCATTTATAAAATTATTATTATTCCCATTAGATGAACATGCTACCAAAAACATAACTAGAAACAAAGGTACTATAGATTTTAAATATCTCATATCTGTCTCCCTTACCCATTCTATATAAAATTATATCGCTAATACACCATGGATAAGTTACAATAAAGTGAAAATATTAAAGAGTTTTTAATATTTTCGTTTACTTTAATTTCCCAAATCTGTTAAATGGAAAAAAAACAAACTGCGCTTTTCCTTGAATATCCCCTTGAGATATATATGGTTCTTTCCAATATCTAGCATCTACCGAAGAACTTCTATTATCTCCAAGGAAAAAATAATGACCTTCCGGAATTATATATTCACCTAGCTCCATATTACCATATGAAAAGGTAGTATATAAACCTTTGTTGAACTCCTCTTCATTTATTTGATTTTTAACATAATCCTCTTCTGATAATTTCCCATTAACATAAACTTCTCCATTAGGCATAAGTTTTATCGTATCTCCCGGAAGACCAATCAATCTCTTTATTAATGTTTTACCATTTTCTTGACTATCAAAAACAAGTATATCTCCTCTTTGAATCTTATCAAAATTATAAATTCTAGTTACAAGTATTCTGTCCTGTAATTGTATTGTGGGTAGCATTGACCCTGTAGGAACTTTAACGTTAAAAAATACAAATTGTCTTACAAATAAAAATAATACAAATGCTGCCAGAAATGGATATATCCAATCCTTCATAAAAGAACTTTTAAAAAAACTAATTTTATCACTATTTTTAACTTCGTCCATGAGTTACATTCCTTTCTAACTTATATTTAATATAAATTATAACATTTATTATTACACAATTTATAGAATTTATATAAATTCAGAGAAAATTCATAGATTTATAAATAAACTACTTGGTAAATTTATCTCTAAAAGATTAAATCCGATAATTTCTTTATCAAATCCTTCAATTTCCTAAAGAAAAAAATACTTTTAGAAATAACTTTTTATTTGTACCTTCGTATATATTATGAAAAACTCTTCCACAAAAAGAGAAGGTATCTACCCCTAAGATCCTTCTCTTTATTCTTTATTCTTTATTCTTTATATTTCATACCTTCAAATTGATAAATAAACTCCACTACAACATCACATATTTTTTTCAAATACTCATAGTCTACAAGTTGTGAACTATCATTCGGAGTATGAATTGACTCACCTTCATTAAATAGATTTTCTTGAATTAAACTTATAGAGTACATTCCATCATAACAAAAAGAACTATGATCGCTATTTGGTATCGTTCCAATGAAATTATCAATACTTTTTTTATCAAGAATGCTCTTCATATCTTTCTTTAATTTATCATTCTTTTGACTATCTCCATGTATTCCTAATCTATTACCATTTATTTTACCTATACAATCTATATTTATCACAATAATTTCTGAATATTTGTCTCTCATATAACTTGAAAACGCTTTACTTCCTAGGAGTCCAAATTCTTCCCCGTTAAATCCACATATATAAGTATCATTTTCTAATTTTTTTCCATTAACTAATTGTTCAGCAATATTCAAGATAGCAACTGTTCCTGATCCATTATCAATTGCCCCTGGAAACATAATATCTCCATCCCAACCCACGTGATCAAAGTGAGCAGATATTATAAATGCCTTTTCTTTTTTCTTTCCAGGAATTTTGCCTATAATATTGTTAACATTGGAGTTTCCTGTTTTGTATCTACTTTTAATAATTACCTCTTTTCCTTTTCTCTCAAGAATTTCATCATATAAATCATCATTTATCTGAATATATGCAGCTCCCCTATGAGCAATTTGGGGCACTCCAAAAAAATCTTTTCTTTTTCTAAGTATGGCTTTTGTATTACTTCTAAACATGTTTTTATTAATAGACTCATCATCCACTACAATTGCAAATTCACCTTCTGCTCTAGTATCTAATTCTTTTTCATCTAAAACTAACTGACAATTCAAATCAACTTTTGATAGCCTTATCTGGTCAATGTAATCTTTCCCATATTTACATATCTTCTCACTTCCATCTTCAAATATTACTTTCATATAATGTTCACTTCTATCTGGAAAGTATACTTCTTGATTGAACTCATGAAAATAATCATTCCCATTAAATGGTTTTATGCCGATTTCTGTAAACCTATTCACCAGATATTCCCCTGCTTTTTTGTTCCCATTTGTTCCAGTAAGTCTTCCCATAAACTCATCTGAAGTTAGCTTATTTAAATCTGTTTCAATAATTTTGATTTGCTCTAGATGACTTTTAATAACTTTTTCATTAGCCTCTTTTAATTTTATTGTTGCTATTGATGAATCAACAATAAAATACTTTATAGAGAATAATAATGTTGCTAACATTAAAGTTAATAAAACAGTTAGTACAATTCTCTTTTTTTTCATACTTTTTCTCCTCTTTTACGTACATTACTATTAATAATAATTTTTTAGATATTTAATATAAGGTATGATTTTTTTTATATTATGGAGAGAATATAAATATAAATTGTTTGAATCTTTATTATTATTATTATTTGGAGTGATTATTTTGAAATTATTTAATAAACCCCACTATAAAGATTACGAAGAAAAAAAAGATAATACCGTAAATATATCTCAATACAGATTAATTAATATAGCTATTTCCACATGTCTGTTCATATTTGGAACTTATTTATCAGTATTATCTCTAGACTTATTTTTATATTTATTTAAGGATTTTATGACTTTGCATATTTTCTTTCGTAAATTTTTTATAATAACATTATCTTTCATAGTATCTTTCTTACTTCAAATTCCTATGCTATGTTATTTATTTTATTTTTTTTCCTATAAAACATTTTCCAAAAGGTAGATTACCAGTATGCTAGTTATTTTTTGTAACTTTATATTAATTAAATCTTCAAATTTTTATGATATAATATTAGTATAATTTCCAATTATTAATTTGGGTCTTGCAAGGAGTTGATAGAAATGAAAAAAACTAATAAGAAAGAATTAATAGGACTTGGTTTGCTTGGTGTAGCTTCACTAGCACTAGGCGTATATTTATCAAAAAAAGAGAATAGAGATAAAATCAAATCCGAATTATCTAAAACTAATGAAGTATTTAAGAATAAGCTAGATGAGATAGACTATAAATATAATATTATTCCATGTAATGAAGTTTACCAGTGGAATAGTGATGAGGACAAAATTAATGTAACAATACATAAAGAAGCTAAAGTAATGGATGATTAAATTAAAGTTGAAAATGGTGAGTTGAGAGTTAAGAACGATGGATGTTTCTGCTTTATGGCAGAAACTACATCTTATTGATCTTTAGAACAAGAGATTTTTACTCATTTTATCTTAAAGATAAAATATTATATATTAAATACAATGTTTCATAAAAATGAAACGGGTTAAAACTTATTGTTTCTTAACCAATAATAATGTAGGTTCTGACCTTTAGTCAGAACCATCCTGCGTTCTCCACTCTCAACTTCTTTTCTTACTTTCCAAAGGCATTTACTACCTCTTTAAGTTTTTCAGGTATATTAATATTTTGAGGACATTTCTGAACACATTCCCCACAACTAACACATTTAGATGCCTTTTTATCATCACCGATAAATCTATTATACATTTTGCCAACACCTTCAACATCATCAAACATAGATGCATCATTATAAAGTTCAAAACATGCGGGAATATTTACTCCCACAGGACAAGGCATGCAATATTTACAATCTGTACAACCAACCTTAATTTTTTGTTTATAATACCTATCAACATCTTTAAGAATCTTTAGATCTTCATCTGTCATATTATTGGCATGGCCTTTATTGCACAAAATAATATTTTCCCTCACGTGACTCATCTCAGACATACCACTTAATATAAGGCTCACTTCTGGGAAGTTCCATACATATCTCAATCCCCATTCAATAGGAGCTTTCTTTTCTTCTGATCTATTCATTATCTCTTTTATAGGTTCAGCTATATTGTTTACTATTCTTCCACCTTTCAGCGGTTCCATAATAATAACATCAAGCTCCTTATCTTTTGCATATTTTAATCCTTTAATACCAGCTTGATATTCTTCATCTAGATAGTTTAGTTGTATCTGACAAAATTCCCACAAATAATCATCTATGATATATTCAAACTCCTTATATTCTCCATGAAAAGAAAATCCTATATGCTTAACTTTGCCTTCTGATTTTATCTTATTTAAAAATTCTATTACTCCTAATTTCTTAAGTTTATCCCAACTATCTTTATCAAGGGCATGAACTAAATAAAAATCAATACATTTAGTTTTTAATCTTTGTAATTGCCCTTCTATCATTTTTTCAAAATCTTCATGTTCTTTAATATACCATCCAGATAATTTGGTAGCTAATTTTACTTTTTCTCTATAACCATCTTGTAATGCTTCCCCTACTAATGGTTCACTCATTTCTCCATGATACGGTATTGCTGTATCAACATAATTAACCCCATTATCAATTGCATATCTCATCATTTCAATGGCTAAATCTTTATTAATATTCTTAGTATCATTATCTATAGTAGGAAACCTCATACATCCAAATCCAAGTATAGATACATTTTCACCAGCTAATTTTCTGTATAACATAGTATTTCCTCCCTTATGTATATTCAAATTATAGACCTATATAAATTATATCATATATAACCATCATATCCATATAATGCAGTTAAGGTAGCGATTTATAAAAATAAAAGTACCCAAAGGATACTGAATTTGCTGAACTATGGTCCAATCAATCAAAGTACCTTGTGTACTTTTAGGTTTACGATTAGTTTTATCTATAATACCCGTGAGGATAATATAATACAACTTTTAAGTTAATGCCTTCTTTCCTTTTTCTGTTACCTCATAATAATATATTTTTTCAGCACCATTGCTTCCACAACTACTTTTACTTGCGCACTTACAACATGCTGATCTATTACATGAAAGTGATACTTTTCTTATGTAACCCATATATATTAGGTTTTCTATCATCTGTTCAACTATAGCTTTATTTATACTCAATTTATTTGCAATCATTGTGATTGATGCTGTACCTTCATATATAGCTCTTAATATTTTCATTAACATAGCTAACACCTCTTTATTGCTATTGATAATTATTTTCAATTATAATCATATAATAGCACTTTGTTTTTATTACATCAAGTATTTACGCAAAATAAATGCATGTAAACCAATCGGTCTACATGCATTTACAACGTGTTCTAAACTACTACCCTATTGCCCTGCTAACTCAAAGCTATCACATTACATATTATATTCAAATAATCACAAAACTAAACCTATTTCTTGAATTTTTAAAAATTATTTTTTCAACATCATTTTATATATATAGATAATTAGTGAACAGTTACCTATAGAGATTCCATAGTTAAACTTTATTTATACATATCTCAAAATCGCAGAGCTTCAATGAGTTTTGAGTATGTATAAGTTTAGTTTTAACTTGGAATCTCTATAACGAAAAATATTTTGTAATTTTCATTTTAGATAAATATGTTATCACCTAATTATAGATGCCCTCATAAAATATTATATGAATATAACATTAAATATTTTTATATCCATAGGAGTGATATTAATTGTATACTCATAAACATTGTGATGATAAAAACGAAAACAACATTCCAAGAACCTGGGACAAACTTTCTTATGCAGGTACTACAAGAGTTCCTCCCGCTGAAGAACCTGGAGCTTATTCATGGCCTACTTTTTTTATTCCTAGAGATGAACATGGAACTTTCTTAGATAATGAAGGAAACCCATTATACGCAGCTATAAGAGAACCAAATAATAGTATAGACTTTGAAGGTAAACAATTAGATATAGTAAAATATACTTTGAATAATTTAACACCACACCAAGTTGAGGTAGCAAAATATTGGGGTACTGGACCTGCCACAAAGCAATGGACTCCGATTATTGATAGACTTATAGACACCTATGGCATTACAGCCCCAAGAGCTGGAAGAATTTTAGCATGTGTTCAAGGAGCACTTAATGATGCGTTTGTACTATCATGGTATTTCAAATTTTTATGGAAAGTCGCTCGTCCAAATCAGTTTGATCAACACCTTAAAACATTACTTTGTACCCCCGACCATCCAACCTATCCTTCAGGTCATGCTACAGTAGCAGGTTGTGCCCAAGTAATATTAACCTATTTCTTTTACAGCGAAAGAAAGCGACTTCATGAGTTAGCTGAAGAGTGTGCTATTTCAAGATTATACGCAGGAGTTCACTTCCCTATAGATAATGATGAAGGATTAAGACTTGGTCGTTATATAGGTGCACTTGTTGTAGATCAATTGCGAAAACAATCTACATCGGAGCAAATTGCTGTAGATTATCCAATACTTGAAAATAGACATGCTGATTTAATGCCTCCACCTTATAAGCAAGTGATTCCTTTTGATTATAATAAGAAGTGTAAATCAAGCGTTCTGACAGATATGTGTGATTGTGAATATGATTGGGACTAATATAAAAAAGCACCTTTCCGTGCTTTTTTTAGTTGAGAGTCATTTTAGTTGAGAGTCAACTATATCTTTGATAACTTCTTTTTTAATATAAATGATAAGGAAAAAAGTATTACTAACAGTATAATTGATACTACAAACCCAAATGATGTGAAATCAATAATCTGTTGGCCAATATTATTAAACACCAAGATACCCGGTATTGTCCCTATTATACTTCCAATGATATATTTCCTAAATTTTATGTTTGAAAGTCCTGCTAAATAACTAACTATATCAAATGGAAATAGTGGTATTAATCTTAAAAGAAGAATCACTTCAATTCCCATCTTATCAGTATATCTCTTAGCCCCTTTGAACTTTTTATCCAAAAGTTTATTAACAGTATCATTCCCTATTGTTCTAGTTATAAAAAATGCTAAAGTTGCGCCCATAAGAGCTCCAATCATTGTATATATACTTCCCCATACTATCCCAAAGGCAAGTCCACCACTAATTGCTAGTATTGAGTCTGGGAATAATGTAAGGGGAACAACAGTAAATAAAATTATATATACTAATGGAGCCCAAACACCAAAGGATTGTATATACTCCTTAAACTCTTCTGGATTAGAAAGATTGAATATATTGAGTTTATATAAAATAAACATACTAACTATTACTATACTAATTAATAGTATTTCTTTTTTCTTGTCTTTAAGTTTTTTTACCAAAATTAATACCTCAGCTTTTAAATATTTTTATTAATAAATCTATTCTTCCATCTTTCAATAGTATTCATTTTATCTTGTGCAAATTTATCTCTTATTTTGTTGTAATTAAAAATCAAGTCTAAAATATTTATAGCCTGTCCGCCACCAAAAGTTAATGCTTCAGCGCATGATTGACAATAACATATTATATTTCTTCCTTGAGACTCATCCACTCTATTTTTCATATTCTTATGAGCCACATCATCATTTATCAATCCAACCATGCCACCCGCTCCACAACATTTTGTTATTTCTTTGTTATATTCGAACTCCATGTACTTTACCTTTAACTTGTACAATAAGTCTCTTACATTGCTTTGTGTTTCTCTTTCATATCTCATTGAACAGGGATCATGAATAATAAATTCAGTATTTATATTTTCATATACTCCATTAATCTCATCTGGTAATCCAACTTCAGCTAAGACATCCCAAAGTAGTTCTACTTGAAACTCACTATGACCTTTTAATACGTTGTAACAATTTCCACAAGCAGTTATAACCCTTTTTGCTCCTGTATCTTTTATTCCTTTAATATATTTATTAAAAGTTTTATTGAATAACCCTTCATCTCCAATATCTTTAGCTGGTTTACCACAGCAATCTATCCATATTTCTGTTTTACCCAACTTATGGCTCAAGTGATTCTTTATCTTATTTAAAATATCACTACTATATGATGCTAAGCTACATCCAGGTAAAAACACTACATCACACTGCTTATTTCCTTTAGATGTAAACATCTTACTAGCAGTCCATTTTTGATAATTCCTTGCCCTTCTAAGTTTTACGGTATACTCTTCATTCAATACAACTTTATTTCTAATATTATAAAATTTATCTCCAAGATCGATATCCTTTGGACACACTTCCTTACATAGTCCACAAAGGTTACATGAGAAACTCATTATTTTATTTTCCTCATTCCCTACAACTATATCTTTAGGTTTTACCTGAAAATCCTGAAGCATAGTACAACTTTCCACACATCTATTACACCCTGTACATTTTTCATGCATATTACTCATTATCCTTCAGTTTGACATGCTTCTCATTGTACATCTTTCTACTCCAATAGATTAATACACTTAGGGCAAAAATTAGTGATAATGCTATAACAAAATATTTAATACCCCCAACAAGGAAGTTTCCCGCTATAGAATATATAATTGTTGCAGGCAATTGACCAATTCCCGTTGCTATAAAGAAACTCCAGAAGCTCATTGAAGTAATCCCTGCCACATAACTTACTATATCAAAAGATATAAAGGGAAGTAATCTAGCAATAAGAATTGCATATTTCCCATGCTTCTCAAAGAATTTTTCCATATCTTTAACTGGCCCATTACCATTCATTTTTTCCACGAAAACTCTACCAAAACCTCTAGCTAATAAGAAGCATATTACAGCTCCCGCCATAGAACTAGTCCATGATAATACAGCTCCCCACAACCATCCAAATATAGCTGCATTTGAGAATGTTATTAAGAATGCAGGAATTGGTGCTGCTAAAGATTGAACAATCATTGCTAAAAATGAAATTACTGGTGCCCATACTCCAAAACTCTTTATATATCCTTTAACTTCGTCAATATTTCCTGATGTAAGTGCCTTAGCCATACCATTTATAAAAATATGGAAAGGTTCAATAAATTTATATGCTAAAATAAATACTAATACTATAATTAGTGTTAATAATAAATTCTTTGATGATTTTTTTAGTGCCTTCATTTGTTCACCCCTATACTTTATGGAAATTATAACGCTAGAAAGACTCCAGATGAGGGAGTCTTTCTACTATTTAAAGATTATTTTTCCATTTTTAGATTTTTATCTGCAGCCCATGCATAAATTGACTCATCATAGTTCTTAACATTTTCGAAGCCTATCATTTTAAGTACTACTGCCATATGTGCTGATCTGATTCCAGCTGTGCAATATGTTACAATTTCATCTTCCTTATTTATTCCATTATCCTTCATTATCTTCTCAATTTCCTCAGGTGACTTTAACATACCTTTGTCATCAACAAGTGAATTAAAAGGAATACTTATTGCACCTGGAATATGTCCACGTCTAAGTTCACCGTAATCCTTTTTACCTTCATACTCTTCTTTAGCTCTTGTATCAATTATTTTATAAGTATCTAAATTCTTTGATAGCGCTTCTGTATTTATTGTTGTTGATTTATCTTCATTAATTATTTCAAACTCAACAACTTCTTTAGAAACGCTGTCAGTCGTCTTATCTAATTTCAATGAATCCCAAGCTTTAACTCCTCCATCAAGGATTTTTGCATTCTCAATACCAGCTACTTGAAGCATCCACACTATTCTTCCATCATCACCCCAACTAGCTGTTGTATCACAATAAGCTACCACAGTTTTATCATTATTTATTCCAAGTTCACCAAGCTTTTTCTCTAACTCTTCTTTATCAAGAACTGTACCCCATCCCTTATCAGAAGTTTTACCAACCATTTTAGATAGAGATTGCCAAGGCACATTTATAGCTCCTGGTATATGTCCATCAAGATATGCTTTTTCAACTCGAGCATCAACAACAACTATATTCTCATTGTTTATATTCTCACTTAACCATTGAGCATTAACTCTGTATTCTTCATTTATTAAAGCATTCTCATTTTTGTCTTCTTTATTATTTTTAATTTCAATTTTCTTTTCATTATTTGCCTTATTGCCTGAGTTATCTGCTTCTTTACTACCGCATCCAACTAAACCTCCAGCAATAATTGAGATTGATAATGCTATTGAAATTATTTTGTTTATTTTTTTCATCGTATGTACGCCCCTTTACTTTCTCTTTAATCCTTTCTTAGTATAGCATGTGAACCAAGATAGGTTTAATAGAAAAACTCAATCCTAAGAGTTCCATCTATTTAATTATCAAATACATAATTTTATCTCTATTTTTATTGAAGTATTTTCTTTCCTTCCTTCATTCTTTGGAATGCAGTAAAAAGTATCATTGCAGTAAATACAATTGTTATTATTTCAACTCTATTTATAAATAAAATCATCAAAGTGAACATTATAAACCCCTCTGTCCTCTCAGCTATACCCGCTTGATAATAGAATGCTTTAACCCCTCTCTTTTCTGATAATGCTCCAACTGTTAAAAAGATAGTCATAGAAAGTATAATGCTTAAACTTAAAAATACAAGATATACTCTACTCCCCTGATAATTAATAGCAATAGCCGCTATTATCCCAGCTTCAACCATTCTATCAAAAACTATATCCATCAATGCTCCATAATCGGATGTTGTATTGGTTTTTCTTGCAATCTCTCCGTCCACAGAATCCAAATATCCCGAGAACCATAGAAGTACTACTGCAAGTATTCTTAAGTTGAAAAATAATGCAACCCCTGAAAAAATGCCTACAATAAATGCTAATTTAGTAACTCCATTAGCATCCATTCCTAAGTTTATAAATTTATCCGCTCCAGTCACAATGACTTTTTTAGCATATCTTCTTCCATACGTATCCAACATTTTAATCCTTCTCCCACCTAACCTTGTACCAGCTATTATTTATTACTTGAAATTTCTATGCTGTTAATAAGTTGCTTAATATTATACCTAGGACATATTTAAATTATGTCCCCTTACCAAATTATTATTATGGCTTCACAAAGTTTTAATGTCAAGAAAAAAAGCACGGGTTACCGTGCTAAAAAAACAATTCTCAACTATTTTTTAAAATTGTTTTCCTTAACTAATTCTTCAAAAATCTATGAATCTATACTCTTTAGAAATCTAAAGAACGCCTGCTGTCCCTCTTCGTTTCTTTTAAATACACCTGCATGATTTAAAACACTCATAAACTTAATTCCCACTTCTTCCTTTAATATATTCATAACATTGTCTTTATGTATATCCTTATATTTTTCCCTTATATATTCAATCCATTGTATATGCTTTTCTAATTCCTCTTCTTTTTGATCTCCATCCACTTTTTGATTAAGAAGACATCTTTCTATCATCTCTAGCTCCTTCTTTAACCTATCAGGAAGTACCGCTAATCCCATAACTTCAATCAATCCAATATTCTCTTTCTTTATATGGTGTACTTCTGTATGAGGGTGAAAAATTCCTAAAGGATGCTTTTCATTAACTCTATTATTTCTAAGCACTAAATCCAATTCAAATAAATCCCCATGCCGCCTTGCAATAGGTGTTATTGTATTATGACGAATATCATCACTGAAGGCATGAATTTCCACATCATAATCACTATATCCTCTCCATTTTTCAAGTATGACACCTGCTAACTCTGATATTTTATCTTTTTCTCTTCCACATAATCGTATAACTGACATGGGCCAATGGAGTATACCCGATTCAACGTTAGGATATTCTTCAAATATATACTTTCTATCAATAGGTGCTTTTGCCATTGCAAATTCGTAATTACCTCCCTGAAAATGATCATGGGATAGAATTGACCCTCCTACTATAGGTAAGTCTGCATTAGATCCTATAAAATAATGTGGAAACTTCTCAACAAACATTAATAACTTATCAAATGTCTCCTTTGATATTTTCATTGGCTCATGCTTTGCTTTTAATACTATACAATGCTCATTATAATACGAATATGGCGAGTACTGAAGAAACCACTTTTCCTCTTTTAAGTCAATAGGTATAATCCTATGACTATTCCTAGCTGGATGATTTACTCTTCCACTATATCCTTCATTTTCCTTACATAATAAGCATTTAGGATATGCCGTTTGTTTCATATTTTTTGCTGCTTCAATTGCCTTTGGATCCTTTTCTGGCTTTGATAGATTTATTGTTATATCCAAATCACCATATTCTGTGTGGGCCTTCCAAATCATATTCTTTGCAGTTCTATCTGTTCTAATATAATTTGAAAATTGACACATTTTATAATAATGTTCTGTAGCTTTCATTGGACTTTCTTTGTAATTTTCATAGAATTCAAATATAACTTGTGAAGGTCTTGGTAAAAAACAATCCATAATTCTTGTATCTAACAGATCTCTATATAATATTGAATTATTCTCTATTCTCTGGTTTTTATATGCCCATTCAAGTATATTATTTAAGATTATATTTGGAAATTCTACCTCATTCTCTATTCCAGCTATTTCGTTATAATCATAGAGTTTTAGTACTTCAAGTACTCTATTCCTCACATAAATAATATCTTCTTCCATGATAAGCTTTTTATCCAAAGCATATTTAATCAACTTCTCTATTTCTAAGTAAATATTAATTTCCATATATTCTATTCCCCATATTTGTCAGTTTCATTATTAATATATACTTCTCTAGCCCCATCTCCAATAGATGCTATATAAAAACTTGCTTCATATCCTATAGCTTCTTTATATCCTCTACCGACATCTTCTATGAATTCATCTATCTTATTATTCTCAACAATATTTACTGTACATCCACCAAAACCAGCACCTGTCATTCTTGCGCCTATAGTCCCCTCGTGGTTCCATGCTAAGTCTACCAAGGTATCCAGTTCTTCTCCCGTTACTTCATAATCATCTCTTAGAGATTCATGAGATTCTTTCATAAATCTCCCAAACTCTTTAATTTCATTATTTTCAAGAGCTTTAGCAGCTCTTATAGTTCTTCTATTCTCATATACTGCATGTTTAGCTCTACTTCGCTCTATCGCATTTTGAATTAGATGTTTATTATTTTCAAATTCTTCTTCTGTCAATTCACCCAATGATTTTATATCAAGCGCCTCTTTTAATTGATTAAGAGCTCTATTACATTCTTCTCTTCTTTCGTTATATTTTGATTCAGCTAAGCCTCTTTTCTTATTAGTATTGGCAATAACAATAGATTCATTATTAAGTTCTAGATTACTATATTTATATTCTAATGTGTTACAATCCAAAAGAACCGCCTTCCCCATCTTACCCATACCACTTGCAAACTGGTCCATTATACCGCAATTCACACCAACAAATTCATTTTCAGCCTTTTGACTTAGCTTTACCATGGACATCATATCTATTTGGAAATTAAATATTTTATTTATAGCTACTGATGTTGCAAGTTCCACTGAAGCAGAAGATGATAATCCTGCTCCATTTGGAATGTTTCCATAAAAAAACATATCTATACCACAATCTATATTATATCCAGAGTCAATAAAAGTTTTTATTACTCCTTTGGGATAGTTAGCCCAATCATGTTCTTTTGTATATATTAACTGATTTAGAGTAAATTCCATTACTCCTATATCACTGAGATTTTTTGAATATACTCTTACAATATAATCATCCCTTTTTCTTATCACAGCATATGTTCCGAAACTTAAAGCACAAGGGAGTACATGCCCTCCATTATAGTCTGTGTGTTCTCCTATTAGGTTAACACGTCCAGGTGCAAAGAAAACCCTTATTCCACGTGTTTCTCCAAATATCTCACTAAAATCATTTATTAAACTTTTTACTAATGTCATAGCATTCACCCCTCGTATAATTAATTTTCTATTTTTTCTTTAAATATTTACGTGAATCAATTGCAACTGCAATTATAATAATCAACCCTTTAATTATAAATTGAAGGTATGGATTTACACCAATAAATGACAATCCATAAGCTATAACCTGGAATATAAGAACCCCTATTACAATACCTCCCACAGAACCTATTCCACCAGAAAATGATAACCCCCCAACAATACATGCCGATATTGCATCAAGCTCGTACCCATTACCAGTATTGTTAGTTGCAGTACCGATACGTGCAGCTTCAAGAGATCCTGCTAATCCATATAGCATACCTGCGAACATATAAACTAATAAGAGATTTCTAACCACATTTACTCCTGATACTGCTGCTGCTTCTTGATTTCCTCCTATAGCAAAAATATTCTTTCCAAACTTTGTTTTATTCCATAAAAACCAAACAAATATAATTATTACTATTGCATAAATAATTAACAAGGGTATGTTAAAAGATCCTATGTCAAATGTCTCTTGCGCAAAGCGTGTAAATTTATCATCTAAACCTCCAATAGGCTGTGCACCATAAGGTGGACGGTCAAAATAAATAGAATTTATTCCGTATAAAATAACCATCATTCCCAAAGTGGCTATGAAAGGATCTACTTTAAGTTTTGCTACAACAAATCCATTAATCAAACCAAAGATTCCACATATAATCATTACTAATAATATTGGTTGCCAAATAGGTAATCTTTGAAGACCTGGATACATCCTATAAGCATACTCTGGAGATTGTAAAAGCGATGCGGATACTACCGCTGCCAATCCAATAGAACGTCCCAAAGAAAGATCTGTCCCTTTAGCAACTATTATCCCACCAACCCCAAGGGCCATGATTACGCGAGTAGATGATTGTGCTAATATATTTCTAAAGTTATCTAATGAAATAAAATCTGGTGAAATAACAACTATAACAATCAATAACCCTATCAAAACCAAAAAGATAGCATTATTAATCATCCAATCTAATATCTCTTTTCTTTGTAAATTTTTGATAGATTTTTCTTTATTTAAAAACCAATTGTTGAAGTTTGACATATCTCTTCCTCCTGCTATAAGTATTTAGCTGATAATTTTAGGATTTCTTCCTGTGTTGTTTCCTTTGTATTTACAATTCCAGCTACTTTACCATTACTCATAACTAGTATTCTATCTGTAACCCCTAAAAGTTCTGGCATTTCAGAAGACACCATTATAATTCCTTTTTGATTTTTAGCTAAGTCAATCATTAATTGATATATCTCATATTTTGCTCCTACATCTATTCCTCTGGTAGGCTCATCAAGGAGTAAAATTTCTGGCTGCGTTAATAGCCATCTACCTATAACCACCTTTTGCTGATTACCACCCGATAGAGATCCTATTGGAGTTTCAATATTAGGAGTTTTAACACTCACACTATCAATTACCCATTGAGTATCTATTTTCATTTCTTCGTCACTCAAATACAATTTCCATTTAATATATTTGTTTATATTAGCAATAATAGAATTAAACTTAATATCCAATTCTGAGAAAATACCAGTGGTTCTTCTCTCTTCTGTTACAAGAGCAAAACCATTTTTGATAGATTCATAAGGGTTCTTATTTTTTATCTTTTTACCATGTAAGTAAATCTCTCCACTACTTATATGTCTCGCTCCAAATATAGATTCAAGAACATCAGTCCTTCTAGCCCCTACTAGTCCTGCTATTCCTAATATTTCACCTTTTCTCAAGGTGAATGAAATATCTTGGATAGAAGGTTGATATGTGGCAGTCATATTTTTCACCTCTAATATGACGCCTCCTGGGGTATTCAATTTCTCTGGAAAACGATTAGTTAAATCACGCCCAACCATATAACCAATAATCTGATCAGTAGTTAGATTTTCTGCAAACTCTGTTGCAATCCACTTACCATCTCTAAGTACTGTTACTTCATCTGAAATTTGAAGAATCTCCTCCATTTTGTGGGAAATATAAATAATACCTACACCTTTATTTCTCAACGACTTTATAATCTTAAATAAATGATTAACCTCTTTCTCGGTTAATGAAGATGTTGGTTCATCCATTACTATAATTTTTGAATTGTATGAAACAGCTTTTGCTATCTCAACCATTTGACTTTCAGATACAGATAAATTCTCTATTTTCTTCCTAGGATTTAGTGGTATATCTAATTCTTTAAATATTTTAAGAGTATCACTATACATCTTACCCTCATCTATAATGAGAAACTTCTTTGGAAATCTTCCAAGCCAAATATTATCCATTATAGTTGTACTCTGAACTTGATTTAATTCCTGATGTACCATAGAAACACCACTATCTAATGCCTGCTTTGAAGATATAAAGCTTACCTCTTCCCCATCTAAGATAATTTTTCCTTCATCCTTTCTGTAAATACCAAATAAACATTTCATTAAAGTAGATTTTCCCGCACCATTTTCCCCCATAAGAGCATGTACACTGCCTTTTCTCACATTCAACTTTACCTTATCTAATGCTCTTACTCCTGGAAATTCCTTTGAAACATCCATCATTTGCAATAAAAACTTATTCTTTGAACTATCTGTATGAATACTTTCCATATAAGCATCCTTCCTTGCTTTTTATAAAATCATAGCTATATAGTTTAAAAAAGAGTAAAAATAAAGACGCATATCTATTTTAAATTGCATCTTTTACTCTTCGTAAACTAATTAGATAAATATTGTAATTATACATGTTCAATAATATTTAGATTATTGAACATGTATAATTAAATTCTAATAATTTATAAGCTAGCAATTACTCAGAGTAACAATCCTTAGCTATTTGAATATTCTCAAGTGTAATTGGCACATATGGTACACGTACAGCTTTTTTATCATCAAGCTTCCACTCTGTACCTTCTAATACAGGTTCACCTTTTGCTACATTTAAAGCCAACTCAAGTGTAGCTTTACCTTGGTTTGCAGCATCATTAAGCACACTTCCAACCATTATTCCTTCTTCAATTTTTGTAAGTGCATCTGGAATTGCATCAACACCAACTACGGGCATAAATTTATCTCCACTAAAGTAGCCTTCAGCTTTTAATGAATTAATTGCTCCCAATGCCATTGCATCATTATTTGCAACAACATACTCTATAGAATCACCATGTTTAGCTAACCATGCATCCATTAACTCTTTACCTTTAACTGAATCCCACATACCTGTTTGAAGTTCTAACTCTTCAACTTGGATTCCTTTTTCAACAACTGTTTCCATTGAATATTTAGTACGAGCCTCTGCATCTGGATGTCCTGGCTCACCTTTTAATAATACATATTGTATTTTTCCATCTCCATTCTTGTCCCACTCAGGATGAGCTTTCCAAGAATCAAAAATTAATTCCCCTTGAATTATTCCTGATTCTGCTGAATTTGTTCCTACATACCAACACGCCTCATAAGAAGCCATATCCTCATCGCTTGGTTCTTTATTAAAGAATATAATTGGCATATCTGCTTCTTTAGCCTTTGCAATTATAGTAGCAGCAGCTTGTGGATCAACGAGATTAATAGCTAATGCTTTAACCCCTTTTGATATCATCATATCCACCTGTTCATTTTGTTTAGCTTGGTCATTTTGAGAATCATTAATATTCAACTCAGCTTTCTCTTCTGCATTTTTTAAAATAGCACGACGTACAAAGGACATAAAATTATCATCGTATTTATAGATTGTAACACCTATCTTCGGAGTTGCCTCCGCGTCTGCACTTTTATTCTTATTACCGCATGCTATAAGCGATACTGATAATAATAAAACAAGAAATAACGATACTACTTTTTTCATGCCTGACCCCCCCAATTACATTTTTTTCTAAAAGGAATATTATTCCTTTTACTAGATTTTACTAAAACTTTACTGAATTGTCAATATATTTTGAAAATTTCTGCTTCTATGTTTTCAAAATATACTCTTATACAATATATATTATATTATTCATGGACTTATACTAAATTAAGTATTTTTTTTGCATACTAACATATTATATTTTAAAAACATTACTGAAATTTTTCTTAATATTTTTGCCTATATTTTTACCTTAAGAAACAAAAATAAACAGGAGTAGTCTCAAAATAATTTTAAAAAATATTTTGAGACTACTCCTGTCTATTAGAAAATCACTTAATTTCCTTACAGCTCTCTCTTATTATTACTTGAGTTGGTACAACTACTTTTTTAGGAATATCTCTATTATCATAAATTCTTTCAAGTAATAATTCTACCGCTGTACTCCCCATGAACTCTGTATAAACTCGAATAGTTGTTAGTGGTGGCACTAGATACTTAGCTGTTGGTATATCATTAAACCCAATAATACTCACATCTTTTGGAACTCTAATTCCTGATTCATACAATGCTCTTAAAGCGCCTATTGCCATAGAATCACTTCCCACAAAAAAAGCCGTAGGAACTTGCCCTTCTGCAATAGCCTTCTTCATAAGTTTATAACCATCCTCCGCAGTGAATCGTCCAATATAAATATGGTCACAATTAACAACACCTTTATCATTCATATATTGCTGAAATATATATTCTCTCTCATCTTTTATAACAGCCTTATCATTCCCAATATATTCTATTCCACCAATATATCCTATATTAGAATGTCCGAGTTCACTTAAATAATCTAATACTTCTAACACTGCAGCTTTAAAATCTATCACTACCGAATCATATTTTTTAACATTAGGAGAATAATCCACAAAGGTGATATTATTACAACACTTAGCAAATTCCTCAGCATCCTCTTTGCTGAATTTTCCTATTGCTACAACACCTTCAAATTCTTTTAATTCGTTAGTTGTATACTTATCACTGTTTTTAAATATCATAGTTATTTGAATATTTTTATCAGCAGCACATTTTTCGATTCCCTTTCTAATAGATAAATAATATGGATCTTCCAACTCTTCATCTTGAGAATACCAATGTAAAACTCCAATTTTTAAACTCTTATCATTATTTCTATCATTGTCTTTATTTCTTTGCTTTGGTGTTCTATAATCTAAGTCTTCTGCTACTTCAAAAATATGTTTCCTTGTTTCATTAGTTACTGAAATACTACTATCATAATTTAAAACTCTAGATACAGTAGATAAAGACACATTTGTTAGTTTTGCAATATCTTTTAATGTTGCCATAAATATTCCCTTCCAAAACCTCATCTGATTTTTGTAAAATTCATCTTAATTTTATTTTAGTAAATTTTTAGTAAATTGTCAACAATATTGATAATGCTTCATAATTTAGTAAATAAATAATAACACTTTTACATTTTTAACTACTTGTTATACCCACTAGAATTTTAAATTTTTAAACAAGTCGTACATTTTTTCCACACTACATCTTCTCTCTTGTAATGTATCTGATAATAATTCAACTTTTTCTTTATATTCTTCTTCTAATATTTCTAATTCCTCATCTGATAATCCCTCTTCACTCATCATTTCATTTATAATATCCAACTCTTCTCTTACATCAGGAATATCTATATTCTTATACTTACTAATCATTGATTCAATCATATAATCATGTTTTCCCATTGTATACGATTCCTTTTTATCCTCATCCACTTCTATATCATTAACATCTTCTAATCCCTCTTTTAAATCTTCAATTTGCCTTTTTATATCATTAATCTCTTCAAATATTTCTTTTTCTTCAAACTCTTCATATAAATCTTTTTGATTCATAACCTTATTCTGTTTAAGTTGTTGCTCTTGTTTGATCCGTTTAATTCTAATAGATTTTGATATAATATCTTTCATCACCCTCATCACCTATACATATTTTTCGCTTTTATTCTTTGTATACTATAGTCTATAATATCTATGGTATATTTATGAAAAGCATTTTTCTAAATAATCTTTTTTTATATTAATACATATAATCTTGAAAAATGATAATAATATTAGTATCGGAGATGTGTTGAATGCCTTAAATGATGATTATAGTGAAGTTAGTATGATTCGCTTAAAAATAATCTTCTTTGTATTCAATATATTGCCGTTTGCTTGGGATTGTTTTCCCAAGCTTTATTTTTGCAAAAAAAACACGCGTAGCGCGTGCTAAAAAAATTAAAAACCTCTAAAAAAAGTTGAGAGTGGAGAACGATGTGATTCGCTCTCAACTCTCCACTTTCATCTATCAACTTCTTTTTAGTGTTCCCTAAGCATATTTCTTTTTTTTACTAATCATATCAATTTCTTCGTTTATTTCAGTCCAATCAGTTACCCTCTTAATATTATTATTGAGAGGATGTCTATTATAATAACAATCTATAAGTAGCACTCTGATACCACTTTGTGATAATTCTATTGCATTTTCATACCTATCCTCAATGAAAAGATCACACTTAAGTTCCATAGCCTTTTTCACTTTATTATGACTTCCTAACATAAACAACTGTCCTTTAGGAAGCCCTGTCTTCTTGAACCATTCCTCTGTTATCTTTTTGAGCGAACTATCTCTAGCTGTTACATAATAAATATTATGATCATGTGCTATTTTTGCTAAGATTTGTTCAGCGTTTTCTCTAATAACAGCATTTCCATGAATCTCTTCACTGTAAATTCTATAAAAATCTTCAAACTGTTCTTCTGTAACGTTTGCCACTTTACACAAATCATAGTATATTATATCCTCATCTACAAGATTTAATTTAAAGTGTTCATTCATGTAATTTACCCAATAATATGCATTAGTAATTGTTCCATCAATATCTATACAAATGTTCATCTCATACCTCATATGTTTAATATTTCAAATTACAGTATTCCATCATACCCCAAAATAATTCCTCTACACCTTTATACCAATTAGGATCATCTGCATATAATCTATTTATCCATTTAAAGATATTTTGCCCCTCAACAGCACCTTTACTAAGATTAATTACAGTTCTAGCTGCTATCTCACTTGAATCTTTAATATCCGTGTTATAATGCCTCCAACTAATAAATACATTAAATGGGTTATTAACTATTTTATTAGCATCATCCTTGCCCTTTGGTACAAATCCTTGTTCTTGTCCTGTAATTGCAAAAAGAATTAAGGGGTTTAAATTGAACTCCTTTGATGTTTGTATTATATCATAAAAATACTCATCTTCTATTAACAAAGAGTTACGATTACTTAAATATTCTTTTAGTTTTATCTCATCAATTTCAATATAATCAAAATAATCTGGTAGAAATGGATGACACGCTAATATATCATAATTAACCTTAGCTTTTTCCAATTCCATTGAATATTCTCCATATGCTTCAGCAAGATTACCTCTGTATTCTTTTTGAGCCAATCCCTCATTACTCTCTGCCATGCCAATATCCTCATTAAACAAATAAAAAGTCCCTGTCATTATTAGTATCGCTATAAAGCTACTCCTAGCGATTTTATAAACCTCTTTTGGCGTTAGAGTCGTTAAAAATCCTTTAATAGCTCTCACAAGGTCTCTAGTGCTTTTTATAACCACATGGGGAATGGTCACCAACTCTTCCTGGTGTGTTTCAGTTTGTACAACTGAATAATCTCCTAGATAGTCTATACCCTTAATATTATCCAAGAATTCCACTACTTCATCCTTATTAACCTGGTAATCGATGCTATTCTCAATCCACTTTCCAATTTCCTTTATTGAACTTGAGTGATTATCAATAATATTGCTACAAACCTTCAGAACATCATATTTCGTTATGTCATTCCCTTTGTTAATTATAGCTTGTTCAATCACACCGTTTATAACATCATCTTTTTCTGATATGTTCAACTCTTCTAATTCCTTATTAACTACTTTATTAAGCGCATCTTTCATAATATCAATATTAACAGAGTCAGTGTTATTTGGATATTTAGTTTTAACATACTTATCCACTTTAGTTACAACTTTTTTATCAACTAAAATAGCTTGTCTTAACTTTTCAAAATAATACATAATAATCCTCTTCTTCTTTATTCTTTGCTACAATTAAACTATTATACATATAAAAATCAAAAAGTCAAATTTTTAACACTTTATTAATCATTTGTTTACTATTTGTTAATATTAATCGCTTGATTTTACAATAAATTCGTATTATATAGTGGTATAAACTCTTTGAGTTTTACCACTATATTTACTTAAATATAAAAGGATATATTCTTTCTTATTTTAACTCTTTTTCTAAAAAATCTAGGGCATATTGCATATATAATTTAGCCCCTTTTTCAAGGTTACTCTCGTCTATATCAAACCTTGGATTATGATGAGGATACGTCTCTTGTTTTTTTGCTCCTAAAAAAGCCAATATCGACGGTACTTTCTCTGCAAATAACGAAAAATCTTCTCCTGCTGTAAGTTTTCTCATAGAAATCAAACTTTCATTTCCAAAAAGTTTCTTCACGCTTTCTTCAGCAATTTTACTACACTTACTATCATTCATAACTGGTGGTGGCCCAAATATGTATTCCATTTCAACATGAACACCATACATTTCTCCTGTAGCTTTTACAATTCTCTCAATTGAGTTCTTTATCTTAACTCTTGTTTCCTGATTAAAAGCTCTTACTGTTCCACTTAAGAAAGCATCTTCCGCAATTATATTATATTTTGAACCTGATTTCAGTTCCCCTATAGTCACCACTCCAGATTCAAGGGGACTTATTTCTCTACTAATAACAGTTTGCAGATTCATAACCATAGAAGCAGCAGCTACTAAAGAATCTTTCCCTTCTTGAGGTAAGGAACCATGACACCCAATTCCTTTAATGTTTATCTTGAAAATATCAGGGGATGCCATTCTCTCACCCTCATCAACTGATATTTTTCCATTCTCTAGCATTGACCATATATGTATTGCAAAGGCCCCATCTACTCCATCTAAAACCCCTTCAGCTATCATTCTCTCAGCGCCTTCTCCACATTCTTCCGCTGGTTGGAAGACAATCCTTACGCTCCCCTTAATAAGCTCTCTATTATCATTGAGAAGCTTAGTAGCACCAAGTAACATAGCGATATGTGCATCATGACCACACGCATGCATAACTCCCTTATTCACTGATTTAAACTCAAATTCATTTTTTTCAGTCAATTCTAAAGCATCTATATCCCCTCTCAATAATACCCTCTTTCCTGGAATATTACCGTCTATATCAACAACTACACCCGTTGATGCACACTCCTTGAATTCTAGCCCCATATTTACCAATTCTTCTTTTATCCTCTTACTCGTTTCAAACTCGTTCCAACTAACTTCCGGATATTTATGAAATTCTCTTCTTAACTCAATTAAATATTTATTAAATTCTTTTTCTATTTTCATGATTTCCCTTCACTCCCCTACAATGTTTCACCAAAGGTGAAACGAGTAAATTCCTCTTGTTCCCTAACCAATAATAATGTAGGTTCTGACCTCAGTCAGAACCCGCCTTCATTCTCAATTATCTTTTCAGTTTTGCTCTTCATATGGCAGTTTCATACTTCCATCTTTCTTTACCTTGTAATAATTTCCATCAAGATGATTCTTATATATAATCCACTCCCCCTCACTCACGAGACCTTTTGAAACTTCATTATTTATCCTTATGGATCCTAGTCCATCTTTATTTACTCGATATATATTACCCCCATATATACTATTAAAAAAAATCCAATCCCCATCAACTAAAAATTCAAAAACACTTTCATTAGTAAGTTTTGTGTTCTCTGTTCCATCAATCTTTGTTTTATATAACCTATACATATCATCTCTATTCTTATAATATATCCAATTACCATCTTTTATAGGAAAAATCATCTTATTGAAATAACTGTATTCTTTATTATTAATAGCTCCATACTTATCCTTATCCCAAGTATGATTATCGTCAATTACAGAGTCATCTACTAAAAAATATGCATAACTAGCCTTATCCTTCTTATCTGGTATAGGATCATTCCATGTACAATCTAAGTGATATTCTTTACCATCAATTTCAACAACATTCCATATGTGTTTAAGTAAACGATTATTTACATATGTTTCGCCTTTTATTACCCTGTTTGGTATTCCCAACATGTCTAAGAACAATTTCATTCCCTCTGTGTAACCTTGACAAACAGCCAAATTGTCAATTAGAAGCCCATAAATATTATATGAATCTTCTGGTATAGTCTCATTTGAGAAAATATCAACATTGTATTGTACGTTCTTAACTATATAATCATTTAGTATAAATAACTTCTCAAGTTCTGTCATATTTTCAGTAATATTTTCTTTGATTACTTGAAGAGCTTTCAAATAAGCCTTTTCAATTTTATCGTTATCAATATATAACAAATATTCTTTTGATGTAGAATCTGATAAGTCTTTAAACGTCTTAATCATTGTATATTTTTGAGAACTATTATTATTGTTTATTTGATCTTTTACTATTATAGGTTCTATTCTTGTCCCAGATTCATTTACTTCTTGTCCAGTATTTTTAACCAAATTAAATTCATTCTTATCAACTGCGTTTAAATATAATAGATACATGCCTTCTTCTTTTGGAACCCATTTAATAGTATCTTGATATACATCATTAACATCAATCCACTCATTTCTATTCACATCAAAAACTCTAAGCTTATACATGTACTCTATATTTAGAAACTCAAGAAACTCTAGGAATTCAATACCTTGAATTGTTATTTCTTCTCCAGTTTTGTATTCCTTATGTTCCTTAAGAATACCATTATCAAAAATAATATTACTATCAAAATATTCATCTGATTTTCCAGGCTTAGCTTGTATACTAAATTTTAATTTCTTAAATGTTGTGTACTCACTCTCATCATATACCGTTCTAGCCCATATCAATAACGTATGCTCTCCAACACCAATATTGTTATCTATTTGAATTTCATAAACTTCATCTCCATCTATGAATTCACTATATCCATCAGTAATTTCAATATAGTCTCCGTTCTCCGGAAGAACAAATGCTCTATACTGAAATCTATCACTACCAGAAGATTTAATATAAAATTTCAATTTATCTCTATAAATTATTGGTTTATGGGAAGGTATAATGTAATCAATTTTTACATTTTGTTCATTATCCTTAATTTTAATTGGAGTAATTGCCCATCTATCAAATTTATTGTTATTTTTACTCTCTTTAATCCACAAATCTAGAAAATATGTTCCACCTTTCATAGGTTTCCATGTTATATCTTTCCTATATTCTTCCTCATCAATTGTCCAACTATTACTCTCTACATGATATACATGTAATTTATATAGTTCCCCTTCTTTATTCTCAATTTCTATATTATCCCCAATTAAATTATCTTTGTTATAAATATATTCTAAAAGACCTTCATCTACTACTTTTTCATCTTCAACTACACCATTTTTATCATATACCTTATTAAAATGTCCAATTCTTGCATTGTGTGCTTGATAAATATTGTCTTCTTTAATACCATCCTTTATATTTATTTGTATATTTAATTCATAAGTATCTACTTTACTATCATGCTCTTTCTCTTGTATGTATACTTTTATACACTCGTCATCAAGAGTATATTCTTCTTCAAATTTCAAACTATAAATATTATCCTCTTGAACAAATGCTTGATTATCAATAGTTAATACTCTCACATTCCCTTTATTATCAATAATTTCTGCTTCGAAAACAGGTTCTAAATATCCACTAAGCACAAATATCAATTCGATTTTTTCCCCCTGTATCAGTGGATAATGTGAAACGCCTCCATTCACCTTAGTATCTGTATATGCAAACACATTATCATATGTATGAAATAAAATTATACCCAATAAAATAAAGGCAATATTAAATTTTTGCATATACATATTATTATTTTTTTTCATCAAATGCCACCTTTATACTCTTATTATCTTATCTAAAGATATTCTTATTTAATCATTTTTTATATTTTTTTCTTTAAAATGAATATTATTATGCAATACATATTTCCATATATATGTATTGCATAATAATATTCATTTACTATATAATCATATTATACCAGTAAATAAGGTCACAAATATTAAAATTTTATTAATTGTATATATTTACTATAAGCCAATATATATACGTAATTTATGTTAAAAAGTCATACTAATTTCTTATATGGAGAATTCTATGAAAAAATCAGGTAAAGTAATGAATGTAAAAGGCAGTAAGGTGTATATTTTAACCCCTGACGATGAATTTGCAATAGTAAAGATGAACTCTGCGGCTCCAGTAAAAGGTGAACTCTATACTGGATATGAATTCTATGTGATGCATAAAGGATTAAAATTATTAATCTTTTTTGCTTTAATTATTGGACTATCTTCAAGTATATATTTCATAAAATATACCAAAGTTACCACTTCATTTATAATAAATATGAATGCAGAATTTAAAATAAATGTAAATAAAGATAATAAAATTGTTGAGATTGAAGGTTTGAATGCTAAAGGTATAAGCGTATTGAATACATCTAGTTTCTTTAATAAAAATTACAACGATACTCTTATCAGATTGTATAATATCTGTACAGCAAAAGATTATTTTTCAAATGAATACCTTTCAAAAACCCCCTATGTAATTATATACGTTAACGGAACTAGCAAAAACATTAATCTTGATTTTTCTCCATTTGAAGAGTATATCAACTATCGTAATCTTGAATTAATAGTAAACGAAAATGGAAAAAGCAATAAATAATAAAAATCTTTAAAACAAATTGAGAGTTGAGAACGATGGATGTTTTCACTCATTTTATCCTAGGATAAAATATTGTAGTTAAAATACAATGTTTCATCATTGATGAAACGAGTGAACCCTTTATTGCCCAAGAAACAATAAAATCAAAATTTCACCAAGTGAAATATCCATCGTTCTCAACTCTACACTCTCAACTATATTTTTCAATCTTTTCCTCTTCATTTGTATATTAAATTTATTTCTTATATCTCGGTATCTCAAATACTAATTTAATATTTTCGCTCTTTTCAAGATAATCTTTCATCCACTTTATTTGACCATATGCCCATTTCACATCTGTAGAATATTGATGCCACATAACACTCTTATTCCATCTCATCTCATAAAGAGTATTTTGATCAAATTTATCACTATTAATATAGTTTTCTCCAACCCATTTAGCCCCTTCTATAATTGCACTTTCAGGTGTAAACCACCCTTGTTCATATGCATATTCCGATCCATATTTATTTGAATCTGCATCAGTCGCCTGAATACCATACATATTATATACAATTTTAGGTTCAACAGCTTGTTCTTTTACTATTGAAACTTCAATACCTTTAGCTAATTTAGATGACCCATGCCCTGTTTCAAGAATGATATGCGCTATAAGATAGGCTGGATTTATGTTGTATTTTTTTGCCCCTTCTAGCAAAGCAGCTCCCCGTCCTTCTAATATACCTTTCCCCCTTAGTATTTCATTAACTTCATCAACAGTCATACCTTCCACATAATTAAGTACAAGGAATTGGTATATACCATATTCATCCATAAAATTTTCTGGATCAATATAATATTTCACTTCATCTAAGGTTGGCGTGCTCCATATTCCATTACCTCCATATATTATCATTCTCTCATTGTTCTGTTGGTTTATAGCAAACTCTTCCACAGTCATATTATAATCAACATATCTAATGATTTTGCTATTATCTCCAACAGTGAACTTTATAGTTGATATTTTTTTAAGAGTTTCTCCATTTTTTGCCCTCAATCCAGCAGGTATATTTATCTCATAACTACAATCTTCTTCATACCCTCCACTAGGAGGTTTAATTAATACAGTTTTATCATCATCACCCAGGCTCATTTGTAGATATAGATCTATTCCTCTCTCATCCATAAGTTTGGCTTGTACCTTTTTTAAATACTCTCCATCTACTACCTTATTAAATTTAACCTTCCAAACTTTCTCTGGATTCACATCAGTAAACTTATATTCATTATTTTCAATAGCATAAGTACTGATAGATGAGAATAAAAAGACAAATAATAATACAAAAAAACACCTGATACTTCTTAATGAAATTTTCAATATCTCCACTCCCTACTTATCTTTTTCATACGCCTATTACTTTATCCACAAAGTTCATCATTTTATTTTTATATGTTTCGTAATCCACAAAAATACTCTGAGCATGAGCTGCATCATCAACTAAATATATCTCCTTATATCCTTTAGTCTCTTTATACATATTTTCGCTCATAAATGTTGGTACAAACTTGTCTTCTTTACCATGAATAAACAAAACCGGTATTCCACTATCTTTTATTGACTCAATAGGATTAACATCTTTAACATTAAACTTTGCTATAAACTTTGTATACCTATAAGTTATATCTACTAGAGGAAATAGCGGCATTTTACTTCTTTTAAATTTATATAATAGAAGCTCATGAAAGCTACTGAATCCACAATCAGCTATTATAAAATCAATTTGATTTGTCATATTAGCTGTCAGTAATGCAGAAGATGCTCCCATAGATTCACCATGTATTCCTATTGTACTATTATCTACAACCTTTTCCTTTATAAATTCAATCCATGACAATAAGTCATGTTTCTCATAATATCCCATTGTTGAATATTTGCCTTCACTATCACTATGTCTCCTATGATATATGAGAAGTACATTCCATCCTCTTTCAATAAAAGGTCTAGCATATTTATATGATGCTGGTATACCTGATGTTATTCCATGGGATACCAGTAAAGTTTTATCCTTATTTTCATTTCCATGTATAAACATTCCACTTAAGTTTAAACCATCTAGTGATTTTATAGAAACTTTTTCCTGATATAACTTGTCTAAAAACGCTTTATCTATTAATCCCTTCTCCAATTCGCCTTTTTCAATTTGATTCATATTCTTTATTTTCCTTTTGATTGTTTCTATAGAAAACTTTCTTAAAGTATATATTATTCCAATTATTACTATGATTACACATGAAAGAATGAATATCACCATAGTTATCTAAACCTCCCCTCTTATCTACATTAATTATAATATGAATTAGTACATTTTTCTACGTTATCCACAAATATTATGTTGATATATTGTGGTAATCCGCTAATAATAATTATCCGTGACTTATTTGTATTAGTTATCAACAAAAAAACAAGTTATCCACAGCTTCTTTGTGGATAACTTGTTTATTCTTTGTTTATTTTATAATTTTCTATTAATTATAATACAAACCTTAGTTCTTTATATGGAATTTACTGAATTTTCACCTAAACCCAACACATCGATTGATTACTTTATAGAAAAGTTATCAACATTATCCACAGAATTGTGGATAACCTGTGCATAAACCAACAAACTTACGTTCTAAAAATTACTTTTTCTTTATTAAACATAGTTCTAGTAAAGAATATTGATGCAATAACAGCTACTATCATAACAACTATTGTAATCCAGTAATGTGTATAATTAATTTTACCAAGTGCAATTTCTTTCAAACATATTGCTGCATTGTATATTGGAATAAAGAATTGCACATTAGATACAGTCTTTATATTTATTACATATGAGCTGAATCCAACAAACATACCTATAAGTGTTATTGGTGTTAGATAAGTTTGCGCTTCCTTGAATGACCTAGCATATATACTTATAGAAAGTTCCAATGCAGCGAAAGTCATAGTAACAAGAATTGTTATTGTTCCAATTAATAATAGTGACTTTGTATCAATCCCCAAAGCTCCACTACCTCCACCAAATAATACTGGATTTCTCTTAATAGCTATAAATAATCCTGCAAGAGATGCTATTACAGTTATTATACCCATTGTTGTTATGGCAAAAAGTTTTCCCCATAAAAGAGATGTTCTATTAGCCTGTGTAGTAAGTAATGGTTCTAATGTTCCTCTTTCCTTTTCACCAGCTGCTAAATCAACAGCAACAGGTAACGGACTTGTTGCGGAATACATTATCAAAAGCATTGGTAGTAGCATTGAAAGTAGCATTAATCCTACTCCATCATCTTTATCCTCTTTTTCAATTCCTTTTGTCTGTACCTGAAATGGAGTCAAGATACTCATATCTATGTTTTTTTCTTCTAACCGTTTTCTTACTATAGTATTAGAATAGTCACTTAATATACTATATACAGATGATCTTGTCATGGATGATTTATTGCTTGCTGTATCATATAAAATTTCTACATCCATAGTCTTATTTTCTTTAATAGCCTCTTCTATTCCATCTGGAATAACTACTGCTGCATCAATTTTACCTTTATTAATATCTCTTACGATATCATCACTCTGAATTACTTCAATATTATCTAAGGAATTCAGATATTCCTTAACACTATTTTCCTCAGTTGCAACTATAGCAATTTTTAATTTTTCATTAACTTCATCAATATCTTTTGAAATTCCCTTTCCCATAAATCCATATAAAATAGGCAATATCAATAAGGGTAATAATATACTAGTTATCAACGTTTTTTTATCTCTACATATATCCTTTATTTCCTTTTTGAATACTGTTAAAATTATATTCATTATTTATCACCTACCAACTTAATGAAAATTCTCTCAAGATCATCATCATTATATTTACTTTTTAAGCCATCTAACGTAGAATCTTCAGCTAATATTCCTTTATTAATAATTACAACTCTATCACACAATCTCTCCACTTCTTTCATGCTATGACTTGAGAATATGATAGCTTTTCCTTCCTCTTTACACTTCAATATAAAATCTTGAACAATTATAGATGATGTTACATCTAACCCTATTGATGGTTCATCAAATAGCATAACATTTGGGTTATGAACAATAGATCTAGCTATTGCTACTTTCTGTTTCATACCTCTTGAGAATTTCCCAACTCTCCTATTGATATATTCATCCATATCAAGCATTTCACTAAGTTTTACTATTCTTTCATCAAGCTCATGCTTGTTCATTCCATTAAGTTCACCAAAATATTTTATATTTTCTTTAGCAGTAAGTCTATCATATAGCCCCACCTCTCCTCCAAATAATATACCTATTTCTCCACGAACTTCATATGGTTCACTTATTATATTGTGACCATTAACTTCTGCATCTCCGCTTGTAGGCTTTATCATCGTTGCTATCATTCTTAATGTGGTTGTTTTTCCTGCACCATTCTCGCCCAACAGCCCTACAATTTCTCCTTGTCTAACAGTAAAAGACATATCATTCACTGCCGTAACTTCTTTGAATTTTTTCGTTAGATTTTTAACCTCAATCATACCACTTCCCCCTTTATAATACACTATTTTACTCTATATAATATTGTATAGTTTACCATATTATATCATTTAGTTAATCTTTTATCAATATATTTCGAAACTTTCGGCTGTATTTTTATTATATTTATCTATTTTATGTAATTTATATAATATTTTACCTTTAATAATATCACTGTTCTTTCATAAAATCTATATATTATGTACTATTCTTATTTTTTATCCTTAATTTATCATAAATTCATTTATTATCAATGACTTATAAATAATTATTTCGTATATTAAAATCATTAGTATATCTATTTCAATTATATAAATACTAAGACTATAAAAATAATAAGGATGGTGATTTGATGAAAAGGAAACTTATTTCTTTTTCTTTAATTCTAATGCTTTTAATAGGAAGCAGTGCTTCAGCATTCGCACTTCAAAAGGAATATGTTGTAAAAAAAGGGGATACTGTTTGGAGGATATGCAAAAGAAATAATATCAATTATCGCCGTTTAATATCCGCCAACCCTAAACTTAAAAACCCTCGCATATTATATAGAGGGCAAAAGCTAATAATTCCTGACGAGTTTATGGCACCTAAAGATGGTAAATATGTACCACAACAACCTCAATTACCTGAAAAACCTCAAGTTCCTCAAACACCTCAGCCTGAAGCGCCTAAACCTGAAGTACCTAAAGCTCCTCAAGTGTCTATGAGTGACTTTGCAAAAGAAGTTGTTGAACTTGTTAATAAAGAACGTGTAAACAGAGGTCTTCAACCTCTAAAAGCACATGCAAAATTAACTGATTGTGCTCAAGCAAAAGCTCAAAATATGATAGACAAGAATTATTTTGCTCATAATTCGCCTACATATGGTACTCCATTTGATATGATAGAACAGTGGGGAATTAAATTTACTGCAGCTGGAGAAAATATTGCATATGGTCAAAATACTCCTAAAGAAGTAATGCAAACTTGGATGGATTCTCCTGGACACAGAAGCAACATCTTAAGTGATTCATTCGCTGAAATAGGTGTTGGAGTTGCCACAAATAAGAATGGCGTTATTTATTGGACTCAAATGTTCATGAGAGCAGCTAAAGGAAACTGATTAAAAAAGCACGGCACTCCGTGCTTTTTTTAGTTGAGAGTTGAAAGTGGAGAACGATGGATGGTTCTGACTATAGTCAGAACCTACATTTTATTGTTCTTTAGGACAAATGGGATTTACTCATTTTTATGCATTTATGTACCACAAATTTAATTTTTTAAATTTCTTTCATCATATACATACTTTCTGAATCCTCTTTAAATGTTTTGTATCCTAAACAATTATATAACGAAAAAGCTGGCTCATTAAATTTGAAAACACTAAGACTTAATCTATTAATTTTCTTTTCTTTTGCTTGATTTTCAAGCAAAATCAATGTCTGTTTTCCATAACCTTTTTTACGAAATTTCTCTAAGATTAAAAAATCACAAATAAAACCTTCATTTTCTGAACACTTTTCATACCAAATATAACCAATATATTCATTTTGAGTATTTTCCATAACATAAATAAAGTTATTCGCTGTATCTTTCCCCTGTGGAAGAATTTCATTAAATTCTTTTTTCGTACAATCAAGTGCATTTTCTTCATTACATGCTCCTGATTTAATCAAATCTTGTGAATAATCTAAAATACTAAATTTACAGAATTTATCAAATTCATCATCATTCATTTCCCTATTTTTTTTGCTCCCTTTATATTGTACCATATACCATCTTATTTCCCATATTTTTATAATTAATACGCTCATATTTTCCCAAATTAATCCCTACTTTTTATATTTTATTTACGCTATAATAAAATATAAATATACTAAATAAATTTAAGATATTCTGAAGAATAAAGAATATCATCAATATTTGTTCTTTGTTCTCTGTTCTTTATTAATTATTTTGAAAGGATGATATTAATTATGAGAATTGGTCATGGTTATGATGTACATAAATTAGTTGAAGGAAGAGATCTTATATTAGGTGGAGTTAATATACCTCATACTGTAGGTTTATTAGGACACTCTGATGCAGATGTACTTCTTCATGCAATATGTGATTCACTTTTAGGCGCTGCTGCTCTTGGAGATATAGGTAAGCATTTCCCTGATACTGATGATACTTTTAAAGGAATATCTTCATTAAAATTATTGGCTCATGTTAATAAGCTATTGAATGATAAAGGCTACTCTATCGGTAATATTGATTGTACAATTATCGCACAGAACCCAAAACTTGCACCTCATATCCCTCAAATGAAGAAAAATATCTGCAATACATTAGGACTTTCTGATGATTGCCTGAATATCAAAGCTACAACTGAAGAAAAATTAGGATTCACTGGACGAGAGGAAGGAATTTCTGCTCATTGTGTGTGCCTTATTAAAAACCTTTAAAAGAAGTGGAGAGTTGACAATAGGTTTTTACTCATTTTATCTGTGATAAAATATCGTAGTTAAAATACAATACATTAAACCACGTTTCCTTTTTTGAAACGTGGTTACTTTTTTATCTAAGTTTTTCGTAAATTTATTCTTTGGCAACCTAATATAATGTGATATTTGTGTCTAAACAATAATATCCTTTGAAAAATCCACTAACATAATATTATTATTTTTACTAAAGTTTTTTACCTCTTCTGTAAATCCACTTTTAGAAAAATAAATATAGTATTTATTCTCATAGTTTAAAGCTTGAGACTTTTCTATTAGTGAATTAACTACATTCATGTTTAAAAGCTCATTTCTCCACTTGCACTCTCCTACGAGCGCAGTATTCTTATCTACAGCTAATATATCTATTTCCTCTTGTCGTTTTTTTATAGGGTTATTTCCCCACCAACGACCTATTTTTTCAAAAACAAAAGGTAATTCCATTTTTTTATTCTTATGTTTAAGATAATCTACACAAACTTTTTCAAAAGTGTTCCCTAAAAAATCACTTAAATCTGGCTTTATTTTTTTCTCATAAACATATTCAATCATTTCTTGCTCTATAAGTGTTGAATTAGTAAATATATATCTATACCAAAACCTAAAAAGACTATCTTTAATTGAGTATAGAGTTTTTTTACTAGTTGCTTTTTCTCCTATTGGAATCTCCTTTTCAATAATTTCAAGTTCAACAAGAGCCTTTAAATAGTTAGAACATTTTGAGCTATCTTCTCCTACTTTTGTGGCTATATCATTTAGTCTGGAACTACCAGTAGCGATAGATTCAATTATAGAATTGTATAATGCTGGCTCTCTTAACTCTTGTTTTAATAGATTTAAAGGTTCTTCATGAAGATAACTTGATTTTTCAAGAAGATTATTTTTAATATTATCATCAATAGAAAAACTCTCTTTAAATTTCTGCAAATATTGAGGTATCCCACCTACAACGCCATAGGAGATTATTTTATTTTCTATACTATAGCTTGGGAAAAATTTGACGCTATCAAAAAAGTCAAAAGGCTCAATTTTCATCTGTGAAGTTCTTCTTCCATAAAGAGGACTTTTATAAGATAATACGTCCTTCTCCATAAAACTCATAGATGACCCACAAATAATAAGAAACAATTTGCTATCTTTTAGAGTATGATCGATTAAATTTTGCAAAAGTGAAGGTATTGATTTATTTGCCATAGCTATATAAGGAAATTCATCAATCACTAATACAAGTGGATCTTCTTGAGCTTTTTTATGAATAAATAAAAAAGCTTTTTCCCAAGACTCAAAAGAAGACATAAATTCTGACATATCATAATGTTCTAGAATTTTTCGTGAAAATTTCTCCAATGCTATTTTTTCATTGTATTCCTCCGCAACAAAAAATATTGAATTCTTATTCTTACAAAACTCACTTAAAAGCCTAGTCTTTCCAACCCTTCTTCTACCATACATAACTATAAATTGAAATGTATTTTCTATATATAATCTTTCAAGAGTTTTCATTTCATATTCTCTTCCAATAAACTCCATATATCTCACCCTTTATATTTAACTTTTAATTTGATTCTTGTTTAAGTTTATTATACCCCAATATAATAAACTTAAACAAGAATAACTTAATCGTGATTAAGTTATTCTTGTTTAAGTAAAATCACTCGCTCCTCTACAATTTTTCTATGTTCCTCTTCTGTCCATACAGGATTCTTATTTTCCCAGAACTTTTTACATGGTATGTCTCCACATTCTCCACAGTGCTTTAATCCTTTATTCATAACGGAACATTCGTAAAAATCACAGACATCGAGTCCTACTTCATGTAACCAACAAGCTATACCTTTTATAGAATGGCACCCCTTACATTCCTTTTCAAACATGCGGCAGTCGCTACATATACACCCACAAGCTCCAACAACTCTTTCCACAATAATTCCCCCCTAAGCAGCTTTTTTATAATTATACCATAATATCCATTTAAATAACCCTATGGACTATTCGTATACTAATCCATAGGGTTATACTCATTCTTTTAATAACATTTTCTCAAATTTGTGAAATACGCTAACAGTTCTTTGTCCAAGTATTCCATCTTCTCTTAGGGGGTATTCACTCTCATCGTATATACCTTGTGAGTTTATGAATTTTTGAAATTCTAATACAAGATTTCGCTCTTCCACACCTAAAAATTCTATGGATGCTATTTCCTGAAATTCTTTTTCGAAATAAATACAACATCCTTTTACAATACTGGAAGCAATTTCCCATAAGAATTCTGATGACATAAGAAGTTTTGCCTCTTGTGGATTGGATAAGAATCCTATCTCAGTTAACACAGCAGGCATAACTGTCTTATTTAGAACTGAAAATCTAGCTTTTTTACACCCTCTATTAAAAAGAGAAGTAGTGCTTATAAGTTCTTCCTGAATAAAGTTAGACAACTTTTCTCCTTTATTACTACTCGGATAACTCCATGTTTCAATCCCTCTTGCTAATTCATTTACAAAGCTATTACAATGTATACTTACAAAAATATCACAATCATTTCTATTTGCATATAATGCTCTGTCCATATGAACTAGAGATTCATCTTTTTCCCGAGTCATAAAACACTGAAATCCATTTTTCTTAGCAATAAATCGCGCATACTTACAAATTTTTAGTGTTATATCTTTTTCATGTACTCCATTTACCGATGCTCCATTATCTTTTCCACCATGGCCTGCATCGAAACATATCCTCATATAAACATCTCCAAAACGTACTATTCCGATATATATAATATGACAATTTAAAAAACAAGTGATTAATTATTATCTATTTTTTTAAATATTCTCTTACTTCACTTAATCTCTCATTCACAATATAAAGGTCCTCTTCATCTGAAATCTTTGATCCCTTAACATATATCTCTTCTGCTTTTTTTAGATCTCCAAGAGTTACTTTACCCATCTTTATTCCTGATAACCAGTAAGTGTCCCCCCATTTTATATATGGCCAAACACTATCAGTGTATTCCTCAACTATCTGCTGAAAAAATTTCTCACTTTCTTCTTCTTTTTCTAACTCAAAATAAGATTCTGCTATTGCTGTCTTCATGCTCATTACTATAAACTCTTCAGTCATAGGAAAAGCTTCACAGAATTCCTTACAATAATTTATTCTCGCTTCATAATATTTATTATCAACAATCCCTGCGTTCTCTAGTTCCATTTCAAGATCTTGCACCCAGTTAGTCAAACTCTCTTCAGTATCAACTTTCGTATCCATATCCTCAATGGATTTCATTTGATCTTCACACGCTATCTTTTTAATATCCTCCCATAACTTTAACCAACATTCACATGCTTTTACAACGTCATCATTCTCTAAATATGTATATCCTTGAATCATTAATTCATTATTTATTTTCATATCTCTTCCTCCTAATTTGTTCTTTATTCTTTGTTCTTTATTCTTTATTATTTATTCTCTATTCTCTATTCTCTATTCTCTATTCTCTATTCTCTATTCTTTATAGATAAATCTATTAAGTTGTTTATATATATATTAAATCACAAAATAAACCTATTTAAAATTAAATTTATGTAAAATTAGGAAACAGATTGTAATTATCTTTTACAATCTGTTCTTTATTCTTATTATTGCAATGCCATCAGAATAAAATTCATTATAACTGTAGCTAATGCAGCCATTATAGGATATAATAACGCTATCCTAAGCTCTTTCTTTTTATTATTTAATTCCGTAACCCTCTCATACATGGCCTCAAGTTTACACCGAAGTTCAGAAAATTTCTCTTGAATCGCAATGTCTGTTTCACTTCTTGAATCTCTCACTGCATTTAATCTATCAAATAATTCTTCAATATCCCTTAAATGTTCCTGACTATGCTCTTCAAACTTCAAATTCAATTCATTATTTAAACTATATTTCATTTTCTCAATTAATACTTTCAGATCCTTTTCACGTTCCTGAAGAGTAGTATTATATTTCTCAATTTTGTCTTCTAAGCTTTCAAATTTATCACTATTTTTCTGTTGAGAAATATTTATCTCCAATAGTGATTTATTCATTTCTTCTACTTTTGATTCTAACTTATTAAGTCTAACAGCATATTCTCTTTGATTAACTGTAATATCAACTAAATCTTTTTGTAAATCTTTAATTTCATTCAAATAAACACCCCATAACAAAAGAGTCTCATTATAAGATATTCACTTTAGGTGATTCTTGTTCTTATTTTATAAAAATATATTTTCCGATAATTTATGAGTACATAAATAAACTTTCCTTATGATTATTCTTTCAGCTTATTACATAAAATAACTTAGGCGTATGAAATTAAATAAGAAACCGATAGGAGGTGCTTCCATGAAACTTAATCTTTGGTCTTCAATTAAAAGGGATAAAAATCTTCACTCCCCTGCAGAAGAAAAGAAATTAATAAACAAAAAAGAATACGAAATAGTAAATAAGCTAAATTCAGCCTATAACTATTTCGTTAACAAAAAAGACTAAACATTTGAAAAAAGGCACGCGTTGTGTGCACGTAAAAAATTAAAAACCTTTAAAAGAAGTTGAGAGTGGAGAGTTGAGAACGAGTGAAATGTCAATCGTTCTCCACTATCAACTCTCAACTTACTTTATCATCTCCACTTTCAACTCACAACTTCTTTTATCCTCACGTAAGAATCTTTTTTCACTATCCTTCATATCTAATCCTAGTGTTCCACCTGGATTCATTATATTTTTTGGATCAAAGTGTTCTTTAAGAGCTTTAAAAACATCTATCTGTTCAACCCCAAGCTGCCCTTCTAACCATGGAGCAGTCATCTTTCCAATTCCGTGATGATGGCTCATTGCAGCCCCGTATTTCTGAATATTATCTAGGATACCACTTTGATACTCAATATAATCATCTATTTTATTGATCTTTGCAATAAAGATAAAATAAAGATTTGCCCCCTGAGGGTAAACATGTGACATATGAGTCATACATACAGTGTTAGGTCTACTCTTACAATATGCTCTAACACCTTCATGTACTTTCTTCATTGTATCCCATGTAACTGAACACTCTAGTGTATCAGTCATAACTCCATAATCTTGAAGATCCTCTCTCATGTAAGGATCTCTAAATCTTCCATGCTCCCAATTTTTTGTCACATATCCAGTTGAGTACATAGCTCCGTACTTCTTGCATATTTTATGAACCTTCCGTTTTACTACCTTAGTAAAGCTCTTTTCACCATCTGTAAATCCAAGAAATAAACACCTTTCACCTTTTTTATATCCCTTCATTGTAATAATCTTATCTAGCATTGTACCTTCAATTCCATAGAGTTTCATTGCCACATCAGTCTCTTCTGGATCTGATAATCTAAACACAGATGGATATCCGAACTGCCCTTGCATAATTTCTCTAGCCGCTTCCATTGCATCATCCCAAGTTTTAAAAATATAACTAAATTTTCTCTGATTTTCAGGCATATATCTAAATATCTTAAGAGTTACATTTACAAGAACTCCATATGCCCCTTCGCTACCTATCATTATCTCATCTATAGATGGTCCTGTTGCATTTGCTGGGAACTCTTCTGTTTTTATTATTCCTTTTGGAGTAACATACTCCTGGCATATTACCATATCTTCTATCTTTCCATAATACGTTGAATTCTGCCCTGCTCCTCTAGTTACAACCCATCCTCCAACACAAGAGTATTCAAAAGATTGTGGAAAATGTCCGCATGTATATTTTCTCTTTGCCTTAAATAAATTTGGAGCATCATTTAAAGTTTTCTCAAGATCTGGTCCAGACATTCCAGCTTCCACAGTAATTGTTTGATTCTTTTCATTAAAATTTAGTACTTTCTTCATGTGCTTTCTCATATCTAATGAGATTCCACCTTTAACACATTCCACTCCTCTTGTTACTGATGAACCTCCCCCATAAATATACACAGCAATCTCTTGTTCATCACAATATTTAACGATTTTCTTAATATCCTCTTTATCTCTAGGATACAGTACAATATCAGGAACGTTCTCTACTATCCCTTCTCTCAACCTCATAAGATCTATCATTGTTTTACCATAAGCAACCTCAAGTCTTGTATAATCATCAGTTTTTACATTCTCATCTCCAACAAACTCTCTAAATTTTGAGATTTGTTCATGTGAAAGCTTGATTGGAGCATTATATTCAACTTTATCCAACCCTCTTTTTTGAGGTATCTTGAAATCCTCATCAGTCATATTAAATTGTTCCTTCATTAAAGCATATAATCGCTTATTAGGGTGCTTAAACTCTTTAGGATCCCCCCATTTTAATATACTTCTATAAGAACCCTCAGGTGGTGCTTCTTCACACCATTTTGGATAATATTCCTCATTATTGTTTTTCATTATTAATCCCCTCCAAATTATCATCAATACACTTACTGCCCTTGTTTCATTTATAAATATCTGTTTTGATGTCCCCTCCATGCAGCACAAGCCACATTTTCTAAATATTCCGACTTTTCTATTGAAAAATTTTCCTTATAAATTGCGGCCCTATCTCCTGCTATTTCATCTACAAATACCCCATCTTCATTTACATCCTCTTCCTAGCTATTAACAACTCCTCTCATTAGGACGTCCGAATCTTCATTCTTTAATTATACCTTCTTTGTTATTTATTAACAATATTCAGTTTAAATAAAGTGTTTTTGTATATTGCTTGGTATTATGAATTCCATATATTGAAAGGGTCCTTAACTTATTTTCCAATAAACATCTGAACCCAATATCTAGTCCCATTATTATCCACTGCTGTTCCTATACCTATATGGCTATAATTTTTACTAAGTATATTTGCCCTATGTCCAGATGAATTCATCCAAGATTTCATAACTTCAGTTGCATTCTTCTGTCCCTGTGCAATATTTTCTCCCGCAGCTTTATAAGTAATATTATATTTTTTTAACATATCAAATGGTGATCCATATGTAGGAGATGTATGACTAAAATACTTATTATCAATCATATCCTGTGCTTTCTTTTGAGCAACATTATTTACCTCATCACTTAATTTCAAAACTGGTACCCCGGCCTTTTGTCTTTCATTATTTACAATTCTGAATACCTCACTTATTATGTTACTACCTTGTTCTTTTGGAGGTTCGGTTTGTTTTGGAGGTTCGGTTTGTTTTGGTGGTTCTATTTGTTTTGGCGGTTCTATTTCTTTTGGAGGTATTAATTTTTCTTTATTCTTCCCCTCATCATCTTCCTTTGATTGGCTATCATTACTTATAATATTTTTTTGTTCTTTTATATGCTTCTCTTTTTCTTTAGAGTATTTATCCACCATCTTTTTCAAAAGCTCACTATCATACTTATTGAATATATTATATTCATGACTTTTTCCTGAAAACTCTACCATATCCAACATTATTGGTAATGATAAAACAATTGCTACTCCAATAACAAAAAGCATAGTCTTGTATTTTTTCATTTTTTTCACATCCTTTTTGCATAACCTCTTTAAGAGATTTTCTGAATATATTTCACCCTGTTACATATAAATTATAAAAGAAATATATATCATTAACTTTCCATTATTTATAAAAAATCATACATCACACTTGTAAAAGGACGGTAACAATATATGAAAAAGTTTTCCTTATTCTTTGTTCTAATTAGTTCACTATTTTATATTTGTTTTTCTAATACATATTCATGTTTCGCCCTGCTGGAAAATATAATTGCATTTAAATCACCTGATTATAGTTCAAATCAAAAAATAAAAGTAGAATTATTTAAGGACAATAAAAAAAGCATGCGCTGCGTGAGCTCTTAACTTTCACTAATAGCGAATCTTAGGCGTTTAGCCTGTAGTCTGTTTAAATTCATCTTTTTTTTACAGACTTTCAGATTACGCCTCACCATATGCGTCAGCATATCAATCTTCGCTTATTTTAGATTTAATCTACGCTATGAGTAATACCATTCACACCCTCATAGTTTTGAGGATACATAAGATCATTACATTTCTCACACGTGAATCTATGTGGCTCTGATATATCACCATCATCCATAATATCAAACTGCATTACCGCACTCCGAGCAAATATATAAGATACTATCATTAGCTATTTTTTCTAGTTCTCTCTTAGCCTTCAACTTAGCTCTCTGCTTATCTTTAGGTTTCTTATTCTTTTTTCCCATTATACTGTTCCTCCTAGGTGAACTCTTTTTTTTGCTATGAGCTCTATCTAAACTCTCTTCTATTCTATCTAATAATATCTTCTGCCATCTTTTTCTTAACATCTTATATAGAAAAAACTTAGTCCTTTTCCACGATAAATCTTCTCCTATTTCGCCCTTAGTAACCAACATATTCACATGAGGATTCCATTTCAACTCTCTACCGAATTTTTCTAATTCATTTTTTAAAACATCAGAAACGAATGATGCAAATATATACTTCTTTACTCTTGCTTGATTTAAACCTTTTAGTTTATTACTATCTAATGCTGGTTTAGTTACTGATATATGTTCTTGACCTCTTACTTTGAGTACTTTATATACTGACTCCTCTAAATTTAATCCATCAACCAAACGTCATAGTAAATATTTATTAGGCGCAGTCTTTACCTATTGTTCTATATTTTTCCTTTTTTATTTTAGACAGACTACTCCTGCTACATTTTACAACTTTTTTTAAAAATCAGAATATTTTTTCGAAAAAATCAAAGGTCGATAGACCATTTAATATATAACTAGTTCTACTCTTTTGCCTTGTCCATATATTATTGTACTTTGCATACCATCATTATATTTTCTAGCTTTTTTCTGTTCTTTTATAAGTACCTTAACTTCATTATTTATTGCTCTCTTTGATTCTTCTAACTGTTCTTTAATAATTTTGTTTACGTCTATAAAGTCTACGACTTTGCTATCTCTTAACCTTACTTTCTTTTGATTCTGAATGTAGAAAAGTATTCTCTCAACTAATCTATCTGAAAAAACTTCTACTTGATGCTCTGAATCAGAAGCAATCTTAACTTGGTCTTTTCTAAGGTCAATTACAACCTCATTCATGTATCCCTTTTCTATCAAATAGTTATTTAAGGACATGAAACTATTTATTTTTTTATTTATAGTTGTAGGCTCGTAACCATTCTCAATGAGATTATTTTTGTAGCTTGTTATGTAGAGTCTTTTAAGAGTTCCATCAAATTCTACTCCCATTGTTTCTAAATATTTTATTAATCCTGTTACATCTCCAATGTAGCTTTCTATAGTTTTAGTACTCTTACCATCTTCAAATAGATGTCTTTCAAAATCTTTTACGATTGTATTCATTGTATTATTCTCCTTTCAGTTTTGGGGCATAGAAAAAGACTAACACAGGAATTTTATTCCCATGTTAGCCTTAATCTCAGCTCACTGCAGAATTTAGTTTATGCAGTTAGTTTTAGTTTATGTCATTTTTCAAAAGACATGCAACAACTTATTCTTTTGTCTTTATCTTTATTTCCTTGTTTTATGAATTAAGTTTAAATATATTTTTGTAGTTAGTTAACAAAACACTTACTATTTATGGTCTTAAACTTACTCATCATATCTTTCATTACTGAATCGTGTAATCCACCCATCCTCAGTATACAATTCACCTGCTAATCCATCACTTTCTTCTTTAATATCTTCCATTTCTTCACTATCTCGATTTACTCCTAGAAATAATTCTTCACATTCTTCAAACATTACCATTACATTATGAAGACCTTGGTCTACAATTTTAGGAATAATCCATTTTAAAATTTCTAATTGTTCTTCACTAAGACCAGAGACCTTTTCTTTTACTTTTTGTGCTGTTAATCCTTTCATCTTTCCATCTATCATTCTATCCCAAGTCGAAATAGTTTCATCTCTTACATACTTCATTAAAGATTGACCTAGTACGTCTAACGAATTTTTTTCCATAACAAACCTCCTATTTAGTATACCATGGTATTCTTGTAGGTGAATTAACACCTTGCTCAATCAGATTAGTAATTGACCTATTGACAAGTTGTGTAGCTTCATCCAGTGTAGCACCACCAGCTTGTAATGCTTCAATAGCAATTCTTGTATGTTCTTCTAATGTATTTGCTCTTCCACTTTCAAATAATTCTTTAAAGAGTTGTCTCTGCTTTGTGGTCATATCACTATGACTCCACCCTTTCCCCTTCATAAAATCTTGACTTATACTAAGTCCTTTTTTCATATCATAACTTACATGTCCTTTGAACGCAGCTTTAGCATGAATGTGATGTCCTTTTACATTTTTATAAAGACCTATTCCAGCTTCATCCGCCCCCTTAGCTAAAGATTTACTACCATCCCAAACATCATCAACTTTTTCACAAAGATATTTGACTGTTTTAGTTCCAGCTTCCCCTACACCCTTTACTGCTCTTCCTGGTACCGCAGGAATTAATATTCCTGCCGTATCTGCTACTATACCAAATGCATCTCCTTCTGCTATACTCATAGCTAAATCATTCATATCTTGATTTATATCTGGAGATGCCAAGATTGCAGTAGCCCATGTCACCCCAAATGTTACAACTGGAATCAAGAATAAAGGAACATTCCCACTAGGATCAAATAACATCACTGGATTCCCACTACAATATCCATACAAATTTAAACTCAACGGCTTATCTAAGCTTCCCTTATAAGTATCTTCACTTATAAACCTTTTAAATGCCGGGCTATAATATCTTGCTCTTAAATAATAGTTACCACTTTCTTTGTCATAGTACTGCCCTGTGTATCTTATTGGGTTTTCTACTTCTTCTCTCTCAGTTAGCTGATTTCCCCATTCATCATAGCTATACTCATTTGCTATTTTACCATTTTCATCTATCATTTGTACAACATCATTGTGTCCGTTGTACATATAATAATAGTACTTTCCGTTAACTATTCTTGCTAGTGGTTTGTTGGACCATATGATGCTTACATTTGTTCCATCTGAGTGTATTTCTGATACTGTTTGTTTACCTCTGTTGTAGTAATAATTTATTTCTTTTTCTGGAGTTTTCTTGTGAGTTCTTAGTCCTTCATAATTATATTTATACTCATATTCTTGGTTGTGATTATTAGTAAACTTAGTTAATTGGTTTAGTTCATTCCATTGGTAATTACTTGGTATAAGTTGTATTGGTAATGGTTTTGTGCTTGTTTCTGATTTTAGGTTTGATCTTATATCGTAGTCATATGCTATATTTTGATTTTCTTGTACTCTATCTATAGCTGTTAATCTATTTAGTTTATCATAGGAATAGTTTATATTTTTACCTGTTTCCCCTATGGTCTGTATATTTCCATTTAGGTCGTGGGTGTAATCATATGATGATATTATCTTGTTTCCTATTTTATTTTGTACTTTTGTTAATCTATTAAATACATCGTAGGTATATTCTGCCTTTATTGCTTGTCCATTGGCTGATGGGTATGTTATTGATTTTACCATTCCATCTTGATAATAATCATAGATAAATGTTTTATTTCCACTTATTACATTTTTTATTCTGTTTCTCGAGTCATAAGTGTAACTTGCTGTTTGTCCTAAAACGTCTGTTACTGATAGTGGATTACCATTATTATCATATGTGTAAGTTATACTTTTATTATCTGGGAATACTTCAGTTTGAAGCTTACCATCTCCATAATAAATGTATCCTGTTTTATTATAATTTGGAAGTGCTTTATCTTTGAATTCTTTTACTTCAGTTAGTTTCCCATCAGCTCTATAAGTATATTCTGTTTTATTTTGGCTTAGAGTGTGTTTCACCAATTGATTTAATTTATTATATTCAAAGTTTTGCTCTTGATTTTTTTTATCCTTTATCCAAAGTAAGTTTCCATTACCATCATATTTGAATAAGGTTTCTTTTAGTTCTTCATCTATACCTTTTATAATTCTTCCTAATTGGTCGTATTTGTTTTGTTTTTTATATTCTTTTATTAACTTACGATTTTGATTTGTCAAATCCAATGAATCGTATTCTAATATTTTTGTTTCCATGTGATTTGATGTTTCATCATAGTCATAAACTGTTTCTTGATTCTTTGCATCTATAACTTTCTTTAGCCTTGATATTTTATCGTATTCATACTTTGTTTCGTTCCCTTTAGGGTCTGTAGATTTTATTAAGTTTCCTAAGTGGTCATATTCATATCTTGTTTCTAAAGTTTCTCTTCCATTGCTTACTTGACGTTTTATAACATTTCCTTTTATGTCATAGAACTCTGTTACACTATGGTTTTCTTCATTTGTTACTGTTTTAGTTAAGTTCACATCATCATATGCATACTTGATAGTTGTGCTATCTGGATTTGTAATTTTGATTATCCTATCTTGTTTGTCATAATCATATGTTGTTGTGTTTCCATTTGCATCTTTAGTTGCTTTTAATCTTTTGTATTGGTCATAAATATTCTCTTCTTTTGTTTCCCATGCATTATTTATGAATGCTTCTTTTTTAAGTGTATTTCCTAGAGCATCATACTGGATTCTTTCTTTATAGCCTAATTCATCTGTCATTGTTATAGAGCCATTTTCTTGACCGTATGTTATAGCTTTTTCTTCTAAACCTTCTACTATTACTACCTTATCATTATAACTTAACTGTTTTACTGTATTATCTGGGTTTATAATCTTTGTTAATCTGGATTTATAATCATATTCATACTGTGATATGTTTCTGTTTTTATCTCTATATTTAATTATGTCTCCAGTATTATCGTTATACCCTATAACTTCGCTATAATCCCTTGCTTTGTTTTCATGATCTACTACAGCTTTATGATAAATTATCTCTTCCTTTCTTCTACCCATAATGTAAACGCCAGTGGCAATTTTACCGTCTCCATTAGTTGATGATTTTCTTTGTTTTACAATCTGCCCATCACTTTTAACTATCTCTGCTTCCTGTACTTCTCCATACCTATTGAGTTTATAGTTTGTTTCAATATTTCCTTCATCATTAAATACAATTTCTTTAGTTATGTTCCCTTTAGCATCTCTTGTATACTCAATCTTACTCAAGATGACATCTGATCCACTATCTGACTTTCTTGAAATTACTTCAGATGTAACTAAACTATATTTATCTTCATATTTATATGTGGCTATTGTATTGTCAATATTCACATACTTACTAAGATTTCCTTTACTATCATACTCGTAACTTTCACTATACTCTTTATTTTGTCTACTTCCCAAATTATACTTTACTGTTGTTGAGCCTGTGATTAATTTATCCTGATTATACTGATAGCTGCCTTCACTTAAAATGTTATTATCTATATATACCTTATCTTCAGTAAGAAGCATATCTTCATCATTATTATAATAATACTCACTCTTTCTACCTCGATTGGCATCAATTACATCTGTTCTTAAACCATAGTACTCATATCGTTTTGTACTATAAACTTTATCATTATCTTTCAATGTTTGTTCAAATATTTTATATGTTGGAATAAACCCTCTACCAATGTTTATCTCAATACAGTCAAAGTCATACTCACTAACTTTACCAGTTGGGTATATAATTTTCTTCATTACCGCGTAATAATTATCTTCATCACTTCCACCAACATTAAAACTTCTCGTATCACATAAATATTGAAAATGAGTTGTTTCATTATTGCTTGAATCATTTTTATCAATAATAGATATACTATCTACAACTATTGAATCATTAATAGGAACTTTTTTAACTTTAATTTCCTTATTAGCCCAAGTTATTTCTGACTCTGCCCATCCACCCGGACCTACTTTTATAGTTATTTCATCACCTAAGGAATTTTGAATTTTACATGGATATATCATTTCAGTTGCACCATTTTTTAAATTCTCATACTGTACATTGAACCCGTTTTTATTCCTATCTAATACACCTAATAGCTTTCCATCATAGTTGAAATATTCAGTAATTCCATTTTTATGAACAAGTTTAAAAGTAGGAGTAGGAGACCATTCTCCCTTAATATATTTATTAACAGGAAAGTCTTTTGGGTCTTGATCATTATAATACTCTTGTTTTTCTTTCATAGTATCACATACTTCAAACTTCATATCCTTGATGGTCTTATCTTTAAATTCATACTCCCTATCACTAATTCTTTTCAGTTCTAAAACTCTACCATCACTAAGATGAAGCCACTCTGGTTTAGCAACTTTATATGCAAAAAGTTCAAAGTTATTGGTGAAGTTTACATTAGTCCATGGGTTAGATTCAATATATGATAAATTAAAAGACCATCCTGCTCCTAATGCATGCGATAAATAATCTTGATTAGAAAACCCTCTAACACTATTTTTATAATAATTATCATATGCATGTCCATACATGTTATTCCTGCTAGAATTATACCTTAACTTTAAAGTGAAATCTTGATTATCTCGTCCTGGTACTGTAAATAATTCTTTTTCGTATATCAGAGTACCATTTGCTGGATTTACTTTTTCATTATCATTAACATTTACCGTAAATGCTGGATTAAAATATTTATTAACAGTTATACAGTTATCCATGGAATTAGCAAAACTATAAATACCATCACTATAAATTGAACTTCTAGTTGTTGATTTTAAAATAGTTTTACTAATATCATAACTATAATTATCACTATAATCATTTTTATCAACAATTATTAATGCCTCTCCATCATACATATACATTGGAGTTTTAGCTTCACTATCATTTTCATGTATTTGTATCTGTTTATATATTTCTTCTATAGTCATTTCTAAAATATTCATTACATATAAAAAACTATTTTCATCCATCAAATACTTATTTGATAGATTTTTCAATATTTTTCTTTGGCTGTTTTCAATTTCCTTCTTATGAACATAGTCTTTATATTCCTCTAAAAAACATTCTATAGGAACACCCAATGCTTTCCTTAAAAAAATTGCATTTTTGATTTTTTCTTGACTAAATCCTTTAGCAAGCATTTCTTGTACAATTGGCTCCCTTAGATTATTAGGTAACAAAATTGAACTTGTTGTAGTGACATTATTCTCTAATTTAATGGCTGAATTAGTAGTGACATCAAGCTTTAATAACCCAACATTTCTTACTGATTTATGACTCTCAGCTAAAGCTCCTTCTTTTTTTGCATACCTTAAGGCTCGTTCAATCTTATCCTTTTCACTTAAATCAGCAAAATTCATTTCACCATATAACTCTTCATTAAAATTAACATCATTTATGGTATCTTGTTTAATTATTCTATTTAAATTTACTTCTTTAACAATCTCAGCTGCTGCTGGAAATAACATATAGTTATTGAGCAAGATAAAGGTAAGTAAAAATGAAATACATCTTTTTTTTGTCTTATTCATATCACTAAGTTCCCCCCTATTTAGTTATTCTCTTATTATCTATCAAATTTCCATTATCATCATATGTAAATTCAATAACTCTAACACCATCAACCTTTATATATATCAAGTGTAATTTTTCATTATCGTATTCATATTCAATATTTCCACTAAGATTAATTACACTATTATCTTGTTGATCATTTTCTTTTATAAATATTTCTTCTACTCTTTTCAGTAAATCAGCATTTCCATGTTTAACTAAATTTTATGAATAAATATATCGTTATTACATATAAATTATAGAAGCACTACATTAGGCTTATAAAAGGACGGTAACAATATATGAAAAAGTTTTCCTTATTCTTTGTTCTAATTAGTTCACTATTTTATATTTGTTTTTCTAATACATATTCATGTTTCGCCCTGCTGGAAAATATAATTGCATTTAAATCACCTGATTATAGTTCAAATCAAAAAATAAAAGTAGAATTATTTAAGGACAATAAAAAATTACAATACTATAGCAATTTTGGTACAGATATTTTTACATATGATTATTCCGAAATACCAGGAGTTTTAACATTTAGGGGAGACAATTACCGTTCTTCTCCATCTTACGGTAACATTAAGAAAGAACCTAAGACTTTATCTGTAATCAACAAATTCAGAACAAATTACCTTACATGGGGGGGTGGTGCTGGCTGGACTGGTCAGCCTTTAATTGTACAATGGCCTGCTTCAACATTAAAGCATATGAATGTTTATACAGAATTCAAAGAATCTCAAAACTTTATTGAGGTTATATGTGTATCCTTAGACGGATATATTTACTTTTTCGATTTAGACACGGGAAAAAACTCTCGCGATCCAATAAATATCCATAATCCTATCAAAGGCACTCCATCTATTGATTCGAGGGGATTTCCACTTTTATATGTGGGCCAAGGTATAAATGAAACTGGTGAAATTGGGTATCGGATTTATAGTTTGATTGATAACTCTTTACTTTTTTTTATAAATGGTAGCGATAAACTGGCTTTTCGCGGATGGGGTGCTTTTGATTCCTCACCTTTATTAGATAAAGAAAACGATACGCTTCTCTTATGTGGTGAGAATGGTCTTTTCTATAATATCAAATTAAATACTAAGTATAATTCTAAACAAGGAAAGATTTCTATAACACCAGATATTATAAAACTAAGATATTCTGGAGATAGCATTCTCTGGCAAGGAATAGAATCATCCCCAGCGGTCTTTAAAAACTATTTATATTTTGCAGATAACTCCGGAAGTATTGTTTGTTTAGATTTAAGGACAATGTATCCTATATGGGTAAATAGTAATCTTGATGATACAGATTCAACCATAACAATAGATGTTGAAGGTGATGTTCCCTATCTGTATTGCGCCAATGAAGTTGATCATCAAGGGACATATGGAAATGTCTATATAAGAAAATATAATGGTTTCAATGGTGCTATAGAACTTCAAAAAATCATTCCAGCATACTCCATATTGGGAACTCACCCAGTGAATGGGGGTGCCTTGGGAACAAACATAATAGGTAAAAATGCACTTGATGATACTGTTATTTTTTCTATAGCTCGATATAAAACAATGAATGGAGGTCTCCTTATAGCTTTAGATAAGAAAACATTTCAAGAAAAATGGCGTATTGAATCCCCATATTATTCATGGTCCTCTCCTATTGCTGTTTATAGTAAGGATGGACAAGGTTATATAATAAACTGTGATTCAATAGGAAATATTCAGCTCATAGATGGGAAAACAGGAGATATTATTGATTCTATAAATCTTGAAGGTAATATAGAATCCTCTCCAGCTATATTTAATGATACAATTGTTGTTCCTTCAAGAAACGGGAATATTTATTTCTTGAAAATTGAAAGTTGAAAGGAAAATATTGTATGGGGGTCAGACCCCCATACAATATTTTCCTTATTTTTGATTTTATTCATTTGGTACTATTATGCATCCTATTAAATAAACCCATATACTCAAGCCAGCGAATACTGTCAATAATACACATATTAATCTAATTGTTGTTGGGTCTACATCAAGATAATATCCTATTCCTGAACATAGCCCTCCTATCTTTCTATCAGCTCTCGGCCTGTACAATTTTTTACTCATATTATTTCCCCCCTTTCAAGTATACTTCTTGTAATTATACCTCATTCTATACTAAAATTAAATTTTTTGAATGTCATAAGTATTGTTCATACTCTCTTTTTACTCTTAACGTCTTCAACGACCAAATTACCATCCCCCTGAAGCGCCTCCACCTCCGGAACTTCCTCCACCGAATCCACCACCGCCTGATGAATCTCCTCCGAAACCACTACCTGAACTATTGTGATTGTTTCCAAGGAACATGAATGGTATTCTAGATTTTCTTCCTCTTCTTCCTCTAGGTAATATAAGCAGTATAATAAGTATTATTATCCACGCTTTAGAATTACTTGAAGAGTTGTTACTTGAATAATTATAATTTTCTATGTTAACATTTTCATCAATAACTATATTGTATTCTTTTTGTATCAGCGCTAGTATAGCCTTGGTACCTTCAATAACTCCTTTATCATAATTCTCATTCTTAAAGTGTGGTGCAATTGTATTTCTAATTATTGAACCAGCTTTACCATCTGTGATTGCACCTTCAAGACCATATCCAACCTCTATTCTCATCTCTCTATCATTAAGTGCTACAAGTAATAACACTCCATTATTTTTATCTTTATCACCTATTCCCCATTCTCTAAAAAGGGTATTTGAATAACTCTCAATATCATATCCATCAAGACTGTCAATAACAACTATTGCAACTTGTGCTCCTGTTTTTTTTAATCCCATATTAATAGCGTCTATATAATTTTTTGTTCCTCTAGACAAAGTATTAGTCTCGTCATAAACATATAACTCTTCACTATTCCTTGGAATAGTCGGCTCTCCAAAGACAGTAATTGATGAGAACATAATGAATACAATAAGGAGAACACCTAATATATTGCTATATTTTTTCATTCACATAAACTCCTTTAACTCTATTTAGTACCTATACTAAGTTTTAGAAATTCACATCAGGTGCTTTTTCTGCCCCTGGTGCAGCAGTATAAAGATCTATATTTTCAAATCCAAACATATTTGCAAACATATTAGTAGGGAATTTCTTTATTTTCTTGTTATATTTCGTTACAGAATCGTTATAATCTTTTCTAGCTATTGCTATTCTATTCTCAGTACCAGCAAGTTCATCTTCAAGTTTCATAAAATTCTCATTAGCTTTCAAATCAGGATATGCCTCTACTGTCACTTTCAACATAGTATTTAACTTTGTATCAATTTCATCAAATTCTTTTAAACTTTTTGCATTTTGATATCCACTTCTTAAACCTGCTATTTCTGTTAATACCTTAGACTCATGATCTAAATATCCCTTAACTGTGTTAACTAAATTTGGTATTAAATCCGCTCTTCTTTGATAATTATTTTCAACCTGTGCCCACTTGTTATGTACATCTTCATCTACAGAAACTAATCCATTATAAGTCATGCCTGAGTACAATAACACTACAGCTACAAATGCTGCAATCCCCAAAATAAGTTTTTTCATACTTTACCTCCGAGTATTATTTATTGTTTTAGATAGTATCGATTACTCTATTATATTATATGCGATTCCATTTAAAAATTCAATACTTTTCTGGAATTTATTTATGGAAATCAATACCACCTTTAATAAGTTTATTTTTTAATTTCTAACTATATGACTTTCTCTACAGAATAAAAAGACCGTTCAACTTAATGAACGGTCTAGGTCTAGACAATAGTAGAGTCCAATCGCAATAAGCGAAATCCACCACTTATTTACTCTCAATAGCTTTAAAACATATCTTGTGATTTAATATACTTTTTTATTAAAGTTTTAGTCATTACCTTCTGTTACTTATATAAATTTAATTATCCCAAAAATAGTAGTAATGGATATTATAGCAAACAAAATTAATCCCATAACAAATCCCTTTGCGCCTTTCTTAATAAAACTCTTAAGATCAACTCCAAGCCCCATACCTGCCATAGCCATAAGTATTAAAAATTTACTCAATTTAACCAAATAATGAATTATATCATTTATCACATTCACATTTCCTACGAATTTCTCGTAAACACTAGATATAATTACCGCAATTACGAAATATAAGACATACATAGGAAATTTAGCTTTCTTTTTATCTCCGTTCCCACCCTTAGAGAATATAATACTAAGGACTATGGATGTTGGTACAAGCATTATAACTCGAGCCATCTTAACAAGAGTCCCAACTTCCCCTGAAACATCTCCTCCAGCAAAAGCTGCTCCAACCGCATGAGCTACACCTTGTAATGATAACCCGCACCAAACCCCATATTGAGATTCTGAAATACTTATTAGAGCCGATGCTATTACAGGATAAATTATCACCCCAATTACTCCTAAAAGACTCACTATAGCAACAGCTGCTGTAGCATCTTCTTCCTCTGCGTCAATACATGGTGAAACAGCTACTATAGCCGATGCGCCACATATGCTAGACCCCACACCAATTAACGTTGCTAATTTAACATCTATTCCCAAAAGCTTTCCAAGTAAGTTTGAAATTAAAAATACACTAGGTATTAATATGAGCACCATTATGATAATACTTGGCCCCAATTCAACAATAGAGAAAATACTCAATTTAAATCCTAACAATACTATCCCTATCTTTAAAAGCTTCTTAGCAGAATATTTTATTCCAGGCTTTAAAACTTCAGAAGTTTTCAATATATTATTGTAAATAATTCCAAAGATAATAGCATATGTTACCGCCTCTAGTCTTAAATTAAAATTTTCAACCATGATTCTGTCAATATATATACTTACTATAGAAATAATAGAAGTCAATATAAGTCCTGGCAAAATCTTTTTGAATTTATCCATCTTTACACCGCCTAATTAGTTTTTTCTTAATGATTATTTTCAATCTGATTATAACATAATCACTATATTCTTTTACTTATTATACTTAATCTTTTGTATAAATAATTACACTCCTCACATTGAGTTTTGTTTGGTTTTCCTTATCTATTTTACCACGTGAAAATAGTAAATCGTTACTGCGATAAATTATTAACGGATAATAAAAATTATTTATCATTTTTTTATTTCTGTGATTGCAATCACATCTTTCATTTTTTCAACAGAATATAATAATCCTGCAAGATAAAATTCATAAAAGACAGTATTTTACATATATTTACATAAATTTTTTATTTAAAATCTAAATTTAAATTTTTTTGAAGGGGTGGAAGATATGTTTAAACAATGGGATGGCTTTATAGAAGGTACATGGCAAGAAGAAATAGATGTTAGAAATTTCATAGCTAAAAACTATACTGCTTATGAAGGAGATCACTCATTCTTAGCAACTACTACTGAGAGAACTGACAAGGTATGGGAAAAGTCACATAAGTTAATAATCGAAGAAGTTAAAAAGGGAATTATTGATGTTGAAACTCAGATGATTTCAGGAATCAATAATTTTGCTCCTGGATATATAGATAAAGATAACGAAGTAATCGTTGGTTTTCAAACAGATGCTCCATTAAAAAGAATCATGAATCCTTATGGTGGATTTAGAATGGTTGAAAACTCACTTGAAGCTTATGGCTTTGAAATGAATCCAGAAATCAACAAACACTTTAATGAATATAGAAAAACACATAACCAAGGTGTTTTCGATGCATATACAAAAGAAACTAAACTAGCTAGAACAGTTGGTCTACTTACAGGTCTTCCTGATGCATATGGAAGAGGAAGAATCATTGGTGACTATAGAAGAATTGCTCTTTATGGTATGGATTTCTTAATAAAAGAAAGGCAAAAGGATTTAGCTAACCTAAAAGGAGCTGCTAATGAAGATACAATAAGAGCTAGAGAAGAACTTTCTACTCAAATCAGAGCATTACATGATATAAAAGCAATGGCAGCTACTTATGGTTGTGATATATCAGAACCATCTAAGAATGCTAGAGAAGCAGTTCAAGCTGTATACTTTGGATACCTTGCTGCTGTTAAAGAAAATAACGGAGCTGCTATGTCTCTTGGAAGAAACACAGCATTCCTTGACTGTTATATAGAAAGAGATTTAAGAAACGGAGCTTTAACTGAAGCTGAAGCTCAAGAGTTAATTGATCAGTTTGTAATCAAATTAAGATTAGTAAGACACTTAAGAACTCCTGAATATAATGATTTATTTGCTGGAGATCCAAACTGGATAACTGAAGCAATTGGTGGTATTGGCGTTAATGGTAAGCATCATGTTACAAAAACTGCTTATAGATTCTTACACACTTTAACAAACCTTAACCCAGCTCCAGAACCAAATATGACAGTTCTTTGGTCTGAAAAATTACCTGAAAACTTCAAAAAATACTGTACTCACATGTCAATAGAGACTGGTGCAATACAGTATGAGAACGATGATATTATGAGACCTATTTATGGTGATGACTACGGTATAGCTTGTTGTGTATCTGGAATGCAGATTGGTAAACAAATGCAATTCTTCGGAGCAAGAACTAACCTTTCTAAAGCATTATTATATGCTATCAACGGTGGTGTTGATGAAGTTAAATTAGATAGACAAGGAAACAGAATAACTGTTGTTCCTGGAATAGAGAGAATTACTGATGAAGTTCTTGACTTCAATAAAGTTAAAGATAATTACTGGAAAGTAATGGAATATATTGCTGGACTTTACGTAGACACAATGAATACTATTCATTATATGCACGATAAATACGCTTATGAAGCTGGTCAGATGGCTCTTCACGATTCACAGGTTCACAGATATATGGCCTTTGGTGTAGCTGGTATATCAAGTGTAGCTGATAGCTTAAGTGCTCTTAAATATGCTAAAGTTAAAGCTATTAGAAATGAAGAAGGAATCACTACTGATTTTGAAATAGATGGTGACTTCCCTAAATACGGAAATGACGATGATAGAGTTGATGATATCGCTGTTGAAGTTATTAAGAAATTTTCTAGTGAACTTAAAAAACATGAAACATATAGAAATGCCGAGCATACTTTATCAGCACTTACTATTACTTCAAATGTTGTATATGGTAAGAAAACTGGAGCTACTCCAGATGGAAGAAAAGCTGGTGAGCCTTTAGCACCTGGTGCTAACCCAATGCACGGTAGAGATGAAAACGGAGCACTTGCTTCACTAAACTCAGTTGCAAAAATTCCATATAGAGAATGGTGTCAAGATGGTATTTCAAATACATTTTCAATCGTTCCAGATGCACTTGGAAAAACAGAGGAAGATAGAATTAACAACTTAGTATCTATAATGGATGGATATTTTGCTCAAGCAGCATTCCACTTAAATGTTAACGTTCTTAATAGAGAAACTCTTCTGGACGCTATGGAAAACCCTGATAAATATCCAACATTAACAATTAGAGTTTCTGGATATGCAGTTAACTTTAATAGATTAACAAGATCACAACAATTAGAAGTAATAAGCAGAACATTCCATGAATCAATGTAATTCATAAAATATTAGTATAAGGTGGTGTTATCTATGACAATTGGAAGAGTTCACTCTATTGAAAGTATGGGATTAGTAGATGGACCTGGAGTAAGAACGGTAGTATTTTTCCAAGGATGTAAGCTTAGATGTGCGTATTGCCATAACCCTGACACATGGCAAGTAAATGAAGGATCTGAATATACCCCAGAACAGTTAGTTTCTAAAATCAAGCGTTTTAAGCCTTACTTTGAACGTTCCAATGGAGGAGTTACTTTCTCTGGTGGTGACCCCCTTATGCAACCTGAATTTCTTGTTGAATGCCTGAAACTTTGTAAAGAAAATGGCATTCATACATGTATCGATACTTCAGGGTATGGATTCGGTGAATATGACGAGATACTTAAGTATGCTGATCTTGTTCTTCTTGATATAAAGCATATAGACAGCATAGGTTATAAAGAACTTACAGGTCAAGATTCTAAGGGAGTAAACACTTTCTTAGATGCAATAAGAGCTTCTAATACACCTGTATGGGTACGCCATGTTGTTGTTCCTGGTATGACTGATTCAAAAGAACATATAGAGAAAATCAGCACTATAGTTAATGAAGAAATACCTACTGCTGAAAAGGTTGAACTACTGCCTTATCATAACCTAGGTACAAATAAATATAAAAGATTAAATATGAAATATAAACTTGAAGGTATCGAACCAATGTGTAAAAACAAGGTTCAAGAATTACAAGGAATTGTTAACAACTTAATAAAGAATGCTCGCAAACCATTCTTAGAAATTTAAAATATAAATACAATGAACCGCTTCATTTGAATTAATTTGAAGTGGTTCATTATATTGTATAGAATTATAAGATAATCTGTAGTACAATGGTTCTATCGAACTGAACTTATAAGCGAATGAACTATTAATATAGTGTTATAATAAAATACTGAAAAATGAGTTATATATGAGGTGGTGATTTTCATGAAAAAATGTAGCGCACATAGTCAGAATTGTCTTAATTGCGAATACGATTATTGTTTACAAACAGTCCCTTTTCTATCTAGTTTAGAACCAACTCAACTTAAAGAAGTTTCAAAAGGTACAGTAAGGAAAAGATATAAAAAAGGAGAAAGAATTTTCTCTGAGGGAGAGACTGCTAGAAAACTATATATGCTCTGTAGTGGAAAAGTTAAGATATTTCGTTACACGCCTGATGGTAAGGAATTAATATTATACATCTTGTCTCCTAATTATTTCAGTTTTATTGGAGCTTTTAACCTTTTAAGGGAAACCACCTTTGATTTTAGTGCTGAAGCTTTAGAGGACACAGTTATTTGTACTCTTGATAAACACGAATTTGAAGATATAATTTTAAAGTATCCTAGAGTAACTCTGAAAATATTAGAAGAAGCCTATGATAGAATAAATAAAATTGAGAGCCTTGTATATAGGCTTAGTACTAATAATGTAGATGCTAAAGTTGCTGGATTATTATTAAGTTTAATAAAAGATTTCGGTGTTGAAGCTGATGATGGTATACATCTGAATATGACCATGAACCGTGAGGAAATGGGCAGTTATGCAGGTCTAACAAGAGAGACTATGAGTAGAAAACTCCGCTCAATGCAAAAACAAGGGTTAATCGAAATACAAGGAAATAAAAAAATAATCGTTAAAGATATAAATGATTTAAATGATATGCTTTTATAAAAAACCTCCAAATTTCTTGGAGGTTTTTTTAGTTAAAAATCCATAAGATATTGTTTTTTACTCTGTTTTCTCTCTTCAGAGTTTCAGTCATTGAATTTTAAAGAATTATTATTAATAATTTAAGATTTTATTAATATATATTAGTTATAATCTTTTTATAAGCAAAATTTACCATAGAAGGAGCTGACTATGTTAGAACTATTAAAAAAATCATTTAGTTATTCCCTAAGGACATTTGACTCAAAAAGTGAAGAAGCCTTTTTGATCATCCTTAGATTACTCACCATATTTGCAATCATATACAATACATTTAATTTGAATATTGTAAGAATATTATCATCACTAGCTTTAATAGGGATAACATATATCCCATTAATCATAAAAAAGCTATTTAAAGTGAATTTTAATTATGAACCTGTTGCAATATGTATGGTTTTTTCATATTGTTCAATATTCATCGGCTCAGTCCTCGGTGGCTACGGAACTATTAAACGTTGGGATACGTTCATGCATACAATATCAGGTGTAATATTCATGATGTTATTCCTAATGCTTGTATTCATAGTTTTTCATAGGTATAAAGCTGTACAAGTACCTTTATTGGTATATTTCATTTTTGCCTTTACTCTTACCATGACCACAGGCATAGTATGGGAGATATATGAATTTAGCATTGATCAATTCTTTGGTATGAATACTCAGCATGCCATAGATACTGGAGTTTTCGATACTATGAAAGATGTTGTATGTAATACAATAGGTGCTTTAGCCTCCTCTTTTATCTTCTATAAAGCTCTTAAAACTAACGCTTTTAAAGCGATTTATAATATGTTTAACTCTTTCTGCAAGTTGAATGATATGATGTTACCTAAATAAAATATAATAAAAAGCTACCTAAGGTTGTTAATGAATTTATTTTGTTAACAACCTTTTTATTCTTTAAAATAATTATATTATTTAATTGTAAACACCATAATTTTAAATTGACTTTTTACGTTTACAGTTGTAAACTATAGATGTATTATTTTTGTTTACAGTTGTAAACTATAAGGAGGCTGCCAATGAAAAAATCTTTACCTAAAATATCAGATAGTGAGTTTGAAGTAATGAAAATTATATGGGAATTAAATCCTATACGAACAAAAGAAATAACAGAACTCTTATCAACAAAAAAAGATTGGACCGAGCAAACTATTAAGACCTTAATTAATAGATTGCTCAATAAAGATGCAATATCATTTAAAAAAGAAGGTAGAACATATTTCTACTATCCTCTTATAGATGAAAAAGATTATATAAATAAAGAGAGCAAATCATTTTTACAAAAATTCTATGATGGTTCTTTAAATGCCATGTTCTCTTATTTTATTAAAGATAAAAATCTTTCTAAAAGTGATATTGAAGAACTAAAAAAACTATTAGATAAGGATGTTCAAGATGATTAGTTTATTCTTAATGATTATAAAATTATCTATAAAAGCATCTATAGCTTTATTAGTTTTGCTTCTTTTACAAAAGCTCTTACATAATTTTTTATCACCAAAAGTTAAATATTTAATGTGGTTTTTAATACTACTGACTCTTTCATTCCCTATAAATATAGAGTCTAAACTAAGCATTTATAACTTACCAAGTTTTTTTGAATCACACACATCAGTTAACTTAAATGAATCAAAAGTAAAAGAAGTTACTGGGGACAATTTAGTTTCTATAATTAATCCTAATGTACCCCTTAGCAAAAAAACTTCAATTCAAGGTGTAGTACTAGATAAGAAAGAAACACATGAAATTCCTAATATAAAAAAGATTTTCACCCTTGAACTATTATTAAATATTTCCTCAATAATATGGCTCTTAGGTTTGTTTAGTTTCTTAACCATATATATTATTCAGTTAACTACGCTGAAAAAGATTGTGAGATTTCAAAAAGAACTTAATGATAAAACAATTTCTAATATATTAAATGACTCAAAAAGAGAATTAAATATTTCAAGAAATATTAAGTTATATAAAACTACTGAGTTTTCTTCTCCTGCACTTACAGGAATCTTTAAAATAAAAATATTAATACCTGATTATTTATTAGATAATCTTTCAGATAAGGATTTAAAGTTCATAATATATCATGAATTATGTCACTTGAAAAGGTATGATAATATTACAAATTATCTAATTTTAATGTATAAGTCAGTATATTGGTTCAATCCTCTTATTCATATAATGTTTAAATATATGAAAAGAGATATGGAACTTTCATGTGATAATCTAGTTTTAAAGAATATTTCAAAAGAAGAACATTCAAATTATGGCATGACCATAATAAACATAGTAGAAAAAATGTCCATGAATAAACAAAGTTCTATTGCTACATGTTTAATAGAAGATAAATCAGAAATCGTAAGGAGAATAACAATGATTAAAAAACATAACAAATTTTCAAAAACAGCATCTATCTTAGCTTTATCACTAATGCTACTTGTGGGTTGTTCTACAGCAAGTGATCCAGTAAAAGACACAACTGCTCTTAGTACAAAAACTGAAAACAAAAATACTGAGGCTAATAAAGTCCAAAATGAAAACAATACTGAGAATAACAATAATGAGTCTACAGAAAAACAAAGTAATAATAATGTAGAAAACAAAAATGATAATTCTGCTGAAAATTCTAATGAAGATACATCAACTGAACTTACTCCAGATGAAGCATTTGAGATTGCATCAAAAGCCCTAAAGGATTATTTTAATTTTGATGCTGATAAAAGCACTTTTCATGCTAATGAAATAGGTGATATGGGTACTTATTGGATTCTTATGGTAGGTAATTCTGAAGGAACATTTCATGTAAGTATTTCACTTGAAGATAAACAACCATTCATGTTTTCTGGTTCAGCATCAGCAGCAAAAAAAATAGAAGAAGAGGTTAAAAAAGCTAAAAATATTGATAAAGTTGATAATAATAATGATTACGTTGAATTAATAAAGGCGTACTATAATTATTTATACTCTAAAGACCCAATATCAAAAGAAGAAAGTAAAAAGATTGCAGAAGAGTTTATTCAATCTTCTCCATTAAAAAATATGAATTTAAGCTTTTCAGAGAGTGAATCCTATTATGAGCTTAAATATGATAGCCCTGAAAAAGAGTACTATATATTTGCTTATGAAAAGAGTGGTAACCCTCAGGATTTAGTATTCATCAAGGTAGCAAATTATTTAAAAGAAGTTAGTGAAGTAACTTTCTAATAAAAAGAATCGAGAGGAGGCTAAATAATTAATTTATTTAGCCTCCTCTCATACACTCATAATATTTAATTAATCCCACTGTCCTGGAAATCTTAGTTTTTGTAATTGTGGAAATTTTTTATTATACTCTTCCACTTCTTCCTTTGGAAGATTTTCAAAAGTTTCCGATTCGTAGAATTTTCCTTTTATGCCTTTCATACTATCTTCTGCTAATTCAATTCCCATAAATGCATCAAAGTTTTTACCATCAGCAGTTGTAATATTAAAATTATCACATGTTTTAAATCCTATTCTAGGATAATAATCTGGTTCTCCAAAAATCACAATAGCTTTATACCCTTTATTTGCAGCTAAGTTCATTGTTTCTCTTAATAAAATCTCACCAACTCCACATCCTTGCCATTTAGGCTCTACACAAAGAGGTCCAAAAGTTATAATTTCATGAGTATCTGTACCATCAACAACTCGTGCCTTTGAATACATTATACATCCTATTACCTCTCCATCCTTTACTGCTATTCTGCTTAGTTCTGGAAGATAATCTTTATCTTGACGTAATTTATGTACAAGGTAATGTTCGTCACATCCAAGATGATGTTTATTCCAAAATGCATGCTGTGTCATTAACTCTACATTGTACCAATCATCCTTTGTTTCCACTCTAACTTCTACTTCTTCATGATTTAATCTTTTCTTTTCTTCTGGAAACCATCCAAATTCTAACCTTACTTCTTTTCTTTGTAAATCATTGTTCTTGTAGCAACAAGTATCCATACCAATCAAGCTAAATCCCTCATGCTGATAAAAATCTACTGCATTAACATTACAAGATTGTGTTTCTAGTATAATAGCTCGACGACGTTCTCTTCTTGCTTGTTCCTTTGCCATTTCAATTAACCCATGACCTATTCCTTGCTTTTGATATTTTTCTGCTACCCATAGCTCTGTAATTCTTAAACGATTAGACCATAATTCTTGATCAGTTTCAATTGCAGCAACTAATTCATCATTAACTAACACTCCCCAAGCATAAGCATTCTCCCTGTGATCTTCATATAACTTATCTGGAAAATCGTATTCTTCTGGCGTATGAATTACTGGCTCTGTAAAATCTTTCTTTTCTATCTCAATCTTAAATCCTTTATCTATTTTATTTACTATAACATCGTAATATTTATCTGTTTTGTACTTTATTGGAATTATAGTTCCCTTCCATTTCTCTTTTGGTAAATGTATAATTTCATATTCCATAGACTTTATCCCCTCTTTTTTATACTATTTATTGTCTTAACATGCTGTAGTTCTGCTCACTTTATAGTTACCATACTCCCCCGAACAAATTACTGTAACGGCTTGTCCAATCATAAACATAACCTGTCCATTCATAAATAAAATGATTTAATCACCTAAAACTTCGATTTGTCATAGTTATATGGAATGCTTGTTCCAACAACTACATCTTCGATTTTTTCAATAATAAGCCAATCATCCATATTTCCTTGATGTTCAAAGTCAAGAGGCTGAATTTCACTCACATTCTCAAACTCTACCAAACACATACATTTTTTATGCCAACGTCCTTGTTGCTTTTTTGATAAATCCAATTTTTCCTGGTTTTCATCAAGCACTTTTGCTATTTCTTCTTCCGCAAGTTTAACATAATTTTGAACTGATTTGACTGTTGCAGTTGCAGTGATTTTTGCTGTACCTTTTTTCATAAAGTAAAGTTTCTCTCCGTCAAAAACTCTACTATGAGGAATCTTTCTTCCTGCCGCTGCTCTTATAATCATTGTTTTAGAGCCATTCAATATTTTTTCTAATACCTTTTCTTTGTCATCACAATACACCAAATGTACCATATCTAATTCTCCTCTCTCTTAATTCAAAGAATATTCTCAATATAATGAATATTAAAATTAAAAACAAACAAATAATAATATCATTTTAGCATATTTTATTATATTTTATTATATTTTATAGTATTTTTCCTCATTTATGTAATTACATGTTCTTGGTAAAATCAAATCTATTTAATACCAAAAGACCATTGATAAAATAAATTTATCAATGGCCAAGTTTATTAATATAGTAATAAATATTATTTTTACTTCGTCTTCTATCTTTAGACTTTCAGGCTAGTTGAAAAAGACCAAGATCAAGGAACAAGGCTAACGAGAATCTCAATGTACAAAGTAGTACTTGAGCAGCTCTAAGAGCCTTAGTAACGCCCAGATTGGGATTTTTCAACAGTATGATCAATATTACTTATACATAGCCTCTACAGCCTTTTGAATTTCATCATTCTCTAAATACTCATCAAAAGTTGTAACTCTGTCATAAACCCCATTTGGAGTTATCTCGATTACTCTATTAGCTATTGTTTCAACAAATTTATGGTCATGTGAAGTAAACATCATCGTTCCTTTAAATGCAACAAGTCCATTATTCACAGCCTGGATTGACTCAAGGTCTAAGTGGTTTGTAGGTTCATCTAATAATAGAACATTAGCTCCTGAAAGCATAAGCTTAGAGAACATACATCTAACCTTTTCTCCTCCTGATAAAACTGTTGCAAATTTAAGTGGTTCTTCTCCTGAGAATAACATCTTACCTAAGAATCCTCTTATGAATGACTCAGATTTTTCCTCTGAGAATTGTCTTAACCAATCCACAAGTGAAAGTTCATCTTTGAAGAACTCTGCATTATCCTTTGGTAAGTAATCACTCTTAGTAGTTACTCCCCATCTATATGAACCTTCGTCAGGCTCCATTTCACCCATTAATATTTTAAATAGAGTAGTTTTTGCTATCTCATTTTTACCAAGAATAATTATCTTGTCATCTTTCGCTACTGTGAAAGAGATATTGTTAAGAACCTTAACTCCATTAATAGTTTTGCTTAATCCTTCTACTTGAAGAATATCTTTTCCAGCTTCTCTCTCAGGAGTAAACCCTACGAAAGGATATTTTCTTGAAGATGGCTTAATATCCTCAACTGTAATCTTATCAAGTAATTTCTTTCTAGATGTTGCTTGTTTTGCCTTAGAGGCATTAGAGCTAAATCTAGCTATAAAGTTTTGAAGTTCTTTAATTTTCTCTTCACTTTTCTTATTCTGATCTTTCATAAGTTTAAGTGCTAATTGGCTTGACTCATACCAGAAATCGTAGTTACCAACGAATAACTGAGCTTTTCCAAAATCTATATCTACCATGTGTGTACATACTTTATTTAAGAAGTGTCTATCATGTGATACAACTATAACTGTTTTTTCATAGTTTATTAGGAATTCTTCAAGCCATGCTATAGCTTTAAAATCAAGGTGGTTAGTAGGCTCATCCAGTAAAAGAATATCTGGATTACCAAATAAAGCTTGAGCAAGTAATACTGTTACCTTCTCTCCACCTTTTAAATCTTTCATTAAATTGTAATGAAGATCTTTTCCTATTCCAAGACCCATTAATAGTTTCTCTGCATTCATTTCAGCATCCCAACCATCAAGTTCAGCAAATTCACCTTCAAGTTCTGCTGCTTTAATTCCATCTTCATCAGTGAAATCAGCTTTTGCATATAAAGCATCCTTCTCTTCCATTATCTCAAATAATCTCTTATGACCCATTATTACTGTATTTAATACAGTACATTCATCATATTCATAGTGGTTCTGAGAAAGAACTGCTAGTCTCTCTCCTGGAGTAATAGATATGTTACCTTCATTTGGTTCTACATCTCCAGATAAAATCTTTAAAAAAGTAGATTTTCCAGCACCATTAGCCCCTATAACACCATAACAATTTCCTGGTGTAAACTTTAAATTAACGTCATCAAATAATTTCTTATCTCCATATCTTAAACCTATACCCGTAACTGTAATCAAATCTTTTTTCCCCTTCCGTTTTTTAAAATATTTATTTTAAGTCTAATGCCTTAATAATCTGTCATTATTATAGTTTCTTCATTATATTCGTGAAAAATCACAACTCTTTAAATTATATACTGTTTTCCGACTAAATGGAACCGTTAAATTATAGTTCTACATGAAAATAGAACCCTAATAGGCTTATTTGATGTTTTTTTTCTGCGAAGGTTTGATTTGTATCCATTAATTGGATAGGGGTCTGACCCCCACCCAAATATTGTCTGCGTACCAGACCCCAATCCAAAATACACCAATTACTTATACTCCAGAGTTATTTGGTTATAATTACAAAAGAAATAAAAAAGAATCATCAGATTAAGTGAAGGGAGTAAAAGCGAATGGCACGAGAAAACCGTGAATGGTATCCAGGATCAATTCATCATATTACAGCTAGAGGAAATAGAAAAAGTGATTTATTTATAGATGAGAAAGATTATATAATATATTTAGCGATAGTTCGAGAGACTAAAAACAAATTACCCTTTGAATTATATTCATATTGTTTAATGACAAACCATGTTCATTTAGAGATAAAAACTTTTGATATTGGTATCTCAGATATAATGAAGAGAATTAATCAGGTTTATGCTCAATACTTCAATAAAAGATATAATTATGTTGGCCATCTTTTTCAGGACAGATATGGTTCAAAACTAATAGAAACAGATTTACAAGTATTAACAACAAGTAGATATATTCATTTAAATCCAGTAAGAGCAAAAATGGTTGAAAAACCTGAAGACTATCCTTGGAGTAGTTATAGTATGTTTATTGGCAAAAAAAAAGAGAAGCTTATATCTCCTCAAAAAATACTTTCCTATTATAATGATGCTAACAATAGAGAGTTATATAAAAAATTTGTGGTTCAAATATGACATCCTAACCTCAACCAATCTCCCAGTTTGCATCTGGTAATATTTTGCTAGGGGTCAGACCCCCAGCCAATATTTGGTTGGGGGTCTGACCCCAACCCAAATATTGGCTACGGACCTGACCCCCATACAAATTGTTCCAAATCTTTAATCTCTCAATACTCTCATTGCATTAAATACTGCTAATAATGCAACTCCTACGTCTCCGAATACCGCAAGCCACATTGGAACAGCTCCGAAGAATGCAAATCCCATTATTCCGATTTTCACTGCTAATGAGAAGAATATATTCTGATTAACGATTTTTTTAGTCTTTCTAGCTATCTTTATTCCCTCAATAAGTTTGGATGGTTCATCATTCATTATTACGATGTCAGCAGCTTCAATTGCTGCATCTGAACCGACTCCACCCATTGCGACTCCAACGTCAGCTCTTGCAAGTACTGGTGCGTCGTTTATACCATCTCCTACGAATATAAGTGCTTTATCACCTTTGCTCTCAATCAAGCTTTCAACTTCGTCAACTTTATGGTCTGGAAGCAACTCGTACTTATATTGAGTAATTCCTAACTTCTTTGCAACATCATCTGCTGTTATTTTTCTATCCCCAGTTAACATTACCACATTGTTAATGCCTAACTTATCGAATCCCTCTATTGCTTTCTTTGAGTCTTCTTTAACCTCGTCAGATATTGTGATAAATCCTGCAAATTCGCCCTCTATAGCAGTATATACGATAGTTCCTGGTGTTTTTGATTCTTCCACTTTAATATTATTATCTTTGATGAACTTCAAGTTACCACTAATAACTCTCTTTCCATCTATAATTGCCTGAACACCTTTTCCTTTAACTTCCTTGTATTCTTTAATTATAGACTTATCAATATCTTTACCATATTCTGTTACGATTGATACAGCAATAGGGTGATTAGAGAAACTTTCTACATGAGCTGTCAATCTTAATATCTCATCTTTCTTCACATCTTTTTCAGCATGTATCTTATCAACCTTAAAGTTTCCTTTAGTCAATGTTCCTGTCTTATCAAAAACCAGTACCCCAACTTTACTTAAAGCCTCAAGATAGTTACCACCTTTAATTAAAATACCTTTCTTAGATGATGCTCCTAAGCCAGCAAAATAGGTCATTGGTACTGATATAACTAAGGCACACGGACAAGATACAACTAAAAATGTAGCCGCTTTTAATAGCCAATGATTAAAGCTTCCTCCAAAGAAAACTGATGGTATTATGGCTGTTAACGCAGCTATTAAAACAACCACTGGTGTATAATATCTTGCAAACTTAGTTATTCTAAGTTCAGTTTTTGCTTTCTTAGCACTTGCATTTTGTACAAGATCAAGTATTCTTGATACAGCCGAGTCTTTAAATTTCTTCTTAACTTCCACTGTTAATAATCCATCAATATTAATGAATCCACTTGTTATTTCATCTCCAACTGCAACATCCATAGGAACAGATTCTCCTGTTAAAGCTTTAGTATCAACAGATGAACTTCCTTCAATAATAACGCCATCTAAAGGTACTTTCTCCCCTGCTTTAACCACAATTATATCTCCAACTTTAACATCATTAGGGGATACTTTCTTTATGTCGTACCCAACCTTAATATTCGCATAATCAGGTCTAATATCCATAAGGTTTGCTATAGACTTTCTCGAAGATTCTACAGCTCTTCCTTGGAAGTATTCCCCTATTTGGTATAAAAGCATAACCATAACAGCCTCTGGATATTCACCAACATATAATGCAGCTGCACTTGCTATAGTCATAAGGAAGTTTTCATCAAATACTTCTCCTCTTTTAATGTTAGATATAGATCTTTTAATTATGTCATACCCTACTATTAAGTATGCAATCAAAAATGGTATTAGTTCAAAACTCTCACCTCTAAAAACCATTCCAATTCCAAGAAACCCAATAGTTACTCCCATTCTCACAAGAAGCTTACTTTCTTTTTTCTTCTTACTATCCTTCTTAACACCAACACCAATTTCAGCTTCAGATCCAGTATTTAATATAACCTCTACATCAGGTTCTAAATCTTTTACTATTTTCTCAACCTGTTCATATAAGCCTTTAACATCAGAGTTATCTATCTTAACCTCAAACTTTGATATTGCAAAATTCAAACTGGTACTTACAACCCCAGGGAGCCCCTTAACATTTCTTTCTATCTTGCCTGCACATGCTGCACAATTCAAACCTTTAAACTCAAATTCTACTAACTTTCCCTCTAAATCATCCTTCAATGTAGCAGTTGTACCTGGTTCTGTTGCTTCATTTCTGTGAATATGCTCATGAGAGTGATGATCCCCACATCCACAACTCTCACCATGACCTAATATACCTTTAAGAGAATGTTCATGCTTATGATCAACATGTTTATGACCCTCATAATTATTATCGCCATGACTATGACCTTCATGACCATGATTCATATGCCCCTCATGTGAGCAGCATCCATCTTCATGACGATGACTACTATCCGAGTCCTCATCTCCTCCATCATCTTGCTCTTCATTTTTCTCATTTTTACTTTCTCCACAGCCACAACCACATCCACAGCCTTCTACTTCTTTAGCCTGTATATCTAGTACTACTGGCTCTTTCTTTCCGCAATCACACACTCCATTTACAAAACTATGCTGATGCTCATTATTATGCTCATGTTTGTGTTTGTGTGTCACACTTTCACTTCCACACCCACATCCGCATGAACCTTCATGATCATGATGAAAAACTTTTTTTGAAAACAACATAATCTTAATCCTCCTCAATACTTTATCATTAATTAATTTATTATATTAATTTATTCTTGAACATGATCTAATGCAATATTTAAAATTTTCTCTACATGCTCATCATCCAGAGAGTAATATACAACCTTGCCTTCTCGTCTATACTTAACCAGTCTCTCCCCCTTAAGAACTCTTAGCTGATGAGAGATAGCTGATTGAGTCATATTAAGAGCATTAGCTAAATCACATACACACATCTCTGAAATACTAAGGGCATTTAAAATTTTCATTCTTGTTTTATCTCCAAATACCTTTAGAAGCTGAGCCGCCTCTTCTAATATTTTATCCTCTACCATTTTGTTATTAACTTTTTCAACTATATCATTGTGTATTACATTACAAGTACATATTTCTATATGTTCATTTTTCATAAAGTACACTTCCTAATATTATATTGTAGTGTTTAAGTTCAATAATTAATTTATACAAGTCCATAACTTATTGTTGCCTGAGATTTTAGCTATAATCCTATAGCATTTTCTAAGGTGTATGTATAAATTAAATTTCACTATAAAACACTATATGTGAACATATGAGCAATTGTTCATATGTTTAACTAAATTATATCATTTTTTTTATAGTTGTCAATCAAAACAAGCCTAAAAAATCAAAATTACCCCGTAAAATATACATATAATGTATCCTATATACTTTACAGGGCGTTTTACTTATTATTCATTTATTATTTCAAATTCAACTCTTCCCATAAACCCAGGTGCAATTTCATATTTATCAAACACAACTACTACGTTTTTATTTTCATTAATATAAAAATCAATATCTTCTCTGATTTTCTCTGACCCTTTTATTATATTTGAGTCTTCAAAGTATACTTTTGCCACATCATTCTTTTGCTCTTCTATTTGCTTTAATACATTAGTTGTTATTATATCAACATAGTCTGTTCCAAAAACAGATTCAAGTGTTATGATTTCATCAGTTTTTAGATTAATATTATAATAAGTATATTCAGCATATGCCCCTGCTAAAGATTCTGAACTAGTAACCACAAATGATAACATATCCTCATTGACAGCCTTTATTTCATAATCAACTTTTATTTCAATTTTTCTTTTCTCATATTCCTCTTCAGTTCCACCTGTTTCAAGATAATCTTTCTTGTACTCGGCAGCTCTCTCTTCAGCTTCTTTTAATGCTATGTTCTTCTTTTCTTCTATTTGTCTATTTATTTTAGCTTGTAACTCTTTATCTGTTAATCCCTCAACCTTAGGTATAGCTACCTCACCTTCAACCAAATTAGTTGAATAACTGTAATCTACAAAAGTTAAGACCTTAGCTATCGATCCAATAATTGGTGCAGCATATACAGTTTTAGCAAAGGTAGCACTTGTATTAAGCCCCACAACAAAGACACTTCCAGCTACTAATCCTGAAATTAATGCCTTCTTCAATTTGTTTTTCTTTTTATGTTGATTGTTACCACTGTTTCTTTCATGATTATTTTCATGATTATTTTCCTTAATTATTTTATTAACCATTTCATTCAACTCCTCTGGAATCTCAATAGATTCAAACTTTTTCTTAGCCTTTTTAAATTCATTATCCATATTAACTCTCCTTGCAATCCAATAAGGTTTTTAATCTTTTTATTGAAGAATAAAGCCTTGATTTTATAGTATTTACATTACATTCTGTAATTTTTGCTATATCCTCAATCTTCATATCTTCAAAATATCTAAGAATTATTACCGTTTTTTCTTTTTCATTTAAATCATCAATAGCATCATACAAATCCAAGTAATCTTCTTTAGTGTATATTTTTGATGAAGGTTCGTCACTTAATTCACCTATCATCACCATTTCTTTATTGCTTCTAATATAAGAAATACTTGTGTTAATCAATATTCGATAAAACCAGGTCTTCAAATACTTTCTGTTTTGCAAACCTTCTATGGATTTTAGAGCTTTATAAATAGATTCTTGAACAATATCAAGAGAAGCTTCTTTTGATTTTACATAACTATAAGCAATTCTATAAAAATCATCTTGATTATTTTTTATGAAATCTATTAATTTTAAGTAATTTTTACTGTATGTGCGCATCATTAAGTAAATCCCCTTTCACCTATTAGACATTATATTGATGAAAAAAGTTTGAAAATATTTTAAAAAAATTATAAATTATTATAACAAAAAAACTCAAACCATGGTTAAACATGTTTTGAGTCTTATAATGCTTGGCTCTGTTTTATATTAATTCAAAAATCATTCTTCCATCATCTAAAGATAATCTTTTTAAATATAGTTTCATATATTCATTTCTACAATTATAAAAATATTCCGAGGCTTTAGCAAACTAAAGTATACATTTATAACATCTATATTTTTCTTTAATCTGAAAACCCGCAGCCAAAACTAAATTTAATTCATCAGTACAAGCTTCATCTGTAAAAAATAAAATCTCCTCTATTGTACCAAATTCATTGTACAGTCCCATTAACATTTCATTAATTAAAATACTTTCAATACCATTATTCTTATATTCTTCATCAATAAATAAACCAACAACATCTGATAATTCTTTACCTGTCTTAGTAAAAATGCTTGCATGAATCCTTTCATCTTTTCTAAAAACAAATACTTGAATTTGAAAGCGTTCCATCTGCTTTTTTAGATTTTTGCTATTCCAATAACCGCCAGAAGGAATAGCATGTTTGTCATGAAATATAGCATATTCTTCAAAATTATCTTTAGTAATTTTATCTACGCAATCATGCTTTTCATGGGAAGGGGATTTTAAATTATACAAATTGGTAACAATACTTGATTCAATACATTCTATATTCTTTTTCTTAAAATATTGGTTTGCATTTTCGTTAGAAAATGGTACACCTATAAATAATTCATATCCAGCTAATTTCTTACTTATGTAATCAATCATTTCTTCAGCACTTTGATCATAATCTTCTCTTATTAAAAACTCCGTTGTTTGCGCATATTTTTCATCCAATTTCCAAAAATAAATACAAACTCCACATAATACATTTTCATGGTAACAAGCTATTATATTGTTATTATCTTTATTGATAGCTTTTTCAATATCATCTCTAATTGCTTTTATTGATTCTTTTCTTGGATAACTAGCAAATAAATTATTCTGACTTAATTCCCATGCAAAATCAATTACTTCCTCAACTTTATCAATTGTTTTTATCATTGTTTATCCCCCATTCTTCTATACTCAAATTTCATATAACCTATTTTTTTAATCCTAGTTTAACTAATTTTATATAATAAGGAATATCATTTATAATTGGACTAAAATAAAAAGGTGCATTGAAACAGCCACATCTACACCAATGCTCCCCTTTTGCAACTCTCCAGAAATTAAAAGATAGTATAGTAGCTTAAGTGGTCTATATGCTGCATTTCTCGACTCTCTTGCTTCCTTAGAAAAATACTTATATTCCATTAATTTACACAGAGGCATTCCAAAGCTTTTCGGCAATTTAGCAATATCACCATATATATTGCTAAATATATTCCATACTTCTTTAAATGCAGAATCAAACTCTTCCTTTGACATATCCTTTAAAAAGCTCTCATGTATCTGAAAACTATCAGGTAATCGTACAACCTCATTTTGCCTTACTTTTGCCCATTCCTGTATCCAGTAAGTATTATCCACCAACACCTCCCCCCAAACTTATATATCCCAAATAGGCATTTTTATTTAAATACTTATATCTCTTTTACCATACTATATGATTTATAGCCTCTTGGATCATTTTCTTTTATAAAAACTATCTGATATCCAAATTTTCATAGAACTTTTGTGACCATATTATATTCCGAAATATTTTCCAATTAAATCGTTTAATTATAACATATCTTTAACATATTATGTAATATTTAATACCTGAACTTATAAAACTTTATTCCTTCAGTTAAAAATGCTTCAAAAGTTTTATAAAAAAATAAAAAACCATGACTCTGCATGGTTTAGTGGTTAAATTATTTCTTAAGTTGTTCCTTAAGTTTTCTTATCTCTTCATCTTTTGAAGCTATTTTCTCCTCATAACTACTCTCCATATCACACAAATTCTTGTTCAATAAATTTATTAGAGATGCCATTTCATCTGCACTTCCTGCGATTCTATTGAACAAAAGTAGGTTTGATGCCAATACTTCTGGAATTTCCTTATGGGAATATCTCAGTTGATGATCAATCTCCCCATACCCTTCCTCAAATATTGTTCTAACTTGAATTTCAGCTATAACCTTCTCATTTGTCGGGTAAAACTCAATAAGATAATGAACAGATCTATACCCTGAAGGTCTGGACTTAATCTGGATATCTAAATCTTTAAACCGTTTTGTTTCATCACCATCTCTTACATTTGCAGTTATCTCAATAACTTTCCATGTGTTTAGAATAAATTCATGTATACTTTCCCAATCTTGTTTAAAAATATGTATAGCTCTTATTCCTATTAAATCATTGATTTCTTCTTTATAATTCTCAACTAAAAACTGAAAGTTATCTCCATACTTTTCTTTTCTTTCAGCAGTTTTTCTAACTATTTTCTCAATTAATCTTTCCGAACTCTTTACTCTAGATTTTACACTATGTATTTTGTTATGAGTTCTCAAAGTATTTGCTATAAAATCTGCTTGTCTTTCATATGTATCTTTATAAATATTGTAATCATTATATATATCATTTAAAACATCTAAGTCTATATTATTATCTATAATATCAGCTTCTGTATAAGGATATTTTCTTAAAAACTCTTCTTTTATAAGTCCTTGTTCCATAGAATCCTCCTATTCGATTACTATCTATACTTCATTATTTACTTTTTCTATTAGATTAAAAAATTCTTCTTCATTTTTTCCTTCCAAATACATATTTAAAAGGGCTTGAGTTGACATTTTATTAAAACCTTTGCACCCATTATTTAATATTTGAGCTAATGCACTTATGAAATTATCTTTGCTTTTATCAATATCCTTTAGCATCTTCTTGCTTATATCATTTATTAATTCATGTTTTAGCTTTTCCCTAAGCTTCTCATTATATTTTTTCATAAATTCCTGGGTTTCTTCAGGATATCCTGAAAAATTTTCTGACATTATATCCTCAATTTTAAACATAGTTTCCTCCAAAATTAATATTGGTATAGAGATTCCAACTCAAATCTATATCTATATCTATATCTATATCTATAATTATAATATAAGTGAAGTTAATTTTCTTATATTATTTATATTTTCTGTTTTATTCTACTCAAGAAAACACTTCAGCCAGCAGTTTGTTAGACTGCTGGCTTTAAAATCGTTTTGATTCTATTTTAAAACATTGTATCTATAAAAGTGATGTGCTAAAATATCTCTCTGCTCTATCTGGTAGTATAGTTACTATATTTTTATCTTTACCATATTTTTTAGCCATTTTAAGAGCTGCCCATATATTAGCACCAGATGATGTTCCAACCAAGCATCCACAGACTTTAGCCAATTTTCTTGCATATGCTATGGCATCTTTATCTGTAACCTCTATAATTTCATTTATTATTTTTGCATCTAAAACATCTGGTATAAATCCATCCCCAATTCCTTCAATTCTATGAAGTCCTGGTTCATCCCCAAGTAAAGCTGATACATTTTTAGGTTCAACTGCCGCTATAATACAAGATGGATATTTTCCTTTCAAATATTTTCCCACTCCAGCTAAAGTTCCACCACTTCCTAAACCTGAAACAAAAATATCAACCTTTTCATTAAGCTGATTACATATTTCCACTGCAGTAGTTTTATAATGAATAAGTGGATTATTGGGATTCTTAAACTGATTCAGTACTAAAACATTCTTATTTTGCTTTTCCAATCTTTCCACTTCTTTTAATGCACCTTCTACATTTTCCTCTTTAGGTGTGAGTATAAGCTCAGCTCCAAGAGCTTTGATTACCTTTTTGCGTTCCTCACTCATATTTTCAGGCATTACAATGACTACCTTATATCCTTTTCTAATACCCACAAGAGCTATCCCAATTCCAGTATTTCCAGATGTAGGTTCTATAATAGTCATACCAGGTCTCAATTTCCCTTCTTTCTCAGCTTCCTCTATCATATATTTGGCTATTCTATCCTTTATACTCCCGCCAGGATTAAGAAATTCGCACTTAGCAAATATTGATGCATTAAAATATTTTTCTAGAGATATTAATGGTGTATTCCCAATTGCATCAATTATATTATTTAGTATCATTAGTTATCACTCCATATTAATTCATATAATTTATTTTCATACTTCTCATATTAAAATATTCATAAAGTAATTATATGTAACTCTTAATTAAACTAATCTTCAAAAAAATCATATACTCACTATAAGCGTAAGAAGCTATTTTCAAAATAATTTATATTTTTTATTGATATATCTAAATGATCTATATCAATTTTAAAATTCTTAGTTACATAAAACCTTTTGAAATTAATTACTAATATTTGATATAACTTACTTCAAATTTAATATGAGTAGTAATTTGTTATTTATTGTCGTTAGTGCTAAAATATAATTGCATTATCGGTTATTTAATAAAAAAATATCAAATCATAGACACAATATTAAGAGGGAGGTGCTTATCATTTTGTTATGTTAGATAAATATTAGAACATTATTCTTTTAAAAAGGAGCTACATTATAATGAAGATATTTAATAAAAAAAGCATATCTACAAAAGTATTATGTACCATTACACTAATTATTGTACTTATATCTGCAATTTTTGGAGTTGGTGCTAATATATATATAACTAATATATTAGAAAAAAATGTTTCACAAAACATAAATAAGGATTTAGATAATATTTCATTGTACATAAACCAATTTATAACTGAAAATGTATCAGCTGTAGATCAGATAGCTAATAATAAAATAATAGTTGATTATTTTGAAGGAAAACTAAAAACATACGATGATTTGCAAGCATTAAATGATAACTTAAAAAGAATAGAAGACAATGATAAAAATATTAAAATGGTATGGTTAGCAGATAAAGCACATAATTTTTATGCTGATTCACATCAGGCAGGACCAGTTCAATGGAGTGAACAAGGAACTGAAGATTATAAAGATTACATAGCTTTTTTGGGTGATGGTAATATTCATCTAACTGAAAGTTTAGCAAAAGATGGAACTATTGAAATTACTGTAGTAAAACCAATAAATAATGAAGAAAATGATAATATAGGCTTTATAGCTTTACAGGTATCTTTAGATAATGTATATAACTATATGAAAAAATTCATAACAAATCATAAGGGATATCCTATTATAGTTGCTTCAAATGGCTCGGTTCTTTATAAACCGTATATCGCCAATACCTTAAAAGAAGCAGAAGATATAGATAGTAAAATTGATGAAAATAATACTACAAGTATTAAACAATATTATCTTGGTAAACACTTTGATAATTACATAGACATACCAGAAGATATTTTAAAAGCACCAAATAGAACGATAGCTTCTTATAATAATAATGACAAGGACATGTATACCTGCTATGAAACTAATGATATTAGCAAATGGAAATTTGGTCTTTTCTTAAATAAAGATGAACTAAACAATCAAGTTACAACTTTTAATAGAAATTTTATTATAGGTTTAGTTATTAATCTATTAATTATGTTAGTGAGTATTTATTTCTTATTGAAGAAAACACTAAAAAGTGTCCCTATAATTTCTACACATATTGAAAAAATTGCAGATGGTGATTTTAGTACTGATTTGAATGTAAATACTAATGATGAATTGGAGATTATTTCTTTAAGTTTAAATAATATGTGTAACCATGTAAGTAAACTTATGCAAAACATAAAACTTATGATATCTAACTCAAAAGATATTTCAAATTCATTAGATGAATCATCAAAAAGCATGGATATAACTAGTAAACAAATATCACAAGCTATGCAGCAGGTTTCTGAAAATGTTAACAATCAAAGTTCTCACTCAATTTATTCTCTTAAAGCTATAACGGAATTAGATAACAAAATTGATGAAATATGCAAAGATGCAAATGAAATTAAGAAAGACTCTGTAAATATGAAAGATAAGAATGAAATCAGTATTAAATCTATAAGAAATTTAAAAGAAAACTTTGATAAAAATATAGAAGCAACCTATGTGATGGAAGAAAATTTGAATGAACTTCTTGAAAAATCGAAATCAATAGATGCTATTGTTAATACAATAAATAGTATTGCAGAACAAACCAATTTACTAGCTTTAAACGCAGCTATAGAAGCTGCTAGAGCAGGAGAGGCAGGAACTGGCTTTGCTGTAGTTGCAGATGAAGTCAAAAAACTAGCTGAGCAATCATCAAATTCAACTAAAGAAATTCAGAACATTATTGGTGAAATTAAGAGTTCTATTGAAAATAATGGACAAACTATTAATTACACTTCAAAGTTAGTTAATGAAGCCAATAAATCCTTAGATGAAAATATTACTGTTTTTGAAGAAATGAAAGTTAATAATGATAGATTTATAAAATATATAGATACATTGAATGAAAAAATCCAAAAAATAGATGAAGTTAAAGAAAATGCAAATTCATCTATAAAAAATATTTCCTCTAATATTCAGGAAGCCGCTGCAGCAACGGAAGAAGTAGCAGCTTCAACTGAAAGTCAATATGAAGGTATAAATACTATAATAGAATCCATCTCAATGCTTAATGAGTTTGTTAATCAGTTAGATGAAAGTATTAAATCCTTTAAGATTAAAAATTAATAATTATCAAGAAGTTTAAGCATAAAAAATATTGAGGTGAATTATGATAGAATTATGAAACTTTGAATTATTGATATTAGATTTCATACAAGAACTTATAAGAGGACCAGTATCTAATCAGGTATGAGTATTCATCACTCATTTAGGCGATTATGGTTTAATTTGGATTGCAATTACCCTAAGAAGATTGAAAAAGAGTTTTGATTTACCTTGTTTAACTTTTTTTATGTATTTAAAGGTGAGTTCCTATGAACTCACCTTTTTGGGACTTGCTGGGGATATGCAATCTCTAAACCTATTAATCTTTTTACACTATCCAAGAATCTATTTTAAATTTTACTGCTAGTATATCTAATCTAAATAGATTTTGAAGCTACAATCATCTGCCCCTGAAACTACTGAAGATATCATTTCAATATTCAAAGGTTTTTTCAACGTTCCTTCAAAAAGCCATCTTACATGACCTTTACAGCATTCACACCAAAGAATAGGTATTAACTGTTTTGCTGATTTAACCATTCCACATACACATTTACCCGTACCAAAATTACAATATATTATATTGTTATCAAATTTAAGTTTCCCAGCAAAATGTGTCTTTTCTAATTCCTTAATAAATTCTTCAATGTTGGGATTCTTTTCATAAATCTCAATAGATGTTTTTAAAAATTCCTTTGGTTTACAAGCACAATTTTCACGGATTCTTATTGCTGTATCCTTATCAACAAGTTCATCCATTCTAATCATTACGTCTCTCATAATTTCTGCTCGTTTAATTTTATTTGTTTTGGCAGTAATTGTTTCACAATTTTCTAATACTTTATCCCTTATATCTTCACCTACAAACTCATCAAGGTTTTTTGCTAATTTCCTTAAATATGGAACTAACTTGTTATACTCCATAAATTATTCCCCCCCATTTTGAATGTGACTGAACATTCCTAGACCATTTTGTTGATGTTACTATCTCTTATTATCATGATACTCATAACGGAAATATTGGACCATATTTTTTAATTTATGACATGGTATAACATTTAAATACATCCCATGTTAAGGTTAAGGTATAATGATTGTTCGATGTTGAAGAAAGAGTTGAGATTTAAATACATCCCATGTTAAGGTTAAGGTTCTAGTGTAGAGTTTTATATCTTTTGTGGTGTTTTATTTAAATACATCCCATGTTAAGGTTAAGGGAATTTGAGATAGTTGAAGATAGTGAAGATGAAACATTTAAATACATCCCATGTTAAGGTTAAGGCTATGCATAATCCAAAGGATGGTGAATTATATGCAAAATTTAAATACATCCCATGTTAAGGTTAAGGCCCTCATATATTTTTTGCTAATCTCGACTTCCTCATTTAAATACATCCCATGTTAAGGTTAAGGACTTAGGTGGAGACTTAAAATTCCCTGTTTATGAATTTAAATACATCCCATGTTAAGGTTAAGGAAAGCAAATCAAGTGATACTTATAGACCCCGACTTATTTAAATACATCCCATGTTAAGGTTAAGGGCGCAATTATATATTGCTCTGGATAATCCTTTATATTTAAATACATCCCATGTTAAGGTTAAGGATTACCTTACCGAAAGTATGTCTTAGCATTAGACAAATTTAAATACATCCCATGTTAAGGTTAAGGGTATTAGAAGTTGGTAGATTTTTAGATTTACATTTATTTAAATACATCCCATGTTAAGGTTAAGGCTATTTCATCGATTGACTTGCTAATTTGAAAAAACTATTTAAATACATCCCATGTTAAGGTTAAGGTTCTCTATTCATAAATCCTCCTTACTGCATAATAATTTAAATACATCCCATGTTAAGGTTAAGGGGGCTGTTCGAGAGGTGAGAGAAGAAGGAAGGAGTGTATTTAAATACATCCCATGTTAAGGTTAAGGACTTCATCAAGTATTAATCTCATAGACCATAATTCATTTAAATACATCCCATGTTAAGGTTAAGGGTCTATGATTTCCACTTCTGGAACTTCTGTTTCTGGATTTAAATACATCCCATGTTAAGGTTAAGGATGATAAAAGATGCTGAAACACAAACTGCAAGTAAATTTAAATACATCCCATGTTAAGGTTAAGGGTGAAGTTTTTGGAAGTACATACATAACTCTTTCTTCATTTAAATACATCCCATGTTAAGGTTAAGGCTATTTCATCGATTGACTTGCTAATTTGAAAAAACTATTTAAATACATCCCATGTTAAGGTTAAGGTTCTCTATTCATAAATCCTCCTTACTGCATAATAATTTAAATACATCCCATGTTAAGGTTAAGGGCTAAAGGTATAGCAGCTTATATAATATCTAAGCCATTTAAATACATCCCATGTTAAGGTTAAGGGGACAAATAGTGTTGACGATACAACAACTTCCACACTATTTAAATACATCCCATGTTAAGGTTAAGGAGTTACGGAAATTGAGCAACAAAGAACTATTAGCTTATTTAAATACATCCCATGTTAAGGTTAAGGAACTTTTTGAAGTAACAAAGGCAAAAGCTATCCTATATTTAAATACATCCCATGTTAAGGTTAAGGCTGGACTTCCCCATAAATGCCATGGTAAAGTAACCTTATTTAAATACATCCCATGTTAAGGTTAAGGATCAAATTCAATTGAAGCTGATATTTTCTTTGTATATTTAAATACATCCCATGTTAAGGTTAAGGATTTCTGCAATTAAGTTTGTGTCAGCTTCTATCCTATTTAAATACATCCCATGTTAAGGTTAAGGAAATATTATAGGTTTGATGAGGAGGGGCATTCATATTTAAATACATCCCATGTTAAGGTTAAGGTTAGTAACTATAATGGTACTACACAAATTTACCGTTAATTTAAATACATCCCATGTTAAGGTTAAGGGTACAACATTTTATTAAAGGTGACAATGCGTATGGATTTAAATACATCCCATGTTAAGGTTAAGGTTTCACTTTTAGAAGTAGTAGAGCTGTTCAATCTCATTTAAATACATCCCATGTTAAGGTTAAGGCTTCTATATGTCATTTGTTTTTCGGTCCACTCTACATTTAAATACATCCCATGTTAAGGTTAAGGTTTATATTTTTTAAAGTGTTTTCTTAATTTACGTTTCATTTAAATACATCCCATGTTAAGGTTAAGGATTCCATTAGGGATAACAGCTACAACATTAGATAATTTAAATACATCCCATGTTAAGGTTAAGGTGCTTCTTATTTTATCAATAATGAGTTACACAATTTATTTAAATACATCCCATGTTAAGGTTAAGGGTAATTTTACATTTTATAATTCCAATTTCGCTATCATTTAAATACATCCCATGTTAAGGTTAAGGTTGCAGAAATATTATTTATAATCGGCTTTATCAATATATTTAAATACATCCCATGTTAAGGTTAAGGAGCTGTTTATGATAATAAAGTTAGATACGTAAAAAAATTTAAATACATCCCATGTTAAGGTTAAGGTATGCTATATTTCTTTGACCAACGATTAGATAAAAATTTAAATACATCCCATGTTAAGGTTAAGGGAATAAAGCTAAATGTGAAGTTCCGGCAGAATTAATATTTAAATACATCCCATGTTAAGGTTAAGGATTAATTCTATACAGAATCCAAAGAGTTTTTTTCAATTTAAATACATCCCATGTTAAGGTTAAGGCACACAATGAAAGCAGAAAGCCTAAGACGAGAAATATTTAAATACATCCCATGTTAAGGTTAAGGTTTATAAGATTAGATTCTGCAATTTCTTTGTTAGAATATTTAAATACATCCCATGTTAAGGTTAAGGTCATACTCAAGGTCAAAATTATGGAGAAAATCCAGCATTTAAATACATCCCATGTTAAGGTTAAGGGATTATATCATTGTAAATAGAGGAATGAAGATAGGATTTAAATACATCCCATGTTAAGGTTAAGGACAGATAGTATCTTTGCACTGGATAAAATACTATCATTTAAATACATCCCATGTTAAGGTTAAGGGCATTAATCAAGCATTTGAGATTACTGGTAAACCAGATTTAAATACATCCCATGTTAAGGTTAAGGATAAATTAACGGAGGTATTAAATCATGGGTAAAAAATTTAAATACATCCCATGTTAAGGTTAAGGGTGGTACTGGAATTCAAGTACAGACAACTAATCCAAGATTTAAATACATCCCATGTTAAGGTTAAGGATCAATCAAGCTAATTTAATAAATAGTAGTGTCAGATTTAAATACATCCCATGTTAAGGTTAAGGTCTAGTAAAATAGCCATTCATAAATATCAGTATACACTATAAACCTTGATACTTCCACATTCAATAAAATTTTACCAACTATTTTTGAATATTTAGTCTATTCACACTAAACAGGGTGTAAGCCCTTGCAACAACACCAGCTCAAGCAATTTAACCATATAATTTACCTGGTAAAATCAAATGATCAAATCCTCTCCAGTATTGTTATGCTGCACTCCTAAAATTTCTTCATCGAAAATATTATCATTTAACAACTTTATAATACATACAAAATCCTCGTTCTTATTAATAACTTTATTCAAGTCCGTTCTTAAAGAAATCAACTTTGATGGAGTTATCTCTCCTCTAAATACAGACTTCTGAAAGTGAGATAAATACTTTTTACAAACCTTAAATACCCTTTGAACCCTTTTTTCATTCACATCATAAAAAAGAAAAGCATAATTATAATTTAAATTTTTTCCCATTTACATCTTCTCCTTAATACTAAACGGAATAAATTCTTTATCTTCCATTGCAAACTTAATTAACTTATAACAATCTAACTTTATAGCTGTCCTATAGCTTACTTTTCTTTTTAACTTTGGATGAGTAAAAACAGATTCTAATCTTTCCTCAAATGCTTTTACAAAAATATCCCTTCCCTCTTCATTTAATAAACAATAATTAAGCTTTTTTTCAAAATGTTTACCTACCTGTAGCTTTTTATTATTAACTAAATCAAATATAGTTTTATATACAATGACAGGCTTGAAAACTTCACTTATGTCCAAACTTAAAGAAAACCTACCTTCAGAAGGTTCATGTAAAAAACTAATTCTTTGATCCAAATGAGTGCGATATATTGAAGATATTGTTTTTGTGTATAATAGCGTATTCCCAAAAGAAACAAGAGCATTAATGGGATTATCCGGTGGTCTCTTTACCCTTTTATTCATTATAAAATCTTGTGGTAATATATTTTTGAATTCACCATAAAACCTTTGCCACACCTCACCTTCTACTGCCATTAACTGCTTTATATTCTCACTTTGTTCTATTCTTTCAACAAATTCTCCTTTTATCCAATCAATAGTACCCTTAACCTCTTTTTTGTCATGCTTATAATAATGATATAAAACCTCTGAAATGTTAATCCCTATTCCTTTTACAATTGGTTTGGCCACAGATAGCCTCTTATTACTGAAAACCTCAACTTGTTTAACCAAAAGCCTTCCACTATTATATTGATTTCTAGGATAGAAACTCCCAGTATAACCCTCATGATAATTAAAAAAATGAATAATAATATTATTTTTAGCCAAAAAGTCTAAAAGTTTAGAATTTATACTTACTTCATTTAGACAATATATTTCTTTTGTATTTTCTACTGGAATATATACATTTTTCCCATTCTTTCTAAAGCATAAAGAGTTATCTTTCCTAGTTAATTCCCCCATAGATGTTATATATCTTGTGCTTCCCATTTACTTCGTCCCCTTCCCCTATATATAGCAATACTCATAATATGCACATTTTTTACACTTAGCCTTATTAAGAACTTCTGGAATCTCTTCACCTTCAATTAACGTTCCTATCTCATATATATATTTATCTAATTCTTTTAAAACTTCATCATCAAGATCAAAATAAATAGTTTTATTATTCCCTTTATTTTTTTCAACAAATTCTAATTTACCTTTTCTATCTATTCCCTTCTCTTTTAGAACTTTTAAATAATAAAGCAATTGCCACTTACATGCTTCTACATCTGCATCTGATTTTTTTATCTCAGTTAAGTATTCACTTGTCAGCTTATCAATTTTAATATTATCTATTGCAATTTCACTGTTTTTACTTTTTGCTTCTTTTTCTTCATGTATAGCTTTTCCAATCTTTACGTTTTCACTATTATCCTCAAGATTAAGTCTATTTCCATGAAGATAACATTGCCTTTTGCAATGAAAATAATAGTTTATTAAAGTACCATTAATTCTCATTTATATAAAATCTCCTATTCCACTTATAAATTTTTCTTTATCCAATTTACCATCTTTAAAATAATTGTTTCCATCTTCAATAAAGTAAAGTTCACCTAACCTATCATTGTACGGAAAATCGTAATTCCATTTGATTTCATATATAAAATTATTCATTTTAGATCTAATTTGAGATAGTTTAACTTTTCTCTTAGAGTAATCCATCCCTTTGTCACTTAATAATTCCTTATATTCATTCCATAATTCTTGTCCATTTAATTTTTGACCTTTTACAATAAGTTCACTACTGCTTAAATAAACCGATATTTTACTTTCATTATCTTTAATCAACCTTAACTTTTCTTCTACATTTTTGAAATCTAGTTTTTTAACCTTTTCATTAAAAAATTCTTCTATATTTAAATCATTAAACCCACTTGTTAAACTTTTTAACCTCTCAATAACTGAGTCATAGAATTTATTAAAATTCTTTTCTTTTAAAACATCTCTTATACTTTCATTTTCCAATGTTATATCCTTATTCCTTCTTACATCATCTTTATAAATTTCTTTTGCTTCATCTACCTTGAAAAAGTAAACTGTGCATTCCTCCTTCTTACAAGATCTATTTATTCTTCCAAGAAACTGTTCTTCACTATCAAGCATAGATATATTTTTATAACCCAAATCCATATCTATATCTACCCCAGCTTCTATAACTTGAGTTGCAACTAGTATTAACGAATTAATAGATTTAACTTTTTTTATAATCCTATCTCTTTCTCCAATATTATCATCACCACTCATTAGCTCCACCTGGCAAGTAATTTCCTCATCCTCTTTTAATCTATTATAAAAATCATATGCCGAACTTTTGCTTATGAATTCAAGAAGTATCTTTTTTTCAATATAACTGTTTTCCTTCACATGATTATATAAATCCTCTCCTATGTTTTGGCTTTCTAACAGGGAATAATCAACTTTTACTCTATTTTTAAAAATAGGATTTTCATAATATTTTTTTCTATTTTCAATTAAACTAATGGTATTCCCTTTAGAAAGAGATAATTTATCTAACTCTGGTAAAGTTGCAGACATAATAATTATCTTTATATTTAATATTTTTGCATAACAAGTTAAGAAAGTTATGATTTCTCCCCATATCAAATTCTTATAACTTTGAATTTCATCTAAAACAATTACACTATTTGCTAGTTGATGAAGAGGAAAAATATCTTCCTTTGCTGTTCCAAATAAATATTTGAAAATAGTAACATGAGTTGTCAATACCATAGGGTAATTTAAAAACTGCCTATTCAATAAAGCATTTTTATAATATTTTAAGTTTGTATCCTCACTTTCACTAACTTGTTTATCAACTTTTATAGGCTCAATCGAGTTAATAACTGCAATTCTATTAAATATATTTTCTTCTTTTTCAAATACTTTTTTTAAAGTATTTATATTCTGTTCTACTAAAGTATTGAAGGGATATATATAAAATATCTTATTTTTACTTTTATCATCTTCTAATAATTTAAAACTTAAATTTGTAGCCACATTACTCTTTCCACTTCCTGTTGGTGCTTCTAAATAAAATATATTCCCCTCTATATTTTTCTCAAGTTTTTTTTCTGCTTCTAAAAACATTTCATTTCTCAATATATTTATATCTTTTATATTCGTAAAGTCTTTCTTTTTACCATACTCGTTATTCTCATATTTTCGAATAAAATTATATATTTCCCCTTCTTTAAATACATCATAAAATTCATCTACATCATTTAAAACTCCAATATCTTTTATCTCAATATCACCCATAAACTCTGATGTTGAATAGAAATCCGAAGCAATCAACAATGATAACATTAGTCTTTCATAAATATATCTATAGATAACTTGCTCTTGATTATATTTTCCACTTCTTTCATCTATAATTTCAAATATCTTATTAATATTTTTAACTGTAATTTTAACTTCTTTATTTAAGGTTTTTTCAAATAATACCTTTTGTTGACCAAGTAATTTTTCCCCTTCTTCATCTGATTCAAATTTTCTCTTAAAATCATCCCATGAACTCAAATCTCCATGGTGCCTTGATATTACATATGCATTCATCATCATAAAATCTAATAACAGATTTCTCTCTTCCTTCTCAAATTTTCTTATTTCAGAAAAATATACATCGATATAAACAATGCAAGATAACATTGAATGATGAGAATTTTTATATTTCTCACATTGCTTTAAATTCAAATCATTGTTTAATCTACTCTTTTGAAAATATGGATTCACCTTACCAATATCATGCATTGTAATTGTATTTAAAATCATTTCTTTAAATATTTCTCTTCCTTCTAATGAAACCTTTTCTAAAAATTCTTTTTCTATTTTTCCGAAAACCTCATTCAAGTTCTTTTCATTTACAATTTTTAAAAAATATTTCACAGAAAGATCAGTATGCTCTTTCAAAGTCTCATTCTTATCATCTTTTACATGAGCATAGATAGAGTACTTTTTATTTATAAAATCACAGATTTGAAATTTCTTATTGTAATCCAAATACATAATAATCTCCTTTTGTATAATTAAAGGAGGCCTCTCAACCTCCCTATTTTAAATAAATACTATATTTTTATCACATACCTTATAAACAGAAGTGTTTCCTTTTTTCTTTAACCTTTCATTCGTATATATAACGCTTCTTAATTCATATCTATTGGTGGTTTCTTCTAAGGTAAGAGGAAGTTTTTCTTCATATTTAAAAATAGGTATTTCCTCTTCATCAAATTCATCAGAATCATCATTTCCCACCATTTCAAAATCTTCTTTAATAAATAAGCTATTAATAGTACACTCTGAATTTATCTCTTTAACATCTGATATTAATTCAATATTTTTTATGTCAGCTAAATGATCATTTTTGCCTAAGTAAGGTATATAAACAAAACTTCTATCCATTAGAGCTTTAGCAAGTTTTCTTCCTTCTTCATCCTCTATGGCTATATATATATCCCAACTTGGATTTTCAAGCCATTGCTCTTTTACGATTAGGTTTCCACCTTGTTCCTTAGATGCATATCCTACGGAGTTGTTAAAAACCTGTATCTTCTTATTTATACTAACCTCTTTAGGTGTGATTGCTATGTTTAAATGATTTAGTTTTTCGTAGAATTCCGGATAACACCCTACATTATCATCTAAGAATCCTTTAAAATCCTTTTTATATTTTTTATTAAAGCTCATTTGATTATATCCCTTATAACCTAATATCGCTCCAAATATCCCTAGGAGAGCTACCTTATGAATATTTCCATAGGTAAAATATAGATACGTGTTAACATCTGGCTTCTTGAAAAATCCAGATTTCCCCTCTAGAGTGAATTTTATAACCTCCATATTTTACACCTCTTGTTTTGTAAATATATTATATTTCTTAACTCCTTCTATATCAGTATTAATTATTGTAGTATATGGATTATAGTAAATTTCCATCGATAATACTTTATCTTTTAAAGAGTTTAATAAATCGCCACAATTTAAGGTTATTGTATTTTTAACTTCGCCTTTTTCAAATTCTACATATTCTGAAAGAGTTGGAAGATATGTATTGCTTTCAGTTTCAACAAATAGTGCAAATTCATTTTCACAACCAACCTTTGCATTGGTAGCAAATGAAGTTGCAGAGCATAATGCAGCTTCTTTAAACTTATTAAAATCTTCTTCTGTATAACCATTAGTAACTCCTAAATCTACAAACTCCTTATATGCTAAAGGATTAATTGTAAAAGGATAAAAATAATGAGCTTCATTACTTACTATTTTTGTACCTAATGTAGAATTTTTAGCTTCGTCTTGGTTTTCTTTTTTATTTCCTTTATCTGAAGCATCTCTAAACGGAGATAGAATTTGCTGTTCTTCAGCATATGAATCTTCATACTTATTGAATCCTTGTCCTATTTGAACCGCTCCTGTTATTGAGATATTATTTCCTGCTTCTGCAAATGTTGCTCCAAAGTTTTTAACATCTACAGCTGAAAATAAATTAGTTATTACTTTTTTACTATCTTTACAGTTTTTTAAATCTTCTTCATCAAAAATTTGCTCGTATCTTTCTTTTAAAGATCTTGGAACTAAATCTACTTCACCTTTTTTGCTTTCTGATAACTTCATTGATTTTATATATAGAACCTTTTCCCCTTGATTTTCCCACATCTTTTTAATAGGATATTTTAAAGCTTTATCACTTCCAAAAATCTCTCCTGTTGATACAGTTTTTGGGTATCCTGTAAAGTCCGCATTCCAGTTAGACATAATTGATGCTATTCCAATAATTCCATATATTCTTTTATTCATTATCCTCTATCTCCTTATTATCTTGATCTTTTTCATATATCAAGTTGCTGTGTAAATAACCAGCAATAATCATATCTTCATCAATTTTATCCTCTACTTGATATGACATAACCATAGCATATAGACCTTTAAATTTAGTGTTGTAGCTCTCTATATCATAATTATATTTTTTGTATAGGCCTTTCATCTTCTCTTTTATAACTTTATCTTTCTTGGCATTAATAAATGGATTTGCAAGTGAAAGTGGCTTTTTCTTTCCTTTACTTCTTGATATGAAAAAGCTTACCAACTGCCCTACTGCAAAAAAGTATTCTCTATCATTTTCTATAAAGCTTGTACTTTTCTGTGAAATTTTATTTCTCAAATTATTTTTTACATCAAATATTACATCTGCCATTTCTTCCCCTCCTTCAAAATATTCCTTTAATGATAATCTTAAATTAAACTGATCAGCCGCTTTTGTCATATACCCATTCTTGATTGATCCTTTGACTAAGCTTAAAGACGCTTTATTAAGTAATACCCATATGTTTTGCCCATTCCCCTTATAAAACCAGTTAAATAATGCCGTTCTACAAATCATTAAATTAGATTTCAAAACACCATCATTTATTGATATATCACTTGGTTCGGTAAAATAGTTAGAACTTAAAAATTTACTAAACATAACTTCATTAATAAGTTCGTGTATTTTATTTAATGTTGTATAATTATCATAAGAACCTTTTAGTTTGTCATAATCCATGTTCAAGATGTTCTTATATTCAAAGTCTTTCTTAAGGTTAGGATTAAATTCAGAAATGACATCATAGTCTTGAATCTCTACCTCTTTACCTTTTTTAATTCTTAAAAATATCCCACTAAACTTTTTATTTATGCTTTCCTTATTGCTTAGTGCTTCTATTTTTTTATCCATATAAATATTAACTTTACCCGCAGATGCTTGATTCATTAAATAATCAAAGAACTTCTTTTGATACATAACTTCTTCTTGATTGATTAAATATGGCGTTGAATTTTTTCTTGTTTTATTTTCTAAATAAGGCTTCTTTGAATTTAAACCCATGTTATCATTTGGTAGTCCATATATAACGTTATTTACTGTTTCATTAAAATCATTCTTGTTATAAACATTAGTAATAAAATATCTTTCACTTTCTTTTATATAATCCTCATCTGAATAATAAAAAAATATTTTTAAATAATCCTTACCAGTATTTTCTTTAAATGCTTCAAATAAATTTTCCTTAATCCATGTTTTTATTTCATTTAATCTATCTTTATTTACTTCTCCAACCTTTTTTTCAGCTAGTTCATATAAAGTTAAAGATTTAGGTTTTTTGCCGTATTTTAATCTTGGATTTTCTAGTAAGGTATAATACTTATCTATTATCTCTTCTGTTAGTTTTCCATTAGTAAGACTTTCTTTTTTTATAATAAACGATAGGTAGTTGTTTGATTGTATTACCTTTCCCTTACTTGATACTATAGCTTTATCTACATCCGTTACTTTGCTATAATAATCAGCTAAACATACAAACTTCATATAGTCACTTACTGTTCTGTCTATAGTTCTAGTTTTTTTATCAAGTTTAATGTCAAAGGTATCCTCAATAACAAAACCATCTCCACTAGGTTTAACCACTACATATGTTCCATCAGCTGGAATGTATGCATCTAAAATCAACCTATCACCTTTTTCTTCATATTCTTTCTTAAATATTTCTAAAGCTTGGCTTAACACTTAATCACCACCTTTTTATAACCACTTAACATTCATATAACCGGCACCCCTAGCATTCATCTCTGAAACTCCTGTTCCTAAGCTCATGTACGCTAAGTCTTGAGCTATTTTTTCATCACTAATATGTATAGATATTTTATCTCCAAGTATTTTTTTCCCTTTGTAACTTATAGCTACAGGTTTTTTATTTTTAAATTCTATAGCTGTATATAACTGAAAATCTTCATTTATTTTTGTATTCATTAGTAAATTGTATTTCTTTATTAGATTTTCTTTAAATCTTCTTTCAAAGTCATCTAAAGAAAGATTCCCTTTCCAATATCCTTCATTTGTTTTTAATATTAATGGAGTTATTGAATAAATTTTTTCTATATGCTTTTTAGGTAATATTCTTACAGTTGAAGTCAACGCTTTTATATTGTCATTAAAATGATTTACTAATTCTTTGTTGAAAAAATTTGCTAACTCATAATCCACGGTTCTCATTCTTATTGTATAAGTATTTCCTGCTTTATAGATTTTATCTAGTTCTAATGGATGCATGGAACAGAAACAATAATTTTTGTATGTGTTCTTATTATGCATCTCCAATAATTCAGTTTTTTTTGCTAAACCACTGTCGATAAACTCACCTATCTTTGAAAAAGCATCTTTTGAATCTATATCCTTAATTAAAAATACTAAAATAGATATTTCAAATACTTTCATTTTACCACCTCCTTTACACTATTTTATATTATTTGTTTTAATTTGTAAATAATGTTATTTATATCGACCCATTGACCAACAATACTCTATATATTGTGGAGATTTTATGTTTATGATTAACCTTGATTCGATAATATTTTATGGTATATTTGAGTTATATTAACTTTCTATCAGTCTATAAATATTATTTGTACACATTGCTCTATCTAACTTGTATCCTCCAGCTTTCCCTCTAGTAGATTCCACTTGAAAACCTGCTAATAAAAGGTCATTTATATACCACCTTATCGAACTATTTTTTAATTCTAATTTAATAACTGGAAAGTTAATATCTATACTCCGTATCCCATGTTGAGGCTAAAGTATAACGGGGCATGGAGTTATGCGGAACAAATCAAATTTAAATACATCCCATGTTGAGGTTAAAGTGAATTAAAAAATCACAATTTGTGTTGTGAAATTTAATTTAAATACATCCCATGTTGAGGTTAAAGTTAGAATTAGCATGTGTTAAGGCATTCAAACAAGGATTTAAATACATCCCATGTTGAGGTTAAAGTTTACCATATAAACATTAGTAAGGATATTCTTTAATTTAAATACATCCCATGTTGAGGTTAAAGAAAAACTGTGCTCTCTGCTTAGTTCCTGCTATTAGATTTAAATACATCCCATGTTGAGGTTAAAGCCATACCCACTCCCTTTACTGTTGTTGCCCCACCAATTTAAATACATCCCATGTTGAGGTTAAAGGTATTCATACTCATAAATTTAACAATATTTAAATTATTTAAATACATCCCATGTTGAGGTTAAAGAAAGGATCTAATAGTAATTCTATAGGGATATGTCTATTTAAATACATCCCATGTTGAGGTTAAAGGCGGTAATTGCTGCTGATGCTGGAAAATTATCATCTTATTTAAATACATCCCATGTTGAGGTTAAAGTAATCAAGTCCAAAAAGGAAGATTTACTAAAATGGAAATTTAAATACATCCCATGTTGAGGTTAAAGTATTAATTACTTTACTTTTGCATAACTTTGCACTGGATTTAAATACATCCCATGTTGAGGTTAAAGAAGAACAGTTTTAAGGCAAATAAGATGGGATAATGAATTTAAATACATCCCATGTTGAGGTTAAAGTAAATAGCATTAATGAAATAGCATTTGATGTTCCATTTAAATACATCCCATGTTGAGGTTAAAGATATGATAATTCATATCGGTAATCTGTTCAAATTTTCATTTAAATACATCCCATGTTGAGGTTAAAGTGTATTTTAATTTCCATGTTAAAGCCTTTGAACCAGATTTAAATACATCCCATGTTGAGGTTAAAGGCTTCCAACTCTTAAAATAGATGTGCCGATACCGCTATTTAAATACATCCCATGTTGAGGTTAAAGTAGTAAAGGATCCTTTGACTGAAAGAATTTATTTGTAATTTAAATACATCCCATGTTGAGGTTAAAGCTGCTGAACTTCTACTTTTTAATGATAATTCTTTTATTTAAATACATCCCATGTTGAGGTTAAAGCCATACCCACTCCCTTTACTGTTGTTGCCCCACCAATTTAAATACATCCCATGTTGAGGTTAAAGACTGTAGAGGTTAAGGGTTGTGGTAAATATGACATATTTAAATACATCCCATGTTGAGGTTAAAGGCTTCCAACTCTTAAAATAGATGTGCCGATACCGCTATTTAAATACATCCCATGTTGAGGTTAAAGTAGTAAAGGATCCTTTGACTGAAAGAATTTATTTGTAATTTAAATACATCCCATGTTGAGGTTAAAGCTGCTGAACTTCTACTTTTTAATGATAATTCTTTTATTTAAATACATCCCATGTTGAGGTTAAAGGTTCCACATCAATAACCATCTCTCCTAGTTTTACTGATTTAAATACATCCCATGTTGAGGTTAAAGCCATACCCACTCCCTTTACTGTTGTTGCCCCACCAATTTAAATACATCCCATGTTGAGGTTAAAGACTGTAGAGGTTAAGGGTTGTGGTAAATATGACATATTTAAATACATCCCATGTTGAGGTTAAAGGATGACATAGTAGTCGAAAGGAAATTTTGTATTGAATTTAAATACATCCCATGTTGAGGTTAAAGTTTTATGGATCCTAAATTGGACTAGCCTCCTTCAATTTAAATACATCCCATGTTGAGGTTAAAGTTTTCAGCAAAGGACATTTTTATATTGTTTCACGATTTAAATACATCCCATGTTGAGGTTAAAGAAAAAGAAAACTATCAGCATGAGTAAGTACATAAAATTTAAATACATCCCATGTTGAGGTTAAAGAGTACTTGAGGGTGCTGGAGAATCACTCTCAATGGTATTTAAATACATCCCATGTTGAGGTTAAAGCTTCAACCGGATAACTTTCTTGTTAAGCACTTAGATTTAAATACATCCCATGTTGAGGTTAAAGTGCAATATATTTGCAAACCCATATACCCTTTTGTTATTTAAATACATCCCATGTTGAGGTTAAAGCCCTTGTGAATTGAGAAACTTCTGCAACTCAAGTATATTTAAATACATCCCATGTTGAGGTTAAAGAATTGTAATCTTTTGTTCTAATATTCTATTAACTTGATTTAAATACATCCCATGTTGAGGTTAAAGGACTTAAAGCTTTATTGGATGTCAATGATCTCTCTGGATTTAAATACATCCCATGTTGAGGTTAAAGTTAGCTGTATCATTGCTTACTATTCCATTAACTATTTATTTAAATACATCCCATGTTGAGGTTAAAGAAGGGATTAGTTGTCTGTATTTGTACTCCAGCACCATATTTAAATACATCCCATGTTGAGGTTAAAGACAAATGGTGGTAGAACAAGAAATCTTCCAATTCAATTTAAATACATCCCATGTTGAGGTTAAAGCCAATCCCCGGTAAGATGTTTAACTATCATTTCTTATTTAAATACATCCCATGTTGAGGTTAAAGATAAGTGGTTATGAGTACACACCAAAAGTACGATTATTTAAATACATCCCATGTTGAGGTTAAAGATATTACCTAAACATTTAACATTTAACAATAACAATTTAAATACATCCCATGTTGAGGTTAAAGAAATACTGAAATACTACCATCACAAGACACATTAATTTAAATACATCCCATGTTGAGGTTAAAGGATCATAGATGTTGAACTGCCTGAATTAAATTGGAAATTTAAATACATCCCATGTTGAGGTTAAAGGCAAAGCTTATAGCCGAAACTATATTACAATTTATATTTAAATACATCCCATGTTGAGGTTAAAGTACACGAAAACGTGTATTAATAAGGAGAGTCATATCAATTTAAATACATCCCATGTTGAGGTTAAAGAATCACTCATGGGACTGGAGACCCTAGCGGAGGAGCATTTAAATACATCCCATGTTGAGGTTAAAGTACTTGAGTCAATTTAAACATTTTCTTTTGTTTACCATTTAAATACATCCCATGTTGAGGTTAAAGTTATATTTTTTAGTGCAAAGATGTCTAGCAACAGTTATTTAAATACATCCCATGTTGAGGTTAAAGAACGGAAAAGGATTGGGATTTAGTATAACATCAGAATTTAAATACATCCCATGTTGAGGTTAAAGAACTATTGAGGTTGATAAGGGTGGAAAAAAGTCATATTTAAATACATCCCATGTTGAGGTTAAAGTAATACATTGAAAGACCATATAGACAATGTAACGGAATTTAAATACATCCCATGTTGAGGTTAAAGGTGCTGAATCTTTTAGGCATGTATACGTCTACTAAAATTTAAATACATCCCATGTTGAGGTTAAAGGAACAAGGATATTTAAGTAACAATACAGGTGTTGAATTTAAATACATCCCATGTTGAGGTTAAAGAATATTGGAGTACCAGTAAAAGCAATTGATTATGTATTTAAATACATCCCATGTTGAGGTTAAAGCTGCTGTTAACCACCAGGTAATTCACTTCCTTGGAGTATTTAAATACATCCCATGTTGAGGTTAAAGCCCTGGGATGGACAAGCCTGGGCAATTGGACAAGCATTTAAATACATCCCATGTTGAGGTTAAAGATTTCCATGGTCCCATTATTTTTGGTTATAATTAAATTTAAATACATCCCATGTTGAGGTTAAAGCAGATAAAAACGAGAAGGGTGAAAAGTTAATCCTATTTAAATACATCCCATGTTGAGGTTAAAGCATAACAAAGAATCCTTCCATCTTCTGCCGTAAAAATTTAAATACATCCCATGTTGAGGTTAAAGATTCATGTAATATTCTACATGCTTCTCTACTATCATTTAAATACATCCCATGTTGAGGTTAAAGGCATCTATGGCCTCTTCATTCTTTGATTTTGACAGATTTAAATACATCCCATGTTGAGGTTAAAGGCAGTAGTTTTAGAATTACCAGGTAAGTTTATTTCATTTAAATACATCCCATGTTGAGGTTAAAGTATCGCTATCAACTTCTGTTTTCCCACCATTATAACCATTTAAATACATCCCATGTTGAGGTTAAAGAATTATTTAATATTTTTTTATTTTATTTTTATAATATTTAAATACATCCCATGTTGAGGTTAAAGCTTTTTTAATCAATTTATTTTAATTACATCATAAATATTTAAATACATCCCATGTTGAGGTTAAAGAGGAATAATATTTTTAAATGTCCAAAATGTGGCTCATTTAAATACATCCCATGTTGAGGTTAAAGCATAACAAAGAATCCTTCCATCTTCTGCCGTAAAAATTTAAATACATCCCATGTTGAGGTTAAAGCAACAAACTGTTATGCGACGAGTTAACAAAATTTAATTTAAATACATCCCATGTTGAGGTTAAAGGGAAACTTAAATTTTATGTATATCAAAATAAAGACAATTTAAATACATCCCATGTTGAGGTTAAAGGTAAATACTTTGCTTTTAATTTCACTTAATCCTTTATTTAAATACATCCCATGTTGAGGTTAAAGGTAACGAACGTGCACACGAAAGCCTTTTCCACTTAATTTAAATACATCCCATGTTGAGGTTAAAGTATATATGGAATGCATTTCCATATCGCATGGAAGAATTTAAATACATCCCATGTTGAGGTTAAAGAAAATAATGAAACAAGCAAGAAAAGAAATGACAAATATTTAAATACATCCCATGTTGAGGTTAAAGCGTGTGTAAAGGTGTGCGAGATAAAGAAATATTAACATTTAAATACATCCCATGTTGAGGTTAAAGAACAAAGATACAATACAAGTTAAGGTTAATGGTGTATTTAAATACATCCCATGTTGAGGTTAAAGTAATAGAATCTAGTTATTTAGAAAATATTGAATAATTTAAATACATCCCATGTTGAGGTTAAAGTAGTTTAAAAATAAATGATGGCAAAGCAATAATATAATTTAAATACATCCCATGTTGAGGTTAAAGGAATTATTTTATAGAGATGGTAGAGGACGAGCATATTTAAATACATCCCATGTTGAGGTTAAAGCTTTAGGAATTCTAATAACTCTATTTACTTTTACCATTTAAATACATCCCATGTTGAGGTTAAAGCATGATTAATTTGTGCGTTTTTCATGGCCTTGCATATTTAAATACATCCCATGTTGAGGTTAAAGCAGTCTTCATACCTCTCTCTTCTTTATTATTTTTCATTTAAATACATCCCATGTTGAGGTTAAAGGAAACATAAAGATAAGAGAAGCATGCAACTAGAAGCATTTAAATACATCCCATGTTGAGGTTAAAGATAGATGATCAATTTACTGATGCAGATGGTACTAAATTTAAATACATCCCATGTTGAGGTTAAAGATTTAAGTTATTAAAAGAAATCGAGTGTTCTAAGGAATTTAAATACATCCCATGTTGAGGTTAAAGGGAAAGGGAATTATTGAGTGCATTCCATATGCTTTATTTAAATACATCCCATGTTGAGGTTAAAGGGCATCAAGAGTAAAATCTATAAGCTTTAAAGAAGAATTTAAATACATCCCATGTTGAGGTTAAAGATATACAACTTTAATGCAAATTTTAGAGAAAACAAAATTTAAATACATCCCATGTTGAGGTTAAAGACATCAGTATTATTAAAAACTTCAGTATCTTCCATTATTTAAATACATCCCATGTTGAGGTTAAAGGAAGACAGTTAGTATTTGATATAAAAATGAGAGAAAAATTTAAATACATCCCATGTTGAGGTTAAAGTGCTTTTAGGAAGTTTGATAAGTATGTAGAAGATAAATTTAAATACATCCCATGTTGAGGTTAAAGAAGGTTTATGGATCATCATAGAAGAACCTGTCCTCAATTTAAATACATCCCATGTTGAGGTTAAAGTAAATCAACAAATTCAAGTGATGCAAGTTGGTATGAATTTAAATACATCCCATGTTGAGGTTAAAGGATTAAATATATAAAGACTTTAGGAGCTAAAGTCGAATTTAAATACATCCCATGTTGAGGTTAAAGATATTCAACATTGATTAATATTTTAAAGAAAACGGAATTTAAATACATCCCATGTTGAGGTTAAAGCTAACTCATCATAATTACCTGGTAGTACATCAACATATTTAAATACATCCCATGTTGAGGTTAAAGACTTGAAAAACAGCCATTCTTAAATATCAGTATACACTACAATCCTTGATATTTCCACATTTCATTACTATTTTACCAGCTAGAATTTGTTTTTTTTATTTTCAAATTAAAATGGATCCTAACCCTTGAAGATACTTGGTTTATCATTATAAAATATTACATTCTGCCTGGTAAAAATCGTGATAAATAATTTTAAATTTTGATTAAAAACTAAGCCCCGACCCATTCTAATAATAATACACATAACCAAACCCAAATCCCCGACAAAATTCAATCTAGAATGTTCTCAAAATCACATTTATGTCTAATTATGCTAAAAATAAATTGAAATAATTTTCTTTAAGTGTTATTATTTATCATGTTAGATGGTAATTTGAGATTTATTAGTTATTTATTTCAAATTACTTTGTAGTAATAAATTGTAGTAATTTCAGTTATAGAGAATCCAGTACGAAAATTTATTTATACTTGTTCCAAAATCTCAGCGTATCAATGAGTTATGGACACGTATAAATAAAGATTTGAGTTGGAATCTCTATATAGAGATTCCATATTGAAAATTAACTTATTCAATTAGTTTATTTTCAATTTTAACCAAAGTAATTTAGATAAATACTCAATTATCAATACTCAATGTTCAATGAATGTTGACTTTTTTCTTAGGTCAAAAGTCTATAAATATATCTATTTTAGATTTGCATTAGCAAATCATCCTTCATTGATAATTGATTAATGAGTATTGATTATTAATAGTATAATATTGTTAATAAAATCTTTGAATAAATAAAGTTTTAACTTGCAATCTCTATACAAAGTACTACATAATATATTTAAAATTAGGGGGAATGTTAATGTTTTTCTTTGAAGCACAGCCTTTAAGGAACTGGCTTATGTTACTAATTGTATTTTTTGTTTTGATTGGACTAAATGAATTAGGACGTAGATTCAAATCAGGATTCCTATTACTTTTCATCGCATTGCCACTAATTCTTACCTTTGCTGTATGGCCTAAAACTACTGAAGGTACAAGCGTAAACGATTGGTTTCATTATGCTAAAGTGTATTCATCACTAGCGGGATGCATCGGATTCTGGTTAATTAGATACGTGAAAGGCGCAAGCACTAAAAAGTGGGTTTTATGTTTCCCACCATTAATTTTAGCAATCAATATTTGTGAAGCAATAGCACGTGATTTCCAAATTTACGGATTGCACCTTAACCACGAGATATTTGAAGGAATGATGACTGTAAGTGGTTCTTGGAATATTATGAATGGAATTGCTGGTATCTTAAATATCCTTACTATTACAGGTTGGATTGGAATCTGTATCAGTAAGGATAAGAGTAAAGATATGTTATGGCCTGACATGCTGTGGTTTTGGATTGTAGCATATGATCTTTGGAACTTTGCATATACATATAACTGCTTATCTGATCACTCATGGTACTGCGGTGTAGCCATGCTGTTAGCTCCTACATTTGCAGCTTTCTTTATTAAGAAAGGTGCTTGGCTACAACATCGTGCACAAACACTTGCATTATGGTGTATGTTTGCGATGACTTATCCAGGGTTCATTGATAACTCACAGTTTGCAGTTAAATCATCACATAACCCAAAGGCTTTATTTATTGCAAGCTTAGTTGCATTACTAGCAAATATCGCAGTATTCGGATACCATATTTACAAAATTATTAAAACAAAACGTAATCCGATTAAAGGTGAACTTTATACAGACCTTAATAGCTACAAAGAAATTAAAGCTTTAGCTTAATAAATTCTTAAATGAAAACCACCCGTTTTTGCGGGTGGTTTTGTTTGTTGACAAAGTTATGAAGTTTTTGGGCGTTCCTGGTCCGCACCCATTTTTTGGCTGGGGGTCTGACCCCGTTCCATTTTTGACCAGACCCCAACCCAAATATTGTCTGGGGACCAGACCCCCGCCCAAATTTTACCTTTTCAAATAAAAATCTTCATTCTCATAACCTAAACGCCATCCTGCAGCGCCTTTAAGTTCGTACTCTTCAATTAGCTTTATTCTCCATTGAAGAGATTGTTCATCTTCAAGCCATATCTTGTGCTTAAGTTTTGCTGTTCCTGACTTATCGAATTTGTAGTACGTTAAAACATTCTGTTTTGCTTTGTCATCATAAGATATTGAAACATCTTCTGACTCTTTAATGATTTTATCTATATTCTTTTGTAATACTGTCCCTGCTCCAACTACAAATTCTCTCTTATCTCCAGGATTTAAGAATGTTATAAAGTCTGCTTTTATAAACCCTGAACCTTCACCAACTTTAACTTTATACCATTTATTGTTACCATCTTCGAAGTAATCCTCTGTCACAAACTGATCTCCATATGTCACTGACTTTATTACCTTACTTGTTTCATCAGCCTTTTCATACAATGCAACTTCCTTACCATTTACTACTCTACTTGTTACAATAACCGAATTGAACTCACTCTTACCTTCAACCACAGCAAAGTCCATTGTATAGAACGGTATTGCTAAAATCAACTTATTGTTTGGAACTCCTTTATCTAAAAGAATATCTACCCCAAACTTAACCCATGGATATGACGAAACTGACCCCGCATCTACACTACTGGCTGTTCTCTCATCATATGCCATGAACATGAATGCATCTGTATAAGGCTCCAACTCTCTAATGTTGATAAAATCAAAATACGGTGATCCATCATAAGGATAAGCCACACAAATCATTATTTCCTTTTTCCCAATAGCTTCTTTTAGTTTCTTTATAAATTCAGTGAAACCATTCTTATTATCTCCACCTAAGGCTTCGAAATCTATTATTATTTTATCTGCTTCAAGCTCTTTTAAGGAGTTTCCAATCTCCTCTATTATTTTATTTTCCTTATCTTCATTACCAAAAAAATTCCCAATACTATTAGAAAAACTCTTATATGTTCCATGAATATTATAATCTCTCGTAACATGGAATGTAGGTATGAGTTCGTATCCATTATTTTTCAAAGTAGTCATGTACTCTTCATTTATAACCGTCTTTAAGCTTTCAACTTCCCCATCCATATAATTAAAAAAGAATGTAAGAGGACTTATTCCCTGCAGGTTTTGGTTCTTAGCTTTTTTGTTTACCATACTGTACTTATTGTTTAAAATACCAGCGTAAGCATCATTATTGATAGCAGCCTCCCAGCCTATAAAATTACTTAACTGACTCATGGAATATTCTTCTGTTTCAAATGTGAATGAAACCTCTTGCTCTAAAATCTCCTGATTAATCCCTACTACCCCTTCTTTAATGAATAAGGTATAGCTTGTACCAAATTTATATTCTTTTATAGGATGCATTTCAATTGTTTTTTCATTAACTATCTTAGTTGTTATTTCTACTTCATTTCCCTCATTATCTTCTAGTTTTAAGGTATCATTGTTAATTGATTCCTCTACAAATCCCTTAGAAAAAGTTATAGTCCAAACCTTGTCAATAGGCACTTTACTGTCACTCTTCATTTTTCTCACTTGAAAGCCATAGGCGAGTTGGCTTGTTCCGAAAATTATAGCCATACAAGTTAGAAAACTCGTCATTATCCTCATATATTTCCCCAATAATCAACACCTCTTTTCTTCAATATTATTACATTAAAATTATATCACATAATCACTAAAGATTCGTAAAATTAATATTAACAAAACTCACCATCAAATGTATTAATGGTGAGTTCCTTCATAAAGTTACAATATGTTGTTTTTATTCTATTTTATATCTCTATATTTTCAAGCGTCTCGATGGTTTATCCCTTTACGCAGATATTTTATTTTCTCTTCTATTCCTCTTAAAATGTGCCTTTATCTTATCAATTCCAACCTCTGGTCGTCTCATTAAAAGTATAATAAATAAAGATACTAATACAATACCTTTTAATATACTACTCAAAGTGATACTCCACCAAACCCCTTCAATGCCTAAAATTGTAGTTGATAGAATATATGCCGCAGGAACTCTTGCTCCTGTCAATATTATGCTTACCCATGAAGGTATTTTAGTTTTTCCTAACCCATTGAATGCACCCGCTGTTGTAATTTCTACACACATAAACAATTGAGACAGCCCTAATATTCTTAAATAAATAGTTCCCATCTTTAGAGGTTCTTCCCCTGAGATAAATAGCTTAAATATTGGTTCTGATCCAAATGTTAATAGACATGTTACCCCAATACCAAATACAGCTACTATTGAAAGCGCAGCAAAGTATCCCTTGTATATTCTGTCCCATTTTTTAGCTCCATAGTTTTGTCCCACAAAGGCACTAAGCGCTGTTTGGAAGCCTCCCGCTGTCATCCATGATAGAGACTCAATCTGAGACCCTACCTTTTGAACTCCTATTCCAACTGGATCTATACCAGAAATTATTCTTCCAATAGTCATACTAAAGAAGGTGAAAAGACCACTTTGAAATGCAACAGGCAAACCTATTTTTAATATATTCTCCATATGTGGAATTTCTATTTTGGATAATATTTTTACTCCATCGAATAAAACCTTACCATTTTTACTCATTTTAATTGCTATTAAAAATGCAATAGTAACCACACACTGTGCAATAATCGTTGCTTGTGCAGCTCCTTTGACTCCCATTTCATTGAAAGGTCCTACCCCATAAATCATCAATGGATCAAGTATTAGATTTAAAATTAACCCAGTAAAATTCATTATTAAAGGAGTTACGCTGTCCCCTGATCCGTTAAATATCGCTGTGAATACTGGATTAATAAAATAAAAAATCAATCCAAATGCGATTATTTCCAGATACTCCACAGCCATAGTATTTATAATTCCACTTTCAATATTAAAAAATCCTATAAAACTTTCTTTAAATATTAATATTACTCCTGTGTAAAACACACCAAGTACTAAAATCATCTGAATTGCAGTCTTTATATATTTTTTAGTGTCCTCAAACCTATTCTCACCTATGGATTGAGCAACCTTTACTTCTGCTCCGATTTTTGCAAGCATAATAAATGCCATTCCAAACCACGAAAAGAATCCTGCAGTTCCAGCAGCAGAAACCGCTTGTCCAGAGGGATCATATCGACCTAACCACAACATATCCATCATATTATAGGCCATCTGCAAGAAAGAGGTTAGCATAATTGGTACTGCAAGTTTAAATAAGCTTCCATAGATATTACCTTCAGTAAGATTAACTCTCTTTTTCATAACTCTTACTCCCCTCTTCTAATGTTACGTAATGATATCCATGTAAATATTCTCATTAATGCATTTTATTTCACATATCTAAAGTTTCGATAATCTAATTTTCCGCTAAATCAAAACTATTATACACTCATTTAGAAGTAGTAACAAGAGGTAAGTTTTATTAATTGTTGATTATTCAATCCACTGAATTATATCATTATAAACATCATTTCTATTAGTTTCATTTAATATCTCATGTCGTCCTTCTTCATATAACTTTAACGTAATATCTTCTACCCCACTCTGTTTTAATTTATTGTAAACCTTCGTAACACCCTTACCACAAGCACCCACAGGATCTTTATCTCCTGAAATCATAAGTATAGGAATATTCTTTATTGTTTTATTAAAAGCTTCAGTAGAATTTATGTATCTAACCCCTGTAAATAAATCTTCATACCCTTTTACTGTAAAGATAAATCCACATAATTCATCTGCTATGTATTTATCTACTTCATCACCTTCCCTACTTAACCAATCAAAATCCGTTCTTGTAGGTTTAAATTTCTTGTTAAAGCCTCCAAAGGTAAGTTTGTCTATTCTTTCACTTCTATACATATTTCCATTGTTCTTTTTTTCAATCCCTACCATAAATAATGCTAATTTAGTCATAAATGCATTGGCGTAACCTGTTCCACAAATTATACATTTTGATATTCCCTTAGGGTTTCTAGTTAAATAATCTCTAACTATGAATGATCCCATGCTGTGTCCAAAAAGAATTAATGGTTTATTAGGATATTGTTCTTTCATATGTTCAGTTATTAAAAGTTCATCATCAACAAATCTATTCCATCCATTTTCTTCCCCAAAAAAACCTAATTCATCGTTATCCTTTGCTGCTAATCCATGACCTGAATGATCATCTCCAATAACTACATAACCTAACTCATTCAACTTCTCAGCAAATTGAGAGTATCTCTTAGCATGTTCAGCTGCACCATGTACAATTTGAAATATTCCTTTAATATTTGCCTTATCAATACTGTCATTTACCCACTTATGAAAATAAATTGCACTACCATCTTTTCTTTTTATTTCTTCTACGTTATAACCCATATTTACTCTCCTTTATAATTTACTATTATTCTTTACTATATAAGGCATATTGATATAAATATTCGATTTCAATTAGTTCTTTAAAATAGTTTTTTCTACATACTTACATTATAATATATTATTAATTATAAATAATTAAAAATTTTAGGCTATTATTGACTTACATTATATATACTATATAATTTTATTATAGATTAAATTTTTAAGAAAATTATAACATTTTGAACCATAGGAGGTATTTATATTGAAAAATATCAAATTTTGTATATTAAATACACTAATACTTATTCTTTTATCAATAATATTTTCATTAATATCTTTATTACCAATTCCTAATTACATTATGATAACCTTGGCAATTATTTCTTCTTTTGCAATTTCTTATGCGCTTTCAAAGAAAAATATTGAAAAATCAGAAAAACTTGAAAATTTGTCACATAAAATTTATAATAATGACAAATCATCTAATAAAAATTTAACTGTAACTTCTCAAAAATTAGCTGATAGTAGTAAAGATATTTTTGTTTCTAATAGGGAATTACGAGAGTTATCTGATAAAATAAACTCTGCTTCAAAAACAATAATATCACTTTCTGAAAATGATAATAATTACATACAAACTTTAATTGAATTAATTGATTTAATTAGTACACAAATAAACAATATTGTTGATGTTTCTCAAAAAACAAATGATATCTCTAATAATAGCATTAGTACTCTTAATAGCGAAAAAGCTACCATATCATTTGCAATATCAAATATGTCTGATTTAAAGGAATATTATGATACATTATTAAACAGTACTGATAATTTAAAGAATCTTTCATCTGAAATTTCTAGCATCACTAATTATATCGAAGATATCGCCAATAAAACTAATTTATTAGCATTAAATGCTCGTATAGAAGCTTCAAGAGCAGGCGAAGCCGGTAATAGTTTTGCTATTGTAGCTAATGAAATAAAAAAGTTATCTGAACAAACCAAGAATTTTAGCTCTAATATATCAAAATATATTTCTCATATGCAAGAAGAAATATATAATTTAAATAATAAGGCGGTATCAACTAATGATAAAATATTATGTACAAAAGAATCAGTTGAGAAAATAGATAATACATTTTCAATAATTGTACAAGCTAATAAAGACCTTCATAACAGACTTAATGATATACTAGATAGCTCTGATACAATCTCTAATTCATCTGTTAATATCAAAGATACAATTCATGGCTTGAGTAGTTGTCATACTACAACTTTTGGTTCTGTGCAAGAAATCGCTGCTGATATTGATGTGCAATGGAGTGTTATTGAGAATCTTAATACTATTACTGAAAATATATCTGATGTCTCTAATAATTTATTAAATCTTTCAATTGATACAGGCATATACAAAAAACTCGAAGAAATTGGGTTAAGTATAATGAATAACACTGAGGTTGTTAAAAACGAAACATCATTAAAAAAATATTGTGATTCTATTGGTATAAATGAACTATATTATGCTAATAAAGAAGGCTATTTTAAATACTGTTCAGATAACTCAGCTTATATGCTGAATATATTTGAATTAGATCCAAGATACAGACACTTTATGAATAGTAGTGACAATATAAAAATTTATCCTCTTACTAGAAGAATAGATACAGGAGAATTATATATATTCATGGCTATTAAACGATTAGATGAAGTTGGTGTAATATCTGCAGCTATATCTATCACTAATCTTCTTAAATTAAAAACAAATTGATTAGGTATGTGAAAATAAATAATAAGTCAAATATATAAGTAAAATATACGAGTATACTGACTTGTTATTTATTTCAACTTACAAGGAGGGAAATACAATGGATTACGAATTAGGTGACAAAAAAAGCTTAACCAGAAAATACAAGCTTATTACTACACTTTTAGTATTTGGGTATATAACGGTTATACTTTCATATCTTATGGCTTTCATCACATTTGTTATTATTTTCTTTGGTACAATAGGAGAGTCATCATTAATGGCAATCGTCAAGTCTATTCCTATTACAAGCGTTATTTTTGGAGTAGGTTATTTAATAAATTTTGGATTGAAAAAACTTTCTGTAAAACAAAATTTATTGAAAAGGAAATTAGAAGCATTCAAGTTTGCTGAAATGTATAAACTTTAATTAAAAACCTTTTTAAAGAAATTTATAGTGGTGAGTTGAGAACGATGGATGTTTCTGCAAAACGGAAACTACATTTTATTATTGTTTAGGGCAATAGGTTTTTACTCATTTTATCCTAGGATAAAATATTGTGTTTAAAATACAATATTTTATCTAAATTAAACGAGTAAACCCTTTATTGTCCAAGGAACAATAAAAAATGCACCTCAAGCATCCTCAAGGTGTCGTATTAAATAAATTTTATTTGGGAGAACATCATGATTAATTATGGGGTTTTATTAATCATTATTGGTATGTTGTTTAACTAACCAATAATGACATTTTACTACTTAAAAATATACTTAACAACCCAATTTATTAAATATTAATAACTCTTTTATATACCGTTCATTTTCTTAATAACTTGATAATATTCTCTCTTAATTTTCTCAATTTCTCTATATGGATAAGCAATTACATTCTCTTCATCTAGAACAAAATCATCATGTAAAGGAATTATCATTATCTCCTTTGTATTAGAGCTTAAGTAAAATAATATCCAATTGTATTTATTATTATGTATATTTCTTAGTAAAGTAATATCTCTTGTAAATTCAACTCTTTCACAATTATATTTTTCCTCACCAACAAATATATTCCCTGTAAATTTTGTCTTCTTTAAAAAAGATTTATTTATGGTTCCATCAATTTTGATTATAATTGTATCAACTATTTTTTCTTTTGAAATATTAGCAACTTTACATTCATATAATCTACTTACTCTAGAGGGTATGAGATTGAATATGTATGCAAACAAAAAAACAATAATTAAAGCAAATATTACTTGAGCCCATATTCCTTTTGTTCTCATGATTTTCTCCCATTGAATTAATCCTATTATTATTTTATGCTAAGAACTGTAAAATAATTTTACTTTTTATTCTATGATTTCTTTTAATTTTTTCTTGAATTCACAAAAATCTTTATCAAATATTAATAAACTAATTCCCATTTCCTTTGCCCTGTCACGTGTAGTACTTTTATAAGATTCCTTAGTTGCTACCAGTATTTTTTGTACTGTCTTTCCCCCTATTTTTTTAGCATATACTTCTAGCTCATTCAAGGTATCCGAATCATAATGAGAGGTATCTTTACATGATATATATATAAGCTTTGAACTATATGAAGCAAGAACATCAACCTCATTTTTTATATCTTCTTCTTTTCTATCCCATAAAAAAACCACACCTGCTTTTGCATCATCAATAAATCCTAAATCTTTGATAGCATCATATGTTAGTACTTCTAACCAAGTCCCCACCTTCCCTGTGAAATCCTTGCAAGAGTTATCTGTAAATTTAAAAGTAATTCTCTCTTTATTTCTAGAAGATATTTTACCAAGAGAATTATTTCTTAACTCTTTTAAAAACATCATCAATATTGAATATTCTCTATGACTTAGTTTCATTGTCATAAACTGCACTATACTCAGACTTGCTTTCTCCCAATTTGTAATATCATAATTTCTTATAATTATTTTAAATGTTTCCCATTCTCTTCTATTATTCATAATAAATTTGCTCATATTTATAAATTTTGCATCATCAAATATCTTACTGTTCTCTTGTAATATTTCTCCACCAGAGATTCCTATGAAATCATGTATATCTATATCAATTTCTGAAATACTCACTTCTTTGTCCTCATCTATAAAAAGTATAGTATCATCTTTATTATCTATATATACACATTTCAATCCTAATTCTCGTGCTTTTATATATACCATTAATATTGCTTTCGTTTTATCTCCAAATAAGCTAATTATTGTATCTTTACTGTTAAGCTCCTCTAAAACATTTCCCAGGTAATTGTGATTTATCTTTTTTACACATCTTCTACTACAATTTATATCAGGATAATTAATTCTGAAAAATTTACTTATTTGTTCATAGTGATCATTACTTTCTTTATCTCCATCTATTATAAAGATTATATTTTTCGGTTTAAAATATAACATTGAAATTATACTTCCATAATTCCTATTGTTCATAATACATACCAAATTTTTATACCCCATAAATTCACCACTCCTTTATATCTATTTTATCACCAAGTTATTTCACATTCATATAATATACAGAACAATTACTTAAGGAGGCAAAAAATGAGCTGCTGTTGTTGCGAACATCGACATAGATACAAATGTAAAACTGGCTACTGCGAAGAACATGCTCATAAAATAAAAGGTTATACTTGCTGCTCTGATAATGTTTGTAATCATAGACATATATTAGAGGGTTGCTGTTCTTCAAAAGATGAGCATACACATCGCTATTGTATAGAAACTAGCCCAGCTATCCCATTACCTTGTGGTGGACATTGTCATTATGTAGACAGTGAAACCAATTGTTATTATGGTCATGTTCATGATGTATGTTTTGAAATTGAAGACGATAAAACAGATTTATGTTAATCTTTTACTAATAGTGCTTCAAGCTAGGTTTAACAACCTAGCTTTGCTTTACATATAATACCATCCTAATGTATATTATTCTTCTATTAAACAGATATTATTCTAAAAGCACACTATATCTGAAAGGAGATATTATGAATAAGGTTCTTATTATAATTGATAGTGGATTTGAATTGATTGAGACACTCTCTGTTGTTGATGTATTAAGGGCATTACATATTGAAACTCACATTTGTTCAATGAATGGTGAATTAGTGAAGAGTTTTAGAGATGTTAAAATTAAATGCGATATAGTATTCTCTGATGTTGATGCTGAAGATTATTCCTGTATCGTTTTCCCCGGTGGTCCAGCTGCTGATGAATTAATGAAAAACAAACATCTTCTGAGTTTTACAAAATCTTTCTATGATTCAGGTAAATTAGTTGCTGCTATATGTGGCGGACCTCAAATTCTCTCTTATGCTGAGGTTGTTGCTGATAAGCGTGCTACTTCTCATCCTAATGTAAAAAAGAATATATGTTGTAGAGAATTTGTTGACCAACCAGTAGTTGTTGATGATAATGTAATAACCAGCCAATCTCCTGCCACTGCATTAAACTTTGCGTTTGCTATAGCTGAATCTCTTGTTGGTAAAGAGGCTTGTAAAGAAGTTAGAGAAAATTTCCTTTTTTAAAAACTGACAAGCCAAATGGCAATGTATCTAGTATACATTGCCATTTGGCTTAAGAAGATTTACTTATTATTTGCTTTTATCCGGTTAAAATGATTTAAAACTCTCCTCAACAAGTGCTTCAAACCTATATCCTCTATCTATTAACTCTTCAATTATTCCTGGCAAAGCATCTGGGGTTGTCTTTTTTCCACCTGCATCATGGAAAAGAATAACTATCTTTTTCTTCCAAAGATTATTTATAACATTCTCTTTAATCTGATCTGCTGGAACTAGCGAAGCGCTTGTATCTCCTGAATCAATGTGCCAATTAAAGTGTTTATATCCCAACTCATCCACAGCTTTCTTGCCTTCCGTTCTATGAAATGATCCTCCTGGAAATCTAAATATTTTTCTATCATATCCTTGAATCACGCTTTTTATTATTTGATCTGTTTTATTTATTTCACTAATTAAATTATCTACATCTGAATAGATATACTTATACTCGTGGCTATATGAGTGATTTCCAATGACATGTCCATTCTCATGTATCTTTTTAAGTATTGTTTTGTTTTTTTCAGCATTCTTTCCTAGAACAAAGAATGTTGCTTTTATATTATGCTTGTCTAATATATCTAATATTTTATAAGTGTTGGCACTAGGCCCATCGTCAAATGTTAAATAAGCTATTTTTTCTCCTCTTGCTACATCCTTCTTTACTTCTTCCTTCTTAGAAGAGTTCTTGTTAGTAGTGTTATTGTTAATAGCATCATTCTTAGTAGGAATCTTCTTAGGTGTATCGGTTTCTTCTGATACATTTCCACAGTTCACCTTATATTCTTTCTCATGAACTACTTCATCACTTCCAAACTTTTTTAAAAATACTTTTATGTAATATATTCCATTCTTATTTAACTTAAAATTCACATCTAAACTATCCCCAGCAAAGAATGGCGGAGATGAATTATCAAAATAATTAAGTATTTCTTTTTTATTATAATCGAATACTTTAAAATCAAGTTGGATTAAATCATCACCCTCCGTCTTTATAACATATTCAATATTCTCCATCTCTTGTATACTTTCAGTATTACATTTTAATTCTTTTATTTCATTATCTATTGCTTTAACAGGGTTAACTGCTATAGTCAGTACAATTAATACTAAAACAAAACACCTTAGACATCTTTTCATATATTCCCTCCTAACATTTTATTCCATATTATGTTATTATACACAAATGCCGATTATCCTTTTTTTTAAACAATTAATCTGATTTAATTTTTTAAATTATTTATGGATATATAGAGATTCCAACTCAAATCTTTATTTATACTGCAATCTCTATATTACAAATTTAAAATCACCTTATTTTTATTCAAGGTCAAAAAAAAGGTTTACATTTCATAAAAATAAGTGTATATTATAATCGTTGTTTGGAAAATAATATATTTTTTATATAATTTTATATATATTATATTTTTTTGTTATTTGGATGTTTTTTTATAATGCTAATATTATAAAAATAACTATAAAATCAAAAAAATATCTTGTTAACTGCTAATAACTTGTACATAAACTTGCTCTGATTATATTGCTATTTTTATAATAAATATCTAATTATTATAAAACAAATAACCAAAGGTAAAAAATAGTCCAAGCAATAATACACTAATAAAAAAGGAGAAAACTATGAATAAACTAAGAAAGAAAAAACCTATAAAATTCTTAATTAACTTACTTGTATGCCTTTCAGTTATTGGATCAATATCAGCAGCTAAAGAGGTTTATGCATTTCAACCAGTAAGTCACTATATATTAATGATGGAGACTGCAAAGAGATTACCAGAGGATAGCATTATAAGAGAAGCAATAGAAACATATTCTGAAATTGCCGCATTAGGCGCAAACGGTCCAGACCTACCACTAATCCAACCTGGAGAGATATTTGAATATTCTCCTTGGAGTAATGAATATCATTACTTTAAGGTTGGTTCTTTTACCTCAGCTCAGCTAAAAAAAGCACTGGAAAGTGGTGATTTAAAGCAAATAGCATTTGCAGCAGGCTGGGTAACTCATGTATGTGGAGACTTAGGTGCTCATGGCATTTTTGTTAATCCAGAATGTGGAGTTTACTTAGATAATCCTGATGGACGAGATTTGCATATAAATTTAGAAACAGTTGCTGAACCTTATATTTGGGTTAACATGGGTCAAAAAAATAAAGAAGGCTATATGGCTGGTATTACAGATTACTTTGCTTCCTCTGAAGAAGTTCCATATGATTTAATTATTAATACTTCTAATGAAATCTACGGAGATTCTCCAAGTGAAAGAGAAATCGGCCAGTGGGTTACTACATTGCGTATGGGATTAAGATCAGGAGTAGGATACACCTATACAGAATACGATGATGCAGTAGAATTCTTATCTGCAAATGATAGATTAGAAAGACTTAATGATGGTTTTTATTCAGCACTTCAACGCTCACTTAATATTTTAAATGCTGCTGAAGCAGGAAATTACGATGGATTAAAAGATCGTTGGGTCTTAGATGTAGGAAGAAGTGATTCGCCTATAAGCAATTTAACTTTAGAAATAAAAACAGGCGATCTTAGCTTTTCAAACTGCGGAACTGGGACAGATGATGATGTTTTCTTTGGAATTGAGCTAAAAGACGGAACTGTTAAAGAATGGGAATTGGATGCTGGATATTATATAAATGATTTCGAATCAGGAAACACAGATAAATTCTATTTATATATTGATAAAGATAGTACTAATATATCCCCTGAAAATATTAAAAAGGTATGGTTAAAAAAAGCTGATACCTACTTAAGTGCTGGTAGTGACTGGTATCCAGAATATATGAAAGTATATTTAAATGGTCAACTTGCAGTTGATACGTATATTGAACAATGGTTAGATTCAAATAATAATATCTATTCTATTGATGTTGACTTTTCAAACATCATAGCAATACCCGATGATCCAGATCCAATTAGAAATTTTGATGAATAAAATTTATCATTTAATTATGTACAAGCTAAATCATTACATTAAATATTAAGATAAAAAACACGGTATTTCTACGAATACCGTGTTTTTTAAATTGGCTTCATTTACCTATATCTAATCTAAACTCTTTCGTATATTCAGAATGGATTTCAGAGATTCCATAGTATAACTAAACTTAACGTAAAATTTCCTTATTCATAAATTTGTATACTATAAGAATTCCAATAACCAATACTATAGTGCATGCAGTTCCACCCTCAATTCCAAATCCTCCACCGGAAATAACTTGCGAACCTGTTTGATTGAATTTAAATAATGTTCCCCCTACAACAGGATTCCCACTTACTTCTATTCCAAATATATTTCCCTGTGCCCAGTTCCAAGCTGAGTGAATTCCCATTACACCCCATATTGCTCCCTCACGCAGAGCATAAACAGCAGCAAATACACCAAATAATATTAGATTTATCATAGGAAGAAACCCAATATTACTATTATTTAAATGTAATAGACCAAAGAATGAAGAAGATATTACTATTGCAAGTATTACATTATATCTAGCTCCAATCACAGGTAAAAGCCATCCTCTTGTTATTATCTCCTCTGTTGCACCTTGAACTATCCATCCTATAAGAATTAAAACCACAGGTACAATTGCCGCTGTACCAACTGCTACGCCACTCGCTGCTGTTGTTGAAGGTTTCATTGAACCTGTAGCATAACATATAATTACTGAGATAGTCATCATTGCAATCCCAATAAAGAATCCTTTTAAATAGTTCTTACCTGCATTTTCTTTATAAAATCCAAGTGTTCTTACTTTTCTTTTCTGAACAAATTTAACAAATAACATAAATACTACCGCTATTCCCCCAAAACTAAAGACCAACATAAGTATCCTGTCAGCAGTCCTTCCCATATAGACAGGAACTACTAATTTTGTTATACCAATAATTAATTCACCAATAATTTGACCTACTAACATTAACAAAATTGCCAATAACACTATTGGTATTAATAGCAATGCTGAGACTATTGCATTTGGTTTCTTCTTTTCACTTCTAAATCCTTCAATCAGTCTTGATTGATTTTCTTTCATGTTATCACCTCTTATATTCACCTTTTACCCTATAAATTATATTAACATTGTTTATAGCAAAAATTACCCTGTTGATTAAATAAGACTATTTTTATATTTTTATTTAAATTCACTAATAAGCTTACCTTCACTATTAAATAATTTCCCAGGATCTTCAGCTGAATTGCTCCACATATTTTTCTTTCCCCACTGTATGTCCCCTTTTTCGTCGCCACTAGAAATAGTGATTACCTCACCTGGTTCTATAGTTACTTCTGGGAAAATAAGTTCTTGATTTCCTTTCACAGAAAGAAGTTTGTACCCTTTTAAGTTAACTTTTGTATTTCCATTGTTCTTAACATAAACAAGTTCCTTAATTTTATCAATATTTTCTATACTTATACTTGCATTTTGTTCCTCTTCATCATTCTTTTCTTCATCTTTATTGATTTCTTCCTCACCACTCTTATTAACCGCTTCATTGATAATTCCATCCTTAGACACAAATTCAATACTTTCTCCATCACTCAAACATACAATTGTACCTAATTCATCTGTTCTCAACATCTTAATTCCCATTTTATTGAATCTTTCAATTATTTCTTCATGGGGATGTCCATAATCATTATCTTTACCACAGCTAATAACTGCATATTTAGGTTTCACCTTATTTAAGAATTCATTACTACTAGAACTGCTACTTCCATGATGTCCAGCTTTCAATACATCACTTCTAAGTTCTAATCCATTCTTTATGATCTCTTTCTCACTATGCACCTCTGCATCACCAGTAAACATAAAGCTCCTATTACCGTATTCAAATCTTATAACTATAGAATAATCATTCAACTCTTTGTATTCTGAACTATTTGGTGCTAACACTGTAAATTTACCTTCCCCTAATTCAAAAGTATCTCCTACTTTAGGTGTTGTAAATTTTAATCCTTTTTTCTTAGTTTCACTCACCACATCTTTGAATGTCTTTGTTGTATGAGTAACCTTTGGCATTAATACTTTTCCAATCTCAAATTTTTCTATAACTGCATCCAATGATCCAATATGATCCTCATGAGGGTGTGTTCCTATTACATATTCTAATCTCTTTACTCCATTATTTTTTAAATATGATAATAATATTTCTTTATCATCATTATTTCCTCCATCTATCAGCATATACTTACCCTCTTGCTCAATAAGTATAGCATCTGCCTGACCAACATCGATATAATGTATCTTTAACTTACCCTCAACATTTGCCCCCTCAATACTTTTATCTGCAAAGCTTTCTACCTCTAGTTTGCATCCACTCAGTATTAACATAAGAACACTAATCATTACTATAATATAGCCCTTAAAATTCTTCATCTGTTTTCCCTCCATCAATATTGTTATGTAATAAACCCTACTTTCTAAAAAAAATTATACTTTATTATTTTACGTCTTCCTCCATCTTTAGACTTGCAGGCGTTGAAATCCCGCTATCTAGATTCCATCATCCTTCTCTCAATCTTATCAATTGCAGACTCTTCACCCATCACATTGTATCTATGGTTAACTGCTGCTGTTTCAATAATAACAGCAAGATTTCTTCCTGGCATAACAGGAAGAATTATTTTTCTTTTCTTAACTCCCAAGATATCCATATGTTCATCAGCGATACCAAGTCTATCATAATTCTTTCCCTCCTGCCATTTTTCGAGTTCGATAACAAAATCAATATATTTCTCTTTTCTTATTGAACTCAATCCATATAGAGATGGAACATCTATTATACCAAGTCCCCTAACCTCAATCATCCCTTCTGTTATATATGGACTTTTCCCTAATAAATGTTGGTCTATGTTTTTTATATTAACAGCATCATCTGTCACTAACCTATGTCCTCTCTTAATTAATTCAAGGGCCGTTTCACTCTTACCAATACCACTCTCTCCTACAATCAATATTCCAAGTCCATAAATATCACACAGCACTCCATGTACCATTGTCTCTTCCGCTAATTCTTTATCAAGATAATTCATTATATTTGATATTATTCTTGTTGTGAGCTTTTTACTTCTAACAACCCATATTTTTTGGTCTTTAGCAAATTCAATTATCTCATCACTAGGATATATATCTCTTGAAAACACCAAGCATGGAATATTAAAACTAAAGTAATGTTTAAGCCTATCAATTCTAACTGAAGGATTAAGTTGCTCTAAATAACTCATTTCTGCCTTTCCTAAAACCTGAATTCTTTCATGAGCAAAATAGTCGAAATATCCTGCTAACTGTAATCCCGGTCTATTAATATTGCTGATATCAACTTTTTTTTCATCATCACCCTTAACTATCACATCTAACATTAAATCTTCAATAAGCTTTGTTATATGTACAAACATTCTAATTCACTCCTCAATTATTGGTTACTTTAATATCTACACTCTCTATATAATCGTATACTCTATTTCTATTATAAACCTTTTAAGTTTATTTTACTTATTTCTTATAGCTATGGAAGTAAACTCTCTATAATAATAGCATAAAATCAATATTTAATGAAAATCTACAAGAACAATACCTATTTTGAAGAGATACGCTTAAAAAGTACTATATTAAAGGATTTTAGCTTTAATGCTTGTTTACTTCTCTTAATAAAAGGACTACTATACTATAGTCGTAAAAAAATTGTCGCATAAGGAAGTGATAAAGTTGAATGCTTTTATAAGTATGGGAATTGCTCTAATCGTTGGTATCGCCTTTGGTAAACTTATGGGTATATTTAAAATACCGTCAGTTGCTGGTTATATATTAGCAGGTTTACTAATAGGTGTTTCAGGATTACATATAATAGACAATAATTTAGAATTACAACTTTCTTTTTTAAGTGATCTCGCTTTAGGGATTATTGCTTTTAATATTGGAAGTGAACTTGAAATTTCTGTTATAAAAAGATTAGGAAAATCTATTTTCTTAATTGCTTTGTGTGAAGCTCTTGGTGCTTTTATATTAGTTACGGGTATTTCATTACTAATAACTAAAGAAGTATCACTCTCATTAATACTCGGAGCTGTAGCATCTGCCACAGCCCCAGCAGCAACAGTTATGGTTCTAAAACAATATAATTCCTCTGGACCCCTTACAAGTACACTTTTAGGAGTTGTTGCAGTCGATGATGCAATATGTCTTATGATTTATTCTGTTGCTTCAGCTATTGCTAAAGTTTTTGTAAAACATGAATCATTAACATTTTTTAAAGTAGTTGTTTCTCCATTATTTGAGATATTGCTATCTGTTGCAGTTGGTGCAGCTCTTGGAATTTGCTTAACCTATTTATTAAATAAATCTAGAAATAAAGATGAACTTCTTATTTTTTCATCAGGAACTATTTTATTGCTAATAGGAATTTGTTCTGTATTCCATTTATCATCGTTATTATGTGCTATGACATTAGGATTTATGGTAACTAATATTTCAAACAAGAGCAGAAAAACATTCTCAGCCCTTGAGAAATTTTCACCTCCACTAATAGCAGGTTTCTTTGTGCTTGCTGGTGCTAGATTAGATATCTCTATGATACCTAAAATTGGTATACTTGGTTTAGCTTATTTAATCTTTAGAATAGCAGGTAAACTGCTGGGTGCAAATTTGGGAGGACGTCTTGCTAAAGTACCATCCGAAGTTAGAAAAAATATCGGATTAGGATTATTTTCCCAAATAGGTGTAGCTGTAGGTTTGGCCATTATTGTAAGTAATGAATTTAGTGGTACAACCCTTGGAAGTACAGTTATGACCATTTTATTAGCCACCACTGTTGCTACTGAAATAATTGGGCCTATATGTACTAAACACGCTATTACCAAAGCTGGGGAAATACCAGATATGTCTATACCTCAAAAAAATATTGCTTGTTAGGAGATGGTCCAAATGTATTCTATTTTTATAATACTTAATGATTTACGCAAGCTAGATGAAATACTTAAAGTTTTCTATGCCAATGGATGTGGCGCAACAACAGTGAATAGTGAAGGTCTTGCTCAAACTCTTTGTAACCACAATCAAAATATACCCATATTCGCAGGGTTAAGATCACTTTTTGAAAATGATGATCCAAATAATGTAATAATAATGAGTGTTATTGAAGAAGAAGAAAAGCTACGTTCCATTGTTGACACAATAAAGCCTCAATTTGATAAAAACAGACTAGGAATTATGTTTGTAACACCAGTTATTGAAGCTTATGGAGTTCATAATAAAGAATACAAGAACTACTAAAAAATGCCCTCCAACGAGGGCATTTTTGTTATGCGTGACCTTTTTTAGGAACTATACAAATAAATTCAAGAGTTTCATCCCCAGTGTTTTGGAACTGATGAAGTATATTTGATGGAACAAAAGCATATGAACCAGCTTCAATAACCTTATCTTCCCCATCTAAATGTAATATACCTTTACCTTTTATTATATAATTTATATGTGGCCAATCATGAGTATGTCTAGGTGTATAACCACCAGCTTCAACTTCCATTACTCTCATAACATGATCTTCCCATCCCTGTTCAGGACCAACTAAAACTTTCATTGCAGCACCTTTAACAGTATCTGCATTAATTTTTACACCTTCTAATTCTGATAATTTTCCTACTACCATATCTTTCACCTCAATATACCGAATTATTTGAAAACATTTATTAATAGTCTTCCTATTTCTATATTTTATATCAAACCCTCTTCTAATTAAATACTTTTATGCAAATATATTTTAGACTAAATACATAAACTAGAGTAGAATTAAAGAAAAACTTAATATTTTAAGGAGGAGATTACCTGTGCAATATACTTTACCAAAGTTACCTTATGACTATGACGCATTAGAACCTCATATGGATGAGGAGACATTAAGAATTCATCATGATAAACATCATAAAGGATATGTTGATGGTCTAAATAAAGCTGCAGAAGCTCTTGAAAAATCAAGAAAAGACAACGATTTTGCAATGATTAAACATTATGAAAGAGAGTTAGCATTCAATGGTTCTGGACATATTCTACATACTCTATTTTGGGAAAACTTAGCTCCAAATGCTAAGGATAAACCATGCGGTGAATTACTAACACAAATTGAAAAAGATTTCGGATCATATGATGCTTTCAAAACTCAATTCACAAAAGCTGCCGCTGCAGTTGAAGGTTCTGGATGGACTATACTAGCTTATCATCCTATGTTATGTAGATTGGATATCCTTCAATGTGAAAAACATCAGAATTTAACTCTATGGGGATGTCAGCCTATATTAATCTTAGATGTATGGGAACATGCCTATTATTTAAAACATCAAAATAAGAGACCTGATTACATTGAAGCTTTTTGGAAAATATGTAACTGGGATAAGGTAGAAGCAAGATTTGTACATTGCTGTAAATGCAAATAGGACCTTTTAAAAGAAGTTGGGAATGGTGAGTTGAGAACGATGGACGTTTCTGCTCTATGGCAGAAACTACATTTTATTGTTCTTTAGGATAATAGATTTTTACTCATTTTATCAATTGATAAAATATTGTATTTAAGATACAATGTTTCATTACAAATGAAACGAGTAACCCCTATTGTCCAAGGAACAATAATATTATAATTTCTCGGAGAGAAATGTCATTCGTTCTCAACTCTACACTCACCACTCTCAACTATGTTTTTATATCTTCTCCACTTCACTTTTCATCGCAAAAAAAAATGGGCTCCTCATAGGAGGACCCCTTGATCATAATCTCTTGATCACATGTAATGCAAATTTTATCCCTATTTCTACTTGTTATTCCATCGAGAATCATATCATATTATGCGCTATTATGTCAATGTCAATTCGATTATTCTCATCTTCAAAACTAACTTCTATAATTTTTTTCTCTTATCAAATTCTTTTACGAAGGCTGCAAGCAAGTCTTTTCCTTCTTCTGTTAATCCTAGGTCATTGATTTCTTTTTTTAATAATTCATAACTTCCGTGACCATGAAGATATCCATTCATATGGCCAACCGCAGTAGACATGGTTATCTCTTTCTCAGTTTTAAATATCTCCTTCATATCGAAATATAATTTTCTTATTCTTTTGAAATAATATTTTTGGTGATAATTTTCAGCTGCATAGAAATTCTTAAATGGTTTTATATCTGTATCAAATTTCCCACCCATTTCCTTCTCTATTTTCTCCATTATTTTAAGGATAATATCTCTTTCTTGATCGTCTCCATAAAATAAAATTGATCTATATTGATTACTTTGGTTTAGATGAGGACAAGTTTGTGTATCAAAAAACATTTCCACCAACTCTTCATATGATACTATATTAGGATTATAATGGATTTGAACGGTTTCTGTATGATCACCCATATTCTTATATTCAGGGTCAGCCATGTCTCCACCTGCATATCCAACCTCAGTAAACTTTACCCCTTCTTTGATCCCAAACTGGGAATCTGGTCCCCAAAATCAGCCCATAGCAAATGTGGCTACCTTTAGGTTATTGTTAAATTTACTATCTAATACTGGTTTGTTCATTGAAATCATCTCCTAGTCTAGTAAATAATTTTTAAGTTTTGATATTATAATCCTATCTGGAGGATTTAATTCCCGCTCTATTGGTAAATCATTTAACTTAAAAAATCTCAATTCCAAAGTTTCTTCTTCATCCCTCTTCAAATCACCACTATAGTCATTACATAAAAATACTGCCGTTGTAATATACACTTCATCTCCATTTGGATAAATATAATGTAAGTCCTCTCCAGAAAAAATATTAAAAAGTTCTAAGCTATTAACCTTTAATCCTGTCTCTTCCTTAACTTCTCTAGTAGCAGTCTCTTCAAATGTTTCTCCTAATTCCATGCTGCCCCCTGGGATTCCCCAACACTTATTATCTGTTCTCCTCTGTAATAGTATCTCATTATTTTCATTAATTATTGCCGCACCCGCTGCAGGCATTAATATCGGTCTTTTCCCAACAAATTTTCTCAAGTCCATTATATATCCCATAAAAACCCCCCTAACTTTTTTCTATATAAAGTTCATTTATTCTGCTTACTTTTTGTTGCTTAATGAGAAACAAGTAAGTAAGAAAACAACTCTCAACTTTTGAGTTATGTTTTACAACACAAAGTTTCTCTATTATGAATATTCTCTATATTATATCACCCTCATGTATGTTAAAACAACAAAAGAGGGTATTCCCCTCTTAAAGTTTACTCTTATCTAATTCTAAAATTACCACCTTTTAGACTTATCTTTATTTCTGGACCTTCACCAATTTTCTTTTCAATAACTTTATTACTATCACCTTCAACAACTTTTATATCCTCTTCTTTAAAAACTTTTTTGCTTTCAAGATTAATATAATTGTCGCTTTCAAGATAGAAGTTTCCTTCTTGGTTTTGGGGTATATGGATTTCTACACTTGCCCCTTCCCCATTTATAATGATATCCTCTTCAATTTTATCATTGTACTTTATATTAAAGTTACAATCATTTAGTGATAATTCACATTTTCCCTTCAATCCATCTACCTTCATATTATCACTTTCAACCTTACCTGATAAATTTCCAGTTATATTATTTAGGGTAATATTCTGACCCTTAGTGTCTAAATGTATATTCCCTTTGATGTGAGAAAGATCTATACTCCTATAACTGTATCCATTTCCTTCTCTTATGTTTATATCACCTGTTATATTGTTTCCAGTTAAAGTAGAACCCCTCATACAAATATCCAGTTTATTGTTAATTCCATTTATATCTATACTTCCATTATTATTTTCTAAATCTATCTGAATATTTTCTGGCATAAATAGCTCATAGTTTGTATTAATTTCACCAATGTCCACAAGTCTATTTATAGCCTCTTGATTAAAATCTGAAATCTGTAGTACACCATCTTCTACCTTTATATCAATAACCTTTTCTTTATACTCTTCTGCTACTTCCTTACTGTTTGCCTTAACCACTACACTTGTTTTTATTCTTATCTTATTGTCATTGCTTTTCTTTATAGAAATATTACCGCTATTTTCTATTACAATGCTTTCAATATCCTTTTTGTTATACTCATATTCTTTAATCATCATATCTGAATATGCCTTGCTTTTAATATCACCCATTATTACGTTCGACACTTCATCATCCATGAATTCATTAAAGATAAATACGCCTGAAGATATCATAACAAGTGTTATAAAAATAAATATAGCTAGAACATCATACTTCAACTTAACTTCTGCACCCTTATTTCTGTAAACAAAATAGAGCACTTCTATTCCAATACTGATTAATATTACTGGCCAGAATTTAAGTATCAATAAAGCACCGCTTACACCCTTTATTCCTCCAAATAATATTAGCAGCCCTATTATAACCAATAAAATTCCTAATGAAAATGTACCTACTCTCATTTGCTTCAATTTATTCTCCTCCTAAATACTACTGCTCAATTTCACCCTTTTTTAATGCCTTTGTTCCACTTTTAAAAATCAATCTAAATCCTATCAAAATGAAAATCAAAGATATGATTACCATTTTTCCTATTCCCATAACTTTATGTCCAATAAGGTTTACTAACTCAGGTACTATTACTTTATTACCAATTATCAACACTCCAACAAGAACAAATAATATACCAATCACTTTATTACTATTGCTGTTAGCTGTTAGTCTTCTCACTATAGTAAATAAAATGAACTCTCCACCATCATCATAAATAGCACTACCTGAAATCCTGTGAACCATATCAAACATACTATAGAACCATATTATAATAGCTACTATTAAAAATAACATTACTCCTGTTAAATTCGAAAGATATACCAATACCAAGAAACAAGCCATTATTTGTACTCCTTGATTCATTGCCCCTAAAAACATATGTCCTGCTCCTGGCATTATAGAGAAGAATACACTTAAAATCTCTTCTTGATCAAAGCCAAGAATCTTTTTATCTTTCATGATAAACTTATATTCATCAAGTTCTCCATATTTTACTGTGAAATTTATTCTATCAACAATCATCATGGAGTCAATCATTCCTATTAGCCATATTACTGGTAGAAAGACTATTGTAAAGGGTGTTCCATATGTCATGTTAGAAATCAAAATGGATATTGCTGTTATTCCTATTAATGAAGCAATAACTATTCCTGCTCTTGCTGCTAATCCAATATATAAATATTGTAATCCTGGTAAAAAAGAAAACATAAAAGTTAAAAACTTGCTTTTTTTCTTCACTTAATTCACCTCTTATCTTAAAATTTTATATTTCCATTTATAAATAATTCATAAGCATCTTTGAAAATACCGGTTGAGAACAGAATCATTGATAATACTACTAGGATTAGATATACTATCATTAATCGTGTTCTTCCACTTACATATATTTCATTTTTAATCCCCTCAACCACTTCAACATCTAATGTTTGTGGGTAATAATTATCAATTTTATTCATAACTTCCTCATTGAAACTAATTCCATTACCCCCTCCCTCTTTATCCTTAAAATCATATTCAATTAATTCATCTTCTTCTAATTCCATTAAGAATTTATCCACATCAATCTCTTGCTCTAATAAAATCATATCTTTTCTATCTCTGTTTTCTTCATCATAAGAAACCTTCATATAGCAATTCATCTCCCATACTATTTTTTAGTATCTTTTTAGCCCTATACAACCTAGTTTCCACTGTACGTGGTTTAATGCCTTCTTCTTCTGCTATGGTATTATAGTCTTTGTTCTCAATATAATATTTGATGAGGACTTTTCCATATTTATCTGGTAATTTATTAATGCCATTTAAAATGATCTCTTTCTTCTCTTTATGTAATATATTGTGTATAGGGTTTTCCTCAGGTTTAGTTTCTTCAATTGTTTCTTTTAAAACTTCTACAACCTTTGTCTGTGCTTTCTCTTTTCGAATATAATCAAGACATTTATTTGTAGCTATTCTACCTAACCAAGTCTTAAAGTTCTTATTATCAAATTTGGTTATTGATAAATAAACCTGTAAAAAAGTTTCCTGTGAGAGATTCTCAGCAAGATGAACATCTTTTAATAACTTATAACATATAGCAAATACATACTTTTTATATATTGTTATAAGATCTTCAAAAGCTCTGTTCTCGCCAAGCATCGCACGTCTTATAAGTTCATCTTCCCTCATAATTCCCTCCTTTCCACTTTTTTCATGATTCTAATAATATAAACGTGAGTTTAAAAACAAACCCTTCACTTTTTTTTATTTTTTTAGTTATTTTATTTGTTATATTAATTTATTCTTATAAACTCTTACAAGTTTAAAGCTGAAAACTCTAACTGGCGTTGAGCTCTCAGCTTGTATTGTTCTGCAAATTTTTGAGATATTCTAAAGTATGAAGAATATCAACAATATTTATTCTCTATTCTCTATTCTTTGTTCTCTGATCTTTATTTTATAAGTATTTAATTGTATTTATATATTTATATGATTTCATTTTTTCCTCTGGTGATTTAATAACCTCAAACTTCATATTATGCTTTTCCAACCCAACTTTTAAGTGATATAAGGATATACCCATATCTACTAAATTTAGTTGATCATATAAAGCTTTTGTGAGTTTATTTTTTCTCTCTATGCAATAGGCTTTAATTATACCCTCTTCCTTTGTAAACATCCATGGTTGACTATTTATCGCCGATGGTGCTACTCGTACATAGTTAAATATATCTTCAAAAATAGAATCAATCTCTCCTAATACAACTTTATCAAGATGATTTCTTTTATATTCATGAATTTCCTTTCTATACATTGTAAAGAAATCCTGTGGTTCTCCCAATGATATTATAAGTACTGGTTCTTGATTATCATCAATTTTAATCATATCCTGAACCATTTTCCTATCAAAGGGTGCACCTATCCAACATGTGCCTATTCCCATTGTTGTTAATTGCAGTATTACTTCTTCAAAAGCAAATCCCACATTTTCTAAATATCCTTCTTTTTTTTCAGATGTAATTATTAGTAACTATTCAGCTATAATATAGAAATCGATTTTGTGTTATCATAAAACATAAGAATTTCTTCCTTTCATCAAAATTTTTTGGTATTATAACCATGTCTAAAAAACTAATGATAAAGGGGGTGGAATGCACTATGAGTGAAGGAAAAATCATTGAAATATTTAACAAAGGTCTTGGAGAAGTAATTGACACTATGAAAACATTGTCAAATCAAATAAAAGAACAACAAGCTAGAATAGATCAACTCTCCAAAGATAACAAAGTACTTAATGACCGTATGAAAACACTTGAAAAGGGTTCAAAAAAAACAGTAAAACTAGTAGCAACCCACCGTCTAGCGACGACTTTAAAAAGAAGAGAACTAAATCACTAAGAAAGAAAAGTGATAAAAACCCAGGTGGTCAAAAGGGTCATGAAGGAAAAACTTTAAATTTATCAGAGAATCCAGATAAAATTGAAGTTCATAAAGTTGATAGTTGTTTTAAATGCGGAACAGCTTTGATAGATATAGAAAAGGAACGTTATGAAATACGTCAACAAATTGATATCTTAGAATCAAAACTTAATACAATTGAACATAGAGCTGAAATTAAAGTTTGCCCCGAGTGTGGACATGAAAATAAAGGAGAATTTCCCGAAGGGGTCGATAAGACCATGCAGTATGGAAATAAAATAAAAGCACTCACGGTATACTTATCTCAATATCAGCTGATTACATATGAAAGAATTAAAGAAACAATTAATGATGTATATGATCATGAGTTAAGTGTTGGCACGTTGGTGAATTTTAATAAGAAGAGTTATTCAAAATTAGAACCTATAGAAGATAATATAAAAAAAGAGCTTCTCAATTCTGGTGTAGTCCATTTCGATGAAACTGGTTTAAAAGTTGAAAGTAATAGCTACTGGATCCATGTGGCATCAAATGAAGAGTATACGTATTATACATCTCATCAGAAACGAGGTAAAGAGGCTGTTGATAGTAACTATTCAAATAATATTTTTTATCTTGAAGAAGAGATGTTAAAAAAATATTCTGATGAATATGATCGTCTTATAGCTGATGGAAAGGCTGAAGATTATCAAATCAATCATAAGGAATATTCCAAGCGAAAGAATGCAAAAAAGAGTACCAGTCTAAATTTATTAAATAGACTCACACTAAAGAAAGATTTAGTGCTTAGCTTTATGTATGATTTCAATATACCTTTTGACAATAATCAAGCTGAAAGAGATGTGAGAATGGTTAAAGTCAAACAAAAAATATCTGGTACATTTAGAAGTACCGCTGGAGCAGATTGTTTCGCTAGAATTAGTGGTTATATTTCAACCATTAAAAAGAAAGGGCTAGGAGTACTGAGCTGTCTTGAGACTATTTTCACATCAGATCCGTATGATCCGACAACTTCACAAAGCTAACGCTTTTAAGTGATAGACTTGAAAAAACTATCTCTTTTTGTTGTACATATTATTAATAATAGAACAGCTATTGATATTTCACAATAGCTGAATAGTTACCTTTAATCTAATCACTACACCAGCCATCGCTTTTAGCGATTTAGTTCTTTAATTTTTTTATGAACTCTTGGGCAATATTGAAAAATACTAACCCAAAGCACTCCTCTAATAGTAACGAGATTTTTATTTTAAATTCTTCTACTATAAAAGGAACATGTCCACTTACTATAATCTTTAATTATGCTGATACTTCTTTATTTTCATCAACTCTTAATAATATGTTTCCCGATAATAATACTGATATAATAAGTATTACCGATGCTATGATTAAACATAACCACGCCTCAATACTATCAAAAAGTTTTCCAAAAATCATCTGACCTAAAGGTATAGCACTCATACATCCTGTAGTTAATATTGTTGATATTCTTCCCATCATATTAAGTGGGACCTCTTTATTAATCATAGTTCCTACAGCAATATTGGAGATTCCTGTTATTATTGCAATTGTACCTCCTATAATAATCATTAGCAAATAAGACAACATATTTCCCTTAATTAAAGTCATGCATCCTTTAGTAGGGATAATTGCCATTACACTAATAAGAATTCCCTGCAGTAAGAAAGTATAAAAAACCATCTTTTTTAATGCAATCTTCTTTGATAATTTGCTGCATATAATTGGCGATATCATCATTGATCCTGTAATCAATGACTGTTGCAGACCAAATTTAAAATCTGTTACTTTTAACAGACTTTTAGAAATATACGGTATTCCAACAGAAAAGACTGGATTAAATGCAAAATTTGAAATAGCTCCTAAAATTATCAATGAAAAAATCAGCTTATTATCATTCAAAAATTTTATTCCTCCAAGGAAATCATCAACAAAACGCTTTATTGTTTTAGCCCTCTTGTTTTCAGAACAAACTTCTATCTTAATAAAGATTTCACTTATCCCAGATATTATAAAACTAACTGCATTTAATATTAAAATTACTATTAAGCCAAAATACCCATATAATATACCGGCTATTCCCGGTGCAATCAAATTTCCAAACTTCATTATAAAAGAGTTTATTCCATTAGCATCAACTAAATCTTCTTTTTTAATTATGCTTGGAATAACAGTATTAATTGCAGGTTGAAAAACCATAGATATAAACGCTAAAATAACAACTAAAATATATATACTTACAAGTGGTAATTCTCCATTGATAACAAAATAAATACTGTAAGCAGCAATAATTATTCCTCTTATTAAATCTCCATATACAATAAGTTTTTTTCTATCAAACCAATCTACAAAAACTCCTATAAACGGACCTAATACTATTCTAGGAATCAATGTTACAGCTAGCACTGATGCGAATTTTACAGAAGAATTTGTTATAGAAAGCACATATAATGATAATGCAAAGCTCTGCATCTGTGTTCCAATCAATGAAACAAATTTTCCAAACATCAATAAAAAAAAGTTCGTATTTTTTAATAATTTAAATTTCATAGTTCTCCCCTTAATAAATTATACCTAATATAACAAAGGTATAATTTTGGCAAATAATTTATCCAAGTATTCCTTATTACAAGTTACTTTTAAACCTTTTCGTTTACTTATATATGCTTCATACCTACATCCACCCGAACATATAGGCATATATTTACATTTAATACATTTTTCACTCATTACTTCTACTGGCTTAACTGGAAAATCTTGATCTAATATGTTTCCAAACTTAAAATGATCAATTCCTATGACTCCAGGACATAAAAACAAATCGCCTTTTAAGTTGATTGTATAGTGATTTTCTTTCATTTGTTTGCAAACTGCATCTGGTATAGCTAAAACATTAGTATGTCTAAATTTTTGTTTTCTAATTATTTTAGTTACTTCTCCCATTATTTCTGCCATTTCATCTTGTGTTTTAAACCCATAATTGTTTATGTGATTATTTCCCTCTACCAATTCCTTACATGGAACAATATTTAATATAACTTTTTCCTTTAGTCCTCTTTCTTCTAAATCTTTTAACAATATTCCATATGTTGCATAATTTTGTTTATCAATTACTGATGCTAAACAAATATTTAAATCATATGATTTTATAACTTTTTCAATATTATTCATAATTTTTTGATAAGTACCACGATTATTATGAAATGGTCTTCTAATATCATTTATCTTTTGAGCGCCATCTACAGACACCGAAATATTCTTTAATCCTAAATCGATCATTGTTTTTAAATCAACTTTATCTAACAGTGTTCCATTTGTTATCATAGAGTATTTCACTTTAATTTTATCATTAAATTCACAGTTAATTTTCTCCATTATAGCAATTATTTTATCTGCAGCAATTAAAGGTTCCCCTCCATATAAGTTGATTTTTATCTCATTAAGTTTCTTTTGATAAATAAATTTTCTAATAAAATCAATAATTTTTTCAACATCAAGTTCTTCAACAATACTATTATAATTTTTCTCATAACAATACACACAATTCAAGTTACAACTTTCGGTAACTAAAATCTTTAGATTTCCAACTGTTCCTTGAGTTTTCATTTTAATGAATTCTTCAGCCTGCTTGTCATCAGAAACAATGATACCAATATCTTTTAATAAAACAATCTCTTCTTCTGATAAATCAATAATTCCATTCTTGATATTTTCATAACTTTCTTTATCCATTGAAATTATTTTTTGAGAAATCAAACTATAGACCATCACTTCGTTTTCATCAATATTATGTATATAAATATATCTAGATAGTCTCACTTCAATCCTCCTCTACTTTTTATTTTTGCACAATGATGATTTCTTATTAATGCTTCCTGATAAAGTATAGCTGATAGCTCTACACCAGGTTTTACATATATGTGGACATTCTTCACATCCCATTTCATCTAAATCAATATTTCTTATCTCATTTATTTTTTTTGAATTCCAAATTTCATTAATATCTTTATGATATATGTTTCCACTATTAAATCTCTCAATTCCCTTAAAAAGAGGACACGGATACACATCCCCATTCCTATCTATATAAATTCTTGTTACACCTGCTTCACATAGTTTTGCTCTTTTACCAAATATGTCTCCGGTATTACTATACATTTCAAAAGGTGTATCAATTGCTATCTTATCCTTATATTCTCTCTGTATATTCATTAGCTTTTCTTTAGCCTTCGTTAATGTATTTTCCAAATAGTCAATATAATCAGTTTTTTTAGCTCCTCCAATTGGAATTAATAATCCAAATTTTATATTCACAACTCCAATTTGTACTAAATCTAAAATTAATTCTTCAATATCAGAAATATTACTCTCCATTATAGTCACTTTAGTAATAAAAGAGATTTTGTTTTCAATTAATAGTTTTAAATTATGAAGAATTTTATTATATGTACCTTTACCTTTTATATCATCACATGCTCTTTTATTTCCATCAATACTTACTTCTAAATGAAAATGTTCAAATTTCTTCATTCTATTAAGCATTTTCTCATTCAAAATCGTTCCATTTGTCAAAACTGTTTGAACAAATCCTTTTTTTTCACACATTTCAAAATAATCTAGTGCCTTAGAATTTTCAAATGGTTCTCCACCACTCCACTCAATAGAGAAAACATTCATTTCATCAAATTTATTAATCAATTTAATTAATTGATCATGATTAAAATCACTTTTCTCATCAGTTAATGATTCTAATGTATAACAATGTTTACATCTTAAATTACATTTTTCAGTTAGATTAATGTGAACACTTATTGGAAAATCTAATGAATTTTTAATTATTTCTTTATTTGTATCTTCATAACCTAAACAATAGTTATTGTTTTGCTTTACAAAATATATTTCTCTATTAAAATTCTTATCAAATTTCTCTCTAATAATTTCCATTTTGATTCCTTTCCTTGTATTTTTATCTTTATTGTTTTTATATAAATTTTTTCTAGCAAAAATAAAATTAAAGTAGGAATATTCCTACTTTAATTCTACTTATTAAATTTTAAAGTTCTACTACATCTGCATAATTTGATATAGCACATAATGAGCAGTTAGCAACACTAACTATTTTGATTTTTTTCTCATTTTGTTTTTTTACACTTTGATTTTTTTTCATATCAAACACCCCTTTATTTTTTTACTATAATGGTATTATATAGCTTTTAATTAATTTTTTCAACATTTTTTTCAATTTTTTCATTTTTTTATATATATTTATATATTATTTTACTTATTTTTCTACATTTTATATTATTTGAATGTAAAAACACCTTCGTAACTATTCAGCTATAATATAGAAATCGATTTTGTGTTATCATAAAACATAAAAATTTCTTCCTTTTATCAAAATTTTTTGGTATTATAACCATGTCTAAAAAACTAATGATAAAGGGGGTGGAATGCACTATGAGTGAAGGAAAAATCATTGAAATATTTAACAAAGGTCTTGGAGAAGTAATTGACACTATGAAAACATTGTCAAATCAAATAAAAGAACAACAAGCTAAAATAGATCAACTCTCCAAAGATAACAAAGTACTTAATGACCGTGTGAAAACACTTGAAAAGGGTTCAAAAAAAACAGTAAAAATAGTAGCAAACCACCGTCTAGCGACGACTTTAAAAAGAAGAGAACTAAATCACTAAGAAAGAAAAGTGATAAAAACCCAGGTGGTCAAAAGGTTCATGAAGGAAAAACTTTAAATTTATCAGAGAATCCAGATAAAATTGAAGTTCATAAAGTTGATAGTTGTTTTAAATGCGGAGCATCTTTGATAGATATAGAAAAGGAACGCTATGAAATACGTCAACAAATTGATATCTTAGAATCAAAACTTAATACAATTGAACATAGAGCTGAAATTAAAGTTTGCCCCGAGTGTGGACATGAAAATAAAGGAGAATTTCCCGAAGGGGTCCATAAGACCATACAGTATGGAAATAAAATAAAAGCACTCACGGTATACTTATCTCAATATCAGCTGATTCCATATGAATGCAAAAAGAGTACCAGTCTAAATTTATTAAATAGACTCACACTAAAGAAAGATTTAGTGCTTAGCTTTATGTATGATTTCAATATACCTTTTGACAATAATCAAGCTGAAAGAGATGTGAGAATGGTTAAAGTCAAACAAAAAATATCTGGTACATTTAGAAGTACCGCTGGAGCAGATTGTTTCGCTAGAATTAGGGGTTATATTTCAACCATTAAAAAGAAAGGGCTAGGAGTACTGAGCTGCCTTGAGACTATTTTCACATCAGATCCGTATGATCCGACAACTTCACAAAGCTAACGCTTTTAAGGGATAGACTTGAAAAAACTATCTCTTTTTGTTGTACATATTATTAATAATAGAATAGCTATTGATATTTCACAATAGCTGAATAGTTACAATTATTATATAATGGGGAGCCTTCACTTTAATATATTTACTTATAAAATTAGTGAAAAGAGCGTGAACTTTAATATATTTATTTATAAAATTAGTGAAAAGAGCGTGAACTTTCATACCATCTTTAACTAAATGCCCTTTGAATTCTATTTCTTCGTATAATCATTTTATGTTCTTTAACATTTCTTGAACTTTAATTATTGTTTCTTCATTCAATCCATCCATTTTATATTTCCTAATTGATTTCCTTTTAAAAATAGCATCCTGTATTATCATAAAATTCCTCCTCAAATTCCTTTTACATATTATACCATATAAAAAAGTTATTGTTGGAGTTAAATTTAATATATTTCCCCAAATTAAATCAAAGGCATGATTCGTGTATATACGAATCATGCCTTTGATTTTTATCATTGTAATTCAATAACGTTTATTCAAATGTAGGATTAGTAATTTCATCAGTCATAACATAAATAGGTGTATAGTTCTCTTGAATATAATCATAACTAATCCAACCATAGCCATCTAAACCCCAGTTTGGTCCCCAAGAATTAATAAATTTTATAGCTCTTTTTGAATCATCATATCCTACTACACACAATGCATGCCCCCCTCTACTTTTTCCAGAAGCGTCATCGTATATTGGATTACTTGGAGATAGACTATCGAAATCAGGATATACACTTACTCCAATAACTACAGCATTTCCTGCTGCTATATGAGCTCGTATTTCATTATAATCCCCTCTTCGAACAGTATACCAACTTTCAGCTCTATATTTATTAGCATTAATTTTTTGCTGTTCAGTAGGTTGAGTTCTCCATCCATAAGGATTTCCGTCATATTGCATGTCACTTAACGTGGTACAACCTTCTCTTCTTAGAAGGTTAAAGGTTGATGAAAAATAACTACCTCCACCACCTTCACTACTATCTCCATGTGTCTGACTATATACATAAGCTGGACTAAAGATATGGTTATCTGTACTTACGTCCCATTTTTGATCAAGACCCTCTTGATAAGTTTTATATGCGTAAGTTATTGCAAACGAAACGCAACTTGCTAGTCTACCTTGATCCCCTACTGGCGGAAATTTACTTGATAGATCAATATAAGAAGGTAATTCATTAAATTCATTAAATTCATTAAATTGATTAAATTGATTACTTATACTTGGGTACATTTTGATGTGTGGAATATTCTCATGTAGGTCGTTTAATCCTAACGGATGTAATTCCTCTGCTTGTACAAAGGTATTAGGTAAAAGCACAAAAATTAAAGATAAACTTAAAATACAACAAAGCAGTCTGCTAACAATAGATTTTTTCATTTTTTAATTCCCCCTTAATTATAAATAACACCATTTCTAATTTACAACTAATTACTTATTTTATTTTAAATTACAAATGCGTATATAACTAACTTCTACAGAGAAGTAAAAAATCCTTTTTAAATATTTAAATAATTCTTTAACTTTCTGAATTCTTCACTGTAGCAGGTACTAAATCTATATTTTTATCCCTCAAAACAAGCCGCATAAAATACTAGAGTGCCCCCTTGACTTGGAGGCACTCATTTTCATTACATTTTATGAATTTCTAGATTCAAAATTACAATTATGATATGCATTGTCATTATGTTTACATTCGCCAACAAAGCATTCTATACTTTTGTTCATAACTCACCTCTTCATAATTGTATTACTATTTTTTTCCTTGCACTGCTTCTAATATGCAAGTTCAAAGGCTTCTTTTTGCGAACCACAGTCAGGACAAACCCAATCATAAGGTATTTCATCAAATTCAGTTCCTTCTTGTATCCCGCTGTCTATATCGCCATTCTCCGGATCATATAAAAAACCACATACGGAGCAAATATAACTATCCATTTTCATTCCTCCAGAATAATCTCTCAAACTATAATATAATCTATATATCACTTTTGTTAAATATTACTTAATATTTTTATAAATTATTTTATTTATTCAATTAAATGGATATAATTATGTTATATAAATTATGAAAGGTGTGTTTTATATGGATATCCGAAAATTATTTGATAAATACAACCATTTTTTATACTTGCTCTTATTCATTCCTACTTTAATAATATTTACCCTTTTACAGACATATATTAATCCTCAATACATTATGCATTCCACACTAGATGATTATATACCCTTCATCAGCGGTTTTATTGTATTCTATGTTATCTGGTATGCATATATCGGTTGGTGCTTTATATATATGGGATTACATTCAAGAAATGAGTTTATGAAATTTTTTAAATTTATATTCTTTGGAACACTAATAAGTTATTTGATATACACGCTATTTCCTAACGGTCAAAATCTACGAAACCCACTAGCCACAACTGATGCCTTTTCATATACTATTAATCTAATTCGCTCGGTGGATCCCCCAACCAATGTTTTCCCTAGCCTTCATGTATATAATTCATTAGGGGTATTTTTCGCTGTATATAGCTATTACAGGAACGATAAGAGATATCTTAGTATTACACTTCACTTAGTATTATCTTTGCTTATATGTGCCTCTACAGTGTTTATTAAGCAGCATTCTATATTAGATGTTACAGCTTCTGTAATTTTAGCATTCTTATTATATTTCGCATTATATTTGTTCCCTAGACTTCAATCAAAATCAAAACTTACAGAGATAAAATAAAAAAGCACGCGACTGCGTGCTTTTTAAACGCTTACTGCGTTATTTGTAACATTTTTATCAACTTCCCCAGCCTTTGTTAATGCTATTTTAGTTAGTAGAGGGCCTACTAATTCATATACTACAGTCGCTCCTAAGATGATCGCTCTTATTTCCATTCCATGAGTGGGTAATGCCTCTTGCGCTGCCATAGCAAGACCAATTGCCACTCCCGCTTGAGGTACCAATGTCAATCCTAAATATTGCTGTACAGTTTTAGGTGATTTTGCTATTCTTGCGCCTATTCCAGCACCTAATACTTTTCCAATAACCCTTACTACAATATATATCGCTCCAGCCACTCCCACCGTTAAGAGTACTGACAAATCAAGTTCTGCTCCTGCAAAGGTAAAGAATGCAATGAAAATTGGAGGTGTAAATTTATCAACAACCTCTAATGTTCTCTTACTATTAGGCATTATATTGGATACCGTTGTACCAATAGCCATACATAATAATAGTGGTGAAACATTAAAATGACTAGAAATCCCTACAGATATAAATACTACTCCGATTGTTAAAGATAAAAGTCTATCCCCACCCTTTGCGCTTTTAGAAAGGAATGCCAATATTATACCTATGCCTATACCGATAACAACAGCTAAAACTATTTCCATAATAGGTTCAAGTAACATGTTATACAATGTTATCTCTCCACCAATAGATGATAGTCCTTTAGCCACTGTTATAGATACACCAAAGACTATAATACCCACTGCATCATCCATAGCCACAATCGGTAGCAGCGTATTTACTACAGGCCCTTTTGCTTTATACTGTCTAATTACCATTAGTGTTGCAGCTGGTGCTGTTGCTGCTGCAATTGCTCCAATAACTATGCTAAAACTTAAATCTTTTCCCCCTATAGTCAGCATAGCTAGTGTTACTAATATTACTGCGCCCAATGCTTCACATAAAGTGATTATTACGATTCCCTTACCCACTTTTTTAATATGTGATATTTTTAATTCACTACCAATACTAAATGCAATAAAACCAAGTGCAACCTCTGATATTATAGATAATTGACCTACAATATCATGTGGAATTATCTTTAAAAAAGATCCCCCTATTAAAACCCCACCTAAAAGATACCCCGTTACCTCTGGTAACTTAAATTTGGAAACAACTCTACCTGAAACAAGTCCAACAAGTAAAATCACTCCCACATAAAACAAGATATGCATTTTCACGCGCCTTCTTTCATTAAAATTAGTCTTAAACAATATAAAAGGTGCTTCGCACTTCGCTATGGAACCCTATGGTTACCTTCGACGCAACTACCGTTGCTGATCACCCTCCTTAAAGCGGTATGGGAAATACTTCCCCTACAATCTCTACATTTATTACTATCACAGACCCATAGATATTATAATACCATAATTTTAAAATTATTATAAACATTTTTTGAATTTTAATTATTTTTTGCAACGATTTTTACCAAGATATTCTATAAAACTTATGTCATTTACACTAATATAAAACAAACTGGGATTTTTTAAAAAAACTAAAGCTTAGCCTTGGGGTATCCCCAAGGCTTATAATTTTATAGATTTATTATGCTCCTAAAGTTGCAACCATTACAGCTTTTATAGTGTGCATTCTGTTTTCAGCTTCATCAAATACTATCGATGCTTCACTTTCGAATACTTCATTAGTTACTTCCATTGACTCTAACCCAAATTTTTCATGAATTTCTCTACCCACTGCAGTATCTAAATCGTGGAACGCTGGAAGACAGTGCATAAACTTAACGTTAGGATTTCCTGTCATATCCATCATCTCTTTATTTACTTGATATGGCTTTAACATTTCAATTCTCTTTTCCCAAACTTCATCTGGCTCTCCCATTGATACCCATACATCTGTGTAGATGAAGTCAGCACCTTGAACACCTTCTTGAACATCTTCAGTAATAGTAATCTTAGCACCTGATTTTTCTGCTATCTCCCTACACTGTTTTACTAAATCCTCTTCTGGGAATAACTCTTTTGGAGCTACTATTCTGAAATCCATACCCATTTTTGCTGCACCTATCATCAATGAGTTACCCATGTTATTTCTACCGTCTCCTGCATAAACAAAAGTTACTTTATCAAGTGGCTTATCAGTATGCTCCTGGATAGTTAGGAAGTCTGCTAATATTTGAGTTGGATGAGCTTCATTAGTTAATCCATTCCAAACAGGTACTCCCGCATGTTTAGCTAATGACTCTACAATTTCTTGTCCATACCCTCTATACTCAATTCCATCATACATTCTTCCAAGAACTCTAGCTGTGTCCGCTGTAGATTCCTTTTTACCAATTTGGCTTCCTGTTGGTCCAAGATAAGTAACATGTGCTCCTTGATCATATGCAGCTACTTCAAATGCACATCTTGTTCTAGTTGAAGCTTTTTCAAAAATAAGAGCGATATTCTTCCCTTTTAACTTTTGTTGCTCTGTGCCAGCATATTTTGCTCTTTTTAAATCTCTAGCTAGATCCAAAAAGTAGTTAATTTCCTTTTGTGAGAAGTCTAAAAGAGTTAAAAAATTTCTGTTTCTTAAATTGTACATAATGCTACCCCCATTAATTGTTAATTTGTGATTTAATTTTTTAAATTACTAATTATAGATTTTCTCTATAAAATGGCATAGACATACATCTTGGGCCACCTCTACCTCTTGATAATTCACTTGATGGTATTGCTAATACAGTTATATTATTTTTATCTAAAATCTCGTTTGTAATATAATTTCTTTCATATGTGACTACTTTTCCTGGAGATATTGCCAATGTATTTGAACCATCATTCCATTGTTCTCTTCCTGCAATAATTCTATCTCCATTACCACATCTAATTAATTTAGCATCAATATTCAGATGTTTAGATAATATCTTTTCAAGTGTGCCTTCTTCTTCCTCAGCAATAACTTTTTTATTCTTATGATTATAAGTTAAAGCTATTACCTTTAATTCTCCCTCTATTCCTGGATGAACCGTAAACATATCATGATCAATCATTGTAAACACAGTATCAAGGTGCATAAAGGCTCTTGTCTTTGGAATATCAAATATCAATACAGTGTTGAAACTTTCACCACTCTTGAAAATATTCTCAGCAAGTTTAAATACCGCTTCTTTATCAGTTCTCTCACTATATCCAACAGCCAACACTTCTTTAGATAGAATTAACTGATCTCCGCCTTCAATAGCGAATTCACCATCTCTGTGATACCATTGAGGTATTCCTGATTCTTTATATTCAGGATGATGATTAAATATATATTTACCAAAAATAGTTTCTCTTCTTCTTGTAACAGTTCTCATATGATTTAAAGATATACCATTTCCTATACAAGCAAATGGATCTCTTGTAAAGTATAGATTCGGCATAGGGTCCATTATAAACGGATATTGATCAACATCTTCCTTTAGATTTATCTCTTTTCTCCTTACCCCAGCCATTACTTTATCTACCATAGCTTTAGTAGGCATACTCTTTAAAAAATCTTTTAGATATTCAATATTTTTACTTTCTTTAACTTTACACTCTGCAAGAACCTCATCTAAAAATTTTTCTTTTAACTTACTATCTTTCAATGAGTCAGCAACAAGCTTTTCTAGATATAGAACCTCAACTCCGTCAGTTCTTAATATATCTGCAAATTTATCATGTTCATCTCTAGCAACCTTTAAATAAGGAATATCGTCAAACAAGAGTCTCTCTAAATATTCTGGGATAAGATTTTCTATCTCCGCTCCAGGTCTATGAAGCATTACAGTTTTTAATTTACCTATTTCAGAATAAACGTTGATTCTCCTTCTATCATTCACAAAATCACTCCTCTTAATTTAAACCTATCTTACTATTCTAGTTCCGGATTCTCCTCTTAAAGCTTCCTTAGCTTTTGCCAATGAAGCTATTATTGCAATCTTTGATGAATCATTAAGAACAAATTTCTTACATGCTTCAACTTTAGGAAGCATACTTCCAGGTGCAAACTGACCTTCTTCTATATATTTATCTATTTCTTCAATATTTATTTCAGTTAATTCTTTCTGATTAGGTGTATTAAAATTAACACAAACTCTATCAACTGCTGTAAGAATTACTAATGCATCTGCATCTACTATTTCAGCTAGCTTTTCAGCAGCAAAATCCTTATCAATAACTGCTGGTACACCTTTAACCATTCCATCTTCTCTTATAACAGGTATTCCACCGCCACCACAAGCGATTATAATATTTCCATTCTCTACTAAACTTTTGATTATATCTTTTTCAACTACATCTACTGGTTTTGGAGATGCAACTACTCTTCTATATCCTCTTCCAGCATCCTCTTTCATTACATAACCATTTTCTATTTGAAGCTTCTTTGCTTCCTCTTCATTATAAAATGATCCTATAGGCTTAGTAGGATTTTGGAATCCAGCATCATTCTTATCAACAACAACCTGTGTTACAACTGTTCCTACGTTTTTATTTATATTTCTTTTTGCTAATTCCTCAGAAATTGCATTTTGAAGATGATATCCTATGTATCCTTGTGAAAATGAACCACAAACATCAAATGGCATTAATAAGTTAACTTCATCAGATTTATGTGCCGCTTCTATTGAAGCTACTATTTGTCCTACTTGTGGACCATTTCCGTGTACAATAGAAACTCTATGACCTTCTTCAATCAAGTCAACAATTGATACAGCAGTATCTTTACATGTCTTTAATTGCGCTTGTGCACTCTTATCTTTTGGATTACTTTGAAGTGCATTTCCCCCTAACGCTAATACAATTTTCATGAATTCCCCTCCTAAGTGTCGGCTTAAAAATTACTTACACTTTTGTTTCAAAAATGTGAATGGTTCTTGCACTTTTTGAAACAACTTTAGTGGAAGTTATTTTTAAACGATCCCTAATATGTTCCTTAATTTCATATTAAGTAGTTTTCAGAATATTGTCAAATTATAAAATCTTCAGTTTTATGAATATATATTCCATGCTTTTGTGTGTAAATATTTGTATGTTAAAAAAACACCTTGTAATTTTAGCAATATTCAATGTTTATATGCATATTTATCTATTTTATATGGATAAAATTTTTTTTATTTTTTATATTTTAGTATATACTTTTTTGTATTTTAAGCATATACTATATGTATAACTACCCCCTAGGGGTATATGGAGGTCGAAGTAAAATGAAGCTAAACATTGATAAACAAACTATAGATTTATTAAAAAAACATTTTCCTGAAAGCAACGGTATTCGTCTAAAAGTTATAGGTTTTGGTTGAGGCGGTGCTAAGTTTGATATGGTTCAGGATGAACCTACAAAAAATGATATTATCGAAAATATCGAAAGCATCAATTTTATAGTGGATAGAGATGAAGAGTATATCTTTAACAATGCTTCAATAAGATATGTGAAAAGTATATTTGGATCAGGGTTCAAGATTACTCAAGCATCTTAAGGTATAAGATAGCCTTAACTGTTGCCCTTACATTAAAACTTTAATAAATTATAAAATCCCATGATTTTTATCATGGGATTTTATAATTTATTAAAGTTTAGAGTAATATATAATTTATTAATTCCTTCTATAGATCGTTATATTCATCAACAATTTTTTGTGCGACCTTCTTAATAACACTTGCCTGAGCAATCAATGTCATTACCATTAAAAATACTAATATTCGTTCTTCATCTTTATCTTGAAGATTCATATCTTTCATTAAATCTTTCAATTTATCTTCTTTAAAGTATTCTTTTGCAAAAAAATCATCAAAACTATTTCTTTGAATTTCACAGAAAACTTTATAAGCTTTTTCCCATGATATAATATCATCACTTCTATCATTAATATCATTAAATGCCAATCTAAAAACTTTTTTAATTTCTTCAGTAGTTAGTATTGGTCTCATATAACTCAAAAGGGCAAGTTGTGCCAAATGAAGTTTTGTATATCCGCGTTTCTTTCCATCTTCTGGCTTAGAAATAACTTCACTTTTAATATAATTCTGTACAATATTATTAGTATATTTTTCATTTTCAAATCTATCATTTAAGTAATCAATTACTTGGGATAAAAAGAAATCGTACTGTGGTAAATCATTGTACGGAATAACACTGTTTTTAGACATTTCCTCTACCATTTCGTTTACTCCACCGATGGAAAAGTTCTCTTTTTTCATAATCTCACCTTCCAAAAATAAATTATTTCATTATATATAGTAACTTTTATTTATTATATTAATCATTACTAATTAACTATCATCCTTCTATATTATATGATACGTATAACCTTATTACAAGTTATTATATATAAATCTTTAATTTATTAACAATTTTTATTATTTTAATAAATAATTTCAATAAATGTATTGCCTTAATATCTAATATATTTATTAATATGTATAAAATGTATTTTTAAATCTTCCTGTGGATAACTTGTAATTATCTGTGAATATCTATTACCTCTAAACCCTACTGTATGTATGTCTTACGACTATATAATTCTTTTGTCCACATTATCCACAGCCCTGTTGATAAATTTGTTAACACTTATAAATTTTAACTCAAAATTATAGCATCAATATATTGTACTGTGGATAACTTTACACCACAATATATTGATGCTTTTTTTAAAAAACTATATTATTTTTTTGTATCTTGTATAAATTTTTCTATTCCTAAATCAGTTAATGGATGTTTAAACATTTTTTCAATAACTTCTGGTGGAATTGTTGCAATATCTGACCCAGCTTTAGCAACTTGTTGAACATGCATTGGATGTCTTATGCTTGCAGATATTATTTCAGTAGTAATATTAAAGTTGTCATAGATTTCTCTAATATCATATATTAGAGAAATACCATCATATCCTATATCATCAACTCTTCCTAAGAATGGGCTTACATAAGTAGCGCCCGCCTTTGCTGCTATTAGTGCTTGATTTGCTGAAAAAATAAGAGTAACGTTTGTTTTTATTCCCTCTTTGCTCAATCTACTTACAGCTTTTATACCTTCTTCGCACATAGGTATCTTAATAACAACATTTTTATGAATTTTAGCTAGTTCTTTAGCTTCTTCTATCATGGATTTATAATCTTCACTCATAACTTCAGCACTAATTGGTCCATCCACAATGGCACAGATTTCTTCAATAACATCTGATAGATTTCTTCCTTCTTTTGCAATAAGCGAAGGATTCGTTGTTGCTCCATCTAATATACCGTATTCTGCCATCCTTCTGATATCGTTAACATTTGCAGTATCAACAAATATTTTCATTTGATTACCTCCTAGTATCCCATTAAATTTTTACTAAACTACATTTTATTATAACTTAAAATTACCAATTAATACAGAATTAATAATTTTTTAATTATTGTTTCAAATTATTTACAATCTGTTTTTTGACAACTTTTATGTACAAGCTTCGACAGTTTGTCTATATATACCCAGTAAATTACTATTTTACATTAATATTTTTTACTCAATTTGTGTTTTTTTTTTATGTATATTTTGGGTATTTCCCACCTCAATCCCCCTTTACCCTTAGAGCACTAACGCATTACACGTTATAGTAAAAATTTGTATATGTTTCGAAATACATATTGACATTTGAATAATTTGGTAGTATATTATCTATAGATGGAATAAAAAAATCATTTTGTAACTTAAAGGATTTTATTAAAAGAATATATTGACTTTTTATGTCATATTTGCTATGATTTTAAGTGAGAATTGTCGAACATTGTAAAAAGGGAGGATGTTGAATATGAAATCAACAGGTGTAGTAAGAAGAGTAGACGAATTGGGAAGAATTGTTATTCCGATAGAGTTAAGAAGAACTTTAGATATTGCTGAGAAAGATGCTTTAGAAATTTATGTAGATGGTGAGCAAATAATCTTAAAGAAATATGAGCCAGCTTGTATTTTCTGTGGTGACGCTAGAGATGTTATTAACTACAGAGGTAAGAACATTTGTAAACACTGCATGGAAGAAATGAAAAACAATAACTAAGCATTACATATTGCTTATAAAAAAGCCTGTGCGTAGCACAGGCTTTTTTATAGAGATTCCAGTACGAAAATTTATTTATACTTGTTCCAAAATCTCAGCGTATCAATGAGTTATGGACACGTATAAATAAAGATTTGAGTTGGAATCTCTATATTTCTAAAGAATATTTATAAACTTCACTTTTAGGAAGATTTCTTTCCTTTGCCACTTGCTTAACCGCATCTTTTTTTGTCATACCATTTTCAATATGTATCTTAATATGCTCTTCAATAGTAAGATCTTCCCATTCTTGTTTCTTTTCTTCTTCTATTTCTTCTTGAGTTTTCCCTTCTACAACTAGAACGTATTCTCCTTTAGGTTTACGCTCATTAGAATAATATTCTATAGCTTCATCTATTCTCATTCTTAATATTTCTTCATGTAACTTTGTAAGTTCTCTACAGATTGCAATTTTTCTATTTCCCAAATTCTCTTTTAAAAATTCTAATCCTCCTATAAGTCTATGTGGTGATTCATAAAATATAAGAGTTTCTCTATTTTCTTTTACTTCTTGTATTAGCGCCTTTTTCCCCTTGTTATCTCTAGGTATAAATCCTCTAAAAGAGAAGGCTTCCGTTGGTAATCCTGAATATACTAATGCTGTTGTAAATGCTGTCGCTCCTGGGAGTACTTCAAATTCAATACCTTCTTCAATGCATTTTTTAATAATTACACTTCCTGGATCTGAAATTCCTGGCGTACCGGCATCAGATACTACTGCCACTGTTTGCCCTTCATTTAATTTGTCGATTATAAAATTACTTTTATCTTTTTCATTATGCTGATGATAGCTTGTAAGTGATTTTTTAATGTTCAAATGATTAAGGAGTTTTAATGTTACTCTTGTATCTTCAGCCGCTATTACATCAGCCTCTTTTAATGCTTCTATTGATCTTAAAGTTATATCTTTCAAATTCCCTATAGGCGTTGGTACAATATATAGCTTTGACAAAACATCATCTCCATTCTATAGATATCTTACCGAGAAATTAAATTTATCCATGTCTCAGAATTTCAACACACCATAGACTCATACATAAATTAATTATTTAGCTGCGATATCTATAACTTTCTAACCACAAATTATACATTAACTTATTATTAGAAGTCAATATTATATAACGTTAAAATTTTATTGAAAAAAGGACTGTTTTTTCAAACAGCCCTTCTCTCTCTAATTACTTTTTTATTTATGCGATAATTTTTATGTATCGCATAAAATATTCATTTATTTAAGCAATTAGAACTTTTCCCTGTCTCCGTTTTTTTTCCTAGCACCCATTTCTTTACTTGAATGAAGTGCTAAAAGTTCATGTCTGCTAATAGGAAGTTTTTCCTCTTCGCTACCACGGAGTGTAGCTTTTTTTATCATAACTATCATCTCCATTACTGTTAATGATGTTACTAACTTGCTACAGTAATAGTATAACCGGAATACATTTTTAAATTCATACTTTTTTATAGTAATTAATTCTTATTTTCTTAATTTTTATTAAAATTATCTACTATTTCCATATCATCAAAATGAATGGTTTGATCTTTCAATATTTGATATGTTTCATGGCCTTTACCAGCTATGGCAATAATGTCATTTTTATCAGACATCTTCAAAGCTTTAATTATAGCCTCTTGTCTATCAGTTATTCTATCATAGCAACAATTTAAATCTTTTAATCCTTCTTCAATGTCATCAATGATTCTTTCTGGTTCTTCACTTCTCGGATTATCCGATGTTATAATTACGTAATCTGATAACTCACCTGCTATATGTCCCATTATCGGCCTTTTAGTATTATCTCTATCTCCTCCACATCCAAAAACAGTTATTATTCTTCCTTCTGCATATTCTTTTATGGACTTTAATAAACTCTCTAAGGCATCTGGTGAATGTGCATAGTCAACTATCGCTACTGCTCCATTATTCATTCTCTTAGCTTCTAAACGCCCTCTAACACCTCTTATTTTATGGAATACACTTAATACATCATCAAAATCCAATCCTAGCATGATACATACTCCAAAAGCTGCCAGTAAATTACTAATAGTAAACTTCCCTGGCACATTTACTTTTACTCTCTTACTTTTATTTTTATAATGTATATCAAACTCCACTGAGTCTATAGCTAATTTTATATTTGTAGCTCTTATATCAGCTTCATTACATACTCCGAAAGTCATTACTTCACCCTCAAAGGTACCTATAATCTCTTTTGATACTGTATCATCTAAATTAACTAATGCTTTTTTACACTTCTTAAATAATTTCAATTTAGCATTTTTATAATTTTCCATATTTCCATGATCATCAAGATGATCTTGCGTTAAATTTAAGAATAAACCTATATCGAAATCACAGAAATCCACTCTTCTCATTTCAAGAGCCATAGACGTAGCTTCAATAGCCGTTGCAAAAACCTGTTCATCTCTCATTTTTGAAAATATCTTTTGTAAATCTGGAGATTCTGGAGTAGTTGGAGTCGTCTTATTACTTTCTATATCTTCATCATTTATCTTACAGCCTATTGTTCCAACAACACCTGTCTTTTTATTTAAATTCATTAGTATATCTCTTATAAATATTGATACTGTTGTTTTCCCATTTGTACCTGTAATTCCAACTAAATTAAATTTTTCAGAAGGATTGTCATTTAACACAGTAGCTAATCTAGCCATTTCTTTTCTCGTGTCTTCAACCTTAATTATAGTAATATCTTTAGCTATGCCTTCAATGTTCCTCTCCACCAATAGAGCTTTAGCGCCTTTTTCGATTGCTTGAGATACCCGTTCATGGCTATCAACATTCCTACCCTTTAGACAAATAAAAATATCTCCATTTTCAATTAGTCTAGTATCATATTTTATTTCATTTATATCTATATCTAAATTGCCTTGAATCAGTTCATATTCAGTTCTTTTAAGTAAATCTAGTAGATTCATTTGAATACCTCCTTAACTAAGGTACATTCAAATAATTCATGTACCTAATTTAAAACTAACTTTTAGCCTCACCTTATATTATAGTAAATATATCACTATTGATAAACCATTAATATAAAAAAATTCCATTGATTTTATCACTCTGTAGTGTTAAATTTTAATTGACATCTTTTTTAAGAAATGATATTATAGTTGATAATAAACAATAATATCCGAATATTAAATAACAAAACATAAATAACATTCGCACTAGGAGGAATAATATGAAAGATTTGTTGTATAAAGTTCCAGTATCTCTTCACGATGTAGGTAGTATAAAAAAATTGTTATATAAACACTCAGAAATAAAATTCATTTCATTTGTTGGTATTGATTTATCTGGCCATGATACTGACACCAAGATTCCAGTTAAATTATTTTTAGATGATTTAGAAGATTTCCTAAATGGCTCCGTTCAAACTGATGGTTCTTCAGTTGTACTTCCTAAAATTGCAACTCTTAATAATGCCAAAATTGACTTAGTACCAGATTTAAATGTTGATTGGTTTGTAGATTATAATTATGAACTTATTAAAGATGGATTTCCAGTAGGAACTCTTAAAATCCCATGTTTCTTATTTCATGACAACAAAGCAGTAGATTCAAGATCAATACTTAATAACTCTATCAAAGCATTAGAATCTTCAATAATGGATATGCTTAAAGCTTCCCCTGAAATTTGTCGTGATTATGGCTTCTGCTATGACGACTTATCTTCAATTTTCATTTCAGCTGCAACAGAATTAGAATTTTGGGTTAAAACACCAAATTCAAAAGCTCAATTAGATCAACTTTCCACATCTCAAGTATTAAAGGAACAATATTGGAAAAAGACAGTTGGTATAATTAGAACTTCTCTTGAAGAAACCCTATTAGAAATGGATAAGTACGAATTTGAACCTGAAATGGGTCACAAAGAAGTGGGTGGTGTAAAAGCTTCTATAGATATTCAAGGTAGGCACACTCATATAATGGAGCAACTTGAGATTGATTGGAAATATAGTTCTGCTCTTCAGGCTGCTGACAATGAGCTATTCATCAAAAGTATAGTTAAAGAGACTTTCAGAAGAAATGGACTCGATGTAACTTACATGGCAAAACCATTAGATGGTGTAGCTGGAAATGGTAAACATATACACATAAGCATCAATGCTAAATTAAAAGATGGTCAGAAGATAAATCTTTTTGCACCAACTAAACATCATTATATGAGTAGTATAGGATATGGTTCAATAATGGGTATTTTAAAGAACTACGAAGTAATAAATCCATTTGTGACATCATCTTATAATGCACTTAAGAGATTGAAACCTGGTTATGAAGCTCCTGTGTCTATTGTTGCCTCCTTAGGTCATACAATCGATACACCTTCTAGAAATAGAACTGTATTATTAGGTCTTGTACGTGATGTATCTAACCCTGCATCTACAAGATTTGAATTAAGAGCTCCTAATCCGCATTCTAATACTTACTTATCCTTAGCTTCTATGAATATGGGAATGTTAGATGGAATAAAATACGCTCTTCAAACTAATAAATCTGAAGATTCTTTATTGAAAGAACTTAAAAAAGCTTTTAATGAGTCAGCTGACTATCTTGAAGATGATAGGGTCTATATAAGTGAAGAAGATATCTTTGAAGATTTTTCTGAAGAAGATAGAAAGGTTTTATTTGGCAAAACTCCAAGAACTGTTTATGAATGTTTTTCATCTCTAATAAGTAAAGATACTAAGTATTCTGTCCTATTAGGAAAAGGTGTTTTTGATAACTTATTAATTGAAAGCTATACTTCTGCAAGACTTTCTAAGTGGTTGGCAGAAATTAAGGGAAGAGTTATACCTAATCATATGAAATCATTAAAAGATATGATAAAAATTCATGATTATGAATATTCTACTGATTATGATGAAAATATGTGGGATAAAATACTCACTATCAAAAAAGAGTTGATGCAAAATACATTAAACAACAAATCTCTATTCAACAAATTAATCGAAGAAGTAGAAGCTTGTAACTATGCTAGTGTTTCTGAACTTGAAGTTGAAATGGATTCCAAAATGAAAAAAATCAAAGAATTATATTCTAATTACGCAGCAAATATTCTATAGGAAAAAAATGTATTGGGGTCTGGTACGCATCCATAAATTGTATGCGTACCAGACCCCAATACAAAATAAGGTAATTACCTTATTTTATAATATCTATAAAATCATTATTTTCAAGCAAACTATTAAAAGCTCCATCAGTTGCTGCTAGTTCTTTAAATTTACCCGATATTTCAACTGATTTTTTTAAGTTTTTAATAGCATTATCTGCGTCATTTAATTTTCCATATGCTCTTGCTAAGTTATAATATCCATCTCCAAAGGTTGCATTCAATTCTATAGATTTAGTATAATTTTCAATAGCAGTTTGGTAATCCTCTTTACCATAATATATTTCACCTTTTAAAAAATACGATATATATATATTAGGATAATCACCTTGTAATGTTACTTTATCTAGATATATTAATGCATTCTCATAATCACTATCAATGAATTTAATGGTACCCATGTAATAATATGCATCAGTATCATCTCCTACTATTTCAATATATGTATTAAAGTTATCGAAGGATTTCTCATATTCTTCTCTAGCAAAATATATCATACCTTTTCCATAGTATGCCAATGCAGCCTTTTCATCTATTTTTATAGCCTCTTCATAACTTTCAAGTGCTTTCTCATATTCACTTAATTCCCATTCAATATTTCCTTTATTAATATAATTGTCAGCCTTCTTTTCAATTTCAATAAGTTTACTACTATATTCAAGCGCTTCTTCAAATCTTCCTTGTTGCATAAGTATAGATATTATATGATTGTATGCAAATGTATCATTATTATTCTTTTCAATTGCTTTCTTATAACTTTCCATCGCATCATCACTTTTGCTTTCACTTTCTAGTTTATGCCCCTTAACATCATAGAGTTGATAAGAAGTGAAGATACTATATATAGCACCACTTGATAATATAATTAATATAGTCAATATGATACTAGCAATCTTATTATTGTTTTTTTTTCTAATCTTAATTATATACACAACAAAAATTAGTATTGCTAATAATATTAAAATACTTCCAAAAATCATTATACTCACCCCTACTATTTAATCTATGCCTTAATCTCATATTCTTATAACATATTTTAAATATTGCATGTTATATTCTATGCATAAATCCATGCTCCTATCCAACATATGAGTAACAAAAAAGCACGCGCTGCGTGCACATAAAAAATTAAAAACCTTTAAAAGAAGTTGAGAGTGGTGAGTTGAGAGTTGAGAACGATGGATGTTTCTGCTTACGCAGAAACTACATCTTATTGTTCTTTATACATTTCAATAATATCTTCAGTATATCCACCATCAGTAGTATGAATATTTAGCGGTGGATCCCATTTAAGAAATTTCCCTCCATCTCGCTGTCCTTCAACCAAAACAATATTCGCCGCCTTCCCCTCACTAGGATGCACCATCCTTATTCGTTTTGGTTCTATCTTATATTTTCTCATAAGTGTTAATATGTCTACCATTCTATCAGGCCTATGAACCATGAAAAACCTTCCATTATCCTTCAATAAATCTCTTGAAGCTGATATTACATCTTCAAGAGTGCACAATATCTCATGCCTAGCAATAGCATTTTTATCATTCTCATTGATTATTCCAGAGTTCTTAAGCTTATATGGTGGATTTACCGTAACCACGTCAAATCTTCCTAGTTTTTTCAATAATGTTTTATCCTTTAAATCACCATGAGTGAAACTAATCTTGTTTTCAAGTTTATTATATTCAACCGATCTATTAGCCATATCAACAAATTCTTCTTGAATCTCAACTCCCACTATTTTTTTAGCTGAAGTCTTACCAGCCAATATAAAGGGGATTATACCTGTTCCCGTACATAAATCAACTACACTTCCTTGCTTCTTTATATTAGCAAAATTGGCTAATATAACTGCATCTACTCCAAATCTAAATCCATCTATTTTCTGTATAACATGTATCCCTTTTAACTGTAAATCATCCAAAGTTTCTCCATTTTTTAGTACTTCCATTTTTCACCTCTAATTACTTTGAGGCAGGAACAAATCCCCTACCCCAATCTTTTATCTTATTATAATATGCTCCTAATTATTCTCTTCAATACTTTCAATATCTTCTGTTTCTTCTGTTTCCCCTGTGTTTCCCATGTTCTCACTTGAATTACTTTCATTATTATTTGTTTCTAAAGTTTTAATCGGAAGAGCCTCTACTATACCTTTAGCAAGTCCTGCAACAATCTTCTCTTGATACTCTTTAGTGTTAAGTAACCTATCTTCATTTTCATTACTCAGGAAACCCATCTCAACTAATACAACCGGTACCTTAGACCAGTTAAATCCTGTAATATCTGTTCTTGGCTTTAATCCTCTATTATACATTCCAGCTTCCTTAACCATTGAATCAATCAATATCTTACCACATCTTTTACTCTCATCATATATAGATGCTGTATAGTTTGTTAAATCAGGTATCAACATTGATGCACCATATGCATTTGGAGTTCCAGCTGAGTCTGCATGAATCCTTATAGCTAATGCTGCACCTACATTATTTCCAATCTCTGCTCTTTCAACATTTCCAGGACTTTCTTCATGTGTTGTTTTTGTCATTATAACTTTATATCCTAATCCATCTAATTTATCTTTCAACATCATAGCAACATCCATTGCTATGATATACTCTGGGACATTAGTGAAATTCCCTGTAGCACCTCCACCGTCTTTAATCTTCATAACACTAGATCCTGGTGCAGTAGGTTCCTTCTCAAGATTTGATCTATTAGCATGTCCTGGGTCAATTACTATAATATTATTGCTAGGATCATATGTAACCTTCTTAACATTTGGATATGTTTCATCAACTTTACTCTTAGAGTTTGATTGTTTTATTGTTTCTTCAATCTTATTTTGATCATTTTTAGTTTCATTTTTAGTTTCATTTTTAGATTGTTCTTCAACTTCTTCTTTCTTATCAGCTAAATTGCGATCTTTATTATCTTCTTTCTTTGTGTCTTCTTTCTTTGTATCTTCTTTTACTTCTTCTTTTTCACTCTGAGTTTGCTCAGCCTTTTCTTTCTCATCCACACTATCTGATTTTTTATCATCATTCTTGTTACTAATTGCATTTTCATTGTTATCATCAGCTTTATTTGTATTCTCAGTTTCTTTAGCAATTTCCTCTTTATTGGTTTCTTCTTGAGTTGTTTTCTCTCCTGCTACAACTTGATTATCTCCAGCTCTTAAAGCCATGAATATACCACCAAGACAAATTCCTACAAATACTACCACTATTAAACTTGATTTTTTCTTCTTTTTACTCGGCATATTATTGACTATCTCCTTTTAGTTTAGTTAATTTTTCTTTCAAAAACAAAATATATAATTATTTTATCACAATGTGTAATTAATATAAAGAAAACCAACAGCCATAACTATTTGTCAGACTGTTGGTTCTTGTAATTTCAAACTATTCTTTATCTACTGCTACTTGCTTAATAGTCTTATCAATACAAATTTCTTTAGTACTATCCCCTGTGTTTTCTATATAGATACTTGTACTTGGGAATGCAAAACTTACTCCATTATCCTCAAATATTTCCATTAGTGTCAAGTTAATATCCTCTTTTATCTTAAGGTGTTCTCCTAAATCCGTTGTCTTTGTAAAGAAATATAGGAATATATCTAAACTACTACTACTGAATTCATTAAAAGCAACAAGAATTTTTTCTTGATGAACACCACTATGATCTTTTAACATACTTTCTATCTGTTCAACACATAATTTTATTTTTTCTCTAGGTGTATCATATGTAACCCCTAGATTAAATGATATTTTTCTCTTACCTCTCTTTGCATAGTTGGTTATAGAATTATTCGCAAGTATTGAGTTTGGTACAACAACCATCTCTTGAGAGAAGGTTCTTATTCTAGTGCTCCTGAAAGATATATCCTCAACAACACCTTCAATTGAACTTGAAGATATCCAATCTCCAATATCAAATGGTTTCTCTAGTATTAATGCTATTCCACCAATTATATTAGATGCAAAATCTTTAGCTGCAAGAGAGAATGCTAATCCTCCAAGTCCTAAACCAGCGACTAATGTGCTTATATTAATTGTCCATATATCTAGGATTATCAGTACTGCCACAACCATCAATAATACTCTTAGACACTTGATTACAAATGGATATAATATTTTATCAACCTTTATTCCTAATCGCTCTTTAAGGTTATCAAACATAACTGATTTTTCTTTAGTTACATTATAAAATCCCCATGTTGTACAATAAATCAGAGCTGTCATCAAAACTCTAGTATTTAATTTATAAGTTATTAACTCAGTTATTGTCTCTGCACTTGTTGTAGTAAGAAAAATATTTATTGCAATATATATACTAGCTATAATCAACAATATATTAATAGGTTTCTCAAAACTCTTAAATAATTTATCATCAGCGTCATTTTTTGTCTTACTAGCATATTTCATAAGATGCTTATATATTTTACGAACTACTACTCTTCTTAAAAAATTTAGAATTAAGAATATGCATAAAGCTATACCAATTTCTTTAATATGTACTTCTTCTATAAAAAAATCAGAAATTTTCTTAAAATCAATATTATTAAATTTCAATTTTAACTCACCTCTCACTGTAATCAATATTATTCACTTAATATTATACAGCCAGCACAGATTGTAAGGCAAATTATATCTTTTCTTAATAATCTATTTGATGCTTTTGTTCTTCAAAAGATATTCTATTTATTGAAGTCCTCTCATATTTTAAGAGTATATGTAATTCAAAAAATTCTCATTCTGATGGTATTCATTTGAACTTATATAGAAATCATCAAGTGGCTGAATTTATTTCCCAAGAAATACAACTATTATTTTAACTTGGATATATAAAACACCTTCAAACCTTTATACATTTACTTACTTTTTTGGTGTTTTATATATTAAACTTTAATATATTAATTACATTATCGTATTTTTATAGTATAATATATATTAAATTGATCAAATATAGTATGTTTCATTTTTTAAATAATATATAACGTAGAGGTAATATATGATGAATAATTATAGTATTGATTGTCTTCAAAAAAATAGTAGATATTTAAAGTTACTGTCTAATCAGTATCCTTCTGTTGCAGCTGCTTGTACTGAAATTATAAATCTCGAAGCAATATGCAATCTCCCTAAAGGTACCGAGCATTTCTTGACCGATATTCATGGTGAGTATGAAGCATTTACTCATGTTTTGAGAAACGCCTCAGGAGTTATAAAAAGAAAAATATCCGATATATTTGGTAACTCACTAAGAGAGTGCGAGAAAAAAAGTTTAGCAACTTTGATTTATTATCCAGAGCAGAAGATAGATATTGTAAAAAAAACTGAGCCTGATATGAATGACTGGTATAAAATTACACTTTATAAGCTTATAGAAATCTGTAGGAACGTATCCTCTAAATATACCCGTTCTAAGGTTAGAAAAGCCCTTCCAAAGGATTTTCAATATATAATCGAGGAATTACTTCATGAAAATGAAAATGGTTTAAATAAACAAGAATACTATAATCAGATTATAGATAGTATAATAAACATCGATAGAGCAAGAGAGTTCATAATTGCCCTTTGTAAACTGATACAACGTTTAGCCATAGATAGACTCCATATTCTTGGAGATATTTATGATAGAGGTCCTGGAGCCCATATAATAATTGATGAACTTATTGAGTATCACTCAGTTGATATTCAGTGGGGAAACCATGATATTATTTGGATGGGAGCTGCCGCTGGTAATAAAGCCTGCATGGCCAATGCAATTAGAATATCAGCTAGATACGCTAACTTAGATACTATAGAAGAAGGTTATGGTATAAATATGCTTCCATTAGCCACTTTTGCTCTGGAACATTATAATGATGATCCTTGTTCATCATTTCACCCAAAAATATCTAATGAATCCCATTATAATGACAAAGATATAAAACTATTGGCAAAAATGCATAAAGCAATATCAATACTCCAGTTTAAGCTAGAAGGCCAAACTATAAAGAACCATCCTGAGTTCAAAATGAATAATAGACTGTTGTTAGATAAAATCAATTTTGATAATAATACTATCATCATTGAAGATAAAGAATATCAATTAAATGATAGAGATTTTCCAACAATAGATCCTAAATCACCTTATGATCTTACATCAGATGAGAGTGATCTATTAGATAAACTCACTTTATCTTTTAAAAACAGCGAAAAACTACAAAGACATATTAGATTTCTATACTCAAATGGGAGTATGTATTTGAAATATAATTCCAACCTTCTATATCATGGTTGTATACCTATGGATTCAAATGGTGATTTCACAGAAATATGCTATCAAGATAATAGCTTTAAGGGAGATGAACTTCTAAACCTTTTTGATAGACTTGCACGAGAGGCTTATTTCGGAAAATCTGAAAATAAAGATTTTGCACTGGATGTATTATGGTACTTATGGTGTGGCCCTAACTCGCCTCTATTTGGTAAGGATAAGATGACCACTTTCGAAAGATATTTTATTGATGATAAATCCTCACACATGGAAAAGAAGAATCCATATTTTACTCTTAGAAATAATGAGGATATCTGCAAGAAGGTATTGAGTGAGTTTTACCTTGATCCTAATGTATCTCATATCATCAATGGCCATGTACCTGTTAAAACCAAAAACGGAGAGAGTCCTATAAAAGCTAATGGAAAACTCCTAGTTATTGATGGTGGTTTCTCAAAAGCATATCAGCCTGAAACAGGAATTGCTGGTTATACACTAATATATAACTCATTAGGATTAATGTTAGCCTCACACGAACCATTCGAATCTATACAAAAAGCAATTTCTGAAGAGAAGGATATTCTTTCAACTAACATTGTACTTGAAAAAAACTTTAAGCGTATAAGAGTTTCTGATACGGATATAGGTAAGGAGCTCCATGATCAGATTGATGATTTAAAAATGCTCCTTGCTGCATATAGAAAAGGTGTAATAAAAGAAAAATAAGGGATCGTTTAAAAATAACTTCCACTAAAGTTGTTCTTGATTAAGTTTTCTATTTGGAGCTATAATAGTACTCGAGGTGATCATATGGCAAATAATTATAAATTCATTAATCATAAATCATGTGAATATTTTCCTTGTCATAAAGTAACTGATGAGTCCAAGTTTAACTGCCTCTTCTGCTACTGTCCATTATATGCACTAGGAAAAGATTGCGGTGGTAATTTTAAAGTTAATTATGGGGTAAAAGATTGTAGCGAATGTCTAATACCTCATTCTGAGAATGGCTACGATTTCATAATGAAAAAATGGCCTGAAATCAGTAAATTGGCACAAAAGAACTTAGACTAAAAAATAAAAATGAGCTGACCAAAATGTCAGCTCATTTTTATTTTATACTTCTCCATTTTCATCAGGAATATATATAACTATACCTGCTTGAATATCGTTTTCATTTGTAATATTATTATTTTTCTTTAACAATTCTTTTGCTTCAAAATACTCACACCAAGACATTTTATTAATTACTATATTATGAAGAGTATCTCCTTTTTTTACTGTATAAGCTTCTCCTTTAGGTAATAATCCTTCGAAGTTAGCTTTAGTAGGTATAATCATTTCAGTTCCTGTTATTATTACGTTAGGATCTGATATATTATTTACCTTTGATATAAGTGATTTAGCGTGCTCAAAATAAATATTGTTTGATGCATCTAATTTGTTAGCCATTAAACATTTTTTAGTAATATCACTTAATGTTTCTTTAGGTTGAACTATGTATTTATTTTTAAATACATACACAACATTTTCTTCTTTGCTTTGCTTTGATTCTTTATCACTATCTGTTGTTTTATCTATAGTATTTCCATCTTTATCTTGTGTCTTACTTGTTTTTTCATCATTAATTTCATTCTTATCTTCGACTTCTTTGTTTGTATCATCAGTATTGTTTTCATCTAATTTTTTATCTGTATCATCTGTATCATCTGTTTTTTCTTTATCCTCTACATCATCATTTGTTTGATTAGTATTTTCTTTATTATCGATTTCTGATGTAGTATGTTTTTCTTCATTAGTATTTTCTATTTTTTCATCTTCTTTTGAGTCTCTACTAGTATTTTTACTATTTTTCTCCTCATTTAGTTTATTAGCATCTTGATTGCCATCTACTTTATCATTGTCTATTATACCATCATCAGCAATATCACTTATCTCGTTACTTATGGTACTATTACCTAAAGTCCCTTCCTCCTGAGTAGCATTACCAATCAATCTAGCACCTAAAAATACAGCTAAAATTATTACTAAAATTGAACTACCAATTATTAATTGATTTTTATATTTCATTGTCATCACTCCTTCCTATGTTTAATAATTCCCACATACACTTAATTTATACATATAAAGCACACTTTTCTTGTTATTTTTAATATTTACCAAAGAAAAAGAGAACCATTGGTCCTCTTTTCTATCATCCTCTAGTATTATTATCTTTTAAGTCATATGTTTATCTAATTCATTTTTAACATCTTCTGCAGACATACCATCAGCATTAATTATAGATGCATTTGTCAAAGTATCTTCAATGCCCATAAAATCTTTGCTTTCTCCAGTTATCACTACTGCATCAAATTTATTCAGATAGTTTTTAGCTGTTTTTTTTCTATTATCAAATTCTTTAACTTTAAATCCTTCATTTTCTAAATGATTTTTTATAGGTCCCAGCCCTTTTTGTACAGCAACCTTTTTCATTTTTTATTTCTCCTTCCTTATGGCATATTCAAACAAATAACTAACCAGTATGCTCACCTATTTTGCATAATACTTCTTCCTTAGAACCCACTGATAGAACAACTATCAGTAGAACCTACCTTATCGTCACATGCAAAATATCCGTATCATCTTTGACTACTTATTTATTTTCATATACCTAAATTTTTTATAATTTTATTATTTGCAAATATCCTTCTTATATTCCATGCGTTTAATTTTAATGAACAAAAAAGAGCATGATTCCTCATGCTCTTTAATAAATTTCACTTTAAATTTTTGTCTATATCACAGTAAAACCCATTTCTTCAATAGATGCAATAATTTCTTCAATATTAGTATATTGATCAAATATAATTTCAGCTTTACCTTCTTTCTTTTCTATCTTACATGCCAAAACACCATCATTCAAGGAAATTGCATGTCTTACTTTATTTACATCCTTAGAAGATTTCATCCCACAAATATTGATTACTTCTTTCATTTGTTTTTTCCTCCTAATTCTCTTTAAACAATTCCTCTAGAGCCTCTCTATCTTCATTGTTTTTTAATTCTTTTTTAATATCCTCTTCATATTCCTTATCGCCCTCGTAATGTCCACTAATAAGCTCAACATCCTCGAGTTTTATCAACTTAATTTCTTCATTTTCAGTGGTATTAATTTTTACTTTCAGAGTTTCTCTAAGAAGATTATTCTCTATAACTATTCCTTTTCCAAATGGAGTATTAACAATTGAATCAGCTTTTGGCATACGCTCTCTTACATCTTCATAAGACTCTTGCTCATAAGTTAAACAACACATTAATCTTCCACATATTCCTGAGATTTTAGAAGGATTTAAAGATAAGTTTTGCTCCTTAGCCATCTTTATGGACACAGGTACAAATTCCCCTAAGAATGTGGAACAACATAATGTTCTTCCGCAAGGGCCTAATCCACTTATCATCTTAGCTTCATCTCTAACACCAATCTGTCTCAATTCAATACGTGTTCTAAATACTGATGCTAAATCCTTTACTAACTCTCTAAAATCAACTCTTCCATCCGCTGTAAAATAGAATATTATTTTATTATTATCAAAAGTATATTCTACATCTATTAGCTTCATTGTTAAACTATGTTTTTCTATTTTATCTATAAATATGTCAAAAGCTTCTTTTTCTTTCTCTTTATTTATCTTATGCTTAGCTTTATCTTCCTCTGTTGCTATTCTAATGACATTCTTAAGCGGAGATACTATTTCCTCTTCATTTATCTCTTTTATACCTATAACAGCTTTTCCATACTCTATACCTCGTGCGGTCTCTACTATAACATCATCATTCTTCTTTATCTCTAACTCTTCTGGATCAAAGTAATATATTTTTCCAGCTTTTTTAAATCTAACCCCTGTTACTTTTACCATATTACACCTCCTGTAACTCTAGTAGCATAACTTCTATAGCTATATTAAAATTTAAGTTTTTTACTATATTTTCATTTGCTTTATTTATACTTTTAAGCATATTTATTAATGATTTATATGAATAGTGATCTGATATGGATGTTATATCCGCTATAAAATCTTTATTTAAAATCATGCTTTGATCATAACACTCTTTTATTATGATCATATCTCTAATTAAATTAACTAAACAACTATATAAATCGTCCCATTCTGGCTTAAATGATAGTAATTTTGAAGTACACTCAAATAATTTATTATCTACTTTTGATTTAAAAAAATCAATTGAAAAACCTCTAAGTTCCTTAAAGGTTTCATCTTCCAGAAATTTCTGTGCTCTTCCTGGAATTCCTTCAGAAAAACTCAAAACCATCTGTAATAAATCATCGTAAATATTGCTATGTTCTCTACATATAAATCTTTCCATATCACTATTAGATAGCTTTCTTAATTTATGAATCTGACACCTAGATTGTATTGTACCTAATACACTTTCAAGATTATCACTGAGAACAATAATGAAAACCCCTTTAGGCGGTTCTTCAATAGTCTTTAAGAAGGCATTTTGTGCTTGAGGTGTAAGATTATTACCATCATGTACTATAATAACTTTTTTATCACCCTCAAATGGTCTCTTATTTATTTCTTTAATCAACTCTCTAATTTCATTAACTCCTATTGATTTCTTATTTTTGCCAATTCGCCATTGGAGTATATCTATATGCTCTCTATCTCTCTTTAAGCCTAAAATTTCAAGCGCTATCCCTTTTGCTATAACACTCTTTCCAATTCCATCTTCTCCAACTATAAGATGAGCATGAGCAAATTTTCCCTCTTTTATAGCACGACTTATATTGTTTATATTCACTTTATGTCCAATGATATCCTTTAAAATCATATTTATACCTCATTAAAATTTAAGAAACTGATCCACATCTACAACAAATATTGTAGCTCCTCCAACAGTAACTTCTATTGGATAAGGAACAAATATACCTGTTGTTCCTACTGTGGGTGTAGGTGAAGTTACTATCTGTTTTCTTGTACTGCATTCATCCTTTATAATATCAATAACATCATTAACCTTTTCTTTAGCAACTCCTATGATTAGTGTGGTATTTCCTGATTTTAAAAATCCTCCAGTAGTTGCAAGCTTTGTTACACCATATTTTTCTTCGGTTAATCTGTCAGTTAAAATATTTGCATCTTCATCTTGAATAATTGCAATTACAAGCTTCATAGTATCCTGCTACTCAAAATATGAACAAACATACCCATATCGAGATTCTTACTGCTTCAACGTACTCTATTTTGCCTAAGCTACTACAGTTTGTATAGCACTCCACAGTCGTTAATTCCCCAAATAGCCTTGGGTACATATATACATTCGCTTGATTATGCGATTTTGTATATTTTTGCATTTTCTAAATTTAAAGAAGCATTATAATCTCTATCTATATTTGAATTACATTCATTACATTTGTAAAATCTATCAGATAGTTTCAAATCTTTCTTATATGCTCCACAGCAACTACAAGTTTTACTTGAAGGATAAAATCTATCAACAACTCTTAATTCAATTCCATTAAGTTTGCATTTGTATTCTAATTTTACTCTAAACCCATAGAATTTCTGCCCAGCCACTGCCTTAGATAAATGCCTATTTTTCATCATACCTCTAACATTCAAATCTTCAATAGTTATATAGCTTGGTTTTTGCTTAACTATTTCATCAATTGTCTTATTTATATAGTCTGTTCTAATGTTAGATAGTCTTTGATGAATTCTCTGTACTTTGACTATTTGTTTTTGGATATTTTGTCTAGTAGCTTCTCCTTTCTCTTTTTTATTTTTTGATTTCAAACTTTCATATTTTCTTGAAAGCTTTCTTTGTTCTCTTTTTAACTTTTTTTCTATTTTTTTCACTTTGGCAGTTTTATTAATATTCTTCTTATAAATACCATTAGAGATAACTGCAAACTCCTTGATTCCTAAATCTATACCTAATCCTTTTAAACTATCACTCTTTTGAATTTCAATTTCTTCTTCCACTATTGCTGACACAAAATACCTATCAGCTTTTTTCGATACTGTACCATTAACAACTTTTGAATTAGTAGGGATATATCCAAACTCTTTAAGTTTAACCCATTTAAGAGTTGGTACTTTAAGTCTATACCTTTCAATTTCCCAATCACTTTTATTGTTTTTAGGAAAATATAACTTCACATCAGATTTATTTTTCTTTTTGAACCGGGGAAACTTAGACTCACCTTTAAAAAATCTTTCATATGCAGTTTCAGCATTACATATAGCTTTCTTACGCGCTTTAGAACCACATGAGTTTATCCACTTGTACTCATCTAAAACCTTAACTTCATTGTTAATATATTTATCAAATGCATTAGCACTCAATTTAGCCTCTTTTTTAGATATTAACCCCTCTTTGTATTGATTATACAATTCTTGACTTTTGGCTATATACTGATTATATAGCCATCTACAAATTCCAATGCTTTGATTAATCGTTTTTTTCTGTTCTTCTGTTGGGTATATTTCTGTCTTATATGCTCTTAGCAATTACTTCATCCTCCTTAAGTCACATTCAAATACATAATCTTTTTCTTATACTTTCTAAGACCATATATTCTGCAACTAAACACCTTAAGTATTGATATTATATCTTTAACAACTTCATCATTAATAATGCCTTTAGGATTTACAAGTTGGAGTATTTTTTACTTTGAGTATATATTCTTTATGCTACCGTTGTAATGTCTTTACTAACATATTTAATAATTCAGCAAATCTTTTGGCTTATAATTTATTATATGTTTCACATACTCACATCTTTTTGTGCGAGTATGATTTAATACATTTAAACACTTTTTTCAATATATTTAACAGCTATTAACTAACCTCTAATTATTATTTTAATTATATTTTATCACATAATTCTATTAGTTGAAAAAATTATTTTATGATAAATCTTAATTTTCATAACTCTTTAATGTTTCCTCAATAACTCCTATTATCTTTTTATGTACATCTTGTATACATCCTTATATATCCACTGTTTTTATCCTCTCAGTATATTGCTTTGTAATTAACATATATCTAGCTCTAACCGTTTCATGGAATTCTATTACTTCAAGATCTAACCTGTTTATTTGAACTTGCCTTAAACCCTAACGTTAGTTTAATATCCACTTCATCCGAACCGCCTATATTATAGTATATATTAGACTGCTTTATCCATTAGACATATTTTTTTATATTAGGTACTTAGATTCTTAGAAAAAAGTACTATACTTCTAAAAAGTACAGTACTTTACTATTAAATATATCCTATTTTATCTAATTCGCAATCTACAACTTCAGTAAATTCATTAAATACTTCTTCAATAGTTTGATTAGCATTAATCACTCTCATTCTCTCTGAATATCTATCTAATAAAATATGATATCCTTCTCTTACCTTATTGTGAAATTCAAGTTTTTCTAAATCTAATCTATTTACTTCTCTTTCTTTATTATTTTCAATTCTTTGAAGCGCTACTTCTGATTCTATATCTAAATAAAAAGTCAAGTCTGGAATATAGCCTTCTAAAGCAAACTCATTTATCTTTAACACCTCATCAATTCCTAATCCTCTAGCATACCCTTGATATGCTAAACTTGAATCTAAAAATCTATCACAAATCACTAACTTTCCCTCATTTAAAGCAGGTATAATCTTTTCTACTAAATGTTGTCTTCTAGCCGCAGCATATAATAATGCTTCTGTCCTTCCATCCATACTTATATTTTCTCTGTTTAATATAACTTCTCTGATTTGCTCAGATATAGGAATTCCACCTGGCTCTCTTGTTAAAATATATTCTATTCCCTTATTATCAAGATACTCCTCTAGTTTTTTTAGAATAGTAGTTTTGCCAGCTCCATCTGGCCCCTCACAAACCCAAATAAACCCTTTTTTCATAATAATCCTCCGTTTCTTGTGCTTATATATTATTTCATCTGTATATGAAATAATACTAATCTATTTTCTTAATTCTACCACTTTAATTTTGTACTTGGGCACATTCAAATACAGTACCCCTACGTTTTCTTTCTTTTAATAATTTAAATCACATATATTCCTTCAACTATCACAAAAACTATATACAATTATAATGTTTATTGCACATTTTCACAAGTTTCCTTATCAGCATAATCGTTCCCCACATAAATTTTGATAATACAATGGTTGATTATTTTAAATCTGATATAGATAGCCTTATGAAAGTACATAATTTACTACCAATCAAACTAAATAATGAAGAATTAATTAAATATTTGCATGGCAAGGTTAAATTGGGTATCTTAACTAATTTGTATAATTTAGAAGAATATGATATACAAGGTTCAAAAAATGCAAGCTTGTATACGATTAAAATCATTCATAATAAAGTAACTAGCAATGATTCTAAAAATAATAAGATTGCAAAGTATTTATATTCTAATTTCCTTCTTTACTATTCATTATAAATTCCAATATAATTTTATTAAATTCATCTGGCTTATCTAAATTTGGGAGATGTCCAGTACCGTTTATTTCAACTTTTTCTATTCTAGGAATACCTTCCTCTAACACTTTAGCAAGTTCCTTAATAGGTTTAGAATCTTCAGAGCCTACAATTAGTAATGTTCTTTTAGTTATTTCAGAAAGCCTTTGTGATGCAGGTGGACTAACTATTCTCTCTATATCTTTTAATGCCCATTTCAATGATGTATTAACAAACATGTTTTTCAAGTGTTGACGAGCCTTTGGATTGCTTTGCCTCCAAACAGGATTTTCAAGCATAAACTCAACAGATTGATTAAATCTTTCATCTCTCTTTGCAATAGACATCCCAGCTAAAGACATTTGTTTACTTGCTTCATCTATAGTAAAATTATACCCATTTAGAGATGGTCCACTTAATATTAAGCATTTAACTAAATCTGGATATTGAATAGTAAAGTCAATAGCTATACTTCCACCCATAGATACTCCAACCCCCTTAATATCAAATCTAAACATAGTTTATACTCAAATTATATTATGAAATCTTGTATCAGAATATCTTACTATTTCTTTGTTATTATTATAGTTCCTTTAAGACGTAATAATTTACTAGCAAACACATCTAACTCAGCTTTTCAACTCATTATGATATACTCCATAAGTTTTCTATTGCTCAAGTTCTCTTTAACTCTTCTAAATATTAGCTACTTCCCTTACAATTAATCAATATCTATTTTATCAATTACATATATTTTATATCTGTATCTTCCTATTCATCCCTTATATTTTAAAATTGATTTATATAAGCTTTATTAATGATAAATATTTTATTTCTAGACAATTATACAAGTAACCATATACCATCTAGCGTTATATATAACCATCTCATAACACACCTCTTCTTAAATATTTTCTATTATAAGTATTTTATCCCTGTCTAATCCTAATACTTGAATATTATTTTTCAAACAAAATTGTATATAATCTAAAGCTTCTTTTGAAACTACCTCTCCAGGATTAATCAAAGGTACCCCTGGCGGATAGGGTATAATCGCTGCACCACTTATCCGATTTTCACACTCATCCAATTTCAGGCTAACCTTTTTCATATTAATTGCTTCATGAGGAAGGTACTTTATTAAATATGGTATCCCACTAATTAAAGTTTCGTGATTCTCCTTATCCTTTATACTGTCCATATCACAGTCTTTTAGAACCTGGTATAGTACTTTAAACTCTTCCTCAGTATTGAAATATGACAGTATCAAAACTACACATCTATGATTACTCATTTCTGGTTGAATATTATTATCAACAAGATAATCATATAATTTCTTACCACTATATCCCTTGGGAGTTAGTATAGTATACCTTGTTCTGTCCACACTAATATAGCTTCTATCCTCATAAAAGACTTCAAATTTATTTAAGTCATTAATCTTACCTTTATAATATTCACATCTATCTATAAGACAATCATAATCCTTATCTCCATATTTCTCAAGATAATATCTGCTATAAGCCATACTTTGCATAAATAAATAGGAAGGACTTGTACTTGAAAACACACTGAAATATCTTTCAACATTTTCCACTAAATCAATATTATTCACATGAAGATATGCTGTTTGAGTCACACTAGGTAATGTTTTATGTGCCGAAACAACAACTATATCAGCTCCCAGCTCTACTGCTGACTTAGGTAATTTTTCATTAAATCCAAAATGTGCACCATGAGCACTATCTATTATAACCTTCATATTTAGCTCTTTAGCTTTTACTATTACCTTCTCTAGATTAAAGCATATACCAAAATAATTTGGGTATGTAAGTATAATTCCCTTAGCATCTTTGTTATTTTCCATCATATCAATAATTAACTCCTCTTGTGGAACAAGAGGAGTGTCATATTTATCATAATTATAAGGGTCTACATATACCGGCTTTAGTTTTCTTAAAATAATCCCATTCATAATAGATTTATGGCAGTTTCTCTCCACAATAATTTTATCTTTTTCTTCTAAAGCCGAAAAAATCATTATCATATTTCCACTTGTACTTCCATTTACTAGAAAATAAGATTTTTCAGCACCATAAGTTCTTCTTAATAATTCTAATTCCTCACTCAAAACATCCTCAGGTTTATGAAGATTATCTAATCCATCAACCTCTGTTAAATCACCAATAATTATATTATTAAGAATTTTCCTTCCTATTTCATCTCTGTTAAATCCTCTTCCCATTTTATGTCCTGGCATACAAAAATATATGCAATTTTTATCTATATATTCTTGTATACGTTCAGCTATTGGTACTCTGCTCATCTGAACACCTCATTCTTATTAATAGTATTTCATATTAGGAACTATATGTTTTTTGATTCTATTCTTTATCAGTTTGTATATATCAGTATAATTATTCTCTATAAGCATCCTTTTTTCACATCTTGAACATATTAAATTTCCTTCTAATATTATACCATCTTTTAGTGTTCTTCCGCATACTATACATTTGCAATTTCTCATAAGTCCTCCAACCAGGTTTAATACTATATTATATTCTATTCACGATTCTTGTCCATCTTATTTTGTCCACTAAATTTTTTTTTAAATAATAATTTATACTCGTAATATTATTTTATTGTAACTAATGTCCCCTCAGTAATGTTATCATAAAACCATTTTGAATCATCCAAGGGCATTCTTATACATCCATGAGATGCAGGTGTACCTAATTTTCTATATTCCCACTCATTTATTGTCCCATCTTTATTAAATAGAACACTATGAAAAAGGAAGTTATTATTAAATCTGACCCAATTATAACATGTATAGGTACTTGATCCAAAACTATGCCCTCTTTTACCTATTAAGAATCTTCCTTTAGGTGTATCATACCATTCTTTACCGGTAGAACAAACTATTTCTCTTATAAGTTGATTATCATAAAAAATACTTATTATTTGATCTTCAATGCTAACAATAATATCATATCTTGAATTAAGATCTCTCTGCTTTATATCTTTTACAGGTATATAACCAATGACAACTTTTTTATCTGAATATCTTACAGTTTCTACTTTGTAAAATTCTTTTTCCTGTTCTAATATTTTTACCTCTGTAAGATCTCCATATATATATCCTATAGTTTCACTATTTCTATTTGGCTGCTTATAAATATAGTATCTAGCTCCTTCATATCTATTAACAACATTAATGCTTATCTCATCATTGTCTTCTTCTATACTATATCTACTAAGTAGTTCACTTATCATATCGTAATCATATACTCTAAATATGTCCATTTTAATTTTATTATCTATATTTTTTGTTATAAATTCAATTAAATCCGTTTTATCTTCTACTTCACTGCAAATATAAATTATTTTGCCAATCGCATTCTCAGTTATAACGTTCTCAATATCCTTTATCTGTTCTTTATCATAAATATATCTAAATATTATACCTTTATCTTCACATTCCTTATTAATATTAGTATTAAGCAATATATCCATAGATGCAGTTATTATTATATATTTCTCTTCTTTGTCATTATAAAAATCCAATGCATATATTGTCTCGTAGTGTAAAAAAATAGCACTAACAAGAAAAAAAAATATAGTCATTTTTTTATGTTTGAATATTTTAAACACCCCCATTTATATATACACTTAAATTTATGATTCCATTGTAAAAATATTCCATATTAAATTGAAATATAAAGTTCTATGTAGGGAATACTAATTAGTGATAATTTAGGCGTATGAAAATAAAATCAAATTAAAAATCAAATGGATATTTGAATATGTCTTATATATTTAGGGAGTGATAATAATGAAACAAAAGGTAGTTTCTTTCTTAAGTACAGTTAGAAAAGATATTTTTGACGTTAATAAATTTATTTATAATAATCCTGAGAAAAGTTATGAAGAGAACAATTGTTTAGATTTCTTAACAAACACTCTTGAAAAATTCAATTATAAAGTTCAAAAAAATTATTGTTCAATACCAACTTCATTTTGTGCTGAATTAGGACATGGTCATCCAAAAATATGTCTTATATGTAAATATTCAGTTTCAGAAAATAATGCTCATTTTAGTGGGGTAAATGCCTCTACTACTATGTGTATTGGGGCTGCAATAGGTCTAAGTAAAATTATGCCTGAAGTCTCCAGCGGAACAATTTATGTAATTGGTTGTCCTGGCAATGATATCACTGGTGCTGAAATGACTATGGCAAATCAAGGGTGCTTTGAGGATATGGATATTATAATTTCTCCTAAAGCTTATAGTAAAAATGTTATTAATGTCACTTCAGCATGTATTACTCCTCTTAAAATCAATTTTTCTTCTGAGAAAGCTATAGAGGGGTATGCTAATACAATTACTATGGATGCTTTGAATATTACTTGTAATTCATTAAATCATCTTATTAAAAATCTATGTAATCGTTGTGATATAAATATTGTAAGTTTGAAAGGTGAAAAGAATCCTTATACTTTTCCAGCTTATTCAGAAGGTCATTTATATATTAGAACTAAATTTTCATCGCAATGCAATGATGTAGAGAAAAAGATTAGAAATTATGCTAAATCAGTTGGTGACTTTCTTAATCTAGACAGTGAAGTAGATATTGATGAGACTCCTTGTAAAGAATTAGTATGTGTTCATAGCCTAAATAGGTTATTTGAAAGTAATCTTAAAGAGAAGGGAATCATAAATTTTGAAGAATCTCTCTATGAAGCGTTAGGCATGAGTATTGGTGCTCTAAGCCATACAACTCCTTGTATTGTTCCTCATATTTCTTTATGTGAAGAGAAAAACATAACTGCTTTTCCATCAAAAGAATTTGGTGATGCCTCTATTAGTGACTATGGTGAAGAACAGATAATGAAAGGCATAGAAGCCACCACAGCTACTATTATTGATTTATTTGAAAGAAGTGATCTCCTTCAGGAAATAACCAATGATTTTTTTAATAGACTAACATATCATTAGAATTTGAAAAGTGGCTATCTCAAAATTATTAGTTTTGAAATTCAATTGATTTTAAGGTTCATTTTAATATTAAGAGGTATGAATTTTGAATATTAAAGCTAAACTTCATACCTTTTCGCTTATTCATATATTCCCAATATCAACATTAATGTTGGAATGAGCTCCTTTATGTACTATAATTAAGTTAATGTATAATTATATAGCGAATAACATATTATTCAATAACTTAATTAAAGAGTGGTGAGTAACAATGATTTCTATTTATAAAACTTTTAATATAAATAACAATGTAAGTTTAAACAAATTAGATGAGATTGAACCAGGTTCTTGGGTTAACGTTGTTTCCCCAACTGATCACGAAATTCATCTTCTCTCAAAAAAACTTGATTTGCCTTTAGATTTCTTGAATGCTGCACTGGATGATGAGGAATCCTCCCGTATTGAGCTAGAAGATGATAATTTATTAGTAGTAGTAGACATACCTTTTAGTGAAAAAGAAGAAAATTCATTAACATATGATACCTACCCTCTAGCAATTATCTATACAGAGAAAACCTTGGTAACAGTATGTTTGAAAAATAGTAGAGTACTTCAAGACTTTATCAAAGATAGAGTCAAAGATTTTTATACTTATAAGCGTTCGAGATTTATACTCCAAATATTAAATAGAGTGGCAGTTTCATACCTAACAAGTCTTAGACAAATAGATAAAAAGAGTTTAATGATTCAAAGAACACTTCAGAAAGCAATGAGTAATAGACAATTCATGCAGCTTCTATCACTTAGAAATTCATTAATTTATTTCTCTACTTCTCTTAAATCTAATGAGGTAACACTTGAAAAAATGCTTAAACTTGAGTTATTACAGCGTTATGATGAAGATAAAGAGCTTTTAGAAGATGTTATAGTAGAAAATAAACAGGCTATTGAAATGACTAATATCTATGCTGATATTCTTCGCGGTACAATGGATGTATCTGCTGCAGTAATTTCTAATAACCTTAACATTGTAATGAAGTTCTTAACGACAATAACAATCGTATTTACAATACCTACTATTATATCAGGTTTATGGGGAATGAATGTTGGAGGAATACCTTTCGGTTTGGATTCCTTTGGGTTTTGGAAAGTAACAGGACTGTCTATAATCTTAAGTTTAGGTTCCATAATATATATGTATAAAAAGAAATTATTTTAATAAGACCCACTTACAATATAACGTAAGTGGGCTTTAATTTGAAATACTATAGAATTCATTCATTTCTCGAAAAGAACTGTTAATGTTATTCCATATTTTCTTTAAAAAATAAAAAACTCACTACATAATGTAATGAGTTTTTTGGAGGCGCCACCCGGATTTGAACCGGGGATAAAGGCTTTGCAGGCCTCTGCCTTACCACTTGGCCATGGCGCCATATACTATTAAAAATAAAACTGGTGGCTAGACCAGGAATCGAACCAGGGACACGAGGATTTTCAGTCCTCTGCTCTACCGACTGAGCTATCCAGCCACAAATTGGCTCCGCGAAGAGGACTTGAACCTCCAACCTATCGGTTAACAGCCGAGTGCTCCACCATTGAGCTATCGCGGATCATTGGGGACATACTTTAGTATATCCCATTTCATAAGACCTGGCAACGTCTTACTCTCCCACACCGTCTCCAGTGCAGTACCATCAGCGCTGTGAAGCTTAACAATCCTGTTCGGAATGGGAAGGTGTGTAACCTTCACGCCATAGTTACCAGATTAGAAGGAATGTTCCTTCAAAATTGCACAAAGTAAGTAAGATTAAGTCTTCGATCTATTAGTACTGGTCAGCTACATGTGTTACCACACTTACACCTCCAGCCTATCAACCTCGTGTTCTTCGAGGGATCTTATTGCACTA
>CALNYT010000001.1:0-12367 GCA_942490885.1 uncultured Clostridiaceae bacterium | reverse complement strand
TCTCGGCGTCACTAAGACTCTCTGTGCTGCTCGAGTACATTCGTACACTCCGCTGCTCGTTCCTCTTGTTCCTTGATCTTGAATATTTTCAAAATCCTGAAACTCTAAAGATAAGAACAAAACCTGATTACAATATTTCATTAATTCTCAATAAGTTTATCGCCTTAAGCGACTTCCTTATTGTATCACTAGACAATTTTCATGTCAACACTTTTTTTGAAGCGTTTTTTGGTGATTCATCATCGCTCTGTTGTAGCGACAAGTAATATCCTATCATAAACAAAAAAACATAGCAACTTGAAATAACTCATTATATTAAGTTATTATTAATTTATATTAATTATCATAACTTTACTCAATATTGCTTATGTAGATACACTCGGTTTGGTTTATATGTTTTTATATGTTTAATACACTCCATATAGTATGTTATTCTCATAACTACTTATATAGATTATCATAGTATTCAATAAGTATTCTCTCCATACAAAAATATTCCATTGTACTTTTAATCCCTTGTATTATCATATCTTCCCATTTATCAGGATTATTATAATACATTGATATAATTTTTGTATTCAATACTTCATAGAGTGAATCAATATCATGTTGATCTTGTTCTTTTGAATTTTTAAATACAACCCCGCTACCAATTTGCCAACCATTTATACCCTCTACGCATACTTCTGGCCAACATCCATTTAGTGTTGAAAAATTCATTACCCCATTTATTGCAGCTTTAACACGATTTACACCACAAGGATCCTGTGGAATCTTGCCATTGTTTAACCAAACATCGCAACCTGTAAACATATACTTTTCAAGTTTTGAATCAATATCATTTAAAAAAATTATGTTATTAGGGTACTTTCTTTTTATTGCTATGTATTTTTTAAAATTTATGGTTGTTACACTTAATTTTGATGGTTGTATATAGAAAATCAACTGAATTTTATCATCATCTAATAATTGAAAAAGCTTTTCTTTATCTCTTAAAATTAGATTCCATCTCTCATATTCATTACTTGTAGCCACAACCCCTATTATTAACTTATCTGATTTAAGTTTAACAAAAGTTTTAGAGTATATGTAGTTTATTAATCTATTTTTCAGTTCTATATGTGCATCATAAATACTCTGTTTGTTTTTAAATGCTTTTAACATATTTTTCTCTAAATATTTAGGTAGAAAAAGACCATTAACAATATTCACTAATTTTTCTTTCATTTTATCATTTTCAATTCTTTTTCTTATAGCTTGTTCCTGAATTACTGATACCCCATTACACTTCTTACAATTTTTTAATATATTAGTGTATATATTATTGCTTTGATAAATTTCATTAGTGAATATATCCATAATATCTTTATCATGAATTAATCTTTCTAGCTCACATATATTATAAGTTTTTATATGAATATCATGTATTGTTGTAACACACTTTTGAATTATATTATTTAATGCATTATCATTAATATGAGATTCATACATTAATAACTTAGCAATACTTAAAAGAACATATTCTCCATTGAAGTGATATATTTCGGGAATAATTTTCATTTCATTAAGTACTGTTACTCCTCCTATTCCAATGAGTATATCACTTAATAACTTGTTATTACCAATATCTATATAGTTTTCTGTTGTTATTTCTCTAATCTTACTTGAATTTTCATCAATATTGCAATCTATAAGTATTGATCTAATATCACCTTTTATATATGTCCATATTTTCATTGTTATTTTTTGATCTTCTATATGTATTGGAATTTGTATGCCTGTATCTACTATATTTTTAAAAATGTCTGTATTGTAATGAGCAAATTTTTCTTCCCCAGAGCTAGAATGACATGTCCATAAAAAACCCATAAATGTTATAGGTAAACTATATGTTTCAGCCAACTCCATATAATCTAGGGCCAGTTCTCCTCTTTCTAATGTATGTAACTTCATATTATCTACTAACATTAATTCCTTTGAAAAATATACAATACTAGGAATATTATCTTTTACAAATCGCTCAAAATAACCTGAAATTATATTTACGTAAAAAACATTTTGCTGTTTATCCATGTCTCCCTCTCCTTTTAATCACAATATTACCCCTTCTATAATTTATATCATAAATTGTAAGAAAATTTTGTATTTTCTTGATGATAAATACTCTATTTTTTCATATGTAGTATATATTTACCTACACAATACTTAAATTCTCCTTAAATAACATCATAAAACTCCTTTTTTTTCTAATATATTGTATAATTTTATATTGTTCATTTTAATTTATTATTTTTCAATACAATACTAAGAAGGAGTTACACTTATGAATTTATATGATTTATTTTGGAGTGAAAACTTCAGTCTATCCCCTATGAAAATTTTTTCACTAGACCATATCATAGTTTTAGTTTTAACGTTATCTTTTATTATTTATTTATATTTTTTCAAGAAAAGGCATTCTAACTTTCCACACAAAAAAACACTTGTGAAAATAATTGGATATGGTGTGATTGGAAGTCAATTATTAATGTATATATGGTACATCCATACAGGTTGGTTTAATATACATGATTCACTCCCTTTATATATTAGTAGAATAACTTCTATTGTTAGTGGAATAATGATTCTTACAAATAGCAGAAAATTATTTGATGTAATGTACTTTTGGGGTATAATCCCACCCTTTATCGCATTATTATTACCTGATATCGATTATTTTAGTTTTCCACATATACGATTTTGGTTCTTTTTTATTGGACATGCATTTACAATATTCGCAGTTTTTTATATGCTTATTGTAGAAGAAATGAAACCAAATTTTAATTCATTCAAAAAAGCAACAATTTGGTTACTTATATATTGTGGCATAGCTTATATTTTTAATGTTTTCACAAATAGCAATTATGGTTATTTAATGCATTTACCTAGCTCTTTGAGTGGTTTAGAAAAACGCCTTACTTGGCCATTCTATCTTCCTATATTAATAGGATTACAGATATTTGTGTTCTATTTAACTTATATTCCTTTAAAGAAATATACTAAAAAATCTATATTTAAAGATGAATCTCTAGAATTCTAAAAACATGTTAATTCTAATACTAAATCATTTACATCAATATAATAAAAGCAGATGGATTCACCATAATCCATCTGTTTTATAACTTTATTTTAATAATTTTCTCTTCTTTTTATTACAGTATAAATCTTTTACAAACATCTTTGTTTCCTTAGGGATATCTTTTTTCATAATCTCATCAAACGATAACCACTTTACAATCCTATCTTCTGAGGCTTCTACATATCCATTAAACTTCGCAAGATATATATGTGTTTGATAAATATTTTTACCTCTCTCTAAAAAAAAGAATCCGAGTTTTTCTCTAATATCGGCCTCTACTCCAGCCTCTTCCTTTGTTTCTCTTACAGCAGCGTACTCATATGTTTCACCTTGTTCAACATGCCCCTGAGGTATAATAAATCTATTTATATTTATCAATGATGATATAAACAGAAATTTAATTTTATTTTCTTGTTTTTTATAAACCAAAAGCCCTGCTCTATCTATTAATTCCGAATTACTAATACATTGTTTAATTCTATATATATCCCTTTTAATAATATCACTCATATCCTCAACACAATTAATGTTCTTCCAAATGACACTATGGTTTTTTGAGCTACTTCCTTCACCTATAGGATAGGCTAATATTGTTATAACTCTATAATTATTCTCTTTTCTAACATACCATATTGGGAGAACTCTAACTTTTATTCCTGTATTAATTAAAGATATTCTCCAAGCTGCTTTAATCCTAGTTTCCCCTTTTCTCATAAACCCATTTGGAATAAAAAAACCACTCTCTTTTTTATCTATTAAAGCAATTTTTCCATTCTGAATTATACATAACTGAATTTTATCGTTTAACTCCATATATTTCTCCATTTCTAATTTATAGAAATTCTAATTGGTCCAAATAAAAATTAATAAAATAAGATTAAACCATAAAATATCAAAAATCAATAATGGTATAAAATCAATTTTTGTAATGATTGTAAATACAAATGGAATAAATGACAGTGCTATCACGAAAAAAAATCTTACTCTTTTAGCGAGTTTATTCTTTTTTTGTTGTTCTTTTCTTTTTCTTTCAGCTCTCATTCTTTTTATATGATTTTCGATTTCCTTTTCTTCCATTAAATCTACTCCTTTTATTTAACCCCACTATATATAATAACACTTTTTTAATTATGAGTAAATTTCTTATTTTTTATCATTATTGCCCATTAAAGGCATAAATTCTTCTATTTCATCAGCTCTATAATATTTTTGTTCATTTTTCTGAAGTTGATATTCCTGACTATTTATTTTATTATTTCTATCCCTTTTTATATGCTTGTATTTTCCATCACTCTTTAGAACCCATACATTTATATCATCTTTTAAATATATTTTAAGAATATCCTTAATTCTATTCTGATTATATCTATCCAAAATAGGAATTAATAATTCAATTCTCCTATCTAAATTTCTCTCCATCCAATCAGCACTAGAAATAAAGATTTTTTCATTTCCCTTATTATAGAAATAATAAATTCTAGAATGCTCTAGAAATCTACCTATTATGCTTCTTATTTCAATATTGTTTTTAATATCATCTGTGATTTTTAAACAACATACTCCTCTTACTATAAGCTTGATTTTAACACCTTTTTTAGCGGCTTTATATAATAATTTTATTATTCTTTTATCTTCTAATGAATTAATTTTAGCTATTATTTTACCTTTATATCCTCTTTCTACATTCTTAATTTCATTATTGATTAATTTTTCAAATTCAGCTCTCATATTTAATGGAGATATAAAAATTCTTTCCATATCTACATATTCACTAACTCCTGTTATCATATTAAAAAATTTAGATATATCTAAAGTTAACGTTTCATCATTTGAAATTATACCTATATCTGTATATAGTTGTGCAGTTATTTCGTTATAGTTACCCGTACTTAAATGAACAAATCTCTCAATATATCCTTTTTCTTTCCTTGTAATCATAAGTGCTTTTGCATGAGTTTTTAGTCCTTTAACACCATAAATAACATTACATCCACTTTCCTCAAGTTTTTTTGCACATAAAATATTATTATCTTCATCAAATCTCGCTCTAAGTTCTAATAATACTGTGACTTTAATCCCTTTTTTTGAAGCATCAATAAGCCTTTTCACAATAGGTGAGTTTGGACTTACTCTGTAGAGAGTTTGTTTGATAGATAAAACATTTGTATCTTTAACTGCATAATCTAATAATTTCAGTAATGCTTCAAAAGAGTCATACGGATGGTGTAAAAATATCTCTTTTTCTCTCAACACTTTGAAGATATTATAATTATCTTTGAATTCATCGGGTAACATACTATTGAACTCATTAAACTTTAAAAATTTATTATCAATTTCTTTTTTTAATTCCATGAAAAACGATAAATCTATGGGAATTACTTTCTTTAATATTACTTCTTCATCTAATGCCATCTTATTTTGAAGATATTGAATTGTAACATTGTTATCACTCTTATATATTTCCAATCTTAAAACTGTACCTTCTAATCTTTTCTTAATACTCTTTTCAACAAAAGAAAGATAGTTTTCCTTTTTAAAATCTTTAAATACCAGAGATGAGTCTCGTGTTACTCTAAATATACATTTTCCTATAATAACTCCTTTAAATTTTTGTATTAAATAGCCCAATAAATAATCCTCATTCAAAATGAATTTAATACTATCATCAATACAACTGATTTTTACCAATCTATTTTTATTTTTTGTATCATAAAAAACTACTCTTCTATTTTCGTTTTGTTCTTTGATAATTAGACATATATATATATTACCGCATTTTAAATCTATCAAGTTTTCATTATAATCGATGACCTTCAGATTTTTATGTATCTCTTCTTCAATTAAATCATCAAAGTCTTGCTTTTCTATCTCACTACTATCATTTAAAATAATAATGTTATTTTTTTTTAAATTTGACATTAAAATTTTATATATTTTCCTTTTTTTTATGTTCAATTCAGCTATATAATTATTTATCTCTATTATTAAATCATCATTGATTTTTTCTTCAGTAATTTTGCACATTCTAGTCTTGTAAAATTCATCAATGTTTTTTGAAACAATACCTAAAAAATTTACTCTTTCTAATAGAGGGTTATATTTATTCATAGCTTCATTTAATACTCTATTATTAAATTTTAATAAACTTATTTCTCTATTCGAAAACATTCTTAGGCCTCCTAATAGAAAGTTATCATTATATTTCCTTGTTTACTATTTCTGATTTTACCTTTTATACAATTAAAAATCTCAATTTCAAATAAGGTTAAATTCTCTTTGTTTATATTGAAACTTAATTTCTGATTATTTTTTTTGACTTCAAAAGGTATTTTGCTTTTTTTAAGAATCATTACATAGTAGATTATATATATGATCTCTGTAAAATTATCAAACTCAGAAATCTCTAAATTTCCCCTTTTGTTTAGCAACTCCTCAAATTTTAATAAATCAATCCATTTTTTTATTAATTTAACATCATCTTCCTGAAATCCAACTACATTTATAGTATTAACTTCTACATTGTAAAGACTAATAATAATACCTATTTTAATCAAGATAATATTTTTTTTCTGTATTTTAAAAGAATTTTTTTCTAGAATCTCAGCTATATTTTTTGTTATATTATTTAAATATTTTATTTCACTATTTTTAAAACAATTATTCACAATAAATTTCGCATACAAAAACTCGTAATATTGAACTTCATTATATAGTTCTTTTTTTTTTAATATTAACTCTTTAGTGAAATACCAGTTTATATCGAATTTTTTTATTTCAATATTATATTCTTTTTCATTTAATAAAACTTCAAAAGCACTCAAAATATATACTAATTTTTCTACCTCTTCATCAGTTATATTATAAAAATTCTTAATTTCATAATATTTCATATTAACTATTCTTTTCATTACTTTATTAAATTTATTTCTGTTTACATTATTCTTTTCAAAGAATTTATTCAGAAATTTATATTCTTTAAAGTTTACTATCAAAATGTTATTTTGACACTTGAGATCAATATCTATTTGGTTTAATTTTATTAAATTCACAATTCCCTTCATTATTTCTCTAATGGTATTTTCTCTGTTTTTAAAAAATCTATTTGGTTTCTTATCATATAGCTTTTGCTTTTGAAAATCTATCAATTTGCTGTTTTTAAATCCGTAAATTTCAAGAATGTTATCCTCAAATCTTATCACTCCATTATCTTGATTATTTCTATGTTTAAATATATCAAGCAAAAATAAAAAAACGAGATAACTCTTGTTCATACTTTTTATTATATTAATATTTTTATTAAAAATTTTATTAACACCCCTAAAAAGATTGTTAATATTTTCAAGCGCATTTAAATCTTCATCTATTATAACTATGCAATCATTTAAACCATTTTCAGTAATAACACTCTTATATCCATATATAATATTAAGCATCTTAAATATATTTTTTTTACTGAAGCAATTTTTCTTCAAATCCTCTTCAATATTAATAGTTTTCATTAACCTATCAAATATCTCAAATTCATTGGTGTCATATTGTATTATTGTCATTTCTATACAATAAGGCAGTATGTATATCAGAGAATATTGTTTATTCATTATAATCACCACATTATTTTTTCTGCACTTCTATTATTTGTATATAAATGATATTTATACATTTGTATATTATTAACTAAATAATCAACTCCAAATATTTTATCTCCCTATTAAAATATTGTACATATAAAAAAGACTTCTTCATTACATTCTTTATAAATTCTTAGATTCACAAAAAATGAAAAAAAGATAGGATATTAAGCTTTCGCAAAACATCCTATCGGGGGAGTTAAACATTTAGTTATGGGGGAATAGCATGCTAGCATAACGAAGCATGCTATTTTAGGGGATCGAGGGATTATAAGGGCTTTAATAAATTTTATTACATTGATAAGTATAACCCTATACACACTTTTTATTCACATTTCATGTTTTTTTTATTTTTTATTTTTCTTGATATGTTCAAATAATTACTTACCCATAATCCTGCAAAAATAATCATAGCTCCAATTATTTGATAAATAGATATTTGTTCATTTAAAATAACAAACCCTAATACAATAGAAAAAATAGGTGTTAGATTATTAAAGATAGCTACATTGTTACTACTTATTCTTTTAATTGCCCAAGTCCATATAAAATTTCCTATAAACATAGCAATGACTCCAGTGTAAACTAAAGTAGCCATTGAAACAACATTTAATCCACCAATGAAAATATCAAACTTTGAAAATATTATAATCAGTACAGTTGTTATTGTTATAGCTAATGTGGTTATCTGTCTAGGTGAATATTTTATAGTAAGTGTTTTTGAAAATACCATATATATTGAATATCCAATAGCTGATATGAATATATATCCCATTCCTATCAAATTATCCTTAAATTGGCCTACTTCTCCACCACTTGCAACAGTCAAACATAATCCTATTAAGGATATTGCAACTCCTATCATCTTAATTCTGCTGATTCTCTTTATTTTGAAGATATGATTCATAACTAGTACTATAAGAGGAACTGTACCCATTATTATTGATGCATTTCCTGATGTAGTCTTCCCTATTCCTAATCCATAAAACCACTGGAATATAAAAAATCCAAACACTGATATCAAAGTTAGTAATTTATAATCTCTTTTTTCAATTGGTTTAAAATCTTTCATAACTAATATAGTTATCCATCCACCAACTGTAGCAAACATCATTCTAAATACATTATACTGTATTGAACTCATGTATAATAATCCAATCTTTATTATTACAGGTTTAAGTCCCCATATTATAGTTACCATTATTAATAATGCATAAATCTTATGTTGCTTAATCTTAAGCTCATTTTCCATTTTAAAATATCCTCTTTTTCTTTAGTATTTGACAATATTATTATCTATCCTTTTAAAAGAAAATATTATAAAGTCCATGAACTTATGATTATCCTTAATTTCATACACTTTTGCATAAAAAAACACTTACTAAAAAATTAGCAAGTGTTTTTTTGGTGACTCACCAGGGAATCGAACCCTGGACACCATGATTAAAAGTCATGTGCTCTACCGACTGAGCTAGTGAATCACATTACCTGGCAACGTCTTACTCTCCCACACCGTCTCCAGTGCAGTACCATCAGCGCTGTGAAGCTTAACAATCCTGTTCGGAATGGGAAGGTGTGTAACCTTCACGCCATAGTTACCAGATCTACAATATTTTTTTCTTAACAAAAATTATTTTACACTAAACTTCGAAATTTGTCAACGGTCAATTTAATGTTTTTTCAAAATCGACCGTTGACTACTTAATTTTACTATTCTCCAGCTATTGAAAGTTCTTTTACTATTATACTAGGACTTCCTATTGTACTTGTCCACTAAAGGAAGATAATCTTAAATCATTTCCAACTTCTTCTATATCATTTAATAATTCAAAATAATTTCCTGAGATAGTTATTTGCTCAACTGGTTTAACAACTTTACCATCTTTAATTAGGAAACCTTTAGCGCCTAATGAAAACTCACCTGTAACAGGGCTAGCACCAGAATGCATTCCTTGCATATCTGTTATTAGAAGACCTTCCCCTAAAGTCTTAAGCATTTCATCATAACTTTTAGTACCTTTTTCAAAGTACATATTACTTGCAGAAACACTTAATGGTGAAGAGTATGACGTTCTTGTTCCATTTCCAGTAGATTCTACATTGAATTTCTTAGCTGTAGAACTATTATGAAGAAGAGTATTTAACTTTCCATCTTCTATTATTTTTTTATTAATTGTTACATATCCTTCATCATCGAATGGTCTATTACTTATTCCACCCTCTAATAATGGGTTATCATTTATAGTAACCTTTTCTGAAGCAATCACTTTCCCAACTTTATCTTTTAATAATGTTAGTCCTTTTACTGCTGATTCTCCACTAAATACACTACTAAATGTTTGAAGTAATGATGCTGAGGCTTTGTTTGTAAACATAATTTTATACTTACCACTTTCTACTGGCTCTCCATTAAAATGAGATAAAGCTTCCTTAACAGCTTCTTCTGCTAATTTTTCAACATCTAATTCATTTAAATCTTTTACTATTTGCATTTCAAAAGCATTATTTACATTCTTTTCATCCTTAGCAACTACTCCTACTACAGAATATAACATATTAGATTTGAAACTAACGTCCATTCCCTTTGAGTTTACAATTCTCTTATAAGACTCATTGGTAGATATAGTACAAGATTGAGTATTTTCTACTCTTTCATCAGCTGAATAAATAGCTTTTTCTAATTTTCTTGCTAAGTTAATTTTCTCTACTGCTTCTATTTTTGAAATTTCTTCATTATGAGAATTTATTTGAGGATAATTTTTAGCTCCTGCATAAATCTCTTCACTTGCTTCTTTTTCTATTACAGAAGCGTTATCTTTAGCATTTTGAATAAGAATGTCTACTGTTTCTTCATCAATAACTTCAGCATAGGCATATCCCATTTGCCCATTATAAATACCTCTAAAACTTACACCCATAGTATCATTTACTGAGTACTTATCTATTTCCTCTTTATACATCTGAACATTAAAATCTTCACTAGTTATAAAATATAATTCACAACTATCAAAACCTTCTTGCTCGGCTGTTTGAAATATTTTATCTTTAAAATCATTAAATAGCATTATTACCCCTCCTATCTTCCACCTACTGTTATTTCAGAAACTCTTATCATAGGCTGTCCAACATTAGTTGGTACACTTCCACTTGATGATCCACACATACCTTGTGCTTGAGCCAAATTTTTACCTACCATATCAATATTCATAAGAATATCAGATCCTTTACCTATTAATGTAGCTCCTCTAACAGGTCTATCTATCTCACCATTTTTAATCATGTATCCTTCTAGAACAGAAAAGTTAAATTCCCCTGTAACAGGATTAACAGATCCTCCACCCATCTTCTTAGCATATAATCCATTATCTATTGATTTAAAAATATCTTTTTCATCATCATTTCCTGGAGCAATAAATGTATTAGTCATTCTAGAAGTTGGAGCAAATTTATAAGATTCTCTTCTAGCACTTCCTGTAGATTCCATATTCATTCTTTTTCCATTCAATCTATCAACTAAATACCCTTTAAGAATTCCATCTTCAATTAGCACATTTTTTCTACCTGGTGTTCCTTCGTCATCAATATTTATTGAACCCCATTCATTAGCTAATGTACCATCATCTATAGCGGTCACTTTAGTTGATGCTATTTGATGTCCAATTTTATCACAGAATACGGAATTTCCTTTTGCAACAGATGTTGCTTCTAATGAATGACCACAGGCTTCATGGAATATAACTCCACCAAATCCATTGTCTATGATTACTGGCATCTTGCCGGCTGGACAGGCTTCAGCATGCAACATAGTTGTAGCTATCCTACTAGTGTTTCTACCTAATGATTTAAGATCTAATTCTTCAAACATTTCAAAGCCTTTTAAAGCACCAGGACCTTCATAACCAGTTTGATTTTCTTTTCCATCACTAGCTACTGAAATTAGGAACATTCTATTTCTTACTCTTCTATCAGTAGTATATAATCCTTCTGTATTTGCAATTAAAACTCTTTGATCTTTATCTCCAAAGTTAATCATAGCTTGTACTATTTCATCGCTATATCCTTTTATTGCTGAGCTTGCTTCCCTCATTCTTTCTATTTTTCTTGCTGCTGAAACGCTTGAAGGAACATATATTACAGGATGTATATTTGTATTGATTCTTTCAGTGACATTTATATCTAAATTTATTTGATTCTTTATATCACCTACTGCTGATGCAGCTTTACGTGCAGTTTCAATCAATGATTTTAGTGAAGTGTCATTAGTGTATGCATATATACTGTTTAACCCTTTATATATTCTTATACCTGCTCCATGAACCCTTCCTGTTATTGATTTTTCTACTGTACCATTAACCATCTCTATAGAATTATTAATAGTGTCTTCGAAAAAAATCTCTGCGAAATCTCCTCCAGTGCGCATAGCATTACCAAGCACTTCTTCTACAACTCGTTTTGATAGCATTCATTATGCCTCCTTACTTGAATTTATCTATAACATTATTGTATCAGAATATTTCGTAATTCGTAATACTTTTAGAAATTTTTTAGATTATTACCAAAATATTTAACTTAAATATAAATATGTATCTATAAAAAAGTGTACGTACTAAAAAAACACTTA